>CAWGNS010000008.1:0-2447500 GCA_963824095.1 Terriglobia bacterium | reverse complement strand
GGGTTCTCACCTGGTTTCTCGCTACTGATGCTGGCAGAGTCTCTTCCGAACCGTCGATCAGTCTTCACAGTCTGACTTCAACCGGTTCAGAATGCTCTCCTACCATTCGAACCCGAAGGTTCGAATCCGCGGCTTCGGTACAACACTTGAGCCCCGATACATTTTCGGCGCCGAGTGGCTTGACCAGTGAGCTATTACGCTTTCTTTAAAGGATGGCTGCTTCTAAGCCAACCTCCTGGCTGTCTGTGCCACTTGACTTCCTTACCCACTTAGTGTTGTTTGGGGACCTTAGCCGGCGGTCTGGGCTGTTTCCCTTTTGACTATGAAGCTTAGCCCCCACAGTCTGACTCCCGTGCTACACGTTAACGGCATTCGTAGTTTGGTTGGATTCGGTAAGATTTAAATCCCCCTAGTCCATCCAGAGCTCTACCACCGTTACGGACCACACGAGGCTAGCCCTAAAGCTATTTCGGAGAGAACGAGCCATCACGGAATTTGATTAGCCTTTCACCCCTATCCTCAGCTCATCCAAGCCGTTTTCAACCGACACTGGTTCGGGCCTCCGGTTGCTGTTACACAACTTTCACCCTGGCCAAGGATAGATCATCCCGCTTCGCGTCTATTCCCAGCGACTCAATCGCCCTATTCAGACTCGCTTTCGCTGCGGCTCGCTTACGCTTAACCTTGCCACTGAGAATAACTAGCCAGCTCATTAAACAAAAGGCACGCGGTCAGGCGTTGCGGCCGAAGCCGCCATAGCCCTCCCACTGCTTGTAGGCGTACGGTTTCAGGTTCTATTTCACTCCCCTCGCAGGGGTTCTTTTCGCCTTTCCCTCACGGTACTGGTTCACTATCGGTCGCAAGCTAGTATTTAGCCTTGCCGGATGGTCCCGGCAGATTCCCACAGGGTTTCACGTGCCCCGCGGTACTCAGGATCCCACTGAGCCGTTTTGGTTTTTGCTTACCGGACTTTCACCGTCTATGGTGGGCCTTTCCAGACCCTTCAGCTAACCGCTACGGTCCCGTTATGTGGTCCTACAACCCCAGGCTCCCCTTGCGGGTCACCTGGTTTGGGCTATTCCGCGTTCGCTCGCCGCTACTGACGGAATCACTATTGTTTTCTTTTCCTCCGGGTACTGAGATGGTTCACTTCCCCGGGTTCGCCTCGCCATCCTATGTATTCAGATGACGATGACCGGTGTTCACACCGGCCGGGTTTCCCCATTCGGACATCCTCGGCTGAGCTTGTTTGCAGCTTCCCGAGGCTTTTCGCAGCTAACCACGTCCTTCATCGCCTGCTTGCGCCAAGGCATCCCCCGTACGCCCTTAGTAGCTTGACCATAAAATTTACCCAGAACTGAATCTGGGAGGCGCTCTTCGTTAAGAACTCCGCTGGCGGAACTAATAACCAGCAGAGCCCGGCAGTTGCCTATGTGCCCTTCGATATTCAGTTTTCAAAGATCAGTCCGGGAACTCTTGCAAGTCCCACGTGTGAAGCTTCGCGGCGCTGAAACGCCCCAAAACCTCACACCTGAAACCTATTACCTGAGTTGGTGGGCCTGGGTAGAGTCGAACTACCGACCTCATCCTTATCAGGGATGCGCTCTAACCAACTGAGCTACAGGCCCTCGGCTCACAACCGAAGTCCGCCAGGTTGGAAGCTGGTGGAGCTGATCGGGATCGAACCGACGACCTCCTGAATGCAAATCAGGCGCTCTCCCAGCTGAGCTACAGCCCCTTGGCCTGTCCGGCTTGCCCGGGCCTGCACCTGCCTACCCGGCGCAAAGAAACCACTCTGGAGTTTCCTGAAACTTATTTGAGGCCGGTTGGACGTAGCCCCGATCGCCTGGCGATCGAGGAACCAGAACAAAACGCAATTCCGAGAAAGAGAGAGTCGAGTCGGAAATGGAGCCGAACCTTGCCGCTTACAGAATTCCGAAGAATTCAAGGACATCGGCCCACGTTCTCTCTTAGAAAGGAGGTGATCCAGCCGCAGGTTCTCCTACGGCTACCTTGTTACGACTTCACCCCAATCATGAATCATACCTTAGGCCGCTGCCTCCTTGCGGTTGGCACACGGACTTCTAGTACAACCCACTTTCGTGATGTGACGGGCGGTGTGTACAAGGCCCGGGAACGTATTCACGGCGCCATTCTGATGCGCCATTACTAGCGATTCCAGCTTCACGCAGGCGAGTTGCAGCCTGCGATCCGAACTGAGGACGGTTTTTAGGGATTAGCTCCACCTTGCGGCTTGGCAACCCGTTGTACCGCCCATTGTAGCACGTGTGTAGCCCTGGACATAAAGGCCATGATGACTTGACGTCGTCCCCACCTTCCTCCAACTTGTCGCTGGCGGTCTCCGCCGAGTGCCGCCCCGAAGGGCATGGCAACAGCGGACGAGGGTTGCGCTCGTTGCGGGACTTAACCCAACATCTCACGACACGAGCTGACGACAGCCATGCAGCACCTCGACTGCAGTCCCGAAGGAAAGGTACATTTCTGCACCGGTCCACAGCCGTTCGAGCCCAGGTAAGGTTCTTCGCGTTGCGTCGAATTGAACCACATGCTCCACCGCTTGTGCGGGCCCCCGTCAATTCCTTTGAGTTTCAGCCTTGCGACCGTACTCCCCAGGCGGCATACTTAACGCGTTAGCTCCGGCACAGACTCAGTGAAGAGCCTACACCAAGTATGCATCGTTTAGGGCGTGGACTACCAGGGTATCTAATCCTGTTTGCTCCCCACGCTTTCGAGTCTCAGCGTCAGTGGCGGTCCAGAGAGCCGTCTTCACCACCGGTGTTCCTCCTGATATCTACGCATTTCACCGCTACACCAGGAATTCCACTCTCCTCTCCCGCACTCAAGCCTGCCAGTTTCCGCCGCACCCTCCCAGTTGAGCCGGGAGATTTCACAGAGGACTTGGCAGACCGCCTACACTCGCTTTACGCCCAGTAATTCCGAACAACGCTTGCTGCCTACGTATTACCGCGGCTGCTGGCACGTAGTTAGCCGCAGCTGCTTCTGCGGGTACCTTCAGGATAGTCCCCGCTGAAAGACCTTTACACCCCGAAGGGCTTCATCGGTCACGCGGCGTCGCTGGATCAGGGTTTCCCCCATTGTCCAAGATTCCCCACTGCTGCCTCCCGTAGGAGTCTGGCCCGTGTCTCAGTGCCAGTGTGGCCGTGTGCCCTCTCAGGCCGGCTACCGATCGAAGCCTTGGTAGGCCATTACCCTACCAACTAGCTAATCGGGCGCGGGCCCCTCCTTGAGCGTCCGAAGACTTTCATCCCGAAGGATCGTATGCGGTATTAGCCCCAGTTTCCCAGGGTTATTCCCCACTCAAGGGCAGGTTACCCACGTGTTACTCACCCGTCCGCCGCTTTACTCATCCCCGAAGGGACTTTCTCGCTCGACTTGCATGTGTTAAGCGCGCCGCCAGCGTTGATTCTGAGCCGGGATCAAACTCTCGAATTAATTTCGTTGCCCCTCAACCCAATGGGTAAACCCACTGAGCCGAGGAACGAACTTCTAGAGTTTGTCTCCGCTCGACTGCAAACTCGAAATCGACGTTGTTGAACTGCTACGTCCAACCTGACTGTCAAAGATCAGGACCGCAAAGATCGTCTCTTCTGGCTCAAACTACTGGCCAGAAAATCCCTTCCACGGCCGGCCTCAAAATCGTTTTTGGCGACAAGCGACCTCGCGCGACCCAGGGTCGCGGGCGCAACTGTTCTGCCAAGATGTCAAAGAAGAAAAGGTAAGATAGGCTTTCTGGCAGACGGCCGAGAGGCCTCGACCGGTTACTCTCTACCTACGCCTATCGGGCGTCTTCCGGGCAAGGCTTGCCTGCCCGCTTTCTTCTTTACGGAGTGTAGCATTCTGTCAAAGCGGTTGCAAGCGAAAGTTATTCTTTCTGGAAATAGTGGCGGCTTCGCTTTGGGGCAGGCGCGCGGCGGAACCCGTCCAGACTCGGATAGGTGCCGACCTACCAATCGTTTACGAGTAGTGAGGCCCTCGGTACCGGCGCTGCGCGAGCTACGGAAATCCGCGCTAAGATCCCTCGCCCTTGTGCTTGGGCGCGGGTAAAGGCGGGGTGGGGCGCGCGGTGCGGCCGCTGGTCTGCGGTGGACGCCGCCGCCGCCACTCCTGCTTCGCCGAAAACGCTCCCTTATAGAGCTCGATGCGGGGAGGCTGATCGAGAACGATGCTGACGATGTCGAAACGCTCCCGTTCGATGGCAATACCGGCACGGCGGGTGTATTCCCGAGCGACGCGGATCAGCAGCCGGCGCTTGTGATGGTCGACGGCCTGGTCGGGCCGGCCATATTCCTCGTTCTTGCGCGTCTTGACTTCGATGAACGCCAGCAGCCCGTCGTCCCAACCGATCAGATCGATCTCGCCGCGGCCGTGTCGCGGCCGGTAGTTGCGCGCAACGATCGTGTAGCCGCTCGCGCGCAGATATTCGTAGGCCATTTGCTCGCCGCGACGGGCGACACGCTGGTGCGTGGGTAGGTGCCGGTCGGCTGCCGCCCGCAGCTTCCCGGCCAGGAAACGCAACATGAAGGGATGCGCGCCCGCCGCGGCAACCACACAGGCAGCGACAAGGCGCTTCTGCCGACGGACTCTAGCACCGCCCGGCGCGACCCGTCAACCGCCACGGGCCGTCAACCGGGGTGCGACGGGCATGCACGGCCTCGGCCCGCCCTCTACGACCGGTAAATCCGATCCAGCAGCCGCGAGACGTCCCGGCCCACCTCGCCGTTGACAGCGGGCTCGCGGTCTTCGGTGATGGCTCGCACGAAATCCTCCACCAGCGGCTGATGGAGATTCCGGTGGGGCGGGTGCTGCTCCTGGCGCTCACCGCTGGCGGTTTTCACCAGCAAGTCTCCCTGATTCAGATTCCCGACGTGCAACGACCCTTCGCTACCCCAGATGTCCACCGTGTCGAGTGGAAGCGGGGTCGCGTGCGTCACCAGCAACACGCCGCGCGCGCCGCCGTCGAGCCGGAAAAATGCGCCAGCGGTGTCCTCGACGTCGCGCTTGTAGAAGATCGGATCGACGAACGCCGCGGTCACTTCGACCGGGCCGAACAGATTCACGAAAACTTCGAGGCGGTGGCAACCGAAATCCATCATCGGGCCGCCGCCGGCGCGCGCCTTCTCCACCAGCCAGAACCGCGGCTCGCCAGGCTGCGGGTTGAAGTGCTCGAACGCGTTCATCTGCGCCAGCACAACCTGGCCGATCTCGCCCTGCTTCAACAGCGCCCGCATCCGCTCAATCACGGGGTAGAACCGCCGGTAGTAGGCGATCCCCAGCTTCACCCCATTCGTCCGGCAGGCCGCGATCATGCGATCGCACCCGGCCAGGCTGAGGGCCATCGGCTTTTCGCATAGCACGTGCTTACCCGCTTCGGCGGCGGCGATCGACTGTTCGGCGTGCAGATCCACCGGCGTTGCCACGTAGACGGCATCGACGCCGGGGTCGGCCACCAGTTCGCGCCAGTCCATGTAGGTCTTGGACGCGCCGAACTCGCGCGCAAAATCCTCGGCTAACTCGAACTGCGCGCGCGCGACGGCGAAGAGTGAGCTACCGGGAGCATCGCGCAAGGCCGGAGCCACGCGGCGGCGTGCGATATCGCCGCAGCCGATCAGTCCCCATTGAAGATTTTGCATAGCACTATCTTAAGTGCGTAGGCCAAGTAGGTACACCCAAAGTCGGGAGGGTTCGGGGTCCGACCAAGGAAAACCGGCGATCGCAGAGGGAAAAGGACACGCCTGGCCCGCCTAGGCCGGCGGTTCCACGCTATCCCGCCGTCCGCTTCAACTGCCCGCAGGCGGCATAGATCTCACGCCCTCGCGGCTTGCGCACAAAGCAAGGAAAGCTCTTGCGGACAATGCTCTGGAAGGCGAGCACCCGCTCCGCGTCCGGGGTTCCAAACGGCATGTCCGGCCCGGGGTTGAAAGCGATCAGGTTCACCTTGCAGTTGATATGAGCGAGCAGGCGAACGACGCGGCGGGCGTCGGCGTCGCTGTCGTTGACGCCCTTGAGCAGCACATATTCGAAGCTCAGCCGCTCCCAGGGCCGCAGCGGGTACCGCCGGCACACCTCGACGAGTTGCTGGAGCGAATATTTACCCGTAATAGGCATCAGCTCGCGGCGCACCTGCTCGGTGGAAGCATTGAGCGAAACCGCCAGCCGCGGGCGATCGGGCTCGCGGCCCAGCTCCTCGATCTTGGGCACAATGCCGGAGGTCGAGACCGTGATGCGCCGCAGCGGAACCCCGATCCCCTCGCCGTCGGCCAGCAGCCGCGTCGCTTTGAGCACCGCCGGCAGGTTCAACAGCGGCTCTCCCATCCCCATCATCACGATGTTTACGGGCCGCTGCCGCGGGTCGAGCTGGTGCTGGCCGAACAACCGCAGCACCTGCCCCACGATCTCGCCGGCGGTCAGGTTGCGCTCCAGCCCCAGCAGCGCCGTCAGGCAGAACTTGCAGTCGACCGGGCAGCCGACCTGTGTCGAGATGCAGAGCGTGTCGCGCCGCTGTTCGGGAATGAAAACCGCCTCGACGCTCTTGCCGTCCTCGAGACCCAACAGGTAACGAACCGTACCATCGATCGAGGTGAACCGCTGCTCGACGCCGGGCAGCCCGGCGCTGAAATCCTGGGCCAAGCCGGCTCTCAAATCCCGGGGCAGAGAGGGAATTGTCTCGAGGTCCGCCAGCCCTAAACGGTAGAGCCCATGGTAGATCTGGGCTGCGCGAAAGTGCGGCAGACCACGCTCCCGCATGATCTCCGCGAGATCGCTAAGTTCCTTGCCTACAAGAGCTTGCGTCACTTTATCCATTCTACCCCAGGGAAGGAGCCCGCCGGGGCCCATGTTAGAATAACGCTAGATTCGTGCCCCCATTGAGTTCCCGAGTCCCTTCGGGGGACACCCCTTACAGGTACGTGTGAAGCCAACCTCTTATCAAGAGCGCGATGTCGCTCGAACCGTTCTCCCCAACGGCCTGCGGGTCATCACCGAAGAGATGCCCCACGTCCGCTCAGTCGCCGTCGGCGTCTGGATCGATGTCGGGTCACGCCATGAGCAAGCCGAGCAAGGCGGCCTGTGCCACTTCATCGAACACATGGTGTTCAAGGGCACCGCCAGCCGTAGCGCCGAAGATATCGCCTGCTCGGTGGATGCGATCGGAGGCCATCTCGACGCCTTCACCATGAAAGAGACGGTCGCCTTCACTGCCAAGGTGCTCGACCAGCACCTGCCGCGGGCCGTTGACGTGCTCTCGGACCTGGTTCTGAACCCCGCATTCCGCCAGGAGGACATCGTCAAGGAAAAGGGCGTCATCCTGGAGGAACTCAAGATGGATGAGGACAACCCCGAGTACCTCATTCACGAAATGTTCTCCGCCGCCTTCTGGAAAGGGCACCCCTTGGGGCGACCCATCATTGGCAGTACGGAGACCATCGACAGCTTCCAGCGCGAACAGATCCAGGGGTTTTTCCGGCAGGTCTACCAACCGTCCAACCTGATCATCACCGCCGCGGGCAACATCCGGCACGGCGACATGGTCAAGCTGGTGGAGGAACGCTTCGGCCCCCTCCATGCCGGGGCCTACCCCAAAAACGAGCGCAAGCCCGATCCCCGCGCCGAGATCATCCAGCGCGACAAACCCAGCCTCGAGCAGACGCACCTTTGCCTGGGCGTTGACACCTTCGCCGCCGATGACGACCGCCGCTTCGCCGGCTACGTGCTCAACACGCTGTTGGGCGGCGGTGTCAGCTCCCGCTTGTTCCTGAAAATCCGCGAACAGGAAGGCCTCGCCTATTCGGTGTTCTCCGACCTGAGTCTCTATACCGACACCGGCTGCCTGTCGGTCTATGCCGGGACCTCGCTCGAGAGCGCCGGCCGGGTGATCGAGCACATTACCCGCGAGTTTCGCAGCCTCAAGGACGAACCCGTGACGGCCGAAGAGATGGGGCGCTCCAAGGACCACCTCAAGGGCAGCCTGATGCTCAGCCTGGAGTCCACCTCCAGCCGCATGGCCAACCTCGCCCGCCAGGAGCAGTATTTCGGGCGCTTCCCCTCGCTCGACGAAGTCAGTGAGCGGATCGATCAGGTCACCGCCGACCAACTGCAGCAGGTCGCCAACGAGTACCTCCATCAGGACCGCATCACGGTCGCCTTACTGGGCAACCTTAACGGCTTCCGGGTCGACCGCGAACAACTCACCTGCTAATCGGTGGCACAGACAATCCTGTCTGTGTTCCTCACCCCGAAGCCCCCGGCTCAACTCGCCCGCTGAAGTAACGAATCAAGTGGCGCGGGCCTCCGGCCGGCGGGGTCGGGGTACACGCCGACCTTTCTCCTACTCGCCTCCTTCCGGCGAATCCCAAGGCCCGGCCTCCACGTCGCGCCCCCCCCGCAAAGCTCAAACCGCGTGCCGCTGCCGCCTGTGGGTGCGCAGGAAATCGACAATCTCCTGCAGCGAAGTTCCCGGCTGAAACACAGCCGCCACGCCCAGCCGCTTCATCTCCTCGAGATCGGCATCGGGAATGATCCCGCCCAGCACCACCTGTACATCGTCCATCCCGCGTTCTTTGAGCAGTTCCATCACTCGGGGAACGATCACCGTGTGCGCCCCGGAAAGAATCGATAGCCCGATGAACTCGACATCTTCCTGCAGCGCGGCCGAGACAACCTGCTCGGGCATCTGCCGCAGACCGGTATAGATCACCTCCATACCGGCGTCGCGCAGAGCGCGGGCGATCACCTTGGCGCCGCGGTCGTGGCCGTCGAGGCCGGGCTTGGCGATCAAGACACGAATCGGGCGGACATTGTTTTCGACTGGCATGGTTCGGAAAGATCGGCGTCGCGCAAGCGGCGCGGCGGTCTGCTCCTATTCTCACCCGAACCAGCCATCTCGTGTTGGAAACCACCCCAGCGCCAAAGCCTCCCAGTCCGCCAACCCGTAGCGCAGGGCTCGCAGAGACCTGCGGCAATTGCCTGCGGCCGTTGCCCGTGGAATTCGTACGCCGCGGAACGCTACCTGACACCCGGGCCGGCACCTGCTATCCTCGCCCTATCCTGGAAAGCGGAGGCATTGACCGCAGTGCACAGACGCGACTTCTCTCTTCAACTCTTGGCCCTGGCCGGCACTGCCCCGCTGGCCGCCCCGCTCGGCGCGGCACTGCAACGCGGCAAGCTCGACGAGGCCGCCGGCCTGTTCACCCATCAGGTCGACGCCGGAAAACTCCGCGCCGCAACCCTGCACGTCCGCCAGGGCAGCTTCACCTTCCGGCGCTCGTTCGGAGAAGCCAAAACGCCTGACGCTATCTTCCTGATCGCCTCGATCTCGAAACCGATGACCGCAACCGGCGTGATGCTGCTGGCCGACCGCGGCGAACTGGCCCTAGCCGACCCTGTCCACAAATTCATTCCGGAGTTCACCGAGGGCGATCGCAAGCTCATCACGATCCAAAACCTGTTGACGCATACCTCCGGGCTGCCCGATCAGCTACCGGAAAACAACGAGCTGCGCAAGCGCCACGCCCCCCTCAAGGAGTTCGTCGAGCACGCCGTGCGCACCCCTCTGCTGTTCAAACCGGGCACCCGCTACAGCTACCAAAGCATGGGCATCCTGCTGGCATCCGAAATTTGCCAGCGCATCACCCAGCAGCCCTTCCCGCAGTTTCTGAGCCAGGAAGTTTTCGGGCCCCTCGGCATGGCGCGCACCGCTCTAGGCCTGGGAAAGTTCAAGATCTCCGACACGATGCTTTCCCAGGTCGAGTATTCCGCGCCGGAAAGCGGCGGCGCCGACGCAGCAGCCGCCGCCGACTGGAACTGGAACAGCCCCTACTGGCGCGGACTCGGTTCCCCCTGGGGCGGCGTCCACTCCACCGGACCCGACATCGCCAAGTTCCTCGAATCGTTCCTCCACCCCGACGGCAAGGTGCTCAAGAAAGAAACCGCCGCGGCCATGATCGTCGACCACAACCAGGGCCTGAACGAGCCCCGCGGCCTCGGCTTCGCGCTCAAGCCGGGAAGCTTCGGCGATAAGTGTTCGCCGCGCACGTTCGGGCACGGCGGCTCCACCGGCACGCTGGCCTGGGCCGACCCCGCCAGCGGTGTGACCTGCGTTCTTCTGACCACCCTGCCGTCGCGCGTGTCGGGCAAGCTGCTGCTGCAGCCGGCGTCCGATCTGGTTTCCGAAGCTGTCTAGCCGATGAACACCCTCCGCGAACGCCTCGAAGCCTACTTCGAGTTTCAGCGCCTCGGCACCGACTGGCGCACCGAAATTCTCGCCGGCTTCACGACCTACCTGACGATGTCCTACATCATCCTGGTCAACCCCACGATTTTGCGGGACGCGGGGATGCCGGTCACCGCCGTGGCCGCGGCCACCTGCCTGGCCGCGGCGCTGGGCAGCCTGCTGATGGGCGGCTACGCGCGCTACCCCATCGCGCTGGCCCCCGGCATGGGACTCAACGCCTACTTCACCTATTCGGTCGTCATCGGCATGAAGATTAGCTGGCAGGTAGCCCTGGGCGCGGTGTTTGTTTCTGGCGTGATCTTCTTCCTGCTCACCCTCGCCGGGGTACAACAGGCGATTGTTTCCGCGATTCCCGCCGACCTGTACTCCGCCGTCGCCGCCGGCATCGGCTTGTTCCTGGCCCTGATCGGCCTGCGCAATGCCGGGATCGTCGTCGCCAACCAGGCCACTCTGGTGGCGCTCGGAGATCTCGCCAAGCCGCAGCCGCTGGTCGCCGTCGCCGGTCTGTTGCTGATCGGCTCGCTGGCGGCCCGCGGCGTCAAGGGCGCGGTCGTTCTCGGCATCCTTGGCGCAACGCTGGTCGGCTGGTTCGCCGGCCTGGTCCACTGGCAGCCGCCCGCCTACGACTGGAGCGAGTTTTCGGCGGCAGCCGGCCATCTCGATATCGGCGGCGCGCTCAGCCTGGGCCTGCTGGAAATCGTGTTTGTGTTCTGGTTCGTGGATTTCTTCGATAACGTCGGCACCCTGATGGCGGTGGGCAAAAAGGCCAAACTGTTTCGCGAGGGAAAGGCCATCCCACGCATCCGCCGCATCCTGCTCGCCGACGCGACAGCAACGATGAGCGGCGCCCTACTCGGCACCTCGACCGTCGTCAACTACATCGAGAGCGCTACCGGCGTCGCCGAGGGCGGCCGCTCCGGCGTCACCGCCGCCGTTACCGGGCTGCTGTTTGCCGCTTCGCTGTTCGTGATCCCGGTGGTCGGCCTGATTCCCGCCGCCGCCACCGCGCCCGCCCTGATCGTCGTCGGCTGCCTTATGATGAGCACCGTACGCGAAATCGACTGGGACAACCTGGTCGTGGCGATCCCGGCCTTCCTCACCGTCATCACCATCCCGATGAGCTACAGCATCGCCAACGGCTTGGCGATCGGCTTTGTCTTCTTCACGCTGCTGAAGGTATTGAGGGGCGAGTTCCGCGAGGTGAGCTGGCTGGTCTACGTTCTGACCGCGCTGTTCATCGGGCGTTTTTTATACTTGGGAACCGCGGGTTAGCAAAAGGCTAGCGAGCATTCTCCGGCCGACACCACGGCTGATTGAATTCCTAGTGCGCTCGGCTGGCCCCGACGCTGCTTTTGCGTTACGGCCGGACCGTAACTTGTGCGCCTCTCTGGTATCGTTTCGCGAATTCGCTCCGGTCGCTAAGGTACAAGCTTGCCATGCGTTCTCCACCATAGAGGTGGAAAATATCCTCTAGCTGAACAGCCTTGTCGTCCTTGACCTCCTGCAGCTCGCGCGCCACTTCCAGCGCCAGGACGGCTCTGCAAAAGAATTCCTCATCTTCGTTGAGCACGCCTGCTTCCCGCATCGACTCGATGACAGGCACCCAGCGCTCTTTCGAGGCGCCGGCACGCCGAAAGGTCGCCAGGAACTTGTCGCGCCAAGGGCTGGTAGGCGGCGCGTAGCGGGCGAGATAGTCCAGCCGGGCTAACACCTCCGGCCAGCGAATCGAATGTAGACTGGGCGCGGCACTTGGACCGGCTGCCATGGGGGACCTCCTAGGGGGGTGGTGGTCGGGCTCAGAATAGCCCAAACTAGCCGCCGGTCTACTACGGCTTCGAGCCTAGTTTATGAATCGAATGTCGTTGAGATTCGCGTGCGGTCATGTCAGAATAGGCGGCGTCGAAGGCCCCATGAATCTCGGTAAGTCCATGATCCAAAATAGCTTGCTTGTTGCCATCGCCACGTTCAACAGGGGGGAGAAAAAATATCGCCCCGCCGCAACACTCGCCCCACTCCTGACACTGCTGGCGCTGGCCATCCTGGCCTCGGGCTGCGCTCGGGAAGCTGCGCCGGCCCGGCGCCCCAACATTCTAGTGGCCATCTCGGACGATCAGTCCTATCCGCACGCGTCCGCCTACGGAGCGAAGTTCGTCAGCACCCCGGCCTTCGACCGCATCGCCCGCGAAGGTGTGCTGTTCACCAACGCCATCGCCGCCTCGCCGGGCTGCAGTCCCTCGCGGGCGGCGCTGCTGACCGGCCGTCACGACTGGCAGATCGAGCAGGCCGGCACCCACGCCAGCTCGTTTCCGGCCAAATACGTCACTTATCCGGACCTGTTGGAGCGTGCCGGCTATTTCGTCGGCTTCACGGGCAAGGGCTGGGGGCCAGGCAACTGGCAGGACTTCCGGCCGCGCAACCCGGCCGGCACCGAATTCAGCGAGATCGAGACCGAGCCGCCTTTCAACGGAATCAGCAAGACCGACTACGCCGCCAATTTCGAAGAATTCCTCAAGCAGAAACCGGCGAACCAGCCCTTCTGCTTCTGGTACGGAGCTCACGAGCCGCATCGCAAGTACGAGAAAGGCGCCGGGCTCAAGGCCGGCAAGCGGCTCGAGGATGTCGTCGTGCCGCCGTTTCTGCCCGACACCCCCGAGATCCGCTCCGACATACTCGACTACGCGGTCGAGGTCGAGTGGTTCGACCACCATCTGGCGCGCATGATCCAGATGCTCGAGCAGGCCGGCGAGCTCGACAACACCCTGATCATCGTGACCTCCGACAACGGCATGCCCTTTCCGCGCGCCAAGGCGAACGCCTATGAGTACGGAATTCACATGCCGCTGGCGATGCGTTGGGGAGCGCGCGTGCCGGGCCCCCGCGTCGTCGACGACCTGGTCGGCTGGGTGGATCTCACAGCGACGATTCTGGAGGCCGCAGGCGTCAAGCACCCCGCCGAGTTTCCGCCAGCCGGCCGTAGTTTTCTGGGCACCCTCGAATCGCAGCAGCAGAGTCTGGTCGACGCCTCGCGCACGCAGGTATTCAGTGCCCGCGAGCGCCATTCTTCGTCGCGCTACGACAACTGGACCTACCCGCAGCGCGCATTGCGCACGCCAGAGTACCTCTACATCCGCAACTTCAAGCCCGACCGCTGGCCCGCCGGGGCCCCACAGGAGCTGCAGGACGGAACGCTGGGGCCGATGCACGGCGCCTATCACGACATCGATGCCTCGCCCTCGCTCTCCTTTCTCGTGGAGAAACGCGACGACCCGGCAATCAGCCGCTTCTTTCACCTCGCCGTCGACAAACGGCCCGCCGAGGAATTGTTCGACATTCGCAAAGACCCCGCCTGCCTGAACAATCTGGCCGCCCAGGCCGAATACGAACCGGTACGCGCCAAGCTCAGCGCCCAGCTCGAAAAGTACCTCACCGAGACCGGCGATCCCCGCATGGTCGGCAACGGCGATATCTGGGAGACCTACAAGCGCTACTCGCCCATTCGAAAGTTCCCGCCTCCAACCGATTGAACATGCCCCCGCGGCTGCGCCCGGCTGCCGGGCTTCTCAACTTGCCGCCGCGTAAAAGGTCGGGCCGCCCGATGCCTCCGCGTAGTGCTCCAGCGCCGCCGTAATGCGCTCCACCGCCCGGCCATCGCCGTAGAGATTCAACGGCCGCGCCATTTGCCGGTAGTGCTTCGGGTCGTCGAGGAGCCGACACGCCTCGCGCACAATCTCGACGGGATCGGTCCCCACCAGCCGCGCCACGCCCGCCGCCACCGCCTCGGGACGTTCGGTATTCTCCCGCAGCACCAGCACGGGCTTGCCCAGGGCGGGCGCTTCTTCCTGAATGCCGCCCGAGTCGGTCACGATGAAATCGCAGCGCGTCAGCAGATCGACGAACGGCTGGTAGTCCAGCGGCTCGAGTAAATGAATGTTCGAGAGCTGGCCGAGCCGCCTCGTCACCGGTCCGCGCACGTTCGGGTTGCAATGGACTGGGAAAACGATCTCGACGTCCGGCCGCTCGGCCAGCCAGGTGAGCGCGCGACAGATGTCGTGGACGCCCCGGCCGTGGTTCTCGCGGCGATGCGCCGTCGCCAGGATCAGCCGGCGGCCGTTGCGGGGAAAGGGCCAATGGCGCGGCGGCAGGCGGCCCTGGCGCAGCGCCTCGCGGGCGTAGAGCACGGCGTCGATGCCGGTGTTGCCGGTGACGAGCACGCGCTCGCGCGGTACCCCCTCGGCGTAGAGATTGGCGGCGGCCTGCTCGGAGGCGGCAAAATGCAGCCGCGCCAGCCGCGAGGTCAACACGCGGTTGGTCTCTTCCGGAAACGGGTTGTCCATCTGGCCCGAGCGCAAGCCCGCCTCGATGTGGCCGACCGGTTGTCCAGCGTAGAAGGCGGCCAGGCCGGCGGCGAACGTCGTTGTGGTGTCGCCCTGCACCAGGACCATCTGGGGCCTCTCGTGCCTCAGAACCGGCTCGAGCTGGCTCAACACGCCGCTGGTCAGTTGACTGAGGGTCTGCCCGCTCGTCATCAGATCCAGGTCGTAGTCGGGGCGGACGTCGAAGGTGGCCAGCACCTGATCGAGCATCGAGCGGTGCTGCGCGGTCACCACGACACGAGTGTCGAATCTGTCGGGTTGGGCTTGCAGGCGCCGTACCAGGGCGCAAAGTTTGATCGCCTCGGGTCGCGTCCCGAAAACGACCACAACACGGAAGGGAAGCATCGATTTGGTAAACCGCGCGTGTTCGCGCCTGTTTCCATGGCGCGCGGGCGGCCAGGCTCCTTCAAAGGCGGCTATCGGCCATTGTCTGGGCAGCCGCCGGCTGCGGCTGTCGAGTCTCCGGAAGCTGATTGTTGGGAAGGCGCCGTGGGCAGGGCGTCGGTCTGGCTGTTCAAGGCAGGGCGTCGCGAACAGCCGCGTGGTGCCGAATTCGTACCGTCAATTATAGGTCAATTCATGCGGGCCTGTGTGCGCCGCAAGGCCAGGATCCATTTCTTTACGTCTTCTTCGTCCTCGGCGTCGGGCCGCCCCTCGAGGTAGGTCTCCAGCACATCGCGCGCTTGCTTGTGCTGGCCCAACTCGTAGTGCAGCCAGGCGCGCTGCTTGGTCTCCTCGCTGGCGCCCGGGCTCAGCACCAGCAGCATTTCGATCACTTCCAGACCCTTGCGGTAGCGGCGGCTGTTGAGATAGATATCGCGCAGATTGTTCAGCATGCGCCGGATGATGTAGGTCTTGTCGACCGCGGCATAGTCGTGCTCGCGCAACACCACCCGCCGGCCCAGCGTCTCCCGCAGCCACTTCTGGCATTGGTTCTTCTTCAGCAGGCGGCCGCCGTTGAAAGGGTCCACGAACACCCGGTGGCGGCCATCGTCGTATTTCACCAGAAAGTGCCCGGGCAGCCCGACTCCGTAGTAGGGCAGCTCGAGGTGTCGCGCGACCTCCAGATAGACAATCGAGAGGGTGATCGGAATCCCCGTGCGGCGATCGATCACCTCGTTGAGGAAACTGTTGCGCAAGTCGTAGTAGTCGCCTGCATTACCGCAGAAGCCCATCTCCTCGAATAGATGGCGGCTGACCGCGGCCACGACCTCCTTGGAGGTCGCCCCCTGTGGCAGCGTTCGCCGCAGCCCCGCGGCGAAGTGCTCGATCATGCCGATATAAGCGTCTTCATCGAGGTCCGGGTACTCCAGCCGGGCCAAAGCCAGCGCCGCCCGCCCCAGATCCATGTGCTGCGCGGGTTCACGCAACAATTGCCGAAGCCGCTCCGCGGCCGAGATAACCATACTCTCCTTCGTTGGGGAAACGCGCGCGAACCGGGACTGGCATCGCCTCCTGCGTTCACGCCAGGAGCTACACCACCGGTCCAACTTAGCAGGAATCAGCGCCGGGGAGAAACGCCGCGACGCCCCGTGGCGGTACGGGCGCTTCCGCAACAAAAGACAGGGATGAAAAAGATGGCCGCCGCCGCACAAACAGGCGCCGTTGGCAAAAAAATTCTAGCTCACCGCTGCCGAAGCAGCCGCTCGCAAGCTACCGGGCCGGGCCGCGACAGAGCGCAGAGCCCCTTCGACGATGCGCCGTACCTCTTCGGTCTCATAGGGTTCGACCAGCACGTCGTAGGCGCCGCGCCACAAGACTTCGGACCACAAACGTTCGTCCGCCAGCCGCGAACTCACCACCACGCTGGCGTGAATGTCGTTGTCGACAAGGTACCGGAACACATCGCACCAATTGCCGTCGACCAGGCTTACTTCAGTAATGACAACCTTGACGGGGGGATGGTCCTTGAGAAGGGTACGCGCTTCGTGGCAACTGCCCGCGGACAACACCTGCACGTTCAAAGACTCTAGATCGCCTTCGAGCGATCGGCGGCGCTCCGGCGTCATGACCAACATGGCCATGCTCATTTTCATAGCCGCCCTCCTGCAGTTAACCGCTTTGGATACGAAACCGGCAGGCCCAAGCCTTAACCACGGAGTCAAGGTCAGCTTCCACCGATGAGCCAACCGTCCAATTCTCAGTGTATTACTTTTAAGGTCTTTATCTCAACGCAAATCGGAGAGGGTCGCGCTGGATTTCATCGCCCGCCGGCGGCCGCAAGTGCTTTGCAACACCTTGATGGGCCATGAGTTACGGATCGGCTTCGGAAGGTTCCGGTGGCGTATCCGGGCGTCTAAAGCAAGAACACGATCAGACGTTTTCATTGCCTCGCCTCGGCGGCAACGACCTGTTCGCCGCCCGGCGTGTCGGCTTCGCCGCAGCGGATGCATTCAGCGGGAAACGGCCACGGCGGCCGGCTCGACCGCCAACGCCGGGGCGGGCGCGGCGGCGACGCTGCGTGCGGCGACGGCGCCGCGGCTGGCTCTCACCGCGCCTTCGACGATGCGTCTGACGTTCTCGCCTTCGTAGGGTTCCACCAACAGATCGTGGGCTCCCCGCCAAAGCACTTCCGACCACAGCCGCTCATCAGCCTGGCGCGCGACGACGACCATCGACGCATGGATATCGTTGTCGATGAGGTGTTTGAACACGTCGCACCAGTTGCCGTCGGCGAGGCTAAGATCGCTGATCACCACGTCCACACGGGGCGTTTCTTCAAATAGCCTGCGGGCTTCATGGCAGGTTTGCGCCGGCCAGACTGCCACATCGAGCGCTTCCAGCTCGGCAAGCACGGGCGACCACCGCTCGCGCGGCATCACGATTACGGCGCGTATCTTTCTGTGCAAGCAATCCTCCAGGTCGACCGAATCACGGACCCAGGTGGCAAGGCTTGTATCTGGTCCCGGCCCGCTGGATGGGAATCGCAAAGCTGCGGGCTGGTACTCGCCGGACTGGACTCCTAGCTTTTTTTAGTACGTTGGTTTTCGGCTGTCAATAGATTAAACCGCTCTAGGTAGCTTTCCGGAATCAATACAGGACAAATCTATTAAGAATTTCCGGACCCACCTCAGAAAGCCCGTCTTCGGCGCCTTCGCCCTGCCAGCGACCCAAGCGGATGGGCCCGGGCCGTCGGGGCTCGATTTGCCAATCACGGCGCCGGGATGGGAGAATCGCATTTTTCCTTTACAAACTGATGGCAAAGATTCATCGAGCCCTACTGAGCGTCACCGACAAGACCGGAATCGTGGATTTCGCGCGCCGCCTGAGCCGCAAGGGGGTGGAGCTGGTCTCCACCGGCGGCACCGCCCGCCTGCTGCGGGAAGCCAAGCTAACCGTGCGCGACGTTTCGGAAGTGACCGGCTTCCCGGAAATGCTCGGCGGGCGGGTCAAGACTCTGCACCCCCATATCGCCGGCGGCATTCTGGCCGTCCGCTCCGACCCCGAGCACACCAAAGCGCTCGAGCAGCACGGCATCGCACCCATCGATATGGTGGTCGTCAACCTCTACGCCTTCGAGAAGACGGCGACCCGGCCGGGAGTCGCCTTCGACGAGCTCATCGAAAACATCGACATCGGCGGCCCGACCTTGATTCGCGCCGCCGCCAAGAATTTCCGGGACGTGGCGGTGGTCACCAATCCCAGGGACTACTCACGCATCGTCAACGAGCTTTCCAAACGGGAAGGGGAGCTCTCGCCCGAAACGCACTGGTACCTGGCCCAACAGGCCTTCGCCGTCACCGCCTCCTACGACCGCACCATCAGCCGCACGCTGGCCGGGCTTTCGCCGTTCAATGGGGCCCCCGAGGAAGGCGCCGGCGCGCTGCCGGCCTTGCTCGACTTGAGCCTGCCGCGGAGCGTGGCGCTGCGCTACGGAGAAAACCCCCACCAGAGCGCGGCCCTCTACACGACCGGGGAGACCGGTATCGCCGGGGCTCGCCAGCTTCACGGCAAGGAACTCTCCTACAACAATCTCGTCGACCTCGATGCCGCCTGGCAGTTGGTCCAGGAGTTCAACGAGCCGGCGGTCGCAATCATCAAGCACACCAATCCCTGCGGCTGCGCCGAGCAGCCGTCGTTGGTGGAAGCATACCGCAAGGCGTTGGAGTGCGATCCCGTTTCGGCGTTCGGGTCGGTGATCGCCGTCAACCGCGTCCTCGATCAGGAAGCGGCTGCGGTCATGGCCGAGTTGTTTGTCGAGGCGATCGCGGCTCCCGATTTTTCGCGCGAGGCCCTCAAGACGCTCACCAAGAAAAAGAACCTGCGGCTGCTGCAGGTGGCTCAAGCGGCCCCCAGCCTGGTGATCAAGAGCATCTCGGGAGGGTTTCTGGCCCAGACCGAAGACCGCGTTACGCTGCGCCCCGATCAGCTCGAAGTCGCTACCAAAAGGAAGCCGACCGCCGAGGAGATGGCCGCCCTTGAGTTTGCCTGGAAGATCGTCAAGCACGTCAAGTCCAACGCCATCGTGTATGCGGTCGGCGGCCAAACCGTCGGGGTCGGCGCAGGGCAGATGAGCCGCGTCGACGCCGCCCGCTTGGGAGCGTCCAAGGCCGTGCTACCGTTGAAAAACACCGTCGCTGCCTCGGATGCGTTCTTCCCTTTCCCCGACGGCGTCGAAGAGATCGCCGCGCGGGGGGCCACCGCCATCATCCAGCCCGGCGGCTCGGTCAACGATAGCGACGTCATTGCCGCGGCTGACAAGCTGGGCCTGGCGATGGTGCTGACCCGCATCCGCCACTTCCGACACTGAGCCCGGCGCACTCTACGGGCGTGGTTCCGCGAAGTACACTGTTGGTGATGAATTGGCTCGTGCGGACGCTCTTCGCGGCATGCTTGTGCCTGCCGGCCTTTTCCCAGGGATTGCCGCCTCTCAAGAACGTGGCGCCTCCACCCGAACAGCCCATCCCCTTCAGCCACCGCGCCCACGTGTCCCAGGGCTTGAAGTGCCTCGATTGCCACCCGGTTCCCGACCCCGGCGACTTCGCCGAGGTCGTTTCCAGCGACACCTGCATGCTTTGCCACAGCTCGGTCAAGGCCGACAGCCCCGCGATCCAAAAGCTCGCCGACTATCAGCGGCGCGGCGCCCGCATCCCGTGGAAACCCATCTACGCGGTGGCCGACTACGTTTTTTTCAGCCACAAAGTGCATCTCACGCGGGCGGGGGCCGAATGCGCCGACTGCCACGGCCCGGTCGGCGAGCGCGACGCTCTGGCCAAGGAACGGGAGCTTTCGATGGCAGCCTGCATGGAGTGCCACCGCGCCAAGTCGGCGTCGATCGAGTGCAACTACTGCCACGACCCTCGCTGAGGCGATCTCTGCCGCGGTCGGCTGCCCCTGGTCGCCCGACGGGCGCCTGGACTCCACTCGGTCCGACTCCAACTTGCCTGTCAAAAAGAGGCTTGTCGCGACGGTATTAGGTGGATATATGTCCCGGCCCCGAGGGAATGCCCCAGGGACCCTCTCAGAGGAAAACCCTAGTACTCCAGTCGGCATACCGACTAAGGTATGAGCCCTAGTGCGGAGACCCCCGCCGGCCGTGTAGAGCCGCGTGGAAATAGGGGCAGGGCCGCGCCCCCCCAAGCGCCGACACGAGCTGGCTCCAGTGCCGCCACAACAGGCTGCGGAAAAACTCTGCGGGAAGGTGCGAAAAGGGGACAGTAAGCCGATCTCGTCAGGTGTTCTTTCGAGCGGAACTAAGGGGAACAACCTAGCGGGAGGCAGACAAGACGGCTGGAAGGCATCCCTGGCGGCGATCCACCGCCAAAGACCGGTGACTTCTCAACGAGGCACCGAACGAATCAAGACCAGGCAAATGAGCCGAACGAAGCAAGGAAAGACGCCAGAAAAGACCTCGCGCGCACTTCGCTGCTGAGATTGGGGGAGGAGCACCGCAGCGCGAAGAGGCGCGAAGACCTTTTACTGAGCGCTTTCAGTAACGCTCGCGAGCCTGGAGAAAATCGTCGAGATATCGTTAGCCGCGGGCGGGAATGTCGCCGCGACGGCAACCGTGATAAAACCCGCGAGCAACGCGTACTCGACAAAATCCTGGCCTTGTTCGTCGTGCCAGATTTTGGCCTTGAGAAGATATCTCAGTAGAGAATTCCTCATAAACTTCTCCTCCCAACCGATGGCTGATAATAACTGGAAAACGGGACTTGCTTCAATCCGCCAAGAGTAATAGCTCGCCCATCAACCGAAGACATATGACCTTTTTTTCGGAACCAATCAACTCGAAGTAGTCGACATCGTGGAGTGGGGCACCGGCCGGCAGCGGCATCTTGTACGCCAAGGGCGACCCGGCCGGCGCCTGGTCCAGGCCCAGCGGTCAGCGGCGCCCGGGGCCGGTATAAGGCACTGATATGATGATGCCTTGCGTGTCGTAAGGCCCGTTTGGCTGGCCGCCTTCAGCCTCGCCCGGCCGATTCCTTAGCCAGGAGGAGACCATGGCGGTCTTACCCACCTTGGATCTGATCGACTTCGATTCGCTGCTCACTGAAGAAGAACTGCTCGTGCGGCGAACGGCGCGGCAGTTCGTCGACGACCGCGTGCTGCCGGTGATCACGCGGCATTTTCGCGAAGCGAGCTTTCCGGCCGGGCTGATCGCCGAAATGGCCGAGCTCGGTTTCTTCGGCGCCAACCTGCAAGGCTATGGCTGCGCGGGTATGAGCGACATCGAGTATGGCCTGATGATGCAGGAGCTCGAGCGCGGCGACAGCGGGCTACGCAGCTTCGTCTCGGTGCAGAGCAGCCTGGCGATGTATGGCATCTACGCCTACGGCAGCGAGCAGCAGAAACAGCGCTGGCTGCCGCGGATGCAGCAAGGCAAAACGCTGGGCTGCTTCGGGCTCACCGAGCCGGACTTCGGCTCGAATCCGGCGGGTATGCGCACCAGCGCCGTCCGCGACGGCAACAGCTATGTGCTCAACGGCGAGAAGACCTGGATCACCAACGGCAGCGTCGCCGAAATCGCGATCGTCTGGGCGCGCGAGGGCGAGGCGATCCGCGGCTTTCTGGTTGAAAAGGGCACGCCGGGATTCACCACCTCCGACCTGCATAACAAGTGGTCGATGCGGGCCTCGGTCACCTCGAGCCTGTCGCTGGCCGACTGCCGCATCCCGGCCGAAAACGCGCTGCCCGGCGCGCTGAGCCTCAAGGCGGCGCTGGGCTGCCTGACGCAAGCCCGTTACGGAATCGGCTGGGGAGCTATCGGAGCCGCGTTGAGCTGTTTGCAAGCCGCGCGCGACTACACGGTGCTGCGCAAGCAGTTCGACAACCGGCCGATCGCCTCGCACCAGCTCGTGCAGCGCGAGCTCGCCTGGATGGTCAGTGAGATTTCCAAGGCGCAGTTGCTGGCCCATCATGTGGGCCGCCTCAAGGCCCAGGGACGCCTGCACCATTCCCAGATCTCGATGCTGAAGCGCAACAACGCCTGGATGGCCCTGGAGGTCGCGCGGCGCGCCCGGGACCTGCTCGGCGCCAACGGCATCACCGACGAATACCCGGTGTTCCGGCACATGGCCAATCTGGAAACGGTGAACACCTACGAGGGTACGTACAATATTCACACCCTGGTGCTGGGCCAGCGGCTCACCGGTATCCCGGCATTTGTCTGACGTAGTGCCTGACGTGGAACAGACAGTCCTGTCTGTTCACGCGTGCCGGATCGCCAAACCGACACCCATGCCGACCCGACTGCATCCATTACTGAACCGCGCCTTCCAGCCCCGAGCGGCCCTGCTGCTGTGGTCCACGGCGCTGCTGGCCGCAATCGTCGCCGCGCCCCTGGCCGCGTCCTCGGCGCGCCCGGAAGCCTGGTTTCTCTATCAGGCCTTCGCGCCGTTTTGCCACCAGATTCCGCAGCGTTCCTGGGAGATCCAAGGCTATCCGCTGGCGGTGTGCGCGCGTTGCTGCGGCGTCTACGGAGGTTTGTTCCTGGCGGCTCTGCTCGGGCTTGCGGCTTCCAACCTGGGTGGTCGGCATCGCCCTGGGGCTGCTGGGCGCATCCTGGGCCCTGGAATCTTGCGGTCTGTTGGCTTCGTCGGCGGGCATCCGGTTCGCTACGGGGCTTATGCTGGGCGGTAGCGCCGGTGCGGTAGCGGTGGCATGCGTACCGCGCCGGTCACCGTCCCCACTGCCCGATACGCCCCTCCAACAGGGCGACGAAGGCCTCGTGGCCGGGCAAGCCCGTCAGAATGGAACCGCGGGCCTGACGAACTGACAAATTGACCACCCGACCGAACGAAGAGCCCAAGCCTCGCGGATCGCTCCGATGCATTGCAAATATAACCCCTCGCAGGATTTACCTGGAACCGTTTCCGGGATGAGTCGGCGCCAGATCGAGAAGCAGACGCGGCTCCTCAGCCGCGCGTTCTACGAGCGCCCCACCGTCGAGGTCACACGCGACTTGCTGGGCAAATTGATCGTCCACAAGCTCGACGGCTGCACCCTGGCCGGCAAGATCGTGGAGACGGAAGCCTATCTGGGTCTAAACGACCAGGCGGCGCACGCCTTCCGCGGCCTCACCAACCGCACCCGGGTGATATTTGGGCCCCCCGGGCATGCCTACGTGTACTTCATCTACGGCATGTACGAGTGCCTCAACCTGGTCTGCGAGCCCGACGGCGTTGCCGGCTGTGTGCTCATCCGGGCGCTCGAACCCGTGGCGGGCATCGACCAGATGTGGCGCCGGCGGCCGGCGGCTCGCCGCCTGCGCGACCTGGCCTCGGGCCCGGGGAAGCTGACCCTCGCCATGGGTATCACCCGCGAACACTATGGCCGCGACGTGACCCGCGGGGATTTGCAGGTACGCGAGTTCCCCGGCGCCGCCGCCCCGGAAATCGTCACCACGGCCCGCGTCGGCATCAGCGTCAGCCGCGACCTTCCGCTGCGCTTCTACATCAAGGACAATGAGTTCGTGAGCAAGGCCGGCGGCGAAAGCCGGCTGTCCGGCACAAGAGGACAAGCGGTTCTGACGCCCAGGACCTGACACCCTGGGCACGTTGGGAACATGGAGCCTCGAACCATCTTTCACCTCGATATGGACGCCTTCTTCGTCTCGGTCGAGGAGCTCGATAACCCCAGCCTCAAGGGCAAGCCGGTGGTCGTGGGAGGCCGGCCCAACGAACGCGGGGTCGTCTCGGCCGCTTCCTACGCGGCGCGGAAATTCGGGGTGCATTCGGCGATGCCCTTGCGGCGCGCCCACCAACTTTGCCCTCAGGCGGTGTTCATCCCCGGCCGCCCGGAACGCTATCGCCACTATTCGCAGCGCGTCTACGAGATCCTGTGCGACTTCTCGCCACGGGTCGAAATGGCCTCGATCGACGAGGCGTATCTCGATCTCACCGGATCCCGGCGGCTGCTGGGACCGCCCCTGGCCGCCGCCGCGCGCCTGCACGACGTCGTCAGGGCGCGGACCAATCTGCCCTGCTCGATCGGCGTCGGAACCTCCCGCCTGATCGCCAAGATCACCTCCGACCTGGCCAAGCCCAACGGAATCGTCTGGGTGCAGCCGGGCGGCGAAGCGGCCTTCCTGGCGCCCCTCGACATCGGCAAGATTCCCGGCGTTGGCAAAGTCACCCAAAAAGGCCTGCGCAACTTCGGCGTCCAGCGCATCGGGCAATTGGCCGGGCTCGATCCGAAGTTTCTCGAGGAAAATCTCGGCAGGCTGGGCCTGGCGCTGGCGGGCAAGGCGCGCGGCCTCGACGCCGGCTCGTGGTTTGAGGGCGAGATCGGCTCCCACGATCAGCCCAAGTCGATCAGCCATGAAACTACATTCACCGAAGACACACGCGACGCGAAACTCCTCGACGCGACGATCGCCAAGCTGGTCCAACTGGTCGGCCGGCGGCTGCGCGAGCACAAGCTGTATAGCCACACGATTCAGCTCAAGCTGCGCTATTCCGATTTCTCGACCATCACCCGGGCGCGGACGCTCGAAGAGGCGACGCAGCTCGACAACGTGATTCTCGACAACGTGCGCGAGCTGTTTCGCCGCAACTGGGATCGCTCGCGGGCGGTGCGCCTGCTGGGGGTGCACGCCGGGCAGTTGCAGCAGATCGAAGGGCAACTGCCGCTGATCGAGATGGGGCGCCACAAGAAGTGGAGCAGCGCCTTGCAGGCCGCCGACCGGCTGCGCGACCGCTTTGGGGAGCGCGCCGTGGGCCTGGCAGCGGCCATGGGACACGGCCGGCGCGAGCGCGTCCATGAGAATCCGGCCGGGCTGCCGGGCCACGACGGGAAACTGCCCGACCCCAGCGAATGACCCGGCCTTCGTACACCGTCACCGGTTTCGATCCAATGCCATACTCAGTTGTTGTGGGACGCCCGGGCGCCCGGCGGAACTCGACGCTCTAAGCACTTCGGTACTCGCCCGCGACCCGTCACTCAGAGCCGCGGGCGTGAGCCCGCGCTCAGCGCTCGACCGAACCGCTCCTCTCGCACGTTCGAGGAAGGAATCGGCGCCGTGAGACGCTAGGCGGCGTCTCAGCGCAAGCTTACGCTTGCGGCTCTGAGTGGCGGGTCGGCAGGTATCGGTGAGTCGTCGCGGATCCGCCAGTCGTTGCAGGTCGTGGCCGGTCGGCCAGTCGTCGCCGCCCGTCATACGGCGCCGCCCCTTTCGCAACAAACAGCAGCTTCACCTATGTTCATGAACTCCCAAGAACTGGCACGTCAGGTCGTCGTCACGCTGCGCCACCAGGGCCACGAGGCCTTCTGGGCGGGCGGTTGTGTACGCGATTTGCTCCTGGGCCGCGAGCCGAAAGACTATGACGTCGCCACCAGCGCTCTGGCCGCCGAGATTCAAAGCTGCTTCCCGCGCACCGAGGCGGTGGGCGCTCAGTTCGGCGTGGTGATCGTCAAAGGCGACGAGGCGGACATCGAGGTCGCCACATTCCGGCTCGATCATGACTATTGCGACGGGCGGCGGCCTTCGGGCGTGAGTTTCACCCGCAGCCCCGAGCAAGACGTGCAGCGCCGCGACTTCACCATCAACGGGCTGCTGTACGACCCTCTGGAAGAGCGCTACCTCGATTTCGTCGGCGGACGGAGCGACCTAGAGGCGCGGCTGATTCGCGCCATCGGCTCGCCCGACGATCGCTTCGCCGAAGACAAGCTGCGCATGCTGCGGGCAGTGCGATTCGCGGCGCGCCTCGATTTTGCGATCGAACCCAAAACCCTGACGGCGATCCGCAACCACGCCGCCGAAATCGAGCAAATCGCCGTGGAGCGGATTCAGACGGAGCTGAGCCGGATCCTCACCGAGGGCGGCGCGCGGCGCGGTTTCGAGCTGCTCGACCAGACGGGCCTGCTCGAGAGGGTTTTGCCGGAAGTCGCTCGTATGAAGGGAGTGGCGCAGCCGCCCGCGTTCCACCCCGAAGGCGATGTCTGGACGCACACGCTGCTGATGCTCGAGCAGCTCGACCACCCGTCGCTCACGCTAGCTCTGGGGACCCTGTTGCACGATGTGGGCAAGCCGCCGACCTATCGGGTCGCCGAGCGCATTCGCTTCGACGGGCACGTCGAGGCCGGCGTCGAGATCGCCCGGAAAATCTGCGGGCGGCTACGCTATTCGCACAAGGAAACCGAGCAGGTGCTGGCGCTGGTCGCCAACCACATGCGCTTCGGCGATGTCACGCGCATGCGCGCCAGCACGCTGAAGAGGTTCATGCGGTTGCCGGCGTTCGACGAACATCTCGAGCTGCACCGCGTGGACTGCCTGAGCAGCCACCGCAACCTGGGCAACTACGATTTCGTGCGCCGAATGGAATCGGAGCTCAGCGAGACAGACCTGCGCCCGCCAAGGCTGATCACCGGCGGCGATCTGATCGCCGCGGGCTACAAACCCGGGCCACCGTTCCAGGCGATCCTGACCGAAGTAGAGGACGCCCAACTGGAAGGGCGCCTCCACAGCCGCGAGGAAGCATTAGCACTGGTGGAAGAACGGTTTGGAAAACCAACGGATCGCGGCAACGAAGCAAGCTAGCGCAAGCGCCGCCAAGGAACGACTCGCCACTCAGAGCCGCAAGCGTGAGCTTGCGCTAGCCCGCGTCTCTCACACAGAATCGGCTTTGAGGCGGGATAAGGCCGCGTCTACTTCGTTGCGCCGCCTCTCGCTCCGATTCTGTGTGAGAGACGCGGGCCAGGCGCCCGACGGCGAGATGGACCTTGAAGACGACTAGTCCTTTGGCTTCTCCACCATCGGCACGAAGCTGACCCCGACGACGCTGATCGAGTGCATCTGGCCTGCGGCGTCTTTGTCGAGGACCACCAGTTCCTGCTCGCCGCCTGCGGGACCCACCGGCGCCACCAAGCGCCCTCCCGGCTTGAGCTGTTCGACCAGCGTCTGCGGCATCTCGGGCGGCGCCGCCGTCAGCACGATGCGGTCAAACGGCGCCTGCTCGGGCCAGCCTTCGTAGCCGTTGCCGCTGCGGACCTGGACGCGGTAGCCCAGTTTCCGCAACCGTTCGTCGGCCTCACTCGCCAGTGAGTCCACGATCTCGATGCTATAGACCTGCGCGGCCAGCAGCGACAGAATCGCGGACTGGTAGCCGGAGCCGGTGCCGATCTCAAGGACTTTCTGGTGTTCGTCCAAATTCAGCAGCTCCGTCATCAGAGCCACGATGTAGGGTTGCGAGATGGTCTGGCCTTCCCCGATCGGCAGCGGACGGTCGCTATAGGCCCGGGAGCGCACCGCCTCGGGGACGAACTGGTGCCGGGGCACCTGCAGCATCGCCGCCAGCACGGTGGTGCTCTTCACGCCTCGCGCCTTGATCTGCTGCTCGACCATGGCGAGCCGCTGCTGCGCGTAAGATTCGGCGGTTTCGGTCTGCGCCGCGGCGGGCGCGCGGCCCGGCCAACCGCTACAATGGACCAACGGCAGCAGGGCCGCCAACACCAGAATCTCGGCCGCGACGCGCATGACCGCATTCTCCCAGAATCATTTCCCCCAAGGCGCCTGAGCGCAACGTTGCCGACGACTTCGCTGCTGCTGGCCGCATGTCTCCTGGGCTCGCCGATTCCGGTTCTTCTATGGAAGATCAACGGCTGACACGCCAATTGGGCACGGTCAGCGCCACGGCGCTGGTAGTCTCCAACATGATCGGCACCGGGATCTTTACCACCAGCGGGTACCTGGCGGGCGATCTGGGATCCCCGGACCTGGTCGTCGGCATATGGTTCGCGGGGGCGCTGGTCGCGCTGGCGGGCGCGCTCTGCTACGCCGAGTTGGGCACGAATTTTCCCCGCTCGGGCGGCGAATACGTCTACCTCACCGAGGCCTGGGGGCCGGCCTGGGGCTTTGTCGACGGCTGGGTCAGCTTTGTGGCGGGGTTTTCGGCGGCCATCGCCACCTCCGCGCTGGCCATCGCTTCCTACCTGGGCTATTTCTATCCTGCGGTCGATCCGCGGCAAGCCTCGGGCGGCGACGTGGCGATCGGGCCGCTCGTGCTGCACTTCGGCGGAGGCCACTTGCTGGCGTGCGGGGTGGTGCTGCTGTTCACCGCCTTCAACGTATTCGGCGTCGCTGAGGTCGCCAAGCTGCAGAACGTTTTGACCGGCGGCAAGCTGCTGGTGCTGAGTCTGTTCCTCGTGCTGGGCTTCGCGCTGGGTCATGGCGACTGGGCGCATTTCAGCCAAACCGCCGAGCGCACCTCTTCCGGCCCCGTCGCGACGCAATTTCTCGTCAGCCTGGTGTTCGTCTACTTCGGCTACAGCGGTTGGAATGCCGCCGTCTACGTGGCCGAGGAAATTCGCGACCCGGCGCGCACGCTGCCCATCGCGCTGGTGCTGGGGACGACCGTGGTGGCCGTGTTCTACGCGGCATTGAACTGCCTCTACATTTACGCCAGCCCGCTCGAGAGCATGAAGGGAGTCGACGCCATCGGGGCGCAGGCCTCCACGGCTTTATTCGGCAGAGCGGCGGGGGGCCTGTTCGCGGCGGCCATGGCCGCTTCTCTGCTCGCCACCATCAACGCCATGAGCATGGTCGGCCCGCGCGTCTATTACGCGATGGCGTGTGACGGTGCGTTCTTCCGGGTCGCCACGCGGCTGCACCCCAAGTGGAAAAGCCCCTGGATCACCGTCATCGCGCAGGGGCTCTGCTGCTGCGTTCTGATCATCACCGGCACATTCGAAAGCCTGGTGTACTACATCGGGTTCATGTTGTGGCTGTTCACGGCGTTGTCGGTGCTGGCGCTGTTCAAATTCCGCAAGCGGCCCGAATGGCGGCCGACGCGTTGGGTCAGCTTCGCGTATCCGTTGATCCCGTTGCTGTACGTGGTGGCGAATTTGTGGGTATTTGTCTACTTCGTCAACGCTCGCCGCGGCGTGGCCGCCTGGAGCCTGCTGACCGTGCTCGGCGGCGCGCTGCTCTACCATCTCTACATCCGCGGTTCGCGCCACTCGGCGAGTTAGCCCACAAGCCAGCGCGACGCAGCTCGTCGAAAAGTGCAGCCAAAACAAAAAGCTTCGGCTATAATGGCAGACCAATCTGGGCCAGCCCTCGATCCGTCTCGCTACGGGGTCGTCGGGGAAGCCGGCCGGATGGGACGTAAGCAAGACCCACTCCCGGTCCCCTTCGCTGGGGTTTCGGTCGGGCCCGACCAAGGAGAAATCAGCGCATGCGGAAGATTGCGATCATTGCCGCCCTGGCCCTGCTGGGCGCCGGCCTGATCTACGCCGAACATACCTACGAGAGCGTAGCCCAGGTCCACGACATCATGGGAATCGTTCAGAAGCCGAGCATGGACCAACTGGCCGCGATGATGAAGGCGGGAGGTCCGCAGTCGGACGAGGACTGGAAGCACTCCGAGGCCCACGCCACGATCCTTGCCGAAGCCGCGCAACTACTGTTGATGGGCGACCGCGTGAAGGACGACGCCTGGAGCAGCGGCGCGACGATGGTTCTCGATGGGGCGAAAGCGACCGCCGCCGCCAGTGAGGCCAAAGACCTCGATGCCTGGAAGGCCGGCATGGGAAGCATGGGAAAAGGCTGCCGGACCTGCCACACCGTCCACAAGCCGAAGAAGTAGGCCAGTAGGCTCGAAGGAAGCTCACCTGCCGCGGAGTGCTGGGAGGCCATTTCGGCGGGTGCCGCAAGTCCAGCCCGAACCCGCGGTTGGGTGTACGCTCGCGCTCCCCCCGTTTTCGCGCCGGTCGACTCCCGCCGCCGAGGTCTCGTCAAAAAAGAAAAGCCTTCCGGGGCACAGGCTCCGGAAGGCTTTTCGATTTGGCTAGCCCTCGCGCTATTTCTGGAAGTAGGCCGCGTTCCGCGGGGTGAACTCGTTCCACTTTTCCGGCAGATCTTCTTCCGCGAAGATCGCCGACACGGGGCAGACGGGAACGCACGCGCCGCAGTCGATGCACTCATCCGGATCGATGTAGAGCATCTCCTCTTTCTCGAATTCCGGTTCGTCCCGTTTGGGGTGGATGCAGTCGACCGGGCAGGCGTCTACGCAAGCCGTGTCCTTGGTGCCGATGCAAGGTTCTGCGATGATATACGCCATCGTCGCGATGTCTCCTTTGAAAAACTTGGCGCGGAGCTGCCTTTAGGATAGCGGATTATAACATAGCGGGATTGGCCCGCAGGCGTCAATACGGAAGATGCACAAAGTCACTGATTCGAGGGAGGCTAGGGCCTCCTCGGAGGCTCCCAGCATGGCCGCCGCCGGGCGGGCCGCGGTTCGATTGGACACCCCTGGCCCGGGTACGCTAGACTGAGTAGCAACCTAAAGCTCACCTGAGGCACCCCTCAGTCGCCCGGATTTGACCTGTGTCGCGACACCGGGCTACATTGACAAATTGGGCTTTTCGCTCCGAGGAGTATCTTCGCGATGTCGACGTATGTCCCGCGCCAGTCGGAAGTGCGCAACGACTGGTATGTATTGGACGCCGAAAACCAGATTTTGGGCCGGCTGGCGGCGCGTGCCGCCGTGTTGCTCATGGGCAAGCACAAGCCCGACTATACGCCGTTTTTGAAGACGGGCGATCACGTCGTCATCGTCAATGCGGGCAAGGTTCGTCTCACCGGCAAAAAGGAAGACGACAAGATCTACCGGCGGCATTCTGGCTACCCGGGTGGGCTCAAAGAGGTCAATGCGCGCACGCTGCGGGCGAGGTTTCCCACCCGCCTGCTGGAAGAAGCCATTCATGGCATGCTTCCCAAGAACAAGCTCGGCAAGCAACTGGCGCGGCGGCTGAAGGTTTACGCCGGTCCGCAGCATCCGCACGAGTCGCAGAGTCCGCGGCCGCTGGCCCTTTAGGCCGCAGGCCCCACAGACCCAGCTAACGAATTTGAGGATTAGAGCGTGGCAGAAAGCCAAGTACAGTACCTAGGAACGGGCCGGCGCAAATGCTCGGTGGCCCGTGTTTTTTTGCGGCCTGGAGCAGGCAAGATCGAGATCAACGGCCGGCCGCTCGAAGAATACTTCAAGAGCGAGGCGGCCCGCCTGCTGGTGCGGCAGCCGATGCTGGCGACCGAGACCTCCGGCAAGTTTGATGTGCTCGTTTTGGCCCACGGCGGCGGTATGACCGGCCAGGCGGGGGCGATCCGGCTCGGCATGGCCCGCGCGCTGCAAGAGTTTAACGCCGAGCTCCGTCCGGCGTTGAAGAAGCTCGGCTACCTGACGCGCGATCCGCGCAAGCACGAGCGCAAGAAGTACGGGCGGCCCGGAGCTCGCAAGCGCTTCCAGTACTCCAAACGCTAAGCCCGGCGACGGCCTGCGTTTGAACCGGGGGAAATGCCCGACGGGGCGGCTCCCCCTTTACACCCTGGTGGAAGACCAAATCTCGCCTTGGACCGGTCTTCCGCCCCACCGGCTTCGTTTGCGCTACGGCGCGCGAAGAAGTAAACCAACCAAGGAGGCTGAGTGCCGCAAATTACCATGAAGGAGTTGCTCGAATCGGGCGTTCATTTCGGGCACCAGACCAGGCGCTGGAATCCGAAGATGCGCGAATACATCTTCGGCGAACGCAATGGCATCCATATCATCGACCTGCAAAAAACCCTCAAGCTGTTCAAAGAGGCGGCGCGCTACGTATCGGAGTCCGCCGAGCAGGGCAAGAACATTCTCTTTGTCGGGACCAAACGCCAGGCCCAGGAAGCGATCGCCGAAGAGGCGACCCGCTGCCACATGTATTACGTGAACAACCGCTGGCTGGGCGGGCTGCTCACCAACTGGACGACCGCGCAGAAATCCATCGGCCGGCTCAAAGAGCTCGACCACATGGCCACCGAAGAGGGCTACGAAGGCCGCTCCAAGAAAGAGATTTCGCGGTTGGAGCGTGAGCGCAAGCACTTGCACCAGAACCTTGCCGGAATCAAGGATATGCCGGCGCTGCCCGACGTGATGGTGGTGATCGACTCGAACAAGGAAGAGATCGCCGTCCGCGAGGCTCGCAAGCTCAACATCCCGGTGATCGCGGTGGTCGATACCAACTCCGATCCGGACGTGGTCGATTTCGTGATTCCCGGCAACGACGATGCGCTGCGCGCGATCCGGCTGTTCGCCAGCAAAGTCTCCGACGCCGTGATCGAAGGGCACCAGATGGCCAGCGAGCCGCAGTTCGGCGAACAGTCGGCCGAAGCGGCGGCCGCCGACGGTGGAGCGCTGACCGGCGTGGGAGAAAGCGCCCGCTACTCCTCGGGCGTGGCCTATGAGGAAACGGGCACGGGAGTCGAAAGCGGCAGCGATGCGTTCGGCGAAGATTTCGTCGGATACACCGAGCCCAGCGGCGGCCCCGAGTCCGGCGAGACGCCCGCGACTGGCGAATCGGCCACAAGCGGCGAACCAGCCACAGGCGGAGATGCGGCCACAGGCGGAGACGCGGCTGGGAAGAACACCGAAGCCCGCGAGGCCTCCGTCGTTGGCGAGGGTGCCTCCCGCAAGACCGAGTAAGGGCTCCTTAGCCCGCATTCAAAACGACTCTCCTCGAACCTGTAAGAAACAGAAGGACGTAGGACTATGGCGGACATTCCCGCAGCACTGGTTAAGCAGCTTCGCGAGCGAACCGGGGCTGGTTTCATGGAGTGCAAAAAGGCCCTCACCGAGGCCAATGGAAATCTGGATGAGGCCGAAACCGTCCTGCGCAAGCGGGGCATCGCGGTCGCCCAGAAGAAGGCCGGCCGCGATGCCAACGAGGGCCTGGTGGGGACCTACATTCACACCGGCGGCAAGCTCGGCGTGCTGGTCGAAGTGAACTGCGAAAGCGATTTCGTGGCGCGCACCGACGATTTTCAGCAGTTGGTGCACGACATCGCCATGCACATCGCCGCCGCCGATCCGCGCTTCATCCGCAAAGAGGATGTCGGCGAGGAAGATATCGCCCGGGAAAAAGAGATCCAGCGCGGCCGCGCCTTGCAGGAAGGCAAGCCGGAAAAGGTCGTCGACAAGATCGTCGAAGGGCGCATGGGCAAGTTCTACGAGGAAATCTGCCTCTACGAGCAGCCCTTTGTCAAAGATAATTCCGTCACCGTCAAGGAACTCATCACCACCCTGATCGCCAAGCTGGGCGAGAACGTCGTGGTCAGCCGTATGGCCCGCTTCAAGGTTGGTGAAGCCAGCTAACGCCGTCGCGGCGGCGAGGTGCTTGCCCGCCGATGCCCAATTACCAGCGGATTTTGCTCAAGCTCAGCGGCGAAGCCCTCGCCGGCGAGGGCGGTTTCGGTATCGACCGCGCGCGGATCTCCGAAATCGCCGCCGAGCTGGCGGCGGCGGTCCGCGCCGGCGTCCAGTTCGGCATTGTGGTGGGCGGCGGCAACTTTTTCCGCGGTATTAAAGCCTCCCAGACCGGTCTGCAGCGCGTCACCGTCGATTCGATGGGGATGCTGGCGACGGTGATGAATGCGCTGGCGCTGCAGGATTTTCTGCACGCGCTCGACGTCAAAGCACGGGTGCTGAGCGCCATCGCGGTCGAGCCGCTGGCCGAAACGTTTACGCGCCGCGCGGCCCTGGCCAGCCTGAACGCCGGAGAAGTCGCGATTTTCGCTGCCGGCACGGGCAGTCCGTTCTTCTCCACCGACACGGCGGCCTCGCTGCGCGCCGCCGAGATCGAGGCCGACGTTCTGGCCAAAGCCACCAAAGTCGACGGCGTCTACGACAAAGACCCCGTGCAGCATCCCGACGCCCGCCGCTACGAGAAAATCTCTTACGCCGATGTGCTCACCGAGGGCCTGGCGGTAATGGACGCCGCCGCGGTATCCTTATGCCGCGAAAACCGTCTGCCGGTCGTTGTCTTCAATCTCAATACGCCCGGAAACATCGGACGGCTGGCCGCCGGGGAGAATATCGGCACGCTAATCAGTTGAGGTAATTCGAGCATGTCACACGTTCATGGAGAAAACATCGCCGGCGTGAAGGGCGATATCCAAACGCGCCTGCACAAAACCGTGGAAGATCTTGGCCGCGAGATGAGCTCCATCCGCACCGGGCGCGCCTCCATCGGCATTCTCGATCCCGTGCGCGTGGACTATTACGGCACCCCGACGCCGCTGAACCAGGTCGCCAACCTCAGCGTTCCCGAGCCCGCCCTGATTACGATTCAACCCTGGGATGTATCGCAGATCTCGACCATCGAGAAGGCCATCCTGGCGTCCGACCTGGGCCTGAATCCCTCCAACGACGGCAAGGTCATCCGGCTGACGATCCCGGCGCTCACCGAAGAGCGGCGCAAGGACTTGGTCAAGCATCTGCACAACATCGTCGAGCAGCACCGCGTGGCGGCGCGCAATCTACGGCGCGATGCCAACGAAGCTATCAAGAAGCTGGTCAAGGACAAGCTGATTTCCGAGGACGAACAGCGCCGCGCCCAGGACGAAATTCAGAAACTCACCGACGAAACGATCAAGAGACTCGACGAAACCAGCAAGACCAAGGAACACGAGATTCTCGAAATCGGCTGAGAAGCTTCCGTACGGGCACACACCGCTACTTGGCAGTTCGTCGAACTGCCCCATCTCTCGGTTCACCCCGCGGCCGGCGAAGCAAGAGCATCGCAAACAGAGCCGCGGGCGGAAGCCCGCGGGCCCCCGCGACCAGTCACCCAAGCAAGCCCGTGGGACGTCCAACCCGCGGCGCACCGGCTTTCCCCGCCGTCTACTTCAGATAGCGGTCCAGATACTCCTCGATCGCCCGGAACAGATGCACCCGCGCCGTCGGTCCATAGATGCCGTGGGTTTTTCCCGGATAAAGCAACAAATCGTAGGGCTTGCCGGCGTCAATCAGCGCCTGCACCATCTTCACGGTGTTCTGCAGGTGCACATTGTCGTCGGCGGTGCCATGAGCCAACAGCAGCCGGCCGTGAAGATTCTTCGCGGTGCGTAGCGCCGAAGTCTCGCGGTAAGCCTCTTCCTCCTCGGCGGGAAGGCCCATGTACCGCTCGGTGTAAATCGAGTCGTAAAGCCGCCAGTCGGTGACCGGAGCCACGGCAATGCCCAGCCGGAACGCGTCGCTATGGGTCAGCGCAAAACAGGTATTGAAGCCGCCGCCGCTCCAGCCCCAGATGCCGATGCGGTCCGGATCGATGAAGGGAAGCTGCTTGAGATGCTCGACCGCCGTCAGATAGTCGCCCAGCGCGGTCGGGCCATATTTGCGGCTTGCGGCGGTCTCGTGGCGATGCCCCAGAATCGACGAGGTGCGGTCGTCGATCTGCGCGACCACGTAGCCCTTCGAGACCAGGTATTGATGAAAGAGGTAGCGGCCCCGGCTATCGAAAGAGTCGCGGATCGTCGGCGTATGAGGCCCGCCGTAGACGTAAATCAATAGCGGGTACTTCTGCCCCGGTTCCATCTCCTGCGGCTTTAGCAGCAGGACGCGGACCAGCGCGCCGTCGGCGGTCTTCAGGGTCTGCAACTCGGGTTCGACCAGCCCGTACTCGGCGAGCGAGCGCGCCTGGTGCAGCACGAACGACGGGTCCCCCGAGAGTGCCTGCACGCGCCACTGCGGCACGCTGGTCAGCGTCGAGGAAGCGTCCAGGTAGGCCGTGCCTTGTTCGTTGATGTCCACCGCGTGGACACCCCGCCCGTCGCTGAGCCGCTTCTTCTGCGATCCGTCGAACCGGACGCGGTAAAGGTCGGTTCCCAGGGTGTTGGCTTCGTTCGACGTGTAATACACCCAGCCGTTCCTGGCATCGGCCTTCTCAATCTCCTGGACCTCCCAATCGCCTTCAGTGAGGGTGCGCTTGAGCTGCCCGTCATATCCATAGAGCTCGATGTGGCGGTAGCCGCTGCGCTCGGACGTCCACAGAAACTCTTTGTTGTCGTCGAGAAACTGGAGATCGTTGCTGATGTTGATCCAGTAGGGGTCCTTCTCCACCAGCACCGTGCTGGTCACACCGTCGCGAGCATCGGCAAACACCAGTTGCAGCTCGGTTTGCGCGCGGTTGAGCAACTGCACGCCCAGACGGGTTGCATTCACCCAGGAAAAGCGCGGCAGATAGTCGCTGGTCCTTTTCACCCACACGGGGTGGGCGTTGCGGTGGCCGGCGTGTTTGATCTCCGCGATACCGAGGCGCGCCTGCGGGTTGGGATCGCCGGCCTTGGGGTAGCGCTGCAGATCGACGCCCGCTTCGAGCGAGATCAGGTCCGTGATCGGATAGGAAGGAACGCGGCTCTCGTCGAGCTCGAGAAAAGCGATGCGCTGGCTGTCGGGCGACCACGCATAGCCGCTACGGATGGCGAACTCTTCGGCGTAAACCCAGTCGAGATCGCCATGCAACAGCGTGTCGGTGGCGCCGCTGGTCAGCGGACGCTCCTCGCCGCCTTCGACGGGGACAATCCAGAGGTCGTGGCGCAGCACAAACGAAACCCAGCGGCCGTCGGGCGAGAATTTCGGATCGCGCACGCCTGAGCGCGCCGCCGCCAGCGGTCGCGCCTTGTTCGATGCCAGTTCGAACAGGTACAACCGGCCGGCGCTGGTAAACAAGATGGCCTTGGAATCGGGAGACCAGTGATACGCCGCGACCGCGTACCGCCGCCGCCGCTCGCGTTCGCGCTCGTCCTGCGTTGCCTGCTCGGTGCTCGGGGCCAGCGCGGAAAGCTGCTCGTTGCTCACCAGAATGCGCTTCGAGCCGTTGGCGGGGTCGAAGGCCCACAGGTCGCGCGCCTCGTTGTCTCCCTCTTGCGCCAGGATGTAGGTGAGCAGCTTGCCGTCGGGGCTCCACTGGAACTGCGACGGAGCCGGACCGGTCGGGCCCGGCTCGGCGAAGATCGCCTCGATCGACAGCTTCTTCGCGGTTTGCCCCGGCGCCGGCGAGGCGACCAGCGCAAGCAGGCAAAGCAACGACCCGAGAAGACGCGGACCCAGCATCGCCCCATTCTAACCGGCCCGTCCATCACGCGCGGGCCGTTCCACAACGACGCGATCATGGCGCCGGCCGCGTCGACCTGAGGTCGACGTGGGGCAGACAATCTTGTCCTTCCTGCGTAGAGACAGGCGCTCTCGCCTGTCGTCGCCGTTAGGCGACCCTTGCCCCGTGTGCCAATCCAGGCCGACGCCGCACGTACGACGCATCCGCCGGTCGCCCAGGACCTGCCGTCGTGTCCCGAGTCCAAATGTTGGCCCAGAAGGGCCTCCGCTTCGCTGTGGCGACAGGCGAGAGCGCCTGTCTCTACCTTCAGAAAAGCCAATGCCGAGGGGACAGATAATCTTGTCTGTCGTCCGCGGCGGTCGGCCAAACAACCGGTTGCTAGAATGCGTGGGTGGGCGAACGAGCCGCGATTGCAGCGCGTGTCCTCCTGTTGGCGCTGCTCGCCGTCGCCGGCGTCGCAACGGCGTTGCGTGCCTGGAGCAGCGTCACCCGTTACCACACGCCCTACGAGTTTCATGCCGAGCTTCCCGCCGGCCCGCCCCTCACCGAACGCGTCCTGCTCATCGTGCTCGATGGCATCCGCGTCGACGCCGCCGAAAACATGCCGGCGCTGCAGGAACTGGCCCACCGCGGTTCCTCGGGCATCGTTCATACCGGAGTGCCGTCGCTCTCCAACCCTTCGCGCGCGGTGATGGTCACCGGAGCCTGGCAGCAAGTCAACGGCGTGACCACCAACGCGCACTTCCAGCCGCCCCCGGTCGATTCGCTGTTCTCGCTGGCCCGCAAGACGGCATTGCCAGTGGCCGTGGCGGGGTCGTTTTTCTGGCGGGACGCGTTCGGAGCCTACCTGTCGCCCCAGCAGACCCAGGTACACCAAAAGCGGCTCCACTATGGCGCCTCGGTCGAGGAACTGGTCGCCTGGCAGCGTGAAACCTGCGGCAACGATCTCGCCTTTCTCTCGAAACATGCCGCCGGGCTGCTGCTGGTTGGCCTTACCGCCGCCGACTCGGCCGGGCACGACTTCGGCGGCCGCTCAGAGCAATACCGGCAGGTGGCGGCGGCGGTCGATGCCTGCGTCGGGTCGCTGGTTGCGTCACTCGACGACGGCCGCACGACGCTGATCGTGACCTCCGACCACGGCCACATCGATTTTCGCGGTCACGGCGGGCATGGCGGCCTCGAAGACGAAGTCGTGCACGTCCCGCTGGTGCTCGCCGGCAAGGCGATTCGGCCCGGCCGCGGCTGGACCGCCGAACAAGTGGATATCGCGCCGACCCTCAGCATGCTGCTCGGCCTGCCGCTGCCGGCAACCAACCAGGGCAGCGTTCTGTGGCAGGCGCTCGACGTGCCCCCGGACTTGGCCCCCGCCCTTCACCAGCGCGAGGCCCAGCAACACGCCCTGGCGGCGGCGCATTTTCCCGACCTGCGAAAGATTCGCGCCGAAGACCGGCGCAGCCGCAGCCTACGGGCGCTGGCGCTATTCAGCGGCATCTGGTTCGTCGGCTGCGCAATCGTCCTCAACTATCGCCGCTCCTGGCGTTGGCTGCTGCTGGCGCTGGGCGTTTACTACGCGGCCTACTACGCGCTGTTTTTCGGTCTGGGCTTGGAGTATTCGTTGAGCGCGATCAACCGCGAGGAGTTTCTCAACACATTTTTTGGCAAAGACCTGGCTGCGGCGGCGGTGGCGTTTGGGGTGGCGGGCGTATTTCTCTTGCGCAAAGTGGAGGCCCCCGGCGCGACGGCGCTGCTCGACCTGGCCCTGCTCGCGGCCTGCAGCTTGGTCATTCAGGTGACCTGGGTCTATTTCGAGTACGGCTTGTTCATGCACATGGTCATGCTCGACCTGCGTCATGCCTTCAAGGCCTACCTCGACCTGTTGCAACTGGCCTCCCTCGGCGCCGTGGCCCCCGTCTTGGCCCTGTTGTACGCACTCGCGAGCCGCCGCCGGCCCGGGGGAGCGCAAGGGGTCCCTTCCGGCCAGCAACACATCGCATCGCAAGCCACCGCGGCCGACTAGCCATCGAAAATGCAGCAAACCGGGGGTTTACGCCACGGGCGCCAAGGCCAAGCCGCTGTGGCCTTGTGGCGCGGTTCATAGCGTGTTCACGGCAACGATCGGTGGGTGAAACTGCTGCGACCTTGTCCGCCGTAGGGCGATGGTCTTCACCCGCCCGTTTATAGCGACCAGAAAGGCGCAATCGGCAGGGGCAACTGCTTGGCCGGCGGGGGCTGAGTCTTCTTGCGGCTGGTTTCGGGAAGGGACAACTGTTGCGGCTCGGGAGCCTCTTCCAGCAGGCCGGCCTCGCGGTCGCGCCGCCGGGCGTACGAGGCCTGCCTCTTGGCCTCGCGGGCGTCCTGGCGATATTCCAGCCCCGCCAGGCGATAGCGGATCCAGGCCTTGCGCTCGGCTGCGCCGAGGCGGGGCAAAGGCAGTTCCAACTGCTTGCCCTTTTTGTTCATAAGCGGGAACCGATCGCGATCGAACTATCTTGCCACACCGCTGCAAACAGGGAGTTCCGCCGCAGGGCTTGCCTACCCCTGAACCCTTTTCTCCAGGGCCGCCCAATAGGGTTCGCGCAGCACGCGCTTGAGAATCTTGCCGGTCGAGCCCTTCGGAAGCTCGCTGAGGAACTCGATCGACTTCGGCGCCTTGAACCCGGCTAGATGCGCGCGCACGTGATCGCAGAGTTCTTCGGTGGTGAGCGACATGCCCGGCTTGAGCACCACGGCGGCCTTGGGGACCTCGCCCCATTTTTCGTCGGGCACGCCGAAGACGGCCGCTTCAAACACGGCGGGATGCGCCGCCAGCACTTTTTCGATCTCGATCGACGAGATGTTTTCGCCGCCGCTGATGATGATGTCCTTCTTGCGGTCGACGATCAGCAAATAGTTCAGCTCGTCCCACACCGCCATGTCGCCGGTGTGCAGCCAGTTGTCCTCGATCGCCGCCGCGGTGGCGTCGGGCTCGTTCCAATAGCCGTCCATGACCAGGTCGCCGCGGATCAGGATCTCGCCGATCGACTGCATGTCCTTGGGGACGTTCCGCCCCTCGGGATCGGCGACGCGCAGCTCAGCACCGGGCAAGGCGTAACCAGTCGTCGCCTGGCGCCGGATGCGCTCAGTTTCCTCGCAGCCCTGCAGAGAATCCTTGATGTGGGCGGAGGTGGCGACCGGGGAAGTCTCGGTCAGTCCGTAGCCAGCATAGGCCCGGCAGCCGAGCTTTTTTTCCACCGCTGCCACGAGCGCGGGCGAAGAAGCCGCCCCGCCCAGATTGACCTCCTGCAGGCTGCCGAGATCATAGTCGTCGAGTCCGGGGAAATGAACCAGCAGGTTCGCCATGGTGGGCACCAGCGAAATCGTGGTGATGCGCTCGCGCTCGATGAGCTCGCATACCGTCTGCGGATCGAAGCGCTTGACCATCACGTGGCGGCCGCCGGCCAGCGTCACCGTATGGGCCCGTCCCCAGCCGTTGGCGTGAAACAGCGGGATGGTGTGGCCCTCGACGATCTGGTCGGCGCTGTGCGTGCGGGGCGTGCGCAGCGAGCCCAGCAGGGTTCCCAAGGCGTGCATGTAGAGCGTGCGGTGGCTGAGCATCACGCCCTTGGGCATTCCGGTGCTGCCGCTGGTGTAGAACAGCTCGGCGATGTCTTCCTCGTCGTAGGCGGTGTAGTCGATCGCCGCCGGCTGCGCCGCGTCCAGCAATTGCCGGTAGGATTGCGGATGCAGCCACTCCGGCGGCTCCGCGGCGGCTTCGAGCGCCACCCACCGCAGGCCGGGAAGCTCGGCGTGCAGCGTGGCAGCGACAGAAAGGAATTCCGGGTCGAACAGGACGATGCTGGTACCCGAGTGCCGCAGGATGTAGGCCTGCTCCTCCGGGGTTAACCGCACATTGAGGGACAACAAGGCGCAATGCGCCATCGGCACGCCGTAGTAGGCTTCCAGCAACTGATGGCAGTTGAAGCTGAGCGTGGCGACCCGGGCGCCTGGCGCCGCGCCCAGCCGTTGCAACGCCGCGGCCAGCCGCGAAGCCCGGTCGAGCACTTGGGCGTAGGTCAAACGCTGATCGCCGTCGACCACGCCCACCTTGCCGCCATACTGCTCGGCGGCCCACAGCAGGCAACGAATCGGCGTCAACGGCACTTTCATGGTGGTACTCCGGCGGGACCTAGTAGTCAAGCAAAACGGGGCGGGAAATGTCCAGAGGAATGGCGTTCCGTGCTATACGGGGGCTTGCTCCGGGCTGAAGTTGGGACATCGCCGTGCCGTACCGCCGGGTCGAGATCCGCCTCACCGCGGCCGCAGTCGCACCACCAGCCCGCTCGACGCCGACTCGATCACGTAGCTCATTGGCTCGAGCAGGTCTACGACGATGCGCGCCGTCGTCTCTTGAAACGGCGCCCAGCGCACGCCTTTCACGCCCAGATCGCCCACATCGACCGAACCGTATTGATGTTCGATCGCCACCGAAGTATTGGGCAGATCGATCACCACGCGGTCGGGAGAGCTCAGCATCATCGTCGTGTAGTCGGCCGGACCGGTCAAAGAAAGGGCCAGCATCACCTGCTTGGCCGACACCGTCACGTCCACGCGAGTCAGGGCGGCGGGCCCGCCCGAGGAAGCGGCGGCCGAGGGCGTCGTGGCTTGCGCCGCGGCCGGGGTGGGTTGCGCAGGCGGTCGGGGAGCCGCTGCCGGCGTCGCCGCGGCCGGCCGGGGAGGCGAGGCCAGGGCCGCTTTGCCAGCCTCACTGGAGGCGGCCAGGCCCCCGGCGCGCGAGCCCGTCACGGAATCGGCCAGCGGCGGCGCTGGTTGGGCCGGGCTCACCCCGGAAGACGGCGAATTGCGCGCCGCAATGGCGGCGGCAGTCGCCGGGCGCCCGTTCTCGGTCAGCTCGACCGGCATGTTGTCGCGGGCGACGCGGAACGTCACGTTGGGCAGCTCGGTCCGCGGCCGCGCGCTGCCCCGGTTCGAACACCGCATGCTGTTGGGATCGTTGGGATACGAGCCGCCCCGCAGTACGCGAAACTCCCCTTGTTCGGGCCCTTTGGGGTCTTTGGGAGGCGATTGCTCGTAATAGTTGCGGTCGTAGATGTCTGCCGTCCATTCCCACAGCTCGTGTTCGATCAACAGCCCGAAGCCGTTGGCAGGGGGCGCCGGCCAGGCGCTGCGATCGCCCACCTCGTCCTCGGGTACCGCCGGATCGTTGCCCCAGGGGTATTTCTTTTGTTCGAGCCCGCCGCGGATTGCCCGCTCCCATTCGGCCTCGGTCGGCAGGCGATAGGCGGCGCCGGTCTGGCCACTCAGCCATTGGCAATAGGCTGTGGCGTCCTCCCAGTTCACCGCCCGCACGGCCGAGTCGTCGGCGTTGTCGACAGGACTCTGATGATCGGGCCGGAAAGCGCGAAACTCGGCATTGGTCACCGGGTATTTACCGATCCAGAACGCCGTGACCTCCACGCGGTGGACCGGCTTTTCCCAGCTTGCCCCGTCCTCCGAGCCCATCAGGAACGCGCCTTCGGGCACCGGGATCAGCTCCGGAGCGGCAACCTGAGGCAGGGCACGCCCGGCCCCCCCGAGAACCAGGGCCACTAATGCCCAAACGGGAAACAGGCGATAGCAAAACACACCACGCACGTTAGAGGATTATATCGACTTTAGCGCCGGAGACCCGCAGTCGGCGGCCCGCAGCCCCTGCGCGGCCGGTCCCCGCGATTTCCCGACAGGCGTAGGGTGCAAACCCTAGGAAATCTCAGGCGAACGACGGTGGCGGGCTTTGGAGCGTCCGTGGCACAGTACACGCGGAGGGCCTCGGCCCGCTTGGCAGCCCCATGTTGATGAGAATTCGTCCCCTGATCGCCTTTGCCGTTGGCTGCCTTTGGTTGGCGGCCCCCGCCATTGCCCAACTCGGCGTCACCGACCTCGACCAAGCCTGGAAGGACGACCTCCAGCTCGGCCAGCGACTCCAGAGGGAGGGCCGGCCGCAGGCCGCCGAGGAACTGCTGGTCCGCGCCCTCAAAATCGCCGAAAAAATTGGCGACGATAGCCTTCCCGCCGCGGCCTGCCTCAACGGCCTGGCGATCCTCTACCACGCCCAAAAACGCTACGACGACGCTGAGCCGCTCTACCTGCGGGCCATCTCGATTGTCCAAGCCAAGGCCGGAGCCGATCATCCGCGGGTAGGAACTCTTCGCAAGAACCTGGGCGAGCTCTATCGCAGCCAGGGCCGCGTGGAGGAGGCCTCCGAGCAGCTTCACGAGGCGTTTGAAATCGCCGCGGCGCACACCCCGGCCCACGACCCGAGCCTGATCGAACCTCTTCGCGAGCTGGCCGAGCTCGACTTCCTGCTCGGCCATTTTGATGACGCCATCACCTCGCAAAAGAGCATTCTGGCGATTCTCGAAAAGGGCGGCACGCAGCAGGCGGACAATGAAGTGGACTGTCTGAACAGTCTCGGCGTGATCTACGTCTCGGCGGGCCGTTTCGACCAGGCCGAGCCCTGGTTCACCCGTGCCTTGTCAACCGGCGAAGCCGCCTGGGGCGCCCAAGATCCGCGGCTGGCGCGAACCCTGGTCTATCTCGCCGATATCTGGCGTCGCCGCCTGCAGTTCGCCGAAGCCGAAGACCTGCTGGGGCGATCCCTGGCCTTGTGCGAAAACGGCCGGCAGCCCGAACGCGCCGAGTTGGCCATGGCGCTCAACAATCTGGCCGAGATCTACGGCAGCGAGCGCTATCCCAAGGCCGAAGAACTCTTCCGGCGCTCGATCGGCGTCTGGCAACGCGTCGCCGGCCCGGAAGACCCCGAACTGGCGACCGGACTCTACAACCTCGCCTCGCTCTATCGCGAGCAGCAGCGCTTCGACGAAGCCGAAGAGCTGTTCCAGAAAGCCCTGCGCATCCTCAACGGAAAGCTGGGTCCGCAGGACCCCCGCGTGACCAAAGTGTCGGGCGCCTACGCCGACATGCTTGCCTCCCTCGGCCGCACCCCCAAGACGGCGAACTAACCTAGCGGGAGCTTGACGGCGCCTCGGGCTCGACCATCCAGACGTTGCCGGTCATATCGGTGAGCGCGAACACCAGACTGTCGGCGGTGACCGACATGTTGAACCCGGCGTCCACCATCGAGAGGCTTGCCTGATGGAAGTGGGCGATATGGAACGGCGGGCCGCTGGGGCGCTTGGTGTCGCGGTTGAGCCGTTGCGCCCAGATGCAGCGGAAGCCGTCACGCTCGGAGAGGAAATAGATCGTCGCGCCGTCGGGCGACCAGGTCACGTTGCGGTCCATCGCGGTCCCGTCGGTCACCGGGATCCACTCCTCCACGGGAATCTGCTCGGTGCCCCGGAACGGCGCAATGAACACCTGGCGGGTCGTGGGGGTGTTCAAGCCGTGAAACGCGATCCAGCGGCCGTCGGGCGAGAAGCGCGCCTCGTAGAGGACGAACTGCGGATGCTTGAGCAGCGTATGGCCGCCGCCGCCGGCCAGTTCATACAGGCTGATGTTGTGGTTGTCGGTGGTGGGGCGCACCAGCAGACTGGTTCCGTCGGGCGACCAGCCATAAGGGCCCGCGCAGTCGTTGCAGAGGGTCCGCGATGTGCCGTCGGCCAGGTTGAGCACGCTGACCGATTGCTGCGCACCCTGCGTGACGCGGTAAGCCACCTTGGTGCCGTCGCGGGTGATCTGGGGCAGCCCCTCCGACCAGGGGGCCGAGGTCAGCGCCGTTTCCATGCCGGTCCGCTGGTCGAGCATCAGGATGTCGCGATTTCCGGCGCGGTTGGAATCGTAGACCAGCAGCCGTCCGTCGGGGGTCAGCGACGGGCTCAGGTCCTGGGAAGCGCGGCTGGTCAGGCGCGTCAGAGCACCCTTGATGGTGGCGCTGTTGGGATCGAAGGGAAGCGCCCAGACGTCGACGTTCTGGTTCAGGTTGGAGAACACCATGCGGCCGCCGGTGGCCGCCGAGGGAAACTCCTCGCGGCCGGCCCCGGCGGTGACCCGCTCGGCGGTGCCGGCGCTGCGCCAGGGATTGGGACGCAGCGGCGCCCGCCAGATGTTGAAGCTGGTGCCCCATTCGGTGGAAAACAGCACCGCGTTGCCGTCCATCGACGCCGGATAGGGCACGTCGGGAAACGACTGCGGGAACCGCCCGTCACCGATCGGTGCCTGCACCGCCGGTCCGCCCTCGATGGGGGTGATCCACCAGCCGTCGCGGCCCTGGTCGTCCACGCCGACGAACAGCAGGTGTTCGCTGTCGGGCAGCCAGACCGGGTTGCGCGCGATGGCAAAATCGCTGCGCAGCGGCCTGGGCGTTCCGCCGCGCGTCTCGACGATGAAGATGTTGCCGGTGAAGGCGCTGGAGGTCTGCCCGACCCAATAGGCGATCCACTCGCCATTCGGCGAGACGTGCGGACCGCGGCCTTTCTGCACGACCAGACGCGGCTCGCCGCCGAGCACCGGGATCAGGTAGACGCCGCCCCCTTCGCGCTCGGAGCGGAACACGATGCGGCTGCCGTCGGGCGAGAACGAGGGCTGCGAGTCGTCAGCCGGGTTGCGCGTGAGCCGAATCGGCTCGCCTCCGCCCATGTGCTTGAGCCAGATGTCGAGATTGCCGCCGCCGGAGCGGTCCGACGAGAACGCAATCAGCGAGCCGTCGGGCGAAATCGCGGGCTGAAAGGTGAGCCCCGAATCGTAGCTGACTTGCGCGACGCGGAAGTAGGGCGAGGGCGGCTGGTGCGCCCCTGAGCCGAACCGCCAGGCGGCGAACACCAGCGCCCCGGCGCAAGCCAGCAACGCCACCGGCAGGGCCCATCTGCGCAACACCGATCCGGTTGTGGCCGCTTCGGGCTGGCGGCCGAGGTGCGCCGCGGGTGGCAGCACCAGGTCGTCGCCGCGGCTGCGATGCCCGCTTCCCTGCTTGCTCGAATCGAGGCGTTTGCGCAGCGTCGCCAGATCGATGCCGAACTCGGCGGCGCTCTGGTAGCGATCCGCGGGCTGTTTCGCCAGCGCTTTGCTGACGATCCAATCCAGCTCCAGCGGAACGCCCGCCCGCAGCGCGGTGATCGGCTCGGGCTCTTCCTCGGTGATGGCGTACATCACCGCCTTGTCGTATTGGCCGCGAAACGGCGTCATGCCGGTGACCATCTCGTAAAGCAGCACGCCCAGCGACCAGATGTCGGAGCGGTGGTCGACCTCGGCGCCGTAGGTCTGCTCGGGGGACATGTAGGCCACCGTCCCCACGATGGTTTCTTTGCGCGTGATCTTCGAATGGTGCGCCAGTTGCGCCAGCCCGAAATCCATGATCGTGACGCGCGGCCGGCCTTCCCCTTTCGGCGTCAACATGACGTTGCTGGGCTTGATGTCGCGGTGGACGATTTGCAGCAGATGCGCTTCCTGCAAGGCGTCCGCCACCTGGCGCGCGACATCGAGCGCGAGTTGGAGATCGATCGTCCCTTCCTCGATGCGATGGTCGAGGCTCTGGCCCTCGATATAGGCCATGGCGATGAAGATGTGGCCATCGGCCTCGTCGATTTCGTAGACCGTGCAGATGTTGTGATGGCTCAGCGCGGCGGCGGCTTTGGCCTCGCGAATAAAGCGCTTGCGGGTTTCTTCGTCGGGCAAGTGGCGGGGCGAGAGAAATTTGAGCGCCACGGTGCGCTCCAGGCGGGTGTCCTCGGCCTTGTAAACGACACCCATCCCACCCTCGCCGATCCGTTCGAGGATGCGATAGCGGGAAATGGTTTGCCCGATCATCTACACTTTTGCCCGAAACCCGCCAGGGCGGTTTGGGATTGCATCGGATATCGTGATTCGCGGTCGGCTGCCGGTCCGAGGGGGTAGAGGCGACCGGCCAAATCCGCCAATGTCAATGGTATCGGAAGCGATGCGGTTCCGCCAGTGCGAGCGTCTGGTTGCCGTGTTGCTCATGACCCTCGTGGGTCGCGCGGGTGGTTGCTGCCGGCGTTTGGGGTTGTTTGTTGCGCAGCAGCGCCGGCCGGAGCCCCTGCCCCACTTGCCGTGGCCGGCGCTTCGATATCATGAACCCTATGCCTGTTGAGCCCGGCACGGTCCATGCCCCGGAGTTTCCCCGTCACCTGGATTGGCTGAATACCGACCGGCCGATCGCCCTCAAGGACTTGCGGGGCAAGGTCGTGCTGCTCGATTTCTGGACCTATTGCTGCATCAACTGCATGCATGTGCTGCCCGATCTGAAGCGGCTGGAGCACAAGTACCGCGACGAGCTGGTGGTCATCGGCGTTCACTCCGCCAAGTTTCACGCCGAGCGCGACAGCGAGAATATCCGCCAGGCGATCTTGCGCAATGAAATCGAGCATCCCGTGGTCAACGACAACCAGATGCAGGTCTGGCAGGCGTATGCCACACGCGCCTGGCCGACGATGGTGCTGATCGACCCCAAGGGGAAGGTGATCGGTTCGCACTCGGGCGAGGGCATCTTCGAGATGTTCGATAAGGTCATCGCCCAGGTCATCGAGCACTACGATGCGGAGGGAGTGCTCGACCGCCGGCCGCTGCCGTTTCTGCTGGAGCGCGAGCGGCAGCCCGAATCGCTGCTGAGCTTTCCGGGCAAGGTGCTGGCCGACGCCCCGGGCGGCCGTTTGTTCATCGCCGACTCCAACCACAACCGCGTCATCATCGCTTCGATCGAGGACGGCCGGGTGCTCGAAATCATCGGCTCGGGCGAAGCCGGCCTGCGCGACGGACGTTTCGAGGAAGCCGGGCTGCGTCATCCGCAGGGCATGGCGCTGGACGGCCGGTTTCTCTACGTCGCCGATACCGAAAACCACGCTATCCGCCGCGCCGACCTGGAGGCCCGCCGGCTCGATACCGTGGCCGGCACCGGCGAGCAGAGCTACGAGTTCGAGTCGACCCCCGGACCGGCCCGCGACCGGCCGCTCAGCTCCCCCTGGGACCTGACGCTGGCGCACGGCGTGTTGTTCATCGCGATGGCCGGGCCGCACCAGATCTGGGGGCTCGATCTGGAAGGCGGCATCATCGCCGGGCATGCCGGCAGCGGCCGCGAAGGGCACGTGGACGGCCCGCTGCTGGCGGCCGCGCTGGCGCAGCCCAGCGGGCTGGCGACCGACGGGCAGGTGCTGTTTATCGCCGATAGCGAAATCAGCTCGATTCGCACCGCCGATCTCGACCCGCGCGGCGGCCACGTGCGGTCGATCGTCGGCCAGGGGCTGTTCGATTTTGGGGATGTGGACGGCGCCGGCGACGACGTGCGCCTGCAGCATCCGCTCGGCGTAGCCTACGCTGACGGGACGCTGTTTGTCGCCGACACCTACAACAACAAGATCAAATCGATTGGCATCGAAACGCGCAGCAGTGTGACCTTTGCCGGCACCGGCGAGGCGGGCCTGGTCGACGGCGACGCCGAACAGGCGCGCTTCGATGAGCCGGCCGGATTGAGCTACGCGGCAGGCAAGTTATACGTGGCCGACACCAACAACCACGCCATCCGCGTTATCGATCTGCGCACGCAGCAGGTGAGTACTTTCCGGCTGCAAGACGAGCAGCGGCTGACCGCGGCTCGCCCGCGCCGCACTCGCCTGGAGCCCCAAACCGTGCGGCCGGGCGACATTCGCGTCGAGGTGATGCTCGATCTGCCGCCGGAGCACCACCTCAACGAGCAGGCGCCGTCGGCGATCACGGTAGCCTATAACGGCGCCTCCAGCACGGTCGACGTCCAGGAGTTTCCCGTGCAGCTAGCCGTGTCGGCCAACGGAGGCGCCGGCAAGCTCGAAGTCGAGGCCTCGATCTACTACTGCCGCGAAGGGCGCGACGCGGTTTGCCTCTACCACCTGGCCAAGCTGGAGCTGCCGCTGCGCGAAGACCCGCAGGGCCAAGACGCCGTGGAGGTGCGCCTCCAGGTGCCCGGCTGGGACAACCCGTCCGAGTCGCGGGAGTGAGTCTGCCCGGAGCTTCCGGCAACGAGCCTTCGGCCCGGGTTCCGCTCCCTTCGCCGCCTCCCGGCGCGAGCTCACGCTTGCGGCTCCGAGTGGCCGCAAGGGGTCTGCGAGAGGGCGCGTGCGATTCGAGATCGGCGTAGAGAAGCGTAACGGCGCGCAAAAAAGAGGGACGACCTAGTGAGTGCTGCGACAAAATACTTTGAAAAGACTCTTTCCCTGGTCGAGCAGATCCGCCAGACACAACTGCCCGCGATCGAGCAGGCGGCGGAGATCTGCACCGAATCGATCGCCAACCAGGGCCTGGTGTTTCTGTTCGGGGCCGGGCATTCGCGCATGATGTGCGAGGAAATGACGCCGCGGCAGGGCGCTCTGGTGGGATTTTTCGCGTTGGTCGAGCTGGCGTTGTCCAACCACGCCTCGATCGTCGGCGCGAACGGTCTGCGCACCGCCCTGGCGCTCGAACGCCAGGAAGGCTATGCCGGCGAGATCCTGAAAAGCTTCCGGTTCGGCCCGCACGACGCCTTCATCGTCATTTCGACCAGCGGGATCCGCCCGGTGATCGTCGAAATGGCGCTGGGCGCCAAGCAGCGCGGTCTGCCGGTGATCGCCGTCGTCTCCAAGGAGCACTGCAGCCAGTCCAAGCCGGCGCACTCGTCGGGCAAGAAGCTGATCGACGTCGCCGACGTGGTGCTCGACAATCAGTGCCCGGCGGGCGATTGCGTGCTCGAGCTGGAAGGCCTGGAGTGGCGCACCGGGCCAGTCTCCACGGTGACCGGCGCAATGCTGATCAATATGCTGCGTTGCGAGGTGGCCGAGCGGCTGCTGGCGCGCGGCATCAAGCCGGTGCTGCTGCCCAGCCACCAGTTCGTGGGCAACCAAAGCGCCGCCGAGCAGCTTGACCGCTTCTACGAGGCCTATCGCAAGAGCCTGGCGCACCTTTACGAGTAGCGCCTGCACGGCCCCTGGTCCCCCAGACAACCCGTAGAGCAGGGCTCGCAGAGACCTGCGGCTTTCTGCGGTCCCTCGCATCACCCTTGCCCCGGGAAGGGCTTTTGTACTCAGCAAGCCTCAAAAAACCGCAGGTCCCCGCGAGCCCTGCGCTACGGGCGCAAGCGGTGTTTCTCGGGCTCTTTCGGGCTCTGGCCTTCCGACCGGCCTGTTAGCTGGTTTGTTAGCATGAACATGCTATGCAGCTCATGCGCGCGGCGGAGGCGGCCTACGGGGAGTTTCGCAAGCTCATCCCCCGGATCTGGCGATTGGCACGGGAGCTGTTCCATGAGGTGATGGGGTTCGTGTTCCTGGCCCTGGCTTTGTGGTTCATCCTGGGCAACCAGGGGTTGATCCGCACCCTGCAGACACTCCAGGACAAGCCCGACAACATGCCGCAATTGATGGTGGTGCTGCTGTTCGTGTTGATGTTCGGGGGGTTCGGGATTTCTTCGTTTCTGCGCGCCCGCCGCATCTCGCGCGGCCAGAAGCAAGATTGACGCACGCCGCGCCCAGTTTGCTTTCCCCGACCGACAGCTTGACCTGCGCCATCATCCGCCGCTGGTGATCGAGAGGCCGTGAAAGACCGCTACCCACCCCGCGAGATTGACTACGCCGGCCGCCTCGGCGATCCGGGGGCTTTTCCATTTACCCGCGGCCTATACCCGGGCATGTACCGCGACCGGTTGTGGACGATGCGGCAGTATGCCGGCTATGGGGACGCCGCCGAGTCGAACCGCCGCTACCGCTATCTGCTTTCCCAAGGCATCACCGGGCTGTCGGTGGCCTTCGACCTGCCCACCCAGATGGGCTACGACTCCGACCACCCCCTGGCGCTGGGAGAGGTCGGGCGCGCCGGGGTTACCGTCTCGTCGCTGGCCGACATGGAGCAGCTTTTCGACGGGATTCCGCTGGATGAGGTCAGCACCTCGATGACCATCAACTCCACGGCGATCATCCTGCTGGCGCTGTATGTGACGGCGGCGCGGCGCCGGGGCATCGACGCGGCACGGCTCGGCGGCACCGTGCAGAACGACATTCTCAAGGAATACATCGCGCGCGGCACCTACATTTTTCCGCCCAAAGCGTCGGTGCGGATTGTGACCGACATTTTCGCCTGGGCCGGCCGCGAGGTTCCCAAGTGGAACGTGATTTCGATCAGCGGCTACCACATGCGCGAGGCGGGCGCGACGGCGGTGCAGGAGGTCGCCTTCACGCTGGCGAATGCGATCGCCTACATCGAAGCGGCGCTGGCGGCCGGCCTCGAGATCGATCAGTTCGCGCCGCGGCTTTCGTTCTTTTTCAGTTGCGACCGCAATTTTCTGGAAGAGATCGCGAAGTTTCGGGCGGCGCGGCGGCTCTATGCGCATCTGATGCGGGAGCGATTCGGGGCCCGCGACCCGCGCTCGACGATGCTACGGTTCCACACCCAGACGGCGGGCTCGAGCCTCACCGCGCAGCAGCCCTACGTCAACGTCGTGCGCACCACCTACGAGGCCCTGGCGGCGGTATTGGGCGGCACGCAGTCGCTGCATACCAATAGCTTCGACGAGGCGCTGGCGCTGCCTACCGAGGAATCGGCGCGGCTGGCGCTGCGTACCCAACAGGTGATCGCTCACGAAAGCGGCGTGGCGCAGACCGCCGACCCGCTGGGTGGGTCGTATTGCATCGAAACTCTTACCGACGAGATCGAGGCCGGCGCGCGCAAGTACCTCGAACGGATCGACGCGCTGGGCGGCACCATTGCGGCAATCGAGCAGGGCTTTCTGCAGCGCGAGATCCAGAGCTCCGCCTACGAATTTCAAAAGCGTGTCGAGTCGGGCAGCCAGCAACTGGTGGGCGTGAACGCCTTTCGGGCCGAGCAGGAGCGCCCCGTGCCCATTCTGCGTATTGACGCGGAGGCCGAAAAGGCGCGCTGCGAGCAACTCGGGCAGTTTCGCCAGACGCGCCGCGAGCAGGGCGTGCGCGACGCTTTGCAGCGCCTCGAAGACCGCGCGATTTCGAGCGATAACCTGATGCCGGCGGTCATCGAGGCCGTCGAGAATTGGGCGACGCTGGGCGAGATCTCCGATACGCTGCGGCAGGTGTTCGGCGCCTACGAAGAAAACGTGGTCTGTTAACGCCCCGGCCGGGCCCTTGTTGCGCGCTGCCCTTTTGGCTCGCCGCGCCGGGGGCCAGGGCTTCAGGACGGCTCCCCCCTACCCACCACACTTTCGGGCTATACAGGTCTTGAATTCGCTGGCTTCGCTTGCCGGCTCCCGCCGCAAGGTTTCATTGAAAACAAAAGAGATAATTGGGTTCGTTTTGTCACTTTTTGCTTTTTTCGGCCGCGATGGGTGGGGCGTCATCGACAGGCACGGTGACCTCCACGCTTACCGGCGGGAGGCAGGCCTTGGCGTTGCAGGCCTGATAGCGTAGCTTGGCGGTCAGACCGGTGAGATCCGCGGGAAGCGGGTCGGCGATGGCCAGGACCGAGCGCAGGGCAATGGTTCCAGAAAACACCGACATCGGCTTTTCGGAAAACTCGTATTTGACGGTCTCGGCCTGGGGATACTCGACGGATTTGAGCTTCACCCCGGGGCCACTCCAGGTGAGGCGGGTGGGAATCAGGTAGTCTTCGGCGGGGGTATTGGAATTGATGTGATAGCCGGGACGGATCGCGACGCGAAGGGGAACCGAAACGTCTTGCCCGGCCCGGACTTTGATCGCCGCCGGCGGCATCACCGAGGCGGCCTGCACGCCCCGAAACTGGCCGTGGGCCGCGCCTGCGGAGAGCAGCGCCGCGGCCGCGAGCAGTCCGCCGCAAACCCTACAGGAGTTTCTTGATTTCATCCTCGTAGTCGCTCATGCTCATCAGGCCCATGTGGCTGTTGTAGACGCGGCCCTCCTGATCGATGATCAGAGTGGTCGGCAGCGCCTGAATGCCGCCGAAACGTTCGGCGATGTCGTCGTTGCCCAACAAAACGGGGAAATTCAGCTTCATGTCCTGGGCATAGGGCTTGACCACGTCCCAACCTTCCTCGTCGAGCGACACGGCAACCACGCTAAAACCCTGGTCCTTGTATTTACGCTGAAAATCGACAAACCAAGGCATTTCGATTTTGCACGGGCCGCACCAGGTGGCCCAGAAGTTGAGCAGAACGACCTTGCCGCGGAAATCCGAGAGTTTGACGTCGTGACCCTCGGCGTCTTTGAGCGTAAAATCGGGCGCCGCTTTGCGTTCGGCCACGTTCGCCGCCTCGACCTTGTCTTCGGAACGAGCCGGCCCGAAGCCGCAAGAACTGGCGAGAAGCAGCGCAGCGGCCACCGCCGCGACCGGCTGGACGAGTCTGGTCATCGAGAACTCCTTGGAAGGCTATCTTTAATTATAGCTGGTGGCCCCTAATGCACCACGAGCGTAGGGCCTGGATGGTGGGGCGCGGCGGTGCGGCTGGCCCAGGGAGCCCGAACGACTTTGCCGTTCGGGGACAGGCGGGAGCGCCTGTCTCTACCCGGCTATTGCTTTTGTTCGACACGCACTTCGAGCCGGCCGCGGTGGAGCCGGACACTCAGGGGGTCGTTGACGGCCGCGTTTGCGGCATCGCGCAGTACGGCGCCGGCCGGGGTCTGCACGATCGCGTAGCCGCGTTCGAGGATCGCCAGCGGGCTGAGGTGGGCGAGTTGCCGGCCGAGTGATTCGAGGGCCGTGCGATTGCGCTCCAGGCGGAGGCGCATGAGCGGCGGCAGCCGTTCCCCGAGGCGGTCCAAGCGTCCGCGCGACTGCGCCAACCGGACCCGGAAATCGAGCCTGGCCAGGGCGTGCTGCTGGTCGCGCAAACGGCCTTCGGCGAGGCGCATCCGCTGCACGATGGCCTGGCGCAACTGGAAGTCGAGCTCGTCGGTGCGTTGCGCCGACGCGGCCAATTTGCGCCGCAAGACCGTTACGGCGCGGTCGACGCTGCGTCCCAGCAACTCGCGTCCCGACGTCGCCAACTTGTAGCGCAACGCGCGCACGGCGCGCTCCTGCAAGCTCTGAACGGTGTGCAGCAGGTCCGATTTGCGCTGCACCACCAGCTCCGCCGCGGCCGAAGGCGTCGGCGCGCGCAGGTCGGCCACGAAGTCGGCGATAGTGAAATCGGTCTGGTGGCCTACCGCCGAGATCACCGGCACCGAGCAGGCGGCGATGGCTCGCGCCACAACTTCTTCGTTGAACGCCCAGAGGTCTTCCAGCGAGCCACCGCCCCGGCCGGCGATGACCACGTCGGCGACTCCCGACGTACTGAAGTAGTCGAGAGCGCGCGCGATCTGGCGCGGGGCCTCCTCACCCTGCACCAACACCGGGTAGATCAACACCCGCAGACCCGCGAAACGCCTTTCGAGGATACGCAGCATGTCGGCGATTGCGGCGCCGCCGGGCGAGGTCACGATGCCGATGGTGCGGGGCAGCAGCGGCAGCGGGCGCTTGCGAGCTTCGTCGAACAGCCCCTCGCCGGCGAGCTTCTTCTTGAGTTGCTCAAAGGCCAGTTGCAGCGCGCCGTAGCCCTGCGGCTCCAGGGTTTCGACATACATCTGGTATTCGCCGCGCGCGCCGTAGACGCTGATGCGGCCGCGCGCGGTGACCGACAGCCCGTCGCGCGGCTTGACCTTCAGATAGCGCGCTTCCTGGCGAAAACAGACGCAGCGGAGCTGAGCGTCGCGGTCTTTGAGGACGAAGTAGTAATGTCCGCTGGGAGCCAGCCGCGCGTTCGAAATTTCACCCGAGACCCAGACCTGGCCGAAAGTGTCCTCGAGCAGCATGCGGAGGACTTCGGTCAGTTCCGAGACGCTGAAGATCTGGCGTTGTGGCGCGAGATTGAGGCCGAGTTGCTCCATGAGTCTCTATTGTGGAACAGTCCACGCTGCGACACTGCCGGCTTGTTGGGGACTCGGGAAAGAACCGGCTACGGGCTAGCGCAGCGCCAGCAAGACCGAATGGCCGGCCAGGGTCAGGATCCGCTCGGGGAAGACGAAAATCAGGATGGTAAACACGCCACTGGCGACCAGCGCCAGGCGCACGCCGCGGCTGAGGTGCATGGTGGCAGGCTCGGTGGTATCGGAGAGGAACACCGCCCGCACCACCCGAAAGTAGTAATAGGCCGCCACGGCGACATAAAGCGCGCCGGCCACAGCCAGCAGATAGTGGCCGCTCTCGATCAGGGCCAGGAAAATGTAGTACTTGCCCAGGAAGCCGGCGGTGGGTGGAATGCCGGCCAGCGACAGCATGAAGATCAACATCAGGATGGCGTAGCCGGGGTGGCGCGACATCAACCCCGCCAGATCCTCGACTTCCTCGGCCGGCTCGTTTTCGCGGCGCATCGCGGCCACCACCGTCAAGGCGCCGAAGTTCATGAACATATAGACGAACAGGTAGACAGCGATGCCCTTGAGACCGGTTTCGTTGGCGGCGACCAGGCCCAGCAGCATGTAACCGGCGTGGGAAATCGAGCTGTAGGCGATCAGCCGCTTCATGTTGCTCTGGGTCAGCGCAGCGATATTGCCCAGGGTCATCGAGGCCAGCGCGACGACAGCCAGAACGGGGATCCACGCCTCGCGGGCGCTCCACAGCGGCACCAGAAAAATCCGCATCATCAGGGCGAACGAAGCGGCTTTGGAAGCCACCGAAACATAGGCCGTAATCGGCGTCGGCGCGCCCTCGTAGGCGTCGGGAGCCCACATATGGAAGGGCACGGCGGAGATCTTGAAGAACAGCCCGACCGAGGTGGTGATCAGCGCCAGGACCAGCACCGGGTCGTAGGGATCGCGTTGGGCGACAGCCGAGGCGATCTGTCGCAAATCGGTCGAACCGCCGATTCCATAAAGGATCGAGAAACCGTAAGCCAGGATGCCGCTTGAGAACGCCCCCAGCAGAGTGTATTTGAGGGCGGCCTCGTTGGCGCGTTTTTCGTCGCGCAGGTAGCCGACCATGACGTAGAAGCTGAGCGCCATCAGCTCGAGGCCGATAAACAGCGTGACCAGCTCATAGCCCTGCGCCAGCGCCGCCATGCCGGCCTGCGCGAACAGCATCAGGGCGTAGTATTCGCCGCGGTTCTCGCCCTCGATTTCGAGATAGCGGACCGAAATGAGGATCGCCAGAACGGCGGCGCCGAGGAACAGCCAGTTAAAGAACACCGAAAAGCCGTCGACCACGACCGCGCCGCCCAGGGCCTGCACCGCGGAAGAAGTCAGCAGGTCCTGCTGGTGCTGCCAGATCGCCACGCCGGTGATCCCCTCGCCCAGCAAGGCCGTCACGGCGTTCCACCAACGCAGGCGGTTGTCTTTGATCAGGAAATCGAGCACCAGGATGCCGCAGCCGAACAGACTCAGCAGCAGGATCGGCTTGAGCACGAAGAAATCGGTGGCGGTGAATTGCGGCATCATGGCTGGACCAACTCCGCGACCTTGGCGCTGTCAAGAGGGTTGGGGATGCCAGCCTTCTCGTAATAGCCGGGCTGAACGCGCTCCACCAGTTTCGCCACCGGCTTTTCGAGGATGTCGAAACAGGGCTTAGGGTAGAGCCCGATCCAGAAGCAGCCGGCGATGAGCGTCAGCATGATGACGGATTCGCGCAGGCTCAAGTCCGCCAGGAGTTCGTTTTTCGGATTGGTGATCGAACCCAGCATGATGCGCTGGAACAGCCACAGCAGATAAGCCATGCCGAGCACCACGCCGATCACGCCGCCGAGCGCCCAGTAGGGATTCTTCTCGAAGGCGCCGCGCAAGATCGAAAACTCGCCGATGAAGCCGTTCAAGCCGGGAATGCCCGCCGAGGCGAACACCGAGATGGCGAACAGCGCCGTGTAGATAGGCATGCGCGTCGAAAGACCGCCGTACTCGGCGATCTCGCGTGTGTGACGCCGCTCGTACATGATGCCCACGGCGAGGAAGAGCAGAGGCGTCGAGAGGCCGTGATTGATGCCTTGCAGCATCGCTCCCGACACGCCGCTGGGATTCAGGGCGATCAGGCCCAGCGTACAGAAGCCCAGATGGCTTACCGACGAGTAGGCGACCAGCTTCTTCCAATCCTTCTGCATCAGCGAGACCAGCGCGCCGTAGAGGATCGCGATGATCGATAGCGCGGCCAGGATTTCCACGGTCGAGTCGGCGCCGGCGGCTCCCGGCAGCAGCGGAAAGGAGAAGCGGAACAGCCCGTAGAGCCCCATTTTCAGCAGAATGCCGGCCAGGATCACCGAACCGGCCGTGGGCGCCTCGGTGTGGGCGTCCGGCAGCCAGGTGTGGAAGGGGAACATCGGCACCTTCACGGCGAAGGCCACAAAAAAGCCCCAGAACAGCCAGAGCTGCATGCCCGGGTCGATGTTGAGGCGCATCAGATCGTCGAGCGCAAAGCTGTAGGTGCCGAACTGCTGGAAGTGCAGGAAGTAGAGCGTCAGCAGCGACAGCAGCATCAGCACCGAGCCGGCCAGGGTGTAGAGGAAAAACTTAATCGCGGCATAGAGGCGCCGCCCGCCGCCCCAGATGCCGATGATGAAATACATCGGCACCAGCATCACTTCCCAGAACGCGTAGAACAGGAACAGATCGAGCGCCATGAACACGCCCAGCATGCCGGCCTGCAGAAACAACAGGAAGGCGTAGTATTCCTTGGTGCGCTCCTCGATGGCGTTCCAGGAGCACCAGATCGAGAGAAAGCCGACCACGGCGGTGAGCACGATCAGCAGCAGCGCCACGCCGTCGATGCCCAGGTGGTATTCGGCGCCGAGCGAGGGAATCCAGGCGTGACGCTCCACGAACTGGAAATCGGCGACCGAGGAGTCGAACCAGAACACCAGCGGCAGGCAGACCAGCACGCCGACCAGGCCGACGATGTTGGCAAACAGGCGGATGAGCTGCTTGTTTTCCTTGGGGATGAACAACAGGATCAGCATCCCGACCAGCGGGGTCATCCAGACGATGCTGAGGATGTGCTCTCTCATGGTTTCCGCGTTTCGACTGATCTTGGGGCGGGCTCAACGGCCCGGCCTCCGCGACAACGTTGTCTTTCCCCGCTCAGCGCGCCATGAAAAAGGCCAGCAGGCCGAGTGCTCCAAGCACGATAAAGAGCGCGTAATTTTGCACCAGCCCGGTCTGCAGCATGCGGACCGGGTACGAGATAAACTTCACGACGAATGCCGTCAGGCGAACCAGGCCGTCGACAATCCAGGTGTCCCACCAGATGCTCATCGTCGAGACGAGGCGGGTGAGCCAGCCCGCGCCATTGACGGCCCCGTCGACGAGGCTGGAATCCACGCTGCTCAGCCGCGCGCCGCCGCCTTTCACCAAGCCGTTGACGAACAGCGCGCTGTAGATTTCGTCCACAAAATATTTGTGGTAGAGCAGGCCGTGGGCCGGCCCCAGCAAGCCGCGCATCGGCTCACCCTCGAACTTGCGGTCGAAGATCTTGCGGGCGTAGAGGATGCCGCCGACCGCCAGGCCCACCGAGGCCAGCATCAGCAGCCATTCCATCGTCGTGTCGTGGTGTTCCTCGACGGCGGCCTCGCCGCCAACGGTGGCGATGGCGGGGCTCAACCAGTGTTCCAGGCTCGGCAGAGCGTCGTGGAGCGGGCCGAAAACCATCGGCGTGGCGACCCAGCCGGCCAGGATGCTGCCGGCCGCCAGGACCATCAGCGGCAGGGTCATCGTCCGGGGGGATTCGTGAACGTGGCGCGCCACTTCGGGCTCCACCCGCGATTCGCCCCCGAAGGTCATGTACATCAGCCGGAACATGTAGAAGGCCGTCATTCCGGCGGTCACGAAACCCAGCACCCAGAGAAGCTGGTGGTGGCTCGACCAGCTCTGCCACAGAATTTCGTCTTTCGAAAAGAATCCCGCCAGGCCGGGGATACCGGCGATCGCCAGCGAGGCGATCAGCATGGTCGTGTAGGTGATCGGAATCTTGTCCTTGAGCGCGCCCATCTTGCGCATGTCCTGCTCGCCCGACATCGAGTGGATCACCGAGCCCGAGCCGAGGAACAACAGCGCCTTGAAGAAGGCGTGCGTGTAGAGGTGGAAGATGGCAACCCAGAAGGCGCCCACGCCGCAAGCCAGGAACATGTAGCCGAGCTGGCTGACAGTCGAGTAGGCGAGCACGCGCTTGATGTCGTGCTGCACCAGGCCGATGGTGGCCGCGAAAATCGCAGTCAGCGCGCCGATCACGGCCACGATGAGCATGGTTTTCGGAGCCAGCACGTACAGAGCGCTGGAGCGCGCCACCATGTAGACGCCCGCGGTGACCATTGTGGCGGCGTGGATCAGGGCCGAAACCGGCGTGGGGCCCTCCATGGCGTCGGGCAGCCAGACATACAAGGGGATCTGCGCCGATTTTCCGGTGGCGCCCACGAACAACAGCAGCGTGATAGCGCTGATCACGCCAAACGCGGCGGTTTCGGTCTGGAAGCCGCCCGCGGCCAACGCCGGGCCGATCGCGGTGAACTTCAGGGTGCCCAGTGTTGAAAACATCAACAGCATGCCCACGATGAACGCCGCATCGCCGATGCGATTCACCAGAAATGCCTTATTGGCGGCATCGCCGGCCGACTTTTTGTGGAAATAAAAGCCAATCAGCAGATAGCTGCACAGCCCGACGCCTTCCCAGCCGACGAACAGCAACACGTAGTTGTTCGCCAGCACCAGCATCAGCATGAAGAAGACGAACAGGTTCAACTCGCCGAAGAAGCGGTAGTAGCCTCCGTCGTGAGCCATGTAGCCGATGGAGTAGACGTGGATCAGGAAGCCGACACCGGTGACGACCAGGATCATCACCGAGCTGATGGGGTCGAGCAGAAAGCCCCAGTCCGCGGTAAAGGCGGGCGCCGCGCCGCCGCTGGTGAGCGAAGGGAGTCCGGCCAGCCAGGTGAATTTGACGACTTCGTGGAGATGGTTGGGGACGCTCTGCAGCTCAATGATCGCGCCGAGCGAGAACACAAACGAGAGCAGCACCATGCCCGGGCAGAGCAGGCTGATGAGTTTGCGGCCGGGGGGCGGGGCGTGATGCCCGTGGCCGTGGTCGTCATGCGCACCAGCCGCGGGCTGCGGGTCGAGCCGCCGGCCCAGCAACAGCATCAGCACCGCTCCGAACAGCGGAAACAGCGGGATCAGCCAGATGCTATCGAGAAAGAACATAGGGAACTAGGTTTGCTTCAATGTGGTGCGGTCCCCACCAACTAGGCGGCGCGGTCACCAGCGCAGAATATCCACCTCGTCGGCATGGACGGTTTCTTTGTTCCGGAACAGCGCGATCAGGATTCCCAAAGCCACGGCCGCCTCGGCCGCCGCGTCGGTGATCACGAAGATCGCGAAGACCTGGCCGCTGGGGTCCTGCAGATAGTGCGAGAACGCAACCAGATTGATGTTGACCGCGTTCAGGATCAGCTCGATCGACATCAACATCACCAGGATGTTGCGGCGCGTCAGCATGCCGACCGTGCCGATCGCCAACAGAGCCGCGCTCAGGAACAGGTAGTGCGCTGTGGTGACCGGGTACATAGCTGATTACCGAACCGTTTCCGCGCCCATCCCGGGGCCGGTTAGTTTTCCAGGGAGGAAATACTAGCTCCTGGGGCGCCGCGCGCCTTCGACATCACAATGGCTCCGATGATGGCCACCAGCAGCAGGATCGAAGCCATCTCAAAGGGCAACAAATACCGGGAAAACAACAACTGGCCCACTTGCTCGGAATTCCTGGTGATCTCGCCGAGAGGGGCGGGCTGCCGCGCCGTATCCGCGAAGTGGAACGAGCCGGCCCCGCGGAACAAAAACGTGCCGACCAAGCCGAACAGCAGGGTGCTGCAGGCAACCGCAAGCCAACCCTGGCTGGCGAAGCGCCGCTGCAGCATCTCTTCGCGCAACGGCACCAGCATGATCACGAACAGATATAGGACCGTGATGCCACCGATGTAGACGATGACCTGGACGCCGGCCAGAAATTCGGCCGCCTGCAACAGGAACAGTCCAGCAGTCCCAATGAGGGCGTTGATCAGCCAGACCGCCGCGTACACCACATTGCGGCGGGTAATCATCAGGATGGAACTGACCAGAATCAGGATGGCGAAAAGGTAGAAAAGTACACTGTCAAGCAGCATCGCCGGGCCAGACTCCCCGAGATCCTTGGGCCAAAGACTCTACAGCATACACCAAATCGTCTACGCTACGGTGCGAGAGGCGGGAAAATTCCGGAACCGGCGCGCGATGCGCACGGCTGGGACGCAATTAGTAGTTGTATTCGGTGGGCAACGGGCCTTCTTCGAGCATCTGGCGGTCCCAGATGGCGCCTTCGCGGGTGTAGTAGGCGAGCTCGAAGTCCTGGGTCAGCTCCAGGGCGTCGACGGGGCAGGCGTCCTCGCACAGGCCGCAGAACATGCAGCGTGAGGTGTCGTAGGTGAAGTTGGTCAACTCTTTGCGGCGGGTTTCCTCGTTACGTTCGGAGGTGACCACGATGAGGTGCTCGGGGCAGGCCAGCGCGCAGAGGTTGCAGGCAATGCAGAGGGTCTCGTTCGAGTCGGGGTGAACGTTGAGGCGGGGTGCGCCCCGATAGCGCTCGGCGACCGCGGGCCGGTCTTTGGGGTACTCCTCGGTATAGATCAGCGAGGGCTTCTGGTTGCGGAAAGTGACCCACAAGCCCTTGATCAGGTCCACCAGGAAAACCGTCCTGAGCAGCTCTCTCATCGCAATCTTATCCTATCACCCCGAGACGGCCAGCAAAACCGCGGCGTTCAAGATCAGGGCCCCGATGCTGATCGGAATCAGGTAGGTCCAGCCGACCTGCATGAGCTGATCGTAGCGGAACCGCGGGAAGGTGCCGCGGAACCAGATAAAGACGTAGACCAGCACGAAAACCTTGAACAGAAACCAGAACAAGCCGATGATCAGCGGGTTGACCATGGGGATAGCGAACAGCAGCGCCACCAGGAACATGGCCCCCGCCAGCACCCCGATGATAACGGTCTGCTCGATGGGCATCCGGCGGCGCAGGCCTTTCAGGCAGCCCAGGCCGATCACGGCGAAGAACAGGATCGGGAAGCCGTAGTTCAACGGTATCGCCAGAAAGCCGACCTTGGGGAACGGCCGCAGCCAGCCGCCGCAAAACAACGTCACCCACAGGGCGCACATCACGAAGACGCTGGCGTACTCGGCCAGGAAATACAGGGCGAAGCGGAAGCCGCTGTATTCGGTATGGAACCCGGCCACGAGCTCGGATTCGGCTTCGGGCAGGTCAAACGGCGCGCGGTTGGTCTCGGCGACGCCGGCGATCAGGAACAGCACCGCCGGGATCAGCATCAGCCCGTAGTTCGAGAAGGCGAACCAGATGCCCTGCTGCTCCTGGGCGGTCACAATTCCCTTCATGCTGAGCGTGCCGGCCACCATCAGCGCCGTGACGGTGGCGAAGCCCAGGGGGACTTCGTAGCTCACCATCTGCGCCGCCGAGCGCAGCGAGCCGAGCAGGGAGTATTTGCTGTTGGACGACCAGCCGCCGAAGATCAGCCCCAGAATGCCGACCGACGACATCGCCAGGATGAACAGAATGCCGATATTGACGTCGGCCACGTAGAACTTGTCGCTCAGCGGCAGCACAGCGAACGCCGTCAGCGCCGTGAAAGTCGACAGCACCGGCGCTCCCCAGAAGATCCACTTGTCCGCCGCGGTCGGAATGATGTCTTCCTTGAGCAGCAACTTGACGGCGTCGGCCAGCGGCTGCAGAAAGCCGTAGGGCCCCACGCGCATCGGGCCCAGGCGAACCTGCAGATCGGCCAGCACTTTGCGTTCGAGCAGGACGATGTAGCCGGCCACCAGCGGGAACAGCAATACGATCAGGATGCTCGCGATCAGCGGCGGCAGGTAGGGGTAGTAGGGGCTGTTGAAGAGTGCGTCCATTTGGCCTGGATCCCGAACTGCCTATTGCGTCGAGACAGGCGCTCTCGCCTGTCCAACCCGTTTCAACTCCGCTGTGAACCGGACGCAGTGGCCAGTTGCGTGGCCGCCTGTTCGGTCCGGCAGACCCGAACGCTCCGCGTTCGGGGACAGGCGGTAGCGCCTGTCTCTACTACCTGTCCACCTCGCCCAGCACGATGTCGATGGTGCCGATGATCGCCACCACGTCGGCGATCAGCGAGCCGCGGCACATTCTGTCGAGGGCGCACAGGTTCACAAACGACGGCGGCCGCACGCGGACTCGATAAGGCTGCGTCGAGCCGTCGCTCACCATGAAATATCCCAGCTCCCCCTTGGGCGCTTCGATCGACTGATACACCTCGCCGATCGGCGGCTTGAATACCTTGGACACTTTGCCTTTGATCGGCCCGCTGGGCAGGTTTGCGACGGCCTGCCGGACGATGCGCGCCGACTGCCGCATTTCCTCCATCCGCACCATGTACCGGTCGTAGGTGTCGCCATTCTGCCCAGTGGGGATATCGAATTCGTAGTTTTCGTAGCCCGAATAGGGCTGCGCCTTGCGCAGATCCCAGGCCAGCCCCGCCGCGCGGATCACGGGCCCGGTGACGCCGTAGCTCTTGCAGTCTTCGATGTTGAGGATGCCGACGCCCTTGGTTCGCCCGACCCAGATGCGATTGGTGGTCAGCAGTTCCTCGTACTCGTCCACCTTGGGCAGAAACCAGTCGCAGAATTTCAGGCAATCCTGCTCGAAGGTGTCATAGGTTTCATACTGCAAGCCGCCGATGCGGAAGGCGTGTGTGGTGAGGCGCGCTCCGCAATATTTCTCGAAGATCTTGAGGGCTTCCTCGCGCTCGCGGAAGCAGTAAAAAACCGGCGTGATCGCACCGATGTCGAGGGCATGCGTGCCGAGCCAAAGCAGATGGCTCGTGATGCGGTTCAGCTCGGTGAGAATCACCCGCACGACCTGGGCGCGCTCGGGAACCTGGATCGCACCCAACTTTTCCGCCGCCAGGCAGTAGCCCAGCCCGTTCGAGACCGCGGCCACGTAGTCCATGCGGTCCACGTAGGGGTTGAACATGGCGTAGGTGCGGTTCTCGGCGATCTTTTCGACGCCGCGGTGCAGGTAGCCGATCACGCACTCGGTGCCCAGCACTTTCTCGCCGTCGAGCTTGAGGATCACCCGCAAAACCCCGTGCGTGGAGGGGTGCTGCGGCCCCATGTTGAGGACCAGCTCGTTGCTATCGAGAAAAGTGGCTTCCGGCATTACTGACCGCTCTCGATGTTCAGGTTTTCACGCACCCAGTCCTGATCCTGCTGGATGATCGAATAGTCCTTCCGCAACGGATAGCCCTGCCACTCGTCAGGCAGCAGGATGCGGGTCATATTCGGGTGGCCGGCGAACCTGACGCCGAACATGTCGTAGACCTCGCGCTCGAGCCAGTTGGCCGTGGCGTAGAGCGAGTCGGCCGAGCGAGGCGATTCGCCCTCGGTAACCGCGGTCTTGACTCGAATGCGAACGTTGTGGGGGTGGGAATAGAGTATCCACACCACCTCGAAAGGCTTTTCCCTTTCGGGATAGTGGACCGCGGTCACGTCCACCAGGTAGTCGAAGCCTTCGTCCGCCTTCAGGTACTGCAGAATCGGAAATGCGCCGGGAAGGTGGGCGACCAGGAAGTCATCGCCCTGGTAGCTCGAGAATTCGCTGATTTCGTTGCCGAAACGCTCCCGGAGGCGGTCGACCAGAGGGCCTTCCCAGGGGGTCGTTGCCATGCCGGCGGGCGCTTTCTTGGCGGCGGGTTTTTCGGCCGGCTTGGCTGCAGGCTTGTCCGCAGGTGTTGCGGCTGGTGTTTCCGCAGACGCGGCTGGGGCAACAGGCGCGGCGGCAGGCTTCTCCGCGGGGATGGCTGGCTTTTCCGCCGCGGCTGCCGGCGGAGGCGCGGGCTTTTCCGCGGCGCCCTCCGACGGTGGTTTTGCCGTCGCCGCCGGCTGAGGTTCCGCGGCCGGCTTCGAGTCACCGGACACGGGTTTCTGTTCCGGAGACGCAGACTCCCCGGCTGATTTTTCTTCGTCGGACATGTGCGGAACGGCCCGGGGAGCGGCGCAATCGCGCGATCGGCCGAAACTACCCGGCAAAAAGGAACCTAAGTGTTAACACACGGTTCGAGAAAGTGTCAACAAAACCGGGGGCTATCTCACTTCGGCGAATACCACCTCAACGGGACGAGGGGCGCCACACCATCCGGCGAATCAGGAACGCCCTGCCGGGATGGGAAATTCCTTCGATTCGCTCCTTCCGGTGCGTAGAATCTGTTCCATACGGCGAACGACGTCCGCGTGCGCGGAGGCGATGTTGTGGGCCTCGGCGAGGTCGTCTTCGAGGTTGTAGAGCTCGACCGGTCCATCCAGCCCGTGCCGAACGGCCTTCCATTTGCCCATGCGGACGGCTTGGTCGAAGCCGCGCTCGAAGAACTCCCAGTAGAGGTATTCGTGGTCCTTCTGGGGCTTGCCGAGCATCGCCGGCAGCATAGAAATGCCATCAATGCCCGCCGGGGGTTGGGCGCCGGCCAGCTCGGCGGCGGTGGGCAGCAGGTCCCAAAAGGCCCAAACCTGGCTGCTGACCTGGCCGGGCTGGATGTGGCCGGGCCAGCGGGCGATTGTCGGGACGCGGATGCCGCCCTCGTAGAGATCGCGCTTGATGCCCCGCAACCCGCCGCGGCTGCCAAAGAACTCCGGATCGTGGCCGCCTTCGCGATGCGGACCGTTGTCGCTCGAAAACATCACGATCGTGTTTTCGTCGAGACCCAGTTCCTTCAGCAGCACCATCAGCCGCCCGATATCGCGGTCCATGCGGGTGACCATGGCCGCGAAGCCTTTCTCGGTGGTGGGCCAGTTTTCCCCGGCGTAGGGCCCATAGTCAGGTACTTCCATGCCGTCGCCCAAAAAACGCCCGGCTTCGTCGTTGGCGTGGGGAATTGTCAGCGCGAGATAGAGGAAGAACGGCTGATCCTTGCTCTTCCGCACGAATTCGAGAGCGCGCTCGGCAATCAGGTCGTGGCTGTACTCGCGTTTCAAGCCCGCCAGATTACCGCGCAGGAAGAAGAGTTCGTCGTTGTCCCAGAGAGTGTCGGGATAGTAGCTGTGAGCGTAGGTCTGGTTGAGGTAGCCGAAAAACTCGTCGAAGCCCTTCTGGGTCGGCCGGCCCGTTGTGTTGGGCTCACCCAGACCCCATTTTCCGAACAGGCCGGTGCGGTAGCCGGCCTTCTTGAGAATCTCGGCGACCGTGGTGTCGTCGGGCCGCAAAGCGACGCGCCCGGTGGGGCTCGAGTTCCCCCGGATGCGGGTGTGGCCGGTATGAAAGCCCGTCATCAGGCACGAGCGCGACGGCGCGCAAACGGTCGAGCCGGCATAGCAGTCGGTGAACCGGACGCCCTCGGCGGCGAGGCGGTCGATGTTCGACGTGTCGATACGTTTCTGCCCGTAGCAGCCCAGGTCGCCGTAGCCGAGGTCGTCGGCGAGGATGAAAACGATGTTGGGTTTGCGGCCCTGCGCGGATGCCGGCAAGGGCGAGATCGCGGCAGCGGCCGAGGTGGCGAGGAATTGGCGGCGATTCATGGTTTTGTTGGGTAGAGACAGGCGCTGGCGCCTGCACCGGCGCGTCCAGGGCCGACTGCGCGGCTGAATAGCAGCGGGTCCATCTTGCGCCGGCGCATAGGGAGAGCATCAGGCGTTGGCGAGTACGCGCGATGGCTCGCCGCTTTCGCGGCTCGCGACAGGCGATAGCGCCTGTCCCTACCGGATGCTCCGCGTCACCAACTTACCCTATTCCGCCGTCTTGATGTAGCGGATCAAGTCCGCCATCTCCCGCTCGTTGACCTGGGTTTCCAGGTCCGGGGGCATGGCCGACAGATTCGTGGCGCGCATACTTTTGATCTCCTTGCGCTGAATGACGTCTTCCACGCCGTTCTCGTGGCGCAAGGTCACAAAAGTCGGGCTCTGCGGCCCGATCACGCCGTCGAGGGTGCGGCCGTCGACGGTTTCGACAACGTAAGACTCGTAGGTTTGCGCGATCGCCCGGTTCGGAATCAGGATGTCACCCAGCAACACGCTGGCGGGCCGGCCCTTGACCGTCGCCAGGTCGGGGCCGACGTCCTTGCCTTCCCCGCCCAGCCGATGGCATTTCGAGCAAACCCGTTCGAAAACCGCCTTGCCATGGGCGGCGTCGGCCTCGGTGGTGAGCGCGGCCTGGTAGCGGTCGACGACCGGCTTGCGATCCTGCTCGGGCTCGGTGAGCAACTTGCGGGCGCGCTCGCGCAAGGCGGGGTCTTTGTACATGATCAGCCGGCCGCGCTGCCGCGAGTCCAGCATCCAGGGCTGAATGCCGCCTTGCTCGATGGCGTCCACCAGCTTCACAGTGTTGGCGTCGCTTTGGAAGAACACCTCGGCCGCCTCGCTGCGGACCGGAGGTGCCAGGGTCTTCCAATTCGCGAGAACGAAGCTCACCGGCTGCTCGCCCTCGATGCGCGCCAGAGCCCCGGCGGCGGCCGCTTGCACCGTCTCGGGCTGCTGCGAGTTGAGCATCCCTTCCAGCATCTGCAGGTGGGGGCCGGGGCCGGCCAGGGCGATCAAGGAAAGGGCGTCAGCGCGCTTTTGGGGATCGGCGTCGCTATCCTGCGCTGTCTCCAGTGCCGTCGCGACCGCGGACTGAAACGCGCGGTCCGAGGAAGCCGGCGGCGCCGCCTCAAGAACGCTCAGCGCGGCCGCGCGAACCTCGGGAGCGCCGTCGGCGAACAGCTTCAGCAGGCTCTGGTAGGCCCCCTGGGGCGGAGCACTGTCCTTGCCGCGGGCTTTGAGCCCGTCGGCAAACCCGCGCAGGGCGGCGGCGTGCCACCAGGCGCTCTCGGGCCGTGCCACGCTGCCGACGGCCGCCAGCAGGCTTCGTTCGCCTGCTGCGTCCCCAGCCGCGCCGATCACGCCGGCGATTTGCCGGAAGAAGGCCTCGCGGCCCTCGGTCTGCTCGGTGGTGAGCCCCTGCTGGCCGGTGGCCTTGGTGAATAGCGCGCCGGCTTCCTTGGCGGGCCAGCTCAGCGCCGCGGTTTGCAGCCAGCGGTCTTCGATGTGGCCGAACAGCAGCCGGTCGCGCAGCGCGCGCGCCGTCGGCGAGTCCACATAGCCCAGGGTCAGAACCAGTTGCAAACGAACCTTGGGGTCCGAGTCTTCTCCCATCGCCAGAAGCTTTTCGACCAGATCCGGGGCCTTGGCGAGTCTGGGCTCGGCGAGGATGATGGCGTTCCGCCGCACGCCGGCGTCGCTGTCGTGCAGCGCTTTCTCGACGATGGCCGGGTCCAGGTGGCCGAGGCCGTCCAGGCTCCACAGCGCGTGAAGACGACCCAGAGCGGCGGGACTCTGCGTCACCATGTGCTCCAGCGTGGGCGCGACCGCTTCGTTGCCGCGGGATACCAGCAAGCGCTGCGCCGTACGGCGCCACCAGATGTTGGGGTTGGCAAGCTGTTGGGCCAGCTCATCGTCGGAAGCTTTATCGAGGTGGATATCGTGGAACCGCGGCAGCCCGCCTTGCGGCACGATGCGGTAGATCCGGCCCTGCTGCTTGCCTTCGTAAATCTGGTCGGAGTTGTAGGTCTCGGCGGAGGTCCATTCGGGGTGCTCGATGACTTCGCGGTAGTAATCGAGCATGTACAGCGCGCCGTCGGGGCCAACGTAGAAAAACACCGGGCGGGACCAGGAATCGGTGGAAGCCAGAAATTCCTTGTTCTCGTATTTGCGGCGTGCCGTGAACGTGGAACCGTCGTCCGCCCAGACGTCGGCGTGCACCAGGTTGTGAGCCGGCTCGCCGACGAAAGAAACGTTTTCGAACGCCGGGATCGCGCCGCCCAGATAGAGCGTCAGACTGCAGGCCGAGGTGATCTTGCCGGCGCTAGTGAGAATCTCGAAGCGCGGGTTGGTGGTGACGGGATAGACCTCAGCGGCGTTGCCGTGGTCGGACATATCCTGCCAGGGCTGCTGCACCCGCAGCGCCGGATTGCGCTCGTAGTAGCGCGCGGCAATGACTTCGTGCCGTGCGTGGTTCGAATTGTTGTGGGTGAACAACTGGCCGTAGCGGTCGAAGGCCTGGCCGTACTGCGAGGCCGAAGCCAGGTATTCCAACTGGTAGTCGTCGGGGCGAAAGCGGACACTGCGGCGCTCCACCGGCAACTGCGGGCCGTCCGGCTTGGCGGGGAAATGAATGACGCTTCCGGTATCGCCAAATTTCTTCGAGAAAACCACCGCCCGCGCATAGCCTTCGTGAGAAAGGTATATCCAGTTGTCGAGGCCGTAGAGCGGGCTGCTGACGGTGTGCTGCGGATTCGTGAAGGCAAAACCGTCGAGCACCGTCTCGCGGATGTCGGCCTTGCCGTCGCCGTCGGTGTCTTCGAGATACAAAACCTTGGGCGCATCGGTGACCAGCACGCCCTTTTTCCAGACCATCACCCCGGTGGGCAGCGTCAGATGGTCGGCGAACAGAGTGGTGCGGTCGGGCGTGCCGTCGTTGTCGGTGTCGACGAGCAGCTTGACCCGGCCGGCGCCGCTTTCGGTGTCGAGCGGGTAGCCGGAGCTTTCGGCGACGTAGATGCGGCCCTGCTCGTCGATATCCATCGCGACCGGGTCGACAATGTCGGGCTCGGAAGCGTAGAGCTCGATCTGGAAGTTGTCCTGAATCTGAAACGTCTTGAGCGCTTCCTTGGGGCTATAGGGCGGCCCCGATGAGGACGAGCAGCCCGGCACCCAGGTCATCACCCCAAGCAGGCAAACGATCCCGAGACTGGTTGTCAGCCAGGGAAAACCCGCTCCGGATTGCCCTTGCCAGAAAGAAAATGGAGAGTGAATACTTCGCAGCATAAATCCTGCCATGACTTCCAGCCGCCCCCTGGGCGGCGGACCTACGCGATCGTTTGTCGCTATGGCAAAGGCAGAATGGGATCGTGGCCCTGCCTGCTTGGTTGTGTGAAATGTCTGGGTGATATTCCGCTCCGGCACCGACACCACGACAACCTTGTCCCAGTCTTGAATGCCGGCGCGGCAAGATTGCCATGAACCGGCATCGTCAGCGAAAGCGGCTGCCCGGCGATGGGCACGATGGCGATCCACAGAGGTCGCTGCCGGAGAGAGAAACCACGCGACGGCGAACACGGTAGCGCGGCTTCCAAGCGAAGACGGCGTATCCCAGGCAGCGGCGGCTTGAGCGCCACGATCTAGAAGATATCACCTCGCTCGATTTGACGCCACCAAGTTTCTGAGGATTCGCCAAACCCTGTCGTGGCCAAGCCGTGGCGCAATCCCGCGGCGTGGGCCCGGAATGAGCCGCGGCCTTCTGCCGCCCTCATGCGGCGCTGTTGTGATACTTTGCTTCATTGGCCTTTTGCGGGCCGCTTTGGTGGTTGCGCCGGCCGCGACGCTGCAGGAGCGCGAGCAGTATGCGAGGAAAGTCTCCTCGCTGCGCATCTTGCAACTTCGGCGCTCAGCTCTATTTCGCCATGTTGCTAGGGCTCGATCAAATTCAAAAAAGCTTCGGGGGCGTGCCCGCCCTCAAGAACGGTTCGCTGGAAGTCGAGCCGGGCCAGGTGCACGCCGTGGTGGGCGAAAACGGCGCCGGCAAATCCACGCTGATGAAGATCGTGGCGGGAATGTTGCGGCCTGACGGCGGCACGCTGCGCTGGCGCGGCAATCCGGTGCAGTTCGAGCGGCCCGGCGACGCCCACGCCATCGGCATCTCGATGGTCCACCAGGAATCGCTGCTGGCGGGGCATCTGACGGTCGCCGACAACATCTTCCTGGGCCGCGAGCAGATGCAAAAAAACCTGCCTGTGCTCGACAAACGGCGCATGGAGGCCGAGACCGCCCGCCTCATCGAGGAACATCACTTTCCTTTGCAGGCCGACTGGCGCGTCGACCGGCTGAGCCCGGCGCAGAAGCAACTGGTCGAAATCTGCCGCGCGCTGCACAGCGCGTCGAGTCTGCTGATCTTCGACGAGCCAACATCGTCGCTCTCCGAGGCCGAGACCGTCGAGGTGTTCCGCATCGTGCGCAGCTTACGCGAACGCGGCATCGGGATCATCTACATCACGCATCGCCTAGCCGAGCTCAGTGAGATCGCCGATCGCGTAACCGTCTTGCGCGACGGCGAAACCGTGCACAGCGCCGCATACAGCGACCTGACAACCGACCAGATCGTCCACCACATGGTGGGCCGCGAGGTTTCGTCGATCTACGAGCGCACGCCGCTGCCACCCGGCAAGCAGATGCTGCGCGCCGAGCTGCCGGCCGGCGAGCTTACGCTGCATGCGGGCGAGATCGTCGGTATCGCCGGGTTGATGGGCGCCGGCCGCACCGAGCTTTGCCAGACGCTGTTCGGCATCACGCCGGCCGCCGAAGGTTCGATCTCCATCGAGGGCCGCCAGGTTTCCATCCGCTCGCCCCGGGAAGCGGTCGATCAGGGCATTGCGCTGATCACCGAAGACCGCCAGAGGACCGGGTTGGCGCTGAGTCTGCCGCTGCGCAGCAACGTCACCCTGGCTCATCTCGATGGGGTTTGCCGCAACGGGCTGGTGCAGACCGGCAGGGAGCGGCGCATCGCCGAGGAGTACGTCCAACGGCTGCGCATTCGCTCCTCTTCGATCGAGCAGTTGGCGAGGCGCCTGAGCGGCGGCAACCAGCAGAAAATCGTCGTTGCCAAGTGGCTGTTTCGCAATACGAATATCCTGATGTTCGACGAGCCGACGCGCGGCATCGACGTCGGCGCCAAGGCGGAAGTCTTTGCGTTGATGGACGAGCTGGCGCGCGCCGGCAAAGCGCTGCTGATGGTCAGCTCGGAGTTGCCCGAGCTGTTGCAGGTGGCCGACCGCATCCTGGTGATGCGCAACGGCCGCATGGTCGCCGAGCTGCCACGCACGACCACGCAGGAAGAAATCATGCATTACGCCGCGGTGGGGAAATGAAACTTCAGTCCGGAATGCTCCAAAAACTGCTGCCGTTCCTCACGCTGATCGGCCTGTTTGTCTTCCTGGCGATCGCCTCTCCGAACTTCCTCACCGACACCAACCTGGCCAGCGTCGTACGCCAGACCGCCACGATCAACATCATGGCGCTGGGCATGACGCTGGTGATCGTCTCGGGCGGCATCGACTTGTCGGTCGGCGCAATCCTGGCCTTCGCCGGCGTGATGGGAACCATGGCGATGGCCGAGGGACTGCCGGTGTGGGTGGGCATCCTGGTGGGGCTGTTCTTTGGCTTGCTGTGGGGCTTCATCAACGGCCTGCTGACGACGATGTTGAAGATTCCGCCGTTCATCGTGACCCTGGGCACGATGGGCATCGCTCGTGGGCTGGTCCTGCTGATCACCGACGGCCTACCGGTGACCGGACTACCGGCCGGATTTCGTCCGCTGGCCGAAGGCTCGATCGCCGGCGTGCCCTACGTGGCGTTCATTCTGATTGTCTGCGCGCTGCTGACACACGTGCTGCTACACCGCAGCAAGCTGGGGCGCTATACCTACGCGATCGGCAGCAACAGCGACGCCGCTGTCTACGCCGGCATCGCGGTGAATCGCTACACCGTCTACGTGTACGCGATTTCCGGCATGCTCACCGGGCTGGGCGGCATGATCGAGGCCTCGCGCCTAATGACCGGCCAACCGACCGCCGGGCAGGCTTATGAGCTGCAGGTCATCGCCGCGGTGGTCATCGGCGGCGGCAGCCTGACCGGCGGCGAAGGCAGCGTCGTGGGCACCCTGATCGGCGCCTTCATCATGGGCCTGCTCTCGAACGGCAGCGACCTGCTCGGGATCAGCCCTTTCGTGCAGCAAGCGCTGATCGGCGCGATCGTGATCCTGGCCGTGGCGATCGACGAAGCCCGCAAGCGCCGCTTTTCCTCCTAGGCAGCGGTCATCCTAAGCAGAGGCCGGGGATGTAGCCAAGTAGAGACAGGCGCTCCCGCCTGTCGCGAGCCGCGAAGCGGCGAGCCGCCCGCCACCGCCAGCACTGCGGCCGAACCCAAGAACCGGCCCAGCCGGAGCCACCGCCTACGCTATCCTCGGATGAGATTCAACATCAGATCAGGGCAGCGCCCGAATGGACGACAGCCACCGTCAGCCTTCATCGGGGCGCCGCCCGCGTCCTCGCAAAAAACCCAGGAGAATCCACCACCTTGGCGACATCACAAGACCGCGAACGCCTCCAACAGATCCTCAAGACGCATTCGGTGCGTTTCGGCGACTTCGTGCTCGCCTCGGGCCAGCGCAGCAACCTCTACGTGGACTGCCGCCTGACCACGCTGCGAGCCGAAGCGATGCCCCTGATCGGGCGCCTGTTCGTGGCCAAGATGCAGGAGCTTGGCTGGGCGCCCGATGTCGTCGGCGGGCTGACCATGGGAGCCGACCCGGTCGTCACGGCGGTGGCGCGCGAATCGCTCGATACCGGCTCGGCCATCAACGCCTTCCTGATCCGCAAGGAAGCCAAAAAGCACGGCCGGCAGAAGTTCATCGAGGGGATCGACGAGCCATCCGGCAAGAAAACCGTGATCGTCGACGATGTTTGCACCACGGGCGGCTCGACCATCAAGGCGATCGAGGTGGCGCGCGAAGCGGGGATGGAAGTGTTAGGCGCGATCTGCCTGGTGGACCGTGAGCAAGGCGGGCGCGAAGCGATCGAACAGCAGCATCACTGCCCGTTCGCCCAGATTTTCAAGATGTCGGAGCTCGTAAGCGGTTGATCCGTCGGCCGTTGATCGGTTGACCGCAAGACGCCCCGACCCATCCATTGGTACACCGGATTCGAAAGAAGGAAAAGCGGGCGAGGCGCGCCGCCGGGTGCATTGGGCTCACCCACGACGGAATGCAAAGACGAAGAGCAGCGTCAGAACGCGTCCACCATCGACTCTCGGATCAGCCGATCCACCGTCGACCGATCAACCGCCCTCACGCAAACGCCTTCTCGACCAGCGGTTTCAGATACGCGTAATCCTTCTGGATCGCCGCCAGTTCCTTCTCGCGCTTGGCAGCCTCGGTGGGTGCTTCGACCTCATACTCGACGTGCATCGAGATCGGCCCGGAAAAGCCGCTGGCGGCGAGCATCTCGAAAAACTTGGGGAAATTGACCATGCCTTCGCCGAGCGGGCACATCACCGCTTCCCATTTGCCGCCCTGCTTCTCCCAGTAGAAATCCTTGATGGCCACCATGTGGATACTCGCGGCGAGACGCTGAAAGCCGATCTGCCAGCCGCCGAGGCCGCCCTCGATGGTGGCGTGGCAGGGGTCGAAATAGAAGCCGATGGACTGCGGATCGGTGTCGCGCAGCGCCCACCAGTGATCCCACGTCGCCGCACCCACAACCGTCCCGGAATGGTTGTGGAAACCGCCGCGCATGCCGACCTGCCGGCTCAGCGCGGCCAGCCTTTCGACCTCGCCTTTGACCTCGTTGAGCCGGTCATCGAGCTTCGTGAGATCGCCGTAGCGGTAGTAGCCCAGCTTCCAGAAGGGAATCTTCAGCCGCGCCGCCGTTTCGAGGGTCGGCCGCGCCGTCGGGTCGCTGAGCGAGGTCAACCCGGTGGTAATCATCGGCAGTTCGATGCCTTCGTTCTGCAAAGCCTCGAATGCCTTGGGCAGGTCCTCGGCAACACGCTCGGGCAGGACGTGCCCTTGCGCGCGGGTGGTCAGATCGACGCCCGCAAAGCCCAACTGGCGGAGTGTGCTCGCCAGATCCTTGTAGCCGAGGTAGGGCAGGTGCTTGGAGAACAGGCACAGGGTCGGCTTGCCGGCCGGCTTGCTCTTGGGCGCGGCGGGCACGGGCACGGCAGCCGCCAGGGAGGCGGCGGCGGTTCCCAGCAGCATTTCGCGGCGGGTCCAGGGGTTGGTCGGGGTGGGCATGGTGATGCTCCTTGGCAGCGGAAACAGCGCACGCGGCGCAAGCAAGGCCTCGCGGAAAGCTTCGCGCGGCCAAGCGGTTGAGCTTGGCCGGCTCTCCGGCGACCCTGCGGCCTTATTTCGAACGCTCCTACTCTAGCGCCTTTTTCAGCAGATCGTTGACCGCCTGGGGATTGGCCTGCCCGCGCGTGGCCTTCATCACCTGGCCGACAAAAAAGCCGAGCACGCCGGTCTTGCCGGACTTGTAGGTCGCCACCTGGCCGGCGTTTTTCGCCAGCACGTCGTCGATGATCTTCTGCAGCGCGCCGGTGTCGCTGATCTGCTTGAGCCCCTCGGCTTCGATGATCTCGCCGGCGGGCTTGCCCGACTCGAACATCTTGGCAAACACTTCCTTGCCGAGCTTGCCCGAAAGCGTGCCGTCGGCGATGAGCTTGACCAGCTCGCCCAGGTTTTCGGCCGAAACCGGCGAATCCGCGAGCGTCTTGCCGGCGGCGTTCAGAGTGCCGGTGAGGTCGCCCTGCACCCAATTCGCGGTGGTCTTGGCGTCGCCGGAGGCCTTGGCGGCCTGCTCGAAATAGTCGGCGATGAGCTGCGTCGACGACAGCACGCGCGCGTCGTATTCGGAGATGCCGTATTCCTCGACAAAGCGCTGCCGCTTGGCGGCGGGCAATTCCGGCATCGCGCCGCGAATCTCCTCGAGCCAGGCGTCGCCGACGATCAGCGGCATCAGGTCCGGCTCGGGGAAATAGCGATAGTCGTGCGCCTGCTCCTTGCTGCGCATGGCGGCAGTCTCGCCGGTGGTGGTGTTGAACAGCCGCGTCTCCTGCAGCACCTGCCCGCCAGCTTCCAGCAGCGCGACCTGCCGCCCAATCTCATACTCCAGCGCCTGCTTGGCGAAGCGGAAGGAATTCAGATTCTTCACCTCGGCCTTGGTGCCGAACTTTTCCGCCCCCTTGAGCCGCACCGATACGTTGGCGTCGCAGCGAAGCTGGCCTTTTTCCATGTCGCAGTCGGAGACGCCGACGAACTGCATGATCTGCTTCATCTCGGTGAGATAAGCGAAGGCCTCGTCGGGGCTGCGCAGCTCGGGTTCGCTGACGATCTCGGCCAGCGGCACGCCCGTGCGGTTCAGGTCGATATAGCTGCAGCGGTCGCTATCGGGGAAACCCTCGTGCGAGTTCTTGCCGGCATCGTCTTCGAGATGCAGCCTCGTGATTCCGATGCGCTTGGTCGAGCCGTCTTCGAGAGCGATCTCCAGCCAGCCGTGCTCGGCCACCGGCTGATCGTATTGCGAGATCTGATAGCCCTTGGGCAGGTCGGGATAGAAGTAGTTTTTGCGCGCGAACCGCGAAAACGGCCGAACCTGGCAGTGCAGCGCCAGCGAGGCCCGCACGGCCAGCGCCACGACCTCGCGATTCAACACGGGGAGCGCGCCGGGCAGTCCCAGGCATACCGGGCAGGTCTGCGTATTCGGGGGATTGCCGAATTCGGTGGAGCAGCCGCAAAAGATCTTGCTCTTGGTGCCGAGCTGGACGTGCACTTCGAGCCCGATCACCGGTTCGTACTTAGCGATCGTGGCGGCATCGGCGATGCCCGCTTCCATCACATCCATGCAGTGCTCCCAGGGCTAAAGACTACGCTCGCCCCACGCCCGCAGGCGGCATGGCAGCGCGTTGAAAATTCTTTGGCGGTACGACCGAAATTATAACAAGCGCGGCCTGGCAGGCTGCCCCGGCCTGTCCACGGTCCGCAAGTCGCTCGGACGCCGCAGGATATAATGCTTTTTGAAAACGCGTTATGGGCGCCGGAGCCCGTGGCGTGTGCTTCCGACTCCAGCCCCGGCTCCCTTTTTTGGCGCGAGGTTTTCCATGGTCAAGTATCTGCTCGGCATCCTGACCGGCTTCATCCTGGTGGTGATGCTGGTGGTGATCGCCGCCCTGATGTTTTCGACACTGCGCTCGTCCGAGCCGAGTATCGTCGACAATTCGGTGCTCTCGGTGGAACTCTCCGGGCCGGTGCCCGAACACATCGCCATGGATTTCTCGTTCAATTTCCTGGATCATGGCGTGCCGCCGACGATGCTCGAAATGCACGATCTGTTCGAGAAGGCGGCCGCCGACAAGCGCATCCGGGCGGTCGCTCTCTACTGCCACGATCTGGACGTGGGTTGGGCCCGCGCCCAGGAGATCCGCTCCGACATCGAGAAATTCCGCAAGTCGGGCAAGCCCGTCCTGGCGCTGATGTCGGGCGGCGACTCGACCGACTACTATGTCGCCAGCGCCGCCGACCAGGTCTACCTGCTGCCGGAGGCGATGCTCGACGTGCGCGGCTTGCGCGCCGAGGTTTCCTTCTTCAAAGACACGCTCAGCAAGCTGGGCATCGAAGCCGAAATGGAGCACATCGGCAAGTATAAGAGCGCCGTCGAGCCGTACTCGCGGAGCGGCATGTCCGACGCCTTCCGCGAGGTCACCAACTCCATTCTCGACGAGTTGTTCAGCCAGTTTCTGGAGGCCACCGGGCAGTCGCGCGGCAAGACCGTCGACGAGATGAAAGCGATCATCGACCAGGGTCCCTTCATGTCGCAAGACGCGCTGGACGCCGGCCTGGTCGACGGGCTGCTCTACGAGGACGAGTTCCGCGACCGGCTCAAGGAGAAGCTCGGCGTCGACGAATTGAACGAGGTCGAGGAGAGCCGCTACCGCAAGGTTCCGATGGACTCGCTCGGGCTCAGCGGCAAGAACAAGGTGGCCATCGTCTACGCGGTCGGCGCTATCATGCAAGGCGATAGCGACTCCGACCCGGTGTTTGGAGACGACGTCCTGGGCTCCGACAGCTTCAACAAGACCCTCGAGCAGGTCCGCGAGGACGACGACATCAAGGCCGTGATTTTACGGATCGACTCGCCCGGCGGCGACGCCTTCGCTTCCGACGAGATGTGGCGCGAGATGCAGTTGCTCAAAGAAGACAAGCCGCTAGTGGTTTCGATGAGCGACGTGGCGGCCTCGGGCGGTTACTACATGGCGATGACGAAAGCGCCTTTGGTGGCCTACCCGGGCACCTACACCGGCTCGATCGGGGTCTTCTTCGGCAAACTGAACCTGCACGGGCTCTACGAGAAGATCGGCATCAAGAAAGAAATCCTTACCCGGGGACGCTACGCCGACATCTATACCGACTACCGCGGCCTCACCGACGCCGAGCGCGCCAAGCTGCGCGAAGGCATCGAAACCACCTACCGCAGCTTCGTGCAGAAGGTGGCCGACGCCCGCGGACAGGCCTGGGACCAGGTCGACGAGATCGCCCAGGGCCGCGTCTGGCTCGGGACCCAGGCGCAGCGGCATGGTCTGGTCGACGAGGTCGGCGGCTTCGACAAAGCCATCGAGATCGCCAAAAGCGAAGCCGGCCTCAAAGACACCGACAAGATCCGGCTGGTCACCTATCCGGCGCCGAAGCGTTTCATCGACCTGCTGTTCCACCGCGACTCGATGGCGCAGTCCTCGCGCCTGCACGCTTTTCTGCGCGCCCACCTGGGCGACCTGAGCGCCTGGCCGGCCCTGATGCAAGGCGGTATGCTGCGCCTGTCGCCCTACACCATAACCGTGCAATAGACCCAGTGGGGCAGGGCTCCCGGCCTGCCCAAAACACCCGACCCACAGTGGGGCAGCGCTTCCAGCCTGCCCAAAACACCCCGACCCACCACAACAAGGCCCACCGCCAAACAGGCATCGCCGCCACCAAAAAACCACAAGCCGCATCCGCCGCCCATCACCCGCAACAACCCGGCTCCACCGCCAATCCCCCATAAAGATCGTCCCGCCACTCTGCTGTCCCGCAGCCCACCCCCACCGCCGCCGGCGGAAAAGAATGAGAAACACGAATCAAACACGCTAAACTCTCCCAGGGAGGCCCCATGATCTCACGCCGCCGATTGCTCCAAACCTCGCTGGCATCCGCCGCCGTTCCGGCTTTCGCACAATCCGCGCCGCCATCGGAAATCGCCGTTTCCAGTTCCAACGGCGTGGCCTGCTGCAATAAGGCCGTCGGGTTGCTCAAATCCGGCGCCGACACGCTCGACGCGGCCATCGCCGGCGTCAACATCCAGGAGCTCGACCCCGAAGACAGCAGCGTCGGCTACGGTGGACTGCCCAACGAAGACGGCGTCGTCGAGCTCGACTCCTGCGTGATGCACGGCCCGTCGCGCCGCGCCGGCTCGGTGGGCGCGATCCGCGGCATCAAGACGCCGTCGAAAATCGCCAAGCTGGTGATGGAGCAGACCGACCACATCATGCTGGTCGCCGACGGAGCGCTGCGTTTCGCCAAAATGCACGGCTTCCAGGAAGAGGATCTGCTCACCGACAAGGCCCGCCTGGCGTGGCTGATGTGGAAGGAATCGCTGGGCGGCGATTGGGGCCCCGGCCTCGACGCGCCTCCGGGCTCGCGCGGCTCCGGGAAGGGAAGCGCGCGGCTGCTGGAGCGTTTTCCCGAGGCCAAGCCCGAGTGGATCGCCTGGGCTCGTCACGTCATTGCCCACCCGCCTACCGGCACGATCACCTGCCTCACGCTCAACCCCAAAGGCGAGATGTCGGGCTGCACCACGACCAGCGGCCTGGCCTGGAAGATTCCCGGCCGCGTCGGCGATTCGCCGATCATCGGCGCGGGTCTCTACGTCGACCAGGACGTGGGAGCGGCGGGCTCCACCGGCCGCGGCGAGGAAAACATTCGCGTGGTCGGCGCGCACACCGTCGTCGAGAACATGCGCCACGGCATGGAGCCCGAGGCCGCCTGCCTCGACGCCCTGAAGCGTGTTTCGCGGAACTACAACGACGATCACGCCCGTCTCGATGCGATCCAGCTTTCGTTCTATGCCCTACGCAAGGACGGCAAGCACGGCGCGGCCAACCTGTGGGGCTATCGCAAGATTGGTGGAGAGTCGCGGCGCGCCCAGTATGTGGTGAATGACGGCTCGGGCAGCCGCCATCTCGATACCGCGTATCTCTACGAAGGGCGCTAGAGGGGCAATTCCCGGGCACTCTGGAATGGCCGGCAAAGCCGCGGCCGGCCGGATATCCGATACTGAAAACAGGCGAACGCGGACCGGGGGTTCCCGGCTCGGCTTCGCGAGTGGCCTCGGATGGAAGCCTTGTTCCCGCCGCGAGCCTCCGGGCGCAGAGTTGTGTAAATCTCGAAGGGCGTCACGCCGCTCTTCCAGGCTTGTCCGGCCCGAAAGGAGTATCGGTTCGAATGAATGGGATTCGTTGCAGGTTCGCCTCGCGACTTACGCCGGGCACACCCGGCCTCGTCGCCGCGGCGTTCCTCGTGTTCGCCGGAATCTCCTCGCTGCATGCCACGCTCGTGCCTCGCATGAGCCTGGAGGAGGTCGTGGACGCCTCGGAGTCCATCGTGCAGGGAACCGTTGTTCGGACCTGGACCGATTGGGACGAGAGCCACAAGTACATCTGGACCCACTACGAAATCCAGGTGGCCGACAGGCTCAAGGGCAGCGCGGCGGGCAAGCTGGTGGTCAGCGAGCCCGGCGGTACGGTGGGGGAAACCGAGCTGCAAATCGCGGGGACGCCCCAATACACGGTGGGCGAGGAAGTTGTGCTGTTTGCGGAGCGCACTCCGCTCGGCTATTTGCGTACTTGCGGTTGGGGGCAGGGTAAGTTCCGGGTCGCCCGCGCCGCAGCCAACGGCAAGGCCGTGGTCCAAACCGCCGTCAAAGGCGTCCAACTCGTCGAGCGGCCGACCGCCGCGGCGGTGAAATCCCAAAGCACCCCGTTGCGCGAGGTGAACGGCCTCGGGCTGGAGCAGTTCAAGACGCGCGTGCGCGAACTCGTCGCTCAGCCCACCCACTAACCGACGCGGCTATCCCTTCGTCCGCAGGCGAAACGTTTTGCCGGCCTCGACGCGAATCTGCTGCGTCTCGTCTTCCTTGCCGGGCCGCCGGATGGTGACCGTGTGCGGTCCGGCAATCAGCGTCGTCGTAATCGGACAAGCCCCCATATAGGCGCCGTCGATCAGGATCGCGAACTCGCGCGAAGGGCATTGCACGGTCAGCCGACCGGTTCGCAGCGAGGTGCGCGCCGGCTCGACATCCGAGACCGCGGGCTGAGAGGGCCGGCCCGCCGAAGCCGCGGCCGGTTGGGGCGGCTCCCATTGCGGTTCGCTTTGCGGCTCGAGGCCTTTACGGCTAGCGGTTGTGGCTGGGCCAGTTGGAGCCATGCGTTGGGAGGGCGAGGGAACGTAGGGAGTGCTGGTGGTCTTGGGTTTTTCCCGGACTTCAAAGACCTTCATGGCCAGTTGCCGGCCGCGCACCACAAGCCGTAATTGATCGTCTTCCCACTCGGCGGAAAACGTTTGGCCGGCGGCGATGTCGCGGCAATTGCGGGCGTCTTCCGCGTTCACCTTTTCCGGTTCGGCCTTGGCAGCGGCCTGCGCGCCGCTCTCGGCGCCGGTCTCTTCCTCCAGCGGACAGCCGGCAAGATAGACGGTTTCGTCGAGATCGCGGAACAGCGCCAGCGTCGCCGGAATCTTTTCGCTGGGCTCGTCGGGCTTGGGTTCCGGGGCCTGTTCTTGGGCGGAGCAAACGAACACGGCGACGGCGCCCCCGCGCTCGATGTCGCCCGGCTCAATGCGGCATTGGGAGGCCCAACGCGTCAACTGATCTTCCAGAGGGTTGTCTGGCGTGACAAGCAGCAGGCGCTGTTCGGCGTCGAGGGTAAAGACAGCCGTTGAAACCTTCGGCGCAGGCCCCGCAAGGAGTGCTTTGCCGATCAGGAACAACGCGATGGGACCAGCCAGCCGCATCCGTCTCTATTCTAGCCCTCGACGCGGTAGACGGTCCGCAGGCGCGAACTGTTGCGATCGGCTGCCGGAGGCGCGCGGAATCAGAGGTCACACGGCGGCGCTATCGTTAGCCCAAGGTGTTGATTTGAAACGATCCACCGGCTTTCGCCGACCCGGACCGGGGTACTCCAATTCCGCAAACGTCGCGGAAGGGATCTACCCCGCGAGCGAGAGCACAGCAACAGGAGGAAACAACGAGCAACGAAATCACGACCCGCTGACGTGCTGCCCCAGAGCCATGGCGGCGATCACACCGGCCGCGATCCCGAACACGAACAACCGCGTCTCCATCGAATTCGATGAGGGCGAATTCGATGAGGGCGAATTCGATGAGCGTGAATTCGAAGGTCGCGAGTTCGACGGACGCGAGCGGGGCGGCGTCCTGATCGGTTGGGGAGCCGCCGCAACCGGCTGCGGCTCCAACGCCGGGTCGAACGAAGCCGCATAGATCACACGGCCTTCCAGATACACAGGCGAGAGTTCCGTGATTTCGATCCCGTTGTTGTTGAAGGCGAAACCTTCACACACCATTTGCAAAACATCTTAGCACTAAAATGTTTGTAAAAAAAGCGCCCAAGCGAGGGTAGCGGAGGCCGCGGTTCAGCGCCCTGACATTCCCGCGCGAGCACGGGGGCGGCGATCGAGGAGGAGCCCCAGGTGGGCGCGGAAAGGCGGGCCAAACGAACGGTGGGCGGCTGCAAAGAATAACACGGGCCGTGCGATCGGCCCGCTGCAAGAGTCTGCGATTCAATCAGGAAGTTGGTGGAGGCGGCGGGAGTTGAACCCGCGTCCGGAAAAGTTCACCGCAAAGAGACTACATACTTAGTTCGCTCGTTATCTCAGCCGGCCCCTGGAAGCGAACGAGCCTGGACCAGCCCAGCCCGATTAATCTCGGCTTACAGCTCCGAGCAGAAGCCTACAGCCTATCCCGCAAAATGACGTCCGCTACCCCCGTGCGGGCCCGGAGGCGAAGACGGCTGCTAATTAAGCAGCGTAAGCAAACTGCTGATTGTTGGCAGTTATGTTTTTCCGATCGTTTAACGGGAGCTCGGAACCCGGTATGCCTCTCTACGCTGAATTCAATCCCGTCGAATCCGTTTCGCCCCCCCTTCACTCTTGATGATACACCCGGGACACCGATTGCGCTGTTAGATAGGGCCCGCCAAGCGGCCCTGCGGACGGTCACTCAGAGCCGCTGGCGTCAGCCCGCGCTCGATGCGCGTCAGCCCCACCGATACAAGCAACCGCCAGCGTGCTCCCTGGTGTCCAGGCAAGCTCGCGCTTGCGGCTCTGAGCGGCCGTTCGAGGGGAATTCTTGGGGTCCTTAAACGTATACCCGGGGCACGCGGCTCGAGATGCCGCAAAGCGCCTCGTAGGCGATCGAACCGCAGCGCTGCGCCATCTCCCAGGCGTCGAGACCGGGGCCGATCAGGGTCGCCTCTTCGCCGGCTTCGACGCCGTCGAGGCCGGTGACGTCCACCAGGGTCACATCCATGCTGACCAGGCCCACCACCGGGCGCCGCTCGCCGCGCAGCACCACCGTGCCTCCATTCGACATTTGGCGGTTGAGGCCGTCGCCGTAGCCCGCCGACACGACCGCCAGGCGCATCGGGGCTTCGGCGGTATACGAGCCCTGGTAGCCGACCCGGGCCCCCGCGGCCGCCTCGCGCACCGCTAGAATGCCCGCCTTCCATTCCAGCGCCGGGCGCACCTCGATACGCGACGGCGGCGCGGGACCCAGCGCCGGGCTCAGGTAGCCGTAGAGCGCCAGTCCGGGCCGCACCATGTCGGCCGTACACTCGGGCCGGTAGGCCGTCGCGGCGCTGTTGGAAAGGTGCAGCCGTCCGCAGGAGATCCCGCGCTCCCGCAGCGCGGCGGCCACGGCCTGGAAACGCTGCCGCTGCTCGTCCGCCTGGCTGCTCAGGAAGTCTTCGGCGGATGCCAGGTGAGTCGCCAGGCCGTCGATGCGCAAGTGCGGCGCGGCCGCGATCCACTCCCCCAGAGTGCTCGCGTCGGCGGGCAGCCCCAGGCGATTCATGCCGGTGTCGATCTCCAAGTGGCAGCCAAGCTGCTCGCCGCTCGCCGCGGCTTCCCGCTCCCACGAATCCAGTTGCTCGCGGGTGTGCACAAACGGGGTCAGCCGGTGGGACCGGAAACACGCTTCCTCGCCGGCCTCGGCGCCTCCCAGCACGGCGATATCGCCGGCGACACCCGCCTCGCGTAGGCACACCCCTTCGGCCAAGTGGGCGACGGCAAACTGCGACGCCCCAGCCTCGCTGAGCGCGCCGGCCACTTCGACCGCGCCGTGGCCATAGGCGTCCGCTTTGACGACGGCAAGGACGGCCACCCGGGGCCCTACGGCCTGCTGAATACTACGGTAGTTTTGCTGGAGAATGCGGCGATGAATCCGCGCGTAGGTTCGCATCCCTAGTAACCTTCGACTCTAGCACAGGGCCATTCCCACGCTTCGCCGGCGAGGGCCGGGCCGTGCGCAACCCGGGCGCTTGCTGTTTTCGACGCGCCTCGACACAGGCTTGTTTCGCGTTACACTGGCCCCATATCTGCCCACAGCGTCCGCCGGGTGGGCGGCAGACGCCGTTCCGCTTCTGCCCGACCCGAGATTCCCAGGAGGTTCCATGAAGAATCGCTTCTTGTTGACGATTGCGCTAGCCGGCACAATTGCGTGCGGCGGCAGCGAAGCTCCGCCACAACCGGGAACCACCGACTCAGGCGACCACGGGGCGGGAAGCGTGCTGCGGAACGACCCGGCCCTGGATGCCATCGTCCCCGCCGACTACCGCATTGAAAAGCTGGCCGAAGGGATGGTGTTCACCGAGGGTCCGCTGTGGGTGCGCAACGGCGGCTACCTGCTGTTCAGCGACGTCAGCGGCAACGCGATCTACAAATGGGCCCCCAACGAGGGCGCGACGGATTTCCTCAAACCTGTCTTCACCGGGGACCGCGAAGGCCTCACCGGACCCAATGGCCTGGTACTCGATTCCAAGGGCAATCTGCTGATCTGCGAACACGGCAACCGCCGCATCTCGCGGCTGGCGCTGCCCAAGGAAGGTCCGCAGACGGTGGTCGTCGACCGCTTCGAGGGCAAGAGACTCAACAGCCCCAACGACCTCACCTACAAGTCCGACGGCTGGCTGTACTTCACCGATCCACCCTACGGCCTGGCGCAGCAGGATGACGACCCGGCCAAAGAGCTCGACTTCAACGGCGTGTTCCGGCTGAGTCCCGACGAAAAGACCCTGGAAGTTCTCATCAAGACCCAGACACGCCCCAACGGCCTGATCTTTTCTCCCGACGAGAAAACTCTCTACGTCTCCAATTCCGACCCGGACAAGAAACAGTGGATGGCCTACGAAGTGAAAGAAGATGGCACACTCGCCAACGGACGGGTGTTCTACGACGTCACATCCGACACCTCCGAGGGCCTGCCCGATGGCTTGAAGGTCGACAAGAAGGGGAATCTTTTCTGCGCCGGACCGGGCGGCGTGTGGATCTTCTCGCCCGACGGCAAGCATCTTGGCACGATCCAAGCCGAGGAAGTCCCCGCCAATGTCGGCTGGGGCGACGACGGCAAGTCGCTCTATATGACGGCGCGCACCGGGCTCTATCGCATTCGCCTCAGCACTGAAGGCCCCATACAACAGTAGCCCAGGCTGTCACACGAGTGGGGCAGGGCTCCGGCCTGCCCAGAATCTCGCGGAGCCAAGCACTCGCTCGCCACGACGAAGCGGCCCCGGCCACTCACACCCCGCGCGCCACGCCCTCCACCACGCGCAGCAACGCCCGCGCGGCCTGCTCCCAAGTGAGTTGCTCGGCCGCCGCCTGGGCCGCGGCCCCCATCCTCGCGCGCAGTTCGGCATCATCGAGCAGCCGAACAAGCTGCTCGTGGATGTCCTCGGTGCGGTCCGGATCGAGCGCCACGGCGCCTTGCCCCAGCAACTCCGGGATCGGGCTGTTGCGCGTCACCAGCACCGGCAGGCGGCAGGCCGCCGCCTCGATCGCCGGCAACCCATAGCCCTCCATCAACGAAGGCAGCACAAGGAAGGCGGAGGCGTTCAGTAGATGGAGCAACTCGTCATCCGGCAGGAAGCCGGGAAACACCACACGCGCCGCGAGTTCGAGCTCTTCCACGCGCCGCCGCAGCAGGGCGTATTCCGAATAGAACGAATCACCGGAGTGATCGCCCGACAGCACCAGCCTCACGTCGGCGAAGCGCGGCTCGGCGGCCACCTTGGCGAACGCGTCGAGCAGCCGCGGCAGATTCTTGTGCGGGCCGAAGCCGCCCACATACGCGACGATCGGCATGTCCCGGCGCAGACCCATGTCTTGAAGTTTCTGCGGCAAGTGGGCCCCGGGGACCGGCCGAAAAATGGGGTCGGGCGCTTCGCCGACCACCGCGATCGCCGCTGAGGCGAGGCCAAAGTGCGCCGCCAGCTCACGCCGCGAATACTCCGAAACCGTCAGCACGAGGTCGGCCTGCGCCAGGCCGAGCATCGACTTGAGACGCCAGCGGATCCGGCCTGCGGCGGTCGGGAAAATTTGCCGCGGCAGCCGCTCGGCGATCACGTCGTGGATCATCAGCAGCTTCGGCGCCCGCGTCCAGGTCGGCACCCAGCTGTAAATCGTCGGGAACAGCAGCACGTCGAGCGGCGCCGCCGACATGGCGCGTCCCAGCGCCCACATATCGCCCAGCGAGCGTGCCCCATCGGCGCCGGCGGCCTGCAAGGTCTGCCGTCCGGTGGAGACCGTCACCACTTCGCACGATGGGGGAAACGGGAATGCCGGCTCGCCGGCAATGTCGGTGAACAACACAAAGCGATGCTGCGGGCTAATCTCCACCGCCGCCGGCAGCAGCCCACGCAGATGCCGCCCGTAGCCGCGGCGCTGCGTCCAGCAAGTGGCGTCGACCCCAATCAGCATGATCCGTGAATTTCGATGGAACGCGTTAAACCTGAGGGTAGTGTCGCAGTTTGTGGGTCGCGCCGGGTCGCCGGATGAGGCGCCGTGTTGGCTCGTGGCTATTGGATCAACGTCGATTGGAGATCGACGCCGCCGGCCGAAGGCCCGCGCCACCGTTTGAGCAACCTCGCTTTCGGGGTCTTGGGCCGGCGAGCCAGCGGCCCTACTTCACCTGCTGCAAGCTTCCGCCGTCGCCCCACAAAAACCCAGCGATCTCGCCGCCGATGCCGATCCACAGGAACCGCACGATCATCGGCAGGCTAACCAGCAATTCGCGGCGGTTGCGGCGCTTGCGCCACACCGCGGCAACTACTCGCAAGGGCAGCAACCAGGGGAGAACGAGCAGTGCGCCCGCGGCCGAGACCAGCCGGCGCGGCAGGCCCCAGGAGGCCGCCCGCATCGCGGCGATCGAACGCGAGAACAGGAATCGTTGCCGGCGGAACTCCTCAAGCGTGAACGGATTGCGGTGCAGCAGCGTCATCCCCGGATGAATCCGTACCGCGATGCCGCGGCGCTGCAGCTCCTGCTGAAGGTAGTTCTCCCACAACCCGGCGAAGCGCTCCTGGTCGAGCGGCAGCAGCGAGCGCCGGTAACTGACGTTGCCACCGGGCGCTCCGGGCACCTTCTGCGCCGACATCGGCGGCAATAGCGGCGCATACTCGCTGAGGAAAAAGGCCCAGTCGAACTTCGTCGCGGTGCTGCCATTCTCGACCGGCCCGCCGATGACGCCTTCGTTGGGGCCGTCGTACTGGCGGTGGGCCTCCAGCACTTCCTCGGCCCAGGTGCGCGGCAGCATCGAGTGATCCTCGATCACGGCGACGATTGGTGCGCTGGCTTGCTTCATTCCGCTCCAGCGCAGTTGTGGAATCGTAGGGTCGTCGGCGTTGTTTTCGATACGCACATGGGGGAATCGTTGCCGCACCGTCTCGGCGGTATCGTCGTGCAAACGGTCGCAGACGATCACCTCGATCGCATCGCGGATGGTCTGCCGCTCGACGCGCTCGAGACAGGGCAACAGCCAGTCTTTGCCGTTCACCGAGGGAATCACGATCGAAAGTTCGGCAGGCATAGGGTTCCTCGAGGCGGATCTCGGCATGCTTCAAAAACGTCGCAGATCCTCACTCCGAGCCGCGGGCGTCAGCCTGCGCTCAACAGCAGGGCAGGGCGGCTTCTTCCGGAACAGCAAAGTTCTCGGAGTGGGGCCTCGCTGTATCGCCACCCGCCGGGGAATGAGTACGCAAATCTCCGGCTCATGGTTCTCCTTGGACGGTCCCCAGCCGTCAAAGTAAGGCGCGAGTTGGCCCTTTTGTGAATCCAGGCCGAGATCTCACCGCCGAACCCAGCGCCCCGGAGGCCGAGTCTGCCCACAGCCGTCGTCCCTAGCCCGCCGCCGGCGTCCCTGGCCGCGCCTTCCTCGCCAGACAAAACAGCGTGTGTCCGCGCCCCGGCCGCCATCCCGTCCCCAACACCATTTGCCTCTCGATCGACCAATAGGCCGCCAGTAGCCGCTTCTTCCAGCCCGCTCCGCCCTCGGGATCGAGCGACAATCCGACGTCACCCTGGGGCTGTGGCCGCGCGTATGCTTTCAGATCCGCCAGCAAGCCCGGCAGCCAATTCACGCGCGATATGAATTCGACTTGAAAGCCGCTGTCTGTTAATTCCACGCGTAGCTGATGGGGCTCCCACTGCCGGTAGTCGGCCGAATCGAGGTGCTTTTTGCCGGCCAGGCCGCGCCGCGCCGCCGTGCGGACCAGCAGCCGGCCCTCCGGACGCAACACCCGCGCGAACTCCCGCAAGCTGTGGGCGGCCTCGGCTGGCGTCAGGTGCTGCAGCACATCCTGGCAGACCACCACGTCGAACTCTTCGGAAGGAAACGGCAGCTCGCCCGAACGCGCGGCCGCCAACCGCCGCAACCCGTGCTTTTGCGCTTCGCGAAGCCCGTCGAGCGACAGGTCAAAGCCGGTGAGCGACGCGCCGTCGATTTCCTCGCCGCATTTCGAGAGAAACAGGCCCGCTCCGCAGCCGGCATCGAGCAGTTTCGGGTGGGGAACCGAAGCCGTGCAGCCCTTGAGCAGGTCGAGCGCTAGGCGGCGCATCGCCAACACCCAGGGATGCCGCTCCTCGACGGCCTTCAGGCGCTGGTAGTATTCCGGCGTGAGGATCTTGGGCGCCGCTTCACTCATCAAGCCCGGGGTTGAATCGTTCGTGGGGATCGTCTCGCGGCCGGCGGGACAGTGCGCCGGCGGACTTCACTCGGTCGGCATCGTCTCCGTCGGCCGGCACTATCTTAGTCCGTGGGCACGGTCGCGTGGTTGGTGTTCTTCACCTGCGGCGACTTGCGCCTCGACCAATGCAGAATCGTGCCGACGACGAACGAGATGCCGTTGTAGAAATGATAGAGCAGGTGAAAAGGAATCGCCGCCCCGGCGAACAAGACGTTGTGGCGCCCGCTCAAGAACTTGTAGAACTGCGAGTTGAGGAAGATGATCACGATCAACAGCAGGTTGGGGACGATCACCAGCGGGTGCAGCGGCATGAAGCTCAAGATGTAGAGCGCCGCGCCGCCGGTTAGCAGGCCGACCAGTACCGAATAGATCTGCTTCGAGCGGCTATCGGGGCGATTCACCAGAAAACGGTGCTGCAGAAACAGCATCGCCATCGCCACCAGCAACGGCGGTATCGGGGCGGTGATGTGATGCCACCACGCCAGTAGCATCGTGGCGCAAAGCGACAGGCCCATACAGGCCACCTGCCAGCCGTGCCGTTTGCGCAGGTTCCAGCCGTGGAACCAGTAGTTGGTCATCAGCAATAGCGTCAGAAACAGCAGCGGCACCAAGTAGAGGCCCTGGAAGTAGATCGCCACGCCGGTCACCGACAGCACCAGCAGGTAGACCAGCACTACGCTGATACGCTGCGAGATCTGTAGGTTCAGATCGGTCGGCATGCTGGTGTCGCGCCAGATCAGCTCGGTCCAGGGAATGCCGCGGTCAAAGATGTCGCTGCGGAGCAGGCGCCAAAACGTCCACGCCTTGAGGTGCTTCACCTGAAGCTGTTTGTCGAGGACGATCTTGCAGCCGTCGGCCTTGAGCCGGTAGCCCAGCTCGATGTCTTCGATTGCGGGCCGCTTGTAGTCCTCGCTGAAGCCGCTGTAGCGCAGAAACACGGCGCGCCGGATCGCGCCGCAGCCGCTCCAGAACGTCGACGCTGTCTCGCTGCCTTGTTGGTGGACGAAGTGATGGAAAAGATTCTTGTACTGCGACAGGAAGTCGGGCTGCTGCGGCTGGTCGTCGTAAGACCCGATCAACGCGTCGAGCTGCGGATCGGCGGCGAAGTCTTCCGTCACGCGCTGCAGCGTGTCGGGCGCAACGCAAACATCGGAGTCGATGAAGAACAGGACGTCGCCGCTTGCCTTTGCCGCGCCCGCATTACGCGCCGCGGCCGGCCCGCAGTTCGCTTTCAGACGGATCAGCCGACACCCGGCCCGTTCCGCCACCTGCGGCGTGCCGTCGGTCGAGGCGTCGTCCACCACGATACACTCGTGGAACGGGCGGCTGGATCGCTTCAGGGCGGCCAGACACAATTCCAGGTCGCGAGCGCTGTTATGTGCCGGCACTACGACCGAGATTTTCGGCGCCTGCAAGCTTTGTGGAACCAAGCCACTAGTCTACGCGGCCCTGGGGGGGTTTGCAACGTAACGGCAGAGACTCCGGCTCTCCAACGAGCCACCCTCAGAGGGCTGTTGGCAGCGCGAGAACGAAAACCGCTCGAATCGGCATGCGTCACCCTCGCCGCTCATTCCACTGCCGTCGCCCGCTTGATGCAAATCGCTTGAAAATAAGGCGTTACCGCCAACAAACCGACTCGTAAGGCCGGCACCCGCCGCAGCCCTTCGTAGAGCCGGGCCAGGCGCCGCTTCAGCGGCGAAAACGACTCCGCCTCGCGCCTTCCCAACGCCGGCAGACGAACCTCATACGAGCCGGCGAAAGCTCCCCGCAGCAGCCGTCGTAGCGCCCAAAACGAAAACAGCCGGATGTCCTCATAGCGAACACCCAGCTTGCGCCACACGTGCCGGATCGCCCAGCTTCTCGGCCAGTAGCCCAGGCCCCAAACACCGACGTGCGGTTCCGGGGTGAGGCTGAACCGGTTGGGGGTCGAAAGAAAGAATCCGCCGCCCGGCCGCAACACGCGCGCCGCTTCGTTCACCGTCGCCACCGGATCGGCGACGTGCTCCAAAGAATCCGCCGCCACCGCGGCTCCAAACGTGGCGGCGCGAAACGGCAGCCGCTCCGACTGCGCGGCGACCAGCAGCGCCGTCTGCCCAGCCTGGGCGAGCTGCTTGCGGGCCAACACCAACTGCGCCAGCGACAGATCAATGCCCGCCACGACGCCGAAGCGCGCCCGGCCCGCGCGGAGGTAGCGGCCCAAGCCGCAACCGACGTCGAGCAGCGCTTCCGTCCCAGGGTGCGCCCAACGCCCCGCCAGCTCAGCCAGCGCCGCTTCGGCCTGCTCGCCCTCAACCTGGAAATGCGCCATATGGCCCGCGTGCAACTCTTCGTTCACCGGTGGATTGAGCTTGTAGTAGTAGTCGAGCAGCTCTTCGAAACTGAGCCGTTGCTGCTGCCGCTCGAGCAACTCGGCGACATACTGGTCTTTGGGCGCGTCGAAACCGGTGGGAATCCGGAGGCGCAAATCGGGCAGTCCGGCAACGCGCGGGTAGTTCCGCGAGCACCGCGCGCAATGAAAGCCGCCGGGCTCGGCAAGCAACGCCTCGCGGCATAGCGGACAACACAACAGCGATTCGGCGGAATTCACGGTGCGGGAGCGGCGGCGAATCGTCCGGGCGTTCGCCGCTCCCTGTATGTTGCCAGCGGGGGTGGGTCACAAACAAGCGGGCCCTGGAAGCCGCTCCTCCGGGGGGAGATGAAGGAACTGGCTCCAGGGCCCGTCTCGTAACGTCGGCCCGGGGACGCATCCGTGCGCGATCCGTCGAATGCTCTTTGCCCGATCGGGCAAATCCCCGGAAATACTTGCTTGAACCTGGCTGCTTAGGACTTTGAAGCCAGCAACTGCCGCAGTTGCGGAGCGCGCGTGGGATCCCGCAGCGCCTGCAGCGCCTTGGCTTCGATCTGCCGGATCCGCTCCCGGGTGAGAGCGAATTCCTTGCCGATCTCCTGCAGCGTATGCTCGCGCTCGAAGCCGATTCCGAAGCGCATCCGCAGCACGCGCTCTTCGGCGGGCGAGAGCGTCTCGAGGATGTCGGCGGTCTTCGAACGCACGTCGGAGTCGATCAGCGTATCGGTCGGCGAGGAGGCGTTGGGATCCTCCAGCAGATCGCCGAGCGCCGAGTCGACGTCGCGGCCCACGGGCGTCTCCAGCGACACCGGGGTCCGCGCAATCGAGCGCAAATTTTCGATCTTGCGCACGTTGGTTTCCATCGAGTTGGCGATTTCTTCGTTCGTTGGCGGACGTCCCAGCTCTTTCTCCAACCGCCGCAGCGTCTGGAGAAACTTGTTGAGCTGCTCATTCATGTGAACCGGAATGCGCACGGTCCGCGACTGATCGGCCAGCGCGCGCGTGATCGCCTGCCGGATCCACCACGTGGCATAGGTGGAGAACTTGAAACCGCGCTTGTAGTCGAACTTTTCGGCGGCGCGCATCAGGCCGATGTTGCCCTCCTGGATCAGATCCTGGAGATGCAAGCCGCGGTTGACGTATTTTTTCGCCACCGAAACCACCAGGCGCAGGTTGGCCTCGACCAGCGCCGCTTTGGCAGCCTCGGCCGTCGCGCGGCCCGACGCCATCCGCGCCAGGACATGATGCGTCTCGGTGGCGGTCATGCCGATCGGCAACTCGGCCGCCGTGTGGTGGGCGTGCGCCTTCGTCTTCTTGGCGCGTTTACGGCGCTCGACGGCCAGTTCCCGCGCCCGAGTCTTCGGCAGCTCCGGAGCGATCTCCTCGAAACCTTCCGCCAGCGTCCGCCAGTATTCGGGGCGGAACGGCAGATCGAGGATCGCCCGCGTCAGCTCGACCTTTTTGCGGCCCAGCTTCCAGGTCCAGCGGCGGCGGACACTCTCGCGGCCCCCGGCGCGTTCCTTGGCCTTGTGCGACAACTCGTCGATTTCGGAGATATGGTCCGCGATGCGCCCCAGGCGGCGGTTCAAGTCCCGCGCCACGCGCTTGGACTCGGCCTCGGGGTTCTCCATCGAGACCAGCGGCCGTAGATCGGCTTCCTTTTTCTCGATCCGCTCTTTGATCTCGAGCAGCCGCGCCCAAATCCACGGGCTGCGCGAGAGCATCGTGCGTACGCGCCGCTCGCCGCGCTCCATGCCTCGGGCGAGGCGAACCTCTCCCTCTTTTTTCAGCAGCGGCACCGCACCCATCTCGCTCAGGTACAGGCGCACGCTATCTTCGGGCGGAGAAGCCTTTTCGAGCTCCTCAACCTCTTCGCTCTCCATGTCGAAGTCCGGCTGCCAGGAACCTTCAGCCAGCTCCGAAGGGTCGGAACTGCCCAATGCCACCGGCGCCACTTCGCCCGAGAGCTCCGTCTGTTTTAGTCGGTCCAGGGACATATAATTGGATTTATCGACCGTTCCCTCAACAGTTTAGATGCGCAACCTGGCCCAAAGGTTGCTCACTAGATACGGACTTTTCATCCGCTACCGGGGCTGTTCCACACGAATTCGACGCCTGAGCCTGCCAGACGTGTACTTGGATGGGCTCATGTCCGGTGAGAGAGATTCCCTCCCGACCGCAAAAAATAGGCCTTCGGAAGATGGTAAAGTCCTTCCGGCGGCGACTCCCATCAGGGGGTCCCACTAGCGCCCATCGGCTTTTTGCCGTATCATCCGAACCAAAAAACGGTGGCTCGTCGTGAGAAACGACCGACTTCGGTAGGTCCTTGGTCGTGGGCTAGGCGTTCCAGCAAGCCAATTCGAACCTGAGGGTCAACTTGTTCGATTGGATGCTAAACGATTTGTATTCAATTTGTTAAAGAGAGACTTCGCTGCCTGGGTCCAGCCCTGGTTCGGCGCCGGCTGTGCCCACTGCCGGGCGCACCCCCCGGCCGAGCCCTACGACCAAAGCCATAGGGCCTGCTTCAAGCATCAAGATAGTATCGCAAATTACCTCCCGAGAAGCCAGAGGGCGGCTCCAAGAATTGCGGCGGTTGCGGCGGAAAGCCAAAGAACCCGTCGCCGGCTCGACGACAACAGCCCCAGGCTGGGCGCCGCGAGGGGAGCTGCCCCGGGAGACTCTCGCCCTGGGACCTTCTCAGCAAAGTCGGTCCATGTCTGACAGGCCCGGGCTGTCGGACGAGCTGCGGCCAACACCCGGCCGTCCTCAGGGCGCGGGCCCTCCGCTGGCCTCCGATCATGCTGCAGCCGCCGGTCGGCGTCGAGCCGCCGAGTAACCTCCTGGCGGGCCTGGGAAACGATCTCCCGAATCCGGTCCTTCTCTTGGGCGGTCAAGGGAACGCGGGCCAGCCGCTCGTCTTCGAGCAGATCGTGCAACAACGATCCGCATTCCGCGCATCCCACCAGATGAACCAGGAAGGCCTCGCGGTCCGCCGCATCGAGCCGGTTGCGGAGAAACGCATCGATTCGCCCGGCTTGGGAACACTCAGTTTGCAGTTCGGTCGTCGCCATCGTTCCAAGTCTCCGAGGGCGCTTGGCCCCCTGGTTGGATGCCGGCGAGCAGATCGCTGACCGCCAGCGTGAACCCCCGCATTCGCATCTTTTGCAACAGAAACCGGATGCGGGCGTAGGCCCGGCGGCACTCCTTGTCGGAAATCTCCAAAGCCCCGCAGATGGCCGGCATTTGCTCACCCCGCAGCCGCAGCGTCAGGATTTCGCGATCCCGCGGTTGCAACTGGCGCAGGTACTGCTCGAAAACGCTGCGCGTTTTGGCGCGGTCGAGCTCGGTGATCAGCCGTTGCTCGGGGCCTTCGGCCGGTTTCCCGCCGGCGCGAGAGGCTGCCGGCGCTGGGCGCTCCTGATGACGCTCTTCGACCTGTTCGCGGCGTTTGCGATCGAACCAGTGATTGCGCGCCGTCGTCCGCAGCCAGATCAGCACGTCCTGGTCATCGCCCATCGTGTGCAGCTTCGCAATGGCGCGTGTAAAGGTCTCCTGCAGCACGTCGCGGGCCGCCTCCGAATCGTTGGTCCTGCGCAGCCAGGTCGCGGCCAGATTGTCGGCGTAGCGGCCATAAAACTCGCTGATCACCTCGTTGCGGGCGTCCCAACGCCGGTTCTCCACCGCTTGCTTGAGCGTGGCCAGAAGCTGCTGGTCCGATAGTCCCCCCAGTGACGCCGTCTCCAAAGGCACTATGACCCCGTCCACGCCGGTAATCGGCGTAAAGCGTTCGCAGCTATAGGGTTGTAGGGTCTATCGGACAGGATCCAGAAAAATCGGCAGACATTTCTGCCTCCCGCATTTGTTCTCGTTTAACAGTATGAGAACCCGGGAGGCCCCATGCATCGCTTCTACATCCTGACGGCTTGTTTACTCCTCACCGCATCCGCAGCGGCTGCTACAGCCTACCGCGGCTCCTGCCAAACGCTCCGCGGCGCAACCGCAAGTTATTGCACGGTCAGCATTTTGGAGTTCGAGACGGCCGGCCCCGCGCAAATCTTCGCGGACGAGGCCCTCAGCCGGCCGCTCTCGAACCCGCTGGTGGCCGGCCAGGATGGCTCCTTCGAGTTCTTCGCGGAGGGTGGGGTTTACGAGTTGCGCATGACGGGCGGAATGCCTGCCCTGGAGAGAGAGAATGTCGCGTTTGCCTGGCTGCCGTCCCCCAGCGCGGTTTCCGAGGTTCGCCCGGCGGCACCCATCCACGCCGTTACGGATTATGGGGCTACTCCCAACGATCCCGATGACGATGACCTGCCGGCGATTCAGGCGGCTATCAACGCAGCCGCTGCCGACCACGGCATCGTGTTGCTTCCCGAGGGCGTCTACGACGTAATCCCCTCGGGCGATTGCACACCGTGCCTGCGGCTGCGCAGCGGCGTCAGCATCATTGGGATGGGGGAGCGGTCGATCGTGCGAGTCCGGGCGGGCGCGGGCTCCTTCGAGGCGCTGTTTGCGCAAACCGGCGCCGAGGTCGAAGACGTTCTGCTGTCGGGCTTCACGATCGACCAGAACATCGAGCAGAACCTGGGTACGGTCGGCCGCGCCGCCGGACACTACGGGTATCTGGTGCGCTTCTACGCCGGCCGGCGCGTACGGATCGAGGCGATGCGGTTCCTCTACGCCGGAGTCAACGCTGTGACGCTGAACGGCCCGGCAATCACCGACATCGAGTTGCTCAACAACTACGCCGAATATCACCAGGACACCGCTGTCGAGCCCTACGACAACACCGCCTTCTACACCGACGGCTACCGCGTGACGGCCGCCTACAACACGGTGGTCGGCAAGATCGTCGCCGGCATGCCGATGGTCAACGGCGGCGCGGTCGGCGCGATCGAGTTGCACGGCGGCCCGGCGGTGGCAATCGGCAACGACATCCAGGATGTTCGCGTGTGCCTGTCGCTGGTCAGCGCCTGGGGTGGAGCGCCCGATCCGCGAACGGCCAATGCGATCGCGGCGCTCGACAACCACTGCCAGGGAGTCAACGAAGGGATCCGGCTGGCCGCCATGGACGGCCGGCGGCTGGCCCGGGTGGCGGTGGCCGCCAACCAAGTCGAGGTCGCCCAAACCCAGTGGAATCTGCACGCTTCGATGGGCATCGAGCTGGAGTGGACCGCGGTAGGCATGAACGGCAGCTTCGAAGACATCACGCTGGCTCACAACACGGTGCGCTTCGAAGACGAAGGCGACGGCAGCACCCGCGCGACGGCGCTGCTCAACAACGTCGGCATCGGCCTGGCCCCGGCGGGCAACGCCGCCCGCGTTCTGGTACTCGGCAACGAGGTGAGCGGGGCGCCGTTGATGGCGATGCGGGTTGGCAACCTGCTGCAGCCCGACAGCAGCTACAGCGACATCGCCATCGCCGCCAATACGTTCGTGGACTACGGCCAGAACCGGCTGGCCAACCCCTACTTCCTGCTCGGCATTCGCACCGAAGGACGGCTGCAGCGTCTGACCATCGAGTTCAACCGTTTCGAGACTGTGCGCAACGACGGGCTCAGCCGGCCGGCGATCCAGATGGTGGAAGCAGGCCGCCAGACCGCCACCGAATACCAAGGTTGTGTCGTCCAGAACAACGAGGGCGCGGAGCCGTCCAGGGTCGATCCTTCGTGCACGACCGCCCCGGGCGGCTCCGTCTCTCTTGCCGCTCCGCGACGGGCGCGCTAGACAGGCTGCGGAAAAGCTGCATTGCGGTCCGGCATTCACATCCTTGAGCACAGCTTCGGCGCGTGGGGGGCCCTGCGTCGCCACGAATCGCGACGCGGCAAACCTAGAGGTTCACGCCACAAGTGCGGTCTCTTGCCTCTGTGCTCTTTCGGTCCGACGGCTCAAGGTAAGTCCAGGCCCGGCCTTCCTGAGTACTTTTCCCGCAGTGTCAGGCCGGCGCCACGTTGGGGCCCTCGGGCCGGGCCTCTGAGCCATGGCGGCACACGCGCGCCGAGCCCCTCGAGAGAGCCTGCGGCCGCGGCAGTTTGGACAGACCGGATTGTCTGTCCCACTTGGTCCGGGACCGTGCCAGCCACTCGATAAGATCGGAGGTACAATTAGCCCAGGGCCGTTGGACGCGTTCGGCTGCAACCCACTTGGCGGCAGATCCGTCCAAACGGCGAGTCGAGGGCTCAAAGCAACGCCGGACTTGGGTTCGCGGACGTTGCGCAAACTGCCTCCGGCCCAGGGAGTGGGGTCATGAAGGTCATCCGCCGCCTGCTGGTCGTTCTTCTGGTCGCGTCGCTGCCGATTGCGACTCTCGCCGAAGACAAAGACAACACCAAGAAAAAGAAGAAGAAAGACGACGTCGAGGCGATTGGCGACCGGGACGTGGATGGCAGCGTCAACTTCTACTCGATCGACAAAGAGATCGCCCTCGGCAAACAGTTGGCCGACGAGGTGGAGCGCACCGCCAAGGTCATCGACGACCCGCTGGTTGCCGAATACATCAATCGCCTGGGCCAGAACCTGGCGCGGAACTCCGACACCAAGGTTCCCTTCACGTTCAAGATCATCGATGCCCCCGAAGTGAACGCGTTCGCCTTGCCGGGCGGCTTCCTGTTCGTCCACACCGGATTGATGCTGCAGGCGGAAACCGAGGGCGAGCTAGCGGGCGTGCTGGCTCACGAAATTGCGCATGTCGCCGCGCGGCACGGCACCCGCCAGGCCACCCGCGGGCAAATCGCGAATCTGGCAACGATTCCGCTGATCTTTATGGGTGGCTGGACCGGCTTCGGCGTGCGCCAGGCGGCCAGCTTGGCGATCCCCATGGGCTTTCTGCAGTTTTCCCGCAAGTTCGAGGCGGAGGCCGATTTTCTCGGACTGCAGTATCTCTATGCCAGCGGCTACGACCCGGTCTCGTTTGTGGACTTTTTCGAACGGTTGCAAGCCATGGAGAAGAAAAAGCCCGGCACGCTCTCCGCCGTGTTCCGCAGCCACCCAATGACCGACGACCGCATCGAGGCGGCGCAGAAAGAGATCGAGCGCATTCTGCCGGCGAAGGCCGAATACGTGGTTTCCAGCTCCGAATTTCTGGAGATGAAGGATCGTCTGACCTATCTGCTCTCGCCGGCCGCGAAGGAAGATCCCGACCTCAAGGACCGCCCGCGCATGCGCCGGGCGACGAGCGTCGACACCACCACGATCGAGCGGCCTGGATCGTCGCAGCCTTCGGAAGGCACCGGGGACGACGACCGGCCGGTGATCCGCCGCCGCGGGACGTCGGGGTCGGACCCGGCCGAAGACGATGACCGCCCGGTGATCCGGCGACCGGATGCGACGGGCAGCGACCCCAGCGTGACGCAGGCGCCGCCGCCGCCCGACGACGATCGTCCCATTCTGCGGCGCGAAGGCTCCGAACCGGCCGGCACGACCACGGCCGATGCGCCGCCCGCCACACAGCCGTCCACGGTACCGGTCAGTTCACCCGAACCCGATGACGACCGGCCTGTGCTGAAACGCAAGAACTGACCCTCAATCCACATCTATCCGGTGCGGTTGCCGGGAACGTCCGCCAGAGGCGGACGCAGCCGGCCGGAGGCCCGCGCCACTCGACGTTGGACTGGCGCCACTCGAGGGTGGACCCGAGACACTCTCGGCGCGAGCGTTAGAGCTTCAAGGGCGCCAGCGCCGTATAGGAGCGCGTAATTTCTTTGAGGCGCGGGCCGCCGGCATCGTAGACCACCGCGCGGCCGAGCGCCAAGGCGCGCAGCGTTTCCTCGCGGGAAAGGAAGAAGTGATCGATGGGCTCGTAGCCGCCGAGTTGCTGGATGTTGGGCTGGTCGGGGGTGAGGAACACGTCGTAGATGGAGATCAGCCGAAACGCCTGGTGGTAGATGGCGACGTAGAAGAGCTCCTGGGGAACGTTCGCCAGCAGGATCGTCTTGTTGGGGTGCGCGGCCCGCGCCTGCGATACGCCGGACAACAGGTTTCTGGCAGCGACGCTCCAGCGGTAGTCGTAGCCGACGTTATCTGTCGCGTAGTGAATGGTGGGCGGTAGAAACAAGACCAGGCTCACGACACCCAGCAGCCGAAAACGCCAGCCGGCGTCCCAAGCCTCGACCAGAGCCCAGCCGCCCAACATCGCCAGTCCCAGGAACGGGATCACCAGATAATAGCGGCTGCGGTGCGCGGCCAGGGGCAGATAGGGGACGAGCGAGCCGACGAACCAGGCGACGAGAAACAGACCCCGCCAGTCCTTTTGCAGACCCCGCCACGCCGCGAACCCCAACAGCAACGCGGCGAGAACGATAGCTACCCAAGTCTTGGCTTCGGCCGCCAGCGCCCATTTGGTGTAAACGCCGAGGCCCGTGAGCATCCCCATGCCGAATGAGGTCTGATAGAGGCCCTCGCTCGGGGGCGGCGCGGCCGACAACTGCAGCCAGGCCAGGCCCGCGGAAGCAAATAGCATCGGTATGACATGGGGCCAGTAGCGGCGCTTTTCGAGCACCACATACGCCAGCAGAATCCCGGGGTAGACGACGATGGATTCCAGGGCCCCAAAACCCACGACGAAGGTGACCCATTGCGCGGCGTAGTAGAGCCAATGATTCGTCGAGACGAACTGCAGGAACAGCCAAAAACTGACCAGCAAGAAGAACGTGCACATCACCTGGTTGTAGGCCGAGCTCCAGGCCATGCTCGTCGCCAGGCTGTGGTGGAGGCCCCATAGGCAGGCCGCCGCGAAGCCCGCCCAGTGCCGGCCCGTGAGCCGCCGGGTGACGATCGCGACCAGCCACAGGTCGACCAGCAAGGTCCCGAACGCCAGCAGCCGGTAAGGAAAGGCATTGAGCCCAAACCAGTGGTAGAAGTAGTAGAAAAACAGCCTTTCACTGAGCGGCCGGAAGGTACCCTGTGCGCGCGGCTGCCAGAGGTGAGCCCAAAACTGGTGATCGGGGAGCTTCACCAGCAGCAGCAGCGCGAAATCGTCGCGGTGAAACCAGCACCACAGGCCGCGATGGAACAACCACAGGCTGAGCAGGGCAGGGACCGACCAGTAGAGACACGTCAGGAGCAGGTGAAGGGGTTTGCGTGCGGCGGCCGGGCTCACTTCAGAGCAACCGAAACGGCGACCAGGCCGAGTTCCCGTTTGTCGGCTTCTCCCGGCGGCAGGGCCTTATCCAATTCGAACTCCACCTTGGCCGCCTCGCCGCCGCGCAACAGACCGGCGGGAACCGGCTTGGTGAACACGTACTCGCCGGGCTGCGCGTAGGTTTCACTGCCGACCTCGGTGCCGTTGACGCGGGCGGTCAGTTTGATCTGCTTGAGGCGCGAGATCACCGATTCGGGAAGCGTAAAGCTGAATTCCAGCTCGGTGTTTTGTCCTTCGACCCCCGAGGGCGCTTGCAGGGCCACGACAAACTTTTTGGCCGTCCAGCGCCAGACGCCCTGCTCGAGGCCATAGAAGCCTTCCAGCAACTGCGGAGCCGCCCGCGGGTCGCCCATATGAGCCGACGAAAGCAGCCCGTCGGGCGTCGCACCTTGGGCCGTCTCGTTCTCGGGCGAGGCCAAGTCGGGTTCATTGCTGGCGCAACCGGCCAACAGCAGCGCCACCGCCAGCAGGGCTACGGCCAGCGCCGCCGGCCGCGCCGATGGACGCGCCGTCCACAGCTGCACCGCCCAAGACGAACCACTCAAGCCGCTTGCATTCATAGAGTCCGATAATACCGGATTGGGAATCCGGGTGCCACGCGGGTTGGCGCCTCGGAACAGCAGAGCGCGGCTTTGCGATTGCGGCGAATTCGGTCGCACAGAGGCCGGCGCTTTTCCCGGGCATCACCCACGCCGCCCCGGCCAGCGGCGGGATTTAGTACGATAGCGGGTTGCTGTCGAGTCTGCCTCTCGGTGTTTTGGGGGCGGCTTCGCCCTCGTTCTCTCCATTCGTTCACCCGAGCCCGCCGGAGGCACGCACCGTGAGTTTGAGAACGGAGCCCGGTCGGCGCCATCCAGAATTGCGGGAACCTCAGCCACCATCGCGGCGGAGCGGAGCGCCGTCTCGACAGCGGATGCGCGCGGAACGGCGCGAGTTCGGGCTCGATTCGGTTCGGCCCGGAACAGGACGTTCCGGCCGCCTCATTCGATTGCAGTAAAGCGAGGTAACCCTCACGTGCCAAACACTCCAACCATTGCGCCGCCCCAGGGGACTCTGGGCATCCTGACGCCCGGAATGGGCGCCGTTTCGACGACGTTTTTCGCCGGCGTCAGCGCCGCGCGCAAAGGCCTTGCCAAGCCCTTCGGCTCGTTGACCCAGATGGCGCGCATTCGCCTCGGTAAGCGAACCGACAATCGCAATCCCTTGATTCGCGAATTTGTGCCGCTGGCCCCGATCGAAAACTTGGCGTTCGGCGGCTGGGACATCTATGAGGACAACTGCTACGAAGCGGCATGCAAAGCCGGCGTCCTGGACCGCGCGCTACTCGATCAGGTGAAAGATGAGATGGCGGCGATCCAGCCGATGCCGGCTGTTTTCGAGCAGCGTTTCGTCACGCGCATCCACGGCCCCAACGTCAAAAGCGGCGGCAGCAAGATGGAAATGGCCGAGGCGCTGATGGACGACATCCGCAACTTTCGACAGTCCAGCGGAGCCTCGCGCCTGGTGATGGTGTGGTGCGGCTCCACCGAGATCTTCCAGAAAGCGACGGCGGTTCACGCCAGCCTGGCGGCGTTTGAAGAAGGGCTGCAGAAGAGCGACGCCGACATCGCCCCCAGCCAGATCTATGCCTACGCCGCGTTGAAGTCGGGGGTGCCGTTCGCCAATGGCGCGCCGAATCTCACGGTCGACACCTGCGCGCTGGAGGAGTTGGCCAAGCAGCAAGGCATGCCGATCTGCGGCAAGGATTACAAGACCGGCCAGACGTTCATGAAGACGCTGCTCGCGCCCGGTCTCAAGTCGCGCGTGCTCGGCGTGAACGGCTGGTTCTCGACGAACATCCTGGGCAACCGCGACGGCGAGGTGCTCGACGATCCCGATTCGTTCAAGACCAAAGAAGAGAGCAAGCTCTCGGCGCTGGACGTGATCTTCCAGCCCAAGCAATACCCCGATCTTTACGGCCACTTCGACCACAAAGTGCGGATCGAGTATTATCCGCCGCGCGGCGACAACAAAGAGGGCTGGGACAACATCGACATCTTCGGGTGGCTAGGCTATCCGATGCAGATCAAGATCAACTTTCTGTGCCGCGACTCGATCCTGGCGGCGCCGCTGGTGCTCGATCTGGCGCTGTTTCTGGATCTGGCGCAGCGCGCCGGCATGTCGGGCATTCAGGAGTGGCTCTCGTTCTACTTCAAGTCGCCGCAGGCGGCCCGCGTGCTCTACCCCGAGCACGACATCTTCATCCAGCTCATGAAGCTTAAGAACACGCTGCGCTGGATGCGCGGCGAGGATTTGATTACGCACCTGGGTCTGGAGTATTACGATTGACGCGATCGCTGGTGATCGGCGGAACGCTTTTCCTCGGGCGGGCGTTAGTACGCCGGTTGCTGGCGCGCGGCGACGAGGTAACGCTGCTGCACCGCGGGAAATCGAATCCCTTCGCGGGGAAGACCGCTGAGATTCACTGCGACCGCAACGACGTTGCGGCGGTCCGCCAACAACTGGCGGGGCGCCGCTTCGACGTCGTCTACGACAACGTCTACGATTGGCAGCGCGGCACGACGGCCGAACAGGTGGAAGCGGCGGCCACGGCGGTAGCCGAGGGGCTGCGGCGCTATGTGTTTGTGTCGAGCGTCGGGGCGTACCAGGCGGGCGAAAACGTTTCCGAAGACGCGCCGTTGGCCGCCGCCGATGAGCCCGAGGACTATCCGCGCAACAAGGCCAACACCGAGCGCGCGCTGTTCGCCTTGCACACCGCGCAAGGCTTTCCCGCCGTGACGCTGCGCCCGCCTTACGTTTACGGACCGGAGAACCCCTTCTATCGCGAGGCGTTCTTCTGGGACCGCCTGCTGGACGGGCGGCCGATTCTGATGCCCGGCGACGGCTCGCGGCAGATGCAGTTCGCGCTGGCCGACGACGTGGCGCGGGCGGCAATCGCCGCGGCGGATAGCGATGCCGCCAACGGCCGCGCCTACAACGTCTGCAACGATCAGCCGACTACGCAGAGCGAGCTGGTGCAGACGCTGGCGCGGGTCGCGGGACGGACGGCGAAACTGGTTTACGTACCTCGCGAGCGGCTGCTTGAAATGGGAGGCGGCCTGTTCGCGCCGCCGTATTATTTCGCGCAATACTTCGATATGCCGCCGATCACCCAGAGCAACGCCCGCGCCCGCTCGGAACTGGGGTTTGAACCCACGCCTTTTGAAGAAGGTTTGGCGCAAACGTTTGCCTGGTATCTGAAGCAGGAGAGGCCGGCGCCCGACTACGCCTGGGAAGATCGCGTGCTGGCGTCCGTGGCGTGAGAGTGGGGCAGGCCTCCGGCCTGCGCGCAGCGCTCTTGCGGGAAGAGACCTTCGCCTTCGCAGGAACAGAATCGTTGTTGGTGAGTGCCTTGTTCGAGAACGAGCGGCCTCGCCGCTCGCCGCGGGGCAGGCGGGAGCGCCTGTGCTCTCGCGGCTGCGGCTTCGAGTGGATAGCAGCTACTGCGCGGTGTTCGGGTAGAATGGAACTGCAAAGGCTACGGTAATCACGGCGGCCACATCAAAAATAGCGGCTACGAAACACGAAGCGAGAAAGGGACTGGCGGCATGAAGGGCAACGAACAGGTTATTGAATTTCTCAAGGAAGCGCTGAAGGCGGAGTTGACGGCGATCAACCAATACTTCCTGCACTCGCGGATGTGCGCCAACTGGGGCTATCAGAAGATGGCCGCCTTTATGCGGAAGGAATCCATCGAGGAGATGCATCACGCCGATTGGCTGATCGAGCGCATCATCTTCCTCGAGAGTTTGCCGAATTTGCGCGAGATGTTCCCCTTGCGCATCGGAAAGGACGTCAAGTCCCAGCTCGAAAACGACCTCGCTATCGAGATGGAGGCCATTGCGCGGCTGAACCAAGCCATCAAGACCGCGACCGAGGCTGGCGACAATGGCTCGCGCGACCTGTTCGAGCGGATCCTGGTCGACGAAGAGCATCACATCGATTGGCTGGAAGGCCAACTCGGGATGATCCAGGAGATCGGGGTCGGGTTGTATCTCTCCCAGCAAATGGGGGAAGAGGCCGAAGGTTAGCAGACCGGCCGTTGAGCGTTACCCGGGTCGAGTGCAAGCGGGTGGAGCTATTCGCGGCTCAGAAGTATCCGGGCGGCAGCGAGACGTGTAGCGGCACGCGTATAGCGCCACTCAGAGCCGCGGGCGTGAGCCCGCGCTGAGAGGCGGGCAACCCTACAGTGTTCGGCAATCAGGGGACCCATCGCTCGCCCTCGCATCTGAGCGCAAGCTCACGCTTGAGGCTCTGAGTGGGATTGGCGGCTGCGAAGCCGAGCATTGGCCGATTCGCAGCCCACGGCCGAAAAGTACGCCCGGGTTCGGGCCGCTTCCTTCGCCGTCTCCCTTTGCCGTCTCAGTCCATCTTCATCGCCAGATCCACGAACGTTCTCACGCCGATGCCACTGGGGCCTTTGGGCAGGTAAGGCTTGGCTTCTTCGATCCAGGCCGTCCCGGCGATGTCGAGGTGCGCCCAGGGGGTCGGGTCGGCGAACTGCTTGAGAAACATCGCGGCGGTCACCGCTCCGCCCCAGCGCGTGCCGATATTCGGCAGATCGGCGATGAGGCTCTTGAGCTGGTCTTTGTATTCCTCATCGAGCGGCATCGGCCACAGCTTTTCGCCGCTGGCGTCCGCCGAGGCGAGCACCTGGTCGCGCCAGGCATCGTCGTTGCTGAACAGTCCGGCCCGCTCATGGCCCAGGGCGACGGCGATCGCTCCGGTGAGCGTGGCGGCATCGACCAAGTGGGTGCAGCCTTGCTGTTTAGCGTAGGTGAGAGCGTCGGCCAGGATCAGGCGGCCCTCGGCGTCGGTGTTGAGCACTTCGACCGTCTTGCCGCACATCGTGGTCACGACGTCGCCGGGCCGTTGGGCGTGCTGGCCGGGCATGTTCTCGACCGAAGGAATCACGGCGGTAACCGGCACCGAAGGTTTGAGTGACGCCAGCGCCCGCATGGCTCCCAGCATGGCCGCGCCGCCAGCCATGTCGTATTTCATCTTGTCCATGTCTTGCGCCGGCTTGATCGAGATGCCGCCAGTGTCGAAAGTCACGGCCTTTCCTACCAGGCCCAGGTGCGCGCCGGCCGCGCCGCCCCCTTCGGGCCGGTAGCGAACGACGATCAGCACGGGCGGCTCGGAGCTGCCCTGCGCAACGCCGAGCAGGGCGCCCATTTTCAGCTCCTCCAGGCGGTCGCGATGCAGCAGGTCGACTTGGAGTCCGACGCCGGCGCCCATCTCGAGGGCCTTGGAACCCAGGGCCCGCGGCGGCAGGCGGTTTCCCGGCTCGTTGATCAGCTCGCGCGCGAAGTTCTGCGCCTCGGCGATGGCGCGGCCCTGCTCCAGGCGATCCCAGTGCCTGGAATCGGCGAGAATCAGCAGCTCTTCGAGCACGGCCGGCCCTTTGTCCTCGGTTTTGTAGGCGTCGGGCTCGTAGGTGGCCAGGATCGCTCCTTCGGCGATGGCCTGCACCTGGTCGCCAGGCTCGAGGTCGCCGGCAGGCAGCACCGCCAGGCGCTTGATCCCTTTGGCGCGCACTTCGCGAACGGCCACGCCGGCGGCCTGGCGGAGCCGCGCCGCGGTGAACTCCTCGCGCCGGCCGCCGCCGATCAACAGCAGGCGGCGGGCCCGGAAGCCGCTGGGGCGGTGGATGAGCGCGGTTCGTAAAGCCTTTCCCGTGAACTCTTTGGAGTCGTACAACTCCGCGATCAGGCCTTGCGTGTGAGCGTCGAACGCACCGCCGGGGTTGGCCTCGCCGGCGGCCTCGAACAGAATGATGGCCAGGGCGTCGGCTCCCACGGCTTCGGGTGTTTCGGACAGCAAAATGGGTCTCATACGAACCCCTATTGTACGAGGGCTTGCACTGCGGCGGCCGTAGCCACCGAGCGGAATTTTGCGGCGCCTGGGGGTCTGCTATTGGCCAGGCGAATCACGCTCGGGCAGGTTCGTGGGCGGCTATCCAACAAAGCAGCCCGAGCCGTTCCGGAGGGCTAGCCAGTTCCCTCCCGGGGGCTGGCAATGTCCCCGGTCGGCGAATGTGCCCCCGAGGCTGCCCAAAAGCTCCGACCAGTTGGGGAACCGAAGCGCGGTGTCGCGGGTTGGGGTCTTTTGATACCGCCAGAGGCCAGAGCCGATAGCGGCCACCCGGATTGTCTGTCTGCCAACGGGAAGTCGTAGAATAGATGGGCGATGAGCGAGCCGGAACAGCAGTCCACGCCAGCCCGTGTGTTGATCGTCGACGACGAAGACGATCAGCGGCGGGCGCTGGCCAGTTTGGTGTCTTCGTGGGGCTTCAGCGTCCAAACGGCCGCCGACGGCCAGGATGCGATGGAAAAGCTGGTGTCTTTTCCGGCGCACGTCCTGGTGACCGACCTCAACATGCCGCGCATGGACGGCTATCAACTGCTCAAGCAGTTGGTGGGCCAGGGCGCGGTGCCGACAGCAATCGTGGTGACGGCGTTCGGCGGCATCGAGAACGCCTTGAAGACGATCCACGAGCTGGGGGCCTTCTGGTTCCTGGAAAAGCCTATCCGGCCGAACGAGTTACGCGTGCTGCTGGAGCGCGCCGCGCAGCAGGGCAAGCAGTCCGAAGAGGTCGACCGGCTGCGGCGGCAGTTGAGCTACCAGGGGCTTCTCGAAGGGCTGGTGGGGCACTCGGCGGCGATGCAGCAGGTGTTTTCGATCATCCGGCAGGTAGCGCCCAGCAAGGCGGCGGTGCTGGTCACCGGCGAGAGCGGCACGGGCAAAGAGCTGGTGGCGCGTGCGATCCATAACCTGAGCCCCCGCAAGAACGGCCCGTTCGTGGCGATCAATTGCGCGGCGATGCCCGAATCGTTGATGGAAAGCGAGCTGTTCGGCCACGAGAAGGGAGCCTTCACCGGGGCTATCCAGCGGCGTTCGGGCTGCTTCGAGCTGGCCGATTCCGGTACGCTGCTGCTCGACGAGATCGGCGACATGCCGGTGGGAACGCAAGCCAAGCTGCTGCGCGTGCTGGAGGACTCCCGCGTGCGTCGGCTGGGCGGCAAGGGCGAGCTGGACGTGGATGTGCGGGTGATCGCCGCCACCAACAAGATCGTCGAGGAGTCGGTTAGCAAAGGCGAATTGCGTGAGGATCTCTACTACCGGCTGAATGTATTTCACATCCACTTGCCGGCGCTGCGGAACCATCGCGAGGATATTCTGCCGATTGCCGACGCCCTGCGCGAGGATCTCAACCGCAAGCACGATTGCCGCGCTACCGATTTTCATCCCGAGGTGATCGAGAGGTTCCGGCGGCATCACTGGCCCGGAAACGTGCGCGAACTGCGCAACGTGGTGGAACGGGCAGTGATTCTGGCCGGCGAAGGTACGATTCTACCCAGCCACCTGATCGGCGAGTTCGGCGACGGGTACAAGCCTCAGGCGTCGCTGACCCACGATCCCGACGTCGTGCAACTCCCCGTGGGCACTACCGTTCGCGAGGCCGAGAAGAAGCTGATTCTGCAGACCCTGGAGCACACCGGCAACAACAAGACGCGGGCGGCTCAGATTCTGGAAATCAGCCTGAAGACATTGCACAATAAACTGAAAGAGTACGGTACGGGCTGAGACGGCGGTGTGATCGTGCGGCTGAAGGTTTCACGGTGGTCAGCCCGGCGCAGGCGGGTTTGGCTCGCCCGGCGGCTTGCCATGTCTTTGAAGACCCGGCTTCGCATTTCGATTGTGGCGCTGGTCGTGATCGTCGTCACGGCGCTGTCGGTGTTGCACATTCACAGCGTCATCGAGGCCCGTTTTGACGACACCGTCGAGCGGGCCGACACGGTGCTTGATCGCGTCCAGGGCAATCTCACCAAGCAGATCAAAGACCAGACCGAGATCCGCCTGCAACAGCAGCCCACCCCACCGGCCGCGGAAATGAATCTGCAAGACCTGGTCGGCCTGGCCACCGAAATCATCGAGCACGACGCCACGCTTTCGACCATGCTCGAGCAGGTGATGGCCACCTCGCAGGCGATCGTCGAGATCGTGGTCACCGGAGAGAACAACCGCATCCTGGCGAGCTCGCAATTGGACCGTCAGGGTCAAAAGATACAGCAGCTGGCAAGCCTCAGTAATTTCGCTAGCAAGAGCCTGTGGGTGAAGCTCAACGAGGTGCTCTTCCAGAGCCAGGAATACGAGGTGGCCCGGCCGATCGCGTTCGAAGGGCAGCAGGAGCCCGCCTTCACCCTGCACGTGATCATGAACTCGGTGCTGCTGCGCGACCAGGTGCAGCCGCAGCTCGAGCGGCTGGGCGCGGTGCTGGCCGTCTCGCTATTGCTTTCCATTCTTCTGGCGGTCGTCGCCTCGAACGTGGCCTTCCGGCCGCTGGCTCGGATCGGCGACATCATCGACCGCATCGCCCGCGGCGAGGAAGCGGCGGCACTGCCCCGGCGCCAGGCCAAAGAGGTCGCCGCGGTGGAGTCGAAGCTCGATCTGCTGGGCAAGCAGTTTCGCGGCGCGCAGGCTTCGGCACTCGAGTTGCGGGCGAATATCGATCAGCTTCTCGACCGCATGGAAGACGCCGTGCTGCTGTTCGGGCGCGACAATCGCCTGATGATGGCCGGCAGCGGCGCCGAACGTCTGCTGGGCAGCGGGCGCTGGGTCATGATGGGCAAGACGCTTGAGGAGATCTTTCCCGGCGAGACCGTGCTGGGAGCCGTGGTGCAGAGCGCGGTGCACCTACGCCGGGAGGTTAAAGACCAGCCGATCGAACTCGAGCGCGAGGGGATGGCGGCCGTGCGGTTGCTGGTGACTGTCGAGCTGATCGAGGACTTCCCGCGCCACGAACGGCTGGGGACCCTGTTGCGGCTGCGCGACGCCGATCCCCGGCGTCAGATCGAGTCGCAGCTCGACATTTCGACGCGTCTGGCGGCCATCAGCGAACTCACCAGCGGCGCCGCTCACGAGATCAAGAATCCGCTGAACTCGATCGCGCTGCACCTGGAGATTCTGAAGTCGAAGCTCGACGGCGTCGTTGCCGGCGGCGAAGAGATTGAGGTCATCACGCGCGAGATTTCGCGCCTGGACCGCGTGGTAAAGACTTTCCTGGACTTTCAGCGGCCCGTCGAGCTGCAGCTGAGCAGTGTCGATCTGGTGGCGTTGGTGAAGGACGTCTCTGCCCTGGTGCGGCCCACGGCGCAGGCCCAGGGCGTGCAGATCCAGGAGGAAATTCCGCCGACGGAAGCGGTCATCCAAGGCGATCTCGACCTGCTCAAGCAGGCTCTGCTCAACGTCGTGACCAACGGCGTGGAGGCGATGAAGGATGGTGGCTTGATGGAGCTCAGCGTCCGCCAGAACCGCGGAGGCTGGGGTATCACGGTCAAGGACGAAGGCAGCGGAATCCCGCCGGATTTGCGCGACAAGATCTACAAGCTCTACTTCACGACCAAGGGAAAAGGGTCGGGTATCGGATTGGCAATGACCTTCCGGGTGGTTCAACTGCACGGTGGTACAATTGATTTCGCGAGTGAACCGGGCAAAGGTACGGAGTTCCGGCTGCGGTTTCCGGCGGCGCGGGAGTCCCAGCGTCAAGCCTTGCCGGCAGCGTCGGTGGCTCCGGATGCCTAAGTGTGTGCGGGCGGTAACTTCTTATTCCGGAGTTGTTTACGCGAATGCTTGCACGGCTGCGGCCGTGGGGCGGTTGCGTGCGTGGGCTTTCGGAGCGTATCTTTCCATACTCTGGGGCGGCGATTCCCGGGGACCGTCCGCCTCTAGACCCGGATCCTACCGCTACGTGGCGCTCGTGTGCGTGCTGCTGTCCATGGTGCTTTTCGGCTCATGTACCAAAAAGCACGCGGATACGACCGTACCTCCGCCCGCGCCGCGGGTATCCCGCGCCCCCAGGCCGCAACCGCCGGCAGGACCCGTTTCCGAGCCCCAAACCGTTACCGAGCTACCCAGTCCACAGCCGGTGCCTCCCGAAGCAGTTCCCGAGACGCCTGGCCCGCTGGTGACCCCTCCTGCGCCGGAAACCAGCCCCCAGCCCGAACCTTCGCCGCGGCGTCCTGTGGCGACTGTGCCTCCGGCGGCCAGCGGAACGTCGACCCCAGCCGAAGCGCCGCCCGCGTCGGTGCCCCAATTGGGGCAAATGCTGACTCCCGATCAGCGTCAGCGATTCAACCAGGCGATCGACCAGGCCATCAAGAAAGCGCAGGAACGTCTGGAGGTGGTGCTGGTGAACAGCGCCAAACTCAACGAGGAACAGCACATCACGATCCGGCGGATCCGGGCGTTCATCCGACAAGCCGAGGAGGCCCGTGGGCAGGACCTCACCATCGCCAAAAGCCTGGCCGACCGTGCGCAGTTGCTGGCCGAAGACCTCGCCAAGAATTTCAAGTAAGGCGATCTCCGGATCGCTATGACCAGGCAGGTTAGGGTACAAGTGTAGGTGGGAGCCATGTCCGCGTTACGGAACCTGACCGGAGACGCTGGGGTCCCTCCCGCAAGTCGAGGCAGCACGCCGCTGGCGGCCCCGCGCAAGAGAACCTGGTTACCGCGCCGAGAGTTGTTGGGCGTGGACGTGGGTTCGAGCCTCATCAAGGCCGTCTTGCTCTCCGAGCGGCACGGCAGCGTCCTGTTGAAACGGGCGGTCTTGGGTCCGACCCCACCGGGAGCGGTGACCGCCGGTGAGCTGACCGATTCCATCAAGGTCGCCGAGAGCCTGCGCAAACTCTGCAAGGAAAACCACCTCGGTGCGCGGCATGTGGCCGCGGCGGTTTCGGGCGAAAAGGTCTACACCCAATTCGAGGCTCTGCCGAGGGAGTTTGAGGAGGACCTCGAAACCTTCGTCCACGATGCGATGATGAAGGTCATCCCCTATCCCTGCGACGGGGCCGCCTTCGACTACGAGCGGTTGCCGGGCGACGGCTCTTCGGCGGGAGTGCTGTGGGTCAGCTCGGCTACCGAGCAGGTGGAATGGGTTCGCGAGGCGATGACGCTGGCGGGGAAGGTTCCCGCGATCGTGGACGCGCAAGCCTGTGCGGTGGCGAATACCTATACGTTCAACTACCAGCCCGCAAGCGAAGATGTGGCGGTGCTGGTGCATGTGGGGCCCCGCCGCATGACGGTTGCACTGCTGCGTGGCGCGACGCTGTTGTGGTCCCGCGATGCCACACTATGCCGCGATCCGGGCAGCGCCCCCGAGGCGGTGCCGGCGCTGGCCGGGCGGGAACTGGACAGTCGGTGGGATTTGTTGTTACAACAGGCATCCCCGCACAAGCCGAGCAGAGTCTACCTCTCGGGAGGAGCGGCGCAATCGGAGCAGATGCGCGAAATCGTGAACGACTGCACGGGACTACCGGTGGATGAGCTGAAACCGTTCTGGCGCATTTCGTACTCGCCGGAAACCGCCCCCGGGCGGATCGCGGAGGAGTACGGCACGACCCTCAGCGTGGCGGTGGGTCTGGCCTTGCGCGGCCTGGAAGAACTATGATCCGTGTCAACCTGCTTCGGAACCGCAAGGAAGGCCTGCAGGGTCTCGTGTCGGAGTCGAATGGAGCCTCTTCGTTCATTTCCGGGCGGGAAGTCGCGTTGGCTGGGCTGTTTCTGGTTCTCGGCGGGGCGATCTTGTGGTTCGTTTTGGGCCGCCAAGCGGTGCCGGGTCCGGCCGTCGCCGCCGAGGACGCCGGGCCTTCCTCCACACCGGAAGCGAGTATCCCGGCCACGGCGCCGGCAGACACAACCGCGAACGTCTCGCTGCCTGCCGGGGAGCCGCCGGTGCTGCCCGCCGCGCTCGATGCGTCCCAAGCAGCGGGTTTGCCAGTTGCGGATTCGCGGACGGACGCTACGCCGGACGCCGCTGCGGATGCCCCCCGGCCCGATGCGCCAACCGGGGCGTCCGTTGCCGAGGCGCCACCGTCCGGCTCCGCGGCAGCTTCGGCCGCCGCCTCTCTATCTCCTAGCCTGTCAAAGCCGCCGGTTGCCGCGCCCGGCCAGCGCGGATCGACGCTGCTATCGCAGCACGCGACGACCTCCGCCCTCGACAAGTCTGCGGCGGGCGGGACCGGCGGCGGCGCGGGCCTGGAATCGGCCACCGTGGGTGCAGCCTCGGATGGAGTAATTACCCTGCGAGACCTTCGCATTCTTGGGCAGGGGGATAGCTTGCAAATCGTGGCGGCCACCAACGGCTTGCCCGCCTACAAGATGTTCCAGGTCGAGAAACCAAACCGCGTGGTCATCGACTTGGCGGGGGTCCGGCAGGAGATCCCCCGCGAGGAACGCGAGCAGATCGTACCGAATTCGGTCGTTAAGCAGGTGCGCATCGCGCAAAACCAGATCGATCCCCCCTTGGTCCGGCTGGTTCTGGAGGTAGAGTCGTTTCCCGAGTTGCAGATCGTCCCGCGCCCCGACGGCCTCCTGATCAACGTGACCGGCAGGTGAGCTTGGCCCCGGGCAAAGATGCGAAAAAGCCCACTGGCGGGCCCGGAGCGGAGGAGCCCCTGCGGCTCGATCGACTGCGCCGGACGCTGGCGAGCGAAAACCAGCCGGCGCTGTTAGTCACGGGTCTCCCGAACATCCGCTATCTGACCGGTTTCAGCGGCAGTAACGGCTGCTTGCTCGTTACACCTGAGAACGCCACGCTGTTCACCGACGGCCGCTACGAGATTCAGGCCGCTCAGCAAACCCAGGGCATCGAGATACTCGTTTCAACGAGCAATATTCTGGAGTTGGTGGTCGATCAAGTGCGGCGCAGACGCTTGCGGCGCCTCGGTTTCGAGCGCAACCGCATGCCGTTCCAGACCTACGAGTTCCTGCACGGCAAGCTGCGAGGGCGGCGTCTGCTGCCGCTCGATGGGCTTGTGGAGCGGCAGCGCATGGTGAAAAGCGCGCTGGAGATCGAGCGCATCCGGCGCGCGGTTGAGTTAAACTCGCGGGCGTTCGACGCGGCCTGCGGCAAGCTGCGGGCGGGCTGGACCGAAACGCGCTTCGCCGCCGAGATCGAGTACCAGATGCGGTTGTTGGGGGCGAGCAAGCCGGCGTTCGACACGATCGTGGCCAGCGGAGCGCGCTCGGCCCTGCCGCACGCCAACCCGCAGCGCATTCCGTTGGAAAGAAACGCCCTGATCGTCGTCGACCAGGGTGCTATACTCGATGACTATGTAAGCGACATGACACGCATGGCCTGCCTGGGCCGGCTGAGTAACCAACAGCGCTTTCTGTTCCAGGCCGTTCGCGAGGCAGAATTAGCGGCTATCGAAACGGTAAAAGCCGGCGTGAAGGCTCGCAGCGTAGATGGCAAGGCCCGGCAAGTTCTGAAAAGGTTCAAGCTGGACAAGGCCTTTTCACACTCCACGGGGCATGGAGTGGGCCTGGAGATCCACGAACAGCCGCGCATCGGTCCCCGGGAGGATCTGCGGCTGGCCAGCGGCATGGTGATTACGATCGAACCAGGCGCCTACATCGAAGGGGTAGGGGGCGTCCGGATCGAAGATGTTGTCGTCGTGACCCCAAGCGGCTGCGAAGTGCTGACCCGAACGCCGCGCGACTTGCGGGTTCTTTGAGCCGCCCCGATCGTTTGTATGCCCGCACCCGCCCAGAGCGCCGATTCCAAGATGACTCTTGACGATATTAAAGACCTGATCGAGACGGTGATTGCCAAAGATATCACCGAGTTCGAGTTCCACAGCGGACAGGAGAAGATCCGGATTTGCCGCGCGGGAGCCAACCAGAACTCGAACGCGCCCACACCCTACGTGATCGTCACTTCGCCGCAGACGCCAGGGGCGGTCGCCCATTCGGCCGGAAACCCCGGCCCACCGCCGGCGAGTACGGCCGTCCCCGCCGAACGCCCCGCCGAAAAGCCCGCGCCGGAAAAGGAAGCCGAGGGGCTCATCGTGACCGCGCCGATCGTAGGGACGTTCTACGAATCGTCGTCGCCTGGCGCGCCTGCCTTCGTGCAGGTGGGGGACAAGGTCGAAGCCGGCCAGGTGCTCTGCATCATCGAAGCCATGAAGCTGATGAACGAGATCGAGGCCGAAGCCGGCGGCGTCGTCACCAAGCGGTTTGTCGCCAACGGGCAGCCGGTGGAATACGGCGAGGCGCTGTTCGCGATCGACACTCGCGGTTAGCCGGTCAGCTCAAACCCATGTTCCAGAAGGTTCTCATTGCCAACCGCGGCGAGATCGCCGTGCGCGTGATCTCGGCCTGTAAGGACCTCGGTATCCGTACCGTGGCGGTCTATTCGGAAGCCGACCGCGGCTCGTTGCACGTTCGCTACGCCGACGAAGCGCTGTGCATCGGCCCGCCGCGCAGCGCCGATAGCTACCTGAACATCCCGGCCGTGATCAGCGCGGCCGAAATCACCGACGTCGATGCGATCCATCCCGGATATGGCTTTCTGGCGGAAGACCCGGGCTTTGCGGAAGTCTGCGAAGTGTCGGGCATCAAGTTTATCGGCCCGCGCCCCGACGTCATCCGGCTGATGGGCGATAAGGCGCAGGCGCGCCGCGCCGCGAGGAAGGCGGGCATTCCGATCGTGCCCGGGACCGAGGAGCCGGTCAAAAGCCTGGAAGAAGCCCGCAAGTGGGCGAGTGAAATCGGCTATCCGGTCATCATCAAAGCGGCGGCGGGAGGCGGCGGCCGCGGCATGCGCGTGGTGCGCGGCGAAGACAAGCTGGCCGAGATGTTTCATCAGGCACAGCATGAGGCCGCCATCAGCTTCCACTCCTCCGAGGTTTACATCGAGCGGTTCATCGAGCGGCCGCGGCACATCGAGTTCCAGGTGATGGGGGATGAGCAGGGCCGCTGCGTGGCGATTGCCGAGCGCGAATGCTCGATTCAACGCCGGCACCAGAAACTGCTCGAGGAAGGCCCCTCGCCGCGGCTCGATGCGGCGACGCGGGCGCGCATGTGCGAGGTCGTCGGCAAGGCGCTCTCCGACATCGGCTATTCCAACGCCGGCACCGTCGAGTTCCTGATGGACGAGAACGGCGATCTTTATTTCATCGAGCTGAACGCACGCATTCAGGTGGAGCATCCGGTGACCGAGGCCATTACGGGCCTCGACCTGGTACGCAGCCAGATCCTGCTCGCCGACGGCGCGCCGCTCGACGCGGTGCTGCCCGAAAAGATCGAGTTGCGCGGGCACGCGATCGAGTGCCGCATCAACGCTGAAAATCCGCAGACGTTTGCGCCGTCGGCGGGGCGCATCACCCAACTGATCACGCCTGGCGGCATTGGCGTGCGGGTCGATACGGCCGCCTATTCGGGCTGGTTTGTGCCGCCCTACTACGATTCGCTGGTCGCCAAGCTGGTGGTCCACGGCAAAGACCGGGAAGAGGCCATCGCGCGCACGCGGCGGGCGCTGGACTTCTTCTCCGTCGAGGGCATTCACACCTCGATTTCCCTGCACCAACGCATTCTGGCGGACCCCGAGTTTCAGGCGGGTCAATACGATACGCACTTCATTGAGCGGCTGAACGCGCAGCGGGCTGCTTGATCGAAGCCGCTGGGGCGGGGCTGCTGGCCTGCCCTTCTGCCTGACCGGAATTCCACTCCATCGTTTTGACGGATTTTTGTTCGAAGGGGCGAGCGCGGCGCTTCTCGCCGCGGACAGGCGGGAGCGCCTGTCTCTGCCGTGGCGGCACTCCCGCTTGCCGTGCTTGCCGCTATTGGGCTTGCGGCGGGCCTTTCTCGAAGACTTTGTCGAGGCAGGCGATCAGCTCGTCGATGTGCTGCTTTTCGATGATGTAGGGCGGCAGGAAGCGCAGCACGGTTTCGGCCGTGCAATTGATCAGAAAGCCGGCTTCCTGGACCTGGGGCACGACGCTTTTGCCGGGCACGGTCAGGTTCAGCGCCAGCATCAAGCCTTTGCCGCGTACTTCCTTGATGAAATCGTACTTTTCCAGCAGTTCGCCCAAGCGTTCCTGGAAATAGTCGCCGGTCTCGCGGATGTGCGGCAGCAGCTCCTCGAGCACGTCGAGGAACTCGAGCGCGACACGGCAGGCCAGCGCGCCGCCGCCGAAGGTGGTGCCGTGCATGCCGGGCGCGAGGATTTCGGCGGCCTTCTCGTTGACGAGGATGGCGCCCAGCGGCAAGCCCGCCGCCAGCGGCTTGGCGACCAGGACGACATCGGGCAGAATCGAGCAAAAGCCCTCCGAGGTTCCGTCCCACCACTGGTAGGCGAAGTGTTTGCCCGTGCGCCCGAGTCCGCATTGGATCTCGTCGAAGATCAGCAGCGCGTCGTTGTCGCGGGCCAGCTCGGCGGCGCGTTCGGCGAACTCGCGGCTGATCTCGACGATGCCGCCCTCGCCCAGGATCGGCTCGAACAGGATCGCCGCCGTGTTCTTGTCGACCGCGGCTTCGAGGCCTGCCAGATCGTTCGGGTCAATGAAGGTCACGCCGGGAATCAGCGGCTCGAACGGCTGGCGGTATTTCGCCTGGCCGGTGACCGAGATGGAGCCGAGGGTCCGCCCGCTGAACGAGCCGTTCAGCGCGACGATGCCGTATTTGTCGGGACTCTTGCGGCGGCCATAGCCTTTGGCGATCTTCAGCGCGCCCTCGACGGCTTCGGTTCCCGTGTTCGCAAAGAACGCGCGCTGCATGCCGCTGATTTCGACCAGGCGTTCGGCCAGCATTCCCTGATAGCGGTGATAGTAGAGGTTCGAACAATGGACGAGCTTCTCGACCTGCTCGTGCATCACCTGGACAATGCGCGGATGCGCGTGGCCGAGGGCATTGACGCCCAGGCCCGTGACGAAATCGATGTAGCTGCGGTTGTTGAGGTCGCAGACTTGGCAGCCCTTGCCGTGGTCGACTACCAGCGGGTAGCGTCCGTAGCTTTGAACAAGGCACTGCTTTTCCCGGTCGACAATCCGGGTCTCTTCGGAGGAAAGACTGGGCTTCGTTGCTGACATGAAAAGGCTCCTTCGGGCTCGCTAGCGGACTACGAGGTCCGCTCCTGGTTTCTTGTCAGGCAAGCCAGACGGGCACGCGTCCGGAGAAATGGCCGCGTTTCGCGCTTCGGAGCAATCCGCCGCCGGGGCGGCCGAGCGTACGCAAACGGGACTGTCCCCTGCGCTGCTTATCGTCGAAACCTGCCGTTTCGGGTTGCATTCGAGCCAGGCGGGCCCGCAAGGCAACTCCTAAGTTATCAAACTTGCGTTGGCGCGTCGCCGCGAACCGGGGGCGCCCCAGGCCGCTTCGAGCGGCGATCCGTTCGCGCGCCGGAAACGGCGGAGGAGCGCCGGGTCCGCCCGGGCGATGGCGTTCCTGCCGGAAATCGTGCTGGTGGGTGGCCTCGTTCAGGCCGCCGTGTGGAGGATCACCGCCGCGACTAGACCAGCACCGTCAAGGTGGCTTCGTCGCGACGGACCGGACGGTAGAGCGTGTCGCGCTCGACCGGCTCGCGGCCGGCTTCGCGGATCAGGTGGAGCAATTCCTCGCGGCGCAGCGACTGCGAGGTGGTGGCGCCGGCGTCGTGGTAGATCTTCTCCTCCACCACCGTGCCGTCGAGATCGTCGGCTCCGAAGCGCTGCGCGACCTGCGCCACCTTCGGCGTCATCATGATCCAGTAGGCCTTGATGTGGGGGAAGTTGTCGAGCATCAACCGCGCCACGGCGATGTTCTTGATATCGTCGAAGCCGGTAGTCACCGGCAGGTGCTTCATCGCCGTGTTTTCGGGATGAAACGCCAGCGGGATGTAGGTCTGGAATCCCGCGGTATCGTCCTGTAACGCCCGCAGCCGCAGCAGGTGATCGACGCGATCCTCTTCGGTCTCGATGTGGCCGTAGAGCATGGTGGCGTTGGATTTGAGGCCGAGCTGGTGCGCCGAACGGGCGGTCTCGATCCATTCCTCGCCGTCGATCTTGTGATCGCAGATGATCCGCCGCACGCGCTCGTGAAAGACTTCGGCGCCGCCGCCCGGCAGGGAGTCGACACCGGCCTCTTTCAGCTTCTGGAGCGTCTCGGCGATGGAGATGCGGGCCCGCCTCGCCAGGTAGCCCACCTCGACCATCGTGAACGCCTTGAGATGCACCGCCGGGTAGCGCTCCTTGAGGCCCCGGATCAGTTCGCAGAACCAGTCGAGGCTCAGCTCCGGGTGCAGGCCGCCGACGATGTGGAACTCGGAAACCGCCTCGCTATAGCCTTCTCCGGCAATGTGCCAGGCCTGGTCGAGCGACATCGTATAGGCCTTGGGGTCGCGCTTCTGCTTACCGAAGGCGCACAGCTTGCAAGCGGCAACGCAGACGTCGGTCGGATTGATATGCCGGTTGACGTTGAAGTAGGTGAGGTTGCCGTTTTGCTGCTCGCGGACGTGGTTGGCGAGGTAGCCGATCGCCAGCAGGTCGCTCGAGCGATATAGCGCGACGCCGTCGTCGAAACCCAGGCGCACGCCGGCCAGCACCTTTTCGGCGACCGGTCGCAGCTTCGGGTCTTCGATGTGCGGCGTCATTCCAGAACCTGGCAAAAGGCGGTCCAACAAGTCGTTGGCCTGGCCAAAACGGCAGTCTCAAGGGCCGTCAGGAGCGCACGGACAAATCCGCGGCCCAAAAAACAAAGAATAACACGCTAACGTAGCCGTTGACTGTGAAGAAGGCCGCGTTGACCCGGGAGAGATCGTCGGCTTTGACCAGGCTGTGCTCGTAGACCAGCAGGGCGGCAACCACCGCCACGCCGGCCAAACCGAGCCAGCCGAGCCCGGCCAAACGCCACAGAGTCAGCAGCAGCCCCACCATCACGACGTGGAGCAGGCGCGCCACCAGCAGCGCCCGCGGCACGCCCAGCGACTGCGGCACGCTGCGCAGGCCGCTGCGGCGGTCGAAATCGACGTCCTGGCAGGAATAGATCACGTCAAAGCCCGCCGTCCAGCACATCACCGCGGCGGTCAGCAGCAGGATGGGGGCGTCGAGAGTGCCGCGAACGGCGATCCAGGCCGCCGCCGGCGCGATCCCGAGGGCGAACCCCAGCACCAGGTGCGAGAACGCCGTGAAGCGCTTGGTGTAGGAATAGCCGAACACGACGGCCAGCGCCAGCGGCGCGAGCTCGAGGCACAGCGGATTGAGCATCCAGGCGGCCGCCAGCAGCAGCAGCGACCAGAAGACGATGAAGCCCCACGTAAACGATTTCGAGAGGACGCCGGCCGGAATGGCGCGCGTTTTGGTACGCGGGTTGGCGGCGTCGATTTCGGCGTCGGCGACGCGGTTGAAGGCCATGGCGGCCGAACGCGCCGCCACCATGGCGAGTACGATCCAGCCGAGTTTCGCGCCGAGTTCCGTCCAGGAGAGGCCGCTGCCATGAGCCGCCAGCAGCGCGCCGGTCAGCGCGAACGGCAGCGCGAAGATGGAGTGCTCGAACTTGATCATTTCGAGCACCGTGCGGGTGTTGGCGACGAAGGGCATTGCGCGGGTTCTTAAATTTCGATCAGCATGCGCACGGGCCGCTCGATGAGGTCCTTGATGTGCTTGAGGAAGGTCACCGCCTCGCGGCCGTCGACGATGCGGTGGTCGTAGGTGAGCGCGACGTACATCATGGGGCGCACGACGACCTGGCCGTTGCGGGCCACCGGACGGTCCTGGATGGCGTGCAGGCCCAGGATGCCGCTTTGCGGCGCGTTGACGATGGGGGTCGAGAGCATCGAGCCGTAAATGCCGCCGTTGCTGATGGTGAAGGTGCCGCCTTTGAGCTCGGAAAGCTCGATCTTGTTGTCCTGGGCGCGGCGCGCGAAATCGGCAATGGCCAGCTCGATCGCGGCGAAGCTGAGCCGCTCGGCGTTCCGCAGGATCGGCACGACCAGGCCCTTGCCGCCGCCGACCGCAATGCCGACGTCGTAGTAGTTGCGGTAAACGATGTTGGTGTCGCGAACTTCGGCGTTGACCTGCGGGATCAACTTCAGCGCCTCGACCGCCGCCTTGACGAAGAAGGACATGAAGCCCAGCTTGATGTCGTACTTTTTCTGGAAGGCTTCCTGGTGCTGCTTGCGGAGGTCGATCACCTCCGACATGTCCACCTCGTTGAAGGTGGTCAACAGCGCGGCGTTCTGTTGCGCGGCGACGAGATTGCGGGCGATCACGCGCCGCAGCGGGCTCATCGGGACAACCTGCTCTTCGCGGCCGGCGGGATAACCTCCCTCGAAGGGCGGCAGGCCGGCGGGCAGCTCGGGTGGCGGGGCGGCGGGTTCGTCCTGGCGGGCCTCCAGGCTTTCGAGGTGCCGCAGAACGTCTTCCTTGAGCAGACGCCGCCCCGGACCGCTGGCCTCGACGTCGGCGGCGTCGAGGCCGTGCTCGGCCAGAACACGGCGGGCGGCGGGCATCACGCGCGTCTCGGCGCCATCGGTTGACGGCTGACTCACGGGCTGCGCCGCCGGCTCAGGCGGGGCGGGTGCTGCCTTTTCCTGTCGCGCCGGCTTCGCGGACGCCGCGGGCGGGGTGGATGCCTTAGCCGGCTTGGACGCGGATTCGGCGCGTTTCTTGCCATCGGCCGGGGGCGCCGCGGATTCGTCGATCCGGGCGATGATGTCTCCCGGCGCGGCGTCCTCGCCGTCTTTCTTGAGAATCTTGACCAGAACGCCGCTGGCGGGAGCGGGCAGGTCCATGGAGGCCTTGTCGGTTTCGATCTCGACCAACACCTCGTCTTCCTCGACGCGATCGCCCTCGGCTTTTCGCCATTGGCCGATCTGGACTTCGCTGATCGACTCGCCCGAGGTGGGCACTTTGACATCGACAGGCATGGGATCGTATTCCTTCTTGGGGTCCGCCAGGGACCCCGCATCAGCATGAGCTTGGAAGAAGCGGACCGGCCGAGTCGTTGGCGAATGGAGAACCTCCGACTCCGCCCTGTGCCCGGGCCCGCAAACCTCGGACGCACCGTAGTTTCCTAATTGTATCGCCGCTTGTGACACACCGGGGCGGTTTGGCGGCGCGAGAGCCCGCGGCTCGCCGCAGTCACTTCGGCTGCGCTGCTATTCTTAAAAAACTTGCGGATCCGGCCGTGGCGCGACCGTCGTGATGACGAGCGGCTACGAGGGCCGGGCCGTGAGCGCATCCGACCGGCGCCGCCGAGTGAGGCAGCGATCAAGAACGCGGTTGCCGGCGCGCAGCGGGGCGGACCCGCTTCCCGGATGCCGTAGAGAAGTGAGGCCCATGGACATAGCGGCAGAGGGAGCGGTCCTCGAGGACACGGCGAGCGGGCCGCTGCGCTTCTGCATGATCACGACCTTTTACCCGCCCTACAGCTTTGGGGGGGACGCCATCTATGTCCACCGGCTGTGCATGGAACTGGTCGCGCGGGGCCACGAAGTCGACGTCATTCATTGCGCCGATTCCTACCAACTGTTCCGCCAGGGCGCGGGCCAGCGGGCGTTTCCGGCCAGCCGCGGGATTACGCAACACAAGCTCAATAGCGCGCTGGGGCCGTTGTCGCCGTTCCTTTCCCACCAGACCGGCCGGCCGCTGCTGAAGACCGCGGCGATCCGCCGGGTGCTGGCTTCCAAGCGCTTCCACGTGCTGCACTTCCACAACATTTCGCTGTTTGGGCCGGGCGTGCTGGCTCTGGAGCCGGACTATCCGGTGCTGCGGCTTTGCACGATGCACGACCACTGGCTGGTGTGCCCGATGAGCGTGCTGTGGAAGAACCGCACGCAAGCCTGCGAGGAGCCGGCCTGTATCCCCTGCGCGATCCGCTCGCACCGGCCTCCCCAGCTTTGGCGCCATACGGGCCTGCTGGAGCGCTGCGCGGAACACGTGGACCGTTTCCTGGCGCCCAGCCACTTTTGCCATGACATGCACCGCCAGCGCGGGTTTCACGGCCGCATGGAGGTGCTCCCGGAGTTTGTGCCGCTGGACCCGGCCCACGACGACGCCGTGGAACGGCTGCACGAGCGGCCTTATTTTCTCTTCGTGGGGCGGCTGGAGCGGCTGAAGGGCGTCGACGAGCTGCTGCCGCAGTTTCATGGCGACGGCCCCTACGATCTGTTGGTGCTGGGCACGGGAACGCACGAGGCGGAGTTGCGCAAGCAAGCGGCGGGGCTGCGCCGGGTGCGCTTCATCGGCTGGGTGAGCCAGGACGATATTCACCGCTACTATCGCGGCGCGCTGGGCGTGGTGGTGCCCTCGGTCACCTACGAGACTTTTGGCATTGTCGTGATCGAGGCGCTGGCGCACCGCGTGCCGGTGATCGTCAACAACCTGGGCGCGCTGCCCGAAGTCGTGCAGGAAACCGGCGGCGGCCTGATCTACAACTCGGCGACGGAATTGCGCGGCCACCTGGAGCGCCTTGCCCGGGACCCCGAGCTGCGCGCGGCGTTGGGCGAGCGCGGCCAGCGGTCGGTGGTCGAACACTACAGCCCCGAGGCCCATCTGCGGCGCTACGAAGGCTTGATCCAGAACGCCTGGCAAGAGAAATTCGGCGCCGACCGCCCCGACCTGCAGGTGATGGCCCGGCAAGGTGCGGTGTAGAGGCCGCGCATCCACGCAAGACTCCGAGTGTCATGAGCCGCCGACGCAGCAGGCAACGCCAACAGGTTCCCGCAGCCGGCGAGCGGCATGGCTCGGGGCCAACGCCGCTTCCCGCCAAGCCCAAGGTTGCGCCCGACGCGGTCTCCGCGGCCGCGGGGCTCACGCGCAGAGTATGGATCGCCGCAGGTTCGACCCTGTTCCTCATCTACGCCTGCCTGGCGACCTGGTTCCACTTCGACTTCAGCGACGTGATGGGGTATTACTCCATGTTCGCCGAAGCGCTGCTCAACGGCAGGCTGTACCTCGATCTGCGGCCCGATCAGGTGCAGTTGATGGACATGATCCCCTACCAGGGGCGCTATTACCTGCAATGGGGACCGATGCCCGCACTGTTCCATTTCATCCCGCTGGTGTTTGGCGTCAACCTTTCCGACCGCATGGCGTGCCTGCTGGCGGGCTGGATCAGCTCGCTGCTGTTCCTGCAGATCACGCTGATGCTGCGGCGGCGCTATTTCCCGACGCTGCCCAAGTGGGTTTGTCTGATGGCGTTCTGGACGTTCGCTCTAGGCAGCCCGACGGCGCTGGTGGTGCTGCGGCCGACGATCTACAACGAGTGCATCGCGGTGGCGGCGGTCGGCGTGCTGGGCGGGTTTGCCGCGTTCCTGCGTTTTCAGGAGCAGCCGGCGACGCGCTGGGCGCTGCTTTGCGGGCTGGGTGTGACGCTGGCTTTCACCACGCGCATTACGCTCGCGCTCTACGCGATGATGTTTTTTGCCGGGCTGGCCGCGGTCGAATGGATGCGCCGGCAGCGGCTGCGGACGGCGGCGGTGCGCCTGGCGGCGTTTGCGCTGCCGGTGGTGTTGGGCATCGGCCTGCAGTTGGCCTACAACTACGGCCGCTTCGGTTCGCCGTGGTCCTACTTTCCCGAATACCATCCGGACACCGCCACCTTCCTGCCCGTGTTCCGGCTCGAGCGGATTCCCGAAAACATCCGGCACTATGTGCTCTCGCTGCCCGAGCTGAGCCGCGATTTCCCGTGGGTGGCGCACCGCGGCTGGCAGCCGATCGAGAAAGTCGTGCGGGCCGAAGCGATGTCTTCGATGTTTCTGGGGACGCCGCTGTTGCTGTTCGGTTTCCTGGCGATCCGGCTCTACCGGCCAAAAGCGGAATCGCCCCCGGACCTGCAGCTGGCTGTGGGCGTGGCGGCGGTGTCGGGCCTGATGGTGTTCGGCGTGATGATGATGTTTCACTCCGCCAGCCGCCGCTACATGCAGGACTTTCTGCCCATGTTCCTCGTCGTCGCGTTTGTGGGGGCGGCGAGCCTGTGGAAGCAAGACTCCAACTGGCGGGCGTGGCGCGCGCCGTGCGGGGTCCTGCTGTTCTACATGACGGTGTTCCACGCGCACCTGTCGTTCATGCATTCGTTCGTGTCGCTGCCGTCGGACCTCAACGTAGTGCGCGCGGTGGCGGATTTCAGTCCGCTGGTGCGGCGTGTGCTGCCGGGGCCGAACCTCGACCGCGAAGAAGCGGTGGCGTGCAACGACATCGGCGCGATGTATCTGCGGGAGCGGCGCTTTCACGAGGCGCTGGCGAAGTTCGAGCGGGCCGAGAAGTTGATGCCCGACTCGGAACTCATTCAGAAGAATGTGCGGCTGGCCGAAAAGCTGGTGGGGCGCGGCGAGGCCCAGTAGGACGCAGTCCCACGCTTTCAGGCACGCCGCTACCGCTTGAGCGATCTACAGCGCCGGCGGGGCGACCGGAGCCAAGGGGACGTCCCAGTGCGCTTCCAACAGCTCAAAGCGGCGCTGCTCCTCTTTGCGGAAGGTTTCGTAGTCGGGATAGAGCTTGCGCGAAATTTCCTCTTCGTGGCTTGGCTCGCCCATGGCGTCCCAACTGGCGAACGTGATCACGACCAGGAAGGTCCAGTCGCCGCGCCCTTCGCCGTGAAAGCGGGGCCGATAGATCTTGAGGTCCTTGACCCGGCCGCGTTCCTTTTCGGCGTTCATCACCGGGTAGTGATTTTTCATGTAGAGCTGCTCGAACTCCTGCTGATAGCCCCACTTGACTTTGTAGTAGTAGGCGACTTCGACGGGCTCATTCTGCTGGGCCGGCGCCAACGGCGCGAACAGCGCGGCGGCGAGAAGGGTCAGAATCAGTTTCATGGCATCTCTCCTGAATTTCCCTATTATGGCGGGCTCGGCGAGAGAGAAAACGATTTCTCTTGGTCGCCGGGTCTTTTGGCCGCCATGGCTTCCGGGGGCGGCAAGGTGGCCGGGAGTTGAGCACATCGGAGCCGGCCGTGCGGCCCGCTCCTAGAACGCAAGCCGTATCTGAGGGGTTTGCTCCCGCCCCGACCCCTGCGAAACAATGAACCGGAAGGGAAGGAGCCTGGTTCATGCCCGCCAAACCCTGGTATCAGACCACCGCCTTCGTGCTGGCCGCGTGCCTGCTGCTGCCGCCGCTGGGGATCGTCCTGATCTGGCTGCGCCCCGGTCTCGGCATTTTCCGCAAGCTGCTGTTTTCCGGCGGGTTGGCGCTGTTGTTTATCGGGCACTTGTTCTGGTTCTACGGGATGCACATGGAGCTGGATGGCAGCGGCAGCGGGCCGCTGATCAGCTTCTCCGACCCGGCGGACAACTACGATCGGCTTGACGACCCCAGCCGCCGCGCCGACACCGGCCGCAGTGAGCCGCGGGATACGGCGGCTGCTTCCGAGAGTTTGGCGGCGCCCGAGTCTGCCGTCGAACCGACGCCCGCGGTGAAGCCGGATCAGGCCGCGTTAAAGCCGCCCGCTACAAATTCGCCGGCGTCGAACCAGGCCGCGGAAACGCAGAGCGCGGCCGCGGCGGATTCCGCCAAGCCGGCCGCGGCGTCCAGCGATGCCTATTGGACCGACTTTCGGGGTCCACACCGCGACGGCCGCTACGAGCAAACGCCGATCAATACCAGTTGGCCCTCCGGCGGCCTGCCGGAGCTGTGGCGCCAGAGCGTGGGCGGAGGCTATGCGTCGATGACGGTTGCCGGCGGGCGGGTTTTCACGATCGAGCAGCGCCGCGACCAGGAAGTCGTCGCCGCGTATGATTTCGGGTCGGGGGGCGAGTTGTGGACGCACGGCTGGCCGGCGCGCTTCGAGGAAGCGATGGGAGGCCCCGGGCCGCGGGCGACGCCCACCTGGGACGAAGGCAAGCTGTATGCGCTGGGAGCCACCGGCGAATTGCACGTGCTCGATGCCGCCAGCGGCAAGCTGGTGTGGAAGAAAAATATCCTGGCCGATAACCAGGCGTCGAATCTGCACTGGGCGATGGCCGCGTCGCCGCTGATCGTCGACGGCAAGGTCATCGTGCAGCCCGGCGGACCGCACGGCTCGGTGGTGGCCTACGACAAGCTCAGCGGCGCGGCTGTGTGGAGGAGCCTGGGCGACACGCAGTCCTACACCTCGCCGATGCTGGCGACGCTCGCCGGGCGGCGGCAGATCGTGACGGTCAGCGCAAGCCGCGTGATGGGGCTGGCGATCGAAGACGGCTCGCTGCTTTGGGAAGTCCCCTGGTCGACCTCCGGCGGCGGCAACAGCGCGCAGCCGCTGATCGTCGACGGGGAGCGCGTCTTGATCTCGGCCGGCTACAGCCACGGCTCGGCGCTGATCCGCATCACGCAGTCTGGCGGCGCTTTTCATGCCGAGCAAGTTTGGGAGAGCAACGCCCTCAAGTGCAAATTCAACAGCCCCGTGGTCTATGACGGCCACGTTTACGGACTCGACGAGGGCATCCTGGCCGCCATCGACGTCAAGACGGGCCAGCGCGACTGGAAGGGCGGGCGCTATGGCTTCGGCCAGGTGTTGCTCGCCCAGGGCCACCTGATCGTGCTCACCGAGGGCGGCGAAGTGGTGCTGGTGAAGGCAACGCCGGAATCGCACCAGGAGCTGGCCCGCTTCCAGGCGCTCGAGGGCAAAACCTGGAACAACCCCGCCATCGCCGACGGCAAGCTGCTGGTGCGCAACCAAACCGAGATGGCCTGCTATGATCTTTCCACCGGCGGTGGGACTTGATCGCTGCCCTGCCTTCGTTGTCGCCTGAAACGAAAACCCGGCCACCCGGACCCGCGAGACCTTCCCCGAATCCCCGCAGGACTATTTCATGAATCGCATTGTTCCTTTTCTTTTGCTATTTCTTTTGCTGGTTTCCTTGTCGCTAAGCGGGTGCCACTACATGCCGGAGCCGAAATTCGAGGGCTCCTTCACGGTGCCGCCGGGCTTCGTGGTGGAGGTGGCCGCGCCGCCGGAAATGGTCGGCTCGCTCATCCAGGTCACGTTCGACAGCTTCGGCCGCCCGGTGGTATCGAAGGAACGCGGCCACCCCACCATCCTGTTCGACAAAGACAACGACGGTCTTTACGAGACCGAGAAGATTTTTAGCGACAAAGTGCAGAGCCTGCAAGGCATGTGGTTTGACGGCCGCACGCTCTACGCCATCGGCGATGACAGCGAAGAGAAAAAGGCCGGCCTCTATAAGCTCACCGACACCGACGGCGACGACGTGGCCGACACGTTCGAGCGGCTGCTGCTGTTCACCGGGCCGATGGGCGAGCACGGCCCGCACGACATTCGCCGCGGACCCGACGGCATCCCGACCGTGCTGGTGAGCAATCACTCGGGCATTCCCGAAGAGTTGATCGACCCCGCCTCGCCGCTGCGCGGCGCCAAGGAGTCGCAACTGCTGCCGCGCTACATGGACCCGCGCGGCCACGCCGTCAATATCTGGGCGCCGGGCGGATCCATTTACCGCATGAACCAAGCCAAGGGGACCTACTCACGGCTGTTGGGCGGCTTCCGCAACCCCTACAACCACGCCTACAACTGGGACGGCGAGATGTTCACCTGCGACAGCGACATGGAATGGGACATCAACCTTCCCTGGTATCGCCCGGTGCGTTCGGTGCATGCCGTCCCCGGCGCCGACTACGGCTGGCGCACGGGCTCGGGCAAACTCCCGCCCTACGATCTGGATACGCTGCCGCCGGTGGACGAACTGGGGCGCGGTTCCCCGGTCGGTGTCGAGTTCTATCACAGCTACGTCTACCCGGAAAAGTATTTCGACGGTTTTCTGCAAGGCGACTGGTCGCGGGGCCGCGTTGTGTTCGCCAAGTACGAGCGCGATGGCGCCACTTACAAACTGGCCGAGAAGCCGTTTGATTTCATCTACGGCGAGCCGCTCAACGTCACCGATCTCGAAGTGGGCCCGGACGGCTACGTCTACTTCACGATGGGCGGGCGCGGCACCGCCGGCGGTTTCTACCGCGTCGCCTACCGCGGCTACAACTCGAACCGCGACAAGCACGAGGAGAAAGGAGTGATGGCGGCACTGCGGCAGCCGCAGCCGCTTTCGAGTTGGGGCCACGCCGCTCTTCTGAAGAAAAAAGACGAGATGGGCGATGGCTGGGGGAGCGAGCTCGAACGTGTCGCCCGCGACACCAAGGCCGCCAGCCGCGACCGCGTGCAGGCGCTGATGCTGCTGCAGCGGTTTGGGCCCAAGCCCAGCGCCGACTTGCTGCGGCCGCTGAGTCAAGACGGCGATGTCGCCGTGCGCGCCGCCGCCGTTTACGTGGTCGGCCAACACGGCAGCGACCGCGCCAAGGCCATTGCCGCCGCCGCGCTCAAAGACGCCGACCCATTCGTGCGCCGGCGGGCCGCCGAGGCGCTGGTGCGCATGGGCCTCTCCGCCGGTCAGCCGAGCTTCGCCCCCCTGGACGATATCTACGCACTGCTCAACGATCCCGACCGCTTTGTGCGCTACGCCGGACGGCTGGCGCTCGAGCGCACCCCGCGCGACCAGTGGAAGGATAAGGTGCTGGCCGAGACCAATCCTCTGGGCGCGCTCGACGGCATGCTGGCGTTGATTCGCACGAACGCCCCGGGCGGCGGCGGCCTCGAACCGCTGTTTGCCAGGGAAGTCGCGCTGTTCCAAAAGGGTCTGGACCCCGAAAACGAGCTGCGCCTGTTGCGGGTGTTTCATCTCACCTGCCTGGAGCTCGAGCAGGGCTGCCCCGCCGAGGTGCGGCGCCAGGTCTACGACATCGTTGCAACGCGCTTTCCGGCCGAGGACGAGCGGCTGAGCCGCGAATACGCCCGCACCATGGCTTATGCCGATGTCCCCGGGGCAATCGAGAAAATCATGGCCGCCATGCCGCAGGGCGACGAGAACGAGCCGCTGCAGATTCACTACGTCTACTGCCTGCGGGCAATCCATAACGGTTGGTCGGCCGCGCAGAAGAAGACGCTGCTGTCGTGGTTCACCAAGGCCAAGCAGTGGCGCGGCGGCGCCAGCTTTCCGGGCTACATCAACCGGCTGTTCGACTCGTCGCTGGAGTTCTTCGACGACAACGAGAAGCAGCTCGCCTATAAGACGATCCCCGAGTTTGCGCCGCTGAAGGAGTCGGAGATGGACCGCCACTCGCGCGGCCACGACGGCTTCCAGCCGGCGGCGGTGGTCGCCCGCCAGAAGGGGGTGAGCGGCGTCAGCGAGCAGGAGATTTTCGAGTACATGATGTACGACCCGATGACGCTGAAGGCCGACGCCTCGGCGGGGCGGGACGTGTTCGAAAAAGAGTGCGCCAAGTGCCACCGCTTCGGCGGGATGGGGAAGGACTTCGGCCCCGACCTGACCACGGTCGCCAACCGGTTTACGCGCAAGGATATCGTCGAAGCCGTGCTGTGGCCCTCCAAGGCCATCTCCGATCAGTACCAGGGCTACATCGTCGAAACCAAGAGCGGCGATGTAATCCTCGGGATGCTCCAGTCCGAAGACGATCAGAAGATCGTGATGCTGGTCGCCGACCAGGACCGGCCGGTGGTGATTCCCGAAATCCGACGTCAAGAGCAAGCGTGTGTCCGACATCTCGATCATGCCGACGCAGTTGCTCGACGGCTATGCGATGGACGACATCGCCAACCTGTTCGCTTTCGTTCAGAAGGCGCCGAAGTAGGGGCGGTGGGACGGGCAACCGTGCCGGTCTTCGGCCGTTGGCCCTTCCCCAGGTAGAGACAGGCGCTCTCGCCTGTCGGCCGCAGCGCAGCGGAGGCCTTCCTGGTGGCCCATTTTGACTGGCGTGGTGCGCAGACCAAACGTCCGCGCCGGCTCTGGGTTGGGAAACAGGCCAGAGGCCGCCTGACGGCGGCGACAGGCGGGAGCGCCTGTCTCTACTTGCGGAGGGGCCAAGCGACGCCCTGCCGCGCCGCCCCATGCCCGCGCGTCTGCTAGCTTAATGACTGACCCATGGCCTACGCCGATTTACGATCCTTCATCAACGCCCTCGAAAAGGCGGGAGAGCTCAAGCGAGTCACCGCCGAGGTCGATCCCAACCTGGAAATCACCGAAATCGCCGACCGCGCCGTCAAGGCCAACGGCCCGGCGCTGTTGTTCGAGAATCCCAAGAATCACAACATCCCGGTGCTCATCAACGGCTTCGCCGGGATGCGCAAGATGGAGATCGCGCTCGAGGTGGATTCGATCGATTCGATCGCGGGCCGCATTGCCGAATACCTCGAAATGAAGACGCCTCAAGGCCTGATGGGCAAGCTCAAGATGCTGCCCAAGCTGGCCGAGATGGGCTCGTTCTTTCCGCGCGAGGTCAGCGGCGGGCCCGGTCAAGGAGGTCATCAAAAAGGACGGCTTCTCGCTCTACGACTACCCGATCCTCAAATGCTGGCCGCAGGACGGCGGGCCGTTCATCACCTTGCCGCTGGTGTTTTCGAAAAACCCCGTGACCGGCAAACGCAACGTCGGCGTCTACCGCCTGCAGGTCTACGACGAGCGGACGACCGGCATGCACTGGCAGACGCACAAGCAGGGCGCCGAGCACTATCGGCGGCGGCTGGCCGAAGGCAAAGACGAGCGCATGGAAGTGGCGGTGGCGATCGGGTCCGACCCGGCGACGATGTTTTCCGGGATTCTGCCGCTGCCGCCCGACCTCGACGAGATGCTGTTTGCGGGATTTCTGCGCTCGAAACCGGTGGAGCTGGTGAAGTGCGAGACGGTCGATCTGGAAGTGCCCGCGAACGCCGAGATCGTTCTCGAAGGCTACGTGACGCTAGGTGAGCTGCGCACGGAAGGGCCGTTCGGCGACCACACCGGTTTCTATTCGCTCGAAGACGAGTTTCCGGTGTTCCATGTCACCTGCGTCACGCAGCGCAAGAAGCCGATTTACGCCACCACGATCGTCGGCCCGCCGCCGATGGAAGACTACTACATGGGCAAGACGATCGAGCGCATTTTTCTGCCGCTGATGCGCCTGCAACTGCCCGAGGTGGTGGACATGTGCATGCCCGCCGAGGGCATCTTCCACAACTTGATGCTGATTTCGATCCGCAAGTCCTACCCGCTGCAGGCCCGCAAGGTGATGAACGCGATCTGGGGGTTGGGGCAGGCGATGTTCACCAAGTGCATCGTCGTCGTCGACCACGACGTCAACGTGCAGGACGTGCGCGAGGTCGCCTGGAAGGCGCTCAACAACATCGACCCCGAGCGCGACATCCAGTTCACGATGGGGCCGATCGACCAGCTCGACCACTCCAGCCGGCTGCCCAATTTCGGCTCGAAGATGGGCATCGACGCCACGCGCAAATGGCCCCAGGAGGGCTTCACGCGACCCTGGCCCGACGTCATCCGCATGGACGAAGATGTCCAGAAACGGGTAGACGGGATTTGCAAACAGTTGGGAATCTGAGCGGCCGAGGCCGCCGTGGGGCTGCGCACTGTGAGCCGGCTCAGGCCGCCTTGAGCAGCGCAACCGGCGCCCCGAGCAAGTCCAGCTCGGCCGCCTGCTTGGCGTCGACCTTGCCCTTCAGAACGTCCAGGGCCTTGTTGAGGTACGGATCGTCGGCGCTGCCCTCCTCCGGCTCGGTTCCGGCTGGGGGAGTGGCCTCGCCCGACTCGGCAGCGTCGGGATCGAGCAGTTGCTGGCGGTAGCGGCGCAGTTCGCCGGGCGTCAGGGGCACGCTGGGCGTCACGCCTTCGTCCTGCATCGCCTTGCCGCTGGGGCTGTAGTACTTGGCGACCGAAAGCAGCAACGCGGCGCCGTCATCCATGTTCACCGTTTGCTGTTCGGCGGCCAAACCATAGGTGCGCTCGCCGACGCCTTTGCCCCGGCCCGAGTCCATGATGGCCGCGGCGGCGACTTCGGCGGCTCCGGCCGTCGAGCGGTCGGTAATGACGACGATATCGTCTTTGGTAACCGTCGATTTGGAGTCGGCCTGAAACACCTTCTCGGCGAACCGCTGGCCCTTGAGCGAGGCAATCTTGCCGCTGTCGATGAACAGGTTCGCCAGCCGCACGCCCAACTCGGGCGCCCCAATCGAGCTGCCCCGCAGGTCGAGAACCAGTTGGCGGGCGCCGGAACTCTCCAGCGACTTGACGGCCTTGGCCACCTGGCCGACGCGGTCTTCGTCGAGCGCGTTGACATCGATGTAGCCGATGCCGTCTTCGAGCATCTTGTGGGCCACCGGCGGCAGGTTGACCTTGGTCCGCTTGAGTGCAATTTCTTTCGGCTCGTCGGCGTTGCGGCTGGAGCGCACCATCAGCGTCACGGTGCTATCGAGCGGACCGCTCAACGAAGCGTGCAGAAAGGCCGGCGGCATCACCCGCGTATTGAGCCCGTTGATGGCTTCAATCAGATCGCCGACCTTGATACCCGCCTGATCGGCCGACGAGCCCGGCACCACGCTGAGCACGTAGCAGTAGCCGGACCGCTTCTGCACCGAAATCCCGGTGGAAAGGCCGGTACCGTGGTCGTCGTTCTTGAGGCTCTTCTGGTAGGCCTGGTACTGATCGGCGGTCAGATAGCTCGAGGAGCCGTCGAGGTATTCCACCAGGCCCTGCAGCGCGCCCCGCGTCACCTCTTCCATGTTGGGCTCTTCGACGTAGTCGCTTTTGACCTTCGCCAGGACCTCGCTGTAGACCGAAAGCGGCCGGTAGGCGCCCTCGCCCTCCTTGCTTTTACCCATGACCGCGCCCAGGACGAGCATCACGGTGATCAGCATGGATGTGAAGACAACGCCGAGCTTGATACGAGGTGTCATGGCGCTAGGGTTCCTCTCGCGAAGGGGCGGGCAGGCAGCAAAGCCCTTTTATCATACTACTACCGTCGCGCAGTCCCGACCGTAGGTAGAATCCCCCGATTCCAGTGGGTAGACGGCGGTACGCGGGCACAGGTTCCCGGCTCCCGCCGGGCGCCTTCCGGCAGGCGTGGTCGAGGGCACCTCGCGGCCGGCTAGCCGCCGTTGTCGTCGCCGGTCACCACGTCGACGTATTCGGGGTAGTTGCGGTGCACCATGATGTGGAAATTGGGGATCGTAAACTCCTCGACCGCATAGAGATACCCCTTCTCCTTCAGCGAGGAGAGCACCTGCCGCACCCAACGCATCTCGGAGCGGCTCATCCCCTTTTTTGAGATATCGATGCAAGCGCCGGTCAGATGCGCCGAACGCTTCTCGCCGACCGGCGCGGCGGCGTTGGGATTGCGCCCCTGAAGCGCCCGCTGGTGTTCTTCGCTGCGCACCATGCTGGTGATGCGCAGAGGCTTTCCGAAATGGGAGTGGAACTGGCGGCTTAGCCGCTCCAGAAACAACTTGGCCCAGGGACGCAGGTAACGGCGCTGATCGGGAATGTTGTGGACGTAGAAATTGCGAGTCTGGTCGTCAACCGGCACCAGCAGCCTGAGGCGGGCGAAGCGCGCGATCATCTCCTGGTCGTCCATACGCGAAAGCCGGTCGTGGTCGGCCTGCTCGTTTTGGATGATCTGAGATTGACTGTTAGCCCGCAGCGTTGCGGCCGCGGCGGTGAGCGGGGCCAACAACAGAACAGAAATAACGAAAAATGTTCGGAGCAAGTTCATAACGCGGACACCTATTCGGACACCTACGGTAAATGTGATTCGAGCGGGAGTTCGAATTACGGTGATCCGGCTGGTTCTTTACTGCCAGATCGGCGCGGGAAGGGTGAAACTATAAGAGGATGCCACGAATTGGGGTCCTAACGCTAGTGCTTTTTGGACTTTCCGCCCGGGCTTGGGCCGGCTGGGAGTGCCGAACGCTACATTTTCGCGTGGTCGGCGAGCCGGGAGCCGAGATTTGCCGGACGGCGGCGGCACACTTGGAAGCGGTGCGGCGGCGCTTCGCGGATCTCGGATTGCGGCCGCCCGAAGAGCGCGGCAAGCCGGTGATCGCGCTGATTTTCGCGGGCCGGGAAGGCCTCTCCCCCTACACGGCGGCAGACGCTCGCGATCCGGGGTTGACGCGCGGCCTATCGTTGCCCGGCGAAGACCATCGCTGGATCGCGATCGCCTGGGACGCGCCCGGCGATCCGCTGACCGCTCTGACGCACGAATACGCCCATCTGCTACGGCCCGATTCGTCCGATCCATTATGGTTTCGCGAGGGCCTTGCCGAATATCTGTCCGGGTTGCCGCCCGGTAAGAAGGGGGCTGAACCGGGCTGGGCCGCCGGTTACCACCTCCGCGCGCTCCGCGAGCAGGCCTGGATCGGATGGGAGGAATTGCTGACCGCGGACCGCATGTCGGCAGCCTTTGCGCGGCCGGGTTTCTATTCCCAGGCTTGGTTGGCGGTCTCGTGGCTGGTTGCCCACGATCGGGCGCAGGGCATTGACTTGGCACAGGTACGGCCGGCTGACCTGGAGTCGATCGCGCATACCCGCGGCACGCCGTGGCTCGACGCGCAACTGCGGAGCTACGCAGAACAGCTCCTCCCGAAGGATGCCCCGGATCCCGAGCCGACGAGTAGCGATCCGGAGGCGGTGGTCGCGGCCCAGGCCCCGGCGGCGCAGCCGTTGGAAGGTTGGGAGCTGCCTTACTGGAAAGCGGAATTTCAGCGGGAGCTACACCACTGGGACACGGCCCGGGCGGCGCTCGAAAGTCTCGAGCGCGATTATCCAGAAATTCCCCAACCGAGCGCGGCGTGGGGGGCTCTGGCGATCGCCGAAGGACGCTATGCCGAGGCCGAGGAGAAGCTCGCCGCCGCGGTGCGGAAGGGTTCGCGCGACGCCGCCACGCATCATCGCTACAGCCTGATGCTTCTGCGGCCGATCGACAACGAGTTGGAGGCGGCAAGCGCTAACAGCGGGGATACTGCGCTCGACCGCGCCAAGCAGGCTGTGCGGCAGGCGCAGCTGGCCCGCGAAGCCGACCCGGACGAGCCGCGCTATCTGCTCGGCGAGGCGCAGGCGCTGCTGGTCGCGGGTCAATGGGACGCCGCGGCGCGCCTGCTCGTAGACTTGCAGAGCGTTCCCGGGTGGGCCGGGAAATCCGACGAACAGTTCGCCGAGCTGCTACGCCGCCGCCAACAAGCGATGCGAAGGGTCGCCGCGCCCCGCTTCGCAATCGAGGCGAATCCGCCGGCGGCGGAGACAGCGGTGGTCGCCGCGCTCGCCGCGGGGTCGCTGGGCGCGGCGGCTCAGTGCCATTCCCCAACCAAGGCCGCTGGCGCGCGCTCAACCGAAATTCACTTGGCCGCCGCCCGGCACAGTGCTGCTCTACGGCTACATCAACGGCGTGGAATGCCGTCCGCAAGAAAAAATCGTTACGGTGCGAACTCCCACGGTTTACGATGCGGCTTCGAGAGCGGGCCGCGAGTCCGGCAAAGCTCTACCATCCGCCTTCGCGGTGGACCGAACTGCCCTGTGGCTTGCGAGGGCGCGAAGTGAACGTGGTTTACCGGCCCCTGCCGCCGGGAGGAACGTTCGGCGGCGAGTTGGTGGCGGTTGTTTTTTGACCCGGCTACGATGACGTTAGCGGTCGTGCCGCGCCGATCGTCGGCTAGTTTGATCCATCGCGCGCTCCGGTAGAGCATCTGACTGATGTCTTCGTCCAGCGCCTCCGAACACAAGAAGAAAGCCGCCACGAAAGGGCCGGTGGTGGTGGCGATCGTGACGGTCAGCGACACCCGCACGCCCCAGACCGACATCAACGGCCAATATCTGCGCGCAGCGGTGGAAGCCGCAGGGCACGTGGTACACTCCACGCGCATCGTGCGCGACGAACCGGCCGAGGTCGCCGCGGCGCTCGACGATCTCGCCGCGGCCGAGTTGCAACTGGTGTTGTTCAACGGTGGAACCGGGATCTCGCGGCGCGACCGGACGTTTGACGTGCTTAGTTCGAAGCTGGACAAGACTCTGCCGGGCTTCGGGGAGATTTTCCGCATGCTCAGCTACGAACAGGTCGGCGCGGCGGCGATGCTCTCGCGCGCCACCGCCGGCGTCTATCGCGGCAAGGTCGTGGTTTCCACGCCCGGTTCGCCGGCCGCGGTGAAGCTGGCCTGGGAAAAGCTGATCGCGCCCGAGATCCAGCATCTGGCCTGGGAGCTGTCGCGTTGATATCCAGACGAGCGACGTCGCCGTTTCTTTGTCGGAACTCCGGTCCACTGCCCATCGCCGATCTCTAGTGGGACTCCGGCAAGGAAAGCGAAGTGTGGCGGCCGGCTGCTTTGGATGCGGCCAAGGCCGCGGCGTGGTTGCACACGGGAGGGATGGAGCGATTCCAAGACACCGCGTGTCTGCACGTGCCGCTCGCGTGGCGCGGTGACGAGTTTGCCGCGGCCGTGGTCGGCGCCGCGTGCGCTTCCTTCCCCAACGAAGCGTTCAGATGTGTTACTCCTAACTTCAGGCGCCCGATTCAACGTCGATGGCCGCCGCCCGCCTTCGCTGAGGCCCAAGCCCGTTCCGCCCATACCCGCAGTGGGCTTTTGGGGCTTTTCCCAAATCTTTGTTCCGTAGAAGACTGTGCTGTGATGCCCACATTTCAAACCCGGCTCAGCAAGCCGCTACTTTTTTTGCGAAAGCATCTTTTTGCCGCGGCCGCCATGCTGTGGTTGGCGTTTTTCCCGGCCGCCGCCGATGCCGTCACCGTCGTGCTGCAGAACGGCGATCATCTCACCGGCGAAATCGACGGCCTCTCCGACAGCAAGCTGGCGCTCAAAACCAGCTATGCGGGAACCGTGCACATCGCCTGGGACCAGATCGCCGAGCTGACCGATCACCGGAAAAAGGTGATGGTGGAGGTCGAAACAGGCCGCCGCTACGCGGGCAGCATCGAGAAACAGGGCGACCGCCTCTTCGTGCAAAACGAGGACGTGCGGACCGAACTGGAGACCCACAACGTGGTCTCGATGGTGCCGATGAACGACAGCAAGCCGCCCGGGTTCTGGCAACTGCTCCAGGGCAGTTTCGATCTGGGCTATAGCTTCACGCGCGGGAACTCGAGCCAGACGCAGTCCTCGGTAGCGGCCCGCGGGCAGTACCGCACCGAGACCTACAAAGCCCAGGCGCAGCTCAGCTCGATCTTCAGCGAGACCGACGACGCCAGCGCCACCAGCCGCCATGCCGCCGACGCGCGCCTGGACCGCTTCCTCACGCCCAAGATGTTCGCCTTCGGGCTGACCGGATTTGAACGCAACGACCGGCAGAACCTCAATCTGCGGAGCAAGTTCGGCGGCGGCTTCGGTTGGACGCTGCGCGACACCAAGCGCACGCAGCTCAATCTGCTGGGCGGCGTCACCTACACCAACGAGCAGTTTCGAGCCGAGGAAGAAGGCGAGGAGGACCCACGCAGCTCGACGGGAGAGGGCCTGGTCGGCGTTGAGTGGGACACCAACCCGTTTCTCGGCGTGAAGTTCTCGACGAAGTTGTCGCTGCACCCCAACATCGTGCAGAGGGGACGCTACCGCGTGGAGTACGACAGCTCGCTGCGCATCCCGGTGCTGAGAAGCCTGGCCTTCAGTATCAGTCTGTTCGACCGCTTCGACAACCAGCCGCCGACGATGGACGTGAAGCGCAATGACTACGGGTTGATCAGCGCCTTCGGGTTTTCTTTCTAACGCCGGTTCGGCTGATGCCAGTTGACGGGTGCCCGGTTTGATCGGAGTCGCGCCGGAAGGTCGCCACCCGGAAGATCACCACCCGGAAGATCATCGCGACGAGGCTGCGCGGACGGGGGATTCCTTGGGCGCCGAGCGTACGGCTTCGCTGACGGCCAGCGGCGCCGCTTGGGAAAGCCTGCTGACCCAGACCTCTTTGACGCGCGCAAAATTTTCGTCGAACGCCTGGCGCAGGGCGCTGGGAGCGACCAGGCTGGTCGCCTGCGCGGCATGCAAGACCCAGGGGGCAATTTGCGACCCGGCCACGGCCTCGGCCGAACCGGTAAGAGGGGTGAAAGCAAGCAGCCCCATCACCAGCGCCCCACAGACCAGAACCCCCCGCACGAGTCCAAAGGCGCCGCCCAGCAGGCGGTCGAACCAGCGCAGGCCGACCCATCCCAGTAATTTGGCCAGGATCCAGGCCAGCAGCATCCCCGCGAGCAGCGCACCGAACAGGATCGTCAGGAAGCCGGCGAAGCTGGCGATGCTTTCGTCGGCCAGCAAAGGCCGCCAATAGGCCGCGGCCTCCCGGTACCACCACATGCCGCCGACAACGCCGACCAGCAGGGCGATCAGGCGGATGATCTCTTTGGAAAGGCCGTTGCGGACCGCTCCCACGAAGGAGATGAGCAGGGCCGCGCCGAGTACGATATCAAGCCAATTGAAAGACATTTCCCGCTCCTAGGAAGGATTGGCAGGTTGACGAATCGCCGCTTGGAAGCGGCCGGCCCGCGCGCGGGAAAGTGCGGGCCGTTATGAGTCTCTTGAGCGAGTATATAACACTCGCACGGGCCCGGTTTGCCGGCCACCACGGCCCTGCCGCGAACCCAACTGCCTGCCGAACCGGCCACCCGTAGCGCAGGGCTCGCAGAGACCTGCGGCATTTCGAGGTTTCCAGGCAATTTCCCAACGTTTCCACCCAACGGGAGCCCACGGCGAGTTGGGCTGGAGGATCCGCTGATAGGATCAATAGGGTTGACCCGGTCGGGCCGGAGACCTGCCGCCCGGCGCCGCAGGGCTTTGTGGCCGAGGTCACGTTTTCGTGGTTGCCGCTGCGGGCTTGGGCAGGCCGGAGCCCTGCCCCATTTGTATTCCACTTCTATGACTGAACACGATCGGGAACGGTACTCGCGGCAAATCCTGTTCCGGGGATTGGGCGAGCAGGGGCAGCAGCGGCTGCTCGACGCCCGGGCGGTCATCGTCGGCTGCGGAGCTCTGGGCAGCTTTCAGGCCGACGCGCTGGCGCGAGCCGGGGTGGGCGAGATCCGGATTATCGACCGCGATTACGTCGAGATCAGCAACCTGCAGCGGCAGTGGCTGTTCGATGAGCAGGACGCGGCCCAGGCAATGCCCAAAGCGGCGGCGGCGGCGGCGAAGCTGCGGCGCGTCAACTCAGGGGTACACGTCGAGCCTCACGTGGCGGATCTCACCGCAGAGAATGCCGAGGAGCTTCTTGCCGATGCCGGAGTCATTCTCGACGGCACCGACAATTTCGAGACGCGCTACTTGGTCAACGACGTGGCGGTGAAACGCGGCGTGCCGTGGATCTACGGCGCGGCGGTGGGCAGCTACGGGGTGACGATGCCCGTGTTTCCGGGGCGGACCGCCTGCCTGGCGTGTGTGTTTCCCGAGGCGCCTGGCGGCGCCCAGCCGACCTGCGATACGGCCGGAGTGTTGAACGCGGTGACCGCGTCGGTGGCGGCTTTTCAGGTGGCCGACGCCGTCAAGATTCTGTCCGGCAGGGAGGACCTGGTCGAGCCGCGGCTGCTGACGATCGACGTTTGGGAGAACACCATCCGGGCGGTGGGTGCCGGCCGCCGCGACTCGCAGTGCCCTGCCTGTGGACTTGGCCGGTTCCAATACCTGGAAGCAAAGCGCCGCCGGCCGGTCACGCTGTGCGGCCGCAACGCGGTGCAGGTGCACGAATCGCGGCGCGACCTGGATCTGGCCGGGCTACGCAAGGCGCTCGAACCGCTGGGGGCCGTGCGCGCCAACGAGTATGCGCTGCGCTTTTCCTGCCCGCCCTACGAGCTGACCGTATTCGCCGACGGCCGGGCGATTATCAAAGGAACCGAAGACGTGGGTGTGGCGCGGAGTCTCTACGCGCGGTATGTGGGGGCGTAGGCGGTGCTCAGTGCTCGGGGGAATAGGAGAGCGGCGGCTCGGCCCCGGGCGGATGCTTCGCGCACGGATTCGGGGAGTGGTGCCGTTCCTTGTTGAACGCTACGGCTCAGCGCGGGCTCACGCCCGCCGCTCTGAGTGGCGTTTCCACGCGCGACCAATCCTCCGCAGCCCACCGAAAAACTAACGGCCGCCGGCTGACGCGCTGGCGCCGCCTTCGGGCCGCTGCAACGGCTGCGGCTCGGGCAAGGGCTCCCGGGGCAGCTTTTCCGCACGGTTGGCGGCGTTGTAGACAAACGAGGCCACGATGGCGGCGGCCTGCATCAGGTCGGGAAGTTGCAGGCGGTCGTAAAGGTCCATGTTGGAGTGGTGCGAGCGGGCTTCGTATTCCACCGGGTCCTGGATGAACTGGAATCCCGGCAGACCCACCGCGGCGAACGAGAGATGATCGGTGCCGCCGGTGTCGTGGATCGAGAGCGAGGTTGCGCCGAGGTCCTCGAACGGTTCGAGCCAGGCCTTGAAAATTGGGCGCACCATGTCGTTGCCTTGCAGATAAACCCCGCGGATCTTGCCCGTGCCGTTATCGACGTTGAAGTAGGCGGCGAGGCGGGCGTGGGCCGGCGTGAGCTTCATCGTCTCGGGGTCGCCAAAGCGCTCCTTGACGTAGGCCTTGGAACCCAGCAGGCCCTCTTCTTCGCCGCCCCACAGCGCCATGCGCACGGTGCGGTCGAGTTTCAGGTCGAGCGTCTTGAGGATGCGCATCGCCTCAATCATGACCGCGCAACCGGCGGCGTTGTCGGTGGCTCCCAGGCCGGCGTCGACCGAATCGAGATGGGCGCCGATCATCACCAGCTCGTCTTTTTTCGCCCCGCCGGGTAGCTCGGCAATCACGTTGACCGAGTCGAGATTGTCGCGGTAGAAGGCGGTCTTCACTTCGACCTCGACCCGCGCCCCGACGCCTTTGTCCACCAGGCGGAAGATGCGGTTGTATTGCTCGGGCGTAATGGCAATCGACGGCGGCGGCACAGGATGCTCGACGCGGCGGTCGCCCGAACGCGGCGGAAAGACGGTGCCGCCGTCGCCCTTGCCGGCCGGGTGGATCACCAAACGAACGCCCTCATCCACCAGAAAGGTGTTGACCTTGGCCTGCACACGGCGCCGTTCGTTGCTCGACCACTCGCGGTACCAGGCCGGCGCCCGCGCCATGAAATTGCGGCGTTCCTCGGGCTCTTCGGGGACTTCCAACTCGGGGTCGAGATAGTCAATTTGGGAGGGCGGAATCGGTTGCGGCGCCAAGGCCCGCTCGGCCAGATCCTTGTCGCTGAAGCGCTTCAGCTCCGCCTCGGCGTGCACGGCAACCTTCTTGAGCGGCGCGATCAAAACAATTTCGCCCTTGAGTTTCCCCTTGTATTTCTCGATGAATGCGTCCACCGCGGCCTCGTCGCGCTTGAGGATGTTCTGGCGCTGCAGCGGAGCCAGCACGGGCTGGCCGGCCACGACGCCGTCGGTCGACGGAGTCCAACCCATCGGGACGCCGATCAGCGCCTCGTAGCCGGGTTCGGTGAGGTGGGCGGAAAAGCGGCTGTAGGACCAGCCTTGCCCGAAGGGACCCCATTTTTCCTGGTGAACGTTGGCGAATCCCTGTTCCTTGAGCGACTTCACCAGCCAGTCGGCAGCGCCCCGAAACCCGGGTGAGTTGGTCAACCGGGGTCCGTAGACCTCCACCAGTTGGAACAGGGGCCGGTCGATTTGCGAATTCTCGAAGGCCTCGTGCTTGATGCGGTGAATCACCTCGCGATCGACCGGCTCCTGGCCAAGGGCCGTGATCGTACACAGCAGAATCGTTACGAAAATGCGTTTCATGGACCCATCCCCTGAGCGGTGTTCTGAGGTAAGCTTAAGGTCGATAGTTCCAAAGATTATAGACGTGAACGGTTGATTCGTCGATTTGCCGCCCGGACGGCGGATCGATGGTACCCGGGTTAGCGCCCGGAATGGGCTTTTTCCCTTCCCGTTTTGCTTTTCCCGCTACTCAACGTTCGCCACAATACGTTCGATGAAACGCCGCGGGCGCCATCCCCAACGGGTTGAAGCGCCGCGGAATGGACCTGACAGCCGATGCTTGCAGCAGTACCGCGAGAGAGTTTCCCGGGCGAGAAGCGCGTGGCGCTGGTGCCGAAAGACGTCGCCGCCCTGACCAAGGCCGGCTTGCAGGTCGCCATCGAAAGCGGGGCCGGGGTGGCCGCGCTGCACCAGGACAGCGATTACGAAGCACAGGGCGCCAGCATCGAAACCGACCGCCGGCGGCTGTTCGCGGGGGCGGACCTGGTGCTGATGGTGCGCGGGCCGGGGGCGCATAGTGAATTTCCCCAAGCCGATCTGGACGCGCTGAAAACCGGGGCGGCCGTGGTCGGTTTTCTGGATCCGCTCGACGACCCGGCGATGACAAATTCGCTGGCCGGCCGCGGCCTGACCTTGTTTTCGATGGAGCTGATGCCGCGCATCACGCGCGCCCAGAGTATGGACGCGCTCAGCTCGATGGCCACCATCTCGGGCTATAAGGCGGTTCTGCTGGCGGCGAACGCGGCGCCGCGCATGTTCCCGATGATGATGACGGCCGCCGGCACGGTGACCGCGGCGCGGGTGTTCGTGCTGGGGGCCGGCGTGGCCGGCCTGCAGGCCATCGCCACCGCGCGCCGGCTGGGTGGAGTCGTCGACGGCTACGACGTGCGCCCGGCGGTCAAAGAGCAGGTGGAAAGCCTCGGGGCGCGTTTCGTGGTGCTCGACGTCAAAACCGACGAGGCGGAGACCGCCGGCGGCTACGCCAAAGCGCAGTCGGCGGAGTTCTACCGCCGCCAGCAGCAGTTGCTGGGCGAGCACCTGAGCGGCATGGACGTGATCGTCACCACCGCGGCCGTGCCCGGCAAGAAAGCGCCGGTGCTGATTACCGCGGAAATGGTCGATGGTTTACGGCCGGGAACGGTAGTGGTCGACCTGGCGGCCGAGCGCGGCGGAAACTGCGCCTTGACCAAGCCCGGGGAGACGGTGGTGCACCAGGGCGTGTTGATCCTGGGGCCCGTGAATCTGCCCGCGGAGCTTCCCGCTCACGCCAGCCAACTCTATTCGAGGAATTTGACGACTTTCGTGGCGCACCTGGTGAAGGACGGAGCGCTGCGCGATGACGACGACGAGATCGTGAAGGGGACGCTGGTCGCGCGGGGCGGCAAGGTGGTGCACCCCATGGTTTTGCAGGCGCTGGAAGCGAAGTAGTCGGCGGCCGCAGGCGGCGAATCGGTTTCCGGGCGGCCCAGTTTCCTGGAACAAGGCCGGGGACAGGCTGGCTCTTCGCGGCGGCACACAGGCGTTGGCGCCTGTCTCTGTGAGGAACTCGAGATGGAAGCTTTCCTGGTTTCACTGACGGTGTTCGTGCTGGCGATTTTCGTGGGCTTTGAGGTCATCGCCAAGGTGCCTCCAACGCTTCACACGCCTTTGATGTCAGGGTCGAACGCCATCTCCGGCATTACCGTGGTGGGGGCGCTGGTGGCCTCCGGAGAGGGCGCCAATACGCTGGCGACCGTGCTCGGCTTCGGGGCTTTGGTGCTGGCCACGGTCAATGTCGTCGGAGGCTTCCTGGTGACCCACCGCATGTTGCAGATGTTCAAGCGCAAGCAGTAATCCCACCGCTGTCGCAGGAAAACCGTGCTAGACAACCTGATCCACCTCAGCTATCTGATCGCCTCGGTGCTGTTCATCGTCGGGCTGAAGGGGCTGTCGTCCCCGCGCACGGCCCGCCGCGGCAATTTGTTGGGTTCGTTGGGAATGCTGCTGGCGATCCTGGCGACCCTGCTCGACCGCGGCATCGTGCGGTTTGACCTGATTGCGGCCGGGCTGCTGCTGGGCTCGGTGATCGGCGTGGTGTGGGCGCTGAAGGTGCCCATGACCGCCATGCCGCAGATGGTGGCGATTCTCAACGGTTTCGGGGGCGCGGCCTCGGCGCTGGTGGCCGGCACGGCCGTGCTGGCTCCCGAAAAGCTGAGCAATATCCCGCCGCTGCAGCTCTATCTTTCGAGCGCCTTCAGCGCGATCATCGGCGCGGCGACGTTTTCGGGCAGCACGGTGGCCTGGGCGAAGCTGCAGGAAGTGCTGCGCTGGCAGCCGCGCGGCTCGCTGGTCCGCTGGTTGAGTCTGCTCTCGGTGGTGGCAAGCGTCGCCGGGGCGATCTACTTCGCGGCGGATCCGCAGGCGATGTGGGCGTTTTGGGCCCTGACCGCAGCGGCGTTCCTCTACGGGGTGCTGTTGACGGCTCCGGTGGGCGGCGCCGACATGCCCGTGGTGATCGCGCTGCTGAACTCGCTGTCGGGGTTGGCGGCGGCGGCGACCGGGTTCGTGCTCAACAACAGCGTGTTGATCATCGCCGGCTCGCTGGTCGGGGCATCGGGCGTGATCCTGACCACGATCATGTGCCGCGCGATGAACCGTTCGCTTTGGGACGTGCTCTCGGGCGATTTTGGAGAGACCACCGCCGGGGGCGCCAAAGGCGAGGACATCTACCAGGGCCGCGTGAAAAGCACCACGGCGGACGAAGTCGCCATGCTGCTGGTGGCGGCGCGCTCGGTGATGGTCGTTCCCGGCTACGGCATGGCCGTGGCGCAAGCCCAGCACGCCGTGCGGCAACTGGAGTCGGAACTGGAGGCGCACGACATCAAAGTGGGCTACGCCATCCACCCGGTCGCCGGACGCATGCCCGGCCACATGAATGTGCTGCTGGCCGAAGCCGATGTCCCCTACGACCTGCTTTACGACATGGACCAGGCCAACCCCATGTTCCAGCAAACTGACATCTCAATCGTGCTCGGGGCCAACGATGTGGTTAACCCCGCCGCCCGCGATGAGAAAACAAGCCCCATCTACGGCATGCCGATTCTCGACGTCGACAAATCGCAGACCGTGATCGTGATCAAGCGCAGCCTGAGTCCCGGGTTTGCGGGCATCCCCAACGAGCTGTTCGTCGCGCCCAATACGCTGATGTTTTACGGAGATGGGAAGAAGGCTATCCTGGATCTCGTGTCGGCGCTGAAAGCGCAGCGCTAGCGCCCGCCGCAAAAATGCCCCCGCAGCGCAGGGCTGGGTGCTTTTCGGCCTGCCAACAACCACGCCGATTCTGTCGCCTGCGGACCAAACAAATTTCGAAAATCGTGTCCGGGCAAACTGACCCCTCATCTTGAGGGCCAAGCCGCAGGTCTGGGAAACACCCCGCCCTGCGCTACGGTTTCCGAGAAGCCGGATTGATTCTGGGGAGCCGATGGGGGGGCGGGTATGACGCAGCTCAGGGGTTGCCCGCGAGCTCTTCGACAATCTCTTTCGCCGTCTGCCGCGCGCGCTCCAACTCGCCGGGATTGTAGCTGATCGCGCCCACGCGGGCGTGGCCGCCGCCGCCGTAGTGCTCGCAGATCGAGGCCAGGTTGCGGCTCGGCTCGGTGGGGGCCCAGGGGTTTGAGCCGACCGAGATCTTCGTCCGGAAGCCGGCTTCCGAAACCGCCACGGTATACAGGCTGTCGGGAAACAGGTAGTAGGGGATGAACTTGTTGTAGCCGCCCAGGTCGGTTTCGGCGAGGTCGAAAAATACCACCGGACCGCGATGGGTGGCCACCTTGCGAATCACGTCGATCGACTCGACATGGCGCCGGAACAGCTCTTCGAAGCTGGCCTTGATATCGGGCAGCTCGACGATCTCCTCCAGGCTTCGCGAGGTCAGCAGGGGAATGACGCGCGAGGTGGGGTTCTGGGCAGCCGCCTCAAAAACCAGCGTCAGCTTCATGGCCGGCGCTTTCATCTCGATCGCTGCCTGAGCGTTCTCGTATTGCGCGCCGTCGATGATGTCGGCCCAGCGGATCAGCTCTTTCAGGTGCGAGGCGTCGTACCCGAAGCGCTCGCTGGCGACGTTGGCGATGAACTTCGTGCAGGAGCGATAGTGGGGGTCATAAAATTTCTTGCCCGAACGGTCGCGCCGGAAATGTTCGGCGTCGGCCTCGGAGAGAAACGCGCTCTGGTGATGGTCGAACCACCAGCTCACCTTGGCAGAACTACAGTACTTGAAGTCGACGATGGCGTTCTCGTCTCCTTCGAACAGGGACTCGTCGAAAAGCTGGTCGGCGCGATGGAACAGGCCCCCATAGAAGAAATCCGCCTGGGGATCGACCCGGCGGCGGAAGAAATCGCTGAAGACGGCGGCCGAACAGGCCCCGTCGAAGCAGCGATCGTGATAGAAGACGCCAACACGCATGTGAAAACTCATTAGCATGGCGCATTTCGTCGTAAAAGATCAAGACGGGAAAAACGCCTGGGAGAGGGATGGGGATTCCCTAGGGCCGTTGGGCCGCTCAATGGGCCCCGACCGGCAGCGGCTGGCAGCCTTGGCCTCCCCGGCTGGCCCCCCTTTTGGACCTCTGGCCGGGCGTTGCTTGCGGCTCCCTTCCGGGGAACCTTCGCCCCTCCTCTCAGCAAACACGTAGCCGTCCCAGGCTGTTCCGGCGGCCTTTACCGGGCGCATGGCGGCGCGGCGCGCCGATCGTCGTCTTGCCCTGTGTTGTGTGTGGTTTCGGTTTCATTGCCACCCACCCAGGGCATGACATAATGAGAAACGATTCAAGAGCCCAAGGAGGGAGTTTGTCATGCGTACCGGATGGGTAGCTCAGCGTCAAGACGATCCGATTCGGACCCAGCTCCACTATGCCCGCCAGGGCAAGATCACCCAGGAAATGGAGTATGTGGCCCGCCGGGAGCGCCTGTCCCCCGAGCTGATTCGCGACGAAGTCGCCCGGGGCCGCATGATTATCCCGGCCAATGTCCGCCATACCAACCTCGAGCCGATGTGCATCGGCGTGGCGTCGAAGTGCAAGATCAACTCCAATATCGGTAACTCGGCGGTAACCTCGGAAATCGATCAGGAGCTCGAAAAGCTCGAATATTCGATCCGCTACGGCGCCGATACGGTGATGGATCTTTCCACAGGCGGCGACATCCCGCGCATCCGCCAGGCGATCATCGACCACTCGCCGGTGCCCATCGGCACCGTGCCGATCTACGAAGCCCTCAACCGCGTCAACGGCAAGATCGCCGACCTGACCTGGCCGATCATGCGCGACGTGATCGAGGAGCAGGCCGCGCAGGGCGTCGATTACATGACGATCCACGCCGGCGTGCTGATCCAGTACGTGCCACTGGCGACCAAGCGGATTACCGGCATCGTCAGCCGCGGCGGCTCGCTGCTGGCCGAGTGGATGGTCCGCCACCACAAGCAGAACCTGCTCTACGAGCACTACGACGAGATCTGCCGCATCTTCCAGAAATACGACGTTACCTTTTCCCTGGGCGATGGCTTGCGGCCGGGCTCGATTGCCGACGCCAGCGACGAGGCGCAGTTCGCCGAGCTGGCGACGCTGGGCGAGCTGACCAAGAAGGCCTGGGAATACGATGTGCAGGTGATGATCGAGGGCCCCGGCCACATTCCGATGGACCAGATCAAGCTGCAGGTCGACAAGGAAGTCGAGATGTGCCACGAGGCGCCGTTCTACACGCTGGGCCCGCTGGTCACCGACTTCGCGCCGGGCTACGACCACATCACCTCGGCGATCGGCGCGGCCATGATCGGCTGGTACGGCGCGTCGATGCTGTGCTACGTGACGCCCAAGGAGCACCTTGGTCTGCCGAACAAGGAAGACGTCAAGCAGGGCCTGATCGCCTACAAAATCGCCGCCCACGCCGCCGATATCGCGCGGCACCGGCCGGGCGCGCGCGAACGCGACGACGAGCTCTCCAAGGCGCGCTACGAGTTCGATTGGAACCGCCAGTTCGAGCTGTCGCTCGACCCCGAGACGGCGCGCGCGATGCACGACGAGACGCTGCCCGAGGAGGGCTACAAGGCGGCCCGTTATTGCTCGATGTGCGGCCCCAGCTACTGCTCGATGAATATTTCCTCGCGCGTGAGCGAATTCACCTCCGAGGACGCCCAGGCCGTGCTCGAAGGCCGCCTGGTGGCCATCGAAGGCGACTGACGGGCTGGGGCGCCGGATGACGCCGTGCCAGATCGCCCCGTGCCAGATCGCCCCGCGTCGGATGGCCCCGTAGCGCAGGGCTGGATGCCTTTTCCAGACCTGCGGCTTTTCCGCCGGCCCTGGGTTCGACCCTACGAACGACGTTCGGTGAATCCCGCAGGTCTGCAAAAACGCCAGCCCTGCGCTAGGGGTATTGCTGCCATGTATCCCCCTCACGAACAGAAACGCCTCGACCACGAAGCGAAGGTCCGCGAGATGTTCAACCGCTGGGCCGGCTCGGGCGACGTGGCCGAGATGGAGCAGCAACACCGCGCGGCCGCGGAAAAGGTCTTGGCCCGGATGGCGCTCACCGCGAGCGATAGCGTCCTGGAGGTCGGCTGCGGGGAGGGCTGGCTGTCGCGCCGGTTGGCCGGAATCTGCACCGAAGGCGCGGTGGTGGGAATCGACGTTTCCGAGGAAATGATCCACCTGGCGCGCGGCAAGTCGGCCGACGCGGGCAACCTGATGTTCGTCGTCGGCGCCGCCGAAGAGATTCCCTGGGCCGAAGACTATTTCACGCGCGTGCTCAGCGTCGAGTCGGCCTACTACTGGTTTTCCCCCGAACGGGCGGTGCGGGAACTATTCCGCGTCGCCGCCTACGGGGGGCGCGTCTTCCTGTTGATGAGCTATTACCGCGAAAATCCCCACGTGCATCACTGGCAGCAGCACGTCGGTTTTCCGTTTCAGCTGCTGGGCGAGGCGGAGTGGGCGGAGTTGCTCAGCGCGTTCGGCTTCCAGCAGGTGGCCACCGAGCGCATCGTCGACGACACGCCGGTCCCGGTCGACTACCAGCCGGACGTCCACTGGCGATCGCGCGAAGAGAAGCTGGCCTTTCAGGAGGCTGGACTGCTGCTGGTGACGGCGAAGAAGCCCGACCTGCCGCCGCCGGGTCCCATCGAGCCGGCCCGCAAGAAAGAACCGCTCTTCGAAATCCTGAGCTAGCCAGCAACCGCGCCGGTTTTGACGGCCGTCCGCAGTTGAGCGGCCAACTCGGCGGGGTCGGTTGTCGGCTTCTGGCACGCGAAATTCCGGCACACGTAGGCGGTCGGTTTGCCGTCGATAGCGGCCTTGCCGGCCAGCAGCGGCAGCGTCGGTCGCGTCCCTTCGGCGGTTGGATCGAGCCGCGCCACGACCTTGTTGGGCAGGTAGATCTCGTAGACAGCGCGCAGCAGCGCCTGGGTTGCCGCGTCCGCGGCGTCGCCGACGATCACGATCTCCTCAAACCCCTGGTGCCAGGCTTCGATGCCGCACAGCAAGCGTTCGTGCTGGAAAGGAGTGCGCGTCACCGAGCCCCCGAAAATACGGAGGATCGCCTCGGCCTTCTGGCGCAGGTCCTGGCGGTCGAGCAGGATCGCCAGCTTTTGCAGATTCATCAGCATCACGGAGTTGCCCGAGGGAATCGCCCCGTCGTTGGCGGTCTTGCTGCGCACCAGGAGCTCTTCGTGGTCCCCGGCGGTGAAAAAGAAGCCACCACCACCAGCCTCATCCCAATAGTGCTCGATCATCGTGTCGGTGAGCTCGCAAGCGGCGGTGAGCCAACGCGGGTCGCCGCTCGACTCGAATAGCGCCAGCAATCCCTCCAGGAAGAACGCGTAATCCGTGCTGTAGGCCTTCAACCGAGCCCGGCCCTTGCCGTAGCTGGCGAGCAGGCGGCCTTCCTGGCGCATCTCCCGCAGGATGAACTCCGCCGCCCGGGCCGCCGCCTCGCCGTAGCGGGCTTCGTCGAGCACGACGGCCGCCTTCGCCAGCGCGGTGATCATCAGCCCGTTCCAGCCGCACAGAATCTTGTCGTCGAGCCCGGGGCGGACGCGCTGCTCCCTCGCCTCATAAAGCTTGCGCCGGGATTCACCGATCATTCTTGCGACGGCATCTGGGTCGAGGTTGTTGAGCTTGGCAATGAGCTCGACCGGACGGTCGACGTGCAGGATGTTCTTCGGCCCGTGAGGAACATGATCGTCGCCCGGGTGGCCCCAGTTGCCGTATTCGCTGACGTCGTAGTGCGAGGCGAATAGCCGCCCGGCATCTTCGCCGAGAATCGCGATGACCTCGTCGAGTCTCCAGATGTAGAACTTGCCTTCGAGGCCTTCGCTATCGGCGTCCTCACTGGAATAGAACGCTCCGTCGGGGCTGCGTAGGTCGCGCAGAACGTAGTCGCAAATGCCGCGGGCCCGGGCGGCGCAGAGCTGCTTTAGCTCGGCGCGTTCGGTGGCTTGCCAGGCGTCGAGGTAAATCGACGCCACCAGACCCTGGTCGTAGAGCATTTTTTCGAAGTGCGGCACCAGCCACTTGGGGTCGGTCGAGTAACGGCACAACCCGCCACCCAGATGATCGTAGATGCCGCCATTGCCCATGCGTTCGAGCGTTAGCTCGACGGCGGTACGGTAGGGCTCGTAGCCCCCGTGCAGGTACTCGCGCAGCAGCAGGTCCATCGACAGGCTGGGCGGAAACTTGTTCGATCCGCTGGAAACCCCGCCCTGTTCGCGGTCGAAACCCCGCCAGACGTGCTCGGCAGCTTCGCTGACGGCCTCGCGCGATGCCAGCTCAGCGGCTTCCCCCCCGCCCGCTTCGCCCTCACTCGCCTCACTGGCGCCGTGAATCTGCCGCACCGCGTCGACGACCTTGCGGCTGTCGCTGAGCAGGGTTTCGCGCGTGTCCTGCCAGGCGCGCGCGAGGAACGCCAGCAGGGTCTTGAAGCCCGGCCGGCCGTAGGCGTTTTCCTTGGGGAAATAGGTGCCCGCGTAGACGGGCTGCAGCTCGGGCGTCAGGAACACGCTCATCGGCCAGCCGCCGTGGCCGCCGGAATAGAGCATCGTCGCGGTCATGTAAATTTCGTCGAGGTCGGGGCGCTCCTCGCGGTCGACCTTGATCGACACAAAATCGCGGTTGAGCGCCTCGGCGACGTCCTCGGATTCGAAGCTCTCGTGCTCCATGACGTGGCACCAGTGGCAGGCGGCGTAGCCGATGCTCAGAAAGATCAGCTTGCCCTCGGCGCGCGCCTTGCCGAGCGCTTCCTCCCCCCACGGATACCAGTCGACCGGGTTGTGAGCGTGCTGCAGCAGGTAGGGGCTGGCTTCGTGGATGAGGGCGTTGGTATGTGGGTGCTCCATAACTGACTGTCATGGTAACAACCACCGGCTGGACTGCCTGACGCCGTCGCGTCGGGGCGGCCCGTGGAGTGGAATGGTCCCACCGGCGCCCGTAGCGCAGGGCTGGCGCTTTTCAGACCTGCGGCCTTTTGCCGACCCCTACCGCCTCGCAACCCTTCGCATCTTCCAACCCATGGTGCCTTCCAACCCCAGCTCCTTCCAGCAAACCCGACCTCGTCCGTAAGGCCGCAGGTTTCTTCGAGCCCTGCGCTACGGGACCGCTGGCGCGGTCGGCCAGAAGGCCCACGCCACGAGGGATTGGCGGCTTGGGGACCGACTCCCGCGAAAAATGTCCCAGTGCCCTTGATATACTTCGGAATGCAGGTGCTCGACCACCTTCTCACCGAACAGCGCAACCCCGAATCGGATTGCATCGATTCGGTTCCCACCGCCGACTTGCTCGAAATCATCAACCGCGAGGACCGCAAGGTCGCCGTCGCGGTGGAACACGAGATTCCCAGCATCGCCGCCGCTCTCGACGCGATTGTCGAGCGCTACCAGCGCGGCGGCCGGCTGTTTTATGTGGGCGCCGGCACCAGCGGCCGGCTGGGCGTGCTCGACGCTGCCGAGTGCCCGCCGACGTTCGGCGTGCCACCCGACCGCGTGCAGGGCGTGATCGCCGGGGGCGACGGCGCCGTGGTGCGCGCCACCGAGGCCAGCGAAGATCAACCCGAAGCCGGCGCGGCGGACCTGGAACGGCGCGGGATTACCCCGGACGACGCGGTCGTCGGCATCACCGCCAGCGGGCGCACTCCCTACGTGCTCGGCGCGGTGGACTACGCCAAGGCCCTGGGCGCGCTCACCGTGGGGCTGACCACCAATCCCGATTCCGAGCTTGCCCGCCACGTCGATATCGCCATCACGCCGGTGGTCGGGCCCGAGGTGATCACCGGGTCCACGCGGCTCAAGAGCGGCACCGCCCAAAAGCTGGTCCTGAACATGCTCTCGACCGGGCTGATGGTGAAAATGGGCTACGTGCTGGGCAACCTGATGGTCAACCTGCAGCTCAAGAACGAGAAGCTGGTCGACCGCGCCCGGCGCATCCTGGTGGAAGTCACCGGCTGCTCCAGCGAGGACGCCGCGCGCGCGATTGCGGCCTCCGGAAAAGACGTGCGCCTGGCAGTCCTGATGGTGAAGCTTCGCATCGGCCGGGTCGAGGCGCAAGAGTCCCTGAAAGCGGCCGGGGACAACCTCTGGAGGGCGCTCGGAGCGGCTGGACAACGCCACCGCGTTCCACCAAATCCCAAACTGGACGGCCAATCGGGTTCCAGCCGCTAGAGAGGGCCGGGAAACACTCGCGTCCGCCGGCCGGTTGAGGTTGGCCAAGCCACCGCTTGCTTGCGCGTGCGGCTCTGTTGGCGCAAGGTGCGGTACCCAGCCGCAGTGATACCAGCAGCATGGGTTTCAAGCAGCAGTTATGTCTCAAACAGCTCTGATCGCAAAAGCCATCTACACCCCCGACCCCATTTCCGACGGCGTGGTTCTGTTCGAAGACGAACGCATCACGGCGGTCGGTAAGCGCGAACAGGTCCGTGTGCCTTCGGGAGCGCGCGAGATTCGCGTGGAGAGCGGGTTCGTCGCGCCCGGGTTCATCGACACGCATAACCACGGCGCCGGGGGCCGCGACGTGATGCAGCCCGATCGCGAGGCGCTCGACACGGTCTGCAAGGTGCTGGCGAAATTCGGCACCACCTCTTACTACCCGACGACGGTCACCGCGCCGACCGAAAGCATCCGGCGCGCGGTCGAGTTCCTGGCGGGCTACATCGATCAGGTGGAGGGGAAAGCGACCGGGGCGTCGCAGCCGCTCGGCATCCATATGGAAGGCCCCTACATCAGCGTCAAGCGGCGCGGGGTGCATCCGCCGCCCTATATCGTCGAACCCACGCTCGAGGCCTACCAGGCGTTCGCGAAAGCGGCCGGCGGGCGGCTGCGCATCATGACCATTGCGCCGGAGTTGGCGGGGGCGCCGGAGGTGATGCGCGAGATGCTCGACAGTGGCGTTCACCCCTCGATCGGCCACACCGACTCGACCTTCGCCGAAGCCGAGAAGGCGGTGGAGATGGGCGCGCGGCAGGCCACGCACATGTTCAATGCCATGCGGCCGTTCGGGCATCGCGACCCGGGGGTGATCGGCGCGGTTCTCACCGACGCGCGCGTCATGGCGGAGCTGATCGCCGACGGTGTTCACGTCGACGTCAAAGCAATGGAGCTGCTCTACAAGTGCAAGGGCCGCGACGGCATCGTGTTGATCTCGGATGGCATCTCGGCCGTGGGCATGCCGGACGGCAACTACCAGGTTGGCGGGCTGCACGTCGATGTCGCCGGCGGCGTGTGCCGCTACGAAGGTGCGCTGGCCGGCAGCGTGCTGACGCTCGACCGCGCCGTCCGCAACATGCACAAGCTGGTCGGTGTGCCGCTGGCCGAAGCCATCCGCATGGCCACCCTCAACACCGCGCAGTTGATGGGGCTCGAAGGCCGCAAGGGCAGTCTGACTCCCGGCGCCGACGCCGACCTCATCGTCATGGACGATTCGTTCCAGATTCAGCGGGTCTTTGTGCGCGGGGTCGAGGCAAACTGATGGACAAGTTTGTCATCCAGGGAGGCCGGAAGCTTGCCGGCACGATCGCTATCGGCGGCGCCAAGAATGCCGCGCTTCCCGCGCTGGCCGCCACGCTGCTGACCGCCGAGGAAGTCGTGCTGGAGCGCATCCCGGGCGTGCGCGATATTCGCACCATGGCGCGGCTGCTGGAGTCGATCGGCGCCGAAGTGGCACGCGAGGACCATTCCTATCGCATTCGGGCGGCCTCCATCACCGCACCCGAGGCGCCCTACGAGTTGGTCAAGACGATGCGGGCCTCGAGCCTGGTGCTGGGGCCGCTGGTGGCCCGCTGCGGCCGCGGGCGGGTCTCGCTGCCCGGCGGCTGCGCCATCGGCGCCCGCCCGATCAATCTGCACCTGGCGGGCCTCGAAAAGCTAGGCGCGTCGATCCACCAGGACCACGGCTACATCGAGGCGCGCGCCCCCCAAGGTCTCAAAGGTTGCGAGTTTCAGTTCGCACGAATCAGCGTCACCGGGACCGAGGACCTGATGATGGCGGCGGTATTGGCCGAGGGCGAGACCGTCCTCGAAAACGCCGCCCGCGAGCCCGAGGTCAGCGATCTGGCCGAATTGCTCAACAAGATGGGGGCCACCATTGAGGGGGCGGGAAGCTCGACCATCCGTATTCAGGGCACCTCCAAGCTGCATGGTACGCAGCACGCCATCATTCCCGACCGCATCGAGGCCGGCACCTACCTGATGGCCGCGGCTGTGGCCGGCGGCGAGGTGGCCTTGACCGGCGTGGACTGCCGCCACCTCGGCGCCCTGCTCGAGAAGCTGGCTCAGGCCGGCGCCCAGATCGACGTTCCCGAACCGCACGCCATCCGGGTGACCGGCGGCCAACCGCTGCGCTCGGTGGACGTGACCACCCAGGAATACCCCGGCTTTCCGACCGACATGCAGGCGCAATGGATGGCCCTGATGACGCAGGCCCAGGGCGAGGCGCACGTCGTCGAAACCATCTTCGAAAACCGTTTCATGCACGCCTCGGAGTTGATGCGCATGGGGGCGGATATCCACATCGACGGCAATCGCGCCGACGTGCGCGGCCACACGCGGTTAACCGGGGCGACGGTGATGGCCTCGGATCTGCGCGCCAGCGCCGGCCTGGTCATCGCAGCACTGGCGGCCGACGGCGAGACCGTCATCGACCGCGTTTACCACATCGACCGCGGGTACGAAAAGGTCGAAGAAAAGCTGGCGGCGGTGGGAGCGCGCATCCGCCGCACGGGCTGAGTCGAAGCGGCCGTGAAGCGGGCGCGGCGGCAAAAAACAACGATTCGCGAAACAGAGCCGCAGGCGTAAGGCGGCGGGCCGAAGCGGCACAAACCCCGGGGGACAAGGCACGTTGGGCCCGCCCGGGTTCTGCCGGTCGACGCCCCGTAAAGGCAGGAAGTGATTTCGTCTTCGGAGCCACGCAACTTGTTTCCCGGCCCTCCTTTTTGCGCTTCCTTTCCGCCGCTTCGTCTCCAGTTTCGACCCGCTTCGGCCCGCCGGCTTACGCCTGCGGCTCTGTTTCGCGTCTCGACGCCTCTTTTCTCGCACCCTCGGCCTCCGAACAACCCATGGGCTAACATGAGATGCTTCCGTGACGAAGCAGCGGGCGGAATCACTTTTGCCGGGAAAACACATCATCGTTGGCACCGCGGGTCACATCGATCACGGCAAAACCGCGCTGGTAAAGGCGCTGACCGGCATCGACGCCGACCGCTGGGAAGAGGAAAAGCGGCGCGGCATCACGATTGATCTCGGGTTCGCCCACCTCGATCTGGGTTCGGGCCTGCGGCTGGGTTTCATCGACGTACCCGGCCACGAGCGGTTCGTCAAGAACATGCTGGCCGGCGCGGGCGGTATCGACCTGCTGCTGTTGGTGATCGCCGCCGACGAGTCGATCATGCCGCAGACGCGCGAGCACTTCGATATCTGCCGGCTGCTCGACATCCGCCAGGGGCTTGTTGTGCTGACCAAAGCCGACCTGGTCGAAGCGGAGTTGCTCGACCTGGTCCGGATGGAGGTCGAAGACTACCTCGCCGGGTCGTTTCTGGCAGGCGCGCCGCTGATCGCGGTGAGCGCCAAGACGGGCCAGGGCCTCGATCAGCTCCGGGCTGTTTTGCGGGAGAAGGCCGCAACCATCGCGCCCAAAAACGGGGCTGGGCACTTCCGGCTGCCGATCGACCGCGCCTTTGCGATGAGGGGCTTCGGCACGGTGGTGACGGGTACGCTGGTTTCGGGCTCGCTCGAGGTGGAGTCGGAAGTCGAGATCCATCCCTCGGGCCGCCGCGCGCGGGTTCGGGGAATCCAGGTCCACGGCCAGGCCAGTCCGCGCGCCATCGCCGGCCAGAGGACGGCGGCGAATCTCGCCGGCGTCGATGTCGAGGAACTCGAACGCGGCATGGCGCTGGCGGCGCCGGGCCGCTTCCAGCCGACGCGCGCCATCGATTGCCTGTTGACCCTGCTACCTTCCGCCAAGCCGCTCAAGCATGGCGCGCCGCTGCACTTCCACTGCGGTACGGCAGAGACCGTGGCCAAGGTTCGCTTTCACGATCAGCGCCCGCGGCTCAAGCCCGGCGAGCAGACCTTTGCGCGCATCGAAACGGAAAAAGCGCTGCTCTTGCTGCCGGGGGACCGCTTCATCGCGCGGCAGTTCTCGCCGCTGATCACCATCGGCGGTGGAAGGGTGCTGGACTCGCTGCCGCCCCTGCGCCGCGCGCTCAAATCACGCATCGGAGCGCTGCAGGTTTTCGCGGCAGGCGATCCGGAACGCAGCCTCGACGTGCTGCTGCGGGAATCGCCATTCGGCGTGGGCGGCGAGGAGGTCATCACGCGAACCGCGTGGTCCACGGAAACCCTGCAAACGGCGCTCGCGGCTCTCGAGCGCAAGGGCTCCGCCGTGCGCATCGCCGGCGAGCCGCTGTGGCTGGCGCACGCCGCTACGCTGGGCGAGTCCGCCGCCGCGGCAATCGAGTTCCTGACGCTCTTTCACCGCCAGAACCCGCTGTCCCATGGCGCGCCCAAGGAAGCCATGCGCAGCAGCGTCTTCCCCAAGGCGCCCGTCTTTTTCGTCGAGGCGCTGCTGGCGCGCCTGGCCCAGGAGCGCAAGATCGCCCTGGAAAGCGAACTGGTGCGCCTGGCCGCGCACCGTATTGTGTTGCGGGAAGACGAAAAGGAAGCCCGCGACAAGATGGTTGCGGCGTTTCAGCAGGCCGGCTTGCAGGTTCCCGGGTTGCGCGATTTTCTGCCGAAGCTGACGATCGATCCCCGGCGCGCGGGAAAGCTTCTGCAAGTGTTGCTGCGCGAGGGCATTCTGGTGCGGGTCAGCGACGACCTGGTGTTCCACGCCGAATCGATCGCCGGGTTGAAACAAGCCCTAGCCCGCCACAAGCAGCAGTCGGATCGACTCAACGTCCCCGAGTTCAAGGACCTGGCCGGCATCAGCCGCAAGTACGCCATCCCTCTGCTGGAGTATCTGGATCGCGAGAAGATCACGCGCCGGGTGGGAGATTCCCGCGTGATTCTGTGAGAACCGATTGCCCGGTGCGAACCAGGGCAGGCTACTTCCCATCAAACCGAGCCACCCGCCTGGATGCCACTCGTTTAGATGCCAAAGGCGACGCCGTATTCCTCGAGGACGTAGTTCCGCATCGCCGACCCGTAAAACGTGTCGCTACGGCGCCGCACGGCTTGTTCGGGCCGCTCGGGAAAGGCAAGATGTTCGAGCTCGTGGAGGAAGACCGCGAGCAAGGCGGTATGGAAGCGGCGGTATTCGAGCTCGGCACTGGTCTCACCGCGCGGCGAATGCTCCGAGGCGGCAACGGCGGCGGCCAGCGCGGCCAGCGGCAAGGGCTGCCAGGCGCGGATCGATTGCACGGCAAGGTCGATCTCGCCGACGCGCAAGCCCGTATCGCTGGCAAGGCGGCGCGCCAGGCGGCTTTCGGTACCCAGCGGATGATGGTGGCCCAGGCAGCCGCAGGCATTGGAGCGGCGCAGCTCGGCCACCACCAGCGACGGCACGCGATCAAGAACATCGCGGTAGGCCTCGCGCTGCTCGGCGGGCAGCGATCGGAAGATCGAGCACAACGCCGACTGCAATGCAGTCGCAAACCAGCCCCGTCCCTTGGGATAGCTGGCGACCACCAGCGGCAGTTCCTCGCCGGCCTGGATTAGCAACTGGTCGTGCCCCCGGAGGTGATCGTAGAGTTGGAGCAGCAATCCCCGGGGATGAACGCGCGGCGAACGGTGTCTGACCCCCATGGTCTCATCATAAACCCGGCGTGAAGGATGGCTGGCCGCCGTCTGTTGGGGGGATGCCCCTTGGCGCATCGCCCGTAGCGCAGGGCTCGCAGAGACCTGCGGCCGTGAGCCAGGCCCGACTTGCCGCTGGGCGCACCCTGTCGTTGGTCCTGCCAGGGCCGGTTTCCGGCCGGAACGGAAGGCAGGTCAGAACGCCGCCGGTTCGGCGGCCGACAGGCGGGAGCGCCTGTCCTACCTAAGGTCGACCTTCGACGAGATGTTTTTTGGGGGGGCCCGCGGCTGCCGGTGCTTTCGAAACGGCCGCAGGTCTCTGCGAGCCCTGCGCTACGGAGAGGCTCGAAGCCGCCGCTGGCTCAGGCTACCCGCGCTAACGTCTGTGATGCTTCGGCATCGAGCAGTTCGACGCGGACGAGTTCCCCGGGGCTGATCGGCGGGCCATCGATGTCGACGTGAATGTAGTTGCCGGTGAGAGCCACGGTGCGGGCTCCCTCGCGGCGGTCCAGCGTCACCGCGGAAAATCGCCGGCCGAGCAGAGAGCGGCGGAACCGCAGGTTCTTTTCCCCGATCAGCTCGCGCAGCACGCGATTGCGTTGCTTTTGGACCACCTTGGGGACCTGGCCGCTCATCTCCGCAGCCGACGTGCCCTCGCGCTGCGAGTAGCTAAACACATGCAGGTAGGTAAACGGCAGGCGTTCGATGAACGAACGCGTCGCCTCGAAGTCATCGTCGGTTTCGCCCGGGAAACCGACCATCACGTCAGCGCCGATCGCGGCCCAGGGCATCGCGGCACGCGCCCGTTCGAGCCGGCCGGCGTAGTGGCGCGCCCGGTAGCGGCGGCGCATGGCGCGCAGCACGGCATCGGAACCGGATTGCAGCGGAATGTGGATATGCTGGGCGATGCGGTCGCTGGCCGCCATCAGGTCCAGCAGATCGTTGGTCCAATCCATCGGCTCGACCGAGCTGAGCCGCAGGCGGCGAATCGAGGTCTCGGCCAGCGCCCGCAGCAGCAGACTGGCCAGCCGCGGCCGGCCGGGAAGATCGCGGCCCCAGCGGCCCAGGTTGATTCCGGTGATGACGACTTCGGGGTATCGGCGGGCCAGGTCGCCAAGCTGCGCGACGACACGCTCCGCGGGCGCGCTGCGGCTGGATCCGCGCACCGCCGGGATGATGCAGAAGGTGCAACGGTTGGAGCAGCCGTCTTGAATCTTCAGGTTGGGGCGGGTGCGGTCGAGCCCGGCCTCCACCACGGGGTCCACGAAAAGGCTGGCCCCGGCCGAAAACGGGCCGACCAGCGTGCCGCCGGCCGCGATTTCCCCGTGATAAGCCAGCGCGGCGGGTTGCGGCAATCCGCGGGTCTGGCCCTCGATCTGCCCCTGGATCTGGACGAGGTTGTTGGTGGCGGCCCGCTCCCCGCCGTCCGCCGCTTGCGGAGCGAGCACGTCGCCGATGAGTGTCTTGTGCGAATTGCCAACGACCCACTTCACGCCGGGCAGCCGTGCCAACTGTTCCGGGCTGCGCTGGGCGTAGCAGCCCGTCACCAGGATTTCGGCCTGCGGGTTTTGGCGATGAATGCGCCGGATGGTCTGGCGCGCGTCGTGGTCGGCTTCGGCGGTGACCGTGCAGGTGTTGAGAATCACGACATCGGCATGGGACGAATCGGCGGCCGCGTCGAGACCACGGCGCGCCAAGTCAGTTGACAGCGCGGCGCCGTCGGCCTGCGTCGCCCGGCAACCGAAGTTCTGTACGAAGTAGGTTGTGTTGCGATTCGCCCTCATGTGCGAACCCGTCAGGGTGTTTGGAGCGCGCCTTTCCGCGGCGCGGCCCGATCTTTGCGCGCTCCGAGAAAACTCACTGTGCCACAATACAAGAGGTCGGTGCGCCTTCAACAAACAGGCCCCCGAGCAGCGCCCGGGGGCCGTTAGGTTCGTTCGCGTCTGTCGCCGGTTTACAGCGTGGAATGCTTAGCTATCGGAATCGCGCCGCATCTTCTTGCGATTGCGTTTCCTGGCCAGCGCCTGCTTCATGCGCTTCTTTTCGCCAGGTTTCAGGTAATAGGAGTGGCGCTTCACTTCCTTGATGATGTCTTCCTGTTGGACTTTGCGTTTGAAGCGCCGCAACGCGGCATCGAGCGATTCACTATCGTTGACACGTACTTCAGCCAAGCATTTCACCTCCCAACCGTGGACGGATTCCTGGAATACCGAAGAAAAAGAGGGTGGAAGTTGCCTTCCCGGAGCTTCTTCGCATTCTACACCAGATCCCGGCGGGAAGCGAATGAGCCCGGCGGCGTCGAAGGCCGCGGCAGGCCGGCGGCGAGCGGCGCCGGAAAACCATCGGGCAAGGCGTAAGCCGCCCCCATCGACCGCGGCGGGCGTGGATCGGGCGGCGAATGGCGATAACGCTGCCGCTCCGGTCGGGTCTACAGACAAGAGGTAGCGGTTTTCATGACCGAAGTTCTAGTGGTAACGCTGGCGGGCGGCGTGGGGGAGCGCCTTTTTCCGCTGACCAAGGAGGTCGCCAAGCCGGCGGTCCCGTTCGGCGGGATCTATCGCATCATCGATATCACGCTTTCCAACTGCATCAACTCCGGGCTGCGCAAGATCTACATCCTGACCCAATACAAGGCGATCATGCTCAATCGCCATATCCGCCGCACCTGGAACATCGTCTCGCCCGAGCTGGGAGAGTTCATCGAGATCCTGCCGCCGACCAAGCGCGTCAGCGAAGACTGGTATCTGGGGACGGCCAACGCCGTCTACCAGAATTCCCAAAGCGTCGCGGTGGAAGGGCTTCCCTACACGCTGATCCTGTCGGCCGATCACGTCTACAAGATGAACTACCAGCGCCTGCTGGACTGGCACACCCAGCACGGCGCCGACGTCACCGTCGCCACCACCCAGATCGCCCCTTCCGAAGCGCGCCACTTCGGCATCGTCGACATCGATACGGACTTCCGCATCCGCGGCTTCGAGGAAAAGCCCAAGCACGGCGAGCCGTGCCGCTCGCGCTTCAATGCGGAAATGTGCAGCGCCTCGATGGGCATCTACCTGTTCGATACGCGGGTGCTGCTGGAAGCGCTCGAGGCCGACAATGCGCGCGAGGGTTCTTCCCACGACTTCGGCAAGGACGTGCTGCCGCAGATGATCGCCGAAGGCCGCAAGGTGTACGCCTACGACTTCCTCGACGAAAACCGCACCGACGTCCGCTATTGGCGCGACATCGGGACCCTGGACGCCTTCTACGAAGCCAACATGGACCTGGTCTCGATCACGCCCATCTTCAACCTTTACGACGAACGCTGGCCGATCCGCAGTGCGCAGTGGCCCTATCCTCCGGCAAAATTCGTGTTCGCCGAGGAGGGCCGCCGCATGGGCGTGGGCGTTAACTCGATGGTCTGCGCCGGGTGCATCGTTTCGGGCGGACGCGTGGTCAACAGCATTCTCTCGCCGGGCGTGCGCGTCAACAGCTACTCGGAAGTCGAGTTTTCGATCCTGTTCCCGCACGTCAACATCGGCCGCCACAGCCGCATCCGCCGCGCCATTATCGACGGCGACCTCGACATCGAGGAGCATACCGAGATCGGCTTCGACCCGGTAGCCGACGAGCGCGCCGGCCACTGCGTCACCGAGTCGGGGATCGTCATCGTGCACGCCGGCTCGCCGCGCGTCCATTCGAACAAGGTCAACCATCGCAACGACCCGGCGTTGGGATCGGCGCGCTGAGCCCGCCGCCGGCGTGAAACGCGCCGCCCTGGGGCTCGCCGCCCCTTTCCCGAAATTCTCTATAATGGCGGCAAAACGCCGCGCGTTTTCGCCAACCACGGCCCCGAGTTGGGTTTGCGCTCGGGGTCGGAGCGGTTCACTCGACGCCCATGCCGGTCCTTGCACGCCAGCACATTCAGCGCATGCGCGGGGGCGCCAACTCGCACCTGATGCTGGCCGGCGACGGCTACTACGTCGTCAAGTTCCGCAACAATCCGCAGCATCCGCGCGTGCTGGTCAACGAGCTGATCTGCTATGTGCTGCTCGACTACCTGCAGTTGCCGGTGCCGCGCTGGGAGATTGTCGAGGTGCGGCTCCGAGCTGCTCGACGCGGTTCCCGAGCTGGTGATGGAGGTGGGCCGAGCGCAGCGGCGCTGCGAGCCGGGGCTGCATTTCGGCTCGCGCTACCCGGTCGACCCCCTGCGCCAGGCCGTCTACGACTACCTGCCCCTTTCCCTGTTGCGGACCGTTCTCAATGCCGATTGTTTCTGTGGCATGCTGGCCTTCGATAAATGGGTCAGCAACGCCAATGGCCGGCAGGCGGTGTTTTTCCGTGACCGCGCGGGCCGCTGGCTGCCGGCGGTGGGCGCCCGCCCGGCGGTTTCCCCGCGCTCGCTGGTCTACGTTGCGGCCATGATCGACCATGGCTTCGCCTTCGAGGCCCAGAACTGGTCGTTTTCCGATTCCCCCGAGCGCGGACTCTACAGCCGCCGCGAGGTTTACGAACGCGTCCACGGCTTTGCCGCGTTTGAGCCCTGGCTCGACCGCATCCGCCATTGCTCGAGCGACGTGCTCGACGATGTGTACAAGAAGGTGCCCCCGGAATGGCACGGCGGCGATTGGGACGGCCTGGAGGCCCTGCTCGAGCAGCTCTACCGGCGCCGCGGCCGCGTTCCCGATCTGGTGCGAGAGGCCAAAAAGGCCGGCCGCGATCCGTTTCCCAACTGGTCGACGGCGGCCACCGCCGTGGGGCTCTAAGGCCGGGCGAACGGAGACGTGCGGAGACCGGATAACGGATCACGGATCAGCGGATAGCGGATAACCGATCACGGATCAGCGGAGGCGAACCATGCCGGCAATCGAGGGATCGAGCATCGAATACCGATTTGAGCTGCTGCGCTACGTGCCCAACGTGGTCGCCGGCGAGGCGTTCAATATCGGCGTGCTGCTTTACGACAACGCCGGACGGCTGCTCGATGCACGCTTCGCCGGAGAGTTTCGCCGCCTGCGCTGCCACCCGCTGGTCGATCTGGACTATCTGCACGCGTTGCGCAACGAGTTCGAGGAGCGCCGCCTGCAGGGCGAAGGCTTCTCGACCTACGTCGCCGAGCTGAAGAAAAACCTGGCGAACACCTTGCAGGTTTCCGGGGCCGCGGCCTTCCGGGGCGCCGACGCCATTGCCGAGATCGAGCGGCTGTTTTCGAGCTACGTGGCGACGCCCGCCCCGGCGGGTCGGGGGCCGGAAGGCAGGGAACCGCCGCCGGGCAGCCGCCGCGCGCTGCGGGGCCGGATGGAGAGCGTGTTCCAAACCTATCAGTTGTTTGCCAACGGCGACCGCCTGCGCCGGGACGCCCGGGTCAATTACGGCAGCCCGCGGCTGCAATTCAGCTTCGACTACGCTTACCGGCCCGCTGGCGCCGACCGTTACTTGCACGGGCTGGCTCTCAACGACGACCTGGGCCGCGCCGAAAAGCTTTGCTTCGTCTACGAGCGGCTGCGAGCCCGCGAAGACGGCATTGGCTTGACGGTGGTGCTCGACAACGGAATCCAGGACGACGTGAAAGAGTTGATCGAGTCGAGCGCGATCGTGACCTGCGAGGCCGAAAGGCTGGACGAGCTGGCTCTGGCGATCCGGACCGAGCTGGGGCTCTAGCCAATAGCGGCGGTCGGCTTGGCCTCATATCGGCCTGGTCCGTCGCAGTAAGCCGATCCGGTGGCACAGACAATCCTGTCTGTGCGGTCCCACGACCGAATGGTCCCATCACCCAAAGTTTCTTCAAAATGAACCACCTGCCAACTATTCCCGATCGGCACTCGCCCGCCCGGCGGGTTGGCGGCGGGTTGCGCGGCGGCTGTTGCCGCGCCGTTGCGCCCTGTCGCTGCCGCGGGATCACCCCCACTAGGGCCGGGCGGTCTGCGCCAGCCGTCCGAAAACCCAGCCGTCGCCGGTCGCCGACCGCACCTCTTCCCAGTTAAGATGAGGCCATGAACCGCCTCGCCAAGGTGTTGTTGGGCGTCGTCGTTGGCTTCGCGGCGCTGATGCTCCTCTCCGGACTGGCCATCCGGGCGATGGTCTCGGGGTCGGGCCGCGACGCGGTGCTTGCGGCGCTGGAATCGCGGCTGAAGACGCCGGTTTCGATTCAAAGCGGCGACTTCGATCTGCTGCGCTGGTTCCAGTTCACGCCCGCCATCACGCTGCACGGCTTCTCGATCGGCAACCCGCAAGGTTTCTCCGAGGGAAAGATGATCGAGGCCGAGGAGGTCTCGGCCGAGGTCTCGCTGTTGCCGCTGTTTTCCGGCCGCATCCAGGTGGAGAGCATCGTGCTGCGCCGCGCTCAGCTCAACCTGGAAACCAACGCCGACGGCAAGAGCAACCTCAGCGCGCTGTTGCCCCCGTCCCCGGCCGCGGGAAGCGAAGCCCCAGCCGAGAGCCGCCCAACCGAGTTGGCCGTGAAGAGTCTCTACCTGGAAGACGGCACGGTACGCTACCTGGGGGCCGGCGGCGAGCCGATCACCGTGGACGGGATCGACCTGAAGCTGACCGATTTCGCGCCCGATACGAGCTGCCGCTTCTCGCTGCAGGGACGTTTGTTCGGCGGCGAGCATTGCCGGCTGGAGTTCCAGGGCAACGTCGGGCCCTTCTCCGATGCCGCGGTCCCCGCCAAGGGCGATCTGCAGTTGGGGGTTTCGCTGGCCGAAATCCCGAAAGAGCTTGCGAAGAAGTACTTCGGAACGCTCATGGCCGACCCGGGCGCCAGCCGTGTGGAGCTGACCACCCATCTCGAAGGTGACCTGTTCGCGGCCCTGCAGGGCAAAGGCGAGCTGAGTTTTGTGGACTTTCAAATCGGACCCGACGCCGAAAACCGTCTGCCGCTGGAGGGCCGCGCGCCGCTCGAGCTCACCGCGCAGCACGTTTTGGGCGACCCCGCCATCCACCTGGCCTCGCCCGGCGCCTCGCTGCAGCTGGGCAGCGGCCAATGGAAAGGCAATGTCGAGTTCCACCTGGCCAAATCGTTGTTGAAGGGCTACCTCAACGGCTCGATCGCGGGCGTCGACATCAACCAGTTGCTCAGCGCGTTCACCGGGGCGAAAGACAAGCTGCTGGGAACGGCGCAGATTCCCGACCTGCAGATCAGCTTCGCGGGGCACAACGCAGATGAGTTACTGGATTCGCTGTCGGGGCGTGGCACCATCACGATGGAAAACGGCCGTATCGCGGTGCTCGATATCTTCAACTCGGTGGTGTCGCGCGTGAAGAACGTGTTGAGCGGCGAGACGCCGGCGTCGGGAGAGACCGAGTTCGTCCATTTCTCCAGCCACTGGCAGATTGGCAACCGGCGCCTTTTGATGAGCGAGATGCGGCTGGAGAGCGGCCCTTCGTCGCTTTCGGGCGAAGGGTTCCTGACCTTCGACCACACCCTGAATTTCGACCTGCTGACAAACCTCACCGGGGCCATGGCGGGCCCGCTGGGCGGCAAACCCAACGCCGCGGGGTTGCCCACCGCGCAGGTCCCGGTGAAGGTCAGCGGCACCCTGGAGGCGCCCAAAATACGGCCCGATGTCGCCCAGGTCGCCAAGCAGCAGGTGAAGGAGCGGGTGTCGGGTCTGCTCGATTCGCTGTTCAAGAAAAAAAGCGGAGACAAACAGCCGCAGCAATAGCCCCGGAGAGCGGGCTGGAGCGGCTCGGCGTAGACAAGCGCGAGCGCCCACGAAATGCAAACCTACCTCAACCTGCTGCGCGATATCCTCGACCACGGCGCCGTCAAAGGCGATCGCACCGGCACCGGTACGCGCAGCGTTTTCGGCCGCCAACTGCGCTTCGATCTGGCGGCGGGCTTTCCACTGTTGACCACCAAGAAGCTGCACACGCGCTCCATCGTCCACGAGCTGCTGTGGTTCATCCGCGGCGAAACCAACGTCCAATACCTCAACGAGCATGGCGTCAGCATCTGGGACGAGTGGGCCGACGAACAAGGCGAGCTGGGGCCGATCTATGGCCACCAGTGGCGCTCCTGGCCGGCGCCCGACGGCCGCACGATCGACCAGCTTTCGCAGGTGATCGAACAGATCCGCACCAATCCCGACTCGCGCCGCCTGATCGTCAGCGCCTGGAACGTGGCGCAGCTTCACGAGATGGCGCTGCCGCCCTGCCACGCCCTGTTCCAGTTCTACGTGGCCGGCGGCAAGCTCTCGTGCCAGCTCTACCAACGCAGCGCCGACGTGTTCTTGGGCGTGCCGTTCAACATCGCCTCCTACAGCCTGCTGACGATGATGGTGGCCCAGGTTTGCGGCCTGGCGCGCGGCGAGTTCATCCACACTTTCGGCGACGTTCATCTCTACTCCAACCACGTCGACCAGGCCGAGCTGCAACTCACGCGCGAGCCCAGATCCTTGCCCGTGTTGGAAATCAATCCGGCGGTGAAGGATCTCTTCGAGTTCCGCTTCGAAGACTTTCAGCTCAAAAATTACGACCCCTATCCGGCCATCAAGGCGCCCGTGGCGGTATGACGCTGTCGTGCATCGTGGCCGTAGCCGACAACGGCGTGATCGGTCGCGGCAACAGTCTGCCGTGGCATCTGTCGGCGGACCTCAAGCGTTTCAAAGCGCTGACCACCGGGCACACGCTGATCATGGGCCGTAAGACCTTCGAGTCCATCGACAAGCCGCTGCCCAATCGCACCTCGATCGTGCTGAGCCGCGACGCGGCCTACCAACGGCCCGGGGCCGTCGTGGTGCACAGCCTGGAAGAAGCCCTGAGACGCTGCGAAGGTGAACAAGAAGTGTTTGCGATTGGGGGAGAGGCGGTGTTTCGCGAAGCTCTGCCGCTCGCTCGGCGGCTCTACCTGACGCGCGTTCACGCCGCGGTCGCCGGCGACGTGCGTTTTCCCGCCGAAAACCTGGAGAACTGGGAGCGGATTGAGCGGATCGAATTGCCCGCCGACGAAAAGAACGAATACGCCACGACCTACGAGGTCTACGAGCGCAGGCCGGAGTGACCAGGTGAGGGACTGCTGCCGCCGCCCGCAGCTGGCAATCTCCTGCAGGGCAGCGGGGCTGTTGCAGGGCGGCCGGGCGCCGGCCCCTACGATTCCCGGCAGACGTAGCGCTCGATCGCGGTCGCCCGCCCGGTCGTTTCATCGACCTCGATGATCACCGCATTGAGCCGGACGTCGTCCACCGCGGGCTCGAATCGCGCCGGCATCCCGGTCAGAAAACGCCGCAGCGAGCCTTCTTTGTCCATGCCGATCACCGAGTCGTGCGGCCCGGTCATGCCCACGTCGGTGATGTAGGCCGTGCCGCCGGGCAGGATGCGTTCATCGGCGGTCGGCACGTGCGTATGCGTTCCCACTACCGCCGAAACGCGCCCGTCGAGGTACCAGCCGAAGGCGATCTTCTCGCTGGTGACCTCGGCGTGGAAATCGACGAAGCGCACCCGGATGTCGGAATCGAGGGCGCCAAGCATTTCATCGACGGTCTGAAACGGGCTGTCGATCGCCGGCAGGTAGGTGCGCCCCTGCAGGTTCATCACCGCGTAACGCACGCCGGCCGGGGTGGTGCCGATGTAGAGCCCGGTGCCGGGCGCGTTGGGATAGTTGGCCGGCCGCAACAGGCGGGCCTGGGCCGGGAAGTAGTCGAGAATCGCCCGCTTGTCGAAGATGTGATTGCCCGAAGTCAGCACGTGCACGTTGCACTGCAGCAGCTTGTCCGCGATGTCGGGCGTGACTCCGAAGCCTGCCGCGGAGTTCTCGCAGTTGGCGATCACCAGTTCGATGTCGCGCTCGGAGACGATGCGGTCGAGCCGCTCGCTGAGAATGCGGCGGCCCGGCCGGCCGACAATGTCGCCGACGAAAAGAATGCGCATGCTTCCTGCTTTCAGAGCCGTCCCGGGGGACTGAATCGGCGGAGGGATTCGACAGTCGAAGACCAGTGAACGCCGGCGGCCACCCGCATCGCGGCGCCTGACGCCGATCGGGAGCCGGCCGTTCCGGGAATTGGGTTATCCGCTTCGCGGCCCGGGCCCAGCCGGCGTTCGCCTGCGGAACGAGTCAGCGCCCCGCCGCGGCCGAGGCGCCATCGCAGCGGGCTTCCAATTCGTCGAGCAACGCGACCAGGTGGTGGCTTCTGTCCTCCACCCGGACCTTGTAGCCGTCGTGCTGCTCTTTGAGCCGCAGGTATTCGTCGGCAATATGGAGGGCTGCCAGCACGGCAACCCGAAAACTGTCGACCGTGGCCATCTGGTCGGCGATGGCATTCATGCGGTCGTCCACCAGGCGGGCCACCCGGCGCGCGTAATCGGGGTCCTCGCTGCCACGCAGGTGGTAGACTTGCCCGAAAATCTGTACCTGCGTTCCCTTGTTTGACGACATGACAGTACCTCGGGGTGTCTGCAGCCCGGCCGGCCTTTGGAAACAGCCCCTGGCTGAACCGTGGCGCGCGACGAAATCGCTGCCCAACCTACAAAGAATCGATTCTGCCCAGCAGGGTTTCGATTCGTTCACGAACCTGCCGGCGCTCGCCGTTCAGCTCGGCGACCTCAGTCCGCAGGCGCTCGATTTCCTGCACTTGCTCGGAAACGACGCGCTGCAGCCGGGCCACATCTTGTTCGGCCTCCTGCTGCAGGTCGCGAGCCTCCCGGAAGCGGTCCGCGATCCCTTGGATGCGGCTCTCCAATTCCAGCAGCGAATCGAAATTGTCGGTTGTCAGCTCGGTGGTCGTGATCTCGGGTTCCATATTCCAGGTCGGCCTGCCCCTATCCTAACGCAGATTTGTGCTCGGGCTTCAAAGGCGGCTCCAAATTGCGTTTGCGGGCCGGGGAGACGATCGACGGCCCCAAAAGACGCTACGTGGAGCGCAGTTCGACGCCCAGTTTCTTCTGCAAGTCCTGAACGATCTGTTCGGCTCGCTGGTTGATCTCGTCGTCGGTGAAGCTTTCGGCGGTGCGCTGCCAGATCGCACGCAGCAGCAGGCTGTAGTGCCCCGCCGGCACCTGCTCGCCGCGGAAAATCTCGACCGGCTCGAGCGTCGTCAGTTCGGGATGAAGGCCGACCGCCGTGCGCACCTCTTCAAAGGTCACCCCTTCGGGAACCAGCAGCGAGAAGTCTCGATAGACCGGCGGCACGCGCGGCAAAGCGCGGTGTTGCGGTCGCCGCAGCCCGAGTTTGTAGAGGTGCTCGAGCATGATTTCCGCGACGAACACCGGTTGACGGATCTTGCGCCCGGCGGCCAGCTTCGGGTCCAGCTCGCCCAGATAGGCGGCCACCACCCCATCGGCCATGGCCCGCGCCGAGCGCCCGGCGGCGTAATACGGCGGAAGGTCGTGCGCGGCAAAGGTCAACTGGTGGATCTCGAAAGCCGCCAGCAATTGCGCCACGTCGGCCTTGAATTCGTAGAAATCGTAGGGCTTGCCGGGCTGGCTGAACGTCCGCGGGCAGGCCAGCCCGGTCGCCCCCAAAGTCAGCACCGGGGGTTCCTGGTGACCGCCGTTTTCGGCGCGGTAGAGCCGCCCGATCTCCATCAGGCGCACATTCGATTCGTTGCGGTTCAGGTTCAGCTTGAGCGCCCGCAGCATGGTGGGGACCGCCGAATTGCGCATCACGTCCCACAACTCCGACACCGGGTTGCGCAACGGCACCGCCGGCCAGGCGCCGAACTCCTCGGCCTCGGCGGCCGAGATGAACGAGTAGCCGATCGTCTCGTCGTAGCCCAGCGAACGGGCCGCCGTTCTCAGGCGCCCTTCTTCTTCGCTGCGCGGCGGGTTTTCAGCAGCCGCAGCCATCGACGGCAATTGTGGCGCGAACTTGTCGTAACCGTAAATGCGGGCGATTTCCTCGATGACGTCGACCTCGCGGCTCACATCGAGGCGATAGGAGGGAACACGCACTTCCCAGCCGCCCTCGACGGGGGTGTGGCCGAAACCCAGCGCCTGCAGGATGCGCTCCACGTCCTTGTCGGGGATCGCCAGTCCCAACAGCCGCTCCATCGCCCGCCGCCGCAAGAGAACCTTGCGCGGCGCGTGGGGCTTGGGATGCGCATCGAGACAGCCTCGCAGCACCGTCCCCGAACTGACCTGGCTCAGCAGGCCGGCGATGCGGTCGGCCGCCCAAACGGTCCCCTCGGGGTCGGCGCCGCGCTCGAAGCGGTGCGAGGCTTCGGTGTGCATTCCGAAATAGCGCGAGGTGCGCCGGATCGAGCCCGGGTCGAACCAGGCGCTTTCGATCAGCACGTTGCGGGTCGAGTCGGAGATTTCGCTTTCGAGCCCGCCCATCACCCCGGCGAGCGCTACCGCGCGCATCGCGTCGGCAATCACCAGGTGTTCGGCCGACAAGGTGCGGTCGACGCCGTCGAGCGTGCGCAGCAGCTCGCCCGGCTGGGCGCGGCGGACGACGATCTTCGACTCATCGAGCAGGTCGAGGTCGAAGGCATGAGTCGGGTGGCCGACTTCGAGCAGCACGTAGTTGGTGAGGTCGGCGATATTGTTGATGCTGCGAACGCCGCACAGCTCCAGGCGGCGGCGAATCCAGTCCGGCGACGGCTTCACCTCGACGCCCAGCATCACCCGCGCCGAGTACCGCGGGCAAAGGTCGCTGTCGAGGATCTCGATCGAGGCCTTCGAAGAGGCCGCCGGATCGGCTTCGGGAACCTCTACCTTGGGAGGCCGCAGGGGGCGTTGGAAAATGGCGGCGATCTCGCGCGCGACGCCGTAGTGGTTCATCGCGTCGGGCCGGTTGCTGGTGATATCGAGCTCGAACAGCGTCTCGCCTTTTTCCTCGCTCACCGCGTCGACGGCGAGGCCCGCCATGGTCAGCTCATGCGCCAACACGTCGGGATACTCGGGGATATCCACGAACTCTTCCAGCCAACTCAGTAGGATGCGCATCTATCGAAACTGCCGCAGGAAACGCACGTCGCCCTGGAACAGGAGCTGAATATCGTCCACGTCGTACTTCAAGAGCGTGAAGCGGTCGAGCCCCAACCCGGCGGCGAACCCGCTATAACGATCCGGATCGTAGCCGACATGCCGGAACACTTCCGGGTCGATCATGCCGCAGCCGAGCACCTCGATGAAGCCGGTCTGCTTGCAGATCCGGCAGCCGCGCCCGGCGCAGAAAATGCAGGTGATATCCACCTCGGCGCTGGGCTCGGTGAACGGAAAAAAGCTCGGGCGAAAACGCGTCTTGATGTCCGGACCGAAAAACTTTTTCAGAAAGTGGTCGAGGGTGCCCTTGAGGTCGCGGAAGGTGACCTTCTCGCCGACCGCGAACACCTCGAGCTGATGGAACATCGGGCTGTGGGTCGAGTCGGGCGCGTCGTGCCGGTAGACCTTCCCCGCCACCACGTAACGCAGCGGCGGCTTGAGGTTCTCCATCACGCGCACCTGGATCGGCGAGGTGTGCGTCCTCAGCAGCAACTGCTCGGTGACGAAGATGGTGTCCATCTCGTCCACGGCAGGGTGGTCTTTCGGGAAGCCCAGCGCCTCGAAGTTGTAGTAGAAACTCTCGATCTCGGGGCCCTCGGCCACCGAGTAGCCCAGCCCGCGGAAGATGTGGAGCATCTCCTCGAGCACCATCCGCACCGGGTGGCGCGCTCCGAGCTGCCGCGCCGGCCCCGGCAGCGTCACATCCAGGGCCTCGCCGACCTCGATGGTTGCGTCGAGCTTTTCTTTGAGCCCCGTCAGGCTGGTCTCGATGTGAGCTTTGGCTTCGTTCTGCAGCCGCCCAACGTCGCGTTTGAGCTCGCGCGGCGCCGCCTTGAGCCAGACGTCGTTGGTCGAGGCGAGCAGACCGTTCTTGCGCCCCAGCCAGCGGTCGCGCAGGTTTTTGAACTGCTCGTCGTTGGCGACGGCGGCTTTTTCCGATTCGAAACTGGCGCGCAGGTCGCGGTAGAGGCTTTCGACGGTTTCGCCGGCCGCCAGCAAGTCGGGCAACTTGGCCGCGGTTTTTTCGTCGATCACCATCTCCGCAGCCCTGTCCTATTCGGCGGAAGGTTCGGATGCGGAACCGGACTTTTCCTTGGCGGCAGCTTTTGCCTCGGCGGCAGGGGCGGCCTCGGCCTTCGCCGCCGGCTTGGCTTCGGCTGCGGGCTTGGGCTTGGCTGGCTTGGCCTCGGCGGCAGGCTTGGCTTGCGGCGCGGCCGCGGCAGGCTCGCTGGCGGGCAAACCCAGAGCGTTCTGGGCCGTCGCCACCAGCTGCCGGAATGCGTCGGGGTCGTGGACCGCCATCTCGGCGAGCATCTTGCGGTTGATCTCGACGCCGGCGGCCTTGAGCCCGTTCATCAGTCGGCTATAGGACATGCCCGACTGCCGGGCGCCGGCACTGATGCGGACGATCCACAGCGAACGGAAGTCGCGCTTTTTCAGCTTGCGGCCGACATAGGCGAACTTCTCGCTGCGGTCCACCGCCTCTTTGGCGTAGCGGTAGAGCTTGCTCTTATTTTGGAAAAAGCCCTTCGCCTTGGCGAGGATCTTCTTGCGGCGTTGGCGGCGTTTAGTGCCGCGTGTGACTCTGGGCACGGTTTCCTCCTGATAGGTACAAATACCCCGGCCAGTGGAATAGGCGCGATCCAGGCCCGAAAGGGCCGATCACTTCCAACCAGGGGTCGCGCGGCGGCGAAACAGGCACGTGCCAGTGGCTCTGTCCGCTCGCCTTAGGCTGCTAGACGGAGATCATCGCCCGCACAGCCCGCTCCATCGTCGGACTGACCGCCGCCGACTTGCGCAGATGCCGCTTGCGCTTGGTGGTCTTCTTGGTCAGGATGTGGTTCTTGAGCGAATGGCTCCGCCGAACCTTACCCGACCCGGTCAGTTTGAAGCGCTTGCTGGCGCCACGATGCGATTTCAATTTGGGCACAGATAATTCCTCCGGCGCCCCCTCGTGAGGGCGCACACTCTCCACTGTGAAATAAGAAGTCCCGGATCGGGTCGGCTGGAAAGTGCCTTCTCGGAAGTCTCCTCAGTATAGCACTGGCAAGCGCCGGCAAGGAAAGCCAGCTCCTTGCCGGCGCCCGTGGGTCCCCAGGCAGTGGCTCATTCCGCCAGCCAGGCCGGCACGGGCCCCGTGGCGCGGGTCTCCGGCCGATCTTGACCCTCCCCCCAGAGTTGCTAGACTTCATCGAGATCCATGCCAACCTCGGACCGAACCCTGATCTCGACCAAGAACATCCCGCCGCGCGAGCGGCTGATCTTCGCCCTCGACCTGCCCAGCGCGGCCGAGGCGCGCGATTTCGTTGGCCAGCTCGGCGACAGCGTCGTGTTCTACAAGCTTGGCCTGGAGCTATTCATGGCCGGGGGCTACTTCGAACTGGTCGACGCCCTCACGGCCCAGGGCAAGAAAGTATTCGTCGACCTGAAGTTTTTCGACGTACCGCAAACCGTGGCCTCCGCGGTGAAACGGCTCAACGGCCGCGGCGTCTCCCTGACCACCGTACACGGCAACGATGCGATTCTGCGCGCTGCCTGCGAAGCCCGCGAAGACGTCAAGGTCCTCGCGGTGACCGTGTTGACCAGTCTCGACGAAGGCGATCTGCGGGACCTCGGGTTTCAGTGCACCCCGAGTGAGCTGGTGCTCTCACGAGCCCGCCGCGCCCTGGAGATGGGTTGCGACGGCGTGGTGTCGTCGGGCCTGGAAGCCGCCGACCTGCGGCGCGAGCTGGGGCCGCGGCTGCTCGTCGTCACGCCCGGAATTCGTCCGGTCGCCAATGTCGACGATCAGAAGCGTGTGGTCAATGTGGAGCAGGCTTTCCTGAACGGCGCCGACCATATCGTCGTCGGCCGCCCGATCAAGAACGCTCCCGATCCCCGCCAGGCGGCGGAAGATATTCAGAGCACGATAGCGCGCGTGTTTCAGCCGCTGTCGTAGGCGAATCCCGTCCCGCGCATCCCGCCGATCGGCGCTACATCTCCACCCGCATCGCCTCGCGGTTCCAGCGCGCCTTGCGGCCCTGCTTCAAAGACAAATTGGCCATGTGGAGCACCAGCGCCGACTGAAAGCCGGTTTCGACCGGCGCCAGCGGGGTCTCGCGCGTCCGTACGCAGTGCAGGAAATTCTTGACGTGATCGATGGTCGCCTGGCCGAACCCTCCGGGTTGCTCCTGGTCGACGACGGCCGTGGCCGGGTCGCTGGCGGGAAACACGCGCAGTACCTCGCGCCCCAGGTCCATGCGGGCTTCGTCTCCATCGTAGGCGTTGAGCTGGTCGACCGCCTGGGGGTATTTCATCGCCGCATAGTTGATAGTGAACACGGCCACGAAATCCTCGGGATATTCGGCGGTCACCACCCACGACTCGGGCAGGTCGACGCCCGGCTTGTGCGGCTTGCCGGCGGCGGCGGTCACCGCCGAGGGATAGCCGGCGTCCATGATCATGTGAATCGCGTCGTAGATGTGCGCGCCTTGATCCATCACGATGCCGCCCGAGTAGTCCGAAAAGTCGCGCCAGTTGAAGAAGCGCAGCGGGTCTTGGGGCACCGCCGGCGCCGGCCCTAGCCATTGCTGCCAATCGACGGGGCCTTGGAAGGTCCGCGACGACGGCGCCAGGCCATTGTTGAGCCAATAGGTGCGCACCATGCGAACCGTGCCGAGCTTGCCTGCGCGGCGCAGATCGCGCGCCTGCTGGTAGAGCTGGTAGCTGCGCCGCTGCATGCCGACCTGCACGATGTTTTTCGATTGGCGCACGGCCCGCACCAGTTCCACGCCTTGCTGCCAGGTGTGGCAGAGCGGCTTTTCGATGTAGATGTCCTTACCCGCCGCCAACGCATCGAGCAACATGCGATGGTGCCAATGCTCGGGCGAGGCGATCACGACGATATCGATGCCGGGGTCGGCCAGCAGCTCTTTGTAGTTGCGGTAGGCTTTGGCGCCGCCGCCGGCCTCCGAAAGGCCGCGTTCCAGGTTCGGTTCGTAGACGTCGCACACCGCGCCGACGGTGACCTCGGGGTCCTGGCGATGAAACCCCATGATGGCGCGGCCGCGCCCGCCGCTGCCGATAAGCCCCAGCACGAGCCGCTTCGATGGAGATTGCGCCAGAGCGGCGCCGGTGCCGGCCAGCAGGAAAATCCGTCGGTTCATGTCGGCTCCTTTCGGAAAAACCATGAGATTTCGAGCGGAGTGAGGGAATTGTATCACCCGCCTCGAGTACCTCGTCCCCCGGGCCGCAAGGCGGGCGTTTTTCCAGACCCGCGGCTGTCTGTCGGTCGGGTCCTCATACAGGGCAGACGCAACAGCAATCCCCCACCCGCGCGGTAACCGTCTTGTAGCCGGACTCTGATTCAATGGGAGGACTTTAACCCACTCCGCCCCAATCGCAGCGGAGCCGTCCGGGCCGGATGGCAAGGCTATAATAAGTCCGCGGAGTACGCTGCGTGGCGCCTGTTGGGTGCGGGACGCGCGGCCGTGGCCTCTGCCTTTCCCCATGAGCCTCGAAAAGACATTGCTGCGGCGAGTCGGCCGGGCCATCGCCGAATACAAGATGATCCGGCCCGGGGACCGTATCGCCGTCGGCGTTTCGGGCGGCAAGGACTCCCTGACCCTGCTGGACGCCCTGCTGCTGCTTCAGAAACGCTCGCCGGTCAAGTTCACTCTGCATGCCTTTACGGTCGAGCAGGGCAAGTTTTTGCGGCCCATCGAGCCGCTGGCCGAATACCTCCAAGGGCGCGACATTCCCTGGACCTACTACCGCGACGAGCCGTCCTTCGAGTTGCTCGAAGAACAGCCCGGCCACGGCTGCGATATGTGCAGCCGCTACCGCCGCCGGGCGGTCTACGAGATCGCCTCGTCGCTGGGCGCCAACGTGGTCGCCCTGGGCCACACCGCCGACGACTTCTGCGAGGCCCTGCTGCGCAACACGTTGTATACAGGCCGGTTGAGCGCCCTGCCCGCCATCACCTGGTCGCGGTCGCGAGACTTCCGGCTGATCCGTCCGCTGGTCTACGTCTCCGAAGAGGTCACCCAGGCCTACACCGAGCAACAAGGCATGCCGATCACGCCCTGCGTCTGCTCGCACCGCACCGGGACGGTGCGCCGCAACCTGCGCGAATTCCTTCGCGAAGCGCAGGCGGAAAACCCGCACGTGCTCGAAAACGTGCTGACCGCCATGGGTAACATCGATGCTTCCCGGCTTCTGGACCGCCGTTTTCTCGATCTCGGTGACGAGGACGCCGCGGTTCCCGAGCCGAACGACAACCCCCTGCCGATCCTCGTTGAAGAAACGATTTAGGCTCCGCGGATTTTCCATGCAAAGGTTGCGGCGTTGACCAGGCGTGATGCTGCCGGAGCGGCGCAGGTGCCGCCGAACCACGCCCTGCATGTGCTCCGCAATGTCGGAACCATCCTGTTTCTGCTGTTTGTTTTCCTGATGGGGGTCAAGGGCCTCGGCGGCGGTTTCAAGCTGCTCGGCCACAATCTGCTGGAAGCCTTTTTTTCGGCCACCGAAAACCCCTTCGTCGGGTTGATGATCGGCATTCTCAGCACGACCATCATCCAGAGTTCCTCGGTCTCCACGTCGATGATCGTCGGGCTCGTCGCCGCCCCCCAAAACCCCCTGCCGGTGGCCAACGCGGTACCGATGATCATGGGCACCAACATCGGCACCACGGTCACCAATACCATCGTTTCGTTGGGGCATCTGGGCCGTAAGGACGAGTTTCGGCGGGCCTTCGCCGTGGCGACCTGTCACGACTTTTTCAATTTCCTCACGGTCGCCGTCCTGTTGCCCCTCGAGCTGTTTACGGGCTATCTCCGCAGGACGGCGGGGTGGCTGAGTTCGTGGTTCGGCAACCTCAGCGGCATGCGCTATGAGAGCCCGGTCGACCACCTGCTCAAGCTCGGGCTGCGGCCCATCGAGTCGCTCAGCCGCGGCGTCTTCACCTCGCCTCAGTCGCAGGGAATCTTCCTGATCTGCGTCAGCGGCGTTTGCATCTTTGGGGCGCTGTTTCTGTTGGTGAGGACCATGCGGACAGCGATGGAGACGCGCATCGAGGCGTTCCTGAACCGCTTTCTCAACCGCAGTGGGGTGCTGTCGATTCTGATGGGTATCGTTGTCACGGGGATGGTGCAGTCGAGCTCGATCACGACTTCGTTGCTGGTGCCGCTGGCCGGAGCCGGCTTGATCACCCTGGGGCAGGCGTTTCCGATCACCCTGGGGGCCAACATTGGCACCACCGTGACGGCCCTGATGGCTTCGATGGCTGTCTCAGGTGTCAACGCGCAGGCCGGCGTGACGATCGCCCTGGTGCACCTGCTGTTCAATCTCACCGGTACCGTGATGATCTATCCATTGCGCGCCATTCGGGCCATCCCCCTACGCCTGGCCCAGGGCCTGGCCGATATCGCCGTCAACTCGCGGCAGTGGGCCTTGCTCTACGTGCTCATCCTGTTCTACGGCATACCGGCAATCTTTGCCTTTGCCGAGCGCCTGTTCTAATAGCGCACGCTGCCGGCCGCACCCGGCCTCCGGGCGATGCCCCGACCGCCGGGCGAACGCCACCCGAGTGCTCGGGAACCCCCAAATTGGACGATAAGTCTATGTAAACCGGTTCTTTACAGACGGTTCTTGCGGTACGGCGGAAGGCCGGAGATTCGCCGTATTGTCAGGGGGCTTACGATTGCCGTATTATGCTTGCACCGGCCCCCGTTTGTCCCGTGTTTGTAACGTCGAGCCGCGCTTTGCCCGTCGTATATAGTGGTTCGGAACCGATAGGCTTCGGAGCTGGGAATGGAGATCATCGGGAATCGCAAATACGTTGAGATCGCGGGGGATGCCGTCCACGAACTGCCCCCGCTGCTGCTCAAGGCGTGCGGCCGGCGCTCGGCCGCCGAGGAAGTGCTCAACCGCGCCGAGGGGATGGTCGAGGCCGACGATCTGATCGCCGACTCGGTCGACGATCGCTGGGAGCCCGAAGGCTCGTTCGCCCAACGCAAAACCGGCTTGGCCTTGAATCTCGCCGAGCAGTACGTAGCCTTCCTGAACCACTGGTGCTGGGGCGAGTCGATCCTGGAGTGGATCCGGCAGTGCGAGATCACCTTTGAGCAGAAGCCAAACCTGCGCATCCTGTTGAAACCAGACGTCTGGCCCCACGCCGGGCGCTCCAGCTTCGTGACCCTGCTCTCCGATAAGCGGGTGCCCTCCGAGCCGGTCAGTCTGGAGCGGGCCGTCGGCCACCGCCTCACGTTCCGGCAACCGCCGCCGATCGACTTCTTTTCCGACCAGTTCCTGTTCTTCCTCAACTCCTCGGTTGCCGCCAATGCCTACGTCACCTGGGCCAACGCCTCGGGCAAGGAAGCCGTCTCGCTGCCGCCGGAGCGGTTTCACTTCCTGGTGATGGGGACGGAAATCAAGCAGGTCTAGAGCCGCCGATCTCGCCGGCCGGCCACTCAGAGCCGCGGGCGTCAGCCCGCGCTGCGCGGCGGGATATCGGAAGTCCGCCTTCTCCCTGACTACTCAGCGCAGGCTGACGCCTGCGGCTCTGAGTAGCGGCTCGCGCCCCAAAAAAGAAAAACCGGTCCCGCCCGAAAGCGAGACCGGCTTCTTGCTTGGAACAATCGGTGAACTTCTAGAATTCAGGACCGTGGCCGGGAGGCGGCCCCGGGGGCGGTTCCTTCTCGGCGATTTCGTGAACGGTAGCTTCGGTCGTCAGCATCAGCGCGGCGATCGAAGCGGCGTTCTGAAGCGCCGTGCGGGTCACCTTGGCCGGATCGATGACGCCGGCCTTCACCATGTCCTCATAGGTGTCGGTCTGGGCGTTGTAGCCGAAGGTGGCTTCCTTGTTGGCGCGGACCTTCTCGACGACGATGGCGCCTTCGTGGCCGGCGTTGGTGGCGATCCAGCGCAGCGGCTCCTCGAGCGCCCGGCGCACCACGTTGACGCCGATCTGCTCGTCGCCATCGAGCTTGAGCTTCTCCAGAGACACCGAGGCCCGCAGCAGCGCGACGCCACCGCCCGGCACGATGCCCTCTTCGACGGCCGCGCGGGTGGCATGCATGGCATCCTCGACGCGCGCCTTCTTTTCCTTCATCTCGGTCTCGGTCGCCGCGCCCACGCGGATCACGGCCACGCCGCCGACCAGCTTCGCCAACCGCTCCTGCAGCTTCTCGCGGTCGTAGTCGGAAGTGGTCTCCTCGATCTGCGCGCGGAGTTGTTTCACACGGCCCTCGATGGCCTGCTTCTTGCCGGCGCCTTCGACGATCGTGGTGTTGTCTTTGTCGATCACGATGCGGTCGGCCTGGCCGAGGTCTTCCATCTTGACCCCTTCCAGCTTGATGCCGGTCTCTTCCATGATGGCCTTGCCGCCGGTCAGCACCGCGATGTCTTCCAGCATGGCTTTACGGCGGTCGCCGAAGCCGGGCGCCTTGACCGCGCAAACGTTCAGCGTGCCGCGCAGCTTGTTGACCACCAAGGTCGCCAGCGCCTCGCCGTCGACTTCCTCGGCGACGATCAGCAGCGGGCGGCCGGAGCGCGCCACCTGCTCGAGCACGGGCAGCAGGTCTTTCATGCTGCTGATCTTCTTCTCATGGATGAGAATGATCGCCTTCTCCAGAACGCATTCCATGCGCTCGGGGTCGCTCACAAAGTAAGGCGACAGGTAACCGCGGTCGAACTGCATGCCCTCGACCACGTCGAGCTCGGTGTCGATGCCCTTGCCTTCCTCGACCGTGATGACGCCGTCTTTGCCGACCTTCTCCATGGCCTCGGCGATGATGTCGCCGACCGTGTGGTCGTTGTTCGCCGAGATGGCAGCCACTTGCGCCACCGCCTTGCCGGCCACCGGTTTGGCAATCTTGTCGAGCGCCTCGGAAACCGCCGCAGTCGCCCGCTCGATGCCGCGCTTGAGGGCCATCGGGTTGGCGCCGGCCGCCACGCTCTTGAGGCCGTCGCGGTAGATCGCCTGCGCCAGAATCGTCGCCGTAGTCGTGCCGTCGCCCGCCACGTCGCTGGTTTTCGAGGCAACCTCGCGCACCATCTGCGCGCCCATGTTCTCGAGCTTGTCTTCCAGCTCGATCTCCTTGGCCACCGTGACGCCGTCCTTGGTCACCGTCGGGCCGCCGAACTTCTTTTCCAACACCACGTTACGGCCCCTGGGGCCGAGCGTGACCTTGACGGCGTTGGCCAGCTTGTTGACGCCCGCCAGGATCGCTTGGCGGCTGTCCTCGCCGTACACAATCTTCTTTCCAGCCATTGACTGTCTCTCCTTTTTGCTGCGCGCCTCGGTTGCTTAGGCGGCCTTCCCTTTTGTCGATTTCGCGTTGCCGGCGTCGAGCACGGCGAGAACTTCGTCCTCACGCAGGATGAGGTACTCCCGATCATCCACGTTGACTTCGTTGCCGCTGTACTTGCCGAACAGAATGCGGTCGCCCGCCTTCACGTCCAGCGGGACGATCTCGCCCTTTTCATTGCGTTTGCCGTTTCCGACCGCCACCACGGTGCCTTCCTGCGGCTTTTCCTTGGCCGAGTCCGGGATGATGATGCCGCCTTTGACGGTTTCGGCTTCCTCGACGCGCTCTACCAGGAGCCGGTCGTGCAAGGGTCGCAGTTTCACTTTCTAGGTACCTCCGTGCTTATGACTTACTCTTGAAACCAGATCCGAGAGGGATCAAGAAACTGAGATGAGGGGTGCGCGAGAAGAATCTTACGCGTGCTCTGTCAAGTATGAGCTTAACGGGCGGGTTTTCAGCCTGTCAACTTGGAGCAAATTTTCAAAACATGAATGATTTTGAATGATTTGAAGACGGCGCGACAGACGGCGCCGGCTGTCCTCGCCGCCCCGCGGCAAAAGGCGGAGCGGCGAAAGGACAACGCAGCGAGGTGAACCGGCGGCCGGTTGCGCTCCAACCGGCGGAATCAGTACTTGGGGACGCTGGGGTCGACCTGATCGCTCCAGGCCAGGATGCCGCCCGTGAGATTCTTCACTTTCTGGAAGCCTGCCTGACGCAGAAAATTCACGGCCTTGGCGCTACGGACGCCCGAGCGGCAGTGCACCACGATGTCGTCGGCGGAATCGAGCTCGTTGACGCGCTTGGGTAGCTCGCCCAAGGGAATCAGCGTCGAGCCCTCCAGGCGGCAGATATCGTACTCGTGCGGCTCACGCACATCGAGGATGAAAACGTCTTCCTTGTTGTCCAGTCTTTGCTTCAGTCCGACGGGATCGATTTCCCATTCGCTCATACTTTTCGTCTCCGGCTCGGGGTGCTGTTGCGGGATGCCGCAAAACTGCTCGTAGTCGATCAGCTCGTGAATCGTGGGGTGCGTCCCGCAAACGGGGCAATCCGGATTCTTCCGCAGCTTCAACTCGCGGAACTTCATGTTGAAGGCGTCATAGAGCAGCAGACGCCCCGACAGGGTTTCGCCCTTGCCAAGAATCAGTTTAATGGTCTCGGTCGCCTGAATGGAACCGACCACCGCCGGCAGAATGCCCAGCACTCCGCCTTCGGCGCAGCTCGGCACCAATCCCGGCGGCGGCGGCTCGGGGTAGAGGCAGCGATAGCACGGCCCGTTCTCGTAGCCGAACACGGTCGCCTGACCCTCAAAGCGGAAAATCGAGCCGTAGACGTTCGGCTTGCCGGTGAGGATACAGGCGTCGTTCACCAGGTAGCGCGTCGGGAAGTTGTCGGTCCCGTCGACGACGACGTCGTAGTCCTTGAAAAGCTCGAGTGCGTTTTCGCTGCTCAGCCGCGTCTCGTATTTCTCGATCTCGACGTAAGGATTCACGTCGTGCATGCGGTCGGCGGCGGAGTCGAGCTTGGGGCGGCCGATGTCCTTGGTGCCGTGAATCACCTGGCGCTGCAGGTTGGTCGAATCCACCACGTCGAAGTCGACCATGCCGATGCGGCCCACGCCGGCGGCGGCGAGGTAAAGCCCCAGCGGCGCGCCCAGCCCGCCCGTGCCGATCATCAGCACCTTGGCGGCCTTCAGCTTGAGCTGGCCTTCCATGCCCACTTCGGGCATGATCAGGTGCCGGCTGTAGCGCAGGATTTCGTCGTTCGAGAGCGTGACCGGCGGCGCCTCGGTCATCGTCGGCTTGCCCCCGGCGATCGAAGGCACGATGCTGATCACATCGCCCGACTTGACCGACGTCTGGTCTTTTTCGAGATAGCGGATGTCCTCGTCGTTGACGTAGACGTTGACGAAACTACGCAGTTTGCCTTCGTCGTTGAACAGGTGCCGCCGCAAATCGCCATGCTCGTCGGTGAGCTTGGTCAACGCTTCGCCTACGGTCGAAGCTTCCACTTCGACCGAGTCCTTTTTCCCTGCGTACTGCCGCAGGGGCGTTGGAATCATCAGCTTAGCCATGGGTCTCTCCGTGTTCCAATTCTTCCTTGTCGGCCCGTGTCTGGTCGGCGTCGGGCAGCCAACTGTTGGCGTGGTCGAACTCGCCTTTCTTGATCGACAGCACCACGAACGAATACCACGGACAGGAGTTCTTCAGGTCCGTTTCCGAAAAATAGGCGTCCGCGTCCGGATGCGAATGGTAGATGCCGATCAACTCCAGGCCGCGCTGCCGCGCCGCGCGCTCGGCGGCCAGCAGGTCTTCGGGGCGCAGCTCGTAACGCGCCTGCTGCGGGCCCGAGTGCGCATTCTCGAGCGCAACGGCCTCTCGTACCAGCTTAGCGCCGTCGTCGATGGTGCCCAGCATCGCCCCGCAACACTCGTTCGGATAGGTCGCGCGGGCATGCGAAACCATCTCCCCCCAAGGGGCTGGCTCGATTCGAATCATGCTTCGTTCCAGAATTTGTCGCTGAGGTACTTGTCGGCTCCGTCGCAGAAGACCGTCACCACCACGCCTTCGTCGAGCGTCTGCGCCACCTTCAGGGCCGCCGCCACGTTGGCTCCCGACGAAGGACCCACCAGCAGTCCCTCCTCGCGCGCCAGCCGTTTCACCATCGTGTAGGCGTCTTCGGTTTCGATCCAGAGGTTCTCGTCGGCCAGCGTATCGTCGTAGATGCCCGGCACCAGCGCCGTCGGCATGTGCTTGAGACCCTCCAGCCCGTGGAACCCCGACGCGGGCTGCATCGAAATCAACCGGATGTCGCTCGAGTACTCCCGTAGGAACCGGCCGACGCCCGTAAAGGTGCCGCTGGTGCCCAGCCCGGCGACAAAATGGGTGATGCGCTGGTTGGTTTGGCGCAAGATCTCGGGCCCGGTGTTCTCGTAGTGCGCCAGCCAGTTGGCCGGGTTGTTGTACTGGTCCGGGTAGAAATACTGCTCTGGGTGCGCCAGGTATTCGGCCCGGCAGGCCTTGATCGCCCCGTCGGTGCTTTCCGCCGGGTCGGTGAGCACCAACTCCGCGCCGTAGGCTTGCAGGATGCGTTTGCGCTCGTGCGAAGCGTTGCCCGGCATGTAGAGCTTCACGCGGTAGCCCTTGGCCGCGCCGATCATCGCGTAGGCGATGCCGGTGTTGCCGCTGGTAGCATCAATGATCGTTTTGTCGGCGGTCAGCTTGCCGGTTTCCTCGCCGTCGCGGATCATGTTCAGCGCTGGGCGGTCTTTCACCGACCCGCCCGGGTTGAAGTATTCCGCTTTGGCGTAGATTTCGACGCCGGGGGTCCGCGTCGACAGTTTCTCCAACCGGATCAGCGGCGTGTTGCCGATGTGGTCGAGAACCGAATGGGGCCCCTGCGCTTTTGCTGCTTGAGCCATTCCGAGTTTGCTCATTGGGGGTACCTCGCTTGGCCCGGGACGCGTTGCGAGCCAGCTCGATATCACGCGTCCACAAACAGATACAGCGAGCCCTGTACCTTTGATCGTAGTGAATCCCCCTATTGTCTGTCAACAAATGGGGGTTTCACACCTGTTGGATGCATCTCCGCGCCTGAAAGACACAAGAAAGCGGCGTCGGCAGTCGGGTCATCCGTATAAGCTACTCATTGCATTGCGGTTACGATGTAGTCCTCGGAATCGAAGATGGTATTGCATCGAACCTGGGCCGGGCGTTTTCGGCTCGGACCGATCGCCGGCAACGCCCGGTTCGCGCCAGGCGGGCACCTCCGGTGGCAGGTCCGCCGGCCAAACTAGACCAGGAGCCGGCCCAGGCCGCCAACAGGGACGCGCCAGGCGGTATCTTGGTAGATTCCAAATGCGTTTCAAAATGACCGGGCGACGTCTGGCGTGTTCCAGGCCGCTCCACGAGGAGCCCGGTCGGGAAGCAGTCTTGCGATGAATTGGAATGGCTGGCTCGAGCCCCTGGACCCCGCGATTTTGGATCACCTTACCGCCTCGGCAGTGCTGATCGTGATGGCGATCGTCGTCCGCATGGTCGTCACCCAGGCGGTCGCGCGGCACGTGACCCAACCCGAGGCCCGGCGGCGCTGGGTCGTCAGCATCCGCAACTGGTTCGTCGCGGCGCTGGTTCTGGGCCTGGGCGCGATTTGGGGAGCCGCGCTGCGTACGCTGGCCGTTTCGGTGGTGGCCCTGACGGTGGCCTTCGTCGTGGCGACCAAGGAACTCATCCAGTGCATCAGCGGATCGGTTTTACGCACGGCCGCGAAAGCCTATTCGGTGGGCGACCGCATCCAGATCGAGGAACACCGCGGCGACGTCATCGACGTCAATTTTTTCTCGACGACGATTCTGGAGGTGGGCCCGGGCAAGCCCTTCCACCTGCGGACAGGCCGCACGATCGTGATCCCCAACAGCAAACTGCTGATCACCACCGTCGCCAACGAGTCTCACATGCGCGGCCTGGTGCTGCACATGTTCACCGTGCCGTTGACCGTCGGGGATGACTGGAAACGGGCCGAGGAAATCCTTTTGGCAGCGGCGGAGGCGGAGTGCCAGCCGTTTGTCGAACCCGCCCGGGCAACCATGGAGCAACTCGAGCGCGAGCACGGCCTGGAGGGCGTTCCGCTGGCGCCGCGGGTCTCGATGACTCTACCGGCGGCCGGCAAGCTGGATCTGGTGGTGCGCTTCCCGGCGCCGGTTGGCCGGCAAGGGCGCATCGAGCAGGCCATCTTGCGGCGGTTCTTCAAGGAGTTCCAGGTTCAGGAACCCGACGAAGCGCCTGGGCCCGACGGAACGCCTGGAGGGGCGTAGATTGCCACTCAGAGCCGCAAGCGTCGGCTTGCGCTAGCCGCCGGGCGCATTGCGCTGAGCGGCCGGTAGAGACGATCGGTGCGCGCGTTGCGGCGCCGCCGGTGCGGGATAGTGCTCAGCGCGCGCTCACGCCCGCGGCTCTGAGCGGCACTTGCGGGCAGCTCGATCCGCAAGGAAAGATCGGCCGCGAAGCGTCGGCCCGAACGGAAGTTTTGGTTTCGGATACTGCTCGCTTCCGACCGGCTCTCAACTCGCCGTTTTCCCGGCCGCCGCCTCCACATCCCGCATCACGCGCAGCGTATTCCCGCCAAGGATCTTTTCGATATCCGCGTCGGCGAAGCCTCTTTCCTGGAGGCCTTTCACCAGATTCGGAATCTTCGAGATGTCTTCCATGCCTTCGGGCAGTTGGTCTTCGACGCCGTCGAAATCCGATCCCATGCCAACGTGGTCGACGCCGGCAACTTTCACCGCGTGCTCGAAGTGATCGAGTAGCCGGCTCAGCGGCACGCGGCCGATTTTTTCGATTTGTTCCTGGTTGAGCTTGCGGTACTCGGCCTCGCGCTGCTTGGGGTCGGCGGCGAACTTCTTGGTGATCTCTTTGCGGTGCTGCTCGAGGTCCTTCAGCGCGTCGGCGCGAGCCCGGTAGTCGTCATCCAGAAACGAGTTGTAGTAGTTGATGTGAACGACGCCGCCATTCTGAGCGAGCGCTTTCAACATGTCATCCGTCATGTTGCGCGCGTGGGACGCCAGCGCGCGACAAGAAGAATGGGACGCAATCACCGGCGCCGAGGTCGTCTCGATCACATCCTGGAAAGTGTGGTCGGAGACGTGTGAGATATCGACCATCATGCCCAGCCGATTCATCTCGCGCACCACCTCGCGCCCGAAATCGCTCAGCCCCTTGTTCGCCTTTACCGCCGACGAGCCCGCCCAGGGCGTATCGGCGGTGTGGGTCAACGTCATGTAGCGCGCGCCGAGTTCAAAAAAGGTGCGCAGCACGGCCAGACTCGAGTCGATCATGTGGCCGCCCTCGACCCCCATCAGGATGGCCATCTTGCCGGCGGATTTCGCAGCCACGATCTCATCGGCGGTGGCCGCCATCACCAGGTCGCCGGGATGGCGGGCGACTTCCTGCCTGACCCCGTCGATGATTTCGAGCGCCGTTTTGACGGCTTCAAGCGGCGTGCCGGCGGTCACGCTGGTGTAGATCGAAAAGAACACCCCGGTCACGCCGCCCTCGCGCATGCGGGGGATGTCGACCTGGCCGTAGTCATGCCGCTGGCCCAGGTCGAAGCCCTCGGCCTGAATCAACATGGGGGTGTCGCAATGGGTGTCAAGCACCACCGAGCGCTCGAGCAATGAGGCGGGCTTGGGTGCGCTCTCCGCCTTGGCGGAGGCCGCCTTGTCGCCGCTGGAAGAACAGGCCTGCTGCGATAGGAATGCCGTCGCACCCAGAGCCGCGGTGGCCCACTGGCGTCGCGTCAGATTCATGTCCCAATTCTAGACTTTTTTGGCGGAGGATTCGGCGGGCCGGTTCGAAGGGCCATCCGGTTTCAAGGCGTTCGCGCGGTTGGGGCCCGATGGGACCGACCAGAGTGGGGCAGGGTCGACAGCGAGGGAAGACGCTGCGCTTGCCGCCGAGCGCGGCGGCGGATTCGCAGCGAAGCTCTTCGGACAAACCGGCTGGGACAGGCGCCATGCACTGTCCCGTGGGGGGAGAGAATTCCGTCTAGCCGCCGTGCGACATGGCGATGTAGGTGAAGAAGGCGCCCAGCGCGTAGAGCATACCGATCGTGAAGAACACGAAGTACATCTGCGAGCGCAACGCCTTGACGTCGTGGGTGACGCTCTTGCTCAGACTCTGTGCGATCGTATCACCCAGTGCTTTCATCGCCTCGCTCAGGGAGCCGTTGCTTCCCACGGGCGTACCGTCGGGGACGCTGGCGGCCACGCCTTCCTGCTGTAGTTTTTCGACCTTCTGGCGCAGTTCGCCGATTTCGCCGAGCGTGTTGCGGGCCCACTGCGTCCAGCGCTCGCTCTCTTTGTGGACCAGCGATTTGACATCCTCGCCGCCGGGGCCGGGAGCTTCCACCTGTTGCAGGCGGTGCTGCAGGTCTTCGTAGCGGGCCCGGAACTCCGCCTGGAAGCTGGTCAGCGCTTCGGGGCTGCCGCTGTTGCTGTTCTCCAGCGCCCGGACGCGGTCCGCCAGGGCGTCGACGCCAGAGGCCGCGCCGCCGCTCTTCTGCGCCTTTTCGATGCCATCGAGGCGGGCGACGATTTCTGTGACCCGCTTATCCGGAGCGGCGCTGCCGCCATTCTCCTCCAGCGCTTCCAGCCGAGCCAGCAGGGCGTCGACGCGTGGGTCGGCCCCGCTGCCTCCCGAGCTCTCCAGCATGCTCAGACGCGCCACCAATTCGGAGGTCTGCTCTCCGCCGGCAGGTTGCGCTTCGATGCTCGCCAGCCGCACCAGAAGCTCGTCGACTCGCGGATCGGCGCCTCCCTCCGAAGGCTGGCTTTCGAGAGAAGCGACGCGCGCCGCCAGTTCGGCGACCCGCCGGTCGTCCGGGGCGGACTCGCCCAGACGTTGCTCGACCGATTCCAGCCGCTGGCCCAGGGCAAGGACTGTTTCACTGGGAGCCCCGCCGGCCGCCTCGACACCGCGTTCTTCGAGAGCCGCAAGCCGCGTGGCCAGTTCTCCCACGCGAGGATCCTGACCGTCGCCCGCACCCGCTTCGACGTCGTCGAGCCGGTCTTTCAGCGCCCGCAACTCCGCCGCGATATCGGCGATCCCGGTGCCGCTGCCTTCCAGCGCTGTGATGCGCGCCAGCAGAGCGTCAACGCGCGGTTCCAACGAATCGCCAACGGGCCGGGATTCCAGGTCCTGGACGCGCGAAGCCAGCTCGGCGACGCGCGGGTCCGGAGGTGGCGCGGGGACCGGCTCCTCCAGTTTCGTTTCCATGGCCGCAAGCCGTTCGACGAGGCTCGCTACGCGGGGATCGGCGACCTCGGCTCCGGCGCCTTTTTCCAACTCGGCAACCCGCGACCGGACCTCTTCCAACCCGGCCGTATCGGAGACCTGCTCCAGGCGGCTTTCGAGCTCGGCCAGGCGCTCCCGCGTTCGCTCGGGTTCGCCGCTATTCCACTGCTCTTCGAGGGTCGAGAGTCTCTCCAGGCTATCGGGCAGGCGCGGGTCCGACTTGGCTTCGACCAGATTCATTTCGAGCGAGGTCATGCGATCCGCCAGCTCGATCACCCGCGGGTCCATGGCCGGCTCGGATGCCTTGTCCTCCAGGGAGCTGAGGCGCCCGAAGACCTCGTCCACGCGCGGATCCACGGCCGGCGCCGCGGTCAGCTCTTCCAGCGAAGACAGCCGCGCCTGAACCTCCTCGACGCGGGGGTCGGCCGGCGTTTCGGCGGCGCGCGCTTCCACATCGTCGAGCCGCGCGCCCAGCTGCGCCAGGCGCGAGTCGTCGCCGCGGACGGCCTCGGATTCCAGTTGCGCTAGACGGTCCCGGAGCTGCTCCACCTCCGACTGCGAGCTAAGCTGGCGAGTCTGGCCTTCGATCGCCGCCAGGCGCTCGTCGAGGCTCTCAAACTGTTCATCCTGAACGGCCCGCCGCGCCGAGCTTTCGACCGAGGCGATGCGCAGTACCAGATCGTCGGTGCGCGGATCGGTGGCCGGACCGGCCTGCTCGACCTTGCGGCCCAATTCGCCGACCCGGGCGATGATCTCGTCGACGCGATGGTCGCCGCCGTTGCGGTTGGGGCTGCTTTCCATGGCCGCCAGCCGATGGACGATTTCGTTCAGCAGCGGATCGGGGGTCCCCTCCCCCATTTTCCGTTCCAGCTCCGACAATCGTAGGAGTACCGCGTCCAGGCGCGCATCGCCGCTATGCCCGCCGCCCTGACCCAGCCGGCCTTCGATCTGCTGGATGCGCTGTAACAGCTCGCCCGGCTGGGCAGTCCCGGCTCCGGAGCTCAGCAATTGCTGGATCTTGCCTTCGAGGGTGGTTTTCATCTCAGAGGCGCTGCGGCGCTGCTGCTGGATTTCCTCGCGCAGTTGTTTGAGCGATTCCTCCTGGGAGTTTTGGGTCTGGTGCAACGCGGAATATTGTTCGGCCACGTTCGACTCGCCATTGGGCACGCCGGGACGGGTTTCGTCGGCCCCCCGGGTCGAAGCGATCGCGGTGTCGGCCGTTGAACTGGCCGGCTCAGAAGTTGCGTTTAGCGTGGAGTCGGAATCGGTGCGAGGCAAGGCTGTCGTCCTCCCAATCGGTCGTCTCGGGGATCCCGCGCTTGGCCGTTGAGGCCCACCGGGGAAAATCCGCGCCTTAGGTTGAAGTTTCGTCTCCGGGCTCTGAGACCGACAATAGGCGGCTTCTCTTAATTCCCTAACGTAAAGAAGCCTATCGCTCCCCTCGGCGGCGACACTGGCTCCCCCTTACGCTTTTCGGCTGGAATCCGAGCGGACTTCACCCCGAAAGCAGGGAGAGGGGCTCGCGCCCGTCCGCCGCCCGGGAAGGCGGCGCTGGGATGGCTGGCAGACAACGATGGGGGGGAGGCGAGACTCTTGCTGCGGGCTGCGGCCGCGGCGTGGGCAGGGAGCGGCGCCGGACGTCTGGCGTGCCCGGCTCAGCCGTGCAACTGGCGGCGGCTGGGACGCAGCGTGTTGAAGTCGGCGCCCGAAATTACGTAGTACCAATCCGCGAAGCGCGTACGCAGTTCCTCGGCAAGTTCCTGACCCTTCTTGTCAGGTTCCTTACCCTTCCCGGCGTATTGCTGGGCGCGGGCCTGGCTGTAGTCGACCGTGATAAATACGTAGCGCCGCTCGCCTTGCCCCGAAGATTCCTTCCCCGCCGAGGCCTCGCTCTCGGCTTCCTCGGCGGCAGAGGCCCCGCCGGCGATCTCGCCGAAGCGCAGCGTGTACTGCAGGCCGTTGGCCGTCTCGACGGTGATCTCGCCCTCGTTCGACAGCAGTTGGCCCGTGTACTGATTGACGAAAAAGCCGTGGCCGCGAAGCGAATTGTAGGCCTCGGCGGTGAGCTGGATCCCCTTGGTGGACTTGAGGTCGTGGGAAAGTCCGGCGGGTTTGGGCTGCACGTCGACGATGCGCAGCTTTTCCAGAGCGCCGGTCAGCGCGTTCATCTTGTCCTGGCTGATCGCGCCGCCGCCGCTGAGGGTCCACTTATCGCCTTGCTTGACCAGGGCCAGCTTCTCGAGATTCTCGAGCGTGCCCTGGCGCTCATTGATCGAGTAGCGGTTGATGAGCACCTTGCGCACGTCGCCGGCGGAAAGCTTGAGCAGGTCGGTTTCGATCCAATCCTGAAATTCGGCCGAGACATCGGCGTCGGTCTTCACGGCGTAGGTGCGCCGCTCGCCGGGCACGCGCAGATAGCGGTAGCCCGGCTTGTCTTCCACCTTTTTGCCGACGATGAAATCGGCCAGCGCCTTGCCGTTGGCGTCGCGCAAGGTAACGCGCTTGCCGCGGCCGACCAGACTGCTGGCGTTCTGATCGAGCGGATCGATGACACCGTATTGCGCATGGTCGTCGGCGTTGTCGGAGACGATGATGTCCTTGCGCAGCTCCATCAAGGCGGCGGCCGTCTTGGCGAGGCGGCTTTCGGCGTCCGCCGGATAGGAGTGGTGCGAGGGAATGATCCATTTGTTGTCGCGAAACTCGACCTGCAGCGGGCGCGCGGTGGCGGTGTCTTCGTCATAAGCCACGACTTCGATGGCCTTGGGCGCCTGCGGATCGGTGAAGTCGGGGTAGAACAGCTCGCCCTGGTCGCTGAAGAGATGGGGAGTCGCGGTGCCGGGATCGACCACGACCGCCGCCGCCGCAAGGACCACGGCCACGGCGCAAAACAACGCGGTTTTCTTCAGCTCTTGCATCGCCAAACCCCCTTCCTAGCGCGGCTCGCTTACCAGCCGGTCCAGCGACACGCCGATCTTCTCGCGGCGCAGCCGGCGCAACGAGACGAACACGAACAGCAGGAACGCTGGAATCGGCGGCAACACCACCGCAAGCACCTTGATCGTGTTTTGAATGCCGCGTATGGATGCTTCCATGTCGGCGCGGCTGCGTTCCATCTGGCGTTCCTTTTCGTCCTCGATGTTCTTGCGCGCCACCTGCAGCCGGCGGTTCTCGACGTTCTGCAGGTTGTTGATCATGATGCGCTGCGTCTGGGCGTCGAGGTCCGCCCGCTGGCGCAGCGCGCTGACGGCTTTGTCGAGACGGCCCTGGGCTTCATCCAGCCGCTTCTTGGCCGTCGCCTCGGCTTCCTGGGTGTCCTTGAGGCGGCGCTCTTCGTAGACCCGGGTTCGCGCCTCGACCGCTTCCAACGTGCGGTGCTTGGGGCGTCTCTTGCGCAGGGCAATGAACGACTCGTCGCCGGCCAGTTGGTCGACCGCGTTCAACAGAAACGTCACGTTGTCGAAGTTGAGGTTTTCGACGCCCTGGCGGCGCAACTCGAAAAATTGCTCGCCCATCATGTCAACGTCGGCGATCACGATCGCGCGCACCGGCTTGTCGCCTTCTTTTCCCTGCACGCGCGCCGCTACGACATAGGATTTGTCGTCGGGCTCGTGAGGCAGGTTGGTGGCGAGTTGCGCGCCGAAGATCGTGCGCTGCACCAGCCGGCTCCACTGCGCCGTGCCAGAGTCCTTACCGGTCTCGAGCAGGGGCGTGAACTCGGTCTTGGCGTCCTTGGCGGCCTGCAGCACGCCGGGATAGAGCAGCACGACCTCCTGCAAGCCGGACGAAACCGCCTGGTCCGGATTGAACGCCTTCGCGGCGCCGCTGCCGGGGGCCACAAACACCACCTCGGGAGGAAGCTGCCGGAACTGCGGGTGCGGATTGTAGGTATCCCAGGCGATGCGGTCGCGCTGCCAATCGACGCCCAGCGCGTTGAGTACGGGCTGGATGTCGGCGGGCGTCTGTTGCGGGGCGCTGGGCATGAAGGGATTGGCCGGCAACTGCTGCGGCGACATCTCGATGTTGAACGCCGGCAAGGGATCCACCATCAGCAGGGTCGGGTTGCCGGCCTTCACGTAGGCCGCCAGCCGCTCGACCTCGTCGGGCTTGAGCGTGTGCGGCAGCGCCACCAGCAGGGCGTCAAGATCCTGGGGATAGTCTTGCGCCGGCGGCACCGGCACGACGTCGTATTGCTTGCGCAGCTCCGCGACGATCGACCAGTCCGAGGCCTGCCGCTTGGTTTCGAAATCGAAGCCGCCAAACAGTTTCGCCTCGGTGCGCAGCACGCCGACCTTTTTGCGCTTCGCGTTGGCGACGACGCGGATCGAGCGCATCAGCTCGTATTCGACCGGCAAGCCCGGGTCGAAGAACGGGATCACGAATTCGCTCGCGCCGCAGGAGAAAGCGACGCCCATGTAGATCTCGTCGGGGCTGCCCGGCGACTGCTCCCAGGCTTGCAGCGGCCGCGGTCGGATGCCGTAGCGGTCCTGCGCCTCGCGGGCCTCGGGGGTGTAGGGTTCGGTCTCGATCACGCGCGTATACACGCGCCCCCCGCCGATGGCGCGAAACTCGCGCAATACCGCCACGATGTCATTGCGCGCCTGCAGATAACGGCGGGGAACGTTGGGGCTCAGATACGCTTGCAGGAACACGGGCTTTTTGGGGTCGAGCCCGCGGATCAGATCGCGCGTGCTGGCGCTGAGCGAATGGATCTGCTCGGCGGTGACGTCGACGCGGCCACCCAGCCGCGAGGTCAGAACTGTCAGGCTGGCGACCACCACGACCAAAGCGGCGCCGCGAGCCAGATAGTGGCGGCCCAGAGGCGCGGCCCCTTTGTTGGTGGGCCAATGGCGGCGGCCCAGCAGCGCCACGTTGAGATAGAGCATCGCCGCCGCGAACGACACGAAGTAGAGCAGCGAAGAGAGCGACACTACGCCCGACGAGAGGTCGCGGAACTGCTCCACGAACGACAGGCTCACCACCAGGCTGCGCAGGCTTCCGCCCAGGATCACGCCGGCATGCTGGATGAACACCGGCGTGGCGCAGAATAGCGCTCCCAGGATGAACGCCACCGTGAGGTTGTCGGTGAGCAGCGAAGCCAGCATGCCGAGCGCCAGCAACGCCGCCCCCATCAGCCAGTAGCCGAGGTAGGTCGAGGCGATCAGGCCGAGGTCGGGGCTTCCCAGCCACATCAGCACAATCACGTGGCTGAGCGAAAAAATCAGCGCCACGCTGTAAATCGCCAGCGCGGCCAGATACTTGCCCAGCACGATTTCGAGGTCGCTGGCCGGCAGGGTGAGCAGCAGCTCGTCGGTGCCGTTGCGCTTCTCCTCGGCCCACATCGTCATGGTGATCGCCGGGATCAGGAACACCAGTAGATAGGGCATGACGCGGTTCAACTGGTCGAGATTGGCCAGGTTGCTGGCAAAAAACGATTCCTGCCAGAAGGCGGCCACCGCGCTCAAGAACACGAACAGCGTGATAAACACGTAGCCGGTGGGGTTGCTGAAATAGCTGATCAGCTCGCGCTTGAGAATGGCTTTGGGAAGTCTCCAGCGATCGTTCATGGGATGCCTCCCGTAGTGCGGTGTTCGTCGCGGTGTTCGCCGCCGCCGTTCGGCGCTTCGGGTGGCGAGGCATCGGCGCGTTCGGCCGCCGGTTGCGGCGATGGTTGGGGCGCGCGGCCGTCCTGGGCTGAAGGGGCGTCCTGGGACGCGCCAGACTCAGGGCCCTCTCCGGCGAGGGTATCCGGCTCGCCTGATGGCGATGGTTCGGCAGCGGCGGTGGCGCCCGCGGCCGCTTCGGCGGCGGCAGGTGGGCCGGCCGCCGGCAGGGCCTGGGTCAACTGGTGGAAGGCGTCTTCCAGGCTCCCGCCCGCCGCCATTTCGGCGGGCGTGCCGTCGAACACCACGCGACCCTCGTTGATCAGGATGACGTGGTCGCAGACCGCGCTGACTTCCTGCAGGATGTGGGTCGAAATCAGGATCGTCTTGGTCTCGCCCAGCCTGCGGATCAGCAGCCGGACGTCGTGAATCTGGTTGGGATCGAGGCCGCTGGTCGGCTCGTCCATGATCAGGATGTCGGGCTCGTGCAGCAGCGCCTGCGCCATTCCGACGCGCTGCCGGTAGCCCTTCGAGAGTTTGTGAATGCCCTTCTCGAGTACCGCCTGGAGGTTGCACTCGGCCACCACGGCGTCGATGCGGCTCTGCAGCCGGGCGTCGGCCAGGCCGCGCGCCTCGCCGAAAAACCGCAGCAGCTCCAGGGGCGTCATTTCCGGGTAAAGCGGGCCGTTTTCGGGCAAATAACCCACGCGCCGGGCCGCCTCGATGCGGTGCGCCAGCACGTCGAGGCCGCCGATGCGGGCGACGCCCTCGCTCGGCGTCAAGTACCCCGTCAGAATCTTCAGGGTCGTCGACTTGCCGGCTCCGTTGGGCCCCAGGAAAGCGGCCACCTGGCCCTGCGGGACCGCAAACGAGACGTTGCGGACGGCCGCGAAGTCCCCATAGAACTTACTGAGGCCGGACGCCTCGATCATGGGCGGACGCGTCATCTCGGACATGGCTGTGTTTGAAGAGCCGGAAATCCAGGGTTCCAGCGATGAGCACCACACGGGCAGGCGTGCTAGCGGGTGAGGTGACCGAAGGTCAAGCCCCCGGCGTACGTCGCAACAGGTGGACGGCCGGGTCGGCTACGGCTCTTTTCCTGACCTAGCGAATCTCTAATCTAGCGAATCGCGCTCCCACGCTCAACATCCCGACGAGAGACATCTCACTTTGCCCGGGGGTCAACGGCCTGGGTTGGCGCGGCTTCGCTAGCCCCCGGCCCGCGCTCTCGCCCCGCCGGCGGGCCAACCCATCGCCTTGCGCAGGCCGCTCATCGTATGATGGGGAATCAATTCCGGAACAGTCGCGGCTGGCGTGTTCGACCGGGTGAGGGCAGTTGCTACACTGGCGCGCCGTAACTGTGGGGTGATTTGCGCCCGATCTCGCTATGGGAAAACCGCTTTGCGTGCCGCCGTGTTTGAAAACGAGCGGCTTGTTGGTTCTGCTGTTGATGTTCGCCGGCTCGAGGCTGCGAGCCCAACAGCCGATCGAGTTCCCGCATAACAAACACATCGCCCAAGGTTTGGAGTGTATTGATTGCCACATCACCGTGGACACGCGCGCCGAGGCCGGGATGCCTTCGGTCGCCAAATGCATGTTTTGTCACGAAAAAGTCGCCACCGACGGTCCCGGCGTTCAGAAACTGAAGGAATTCGCGGAGAAAAAACGCGAGATCCCCTGGATTCGCGTCTACCAGTTTCCAACCTCGGGGCATGTGATTTTCCGGCATGCTCCGCACGTCCGAGCGGGGGTCGAATGCAGCACCTGCCACGGCGACGTGGCCGGGATGACCGTGGTAACCCGCCAGGTGAACCACACCATGGGAAGTTGCCTGGCCTGCCACCGAGAGAAAAAAGCGAGTCAGGACTGCGCTACGTGCCATTTTTGAGGCGGAAACCCGACTAAGGGAACGGCAGAGATTCATGGACCGGCGGAACTTCTTCAAGCTCGTGGGAACAGCCTCGGGCGCGGCCGTCACGGGCGCCTGCGGCAATACCGCGCGCGAAATCATTCCTCTGCTGGTCCCCGAAAAAGAAATCGTCCCCGGCATTGAGGAATGGCATCCCAGCGTCTGCCGCGAATGCGGCGCGGGCTGCGGCACGATCGTGCGGGTGATGCAAGGCGAGCGCGTCATCGAGGTCGAAGGCGAGAAGGTCCGCCAGCCGGTCGCCGCCATCAAGAAGATCGAGGGCAATCCGCTCGACCCGGTCAGCGGCGGACGATTGTGCGCCCGCGGCCAGGCCTCGGTGCAGAGTCTCTACCATCCCGATCGCTTGCGCGGACCCCAAAAACGCAGCGGAGAGCGCGGCGACGGAGCCTTTGAGCCCCTGGCCTGGGACGACGCGATGGCGCAGGCCGGCAAGACTCTCGCCCAGGCGGCAGCCGACAACCCGCGCGGCATCGTCTACCTCGCCCGTCCCCAGGCGGGAACCCGCAGCGCTACGGTGGCGGCCTTCCTGGCGGCTCTGGGAGCCGGCCCCGCTCTCAGCGTGGGCATCGGCGACAGGGCCGTTGAGCGTCATGCCGCCAAGGCCGTTTTCGGCTGGGACGGACTGCCCAACTACGAAATCCAGGACGCGACCTACGTGCTCGGCATTGGCGCCGATTTTCTGGGCGGCTGGGCCTCGCCGGTTTATTATGCGCGCCGCTTCGGCCACTTCCGCCGCGGGCGCCTGGGCCTGCGCGGCCGGCTGGTACACGCCGAATCTCGCTTCTCTCAAACCGCCTGGAGCGCCGATCAATGGCTGCCGGTGCGGCCCGGCGGCGAGCATGCTTTGGCCCTGGCGGTCGGGCATTTGCTGGTGGCGGAAAAGTGGGCCCCCGGTCTCGACACCGTGCCCGCCGCGCTTCGCGAGGCCTTCGCCGCGGTGGACTTCGGGCAGGCATTGCAGATCGCCGGGCTCGACGAGCGGCTCGTGCGGCGGATCAGCCAGGAATTGGGCTCCGCCACCGCCCCGCTGGTGGTGGCCGGCGCGTCGCTGGTGCAGCGCAACTCGTTTGACGCCGTTGTGGCAGCCAGCGCCTTGAACGTGCTGCTCGGCAACGTCGGCGCGAAGGGCGGCGTGCTTGCTCCGGCGGCGACGCCGCTGGAGTCGCTCACCGCCTCGCGTCCTCAAACGGAAAGCCTTCTGCAGCGTCTCGAAGCGGCGAGCCTGGTGCTGCTCGACGGCGCCGACCCCGCCTACACGTTCCCGGCATCGCTGCCGCTGCTCCAGAAGGTTCCCGCCACCCTCAGCTTCTCGCCCTTCCTCGACGACAGCTCGGCCTACGCCGATCTGATCCTGCCCGATCATTCCCCTTTGGAAACCGCGGCGGCGATGGTTCCCGACGTGTCTCCGAGGCCGGCGCTGACGGGTTCGCGGGCGTTCGTGGCGCCGCTGGGAGAAACTCGTTCCACCGAGCAGGTTCTGGCCGATCTCGCCAAGGCCGGCGGAAAATCCATCGAAACAGTCACTCCCGAATCGTCGTTTAAACAGATATTCGCCGGATTCGGTTCCAAGGCCTCGGAATGGACCGGCCCCGATGAGTTCGCCCTCTACGCTGAGCGCCAGGGCGGCTGGTGGGCCGAGCAGTCGACTCAAGGGGCAAAAGCCCCCGCGATCACGCTGGGCGATCTGCAAGCGCCACAAATCGACGGGAGTCCGGAAGAGTATCCCTATTTGTTCCAGCCTTACCCGTCGGTCCAGTTCGGGGAAGGCAGCGGCGCGAACCTGCCATGGCTGCAGGAGCTGCCCGACCCGGCGTCGAGCGCGATGTGGGGGCTGCCGGTCGAGATCGACCCCAAGACGGCCGCGAAACTGGGTGTGGCCAATGGCGATCTGGTTCGGGTCACGTCCGGGCAAGGGCAATTGGAGGCGCCGGTTTACGTGCATCCGGCGGCTCTCCCGGGGGTGGTCAGCATGGCCATCGGGCAAGGCCATCGGCACTACGGGCGTTACGCGGCGGGCCGCGGAGCCAATCCGTTGACGCTCGTGGCGGCGACGGCAGAGCCCGAAAGCGGAGCGATGGCCTTTGGCTCGACGCGCGTGCGACTGGAAAAGGTCGGCAAGCCAGGCCGCCTGGTGCAGTTCGCGACGGTGGATCACGAACCGCATCTGGAGCGGTATTGAGAGGGAGCGCCAACGGGATGGACTGCTCCCGAGCGGGCGATCTTCCGGTAGCGTCACGGAGAGGGTGATTTGGCAGAAGAGCTCGTACAGATCGGTGAAAAGCCGCCCCAGTGGGGTATGGCGATCGACCTCGACCGCTGCACCGGCTGCGAGGCGTGCGTCGTGGCCTGCCACGCCGAGAACAACATCCCGCTCGCGGGCGAAGATCAGGCCGCGATGGGCCGCGCCAATCACTGGATTCGCATCGACCGCTATTACGAGGGCGAGTTTCCCAACATCAAGGTCAAATACCGGCCGGTGATGTGCCAGCAATGCGATAACGCGCCGTGCGAGCCGGTCTGCCCGGTCTACGCAACCTACCAGAACGACGAAGGCCTCAACGTGCAGGTCTACAACCGCTGCGTCGGAACCCGTTATTGCGCCAACAACTGCCCCTACCAGGTGCGGTTCTTTAACTGGTTTGAACCGCAGTGGCCCGAGCCGCTCGAGCTGCAGTTGAATCCCGACGTGTCGGTGCGGCCGGCCGGCGTCATGGAAAAGTGCACCTTTTGCGTGCAGCGCATCCAGCGCGGCAAGCTGGACGCCAAGGCCGAGGGGCGTCCGCTGGCCGACGGCGACGTGCAGCCGGCCTGTGTGCAGTCGTGTCCGGCCGAGGCGATGGCTTTCGGCGACCTGAGCGACCCCGAAAGCAAGGTTTCGCGCTGGGTTTCGGCCGGGCGTTCGAGCCAGTTGCTGGGTGAACTGAACACGAAACCGCGGGTTTTCTACCTGGAACGGGCGAAGTAGTCCGAGGCAAGCGAAAACGAAGCGATGGCGACCGTCACCTCCATACTCGAGCCGAGTAACCCGCAAGCGGTGCAGGAAGACCTGTTCCGTCCTCTGCGCGGCGCCAGCCCGCGCTACCTTCTGGCGATCTCCTTGTCGGCCCTGGTCATCCTTTGGGCAGGCTTTGCGTGGGGCTACCAACTGGTCGAAGGAATCGGCGTGGCGGGTATCCGCCGGCCGGTTTTCTGGGGCTTCTACATCGTCAACTTCGTGTTCTGGATCGGCATCTCCCACGCCGGCACGCTGATTTCGGCGATCCTGCGGCTAACCGACGCGGGCTGGCGCAGGCCGGTCACGCGCGCGGCCGAGGCGATCACCGTTTTCGCGCTGATGATCGGCGGTACCTTCCCGATCATCCACCTGGGCCGCGCCTGGCTGTTCTATTGGCTGGTCCCCTACCCCAACGAACGAATGCTGTGGCCGAATTTCCGCTCGCCGCTGTTGTGGGACATGACCGCGATCTTCGTCTATGTCACCGGCAGCACGTTGTACTTGTATCTGCCGCTGATTCCCGACCTGGCGCGGCTGGCCGACAACAGCAGCGGGCTGCGCTCCCGGCTTTATCGCCTGCTCTCGCTGGGCTGGACCGGCAGCGACCGGCAGTGGCAAGCCCTCGAACGCGCCATGAAGCTGATGGCAGTGATGATTCTGGCCGTGGCCATCTCGGTCCATTCCGTGGTGGCGTTCGATTTCTCGATGGCGCTTACGCCGATGTGGCACAGCACGGTGTTCGGCCCCTACTTCGTGGCCGGGGCGATCTTCAGCGGCATCGCCGCGCTGGTGCTGGTGATGGCGGCGCTGCGCAAGTTTCTGCACCTGGAGGCCTACCTCCGGCCGCTGCATTTCGACAACCTCGCCAAGCTGTTGCTGTTGATGAGCCTGGTGTGGCTCTACTTCACGATGTCGGAACATCTGACCGTGTGGTACGGCAACGAGCACGCCGAAATGGCCGTGTTCAACAGCCGCGTCTACGGCCCCTACGCGGTGCTGTTCTGGCTGATGCTGTTCTGCAATTTCGTGATTCCGTTCGTATTTCTGGGGATCCGCCGGCTGCGCTCGATTCCCACCATCGCTTTTACCGGCGCCGCCGTTCTGCTGGGCATGTGGCTGGAGCGGTTCCTGATCGTGGTTCCGAGCCTGGCGCGGCAGCCGCTGGCGGCAACCTGGGGAAACTATGCGCCGACTTGGGTGGAGATTTCGATCACGGCCGGTACCTTTGCCGGCATGGTCTTTCTCTATCTGATCTTCTGCAAGCTCGTGCCGATCATCGCCATTTGGGAATACCGTGATGCTGCTGAGCACCGAATTTAGCGAACCGCATGAGGCCGCGGCCGCGATTGAAGCCCTCTCGAGCGAGGGTTTCGATAAGCACGCCATGGAGGTGTTCTCCACCGAGCCCGTCGAGTTCGAACCGGGCGTGCTCGACCGCCGCAGCCACATGTCGGTGTTTGCCGTCGGAGGCGGGATCGTGAACATGCTGCTGGCCACGAGTTTCACGTTCTGGACCCAACGCGACTATCCACTGGTGACCGGCGGCATGCCGATCACCTCTTACTGGGCGGTGGGTGTGATCATTTTCGAGATGGCGATGGCGGGCGCCGTGGCGGGGACCATCGTAGCGTTTCTGTGGGAGAGCGGACTGTTGCGCGGCTCCCGGAAGCAGCCCGTTCCCGAGCTGCGCGACGACGTGATCTTTCTCCGCTTGCGGTGCGACGACCCCCGCGCCGCACAGGCTCGCGACACGTTGCTGCGTGCCGGCGCCGTGGAAGTGACCCTACTGGAGGAAGGGGCATGAAGCGGCGTTATCTAGCGCTGTTGCTCGCTGCTCTGGTCGTCTCCGCCGTGGGCCAGGTCGCGTTCGGCGCGGACAATGCCACCTCCGCCTCCCAGAAGAAGGTGCCGCCCTGGGAGAAGCCGCTCCTCAAAGGGCGCTATCTCTACCTGGAAAACTGTTCGATCTGCCACGAGATCAACCAGGCGGAAAGCAACAAGCTCGGTCCGAGCCTGTTTCGCCTCTACCAGAACGAAAAGTTGCCGCTCTCGGGCGGCACCCCGAGCGAAGAGTACTTTCGGGTCAAGGTGATGTTTGGCGGTGACGTCATGCCACCCTTTGTCAACCGGCTGAGCCCGGAGGAGATTCAGCTGCTCAGCGATTTCGTTCGCTCCAAAAAATAGGCCTGGGCGAAGGCGCCCAGGCTCTTGATCCGCGACGCAACCGTGGCGAACCCTGTCAGCGGCCCACCACGGCCTCCATGTCAGTCAGTCAATACGTGCCAGTCAGTCGATAAGCTCCCGGTCAGACCGTCTCCACCGGGGCCAACTGCGGCTTCTTAGAGAACTTCATCGAAGTCAGATCGCCGTCGCGATCCACCTCGACCGCATCGCCCTCGCCGAAATCGCCGTTGAGCAGCGCCAGTGCCAACGGATCTTGAATGAGCCGCTGGATCGCCCGCTTCAACGGCCGGGCGCCGAACTGCTCGTCGTAGCCCTCCTGGACCAGCAGGTCCTTGGCCGCGTCGCTGACCTCGATCTCGATCTTTTTCTCGGCAACCAGCTTGCGCAGATAACCGAGTTGCAGCTCGATGATCCGGCCCAGGTGCTCCTTGCCGAGCTTGTTGAAGACGATGATGTCGTCGATGCGGTTCAGAAACTCCGGACGAAACGTCTGCCGCAGTTCGTCGAGCAGCTTCCGCCGCATGTCGCCGTGGCCGTTGCCCTGGTCGTGCGTCAGCGAGAAGCCAATCGTCTCGTAGTTGTGCAGATGGCCCGAGCCGACGTTCGACGTCATCACGATCACGGTGTTCGTGAAGTTCACCGTGCGGCCCTTGCCGTCGGTGAGGCGCCCGTCGTCGAGCACCTGCAACAGCACGTTGAACACATCCGGGTGCGCCTTCTCGATCTCATCAAGCAACACCACCGAATAGGGCCGCCGCCGGACGTGCTCGGTGAGCTGGCCGCCCTCCTCGTAGCCCACATAGCCGGGAGGCGCTCCGATCATCCGCGACACGGCGTGCTTCTCCATGTACTCCGACATGTCGATGCGGACCATCGCCTTCTCATCGTCGAACAGGAACTCCGCGAGCGAGCGGGCCAGCTCGGTCTTGCCGACGCCGGTCGGGCCCAGGAAGACGAACGTGCCGATCGGCCGGTTCGGATCGCTCAGGCCGGCGCGGTTCCGCCGGATGGCGTTCGAAACGTGCGTGACGGCCTCGTCCTGGCCGATCACTCGCTGGTGCAGCCGCTCTTCCATGTGCACCAGCTTCTGGATTTCGCCTTCGAGCATGCGAGAAACCGGGATGCCGGTCCATTTGGCGACAATGCGTGCGATATCCTCTTCGTCGACCTCGCCGCGCAGCAGGCTGCCCTCGGGCGTCTGCTCTTCGAGCCGCTGTGTCGCCACTTTTAGCTGCTGCTCGAGCTCGATCATCTGGCCGTAGCGGATTTCCGCCGCCCGCTGCAGGTTGCCCTGGCGAGTGGCTTCCTCCTGCTCGTTGCGCAGTTGCTCGTGCCGCTCCTTGAGCGATTTCACCTGGTCGATTAGTTCCTTCTCCTTTTGCCAGCGCTGGCGGAGCATCGAAGACTCCGCGCGCAGCTTTTCGAGCTCGCTCTCGATCGCGTGCAGACGCTCTTTCGACACGCGATCGGACTCTTTCTGCATCGCCTGCTTCTCGATTTCGAGCTGCATGGTGCGCCGCTCGATGCGATCGACGTCGACCGGCACCGAATCGATCTGCATGCGCAATGTCGCACCGGCCTCGTCGATCAGGTCGATCGCCTTGTCCGGCAGAAAGCGGTCGGTGATGTAGCGGTGCGACAGGGTCGCCGCGGCCACCAGCGCCGTGTCTTTGTAGCGCACGCTGTGGTGGATCTCGTAGGTCTCCTTGAGTCCCCGCAGGATCGCAATCGTATCCTCGACGGTCGGCTCCTCGACGAGCACCGTCTGGAAGCGGCGCTCAAGCGCCGCGTCGCGCTCAACGTATTTGCGGTATTCGTTCAGCGTCGTCGCGCCGATACAGCGCAGGATTCCGCGCGCCAACGCCGGTTTGAGCATGTTGGCGGCGTCGATCGACCCCTCGGCCGAACCCGCGCCCACCAGCGTGTGCAGCTCGTCGATGAAGCAGATCACCCGCCCGTGGGACTCTTCTATCTCCTTCAGGACGGCCTTCAGGCGGTCTTCGAATTCGCCGCGGAACTTCGTGCCGGCAACCATCGACGCCAGGTCGAGCGCCACCAGCCGCTTGTTCTTGAGCGTCTCGGGCACGTCGCCGGAGAGAATCCGCTGCGCCAGACCCTCGACGATGGCGGTCTTACCCACACCGGGCTCGCCGATCAAGACCGGGTTGTTTTTCGTCCGCCGCGAAAGCACCTGGATCACACGCCGGATCTCGTCGTTGCGGCCGATCACCGGGTCAAGCTTGCCCTTGCGCGCCGCGTCGGTCATGTCGACGGCATAGCGCTCCAGAGCCTGGTATTTCGCCTCGGGATTCTGGTCGGTGACCCGCTGCGTGCCGCGCACTTCCCGCAAAGCCTGCAGGATCGCCTCATGAGAAGCGCCGACCTGATTCAACAGCTTTCCCGCAACGTCGCCCTTGTGGTTGGCGATCGCCAGCAGCAGGTGCTCGGTCGAGACGTACTCGTCGCGAAAACGGTCGGCCTCACGCTGCGCCTGCTGAAAGACCTCGCCCAGGACCTGCGTCATCAGGTTGCCGGCCACGGTCCCCTCGACCTGAGGAAACGTTGCGAGCTGTTTGCGGGCGTCCTCCGCCACGATTTCGGGCTGGATGCCGCACTTGGCCAGCACCGACTGCACGATCCCCTGCTTCTCCTCGACCAGAGCGATCAGCAGGTGGAGCGGCTGAATCTGCTGGTGGTTGTTTTCCCCGGCAATCGACTGCGACTGCTGCACAGCCTCCTGCGCCTTTTGCGTGAACTTGTCGAAACGAATCATCGGGTGCTCCCCTCCTATGGACGCGGGCCGCGGCGAAGCGGCCCCGTAGTCCCTCTCAAAAACCTCAACTCCGTGGCGTCCAAACGCACGAAGTAGCCCTCCCGGCCGCCCTGTCAGCCGGGGCGGCCTGGGAGGTTATTGCTTGTTTCACGCGTTGACCTTGATGGTCCGCACGTTTTTCGGCTTCGCCGGCGTCTTGGGAACCGTCACCTCGAGCACGCCCTTGTTGTAGGCGGCCGAGATTTTGTCCTGCTCAACGCCCTCAGGCAGCGCAAAGCTGCGCGAGAACGAGCCGTAGCTGCGCTCCACGCGGTGGAAGTTCTTCTCCTTGGTCTCTTTCTCGAACTTGCGCTCGCCCTTCACCGTCAGCATGCCATCTTCGACGTGGATATCGAGATCCTTTTCGTCCACGTCGGGGAGATCGGCCTTGACGACGATGCTCTTGTCGTCTTCATAAACATCGACGGCCGGCGACCACGTTCGAGGCTGCCGCTGGGCCGAAGAGAGCGGCCAGTCCGCAAAGAAACGGTCGACATCAAAGTCAAACCAGGGGGTCAAGCCCCTCGGGGTGTATCGGATAAGGCTCATAACATGGACCTCCTTTGTGCCTTCCTACTGATCATAATAAAATATTAGCGCTCTTCTGTCAAGTCTTGTCGTACGGCGAGCGCGTATCTGCATCCCTCTCATTCTGAATGCCTTATTGGGTGGCAAAGTTAAAGATGAGTCGTTGACGCTCATATTTGTTGCTTCGTATACAGAGATGCGCCGGGAGCCGGTTTGGATTCACCGGCTTGCGGGTATCCTGCAGTAGGCGGGCCGGCCAGACGTCCCAGGCTGCCGACAAGACAGTTCCGGGCAGGCCCGCAGCCGTGCCCCACTTTCTGGACGCGAAGCCACCCGCCGAGGTGACGGGCCAGACTCCCGGTCGCGCGAATGACACCGCCTGCGGCCGCGTTGTGTCATCATGCCCTTCTGCGGAGTTCTTCTTGATGGAGTCACCAAAACGCTGCGGTTGGGCCAAGTCGGAAATCGAGATCGGCTACCACGACCGCGAATGGGGCGTGCCGCTGCGCGACGACCGGAAACTGTTCGAATTTCTGGTGCTCGAGGGGGCCCAGGCCGGGCTGAGTTGGGTGACGATCCTCAAGAAGCGCGACGCCTACCGCAAGGCCTTCGATCAGTTCGAAATCGCGAAAGTGGCGCGATTCCGGCCGGCGCGCATCGAGAAGCTGCTGGCCAATCCCGGCATCGTGCGCAACCGGCTGAAGCTCGAGTCCGCTGTCGTGAATGCGCGTTGCACGCGGGCAGTCCAGGACGAATTCGGGAGCCTGGACGTCTACCTGTGGCAATTCGTCGACGGCCAGCCCATCCGTAACGCCTGGAAGAGCTATAAGGATTGCCCCGCCACCAGCCGCGAATCCGACGCCATGAGCAAAGATCTGCGGCGGCGCGGGTTCAAGTTCGTCGGCTCGACGATCTGCTATGCATTCATGCAGGCGGTCGGCATGGTCAACGATCACGCCGTCGATTGCTTCCGCCACGGCGAGGTATAGCGGCAAACCTGCCGCACCAATTTGCAGCGATGCCTCATCCCACCGCGGTTTTATTGATCGTCGGGCTCACCCGGAAGCTGCTCGACAGCGCTCCCCGGCTGCGCTCGTTCGCCGGCCGAAATTGCCTCCGGCGGCTGCGGCCCGCCCTGCCCGCGGTGACCTGTAGCGTGCAGTCCAGCATGCTGACGGGCGCGCCGCCGCGCGACCACGGCATCGTCGGCAACGGCTGGTACAACCGCGAGCTCGCCGAGGTGCAGTTCTGGAAGCAGTCCAATCACCTCGTGCACGGAGAAAAGGTCTGGGAGACCGCCCGCCGCCGCGACCCTTCGGTCACCACCGCCAACCTGTGCTGGTGGTTCAACATGTACTCGTCGGTCGAGTATTCGGTGACCCCTCGGCCGATGTACAAGGCCGACGGCCGCAAGATCCCCGACTGCTATAGCGAGCCAGCCGCGCTTCGCGATCAGCTCCAGGAACAGTTGGGCGTTTTTCCGCTGTTTCACTTCTGGGGACCGGCTTCCTCGATCGAGTCCAGCCGCTGGATCGCCTCGGCCGCGAAGTTCGTCTTCGAAAGGCATCGCCCTGCGCTCAACTTGGTCTACCTACCGCATCTCGACTACAGCCTGCAGAAACTCGGTCCCAATCACGCCGATATTGCAAAATCCGTCGCCGAGATCGACGCAGTGGCCGGTGACCTGATCGACTCGTTCGAAAGCCAGGGCGTGCGGGTCATCGTGCTCAGTGAATATGGCATCGAGCCCGTCAGTGGGGCCGTGGCGGTCAACCGGGTTCTGCGGGAGGAAGGGGCGCTGCGCGTTCGGGAAGAGCAAGGCCTCGAGTTGCTCGACGCCGGCGCCAGCGGGGCTTTCGCGGTGGCCGATCATCAGGTTGCCCACGTGTATGTCCGCAATCCCAAGGAGATTAGTCGTTATAAGGATCTTCTGCGGGCGGTACCCGACGTGGAGCAGGTCCTGGATCGCCGGGACCAGGCGCCCGCCGGGCTGGATCACGAGCGGTCGGGAGACCTGGTTCTCGTCGCCAGACAAGATCGCTGGTTCTGCTATAACTACTGGCTCGACGACGCCAAGGCTCCCGACTTTGCTCGCACGGTCGATATTCACCGCAAGCCGGGCTACGATCCGGTGGAGTTGTTTCTGGACCCGGCGCTTTCCGCCCCGAAGCTCAGCATTGGTTGGAGGTTGGCGAAAAGGAAGCTCGGGTTTCGTACGCTGCTCGACGTGATTCCGGTGGATCCATCGCTCGTTCGAGGTTCGCACGGCCGCGTCGGCCAGGCCCCCAGCGACCAACCGTTGCTAATCACGCCGCGGGCTCGCAACGATCAGGAGGAACTCGCCTGTAGCGGCGTTCGCGATGTGATTCTCGAACACTTGTTCGAGGCCTGATCCGCTCCGGCGGCTGCCCGCCACCCAGATGCCCGTTGTAACAAATACATCGGCCCGATATTGCCGGGCTTTCACGACACGCTCTCTGTTTCAGCAGGCGAGCCGGCTGCTCTATACGCCGGTCTCGAAGCGCGTCAGGGAGCTACCCAGCGGGGAGGCCGAACTCATCCAGTCGTGCAGCCAGTTTCGAACACTCGAGGAGCACGCCGCCGCCTGGGGCAACAAGGCTGGGGACTCCAGCTCCCAGCTCATCCAAAAGCTGCGGCGCTACGCCGAGTCGGGCTTGTTGGTGGCCGATGCGCAGCTCATCTCGCAATGCAAATTGGCCACGCCCCCGGAAAACAGCCCGCCGGCGATCACCGCGGTCGGCGCAACCACCCGGAACCGGCCGCAATTGCTCCAGCGCGGGTTGGCCAGTTTCCTCGCCAACGCCCGCAACCGCGGGCGCCAACACGAGGTGGTAATCGTCGACGACGGAGTCACGGCGGAGGAGCAGGCTGCAACAAGGCAGGCACTGGAGACCGTGGCCCGGGAAGGCGGCGCGGAGATCCGTTACGCAGGCCGCCAGCAACGGCAAACCTACGCCGACGAGGTGGCAAAGGCGGCTGGGCTGCCCGCCGAAATAGTGCGGTTCGCCTTGCTCGGCGACCCGGCGTCCGCGATCACCACCGGCGCCGCCCGCAATAGCCTGCTGATTGATACGGTGGGCGGCCTGTTCCTGCTGGTCGACGACGACAGCGTTTGCCGCGTGGCGCCCTGCCCGCAGCACCAACCGGGGTTGGCGCTCGACGCTCGCACGAATCCCACCGAGCTTTGGTTCTACCGCGACCGCGAGACGATGCTCGAGGAGTCCCAATTCGCCGAGCAGGACCCTCTCGCACTCCACGAAATGATCCTGGGACGGCCGATAGCCGAGTGCCTGCCGCCGGCCAACCGCGCCGCCGAGTTGGATCTCAGCTACACCACGGCGGATCTTGCGCAGCGTTTGTGGATGCACCCAGGGCGCGTGCTGGCGACCTCCGCCGGGGTGTTGGGCGACTCCGGCATGGGCTCGACCGCCTACCTGGCGTTGCCGCCCGACTCGCTGGGGCGGCTGGTTTCCTCGGAACAGAACTATCACGCCGCGGTCGTCAACCGGCAGATCTTGCGCGCGCCGCTGCGCACGACGATCTCGCGGGGAACCTTCTGCGTGGGGGCCAGCCTGGGGCTCGACAACCGCGTCCTGCTGCCCCCTTTCGTCCCAATCCAGCGGAATTCCGACGGCCTGTTCGCGCGTACCCTGCTGCGTTGTTTTCGTGACGGATTCAAGGGCTATCTGCCCTGGGCGGTGTTGCACGACCCGTTGCCACCGAGGACGCAGTCGCTCGAAGGCGCCGAGGCGGACGGGGCGCGCATTCGCCTGACCCACATCCTGCGGGCGCTGATCGTGCCCGACGCGTTCACCCAGTCGGGGGATCCCGGCCGCGACTTACGGCGCCTGGGCGGCGAGCTGGCCGAGATTGCCTCGCAGCCTGCCGCGGATTTCCAGCACACCATCAAGGCGCGGGTTGTGAAGTCGGCAGCGCTCTATCTCGATGGTATCGAGCGTGCGGCCAAGACGTCGGCCGGACCGGAATTCTATAGCCGCCGCCAGCAAGCGCATGCGGAACAGCTCCGTAGGGCGATCACCACCGAGGAGTACTTTATTCCACGCGATTTGGCAGGGGGCTCCGCGGAAGAAGTCCGGCGGGCGGCGCAGCGAGCAGTCCTGCAATTCGGCCAGGTACTCGCCGGCTGGCCGGCGATCGTCGACGCCGCGAAGAAGCTGCGAAGCCGGGGCGTGCGCCTGTCCCGGGCGATATAACCCGAACAGCGGAGCGACGCGGGCTGGGTAGCGGGCCGGAAGCGCCCTGCTGGGGTTACGCTGAAGAGGCGCCCCCCAGCAGCCGGGGCGATCGGGCACGGTTCAGAAGCCTTTCTCCATGCTCAAAGTTGGGGTCACAGCGGTTCTCTTATGCCCGTTGATTTTCGGAGCCTGCCGGCGGGCGCAGCCGCTGGCGGCCGTCCCGGGGCCGTCGCCGCGGCAAAAGCTCATCCGCGAGATCCAGGAGTTTGGTCAGGCCTCCGGCTTCGCGCAGACCCGCAGTTTCTCGCGGAACGACCCGAGCAAGCAGGCCTTCTACCGTTGTTACTACACCGACAAGCTGCGCCTGCCCGACTCGTACGACGGTTTGAAGGTCAAAGACGGCAGCGCCGAGGGTTGCGCCGTCGATGAGCGCAAGTACGATGTGTTTTTCTACCCCGCCGAAGCCCTCGCCGGTCCGAAGACTCCGGTAACCGAGTCCCTTGCCGAGGCTTCGCCGGAACGGCTGGCCGTGGTGGTCTCACACGAAGACTTCCACCAGCAAAAGCCGATTCGCCGGCTCCCCGCAACGGTCGAGGAGGCCTCCGCCACCCTGGTCGGTTTTCTGACCGCCGCCGAATACGCCCGCACGGCTCAGGGCGAGGATTCAAGCCTCTACCAGAACCTGTCGGGCGAGGCGGCAAGGTTCCTGAAGAAGGCGGAAATCGTCAACCGTTTTCACGCCCGGCTGAGGAGTCTCTACCAGCGCGTGAAGGCAGGCCGGATCCCGAAAACGGCCGCTCTATCCGAAAAGCAGCGCCTGTTCCAACAGCTCGAGCAGGCCTGCAAGTCGATTTTCCCTGACCCGAGCTCGTTCAACGAATGCCCCGGAGCGCTAAACAACGCCGGACTGGCCTTCGACCACACCTACTCAAAACACTATCCCTTGATGTACCGCCTGGCGCTGGTTCACGGGAAGGACCTCAAGAGTCTCGTGGATACGTTGCAAGGCCTGCCGGCGCGAGGATGGTCGGAGAAAGAGGCCGTTGCCTACCTGGAGAGCCTGATCGCGGGCCGCTCCGCGGTCCCGGCCGGCTGAGTCGATCCCCAGGCGCAGTCCCCACCGCGCTGGCCGCTTTTCGTTGTGCGAGGATGTTCGGATGCGCAGCTTTGCCGGCTTTCATGGACTCTTTTTCGCCCGACGTGCAGGGGCTGTTCGGTGGAGGGTTCCCGCGCGCCTGGCCCTGGCGCTCGTCTTTGTTGCCAGCCTCGGTTGGCCGCAGCAACAGCGCCGCACGGCGCTTGATGAATACGTTCACGCCCCGGACGACAGTTATGCCTTTCACCTGGTGAAGACCCTCCCCGGCCAGGAGAGCACCGCGTTCGTTCTGGAGATGACGTCGCAGACCTGGCGGCCCGCCGAGGTCGACCGCGCCGCGTGGAAGCACTGGCTGGTGATCTACCGTCCCAAGAAAGTGGCGCATTCGACAGGGCTGCTGTTCATCGGCGGCGGGGATAACGGCGACCCGGCGCCCGACGAAGCGGAATGCCGATTTCAGCAATATCGCCCAGCTGACCCATTCGGTCGTCGCGGAGCTGCGCATGGTCCCCAACCAGCCGCTCACCTTCGCGGGCGACGATTTCGGCCCGCGCGTCGAGGACGAGTTGATCTCCTACAACTGGCGGCATTTTCTCGATACGGGAGACACGCTATGGCTGACCCGGCTGCCGATGACCAAAAGCGCTGTGCGCGCCATGGACACGGTGACGACGTTTCTGGCGGGCAAGGAAGCCGGCGGGCACAAGGTGGATCACTTCGTGGTTGCGGGCGCTTCCAAACGCGGCTGGACGACCTGGACCACGGCCGCCGTCGACAAACGCGTCGTCGGAATCGTCCCGATCGTGATCGACCTGCTCAACGTGAAGGAGTCGTTCCTCCACCATTACCGCGTCTACGGCTTTTGGGCGCCGGCAGTCAAAGATTATTTTCGCGAGGGGATCATGGATCGCATGGAGGAGCCGCGCTTCACGCAACTGCTGTCGATCGTCGATCCTTATTCGTATCGAGAGCGCTACACGATGCCGAAGCTGCTGCTCAACTCGGCCGGCGACCAGTTTTTCCTTCCCGACTCGTCGCAGTTCTATTTCGATGACCTGCCCGCCGAAAAGCACCTCCGCTACGTGCCCAATTCGGATCACTCGCTGCGCGATACCGACGCCATCAGCAGCTTGATCGCTTTCTACAATGCGGTGGTGACCGGGCGAGCCCGGCCGGAATTTTCCTGGCGGTTTGAGCCCGATGGTTCGATTCGTGTCGAGTCGCCCACTCCGCCGGAGGCAGTGAGGCTTTGGAAGGCAACCAACCCCGAGCATCGTGATTTTCGGTTGGAGTCGGTGGGGCCGATCTACGAGAGCGCACCGCTCATCCCCAAATCTGAAGGCGTGTACGTCGCGCGCGTTCCCGAGCCCGACAAGGGCTGGACGGCATTCTTTGTCGAGCTGACGTTCCCGAGCGGATTGCCGAAGTACCCGTTCAAGTTCACGACGCCCGTGCGCGTGGTTCCGGATCGCTATGCCCACGATGCACCCGTACCGGGCAAGACGCACATCGGGCCGCAGAAACAGTAGGCCCGAGGGTCCAGCCCGTCAGGTCTTCTTCACTAACACCACCCAATCCTTACCGGGCTCGGCCGGCGGAGTCCCCAGCGCTTTGGCGCCCGGGCCCGTGACGCTCGTGACGCTGCCTTCCTGCAACGCGCCGCCGGCGCGCGGATCGTACCAGCGCACGCTGTATTCGCCCGCGGCAAGATTCAGTCGCACCGCGCCGCCGCTCGGGTAGCTGCACGGCATAGACCTCGCCCGGTTTTGCCAGCACCCGCGCATCGCTTGGCGCCCGACGCGAGGCTATTATCGGGCGCCATCTCCCAGAACGGCAGATGCTCGTGGAAAAACTCCAGCGCGTAGCGCGTCTGGTCCCACATGCGGTCGCGCGAGCGCCAGTCTTCGCAGTTGAGATCCATGTTCGGGTAGTTGTAGCCGAAATACCACTCGACGCCGGAGCCGCCGCCGATCAGATTGCCCCACAGCGCCTGCGTGCGCGGGATGTCGTGATCGGGGTCATCCTGGTCGGGCATCACGCCGACTTGAGCCGTGGATTGCTCGTCGCCGAAGATGGCCCATTTTCGCCCGGCCGCGGCCGTACGCTGCCTCATGACGATCGCATCGTTGTTGTAGTTTTCCATGCGCCCCTGGATCGAGCTGGCCTCGAAATTCGGGTCGCCCAGCAGTCCGTCGTAAAACCCGGGCGCCTGGTTGTTGTGCGTGTGAACGGTGATCGGGTGGTCGTAGGGATCCAGCGCGCGAATGTAGCGCGCGATCTGTTTGCGGTCGGCGTCGGCGGTGTTGTTTTCCTCGCCCTCATTCCAAACCACGGCCAGGTGATGGCTGAAGCGCGCCACCAGCTCGCGGTAGTAGAGCATCCGCTCGGGGTTGAGCCCGGCGCTGCCGCCCAGCTTCGAGTCGTTTTCGGTTTCCTGCGTGACGACGTGCAACATCAGGCCGAGCCGGTCCATCTGCGAAAACACGATCTCCCACTGGTCGAGCTTGCTGCAGTCGTAGCGGTCGCGCACGTCGGGGCTGGACCACATCCAGACGTCTTTGCCGTCGCCACCGTCGATGTTGTAGGTCAGGAAATAGACGCTGTTCATCCCCTTGTCGGCGAGGTAGTTCAGCGCCCCGATGATGCCCTTGCCTTTCGACCCCTGCCAGACGGGGTCGCCCGCGCGCCAGTCCCGCTCGTGAGGGGCGTAGTGGTGTACGAATTCGCCTTCCTTGTTTTCGCCTTCGTTGAAGCGCGCGCCGGTATCGAAGGTGTCGTCGAAATCGGAATAGCCCAGGAAATTTTCCGGACTGTCGGCGCCGCCTTTTAGGAAGTATTCCTCGTTGCCGGCGTAGCGCAGATAGTGCTCGCCGACATAGCGCAGCATTCCCCGCGAGCGCGCGTCGCCCGCGGACGGGTCACTCGCATCGACCTGGAACGACCCGGACGCGCCGTCAAACGCGGCCGGCCTGCCCGCCTCGGGGTCGAGGCTCACCGCGACGTCGGTTCCCGTGCGAAACGACGCGGTGAAGTTCCACTGGCCTTCGCGGTCCGGTGTGAAGAGTGCCCGCCAGTGGTTGCCCGATTTGGCGGAAGTTTCCGCAGCGTTGCCGTCGGCGGCGAAAAAGCCGGGAACCGTGTAAGCGACTCCGCTGGCGGGGTGCGTGAAGGTGACATTGAGGCGGTAGTCGCGAAACGGATTGGGTGTCGCGTCTTCGCTCGTTTGCGGGCCCTCGAAGTCCACCGTCACCTTGTGCCAGACCTTCAGATCGGCTGTAGTGATCGGCTTGGACTGGCAACCCCCCAAAGCCAGCAGCAGCCCGACTGCGCAAAGCCCAGCCTTTTGGGATCTTTCCGCGGTGGTGCTCCAAAGTAGGTTTCGCATGTCCCCTCCGGCCTGGCTATGGTATCCGACCTTGGGCTCGGGGCGCTGCTTCGCGGCGGAGACTCAGGGCCAGAAGAGTAGCTTGACAGGCGGTGCCGCCCATGCTAGTTTTATAGCATAGTGCTATTTTTCTAGCATCGCAATCCATGGAACAGTCCAGACACTTGCACCTGAGCCGTCGCGAACGCCAGATCATGGACGTGCTCTACCGCCGGGGATCGGCAACGGCGGCGGAAGTTCACCAGGATCTGCCGAAACGACCCAGCTACTCCGCCGTCCGGGCGATGCTACGGACCTTGGAGGAAAAAGGCCACTTGCGCCACGAAGCTCAGGGTCCGCGCTATGTGTACCAGCCGACGCTGTCGCTCGAACGAGCCAAGCGCTCGGCCCTGCGGCACTTGTTGGACACGTTTTTCGAGGGATCGGCGGAACAGGCCGTGGCGGCCCTTGTGGAAGGCTCAACTGCAAAGCTCACCGAACAAGAGCTAGACCGGCTTTCGCGGCTCATCGAGGAAGCCAAGGCAAAAGGAGGCTGAAATGTGTTCGTTATACGGAACATTCATTCCGGCGCTGGTGTTGCCGTCGGATCCTAACGCCCTGTTGGCCTTCCTGAGCGGCAGTCTCTGGAAGGCAACCGTGATTCTACTCGCCGCCTTCGCGATGACGTGCTTGTTGCAACGCGCTTCGGCTTCCGTGCGGCACGTGGTCTGGTCGGCGGCACTTCTCACCCTGATAGGGCTACCGCTGGCGAGTCTCGTGCTGCCGAACTGGCAAGTCGGCCTGCCGGCTCAAGTGCACAAGGCGTGGCCTGCGGTACTCCCGTCGTCCACCACCCTGAGCGGCGCCGCTGGTGTCCTTCCTGCCGAAGATAGCCAAAGCCCGGCCTCGGAAGCCAGCGAATCGGCCCGGCCGGTTCTGCCCGCGATTCTGATCGGGATCTGGGGGCTGGGTTGTTGTCTGGCCTTGGCGCGTCTGTGGGTCGGGGTGAGGCGGGTGAATCGAATCACTCGCGATGCGAAGCCGTTGGCAACACCCGCCTGGAGCGAGGCGTCCGGACGATTAGCCGCCATGCTCCCGCTCGGGCGCAACGTACCGTTGCTGCGGAGCGCCCGGGTTTCGATCCCCATGACCGCCGGCTTGCAGCGGCCCGTGATCCTGTTGCCGGACGACTCCGCGAAGTGGAGCGACGAGCGCCGCTGGGTGGTGCTGGCGCATGAGTTGCTCCACGTGCGCCGTGGCGACTACGGCCTTTGGATGATGGCGCGCCTGGTCTGCGCCCTCTATTGGTTCCATCCGCTGGTCTGGCTGGCGGCTTCGCGTTTGCGCAAAGAGGCCGAGCATGCCTGTGACGACGGCGTGCTACGGCTGGGCGCGGCGGCGCCGGCCTACGCCGAGCACCTGGTCTCGCTGGCGCGCGGCTGGGCGATGGCCAGGACCGCGGAAATGTCTGCCATGGCCATGGCGCAGTCTTCCCACCTGGAGAGTCGTATCCGCGCGCTGCTCGATCCCACTCGCAATCGCAGCGAGGTCTCGCGCCGCGGCCGCCTGGGCGTCGCCCTCGCCGCGCTGGTGTTGCTGCTGCCGCTCGCGGCTCTGCGGGCCCCGGCACAAGCCACCGGCGCCAGCATTCAAGGGACCGTCAGCGACCCCAGCGGAGCGCGGCTGCCGGGAGCTTTCCTGACGCTGCGGCGCAGCGAGGATGGGAGTAAGGCCGCTACGGTCGCCAACGACGCCGGGGAATTCAGTTTCGCCCCCTTGCCCGCGGGCGAGTATGTTCTCGAGGTCCGCAAACCCGGATTCCAGCTTCAGCAGCAGAGCGTGACGCTGGCCAGCAGCGCTCACGAGTCCGTCGATATCACCGTCAACATGGGCTCGGTGGTCGAACAGATCGAAGTCGTCGGCAAGTCGGCGGCCGATGAACGACCTCGTTCCGCGGGTCCGCCGCGGCGGATTCGCGTCGGGGGCAATGTCCAGCGCAGCAAGCTAATCACCGAGGTGCACCCGATCTATCCCGACGAGCTGAAGCGCGAAGGCGTCCAAGGCATGGTCGTTCTCGATGCCGTCATCCTCACCGACGGCTCGCTGGGGAACCTGCGCGCCGACAACAACCTGGTGCAGGTCGACCAGCGACTCGTGGATGCGGCCATGGAAGCGGTCCGGTTCTGGCGCTACCAGCCGACGCTGCTCAACGGCGTGCCGGTCGAGGTTGTGACGACGATTTCGGTCAACTTTCGACTCGAGCCGTAAGGGCACAGGATCGGCGGGAAGAAGGTTGCGGGAGGGGGCGTATTGGCTACGCCCCTTCGTCGTCTTCCGTAACGATCTGCGTGATCAGCGTGCCTGGCGTGCGGTCGAACAGGAGTTCAGGGGCTTCGTCCTCCGCTTCCGGAGGCTGCACCTGAGGAACCCGTTTCAGGCTGTGGCCGGCGGCGTAGAGCGGCTTTTCGAAATGCCGGCAGCAGAGCGCGAGGGGAAGCGTCCCAACCTTGTGGAGAATCGTGCGGCCTCGGTCGTAGCTATCGATACCGACCAGCGCGCAGTACACTCGAGGAACGACGTTCGCGATCGCGGTGTCGGAAATCACTTCGACCGCGGTCTTTCCATCGCGCTCGGCAACACCCGCGCGTAAGGCCTTGGCTTGAGCCTCTCCTTCGCCACCCGGCAACGAGCGCATGACATAGACGCGCGCAGGTTCGAGGATGAACAACGCGTCGCGCACCGTCGAGCTGTTGCTTAACGTGATGATGGTGATGCCGGTTGGAATCACCTGCTGAAGATTGAGGGCGATTCGACGGTTGCCGTCGAGTAAAGAAGAGCGGACTTCCTGCAGACGGGATGGCAGATCGGCGCCGGGCTCTTCCAGCAAACGAGCCACATTGGCCACCGGAGCGATCGCCGGATGCATCGTCCGCAGCGACTTCGTCAGCTCTTCCAAGGGCCGGCCTTGCGCTCGCCAGTCCGACGCCAGAGCGATCGCTTCCAACGCCAGGTCCAGTGCTCCCGACACACGATTGCGGCGCAGTGCGTCGAGGCGTTGTTCGAGAGATCTGGACACGCGTGGGTCCTGGCCCCGAGGGGCTACGCCGGGCCTGCTGTTAGCCTCGGCCCTGGTAAAGCAATCAATGCACAACCGCTTTCGAGGTCGCTACGTTGTCGTGGCTGTCGCAAACACGTACCGCCACGGTATGCTCTTCGGCTGCCGTGGCGTCGATTTCGAAATCGAACGACAAATCCCGCGAGTCGTACAAGCGTGGAGGTGGGTAGAACTCGTTTCCACTCGCCGCCGTCGAGCGAATATTCGGCGGCCTGAATCGGCGTCGCCGTGTCGTGGGCGTGGAAACGCACGTGCAACTTGCCCTCCGCCGGGGTTACGTTCAAATCGCTGATGCTCGGAGCGGTGTTGTCGATGCGAAACGGCTCGCTGATCAGCGAGTGTGTCTTGGCCCCCGATACCGGATTCGAGGGCGCATCCGAAGCCGTGACGCGGACACGGTAAAGGCCGTCGGCAAACGAGGTGGAGTCCCAGCTCAGATAGGAATCCTCGACCTCGTCTTCGAGCAGCTTCCAGGTGGTCTCGTCCTCGGCGCGAATCTCAACCTTGAAGACCAGCGTATCGTCGTTTTCGTCGTCGGCGTCCCAGCGCACTCCCACATAGCCCTGCGCCGGCAGCATCGTGTGACCTTGCTTGGCCGTCGACGACGACGAGCGGCGCGAGGAAGAGCCCAGCGGCGCCAGGGTGAGATTCTTGACCGGCGGTGTCGCCGGCTTGTCGGCGAAGCGATAGTTGGGCGGAGTGGCCTCGATTTCGTGGACCACCGGGGCGATGTTTTTCGGGCGGTAATACAGGGTCACCGAGTCGAGCTCGGGCGATGCGCCGCCTGCCGGGCTGCTCAACAGGGCGCGCCACTGCACGAAGCGAGCGGCGGGCGAGCCGGCTTCGCCGCCCTCCGGCGCGGTCAACGCGCCCGACCAGCCGCTCCAGTTTTTCGCCGGGCTGTCGAGGTTGCCCGAGCGGGTCGAGATGGCGATTTTGGCCTGACCGGGTGTGGTGCCATTCCACTCCAGCCGCCCCCATTGCGAAAAGATATCGGCGTCGAACGGCTTCGACTCGAAGCTTCCTTCGGTCTCGAGTCCGGGGCCCAGCTCATAGACCTTTCCGATATTGCTCGTCGCCGTGTAAACCTGACCCTTCGGCCCGCTCGCCAGCGCCGTGATCTGGCGCGAAGCCGTTGTCAACACGATCGAATAGACGTGCTCGGAGTCCAGCCGGATGAGCCGGCCCTGGTCGCCCGTGCCTAGCAGCAGACGGCCTTGCTTGTCGAAGCCGAGCGCGTAGACGATGTCGTTCCTCGAGCTCCAGACCACGCTAGGCTCGCCGTCGGGCGCGATGCGGTAGATCTCGCTGCCTCCGCTGACCCGCGTGGCCAACGCCGAGGGAGTGGCACCTTGCTGGGAGCCGGATTGGTGCGCAGCCTCCTGGGGCGCGCCCGGTACCAGCGTCGTCACCGACACCGAGGGCGCCTGGTCGCCCGCACCGCCCGACGACGTTTGCGGTGGAACCATCACGACGGTCCGCGTGCCGACTCCCGCTGCGTAGATGGAGCCGTCAGGCGCCAGGGTCACCGCCGTCACTTCCTTCTTCGACGTTTGGTGCAGCACGAATCCGGTCGGCTCGGCGCCCGGCTTGGCCGAAATCCTCATGATCAGACCGCCGGGGTCGGTCCCCACGATCAGGTTGTCCGACGCGTCGATCGCGATCGAGCGCACATGGGTTTCGCCGCTGTCGAAATACAGAGCTGCCCTCACCCGCCGGGGTAACGCGATAGATTTTCCCTTCATCGCCTGTTGCAACGAGCAAATTGCCCTGGGAATCGAAGGCCATATCCCAGATGTAGTTGACCCCGGGATCGTAGAAGACGCTATGGGCTCCGGAGGGCTCGATTTTATAGATTTTCGACTCGGGGGAAGTTGCGGCGTAGACGTTGTCGTTGGCGTCGACGGCCAAGGCATGGATCTCGACGGCGGCGGTCTCGAACAGAGTGCTCGCCGCCCCGTCGGGCCCGATCCGGAAGACTTTGGCCTCCGGCCCGCCCGCGGCGTACAGGTTGCCCTTGCTGTCGGCGGCCAAGGCCCATAGATAAGAGCTTGGCGCGTCATAGAGCTCCCGAAAGCTCGGCGCCAGCAGCAGCGTGCCATCGCTGCGCAGCGACAGTTTTTCGGCCCTGCCATCCTCGAAATCGTCAAATTGGCTCTGCCGCCACTGTTTGGTCGTCTCGGCGCGAACCAAAGGCGCAAACGCCACACCCAACAATACGGTGAGGGCCGCCAAGGCGTAGTAGGAGCGGTAGGGATTGCGAACGGGCAACTTAAAGATCGTTATAACGACTGAATCGTTCAGGGACATTGAGATTTCTCCAGCCCGGCTCGTTCGCACACCACACCGCGACGGCGAGGTCGCGGGCAAAAAGCCCGCAATCCACGGCAGCGAGGCAACCATGATTACCTATTGGACGTGAATCGTGATCGAGCGGCTGCCGCTCACGATCGAGTCGAACGGAATCGAGATCTGCTGCAGGGGTGACTGCGGTTCGAGCACCATGCGGCGGTTCGACGACGGACGCATCACGTTGAGCACCGACAGCGGAACGTTCGGCAGCGTTTTGTCCTCGAAGTGGGCGGTCACCGTCGGCTGCATCAGGGAAATATAGAGCTGGTTGTTGCTGTATTCCTTGTTCAGCAACGTGACCGTTTCGGAAAGGCTCATCAGGCGATCGCGCGCGGCGGCCATGCGCTGGCTCTGGTTGAGCGTGTTGGCGTCGCTGACCACCAGGCGCAAGGTCCCCTGCGGGGCGCCGGCGGGAATCTTCATCCGAAAACTCTTTTCGATCGGCTCGCCGCGATAGGGCCGCAGGAAAACCTTGCCGGCGATCTCCTCCCCGGGCCGTACGGTCGTTTTTTCCAGCCAGGCCTGCTCGACGACGGCCAACCGGCGCTGCGGCAGCAGGTCGATGGTCACGTCCATCTGCTTGAAGCGAGGCAGCTCCGCGATATTGCGGAAGACCTGCTGGACTTTGTCGCCAACACGCCCGGCTAACAACAGCGGGGCGGGGATGGGCGCCTCCGAGGTCGTCTGCATGGTGTCGAGCGAGATCTGTTTCTCGCCGTCGAGGTCGATTTTGCCGCTCAGGCGGAAGGTGGTTTCTTCGGCGAAATCGTTCAATCCGAACATGGAATTAAACAGCGTGACCACCATCAGCGGCGGGGTCCATTTCTGGTTCTGAAAGATGCTGTAATGGAAATCCTTCTGGCTGATCACGCCGCCGCCGTCGCCGAAACTGCGTACTTTGACATGGACCGGGATCATGTCGGCCGCTTCGCCCATCATGCCCATGATTCCCGAGTGGCGGTCCTGGCGCAGCGCACCGACGATCGAGGCGGCGTTGGCGATCTTGACCGGCGAGAACTGCGAGGCCAGCACGGTCAACACATCCGCCTGCGCCATGGGGATCTCCACCGGCCCCAGGTTGAACATCGAGTGGCCGAAGGCGAGCACCCGCTGGCCGTCGTTATACGTGACGGTGCCGACGCCGCTGGCCGACATGTCGCCGGTGATCAATACCGCGGCGATCGGCGCGCCGGGATTGAGCGAACCCACGCCGGGGTTCGTCGTCGACCCGGTGGCGCCGGCAGCGGCGGCAATCGCACCGCCGTGGGTAGCGACAATGCCCGCCTTGCGGAAATATCCCTCAAACATCTTGAGGGCGTCGTCACGGATGCCGGCGAACGTCAGCGGCGTCTCGATCGGCGCCATGTAGCTGTCGGAAGGCAGCTTGGCGTTGACGCTGTTCCAGATCTCGGAAGCCAAGCCGGCCGGCGCGTCGTTCATCGCCAGTTGGTTCGTGGCCACCTGCTGCGGCTCGCTATCGGACGCGGGCTGGGCATCGGGCCGCGGCAGTTTCGCGCGAAGCGGCCGCCCGCTATCGAACTCATTGATCTCGAGCATCAATTCGATGGGCGTGATGCCGGCGATCGCATCGGGAGAAAAAACGCTGAAACGAAGCGAAATCGCGCCAATCAGCTTGCCCTTGTAATAAACCGGACTGCCGCTCATGCCGGCGGCCACGTTGGTGCGCTCGGCCTTGCCTCCCAGCTTGGCCATGATGATGTCCTGGCCGGGGCCCCACACGTTCTTCATGATGCCGACGATATCGACCGGAACCGGCTCGGGAACGCTGCCTGAAAATGCAGTCCACGCCGTGGCCTGCATGCCCGGGTGAACCTGGTCAAGAGGAAGGATTTCTACGGGACCGGCAACGGGAGGGGAAGCGTCCGCGGCGGGTTGCGCGCACACCAGCGTGACGCCAAGGAGGCAAAAAACAACTACGGCAAGCGAACGCCTCATGACACCGCTCACATACACGCTCCCAGATTTTTTGGGGCCACAAGAGCAGCCCGGCGACCCTTGCTCCAAAGTATACCAGCCCGGCTCAAGGGTCCCTCGGTGGATCCCCTTAGCGCGGCCGTATCGGGTTTCTAACAGTACCGAAACCGGCCGCGCGACAATTCGGCGGCCGTTCCCGCCCGGACGGTGCCGCGCCTGCATCGCCGAAAATTGTTCGGCTAGAATAGTGCTTAATGAGCGACTCCAGCGAGTCCCGGCAGCCCGAGGAACCAAAAGTCAAAGTCAGCGACCGCCGCCGCTTCACGGCCGACGGGGAGGAGCGCGAAACGCCGCAGGGGGACGTCTCCCAACCGGTGAACGACTCCGCCCCACCGGAAAACGCCGCCGGGCCTGGACCTGGCGCGGCCCCCGAGGTCCCATCCGAGCCCCCCTTGGCCGAGCCTCCGGCCCCGGAGCCAGCCGAGTCCGCGGCGGAGGCCCACGGCCGCAGGGGCCCTGTGCCGCCGGCGAGTTTCGAGCTGCTGGTGTTTTCGCTCGCCCTCCAGGCTCAGATGGAGCTCGGCTTGGGCGATCCGTCCGAAGGGCAGGTTCCCGATCTCGACATTGCCCGCCACACCATCGATCTGCTGGCGATCCTGCAGCAAAAAACCAAAGGCAACCTGACGCTCGAGGAGCAACGGCTTCTCGAAAACACGCTGACCGAGCTGCGCTTCCGCTACGTGCAGGCGGTCGAGCGGATCAACAAACAGGCCAAGCCGTGAACCGTGGCCGGGTCACCCTGGGGCGGCCTCGCCGGCAGCGCGCCCCATCCACCCAATCGACCTTTTCCCCATGATGGACCACGATCCAATCACGATTACCGTACTGGGCTCGGGGACCAGCGTGGGCGTCCCGGTGATCGGCTGCGACTGCGCGGTATGCCGCTCCGACGACCCGCGCGACAAGCGGCAGCGGCCTTCGGTGCTGGTGAGCTACGCCGACGGCGCCCAGCGGCGCAACGTGCTGATTGACACGACGCCCGATTTTCGACAGCAGGCGCTGCAAGCCGGGTTTCGCACCCTCGACGCCATCCTCTACACGCACGCCCACGCCGACCATATCATGGGGCTCGACGACGTGCGGCCCTTTAACTACGGGCGTCAGGAGCCCATTCCGGTGTTTGCCGCGGCCGACACGCTGCAGCGCGTGCTACGAGTGTTCCCTTACGCCTTCTCGGGGGACACGCCCCATCCGGGTGGCAGCCCGCGGCTGACCGGCCATGTCCTCAACGGCGATCCGGTCGACCTGTTCGGTGTGTCGTTCCGGCCGGTTCCCATCAAGCACGGCCCGCTCGACATTCTGGGATATCGTTTCGGCCGCGCCGCCTATCTCACCGACGATACGGAAGTTCCCGAGACTTCGCGCGAGTGGCTCAGCGATCTGGATGTTCTGTTCCTCGATGCCCTGCGCCACGAGCCGCATCCGATGCACTCGACCGTCGAGCAGGCCTTGGCGGTCGTCGAACAGTTGAAGCCGCGGCAGGCCTTTTTCACGCACATCTCCTGCCGGCTGCCGCACGAAGAAACCAACGCCAGCCTGCCGGCGCACGTGCGGCTCGCCTACGACGGCATGCGCGTCGAAGTCGACAGGGGGCCGCATTGATCAGCACCGTCGCCGGGCTCGACAGTCTACCTGAGCTCGCACCCTGTGCGCTGGCCATCGGCAACTTCGACGGCGTGCATCTGGGACACCGCCGCATCCTCGAGCAGACTCGCGCGCTCGCCGACCGGCACGGCCTGCAAGCCGTGGTGCTGACCTTCGATCCGCACCCGATGAAGATCGTGGCCCCCGAGCGGCTTCCCAAGTTGCTGACGACGCTGGCCCAGCGCCAGGCGTTGTTCGCGCAATTTGGTTTCGACCAGACTGTCGTGCTGGAATTCACGCCTGCGGTCGCCGGGTTGGGAGCGGAGCAGTTCATCGGCCAGGTCCTGGCGGGCAGGCTGCACGCCCGTTGGATTGTCGTTGGCGAGAATTTCCGCTTTGGCCATCTTGGCGGCGGGAATGTCGAGACGCTGCGGCAGCGCGGCGAGCAGTTCGGTTTCCAGGCTGTGAGCGTTGAACCGGTGCGAGTCGGCGGCGAGCCGGTCAGCAGCACCCGCGTGCGTCGCCTGCTGAGCGAAGGCCGCGTCGCCCAGGTCCGAAAGCTGCTTCTGAGGCCTTACGCGCTCGAAGGGCCGATTGTGCCCGGTCACGGCATAGGGGCGCGCCAGACCGTGCCTACGCTGAATCTGCAGCCCGAAGCCGAGCTGCGGCCCGCCCGCGGCGTCTACGTGACCTGCACGCGCGAGCCTTCGACCGGGCGCCGTTGGGACTCGGTGACCAACATCGGCAACCGCCCCACCTTCCATGGCAGCGAGCAGACGGTCGAGACCTTTCTGCTTTCCCGCCTCGATGGGCCCGGTCCACGGCGCATCGAGCTGGCCTTCCACTGGCGTTTGCGGGATGAAAAGAAATTCGACTCGCCCGAGGAGTTGCGCGGACAAATCCTCACCGATGCCGTTCGCGCGCAACATTTCTTCCGTTTGCTGAACGCCGCCGACCGCAGCCAGCAAACCGCGTAGTGGTCCGCAGGTCGGGGCCCCAACGAAAGGCCACGGCACAACCGGGTATCCAAACCGAAACATAACCCGCCGTGGGCCGCTGTCGTTCCCGGGCGGCGCGGCCGGCGGGGAGATGAAGAATCCCTGCCGGAGTTGCTAGGATCAAAGGTCTGGGGCGCTCTCCGGCAGACTCCGCGGTCGTCGCGCGCGGATTCCTTTTTGCCGATAAGAACAAAACAAGCCAGTTTGTAGCGGCTAGTTGGCTATTTATAATCCGTCCCTGCGACAGTACTCTGAAAACGAGGTTCCCGAACGACTATGAAACTCTCCCCTGGAAAGATAAAAAACCTGCAAGCCCTCGCCAACGATCGAGGTGTCATCGCCGCCGCGGCCATGGATCAGCGCGGCTCTCTGCTCAAGTCCATCGCCTCAGGCAAAGGCATCGACAAGGACCAGGTCACCGACGAGATGATGCGAGAATTCAAGACCGCTGTCTCGAAGGTACTCACGCCCCACGCCAGCGCCATCCTGCTCGACCCGGAATGGGGCCTGGAAGCCGCCAAGGCCCGCGACAAGAATGCCGGCCTGCTGCTGGCTTACGAGAAGAGCGGCTACGACAATACCCAGCCCGGCCGCCGCGCCGATCTGCTACCCGACGTCTCGGTCCGCCGGCTCAAGGAGATGGGAGCCAACGCCGTCAAAGTGCTGATCTACTACACGCCGTTTGAGGCGGCCGACGTCAACGAGGAAAAGCACGCCTTCATCGAGCGCATCGGCGATGAATGCAACGCCAACGACCTGCCGCTGTTCCTCGAGTTTGTCGGCTACGACCCCGCGGGCGGCGACGAGAAGGGTGTGGAATACGCCCGCAAGAAGCCCGAAATCGTCACTGGCAGCATGGCCGAATTCTCCAAAGAGCAGTACGGCGTCGATGTGCTCAAGGTCGAGATTCCGGTGAACCTGGCGTACGCCGAAGGCTCCTCGGTCTACACCGGACAAAAAGCCTACAGCAAGGAAGAGGCCCTGGAGCACTATCGCAGCGCCGCCGAAGTGGCCTCGCGGCCGTTCATCTACCTCAGCGCCGGCGTCAGCAACCAGCAGTTCACTGAGTCGCTGCGCTGGGCCACCGAGTCGGGAGTGAACTTCTCGGGCGTGTTGTGCGGCCGCGCGACCTGGAAGGAAGGCATCCCGGTCTACGCGAAGAAAGGCGTGGCGGCTCTCGAAGATTGGCTCAGCGGCGAAGGCGTCAAAAACATTGAGGCCGTCAACGGCTGCCTCACCGCCGCCAAGCCCTGGTTTACCTTCTACGGCGCCAAGAGCGCCGAAGAGCTGGCTGCATAGTCTTTCCCGCAAAAACTCGAACTCTGCACGGGTACGTGAGCGGCGTCCCATAGCTCGTACACATCCTGTCTGTGCGGCACAAACGCGATCGTGCCGCACAGGCGGGAAGTTCGGTGGAAGCCATCGGCGGCGCCGCGTAGGCTGCCGCAAGACCGCCATTCAGAGCCGCAAGCGTCAGCTTGCCCTAAGAGCCTGGCCCCCACAGACGCTCGACGGAAACGTAGAGCCGCCCCAAATTCCGCATCGCGGCTTTGTCCCTGCGGCCCCGAGCGACTCCGCCCAGGTTCTCCCGGGACGGTTGAGATCGCGGCCCAGGCATCCAAAGCTGTCTGCATGCCACACCGGGACCCATGTGGCAAAAACAGGCGCGCCTACTTCGGCGCGCCGCTCGCTGAAGCTGCCCCCGAAGTCACCTCGCCGGCACCCTCCGGTTGCGGCTCGACCAGCGCGAGCACGATGCGGTCCACGAGGCTGCGGATATACGAGCCCGCCACGCTGAAATTGTTCACAAACACGGAGAACACCAGGTTACGGCCGTCCGCGGTGGTGGCATATCCGGAAAGAGCCGTGACGTGGCCGAGTGTGCCCGTCTTCGCGTGGATCCTCCCGCGGGCGGGGGTTCGTGAAAAACGCCAGTCGAGCGTGCCGTCCTCGCCCGCGATCGGCAGGGTGTTCACGTATTCGTCGCGATGCGGAGAGTTCCACATGTAAGTCAGGAGCTGGACCGTTCCCGCCGGGCTCACCAGGTCCTTCCGCGAGAGGCCCGAGGCGTCGACCAGCTCGAACTCCCGCTTGTTGAGGCCCGCCTCGCGCAGGAAGTCCTCCAGCTCCGCGAGCCCTGCCTGGTAGCTGCCTACATTGCGCGTCACAAAGCCGACTTCGCGCAACAGCATCTCGGCGTGGAGATTCAGGCTCTCCTTGTTCAGATTGCGCAGGCTCTCGGCGAGCCGCGGCGATTGGATCGAGGCCAACCGCTGACCCTCAACCGGCTTTCTCGGAAACGACGCCCGCTTCAGGCTGTTCTGCTCCCACGGCCAGGCATGGCGCGAGAGTACCTCTCCGGTGATGGTCACGCCGCGCTTTTCAAGCTCGCTTCGCAGAGCGAACGCCGCAAAGAGGCCCGGATCGTCGACCGCCACCGAAAACGTCCGCCCCGGCGAGCGAACCGAGATCTCGCCCCAGAGCCGGACACTGCGGTTGGACGGCTCGCGCTCGAGTTCCAACGCCTGCGCGACGGTCCGCGTGGCCGCCGTGCGAATGCGATTCTCCAGCCGGTAGTAGTCGAGGTCGGGCTGCAGAGACAAGCGGCCTGGCCGGCCGGCCACGGGATCCGGCTGAACGTAGATCTCGATCTGATTGTCGTTAAAACAAAGAGCTCCAACCGGCGCCCCGTAACCCCAGTTCGTGTCCCCCCACGACCAGCCATCGCCGTAACTCTGGCGGACGTAGCGGCCGTCGTCGCCGATCAGGTTCCCCTCCACCCGTCGTACTCCCGACTCGACGATCTGCCGGGCAAGCTCGGTCAGGGGGATCATGAGATCCCGCTCAAACGACTTCCGCGGGTTGTACGGGATCACGCGGGACGACAGGTTGGGGTCACCACCGCCGACCAGCACGATATCTCCGTTAACGACGCCGTTCTGGTCGGGCGCCGCGGTGGATACGACAGTTGTCGTGAATTGGTAGTCCGGCCCGAGCCGGGTAAGGCCGAGGGCGGTCGAAAACAGCTTCGCGTTGGAGGCCGGCAGAAAGAGCTTGTCGCCGTTGTGATCGTAGAGAGTCTGGCCGGAATCGAGGTCGCGAACGTGGACCCCCCAGAACGCCTGGCGGGCGATCGGCCTCTCCAGCAACTCATCGATCTGGGAGGCGAGCGACCCCGCCAACAGCAAGGAGCCGGTCGCGGCCAACAACAAAACGAAGGCGGCGGTACGAACGGCGGCGCGTGAAACCCGGTCCCATCGGCCGGCGCGAAGGACCCCTCGGGCGAGACTGGAGCGCACATTCACAAGGCTAGAGCTTCCTGGCCATGGCTTTGGCGAAATAGGTAAGGATCAAATCGGCCCCGGCGCGCTTGATCGAGGTCAAAGACTCGGTCATGGCCAAGTCGAGGTTGAGCCAGCCGTTTTGGGCGGCGGCCCGGATCATCGAGTACTCGCCGCTAACCTGGTAGGCCGCCACGGGCAGATCGAACTCGGTCTTCGCCCGGTAGATCACGTCGAGATAGGGCATCGCCGGTTTCACCATGATCATGTCGGCGCCTTCCTCAATGTCGAGCGCGATTTCGCGCATCGCTTCCCGTTGGTTTGCGGGGTCCATCTGATAGCTGCGGCGGTCGCCGAACTGCGGCGCCGACTCGGCAGCCTCTCGAAACGGCCCATAGAACACGGATGCGTACTTCGCAGCATAGGACAGGATCGGCAGATGCTCGAAGCCGTTCTGGTCCAGCACGGTCCGGATGGCGCCGATCCGACCATCCATCATGTCCGACGGGGCAATGATGTCGGCCCCTGCCTGCGCCTGCGAAAGCGCGGCTTTGCTGAGCAGGTCGAGCGTCTTATCGTTATCGACGTCGCCGCCGGCAATGTGCCCGCAGTGCCCATGGCTGGTGTACTCGCACAAACAACAGTCGGCGACCACGAGCAGGTTCTTTACCTCCTGCTTGATCGCGCGAATCGCCCGCTGCACGATGCCGTCGTCGGCGTAGGCTCCCGACCCGGCCGGGTCCTTGGTCTCGGGCAATCCAAACAGCAGCACGGCCGGGATTCCCAGGCTCGCCACCTCGCCGCATTCGACAACCAGTTGGTCGACCGACATCTGATAGTTGTCGGGCATCGCGGAGATCTCGCGCCGAACGCCCTCTCCGGGACACGCAAACAGCGGGTAGATGAAATCGCAGGGGCTGAGCCATGTCTCGCGAACCGCGGAGCGCAGCAGCTCGTTGCGCCGCAGCCGCCTGAGCCTGGTTGTGGGGAACGCCATGCATCCTATTCTAATTGCTGGGGCCAAACCGCCTTGCTTGCTGACCTGAAATCCGGCGTCAGCCTCAACCCGGCGGGCTTTTCCGCCGTACACCGCGTTTGCTATCCGCAAGGCAACTTTCCGACAATAGGAAAAGGTCCGCTCGATCCCGTCCCGCTGCCGCCCAGTGCGGTGCATAGGTTCTACAACCGGGAAGGCGGCGGCTCCTTCCCTTGCCTAGTTGACGGAGATCCGCAGCGGGCTCCACAGAGTTTTCACGGGGGTTTTGACCGCTATGTCAGGCCATTCAAAGTGGGCAACGATTAAGCACAAGAAAGCGGCCCAGGACGCGAAACGAGGAAAAGTCTTTACGCGGCTGATCCGCGAAATTCAGATCGCCGCGCGACACGGGGGTGGGGACCCCGACGCCAATCCGCGCCTGCGGACCGCGGTAACAGCGGCCAAAGCGCAGAGCATGCCCGCCGACAATATCAAGCGAGCCATTATGCGCGGCAGCGGCCAGCTGGAGGGTGAGGCTCTCGAAGAGATCACCTTCGAGGGGTATGGTCCGGGCGGGGTTGCCGTGATGGTCGACGTCGTGACCGACAACCGCAATCGTACCGTCAGTGAAATCCGCCACGCCTTCTCCAAGAACGGCGGCAACCTGGGTGAGACCGGTTGCGTCGGATGGATGTTCAACAAGAAGAGTCTGGTCATCGTACCCAAAGAAGCGGTTTCCGAGGACGAATTGATGGAAGTCGTCATAGGGGCTGGCGCCGAGGATCTGCAGGACGACGGCGACAACTGGTCCATTGTCTCGCCGCCCGATGCGCACGACACCGTCCTGGCCGCCGTCGAGGCGAAGAACCTGCCAGTCTCGTCTTCGGAGGTGACCATGGTGCCGGAGAACAGCGTCAAGGTCGAGGGCAAGCAGGCCGCGGCCGTGATGCGTATGATCGAAGTGCTCGAAGAGCAGGACGACGTGCAGAACGTCTACTCGAACTTCGACATCGAAGACAAGGAGCTGGAGGCTCTCTCTGCGTAAAGGTCAAGTGAAACTACGACTGTAGTGGAAAGGCGGATTGCATGCAGCGGGATGCGGGGCTGTCCGGGTGAGGGTCCTGGGTATCGATTGCGGCTCGCGGCGAACCGGCTTTGGCGTTATCGATAGCGATGGGCGAGTCCACAGGCTCGTCTGCGCGGGAACCATCGCTACCTCCACCAAGGACCCCTTTCCACAGCGCCTTTCCCAGATACACACCCAACTGCTCAGCCTCCTGAGGGAGCATTTGCCCGAGGCCGTAGCTGTGGAGGACGTTTTCCACGGAGTGAACGCGCGATCGGCGCTGAAACTGGCTCACGTGAGGGGTGTCGCGCTTCTGCTGGCCGCCAATGAGGGACTACCGGTAGGCGAGTATTCCCCCCTCGAGGTCAAGATGGGGGTGGTCGGGTATGGACGTGCGGAAAAGTCCCAGGTTCACCTGATGGTCAGGTCGCTGCTGGGAATCAGTGAACCGCTGGGGTCTTTCGACGCGTCAGATGCTCTCGCGGTGGCAATCTGCCATGCAACGAGAAATCCTGGAGGGACGCGTGGGATCAAACCGCGAGCGTTGCACGCGGGCTAGAACCGCGCTATCGCGGGCAGCGCTCGGTCTTGCGCTGTGTCTCATCGTTGCCGCTCCTTCCGGCTGGTCGGCTCCGCTCCCCGAGCAGGGAGTTGACCAGATCTTCTTTTCCAAGTCGTTCCCACGCAGCAGGCCCGAGTATTTCGAGATCACCGTGGACTCGAAGGGAAAGGCCTTGTACCGGGAAGATCCCAAGGATGAGGATCCCCTGGAATTCACCCTCAGCGACGGAGAAACCCGCGAAGTCTTTGACCTTGCCGAGCGCATGGGTCGGTTCGGGAAGTCCTTCCAAAGCAAACTCAAGGTTGCTTTCACCGGCACGAAGACGCTGCGTTATACGACCGCGGCCGGCGAGACCAACGAGACCACGTTCACCTACTCCACCGATCAGAATGCGAAGGCGATCGCGGATTGGTTTGAAAAGGCCGGAGAAACGGAACGCTACCGGGTGGAGCTGGAGCGCGTCGTACAATTCGATCCGCTGGGCGTGAACAAGGCGCTGCTGTTGTTTCAGGCTTCTTTCGACGACGGGCGGATTGTTGCCGCCGACCAGTTTCTGCCCGTCCTGCGAACCATCGCCGAACAGTCGAAGTTCATGCACATGTCCCGCGCCCGCGCCGCCGCTCTCGTAGAACGAATCGGAGCCGGGCCCCCATGAAGCGGAACTGGCTAGCCGTCCCCGACGATTCGCGAGTAGATCCGGTCGATATCTTCCTGGGAGTGGTATTCGATTTCGATGCGCCCGCTATGGGCGCCGCGGGGAACGAAGCGGACGCGCGCTCCCAGAGCCCGCTCCATTTCTTCCAGCGCCGCCGCAATGTTGGGGTCGATGGGCTCGGGCTCGCTCGTTTCCTTATTGCTCTGCTGTTGCGCGCGGACCCTCCGCTCCACTTCCCTTACCGACATCCCGTGCGCGGCCGCTTTCTCGGCGAGCGCCATCTGGGCTTCCGGGTCATCCAGTGAAAGCAATGCCCGGGCGTGCCCCATCGAGATTCGCCGTTCCGCAACCAGCTGCTGAATCTCTGCCGGTAGCTTCAAGAGTCGCAGCAGATTGGTGATGGTCGTGCGGTCCTTGCCCGTCCGGGACGCCAGCTCTTCGTGGCTGAGTTGGAGCTCATGGACCATGCGGTTCAGGGTGGTCGCGACTTCGATGGGGTTGAGATCCTCGCGTTGGATGTTCTCCACCAGCGCGATCTCGAGCACCCGGTCCTCGGCAAACTCCTGAACGATGCAGGGTATTTCCTCGATGCCGGCAATCTTGGCGGCTCGCCAACGCCGTTCACCGACGATCAACTGAAAGCGGTTGCCGTTTGGGCGCACCACCACGGGTTGGATCAGGCCATCGACGCGAAGCGACTGCGCGAGCTCCTCGATGCCGTCGTCGCGGAAGGTCTGCCGCGGCTGGTCGGGATTGGGATCAATCTTGTGAAGGGGGATCCTGCGAATACGGTCTTCGCTTGGGCTTTCTGCTTCGGGAGCGCCCGCGGCGGCCACAGAGGGCCTGGTGCTGGTGAGCAGAGCGTTGAGGCCGCGGCCCAGAGCCTTGCGGCGGGGACTTTTGTCTTCAGGCTTCACGGGCATCGCTTAATTACTACAAAGATAGTAGCCACTAATTTGAGGCAGTCTGCTCCCGAAACCGGTATCGCGCCAACAGCTCCCGCGCCAGCTGCAGATAAGATACGGCCCCTTTCGAAGTCAGGTCATATTGCAGGATTGGCTTCCCGTAGCTGGGCGCCTCCGCCAAGCGGACGTTGCGCGGGATTACCGTCTCAAAAACCTCGTCATTGAAAAACTGTCGCAGATCGGCCGCGACCTGGCGCATCAAGGTGGTGCGATCGTCGAACATCGTCAAAAGCACTCCCTCAATGGCAAGATCGGGGTTCAGACTCTGCCTTACGCGGTCGATCGTGTCCATCAGGGCGGATATACCCTCGAGCGCGAAATACTCGCATTGAATCGGTATCAGAACCGAGTCCGCGGCGATCAGCGCGTTCAAGGTGAGGAGATCCAGCGCGGGAGGACAGTCGAGGAAAATGAAGTTGTACTCAGCTCGAATCACAGCAATGGCGTCGCGAAGACGCGTTTCTCGTCCCTGGGCATCGACCAACTCAACATTCGCACCCACCAAATGTCGGCTGGAAGGTATCAAATCCAACCCGGCCGTCTCCGTCTGAACCCTGATATTTGAAGGGTCTGCCTGGTCAGTCAAAAGATTGTAGAGACTGGGTCGGTCTGGATCGTGAGGAAATCCAAGGCCGCTGGAGGAATTGGCCTGCGGATCGCAATCGATCACAAGAACCTTACACTCGGCGGCTGCAAGAGACGCAGACAGATTGATGGCGGTCGTAGTCTTACCTACGCCGCCCTTTTGGTTCGCGATCGCGATGACTCGGCCTGTCGGTGGCACTGGCATGGTTGCGGCTCAAATGTAGCACAGACGCCGGGGCGGGTGGTCGGGCAGACGTTCCACGTGAAACAACTCAGTGAAACTTGTTCTAGCACACTCCCGGTTCCGCGTGAAACATTCCCCAATCTGACTGTTCCAGTTTCACGTGGAACCAACGGCTACTCCCACTCTGCCCATGAGCACCACGGTGCGATTGTCCCAAGCGACAGGGTGTTCTTCCACCTCCTTCAATCCCAATTCGGTTGCCGCATCCCCGGCTTTGGCACCGCTCACAAGTACGGCTACTCGATCAGCAATCCTTCCGACACTCCCCACAATCTCGCTCAGCGCCACGCCTCGCGCGATCACCCATTCTGCGCGCGCCGCAAAGTTCTCTATCCGACCCCCATACACGCCCAGGTTCGTACACCCTCTTGCCAGTTCCTTAAGGAACACCGCCTTCTTCCCCGCAGATTCCACGAGAGTGACAAAGCGTTCCGGCCAAAGCACAGCTATCGGCCCTCCTGGGAAGCCGCCACCCGATCCGATGTCCACCACCGATCCTTCCCCAGGCCCGATGACCTTCCCTACCGCCAAAGACTCACCGAAATGCCGCAGCACGATCTCCCGCGGATCCTTGATCGAAGTCAGGTTCATCCGCCGATTCCACCGCATCAAAAGCGTGTAGTGCCCGTATAGCTCATCCACCTGCGCGGCATTCAGTTCCAGACAAAGCTGCCGGAGAACGGCTGTCAATGCCCCAACAAACTGCTCTCGATCGGACACGGCTACCTTCCTGCAGCCAGGAACACGCTTAGGATCTGCACGGCGGCTGGCGTGACACCGGGAATCCGCGCGGCCTGGCCGAGCGTAGTGGGCCGGATTCGTTCCATCCTCTCGATCACTTCCCGCGACAGCCCCGGAATCTTGGCGTAGGGCACCTCGGCGGGAATTCGGCGCGCTCCCATCTTCGCCAACTGCTCGACCTGCCTTCGCTGTTGCGCCAAATACCCCTCGTACTTGATATCCGTCTCTACCGACTTCCATTCAGCACGCCGGAGGTTTACACCCGTATGACGTTCGATCAGCGCCCGAAGATCCTCGATTCGCACCTCCGGCCGCCGCAAGAGTTGCTCCAGGGTCTGTCCCCCGCCGAACGACAGCCCCGCATTGGTCCCATCACCGCTCGAAACCTCCGATCCGCCGGGCCGATACATCCCCGAAAACCTTCTAACCTCCGCCTTCTTCGCCTGCCCCGCCGAAAACCGCTCCCATTCGTCGTTTCGAATCATGCCCACGCGCCTTGCGATCGGCGTCAGCCGCTGATCGGCGTTGTCGATACGCAGGTGCAGGCGAAACTCCGCCCGGGAGGTAAACATCCGGTAGGGCTCGTCCGTTCCCTTGGTCACGAGATCGTCGATCAAGATACCAATGTAGCCGTCCGTTCGGTTCAGAACCACCGGTTCAACCCCTCGGATCGCGCAAGTGGCATTGATCCCCGCCATCAAACCCTGGCTCGCAGCCTCCTCGTACCCTGTAGTCCCGTTAATCTGGCCGGCCAGGTATAGGCCCCGCAGCCGTTTGGCCTCCAGCGTTGAGAACAACTCCGTCGCGTCCACCGCGTCGTACTCGATGGCGTAGCCCGGCCGGATCATCTCGGCCCGTTCGAGACCCGGAATCGACGCTACCATCGCCGCCTGCACGTCGATTGGCATGCTCGTCGACATGCCGTTCACGTACACTTCATTCGTGTCGAGCCCCTCCGGCTCCAGAAATATCTGATGCCGTGCCCGATCCGGGAATTTCACCACCTTGTCCTCGATCGACGGACAATACCGCGGCCCAAGGCCCTCGATTTGCCCGCTGTAGAGCGGGGAACGGCCCAGGTTCTCCCGCAGCACCCGGCGCGTCTCGTCGGTCGTATAGGCGATGTGGCACAGCACCTGTTCGCGATCGATGCGATCCGTGCGAAAAGAGAACGGCGTCGGCTCCTCGTCGCCCGGCTGCGGCTCAAACCGTTCCCACTGGATCGTTCTCCCGTCGAGACGCGGGGGTGTTCCGGTCTTCAATCTCGAGCAGCGGAACCCAAGATTCCGGAGCACCTCCCCCAACAACACTGACGCCGGTTCGCCGCTCCGTCCCGCCGGATACCGCCTCTCGCCGATATGAACCAAGCCGTTCAGAAAAGTACCTGTTGTAACGATTACCGCCTTGGCGCCGATCGATCTTCCGTCGAGCAGCTGTACACCAACCACGCGCTGCCGATCAGCTTCGGGCCCACCGCTAGCGAAAAGGAAATCGATCACCTCCGCCTGCTTGATGACCAGATTCGGCTCCTGCTCCAGCACCTGGCGCATCCGCACGCGGTATTGCCTTTTGTCACATTGCGCGCGGGGCGACCATACGGCCGGCCCGCGACTGGTGTTCAGCAGGCGAAACTGGATGCCGACCGCATCCGTGACCAGGCCCATGATCCCCCCCATGGCGTCGATTTCGCGCACCAGATGCCCTTTCGCGATTCCACCGACGGCCGGATTGCATGACATTTGGGCGATCAGATCCAGGTTCAGGGTGACCATCGCGGCGCGCAGGCCCATCCGCGCCACAGCCATCGCGGCCTCGCAGCCTGCGTGGCCGGCGCCGACGATCACGACATCGTATTTCTCAGTGAAGGTTAGAGGCATTTCGCACCAGGGTCCCGGGCTTTCTTGTTATTCTAGTGCCTTCGTGTCCAGGCGGAGCCCGGAAACGGCCTCGGCAACTCTGGTCCCGCGAACACATACCCGACCGGTGCATCCAAGGCATCCAAGAAGGCACATGAAGGTCTTAGTAATAGGTAGCGGCGGCCGAGAGCACGCGCTCGTCTGGAAACTGCGCCAATCGCCCTCGGTCGAACAGGTGTACTGCGTTCCAGGCAACGCCGGAATTGCCCTAGAGGCCTCCTGTATTCCGGGCGATATCTTGGCTCCACGGGAGCTTGCCTCCCTGGCAGAGACACTCGACGCCGCCCTCACCGTCGTCGGCCCAGAAGCGCCCCTGGTTGCGGGGCTCGTCGACGAGTTCGACCGGCAGGGCCGCACCGTGCTGGGGCCCACGCAGGCCGCAGCTCAACTGGAAGGTAGCAAGATCTTCACCAAGGAGTTTCTTTACCGCCACAACATCCCTACCGCCCGGTCCTCCGTCCTCCAATCCATCGACGACATCCCTGCCACTGTGAGTCGATATGGGTTTCCGGTAGTCCTCAAGGCCGACGGCCTGGCGGCAGGCAAAGGCGTCGTCATCGCCGAGGACGAGGACCAAGCACGGCGGACGGCCGCCGCCATGCTGGCTGGCGACCTCGTCGGCGCCGCGGGAACTCGGCTTGTCGTCGAGGAATTTCTTACCGGGCCCGAGGCCAGCTTCATCCTCCTGACCGACGGTAAAGATTCCCTCCTTTTTCCGGCGACTCAGGACCACAAGCGGGCACTGGACAACGACCAGGGACCGAACACCGGAGGCATGGGGGCCTACTGTTCGCCTGGCATCCTGTCCGAGGCGGAGCATCGGACTGTCGTTCAAACAATCATTGAACCCACGCTCGCCGGCATGCGGAATCTCGGCCATCCCTTTCGGGGCTTTCTGTACTGCGGTCTTATCCTCACGGCCGATGGGCCTAAGGTGCTCGAATTCAATGTCCGGATGGGCGACCCGGAGACCCAGCCTCTTCTGTATCGACTCGAAACCGCGGACTTCGCCGACATCCTCCTAGCTGCAGCAAAGGGCAGCTTGGGCTCGATGAGATTCTCGTGGAAACAGCAATCCACGGTCTGCGTGGTTCTGGCCTCGGGCGGCTATCCGGGTCCCTACGAAAGGGGATATCCTATTTCGGGCCTGGTTGAGGCTGAGGCGCTGGGGGTCAAGGTATTTCACGCCGGCACCATGTTGCGCGACGGCCTGCCTGTCACCTCAGGAGGCAGAGTGCTTGGTGTGACAGCCGCCGGCGATTCGCTGGCCCAAGCGGTAAAGCGAGCTTACTCTGCCGTCGAAAAGATCCAGTTCGACGGCTGCCACTACCGTCGCGATATTGGGCAAACAATCCGGGAATCAGCAGCATCGTGATCTACTGGCGGACTAAACCGCCGCGGTTTTATGGAAGGACAACCCAAATGAATGTAGGACTCGTTGGCGCAGGGGCGATCGCCCATAAGCACGCGGAGAGCTATCGAGAAATCAACTATCGGCTCGTCGCCGTGTCGGACTTGTTCGAGGAAAAAGGCCGCCCGTTCGCCACCAAATACGGCGCCGAGTTTGTGGCCACAACGCGGGACCTCTGCGCCAGGCCCGACATCGACTACATCGATGCTTGCACTTTTCCCGACTCTCACCTCGACATTGTGAAGTTGTGCGTCGAAGCCGGAAAGCCGGTTCTCGTTCAGAAGCCTATCTCGCTCACTCTCGAGGAAGCACGGGCGATGACTGACCTGACGCAACGCGCCGGACTTGCATTTGGGGTCGTGAGCCAGCACCGCTTCGATGACGCCAGCATCTTTCTCAAGAAAGCCATCGATGGCGGTCGGCTGGGCAAGATTCTGCAGGCAGACGGGTACGTCAAATGGCACCGGCCGCAGTCCTACTACGACAAGCCGGGCAAAGGCACATGGAAGGTGGAAGGCGGCGGCGCCCTGATTAACCAGGGAATTCACACCGTCGATCTGTTGCAGTATTTCGCGGGTCCCGTGCACGAGATCTTCGCCAACTGGCAGCTCGGAGCGGCGCACAAGATGGAGGCAGAGGACCTCGTGAATGCCCTGCTGCGCTACCAAAGCGGCGCAACCGGCGTGATCCAGGCGGCCACGGCGGTTCATCCAGGCTATCCCGAACGGATCGAGATCCACGGCACGAAGGGGTCGGCGACAATCACGGGTGACCACCTCACGGCCTGGGACGTCGAAGGGGACTCGGGCGAGCCTGCTCCGGTTTCAGCCAGCGTAGACTCGGGGGCTTCCGATCCGATGGCGATTTCCCTCGAGCCAATCAAGCGCCAGTTTCTCGATTTCGGAAACGCCGTAAAGAACAAGACCAACCCGCTCGTCGATGGGGAGCAAGGGCTCCGGGCTTTGCAGATCGTTTTGGGGGTTTACGAGTCGGCCCGTTCCGGGAAGGTTGTCTCCCTTTAGTCACGACTCGCGGAAGCGTTGCTCTAAAGAACCGGGCCGATCCGCCACGGGATGAACTCGCGGTGACCCAGCGTTTCGCTGAAGGTCTTTCGTCCCGCCGCGACTTCCAGAACCATCTCGTAGATGCGCGTACCGACGGCGGCGATGTCCTCGTCTCCGTCAGCGATGGTGCCGGCGTTGATGTCCATATCCTCATCCATGCGGCCGGCGGTGTTCGAGTTCGAGGCGATCTTGATTACCGGGATCGTCGGGAATCCGAAACAACTACCACGGCCGGTGGTGAACAAACAAATATTGCAGCCGCCCGCGGCCATGCCGGTCACCGATGTCGGGTCGTACCCAGGGGTATTCATGAACACGAAACCAGGCGTGGTGATGCGCTCGGCGAATTCGTAGACGCCGGTCAGATTCGAGGTCCCGCCCTTGGCAACCGCTCCCAGGGACTTTTCCGCGATGTTCGTGAGCCCGCCCGCCTTGTTGCCCGGCGAGGGGTTGTTGTCGAATGTGGGCCCGCCCTGAAAGCCGGCGACGTAGCGCTTATACCACTCGATCATCCCGAGCAGCTTCTCGCCCACCTCGCGGCTGACCGCCCGGCGCGTCAGCAGATGTTCGGCTCCGTAAATTTCGGTGGTCTCGCCCAGGCAACTCGTGCCGCCCTGTTTCACAACCAAGTCGGAGCAATATCCGACCGCGGGATTGGCCGTGATTCCCGAAAAAGCGTCCGAGCCGCCGCATTCCAGGCCGACGACGAGCTTCGACGCGGGGCACTCCACGCGCTCGGCCCTGCCCACCTCAGCGATCAACTCCCGCACCGCCTTGACGCTGTCGGCGACCGCGTGCCGGGTTCCGCCGCTTTCCTGCAAGGTGAAGCCCCGGCGCGGTGCGGCGCCGTTGGAGCCAACCCCTTCCCGCAGGTAGTAGCTGACCTGGTTCACCTCGCACCCCAGCCCGACCATCACTGCCGCGGCGACGTTCGGATGATCGGCCAAACCGTCCAGCGTCTGCCTGAGCAGTTGCATATCAGGCCCTTCGGCCTGGCCGCAACCATCGCCGTGAGGAAAACAGACGACGCCGTCGATTCCCGTTCCGTCGAACGATTCGTTGCGGAAGGCGTCCTCGACCTTTTGGGTGGCGTAGGCGGCGCAGTTGCTTGCCCCCACGATCGCAACATAATTCCGCGTGCCGACACGGCCGTCCGCCCTGGGGTAGCCCAAAAACGTTCGCGCCGGATGCAGCGGGATGTGGCTCAGATCGTTGAGCCCTGTCGCAAACTCGTACTCCCGGCCGGCGAGGTCGAACCGCAGGTTGTGCACATGCACCAGGTCGCCCGGCTGGATGTGCTCGCGGGCGACGCCGATCACCTCGCCGTACTTCAGCACGGGCGCGCCCTCGGCGATATCCCGGACCGCCACCTTGTGCCCCGCACCCACCGCCTGGCGCACTTTGATGTCACGGCCATCGAGGGAAGCCGTTGCGCCGACACTCAGCGGGATCCGCGCCACCACGACGTTGTCGTTGGGGTTCAGGCGAATGAAGGGTTTGTCGGGTTTGACGCTTTGTTCGAGAGAAACAATATTCATGGGAACTCTCTTAGGCAAACATGGGCAAACACGATTGTCGGAGTCGAGCGCTGGTTTGCCGCGGCGGCTTCGCGGTGCAGCCTCGCTGTGTGCTGTCGCGGGCGATAGCCTGGCGACGCGACGCCGATAGACGCCGTCAGGCCGGGCGTTCGCCCAAAATCCGGCCGACTGCTAGCAACAGTTGGGTCTCGTCCTCGCGGAACTGCCTCTCCTCGCCCGTGCCGACGCCGAGCGCGCCGACCGCCTGGTCGCCCGCCAGGATGGGGACGCAGATCGACCCCTTTACTCCGGTTCGGCGGGCGCCGGGCCGCGCGGCGCCGCTGGTGTCGGTCTGAAGGTTGCACAGGTCCACGGGCGCCTTGCGCTCGACGGCCAGTCCCGCGATGCCTTTACCCACCGGAATCGTCTGGATCACTGGGAGCAGTTCCGCCGGGATGTTCCCGGCCTTGGCTTGGAGGTGCAGCAAGCCGTCCGCCCCAAGCCGGTGGATCGTTCCGGTCTCCGCCTTCAGGTAATCGATGGTCATCTGCAGGACCTGATCAGGGTCCGCCGCCTGCTCGGTGATGGTGGCTAGAAATGCTTCGTCCACTCGGTTGGCTTTCTCTTGGTTCCGTAGGCATCGGCCAACCTGGTGAGGCTGGGCAGCCTCATTTTCCCAAACGCCTGGAGCGGTTACAACAAGCGAGGGATTTTGATGGCGACGGGGTCGGGCTAGCTAGAGGGCTGTTTGCAAGCTCGGGGCTAGCCGGGATCCACAGAGATCCACAGACAGGATTGTCTGTGCCAGGGTCTTCGGGTGTTGATCTGACCTACTTCTTGATCTGCTCGACGGTGGACTGGGTGGGGCGCATCTTTCCGTTGACGCCTTCTTCGTAGACGTTGGTCTCGACGGTTTCGCCCTCGTTGTTCGGGCGGCTGACCTTTTTGACGACCTGGCGCTCGCCGAGCTGGCTGGGATCCGCAATGGTGCGGCTCTGGGTCGTGGTGGTCTCGACCTTCTCGCCGTTGGGGCGAACCGAGATCTCGTGTTGGACAGTCTGCTGCAGCCTCGGCTCCCCGCCGCCGTTGACATCCCCGGCGCCACCGCCCAGCCGCGTGTTGCCGTAGATCTGGATCGTCTCGGATTTGGAGCCGTCCGCGCGTTCGACCACCTTGCCGATCTTTCGCTCCGACAGGGCGATCTCGCCGGTGGCCGGGTTGCGCTCAAAGACCTCGGTTTGAGTCGTGGCCGTGTCACCCGCCTTCTGGGTCACGCTGCGTTCCCGCTTCGCCTCGGTGAGCCGCCCGTTCACGTTGGGCCTGCTGACCACGGTTTCGACCACACCCGCCTTGTCGCCTTGTTTGGTTTCGATCGACTCGCGCTGCTCCACCGCCTGAAATCGGCCCGAAACCCCGGGGCGCTCGGTGGTGACGACGGTGCGCGTCTTGCCGCCGTTAACGGTCTCGCGCGAGACAGTCTGCTCGGTGGGTTGCAGAGCCCCGTTCACATCCTCCTCGTAGACGGTGGTGGTTTTCTCGATGGCGCCGTTGGGGAGTTTTTTCTCCTCTTCACGAACCAGGGCCTGGCGGGTGGGCTGCCCCTGGGGGTTGTAACGCTGCACGCGGCGCTCGACGACGGAATGGTTGGCCGTTTTGGTGACCACCTTCTCTTTCGTGGAGATGTAGGGGACCTGACGCCCGCCCGTACCGACGATGGTCTGCGTGGATTCACCGCCGGAGTCGTTGTTGCGCTCTGAAACGGTGATCGGGGATGCGACTCTCTCTCCGTCGGGCCCGTAGGTGTAAGACCGCACGGTGCGGGCCTTGGGAGGTTGGGGCTTTGTGGCCGCGGCTTCCTTTTTCCCTTTGCCGGCCGCTGCTGCCGGCTGTTCCTGGGCCTTCTCGGCTTCTTCGGCTGCTTTCGCCGCCTTGGCCCGGGCGGCCTGCGTCGCGGCGCTCGAGCTGCGGATCATCACAATACCGTTGGGGGCGTGCTGAATCGTGGGGCCCTGGCTCGCAGCGGGCGCCGTCTCGCCGGTCTTGGACTCCTGCTTCTCCGATCCCTTGGTTTGCGCCCACGCGCTGGTCGTCACAAGGCTCAGAAAAAGCACGGCGGTCAGGTATTTCATAGGCCCACTTCCGAGGGGAATCCCCCTTCTCTCAGTGTATCGAGCGGTTCGCGGGCCGCAATCAGCAAACCTTGTACCTACCAGTCGAATTCACCCTATGACGGGTCTACGACGGCAGCCTTCCGGGGGGTTCAGAGGGCGCGGGTGGGGGAAGGGCGGTCGAGCTTCGGGTGGGACAGCGAGATTGCCCCTGTTGAAACCAAAGGAGATAGTTGGGTTCGTCTTGTCAATTTCAATATTTCCCCGCGGCAGTCGGTCGGCGAGGACCGGGAGAGCTCCTTTATCCCCCGTTCGATGATACATCCGTGATGCAAGCGGTCGGAGAACCAGCTCGGGAACGTCGGGGGGGGGCCTTAAGCCCACACCGGTTGGAGGCCGATTGGGTCGGGGGCCTGCGGGAGACAACTGTAGAAGTGCATGCCGTATTCGCCCGACCAGGGGCAGAACTTATTGCTCGACCCGAAATACGACTTCGCCCGCTTGGGAGCTCGGGCGCCTCTTACGTATCGCGCGCCGGGCTGTCAGCGCCGGCCAGCCAGGCTTCAACGGGTCCGGTATGAAGGACAGACACGAGTGTCTATCCTACTTTGCGGTCATTCCGCATCACCGGCTGTCAGCTGGTCGAGCTTGGCAGCTAGCTGCCGCGCCTGGTTGAGGCCGTCAAACTGCTCGTAGAACCAGTCAGAGGCGCGCACCGGCCCCGTCGCAAGCTGCAGGAACTTCATCATCTTCCCATCCACAGTCTCATCGGTGTCGGATTGGTAAATACAGACACCGGGGACGCCGCTGCGTTCCAGAATCCGCTGCAGCGGCGAGTCGCGCGTGGTGAACGCCAGCACAGGCCTGCCGATTTGCAGGTATTCGAAGGTTTTCGAGGGTACTTGCAGGCCTGCCTGCGGGCCACAGACGTCGAGCAGCAGCAGATAGTCGGATGTCGCAAGCGCCTGGAGGGCCTGGGCGCGGGGAACCGATTCGCCCGAGCATTCGATCTGACCCGATTCGACCAGGGCCTGCATCGCGGCGGCGTGCTCGGCAGGCCATTCCGGCACGAACCGGCCGACTAGGTGAACTTTCAGCTTCGCCGGGTCGAGGGTACCTCCCCCGATCAGCCGGGTCAGGGACGCCACGAGTTGACCCGGGTGGCGCTGGTCGTAGATGTCTCCGGTGTGGGTGAGGACGCGGTGATCGCGATCGGGCAGCGGCGCGGCGGCGATCGCCTCGTCGGGGTCGAAGCCGTTCCACAACATCGAGATCTTGCGGCCGTGCTGGGCATAGCGGTCGAGCCAGGCACGCTCGAGGGCATCGGTGTTGGCGATGAGGGCATCGGCCCGCCGGAAGATGCACGGTTCGAGGAACGCATCGAAGCGCTCGCTGCCGGCTCGAAACGGGCTTCCCACAACGGGGTCGCGAAAGTCGGCGACCCACTTGATGCCGTAACGGCGCTGCAGGCGCATTGCGGCCAGATGGGTGCTGACCGCGGGGGAGGTCGAGAGCACGACCGAAGCACCGTCGTGCTCGATCCAGCGGCGGGCGGCTGCGGCGGCGTAGGGGAACCAGGTGATGCCGTCGTCGTTGGGGGCAACGAAGCGGCGCAGCAGGCGCTCGGTGAAGCGCGGTAGCGGGCCGCGGTCCCTGGGATGGGGAACGTATTGGACTTCTCCGCGGCGGACAGTGGCATCGTCCTGCGGAGCCACGGTTATCACTCGCGTCGGATAGCCGAAGCGTGGCAAATATTTGTAGAAGCGATGGGGCCGCGCGCCTCCGGCCAGGTTATCCGGGGGAAAGTAGAAGGCCAGAATGACAACGGTTTTGCACCGGTGTTTCGTTTCCACGCAGTACATTCCTCGACCGCAGCGGGCATCGAGACGACCTGCCTCGGATCATAGCACATGAGTTTTTTTCGCGGGCCTGCAAAGGCATCGCGCTATTGGTTACGCTGGACCATTCCGCGAAAGCGCGCCCGCCACCGGCTGGAGAAGCCGCCTTGCCGATCCAACAATTGCTCAAGGGTATCCGGCGCCTGCTCCGAATGCACCGTCCGTCAACGTGGCTGCTGTTCTGGATCAAGTATCTGGATGCGGTGATCGCCCGCTACGACAACGCCCGGCTGATCTACTCGGGGACGTATTTGATCGGGCGCAAGCCGGCGGCGGGTTAGTGTCTGTGCTGGATTCAGCGGCCCCGCCGGAAACGTCAGCGTGTACGCCGACGCCTTGAGCTTGACCCTTGGAAGGTAGAGACAGGCGCTCTCGCCTGTCGGCCGCAGCGAAGCGAAGGCCCTGCTGGTCTTGCTGGCCCTGCCGGTCTTGCATTAGCTGAGGGCCGCCTACCGGCGGCGACAGGCGAGAGCGCCTGTCTCTACTCAGCGCTTTAGATGTCGAGGTTCTTGACGTCGAGGGCGTGCTCGCCGATGAAGCGGCGGCGCGATTCGACGTTTTCGCCCATCAGCGTTGAGAAAATCTCTTCGCTTTCGACGGCGTCGTCGATACGCACGCGCAACAGGCGGCGCGTCTCAGCGTTCATTGTGGTGTCCCAGAGCTGGTCGGCATTCATCTCGCCCAGCCCTTTGTAGCGCTGGATCTGCGAGTCTTTGGTGCCGGCCTGCTTGATTTGCTGCAACAGCGAAATCGCGTCGGGAATCTCTTCGTTCAGCTTCGGGGAGGTCACGCGGAACGGCGGGCGGTTGAGCGCGGCGATCTGCCGGCTTAGCGACCGCAGGCGGCGGTATTCGGGCTGCTGGGAGAGCTCGAGATTGATGACGCGCTCGCCTTCGGTGGCTTCCTTGAAGACCACGGCGTGGGCCGAGTGGATCTCATCGGGCTCAACGCGCACCTGCAACTGGAGTTTCTCCAGCCGCGCCGCAAGATCTTTCAGATTGGCCTCGTTGGCGAAATCCTCTTTCGAATCGAGCGCTAGATTGATGTCCGACAGGACCCGAACGACGTTCGGATTGCGCAGCCGCCGCTCGAGTTTGGCGAACATCATCGCGTACTGATCCAGATCGAGCAGGAACTGCCTGAGCTCGTCGTGCTGCAACGTCTGGCCCGCGGTCCCGTTGGCTGCGCACTGCACCTCGAGGCCATCGGTGGCGATGCGAATAATCTCTCGCGTGAACTCGCTCTCATCCTTGATGTAGTGCTCTTTCTTGCCGCGCTTGATGCGGTAGAGCGGCGGTTGGGCGATGTACACATGGCCCAGATCGACCAGGGCGCGCATCTGGCGGAAGAAAAAGGTCAGCAGCAAGGTGCGGATATGGGAGCCGTCCACGTCGGCGTCGGTCATCAGGATGATCTTGTGATACCGCAGCTTGGTGGGGTCGAAGTCTTCATGGCCGATGCCGGTGCCCAACGCGGTGATCATGGCGCGCAGCTCGCTGTGGCTGAGCATCTTGTCGTAGCGGGCTTTTTCGACGTTAAGGATCTTGCCTTTAAGCGGCAGGATCGCCTGGTTGCGGCGGTCGCGGCCCTGTTTGGCGGTGCCGCCGGCCGATTCGCCCTCGACGATGAACAACTCGCAGCGCGCCGGGTCGCGCTCCTGGCAGTCGGCGAGCTTGCCGGGCAGGCCGGCGGTATCGAGCGCGCCTTTGCGCCGCGTCAGGTCGCGCGCTTTGCGGGCAGCCTCGCGGGCGCGCGCCGCGTCGATCGCCTTCTGCACGATTTTCTTCGACACCGTAGGGTTGCGCTCGAAGTACTCGCCGAGTTGCTCGTTGACGAACTGCACCACCTGGCCCTGAATGTCGCTGTTCAGCTTACCCTTGGTCTGGCCCTCGAACTGCGGCTGTGGCAGCTTCACGCTAACCACGGCGGTGAGCCCTTCGCGCACGTCGTCGCCGGTGAGGTTGGTGTCTTTGAGAAGCTTGGCCGTTTGCGCGTAGGCGTTGATCGTACGCGTCAGAGCCGAGCGGAAACCGCTCAGGTGCGAGCCGCCGTCGACCGTATTGATCGTGTTGGCGAAGCTGAACACGTTCTCGGCGTAGCTGTCGTTGTATTGCAGCGCGATCTCGAGGCTGAGCGTGCCGGCATCGCCCAAATCGCGTTCACCCTGAAAGTGAATCGGCTTGGGGTGAATGGTGTTCTTGCCGCGGCTCAGATAGCTGACAAACTCGGCGATACCGCCCTTGAAATGGAAGACCTGCGGTTTGTGCTCGTCGCGCTCGTCGATGAACTCGATCTTGAGCCCGCCGTTGAGGAAAGCCATCTCGCGCAACCGCTGGGCGAGAATGTCGTGATTGAAGTGGGTGATCTTGAAGATCGTCGCGTCGGGCCTGAAGGTGATCTTGGTTCCGGTTTTCTTACCGGCCTTGCCGGCCTTCTGCATGCGCCCCTTGGGCAGTCCCCGCGAGAATTCCTGCTCCCAGGTATACTCGTCGCGCCAGATTTCGAGCATCAGGTTCTCGGATAGCGCGTTGACCACGCTGACGCCCACGCCGTGGAGCCCGCCCGAAACCTTGTAGGTATTGGAGTCGAACTTGCCGCCGGCGTGCAGCTTGGTCATGACGATCTCGGCGGCCGAGATGCCTTCCTCTTTCTTGAGCTTGACCGGAATGCCGCGCCCGTTGTCTTCGACCGTCACCGAGTCGTCCATGTGGACGGTCACCTTGATCTCGGTGCAGTAGCCGGCCAGCGCCTCGTCCACCGAGTTATCGACGACCTCGTAGACGAGATGGTGCAGACCCATCTCACCGGTCGAGCCGATATACATTGCCGGGCGGAGTCGGACACCTTCGAGACCCTCAAGGACCCGAATGCTTTCGGCGTCATAGTTCGAGGGAGACGGGGTGGTCGGCGTTGGTTGGTTCTCGGTCGTTCCCATACTTTGTCTATTCAGATCCTCATCGGCATAACGACGTAGCGGTAGTCGTAGCCGGGTACGCCCGGCAGTTGCATCTGCCCGGCGCTTTCTTCGTCCTTGAACGACAGCTCGATCGTATCGGTGTTGGCTACTCCCAGGAAGTCGAGCAGATACTGCGAGTTGAACCCGACCTTGACCTTTTCGCCGGTGTATTCGACCGGGACGGACTCTTCGCTCTCGCCCACGTCGGAACCCGACGAAGCCAGCTTGAGCTCCTCGGCGGTCAGCTCCAGGCGGATCGCGTGCGAGCGGTCGTCGGCGAACTGCGCCACACGCCGGATGGCGGCCATCGCTTCCTCGCGATTGAGCATCACGACGTTGCCCTTTTCGCTGGGCAGGACGCGTTCATAGTCGGGGAACTGGCCGGTAAGCTTGCGGGTCACCAGCAGCCGCTTTCCGCAGCGGAAGAACAGGTGATTCTCGTCGGTGGCGAACTCGACTTCGAGAGAATCGCCGCCCTCGGAAACCAGCTTGAGAACCTCCGCCATGGCTTTCTTGGGCAGCAAGCCCTTAACCTGGCCGCTGATGCCGTCGAACTGATGGGCGGCCTCGATATAGGCCAGGCGGTGACCGTCGGTGGTCACCATCACCAGCGAGCCCTCTTTCACCAACATCAGCGCGCCCGTCAGCGTGTAGCGCGACTCCTCGCTGGCGACGGCAATGATCGTCTTGGTGATGACGTTGGCCAGCAGTGCAGCGGGGATTTTGGTGAGGTGCGCCGGCATCTTGGGCATCTCGGGGAAATTCTCCCGCGACATGCCGGCGATGCGGGTCCGCGACCGCCCGCAGGTGAGGTTCGCCGAATGGTTGTCGGCCACCTTGACGGCAATCTCGGCGTCGGGCAGCAAGCGGACGTAGTCCACCAGCGTGCGGGCCGGGATGGTCGTCGCGCCCGGCTTTTTGACCACCGCCGGACAGGAGCTGCAGATGCCGATCTCCAGGTCCGTCACGGTCATCACAAGCTGGTCGTCCTTGGCTTCCAACAGGACGTTGGAAAGGACCGGGATCGTGGTTTTCTTTTCGACCACCCCCTGCCCCAGGCTCAGTTCCTTCACCAAATCGGTTTTCTTGACTGTGAGTTCCATCTGCTCTCACCGCTCCGGTCAGGAGGTAAGCTCCACCGGCTTCCTGTTCTTCCTAAGCTTCTTGATAAGAAAGTTAGGGAAGAATCGTATTAGTAGGGCCTGTGGATATGTGGAAAAGGGTTCCAAAGCTATTAAATTCAGTAACTTACAGAACCAATCCAGTGTGGATCGAAAGGCGTCCCACCCTAGGATGTTTCCCCGAGGAGACCAGGTCCACAGGGTTCCAACAGGAAGCCCGGGCCCACGGCTGTGGAGATCTTATTATATCTAACTGAATGTATCAGTTAGCTTGTGAATCAAGTTGTTCAATTCCAGGTCGTCCTTCCGCAACCGCTGGATCTTGTTCACGGCGTGCAGCACGGTGGTATGGTGCTTGCCGTTGAAGGCCCGGCCGATCTCCGGCAGCGAGGCCCCCGTCAGTTCCTTGCACAGGTACATGGCGATCTGGCGCGGGTAGGCGACCGCCCGGGCGTTGTTCTTCTCGCGAAGCTGGCCGACCTTGAGCTGGAACTCCTCGCCGACGGCGCGTTGGATCGCGTCGATGGTCACCTTGCGCTGATTCGAGGCCACGATGGACCGTAGAGCCTGTTTGGCCATCGAGAGCGTGATGTCGGTCCCCGAGACCGAGGCGATGGCGACGACGCGGATCAGGGCGCCTTCCAGCTCGCGGATGTTCGATTTCATCTGCGTGGCCATGTAGATCCGCACATTGTCGGGCAGGTTGACGCGGGCTTCTTCGGCCTTGCGGTCGAGGATGACCATTTTGGTCTCGAGGTCGGGCGGCTGAATGTCGGCCATCAGGCCCCACTCGAACCGCGAGCGCAGCCGGTCGACCAGGCCCGGAACTTCCTTGGGAAGCCGGTCGCTCGAGATCACGATCTGCTTCTGCATGCTGTGCAGCGTGTTGAATGTGTGGAAGAACTCTTCCTGAGTGCGCTCGCGCGAGCCCAGGGTCTGAATGTCGTCGATCAACAGGGCGTCGGCCGAGCGGAAGCGTTCGTGGAACGAGCTCATGCGGTCGTAGCGCAGCGAGTTGATCATCTCGTTCATGAACTCTTCGCTGGTGACGTAGACGACCTTGAGCCCCGGGAAGTTTTTGTCGAGCTGCTGGCCGATGGCATGCATCAAATGGGTCTTACCCATACCTACCCCGCCGTAGACGTAGAGCGGATTGTAGGCCCGCGCGGGATTCGTCGCCACCGCGCGGGCGGCGGCGTGGGCGAACTCATTGCAGGAGCCGACTACGAAGTTTTCGAACGTGAACTTCGAGCTGAACGGGTCGGAGCGCTGCCGGAAGTTGAGGTAGGTTTGCACCGGCGCGTTCCTGGGCGACCACGCTCCGCGTTCCTGCTCGGGGGGGCACTCCGGCTCGAGAGGATCGGTCTCGAACACGACCTTACGCACGTCCAACGCCAGCGAGTGCGCCGTGTGGACGATGCGGTCCTGATACTCGGTCTCGAGCCATTGCTTGGCGCTTGGGTTGGGAGCGATCAGACGCAGCGTGTGGGTCGAGTCCAAGTCTCCGTAGCGTACCGGTTCGATCCAGTTCTCGAAGTTTTCGCGGCTGAGTGATCCCTCAAGTTGCTTGCAGATTTCTTGCCAGACATCCATAGCGAACCCACAATCCGGCTGCGGGCGGCCCCCCGTGCTCTACTGTTGCCGCCGCGCCGATGAGGAAACCAAGTCCTACGCTTTCCGAAAGGTTGTGGAACAGGTGTGAGCGTCTCAGTGTGATTTGAGACCAAGGTAGTCTATCACAGATTCCCCGATGGAGAACCGCTGTTTTGTGGGAAAAGCAATCGCCCCGACATTGTTCTGCTTGCGTTTCAGGCGGCGAGTATGCGCCCTTACAGATCCGTAAATCAAAGAAGTTTTCAGGACAAAATGGGAAGAATTTGTTTCGATTTATCGGCGGTCAACGCCTCATTGAGAGAACCTAATCGGTAACCTTCGAGGTCGAGTGTAACGTATTGAAAGCCGAGCGCCTTGAAGATCGCGGACATCCTGGCGGCCATCCGCGCATCGAGCGCGCGAGGCAATTCGTCGCGCCCGATTTCAATGCGGACGAGCTCACCGTGGTGGCGCACGCGGTAGACCCGGAAGCCCAAAGCGCGCAGTTGTTCCTCGCCCTGCTCGATGGTCTTCACCTTTTCGCGCGTCACTTCCGAGCCGTAGGGGATGCGCGAGCTCAGACAAGCCGCCGCCGGGCGGTCCCAGGTGGGTAAGCCTTCGTGGCGCGACAGTTCGCGAATGTCGGCCTTGGTCATACCGGCTTCGAGCAGCGGCGCGCGAACGCCATGCTCCTTCGCCGCGCGGTGGCCGGGGCGGAAGTCTTTGGTGTCGTCGACGTTGACCCCGTAAACGATATGCGTCACACCGGCCTGGCGGCCGAAATCCGCGAGGCGCGTAAACAACTCGTCTTTGCAGTGGAAGCAGCGGTTGGAGTCGTTACGAACGTAGTCGGGGTTCTCGAACTCTTCGGTCTCAATGTATTGATGCCGCAAGTTGAAGCGGCGAGTGAACTCCTCGGCGTCGTGCTTGTGCGAATCGGGGATGGAGGCCGAGTCGGCGGTAATCGCCAGCGCCCGCCCGCCGAGCACTTTGCCGGCAGCCCAGGCGAGATAAGCCGAGTCCGTGCCGCCCGAATAGGCTACCAGCACGCGGTCCATCGAGCGCAGGATATCGAACAGCTTCTCCTGCTTGAGCTCCAGGTCGGTCGGCATCGTTGACATTATATTACCTTGCCGCAGGGTGGTCCGGCCAACCGAGCCGCCGCCGCGGTTTACTGCAGCAGCACTCCCTGGCCGTTGGGGCCATCCTCATCGCTTTCGCTCGAGTCGGGCACCACACAGGCGGCGGCGATCTGGTCGCCTTCCTCAAGGTTCACCAGGCGCACCCCTTGGGCCGAGCGGCCGGTGGCACGCACCTTGTCGGCGCCGATGCGGATGATTTTGCCGCCGCGGGCGATGATAATCAGGTCGCCCTGCTGGGCGACTTCCATGATCGACACGACGTTGCCGTTGCGGGCCGTCGTCTTGATGTTGATCACGCCCTGACCGCCGCGCCGAGTCAGCCGGTATTGCTCGAGCTTGGTGCGCTTGCCGTAGCCGTTTTCGGTGACGGTGAGGATGAGGTGGTCTTTCGAGACACAGACCATGCCGATCACCGCGTCGTCTTTGAGCAGCTTCACGCCGCGCACGCCGCGCGCCGGCCGGCCCATCGCGCGCACCTCGGTGTGGGCGAAGCGCGTCGCCTTGCCGTGGTGGGTCGCCATGAAGATCTCGTCGTCCTTCTCGCAAAGCTGCGCCGAGATCAGCTCGTCGCCCTTGTCGAGGCCGAGCGCGATGATGCCGCGGGCCATCGGCCGCTGGAATACGCTGAGCGAACACTTCTTGATGACGCCCTTGCTGGTCGCCATCACGACATAGCGGTCCTCGTCGAACTCGCGGACTGGCAGAAAGCCCTGCACCGACTCGCCCGGCTGCAGGTTGACCAGGTTGACGATGTTCTTACCGCGCCCGGTGGTGCCGACGTCGGGGATGTTGTAAACCTTCAGCCAATAGAGCCGGCCGAGGTTGGTAAACACCAGCACGTGGGAGTGGGTCGAGCCCACCAGCAGATACTCGACGAAATCGTCGGTGCGCGTGCCCATACCGATGCGGCCGCGGCCGCCGCGCGACTGCTTGCGGTAGGTGTCCAGCGGCGTGCGCTTGATGTAGCCGTTGTGGGTCACCGTGATCGCCATGTCTTCGTCGGCGATCAGGTCTTCGATCAAAATCTCGCCGGCCTCGGCACCGATCTCTGTGCGCCGCGCGTCGGCGAACTTTTTCTTGATGTCGCGCAACTCCTGGACGATCAGCTTGCGCAGCACCTGGTCGGAGCCGAGGATCTCGAGGTATTCGGCGATGCGCGCCTGCACCTCGGCCAACTCATCGATGATCTTCTGGCGCTCCATGCCCGTCAGGCGCTGCAACTGCAACTCGATGATGGCTTGCGCCTGGCGCTCGCTGAACTCGAAGCGGTCGATCAACGACTGCCGCGCCTCGGCCGGGCCTTTCGAGGCGCGAATCAGGGCGATCACCTCGTCGAGGTGGTCGAGGGCCTTCTGGAAACCAAGCAACAGGTGCTCGCGCTCGCGCGCCTTGCGGAGCAGGTAGTTGGTGCGGCGCTGGACGATGTCAATGCGGTGATCGACGAACGAGTTCAGATACTCGAGCAGACCGAGCTCGCGCGGCTGGCCGTTGACGATCGCCAGCATGATGATGCCGTAGCCGGTCTGCAACTGGGTGTGCTTGTAGAGGTTGTTGAGAACGACCTCGGGTTCTTCGCCGCGCTTGAGCTCGAACACGATGCGCATGCCGTCGCGGTCGCTCTCGTCGCGAATGTCGGAGATGCCTTCCAGCTTCTTGTCGTTGACCAGCCCCGCGGCCGACTCGATCAACCGCGATTTGTTGACCTGGTAGGGAATCTCGGTGACGATGATCGCCTGCTTGTCCTTGCTGATCGGCTCGAAGTCGGCGCGCGCCCGGATGGTAATGTGGCCGCGGCCGGTCTTGTAGGCCTGCAGCGCCCCGGCGTTGCCGCACAGGATGCCGCCAGTCGGGAAGTCGGGCCCCTTGACGAACTGCAGCATCTTCTCCAGCGTCGCCTTCGGATTCTGGACCAGGTAGATCGCCGCGTCGATCATCTCGCCCAGATTGTGAGGCGGGATGTTGGTGGCCATGCCGACGGCGATGCCGCTGGCGCCGTTGACCAACAGGTTTGGCGCCGCCCCCGGCAGATACTCCGGCTCTTGCGTGGTGTCGTCGTAGTTGGGGCGGAAGTCGACGGTGTCTTTGTCGATGTCCTCGAGCAGCGCTTCGGCGAATTGTGTCAGGCGCGCTTCGGTGTAGCGCATCGCCGCGGGCGGGTCACCATCGACCGAGCCGAAGTTCCCCTGGCCGTCGACTTGCGTGTAGCGCATGCTGAACGGCTGCGCCATGCGGACCAGTGTGTCGTACAGAGAGGCATCGCCATGGGGGTGGTAGTTGCCCATCACCTCGCCGACGATTTTGGCCGCTTTGCGATAGCCCCGATTGGAACGCAGCCCGGCTTCGAGCATGCCGTAGAGAATGCGCCGCTGCACGGGCTTGAGGCCGTCGCGCACGTCCGGCAGCGCCCTACCGACGATCACGCTCATGGCGTAATCGAGGTAGGACTTTTTCATTTCGACTTCAATGTCGATCGGCACCAGATTGCCGGCGTCGCCGTTGCCCCCCAGGGGCATCTGTTGAGGGTTCTGTGGATTGTCAGCCAAAGACGGGTTCCTCCCGCGGAATGCGGAAATTAACTGCTTATTTTACCGCAAGATAGGTTGTCGCTGCCGAAAACCGGTAAGGGCCCATGTTGTCCTCGGTTTGCGGGCGGCTTGGCCGCGGCTCCAGGGTAGGGCCGACGGCTTGAACGCCAGCCCGGAAACGCGACGCCAAGTGCAAGCGGGCCGCCTCCGGCATGCCCGCCCAGCCCAGCGATCCGCTATTGCCGGCCTTCGGGTCACCCGGTCGTCGATCAGGGCCGGGTCCGCCAACAGGCAGTTCTCAGGTATGTATTCTACTATAACTGTAGTTTCCTATTGGGCCGTGAGGCAGACCTTATACTGAAAAGGACGGCGCCGCCTCCCTTGAGGGTTCGCCGGGAACGAGTTAGACGCGGTTCGGCAATGATTGACGCACTAGGCCCTGGCACCGTTTTGGGTTACTGCACCAACGTCCACGCGGGCGCCACCTTGGAGCAAACGCTCGCCAATCTGGAGACGCACGCGGTTCGGGTGCGGCAGCGCGTCAGCCCCGACGAGCCGATGGGCGTGGGGTTGTGGCTCTCGGCGGCCGCGGCCCGCCAGGTCATCGAGCAGAACCGCACGGCCGAACTGCGCGACTGGCTCACCGCTCGCGGCCTTCTACCCTTTACTTTCAACGGTTTCCCGCATGGCGACTTCCATCAGCCGGTGGTGAAATATCGGGTTTACCAGCCGGACTGGAGTGACCAGAGCCGGCTGGCCTACACCGTGGACCTGGCGAATATCGTCGCCTGCTTGTTGCCCGCAGGCGCTGAGGGCAGCATCTCGACGCTTCCCGTCGGCTGGGGCGGCGATTTTCGCGAGCAGCCCGCAAAGCTGGCGGCGGCGGGCGTCCATCTTCGTGCGATTGCCGGCCACCTGGCGCGAATCGAGGCCGAGCAAGGCCGCCTGATCCACCTCGACCTGGAGCCTGAACCGGGATGCCAGCTCAGCCTGTCCGAGGACGTGGTCGGGTTCTTCGAGCAGTACCTGCTCGGGAACGGCGACGAGGGCCTGATTCGCCGCCACCTGCGGGTTTGCCACGACGTGTGCCACGCGGCGGTAATGTTCGAGGATCAGGCGGAGGTGCTCGAGCTCTACCGCCGGGCGGGCATTGGAATCGGCAAGGTGCAGCTTTCGTCGGCCATCCGTGCGCCGTTCGCAACCTACACGGAGGACCAGAAGGCCGCCTGTCTGCAGCAGTTGCGCAGCTTCGCCGAAGACCGCTACCTGCACCAGACGAAAATTCGTCCGGTGTTGCCCTCCCGCTCCCCGCTTTTCGTCGACGACCTGCCGGCGGCGCTCGAGATGGGCGACGCGGACGCCTCTCTGCTGGGAGAATGGCGCGTCCATTTCCACGTGCCGCTCTATCTGGAACGTTTTGGCCTGGTCGAGACCACGCAGCAAGCCGTGCTCGACTGCCTGGCGGCGGTGCGCGCCTTCCCGGGCATTGCCCACTTCGAGGCGGAAACTTACGCCTGGGGCGTGCTGCCCGACGAGCTTCGTGTGCACGAGCTCGCCGCCGGCATTGCCGACGAATTGAGCTGGGTGCGGCAGCAGGGCATCGCCGCGCATTCGGCATGACAAGCTATTCCGGCACCCTGCGGGCCTACGCGGAGCTGGCCCGCGTCTCGAACCTGCCCACCTGTGTCTCCAACAGCCTGGTCGGCTGCGCCCTGGGAGCCCGCAGCGAGCTATTTCCGTGGTCGAGCGTGGCGCCGATTTCAGCCGGTATCTGCCTGTTGTACGCCGCCGGGATGGTGATGAACGACATCTTCGACCGCCGGGCGGACTGGATCGAGCGGCCGGAGCGGCCGATTCCTTCCGGCCGCGTCAGCCTGCTCGAGGCCTGGTCGTTTGCGGGAATGTTGATTGTGCTAGGCCTGGGGCTGCTTTCCAACACCAACACCCTCGCCGCCGACTTGGCGCTGCCGCTGGTCGCCTGCATCGTGCTCTACGACGTGCTCCATAAGCGTTACTCCTGGACCATGGTCCTGATGGGACTCTGCCGCGGCATGGTGTATCTGGTGGCCGCGGCCGGCATCCTGTGGCCCTTCGATTTTGTCCGCGCGGGCTGGCTGGCCGAGCATCCTGGCGTTTTATACGGTGGCGATCACTGTGGTCGCCCGTTCGGAAAACGCCGGCCAGCTCGATGCCCGGCGTTGGCTGGCGGTCGTGATGCCGCTCGTCGTGCTGGCCGGGGCGGCGGTCGTGCCACCGCCCGATTATCTGGCGGTGGGGGCGGCGGCGTTGCTGCTGGTGCTGTGGCTGGGGCGCGCGGCGCGGGCGGTGTTGACCAAACCGCCGCATACCAAGGCCGCCATCCACCTATGGATCAGCGGTATGTGCCTGATCGACGCATTTTTCCTGGCCTTGCTGCAAAGGCCGCTGGCGGCCCTGCTGGCCCTGGTTTGCTTCGGGCTGACGGTCTATTCGCACCGCCATATTTCGGGAACCTGACCTTCCGGGGGGTGGGCTCGGTTTGGGCAGGCCGGAGCCCTGCCCCACTGGCTATTGGCGCGGCCGTTCGGCCCCCGAGCCGGGCCGGTAGGGTCCTTTGGTGCCGTCGGGGAGGATGGTTGTCCGCGTGGTCAGGGCGGCGGCCAGCTGCGAGCCGCTGAGTTCGTGCGCGCCGCGCAGGTTGGCGCTGGCGAGGTTGGTGCGCAGCATCTTGGCTGACCCCCAGCGGGCATTTTGCAGCTCGGCGCCGCTCAAATCGCACAACTCCAGGTCGGCGTCCTCGAGGTCGGCCCCCGACAGATCCGCGGCACAGAAATTCGCGGACTTCAAGATGGCCCGCCGCAGGCTGGCACCCTGCAGAATGCTCTTGTGGAAGTCTGCATGGCACAGATTCGCCCGATGCAGCCGGGCTCCACTCAGGTCGGCCTCGGAAAACTGCGCCAGGCGGGCGTTGGCATGGCTGAGAACCGCCTTCCACAGCGTCGCCCCGGTGAGCACGGCGCCCTCCAGATCGGCGCGCATCAGGTCGGCGCCCTGCAGCAAGGCATTCTTGAGGCTGGCGCCCGCCAGCACGGCCGCCACCAGCACGGCCTCGGTGAGGTCGGCGCCGTTGAGACTCGCCTCCCGCAGACAGGTTTCGGAAAAGGCTGCACCGCGCAGTAGGGCGTGGCTGAAATCGGCGTGCCGCAAGTCGCAACCGGCAAAATCGGCACGGCTGCCGCGGACGCCTTCCGACTCGACCCAATCGCGGTGGGCGGCTAGGGTTTCGCGCCGGCTGCCTGCATCCTGCAGCTGCGTCTCAACCGCATTCGGCGGCGAAGTGGGCGTGTCCGGCTCCGAAATGGGCGCCTTGGGATTTTCCATGGTTGTCAGGTCCCTTATCGGACCTTCCCGCGCGACCAATAGGCTCCGATGTCGCGGCGACCGAAGAAGCAGGGGCTGGCCGATCCGCGCGGCAGGTCCCTTCGCTACGATGGCTGCATGAATTGGCAAAAGTTGAACTCCGACCATTTCGAGGTGTACCGGGCAGCGGTTCCCGGCGGCTGGCTGGTCCTCGCCAGGGACCCTCAGCACGGCTGGGCAAGGAGGGCCTCGGCGGGCCTCACCTTTCTACCCGACCCCGATCATGCCTGGAACGGGCTGAACCCGCTCGCCTCGCCGCTAGGACTACGAGCGTAGGCGAAACCGAAGCCGCGTATCGCGCGCCCGGTCCGCCCCTGGCCACGCGATTCCAGCCCCGTCGGGCAAGCCATCGGGCAAGACTGCGCCGCGCCTGCCAAAAGGCCGGCTGCCGGGCGGTAAAGGTTTCCAAACAAAAGACCCAAGCCCGTTTGGCCCGGCATGCGATGCGGGAAAGACGCTTGTTATACTTGAGCTGGATGGCCGCTCGCCCGAGGCGGCCTGAGAGAGCTTTGCCGGAACGACAGAAAATGCCTCAGAGCGTGCCACAAGACGCTACCGACAGCCCCCAGGCCAAGAATATCTACTTGCTGAAGCCGCGGGGCTTTTGTGCCGGCGTGGTGCGGGCGATCGATATCGTCCAGCTCGCGCTCGAGACTTACGGGCAGCCCATCTACGTCCGCCGCGAAATCGTCCACAACAGCCACGTTGTGAAGGAACTGGCGAGCCGCGGGGCGGTTTTTGTCGACGAACTGGACGAGGTGCCCGCCGGCGCGCGCGTGATTTATAGCGCCCACGGTGTGGCGCCGGCGGTGCGGCAGATGGCCCTGGAGCGCAAGCTCAAGGTTATCGACGCCACTTGCCCGCTGGTGACCAAGGTTCACCTTGAGGCGGTTCGCTTTGCGTCGGCCGGAGCGACGATCCTGCTGATCGGCCACCGCGATCACGACGAGGTGATCGGCACGCTGGGCGAGGCCCCGGCCCAAACGCTGGTTGTCTCCTCGCCCAAAGAGGCGCGCGAGGTGCAGGTCGACGATCCAGGCAAGCTTTTCTATTTGACGCAGACCACGCTAAGCCTCGACGACGCCAGCGCCATCATCGAGGTCCTCAAGCAGCGTTTTCCGGCGATCCAAGGCCCGCCGGCACAGGACATCTGCTACGCCACCGAGAACCGCCAGCAGGCGGTGAAGCACATCGCGCCGCGCGCGGATCTGCTGCTGGTGGTGGGCTCGGACAACAGCTCGAACTCGCGCCGTCTGGTCGAGGTTGGCCGCAACGCCGGCCTGCCGGGACACCTGATCGACGATGAGATGCGCGTGGAGCCGGCCTGGCTCGATGGCGTCAACACAGTCGCGATTACGGCCGGGGCTTCGGCGCCGGAAGTGCTCGTGCAGCGGGTGATCGACCGCCTGGGACAGCTAGGTTTCTGCAACGTCCAGGAGGTTGAGGTCATCGAAGAAGATGTACGGTTTGCGCTGCCTCCGGAGTTGGCTCCGCATGGCGCACGTCTTACGCAAATCGCAATTGGATGACAACGGTGGGCCGCGACCCCGCCGTACCGGATTCCCTACCCCATACCGCCGAGAATTGCGTCGGGTTGAGCAGGAGTCGTTGATGTGGTTCGAAGCCCGCTGAACGGGCTCGAGTAACGGTTGAAGCACAGTTGCCGCGGACCTATGACGCCTTTTCAACTTCAACACGGTGGTCTGGCTGCAGCGCTTGCGCCGCAACAGGCCGAGTCGGTTCCGGTCGATCTGACCACGGGCATCGATCGGGCGGCGCAATTCCTGCTGGAACGGCAGCACCCCCAGGGCTACTGGATCGGTGAGCTCGAAGCCGACGAGACGCTGGAGTCGGACTACATTCTGCTGCAGCTCTGGCTGTATCCGCCCGACGCCGATGGCCGCTGGCGCCCGCCGACTTGGGATCGCGTGCAGCGCGCCGCCCGGTTTATCCTGCGCGGCCAGGATGCGCGCGGCGGCTGGGCCCTCTACCCGGGCGGCCCCGCCAACGTGAGCTCGTCGGTGAAGGCGTATTGTGCCCTGCGCTTGGCGGGACTGGGCCTGTCGCACCCCTGCCTGGAGCGCGCGCGGCAGTGCATCCTGGACCTCGGCGGAGTCGAGGCCGCCAACAGCTACACGAAAATCTATCTGAGCTATTTCGGGCTCTACCCGCGCGCGAAGACTCCGACGATTCCGCCCGAATTCTTCCTGCTGCCCGAAACGGCCCATTTCAACATCTATGAGATGTCGTCATGGAGCCGGGCGATTCTGGCGCCCCTGGCGATCCTCGGAGCACGGCAGGCCTCCCGCCCGACGCCGGCGGGCCTGAGCCTGCACGAGATCTTTTCGGGCCGCGAGCCCCGCCGTCCGCGGTTTTTTAGCTGGCGCAACCTCTTCCTTTGGGTGGACCGCGCTTTGAAGGTTTGGGAGCGCACCGACTTCCGCCCGGCGCGGGACAAAGCGGTGGAAGCGGCGGCGCAGTGGATGTTGAGCCACCTGGAGCAATCCGACGGCCTGGGCGCGATCTTCCCCGGCCAGCTCAACAGCATCATGGCGCTCGACGAGCTGGGCTATGGGCCCGACGACCCGGTGATGCGCCGCGAGCTGGACTACCTGGAAGGGCTGGTGATCGACGATGGCGAAACGCTGCGCCTGCAGCCCTGCCTGTCGCCGGTCTGGGACACGGCGCTGACCTGCTACGCGCTGGGTTCGGCGCTGGCCGACTCCGACCAGCGCGTGCGGCTGGCTTTGCAGCACGCCGCCGACTGGCTGCTCTCGAAGGAAGTCCGCAGCTACGGCGACTGGGCGGTCAAGAACACCAAGGCCGCGCCCGGCGGCTGGTATTTCGAATTCGCCAACGAGTTCTACCCCGACACCGACGATACCGCCAAGGTGCTTCTGGCGATGGAGTTTGCGCGCGGCGCGGACCAGGAGAGCCAGCGGGCCGCCGAAGCGCGGGCGACCGACTGGCTGCTGAGCATGCAATCGAGCGATGGCGGCTGGGGCGCGTTCGACGTGGACAACAATTCGCAGATTCTGACCCACGTCCCGTTTGCCGACCACAATGCGATGCTCGACCCGACCTGCGCCGATGTCACCGGCCGCGTGCTCGAAGCGATCTGCCGCCGCGGCCCTGGCAAGCGGCATCCGGCCGTGCGCCGCGCCGTCGACTACCTCAGGAAGCAACAGCAGGACGATGGAAGCTGGTACGGCCGTTGGGGCGTGAACTACATCTACGGCACCTGCTTTGCCCTGCGCGGGGTCGAGGCGGCCGGGGAAGATCCGCGCGAGGCCTACATCATTCGCGCCGGCGAATGGCTGCGCTCGATCCAAAACGCCGACGGCGGCTGGGGCGAGAGCTGCGGCAGCTACGACAATCCGCACCACAAGATTCTGGGCGACAGCACGCCGACGCAGACCGCCTGGGCTCTGCTCGGGCTGTTCGCCACCGGCGACTACGAAACCGGCAGCGTGCAATCGGGCGTTCGCCACTTGCTCGAAACGCAGAAACCCGACGGGTCGTGGACCGAAGATTCGTTCACGGGAACCGGCTTCCCCAGCGTGTTCTATTTGAAGTATCAGCTCTACCCGCAATATTTCCCGCTGATGGCGCTGGCGAAATACCAGGCCCACCGGCGCGGGCAGCCGCAAGCGCCGGCGAAAGCCAACGGCTCGGCGCATCGCAACGGTTGGCCGGTTTTGCACTAGCGGCGGTCGCGGCACGAAAGGCGGTTGCGGCACGAGCGACATCGCGCAAGAGTCGGCGGCGATGGCTAGCGCGGTTCGAATGGATTCCAGATGAGATTTCCCCTTTCCATGACGGCCAAGATGGCGGTGTATGTCGCCAAAAACCGGTTCTTCCCGCGGCCGGAATGGCAGCGCGACCCTACCCCGGAGCCTAGCCCGGCCGGGCCGTTCCCGATCGTGAACGGCGGTCCTGCGCATGCCACAGTCAAGAAAGCCAACGGCTCCACAACGCCCCATGGGCCCTCGACCGGAATGGACCACCACCCGATGTTGCGGCGGCGGTTTCCACTGGTGTTGATGCTAGAGCCGCTGCATGCCTGCAACCTCACCTGCACCGGCTGCGGGCGGATTCGCGAATACGAGTCGACGATGAGCGAGCGCATTCCGCTCGAAAAATGCCTCGCCGCGGTGGACGAGTGCGGCGCGCCGATCGTGTCGATCTGCGGCGGCGAGCCGATGATGTATCCGCAGCTTCCCGAGCTGGTCGAAGCTACGCTGGCGCGCGGGCGGCACATCTACCTGTGCACCAACGGGATGTACATCGTCAGCCGGCTGCACCAGTTCCGGCCCGACCCGCGTTTCTTCTTCAATGTGCATCTGGACGGCATGCGCGAGACGCACGACATGGCGGTGGAGCGTGAGGGCGTATTCGACGCGGCCGTCGAGGGCATCCGCGCAGCCAAGAAGGCCGGCTTCATGGTCTGCACCAACACGACCGTGTATCGCGAAACCGATATGCGCGAGTTGGAAGAGCTATTCGGATATCTGCAGCAGTTTGGCGTCGACGGCCACATGGTGTCGCCGGCCTACGGCTACACCTCGGTGGACGCGCGCGAGATCTTCCTTTCCCGCGACGAGGTCCACGAGAAATTTCGCGAGGTCGACCGCCTGTTTCGCAAGTTCAAGCTCAACAGCTCGCCGGCCTATCTCGATTTCCTCAAAGGCAACCGCGACCTGCCGTGCACGGCCTGGGGAAACCCGACCTACAACATCCGCGGCTGGAAAGGCCCCTGCTACCTGATCACCGACGCGCATTGGGAACGCTTTGAAGACCTGATGAGCCAGACGCCCTGGGAGCAATACGGACGCGGCAACGACGAGCGCTGCGAGCACTGCATGGTCCATTGCGGCTATGAGCCGTCGGCGGCTTTCGGGGTCAACTCCAAACTGGGTGACAGCTTCAAAATGCTGAGCTGGGCCCTTTCGTAAGAACCAGCGTTTGCGTGGATGAATTGCCAGGGCCGCGGCTTCGGGGCTGGCGCGGTGCGTGTCAGCGCAGGCTCACGCCTGCGGCTCCGAGTGGGTATCCGGGCTGGGGATTGTTGCCCGCGTGTTGAGACACCGTGGTCCTTGTTACCGGCGCATCGGGATTCATCGGCGGCCATGTGACCCGGCTGCTGGTCGCGCGTGGCTGCGCGGTGCGGGTCCTGGTACGTGCCGGCAGTGATCTCTCCGGAATCGTGGGCTTGCCCGTGGAGCGCGCTCTCGGGGACCTGCGCGAGTCCGGGACCCTGCGTGAAGCTGTCCGCGGCTGCCGCCAGCTCTATCACGTCGCGGCCGACTACCGGCTGTGGGCCGCCAACCCCGCGGAGATTCATCGTTCCAACGTCGAAGGGACACGCAACATCCTGAACGCCGCCCGCGACGCCGGAGTCGAAAAGGTCGTTTACACGTCTACCGTAGGCACGATCGGGATCCCCGCCGGCGGCGGTCTGGGAAGCGAAACGACACCGGTCTCCGCGCGAGAGATGACAGGCCCGTACAAGCGGTCGAAATTCGAAGCCGAGCAGGTCGCCGTCGAATTTGCGGCGAAGGGTCTTCCCGTGGTGATCGTAAACCCCACCGCGCCGGTCGGCGAGGGCGACCTCAAACCCACCCCCACCGGCAAGATCATCGTAGACTTCCTGCGCGGCTGCGATGCCGGCCTACGTCGACACCGGCCTGAATCTGGTGGACGTACGCGACGTGGCGGCGGGCCATCTGCTGGCCGCCGAGCAAGGCACGCCCGGGCAGCGCTACATTCTGGGCGCGCGCAACATGACGTTGCGGGAGATCCTCGAAACCGTGGCCGGAATCGCCGGGCGGCCGGCCCCCCGCTGGCGCCTGCCTTATGGGCTGGCCCTGGGGTTCAGCCTCGGCGAAACGGCCCTGGCGGTCGTCACGGGCCGCGAGCCGCGGGCGCCGCTGGAAGCCGTGAGGATGGCCCGGAAGAAAATGTTCGTTATAACAGATAAAGCGCAGCGCGAGCTGGGGTTTCGCCCAGGCCCGGTTGAGGACGCGCTGCGCAGGGCGGTGGGGTGGTTTCGACAGAACCAGTACTGCTGATCGTCGGAGCCGAGCGCCGCGAGTTCGCCGGGTTTGAGCCCTCGCGCTGGCGCTTGCAGCCGTTGAAGTTGGGCATCCGCTGGGCGGCGTCAGGATTTCTGGGCCAGACTGCCGTCCTGCTGGCGGCCAACGGCCCGGGAGGCGGCAACGCGCTGGGTGCACTCGAGGCGGCGGGCCGCGCGGCGACGATCGGAGCGCTGGTGTCAACGGGGTTTGCGGGCGCGCTGACGCCGGAACTGCAGGTTGGCGACGTGTTCCTGGCCGAATCGGTACTAGAGTTCAAAACCGGAGTGGAGTATTCTGTAAAGTTACCGGAGTGCGCCGAGCCGGCGGCCTGCGGTCGATTGCTGACGATGGATTCGGTGGCGCAAGACGCTGCTACCAAAGCGCGTCTCCGCCAGCTTGGGGCCGACGCCGTCGATATGGAAACGGCGGCCCTCGGCAGGGCGGCGCAGGCCCGGCAGTTGCCGTTCTACTGCGTGCGGGCCGTCAGCGACGATGCCCGGACGTCGTTCGATGTGGACTTCAATGCCGCGCGGCGCCGCGACGGCACGTTTTCGGGCTGGCGGATCGCAGCCCAGGCCGGCCTGAGCCGGCGCCGTTGGCGGCACTTGATGGAACTGAAGCGGGCTGGCGAGCAAGCTTCGCGAAATCTAGCCGCCTTCTTCGAGCACTGCAGCTTCGAATTCTGAGCCTACCCATGAGTGCTTCCCCCCTGGCGATTCCCGAGTACATGCGGGCCAGTGTGTACCGCGGGCAAAGCCGGGTCAGCATCGAACAGGTCCCAGTACCGGCGATCGGCGCCGGCGAGTTGCTGGTGCGCGTCGAGGCCTGCGGCATATGTCATACTGACCTGAAGAAGATCCAATACGATCTTCTTCCGCCGCCGCGTATTTACGGGCACGAAACAGCTGGAGTGGTGGTGGCCGCCGGACACGACGTCTCGGGATTTGAGGCGGGTGACCGCGTCTGCCTATTCCATCATATTCCTTGCCTGGAGTGCTTTTACTGCCGGCACCAGGATTACGCGCAGTGCCCGACTTATAAGCGCGTCGGCATCACGGCGGGATTCGAGCCGGCCGGCGGCGGTTTCGCCCAGTTCGTTCGTGTGATGGACTGGGTCGTGCGCCGCGGGGTGGTGAAGCTTCCCGACCACGTAAGCTTCGACCGGGCCAGTTTTGTGGAGCCGGTCAACACGTGTCTGAAAGCTTTGGCGAAGGCCGCGATCCGGCCCGATGAGACCGTGTTGGTGATGGGGCAAGGCCCCATCGGCCTGCTGTTCACGATGCTGTTGCGGCACGCGGGCATCGCGGGCGTATACGCTACCGACCGCATCCCGGCGCGGCTGGAAGCTTCGCACCGGCTGGGCGCGCGGCAAGCCTGGGACCCGGCCGAGAGCGACGTGAGCGCCCGCATGCGCGAGTTGACCGACGGGCGCGGCGCCGATGTGGTGATCGTCGCGGCGTCGGCCGCGGGCATCGTCGAGCAGGCTTTTGACGCTTCGCGGCCGGGAGCGCGTATTTTGCTGTTTGCACAGACGTCGATCCAGGAGTCGTTCACCCTGGCCGGCGCCAGTATCTGCGTGGCCGAGAGAACGTTGTTCGGCTCTTACAGCGCCTCGATCGACCTGCAGCAGCAGTCGGCTGAGATCGTTTGGGAAAGCAACTTTCCGGTCGAGGATCTGGTCTCGCACCGGTTGCCGCTCGAGGAAATGGAGCAGGGGATGCGGATCGCCCGCCGGCCGACGAACGGGTCTCTGAAGTTGATCGTGCATCCGCAGAGGTAACCAAATTGAAAGAGACAATGTTGGGCGCCGTTCTGCACGGCAAAGAGGAGCTCCGGCTGGAGACCATCGCCGTGCCCGAACCGGGGCCCCGCGACATCCTGGTGAAGGTGCAGGTTGCTCTTACCTGCGGAACCGACCTGAAAGTGTTCCGCCGCGGGCACCACGCCCGCATGATTCAACCGCCCGCCGTGCTGGGCCACGAGCTGGCCGGTGATATCGTCGCAGTCGGCTCGGAAGTCACCCAGTTCCAGGTGGGCCAGCGCGTGGTCGCCGCGAACTCGGCGCCCTGCGGAGAGTGCTTTTTCTGTCTGCGGGGCCGCGAGAACCTTTGCGAGAATCTGCTGTTCAACAACGGCGCCTACGCCGAGTATGTACGCATCCCGGGCCGCATCGTCGAGTGCAACACGCACGAGATTCCCGACGATATCGATTACCGCGAAGCGGCGATGGTGGAGCCGCTGGCCTGCGTGCTGCGCGGGCTGGAGGAAACCGGCGTCAGCGAGGGCGACACGGTGACGGTGATCGGGCTGGGGCCGATCGGGCTGATGTTCGTGCGGCTGGCGAAGCTGGCGGGCGCGCGCGCCATCGCGGTGGGCCGGCGGCCGACGCAGCTTGCCCGCGCGGCGCGCATGGGCGCGGAGTTTTGCATCACCTCGAGCCCCGACGACGACGCGGTGGACGCGGTGCGCGCCTGCACCGACGGCGGCCGCGGTTCCGACATCGTCATCGAGGCGGTCGGCTCGCCGCACGCCTGGCGTGCCGCCATGCGGATGGTGCGCAGCGGCGGTACCGTGAATTTCTTCGGAGGCTGCCCGCGCGACAGCCAGGTCTGCGTCGACACGGCGCGGATTCACTACTCCGAGATCAATCTGAAGTCGAGTTTTCATCACACGCCCCGCCACATTCGCCAGGCGCTCGAGTTGGTGAGCCGGCGCCAGATCGAGGCGTCCGAGTTTGTGATCAACGACGCCCCGCTGACCAAGCTGCTCGAAGTGTTTCAGCACATGATGAGCCACAACGGGCATTTGAAGACGGCGATTCTGCCCTGGGCGAAGTAAGGCGCCGGGTGGGGACCATGGCTGTCCCCAGGGATGGAGACTGCCGCCGGGCGGCGGCTTTCCACGCCAGCAGCCCTCCAACGGTTATCGCATTGCGCCGCTTCCTTCTACCGGCCGACTACATTGCGGCGAACGGCGCCGGCGCCGAGCCCTGGCTGTTACCCGAATCGCTTGCCTACACGCGCTGGCTGGCGCGCGCCCACTACGAAAACTTCCACGTCGTCAGCTTTCTCTTGCCGCGGCGGCTGCACCAGGATTTCTACAACGTCTACGCGTTCTGCCGCTGGTCGGACGACCTGGGCGACGAGATCGGCGACCCGCTGCGCAGTCTCGAGCTGCTCCAGGACTGGCGCCAGGAGTTGGCCGCGATGTACGCCGGACAGGTGCGCCATCCGGTTTTCGTGGCGCTGCGCGAGACCGTCGAGAAACATCGCATTCCCGAGAAGCCTTTTGCGGACTTGATCCACGCCTTCGTGCAGGATCAAACCGTGACGCGCTACGAGTCGTGGGAGCAACTGCTCGACTACTGCGTCTATTCGGCCAATCCGGTGGGCCGGCTGGTGCTGCACCTGGCCGGCTACACCGATGACGAGCGGCGCGGTCTCTCCGACTCGACCTGCACGGCGCTGCAGCTTGCCAACCACTGGCAGGACGTGAGGCGCGACTGGGACAAGGACCGCGTCTACATTCCGCTCGACGCTATGGCGCGGCACGGCTATTCGATCGAGGCGCTGCGGCGGGATATCGAGCGGGGCGCGGCCAGCGAGCCGTTCCGGCCGCTGATGCGGGATCTGTGCGAGCGTGCCGGCCGGTTGTTCGAGAAGGGGCTGCCGCTGGTGGACGCGGTCGACCGCCGCCTGGCCGTCGACCTGGATCTGTTCAGCCGCGGCGGCATGGCCATTCTCGATCGCATCGCGCGGCAGGGCTACGACGTGATCGCGCAGCGGCCCGCGTTGGGCAAAGCGGCGAAGGGAATTCTGCTGCTCCAGGCGCTAAGCCGCCGGGCGATCGCCAGACCGGCGCGGGAGGCACAACATGCCTACCGTTGAGGAGTCATTCGCCTACTGCCGCTCCACGGCGCGTTCCCGGGCGCGCAATTTCTACTACTCATTCTTGCTCCTGCCGCGTGAGGAGCGCGACGCGATGTGCGCGGTCTACGCGTTCATGCGCAACTCCGACGACATCACCGACGACGCTGTGGGCGGCAATGGTAGCGGCGCGGAGCCCTCGCCCGCGCAGCGCGCCGCGATGCTGCAGAGCTGGAAGGCGGCTTTCCAAGACGCGTTGGAGGGCCGCTACGGCGACGATCCCGTTCTGCCAGCGCTGCACCACACGATTCGCAAGTACGCCATTCCGCCGGAATACTTTCTCGAGGCGATCGAAGGCGTGGGGCGTGACTTATCCCCGCAGCGCTATGGCACCTTCGACGAACTGTATCGCTATTGCTATCAGGTTGCGTCGGTCGTGGGCCTGACGACGATCCACATCTTTGGCTACGAGTCGGATGACGCTCTACCCTTGGCGGAGAAGTGCGGCATCGCGTTCCAGTTGACGAACATTTTGCGCGATATTCCCGAGGACGCCGGGCTGGGCAGGCTTTACCTCCCCGAGGAGGACTTGTGCCGTTTCGAGCTGCGCGCCGAGGATCTCTTGGCGGCGCAACCGGGTTCGCGGTTTCGCGAGTTGATGGAGTTCCAGTGGACGCGAGCCAATAGGTATTACGAAGAGGCAGCGCCCCTGCTGGGTATGGTGCGTCCGGCGTGCCGCCCGGCGTTGTGGGCGATGGTGGCGATCTACCAGGGAATTTTGCAGCGCATCCGGCGCATGGGCTATGACGTTTACGCGGCGCGCCCGCGCCTGACGGCCGCCGAGAAAACCTGGATCGTGTTGCGGGCGGCGCGCTCGAGGTGGATGGGAGGAGCGCTGCCATTCCCCGCGTAAAGATCGCCGGCGGCGGGCTGGCCGGGCTGGCCGCGGCCGCCGCGCTCGGCTCCCTGGGCTTTTCGGTCGATCTCCACGAGGCGCGGCCTTTTTTGGGCGGCCGGGCCACCTCGTTTCCGCTCACTCCTTCCCTGGAAGACTCCGAACGCATCGACAACTGCCAGCACGTTCTGCTGCGCTGCTGCGACAATCTGCTCGACTTCTACCGGCGCTGCGGGGTCGAGGAAAAGATTCGCTTCTACGACCGGCTGAATTTCGTGCGGCCCGGCGGCGCGGTCGACGTGCTCGCGCCCGGCTTGCTGCCGGCGCCGCTCCACATGCTGGGCTCGTTTCTGCGTTTCGGGGCGCTGCCGCTGGGCGATCGCTTTCGAATCATGCGGGCGCTGGCCGCGCTGCTGCGGGAGCGCCGCCGCGCCGACCTCGATACATTCACGATGGGCGAATGGCTGCTCGAAAAGCAGATGACGCCCGAAGCCGTGGAGCGCTTCTGGCGGCCCATTTTGGTGAGTGCACTGAACGAAGAACCGGAGCGGGCTTCGGCGCTGCCGGCGTTTCAAGTGTTCTGGCAGGGCCTGCTCGCCAGCCGCCAGAGCTACCAGATGGGCGTGCCGGCGGTGCCTTTGGCCGATCTCTACTCGGCGGCGCTGGAAGCGAAGTTAGGCCGTGATGTGCGCGTGCATCTGCGCTCGACGGTGGAGCAGCTGGATCCGGCAGCGGACGAGGCGGAGTACTACATCAGCGCGGTGCCGTTCGAACGAGTGGAAGCGCTGATCCCGGATCTCGGCCTGCGGCTGGAGCGATTCGAACACTCGCCGATCACGGGCGTTCATCTTTGGTACGACCGGCCGCTCACGGAACTGCCGCACGCGGTGCTGCTCGACCGCACGCTGCAGTGGCTGTTTCGCAAATCGGATACCTATGTTCTGGCGGTGGTGAGTGCTTCGCGTTCGCTGCTGGAGCGATCCAAGGCCGAGATCGTCGAGATGGCGGACGGCGAACTGCGCGAGTTCTTTCCGCACGCGGCCGAGGCGAAGCTGGTTCGCTCGCACGTGGTGAAGGAGACTCGAGCGACCTACTCGGCCGTGCCGGGGCTCGAATCGCAGCGACCTCAGGCCGAGACCATTCACCCGAACCTCTTTCTGGCGGGCGACTGGACCGATACTGGCTGGCCGGCCACGATGGAGGGCGCTGTGCGCAGCGGCTACCGGGCGGCCGAAGCGGTGGCGCGAGCGGCGGGCGTGGCGGCTTCGTTTGTGAAGTGAGTTTGTGAAGTGATGGTGACGCGTTTGTGAGGTGAGAGCCTCGGTGTGATCGGTCGGCCGGGCCGCGGCGTCGCTTACGAGGGATATGGGATGGGCCGGACCGCCGCGCGCTCACGCTTGCGGTTCTGAGTGGCGAGTTGGGGCGAGTCCCTGGGCTTCAGGCGCTTTCTTCGCTGGTTTCCAATGCGTTACGGAGGCGTGCCCAGGTTTGCGCAAGTTCTTCGGGCAGGACGCGGGTTTCGCCGACCACCGTCATGAAATTCGAGTCGGCCACCCAGCGCGGCAGAACGTGCATGTGGATGTGCCCAGCGACGCCCGCGCCGGCGGCTTCGCCGATGTTCATGCCGATGTTGACGCCCGACGGCCGGTAGGTCTTGCGAAGAACGCCTTCGAGGCGGCGGGTGAGCGTCATCATCTCGGCCAGGGCTTCAGGCGGAGCCTCTTCGAGCGTCGCCACGTGCCGGTAGGGAATCACCATGGCATGCCCGCTGGTGTAGGGGAATCGGTTCAGAACGACGAAGTTGGATTGCGCACGATGAACGACCAGGTGGTGCTGGTCGTCATTCGAGGCGGCGATATCACAGAAGACACAACTGCTGCTACGGTTGGCGTCTTTGATGTATTGATAGCGCCACGGGGTCCAGAGATAGTCCATGCCAACTCAATCCTGCCGGTGACGGGCCGATGGTTCGCCGGGTCGTAGCTTGATTGTAGGCCAGCGCAACGCACGCGGCGACCGGAAAAGAGCAGGCCGATGCGGCAGCGCGCCGCGACCCATGCGGCGAACTCCGCAAGAGCGGGCGAGCCTGTTATCTCCAGGAGAAAAAAGGGGAATAGCGCGGCGCAAATAACGCGGCGCAGGCCGAGCTACGGCTAGGAGTCCGAATCGCTTTCGCTTTCGGTTCCGGTCGCAGGCTGGCCCTCGCCCAGGGGTTGAGCGGGAGGGGGCGGGCCGCCGTTGACGACGTCGCGCAATTCCTTGCTGGGTTTGAAGTAGGGAATCGTCTTGGCGGGAACCTCGACGCGGTCGCCCGACTTGGGGTTGCGGCCGACGCGCCCTTGCCGTTCGCGCGTCCGAAAACTTCCGAAGCCGCGGATCTCCACCTTCTCGCCGGCACGCAGGGATTTGACGACGCTCTCAAAAATGGTTTCGACGATGACCTCAGACTCCTTGCGAGTCACCTCCACAACCCTCGAGACCTCTTCGATCAGATCGGCTTTGGTCATTTTTTCGTCGACTCTCCATTCTCCGCCAAGCGGCTCAAAACCTACGGGGAGCAGCGGGCGGCTCATTTCGTGGAACTTACGCCTATCGTGGATCTTACCACGACCCGCCGGACGCGGTAACAGGCGTCAGGGGCGGGCGGGGCGTTGGCGGAACGCACCCGCGGCCGACACCCGGCATCCTCGGCCCCGACGTGCTTGCCGCCGCGTACGGCGCTGCCGGTCGACCGCCAGCTCGATGGGCAATGTTGCGAATCTCCACGCTATCAAATCGAAGCCGGCACAACACCGCTTGCGGCCACCGCCGTCTCACCCCGAGCCACCGCGCAAAAGACCCGGTCAGCATCCCGCCCGGCGCCGGGGGACGTTCACCGGCCATCGGAATTTGCCGCTGGTTGGGAAGCGCTGGCTAAGCGGACTCTTCGCTGAAACTGTGGACGGCTTCTTCGCTGGGGGCCTCGACGGGCGCAGCGGAGACCTTGCCGTTGGTGGCGGCATGATTGTGAGCCATTTCGTAGGCGCGGCGGCTCAAACTAATCTTGCGGTCGAATTCATCGAGCTTGATGATCCGGAACTCATACTCCTGTCCGGCACGCAGTGGCGGTTTGCGCTGTTTGGAAAGGCTGGCCGACATTTCCGAGTTGTGGCACAACCCTTCCACGCCCGGAGCCAGCTCGACAAAAGCCCCGAACTTCGCGAAGCGCGTGATGTGCCCGCTGACGTCGTCGCCGACCAGGTGCAGGCTAAAGAACTTTTCCCAAACATCGGGTTCGAGCTGTTTGACGCCGAGCGACACGCGGCGATTCTCTTCGTCGACGTGCAAGACGACGGCGCGCACTAGCTGACCCTTCTTCAACTCGTCCTTGGGATGTTTGACCTTGCTGCTCCACGATAGATCCGAAACATGGATCAGCCCGTCGACGCCCTCCTCGACCTCGACGAAGGCGCCGTAGGAGGTCAGGTTGCGGACGCGGCCCTCGACGATCAGCCCTAGCGGATAGCGCTCGCTGAGCTGCACCCAGGGGTCGGGCTGCAGGCGCTTGAGGCTGAGCGAAATGCGGCGCTCGGCGCTGTTCATCTGCGTGATGACCGCCTCGACCTGCTGCTCGAGCTTGAGGACCTTGGAGGGGTGCTTGAGCCGTTTGGACCAACTCAGCTCGGAGACGTGAATCAAACCCTCCAGGCCGGGGTCGAGCTCGACGAAGGCGCCGTAGTCGGTGATGCTGACGACGCGGCCGGTGGCCCGCTGGCCTTCCTGAAAGCGCTGCTCGATATTCTCCCAGGGGTCGGGCTGCAGGTGCTTGAGGCTGAGAGAGACGCGCTCTTTGGAGGAATCGAACTTCAGCACCTTGAGCGAAATTTCCTCGCCCACGTGCAACACCTCGGCCGGATTGCGCACGCGGCCCCAGGAGATGTCGGTGACGTGCAGCAGGCCGTCGATACCACCTAGGTCGATGAACCCGCCGTAGTTGGTGACGCTCTTGACCGTGCCGGTCACAATGGCGCCTTCCGACAGGCCGGCCAAGGTTTGTTCGCGGCGCTGTTGCAGCTCCTCTTCGAGCAGCGCCCGGCGGGAGACCACCACATTGCCGCGGCTGCGGCTCAGCTTTACGATACGAACGGGAATTTCCTGGCCGACCAGCGAGTCCAAATCGGGCACGGGCCGTACATCGGCCTGCGAGCCCGGCAGAAAGGCCGGGATGCCGATATCGACGGTGAGGCCGCCTTTGACGCGCTCGGTGACCCGGGCGAGCAACTCTTCCTTCTCGCGGTAGGCGGTTTCGACTTGCTCCCAAAGCTTCGAGCGGTGGGCTTTGAGGAAAGACAACACCGCAAAGTCGCCGGGGCCGCCCAGGCTCTCGACCGTGATCTCGATGCTCTGGCCCGGCGCGGGCTCGGCAATGCCGCCCTGCTGCAGCTCGGCCAGCGGCACGACGCCTTCGGTCTTGCCGCCGTAGTCCACGATCACGTTGTCGCCGTCGATGCTGACGATCCGTCCCTGGCACAGGTCGCCGGTGTGAACCGCCGGCTCGCTGTAGTCGGTCATCAGATCGTCGTAGTGCAGCGCTTCCATCTCGGCGGCGAGGGCTTCCTGACCGGAGGTGGCCTCGACCGGGATGCCGGGGATGGGCGCGCCGGGCGCTTGTTCGGGCGACGCGGGCGAAGATTCCGCCGGGGATTCGGGCGGAGCGGCCGCAGGCGCCTGGTGCGCGCCTTCGACTGTCAGGGCGGCATTGGGCGTAGCGGGCTCCGGGTCGGTCGCGGGTTCGCTCTGAGCAGCGCCGGAAGGCGGCTGGGCGGCATCCGCCGTCGCCGGCCGCTCGGGGTCGGCCGTAGCGGGCTCGGCGTGCGTTTGGTCGGCCGGCGCCGGCGCGACGTTGGCTTCCGCCGGGTTGGCAGGCGCAGTGTCGACCGCCGCAGAATTGCCCGCCACAGCGCTGTCTGGCAATGCGTCGGCAGACGCTGACTCGGTCCGCACTGGGGCGACGGGGATGTGCACCGGCTCCCGGCGGTCCGGAAGCTGAAATTGCTCCCGTTTGTCGGGAAAGGCGGGTCTTCCCGTGGCGGCGGAAGGCGCGGCCGAAGGGATATCGACCGCCGCGACGTTGTTGCTGTGGTTAGTGGCCGCGGAATCGAGCCGGTCGGCCGGGTTCGTGGGACGATCGCCGGTCAGCGGCTCTGTTTTGGGGACTTGTTGGGGGTCGACGGCTAGCGGGGAGGCGGAATCGGCATGCTCCGGCTGGCTGACGATCCGGGCGAGCTGCGGTTCCGTACTCATCGAATCACTCCTCAAGAGGCGACAAGAACAGGCCCTGAAAAAGCGCGTCCAAGCCCACGGCCCGCCTGGCGCCAACTTGGCGTAGCGTCTACTACTGAGTTATGCGCAGGCGAGACTGCGCCGATCCCGTCGAGCGGTCCTGCGGACCTGACAAAGAGCGTCTGCTCTCAAAATCGCCCTCCCTACTAACGAGAAGGGCACAGACCCTTGAAACCCAGTGCGCTCAATATAGCCCACCCGACGGTGCATGTCAATGACCGCCGCCGGGGGTAGAAGACAGCGCGATTATCCTTATAACGCATACGGTTAGGCCTTCAAGCGGCCTCCGACTCCGGGGCTGCGATGGCCGGTTCCCGTACACTCTCGCGGTAGCCCCGCAGCAGTCCCACCGTAGTGGCCACCACCAGGGGCCCGAGCACAACCCCCAGCAGGCCGAAGGCGCCGATGCCGCCGAGAATGCTGATAAACACCAGCAAGCCATGGAGCTGCGAACGATCCGCGATCATCAGCGGACGCATTACATTGTCGACGCTGCTGACAAGCACGAATCCCAACACCAGCAACGTGATACCACGCCCGGTGCTACCGGCCAGCAGCAAGCCCACCCCGGCCGGGCCCCACACCAGCCAGGGGCCGATCACCGGCAGAAACGCCAGCAAGGCCATCGTGACGCCCCACAACACCGGCGCATGGATGCCGAGCCCCCAGAACAGCAGCCCGCCCAGCAGCCCTTGGGTGGCGGCGACCGCCAATCCGCTCGATATCGAAACCGAGATCAGCTCGTTCACCTCGTCCACCATGCGGTCCTGGTGTTCGCCCGCCAGTGGAGATATGTCCCGCAGAAAGCTGAGGAACTCAGGTCCGTCGCGAAACAGGTAGAACATCGCCAGAATGACCACCGACAGGTCGAAGACAAACTGGAATACGTTGCCGGCGATCATCGCCGACAGCTCCCCCATTCTCCCGCCCAGATTCTGGCTGACGCGGTCGAGCAGGTCCTCGACCGAGCCGACGTGGACGGGCAGCGAGTGCAGCGAAGGCTCCACCCAAGCTTTGGCTTTGACCAGGAAGGCTTCGGAAGGAACGGCACGCAGCGTCGCCAGCGCTTCGCTGACGAAGGCGGGAATCATCCAGGCCGCCGGCCCGATGAGCAAGACGGTGACCGTGGCAGCGCTCAGAAACGCGGAAATGTTCTTGCGCCGCACACGCAGCGAGATTCGGCGGTGCAGCGGGAAGAAGAAAATCGTGAGAATCGCGGCCCAGGTGAGCGGCGCCAGAAACGCCTGCATCACGCGATACAGCAGGTAGGCAATGAGCACGGCTAGTGCCCAGGCCACGGCCTGTTGAAAGCTCTGCGCGCTCATTCTTCGAGGCACGGTGATACGAGTATAGCTTGGCTCAGGAGCGCCGCTTTGAGTTGGTCCCCCGGGTTATTTGGAGCGCGGTCGCGCGGCGCGATGCGGCCTGGAGATAGGGGTGAGCCGGCATGTTTTTGCAGTAGCACGGGCCGGACTGGGGTGGGCGCGGTTTGCCAGGCGGGTCGGCCTGGGGCGCTGGTGGGAATACGGCAGCCCGTTGAATGCGAGGGTATGCAGCGCGCCTGGACGGTCGAGGGCCGCGCGACGATCAGCCGGGTGGCCCCCAGAGATTGAGAGCTTGGGGTCTACCGCTTGCCAACGCGCGCGGCTCGGTTTGTAGATACGCGTCCCGCCTGGTTGGGGGGCATGGGAAACCGCGCGGCGGCCGCGATCAGAATCGCTCGCCGCTGGCGGATACTTTTCGCGCCGGGCTGCTTGAAAATCCCGTATCGCGGGTTTGCGGCTCCATTTCGAGCGAGATGCGGCTGCGATTGCGGAACACGCCCACGCTCACCTTTTTGTCGGAACCGTAGCGGGCGGCTTCGCGGATCTGCCCCGGGTCGCGCACGGTCTTTCCGGCCACCTCGACAATCACGTCGCCGGCCTTGAGCCCCGCGCGCGAGGCGGGCGAGTTGGCGTCGACCGAGCGCACCAGCACGCCTTCCTTGACGCCGAAGTGCTCGGCTAACTGGCCGTGGATCGATTCGAGTTCGGCGCCTAACAGGCGGCTCTGGGTCACCATGTGCGGCCGCGGAATATCGAAATCGAACGAGCGGATCTGGATGTTGGGGATGTGGATTTCGCAGGGCTCGTCGCCGCAGCGGAACAAGACGTTGGGGGCGGCCTTGCGTTCGCCGATCTCGACTTCAAGGTTCACGTTGGAGCCGCCGCGGAACACCGTCAGGTCGACCTTGCGCCCGACCGGCGTCTCGCGAACCAGCCGTACCAGTTGCTCCTGGCCTTCCACGCGCTGGCCTGCATAGCGGATGATGACGTCACCTTTGCGGATACCGCCTTCCTGAGCGGGACTGTCGGCCGCTACGCTCATGATCTCAACGCCGTAGGGCTCTTTCATGCCAAGCTCGGTCGCGCGGTCCGCGCTTACCTCCATCAAATGAACGCCGAGGTAGCTATGGCTCACGGGAGGGGCTAACAACAGGCCGGGGGCCTGCAGCAACGCGCCGGTCCGGGGAGGCGGGGGCGGCGGCGTGGGGGGCCGCACCGCGGGTGGAGCGACTTGCGCCGGCGCAGCCGGGGCCACGGGCGGGACCGACTGGGCCTGCGCTGGCCAACCTGCCACGCTGAGCGCGAAAACCACTGCCGGCAGCATCAAGCGAATCATGGTTCCACCTCCCGGTCGCTCGGGCCAACCCTTGTTGGTCACGGGCGCTTCTGAATCTCAATGCGGCCGTTGGTGTTGCGAATCCGCAGCAGCGGCCCGCCGCCGTTGATCACTCCTTCGGCGACCACGCGGCCCGGGCCAAAACCTTCTTCGTTGTGCTGCACGGTGACGGTGTCGAAGTCGGACCGGAAGCGGTTGGAGCCGCTGGCGAAGTCAATAACGGCATCGACGCGCACGGCCACGTTGGCCGGCAGCAGGACGATGATGGCGCCGGCCGTGGTTTCGATCAGCGAATCGCCCATCGGCTGCCCGGCGACGAAATAAGCGCGGATCGGGCCCGCGGCGCTGGTGGCGACGACCTTTCCGGCAACACTGTTCAGCTCGATGCCGCCGCCGGCGGTCTCGGCGCGAACGCCCTGCGGCGCCGAATCCACCGTGATCGACCCGCCGGCCGTTTCGGCATCAACCGATCCGCCCACGGTACCCAAGTGGATCGAGCCGCCCGAGGTGGCCGCGATCATGTTGCCGCCGATCTTTTCGGCGCGGATGCTGCCGCCGGCGGTCTCCGCGCGGAGATCGCCGCGAACTTCATTGGCCTGGATGCCGCCGCCGCTTGTACGCAGATCGGCCGAGGAGCCGGCGGTATCCAGGTGGATCGAGCCGCCCGCGGTCTCGCACTGCACCCGCCCGCCGATGCGGCCCAGTTGCACCGAGCCGCCCGCGGTGGCTGCCCGGACGTCGCCGCCAATGTTATCGATGTGGATCGCCCCGCCGGCGGTTTCCGCCGAGACGCTGCCGGCCAAACTGAGGACCTCCAGGGTGCCGCCGCGGGTTTCCACCTCGGTGCGGCGGGTGGCGGCGGGCGCCTGCAAGTCCATCTCGGCGCCAAACGCACAGCGCCGGCAATCCAGCTCCGCCAGGTCGAGCACGACGCGGGGGCCCTGCCGTTCGGCGCGCAGCCGCGCCTGGTCGAACAAGTGTTGGGCCTCGCGCTCATTGGGGGCCTTGACCTTTTTCACCAGGCGATAGCGAACCTGGTTCCCGTTCTGGCCGACCACGGTGATCCGCCCGGTGGAGGTGACCTTGACCTCGGCGCCGGCCGGCAGTTCCCCTTGCACCGTCTGCGTCCAGAAGCCGCCCTGCTTCACGACCGGGCCCACGGTCTGGGCGGGGCCCAGCGCGGCGACGGTCAGCAAAGCGACAAAACTCAATACAATTCGCATGGTTTCAGCTCGGTTCGTGGTCTTCGCGGCCGCACACTAGCGGCCCCGGCCCGGCTCCTCAAAAGCGGTCTACCGAAGCGTTCAAATCGTGCAAGGTTCGCAGCATCCGCAAGCGAACGTAGTTGTTGGACTCCTGCCCCACCAGGTTCTGCAAAGCGCCCACCAGATCGCGGTCGGGATTCTCGGTGAGCAGCTCGATCGCCTGCACCCGCATGCCCGGGTTGTCGTCGTGCTCCAGGATGCTCAACAGCCCCTGGCGCACTTCCGGATCGTCGTGGTGGGGCTTCAAGGCCTCCAGCGCCTTCAGCCGCACGCCGGGGTTGCCGTCCTCGGTCATCGTTGCGACCAGCGCCTTCCGGACATCGCCGTCGGCGGCGCGCGGACTCAATGCGTCGAGGGTTTCGAGCCGCACGCCGGAGTTGGGATAGTCCTTCACCGTGGTAATCAGCAGGTTACGGATGTTGGGGTCTTGCGACGAGCCGCGAATCGTGCGACGTGTCACTTCCTCGAGCACGATCTCGACGTTGCCGTTTTCCGGGTTGACCTCCACCGACTGGATGTCGCGCAGCGAGCCCGGAGCGCTGACCAGCGACGCCTCGGCGGCGGGATGCCCCTGCGACAGGGCCTGGCCAAGCCGGGGGCTGCGCTCGGCGGTGCGGCCGGCGAAGAAGCCCACCGCCAGCAGCGCCAGCGCGGCCGTCGGCTGCCAGGCCAGGCGCAGCGAGCCCAGCGAGCCGGGCAGCCGCGACAGCCAGCCGCCCAGATCCCAACGGCCACGGGGCTGGTTGCCCAGCCGGTAGACCGAGCGCATCAGATCGTGGCGGCACTCCACCAGCAGCGCATGCGGTACGTCGCGCTCGGGCCGCTGGCTCATCTTTTGCAGAAAGCGCCGCTCGCTCTCCACCGCTTGCGCCAGCTCGGGGTCCGACTCGATCTCCGCTTCCAAAGCGTCGCGCTGCTCGTCGTCGAGCTCGTTGTAGAGATAGAGGCTAATTCTGTCTCTGAGGTCGTCTTTCATCGGCTTCCTCCGAGATCTCCCGCATTCTGCGGGCCAGGGCGCTTACGAAGCGCCGCTCGGTTTCGAGTTCCCGCCGGCAGGCGGCGCAACCGTTCAGGTGCGCTTGCAGCCGTTGGCGTTCGGGCGCGTCCATATCGTCATAGAGGTAGTGGCCCAGGCGCTGGCGAATTTGTTCGCAACTCATTGCCGGACCTCCTCCAGGGACGCGCGTAGTTTTCGGGTGGCGCGGAACAGGCAATTCTTGGCGGCTTCCTCGCTGATCGAGAGCATCTCTCCGATCACCCGCAGCCGCAATCCTTCGTAGTGCTTCAACTCGAAGACTAGGCGCTCTTTGGCCGAGAGCTGCTCGAGAGCGCGCTCCAGGCGCCGGGCCACTTCGCGTCCCGCGAAAACACGCTCGGGGTCGCTTTCGGGCCGCTCGGCCGCCGTGGTGTGCAGCGGGCTGGACGCCGCCGCGTCGCCTTCCTCTTCGAGCGCCTGCTCCTTGCGCACGCTCTTGCGCCGCAACTGGTCCAGGCAGACGTTGGTGGCGATGCGATAGAGCCAGGTGTGGAAGCTGCACTGGTGGCGAAAGTTGTGCAAGCTGCGGTAAACCCGCAAAAACACTTCCTGATAGGCGTCACGCGCATCATCTTCGGAGCGCAGCAAGTTGTTGGCAACCCGGAGCACACTCCGGTCGTACAGCCGCACGAGCTGTTCAAAGGCGTCGTGGTCCTGCTCCTGAGCAGCCCGGATCAGAACCGCCTCGCCAACGTGGGCCTCGCCGGGCTGGCCCGCCACGCTGATCGCTGCCACCTCCGCTAATACCTGCACTTAGCTTAGACGGCCCAAACCCAGGAAGGTGAGACTTTGCGGCGCGGAAGCCTGCCACGGTACCGGGGAGGGGGCCACCCGGGCCGAGCCGGTACGGGAGATTCAGGAGCAGGACCCGACCCCTGGGGCGGCCGCCGGCAGCGACGGCCTGACGGGCGGGGGAAACCGCCGGTGAAGGGTGTTCTAACCGTTTGCGCTGCAGGAACAAAAGCAAATACAATATCTTGTGGTACTTTATTTCGTTGCGAGGCGCATATGACAACGGACAACTCGAACAGCAAACCAACCGCTAGTGAACCTGTGAACCGGCGGGATTTCGTCAAGACGGCGGGTATCGCGACGGCCGCTGCCGCCAGCGTTCTGGGAGCGCCCGCGATCCACACGGCAAAGGCCGCGGGCCGCACGATTCAGTACGGTTTTATCGGACCCGGCAGCCGTGGGTATCGGTTGCTGTCGCGGCATCTGGTCAACATCGACGTTGGCACCTGCGTTGCGCTGTGCGACATCTACGAGCCGAACCTCAACCGCGCGGTGAAGCTGTTCGGCGGCAAGCCGACGCCCTACACCGACTACCGCAAGCTGCTCGACAACAAAGACGTCGAGGCGGTGTTCATCACCGTGCCGTTGTTCATGCACTACCCGATCATGAAAGACGCGCTGGAGGCCGGTAAGCACGTCTTCTGCGAGAAGTCGCTGGTGTTCAAGCCCGAGGAAGTGCACGGGCTGCGCGCGCTGCACGAGGCGCACCCCAACCAGACGATTCAGGTGGGGCTGCAGCGCCGCTACAGCTCGTTCTACCAGACCGCCAAGCAAATGGTCGACAAAGGCGTGATCGGGCAGGTCAACCATATCTACGCGCAGTGGCACCGCAACAGCAACTGGCGGCGCAACGTGACCGACCCGTCGATGGAAGAGCAGATCAACTGGCGCCTCTATCGCAAGTACTCGGCCGGTTTGGCGGCCGAGCTGATGTCGCACCAGGTGGACGTCGCCGACTGGATGTTCGGCTCGACGCCGAAATCGGTGATGGGCGTGGGCGGCCTCGACTACTGGAAGGACGGCCGCGACATCTACGACAACATCCAACTGGTGTTCGAGTATCCCGAGGGCCAGAAGCTGCTCTATAGCGCCATCAGCACGAATCGCCACATCATGGGGCGGCGCATCCCCGGCGACGGCTGCCGCGAAGTCATGATGGGCACCGACGGCGCCATTGAGACCACCCTGATTCCTTACGGCGAGGGCATGTGGTTCCTCGATCCGATGAAGGTCAAGATGGGCGAGGAGACCAAGGACGCCAAGAAAGAACAGTGGGTGGCGGGCGCGACCGTGGCCGACACGCTCGCGCAGGGCGAGGGGCTGCCGCTGGTTCCCAACATCAAGGATCTCAAATCCTCCGACGTCGGCTTCATCGAGAAGGAAGTCGAGATGGCCAAGCGCTGGCTCTACCAGAAGGGCATCATGTCGCCGGCCGAGGACAAAGATCCCGAATACAAGGAACTCGAAAGCTTCCTGATCGACGTGCGCGACGGCGGCATGCCCAAGTCCAACATCGAGGTCGGGCTACAGGATTCGATCGCCGTGATGCTCGCCAACCTGTGCATGGACGAGCAGCGCAAGGTTCAGTTCAGCGAAATCGAGACGATGGGCAAAGAAGGCGTGCAGATGACCGACGCCGGCAAGAAGCCCAAGGCGTCCGACGACTAAGGTTTTTCAAAGCTGCTGGATGCTCAGCAGAAGGGGCCGCAAGTCTACCACAGGCTCGCGGCCCCTTTTCTTGGTCGGCAGACCTAGTCCCAGCGCACCACGCGGCGTTCGCGGTCGTCGCGAAATTCGCCGGTGGCAATGAAGATGATGTCGTAGATCACGCCGATGCCCATGAAGCCCAGCGTGAACAACCAGATCAGCCCGGTGCCGACCTTGCCGACGTAAAAGCGGTGGGCGCCGAACCAGCCCAGGAAAACGCACAGCAGCAGCACGGTCAACCGGTTGCGGTCGGAGGGATTGACCACCGGCGTCGGAACCCGCGGCGCGGCGATGCTGCCCACCTCCCAGCCGCAGGCGTGGCAGAAGCGGTCCATCACGCCCATAACCCCGCCGCAGCGCGCGCAATAGACGATCTGGGTGGACTCCTCGGCCGCCTTCCCGCCGGCCGATTCGGCGGCTGTGTTCGTCCCGGAAGCGTCGTCGACCATGGTGATAGCCCCTGGCTTAATGTACGAAATCCGGGCCGTCTGGTTCCCGCCGGCGCACGAGCGCATAGCGCCACGGCAGCCGGACCAAGCGATCCCCCGGCCTCTTCGCCCGCTGCCCTCACTCCCGGTTGCCGGGAGTCCCAGGTCAAAGACGCGCTATCGAAGCTCACAGAACCCGAAAATGGATTTCCAATACGGCCCGGTAGGCGACGGCCTTCTTGCCTTGGTGGGCCGGCTTGAACACCCACTGGCGCACGGCTTCCACGGCCTTTTCGTCCAACCCCAACCCCAGACTACGTAGCAGGTGAAAGTTGCCGGCGTGCCCTTCGGGAGAGATATCGGCCTGCAAGACGACCGAGCCCTCCTGGCGCGCGATGCGGGCCTCCTCGGTGTATTCGGGCTCGACCCGCTCATCGAGCTCGGGCGGTTGAATGCCGGGGCCCGGCTCGACGACTTCGCCGCCAGTTGCCGGCGCGCCACCGGCCATCTCCGCGATGCGCGCCTCGCGGTAGACCCGGCAGCGCTCGAGCATTTTCGCGGCTTCTGCGGAGCGATGCAGCTTCTGGAGCAGCCGGCCAAAGTGCTCCAGGGTCTCGATGGTGTGGATGTTGTCGGGGCCGAGCACCTTTTCGCGGATCTTGCGGGCGTATTCGTAGTAAACCTCGGCCTTGTCGTTCAGGGCCTGGTTCTCGTAAAGCACGGCGAGGTTGTTGATGCTGTCGGCGACCTCGGCGTGCTCCTGGCCGTAGATCTTGACGCGCATGGCAAAGGCCTTGCGGTAGTATTCGCCGGCGAGGTCGTACTTGCGGCGGGCATGATAGTAGCGGCCGACTTCGTTGAAATAGCGCGCCAGCTTGGGGCTGTCGGGAGCGAGAACGGCTTCGGCTTCGCGGAGAGCTTCGCGGTAAAGGTCCTCGGGCTTGGCATAATCGCCCTGCGCGCGGTAAAGGCGCGCCAACCGCATCAAGACTTCGGGTTTGCGGGGATCGGCGGGGCTAAAGCTCTGGGATTGCTCGAGGGCGGTTTGATAGCGCTGCTCGGCGGCGCCGTAGTCGCGGGCCGCCAGGGCCTGGTCTCCGGCCGCCACGACCTGCTCCCAGGCGCCGTCCTGGGCGGCGCAAAGCAGCACTCCGAGAGCGAACAGAATCCCTGCCGCCCCCCACAGGCGGATGCGAAACCCAGTACCTTTCATCAGCTTCTGCGATCGAGACTACCCTGAAGTATAGTCAGTCTATCAGGTAGCGGCGCGGCGACAAACCTTGCCATTGTGCTTCCGGTCCCCGTGGTTGGCCTGGATGCGTTAGGCCGAGGGCGGAAAAGCACATTCGTCACCCGTTGCCGGAGGGAATGGCTGGGGAAGGTCTTTGTCCACTACGTATGTAGCTGACAGGACGACGGTTTTCCGCGGAGCCGAAGGTCGCCCGGAAAAGAGCGGGGCACGGCCGGCCTGGGCGTCGCGGTGTGCCCGCACGCAGCGACCCGCCGGCGCGGGGCCTACTTCGTGCAGTGATAGACGAAGGCCGGGGGGAGATTGCGCCAGACGATCTCGGACTGCCGCACGTCCCGGAAAGTGGCCTCCAGAAGACGCCGGAACCGCCAGGCCGCTGGCAGCATCAGCCCGTGGACGTAGGCGAAGGTGGTGAACGAACCGCCCTCTCGCAGACCGTTCGCGGCTGCCGCCAGGATCCTGCGTTGCAGAGCCGCGTCGAACGCCGCCCAGGGCAGTCCGCTGACAATGCAGTCGGCCGGCCGGCTGCCGCGCGACTCCAGAATCTGCGGCAAGCCTTCGACCGATCCATGCACCAGGTCGAGATCGGGGAATCTTTTTCGCAGGATGCCGGCAAACGTGTCGCTCTGCTCGATCGCAATCAATTGCGACCCGGGCCCGAGCCGGCGCAGAATCGCCGCCGTAAACGATCCGGTTCCCGGGCCAAATTCGACGACAACGCAGGGGGATTCGATGTCGACCGCGGACACCATCCTGCGGGCCAGGTCTTGGGAACTGGGCGCGATCGCCCCGACCCGGCCTGGGGCCCGCAGAAACTCCGCGAGGAATTCACGATTGGCCGTCACGCTCATCTCCGGCGCCAAACCTGTGATGGCGACCCCTCCCCCGGTGCGGAAAGCAAAATAGTCGCTCCATTATGAACGATCCGCCGGCAGGGGTCACGCACCGCGCGCAAATTCCCCGGATTGGCTCTCAGGCGGGCGCCGCTCCGGCAGAGCCCGCGGCCAGAATGTCCCGGCCGCGCCTCTTGGTCCCTGGGACGCTGAGTGGCGCGGCGACAAGGCCGATGTTCCCGCCTTCGCGTACAAGGCAAACAACTGCCCACAAAGACACGCTCTGCCGCCCTGAATCAGAATTGTCTTGACGATAGTCGTTCTCACGATTATTCTGAGCCTGGTCGCGATTCTCTTGAAAAAGAAACAGATCCAAGCGGTGCCTGCTTCCGAGCGCTCCCCGGAGGAGTGGGCGACCACCGAAATTCTTCGTTGCGCCGAGCATCTCAACGCTTCCTATCACGAAGTCCTGAAGTCATCTGGCGTCTCGTTCACCCAGTACTGCGCTTTGAGGATTCTCAGCGGCGAAAGCGACGGTTTGGCGTCGAGCGCGATCAGCGAGCGGATGACTACGCGCGACTCCGATATCACACGGCTGGTGGATCGGCTGGCGGCCCGAGGGTTGGTCGAGCGGTATCGCGATGCGGCTGACCGCAGGGTGGCGCGGGTTCGGTTGACGCCTGCGGGAGTCGAGCTGGTAGCACGGCTGGACAGCCCGACACTGGCGTTGACGGCCCGCCAATTTGCGGGAATCAAAGCGAAGCGCATCCGCAGGCTGATCGAGATCCTGCGCGAGCTTCGCAACGCCCCGGCCGAATGAGCCGGGCCGGGAGAGCAAGGAGACGTCGGCGTATACGCCGGCGCGGCCGGCCCGGAGGCCCGCGCCACTTCCTAGATCGAAACTTCGCCCACTTCCAACCTCAAGTGCTCGGCTGGGGTCGTTTATTTGGCTCGCCCGCGGCGGCCCTGTTCCCAGTCGTCCCACAGTCCCAGGAACTTCATTTGATCGTCGAGTCGGGTGTCTTCGAGCAGCAGCTCGAGCTGCTCGCGGGTGAGGCGCTTGCCGAGGCGCTCGGGGCTGTCGGCGATGTTGAACACGGTGACGGCGGCAATGCCGGCCTCGTCGCGGAGCTCGCCGATTTTGACCTTGTCGAAGGTGTCGGCGGAGGAGTGGTAGACGGGGACGTAGTCGCTGGTATCCTGCACGGCGACCAGGGTCGGCACGCCCTCGAGCAGGAAATCGAAATGGTCGGTGCCGAAGAAAGCGTCGTAGCTGTGCGCGTTGGCGCCGCGGCCGGCCACCGGCTCCATGGCGCGCACCAGGCCGGGCTCGATATCACGGCGTCCGCCGAGCGAATAGCCCTGGATTTTGCCGACGCCCATGTCGTGAATGATGACGGCGGCGATGGAGTCGAGCTCGTCGCGATGGGCGCGAACATAGGCCAGCGAGCCCAGCAGGCCTTCCTCCTCGGCGCCGAACAGGACGAAACGCACAGTGCGGCGGGGGCGCACGCCGGCGTCGACCATGCCGCGCGCAATCTCCATCGTCAGGGCGACATTGCAGCCGTTGTCGAGGCAGCCCGCGCCGAGGTCCCAGGAGTCGAGGTGGCCGCCGACGATGACGACCTCGCCGGGTAGCTCGCTGCCGCGAATCTCGGCGACCACGTTGCGTGCCTGGAACGGTCCGCCGGTCTTGTTCGGCAGCGAAAGGCGCATTTCGACCTTCTGCCCGGCTTCGAGGAAGCGCAGGAGGCGCAGCCCGTCTTCGCGGGTGAGCAGAGCGGTCGGCAACAGGTCGAGCTTGCCGTCGAGGATGTTGACGTGGCGGTAGAGCAGGCCGTTGGGCCGCGTGGAGATAAACAGCACGGCGGCGGCGCCCACTTCGGCGGCCTCGCGCAGAGCCACCGTGGAGTCGCGCTCCTCCACCGCCAGATCGCGGAAGGTTGGGGTTTCCTGGGAGCGAATCAGCAGAATTTTGCCGCGGGCCTGCTCGCCGATCCGCGTGATGTGGCCCTCGGCGCCGCTGCCACCGTCGATCACTTCGGCGCGAATTCCGCCGCGGGGCGTGGCGGGAACCCACGCCGATGAGACGCCGTGAAGGGGCGTCCGCACCGGCTCCAGCAGCTCGATCTGCGTGTCGCCCTCCTGCCAGGAGTTGGGGACGGTAAATTCCTCGGTGTGAACTTCGTCGACGCCGATCTTGCGGAAGGTTTCGACGGCCCAATCGACGGCGCGGTGCATGGCGGGCGTTCCCGGAATGCGGCCGCCGATCGTGTCGCACAGCGTGCGCAGGTTCTGCTCGAGCTCGGGAGCGCGTGAGACCTCGTTGAGCAGCCGCTGCGCCGTGTCGCTCTGCGTCTGGGCGGCGGCGGGGATGCCGAGCAGCACCAGCAGCACGACCCAGGCGGGGGATTTCCCCAACGGCCGATTCCTTGTTCCCCTCCGGACGGCTTTCTTCCGGGTGCGGCTTCCCTCCAGGCGGGCTTCGTTCCCAAAGGTTTCGATCGAAAATCGCTTCATGCGGTTGCGGATGATCCCTGGCCCGGCGGTTCCGCCGAGCAACAAGCCTATCACAGCAATGTCGCCCCACAAGCAACGCCAGAGTCCCCGACAAGGGTGTACTTTCTCAGGCTACAACCAATGCGGGCCGCGGGCGCCGGCGCGTGTAAGCTTCCGCGCGAAAGCCCGTGGTTCTACGGTTTTCCTCCGAGGAAGAACCGAAACAGTGCCGTGATATCCTAGCGATGCTATGGCATTTTGTACCAGTTGCGGCGGACAAGTGGCCGACGCCGCGGTGTTTTGCGGCCATTGTGGAGCGAAGGTTTCCGGCGACGGGCAGGCAGCTACCATGACGGCGCGCGCGGTCGCGCCGCTCGAATACAAGATCGAAGGCGACAACCTGCAGATCGTGCGGATCAAGCTCAAACCGGGCCAGGACATCTACGCCGAAGCCGGCAAGATGGTCTACAAGACCACGAACGTCGAGTGGCAGACCAAGATGACCGGCAGCGGCCTCGGCGAAAAACTCTTCGGAGCGCTCAAGCGCAAGCTGACCGGCGAATCGCTGTTCATGACCCACTTTCAGTGTTCGAGCGAGGGAGAAGCGGGGTTTGCGGGCGACTTTCCGGGCCGTATTCAGCCGTTCCACCTCGATGCCGGCCGCTCGGTGCTGGTGCAGCGCGACGGATTTCTGGTTGCCGAGACCAGCGTTAAGTTCGACATCGCCTTCACCAAGAAGATCGGCGCTGGATTCTTCGGGGGCGAAGGGTTCATCCTGCAAAGGCTTTCGGGACCGGGCGTGGCGTTCGTCCACGCCGGCGGCGACTTCGTGGAGTTCGACCTGGGCCCGGGCGAGACCATTCAGGTGGACACCGGCTGCGTCGTCGCATTCGACGATTCGGTCAACTACGACATCCAATTCGCCGGCGGCATCGCCACCAGTATCTTCGGCGGCGAGGGGCTTTTCCTCACGACTCTGACGGGGCCCGGCAAGGCGATCGTGCAAACGATGACGCTCTCCAAGCTGCGTCGCGAGTTGGGCGTGATGAGCAAATCGGGCGGCGGCGAAGCCAGCGGCCTGGGCGCGCTGACCAACATGTTCGGCAGCGATGACTAGAAGCCAGGCCGTGGACTCCCCGATCCAGATGCCGACTGCGGAACCGCTTGTTCGCCCGGGCAAGGGAGCGGCCGGCACGCGCCTGAAACGCCATGATTGACCAACAGATGTTGGCCGTGGGGCTGCTGTGGTACGTGGCGTTCCTGCTGTCGTTGACCTGCCACGAGGCGGCGCACGCGTTGGCGGCGATGTGGGGCGGCGATCCGACCGCCGCGCAGGCCGGCCAAGTCAGCCTCAACCCGATCCCGCACATGCGGCGCTCGCCGTTCGGCACGATCGTGGTGCCGCTGATTTCCTACGCGCTGCAAGGCTGGATGTTGGGCTGGGCGAGCGCGCCCTACGACCCGTTCTGGCAGGCCCGCCATCCGCACCGCGCCGCCTGGATGGCGCTGGCGGGTCCGGGCGCGAACCTGTTGCTGGTGTTGGCCGCCGCGATCGGTATTCACGCCGGCATCTGGATGGGCGATTTCTCGGCTCCTCAGAGCATCGCGTTCAGCCGGTTGGTGTCGGCGGCGCCGGGCAGCACGGCCGAGGGCGTGGCGATGTTTCTGAGTATTCTGTTTTCCCTCAATCTGCTGCTGATGAGTTTCAACCTGCTGCCGGTGCCGCCCCTGGACGGCAGCACCGCCGTCGGCCTGCTGATGAGTGAGCAGGCAGCGCTGCGCTTCTACGATTTCAGCCGCCAGCCCGGGTTCATGATGATCGGGCTGTTGGTGGCCTGGAACGTATTCGGCCAGATGTTCAGCCCGATCTTTCTCGGCGCCGTCCGCCTGCTTTACCCCGGCCTCAGCTACGGCTAAGGCAAACCGTTCGCCGCGACCCGTGGGGTGGAGCCGAGCCAGCGCAGCGGTGTCTGGCAGGCTGGCCGGCCGATAACCGGATTTGCGGGACCTCCTACCCGTGATGGTTACCAAACGGTTAAGATTTCATGAAGGGCTCCGCCGATATCCGCTTCCACGATTCACGCGACGAGTCTGCCGACTGAGCCATTCACGGTTTCTGAACAGCAACATCCATGCGAACAACCCGGTTGGGGCGCGGCCGAATCGCATCCGAGCGGCCGCTTCCCCATATCTGTCGACTCACGATCTGCTTTCTGGCGGTCCTGGTCTTATCCGGGCCGGCGCTGCTTGCGGGCGACTTGCAGACCTGGAACCAGACCAGCTACACCGTGCTGCGCACCCCGAAGCTGCGCTGGAGCGCGGGCGGAACGTTTCGTTTTGCCGAGACGATCGGCGATCTCTACGACCGCAGGGCTGCCACCAAGGTCGACTATGAGATCGGCAAAGGTGTCACGGCCAGCGCGGCCTACCTGTTCCGCAATTCGCGTGAGAGTGAGCTCGCCGCCAACGAAAACCGCATCGTGTTGGGTGTCAGTTACCCGCTGCTGCGAACCGCGCTCGATGTTGAGGGATCCACATTCTTTGAGCGGCACTTTGTGCCTTCGGAAGACTTCAACCGCTACCGGCAGCAGTTCGACGTCTTGCAGCATGGGAAGAAGCTTTCGCCCTGGCTGCAGCAACAGTTCAACTTTCAGCGCGGTGAGGGTTTTATCCGCTACCGTGTGCGGCTGGGCTTTCGATGGCGGCGTTCGGTCTATTCTCTGAAGGCTGCTTATCAGTTCGAGAGCCGTCTGACTGGAACGGCCTGGTTGCCGCGCCACGCGATCTACACCGAAGTGAGCATCGACCACCCGTTCTGGGTGCGCGAACGGCAGGCGCCGGCAACACCATAACGCTGACTCGCACCGCGATGCCGCGGCGAGCTACACTGGCCGAAAACAGACTGGCCACAGCGGGGCCGGGAATCGCGAATCGGCCCGGAATCGCCGCTGCCATCGCTATGCGGAGACGCTTCGAAGGATTGTTTGCATTGCTGGCCCTGGCTTGGGCTTGCGCGCCGGCGTTGTGTGCCGCTGCCGCGTCGTCGGTTGGCGCCGGACCTCGCGCGAGCAACCTCGCCGCCGCCATGGCCGGGCCCCAGAGCGCCGCCCGCCAGGCGCCCGCCGGCGCGGCCACCGCCCCGGACCCGCAAAACCCCGTCGTGGTTCTGGAAACCTCGAAGGGCGCCATCCGGATCGAGCTGTTTCCGCACGAGGCTCCCAAGACGGTCGAGAATTTTCTGAGCTACGTCGACGCCGGTTTCTATGTCGATACGGTTTTCCACCGCGTGATACGGGGCTTTGTGGTGCAGGGCGGCGGGTTCACGCCCGAGCTCGAGCTCAAGCCCACGCTGCCGCCGGTACACATCGAAACCCGCAACCATCTGGAGAACAAGCGCGGCAGTGTGGCGATGGCCCGCAATCTCGACCGCGACAGCGCCACCTCGCAGTTTTTCATCAACCTCTCCGACAACGAGCAGTTGAACCGCAGCGCGCGCAGTTTCGGCTACACCGTTTTCGGGCGCGTGATCGAGGGCATGGAGGTCGTCGACCGCATCGCGGAGGTGCAGACCAGCCGCCGCGGCGAGATGGACGACGTCCCGATCCTGCCGGTGTTTCTGGAATCGGCGCGGCGGGAGAAACCGTGAGCGAGCCGAACGCCCCCGAAATCACGAACGCAGCCGATCCGCGATCAAGATTTTCATTCCAACACGAACAACCATGAAGCCAATCAACATTGCCATGCTCGGCTCGGGATTCGTCGCCGAGTTCTACATGCAAGGCCTGCAGAACGTCAACGGACAGCAGGTCGTGGTGAACTATTCGCGGTCGGCGAAGCGCGCCGCCGCGTTTGCGAAGAAGTGGGGGATCGCCGAGCGCTCGACCAAGCTCGACGATGTCATCGCTCGCGGCGACATTGACCTGTTCGTGATCGCGCTGCCGAACGAAGAGCATCTGCCGGCAGTGCAGGCGCTGGCCCGGGCCAAACGCAACCAGGTGTGCACCAAGCCGTTGGGGCGCAATCGCCGCGAGGCCAAACAGATGCTGGCGGCCGTCCGGAAGTCCGGCGCGCTGCACGGCTACGCCGAGACCGAGGTTTTCGCGCCCGCCGTGGTCAAAGCGCGCGAGACGATCGAGCAGGGCGGCATCGGGCGCGTGCTCTGGGTGCGCTCGCGCGAGTCGCACAGCGGCCCTCACAGCCCGCATTTCTGGGATATCGACAAGACCGGCGGCGGCGCCCTGAACGATCTTGGCTGCCACTGCATCGAGGCGGCCCGTTACTTCTACGGCAAGCAGGATCCGATCGTCGAGGTCATGGCGTGGGGCGACCGCCTGGTGCACCACAAAAGGACCAAGGGCGAGGACAACGCGCTGCTGGTGCTGCGGTTTGCGGGCGGGGGCATCGCTCACTGCGAGCTTTCCTGGACGACGCTGGGCGGCCTCGACTTGCGCAACGAAATTCACGGCTCGGCCGGGTCGATCTTCACCGATGTCACGCGGCAGACACCGATCGCGAGCTTCACGACCAAATCCGCCGGCTACGTGATCGAAAAGGCCGACATCGATACGGGCTGGACCCGGCCGCTGCCCGAGGAGGCCTTCGCCTACGGTTATCAGGCCGAGATGCGCCACTTCGTGGAGTGTGTCCGCAACGGCGAGACGCCGCGCGAGACTTACGAGGACGGCTATATCGTCAACTGCATTCTCGACGCCGGCTACGAGTCGATGAAGAGCCGCAAGTGGGTACGCGTGAAGAGTTGACCTTTTGGCGCTCGACGGCACATCGCCGCCGCCGGGGTCTCAGCGGATCGACCGACCGCCGTCAATGGGTATCGTCACGCCGGTGATGAACGAGGCTTCGTCGCTGGCCAGGAACAGGATCGCGTAAGCGACTTCTTCCGGCCGTCCGCAGCGCCCCATGGGGTGCTTGGCGACCAGATAGCGCCAGCGCTCTTCCTCATCGTCGGCGGCCTCCATCGAGCGCTGCATCATGCGCGTGCCGTCGATGGCCGCCGGGCAGACGCAGTTGACGCGGATGTTGTCTTCGGCGTAATCGAGCGCCATCGCCAGAGTCACCCCGACGACTCCGCCTTTCGACGCCGAGTAGGCGACGAGGCGGTGATTGCCGCGGATCGCATTGATCGAGGCGACATTGACGATCGAGCCGCGGCGGCGGGGCAGCATCTCGGCGACGGCGTGCTTGGAGCAGAGAAACACCCCTTTCAGGTTGACGTCGAGGATGTACTGCCATTGCTCCTCGCTGGTTTCGCTGACCAGGCCGCTCCAGGAGATGCCGGCGCAGTTGACCAGGATGTCGAGGCCGCCGAAGCGCTCGACGGCAGTGCGCACCAGCCGCTGGGCGTCCTGGTCGCGAGTCACGTCGGCTTCCATCGTCAGCAGCGAGCCCGCCAGCCCCTGGGCGTCGCGCTGCAACGCTTCGCCGTCGCCGGGCTCGTAGCAGGCCGCGACGACGGAAGCGCCCTCGCGCAGACACAACAGGGTGGTGGACTTGCCGATGCCGCTGCCGGCGCCGGTGATCACGGCGACCTTGCCGCCGAGCCTGAGATTTTCAGCCATCGCTTTCCTTACCGGGGCCCACTTGCGCGAAGCCCGAATGCTCTGTGTATTGTGCCATTCGGGGGTGCGCGTTCGCCGGCGTTCCCTTACTTTGCCTGTGAAGGGACCGGGAACGTCCGCCGCAGGCGGACGCTGTCGGCCGGAGGCCCGCGCTACCAGCGGGGCGTCCTACCGACCGCCCGTGAGCTGCGCGGCTCGATCGGGCCGCGGGTTCGTGCCTACAATAGATGTTTGCCTTTTCGGGCCCTTGTTGAGCCCACAGGAGCGTTGGTAGCCGATGAACATGAAGATTTTGGTATTGCCCGGCGACGGGATCGGGCCGGAGGTGACGCGCGAGGCGGTTCGCGTCCTCAAGCATGTCGCCCGCAAGTGGAAACACGAGTTGCATCTGACCGAAGGCCTGTTGGGCGGCATCGCCATCCATCGGACCGGCGGCCCCTTTCCCGACGAAACGCGTAAGCTCGCCGTGGAGGCCGACGCGACTCTGCTGGGCGCGGTCGGCTTGCCCGAGTTCGACGAAATGCCTCCGGAAAAGCGCCCCGAGAAGGGCTTGCTGGGCCTGCGCAAAGCGCTCGACGTGTTCGCCAACCTGCGCCCGATCGTCGCGTACGAAAGTCTGCTTGATTCTTCTCCCCTAAAGAACGAGATCGTGCGGGGCACTGACATGCTGATCGTGCGCGAGCTGACCGGCGGGCTCTATTTCGGGACGCCGCGCGGCATCAGCGGGGAAGGCGCCGAGCGCACGGCGGTGAATTCGATGGTCTATCGCCAGTCGGAAGTCGAGCGCGTCGCGCGCATGGCGTTCACTCTGGCGCGCGGCCGGCGCAACAAGCTGACCTCGGTCGACAAAGCCAACGTGCTCGAGAATTCGCAGATGTGGCGGCAGATCGTGACCGGCATCGGCAAGAACGAATTTCCCGACGTCGAGCTGGATCACGTGCTGGTCGACAACTGCGCCATGCAATTGATCCAGAGCCCGCGGCGCTTTGACGTCGTGGTCACCGAGAACCTGTTCGGCGATATCTTGAGCGACGAGGGCGCGGTGCTGGCCGGCTCGATTGGCATGCTGCCTTCGGCGTCGATCGGCGACAAGCTGCCCAACGGCGTCTGGCGTGGGCTCTACGAGCCCGTCCACGGCTCGGCGCCCGACATCGCCGGCCAGAACAAAGCCAATCCCCTGGCGGCGATCGGCTCGGCCGCGGCGATGTTGGGCTACAGCTTTGGTCTGAAGGACGAGCAGGCAGCCATCGAGGAAGCGATGCAGAAGGTGTTGAAGGAAGGCAAAGTCACGGCCGACCTGAAGCCCGCCAAGCCACTGACGACTTCCGAGGTGGGCGAGGCTGTTTGCGAAGCGATCGGCTGACCGGACCGCGAACGCCGACCGTCAGGTCGACGCCGGGGGTTTGGCTCCGAAGGTAGAGACAGGCGCTTTCGCCTGTCGCCGCCGCTAGCTAGGCGGCCTTCGCCGGTCGAATTGCGGGCCAGACGGGCCTCCCCTTCGCTGTGGCCGACAGGCGAGAGCGCCAAGTCTCTACCTTCGAATCCGTAAGGGCTGGTCTACTCGATCACCAGCAGCAGGTCTTTGGCCTCGACCTGCTGGCCCGGCTCCACCAGCAGTTTGGCGACCTTGCCGTCTTTGGGCGCGTAGATCGTGCTCTGCATCTTCATCGCTTCGAGCGACAGCAGCTTGTCGTTGCGCTTGACGTCGTCGCCGGCTTCCACGAACAAGCCGGTGATCAGGCCCGGTGTCGGCGCGCCGATCTGGTTGGGGTCGCCGGTCTGCGCCTTGGGATGCTCGCGCACCTCGACTTTCAAGGCCAGGTCGCGGACGTTCACCTGGCGCGGCTGGCCGTTGAGCTCGAAGAAAATCGTGCGCGTGCCGTCGGTGTGTGGGTCGCCGACGGCGAGAAACTTCACGATCAGGCGCTTGCCGGCCTCGATGTCGATGGCGGTTTCCTCGCCGACTTGCATGCCGTAGAAAAACACCGGGGTCTGCAGCACGCCGACGTCGCTGTAGTGGCGCCGCTTCTCGTTGTATTGCTTGAAGACCTCGGGATAGAGCAGATAGCTGAGGATCTCGTCGTCGCCGACGGTGCGCTCGATTTCGGCTTCGAGCTGGCGGCGCACGGCTTCGAAGTCGGCCGGCGGCAGGCTCGCGCCCGGCCGGCCATCGATGGGCTGTTCGTCCTTGAGGATGATGCGCTGCACGTCCGGCGGCCAGCCGCCCGGAGGCGTCCCGAGCGAGCCCCGGAACATGTCGCGGACCGAATCGGGAAAGGCCACGTGATGGTCGGGCGGCAGGTTGCGGACATCATCGGTGGTCATGCCCTTGATGATCAGAAACAGGGCCATGTCGCCGACCACTTTGCTCGACGGCGTGACCTTGACGATGTCGCCGAAGAGCTGGTTGACCTGGGCGTACATCTCTTCGACTTCGCGCCAGCGGTGACCGAGCCCCATGGCCGCCGCCTGCTGCTGCAGGTTGGTGAACTGCCCGCCCGGAATCTCGTGCTTGTAAACGTCGGCGCTGCCGGCGCGCGGGCCGTTGTCGAAGGCCAGGTAGTAGGTCCGCACCTTTTCCCAATAGCGCGCGCAGTCGCTGAGAGCGCCCTCGTCGAGGCCGGTGTCGCGCGGCGTGTGGCGCAGCGAGGCGACCAGCGAATTGAGATTGGGCTGGCTGGTCTGGCCGCTGACGGCTGAGACCGCGCCGTCGACGATATCGACGCCCGCTTCGGCGGCTTTCAGCAAGGTGCTGGCGTTGATGCCGCTCGAGTCGTGGGTGTGGAAGTGAATCGGAATGCCGATTTCCTGCTTCAACGCCTCGACCAGCGCGTAGGCCGAATAGGGCCGGCAGAGGCCCGCCATGTCCTTGATGCCCAGGATATGGGCGCCCATCTTTTCGAGCTGCTTGGCCATGTCGACGTAGTAGGCCAGCTTGTATTTGGGCCGCGTGGGGTCGAGCAGATCGCCGGTGTAGCAGATCGCCGGCTCGCACACGGCGCCGGTTTCGAGCACGGCGTCCATCGCCACCTGCATATTGTCGATACAGTTGAGCGAATCGAAGATGCGGAAGACGTCGATGCCCTGGCGCGCCGCCTCGAGCACGAACTGCCGCACGACGTTGTCGGGGTAGCTGGTGTAGCCCACCGCGTTCGAGGCGCGCAGCAGCATCTGGAAACAGATGTTGGGGATACGCGCGCGCAAGTCCCGCAACCGCTGCCAGGGATCCTCGTAGAGGAAACGCATGGCGGTGTCGAAGGTGGCGCCGCCCCACATCTCCAGGCTGAACAACGGCGAGAGCCGCTGCGCGACGGCTTCGGCAGGGCGTAGCAGGTCGTAGGTGCGCACGCGCGTGGCCAGCAGCGACTGGTGGGCATCGCGGAATGTGGTGTCGGTGATCAGCAGGCGCTGCTGGCCGCGCACCCATTCGGCAAACCGCTTCGGCCCAAGCTCTTCCAGCTTCTGCCGCGTGCCCGCCGCCGGAGTCGCGCCCTGCTCGAACGCCGGAACCGGGGCTTCATCAAACACTTCCGGCGGCACGCTACCTTTCACCGCCGGATTGCCGTTGACGATGACGTCGCCGAGATAGCTGAGCAGCCGCGTGGCGCGGTCGCGCCGTTTGACGAACTGGAACAGCTCGGGATGGTGATCGAGAAAGCCGGTGGTCGTTTCGCCGGCCTGGAACGCCGGGTGGCGGATCACGTTTTCGAGGAACGGGATGTTGGTCTTGACGCCGCGGATGCGGAACTCCTGCAAGGCGCGGTCGGCGCGGTGGCAGGCCCCCGGCAGGGTGTTATCCCAGGCCGTCATCTTCACCAGCAGCGAGTCGTAGTAGGGCTGCAGCATGGCGCCGGCGTAGGCGGTGGCGCCGTCGAGGCGAACGCCGAAGCCGGCCGGCGAGCGGTAGGTGCCGATGCGGCCGTAGTCGGGCGAAAAGTTATTCTCGGGATCCTCGGTGGTGATGCGGCACTGGATTGCGAAGCCGCGCACGGCGATCTCGTCCTGCCGCGGCAGCGAAAGCGGCGCTTCGTGCAGGCGGTGGCCCTGCGCGACCAGGATTTGTGAGCGCACGACATCGATCCCGGTCACCATTTCCGTGACGGTGTGCTCGACCTGAATGCGCGGGTTGACTTCGATGAAGTACCACTCGCCGCTGTCGGCATCCACCAGAAACTCGACCGTGCCGGCGTTGATGTAGTTGGCGGCGTGGGCGATGGCGACCGCGGCATCGCAAAGCTCCTTACGGATGCGCGCGGCCAAATTCTCGGCGGGCGCCACCTCGACGACCTTCTGGTGGCGGCGCTGCACCGAGCAATCGCGCTCGTAGAGGTGCATCACGTTGCCGTGCGTGTCGGCCAGAATCTGCACCTCGATGTGCCGCGCCCGGCCGATGTAGCGCTCGACGAAGACGGCGCCGTTGCCGAACGCCAATTTCGCTTCCTTCTGGGCTTCGTCGATTTTGGCGTCGAGCTCGGACTCTTCGCGCACCACGCGCATGCCACGGCCGCCGCCGCCGAAGGCGGCCTTGAGGATGATCGGGAAACCGATTTCCCGCGCGACCTGATGGACTTCTCGCGGCGTCTTCGATGGGATGCTGCAGGCCCGGCACCACCGGCACGCCGGCCTTCTGGGCGAGCTCGCGCGCGGCCAGCTTGTCGCCCAGCAACTCGAGCATCTGCGGCGCCGGGCCCACGAAGGTGATGCCGGCTTTCCCGCAGGCGCGCGCAAATTCCGGGTTTTCGGCCAGAAAGCCGTAGCCCGGGTGGATCGCGTCGATCTCGCGCTCCTTGGCCACCGCGATAATGCCCTCGATGTCGAGGTAAGCCGCAACGGGCCCTTTGTTCTCGCCGATCAAGTAAGCCTCATCGGCCTTGAAGCGATGCAGGCTAAGGCGGTCTTCCTGGGAGAAGATACCGGCAGTGCGCAGACCGAGCTCGGTGGCGGCGCGCATGATGCGGATCGCGATTTCCCCGCGGTTCGCGGCGAGAAGTTTCTTCATGCTGTTTTGGTTTCGGGCCCGGGGCCCAAGTCTTCTAGCTTATCGAATACTACCGGGGAAACCCCAGCGCCCCCGGCGGTCCCGCCCGGTAAACCCGTGGCGCGGGGCCCGTGGAGACCCGCGGCTTTATCCAGGTCGGGTCCGGTGGAATTTCCTGAACCCCTGGGAAGCCGCCGGTCTCTGGGAGCCCTGCGCTACGGGGTGTACGCGGATCTCAGGCTCTTGACAGGGGGGCCGACAATACGTCCATGGAACCACCGAAAACCGCCAGCGTTCGGGCGTATGACGCGGCCGGCCGGGTGCTGGCCTATGACGCCGATATGGACATCATGCACCCGCTGCGGCACAAGATGGCCGCCGTCGCGCTCGAGGTTTTGCCCTTCGAGCGCCAGGCCGGGCTGCGGGCGCTCGATCTGGGCGTCGGCACGGGGTTCCTGACGGCGCGGTTCCTGGAGTTCTTCCCGCGGGCGACGGTGGTCGCCGTTGACGGCGCCGAGGCGATGCTGTCGTTTTGCAAGGCCCGGCTCGGCGAACAGGCGAACCGCGTCGAATTCGTCATCGCGGACTTCCAGAAGTTGAGCCGCGATCACGTGCCCGAGCCCGTGGACGTGGTCTTTTCGGCCTACGCGTTGCACCATCTCACCGCGGCCGAGAAAAAGCGGCTCATCGCCACTGCGCTCGAGTGGCTCAAGCCGGGGGGGTGGTTCGTCAACGCCGACCTGGTTGTTGCCCAGACGCACCCGGTGGAAGAGCGCATTCAGCAGCTTCGGGTCGACGGCGTCGTCGGTCGCGCGGGGGGCGACCCACGCTTTCTCACGCCGGCCGCAACCAGGGCCTATCTCGATCAGCTCGAAGAAGGCGAGAAGGACCAGCCGTTGCCGTTGCTCGAGGACCTCTCGATCGCCCGGGAAGCGGGGCTGGCTGGAGTCGAGGTGTTTTGGAAAGAGCACCGCGAGGCGGTCTGGGGCGGCCCGAAGGTGGGGTGAGGCAAGGTCCGAACTTGCACGGCTCCGCCCGGACTCTACCGGCTAAGCCAGCCCCAGCCGCACCATCAGCGCGTTGGGGTCGGGGTCGCGGCCCATGAATGTGCGGAACAGGTCGGAGGGGTCTTCGCTGTCGCCTCGGGATAGAATCGCCTCGCGGAACGAGCCTCCCACTTCGCCGCTGAAGATTCCCTCGCTCGCGAAGCGGGTGAAGGCATCGGCGTCGAGCACTTCAGCCCACTTGTAGGAATAGTATCCGGCGCCATACCCGACCGGGCTCGCGAACAGGTGGCTGAAGGCCGCCAGCATGCCGTGGTCGGGCAGCAACTCGACCGGCGAGAATTGCTGCAAAATACCCCGCGAATAGCTCATCACGTCGCCGTCGCGCTCGGGCGAGTAGTCGATGTGCAGGCCCAGGTCGAGCGCCGCGAAACCGAGTTGGCGCATCTGCGCGTTGGCGGCGCGAAAATTGCGGGCGCGCTTCATTTTCTCGAACAGTTCGGTGGGGATCGGCTCGCCGGTCTGATAGTGGCGCGCGAAAAGGTCGAGCGCGTCGCGCTCCCAGCACCAGTTCTCCATGATCTGCGACGGCAGCTCGACGAAATCCCAGGCGACCCGCGTGCCGGCGAGGCTGCGAATCTCGACGCGGCTGAGCAGGTGGTGCAGCAGATGCCCGAATTCGTGAAAGATCGTCTCGACTTCGCGGTGCGTCAATAGCGACGGCTTGCCGCCGACCGGCGGCGTCTGGTTGCCGCAAATCAAGCCCAGGTGCGGCGTGAAGCCGTCGGCGGAAGGCGTGCCGGTGAGCAGCGAGTCCATCCAGGCGCCGCCGCGCTTGTTTTCGCGCGGATAAAAGTCGGCGTAAAACGAGCCGAGCCAGGCCCCCTCGCCGTCGTAGATCGAGTAGTACTTGACGGCTTCGTCCCAGGCGGGAACGCCGTCCTGCTGCTTCACCTCGATGCCGTAGAGACGCCCGACGATCTCGAACATCCCTTTCAGCACGCCTTCGAACGGGAAGTAGGGCCTCAACTGCTCTTCGTCGAAGTCGTAGCGTTTGCGGCGCAGCTTTTCGGCGTAGTAGGCGATGTCCCAGGGCGCCAGCGGCCGCGCCGCCGGCCCTTCCAGCTCTCGCCGGAAGGCTTGTAGCTCGCTGTTTTCCTTGTCGAACGCCTGCTGCGTCTTCTCGTGCAGCTCGCGGACGAATTGCTGAGCCTGGCGGCCGCGCTTGGCCATGCGGTCTTCGAGGACCAGGTCCGCAAAATTGTCGTAGCCCAGCAGCTTGGCTTTCTCGTCGCGCAGCGCCAGCACCGCGCGAATGATCTCGCGATTGTCGAACTCGCCGGCGGTGGCGCGCTTGTTGTAGGCGCGGTAAATTTGCTCGCGGATCGCCGCGTCGTCGAGGTAGGTGAGCACCGCCGTGTAGCTGGGCGCTTGCAGGGTAAACCGCCAGCCGGGCTTACCTTTCTTCTCGGCGCTGTCGCGGGCGACCTCGACCGCGCTGGGAGGCAGGCCGGCGAGCTTTGTCTCGTCCTCGAGGATCAGCTCGAAGCCGTTGGTCGAGTCGAGCACGTGTTCGGAGAACTTCGTGGTCAGCTGCGCCAGCTCGACGTTGATTTCCATCAGGCGCTTCTTGCCGGCGGTGTCCAGCTCAGCCCCGCTGCGGCGAAACTCATCGAGGGTCTTTTTCAGGAAGCGCGCGCGTGTCGCGGTGAGAGCGGCGGCCTCAGCGGTCGCGGCGTAGTCCTTCATCTGTTTCCAGACCGCTTCATTCAAGGCGATGCTGGAAAAAAACGCGCTGACCTTGGGCTGCACGTTGTTGTAGGCCTGGCGTAGCTCCGGGTAGGTGGCTACGGATTCGAGATGGCCCACCACGCCCAGAGCGTATTCGAGTTTCTCGGTGACCGCTTCGAGCGCCAGCAGCGTGTTCTCGAACGTGCGCGGAGACGCGTCGGCGGCCAGCGCGTCGATCTGCCGCTGCGCTTCGGCCAGCAGCGCGTCGGTCGCCGGCTCGACGTGCTCGGCGCGAATCTGGTCAAACGGAATACGGAACTGGATTTCGCCCAGCGGGTTGGAGTTGGGAAGTTCAGGCATGCTCAAATGTCGCAAAAATCTGAGTTTAGCAAGGTCGTTGGTTGGCCAGAACCAGGCCGTGAGGCCCCTTCGCCCGCGGCCGAGCAGGGGTCAGAGGGTTGTCGCGCCGAAGACCACCGTTCCGGCCAAGCGCGAGAACAGAGCCGCTGGCGGAAGCCTGCGGGCCGAAGCGGCACGTTAGCCTGGAGGGAACAACAAGCCGTCCTGACGCGCGACCGGCGCGCTGGCAGCGCCGCGGCTGATTCGATTTCATCCCGACGCAGCTTCATCCCGACGCAGCGGCATCCTGGCATCGCGGCGCGGGATTCTTGGCGCCGGCAACGCTGCGCGGGCTCACGCTCGCGGCTCTGAGTGGGGTTTGCGGATATCGCGCCCGCCCGCGCGGACTCGTGCCGCCTCGGCCCGCAGGCTTCCGTCAGCGGCTCTGTCTCTTCGGTTGCGGGCTTCGCGCCGGATTCCTGACAGTTCGATGTTGTGTTGGAATTCACGTTCCCGGTGACCGGAGAAGCTGTTCCAGCGCGCTACGCGGCGGGGGTGATCCATCCACAAATGGCCCGCCAAGGTGCTGCTATGATGACAATGACATTGCGGGGAATAATCGCATGAACCGACGTGTGCTGCTGTCTGGATCCATCGCTGGCCTGGTTGCCGCTTTCCTTTTTGTGTTCGTGGTTTCGCCCTCGGGCGGCCGGCTGTGGGGCCAGGCCGGCAAGATGGCGGTGCGGTTTGAAATCATCAGGCCCGTGGTGCGCGGCACGCGCGGCGCGGTGGCCGCCGGAACGCCGCTGGTCACCGAAGCGGCGATGCGGATGTTTCACGACCAGGGCAATGCCGTCGACGCCGGCGTGGCGGCGCTGTTCGCCGGTTCGGTCACTGAGTTTTCGCACTTCGGCTTTGGCGGCGAAGCGCCGATCCTGATTCGCACCGCCGAGGGCAAGGTGTTTTGCATCGCCGGTGTCGGCACGGCCCCGAAACTGATGACCCGCGACTTCTTCCTGAACCGTCGCAGCTCGCCCGAACTCGAGCAGGAATCGCAGCGGCGCGGCCGCAGCGCCGGCCCGATCCCCTCCTACGGCCTGCTGCCGGCTCTGGTGCCGGGTATGGTCGATGCCGGGCTGCTGGCGCTGCGCGAGTTCGGCACGAAATCGTTCGCGGAAACGGCGGCGGCCGCGATCCAGTTGGCCGACGGCTTTCCTATCGACAGCATGCGGGCGCGCTCGATCGCCGGCGCGGTGCGCTTCCTGAGGCGCTTTCCGACTTCCGAGGCGGTGTTTACCCCCAACGGGCATCTGCCCCAACCCGGCGAGATTTTCCGGCAACCCGACCTGGCGCGCACCTTGCGCTCGATGGTCGCCGCCGAGCAAACGGCTCTCAAGAACGGCGCCAGCCGCGAGAAGGCCATCGATGCGGTTCGCGACTACTTCTATCGAGGCGAGATCGCGCGCAAGATCGGCAAGTTCGTCGAGGAGAACGGCGGGCTGCTGCGCTATGAAGACTTCGCGTCTTTCCACCTGGAAGTCGAAGCGCCGCTGAGCACCGACTACCGGGGCTACACGGTCTACAAGGGCGGCTTCTGGACGCAGGGCGGCGTCATGATCGAGGCGCTGAACATCATCGAGGGCTATGATCTGCGATCGCTCGGCTGGAATAGCGCCGGCTATATTCACCGCCTGGTGGAGGCGTTGAAGCTGGCTTACGCCGACCGCGATACCTACTATGCCGATCCGCGCTTCGCCGACATTCCCGACCAACTGCTCACGAAGGAATACGCGGCGCGGCGGCGGGCGCAAATCGACCTGACGCACTCGTCCACCGTGTTTCGGCCCGGCGAGTTCGGCAAGACGAAGCCCACGCATCCCACCGATTACGTTGGGCAACTGCGGCCGCTCACCGACGCGCTGGCCTCGCATGACACCACCTGTCTGAACCTGATCGACAACGACGGCGTGATGTTCTCGGCGACGCCCTCGGGCGCCTGGATGCCGTCGGTGATCGCCGGCGACACCGGGATCCCGCTCACGCAGCGGGCGCAGAGTTTTCTGCTGATCCCCAACCACCCCAACGTCGTTGAGCCCGGCAAACGGCCGCGCATCACGCTCTCGCCCACGCTGGTAACCAAAGCCGGCCGGCCCTACAGCGTGCTGTCGACGCCGGGAGGCGATCAACAGGACCAGGCGCTGCTGCAGGTGCTGCTGGACATGATCGAGTTCGGCTTCAACCCGCAGGCCGCCGTCGAGGCGCCCCGCTTCCAGACGCGCCATCTGGTTTCGAGCTTTGACGATCACGCCGCCGATCCCAACCTGCTGCTGCTCGATGAGCGCTTGCCCGAAGAAGTGTTGATGATGCTCGAGTCCTGGGGCCACCAGATCGAGCGCCGCAGCCGATGGCAAAGCGGCGCGGCCCCGACGGCGCTGGTGGTTCGCCCCAACGGCGTAATCGAAGCCGGCGCCGACCCCTACGGCTTCCGCTACGCCGAAGCCTGGTAGCACTCGGGGCAGACCATCCTGTCTGTCCTCTTTCCAACTGCCAAAACAAGCCCGGCCAAAAGACGAGGCGGCGAGCCTAGCCCCCGGTTTGGTGCGGGAGGGTGACAGTCCCCATGAAGCACAACTGCCGGGCCGGACTGGAGTCTTTCCGCAGCCTGTTGCGCCTGCGGCTCTGTTTTTTTGGGCCGTGCTTTGTTTGCCGTCGTGGGCGGGGCCTTTTCGCCTTCATTGCGCAGCGTTGGTTGGCGCGGCCTGCGTTCCTGACGCCTTTCCAGTTGTCCTCGCCGCCGCGGAATGAGATCATTTAGAGAGGGCTGTTTGTTGCCGCCCCTGGCCTGAAACGGCTGTTTGGGCCCACGGAACTCGCCGATTTCTGAGTTGGTATGGCGTCGCAAGACGCCTCTGCCGCTGGGCACCGCAAGGTGCCTCTGCAAGTCCTCACTGGGATTTCCGTTTTCGACGGGCCGGATGCGGCCGCGTTTGGACCCGCGCCGCCAGGCAGTCTGCCGTTCTTCTTTCGACGGGAGTGATCACCATGAATGGTTCTGGGATGAATAGCTTTGGCGCGAGAGACACGCTGTCCGTATCGGGGGCGAGCTACGAAATCTTCCGCCTCGACGCGCTGAAGGGCCACGACATCACCCGGCTGCCCTATTCGCTCAAGATCCTGCTCGAGAACCTGTTGCGCTATGAAGACGGCAAGACGGTCACCAAGGGCGATATCGAGGCGCTCGCGAATTGGGATCCGAAAGCCGCGCCCAACCGCGAGATCGCGTTCCGGCCGGCGCGAGTGCTGATGCAGGATTTCACCGGCGTGCCGGCCGTGGTCGACCTTGCCGCGATGCGCGAAGCGATGAAGGCCATGGGCGGGCAGGCCACGCGCATCAACCCGTTGCAGCCGGCTGAGCTGGTGATCGACCACTCGGTGCAGGTCGACCGTTTCGGTTCGGCGCAGGCGCTGCAGCTCAACAGCGAGCTCGAATACCAGCGCAACCGCGAGCGCTACCAGTTCCTCAAGTGGGGCCAGCAGGCCTTTGACAATTTCAAGGTGGTGCCGCCCGAGACCGGCATCGTCCACCAGGTCAACCTGGAATATCTGGCGCGGGTGGTGTTCACGCAATCCAACGGCGCTGCAAACAGGACGGCGAGCGCCTATCCCGACACGCTGGTCGGCACCGACTCGCACACAACCATGATCAACGGCCTGGGAGTGCTCGGCTGGGGCGTGGGCGGCATCGAGGCCGAGGCGGGCATGCTCGGCCAGCCGATTTCGATGCTGATTCCGCAAGTCGTCGGCTTCAAGCTGACCGGCAAGCTCGCCGAAGGGGCGACGGCCACGGACCTGGTGCTCACGGTCACCGAAATGCTTCGAAAAAAAGGGGTTGTTGGCAAGTTCGTGGAGTTCTACGGCGACGGCCTCGGCGAGCTGCCGCTGGCCGACCGGGCCACCATCGCCAACATGGCCCCCGAATACGGCGCCACCTGCGGGCTGTTCCCCATCGACAAGGAAACGCTGGCTTACCTGCGGCTGACCGGGCGTCCCGACGAGCAGATCGCGCTGGTGGAGGCCTACGCCCGCGAGCAGGGCATGTTCCGCGAGGCCGGCTCGCCCGAGGCCGCCTACAGCGATACGCTGCACCTGGATATGGGCGAGGTCGAACCCAGCTTGGCGGGGCCGCGGCGTCCGCAGGATCGCGTTCCTCTCAAAAGCGCCAAGCAGTCGTTCCAGACGGCGCTTTCGGCCTTGATGGCCGAGCGCCAGACCGCCGGCGGCGCGGCTGCCGTGCGCAACGCCTCCGAGCAAAGCGCCGATCCCAAGGGCGTTTGGGCTTCGGAAGGCGGCGCGGCGGTGGCCGTCGAGCCAGCCCCGAGGGGGGTCAAGGTCACCATCAAAGACGCCGAATGCGAGCTTTGCCACGGCTCGGTGGTGATCGCGGCGATCACAAGCTGCACCAACACTTCCAATCCGGCGGTGATGTTGGCCGCCGGCCTGGTGGCCAAGAAAGCCGTCGAGCGCGGCCTGCAGTCGCAGCCCTGGGTGAAGACCAGCCTCGCGCCCGGCTCCAAGGTCGTTACCGAATACCTCAAGAAATCGGGCCTGACGCAATATCTCGATCTGATTGGCTTCAACCTTGTCGGCTATGGCTGCACCACTTGCATCGGCAATTCGGGGCCGCTGCCGCCGGAGATTTCCGAGGCCATCCGCGAGGGCAACCTGGCCGTCGCCGCGGTGCTTTCGGGCAACCGCAATTTCGAGGGACGCGTGCACGCCGAGGTGCGCATGAACTACCTGGCCTCGCCGCCCCTGGTGGTGGCCTATGCGCTGGCCGGGCGCATGGATCTCGACCTGACCAGCGAGCCGCTGGGCAACGACCTCGAAGGCAAGCCGGTGTATCTGAAGGATTTGTGGCCGTCGCCCAAAGAGGTCCAGGACGCCATCGCCTCGGCGGTGGACGCGGAGATGTTCCGGCGGACTTACAGCGACGTGTTCACGGGCGATGTCCGCTGGAGCTCGCTCGGCGCCGAGCCCAGCGATCTGTTCGATTGGGACGGCAGCTCCACCTACATTCGCCGCCCGCCCTATTTCACCGAAATGGGGGTCGAGCCCGACGCCGTCAGCGACATCGTCGGCGCGCGGGCGCTGGCGCTGCTGGGCGATAGCGTCACCACCGACCATATTTCGCCGGCCGGCTCGATCAAGGCCGACAGCCCGGCGGGCAAGTACCTCGTCGACAACGGCATCCAGCCCGTGGACTTCAATTCCTACGGTTCGCGGCGCGGCAACCACGAGGTCATGATGCGTGGCACGTTCGCCAACGTGCGGCTGCGCAACCGGCTCGCGCCCGGCACCGAGGGCGGCTGGACCCAACACCTGCCCGACGGCGAGCAGATGTCGATCTACGACGCGGCGATGAAATACCGCGACGAGAAAGTGCCGTTGGTGGTGCTGGCGGGCAAGGAATACGGTTCCGGCTCGTCGCGCGACTGGGCGGCCAAAGGGCCGCGGCTGCTGGGGGTGCGGGTGGCGATCGCCGAAAGCTACGAGCGCATCCATCGCTCGAACCTGATCGGCATGGGCGTGCTGCCGCTGGAATTCCCGGCCGGCAAGACGGCGGATTCGCTGGGGCTGACCGGCCGCGAGGTCTACGACATCACCGGGCTGGGTGACGGCTCGGTGAAGGAAGTGACCGTTACGGCCAAGCCGGACTCGGGCGAGCCGATCACCTTCCAGGCCAAGGTGCGCATCGACACGCCGCAGGAAGTGCTGTATTACCAGCACGGCGGGATTCTGCAGTACGTGCTGCGGCAGATGGTCAAAAACGGCTGACCTGGGCGAAGATTCGCGACGGCGGCCACCGTGGCGCAGGCCTCCGGCCTGTGCAAGCAGCCGCGTCCCCGCACGACTGTCAAAGCATCCGCGCAAGAGCCGCAAGGAAAAACTCCCTTCAGGCCCGGCAGTAGTGCGGCTTGGGGAAGTCCGCGTTTCGCGCCTGGATTTTTCAGTCGCTTCCAGGATCCGCGTGGCGCGAAACACGGTGACAGTCCCCCTCCAGCACACTCACTCCGCGATGCCGCCCTCGGTCATCTTCCGCGGGTCGAGCAGGCGGTCCAGCTCTTCCGCCGACAGGTCCGTCATCTCCGCCGCCACTTCCTTGAGCCGGCGGCCCTCCGCGTACGACTTCTTGGCTACCGCGGCGCCCTTCTCGTACCCAATGACGGGGTTCAAAGCAGTGACCAGAATGGGGTTCTTCTCGACCAGATCCGCGACGCGTGCTTCATTTGGGGTAAAGCCCGCAATCGCCAGATCGGCCAGCAGACGCGACACATTCCCCAGTAAGCGCGCGCTCTGCAGCACGTTGTAGGCGATCACCGGCAGCATCACGTTGAGCTGGAAATTCCCCGACTGGCCGGCGACGGTGACCGTCACGTCGTTGCCGAAAACCTGCGCGCAGACCATCGTTGCGGCCTCGGGAATCACCGGATTGACCTTGCCCGGCATGATGCTGCTGCCGGGCTGCAGCGAGGGCAGCGCGAGATCGGCGATGCCGGCCTGCGGACCACTGTTCATCCAGCGCAGGTCGTTGGAAATTTTCATCACGGCCACGGCGCCCGCCTTGATCTGGCCGCTCAACTCGACGATGGCGTCCTGGCTGGCGAGGCTCATGAAGTAGTTACGGCTGCTGATAAAGGGAAGCTGCGTTTTCTGCGAAAGCTTCTTGGCGACCCGCGGGCCGAACTCCGGGTGGGCATTGACGCCGGTTCCGATCGCGGTGCCGCCCAGCGCCAGCGCCGAGACCCGCGGCAGGGTGGAGCGAATGCGCGCCGCGGCCTGGTCGAGCTGGGCGCCCCAGCCGGAAAGCTCCTGGCTCATGCGGATCGGCAGTGCGTCCATCAGGTGCGTGCGGCCGGTCTTCACCACGTGATCGAGCGTTTCGGCTTTGCGCTGGATGGTGTCGCGCAAATGCTCCAGGCCGGGCAGCAGAGTCTCGGCCGATTCGAGATAGGCGCTGACATGAATTGCCGACGGGATCATGTCGTTGCTGCTCTGGCTCATGTTGACGTGATCGTTGGGATGCACCTTGCGGCCGAGTTTCTTGCTCGCCAGGGTGGCGATCACCTCGTTGGCGTTCATGTTGGTGCTGGTGCCCGAGCCGGTTTGAAAGATATCGAGCGGGAATTGGTCGTCGTGCAGGCCGTCCTCGACTTCTTTGGCGGCCTGTTCGATGGCGGCGGCCATGTCGGCTTCCATCAGGCCCAGGTCGTGGTTGACGGCGGCGGCGGTCCCCTTCAGCATGCCCAGGGCGCGCAAAAACGTGCGCGGAAAGCGCCAGCCGCTGACCGGAAAGTTGTTGACAGCGCGCTGCGTCTGGGCGGCGTAAAGGGCATCGGCGGGAACTTTCACCTCGCCCATGCTGTCTTTTTCGATTCGATATTGCTGCTCTTCTGGCATTTTGGGTTCTTCCTGGAATCAGGTGACGGGATGGCCGGGGTGCGCGGCCTCCGGGCGTAGCACCCTCGAGGTAGCAATCGGTGTACCGTCGTGCGCCGGATCGGGTTCGAGGCACACTCAGCCGCAACGCGGCGCGGCGTTCTCCCGCCGACGCTACACGACTATGATTTCACGCCCGGATCGGGAAAGGGAAGCTGCGACACTGCCGGGCGGGGGCTCCCGCTGGCGGCAGTCTCTTTCGGCGACGGGCCAAAACACCCTATTTTTTGCCGTTGCTCAGAACGACGAGGTCATTGGTCACCGAAAAAGCGCCGGGGGTCGAATTGGCCTGTAGGCCCGCGATGGTTTTGTCGCCTTCACGATCGACCACGCCTTCGAGCGTCACGTTTCCGTTCTTGACGATGATGTGAATCGGATGCTGCCCCGGCGGTGGATCGGCCGAAATTCCGAAGCTGCGCCGGGCCGGGCTCGAAAACAGCGGCGTGCCGCGGTTGGGGTTGTAACGGCTCAGCGAAGGGTGGCCGTAAATTCGCACGTAGACGCCAGCCCGCACGCGTTCGTCGTTGGGCGAGTTGGGCAGGACCTCGATTTCGTTGATGACCTTCTCGACGCCTTCGAGCTTTTGGACCACACGCTCGGCGGCGGTCTTGAGGGTGGGCTTGGCCGCTTGGCCCTGCAAAAGCACGGTGGAGCCGCCGTCGTGCAGCGAATAGCTGATGTTATCGAAGACTCCAAACTCGGGCAGGGTGACGATCTTTTTGCGGATCTGTTCGCCAAGGCGGGCCTGCTGCTCGGTGAGCGCCTGCGGCTGGGGCGTGGCCCCGAGCGCGGCTGTCGCCACGAAAACCAGGATCGCGGCGAGCACGTTGCGGCGAGCGACACTTCTCATGACGTCTCCTCTTTCTAGGCTCTCTCTCGGCGGCTGCAGGTACGTGCGCCGCAGGCCGACGCTACCGCCCAAGGCCCCGCGCCACGTCCGCGCCGAGGGCGCCACGGTGACCAATAGAGATACCCCTCACGGATGCGAAGAATCCGATGCGTGTCCCCGTGCCGCCGCAGGGATCACGTCTTCCGTCTGGCGCTGGACCAGCGCCTCGACCAACCCTTCCATCGTATAACGCGCCGGTTCCAGGTCCACCGGCAGGCCGTGCTCGCGAATCGTGCGGGAAGTCACCGGACCGATCGACGCGATGCGCACGCCGCGCAGCCGCTCGAGCGGGCAGAGCCGCGCAAAGTTGCTCACCGTCGACGAGCTGGTGAAGGTAATCCAGTGCGGCTTGGAGGCACAGTCGAAGATCTGGGCGGCCAACTTCGCCGAAGCCTCCGGGGCCACGGTCTGATAGGCGGGCACGACGTCCACCGCCGCCCCGCGCCGGGTCAGCTCGACCGGAATCACATCGCGGGCGACCTTGGCGCGCGGCAGCAGCACCCGTTTGCCGGCCAGATCGTGAGAGGCAAACGCCTGCAGAACGCCCTCGGCGACGTATTCGGGGGGCATCAGGTCGACCTTGATGTGCAGCGCGCGCAGGCGTTCGGCGGTCGCCGGACCGATCGCGCACACCTTCGCGCGCAGGCGGCGGAGATCGTTCGCGCTGGCATCGAGCCGCTCGACAAAGAAGCGAACCCCGTTGGCGCTGGTGAACAGCACCCAATCGTAGCTGTCGAGCGAAGCAACCGCGGCGTCCAGCGGGCCCCAGTCGTCGGGCGGCACGATCTCGATGGTCGGAAGCTCGATGACGTAGGCGCCCAACTCGCGCAGCGTATCGGAAAACTGCCCCGCCTGCTCGCGGGCGCGGGTGACGACGACGCGGGTCTGGAACAGCGGTAGCTTTTCGAACCAGTTCAGTGCCGGGCGCAGGGAGACGACTTCGCCGACCACGATCGTTGCCGGCGGTTTCAGATCGGCCTGGCGCATGGCGGCGGAGAGGGTGGCCAGGGTACCGACGACACTTTGCTGGTCGCCGCGCGAAGCCCAGCGCACAGCCACCGCGGGCGTCTCGGGCGCTCGGCCGGCCTCGATCAGCCGCCGCGATATCTCGTCGAACATCGTGACGCCCATGAAGATCACCAGCGTCCCGGCGGCGCCGATCCGGTCCCAATCGATGCCCTCGACGTCGTGGCCGGTGACAAACGTGACGGCCGAAGTCGTTTCGCGATGGGTGAGAGGAATCCCGGCGTAGGCGGCAAGTCCCAGCGCGGAAGAAACACCGGGTATCACCTCGAAGGGAACACCGGCCGCATCCAGAGCCTGGGCTTCCTCGCCGCCGCGGCCGAACAGATAGGGGTCGCCGCCCTTGAGCCGGACAACGCGCTTCCCCTGGCGGGCATAGTCGACCAGGAACTGGTTGATCTGTTGTTGGGTGTAGGCGTGTCTGGCGCGTTTTTTCCCAACGTAGAGCTTTTCGGCCGCCGCGGGTGCCGAGTTGAGCAATGCGCCGGGCGCCAGGTTGTCGTAGAGAATGACGTCGGCGGTCTGGATGAGCCGCAGACCGCGCAGCGTGATCAGTTCGGGGTCCCCCGGGCCGGCGCCCACCAGGTAAACCCTTCCCATGCGAGCCGTTGTGTCCTGGGTCATCGAACCTTTCGCCATGGAACCTTTAGATTACGACGAGCGGTGGGCGAGGGACTGGGGCCTTGGCCACATCCGTAGCGCAGGGCTGGGGTGCTGTACCCAGACCTGCGGGCTCTGGGACTGCCGTCGGGCAACGACCGCAGGTCCGGGAAACGTACCCCTGGACCTGCGGCCCTCGAACCTGGCTGGAGGCAAAAACCGCAGGCTTGGGTAAGGAGATTCCAGCGGCTTTGCGCAATCCGCCCAGCCCCAACGACCGCGGGTCTGGGTGAAGCACCCCAGCCCGGCGCCACGGGAATTTCGACTGAGGGTGACAACCGGGGGCGGTCTATAATACGATGCAGGTCGTCATGCCCTACTTGCAGAACCAATTCGAGCGCAACTTTTTGACCACCTCGGTCGATTACGTGTTCAACTGGGCCCGCAAATCCGCGATCTGGCCGCTGACCTTCGGACTGGCCTGCTGCGCGATCGAGATGATCGCTTCGTCGACCTCGCGCTTCGATATCGCCCGCTTCGGCGCCGAGGTTTTCCGCCCCAGCCCGCGGCAGGCGGACCTGATGATCGTCGCCGGCACAGTCACTCTGAAGATGGCCCCGGTGTTGAAGCGCATCTGGGACCAGATGCCCGAGCCGAAATGGTGCATCTCGATGGGCGCCTGCTCGAGCGTCGGCGGACCGTTCAATACCTACGCCGTGCTGCAGGGCGTCGACAAGATCGTGCCGGTCGACGTTTACGTGGTGGGCTGCCCGCCGCGTCCGGAAAACCTGTTCTACGCGCTGCTCAAGCTACAAAACAAAATCGACCGCATGACGACCCTGACCAAACGCCCGACCCACGTCCGCCTCGACGAAAGCATGCTCGAGGATTTCAAGCGACGCGTGATGGTCGCTCAAACCCAGCAGCCGGCAGCGTAAGACCCTGTGGGCCGCATTTCCTTGCCTTCCTAGCGCAGCGATTCGTCCAGAAAATGGTAGGCCTGCGCCCGAATTTCCGGCGGAAAGTCGTGGGCGCAGTCGGGGTGCGCGGCTTGCAGGCGGCCGGCGGCGTTGAACAGCTTGTACACAGGAAGCGCCGCCCGCAGGCAGTCGTTCACGCCCGAGATCTCGAAATTATCGTCGCCGGTCGGCGCGTTGACGAAGACGGGGCGAGGCGCCAGCGCGGCCAGCACTTCCGTGAAATCGAAAGGCATGCGGCGCGGGTCTTTGCCGTAAATTTTGGCGATGCGCGGCATGTATTTGTCGGAGCTCCAGCCCGTCAGATCGCCGCCCATGTATTTCGGAAAGGCGTTGAAGCCGCAACTGGTGACGACCGCGCGCACCCGCCGATCGAACACGGCGACAAACAGCGCGTTGTGGCCGCCGAGCGAGTGGCCGATCGCGCCGACCCGGCCCGCATCGACTTGTGGCAGCGACGCCAGCAGATCGACGGCGCGCGAGTGATTGTAAATCCCCTTCATCGTGCCGCTCACATACCCCAGCGCATAAGCATCCTTCTGCGGATCGCCCATGGTCGGGTAATCCGGCGCCACGACGACGTAACCGCGCCGGGCCAGCTCGTTGGCGTAATTGCGATTCGGCCGGCTCCCCAAGCCGATGACGATGCCTTTGCCCAACTCGCCGGTGGGATGCAGCGCGAGCATGGCCGCTCCGTTGGGTTGATCGGGAATCAACAGGTAGGCGGGCACGCGGTCCCCAGGCCCGGCGGCGTAGGTGATGCTGCGGCGTGTGTAGCCATCCAGACTGGTTTCCGCGAGAACCTGGACATCCAACGGCGGGCGCTCGCCGTCGGGGAACGGGCCCATGACCTGCTCCATGCTGGCGACGATGTCGCGGCGGCGGCGCTCCCAATCCTGGGCAGTCCGGACGGGTTGGGGCACTCCGGCCTCCAGGTAAACCAGCAGGTTCTGCTTGTCGGCATAGAAGGGCGGCTCCGCGCCCCACGCCGGCCCAACGAGGGCCGCGGCCGTGCAGGCCCGGAGAAAATGCCGCCGCGATGCCGCCCCGGAATCCGGAAACGCCCGAAACCTGGAAATGATTCGCATACGGCTCCCCGGTGATTTTAGCTCCTGGTTGCTAAATTAGTACTATTCCGCGACGGGTCTCGATTTTGCCGCCGTGGCGTCGACGTTGAGCACCTTATCCAAACAAGCCATGATTTCCACGCAACGAGCTTCGTTTTCGTCCTGCCGCCTGCTGCTGATCCTGCTGGCGTCCGCCCTTTCCCTGCCGGCCGCCTGGCAAGGCTCGGAACGGCTCGACGCCCTGGTCAACCAGGCGATCGAGGACCATACCATCCCCGGGGCCGTGCTGCTGGTGTCGCACAACGGCGAGGTGGTCCATCGCAAAGCTTACGGAAATCGGGCGCTGGTTCCGGCCGAAGAGCCGATGACGCTCGATACCATCTTCGACTGCGCCTCGCTGACCAAGGTAATTGCCACAACCACGTCGGTGATGATGCTGGTCGAGGAAGGCAAGATCCGCCTCACCGACCGAATTACCAAATACCTGCCTGAGTTTGCGCGCGGCCGATCGCCCATCACGATCGAAGAACTGATGACCCATTACTCGGGATTGCGGCCCGATCTGGACCTCGATCCGCCCTGGTCGGGCTACCAGACCGGCATCTCCAAGGCGTTTCAGGAAAAGCCGATCGCCACGCCGGGCTCGCGGTTTATCTACAGTGATATCAACTACATCCTGCTAGGCGAGCTGGTGCGCGAGGTGTCCGGAAAGCCGCTCGACGAGTTCTCGCGCGAGCGCATTTTCGAGCCGTTGGGGATGTCCGACTCGACGTTTCTGCCCGACCCCAGCCTGATTCCGCGCATCGCTCCCACCGAGCGGCTGGCCGACGGCACGGTTCTGCGCGGCGTCGTTCACGACCCAACCTCGCGTTTCATGGGTGGAGTGGCCGGCCACGCCGGTTTGTTTTCCACCGCCGACGACTTGAGCCGCTTCGCCAAGATGATGCTGCGTGGGGGCAGTCTCGACGGCAAGCGGGTACTGACGCCGCTGTCGATCGTGAAAATGACCACGCCGCAAAGCCCGCGCGGCCGTCCCGCCGAGCGCGGCCTCGGCTGGGATTTCGATTCCCCTTTTTCGTCGGTGCGCGGCGATCTTTTCCTGGTTGGTTCCTACGGCCACACTGGATTTACCGGCACTTCGATCTGGATCGATCCGTTCACGCGGACCTACGTGATCCTGCTCACCAATCGGGTCCACCCGACGACGCGAACCTCGGTGGTCAGCCTGCGCAGCGAAATCGCATCGGTGGTGGCGGCTTCGCTGACCGACCTGGACGTCGAGCAGCTCCGGCAGGCGGCCTTGGGGATGCGCAACGCGACGCCGGGGGCCGAACCCGAGCCGGCCTCGCCGGACGATGGAACGCTCACCGGCCTCGACGTCTTGGAGCGTGACGGATTCGCGCCGTTTCGCGGCAAGCGGGTGGGGCTCATCACCAACCAAACCGGCGTCGACCGGCTGGGCCACCGCAACATCGATATTTTCGCCCATGCCGACGGCGTGACGTTGCAGGCCATTTTCTCGCCCGAGCACGGCGCGCTGGGCCGGCTGGACCAGGAAAACGTCGACGATGCCCGCGACCCGGCCACGGGCGTGCTCATCCACAGTCTGTATCAGGGAGATCGCCGCCGCCCGACGGCGGAAATGCTGCAAGACATCGATGTGTTGGTGTTCGACATTCAGGACGTCGGGGCGCGATTTTACACCTACATCACGACCATGGCCTATGCGATGGAGGAGGCCGCGGCGCACAAAATCCCGTTCTACGTGCTCGACCGGCCCAACCCGATCACCGGCCTGGCGGTCGAAGGACCCATGCTGGATGAGTCTTACCGCTCCTTTATCGGCTATTTCCCCATGCCCGTTCGCCATGGCATGACGGTCGGCGAGCTGGCGAAAATGTTCAACGGGGAGAGAAAAATCGGCGCTCAGCTCGAGGTGATTCCTATGGAAAATTGGCGCCGGGATCAGTGGTTCGACGAGACCGGGCTGCCCTGGGTCGATCCGTCGCCGAATATCCGGAGCTTGCGGCAAGCGCTGCTCTACCCCGGGGTGGCGCTGCTGGAGGGACTGCGCAACTATTCGGTGGGGCGGGGGACCGACGCACCCTTCGAGTTCGTGGGGGCCGATTGGATCAACGGCCCGCAGTTGGCCGACTATCTCAACCACCGCGGCATCCCCGGCGTGCGTTTCTATGCGGTGCGCCGCACGCCGGAAAGTTCCCGGTTCGCCGGCAAGCCGATCGATGGGGTGGAAATCTCGGTGTTACAACGAGGAACACTCGAACCGACGAGGCTCGGCCTGGAGATCGCCGCGGCCCTGCTGGAGCTCTATCCCGGCCAGGTTCAACTTGCCGAGACCGCTCACCTGATTGCCAACGAGCAGACCCTTCAGGCGCTGGAGGCAAACGAGAGCCCCGCTTCGATCTGGACTGTCTGGGAAATGGAAAAGAGGCCGTTCCTGGAGGTCCGTTCCCGCTACCTTCTCTACTAAGGGCGCCGCGGAATAAACCGTTCGGGCCGTAAGCCGCCCAAAAATGATGCGATGCGCTGCTCGCCGGGGGACGCCGTTCCCTCAAAACGCGAGCGACGGCGGCGGGCGCTTCAGGCCTTGTCGGCCTTGGTGCTGCCCTTGGGACGCCCGCGGCGACGATCCGATGCGTCTTTCATCCAGGCCGGCGGCCGTCCTCGCCTCTTGCCGCGGCCGCGCGCCAGCCGTTCCAGCGAAACGATCGCGTCCTCGATTTGCTCTCTCTCCTGGCGTAACTCAGCCAGAATCTTGTTGACATCCATGGCTATCTAATCCTCCAATAAGCCGCATGAGACCGTGATTAGGGAAAACTCGAACCACCGCGTGATTTTCGGGTGGGGAGCGGCCGGCTGTTCCGAAAATAGAACAAAACGGCTAGAGCACAGGGTCTGCTTCGGAATTTATAGCAAAGCAACAGGGAAGAGTCAACTAGTTCGTTCCGGTTTCGGAACAAATCTTTTAACGATTTAACAATGACCCCGGTTGGTTGACGGAACAAGCCGCGGCGCCGTTTCCACTAGCAGCGTAGTATTTCTGAATTACGGGTCGGAACGGGAGCCCGCTTTGAGGCGCGATTCGCCGCCATGCGGCCTACATCCATTATGCCCCAAAACGGTTTCGTTGAAAAGATAGAGATTTTTTCCAGATCCAGTAGAACGGAATTCCCAGGGCGATCAGTCCCAGGCCCATCAAGGATTCGCGCGGCGAGTCTTTGAGAGTCATGCCGACCAGCAAGACCGCGCCCGCCACGAAGAAGAGCGGCACCACGGGGTAGCCGATGGTGCGGTGGGGGCGCACCAGATCGGGTCTTTTGCGGCGCAGTACAAATACGGTGGCGGCCGCCATGCCATAGAGAATCCAGCTCGAAAAAATCACATAGGTGAAGAGTTGTTCGTAGCTGCCCGACAGTACCAGCAGCGCCGACCAGCCGCTGAGCGCCAGGATGGAAATGTGCGGGCTGCGATGGCGGGGGTGGACTTTGCCCAGGGCCGCGAAGAAATAACCGTCCCGAGCCATGGCGTAGGGGACCCGCGCGCCGGAAAGAATCGAGCCGTTGAGGGCGGCGAAAATGGAAATCATGGCGGCCACGGCCACTGCTCCGGCGCCGGCGTCGCCCAGAAAGGCCTTGGCCACGTCACTGGCGACGCGGTTGCTATCGGCGATTGCCTGCGCCGGCAAGACGTAGAAATAGGCCACATTGGTCACCAGGTAAATCGACAGCACGCCGAGCACGCCAAAAATCAGCGCCCGTGGAATGTTCCTGCCGGGGTTTTCGACCTCGCCCGACGCCATGCTCAGATTGTTCCAGCCGTCGTAGGCCCATAGCGCCGCCACCAGCGCCACGAAAAAGCCGGATATGCCGCCCTTGTGCTGCGCGGTGGACGCCAGATTGGCCGCCTGGCCCCCGCCTAGCAAGGCGGCGGCGGCGACGATCGCCAGAATGAGACCGATCTTGAGGGCGGTGACCGAGGTCTGCACGCGGCCGCCCACCTTGACCCCGAAGTAGTTGACCCAGGCCAAGCCTCCGATCAACGCCATGGCCAGAATTTGGCCGGCCGAGATCTGCAGGGGACGTCCTTCGGCGCCCAACGGCAGGTTGATGGTCCAGATCGGAACCTCGAGAGCTGGCAAGAAATTGGCAAGATAGTAAAAAAATGCGGTGGCGAGAGTTGCCACACTTCCGCTCTTGGCGACCCAAAATTGAGTCCACCCATAAAGAAATCCCCAAATGGGGCCATAGGCTTCCCGAAGATAGACATATTCGCCACCGGCGTGGGGCATTGCCGCGCCCAATTCAGCGTAGGTGAGGGCCCCGGTCAGCGAGAGCAGACCACCGGCGGTAAAAACCAACAACACCATCGCCGGGCTGCCGACCGCACTGGCCATCGTGCTGGGGACGAGAAAAATGCCGCTGCCAATGATCGTGCCCACCACGATCGAGGCGGCGTCCCAGGGTCCCAGCGACCTCACTAGGCTGAGAAGATGAGGTTTCTGTTGTTCCATGAATGCACTCTTGGCCGCTTGCCGGCGCGGGGAAACCTGTTTCGCGTTACGATCTGCCCGGCTCTACCTACCTGGGCTCTCCGGGAGATTTGGATGAGGCGTAGCCGGGGGCGGACCACAGCAGGCCCAGCAGCCAGCCGCAGCCGAACGTCGTCAGCGCGCCGATCACGACATACCAGGTCCAGGCGATGTTGGTGAAGAAGCGCACGTACAATACGGCTCCCAGGCCGGCCAGCATACCACCGATCGCGGCCCGTTCCCCGGCGCGGCGGGTGAGAATGCCAAGGCTGAAGACGCCCAGCAGGGCGCCGAGCGGAACCGAGGCGATCGCCAGGCCGGCTTCGAGCACCGAACCCCAGTGGCGAGCCAGAATGGCGATCGCGAGCAGCACGCCACCCCACACCAGCGTGGCCCGCCGCGAGAGCTTGAGGAAGTGGGCGTCGTCCTGGCCGCGCTTCCCCGTCAGCGGAACCAGGAAATCCATGATCGTGGTCGCCGCCAGCGAGTTCAGAGCGGCCGCGACGTTGGCCATGGCCGCGGCGATGATGGCTGCGATGACGATGCCGGAAACCACCGGCGGCAGGTAGTTCCAGACGAACTCGGGATAGAGCCGGTCCAGCACTTCGGGCGGCGCCAGCCCGCGCTGCTGATAGAGCACGTAGAGCATCACGCCGATGGTCAGGAACAACGTGAACTGGAACAGGATGACCACCCAGCTCGACAGCAGCGCCAGCTTGCTCTCGCGTTCGCTGCGCGCGCTCAGCAGTCTCTGAACCACGAGCTGGTCGGTCCCGTGGGTGGCGGTCGTGAGGAAAAACCCGCCCAGCAGACCCGCCCAGAAGCTGAATGTCTGCGAGAAGAAGTCGGGGCCCAGCGCAAAGTGGAAGATCTGGAATTTGCCCTCGGCGGCGGCTACCGCGACGACCTGACTCCATCCGCCCGGCACCAGGGTGAGGATCATCACGAAACTGAGCAGAGCGCCGCTGACATAAAGGACCATCTGTGCAACGTCGGTCCAGATGACAGCCGTCATTCCACCGTGGAAGGTATAGAACAGCGTCAGCAGCGTGATGATCACGATCGAGGCGATTTCGCCGGTGCCGAGCACCACCGAGACCACCAGGGAGATGGCGAACACCCGCACGCCTTCGGCCAGCGAGCGGGTGACGAGGAAGGTGATCGCCGTAAAGCGGCGGATGGTTTCGCCGAAGCGCCGCCGCATCAGTTCGTAGGCGGTGTACATCTGACCGCGGTAGTACTGCGGGATGAACACGACGCAGATCACAATGCGCGCCAGCAGATAGCCGAAGACCAGTTGCAGAAAGCCCAGGTCGCCCGCAAAGGCCAGGGCCGGCGTGCCAATGATGGTCAGGGTGCTGGTTTCGGCGGCGACGATCGACAGCGCGATCGCCCACCAGGGAGCGGTCTGGCCGCCGAGGAAGTAGTCGCGCAGGGTTTTCTGCGAGCGGCCGAAACGCGCACCGAAGATGGTGACTCCGATGAGGTAGGCGACGATCAGACCGAGATCGAGGTAGCGGTTGGTCAAGATGATCCCTGGTTTTCACTCGAGCGGCGCTCGACGGATCGGGTGCGCAGCATAGTTCGGCACGATGCAGTCGGCGGCCCGCGCCCGAACGCCGCGCGTCGCTGCTATTCGTCCGCCCGCATGCTTGCCAATGCCGGCGGGCTGCTATATACTCCCCGGATAGTCTTGCAGTCTCCGAGGACTGCACCGTCGTTTGAAATCACTATAGAATAAGACATTAGAACGGAGATCCGACAGGTCTGGGAGATTTGAAACATGCTTAGAAAGCTGACAAATATTGGGTTGGCGGGTTGCCTACTGCTGCTGGTAACCTCGGCCGCCATCCCGTCGCCGCAGGAAGGCAAACAGGCAGAAGACAAGAAGGCCCCCAAGGATCAGCAGGAATACGAACTCATCAGTAAGGCTTTTGATCCAAAGACACCGCCGCCGGAAAAGCTGAAGTATCTGGACGAATGGAAGCAAAAGTACCCGGAGACCGCCTACGAGGTCGACCGCCTGCGGGTCTACGTTGCCAGCTACCAGCAGACGAATCAGGGCCGCAAAGCGGTGGAGGCGGCCAAAGAATTGCTGGCCAAGGTGCCGGGCGATTTCAGCGCGCTCTACACCATCGCGTCGCAAACCCCGTTTCTCGAAAACACCACCGAGGCGGACTGGGCCGAAGGAGAGAAGGCCGCCGACGCCTTATTGGCCGGAGGCATCGAGAAGCAGTTTGCGGCGGGGAACAAACCGGCCAGCGTCACGCAGGAGCAGTGGGATAACGCCAAGCAGCAGACCATCGGAACCGTGCACCAGACGCTGGGATGGATCGCCATGCAGCGCGGCGATCACGTCAAGGCCGAGCAGCAGTTCGTGAAATCGATTCAGGCCAACCCCAACTCCGGACAGGTCTCCTACTGGCTCGGCCAGGAGGTTTTGGCGCAGGCCAATCCCGACAAGAACGAACTGGCGTTGTTTTCGTTCGCGCGCGCGGCCGCTTATGACGGCCCCGGGTCGCTGCCGCCGCAAGGCCGCCAGCAACTCAACGACTACCTAATCAAGGTCTACACCAAGTACACCGGCACCGAAGACGGGCTTGACAGTTTGAAACAGCTCGCCGCAACGCGCGCCCTGCCTCCGGCCGATCTCAATATCGAGTCCGCCGAGGTTCGCCGCTTCAAAGATGAGCAGCGCCGTCGCAAAGAAGACCCGCTGCTTTACCGATTCCTGGATCTCAAGGCGACTTTGCTGGGCCCCAAGGGCGACGCCACCTGGGGCGACCTCAAAGGCAAGCTGACCCCGCAGGTGGCGTTGTACGTTGTGTCCTCCGACTCGCCGCGGCCCACCACCATCAATTTCAGCAGCAAGAAGGGTGGTCCGGTCGAGGTGGTGATGGAACTGGAGAATCGCCTGCGCAGCGCGCCGGCCAACGGCAGCAAGTTGAAGATCGAAGGCGTCGCCACGTCTTTGGCCAAGAGCCCCTTCCGGTTGGGTCTCACCGACGGCAAGATTCTGTAAAATTCCAACCGATCGATCGCGGAAAAATGGGAGCGCTGTTCCGGGCAGTCGCTCCCATTTTTTTGTGAAGGCGCCCGCTCAACCGCGGTAGCGCCTAGTCCATCCCAAGGTCGCCCGACAGCGGCGTTCCCGACTGCAAGCTTCGCATCCAACGCTGCGCCGCCGCACGGTGCTTCTGTTCGCGCGACGCCAGGTAGGCCTGCAGCTCATGGACCACGGCTCCCGAATCGGCGCAGCGAGCCAATAGCTCTGCCGCGAAGATGTGCGCTTCGGGGATCTGATCGCCGATCTGCGCGAAGATCAGCAGCGCTTCCCGATAGCGGGAGGGCTGGGCGGCCAGAACCATGGCAAGGGCATAGCTCGTCTTGGTGCGTGCCGGGTCGATTTTGAGCGCGATACGGATCTCCCGTTCCGCCTCGTCATAGCGTTTCAGCCCGTGCAGCGCTACGCCCAGGTTCGAATGCGGCTCGCTGCTGTTGGGCCGCAATCGCACTGCCTCCTGGAATGCGCCGGCGGCGTGCGTGTAGTCCTGCAGCAGCATGTATTTCACCCCCAGACTGTTTTGGGCCTCGGCAAACTGCGGATCGATCTCCAGCGCCTTGCCCAGGTGCCGGATGGCGCCCTGCAGGTCGCCCTTCCCGGCACCCTTTTGCGCCCGCTGATACTCGCGCATTGCCTTCTTGGGGACCCGGTTGCGCAACTCTTCGACCGACACGACTCCGGAAATGGGCCGCTCCCGTTCGGGAGAATGTAGCTGAATCTCCAACGGAGACCCATGGAGCCGCACGTTGTCTTCATAGACGACCTTGCCGCGCAGGTTCCGCACCCGCAGCAGGTACTGCGGGTCCATCGATACGGGGGTGTGGATTTCGAAAGTGCCATCCAACCGCACATCCGTCCAAATAGTCGGCCTTCCCGGCCGCTCGCTCAACTCCACCTGCAGCCCATTGAACGTTCCCCCTTTATCCCAACTGAGCACCCCCGAAATGGAAGATTGGAAAGAAGACTGCGGCTGCGACACCATCGGCTCGGAGCCGAACAACGCCACGGCGCTGACCAGGCTGAGAAAAACAAACAAACCGGCGAAGGACGGGATACGAATGCTCATGAAAATTCCTCCAGAAAATTGAGCGAAGGCTCAAATCGTTTTGCAGTGGCAACGACCGGCCAGAAGCTCGTCCGGCATGGGAGAGGAGAGGTCGGGCTCGGAAGAAGCTACGGAAGAACAACGGAGGCTGGTCTTCCGGGCTGTCGGGAGCGCGACCGCCCTGCTCTCGGCCGGAAACGCCGGCCCCCCCCGTTGTGGATGGGCGACCGGGCCCCGGGGCCTTTACGAGCAACTGCGAGTTCGCAGCCGTGCCCGGGCCGGGGTCCTCAATTACAGTCGGCGAGAGAGCGCCGATACCTCATATCGCTGGATCGGGGCTGGCTTAGCCACGGCGCTCGTCGGAACGACGAAGAAGCGCGAGACCAGCCTATGCGCGGCGACAGCACCAGCCAGGCTCATCCACGGAATTGGGGTCTACGCACGAAACCCGGTCCACGTGGAAGTGCGGGCGCGCAGTAGCGATCGAAAGGCTCAGCTATGTGCCGGAGCGGTCCGGCGGATGGGAAAGGCGAAACGACGCCACGGTCGAATCGTTTGAGGGTTTACGCGGGGAAAACGCCCTCGGCGTGTCTCTTTCATGCTAGGCCTCGCCGGCGGCCGGACAGGGAAGTCGACCGGCCACAAAACGAGCCTAACAACATCGCGTTAGTGCTTCATTGCGGGTGGGTTATTGTTCGCCTACAGACACGGCTGGACCTGGCCCGGTTGTACGAATATCCACCGAGGGCCGCGCGCGCCCGGAGGGGCGATGATTTTTCCGGTTCACGCGAGCACGAATCCCGGTGCTGTCGCGTTTGCCGCACGTGTTCCGTTCCGAACGGTGCCGAGGCGCGGAGAACCCTCGGGTCCGTTGCTACACTGATGGAGCATGGAAACAGACTTGCTGGTTTTCGATCTGGACGGCACCTTGATCGACTCCAAGTTGGATCTGGCGCTTGCCGTCAATGCGGCGCGCGCCGCCGCTGGGATGGTGCCGCTGGAGCACGAAACGATCTACTCGTACGTCGGTAACGGCGCTCCCGTGTTGATTCGCAAGTCGCTTGGCGCCGCAGCCAGCGACGAGCAAGTCGAAGAAAGCCTGCAATTTTTCCTGGACTACTACCGCGGGCACATGCTCGACAACACCTGCCTCTATCCCGGAGTCGCAGACGCCCTGCGGCATTGGACCGGTGAAAAGACCCTGGCCGTTCTGACCAACAAGCCTGAAAAGTTTAGCCGTATGATTCTTGACGGCCTTGGTGTCGCCGGCAGCTTTGTCCGCGTCTACGGAGGCAACACGTTCGAGACGAAAAAGCCCGATCCTTTCGGCCTCAGGCGTCTGATGGATGAACTGGAGGTCCCGCCCGAGCGCACGCTGATGATCGGCGACAGTGCAGTCGACGTGCAAACAGCGCGAAACGCCAACGTTCGCTGTTGTGGCGTGACCTATGGGCTGCAGCCGGAGACGTTTGAGGAGTATCCGCCCGACCTGCTGGTCGATCGCATGGGGGAGTTGGTGGAGCTACTGCGCAACAGCACGCGAAGCTGATTGCTTCTTCCAACGGCGCCGTCAGCCGCGCGCGTCGGCGGCGGACGTCATGGCATCCATATCCAGCGAGGCCGACTTTTCTTTCACCAGGTAGGCTTCGACCGCAAACTCGTCGGGGCCGACCGGGAACGTCGTCACGTCGTGCAGGCGAATCGCCCCCGAGCGGCTGCGCCTGCCGATACCACCCGCCAGCGGCAGCGAATCGACGCCGCCCAGAATCTTGGGCGCGAAATAGATCAGGGTCTTGTCGACAGCGCCTGAATCGAGAGCCGCCCAGTTAAGCTTGGCCCCGGCTTCGATCAACAGGGAAATCACCTGGCGCAGGCCGAGCCAGCGCAACACGGCCCACAGATCGACGCGGCCGGCGCGGGTGTCGAACACGTGCACGGCGATGCCGCGAGCCTCCAGCGCGGCGCGGCGGCGGGCGGGGGCGGCGGAAGTCGTCATAACGACTAAATCGTCGTTGAAAGACTCAACCAGCTTCGATTCCAGCGGCAGCCGCAGCAGCGAATCGGCCAACACCCGCAACAGCGGCCGGCGGCGCGGCAACTCGCTGCGGTCGGTGAGCAGGCAATCATCGGCGAGCACCGTGCCAATCCCGGTGAGAATGGCGTCGTGGTCGTGGCGCACCTGCTGGACGTGGGCGCGGGCGACCTCGCTGGTGAGCCAGCCGGTATTGTCGTCGGGCGCGGCGATTTTGCCGTCGAGCGTCACCGCGGTTTTGAGCGTTACCAGCGGCCGGCCGGTCCGCGCGTAGTGGAAAAAAGCTTCGTTGAGGCGGCGCGCCTCGTCGGTAAATTCCTCGGCCACCTCGACTTCGATCCCCGCCTCGCGCAGGCGCTCGAGTCCCTGGCCGGGCACGCGCGGATCTTCGTCCCGGCAGGCAATCACGACCCGGCGGAGTTGCGCCTCGATGATCGCCGCGGTGCACGGCGGCGTGCGGCCCTGGTGGTTGCAGGGCTCGAGGTTGCAGTAGAGTGTGGCGCCGCGGGCGGTCTCGCCGGCTTGTTCGAGGGCGATGACCTCGGCGTGCCGGCGGCCGTCATAGGTGTGGGAGCCCGTGCCAAGCTTGCGGCCGTCCGCCCCGACGACCACCGCGCCGACCATCGGATTGGGGCTGGCCAGAGCGCGTCCCTGGCGCGCCAGCTCTAGCGCTTCGCTTAAATAGATACGGTCGTCAGCGGTCATTGCTCAAACCAACCGGTAGCGGAGGGAGCCGCAGCTCAGCGCGGGTCAACCGCCTGTCGCGGACACACCACGGACGTCCCTGGATCTGTTGTCCCCGAACCAAGGTGCGGCTGGCGGTGGCGTCCAACAAAATGCTCCATTCCCACAGGTACGACACCGGGCAGCAAGGCCAAGTTTCGCTGCAACCCCGTTAGATCTCAAACAGGGAGCGGACGAAACTTTCGGCGTCGAACCGCACCAGATCGTCGATCTTCTCGCCGATTCCGACGTAGCGAATCGGCAGCCCCAGCTCGCGGGCGATGGCAATGACAATACCACCTTTGGCCGTGCCGTCGAGCTTGGTGAGCACAATTCCGGTTACCCCCGAGGTAGCCAGAAACTGGCGGGCCTGCTCCAGGCCGTTCTGGCCCGTGACCGCGTCGAGCACCAGCAGCACCTGATGCGGCGCTCCGGGCAGCAGCTTGCCGGCGGTGCGGCGCATCTTGTCGAGCTCCGACATCAGGTGGACTTTGTTGTGCAGGCGCCCGGCGGTATCCACGATGACGCAATCGACTCCGCGCGCCTTGGCGGCCTGCAAGGCGTCGAAGAGCACGGCGCTGGGGTCGGCGCCGGCCTTCTGTTTGATCACGTCGGTGCCGGTTCGCTGCCCCCAGACTTCAAGCTGCTCGGCTGCGGCGGCGCGGAAAGTGTCGCCGGCGCACAACAGCACCTTCTTACCCTCGCCCTTGAGGTGCTGCGCCATCTTGCCGATGGTTGTCGTCTTGCCCGTCCCATTGACTCCGACAATCAGGATCACCTCGGGCGGCGCGACCTTCGGCACGGCCGACGCATCCGATCCGTTGAGGATCTCCATCATGTGTTGCGCCAGGTGCAGCTTCAACTCTTCCGGATTGGCCAACTGCTGCCGGCTGAGCTTGTCGCGCACCGTTTCGAGAATCTCGCTGGTGGTTCGTACGCCGATATCGGCGCTGATCAGCGTCATCTCCAGCTCGTCGAGCAATTGCTCGTCGATGACCTTGCGGCCCTGAAAGATATCGTCGATCTGCTCGACGAGGCTGTCACGGGTTTTGGCGACCGCCTTCTTGAAGCGGTCGTAGAGCGTCGGATCGGGCGGAGGTCCGAACAGGGTCTGGATCATCGGGAATCTCGGGAACAAACGCCCGCCGCTGGGTAACAACCCCCGAGCCGCTCTCACCGGGAAAAGGCAGCACTGCGCAGGCTGTTCCGATCATATCATGCGGGGCCTATGTGCTTTGGATTGAGTCCTATAGGGACGCCCGACCGCAGCCTTTGGCGGGCTGGGCGGCGGGCCGCGGGCGCTGCGTACTCTTCTGGGGGAAGCGCTCTCCGTGATCAGGGCGTTAGCCAGACTTCCCGGGTTCCGCCCGGCGCCCTAGGGTGCGGAGCCGGAAGCGGCGGGCAGCTCCGGTATGGGCTCGAATAGGATCAGTTCCCCGTCGGAATCGAGCCGTACGGCCGGGCAGTACTCGCGGCGGTTATCCCGCGTCCACCAGTCGCCGGTCGCGGCGCGTTGCTCCTGGTTCGTGAAATGGTAGTCGTATTCGACCGCTCGCACCGCCAGCGGCGGCTTGCCGGGGAAGGGATTGGCTGCGAGCAGGGCCTCGACCTGCGGAGATCCCCGCAACAGGCATTGCAGGAAATGTAGGAACCAGGGATTCTGGCGGACCGAGCCGAGTGCGGCGAACCACATCTGCCAGTCCAGGCGCGGCTGATGTGGCGCCACAAACCCCGGCGCGCGCTTCACGTCCCCCGGCTTATACCGAAACGCGTAGTCTTTCCAGGTGTCGCCGTCGGCGGTGCCTTGCACGATGATTTCGGGACGGTCGGTCGTCATGACGGCGAACAGGCCGTAGCTGTTGATGGTGCGGAATGGCTGCACCCAGCGATACGCCGCGGAGAGCGAGTCCGTCCCGGGCAGACCCACCCCGAGCAGCGCCGCGGTCGGCATCAGCGAGAGGACGAAAAGAGCAGCGCTCACCGGCAGGAGGATGCCCGCCGGCCAGGATCGCGATTTGCGGGCGGGGGTGGGCAGCGACGGGGTGATCCCGTTGCGCAGGCGCGCCGGCCAGCTTGCGTCGTCGAGCAACGGCACACAAAGAGCGATTGCCAGCAGATTGAAGAAGCAGTAGTTTCCCGTTGCGAGAATCACCACTTGCAACGTCACCAGCGCGACGCAAGCGGCGCGCCGTAGCCGGGTTCCGCCGAAGATCAGGAACGGGACCAGCAGTTCGATCATGAACAGGGCCGCATTCGCCAGCGACAGGACCGCGGCCGGAAGCTGGTGCGCGTACCAGCCGATCCAGGTGGGCAGCGGTTGCGTCTCGAAGTGGTAGTGCAAGGCGGTGAGGTCCGCCCAGGTGGGGTCGCCGCTCGACAGCTTGACGACGCCCGATTCGAACATCAGACGGAACAGCAGCCACCAAAGCAGCCACAACGCGGGCCGGCGGGCAGGCGCGCGGCGCTCGCCACGCGGCGACAGGGTCAGCGGCGCGAGCCAGATTGCCAGAAAGCCGGCCTCCAGCAGCAGGGTGTCCCACTGGAATGAGAAGAAGACCTGGCCGCCGAGCGAGAGCGACAGGTAGAGAACCCACAAGGCCGCCAGCACCGCAACCGGCGCGATGCCGATTTCCAGAAGCACGGCCAGCGCGACTCCCGCGGCCGTCAGCGCGTGCAGAAAACGATCGGAGGCGCCGAACCAGAGCAGCGTGGGGAGCAGGTGCGCGCGCCCGGCGAGTTGCGCGCGCGCCAGCTCCATCAATCGCTCGGCGGGGAGGATGCCGTTGCTGCCGATCAGGCCGTCCAGCTGAACCCACAACGAGACGAACGCGCAAAGGTAGACCACCCCCAGCAGACGCAGGAAGACCCAGCGGCTTACCCGGTAGGGGGCCGGTTCGGTCAGCGGCGCGAGCCAGCGCAAGCGCGCGCCCACGCGCTGTTTCGCGTTGTCCTGGGGCTTTGGGCTCTGCGGCCCGAAAAGCGATTGCATCGGTTCGTGCTCCGCGGCACGGCGCGGGCGGGGTCTGCTGGCGCAAAACGTCCGCCCCACGCATTATCAGGCACGCGTGGGCCTGGGCATCAGTTGTCTCGGTCGGATTTGCGGCTTGTTGTCATACGATGGGATTTGCGCTGCGGCGGCGCCGCTCGTTGTTGGTTGGCGGTTGCGGCGTTGGCGGTGCGTTGTGAATGGCGAAGGGCCGCAGGTCTGGCAGGACGCCAGCCCTGCGCTACGGGTGCATCTTGGCGGCTCGCGAACCTGGTTCGAAACCCAAAGCTATGGTTTTTCCGGTGGTGCGCTTTTTTGTATACGGATCGCTGAAGCGTGGATTCGACAACCACGAGCGCTACTGCCGCGGCCTGCGTTCCCGGGAGCTGGTGGAGACAGCCGGAAGGTTGCGTCTGCTCGTGACCGGCTATCCGGTGTTGGTGCTTGCGCCGAGCAGGATTCTTGCCCACGGCAGCAGCGATCCGTTCGCCGACCTGGAAACGCAGCAGCGCATTGCCGAGCAGACGCCGACGAGTCCCTCAGCGGATTGCCCATCTGCGTTGGGCCGCGGGCGGGTCCACGGGGAACTGTTGACGTTCGCCGATCCGGCGGATCGTTTACGGGCGATAGACTCGTTGGAGGAGTTTCGGCCAGGGCGAAAAACCGACTATGAGCGGGTTCTGGTGCGTGTGGATTCGCGGCTCAGCCAGGGAGAGGTGCTTGCCTGGACTTACGTGGCCGGCCGCTTGGCTGCCGGGCGACGGCTCATCCCCACGGGCCGTTGGGCAGGGCGATAGCGCCACACGGCATCGGCGCCCCGGACGAATCCGAGCGGCGAACCAACGCAGCGCTTAACGGGCGAAATACAATTCGACGGCGCGGTCCACGTCGGTCTGGTCGAGGCGCGGCGGGCGGTCTTCGTAAACCGCGATGTTTTTGAGGATCTCGACGATGTCGCGGGGATAGCAGGCGCGCAGCACGGCTTTGCGTCCGTCGAGTTTGCATTTTTCGCGAACGTAGGCGGAGGCCTCCTGCGTCCACTTGATCTTGCCGGCTTCGCAGACTCGCCTCAGGATGGCGTCGAAAATCTCGGGCGAGATGGTTTCGACCTTCACCTTGTTTTGGATGCGGCGCAGGAAAGCCTCGTCGGCCAACTGCCGGGGGTCGAGGTTGGTCGAAAAGATGACCAGCGTCTCGAACGGAATCGGGAACTTGATGCCGGTGCGCAGCGAGAGAAAGTCGACGCCGCGGTCGAGGGGCACGATCCAGCGGTTGAGCAGGTCGCGCGGGTTGATCATCTGGCGGCCGAAGTCGTCGATGATGAACAGGCCGTTGTTGGCCTTCATCTGCAGCGGCGCGGTGTAGTAGCCGAGCGTTTCGTCGAAGCGTAGCTCGAGCATTTCCTGCACCATCTCGCCGCCGACGGCGATGCTGGGGCGATGGCACTGAATCCAGCGCGGGTCGTGCGCGTCGTCGCTTTCGACCGGGCGGTGCACCACCGAGTCGAAGATATTGATGATCTGGCCCTGGACTTCGATCGCGTACGGCACGTACACGTTGTCCTTGAAAACCCGCACCAGCCGTTCGGCGATGCTGGTCTTGCCGTTTCCGGTGGAGCCGTAGAGGAAGATCTGCGAGTTGGAAATGATCGCCGGGCCCAACTGGTCGAGCATTTCGTCGGGTAGCACCAGGTCTTCGAAGACTTCCTTGAGGCGTTCGCGATTGACCTTGTGACGCGCTGCCTGGGCCTTGACGGCGTCGATGTAGGAATCGAGACTGACCGGCGCGGGTCCAACGTATTGGTTGATCTGGTAGCGGTCCTGGGCCAGCCGGCGGCCTTGGCCCGACAAAGTCAGCGAGTAGTCGTTGCCGACCATGCCTTTGACTTCGACGTACTGTTCCTTGCGCAGGTGCGAGAACACCGCGCCGGCGACGGCGCCGCCGACTTTCATGTGGCGCGCCACGCGGCTCAGCGTCGTCTCGCCCTCCAGCAGGGTCATCTTGAGCATCAGATCGATCAGGATGTTTTGCGAGATTCCGAGTTGGTCGACCGACTCGACGGGGCGCGGCACAAAGCGTTCGCCGTCTGCCCGTGAACTGCTGACGCTACTGGCGGTATGGAAGACCGAGATCGCGCTCATTCTGCGACGATGCTAACAGCGGCCGGGGTCTTTCACCATCAGCGTTAATGCTGAGATCGATAGGGTGTTCTACCGAAAGACCCGCTCGCGCCGGGTTGTAGAGCGGCACGGCGAATATGGTGGCCTCGAACCCGCTAAAATGAGCTTTCCGTGGGCCGAATCCTCTCGAACGACGAACTTGTGGAGCTGCGGGGCCGTTGGCGCGACGAGGGCAAGAGCGTCGTGTTCACCAATGGCTGCTTCGATCTGCTGCACCCCGGCCACGTCCGGCTGCTTGAGGCGGCGCGGGCGAAGGGCGACATCCTGGTGGTCGCCATCAACAGCGACAGCAGCGTGCGGCGGCTCAAAGGGCCGCAGCGGCCGGTGCTGCCCGAGCAGGAGCGGGCCGCCATCCTGGCCTCTCTGGCGGCCGTGGACGCGGTCACCGTTTTCGGCGAAGAGACGCCCTGCGAGCTGCTGGAACGGCTGCTGCCCGACGTTCTGGTCAAGGGTTCGGACTGGTCCCACTGGATTGCCGGCCGCGAAATTGTGGAAGCCGCCGGCGGCACGGTATTGCCGATCCCGGTGGAGCCGGGCTATTCGACAACCGACGTAGTGAACACGATTTTGGATCGAAGTCGTTGATTATTCAAGGCTTGCGTGAGCTGTTCGACGGGCTGGCCAAGCATCCTTCCCTGCAATCGGTGCTGGCCGCGTTGCGCAAGCCTGGCCCCATACAACTACATTTGTCGGGTCTGAGCCCAACCGCCCAGGCGCTCTACACGGCGCTGCTCTACAAGTGGGCCGATCGGCCGATTCTGTTCCTCACGGCCAACAATTCCTCCGCCGAGAGCTTCGCCGAGTCCATCGGCGCCTTTTTCGAGCTGCTGGATTTCCCGGGCCATCGCGGCGGGCCGTTTGTGCTTCCTGCCCACGACGTCACCCCCTATGACGGGCTTTCCCCCCACGGCGACATCCTCGAAAAGCGTGGCATCGGACTGTGGCGCTTGGCCGAGGGCGAGGCCTCGGTGGTGGTGGCCCCTGTCGCGAGCGCACTGCTGCGGGTGGCTCCTCGCAATCTGCTCCAGAATCTGGCCTGGCGGATCGAGGTCGGCGACGAGTTCTTCCAGGAAGACCTGCTGGAGGGGCTGACCAGCGTCGGCTACCGCCGCCACGAGCCCGTGGACCTGGTGGGGCAGTTCTCGGTGCGCGGCGGGATTCTCGACGTGTTTTCTCCCGAGGCCGCCAGTCCCGTGCGGATCGAGCTGTTCGGCGATCAGGTCGAATCGATTCGCGAGTTCGATCCCGAGACCCAGAAGTCGCTGCGCAGCGTGGACCAGGCGAATCTGCTGCCGCTGAGCGAATACGCGGTGCCGCGCGGGAGACGTGAGGCCAGCGCCATCTCCCAGGGTGGGGGCAATGGAGCCGCGCCGACGGCGGCGGCCGAGGAAGTCCCCATCCTGGCGCAAGGTTGGGAATTCTCTCCCGAAATCGCCGCCCAGCGCACTGCGGACTTGCTCGACCTGTTCGAGGACGCAATCGTCGTCTGGAGCGAACCCACCGGGTTAGGCGAGCAGGCGGAGCAATGGTGGGGAAACCTGGAGGCGGCCCACGAGCGTTCCGAATCCGGAAGCCCGCCGCCCGCCTCGTTCTATCTGCGGTGGCCGGAGTTTCTGGGCCTCGCGGACCGCACACAACAGGTTTACCTCGAACAACTTGGCCTGACCCCAGCCGAGGAGCGGCTGGAGATTCGGACGCAGCGCACGCCGCGTTTTCAGGGCAACATCGCCCATTGTGTCCGCGAGCTGCAGGGGCAGGTCAAAAGCGGCTACCGGGCGTTGGTGGTGGCCTCTTCGCTCGGCGACGTCGAGCGCCTGGCCGAGATTTTCGGCGAGTTTGGCATCAGCTACCAGCTCGGGCTCAAGGACCCCTCCAAGGCCAGCAGCCCCTATCTCGAGGAGAAGGCCTACCTGGCCGGGCCGGTCACCAGCACCGTGCTGGTGCAGGGGGCGATCCGGGAGGGGGCGGTTTTCCCCGACTCGCGGACCATCCTCTACGGGTCGGAAGACCTGTTTACGGCTTCGGAGCTGGTGGCGCGGCCCGAAAAGCGCAAATCGGTCGTCTCGACCTTTCTCTCCGATCTGCAGGACCTCAAGGACGGCGATTTCGTGGTCCACGCCGAGCACGGCATCGGGCGGTACCTGGGCCTGCGGCAAATCGAGCGCGTGGGGCGGCAAGAGGATCTGATGCTGATCGAGTACGCCGACCGCGCCAAGCTCTATGTGCCGTTGACGCGCCTCGATCTGGTGCAGAAATACCATGGCGCCGGCGGCCCGCCACCGCAGTTGGACCGTCTCGGCGGCCAGACCTGGCAGCGCACCAAGTCCCGCGTCAAGGCCCGCCTGGTGGACATGGCCGACGAGTTGATCAAGCTCTACGCGGCGCGCAAGATGGCCGACGGTTTCGCCTTTTCTCCCGACGGCAACTGGCAGCGCGAGTTCGAGGACGCCTTCGCCTACACCGAGACTCCGGACCAGCTTCAGACCATCGCCGACATCAAGCGGGACATGGAATCGCCGCAGACCATGGACCGGCTGGTGTGCGGCGACGTCGGATTCGGCAAGACCGAGGTGGCGATGCGGGCGGTTTTCAAGGCGCTGGCCGACGACAAGCAGGTCGCGGTGCTTGCTCCTACAACTGTCCTTGCTTTCCAGCACTACGAGACCTTCCGGCAGCGCTTCGCCTCTTTCCCGATCGAGGTCGAGATGCTCACCCGCTTCCGCACCGCCGCCGAGGTGAAGCAGGTTCTGGAGCGGCTGGCGGCCGGCAAGGTGGATGTGGTCATCGGCACCCACCGGCTGCTCTCGAACGATGTGGTGTTCCATGATTTGGGGTTACTGGTCGTGGACGAGGAGCAGCGCTTCGGCGTCCGTCACAAGGAACGCATCAAGCAACTGCGAAAAAACGTCGATGTGGTGACGCTGACGGCGACGCCGATCCCCAGGACACTACATATGTCGTTGGTTGGCTTGCGGGATATCTCGATTATCCAGACGCCTCCCAAGGACCGCCTGTCGATTCACACGGTAGTGGCGCCGTTTTCCGACCAGATCGTGCGAGCTGCGCTGCAGCAGGAAATTGGCCGCGGCGGCCAGATCTATTTCATCCATAACAGGATAGAGAACATTTGGAGGATTGCCGCACACCTCCAGGAGCTCGTCCCCGGCATCCGCATTGGGGTGGGGCACGGTCAGATGTCGGGCAAGGAGCTTGAGGGCGTGATGCTGAAGTTCATGCGTCACGACTACGACATGCTGGTTTCAACTACAATCGTAGAAAATGGGCTCGACATTCCGCTGGCCAACACCATTATCGTCAACCAGGCCGACCACTACGGGCTGGCGGAGCTGTATCAGTTGCGGGGCCGCGTCGGACGCTCCAACCGGCGGGCCTATGCCTACCTGCTGATACCCGAAGACAAAGAACTGTCGGATATCGCACGCAAGCGGCTGGCCGCTCTGAAGGAGTTCAGCGAGCTGGGCTCGGGATTCAAGATCGCCGCCCTCGATCTGGAGTTGCGCGGGGCGGGGAATCTGCTTGGCTCCCAACAACACGGCCATATCGCGGCGGTCGGTTTTGAAACCTATTGCCGCATGTTGGAAGACGCCGTGCGCGAATTGCGCGGCGAAGAGGTCGAGCCCGAGGTCCGCACCAATTTGCGGCTGCAGGTGGATATTCACATTCCGCCGGACTATGTCGCCGACGAGGCGCAGCGGCTGCAGGCCTACAAGCGGGTTGCCGGGATTCGCAATGCCGAAGACCGCCAGCGCATCACGGCCGAGCTGCAGGACCGCTATGGGCCGCTGCCGCAGCCGGTGACGAGCCTGGCCGACTACGCGCTGTTGAAATCGAAGGCCGAGGCGATGCGGGTGGAAGCCATCGAGCGCCGCACCCAGCGGCTGAGCATTCGATTTCGCGAAGACTCCAAGGTCGACGCCCAGACGCTGCTGCGGTTCGTAGCGGAAACGCCTGGGGCGAGCTTTTCGCCCAATGGGGAGCTGCAGTGGGGCCCGGCGCCGGAGTCCGACACCGAGCTGTTGGCGACGGTAACCGAGGCGCTCGAACGGCTTGCCGAGGCGCCGGCGGTGCCCGACGGCGGCCCTTCTCGCGAGCCGGGTCCGAAAGGCAAGCCGCGAAAGGTAAGAAAAGAGCCTGGCACGCGGGCCCGCTGAAACGTTTGTCGCGGGTCGTACGAAAGTAGTAAGTTAAGGGGGGATTGGGGAGCCATCCACCCCGGGGAATACCGTTTGCCGCGCGAACCCGATACCACTCGCCCGCGCAGTGGGAGAACCGATAGCGCCATGAGAACTTTCCGCTTGCTTATCGCCTTGACGATGCTCGCCGTTTCGGCCAGCGCCGAGGTGGTCGTCGTCGAGGAGATCATCGCCAAGGTCAACGGCGACGTGATCACCCGCTCCGAATATGAGCGCGTGTTGAGCGAGATCCAGTCCGAGGTAGCCCGCCAGAACCTGAGCGAAGAAGAGAAAAAGGAGGCTCTCAAGCAGCGCGAAGAGGGCATCATCCGCGACCTGGTCGATCAGCGCCTGCTGGTGGAGAAGGGCAAGGATCTCTCGATCAACGTCGAGCCGCAGGTGCTGCGGCAGCGCGACGAGATCATGCGGCAATACAAGATCTCGACGCTCGACGAGTTCGAGAAATGGGTGCTCGACAAAACCGGGCAGCCGATGGAAGACCTGATGGCGCAGATGCGCGACTCAATGATGGCGCAGGCGGTGCTGGGGCAAGAGGTGCAGAGCAAGATCGTGGTGCCGCGCGCCGACGTGGAGAAGTATTTTCAGGAACACCCCAAGGAGTTCGTCCGCTCCGACGGTGTGCGTTTGTCGGAGATTCTGATCTCGACGCAAGGCAAGACGCCCGAAGAGCTGCCGGCGATCAAGAAGAAGGCCGAGGAGCTGCTGGCGCGGGTCAAGAAAGGCGAGCCGTTCGCCGAGCTCGCCCGGCGGCATTCCGAGAGCCAGTCTGCCGAGAACGGCGGAGATATCGGGATCTGGCGAAGAAACACCCTCAAGAAAGAGATTGAGGACGAGGTATTCAACGCCGAGAAGGGCTACATCACCAACCTGATCGAGGTGCCCAACGGTTACCTGATCCTGAAGGTGGACGAGCGCTATCGCGAGGGCCAAGCGGAGTTCGAAGAGGTGGAAAACGATATCCGCAACAAGCTGATGGGGCCCAAGATTCAGCCGGCGATCCGGGAGTATCTGACCAAGCTGCGCGAGGACGCCTACATCGAGCTGCGGCCCGGCTATGTGGACATCTCGGCGGCGCCGGGGTCGAACACGGCGTGGAGCGACCCGGCCCGGCTGGCGCCGGTTACGACGACCAAGGAAGAAGTCCTGAACAAGAAAAAGAAGCGCCACCTGCTGTGGGTGATCCCGCTGCCGCAAGAGGGCCAGACGCCGGACGGTCAGGCTCCGAGCGACGGCGACAGCCCGGCGGCGCAGTCGTCCGCGGTGGCCAGCGACCCGGCAGCGGAGGCGAGCCCGGCGATTCCCTGAGGGAACGGGCCGTTCCCAGGCGGAGACCACGACAGAGCCGTGAAAACAGCATACGTGGCGGACCTGCAGCCCAACCAGGCCGTCACGACCTACCTGTTAGTACAGTCCAAGGAAGTCCGCTTCAAACGCAGCGGCGAGCCTTACCTTTCCTTGCGCTTGTCGGACCGCAGCGGGCGGCTCGAGGCCAAGATGTGGGACGGCGTGGCCGAGGTAGCCAGCAGCTTCGAGCGCGACGACGTCGTCAAGGTGCAAGGCACCGTGCAGCTCTACCGCGACCGGCTGCAGATGACCGTCCAGAAGCTGCGCCCCGCCCAGGAAGACGAGATCGAGATCACCGACTACCTGCCCCGCACCGAACGCGACGTCGATGAGATGTTCGGCGTCGTGCGCGAAACCGTGGAACGGATGCAGAATCCGCATCTGCGCCAACTGCTGGAGTCCTTTCTCGACGACGAGACGATCGCCTCGCGATTCAAGACCGCGCCGGCCGCCAAAACACTGCACCACGCCTTCCTCGGCGGGCTGCTCGAACACGTCGTCTCGCTGCTCAATCTGGCGCGGCTGACGGCCGGCAACTACGCGTTCGTCGATCTCGAGCTGTTGCAGACCGGGGTCATTCTCCACGACATGGGCAAGATCGAGGAGCTCAGCTACGAGCGCGCCTTCGGCTACACCAACGAAGGCCAGTTGCTGGGCCACATCATCATTGTGCTGCGTATGCTCGATCAGAAAGTGCGGCAGATTCCCGATTTTCCGCCGCGCTGGAAGATGCTGGTCGAGCACATGATTCTCAGCCACCACGGCAAGTATGAGTTCGGATCGCCCAAACTGCCGATGTTCCCCGAGGCGCTGATGCTCAACTATCTCGACGACCTCGATTCGAAGATGGAAAGCATGCGGGCGTCGCTGGCGGAGTCGCAGACCAGCGGCGAATGGACGGCCTACAATCCGTCGCTGGAGCGGATGCTGCTGCAGAAGGAGCGCTTTCTGTCGGGTCCGGACGAGCCTTCGCCCCAAGAGCGGACGGCCACGGGTCCCGATGGCGGCGAACCGGAGCCATCCGAGGCGCCCGGGCAAGCCGCATCGGCGGCCGCCCGCAAGCCGCAGCCCTTGACCCTGTTTGGCGAACGCCTGCAGTCGGCGATTCACAAGCCGAAGGAGGGCGCGTGACCCGGTAGTGCAACAACGCGGAGCCGCCATGGCGTGGCCTGTGGAGCGAAGCCGGCTTGAGAGAGGCTTCGGGCTGGGAGGCGGCACAAGCCCATGAGTCTGGAACAAGCCAATGGCAAGCACGACCGTCTTCCTCCCGCCCTGGAGTTGGAAGTCCTGAAGGTTCTTTGGGCGGGCGGCAGCGAGTTCACCGTGGCCGAGGTGCAGGAGGCCATGAAGCCCTACCGTCCGCTGGCCTATACCACGGTGCTGACGCTGCTCGAACGGCTCTACCGCAAGGCTCAGGTGTCGCGGCGCAAACAAGGCCGGGGGTATTCTTACCGGCCTTTGCTCGAGCGCGACGCCGCCCTGGATCTGGCGCTCGACCGGCTTGCCAAGGATTTTTTCGGCAATTCACGGCAACTGCTGCTGGTCCACCTGCAGAAGACCATCCCCCACGAAATCGACGAGTCGTCGCCGCAAGAGCTGGATTCCGTGCTGCTCTAGGCGTTCTGCCGCCTGCTTGCAAGGGGCCCTCCTGGGGCCGGAAGACGAGCCGGCCTCATCAAGCCTAATGTCCCCCTACCGTACACCCCGGAGGCGCTGAGCCCTCCGGCGGCGCCGTCCACAACCCGCGAACCGGGTGCGACCTGGGCGGGACCCCAGCTCAGTTCCTACTCCGCCGCACTATGCCGTGGTTTAATTAGGTTATAGTACTAATGAGAGACTTGTAAGGGTGACCGGTTGAACCCTTAGAGTCTCCTCCCGATAGCGGGCTCAGTCTCTGAGGGCGAACTATGGAAGAGTGAACAACTTCCTTCGATGCGGGTTCGCGGATCCGGGAGAGAATCCAGCTCCGTAGTCAGTACTGGAACCTATGATTTCAAAGCTCCTTGGCTTTCGAAACTACTTCCTGCTGCTGGCGATCGCGGTCTACTTGCTGGCGACCCAGCAAACCAGCCCGGCGACACCCCGGTGGCTGCCGGCGGTGCTGTTGTTTGCGCTGTCGCTGTCGTTGTCGCGCACGCGCCTGCGGCTGAAGCGTATCCGGGGCGTGCTGGCGGCGTCGGAAGTGGCGCTGTTTGCGTGCGTCGTCGTGCTCTCGCCGCTGTTGGCAGGGGCAGTCGCGGCTCTGGGCAGCGTGCTGCGGCTGCTGCTGGAGAGTCCCACGCCGATCCGCAGAGGCGAGATGGCGCTGCGGACCGCCAGCGGCGCTGGGAGCGCCATTCTCGCGACGCTGGTGTACGCGGAATTTTCGACGGGAGCGTCGCCGCAGCCGGTGGGTCTGGGCGTGGCCGCCACGCTGTATCTGTTCAGCGCCAGCCTGATGGACTCGTTCGAGGATCGGCTGCCGCATTGGCGCAAGCTGCTGCCGGCCGCGCTGCTGGCTTCGGCGGCGATGGCGGTTTTGTTCGCCCCGGCGGCGACCTTTGTCAACCTGCTGCTCTACGCCGCGCCGCAAGGGCTGTGGAGCATCGCTCCGGTGCTGATTCTGCTCTACGGGGCGGTGGAGTGGTGGCTGGGTCCGCTTTACGACGACCAGCGGCGCCGTCACGAGGCCGACGAGCTCTATCTGCCGGCGGTCGAGGCGCTGGCCCTGGCGGTCGAAGCCAAAGACAGCGTGAGCAGCGCACACCTCAAGCGCGTGCAGCGCTACAGCGTGGAGATTGCCAAGGCGCTCAACTGCACCGAAGAGGAGATCCGGGCGCTGGAGTTCGGCGCGCTGCTGCACGACATCGGTAAGATCGCCATTCCCGAAGTGTTGCTGACCAAGCCCGGCAAGCTGTCGCCCCAGGAATTCAGCCAGATGGCCGTCCATCCCCAGGTGGGCGCGGAAATTCTTTCGGTGGTCGATTTTCCCTTCCCCGTCGCCGATCTGGTGTTGTGCCATCACGAGAACTGGGACGGCACCGGCTATCCGCGGCGGCTCAAAGGCGAGCAGATTCCGCTGACGGCGCGCATTCTCAGCGTGGTCGACTGTTTCGACGCGCTGACCTCGGACCGGCCTTATCGGCCGGCGATGAGCGTGGAGCGCGCCGTCGATATCATCAAGACCCGCCGCGGCAAAGCCTTCGAGCCCAAAGTCACCGACACGCTGCTGGAGATTCTGCCGCGCATGGACGCGGAGTTCCGCCGCGAGCGCGAGCGCGAGTCGGCCAAGCGGCGCCGGTTCAAGTTTCCCCGCGCCATCGAGGCCGAGCAGACTTCGCTCACCTACGAAGAGCGCATCGCCAGCCTGAAGCAAACCCGCCCCGTCGCGAGACAGCGCTCGCGCGCCGACGACCTGACCTCCTGGTACCGGCTGATCTCGACGCTCGGCTCGACGCTGCCGCCTCAGCGCATTCTCGATTTCCTGCTGCCGATGCTGCGTGAGCGCATGCCGGTGGATGAGATGGCGGTGTTTCTCGCCGACCGCAGCGGGCTGCGGCCGATTTATTGCACCGGCCCCAAAGCCGACCTGCTGCGCAACCTGCACGTGCCGATCGGCGACAGTCCCACCGGCTGGGTCGCCGGCCACGGCGAGACCCTGCTCAACGGCAACCCGATGCGCGAGTGCGGCGATCTGGGTACGATGGCCTGGCTGCTGGGGCTGAACTCGGTGCTGGTAGCCCCGCTGTGGGAGGCCGGCCGGGCGGTGGGCACGATCAATCTCTATTCGAAGGAGTCGGCGATCTATTCGCACGAGCACGCCGCGATTCTCGAACGGCTCACGCCCACTCTGGGCGGCGTGCTGCTGAGCTCGGGGGTCTACCCGATCTCCAACTACAGCGGCGTCGACTCGCTCACCGGGCTGCCCAACGCCAGCCAGATCCTCACCTATCTCTCCTCCGAGGTCGAGCGCGCTCGCGAGGAGAACTCCACGGTTTCGTGCGTCTACATCGATATCGACAACTTCCGCGTAGTCAACGCACGGCTGGGCTACAGCACCGGCGACCGTTTGCTGCTGCGCTTCAGCCGCGCTATTCACGACTGTTTTGAAGGCGGGCAGTTGCTGGGGCGTTTGGGCGACGATCAGTTCGTCGGCGTGCTCTCGGGAGTCAGCCCCGAGCGGCTCAACTCGTTCGTCAAGAAATTGAAGACGACCGTCCGCGAAGAAGCCCATGGATCGGGCTCGTTCGAAGCCTCCATCAGCATCAGCGTCGGCACCGCCGTGTTTCCCACCGAGGTCAGCTCGTTCGAAGCGCTGCTGGTGCTCAGCAATCAGCGCTCGTTCCTCGAAAAGATCAGCCGCGGAACGCTCGAACCGCAGTTCGTTTCCACTCCCGTCGCCACCGGCACCAGCGCCGTCTGACGCTTTCCCCCGACCGTTAGCCCTGCATCGGCCCACATGTAGCGCCACCGGCTCGGCCGAGGCGCTCGAAAGACCGGAAAAGCGCCCGAAAGCGGGCGGCCCTACCCTGCTGGCCCCCTGTAACCAGGACGTGTAAACCCCTGTGTTATCATGCGCGCTTGAGGTACGCGACGCGTGGCTGAATTTGGCATCGGAGTCGACCTGGGCGGCACCAACTTGCGGGCGGCGGCCCTCGATCTGGAGGGCAACGTCCTGGAGTTGTTCCAGATATCCACCAACACTTCGGCGGGCCGAGACAAGGTAGTCGCCGATATCGTCGAAGGCATTCGCGAAGTACGCGAGGGCCACAGCGGCGATCAACTGGTGGGCATCGGCATCGGCGTTCCGGGCTTGATCTACCTGGACAAGGGAGTCATCGCCAAAGCCCCCAATCTGCCGGGCTGGGAAGACTTTCCGCTGCGCGACTTGCTCGAGCGCGAGCTGGATTGCCCGGTGATTCTGGAAAACGACGCCAACGCCGCGGCGCTGGGCGAGGTCTGGATGGGAGCCGGCCACGACGTCGACGACCTGGTGCTGCTGACGTTGGGCACGGGCATCGGCGGCGGCATCATCAGCAACGGACAGGTGTTGCACGGTTACCTGGGCATGGCCGGCGAATTGGGCCACATCACCGTCGAGCCCCACTCGGGGGTACGCTGCGGCTGCGGCAACTTCGGCTGCGTCGAGGCCCACGCGTCGGCCACCGCGATCGCCCGCATGGCCGAGGAAGTCGTATCGATGGGCGGCTCGAAGGCGCTGGCGGCGCTCAAGGAAGAAAACGGGCAACTGACCGCGCTGCTGGTGGAGCGCGCGGCGCGCGAAGGCGACCCCGAGGCGATCAAGATCTACGAACGCATGGGCTGCTGGCTGGGCCGCGCGTTGGCAAATCTGGTCAACATCTTCAATTTTCCGCTCTACCTGCTGGCTGGCGGCGTGGTGGCGGGCTGGAAGCTGTTCGCGCCGTCGATGTTCGAGGAACTCGAAAAGCGCTCGGTAACCTATCGCGAGTCGGACACGCGGGTGAAGAAAGCCAAGCTGGGCAACAAGGCGGGGCTTTACGGGGCGGCGTATCTGCCGATGCTGGCCAAGAAGCTGGGCTAGGCGGGTCGGTCGCGCCGTTCTGGATCATCCATAATCCATACTCCCATCCCCACAGCGATGCAATACTGGCTCGGAATCGACATCGGCACCGGAGGCTCCCGGGCGCTGCTGGTTCATGCCGACGGCAGCGTGGCCGGCGGCGTCACCGCTCCGCACCAGGACATCCAGATGGAGCGTCCCCTGTGGGCCGAGCAGCATCCCGACAACTGGTGGGAGGCGGCGGCGCAGGCGGTTCGCGCAGTGCTGGCCGAGGTGGGTATCGGCGGCGAAGACGTCGCTGGTATCGGGCTTTCGGGCCAGATGCACGGCCTGGTGCTGCTCGACAGCGCGGGTGCGGTGGTGCGGCCGGCGTTGATCTGGTGCGACCAGCGCAGCCAGCGGCAGGTCGATTGGATCAACGAGACCGCCGGGCGCCAGATGGTGCTCGAACAGACCGCCAACCCGGTGTTGACCGGCTTTACGGCGCCGAAGCTGTTGTGGGTGCGCGACAACGATCCGGCCAGCTACGAACGCACCCGCCAGGTTCTGTTGCCGAAGGACTACGTGCGTTTTCGGCTGACCGGCGAATACGCCGGCGACGTCTCCGACGCCTCGGGCACGGCGCTGTTCGACGTGGTCCGGCGGCGCTGGGCCGAGCCGCTGATCGAGCGGCTGGGGATCGAACGCTCCTGGCTGCCGCGGGTGGTCGAGTCGGCGGAGGTCAGCGGCCGGATCACGCCGCAGGCGGCGGCCCAGACCGGCCTCAAGGCGGGCACGCCGGTGGTCGGCGGGGCGGGCGATCAGGCGGCGAGCGCGGTCGGCAACGGGATCGTCGAGCCCGGGTTCGTCTCCTGCACGATCGGCACCTCCGGAGTCGTGTTTTCGCACCTGGACGAAGTCGCCTACGATCCCCAGGGCCGGGTCCACACCTTCTGCCACGCGGTGCCGGGCAAATGGCATGTGATGGGCGTCACCCAGGGCGCCGGGCTGAGCCTGCAGTGGTTTCGCAACCAGTTGGCGCAAGACGCGGTGCAGCAGGCGGCGGCCCGCGGCGTCGACCCCTACGAGATCTTGACCGCCCAGGCGGCCCAGGCGCCAGCCGGTAGCGAGGGGCTCTATTGGCTGCCCTACCTGATGGGCGAGCGAACGCCACATCTGGACGCGACCGCCCGTGGCGGCTGGGTGGGGATGACCGCTCGGCACACCCGGGCGCACTTGATCCGTTCGCTGCTGGAGGGCGTCTCCTACAGCCTGAAGGACTGTCTGCAGATTATCGAGTCGCTGGGATCGAAGGTCGCCGTGGTGCGGGCGTCGGGCGGCGGGGCGCGCAGCGCGTTCTGGCGGCAGATGCTGGCGGACGTGTTCGAGCGGCCGATCGCCACGCTGCAGACCCAGGAGGGTTCGGCCTACGGGGCCGCGCTGTTGGCGATGGTGGGCAGCGGGCACTACGCGACGGTTGTGGAAGCCTGCAAGGCGGCCATCCGAGAAGAACAGCGGGTCGAGCCGGATGCCGTTGCGGTGGGGGCCTACCGGCGCGGCTATCCGATTTTCCAGGCGCTCTATCCGGCGTTGAAGCCGGTCTTCCAGCAGGCGGGCTAGCCTTGCGCTGCTCGATCCGATCCCTTCCGGTCTGCAATTGGGCAATTGGAAGGAGACGTCGGCGCGCACGCCGACGCGGCCGCACGGAGGCCGGCGCCACAGCTACCGGGCACCTAAACAAAACAACGCACCTAAAGGTTTGGAGCGGTCTGTCGATGGTGTGTGTGTCACCAGTCAGCCAGGGCGCGCCAATGCCCATCTCCTCCTCCCAACCGCACAAAGGCGCGCCCTGGCACGCTTCGCCGGGGAATTGGCCGGGGAGGCCCGTCATAGCGGCCGGGCCGCCCCTGTGATACGCTTACGCAGGTCTTGAAGGCGCCTCGGCACGGGGAAAGGCGGCGGCAGAGGTCGGAGTATCGAGCCGTCGCAGACGCCGGGGCGTTGTAACCGAGCCAGTCTCTCGGAAATCTACGGACCGGAGGCGCCCATGTTGGAAAGCGCCAGAGAACTGATCCGCTATCGTGTGATGGCGGTCGACGGGAAGATCGGCAAGGCCCACGACTTGTACTTTGAAGACGGCTCGTGGGAAATCCGCTATCTCCTGCTCAATGTCGGGCGGTGGCTGCTGGGCGAACGGGTGTTAGTTCCGCCCGAGCGCCTCGGGCAACCCGACACCAAGAACCACTCGTTGCCGCTGCTGATGACCCGCAAGGAGATTGAGCAGTGCGCCTCGCCGGAAACGGCCCAGACTGTTTCCGACCGGATGCAGCACAAGTTCAAGGCCCGCTACGGCGGCACCTACGTGCAGGGCGGCGGTCCGTTGGCGTCGTTGCACGGCGTGATGTCGTCGGAAGCGGTGGCGCTCGCCGATGACGACGAGCCCGCGCCGCCTCAGGGGTCCGCGCTCCGCAGCGTGCAGGAAGTTCTGGGGTATCAGATCGAAGCTCTCGACGGCCCCCTCGGTGTGGTGGACGATTTTCTGATCGACGACGATGAGTGGGTCATCCGCTACATCCTGGTCAATACCAAGACCTGGAAGCCGGGCCGCGAAGTGTTGATTCCGCCCTCCTGGGTGCAAGCGATTGTCTGGTCCGAGTCGCGCATTCATGTGTCGGGGAAACGCGAAAAGATCAAGACGGCTCAGCGCTATCACGCGAACTCGCATTCGCACACGCCCGGACCCAAACAGCCGCTGTTGTGGCCCTAGCGCAAGGGTCTTTGCGGCCCAGTGGGGCAGGCCTCCGGCCTGCCCGAATCCGTTAGCCCAGCATTTCCTCCCCCACGGAAACGTTGCCCTCTGGTTCTTTTCTGGATAGGCCCTGTTCCTGTTCCGGATAGGGCTTGCCCGACTCGCTGAAGAACGCCGACCCGAGGTCGACGCCGCCGGCCGGCAGGGCCCTGACCCTTGCCCCTTTCCGTTGCAATCGGTTACCCTATAGGCGAATAAAAGGAGAAGGAGTGTCTTCCCCCTCGAACCTTTCTCTGAACTTCGCCGATCCCAACGCGCCTGAACGCAGTGAGGCGCTGCCGCAGGTCTCCGAGCGCAATCCGTTGATCCGCCGGGATTGTTCCCTGGAGCGAGTTGTCGAGCAACTGCAGGGAATCTATGAACGGGAAGGCTCGCCGATCACGGCGATCCGCCGCCAGCCGGCCCGCGAGGCGCAGTTTGCCGAAGTTCCCGAGCAGGTCGACGCACGGCTGAAGAGCGTCCTGGCTCAGCGCGGCATCACGCGGCTCTACAGCCACCAGGCCGAGGCTTACGAGCGCATCGTGGCCGGTGAAAACGTGGTGATCGTCACGCCGACCGCCAGCGGCAAGACGCTTTGCTACAACCTGCCGATTTTGCAGGCGCTGCTCGAAGACGCGGCGAGCTGCGCGCTCTACCTGTTTCCGACCAAGGCGCTGTCGGAGGATCAGCTCGAGGAGTTTCACGGCGTGGTCGAGGCGATGGGCGCCGACATTCGCGCCTTTACCTACGACGGCGACACGCCGCAGGACGCCCGCCGCGCGGTCCGCCGGCGCGCTAACGTCGTGCTCACCAACCCCGACATGCTGCACGCCGGGGTGCTGCCGCACCACACGCGGTGGGCTCGATTTTTCGAGAACCTGCGCTACATCGTCATCGACGAGCTGCACACCTATCGCGGCGTATTCGGCAGCCACCTGGCGAACGTATTCCGGCGCATCCGGCGCATCTGCGAGTTCTACGGTTCGAAGCCGCAGTTCATCTGCTGCTCGGCGACGATCGCCAACCCCAAGCAGCTTGCCGAGGCGCTGGTCGAGCAGCCCGTGACGGCGATCGAGAATAATGGCGCGCCCAGCGGAGAAAAGTTTTTCGCGTTCTACAACCCGCCGGTGGTCAATCGCCAGTTAGGCATCCGCCGCAGCTACATTCACGAGACGCGGCGCATCGCCGAGTCGATTCTGCAGCGCGGCCAGCAGACGCTGGTGTTCGCCAACAACCGGCTGGCGACCGAGATCCTGGTGCGCTATCTGAAGGACGCCTGTGAGCGCGGCAACGTGCCGGCGGGCGCGATTCGCGGTTATCGCGGCGGATACTTGCCGCGCGAGCGCCGCGAGATCGAGCGGCAGTTGCGCAACGGCGAGATTCTGGGCGTCGTGGCGACCAACGCCCTCGAGCTGGGGATCGACATCGGCTCGCTGGATGCGGTGGTGCTGGCGGGTTATCCGGGCACGATCGCCTCGACGTGGCAGCGCGCGGGCCGCGCCGGCCGCCGCCAGTCGCTTGCGGTCAGCGTGATGGTGGCCTCCAGCGCGCCGCTCGATCAGTACATCGTCGAGCACCCGGATTATTTTTTTGGCTCACCGCCCGAGCACGCCTTCATCAACCCCGACAATCTCGAAATCCTGGTGAGCCATTTGAAGTGCGCCGCCTTCGAGCTGCCGATTCAAGACGGCGAGCAGTTCGGGCCGCACCCCACCGAAGAGCTGTGCAAGTTTCTCGAAGAAGTCGGCGTGCTGCACCACGCCGGCCGGTCCTGGCACTGGACCTCGGAATCGTATCCGGCCGATGCGATCTCGCTGCGCACGATCACCAGCGACAACTTCGTCGTGGTCGATATCACCGGGGAAGCGCGGGTGATCGGCGAAGTGGCGTTCACGGCGGCGCTGACGACTCTGCACGAGAAGGCGATTTACCTGCACGAGGGCCGGTTGTTTCACGTGGAGCGCTTCGAGTACGACGAGCGCAAGGCCTACGTGAAGCAGGTCGATTGCGATTACTACACCGACGCGATCGATTACACGCAGGTGAAGATTCTTGAATCGTTCGGCTCCGAGGCCATGGGTCCGGCGCTGGCGCAACACGGCGAGGTGCGCATCAACCGCCAGATCGTGGGGTTCAAGAAGATCAAGTTCTACACCAACGAAAACGTCGGCGCGGGCAATCTGTCGATGCCCGAGCAGGAGATGCATACCACGGCGTTCTGGCTGTCGTTCCCGGCGGCGTTTCTGGCGGGATTGCAGGAATACAATCCGGCCGAGAAGCAGAACGGCATTGCCGGACTGGGGAATGTGCTGCGCACGGTGGGCGCACTGCTGCTGATGGCCGATCCGCGCGACCTGGGCGTGGCGGTGGGCAGCCGCCACGAAGACCCCAGCGGAGCCGCCGAGCCGGACCTGTTTCTCTACGACACCTTTCCCGGCGGCATCGGGCAGAGCGAACCGTTGTTCAACATGCGCCGGGCGTTGCTGGCAAAAGCGCGCGAGCTGCTTGAGGCGTGCCCTTGCGAGGAAGGCTGCCCGTCGTGCGTCGGGCCGCCGGGCGAGGCCGGCGCGGGTTCGAAGGCGGTGGCGAGGCGGCTGGCTACGGAGCTGGTGGGTTAGGGGCTTACGGCAGTGCGGGCGGAAGCTGGTTTTTCGGTGGGCCAGGCGGGGAACGGTAGGCCCGCACGGATGATTGGCGTCGAAGCTGGGTTTGGGCAGGCCGGCGCCCTGCCCCACTGGTTCGCGGACAGCAGCGCTGGGCGAGAGCGCTTGTCGTTTCATGAAGCCGATTAGCAAAGCCGATATCGAGCGTCTGCGGCGCAAGATCAACCGGGTCGAGGGCGGGCGCATGGAGCCGAGTCCCCCGGCGGCCCACCTGTCAATCGATAGCGATGAGCTGCCCTCCACGGTCGCCGAAGCGCGCGTCCGTAGCCAGGAAGGGATTCGGCTGCCGGCCGACGATTCGCCTCCGCAGGACGCCCCCAACCACTACGAGGCCGATAAGCTGCTCGATGGCGAGGTTGTCGAAAACGCGTTTGGGAAGTATTTCCTGTCGGAAAAGTTTTACCCGGCGCACAAGCTTCACGGCTCGATCGAGATTTCGCACCTGGGCGAGCTGCCCGGCGAATGGCTGAGCGGTATTTCCAAAGGCGCGATTCCGGCGCACGACCCGAGCCGCTGGGCGTTTCTCGACACCGAGACGACCGGGCTGGCCGGCGGCACCGGGACCTGCGCTTTTCTGGTCGGCGTCGGCACCATCGAAGACGGCGGCTTTCGGGTGCGGCTGTTTTTCATGCGCGACTACGACGAGGAAGCGGCGATGCTGGCCGGGCTGGCCGAGTTCCTGCGCTGGTACGACGTTCTGGTGACTTACAACGGCAAGGCCTACGATGCGCCGCTGCTCGAAACGCGCTACCGGCTCGCGCGCAGGCCGTTTCCGCTCGAGCGCATGTTTCACCTCGACCTGCTGCACGGCGCGCGGCAGCTCTGGAAGCTGCGTATGCAGAACTGCCGCTTGATGCACCTGGAAGCGGAGATTCTGGGCGTGCTGCGCGAGGGCGACCTGCCCGGCGAGCTGATCCCCTACTATTACTTCGAGTTCCTGCGCACACGGCAGGCCTTTCGGCTGGTGCCGCTGTTTCACCACAACGTCCTCGATATCGTGTCGCTGGCGTGCCTGACCGCGGTGGTGCTGCCGGCGTTTGCCTCGCCCACCGACGCCCGCCTGCGGCACGGGGCGGATTTGCTCGGGCTGGCTCGTTGGCTGCGACGCTCGAATCAACACGAGCCGGCGCTCGAGCTCTACCGCCGCGCCGTCGACGCCGGGCTGCCCGATAACGAGCTGTTCGCGGCGCTTTGGGAGTCGGCGCTGATCGAGAAGAAGCTGGGACGGCACCAGGCCAAGCTGGCGCTGCTGCTGGACCTGGCGGCGGCGAAGAATCCCTTCCGGCACTGCGCCTACGAGGAGTTGGCCAAGCACTACGAGCGGCTCGACAAGCAGCTCGAAAGGGCTCTGGAGATGACCGAGGCGGCGCTGCGGCTGGAAGCCTCCGAGGCACTGATCCGGCGCAAGGAGCGGTTGACCCGCCGGATCGAGCGCCTGGCCGGCAAGCAGGCGGCGGCACTGTTTCGATAAGGGATGCCCAGGGCGGCCCGGCGGTAGCGGTAGCGGCCGGTGGCATATACCGGTGCACACACAGAGGCGGCCCGGGTGGCGTGAAGGCGGTTGCGGCGCGCGCGGGGGGCGGACGCGACCGGGTCGCGTCCGGACAGGCGGGAGCGCCTGTCTCTACGTGTTGCGTCCTTTGGACGCTTTGCGACCCAATCCAACCGAATCCGTGGGTACCCCATCCCAGGCGCTCCTCGCGGAGACCGGTCCCCACTCTAGCAAGACCCCTTTCGCCGGCCTTCGAGCTGGCCCGTTTTTCGGCTATAAACCCCTTCTTCTGAATTGCTTCCGCCCTTTCTCCCTGGCTCGCGCAACGACTTGGTCGCGGGCGCCCCACAAGCCCTGTTCCTAGGGTAAATTCCCTGGCGTAATGCTTGGAATTCCGGAGGGTATTCCCCACCGGTGATGTCGTTAACTTACTCAGGGGACGACTTCCCTCCGGCTCGTTGTGTGGGCCGTTTTGGACGTTTCCGCGAGTCATCGCTATGAAGAGACTGGTCGCTACCCTCCTGGGCATTGCCCTGTTCACAACCCCCCGCCTGTTTGCCCAAATCGAGGGCGAGCCTCCGTATGAGGCCTGCAAACCGGGTGGATTCACCGTCATCGGCTATCCCGACGAATTTGGCCCGCAGAATAAAGCGCGCTTTCCCGTCGCCATCGACAACAAGTTTCAGGGACAGTTCCTGACGACCCAGCGCATCTGGCTGCCGGCGATTCTCGACGCGATCGACAAGTGGAACAACGTGCCGGGCGCGACCTGGAAGTTCGACAACCAGGGGCTGACCGACCAGGAAGCCATGGGGATCGACGGGCGCGTCACGATCTCGTCGTGCGGCTACGAGTTTGGCTGCGAAGAGATGGTGCCGGTGCCGCCCCAGGCCCCGCCCGACCCGATGCTTCCGCCCGAAGTCGTCCCGCTGACGGCGCACCAGCTTGCGCTGGCGGTCACACTGGTGTCGGCCGATTTCAGCCGCGGCAAGGCGATTCTCGACGCGGACGTTTTTTTCAACCCCGAAGCGCCGTTCCAGACCAATCCGAACCAGGGCCAGATCGATTTCGAGTCGGTGCTGTTGCATGAGCTAGGCCATGTGGTGGGCCTGGGCCACAACGACAACTGCGGGCCCGACAGCACGGTGATGGAGTCGTTCATCGACGTCGGGCAGCAGCGGCGCGACCTGCAAGGACCCGAGACCGCGGGGCTGAAATTCCTCTACCCCGACGACTCGACGCCGGCGGTCAGCATTTACGAGCAACAGCGCAGCCTGCGCTTCGACGCGGTGGAAGGCAAGCTGCCTCCCTTCGGCAAACAGATCACGGTGTACGGCGCACGCGGCGGCGACTGGCAGGCTACCGTGAACACCTCGGGCGGCGCCGACTGGGTGGTGCTCGATCCGCCGCAAGGCGATTTCTTTACGAGTGGCAACGTCGAGGTCGGCGTGGACAGCACGGGGCTGGCGGCCGGCGATTATACCGCGACGATCAGCTTCAGTTCCCCAGGCCATTCGGGGCCTCCGACGACGGTCGATGTGGCGCTGAGCGTGAAACCGGCGGTGCAGGGCGGCCAGACACCGTCGCTTTCGACCACCGGCATTGTCAGCTCGGCGAATTTCGGGGCGCAAGCGATGGCTCCCGGCGGCCTGTTTACGATTTTTGGATCGAACCTGGCAACGACGACCACGCAGGCGGCGGGTTCGACGCTGCCCACCAACCTGGGCGGCACCGAAGTGGTGGTGAATGGCCGGCTGGCGCCGCTGCTGTATGTCTCGCCGGGCCAGATCAACGCGCAGTATCCGCTGGACGCCGAGTTTGGGCGCGGCGGTGTCATCGTCCGCACCGACCTGGGCCAAAGCCTGACGATTTTCATGGAAAGCACCGAGGCGGCGCCGCAACTGTTCACCGACGGCGGCCGGGTCATGGCCGTGAATCAGGACGGCACGATGAATTCGGCGTCGCAACCCGCGCATGGCGGCGATCTGGTAACGGTGTTTCTGACTGGGCAGGGCCCGGTGAACCCCCCGGTGGGCAGCGGCCGGCCCGCTCCCAACAGTCCGCTGGCCGAGGTGACTCTGCCGGTGATTGCCGAAATCGGCGGGCAACCGGTAGAGGTCCAGTTCCTGGGTCTGGCGCCGGGTTTTGTGGGACTGGCGCAGGGCAACCTGCGCGTTCCCGAGGGCCTGACGGGCAATCTTGCCGTGCGCCTGACGATCGGCGGTGTCGTCAGCAACACCGGCGTCCTTACGGTTGTGGAGTAGCGAGATGAGGAATCGGGCGTTTCGTTTCGCGGTTTGCCTTCTGATTGCGGCGCCGCTGTGGGCCAACAGCGCGCTACGTGTCGATTTCGGCCAGCTCAGTACGCTGGCGGACCGCGTCGTCGCGGGGCATATCACCAAGATCACCGCTGCCGAGGATCCCCGCAACGGGTACATCTACTCGACGGTGACGATCGCGGTTTCGCAGGCGGTTCCGCAGCAGTTGGCGGGCCGCGAGTACAACTTCCGCATGATCGGCGGCGAGCACAACGGCCGGGTTCAATACATTGCGGACTATCCCAAGCTGAACGTGGGCAACGACGTCGTGCTGTTCCTCAACTCCAACACGTCGAGTGTTTTCGGACCGACGGTCGGGCTGGGACAGGGCGTGTTCTACCTGGAATCGAGCAGCTTTGACGGTGTGCAGCGCGTGATGGACCGCTTTGGCCGCCCGGTGCTCGGCATTCGCGACCAGCGGCTGGTCCGGGGCGTGCGGCGCGCCGAAGATCCGGCCAGCGCGGCGCTGGGTACGACGAGCAAAGGCGCGGACGCCATGGCGGTCGGCGACTTCTTCGAACGCGTGCGCAGTTTGCGGGCAACGCCGACGGTTTCTACACCTCTGGGGCGCTAGCCGAACGTCGCCCGAGGTTGACGCGGCCGGCCCGAGGCGCGCCACGAGTGTGCAGCCGGGGTCTGGCGGGCCCCAAAGCTCATCCTCGGCACCATTTCCTCCGATTTCCCTACCTTGGCGGGCCGGGGCTGATCACCCGGACGATTTCCCTTCGACAAAACAGCCGATTGTCGGCTCGGGTGCCGGCGCCTGTTTTCACTCGGGCTTGTGGATGGGCCATCTACGAAGCCGGTTCGCGGCTCGTCCGGCTGTCCAGAGCGCTCCGGCCGACCGTGATACTCTGGGGAGTTGGGCCGGATCGGTGCTGGGATTTCCGCTCGGCCCAGTGGCAAGGGCGGCGACCGGCCCTCAGTCGCACTCCGATGAGAAGCCAACGAGGTTGCGTACCGGGTAACCGCCCAGGCCTTCGTTGAGCCCTACCGCCACCCCGCCATCCGCGGGTGCGGCTCTCCACCGTAAAGATCTTCAGAATCAGGAAATTACAAGAGGAATTCATGTCGGCAATAGCGAAACTCGAAGCACTGGAAATTCTCGATTCGCGCGGTAATCCCACCATTCAGGTCGGCGCAACGCTGACCAGCGGGGCACGCGCCGTGGCCAAGGTCCCTTCGGGGGCTTCCACGGGAATCAACGAAGCTGTGGAGCTGCGCGACGGGGACAAGTCGCGCTACCTGGGGAAGGGCGTGCTCAAGGCGGTCGCCAACGTCAACGGCGAGTTGCAGGGCGCCCTGAAGGGCTTTGACGCGGCCGACCAGGCCGGCCTCGACCACAAGATGATCGCTCTCGACGGCACGCCCAACAAGGGGCGGCTGGGAGCCAACGCGCTACTGGGCATCTCGATGGCAGTGGCGCGCGCGACGGCCGCGGAAAAGAACCTGCCGCTCTACCAGTGGCTGGCCGAGATCCAGGGCACCGCGAACGCCGCCAGCTACACGCTGCCGACGCCGATGCTCAACGTGCTCAACGGCGGCAAGCACGCCGACAACAACGTGGACTTTCAGGAGTTCATGGTGATGCCGATCGGGCTGCCGACGTTTGCCGAAGCGCTGCGGGCGGCCGCCGAGGTTTTTCACACGCTCAAGGGCATTCTGCACAAACGCAAGCTGGAGACGGCGGTAGGCGACGAAGGCGGCTTCGCGCCGAGCCTGAAGTCGAACGAAGAGCCGATGGCGCTGCTGGTTGAGGCGATCGAAAAGGCCGGCTACCGGCCGGGTGAGCAGATCGCCATCGCGCTCGATCCGGCATCGAGCGAATTTTTCGAAAATGGCGCTTATGTTTTCGGAAAATCGGACGGCAGCCGCAAGACCTCCCAGGAGATGGTCGAGTTGTGGGAGGCGTGGGCGAAGAATTATCCGATAATTTCGCTTGAAGACGGCTTTTCCGAGACCGACGACGCGGGCTGGAAGATGGGTACCGAGCGGCTCGGCGACAAGCTGCAGTTGGTGGGTGACGACGTGTTCGTGACCAACCCCGAGATTTTCAAGAAGGGCATTGCCAACAAACAGGGCAACGCGATCCTGATCAAGCTCAATCAGATCGGCACCGTTACCGAGACGCTGGAGTGCATCGATATCGCGCGCAAGAACAACTACGCGTTTGTGATTTCTCACCGTTCGGGCGAGACCGAGGACACGACCATCGCCGACCTGGCGGTGGCGACTGGGGCGGGCCAGATCAAGACCGGCTCGAGCTGCCGCAGCGACAGGATCGCCAAATACAACCGGCTGCTGGAGATCGAGGCGGAGTTGGGCGCCAAGGCAAAGTTTGCGGGGCGCTCGGCTCTGGCGCGGTAAGCTCCCGCGCCGCGTTGGATGTGTGGTTGCGAGGAGTCGAGGCGTCCGAGGTTCGTGGGGCACGCCGCCGACCCGGCTGCCCCCCGGCGCGGAATTTGCGCCTAACGCCTCACCGGCCCGATTGTGGTTGGGAAAACGAGGCAGCCGCCCTGGGACGAAATGCCGGGGCGGCAGGTGCGGGCAAACGCTCGGCGACCAAAACCCAGCACTCTCGGCGCGGGCTCGGCCCGCGCCCTATTGCGACGCTAACCGATAGATTTCAAAAGCGAAGCCGCTTACTTCTTGCGCTGTTTCTGTTGGCCGACGCGAACCTTGGTCATGCTGGCTTTCTGCTCATCCCACGCCTTCCAGTCGAAACGCTTGGCGGCGTCGGCGAGATAGGCCTTGACGTCGGCGTCCTTGGGGAGGACTGCGACCACGGTAGCTACGTCGGGGCCGTTGGGCCGGCGGATCTGGTACTTCTTTGCGTTGGGGATGGCCATAAAGCTCAATCTAGCACATTGGTCAGTTGGTGGACAGGGCTGTTTTGGGCTGGGGAGCGTGGCGTCTTTTTTCTTGATACGGTCCCCGCGGCAGGCCCGCCTGAGGCGGCCGTTCCTGGCCTCTTGCCTGCCCGTAATGAGCAATGCCGCAGGCCTCTTCGAGCCCTGCTCTGCGGCTACCCCGTGGGCAGGGTGGTCGGCGGTGTACCGGGCCTGGCTGATTTGGGCAGGCCGGAGCCCTGCCCCACTGGTTCTGCGGGGCCGTAGTGCATCCCCGGCGCGGGGTCTGCGATACTCACCCAGATATGGACCGATTCGATAGATCCGGCGGCGGGCTGTTGATTGCCGTGGAGGGGATCGACGGCGCGGGCAAGACCACCCAGGTGCGGCTGCTGACCCAGGCTCTCGAGCGGTTGGGTGAGCGCGTGATCGCGTCGAAAGAGCCGACCGACGGGCCGTGGGGCCGCAAGATTCGCGAATCGGCAGCCACCGGGCGGCTGTCGCTCGAGGAGGAGCTGGAGGCCTTTGTCAACGACCGGATCGATCATGTCCGGACGCTGATTCAACCCAACCTGGACGCCGGCGCGGTGGTGATTCTCGACCGCTATTTCTATTCGACGATCGCCTACCAGGGCTCGCGCGGCGGCGACATTACGGCGCTCAAGGCGCGGATGGAGCAGATCGCCCCGACTCCCGAAGTCATCTTCCTGTTGGACGTGGACCCGGCCGAGGGCATCCGTAGGATCTCGGAGTCGCGCAAGGAGCAGCCGAACGCCTTTGAGAAAATCGAAACCCTGACGCGGGTGCGGGAAGCGTTCAATGCGATTGCGGAGCCGCGCCTGGTCCGGATCGACGGCGGCGGGTCGGTGGAAGCGGTCCACGAGGCTGTGGTGGGCGAGTTGGCGCGCCGGGCCGCGGGCAAGATGGCGCGGCTCAAGGGCGTGGAGCCGGTGCGCGAGTCGGCCGCTCGCTGACGATTTTTCTGGAGCCGCGGGCAGGTGGCGCGCAGTAATGACCCGGGCCTCGAGGCCGGACTCCAGCGGCGGCAATTCCTTACGGTGTAGCGCGGGCTGACACCCGCGGCTCTGAGTTGGATTTCGATGCTTTCTCCGCCGTTGGGCGGCCTGCAGAACCAGTCCCATGAAACCTGAAGAGAAGTTGGCGGAACTCGAGCGCCGCAATGCCGCTGCCTTGGCCGGCGGTGGCGAAGAGCGCACCCGGCGGCAGCACCAGGCCGGCAAGCTATCGGCGCGCGAGCGCGTCGAGCTGTTGCTCGACGAGGGCAGCTTCGAAGAGCTCGACCGCATGGTCACCCATTCATGTCACGACTTCGGCATGGAGTCGAAGACCATACCCGGCGATGGATTTGTGACCGGCTACGGGCGCATTGACGGCCGGCCAGTGTACGTGTTTTCCCACGATTTCACCGTATTTGGCGGCTCGCTCTCGCTGGCCAACGCGGCCAAGGTGTGCAAGGTGATGGACCTGGCGGCCAAGACCGGCGCCCCGATCATCGGGCTCAACGATTCGGGGGGCGCGCGCATCCAGGAAGGCGTCGCCTCGCTGGCCGGCTATGCCGACATCTTTCTGCGCAACACACTGATGAGCGGGGTGGTTCCGCAGATTTCGGCCATCATGGGGCCCTGCGCCGGTGGCGCGGTCTATTCGCCGGCGATCACCGATTTCGTGTTCATGGTCGACCAGTCGAGCTATATGTTCGTCACCGGGCCCGACGTGATCCGCACGGTGACGCACGAACAGGTCACCAAGGAAGAGCTGGGCGGGGCGCGAACACACAACGAGGTCAGCGGGGTGGCGCACTTCATTGCCCACGACGACACCGAGTGCCTGCAGATGATCCGCGAGCTGCTGGGGTTTCTGCCTTCGAACAACGTCGACGACCCGCCCCGCAAGCCTTCCGGCGATCCTGCCGATCGGGTGGAAGAGCGGCTCGATTCGATCGTGCCGGCCGAGTCGAATCTGCCCTACGACATCAAGGAGATCATCCGGCTGGTGGTCGACGACGGAAATTTCTTCGAGGTGCAGGAGCGCTTCGCGGGGAACATGGTGGTCGGGTTTGCGCGGCTCGACGGCCGCCCGGTAGGCATCGTGGCGAACCAGCCCGAAGTGCTGGCGGGCTGTCTCGATATCAACAGCTCGACCAAGGGCGCTCGTTTCGTACGCTTTTGCGATGCGTTCAGCATCCCGATCGTCACTTTCGAGGATGTGCCGGGGTTTCTGCCGGGCACCGAGCAGGAATACGGCGGGATCATCCGGCACGGCGCCAAACTGCTTTACGCGTACGCCGAGGCCACGGTTCCGAAAGTCACCGTGATCACGCGCAAGGCCTACGGGGGCGCTTATTGCGTGATGGGGTCCAAGCACGTGCGAACCGACCTCAACTTTGCCTACCCGACCGCCGAGATCGCCGTCATGGGGCCCGAGGGGGCCGTTAATATATTGTATCGGCGGGAGTTAGCAGCAGCCGGCGCGGACGCCGAGCAGTTCCGGCAGCAGAAGATCGAGGAGTTCCGCGAGCGCTTCGCCAACCCCTATACGGCGGCCGAGAAGGGGTGGGTGGACGAGGTGATTCAGCCGCGCTTCACGCGTCCCAAGCTGATTCGGGGGCTGGCGATGCTGGAGAACAAGACGGACCAGAGTCCGCGCAAGAAGCACGGCAATATTCCCTTGTAGGCGGGCGCTGGGCGCCCGTGGGGCTTTGGGGTTTGGGGCACGCTTGGGCAGGCGGGAGCCCTGCCCACTTTTTGGCGCACCTTGCTCCCTGGCGTGAACCGTGGCTCCGGGGCTTGGCCGGGTCGCCGATTGGATTTTTGGGTTTGGTTCGTCCCGGACGGCGCTCCGGTGCGTCCTTTAGATATGCGTCTGGCGTGGATCTGGATTCGGACGATGTGTCTGGCCGTTGTGGTCTGGGCGGGAACGCCTGCCGCGCTCGCCGAGGTCCGGCCGGCGACTAACGATGAACCCGATCGCGCGCTGATTCATGCCTGGCGCCAGCGGCAGACCGAGATTCGGGACCTGGAGGCGCGGTTTGTAGGCTCAGTGGAGGGCTTCGGGCTCCAGGATCTGGGCACGGTGGGGTTTGTCCTCGAACAGGCCCGCAATATTCCGCGCCGCTTCCTGGATCCGCAGGACCACAATTTTGTCTTCAGCGCCGTCGAGAGCCAGGGCGTGCGGGAACTGGAGACCAATCTGCCCGCCATGGTGAACTATATCCGGCTGACCATGTCGGCCAACGCCTTTCTGCCGGCGGCGCGTCTGCGCAAGCCGCTGCTGGGGCATCGGCGGGGGATGGAAACGCTGCTCGAGATCGCGCGCAACGTATACGACTTTCGCGCGCGCCAGCTTAGCCGCGTGCGGGCGGGTGAGATCCGGAGCGGCCAGGTGCTCACTAAGGCGAACCTGGGCATGCTGGGGGATCGCGCGACGCTGGCTCGGTTCGAGCAGGCCTACCGCGAAGGCCACGAGCAGTTCACCCTGCAGCGGAATCTGGTGGTACTGGGGGTTTTGGCGGTGCAATTGCAGTTCGGGTTGGTGGTTTCGTTCTGGATCCGGCGCAAGGGCGACGGGCTGGTGGTGGTTCGCGGCCGAGCGTGACCGCCCGCCTTGCGATGGCGGCCAATTGGCGGCCCCCAGCATCGGCCTGATCGTCGAAGTTCGCTTGGTGGCCGATAGAGGATCAGGAATGTCCGCCGCAGGCGGACGCGGCCGGCCGGAGGCCCGCACCACCCCCACGTCGGCCCGTGCATGATTGTGTTCCGGCAGGGCCGCTCGGACGCTCGCCTCAGGCTTTTTCGGTTGCTTCCGCTTTTGGCTTGGTCTTCTTCGGGGCTTTCTTGCGGGCCTTTTTGGCGACACGGCGCTTGCCGCCGCTGCCGTTGGGATCCTCGGCGACCCGTGCGGCGCGGGCTTCGAGCATGTTGACGGCGTCGTCCATGGTGACGGCGTCGGGCATCATGCCGCGAGGCAGTGAGGCGTTCAGTTTGCCGTCGGTGACATAGGGGCCGTAGCGGCCCGAGAGAATGACGATGGGCAGATCGCTGACGGGGTGCTGGCCGAGTTCCTTGAGCTTTTCGGCCTTCACCTGGCGGCGGCGTCCCTTGGGTTGCTTGAGCAACTCGACGGCCTGTTCCAGGGTAATCTCCAGCGGTGAACCGTCGGAGGGGATAGACCGGATTTCGGTCCCCCACTTCACGTAGGGACCGAAGCGACCGTTGGTGGCGATGACAGCGGCGCTGTCGTCGGGATGCTCGCCTAGCGTGCGCGGCAGCGCCAGCAGCTTGAGCGCCAGTTCCAGGTCCACCTGCTTGGTTTCCATGTCGCGCAGCAGGGACGCCATCTTGGGCTTGTCGCCGTTGGTGGCGTCGCCGAGTTGGACATAGGGACCGTAGCGGCCGGTCTTGAGGTAGACGGGCTGGCCGGTTTCGGGATCGTGACCGAGCGCTTCGGGCTTCACCTGCGCGGCTTCCAACAGTTCGATCGCCGCCTCGACGGTCAGCTCGTCGGGAGCCTGCATGTCGGGAACGCTGGCGCGCAGCGTTCCGTTGGTCAGGAACGGGCCGTAGCGCCCGATGCGGACCTCAACCAACTCGCCGTCTTTGCCTTCGCCGATCGGCAGGCCGCAAACCTCGCGGGGGTCGATGGAAGTTTCGCCTTCCTTAACGAGGTCGCGCAGGCCGCGGTGTCCGTTGCCGAAGTAGAACCCGCGCAGGTAGCTGAGGCGGTCGGCCTCGCCGCGGGAAATGGCGTCGAGGTCGTCCTCGAGACGGGCAGTGAATTCATAGTCGAGCAGCTGGGTGAAGTGACGTTCGAGCAAGCCTGCCACGGCCATTGCGATGAAGGTGGGAACCAGCGTAGTGCCCTTCTTGAAGGCGTAGGAGCGCGACAGAACCAGATCGACGATGGTCGCCCAGGTGCTGGGGCGGCCGATGCCGAGGCGCTCGAGTTCCTTGATCAGGCTGCCTTCGGTGTAGCGTGCGGGCGGTTGCGTATTGCGCTCGAGAGCCTCGCAGGTTTTGGTGAGCACCGCCTCGCCCTGAGCCAGCTTGGGCAGCAGCTTTTCGCGGCCGGCCAGCTCGGCGTCGGGATCGGCGCTACCGTGAACGTGCGCCCGCAAGTAGCCGGGGAAGTCGACCGTCTTGCCGGTGGCCCGGAAGCGTGCAGCGCCGCTCTGGATGGCGACCACGATGTTCGAGCCGGTGGCGTTAGGCATCTGGCTGGCGACGGCGCGCTTCCAGATCATTTCGTAGAGCTTGGCGGCTTCGGACCCGAGCTGCTCCTGAACCGCGGAGACCGGCTTGAAGGTGTCGCCGGCCGGGCGGATCGCTTCGTGCGCCTCTTGCGCGTTGCGCACTTTGGTTTTATACTGCCGCGGCTCGTCGGGCAGATATTGTTTGCCGAACTCCTGGGCGATCAGCTTGCGCGCGGCGCCCAGAGCCTCCTCCGACAGCGTGGTGGAGTCGGTGCGCATGTAGGTGATGAAACCGTTTTCGTAAAGCTGCTGGGCCAGGCCCATGGTGTGGCGCGCCGAGAAGCGCAACTGGCGGTTGGCTTCCTGCTGCAGCGTGCTGGTGACGAACGGCGCGGCCGGCGCGGTGCTGTAGGGCGTTTCGTCGACCGAATGAACCGCCGCCTTTCCTTCGCGGACGTCCTTCTCGAGGCCCTTTGCGGTCGCCGCGTCGAGCGCGACGATGCCATCCTTGGCCTTGAGCTTGCCGGTGTTGGCGTCGAAGTCCTTGCCGATCGCCACGCGGTTGTCGCCCACGTGGGTGAGCTCGGCTTCAAACGGCGTGCTTTCCTTGCCGTCTTCGTTCTTGGCGAACGAGGCTTTGAGGCCCCAATAGCCGGCCTTGTGGAAGCGGATGCGTTCGCGCTCGCGCTCAACCAGCAGCCGCACCGCAACGCTCTGCACGCGCCCGGCGCTGAGCTTGGGAAGCATCTTCTTCCACAGCAGCGGGCTGACTTCGTAACCGAACAGGCGGTCGACGATGCGGCGGGTTTCCTGGGCGCTGACGAGATTCACGTCGATCTCGCGGGCGGACTTCAACGAATGATCGATCGCATCCTTGGTGATCTCGTGGAACACCAGGCGGCTGATGGGCACTTTCGGCTCCAGCGCCTGCAGCAGATGCCAACTGATCGATTCGCCTTCGCGGTCTTCGTCTGTCGCGAAGTAGAGGCGGTCGACTTCTTTGAGGGCCGCCTTGAGGTCTTTGACGTTATCCTTCTTCTCCGGCGAGATGACGTAGAGCGGCTCGAAGTCTTTCTCCACGTTGACGCCGAGACGCGCCCAGGCCTCTTTGCGCAATTTCTGGGGGATTTCCGAGGCGCTGTTGGGAAGATCGCGGATGTGACCATTGGAGGCCTTCACGACAAAGTCCTTCCCGAGGAAACGGCCGATCGTCCTCGCCTTGGTTGGCGACTCGACGATCACCAGCGCCCGTTCTTGGGATGCTTTGGGCATAGAAGGTTCGCTCTCTCCCTTAGAGAAGTTTCAGTTCCGCTGCTCTGCAACAGCTAAGACGTCCAGACACGGACAAAGTGTTTCCCCGGAAGTTGCTTGACCAGGCCAAACAACTCCAACTCGCTCAACACGGACAGGACTTGCGCGGGCGACGCTGGTTGGCAGTGCCGGATGATCTCGTCAACATGTTGCGAGATATCGACCTGCAACAACGCTAACAATTTCTTCCCCAGCGCGGAGGACGGCTCTTGCCACAGAGATGTCTGCTGCGACGATAAAGTTTCAACATTCGCAAGCGGCTGCGTTCGTTCGGCGGCGTGCGCCAACTCCTGCCGCACGGCCAGAGGCAATTCCTCTACGATGTCGGAAGCTTCCTGGATCAGCTTAGCACCGTCTTTTATCAGCAGATTCGGAGCCCAGCTCGGTTTGGAGGTGATGTTGCCCGGCACGGCCATCACCTCACGGCCCTGTTCCAGCGCCAGGCGGGCGGTGATCAGCGAGCCGCTATACTGCGCGCCTTCGACGACGAGTACGGCGTAGGACATGCCGCTGATAATACGATTGCGTATCGGGAAGTTCTGCGGAAAAGCGGTACTGCTCAGGCAAAACTCCGAGACGATCAGGCCGCGTTGGGCAATCTGGTCCATCAGCTTGCGATTCTCGCGGGGATAGGTCACATCCACTCCGTTGCCTAAAACCGCGACGGTCGATCCTCCTGCTTCCAGCGCGCCGTGATGCGCGCAGGTGTCGACTCCACGAGCCATTCCGCTCACGATCGTCAATCCAGCCTGCGCCAACTCCCGGCTCAAGCGTTGGGACACCGCCCGGCCGTAAGGCGTTGGCCGGCGGGTGCCCACCACAGCGACATGGTGCGAGGCGAGCAACTCGGTGTGTCCGCGTGCATAGAGCAGTATCGGCGGGTCAAAAATTTCCTTCAGCCGCTGGGGATAGCGCGAATCGGAGAACGGAATGATCTCGGCTTGGATGGCCTTGGCCTTATCGGCTTCCGCGCTAGCGTCCTCGAACGTGATTCCGGAATGGATGGACTCCGCCACCGCCAATGGCAACTCGCCGCAAGCCCGGATCTCGCTCAACGACGCGTGAAAAATCCGCTGCGGATCGCCGAAGTGACGAATCAGCTTGAGCGCGTTGCGAGTTCCGAGGCCGGGAACCAAGTGGAGAGCCAACCAGTAAAGCTTCGCTTGCTGGCCGGCAAGTGCGGGAGTCATCCGGCACTTCGAATCTAACAGGCGTGCGATAGGCGCTGTCAAGAGGTTTGTTGCGGGCCGCGGTGGCGGCAACGCGGCGAGGCGCGTCGAAATGGGGCTCCCGGAAGAGGCAACAGACGGAGCTAAGCGCTTGAGTTTCCGATACAACGCCCCGGGTGTGAACAACGCCGTGGGCGCGACCGTTCGCATGTGGGAAGTCTGCGGGATTCCTGGCTGTGGCCAGACCCGGAGCCGCAACTTGCGGCGCGACACGTCCGAAATCGCGGCCTGCGTTCATAAAGTTTTTGGCTCCACAAGCGACACTCGCGCCGCGCCGCAGTCCGTCGGCCCGACCGAAAGCCCCGATCGCTTTGCTAAAATCAAGGTGCGCCCTATGTCGAAAAAACTTCACGTCTGCGCGGTTCGCTACCTGAACACGGTTCCCCTGGTATGGGGATTCCTGCGCGGCGAGCAGCAGGACGTGTTCGACCTTCGTTTCACGTTGCCTGCCGAATGCGCCGACGCGGTGCGCTCGAGCGACGCCGACATCGGCCTGGTGCCGGTGGTGGCGTTGGCGCGGCAGCATGACCTGGTCGTAATTCCGGGTCACGCCATCGCCTGCCAGGGGCCGGTGCGCAGTATTCTGCTGGTTTCCAAAAAGCCGATGGAGGAGATTTCCTCGTTCGCCGCCGATGAGGGATCGCGCACCTCGGTGATCCTGGCGCAGATTCTGCTGGCGCGGCAATTCGGGCTGCGGCCGCGCGTGCGGCCCTATCCCGCCAAGCTCGACGATATGCTCGACCTGGCCGATGCGGCGTTGATCATCGGCGACCCGGCGCTGCACATCGACCCCGAACGGCGCGAATGGCGCGGCCAGCCGCTGCACATCTACGACCTGGGCGCGGCTTGGGTCGAGATGACCGGACTGCCGATGGTTTTCGCGGTCTGGGCGGCGAAGAAGCTGGTGGCCGAGCCGGGCTTGACGGAGTTGTTTGACGCCTCGGCCGAGTATGGCCGGCAGCACATCGAAGAGATCGTCGAATTCGAGAGCCAGCAGCGCGGGCTGCCCGCGGATCTGGTGCGCCGCTACGTGACGCACCACATCAGCTACGACCTGGGCGAACGCGAGCGCCAGAGCTTGGAACTGTTTCTGCGGCAGGCCTACGAGCTCGGTTTGGCGGAGCGGCCTCGCGACCTGCGCTATCTCGAGCGCGAACCCGCGATCGCTCAACAGGATTAACCTCGTGAGGCAAATGACCCGGCAGCAGGCGCTCGACGCGTTTGTCAGCGACGACCTGATCGGCATCGGGATGGACGCCGACGCAGTGCGGCGCAAATTTCACCCCGAAGGCGTCGCCAGCTATATCATCGACCGCAACATCAACCACACCAACCTCTGCACCGAGTACTGCAGCTTCTGCGCGTTCTACCGGCCGATGGGGCACGCCGAAGGCTACGTGCTGCCGAAGGAAGTGATTTTCCAGAAGATCCAGGAGACGATCGACCTGGGCGGCACCGGCGTGCTGATGCAGGGCGGCGTCAATCCCGATCTCAAGATCGAGTACTTCGAGGACCTGTTCCGCTCGATCAAGAGCCGTTTTCCGATCCATCTGCATTGTCTTTCGGCTCCGGAAGTTTTAACGATCGCCGAGGTCAGCGGACTGACGATCCGCGACACGATCGCGCGCATGCGTGACGCCGGGCTCGACTCGATTCCCGGCGCCGGCGCGGAGATACTCGACGATGAGGTACGGCGACGCATTGCGCGGCTGAAGTGCACGACCGAGGAGTGGGTCGAGGTGCATCGCACCTGCCACCAGCTCGGCATGCGCACGACGGCGACGATGATGTTCGGCTGCGGCGAGACCATCGAGCACCGCGTCAGTCATCTGGAGACGCTGCGGCGGCTGCAGGATGAAACCGGCGGTTTCACGGCGTTCATTCCGTGGCCGTTTCAGCCCGAGCACACGCCGCTCGGCAAGAAGGTGCCGCAGGACGCCACGGCGGTGGAGTTCCTCAAAACGCTGGCGATCTCGCGGATCTACCTCGACAACTTCGTCAACATACAGACCTCGTGGGTGACCCAGGGGCTGAAGGTTTGCCAGCTTGGGCTACGCTTCGGCGGCAACGACGTCGGCAGCGTGATGCTCGAGGAAAACGTCGTGCGCCAGGCCGGCGCCCAGCATCAGGCCAGCGAGGAAGACTTGCGGCGGATGATCCGGGACGCCGGGTTTGTCCCCAAGCAGCGGGATACGCTGTACCGCACGTATTACTTGAATTGACGGTGGTGGCCGCCTGCGCAATGCGGCGGTGAGAAGGCGCGATTTTCGCCAACCGTTCATCGCATCCCGGTTCGTGCCTAGAAGCGCATACCGGTGAAGCCGCCGTCGACGTAGATCTCGGCGCCGGTGATGAACGATCCGGCTTTTCTGGAGAGCAGCAGCAGGGTAGCGCCGACCAGCTCGGGCGGCTCGCCGAAGCGGGCCATGGGCGTCTGGCGCATGATGTTGTCGACGCGGTCTTTGTCGAGGATGCGGCGGTTTTGCTCGGCGGGAAAGAAGCCCGGGCAGAGGGCGTTCACGCGCACTCCCTTGGTGGCATACTCGCGGGCAATGTTTTTGGTCAGGTTGAGCACGGCGGCCTTGGAGGCCGAGTAGGCGAACACACGCGACAGCGGCAGGTGCGAGGTGACGCTGCCGATGTTGAGGATCGAGCCGCCCTCGGTTTGGGAAGCCATCTGCGGCGCGAAGAGCTGGCAGGCCTCGAAGGTTGCTTTGAGGTTGGTGTCGAGCACGCGCTGCCAGTCGGCCTCGTCGATTTTCTCGAATGGCGTGGCGGAGTTGACTCCGGCGCAGTTGATCAGGATGTCGACACGGCCATGCTGTTGGACCACGCTGTCGCGGAGCTGCCGTAGAGACTCGCGCGAACCGACGTCCACGGTGTGGAAAGCGGCCTTGCCACCAAGCGCCTGTACCTGGCGTACGCGCTCTTCGCCGCGCTCCTGCGAACGGCCCGCCACCACGACCAGCGCGCCGGCTTGCGCCAGGCCTTCACAGAGCGCTCCTCCCAGCACTCCAGTGCCGCCGATGACGACGGCAACCTGGCCGTCGAGGCCGAACAGGCCGTGTAGGTAGTCTTTCGACATATCTTTTGCTTTCTCCATTTCTGAACAGAGGGGATAAGACAGCCGCAGGCCGATCGGCGGCCCCGGTTTGGTTGGACATCCTCGGAATCCGATCGCGTCCCGGCCCTGCCGTCCTCGCTTCGCCCGCTCCCGCCGCTACGCGGCGAGGGCCGGTGCGGCCGGCGGTCCTCCCCGTAATCACCGTCGGCAGCGGGCCGCAGCCGTGCTAATCCGAAGGCAACTCGTGGATCTTGATGTTTCGGAACCACACCGGCGAGCCGTGGTGTTGCAGCACGATGTGGCCGGGGCCCTTGATGCCGTAGCCAGGTATCTTGTGGAACTTGGTTTTTTCGACGAGCGCCAGCAACTCGGCAGAACCCAGCTCGCATTCGAGCAGCTTGCCGCCGTTGAGCCAGTGCTCCACGTGGTTGCCGCGCACGACGATACGGGAGACATTCCACTGGCCGGGCGGGTTGAGGTGACGGTCCTGCGGGGCGTAGAGCAGGTAGAGCGCTCCCGTGCTCGTTTTTTCCCAATCCGGGTGGTGCTTCATCTTGGCGTCGTCGTAGATCTGGTATTCATAGCCAACCGCCGCGAGCCATTGCTGGTGCTTCTCTTTGGCCGATAGATCAGGCCGGAAGTGGGGACTCAGCCATTCCTCCTCGACCAGGTATTTGATGCCGCTGTTGCCTCCGGGCGAGATCTTCCATTCGACCTCGAGCTCGAAGTTGTCAAAGACCTTGTCGGTGATCAGGTCGCCGCCCGAGGCGTCCGGCGTGGTGCGGATGGCGCCGTCTTCGATCACCCAGGTTTGCGAGGGAAAGGGCGTATTCTTCATGCCCCGCCAGCCGGTGGTGGTTTTTCCGTCGAACAGCAACTTCCAGCCGTGGGCCTGCTCGTCGGCGGTCAGGTGATTCGGCTCGGCTTGAACCGGGCCGGCGGCCGACGCCGACCAAGCGGCCGCGACGAGCACAGCGATGGCACAACTACGGAGCTTGCGGACCATATGCCTCATCCTCCTGAGGTCCGGTATCTTGGCGGCGCAATACGGGCGGGCAGAGTCCGGGAAAACGGGACGTCCTCTATTGTTCAGGAACACCCGACGGGACGCCATCTTCGGCGCTGTGCCCGTGGCTTTGCCGCGACCCCATCTAGGATACGCGATCCGGCCGATGGTGGCGGCGGCGGAGGAGGATTGTCGAGGGTAACCAATCGCACAACGATCGCATCTCTTCGAGTTGATACCATAGGGGCCAGGACACCGACCGCGAAAAAGCGAGTCCGCCAGGCAGGGGTTAGACCGCGAACGACGCTAGGAAAGGATTCCCAGTGAGCGAACGGCCGAACGAAGCGGGGCAGAACGGGCGGGATGAGACTACGGGGGGCAACTACTTCGTCTCGAACTACCCGCCGTATTCGTTGTGGACCCCCGAGCGAGTCGGCGAGGCGCACGCGGCGCTGGACCAGCCGGCGGCTCCGGGGACAGCGCTGGGTGTCTACCTGCACATTCCGTTCTGCCGCAAGCGCTGCCATTTCTGCTACTTCAAGGTCTATACCGGCAAGGATTCCTCGGAGGTCGAGCGCTATCTCGACGCCGCCATCCAGGAGCTGACCCTCTACAGCCAGAAAGCCTTCATCAGCGGCCGCAAGCCCAAGTTCGTCTATTTCGGCGGCGGCACGCCTTCCTACATCTCCTCCAGGCAACTGACGCGGCTGGTGGAGGCGATGACGAAGCTGCTGCCCTGGGACGCGGCCGAGGAGATCACCTTCGAATGCGAGCCGGGCACGCTCACCGAGAGCAAGCTGAACGTGATCCGGCAACTCGGCGTGACGCGGCTGAGCCTGGGCGTCGAGAACTTCGATCAGGAGATCCTGGAGATCAACGGGCGGGCGCACGGCGCCAAAGACATCGACAAGGCTTACGATTTCGCGCGCAAGATCGGCTTTCCGCAAATCAACGTCGACCTGATCGCGGGCATGGTCGGGGAAACGACCGAAAACTGGCGCGAATGCGTGCGCAAGACGATCGCGCTGGCGCCCGATAGCGTCACCATCTATCAGATGGAGGTCCCCTACAACACGACGATCTTCAAGGACATGAAGGCGCAGGGCAGAGAGATCGCGCCGGTTGCCAACTGGCACACCAAGCGCGAATGGGTCGACTACGCGTTCGCGGAGATGGAGCGGGCCGGCTACGCGGTGACGAGCGCGTACACGGCGGTGAAAGACCCGTCGCGAACGCATTTTCTCTATCGGGATTTTCTGTGGACGGGCGCGGACATGATCGGCCTCGGGGTGGCCTCGTTCTCGCACGTCGGCGGCACGCACTTCCAGAATGAGCACGAGTTCGAGCCCTACATCGCCAGGCTGCACGAGGGTAAGCTGCCGATCTACCGGGCGCTGACGCCGACGCGCGAAGAGCGCATGATCCGCGAGCTGATCCTGCAAATGAAACTGGGGCACGTGCACCGCGAGTATTTCCAGAACAAGTTCGGGGTCGATATCCAGCAGCGCTTCGCCGGGTCGGTGAATACGCTGCGGGAGCGCGGTTTTCTGGAATCCGATACGGACAACGTGCGGCTGAAACGGAGCGGCTTGTTGCAGGTGGACAAGCTGCTCTATGAGTTTTTCCTCCCCCAACATCGCGACGCGCGCTACGCGTAAAGCACTGTCGATCCGTCGGCTTTGTCATGCAAGTGATTACCGATTGGAAAGTTCTGCAGCCGTTGACCGAGTTCTACGAGGAAAGCGGGTTGCCGCTGCCCGCGGTGAACCTGGTGGATGGGCAGGACGTGCCTGAGCCCTACCGCCGGCTGCTGGTGCACAACAGCGATATGACGCCGACGCTCGAGGCCGCCTACGGCCAGACGGTTCATTTGCGGGTGCTCAAGCACACCCAGCGCGGCGAAGTGTTCTCGCGGCAGGTGCTTCTGGTGCTACCCAACGGCTCGACCGCGGTCGAGTTCGGAGGAATCAAGATCTATCTGGACTATCTTCCCGAGGAGGCCCGGCGGCTGGTCTTGGAAGAAAAACAGCCGTTGGGAACGATTCTTCGCACGCAGTGCGTGGCGCACGAGAGCCACCCGGCGGCCTATCTGCGCGTCACCGCCGATGCGTTGATGTGCGAAGCGCTCGACCTCGCCGAACCGCGCGTGCTCTACGGGCGCTGCAACGTGCTTTCGGACCCGTCGCGCAACGTGCTGGCGCGGGTGGTGGAGATCTTACCGGTTTGGAACGGCCCGGCGAACGGGGAGGGAAATCTTGGCTAACGAGTTCGACGCGATCGTGATGGGCGGCGGCCCGGCTGGCTCCACAACCGCCGCCCTGCTCGCCGACAAGGGCCGCCGCGTGCTGCTGCTCGAACGCGAGAAATTTCCGCGCTATCACATTGGCGAATCGCTCATCCCCTACACCTACTTCCCGTTAGAGCGCCTCGGCATGATCGACAAGCTGAAGGCCTCGCACTTCCCGAAAAAATACAGTGTGCAGTTTGTCAGCGCCAGCGGGCGGCGCTCGGTGCCGTTCTATTTCTTCGAGCACTTCGATAGCGAGGCGGCCGTGACCTGGCAGGTGTTGCGCAGCGAGTTCGACCAGATGCTGCTCGACAACGCGCGCGAAAAGGGCGCCGAGGTGCGGGAAGAAACCACCGTCCGCGAGCTGCTGCGCGAGAAGGGCGCCGTGAGCGGAGTGCGGGCCGCCGGCAAGGACGGCGAGACTTTTGAGTTCCGCGCTCCGATGACCATCGACGCCACCGGCCGCGACGCGTTCTCGGTAACGCGCAACGGTTGGAAGGTGCGCGATCCGCAACTGAACAAGATCGCGGTGTGGACTTACTACAAAGGCGCGCAGCGCGACTCGGGCGTCGACGAAGGCGCCACGACGGTCGCTTATGTGCCCGAGAAGGGTTGGTTCTGGTACATCCCGCTGGCCGACGATGTGGTCAGCGTCGGCGTCGTCGCTGAGGCAGACTATCTCTACCGGGATACGCGCGATCTGGCCGAGATTTTTCACCGCGAGGTCAAAAACAACGGCTGGATCGAGCAGCACCTCGCCGTGGGACAACAGTTCGGGCCCTACCGCGTAACCGGCGAGTATTCCTACCGCTCGCGCTACTGCGCGACCGACGGACTGCTGCTGGCCGGCGACGCATTCGCGTTTCTCGATCCGGTGTTTTCCTCCGGCGTATTTCTGGCGTTGCGCAGCGGAGAGATGGCGGCCGAAGCCGTCGACGCCGCCCTACGCGATCACGATTTCTCGGCGGCGCGCTTCATGAACTACGGGACGCAGCTTTGCTATGGCATCGAGTCGATGCGGCGGCTGGTCTACAGCTTTTACGATCACACCTTCAGCTTCCGCAAATTTCTGGGCGCCTACCCCGATTTCAAAGGCGACATCACCGAGTGCCTGATGGGCAACGTGTTTCGCGACTTCAAGCCGCTGTTCGACGCCGTGGCGGAGTTTGCGAAGGTGCCCGAACCGCTGCCGCACGGCAGACCCCTGGAAAGCGAATCCACGCTGTGGCCTACCAGTTCCAACTGACCCGCCAGGTCGAGTTCTCCGATACCGACATGGCCGGGATCGTGCATTTCACGGCCTTCCTGCGATACATGGAAGCGGCCGAGCACGCCTTTTTCCGGTCGCTGGGTTTTTCGATTCACACTACCGGACTGCCCGAACCGGTCGGCTGGCCGCGGGTGCACGTCGACTGTGATTTCAGCTATCCGTTGCACTTCGAAGACATCGTGGAGATCTGTCTCTACGTGCGCGAGCGGCGCGCCAAGAGCATCGTCTATCAGTTTGTTTTCCGAAAGCTGAACGAGGAGCCCCAACGTGAGGTTGCGCGCGGCTCGCTGGTGGTGGCTTGCGTGACGCGCGACAGAGCCACGGGCAAGCTGCGGGGCGTCCCGATCCCCGACGCGATCGCGAATCAGATCGAAGCGGCTCCCGCCAGAACTACTCGATCGATGACCATGGCCGGCCCCAGCGTTCCCGACCGCGCCCGCCTCGAAGCGCAGCAGCTCGGGCGGCTGCGGGAGCTGCTCGGCGCGCTGTTGCCGGCGAACCCTTTCTACACCCGGAAACTGCGGGATGCGGGACTGGATGGCGGTGTCGCGAGCCTGGAGCAGTTTTTCGAGCGCGCGCCGTTCACGCTCAAGCAGGAACTGGTTGAAGATCAGCTCGCCCACCCGCCCTACGGCTCGAATCTGACGTTTCCGCTCGAGCGCTACACGCGGTTCAACCAGACCAGCGGCACCGCCGGCAAGCCGATGCTGTGGCTCGATACGCCCGAAAGTTGGGCGGCGATGCTCGACTGCTGGGTGGAGGTGTACGCCGCGGCCGGCGTCGCGGGGCACGACCGCATCTTTTTCGCGTTTTCGTTCGGGCCGTTTCTGGGCTTCTGGACCGCATTCGAGGCGGCCACGCGGCTGGGTTGCCTGTGCGTGCCCGGCGGCGGCATGCGCAGCGGGGCGCGGGTGCGTACGATGATCGATACCGGCGCGACGGTGTTGTGTTGCACGCCCACCTATGCCATCCGCCTCGCTGAGACCGCCGCCGAAGAAGGCGTGGATCTGTCGGCGGCGCGTGTGCGGACGATCATCGTGGCCGGCGAGCCGGGGGCCGGCATTCCAGCGACACGCGCGCGGATCGAAAAACTCTGGCGAGGCGCGCGCCTCGTCGATCATCACGGCATGACCGAGGTCGGCCCGGTGAGTTACGAATGTCCCCGCCGGCGCGGGGTGCTGCACGTGATCGGCTCGAGCTATATCGCCGAGGTGATCGACCCCGCCAGCGGCGCCGCGGTGGCGCCGGGGGCCAGCGGCGAGCTGGTGCTGACCAATCTGAGGCGCACGGGTTCGCCCCTGCTGCGCTACCGCACCGGGGACCTCGTGCAGCCCGCGCCGGCGGGGCGCTGCGAGTGCGGCAGCGACAATCTGGCGCTCGAAGGCGGCATCCTGGGCCGAACCGACGATATGGTGGTGGTGCGCGGCGTCAATATTTTCCCCGGCGCCGTCGAGGACATCCTGCGGCGCTGCGAGGAAGTCGCCGAATACCGGGTGGAGGTCAGCACCGTGCGCGCCTTGCCGGAGCTGAGCGTACAGGTCGAGCCGACGCCCGCCTGCCCCGATCCGGCGAGTTTGTTGAAGCGGCTGGAGGCTTCCTTGCGCGACGCCTTTTCCCTGCGGGTGACGGTGAGCGGCGTCGAGCCCGGTTATTTGCCCCGCTTCGAGATGAAGGCGAAGCGCTGGGTACGGCTGTAAGGGCAATAGCCTTGGCGCATAGCGAGAGTCCCGGATCGGCCTCGTGGGCGTCACTGCTAAGCGGGCCTTCGGTGGCGTTTGGTGGGCCCTTTGCATTGTGGCGCGGGCCTACGCCCGCAGCGTCGACCTGACGGGTCGACGTTTTCTGAATGCGGGGGGAGGACCGTTGGCGCCGGTGCCGACGTTCGACAGGCGGGAGCGCCTGTCTCTACCTGGGGACCAAGGCAGTGCCTCAGGCCAAGGCGAAACGTCGGCGAACACGCCGACGCTGCCGGCCGCAGGCCCGCGCCACAATGCAAAGGGCCCACGCCACGCCATAGGGATAAACCCGTTTTCCACAGGCCAGGCTACTCCCAAAATATTGATTCTATGAATGGTTACTACTTAGAGGGATTGTCGGCTGCGGCTTGGGGTGATACCATAGAAACGTTCCTGCCGCGTTTGGATCCCTTCCACGAGAGGGTGTCAGGGAGAGGTGTTGTGAAATACTCGGCAAGGCATCGGCCGAAGCTGGTAGCAGCCTGCGCGTTGCTACTCGCGGTGGTGCCTGCGGTTTGGGCGCAGTCCAAGCCGGTTGCGACCGACGAATCCTACTTCGCTGAAAAGCTCTACCCCCTGATGCACGACGCACAGTGCAATCTGTGCCACAACGATAATGGCGTGGCTGCCGCCACCCGTCTGCAATTTCCCCCCAACGACGCCAAGCCCCAGGAAGTCACCGCGTTTGGGCTCGGTTTGACGAAACTCGTCGACCGCGCGAACCCGGAAAAATCGCTGCTGCTGCTCAAGCCGACCAACCGCATTCCGCACACCGGCGGCGAGCGCTTTGCGCCGGGCAGCAAAGAGGAAGGCGTGCTGCTGGGTTGGATCCACTATCTGGCCGGTCTGTCGGATAAGCAGCTCGACGAAGCGGAAAAAAGACTCACGCGCGACGACCAGCACGGCCTCGAGCCGTTGACCGTGCGGCGGCTGACCCACAGCCAATACAACAATACGGTGCGCGACCTGCTCGGCGACCAGAGCCGCCCCGCCGATAGTTTCCCCAAGGAAGACTTCGTCCACGGCTTCAAGAATCAACTGGAGGCGCAGGGCGTTCCGCCGCTGCAGGCCGAGGCCTATAGCGACGCCGCCGAACGGCTGGCGCGGAGCGCGTTTCGTGGCGGCGACCATCAGGGGCTGATTCCCTGCCAGCCGGCCGCGGCGACCGACCCGGTCTGCGCCGACAAGTTCGTGCGCCAGTTCGGCCTCAAGGCGTTCCGGCGGCCGATCGACGACCGCGAAGCGCAGGTTTACGTCGAGCTGTTCCGCCAGGAAGCCGAGCGGACCGGCGATTTTCTCGGTGGCGCGCAGATGGTGGTCGAAGCCATGCTGCAGTCGCCGCACTTCCTGTTCCGGGTGGAGCGCGGCGCCGGCAGCCCCTACGGGCAATACGAAATCGCCAGCCGGCTTTCCTACTTCCTGTGGGACACGATGCCCGACGAGGAATTGCTCGCCGCCGCCGACAAGGGCGAGCTCTCCACGGTGGCGCAGGTCGAAGCCACCGCCCGCAAGATGCTGGACGACCCGCGCGCGAAAAGCTCGCTCGAGGAGTTTCTGGCGCAGTGGCTGCGGTTCGACCGGGCGCTGAGCGCGATCCGCGACCGGCGCCTGTTCCGCGGCTTCAGCACCGAGCTGGCCGCCGCGATGACCGAAGAGACGCGCCGGCTGTTCGACCATCTGGTCTGGGAAGACCAGAATTTCATGGACTTCTTCACGGCCGACTACACCTACGTGAGCACGGACCTGGCGAACCTCTATGGTCTGCCGGCGCCCAGCGAGGAGTTCGGCCGCGTGGACTATCCGCCCGATTCGGGCCGCTCCGGAGTGCTCGGGCACGCTTCGTTTCTGACGCTGACCAGCAAGCCGTCCGACACCTCGCCGACCGAGCGGGGCCTGTTTGTCCGCGCTGATTTTCTGTGCCATGAAGTGCCGCCGCCGCCGCCGGGCGTCAACACTGCTCTGCCGGTGATCACCGAAGCCAAGCCGATGACCAATCGTGAGCGGCTGAGCATGCACCTCAACAGCGAGGCGTGCGCCACGTGCCATCGCCTGATCGACCCGATCGGTTTGGGTTTCGAGCACTACGACGCGATCGGCAAGTTCCGGCAGGAGTTGACGCTCAGCTTTATCCCCGAGGCGCACGAAGAGGGTCACCGCAAGCGCAGCGAGGTCAAGCTGCCGCTCGACACCACCGCGCACGTGCAGGGGATCGAGAATTCCGACTTTTCCACGCCCAAGGAATTGGGCCGTATTCTGGCCGCCGACGGCGCCTGCCAGAAGTGCATCGTCAAGAAATTGTTCCGCTACACCTTCGGCCGCGAAGAGACCGCGGCCGACCAGCCGGCGATCGAGGCTATGCTCAAGAAGTTTCAGGAGTCCGGGTTCCATTTCCGCGAACTCGTTGTCGCTCTGATCACCTCGAAGCCGTTTCTCGAGGGAGGCCCGAGTTAGCCATGGCATTTCGAAAAGAGCTTTCACGGCGAACGTTTCTGAGGGGCATTAGGCCTTTCCGGCGCGATGATTCGCGTCGGCCTGCCGGCCTTCGATGCGATGTTCAATCCCAGCGGGACGGCCTACGCCGCAACCGAGGCGGCGCATTTCGGGTCCGACGCCATCGAGTCGCGCTTCATCGTGTGGTTCAACGGCAACGGGATCGTCGAGAAGTATTGGATTCCCCGCCAGGAAGGCGCCGACTACGAGCTGACGCCGTGCCTGCGGCCCCTGGCGGCACATCGCAAGGATATTCACGTGCTCAGCGGCGTCGATAACCCGGCGGCGCGCATCCCCGGCCCGGGCAATGGGCACGCCAAATCGATGAGCGGGCTGATGTCGGGCGAGGCGTTCACCGGCCGCGGGGCCGGAGGCCCGTCGATCGACCAGGTGATCGCGCAGCAAATCGGCAAGAACTCGCGCTTCCGCTCGCTGCAGATTGGTGTTTGCCAGGAGTCGTTCGGCGAGAGCGTGCAGCGCAACATGAGCTGGGCCGGGCGCGACCGTCCGCTGCCGCCGGAAATGATTCCGCACCGCCTGTTCGACCGCCTGTTCGGGTCCAAGGAAGAGTATTGGATCGAGCGCAAGAAAAGCATCCTCGACGCGGTGAGCGGCGAGGCGAAGACGCTCAAGACGAGCCTGGGGCACACCGATCAGGATCGCCTCGACGAATATCTGTCGTCGGTGCGCAGCCTGGAGCGTTCGGTGGCCAGCCTGCCGCCCGAATACAAGCGCGTGGTCGAGCGGCCGCCCGAAGGGGGCGATCTGAAAGACTGGCCGCGCATCGCCAAGCTCCAAAGCGACCTTTTGGTGCATGCGCTGGCTTCGCGCCAAACGCGGGTCGCTTCCTACATGCTGACCAAGTGCCAGGGGCTGTCGCGGTTTCCGTGGCTGGGCTACACCGCCGAGCGGCACCACGAGTACACGCACGGGCAGGTGGAAACGCCCCACGGGCAGCGCATTTTGCGGGACATCAACCGCTGGCACGTCGAGGAATTCGCCTATCTGCTGGCCAAGCTGAAGTCGATTCCCGAAGGCGACGGCACCTTGCTCGACCATACCTGCGCGCTGTTCGTTCACGAGCACGCCGAGGCGAATGCCCACAAGAACAGCGGCCTGGCGATGATTGTCGCCGGACATGTGGGCCGCCTGAAGACCGGCATGCACACCAAGGAAGCCGGGACCGTCGGCGATCTCTACACGACCATCGGCGAAGAGGTCATGGGAGCGCGGATCGGCGAGTTCCCCTCGGGCAGCAAGCGGCTCAGCGATATTGTTTGATGGGACGGCGGGTGGGACAGACAATCGTGTCTGTCCAACGAGCTTGGTAGTGCCAACTACCTTGGGAGTGACGGCGGCCTAAGGGAGCGGTGTGTCTTCGACGAGACGAGCACCGCGTCTTCGACGCGCCGGACAGCCGGGAGCGCCTGTCTCTACTGCTTCTTCTCGTCCTTGTCCTTGTCGTCTTCGATTCGTGGCGGCACTTCGAATTTTTCCCACCAACTGACGAAGCAGTCGGGGCGGGCCTGGCGAAAGGCCTCGACCTGCTGTTGCGTCACGGCCGAGCCCCCCACGTACAACCTCTTAAGTTGCTTCATCCCTTGCAGCGCGGCCAGGCCTTCGCCGGTGATGCCGGTCTCGGGGATCTCGAGCACTTCGAGCTTGGCCATCTTCAAAAACGAAGGTACCGCGGAATCGTCGACGCGCTGATCCTGCCACAGTTTCAGGCGGCGCAGTTCGGGCAGATCGGCCAGGGCGGCAACGCCTTTGCTGCTGACGGCGGTCTGCCGCAGGTCGAGGACCTTCAGGTGCTTCAACTGCGCCAGCCTGGAGACGCCGCGGTCGGTGATGGCGCTCTCGCCCAGGTTGAGCGCTTCGAGCTGCTCGAGCTGCAGGATGTTGTCGAGGTTGAAATCGGTGACCGAAACGCTCCAGGTGCCCGAATCGGTGCGTTGTCCGCCGCTGACATCCAGTTCGCGCAATGCGGGCAGCAGCTTCAGCAGAGGCAGCGCCACGCCGCTCATCTTGTTGCCGCCGAAGGCCAGTTTTTCGAGCTTTTCGAGCCCGGACAGATGCTCAAACCCGTCGTCGGTGACGCGGCTGAAGCCCACATCGAGCGATTGAAGCTTCGTCATGCCCGCAACATGCTCGAAGACGGCGCTGGTGACTTTGGTTCCACGCACGTTGAGATGCTCGAGGTTTTTCCAGTTCTTCAGGTGCGCGATGCCGTTGTCGGTGACGTACTCGGCGTAGTAGAGGTTGAGGTCTTTGACGTTTTTGAGGGGGATGAGGTGTTCGAGAGCGACGTCGGTGATCTTGGTATAGGAGAGGTTGATGCTTTCCAGGCTCGGCAGGTAGGCCAGCTTTTCGAGGTCGCCGTCGGTGAGCCAGGCGTTTCGCAAATCGACCGCGGTGATGTCGCCGGCCTCGTTGCGGGTGTAGCTGCCGCCCAGCGACTCGATCCAGGCGGTGACGTCGTCCTGGGTCAGATCGGCGCGCGCCGGCGCGACGCTGAGAGCGACGAGTGCGAAGAGAGCCAGGCTGGTGAAGATCCGGAACATCGCTTTTCTCCTGACCGGGCAGTTAGCCGCCAGGCAAACCGCAACAATGCCGCAGGTCTCTTCGAGCCCTGCGCTACGGGGATGCCCTCTATCGGGCCAAGCCAAAGGCGCCGGCGCGGCACCAAGACGCTACGCTCGGCGGCGCGTGGGACCGCTCGATAGCGGGTCCCAGACGATCTCGCACTGCGGCAGGGCGGCCTGCAACTGCTCGTGGCCTTTCTCGCTCACGAACGTGTGATAAAGGTTCAGGTTCTCGAGCTGGTTAAGCTGCAACAGCGTTTTGACGCCCGCGTCCGTGACCGCGGTGCTGTCGAGGCTGAGCCGTTCGAGATGGTGCAGCGCGGCCAGCTTGGCCAGGCCTTCATCGCCCACGTCCGTGTAGTCGAGGTTCAATTCCTCGAGCTGAGTGAACCCCCCGACCGTCTCCATGCTCTTGTCGGTGACCCGCGTGCGCAGCAGGCCGAGCTCGCGCAGGTTCGTCAGGCCCGCCAGTTTCGGCAGGCCTTCTTCGGTGATGCGCGTGTAGCTGAGCAGCAGCGACGTCAGCCCGGTGAGATCGGCGAGCTGGGCCAGCCCGGCGTCTCGAATGTCGGTGCCGGCCAGGTCGAGCCGTTGCAACCCGGTCAGCGTCTTCAAATGCGCCAGCCCCTCGTCGGTGACGTCGGTGAACGCCAGTGACAGATCGCGCAGCGACGTCAGCGCCGACAACTCCGCCAGGCCCTCATCGCCGACCGGCGAGCTCGACAGGCTCAATTGTTCGAGCGCGGTGGCGCCCTGCAGGTTCTTGAGGCCGGGTCCCTCGACCAGCGTGTCGTTGAGCTCGAGACGGCGCAGGGCGGTCATTCCGGCAAGATTCTTGAGACCGGCGTCAGAGACCGTGGTGGCGCTCAAGGAGAGGTCCTCGAGGCCTGTCAGCCCGGAGAGATACTCCATGCCCAGATCGCCGATCTCGGTGACCTTGAGGTCGAGCTTACGGAGATCGTGGAGGCCCTCGAGGTTCTGCAACAGTTCGTCGGTGACGTTGGTCGAGGCCAGCGAGACCTCGCGCAGCTTGCCATCATCGACGACCGCGGTGCCGCCCAGCGTCCGCACCCACGCGGCCACGGCCTCATCGCTCTTGCCGGCCAGCAGGCGGTCGGCGCCCTTGGGCACCGAGGGCCGCACCGAAAAGTCCACGAACGCCACATCGCAGTTGGGCAGCGCGGCCTGCAGGTTCTCGACGCCCGACTGCGTGGCTCGCGTATAGCGCAGGTCCACCTGGCGCAGGTTGGGCAGGCTCTTGAGCGAGGCGACACCGAGGTTGGTGACTTTCGTGCGGTAGAGATCGAGCTCCTCGAGCTCCTTCATGCCGGCCAGATACTTGAGCCCTTCGTCGGTGATGTCGGCGCCCAAGCAGGCTCAGCTGTTTCAGATGCGTCATGCCCGCCAGATGCGCCACACCGGCGTCGGTGATGCGCGTGCCTTGCAGGTCCAGCCGTTCGATCTTGGTGAGGTGGCTGAGGTAGCGCAGGCCCTCGTCGGTGACCAACGTGTCGCGCAACAGCAGCCGCCGCATGTCGGTCATGCCTTCCAACTGGCGCAGCGCCTCGTCGTCAACGGGGTCGTACATCAAATCGAGAGATTGCAGCTTGGTGAACGGCGCCAGGAAATGGCCTTGCACCTTGGTGCTCTCCAGGCTCAGGACTTTGAGGTTGGTCAGCGGCGCGATTTCTTCGATGCCCTCGTCGTAAAACTTGATGTAGTCCAGGAAGCTGTAGCTGACGGTCAGTTGCTCCAGGGTCGAAATTCCCGAAATGCGCCTTAAATCGCGGCTGTAGTTGATGCGGGCTCCCGACAGCGGATTCCACATCGGCCCGGGCAGGTTGAGCACCCGCAGCTTCTTGAGCCCCACCAGCCGCGCCAGATCCGGCGGCAGGATATTGGTCCCGACCAGGTCCACCAGCTCCAGTTGGAAATCAGTGTCCGGCAGTGCGGTCACGTCCTGGATGCGGTCCTTCACGCCCACCACCCGCACCGTGCCGCCCATCAGCAGCACCCACTCGGCAACCTGGCGGTCGAGCGGTTCGGCCGACAGAGAGCGCGGACCGGCGGCCAGAAACAGCAGCAGCACCAGGAAAATCGCCACCGGGGAGGCGTGGCGTTTGCGGCCGGAAATGCGTGAAGCCAGGAACATGTTGCCTCCAGAACAGGCCATAATTCGACTTAGCCGCTATTGTAGCAACGCGGAAAATTTCTTCCGGCCAAGGCATCGCGCCAGGACGTCTTGTTCTAGGATTGGCTCGTCGGCCCCCCAGAGGAACGGCGGCGGCTGTGGCTACCCGACAAACCATCCGCGCCGAAACCAACAGCCCAGGAGGTGCAATGAAAACCCTATCCGTATTCCACAGAGTTGCTCTCGGTCTGCTGCTCGTTGCGGCAGCGCTTGTCTTCCCCGGGAAGCCCCGGTTCGGCGGCCCCTTCGTCGCCGAGGCCGCCCAGCAGGCGGAGACGCGGATTCCCGACAAGGTCAAGCTGTTCATCCCCTACGAGGAGTATTCCCAGGAGGACAACCAGAGAATCCTGTCGATGTATGAGTTTCTGAGGGTGGCGGATGTTTCCGACGGCATGGACGTCGTGGGACTTCAGGACGTCGGCCTCGTTAACCCCGAGATTCACGCGCTGTGGAAAGATACCGAGAACTTCACGCACCACATGGTCGGTATCGCGGTTACGGCACGCTACGTACCGACCAACAAGCGCGAACCGCGAATGGACCAGGAAACCATCGACCGCTGGTACAGCCATCTCACCTCGGAAGCCTTTCAGGATGTACTGTTCCCCGGCTCGATCCTGGTCATCGACGCCATGGAGGATGGCGAGTCGCGCAGCATCGGGTCGTCGAATATCCAATCCTGGCAGAAACACGGCATGCTCGGACTGGTGACGAGCGGCGGCCTGGCGGACAGCGACGAGATCATTCATCAGAAGATTCCCTGCTACTTCCGGAGGCTGGCGCGCGGTATCCGGCCCGGACGCAATGAGCTCGAATCGGTGAATCGTCCAGTGACGATTGGCGGGGTGCTGGTGCGTCCCGGCGACGTCGTGATGGCCGACGGAGACGGGGTGGTCGTAGTGCCCCGGGAGCGAGCCGAAGAGGTTGCCCAGGCGGCTCTACCCTTTCTCGACAATATCGGCCGTCAGCGGTACATCGAGAAAACCGGAAAGAACCCGTGGAAAAAGGGCGGGCAATAGGCACCAGGCCGCGACGCGGGTAGCAGAACGGGCAACCGCGCTCGGTACGCCCTGCCACGGAGGCTCAACGCCACTGCTTTCGCGGTTACAATGAGGCGGATTCCCAGGGCCTTGGGTTCGGTTCGCCTTGCGGGCCGTTCACGGGGCCGGCGGCGCCCTCCCGATGGCTCTCAAGGAATACCAGCGCAAGCGAAAATTCGAGAAAACGCCGGAGCCCACCGGGAGCGAGCAAACGCAACCGCGTGGCGGAGACCAGGCGCAGGCGGAAGGCCGTTTCGTGGTCCAAAAGCACGCCGCGCGCCGCCTGCACTACGATCTGCGGCTCGAAATCGACGGCACCCTCAAATGCTGGGCCGTGCCCAAGGGCCCGACGCTCGATCCCACCGAAAAGCGCCTCGCCGTGATGACCGAGGATCATCCGCTCAAGTACCTCGACTTTGAGGCCGTCATTCCCGAAGGCAACTACGGCGCGGGCACGATGATCGTCTGGGACACCGGCCTCTATCGCCTGGAAGATGGCCTGCCTGCCGGCCAGCAGGTGGAGCGCGGCGAGCTGAAGTTCCGCCTGGAAGGGCAAAAACTGCACGGCAGCTTCGTGCTGGTGCGTCTGAAGCCGAAAAAGGGCTCCAAGGGCAACGACTGGCTGCTGATCAAGCATCGCGACGAATACGCCACGCCCGATTGGGATGTCGAGGCCTATCCGGAATCGGCGGTGACCGGACGCACGCTCGAAGAGGTTCGCCAGGATCTGCCGCCCGGCCAGTCGACGGAGACCCTTTCGCCGGCGGATCTGGAGGGGGCCGTTGCCGCCAGGTTGCCCGCCAAGGCGCGCCCGATGCTGGCAACTCTGTTGGAGAAGCCGTTTTCGCGTGAGGACTGGCTGTTCGAGCTGAAGTGGGACGGCATGCGCGCGCTGGCCTGGGTCGACGGCGGGCGGCTGCGCATCGAGTCGCGCGCCGGCCGCGACGCCACTTCCCAATATCCCGAACTGATGTCGCTGCCGAACTCGATCCGGGCCAAGCAAGCCCTCCTTGACGGCGAGCTCGTGGTGCTCGACGAACAGGGCCGCTCCGACTTCGAGCGCATGCAATCGCGCATGAACGTGGCGCGGCCCTCGCCGGCGCAAATCGCGGCGGCTCCGGTCACGTTTTACCTGTTCGACGTGCTCTACTGCGACGGCTACGACCTGCGCGCGGCGCCGCTGATCGAGCGCAAGCGGCTATTGAAAAGGATTCTCGAACCCAAGCCGCCCTTGCGTTATTCCGACCACGTGCTGGCGCAGGGCGAGGATCTCTTCGAGCTGGCGCGCGAGCACGGCGCCGAAGGCATCATCGGCAAGCAGATGTACAGCTCCTACGCGGAGGGGCGATCGACCAACTGGGTGAAGCTCAAGATCAACCGCGAGGTCGATGCGGTCATCGGAGGCTATACGGCGCCGCGCGGCGGCCGCTCGCATCTGGGCGCAATCCTGGTGGGGCTCTACGACGACGAGAAACGGCTCCACTATATCGGCGGCGTCGGCACCGGGTTCGACGAGCGAATCCTCGACAATCTGGCCGCCGAGATGAAGCCGCTGGAAACCCGGGTGCGCCCTTTCCTCGAAGATCCGCAAACGAAAGAGGCCGCCACCTGGGTCAAGCCGAAGCTGGTGGCTCGCGTGCGGTTTCGCGAGTTCACGCGCGAACATCACCTGCGGCATCCCGTCTACCTGGGGCTGCGGCGCGACATCGATGCGTCCGAGTGCCGCCTAGCGGGCGAGATTCCCGGCCCGCCGCCGGTCACGGTGACCGCGGCCGTGGCCAGCCACCCGGTGCTCTCGACGCGGCATGCGATCGAGACCGAGCTGACCGGGGGCCGCGCCGACAATGTGCTGATTGAACTTGACGGCAAGGCGCAACGGCTCAGCAATCTCAACAAGGTTTATTTCCCCGAAGCGGGCCTCACCAAAAGGCATCTGCTGGCGCACTATTACCGCGTCGCCGACTATCTACTGCCGTTCCTCAAAGACCGGCCGCTGGTGCTCAATCGCTTCCCCAATGGCATCCACGGCAAGTCGTTCTACCAGAAGGAGGCCGCCGATGAGACCCCGCCCTGGGTCGATACCGTCGGCATTCGCTCCGAAGAGCGCAAGCGCGATATCCGCTACATGATGGCCAACGATCTTTCCGGGCTGCTCTACGTGGCGAACCTCGGTTGTATCGAGCAGCACCCTTGGTCGAGCCGCTTTGACGAACTGGAGCGGCCCGACTACGTTTTCTTTGATCTCGACCCGACTGAGGGCGCCGAGTATTCAACGGTCGTTGACGTGGCGCGGCGGGTGCTGGAAGTGTTGGACTCGATCGGCCTGCAGGTGTTTCTCAAGACGTCAGGGGCCTCGGGCCTGCACATGTACCTGCCGCTCGAGCGCGATTACGTTTACGAGCAGGTACGCACCTTCGCCGAAATCGTCGCCCGACTGATCGCCGCCGAGCTGACCGACCGGGTGACGCTCGAGCGGCTTACCGGCAAGCGCGGCTCGGGGTTGATCTACATCGACTATTCCCAGAATGCCTACGGCAAGCCGCTGGCCTCGCCCTACTGCGTGCGGCCCAATCCCGACGCTTCGGTTTCGGCTCCGATTGCCCGCAACGAGCTGGTGCGCTCCTTGCGGCCCTCGCGCTTCACCATCGGCACAATGCCCGAGCGGCTCAAGAAAGCCGGCGATCTGTGGTCCGGCTTCTTCGACAGCCGCCAGCGCATCGAGCCGGCGCTCGAACGCTTTCGCCAACAGTTCCGCGGTTGACCCAGTGGCGCAGGCCTCCGGCCTGTGCAAGGCTGCTTGACCCCGCCAAGAGGCTCATACACCCTGGGCACACCGCTCTTACGCTGTCGCAGGGCCCTTACCCCGCCACAGGCTTCGTGGCTGGGAACGGAGACTGCCTTTCGGTGTCACGAGCCCGCCGCGGGCGGCCCGCTGCTCCCGGTTCCAGACATGGCTGTTTGCACAGGCCGGAGGCCTGCGCCACTTTAGGGCAGCTCGGCCTGGCGCACCTTTTCGGCTTGCTTTTCGCGGAACTGTTGCAGCTTGTCGCGCAGGGCGGGGTCGTTGAGCGCCAGGATTTCGATCGCCAGCAGCGCCGCATTAGTAGCCCCGGCCTTGCCGATCGCGAGCGTGCCCACCGGGATGCCTCCCGGCATCTGCACGGTCGACAGCAGCGAATCGATGCCCTGAATCACGCTCGGCATCGGCACGCCCAATACCGGCAACAAGGTGTGCGCCGCGATGACGCCGGCCAGGTGGGCCGCGCCGCCCGCTCCGGCGATGATGACCTTCAGGCCGCGTTTCTCGGCTGAGCTGGTGTAGTCGATGGTCAGCCCGGGAGTCCGATGCGCGGACATCACCTTGCTCTCATGGGGAACACCGAACTTTTCGAGCGTGTCGGCGGCGGCTTTCATGGTGTCCCAATCGGAGGCGCTGCCCATCACGACAGCGACCAGAGGGGTGTTCGAAGAGGATTGTTTTGCCATAGCAGAATGAACCTTCTGAAAGAGCGGCCAGCATCACGGTAGCCGGTCCGCACCGAAATCTGGATTCGGGGCCTCGATCACCCGGCGGCGCCTCTCCCGCCCTTCGGGAATTCGCTTCCCCGTGGCTCCGGCGACAGGCACTCCGAAGTATACTGGAGCCGCTTCGTACGACACCGCAAACGGCGCGCTCCAGGATCGACGGGTTCGACGCTGTTCCCCACACAATTCCAGGAGCTTGATTCAACACCGGTTCTACTGCGGGCTGAGGAGGAAGACGTGCGTCAGGCGATCGGGTTCAACATCTTAGCATTGCTGATTGGGGCCGCGGGCTGTGGCCCGGCTCCGCAGCCGACTGCCGTCGAGAAGGCGCCCGCAGCCACACGGGCGGTGGAGGTCGCCACCAGCGTCGCGTTTACCGAAGGCCCCACCGTCGATACCGACGGCAATGTCTACTTCACCGACACCGAGAACTCCCGCATCCTCAAGCTTTCGCCCGACGGCGTCCGGACGGTCTTCCGCCAGCCCAGCAACCGCGCCAACGGCCTGATCCTCGACACCCAGGGCCGCTTGATCGCCTGCGAGGGCAGCGACCCGCAGGTCAACCAGCCGCGCATCACCCGTACCGATTTGGCGACCGGAAAGGTCGAAGTGTTGGCCGACCGCTTCGAGGGAAAACGCCTCAACCAGCCCAACGACGTCACCTGGGACGGTCAGGGCCGCCTCTATTTCACCGACCGCCCGCGTGAGAAGCCCGATCCCGACCAGACCGGCGTCAATGCCGTCTACCGCATCGATACGGACGGGTCGCTGCACCGCATCCTGGCCGAGCCCGACATCGAGATGCCCAACGGCATCGTGATCTCGCCCGACGACAAGACGCTCTACCTGATCGAATCGCACCCCGACGCGAATCGTGCCCGCATGATCCGCGCCTACGACCTGCAGCCCGACGGCACGGTCACCAACATGCGGGTGTTCCACAATTTCTACCCGGGCCGCAGCGGGGACGGGATGACGATCGACACCCAGGGGAATCTCTACGTGGCGGCCGGGTTGAACCGGCTGCGCGGCACCAGCGAGACGCTCGACACGCGCTGCGGCATTCACGTATTCTCGCCCGACGGCGAGCTCAAGGAGTTCGTGCCCATCCCCGAGGACACCCTGACCAATTGCGCCTTTGGCGGCCCGGACATGAAGACGCTCTACGTGACGGCCGGCAAGACGTTGTTTCGGATTCAGTTCGATATTGAGGGCACCCGGCGGTAGGACCTTAATGGCGTCCTGTCAATAAATCATTGTTAAATAAGTAGTTAGATTTGTTCTGGTGGCTGGGGGCCGAGGCTTTTCTGGGGTGGTCTGGACGATGGTGGGCAGGCCGGAGCCCTGCCCCACTTGCCTCAACTTAGACCATGGTCATTGACCATGGTACGATTTGGATAGAGACACGACCGTGGAAGAAATCGCTATTTCGAAGTTCAAAGCGACCTGCCTGGCGGTGCTCGAACGCGTGCGGCGTACGGGCCAGCCGGTGCTGGTGACGCGCTTCGGCAAGCCGGTCGCGGAGATCGTGCCGCCTGCCCCGCCCAAGCCCGCGAAAAGCTGGCTGGGATCGATGGCCGGGACTGGGGTGGTCGTCGGTGACATCGTCGCGCCAGCATCCGATGAATCCGATTGGGACGTATTGCGCGAATGAGGCTCCTTCTCGATACCCACATCTGGGTGTGGAGCATGCTAGAGACCCGCCGGCTGACAACAACTGTCGCGGACGCACTCAACGACGATGCAAATCAACGATGGATCTCACCAATCAGCGTGTGGGAGCTGACGATCCTCTGTGCTAATGGCAGAGTCGACCTGATCAGTCCCGTTGACGTGTGGGTGGAGGACAGCAGGAGGCACTCGCCGTTCGTGCTTGCGCCGTTGAACCTGGAGGTGGCGTTGGAGGCCAGCAGGCTGCGCCTGCCTCACCGCGACCCCGCCGGCCACTTCCTTGCCGCTACGGCGCGCGTGTTCGATCTGACATTAGTCACAGCCGACGAAACGCTGATCGCCGCCAAAGACGTTCCCACCTTGGCGAATCGCTGAGCATAGAACGCCGCCAACACCGCGGCCGAAAGCCCCTGCGCGCGTGTCTCCCAAAGCGCCTCAACGTACATCCGCCGCTTGCGCCGCCGTCCCTGAGCGTTACCATGAGAGCACTGCGGATCATGAGGCTTTCCTTCCTGATACTGCTCCGCTTGTCGATGGTGGCTGCCGGCCTGAGCTTGCCGGTGTCGGCCATGACGCTCGAAGTGCATAACCCGCAGGGCAGCGTGCACGTGAAGGTGGACCCCAGCCCGCGGCTGCGGGTCGAAGGGTTGGGCGCGCACCGTCCGGCCGGGCCGGGCGACATCAAGACCACCCGGCTGCAGGATCGCATCGTCGTGAGCTGCGAGCCGACGGACGGAGAGCCGATCGACCTCGACGTCCAGGTGCCGCTGGGTTTCTACCTGGAAGTCAGCACCAAGGCCGGCGAGATTTGGGTCGAGGGCATGGTACGCCGCGGCTACCTTGAAACCGACACGGGCGCCGTGCGCCTCAATCTTCCCTGGCGGGCAACGCGGCTGCGGCTCGATTCGGACGAGAAGCCCGACAAAGTCACAACGCCGCGGGGAGTGAAGTTTTCGAGCGGCAAGGTCGAACTCGACGCGAGCCGTAAGATCTGGAGGCTGCGGGACAACCTGGACGACCGCAGCCTGGTCTACGGCGACCTGCGAATTCGCGCCCGGGATGTGGGCAACGTCACTCTCGAGGATTTCGAGATTCCCGACGAATGGCCCTTGAAGATGCCCTGGCAGGCTCCCGCCGTGCTCGACGACATCCTCAGCGGGCATCGGGCCGAACGGCGCTCGCAGACGGCGGAGTCCGCCGCGCCTCCTCCCAAGCAAGACGCCCCCGAACCGCTTTCGCTCGACGCGGGCACACCGCTGTTCCGTTCCGATGTGCGGATGGTGAACATGACGGTCACGGTGACGGACCTGGCGGGGCGGCCGGTCACCGGCTTGCAACCGGAGGATTTTCGGGTCGTGGAAGACAACGCCGAGCAGAAGGTGACGTTCGCGGGTTCCGACGATGTTCCCTTCAACCTCGGCATTCTGCTCGATTTGAGCGGCAGCACGCGGCCCGACCGCGAGGCGATGCGGGCGGTGGCGCAGAGTTTCGTGTCGCTGCTGGGCCCGCGCGACAAGCTGGCGATTTACGCGCTGGCCGGCGGTATGTTCCATGTTGTGACCGACCTGACGGCCGATCGCGACAAACTCGTCGAGACGATCCAGCGCCTGCCGGCAGTGGCCGGCGCCTCGCCGCTCTACGACGCCATGGTGCTGGCTTACGACGAAGAACTACGCGACCGGGCGGGCGAGCGCAACGCTTTGATCGTGATCAGCGACGGCATCGACAACCAATTGAGCCACCAGGAGATGCCCTCAACCGTCAGCTTCCACAAGCTGGTCAAGGCCGCCGGCGAGATCAACGCGCTGATCTACCCGATCTTTCTGCGTTCGGGTGAGCGGTTTGGGCGGGGCTGGTCGGCGAAAGCGCGCCAGCGCATGGAGCAGCTCGCGGACGCCTCGGGTGGGCGCCTGTTCCCGGCGGCGTCGATCCACGACCTGGAGCCGGTGCTGCCCGAGCTGGCGAAAGAGCTGCGCAGCGTCTACAGCGTCGCGTACTATCCCCAGAATCAGGAGTTCGACGGAAGTTGGCGAAAGGTCGCGGTCGAGGTGAACCGCTCGGGAGTTGTGATTCGGGCGCGCCCGGGCTACTTCGCGCGGTGAGCCGCGGCTCCGCAGGGCGGCTGCCAGGCGCGCCGCTACCGGTCCGCGATGCGCGTTACTCGGCCGCGAGTGCGGGCGGCGCGACGGCTTCGGCGGAGGATTCCAGCCTGGCCGTGCGCACGCGTCCCGGGTAGTCCGCGTGGGCTTTGATGGCCTCGATCTGCTTGACGTGGCGCTCCTTGTGGTAGGCGACGTAGTAGAACCACTGCAGCGCCGTCAGATCGCCGTATTTCTTGCTGGGATGCTTGTAGATGTGCGTGCTGAGGTCTTTCGAGCCGGCCAGCAGCGCCATCAGCTTCTTGTGGGCCTGCGGAAAATACTCCAGCACCTCGAGCTTGCTGTTGAGCCGCCCGCGGGGCTCGAAGTTCTCCGGGCTCTTCTCCCCTTCGAGCATCAGCGCGCGGACCGTCTCTTCCTTCCCTTTGAGCGCCGCCGCGCGCTTGGGGTCGGCGGGCGACTTGAGGGCGCTGATGATCACCCGTTGTAGCTCCTGCTCGGCGAAGCAGACGTGCTCAGCCTCTTCCCCGATGCTGTGGCGGACGCCGTTGCCCTTGAAATCCCACTGCTGTTCGTTCACGTCGTTGATAGCGTCAAGAAACTCCTTGGCGCTTTTCTCGAGCAGCGCCTGCACCTTGGCCTTGGCGGCCTCCTCTTGGGCGTAGACCGGCAAAGACATTGCTGTGCACAGCAGCGCCGGCAGCAGAAGGGCAGAGAGGCGGAAACGTATCATCAGGACCGTCCTTGGGAGTTTCGGCTCGCGGCGGGGCGATGCCGCTTTCGCGGGCCTCCGAAGCCTAACCGTATTTTTCGTAAATGATCGAGTCGATGTCAAAGCCCGACCGTTCGAGCGAGTGGCGAATATCGCTAACCATCGCGGCGTGGCCGCACAGGTAGACGTCGACGCCGCTGGTGCGGCCCGCAAGCGCTTCGCGAAGGTGCGCCTGAGAATAGCCGGTGCGCCCGTGCCAGCCCCCGCAAGGTTGACTCACGGTGGGCCAAAAGCGGAAGTTCGGCGCGCGCCGCGCGAGATCGCGGAATTCTTCGTAGTAGTACTGCCAATCCGGTTGGCGCGTTCCGAGGATCATGGTCAGTTGCGCTCCCGCGCTGCGATCGCACTCGCCACAGATCAGATGGCGCAACATCGCACGCAATGGCGCAAGGCCCGTCCCCGCCGCAACGAAAACGGCGTCTCGCACCGGCTCGCGGAGCTGAAAGCTGCCGCCGGGCCCTTTGCAGCCGAGCCGGTCGCCAGGCTCCAGCCGCGCCAGATGCGTCGCAAACGCGCCGCCCTGCGCTGCGACGTTCACACACAGCTCGAACCGATTGTCGCCGCCGGGCGCCGAGGCGATCGAGTAAAAGCGTTCGACAGGCTCGCCGTCGAGCGTAGCGCTCAGACAGAGGTGCTGACCGGGCAAGTAGTCGAGCCGGCTGCCTTCGACGACTTCGAAAACCAGGTGGCGCACGTCGGAATTGACCGCGACGGACTCGACCAGGCGTACGGTTCGCTCCGGAGAGGGCTTCATCCGTTTAAAAACTGCCGCGCGCGGTCGCTGAGGATTTCCACCAGCGCGGGATGCCCGTCGAGGGGCGGCGCGCAATCGAACTCGAGGCCCGGGTGCTGCTCGGCGATCGATTGCAGAATGCGGGGAAGATCCTGGGTCAGATGCATGCCCATGGTCAGGAAATAGGGCGCCACGATGATGCGCCGCGCGCCGCGGGCCGCCAGATCGCCGACGGCGCTGGGCAGGTCGGGCACGGCGAGTTCCAGGAAGGCCGCTTCCCATAACTCGAAACCGCAGCGCTCGGCCGCTCGCGCCGTCACGCGACGAACCGCCTCGTTGGCTTCCTCGACCCGTGAGCCGTGGGCGAAAACGATCAGTGCCGGGCGCCCGTTTGTTTCCACCGTACCTTAGTCTAGCGAACGGGTGGGTAGAATCGGCGGCCGGATAGGCCGCGGTTGGGATAGGCAGCCGCCGCGAGACCTTGTCCATCGGCCCGCTGAATCGCACGTACAGATGCTGCAAACGGCCTGGCTCCGAGGCCTCCGCGCCGGCAGCTTAGCGCGCTGCCTTGCGGCTGGCTCGCTTGCGGGCAGTCTTCGGCGCTTCTTCCTCGGCGGGCGTCGCGCCATTAGCCCGTGCCGGTCCTTTTTTTTCCGGTCGGTCCTTGAGGCTCTTTTGCAGCGCCTCCATCAAGTCGATGACCGGCGCCAGGCGTTTGGCCTCGGTGGGTTGGGCTTCCTTGCCCTCCTGCTTGGCCGCGATCAGCTCCTGGAGCCGCGCCTGGTAGGTGTCGTGGTATTTCTTGGGCTCAAACGGCGAAGCGAGGCTTTCGACGAGCTGCTCGGCCAGCTTGATTTCCTGCGGCTTGACCTCGAAATCGCCGCGCCGGCCGTACTCGGGCACTTCGCGGATCTCGTTCTCGTAGTACATGGTGTGCAGGGTCAGTCCGCCGCTGCGCGGCCGCACCATTACGGTAAACTCGCGCTGGTGCATGCTGATCTTGGCCACCGCTACGTAGCCCGATTTGTCCATCGTGTCGACCAGCAGATAGTAAGGCTTCTTGCCGGCCTCTTCGGGAACGATGTAGTAGGACTGGTCGTAGTAGAGCGGGTCGACTTCCTGGATCCGGACGAACTCGAGGATCTCCATGGTGTCGCCGGAGGCCGGCTGGACCTTCTTGATTTCCTGGTCGTCGACCAGAATGTACTGATCTTTGCCGACGGCGTAGCCCTTGACGATATCGGAGCGGTCGAGAACCTCGCCGCTGGCCGAGTCGATGAGCTGCTGCTTGACGCGGGCGTGCGTCTTCTTCGAGAGTTGGTTGAAACTGACCCGTTCGGGGCGCGCCGCCGTAAACAGGCGCACCGGAATCGAAATCAGCCCAAAACTGAGAAAGCCCTTCCAGACCGTCGCGGCCATGGCTATTTGACCTCCCGCCAAACCAGGTTGTTACGTGCGTCGCCCCTCCGGCCGCGCGGGAAGCCTACCGATAGGGACATCTGCCAATAGTACCGGAAGTTACAGTCGGGCGGCAAGATACCGGGAAGGTGGCGGATCGAGCCCAGCGACTGGCTAGAGTTTGAGCCTGGCTTTGACCGTTTCCAACGGAATGGGCTTCTGCTGATCGGCTCTCATTTCGGCCGCCACCTGCTCCGCCTGTTCCCCCCAGTAGAGGTCCTACAGCGTTTCCAGCAGCCTCGCATCCTTCTCGGAGATCAGGACGACACCCTTGCCGTCGTCGCGTTTGATGGCGATGCGTTCACCGCGTTCGGCAACGCGCTCAAAAGCATCGGCCGGGATCCTGGCTTGGGAGGCCTTGAGGGTTATGGAAGGTTTCTCTCTAATCGTACTTTGGCGGCTTCGCCCACGCCACGGATTCTACCGGATCGAGAGAACGGGCAGTGTCCTATACTGAAGGCGAACCGCAATGGCCGAGCCTTTTGTTCATCTGCACTGCCACACGGATTATTCCCTCCTCGATGGTGCCTGCCAGATTTCGCAGTTGATGGGCTTGGCGGAGAAGCACGAGTGGCCGGCGGTTGCGATTACCGACCACGGCAACCTGTTCGGCGCGGTCGAGTTCTACAACGCGGGCAAAAAACGCGGCATCAAGCCGATCATCGGCTGCGAAGTCTATGTGGTGCAGGGCAGCCACACCAGCCGCACCGAGAGCGACCGCTACAACCACCTGCTGCTGCTTTGCAAGGATCAGGAAGGCTATCGCAACCTGATCGACCTGGTCTCGACCTCTTACCTCGACGGGTTCTACTACAAGCCGCGCATCGACAAAGACCTGCTGGCCTCGCACTCCAAGGGGCTGATCTGCCTTTCGGCGTGCCTGCGCGGCGACCTCAACGAGGCGATGCTCGACAAGGGCTACGACGCCGGCCGCAAGCTCGCCTACGAATACCTGGACCTGTTCGGCAAGGGCAATTTCTACATCGAGATCCAGGATCACGGCCTGGAACAGGATAAAAAGCTGCTGCCGCACCTGTTCCGCCTGAGCCAGGAAACCGGCATTCCGTTGGTGGCGACCAACGACGCGCACTACCTGACGCGGCAGGACGCGCACTCCCACGATGCGCTGCTGTGCGTCCAAATGGGCAAAACGCTGAGCACGCCCAATCGCATGAAGTTCTCGACCGAGGACTTTTACCTCAAGAGCCGCGAGGAGATGCTGGCTCTGTTCGACGGCGACGCCGGTCCGCTCAACCGCACCTGGGAAATCGCCCAGCAGTGCAACCTGACGCTCGAAAGCGTCGCGGACCCGTTTCCGAAGTTCGAGGTGCCGCCCGAACATTCGGCCGACAGCTATTTCGAGTACGTGGCGCGGCAGGGCTTTGAAAGCCGCCGCGGGTATCTCGAAGGGCTGCAGCGCAAAGGCCTGCTGCGGCGCGATTTCGCCGAGTACATGGAGCGGCTCGACCTCGAGATCCGCATCATCCAGCAGATGAAGTACTCGGGCTACTTCCTGATCGTCTGGGACTTCATCCGGTTCGCGAAATCGCAAGACATTCCGGTGGGCCCGGGGCGCGGCTCGGCGGCGGGATCGCTGGTGGCCTACGCCATGCGCATCACCGACATCGATCCGCTGCAATACGGGCTGCTGTTCGAGCGCTTCCTCAATCCCGAGCGCGTCAGCATGCCCGATATCGACATCGACTTCTGCATGAACCGCCGCGGCGAGGTGATCCAATACGTCACCGAAAAATACGGCCGCGAGCAGGTGGCGCAGATCATCACCTTCAACACGCTGGCGGCCAAGGCGGCCATCAAAGACGTCGGGCGGGTGATGGATATGACCTTCGGCGAGGTCGACCGGCTGACCAAGATGGTGCCGAACGTCCTCAACATCAAGCTGGCCGAGGCGATCAAGCAGGAACCGCAGCTCAGCGAGGCGATGAAGCAGGATTCGCGCGTCGCTGACCTGATGGAGACCGCGCTGCGGCTGGAGGGCGTGGCCCGCAACCCGTCGGTACACGCCGCCGGGGTGGTGATCGCGCCGCAGCCGCTCAGGGAGCTTGTCCCGCTCTACAAAACGGCCAAAGACGAAATCGTCACCCAGTACGACATGAAGAGCCTCGACAAGCTGTCGCTGCTCAAGATGGATTTTCTGGGGCTGACGACGCTGACCGTCATCGAAGACGCGCTGCGCCGCCTCAAACAGGATTGCGACCTCGACCTCAAGATCGAGGATCTGCCGCTGGACGACCGGCCCACTTACGAGTTGCTCGCCAAGGGGCTCACCAGCGGCGTGTTCCAGTTTGAATCGAGCGGCATGCGCGACATCCTGCGGCGCTACCAGCCCGAGCGGCTCGAGGATCTGATCGCGCTCAACGCGCTCTACCGGCCGGGCCCTATTCAGGGCGGCATGGTCAGTGACTTCATCGACCGCAAGCACGGCCGCAAACCCGTTACCTACGACCTGCCGGTGCTCAAAGACCTGCTGGAGGAGACCTACGGCGTCATCGTCTACCAGGAACAGGTGATGCAGATCGCCAACGTGGTGGCGGGCTACTCGCTTGGGGAAGCCGACCTGCTGCGGCGCGCCATGGGCAAGAAGAAAGCCGAGGAGATGAAGGCGCAGCGGGAGCGCTTCGTCAAAGGCGGGCTGGAGAGGAACTACCCCAAAAAGAAGGTCGAGAAGCTGTTCGAGCTGATGGAGCAGTTCGCCGGTTACGGCTTCAACAAGTCGCACTCGGCGGCCTACGGCTTCGTCGCCTATGTCACGGCCTATCTGAAAGCGCACTACCCGGTGTATTTCATGGCCGCGCTGCTCTCGTCGGAGTCGAGCAACACCGACAAGGTCGTGCGCTACATCAACGAGTGCCGCGACATGGGCATCACGATTCTGGCGCCCGATTTCAACGAGAGCGACTGGGACTTCACGCCGGTCGACGAGTCGACGATCCGCTTCGGGCTGGGCGCCATCAAGAACGTCGGCAAAAGCGCGGTGCGCTCGATCATCGAGGCACGCGAGCAGGAGAAGCGCTTTCAGTCGCTCTATCACTTCTGCGAGTCGGTCGACTGGAAAAACATCAACAAGCGCATGCTCGAGAGCGCCATTAAAGCCGGGGCGATGGATTCGTTCGGCGGCCACCGGGCGCAGCTCACCGCCGCGCTCGACAAGGCGATCGAGGCCGGCCAGAAGGCGTTCCGTGACCGCTCGACGGGCCAGACCGGCCTGTTCGCCGCCATCGAGCCCGAGCAAGAGCACTTGGACGACCCGCTGCCGACGGTCCCGGAATGGGACCAGCGGCAGCAGCTTTCGGGCGAAAAGGAGATGCTCGGTTTCTACGTAACCGGGCACCCGCTCAACGAGTATCGCGACAAGGTCGCCGACCTGGGCTCGCACACCACGGCGCAGTTGGCGGAGCTGGAGCAAAACCACAACGTGGCGCTGTGCGGCGTGTTGGGCTCGATCGTCCGCAAGCGCAACCGCGAAGGGCGGCGCTGGGCGGCCGCCACGCTCGAAGACCTCGAGGGCAAGGTCGACCTGCTGATTTTTGCCAAGCAGTACGAGGCGCTGGAGCCGCTGCTGGTGGAGGACCGGGCGGTGCTGGTGCGCGGCGGAGTCCGTTCCGAGGAGGGCGCGCCTCCCAAGGTCTCGGTCAACGAAATCGTGCCGCTCGACAATGCCCGGGTGGCGCTGCCGGCGCAGGTTTCGATCACCCTGAAGCTGGGCAACGGCAACGGCAACGGTGGCAACAACACCTGCGAACGGTTGCACGAGCTGTTCGAAAGCCGCCCCGGCGAGACCGATGTGCGGCTGCGGCTGCTGCGCAGCAAGGATTTTCTGGTCTTCTACGACATCGCGCAGCGGGTTTGCGCCGACCGCAATTTTCGGCGCCAGGTCGAGGAGATCTGCGGGCCGGGCTCGCTGGAGGTGATGCCTCGATGAGCAAAGCCGTTTATGATGGAGGCTGCGGCGCGCTGTCAGCCCGACCGAACCGTTAGGGTTTTCGGGTCTGCCCAGCGGAGCTGCTCAGGAGCGGAAAATGCCCGCTGCTCCAAAACCACAACGGATGGAACGCAAACCCAACGACACCTCCCAGAACCGCGTTGAGGACCAGCGGCAGCTTTCCGGCCCGTTGGCAAGCCAGCAGCCAGGGGAAGGCGCGGCGCCCCCGTCGCCGAACGACAGCCCCGAGCAGGAACTGCTGGGCGAGGAAGCGGCTGCCCTGCCGACCGAATCAATCACCGGCCTGATCCCCTTCCGCGAGGGTGGCCGCACGGCCTGGGATCGCGTGCAGATCGCCCGGCACGCCCAACGGCCGCACGCGCTCGACTATATCCAGCGCATTTTCAGTGAGTTTCAGGAGATCCGCGGCGACCGCTATTTCGGAGACGACGCGGCTATTGTTTGCGGGATGGCGCTGTTCGACGGTGAGCCGGTGATGGTGATCGGGCAGCAGAAGGGCCGCGACACCAAGCAAAAGCTCTACCGCAATTTCGGCATGCCCAAGCCCGAAGGCTATCGCAAGGCATTGCGCGCGATGAAGCTGGCCGAGAAATTCCACCGGCCTATTTTTACCCTGCTCGATACCCCGGGCGCCTACCCCGGCATCGACGCCGAGGAGCGCGGCCAGGCCGAGGCGATTGCCCGCAACCTGCTCTCGATGGCCCAGATTCGCACGCCCATCCTGGTGACCTGCATCGGCGAAGGCGGCAGCGGCGGGGCGCTCGCCCTGGGCGTCGGCAACCGTGTGCTGATCCTGGAAAACGCCGTCTACAGCGTGATTTCCCCGGAAAGTTGTGCGGCAATCGTGTGGCGGGACTCGTCCAAGGCGGAGTTGGCGGCGGACGCGCTGAAGTTGACCTCGGACGACTTGTTGCGGCTGGGGTTGGTGGACGAAGTGGTGCGCGAGCCGGCCGAAGGCGCCCACACCGACCACGACGCCGCGGCCGAGTTGCTGGCGGCGGCCTTGAGGAAGAACCTCCGCGAGGTCCAACAACTCTCCGAGGCCAAAGTGGTGGAGGAGCGCTACGCGAAGTTCCGCGCCATGGGGAGCTTCTTCGAGTAGGAAGTCGGGGCCACGCCGCGGCAGGCCAGCCCTAAACACCGCCGGCAAGGCGGCTTGCCCCTCGCCGGAATCCATTTCCCGACAGATGTTCACCTTGCCGGCGGTTCCCGGGATAGGGCCCTCCGTGGGGCGCGAGCAGACTCGGGCGAGGACGCGGCCGGCACTGCCTGCTTGGACCCGGTTGGGAACCGCGCAGGGCAGCGCCGCCGGGTGTTAGCGGCTGCGCAGGGCCTTTTTGAGCTCAACAGGGTCGAACTCAATGCCGGCGCGCGAGTAGTCCAGAATGCCTTTCCGGCGCAACTGGCTCATGTGCTGGGTAACGATCTCGCGCGAGGTACCCACGTATTTGGCAAGCAGTTCGTGGGTAATGGGCATCAGGCGGAGCTTGGGGGAAGCGCCGTTGGCTTCGCCGAAACGTTCCCCAAGGCGCAGCAGGGCCCGCACAAGTCGTTGAGAAATCTGGTCGATTGCCAGGCTTTCGATGCGCGAATCGGCCTCGAACAGCTTCTGGGAGAACACCCGCAGCAGCGAGGGGCCCAGTTCCGGGGTCCGCAGCATGATCCGCACCAGCTCGTCGGCGGGCCATTCCATGACGGAAGAGTCCTCCAGCGCCACGGCCATCTCGCCGCGATAGGTGCGCGCCATCAGGCTCGATTCGCCAAAGAAGGCGTCCTGTGGGCAGAAATCGAGGACGGTCTCGCGGCCACCGTCGGAAATGCGGCTGAGCTTGACGGTGCCGTTGACCACCAGGAACAGGCTGTCCGCGCGGTCTTCGGGCGCGTAGATGGTGCGATCTTTCTCGTAGAACTGCGGTTTTCTGCGCGGTAACAGAACAAGGGGATCATCCCAGGTAGTGGACGCAGGCAATGAATTCATCACACTGAGCGCCATAATCAGTAACCTCCTAACTACGTCGCATCGCCGCGCGCCAGCACGCGCTGCGGTGGGTTGGTGGACCGCCTTGCGCCTGTGCGAAAGCGACTCCACCGTTGGGAACCCGCCAACGGTTCCCCAGGGCCTGCGCCCCTCCCCTACGAATCCCCGTAAACAATTAGACTTTCCAGACGAGGGGAAAGTTTCGCCCTTCGACACGAGGGGCAACAATTTACTTTCGGGGACGGGCAGGAAACGGGTCCTGCGAGGGGTCCAGGCCCGGGGCGGGCGGCCCGGAGGGCGGGTTCGGCATGGCCCCGGCCCGCTCGGGAGGCGACCCGAACAGGCGCTGCAAATGAACGCCTCAGCCCACGGATTGGGCGACAAGGCCCCTGTGGCGACCAGCCCGGCAGAGGGCGGGGACAAATCCCGCGGCTGCGGTCGAGGGCCGGCTTTTTGCGGCGAGGCGGCGGACGGAACTCTAAACCTTCTTCAGGCCTTCTTCCAGTTGTTTTCCAAAGCTTCCAGCAGCCGGTCGTGCACCTGTTTGGGCAGCGGCTTGCATTCCATGCTCTGAAAGATCGCGACGGTCTTGCGGGTCTCGTCGAAGACCACCCAGCAGTTCGGACACTTTGCCAAGTGGGCCTCGATCGAGATGCGGATCTCCTCTCCCAGCGAGCCGTCGATATAGTCCGACATCTCGTCCAAGAAGTTCTGGCAAGTAATCTTACGTTTGGCGCCCATCGTGCCCCAATCTTCGCTTCAACTTGTTTCGAAGCTGAATGCGCGCCCGCAACAGGCGAGACTTGACGGCTGAAACGGACAATCCCAGCATTTGCGCGGTCTCTTCGGTCGAGAATCCCTCGACGTCGCGCAGCAGAAATACCGCCCGGTAGCTTTCCGCCAGGCTATCGATGGCTCGTTCGAGGGATTCGCGCAATTCCTCGCGGCCGTAGTTTTCTTCGGGGTCGCTCTCCTCGGAGGCAATGTCGCGAGGAATGGACCCATCGGCGGTTTCCAGCTCGTCGTCGAGCGAAACCGTATGGCTGCCTTTACGCCGCCGCAGACGCATCAGCGCCTCGTTGACGCCGATGCGAACCAGCCAGGTGTAGAACTTCGAGTTGCCCTGAAACTGTTCGAGCCGCGAATAGGCCTTCAGGAAAGTCTCTTGGAGGACGTCTTCGGCGTCCTGGTCGTTTTGCGTGATGTGGCGGGCCAGGCGAAAGACTTTCCGGGCGTAGCGGTTGACGAGCTCGGTGAAGGCGGCATGATCGCCTTGCTTGGCCTGATTAGCCAGGTCCAGCTCGTCGGCCGCGGCCAGATCACTTTGGGAAAGAGGCATTCGAATCATCCGCGCGAAACACCCTCGCAAGCAGCCCCGAGGACATCCATCCTTGCGGCCCAGTCGCCATCCATACGCCTGTTTTATTCTCGACGGGAGCGGGGGTAGTTAGCAAGTCCAACAAGGGGTCTGCTACGATGACCGATCGTGCTCTCGCCCGTGAGCGCGAGAGAAGCCGATCGCCCTGGAGCCGCCGCCCGGACCGATTCGCCGGTCCTAAACCGCCGCGCCTGGGGCCGGATTGCCGCCTTGTAGGGCAGTCCGCGCCGGCCCACGGCCCGGAGGCGAAAGGCTGTTTTCAGTAGGAATTCTGGCCAAATGGAGCACACCAAAGACGAGATTCTTTCCCGGCCGACGCGGCCGTTTCCCATCGACGGCGAAAGCAGCGCCTCGGCCGTGCTGGAGAAACTGGCCGGAGTCGGTTTCCAGGGCCGCCAGCTAGGCCGGGCGTTCGACGTTTGGAAACAAATGCTGGCCGACCCCGAGTGCACCATTCTGATGGGCATGTCGGGCGCAATGGTGCCGGGAGGCATGCGCCGTGTGGTGCGCTTCCTGATCGAAAACCGCCTGATCGACGTGTTGTGCTCGACCGGCGCGAACTTTTTCCACGACATCCACGAGACCAAGGGTTTCTACCACTACCAGGGCAGCCCGCACACAAACGACGAGGTTCTGGGCGAGCAGATGGTCGACCGGATGCACGATATCCTGGCCGACGAGGTTCGCTTTCGCGAGCACGACCTGTGGATCGGCAGCTTTGCGGCGCGCCTCGACCAGACGCGCGCTTACACGACCCGTGAGTTCCTCTATCTGCTCGGGAAAGAAATTGCCGCCGAAGCGAAAGAGGACGGCATTGTCAGCGCGGCGGCCAAGGCCGGTGTTCCTCTGTTCTGTCCGGCAATCGCCGACAGCTCGATCGGGATCGGCGTGGCCGAGAGCCGCCACCGCGGCGAAAACAAGCTGATGTTCGACATGATGGGCGACGTACTGGAAATTACAAATGTCGTCGCCGACTCGCCGGCCACCGGGGTGATCTATTTCGGGGGCGGCACTCCGAAAAACTACGTGCAGCAGACCGAAGTGGTGGCGATGCTGATGAATCGCGACAAGTCGGGCCACCGCTACGGGATGCAGGTGGTCACCGACGCCCCGCACTGGGGCGGGCTCTCCGGGTGCACCTTCGAAGAGTCGCAGAGTTGGGGAAAACTCGCCAAAGGGGCGACCATGGTGAACTGCCATTGCGATTCGACGATCGCGATGCCGCTGCTGGTGACCGCCCTTGCCGAGCAGAAAGAACTGCTTGCCCGCCGCAAGCCGCCCAGCTTCGACATGGGCCCCTTGCTGAAGGTCAACATTCAAACCTAGCGGCTACGCTGATTCGGGAAATTAGCGGATCTGGACGTGCTGCCCGATGTGGCTGAGCACAATGCGGTCGGTCTCGTTGCCGGCGGCCGCGTAGAAGCGCTCGATCGGCTCGTCGACGGGCTCTTGGCCGAGTTCGAAAGTCCGATGATGGACGGGCAGGAAGCGCTCGGCGCCGGCTTCGTTGCCCATTTGCCAGGCCTGCTCGGGCGTGCAGTGGTAGTAGACGCGCGGCGTGTAAGCGCCGATGGGCATGATCGCCAGATCGAAGGGCCGCGAGTTGCGCAGGTTCCGAAAGCCGTCGGTGAGAGCGGTATCCCCCCCGAACAGCACCCGGTAACGGCCGTTGGAGAGCGTATAGCCGTTGTACCCGCGCCAGGTGTCGGAGTGAAAACGTGCGCCCCAGTGGTTCACTTCAAAGGCGCGGCATTCGATGTCGCCGAGCTGCGTGCTCTCCCCCCAGCCTAACTCGACCACTCGCTGGTAGCGCTTGGGGTGCAGCAGATCCGAAGTGTTTCGGGCGGTGACGACGGTTGTTGCGGGGTGCGCCAGCCTACGCAGCGACGGCATGTCGAAATGATCCATGTGGGCGTGCGACAGCAGAATGATGTCGGGCCGGGGCAGGTTTTCCAGCGCCAGAGCGGGAGCCACGCGGCGGCGAATCCCCACCGTCACTACACCCAGATTCAATCCGGCGCGCTCGCTGAGAATCGGATCGGTCAGGATGACCACGCCGTCGATTTTGAGTAGCACGGTGCTGTGCCCCAGCCAGGCGGCGTATAGGCCGTGGTCGTCCCAGGAACTGGGGTCGGGCACGGAAGGCGGAGCGGCCATGCGGCGTGGGGAGCGCGACGGAGCCGTGAGGATGCGCGGCGTTCGCCACACGCGCGGCCGGTAGTTCTCGGGCATCAGGCCGGCAAAGCCAGCCTGCCGCAACCAGAGCTGCCGCTGCCGCCGACGCTGTCGTCGTCCCATGGGTTCATGCTAGCGCGTTATGGCTTACATTTGCCAGGGGTTCGGTTGTGCCCATTTACACTACCTATGACCGGAGGTTCGCTGTAAGCCCCCGGGGGGCGCGGCGGGCCGTGGCCGTGTGCGAGGCCCGAAGTTAGTGCTCTTGAGCGGCAACCGGCCAATGATCGGCGACCCGCACCGCCTCGTCTTCGCCCGGCCAGGGCGGCATCGTCACCAGCACGATTTCGAGGGGAATCGCACCTGGATTGCGGAACTGGAAGTGCGCTCCACGGGGGATCGTCAAGCTCATTCCGGCGGATAGCTCTACGACTTCCTCGGTGCGGTTTGCCGTGTCGTGTTCGCTGCCTTCTTCGGCGCTCGTCTGCGCGCCGTCGAGCCGGCGCCACATCTGGCCTTGCCCGGCGAGCACATACCAGATCTCCTCGACGGATCGATGCCGCACGGCGAGTGAGACCGCCCCGGGCGGCAGCGTGCAGTGCACGCAACTACCACGCTCGCCGGCCACCAGCAGGCGGATTTCCGACCCATCGGGAGCCAGGCAGTCGCAGGCGGAAGGCAGTCGTTTGGTGGGCAGTCGGTCGGTTGCCATCGGCGTGGTCCTGTTGTGCTGAAAAAGGGGTGTCCGTGCCTGGGTTGGGCGTGAAGCGACGCGTGGGCCGAACGCGGCGCTGATCAGGCGCCACACGAAGGAAGTTGCCGAGCCCGGTGAAGCCGCGCTCAATGTTGATGGGCGCGCTCGGCGGCTTCCAACGAATGCGTGGCGCAGATTTCTTCGGCGCCCTCGCAGCGCAGATGCTCGAACTGGATGGTGGTGTGGTCGATGTGGAAGCGATGCTGCAGCACCTCGTTGATGCGCCGCAGAATGGCGTCGCTCTCCGACGGCGGCAGGTCGTCGATCATGGTATGACAGCTCAATGCGTGGCTGCTCGATGAAAGGCTCCAGACGTGCAGATCGTGCACCTCGATGACGCCTTCCACACCGCTGATCGCACCACAAACGTCCTCTCGCGAAATGCCGCGGGGCAGCCCTTCCAACAGGATGTTGACGGCTTCGCGGATGATGTCCCAACCGCTCCAGAGAATGAGCACGGCGATCAACACCGACAGCAGAGGATCGATCCAAGTCAAGCGGGTGTAGTAGATCGCCACCGCGCCGATGATGATGCCGACCGAGGAGAGCGCATCGCCGAGCATGTGCATGAAGGCGCCGCGAATATTCAGGTCGTTGTGGCTGTCGGCGTGTAGCGCCCACATGACCGCGACGTTGACCACCAGCCCCGCCGCGGCGACCGCGATCATGATGCCTTCTTCGACGGGACTAGGCGCGAGGAATCGCTCGTAGGCTTCGTAGAAGATGAAAAGCGCCAGCACCACCAAGGTCAGCGCATTGACAAAGCCGGCCAGCACGCCGGCCCGCAAGTAGCCAAACGTTTTTTGCTCGGTGGGAGGCTTGGCCTGCAGATAGAAGGCGAACCAAGCCAGCCCGAGCGCCAGCGAATCGGTGAAGTTGTGGCCGGCATCGGAGAGCAGCGCCAGACTATGCGCTTTGATGCCGGCGGCCAGCTCAACGAAGATGAACGCGACCGTAATCCACAGGGAAAGCTGCAGCTTACGACCGGTCGTAGGTGCGTGAGTGTGGGCGTGGGTATGCACGCGGGCTCAGTCCTTACTCTAAAAGCCGCGAGGGGAGAGGGTCAACCGGCCACTTTGTATTGTCGCAATTTGGCGGCGGGAGTTGTGGTCCCGGGTCGGGGCCGCCAGGCGGGCAGGCCTCCGGATTCTCAGGAGGCTCTGGGCTCTTCAGCGGGCCTTGGCCCGGCGTTCCTTCTTTGTTCTGGGAGCCTTTGCGGGGCGGGTTTCGCTCGCTGTGTCCGGCTGCTGTTTCCGCTCTCGCGCTTGTTCGATCCAGCGGCCGAAGACCCAGGCCGCGGGCAATAGCGCCAGGGGAATCACTTGCGAGAGGATGCGGTCGGCCGATGTCCCCAGCCACCAGTGGATGTCGTTGCGGCCGGTGCTGTAGGCCAACAGCGCTCCCGACAGATGCCACAGCACCAAACCGGGCAGGACCAAGAAACGGGGGGAAAGCGCCAACGGGCGTACGGCCAGGGCGGCGCCTACCATCGCGAAAAAGGCCAGGTTGCACAACCCCGGCTGGAACGCCTTAGAAAGCAGCGTCCGCAGTGCGATCCGGAAGTATTCGGCGTGAAAGGAGGCGGCCAGGGTGAACCCGGCGGCCTCGACGTGGTGAGCTTGCCGGACCAGGTACCAGGCGCCCATGACGACCAGTGGCGGCCCAACCAGCAGCAGCCAGTCCCGGGCGGGCGATTTTTCGCGCACCAGCCGCACGGCCGCCACGAGCACGACGGCCAGCAGGAAGAACTGGCCTTCGTTCTTGGTCCAGGCGGCCGCGGTCGCCGCCAGCGAGGCGCTCGCCAGATCCTGAGTGCGCCCCTCGATCAGCCACAGGGCTAAAAACCCTCCCGCACCAAGCAGATAGAGCGCCAGGGTGGTGTCCGCGTAACCGGCCAGCGCAAAGGCCACCATCGCCAAAACTGGCGCGGCGCCCAGCATGCATGTGAACGCCGCGGCGACGATGTTTGAGCCCACCCGGCGCGCCAGGTAGTAGAACACGCCGAGCAGCGCCAGGTATGAGCAGGGCGACAGCAGCTTGGCGGCCTGGTCGGCTACGCCCCCGTTGAGCACGTAGAGGAAAGCGGCATAGAGCGGGACTAGCAACGGGTACCCCGGCTGGGTCGTGAACTCGTGCGCCCGCGAGAGAAACGGGCCGATACCGCCGTCGAGGTAGAAAGCCTTTGCCTTAAACAGCCAGATCGCCCAGGCGTCCCAGTTCTGGCTGGTGAGGGGCATCAGACGTTCATAGGGGAGCCACAGGGCCGCGGGCAGGAGAGCGGCGGCAACCAGCAGGACCACCCAGAAGGAACGCGGAAGCGACGGCCGGAAGGTTGGCAGCACGTCCTTTGCGCGCCATACGTAGACACCGCCGGCCAGCGCCCAGGGCAGCAACAGAGTCGCCACCGTCGAGGGAACGCCCAGCAGCGAATACGCAAACATTTGCAGCGAAAGGGAAAACATGCCCAGGGCGAAGCCGAAGCTCAGCCGGGGGAGCAGGCCTCCCGCCTCCCAACGCGGCGGCAGCAGCAGGCAGCCGATCAGGCACGTCAACAGAAATCCCGCGTAGATCATGGAGAGGTTCAGGGAACGCGATAGACGCGGACCGGACCGTTGGCGATGACGCTTTGGAGTCCGTCGAGGCGCTGTTGGAGTTGGTTATCGTCCCAAGAGCCCTGGAACGGCTCGGCGGCGAGATTCTTGCGGGTATCGCGAAACACCGCCAGAAACCCACAGTTTTCGACCGGGGCCGCGGCGTCGGCAAACACCTGGACCGAACGGGGATAGAGCAGGTAGGCGAGGCGGGCGCGGTAGTAGTCGATAGCCGCCGGCCCGGCGTAGGCCAGCACGGTTACGCAACTCGACGGGGGAACCGCCTTCGCGATCTCCCGAGCCACGGGCACAGCCGGACTATCGAGCAGGGCGGCCCGTTCATCGGGCGAGCGGCCTCCCAGCAGCTTGCTCGTATCGCTCCATTTGGCGTAGCGCTCCGACAGCCCCGGCGCCGCGATCAGCAGCCAAAGCGCCAGCAAAGCAAACAACGTCAGGTGAGGCGCCCGCTCGTTCAAACCGGCATCATATCACGCTGTCCCAGTGGCCCTTCAGTAGCCAGTCTGCAGCCGCTCATCAGCCAACGAGGCTGGGGCCGGTGGGGCGGCCTGGGGCCTGTCCCACCCAGGGCGGATGCCTGGACTATGAAAAGGGTCGGGCCCTTTTCAAGGGCAGCTTGGGTGGGGGCCATACGTCGCGACGAATCGCGACGCGGCAAACCTGGAGGTTCACGCCACGGGTGCCGCGCCCGGCTTTGGGGGCGGCCCGCGCCACCTCGGTGCGGCCAGTTGGGGCCAAGGTTTTCGACAGGTAGAGCGCGGCGCTTGTGCCTTGCGACCATCGTTCCCTGAAAAGGGTTGTGCCAGGCCGGTGCTATAGTAGGATAGGTGCGCTCAGGTCCGCGTCTGTAGCCCGGGTGCGGGCCCCGGCGACGCGGAGGTGAGTGATGGTTGCCTCTTTCGTTTTGCTGCTGGTTTTGCTCCCGCAACTCGTCGATCGTACCGGCGAAATCAACCAGCCACCGCCTCCCTCCTCGGAACTTACGCCGGAAAGTCGCGCCGATATCTACATGGCGCGCAAGATGTTCCGCGAAGCGGTGGAGGGCTATTCCGAAGCCCTCGATGCCACGCCGCAGGACGCCCGCCTCTACAACAAGCTGGGCATCGCCTACCATCACCAGATGATGTTCCCGCAGGCGCGCCGCAACTACGAGCGGGCCATCAAACTCGACAAAGACTTCTCGCAGGCGATCAACAACATGGGCACGGTGTTCTACGCCGAAAAACGGTACAAGAAGGCCGCGAAAATGTACCGCCGCGCCCTCAAGTTGAGCCCGGATTCGGCGTCGATTCACAGCAACCTCGGGACCGCCCTCTTCGCCCGGAAGAAATTCAAGCAGGCGACCGCGGAGTACCTGGTCGCGCTCGATCTCGACCCCGAGGTGTTCGAGCACCGCAACACGCTGGGTACACTGCTCCAGGAGCGCTCCGTCGAAGACCGCGCCCGCTATCACTATTTCCTGGCAAAAGCCTATGCCGCGGCCGGGATTTACGACCGCGCTCTGCTCTATTTACGCCGCTCGTTGGAAGAAGGGTTCCATCGCAAGCCCGACAGCATCGCTTCGGAAAAGGAATTCGAGCCCATACGCGAGGACCCGCGATTCCTGGGTATTGTGTATCCGGGCGAGGCGGCGGAAATGCGGCTCTCGAACTAGATCGGCCGGCGCCCGGGAGTCTCCCACACTTCAAAACCCTGTGAACCATGCGCCCGGCGAGCCGCACGCGCCGGCAGGCGTTGCGGCGCACCCCCGGCAGCCGGAGGCTTGAGCGAGGCGCGGCACGTTGGGTGGACCGAGGCCCGCGGATTTTCAGCGCTTAGATCCACCGCTTTCCGCCGCCGCCGCTATACTGGAGTCGCTTCCGATGCCCGAACCCGGAGTTTCCCCGAAAACGTTGAGCAAGCGCGCCACCGCGACGATGGCGTTGGTGGCGGCGCTCTGCGTCGTGATCCCATTCCTGTTCTGGCGCGGCACCTGGTTCGGCCGCGTGCTCGACGACAGCGAAATCAACCAATACCTGGCCGAACAGCAGGAGAAGCCCCGCCACACGCAGCACGCCCTGGTTCAGATTTCCGAACGCATGAGCCGCGGCGAGGCTTCGGTGAAGCAATGGTACCCGCAGATCGTTGCGCTGGCGGACCACCCTCTGCCGGAGTTGCGGGTGACCGTGGCCTGGTTGATGGGGCAGGATAACCAGAGCGACGTCTTCCACGAAAAGCTGCTCGAAATGATCCACGACGCGAACCCACTGGTGCGGCGCAACGCCGCGCTTTCGCTGGCGCGATTCGGGGATGCGGCGGGCCGCCCCGAACTGCTGGCGATGCTGCAACCCTTCACGGTGACTGCCGAACAGGCGGGCGTGATCACCAACCGGCTCGAGGAAGGCGATTCGGTGGATCGCGGCACGCTGCTGGCGCGGATTGCCGTAGCAGGCCAGCCCGACCCGGTCGAGATCCGTTCGCCCGTTCCGGGGGTAGTGCGCAAGCGGCTTCGGCGCGACGGGGAGGCAGTGCAGGCCGGCGACGGCGTTACCTTGCTGAGCCCCGATTCCGGGCATGCTTTCGAAGCTCTGCGGGCGCTCTACCTGGTGGGAAGCCGGGACGATATCGAGAGCATCCGACCGTTTCTGGCGCCCAACGAAGACACGCCCGCGAAGGTAACCGAGCAGGCCCAGCTTACGATCGAGCACCTGCGCGAAGGGGTTGCCGGCCAAGCGGCGCCGGCCCAAAGCCAGTAGGTCAGTCGCCCAGGCCGGCCAAATGGGAGTCGGTGGGCAGCCGCAAAGCGAGCACAAACCCCAGCAGCGGCGCGGAAACCACTCCCCACAGGACGGTCCCCAGCCCGACCCGGTCGGCCAGCCAACCGATCAGCGGAATGCAGGTGATCCCCACCATCCCCCAGGCGAAGCCCATCATCAGAGCGGTGATCGTGCCGGCCTTCGAAGGCACCAGCTTCTGGGCCATGACGACGTTGACGGGGATGGTGAGCAGCAGCGTCAAACCCCCGGCAAACAGACACAGCAGCGACACCCAGCCCTGGGTTGCGAGGAACGCCCAGAAGAACGGCAGCGAGCCGATCATCGAAATCACGACGACGCGTTTCCCGCCGATGCGGTCGGCCAGGTTGCCGCCCATGAGCGCACCGGCCGTGGCGCTGAGGAAGAACAGGGTCAGCGTGAAGCTGGCTTGGGCGAAAGTGAACCCGCGCTCGCGGTAGAGGTACAGAGTCAGGAACTGACCGACGCCCAACTGCACCACCGAGCGCAACACCACGAGACCATAGTGCAGGGCGAGCGGTCCACGGACTTCCCGTGGCACATGGGCGTGGAAGCCGACCTTCGCCGAGGGGGCATGGCGAGTTGGGGCGGGAAGCCGGAAGAACAGGAACGTCGAAACCAGCACCGCCGGCGCCATTCCCAGGAAGAGCCATTCGAAGCCGATGTGCGTCGCGATCAGCGAGAAGTAGGTCGGTCCCAGGCCGAAGCCGAGCATCCCAGAGGAGAAGAACAACGCCACACCGAGGCCGCGGCGCGCCTGGGACGACACGGCGGCCTGCGTGGTGCTCTGCGGATGAAACGCCGCCACGGCCATGCCGCCCAGAGCCACCAGCAGCACCAGCGATTTGAAGCCGGGCGCGGAGGGCAGGCTGGAGAGGAACAAGCCGGCGGCGAACGGCGTCAGGACGGTGAAATAGCGCGAGTTGAGCCGGTCGCAGAGCACGCCAAAGGGCAGTTGCATCACCGCCGACGCCAACATGAAGACGCCGCTCAGCAGTCCCGATTGGGCGAGCGAGAGCGAGAAGCGCTCGGTGAGCAGCGGCTGCAGGGTCGGAACGGCGCTCGAAAACAGGTCCACCGTCAGATGGGCCATGGCGAGCAGCATCAACGTCTGGGAAACCACGCCCGGGCCCTTCGCAGAAGCGATTGCCGCGGTTGTGGTGACGGGCGGTGCGCTGACGGTTTCCTCGGTGATGGTGTCGGGCAAGGAGGGAACTCGGTCTCGGGAAACCCTCATTATCCCGCACCAGCCGGCTAATTTCATCAGGAGCCGGCGGCGAGGACCCTTTCCGGAGGCACCAATTCCGGCTGCTACAATCGGGACTCATGCTCAAGCTGGAAAACTGCAGGGAGAGGCAAAAGCGCCTTCTGGAAAAGATGGAGGCCGCTTCGCTGGGCCTGGCAGTTCTCACGAATCCCAAGACGATTTATTACTTTTCCGGCGCCTTGCTCGATCCGACGCTGCCGCACGCGCTGCTGGTTGACGCGGCGGGGAAATCCCTGTTGGTGACACATGGCCCGGCGGGCCAGCCCCCCGAGCCGCCCAAATCGGCGGCCGACGACGCCGAGCTTTACGTGTTTCATTGCATCGAGCGCGACGTGAACCCGACCACCTGGCATGCCGACGTGGCCGGGCTGGTGCAGAGTGCGGTCCGGCGGATGCTGCCGGGCGGAGGCGGTAGCGGCGACGTGGGGCTCGAGTTCGAGTTTCTCAGCTTGGCCGTGGCGGAGGCGATCCGCGAGGCCTCCGGCAAGCCGGGGATCAACCTGACACCCGCGCTCGACGACATGCGGCGCCAGAAGGATCCCGATGAAATCGAATGCATCCGGCGCTGCGTGGAGTTGGTGGAAGCGGGCCTGGGGGCGCTGAAATCGCGGCTGGCCCCGGGCATGACCGAGTACAAGGCCTACAGCATCTACTACGAGGCGATGGTGGCCAAGGCCGAGACCTCGGTGGCGCTCAACGGCGACTTTGCCTGCGGCCTGCGGGCCATCCGCGGAGGAGGTCCGCCGACCAACCGCCGCCTGCAGTTCGGCGATCTCTACATCATCGACACCTTCCCCAGCTTCGAAGGCTACATGTGCGACTTCACGCGCACATTCGTGGTGGGGCGGCCGACGCAGCTCCAGCAGGACGCCTGGGGGCACGTCATGGAAGCGCACGCCATCGCGCACCGCATGATCCACCCCGGCGTCAAGACCAGCGACGTCTACCATGCGCTCAAGAAGCACCTCGACAAGTTTGAGCACGCCAAGGACTCTTTCTGGCACCACGCCGGCCACGGCGTCGGAATGAGCGGATGGGAGCTGCCCTGGCTGACGCCCGGCAGCGACGACGTGATTCGCGATTGCGAGGTTCTGGCTTGCGAACCCGGGCTTTACGACAAGTCGTTGCAGGGCGGGATTCGCCTGGAGCACGACTATCTGGTCACCACCGAGGGAGTCACGACCCTCGACCATTTCCCGATGGAGTTGTTTTAGTTGGTGGTGCCCGGCTCCCGGCTGGGCGGGACTATCTTGCCCTGCCGGGGTAGGAGCGTCGTCGGCCTGTTGCGACTTTGCACAGGCCGGAGGCCTGCGCCACTTATTCCCCTTGTTTTCCGTTGGTCAGGTCGCGGACGAAGATGTCTTTGAAGCGCATGCGGCCTTCGCCTCCGGAGTGGAGCTGCAGGGCGATCGCGCCGCTCGTCGCGGCCGGCGACGGGTACGTAAAGTCGAGGATCTGGATGCCGTTGAGGTGCACTATATAGTGGTTGCCGTGGACCTCGATCAGCATGTCGTTCCAATCGTAGGGCCGGATGACGGTTTCGAACTCAGGCGCCGGCCAGGCAACCCAGCCTTTGCCGTCGCCGTAGATGCCGCCGGTGTGGTGGCCGATGACGCGGTCGATCTCGACCTGCCGGCCTTCGGTGACTTCGGCCGTGTCGCCCTTGAATTTCGTGTGCAGGTAGACGCCGCTGTTGCCGGAGGCTTCGCACTTGAAGCGCAGCGACAGATCAAAATCCTGATAGTCCTTCTCGGTGGCGAGGTAACCGTATTCCTTGGTAACTCCCTCGCCGTAGATGGTGCCGTCTTCCACGACCCATTTTTCGTGGCCGACGTTGCGCCAGTTCGTGAGGTCCTTGCCGTTGAATAGCGATTCCCACTGTGGCGTGAGCACGGTTGGGCGATTCATCCGCTGGGCCCAGGCAGCGCTGGTCAGCAACAGCACCGCGACGAGAGAAAGAAACGATCTGAAAAGGATGCGCATTGTAAAAACCTCCGGCCGCTTGTCGACCCCATCATAGCCAGACCGAACAGTCTAACAGGAGTTCACCGGACCGCGGGGAGGGCCGCCGGGATTGGTCCCAAAAAACGGGAAAATGGGGGCGAGTGGAGAGAGGCAGCCTCGATTCGTTCGGCCGGAACCGGATTAGGCGGGATCGGAATTCAGGGCGCCGCCGCGTTGCCGATGCGACCCGCCCCCCACACCCTGCAATCGTCCACGAGGGCGAGATTTCCGGAGGAGGCTGCAACCGTTTGCGCCCATGGTCTCGTCTTGAGCAGTGGCGCGCGCCGTAGGCCGGGGAAAGGCGTCGAGCCGGCTAGCTGCACAGACCGACCCAGCCGGCCCGGTTCATCCCGCTACCCTCGTTACGTCAGCGGCTTGCATTGCATCGGGCGCGCCATTGAAATAACGTAAAGCAGAGAGGCACAGTCCATGAGCACACAATTCATCCGCGTTCGTAACCGGATCATCAATGTCGCTGCGATCTCCTATCTCCGTCTCTACGACGATCTGGATCGCATCGATATCCGCCTGCTGGGTCCTTCGACGGAAGTCTCGCTGACGGTTACGGTGGAAGGCGAGGAAGCGGCGCCGGTGCGCGAGTTCTTCGTCAATTCGGGCCTGGTGAAAGACCTGCGAGCGAACTTCCAACCCGCCTGACCCAACGCCATCCGTTGCCGCGTGAGACGGGCATCGCCGGGGCAGGGCGCCCTACCCCGGGCCCTGCCGTGGCAGCCGCCCGCGCCACCGCGGCTCTACCCTAACCGATGCTCGCATCGCTTGGCGGAGGCCGAAATCCGCGAGCCCCGGAAGTGCCGCCCTGCCTTCCGTGATGCAGTATTATGGGTAGCCTATGGCAGACACCACGGTTGTGTTGCGTGACGCTCTCAAGGCTGGCGAAGGCATTCTCCGGCTTGCGCCCTGCTGGGTACCTCGTTCGTTCCTGATGCCGGGCGGCCGATTGAAACTCGATCCCCGAGACCTCTACGCGCTGGGCGCGCATCGCGGCGGTATTGACGAGCGCTGGTTCTCTTCAACGACTCAGGCTGACAACGGACCCGGGACGCCGCAAGACGAGGGGCTCAGCTATGCGGTTGTCGGAAACGGCTCCGGGAGCGCCCCCCGCAAGGTGCTTCTCAAGGAAGCGGTGGACGGGTTGGGAAACGAACTGCTGGGCGCGGATGTGATGTCGAAGTACGGCGGCTGGAATGTGCTGTGCAAGTTCTTCGACAATCTGGGGCCGATCCCGCATCACATGCACCAGACCGACGAGGCTGCCGCCCGCGTGAACCGCAGGGGCAAGCCCGAGGCTTACTACTTCCCGCCGCAATACAACTTCAAGGGCAACAATTTTCCGTACACGTTCATGGGGCTCGAGCCCGGAACCACCCAGGACGACGTTCGGGCGTGCCTGGAGCGTTGGAACGAGGGCGATAACGGCATCCTTTACCACTCGCGCGCCTACAAGCTGAAACCGGGAAGCGGCTGGCACATCCCGGCCGGCGTCCTGCACGCTCCCGGTTCGCTGGTGACCTACGAACCGCAAGTGAATTCCGACGTCTTCGGCATGTTCCAATCGATGGTGGAAGGCCGCGCCGTGCCTTGGGATCTGCTGGTGAAAGACGTTCCTGCCGAGCATCACCGGGATCTCGACTACATCATCGGGATGCTCGATTGGGAGGCGAATGTCGACCCCGAGTTCATGAACCACCATTTCTTCGAGCCGTTCCCGGTCAAGGATGTGGCGGAAATGAATAGCGCGGGGTACCAGGAGAGCTGGGTCAGCTACAGCACGGCCGATTTTTCGGCCAAGGAACTGACGGTTTTCCCAAAACGCTCGGTGACAGTTCGGGATGCGGCGGCCTACGGCCTGATCGTGACGCAAGGCTGGGGCCAGATCGGCAAGATGGACGTGGAAACGCCTTCCTTGATCCGTTACGGAGAAATGACCAAAGACGAGCTATTCGTTTCGGCCGGGGCGGCCCAGGCCGGCGTTGCGATCACCAACCGCAGCGAGACCGAGAATCTGGTCATGCTCAAGCATTTCGGGCCGGGCAATCCCGACGCCCGGGCGCTGATCCGCCACTAGCGTAGCGGGCTCCGTCAGGGCCATTTTGCGGCGGCGGTTGTGACTCGAACACAATGGCCCTGGGCCTGTTCGGCCCTTGTTGACACCCACCATTGTTCCAACCCTTCGCGGCCGAATAACTCCCAAGAGCACCTAAATAACTCCCAAGGCCATCCAAAGGGCGCTGGTTGACGGCGGCCGGCGCAAGAAGGCGCAACGGCCAGGCGGCGGCGTGTCCTCGCGTTGCTCGAGGCATCGCGGGGGCGCCGGCAGGGGAACATTTGCCGAGTGCGGCGGCGGCACCCTGCGCGAATGTTCGGAAAACCCCAGTATAATGAGCGAGGTATGCACCAGTGGAGTGTCATTTTGCTGCGGGCCGCGCTGGTCTTGTATTCGCTCGGCTTGTGGCACTCGCTGGTGACGGTCGTCAAACGCCGCCAGGAGATCTTCAAAGTGGCGCTGGCGTCGATCTCGATCGGCGCGGTGCTGCACCTGGTCTCCATCGTCCTCTACAGCATCAGCCGCGACCGCTTTCCCGTCTATACGCTGCACGAGATGGCTTCGCTGAGCGGCTTTCTGGTCACCTGCACGTTCCTTTTGGTCTACTGGCGGTTTAAGTACGAAAGCCTCGCCGTTTTCGTGTTTCCCACTGTCTTCCTGCTGACTCTGGTGGGCAATCTGGAGGGTCCGGTGGACCCCGGGGCGCAGCGTGCGCTGGGCGATTGGTGGCTGGTGATCCATGTCGCCCTGATCCTGCTGGGCTATGCCGCGCTAACGCTGACGTTCGTGGCCGGGGTGATGTACATCATCCAGGAAAACGAGCTGAAGTCGAAGCGCCCGCGGGCGTTTTACTATCGCCTGCCGCCGCTCAACAAGCTCGATGAAATGGCTTACCAGACGCTGGCGGTGGGCTTCGTGTTCATCACCCTGGGGATCATCGCCGGCAGCTTCTGGGCGTTTGTGCGTTTTGGCTCGGAATGGATCGTGGACCCGACCATCGCGCTGGCATTCGTCACCTGGGTGATCTATCTGGCGATGGTTTTCAGCCGCGTCGCGATCGGCTGGCGGGGACGCAAGGCCGCCTATTTCGCGATCGCCGGCTTCGCCTGCGCCGCGCTGACCTGGATCGCCAACAGCGGCGCCCATTCTTTCGTGAAGTGATGAGTGTCCTGCTTCTCGGCTTGAGTCACAAAACCGCGCCCGTAGAAGTGCGCGAACGCTTCGCCATCGCCGAGCAGGACGCCGGCGCGATGGTGGGCGAACTGGTGCGCCAACCCGGCGTGGCCGAGGCCATGGTGCTGTCGACCTGCAACCGCGTCGAGTTCCTGGTGCGCTCGGAGACCAGCCCCGACCTGACTGCCGAGGTGATCCAGTTCCTGAGCCAGGCGCGCCAGCTCCCGCTGGAGGTCGGCACGCCGTTCCTCTACCGTTACACCGACCGCGACGCCGTGCGGCACGTGTTCCGGGTGGCGTCGAGCCTGGACTCGATGGTCATCGGCGAGCCGCAGATTCTGGGGCAGGTGAAAAACGCCTACACGCTGGCCAAGGCAGCCGGCGCACTGCGCGGCGAGCTCGAGCAACTGCTCAACGGCGCGTTTCGCGTGGCGCGGCGGGTCCGCAACGAAACCGGCATCGGGCAGATGGCCGTCTCGGTGAGCTACGTAGCCGTCGAGCTGGCGCGCAAGATTTTCGGCGACCTGCAGGGCCTTTCGATCCTGATCATCGGCGCCGGCAAGATGTCGGAAGCCGCCGCGCGCCACCTGCGGGGGGCGGGCGCGACCCACGTCTACGTCACCAACCGGACCTACGAGCGCGCGGTGGAGCTGGCCGGCCTGTTCGAGGGCGTTCCGGTGCACTTCGACCGCCTGCTGGAGTACCTCACGACCGTCGATATCGTGATTTCCTCCACCGGATCCCCGAAGTTCATCCTGACCCGGAAAACCGCCGAGGGCCTGATCGCGGCGCGCAAGAACCGGCCGATCTTTCTGGTCGACATCGCCGTGCCGCGGGATATCGACCCGGAGATCAACTCCATCGACAACATGTTCGTGTATGACATCGACGACCTGCAGCAGGTCGCCGATGCCAATATGCGCGAGCGCCAGCGGGAGGCCGATCGCGCCGAAAAGATCATCGACGAAGAAGTCGAAAAGATGATGAACCGGCTCAAGACCAGCCAGGTCGCGCCGACCATCATCTCGTTGCACAGCGAGCTCGACCGTCTACGTAAGGAAGAACTCGACCGTTTCCGCTCGAAGCTCGGCGAGCTGACGCCGGAGCAGGAGCAGGCCGTCGAAGCGCTGACCCGCAGCATCATCAACAAAATCGCGCATCCGCCGGTGATCGAGATGAAGAAGCTCGCCAGCCACCCTGATGGAACGCACTTTGTTGAGTTCGTCAAGAAAGCGTTTAACCTGAACAAGTAGGCCCGAGCAAGGTACCGGCGGCGGCGCGTTCTTTCACCAGCATGAAATCTCTCACTATCGGCACTCGCGGCTCGCAGCTTGCGTTGTGGCAGGCGCATTGGGTCGAACGCGAATTGCAGGCGCGCGGCGTCGGCACGCGCATCGAAATCATCAAGACCACCGGCGACAAGATCACCGACGTGTCGCTGGCCAAGGTCGGCGCCAGCGCCGGGCTGAAAGGCGTTTTCACCAAAGAGATCGAGGAAGCCCTGCTCGGCGGGCAGATCGATCTTGCGGTCCACAGCCTCAAGGACCTGCCGGCGGACCTGGACGAGCGCCTGGCGCTGGGCGCGATTCCCGAGCGCGCCGACCCACGCGACGCTCTGGTGGGGGTGAAACTGGCCGAGTTGCCGCCGGGGGCGAGGGTGGGGACCAGCTCGCTGCGACGCGCCGCGCAACTGCGGCACCTGCGGCCCGATCTGCTCACCGAAAACATTCGCGGCAACATCGACACCCGGCTGCGCAAACTGCGCGAGGGTCTCTATGACGCGATTCTGCTGGCGTCGGCCGGTTTGCACCGCATGGGCTGGCAAGAGCAAATTGCCGAAACGCTCGAGCCGCGGGTGATGGCGCCGGCGATCGGGCAAGGGGCGTTGGGGATTGAGATACGGGCCGGCGATACGGCCACCGGCGCCATTCTGGCGCCTCTCAACGATGCCGCGACCGCGACTGCGACCGCCGCGGAACGCTCGCTGCTGCGGGCGCTGGGCGGAGGCTGCCAGGTGCCGTTGGGCGGGTTCGCAACTATCGAAGACGGGCGACTGCGGCTGGATGCCGTGGTCGTTTCGCCCGATGGCGCAACACTGGTGCGCACTGCCGTCGAGGGATCGTGCGACGATCCGGAAGGCCTGGGCCTGCAGGCCGCGCAGAAGCTGCGAGCCCAGGGCGCGGAAGACATCCTGCGCAGCGTGCTGGGGAGCTGAGCCGCGTCGTATCCCACCCCTGTTTTGAATCCCGCTCTAGAGGCGCCGCTTCGCCGGAGATCGTTCCCTCGATATCGTTGGAGCCTGCCGCGGCGTTTGTGTCTGCCGCTCCCGGGTTTGTATCATCGTCGCTTGCGTAGGGCGCCGCAAAGCGCCGCAGCCGGGAGGAGTAGCTCATGCCCAAATTCGCCGCGAGACTTGTCGCGGGTCTTGCCATCTTTGCGGTAGTCGGTCTTGTTGGATTGCGTTCGGCGGAGACGCCCACTGTTGTCGTCGATACGCCACTGACTCCGCCGGCCTGGGCGCTGCTCGAGCGCGAGCTGCTGCGCGCCAACTCCGAAGCCTGCGTGCGGTTCGCCCAAAAATACGTGGACGCGCGCGGCTACCTGCTGCACACCCCCCGCTGGGGCACCCTCGACGGGCCCGACGACGCCATCGAGACGTTCAACAACTGGACCCTGCTGCATGCGCTGGGCGGCTCCGACGACGTGCTCGCCATTTACAAGAAAGCCCAGGAAGGCCATTGGCTGCAGTACAAGCAACTGCGCACCGAAAAGACCGAGCTGGCCAAGGACGGCGCCTATTTCCACGAATTCATCACCATGTCCGACTGGTTTCACACCGGCGAGGGCATGCGGGGATTCATGTTCCTGGGGCTTTCCGAGCCCGGCAACGAGCTTTACCGCGAGCGCATGAAGCGGTTCGCCGGGCTCTACATGAACGAGGACCCCTCGGCGCCGAACTACGATCCGGTGCACAAGGTCATCAAGAGCATCTGGACCGGCAGCAAAGGCCCGATGATGCACAAGGCCACCGTCTACGACTGGGTGGGCGACGCGGTGCCGGGGCGGTTTCACCTGCTGCACAACCCGGCGCAGCGCCACGAAATGCTCGACCTGGAAAAGTGGTACCCGCGGATGCTGGCGCACTGCGCCGAGTACCTCGACAGCGTCGGCGACAACCCACTGAACCTGGCCTCCACCAATCTCGCGCTCAATGCCTACATGCTGACCGGCGAGGAGAAGTACCGCGATTGGGTTCTCGAATACGTCAACGCCTGGAAGGACCGAACCGCGGCGACCGGCGGCAACATCCCCTCGAACGTCGGTCTCGACGGCACGCCGGGCGGCGAATACAACGGTCAATGGTGGAAGGGCACCTACGGCTGGAATTTCACGATTTTCGACGGCGAGCTGCAGCAGACCGTGCATCGCAACAACTTCACGGCGGGCTCCTGGCCGGGGTTCGGCAACGCCTATCTGCTGACCGGCGACACCTCCTACATCGACGTGTTGCGCCGCCAGATGGACAACCTCTACGCACAGCAGAAGGTTGTCGACGGCAAGGTGATGATTCCCCAGATGTACGGCGACCCGCGCGGCTACAAGTACGACGGAAAGCCCGAGTGGTATCACTGGACGCCCGACCTGCACAGCGACCGCATCGCGGAGATCTACCTGTGGTCGATGGACCGCAAGGATCTCGAACGCGTGCCCAAGGAAGGCTGGATCGGCTTCCTCGAAGGCGGCAACCCGGACTATCCGGTGCAGGCCTTGCAGGCGGATTTCGAGCACATCCGCGAGCGGATGGAAGAGATGCGCAACGACCCGACCTCGGCCGATACGCGCCTGGCGGACTGGCTGCTGGGCATCGTGCCGGCGACCACCGATACGCTGACCAACCTGACGGTGGGCGGTTACTTCGCCGGCGGCCGGATCTGGACGCTGCACAGCCGGGTGCGCTATTTCGACCCCGCCGGGCGGCGCTCCGGCCTGCCGCCGGACGTGGCGGCGCTGGTGGAGAAACTGACCGCGAATGCGGTGACACTGACGCTGGTCAACGTCAACCAAGTCGAGCCGCGCGACGTAATTGTGCAGGCGGGAGGCTACGGCGAGCACCAGTTTGAGGGCGTGCGATACGGCGGCCAGCAGATGGCCTTGGATAGCCCTCTGCTCAGCGTTCATCTGGAACCGGGCAGCGGCACGCGCCTGGAGTTTCAGATGAAGCGCTACGCGAACCGCCCCACTCTGGCGCAGCCCTGGAACCGCGGATGGCTCTGGAAGCACATGTAGAGACAGGCGCTGTCGCCTGTCTTTTTTCCGCAGCCTGTTCTGCCCGCGGGGGCGGGCAATTCACCCCTGTAGCGCAGGGCTGGGTGTAGTTCCCAGACCTGCGGCTTGTCGTCCGCGCGAACCCGCTTCTCCGCCACCGCGCTGGCTTTTCCGCGACAACTCTGCGGGGTTGCTGGACCGGAAAAGCCGCAGGTCTGGGAAACCCAGCTCTGCCTACCGGTGGTAGGCTATTTTTCCGTTCACGATGGTCATCTCACAGCGGGTTTGCGGAATTTGCGATTCCTCGACCGTCATGATGTCCTGCGAGAGCACGGTCAGGTCGGCCCACTTTCCGGCGGCAATCGATCCGCGCAAGTCCTCCTCGAAGGTCGCGTAGGCCGCCCACAGCGTGAGCATCTTGAGCGCCTCTTCGCGCGTGACACGCTGCTCCAGGTGCCAGTGATCTTCCGAGTTGCCGTGCAGGTCTTTGCGGGCGACCGCCGCGTAAAATTCCACGACGGGATCGCCCTTTTCGACCGGGGCGTCGGTGCCGCCGGCGATATGCGCGCCGGTGTCAAGCAGGCTGCGCCAGGCGTAGGCGCCGGCCAGCCGCTTCTCGCCCAGGCGCCGCTTGGCGAAATAGAGGTCGGTGATGGCATGCGATGTCTGCATCGAGGGGATCACGCCGAGCTTGACGAAGCGTGGGATGTCGGCCGGGTCGAGGATCTGGGCGTGCTCGATGCGCCAGCGCGGCTCGACGATCTTGCGTTCGCCGGGCGGCACGCTGCCGAAGGCCTCTTCGTAAAGGTCGAGCACGAAGCGGTTGGCGCGGTCGCCGATAGCGTGGGTCTCGACCTGGATTCCCGCGCGCAGCGCCCGCTGCAAGGTGGGCAGAGCTTCCTCGCGCTGGAACATCAGCAGGCCGTTGCCGTCGGCGTCGTCGTACTTGTCGAACAGCGCCGCGCCGCGCGATCCCAGCGCTCCATCGGCGACCATCTTGATACCGCGCATCGTGAACAGTCCGCCGTAAGCGCCGATCGTGGCGCCTTCTTTCAACAGCCGGTCGGCGTCGGGCCCCGGGCCGCGCACCGCGTCGTAAAGCCGCAGCGGAATTTCGCCCGCCTCGTAGAGCGAGCGCAACATCTCGACTTCGCCGAACGAATTGCCCGCGATGCTCACCTGGGTCCAGCCCATCTCGAGGCTGCGCCGGACGCCCAGCAGTAGCGCCTGGCGGGTTCGCTCCGGCGTGTCCTTGGGGAGAAATCGCGCGATGATCGACTGCGCGCGGTCGACCAGCATGCCGGTGGGCTCGCCGGTCTTGGGGTCGTGCAGGATCTCGCCGCCGGGCGGATCTTTGATGCCCTTGCGCACGCCGATGACGCGCAGGGCTAGCGAGTTGGCGACGCCGGCGTGCCCGTCGGCGCGCGCCAGCCAGACCGGATTCTGCGGCGAAACCTTGTCGAGGTCCCGGCGGGTGGGAAACACCGGCGGGTCCCACTGCCCTTCGATCCAGCCGCGGCCGACGACCCATTCGCCCGGTTCGGACTTGCCAACGCGCTCTTTGACCTTTTCGAGCACCTCGCCGAGGCTGGCGGTCCCTTCCAGGTTGAGGGTTATCTCGCGCATGCCGATGCCGCTCAAGTGGGCGTGGGAATCGGCGAGCCCGGGCACCACGGTCTTACCCGCCAAGTCGATGACTTGGGTCTTGCCGCCGCGGTAGGCGGCCGCTTCGCCGTTGGTCCCGACAAAAAGGATGCGGCCGTCGCGGATTGCCACCGCTTCGGCACTGGGCCGCGCATCGTCGAGGGTGTAGACGGTACCGTTGAGCAGCAGCAGGTCGGCCGTGTTGCGAAACAGCGAACACCCGGCATAGAGGAAGAGCAACCCCAGGGCAGCCAAACCAAACCCGCGCCAGGGGGCGCGATCTTGATGTCTCCGAGTGGGACTGATATTCCTCATGGCCTTTACTGGCACCACACTATCAGAAGTCGCGCGACGGCTGGCGAGGCCTCGTACCGACAAAGCCGGAATCGCGTGTTAGGATCGTGCCCATGAGCATCGAGTTGGGCCGCCGTTGGATTGGGCAGGCCGGCAGCGTCGTCGGGTTCAGCGGCGCCGGCATCTCGACCGAGTCGGGCATTCCCGACTTCCGCAGTCCCAACGGCGTCTGGGCCCGCAACCGCACGGTCTATTTCGAAGAGTTCCTGCGCAACGAGCAGGACCGCGTCGAGTATTGGCGGCAAAAGATGGAGAGTTGGCCCGACATGCGCGCGGCCCAGCCCAATGCCGGCCACCTGGCCTTTGTCACGCTGGCCCGCCAGGGCAAGCTCAAGGCCATGATCACGCAGAACATCGACGGCCTTCACCAGGCTTCCGGCCTCGACCCGGCGCTGGTACATGAGCTGCACGGCAACGGAACCGTCGCCGGCTGCCTGAGCTGCGGCGACCGGAGTCCCATGGACGAGGCGATCGAGCGCATCCGGCACGGCGAGCGCGCGCCCAACTGCCGCCGCTGCGGTGGGTTCCTCAAGCCCGCAACGATCTCGTTCGGCCAGACCATGCCGCGCGACGTCCTGGAAACGTGCGAACTCGCCGCGCAGTCCTGCGACGTGTTCCTGGTTGTCGGCTCCTCGCTGGTGGTCTATCCGGCCGCCGCGTTGCCGATGGTCGCCAAGCGGGCCGGTGCGCGCCTGATCCTGGTCAATCGCACCGAAACGCCGCTGGACGAACTGGCGGACCTGGTGATCCACGACGAAATCGGAACGGCGCTACCGGCCCTGGTGGGCACCCCCGTCGGGGCCGCCGGTTAGCGCTGCGCGAGCGCCAGGATGGTTGGATCCGGCGGATCGGCATTCCCGGCACCGCCGTTCGAGCCGCGCGCGGGTCCACGCGGTCCGCGTCATGAGCCCGTGCTCGAATAGTTACGAACCCCGCGGTTCCAAAGCAGCACCGCCGCCGTCAGAAATACCGCCGTCAACAGCGGCAGCAGGAACACGTAGTGGCGGTATTCGAGGTGCCCCAGCAGCTCGGTCGAGGGATAGAAGGCGGCGAACCCGAAGGGGATGATCCAGCTCAACAGGAAGCGGATGAAGGGGTTGTAGATATCGAGCGGATACCGCCCGAAGGCCAGCATGTTGTAGACCGGCGGAATGATTCCCACGCGGTCTTCGACCCAAAACGCCACGCAGGTGAGCAACAGAAACACCGAGATATAGATCAGCAGTCCGCAGAATACCGCCGCGCTCAGAAACAGCCAGTCAGCGGCGGTGAAATCGAGCTTCAGCAGCCGCGACGTGTAGATCACGATCACCAGCCCGACCACCGCGTCGCTGAGCGCCTCCAGGCGATATTGCTCGCTCATCACCTGGAACAGCGAATGCACCGGCCGCAGCAGGACGCGGTCGAATTTCCCCTGGACGATGTAGACCTCGCCGAAGTAGTAAAGGTTGACGCTGATGGTGTTGAACAGCGCCAGCGGGATCAACCCGAAACCGTATAGGAACAAGATCTCGGGGAAGCTCCAACCGGCGACCGGGGTCTTGCGGAACAGCAGAAAGACCAACGCCAGCCCGAACACCGTCGCTACGAGCGCGGTGATCACCGAAACGATCAGGTCGCCCTTGTAGGCCAGGCGCACCTTGCTGTATTGCACGAAGTAGTGAACGAAAAGCCGGAGGTAGCGCCGCATGAGTGACCGTAAACGCCGCAAGGCGAAGGAAACGGAACCCCCGGCCGCGGATATCGACCTGGGGACCGCTTCGCTTTCCGCCGCTATGAGGGTCATTGTATCGGCCGCGGCGGTGAAGGGGGAAACGGGGATGCTCCCCCGGAGGGCGAAGTCCGCAGGCATGTCCGGTCCGCATCCGCTACCCCAAGGTTGGCCGGGAAGGGCGGAGGTTTCGCGACGTGGAGCGGAGCGGGGCGGCTCACAGCCGGAGCAGTTTCTTCCAGCCCGAGACCGCGGGCTGCTTCGATTCCGTGCCGGCGATATGGCAAGCCAGACTGTGCAGTTGCCGGCCCAGGTCCGACTCGGTGCTGAGCAGCATCCCCTTCAACGCGGCCGAGGAGACTGCGTTGTAGTCGTTGCTGAGCGCCCGGGAGACGGGCAGCCCCACCGCCTGCTCGATTTCTCTTTCGCCCAGAGATTGCTTGGAATCGATACGGTTGACCACCAGCCGGATCTTCTCCTTCGGCACTCGCATCTCCACCAGCTCGGTGACCCGGCGCCGCGCCAGGTGCAGCGCCATGACATCGGGCGATGTCACCAGGTACACCTCGTCGGCGAGGTCGAGCACGTATTCGCTGGCCGAAAACATGCCCGGCGGCATATCGACCACGACGTGGGAATAGGTGCGCATGGCCGAGAGAAACAGCTCGGGCAAGCGCCCCAGGTTTTCCAGGGGCAGCGACTTGAACGATGCGGGCGCTGCCAATACCTCGAACCCCTTGTCCTGATAGGCCAGACGCTGCCACAACTCGCCGATGATGTCGATGCGGCCCAAAGCGTCGGCCAGGGTGAATTCGGGGTTGACGCCCAGACGGAAGGCAATCGACCCGGCTTGAAAGTCGAAATCGACCAGCAATACCCGGGATTTGGATACCTGGGCGATCGACCTTGCCAGGTGAACCGAGACCATCGACGCTCCGCTGCCGCCGCGGGCGGGAAGCACCGTCGTCAACCGGCCGCGCCGGGGGCCTCCGAGTCCCTTGGGGCGTTTGGCCAGGGCCGACTGCAGGTGTTGCAAATCGAAGGGCGGCGCCAGGAATTCCGTCGCGCCCGCCCGCATGGAGGCGATGACGACCTCCGGATCGCGCTCACGGTCGGCGGCGGCCAGCACGATCTCGGGGCGCGATTGGCTGACCTCTTGAATCAACGCCAGGGCATGTTCCTGTTCGGTCAGCCCGATGACCACCACCTCGGAGCCGTTGCCCGGCAGGAGTGCGTCGATGATCTGCTGGACGCTCGGGTAGGCGACCACGGCTTGGGGTCTGCGGGCGAAGCCGCACGAGGTCATCGCCCCCGAAAGTTCGGCCGCCAGCGGCGCATCCGGCCAAAATATCGTCACTTGATGGGCCACGGTAGAACCCCTATCGGCTTGCAGACTGGAAAGCTATCCTTCTCAAGCACTTATCGGTTGAGTCGCGGAAAAACTTCGGCCCGGCGCCAGGGGACCGGCCCGGGAGCGGGCTTGCCGGGATCGGCCGAGGGTTTGTATTGACCGACCCTAAGTTGGTTGCTACACTGAAGTTTTTCCGTGGGGGCTTGGTGTGCCCAGGCTGCCTTCGGGTGAGAGAAATCGATGCCGAAAAGAACGTTCCAGCCCAATCGACGCCGACGGGCCAAGACACACGGTTTTCGCGCCCGGATGAAGACTGCGGCCGGTCGCCGCGTTCTCTCCAGCCGGCGTGCGAAGGGAAGAAAGATCCTGACTGTCAGTTCGGAAAGATAGTTTGTGTCCGTCCGGCCCGCCTGGCTCGCAAAGCTTCCCCAAGTCCCGCCGTCTCCGAAAACGAGTCGAATATCAGAGAGTTTACGACCATGGGGTACGGTTACACGGCGCCTGCTTCGCGGTGTTTTGCCACCGCGCGGAAGTTCCCGGGCCGGGGCGCGTCGGGCTGAGTGTGTCGCGGCGTGTCGGCGGGGCGGTGATCCGCAACCGGGTACGGCGCCGCTTGCGCGAGCTCATCCGGCGGCACTGGGGCGAGCTTCCCGATCGCTGCGAGGTCGTCTTGCATGTCTACCCGGCGATCATTCGGGCTACCATGGCCGAGCTGGAGGCGCAGGTAGCGCGAGCTTTCCGGGAGAGTTTCCGGGCATTGCGTACGGGCCCCGGCGACGGCAACAGGCCGTCTCGAACCGGCGTCTGAAAGCGACTCCGAGGGCCGCACGGCGCGGCTAACCGATATGTGCGACGGCCCCATCAGCGTTTCGAGCGCACCGCCTGGCGGCTCGGCCGCGGGGCTGGGTCCTGGCGCGCGCGTGGTCGTTTTCCTGCTTTCTCTCTACAAGGTCTTCCTGTCGCCCGTGTTGCCATCGAGCTGCAAGTTCTACCCGACCTGCTCGGCCTACGCCCAGCAAGCGGTCGAGCGGCACGGCGTAGTTCGGGGACTCGGCTTGGCGCTCCGGCGATTGCTGCGCTGCCGCCCCTTCTCGGCCGGCGGTTACGATCCGGTACCCGATGCCTGAAGATAACGAAGAACAATTCATGCAGCGGCGGCTGTTGATCGCCTCGGTCTTATCCGCGGTGGCGATCATGGTGTACGTCTACGGCGCGTCGCTGACGGCGCCCAAAGTCGCGCCGGGGGCAAAGACTCCGGCAGCCATCGAGCAGCAGGCCCCCGCTAAAACCGCGCCGGACAAGGCTTCCGCCGAACCGGCCGGGAAGGCGGCGCCGCCAACACCCGCCGCGCCGGAACGCGAATCCGCCACGGACGCCGCCAACGCCGACGCCGTCAAGATGCCCGCCAACGACGTGGCGGCCGCCGCCGAGCAGGAGGTGGTGGTCGAGTCCGACACCTACCGGGTCACCTTTTCCAACCGCGGCGCCGTGGTCAAGAGCTGGATCCTCAAGAAATACGAAGACACCCAGGGCGAGCCGCTCGAGTTGGTCCATAGCGCCGGCTCGAAGGAGTTCGGATATCCCTTCGAATTGGTCATGCCCGGCGGCGACACCGTGGACGACTTGAACAAGGCATTGTTCACGATCGACGACGGAGACGCCTCGCGCAAGGCCCCCACAGAGGTGACTTTCGAGTATTCCGAGGGCGGCTGGAGCGCGCGCAAGACCTTCCGGTTCCAACCCGAGGGCTACCTGTTCAACCTAGAGACCGAGGTGCGCCACAACGGCGCTCCGCAGCCCCATCTGGTGGCCTGGCCCGGCGGGTTTGGCGACACGACGCAGACCAACGACGCGCGCTACAGCCACACCTTCTACTACGACCCCGACGCCAGCAAGCCGGTGCGGAACAAAGCGTCGGACGCCGCCGACAAGCGCATCGACAACACCGGGCCTTACTCGTTCGTGGGCATCGACGACCTGTTCTTCGCGGCGGTTTTCACGCCGCAGGACGAGCAGCCGATCACGCTCGAAACCTCCGCCATCAAGATCATTCCCGAAGGCGTCGTTCCGGCCGAAGGCGCCGACCAGGCCGCCATCGAGAAGCTGAAGGGCACTTTCGCCGCCGCGGCGGTGGGCGGCGCCGGCGAGAACCATTTCGAAGTATTTCTGGGGCCCAAGAGCGTCCCGTTGCTGGCGACCATCAGCCCGCGTCTGCGCCAGATCGTCGATTTCGGCTGGCTGCACATGCTGGCGGTGCCGTTGTTCTACATGCTGTTGTGGACCCACCAGCACGTCGTGCCCAACTACGGCTGGGCGATCGTGCTGGTCACCGTCGCCATCAACTTCGTGCTGTTCCCGCTGAAATGGAAGAGCACGCGGTCGATGAAGAAGATGCAGGCCCTGCAGCCGCTGATCAAGCAGATCAACGAGAAGTACAAGGGTCTGAGCATGCGCGACCCCAAGAAGGCGCAGCAGAACGAAGAGATGATGGCGCTCTACAAAAAGTATGGCGTCAATCCGATGGGCGGTTGCCTGCCGATGGTGTTGCAGATGCCGTTCTTCTTCGCCTTCTACTACGTGCTGACCTCGGCGATCGAGATGCGCCACGCGAGTTGGCTGTGGGTTGACGATTTATCGCGGCCCGAAACGCTCGCCATTCGCGTGCTGCCGCTGGCGATGGTGCTGAGCCAGTTCTGGCAGCAATCGATGACCCCGCAGCCGACCGTCGACCCTTCGCAGGCGCGCCTGATGAAGTTCATGCCGCTGATGTTCGGCTTCTTCCTCTACGGGTTCCAAAGCGGGCTGGTGCTATACTGGTTGACTATGAATTTGGTCGGGGTCGGACAGCAGGCCCTGCTGAACCGCTTGCCCTCGGAACCCCTCGAGATCGAGCAACCCCGCCGCCGCAAGAAGAAAAAGCCATAACCAGTGCAGGGTTTGCGGCAGGTGGCTGCGCCTGCGGCCCGTGCCGTGTTTTAAAGAATGTCGGAATCCATCTGGACGGCTGAGGAAATTCAGCAAAAAATCGCCGGCTTTCTCGACCCCGTGCTGGCTACCGCGCGGCTGCAGTTGAGCTTCGAGGTGCGCGGGGCCAACCTCGACAACGACCTGATCACTCCCGACTTCATCGTCGATTTCCAGGGCCGCGATCTGGAACTGCTGCTCGACCATCGGGCCGAGCTGTTGCTGGCGCTCGAGCAGTTGACCCTGGAAGCCCTCCGCGTGCCTCACGACGCGCGCTACCGCCTCGTCTTCGATGCCGGTGACTATCGCTTGATGCGGATCGAAGAGTTGCGGCTGGCCGCCCAGGCCGCCGCCGAGCGCGTCAAAAAAACCGGTGTGCCCTACCCGTTTTCTCCGATGACGTCGCGGGAGCGGCGCATCCTGCATCTGGCGTTGCGAGACGATCCCGACATCGAGACGACTTCGGAAGGCGTCGCGCCCAACCGCCACACCGTCATCCAGCTTGCCAAGCGCAAGGCTTAGCCACCAACTGCCGCACTAGTCCGCCCCCGCGCGTTCGCGGCTTTCCACGAGAGCGTTGAGATAGCCACTCAACGCCGCAAGTGTGAGCTTGCGCTGGGAGGCGGATTGGTCCGCAAAGGGAATGAGCGGGATTCGTGGCGTGAACAAGCCGCCGTCCGAGCGTATCAACGCGGGGCTCACGCCCGCGGCTCTGAGTGGCCTTCGGCGAGCTGTTCGGCGCTGACCGCAGTTTCTGTTTTGCAGGGCCCGCAAGATGCCGACCCCGTGCGCTATTCAGCCTAGGGTTGCTGCGACTGCGGAGCTTGCGGCGGCTCGGTCGGCTTGTCCTTGGTTTCGCTGCCGCTAGTGTCGTCGACGATGCCGCCGAACTGAATGTCGGTCTGGCTCTTGAACTGTTTGTAGTCGTCGTAGCGGATCACCATGCGGATATGCTGGTCGCCGGTCTTGAAATGCAGCACGTCGTCGGCGCGCGTGTAGGTCGGGAACCAATATTTGCCGTCGACCTGCTGGCGGTAGGTCTCAAAGCGGGGAAACTGGTCGTCGGCGTTCTTCTTCAACAAGCCGACGCCTTTGCCGTAGGTCTTCACGATCTGTAGGTCGAGTTGGTCGACCCAGATCTGGCCCTCGAAATAACGCTCGTCCTTCTCCATCTTCTTGGGCTTCACCGAGAACACGTAGCAGTCGATTTCGTCGATCTTTTCGGTGCCGAGGTAGTCGATCTGGTATTTGTCGACGTCGGCGTTGGTCATGACGAAGGGCTGCACGCTGCGCAGGTCTTCCATGTCTTTGGGGGTGAGGACGATGCGCGACAGGGTGGACACGGGTGCGTAAACGACCCGCTCGGTGCGCTTGTTGTCGGCGCCGAAGATGACGTCCTGCACCAGTTCCCACTTGCCGCGGGGGTTGCCAACCTCGTCGTATTCGGTGATCTTGACGCTCTGACGATAGGTGTAGTTTTCACGGGCCAGGGCGAACTCGGTCTCCTTGTCCACGAACTTCTTGATGATCTGCTCCACCGGGATTTTCGGCGCTTCGGACGTCGTGTCGGCGGCCGCCGCGGCCGGGGGCATCGCGAAGGTAATCGCTAAAATAGCCGCCATTCCAGCCATCCGCCCGGTGTAGTTCATGTAGGAACCTCCCAATGTCGATCGGCTCGACGCGCCCAGGCCCATGATGCTCAAGACGTGCCAGAGCCCTGCCACGTTGCCCTGTCGTCAACTTACAGCAGCGATCCAGGCGGGTCAAGCGGGACACGGGGTCCGGGGGCCGGCCGCTAAGGCTCGTCGCTTGTGGCGCAGCATGAAGGCCGGCTGTGAGCCGAGCCGCGCTCGAATCGGGCTCGTTCGCCCCCATTTTCGGCAGTGAGCCGGTGGTGGGGCGTTGAATGGGGCCCGGCTGCGGCACGAACAGCGGAGCGATTGGAAACAAATGGCTTAGCTGCGCCGCTGGCCCAGTTGGCCGTAAAACTCCCGGAGCCGGGCGACGTATTGGCCGCCAGCCACCTCGGGAATGTCGCTGTGGTGCGCGCCTTCGACACTCCAGAACTGCTTCGGGCCGGGCGCCGCCTCGTAGACCTGCCGGCCCAGCGCGTAGTCGATAACCGGATCCTGGGTGCCATGGATGATCAATACGGGCGCCTTCACCCGCGCGATCTTGTGCGCGGTCTGCAGGCGGCCACGGGCGACCAGCGGTCCCAACCAGGGCAGCACGCGGCCCGCCACCGAGGCCGCCGACGGGAAGGGCGCCTCCAACACCACCCCGGCGCAATCCCTGCGGGAAGCCAGATCGACCGCGGCCGCCGTGCCCAGCGATTCGCCGTAGATCACTAATTGCTCGGGCCGGTAGCCGGCCTCGATCAGATACTCGTAGGCCGCGTCGGCGTCGCAGATACATCCCCTGCTCGGTGGGCTTGCCTTCGCTCTTGCCGTAGCCTCGATAGTCGATCAGGAAAAGATCGGAACCGACCTTGGGGAGCCTCTCCATGTGTTCGACGCGATGGGTGAGGTTGCCGGCGTTGCCATGCAGATAGAGCGTGACCCAGGCGGTGCCGGGTTGCGCGCGGATCTTCCAGCCATGGATGCGCACGGCGTCCGAGGCCGTCAGCCAAACGTCGGCGGCCCCGAAATGCTCCTGCAGGTGCCAGGGCCCGACAGGATACTTGTCGGGGTGAAACATCGACCAGTGAATCAGCAGATCCAGCACCAGAAAGTCCACGCCGCCGGCAGAGGCCGGGCGATCCGACCCGGCGAGCGCCGCTTGCGGCATCGGCGAACCCTGAGTGTCCCCGGGGGCGCGTCGGATTCCGAACGTGCCCGCCGAGCCATTGTAGGCTACCCTGAGAAGCGGTTCGTCCATGGTCCCGCGCCGCTTCCATGTCCGGTTGGCGCTCCCCGCGGTGGCGTTGCTTTCCCTGGCGTCGCCGTTCTCCCTGTGGCCCCAAGCCGACGGCCCCCCACAACTGTCGCGGGTCCAGCAGGAGCAGTTTCTGCTGCGGGCCAAGGTCATCCGCAGCAAGACACTGCCGGAGGGGACCACCAACTCGCGGCGGCTCACCCTCGACGACGGCAGTCTCACCCACGACGCGCAGTTCCAGGCCGTCGACATCTTCAAGCCGCGCTACAAGACCGCCCGCACGATCGAGATCAACTTCCGGGACAGCTACAAGTTCAACATTGCCGCTTATCGGCTCGACAAGCTGCTCGGCCTAAACCTCGTTCCCGTTTCCGTCGAACGAAAGGTGGGAACCAAAACCGGAGCCTTGACCTGGTGGGTGGACGACGTTCTGATGATGGAGAAGGACCGCTATCTGAAGCACATCGAGCCGCCCGACCGCGACGCCTGGAACCGCCAGATCTATCAGGCGCGCGTGTTCGAGCAGCTCGTCGCCAACACCGACGACAATCTCGGAAATTTCCTCGTCACCAAGGGCTGGAAGCTCTGGACGATCGATTTCACGCGCGCCTTTCGATCGCAGAAGGATTTGTTGGACGCCCAGCAACTCGTCTGTATCGACCCGACGTTCCTGGAAGCGCTGAAGGGTTTGCGCGAGGACGCCGTGAAGCGCGAAATCGGTCAATATCTCAGCGAGTGGGAGCTGGAGGGCTTGCTGGCCCGCCGCCAAAAGATCGTTGAGCTGTTTGAGCGCAAGGCGGCCCAGGAGGGGCAGGACCAAGCGTTTTGTGCTGTCGGGCCGTGAACACCCCGGGTGTTCATTCGCTGCGAAAGTGCCTCTTCACTTTGCGGCTTCGCTTTGCCCCTTAACTTTGCCGTTTCGCCTTGCCTTCTCGCGGTGTGAGACAGGCGGGAGCGCCTGTCTCTACTGTGCTGTCCAGCCGCCGTCGATCACGATATCGGTGCCGGTGATGAAACCGGCTTCTTCGGAGCACAAAAACGTCGCCAACGCTCCGATTTCTTCCACTTTTCCCCAGCGCCCCACCGGGATCCGCGAGGTGAACATGGCGTTCTTCTCGGGATCTTCCATCAGCGGCTTGTTCATTTCGGTGCCGAACGGGCCGGGGCTGATGCCGTTGACGGTGATGTTGAATCCGGCCAGCTCCAGCGCCAGCGCTTTGGTGAATCCCAGCAGCCCGGCCTTGGTGCTGCTGTAGCCGGTGCGGTTCGCCAGGGAAACATGGGACATGATCGAGGTCATGTTCAGGATCCGCCCGAAGTTTTTCTTCTTCATGCCGGGCACGAAGGCGCGCGCCATCAGGAATGGGCCGGTGAGGTTCACCGCCAGGATCTCGTTCCATTCTGGGAGGGTGAAGTCTTCGATCGATTTGCGGTTGTTGATGCCGGCGTTGTTGATGAGCAGGTCGCAGACGCCGAGCTTTTCCTCGACCTGCTGGGCGACCTCGCCGGCGCCGGTCTCGTCGGTGACGTCGGAGACCAGCACGGCGACCTTGCCGCCTTGGCTTCCAATCTCGGCGGCAACATCGTTCAGCAGGCTCTCATTGCGCGCGACCAACGCCACCGCGGCGCCCGCGCCAGCCAGCGATATCGCCATCTGCCGGCCCAGACCCTTGCTGGCGCCGGTGATCACAGCTACGTGGCCTTCAAGACTAAGTGAAGCCAAATCTGCCTCCTCGAGACTGTCGATTTGCGAATTTCTGAATGTATCACACCTCGGACGGGCGACTGCCGCGAGGCACGAGCCCATAGCGCAGGTCTCTTCGGGCCCTGCGCTACCGACATGCCAACGGGCTGGCGCGGGCTAGTGCCAATACATCTTTTTGACGGCCAGCAGGGCCAACACGAGCAGGAACGCCGCCAGGGCCTGGTATTCCTGATTGCGCACGTAAAGATCGAAACGGAAGTGGGCTCTGGTAGCCGACCGGCCGCGGGCCGGCTTGGGCCACAACCGCGGCACGCGCCGTTCGTAGGCGGCGTATTCGGGGAACTTCTTGCGCAAGTAGCTTTCTTCTTCCTCGATCACCGGCAGGTAGAGCATCACGAAGACCGCCACCAGCAGCACGCCGATGCCGGCGTGGGCTCCCGCGACGGCGAATCCGACGCCGACCAGCAGCGTGCCGACGTAGAGCGGATTGCGGAGATAGGCAAAGGGCCCGGAAGTCGAGAGGCTTTCATACTTGGCGAGATGGCCCGCCGCCCAAGCGCGCAGGGCCAGTCCCAGCAGGGCAATCGCCGCTCCCACCGCGAGCGATATCCAGCTCGGCCTTGCCAGGGCCAGGTAAGCGACCGCCACCGCGAAACCGGCGGGCACACGCGAGCGCGCCGCGATCTCGGCGTAGCGCTTGGGAAAACGCATAGCGTTCCAGTCTAGAACAAACGCTCCTGCGGCCTGAGAGTGCCGAACGAACCGACATTGGCGATCGACAGGCTGGCCCGAAACTGATTGTCGTTGAGGGTTCGCCCCAGCGTCGGCAGGCGGCGCCACTCGACGCTGAAACCGCAGCAGTTGGTGGTGTAGGTAATCTGGGAGATCGTGTAGAGGAAGCTCTTCTGGCGGTAGTCGTAGATGCTGGCGACGGCGGCGTTCCAGCCTCGCCGGTTGAAATCGCCCCAGCGCACCGTGGTACGGAGCTGGTTGCTGGCGGGCGCCAGGGCGGTGGGCGAGCGCACGGTGTTGTGGCTCACCGAGACGTTCCAGGAATCGAACTGCGCGCCGACGCCGACGCGGCTGTTGACCAGCTTGCCGCGCAGCGGATCGTAGTCATTGCGCCACTCGAGCGTATAGCGCCAGGTCGGCCGGAACTTCATCGAGGACGAGATGGGCGAGTAGTTACGAGGACCGTCCACGAAGGCGAACGGCGTCGAATCGATCGTCGACAGAAAGACGTTGCGGCGCCCGGGCACGATCGCGCCGCCGAACTCGGGGTCGAAGTAGCGCCGCTGCCAGACATCGAGGCTGAAGACTTCGCGCACCTGGCCGGTCTTGTCGTCTTTGGCGAACAGGCGGTTGGTGAGCGAGATCTCGGCTTCGTTGGTGTTGCTGACGATGTCGCGCTCGTCGAACCGTACGATCTCGTCGAAATCCTCGACACCGTCGACGTAGCGATAGGTCAGGCGCGGTTCGATGACGTGCTTGACGCGGTCCCCCAGCCATTTCGGCCCGTGGTAGATGCGTTCAAACGACGGCGGCAGGATTTCGACCGAGGTCTCGAAGCTGGTGCGGTAGAGGTTCTGGCCGACGGGCTGGTTGACGCTGGTGTCCATGCTCTGCCCGTAGGAGGTCTGCCGCGCTCCGAAGGTCGGCCGGATGTGAAATCCCTTCCAGTCGAATTTCGAAGACACACGCGGATAAAAGTCGGCGCGCTGCACGAAGTTGCGCGTATCGAAACCGGGCTGGGTGAAGTCCGCGGTCTGGTAGGCCGGCTGGTCGCGACTGAGCAGGTCGAAAGAGGTATCGAAGCTGTACCACAGCGGCACCGGGCCGCTCAGAAACTGGTGGTCGATGCTGTTGAACTCGATGTTGGGAAGCTTGCGAATCACCACCGTGTCGTCGGGCCGCAGACTCTGGAAGTTTTCGTCGCGCGACAGCGAGGTGTTGAGGCTGAAGGTGGAAAAGTTCTTCGAGACGTAGCCGATGGAGTGCACCCGCGACCAGATCGCTTCCTCAAAACTCTGCGTGAACGCCTGGCGAAACTCGAGCGAGGTGAGGATGTTGATATTGGCCACGCCGCGCAGGCCCCAGGGCAGCAGCGCCGTGCCTTTGGCGGAAAAAATGGCCCCGCCTTGCTTGTAGCGGCAGTCGTTGGTGGCGGTGACGGTACAGTTGTTGAGCTTCGCCCCGCGGTCTTTGACCCCGAAGAAGTAGACGTCGATGGTGCTGTTGGCGGTCGGGCGGCCGCGAAAGTCAACCTGACTGGCCAGGCCGCGGTCGGTGTACCAGGTGCCGCCCACGGTGGCGTCATAGCTGCGGTTGATGGCCCAAAAGAACGACTGGCTCAGCATCAATCCCAGGCGGCTGCTGTTGCCGAAGCTCGGCGTCAGGAAACCGCTGTGCCGCGGCATCCTTTCGAGCGACTTACGGTAGTAGGGGAAGTAAAACAAGGGCATCTTGAGCAGCCGGAAGACGCCATTGTGGATGGTGGCGTAGTTACCGGGCACGATGGTCGTTTTCGGCGCGCGCAGGGTCCACCAGGGACCGGGCCGCTCGCAGTTGGTGACGTAGCCGTCGTGCACCACATAGTGGTCCTTGGTCTTTTGGACGATTTTGCCTTCGATGTAGAACGGATTGTCGGTGGTCAGTAGCCGGAAGCCTCCCTGGCTGGCCGAGGCCACCGTGCCGTGCACGTCGTAGAAGGTTCCCGACTCGGTCTTGCTGTTGTAGCCGACCTTCCCGGCGAACAGGTCCTCCTGGCTGACCAGGTTGCGGTAGTGGACGTCGCCGCGCGCCTCGACCTCGCCGCTGGCCTCGTTGTAGTCGAGCTCCTCGCATTGCAGCACGACGTTGTTCAGACGGAACTCGACCGCCCCGCGGAACTGGCGGATATCGCCGACCATTTCCTGGCGGTTGGCGTAAACCTCGAGGTCGCCGGTCTGGCGGGCGGGCAGCGTCGGCTCCTGCGCGAACAGGCCGAGGCCGGCGAAGGCGGTCAATAGGAGGATAAGAGCGAAACGCAAAGGTTGAACTGTTCCTGGAGACCTTACCGGAAGGCGAAGTCTGAAACTATCATGCGAGAAAATGCCCCGGCAAGCGAACTACGTCCGGGACCATGCCAACGGATTCAGCGCGCCGGCCTGACGGCGGCCCGAGCGGTTGAAAATGCGGGCGAAACGGGCCTCGTGGGCAGCGCCGCAAAAAGCCGCAGGTCTGGAAACCAGCCCTGCGCTACGGGATTTCGCCCGCGGTCTGCTCACTCGTGGGGCTCCGATCGGTATTCAAAGCGGATCCATTGCCGTGGCAGGCTTTGCCACCAACTTTGGAAATGCGCCGGGCGCTCCACCGGCCACTTCAACACGCGGCCTTGCATGGCGACCGGCAGCGGGTCGCGGTCGAACGGATAGGGGCGGCAGACGATGCGCTGGTTCGTGCCCGGCGTCAGCTCGAGGGTGACACGGTCGTCCCAGTTTCGCCGTGGAATTCCTTGCAGCCGCAGCGCTTTGTCGCCGCCGAAGCCGAGCGCCAGCGAAAGGGCGTCGCAAAGCTGCAGCAGGCGGACGTGGGGCATCAGGTGCTCGGGGCGAACCGCGGCCGACCAGGCGGCGTCTTCACGCAACCAGGCAATCAGGCGCTCCTGAACCTCGCTTTGCTCGGCCAAGAACCGTTTCGCCCGCTCCAACTCCTCGCCTTCCATCGGCGGCGCTTGGGTCGGGTCGCCGAACAGGGGATGGAAAAACGCGGCGTCGGGATGCGGTTCGCAGCGCGGCGCATAGAGCCAATAGGCGTGAAAGCTGATCAGCAGCGAAACGTAGGGATGGGTCTCGACCAGTCGCGGGATGCCCAAATGCCAGCGCTTGAGGCCCTCCTGCTGACTCAGGTCGAGCAGGCCCAGCGGCAGCCCGTCGGCGGGGTCCAGTTGCGGATCGGCCTCCCATTCCCACCAGCCATTGTCGTGCTCGGCGATCGCCAGCACGGTTTCGGCGCACAGGCGCTCCGGATCGGGCGCCGGCGCGAAATAGCCCGGCCGCGCGAACTGCTCGTTGCCCCAGTGCGCCGCCAGATAGCCGGAGACAGCAGCGTGCTCGGGCTGGCTGATCAACCACAGTTCGTCACCGACACGGCGTTTCAACATGAGTTACGCATGGGCGTCCGCACCGTGAGTGGAGCACCCGCACCTATCCGACCCGAGCAGCGTTTGCCGCGTTTCCTCTAGAGTGCCTTCGACCAGAGCCTCGAACCGACAACGGCCAGGTCCCGAAATACTCTCGCACTCAACAGCGAATCGGTGCCGGCATCTCGCATGATGCGGGGAGCGGCGATCGATAGCTCCCGATAGATCCGGTTCATGTCCCCCACCGTCGGTTGGTGGCGGCTACCGACCAAGGCGTTCGTAAGCTCACGAAACACTCCTCGTACGGTACCACCGTGAACGAGCGGGTCGGTGCCGTCCAGGTCACTCAGAGACTTCTTCAGGCGGTGAGGCACGGACTCAAACACGAACCATTCGTGATCCGGCTGCTTCATGCGATGCAACGCAACCGTCAGGCCGAGCTCAAAGGGCATGTTGAATCGTGGCGTGACGGGGTGGTTGCGGTCGAGCTGGATGCGAGACAAGTCGTGAAAGGAATAACGGCACTGCTGTAGCATTTCGAGAATGCGATCGAGGCGCCTCTGGCCACCCGGGATCTCCAGGGTGGCCCGCGGCGTCAGACCATACGCCGACAACCCTGCGATAAACGCTAGAAAGAGCTTGCTGTAGCGGGGGTCGTAGGGAACGTTGAGAAAAGCACTCTTGTCCCTGTCAGTTTCGGGCAGGCGCACGTTTTCTGGATTCCCGTTTCTCACGCCGTCTGGCCCGCATTGCCACTTCGTCCGCAAGGCGGGAGAGTTCGGCAGCGCGCTTCCGGGAGACGCCGAGGATCCTAGCTACGTCTTCCGGAGAGGCCGGTTCCGTCGTGATGGTGACCCGCTTTTTCATGGGAGGCGACCACCTTCAGCCTAACATGGGCCCCCAACTATACCGAAAACTTGCGGCCGCGATGCTGCCCGATCAGGATCTCGAACATGCGGTGCGCGATCAGCTCGTGGAGCGTGAGTAGCTCGCGATTGGCTTCGACCACATCCTGCACGTTGTCGGATCCACCGCCGCCTTGTTTGAGCGCGTCGGTGGCTTCCTTGATGACCGAATCGGAAATCACCTCGCCGGCGATCTCCCACAAGGTGATGAAACGGTCGACCGCGGTCGGGAAGCTGACCTTGAAGACGCCGTAGTTGCTGGTGGTCCGCGGCGGCTTGAAATCGAGATTGAACGGCCCTTCGTAGCCGTGCGAGCGCAGCAGCACCAGCACGTTGAGCCAGTCGAGCGGATTCACTAACCCGACGCCCAGGTCGACGTCGTGCTTGAGCGGGTAGCCGTCGTTGATGTCGAAGTGCCACAACTTGCCGCAGAGCAGCGCACGGGCCAGCGCCGCGCGGCAGGCCGCTCCCCACATCAGCTCGTGCAGGTATTCGGGATTCAAGCCGACCATCTCGGGATGGCTCAACAGGCCGCTGCTGATGAAGGCCAGCATGGCGTCGCTCGAGGGCAGAATGATCTGCGACATCGGCTCGAAGGGCTTGGCTTCGAGGCAATGCTTCATTGTCGAGCGGCCGTTGGATTCGGCCAGCTCGATGTCCTTCTCGCAAGCTGCGTTGAGTCCATCGGCGAACCAGCGCAGCGTCTGCGTTTCTTCCATGGCGCCTTGCGTCATGTAGCCGAGGGTTCCCGGCCAGTAGACGACGAACTGCGCGCCGAGGCGATGGCCGATCTCGACCATGTTTTGCAGGCGCCGCGCCGCGTACTGCCGCACCTCGGGGGCTTCGGCCGCCGCGCTCGCCGCCCACACCGGATGGTGAAACGTTTCGCAGGTGACCATCGAGCAGCGCACGCCGTGTTCGTCGAGAGATTTCTGGATGCGCTCGACGGTTTCCCATTGCCCTTCGGTCAGCAGGGTCTCGGTCGGGATGACGTCGGTGTCGTGCGTGGTCCAGCACGGGATGCCGAGCACGCCAAGCTGGCGGATGACTTCCTCGAACGCGACCGGCCGCCGGGTGGCGGCATGAAACAGCGCGTGCCCTTCGTAGGCAGCCGCCCACTGCGGCCCACTGATGAAGTATTTGCGGCGCTGCTTGGGCGTGTAGGAGCCCCCGCTGGCCTTCATCAGCCGGTCAATGAGGGGTTTCTGTTTTTCACGCGGTATCGGCATAAACATCAAGTAGAGCGCCCGCGCGCCCCGGTCGTCAAGTTAGGTAGGGTAGGCGCTCCGGCCTGCCCAGATATTCCCGAAGCCCCACCGGCATTATCGCCGCCGGCCACCGATGCCGCGCTACCCCAACGGGGGGTGACCCATAACGCGCCCGCGCGAGACTACAACGACAACTCCATATACTCGGCGCCCTCGATCGGATTCACGCAATATGCGGGGATCGATCGAAAGCCAAGCGCGCGGTAGAGGCCGATGGCGGCCTCCATGGTGCGGATGGTATCGAGCCGCATGACGGCATAACCTGCTTCGCGCCCGGCGGCGATGATCCGGCCGGCCAGCAGCCGTCCCAATCCGAAGCCGCGAAACTCCGGCCTCACGTACATGCGCTTCATCTCGCAGACGGATTCTTCCAGTTTCCGAAGCGCGACGCAACCGGCCGGCTCGCCCTGAACCAACCCCAGTAAGAGGCGGCCCTCCGACGGCGCATAGCGCCCCGGCAACCCATCGAGTTCTTCACGGAAATTCTGGAAGGAAAGCTCGAAACCGAGCGAGGCGGCATAGGCGAGAAAGAGCCCCCGCACGATCTCGGTCTCGGCGGGAAACTCGGCCGCGCGGATGACCACGTCAGAGGGTTCTGCAGCGCTCGCCATAGAGTCGAATCATGCCGGAGGGGACAGATGGTGCCGGAGGGGGACAGTCACCGCGTTTCGCACCTCGATTTTTCAGAGGTTCACGGCATTTGCAGGGTGCGAAACACGGTGACTGTCCCCATGAAGCACCATGAAGCATTGGGAGATTCCCAAAACTAGACCAGCACGTCTTTCACCACATTGCCGGCAACGTCGGTGAGGCGGAAATCGCGCCCCTGAAAGCGATAGGTCAGCTTGGTGTGATCGATGCCGAACAGATGCAGCAAGGTGGCGTGCAGGTCGTGGATCGGGACGACGTTTTCGACCGCGTTATAGCCCAGCTCGTCGGTGGCTCCGTAGGTGATGCCCGGCTTGACGCCGCCGCCGGCCATCCACATCGAAAAGCCTTTGATGTGGTGGTCGCGGCCGTCGCCCTGCGCCATCGGCGTGCGGCCGAACTCGCCGCACCAGATGACCAGGGTCTCGTCGAGCATGCCGCGCTGCTTGAGGTCTTTGACCAGCGCCGCCGACGCCTGGTCGACATAGCCGCAGGTCTCGACGATGCCCTTCTTGATGCCGCTGTGATGGTCCCAACCGCGGTGGTAAAGGTGAATGAAGCGCACCCCGCGCTCGGCGAGCCGCCGCGCCAGCAGGCAATTCGACGCGAAGGTGCCGTCGCCGCCGCGCGTGCCATACATATCGAGAACGCTGGCCGGCTCGTTGCTGAAATTGACCAGGTCGGGCACGCTCATCTGCATCCGGAACGCCAGCTCATACTGCGCGATACGCGTCGCGATTTCGGGGTCTTCGATCAGCTTTCCCTGGGCGCGATTGAGTTCCGTGACGGTCTGGATCAAGTCCTGTTGCGACTCGCGGCTCACGCCGGGAGGATTGCTGACGTAGGAAACCGCCTCGCCGCCCGAGCTGAACTTTACGCCCTGGTATTTGCTCGGCAGGAAGCCGCTGAACCACTGCCGCGCGGCGATGGGCTGCGCCTGTCCGCCCCCTTCCGAGGTCAGCACGATGAACCCCGGCAGGTCTTCGGACTCGCTGCCCAGCCCGTAGGTGATCCACGAGCCCATGCTGGGGCGTCCCGGGATACCGGTGCCGGTGTTCATGAACGTGTGCGCCGTGTCGTGATTGATCTTTTCGGTTTGCATCGAGCGCACGATGCAGATGTCGTCGGCGATCTCGCCGATGTGCGGCAGCAACACCGACATGTGCTGCCCCGACTTTCCGTAGTGCTGGAAGGGGTGCTGCGGGCCCATGATGCGCAGCTCATGGCCCTGCAACTGCGCGATCTGCTGGCCGTTGGTGATCGAGGCCGGCATCGGTTCGCCGTTGCGCTTTTCGAGAACCTCTTTGTAGTCAAGCAATTCGATGTGCGACGGCCCCCCGGCCATGCACAGGAAGATCACGCGCTTGATCTTCGGCGGGTAGTTCGGGAAGCCGTCGACGCCCGGCGGCTGCGCGCGGGCCGTACCCTGCAGCAGCGAGGCGAGCGCCATGCCGCCCAGGCCCAGCGAGGTCCTGCCCAAAAAGGCGCGGCGCGTCTGTCCTTCGAGCGAGAGGAAATGCATTCTGCCGTTGCGTCCCATATGCGTGCCACTCAAATACCGCGCGAAGCCGGCTCAATAGCGCGTGATGAACTCGTGTTTGTTGAACAGCGCCCGGGCCACCGAGGTCCAGGCCGCCAGTTCCACCACGTCGAGTTTCGCGGGGGCTTCCCAGATTCCCACCGACAGCAGCTTCGCGGCCGATGCGGGGTCGGCCTCAAATCCTTTGCGCTGGCGGCCCAGGAAGCCGAGCAGCAACTCGCGCTCGCTCGCCACCGGATTGCGCGAAAACGCCTGCTGGAAGGCAAAATCGAGCCGTGCCGTGTCGCCGGCGGCGTCCGCCTCCAGGATGCGGGCCCCGAAGGCCCGCGCCGCTTCCACATAGGTCGGGTCGTTGAGCAGCGCCAGCGATTGCAGCGGCGTGTTCGACACCGCGCGGTCGGCGGTACACTCCTCGCGGCTGGGCGCGTCGAAGGCCATCAGCGACGGATGCAGGTAGGTGCGCTGCCAGTGCGTGTAGACCCCCCGGCGAAACTGATTTTCATTCAGATCGGGCTTGTAGACGCGCTTGGGGAAGTTCAGCTCTTTGTAATAGCCTTCCGGCTGGTAAGGATAGACGCTGGGGCCGCCGATTTTGCGATTCAACAACCCGCTGACCGCCAGCGCGTTGTCGCGCACGAACTCGGCGTCAAGCCGCAGCATCGCCTGCCGTCCATAGAGCCGGTTGTAGGGGTCCTTGTCGAGCAATTCGGCGCTGGGCTCGCTCGAGCGGCGGTAGGCCTTGGAAAGCATGATCGTGCGGATGGTGTGCTTGACGTCCCAGCCGCTATCCATGAAATCGACCGCCAGCCAGTCGAGCAGATCCTGGTCGGCCGGCGTCTCGCCTTGCGAACCCAGATCGTCGAGAACTTTCGACAGGCCGCGCCCGAAATAGAGGTCCCACAAGCGATTCACGAACACGCGCGCGGTGAGCGGATTGTCTCGGCTCACCAGCCAGTTGGCGAGATCGAGGCGCGTCAGCCGCCGGCCGGCGGGCGGCGTGGGCGCGATGAAGTGGGGGACGCCGGGCTCGACGATTTCGCCCGTGTCGTCCATCCAGTTGCCGCGCGCCAGAACGCGCACCACGCGCGGCTCTTTGGCAACGCGCGTGATCAGACATTGGTCCGCAGAGTCGAGCAGTGCTTTCTTGCGCCGCTCGAGCCGCCGGATTTCCTTCCAGTTGGCGTTGCCGGCGGTGGTCTTCTGGAAGGCCGCGGCAACGGCGTTGCGCTGCGACTTGGTCCAGTCGCCGGTCGCGAGGACCGCTTCCCGCAGCGTCCCCATCGGCGCGACCTCGGGGAAAGCGCTGCCGGTCGCCGAGAGCCGGAAGCGGCCGAGCATGGTGCGCCCTGACGGACCGTCGAACGTCATCGTGACCAGCAGACGCTCACCGTCGCGCATCTCGAGCGGCTGGTCGAAGACGAACACCGCCTGGCGTTGGATGTCGGCGCAAAGGTCGCCGCCCCACACGGTGTGGTAGTTGTCGTCGAGCGTGTCGCGCAGCATCGCCTCGGGCTCTTCGCGATCGGGCACAGCGGCGCCGATCTTCAGCGGCCGCGGCCGTTTGCTCCTCCCCAGCAGCTCGACTTCGAACTTGCTGAGCAGGAATCGCTCGAATTTATCGGCGATCAAAGCCTGCAGCCGAACGGCCGTGATTTTGCCGTCGACAGCCGGGATCTCGATCTTGTATTCCGCCTGGCCCGGCTTTTTCTCGCCGCTGACCTTGGCCTCGATCACCCCGTCGTTTGCGACTCGAAGCTCAAGATCTTTGCAGCCGGAAATATCCGGATCCGTGCAGTCGTCCCAAACGCGCGCCGCATGCAGCGGCCGCCAGGACTGCATCTGTTCGCGCAGGTACCCTGCGAACTCGGCCAGACGCTGCTGGCTGGCCTCGAGCTTCCCTTCGCCCGATTTGCGCAACGTCGTCAGCTGTCCCTCGATCCCGGCCTCCTGTTGCTTGGCTACGGCGGGCAGCACCCGGATGCTCGGTCCCCAGTTCGCCTGGGTCGAATAGACGCCCTTCTTCCTCGACGTCCGAGAAGAAGGCGCCCATCTGGTAGAACTCCTTCTGGAGAAACGGATCGAACTTGTGGTCGTGGCACTCCGAGCAGCCCATCGTCGAGCCGAGCCAGGCAATCGAAACGGTCCGCACGCGGTCGGCGGCGTACTTGACCAGATATTCCTTGGCCTGTGCGCCGCCTTCGTTGGTCATGCGGTTGAGGCGGTTGAACGCCGACGCGACAAGCTGCTCGTCGGTCGGATTCGGCAGCAGATCCCCGGCCAGTTGCTCGCGCGTGAACTGGTCAAAAGGCTTGTCCTGGTTGAAGGCGCGAATCACGTAATCGCGGTAGGGATAGACGTTGATCGGAACATCGCTGTGGAAGCCCACCGAATCGGCATAGCGCACCAGGTCGAGCCAGTTCACCGCCATGCGCTCTCCGAACGCCGGGGAAGCGAGTAGGCGGTCCAACACTTTCTCGTAGGCGTGCGGATCGCGGTCGTTGATGAACGCCGCCACTTCATCGGGCGTCGGCGGCAAGCCGGTAAGATCGAAGCTCAAACGGCGGATGAGGGTGCGGCGGTCCGCCTCGCCGACCGGTGCAAGGCCCTGCTTCTGCAGCCCTCGTTCGACAAAAAAGTCGATCGCTGCCGGAGCGTCGGGCGCGGCGGCCTTTTCCGGCGCGATGTAAGCCCAGTGCGGCTCGTATTCGGCGCCCTCGGCGATCCAACGCGTCAGCAAGTCCTTCTGTTGTTCGGTGAGCTTCTTGTCGGAATAGACCGGCGGCATGCGGCGCGCTTCGTCCTGGGCATTGATGCGCGCAACGAGCTTGCTCGCGGCGGGGTCACCGGGAACGATGGCTCCTTTTTCGATGGCCGACTCACGCCGATCGAACCGCAGGTCCATCATCCGGGAGTTTCTGTCGGGACCGTGGCAGCGGTAGCAGTTGTCGGAGAGAATCGGGCGGATATCGCGGTTGAAGCGGATATCGTCGGGTGCGGTAGCCGCCGCCGCTTGTCCCACCGCAAGAAAAATCAGCAGGAACGTTGCGGGCCCATAGGACATGCGCAACAATCCGCCGCCACGACTCCCGTTAGCGCAACCAGACTCTTCCGGCCGCTTTGCGAGCTGCACGGTACTCCACATACGTTGCAATCCTGTTTCCGCCGCCGTGGCTTGTCTTGCGGGGCCATGGCCGGGGCCAGCCGCCATTGAGGGAGCGGCTCGAGGCTAACCTGATCCTCTAATACAGTAACAAACGAAGGGAGAGCGGCCTGGAGTGCTGTTTTGCCCCTGCCTCCGGCGCGCCGCGCCGGCGGTCGTCGCGCATTGTTTCCCGCCGGGGGGCGTCGTCACTCGCTGACGACCGGGTCTTCCCCCTGGGTCAAGTGGCTGAGAAGCCGTTCGCGGTTTTGCTCGGCATAGCGCGCGGATCGATCGAGCACGGCAAAGTAGAGCAGGCAGCCGCCGAGGGCCGCCAGAGCCAACAGCGTCAGGAAGCCTTGCTGGCCGCCACCGCGCTCCCTCACGATCAGCGCGGCCAGAACGGGCGCCAGAGAAAGTGGGAACAGGCAGAATTGCACCAATGCGGCAATGCCGTGCCCGGGGCCGCCCCGCGAAACACGGTCTGGATTGCTCATGCTGGGGAACCGCACCGACATGTGATTTCCCACCGAAAGCAGGTAGAGCAGGGCAACCGTCGCCACGCTGAAGGCCTCGACCAACTGTTGAGGGGTGACGACCAACCCGACGAGCGCGCACGTTGCGGCAACCAGGGCCACTTCCAACAGGCCGTAGAGCATACTGGCGAGATTCTTGGCCAGCAACAGGCGCCGCATGCTAAGCGGCAGCCAGAAGTAGAAGCGCGCCGCTCCGCGATCGAAACCAAAGCGATTCAGGAACAGCACCGGCCCCAGCAGCAGCAGGGCATAGAGCGAGATCAACGTCACGGAGCTGTTCTCGATCCAGCGGCCGACGCTCGATTCCCATTGCTTCATCAGTGGCACCCAGGCGATCACGCCAAAGGTGAAGCCCATGAAAAACGGCAGCCGGAAGCGCGGGCTGCGCCACAGGTAGACGATCTCTTTTTCGACCAGCGCGCCCACCGGATCGAGCAGAACGCGCGAAGGCGCGCGCACCAACCGTTCCCGCCAGCTCAGCCGCTGCCCCGTACGGGGCCGGGGCGTGGCCAGGGAGGCGAAACTGTGATCGGGCCGGCAGCCGGCGCGAAATTGCCGATAGCCGAACACGGCAGTCGCCAAAATCACGGCACCTAGCAGCGCCAGGTCGCTCCAGGACCATTGTCCGACGCCCAGGCGAGCCGCCAGCCCGGACGGCAACACCCAGTAAGGGATGCTGCGGCTGTGCTGCAACGCCCAGTAGGCCACCTCGCGGGCTTCCGAGCTCCACACCAACACCTGCGGCAGCAGCGTCGCGCTGACCACCAGCAGCACGACCACTTCGCGCAGTTTGCGCCTCTGAAACACCCGCTCGATCGCATTGCGCACGCCGGCCGAGAGCAACACGTTGAAAACGACAAACAGCGCAAACGCGAGCGCCAGCATCAACGGATGGGGCGTGCCCGCCGCCGTCAAGCCGACGAACATGCCGCACAGCATCAGCACCATCTCCAGGCCAGTGCCCAGCCGCAGCAGGCACTCGACGGCGAACAGAGTGGGGATCGTCACCGGGTAGAGCGTCACCTTGCGCATCTGCAGCGAAACGCCCAGCGACATGGTGATGACGGGGGCAAGCTGCCAGTAGGCCATCATCATGAACAGCATTCCCGGCAGCGTCTTTTCGACGTTTTCGCGGCCGACCAGGCTCGGAACCACGGCCGAGCCCACCGCCGCGGCCAGCCACAAGCCGTACCACACCACCGACACCGCCAGCGAAAGCAGCATGCCGCGTCCGCGGCCGCGCTGCCGGAAGGCGTTCAACAGACAACGAATCTGGACTTCGACGAGAGCGAGGATCTGGCGTAGCGCCGTCATGCCAGCAGCCAGTCGAGCCGATGAACCGCTTTTTCGCCGCCGACCACGCGCAGGAAAATGTCTTCGAGCGTTTCCTGGGCGGAGCGCAGCTCGGGGACCGATCCCTCCGCCACCAGCCGGCCATCGGAGATGATGGCGACGCGGTCGCAGAGCCGTTCGACGACATCGAGAACGTGCGAGGTAATAAAGACCGTCGCGCCACGTTCGACCTGCTCCATCAGGATGCCCTTCATGAGCCGGGCGCCCAGCGGGTCGACACCCTCGAACGGTTCGTCGAGAAGGAACAACTGCGGCCGATGAATCAACGCGCCGGCCAGCGCCAGCCGTTTCTTCATGCCCTTGGAGTAGGCCGCGACCAGGGTCGAAGCGCTTTTCTGCAGCTCGAACAGCTCCATCAGCTCGCCCGACCGCCGCAGCGCGACTTCGCGCGAGAGACCATACATGCGGCCGACGAATTCCAGAAACTCGCTGCCGGTGAGCCGGTCGAACAACGTGGACTCGTCGGGCACCACGCCCACCAGGCGCTTGATGCCGTCGAGTTGCTCGGGCACCCGCATGCCCAGAACCTCGACCTCGCCGGCGGTCGCCGACAAGAGCCCGATCAGAATGTGGATGGTGGTGGTCTTGCCGGCCCCATTGGGGCCCAGGAAGCCGAAGAAGCTTCCCTGGGGCACTTCCAGGTCCAAGCCGCTCAATGCGGGCTTGTCTCCGTACGATTTAGACAGACCTCTGGCGTGTATGGCCGCAGCCATGTACTTGAGTTTACTGCACGCGCAAATAACTGATTGACTAGAAGATTCTCCGACCTTAGGATGGAAATAACACTGGCGAAAGGAGGTGATCCAGCTTATGAATTCTGACTGTAGCGGACATCCATCTGGTGAGGTGGCCGACGGTTGATTCGACTGTTGGATAACATTCTGACGCCCGTACGACCAGTGACGGGCCATAGTTCCTGTGGAACGGCCTCTCACCAAGGGTTGTTCCTGCTGTCCTGAAAGTTGTCGCAGGAAGAACTTCCTGACGGCTTTTCCGGGCGCCCCCGAGGGGACTTTGACGGGCCCTCGGGGGTGTCCCTGACCGCGACATGCTCAGGCGCATTGGTACCGGCCCAGTGGCGCAGGCCTCCGGCCTGTGCACCCAGGTCAGTCCAGCGCACGAGGCCGACCCCAGGGCAAGACCGCGCCAGCAGCAAACCCCGGGACCAGCCCGGCTGCCGGCGCACAAGGGCGCTACCTGACCTTTCCGTCCTCACTCATTCCTTCAGCATCGTCATCCCATCGTGAACTACGTTCTCGGCATTGAAACTTCCTGCGACGAGACGGCTGCCGCGGTCATGGGCTCGGGCCCCCGGCTGCTCTCAAATGTCGTTGCCTCCCAGCTCAAAACCCATTTTCGCTACGGCGGCGTCGTGCCCGAACTCGCGTCGCGTGAGCACCTGCGAGCCATCGTGGTCGTAGTCCGAGAGGCTCTGGAAAAGGCTGAAATCGCCTACCCGCAGCTCGACGCCATAGCCGTGACGAAGGGCCCCGGGCTGGTCGGCTCGCTGCTGGTCGGCGTAACCTTCGCCAAGGGTCTGGCGGCCTCGCTCGGCATCCCTTTGTTGGGCGTCGATCACATCGAAGGCCACATCCACGCGGTTGTCCTCGAAGAACGCCAGCGCGGCGGCGAGATCCCGTTCCCGGCGTTGGCGTTGGTGGTGAGCGGCGGCCATTCGCATCTGTTCTATGTGGACCGCTCGCCGGGCGACATTTACCGCTATGAACTGGCCGGCAGGACACGCGACGATGCCGCGGGGGAGGCCTTCGATAAAGTGGCCAAACTGCTCGGCTTCGGCTATCCGGGTGGACCGCTGATCGATCGGCTGGCGCCGTTGGGAGATCCTGCCCGCGTACGGCTTCCGACCTCCAAGATGAAGGGCAACGCCCTCGATCTCAGCTTCAGCGGCTTGAAAACCGCTGTGTTGCGGCACGTGCGTTCTGCCGATATGGAAAGTGAGATCGCCACCCGCCGCCGGCTGTTTGCCGAGGGCGTGCCTGTTTCGCTCGACCAGGTGCGCGAAGCGACGCCCCAGGCGACACTCGATCTGATCGCATCGTTCCAGCACACGGTGATTGAGGAACTGGTGCGCCGGGCCGTGCGCGCGGCCGAGGAGCGTGCGGTCGAGGCGATCATCGTTTCGGGTGGAGTGGCGGCCAATTCCGGGCTGCGCGCGCGGTTTCAATCCCTGCCGCACGCGGTTTACTTCCCAAGCCGGTCGCTCTCGACCGACAACGCCGCGATGATCGCCGCGGCAGCCTATCCCAGGTTGCTACGTGGGGAACGAAGCGGCTTCGACCTGCGGCCGCAGGCGTCGTTGGCCTTGGGCGCCGCCTGAGGGAGATCGATTCTCCCGGGCGAGTCATGGGTTTTGCAGGATGAGACTCCTGGCCATCCCCATGGCTGCCGAAGTAAGACCACGAGAAAAGAGCGGGTGGCGGAAGCCTGCGCGCTGGAACGGCACAAATTTTCACCGGCGGGCAAACGGTTCCGAAACGTCACTCAGAGCCGTGGGTGTGAGCCCGCGCTCAGAGCCCGCGCCGCACCGCTTTCCGTGCCTTGCGTCGCTGCCCACGCCCCGGCCGTCTGCCGCTGCCCGACGGGTCACTCCTGCCCGCCAATGAACACTTAGCCCGGACAGGCGTAGCCATCTCAGAGTCCGTGGCACAGGACCTCGTAAGACCTGCCGTTGGTGTTTCGTGCCGGATTTGCGCCGTGCCTGGCGCCGGTTAGTTGCGGCGGCCGCCCAAAAGGCCGGCTCGCATCAGAAAGTACAGCAGGGTCAGCAACGTGCTGACGACTGCGGCGACGTAGGTAAGGGCCGCGGCGTTGAGGACTTTGTCGATTCCCTCGCGTTCGTTGGAGGTCACAATGCCATCGGCAACCACCAGTTTCTTGGCGCGCGCCGAGGCGTCGAATTCGACGGGCAGGGTCACCACCTGGAACAACAGCACCATCGAAAACATCACGGCCCCGATCAGCACCATGTTGGTGGCATTCATCAACAGTCCCAGCAGCATGACGAAATAACCGATCCCCGAGCCGATGTTGGCGGTGGGTACCAGTGCGCTACGCAGCCACAGCGGAGCATATTTGTGGGCGTGCTGGATGGCGTGGCCGGCTTCGTGACAGGCAACCCCGATGGCGGCGACCGAAGGCATGTCGTACACGGCCTCGGAGAGCGACAGGCTGCGCGTCATTGGATTGTAGTGATCCGAGAGCATGCCATGAGTACGAACGATGGTCACATCCTGCAGTCCGGCGCGGTCCAGCATCACACGGGCGGCTTGCGCCCCGGTAAGTCCGCTGCCCGAGCGGATCTTGGAGTATTTCTCAAACGCCGACTTGGTTCGGTAGCTGGCCCACATCGACAGGGCCAAGCCCGGAAGAATGAACACCAGATACATGGGGTCGAAGAAAAACATGTCTGTCTTGACCTCCGCGGAAGCCCGCCGGCCTCCAAGCCATCATCATAAGTTCGGATGATCCCAGCAGTTGGACGCGGCTCGGGAATGCCGCGTTACCGATTCCGGAGCGGGAAGGACGGACGGTTCGTCCGGGCGCAACCTTCTGAGCCAGCGTAAGTTCGCGGCCTGGTTGAGCGCCTAGCCCGCATGTTTCACAAGGAGCCGGCTGCGAGGCGTGATAAGCCCGCGTCTACTGCGTTGCGCTCGCTCGCCGTGCTCACCGTACTGTTCAAGTACGCCTCCGCGCGCCAAGCTTCGCGCGTCTTGTATCCACGGGCTTCTGACGCCTCTCGCTTCGACTCCTTGTGAAACAAGTGGGCTAGCGCTTGACCCGGCGCAACTGGTATTCGGTGAACGGCGAAGCGTGGCCCTGGATGTCGACGTTGATCAAGAACGGCTTGTCGCTGCGCAGCGCCCGGTCGAGGGCGGGCCGGATCTGCTCCGGGCGCTCAACGAACTCGCCGTCGCCACCGAAGGCTTTCATGACCAGGTCATAGCGGGTGCGCCGCAGCTCGCAGGCCACGGTCTTGTCGCTGCCGTAGGAGCCGCGCTGCAGCTCGCGCTCGATGCCCCAACCGCCGTCATTGCCCACGATGAGAATCACCGGCAGGCCGAAGCGCACGGCGGTGTCCATCTCGGAGAGGTAGAAGCCGAGCGAGCCGTCGCCGGTGATGACCACCGCCCGCGAGTCGGGCCGGGCGATCTGGGCCGCCAGGCCGATCGGGAAGCACACGCCGAGTCCCGCCAAACCTCCTAACCTCAGCCAATGCATGGGCTTGCGGGCGGGGATATAGGCGCGGCCCCAGTGCACGAAGTCGCCGCCGTCCCAGCATAGCGTGGCATCCTGGGGCAGCCAGGGCCTCAGCTCCCTGAAAAACTGCAACGGATGCATCGGCTGGGAGGGCCGTTAGCGCGATGGTCTCGACCTCGGCCCGGGCCGCTTTCCTCGCCGCGCGGATCTCCTCGAGCCAGGCGGTCCGGTCGGGCCGCGGGCGGTTTTCGAAGGCCTCGACGAAGTCTTCGAGCGCGAGCTTCGCGTCGGCCACCATGCCGACCTCGACACGGCGGTTTAGCCCGAGTTCGGCCGGGTGAATGTCGATCTGGATGAGTTTCGCGTCGGGCGCGAAAAGCTGCGGGCCGCCCAGCCGCAGGCGGTAGTCGAGTTTCTTGCCGATCACCAGGATCACATCGGCCTGCTGCAGGGTTTTCTCGGCGGCGGGGTTCAAGGTCGGGTCGGCATACCCGAAACACAAGGGGTGGTCGTCGGAGACCAGGCCGCGCGCAAGGCCGACCGTAAACAGCGGTAGCGACGTCGCTTCGAGGAATGTTTCCAGAGCGGCACCGGCGTCGGCCCACCAGGCGCCGCTGCCGGCAATCACCGCGGGGCGTTCGGCGCTCTCCAGCAACGCGACCGCCATCTCCAGGTCGGTGGGCTCGGGGCCGGGCCGGCGGATCTGGATCGGCCCCCGTGGCAGCGGGGCATGGGTGTCCACCTGCCCGGTCAACAGATCGACCGGCACGCTCAAATGGGTCGGCCCGGAACGGCCGGTCATCGATTCCAGAAACGCCCGGTAGACGTAAAACGGGATCTGACCCGCATCGGCCGGAACCGCCGCGTACTTGGTGATGCCCTGCACCAGGGAAAGCTGATCCATATCCTGGAACGCATGGCGATCGCGCAGCTTGGAGCTGCTCATCCCGCTCATCGCCAGCAGCGGACTACCAGTGTAGTAGGCGGTGGCGATTCCGGTAATGGAGTTGGTATGGCCGGGCGCGCCGGTCACCATGGAAACGCCTGGAGTACGGGTGATGCGTCCCCAGCCGTCGGCCATATGAACCGCGGCCGATTCGTGGCGGGTATCGACGATTGAGAGGCCCTCGCGGTCGGCGACGCGCAGAATTTCGTTGAGGTGGTCGCCAACCAGGGTGAAGATGTGGGTTGTCCCCAGCTTCTTGAGGCTGGCGATGAACAGTTCCGCTCCAGTAGGCATATGTTTTCGTTCGGGATCCGGAGGCGCAGCTTGCGCCAGAAGCCCCTCGACGGGCCCTTGGCGCAAAACAGAAACTATACACCGTTGAGGAGCGGGCGCGTGAGAGAAGCCCGGTTTGCATCGCAGTGGGGCAGGGCTCGAGTCCAGGTAGAATGGATGCAGGACCCGACCATCGTCACTGCCGTTTGGCACCGCACCTCTGAGCCGCGGTCTTTCCCTTTCTTCCCAGACTCTTTTCCTGTAGGTGAGCATGTTTTCCCCGAACCTCTATGATCTTCCGCCGGGGCCCGAGCCGCCCCGGATTGTCAACGCCATCATCGAAATCCAGCAGGGTGGCAGCAACAAGTACGAATACGATCCCAAGCTGGGCCTGTTTCGCCTCAACCGCGTGCTCTATTCGGCGGTGCACTACCCGATGGGCTATGGCTTTGTGCCCGGCACGCTGGCCGACGACGGCGATCCCATCGACATTCTGGTGATGACCGATTCACCGACTTTCACCGGTTGTTTGATCGAATCGCGGCCCGTGGGGCTGTTTCGGATGAGCGACGAGAAAGGCGAGGACGAGAAGATTCTTTCGGTACCCGCGGCCGACCCGCGCTACGACGAGATCCGCGAACTCTCCGACATGCGGCCGCATCGCCTCGCCGAAATCGAGCACTTCTTTTCCATCTACAAGGAACTGGAAGACAAGCAGGTTGAGGTTCTGGGCTGGCAGGGCCGTTTGGAGGCTTACGAGGCCATCGAGAAATCCATCAAGGCCTACCAGCCGGTTCCGAAAGCCGGGAAAGACCTCAACACGGCGTAACGGCCCCGCTGTCGGCTGGGACCTGGCGGTTGGCGGGGCGCCGCTACTCGATCCAGCCTCCGCCTACGACCACGTCGCCGTCGTAGAAGACAGCGGCCTGGCCGGGCGTGACGGCCGGCTGGGGCTCGTCGAACTCGACTTCGACTCGTTGCGGATCCGACGTCGGCCGGACCATCGCCGGAGCGGGCCGAAACTGGTGGCGGATCTTGGCGTGAACCCGGCGCGGTTCGCGCTAGCTCGGCAATGGAGATCCAGTTCAATGCGCGGGCATGGAAGCGCTTGCGAAGCAACTGCTCGCGTGGGCCCACGACAACCCGCCGGCCGGCGGGCTGGATCTCGACGACATACACCGGGCTGCCGACGGCGATACCGAGTCCGCGGCGTTGGCCGATGGTGTAGTGGTGAATGCCGGCGTGCTCGCCCAGCACCTTGCCGCCGGTGGTGACGATCTCGCCGGACTCCTGCGGTTCGGCCGCGCTGGTCTGCTCCAGGTAGGACTCCACGAAGCGGGCATAGTCGCCGTTGGGAACGAAACAGATCTCGTGGCTTTCGGCCTTCTGCGCTACCGGAATGCCGAGCTCCTGGGCCAGCGCCCGCACCTCGGACTTCTGCATTTCCCCGAGGGGAAACGAGGAGCGCTCGAGCTGCTGCTGGGTCAAGCCGAACAGGAAGTAGCTCTGGTCGCGGCTTTCGTCGACTCCCTTCCGTAGCAAATAGCGCCCGCCGGCGGAATCGAACTCGATGCGGGCGTAGTGGCCGGTGGCGATGCGCTCGGCCCCGGCCTGGCGAGCCATATCGAGAAACTGATCGAACTTCAGGAAGTTGTTGCACAGCGTGCACGGAATGGGGGTCTTGCCCGAGACGTAGTCCTGCACGAACGGCGCTACCACTTCCTTCTCGAAGCGGTCTTCGAAATTCAGCACGTAGTAGGGGATGCCGAGGTGCTGGGCGACGTGGCGCGCGTCATAAACGTCGTCGAGCGAGCAGCAGCGCCCCGTCGGGCCACCCTCGGGGATCAGCTCGGGCATGCGCTGCTGATTCCACAGTTGCATCGTCATACCGACGATGGGCTGGCCGCGGCGGTGCAATAGCCCGGCCACGGTCGAGCTGTCGACTCCGCCGCTCATGGCGACGGCGATGAGCTGGTTCGGCATGATTGCTTCGTGATGCGCCGGCCGGCGACCGGCGCCGCGCCGACGACCGCCGGACTATCGAGTTGCGGCGGGCGAAAGGCTGCGCAAATGGCCTACGACCGCGGGAACGGCTTCGAGCAGCGCATCGACCTGTTCTGCGGTGGTCTGCTTGCCGAGGGAAAATCGCAGCGTGGACTTGGCGCGCTCGGGAGATAGGCCCACCGCGGTCAACACGTGCGACGGCCGCACGGCGCCGCTGGAGCAAGCCGCGCCGCTCGAAACGGCGAAGCCGCGCAAATCGAGGGCAATCAGCAGGGCCTCTCCTTCGACGTGGTCGAAATAGATGCTGCAGGTGTTGGGCACGCGCGGGGAGCCGCCGTTGACGCCTGCCATCTCCACACGCTCGAGGATGCCTCGCTCCAGGCGGTCCCGCAGCGCGCTGAGGCGGGTGCTTTCCGATTCCAGGCACTTGGCGGCCAGCTCGGCGGCGGCGCCCAGCCCGACGATACCCGCTACGTTCTCGGTGCCCGGGCGCAGGCCGCGCTCGTGCGAGCCGCCGAACTGAATCGGCTCGAACTCGACACCTTTGCGGAAGTAGAGCGCCCCGACGCCTTTGGGTGCATAGATCTTGTGGCCGCTCAAGCTGAAGAAATCGACGCCCAGCTCGGCCACGTCGGTGGGAATCTTTCCCGCACTCTGCACGCCGTCGGTGTGGAACAGCGCGCCGGCCTCGCGAGCGATCGCGGCGATCTCGGCCAGCGGCTGGATCGTGCCCAGCTCGTTGTTGGCGTGCATGATCGTGATCAGGACCGTCTCGGGGCGCAGCGCGGCCCGCACGTCAGCGGGCGAAACGACGCCGCCGGCGCCCACCTTTACGTAGCTGACCTCGACGCCTTCACGTTCGAGCGCCTGGCACGCTCGCAGCACACCCGGGTGCTCGATGGTGGTGGTGATCACGTGCTTGCGGCCGCGGGTTGAGGCTCGCACGCTGCCCAGAACGGCGATGTTGTCGGACTCGGTGCCGCCGCTGGTGAACAGGATTTCGCGGGGCTTGCAGTGTAGCAGCGACGCCACCTGCTGGCGGGCGCGCTCCACAAGCGTCCGCGCCGACTGCCCGAAGTGATGAATACTCGAGGCGTTCCCGTAGGTCTCGCGGAAACAGGGCAGCATCGCGGCCAGGGCTTCCTCGGCTACCGGCGTCGTCGCGTTGTGATCGAAGTAGTAGCGTCGCATGAGCGGGGCTCGACAGCCGTTATTATATCGTGGTGCCTCCGATCATCACTCTGACTACCGACTTTGGCAGCGCCGACCACTATGTGGGCGTGATGAAAGGCGTGATCGCCACGATCTCTCCTGCGGCCACGACGGTCGACATCTGCCACGACGTGCGCCCCTATTGCGTCGCCGAAGGGGCGTTCCGCATCGCCCAGTCGTACCGCTTTTTTCCGCCTGGCAGCGTGCACCTGGTTGTGGTTGACCCCGGAGTAGGCAGCTCGCGCCGGCCGATCGCGGCCGCGGCTGGCGGGCACTATTTCGTTGCGCCCGACAACGGCGTGCTGTCGCAGGTTTTCGAAAAGGAGCCGGGCGTGGTGCGGGAGGTCGACGTGTCGCGCTATGCGCTGCAGGCCATCAGCAACACCTTCCACGGCCGCGACATCTTTGCGCCCGCCAGCGCCTGGCTCTCCCAAGGCACACCGTTCGACGAAATCGGGGCCTTGGTGGCCGACCCGGTTATTCTTGCGGCCACGGCGCCCGTAGCCGTGGAACCGGGGCGCTGGCGGGGCCGGATTCTTAACGTCGACCGCTTCGGCAACCTGGTGACCAGTTTTGAATCGAGCCGCCTGGCGGACCGCACGGGCGGGTTCCGCCTGAGCGTGGGAAAGCTTGAAGTGGTGAGGCGGGCCGAAAGCTACGCGCTCTACAGCGGCGAGGAGCCTTTCTTAATCGAAGGCAGCTCCGGGTATCTGGAAGTTTCCATCAACCGGCACTCTGCCGCCGCCCGCGCAGGCGCGCGGATCGGCCACACGGCCGAGCTATGGGAGAGCGTGGACGGCAGCAAAGACCGAGATGCCGACGCCCAACGCTAATGCGCTTCCGCCGGCGAGGGGCTCAAGTTTTTGCGGGGAAAAAAATTGAAGCCGGAACGCTCTCAAAAAGCATTCCGGCCCCAACGGAACGTTGCAGCACCTGGAAGAGTCGCCGCAGCTTAGCTTACTTGCGTCGTCCGCCGCCGGCGGGCAAACGCTGCCAGAGCCAGCAAGCCACTGCCAAACAACACTACGGTACCGGGCTCGGGAATCGCCGTTGTCGTTTCCCAGAAGATGTTGTCGACGCCGGTTCCGGTGTCCTGCCCAGGGGTATTCAGGCCCGTGCTGAACGAGAGCCGGACCGATCCGATAGGCGAGTTGGGGTTCACAAACAAGGTTTGGATGTTTCCATCGTTGAACGGACCCGCGGGGACAACGTAGATGGCCGGTGCGCCGACCGCGACAGTCCACGCCCCATCGCTGAAAGCCTGCAGGGTAGCGGTTCCGCCGGGCCCCGCAAACAGGCTGTCGCCGAAGTCATACAGGTCCAGCCCAAAGTTTACGATCGAAACGCCGCTGATCCCGAAAAGGTAGTCGCGCGAAATCGAGTTTCCGGTCGGCTCGTCGGTGAGAAACTCCCCGTTCGAGGAGCCATCCACCGTATCGTCGCCTTCCTCGTTGTTGACGAAGGCCGTTTTCGGCGCCCCTTGCACAGCTCCATAAGCGGAGCTCGTTACCAGACTTCCGCTCGCGGCCGTGAAAAAGTTCACCGTCGTCCCGTCGCTGGACGCGGAGGCAAGTGGGTTCCCGTCACCAGCCCCGCCGGTTACCAAACCAGTGAAGTCGATGGTTCCCGCGGTCAGCGCACTAACTGACATCACGAGAGCGAGAGCTAAGAACAGCTTGTTGAGTCGGTGCATAACAGTCCCTTTCCTGCAGACAAAGCTTCCCTGGCTTATCCCTGGCTTCGTGATAGAGGCAATCCGCGGACCAATCAAGGCTCGGTCCGCCCGCATCCCCGAATGCTACAACGTTGCCCGAAACTTCGCAACAAGTGACATTTCTGGGAAACGCATTTCTGTACTCTACAATACAAGGTACATAAGACTTAGCAATATGTCACTCGGATGGGTCCGGTTGCACTGAATCTGGGGAATTTCAACTAATTGTAATGAGCCTCACGTTCCAGTACTTTTCTTGCTTGTTTAGTACCTTATCCACGTCATTTATCCAATCAATTGATTCGGATTTTGTTTCTTACGCAGCTTCGAGGAGAACAGCACGCTTCCAGAGCGAAAAAAATCGAGAAATCGGGGCTGGGCGTCCCTGGATGTAGCATAAGACACCAATCGTGCAATATGCGATGCACGGCGTGTAAAAAATACCCACCCCCTGGTCGTCTTTGCACGATTCCCAAAGGCGCAGCCGGGGCGGAGAGGATCCTGGGAAGCCCTTAGGCCCTTTTTACAGTTTGTACACTTCGATTGCCGTCCCGCCGAGAACTCTCTCCTGCTCGGCTTCGGATAATGTGCCGATGTGTTTCCTCACGATCTCAACCCAACGCTGGTAGGGACACGCCAGCAGGCACACCGGCCAGTCCGACCCAAACATGACCCGCTTGGGCCCGAACGCCGACAGAACCGTGTCGATGTAGGGGACGAGTTCCCGCTCGGTCCAGTTCTGATGATCCGCCTCGGTGACCATGCCCGAAAGCTTGCAGTAAATGTTGGGGCGGTGCGCTAACTGGACGATGTTGGTCTGCCAGGGCGACAGGTAACCATCTTTGATGCGCGGTTTGGCGATGTGATCCAGCACGAACACCTGGTCCGGATGGCGGTCGACGAACTGCAGCGTCTGCGGCAGGTGGCGCTCGAAGATCAGGATGTCGTAAACCAGGCCGAGATCCTTCAGCAGCGCCACGCCGCGATTGAAGTCGTCGCGGAGGATGTAGCGGTCGTCGGGTTCGTCCTGCACGATGTGGCGGACGCCCTTCGCCTTCTTCTGCCCGGCGAACTCTTCCAGAGCGCCTTGGACTCCCGGCTCGGTGAGCGGAACCCAGCCGACCACGCCGCGGATGAAGTCGTAGCGCCGCGCGAAGTCGAGCAGGAAGCGATTTTCCTGCAGGGTTTGCCGCGCCTGGACCGACACGACACCATCGATGCCGGCGGTCTGGATCTCCTTCTCGAGATCGGGGGGGCCGAAATCGCGGCGGATGACCTTCATCGTGTCGTCGATCCAGCCGTACTCTTTGGGGCTGTAGGTCCAGAAGTGATGGTGTGCGTCGATTTTCATGTCAGGGTCCCTGTGGGCCCGCTCGCCGAAACCCGAAACAGCGAGCCCGAAACGTCAAGACCGAAAACGATTGCGGGCCGCTCAGCGGTTGTTCTCAGGCCGTCCTGTCGACCACACCTGGTTCCTTACCGGCGCGGTCAGGGCCTCGATTTTGGCCAGCAGTTCTGGCGGCGCCTCCCGCTGCATGGCCCGCAGATTTTGCTCGACCTGGGCCTGGGTGGACATGCCCACGAGCGTACTCGCCGCATGAGGATAGCGCAGGCAGAACCGCAGCGCCACGTCGGTAACGTCCAGACCGCTTTCCCGGCAAATCGCCGCCACTCTACGGCCGGTCTCCTTCACCCGCTGGGAGGCCGGGTGCCACTCGGGGGCGCCCTCGCTGGTGAGGATGCGCATGTGCAGGGGCGATGCGTTGATCAACCCGACGCCGCGCTCTTCGCAAAACGGCCGCAACAGGTCGTCCAGGTCGCGGACCATCAAGTTATACCTCGCGTAGGAGAGAACCGCATCCACCGGCGTCTGCGAGGCCACCTCCCGCAGGACCTTTGGTGGAAAGCCCGTGATTCCGATGTAGCGGGCCTTGCCGCTGCCCTGCACCTCGCGGGCCGCCGGGATGGTCTCCTCCATAATCTGACGGAGATCGCCGAACTCGATGTCGTGGATATGGAACAGGTCGACGTGGTCGGTTTGCAAACGCTCGAGCGACGCATCGATGTCCGCCTTGACGCGCCGCGCCGAGAAGTCGAAGCCGTCGACACCGTAGCGGCAGCACTTCGTCGCCAGCACGACCTTCTCCCGGCGGCCTCGCAGGGCCTGTCCCAGCCGGGTCTCGGCGAGGGTTCGGCCATAGTAGGGAGCCACGTCGAAAAAATTGATGCCGTGGTCGACGGCGTATTGAACGGCGCGTTCGCCTTCGGCGATGTCGATCTCGCCGAATTCGTTTCCCAGGGGCGAAGCCCCGAAGCCCAGAATGGAAACGTTCAGGTCCGTCTTGCCGAGTTTGCGGTATTGCATGCGGTCAGACTGGGAATTCTCGATCGGCCGGCAGATTCTGCGCGCGCCAATTGTTCCGCGGTGAGCGCCCAGGCGCGATAGTCGCCAGTTCGAGAGGCAGCCTTTCGTCGCTCTCTAGCCTATCAGGCGGGTCATGCGCCGGCGTTGCGGGTCGGCCGTGGATTGCAGGAGCCGCGGACGGCTACCCAGCTTCGGTATCCGGGATGCGCTCGAAAACTATTTGTCGCAGGGACCACGTGATCGAGGACTCACCGCCCCCGGCCCCTGCGAGGCTGTTGAGTTGAGCTTCCAGGCTGTCGACAAAATCCCCGTCGAAGGTTTCCCGGATGAAGGGGGTATTCTTCCAGTTCGGAACGTTCATCGAGAACATGGTTGCAGCGTCGCGATCCGATACCGAGAACCGCCGCACACGGCCCAAGCGCTTCCGCAGCAGCGGCGGAGTCTCCATCGACCCCAGAAAGCGGCCCACATACAACTCCGTCCCTTGGTTCCTCAACAGGGACTCCACTGTGCCGAGGTAACGGGCAAAGACGGGTTGAACGGTCTCGATCGCCTCGACTTCCTCGATCAGCAAGAGCCCGCCCGCATGGAGTTGGGTTGACCATGTTTCCAGGCAGGCGCCCGGTGCGGGCAGATGCGAAAGCAGAAACCGGCAGAACAGCAGATCCGCCGGAGAACCGGGAAACGGCGTGGACAGCACGTCATGGGCGTGGAAGCGCATCCGCGCCGACCCAGCCAGCCGCGCCCTATCGAGAAACCGGTCTGAGGTGTCAAGCCCGGCCACTACTTCACAATTCGAGACCTCGCCCAGCAACCGGGTCGTGAACCCAGGGCCGCACCCAAGGTCGAGAGCCACCTGCCCCGGCGGCGGAGCGGCCCATTGGAACAGTTCGCGAGTGGTGGGTTCGAACACGCGCGCCAGGACTTCGAGACGACGTGCCGCCAGGTCCTGGTCTCCAAACTGATACTGCACCGGAGTCGTTCGCCCCACAATCAACGTTGGCTGGGAATCCGGTTGGCGTCAATAGCCGCCCGCTACCCTGGCCCATTTCTTCCATCCGAGCTTCGAAACGCGAATGCGGCGCGTCTCCCCCTTTTCCTGAGGCGTGTGGCCCAGATAGAACCATCCGTGCGGCTGGAAGTCCCGCATTCCTGCGGATTTAAGAGTGGAACTCTGCGTGCGGTCAGAGCATCTACAGGAGGGGAAGAACTCGGCAGAGTTCCTGTCGCTCTGTCGGGACCATCGCAAAAGGAGGTCGCCATGCCCGCAAGAAAGATCCAAGAATTTCTGGATCGTTACCACATCAAGTACGTCAGCATCAGCCACTCAGCGGCCTACACGGCGCAAGAAATCGCAGCGTCGGCCCATGTTCCTGGCCAGGAGCTGGCCAAAACTGTGATCGTGAAGCTGGACGGGGACCTGGCGTTGGCTGTTCTGCCGGCCTCCAGACGATTGGACCTGGCGCTTCTGAAGGAAGCTTCGGGCGCCTCCCAAATCGAGCTTGCCGGAGAGCAGGAGTTCAAGAACCAATTTCCCGATTGCGAGATCGGCGCCATGCCACCGTTTGGCAATCTCTATGGTCTGCCTGTCTACGTCGCGCAGAAGCTGTCGGAGGACCATTTGATCGCGTTCAACGCCGGCACGCACCGTGAATTGATCCAGATGGCCTATAGCGATTTTGAACGTCTCGTGCAGCCGATTATGGTGAAGGTCAGCGCCGCGGCGGCGCGCTGAACGAGAACTTAGGTGACCCTGGCCTAGCCGGCCCTATCAACGCGGAACCAGGGATTGATGGAGCGGCGCGGCTGTTGGTTCGATCGGGGCTGTTGGTTCGATCGGGCGGCTTCGCGGCAACTTCGAGGGGCGCGCGTGGTGACTCTCTTCCGCGATTGAACCCTATTGCGCCTGTTTGGGGGATCCAGAAGGCCGGTGGGACAAATCGGAAACACAAAGGGCGGTCACTTGCTACCCCGACCTGACTTCCGACCCGCACTGGAGCTTGGGACTTTGCATCCCGCGCTGGCTCAAAATTCCCAGCCATTTCTCCAAGAGTCGCAGTCGCTTTTTCCACCCTTTGCGACGGATAAGTCGCGGACTCGCTACAGCGTTCAGTCAGTGGGTGGCGTCAGCCGGTTCGCTTTGTGACCGCCCTTGAAACAAGGCAGTTTCAGCAATGATCCTCCTTGCTGTGGTTTCACCTGTAAGCCGCGTCTTTCGAGTAGCTTACAGGCCTTGCAGTGGTTTTTGACCACCGCATCTACTCCTAGTAAACACCCATTTCAGGCCCTTGTCAAGAGTGAAACGGAAGCACAAAAGTGGCCCTTCGTAACCAAACGATTGGCGGCGCCCGGAGCCAGGGGCCGAAGGTGAATTGCGAGGGAAAAGGAACCGGTAAAGCAAACGGATTTCCAGGCAATCCGTCCAGCTCGCCATCTCGACCAGGGGCGGTTCCCGGGGACGCTAAGCCGTCCTGCGGAACTCGATGCCCGCGAAACTCACGACCGAGTGTTGGTCGATGTTCCATTGTTCGTAGCTGAGGATCTCGCCCCGTACATTTTCGGCAGCCCTCAGGAAGGTGTAGATCGGGGAATAGCCGCACCAGCGCAGGTCGTCGTGGTTGGGGCGGACCAGCTCGAAAAAGCCCTCGGAGTCGCCCTGGCAGATGCGACCCATGCGCTGCTGGTCGCGCGCTCGGACTTCGGTCAGGTGGCCCTGCTCGGCGATCGCCGCCTGCCGGTCGCCGTAGCGCCGGCCGATATGGGCCATGTCGACACCCAGCACCCAGACCAGCTTGTCGCCGAGCCCGGAGGCCATTTCCGCCAGCGCGTCGAAGAATCTGCGTACGCTCTCATTGGTCTCGGGGACCTTACCCGTCAGCAGGCTCTCGACGAGCGGGCCGCAGAGAATCGGGACGGTCTTGACGTTCGGCTTGTCGAGGGCGTGCTGCAGAAAGATGCATTGGAACTCGATGGAGTGCTCGGTGGCGTGGCAATAGTCTTCCATCACCACTGCGCCTGGCGCGGCGGCCTCCAGGCGGTCCACCAGGGCGCGGTCGGTTTGGAGGGCCCCAAAAGGCGTGACGTAGGGTTTGCGGGTGAGGCCGAACTTCTCGGGCCGGCCATAGTGCGATGTGCCCAGAATCACGAAGGTGTGGTCGGCATAGCTGGGGTTCAGGCGGCGGTAGGCGGCGGCATAGCTGCGGAAACCCCCTTCGGGGCTGACGTGGGGCGCCGCCAGCGCCGCCAGCGAGTCCGCCGAATCGGTCTCGGGGTCGGCGCCGTATTCGCTCAGCTTTGCCCGTAAGGGGCCGGCTTCGGCCGGGTAACCGCTCTCGGCATGGGCCGGCGGCCGCAGCTCGGCTTCGGCAAATGCCCGCTGCTTGCGGTCGCGCATTTCGAAAAACGGCTCGGACACCAGGAATCCGTTCTCGTCGAGGGCCTGGATAAGGCTCCGGACGATGTCGGAAGTCTCGAATTCGCCGGTGATTTGCGTCAGCAGGGCCCGCAGGTCCAGGTCGCTGTGCTCGCCATCGAAAAGCACCAGGGTCTGGGCCAGCAACGGGGGAATGATCAGAACGGCATCGCTGTACTGAAACGGGTCGCGGATCAGCAGGCCGGGCCGGGCCGCCACCGGCGACGGCATGATGTCGAGCTCGCGCCGGAGACTGTGTAGCGGCTGGGCCATGCGAAGTATCGTAGCGTGCCGCTGCCGGGAACGCACCTGGCCTGTTTTTCACCCCACCGGCCCCTCGGGGGGCGGCCTATAATACAAGGAAGGCTCGGGCCATCGGATTGGCCGGGCTGGACGAAATTCTTACCCGGCCGGTTCTTAGGCCGTAAGACGCGCAAACTCTTTCCCTAGAGAGACTGACCCTCTATGCCTCTTGAAATTACCCGTAAGCTGAGCGAGGAGATCAAGGCTCTCGAACATGAGCTCCACCACGTGCTTCCCAAAGAGATCCAGAGAGCCCGCGAGCTAGGCGATTTGAGCGAGAACGCCGAATACTCGGCCGCCAAAGAGCGCCAGGACTTTGTCGGGGCCCGCATCGCGCAACTCAAGAAGCGCCTTGCGGACTTGAGCATGGTGGACCTCACCAAGATCCGCCACGACGCAGTGGGCCTGGGCTCGACGGTCTTGGTCTACGATGTGAACCTGGAACGTCAGGTCGAGTACCGCCTTGTAACGACGGAAGACTCCGACGTGCCTAACGGCAAGATTTCGACCACCTCTCCCATTGGCCGGGCGCTGATGGGGAGGAAAGCGGGCGACATGACCACGATACGGACTCCCGGTGGCGAACGCGAGATGGAAATCATCAAGCTATCCACCATTCACGAGCAGCAAGACTAGGAAACACCAACGATGGGAATTACCCGGGCGATCGGAGCCGGTGGCGGGCGTGTGTTGAGGGCCATAGTGTGGGTGCTCACGCTGACCCGCGTACACCCGAACGTGCTGACATTGATCGGCTTGGGCATCAACGCCGTCGCAGCATGGATGTTGGCCCGCGGCGAGTTCCTCTACGCCGGACTGATTGTGCTGTGCGGAGCGATCTTCGACCTGGTCGATGGTCCGGTGGCGCGCGAGAGCAACCGGGTGACGCGCTTCGGCGGGTTTCTGGATTCGGTCCTCGACCGCTATTCCGACCTGATCCTGCTGATGGGCCTGCTGGTATATTACGCTAGCATCAACCGCTTTTTCTACATCATCCTAACGGCGATCGCGATGACCGGCTCGGTGATGGTGAGCTATACCCGGGCGCGCGCGGAAAACTGCATCCCCAAGTGCAAAGTCGGTTTTCTCGAACGGCCCGAGCGTATCGTGCTGATCATCATCGGGGCTTTGACCAACCACATCGCGCCGGTGCTGTGGGTGCTGGCGGTCTTGTCGAACGTCACCGTGATCCATCGCATCGTCTACACCTACCAGGAAACCCGCGGCATCGACCACCTGCCGATGGAGAGCGACGCGCCCGAGGCTAAACCCGAGGGACCCAAAGCCAAGGAAGCCAAAGCCGGCTCGGGTGGCAAGCTGCGCGAGGGGTTCGGGTCGGTTTAGGCCGCCAGCACGTTCCACGACGTTACGAGCCGCGCCGGACGGAAATCACGGCCAGGATCGTGTCGTCGCTTGGGCGAGCGAGTCTACGATGAACCCGCCTGGGGATCGGAGATCCCCTCAGCCTTCCAAAATCACCTGGGCGATGGCGTTTTCGCTGGTATGCGAAAGCGAGACGCTGGCGGAGCGGCACCCCAGCCCTGCGGCGATCTCGGCGGCGCGGCCATGGAAGCGTAGCGCCGGCCGGCCGCTGTCCTCGCGCACAACCTCCACGTCCACCCAGCGTACGCCGCAATCCCAACCGGTTCCCAGGGCCTTCATGGCGGCCTCTTTGGCGGCGAAGCGCGCCGCATAGCTCTCGGCGTGGTGCTTGCGGCTTTCGACGTAGGCGATTTCGGCGGGGGTGAACACTCGCTCGATAAACCGCCGGCCGTGGCGTCCGATCGCGGCGCGGATCCGATCGACGCGCTCCAGATCGACTCCGGTCCCGACGATCATCAGAGGTCTTTGCCCGCCGACGAGATGGTCAGCCGGCCGTGCTTGACGCCCTTGGTGCTGATCAGGGTATTGGCGATGTGGTGCACGCGCTTGGCTTGACCTTTGACAATCAGGACCTCCAGACAGTTGTCATGGTCAAGGTGGACGTGCAGGGTCGAGACGATCGACTCGTGGTGGTCGTGCTGCAGATCCATGAGCTTGTCGGCGAGCATCCGGACGTGGTGGTCATAGACCAGCGTGACCGAGCCTATGACCTCATGTTCGGGCGACTTCCAGGACTCCTCGACCAACTCGTTGCGGATCAGGTCGCGAAAGGCTTCGGAGCGGTTCTGGTAGCCGCGGCGGGCGATGAGGGCGTCGAATTTTTCGAGCAGATCTTCGTCAATCGCCACCCCGATACGGGCGAGAGTACTCATGCTTTGCAGCGTAGCTGAGAGGCGGAAGGCGCGCAACAGCCTGGCGGTCTCGCGGCATTGAACGACGGATACGGTTGACCGGCCCGGAGAGACTGAGCCGCATCCGGCAGTGTGCGGGCCGAAGTGGCACAAAGGCGGGTCTGGGAGCTAGATGGGTGAAGCGGCCGGCCACTGAGGACGTGTCGTTTGGGGAGTCGGCGGCGGTATCACAGCTTCTTGCCGCTGCGCCCCGCGGGCTTCCGCCGGCGGCTCTGTTTTCGCGCGTCAGGCGTCGGCGCCGAGTCGCTTTGGTTTGGCGCGGGGACGACGGTTTCGGTGCACAGGCCGGAGGCCTGCGCCACTTAGGCCAGGTTTCCCTTGCTTTGCTGGTCGGTGATGTAGTCGCAGGCCCGGGCCGTGATGGCCATCATGGTGAGCGTCGGGTTCTGGCAACTGATCGAAGCCCAGGCGGCGCCGTCGGTGACGAACAGGTTCTTCACATCGTGCGCTTGCGCATAGCCGTTGAGGACGGATTTCTTGGGATCGGCGCCCATGCGGGCCGTGCCGACTTCGTGAATGCAGAAGCCCGGTACCGACATCTCGCCGACGAGTTGCACGTTCTTGTGGCCCGAGGCCTCCAACATTTCCGCCGCTTGCACCCGGGCGTCGTTCCAGAGCATTTTCTCGTTCTCGCTCCAGTCGGCGTGGATCTTCAACGCCGGGATTCCCCAGGCGTCGGTGCGGTCTTTGTCGAGTTCGACGTAATTCTCATAGCGCGGCAGGCACTCGCACCAGGCACCCATGCTCGTCTGCCAGGCGCCGCTGTCGCGCACGGCCTTCTTGAAGCCGGGGCCGAAGCCGGGGGCGCCCATGTTGAGCGAGGGAGAACTACCGCCCTGGTAGCCATAGCCGCGAATCATGCCGTTGGTTTCGGGGCGGTCGATGTTGCGGAACCGCGGGATGTAGATGCCGTTGGGGCGCCGCGGAGGGCCGGTCCAGGGCTCAGCTTTCAGATCGGGCAGGTCGCCGGCGGCGCCGCCGCCATAGATGTGGTCCATCACGTAGTGGCCCAGCGCACCGCTGGAGTTGGCCATGCCGCCCGGCTCGGAATTGAGCAGGATGCGCGTGGACTCCAGCGACGAGGCGCACAACACGATGACTTTGGCCCGCAATTCGCGGGGCTGCCGGGTAACGCGGTCGATGTAGGCGACCCCGGAAGCCAGGCCGGTTCGCGAATCCCGCACCACGTGGCTGACGACCGCGTCGGTGACCACCGTGCAACGGCCGGTCTTTTCGGCGGCCGCCAAGGTGACCCACGGGCTGTGGTAGTAGGAGTGCGTAATGCAACCCTGCTCGCAAGGTCCGCAGTAGTGGCAGGCGGCGCGGCCGTTGTGGTCGCGGGTCAAGATCGCGACGCGCCCGATGGTGACCACGCGCCCTAACTTTTGCTGGACGCGATCGCGAAGGATCGTTTCACCGCAGGTCATGCCCATGGGCGGCAGAAAGACGCTGTCGGGAAGCTGCGCCAGACCCTCTTCCCGGCCGCTGATGCCGATGAATTTCTCGACGGTTTCGTAGTAGGGGACCAGGTCCTTGTAGGAAATCGGCCAGTTTTCCCCATAGCCGTCGCGGTCGGCGCACTTGAAATCGATATCGCCCATGCGATAGCTCTGGCGGCCCCACGACAGCGAGCGCCCACCGAGAATGCGCATGCGAATCCAGTGGAACGGCTTGTTCTCCGGCGTTGTGTAGGGGTTTTCAATATCGTCGACGAACCACTTGTAGTTCGATTCGCGACAGGCGTAGCAGAGGCCCTGGACCGGCCGGTTGCGCAGGATCTCCGGCGACCGGCCGCGGTATTTCAACTGGTACGGTTCGATGTGCTCGGTGAAATCGGCGGGGGTGATTTTGGGACCCGCCTCGAGCACGGCGACCCGCATTCCAGCCTCGGTCAATTGCTTGGCAGCGACCCCTCCGGTAGCTCCGGAGCCCACGACAACAGCGTCGTACACGTCATTACCACGTTGAATGACCTGCAGCATAGCCCATCCAGTCTAGCATTCCGGCAGACGGGCGAAACCGCCGGGCGGTTGCCGCCGTCTGAGTTCGGGTGGGCCGTTCCGGGTCGCGGGTGTGCTTCCGCAGTGTCTCCGATTGGCGTCCGGATGTGAGCGCGGGCCGGTCGCCGGCGGGGTCCCTCCTCGGACGGAATCGGGACCCGGAAACCGGCCTTGTGACAGCCCGGAGACACCGTGGTGGAAGGTCTTGTTCCGGACCAAGGCAGCCCCGAATGATTGCGCTAGAATAAGGACCGCCCATGCGAAGCCTCGGCACTGCGCTGTTTGTCGTGCTCCTCGGCAGCCTTGCCCTGTGGGCCCAGGAGAGCAGCCCGCAAGCCGAATCTCAACCCGAGCATTCCATCCAGGTCGACGTCAACGTGGTCAACGTTCCCGTGACGGTGACCGACGACGAGGACCGTTTCATCGTCGATCTCAAGAAGGAAGACTTCGAGGTCTACGAAAACGACCAGAAGGTCCAGATTCGCTACTTCACCAAGACGACGCCGGAAGAGGAAGAGGCGGGCCGGGTTCCTCCGCTGCGGGTCGGGTTTCTGGTCGACCTAAGCAACACCGCGCGGCTCTACTACAAGAACTACAAGGAATCGATCGGCGATCTGGCCTACATGCTGGTGCCCGAAGGCGGCAAGAGCAAAGGCTTCCTGATGGGTTTCCACACCACCGTGGACCTGCTGGTGGACACCACTTCGGACCCCTACGAGCTGGCCACGCGGATGGAAAAACTCAAGCATGGCGGCGGCAGCGCGATGCTCGACGCCGCCTTCATGGCGTGTGACCAGAAGCTGCTTTCAGACCCCTACAAGGGAGTCGGCGAGCCCCGCAAGATCGTAGTGATCGTTGGCGACGGGCACGACAATGCCAGCAAGCACACGCTGGACGAGGTGATCCACGCCGCCCAGCGCAACCAGGTCACCATCTATGCCGTGAGCACGGTGGCGTGGGGCTACGACGAGCCCCAGGAAGCGAATCTCGTCAAACTGGCCGAGGCTACCGGGGGGCGTATTTCACGGCCTCTGCAGGACGTGCACAAAGACACCATCGCCTATCTTTCCAAGCCGCAGGATGCCGGCAACTACGCGATGACGGTGGGTACGGGCCAATATGCCCGGGCTCAGCTCGAGGCGCTCTACAAAGCCATTCTGGCGATCTCCGGCAACGTACAGAGCCAATACATTTTGGGGTATGCGCCTCCGACGCCGTTCACCGACGGCAGCTTCCGCAAAGTAGAGGTCCGGGTCAAAATGTCAGCCCCGGTTCAACTGCACTACCGGCCCGGATACTACCCACCTCAACTGCAAAAGTAAGACCGCGAATCCGTCCGGCACTCTCGCGCGGAATTTCCCAAGCGTATCGGCCGCAGATGATGCCTTGCTGTCTGTTCTGTGGCGCGGGCCTCTGGCCGGTAGGCCTACCTGGAGGCCGGCCTTTTCCGGGCTGTTTTCCTTCCCACCACGATTGTTCCGGTCCACCGGCGTAGAAAGAAACGTCGGCCCCCGAAGGCCGACGCAGCCGGCCGGAGCCCGCGCCACGGGGGCTCGCCGGGTGCAGAAGGGCCAAGCTCAGAGAACAGACAGGAAAGAAACAGACAGGATGGTCGGTTCTACGGCAGCAGGCGGCGGTGCTCTTTGAGAATGCAGCGGTCCATGACGACACCGACCCCGGCCTGCGTTGCGCGGGCGGCGGCCTCTTCGTCGCGCACACCCTCTTGCATCCACACGCAGCGGACGCCCAGCCGGATCGCGGAATCGACAACCGGGCCCGCGAATTCAGAGCGCCGAAAAATGTTGACGATATCGACCTTCTCGGGCACGTCCTCAAGGCTCTCGTAGGCCTGCAAACCCAGCGTCTCACCGACGTTCGGATTGACCGGAAGAATGCGGTATCCCTGGCCCCGCATGTATTCGCTGACGCCGAAGCTCGGCCGCCAGGGCTTGTTGGAGAGCCCCACGACGGCAATGGTCCTGGCGGTGCGCAGCAGTTCGGTGATTTCGGCGTCGGACATATTCCGTTGTTCCGTTGTTCCGTTGTTCCGTTGATCGGTTGATCGGTGACCCGTTGCTTCGTATTTGCGCCTCGGGCGACGCCCTTGGTGTTGGCGTTGGCACCTCGGATTGGCAGCCGCCAACGGGTACGGCGCCGGTCCGCTATCGTGCCGGATTCAACCGATCACGGCCCACCAGCTTCGCGATTTCGGACGGCGTCAATTCTCGAAAAGTTCCCAGGGGCAGAGTACCCAGAGCCAGGGTGCCGACCTTGACGCGCTTCAGCTTTTCGACCAGGAAGCCGAGAGCCTGGAACATGCGGCGGATTTGATTTTGGCGGCCCTCGATCAGCATGACCTCAAACCACGGATTCGGCCCCGGCTTGTATAGTCGAATCCTGGCCGGCGCGGTGAGCCGCCCGTCCAGGCGGATGCCGTTGCGGAATTTCTCCAGGTCGCTTGCCGTGGGATTGCCCTTGATTTTCACCTGGTAGGTCTTGGGAATGCCGTTCTTGGCGGAAAGTACGTGGTTGGCGAAGTCGCCGTCGTTGGTGAGCAGCAGCAAGCCTTCGCTGTTGTAGTCGAGGCGGCCGACCGGGTAGACCTTAGCGCGGAAACGGCCCACCAAGTCGAGCACGGTGCGGCGGCCTTGGGGGTCCGAGGTGGTGCTGACGCACTCCTTGGGTTTGTTGAGCATCAGGTAGATGCGTTCTTTGCTGGGCGCGCCCAGCAGTTTGCCGCGCACCTTGATGTGGTCGCGGCCTGCGTCGGCCTTGGAGCCCAGTTCGGTCACCAGTTGCCCGTTGACGGTGATCTGGCCCTGTTGGATCAGTTCCTCGGCCTTGCGGCGTGAAGTGATACCGGCCCGGGAAATGATCTTTTGGAGGCGTTCCTGCATGAGATGTCGATTGGCAACGATTCGGCGCGAGGCGCATCTGCCACGACGCTCTCTATTCCGTTCTAAAAGATACCGCCGGGAGAGTCTAGCTTTCGGGTTCTTCTTCGGGATCGTTCTCTGGCAGCGGAGCTCCGGCGCGGCCCGCGCCCGCGGCGGCCGCCGAAGCTACCGCGGTGAGCGGCGAAGACTCGGCGGCGTCTTGCTCGCCGGTAGAGTCTTGTTCCGGCTCGACGACGCTGGAATCCTCGGCCGAATCTTGCGCTGCTTCGGTGGCTCCGGGTCCGGCGCCGTTCTCAGTCTCCGCATGGTCCTTCTCGGCGGCGGTTTCCGGCTCCTCGCCTTCTCCCAGCGCCGCGCGGCTCAGTTCTTCGAGCTCTTTCAGATTAGGCAGCTCCGACAGATCGTTGAGTCCGAACTGCACCAGAAACTCTTTGGTCGTCTTGTACTGCATCGGCCGTCCGATGACCTTCTTGCGACCGGCGGTGGTGATGAGCTTGTGGTTCAGCAGCGTGTGAATCACGCCGCCCGCGTTGACGCCGCGGATCGCCTGAATCTCCGGAACGGTGACGGGCTGTTTGTAGGCGATCACGGCCAGGGTTTCCAAGGCCGGCAGCGACAGCCGCAGTTTCGGCCGCAGAGTTTTGACGAACTGCCGGAGAGCCTCGTGGTGCTCGGCCTTGGTGAACATCTTGTAGCCGCCGGCGACTTGGCGGATCTCGATGCCACGGGCGGCCGCCTGGGTCTCGGCGGCTAGCTGCTCCAGGTCGGCCTGGAGCACTTCCACGGGCAAGCCCAGCCCCTCGGCGATCTGCGCCGCGGGCAGCGGCTCTTCGGCCACATAGACGATCGCCTCGAGCAAGGCCCGGCGCTCGGTGGGGCTCGGCAGAACGTGAGGCAGCATGGCCTGCGGGTCGTCGTCCTCGCCGTCGGCCTTGGCCTCGGCCTCGTCGCCGCTTGTGGCCTGGGCCTCGCCGTCGCCGCCTGGCCCTCGTCATCGTCCGCCGCTTCGGTTTCGCCTTCCGTCACGGCCTGGACCTCGTCGTCGTCCGTGGCCTGGGGCTCGCCCTCGCTGACCGCCTCGCTCTCGGCCGCGGCCTGAGGCTCGTCATCGGCCGCCGCTTCGCCTTCAGCCGCGGCTTCGGGCTCGTCTTCGACCAGGGCCCCGGCTGCTTCCTCGACGGCGGCCTGGGCTTCCAGGGAGCCCTCGTCGCCCTCGGCTGCCGTGTCGGGCGGGGCCTGTTCCTCGATGTTGACGGCCTCGGTAGAGTCGCTTACCGGCTCCCCGTTCTGGCGGCTCTCATCGATGGGTTGAGCCTGTTTCACTCCTGGTATTCTCCTTCAGCCGCCAGCATCGGATCGTCCGTGCTGAAGACCACGTCAAACATCTTGTGCTTGCGAATCTCGATCTCGCCGAACTGATCGGACTGCCGCAGCAGCACCGCCTGCATGCGCACCATCTCGAGCACCGCCAGAAACGTCGCCAGCAGCGCCCGGCGGCTGGGTTGGCGCTCGAAAAGCTCGCGCAGCACCAGCGGCTCATCCTGCCCCAGAAGCCGGTTTTTCAGATACTCGATACGGCTGCGGACCGACACGTCGGGGTCGCCGATCTGGTAGGTGGGGCGTTGCTTGTAGCGCTCCAGAACCTTCTCGAAGGTCTTGACCAGGTCAAAGACCGTCACCGCGAAGCCGGGGTCTTCCTCTTCGTCCAGAAAGGCCTGCAAGGGCGGGTTGGACCAGACGTTTTCCTCGACCACCCGCTTTTCGCGTAACATCTGGGCCGCCTGCAGGTATTTTTCGTGCTCGAGCAGGCGCTGCACCAGCTCGTCGCGCGGATCCTCCTGCTCTTCCTCGGGCACGCTGGGATCCTTGGGCAGCAGCATCTTCGACTTGATGTGGATCAGGGTCGCCGCCATGAAGACGAACTCGCCGCCCAGGTCGATGCTCAGGTCCTCGGCATGCCGCAGATACTCAAGATATTGGGCCGTGATCTGGGCGATCGGGATGTCGTAGATGTTGATCTTTTGCGAGCGGATCAGGTCGAGCAGTAGGTCGAGCGGGCCGTCGTATTTCTCCAGATGGACGTCCATCGACGAGTCCCCGGCTCTGCCGTCGTCGTTGGCGGTGTTGTCAGCCTGGGGCGCGCCCGCCGCGTTTTCCGGCCCCGCCTGCGGTTCGGCAGCGGCTGGACCGGGCTGTGCGACGGGTTCGGAGGCTTCGGCAGCCTCGGCCCCCGGCGCGGTTTGGCGTTGACGAACAGTCGAAGAACTAGAATCGCTCACGGGGAAAGACAAACGGAATCGCTGGGATTCACGGGCGAAAGACGCGCTCCGGGAAAGGACGCCACCCCCAGTCGGCGGCGCCGGAAAGCGTGATCGTTTCTGATACTTTAGCATGCGGATCGGGCTGGACAAATCGGCAAAACCGGCCCGGCGGGGATGTGTTTTGGAGCCCTAGGAGGGCGGTCGGGAGCGGGGCGCGGGAAGGCCGCCGATTGCGGTCGGCGGCGATGCTTGCGTGGCCTAAGCATGGGGGATCTGCTGGATCGCGGCATTCAGGATCGATTGGGCGCCGGAGTGAATCGATCTGGCGTCGCCGGGGTGGGAGTGGTTTCGAGCAAAGCCGCAGGTCTGGAAAAGCACCAGCCCTGCGCTACGGGGCCGGGAGACGCGATTATCGAGGGTGGCCGGGCCCACGGGAGCCAAAAAAGTACCTTCGCGGGCCATTGACGCCATTTGAATCGGGTTCCTATACTTAGGTTAGAGTTCTGGAACCGAGGACCTCTGGGCTCGTCCCGCGCCCGAGCGTACGTTAACTCCTGTTTCCTCAGAAGTTCGGCCGTCTTGCTGGGACAAAATCGCCTGCGTTACTATAAGTGTGTCTTTGTGCGCGCTGGCGTAGCTCAGTTGGTAGAGCATCTGATTTGTAATCAGAGGGTCGGGGGTTCAAATCCCTCCGCCAGCTCCACGGCTTTGCAATGTTCAGCGACCAGATGGCTGGCGGCGGGTAACAGGCCGAGCTACAACCGGACTTAGCGGAAGCGGGAGTAACTCAATGGTAGAGTCACAGCCTTCCAAGCTGTTGGTTGCGGGTTCGATTCCCGTCTCCCGCTCCAGAGTTTTCTTTCGGGAAACCGGAAAGATATTGGGCCGATGTAGCTCAGTTGGTAGAGCGCGTCCTTGGTAAGGACGAGGTCACCGGTTCAAACCCGGTCATCGGCTCCACTTCACGCAAGATCTTCCAAAACATCGCGAAGGTATTGGAAGCAGAGCGCCGCGGCGTGAAGGCGCGCTAGAAGAGTTGGGTTTTGTCGCGGACGGGTTGCCGAGCGGTCAAAGGCAGCAGACTGTAAATCTGCCGGACTACGTCCTTCGGAGGTTCGAATCCTCCCCCGTCCACCAGTACCATCGCCGGGCGGCCGCGGGAGGCGGTTAGGAGACAGCAGCATGGCAAAAGCGAAATTCGAGCGGAACAAGCCGCACGTCAACATCGGGACGATCGGTCACATCGACCACGGCAAGACGACGCTGACGGCGGCGATCACCAAGGTTCTGCAGAAAGAGAACTCGCAGGTGGCGTTTCGCTCGTTCGACTCGATCGACAACGCGCCGGAAGAGAAAGCGCGCGGGATCACGATCGCGGTGGCGCACGTCGAGTACGAAACGCCCAACCGGCACTACGCGCACGTCGACTGCCCGGGCCACGCCGACTACATCAAGAACATGATCACCGGTGCGGCGCAGATGGATGGCGCCATCCTGGTGGTGGCGGCGACCGACGGGCCGATGCCGCAGACGCGCGAGCACATTCTGCTGGCGCGTCAGGTGGGCGTGCCCTACATCGTGGTGGCGCTCAACAAGGTGGACGCGGTCGACGACCCCGAGCTGCTTGAGCTGGTGGAGCTGGAAGTGCGCGAGCTGCTGTCGAGCTATCAGTTCCCCGGCGACGATATTCCGGTGGTGAAGGTGTCGGCGCTGGGAGCGCTCAACGGCGAAGAGAAGTGGGAAGCGACGGTGAAGGAGCTGATGGCGGCGGTGGACAGCTACATTCCGACGCCGGAGCGCGACCGCGACAAGCCGTTTCTGATGCCGGTCGAGGATATTTTCTCGATTTCGGGGCGCGGCACGGTGGTGACCGGGCGCATCGAGCGGGGCATTGTGAAGGTGGGCGAGGAGATGGAGATCGTCGGCTTCAAGGACACCCAGAAGAAGGTGATCACCGGAGTCGAGATGTTCAAGAAGCTGCTCGACCAGGGTGAAGCGGGCGATAATGTCGGGCTGCTGGTGCGCGGACTGGAAAAGGACGATGTGGAGCGCGGGCAGGTGGTCGCCAAGCCGGGCTCGATCAAGCCGCACACCAAGTTCAAGGGCGAAGTGTACGTGCTCAAGAAGGAAGAGGGCGGCCGTCACACGCCGTTCTTCACGGGCTACCGGCCGCAGTTTTACTTCCGGACGACGGACGTGACGGGCGTGGCGCATCTGCCCGAGGGCACCGAGATGGTGATGCCGGGCGACAACATCACGATGTCGGTGGAGTTGATCGCGCCGGTGGCGATGGAGAAAGGCTTGCGGTTTGCGATCCGCGAAGGCGGCCGCACCATCGGTGCCGGCACCGTCAGCGAGATTGTCGAGTAAACCCAGGAAAGGGATATATGGCGCGCGAAGTGATTACGCTCGAGTGCACCGAGTCGAAGGAACGCAACTACACCACGACCAAGAACAAGAAGAAGCAGCAAGGGCGTCTGGAGCTCAAGAAGTACTGTCCGAAGCTTCGGAAGCATACGATACACCGCGAGGTGAAGTAACGCACGGCAAGTGGTAGGATGATTCAAGGGCCGGCCCGGGGCCGAATCGGGCAACCCAGCGGGGCCTGCGAATCCTCCGTCCAGTTTTGTAGGGGCGTCGGTTAACGGTAAACCAGCGGTCTCCAAAACCGCCACTGGGGGTTCGATTCCCTCCGCCCCTGCCAGCTTCTTGCATGTTGGCTTTGGTCGGGAATCGGCGCGGTTGAGTCCGTGGCGGAAAGCGGTCGAGCGTTTGCCGGCAAGAACGCTCGAGTGAAATAGCCGCGTGCCAAGGCCGGGCCTGCGGGAGCAGGCAGCGATTGCCCCGCGGGCGAGAAACGGAGACGACTCATGGCGACAGCGGCAAAATCGGCGGCTAAGGCGGCGGACAGCGGCGGTCTTGTCGAGAGAGTAAAGGGCTGGCCTGCGCGTTTCCGTACCTTCTATGACGGTATCAAGCGGGAAATGAAGATGGTCACCTGGCCGACCCGCGTGCAAGTGCAGGCGACCACCGCGGTGGTTCTGGTCACCGTCTTTCTGTTTGCCGTGTATTTCGCGGTGGTCGATTACGGGCTATCCACCGGAATGAGAAGGCTCTACGATTATTTCACGAGCTAAGCGCCGGGACCCGTTGAGGATATCGTGAGCGAACCGAACCCCAAGGACGAGCTGAGCCCCGAGACACAGGAAGCCCCGGCTGGACCGGCTGCCGATGCGAGTTTGTCCGCCGCGGCCGATGGCGCGGACGTTCAGGACTTGTCCGATTCCGGGGTGTCGCCGGCGGAAGAAGACGCGACCGGGCCGGAGGCGGCCGTCGATGACTCGCCGGTGGACGAGGGCGAAAGCGGCGAGCAGGCTGTGGTTGAAGAGCCGCCGGCCGTAGAGGAGTCGCCGGCGGCGCCAGTGGAGGAGCCCGAGGCGTCCGCTGCTGCTGCTGACGCCGAGCCGGGCGAGGAAGGCGAAAACGGGAGGCAGATCGGCATCCCGGGGATGGACTGGTACATCATCCACACCTACTCCGGCTTTGAGAACAAGGTTAAAGAGAGCTTGCGCAGCCGCGCCGAGGCGTTCGGTTTCGGCGACCGGGTGGGTGAGATCCTGATCCCCACCGAGGACGTGGTCGAGATGCGCAGCGGTAAGAAAGTGACCAGCAAGCGCATGCTCTACCCCGGCTATGTGCTGGTGCAGCTCGACATGGACGACGAATTGTGGCACGTGGTCAAGAACACGCCGCGCGTCACCGGTTTTGTCGGCGGCGGGCAGGTGCCCACTCCGTTGACGGCCGATGAAGTCAACCAGACGCTCTACCGCCAGAAGACCTCGGCGGAAAAGCCCAGGCCGAAGATGACCTTCGAGAAGAACGACCGGGTCAAGATTGTCGATGGCCCGTTCTCCAACTTCTCGGGGAGTGTGGAAGAGGTCAACGAGGACCGCAATACGCTGAAGGTGATGGTGACGATCTTCGGGCGCGGCACCCCGGTCGAGTTGGAGTACTTCCAGGTCGAAAAAGAAGGCGACTAGCCGCCCGGCGGCGGGTCGCGCCAGAAATCCTGACCCGATATGTGAACGAGGGGCTGGTTCTGCGCATTTGGCGGGAGCGGATGGCCCGAGGATAGAGTTCTGTCATGGCGAAACGAGTCAAACAGCAGATCAAGTTGCAGATCATGGCGGGCAAGGCCACGCCGGCCCCGCCCGTTGGGCCGGCGCTGGGTCAGGCCGGCGTCAATATCATGGACTTCTGCAAGGCCTTCAACGCCAAGACGTCGGCGAAGGAAATGGAAGGGCTGATCATCCCGGTGGTGATCACGGTCTACCAGGACCGCACCTACTCGTTCATTACCAAGACGCCGCCGGCTGCGGTGCTGATCAAGCGGGCCGCCAATCTGGCCAAGGGGTCGGGCGAGCCCAACCGCAATAAGGTCGGCGTGATCACCTCGAAGCAGGTGGCCGAGATCGCCAAGCAGAAGATGCCCGATCTCAATGCGCACACCGTCGAAGCGGCCATGCGCAGCGTCGAGGGCACGGCCCGCAGCATGGGCGTGCGCGTGGAAGGCTAGTTCCCGACCGTTGGGGTCGGCTTCTTGGCCAGGGCGAGTTGAGACAAAAGGCAAAGAGGTCAAGGCAAAAGGCAAGCGTCGCAAGACGAAGGTAAATGGCCTGAACGGTTTGGGTTCGGGCTTCCTCCAAGTGAGGAAAACTCATCTCGTGGGAGGCTCCACACAGGTGGGGCCGTTCGAACCAGGGTGAACTATGAAAAGACGTGGCAAGAAGTACCGTGCGGCGGTCGAGAAACTCGAAAATCGCCCGTACCGCCTCGACGAGGCGATTCCCTTTCTCCAGGACAACAAGGTCGCCAAGTTCGACGAAACCGTCGAGCTGCACATGGTCCTCGGCGTAGACCCCAAGCACGCCGACCAGATGGTGCGCGGCACGGTCGTGCTGCCCAACGGCCTGGGGAGGTCCAAAAAGGTTCTGGTGATCGCCTCGGGCGAGAAGCTCGCCGAAGCGGAAAAGGCCGGAGCGGACATCGTCGGCGGCGAAGAGATGGTCAAGAAGATCCAGACCGAGAACTGGCTGGACTTCGACGCCGTGGTGGCCACTCCCGACATGATGAAGTCGGTCGGCCGGTTGGGGAAAGTGCTCGGGCCGCGCGGCTTGATGCCCAACCCCAAGACCGGGACGGTAACGCTCGACGTGGCGAAGGCGGTGACCGAGATCAAGGCCGGTAAGGTCGAGTTCCGCACCGACAAGGCGGGCGTGATCCACGCGCCGGTCGGCAAGCTGAGCTTTACCAAGGACAAGCTGACCGAAAATGCCACCGCGCTGATCGAGGCGGTGGTGCGCGCCAAGCCGTCGGCGGCCAAAGGCCGTTATGTGCAGGGCGTTACGATGGCCTCGACGATGAGTCCGGGGGTCGATCTCGACGTGGCCGAGATGGTCAACTAAGGATGGCGGTGCTATGAAAACCAGATCGGTCAAGACAAGCGAAATCGAGGCGCTCCGCAAGCAGCTGGAGACGGCTCCGGCCGTGTTTGCCTGCGGCTTCGAGGGCCTCAAGGTCGAGGAAGACTTTCAACTGCGGCGGCAGGTGCGGCAGGGCGGCGGCAGCTACCGGGTGCTGAAGAACCGCTTGGCGAAGGCGGCCTCCGAGGGCACGCCCTACGCCGGCGCGCTCAGCAAGCTGCAGGGCATGACTTCCATCGCCTACACCAGCGACGACCCGGTCGGTCTGCTCAAGGCCTTGGTCGCCTACGCCAAAGACCATCCGGTTTTTCAGTTCAAGGCGGGCGTGGTCGAGGGGCGTGTGCTCGACGTGGACGCCATCAATCAACTGGCGACCCTGCCGGGCAAGGACGAGCTGTACGCCCAGTTGCTGTATCTGATCAACTCCCCGGCGCAGCGCGTCGTGAGCCTGCTGGCCGCCCCGGCACGCGACCTGGCTATTGTGATCAATCAGGCGGTCGAAAAAAACAAGTTTGCCGCTTGAGGGCGGGGCCCTGGCGGCTATGGCCGCCGCGGGCAGAGCTCTCGGGCGCATGAAAAATGAAGTGAGATCCGAATCGACAAAAGGAGCAATGAAAACTCATGGCGGACATTAGTACTATCGCCGAACAAATCCAGGGCCTGACCCTGATGGAAGCCGCCGAGCTGGTCAAGACGCTCGAAGAAAAGCTGGGGGTTTCCGCCGCCGCTGCGACGATGATGGCCGCCCCGGCCGCAGGCGCCGCCCCGGCGGCCGCGGCAGCCGAGGAGCAGACCGAATTTACGGTTATGCTCACGGGTGCGGGTGCGAACAAGATCGCCACCATCAAAGCCGTACGCGAGGTCACCAGCCTGGGCCTGAAAGAAGCCAAGGACCTGGTGGACAACGCGCCCAAGCCGGTCAAGGAAAACGTTTCCAAAGAAGAGGCCGAGACCGTCCGGAAGAAATTGGCCGACGCCGGCGCGAGCGTCGAGGTCAAGTAGTCGGGCTGCCGTCCGGCCGCGGCTTCGGGTTGCGGCTTGGCGGAAGGTCCCCCGGGGCGGCGCTGGCCGGGCGCCGCGGGGGCCGCCGCCACGGTAGTCCCTGAAAATTGGGTAGGCCGGCGCGCTCTGCCCTGTCGGCTTGGTACGATTGATTACATAGAGTCTTTCGGCCCTTGCACTTCCGTTGCCATTGTGCAGGTGGATTGCTATAATGCATCTGTCGAGGCGCGTGTCCCTGTACCCTGTTTCCCGAACCCGAGGCCACATCCGCTATTCGTGTGTCCACATCTAGGAAGACGGTCCCCTGGGGGGATGGCGCCTGTCGTCTCCCTGGAAATGGGAGTGGTCCGGGCGGACCGCGAAGCGGTGTTTCCTTCCTTCAGACGGGTTCAGGCGCGCCTGTTGACCATCCGCAATGGTTCCCACTCCGTTGGCCTGAGGGCGCAACGGGTTCGCGTGGTTGGGGTTCCTGCTCCGCCACCTCGTCCCGCCGGTCAACCCGCAGCAGCGGTAGCCGGCGAGTAGCACCAGATCTTTGCTGAGGCCGCCGATTTCACCGGCGAGGCCGAGGCGCTCGGGAGTTTTGGTCCATGGCATCTACTACCCTGTCCGTCAACGGCTCGCAAAAGGTTGCGCTTGAACGGTTTGATTTTTCCAAGATCAACACCGCCATTCCGATCCCGAACCTGATCGAGGTTCAGAAGGACTCCTACAAGCGCTTTCTGCAGATGGATCTGCTGCCGAGCGAGCGCGACGACACCGGGCTGCAGGCCGTGTTCAATTCGGTGTTTCCGGTCAGCGACTTTCGCGGCCTTTCGCAGCTTGAGTTCGTCGACTACTCGATCGGCGACTGGGAGTGTAAGTGCGGCTACCTGCGCGGGTTGCATCACCTGCGCACCACCTGCGAGCACTGCGGCTCGACCATCAAGACCGACCCCTACGGGCCGCAGCAAGTGGTCTGTACCACCTGCGGCAAATTCACCGGCAACAATGTGACCTTCTGCCCCAAGTGCGGCGATCCGGTAGGGCTGAAGCTCAAATACGACGTCGACGAATGCCAGGAGCGCGGCATGACCTACGCCGCGCCGCTGAAGGTCACCATCCGGTTGACCATTTACGAGAAAGACCCCGACACTGGGGAAAAGCAGATCCGCGACATCAAAGAGCAGGAAGTCTTCTTCGGCGAGATTCCGCTGATGACCGAGAACGGGACGTTCATCATCAGCGGTACCGAGCGCGTCATCGTTTCGCAGCTGCACCGCTCGCCGGGCGTGTTTTTCGAGACCGCCAACCGCCGCACCTATTTCCTGGGCAAGATCATTCCCTACCGCGGCAGCTGGGTGGAGTTCGAATACGACCAGAAGAACCTGCTGTACGTGCGCATCGACCGCAAGCGGAAGTTTCTGGGGACGGTCTTTCTGCGTGCCCTGGGGCTCAAGACCGATGAAGAAATTCTGGCGGCGTTCTACAAAGTCGACCAGATCGTGATCGAGGGCAAGCAGTTGTTTCGCCCGGTCTCCGACAGCCTTATCGGGGCGCGGCTGGCGCAGCCGGTGGAAGACTCCAAGGGGGCGGTCATCGTGCCCAAGGGGCGCAGGCTGACGCCCTACGTGCTCAAGGAGATCCAAAAGGCCAAGATCAAGAGGCTGCCTATTGCGGCCAATGACCTGGAGGGCGCAATCTTCGCCAAGGCGATTGTCAACCCCGATGGCGGCGAGGTGCTGGCAGAGGCCAACACCCCGGCGAAATCGGAAATCATCGCCAAGCTGATCGAAGCCAACATCACCACGATCGACGTCGTGTTTCCCGAGCGGGACGAAGTGGGCGTGGTGATCAGCGACACGCTCAAGAAAGACACCGTCAACACGCAGCAGGAAGCGCTCATCGAGATCTACCGCAAGCTGCGGCCCGGCGACCCGCCGACGCTCGAGACGGCCACGCAACTGTTCCGCGGCATGTTCTTCGACCCGCGCAAGTACGATTTCTCGCGTGTCGGCCGCATGAAGTTCAACATCAAGCTGCGCGGCCAGATGGACGCCACCCCCCTTGACCAGCGCACGCTCGAGCCCGAGGACTTCTACGCCACGATCCGCTACCTGCTCAAGCTGCGGCGCAATATCGGCGAAGTGGACGACATCGATCATCTCGGCAACCGCCGCGTGCGCGCGGTGGGCGAACTGCTTGAGAACCAGTTCCGCATCGGCCTGGTGCGCATGGAGCGCGCCATCAAAGAGAAGATGTCGGTCTACCAGGAGATGTCGACCGCCATGCCGCACGACTTGGTGAATGCCAAGCCGGTGATGGCGGCGATTCGCGAATTCTTCGGCTCGAGCCAGCTTTCGCAGTTCATGGATCAGACCAACCCGCTGTCGGAGATCACCCACAAGCGGCGCCTCTCGGCTCTTGGACCAGGCGGTCTGTCGCGCGAGCGCGCCGGCTTCGAGGTGCGCGACGTGCACCCGACGCATTACGGCCGCATCTGCCCGATTGAAACGCCGGAAGGCCCCAACATCGGCCTGATCAGTTCGCTGTCGTGCTTTGCCCGCATCAACGAGTACGGCTTCATCGAGAGCCCTTACCGCCGGGTTGAAAACGGCATTGTGGTCGACGAAGTCCGGGTGACCAACGGCGGCGACACGGAGCTGAAGATGGGCTTCGTGGGACGCCGCGAAGAGGTCGAGAAAGCCAACGCGGCGCTCGGGGCCCGTAAGCGCAAGGCCGAGTACGAGGCGCATTGCCACTACCAGTCGGCCTGGGAAGAAGATAAGTACATCATTGCGCAGGCCAACATCGAGGTCGACGAAAAAGGCCGCATCGTGCCCGACCTGGCCAATTGCCGCGTCGCGGGCGACTTCCAGCTCAAGCGGCGCGCCGAGATTCAGTACGTCGACGTTAGCCCGAAACAGTTGGTGTCGGTGGCCGCCAGTCTGATTCCCTTCCTCGAAAACGACGACGCCAACCGCGCCCTGATGGGTTCGAACATGCAACGCCAGGCCGTGCCGCTGCTGCAGGCCGAGGCGCCGCTGGTTGGCACCGGCATGGAGAAGGTGGCGGCACACGACTCCGGCGCCGTGGTGCTGTGCAAGCGCGACGGCGTCATCGATTCGGTCGATTCCGAGCGCATCATTGTGCGCGTCGAGGGGGCCGGCCACGAGGGGCAGATGTCGCGCGAAGTGGGCGCCGACATTTACCAGCTCGTCAAGTTCAAGCGCTCCAACCAGAACACCTGCATCAACCAGAAGCCGATCGTCAAGGTGGGCGAGCGGGTGAAGAAGGGACAGGTGCTCGCCGACGGGCCTTGCACTTCGAGCGGCGAACTGGCCCTGGGCCGCAACGTGCTGGTGGCGTTCATGCCCTGGCGCGGCTACAACTTTGAAGACGCCATCCTGGTCAGCGAAAAGCTGGTCAAGGAAGACTATTACACCTCGATTCACATCGAGGAGTTCGAGATCGAGGCGCGCGATACCAAGCTGGGGCCCGAGGAAATCACCCGCGATATTCCGAACATTTCCGAGAGCTTTCTGCGCAATCTTGACGAGAGCGGCATTATCCGCATCGGCGCCACGGTGCGGCCCGGCGACATCCTGGTCGGCAAAGTGACGCCCAAAGGCGAGACGCAGCTGACGCCCGAGGAAAAGCTGCTGCGGGCGATCTTCGGGGAAAAAGCCGGCGACGTCAAAGACGCCTCGCTCTACTGCCCGCCGGGTATTGCCGGCATCGTCGTCGACGCCAAGATCTTCTCCCGCAAGGGCCAGGAGAAGGACGAGCGCGCCAAGGCGATCGAATCGTCGATGATCGCGCGGCTGCAGCGCAACCTCGAGGACGAGAAGCGCATTCTCTACGATGAGCGCGCCACGCGCCTGGCGGTGCTGCTCGAGGGCAAGGCCGTGCAGGCGGATCTGCACGACGAGCGCACCAACAAGAAACTGCTCAGCAAGGGCGAGGAGTTGACTCGCGCCACGCTGATGACCTTGCGCGCCCGCGACCTCAAGCGGATGCGCATCAAGGACAAGAACCCCGATCTCAACCAGCAGATCGACGACGTCGAAGAGATGACGGTGCGCCAGATCCAGGTGCTCGAAAAGCTCACCGACGAAAAGGTCGCCAAGCTGAAGAAGGGCGACGAGCTTTCGCCCGGCGTCATCAAGATGGTCAAGGTCTATATCGCCATGAAGCGCAAGCTTTCGGTGGGCGACAAAATGGCCGGCCGTCACGGGAACAAGGGTGTCATCGCGCGGATCCTGCCCGACGAGGACATGCCGTTCCTGCCGGATGGAACGCCGGTCGAGATCGTGCTCAATCCGCTGGGCGTGCCTTCGCGCATGAACGTCGGCCAGATTCTCGAAACCCACCTCGGCTGGGCGGCCAAGGCCCTGGGCCTGCAGTTCGCCTCGCCGGTGTTCGAGGGCCCGGGCGAAACCAAGATCAAAGAGCAGCTCACCAAAGCCGACCTGCCCACGTCCGGTAAGGCGATCCTTTACGACGGCCTCTCCGGCGAGGCGTTCGAAAACGAAGTCACCGTCGGCTACATCTACATGCTGAAGCTGTCGCACCTGGTGGACGACAAGATCCACGCCCGCTCGATCGGACCCTACTCGCTGATCACGCAGCAGCCGTTGGGCGGCAAAGCGCAGTTCGGCGGGCAGCGCTTCGGCGAGATGGAAGTGTGGGCGCTGGAAGCCTACGGCGCGGCGCACATCCTGCAGGAGCTGCTGACGGCCAAGTCCGACGACGTCTACGGACGCGCCAAGATCTACGAGTCGATCGTCAAGGGCGAGGCGGCCATGGAGCCCGGCGTGCCCGAGTCGTTCAACGTGTTGATCCGGGAGCTGCAGTCGCTCTGCCTGGACGTTGAGTTGATCAAGAAGCAGCAGGATCTGATCCAGACTGCTTTGGCGGCCGACTAAGCCGCCGTCCCGCTGGGCTTGGCGGGTTTGCCCGCGCAGGCCCCCGGCCCCGGCAATGCCGCCCGCGCGGCGGGTTGCGGGGGAAGGGAACCGAAACCAGAATTTCTTGGGAGGCTACCTTGTATCGATCCAGCCCGTACGACCGTGTGAGCCTGATTTCCGATTTCGACAGCATTCGAATCGCCTTGGCCTCTCCGGAGAAAATCCGGAGCTGGTCCCGCGGCGAGGTGACCAAGCCCGAGACGATCAACTACCGCACCTTCAAGCCCGAGCGCGACGGGCTGTTTTGCGCCAAAATCTTCGGCCCGGTCACCGACTGGGAGTGCTTGTGCGGCAAATACAAGCGCATGAAGCACCGCGGAGTGATCTGCGACAAGTGCGGCGTCGAGGTGACCCTGAGCCGAGTGCGCCGCGAGCGGCTGGGCCATATCCAGCTTGCCTCACCCTGCTCTCACGTGTGGTTCTTTAAGGGCCTTCCGAGCCGCATCGGGCAATTGCTCGACATCAGCCTGCGCGAGCTCGAGCGGGTGCTCTACTTCGAGGCCTACATCGTGGTTGAGGCCGCCGAAGGCGCGCCGGTGAGCGAGGGTGAGGTCATCACCGACGACCGCAAACGCCAGGTTGATCAGGAAGCCCCAGGCCAGATCGTCGCCATGATGGGCGCCGAGGGCATCAAGGAACTGCTCAAGAAGCTGGAGCTCAACTCGCTGGCCGAAGAGTTGCGCAAGAAGATGAAGGAGGAGACTTCGCTTCAGAAGAAGCTGAAGTTCGCCCGCCGGCTGCGCGTGGTCGAATCGTTCCGCAAATCGGGCAACAAGCCCGAGTGGATGATCCTCGACGTGATTCCGGTGATTCCGCCTGAGCTGCGGCCGCTGGTGCCGCTCGACGGCGGCCGTTTTGCGACCTCCGACCTGAACGACCTCTACCGCCGCGTCATCAACCGCAACAACCGGTTGAAGAAGCTGATGGAACTCAACGCGCCCGACGTCATCGTGCGCAACGAGAAGCGCATGCTGCAGGAGGCGGTCGACGCCCTGTTCGACAACGGACGCCGCGGCCACGTGCTGCGCGGCGCCAACAACCGTCCGCTCAAGTCGCTTTCCGACACGCTGAAGGGCAAACAGGGCCGCTTCCGCCAGAACCTGCTCGGCAAGCGCGTCGACTACTCGGGCCGCTCGGTGATCGTCGTCGGCCCCGAGCTGCGGCTGCACCAGTGCGGCCTGCCCAAGCAGATGGCGCTTGAGCTGTTCAAGCCGTTCATCTACCAGCGCCTTGAGCAGCGGGGCCATTGCACCACGATCAAGCAGGCCAAGGAACTGGTCGAGCAGCAGGATCCGGTGGTGTGGGACATCCTCGAAGAGGTCATCAAAGACCACCCGGTAATGCTCAACCGCGCCCCCACCCTGCACCGCTTGGGTATCCAGGCTTTCGAGCCGGTGCTGGTGGAAGGCAAGGCCATCAAGGTCCACCCGCTGGTCTGCACGGCGTTCAACGCCGACTTCGACGGCGACCAGATGGCGGTTCACATCCCGCTTTCGCCCGAGGCGCAGGTCGAGGCGGAAGTGCTGATGCTGAGTTCGAACAATATCCTCTCGCCGGCGAATGGCGCACCAATTGTCTCGCCGACGCAGGACATGGTGCTCGGCATTTACTATCTGACCAAGTCGCGCGCCAAGGCCCGCGGCGAGGGCCGCACCTTCGGCAGCACCGAGGAAGTTACGCTGGCGCTCGAGATGGGCGAAGTCGAGACCTTGACCCCCATCAAGCTCTACTACACCGGTCCGCTGATCGACCTGACGACGGCGTTTGACAACCAGAACGTGCTGCACACCGAAGCGGTGCAGTACACCAAGCAGTACATGGAAACGACGGTCGGACGCGTCATCCTCAACGACGTGCTGGCCCGCCCCATGCCGTTCATCAATGGCCTGATCAAGAAGCGTGGCCTTTCGCAACTGGTGCAGTATTGCTACCTGCATCACGGACGGGAAGAGACCGTCCAGATGATCGACAAGCTCAAGGACCTCGGGTTCTATTACGCGACCCGGGCCGGCATCTCGATCGGCATTGACGACATGATCGTGCCCGCGCAGAAGGCCGATATGGTCGTCCAGGGGCAGACCGAGGTGATGGCGGTCGAACAACAGTACCTGGACGGCGCGATCACCCACGGCGAGCGCTACAACAAGATCATCGAGATCTGGTCGAAGCTCACCGAGCGCGTTTCCGACCAGATGTTCGCCAACATGGAAGGCCAGGACCAGAGCGGCGAGATCATCAACCCGATTTACATCATGGCCGACTCCGGCGCCCGCGGTTCGAAACAGCAGATCCGCCAGTTGTCGGGTATGCGCGGTCTGATGGCCAAGCCCAGCGGCGAAATCATCGAGACGCCCATCACGGCCAACTTCCGCGAAGGGTTGAACGTGTTGCAGTACTTCATCTCGACCCACGGCGCTCGTAAGGGTCTGGCCGACACCGCGCTGAAAACGGCCGATTCGGGCTACCTCACTCGCCGTCTGGTCGATGTCGCCCAGGACGTGATCGTCACCGAGACCGACTGCGGCACCGGGGACGGCATCTGGGTGGAAGCGATCGTCGAGTCGGGCGAGATCATCGAGCCGTTGCGCGACCGCATCGTCGGCCGCGTTTCGTGCGAGGAAATCCAGGACTACGAAGGCAAGACGATCGTCGGCGTCAACCAGGAAATCACCGAGCCACTGGCGGCGGCCATCCAGGCGGCCGGCATCGAGCGCGTCAAGATTCGCTCGGTGCTCACCTGCGAGTGCGAACGCGGCGTTTGCGTGCTGTGCTACGGCCGCAACCTGGCGAGCGGGCGCCTCGTCGAACGCGGCGAGGCGGTCGGTGTGATCGCCGCGCAGTCGATCGGCGAGCCGGGCACGCAGTTGACCATGCGTACGTTTCACATCGGCGGCGCCGCGACCAGGGTCTCCGAGCAGTCGACGCAGGATTCCAAATCCGACGGCTTCGCCAAATACATCGCCATTCTGCACGTTCGTAACAAGGACGGCGATCTGGTGGCGATGAACCGCAACGGCATCATGGCCGTGGTCGACGAAAAAGGCCGTGAGAAAGAGCGTTATCAGGTGGTCTACGGCGCACGATTGCGCGTTCAGGACGGCCAGCCGGTGACGCGCAGTCAGATCCTGCTCGAGTGGGATCCTTACACCTTCTCGATCCTTACCGAGTTCGGCGGCAAGTGCCACTTCCGCGACCTGCAGGAAGGCGTCACGCTGCAGGAGCAGGTCGACGAAGTCACCGGCATGTCGCAATGGGTGGTGACCGATTCGCCCGACGAGAAAAAGCAGCCGCAGATCGAGATTCACGACTCCAGCGGCAAGGCCGTGCGGAAATATCTGATCCCGACCAACGCGCACTTGATGGTACGCGACGGCGACGAGATTCACGGCGGCGACGTGCTGGCGAAGATCCCGCGCGAGACCACCAAGACGAAGGACATCACCGGCGGTCTGCCTCGCGTCGTCGAGTTGTTCGAAGCGCGCCGCCCGCGGGAAACCGCCGTCATCTCCGAGATCGACGGTAAGGTGCGCTACGGCGAAATCAGCAAGGGCCAGCGCAAGATCTACGTCATCGCCGACAACGGCGAGGAGCGCGAATACTCGCTGCCGCGCGGCGTCCACATCAACGTACAGGAAGGCGAGTTCGTCAAGGCCGGCGAGCCGTTGATGGATGGGCCGCGCGACCCGCACGACATTCTGGCCGTACTCGGCGAGAAAGAACTGCAGAAATACCTGGTAAACGAGATCCAGGAGGTGTATCGTCTGCAGGGCGTCAACATCAACGACAAGCACCTCGAGGTGATCGTCCGCCAGATGATGCGCTGGATCAAGGTCGAGGACGTCGGCGATTCCGAATTCCTGCTCGAGGAGGTCGTCGACAAGTTCCGGTTCCAACGCGAAAACCGGATCCTGCGCAAGGACGATCTCCAAGCGGCGATCGGCCGCCCGTTGCTAATGGGCATCACCAAGGCGTCGCTGGCGACCGACTCGTTCATCTCGGCGGCCTCGTTCCAGGAGACCACGCGCGTGCTCACCGAAGCCGCCATCAGCGGCAAGGTCGACTATCTGCGCGGCTTGAAAGAGAACGTCATCGTCGGCCGGCTCATCCCGGCCGGAACCGGCCTCGATCTCTACCGCAGCGTGAAGATCGCTGGCGAAGGCGAACCCGAAGAGATGGTTCCGGAAGTCGAATACCTCAGTGGCGTTCCCGGCTATGGTGAAGACCTGCCGACGGAAGTGCCGCCCGGCTTCGGCGAAGAGAACGTCGAGGCGCTTCCTTCGGGCGAGTGAGCCTCTTAGACGTAACTGTCCGACCGAGGGGCAAGGGTGTCTGAACAGATGCCCTTGCCCTTTGTCGTTGTTGGCAGGCTTGGCCTGCGTTCGTTTGGTGCTGCCTCCTGTTGCCCGCCTGAGGTTGGCGCCCGGCCTCCGGCCGCCGGCGTCAGCTTGGCGGGCCGGCAGTTTCCTTTGCCGCCTCCTCCACTACCCTGTCGTCGCTATCGGAGAACGTCGGCCTTCCGGTCGACGGCGCCGGCCGAAGACCCGCCCCACGGCCACACCCCGACCGCTTAGCCGTTCGGGCCACAGCCTTCCTGGCAGTGCACCAGAGCGATCCTCGATCGACTGTTTCATCGCGCTCCGGCGTGGTTTGCGGCTGCTACGATAAGGCTGTCCATGGACTTCTCCCAGCAGGTCAAGGCCTCGGTCGACATCGTGAACGTCGTGCGCGAGCACGTCCGGCTCAAGAAACAAGGCGCGAACCGCTGGGTTGGTTTGTGTCCCTTTCACTCCGAGAAGACGCCGTCGTTCTCGGTCCACGAGGGGATGCAGATTTACAAGTGTTTCGGCTGCGGCAAGTCCGGCGACGTCTTCAGTTTCCTGATGGAAATCCAGGGGCTGACGTTCTACGAATCGCTGACGTCGTTGGCTCAGCAGCACGGCATACCGATGCCTCGCCGCGGGGCCGGCGAGCAGGGCGACCCGGAGAGCAAACTGCGTGCCGCGCTTTATCGCATGCACGAGCTGGCGCAGCAGTACTTCCAGTCGGAGCTGCGCTCGTCGCGCGGCGCCGGCGCTCGCAGCTATCTCGAGCAACGCGGCGTGAGTGCCGATGCGATTGCGAAGTTCGGGCTCGGCTATGCGCCAGCCGCCGGCAACGGACTGTTGGCGCTGTTCCAAAGGGAAGGCATGACGGCCGAGCAGATGGAAAGCTCGGGCCTGGTCAGCCTGCGGCGCGAGGGGCCCGGATATTACGACCGCTTTCGCGATCGCCTGATGTTCCCTATCACCGGCGACGGCGCACGCCTGATCGCCTTCGCCGGGCGCGCGCTGCAAGCCGATCAGCAGGCCAAGTACCTCAACTCGCCCGAGACCCCCATTTACAAAAAGAGCACCGTGCTCTACAACTTCCATGCCAGCAAGCCGGCGATGCGCCAGCACAACCGTGTGGTTTTGGTGGAAGGCTACATGGACGTCATCGGTGTAGCCAGCGCCGGCGTCAGCGAAGTCGTCGCCAGTTGCGGTACGGCGCTGACTTCGCAGCAGGCGCGCATGCTTCACCCTCACGCCGAAACCGTCGTCGTGAATTTCGACGCCGACCCGGCCGGCCAGGACGCCACCGAGCGCTCCATTCAGGTGCTGTTGCAGGAAGACCTCAAGGTGCGCGTGCTGGCCCTTCCGGACGGCAAGGATCCCGACGAATTTTGCAAGCGGCACGGCGCCGAAGAATACCGCCGTCTGCTCGACGCCGCCCCCGACTACTTCATCTGGCTGGCCGACCGCGCGCGAGCGCGTTTCGACATGCATACCGGCGAAGGGCGGTTGGACGCCTTCAAGTTCCTGGTGCCGGCGATTCACTTGCTGCCGGACAAGATCCGCCGGGCTGCGCTGGCCGATGAGTTGGCGTCGTATCTGCGGCTGGAGAACCGCAGCCTGGCGCTCGAGCAAATCCGGCGGGCGGCCGTAGAGCGCCGCCAGGCTCCCGCCAGCGAATCCTTTCCCGACGCTTTGTCCAAAGCGGAAAAGCTTCTGATCCGGCTGCTGTTGGAATCCGCGCCGGCCCGCAAGGAGATGCTCGACGGCATCGTCGAGACGGCGCGCCAACAGGAGCTTCCCAGCCTGCCGATCTTCGAAGCGTTGAAGGCGGTTGAATCCGAAGGCGGCGAGTTTCAGTTTTCAGCGGTTGAGGGTCGGCTCGAGGAACGGCAAAGGCACGTGCTGGCGCGCATTCTGTTCGAGAGGGATCAACCTGCCTGCTCGATCGAAGAAGGCGTGCAAGCGTATGCGGCCCTGCAGCGCAAGGCCCTGGAGAAGCGGCTGACCGATGTTCGCCGTGAAGTCGCGGAGGCCGAAAAAAAGGGCGACCGCGAACAATGTCTGCGGCTTCTACAAGCAAAAGCCGAGTTGGAACGGCAGCTTGGTTTGCGTCACGGCGGCCACGCGGCGCGAGCCTAGTTTGGCTGGCTGGCCGCCCCGCCGGTGTTGCCGTTATGCGCGGTTCGGCTTGCCCGGCGGTGGCTCGTAGGCGCCGTTTTGACGACTTGCCGGCGCGTGGGTTGACCTTCCCGGACAGCTTGGGCAGCCACGGTTGCGGACCGTGCGGCGGCGCGTTGAACAGGTTTGCTGTGTTACGTCTTAGCGGACTCCGCGCTCTTGCGCGCGGTTGATTTGATGTAGAATGAAAAAGCTGACAACGCAGGTGGGGAACTTCAATGTGAAGCTGCGGGCGTTGGCTACCGCCACTACGACGGCTGATGGATTCTTCGACCACCATGCCTGTGCGACGGAACGCAACCGATTGTTTCGCGCGGCCCACGCGGGGCAGCGCCTCCGCGATGGCACTTCGATCGTAGGAGAACAATAAGTTTGTCCGTAGACGACGTTGATCGAGATTCGAAGGGCTTGCGCACCGCCGAGAAAGTCGGTCGGCTGATCAACGAGTTCAGTTCGGCGGACTTGGAAGAGTTCGAGGAACCCAGCTCGGACGAATCCGGTCCCGAGCCGGACGCGAACGAGGAAGCCGAAGACTTAAACCTCGACCTTTCTCCGAGCGAGAGCGACAAGTCGGCCGATCCGGTGCGGATGTATCTGCGCCAGATGGGGGCGGCCCCCTTGCTGACGCGCGAGGGCGAAGTCGCCATAGCCAAACGCATCGAACGCGGCCGCGTGGCCGTAGGCAAGGCCCTTTCCCGCAGTCCCCTGGTTGTGCGCGCGCTGCTGGAGCTTCCCACCCAACTCGGCAATGGCGAGCGCTCCGTCCGTAACGTCGTGATCCTCGATGAGGTAAGCGACGAACTGCTGGCGGCGGCGCACGAGCGCGTCCTCAAGACGATTCAGAAACTAGGCAAGCTGCATCGCGGTTGCGAACAGATGCGGCGTCGCCTGGGTGTGATCCCCCGCAATCAGAAGCCGCGCGAAACGCGCCACCTGCGCATTCAACTGGCGCGCGGCCGCGTGCAGATGTCCCGCGTCATCCGCGAACTCGATCTCAACTTCGCTGAGGAAGAACGCCTCATCAAGCACATTGGCGAGGCGGTCGAGCAGATCAAAGGCCTCGAGAAACCGCTGGCCCTTGCGCAACGCGACCTGGAGCACCTCACCCGCGAGCGAGGCGAGGAAGCGCGCGCGCTGCGCCAGGAGATTCGCAACCTGCAACAGACCATCGCGCAGATGGAGGACGAAGCCGGGGCGAGTTCCGGCGAACTGCGCACCACCTTGCAGGTTATTCGCAAGGGCCAGGCCGAGGCGGATATCGCCAAGCGGGAGCTGGTCGAGGCCAACCTGCGGCTGGTGGTCTCCATCGCCAAGCGCTACGTCAACCGCGGGCTGCAATTCCTCGATTTGATTCAGGAAGGCAACATTGGCCTGATGAAGGCGGTGGACAAGTTCGAGTACCGCCGCGGCTACAAATTTTCGACCTACGCCACCTGGTGGATCCGCCAGGCGATCACGCGCGCTATCGCCGACCAGGCGCGCACGATCCGCATTCCGGTCCATATGATCGAGACGATCAACAAGGTGATCCGCACGTCGCGGCAACTCGTGCAGGAGCTCGGCCGCGAGCCCACCAGCGAGGAGATCGCCGAACACATGGACATCCCCGTCGTCAAAGTGCGGCGGGTGTTGAAAGTGGCGCAGGAGCCGATCTCGATCGAGACGCCGGTTGGCGAGGAAGACGATTCGCACCTGGGCGACTTCATCGAAGACTCCGACCAGGTTTCGCCCGCGGAGGCCGTGATCAACCTGAATCTGCGGGCGCAAACGGCGCAGGTGCTCAAGTCGCTCACGCCGCGCGAGGAAAAGGTCATCAAGATGCGCTTCGGCCTCGAGGACGGCAGCGAGCACACGCTCGAAGAAGTCGGCCAGAGCTTCGCCGTCACGCGCGAGCGCATCCGCCAGATCGAAGCCAAGGCGTTGCGCAAGCTGCGCCACCCCAGCCGCAGCCGCCGCCTCAAGGCCTTCGTCGACCCCGACAGCGGTGGCAGCCTGTAGAGCCCCCGAATCCCTTCATCCACCCGATGCGGTCGTTGACGGACCGCGCTTCTCCAACGAGTAGGGAATGGCGTTCTCTTGGAGCCACTCGATGGCGACCGCTCGTAGCGCGTCGTTGCGGTAGTCGTACCAAGTTTCGATCAGACCGAGCCGCGCGGCTTCGTCCTTGAAGCGGCGAAACGCTCCCCGGCCGTGAATCGCATGGCGCAGGGATTCGCGCTTCGAATCCGACTCGACCGTCTCGCAAAAGCGGCTCATGATGTCCCATTCGTGGACTTCGAAAGCGCATGGCAGCGGCAGCCAGTCATCGGAGTTGCATACTTCCCGATACAACACGATCACTTCGCGTTGCCACTCCGGATAGCTGGATAGGTCCTCGCCTTCCTCCTCTTCCTCGGGAAGAGTGCCCAAATTGTCATTCCAGCTGAAGATCTGGCCGGTCTTCCGGTTCAGGTAGGACGACACTTCATCCGAACCAAAGCCGAGTTCGTCGGCAATGTCTTGCACCGAAACGGGGATTGGCATCGGAACTTCCGCGAGCCATCGTAGCAGGTGAGCCTACTCCTCGACGATGCGGCCGTCGCGCATCTTCACGATGCGCTTGGCGCAATAGGCGGCTGCTTCGGGGTTGTGGGTGATCATCAGGATGGTCTGGCCGGTCTCACTGCTGAGATGCTTCAGCGTATCGAGTACGGCCATGGAATTCTCGGTATCGAGATTGCCGGTCGGCTCATCGGCGAGCAGGATGGAGGGCTTGTTGACGATGGCGCGGGCGATGGCGACGCGCTGCTGCTCGCCGCCGGAAAGCGCGTAGGGCTTATGGTGCAGGCGATGCTCGATTCCCAGAATGCGCAGCAGGTTGTCGAAGGCCTTGTCGTTGGAGTTCTGATTTCCCGCGATGTGGCGCGCGATGTCGATGTTTTCCTGGGCCGTGAGCGTCGGCAGCAGATTGAAGCGCTGGAACACGAAACCGACGGTGGTGCGGCGCAGCGCCGTGCGGTCGGCGTCGCTCATGCGGCTCAGGTTCTTGCCCGCGATGAGAACTTCGCCGGTACTCGGCGGCGTGAGCCCGCCGATGATGTGGAACAGGGTGGATTTCCCCGATCCGGAAGGCCCCAGAATCGCCAGGAACTCCCCGGGGGCGGCGGACAGGTCGACGCCGCGCAGCGCATGCACGTCCACCCCGCCCATGTGATAGGTCTTGGTGAGACCCTTCACCTGAACAATTGGCTGTTCTTCAGAAGTCACCAGGTTTTTACTCGTAAGAAAGCGCCTCGATCGGATCCTGACGGGCCGCGCGCGTCGCTGGATAGAACGCGCCCAGCGTGGAGCCGATCACCGCGATCAGCGCCCCCCACAGCATCCACACGGGAAACAGGATGATCGTGATGAGCGGAAAGCGGGATTCGACAATCATCTGTCCCAAAAAGCTTAGCGCAAACCCCAGCACAATCCCGCCGGCACAGATCGCCAGCGTCTCGCGGATGACGATGCTCATGATATACCCGCCGGAGGCACCCAACGACTTCAGAATACCGATTTCGCGGGTACGCTCGAGAATCGCGGTATACATCGACAACAACACCACGATGAAACCGATGATCACGGCGATGCCGATGATCACGTTGACGAACTGCGACGACATGGCGCGTACGTCGGCGGTGACGTGCGCCAGAAAGTCCTCCATGGACCACACCGGATAGGATGGCAGCAGGGCGTGGATCTTGTCGACCACCTCGTGAGTCTTGGCGGGATCTTTGAGTTTCAAAAAAATTTGGCTCAGGCGGCCGTCCCAGCCCATCAGGTCCTGCATGGTGTCCTTGCGGATGAAGATCCGCGACATCTTGCCCGATTCGACGATGCCGACGAGCTTGAAGTTCTGGTTGAGCAGACGAAGCGTGTCGCCGACCTTCAGTTTCTTGTCCCGCGCGTAGATTTCGTCGACGATGGCGTCGTAGGGTTCACGCAGCGGTCCGCCCTCGAGATAACGGATTCCGCCGCTCATTTCCTGGATCTTGTCCCAGTCGACGCCGCTGATCGATTGCAGCGCCTCGCCCATGTTCACGGTCATGCCGGTGGCGAGCTGGACTTCCGGGAAAGTCTGGACGAGTTTGTCGACCAGCGCTTCGGGGATGTCGGCCGTGCTGAGGCTCATCGCCGCGCTGCTGGTCGAGGGACGGATCAGGATATCGGCCCCCACCCCTTTAGTGCGCCGCATGCTCTCGTGCAACAAGCCTTCCGAGAGGCCGACGATGAGCAGAATCATCGCCACCTCCACCGCCACCGCCAGCACGCTCAAGAACGTGCGGATGGGCCGGTGGGCCAGATTTCTTGCCACCATGCGGGCAATCATGGATTCCTCGATTCCGCGCGCGCGTCGGCCTGACCGGGTTTGGGCTCGCCAAGGTGTTCCACCGTCACGCCTTCCGGTGCTTCTAGGACGAAGCTGTCGTCGGGAACGGTTTCATTCAAGCCGGGCTCCAGAAAGTGGATCCGCAGCGAGTAACCATCGACGGGCCGCATCACCGTAACGGTCGTCGGGTAGGGCAGGGAGTTCTCCTCGGACCACTCTTCGTAGAGCGCCAGGGTAGCCGTGTTGCCCGCCTCGTCGAGAATCTGCATGTGGCTCAATTCGAGGGTCTGCCGGCTGAACCAGAATTTACGCGCCAACCGCGGCTTCTTGTTGTCCGTCCGGATCAGCGAAACAACCTGATAGGGAGTCACCCCTTCGACCGCGTTTTCCATGACGGCGATCTCGTCGGGCCGCGGTGGCTCGATCAACAAAGCGTCCAGGATGTGGTTGGGCCGAATGTTTTCGGTCCGCTTCTCCGAGGGATGGTCCGTCTTGGTGTCGCCCATCAGGAAGCGCTTCTTGCTGGGGATGTAGACCTCAAAGGTCTGTCCGTTGGACGCCATTTCGATGGCCGTGGTGCGAACCACCGGTACCTGCGCAATGGTGCGGATCTCCCCCGGACGGCGGGCCAGAATGAAGCCCGGCGCGTCGTGAAATTCCTGCACGCGGGTGCGATCCTCATTCTCATACGACAAACGTAGCTCGACGGTGGCCTTCATGGAATGGACCTCGCCCAGCCGCCGTAGTTTCGCCATGAATTGCTCCAGCGTCGCCGTGCGGGTGATTAGCGGCGGCTGGATCGGCTTACTGGAGCGGACGAGGCAGGAGGTATCAAACCCCGCCAACACGAGGAGCGTGAGCGGAAGGAAGGATCGGGGAGAGAACAAACGCACGCGGCTACCGTGGAATGAACCCTAATTATATCAATCTGCTGCGCACGCTTAGGGCTCGGCATCCGGAGACGGCTCGGCGGCTAGTTCGTCTGCCGGCTGGGTTCTCTCCCGGGCCGCCCCGGAAACGCCCGTTCCGGCCGCTTTCAACCGCAACGCGAGCCAGGCCGGGAACAGCGGCGGCGCTTCGAGCCAAACCAGAAACCACTGCAGAAGCTCGTGTTTCTCCTCTTTTTTTTGCGGCGCCAGGTTGGTCCGGCGGAGCAGAAGCTTCAGCCGGTCTTTGGCCTGCAGCACGGCCCTCCGGCAATCCGCCATCCTCGTTTTGTCGCCCAAGGAGCGCGCGGCCTCGTATTCTCCGGCCATATCGGCCAGCGATGCCGCGGCCACTTCCCGATCGTGAGAATGCACGCGGCCTCGCAGGTCCACGGGAAGCCCCCCGAGCGCGCGGTCGATCGGGACTTCGGTTTCGCCCAGCACCTCGAGCACGTAGGATCGCGAGACCGGCTTGTCGCGCTGCAGCGCGCGGGCCGCTTCACGACAAATGTCGGCCAGCACCCGGCTATCCACCAGACCCGGAGAGTTTTCCTTTAAATACTGCAGTATGAACGACTTAATGCTAGGGCCTCTGGCCTGGCGGGCAGCCACCGCTAGCGGCTCCGCCGATAGGCCCCCACGGCGCGATTGTGTGCCTGAAGGGACTCCGAGAAGACGTGGCCTTCGCCGTGGGCCTGGGCCACAAAATAGAGGTAGTTGGTATCGGCCGGGTCGAACGCTGCCTCCAGGGAAGCTCGGCCGGGATTGGCGATCGGGCCCGGCGGCAGCCCCGTGTGAACATAGGTGTTGTAGCCATGCGGGACGGCCAGATCGTCGCGCGTCAGGCGGCCCTGGTAGCGGTCTTCCAAAACCAGCCCGTAGATCACCGTCGGGTCGCACTGCAGCAGCATGCGCTTGTCGAGCCGGTTATAGAATACCGAAGCCACCAGCTTACGTTCGCCGCCGACGCCGGTTTCCTTTTCGATCATCGACGCCAGGGTCACCAACTCGTAGGGGGTGAGCTTGGGGGAACGCCCCCGCGAGAGTTCTTCGAAGACGGACCGGAATCGCGCCACCATCATGTCGACCAACTGCGCCGCGGAAAACGGCCGCGTCGCCTGGTAGGTTTCCGGATACAGGAAGCCCTCCAGGTTCCTGGCTTCCGGCGCCAGATCGCGGATGCGGTCCGTCTTGTCGCTTTCCGCCAGAAAGGCGTCGCGGGTGGTGAATCCGCCGCTCTCCAGAAGTGAGGCAATTTCGAACCGGCTGAGGCCCTCGCGCACCGTGAACGCGTGTTGCAGCACTTTGCCCGAGGCGATCTGATCGTAGACCTGCCAAACCGACATGGGCTGTTCGAACCTGTATTCGCCGGCGAAGAGTTTCGAGTTCCGGTTCACCGCCCGCGCCGCAAGAAACAACCAGCGCGAGCGAACCACGCCTTCGGCCTCCAGCTTCGCGCCGATGGTGCGGCTCGACGTTCCCGGCTCGATCATCATCACCACGGGCCCGTCGTGTCCCTTGTAGGGCGAAGTGAGAGACACCGCCCCAGCCACGATTCCGGCCAGCAGCACGGCATCCACAGCGACGACCTTCCAGAGCGTGGATTTCTTCATTTCGCCGGTTCCATCTTAGAGGACTGTCGCGAAGGCGTCCGCGTTCCGTCTGGGCGCGGGCAGCGGTCGGGATGTTTATTCTTGCGGCGCTCCCGCGCGACCGTCCACCTCGGCAGCCTGCCCCGTCCGGTAATCGAGATAGCTCTGCAAAATCAAAACGGCTGAGAGCCGATCGATGGCCGCCTTATGTTTCTCCCGGCTGACGCCGCCCTGCCGGAGAATGCGTCCGGCCTCGACGGTCGTTAGCCGCTCATCCCAGAGCCGCACTTCCACGTTGGTGGTCGTCTGCAGCGTGCGGGCAAACTGCGCCGCGTGGTTTGCCTGCCGGCCCACCGTTCCGCTCATGTGAAGCGGCTGGCCGACGACGACGAGTGCGACGCTCTTCTCCCGGATCAATCTGCTGAGGGCTTCGAGGTCTTCCGCCTTGTTGGTGCGCTGCAGGGTGGGAAGGCCTTGGGCCGTAAAACCCAACTCGTCGCTCACCGCCAACCCGATCCGGCGCTTGCCCAGATCGAGCGCCAGGATGCGGCCTCGCAGATCTTTCATATGTACCTCATTATACGAGACTTGATGGGTCATCCTGGCCGTCGAAAAAAGCGCCTCTGCGCTGCATGCCCGCCGCTCCCGGCGTTTCAAGCTGGTCTGGCAGCGCCGCGGGCGGTGTTGGCGCCGATGGGTTTTGACGCACGAAATCCTGTACCGGCTGGTACACTACATGACGTTCGTTTTCTAACGAACCGATATAATGGGAAGCAAATGCGTCTCCAGAAACTGGTCCCTGTCAAACAGCATTTCGAAGACCGGCGTCTCTCCGACGTAGTCGGCGCGGTTCGCCGCGCCATGGAAGAAGCCGAGTGGGCGCGGAAGGTGCCGGCGGGCAGCCGCATTGCCGTGGGCGCCGGAAGCCGCGGAATCACGAACATCGACGTGATCGTGCGAGCGGTGATCGAGTTCTGGAAGTCGCGCGGGGTCCATCCGTTCATCATTCCCGTGATGGGTAGCCATGGCGCGGCGACGGCCGAGGGACAGGCCGACGTTCTGGCGCACTACGGCATCACCGAAGAAACGATGGGTGTGCCCGTCGTCAGCTCGCTCGACGTCGTCGACGTCGGCACGACCTCCGAGGGCATCGAAGTCGTCATGGACCGTCAGGCATACGAATGCGACGGCGTGATGCTGTGCGGACGCGTCAAGTGGCACACCGACTTCGATGGCAAGCTCGAAAGCGGCATCCACAAGATGATGGCGATCGGGCTGGGCAAATGGGCCGGCGCGCGCCGCTACCATTGCTGGGCTCTGCGCATCGGCATGGACCAGGTGATCCGCAGCGTCGGCGGCCTGATCCTGGGCACCGGCAAGATGCTGGGGGGGCTTGCGATTCTCGAAGACGCCTATCACAACACGGCCGAAGTGCACGCGCTGGGCGCCGCGGGAATGACGCCGCGGGAAGAAGATCTGCTGGCGCTTGCCAAGTCCTGGAAACCCAACATTCCCGCCGCGGAAACCGATTTGCTGATCATCGACGAGATGGGCAAGAACATTAGCGGCGCGGGCATGGATACCAAAGTCATCAACCGCAGCGTCGACGGCCCCAACCCCTGGCCCGGCGTGCCGCTGGTCCGCCGGATCTTCGTCCGCGATCTCGCCGAGCTGAGCTACGGCAATGCCATCGGCATGGGCTTCGCCGACATGATCACCGATCGGTTGTTCGAGAAAATCGACTACAACGCCACGTGGATTAACGGCCTCACGTCTTCGACGACGCAGCCGGCGTTCACGCCGATGCACTTCCCCGACGACCGCACCTGCATCGAGAAACTGATCGCCACCTGCGGCAAGCTCGACGTCAGCGAGTGCACGATTGTCTGGATTCGCAACACGCTGGAGCTGGGCGAGATGATGGTGAGCGAAAACCTGCTTCCCGAGTTGCGCTCTAACCCGCAAATCGAAATTGTGGGCGAGCCGCAGGAACTGTCGTTCGATAACGAAGGAAACCTCGTCAGTCTGTTTGCTGCCGAAGCGGTCGCGCACTAACCCCCGAACATGCCCCTGATTCAAGCGGTGATCCTGGCATTGGTCCAGGCGGCCACGGAATTTCTGCCCGTCAGCAGTACGGCCCACCTGATCCTCGTCCCGTGGCTGATGGGATGGAAAGACCAGGGCCTGCTGTTCGACATCGCGCTGCATATCGGCACGCTGGCCGCGGTGCTGCTTTATTTCGCCAAGACCTGGATCCGGCTGGTGTTTCTGGCTTTTGGGCGCAAGGTGCTGCCGCCCGAGCCGGGCGACCCCGACAACGACCTCTACGATAACCCCAGGCTGTTCTGGTTCCTGGTGGCGGCGACGATCCCAGCCGGCATTGCCGGCCTGTTGCTGCAAGACTACGTCGAAAGCGTGCTGCGCAGCCCGCTGGTCATCGGCTTCATGCTGGTGGCGATCGGGCTGGTGCTGGCTTGGGCCGAACGCGCCGGAACGTTCCGGCTTGATCTCGGACATATTTCCTTCCGGGATGCCATGATCATCGGCTTCGCTCAGATGTTGGCGCTGGTCCCGGGGTGCTCGCGGTCGGGCATCACGATCTCGGCCGCTCTGTTTCGCGGCGTCAACCGCCCGGCGGCGGCCCGCTTTTCATTCCTGCTCTCGTCGCCGATCATCCTGGGCGCCGCGGCCAAGACCGCCCTCGACATCTGGAAGCAGGGCGGCGTCCCACCCGACATGTACATGCCTTTCGTGGTCGGCATCGCCGTCAGCGCGATCGCCGGGTACGCCGTCATCGCCCTGTTCATCCGCTACCTGCAAGTACGAACTTTGAAGGTCTTCATTTACTACCGCGTCATTTTTGGCATAATAGTACTGGCTCTGGCTTCTTTCTTCCGCTTCCCCGGTGTGACGCAGTAGCTCGCACGCCTCGCCTTCCCGTGCGCAATCATGGCACGCTCGGAAGAGGTCCAAGCGGAATGCAATTTCTCCAACCGACCGAAAACCGGCGCATCAACGAGCCGGTGGGATTCCTGTTGCTGATTCTGGCTCTGTCTCTGAGCCTGAGTCTGGTGTCCTACCATCCCCTCGACCCGTCGTGGAACGTGGCGGGAGGCACCAAGACGCCCGAAAACCTACTGGGCTTTCCCGGCGCCTGGGTCAGCGACCTGGCGCTGCAGTGGTTTGGCCTGCCTGCCTTTCTGTTGCCTCTGTTCCTGGTTCTGGTGGGCTGGCGATGGCTTCGCTCGGCCGCCTGGCCGGCGCCGCTGCAACGGCTGGCGGGGACCGCCCTGCTCGTGCTGGTGGCGTGCGCCGCGTTGTCGTTGGGGCCGATTCCCAAGCTGTGGCTCGAAACGATCGAACCCGGAGGCGTGGTCGGCACGCTGACCTCGGGCATTCTGGTCTCGTTTCTGAACGAAATCGGCGCGGCGCTCGTGCTTCTGGCGGCGGCGATTCTGTCGGCCTACCTGATCTCGTCGTTCAGCCTCGAGACCACGCGCGGCAAGTTCGAGTCGCTGCGGCTGCCGCTTTCGGGGTGGAAGGAGCGTTTCCAGGAGTGGCGCTCGCGCCAAACCGAGCGCGCGCACGATGCCCGCATGCGGATCAGCCAGCGCCGCCTGGCCGATGCCGTCGAGGACGCCAGCGATTCGGTCGCGGCGGAACCGGCTTCGGCCGAGCCGGACCTGGAAGAAGACGACTTGCTGGAGGAAACGCCGATCGTTCCTTACGAGGCGCCGGTTAGCTCGTCGGTCCGCAGTGCGCCCGAGCCGCGGCGGCTGCCGTTCGACGACGACCTTCCCGAATCGGAGCCCGAACTCGAGCCCGAGCCGGGGGCCCACCCCATCGAGAATCGCCCGCAGCGCCGCCGCTACCGCGTGCCGGCTAGCGCATTGTTGCTGACGCCGCCCGAACGCGGCACCTACGACGCCGCAGAGCTGCGCCAGCTTGGCGGCCAGATCGTGACGAAGTTCGCCGAGTTCGGCGTCAAGGGCTCGATCGTGCAGATCAACCCGGGCCCGGTCGTCACCACTTACGAGTTCAAGCCCGACCCCGGGATCAAATACAGCAAGATCCTGCAGTTGACCGAAGACCTTTGCCTGGCGCTGGAGTGCGAGTCGATCCTGGTGGAGCGCATCCCCGGCAAATCGACGGTCGGCATCGAGGTGCCCAACCGCAAGCGCGAAATCATCAGCCTGCGCGAGTGCATCGAGGTGCCCGATTTCACCGGCAATACTTCCTATCTCACGATGGCGCTGGGCAAGGATATCAACGGCCGTATTCGCGTCGCCGACCTGACCTCGATGCCGCACCTGCTGGTGGCCGGCTCGACCGGATCGGGCAAAAGCGTTCTCATCAACACGCTGATCATGTCGATTCTGATGAAGGCGACGCCCGAGCAGGTGCGCTTCATCATGATCGACCCCAAGACGGTGGAATTGGGCCTTTACGTCGATATTCCGCACCTGCTGACGCCGGTCATCACCGACATGAAAAAGGCCTCCAACGCGCTCAAGAACGCCACGCGCGAGATGGAGCGGCGGCTGAAGCTGCTGGCCGAATATGGCGTGCGGAACATCGACCAGTTCAACCGCAAGATCAAGCGGCTGCAGGAAAACGCGGACGAGGAAACCGCCGAATCGTTGAACACGCTGCCCTACGTGGTGATCATCATCGACGAGTTGGCGGATTTGATGATCCTGGAGGGCCGCGCGATCGAAGAGGCCATCACGCGGTTGGCCCAGATGTCGCGAGCGGTTGGGATTCACCTGATCCTGGCCACGCAGCGGCCGAGCGTCGATGTCATCACCGGCCTGATCAAGGCCAACATTCCGGCGCGTATTTCCTTCCGCCTGGCGACGCGCGTCGACTCGCGAACGATTCTCGACTCGATGGGCGCCGAAGCGCTGCTGGGCCGCGGCGATATGTTGTTCCTGCCGCCCGGGACGGCCCGCATGGTCCGCCTGCACGGTCCGATGGTTACCGAAGAGGAAGTGGGCGTGGTGGTCGACGCCTGGAAGGATCAGGGCAAACCCGACTATGAGACCGCGTTTCTGGCGCCGCCGGCCGCCGATGGCCAGGAGGATGAGGAAGGCAAGGACGAAGGCTTTGCCGACCCGGCCTACGAAGAAGCCCTGCGCATCGTGCTGGAGGCGGGCAAGGCCTCGACCTCCACGCTGCAGCGGCGTCTGCGGCTAGGCTATGGGCGCGCCGCGCGCATCCTCGATGCGATGGAAAAGGACGGCATTATCGGGCCGCCCGACGGTAGCCGGCCGCGCGAGGTATTCAAACGGCCGGACTGGCTGGCCGAGGTGCAGCACCGCTAGCCGGAGATCGCTTCATCGAACAGCGCCGTCGGGTCGCCTTGCTACTCAGAGCCGCGGGCGTAAGCCCGCGCTGCGATGCCCTGTATTTTCGGCGTACTCGGACCTCGGCAGAAGAACCTGACTGCTCAGAGCGGGCTCACGCCCGCGGCTCTGAGTGAGATGAGTGGCGACGTGCTCTGTCGCGCACTATCCCGCGGGGCTCTCCATTTTCGCGATCACCGCATCGCCGAACTCCTCCGTCGAGGCGCCGCCACCGATGTCGCGGGTCAGCGTTTTCCCTTCCGCGTATACGGCGCGGATGGCCTTTCGCAGGCGCTGCGAGGCCTCGGGCTCGTCGACGTGAGCGAGCATTTGCGCGCCGGCGCGCATCAGGGCCGTCGGGTTGGCAACGCCTTTGCCCGCGATGTCGGGCGCGCTGCCGTGGACGGCCTCGAACACCGCACAGTGGTCGCCGATGTTGGCCCCCGGCACCAGGCCCAGCCCGCCCACCAGACCCGCGCACAGGTCCGAAACGATATCGCCGTAGAGGTTCTCCGCTACCAGCACGTCGAACTTTTCCGGCGCGAGCACCAACTGCATGCAGGCATTGTCGATGATCAACTCTTCGTATTGGATGCCGGCAAACTCGGCGGCTACCTCGCGCGCGCAGCGTAGAAACAGACCGTCACTGAGCTTCATGATGTTGGCCTTGTGCAACGCGGTGACCTTCTTGCGGCCGTGCTTGCGGGCGAATTCGAAGGCGTAGCGGGCGATGCGCAGGCTGGCCTTTTCCGTGATGATCTTGAGGCTTTCGACAACCCCGGGTACGACCTCGTGCTCCAGGCCGGAATAGAGTCCCTCGGTGTTTTCGCGGAACAGAACCAGGTCGAGATCGAGTTCGGCGAATCGCGAGGGGATGCCCGGCAACGCGCGCGCCGGACGGTAGTTCACGTAGAGATCGAGCGCCCGGCGCATCGCGACGTTGACGCTCGCGAATCCGCCGCCGACGGGCGTGCCGATAGGGCCTTTGAGCCCCACACTGGTGCTCCGCAGCGATTCGAGCACATAGTCGGGAAGCGGTTTGCCGTGTTTTTCGACGGCGCCCGCGCCGGCTTCCACCTCCTCCCATTGGATCGCGACGCCTGTGGCCTCGACGGCTCGCACGGTGGCTCGCGTGACTTCCGGGCCGATGCCGTCTCCGGGAATCAGGGTGATGGTGTGGGTCATAAGTGTTGGGAGTGGGAACGAGCGGCGAAGGCGCTTCCAGTATCAGTGTAGCGAGGGCTCATATCGCTGTGGTTTCGGGTGCGGCTTGGCGCGCGGCCAGGGCGCGTATGGATGGACGCTGTGTTTCGATGGTCTGTGCGGCGTGACGGTGGAAGAGTGGAGGCAGCGTTCGTAGTTGGATGCTTGGGTGCCGTTCCTGGTGGTTTCGGGGCGATTCTTTGCCTTTGCACAGGCCGGAGGCCTGCGCCACTGGGGTGTAGAATTGGAGTCCTGTTTGGGTTTGTTCGCACGATGGGGTAAAGCTATGAATTTTCGTTTTCTTGATGCGACGCGGACGAGCGTTCGCTTGTTGCTGGCGGTTGGTTTTGCGTGGGTAGCAACCGGATGGTTGCACGCCCAGCCGCAGGGCCCCGAACCCGAGGTTGTCGTGCTGTGGCCCGGTGGGGCTCCAGGAGCCGTCGGCAACGAGGATGTCGATCGTCCGACGCTGTCGCTCTATCCGGTGGACGAGCCGCGCGCCACCGGCGCGGCCGTGGTCGTGTGCCCCGGCGGCGGCTACCGCGTCCTGGCGATGGACCACGAGGGCACGCAGATCGCGCGCTGGCTGAACTCGATTGGGGTGGCGGCCTTCGTGCTCAAGTACCGTCTGGGTCCGCGCTATCATCATCCGGCCCCGCTCAACGACGCGCAGCGCGCGCTGCGCTACGTGCGGCTGAATGCCGACAAGTTCCACATCGACCGCTCGCGTGTGGGGATCTGGGGTTTTTCGGCCGGCGGCCACCTGGCTTCGACGGCAGAAACTCATTTTGACCGTGGCGATCCCCAGGCGGCCGAAGAGATCGACCGCATGAGCTCGCGACCGGACTTTGCGATTCTGGCGTATCCGGTGATTTCGTTTACCACCGAATATACGCACAAGGGTTCGCTGCGGAATCTGCTGGGCGACGACCCGGATCCCAAGCTGGTGGCGTCGCTATCGAACGAGAACCAGGTGACGGCGGATACGCCGCCGACGTTCCTGTTCCATACCAACGAGGACCACGGCGTGCCCGCGGAAAACAGCGTGTTGTTTTATCTGGCGCTGCGCAAGGCAGGGGTTCCGGCCGAGTTGCACATCTACGAGCACGGTCCGCACGGGGTCGGCCTGGCGCCTACCGATCTGGCACTCTCCTCGTGGCCAAGGAGACTGGCCGACTGGCTGTACGGGCGAGGGCTACTAACGGCGAAGTAGCGATGGCGACAAGTGGCGCAGGCCTCCGGCCTGTGCAAAGGGCAGGGCCCACTCCAAAGCGTCAACGCCAAAGCCAAAGCTGAGGGGCAATGGATTGAGTAGCGACCGGGCTTGTGCAGGTCTTATTCGGGCCGCTCGTCGGGTGGCGCCGGCGCTCGCCTACTCGCCGCTAAGCAAAGCCTTGCGGTAGTCGCGATTCATATCGGCGATGAAGTCCACGCTGATGTTTTCAGGGCAGACCGCCTGACAGTCGTAGGTGTTGGTGCAACTGCCGAAGCCCTCGGCATCCATGGCCTCGACCACCGCCTTGACCCGGCGATAGCGCTCGGCTTGGCCTTGGGGCAGTTGCGCCAGGTGGGCGACCTTGGCGGCCACAAACAGCGAGGCCGAGGCGTTCTTGCAGGCCGCGACACAAGCGCCGCAACCGATGCAGGCGGCCGCGTCCATGGCGCGATCCGCCTTCTCTTTGGGGACGGCAATCAGGTTGGCGTCGGGCGCACCGCCGGTGCTCACCGAGACAAAGCCGCCCGAGCGCAGGATGCGATCGAACGCGCTGCGATCCACCACCAGATCGCGGACGATGGGGAACGCGGCGGCGCGGAACGGCTCGATCGTAATCGTATCGCCGTCGCTGAACTTGCGCATGTAAAGCTGGCAGGTGGTGGTGGCCGCCTCGGGCCCGTGGGAGATGCCGTTGATCATCAGCGAGCACATGCCGCAAATGCCTTCGCGGCAATCGTGATCGAAGGCGACCGGTTCGAGACCCTTCTCAATGAGGTCCTGGTTGAGCACGTCGAGCATTTCGAGGAACGACATCTCGGGAAGGATCTCGCTGACCTGGTAGGTTTCGAAGCCGCCTTTGTTTTGGCGGTTCTTTTGTCTCCAGACTTTTAGCGTCAGATTCATGGCTGATTCCCGATGGCTGATTTCCAATAGAGACAGGCGCGCCGGCTAGCTATTTGTAACTGCGCACCGAGGGGTGCACCGTCTCGAACTGCAACGGCTCCTTATGGAGCAACGGGGCCTGGTCGGGCCCGCGGTATTCCCAGCAGGAGGCGTACGAAAACTCCTCGTCGTTGCGCAGGGCCTCGCCCTCTTCGGTCTGATGCTCCTCGCGGAAATGCCCGCCGCAAGACTCCTCGCGCGCCAGCGCGTCACGGCACAGCAGCTCACCGAACTCCAGAAAGTCGGCCACGCGTCCAGCCAGCTCCAGGGACTGGTTGAACGACTCGCCCTCGCCGGGCACGCGGACATTCTGCCAGAACTCTTCGCGCAGCGCCGGGATGCGGTCGAGAGCTTCGCGCAGGCCGGTGGCGTTGCGCGCCATGCCGCATTTTTCCCACAGCAGCGCGCCCAGCTCGCGGTGGAACGAGTCGGCCGAACGCTTTCCCTGGATGCCCAGAAGCCGCCCGATCCGGGCGCGTACTTCCTCTTCCACCTTCTGGAACTCGGCGTTATCGGTCGAGACCGCTTCGGGCTTTTCGCTCGCCAGGTAGTGCCCGATCGTGTACGGCAGAATGAAGTAGCCGTCCGCCAAACCCTGCATCAGGGCGCTGGCCCCCAGGCGGTTGGCGCCGTGATCGGAGAAATTCGCCTCGCCGATGACGTGCAGCCCCGGGATGGTGCTCATCAGGTTGTAGTCGACCCACAGCCCGCCCATGGTGTAATGCACCGCCGGGAAGATGCGCATCGGCGACTCATAGGGGTCCTCTCCGGTGATGCGGTTGTACATGTGGAAGAGGTTCCCGTAGCGCTGCTCGATCACGTTGCGGCCGAGGCGGTTCATGGCGTCGGCAAAGTCGAGGTAGACGCCCTGCCCGGTGGGACCCACTCCACGACCTTCGTCGCAGGCTTCCTTGGCGCTACGCGAGGCAATATCACGCGGCGCGAGGTTGCCGAAACTCGGATACTTGCGCTCCAGGTAGTAGTCGCGCTCGCCTTCGGGGACCTGATACGGCGGGCGCTTGTCGCCCTGGGTCTTGGGAACCCACACCCGCCCGTCGTTGCGCAACGACTCCGACATCAACGTGAGCTTGGACTGGTAGTCGCCGCTGCGCGGGATACAGGTGGGGTGGATCTGCGTAAAGCAGGGGTTGGCGAAGGCCGCGCCGCGCATGTAGGCGCGATAGGTCGCGCTGACGTTCGATCCCTTGGCGTTGGTCGAAAGGTAAAAGACGTTGCCGTAGCCGCCGGTGGCGAGCACCACGGCGTGGCCCGCCCAGGAGCGGATTTCGCCGGTGACCAGATCGCGCGTCACGATGCCGCGGGCCCGGCCGTCAATGGTGACCAGGTCGAGCATTTCCGTGCGCGTATGCATCCGCACGCCCCCGGCGGCGATCTGGCGGTTCAAAGCTCCGTAGGCGCCCAACAGCAGTTGCTGGCCGGTCTGGCCGCGGGCGTAGAACGTGCGCGAGACCTGCGCGCCGCCGAACGAGCGGTTGGCGAGCAAGCCGCCGTACTCGCGCGCGAACGGAACGCCTTGCGCGACGCACTGGTCGATGATGTTGTTGCTGACCTGGGCCAGGCGGTATACATTCGCTTCGCGGCTGCGAAAATCGCCGCCCTTGACCGTGTCGTAGAACAGCCGGTAGACCGAGTCGCCGTCGTTGGGGTAGTTCTTGGCGGCATTGATGCCGCCCTGCGCGGCGATACTGTGAGCGCGGCGCGGGCTGTCTTGAAAACAGAAGCAATCCACCTGGTAGCCGAGCTCGGCCAAGGTCGCCGACGCCGACGCTCCCGCCAGCCCCGAGCCGATCACGAGGATGTTGTACTTGCGCTTGTTGGCCGGGTTGATCAGCTTGATCTCGGTGCGGTGGCGGTCCCATTTCTGCTCGACCGGGCCGGCCGGGATTTTGGCGTCGAGGTTCATCTCTACAACGCCCCCTGTGTCGGTTGGATCCAGCCCAGCAGGGCGGAGATGGGAATCGAGATGTTGCCGATCACCAGCAACAGGGCAATGATCCGTCCCGTCAAATCGATCATCGGCGCCGTCTTCGGGCGGCTCCATCCCATGGTGTGAAAAATGCTGGCGATACCGTGCGCCAGATGCAGCCCCAGCATCGCCATCGCGAAGATATAGGAGAGCGCCACCAGCGGCTGCTGGAAGCCGAGAATGGTCATCGAGTAGACGTCGTGACGGCCCAACTCGTCGATCAGATGAAACTGCTTGGGGTTGACGGCGCCGATCGTGAAGTGCAGCAGGTGGTAAATGATGAAGGCCAACAGCAGCACGCCGCTGAGCACCATCGTCCTCGATGACAAGGTGGACGCCACCGGTTTTTTCAAGGCGTAGGCATCCGGGCGCGCTTCCTGGTTGCGGAGCGAGAGCCGCGTAATGCCCCAGATGTGGATCACCAGCGCGGTGAACAGCCCCAGCCGCGCGGTCCACAGCAAGCCGGGTTTCGATTTCAGGAACACGGCGTAGCTGTTGATGGCCTCTGGCCCGAGGTAGATCTGCAGATTACCGAGCAAGTGGCCGATGACGAAAGTCACCAGAATGCCGCCCGTCACGGCGACGAGAAACTTCGTGCCGACGGTCGATGAAAGACCTCTCCAGTAGTCGCTCATGTCGAGGGAAACCTGCGTGGGCCGCGCGTGGCGGTGAAGCTCGCCACAGCCTCTAGAGTCCGAGTAAGTTGCTCCGAATCAGTTGGTTGCAGAGTCCAGCGGATGTCCGCACTAGTACGAAGCGCTTTCTTATTCTAGCATTGCGCGGGGTGCGCGATCAGCAGCGGGTGCGAGAAGTTTGCTGGGCGGCGGGTGGCGGGAGTCGACAGTTGCCGCGATCTGGACCGTGCTCAGTGGGTGTGAATGGGGCGGCCGCGGTTCGCGACGCCGCGGGCGGCGGGGCTGGCCGGAGCGCGGGCGTGAGCCCCGCTCCCTGCTTCCAAGCCAACCCCGCCGGCTGCCGCGGGAACCCCAGGTCAGGGTTTCGAGTTGGCTTCGATGTCCTTGCGGAAGATGATCTCGTCGATCAGACCGTAGGCCTTGGCCTGGTTGGCGTCGAGGATGAAGTCGCGCTCGACATCCTTCTGGATCGAGGTCAAGGTCTGCCCGGTGTGGTCGGAAAGAATCTTGTTGAGATTCTCGCGCATGCGCAGGATCTCGCGAGCATGAATGTCGATGTCGGTCGCCTGTCCGGCCAGTCCCGAAAGCGAAGGTTGGTGCAGCAGAAAGCGCGAATTGGGCAACGCGAAACGCTTGCCCTTGGCGCCGCAGGCAACCAGCACGGCGGCCATCGATGCGGCTTGCCCGATGCACACGGTCGTGATATCGGGGCTGACATACTGCATCGTGTCGTAGATCGCCATGCCGGCGGTGATTGAGCCGCCCGGAGAATTGATGTAGAGCCAGATATCGCGCTCGGGGTTCTCGGCTGCCAGAAACAACAACTGCGCCGTGATCAGGTTGGCGACGTTGTCGTCGATCGGGTAGCCCACGAAGATGATGTTGTCTTTGAGCAGCCGCGAGTAGATATCAAAGGCCCGCTCGCCGCGGCTGGTCTGCTCGACCACCATCGGGACCAACCCGGCGTGGGGCACATTTGTTTCGAACATGCAAGGTTCCTCTCTCTTGTGCCGGCCTGAGCCGGCAATCGGGACGGCAATCTAGGGATCGATGCCGGCGTGGCCGGCCGGGGGCGCTCACCCATCCTCAGTCTCTGCCGATCCGCCCGCCTATTCCGCAGCGGACGGCTATCCCCATCCGGCACGCTACTCTGACTTTACTTCCTCGGCCTCAGCATCGGCCTCTGGCTCGGCAGGTTGATCCTCGACGGGTTGATCCACCTTGACGGCTTCGTCGAACAGGAAGCTCAGGGCCTTCTCGTTGCGGATACTGGACTGCAGGCGGTCCAGATCGCCGTTTTCGGCCAGTTTCTGCCGCGCCTTCGACACCGATTGCTCGGATTGCTTGGCGTAGCGCTGGACTTCGGCGTCGATCTCTTCCTGAGTCGCCTGGATGTTCTCGGCCCCGGCGATGCGTTCCAGCAACAGCCCCGCCTTCACGTCGCGCACGGCGCGGTCGCGTTCGGCGGCGTGCAGCTTGGCCGGGTCGAGATTGAGTTTCGACAGGTCCACGCCCTGGCGCTGCAACGAGCGCAGGGTTCGCTCGATTCGCGTTTGGATCTGGCGCTCAACCAGCGACTCGGGTACGGGAAACTCGTGCTTGGCCACAAGCTGCTCGACCAGCTTATCCTTGGCGGCTTCCACGGCCGCATGACGGCGGTTGTGCGCGAGCACTTCGCGGACTCGCGTGCGCAACTCGTCGAGCGTCCGGAAATCGCCGACATCCGCCGCGAAATCGTCGTTGAGCTCGGGCAGTTCCTTTTCGCGAATGCCTTTGACCACAGCGTGGAACGGAATCGTCTTGCCCGCCAGCTTTTCGTTGCCGAAGTCGTCGGGATAGGTTACGTCGAAGTCGAGCTCATCTCCGGGGCTCTTGCCGCGCAGGTTTTCGTTGAACTCGGTCAGCGTGCCGGCTTCGCCGATGGTGAGCGTGGTCTCGTCCTGGTCGATGGTAGGTGCGCCCTCGACTTCGCCGCTTTTGAGCGACACCACCGCGACATCGCCGTCGGCCAGCGGCCGCGGATCGGCGTTGCGAAAGCTGGCGTGCTGCTCGCGAATCTGCTCGATTTCCTTGTCGACTTCCTCGTCCTGGACCTCGGGCTCGGTGAAGGGCACTTCGAGGCGGTGATAGTCGGCCAGCTCGATGTTGGGTAGCACCTCGAACTCGGCCTTGAAGTGCAGCGACTCGCCCTCGTGGAAATGGACGTCGTGTACGTTGGGCGCGCCGACGGGAGACAGGTCCTGCTGCTTGGCCTCGTCCCAGAAGTATTTCGGCACGAGCTGCTCGACGACCTCCTTGCGGATCTCGTCGTGGTAGCGGGTGCGGATCACCGTGTCGGGGGCCTTCCCGGGGCGAAAACCGGGCACGCGCGCCTGACGGCGCAAGGAATTGACCACCTTGCCCGCTTCCTTTTCTACCTCGGTCCAGGGGATGGTAATTTCCAGCTCACGCCTGCAGATATCTTGAGTAGCCAAATGTCGACCTCACCAGAGCCTGAATTCTTATCTTAGCGCAGACAGTTTGGCCATTCGGCGGTTTGGGGTCGGTAGGATTCCCTAAATACCGCCGTAAGATGCAGCGGGTCTCTCGCCGAGAGCGAGGCCGGCAGTGCGCGGGGTCACCGTGTCTTGCGGTCTGTTGGTCCCGCCGAAGTGAGGTTCGCCTGTTTCGGTTCGGGCGGACCGCTATAATCCCCCTACCATGGCGTTTGAAGACTTCCTTTCGGCCGACGCCGGCGTGATGCGCTCGTCGCTGATCCGGCAGTTGACGGGGCTGGTGAATCAGCCCGACGTGATCTCTTTTGCCGCCGGTTCGCCCAACGCGGAAACCTTTCCCCACGAGCAACTTACCGAGATCTACAATAGCCTGGTGGGCTCTGAGCAAGGCCGAATTTTCCAATACAGCGTCACCCGCGGTAACGCCGCGCTAGTCGAGGCCGTGCGAGCGCACATCCGTAAGGTGAAGGGAATAGAAGCCACCACCGAAGAGACGATCCTGGTCAGCGGCTCGCAGCAGGGGCTCGACTTGGTCGGGCGGGTGCTGCTCGACCCCGGCGACGCGGTTTTCGTCGAGTTGCCGAACTTCATTGGCGCCAGCGCCGCCTTCGAGAACTTCCGCGCCCGCCTGGTGGGAGTGAACAAGACGGAAACCGGTATGGATCTCGACGATCTCGAGCGCCGGATCCACGAGGTACGCGTCGCCGGAGGGAGGGCCAAGCTGATCTACTTGATCCCCAATTTTCAGAACCCCTCTGGCCACACCTGGTCTCTGGAGAAGCGCCGCGGGCTGCTCGATGTCGCCCGCCGCGAGAACCTGCTGATTCTCGAAGACGACGCCTACGGGGAGGTTTACTTTTCGAACGTCAACCCCGCGGACCTCCAGCCGGTGAAGGCCCTGGACGCCGACGGGCGTGTGCTCTACATGTCAACGTTCTCGAAAATCCTGGCGCCCGGGCTGCGCATGGCCTGGATTACCGGCCCAAGCGAGATCGTCCGCCGCATCGAGCTGGCCAAGGAGGCCTGCGACTTGTGTAGTTGCACGCTGAGTCAGAGGTTGATTCTGGAATTCCTAAGACGGGACCTTCTGCCCGCGCACCTGGGTCGCGTGCGGGCCTTCTACGAGGGCAAATGCGGGCGGATGCTGCAGGCTCTGGAGCGCTATTTTTCGGCCCTGGGGCGCTGGAGCCGGCCCGGCGGCGGGCTGTTTCTCTGGGTCGAGCTGCTGGCTGCGGTCGATACCCTGCCATTGCTGCGTCAAGCTGTTGATAAAGAAAGAGTTGCGTTCATTCCAGGGCAGCCCTTTTTCGTCGACGGCAGCGGCTCGCACACGCTGCGGCTTTCCTTTTCGAACGTCAGCGACGAGAATATAGATATTGGCTTGGAAAGGATCAGCCGCCTGATCGCCGCCGCCTGACTGGGCGGAATCCGCCGCCCATCGGGCACAACTGATTCCGAGTGTGAGGGCTGGTGAGGGTTCCCCATCCGGGGCGGCGAGCGGCAAAGCGGCGTCCTCCACAACGGCCGATTCCCCTCGAAACCGACGGTGAACCGCGGGCGCCAACCCGGCCCGCTACGGGACTTTCTCGATGCTACTGAAGACGTATCCGGCCGACCTGGCCGACCAGATTCGCAAGCAGGTCGAGGGAGAGGTCCGTTTCGACACCTACTCGAAGGTGCTCTATAGCACCGACGCCAGCCTGTGGCAGATCGAGCCGATCGGCGTCGTCATCCCCAAGCATGCCGACGACGTCCTGGCGCTGGGCAGCGTCGCGGCGCGCCTGAAAGTCCCGCTGCTGCCGCGCGGCGGCGCCAGCAGCCTTTCGGGGCAGACGGTAGGGCACGCCGTCCAGATCGATCTCGCCAAATACATGAATCGCATCCTCGAGTGCAACATCGAGGAGGGCTGGGTTCGCGTGCAGCCGGGCGTGGTGCAGGATCAACTGGCCCGCCACCTCAATCCGCTGGGGTACCAGTTCGGGCCCAACACGTCGAGCAGCAGCCGCGCCACCATCGGCGGGATGATCGGCAACAACTCGGCCGGGTCGCACTCAATCCTGCACGGCAAGACGATCGACCACGTGATCGAGCTCAAGGCGATGCTCGCCGACGGCTCGCCGGTCGTTTTCCGGGCCGAGGAGAACGGCGCCATCGAAGGGCTGCAGCGCCGCGATGGCCTCGAAGGGCGCATCTACCGCGAGTTGCTGCAACTGGGCGAAGGCTATCGCGACTCCATTCTGGAGCGGTTCCCGAAGCTCATCCGCCGGGTCAGCGGATACAACCTCGACGAGCTGGTGCGCAACGGCGACGCGTTCGGCGCAGGCTATTCCAGCCGGCCGGGGCCGCTCAACATGGCCAAGGTGCTCACCGGCAGCGAGGGCACGCTGGCGGTGATCACCGAGGCGAAGATTCGCATCGTGCCGCTGCCCACTCATAAGGGGCTGCTGCTGGTCCATTTTCATTCGTTGTTTGACGCGGTCGACTCGGCTCAGGAAATCGTTGCCACCTCGCCGGCGGCGGCCGAGCTGATCGACGAATTCATCCTCAACGCGGCGCGCGGCAAGCCCGACATCGCCGCCAAGCTGCGGTTCGTCGATCCGTCGGCCGAAGCGCTGATGGTGGTCGAATACTACGGAGAAAGCGACGCCGAGGTGCAGTCGAAGCTGGAGGCGCTGCAGCAGCGGCTGACGCGCAACCGCATGGGTTTCGGCTATACGGTCGTGATGGATCAGGCACGCCAGAAAGACATCTGGGGAGTGCGCAAGGAGTCCTTGGGGCTGATGATGAGCGTCGTCGGCGACAGCAAGCCGGTGGCCTTCGTCGAAGACCCGGCGGTGCCGATCGAGAAGATGCCGGCGTTCCTGCGAGGCTTTCGCGAAATTCTCGAGCGCCACCAATCGCGCGGCGGCTACTACGGCCACGCTTCGGTGGGCTGCTTGCACGTGCGGCCGATGATCGACATGAAGACCGCCGAGGGCGTCTCGAAGATGTTGGCCATCTCCGAGGAAGTGTTCCAACTGGTGCAGCAGTATGGCGGCTCGATGAGCGGCGAGCACGGCGACGGCATCGCCCGCAGCCTCTACAACAAACGGCTGTTCGGCCCTGAGATCTACGAGGCGTTCCTGAAGCTCAAGGGCGTCTTCGACCCCGACAACATCATGAACCCGGGCAAGGTGGTCGATGCGCCCGAGTTGACCGACAACCTGCGCTGGGGGGCCGACTACAAAACGATCGAGGTCAACACCCACCTCGATTTTTCGCGCGAGGGCGGTTTCGCCCGGGCGATCGAGATGTGCAACGGCGCCGGCGTGTGCCGCAAGCGCGAGGTCGGCACGATGTGCCCCTCCTATCACGCCACCATGGACGAGGAGCATTCCACCCGCGGCCGGGCCAACGCGTTGCGCGCCGCGTTGTCGGGAAGGCTGCCGGCAGAAGAGTTCACCTCGAAACGCATGTACGACGTGCTCGACCTGTGCCTGGAGTGCAAGGGCTGCAAGCGCGAGTGTCCCTCGAACGTCGATCTCGCCAAGATCAAGTACGAATTTCTGACGCACTACTACGAGCGGCACGGCACGCCGCTGCGCGCGCGGCTTTTCGCGGGCGTGGCGCATCTGAATAAATGGGGCAGCCGGTTTGCCCCGCTGGCGAACTTCAGCATGCGGGCGGCGCCATTCAAGTGGCTGCTGGAGCGTTTTGTGGGCATCGACCGGCGGCGCGAGATGCCGCCTTTTGCCGCGGAAACGTTCGAAAGCTGGTTTCGCAAACGGGGCCCTAACGCGACGGCCAGGAACGGTAAGGGTTCGAACGGTTCGGGCGCCCCGTCGCAGCGTCAGCAGGTGGTGTTGTTCCATGACTGCTTCATGAACTACAACTACCCGCGCACCGGCCAAGCGGCGACCCAACTGCTCGAAGCGGCCGGTTTTGAGGTGGTTTTGGTCGACAAGCAGTGCTGCGGCCGGCCGATGATCTCCAAGGGCCTCATCGAGGACGCCCGGGTGGTCGCGCGGCAGAACGTCGCCGCTCTGGCTCCCTACGTCGAAAAAGGGATCCCGGTGTTGGGCTGCGAGCCGAGCTGTTTGCTGACGCTGCGCGACGAATATCTCGATCTGCTGCAAGGGCCGGCGGTGGAGAAACTGGCGGCCGGCTCTTGGATGGTGGACGAGTTTTTGGTGAAGATGAGCCGCGAAGGCAAACTGCATTTGGCGTTCCAGGAACAGAAAAAGAAGGTTCTGTTCCATGGGCATTGTCACCAAAAGGCGCATATCGGCAGCGCTCCCAGCTTGCAGGCTTTGCGGCTGGTGCCGGGGCTGGAGGTTGCCGAAGTCAATTCGGGCTGCTGCGGCATGGCTGGGTCGTTCGGCTTCGAGAAAGAGCACTACGAGATTTCCGAGAAGATCGGCGCCGAACGCCTGTTTCCCGCGGTCGACAAAGCAAGCGCCGACACCGAAGTCGCCGTCACCGGCGTATCCTGCCGGCAACAGATCGATCACTTCACAAGCCGCACGCCTCGCCACGTGGTCGAGGTCTTGCGCGACGCCCTTCCCCGTTAGTAACGGCCACGGGCTGACGGGCGGGCTCGGGGCCCCCCGTCACGAGGGCGGTCGTGTTGCTTCGTTCGGACAGGCTGCGGACAGTTTGGCCCGGCAGTGTGCTTCATGGGGACATGCACTGCGTTCCGCACCTCGATTTCTTAGAGGTTTGCGGGATTCGTAGGGTGCGGAGCACGTTGACTGTCCCCCTCCGGCACGCACCCATCACGTTCTTATGGAATCGGTCTCGAGAAAAATCGAGCACATCGGCTGGTCCAGCGCGGTGACGGCCCTGGTAATCTCCGCGCTGTGGGGCGGCAACGTCATTGCGCTCAAGATCGGGCTGGCAACCTTGCCGCCGGTCTGGAGCGCTTTCTGGCGCTTCCTGACCGGGTTCGTGGCTGTCGTCCTCTGGGCGAGAGCCGAGGGGATCCCTCTGAAGCCGGAACCGGGCGAAAGCGTGCCGCTGGGGATCCTGGGTGTGCTGTTTACGCTGCAGATCGCAGGGTTGAACGTGGCCGTCAACTCCACCTCGCCTGCCTATGCGGTCGTGCTGCTCAACTCGCACCCGATCTTCACCAACCTCATCAGCCATTTTTGGGTGGCCGAGGACCGCTTGTCGCGGCAGCGCATTCTCGGATTGGCGATCGCCTTCAGCGGAATCTGCTATCTGGCCCTGGGGCGTCCGGACGCGCATCTGGCTCCCCACCCGATCCTGGGAAACGTGATCATCGTCATCTCGGCCGTGCTGCTGGCGGCGCGCATGGTCTACACGCAGCGCCTGGTGCAGACCATCGAGCCGGTGCGGCCCGTGGTCTGGCAAATGGCTTTTTCGCTGCCGGTATTTCTGGGCACCGCGCTTTGGCTGGAGCCGATGACGTTACAGCCGTTGACAGCCGTGCCGGTGCTGGCGATCCTCTACCAGGGCGTCGCGATCGCGGGTCTTTGCTTCGTCGTCTGGACCCGGCTGTTGCAGCGGCATAGTCCCGGGGTCGTTGTCGGTGTTTGGTTTCTCGGTGCCGGTGTTTGGCGTGCTGCTGAGTGCCTTCATCTTCGGAGAGACGATAACGGGCCGCGTGCTGGCCGGCATGGGCGCGGTTACGGTGGGAATCGCGATCGTGACCTGGCGGCGCTCGCGAACTGCGGCGGTGGAAAGCGAGCCGGCGGTCGCCGAGGAGCTGGAGGAAGCCCTGCGGTAGAGACAGGCGCTCCCGCCTGTCGCTCGCCGTGGAACGGCGAGACTTCTCAGTACGGATTGTGAGGCTGGTCGGCGCCGGACGATCGGCTCGGCCTGCCCGTTCGCCGCTTCGCGGCCAGTCTTCGACCTCGGCGGAGCCTTTGGACAAGCTCGGGCGCGTCGCCCCCGGAGCAGCCTCGCCGGTTCCCGGCGAGGGACAGGCGAGAGCGCCTGTCTCTACTTGCTGCTCGATTCCCTCTTCAACAACGGCGCCAGAGTTTTCATCACCACCCCGGCCACAATCTCGTTGCCCTTGGCGTTGGGGTGGATTTCGTCGGCCAGTAATTCCGGCCTGGCCGCGACGCCTTCGAGCAGGAACGGGATCAGCGCCGCGTGCAGTTCTTTCGCCAGCCGTGGGTAGACCTGTTCGAAGGCGTGGACGTACTCGCTGCCGTAGTTGGGCGGAAGGGTCATTCCCCCGAGCACGACCTGCGCGCCGGCCTGCTGCAAGCGCGTGACGATCTCGCGCAAATTCTGCTCCATCGCCTCGACCGACAAGCCACGCAAGCCGTCGTTGCCGCCGAACGCCACGATCACAATCTTGGGGTGATCGGCGATGACCGTATCGATTCGCACCAGGCCCGCGCTCGAGGTATCGCCGCTGATCCCCTCGTTGACGACGTGGTAGGCGTATCCCCCCTCGTCGAGCTTGCGCTGCAGAAAGTCGGGGTAACTCTGCCCTGGCGGCACACCATAGCCGGCCGTGAGGCTATCGCCGAAGGCAACGATGACGGGCCTGGGGTCGTCTTGACGCGCTGGGGCAGGCGCGGCCGCGGCGTCCTCGGGCCGAGCGGGCGCCTCCTGTCGTGCCGGTGGGGCGGAGGGTTGACATGCCGCCAACAACAGCAGCGTTACAGGAAAAAGTCGTCGAAGCACTGCATGTCATAATAAGTTTCCTGCGCGTGCGATGTCGATGGATAGGCCGATTCTCGAAGTTCGAGGGCTGTACAAAACCATCCACAGCGGCACGCACGAGGTGGAGATCCTGCGCGGCATCGACTTCGCGATTCCGCGCGGCCAGTTCGCAGCGATTCGCGGACCTTCCGGCAGCGGCAAATCGACCCTGCTGGGCCTGATGGCCGGCCTCGACACGCCCACCAGCGGTGTGGTCGCCCTCGACGGCTGGGAGATCAGCCATCTGGGCGAAGACGAGATGGCGCTGCTGCGGGGCCGCAAGATCGGCTTCGTCTTCCAGTCCTACCAACTCGTTCCCTACCCTCACCGCCGAAGAAAACGTGCTGCTGCCGCTCGACCTGGCCGGCGACGGCTACGGTGGCGTCGACCGCGCGCGCGAACTGCTCGATCGCGTCGGGCTCGCCGGCCGTCGCGACCACTATCCGGTGCAGCTCTCCGGCGGCGAGCAGCAGCGCGTGGCGCTGGCGCGGGCCTTCATTCGCCAGCCGCCGATCGTGATGGCCGATGAGCCCACCGGCAACCTCGACGGGGTCAACGGCCGCCACGTGCTCGACATGCTGCTCGACTTGAACCGCCGCGAGCAGACGACCCTGATCCTGGTGACGCACGACGCCGACCTGGCCGCGCATGCCGGCCGCCTGATCCATCTTCGCGACGGGCGCGTGGAGAGCGACGAAACCCTTGGCTGAACTCAAGCAAGCCCTGCGCATCGCTTGGCGCGAGTCGCGCTCGTCGGGCGGCAAGTTCCTGTTCGTCGTGCTGGCGGTGGCGATCGGCGTGGGCGCGCTGACCGGCGTGCGCGGTTTCAGCCGGGCTTTTCACGACATGCTGCTGCGCAACGCGCGCACCCTGATGGCCGGCGACCTGTCGCTGCGTGTTTTTCATCAGCCTCGCCCCGAGCAGTTGGCGGTGCTCTCCAAGCTCGAACAGCGGGGCGTGGAAGATACCGAAATCACCGAGACCGTCTCGATGATGGCGCCGCCGGCGAGCTTGCTGCCCGTGCTGGTCTCGGTGAAGGCTGTCGATCCCAGCAAGTACCCGTTTTACGGCGCCATCCAGTTGGATCCGCCGGGCGACCTCGGCGCCGTCCTCACCGCGGACGCCATCGTCGGATCCGACGACCTGTTCCTGCGGCTCGGCGTGCACGTGGGTGACACGGTGCGCCTGGGCGACGCCGATTTTCAGATCGCTGCCGCGGTGCGGCTCGAGCCCGATCGCATGACCGGCTCGTTCAACGTCGGGCCGCGCATCATGATCAGCCACGCGGGGTTGGATCGCGCCGGACTGATCCGGCGGGGCAGCCGCGCCTCGCAGCGCTACCTGTTCCGGCTGCCGGCCGAAGGCATTTCGATCGCCGCGGCGCGCCAGATACTCGAAGACGGCTTTGAAGAGGGCCGCGTCTCCGATTTTCGCGAGATCCATCCCACGATTCGCCGCGGCCTCGAGCGGGCGACGCGCTTCCTGAGCCTGGTCAGCCTGATCGCGCTGATCGTGGGCTCTCTCGGTGTCGGGATGGCGATGCACTCGCACCTGCAGAGCCGCCTCGACACTATCGCGATCATGAAATGCCTCGGCGCGCGATCCGCTCAGATCACGCGCATCTACGCCGTGCAGACTCTGGGGCTGGGCCTGATGGGCAGCGCCCTCGGCGTTCTGGTCGGCTATGGCGTGCAGGCCTGGGCGCCGCACCTGATCGCGCGGTATTTCCCGATTCCGCCTGAGTTCACCTGGGAGGTTTCGACGGCGATACAAGGCGCGGCTATCGGCGTTCTGACCACGCTGCTATTCACGATTCCGCCCCTGCTCGGCATTCGGCAGGTGCGCCCGGCGTTGATCTTCCGCCGCGACATGGAAACGCGGCGGCTGACGATTCGCGAACGCCTGCGCGCCTCACGTAGCTCCCTTTGGGCCGGCGCCGCGATCGTATTCGGCATCGCCACCATCGCGGCCTGGCTCGGGGATTCGATCGCGATGGGGTTGTGGTTTGCCGGAGGTCTGCTCGTCAGCCTGCTGGCCATGACCGGCGTGTCGTGGCTGCTGTTGCGCGGCCTGAAGGCGTTGCCCAAGCTGCTGCCGCGGAAGCTGCCGGCGACCGTGCGCCACGGGGTGGCGAATCTCTACCGTCCCGGCATGCACGCCGAGGCCATTCTGGTGGCGCTGGGCATTGGCGTGACCTTCACGCTTTCGGTGTATCTGATCCAGTCGTCGGTGCTGGCGCAGATGATCAAGAGCGCGCCGCCCGGGATGCCTAACGTTTTCTTCATCAACGTGACCGACGCCGAGCGCGACGGCCTGCGCGAGATCGTTCGCAAGCAGCCCGGCGCGGGGCAAGACCTCGAGCTGGTTCCCTCGGTGGCGGCGCGGCTGAAAACCGTCGATGGCATCGCAGTGGAGGACCTCAACATCGACGGCGACACCGGGCGTTTTCGCTCCACACGCACCATCACCTGGCTGGCCGCCAAACCCGAGCACTTCGACGTGCTCGAAGGCGCCTGGTGGAGTCCGCAGGCGGCCGAGAGCGAAAGCCTCGTCTCGGTTCGCGACGAGGATGCCGGCCTGCTGGGGCTCAAGATCGGTTCGCGGCTGGTTTGGCAGGTCGGCGGACGCGAGGTGGACGCCACCGTCGCCGCGATTCACCGCAGCGAAGGCTTCCGCATGGGCTCGAACATCCAGTTCGTGCTGACGCCGTTTGCGCTGCGTGGCCTGCCGGCGATTTTCTACGGCGGTGTGCAGATCGCACCGAAGCGGGCGGCCGAGCTGCAAAGGGAAGTCTTCCAGCGATTCCCGACGATCACCGTGATCAACGCGGCCGACGTGATCGCGATCGTGCAGGAGGTCGTCGATCAGATCGGCATGGTCGTCCGCTTCGTGTCGGCCTTCGCGATTCTGGCCGGCATCGTGATTCTGGTATCGAGTGTGGTGGCGACGCGCTTCCGGCGCGTCCACGAAGTCGTGATTCTGAAAACGCTTGGAGCGACCCGGCGCCGCATCGCCGGTATCTTTTCGATTGAGTTCCTGATTCTGGGTTCGGTCGCGGGGCTCATCGGCAGCGTGCTGGCGAGTTCGTTTTCGAATCTGCTGCTGACCCGCATGCTCGATGCGCAGTTTGTGTTCGAGCCGCTGCCGAATCTGCTGACCATCGTGGGGACCGCGCTGCTGGCCAACGCCGCGGGCTGGCTGGCGAGTTTTTCGATTTTGGGCAAGAAACCGCTGGAAGTTTTGCGGTCGGAGTAGAAGGTTGCGGGGTTCGCGCTTTGCGGCGAAACGCCTCCGGCGGCGCGTTACCTGCGGGGGCCCGTGCTTCCGCTTCGCGGGCCCGCTGCCCGCACCGACTGGGGGGCTTCCTGGAACTTCTCGAAATTCCGCTCGAAGCGCGCCGCCAGGTCCAGCGCCCCGCGGTCGTAGGCTGCCGGGTCCTTCCATAGGCCTCGCGGGTCGAGCACTTCCGGCGGAACGCCGGGGCAACACTTCGGCACCGCGACACCAAACACCGGGTGCTCGGCGAATTCCACTTCGTCGAGCTTGCCCGCAAGCGCTGCGCTGAGTATGGCGCGGGTGTGAGGCAGGTCCATGCGCTTACCCTTGCCAAAGCGCCCGCCGACCCATCCCGTGTTGACCAGCCAGCATTGCGCACTGTGCGCGCGCATCCGTTCACCGAGCATTCCCGCATAGACGGCGGGGTTGCGCGGCAGAAAGGGCGATCCGAAACAGGCGCTGAACGTCACCGTGGGTTCCTTGCCCAGGTCGCGCTCGGTTCCCGCGACTTTGGAGGTGTAGCCGCTGAGGAAGTGGTACATCGCCTGGTCGGGCGTCAGCCGCGAGATCGGCGGCAGCACTCCGAACGCATCCGCCGCCAGGAAGACGACGTTCGAGGGGTGCCCGCCCACCCCGGGGATGACGGCATTGTCGATGAACTCGATCGGATAGGCGGCGCGGGTGTTTTCGGTGAGACTGCTGTCGTTGAAATCGAGCGTGCGGGTATCGGCATCGAAGACGACGTTTTCGAGCACGGTGCCGAAGCGGATCGCGCTCCAGATCTGCGGTTCTTTTTCCTGCGCCAGCCGGATGCACTTGGCGTAGCAGCCGCCCTCGATGTTGAAAACGCCGGCGTCGCTCCAGCCGTGCTCGTCGTCGCCGATCAACCGCCGCGCGGGGTCGGCCGATAGCGTCGTCTTGCCGGTCCCAGAAAGGCCGAAAAACAGGGCCACATCGCCGCCGGGCCCGATGTTCGCCGAGCAGTGCATCGGCAGAACGTTGCGGTCGGGCAGCAGGTAGTTCATCAGGCTGAAAACCGACTTTTTGAGTTCGCCGGCATAGCGCGTGCCGCCGATGATCACCATCCTGGCGGTGAAGTTGAGCACCACGAACGTTTCGGAGCGCGTGCCGTCGGTCGACGGGTCGGCCTGCAAACCGGGCGCGTAGATCACGGTGTATTCGGGTACCGGGTCGGCGGTGGCGCGTTCGTCGGGCCGCACGAAAAGCTGCCGCGCGAACAGGTTGTGCCAGGCCAACTCGGTGATAGCGCGGATCGGCAGCGCGTAGCGCGGGTCGGCGCCCACCGAGCAATCCTGCACGAACACGTCGCAGCCTTGCAGGTAGGCGCGGGTTTTTTGGAGCAGCCGCTCGAAATGCCGCGGCGACATGGGGTGGTTGACTTCGCCCCAGTCCACCGTCTTTTCGCTGCCGGGGTCGGAGACGATGAAGCGGTCTTTGGGGGATCGACCGGTGTATTGGCCGGTGTGGACCAGCAGAGAACCGTTGGCCGCCAAGCGGCCTTCGCCGCGGTGCAGCGCCTCTTCCAGCAGCCGCGCCGGGCCCAGATTCCAGTAGACAGTACCGAGGTTGTGGAGACCGTGTTCGTGCAGTCCGTGACGGCTGGGGTTGACGCCTAGGTTTTCCATCGACAGCGCTCTCGCGGGCCAAGCCAAAACGCCGGCCCCCGAAGCGAACGGCAGGGTCCACTCTTACACGGGGGGTGTCGCTACTCGACCTTGGTGCGGAATTTGTTTTCGAGCAAGGCCAGCTTCTGGTCGATCGAGAGCTTGTCGACCTGGCGCTGCTCGCGCGCCTTGGCTTGCTGATCGGGACCGAAAGTCCGCCGCTCGGTGCCACGCTCGCGTTCCGGACCCTTGCGTTTGCGCCGCAGGCCGCCATTGTCGGTGTCGCGCTGCATCGCCCCGGCGGCGGCCATCCGCCGCGCGCCCGGCTGAGGCCGCTGCGGAACCGCGCGCGGTTCTTTCATCGACAGCGAGATGCGCTTGCCGTCTTTCTCGAGGGCGAGCACGTGTACCGTCACCCGGTCGCCGACCTTCACCGCGGCTTGCGGCTCTTCGATGAACTTGTCGGAGAGCTGCGAGACGTGCACCAGGCCGTCCTGGTCCGCGCCAATGTCGACAAAGGCCCCGAACTTGGCGAGGTTGGTGACGACCCCCTCGACCTTCATACCGACCTTAAGCTCTTCAATGGGCCGCAGCGGGATGGGCGGAGCCGGCCGATGGAAGGTACCGCGTGGCTGCCGCACGCTCGGGCGGAACTCGCGCGCCACCATCTTAAGCAACTCCAGCGGGTACTCGTCGCTCTGCAGCGTCTCGAGGTCGACCGCGTCGAGCAACTCGGGCTTTTCGAGAACTTCCGCCGCCGAAACACCCGCCGCCGCGAGGATCTTCTCAGCTACCGGATAATGCTTGGGGTGGATCCCGGTGGCGTCGAGTGGATTGTCTCCGCTGTTCACCCGCAGGAAGCCCACGGACTGTTCATAAATCCGGTCGTTCATGCCGGCAACTTCGCGAAGCTGCCCGCGCTGCCCGAACTTGCTCTTCTCGCCCCGATAGTCGACGATCCGCTTGGCGACGCGTTCGGTGATCCCGGGAATGAGCGCCAGTTGATCCAGTTGCGCGACATTGAGATCGGCGCCGACCTGGTGGACGCATTCCTCCATCGTCTGGCGCAGACCGCCGCGTAGTTTCTTGGCGTCGACCTCGTGGTGATACTGGCCGACGCCGAGCACTTTCGGGTCGACCTTCACCAGCTCACAGAGTGGATCCTGCAGGCGGCGCGCCAGCGAAATCGCGCTGCGCATCACCGGGTCGGCCTTGGGAAATTCGCGGCGTCCGTTCTTGGAGGTGGCGTAGATCCAGGTGCCCGCCTCATGGATGGCCGTCCAGAACACTTCCGGCGTACGGGCCTGGCGAATCTCGCTGCGGATGAACTTTTCCACCTGCCGCACACCCGGGCCGTTGCCGATCACGACGGCGGCGACGTTGTGCTTGGCGATCAGCTCGCCCAGGCTGACGTGCGACACTTCGACGCGGTCCTCGCGCCGTTGTTGCGGCCGGCTGCCCGGCCGCCCGGGACCTTTCGGCGCCTGGGCAGCGGCCGACGACGGCGCCTCCGCCGTATGGTCGGCTTCCGGAACGCCCGGTACAGATGCCTCGGGCGCCGGGGCTCCTGGGGCGGAGCCGCGGGGGGCGGCTGCATCAGAAGCGCTCGTACCGGTAACGGTTACGCCTGCGGTTGCCGCCTCGGCCGCGGGCTTTTCAGCGGTCGATTCCGAGGCCTGCTCCGTTGCCAGGGCCGCGGCCGGGGTTTCAGGTCCGGCACTGGCCTCAGGCGGCTCCGCGGCGTTCGCGGCGTCCTGCGCGGGCGCGGCCTTCGCGGCCTCTGCGGCCGGCTCATGAGCCAGTGCGGCAATCTCACCCGCGGAGGTCACCTTTGCTGTTATCCCTTCCGCTTCCGTGGCTTTCGCGGCAGTTGCATTCTCCGGATCGGGAGCGGCGTTGGCCGTCGTTTCGGAAACCTGGTCCTCGGCCTTACCCGTTGCCGCCGGGTCGCTGCCACCCTGCGCAGCGGGAGTAGCCTCGGCCGCGGCGGTCTCGCTGGGCGCAGCCGATTCCGCCTCGGCGCTCGCGGCGACCTCCTCGCGGGGCTCGGCTTCGGGGTCTTTCTCCTGGGACCGCTCGCTCTGCGGGACGTAAACGATGGCGCCCTCAAGGAACTCGCCGTTGGGTCCCACGACGGCGGCGCGCCAGCCGCCGCGGCGTCCGGTCTCAAGGCCGATTACCGTGAGCGGCCCCGCCGGTGGCGCCAGCAGCAGCTTGCGCAAGTTCCTTTGGAACGACTGCACCGCTTCGTTGTCGCAACGCTCGTCGAGCGACAGCACCACTTCGTTGGCGAACGAAGGCGCCAGGTATTGCTGGAACGCCTCGCACGCCGCGGCGCCCAGTTGCAGGCAGAACGGCGCTCGCGGGTCGCGGATCAGCCGCCCAAGCATGTGCTCGACGGCGCGGTTTTCCGGAAGCACGATGTCATAGCGGAGCCAGCGTTCGCGCACTCCGCGCCGGATCGCCATCACCTGGCGCCAGGCGACCTTGCCCGTCTTGGCGCGCAGACTCAACAGCGCCGGGTTTTTTTTCTGCCCGGAGTCTTCGCGCATCGGCTGATCGCCGGGCGAGACGACCAGCTCGGATTCCTCGCGCAGGATGGACCGCAGGGCGCAGCGGATTTCAGCATCTTCACCCAGCCAGCGGGCAATGATGTGGCGCGCGCCCGCCAGCGCGTCGGCGGCGCAGTGAACTCCCGATTCCGGCCGCACGTAGCTTTGCGCGACGGCCGCGATGTCGGTATTTTCGGGCTGCTGATCCCACAAAAAGCGCGCCAAGGGTTCGAGCCCCTGCTCGGTGGCGTCGTCGGCCGGAGTGCGGCGCTTGGGTTTGAACGGGAGGTAGTAGTCTTCCAGCTCGTAGCGGTCGGTCGTTTCTTCGACCTTCTTCTGGAGCTCGGGGGTCATCCGATTCTGCTGGCGAATGGCCGTCAGAACCATGATGCGGCGGTCTTCTAAATCGAGGAATTCGCGCAGACGCAGCTCCACCTGCCGTAATTGCCCTTCGCTCAACCGCGCCGAGACGTCGGGGCGATAACGGGCAAGAAACGCAGGGCTAGCACCAGCCTCTAAATGCTGCACGAGTTGCAACAAGTCGGCTAGCGGGATCTTTGCTTCCTCGGCAACCTTCAGGTAAGCAGAGGTGGGAAGACCGGTTAGCGCTTTCATTGCGGGAAGAGGCGCAAGACCACCAAACTAGCTTACTGTATCATAGAAACGTGAAAATCGCGCGGCGAAGTCGAGGTCTGGCTCTGCTGTGCCTCGGCGTTGTGCTCGGCTGCCTTTGCGCCCTTTTCGGGGCGTCCGACCAAGTCATCCAGTTTCAATCCAACGGACTCAACTATCAGGCGCTCACCCACAACGGGCTCACCTTGATGTACGCCCGCATGCCGCTGGTGGTGCGGGAGTTTGCCGTCGTGCAAGTCGCTCTCAGCAACGGCAGCAGCGACGGCTGGAAGGTGCAGCCCAGCGATTTCTACTTCGAAAGCGACGATGGCCGGGTGTTGCGGGGCGTGCCCGAAAACGCTGTGGTCTACAATTTTTTCCGCAAGGCCGGCACCGACGACGTCATCAAACTGCAATCGGCCTACGAACGGGCGATCTACGGCAACCAGCACATTCGCTCCAACAACGGCTACGAGCAGCGCCGTCAGTACGCCATGGCGATGGGCCCGGCCGGGCTCAAGGCCGCCGCGGCCGCTTCCGCGATCGCCTTCGTCCAGACCCAACTCGAGCCGGGCGATTCCACCGACGGTGCTGTCTTTTTCAACAATCAGGGGAAGGAACTCGGCGCAGGACGCTTTGTGGGCAGGCTGGGTGAAACCGTTTACGTGTTCCGGCCGCAAGGTCCGCCGGAGCCCTTCGAACCGGGCGCCTCAACACGCGTGAAATGAAGCGATTTCGCGCCACCTCCGCGCCGCGGCAGTCCCGGCAAGCCTAGAACGGTGCGCCCCCGTCGTTGATCGGAATCTCATCGTCGTCGCCGGCGATGCCGATATCGTCGGCGAGGTTCTCGAACTTGGTGTATTTGCCCAGGTACGCCAGCTTGATCTTGCCGGTGGGGCCGTTACGTTGTTTGGCGAGCAGCAGTTCCGCCATGCCGTGCAGATCTTCGCGGTCGGGCTTGTAGACCTCTTCGCGAAACAGAAACGCCACCACGTCGGCGTCCTGCTCGATCGAGCCGCTCTCGCGCAGGTCGCTGAGCATCGGGCGGTGATCGCCGGGGCGGGTCTCGGGCGCGCGGCTGAGCTGCGAAAGCGCCAGGATCGGCACCTCCAGGTCTTTGGCGAGCAGCTTGAGGCCGCGCGAGAACGTCGAGATTTCCTGGGTGCGGTTCTCGACCTTGCCGCGCGAGCTGAGCAGTTGCAGATAGTCGACGATGATCAGCGAAAGCCCGTGTTCGGACTTCATGCGGCGGCACTTGGCGCTGATGCTCTGGACGGTCGTATCCGCCGAGTCGTCGATGAACAGCCGGCTGTTGATGAGCTGGCCGAGCGCCGCGCTGAGTTGGCGGCGCTCTTCCTGGTTCAGATACCCGCCGCGGAAGCGGTGGCTGTCGACGCGCGAGGCGGCGCACAACATGCGCGTCAGCAGCGATTCCTGAGACATTTCGAGCGAGAACAGCGCCACCGGCTTTCCCGGTTTGTCGGGCGTATCGACCGCGACGTGCTGCGCGATGTTGAGCGCCAGCGCGGTCTTTCCCATGGCGGGCCGCGCCGCCAGAATGATCAGCTCGCCGGCGTGCATGCCGGTGGTCATTTCGTCGAGCTTGACGAAGGGCGAGCCCAGGCCGCTGACGCGCTTGCTCGGGTCGAGGAAGGCGCGCATGCCGCCGGAGAAGTTTTCGACGATCTGCCGCGGATTTTGTAGTCCGCTGCGCAGTTGCGCATCGCCGACTTTCATCACCGACGACTCGGCGTCGGCCAGAATGTCCTCGACCTCTTCGCTGGCATCGATGCACTGCGAGATCGTCCGCTGCGACACGAAGATCAACTGCCGCAGCAGCGATTTTTCCTTGACGATCTTGACGTAGCTGTCGATGCTCGTCAGCCGCGGCATGCCGTCGCTAAGCGAGGCGATGTAGGCGATGCCGTCGCAGGACTCGAGCTGCCCGTGCTTTTCGAGCTCGTTGACCAGCGTCAACGCTTCGATGCGCTCGCCGCGCTCGTGCAGATTGGACATCCGCGAATAGATGCGGCGGTGCTTTTCGAGGCAGAAGTCGTCGGCCGTGAGCGACCCGGCCACCTGCGGATACAGCGTTTCGTCGAGCAGTACCGAGCCCAACACGAACTGCTCGGCCTCGGGGTTGCTGGGCAGCCCCTTCTCTAGTGCCAGTGCGTTTGCCGTGGTTGCCATCGTTTGTCCAACAGTTCAGAAGACTAAGCGATTTCCGAGGCTCCCCGACGCTTAAATTTTTCCGTATTGTTTCGAGACGGTTACGCTGTGGAATTTGCCGTTCGCCCCAGAACGGCGCCGATCAGGGTTGCAACCTCGTTGTCGTCAACAACTTATCGCCTGTGGAAATCCTTAGGGCAAAACAGAATCTCCCTGCGGAAAAATAAATCCTTTTGTAACAATGACTTAGATCAGCCATGTCGCTTTCGGCCCAACGGCGCACTGTGAACCGTTGCCCGGAACCGGCGGATCGCTGGCAGCGGGCACCGGACCGGACGCCACCAGGGGAAACATTGCCTCCCGGTTTTGTTGTTTGCCATTATCGCAGCTAGGCGAACAAAGAGCAAATATGGGCGAGTCTTCGTTTGGACGATCTTCGAGGCGTTGGAGCTGGGCTCCGGCGGGCCGGTCCCACGACATGGAAGACCGTTATCAGGACATGCTGGACGCCCAAAACGGCGGGAAAGACCGCAGGTCTGGCGACCGGTCAGCCCGGCGCTAGGGCCCAGGCCTTGGGTCGGCTGCGTTGGCCATGAGCTGGGATGAGCGCCGGCCGGGAGGTTGGTACCGGGGGTCCGAACCGTTTGACTCCGGTTTCGCCCCACGCTAGCATGAATAGGCCTCACTCCTTTGCGCTCGTAGCTCAGTTGGATAGAGCGTCTGACTACGGATCAGAAGGTCGGGAGTTCGAATCTCTCCGAGCGCACCATTCCTTTCCAACAGTTACCCGGTAAGCTCAGTCCACACGGCTCAGCCCACCAAAGTTCAGCCCGGCCCGGCTCAATCCAGCTAAGCTGAGGCGACACTCGCGTAGACGCGGAACGATTGCGGCTCGAGGAGCCGGCTTCCGCGGGAGGAATCGATGCAATTTTGTTGGCGCCGCCTGATCCTCACATCGCTGTTGGTTCTTTTCCCGTCGACGTCTGCGGCGCAGCAATATCTGTTTGTTTTTCATGCCGGCTCGCAGGCCACCGTCTACAATCCGGCAACCCTGGAACCGCTGGCGAGTCCGGCCGTAGGCTCGGGAGCGATCCGCGCCGTCGGAGTTCCCGATCAGTCCACCCCTTCGACGTTTTCGAAGATTTACGTATTGCGCGGCGACTCGGTCGTGGTGCTCGATCCAAATCCGCCTTTTGCGGTGCGGACCTCGTTCGATCTGCGGGCGCCCATCGCTCTGGGAGCGCGCAGCGCGCTGCTCACCCAGGACAGCAAGCATCTGCTGGTGGCCGGTGGGCGGTTCGTACACATCTTTGACGCCACCGACCCAGCCAACCCGCAGCCCGCCACCATCGATCTGGGCGACGAGGTCACGGGCCTGGCGGCGCTGCCCAGCTCCGACCGCGCATTCGCGACCGTGCTCGACTCCGACCGGGTGGAAATTCTGAGCCTGAACTCGAATCCGCCGGTGCGGCTGGCCGGCCCGATTACGCTGCCGCAGATTCCGACCGCCATCGGTGTCGCACCCAACGCCTCGGCATTGTACGCGGCGGCCACCGGGTCGTTGTTCGAAATCGATCCGATCGCCAACACGCTGACCCGCGAGATCGAGGGCACGTCGGGTTCGCCGGTGGCGCTCGGATTCGATCCGCAGGCGCCGGTGCGGTCGGCATTCGTGCGGCACGGGACGAAGGTCACCGCTTTCGACCTTCTACGACGGATCCGGGGCGTGGAGTTTACCGGCGCCAGCGCGATCACCGAAGCTGTGTCCCCCGGCGACGACCTGGTCTATTTTTTCACGGCGGTGACCGGGCAGATCTACCTGGGCCATCTGGGTAGCGGAAGCTTCGCGCAGTTGCTGAACCCGGCCACGCAGTCGCCGTTCGACCGGCCCGGCATTGATATCGAGGTCGACCCCTCGAATCAGGACGTCTACCTGGCGCTCGGCGGCGACTCGGGACGCATCGTGCACCTCAACGCCCAGGCCACGATCCTGCGCAATCAGGTCGTGCCGCTGGGGCTGCCGACCGCGCTGTCGGCGATCGCGTCGCCGGGCACCTCGTCGGCGTCCATCGAGGTTTACGGCGGCAATAACCAACTGGCCACGGTGGGCAAGGTGCTGCCCAAACCGCTGGTGGTGCGGGTGGTCGACTCCAGCTTCCGCCCGGCCGCGAACCAGACCGTGCAGTTCAGCACCACGACACCCAACGTGTCGTTCAACCCCGCCAACCCGGTGACCAACCACGCCGGGATCGCCCAGACTCTGGTGACGGTCCCGATTACCGACCCGTTCACGATCCAGGCAACGATTCTGCCGGTCGATCTCAGCGCGGCCTTCGACGTCAACAAAGCGCTGGCGGCAGAAGAGGGGCTCAGCATTGTTTCGGGAGATTACCAGCTCACCGCCGGAGGAACGAATTTCCCGCGGCCGTTCCAGGTTCTGGCGCTCGCCAGCGGCGGGCCGATTCCGAACCTGAGCGTCAGCATCACGCCCTCGAACTTCGCCGGCGCCTGCCCCAGCGTCGCCGCGACCGGGGCCGATGGGGTCGCCAGTTTCACCTGCGGAACCACGGCCGTTGTGTCGCCGGTGGAAACGCATATCCAAGTGACCGATTCGTTCGGCAGAACGCTGCCCGAGCCGTTCCACGTCACCACCGTGCAGGACCCCGACAAACTGCCGCAGCAGGGGCGGCTGATTTCGACCTCGCCGCTGCTGGGGCAGGTCAACACGACCGTCGAGGACGGCATCGCCATCCGAGTCGCCGAGCGGCTTTCTGGAATCCCAGTGCCGAACCTGGGAATCGAATTCACCGTACCCGGGGACGTCAGCGTCGACCCGCCGATCGCGGTGACCGACTCGGAAGGCATTGCGCGAGCCAACGTCACCTTCGGCTGCACGATCGAGACGAACCAGATTACAGCCACCCTCAACTCGCCGGGCCTGCCGACGGTGGCGATCGCGCACGGCTCCCTCCGCGGGCCGGCAACGCGCATGCTGCGCCTGCAGGGCAACAATCAAGCGGGCCTATCGGGCCAGCAGTTGCCGCTGGCGTTGCTCACACGGGCCACTGACGAATGCGGCAACATCGTGGCGAGCGCGCCGCTGACATGGCAGGTTCTGCCGCCCGAAGCGGCAACGCTGGAGAATGCTTTTTCCCAAACCAACGCCAACGGCGAGGCGTCGGCGCGGGTGCGGATCGGAACGCGGCCCGGCCCCTTCGCGGTGCGCGTGAGCAGCGCCGCGGCGACGGTCGATTTCAACCTGGCCTCGACGGCGACGGCGAACCGGGTAGTGGCGGTCAGCGGCGACAATCAGTCGGTGCCCGCCGGGCAGGCTGCCGCGCAGCCGCTGGTGGTCGAGCTGCGGGATGGCGCAGGCAATCCGCTCGCCAACACGCAGGTGGGCTTCCAGATCACGCAGGGCTCGGGCGGTTTAGCCGGCGCGAGCGCGGTGACCGATGAATCGGGCCGGGCCTCGACGGTAGTAACGGCGGGGCCGCAAGTAGGGCCGCTGCAGGTGGAGGCACGCGCCGGCGATGGCGTATTCGTGTTCTCCCTGACCGTGATCGGCCGGACTCCGGTGGTCACGGCGGCGGGATTCGTCAACGGAGCAAGCTTCGTCAGCGGCTGGACGCCCGGCGGCACCGGCTCCATCTTCGGCGTTGGATTGATGGAGGGCGTGGACGGCGTGGTGTTGGCGCCGGCGCCTTTCCCCACAACGCTACGCGGCGTACAGGTACTGGTGGAGAACACCCCCGCGCCGATTCTCTCGATGGCCAACATCAACGGCCAGGAGCAGATCAACATTCAGGTTCCCTTTGGAACTCCGGCCCCCGGTCAGGTGCTGGTGACCATCAGCAACAACGGAGCCACCACGACGATTCCCGGCGTTCCGACGTTTGCCGCCCAACCGGGTATTTTCGAGGTGACGCTGGCCGGGGGCCGTGTCGCCGCCGCGTTGCACGCCGATTTTTCGCTGGTGGAGCCGGACAACCCGGCGCGCCCGGATGAAGTGCTGCAATTGTTTTGGACCGGGGGCGGAGCGACGAACCCGCCGGTAGCGACGGACGCACCCGGGCCGGTGCCGCCCGCCGAAGTTGCTGGCGCTGTCACGGTGACCGTCAATGGCGTGAACGCGGAGGTCGTCGGCAGTTTCTATGCGCCGACGCTGGTGACGGTCTATCAGACGAACTTTTGGATCCCGGCCGGGGCCGGCGGCGCGAGTCTGCTAGTGCGGTTGAGCGTCGACGGCGCGCAAAGCCAGCAGGTGACGATTCCGTTTGCGCCTTGAGACGCAGTGCCAGGTGCTGCTCCACGCTGTGCGGGTAGCCGACCCGGTGTCCTTGGGGGCGGGCGCTTGGCGCCCACTGGGTAGAGACAGGCGCTCCCGCCTGTCCCCGGGGCGCGAGCCCGGGCCTTTTGGCCAGGCCCCGGCAATGGAATCGTGGAGCTTCACGCCCCTTGCAAAGCCTCACCCGCCTTGCGGGGCCTCGCGGCTTTGCCGCGAGGGACAGGCGGGAGCGCCTGTCTCTACTTCGGGCGCTACCCCGCCACTCCTTTGCCAAGTCTTGAGGGACGGCGGAAGTTCGACACATCGCCGCGTCGGCCTTCGCTACTTCACTTTCCCGGCGCTCACCAGGTTCGCAAACAGGCGGTAGGCGCCGGGCACTCCGGCCGGAAGCTGGCGGAACCAGGCGTAGGCGCTAAACACAAAAGCTCCCTTGCCATAGCGCGTGTAGAGCTCGCCGCCGAGTTGCGGGGGCTCTCCGGCGTCGTGGCACGAAAGCACCGCGTCGTAGTGGTCGTCCCAGGCGCTCATGAAATAGAGCCCGCGTTCCTGCACCCAGCCCTCGAAATCTTTCGCCGTGATGTGATTGGGAGCCTGTAGCAAGGGGTGGTCGGGGATCGGAAACGACACCGCGGCGTCTTCGTCGGTGACGCGGTTGTGCGAAAGGGTCATCGGGTAGGGACTCAAGCTCGTCTCCGACGGCTCACCGCGACCGCGCCCATAGGGCATGGTGTTGTATTGCATCACCAAGGTGCCGCCCTGTTGCATGTAGTCGAGCAGCCGTTCGCGCGCGGCCAACAGGTCGGGGCGCGTGTTCAGTGCGCGCACGCCAGTGACGATCGCGTCGAATCGCGACAGGTCGCCCGAAACAAGGTCGGTTTCGGAAAGCAGCGTCACCTTGGCGCCGATCTGCTCCAGCGCCTCGGGTACGGTGTCGCCGGCGCCCATTACGTAGCCGATATTTTTCGAAAGCAGAGTGAGATTGACGCGCTCGACGCGCATCACGGCTTCCGGGTAAACCATCTGGATCGGAATGTGCTCGTATTCGATCTGCTGCATGCCGCGGTCGATCAGCTTTCCGCCGATGCGCACCTTGGCAGCCACCTGGCCGCCGGCGTCCTGTTGGGGCGGGGTCAGCTCGAAGTTGACCGTCAGGTCCTGGCCGCGGCGGGCGATCTTGAACGGCGCCGAAACCGGGTTGACGCGCCAGCCCGTCGGGGTTTCGAGGGTGACGGTCCCTTCGGTGGCCGCGTCGTTGCCGCGCAGGCGAACCGACACCGTCTTCGGGTTCGCGTCGGCGAAGATCAGGCTCGGCCGTGGAAACGACACCGCCACTTGCGGAACAATCTGCACCGAGCGCAGCCGCTCGCCGTAGGCGCGGTCCACCCAGCGATACACCACCGGCACGGGGAACGCCAGCTCGACTCCGCTGGCGGTTTCGAGATAAAACGTGGCTTCGAGAAGCGGCGGGCCCTCGGGGTACCCGATCAGCTCGGGATTCTTGACCTGGTAGTGGTTTCCGTCCGCGGGCTCGCGCAACCAGTAAGGCTGCGAATAAGCGGCGCCGTCGGGAATCTTCACGGTGAGGCTCTTTTCCGCCATTTGGTTGTAGGGCAGCACGTCGGCCGACTCCGGCTGGTCGCCCAGCGCGACGCCGCGAACCTCGGTGCGCTTCCAGCGCAGCGGGAAGCTGGAGCGATTGATGGCCTCCAGGTCGATCGGCAGATTGGAGCCCGGCGTGGCGTCCCAGCGTTCAGCCGAGGCGTCGACCCAAAGGCCGCTCGCAAGCTCGATGGCGTGCAGCAACTCGGCGCGCTTGATCGGGATCCAGGGATCGTCGAGTTTTTCCAACGCGGCGTAGGCCTGGACCAGAAGCGGCAGGATCGCCGCCGGGTGCGTCGGATCGAGTTGGTCGCGCGCCTGAGCCAGCAGCCTGCCGGCCGCCTCGCCGCCTTTGACCCGCGCCCAACTCGTGTCCACGCCGTCGAACAGATCCTTTTCGGCCGGCGTGCCGGCCACGTGCGCGAAATAGACCGTGGACTCGCCCTTGCGCTGATTCGTGCCCATCGACTGGCTGCGGTGCATGCTGCGGCTCTCGCCGGCCACTTCCACGTAAGACTTGCCCAGCAACGGATCGTAGTCGCCGATCTGGAGACGAATGCGGTCGTTCCGGGTTGCCTCCTGCCCCTCTTGCGCGGCGTTGAAGCTGAAGGTATTCCAGACCAGGCGGCGCGCTTGCCAGGGCTTGAGGCCTTGGCGGATCTGTTCGGGGAACCGCGTCGGATCGGCGGCCGCGGCAAGGGCTTCGGCGGCGATGTGCCCGACAGCGGTGTGCTGGCCGTGGCCGCCGCTGCCGGGCGCCGGCGGAAAGCGCGACACCAGCACGTCGGGCCGGAAGCGGCGAATGACGCGCACGATGTCTTCCAGCAGATTGTCGCGGCCCCATTTGGCGTAGGTCTCTTCGGGCGATTTCGAAAAACCGAAGTCGATGGAACGCGTGAAGAACTGCTCGCCGCCGTCAATGCGCCGCGCCTGCAGCAGCTCCTGCGTGCGAATCAGGCCCATCAGCGCGCCCTGCTCAGGGCCGATCAGGTTCTGGCCGCCTTCGCCGCGCGTCGCCGCAAGGTAGGCAGTCCGAATGTGCCGCCCACGCGCGAAATAGGCGATCACGCCGGTGTTCTCATCGTCAGGGTGCGCCCCCATCATCAGCAGACTGCCTAATGTGTTGAGATTGTCGAGCGTCTCGCGCAGTTCAGGCGAACCGGTCAACGGTGTGGGCTCGACGCGCGGATCGCTCTGTGCGAAGGCGCAGGCCAACAACGCCGCGGCGAGGAGAACCAGACGCGGCAACGGCCTCAAACGGCCGGGGATTCGGGATAGCTTGCTCATGAAAGAGACCTCGGGCTGCTACGCCGCCTAATCCTAAAAGGCTTATCGTAGCGGAACGGCACGGCGGAAAGATCGGGAGCCGGAACCGCGGCGCCGGCGTCCTGCGTCGGAATGGACCGCGCCGTCAGCTTCGCTCGGTGACCGCGACGCCCCCCAGAATCAGCCCGCCGCCCAGCAGCAACAGCGACGTCAGCGGCTCGCCGAGAAAGGCGATGCCGAGCGCGGTCGCCAGCGGAGGCTGCAGGTAGTTGAACGCCGACAGCCGCGACGCGGCGATGTACCCCAGCGCGTAGTAGTAGATGATGTAGCCGATCACGGCCGGAAACACCGCCATGTAGAGCAGCGCCGTCCAGCTCGATCGCGTGACGTCGGCGAACTGAAAATCGCGGGCCATCAGGAAATACAGCACCACCGGCAGCAGCGCAACAGCCCCCGAGACGTAAGAAAACGTGCTCACCGTGACGGGGCCATAGCGCAAGCGGTAGGGCCGGCTCATCACCGTGAAGAACGCAAACAGGCAGGCGCTGGCCAGGCAAAACGCGTCGCCGAAAAATGTCGGGCCGCCGCGGGTGGGCTTGTCCAGACTCAACATCACCACGCCGCTGGCGGAAATCAGCATTCCCAGCAGCTTGCCGCGCGTGAGGCGTTCCTGGCCGACCCAGGCCGCCAACAGCAGCACCAGAATCGGCACCAGGCTAAAGATGAACGCCGTGTGCGACACGCTGTTGTGGCTGAGGCCGATGATGAACAGCACCTGGTTGCCGATTTGCCCGCACAGGCACACCAGCAGCAGCCCGGGCACGTCGCTCAGGTCGATACGCAGTGAGCTGGGGTTGGCGGCGAAGTACACCGGCAGGATGAACAGCGCCGCCAGCAGCGTCCGCATGCTGATCAGCATCAGGGGCGGAAACGAGAGCAGCGCCACCTTGCCCACCGGCAGGTTGAGCGTCCAGGTGACCACCATCAGCGTGACGGCCAGATACAGCAGGCGCGGCCGGGGATGGGTAGGCGGCGGATTGTCTTGCGGGATCAGCGCCGGCTGCGCCGACCCCGGCGCGATCGGGACCGCCGGAGCGGTCGAACTTCGGCCCTTGAGAGCGGGGGCGGTCAACCCAGCGTTTCCTCTCGCAGCGTCACGCTCTTGAGGAAGTCGAGGTCGACGTCATACCCGAAACCGGGCTTGTCCCGCGGTTCGATGACGCCGCTGGGCAGCACTTCGACCGCCGGCTCGATGATGTCCCGCTTCCAATAGCGTTTGCTGGCCGACACGTCGCCGGGCAGCTTGAAGTTGTCGAGCGTGGAAAGGGCGATGTTGTGGGCGCGGCCGATGCCGCTCTCGAGCATGCCGCCGCACCACACCGGGATGCCGTTGGCGCGCGCCACGTTGTGTACCAGCAAGGCCTCTGAAAAGCCCCCGACACGGCCGAGCTTGATGTTGATAATGCGGCAGGCGCCCATCTCGATGGCTTGCTCGGCATGCCGCGCGCTGCGGATGCACTCGTCGAGGCAGATCGGCGTGGTGAGCTTTTCCTGCAGCTTGGCGTGGTCGATGATGTCGTCGTGCGCCAGCGGCTGCTCGATCATCATCAGGTTGAAGGCGTCGAGCTGCCGCAGATGCTCGGCGTCGGCGAGCAGGTAGGCCGAGTTGGCGTCGACCATCAACGGCACCTCAGGGAACTTCTCGCGCACCTGGCGCACGACATCGACGTCCCAGCCGGGCTTGATCTTGATCTTGATGCGGCGGTAGCCGGCGGCCAGCTCGCGCTCGATCAGGCCGAGCAGTTCGTCGACGCTATCCTGAATGCCGATCGAGACGCCGCACGCAACGTCCACCCGGCTGCCTCCGATGTGTTTCCACAGCGGCAGGTTGAGCGCACGCGCTTCCATATCCCAGACCGCCGCCTCCAGGCCGCCGGCGGTCATGCGGTGGCCCCGTACCGCCGGCAGAGCGCGCGCGACGCCGGAGGCGGAGCCGATCTCGCGGCCCAGCATCCGCGGGCCGATGATGTCATGCAGCAGCAGCCACGAGGCGTCCACCCATTCTTCGTTGTAGAACGGTAGCTCGCCGGCGGTGACTTCTCCCCAACCTCTGGCGCCGTTGGATTCCACCTCGACGAGTAGAATCCGGCGGTGGGTGGTGCGCCCGAAGCTGGTCTCAAAGAAGTGCACCAGGGGCATGCGGATTTCGCGGAGTGTGATGCGGTCGATTTTCATTGTTTTTTGGTAAGCGGCACGGCCGGCTTCCCAGCGTCGAGGCGGGCCTCCCACTGGGTGGAGAGGCACCTGGTCACCCGGATGGCCGTGCTACCGGCTGCTCAGCAAATGGCGTCCGGCTGGTCCTCGAAACGCCCGACCTCGAACATGCCCCCGGCGGCGGTTCGGCGGTAGCCGACGACGCCCGGGCCGCCGGTCAGCAATTGCTGGAACTGTTCCCGGATGCGTTGCTGGGCCTGGCGCGCTTTCTCCACATCCTGGCGGCGCCAGGCGTCGATCTCGGCCGGCACTTCGATGCTGGCCTGCGAGCGGTGTTCCACCGTCTCGCCGCGGTCGACGATCGCCTGGACCCGCGGGCTATCCACGAACCACTCAGCCACCAGACGGTCGGTCGGCAAACCGCCGTGGAGCCGGCTGGAAGTGATGCCGTACTGATTGGGCACGAACAGGCGAACCACCACGCCGAGGCGCTCGATATTAAAATGCGCGTTGCGGATCTCAAGCGGGTCGAAGGTCCACTCGATCCGCCCGATTCCCGCGCGGCGAGCTTCGTCGCGCTGCCGGAGCTTGATCGTGCGGCCGATGCCCTGATTCTGAAATTCCGGCAGAATGCCGGTCATGTGACTGTGCCAATAGGGCGTGCCGCCCGGCTTTACGCCCGGAATAGCCAGGCTGAAGCCGATCATGCGGTCGCCCTGGTAGGCTCCCAGAACCAGGCCTCCGATGTGCGTCGAAACGGCCATCAGGCGGGGAGGAACAAGGTCGGTTTCGGAAAAGCCCCAGACCGCGCGCTGCACCTCGGCGGTGTCGACAAAATCCTTCATGTCGTGGAGAACTCGAATCGAAACTTCCATGGAAATGCGGTGATACTCTAGCCGCGCGGCCCGGGACGGTCGCCCAGCTTTGTTGCGAACCAGAACTGCCGCGGGAATTCTTCATCATACGAAAGCCGGGGCCAGGGAAGGGAGCAGCGTGTTGGGGGCCGCGCCGATTCGGAGCCTACATAACGGAGTCAAGGGCACAGACAATCTCGTCTGTCCTGTGTAGAGACAGGCGCTCTGGCCTGTCGCCGCCGAAGGCGGCCCTTGGCCTGGGTACCCATCCAGGCCGGCCACGGCGCGAAGCTACGCCGCATGCGGCGGCACGCCCCGGTCCTGCCGTGCTTGTGTGCCGAGGCAAGCCTGCGTCCCCAGACAAGATGCAGAACCAGGAGAGGCCTCCGCTTCGCTGCGGCTGACAGGCGAGAGCGCCTGTCTCTACCTTCCGAAGGCGACGCGGCGCCTACGGGTTCACGCGTCCTTTTTGGCCTGCTGCCACAGCTCTTCCATCTCGGCCAGATCGGAGCTCGCCGGCGTCTTGCCGCGCTCGCGAAGGCCCTCTTCCACCCGTCCGAAGCGGTAGCGGAATTTGCGGTTGGCGCGCTTGAGCGCCAGCTCGGGACTGACCTTGAGACGCCGCGCCAGATTGACCAGCATGAACAGCATGTCCCCCAACTCGTCCTCCATCTGATCGGCGTCGCGAGCCGCATGCGCCTGCAGCAGCTCGCGCGACTCTTCCTGGACCTTTTCGAGCATGTCTTCGGGGCGCTCCCAATCGAAGCCCGCTTTCGCGGCGCGCTTGGAGAGCTGCTCGGCTTCGACCAGCGCCGGTTGCGCCTGGGGAACCGCGTCCAACAGGGCTTCCTCCCGGCCGGCGGAGTCCCCATCGGCGGCGGCGAGCTTCTCCTGCTGCTTGATCTCTTCCCAGCGGTGGACGACCTCGCCGGCGGTTCCGAGCGATTCCGAGCCGAACACGTGCGGATGGCGGCGGACCAGCTTGTCGTTGATCCTATCGAGCACGTCCTCTATGCCGAAGTGCCCCTCCTCGGACGCGATCTGGGCCTGAAACACGATCTGGAGCTGCAGATCGCCGAGCTCGTCGGGCAGGTGGCCCCAGTCGCCGCGCTCGATCGCCTCAAGCACCTCGTAGGTTTCCTCGATCAGATAGCGGCGCAGGCTGGTGAACGTCTGCTCGCGATCCCAGGGGCAGCCGCCCGGGCCGCGCAAGCGTTCCATCAGCCGCAGGAGTGTTTCAAATTTTTCAGAAGACATGGGAGAATGGGAGGCCATTTGGAAGCTCAATGTAGCACGCGATGGGACGCCCGGGCCCGCGTGCCGCAAGGCCACGAACCGCCGCTTGGAGCCGCGGCCGTAAGGCCGCGCTGACTGGCTTGGGGCTGCCGATGTGATCCGCGTATACCGTGTTCACTCAAGCGGCTGAGCGCAGGCTCACCAGCTGCGGAAAAAGTCTGCCGGAAGTGGCGCACCGTGTTTCGCATGCGAACGCGTGCTGTCGCCATGAAGACCGAGCTGGAACGGGACTACCCACATTTTGGAGACGGGGTGAAAGCAGTCGGAATCATTCCCGCGCGATACCATTCGACGCGCTTTGAAGGGAAAGCGCTAGCGCTGCTGGCCGGCCGCCCGGTCATCGAGCACGTTTACCGGCGCGCCAGCCAAGCTTCCTTGCTCGACGATGTCTGGGTCGCCACCGACGACCAACGCATCGCCGAAGCGGTCGAGCGGGCCGGCGGCAAGACCGTCATGACCTCGCCCGACCATCCCTCCGGCACCGATCGCGTCGCCGAGGCGGCAGCCAAAATCGAGTGCGATGTGGTCGTCAATATCCAGGGCGACGAGCCGTTCATCGCCCCCGCCGCGATCGACCAGGCCCTTGAGCCGTTCACCGCGCGCCCCGAGGTCTCGATGACGACCTTGATGCGCCCCATTCCCGACGAGGCGTCCTTCCTGGACCCCAACGTCGTCAAAGTCGTGGTCGACCAGAGCGGCTTTGCCCTCTATTTCTCCCGCGCGCCGATTCCCTATCCCCGCCGGCGCGACCGCTTTCAGGCCTTCGAGCATATCGGGCTTTACGCCTACCGCAAGGATTTTCTGCTCACCCTGGCCCAATTGGCCCCCACAACGCTGGAACATGGCGAGGCCCTGGAGCAGTTACGGGTCCTTGAGCACGGCTATCGCATTCTGGCGATCGAGACTGGCCAGCACGTCGGGCTGAGCATCGATACGCCCGAAGACCTGCGCCGCGCCGCGGAGTTCCTTGCCCGCTCGGCCGCAGGGGACACCTAGGGGTTCTGGCATCCTGTGAAACAGTAATAGGTATCTCGACGAAGGAACAATTTCACTGCCATCTCGTCTTTTTTTGAAACGGACCTTGACAGCCGGTTGCCCTTGACTACAATGTAGGGTTGCGTAAAAGCCCAACAAAGCACTAAAGGTTGCAACGAAGGGGAAGCCAATGGCTGAGTCCAAAGCCGGATCCACGGAAGAGGGTAGTACGGCCTCCGAACAGGCCCCCGCAAGTCCCTCGGAATTCAAGCCTTCGCTGTGGGGCCGCATCCAGGCCACTCTAGGCGAGCCCTCGTCGAAAGACGCGGTGAAACCCCGGCGGCGATTCGTCGGTTTTGCCATCGGCGGGTTTCTCACCACAAACTTCCTGATGTTTCTGCGGTTCTTCTTTCCGCGGACCATCTTCGAGCCCAAGACGGTCTTCAAGATCGGTCCTCCCTCGGCGTTTTCCCTCGGTGTCGATACGCGCTTCCAAAATGCGCAGCGCATCTGGGTGGTGCGCAACCCCGATCGCATCTTCGTGATTTATGCGCGTTGCACGCACCTGGGATGTACGCCGGACTGGAAAGAGGCCGAGCACAAGTTCAAGTGCCCCTGCCACGGTAGCGGCTACGATCCGGAAGGGCGCAACTACGAGGGCCCCGCGCCCCGCCCCATGGACCGGGCCAAGGTCGAGTTGGATCCGGAGGGGCAGATTGTGGTCGACACCAGCGTCCTGTTCAAGGAAGAGCGGGGCAAAGTGAGTCAATTCAACCAGCCCGGGGCGTTCATCCCGGTCTAGGGGTATTCCTTTCCCGGGCCGGCGGCCCCGTCCAGGGGAACGGGGCGAACGAGCCGGGGCGAGCAGTCGTGAACGAGGCAGAAGTGTCATAGCGGGCAGGCCGTGCGGCGGTATCCTTGAGGACGCCAGCGCCAAGTGGACGCACCCTCTGGACAGACCGCGGCGGTCTAACAGGAGGCAGAGATGGCCGAAGATCAGGGCGAAAGCCGGGTTTCCACCGATCCGGGTGGCGATAGCACCAACGGCAAAAACGGAGGCAATGGCAGCCGCCTCCGGGGCTTGATCGATCCCGAGGCCATCAAGAAAAAGGCCACCGAAGACCTCGAAGCGCTGCGCCAGCCGACCAAGACCAATCTCTACAAGTCGATTTTCCGCGTTAAGCACGACGAAACGCCCCGCAGCCGTACGCTGGGCGTTCTCAGCAACGTCTTCCTGCATCTACATCCCGCCAAAATCAACCGCGACGCGGTGGCCTATAACTTCACCTGGGGGATGGGCGGCATCACGTTCTACATATTCTGGGTGCTCACCTGGACGGGGGTGCTGCTGATGTTCTACTACCACCCCACCAAGGTGCAGGCGTTCCGCGACGTGCTTTACCTCGAGCACGACGTGCCGTTTGGCAAGCTGCTGCGCAACATGCACCGCTGGGCGGCCCACCTGATGGTGCTGACCGTGCAGTTGCACATGTTCCGCGTTTTCTTGACGGGCTCCTACAAAAAACCGCGGCAGTTTAACTGGTGCGTGGGCGTGATTTTGCTGGTAATGACCCTGTTGCTTTCGTTCACCGGCTACCTGTTGCCCGACGATCAACTGGGCTTCTGGGCGGTCACGGTGGGCACCAACATGGCGCGCGCGACGCCGCTGCTGGGGCACGAGGGGCCGTTCGGGCCCGAAATGGGCATGACGGCTTACAACGACGTCCGTTTTGCGCTGCTGGGCGGCTCGCTGGTCGACTCCAACGCGCTGCTGCGCGCCTACATCTGGCACTGCATCGCCATTCCGGGCTTCGCGGCCACGTTCATGATCGTGCACTTCTGGCGTGTTCGAAAGGATGGCGGTATCTCGGGGCCCGCTCCAGTAGCACTGGAGAGCGAGATCAAGCCACCCAGGAAAATCTAGGGATACCAGGCGCTGGGGAAAGTTGCGTTCGAAACCGGCAGGAGGCCTTATGGACTGGCATCAACTTTGGTCGATCCTCTCCGTTCCCGACAACGTGCCGATCATCATGCTGATGATCAGCATACCCTTCTTCACCTGGTATGGGCTGCGGCAGGCGTTCGCCAACGACCGCCTGATCGAGCAGCTCGAACAAGATCCCCAGATGGCCAAGACGCACCACCGCAAGGTGCAGCCGTACCAGAAGGGCTGGTTGAAGGAAGTGCACGTCTGGCCCTATCTGCTGCGCATCGAATTGCTGGCGACGATTATCGTCACCGCCGGGTTAATGGTCTGGTCGATCACGCTGAACGCGCCGCTCGAGGAGCCCTCCAACCCCAACCTGACGATGAATCCGGCCAAAGCGCCGTGGTATTTCCTCGGCCTGCAGGAGATGCTCGTCTATTTCGACCCCTGGATTGCCGGCGTGGTGATGCCGACGCTGATCATCGTCGGGCTGATGTGCATTCCCTACATCGACGAGAACCCGCTGGGCAACGGCTATTACACCTATAAGCAGCGCAAGTTCGCGATCTGGACGTTCGTATTCGGGTTCATCATTCTATGGTGCACGATGATCGTGATCGGCACGATGATCCGCGGCCCAGGCTGGATGTGGTTCTGGCCCGGCCAGACCTGGGATCACAACAAGCTGATTTTCGAGGTCAACCGGGATCTCAACGAGATCTTCGGCATCACCGGCACGTGGCCGGTGGCCATTTTCGGCGCGGTGGTCACGGCGGGATTCCTGGCGGTGACGGGCTTTGCCGTTCACAAGCTGATGACCGCCAACGAGTTCGCCCGTAAGATCGTCGACCGCATGTCGCTGATGCAATACATCACGATGGTCGTGCTGCTGGTGACCATGATCAGCCTGCCGGCGAAGATCCTGGCGAGGCTCTTGTTCCGCATCAAATACATCTGGGTGACGCCCTGGTTCAACATCTGAGCGACCCCGGTCCGGTGGCCTGCCTTGGTGAGGGCGGGCCGCCGGGCCGGGCGCCTTGCCGCCTGGTGAGTGGAGCACTCGATGCCGAAGAACGAAACGAATGACGACCCTGTAGTCAATAGCTCGCTCAGCGTGCCGCTGCTGATCTCGACGCTGATCCTGATGGTGACGCTGGTCTGGGCGATCTACGACGAGCTCTATACGATGCGCCCGTGGAAGGGCTATCAGCAGCGTTTTATCGCTGCCTACACAGGGTTCCTGAAAAGCAAGGTCAAGCCGGATCAGACCAAGCTCGAAAACGACGTGAAGCAATCGAGTGCCTACCAGCAGCTCGAGCAGGGGTTCGAGCAGGCCCAGGCCAAGGCGAAGGAGGACTTTCAATCTCTGAGCCAGCAGATGGGTCGCGGTGTGCTGCCCCGCATCGACGCGGTGCGCTCGAGTTTCCAGGTGCTCAAGAGCGAGGCCGATGCATTGACTTATCAGCTCGAAACGACCTCGGGCGAGTCGGCCAAGCAGTCTCTCCAGGAGAGGATCAACCAGGTTAAAGCGAGGGTGGTGAACCTCACGCTGCCGGTCGTCGATGGCTCGGGGAATACCGAGCAGGTCTCGATGAACTACGAACAACTGGACGCCGAGGGAGCCCGGCTGCGCGCCTTGCGCGCGGACCTGCAGGGGAAGCAGGTGGCGGTGACGGGGCCAGTGACCGCGGCCCAACAAAAGCGCGACGCCTATCTGCAGGAAAACCTTTTCGGCCTCACGGCGACGCAGGTCGACGGTCTGATCGCCAAGATGAGCAACTTTCCCATCGACATCAAGCAGATCCACCTGGCCGATATCGACCTGGTGGACCGCTGCGAATCGTGCCACCTGGGTATCCGCGAGCCGGTGACGATCAGCAAGACCGACCTGGGCGAGGCGGTCTTCGCCACCCATCCCAACCCCGACCTGCTCAAGACCCACGACCCCGAGCGGTTTGGCTGCACCTCGTGCCACAACGGCAACGGCCGCGCGACGAGCAGCGTGGTCAAAGCGCACGGCAACTACAAGTTCTGGCTGTGGCCGCTTTACAAGCCGGAAAACTACGAGGCCGGCTGCCAGCAGTGCCACTCGCGCGAGGTGGTCACCGACGGCGCCAAGACGCTCAACGAGGGGCGCGAGCTGTTTTTAAACAAAGGCTGCTGGGGCTGCCACCGCTTCGAGGGCTTCGACAAGGAATCCGAGGAGCTGACCGACGTACGCCAGCAGATGAAGCTCAACCGCGACCAACAAGCCGCCAACGACAAAGAGCGCCGCCGCAATCTCGAAATGGGCGACAACGCCTCCGACAACGACCAGGCCCAGCGCTACTACGCGCGCGGCGAGGAGCTGCGGCTACGCAACGCCAAGCTCGACGGCGAGTATGACGCGCTGCACCTGGAGGAAAGAAGCCTGGCCCGCGAGGTTAAAAAGTTCGGTCCCAGCCTGAAGGAAGTGCGCGTCAAGCTGCGCAAGGAATGGATCCCGGTGTGGCTCAATAATCCGCACGAGTTCCGCCCGGGGACCAAGATGCCGGTGTTCCGCCTGGAAGACGACGAGATCAAGGCCATTGCGGCCTTCATCTGGCAGTCGGGCATTCCCGGCACGCTGCAACAGCAGCCCGCGGGCAACGCCGAGCACGGCAAAGAGTTGTTCGAAACGCGCGGCTGCCTGGGCTGCCACTCGATGGGCGAGGGCGACGACAAGGTGGGGGGCACGTTCGCCGCCAACCTGACGCGGGTCGGCGAAAAGACCAACTACAACTTCCTGGTGCGCTGGATCCACAATCCGCGCGAGCTGACGCCCGATCCGACGGCCCCGGCCGACGAGATCCGGCCGACGCCGATCATGCCCAACCTGCGCTTGAGCGTTGAGGACGCCCGCGACGTCGCCAGCTACCTGATCACCAAAAAGACCGACGCGCAGTATGCCGCCGCCGACTATATGGACGACCCGGAGCTGGCCAAGCAGGGGCTCACTCTGGTGCGCCACTACGGCTGCTTCGGCTGTCACGAAATCAAGGGCCTCGAGAACGAGAGCCGCATCGGAACGGAGTTGACCCTGGAGGGCAGCAAGCCCATCGAGCGTCTCGACTTCGCCCTGCTGACCCACAAAGCCGAGCTCGAAGGCTGGTACGACCACAAGGGGTTCTTCGAGCACAAGCTGCAGAATCCGGCCGTGTTCGACCAGGGCAAGCTCAAGGACCATCTCGAGCAACTGCGGATGCCCAATTTCATGCTCTCCGAGGAGCAGATCAACGCCCTGACAACCTTCCTGCTGGGCGCCGTCGATACCAAGTTCCCGGTCACTTACCGCTTCGAGCCCGAGGACGCCCGCGCCGACATTCAACAGGGCTGGTGGCTGGTGCGCCGGTATAACTGCAACGGCTGCCACCAGATTCGTCCCGGCGACGTCACCTCGCTGATGACGGTGCCGCGCTATAAAGACCCGGCCTGGGTCGAGCAGTTGCCGCCGCAGCTCTATACCGAAGGAGCGCGGGTGCAGCCGGACTTTCTGGTCCGTTTCCTGACCAACCCGGCGCTGAGCGACACCGACACCAACCGCAACGGCGTACGGCGCTATTTGCAGGCTCACATGCCCACGTTCTATTTTTCGGAACGCCAGGTCGGCAAGCTGATGCGTTTCTTCATGGCGCGCTCATCGCAGCCCTATCCGTTCATGCCCGAGGACATCCAGCCGCTCACGACGCAGGAACAGACTCTGGCGCGGGTGCTGTTCACGGGCCGCGCGGCGCCTTGCCTGAAGTGCCACATGACCGGCGATCCGGCTCACGATCGCAACGCCACCGCGCCCAACTTTTTGCTGGCCAGCGAGAGGCTGAAGTCCGACTGGGCTTATCGCTGGCTGCTCGATCCGTCTAAAATTGCCCCCGGCACGGCGATGCCGTCGGATTTGTTCCGGCAGGAAGGCGACCGCTGGGTGTTCAACGGAAACCTGCCGCCGACATTCGACTCTTACAACGGCGATCATGCCCGGCTGCTGGTGCGCTATATGTTCCAGATCACGCCGGACGAGGTTCAGCGGCTGCGGGCCGCCAGTGTACAATGATTGGTTTACGGTTTTGGAACGAGTTTCAGGAGTATCCTGACCAGGAAATTCGAGGGAGAAACATGTTGCAACAAACGACCTCTGGAAAGTTAATGGTTCTCGGTGTGGTTGCCGCGTTTGGCCTCGCCGTGGGCTGCGGCGGCGGTGGAGAGCAAAGCGGCGCGACCCAAGAGGAAGCACCCGCCAAAACCGCAGAATATTTCAAGGTGGACCCGGCCACCGCGGCGACGGTGACGGGCAAAGTGACCTTCGAAGGCACGGTGCCCAAGGAACCGCCGATCAACATGAGCGCCGAGCCCGATTGCCTCAAGCAGCACAGTGGTCCGGTTTATCCGAACGTAGTCGAGGTGAAAGACGGCAAGCTCGCCAACGTCTTCATTTGGGTGAAAAGCGGACTGGAAGGGAAGAACTTCGAGCCACCGACCGAGCCGGCCAAGCTGGAACAGAAGGGCTGCGTCTACCTACCGCACGTGGTGGCGCTGCAGACCAACCAGCCGTTTGAGGTCACCAACGACGATCCGTTCACGCACAACGTTCATCCCGCTGCCCAAGACCAACCGCGAATGGAACAAGTCGCAGCCGCCGGGCTCGGGTCCGGTGGAGAACAAGTTCCCGCGCCAGGAGCTGATGATTCCCGTTAAGTGCAACATCCATCCCTGGATGCGCTCCTACATCAGCGTCGTCGACAATCCTTTCTTCGCGGTCAGCGCCGAGGATGGCAGCTTCACCATCAAGGGCCTGCCGCCGGGGACCTATACGATCGAGGCGATTCACGAGTCGCTGGGCAGCAAGGAAATGAGCGTCACCGTCGGCAACTCCGAATCCAAAGAGGTCGACTTTAATTTCACGAGCTAACGAATGGCGAAGCAGGCACATACCGGGCTGCATCGCTTTGCCCTGTTCACCGCAGCCTCAACCTTCCTGCTGATCATCGCCGGCGCCCTGGTCACCAGTAACGATGCGGGCCTTTCCGTTCCGGATTGGCCCTTGTCCTACGGCCAGCTCATGCCGCCGATGATCGGGGGCATTTTCTACGAGCACGGGCATCGCATGATCGCCAGTTTTGTCGGTGTCCTGACGATCATACTGGCAGTCTGGCTGTGGCGGGCCGAGGAGCGTCGCTGGGTGAAGCGGCTCGGCGTGGCGGCCCTGGGGGCCGTGGTGGCCCAGGGCGTGCTCGGCGGCCTCACGGTGATTTTTCTGCTGCCGACCGCCGTTTCGGTGGGGCACGCCTGCCTGGCGCAACTGTTTTTCTCGATTGTGGTGAGCCTGGCGCTGGTGACCTCGCCCGGCTGGCGTCGTGGCGCCGACAGCCCGCCGGTGGCCGATGAGGGCTCGCCGGGCCTGCGGACGCTGTGTCTGGCCGCCAACGTGGCGATTTTTGCACAGCTGATGATGGGCGCCGCTTTTCGCCACAAAGGCTTTGGGATTGTCCCTCACCTGGCCGGCGCCGCCGTCGTCGCCGTGCTGGTAGTCTGGATAATTGCGCGTGTGGTATCCTCCTTTGCCGGCCAGGCCCGCCTGTTTCGGTGGGCGCTGACCCTCAATGCCCTGGTGATGTTGCAGCTTGTGCTGGGCTCGGCGGCCTACTGGATCCGTCTGCTGACCGCCGAATACCCTCAGCCCATGCTGCCGATGGTGGCTTTGACGGTGGCGCATGTTGCCCTGGGAGCCCTGATCCTGGCGGCCAGCGTCGTGCTGAGTTTCGAGGCTTGGGCCGGGCTTTCCACACCTTCCCCCAATTTCGTGGACCGCAAGGTGGTCACCGCTGCATGAGACCGGGTTCTTCTACCGCTGAAACTGCCGTTGCCAGACCGCTGGTGACCACGATCGGGGATTACCTCGAACTCACCAAACCTAGCATCGTCTGGCTGATTCTGATGTCCACCGTGGTGGCGTTCTACCTCGCCTCCGACGGGCCCCTGGCCTATTGGCTGCTGCTGCACACGGTGGTGGGAACCGGCCTATTGGCTGCCGGCTCGGGGGCGCTCAACCAATGGTTCGAGCGCGAGGCCGACGGCAAGATGCGGCGAACCGAAAACCGACCCCTGCCTGCCGGCCGGCTGGCCGCCATCCCCGCCCTCTGGTTTGGGGTGGCGATCTCGGTGGCCGGAATGCTTTATCTGCTGCTCAACGTCAATACGCTGACCGCATTGATCGGCTTGTTGACGCTGGCGTCCTACCTTTTTCTCTATACGCCGCTCAAATCCCGCACCTGGCTTTCGACATTTGTCGGAGCATTTCCGGGCGCGGCGCCCCCGCTGATCGGCTGGGCGGCGGCCCGCAACGGCCTGGGATGGGAAAGTTGGGTGCTGTTCGCGATCCTGTTCCTGTGGCAATTTCCGCATTTCTACGCCATCGCCTGGATGTATCGCGAGGACTACGCCCGCGCCGGGATTCTGATGCTGCCTGTCGTCGAACCCGACGGCGTTTCGACGGGGCGACAGATCGTCGCCTACGCCGCCCTGCTGCTGCCGATCAGCTTGGCTCCGACCTGGCTGGGGCTGGCGGGCTGGCTGTACTTCTGCGGAGCCCTCGCCACCAGCCTGTTCTACCTCTATTTCGGGGTCCTGTGCGCTCGCCGTAAGACCGGAGTCCAGGCGCGCAAGCTACTCCAAGCTTCGGTCCTCTACCTGCCGCTCATCTACTGCTTCCTGGTGCTGAACAAACACTAAGACGATCTCAGAGCCGCGCCACGGCCGTGGACGCAGCTTCGTCGCGCCCGCCGGGATACTACTCAGGCCAAGGGATCTTTTGGGACGGACGGCCCATGAGCCGGCGCGTTGCGGGGTTGTAGGCTGCGCGCGAACGCCCGAATCAGGCGTCGTTCCACTGCTCTTCGAGGATTTTCGTGTATTCGCCCGAAGCGTAGAGGGTAAAGGGAAACTGCGCCGGGTTGAGAACGGGGTGCTTCTTGGTGTCGCGCCAGCAGGTGTAGGCGTAATCGGCAAACTGATAGTACTGCCGCAGGTAATCGGCCTGCAGCATCTCGCGCGGCGGCGGTTCCTTGAACTGAGTGTGAATGCCGATGGAGCGCGAGAAAATGCGGGCGAACTCGACGACGCCCCAACTGCGCAACTTGGCGGCGACGTCCGCCGGCGTCTGTTGAATCAGCAGGTGCGCGAAGCTCTGCGCCCCGAGGCTGCGCTCACCCAGCTCGGGGGAACGGGTGCAGGCGTCCACGCATTGGTCGAGCCAACGCATCACGTCTTTGCCGACGTAGAACAGCATGCGAAACTCGGTGAAGCGTCCATCGAGTAACTGCCGTTCCAGATCTTCGTTTTCGTTGGCGCCTTCGCGGATCATCGACAGAGAGGCGCGAGCGCTTTCCAAAATGCGGACGGTAGACGCCGATTCGGTGAACGGGTGAAGGATCAGTGGGGGCAGCGGGTGGATGCCGTCCACTTCTAGCTTGAGTTGCGGCATGAGCGGTGGAAAATGTGCCTTAAAGGCCTCTTATCGACCAGTGCCCGGCCCGAATCCGCTGGAAGGTCTCGCAAACAGTATCCCATACTCCACCCAGCCAAAGTACGCTGGAGTTCCCCCAAAGTGCATTCCAGGATCTACCTAGTACGGAAACAGCAGCGTTCAACGGCTGCCTTTCTCCCAAGGGATTCGCCGGGCTTGGATCTCAGGCTCAACAGCGCGGCGATGTGGGGAAACCCGCCACTGGCGTTGTGGGCAAGCCCGCCAGTGGCGCCAACCGGCCGGTGGCCGCCGACTCGCTACAATGAGCCCTGGGCGGGGTGAGATCGATCGCAATCCGCTCTTCCGCTTCCTCCCGAAAAGTTCTGCCGATGTTTGTGCGATTGGTTTTTCTGGCCTTGTGCGCCGCGAGCCTCGGGTATTTCCTCAAAATCCTGTGGACCCGGTTGCGCGCGCTGCCGCAGGCCCGCCCGAAGCTTCCCACCGACCACCTGGGCCGCCGGCTTGCCGGGGCGTTCGCCGAAGTGATGCTGCAGACGCGCGTGATTCGCGAGCGGCCCGTCGCCGGATTCCTGCACGCGTTGGTAATGTGGGGGTTTTTCGCGTTTGCGTGGGTCAGTATCCAGCATCTCTCGCTCGCCGTCACCGGGCTCGAACCCGGGCCCGTCGACCGAAGCTGGTATGGCGCATTCGCCGCGCTGTGGGCGGTTGCGGTGCTGGTCGGCATCGGGGGACTCGCTTTCCGGCGCTTTGTGCTGCGGCCGCCCTCACTGGGGAAGCTGTCGATATCCTCCGCGGTGGTGGCCGCACTGATCGTGGCGCTGATGGTCACCTATCTGGCGGAGTGGCGCGGCATTGCCGACCCGGCGGCGTGGCGCATCAACTGGTGGCTGCACACGCTGGCCTTCCTGGGCATGTTGTGGGTCATCCCCAACTCCAAGCACTTGCATCTGGTGTTGGGGCCGGTGGCGATCGTGTTCCGTTCCGAGACCACCAGCAGTGTCCGGCCACTGCGCGAAGACGATGACGACGACCTTGGGATGCTGCGCTTTGGCGACTTGTCCCAGAAAGACCTGCTCGACATCCACTCCTGTGTCGAGTGCGGCCGCTGCAGCGAAGCCTGCCCCGCCCATATCATCGGCGGAACCTTGAACCCCAAAGAGATCATCTTGCAGCTTCAGCGCGGCCAACTTGCCGGCGGCGAAGTGCTTGCCGGCACGGCCAACGAAGTTGCCGCCGGCAGCGCCTGGATCGCCGAGCCGGACCTCTACCAGTGCCTCTCGTGCGGCGCCTGCGAGCAGGTTTGCCCGGTGGGCATCGAGCACGTCGGCTACAAGATCCTCGACATGCGGCGCGGGCTGGTCAGCGAAGGCCGCACGCACAGCGACAAGCTCAGCTCGCTGTTCACGACCATGGAGCGGTCTCCTCACAACCCCTGGGGCGTGCCCCACGACACGCGCCGCAAGCTGATCGAATCGGAAAAATGGCCCGTCTTCGACGGCTCGCAACAATGGCTGCTTTGGATGGGCTGCGGCGGAAGCTACGATCCGCACGGCCAGGACGTGATCCGCGCGATGGGCAGGGTTCTCGACGCGGCGGGCGTTTCCTGGGGCGTGCTGGCGCGCGAGACCTGTTGCGGCGAGCCGGCCCGCCGCGCCGGCAACGAGTATCTCTACATGGAGCTTTCGCAACAGGTGATCGAGTCGTTGGGCGGCAAGAAAGTCCGCAAGCTGCTCACCTGCGATCCGCACTGCACCCGGATGTTCGACGTGGACTACCGCCAGAACCCCGCCTTCGAAGAACTGGGCGTCGAGGTCCGCCACCATACGGAGATTCTCGGGGAGTTGCTTCCCAAGCTCCGGTTGCGGACCGAGCCGCAGAAAGTTACGTACCACGACCCCTGCTACTTGGCGCGCGGCCGGGGGATCACCGCCGAGCCGCGCCAGATCCTACGCCAGATCGGCGCCGAGCTCGTCGAGATGGAGCATCACGGCAAGCGGACCTTCTGCTGCGGAGCCGGCGGGGCGCAACTGTTCATCGCCGACGACAAGGTCGAACTTCCCGGCGGCCGCGTCAACCATCGCCGCTTCGCCGAAGCGGCAGCGAGCGGAGCCTCCACCCTGGCTGTCGCCTGCCCCTACTGCCCGATCATGCTCAAAGACGCCGCGCAACACGCCCAACGCGAGGATATTGCCGTGCTCGACGTGGCGGAGTTGGTGGCGGCGCGTTTGTCGTGAACGTGAGGCAGACAATCCCGTTGGTACGGGGGAAGGCAACGCAAACGGCAAGAGGCGAGGACTAAAGTCCCCCTCGCTGTTGCCTGAAGGACCTCTTCTGGCCGGCCCAGGCACCTACACCCCTACTCTTCGGAGCCGGTCGCGTCCGGATACCGGCGGCGAACCTCTTCCAACTCTTCGCTGGGAATCTCGAGAAATTCGCGCACCAGGGTGGGGTCGAACTGCGCTCTCGTCATGCGGACAATCTCCTCGCGGGCTTTCGCGATCGATTGCGCCAGCCGATAGGGACGGTCGGAGGTAATCGCGTCGAACGTGTCCACAATGCTGAACAGCCGCGCCAAGTAGGGGATCGCTTCTCCCTTGAGGCCCTGGGGATAGCCGGTTCCGCCGTATTCCTCGTGGTGGCTGTAGACGATCTCGGCTTCCTTGCGAAGCTCGGGAAACGCCGAAAGCAGGCGATAGCCGATGGCGGGATGAGAGCGCATTACCTGCCACTCGTCGGCACTCAAGTCCCCTGGCTTTTGGAGGACGTTGCTGGGCACGCCGATCTTGCCGATGTCGTGCAGCAGCGCGCCCAGCCGCAGGCTGTCGAGTTCCTGCTTCGCCAGGCCGCAGCGTTGCCCCAGCAAGGCGGCGTAGTTGGCCACGCGTTTGGAGTGCTGGAAGGTCTCGTAGCGCTTGAACCCCAGCTTGCGGAAGATATCGCGAATCTGCTCGGAGTTCTCGAAATCGCTGGGCTGTTCGGCCAGCAGTTCCCGAATCGAAGCCTGCAGCTCTTCGCGGCGCTGGTCCGAATCCGGCTGCAGGTATTTCCCGACCAAAGTCGCCAGTTCGCTGGGACGGACCGGCTTTTTCAGGTAGTCGTCGGCGCCGGCCTCGAGTGCCTCCAGAGCCAGAGCCAGCCCGTAGAGCCCCGAAACCAGAATAACCGGCATTTTGGGCAGCACCGACTTGGCCGAGCGCAGCAACTCGATCCCCCCCAGGTCGGGCATCGCGATGTCCGCCAGCATCAGATCCGGCGGGCGGACCCCACGCGTCAGGTAGGCCAAAGCCGCCAGGCTGCCGCTGAAACAGATGCACTCGTAACCTTCGAACTCCAGCACTTCGGCCAGATATTTCCGAATCGGTTCCTCGTCGTCCACCACCAGGACGGTGCTGCGGGAAGCGGAGGGCATGGGAAGGCGGGCGCAGGCCTCTTCCCTCTTATCGGACGGATGGGGGGCGTAGCATAAGTGGATTCACTCAGTTGTTCGACGTTGGCGACGCCCATGCCAACCGAACCCGCCGCTGCAACCTCACGGCGGCCGGTAGCGCCCTCGATAGGCGCTGTCTTAGGGAAGACTCTCGATCACCGCCTGGCCAATCGCCGCGGTGGCGGCGTTGCCCCCCAGGTCGGCGGGCAGCGTCTTGCCCTCGCTCAGCACGGCCATCACCGCTTTTTCGAGTGCCTCCGCGGCTTGTTCGAGACCCAGGAAGTCGAGCATCATGCCCGCCGTCAAAATCATCGCCAGCGGATTGGCGATGCCGCGCCCCGCGATGTCGGGAGCCGAGCCGTGCGTCGGTTCGAACATCGAGGGAAACTCGCGCGACGGGTTGAGGTTGGCGCTGGCCGCCAGGCCGAGGCTGCCGGTCACCATCGCCGAAATATCACTGAGAATGTCGCCGAACAGGTTCGAGGCGACCACCACGTCAAAGCTCTCGGGGCGGCGCACGAAGTTCATCGCCGCCGCGTCCACCAACAGCGATTCGGTTGCGATGTCGGGATACTCGCGCGCCACCTCGGCAAAGGTGTGATCCCACAACACCATGCTGTAACCCTGCGCGTTCGACTTGGTGATCGAAGTGAGAAGCTTCTTGCGATTGCGGCGGCGAGCGAGGTCGAAGGCGTAGCGAATGATGCGCTCGACGCCGTGGCGCGTAAAGACGGCGGTCTGAATGGCCACCTCGGTGGGTTTGTGTTCGTAGAGGCGGCCTCCGACCTGGCTGTATTCGCCCTCGGTGTTCTCACGGACGACGATCATATCGATCGAACCCGGGTCTTTTCCCTTGAGCGGTGACGATACGCCGGGATAGAGCTTCGCGGGCCGAATGCAGGCGTATTGATCGAAGGTGCGGCGGATGGGCAGCAGCAGGCCGTTGAGCGTGGTGTGGTCGGGAACGTCGGGGTGGCCCACCGCCCCCAGCAGAATGGCGTCGAAGCCGCGCAGCCGGTCGAGCGCGCCGGGCGGCATCATCCGGCCGTGCGCGAAATAGTGACCCGTTCCCCAATCCAGATGCTCGAAGCGCAGCGACGTGTCGTAGCGCGGCGCCAGGTGGTCGAGAACCTTCAACGCCTCGGGCATCACTTCCTGGCCGATGCCATCGCCGGGAATCACGGCAATCGAAAACTGCTTCATAGGGACCACCATTGTGCCATAGGGCAGGCTCGCCGCGAAGGCAGGCCGTGGGCGGGATTTGCCGCCAAGTTGCTCCAGAATGCCCCGAGGCTAGACGCGCCCGGCCCCGGCGGAAAAGGGCGCGGCGGTCCTTCTTCAAACCCTGCCAAGCTTCCCTTCCAAATATCGAATACAGCTTCGCACGGCGCCATTCTGAGGGGAGATATAGATTTCGTGTGCACTCGGGCCGCCGTGGCAGTAGAATGGAAACGCGAAAGACAGCGGCCCCGTTTGCCGCTCGAATCATGATGAATCACGCTCGGGCAAGTCTGCGCCTGCCGGCCTTGTTTGCAGTGCTATTCGCCAGCGCGCTGGTTCCCGCCGGGGCGCAGCCCGTGATCTCAGCCGTCGCGGGCCTCGTGCTCTACTCCGAGGGGCACGTCCTGATCAACGACGCGCCGCTCCTTTACGACCCCGCACATTTCGTTCACCTCCGGGAAGGGCAGAGGCTTCACGCCGAGCGAGGCCGCGTGGAGTTGATGCTCGTGCCGGACGTGCTGGTACGCCTGGATACCGGTGCCGAGATCGAAATGCTGACGGCGCAGCTCACCAACGCCCACATCCGGCTGGTGTCGGGTTCGTGCACGGTGGAAGTCCGGCGCAGGGTGGATAGCGGCGCCGTCGAAGTCGAGCTAGCCGGCGCTGCGATTCGCTTCGACGGGAATGGCCTCTACCGCTTGAAGAATCGTATCGACAGCACGCCGGCGATCGAAGTGTTCCGGGGCAAGGCCAGCGTCTCCACCGGGCAACAGCGATACCTGCTAAAGCCAGAGCGCGCGATGCGGTGGGCCGAAAGCGCCGAACCGCTACCGATCGAGAAACTGCATCGCTCCGATTTCGCCCTGTTGGACGAGTGGACGCGGGTCGGCGATACCGGACAACGCCTCTCCACCCTGGGGCAAAGCGATCCGGCCGTGGCGCCCGTGCTGCCAACCCGCTTGCGCTGCAACGCTCACCGGGATTGCCCGGTCACCGGCCTCGACTGTGTCTTACCGAGGGTGACGAACCGCCGCAGTATCGTTGCCTTTACCGGTCCCCGTTCCAGCCGCCTGCAAGCGCGCTGAGGCGGCCCCGGCCGGGCCGCGCTGGACGGTTGTTGGTCCGGCAGCTCTCGAACAAAAAATCTCGCCTCCCTTGCCGCGTTGCCGGCTCCTGACGGCACAGCCGTTCCCTGCCCCGCTGGTTCGTTGGTTGTCCGACGAAGCCGGCGGCAAGCTCTATCTATCTGTAATCACGATAGTTTTTTAACTAAGCATTTTGGATTCTCACGATAAAAATTATCTTCTTGCCCCCTTGGGAAGGCTCCCATAGAGTGTAGTGGAGGTTCAAGTCGTACTGCTTTCCAATCGATGGATAATGCGCAGGCGCTCCGCGATGCGTGCCTGATGGCCCTGTAGCCGACCCCAAAAAGCCCGCTTTCCGCTTCGTCCGAGCGGCAGGGCTCGGCGATTTTGCAGCCTCAAAATGGGCATGACGGTCGATATATGAGATCGGAAGGAGAGATATTCAATGAAACGCATCGCAGGCTTTGTCGCTGGAGCCATGTTGGCTATGGGTTTGGGCGCCGTGAATCTGCCAGCGCAAGATGAGAAACCTTGGAGCGTGTCGTTCAGCAGTACATTCGTGAACAAATATATCTGGCGCGGCCAGAACCTGAACAACAACGCGTCCTTCCAACCGGGTTTGTCTTTCGGGTACAAGAACCTGACCATATCCTCGTGGAGCCAGTTTTCCGACATCGGCTTCGGGGATAGCGGGATAGCCGGAAATCACTGGACCGAGCATGATTTCACGGTGGACTACGCCATCCCGATCACCGAGAAACTTTCCGCCAGCGTCGGCTGGATCAACTACGCCTTCCCGAATTTGAACGATGGGCGCTACACCAACGAGATCTATGGGACGCTGTCGTACGACACGATTCTGCAGCCCCATGTTGCCGTCTACGGCGACATGCACAACGGCGATGGCATGTACTACAACTTCGGTATCGGCCATGGCGTCCCGCTGCCGAAAGGAATGGCGCTGAACCTGTCGGCGTCGCTCGGTATCAACCAAGGGCAATGGATCGACGTGACGACCGTTTCCGACGTCATCCTGGGTGCATCGCTCGACCTGCCGGTCGGCAGCAAAGTCACCATATCGCCCTTCTGGAACTACATCACGGGCAATGATTCGCTCCGAAAGTACGGCAACAACGGAATCACTTTCTTCACGGGCCATCTTGGCGGCGTGGCGATGAGCATCACTTACTAGGTCTCAGGCAGCAGAAGGGGCCTGCCGTCGTTCGGGGCGACGGCGGGAACGGTGGGGTGGCGCTGGATCGGCACTCTGGTTGGTTGGGAAAACTGTTTGGTCCGGTGCCCCCGTTCTCGTCCAGTAGGTTTGCTCCCGCGGATCCTCCGTCCGGGGAGAACTTAGAGCGAGGGAGGTTTCGGAGCGGGGGACGCCAACTTCCGCAACGTTGCTATCGCTGCACTAAGATTCCCGTCCCTCTGAAACAAGGAAATTCCCGCAATTCCTGCGGCGCTCGTCGCCAGACACTCTGCGGCGTTCTCCAGGTTGACCCCCCCCAGGGCCAGGACGGGAATGTCCGCCGCGCCACAGGCTTCCTCCAATTGCCGCAAGCCCTGCGGCGGACCGTAAGCGCGTTTCGAAGCGGTCTCGAAGACGGGACCAAAGACGGCAAAGTCCGCGCCTTCGGCCGCGGCCCGGCGTACCTCGCCCACGACGTGGCAGGATACGCCCACCACGAACCCGCGCGGCGCGACCGAGCGGACCGCCACCGGGGACACCGCATCCGACGGCAGGTGCACGCCGTGAGCGCCTGCGGCCAGGGCCACGTCGACGCGCGAATTGACCAGAACCTTCGCGCTGGTTCCACGGGCCAACTCCACCGCGCTCCGGGTCAGTTCGAAAATCTCACGGACGCTTGAGCCCTTCTCGCGGATCTGCACCAGGTCAACCCCGGCTCGCAGGGCGCGCTCGATGCTCCGCAGCACGGGGCCCGTAAGTTGCTTGGCGTCGGTGATGTAGTACAGGTGCATACGAAACCCAGGGCCGCGCACCCGATTGCTCCCCCCTCTTGGTCGCCCAGGTACGGACACGCTAGGAGCGTCCCCGGTGAGCAGCCAGCCAACTTGCCTAGCCTCTCACCCGTTCCTTGTCCTTGCCTGCCCTTTGCCTTCTGCTTGCCTTCTGCACCTTTCTCAACCGTTGTACCGGATCCCAGTGATCCTTGCCAAGCACGTAATTTTCATTACCAATCGTTCGCCGACCGTCGCATTCGGGCTAGCCGCAGATCGCACTCCGAAACGGCCTAAGGAAGCCCGGAAGATTTCGTAACCCATTGAAAAGAATGCATAATTTCTGTCAATCCCGAACACGTGAAACCGGCGGAGGCGGCGCCCGGAGTCCATTGGAAGAGCAACCCCTGCAACCTAGCTGAAGCATAGCGCATCTATAGGTTGACAATGAGGCACTAAAATTTCATACTAAATTTGAGCTAAAGGGACCCTGATGGTCCTGACGCTTCCGCACCGGCGGCCAGGTGGGTCTGGGTGTGGGCAACAAGGAGGGATTGACATCTTATGGGAAAGATTATCGGAATTGACCTGGGGACCACCAACTCCGTCGTGGCCGTGATGCAGGCGGGCCAGCCCACGGTCATAGCCAACCAGGAAGGAGGGCGCACGACGCCGTCGGTGGTGGGCTTCACCAAGACCAGTGAGCGCCTGGTAGGAGCATCCGCCAAGCGCCAGGCGGTGACGAATCCCGAAAACACCGTCTTTTCCATCAAGCGCTTCATGGGCCGGCGTTCCCAGGAGGTGTCTGAGGAGACCAGGCTCGTTCCTTACAAGATCATTTCCACCGGCGACCTGGTGAAGGTCGAAGCCGGCGGCAAGGAGTACTCGCCGCAGGAAGTGTCGGCAATGATCCTGGGGAAGCTGAAAGAGGCCGCCGAATCGTACCTGGGAGAGAAGGTGACGCAGGCCGTTATTACGGTGCCGGCCTACTTCAACGACTCCCAGCGCCAAGCCACCAAGGACGCCGGCAAGATCGCGGGGCTCGAAGTGCTGCGGATCATCAACGAGCCGACGGCGGCCGCGCTGGCCTACGGGCTCGACAAGAAATCCAACGAGACCATCGCCGTCTATGACTTCGGCGGCGGTACGTTCGATATCTCGATCCTGGAGGTCGGCGAAGGCGTCGTCGAGGTCAAAGCGACCAACGGCGACACGCACCTGGGCGGCGACAACATCGACCAGGTGGTGATCGAGTGGATCATCGAGCAGTTCAAGAAGGAACAGGGCATCGATCTCACCAACGACAAAATGGCGCTGCAGCGGCTCAAAGAGGCTGCTGAGAAGGCCAAGATGGACCTCTCGACGCTGCTCGAGACTGACATCAACCTGCCCTTCATCACCGCCGACGCCAGCGGGCCCAAGCACCTGCAGTTGAAGCTCACGCGGGCGCGCCTGGAAGAGATGATGAAGCCCCTGCTCGAAAAGACGATGGGGCCGTGCAAGAAAGCGCTGGAAGACGCCGGGATGAAGCCGAGCGACATCGACGAGGTTGTATTGGTCGGCGGCTCGACGCGTATCCCCAAGGTCAACCAACTGGTCCGCGAGCTGTTCGGCCGGGATCCCCACAAGGGCGTCAATCCCGACGAGGTCGTGGCGGTTGGCGCGGCGGTGCAAGGCGGCGTGCTCGGCGGCGAGGTCAAAGACGTTCTGCTGCTCGACGTGACGCCGCTGTCGCTGGGCATCGAGACGCTGGGTGGCGTGTTCACCAAGCTGATCGATCGCAACACGACCATCCCGACCCGCAAGAGCGAGGTCTTCTCGACCGCGGCCGACAGCCAGACCTCGGTGGAGATCAAGGTCTACCAGGGCGAGCGAGCCATGGCGGGCGACAACCGTCTGCTGGGCGTGTTCCAGTTGATCGGGCTGCCGCCAGCGCCGCGCGGCATGCCGCAGATCGAGGTCACCTTCGACATCGACGCCAACGGCATTTTGAACGTCGCGGCCAAGGACAAGGCCACCGGCAAGGAGCAGAAGATCACCATCACCAGCTCCTCGGGTTTGTCCAAGGACGAAGTCGAGAAGATGGCCAAGGACGCCGAGTCGCACGGCGCCGACGACCAACGCCGGCGTGACCTGGTCGAAGCGCGCAACCGCGCCGATTCGATGGTCTACAACACCGAAAAGACCTTGCGCGAGCATCGCACCAAGATTGGCGATGCCGACGCGAAACGGATCGAGGAGGCCCTCGAGGAGACCAAGAAGGCGATGCAGTCGGAAGATCCGGCGGTCGTTAATCAGGCCCTGGAGGCTTTGACGCAGGCTAGCCACAAGCTGGCCGAGGCGATGTATCAGTCGGCTTCGAGCGAACAGCCCGCCGGCGGCCCCGAGGCCGGTGCTTCGGCCGATGGCAGCGGCCCAACCGGCGAGGCTGGCGGCGAGAAGAAGGAAGATGTCGTCGACGCCGAGTTTGTGGACGTGGACGACAAGTCCAAGGGCTAACGGCTAACGGCCGGCGCTTGCTATTCAGAGCCACAAGCGTCAGCTTGGGCTGAGCTGCCGGCTTTTGTGGCGAGCGTTTGTTGATGGCGGCGGCGCCAAGCACTCAGCGCGGGCTAACGACTGCGGCTCTGAGTGGTGGCGTCGCGCAGCACAGGGTGTTTCTCGAAGGTTCCGCCGCGGGGTGGAGCCTTCCGCCCGGCGAGTTCGGCGGGAATCGGATTTCCTCCGCTAGGATGGAGATCGCGCGCGCCGGACTCCCGGTTCTGAGACGGCTAGGTGGGACGGCTGGGTTCAAGGTGCCTGCAACAGAACACAAAGACTACTACAAGGTCCTCGGCATCAGCCGGGACGCTTCGGCGGAGGACGTCAAGAAGGCGTACCGCCGTCTGGCACGCAAGTACCATCCCGACGTCAACCCGGGCGACAAGTCCGCCGAGGAACGCTTCAAAGATATTCAGGAAGCCAACGACATCCTCAGCGACAAGAAAAAGCGCCAGATGTACGACCAGTTCGGGTTCTACTCGGATGCCGGCGCCTATCCGGGCGCGGGCGCCCAGGGCGGAAAGGCTTCCGACTTCGGCTTCAGCGGCTTCGACTTTTCCGAGGCGTCGGGGCCGGGAGGAGCCGCGCACGGGCGCAGCGGCTCGTGGGGCGGCTTCGGCGATGTCTTCTCGCAGTTCTTCCGGCAGGGCGGCGGCCGCGGCGCCGCCAAACCACCCGCCGCCGAGCCGGGTGAGGACCTCGAATATTCCGTCGATATCGGTTTCTGGGACGCCATCCGGGGCACCACCGTTCGACTGCAAGTGTTCCGTCACGAGCGGTGCGCGCAGTGCGGCGGCGCCGGGGCGACCAGCAGTGGCTCGTTCGTCTGCACCGAGTGCAACGGCAGCGGCCAGGTCAACCAGACCGTCGGCAACATGCGCTTCAACCTGACCTGCCCACGCTGCCAGGGGCGGGGCCAGGTTCGCAGCACGTGTCCGGTGTGTAACGGCGAGGGGCGCGTCGGCCGCAACGAGACGGTCGAAGTACGTATCCCGCCGGGCGCGCAAAACGGCTCGCGGCTGCGGGTCCCCAAAAAGGGCAACGCCGGCCGCCAGGGCCAACCCGCCGGGGATCTCTACATCGTCACGCGGGTCGGCTCGCACCCCTTGTTTGAGCGCAAGGCGGACGACATCTACGTCTCGGTGCCCATCAGCATCGGAGAGGCGGTGTTGGGGTCCAAAATCGAGGTTCCCACCATCGACGGCAAGGCCTTGTTAAAGATCCCGCCCGCCACCAGTTCGGGCAAGACCTTCCGGCTGCGGGAAAAAGGTGTGTTGAACCACCGCACCAATCGGCGCGGCGACCAATACGTGGAAGTGAAAATCGTGGTCCCGCCGGTTCCCGACGAGTCTTCGAAAGATCTGCTGCGGAAATTCGGCGAGCTGAACCTCGAAGATCCGCGCGCGGGACTGTGGGACAAGATCTGAGATGGCGCGCCGCAAACGAACTCGCGGAACGTACACGATCTCGGTGGTCGCCGACCAGTTCGGCATCCATCCGCAAACGCTGCGCCTCTACGAGCGGGAAGGGTTGCTCAAGCCCTCCCGCACCGACGGCAATACGCGCCTCTACACCGACACCGACATCGAGCAGCTCGAAGTGATCCTCTCGCTCACGCGCGATCTGGGCGTCAACCTGGCCGGCGTCGAGATCATCCTCAATATGCGCACCAAGATGGAGGAGATGCAGCGGCAGATGCAGGACTTCGTGTCTTACGTGACCGAGGCCATGGGCAAGTTGCCCAGCGAGCCGCCCGACACCTTCTCCACCTCGCTGATCCCGATTTCGCGAAGCGCGCCGGTCCGCGACAAAGACAAAGAAGAGTCGCCCAGAAGGCGCCGCGCATCCTCTTCGTAGCGCGCCGGCTTCGGCTCGAATCTCGCGGCATCATTGCCGCACAGCCCGCTAGCCAACCTCCCGCAGAATCTCCTCCGCGTACAGCGCCCCCTCGGGCGTATCTTCGTGCTTGAAGAACAGGAACACGGACTTCCCGCCCGCCAGCAGGTCCGCGGTCCTGGCCCGGATGGCTTCCCGATCTTCGGCGCTGTACTCGGCCTTGCGCAGGCGAAAATAGACGAAATCGGCGGTGATCACGTCCGGGGGATCGAGCGTTTCCGACTCGGCCAGGCAGTAACAAACGTTACGTTTTTCCAGCTCGGCATACACCGCGTCGCTTTGCCACGAGGCGTGACGAAATTCGAAGGCGTAGCGAAGACCTTGGGGTAGTACGGCAAGGAAGTCCGTCAGCAAGGCAACGTCGCAGCGCAGGTAGGGAGGAAGCTGAAACAACACTACGCCCAGCCGGTTCGACGCGCGCAACGGCTCGATGGAGTGCAGAAAGAATTCGGTGGGCTCGCGAGCCTCCTTGAGGCGCGCAATGTGGGTAATCCGCTGGTGGGCCTTGATCGAGAACGAGAAGCCCTCGGGCGTCGCTTGCACCCAGCTTTCGAGCGTCGTGGCGGAGGGGGTCCGGCGAAACGTGTAGTTGATCTCGACCGCGTTCAAGCGCGTGGCGTAGTGCTCCAGGAACTTCTTCTGCGGCAGTTTCTCAGGGTAAAACTGCGGCTTCCACTGCGGGTAAGCGAAGCCGGAAGTGCCAGCGTAGAGTTGCGCCATAGCTGCTCCTTGAAGCCGCCCAAAAGTATATCGTGGACCGCCCGGCCGCCGCGTTTGGCGCCTCGTGGGCCGGTTCCCCGCTGGGGCACGGCTCCGGCCTGCCCAGGGCTCCGCCGAATCCCGGCCCGCGTCGGCCGCGGGTTCACGTGCCCGAGTTTCGTTAGAATCGAGGGTTAGTCACTCCTTCCTGAAATCGCTGAGCGAGGATATGAGTTTGTTGGACCTCTCAAGTGATGGGGAAGGGTCTCCTGCGTCGATGCGCGAGTTGCCGCGGCGGAATCCGCCGGGAATGCGCGGCGTCCTCGCGTGGGCTCTTCACCACTCCACCGCCCTGGCCAGGACGCTGGCGGCGCTTTCCGTGTTGGGGTTGGCGGCCGTGCCGTCCGCCGGAGCCCAGTGCCTGAACCTCAAGGTTCGCGATCCCGACGGATTGGCGGTCAGCGGGGCGCGCATTCTGCTGGAGGGCCGCGAACTGGTGTCCGACCTGGAGGGAGCTGCGCAAGCTTGCGGACTCGACCCCGGTTCCCATCAGGCGGTCGTGCTCACCACGCATTTCGAGCGGAAGACCTTTGACGTGCCGGCAGCGGGCGAGGCGGTGCTGCGGCTCAACCTCCGCACGCGGATCGAAACGCCGATTGTCGTCACCGGCACCACCGAACCGCGTGAACTCTCGGAGGTCGATCGCAGCCTGGAGGTGTTGCCGGTCAAAGATCCCGATGTCCCCGCCTGGTCGTTCGCCGACGTTCTCAAGCAGGATTCCTCGGTAGATATCCGCGCTCGCGGGCAAGACGGCACGCAGGCCGATCTCTCCATTCGCGGATCGAGCTTCGACCAGGTGCTGGTGCTGGTGAACGGCGTGCGCATGAACGACGCGCAAACCGGCCACCACAGCCTGGATCTGCCGCTGCCGTTCGAGTCCGTCTCCCAGGTGGAGGTGCTGCACGGCAGCGGTGCGACGCTCTACGGGTCGGACGCGGTGGGCGGCACGATCAACTTCGTGACCCACAAACCCGAGGCCGCCGAGCTGCGCCTGATGGGCGGTGTCGGAGAGTACGGCTGGAACCGCTATTCGGCCACCAGCGGCTTCCGGCTGGGGCGCTGGAGTCAGCAGACCTCCGTTGCCCGCGATTTCTCGACCGGTTTCCAGCCCGGCCGCGACTTCCGCAACATCGCCGTCAGCAGCGAGTCGTTCCTCGACCACTCGTTCGGTTCGACGACGCTGATGTTCGCCTACAACGACCGGCCTTTCGGCGCCGACGGCTATTATTGCGCGTGCGATTCGTGGGAACAGACCGGCACCAAGTTTTTCTCGGCCAGCCAGACCATCGGGCGCAACCCCGACGGACTGCAGCATCGTTTCAGCTTCGCCTTCCGGCGGCACAAGGATCACTTCATCCTCTACCGCTACCAGCCGGAGGTGTCGCAGAACTTTCATCACGTCGATACCTATCAGGCGAACTATGCGTTGAACGGCGCGATCAACGACTGGGCCCGCTGGACCGGAGGCGCGTCATTTCTCTCCGAGGCCATCGACAGCAACGTCATCGGCCAGCGCAGCCGCGAACGGGCGGCCACCTTTTTCGTGCTGAACCTGCGCCCGACCGAACGGCTCAATCTTTCCCTCGGCATTCGGGAAGAGGTCTGGCGGAAGTGGCGCGGCGAAACCAGCCCCAGCCTGGCGGCGGGCTACTGGCTCGGGGGCGGATTCAAGATTCGCGGCCAGATCGGCCACGCCTTCCGCATGCCGACCTACACGGATCTGTATCACCACGACCCGTTCAACATCGGCAACCCGGGTTTGGTGCCCGAGTCCGCCTGGAACTACGAGGGCGGCGCGGATTGGTATTCCAGCGGCGGTACACACGTTTCCGCCACCTGGTTTGAGCGCCGCGAGGAGGGCACCATCGACTGGGTGCGCGACGCCGGCTCGCAGATCTTCCAGTCCCGCAATTTTCAGGAGTTGCATTTTCACGGCGGCGAGATCGAGGTCCGCCAGCGCTTGCAGAGCAGCGCGGAGATCGGGGCGAACTTCACGGTCATCCGCGCCTCGCGCCTGCTGCCCCAAGACGCCGTCTCGCGCTACGTGTTCACCTTTCCCCTGCAGCAGTTGAGCGCCATCTACCGCGGTCCGTTGCCGGGGGGCTTCTACGTGAAGATGCGCCTCGGCGTGTTCAACCGCGAGTGGCAGCAGACTAAGGCGCTCTGGGACACTTCGCTGTTTTACGGCGCTGGCCGCTGGCGGCCGTTCCTGCAGGCCACCAACCTGCTCAACAGCTACACTGAGGCGTTTCAGGGGCTCCCCGAGCCGGGCCGCTGGATTCGCGGCGGTATTCAGGTCGACGTGTTCTAGCCGACGGCTCAAGGCCATGGCGCGGCCCACATCGATCCGTAACGCGTTATGGATGGAACAACTCCAGGCTATCGCTGACGCCACCGCGCAGCCCGAATGGGTGTGGCCCGAGGGCGTAGGAGTGGACGGGCGATTCGGCCGGGGTGCGTTGGACGTCGACTCGCGATGGCTCCCTAGGCGCGCTGCGGCGTCGGGAACATGCGGCTCACGAGCAACCCCACCACCACCGCCACGATACAGCCGACGACGTTGTGCCACAGGAAGGAAACGCCGCTGTTCCGGCTGATCCAAGCGACCGCGGCCAGGCCCGCCAGCATGCCCGCGAACGCGCCGTGGCCGTTCGAGCGCCAGGGGGCGAATGCCAGCACGAACACACCGAGCATCGAACCGTAAAACAGCGAGCCAACGATGTTGACGGCTTCGATCAGCGAGCCCAACTGGCCGCCGAAACTGGCGAAGGTGGCGGCGTAGAGGCCCCAGAACGCCGTCGCCCAGCGCGCCGCGCTGGCGTAGTGCGCGTCGGAACGCCCCTTGTTGAGGTAGCGCTGATAGTGATCGACGATCGTGACCGCGGCCAGCGAATTCAGCTCCGCCGAGATCGTCGACATGGCGGCGGCGAACACCGCCGCAATGATCAGGCCGACGATGCCTACCGGCAAGTGCCGCATCACGAACGTTAGAAAGATGTAATTGGTGTCGTTGTAGGTCTCGCCCTTGCGCGCCTCGACCAGCGAGATGGCGTCGCGGCGCGCCTGCTGCACCGTTTGGTCGGCATCGCGAAAGCGCCGCTGGGCGGCGGTGGTGTGGGTCTCCGCCAGGCCACGGGCGGCTTCGCGGCGCTCGGCGAACGCCTCGTCGTAACGCGCTGTGACGGCGGCGAAGGCCGGGTCGCCCGCGGACTCGATCTGCTGCCGGTCGACGTTGTTGAACAGCAGCGGCGGCTTCACGAAAAGGAAAAACGAGAAAACCATCGCCCCGGTCAACAGAATCACGAACTGCAGCGGGACTTTCACGACGCTGTTGAACAGCAGGCTGAAGCGCATGTGGGCGATCGAGCGGCCCGTCAGGTAGCGCTGCACCTGGGATTGATCGGTGCCGAAGTAAGCCAGCGCCAGGAACGAGCCGCCGATGAGCCCCGACCAGAGGTTGTAGCGGTTCTGCCAATCGAACGACAGATCGACGGCGCGCAGCTTGCCGGCAACGCCCGACAGATAGAGCCCGTCGGAGAACGAGACTCCCGAAGGCAGCCCCCAGCCGGCCGCGATGAACGCCACCACGATGCCGGCGAACATCACGAACATCTGCTGCGCGTCGGTCCACATCACCGCCTTGATGCCGCCGATCACGGTGTAGAGGATTACCAGCGCGCCCATGGCCCATACCGTGACCGATTCGGGCCAGCCCAGAATGACCGACAGCACCACGGCGGGCGCATACAACGCCAGGCCCACGCCCAAGCCGCGCTCGATCAAGAACACGATGCTGGTGAGCGTCCGCGTCTTGGGGTCGAACCGCCGCTCGAGGTATTCGTAGGCGGTGTAGACGCCCGAGCGATGAAACAACGGTACCGCGACCGCCGAGATGACGACGAGCGCGATCGGCAGTCCGAAATAGTACTGCACGAAGCGGATACCGTCGGTGTAGCCTTGCCCGGTGGTGCCGATGAAGGTAATTGCGCTGGCCTGGGTCGCCATGATCGACAGGCCGATCACCCACCAGCTCATGGTCTTGCCGGCCAGCAGGTACGACTGCATGGTGGCGCGGCCGCGGGCCTTGTAAAGCCCGTAGCCGGCAATGCCAACCAGCGAGACGAGCAGCACCAGCCAGTCGAGGGTTCTCATCGCGGCAGGTCAAACTCCACCGTGAAGACGTAGAACACAACGATCCAGAACGCCAGATGCAGCAGAACCGCGATGTAGAAGCTGCGCCAGGAGCCCAGAATGGGTGGCGGATCGTCGTCCGGCGGGCCGCGGCGGGGAAGGTTTCGTGGCGTTTCGGTCAAGGGCGGGCCTCTGCGGGACAAGTGTCCACCGCGCTTTCGCGATGTTGCCCGGAGATAATCATCATGCCCGGTATGGCGGGCAGGCGCAAGCCACGCGGCATCGAGCGAGCGCCGGGGAATGAGCTTGTGAGGGCGATTCGGGTCTGGTTGGAGCCGGCCCGCTCGCCCCGGATCACGTCTTGGTCAGCGAGACGATGCAGACGTCATCCGGGCTCGCCACGCCGGCCTGGAACGATGCCGCGCACTGCATCAGCCCTTCGATCACCGCGGCGCCTGGCTTGCCCCGCAGCTCACTCAAGGCGCGGCGCAGCGGCCCGTCGTGGAAAAAGCGGTCTTGCGGGCCGCGGATATCGCCCAACCCGTCCGACGTCAACAGCATCACATCTCCGGATTGCAACTCGAGCTCGCGGTAGTCGTAAGCGTCGGCCATGACGTCGGGCAGCAGCGCCAGCGGCACGCCCGACATTGCCAGCTCATCGACGCGCTCCGACGCCGCCCGCAAAACGATCGGGTGAGGCATGCCGGCGTTGGCCAGACGCACTCGCGCCTGGCCGGGCGTGATCCACACCGAAACCGCGCAAGCGTACATCGTGGAAGGCAGGAACCGCGCCAGCCGCAGATTCAGATCCTCCAGCAGACGCACCGGGCCGTCGGCGCGCGCCGCCGCCTCTTGAAAGAAGGCCTTGAGCAGCATCGAGCTGAGCGCCGCCTGCACCCCGTGGCCGCTCACGTCGGCCACCAGAATCACCAGCTCGTTCGGCTTTTCAAAGGTATCGTAGTAATCGCCGCCGAGCGCAGCCGACGGTTCGTAGAAGCCGGTGAGGCGAAAGCCGCCGGTTTCGGGCATGCACGCCGGCAACAGGCTCTTTTGAACGCGAGCCGCCATCTCCAGGTCGCGCTCGATCGAGCGGTGCCGGCTGCTGAGCTCGCTGTGCTCATGCATCAGGCGCTCGAACTCGTTGACTTTGCGCGAAAGCTGCACGCGCAGGCTCTTCTGCTGCAGCGCGTTGCGCACCAGCAACAGCAGATCTTCGTTGCTCCAGGGCTTTTCGAGGTAGTGGTAAAGGCCGACCTCGTTGATGGCCCGGATGGCGTTTTCTTTGTCGGCGAAGCCGGTGAGCAGAATGCGCGGCGCGTCCGGCTGCAGATCGCGAACCCTCTTGAGAAAATCGACGCCGTTCATACGCGGCATCAGAAAGTCGGAAATCACCAGATCGATCGGCTGCCGCTCGACCTGCTGCAGCGCCTTCTCCGGCTCGTTGAACTCAAAGATCTCGTAGTCGGTCTCGAGCGTAAACAGGCTGCGCAGCGATTGCACGATCAACTCGTCGTCGTCGACGATCAAGACGCGAGGCGCATTCTGGGGACTATCGGACATGCGAGCGGCGATGATTGAGTCCGGGAATGGTCTCCGGCTGTTTGAGAAACGGGCGGCGAACGCAACGGGCTGGTATGCAACCGATTATAGCCCTGGAAGGGACTTTCCACCGAGCCGCCGCGCGACGACCGCCGCTGGGGGATGCCGCGCCGGCCCGCGCCGCGGGCACCGGGAATCGTACCGGGCGGCTTTGGATTTTCGCCGCCCCGGATGGTTGCCCCTACAATGAGGTTAGGGACGGGGGCATTCGACCCCGCCCGCCTGCCGGTTCGATGCCTGCCCGAACCCATGCCCTGCTGCGACTCGCCGCGACAGTGACCGTCGCGTTTTGTCTGCGCGGCGAAGTCCGGGCGCAGACGATCATCTCCGTCCGCGCCGGCTTGCTGAACCACACCGAAGGCTGCGTCCTGCTCGATGGGAAGCACATCGAAGCCAAGCTGAGCCGCCTGAAACATCTCGTCCCGGGGCAGCATTTGCAAACCGAGGACGGCCATGCCGAGATCATGTTGGGCCCCGAGATCTTCATGCGTCTGGGGTTCGAGTCCGAAGCCGAGATGGTTTCGACCGACCTGGCCTCGCCGCAAGTGCGCCTGGGAGCCGGGTCGGCTGTGATCGACGCCAACGGTCTCACCGATCAAAACCCCGTCTCCGTGCTGGTCGGCAACGTGGAGTTGCGGCTGGTCAAGAAAGGCCTCTACCGAGTGGATATGCCTTCGGAGGGGCAGCCGATCTTTGCGGTCCGGAACGGCCAGGCCATTGTCGTCAAAGAAAACCAGAAGAAGGCCATCCCCGAAAAACATCTTGTCGAGCTCGGCGGCAACGCCCGGAACCTGGTCGCCCGCCGCATCGAAGACTCGCGCAAGGACGCCTTGGACGACTGGAACCACGAACGCGCCTCGACCATCGCCGACCTCAACGGGGAATTGCTGCGCAAACTCCTCGACCAGGACCGTCAGGACAAAGACTTCCGGCTGTCGAACAAATGGGGCGCCTGGGTCCCCTAACCCCCTCGCCAACGCGCCGGCGATCCCCCAGCTCGGCTAGGCGCCCATCAGCCGCACCCACTGCTGGTGGAAGGCGATGATCGAAATTCCCAGGAAGAAGACGAAGCAAGCGATCAGCCCCAGTTGCATGTGCCACGGCGGGCGCAACTCCGGAGGCAGAAAATTGCGGTTCACGTAGAGCGTGTGGAGCGAGGTCGCGCCCAGGCCGATGTTGCGCAATGTGGCCGTCACGATGGCCAGCACCAGTGGGTTCGGCGTCAGGTGGAGTGCGATCAGACCCCAGATGCAATACAGCAGTAGCATCGAGTAGTAGATGTATTTGACGCTGTGCCCCTCGAGGTGATGCACGCGGCGGCTGCCGGTCCAGATCACGTCGGTCCAGCGGCGGACGATGCCGTCGATATCGGACACCATGGGCGGCGCCAGCACAATGAAACCGCACAACAGCGTCGAATACCAGAACCCCTGGCCGTAGCGCGCCGCCATGCCTTGGGCCGTCATGGCCGCGGCCGCGTGGCCCTCCACGTGGGCGCCGCGGATGAATTCCAGCGAAAGCATCGAGGGCAGAGCCATGCCCAACACGCAGCCGACCGCCCAAACCGCGGTCTGGTCGCGCAGAATGTGCCGCAGCCAGCCTTTCCAGCGGACCAGGCTATCGGCGTCGAGCACGAAGATCTTTCCGACGTGCGACAGCCGGACCTTCTTGCCGCCCACCATGCTGGGGATGGCGCCGACCTGCGAGCCCATGCCCCAACCCTTATCGCGCGTGTAGTTGGAAAAGTTCATGTTCGCCAGTCCGCCCGCCCCGGCGATGGCTGCAAATGCCGCCAGCGTCGCCCAGTCGACCTCGCCTTGCGGCAGCGAACCGAAGCGCAGGAATCCGCTGAAGACCTCGACCCAAGTCTGCCAGCTCACCATGAACACGCACACAAACAGCAGGTAGCCGAGCACGAGAACGATCTTGGTGACCAGCACTTTTTCGACGGCGTTGTAGATCTTGCCGCCGAAAATCAACGGCACGAAGGCGCTGAGGAAGATGAAGTAGCTGAGGGTGCGGACCAGCGCATCGTCGCCGGCGCTGGGGAGCCGTCCCAGAATCACCGCAGCCAGCGGCACCGCCGCGTTGGCCGCCAGGTAGGGCCAGATACCGCCCAGGTCGATGCAGAGATAGATAGGCAGCCAGAACTTCGGCCCGGGCGGCGTCCGAAAGAAGCCGACGAATATGGGCTCGCCCGTGAACAGCGTGTAGCGCATCACGCACAGGTTGTAGAACACCTGCAGGCCGATGCTCACGCCGGCCAGCCACATCAACTGGCCCCCGTAACGGGCGGTGACGATGGGGCCGAAAAGCCATTCGCCGCCGCCGATATTGCTGCCCGCCAGCAGCAGTCCGGGGCCGATCAGCGCCGTCCAATAGCGCAGGCCAAACAGCGGCGCGGAGGGCAGCTCGGCAGTCTCCCAGGGGGCGAAATAGCGCGCCGCCTTGGCGCGCAGATCCTCCATCAGGGCCGCAGGCATGGCGAAGATCATACCAGAGCTATCCGGTGGAACCGCCGGTCCTGGCGCTTGCAGGCAAGCAATGGGTCCCCTTTCGGGACCAGAGCCGTTCCTGGTTCCCAAATGCTGCGGCCCTACCGACGGATGTTCCCGTCCGTTCCCGAAAACACGCCCCCGCCGGGAGTACTACAATCGCAAGTGCCATGTTCCGCACGCTCGCGTTATGCGTCAGCCTCCTGGCGCTGCCCTTGCTGGGTCTTGCCGATGCCGACCTCATCCTGCACCACGGCAAGATCATCAGCATGGACCCGCTGGTTTCGATCTACGAGGCGCTGGCGATCCAAGGTGGGCGAATCGTCGCCGTCGGCACCAACGACGCGGTTCTCGAGAAGTACGGCAGTCCCTCGACGCCGATGCTCGACCTGCAGGGCCGCACCGTGCTGCCGGGCCTGGTCGACAGCCATGTCCACGCGCTGTGGGCGGGGCTGAGCGAATTCCGCGAGCCGCTGCCGCCGCTCGATTCGTTCGACGCCATCCGCAACTACATCCGCAAACAGGCCAAGAAGACGCCGAAAGGCCAGTGGATCGTCGTTCCCCGCACCTTCCCGACGCGCCTGGCCGAGATGCGCATGCCGACGCGCGAGCTGCTCGACGCGGTCAACGACCACCCCGTGTTGTTCGACGCCAGCTACACCGTCGTCGTCAATTCCTACGCGCTGCGCATCTCGGGGATCACGCGCGACACGCCCAATCCGCCCAACGGCGAGATCGTCAAAGACGAAAACGGCGAGCCCAACGGCATCCTCAAGAATGCCAACGGATTGCTGAAAGGACTCAAGGACGCCGAAAACTTCACGCCCGACGAGAAGCTGCAAGCCCTCGAGCAGATGCTGCACCGCTATGTGGCCGCCGGCCTGACCAGCGTTGGGGATCGCGCCGTCGACGACGAGCAGATCGCCCTCTACCGCCAGCTTAAGCAACAAGGGCGGCTGCCGCTGCGCGTTGTGATGACCTGGCGTCCCGGCGCCGCCGAGCCGTTCGAAGAGATTGCGCGCAAGCTGAACACGGCCGACTATCGGACCGATTCCGGCGACCGCTGGCTGAAGTTCGGCGCTTACAAGGTGACCCTGGACGGTGGCATGACGATCGGCACCGCTTACCAGCGCACACCCTACGGCGCCTTCGGCAAGCAGCTCTACGGGATGACCAATCCGGACAATCGCGGCTTGCGGTTCGTGATGCCCGAAAAGCTGCTGGCGATCTATCGCCTGGCTCGCGAGAAAGGCTGGCAGTTGACGGCCCACTGCCAGGGCGGCGGCGCCGTCGACGCCTTTCTGGACGTGATGGAAGAGCTCAATCGCGACCACCCGCTGGCGCGCGATCGCAATCACCTGATGCACGCCAGCTTTCAGAGTCCCGAAGCGATCCAACGCGCCGCGCGGCTCGGCGTGCTCGCCGACGTGCAGTCGCCCTGGCTGTACTTCGACGGGCCGGCGCTCGAACAAGTGTTCGGCGCCGACGGCATGAAATACTTCTTCCCGCTGCGCTCCTACATCGACGCCGGCATCATCATCGCGGGCGGCAGCGACCACATGATCGGCTTCGACAAGAACAAAGCCGTCAATCCTTACAATCCGTTTTTTCAGATGTGGGTGGAAATCACGCGCAAGACCAGCGCGGGCACTGTCCTCGAGCCCGAGCAGTGCATCACCCGGGTCGAGGCGCTCAGGATGCACACCACCTGGGCGGCCTATCTGCAGTTCGCCGAGCAAGAGCGAGGTTCGATCGAAGTCGGCAAGCTCGCCGACCTGGTCGTAATCGACCCCGACTTCCTGACCTGCCCGGTGGACGAGATCAAAGACATCGACCCCCGCATGACTCTCATCGAAGGCAAAATCGTCTACCAGCGGTAACCGGTGGGGCAGGCCTCCGGCCTGCCCAAATCGAAAGGAAGAACCGCAAACCCACCCCAAAGGCAAGAATCCTTCCCCAAACGGTCGCCCATCCCCCGCAACCAATCCACACGCAACGAACCGCCACTCAGAGCCGCGGGCGTGAGCCCGCGCTGACCACTCCCCCATCAGAGAGCGTCCGCCCCAACCCCCATCGCGCCACCCCCTGATACTCCGCGCAATCTCACCCTTGCAGCTCTGACCGCGCGTTCCGGCGTTGTCCCAGCCGCCCTGATAAACTGGGTGATTCTATGATCGAACTCTGCCCCAGTAATCAATGGCGAGGCCCGCTCGAGAAGGCCTTCGACTTCGCGCAACACCAGGTACGCGGCCTGATCGAGCGCGACCCCGATTTCTACCCGATGTACACCCAGGGAGGCCGCTGGCGCCACTCCGGCGAGGCCTGGACACACTGGTGCGACGGCTTCCTGCCGGGGATGATGTGGATCTTCCACCGCCGCACCCAGGACCCCGAATGGAAGAAGCAGGCCGAGCGCTACACCACCCCGCTCGAGCCCCGCAAAATGGACCGCAACGTCCATGACCTGGGTTTCATCTTCCTGTCGACCTACCACCGCTGGTACCGCCAAACCGGCGACTCCGCGCTGAACGACGTCGTCGTCCAGGCCGGGCGCACGCTGGCGCTGCGGTTCAAGGAAAAGGGCGAATATCTCTCTTCGTTCATGGGCCCCGAGTCGACTTTCATCGACATCATGGCCAACGTCGGCATCATCTTCTACGCCGCGCGCGAAACGGGCGACCCGCAACTGCGCGACGTCGCGATGAAGCACTGCCTGACGACGCGCCGCGAGCTGATCCGCGGCGACGGCAGCTCGTCCCACGAGGGCATCTACGATCTCAACACGGGCGAGTTTCTCCGGCAGTCCACCCAGCAAGGCTACCGCGGCGATTCCTGCTGGTCGCGCGGCCTGGCCTGGGCCATCTATGGGTATGCGGCCGCCTACCACTCGACGCGCGACGCGCGCTTCCTGCAGACCGCCGAGGCTTGCGCCGATTTCTATATCCGGGAAACGCCCGCCGACGGCGTTCCGTTGTGGGATTACGATGTCCCCGAGGATGCCCCCAAACGCAACCGGGAGTCCTCGGCCGCCGCGATCACGGCCGCCGCGCTGTTGCGCCTGGCGCACCTGAGCGCCGACTCCGCCAAGGGCCTTCTGTATCGAGACACCGCCCACCGTATTCTGCTGACACTGTGCAGCGAGCCTTACCTGGCCCTGGGCGTCCCCGGGTGGGAGGGAATTTTGCGCGAAGGCATCTACCACCTGCACAAGGATCTTGGTGTGGCAGAGTCGGTGATGTGGGGCGAATACTTCTTCGTGGAAGCCCTGGAGAGAGCCCTGCGCTAGCCTGCGGCTCACTAGCGCCAGCTCGATGGCCGGGTCCAGCGAAACCGGGGCCCCTGGCGCGAGCCCGCGGGCCCGGTCCACACAACAGAGGGCGAAGCGCCTCAGCCAGGCGCGTCGGGGAACTGGGCTGTAAAAGGATGGGTCGCTCGACTGGAAGCCGTCGAGCCGCTCGGCAAAGGAAGCTGCCGAGCCAGGAGAATGCGCGCGCCGCTGGCGCCGGGAATATCCTGCGGGGCTAGGCCCGCAGGATATCTGCCAGCGGCTTTTCGGGTGGTCTTGCCTGTGGCCGCTGCCGGCCTACTCTTCGGCCGCTTTCGCCGCGGCTGCCGCCGCAATCGCTTCTTTTTCCGGATCGGGCCCGATCTCAACCGCAATCTCGCCGCGCCGCACTTCTTCCATGGCGATCTTGGTCGGTTTGCGCGAGGTCGTCGAGATCAGCGGCCGGGCGCCGCCCTGCAATTGCCGCGCGCGCTTCGCCCCGGCGATGATAAACCGGTAGATGCTGCGTTCTTCATCGCTGGGGATGAACCAAGCCTGATCGGGCGGCTTGCCTTCGGTCTCCACGATCTTCTCTTCGATCTTTTCAACTTTTCTCTTGCTCATTATTTACGGTCTCGGCCTCGAAACTGCTCAGGATGGACTTGATCAACTCTTCGACACGGTACTTGCGGCAGCGCTCGGCCAGCAAAATACCGCGCAGCGTCTCGAACGACGCTTCCAACTGGTCGTTCACGAGAATATAGTCGTACTCTTTGTAGTTGCGAACTTCGCGGCTGGCATCCCGGAGCCGGCGCTCGATGACCTCGTCGGGATCGGAAGATCGATGGCGCAGCCGCGCTTCCAACTCGGTGCGGGAAGGAGGCAGGATGAAAACGGTCACCGCCTCCGGCAGCTTCTCCCTTAATTGTCCCGCACCCTGCACGTCGATGTCCAGGATCAGGTCGTGCCCACTCTGGAGGGCGCGGTCCAGCACAGAGCGCGATGTCCCGTAAAAATTACCGAAAACCTCGGCCCATTCCAGCAAATCCCCGTTGTCGCGCAGGCGGTTGAACTCCTCGACGCTGAGGAAATGGTAGGCCTCGCCGTCCACCTCGTCGCGTCGCGGGCGCCGGGTCGTCACCGACGTGGAGAAGTCGAGCGTCGGGTCGCTCTCCATCAACCGCTTGACGAGCGTGGATTTTCCCGAGCCTGACGGCGCCGAGATGATGAAAACGAGCGGCATAGCTGGCTAACGACTATTCCAGGTTCTGGGCCTGTTCCCGGATCTTTTCGATTTCGGCCTTCACGCGCAGGGCGGCGTCGGTGAATTCCAGCCCTTCGTGGCCCAGCGGCGTGGTTTTCGACAACATCGTGTTGGTTTCGCGGTTCATCTCCTGGGCCAGGAAATCGATCTGCTTGCCCAACTCCGCGCCGTCTTCCAGCATCTCCAGCAGCCGCTCGGCGTGGGACTTAAGCCGCTGCAACTCCTCGCTGATATCGGTGCGATCGGCCAGGATGGCGGCTTCCTGCAGCGCCCGCTGCGGGTCGAGCGGCACGTCTCCGAGCAACTCCCCCAGCCGCCGCTCGATCCGCTGCCGGAACTTGGCGGCCACGTTGGGCAGCAACTCGGCCAGCCGCTCGGTCTCGCGCTGGATTCCGAGGCCCCGCTCGCGAAGGTCGGCGACAATGCCCTCCCCTTCGCGCTGCCGATTCCGCACCAGCTCTTCGGTGGCGCGGGTCAGGCAGTCCATCAACGCGGCTTGCAGCATGGACCGCTGCGCATCCTCGATTTCCGCCTCGTCGAGCGTTAACGCCCCAGGAATTCGCAGCACGGCGTTGAGGTCGGGCTCCGCGGTGATCCCTTGCTGTTGGGCTAACTCGCGATAGCTCGCCAGGTAAGCCTCGACCAGCGGCCGGTTCACCCGCAACTGCTCGGCCTTGCGTCGCCAGCGGAGCGAGGCGGAAATCTGCAGTTGGCCGCGCGTAATCTGCTGCTTGATGTGCTGCCGGATCAGGCCCTCCAGCGCTTCGATTTCGGGCGGAACCCGTAGCTGAAGGTCGAGAAAACGGTGATTGACGCTGCGCACCGTGAGCGTCAGCGACAAGTCTTCGCCCTCCGACTGAACCCGGGCATAGCCCGTCATGCTGGCTGCCATAGTGCTCTCACCGGCCCCGAACGCGGCAGGTGGTAACCGCACCGCAACGCTCCCGGCGGAATCTCCAAGGATACCCTACCCCCGGACCTCTTCGAACGACTGCAACTGGAATAACCGGCGATAACGGGGGCAGGTGCGTAGCAGGCCGTCGTGCTTGCCGATGTCCACAATGCGGCCGGCCTCGAGAACCACAATCTTGTCCGCGCTGCGAATCGTCGACAGGCGGTGAGCGCTGACGATCACGGTGCGGCCCTGCATCAGGTTTCCGAGGGCTTTCTGCACCAGCCGTTCCGACTCGCTGTCGAGGTGCGAGGTGGCTTCGTCGAGGATCAGGATGGGGGCGTTCTTAATCACCGCCCGCGCGATGGCGATCCGCTGCCGCTGGCCGCCGCTGAGCCGCTGGCCCCGCTCGCCCAGGTGCGACTCATAACCTTCGGGCATCGCCTCGATGAACTCGGCCGCGATGGCGGTGCGGGCCGCTTCCTCCACCGCGTGGCGCGGGATGTCGGGACGGCCGTAGGCGATATTGTTCGCCACCGTATCGTCAAACAGAAACGTTTCCTGGGTGACAATCGCGATCTGATCGCGCAGCGACTTCAGGGTCAGCGCCCGTATATCTTGGCCGTCGATCAGAATGCGGCCGTCGCCGGGATCGAAAAAGCGCGGCAGCAGGTTGGTCAGCGTCGTCTTGCCCGCTCCGCTCGCCCCCACGATCGCCACGACCTCCCCCGCCTTGACCTCGAAGTTGACCTCGCCCAAAGCCGCCTCGCCGCTGTCGGGATAGCGAAACGAGACGCCCTGAAACTCGACCGCGCGCGAAAACGGCGGCATTTCGACCGCATCGGGCGCCTCCGGCACATCGTGCTGGTGGGAGGCATACTCCAACACGCGCTGCCCCGAACCAAGCGCTTGCTGGAAGATGTTGTAGATGCCGTTGAGGCGTTTCACGGGCTGGTAGAGCATCAGCAATGCAACTACAAACGTCGTAAATTGACCGGCCGTCATTTGCTCGGCCTTGACTTGGTCGCGCACGTAAGTCAGTAGAGCGACGATGGTTACGGCGCCGAAAATCTCGATCAGGGGCGAGGAGACGGCCTGCTGGCGGACGTAGCTCAGGTTGCTGCGAAACAGCCGCTCGGCGGCCTCCCGAAAGCGGCCGATCTCGAACCTCTCCATCCCAAAGGCCTTCACCACGCGGTTGCCGGAGATGGTTTCCTGCAAGATCTGGGTCATGTCGGCCAAATCGTCTTGCGCGCGGCGCGAGGTGGCGCGGATCAGCCGGCCGATGCGCGAGGTCGGCAGCAGCACGAATGGCAGCACGGTGAGACTTACCGCCGCCAGCTTCCAGTCGGTCTGCAGCAGCACCCACAACAGGGCCACGGCGATGAAGATCTGCCGCAGAAAGTCCGCCAGGATGTGCGAGAGCGCCAGTTGAATCTTCTCGATGTCGCTGATCAGCGACGAGATCAGCTTGCCGGTGTGCCGTTTCTGAAAGAACGCCGGCGACTGGTAGAGCACGGTCTCATAGACGTCGTTGCGCAGGTCGCGAACGGCCGCGAAGCCGACGTAGTTCACCAGGTAGTTGCCCCAAAAATCGCAAAGGCCTTTGAGAATGAATGCCCCGAGGATACCGACGGCGACCATCGTCCAGACGTTGTGGATCGTGCTGGGCAGCAGATCGTTGAGATAGACCGCCCCCAGGAAAGGGGCTTTGTAGAGCAGCACGGGGGCTTCGGGCGACTGTGGGTTGAGAACGCGGTCAAACACGGGCTCGATCAGCACCGCCACCAGTCCATGGCAGGCGCCGACGATCGCCATCAGCCCAACGGCCGTGACGATCCGATGCATGTAGGGCCGCGCATAGCGCAACAGTTGGCGCAACTCAGTCATAGCGGGGGCAGAATGTCGGTATGGGGCCGGGAAGGACCTTCCGAAGCAGCGGCATCCCCTTGATTATGAGGCATTTCGGACAGCAAGCGCTCGATCGCGGCGCAGACCGCCTCGACCTCCACCGAAAGGATACAACGCGGCTTGTCAAAAGCATAACAGCGGTCGCCCGGGCAGGGCTTGCAGTCCCAGGGGGTTTCGACGACCGCGTGGGGGGTCTGCCAGGGCCGCCAAACCGTGGAATTTGAGGATCCGAAGATCACGACCGCCGGCACCCCGAAAGCGGCGGCGATGTGGGCGGGGCCCGAATCGTTGCCCACAAACAGGCTGGCTCTGGCGATCAGGGATTGCACCCAAGGCAGGGGCCTCCCAGCAAAGCAGCGCAGGTCGGGGAATTCTGAAAAAATCGCCTTTTCGCCCGGCCCGGCGAGAATAATGGGCTCGAGTCCCCTGGCGCGCAGGTACTCCGACGTCTGCCGGAAGCGCTCAGCCGACCATTGCTTGGTGGGGTATGCAGCGGTGACGTGCAGCACGGCGTAGGGCCGCGGGACCCCGCTCGGGGGAGCTCCTTCGGGAAGGCTCGCGCGCGGTATCGCCGTTGGCGGCGCACCCAGGTGGAAGATTGCCGCGGCCAGGTGCTCGGCGGTGTGCACTTGGTTGGCGGGATCGCGCCCGAGAATCTCCTGGGCCCTTGGAATCAACACGTTATAGGCGAAACGCATCCGAAAGTGGGCGAAACCAGCACGGAACGGCGCCCCCGACAGCGCCGTCAGCCAGGCACTGGTCGAGCCGCCGTGAAGGTTCAGGCAAAGCTGCGGTTTGAGGTGGCGGATCTCCTTGAGAAGATTCGCCCTTTCCCCGATCCCCGCCGCCCCCGACACGCTAAAAACTCCCGAAACGGCCCCATTGCCGTGGAGAAGCGTGTCAAAAGGCCGCTCGACCACGGCCACAATGCGCAGATCGGGCCGGGCTTGGTGAAGCAAGGTCAGCGCCGGGGTGGTGAGCACGGTGTCGCCCAGCGACCGCAGGCGGATCACCACCACGGGAGCTTTGGGAGGAAGCTGCGCTAGGATGCCGGTTATCAAGGAGTTGCAAAACCAAGCCGCGCGTCTGCGTGGGGCCTTAGTCCGCTAGAGCCGGACCGGTGCTTTTCCAGACCTGCGGCCTTTATCGATCTGCGCCAGCCACCCGCGGAAGGCACAACTTTTTTGGGCCCTCTGCCGCCGCTGCGCGGCGGGACAGGCGGGAGCGCCTGTCTCTACTCGTGGTTGGCGGCCACTGGCGGCGGCCTCTAACGGGCGGCGCGCGCCTTTTGCACGGCTTCGAGGAACAGCCGGGCGTTCTGCTCGATCACCTCGTAGCGGCCGTCGGCCATGGCCTGCTTGTCGCACAGTTCCGAGCCTACCGCCACCGCGCTGGCTCCGGCCTTCAAAAACTCGGCCGTGTTGTCGAGCGATACGCCTCCGGTGGGCACCATTAGCACCTGCGGCAGCGGCGCCTTGAGCGCCTTGATGTATTTCGGCCCACCCAGGTTGCCACACGGGAAGATCTTGACCATATCGGCCCCGGCCTCCCAGGCCGTCAACACTTCGGTGGGGGTCAACGCCCCGGGCAGCACGACCTTGCCGTAGCGGTGGCAGATCTCGATCGTTTTTGCGTTCAGCGACGGGGTCACGAAAAACTCCGCCCCCGCCAACATGCAGGCGCGCGCCGTCTCGGCATCGAGCACCGAACCCGCCCCGACCAGCATCGTATCGCCGAACTCGTCGGCCACCTTCTCGATCACCTGGATCGCCTTGGGGACGGTCATGGTGACTTCCAGGGCGGCCAGCCCGCCACGGCCAATGGCCTGTGCGGCCCGCAAGGCTTTTTCGGTCGAGTCGGCCCGTACAATGGGCACGATACCGATCTCGAGAAGGGAATTCAGGGTACGCTGTTTGTTCATGGTGACGACGGAACCTTCAAGTCGTTAAACTACCAGAGGAATCGTGCCGGGCACAAACGGCCCGGTCGCCTTCGTGCGGGGCAGGCCGCCCTGAGCCGCAAACCCTTCTCGCAAAGTAAATAGGAAAAGCCGTGAATCTGCACACTCGATCTCCGTTCCAAGGCCCGGGCATCTACCCTATTGTCGAACGGGGCAACCAGCTCAAGCATCTCTCGCTGCGGGTGGTGGAACTGGGAGGCTCGCTGAAGGAGTTCTCCGTCGAGAGCGGCGAAGAAGAGTTGGCCGTCGACGTCTATTCGGGACCGGTCCGGGCCCACGTGCGCTCGTCGTCCGGAGACCTGACGATCGATACGCAGCCGCGGCCGTCGCTGCGCGAGGTCGGCGACATGCTTTATGTTCCCGCCAACTCCAGCCTGAAGATTACCTTACTGGGCGAGACGGCGCGGCTGAGCGTCTCGGGAGCGGTGGGCAAGGCGGGCGTCCCGCCGCGATTCATCAGCCGCGACCAGGCGATGACGCTACGCGTTGGCCGCGGCAACTGGCAGCGCACGGTTCATACCCACATTGCCGACAATGTCGACGCCGCGCACCTAATCGTCGGCGAGACCATCAACGAGCCCGGCTCGTGGTCGAGTTGCCCGCCTCACAAGCACGACCGCAGCAACCCGCCTGCCGAAGTCCCGATGGAAGAGGTGTACTTCTTTCAGCTCGAGCCACGCGAGGGCTTCGGGTTTATGCGCGTCTATTCGGACCCGGCCGACGACCGCGAAGCCTTCGATGAAGCCATCGCCGTGCAGGACGGCGATACGGTGATCATCCCGCGGGGCTACCATCCGGTGGTGGCGTTTCCCGGCTATACCCTCAACTACACCTGGGCGCTTGCCGGCGACGGGCGCAAATACGGCGCCTGGGCGGACGATCCGCGCTACTCGTGGATCAAAGAAAGGTGATGCGATCGAGGCCGGGCCGGTAGGAGACGGCCCCGACAGGTTCGGCTTGGCCCAGAGGCGCGAACCCTCTGGAGCCATGGCCCCCGGAGCCACAAATCGCCTCCAACGCCTGGCGGATTTGCCTTTTCCACGTTGCCTTTTTGCCCTGTCTTTGTTTTCACGCTCGTTGCCCGGGTTGCTGCAAGGCAAGACAAAAGGCAAAAGACAAATGGGGCATAGGCAAAGGACAAAGTTGCATGGCTCGTAGCGGCCGCTATTGCCCGGCCGGCTTGCGGCGAATCTCCTCGGGCGCCCGGGTCCGGTCGTGCTCCTCGAACCGGAAAGTCCATTCCAGCGGAACGGTCTTGGGCAGATAGCAGATCTTGTCGTCGCAGGCCTGGTATCTTAACGAACCCTTGATGACCAGTTCGCCCTGCGCGTTGAGCAGGTGCTGGATTTCGTTGGGCTGGCCGATCATCACATCGCGCACCATCTTGAAGTGCCCCTGGTACACCGGCACAACCTCATCGATCGCCGGCAGATGCAGCATCTCCGAGTCGGGATAGATCACCGGATAGCTGGTAACGCCGCTGACCTCCTCCATCTGCCAGTCGACCGGGATGTAGCCCTTGACCCCCGGCGCGTAGACATGCATTTTGGGCTTGAGATCCACTTCGGCGACCAACGAGAGCCGGTTGCCTCCGCGCAGAATCTCATCGCTCGCCGAGGTCGTCACTGTCAGGTGGTCGGTCTCGGTCTGCCGGCGAGGTCCTCCGGCATCGGCGCCCAGGGTCCGCACCAGGATTTCTCCTGCTGTGTAGCGGTCCGCGAATTTCTCCTCGAAGAACTTGGACTGCACCACTCCGTTGGCGTCGATCAGGTAGTCCCCAGGATAAGGAATACCGTAGAACTGGTGGTCCTTCGGAACGCTCTGGTTGAGGATGCCGAACGCCCGGATCACTTTCGATTGCGGGTCGGAGAGCAGCGTCAGCTTGACGCCGGTACGCTGCGCAAAGTTCTGCAAAACGGCCACGGGATCAAAGCTGATGGCCGCGATCCTGATGCCGCGCTTCTCGAATTCCTGCCGTTTCCGATCCAGCTGCACGAGCTGGCCCTTGCAGTAGGGTCACCAGTCGGCCGAGCGGAAGAACAGCAGCAGCAGGCCCTTGTCGCCCTTCAGCGTGTCGAACGTCTGCGGATGCCCCGACTGATCCACGGCTTCAAACGCCGGGATCTTCTGCCCGACCGCGGGGCCGGTGGGAATATCGGATTGAGCGCTCATGAGTATCGGAGCCAGCGCAATCGCCGCGCCAGTGAGAATTCTCACGATTTGCTTAGAAAAAGCCACTCCAGACCTCCAGAGACGGGCCGGCGCACTGCCTGTTGAGACGCAGAGAGCCCCGCCAGGTTACGCCGGCAGCGGGGCAAGCGCGGCAGAGGAACGCTCAGAGCGCTGCCCGCAAAGATCGGCCGCGGCGCTCAGCGCGCTCCCGACGAGGGAGCCGGCCGCGCCGCCGTCTCGCCCAACCAGCGCACGGGCAGCAGTTTGCCGGCTGTGTGGCCGATCAGGACCAATGCCAGCGGGACCATCACGTGGCCCAGCGCGATATGCGGAGCGGCAATGATCGGGCAACTGAAATGCAGCGTGAGGACGCCCACCAAACCGGCCAACAACCCGGCGCCGGCGCCGACGGTCTCCGGGGAGAGCGGCGCGCCACGCCGCAACAGCAGCACCGCCAGCGCCGCCGACGGTAGCGATATCAGAAACCCGGCCCGAAAGCACTTCCAGGCCGCGGCCCAAAACGGTTCGTTGATGCTCCACGGAAACGCCAACGCCACGACGCCGAACAGCGCCAAAAGGGCCAGCGCGTGCGCCACGGTCGGGCTCACGTAGCGCCTCTCACCCGGCGCCATCTCGCGGCTCAACGCCAACGACACCACCAGCCCAATGACACTGGCCAAGGCGGCAACGGCGGCGAAAGGAGCCGAACGGACGCCCGGCGCCGCCGACGAGGCCAGCAGGCCGACAAACAGCGCCGTCCAGCCGCTCAAAATCAACGCGAACCCCAGCGTGAGCTTACCGGTGCCCGCCATCGGCGCCACCGGCTCGAGCGAGCCCAACAGCTCGGTCTCGATCCGCGAGCGAACCTGTTGCGGAAGCGGTTGGGGGCAGGGTTGCTGGGACAGCAATTCCCACAGCGTCCGGCAGCCTTCGCAGCTTTCCAGGTGCGCACGCAGGTCTTCCGGAAGCGCGGCCCACTCGACCCCGCTGTTGCGGTCCAGGTATTGATTGACCTCGCGGCAGGTCATGTGCGCTTCCTCGCCTCCCCATCGAGGTTCAGAAGCTCCCGCAACTTCTGATAGGCCCGGTGGGCCTTTTGTTTCACCGAGCCCACGGTCGAGCCGGTGGCCCGGGCCACTTCTTCGAGGCTCAGGCCGGAAATTTTCAGCATCTGGATCACTTCTTGCTGACTGGGAGGCAATTGACCGACCAGCCGCCACAAATCCATGTCCAGCGGATCGCGGGGCGCGGACTCACCGGGACCCGACACGGCCATATCCTCGACGGCCAACTCGTTGGCATCGATCTGGCGCCGGCGCCGGTAAGCATCAATACGGGTGTAGCGGGCGATAGCGAAGAGCCAAGGCAGCACCGGGGTGCCCGGACGATAGGTATGGCGTGAGCGATGAATCCGCAGCCAACATTCCTGCAGCATATCCTCCGCGTAGGCCCGCGTTTGCAAAGGCCCCGCGAGGAACCGCAGTAACATCGGAGACACTCGCCCGACCAACTGGGCGGCAGCTTCCCGGTCGGCCTTCTGATAGCCCACCATCAGCCGCTGCAGCTCTTCCGAGTCCGCCTGGGCCGCTTGCGCAGCCGTGCCCCCTCGCATCTCCACTCTTTTCTCCGCCTATGCGCAGACACGAGGTGGCGTCCCAAGCGATACGCTTCCCACTAAGCTATTTCGTGGACGCCGGCCGAAAGGTTACGCCCCTAACGGCCGCTACCCTTCAGGCTCGGTTACGCGCAAGACTTTGCTGGTCGCTAGCCAAATGACTCGCGGGCCCCAACCGCGAGAGCTTTGTCCACTATGGTACACCAGTGCGCGGGCCGTCTCCGGCGGCGATGCGGTTCGAATCCGCACCCGCCTCGGCGACTGGTTCGGCCGGCCGGACCGCGTTTTCGTGGTTGATTTCAGGCCCGTTACACGGACCGGGGCCGGGCGCGTGCGCTGCGGCGGCGGCCGAACACCCGACCATCGAGGCGGCTCGCGACGTCTGGCGGGCGAGCAGCGGGCCGCTCGAAAGATTTTTCTTGCCAACCGTAGACGCCGTCCGTATAATCGTTGTCATTTATCAATGGGCTCTAGCCCCACAGTCAAGACAACGTAGTCAAGACAAACTACTTCCGCCATTCACCAGCAGCCTTATACAGCATGGTTCTAGCGGCGCCGTTCCGGCTAGACCCAGGGGACACACAGGGTCACGGGCGCATGCGTGAGACTTGTACCCTGCGGGGCTGATTCTCTGTTTTCCTAGATGGCAAAAACTTGCTTCGGGTTCTAGAAACGAAAGCAAGACTTGTGGGGTCTAAACGACCTGGAGTGAAACGACGATAGAGTCACAGGCTTGGAGGGCGCTCGCGGCCCCCAGGCGGCAAGGGGAGACATGGCTAGGACAATAGCAACAAAAGGGCTCACCAAGGCCCAACTGAAGCGGTTCCGGCAAATGCTCGACGACAAAGCCGAGGAAATCCGGGCCAACTTGCGGTCGGCCGCCGCCAGCAAGGCGCTGGGGCGAGGCGACGAGCCGCTCGACGAGGAAGAACTACCGTCGCAGAGTCACGAGGAGTGGATCTTTCTCAACCGGAACAATATTGATGTGATGCTGCTGCGGGAAATCGATGAGGCGCTGGTGCGCATGAACGATCACTCCTACGGCACCTGTCAGGAATGCGGCGACCCGATTTCGCTCAAGCGGCTCGAGGCGTTGCCTTGGGCGCTGTATTGCGTTTCCTGCCAGGAAGCGCTATCGGCCTCCGAACAGGGTACTATGGCGGACCGCTTCGCCTACCGCGACTGAAGACCCGTCCCCGGCTCACACCGTGGTTGGGGACGCTTCGCCTCCAGCCGCGTTCCTTCCAACAATCTACGGGTTATGCACCGGCAAGCCGGCAGGACCGACTGCCAGTGAATTGCGGCTCTGTGCCTGTAAGCATCCACGCGATGCATGGCGCTACGGGCGAGCAGTCAGGCGCCAGGCAGCGGAGTTCGGGCCGGTTGCAGATTCATCTCAAGCCGCGTAGCGCCGCAGGTCTTCCAGCTTGAGACGGCCGGTGTAGACCGCCATCCCCAGCGCCGCGTGGACTCCCAGGCGCGTCAGCTCGTCGATCTCCTCGACCGTGGTAATGCCGCCCGCGGCGGTCAACTCATGCTGCGTGCAGGCGCGCAACCGCCGGTACCACTCGAGATCGGTCCCCTGCAGCATCCCTTCCTTGTCGACATAGGTGCACAGGAATCCGCCGCAGTAAGGCTCCAACTCGCGAATCACGGCTTCGGCTTCCAATTGCGTGGACTGTTGCCAGCCCTTCACGACAATGCGGCCGCCTTTGGAATCGAGGGCCAGCAGAATGCTCTCCGGCCCGATGGCCTCGGCGAGTTCCTCCAGAAATTCGCGCCGGATGCCAGACTCGTCAAAGGCGGCCGTGCCGACAATGACCCGCGACGCGCCGGCCTCGAGTAACGTCCGCGCCCGCTCGGTGCTGCGCACTCCGCCACCGACCCGGGTCACGGCTCGCGACGCCAACAGCTCAACGATCGGGTCGTTGGAGCCCTTGCCCAGGGCTGCGTCGAGATCGATCACCTGGATGACCGGAAACCCCGAGAAGCGTTCGAGCATGACCAGCGGCGCCTCGGCCTCGAGCGCTTTTTCGCGGCCCTGGACCAGTTGCACCACCTTGCCGTCCATCAGATCAATGCAGGGAATAACCATGAATCTCTTTCAACCTACCCAAGCTGTCGATGACGGGCCGGCGGGCATACCCGCCGCCAGCCGCTGCAGGGCCTGGCGCCCATAGAATTGAATCGCTTCCGGAACGCCCCAGCTCGGCTCTTCCAGCTCCGCTTCGGAAAACCAGCGGATGGCGTGATGCTCGGCCGCCGCGAGCCGCACCTGGCTGGACGCGGCCCGGGCAAAGTAGATCATCCCGATGTGGCGATGGTCGCCCTGGATATCGTGTACGTCCAGATAGGTCGGCGCAACCAGGGCCTTGGTGCCGGGAAACTCACCCGGAGGCCGCTCTCCGCAAAGCTCGACCTGTAAGCCGCACTCCTCGGCCACCTCGCGGTGGGCGGCCTGCTCGGGGTCTTCGCCGATCTCGATATGGCCGCCGACGGGAAGCCACTTGCCGAGTTTCTTGTGGTTAACCAGCAAGACCTTGCCGTCGTGAACGATGAAGACCGAGACGGTGAAGTCGAGGTCGTAGAACAAATGCGGCATGGTTTCCGATGGCCGGGATCAACCCGGCAGGTGTACTACTCGATCGACGCCCAGCGGCGGGCGCTACCCGACGGTCCGCACCACAATACCGTGCCGCGCCAGAATCTCTTTGAGCCCTTCGACCGTATAGGTGGCGTAGTGGAAGATCGAGGCAGCCAGCGCCGCGTCGGCCTCGCCCTCGGTGAGAACGCGCACGAAATCTTCGGGCTTCCCACCGCCGCCGCTGGCAATCACCGGGATCTTGGTCGCCCTGGAAACCTCGCGAGTCAATTCGCAGTCGAAGCCGGCCTGGGTGCCGTCGCAATCCATCGAGGTCAGCAGGATCTCGCCGGAACCCATCGCCTCGCCGCGACGCGCCCACTCGATGGCGTCCATGCCGGTGTCTTTGCGGCCACCGTAAGTGAACACGCTCCAGTTGCCGGGCGAGCGGCGGCGGGCGTCGATCGCCAGCACCGTGGCCTGCGCTCCGAACTCCCCGGACAACTCGGTGATCAGCTCGGGCCGCTCGACCGCGGCCGTATTGATGGAAACCTTGTCGGCGCCGGCGCTCAGGATCTTGCGGGCGTCGGCGACCGAGCGGATGCCGCCCCCCACGGTCAGCGGAATAAACACCTTGCGGGCGGTCCGCTCGACGACGTCGATCATGATGTCGCGGCGATCGCTCGACGCGGTGATGTCGAGGAACACCAGCTCGTCGGCCCCGTCGCGGTTGTAGATCTCGCTGAGCTCGACCGGGTCGCCGGCATCGCGCAGGCTGACGAAGTGGACGCCTTTGACCACGCGGCCGGCCTTGACGTCCAGACAGGGGATGATGCGTTTGGCTAGCATGCCAGGAAGTTGCGGACGATCTGCTGGCCGACGGAGGCCGATTTTTCGGGGTGAAATTGGACGCCGAAGACGTTGCCGGACTCGACGGCGGCGGTGTAGCGAACGCCGTATTGGCTCAGCGCCGCGGCCCGCTCACCGGCTACCTCCTCGGGCACGTAGTAGCTGTTGGCGAAATAAACGTAGGGGTGGTCGCCGGTTCCGGCCAGCAGCCGCGGCGCGCCGCGGGCCTCCAGTTGGTTCCAGCCCATCTGGGGAACGCGAGAGCCGTCCGGGAAGCGCCGCACCCGTCCTGGGTAGATCGCCAGCCCTTCCAGATCGGGTGCCTCGTCGCTGCCGTCAAACAGCGCTTGCATGCCCAGACAGATGCCCAGGAACGGCACGCCGGCCGCGATCCGCTCGCGAAAGGTGCTCCGAACACTCCAGCGCGTCGAGCGAGCGAATGAGCTGGCCGAAGTGCCCCACGCCTGGCAGGATGATCTTGTCGGCCCGCTCCAGCCCGGCGGAATCGCGAACGATTTCGTAGCCGGCGCCGATCGAGGCGAGAGTGTTCTCGACCGACCGCAGATTTCCGGCTCCGTAGTCAAAAATGGCAATCATGTGTTTGATCGCATCGCGAATCGTGCTGCGCAGCCATGCGCATCGCCACTCGGAGCCGCAGGCGTGAGTCTGCGCTCGGACGCGTGATGGCGCCGCCGGCGGCTGGCGAATTCCGCCAATCCCCTGCCGCTCAACGCGGGCTCACGCCCGCGGCTCCGAGCGGCGATTCACCGCTTTTTTCGCTTTCGCCGCCGGTTTTGCACCTTTCGTTGCCCTTTGCTTTTTGGCGCCGGTGCCTTCCAGCAAGCCCTTGGTGCTTGGCAACTGATCTTTCAGGCGCGCATCGGTGGAGCAGGCAAAGCGCATCGCTCGCGCGAAACACTTGAAAATGGCCTCGACCTTGTGGTGTCCCGAGCGCCCGTAAAACACGCGCGCGTGCAGGTTCGCGCCGCAGTGCGTTGCGAAGCCGTCGAAGAAATCGTGCAGCAACTCGGCCTGTAGGTCGCCCACCAGCCGGAAGCGCATCGGGAGGTCGAAAACCAGCGCGGGCCGGCCGCTCAAATCCACCGCGACCACCGCCAGCGACTCGTCCATCGGCATCACAAAGTAACCGGCGCGGTTGATTCCCACGCGGTCGCCCAGCGCCTTGGCGAAGCATTGCCCCAGAACGATGCCGGCGTCCTCGACGGTATGGTGCTGGTCGACGTCGAGGTCGCCGGTGGCCTTCAACTCCAGGTCGAAGCCGCCGTGCCGGGTGAACAACTCCAGCATGTGATCGAGGAAGCGCACGCCGGTCGAGATCGCATAGCGCCCCTTGCCCTCGATCGCGAGCGTCGCCCGGATCTGAGTTTCCTTGGTGATGCGCTCGATGGACGCTTTTCTCATGCCTTGTTCAGCGATGCACGATCGCGGTCAGCGGGAAGGTGTTGCCCCAACGCCGGGGCCGGCCGCCGGGAGGCCCTCGAGGGCATCCTCGAGCTCTTCCACGCGGCCCACAATGGCCAGCGCCCCTTCGCCTCGAAACAGTCCCTCGATCTGGTCGCGGCGATGGCGGTCGGGCGCCACCACCCCGATAAACGGAACACCCGCAGCCCGGGCGCACCAGGCATCGTCGATGTTGTCGCCGACGTAGATCAGCTCGGCGCCGGGCAGCATCGCCTGAATCTTCTGCAGCCCGTCGGGGGCCGGCTTGAGGTTCTCGACATCGTCGCTGGTGAGGATGGGGTCGAAGCCGATCGCCGGGGCAAAGCGCTCGATGGCCTGCATCGCGGACCGCCGCGGCCGGCCGGTGTAAATGCCCAGCCGGTAGCGGCTTTGCAGGCTCTCCAAAGCGCCGTCATCGACCAGCCAGCGATCGTTCCTCACCAGGCCGTCGCAATCGGCGCCCCAGAACAAGCGATTGAAGCATTCGCCGTAGGCCGCCACGTCCACCTCGACGCCGGCGTCGGCGAGCACGCGCAGACCCATCGGCAGCAAGTCGTTGAAACCGCCTTCGTGCTTGAGCTCGACGATGCGTTCCTGGGTCAGCTCGTAGCCGCTGAATTGCCGCACGGTCTCGATGAGCGTCTGGCGGTAGGAAGCAGTCGGGTCGACGAGCACGCCGTCCATGTCGAAAATCAGGGTTTTCATGCGCCGAGCACCTCTGCCAGTGCTGCCAGCAGCTTCGCAGTCTGCGCCTTGGTGCCAACGGTGATGCGCACGGTCCCGGGCAGCTCACCCGAGCGGTCCCGCACCAGGATGCCGCGTTCGCGGAGTGCCTCGCAGACGCCTAAGGCGCGCTCGCCCAGGTCCACCAACACGAAATTGGCCTGCGTGGGGTAATACGGCACGGCGAGGTCGCGCAGCCCGGCGAGCAGAATCTCGCGGGCCTCCAATACATCGCGCACGTAGCAGCGGACGTATTCGTGGTCCTCGATGGCTTCACTCGCGCAGAGCACTCCCAACGAGTTGACGCTGTAGGGGGACTGCCCCTTGCGTACCACGGCGATGTTCTGGGCCTGCGACAACAGGCAGCCCACGCGCAGCCCGGCCAGTCCGAACGCCTTCGAAAAGGTGCGGCTGACGAACAGGTTGGGATAGCTCGGCAAGAGCTGCAGCGCGGTCACGCCGCAGAACTCGAAGTAGGCCTCGTCGATCAGCACGGCGGCGTTTTCGGCCCGCTGGAGGATCTTTTCGACCGTTTCGAGCCCGATCGCACCGCCGGTCGGGTTATTCGGGTTGGCGACCAACACCAGCCGCGTCTGGGGCGTAATCGCCTCCAGCAGCTCTTCCAGCGGAAACTCGAGAGCGGGCAGGCGGTAGGAAATGCGGCGCGGCTCGCCCCCGGCCACCTGCACGTAGAAGCGGAACATCGGGAACGCCGGCCAGGGCATCACGGCTTCGTCGCCGGGGTCGATGTAGGTGTTGCAGAGCAGGTGGATCGCTTCGTCGGTACCGTCGGAAAACAGCACCTGATCGGGCTGCAACCCGAAAAACTTGCTCACCTTGCGGCGCGCTTCCTGGTACTCGGGGTAGGTGGAAAGGAACTCTTTGGTCGCCAGCCGCTCCAGCGCCGCCGCCACGCGCGGCGAGCAGCCTACCGTGTTTTCGTTGAAATCGAGCCGCAGCTTGCCGATGCGGTTCCCGGTGGGCGGGGCATAGGGCGCCATCTGCTCGATGGCGCGGCGCGGCTTTGGAAAGCCTGCGCGTACCGTGGGGCCTGCTTCAGCCATTGGTGCGCACCTCGATCGAGCGGGCGTGGCCCTCGAGCCCTTCGGCGCGCGCCAGAGTCACGATCGCCGGCGCCAGACGTCGCAGCCCCTCGGGCTCGAGCTGCTGCACCGAGATGATCTTGACGTAGTCGTGAACCGAAAGCCCGCCGCGCAGGTGGGCGGCGCCGCTGGTCGGCAGCACGTGGTTCGGCCCGGCGGCGTAGTCCCCGGCCGCTTCCGGGCTCCACTGGCCGATGAACACGCTGCCAGCGTTCTGCACCCGCGGCAGCAGCGTCTTGTTGTGGATCGTGAGGTGCTCGGGCGCGAAGCGGTTGGAGATGTCCACGGCCTCGTTGAGCGTGCGGGTCACGACGATGGCGCTGTTGCCGGTGATGGCCTTGGAGGCCACCGCGCGGGTCGGCAGGTCCTTGAGCTGCACGGCGACCTCGGCCGCCACCGCCGCGGCCAGCTTGCGCGAGGTTGTCAGCAGGATCGCCGAGGAGTCCACGTCGTGCTCGGCCTGCGCCAGCATATCGGCGGCCAGTAGGCGCGGGTGGCCGTCGGCGGAGATCAGCACGATCTCGGTGGGCCCGGCGATGAAGTCGATGCCCGCTTCGCCCGCCAGCAGTTTCTTGGCGGCGGTCACGTAGACGTTGCCCGGACCGACGATGCGGTCGGCGCGGGGCACGGTTTCAGTTCCGAACGCGAACGCCGCGATCGCCTGCGCTCCGCCCATGTGGAAGAAATTCTCCACGCCCAGCCGGCCGGCGGTGCCCAGGATTTCCTCCGAAGGCCGCGGACAGGCCACCGAAATCTGAGTCACCTCGGCGACTTGCGCCGGAATCACTGTCATCATCAGCGTCGAGGGCAGCGGATAACGGCCGCCGGGGATGTAGGCCGCCACCGAACCCAGCGGCCGCACGATCTGGCCCAGAGTCACCCCGTTGCCGGCGCTGCGAACCCATGGCCGCGGCATCTGCAGCTCGGCAAAGCGGCGAATCTGCTTGCTGGCCGTATCGACCGCCGCTTTGAAGTCCTTATGGAGATCCTGCGCGGCACGGGTCAGGTCGGCCTTGGGAACGCGCACCGTGTCGCCGCGCAGGGCGTCGAATTTCCGCGCGTATTGCAACAAAGCCCGGTCGCCGCGCTTGCGCACCGCTTCCAGAATCGGGCGCACCACGGCTTCCGCCTGGGTCAAACGGTGCGCGCGTCGCGCCAGCAGCCGGTCGAGGGCCGTTTTGTCCTTGCTGGAGATGATCTTGAGCATCGGGCGTGTGTCAGCCGCGGGCCTTGTAGACCGCCTCGGGATCGTAGGTCCGCTGTTCGAATTGTTGCCATTCGTCGCCGTCAACGTGCCGGTAGAAGCAACTTCGGAACCCATTATGGCAAACGCCCGGGCCCAGAGCCTCCACCAGAACCAGCACCGAATCGAGGTCGCAATCGGCCTGAATATCCTTCACCACGAGGTAGTGGCCCGAGCTGCCGCCCTTGGTCCACAGCTCGTTGCGCGAACGGCTGAAAAAGGTCACTTTGCCGGTTTCGACGGTCTTGCGGAACGACTCTTCGTTCATGAAACCGACCATCAGCACGCGGCCGTCGGCGACGTCCTGCACGACGGCAGGCAAAAGGCCGCCGAGTTTTGAAAAATCAAGGTTCAACGACACGGTGCCTCTCTTGCCTCGGCCTCTTCCGGATGGGGCCTCTCACGCATGGCCCCTGTTGAATGGCCTCTGCCCGATCAAGCTCCTCGAAGGGGACTTCGCCGGCCGTCCGGCACGGCGACCGACGCGACCCGATCGGGGGCTGCCAACGCCGGGCCTACGCCTGGTGACCGGCCGGGCGAGACGGCCGACCGGGCATGCCTACCTGCAAACGGGGAACAAAAAAGCCCGCCCGGCTCCGCAGCCGGCGGGCGTTGCGATTCGAGCAGATAACTCGTATTGCCCTAAGACTCCCACCGGCTGGGCGACGGTCGATGCAACCCATGATGCGGCCGATGTTGCAGGGGCAATCCCATAAATTATGAGTATATCGACAGGCCTCGACCGCGGTCAACGCGCCCCGGGACTCGGCTGTGGATCTGCCGCCGCGGGTTCCTCGATCAGGGTGGACTTCCCTCCCCAACTGTTAGAATCGGGAATCCATGCCGGGACGGAATGTTTCACCGCTGGTCCCGGTGCGGAAAACCAAGAATGGGAGGGAATAATGACTGTGAGAAGCATTCGTCTGGTGACCCTGCTGGCGGGCCTTCTGCTGTGTAGCGGCGCCGTCCGCGCCGGTGAGAAAGGCCTGATGCATTGTTTTGCGTTCGCGCCGCTGCCGAGCGCGACCGAAGCCGATTGGTCGGCCTTCTACAAGGCCACCGATGAGCTGCCCGGCAAGATCGAAGGCCTGCAGAAGGTGTGGGTGGGCAAATTGCGCACGCCTCAGAAGCTTAACCCCAACGCCGGGGTGCGCGAATACGGCGTCTGCATGCTGATGGATGGTCCAGACGCTTTGAAGGCGTACGACGACGATCCGGCCCACGCCGCCTGGGTCGAGGTCTACTCCAAGGTACGCGAAGAGGGTACGACTACATTCGACATCGTCGGCCAATAGCCTGGCTTCCGCCGTGGGCCCGGGGTGGGTGCCAGGGCATCCGCTCCCCCGTTTTCCATCGGTGGCGCGAGGCGGCTTTCCGGCCCACGCCCCGGTCCCCACGGCGCTAAGCTGGTGGAAGGGTCCATGAAATCTCAGGTTCGCATCGCCAACGGCCAGGGTTTTTGGGGGGACTGGCTGGAAGCGCCGGTGCGCCAGGTGGAGCTGGGCCCGATCGACTATCTGGTGCTCGACTACCTGGCCGAAGTCACCATGTCGATCCTCCAGAAGCAGAAGGCTCGCGACGGCGCCCTCGGCTACGCCACCGATTTCGTTCCCCTGGTCGCTCGCGTCGCTCCACACCTTCTGGACCGCGGCGTGCGGGTGATCTCGAATGCCGGCGGGGTCAATCCGGTCGCCTGCGCGCGAGCCGTCGTTGAGGCGGTGCGGGCCAAGGGGCTGGGCGGCCTGAAGGTCGCGGTGATCACCGGCGACGATATCTTCGGGCGGCTGGACGAGATGCTTGCCCGCGGCGTCGCCTTCAACGATCTCGACAGCGGAGAGCCGATCGACCCGATCCGCTCGCACATCTTGAGCGCGAACGTTTATTTGGGTGCGTTCCCGCTGGTCGAGGCGCTCCAGACCGGCGCCCAGGTGGTCATCGCCGGCCGCTCCACCGACACCGCGCTGGCGCTGGCGCCGATGGTTCACGAGTTCGGCTGGGCCGACGACGACTGGAATAAGCTCGCCGCCGGGACGATAGCCGGCCACATCATCGAGTGCGGCGCACAGACCACTGGCGGAAACTGCCAGGTCGACTGGCAATCGATCCCCGACCTCGCCAACGTCGGCTTTCCGATCATTCAGGCCTATCCCGACGCGACCTTTCACGTCACCAAGCACGAGGGGACCGGCGGGCGCGTCTCGGCGGCCATCGTCAAAGAACAGTTGGTCTATGAGCTTGGCGACCCGGCGCGCTACATCACGCCCGACTGCGTGGCCGACTTCACCACCATCCAACTGCGCGACGACGGTCCCGATCGCGTGCTCGTCAGCGGCATCGGCGGCCGCCCGCGGCCCCCGACGCTCAAAACGTCGATCAACTACACGGCCGGATGGAAGGCTATCGGCACGCTCGTCTACAGTTGGCCCGACGCGCTCGAGAAGGCCCGCGCGGCCGACCGCATCGTTCGCGAACGCTTGCACACTCTCGGCCTGCGGTTCGATGCGATCCACACCGAGTTTTTCGGCGTGAACGCCTGCCACGGTTCGGTGGCCACGGCCAACGACGATCCGCCCGAGGTGCAGATCCGTATCGGCGTGCGCGGCCCCGACCGTGCCGCGGTCGACCGTTTCACACGGGAGCTGATTCCGCTGGTCCTCAACGGCCCCCCCACCGCGACCGGTTTCGGCGAGGGCCGCCCGCCGGTGCGCGAGGTGGTGGCCTATTGGTCGTCGCTGCTGCCCCGCGAGGAGATCCAGACGCGCGTCGAGGTCTTCGAGGCATGAAGACCGCGGCGGGCGAGCCGGAGAAGCGGACGGCCGCAGCCTCGGAAGAGTTCCTGCTGCGCGACTACTCCCCACGCGATTTCCAGCAGCTCTGCACCCTGGACCGCCAGTGCTTCCCGGAAAAGATTGCCTATCCGCCCGAGACGATGCGCGAGACGCTCACGGAAAAAGGGGCGTTCGGCATCGTCGCCCAAGACGCAACCGGGCAGATCGCGGCGTTCCTTGTGGCCGGGCGAACCAGTCCCTGGATCGGCCACATCGCGACGATCGACGTCGGACCCCAAGCGCGGCGTCGCGGACTGGGGACGCGGCTGATGCGGGCCGCCGAAGCGCGCCTGGCAAGCCTGGGAGTGCGCAAGATTCGCCTGGAGACCGCCACCGGCAACCCGGCGCGCCGCCTGTTTGCGAAGCTCGGCTACCGGCGCGTCGGGAAAATCGAGCGCTACTACCCAGACGGCCCGGACGGCAGCCCGCACGGCGGCGACGCCTGGGTGATGGAGAAGAGCCTGGGGGCGGCGGCCCGGCGCTCGAACTAGGGGTCCGTCGCGGAGCAGGAACTCCGGAGATAGGTTTGCTCGTACCAGGCCGAATGGCGCCGGTGTTGGAGAGGGCCCTGACCGGCGCGGCGATCGTCACCACGCCTGTTACAGTGACTGGGGATGGGTGAACTCGTCCAGATCGGCAAACATCACTTCCGGTTTGAGTGCCAGTCCGGGTGCACCAACTGCTGCCGGCAACCCGGCGAAGTCTATCTGACCGAAGACGACGTGCCGCGCATCGCCACCCACCTTGGCCTAGCCCCGCAAGATTTCCGCGTGCGCTATTGCATCGACGCGGAGGACGGCCTGCGGCTTGCCAACCCGCCCGACAAAGCCTGCCTGTTCCTGCTCGAAAGCGGCTGCTCGATCCATGAGGTCAAGCCGCTCCAATGCCGCACCTTCCCGTTCTGGCCCGAGCATGTCGCCAACAAGCGGTCGTGGAAGCGCTTGTCGCAATACTGCCCCGGTATCGGCATAGGCGCCCCCCTGCCCAAAGAGCACGTTCGCGAGCAGGCGCAGGAATGCCTCGACGCCTTCCCGGATTTCTGACGTGGCACCGGCAATCCCGCCTGTGACTGGCCATTGGCCCTTCTGAAGGTAGAGACGGGCGCGCCCGCCTGTCGGCCGCAGCGAAGAGGAGGCGCTCCTGGTTCTGCATTTTGACTTGGGACAAGGGCGCTGCGCGACTGGGCCACCGCGCATGGGTCGTGGATTTGGTGCCTGGATAGGGGACGCAGGAGAACAGCCGCCTCACGGCCGCGACAGGCGAGAGCGCCTAACTCTACAGAGGACAGACAGGGTTGTCTGTTCTACGACGTGTCCACCTACTCCGCTCCCAGCATCCTGCGCAGGTCGCCAAACAGATAGAGCATCGCGGGACCCGCCGTCACCAGGAAGGTGGAGGGCAGGATCAGGAAGAAGATCGGAAAGATCATCTTGACCCCCACCAGGCGCGCGAGCTCTTCGGCATGCTGCCGGCGGCGCAGGCGCATCAGACGCGCTTGCGAGCGCAGCACGCGGGAAATCCCGCTGCCGAACCGCTCGGTCTGAATCAGCAGCGAGGCGAACCTTCGGACGTAGGGTTCGCCGGTGCGCCGGCCGAGATCACGCAACGCCCGGGCGCGCTCGGTTCCAGCGTCGGTCTCGAGGCGGTAGACGTAGAGCTCCTCGGTCAGCTCCGGGTGGAGCGCGGCCAGCGCGCGGGCCGCGTCCCCCAGCGCCTGGTCGAGCGACAGGCCGCTTTCCACGCCGATCACGATCAGGTCGATTAGGTCGGGGAGCGCCTCGCGAATCCGCCGCCGGCGATTGTTGGCGGCGAAGCCAACCCACCAGCTCGGCAGGCGAAAACCTGTGTAAGCGGCGAGCGATCCCGCAAAACCCACCGCAAAGGCGTCGGGCCTCACTGCGTACAAGAAGGGGCACAACAGGCTCGGCAACCCCACAGCCAGAGTCCATCGAAGACCGAAATAGATCGGGACGCCGGCCGGAGCCCGGTAGCCCGCCGCGATCAGCTTCGCTTGGGCCGCGCTACGACTTTTGGCATCGATCGGCAGCAATGCTCCGACGCGTCCGACAGCCTTCCAGCCCTGGGCGAAGGAGAAACGGAAGCGGGGACGGCTTGCCCAACCCGGCGCTTGGCCGGCGGCCGGGGCCGCGGCCGGCTGCCGCAGCCAGACCCAATAGCCCGCCGCCAACGTGGCCGAGAGCGTCGCGACGAAGCAACCCAGGCAGGCCTCGGCAACCATCGGCCTAGACCCGGATGTTGACGATCCGCCGGATGACCATGTAGGCGACGATCTGGCCGCAAAGGGCCAGGAACAGCAGCGTGGGCCCGAGGGGATGATTCAACAGCAGATCGAAATAATTGGGGTTGATGTAGAGCATCGTTCCCGCCACCACGAACGGCAGCGCGCTCAACACCATCGCCGTCATGCGGCCGTTCGCGGTGAGGGCGCGAACCTGGCGCTTCAGCGTCATGCGCTCGCGAATGGTCTCGGAGAGGTCTTCGAGCAGCTCGTGCAAGCTACCGCCGCTGCGCGACTGGGTTTGTATCGCCGAGACGAAGAACTGGATATCGACGCTGGGCAGCCGCTCCATCAGGTTGCCCAGAGCGTCGCTCATCGATAGGCCGAGGTTGTATTCATCGATGGTCTTGCGCAACTCGAGCGACAGCGGCGGGTCACACTCGTCGGCCAGCAGCTCGACCGACATCGGCAGCGAATGGCCGGCCAGCAAGGCGCGGCTGAGGTAGTCGAGCGCTTCGGGAAGCTGCTCCTCGACGTGACGCAGGCGCTGCGACTGGCGCCTGCGGAGGACCGCGATGGGCAGCGCGGCAACCGCCAGCGCGAGCAGCAGGGAAATCGCGACGGGGACCTGGAACAGCAGCAGCAGGTTGAGGGCCACCGCCCCACAGGTGAGCATCAGCAAAACCGTGCGCCCCACCGACCAGTCCAGGTCGGCTTTGTCGAGCAGTTCGCGCAGGTGCTTGGCAAACCGGAATCGCTCCAACAGCGGCGCGAACAACGAGATCGTGCTCAGCATTTCGCTGCGCAGGATGCTGGGCGGCGCCGGCGCGGCGGCTTGCGGATCTGTCCGGGAACGCCGTGCGCTCTCCAGCAGCACCCAAGCAGCCGCCCCGACCGTCGCGGTGACCACGAACGTGAGCAGGAAGACCGTCGCGTAACCGGCTGCTTGCGCAAACATTTACACCTCCACTACCGCGTCGAACAGAGACTGCGCCAGGGCCTCGTCGCGAAGCCGCAGCTTCTCGATCAGCTCGGGTTTGGCCCCGGTGCCGCGAAACACGCCGCGTACCGCGCCGGTCTCGGTCAGTCCGGTTTTTTCGAACACAAACACCTCGCGCAGCAGTACGTCCCGGCCCTGCTGGCCCATCGATTCGGCGATTTGGGTTACCCGCCGCGCGCCGTCGCTCAAGCGCGCGATGTGCACGTAGATGTTGATCGCCGAGGCGATCTGCTGGCGGATCGAATAGACCGAAATGTTGGGGTTGGCGAGCCCGACCATCATCTCCAGCCGGCTGATCGCGTCGCGGCAACTGTTGGCGTGAATGGTGGCCAGCGAGCCGTCGTGGCCGGTATTCATCGCCTGCAGCATGTCGAGCGCCTCTTCGCCGCGCACCTCGCCGAGGATGATGCGGTTGGGCCGCATGCGCAGGCTGTTGATCACCAACTGGCGTTGCTTGATCGCTCCCTCGCCTTCGATGTTGGGCGGGCGCGTCTCCATGCGCACGACGTGGTCCTGGCGCAACTGCAGCTCGGCGGTGTCCTCGATGGTGATGATCCGCTCGTCTTCGCCGATGTAGGTCGACAGCACGTTCAACAGCGTGGTCTTGCCGGTTCCGGTGCCGCCGGTCAATAGGACGTTCAGGCGGGCCCGCACGCAGGCCGACAGAAACGTCAGCATTTCATCGGTCAGGGTCCTCATGCCGACCAGGTCGCGTGCCGTCAGCGGCGTGCGCGCGAACCGGCGAATCGAAAGCACCGGCCCGTCGATCGACACCGGCGCTATGACCGCGTTGACCCGCGAACCGTCGGGCAGGCGCGCGTCGACCATCGGCGACGACTCGTCGACCCGGCGGCCCACCTGGGCCACGATCTTCTGGATGATGCGCTGCAGGTGCGTCGCGTCCTTGAAGCGAACCGGCGTCTTGACCAGGCGGCCGTTGCGTTCGACGTAGACCTTTTCCGGCGTCGTGACGAGGATGTCGGAGATCGTCGGGTCTTGCATCAACGGCTCGAGCGGCCCCAGCCCGAAAACTTCGTTGAGCACCTGGTCGATGATCAGGTCCTTGCTCCACTGGCCCAGCTCGCGCTGCTCCTCCTCGACCAGCGAGGCCACCGCCGTGCGCACCTCCTGGCGGACGCGCGGAGCGTCGATCTCCGCCAGCCGCTCGAGGTTGATCCGCTCCAGCAGCTTACGGTGGATGCGATGCTTCAGCTCGGTGTATTCGGGCGGTGTCCTGGCGGGGCTCTCCTCAAGAGCCTTCGCCTTGGCGATTCCGGTAGTTGGGACGGAACTCATGGGAGGAGCGAGAGATAGGCCCCTGGTCTGCCGCCCACGGAACGCGGCCCTGGGCTTGGGCGGGCCCGTTTGCCGCGGGCCGACTCCGCACCGCTACGGCAAGCGGCGACTATCTTATCGGCCGGTGTGCGCCGGCGCCTTTAGTCGAGATTGGGAATGGGAAGGGTGGCTATAGCGGGGCGTAGGTAGGCGTGATGTGTCTTGTAGCTGGGGACGGGTTGGTCGGGACTGGCTGGGTTGGGTGGCCGGGCTGAATGGGCAGGCCAGAGGCCTGCCCCACTGGTTGAGTTACTGGGCGGCGGCGACCGGCGCTTCGGCCTTTTCGAGCAGGTTTTTGACGTAGGCCAGCGAGGCGTCGGTGAGCTCCCATGCGCCGGCCCAGAAGCACATGTCAATGGTCCAGAACTCGATGTCGGGCACGGCGAGCAGTTTCGGCGTGAGCGAACGAAAGTCGACGCGGCCGGTGCCGAACGGGCTGTGAGTGCTGGTTTCGTTGTTGTGCAGGCTACCGTCGGAGTCGATCAGGTGGATAGCGCCGACGCGCCCGTCGAGTTTGGCCAGCAGTTCCTCAACGCCGCCGGGCAGAGTCTCTTTGGCGCCGAACTGCCGTGACCCGACCACCGCGCTCATGTAGGCGTGGCTGGTGTCAAACATCACGCTGAAGTTCGGGTGTGCCGTCTTTTCATGGATTTCGACGATCTCGGAAGGCTTGTTGAACAGGAACCCCGGCTCGAATTCCCAATGCATCTTCACTCCGGCTTCCTGGGCCTTCTGCGCGGCGGCGTGGAAGACTTCGGCAACTCGCCCCTTGGCGGACTCGTGCTCGGCCGGGCTGGCGTATTTGTTGGGCGGCGCCACCGAATCGACGCGAATGGCGCCGATCCCCAAGTCGTTGCACAACTCCAGGTTGCGGGCGAAACGTTCGAGGTAGCGCTCTTTGTTGGCCGCTTCGCTGGGGTCGGCCGCGTACTGGTCGCAGGCATAGCCCGACCGCGCCAGCCCCAGCCCGTCGAGCATCGCCCGCACCGGCTCGCGCGACTCCTTGGTGGGGCAGGCCTCCAGGGTGACGTGTTGCTGAATGCCGCACACCTCGATGGCATCGTAGCCAGCGTCGGCCAGCCGCTTGGCGGCCCGGTCGAACGGCACCGGATCGGAGGCATAAGGCCCGAAGGCAAAGGCCCAACTGCCCAGGGAAATCTTTTTCATGCCAACTCCTGTCCCGGTCCGAAACCAGGAGGGATTCTGTTCCAGGTCGCGGGGGCGGCCGGTCCACCGGCTCTCCAAGCACTCACCCCTCCAAGCAGTCTAGCCGAAATCACCTTTCTTTCCCGAACTCACGTTTGTCCGGTGCGAGCAGGGGACCGCTGTCACGCCCGTAGCGCAGGGCTCGAAGAGACCTGCGGCTTTTCCGCGCTCGCTCCCCCGCAGGAATGTAAAAAAACCGCAGGTCTCTGCGAGCCCTGCGCTACGAGGCCAGAGCGGCGAGCCCTGCGCTGCGAGCGCCGGGTGGTGGCTTTGCGCCACGGGCCTTCGGCCCCTCCCCCGTCTAGGAGATAATGAAAAAACCGTGGGGCAGTCCAGTACACAGTCCAGGGGCGCCGCGCCTCTGCAGGTCGGTGAGAGCATCTCGCACTACGAGCTGCTCGAAAGAGTCGCCGAGGGCGGCATGGGCGTGGTCTACAAGGCTCGCGACCGGCGGCTCGACCGGCTGGTGGCGCTCAAGTTTCTGGCGCCCGATTCGCAATGCTCGCGCGAAAGCATGGAGCGCTTCCTGCACGAGGCCCGCGCCATCTCGCAGCTCAACCACCCCAACATCGCCACGATCTACGATGTGGGGACCGAAGGCGCGCACCGCTTTCTAGCCTTTGAGTACCTCTCGGGCGGGACGCTGCGGGCGAAGATCCGCGCCGCGAAGGCCGCGAGCTCACCGCTCACGATCCGCCAGATCCTCTCGTTCTCGCGCCAGATCGGCGAAGCGCTCAGCCATGCGCACCGCCACGGCATCATCCATCGCGACGTCAAGAGCGAGAACGCGCTGCTGACCGAGGAGGGCATCGTCAAGCTCACCGACTTCGGCCTGGCCCTGGTGGCCGGCCGCGAGGCAAAGACCCACAGCGGCAGCACGGCTGGGACGGCGGCTTACATGTCGCCCGAGCAGGCACAAGGGCTCGAGGTCGACGCTCGCTCCGATATTTTTTCCTTCGGCGTGGTGCTCTACGAGATGGCGACCGGGCGCGTGCCGTTCCACGACGGCCAGGAGGCGGTGATTCTCTATGACATCGTTCATACCAAGGAAGCGCCGCTGAGCAAATATCGCCCCGACCTGCCCGAGGGGCTGCAGCCGATCGTCAGCAAGGCCCTGGAAAAGGACCCCGACGAGCGCTACCAGACCGTGGACGAGTTGTTGCGCGACCTGCGGGCGTTGAGCGAGTCGCTGCGATCCACGGTAACGCGCCGCGAGCCGCTGCATCGCCCCGACCCCACGATCGCGGTGCTGCCGTTCGTCGACATGAGTCCGGAAAAGGACCAGGATTTCTTCTGCGACGGCGTCACCGAAGAGATCATCAACGCGCTGACCGGCGTGAAGGGCCTGAAGGTCGTCTCGCGGACGTCGGCCTTTCAGTTCAAGGGGCAACCCTACGATATTCGCGAGATCGGCAATCAACTGGGCGTGCAAACGGTGCTCGAAGGCAGCGTGCGCAAGTCGGGCAGCCGGCTGCGGATCACCGTGCAGCACATCAACGTCAGTGACGGCTACCACTTGTGGTCGCAGCGCTACGACCGCGAAATGGAAGACGTTTTCGCGATCCAGGATGAAATCGCGCTGGCGGTCGTCGACCAGCTTCGCCACAAGATCGAGGCCGAGCAGCCGCCGACGGTGGCGCGCAAGCACACCGAGAACGTCGATGCCTACCAGTGCTATCTGCAGGGGCGCTACTTCCTGAATCAGCGTACCGAGGACACTCTCAAGAGGAGCCTGGAGTGCTTCCGCAGCGCGACGGCCAAGGACTCCGCCTACGCGCTGGCCTTCGCCGGGCTTGCCGAGGCGAACATCCTGTTGGCGGCGGGCGGCTACCTGGAAGAGCCGCAGGCCGAGACGCTGGCGAAAGCGCGCGCGGCGGCCGAGCGCGCCCTCGAGCTCGATGAGAACTGCACCGAAGCGCACGTTGCGATGGGGCTGGTGCGTTTCCGCGCCGATTGGGATTTCGCGGGGGCCGAGCGGGAATTTCTGCGCGCGCTGGAGATCAACGAAGGCTACGCCAGCGGCCATCATCACTACGCCATGCTGTTAGCGATCGTGATGCGGCTCGACGAAGCGGTGGGGCAGATCGAGCGGGCGCGCGAGCTCGACCCGCTGTCGCTGATTATCAGTACGGCGGTCGGCCGGATCTACTACTTCGCGCAGCGCTATGAAGATTCCATGGCGCAGGGCGAACGCACCATCGCGCTCGACCCCGGCTTTGCCAACGCCTATTTCGACCTCAGCATCGCCTACGCGCAGCAGGGCCAGTTCGAAAAGGCCGAGGCGACGGTGAGCAAGCTGGCCGGGCTGACCGAAAACCGCGGGCGCGAGCTCATTTTTCAATGCCGCCTGGAAGCCGAGAAGGGCAACCGGGAAAAGGCGCTGGGCTACTACGCCGAACTTCGGGAGCTGAGCAAGACGCAGCGCGTCGGGGCCTACGTCTGGGCGATTCTCGACGTCGGCCTGCGCGAGTACGCCCGCGCCGTGGGCTGGCTGGAAAAGGCCTACGAGGAAAGGGATCCCCCGTTGCTCTATGTCCAATGCGAGCATCTCTGGGATCCGCTGCGTTCGCGGCCCGACTTCCAGGAGCTGATTCGCAAGATCGGCTTTCCCAAGTAGCCGCCGGATGTTAACCCGCCGAGCGTGGGGTGGCCGCGAGATTGCCCGCGAGAATTGCTCTCGAGATTTCATCGATACTGAGTAGGGGCGTCCGCACGAACGCACACCGGCCACAACGAGAGCTGACCGCTCATACGTAACAGCGGGCATCGCTAAGCCCGCACCGACACCTCAATGTCATTGATCCGAAATTTCTCGATCATCGCGCACATCGATCACGGCAAATCCACTCTGGCGGACCGCCTGCTGGAGATGACCGGCACGCTCACCGAGCGCGAGATGATGGCCCAGGTGCTCGACAGCATGGACCTCGAGCGCGAGCGCGGCATCACCATCAAGGCTCATGCCGTGCGGCTCGGCTACAAGGCCAAAGACGGCAATCTCTATCAGCTCAACCTGATCGATACGCCCGGCCACGTCGATTTTTCTTACGAGGTTTCGCGCAGCCTGGCGGCCTGTGAAGGCGCCCTGCTGGTGGTCGACGCGGCGCAGGGCGTCGAGGCGCAGACGCTGGCCAACACCTATCTGGCGCTCGAGCACAATCTCGAAATCATCCCGGTGATCAACAAGATCGATCTGCCGGCCGCCGAGCCCGAGAAAGTCCGCGACCAGATCGAAAGCACCATCGGGCTCGACGCGCACGACGCGCTGCTGGTGAGCGCCAAGTCGGGGTTGGGCGTTCCCGACATCCTCGAAGCGATCATCCAGCGCATTCCAGCCCCCAAGGGCGATCCGGAGGCGCCGCTGCGCGCTTTGCTGTTCGACTCCTGGTACGACTCCTACCGCGGCGTGATCATGCTGGCCCGCGTCGTCGACGGCGCCCTACGCAAGGGCATGAAGATCCGCATGGCCTCGACCGGCCGCACTTATGAGGTCGAGGAGCTCGGCTTCCGCACCCCCAACAGCTACGCCTGCGAAGAGCTCCAGACGGGCGAGGTCGGCTGGGTGATCGCCAACATCAAAAACGTCACCGAGACGAAGATCGGCGACACGCTGTGCGACGACTCCCGGCCGCCCGAGCAACCGCTGCCCGGGTTCAAGGAATCCAAGCCGATGGTGTTCGCCGGGCTCTACCCGGTCGAGTCCCATCAACACACACAGTTGCGCGAGGCGCTCGAAAAACTGCAGCTCAACGACCGCTCGTTTCAGTTCGATCCGGAAAACTCGGTGGCGCTCGGGTTCGGTTTCCGCTGCGGGTTTCTGGGACTTCTGCACCTCGATATCGTGCAGGAGCGGTTGGAGCGCGAGTTCGGCCTCGACCTGATCACCACCGCCCCCGGCGTCCGCTACCGCGTCACGCTGACCGACGGGACTGTCGTCGAAGTCGACAACCCCAGCCGCTGGCCCTCGGCGCAGAAGACCGAAAAAATCGAAGAGCCGGTCTATCTGGTGACCGTCATCACGCAGAGCGAGTACCTCGGAGCGATCCTGAAGCTGCTGGAAGAGAAGCGCGGGGTCCAGAAAAAGTTTGAATACGTCGCCGGCGACCGCGCCGTGCTGACCTATGAAGTGCCGCTCAGCGAGATCGTGCTCGATTTCTACGACCGACTCAAGACGGTCTCGCGCGGCTACGCTTCGGTCGACTACCATTTTTCGGGCCACTGGGAATCGCCGATGGTCCGGCTCGACGTGCTGGTGGCCGGCGAGCCGGTCGACGCGCTGTCAATCATCGTCCACAAGGATCAGGCCTACTACCGCGGCAAGGCGCTGATCGAACGGTTCCGCCAGCTCATTCCGCGGCAGCAGTTCGAGGTCGCCTTGCAGGCGGCCATCGGCGCGAAAATCGTCGCTCGCGAGACCATCCCGGCAATCCGCAAAAACGTGACCGCCAAGTGCTACGGCGGCGACATCTCGCGCAAGCGCAAGCTCCTCGAGAAACAAAAAGAAGGCAAGAGGCGGATGAAGCGCGTCGGTCGCGTGGATATTCCGCAGGAAGCGTTCCTGGCCGTGCTGAAGGTCGGCGACGAACCCACGTCGTAGGACGGCCGGCGGGCAGGCCCGCGGAAGCGCTTGGCTGGCATGCAGCGAAACTCGCCGCGCCGCGTGCGTGTGCGGTCGAACCGCCCGCGCCTGGTTTGGCGTATCATAGGAAATTCCATCCCGCACGCAGGCCCGCGAACGGATCCTGCCGGGCCGCCGATCCCCAGAACACGTTCCAGCATGCCGCCAAGTCCTACCCATTCCGCGTCCAAGCGTCGCCTGTCCCGCAATGTCAAAATCACCTCGGTCGGATGTTTTGTCCCACCGCAGATGTTGACCAACGCCGACCTCGAAAAGATGGTCGAGACCAACGATGAGTGGATCGTCTCGCGGACCGGTATCCGCAGCCGCCACATCGCCGGCGACGACATGGCGACTTCGGACCTGGCAGTGGAGGCTGCCCGCGTGGCGCTAGAGCAACGCCAGCTCACCCCCGATGATGTGGAGACCATCATCGTCTGCACGGTGACCCCCGACATGCTGTTTCCCTCGACGGCCTGCCTGGTGCAGGACCGCCTGGGCGCCAAGCACGCCTGGGGTTTCGACCTGGTAGCGGCCTGCTCGGGGCTGCTCTATGGCTTGACCACGGGCTGCCAACTGATCGCCAGCGGCTCGCAGGAGCGCGTGTTGGTGATCGGCGCCGACACGATGTCGCGGATCGTCGACTACAAAGACCGCGCCACCTGCGTGCTGTTCGGCGACGGCGCCGGCGCCATGCTGCTTGAACCCGCCGAAGAGGGCGAAGAGGCCGGACTGCTCGATTTCTACCACGAGGTCGACGGCTCGGGAGGGCAGTTTCTCTACATGCCGGCGGGCGGCAGCCGGCTGCCCGCCAGTTGCGAGACGGTCGACCAGCGGCAGCACTATGTCCACCAGGACGGCCAGCAGGTTTTCCGCTATGCGGTGCGCAAGATGCACGAGATCTGCACGACCTTGCTGGCGCGCAACGGCTACACGCCCGACGACGTGGATGTGATGATCCCCCATCAGGCCAACGCCCGCATCATCAGCGCCGTTTCGGAGCGGCTGGGCATTTCGCGCGAGAAGGCCATCATCAACATCGACCGCTACGGCAACACCACCGGCGGCACGATACCGCTGGCGACCAACGACGCGATTCGCTGCGGCAAGCTGAAAAAAGGGGACTTGGTGCTGATGGTGGCCGTGGGCGCCGGGCTTACCGCTGGCGGCGCGCTGTGGCGCTGGGCGTACTAAACCGCCCAAAACGGCGGGCAGCCAGGCGGGTCGACGCCGCTTGAGGGGTCCTTTATAATAAAATCGTAGGCCAAGAGTCGGGCTCGCCTTTTGCTTCGCGGTAGCGCGGCGGCGCAAGGCAGTGCAGGGTGAGTTCAAGACGGTCTGTGGTCGGACCCAACTCAGGAGACAACACATCATGATTCAGCTCACCGAGAAAGCGATTACGAAAGTCAACGAGATCATGGGGCAGCAGGACCCCAAACCGACGGCGCTGCGGATCTCGGTCGTCGGTGGCGGCTGCTCGGGGTTCCAGTACTCGATGGCCTTCGAGAACAGTCAGTTGCCCTTGGACAAGGTTTACAAGTTCGACGGCGGGCTGAGTGTGTTCGTCGATCAGGCCAGCATGCTCTACCTCGACAATTGCCGCGTGGACTACGTCGAGTCGATGGAGGGCGCGGGTTTCAAGTTCGAGAACCCCAACGTCACCTCCACCTGCGGCTGCGGCAGCTCGTTCCAGGCCTAACCTCTTCTCCTTTGAATTCCTGGCGGCGCGGACCACGGTCCGCGCCGTTGCCATTATGTCTTCTCCCCAAGAGTGGGACGAACGTTTCCTCAACGATAGCCACAGCAGTCCCACGCCCGACCCGTTGCTGGCGGTCTCGCGGAAATACTGGGCGCTGCTGCCGGCGCGCGCCGATCTTGGCGGCGGTGACCCGGGTGGCGGTGACCCCAGTGGCGGACCGGCTCCGGGCGTTGGGCCGGCGGCGCTCGACGTGGCTTGCGGCGCGGGCCGTCACGCGGTTTCGCTGGCCGCAGCCGGGTTTCAGGTAACGGCCCTCGATTTTTCGGGCCAGGGCCTGGGCAAGGGCCGCGAGCTCGCCGGCCGGCGAGGCGTTCAGGTGGATTGGGTCGAATGCGACCTCGAAGCCGCCGGCGTCGATCTCGGCGAAGCGGTCTACGATCTGGTGACGGTTTTCTTCTATCTGCATCGGCCGTTGTTTCCCATTCTCGAACGCTGCCTGAAGCCGGGAGGTCTGCTGGTTTATAAGACCTACTCGATCGACCAGCTTCGCTACCTGGGCCGCCCGCGCCACGCCGTTTATCTGCTTGAGCACAACGAGCTGCTACGGGCGTTTCCCGCTTTCCGCGTGCTAGTCTACGAAGAAGAGTGGGAAGGTAAAGGCACGGCCTCTCTCATCGCACAAAAGCCATGAAAATCGCGTTGGGACAGATCAATCCGACCGTGGGCGACCTTGCCCACAACGTCGGCTTGATGATCGATTGCAGCCGCCGGGCCGCCCAGGCGGGCGCCGACCTGATCGTGTTTCCCGAGCTGGCCGTGAGCGGCTATCCGCCGCAGGATCTGGTCGAGATTCCGGCCTACCTCAAGCGCAACCAGCGCGAGCTCGAGCGGTTGGCAACCGAGTCGGGAGACCTGGGCATCGACGTCGTTACCGGGTTCGCCGGCCAGGCCGAGCCCGCCGCCCGCCAGAACGCCACCAACTCGCTGGCATACCTTGCGGGCGGCCGCGTCGCGTTCGTGCAAGACAAGCTGCTGCTGCCCACCTACGACGTTTTCGACGAGTGGCGCTATTTCGCGCCCGCCGACGGCCAGAAGGTCTACGAGGCGCGCGGCAAGCGGCTGGCGTTGACGATTTGCGAGGACGTCTGGAACGACAAGCAGTTCTGGCAGCGGCCCCGCTACCAGCGCGATCCGGTCGAGGAACTCGCCGCACAGGGCATGGACGTGCTGATCAACATTTCCGCCTCACCCTACCACCAGGGCAAGCGGAAGCTGCGGCGCGAGATGATCCAGGCGATTGCGCGGCGCCAGAAGGCGACGGTAGTGATGGTCAACCAGGTGGGCGGCAACGATCAGTTGGTGTTCGACGGCACGAGCCTGGTGATCGGCCCCGACGGCGAGGTGCGCGCCTGCGCCAAATCGTTCGAGGAAGACCTAGCCTACTACGACACCGAGACCGGCGTCGGCGACCGCCACGAAACGCACGCCGACGAATGCGAGGCGATCTATGACGCGCTGGTGCTGGGCACGCGCGACTACTTCCGCAAGTGCGGCTTTCAGAAGGCGATTCTGGGGCTCAGCGGCGGCGTGGATTCCTCGCTGACGGCGGTGGTGGCCGTTGATGCGGTGGGCGCCGAAAACGTCATCGGCATCGCCATGCCGGGGCCCTATTCGTCGGAGGGCAGCGTCAGAGACGCACGCCATCTGGCCGAAAAGCTCGGCATCCGCTTCGAGATCATCAGCATCAACGACACCTATCAGGCGTTCATCAAGACGCTTGAGCCGGTTTTTCACGGACTGGCGCCCGACACGACCGAGGAAAACCTGCAGGCGCGGCTGCGCGGCAACACGGTGATGGCGCTGTCGAACAAGTTCGGCGCGCTGGTGCTGACCACCGGCAACAAGAGCGAGCTGGCGGTGGGCTATTGCACGCTCTACGGAGACATGGTCGGCGGCCTGGCCGTGATCAGCGACGTGCCCAAGACGCTCGTCTATCAGCTTTCGCGGGTCGGCAACCGCCGCCATCCCGGCGCGATCCCCGAAACGGTTTTTACCAAGCCGCCCTCGGCCGAGCTGCGGGCCGACCAGAAAGACAGCGACTCGCTGCCCGAATACGACGTCCTCGACCCGATCCTCAAACGCTACGTGGAGGATTACGACGAGCCCGCCGTGATCGCCGAGGAACTCAACGTTCCGGTCGACTTAGTGCGCGACGTGACGCGCATGGTCGAGCGCAACGAATACAAGCGCAAACAGGCCGCCCCGGGCATTCGGGTTACCTCGAAAGCCTTTGGTATCGGCCGGCGCTTCCCGATCGCCCAGCGGTTCACGCGGTGAATCGGATGCGGAATACGGCGATCGCCGTCCTCGAACGCTTCCCGGAGAATCCCGTGATACGATCGCGAGCCTGGCTGCGAAGCCTGCTCATCCTCGCTCTATCGGTTACGACGCTCTCGTGGCCATGCCCGGCGGCGCAGAGCCCCCAGGCCGGCCTGAACGCGGGCCGTGTTCAACCCGGGCCGCAGTCCGACGGCACGATCCTGCTTCCCAACGGCTGGTCGATTTCCCCGGCAGGTAAACAGATCCCGTTAAGCACGCTGCCGATGTCGGCCGCGCTTTCCCCCGACGAGCACTACCTGCTCGTGCTCAATGGCGGGTTCCTGCCGCCCTCGATCAGCGTGATCAACCTGCAAACCGAGACCGAGACAGCGCGGGTGCCCGTGAAGGACGCTTGGCTGGGCCTCACCTTCAACAAGGCCGGCGACAAGGTCTACGTCGGGGGCGGTTCGGAAGCTTGCGTGTTCGAATTCGGCTTCGAAAAGGGGAAGCTGACGCCGCAACGCACCTTCCCAGTCGTGGCGCGGCAACAGAAAAAGCCGTCGGACCATGTGGGGGACGTTCTGCTCGGACCTGAAGGGCGTTTTCTCTACGCCGCCAACGTGTTTCGCGACAACGTCACGGTCGTGAACGTCCAGACCGGCGTCGTGGTACGCGAGATCGCGACCGGCCGGCGGCCGTACCGGCTGCTGCTTGGGCCGGGCGGCAAAACGCTGCTGGTGAGCCATTGGGCCGAGGCCTCTGTTGGGTTCTACGATCTGAACGACGGCCGCCTGATCGGGCGCGCCGCGGTGGGGCTGCATCCCACCGACATGCTGTTGCAGCCGTGGCAGCGCGAGGCCGGCGGCGAGGGCCAGCCGGCCCTGACGGCGCGTTTGTTTGTGGCTTGCGCCAATACCAACAGCGTTTTCGTGCTCGGGCTGACCGACTCGTCGCAGGCCTATCCGCTGGAGCGCATTCCGGTGGGTCCCACGCCCAACGCCCCGGCGGGCTCGATGCCCACGGCGCTGGCGCTGAGCCGCGACGGCAAGTGGCTCTACACGGTGGTTTCGGGCAACAACGCCGTCGTCGTCGCCGACGTCTCGGAAGAGCGCGCGGAGTTGCTGGGGGCGATTCCCACGGGCTGGTTTCCCACCGCGGTCGTGGCAACAGCCGATGGCCGCCTGATTTACCTCAACGGCAAAGGCGACGGTTCGAAGCCGGCTCCGCACGGTCCCGACCCTACCCGCCGCGGCGAAGAACGCCAGTACGTCGCCTCGCTGCAGAGCGGCTCGCTCGGCATTGTGCCGCCGCTCAACGACGAGACGATCGCGCAGACCACCGACCGCGTCATCGCCAACACGCTCTATGACGACAGCGTGATGTCGTCGGTCGAGGTGCCGGCCGGCAGCCCCATTCCCGGCCGCCCGGGCGATGCATCGCCCATCCACCACGTGATCTACGTGGTGAAGGAAAACCGCAGCTTCGACCAGCTCTTTGGCGATTGGAAAGGCGCGGAGGGCGACCGGGGACTGGTTGTCTTCGGCGAAGATGTTGCGCCCAACCATCGCAAGCTGGCCCGCGAATTCAGCCTGCTCGACAATTTCTATACGGCGGGCGACGTCAGCGCCGACGGACAGAACTGGTCGTTCGCCGCGCTCGCCAACGATTTCGTCGAAAAGCTTTGGCCCAGCTACTACGGGCGCCGCCGCGCGGTCTACGATTTTGAGGGCGGCGAGCCGGCGGCCATTCCACCCGCCGGCTATCTTTGGACCAATGCCCGTGCTGCCCGGTTGTCGGTGCGTGCCTACGGCGTTTGGACAACACCCGCGCCGGGCGGAAACGGCACCGTTGTGAAGGACCCCGGCCTGGCCGCGGATTCCGACCGCGGTTTCCCGCCGTTCGATCTCGGAATCGCCGAGGGGACGCGCGTCGATGAGTTCCTCCGCGAGTTCCATGGTTTCGAGACCGCCGGCGAGTTGCCGCGCCTGATGCTGGTGCGGCTGCCCAATGACCACACTGCCGGACGCGCTCCGAACAAGCCGACCGCCCAGGCGATGATGGCGGAGCACGATTACGCGCTGGGCCGGCTGGTCGAGGCCGTCAGCAAGAGTAAATTCTGGGCCGAGACGGCTATTTTCATTGTCGAAGACGACGCTCAGGATGGCGCCGACCACATCGACTCGCACCACGCGCCCGCGCTGGTGGTGAGCCCCTACGCGCGGCGTGATTTCGTGGATAGCACCTACTATTCGACGCCGTCGGTGCTGCGCACCATCGAGCTGATCCTGGGACTGCACCCGATGACCCAGTTCGACGCCGCCGCGCCGCCCCTGTCGCCCGCCTTCCGCGCGCAACCCGATCTCACCCCCTACCAAGCCGTGCGGCCCAAGCAGAGCTTCGACGAAAAAAGCCCGCCCGGTGAAGGCGGCCAGCCCCGCAGAGTCGAAGCGCGGCCGAAGCGGCAGCAACCTGTGGCATGGGTCATCGCGTCGTCGTCCACCAGGAGAACTCCGAGCCACCCCACGCCTTAGCGGCAGCGCGCGCCCCGGCTCTCGCGCCGTCCAGCGATGGCTCTCCAAATCCAGCATAATGGGTAACTTGTGCCTCCGATCAACATTGCAATCATTGGCTTGGGTAACGTCGGCAGCGGTACCCTGCGCATCCTGAGCGACAACGCCCGCCAGATTGAGCGTAAGCTCGGTTTTCCGCTGGTGGTCCGGGCGATCTGCTCGCGTTCGGTGCTCTCCAACGCGCCCGAAATCGCCGCGCGGTTCCCCGACGCTTTGCGCACGGCGGACTGGCGCGAAGCTATCGAGCATCCCGACGTGCAGGTGGTCGCTGAGCTTGTGGGCGGGACGACGGTCGCGGGCGAGATCGTCGACGCGGCCATCGCGCGCGGCAAGTCCATCGTCACGGCCAACAAAGAGCTGATGGCCGAGCGCGGCGCCGAGATCTGGGACAAGGCAATCCAGGCCGGCATCTGCCTGGCGATGGAGGCCAGCGTGGCCGGCGGTATCCCGATCCACGCCGTGCTGCGCGAGGGTATTTCGGGCGACCGCGTCGAGTCGATGATGGGCATCCTCAACGGGACCTGCAACTACATCCTCACCGAGATGGAGCGGCGCGGCGAGAGTCTGGATACCATTCTTGCGGAGGCGCAAAAGCTCGGCTACGCCGAGGCCGACCCCAGCGCCGACATCGACGGTTACGACGCGCGCTCCAAGCTGGCGCTGCTCGCGGCGTTGGCTTTTGGCCTGCGAGTACGGCCTTCCGACATCTACGTCGAAGGCATCCGGCGCATCCGCCCGATCGACTTCGCCTATGGCGACCGCCTGGGCCATACGGTGCGGCTGATTGCCTCGGCCGAGCAGGACGCCGACGGCCTGCGGCTGTCGGTGCGCCCGGCGCTGGTGCCGAAAAGTGCCATTCTGGCCAGCGTCAGCGGTTCCTACAACGCGGTGTGGGTGCGCGGCCTGCACGGCGCCGACACTTTCTATTACGGGCGCGGAGCCGGGCCGGCTCCCACCGGCGTGGCCGTCGTCAGCGACCTGATGCGCGTCGCCCGCGAGATCGCCAAGGGGAGTCCCGAGCGGGTATCGCCATTCGCTCATTCGGCTCTCGAGCAATATGCGCCGATTTCGATTTCGGGGCAGGTCCGCGCGCACTACCTGCGGTTCCGCGTGCGCGACCGTCCGGGGATCATCGCCTCGTTGGCCTCGATCCTGGCCGACGCAAAAATCAGCCTCGACGCCGTGCTGCAGTTACCGAGCGAGGACAAAGACGATCTGCCCTTTGTGATCACCGTCGAGCCGACCACCGAGCAGACGGTACGCGACGCGGTGGCGCACATGAAGGACCTGGAATTTCTGGTCGAGCCGCCCTTGGTGTTGACTCTCGAAAAGGGCCTGGAAAGCGCTACGGTGGCGTAGATCCAACGCCTAATTCCGGGCATTATTGCGTCAATTCCGGCCGGCGAAAGGTATACAATGCAGAGAATGACGCTTGGGAAACAGCTACGGCGGCGGCGGATGATGGGCCGCGGCCGTACGGTCATCGTGGCCCTCGATCACGGCATTTCGGCCGGCGTCGTGCGTGGACTGGAGAATCCGTTGGCGGTGGTCAAGACGATTGCGCGCACCGGCGCCGACGGCATCCTGGTGACGCCGGGCGTGCTCGAAACGGTCGTCGAGGAAGTGGGCAATCTGGCGATTCTGCTGCGCATCGACGGCTGCGTCAGCCCGCACGGTTCCGGCCCCATGAGGCTGTTCAGCGGCGTCGAAGACGCCGTGGCGATGGGCGTGGACGCCGTCGTGATGAACGCTACCGTTGGCGCGCCCTACGAGAGCGACGAGTTGCAGAAAGTCGGCACGGTGGCGACCGAAGGGCGCCGCTGGGGGATGCCCGTGGTCGCGGAGATTCTCAGCCAGCGCATGATGGCGAACCACATGGATATGACCGGCGCCGGCACCGCCCGCCTGCCCGACGACATCGGCGAGGATGTCGCCATGGCTTGCCGTTTCGGCGTCGAATTGGGCGCCGACGCGATCAAGACCCGCTACCCCGGCGACATCGAGGGTTTCCGCAAGATCGTCGCGTGTACCGATCGTCCCATCCTGGTCGCCGGTGGCCCGTTGCGCGACTCGAGCCTGCAATCGACCCTGCGGCTGGTGGACGAGGTTCTCGACGCCGGCGCTAGTGGCGTGATTTTCGGCCGCAACGTCTGGCAGCAGCCCGACCCGGCCGAGGCGCTGCGGGCGCTTTGCGCCATGGTGCACGAAGACGCCACCGTGGAAGAAGCCCTGGAAACGGCGGCGGTGTGATGCGGTGTTCGCGTACGATGTTCGGTTGATTGTTGATCGGTTGATCGGGTCATCGCTGTCCGGCGTGTATTCGGCACGCGAAAGGTGGGCCAGTCAGCCTGCGGTCCACGGTCGACAGACCGTAGTCCTGCTGCATTTTGCCCTTCGTTCCGGTTTCGGTGGCTTCCCGCCAGGAGAATCCCTCATGAAGCTTTCTCGATGGATGGTTGGTCTGTTGATTTTGTTCGTCGCGGTCATTTCGCTGGCCGCTGAGTCCGCCAGCGGCTTGAGCTGGACCGCTCCCGCTTCGTGGAAGACCGAAGGAGCGCGTCCGATGCGGGCGGCGAGCTATGCGATTCCAGCCGCCGCCGGAGATTCCGAGGGCGGCGAGTGCGTGGTGTACTATTTCGGGCCGGGGCAGGGCGGGAGCGTCGACGCCAATATCGACCGCTGGATCAAGCAGTTTCAAGCTCCCGATGGGGGGCCGGCCGACAAACTGGCCAAGCGTGGGGAGAAGACCGTCAACGGCATCCAGGTCACGACGCTGGATCTGACCGGCACCTATCTGTTCAAGCCTTTCCCGATGGCGCCCCAAGGGACGCCCAAACCCGGCTACCGCATGCTGGCCGCGATCGTCCAAGGCAGGGACGCGCCGGTCTTCTTCAAGCTCACGGCCCCGAAGAAAACGGCGGATGCCGCCGAAGCGGCCTTCTGGAAGATGATCGAGTCGCTTAAGAAGCAGTGAGCGCCTGAAGACTTCAAGCCCCGAACTTTCCCCGGGGAATCGATCCCACCTCGCGGCAGCCGTGGGCCCGGTCCTACTCCTGTTTGGGGGTGGCGGGAGCCGGCTCGGTCGGCGTGAAACTCACTACCGGCGGCGCCTGCCGTGCTTCTTCGGTCGTGCGGAAGTAGGCGTCCTCCCGCTGGAATCCGCTCAAACTCGCCACGAAGTTGTTCGGGAAAAGCTGGATGTAGGTGTTGTATTGCTGCACGGACTGGTTGTATTTGCGGCGTTCGACCGCGATGCGGTTTTCGGTGCCGGCCAGTTCATCCTGCAGCCGGATGAAGTTTTGGTTGGAACGCAGCTCGGGGTAATTCTCCACCACCACCAGCAATCGCGACAGCGCGCCGCTGAGCATGTCGTTGGCGGCGATGCGATCGGAAGGCGTCTTTGCGCCGCCTAACGCAGCGCGCGCCGCGGCGATGTTCGAGAACACCGCTTTTTCCTGCGAGGCGAAACCTTTCACGGTCTCGACCAGGTTGGGGACCAGATCGGCGCGCCGTTGGATCACCGTATCGACCTGCGCCCAGGCCGCCTGGATGGCTTCCTTCTGTTGCACCATCGTGTTGCGGCGTTCCACGTAAGAACCCGCCAGGCCGATGCCGACTAACAGCAGCACCCCGACCAGTATTCCGCCGATGATGAGTGCCTTTCTCACACTTCCCTCACTTTGCGTCTCTGCCTTGGATTATAGCCGGTCGACGTATTCGACCGCGCGCGCGATTTCCCGCAGGTAGTCGCCGAAGACCGGCCGGATTTCGGGGTCGCTCAAGCGGCGCTTGCCCTCGCGCACGTCAAGCAGAGTCTCAAACGGCGCCGCCGAAATCGACAATTGCCGCGCCGACTCACGAAAGATCTCCCGTTTCTTGACGGGCGGCTGGCTGCCGCTGAGCAGCAGCGTGTGTCGGAACAAGGTCGCGAAAGTGGGCAGCGAATCCACCAGCAACTGGATCACCGCGCGGCGGTCCTTCTGCAACGCCAGGTAGCGCTCGCGCAGGCGCAGCAGCCGCGACCGCAACTCGTGCTCGACCTGATGCCGATGATGCTCCGGCTTCACTTCGATCCCGGCGACCAGGTCCTTCCCGTGCAGCACGCGATAGGCGGCGTGAATATCGAGGAACTCGATGGCGAAGGCGTCGGGAGCGCGTTCGATCTCTTCGACCGAAAGCAGCACCGGCGAGGGCTGCTTCTTTTTGAGCCACCAATCGATCGGGTCGTAGGCTCGCTCCAGTTGCGAAGGGCCGACGGTCGTCAGAATGCCCAGGACGTTGAGGTCGGAGAATTTCTCGTGAAAGTCGCCGGTGACAGCCGAGCCGTAGAGCACGACGCTGACGAGATCATCCGCCAGAGATTGCTGCAGCCGCTGTACGAATTCTTTGAGGAGTTCTTCGTTCACGATTTTTCGTTCGCCTGCGATGCCTGCAGTTGGTTGTCCGCTCGCGGCTGGGTAAGCCGGACGATGTTGCCCGCAGTGTGGAGCAGCGGACTGCGTTGGCTATGCTACCAGCCGCGCGAGGCTCCGCCGCCGCCGAAGCCGCCGCCGCCAAAACCACCGAACCCGCCACCGCCACCGCCGAAGCCGCCGCCACCGCCGAAGTCACGGCGGCCGATTCCGCCCAGGCTGCCGAGCATCCAGGCGGTCGTCACCGCGTTGCCGCGCCAACCGCCGTAGCGCCTCCTCCTGGGAAACAGCAGGAAGGGCAGAATGAACAGCAGAGACAGCCAGCCGCCCGACCGCCTTCGCCGGCGGCTGGTTGGCGGCGCGGCACTGGGCATGCCGGTGAGCCGCACGCCGGCGTCTGCGGCGATGATCTGAGCGACGCGTGCCACACCGACCCGCACGCCACCGTCGAAATCGCCGCGGCCCAGATACGGCGTTACCTGGTCGAGCACCTCGCCGGCCATGCCATCGGTGAGGATCGGCTCGAGCCCGTAGCCAACCTCGAGGCGCAGGCCGCGGTCTTGAATAGCGAGCACGAGCAGCGCGCCGCGATCGCTCTTGTCGCCGACGCCCCACTGTTCGGCAAGTTTGTTGGCATAGTCCTCGACCGTATCGCCGTCGAGTGATTTTACGATCGCCACCGCCACTTCGGCCCCCGTTTTTTCCTTCACCTCGGTGGCCAGCGCTTCGAGCTGCGCTTTCATCCCGGGGCTGAGAACGCCGGCGAAATCGTTGATGTATCCGCTGGGCTTGGGGAAAGTTTGCGCGAGCGTGGAGGCCGCGAGAACGAGCAGCAGCGCCGCTAACAGGAACGGGGTGGGGCGCTTTCGGAGACGTGTTGCGGAAACCGGATGCTTCATTCGCGAGGGCCGGATCGATACATACATCTGCGATTCACGAAGCATCCCCAAGAATTAGGATAACAACGTGGTGGCGCCGATGCACGCGCGCCTTGCGGCGTGTGTCGTTTTGGCTGGCTGTTTTTTTGGGGTAAATGGATGGTTGACGTGGTTTGTGTTGGGTCTGGTTTGCGTCGAACTGGTTTGTGTTGGGTCTGGCGGATTTGGTGGGTCGTGAGTGTTTGCACAGGCCGGAGGCCTGCGCCACTTTGCACTCAGGCTCGCAGGGATAGGCCTCCGTCGACGGCGAGTACTTGGCCGGTGATGAAGGAGGATCCGCTGAGGAAGCCCAGTACGGCTTCGGCGATCTCTTCTCCCGTGCCTGCTCGCCGCATTGGGGTGACGGCGATGAGATGCTCGACGTCGGGACGTGTTTCCTCTCCGAATGGGATGACACCGGGCGCGACGCTGTTGACGGAGATCTGCGGGGCGAAGGCTTTGGCGAGGCTGCGTGTCATCATGATGACGCCGGCTTTCGAGGCTCCATAGGGCACGTGTTTCGACCACGGACGCAGGCCTCCCAGCGAACTGAGATTAACGATGCGGCCGCCCCCGGTTTTGAGCATTAGCCGGGCCGCGGCCTGGCAGCCGAAGAACGTGGCTTTCAGGTTGACTTCGTGTATCCAGTCCCAGTCTTGCTCGGTGACTTCGAGCGCCTTTTTTTCGCGAAAGCGCGCGGCGTTGTTGACCAGGCCGTCGAGGCGGCCGTAGGCAGTTTCGACTTCCTCGAAGAGGCGGTGAATCTCGGGGACCTTCGACAGGTCGGCTTGGAAGGCCTTGCTCCGGCAGCGGTTCGCTACGTCGGCGGCTTCTTGCTCTGAGTGGTTGAAGTGCACCGCGACTTGCGCGCCCTCGTCGGCCAGCCGCAGCGCGATAGCGCGGCCGATGCGGCGGGCGGCCCCGGTGACCAGAATGATTTTGCCTTCGAGTTTGCGGTTGTTCATTGGTGTTCCTTGACGATCCCCAACCCGCAGCTTCGGAGCTACACATGGTTTCGAAGCATCAGCTCCTTGGGGTGCGGTTGCAGGTAGAACTGGCCGTCCAGATACGCGACCTTGTGTTGTTTGACATGATGGCGGATCAGCGTGAGCGGCACGATCAGCGGGACCAGGCGGCGGCGGTAGTCCTCGATGATTCCACGCAGTTCCTGGCGGGCGCTGGCGTCGAGGGCATCGCTCACGTAGCCGGCCATGTGCTCGAGAACGTTGGTGTGCTTGCCGACGGTGGCGTGCAGCCGCATCGCTTCCATGAATCCGCTCTCGTATTGCTGTTGGAACTCATTGCGCGGCGTGGTCTTGACGGCGGCCACCAGCCGGCCGAGCGAGCGGTAGTGCTTCGGCGAGTGGGCCATCAGCAAGAGCTTGTGCGCGGTGTGGAACTCGACGGCATCGCGCGGCCCCCAACGCGAGCCGAACGTGTCCCGCAGGCGGTGATAGGCAAAGACCCGCTCGATGAAATTCTCGCGCAGCACGGGGTCGTTGAGGCGTCCCTCTTCCTCGACCGGCAGATTGCCAAACTGCTCGAGCAGCGCTTCGGCGAACACGCCGCGGCCTTGTTTCGCGCGGCCCCCGTGTTCGTCGTAGAGCGGCACGCGCTCCATGCCGCAGCTCGGCGACTTGCTTTTGAGCACGTAGCCGCTGAGGTCCTCGCCGGCCAATTCCTTGAGCCGGCGGCGGGACCAAGTGCGCATCGTCCTGGTGTGGTCGGTTTGCGACTTGGGGGCGATCAGGTGAACCAGGCCCGCTTTGCGCTCCAGGCGGATCGTTTCGCGAGGAGTCCCCAGGCCGATTTCGACTTCGGGGCAAACCGGCAACCACTCGACGTAGGGGCCGAACACCTCGACCAAAAAGCTGTCGCGCTTGTGGCCGCCGTCAAAACGCACCTGCTCGCCGAGCAGGCAAGAGGAAACGCCGATGCGGATGGGTCGCTGGTCACTCATGGCGACACCGCGTCACTCATAGCAAGTAGAGACAGGCGCTACCGCCTGTCCGCCGGCGCGAAGCGTCGGCGCACCTCGTCTGAAGCCGACTTGGCCGTCAGGGCAGACACGCGGACGAACTATCTGTCCGCCAACCCCTCGTACCACTTGATATTCGCCGTACGGGCGCCGATGCAAACAATGTCGAGCCGGCCGTCGCCGTTGAGATCGGCGATGTCGCAGGCGGCCGCGGCCATGCGGCCGGCGTCGAGATCCTGCCGCTTCCATTGGTCTCCCTGCGGGCTCTGGGCGACGTAGAGGTAGGTGCTGGCCGCCTCCCCGCGCATTCCCGCGACGACTTCATCGGTTCCGTCGCCGTCGAAATCGGCCACCTCGACCGCGTGGCCGTCCGCAAAGGTATCGTCGATGACGTGACGGTCCCACTGTTGCCGGCCCTGGGAATTTTTCGAAGGCGTGTAAATCACGACTTTGTCGCCATGCCACGGCTCGATGGTGGCCAGGAATCGGCCTCCGTTACCGAGATGGCCGACGCGGATTTCACTGGAGCCGCTTTTCGGCCGCGGATCGGGATCACCCGGCGTCAGGCGGTCGTGCGTCCACTCGAGGTGGCCGCCGGCCGCGGCGCTGCCGGTCGAGCGGTGCAGATAGACGCCGCCAAACCCGGCGGTGAGGATCGCCGCGCGGCCCGTAAGATCCCAGTCCACCGCGCTGAGGCCGTGGACGATGCCGTCGAGCTGGTCGTAGATCAGCTCCCGTTTCCACTCGCCTGGGCGATAAAACACCAGCGGCGTGTGGCACTCGAACAATGGCGCTCGGGCGCCCGGGCCGGTCAACGCAGCGTTGACAAGTTCCTTGGTGCCGTCCCCATCGAGGTCGACGAACAGCAGGCGATGCGCCGTCGGCAGGCGGTCGAATTCGGTGATTTTCCAGGGCTGGCGCGGGTCCCCTTGGTGGTGCAGGTGGAACAGGCGGCCCTCACTGGTTTCGTCGGTCTGGCCGAAATGGGTCGCGAGCGCCAGTTCGGGAATGCCATCTCCATCGATATCGGCGGCGACGACTGAAATCATGCGGGTCATACCGCCCACAATCAGGTGGCGCTCCCAGGTGGGGTTTTCGTACCAATACAGCTCGGCACCGCGGCCCGACAGGCCGATGACGTCGGGACGGCCGTCGCGGTTCATGTCGGTAATGACGACGCGATAACCGCCGGGGATGCTTTTCTCGATCAGATGCTCTTGAAAGTGAATCGGGGCGGCGACGCCCGCTGCCACCAGCGCGTGTGCGGCCAGGAAGAGCCAGAGTCTGCTTGGCGCGAACGGGAGGTAGGTTGACTTGCGGTCCATGGAGTCCCCACTGCATCTCGACTGGGGCCGAAGCGGTTCAACGCGAGCATGGCGTCTCGGCATTGCGGTGCCGCCCCGTCGCTTCGCCTGATTATCATGGCAGATCCGGCGGCTGCCCAGCTAAGAGTTGGCCTAAGTGCCGGTTGGGTCCCCTTCCCGGCGGTGCGCCGCTGCCCGCGGCTATAATCTGGTTGATGCAGATTCAAACGACCGTGGTGGGCAGTTACCCCGTTCCGCGCTGGCTGTACGGCGACACTTCACGGACCACGCTGCGCGACGCGATTGCGGTTGTGCTCAAGACGCAGGAGCTGGCGGGGATCGACCTCGTGGCCGACGGCGAGCTGAACCGCTTCGACCCCTCGCATCCGGAAACCAACGGCATGATCGACTATTTCGTCAGCCGCCTGTCGGGGGTGAAGACGCGCTACTCGATCAGCGACATCGAGGCGTTTCGCGCCGACCAGGGAATGGGTTTCCGTTCGGCGCCGGCCGGGGTTGTGACCGAGGAAATCGGCGAGGGCGTGCTCAACCTTGCCGCCGATTACGAGTTCACACGGCCGCTGACGGCCAAGCCGCTGAAGTTCACCTTGACCGGGCCGCACATGCTGGCCAAGACGCTCACCGACCGCCACTATGGCAGCTATGCGAAGGTCGCCATGGCGATCGCCGGCGTGCTGCGGCGGCAGGTGGAGCGCATTCCGGCCGAGGTGATTCAGCTCGACGAGGCGAATATTTCGGGCCATCCCGAAGACACTCCCTGGGCGGCCGAAGCGTTGAATCATGTGCTCGACGGCGTGCGGGGAACGCGGGCCGCGCATATCTGTTTCGGCAACTATGGCGGGCAGTCGATCCAGAAGGGCTTTTGGAAAGCGCTGCTGCCCTTTCTCAATTCCTTGCACGTCGATCACTACCTGTTGGAGTTCGCCCGGCGCGGTTACGAAGAGTTGCCGGCGCTCGCGGACCTCGACCCAAAGATCGGCCTCGGTTTGAGCGTGGTGGACATTAAAGACAACGAAGTGGAATCGGCCGATCTGATTGCTTCGCGAATTGAGAACGCCTGCAAGGTTCTCAGTGAGGAGCGGATTCCTTACATTCACCCCGATTGCGGTTTTTGGATGCTGACGCGGAGTGTGGCCGACCGCAAGATGCAGGCTTTGGTCGCGGGCCGGGACCTCTTCTATGGGCGGAAGGCCGAAGCAGCGGCTTAGGCGTCGATTGGTCTTGCGCCGGAGTTGAGGTTGGTCGGTTTGGTGGGTTTGTTGCGGGTTTTAGCTCTCGCGCCGGCTGGGTTGGGATGGGGCCCTACGTCCCGAGGGATCGGGACGCGGCAAACCTGGAGGTTCACGCCACAGGTAGCAGGTCCGGCCACTGTAGCTACCGCTTGGCTGGGCAGGTTGGCGATAATGAGAGCAACCACGGCGTCGGCAAAGGCGCTGTTCCATTCCGGAACGACATGAAGTAACTCGCTCCTTCCCGGAACTCCGAACGGCTCCGCGCTACCGCGCGAGCAAGCACCCGTTCTGAATGAACCGTCGCGCGCGGTTCCGCACCTCGCGGCTTGTCCCTGACTCGGGCGGCCGCCTATCGATCCCTATGCCCACGAACGCCATCGAAGTTCGCGACCTGACGAAGGTCTATCGCGCGCGATCGCCGAAGCCGGTGCGCGCGCTCGATGGGCTTTCTTTGGAGGTCGGCAAGGGCGAGCTGATGGGTCTTTTGGGGCCCAACGGCGCGGGCAAGTCCACCTTGATCAAGATCCTGGCGACTCTGACCGAGCCGAGTTCGGGCACGGCGCTCGTCAACGGGTTTGACGTGGTCGGCAACCCCTTGGAGACGCGCCGCTCGATTGCAGTGGTGTTGCAGACGTCTTCGGCGGACCTTTTCCTCAGCGTTTGGGACAACTTTGTCAGCTACGGGCTGTTTCAGGGTTTGTCCCTCGCCGAGGCGCGCCGCAAAGCTTCCCAGGCCATCGAGACATTCGACCTCGGCGAGTATGTGAAGACCAAGTGCCAGGATTTGAGCGGAGGGTACAAGCGCCGTGTGCAGACCGCCAAGGCGTTTCTCGCCGACACGCCGATTCTGTTTCTCGATGAGGCGAGCACGGGCATGGACGCGGTGATCCGGCGGCGCGTCGTCGAGCTGATCCGCAGCCAGACCCGCGCCGGGCGCACCATTTTGCTCACGACGCAAGTGCTCAGCGAGGCCGAGGAATTGTGCGACCGGGTGGCCATTATCGACCACGGCCGGCTGAAGGCGCTCGGCGACATTCCCGCGCTCAAGCGCATGGCCCGCGAAGTGTATGACGTGACGATGACGTTCGATGAGACGCCGGCGGAGTTGTTGGATTTCCTGCGACGCGAAGAAATCATCCGGCTGGAGCAGCGCGGCCTGACCCTCGAGCTTTGCGTGCAGGCGGAGGAGGCCAAGATCCTGGAGCTGTTGGGCGAAGTGGCGCGCCGTTGGGAAATCGTGCACTTCGAGGTGGCAGGAGCGAGCCTCGAAGACGTATTCGTGGGCATCGTCAGCAACAACGAGTAGCCGCCATGCGACAAGCGCTCACAGCCGTATTTTTTCGCGAGTACCGCATTCGCACAACCAATCTGGTCTGGCTGTTTTTCGATCTGATGGTCCCGCTGATGTATCTGCTCGTCTTCGGGTTTTCGTTCACCAAGGCTTTTGGGCAGGCGTTCGAGATCGACGGCAAACCGGTCGAGTACATCGAGTTCTTTCTGGGCGGGGTGCTGGCGATGGGATCGTTCGGCATCGCGATGAATACGGCCTGGAGCTGGTTCATGGACCGCGATACCGGCATGTTCTATGAGACCCTGACCTATCCCGATGACGCGCCGGCAGCACCTGCTGGGCAAGAGCCTGTTCAACGTGCTGCTGGGCTTGATCGAGGGCGCGCTGGTGGTGGCGGGGGCGGCGCTGGTTCTCGGCATCGCGCCCATCTGGTCGCGGCTGCCGCTGACGGCGCTGGCAATGATGGCGGGGACGGCGGGATGGTTCTTCTTTTTCTCGATCTTCGCGCTCTGTATCCGGCGCAATGACATGTATCAGACCGTGAGCAACGTTCTCTACTTCGTGCTGTTGTTCGCTTCGAATATGTTTTACCCGCTGGGCCCGCTGCCGCCGTGGCTGCGCACGGCCGCGGCGCTCAATCCGATTACCTGGCAGGTCGATCTACTGCGCTATGCCACCGCGGATATGGCCGAGGGGAACCTTTGGATTCAGTCGGCGGCCTATTGTGCGTTTACGGTGGCTTCGTTCGCGGGCGCGGTTTACGTGTTGCGGCATCAGGAGTAGGTTGTGGCGATTGCCCCGATGCTCGTCCGGCTTGCCGGTGCTTCCGGTTTATTAACGCGAGACTCCGCCCGTTCCCCGGTTGCGACGTTTTTGGGCAGGCCGGAGCCCTGCCCCACTGGCTGTGCTAAGTTGACGAATATGCGTCGAACGATCTTTTTTGTGTTGTTGATTACCGGGCTGGCTGGCTCGGCTTGGGCCGGCGGGGAGCTTTCCAACCGCCGGGCGCCGGGCTTTTCGTTGCCCGACTCCAATCTCAAGCAGTACGATTTGCAGGACTACAAGGGCAAAGTGGTCATCCTCGACTTCATGCGTACGGCATGCACGCACTGCGGCGCGTTCTCGAAAGTGCTCGCCCAGGTCGAGAAAAAATACGGCACACGCGTTCAGGTGCTCTCGATCGTCAATCCGCCCGATAATCAGAAGACGGTACAGCAGTACAAGACGCAGAAACAGATCACTACCCCGATCCTGTTCGACTGCGGCCAGGTAACGACCTCCTATCTCAAGATCACACCGCAGAATCCGACGATCCAGGTTCCGCACTACTTCGTGATCGATGGCGAGGGCAAAATCCGCGAGGATTTCGGCTACAGCGAGGCCAATCAGGAGATGTTCGAGGAACAGGGGATCCTCAAGGTCCTCGAGAAATACGTACCGCGGGCGAACCTCGCCGAATTGCGCTGATTCCTGCGCGATCGGGCGGCCCGCTTGCGCAAGCCGCTGCGGGGGCAGCGGCTATCCGCCGGGGCTGGGCCGCTCCACGGGCTGTCCCACTACTGGGATGCCACCGTCCCAAGAGCGGGTCGGCGGCCCAAATCTATCCCCTTTAAAAATCAACCACTTGGGCCTACCGGCCGGGGTGGCAGCGTGAATGCACCAGCGTTGCGAACAACCACGCCCGTTGGCGCCTCGCGGCCTTGGTCTGTTCGCGGTCGCACGCCGCCCGACATCCTATTGCTGGCGTCACGGCGGCGTATGGATGTCGTGAGACGCTTTCGGCCCGGAGTTTGGTCATGTCAGGACTCTTGCACGACCTTCGTTTCGCGCTCCGCATGTTGCGGCGATCCCCGGCGGCCACCACGGCGGCCATTGTCATGCTGGCCGTGGGCGTCGGTTCGGCGACCGCGATCTTCAGCATCGTCAACAGCGTGCTGGTTCGCCCGCTGCCCTGGCCGGATTCCGAGCGCATCATGACCGTCTGGGAGGTCGCCAAGGACGGCCACCAGATGCACGTCTCCACGCTCAACTACCAGGACTGGCGGTCGCAATCCACGCGTCTGGAGTTCATGACGGCGCTGGGCGGATCTCCTGCCACACTGGCCAGCGACGGGCGCAGCGCGCGGGGTTATGCCGCGATCTTTCACGGTGACGTGCTGGGAGTGTATGGCCTCCACCTTGCCGCCGGACGCGCCTTCACCGAACAGGAAACGGCGACCGGCTCTCCGCCGGTGGCTGTGGTTTCGAACGGGTTGGCCAAACAGCTCTGGGATGGTCCGGACCAAGCGGTCGGCAAGACACTGGACGCCGCCGGAACCAGCCTGACCGTCGTGGGAGTGATCGAGCCGCTGGTGGACGACCGCGTCGACGTCTATTTCCCCGCCGCTGTTTTGGGGCCCGACGGCAGCACGCGCAGCGCGCACAATTGGCGAGTTCTGGCGCGGCTGCGTCCCGGGGGCACGATTCAGGACGCGAATGCCGAAATGCAGGCGATTGGGCAGCGCATCTACGGCCAGTACGGCCCGGTCGAGACCAACGCCGTGAGTGTCGAGGTTTCTTCCCTGCTCGAAAACACCGTGAAGGGCGTGCGGCCCGTACTGTTGGGGTTGCTGGCGGCCGGCGGGCTGCTGATTCTGATTGCTTGCGCTAATGTTGCGAATCTGCTGCTGGCGCAAGGGGTGGCTCGACGGCGTGAGCTCGCGATCCGGCAAACACTCGGCGCCAGCCGCCGGCGCCTCGTGCGGCAGTTGCTGATCGAGAGCGTCCTGCTCGGGCTGCTGGCCGGGGCCGCGGGGACCGTACTGGCGCAATGGAGCTTTACGAGCCTGTTGCATATGATCCCGGGCAATCTGCCCCGGATGTCAGAGATCTCGATGGACTCGACCGCGCTCGGATTCTCGCTGCTGGTTTCGCTGGCGGCCGGTTTGTTGTTCGGTCTGGCGCCGGCGCTGCGCGCCAATCGTTCGCTGGCTCTTTCGCTCAAAGAGCAGGGACGCACCTCGACCGGCGGCGACACGACCTTGCGCAAGGCTTTCGTGATCGGCGAATTTGCGCTGGCGTTGGCGATGCTGATTTGCGCCGGCCTGCTGGCCAAGAGCTTCGTGCGCACGTTGCAGGTCGATCCCGGCTTTCGGTATGAGCAGGCGGTGGTGGCCGAAACCGAATTGCCGGCCGTGGAGTATACCGACGACGGCGCCTTACGCGCTTTCTGGAGCCCGGTACTCGAGCGGTTGGCCGCGCAGCCCGACGTCGAGCAAGTCGGCTTGGGCAGCGACACCCCTCTCGAAGGGTTTACTTCGAATGGCACGTTTCAGTTTCTCGATGAGCCGGGCAGGGAGGGTTACGCCTGGTACAGCATTGCCACCGCCGGCTATTTTCCGGCGCTCGGCATCCCCTTGCGGCGCGGCCGCCTGTTCGACAAATCGGATTTGCCGGACGGCCCTCAGGTCGCCGTCATCAATGAGACCGCGGCGCAGAGATTCTGGCCCGGCGAGGACCCCATCGGCAAGCGCGTCGCCTGGTATGGCATGGATCACTATGGAACCACGCCCATGACGGTAGTGGGAGTCGTCGGCGACGCTCTCGATGAGTCGCTGCGCAACGAACCGCACCCAGCGATCTACATGGATTTCTTCCAGCGGCCGGACCGCGCCCGGGACGCCGACCTGGTTGTGAAGGCGCGCACCGACGTGGCGCGGCTGCCGGGATTGCTGCGGCAGGAGCTCAAGGATTCCGATGCATCGCTGCCGGTTCGCATTCACACGCTGGGCTCGGTGGTGGATAATTCACTGGCGCAGCCGCGGTTTCAGTTGCTGTTGTTCCTGTTTTTCGCGGCCTGCGCGCTGCTGCTTTCCGCAGTGGGACTGTTTTCCTCGATTGCTTATGCGGTCACCCGCCAAACGCGCGAGTTCGGCATCCGGCTGGCGCTGGGGGCTACCCCACAAGCCGTGCGACGCCATGTGCTTCGCAGTGGAATGGTTACGACGCTGGTTGGAATCGCGATCGGCGCTGGTTTGGGGCTGGCGAGCGGCCGGTTGATCTCGACGTTTCTGTTTGGCGTTGGGGAACGCGATGCCAGCGTGTTCGCGGCCGCCGCATTGCTGCTCGCCGTCACGGCGATGCTGGCCTGCTACCTGCCGGCGCGGCGCGCCTCGCGCGTCGACCCGATGGAGGCGCTGCGTTACGAGTAGCGGGACGTAGCGCAACGATTAAGGGAGATCACGATGAGCTTCTTGCAGGACGCTCGATACGCTATTCGCATGCTGGCGAAGTCGCCGGGCTTCACCTTGGTGGCGTGCCTGACCCTGGCGCTCGGCATCGGCGCCAATACGGCCATCTTCAGCGTGATCGATGCGGTGATGCTGCGGCCGTTTTCCTATCCCGACCCGGGGCGGCTGGTGATGGCGTGGGAGACCAACCCGCCGCGCAATATTCACACCTTCACATGCTCGATCGAGAACTATCTCTCTTGGACCGAGCAGCAGACGAGCTTCGAAGATCTGGGTGCGTGGGAACAGCGCAGCGACAACCGTACCGACGGCGAGATTCCCGAGCGCATCGAAGGTGCCCGCGCTACTTCCGCGCTGTTTCGGGCGCTGGGGATTGCGCCGGCGGCGGGCCGGTTCTTCTTGCCCGAGGAGGATCAGCCTGCGAACCGCTTTGTCGCGGTGTTGGGATATGCCTACTGGCGGCGGAGCTTCGACAGCGATCCGGGCGCGATCGGCCGCTCGCTGAAGATCAATGGCGAGACCTACACCATCGTCGGCGTAGCTCCGCCGATGCGGCCCCCGCTACGCGCCGACGTGTGGCGCCCCTTGGGCGTGGCCTCCGGGCAGAGCGACCGCGGCGATCATTCCGTGGACGTCGTCGGGCGCCTGAAACCAGGCCGTACGTTGGCGCAGGCCGAGGCGGACCTGCAAGGAATTGCTGGGCGGCTGCAGCAGGAATTCCCGCAAACCAACGAGGGCTGGAGCGTGCGCCTGGAAACGATGTACGACGCCGTTGTCGCGCAGGACACGCAGCGCGCGCTGACCGTGCTGCTCGCCGCCGTGGGGCTGTTGCTGCTGATCGCCTGCGTCAACGTGGCCAACCTGCTGCTAGCTCGCGCGTCGGGGCGTTACCGCGAAATGGCGATTCGCAGGGCGCTAGGCGCGGGCCGCGGACGTATCGTCGGGCAATTGCTCACCGAGAGCGTGCTGCTGGCTGCGGCGGGCGGCATTGTGGGAGTCCTGATCGCGGTGTGGGGCGTGGAGTTGCTCCACGGGTTGCCGGCGGATATTCCCGGGCTGGCGGAAGCGCAGCTCGACGGCCGCGTGCTGCTGTTCGCGTGCGCCGTCTCGCTGCTCACCGGTATCCTGTTTGGTCTCGCTCCCGCTCTGCAAACCGCGCGCGGCTCGGTATACACGCATCTGAAGGAGGGCAGCCGCAGCGCGTCGGCGCCCGGCAGCCGCCAGCGCCTGCGTCAGTTTCTGGTTGCCGGCGAGATCGCGCTGGCGCTGGTTCTGCTCAGCGGCGCCGGCTTGTTGCTGCGCAGCTTCGAACGGCTGCAGCAGGTGAGTCTGGGATTCAACTCCGAAAACGTGCTCACGGCCCGGGTGGGGCTCTACGACACGCGCTACCAGTCGTTCGACAACTATGTCCACTTCTTCGATCGGCTGCTGACGGATCTCAGGGCCGTGCCGGGAGTCGAGGCGGCGGGGATGACCAGCTCGGTGCCTTTCGATGACTCCTACACCAGCATGAACGTCCGCCTTGGGCAGGGCGGCGATCTACCCGAGGCCGGCCTCCAGGCGCAATGGCGCGTGGCGGGCGGGGATTACTTTCGCGCCGTCCAGATTCCCTTGCTGCGTGGGCGTATTTTCCAACAGCAGGACCAGGACGGTGCTCCTCGTGTCACCATCATCAGCAACGACATGGCGGAGCGGCTGTGGCCGGGAGCGGATCCGCTGGGCCGCGACATTCTGGTCGGCGATAGCCGGCGGCCCTACCGGGTCGTCGGCGTCGTGGGCGACGTGCGCGGGCTGAAACTCGACCACGAACCCGCGCCGACGATGTATTTCCACTATCGGCAGTTCGGCTGGCGCTCCATTGCGCTGGCGCTGCGGACCACGGGGGACCCGGAAGCCCTGGCGGCCGTCCTGCGGGCCAAAGTCGTCGCGATCGACCCCGAGCAGCCGGTATCCGGCGTCCGCACGATGAGCGAAGCAGTCAGCCAGGCAGCGGCCGAACCGCGCATGAATACGGGCCTGCTCGGACTGTTCGCGGCGCTGGCGCTGGTGCTCGCCGCGGTGGGCGTCTATGGCGTGATGAGCTACGCCGTCGAGCAGCGCACCAACGAGATCGGGCTGCGCATGGCGCTGGGCGCGCAAACCGGCGACGTGCTCAGGCTGATCGTCGGCCAGGGCCTGTGGCTGGTCGTCCTCGGCGTCGGCGCGGGCCTGTTGGCGGCAGTGGCGGCGACGCGTCTGCTCGCGCAGCTTGTTGTTTAATACTTCGCCCACCGATCCGCTGACGTTGGCGGGCGTGGTTTTCGTGCTGACCGTGGCCGCCTTACTGTCGTGCTATTTGCCGGCTCGACGCGCAATGCGGATCGATCCGATGCAGGCGCTGCGGCACGAGTGATCCCGCGCCGGAGACGATGCGAGGATGCGCCCGCGAGATACCTTGTCACCGCCACATTGGATACATCGAAAACCTTACCGTGAGCGCGATCGCGGCGCTTGTTGTCGCGCCGGAAACCCATCGCCGCGTAACCCTTCGTTGTTTGACATCATCTAGTGACTCTGAGACGATGACAAAAGTAGCGAAGTGACAGACGTTCGCGAATGTCAACGCAATGAGTTGGCGTTAACTCCACCGGTTGCTTCGATCGTCGCGCTTCCACCTCTCGCACGAAAGTGACGAAGAATTGTGGAGACGCGGCAAACCAAACCCGCCCTAGGATTGAGGTGAAAGCATGGCACAAGCCAAAGTAGGAGACAAGGTCTCCGTCCACTACACCGGCAAGCTCGACGATGGCACGGTTTTTGATTCCTCCGACGGCCGCGAACCGTTGGAGTTCGAGATCGGAACCAGCTCCGTGATCCCTGGATTCGAACACGCCGTGGTGGGCATGGAGCCCGGACGAGTCGAAGACAGCGAAGGTACCCGCCGAGAAGGCCTATGGCGAGCGCGAAACCGAAAAGGTAGTCGAAGTCGAGCGCGCGCAGTTGCCGCCGGATCTCAACCTGCGCGTCGGCCAGCGCCTCAAGCTCACCGACCAACAGGAAAACACGACCTACGTGACCGTCACCGAAATGAGCGACGCCGCGGTAAAGCTCGACGCCAATCACCCTCTGGCCGGCCACGATCTCTCCTTCGATATTCAGCTCGTGGCGATCGGAGGCTAAGTGGCGCAGGCCTCCGGCCTGTGCAAAGCGCCGCTCGGCCTCAGCATGGCATGGGCCTCGGGCCTGAATACTCCCAAGACGCCCAAACTCCCCCCTCTCCGACAAATATCCAGCAAGGCAGGCTCCCCGTTCCAGGGTGGGGGCGTAGCTGCCGCGCCCAGTCCTGGCCACCGCGGCAAGCGGCGTGCTTAGGCCGAATGCCGTGGCATCGATTGTTGGGGTGTCCGAGAGAAAAGGGGTGTTAGAAAGACAAAGGGCGTAGCACGCAATAGCACGCTACGCCCCCACAAAACCAAACCCGAGTTAGCTGAACATGTAGAGCGGCGTGCCCGCGCTCACCGCAACACCGCCCTCGGCCTCTTCCTCGGCTTCCTTGTTGACCTGGCGATAGTACATGCCGTCAGGACCCAGAAAGATTTCGAACTCGGCCGGGCGCGGAAGCTGCCCCTGGATCAGCGCTTCCGACAGCGGATCTTCCACATATTTCTGCAGCGCACGCCGCAGCGGCCGCGCGCCGTAGTTGCGGTCGGCGCAGGTCTTGTCGAGGATCGACTGCGCCGCTTCCTTCGTAAGGCGGATGCGAATTTGCTTGCGCGTCAGGTTTTCGTTGATCTGCTCCACCATCAATTGGACGATCTCGACCAGGTCCTCGTCGTTGAGCGACGAGAAGATGATCACTTCGTCGATACGATTGAGGAACTCTGGATTGAAGACGCGCTTGACCTCGGTGAGGACCTCGTTCTTGATCTCCGAGTCGGCGACCGCCTTCGACGGCCCCTGGAATCCGACAGCGGTGCGCTTCTGCAGGAAACGCGCGCCGATGTTGGACGTCATCACGATGATGGTGTTCTTGAAATCGACCGTATTGCCGAGCCCGTCGGTCAACTGGCCGTCTTCAAACACCTGCAGCAGAATGTTGAACAGGTCAGGGTGCGCTTTTTCGATCTCGTCGAGCAGGATGATCGAGTAGGGCGCGCGGCGGACTCGCTCGGTCAACTGGCCGCCCTCTTCGTAGCCCACGTAGCCGGGAGGCGAGCCGATCAGTTTCGAAACGGAGTGCTTTTCCATGAACTCCGACATGTCGAAGCGGATCAGCGCCTTCTCGCTGCCGAAGAGAAACCCGGCCAATGCTCGCGCCACTTCGGTCTTGCCGACCCCGGTCGGCCCCAGGAACAGGAACGAACCCGCCGGGCGCTTGGCCGATTTCAGGCCGGCGCGCGAGCGGCGAATGGCGCGCGCCAGAGCGGAGATCGCGCTCTCCTGGCTGATGACCCGTTTGTGCAGCTCCTCTTCCATGCGGAGCAGCTTGGCCATCTCCTCTTCCTTGATCGATGTCATCGGCACGCCGGTCCAGCGGGCGACAACGTCCTCGATGTCTTCCTTGGTGACCACCGCGGTCGCCGTCTCGTCGAGGTTGTATTTCTCGCGCAGCGTGCGCAGGTTCTCGCGCTCCTTGCGCTCTTCGTCCGAATAGAACCGCGCCTTCTCGAACTCGTGATTGGCGATCGCGTTCTCCATGCGGTGCACGATGAACTTGATGCGCTTCTGCACCTCGGCGATTTCTTCCGGCATCGTCGTCTGGCGCAGCTTCACGCGCGCGCCGGCTTCGTCGAGCAGGTCGATCGCCTTGTCGGGCAGGAAACGGTCCGGGATGTAGCGGCTCGAGGCATAGACCGCGGTCTCGATGCCCTCGTCGGCGTAGGCCACGGCGTGGAACTTTTCGTAGCGGTCCTTGATGCCGAACAGGATCTGGATCGCTTCGTCCTCGGTCGGCGGACTGACCTTGACGGCCTGGAAGCGACGCTCGAGGGAGCGGTCCTTCTCGATCGATTTGCGGAACTCGGAGGGCGTCGTCGCGCCGATGCACTGGATTTCGCCGCGCGAAAGCGCCGGTTTCAAGATGTTCGCCGCGTCGAGCGAGCCCTCGGCAGAGCCGGCTCCCACCAGCGTGTGCAGTTCGTCGATGAAGATGATCGCGTTCTGATTCTCCATCAACTCTTTCATGATGGTCTTCAGACGCTCTTCGAACTGTCCGCGATATTTCGTTCCGGCGACGATCAGCGAAAGATCGAGCGCCAGGATGCGCTTTTCGGCCAGGAACGAGGGCACGTCGCCGTCGGCGATGCGCTGCGCCATGCCTTCGACGATGGCGGTCTTGCCGACGCCGGGCTCTCCGATCAGCACCGGGTTGTTCTTCGTCCGCCGGCACAGAATCTGGATGACCCGTTCAACTTCGTTTTCGCGCCCGATCAGGGGATCGAGCGTGCTGTCCATCGCCGCCTGCGTCAGGTCACGGCTGAATTCCGCCAGCAGCGAGCTTTCTTTGGGCCGGTTTGACAAGAGCTTCTCCGACTGCGACCGCGCCAACTCTTCCCGGATGGTCGAGAGACGCAACCCGCGTTCATGCAGAATCTCCGCCGCGAAACACTTTTCCTCTCTCAGCAGACCCAGCAGTAGGTGTTCGGTTCCGATGTGTTTGTGAGAAAGCCGTTCGGCCTCCTCGGCGGCATATGCCAACACACGCTTGCATTCGTGGCTGAGGGGCAGATCTACCGAGGTCGACACCTTCTCGCGGATTGTGGTGTGCGCTTCGATCTGCTTGCGGATCGACTCCACCGCCGCGTGCGAGCGCAAGAACCGGTTGGCCAAGGCCTTGTCCTCGCGGATCAGTCCCAGCAACAGGTGTTCGGTCTCGATATACGGGCTGCCGAACTGGCTGGCTTCGTAACGCGCAAAGAAGATGACTCTTCGAGCTTTCTCGGTGTAGCGTTCGAACATAGGACCTGTCGGTTCCCCTCAGGTTACGGTCCCTCGCGTGCTGGGACCACTTATTCATGATATCAGTCCTCGGGGACTGCGGCGTGGATTGGGGGGTTCGTGTAGAACTATCAGAGATATACCCTAGCGCGCGCCATCCCTTCAATTCCACTCTCGGCGTGTGTGGAATATGACCGGGCCGTCTTGGATCTATGCCATGCGCCGACGGCGGTCTGGGTTACGGCGTGCTGTTTCGCTTTCCTTTTGCCTTGTCCCTTGTGCTTGTGTTTTGGGCATGCGGACGCAAGGGACAGACCGCTCCGGGGCCAGGTTTGCTCCCGGTTTGTGGTTCGATCATCAGGTCGCGTTCTCGCCGGAGCGGGGAATCAAGGCAAAAGGCAAAGTGAAAGAAGGCAAAACACAAGAGGGATAAGCAAGGGCGACAGGAGGCGCACCGGCCCCCCACCGCGAGGTCGCCCGGGGCCAAGAGCGCCGCGGATGCCAGCCCGGGCGGCGATTCAGCCCTGCCCGGCGTCGGGCTGGGGATCCGGAGACGGCGTTTCCTCGACGCAGCGGCCTTGGTCCATGCGCAGCAGGCGGTCGCAACGGTTAGCGAGGCCCAGATTGTGAGTGGCGATCATGGCGGCGATGTTGTGGGCCCGGGGCAAGCCCAGCAACAGGTCGATGATCGACTCACCGGTGCGCTGATCGAGATTGCCGGTCGGCTCGTCGGCAAGCAGCAGGTGCGGCTGGCTGGCGAGCGCCCGGGCCAGGGCCACCCGCTGCTGCTCGCCGCCGGAGAGCTCGCCGGCCTGGTGCCAGGCCCGCTGCGCCAGACCAACCGCATCGAGCCACTTGCGGCCGGTCGCCTCGGCCTCGCCGCGAGGCGTCTCGCCGATCAGCAGCGGCATCATAACGTTCTCGAGCGCGGTGAACTCGGGCAGCAAATGGTGGTTTTGCCAGATGTAACCGACCCGGCGGTTGCGGTAGTCCGCCAGTTCGCTTTCCGAAAGCTTGGACAGCGAGCGGCCCTCGAAATAGATATCGCCTTCCGTGGGAGTGTCGAGGGCGCCGAGCAAATGCAGCAGCGTGGATTTGCCGACTCCGGATTCTCCGACCAGGGCCACGCTCTCGCCGGCCTGCAGTTCCAGATCGAGACCCGCGAAAACGGTCAGCTCCGATTCGCCGGAACGGTAACGCTTGGCAAGTTGTTCTGCGCGAAGGATGGGGTCGGCCACCAGGGTTACTCCGTGCTTGGATCCCGGCCCGCGCCAGGAGAGATCGGGAAAGCGTCCGAAGCCGTCGCTACTCAAAACAGGCCCAGCGAAAGGACCGCGGCCACGGCCGCCTCGACCGTGCCCTGGGCGTCGACGCGAAAATCGGCCGGCTCGTAGGAAGGCTGGCGCTGCTCGAACAGGCGCTCGAAAGCCGCACGGTCGCGCGCGAGGGGCCGGTGTTGCTCGTGTGAAACGCGCTCCCAGAGCTTTTCAGAGGCACATTCGAGCCAGATCGATACCCCGGCGGTCGACAGCGCATCGCGGTTGCGGTCGGCCACGAAGGCGCCGCCTCCCAGCGCCACCACACGCGGCTTGCCGCGCCGCACCAGGCGGACCTGCTCGACAAGCGCCTCATGTTCCAGGTCGCGAAACGCCGGCTCGCCCTCGCGCTCGAAGATTTCTGCGATCGGGGCCCCGAAACGGCCCTGGATCTCGGTGTCTAGATCCACGAATTCCCAGCCGAGTTTCTTTGCAAGCAGGGGGCCCACGGTCGATTTGCCGCATCCCATGAAGCCGACCAGAAAGATGCCCGGTGTGCCTTTGAGCTTGATGTGCATAGTCAGGAAGCCGGCAATCTGCCAGGCTCACGCGCAATCCCGCTTGTTAGAGCCGGGCACCACGGGCGCGGCTCGCTGCTAAACTCCGCGATTCTATCATTTTGCGCGAACCGGCCCGTGGCACGCCGGGAACGGTCAGCAGCGTCCAGCAATGGAAGGCCCGGCCGCCGCGCGAGCCACACCGCCCGCAGCTGGACGCGCCCAGCCCACCCGCAACCGGGAACGCCGGCTGACGTGCTACGCTGGGCGATTCACGCTTATGAACCTTCCGCCCGCACGCGGTTCCTTTGCGGTTGGTTCCGCCGAATTGCCTTTCTCCCTTCGGAACGCACCGAACATGCGCCTCGCCGTTTTCCTTGGTTTGCTGTCGATCTGTTTCGCGTCGCTTTCGGCGGCGCAGGTGGCGGAAGTCTCCGTGTCGTTGGGGCGGGCCCAGATCAGCGGCAACGAGTTGGGCTCGTTTGGATTCGCCGAGCTGCCGGTCCGCCTGGACAACGGTCTCGGCGTCGCGGCGCGCCTCGATCTTAACAGCGGCCGCTTTCTGGCTCATGAGCTGAGCTACGCCTTCGATCGCGACAAATTGACCTTGGCCGGCGAAGATCAGGGTTCGGTCACCGTACACCAGTTTTTCTACGATCTGATGTTCCACCTGACCCCGCGGGGTTCGGTGGTGCGGCCCTTTGTGGTTGGCGGGCTGGGGTTTTCGGGCTTCTTTCCGCCCCAGAGCGACTTGGTGCAGACCGCCGGCATTACCAAGTTCGGGTATAACTACGGCGGCGGGCTCAAGTTCCGGCTCCACCCGCGGCTGGGGCTGCGCGTCGACATTCGCGACCACGTGTCGAACAAGCCGAACATCCTCAGCCTGCCCGACGTTACCGGCAAGCTCCACCAATTCGAGTACTCGGCGGGCGTTTCGCTGCTGTTTTGATGCGGGCGCTGGGATCCGCCGTTTGTGCTGGGCGGCCGCGCGCCGCTTCCCCGCGGACCGCTACCGCGTACGGTGTCCCCTCCTACCGTTTGTAGCCGAACTTCCGCAGCAGCTCGTAGCGGCGCTGAACGTCGTCTTCCATTTCAACCCCGGCGGGGCTTTCGCCGTCGATCACGCCGAGAACGCCGCAGCCCTGCTCGGTCTTGGCTAGGATCACCTCGACCGGGTTGGCCGTGGCGCAATACAGCGTCACAACTTCCGGGCAGTCCTTGACGCGGTGCAGAATGTTGATGGGGAACCCCTCGCGGATCAGCAACACGAAGCAATGCCCGGCGCCGAGCGCCAGGGCGTTGTCGGCGGCCGTCTTGCGCAACTCGTGGTCGTTGCCCTCCAGCCGGACCAGTCGGTCGGCGGAAGCCTCGTTGAAGGCGAGGCCGAACTTCATCTGCGGCGCCGTTCCCACGACCGCTTCGTAGAGGTCCTCGACCGTCTTGATGAAATGCGAGTGGCCCAGGATGAGGTTGGCGCCTTCCGGGATTTGCATGCGGATGGTGATGAGTTCCATGGATGTCTCTCTCGGGCGGCTGCGGATCGATGGTATGCGCTGGCGGCCGGCACCACCATTCTAGTGGAGTGTCACTCCGGCGCCCCTGTTGCCGCGTCCGGCGTGAAATCGAAAGCCCAACCAGGCCCGCCGGGACGGCGCCACGGACAGCTCGCCGGGCGGCCGGTGGTACAATCCCTTTTTTCAGTCGGCGAGGGGGAAACCTTGCGAACTCTAGTACTTGGAGCCGGCGGCCAGTTGGGAGCCGAGATCGTCGCGGAGCTGCGCCAGCGTGAATACAAAGTGACGGCGCTTGGCCGGCGTCAGGTCGATATCACCGACCGCGCCGCGGTGGATGCCGCCTTCGAGCAACACCAGCCCCAGTGGGTCATCAACTGCGCCGCCTACAACAAGGTGGACCTGGCCGAAAAAGAACCCGAGGCAGCGATGAAGGTCAACGGGCTTGCGGTTCGCAACCTGGCCGCGGCCTGCCGCGACAGCGGAGCGACCTTCATGCACTTCTCGACCGACCACGTTTTCGACGGCTCGAAGGGTTCGCCGTATGTCGAGGAGGACGTCCCCAACCCGCCCTCGTCTTACGCCGTCTCGAAGCTGGCCGGCGAGTTCTACGCAAGGGCGCTATGCGACTCGCTCTACCTGGTGCGGGTGGCCGGTGTATTCGGGCCGGCCGGTCGCTACACGCGCCACAGCAATTTCCCGGAACTGGTGCTGCGGCGCGCGCTCGAAGGTGCCCCGCTGCGCGTGGTCGACGACTTTTTCGCGACGCCCACCTACGCACCGGCGCTGGCCTCGCGCTGCCTCGACTTGTTCGAGCACGCCGCCTATGGGCTCTACCACATCGGCGGCGGCACCTCGATCTCCTGGTATCACTACGCGTTGAAAATTCTGGAGGTCGCCGGTTTGCAGGCCGACATCCAGCCGACCAACCGCGAGCATTACCAAACGCCGGCGCGCCGCCCGCAGCAGGCTGCGCTGTCCAACGCCAAGGTGGAAAAGCTCGGCATTGCGCGGATGCCGTCGCTCGACGACGCCTTGCGCGACTACATGCTGCGGCGCGAAAACCTCACGCCCCCGCCGGCAGGCTAAACATCCACGGACCAAAGCAACAGAGCCGCGGGCGTGAGCCTGCGGGCCGAAGCGGCACAGAACTCCACCGGTGGTGAATGGAAGTCCTCGCCGGCGGGTGAGCGATGGGAAGCATCACTCGGAGCCGCGGGCGTCAGCCCGCGCTGAGCACCACCCGCGGCCGCACCGCCCGTCTGCTCGCCATCGCGTCGCCTGGAACTCAGCGCAAGCTTACGCTTGCGGCTCTGAGTGGCCCGACGGGCAGGCGTGAAGCCGCTGCGGTCCACGCGGCGCTCAGAGCCCCATCATTTTCTTGATGTATCTCGCCGGCGGCGAACCATACGACAGCATCTGGTCGTGAAACGCGCGCCAGTCGCTGATCGGGCCGTGCTTCGCTTCGTAGGCCGTGCGGATGTCGTTCACTTCGGTGTTGCCGACGAAATAGCTGGAGAGCTGCGTTGAGGTCAGGCAGGCGCGGCGCCACTTGCCGGCCGCCTCGCCTTCTTCCTGAAAGCCCTCGTTCTCCATCAGATCCATCGCTTCCTGCTCGGTCATTCCGGCCGTGTGGATCTTCTGATCGAGGATCGCGTTGAGGATCGCCCGCGTCAGCATCTTCAACTGCTGCATCTTGACCTCGGGTCCGCCGAAGCCATGCTCCACCATGATCTGCTCGGCGTAGGTCGCCCAGCCTTCGACGAACGGGCCGCTGTAGAAAATCGCCCGGATCATCGTCGGCGCCTGAAACTTGTTGGAGTGCGCCAGTTGCAGATAGTGCCCCGGCATGGCTTCATGGACGGTCAGATCCTTGAGCATGTAGTTGTTGTATTCGCGATAGAACGATTGCGCACGCTCTTTGCTCCAATCGGCCGGCGTCGGGGAGATCGCATAGAACGTCTCGCCGTTCTTTTCGAGCGGCCCCGGCGAGTCGCAATAGGCCACCGAGATTCCACGCTGGAACTCGGGCATCACGATCACCGCGACCGGCTCGTCGGGCAGACTGACGAGTTTCTGATCCCGCACGAAATCGGTGGTTTCCTGCAGATTCTGGCGTGCCTGGTCGACGATCTCCGCATCGTCGGGGCGGCTCTCCGCGAGCTTGTCGAGCACCGCCTTGATGACGTGCTTGTGGTCTTCGCGCTGCGCCGCCGGCACCTTCGGGAAGTAGCCGTCGAATAGCGGCAAGGCCGTGTCGTACATCGCCTGCTGCGTCTCGGCCAGGCGCTGCTGCGCCCGTTCGAGAATCTGCTCCATCGTCAAATCCGAGTCGATGTCGTGCTTCAGCTTGGCCCGGAACTTCTCCAGCCCCAGCCGAAAATCACCGTTCGAGCGCGGCAGCAGGTCGGTCTCGAGCCATTTGCCATAGGCTTCGAGCGCATCAATCGCCGCCTGCTGCACGGGCGCCATTTCCTGTTTCAGCTCCGGCGCCTTCTCGAGAAACTGGTTCAGCTCGTCGCGAATCAGGCTGATCGTCCCCTGGTTCTGCTGAATCGCCGTTTCGGTGTGCATCTTGGGCGGATTCTTCAGATTGGCCTTGGCCGCCTCGAGCGCCGCCGGCACGCCTTTCAGCCGCTGCTCGACGTTCTTCAGGCGCTCCGGCAGCGGCGCGAAATCGCGCGCCAGTAGGCCGTAGATCGCGCCGCCGACGTTGTACCGCATCGGATTCCATTCGTACTCGCGCAGCACCTCGAGCGAGAAGATCGAGCCCTCGATCTGCGACCGCAGAATCTCGTAGTCGATGCCGTTGACTTCGCTCAGCTTCGCCGGGTCGATGGCCGAGAGCTTCTGCAGGTAGTCCTTCTCGAGCTGCAGATTGCGTTGGACGCCGTCGAGGCTGTAGTCGTCGAGTTGGGCGTCGTAACGGTGTTCACCGAGAGCGGTCGCGAACTCCGGATTTAACTTGAGCAGGTCTTCAACGTATTGGTTGGCCACCTGCTCGAACTGCGGATCGGCGCTCTCGTTCTGCGAACAGCCCCAGCTCATCGCAAGCACCATCGAAACGGCCAGATAGACACCATGTCGGGAAAACACCGCCACATCCTCCTCGAAATATGTCCTGCTCGCGAAGGAGCAAGCACCGCAGTCCTTGCCGGCACTCCCTGATAGTAAGCCAAAATCGACCGATTCGCACCCCGGAAGGGACGTCGCCGTTTGTCGCCGGCAACACCGTCAAGCATGCCTACGGCCTCCGTAGCGAGGGCCCATGGCACACAGTGGTGGGCCTCTGATACAACGTGGCGCGGGCCTCTGGCCGGCGGCGTCGACCTCAGGTCGACGTTCTGGCGCCGGCAGTTCCGTCCGCGGCCAAAGGCCCGTGTCGCCGTGCACGTTTCTTCCGGCGGCAGCCGCGAATGCCATACTGAAATGCTTTGGCGATTGCCCGCCGCGACAAAGGAAACCCGCAACGATGAACTCATTCCGACCCCTGGGATCGACGGGGCTTGACTGCCATTGGCTCGGCTTTGGCTGCTACCGCGTCGCAAAGGGCAACGCAGGGCACGAAGCCGCCCTGCGCGCCTACCTCGAGCAGGGCGGCAACCTCATCGACACCAGCGCCAACTATGGCGACGGCGCTTCCGAAGAGCTGGTTGGCGAGGTGCTGCGCGATTGGCCTCGCGAGAAAGTCATTCTGGTGACCAAGGGCGGCTACATCCAGGGCCAGAACATGGCGTTGGCCCAGCAACGCGGTTTCCTTGAAGTCGTCGAATACGGGCCCGGCATCTGGCATTCGATCCACCCCGAGTTTCTGGCGACGCAGATCGAGCTCTCCTGCGCGCGTCTCCAGCAGGACTCGGTTGATGTCTACTTGCTCCACAACCCGGAGTATTTCCTCGAAGACATCGCTCACCGCCGCGAGGTGACCGCCGCCGACCACGACGAGTTCTACCGCCGCATTGGTGAAGCGTTTCGTTTTCTGGAAGAGATGGCGTCGCGGGGGAAACTTCGCTGGTACGGGGTGAGCTCGAACAATTTCGGTCAAGCCGCGTCCGAGGCCACCGCGACGAGCGTCGCTCGTTGTCTGCAGCAAGCCGAGAGCATTACGAAAAGCCACCGCTTTCGCGTTGTGCAGCTTCCGCTCAATGTCTACGAGTCCGGCGGCGCGCTGGCGCGTAACAACGAAGGCCTGCCGGTGCTGGAGTATTGCCGCGCGCACGGCTTGGGGGTCTTGGCGAACCGCCCGCTGAACGCCTTTCAGCAAAACGAATTGATCCGTTTGGCGGACTGGGCGGCGCCCGGCGAGCAGCCGCCCGCTATCGAGGATCTGCGCCGCCGTCTGGCTCCCCTCGCCGAGCGGGAAAGCGATTTCGAGCAGTGGAGCGGCGGGCCCATTCGACTCGCCGGCGGCGGCACGGTCACCGATTTGTTGCTAGGCCTGGTACCGCGCCTGTGGTCGGTGGCGCACTGGGAACAGGTGGCCGGCCGGCATGTCGTTGAGCCGATTCAAGCCTGGCTGATTCAGGCCCAACAGCAGTATCAGCAGGACGCGCAGTGGCTTGCGTGGCGCGACCGATTCCTGGACTCGATCAACCCCGCCTTGCACAATGTGCGCGAGCACCTGGGCGCGCAGCAGCAGCGCGCTTCGGACCGCGTGCGCGAGCGCCTGTTGCACGCCGGATATCCCGCGGCGCAGCAAGGGCGGTCGCTCAGCCGCATGGCGCTCGATGTGTTGGCCGGGCTCGACGGCCTCTCGTGTGTGTTAGTCGGCATGCGCCGCCGCGAATACGTGGACGACGCGTTCGGCGCACAAGGAGTGGAAGGGATCGATTCGGCCGCGCTGCTCGGGCGCTTCAATTCACCGAGTACTTGACCTTCTTGATCGCGGCGAGGATCGCGGAGTCGTTCGGCTGGTAGTCAAGCGCTTTTACGAATTCATCGAGCGCCCGCATCGGATTGCCCTTGGCCAGATAAATACGGCCGAGATTCAGGTAGGGATAGTGGCGCGGCTCGTAGCGTTTGGCTTGCTTGGCCGTTTCGAGCCACGGGATGGCGTCGTTCAGGCGGCCCTTTTGCATCAAATAGACGCCGATATCGTTGTAGGGATTTCCGAACTCGGGGTCCAGGCGAATCGCTTTGCGGCAATCCTCGATCGCCTCGTCGATGCGGCCCAGAAACGACACGGCCCAGCCGCGGTAGGTGTAACCCTCGGCTGTGGGTTCCAGGGCGATACTCTGCTCGAACAATTCGACGGCTTCGAAAACATGACCCTGGCGCAAGCGGCGCGTGCCTAATTCACAAAGGTCATGCGCTCGTTCATGTTCACCCATTCGATTCGACCCTGAGCAACTCCCTCGTTGATTTTACCATCGCTCTTCCGGTTGTCCAGGCGATTCCAAATGACAGTTCGATGACCAAAAGCAATCGTTCAGGATCAAGCATCCAAGCGCCGGCCGCGCACTCTGAGCCGTGGGCGTAAGCACGTGTTGGGATGCGTGAGCTCATGTTGAGACGTGTGAGCCCGCGTCGATTTGCGAGCCGTCGCTCGAATGCGCGAGAGAGCGCGCGCGACGGGAGCAAGCTCTAGGCACAGCGCTGGGGAACCCCGCTTCCCAGCGCGGGCTCACGCCGGCGGCTCGGAGGGTTGGATCGCGGTTCTGCGCGCATGCTCCCAAAAGGTTCTCGCGTATCGCGCCAGGAAAACTCCGCACAACATGGAATAGACGGGCAGGTATTCCAACAGCCGCATCGTGTCGGAATCCTGCCAGATCCCTAAAGCACGATACCCGATCAGAACCTGATACGAAAGCACCACCAGCGCCGTCCACAACAGCAGCGGTGCGCCCGGATAGAGAGCCAGCAGCGGAATCAGCCAGCTCAAATACCACGGAAAGCAGTTGGCCGAAAACAACAGCAGCAGCACCACGGCCCATTTCACCGCTTTGGCCAAGGGCAACTGCAACGCCCACAACGCGGCGAGCGCAGCGACGAGCAGGCGCGAAACCAACGTCGTACCGTGCTGGAAATCTTCTCCCGAAAACCGGTAGACCAGCCCATACAGGCTGTCGTTGTTGCGCCAGCCGCCTATAAACCCCTTCAGGAGCTCGGTCACGTGACCGATCCCGCCCCAGTAGGGCCAACTCACGGCGAGCGCCAGCGGTAGAGCCACCAGGGCCGGTTTCCAGCGAAAGATCCAACGCTTGTCGCGGCGCTGCAACAGGAAAAAGGGGAACAGCACCGCCGGCCAGAACTTCGCAAGAGCCGCGAGCGTCAACGCGGCGAATGCCCAGGTCCAGCGTTCGCGCGTGGCCGCGGCCAGCGCCAGCACCACGAACAGCACCGCCAGGGGATCATTGTGCCCTTGCGCCCAGAACTCGACGACCATCAGCGGCGACCACAGGTAGATCAGCAGCCACGACGGCGGCACGCCCGCTGCCGTCAACAGTTGCAGCACGGCCGCGCCGACCGCCAGCTCCAGCGCGGCGAAGGGAAGCTTGAACAACCAGACCTGCCGGATCTGGTCCGGTTCGACGGCACTCACCAGCCGGTAGTAGCCCGCGTAAAGCTCTTCCAGCAGGGGACCGTAGACCGAAGGCAAATCCTTGCGGTTGACGTGCGGCCAAGTGCGGTCCCGCAGCTTCTCCCAGCGCGCGTCGGCGGGTACTTCGACGTAGGGGTTACCTCCCGCGGCTTGCAGTTTCCCTTGCCAACGATAGCGGCTGAGGTCCTCTGAGAGCGTTGGATCCAGCGGCAACAGGGTGATGCGAAAGATTACTCCGGCCGCCCAGATCAACAACAGCAACTTCCGCGTTGTTACGGGCCTATGGGGTGCGCCCGACTGCGGTTCGGCCTCGCGCCCCCGATCGCGGATCTCGCGCCGCTCGCGGGTAATGAGATAGCACCCACACAGGTACAATGAGCAAAGCAGCAGATAAATCGCGATAAACTCGACAACGTGCTCACCCAGATCACCCAGCCGCCGCATGCCGAGGTAACCCGCCTCGAGGAAAATGGCAAGCACGAGTAACAAACGGTATCGGCTGGGGCTCATGAAGTCGGCGCTGCCGTGCGTCTGATGGTCATGGCAGGTTTCTTCGCTCCCTGGACTCTAGCTACACCGCCGTTCGGCAGGGAAGCCCCCCTTGCAGGCGTGCTTTTCAGCCTATCTCACCTCAGCGCAGTGGACGCGGTGATCCTCGGCGTTTATTTCCTGATCATGGCGGTGCTCTGCGTGTATGGCCTGCACCGCTATCACCTGATGCGCCTGTTCCATAAGCATCGGGACCGTGCCACCGGCGAGCCGGCTTCGCGATTCGCCGAACTGCCCGCGGTCACCGTGCAACTCCCGATTTATAACGAGCGCTTTGTCGTCGAAGCGCTGCTGGAAGCGGTTTGCCGGCTTGACTACCCACGTGAGCGCCTGCAGATTCAGGTGCTCGACGATTCGACCGACGAGACGAGCTGGGTCGCACGCGAAACGGTGCAGCAACTCAAGTCGCTCGGTCATCCGATCGAATATCATCACCGCGCGCACCGCGAAGGCTTCAAGGCGGGGGCGCTGCGGGCCGGGCTGCTCCAGGCCCGTGGCGAATTCATCGCCGTTTTCGACGCGGACTTTTCACCGCCGCGCGACTTTCTGACGCGCACGATTCACTACTTCGCCGAACCCACCGTAGGGGCCGTCCAGGCGCGCTGGACCCATCGCAACCGCGACCATTCGCTGCTGACCGAGGTCCAAGCCATCCTGCTCGACGGCCATTTCGTCTTCGAGCACGGCGGACGCGCCCGCTCCGGCTGTTTTTTCAACTTCAACGGGACCGCCGGCGTGCTGCGCCGCGGCATGATCGAAGACGCCGGCGGCTGGCAGTGCGACACGCTCACCGAAGACACCGATTTGAGCTACCGCGCTCAGATGAGGGGTTGGAAGTTCGTCTACGCGCCTCAGATTGAGGTGCCTTCCGAGCTTCCGCCCGATATGGTCTCGTTCCAGATCCAGCAGGCGCGCTGGGCCAAGGGGCTGACCCAGACGGCGAAAAAGCTGCTGCCGCGGCTGCTGCGTGCACCGCTGCCGGCCCGGGTCAAGCTCGAGGCCTGGTTCCACCTCACCGGGAACCTGACGTTTCCCCTGATGGCGGTGTTGTTTGCGTTGCTGGTTCCGGCAATGAACGTGCGGTCGGCGCTGGGCCGCGGCGAGTTGCTGGCACCGGACCTGCTCCTGTTCCTGGGTACTTTCAGCTCGCTGTCGTCGTTTTATCTGCTGGCCCAAAAAGAGTTGTTCCCCCAGGGCTGGACCCGGCGCATGGTGTTCATCCCGCTGGTGGTCGTCGCCGGCGTCGGCCTGATGATCAACAATTGCGTCGCCGTGGTCGAGGCGCTGTTGGGCGTCGATTCGCCTTTTGAGCGCACCGCGAAGTACAGCAGCGACCCGCGGCGAGCGCGGGCGGCGCGGCACAAGTACGGGCGCGGGAGCCATTGGCTGTCGCTGGCCAACCTGGCAGCGGGCAGCTATTTCCTGTTGTGTTTGTGGAACGCCCTAAGAGTCGGAAACTGGTGGGCGCTGCCGTTCCTGGGGATTTTCATCGTGGGCTACTCTTTCACGGCTGCCGCGATGTTTTGGCAGACGATTCGTCAAACCCGCGGGGCCGGCCAACGGGTCCCGCGAACGGAAGGCCGTAACTTCCACGGCGGCCGCTGGCAGCCTGCGTCCGGCGCTTTTGGACCCTGGCAGAAACGCCCGGGCCGAGTCACCCGTTGAAGGATGCAGGCAGGACGCTCGCTTCGCGATGCAAGATATTGACTTAAAGCGGGTTGCTGGCGTGCTCGGCTCCGGGCCTGCGGCTGCGCCCGCGGGTTGGCGTCCCAGCCGTCCCCGCCGAATTCGCCGCGGTGGCGCCTGCCCGCGGGGGGCCCGGCCGTACCATCCTGGGCGCCGCGGAAGCATTTTTTCCCTGGAATGTTCCCATTGGCGGCCCTTTGTTGGAGAATAGAAGGTCGATGCCCCAATACCGAATCCTGTACCTGAAAGACTCGGAGGTGGATCGCTTCCGCCAGGCGGCCCCGAAGGAACACCCTTATAAGCTGTGGAACCGCCACTACGAGGAAGCTGGGCAGATCGAGGCCCCCGGCGCCTATGCTGCCTGGAAAGAACTGCAGGAGGGCGGCGCCGAGGAGCGCGGCATTCGGAAGATGGGCGTTGGCGACATCCTGGAGCAGGAAGGGGAAAAGCCGCTCCTGTGTCATTTCTGGGGTTTTGAGGAATGCGAGTGGCGGCAGCCTGCCGAGGCTGGGGCCACGCAGGCTCCCGGGGGCGTCCCAACGGAGCCGGTCCAAACCGAGGAGATGGCAACGGCCGGTATGGAATAGTCCCGGTTCGTCAAGTCCGGTCTATTCCTGAGTTCCGGGCGGGCCGATTAGGTCATCAGCGGGTGCGGCGCGGAGAGCAGGGCAGCGGCCAGCGGGATCCGGCGGTCAGTGCCGGGGGCCACAGGCAAGCAGCTAAGTGGCACGATTTCAACGAGATTTGAGCGGCTACCAGCCGGTCGCGAAACCGCGTGGCAACCTGACCGGGGCATGAAGGTTGCAGAAGGGTTACCGTTGGTTGACAGCCGTGCCACAATGGCTGTTTCGCCTCGGTGGGGAGGGCGACGGCTTCCGGACTCGGCGAGGGCCTTGGTTAGATTGTTGATTTTAAAAGGCCATTGCGATCCGAATGGAAAGCTTCCGCAAGTATCGGCAATCGTAATTTGTCTGAAGCTTTCTTGAATCGCAAGTGCCCTACGGTGCATCTTAAGTACAGGATTCAGTTGGGGGTCCTATCGAACACCGGCCCCGGGACGTGCTATCGGTGAGAGTAGAAGATTTCCTCACGGAGTGATAGCCATGGAGCTTATCAACTCATTCGCGGTGGTTGCCTACATGGACAACCCCATCGCGAGGTTCGTCGACGGTTTGCGCCGGGAGCTGACCCCGGGCTGTCCGCACCGCGCGCACATTACGGTATTGCCTCCCCGTTCGCTGTGGATCCCAACCGATAAGGCTATCGAGAAGGCGGGCCAGATCCTGAGTCGATTCGAGCCCTTTGAGTTCAAGCTTGGTGGCGTAACAGCTTTTGAGAGCACCCACGTCGTCAAGATTTCTCTACAAACCGGCCTCAGTGAACTCCGCACCCTCCACGACATCCTTAACACAGGACCTTTCGAACAATCCGAAGAATACGCCTACGTTCCGCATATCACGCTCTGCCACGATGTGACCCATCAGGATTGCAGCAAGCATCTGGCGGAGGCCCAGGAGCGCTGGGCTAAGTTTTCGCCGCCGCCGGTGTGGGTGGACACGCTCACTTTCGTGCAGCAAGGTGCGAATAGCTGCTGGTCGGACCTGGCGGAATTGCCTCTCGGCCGGGCACAGCCGGTGCGGGTTCGGCGCTAGCCGCACACCCCCCTCGCCGAGCGTGGCCGCTCGGTTTCTGCGCGCACAAGGCTCTTTTATGGGTTGGAACCGCTCCCTAGTCGGACCGGCCGTTCTGGTGGCGTTGGCCTTGGGGCTGAGCTACCTTGGCTGGTCGATGCTCGGGCGCGGCGACGTGAAAACGTGCCACGCCTGCGGGCGTCTGGTCCACGAGCAAGCTCTTACCGTCGGTCTCGATGACGGCCATAAAGAAACCTACTGCTGCCTTACCTGCGCACTGACCCACCATCAGCAAAGCGGCGACAGCGTCGAGATTATCGAGCTCAGCGACTACACCACAGGAAAGCGCCTCGCGCCCGAAAAGGCTTACATCGTGCGCGAAAGCGACGTGAACCTCTGTACTCGCCACCCCATGCTGACCGATCGGGAGGGCGGCTCCAGCGCCATGGCGTTCGACCGCTGTTCGCCGAGTATGTTGGCGTTTGCGACCCGCGAGAGCGCCGAACAATTTGAGCGGCGGCATGGCGGCATTGTCCTTCCCTTCTCGCAAGTGCAGCATGCCTTTGAGACTCCGTAGCAGCACCTGCCTCTGCGCGAAGCAATACAGCGGGATCTCGGTTTGACCCATCGCAAGCCCGATGTGGCGCGGACCTCTGGCCGGCAGCGTCCCCCTGTGGCGGACGTTGTTGGGCTCAGCAGCGCTGCAACAGAACGTCGGCGTTCACGCCGACGCAGCCGGCCGGAGGCCGGCGCCACGTCCTTGCCGCACCATATTCGGGCCGCGTCGGGCTGCGGGTCCCTGGATTCAAGGGAGCGTTTCATGCGCTTGCGTCAGCCCGTATAGCTTCAACTTCAGGCCGCGATAGAAGGCGCCGTCGAGCGGTTCCTTGAGAAGGAACGAGTAGACCCGCGTGTGACTGAACTCGCGGCGGTTGTTCTCAAAGACGTGGATCTCGAGGTGGTAGGGGTCGGAGGACCACACTGACTCGACATCCCTGTCGAGCCGCCATTCCCGGGCGTCGAGCCGGTCGGGCGTCTTGTACACAGCCGTGTTCGCGGTGAACAGCAGGCGGCCCTCGCAGCCGCCGAAAGTGTGCAGGTGCTTGACCGGAGTCGCATAGACAGGCGCCACAACCTCAGGAACGACACGGTCGGTGGACGGCTTGCCCAGCCGCGCCTGCAGAGTGGCAAACAACGCATCGCCGATCTCGCCCTCGGTCAGCAGGAACCGGAACTCGCGATCGCGCCCGAACTCCCACTTCTGGTCCTCGTAGGTCAGGATCACCAGTTCCTTTGGGCTGACGCGGTCCAGGGATTGAATATCGGTGTAGGACCACGTGCGGCTGTTCCGCTCCTTTCCCGCGGCGCGGAACTCGATCGCCTGCTCGCCGATGTTCAGTTCTCCCCGGCCGTCGGGCCAGAAGGCTCTTTTGTGAACGACGGGGAAGGTCTGCGCCGCAAGATGGGTGGCATAGGGAATGACGAACAGGAAAATCCCCGGGAGCAGGTTCGCGGCCAGGCGCCGCCAGCGATACATCGTGGGCGTTGTGTTTCTCATGCGATCTCCTTGTGGTGATGGAAGCCACCGAACTTCTCGCCCTTGGGAATGCGGTGCGCTCTCCACAGGTAAAAGATGATGGGATAGATGGCCAACTCCATCACGCCGGAAGTGACGACGCCGCCCACCATCGGCGCGGCGATGCGTTTCATCACGTCGGCCCCGGTCCCGTGGCTCCACAGGATGGGCAGTAGCCCGGCGACGATGACGCAGATGGTCATCACCTTCGGCCGCACGCGCTTGACGGCGCCGTGGTAGATGGCGTCGGCGAGGTCGTTGCGTGTCCGCAGGATGTCTCGCTTGCGGAAGTCTTCGTAAGCGACATCGAGGTAGAGCATCATCACCACGCCGGTCTCGGCGTCGAGGCCCGCCAGGGCGATCAGGCCGACCCAGACGGCGATGCTCATGTTGTAGCCGAGCACGTAGAGCAGCCAGATGGCGCCCACCAGCGAAAAAGGCACCGCCAGAAAGACAATGGCGGTCTTGATCAGCGAGCCGGTGTTGATGTAAATGATGACGAAGATGATCAGGATCGTCAGCGGGACCACGTACAGCAGCCGTTGCTGCGCGCGCTGCATGTACTCGTACTGGCCACTCCATCCCACGGTGTAGCCCGCCGGAATGGTCACATTCTGTTCGACCGCGCGTCGGGCGCGCTCGACGTAGCCGCCGATGTCGGTATTGCGGATGTCGACGTAGATCCAGGCGTTTGGCCGGGCATTCTCGCTCTTGATACCCGGCGGTCCGAGGACGTAGCGGAACTGGGCCAACTGCCCAAGCGGAATCTGCGGCCCGGCCGGCGTCGGCACCAGCACTTCGCGCAGCAGGGGGAGATCGTCGCGCAGCTCGCGCGCGTAGCGCAGGTTCACCGGATAGCGCTCCAGCCCCTCCACCGTCGTCGTGATGTTGATGCCGCCGATGGCCGACGAAATCACGTCTTGGACGTCTCCTATCGTCAACCCGTAGCGCGCGATGGCATCGCGATCGATGTCGCAGTCGAGGTAGTTGCCGCCCATTACACGCTCGGCGTAGACGCTCAGCGTGCCGGGAACATTGCGCATCACCGCCTCGATTTCCTTGCCGAGCCGTTCGAGCACCTGCAAGTCCGGTCCGGCGACCTTGATGCCGACCGGGGTCTTGATACCGGTGGAAAGCATGTCGATGCGGGTCTTGATCGGCATCGTCCAGGCATTGGTGAGCCCGGGAACCTGGATAGCGGCGTTCATCTGGTCGGTGAGTTTGTCCACGGTCATGCCTTGCGGCCATTCGCTTTCGGGCTTGAGCATGATGGTCGTCTCGACCATCGACAGCGGCGCCGGGTCGGTGGCCGTATCGGCGCGGCCGATCTTCCCGAAGACATGCTCGACTTCGGGGAACTGCTTGATGATCTTGTCGGTCTGCTGCAGGATCTCGCGGGCCTTGGTGATCGAAACGCCGGGTAGTGTGGTGGGCATGTACAAGAGGTCCCCTTCCCACAACGGCGGCATGAACTCCGAGCCCAGCCGGCTGAAGGGCACGACGGTCAACGCCACGGTCCCGGCAGCCAGCAGCAGGACCGGCCACTTGAACCGCAGCACGAACTCGAGCACCGGGTGGTAGAGGCGGATCAACAGCCGGTTGATGGGGTTGCGTTCCTCCGGCAGGATGCGCCCGCGGATCCAAAAACCCATCAGGACCGGCACCAGAGTGACCGACAACAGCGCCGCCGCCGCCATGGCGTAGGTTTTGGTATAAGCCAGCGGTTTGAACAGGCGGCCCTCCTGCGCCTCGAGCGTAAACACCGGCACGAACGAGACAGTGATCACCAGCAGCGAGTAAAACAGGGCCGGGCCGACTTCCTTCGAGGCGTCGGCGATGATCCGCCAATGCGGTTTCTTCCCGGCGTCGCGCTCGATGTGTTTGTGGGCGTTTTCGATCATGATGATCGCCGCGTCGACCATCGCCCCGATCGCGATCGCAATTCCCCCCAGCGACATGATGTTGGCGTTGATGCCTTGCAAGTGCATCACGACAAAGGCCAGCAGCACCGCCAGCGGCAGCGTGATGATGGCGACCAGCGCGCTGCGCAAGTGCAGCAGGAACACAATGCACACCAGAGCGACGACGAGGCTTTCTTCGAGCAGCTTTCCCCGCAGAGTCTCGATCGCGCGATCGATCAAGGTGGAGCGATCGTAGGCGACTTCGATCTCGACGCCCCTGGGAAGGCCGGCCTTGATCTCGGCGAGCTTGGCTTTGACGTCTTCGATCACCTTGTAGGTGTCGGCGCCATAGCGCACCACGACGATTCCGCCGACCGTTTCGCCCTCGCCGTCCCAGTCCGCCAAGCCGCGGCGCATCTCGGGACCAATCTGCACGTGAGCCACGTCGCGCACCAGAATCGGCGTTCCGCTCGCATCGACCCCCAGCGCAACCTTCTCGATGTCGTCGACGCCGCGGAGATAGCCGTGCCCGCGAATCATAAACTCCTTTTCGGCGACTTCGAGAACACGCCCGCCGACTTCGTTGTTGCTGCGGCTGACCGCGTTGCGGATGCGCGAGATCGGCAGGTTGTAGGCCCGCAGTTTGTTGGGGTCGACGGTGATCTGATACTGCCGCACGAAACCGCCGACGCTGGCGACTTCGGAAACACCCGGCACGCTGGTCAGCTCGTACTTCAGGTACCAGTCCTGCAACGAGCGGAGTTGGCTGAGGTCGTGGCGGTCGGACTTCAGCGCATACATGAAGGCCCAACCGACGCCGGTCGCGTCGGGCCCCAGGGTCGGCGTGACGCCGCGAGGCAGGCGTCCCGAAACGAAGTTGAGGTATTCGAGCACGCGGCTGCGCGCCCAGTACATGTCGGTGCCGTCTTCGAAGATGATGTAGACGAACGAGAAGCCAAAGAAGGAATAGCCGCGGACGACCTTGGCGTAGGGTACCGCCAGCATCTGCGTCGTCAGGGGATAAGTGACCTGGTCCTCGACGATCTGGGGCGCCTGGCCTGGATATTCGGTGTAGAGGATCACCTGCACGTCGGAGAGATCGGGAATCGCGTCGACCGGCGTGTGGAGCAGCGAGTACGCACCCGCCGTGGCAAGAAACACGGTTGCGAGAAGGACCAGGAACCGGTTGTGGACCGACCATTCGATGATTCGTTCAAACATGGGTGCCTCGGTGTTGAACCTCTGGATGCTTTTGCTGATCGTCAGTGCTGATGCGTCATGGGAGCCGTCTGAGCCGGCTCGCTCGCGCCTTCGGCCTTGGGGTTCGCGCCGAGCAGTTGCTCGATCGCGGCTTTCAGATTGCTTTCCGAGTCGATCAGGAACTGCGACGAGGTGACGATCGTTTCGCCGGCCGCCAGGCCGTGCCGCACTTCCTGGTAGCCGCCGCCCGCCGGACCGAGCTCGACCTCACGCGGCTCGAACAGCCCGTGCGCCTTCTGCACGATCACCACGTTCCGCGTGCCGCTGTGCAGCACGGCCTGTTCGGGCACGCGCACGGCGTCACTCACCGCCGGCGGCTGGATGATGATGTTGGCGTACATCTCGGGACGCAGCTTCTGGTCTTTGTTCTCCACCTCGACGAAGGCTTTGAGCGTGCGGGTCTGCGGGTTCACCGTGGGGCTGAAGCGGACCACACGCCCTCGCCAGACACGCCCCGGGAAGGCCTCCACCTCCACGCGCACCGCCATGCCTTCGCGCAGGTAGCGGATCTGGTGCTCGTAAAGCTCGACTTCCGCCCACAGCAGCGAGTGGTTGGCGAGGTGATAGAGCGTCATGCCGGGCTCGACCCGCATACCGTCGAGCGATTCGCTGATCTTTTGGGCGAGAATCCCCGAGGCGGGCGAGTGGATCTTCACCGTGCGCTGCGGTTTTCGGGTTGCCTCGAGTTGCTGGATCTGCTCGTCGCTGACGTCCCAATAGCGCAGCCGCTCGCGGGCGGATTCAAGCAGCGACTTCGCACGCTTGACGGCGTCGGGGTAGTTGTCCGCCGCCGACAGCTTCCCGATGTATTCGAGGGTGGCCAGGTACTCTTGCTGCGTCGCGACGAGTTCCGGACTGTAGATTTCGAACAACACGTCGCCGCGGTGGACGTGCTCGCCCTCGTTGTTGAAGTAGGATTTCTCGATCCAGCCGGCGAACTTGGTGTTGATCGAATACAGGCCGTCGGGATTGTGGGCGAGGATGCCGACCGTGCGGATCTCGACGGGGATCGAGCCCTTCTCGACCAGCGCGGTGCGCACGCCGAAATTCTGCAAGAAGTTCGGGTCGACGCGAATCCCGGATTCGACCGCCTCTTCGTCCTCGTAGACCGGGACGAGATCCATACCCATGGGGGATTTGCCCGGCTTGTCGGAGACAAAGTTGGGATCCATCGGCGCGCGCCAGTAGCGGATCTTGCGCTCGGTTTTCTCGCTTCCAGAGCCCGCGGCGCCGGTTGTCATCGCCCCGCTGCCGCCCGAGTGCCTCACGGGGACAAGGCGCATGCCGCAGATCGGGCAGTTGCCGGGTTTGTCCTGCACTACCTGCGGGTGCATCCCGCAGGTCCAGAGCTGCGTTCCTTCCGCGGCGTCGGCCGAGGGGCCCTCTGCGGTGCCAACTCGTCCCGCGAGACGGTCCGCCCACGCCCAGCCGCCCGGATTCCAGATCACCAGTGCGGGAGCGGCGGCTCCCAGGGCAAAGGCGAGCAAGACCGCCGCGAACACTTTCGCTTTCGAGGTCATGGCGTTACCTCCGGGAAGGCCGAGCCGGTCGCCCGTTCGAGCTCGGCGAGGCCTTTCATGTAGTTGCTCTGGAACTGCGCCAGGCTCAGACTCACTTCGAGCAGAGTGCGTTCGCTGTCGAGAAGTTCGAGGACGCGGACCGATCCGGTGGAGTACGCGGATTCGGCCGATTGCAGCGCCTGGTTGGCTTGTGGCAGCAGGACGCGCTCGAACAGTGAGATCTGCTCCCGTAAGGTCTTGAGGCGGAAGGCGGCCGAGCGAATCGACGCCTCCACGCTGTTGACCGCGCCGCGGTAGCCCTCGCGCGACGCCACGAGGTCCTCGGTCGCTTCCAGCACCGCCGCGTTGTATTTGCGCCGCCGGATGGGCAGCTTGATTCCGACCGTGAAGTTGTAGGTGTCCTTGCCGTTGTCGATGGGGGGCGCCATGATGCCGGCCGGGTCGCGACGCTGCCCCACCGCGATGTAGCCGGCCGACAGCGTGATGTCGGGCCAGTAGTCTTTGCGGGCCACATCGATGCGCTTTTCGTTTTTCTCGATGTCGAGGAACGCCGCCTTGAGCTCGGGACGATCGCGACGGCCGCGGTCGTAGAGGGCTTCCAGGTCCGCCGCATCGGCCAGCAACAGCCGGAGTTCCACGGCGGGAACGGCGGTTTCCGGCGGGCGGTCGAGCAGCGTGTTGAGGTTTGCCTCGGCGTCGACCCTTTGGAGGCGCAGCTCGTCGAGGCGGTTTTCGTCGCGGGTGATTTCCGCCTGGAGTTTCAGGACCTCCTGCTGCAGACCGATTCCGTGCGCATACTGCGTCTGGGCGAGCGACTCAAAGTGCCCGAGCAGATCGTGGTCCTGGCGCGTGATGGCGATCGCGCTATCGATATAGGCCAGGTCGAAGTAGGCCAGCTTAACCTGACGCACGATTTCCGCCTGCAGTGTCTCGCGGCTCTGCCGCTCCATTTCCGCTTCCTTGGCGGCGACCTGGCCCTTTTCGGCGAGCTTGCCGAACCAGGGGAACTCCTGCGAAAGACTCATCATCAGCATCTGCGGCCCCACCCGCGTTTCGGCCATGCGCGGCCCGGGGTTGAATTCGAGCACCGGCTCGGGCAGCGCCGTCGCCTGCGGAATCTTCTGCAAGGCCGCGCGATATTTGGCCAACGACGCATCCAGGGCGGGGTGCTTTTCGAGCGCTTCGGCGATGAGGCCGGCCAGCCGTACGTCGCCGTTGGTGGAATAGGGTTGGCCGAACGCCGCCGAAGCAATGAGCGCCGCGCCCCAAAGCCATCTCGCTGTCATGAGTCCCTCCGCGTGGTCTGGCTTTGCTCGGCTCGCGAGCCGGGGCCTGTGGCGCACCTTCGCCGCGAAGCGAGAGGCAGAGCCGCGGGCGGAAGCCTGCGGGCCGGGTTGCCTCGATGTTCGGGAATCGGGATGGCTCCGCCGGGCTGCGGGTATGGTTCTTTTCGGTGAACCTCGGTCGTCATCGAAGTGCCTTTCTGCTTGGCTTCTGTGCTGGTTCGGCCTGCGGGCTTACGCCTGCGGCTCTGTTTCCGGGGGGCCGGCTTGGGCGCGTGTGGGACCGTCGGTACATGGCGACACCACGCGGTGACTGCTCAAGGGGTAGCGGCAGGTTCGCAGACAAGCTTGTCTACGTCGCCCGGCACGTGCTGACAACGCAATGGAACCTTGCGCTAACGCAAGCCTGCGTCAACGAAATGCTGCCGCCAGTGTGGGCAAGATCGGCTAGATCAGAAGTGAGGCGTTCTGCAGGTAAAGGGGTGGACTCCCGATCGGGAGCGAAACAGTGGGCTCAACAACGCTCTGCGAGGGGAAAAGCAGATCGCTAGCGATCAGATCGACCGCTACGGCATCGGCCGGTACGCCGGTCATGGCGTCGTCGGACGACTGCACCACGATGCGCACGGCGGAAGCGGCGCACAAGGTCTTGCACCCTTGAGATGGGGTTTGCGGAGTCTTCTGGCTGTCTTCGCAACAGTCGTGGGCGGGTGCCTGCAAGTAGAGCATCATTGAACGGCAGGGGAAGCCCAGCAGAAAGAGCACCAGGATTGCGGTCGGCAAAACCTTCAGCCAGTTGCGTTGCGGCTGTTTCCTGTTGCGCGACATCTCTTTCGCAGCCTAATTCCGGCCTGCCATGGTTGTCAACAGGCCTACACGCTGGAACGTAGCAATCGGCGTGCCAGAGCGGGCACGAACGGAACGCCTGGTGACAGGCGGCGGGCCGGCCCGCAGAGGGCCGCACTCTATGGGCGATTCGCGGCGGCCGACGGGCAATTCACGTGCTGCTCAGGGAGTGGGCTTCAGCAAGGCGGCCTTGTCGAGCCCCGTGTTGTAGTGGATTTCCCCCACCTCGACCTGCGCGAACTCCTTGCCTCCCGCCACCACCGTGACTTTGAACGGGGCGCGCAGCCCGTCCACATCGCGATAGTCGCTGAAGACCTGTTCGACCTCCGAGGGGGCCCCGGTCAGGGCGGCGCTTTGATAGCTCTGCTTGAGAATGTCGCCGGACTTCTCATCGATCCAGAGCCGGACCGACGGTCCCTTGTCCGCCGAAATTTCGATCACCGCCGCCGGGCTGCCGTCGAGTTCCTGCTCTTCGATGAAATTCACGGTGCGCCCCGGTTTGCGGTCGCTCAGCAGCAGGGATTCGCGCAGCCGGAACAGCTCGCCCTGGGCCTGCGCCAGTTGCGGCGCCGGCATCGGCATCGTGCCTTGTGGCCCGCGCATCCAGCCGCCGTCGGCGCCGACCGCCGCCACTAGCTTGCCGAAGGGAAGCTGGCTCTCCTGCACCATGGTATCGGGCAGCACGACGCGCACGGTCTGTTCGGCGTTGAGTCCTGAGTTCGACTTGAAGGTGTAGCTCTTGGTGATGTCCTTGACGGCGGCGAGCTTTTCGGCGCCCCCGGCGGCTTGCTGCGCTTTGGCCAGAATCTCGCGGCCCTTGGCGAGCGAGTCTTCGTTCTGCTCGGCTTGCTCGGCCTTGGGCTCGGGAATGGCGATGTCGAGTTCCTCGACCGGCCTGCCCAGGTCGCTGAGCGGCTTGTCGAAATCGGCTACTTTGCCGACGACGACGATCCGCATCTTGTCGGGATGCAGATGCTGTTTGGCGACCCGCAACACGTCCGCGGCCGTCACCTTACGAATGGCATTGCGGTATTCGAGGATGAAGTCGTCGGGGTAGCCCCAGTAGCGATAGTTCACCAGCCGCCGGAGCGTCTTCGACCGGGTGTCGAAATTGAAAACGAAGCTGTTGAGCACGCCGTCGATCGCTGTCTTGAGCTCGTCGGCGCCGACCGGCTCCTGGCGGATGCGATCGACTTCCTTGAGCGCGGCCTCGATGGCCGCCACCGTGCTGCCCGACTTGGTGCCAATGGCGATCTGGAACACGCCCGGCTGATCGTAGCGGGCTCCCCAGGAAGAGCTGGCATTGTAGGCCAGCCCCAGGTCGCTGCGCACCTTCTGGAACAGCCGGCTGTGGAAACCGCCGCCGAGGATCGAGTTCATCACCTCCAGCGCCGGATAGTCCTTATCCTTCAAGACGCCGCCGAGTTGCCCGATCCGGATGTTGCTCTGGTTCACATCGGTTTTATTGACGAAGTAAACCTTGCCTTCGTCCTTGGCTTCCACCGCCGGAAAAGCGGGCGCCGCGGGCTCCTTGGTGGTCCAGCCGCCGAATGCCTTCTCGATCGCCGCCTTGATTTCCTCGGGCGAGAAATCGCCGTACACGGCCAGGGTGATGTTGGCCGGGAAGAAGTAGCGCTGGTAGAACGCCACCAGGTCGTCGCGGTCGATGTTGTCGACGTCCTGGTACTCGATCTGCCAGCCGTAGGGTGTGTCCTTGCCGTAGATCAGGTTGCCGAATTCGCGCGAGGCGATTCCCGAAGCGTCGTCGTTGCGGCGGGCGATGCCGCTGCGGATCTGCTGCTTGGTGAAGTCGACCTTGTCCTGGCGGAAGGCCGGATGCATCAGCACGTCGGCGAAGATCTCGAGCACCCGGGGAAGGTTCTCCTTCAGCGTCCAGAAATTGGCCGTGCCGCTGGTTTCGCCGATGCCGGCTTCCACCGACGCGGCCATGCTCTCCAACTCCTGGTCGATCTCGTCGCCCGGGCGGGATTCGGTTCCGCCAATCCTCATCACCGAGCCGGTGACCGCGGCCAGGCCGATCTTGTCGGGCGGGTCGAACAGGTTTCCGGTCCGCACCAGCGCCCGGCCGGTGACGATCGGCAGCGTATCGTCGGGCAGCAGGTAGAGCTGCATCCCGTTCGGCAGCGTGTAGCTGGCGACCTTGGGGATCTCGATCTCCGACAGGGTCGGATAGCGTGACTCGAGATCCGCCGGCGTCACCGCGGGTTTGAGCTCGGGCGCGGCGGCCGTCGCGGCGGACTGGCTCCAGGCAGGCAAACCAGCCAGGCCGAGGATCAACAGGGCGATCGCGGTGTTTAGTTTGGTCATGGCTTCCCGTCCGGTGGGTTGGTTGTCGCCGGCAGCGCGGAGCACCTATTCCCCGCCTTTCTTGTCCGCGCCTTCTTTCTGTTGCCCTTCGTCCTCCGCCGGCGGTTTGACCAGATAGGCCACCGTCCGGGTCCGAGGCGTGAAGTATTGCTTGGCGACCCGCTTCACATCCGCCGCCGTTACCGCATTGATCTCGTCGAGCCAACGGAAAAGCTGCCGCCAGTCGCCGTATCCGGCCTGGTAGGACGCCAACTGCGAAGCCAGCCCCGAATTGTCGTCCAGCCCGGCGATCAGGCCCGCCTTCGCTTTGGTCTTGACCATGGCGAGCGTTTCTTCGTCGGGCCCCTCGTTCTTGAGCTTCTCGATCAGCTCGTACATGGCCTGCTCGTTCTCTTCGACGGTATGGCCGCTGCTGGGGAACGCGTAGAACAGGAACAGCGAGGTGTACTTGTCGCCGGGAAAGTCCGGGAAGCCGCCGGCCTGCAGCGCGATCTGGCGGTCGCGCACCAGTTCCTTGTAAAACCAGCTCGTGCGGCCGCCGCTGAGCACGCTCGAGATCACATCGAAGACAGCCCGGTCGGGGTGATACTTGGACGGTTTCTTGTAGCCCACCAGGGCGATCGGCTGCGCTTCGGAGATCACCTCCACGCGGCGCTGGCCGTCCTGCTGCGGCTCGACCGTTTCCACGGCCGGCGGTAGCGGGCGCTTGGGCAACCGGGCGAAGTAGGTCTCGGCCAGCTCTTTGACGCGTTTGGGGTTCACGTCGCCGACGATTGCGATGGTGATATTCGCCGGCACGTAGTAGGTCTTGAAGAATTCCCGGGCGTCGTCGACCGTGAGACCCTCGACGTCGCTGGCCCAGCCGACTCCCGGCCAGCCGTAGGGATGCGCTTCGTAGGCGGCGGCCAGGAACGTCTCCACCAGCTTGCCCAGAGGGCTGGACTCGGTGCGCATGCGGCGCTCTTCCCGCACCACGTTGCGCTCCTTATAGAAGTCGCGAAACACGGGGTGGAGAAAGCGCTCCGACTCGAGATAGAACCACAGCTCGAGACGGTTGGACGGCAGGCTCATCACGTAATACGTCGCGTCGGCCGCCGTGCCGGCATTCAGGCCGGTTCCGCCGTTCTCTTCGATCAGCCGTGAGAACTCCTCGCTGTTGGCATACTGCGAGGCGTCCTGGATTTCCTTCTCGACGTCCTGGCGCAAGGCTTTCAGGCGTTCGGGGTCGGCGAGATGGCCTTTGCGACGCTCGGCTTCGAGGGCCTCCACCGCCTGGTTCAGGCGATCGAGCGCCGGGCGCTCTTTGGAGTAGTCGCGCGTACCGACGATCGGCGTTCCTTTGAACGCCATGTGCTCGAACATGTGCGCCAGGCCGGTTTGACCCTTGGGGTCGTCGACGCTACCGACGTTCGCGTAGGTCTGAAAGGAGACGACCGGCGCCTCATGACGCTCGCACACGACGAAAGTCAGTCCGTTGTCGAGCTTGAACTCGGTAATGGACTTTTCGAACTCGGCGAGGTTTTGGGCTGATGCCGTCGCAGCGCCGGCCAGCGCCGCCAACGTCGCCGCCAGGTACAGTCGTGTTGAAAACAACCGCATATGGATGAACTTACCGTGTTTCGGACTCGAAAGCAAAGCGGGTTTGGAGCGGTTTGCTCGCCGCCGCGTCGCGCTCAACGCAACCGGTCGGGCGGCTCGCGTTGCGGTTCCCGCAAGGAACGCCGCCACGTTTGCGAACGCCGCGAGGTCGCTGGTTCGACGCGGCGGCCACCGCTTTTGGTTGCGCCCGGCAACTCCAAAACCCAACCCAAGCGGCGCTCTCCAGCCCTCTTTCGACGAGGAACCGCGGCGGTCGTCAAGCCGTTGCAAGACCTTCCGCGGTCCCGCTTGGGAACCGTTTGCGCAAATTTTTTGTATCGAGTTGCGCAACGGGTCGGGGTGTCTTCGCCGCCGTTTGCAGACGGCGGCGAAACGCGAGAGATGCTTGGAACCCGCATGAATAGGGCCTTCGGTGCATGCTGCGTTGTTTGCGTGATGTTCCGGCGCCGCGCGGTTGGGCAAGAAGGCGGCTTCCTGCAAAACCAAACCAAAGAAAAAATGTTTGTAAGTTTAGTGCAGACGTGATAAAACATTTACGATGAGCAATGTAGTGCTCTATCCGTGTGGGTATTTGGTAGCACTGCTCATCGAACGCAACTGGCAGGGTGACGAACCCTCGCGGTTGGATCCAAAATCAGTGAGGTGAATCGCTATGGCAAAGAAAGCTAAGAAGGCGGCCAAGAAGAAGGCCAAAAAGGCCCCGAAGAAGAAAGCCGCCAAGAAGAAGACTAAAAAGAAGGTAGCCAAGAAAAAGAAGGTTGCCAAGAAGAAAGCCGGAAAGAAAAAGGCCGCCAAGAAGAAGGTAGCCAAGAAGAAGGTGGCGAAGAAGAAGAAGAAAGCCGCCAAGAAGAAGGCCCGCAAGAAAGCGTCCCCTAAGCCGCCTGCGGCGCCCTCTGCTCCGGCGATGTAGCCCGGTTGGATCCGGAATCTTCCACCTCGTACCTCCCGGTCAGACCGGGTACTGGTCCTCGACCCGGCGACGCCGGCGGGGGCCGCGAAAGTGGCGCCGGATCCAGTCTGGCCTCGCCGGAATCAGCAACAACCAAAAAAACGGCAGCCCGAAAGGGCTGCCATTTTTTTGGCTACAAGGCCTTTCGGCCTGCCCCCCGCACCCCGCTGGACCCGCCCGCTATGCTAAGGGAAGAGATGCGACGGACGGTACGTATCGCTTCCTCATGATCGTTCGCACGGAAAAAACCCAATTCGATTCATTGCAACTCGATTGCGGGGCCACGCTGTCCCAAGTCGAGGTTGCCTACGAGACCTACGGCCATCTGAACGAGGCGCGCAGCAACGCCATTCTGATCCTGCACGCGTTTTCCGGCGACGCGCACGCCGCCGGCATCAGCGAAGAGGACGGCAAGCCGGGCTGGTGGGACAACATGATCGGCCCCGGCAAGGCCTTCGACACGAACAAGTATTTCGTGATCTCGTCGAACGTATTGGGCGGGTGCCGCGGCACCACCGGCCCGAGTTCGGTCAATCCGGCCAGCGGCCAACCCTATGGCGCGAGCTTTCCTTTCGTCACGGTCGCCGACATGGTGCGGTTGCAGAAGCTGCTGGTCGATCACCTGGGAATCACGCGGCTGCTGTCGTTGGCGGGTGGCTCGATGGGGGGCATGCAGGTCTTGCGCTGGGTCGTGGACTATCCCGACGCGGTTGCTTCGGCCATCCCGATCGCCACCACCTGCCGCCACTCGCCGCAGCAGATCGCGTTCAACGAAGTCGGCCGGCTGGCGATCATGGCCGATCCGAATTTCCAGGCCGGCGACTACTATGGTGAGGCGCTGCCGGCCCAAGGCCTGGCGATCGCCCGCGCGGTCGGCCACATCACCTACATGAGCGACGACTCGATGCGTGAGAAGTTCGGCCGCCGCCGCCGCGCCTCGACTGACCCCAATGACGGCGGCGCCGGGGATCTGTTCGAGGTCGAAAGCTATTTGCGCTATCGCGGCGTACAGTTCGTCAACCGCTTCGACGCCAACTCCTACCTGGTGATCTCGCGCGCCATGGATTCGTTCGACCTGGCCGACGGCTTCGGATCGCTGAGCGAGGCTTTCGCGCAGGGGGCGGCGCGCTTCTTGGTGTTGAGCTTCACCTCCGACTGGCTCTACCCCAGCTACCAGTCGCTCGAAATCGTGCGCGCCTTGCGCGGCCGCAACTGCGACGTCGCCTATGTCGAGCTACCCTCCAACTACGGCCACGACGCCTTCCTGGTGGAAGCGGGCGAGCAAACCGAGCTGATCAAGGGATTCCTGGAAAACACTTACAAACGGCTTTAGCGGCTGCCCGGGCCGGCAGTTCCAGAGCCGGCACCTCCGCCGCAAACTACGAAACAGAGCCGCCGCCGGAAGGCTGCGGGCCGAGGCGGCTCGACTGCGAAGGAATGCCGCTCATAGGGAAGCGCGCTGTCGTATGCTGCCCGTCCCGCGCGCCGAAGGGGGCTTCGCGAGGTTCGCCGAAAGGGCGTGGTTTTGCGGCGCCGCGCGCTCGCGCACTCCGCCGGGGCCAGCTTCTTGGTGCAATACCTTATAATCGTGGGAGTTAGGCAACAAGCCGCCGCGGCGGATCGTCCGACCGGCTCTCCCGCACGGCTTGGCCTTCACGCTGAGGTAGTATGCCGGCGTCAACCGAGCCGCAGGAAACCCGCCGAACAGCCATGGCTACCGTAGAAACACCTCTCAGCCGCTTCGTGCCCGAGGTGCTGGGCCGCGAAGACTATCAGATCATCGGTGAAATCGTCGAGCCCAACTCCAGCGTGCTCGACCTGGGCTGCGGCGAAGGCGAACTGCTGGCCTGGCTCGCCGAGCGAAGGCAGGCCAAAGCGCGCGGCGTCGAGATCTCGGCATCGAAAGTCCGCAAGTGCGTCGCGCTGGGTCTTTCGGTCTACCAGGGGGATATCGACCAGGGCCTGGCCGACTACCCCGCCCAGTGTTTCGACTACGTCATCCTCAGCCAGACCCTGCAAGAGACCTATCGGCCGCAGGACGTACTGCGCGAGATGGTTCGCGTCGGCCGCCGCGCCATCGTCGCTTTCCCAAACTTCGGTCACTGGAGCGTGCGGCATTCCCTGCTATGGACCGGACATGCTCCCAAGACCGGCCACCTGCCCTACGAATGGTACGATTCCCCGAACATCCACTTTGTGACGGTGCTCGATTTCGAAGACCTGATCAAGAGCGAAGGCTGGACCAAGGAGCGCTCCTACTTCCTGCAGCGGGACCGCCGCATCCAGTACTGGCCGAGCATTCGTGCCGACAGCGCGATCTACCTGATCCGCAAGTAGCTGCCAAGCCGCAGCCAGCGCCGCGCCGCCGGCCCGCCCAGTCGCGCCACGAGAGGTTTCATGAACGACATTTTTGATTCCGGCGACCCGTCGGTCCTGCGCATCCAAACTCGCTCGCCGGGGCCCAGCGGGTTGCTGCCGCTGACGGCCGACATGCTGCGGAGCAAGCCCAGCGGCGACCTTTTCGGCTGGACGCAGGACGCCGGCATGGGTTGGAACCCCGCCGAACTGGGCCGCAAGGAATTCCTCATCCTCAGCACACAAGGCGGCATTCGCGCGCAGGACGGCACGCCGATCGCTCTCGGTTATCACACCGGCCATTTCGAGGTCGGCCTGCTGATGCAGGAAGCGGCATTCGAGCTGCGCTCGCGGGGCGCGATTCCGTTCGCCGGTTTTTGCAGCGACCCCTGCGACGGGCGTACCCAAGGCACCACCGGCATGATGGACAGCCTGCCCTACCGCAACGACGCCGCGCAGGTGTTCCGCCGGCTGATTCGCTCGCTGCCGACCCGCAGCGGCGTGATCGGCGTGGCCACCTGCGACAAGGGGCTGCCCGCCATGATGATGGCCCTGGCGTCGATGCAACGGCTGCCGTGCGTGTTGATTCCCGGCGGCGTCACGCTGCCGGCTTCCGATGGCGAAGACGCCGGCAAGGTGCAGTCGATAGGCGCCCGCTTTTCGCACGGTGAAATCAGCCTCGAACAGGCCGCCGAGTTGGGCTGCAGGGCTTGCGGCAGTCCCGGTGGCGGCTGCCAGTTTCTCGGTACTGCCGCCACCTCGCAAGTGGTCGGCGAAGCGCTCGGACTCTCCCTGCCGCATTCGGCGCTCGCCCCTTCGGGACAGCCCGTTTGGAAAGACATGGCCCGCCGCTCGGCGCGCGCCGCGGTGCTGCTGGAGCAGCGCGGCATCCGCACCGCCGATGTGTTGACCCCAGCCGCGGTGCGCAACGCGATGGTGATCCACGCGGCGTTCGGCGGCTCGACCAATCTGCTGCTGCACATTCCGGCGATCGCTCATTGCGCCGGCCTGCCGCGTCCCACCGCGCAAGAATGGGCCGAGGTCAATCGCCAGGTGCCGCGGCTGGTCGACGTGCTGCCCAACGGCCCGATCGGCCACCCCACGGTGCGGGTGTTTCTCGCCGGCGGTGTGCCCGAGGTCATGTTGCACCTTCGCAAGCTGGGTCTGCTCGACACCTCGGTGCTGACCGTGTCGGGTGAGAAGCTGGGCGCGGTGCTCGACTGGTGGGAGGGTTGCGAGCGGCGCCAGGCCGTGCGCCGGCAGCTCGTCGAATGCGATGGCATCGACCCCGCCGACGTGATCATGAGCCCCGAGCGGGCCGGCGAAAAGGGGCTGACCAGCACCATTACCTTCTGCCACGGAAATCTCGCGCCGGAAGGCTCGGTCGTCAAGAGCACGGCGATCGACCCGGCGGTGGTCGACCCCGACGGCGTTTATCGCAAGACCGGTCCGGCGCGCGTTTTTACCCGCGAGTCGGCGGCGATCGAGGCCATCAAAAACGGCTCGATCCATCCCGGCGACATTCTGGTGTTGGCCTGCTGCGGCCCGATGGGGTCGGGCATGGAGGAGATCTACCAGATCACATCCGCCCTCAAGCACCTCTCGTTTGGAAAGCAGATCGCGGTGATCACCGATGCCCGGTTTTCGGGGGTCTCGACGGGAGCCTGTATCGGCCACGTCGGCCCGGAGGCCCTGGCAGGCGGCCCGATCGGCAAACTGATCGAAGGCGACCGGGTGCAGATCCACATTGACCGCAACCGCCTCGAGGGCAGCCTCGATCTGATCGGGCATAACGACGAGACCTTCGGCCCGGAGCAAGGCGCGCGCATCCTGGCGGGAAGACAACCCCGCCCCGACCTTGCGCCGAACCCCGAGTTGCCCGACGACACCCGTCTATGGGCGGCGCTGCAGCGAGTGGGAGGCGGCACCTGGGGCGGCTGCGTTTACGACGTCGACGCCATCGTCAACGCGCTGCAGTAGAACAGGCAATCCTGCCTGTTCCCGTAGAGACAGGCGCTCGCGCCTGTCCTCGCCGCAAAGCGGCGAGCCACAATACAAGTGGCGTAGCCCGGACAGGGTGACTAGCCCGGCCGAATCGCCCACCGGAACCATTCCCTCGACCCAAGAACGCCAACCACCACAAGAGTCCCCATGAAAACCTGGCAGGTCCACCAATTCAGCGAACCCGACCAGATGCAATTCATCGACGTGCCGATCCCCGAACCCGGCGAAGGCCAGGTCCTGATCCGCAACCGCGCCGCCGGCGTCAACTTCTTCGACATCCTGCAGATCCAGGGCAAGTACCAACACAAGCCGCCTTTCCCGTTCACCATCGGCGCCGAGGTTGCCGGGGTGGTCGAGCGAACCGGGCCGGGCGTCACCGGGCTCGGGCCGGGAGACCGCGTGCTGGCGTTTACCATGAACGGCGGCTACGCCGAGTTTTGCCTCGCCCCGGCCCGCAAGACATTTCGCATTCCGGCGGAGATGAGTTTTCCCGAGGCCGCCGCGCTGCCGATCGTCTACCAGACCTCGCACTATGCGCTGACCGATCGCGGGCGACTCGCGCCCGGCGAATGGCTGCTGGTGCACGCTGGAGCGAGCGGCGTCGGCATGGCTGCCATCCAACTCGGCAAGGCTTTCGGGGCCCACGTCATTGCCACCGCCGGCAGCGTGGAAAAGCTGGAATTCTGTCGCTCGCTCGGGGCGGATCACGTCGTCGGCTACGCCGGCGACGGCTGGGTCGACAAGGTCAAGGAGATCACCGCCGGGCGTGGCGCCGATGTCATCTATGACCCGGTCGGCGGAGACGTGTTCGACCTGTCGACCCGCTGTATCGCCTCCGGCGGCCGCCTGCTGGTGGTCGGTTTCGCCAGTGGCCGCATTCCGAACATCGCCGCCAACCGCATCCTGCTCAAGAACATCGCCATCGTCGGCGTGTTTTGGGGGCGGCAGACCGACGAGCGACCGCAGTCGCTGGCCGAGTCGCAGTCGGCGATCTTCGAAATGTATCGCAGCGGCGTGGTCCGCCCGGTCGTGGCCAAGACTTACCCTCTCGCCGAGGCACTCCGCGCCTTGGATGACCTGGCGCACCGCCGGGTGCTGGGCAAAGCGGTCCTGGTGATGGAATCCTGATCGGCAGGAGGGGCTGCGACCTTCAGGGCAGTGGTTCGCTACACTCGCACGCCGATCCGCCACAGCAGGTAAATCGCGGCCTCGCGGGCGTAATACCAGGCCCGCGTCCAGCGGCTGTCGCTGCCGGGTTCGCGCGGCGAGCCGAAGACCGTGAACCCGTGGTCTTCGAGCATCCTCTTGATGCGGTAGATGTGGTAGCCGTCGCTGACGACGATGCAGCTTTCGAGTTCCATACGGTCCATGATCTCGACCACGGCGGCGCTGCTTTCCATGGTCGAGCGGCCGCGCGTCTCGGCGGTAATGAACTCGGCGGGCACGCCGTGTTGGGAGAGGTACTCGCGGCTCACCTCGCCCTCGCTGAATTGCGAACCGTCGCCGTGGCCGCCGGTGGTGATGATGCGCGCCGACAGGTTGCGTTCGTAAAGATCGAGCGCGTGGTCGAGGCGGGCCTTGAGCACCGGCGACGGCCGCCCGTAGTACTCGGCGGCTCCCAGCACGACGATCACGTCGGCCGGCTGCGCCTCATCGAGATAGGCGTAGCGCCACACGTCGAAGGAGACCGAGCAAAACCACACCACCAGAAGGACCCCGCCGGCGGCAAAGACAGCCGCAACCCAACGCCAGTTGGAGAACGTCCGGTCGAGTTTGGCGGCGAGGTTCATGGGGCGGTCGTTCGGTTGACCGGTTGGTCGGTGGATCCGTTGGCTGGGCGGCGGCGGTATTGCATGGAGCGAGTCGTCACCGCAGCACCGCCCACAGCCGTGACGCCGGTATGGCTCCTTCGCGAACGATCCGATATGGCCCGGCGAGGTCGACGATCGTCGAGGGCCGCAGCCGGGGCGCCCGTCCGCCGTCCGCGATGCAGTCCACCCGTCCGCCGAGTTGGCGTTCGACCTCGGCTGCCGTAAGCGCCGCCCGCCGGCCGGAAAGATTCGCGCTGGTCGCGGTGAGCGGCGAGCCGGCGGCGCGAATCAGCGCCCTCGGCAGTGCCGCCGCGGGCCAGCGTACCGCAATCGTTCCGGTGCCCGCGGTGATCGCTGCGGGCATGCGTGCGCGAGCCGGCAAGATGACCGTTAGCGGGCCGGGCCAGAACGCGGCCGCCAGTTTTCGAAATGCCGCGGGCACGCCATGCACAAGGCTCTCCAGGCCCTCCAGCGAGTCGACCAGCAACAGAATTGGCTGCGTCTCGGCGCGCCGCTTGATGCGGAAGATGCGCTCGGCGACGCCGGGCAGAAACGGATTCGCCGCCAGCCCGTAGACGGTGTCGGTCGGAATCGCCACAACTCCCCCGCGCCGAATCGCCGTTGCCACGCGGCGGACCCGCGGCCATTGGGGTCGGTAGGGATCGATCGCGACGATCGGGCTGCGGCGGTAACTGGCGGCCACTCAGGGATTTTATTACGATGAAGGCGGCCGTGGCTGCTTCCAGTCAGCGAATCTCCAGCGCCGCAAACCCCTTGCTCAAGGAAGTTCGCCGAGCCGCGCGCCAGAGTAGCCTCACCAGCGGCGGCTGCGTCGTCGCCGAATCGTTCCATCTGTTGGAAGAAGCTTTGCGCAGCGGCCGCGAGTGCGAGGTGGTGCTGGTTTCCCCAGGCGCGAGCGCACGGGCTCGGGAAATCCTTGCGGCGGCGGGCAAGGGCGTCCCTCTCCGCGTGGTCGACGACGCTGTGTTCGACAAGATCGCCGCGACCGAAACCTCGCAGGGGGTCATCGTTCTGGTGCGGCCTCCGGTGTGGACTCTCGACGATCTGTTCGGCGGGCGCCCGCTGGTCGCCGTGGTGGACGGCGTTCAGGACCCCGGCAACGCCGGCGCCATCGCGCGGGCGGCCGAAGCCTTTGGCGCCAGCGGGATTCTCTTTTTGCGCAACACCGTCAGCCCTTTCAACCCCAAGACCCTGCGTGCCTCGGCCGGTTCGCTGTTCCGGTTGCCCTATGCGTACGGCGTCGAACGCGATGCCGCTCGCAGCGAGTTACACCGGCGCGGCGTTCAAATCGTGGCCGCCTCGAGCCACGACGGGGTCTCCCCGGATCGCCTGGATTGGACCGCGCCGACGGCACTGGCGATCGGCTCGGAAGCGCATGGCGTCAGCGCATCCCTACAAAGAGCCGCCCGGCCGGTGCGCATTGCCACTCAAGGCGTCGAATCGCTTAACGCTTCGGTAGCCGCCGCGGTGCTGTTCTACGAGGCGTCACGCCAGAGGGCCAGCACGCCAGGCCAAAGGTTGAGCGCGGCCCGTCGTGGGACGGCTGTGGAAGTGGGCAGCCGGGCCGGAAAGGCGCTGGTATGAGCCTGTTCGAGCCGGTCCACCCCGAGCGCCAGGACGAGACCCGCGGCCATCCGCTGGCCGACCGCATGCGGCCGCAATCGCTGGAGGACTATGTCGGCCAGGAGCACCTGCTTGGGCCCGGCAAACCGCTGCGGGTGCAGATCGAACGCGACTACCTGACCTCGATGATTTTGTGGGGGCCGCCGGGTGTCGGCAAAACCACTCTGGCGCGCGTCATCGCCAAGCGCACCCATTGCGAGTTCGTCGCCTTCAGCGCCGTGCTTACCGGCATCAAAGAGGTCAAGGCCGTGATGGCCGATGCCGAGCGCGTCCACCGCCACGGCCGCCGCACGATCGTCTTCATCGACGAGATCCACCGCTTCAATAAGGCCCAGCAGGACGCCTTTCTGCCCTACGTCGAGGCGGGCGACATCATCCTGATCGGCGCGACCACCGAAAACCCCTCTTTCGAGGTCATCTCGGCGCTGCTGTCCCGCTCGAAGGTCTACATCCTGCGCGCTCTCACGCTCGAAGAGGTCAAGCTGATCCTGCGCCGGGCGGTCGACGACACCGAGCGTGGCCTGGGCAACGAACACGTCGTCGTTGCCGACGACATGCTCGAGCGCATCGCCCTGTTTTCGAACGGCGACGCGCGGGCCGCCCTGCAGACTCTCGAAACCGCCGCGGCGGCTGCCGGCGGCTCGCCGATCACCGAAGAGCTGCTGCAGGACGTGCTGCAGCGCAAGATGCTGATCTACGACAAGGCCGGCGAGGAGCATTTCAACCTCATCTCGGCGTTGCACAAATCAGTGCGCTCCAGCGACCCCGACGCGGCTCTTTACTGGTTGGGCCGCATGCTCGAAGCCGGGGAGGACCGCATCTACGTCGGCCGCCGCCTGGTGCGTATGGCGATGGAAGACATCGGCCTGGCCGACCCGCGCGCGCTCGAACAGGCGGTGGCGGCGGTCGACGCGTTCCGGCTCCTGGGCGAACCCGAAGGCGACATCGCCCTGGCGCAGGTCGCGGTTTATCTGTCGATGGCCCCGAAGTCCGATGCCGTCTACACCGCCATGGCCCGGGTTCACGACGACGTGCAGAAAACGGTCGCCGAACCGGTGCCGCTGCAGATCCGCAACGCCCCCACCCGTTACATGAAGGCCTGGGGATACGGCGAGGGCTACCAGCACGCGCACAAGTTCGAAGACGCCATCCCCGATATGGATTGTCTGCCCGACTCGCTGCGCGGCCGGCGCTATTATTTCCCCACCGGCCGCGGCGTGGAAAAGCGGATCGCCGAACGGCTGGAGGAGCTCCGGCAGAAAAAGAGCCAGCCGAAGGACCCGGAATGAGTGCGTCCGGGCGATCTCCTTGGGCTCCGCGATAGGAACCTCCAGCGGACATTCCGATCACCCGCCCGCCCGCGGGAACCCGAGCCCGCCCCGATATGATTCGCCAGCTACCGGCAGGAAGAGGCATGCCAGGTGTCGATCCGGCACCTTCCCGTTCGACAAAGGTATGACGAGCCGGACCGGCCGGTCCAGACCCGGCGGCAGCGCGGCTCCCAAGCTGAGACAAATACAAAAGGAGAAGTCATTATGCGATTCATGGTGATTGTGAAAGCGACCAAGGAGTCTGAAGCGGGTGTGATGCCGAGCAGCGAACTGCTGGCGGCGATGGGCAAGTACAACGAGGAGTTGGTCAAGGCGGGTGTGATGTTGGCGGGGGACGGGTTGCACCCCAGCTCGAAAGGGGCGCGCGTGCGATTTTCGGGAAGCAAGAGGACCGTGATCGACGGGCCGTTCGCCGAGACGAAGGAGCTGATCGCCGGCTACTGGCTGTGGCAGGTGCAGTCCAAGGAAGAAGCGATCGAATGGCTGAAGCGCTGCCCCAACCCGCACGAAGGGGAGTCCGAGATCGAGCTTCGCCAGGTGTTTGAGATGGACGATTTCGGGGCTGAGTTTACGCCCGAACTGCGGGAGCAGGAGGCGCGCTTGCGGGCCGAGATCGAAGGAGGGAAGAAGTCTTAGGGGCGGCGTCGGCTGCCAAGGCCAGGAGCGGGACGATGCGGAACGTCGCTACCCCCGTTCCTTCCAGCCTCCCCTGAGCCGCGGAATCCATGGTCCAAGCGCCGCCTGGCGAACGCGCTGCAAAACAGATCCGCACGTCGAGGCCCGTGCAACCACCGCCTTGGGATTCCGGACCGCCGGGCTCATGCCACCGTGCTATCTTGATACGGGTAATTTACCGGCAGGGAGGTTTTTTCCATGGATCGGCGCGGATTTTTGAAATCGTCCGGCGGGGCGGTTGCAGCCCTCACAGCCGCCCAGTACGGGCGCGTCAAGGGCGCCAACGATCGTCTCAATGTCGCCTGCATCGGGGTGCACGGCCGCGGCAAGAGCCACATCGAGTTTTTCGGCAAGCATCCCGGATCGGTGGTCGCCACGGTGGTCGATATCGACCAAACCGTCTCCGAGCAGGCCGTGCAGCACGCTTTGAAATTCCAAAGCGAGAAGCCCAAAGAGGAAAAAGACCTGCGGGTGATGCTCGAGGACAAGACGATCGACGCCGTCTCGATCGCCACGCCGAACCATTGGCACGCGCTGGCGACCATCTGGGCCTGCCAGGCCGGCAAAGACGTTTACTGCGAAAAACCCGCCAGCCATACGATTTTCGAAGGCCGCAAGATGATCGAAGCGGCGCGCAAGTACAACCGCATCGTCCAGATCGGGCAGCAGAGCCGCACCACGGCCCACAAGATCCGCGCCATCGAGTTGCTGGAGCAGGGCGTGATCGGCAAGGTCTACCAGGCGCGCGGCCTGTGCTACAAGCGTCGCAAGTCGATCGGCCGCGACGAGGCGACCAACGTTCCCGCCGGGGTCGATTACGACATGTGGCTGGGGCCGGCGCAGGAGCGCCCCTTCAAGGAAAATCGCTTCCACTATAACTGGCACTGGTACTGGGATTTTGGCAACGGCGACATCGGCAACCAGGGTGTCCATGAAATGGACATCGCGCGCTGGGGCTTGGGCAAGACCGAGTTGCCGCGTTTTGTCTACTCCTCGGGTGGGCATTTCATCTACGACGACGACCAGCAGACCCCCAACACCCAGCAGGCCGTCTTCGACTACGGCGACAGCCAGTTGGTGTTTGAGGTGCGCGGCCTGGTGACCGGGGGCGAAGCCGACCTGCAGCCGAGGCTGCCAGGCGATATCAATACCATCGGCAATATCTTCCTGGGCAGCGACGGCTTCCTGACCGTGGATGCCAACAGCTTCCACACCTATCTGGGCGAAAAGCAGGAACCCGGCCCGTCGATGAAATACCAAGAAGAGACCGAGTACGCCACCGAGCCCCACATCGACAACTTCATCAAGGCCGTCAAGAGCCGCAATCACCGCGACTTGACCTGCGACGTGGTCGAGGGCCACTTGTCCGCCGCACTGGTCCACCTGGCGAATACCTCCTACCGGGTGCAGCGCCGTCTGGAGTTCGACCCGCGCACCGAGACCTTCGTCAACGACCCCGAAGCGGATAAGTACCTCAGCCGCCGCTACCGGCCGGGCTTTGAGGTGCCGGAGAAGGTATAGCGGCTGGAGCCGGCATGGTGCGGCCCGGGTCGAGCGGAGTAGGACAGGTAATCCTGCCTGTCCTCCACTCTTTCCGTCGAAATTTTCTTCCGAACCCGGCACCTACGGCCCGAACGGCCAGCCAGCCACCACCGCCGGAACTGCGACAATAGTTGCAGACCCTAGCCGGCCCGCATTTCCCGGACCCGCCTGACCGGCGGGTGATACCTTGTGCCCGATGAGCAATTCTTCCCGAGTCAACGAACTGACCGTTCTCGAACAGATCATCGTCCGCAAGCGCGCGGAGTTGGTCGCCGAACGCGCCACGGCCGACATCGCGGCGCTCGAACAGCGGCGGCGTCCGGTGCGGCGAGGTTTCCGCAAGGCCCTGGCCGCGCAGCGGCCGGCGATCATCTCCGAGATCAAGAAGGCCTCTCCTTCGGCCGGCGTCATCGCCGAGGATTTCGACCCCGCCGCGATCGCGGCCGGATACCAGCAGGGTGGTGCCGCGGCGCTTTCGGTGCTGACCGACAAGCAATTCTTCCAGGGTTCGCTCGTCGATCTGGTCCACGCCCGGGCGGCCACCAACCTGCCCGTGCTGCGCAAGGACTTCACCCTCGACCGCTACCATCTGCTGCAGGCCTCGGCCGAAGGCGCCGATGCCGTGCTGTTGATCGTCGCCGCGCTTGACGATGAGGAGTTGAAGACGCTGCTGGCCGAGGCGCGCGAGTTGGAGCTCGACGCGCTGGTGGAAGTACACGACGAGAATGAGTTGGAACGGGCCCTGGCCGTGGGCGCGGACCTTGATCGGCGTCAACAACCGCAACCTCAAGACCCTGGAGGTATCACTGGAAACCTCGTTGCGGCTGGCGAAAAGGATTCCGCCCGGGACTCTGGCGGTCAGCGAAAGCGGCATTCGAACTTCGACCGACATCCGCCGTTTGATGGACGCCGGCTACCAGGCGTTTCTGATTGGCGAGAGTTTGATGAAACAGGCCGACCCGGGGGCGGCGCTGGCTCAGCTCATCGAAGGCGCCCGGGCGCAGTAGCCCCAGCGGAAGAAACGAGCGTCTGCTCCAGGCGCCGTAGTTTCGAACCGTGAGACAGAGCCGCGTCCGGGAGGGTGCCGGCCGCAGTCGCCGCGCTCTCTGGGGCCCGCGGCGCCGCCAAGCCTTCCAACCGAACCAGACGAAAACATTTGCACATGCCGGAAATCGTCAAAGTCTGTGGGATCACTTCCGTCGCCGACGCGCTGTCGGCGATCCAGCAAGGCGCAACGGCTCTGGGGTTCATCTTTTACTCCGGCAGTCCGCGCTATATTCGCCCCCAACAGGCGGCGTTGATCGCGGCCTGCGTGCCGCCGACCGTGTTGCGGGTGGGGCTGTTCGTTAACGAATCGCCCGAAACGATCCGCAGCATTGCCGCCGCGGTTCGCCTCAACGTCGTCCAGTTGCACGGCGACGAGACCCCCGAGGCCTGCGCCGCATTGCAGGACCTGCGGGTGTGGAAGGGGTTTCGTATCGGTGATGGCTTCGACGCGGCGATTCTGGCGTCCTACCCCTGCGAGGCGTTCCTGCTGGATGCCGCCTCGAAGGATGGCGCCTACGGCGGCACCGGACGCACGTTTCCCTGGGGTAAGGCGGCCGAAGCCAAGCGCTACGGGCGCGTCATCGTCGCCGGCGGCCTCGATGGCGGCAACGTCGCCGACCTCATCCGCCAGGTCGATCCCTGGGGTGTCGACGCCTGCTCGCGGCTGGAAACCCAGCCTGGCGTGAAGGACCCCGAAAAGCTTCGCCTGTATATCGAGGCCGCGAAGTCAGTAAAGTAAGAGGATGGCGACAGCCCCTCAGCAACCCTTTCCGGACGTCCCCTTGCCGGATGCTCAAGGCCGCTTCGGTCCTTTCGGGGGCCGCTACGTGCCCGAGATCCTGGTCGCTCCTTTGGAGCAACTGGAAGCGACCTATGCGCACGCCAGCAGCGACCCGGCGTTCCACGAGGAACTCCAGGACCTATCCCGAAACTACGCCGGGCGCCCAACCCCGCTCTACCATGCACGCCGGCTCAGCAAGCACCTCGGCGTCGAGATCTACATCAAGCGCGAGGACCTGCTGCATACCGGCGCGCACAAGATCAACAACTGCCTCGGCCAGGCGCTGCTAGCGCGGCGCATGGGCAAGACGCGCATCATCGCCGAAACCGGCGCCGGCCAGCACGGCGTCGCCAGCGCCACGGTGTGCGCCCTGTTCGGCCTCAAGTGCATCGTCTATATGGGCGAAGAGGACATGCGCCGGCAGGCGCTGAACGTCTTCCGCATGCGCTTGCTCGGCGCTGAAGTCGTCGGTGTCACTTCCGGTAGCCGCACCCTCAAGGACGCTATCAGTGAAGCGATGCGTGACTGGGTTGCCAGCTTCGCCGATACGCACTACCTGTTGGGCTCGGCTCTGGGCCCGCACCCTTACCCGCGAATGGTGCGCGATTTTCAGTCCGTCATCGGGCGCGAAGCTCGCCAGCAGTTTCAGGAGATGACCGGCGGGCGCTTGCCCGACGTGCTGGTGGCCTGCGTCGGCGGCGGCAGCAACTCCATCGGGTTGTTTCATCCTTTCCTGGCCGACGAGCGGGTCAAGATGGTCGGCGTCGAAGCCGGCGGCCGCGGCCAGAGTCTGGGCGATCACGCCGCGCGCTTTGCCGGCGGCAGCCCGGGCGTCCTCCACGGCACCTACAGCTTTGTTCTGCAGGACGACGACGGACAGATCGCGCTGACCCATTCTGTGTCCGCGGGCCTCGACTACGCTTCGGTCGGCCCCGAGCACGCCTGGCTGCACGAAAACAGCCGCGCCGAGTATGTGCCCTGCGGCGATCAAGCGGCGCTCGAGGCCGTGCGTTTGCTCTCCACCATGGAAGGCATACTACCGGCGCTCGAATCGGCTCACGCCGTGGCCGAGGTCGTCCGCCGCGCGCCCGAGGCACAGGGGCAGACCTTCCTGCTCAACCTGTCGGGCCGTGGCGATAAGGATATCGACATTTTCCGGGAAAACATGCCGGACCTGGGCTAGTAGAGACAGGCGCTCGCGCCTGTCCTGCCGCCTAGCGGCAGCCTCCCGGCAAGGAACTGACCGCGATTTGCCCACTCCGCGGCCGGGTCATGGAGACTCCAGTACCTCTGGACACCCTGGAGTCGAAAAGTTTTTTTCTCAGCCCGACCGGTGTGAGGAAGACGGCCCGTTGAAGTGTCCCAACTCCGTCGCAGGGCGGGCTTTCCAGCGTGGTTCCTAGCCGGATACTTGCCCGGTCGCGGTGGTCCCCGGACACATTCGGTTCCCAGGAGCGCCCAAGTAGTACTGCCCCAACCACTCGCGAACGCTACAATAGACAGACCGCACCTTTCCTCATGGCAGCCCCGTTCTCAACCCGGATCACTCGCGCCTTTGACCGCCTCAAGCAGGAGGGCAATTGCGGCCTGATCGCCTATGTCACCGCCGGCGACCCTTCGCCAGGCCGCACGGTCAGCATCATTCGGGCGCTGGAGCAGGGCGGGGTCGATATCATTGAGTTGGGCGTGCCGTTCTCGGATCCGATCGCCGACGGCCCGGTGATCCAGCAGGCCAGCGAGCGCGCCTTGCGCGCCGGCACGACGCTGAAGAGCGTTCTCCAGATCGTGCGCGAGCTGCGCCGCGAGTCCCAGATTCCGGTGGTGATTTTCAGCTATCTCAACCCGATCCTGCGATACGGGTTCGAGAAGTTCGCCGCCGACTTCGCCGAGGCGGGAGCCGACGGCGCCTTACTCACCGACCTCAATGTCGAAGCGTCCGAGCCGTATCGAGCCGAGATGCGCAAACACCGCCTCGACAACATCTTTCTGGTGTCGCAGACGTCCCCCGCGGAAAGGGTGCGGCTGTTGTCGCAATCCTCCAGCGGTTTCGTATACATTGTGTCAAGGGCGGGTGTGACGGGAACCCGCGACGCACTGTCGGATCAGGCGATCCCGGTGATCGAGCGGGTGCGGGGGGTAACCTCCTTGCCGATTGCGGTGGGGTTCGGGCTTTCACGACGGGAACACATGGCGGCGCTGGCGCCGCATGCCGATGCCGCGGTGGTGGGCAGCGCCATCGTTCGCGTGATCGCCGAGCATGGCGGCCGGCCTGACCTCGAAGAAGAACTTCGCCTCTTCGCGGCCGATCTCAAGAGTGGACTGGTAGCGCCCGCGATGGCGCGGTAGCAAGCGGGGCCTGACGTATGGACCTTTCTGACTGGCGCAAGCGCATCGACGAAATCGACCGGAAATTACTGGCTTTGCTCAATGAACGCGCGGAATGCGTTTTGCGGCTCGCCCCGCTGAAGCGGCAACAGGCCATCCCGATCGAAGAACCCGGACGCGAAGCGGCCATTCGCACCAACCTGAGCGTCAACAACCCGGGCCCGCTCAGCCACGAAGCGATTTGTAATATCTTCGACGGCATCATGGGTGAGATGAAAGCAGTGCAGAAAGAAGAGTTGAGACGAGAGCGGCGCCGGTCCCGGCGAGAATCGTCCGCCGCGCGCTCCGCCCCGAAGCGTTCGTCGCTCGCCGACCTGAAGTAACCGTTCGTCTTCCGCCGCCGCCTTACCGGCTTTACCCGTTGGCCGGCGATCCTTCCCGCTATGCAGATTCAGACAGTCAGTATTCTTGGTGTCGGTCTGATCGGGGGGTCGTTTGGATTGGCGTTGCGCGCGGCGGAATTCGAAGGCAGAATTCTCGGCGTCAGTTCCGCGCCGACGATTGAAGCGGCGCTCGAACGCGGCGCCATCGATGCCGGGGCGTCGTTGGCGGAGGCGGTTGCCGCCGCGGACCTGGTTTATCTGGCTCAGCCGATCAACCGCATCGTCGAGATGCTTCCCGAGGTAGCCCGTTACGCATCGCCGGCCTGTCTGGTGACCGATGCCGGGAGCACCAAGCGCGCGATCGTGCAGCGTGCCTCGGAAGTGTTTGCGGGCGGCGCCTGTTTTCTCGGCGGTCATCCGATGGCTGGCAAAGCCGAACGCGGCGTCGAACGCGCCGAGGCGGATTTGTTTCGTGGCGCGATTTACGTACTGACCCCGCTCAAAGGCAGTTTGCCGGAGTTGCCGATCGTCGAGGAGTTTCGCGGATGGATCGAAAGGATGGGCGCGGTTCCATGGGTCCTGGCACCCGACGTTCACGATGAGGTCGTGACCTGGACTTCGCACTTGCCGCAACTGGTTTCCAGCGCCCTTGCTTTAAGTGTTTCGCGGCATCTCGATGACCCCGAACATCTTAGAGTCGCGGGTCCGGGATTGCGCGATATGACGCGCCTGGCGCAAAGCTCCTACGACATCTGGGGGGATATCCTGGCGACCAATGGGGATAATCTGCAGAGCGCTTTGGAGCAGTATATTGCGCGGCTAAAACATTTCCGAGAATACTTGGGTACACCCGAATTAAAAAGCGACTTCGACGCGGCGCGCGCCATTCGAGAAAAACTTTTTCCAACGTGATTCTTAGCGTGATTGAACAAAGAATCTTTGCTATTCTAGATCGGGTTTGCGTCACGGCAGAAGCAGCAACATTTCTTATCGAAAGTGTGAGGATGCTCGGTGTTGAGAATCGAATCAGAGATACGGGGAGTCGAAGGAGTCGTCACGCTGTCGAACCTGGCAAGGGGAACGCAGTTGTATGTTCCTGGGGATACTAGCGATCGCGTCTTCATCCTGGATCAGGGCCGTGTCAAGATTTCCGTTCTCGGACCTGGGGGCAAGCACTGTGTCTTCCAGGTAGTCGAAGCCGGAGAAATCTTCGGCGAGGGCGCCCTGTTTGGAGAACGCCTGCGTTCGGCCACGGCGGAAGTGATCGAGCGCTCTTCGGTGGTGATGGCGCCGCGCGATAGCGTGCTGCAATATGCCGACCGCAATCCACGGTTCTGGCAAGCCTTCGCGCCACTCTTGGGCAAGCGCATCCAGCGCCTCGAGGACCAGGTGCAGTGGGTCAGCCTGCTCGAGGTGGAGCAGCGCATCGCACGGTTGTTGTTGCGTTGGGTCGACGGGCTGACCGCTTCGAGTCTGCCGCTGGCGAAGAGCTTCATTCGCCTGTCGCAGAAAGACCTGGCTGGGCTGATTGGCGCGACGCGGGAAACCACTTCCAACGCGCTCAATCGGCTGCAGCGTAAAGAGTGTATTGAGATCCGGCGCCGCAAGATCACGGTTCGCTCCGTCGAGGAGTTGACGCGGCACGGCGGAACGCTGCCGGTCTTTAAATTCGGACCGCTGCGCGAAACCGACGCGAAAGAACCTGGCGACAGCGCCGACGGCCTTACGCGAGCCGCACGCGCGTAAGGGCAGGCGGCCCCGTTGCCGCAGCCCGTCCAACCGATACCTCCGAGGCGAGAGTACCCAAGAAATCGTAGGCCAGGTAGACGCAGGCGCGAGTGCCGGTCCGGCGCACAGGTGCTCCACCTGGGCACGCGCCATCGTGTGCCATCCTTGAGAGAGCACCCAGGCCCATTCAGAGCTGCGGGCGTCAGCGCGCGTTGAAAAGCCTGGGTTGGAAGCGCGACTTGGGACGGCCGCAGAGTCCCTGCCGGGCGCGCGCCCAACGACAGGCGAGAGCGCCTGTCTCTACGGGACGGAGAGACTCGATGAAAGAGACGATCGCCGCCGCTTCGTCCCGACCTACGATGCTGACCGGCCGCGCCGGCGCCTATAGCCTCGACGAGATCGAGCAGCGCCTGCAATCGGGCGACGGGATCCGCGGCGTGACCAAGCACGACCTGCCGACGCCGGCCCTGCTGGTCGATCTCGACCGCCTCGAAGCCAATATCGCGCGCATGGCCGCGCACGCCCGAACGGCAGGCATCCATCTGCGCCCGCACATCAAAACGCACAAATGCGCCGAGATCGCCCGGCGTCAGATCGAGGCTGGCGCGCTGGGCGTCTGTACGGCGACGATTCGCGAAGCCGAAGCGATGGCCGCCGCGGGCATTGGCGGCTTGCTGCTCACCTCCGAATCGGCCGGGCCCAACAAGGTGCATCGCATCGTCCGGCTTACGGCCAAACGGCCCGACACCATGGCGGTGGTCGACCATCCACTGCAGGCCGAGCAACTCAGCGAAGCGGCACAGGCCGCCGACGTCCCGCTCAATATCCTGATCGACATCGACCCCATCGGCCGGCGTACCGGTGTCGAACCCGGCCCGAAGGCGATCGAGCTGGCCAAGAAGGTCGACCAGCTTCCCAACCTCAAGCTGCGCGGCGTGCACGGCTATTCCGGCGCTTCCTCGCATGTGGAAGGCTTCGAGGCCCGCAAGCAACATTCCGCGCAAGCGATGGGGCCGGTGATCGATTCGTTTCGCGCCATGCAACGCGCCGGTCTGCCGGCCGAAATCCTGTCGGGTTCGAGCACCGGCACCTACAACATCGACCCTTCTTTCGACGGTATCACCGAGATGCAGGTCGGCTCTTACGTTTTCATGGACGTCGACTACCGCAGAATCGGCGGTCAGGGCGGGGCGGTTTACGAAGACTTCCAGCCCGCTCTGACCGTGCTGGCAACCGTGGTCAGCAAGAACCACGCCGATCGCGCCACCACCGACGCCGGCTTGAAGGCCTTCGCCACCGACCGTAAGTTCGGCCCCGAGGTGATCGGCATCGAGGGAGTCGGCTATCGCTTCGGCGGAGATGAACACGGCATCCTGGAACTCAACAGCCCGAGCCGTGAGATTCGCCTCGGCGACAAGGTCGAGCTGCTGGTTCCGCACTGCGACCCCAACGTCAATCTCTACGACCGCATGTTCTGCGTGCGCGGCGACAAGGTTGAGCAGGTCTGGGCGGTCACCGCGCGCGGCCACGCCTAGCCGACCCTCGCGGCTCTGACATTTCCCCCCTACGCAACGACTCGGGCGTCAATTCAGAACTTCGCCGTAACCCGCTTGTCGGGAGAAGCGGTTAAGATAAAAATACGGTCGGTGTTCGCCGCGCCGCCGGTTTGCGGGGTCACGGCGCGGCGGGTGGCGTGTCCCGCCGATCGAACCATTCCAGTCACTCCGGAGGATCATCCCCTATGCCAGTCGAGGTCAGCAGCGACGTTGTTGCCGGTTTGCAGGACAAAGCGACGCGCCTGCGCATTCACTCGGTGCGCGCCACCACGGCGGCCAACAGTGGCCACCCGACAAGTTGCGCCTCGGCGGCGGAGATCATGTCGGCGCTGTTCTTCTCGGTGATGCGCTACGACCCGGCCAATCCCGCCAATCCGGCCAACGACGTGTTCGTCCTTTCCAAAGGCCACGCCGCGCCGGTGCTCTACGCGGCCTGGGCCGAGGCCGGTTACCTGTCGCCCGACGACCTGCTGAACCTGCGCAAGATCGACTCCGACCTCGAAGGGCATCCCCCGACGACGCTGCCGTTCGTCGATATCGCGACCGGCTCGCTCGGCCAGGGCTTGAGCGCCGGGCTTGGCATGGCCCTCAACTCCCGGCTCGACCATCGCGACCAGCGCGTCTACGTCCTGCTGGGCGACGGCGAATCGGCCGAGGGTTCGGTGTGGGAAGCGGCCGAGGTGGCGTCTTACTACAAGCTGAACAATCTGTGCGCCACCATCGACGTCAATCGCCTGGGTCAGAGCCAGCCGACCATGCTGCAGCACGAGATGCTGACCTACCAAGCACGCTGGCAGGCTTTCGGCTGGCGTGCGCTCGTCGTCGACGGTCACAACGTCGAGAGCCTGCTCAAGGCCTACGATGACGCCGCGCACACCACCGACCGCCCGACGGTGATTCTGGCTCGCACCCTCAAAGGCAAGGGGCTCTCCTGGGCCGAAGACAAGGAAGGCTACCACGGCAAGCCGATTCCCGCCGGCGAAGAAAGTGACAAAGCGATCCACGAGCTCGAGGGGCAGTTGAACCACTCCAGCTTCCAATGGGCGCCGCAACTGCCCTCGGCCAACGGCGCCGGTATGAGCGCCGCCGAGCCGCTCCCGCCGCCGCCTTACAGCGTGGGTGGGAAGGAAATCGCGACCCGCGCGGCGTTTGGCGCGGCGCTGGCGGCCCTGGCCAGCACCAACCCGCGCGTGGTGGCGCTCGACGGCGACGTCAAGAACTCGACGCACACCGAGGACTTCGAAAAAGCGGCCCCCGAACGCTTCTTCCAGGGCTTCATCGCCGAGCAGAACATGATGGGAGCCGCGATGGGATTCGCCGCCCGCGGCAAGGTTCCCTTCGCCGCCAGTTTCGCCTGCTTCCTCTCGCGCGGCTACGACTTCATGCGCATGGCGGCCATCAGCCGCTCCAACGTCAAGTTTGTCGGCACCCACGCCGGCATCTCGATCGGCGAAGACGGCCCTTCGCAAATGGGGCTCGAAGATCTGGCGATGACCTGCGCCGAGCCGGACTATCACGTGCTCTACCCCAGCGACGCCACCAGCACTTGGCACGCCATCGGCCTGGCGGCGGCCACCGAGGGCCCCTTCTACGTGCGCACCAGCCGTCCCAAAACCCCGGTCCTCTATGGCCGCGAAGAGCGCTTCGAGATTGGGCGCTGCAAGATCGTCCGCCAGAGCGACTACGACCGCGTTACGGTCGTTGCCGCGGGTGTGACGCTGTTCGAGGCTTTGAAGGCGCACCAGCAACTCAGCGAGCAGGGGATTGCGGTTCGCGTCATTGACCTTTTCAGCGTGCGGCCCATTGACGCACAGACTCTGGCGGCTTCCGCGCGGCTTACCAACGGCTTGGTGATCACCGTCGAGGACCACTACGAGCACGGCGGTATCGGGGACGCGGTGCTGTCGGCGCTGGCCACCGAGGGCTTCAAGGTTCACAAGTTGGCGGTGCGGGCGATTCCACGCAGCGGCCAGGCGGACGAATTGCTCGAACGCTTCGGCATTTCCGCCAGTCACATCGTCGAGAAGGTCCGCAGCCTGGTGGCTTCCTGATCCTGGTTCGATTGCCGCAGACCGGGGAAAGGGGGCTGGAGGTCTTCTCGCGACGGTCCCTACTGGCCCAAAGTCCGGCCCTTACTCGGTCGTGGCGGGGTGGCTTGGTATGGAAGCGCCCTCCAGGGGCCGACGGTCGTCGAACCGCAGAGCGTTCAAGATGCGTTCGCGCACGAGCGCGACGTTGTAGGGTTTGATCAGCACGTCCGGGATGTGCACGCGCCGCGAAGCCGCGAGGATATCGATGTCGCCGACGTGTTTGGTGCAGACCAGCAGCGATGCCGACGGCTGCCGGGAAGCGATCGCGCCGGCCACGTCTTGCCACGATCCGTCCACGAGTTCCTGATCGACGACCACCACTTCGATTTCCGGCTTCGCGGCCAACAGCCGCTCCGCTTCCGCCGCGCTCGCCGCGTACAACGGTTCGGTCCCGATTTTCTCCAGACTTTCGTGCAGCGCGTTTCTCGCGAGCGGACTCATTACGACTAACAGGCGTCCCGGCATCGAATACTCCTCTACAGGGCCGGACACGCCTCCCCGCTGGCCTGTTACGGGCGGCCTATGGGAGGAAGTTATAAGATCCCAAACCGGTCGAACGCTTCCTGTGCGCTCATCCCGCCGCGAATCGCTTCCTGCACATGCTTTTCGCCGCGTGCCTTCTCGAGCGCCTTGACGAAAACTTCGCGCTCCGCCTTCCGCGGCACGGTGCAGACGCCGTCTAGGTCGCCAAACACGATGTCGCCGGGATCGACGCGCACCCCGCCGATCTCGACCGGACACCGGAAGTCGACCACCTTGCCGCGCGGCGACTGATCCTGCGCGTACGAGCCGTAGGCGAACGTCGGAAATCCCAGACTCAGAATGCCATTGGTGTCGCGGGCGTAGCCTTCCATGACCGCCCCGGTGGCGCCGAGATGCATCGCTCGCGTGCTCATGAGCTCGCCCCACATCGCATAACGCGGCGATCCCCCACTGACGAGATAGACCTCGTTGCGGCGTAGATCGTCGAGCGCCCGCAGCATTAACCCGAACGGCCGGTCGAGCATTTCGTTGGCCGGTCTTTCGGCGGCGGGGCCGGCTGCGTCCCGCGACTCCTTGTCTCCGTACCACGCCTTCTCGGAGACCCTGTCGGTTCCCACCACCGGCATGGCCCTGCCGATCACGACCATGCGGCGATCGAGCGGCCGGATTTGCGGCGGCAGGAACTGGTGCTGGAAGCCCAGTTGATCCATGATGTCACCCACCACCGCCGCAAATAGCTCTGCCTTCGCCATCGCAAACAGTTCGTCGTCATCGCGCCAAAGTTCCGCCATCATTCCTCCAACGAACACTCCCGAACGGCGCCGCTTCTTGGTCGCGCTCGCCGGCCGGGCTGCGGACGCCGCTCAAGTTCAGGAAGTATGCCACACCGGCAACAGAGGCCGCACGACGGTTACCCACAGCCGCGCAAACCCATATACTGGGCTGATCCATCCCTTCATTCCCGCGAGGAGAGTCATGAGGCTTTTGCGAATTGGCCTGATCTTCGTTCTTTCCGCTGCCGCCGCGCTGGCGCAAGCTCCGGGCCGCGATCAGCTCAAGCAGGAGGCGCAGGAGGTTGTCGGCACGCGCCAGAAAATGGTCCAAGAGATCACCGACATGCTCTTCAGCCTTTCGGAGCTCGGCTACCAGGAAACCGAATCGGTAAGCTACCTGACCGGCCTGCTCGAAAACGAAGGATTCCGCGTCACCCGCGGCTTGGCCGGCATGCCGACCGCGTTCGTCGCCGAGTGGGGTTCGGGAAAACCGGTCATCGGGTTCATGGCCGACATTGACGGTCTGCCGGAGACTTCCCAAAAACCCGGCGTGGCCTATCACGATCCCCTGATCGAGGGCGGCCCCGGCCACGGCGAGGGGCACAACGCGGGCCAGGCGGTCAACGTCACCGCCGCCCTGGTCGTGCGGCGCATGCTCGAGAAGTACAAGATTCCCGGAACCATTCGGGTCTACCCAGGGATCGCTGAAGAGCTGCTCGGCAGCCGCACCTACATGGCGCGCGACGGCGTATTCAAAGACCTCGACATCATGCTGAGCTGCCACGTCGCCAACACCTTTGGCACCGACTGGGGCGTCCGCGGGCTGGCGCTCGTCTCCACGCAATACACGTTTCACGGCCGCACCGCCCACAGTGCCGGCTCGCCCTGGAAGGGCCGCAGCGCTCTCGACGCGGTCGAGCTGATGGATGTCGGCTGGAATTTCCGGCGCGAGCATCTGCGGCCCCAGCAGCGCTCTCACTACGTCATCACCAACGGCGGCAACCAGCCGAACGTTGTGCCCTCGCTGGCGACCGTCTGGTACTTCTTTCGCGAGCTCGATTACGCCCACGTCAAGGAGATGCACGAACTCGGCACCAAGATCGCCCAGGGTGCCGCGATGATGACCGACACCACCGTCACCGAACGCGTGCTCGGCGCCGCCTGGGAAGCCCATTTCAACAAGCCGCTTGCCGAGTTGCTACAAGCCAACATCGAGGCAGTCGGAATGCCGGAATGGTCCGCCGACGATATTAAATTGGCCAAGGCCGTCCAGAAAGAGCTCGATGCCGAGGAAATCGGCTTGCGGACCAAGGTTTCCGACCTCGAAGAGAACTTGGAAAGCTCGGGTTCCGACGACATCGCCGAAGTGAGCTGGAACCTACCTACGGTGAACCTGCGCTATCCGTCGAACATCCCCAACCTGATCGGCCACCACTGGTCGAGCGCAATCGCGATGGCGACGCCGATCGCGCACAAAGGCGCCATGGCCGGCGCCAAGGCCCAGGCCATGACCGCCATGGACCTGTTCGCCGACCCCAAGCTGGTCGAGCAGGCCTGGGACTATTTCCGCGAGCAGACCAAAGACACCAAGTGGGAGTCGCTGATTCCGGCCGACATGCCGGCACCGTCCTATCTCAACAAGGAAAAGATGGAGCGCTACGCTCCGGAGTTGAAGAAGCTGCGCTACGATCCGTCGAAATACAAGACCTATCTCGAGCAACTCGGGATTCAATATCCGACGGTGCGTTAGGCGGACCGGCAAGTTGCATCACCGCCGCGCGGCCGGGAATCGGGGCAGAACCCGGCGGCGTGCTATTCCGCGTTGGGGAAAAACGGCCGGTACTTCTCGGGCAGGCGGATCATGTGGCCTTCGTGGTTGCAAACTGCATGCAAAGTCTCGCCGCTGGCCAGCAGTAGATCATCGCTGGCCCGGTGCATCTCGTAGGAGAAACGGATGCTGCGGGAGCGTGCTTCGGTGACGCGGGTGAGGATGCGGACTTCGTCGTCAAAGCGTGCCGACGCCCGGTATTGGCACTTCACCTCAGTCACTGCCAGCACGGCGCCGTCGGCCTCCATGTCGCGGTACTCGAAACCGATCTGGCGGCAGTGGTTTACGCGAGCGACTTCCATCCAAACCAAATAGTTGGCATAGTAGACCACCCCCATCTGGTCGGTCTCGGCATACCGCACGCGTACGCGGCTTTCGGTGCATTGCATGTTTCCAGTATAGGCACGGCCCGGCGAACGGGTTATGAGAGCGGCACCCTGTTTGCGCCGCCCACAGGGTGCTTGTGTCGTTCGGCTGGCGGTTCCAACTGCCGAAGCAGTGGCAACAACCAAGTAGTTCTGCGATGCCGGCGGGAAGGTGTTCCACGCGTTCGGGAAGGGAAGGGAAATGGAAGGGGGCAGAACCGCCCGGCTAGTCTGCGGATGGTTCGGGAGCTTCGCCTTGAGGGCCTTCGCGATGCAACTCGAAGTTTGCGGCGCTGGTGTTGATCATGTCGACCAACTCGTAATACTCGTCGGTGTTCATCGCGATCGCCACGCGGCCGACACTCAGATGCAAACAGCCGTTGCCACAGCGGAAGACGGAGCCGAAGCCGTTCTTGAGGGCCAACAGTTGGTAGTTGGATTCCACAGGCGGCTCTCAGAGACGCTGGTATGACGCGTCGTTCGAACGGTTGAGATAGGCCCACAGCGGCGGAGTCTGCTCACCGGCGAAGGCGGCCTTCAACGGACAGACCCGGGCGCAGGAGCCGCAATGGATGCAGGCGTCCGCGTCGATGGAGAGTTGGTTGGCGACCGCGAAACCGGCTTCGCCCTGCTTCGGATGAATGGCGTCGACCGGGCAGACTTCCAGGCAGGAAAGACATTCCGATCCGCTGCACGCTTCGCTGATTACGTAGGCCAACTGCTTCTCCCTCAGACGGTGGCCGCACCCCGACCGTTCTCACGGACGGAAGACAAACGGCGGGGCGGGAGCTTTCTGCAAGTCGTTTGCAAGTTCGAGAATATCCGATTATGCAACTGAGTGTCAAGTAGTATTTGGGTCGTTCTGTGGGTAAAGACCTGCCGGGAGGCGGCCGTGGTGCAACTGCCTACGGGCGGGGGCTGAGGGCACTCAGGCGGCGCGCCTAAAGAGTGCAGAGGTCAACGGATGCTGGGAAGTGTCGGCAAGGACGGATTCCGTCACTTACTTGCGCAGCGGCCGCACGCTGACCTCTTTGAAAAGTAGGGTGGAGTTCCCATCGTGATTCTGCAATCCGATGTAGCCTTCGTCGGGACGCGGCCCGCGCTGCGGCTCGTAATACTTGGTGCGCTCGGGAATTTGGGCGGTCGCCGGGTCGAAGTCGTTGACTACCTTGCCATTGACGGTCACCGTCGTCCGTTGCCCGTCAAGGGTGATCTCCATCGTGTTCCAGCCGTCCTGCGAGGGTGGAAACGTATCGGCCCGCGACATCGAATAGATCGCCCCGGTGCGGTGGAATTCGTCGCCGGCATCCTCGATCTGCACCTCGTAGCCGTGATGCACCGGATACCAGGGGTCCTTGGGCTCCTCGGGGATGCGAATGTACACGCCCGAGTTGCCGTGCTCGCTCTCGCCTTGCTTGTAGACGACACGAATGACGCAATTGCCGAGCTTCTCTCCCGTGTGCCACAGCAGGCCCATGCCTCCGTGGGTGACCAGGTTGCCACTTTCGAGGGTGAACTCGCCGGGGCCGACGTGCTGCCAGCCACTCATATCCTTGCCGTCGAACAACGGTCTCCAGGGCTCCTCGCTGGTGCACGAGGAAAACAGGGCCGCCATCGCAAATACGGCCAAAAACAAAGCGAAACGACGAGTCATGGCAAGCTCCAACGCCTCCAGCATACCGTACCTGGAAGGCCCCGGAGTCGCCTGCCGCGCCAGAATGGACCCGGAACGGCTGGGTGCGGCGAGCCAGCGGCCGCCTAGTGGGGCAGGCCTCCAGCCTGGCCAAACAGCTAGGTGGAGCAGGCCTCCAACCCTACCCAAACAGCCTGGTGCGCGCAGCTGTACCCCTCCAGGGCACCCGGTAGCCCCTGAGGTGGTAGCATCGAATGCGCGGCAATCGCCGTTTCATCGTTCTAAATCGCCGTTCCCACCCGTCCCAGCAGAATTATGCCCGACCTGACCTTCGAAACCGCCACCTCTCTTGCTCGCCGCATCCGCCAGAAGCAAGTCTCCGCCGGCGAAATCGTCGAGGCCTTCCTGCGGCGCATCGAGCGGGTAAATCCCGTGTTGAACGCCTATATCCACGTGGATGCCGAGGGTGCCCGGCGGCAGGCAGACGCTGCGGACGACGCGCTGGCGAAGGGGCAGCCGGTGGGACCTCTGCACGGGGTCCCGCTCAGCATCAAGAGCTCGATCGAGACGGCCGGGTTCCCGTGCGAATGCGGCTCGAAGCTGCGCCAGGGGGTTGTCGCCGAGCGCGATGCCACGCTGGTGAGCCGCCTCAGGCAGGCAGGCGCCGTGATTCTGGGGAACACCAACGTCCCTGACCTGCTGATGGCTTATGAAACCGACAACTTACTCTATGGCCGCACGAACAACCCCTGGGACCTGGAGCGCACCCCCGGGGGATCGAGCGGCGGCGAATCCGCGGCGATCGCCTCGGGCTGCTCGGTGGGTGGGTTCGGCAGCGATGGCGGTGGATCGGTACGCGTGCCGGCCCACTTCTGCGGCATCTATGGGCTGAAACCGACCCCGGGCCTGATTCCACGCACGGGACATTGGCCGGCCTGCGTCGGGCCTGCCACCTTCAGCGCTCTGGTCGGGCCGATGGCGCGCAGCGCCGAGGATCTCGAACTGCTGCTTCGTGTCACCGCCGGTCCGGAAAATCACGACGCGGCCAGCGCACCTGTTTCAGTCGAACCGATCGAAGATCAGGATCTCGCCGGAACCGAAATCGCATATTTCGAGGACGACGGCGCCAAGCCCGTCACTCCCGAGACCCGGCAGGCGATCCAGACCGCCGCTCAGGCGTTGCGCGAGCAGGGGTTTCAGGTCGAGCGGTTCGAGATGGACGCCGCCGATATCGAGGCGGCGCGCCAACTCTGGTGGGTGTTTTTCGGCGTCAGCGGCGCGGCCCTGACTAAGCCGCTGATCGAAGGCCGCGAGCAGGATCTGCACCCCTTCGTGCGCGACCTGCTGGCGCCCTCCGACGGGTCGCAATACCCGTCGTTCGAGCAATTCCTGGGCATGTGGGTCGAGCGCGACCGGCTGCGCTGGCGCCTGCTCGAGAAAATGGGCCGCCGGCGAGCGCTGCTGTGCCCCGTCGCGGCGGTTCCGGCCTTCCGCCATCGCGAGCGGTCCTGGACAATCGATGGCCGCGACGTGCGCTATCCGCGCATCTTCAGCTACAGCCAGATTTTCAACCTGCTCAGCAACCCGGTGGTCGTCGTACCCGTGGGCCGTTCGCCGGAAGGCCTGCCGATCGGAATCCAGATCGTCGGTCGGCATTTTGAGGACCCCTGGATTCTAGCGATCGCGCGCCGGCTCGGAACCGCGCTGGGCCAATGGCAGGCGCCGCCGGAATCGAATCTGGAAAAGAGCTAAGCGGCATTAGGCAGGTCGCCGATACGCGACGTCTTCGAAGATCAGGCCGATGCGGTAGACCCCGTCGCCCAAGGCGCGGGCGTGCATGACGCGAGCCTGGCCTTTCAGCGCCAATGAATAGCTGGTATTACGCAGCTTTCCCTCCACTACGACCGTCGAGCCGACGCGCAGCGGTACGCAGGTGTCGACACCCACCCCGGTCTCGCTGGTATCCACCAGCTTGGCCGCCAGTGTGCGCGCGCCTCCGGGCTCGGTGTCGGTGCAAATACGGATGCCCTGCGGAATCTCCGGGCGCCGCCGCGGACTTCTTCGCTGTTCGAGGATCAAGGCACTCACAACAACGATATCGGGTGTTTCGGGCGGTTTCGTTAGCGGGCATGCCATCTTTTTTGTGTAGAAAACTCCGGCAGTGCCTACCAGCAAACGTCGTAAACCCTCGCTGGGTAACGGCCTAGAGGCAACCCGCGGCCCGCGCCCACCGGTCGCCGCCAATTGCCGCGGCTCCGCCTATGCTGATACACTTCAAGTTCTTATGAACGCGCCCGGGCGTGTCGCCTAGGGGCTCTGGCCGCCTGCACTTCTAACCCGGTTTTTACTTCCCTAGAGTCTTTTCAGGACGGACGCCTCCGTCGCAATCGGAAGGATGGCCGCCCGTTCGCGGTGGTTTCCGGCAAAGCTCGAGGGCAAGCGGCGCGGGCGGCAACGCGCGGGCCGTCCGGCACCGATTCATGGCGATCCGTCCGCGGCCGCGCGTGGCCTTCGACAGTCCGGCGCCCCAGGGATTTTTCGCGGTGAATCCGCATCGCGCCTGCCGGCACGGCGGGCCAGGAGCAATCTATGAAAGCGTTTAACGGGGTTCCCGTCCCGGCGGATGGCCAGGCGATCCGCTTTGAAAAGGGCGCCATGATCGTGCCCGACAACCCGATCCTGCCTTTCATCGAAGGCGACGGCACGGGCCGCGACATCTGGAAGGCATCGCGCCACGTCTTTGACGGCGCGGTCCAAAAGGCCTATGGCGGCAAGCGCCGCGTGGTCTGGTATGAGGTCTTCGCCGGCGAAAAGGCTCACGACAAATTCCAGAGCTGGCTGCCCGACGACACCGTCGAGGCGATCCGCCAGTTTCACGTCGCCATCAAGGGACCGCTGACCACCCCGGTCGGCGGCGGCATCCGCAGCTTGAACGTCGCTTTGCGCCAGATCCTGACGCTCTACGTCTGTATTCGCCCGGTGCGTTATTTCCAGGGCGTGCCTTCGCCGATGAAGCACCCCGAGAAACTCGATGTGGTGATCTTCCGCGAAAACACCGAGGACGTTTACGCCGGCATCGAGTGGAAGCAGGGTTCGGCCGATGCTCTCAAGGTGATCGAATTCCTCAACAAGGAGATGGGCAAGAGCATCCGCGAGGATTCCGGCATCGGCATCAAGCCGATCAGCATCACCGGCTCGAAACGGCTGATCCGGCGGGCGCTCCAACACGCCATCGACAACCAGCGTAAGAGCGTGACGCTGGTGCACAAGGGCAACATTCAGAAATTCACCGAGGGCGCTTTCCGCGACTGGGGCTATGAGCTGGTGAAAGAGGAATTCGCCGATACCTGCATCAGCGAGGAAGACGCTGGTAGCGCCGGCCCCCAGGGCAAGATCCTGGTCAAAGACCGCATCGCCGATTCGATCTTTCAGCAGGTGCTGCTGCGGCCCGATGAGTACGACGTGATCGCCACCACCAACCTCAACGGCGATTACATTTCCGACGCCTGCGCAGCCCAGGTCGGCGGGCTCGGCATGGCGCCGGGGGCGAACATCGGCGATGAGCATGGCGTGTTCGAGGCCACCCACGGCACCGCGCCCAAGTACGCCGACCAGGATGTGATCAATCCCGGCAGCGTGATCTTGTCGGGGGCGATGATGTTTCGCTACATGGGCTGGAAAGAGGCCGCCGACCTGATCGAGGCCGGCATTGCCGAGACCATCCGGCAGAAACGGGTCACCTACGACCTGCATCGCCAGATGGAAGGCGCCACCAAGGTCCGCACCAGCGAGTTTGCCGCGGCGATTGTCGAGAACATGGCCGCATAACCGGGCCTGCGCCTCGGCGAACCAGTCACAACAACCGAGGGTGAGCAGGGAATCGAGGAGAACATCATGAGAAAGAAAGTCACTGTAGTCGGAGCCGGCAACGTCGGCGCCAGTTGCGCCCTGCGGCTGGCCGACAAGGAACTCGCCGACGTCGTCCTGGTGGATATCGTCGAAGGAGTCCCGCAGGGCAAGGCGCTCGATATTCTGGAGGCCTGCCCGGTCGAGGGTTCCGACGTCAGCGTCATCGGCGGCAACGACTACGAGCTCACCGCCAACTCCGACATCGTCGTCGTTACGGCCGGATTCCCGCGCAAGCCGGGCATGAGCCGCGACGACCTTCTGCTGAAAAACTACGAGATCGTCAAGGCCTGCGTCGAGCCGGCGGCGAAGTATTCGCCCAACGCGATCCTGATCATCGTTTCGAACCCGCTCGATGCCATGTGCCACGTCGCCTACCACGTCAGCGGCTTTTCGAAAAACCGCGTCATCGGCATGGCCGGCGTGCTCGATACGGCGCGCTTCCGGACCTTCCTGGCCGAAGCGGCGGGTGTCTCGGTCGAAAACGTGGTGGCCTGCGTGATGGGCGGCCATGGCGACACGATGGTGCCGCTGGTACGCTACACCAGCGTCGCCGGCATTCCGATTACCGACATCCTCGACGCGGCCACGATCGAGCAGATCGTCGAGCGCACCCGCAACGGCGGCGCCGAGATCGTCAAGTACCTCAAGACCGGCAGCGCCTACTATGCGCCCTCGTCCTCGGTGGTCGAAATGGTCGAGTCGATCCTCAAGGACAAGAAAAAGGTCCTCCCCTGCGCCGCTTACCTCGAAGGCGAGTATGGCGTGCAAGGCCTGTTTGTCGGCGTGCCGGTCAAGCTGGGCGCCCGCGGAATCGAGCAGGTCTATGAGCTCAAGCTCTCGGCCGACGAGAAGGCGGCGCTCGACAAGAGCCGCGCGTCGGTTGAGGAACTGGTCAAGGTGCTGAGCCCGCACCTGAAGTAGCCGGCGGCTGCGGGCCGTCAACCGCGGCGGACGTAACAACTGGCGCTGCCCGGCACGCCCGGAGTTGCGCCCAGGAACGGCATCCGGGCGCGGTTCCGCCGCACTTTGGAAGTCCCCTGGAATCAGCGAGGAGTTCTCGCCCCGGGCCGCCAAATCCCGGTGGTTGGACGGCTGTTGCCCCCGGCGGGCAAGGGTTCCAAACCCCACCGGCCACAATTGACAGTGCTGGCAGCCTCCGCTAGGATGGTGCGGAAGCCTTATCTTCACTGCGATCCGCAGTAACAGGCTATCTAGGAGGGACGAGATGAAGAGGTTGGTAGCACTAACGGCGTTGGTACTCATGACGGCAAGTCTGAGTCTCGCCGGTGAGTGGGTCGGTTATCTGTCGGACTTGAAGTGTGCCAATGCCGGCAAAGGCGCCAGCGAAGGGCACGCGACTTGCGCCCAGAACTGCGTCAAGGGCGGCCAGCCGGTCGCATTTGTCAGCGAAGCCGACAAGAAGGTTTACAAGATCAAGAACCAGGACGCCGTCACCGATCACGTTGGGGAGAAAGTTACCCTGACCGGCAAGGTCGAAGGCGATACGATCGAAGTTGAAAAAGTGGCTATGTGAGCTGTTTCGAAACGCGCTTGAAGCGACAGCGCACGTAGTCCCATAAAAACCCGCGCCTTGAGGGAGAGCCCTCAGGGCGCGTTCCTTTTTGGGCCTGAATCGGCCACAGCTGCCGTCAGGTTCGCGAGATTTGCCTGTCGTTGGCCGCTGCCGCGGTGGTTGCCAGTTTCTTCTGCGGCGGTGTCGCCGTTGGGCCGGCCTCGTGTTCGCTCACCGCGCTCGGTTCCTCAAGCGGAGCCAGACACAAGCGCGGGCCCAACAGTTGCTCCAGCGCCAGGCGAATTTGCCGCATTGCCGCGGCGGTGTCTGCGTTCACGTTCTTCTCTTCCCATCTTCTCTGTCGCGGCCATCTCCGGACCCTCTTCGACAGGCTGCCGTCGTCAGGGGGGGCGACGTTTTTGGTGTTACAGCCAAGTAGGTTGATGGTCCCGGCCGATTTGGCGACCCGGTCGCAGGCAGACTGAACCCAGGGGTCGCAAGCTTGTTCTGGGAACACAATCGGTTGGGCCGCCGTGCGGCGTTAGCCATCGAGGACGTGTAGGCTCTACAGGGCTACAGTGGCGAAGAAATGCTCCCGCCCGCAGGCTCAGGGGGGCGATAGGTGGGTCGGGGTTGAGGGACCCCGTGGCTGGAACCGAAATCAAGGCGGGGCGCAGCCGGCAACCACGCTTCGCCCCGCGCCGCCGATCTAGGAAACCGACAGCTTGTGCAGGAACGGATAGCTTTCCTTGATACCCTCGGGGCTCACTTCGACAAAGTAGTTTTTCACCCCACCGATCTTGGCGGCGCTGAAGAGTTCCTTCCAGTCGACCTTACCCTGCCCGATGGGCGTCTCGCCCTCGTCGCCCGAGACCCAGTCCTGCAGATGGATCGAAATGTAGCGGCCCGGGTACTTCTTGAAGTAATCGGCGGCCTTATAGCCGAGCCCGATCACCGCCACCTGGAACTGCATCTTGACGAGCTCCGGATCGAGGGCTTTCATCAGTTCGTCGTAGATGAGCACACCGTCGATCTTCTGAAACTCCATGTTGTGGTTGTGGAAGCCGAGCTGCAAGCCAACCTTCTGCGCTGCGGCGCCCATCTTGTTGGCTTCGTCGGCCGCGCGGCGCCAGTCGTCCATGGTTGCCTGGCGAGGCATGGCGAAGGTGGAGATGATCACTTGCTTGAGGCCGAGTTGCTTGGCGTAGTCGAGGCTGCCCGGCAGGTCCTGCTTGAGTTCTCTGAACATGAAGTGGCTGCTTTCGCACTTCATGCCGGCGTCGTCGATGATCGAGCGGATCTGGGATGGCTTCATCGCCGTCAGCGCCCCGAAACCCGACTTGGCGTAGCCGATCGGCGAGCACATCTCGCAGGCGCGATACCCGATCGCAGCAAACTCCTTGAGCAGCCCCGGAAAATCCTTCGGGATCTCGTCGCGCACCGGATAGAGCTGAAATCCGATCGGCAGCCCCAGCGGATCGGCCGCTAGACTCGCCGCTCCGGCCGACAGGTAGCCGGCGGCGGCGCCTAGCGCGCTGGCGCCCAGAAACCGCCTCCTCGAAACTTGCTGCATGGTCGTTCTCCTTGCTGGTTTGCGCCACACCCACCGGGCACGGCGTCACAACTTAACAATTCTCGCTCTTTGGGGAGGAAAGAGTAAACCAGCGGGCGTGCTCGGAAGCTCCCCTGAGCGAGCCGGGCGGATGGTATCGGTTTGCGAGAGTGCATGTCCGGATCGGTACGGACCGGAGCGAAGAGCCCAGAGAAAACGAAGGAAGGAAAGAATTGGTCGGGGCGCGGAGATTTGAACTCCGGACCTTCTGCTCCCGAAGCAGACGCGCTACCAGGCTGCGCTACGCCCCGATCTATCGAATATTTGCGGCTGGGACAGTCGCCACACGGCGACGGTGAGTACGATTCCCGTTCCCTCAGGATAGCATAGGCGCAAACTCCGAAGACGGATGCCGACCCCGGGTTCGGACGGCGGCCCGGCGATCCCGGCGCGGCAAGCCGTTTGCGGCTGGGTTAAGCTAAGAGGCTCCGGTCCTGCCCGCTTTGGCTTCCCTTGGCAGCCCGTCGGCAGCCGCTTGGCCGGTACGCCGTTTTCCGGTTGTGCCTGACAGGATCCAGCCGATGGGGTCAGCAGGGGACCATCCACATTCCGTCCCTTTCGTTTGCACGGTTCGTCGTCGGGGATCATGAAAAAAACAGGGATTGTTGCGTTGCGCAGCGTTCTTTGCGCCGTATTGGCTTGGGGGCTCGCAGCCAGCCCCGGAGCGAGACTCCGGGCGGCTTCCGCCGGGGCCGATGGCACGGTTGTTAGCGGCACCTACAAGGGCCGGGTGCTCACCGAGCTGTTTCGCCACCGCCAGCAGCAGTTGCGGCTATCTGCGGGGCAGCGGGCCGCCCTTTCCGCCGGCGCCGCCCGCTCGGTGCGCGACGACATCGGCAACATCGCCATCATCGAAGACTCCAACGGAGTCATCATCCAACCCAACTTTTTCGACCTCGAGGGGCAGTCGCTGACCTTCACTCCCTCGAACGGTTTGTTTTCGGTCACGCCGGGTTCGGCGGCGCTGGATGCCTCGGCGCGAGACCTCGGCGTCCGCGTCACGCTGGGCGACGACGATGCCGAGGCCGTGGCGTTGCCGTTTTCCTTTCCCTTCTTCGGCGAGCAATACAGCGAAGCTTTTCTCCATTCCGACGGCAATCTCACCTTCGAGGAGCCCGAGGCGTCGACCCAGTCGCGCACTTTCTCACGCGCGGTAACCGGGCCGCCGCGCATCGCTCCTTTTTTTTCCGATCTCGACCCCTCGCGCCCCGGTTCCACAGTGAGCGTATATACGAGTGCCACGCGGGTCGTATTCACCTGGGACAAGGTGCCGCACTATGGGCAGACGGGCCTGGGGGCGGTGCATACCTTTCAGGCGATCCTGAGCGACGACGGCGCCATCGAGTTCCGCTATGAGCGGATCACCACCGACGACGCCGTTGTCGGCGTGATGCCGGGGCGGCTGCGCGGCGAGCCCGCTGCCGCTGATTTATCCAGTGGCGCGCAGCAGACCACGCTCGGCGCCTTGGCCGAGATCTTCAGCCCGACCAGCGACCTCGACATCGCCACCGCCGCACAGCGCTTCTACCTCAACCACGACGACAACTACGACTACCTGGTACTGTTCAACAACCTTTCCCTAATGGCCGGAAGCAACGCCTTCGCCTATGAAAGCAACGTGCGCAACGAGGTGCTGGGGATCGGCGGGTTGCTGCTGGACAACCCGCTGCTCGACTATGGGCTGCAGTTCGGCTCGCGGCAGCGGCTGGCGAGCTTCCTGAACATGGGCCCGCTGTCGAACTATCCCTCCGATCCGACGCAGAAGATACTGGGGCTGGGCGAGAACAACACCCTGTCGGTGATGGGCCAGGAGGCCGGCCACCGTTTTCTGGCGTACGTTCAGGTGATCGACCCGGTCAGCAGCCTGCCTTCGCGCGAGCTGCTGGGGCGCGACTTCGCCCACTGGAGCTTTTTCTATAACTCGGAAGCTTCGGTGGTCGAGGGCAACCGCATCGAAGACCGCGGCTCGGGCGTGACGCCGCGCTTTCTCACCGTCGAGGCGGTCACCCACTACAGCCCTCTGGACCAATACATCATGGGCTTGCGCGCCCCCGAAGAGGTGCCGCCGAGCTTCGTGGTGGTCAACTCCTCGGCGCCGTTCAGCCCCTCGAGCCCGCCGGCGGTGGGCGTCAGCTTCAACGGCGAGCGCCGCAACATTCCGCTGGACCTGATCGTCGCCGCCGAAGGCCCGCGCATTCCAGAATCGGCGGTCTCTCAAAAACGCTTTACGTTCGCTTTTGCCTTGCTGGTGCGCGACGGTACAACGCCCTCGCCGCAGGAAATCGAGAAACTGGAGACCATCCGCACGCAATGGCAGGCTTTCTTCGAGCAGGCCGTCGACCATCGCGCAACGGCCGACACCTCGCTCACCAGGATGCTGCAACTGTCGACCTGGCCGGCGGCAGGCGTGTTGCAGGGAACAGAAGGAGTTGGGCAGGTCGAGATTTCCCAGGCGCGAACAAGCGACCTGAACGTCACCCTTTCCGCCGGCAGCGGCGTGATCGGCGTGCCGTCGGCGGTCACCATTCCCGCCGGGTCGTTGACGGCCTCGTTTCCGATCGCCGCGAATGCGCCCGGGGTGTCTCAACTGAACGCCGCGACCGCCGAGCCGGGGTTCGATTCGCCGCACACGCTGGTCCAGGTCCGGTCTGACGGCGCCGAGCTGTCGCTGCAGGTGGAATCGGGCGACGGGCAAAGCGGAGGCACCGGAGGACTGCTGCGGCAGCCGGTGGTGGTGCGCGTCGAAGACGGCAACCATCTGCCCTACTCCGGCGTGGACCTGGTGTTCAGCGCCAGCGACGACAGCGTCATCACGCCCGCGACGGCGACGACCGACGGCGAGGGGCGAGCGCGTGTGGAATGGCGCCTGGGAAGCCAGGAAGGCCCCGCCACGCTCACCGCGCGGCTTGAGCGTGCCCCTGCCGTGCTGACGACGGCGGCCGCGCTGGTCGCCGGCGGACCGCCCCGCTTTACGGCCCCGGGGGTGGTGAATGCGGCCAGCTACCTGGCCGGCCCCAACGGCGAGCCCGCGGCGCTGACTCCGGGAAGCCTGCAATCGATATTCGGCAGCGACCTGGCCGGCGGGACAGCCGCCGCGCAATCCCTGCCGTTGCCGTTGACCCTGGGGAACACAACCCTGCGCATCAACGGCATCGCGGCGCCATTGCTCTATATTTCGCCAGGGCAGATCAACTTTCAGGTTCCGTTCGAGCTGACCGGCGCGACGGCCGAGATGACGATCGAGACCCCGGTGGGCTTGAGCGACGCGGTGACCGTTGCGGTGCGAGCGCTCCACCCCGGCGTTTTCTTCAACACGGCCACGGGCGTGGGCGCGGTTCTGAATGCCGATAACACACCGCTCGATCAAAACCCGGCGAGGCCCGGCGAAGCGATCCAAATCTTCGTCACCGGATTGGGAGCGGTAGAACCGGCCGGGCGCACGGGCGCGGCGGCCGCCGCCGAGCCGCACAGCCTGACTCTAAGCACTCCGCGAGTCACGATCGGAGGCATCGACGCCGAGGTCGGCTTCAGCGGTCTGGCGCCGTTCTACGCCGGCCTCTACCAGGTGAACGCAACGGTCCCGGCCGCACTGGCCCCGGGCCAATACCCGCTACGCATAGAAATCGAAGGTGTACCCAGCAACGAAGTGCTGATTCCCGTGGAATAGAAGCGCAGGCTGGATCCACCAAAGCAGCAAAACCAACCGTCAAAGAACCCTCGAACCGGGAAAACAGAGCCGCACCCGGAAGGGTGCGGGCCGCTGGACCCCAGCACACAACCTCGCCGGGGACAGTCACCCGCGCGGAACATCTGCGCGAGGGCACAGTCTACGGCGGGTGACTGTCCCCATCCGCAACCATCCGCGCGCGTAACGCGTAACCCGTATCGAGCGACGAGTGACTATCACGTCCGCCGGTGCCGTCCGCCGAACCTCCGCGCACCTACTCCTTCTTCTTCTCCGGCGCGCTATCCTTCTTGGCCGGCTCTTCTTTCTTCAACAAATCCTCGATCGCCTTCTGGATCTCGCTCACCGCACTCTTCTCGACCTCATAGGTGGTCGGCTGGCCCTGGCGCGCGGCGTAGACGTGGTCCTTCGACGGCGAGGTCATCAACACCTTCTCCGTCGCGCCTTTGTTTTCCACCTGGGTGACCTCGGCTTCGATGGCAGGGCTGCCGAGGCCGTATTTGGCCTGGTCGGAGGCCGCGTCGGAAGTAAACGAAGTGGCGGTGAGGTTGCGCAGGCTGTCGATCAGCGTCTGCACTTTCGCCGAAGCCAGCTCGCGTCCGCCCTCGGAAGACAGCAGCCACTTGTCGTCCTTCTTCTCGACCGCGACGTGGGTTTCGCCATCGCGCAGTTGCAGCTTGGCCACTTCGCCGAAGCCGAAATCGAACAGCTTCTTGTTGCGGAAATCGTCGAGCTTCTTGTTCAGGCTGTCGGCCAGCGTGGACGCTGTCTCGTAGACGCCGTCGAGGTCGGAGCTGCGGGCGTAATACTTATCGCCTTCTTTAACCAGAGTCAGCTTGTGCGCGCCGGCTTCATCGACGGCCTCGACGGTCGCAAGGGGCTTCGAGAAATCGATTTTCGGCGCGCCCGGATCGTCTTCGCGCACCACCGAAACCATTTCGGCGCCCTCGACCGCGCGCGCCAGATCGCCGACGGTGAAATTATCCGCGCGCAACGGCTGCGGCTTGAGAATCTGCCAACTGTTCTCGCCGCTCTTGCCGAACTCGATCGAGTGCCCCCCGCTGTCGAGGACGATGCGCGAAATCTTATCGTTGGCGGCGTGCAACAACTTCTTGTCGCGAAGATCGAACAGTTGCTTGTCGAAACCGGTCTTGGTGTAGCTCGCTACGGTGAACAGCCGCGGATCGTCGTCGAGCCGGGCGTAGATGGAGGCTCCGGTGGGCGTGTCGCTGCCAAACTTCACCTGGTGCGATTTGCCGTCCTTGAGCTTCACCTCGACGGTCATGGTAGGCGCGTCCAACCCGAAAGGCTTCCAATCGGTGACCTTGTCCTCGACCACGCGATCGGCTTCGAGCGAAGCGGCCGCATCCGCCATGTAGCCGACCGCATTGGAGTCGGCCGGGATCGTCAGCGGCGCGCCGAATTTCCATTTGCCGTTTTCGCCGCGCTCGACGGTCAGCGGATCCTTTCCGGGCCGCGTAACGGTCAAGGCCTGGACTTGATCCTTGTCGACCGAGATGATCTTGGGCTTTTCGTCGCCGCTGGGCGGCGGGTTTTCCTTGGTGTAGTAGACGGCGCCGCCCAGGACGGCAAGAACCCCGACGGCAATCAGCAATGTCTTGGGATTCATCGGAAACCTCCGCAGAGTAAAGACAGGCGCTCACGCCCGTCCCCGGACGCACGGCGCGCCCGGGCCTGACGACTCGTCTTCATCGGTTTGAGGCGGCGCGCGACCGGACAACCCAGTGGCCCGGCTTGCGGGCAGAGAACCGGGCCGAGGCGCGTGGATCGGCCAGCAGGCCTCGCCGCTTCGCGGCGAGCGACAAGCGGGAGCGCCTGTCTCCACGGCACCGCAAGCGCCGGACTGTGCGCTGGCCAGTCACCGGCGTGAAGCCGCCACTATGCCCGCCGGATCCACCAGACGCGAACGCCCGCCACAATGATCAGCAGCGGCAAGCCAAACACGGTGCCCAGCAGGATGCGCTGCATCTCCGAGGCCGAAACGTCGAGCGGCGTATTGTCGGGCTGCTTGGGGCGGATCGAGATCAGATCCTCGTCGGAACTCAACCAGTTGAGCGTGTTCAGGAACAGGTCGAGGTTTCCGCCGACGCCCAGAAAATTGTTGCGCGCCAGGCGCGAAGTGCCCAGCACGACGATGCGGCCTTCTTTCTTGTCGCTGTCGAGCGGGTTATCCTTCTTCGCCGCTTTGGCCTCGGCGCTGTCGCCGCCTTTCGTGGCGGCATCGGTTGCGGCCTTGGCGGTATCCGATTTCGGAACGTCGTAGGTGGCCGCCACGCCCACCGGGATCGGTCCCTGCCGCTCCTTGGCGGGGTCGCGAATCAGCTCGCCGTCTTTGACCTTCAAATCCTGCGTCGCAAAACTCTTGTCGGTGGTGCTGAACAGCTTGCTCACGTGCCAGTTGGCCGCCGCGTCTCCCGGCTCGACGCTGCGCGTCATGGGAAAGAATGTCGCGACGTTGCCCATGCCCTCCGAGATCGGGTGGCTCTCGTATTGGGCGACCAGGGGCGCCAACGGGCCGCCGCCGAAGAGCTGCCCGATACCGCTGAGATCGACTACCACGTCGTTATCGACCTTCACACCCCAGGAAGCCAACAATTCCACCAGCCGCGGGCTCTTCTGGTAATCGATCATGAACAGCGCGCGGCCGCCGTCCTCGACGTATTTACGCAGCAGGTCGATCTCGGGCTGTAGGTAGTCCTTGTCGGGCCCGGCGACGATCAGCATGGTGCAGTCGCTGGGAACCTCAGGCTCTTGCAGCAGCGAAATCGTTTTCGTCGTGTAGTTGGCGCCCTCGATTTCCTTCTTGGCCGAAGCGAAGCCGTCGCGCTCGGTGTCGTCGGGAGCGGCCTCGCCGTGCCCGCCCAGCAGGCAGGCCGTCTTTTCCTTCCCTTTGAGCGCCTTGATGATGGCGTTGGTGACGTCTTCCTCGTTGATCGACTTGGCCTCTTCGCGGGTCTGGCCCATTTCGACGTACACGGTTCCATAGCTGCGCACGTTCATCGCCTGGGCGACCTCGGGGCGGCTGTCGGGGTCGATGTAGTCGACGGTCACCTTGGTGGTGGCGTTCGAATAGCGCGTCAGCATGTCGCGGGCGTGCTGGAACTGTAGCTTGCGGTCGAAGTAGGAAATCTTGACGTCGCGATCGAGGTTGTGGAGCACCTTCAACGTCTGGTCCGACAGGCTGTAGAGCTTGTCCTTGGTGGCGTCGTAGCTCTTGTTGTATTGCACCCCCAGGTAGTTGATGGCGGCCAGAATCGCGAAGGCGACGAGCACGTACACGACCATGTACGAGCCCGATTTTGCTTGTCGGGTGGATAGCCAGTCGAACTTCATCGGCGTGAAACCTCGCTGTCAGGCTCTCCAGCGCAGGGACTCGATGGACCGTTTGCTCAGAAACAGGCCCACCGCGATCGCGCTGAGGTAATAGACCGTGTCCTTGAGCTCGATGACTCCCTTGGAGAACTGCTCGAAGTGCGGCGCAATGGCGAGATAGCTGCAGAGCTTTCCGATGGCCGAGGTGTTATAGGACCCCGCCCAGTCGAGCACCCACAGCAAGAGGAAAAGGCAGAAGGTCACCGCGCCGGCGACGATCTGGTTGCGAGTCAGAGTGGAAATGAAGGCCCCCATCGCGATGAAGGCGCCGCCCATCAGCAGCAGCCCCACATAGCCGGCGAACATCGCGCGCCAGTCGGGGGTGGAAACGATGAAAAGGATCGAAAGATTGAGCAGCGAGACCGCCAGCATGCAAGCGTAGAGCAGCATGGAGCCTAGCCACTTGCCGACGATGATCTCGTAGTCGTGCACCGGCGAGGTCAGCAGCAGCTCGAGCGTGCCGCTGCGCTTTTCTTCGGCGAACAACCGCATCGTGATCAGCGGCGTCAGCAGCAGCAGAATGATGCCGAAATTGCCCAGCGTCGGCTGGATGATGAACTGGTTGACGTTCATCGGCGGCGCCGTGCCGGGCTGTTGCATGGCGGCCTGGGCGCTGAAGTTCACGAATATGGCGACCGCGCTGTAGAAGAAAAAGCCGAAGATCACGGCGAACATCGCCAGCACGATATACGCGATCGGCGAGGAGAAATAAGAAGAAAGCTCGCGGCGCGCGATGGTCCAGATGTTTCTCATGCCGCACCTCCGCTGCCGGCCTCAGTGGAATCGACCGCCTCGCCAGGCGGCGCATGGTCCACCCCGAGGCCTCCACCCGCATCCAGCGCGGCTTGCTCGACGGCCTCTTCCTTGGCGGTGAGTTTGAGGAAAATGTCTTCCAGGCTCAGCCCCACCGGACGAATCTCGTAAAGGCCCCAGCCGCGCTCGACCACGGCCCGCGAGATGTAGCTGCGAATCGCCGGATCGTTGCCGGTTTCCACCTGCCAGGTGGTGCGCTGGGCGTGGCCGTTCTCGCGGATTACTTTGTTGACGCCGGGCACGGCGTTCAAGGTCTGCTCGATCTCGCCCTCGGGGCCGTCCACGTCCAGCCACAAGCTGTCGTGCCCTTGCAGGCGGGCGGTCAGGTTTTCGGGCGTATCGCTCGCCTCCAGCCGCCCTTCGTTGATGATCAGAACGCGGCTGCAGGTACCCGAGACTTCGGGCAGAATGTGCGTGCTCAGAATGATGGTGTGCTCGCCGCTGAGCGCGTGGATCAGCTTGCGGACATCGATGATCTGTTTGGGGTCGAGCCCGGCCGTGGGCTCGTCGAGAATCAGCACGTCGGGGCTATGAATCAGCGCCTGCGCCAGCCCGACGCGCTGCCGGTAGCCGCGCGAGAGGTGGCCGATGATCTTGTGCCGCACGTGTCCTAGCGAACATCGCTCCAGCACCGCATCGATCCGGCTGGCGACATCCGCACCGGCGATTCCTTTGAGCCGCGCCACAAAATCGAGGAACTCGACTACCTCCATTTCGGGGTAGAGCGGCGGAGTTTCCGGCAAATAGCCGATCCGCTTCTTCACCTCGAGGGGGTGCTCGGTCACATCGTATCCGGCGACGGTGGCCTTGCCCTGAGTCGGCGGCAGAAAGCCGGTCAAGATGCGCATCGTGGTCGTCTTGCCGGCGCCATTGGGCCCCAGAAAGCCGACGATCTCGCCGCGGTCGACATCAAAGCTGATGTTGTTGACCGCGGTCGTAGGCCCGTAGCGTTTCGTCAAACCCTCAACTTTAATCATGGCTGGATGAGAACTACTAGACGCGGCGACGGCCGCTCAACTCGTCAGGAACCGACGGAAGTGGTGTGACAAATCATTATGAAACACCAGCTTGCGCCGTTGTCAAATCGCGGTGGGGGAGGCCGTGAATGGGCTGGGAGACCCGGAAGCGACTGTCCCGGGGTACCCATCGCGGCAACTTCCTGACCGTTGGGCGTAACAGTCTGGATTCCTGACGCTTCCTATTCTCAGACGGACGAACACCCCGGAAGGTAACGTCGGGGCGGTGCATTCGGTTGTGGTTTTTGTGGTCGGCAAGCCGTTGCAATGGAAGGAGTCTGCATGTCAAAAAAAATATCCAGACCGGTGCGGGTTGCTGTCTTCGACCGTGTCGTTCAGGCCGAACAGGCCGTCGAAGCGCTTCTATTAGAGGGTTTCGAGAAGGATCAGATCACGGTGCTTTGCTCGGACCCGGCCAAGGAAGAGCACTTCCAGGGCTTCGAAGCGCCGCAAGCGGGCGAAGCGGCCCCCCACCGCGCCGCGATTGGGGGCGTGATTGGCGCGACCCTGGGCGGCTTGGCGACAGTGGCTACCCTGGGCACCGCGGGCGGCGTCGCGGTCGTGGCCGCGGGCCATCTGGTCACCGCGCTAGCCGCCGGCGGAGTGATGGGCGGCTTTGTCGGCGCGATGACTTCGCGCGGACTCGACCAGGAAGCCGCCGACTTCTACGAGCAGGCCGTGGAGAAAGGCAAGATTTTGGTGGTCGCCGAGGACACCGGCGACGACGCAGCTCGCAAGTTGCACGCGGCCGAGAAGCGATTCGAGCAGGCCGGAGCGGCGCCGATCTCGCTACACGCCCACTGACGCCGTTCACTGAGCGTGGCGCTGGGCGGCGGGAAGCTTGCGCGGCTCGGCGATCCTCCCTCGGCCCCTCAGCCCCACACTGGCCGGCCATGCCCCGCGCCCGGCAGTCATCGTGAAACAGCGGCCGCGTCCCGCACAGAGCCGCTCGTCTCCCCTGGAAGGACCACATCGCGTCGGCTCGGCGCATCGCGTTACCATGAAACCGGCCCGCTCTTGAAGATTTCCGGCGGGCTGCGACGGAGCCCGCCCAACCATGAAAAAAGTAGCTATTCTCGGCGCAACCGGGCCTACCGGCAAACACCTTGTCGCGGAGTTGACTGCGCGCGGCGCCGCCGTCCGGGCTGTTTCTCGCAGCGAATCGAGACTGCGGCGGGCGTTTCCCGATCCGGCCGTGGAATGCGTGGTCGCCGACTTGTTGGAGCCCGATCAGGTCCAAAAGGCCGTGGCCGACGCCGACATGGTGTTCCACTGTCTCGGCCTGCCCCTCGATCGCATTGCCGACCATCCCGTTGCAGCCCGTCACGTGGCCGCCGCGCTCTCTCCTGGTGTGCGTTGTGTCCACGTCTCGAGTTATTGGAGCTATATTCCGATCCGCAAGCTTCCGGTGACCGAACAGCATCCGCGCGCCGACGGCAACACCGTCGTGCGTATGAGGCGCCAGGCCGAAGACATTCTGCAGCATGCCGGGGCCGCTATCGTGAATCTGCCCGACTTCTACGGCCCGCAGGTCAAAACGTCCAGCGTCCAGAGCGCCCTCGAGCAAGCCGTTGCCGGCAAAGCCGTGCAGTGGCTCGGCTCGCCCGCGGTCCGCCGCGAGTATGTTTTCGTACCCGACGCGATGAAAGCGATCGCCGAGCTGGCCAAGCGGGCCGAGGCCTATGGCGAACGCTGGATTGTCCCGGGCGCCGGGCCGATCAGCTTCGATGAAATCGCCCAGATCGTCGAACAGCACCTGGGCCGCCCCGTGCGGCTGCGCGCCGCGGGGCAATTGGCTTTGCGTCTGGCGAGTTTCTTCCTGCGCGATCTGCGGGCCTTTTTGCCGATGGCGCCCACCTACATCGCGCCCATCCACTACGACGGCTCGAAGCTGCGCCAGCTCATCGGCGAGATTCCCGTTACCCCCTACGCCGAAGCCATTCCTCAGACGCTCGATTGGATTGCCGCCAAGCCGCTGGCCGCCTGAGACCTAAAACCGCAGCTTCATCTGCACGCTGAGCTGCCGTCCCGGCGCCAGCGCCGTGCCCGAGAACAGGCCGTTAAAGTTGATCACGTTGAGGCGGCCGGCGGCGTTGCGCATGTCGAACTGCAGCGTCATCGATTGCGTGTCGCGCTCCCACACGCGCACTCCCAGCGACAGGTCGAGGCTGAAATTGGGCCGCACCCGGCCGCGCGCGAAATCCACTTGGTCGAGAATCGCTTGCGGAATCGGCTGGATAGCCGCGCCGTCGTCGTCACCGTCGCCATCTCCGTCACCGGCGTCGTCCCGTCTTCGTCGGAGTTGCCGGGCGGTAGTTGTCCCATCTCGTCGCCGTCGTCGTCGCCGCTGTCATCGTCTTCCAACTCGACGGGAAGGCCGCTGCCGTAGCGGGCGCCGGCCAGGAACCACACGCGGGGGTGCGGCTCGAAGCGAATTTGCGCCGCCAGAGTGTTGCGCTGGTCCTGGGTGATAGCAAAGCGCTCCACGACGTCCCGCAACTGTTCGGCTTCGCCTCCTTCGAGGAACAGCCCACCGGTGACGGGCGAAGACGCTCGCCCCAGCATGTTGGAGTAACTCACGAACGACGACAGGCCACGCCACGAGGGCAGCTCGATCCGCAGCTCGGTTCCCTCAATGCGCGCCGTATCGAAGGTGATCGGGAACGACACGCCGGTATTCAGAAATACGTCGTCGTCGATCGCGTTGCGGAAGGTGCGCCAGTAGTGGCTCACGTCGAGGCGCAGCGCGTCCCCCAGCGGTTTTCTCAGGCCGACTTCGAAGAAGTGGGCGCGGCTCGCCGGCACCGGTATGGCGTCGATATTGTCGAGGCCGAGCCCGGCGCCGCTGCTGAGCAGCAGGTTCTCGTTCGGCGGCGGCTGAAAAACGCGGTCGTAGGAGGCTCGAAGCAACAGATCGGCCGGGCGCACGTAGTAGCTGAGGGCAACCCGCGGACTCACCGCGTCGTCTTCGATCAGCAGCTTGTAGTGGTCGAAGCGCACCCCCACGTTGGCCGCGAAGTTCCCGAAGTGGAGCTGATCTTGCACAAACGCGCTGGCTTCGCTGCCGCGTCGGTGGTCGTGGAAATCCAGACGGAGTTCGGGAAGGTCCCGCGGCTCGCCCAGCAGGAAGGCTTCGCGGATCGTGCTGACTCGCAGGTCGGCGCCCATCTTCACCGTGTGGTGCTCGTTCTCGATGGTCACGTCGCCGGTCACCGCGCCCTCGCGAAACCCGCGATCCTGTTGGACGAAAACAGGCGTGGACAACGTGTTGCTCCACAGGTCGCTGCTCAGATCCCGCACCATGCCGCGCACGGAAGCGAGCGTGCGCGCTGAGATGACGCGCTGGTAATGGACCTGTCCGGCGGTTTCGCCCGAGCGGCGATCCTGACGCTGGCCGGCTGCCTGCTGCACCAGATCGTTCGGCACCAGGAAGCCGGCCCGGTTGGAGCGGAAGTAGAACGAAAGCCGGTCACGGCTGTCGAGGTCGTGCTCCAGCCGGGCGTTGGCGCCGCTCGAGCTGGCCTTGTTGGTGAAGTTCTCCAGCGACGGAGGATCCAGATAGCGGTCCGTGTGGCCGCCTTGCAGCCCGACCGACAGGGCCGTGGTTTCGTTGCTGTACTGGTGCGAGAGCGAGCCCAGATAACTGTCGTAGCTGCCGCCTTCCAAGTCCACTTCCGAACGATGCCCGAGCGCGCCGACGCGGCGCGTATCCAGCGCAATCACACCGCCCAGCCGCCGGCCGTACTCGGCGGGAATGCCGGCCGTCAGCACGTTGACGGCTTCGAACTCGCTGTTCTCGAATGCAGGCGCGAAGGCGATCGAGCGGTTGTCGTAGAGCGGCATGCCGTCGATGACGTACTGCGTGTCGTATTCCGAACCGCGGGGGTGCAGAACGGCGTTCGCCTCCAGCAGCCAGCCGGGCATCGTCGTCACGACGTCGATCGTGCTGCGGCCCAGCGTGGTTCCGAGTGTCTGTTCCAGTTGCTCCCGGCCGGCGTGCATTACCAGCGTTGGTTTGCCGGTGTCCAGCAGCGGAGCGGCGTCCTTCACCGTGATCTCCGAGTTCACCACGCGAAGCTGCAAGACGACCTCGATCGCCTGGGGAACCGCGGAGCGGATCTGGACGTTCCGCGTGAAATCGGCGAACCCGTCGTGCTCCACGCGAAGCTGATAGACGCCCGGCGGCAGCCGCCGCAAGACGGCCTCCCCGGCGTCGTCCGCTTGCGCCGCGGCGTGGAACTGCGGGCTGCGGCCGGTCAATTCCACGCGGGCGGCGACCGCTTTGCCCGACGGATCGCGAACGCTTACCCGCAGCTCGCCTTCCATGACTTGCGCCACGGCGGCGACCTGGCCGGCAATGATCGACAGAACAAACAGCCAGGAGAAAAGCCCATAGCCCTGCGCGTAGCTACGCAGGCACGGTTTGGATCGGTTCAGACGCAGGTTCGATAAGGTGAGGGGGTAAGCTTGTTTCGGCACTGGGGACGGAATTTCGCGAGACCGGCCGGGCTTCCGCGCGGCGCCGCGGCCACAAAAGGATGTATACCTGTACATTCCCGGCGTTGCGATTCCGTTCAGAGTTTTTTCGGCCGTCCGGCAAGCCGCTTGGAGCCGCGGGCCGAACGAGCCGGTTTTCCGGCAAAATGAGCAATACCTGCAAAAAAGCCTGAACAAGCAGCCCCTTGGGGGAATATCCAGGCAGCACCAGGAAACCGCTCCATGGAGTTCGTTCCTCCAGCAGACTTGACCCGGCTATCCCTGCTGACGGCCACCCGTGCGGCGCCGTCCGCGGGCCCCTCGCCGCTCGAAGCGGAGGTGACGCGGCTGTTCGATGAGCTGCGCGCCCCGGTGCTGCGCTATCTGATGAGCTTGGGGCTTTCTCCGCCGGACGGCGATGAAATCGTCCAGGAGGTCTTTCTGGCGCTGTTTCAACACCTGCGCCGGGGCAAATCGAGAGCGAACCTGCGCGGCTGGGTGTTTCGCGTCGCGCACAATCTGGCGCTCAAGCAGCGCTACCCGCGGCATCGCACGGAGACCGTGCCGGCGGCCGACGACGCGGCTGGGCCTTGCGATCCCCGCCCCGGCCCCGAGGAGCAGGCCGTCGACCGACAGAGACAGGCTCGGCTGCTGGCCGTGGTGCGCGCCCTGCCCGAACAGGACCGCTGCTGCCTGCATCTGCGGGCCGAAGGGCTGCGCTACCGCGAAATCGCCAAGGTGTTGGGCATGTCCCTGGGCGCGGTGTCGCTTTCGCTGCAACGATCGCTGTCGCGGCTGAGCCGCGCGGATGGATGTTGAGATGCGGAATACGAATTTTCACGTTTCCGAGCAAGAGCTTCTGCTGGCCGCCGACGGCGAACTCTCGCCGCGCAGGAGGGCCAAGGTTCAAGCGCATCTGGCCGCTTGCTGGACGTGCCGCGCCCGGATGCAGGAAATCGAGCGCACCATCCTCGACTTCGTGCAGGCCCGGCAGCGTGGCCTGGATGCCAGGCTGCCGCCCGCGGGAGGCGCCCGCGCCTTGCTTCAAGCGAGGCTGGCGGAGCGCGCCGACTCTCCCGAGCCCAACTGGCGCGCCAGGCTGCTGCCGGCGCTCCTCAACCGGGAGCTTGGGGTGGCCGGACTCGCGTTGTCCGGTCTGGCGTTGGCGCTGGTGACTGTGGCGTTTCTGGGGTTGGGAATCCTTGCGCAACGCGGCCATCGAGCCGCGCAACGCAGCGAAGCCGTCCCGGACCCCAGGCTCACCCCCGGCGTGACCCAACCGTTGACGGCGGCGGAGCTTTGTTCGCCGTACAATCTCGACAACGCCCCCGCCGTTCCGCGAGGCGTCGCGCTCAAAGTGTTTGAATCTTATGGGGTAACCGACCCCCGCCCGCGCGAGTACGAGCTCGACTACCTGATCGCCCCCGAGCTGGGCGGCACCAACGATATTCGTAACCTGTGGCCCCAGCCCTACCACACGGTGCCCTGGGACGCCCACGCCAAGGATGCGCTCGAAGACCACCTCCACCAGATGGTCTGCGGAGGCAGTCTCAATCTGGCCACGGCGCAACGGGACATCGCCACCGACTGGATCGCCGCCTACAAGAAGTATTTCGCGACCGACCAACCGCTGCCGATGCACGCGGCTTTTCTCAAAGACCGCCCCTGGGAATGAACTGTAGCGCGCTTGGAAAAGCGCTTGGAGGGTTGGTCTACTCGCCCGAACCATCCCGCCGGGCGTGCTCGATCGCAATCGGCGGCGCGCCGCGCAGGGTCTGGTAGACGACGCAATATCGCTCGGTCAGCCGGACCAGGTTCGCGAGCTGTTCCTCGCTGGCATCGGTGTCGAGCTCGAAGCGCAGGCGGATCTCCCGGAAGCCCACCGGCGCGTCCTTGGCGACGCCGAGCGTTCCCCGGAAGTCGAGGTCGCCCTCGGCGCGAACCACTCCTCCCCGCAACTCGATTTCCAGCGCCGTGGCCACGGCCCGCATCGTGACGCCCGCGCAGGCGGCAAGCGCTTCGAGCAGCATGTCTCCCGAGCAGACCGCCAGGCCGTCTCCGCCGGTGGCGGGGTGCAGCCCGGCTTCGACCAGCGCCTTGCCGGTCTCTACTCGGCACGTGACCCCCTCTCCCAGTCGGCCTTCGGCGCGCAGCGTCACGACGGCGGACTCGGGGGACTCGCGGTACTGGTCTTTCAGTGGCGCCTGAAGCGCCTTCAATTCGGTCTTCGTCATCGGCTCTCTCGTGTGCAAAGAACGCGGGCCGCCGCTGCTGGCAGGGGTGGATGGGAGAAATGCCCAACCGCCCGCGCCTCGGTACGCACCCGCCGGAAACTCATTGTGTCATGAAGCTCGACGCCCCTTCCGCTTCCCCCTAACGGATCGTGTTTCGCCTGGAATCCGCACATTCGAGGCACCCAACGGAAGTGCACCGGTGGCGCACCTGGCGCGGCTCCCTGGCACGGGGGCTAAGCCCTTCTGACGGCAGTCTTTTCTCCTCAATACGCGAACCCTTTTCTGGAAAACCGCCTTCCCCCAAATAGCGCTCGCCGAGATTTTCATCAGCCGCGCCGGCCGGCAAGATCGCGTATATCCGGGCGAAGGGGTTGATAAGGGTCCATTGTGTATAACGTACTGAAAATAAGTAGTTTGTATGGCCAATGGGAAGGCTTGCCCGGGCTTGGCGCCGGTAACAACCCGGTCCGGCGATGTGTCAAACAAATAGACCGGTAAGCCGGCAGGCGCGTCGACCCCGCCACCGCGGACGAGCGCAGCCAAGCCGAAAAGCGAGGACAGGAGGCGGTTATGAAACGTTTGTCGTATGTGGTGAGTTTATGTGCTTTGTCTTTGTTGACGGTGCCGGGTGTCGCGCCTGGAGCGCCGCCGCAAAGTTCGAGCCAGGCACAGCAAAAACCAAAGGACAAGTTTGACAAGGCCGGCGACGCCACCAAGGGCGCCATGAAAAAGGCCGGCGAGGCCACCGAGAAGGGTCTCGAAGCCGCCGGAAAAGGTACCGGCGCGGCTGTGGAACATACCGGCCGCGGCGTAACCAAGGCGGCTAAGGCTACGGCTGGAGCGATGGCCGATGCCGGAAAAGCCATCGGCGACTTTTTCGACGGCAAGCCCGGAGACCAGGATCGCGTCCGCGAAGTGCAGCGTGTTCTGCAGCAAAAGGGCTACTACGGCGGCGCCATTGACGGTATCGCAGGCCCCAAAACGCGGTCGGGTGTCCGCGAATTCCAGCGGGACCAGAACCTGCCGGTGACCGGCAAGGTCGACGACAAGACAGCCGACCAATTGGGAGTCGACTAAGCCCGGCGGCCCAGGCCGAACCTACTTGGCGGGGAGAGTCGCTCCGCTGCCCGCTTCGCCGGGCCGGGAGTCAGCGGCCGTCGTTAGCGGCAGCGCGTCGAGACGGCCCGGCAGTCCTGCGAACTCGCCATTCTCGTTTTGCCAGCGCCGAAAGCCGCGGGCCAGGATCCACGGCCGCGCCTGCGCCGCGCCCGGCAGGCTTGCCTCGCGCCGCTTCCGGAGGGCTTGGCCGGCCGACACCAGAGCAATCCACGCCAATCCGAGACCTAGGCTCAGCAACATGTATTCGGCGGCCCACAAGCCGACCGTGCGCAAACCGGGCCCGTCCGTCAGTGCCGCCGTCCGGGCGCCAACGATATCGATCATACTCTCGGCTTATCGGCGGGCTGGTCTAGTGGCTTTACCCTGGTGTTTGAAATCTCGCCGCGCCCGGACCCCAACCACGCAGGCGCGCCAGCCGCTCGCGCCGCTGGGAACCTCCGGCCCTCTCGCAAAGTTGCTCTATCCCAATGAGTTACGGTTGGATGTCGCCCGCGGGACGGGGCCCCGTCAGCGCCTCGCCTACAATTGACTTGCCCCCCCTGCTCGGCTATAGTCGGAGCAGAGCGAGGATGAGCCGTCCCCGGGTTAAACCCGTTTCCGCCCTTGCGGCGTCCGTTCATCGCAGGAGGCAAGCTCGGGAAGTTCTGCATTCATCAGCGTCGATAGACCCGCGGTCTCCTTCTGCCCGTATTGAGTGCATAGGAGGCGAGAACTCCCGGCTTTGATCAAATCCCAAGTCACTATCACGCAGGGCATCGAGTCCCTGTTCGGAACCCGCGACGAGAATATCCGCCTGCTCGAAGACGCCTTGGGCGTCACCACCCACCTGCTCGAAGACAGCCTGGAAATCGAAGGGGAACCGGATAAGGTACGCCGGGTGGAGTTGATTCTCTCCGATTACGAGAATCTGCTCCATGAAGGACATCGTTTCAACAACGGCGACGTCAAGAATTTCCTGAAGGTGGTAGCCGAAGACCCGCGGGTGAGCCTGCGGAACCTGGTACACAGCAGCCGCAAGCGGACCTACGGCCGCAAGACCCTGGCGCCGCGCAGCCTGAACCAGATGATGTATTTCGAGGCCATGGAGCGCTGCGACATGGTCTTCGGCATCGGCCCGGCCGGCACCGGCAAGACCTACCTGGCGGTGGCCATGGCGGTCAACGAGCTGCTGTCCAAGCGCGTCCGCCGGATCGTGCTGACGCGGCCCGCCGTCGAGGCCGGCGAGCGGCTGGGCTTTCTGCCCGGAACGCTGCAGCAGAAGATCGATCCCTATTTGCGCCCGCTCTACGATGCGCTCTACGACATGCTCGACACCGAGCGCGTCGAGAAGCTGATCGAGCACGGCACCATCGAGATCGCGCCGCTGGCATTCATGCGGGGGCGCTCGCTCAACGAAAGCTTCATCATCCTCGACGAGGCGCAAAACGCCACCGCCGAGCAGATGAAAATGTTCATCACGCGGCTGGGGTTTGGCTCGAAAGCGGCGATCACCGGCGATGTGACGCAGATCGACCTGCCGGCGGGCAGGCGCAGCGGCATGTTGGAGGCGGTCGACGTGCTCTCGGCGGTGGAAGGGATCGCGTTCATCTATTTCAATGAGAAAGATGTCGTCCGCCACGATCTGGTGCAGCGCATCATTCGGGCCTACGAGGCTTACCAGAACAACCGCCTCGAACCGGCCGCGCCGAAATCGAAGGCAGCCGGCGAGGTCTAGCCGTCGGCAGTGGAGTGAAAGGGACGTTCCCGGCTATACCGTCCCCGTAGTGAGATGACGCCTGATTCCAGCGACCCGGCGTGGTATCGCAACCGCCAGCGCAAGGTCCCCTTCAACGACCGTGAAGTCGCCGCATTTGTGCGGCAGGTTGGCCGCGAGGTCGGGCGCGGGCGCGAATTCGCCGTGGTCGTCGGCGCCGATGCGGCTTTGCGCGAGGCGAACGCGCGGTTCCGGGGCAAGCGCTACGCGACCGACGTGCTTTCGTTCCCCGACGGCGAGCAGGGGCGTCTGGGCGACATTTTGATCTCGGCCCACCGCGCCCAGCTGCAGGCGCGGCGGTACGGCCACCGCGTCGAGGACGAGCTGAAACTTTTGATACTCCACGGAATCCTCCACCTGATGGGATACGACCACGAATCCGACGACGGCGCTATGCGGCGGACCGAAATGCGTTGGCGCAGGAAATACGGCCTCGAACCGGCGTTGACGGAGCGAGCGGCGCGGTGATCTACCTCGAAGCATTGCTGAGCGTACTTTTTTGCGGCGTTCTCTCGCTGTCGTCGTACCTCTATCTGCTCTATGTCGAGTCGTTGCGCTTCCGGCACCGCGAGGACGCCCGCTCGTTCGAGTTCTTCGACAGCCACATCGAGCCCTTGCTGAAGCTCAAAAACGAAGACGGCATGCGGCGCTTCGCGATGGCCCGCCAGGTGACCCTGATCCTGCTCACGATCATGCTGGGATACCTGACGCTGCAGGCCCGCCCGTTTGACGTGGCGGTCCCGTTTCAAATCGTCATTCTCGAATCGGTCGTTTTGTCGATAACCGGCCTGATCCTGTTCGTTCACATCGTGCCTTCGATCCTGGTCAGCCGCACCAAGGGAATGTGGGCGGTGCGTTTCGTGCCGCTGGCGCGCCTGATCGCGTGGTCGATCCGGCCTGTGCTGCTGTTGGCCGGTTTCGCCTCGTCGGTGGCGGAACTGGGCGCCGAAGACATCGCCGAGCGCAGGAACGGCGGCAGCGCCTCGGGCGACATCGAGGTGCTGCTCGACGCCGGCCAGGAAGAGGGCCTGATCGGCGAGGAAGACCGCAAGCTGATCCAATCGGTGGTCGAGTTCGGCGATAAGACCGTGCGCGAGGCCATGACGCCGCGGCCCGAGGTGGTGGCGATCGAGGCCGAGAAGTCGATCGAGGAACTGCGGCAGCTCATGATTGAGAACGAATTCTCGCGCCTGCCGGTTTTCGAGGGGACGATCGACAACGTACGCGGCTACGTGCATAGCCGCGACACGCTCGAAATCGACGAGCAACAGCGGCGCAATACGCCGGTGCGGACCCTGATGCGCCCGGTGCCGTTGGTGCCCGAGACCAAGCCCATCCACCAGCTACTGCGTGAGATGCAGGACCAGAACGTCCACATGGCGATCGTGGTCGATGAATACGGTCAGACCGCCGGCCTAGCCACGATGGAAGACCTGATGGAGGAGATTGTTGGCGAAATCCGCGATGAGTCCGAACCCGAGCTCGACGTGATCGAGCAGCCCGACCATTCTTATATCGCCGACGGCAACGTTGACCTCGACCGCCTCGAAGAGCTGGTCGACTTCCGCCCCGACGAGGACTTCGAAACCACCACGATCGGCGGCCTGGTCTGTGAGCAACTAGGGCACGTGCCCTCCCCGGGCGCCAAGATCCGTCTCGACGGCATCGAGATCGAAGTGCTCACCGCCGACGAGCGCCGCGTCAACCGCGTCCGCGTACGCCGCGTGCCCCCAGCCAAGGGCGAAGCGTCCGAGACGGACAACGTCACCGACCATCCGGACCAGAAAGGCGCCGCGTGAAGTCGGGATTTGTTGCCGTCCTAGGCCGGCCCAACGTGGGCAAATCGACCTTGCTGAACGCCCTGGTCGGCTCGAAAATCGCCATCGTCACCGACAAGCCGCAGACGACGCGCGACTCCATTCAGGGAATCGTATCGCGCCCCGAAGGGCAGATCGTGCTGGTTGACAGCCCTGGCGTTCACGAGCCCGTGATGGAGATTGGCCGCCGCATGATGCGCGAGGTGCGGCGCGCAACATCGGGCTGCCACCTGATTCTGTTGCTGTCGGACTCCTCGGCCCGCATCCGGCGCGATGACCGCGCGGCCCTCCAGATCGTCAAGCAGGTCAACGTCCCGGCGCTGCTGGTGCTCAACAAGATCGACTTGCTGCCCACCCGGGAAGCGTTGCTCCCGGTCATCGATCAGTGGAGACAACTGCACGAATTCCAGGAGTTCGTGCCGATTTCCGCCAAAGCCGGGCTAAATCTCGACCGGCTGCTATCGATGATTTTCGAGCGGCTTCCCGAGGGTGCGCCTTTTTACCCCGAAGACTATCTCACTGATCAGCCGGAGCGCTTTCTGGCCGCCGAGCTGATTCGCGAGCAAGTCATCCTGGCGACCGATCAGGAGGTGCCCCACTGCACCGCCGTGCTGATCGATCAATGGGAGGAAACCGAAGGCCTGCTGCGCATCAGCGCGACGATTCTAGTGGAGCGCGACGGGCAAAAGCGCATCCTCATCGGGGCCGGCGGCCAAAAGGTGAAGGAGATCGGCACCGCGGCGCGCCTGCAACTCGACGCGCAACTCGACCGCAAAACTTTCCTGGAGCTGTTCGTAAAGGTGCGCGCCAAGTGGCGCGACAAACCGGCGTTCGTGCGGGAACTCGACTTCCGGCGCCAGGTCGGCGACAGCGGCGACGACGACGGCCCGGGGCTGGTTTAAATCAGGCCTAGGCCTTCTTGGCGGCGTTGCGGCTTACCACCGCTACGACCTTTTCCGGATAGTCGGTGATGATGCCGTCGACGCCCAGATCCAGCAGTCGCGCGATCTCGGTTTCCTCGTTGACCGTCCAGGCAAAAACTTTCAAGCCTTCGCTATGCACTTCGGCGATCAACTCCCGCGAAGTGAGGCGAAACTGCGGGATGACCACCTCGATCGAGCAGTTGTGGCGGGCCTCTTCATCCTGGGTCCGATTGTAGATATAACCCAGTTGCAGATCGGGAAATAGGTTCTGCACCTTCGCCAGGGTCTCGGTGTCGAAGGCGCTAATCAAAGTGCGCTCGGGGTTGCCATAGGAGCGGATCAACTCGACGGCGGCGTGCTCGAAACCCTCGGATTTCAACTCGATATCAAGAAAGGCGCTCTGTGCGAACTTCTTGAGAACATCCTCGAGCAAAGGCACTTCGAAGCCGTTGTCGAGCTGGCGGATCTCGTCGTAGTTGCTCGATTGAACCGCTTTACTGCCCACCACCGCGCCATGCACGACCACCAGCTTGTGGTCGGCGGTCTGCCGCACGTCAAGCTCGAAGCCGTGGGCGCCGTTTTGGAGAGCCTTTTCGAAGCTGGGAATGGTGTTCTCCGGCAGCTCCGCAGCTCCTCTATGCCCGAGGATGAGGACTTTGTTTTCCACGACTTAACCTTGTCTTGAAGAGTTCCTACTTTGACGCTTAGCACACGGGTTGTCAACTCACCTGCGCCGGTCGACGAACAGAGTCTTTCGAGGTTGAATGAGGTTGCGCAGCGGCTGGCGGCCCACTCCCCGACTCCCCAACGCACACCATAAGCCGGGGGGAGACCTGTTGAAGCTAAGTCGATATCTACCGTTCGATATCTACCCTTAACGTATCACGATTTCAATACCTTTGCGAGTTCGGGAGAGCCGGCGCCAGGTTCATCTCGCTCCCGGGACGATGCGATAGGCAGGCGCGGGCGCCGTCGTGTTCGGGTTCCCCCACTGGCTGGGCGAGCGCGGCTGCTGGACCGAACGGGAGGGCCTGGGTGCCGGTTTCCGGGCGCGATGACCGGGCAGACACCGGGCGCCTCCTCGGATAGGCTCCCCCCGGGTGGGGAACAAGCCTGCCGCGGCCGGTGGGCGCCGGGCCGGGGCGAGGGTGATCTCCCCGACCTGCGGCCCCGGTTACCCCGAGGAGCGCTTGAGATAATACAATCAAGAACTTGGCCGACTCGATCTGCGGCCCACCCGCTGTAGCTGTGCGCATTCTGTTCCGATACGTTCTGCGAGAGGTTCTGGTCACGGCCTTGATCGGGACGTTTCTGTTTACCTTTGTCCTGTTCCTTCCCCGGATCGGCGGGGTCATGGAATTGCTCATCCGACCCGGCGCCGCCAGCGGCGACGTCCTGCACCTGTTTCTGCTGATGGTGCCCCAGCTATTCCGGTTCTCCATTCCGATGGGGGTGCTGGTCGGGGTCCTGGTGGGTCTGGGGCGGCTGTCGAGCGACCGCGAAATCACCGCCATGCGTGCTGCCGGCATCCCTGGCGGCCGCTGCGTGCTGCCGGTGGGTGTTTTGGCGGTTCTGGCCGGCGGCGTCTGCGCGGCCACCACTCTGTATTTCAACCCCATCGCGCAGCGCGATTTCCACGCCATTGCCGAGACGCTGAAAATCTCGCAGGCCACCGCCGAAGTGCCGCCGCGGGTGTTCATCGAGGATTTTCCCAACCGCGTCCTTTACGTCCGCGACGTGGTGTCGGGCCCGGTGGTGCACTGGAAGGGCGTGTTCCTGGCGGACATGCGCTCCCCCGAGGAACGCGGCTCGCCGATGGGCGGCAGCGGCGCGGTGGACGGTCCGCGCATCACCGTGGCTCCCGAGGCCGTCGTGGTACCGCGCCCCGAGCAGGACCGGCTGCAGTTGACGCTCCCGTCGGCGACGGTGTTCGAGGAGTCTTTCGACCCCACGCAGTACCACACCGGCAGCTACGAGCAGGGCGATCAGGTGCTCGAAACCCGCCCGGCCGACTTGGCCGCGCGGGCGCGTCCCTTCGAATGGATGGACACGCCTACCTTGATCGAGGCCTCGCGCCATGGCGACGACCGCGTGACTGCCGGCATCGAGTTGCACCAGCGCTTCGCCTTCCCGCTGGCCTGCCTGATCCTGCCCCTGGTCGGCGTCCCGCTTTCCATCTCTACGCAGCGAGCCGGCAAGAGCGTCGGCGTTGTCTTCAGCCTGGTGCTGTCGTTTGTGTACTGGATGCTGATGATCGGCGGCGTAGCGCTGGCCAAAGAGCACATCCTGCCGGTGTGGCTGGGCATCTGGATGGCGAACCTGCTGTTTGCGCTCAGCGGCCTGTTTCTGCTGCTGCAACTGGATGCACCCAACCGCCCCGACCTGGTGGCGGCGATCTCGACCCGCGTGCGGCTGTGGACGGCGCGCTTCCGGTCGAACGGGGGAGACTCGCAGGACGGCTCGGACGGGGCGGCCGCCGCGCGCGGTTTGCGGGCCCGTAAGAACGGGTCGGACTCCGAGCCGAGCCTGGCGTTGCCGTTCATCCCCATCGTCGACCGCTACGTGCTACGGCGTTTCCTGTTCTTTCTCGCCCTGTTGATCGCGACCTTCGTCTCGATCTGGTTTGTGTTCAGCTTCTTCGAGCTGCTCAGCGACATGCTGGCGCGCAATAAAATGGCGTCGTTCGTTCCCTACCTCTACTACCTGACGCCCTGGCTGGTCTATGAAACGACGCCGCTGGCCGTGCTGGTGGCGACGCTGGTGTGCTTTGGTTTGCTTGCCCGCCACCAGGAGCTGACCGCGTTCAAGGCCTGCGGCGTCAGTATTTACCGGCTGGCCGCGCCCGTGCTGTTGGCGTCGGTCACCCTCAGCGGCTTGCTGTTTGCGCTCGACTACTACTACCTGCCCGAAACAAATCGCAAACAGGACGCCATTCGCGACGAGATCAAGGGCCGCCCCGTCCGTACCTTCCTGCGCCCCGACCGGCAATGGACCGCCGGGCGCCATGACCGCATCTTCTACCACCAATATTACGATTCGCGGCAAAAAGTTCTGGCCGGCGTGAAGGTATACGACTTCGACCCCGAGCCGTTCCGCCTGCGCCGCCACATCTCGGCCGAGCGGGCCCGCTGGGACGACGCGCAGCACGCCTGGGTGTTTGAAAACGGCTGGGTGCGCGAGTTCGACGGCGGCCACAATCCGCCCCGCTTCGAGCAGTTTCAAGTAAGAGCTTTCCCCGACCTCGAGGAAGAACCTTCTTACTTCCTCAAGGAAGAACGCCAGTACCAACAAATGAACTGGAGCGAGCTGAGCGCGTATATACTGGATTTGACGCAAAGCGGTTTCGACACGGTTCGGCTGCAGGTGCAGTGGTACAAGAAACTGGCCTTCCCGTTTTTTGCCTTCAGCATGGCCATCCTGGCGCTACCGTTCTCGATATCGAGCGGAAACCGGAGTTCCCTCTCGCCGGTGGCGTTCGGCATCGGGCTGGCGATTGCTTACTATGCCCTCAATTCGCTGTTTGAGCAGTTGGGGCGGGCGAGCCAGTTGAGTCCGGCGATTGCCGCTTGGGCGCCGAGTATGATCTTTGCGTTCAGCGGCGCATATCTGATCCTGAGAATCCGCAGCTAAGGGTCGGCAGCCGCGAAAGCGGCGTTGTTTTTCCATCCCCCTTAGGAGTTGTATGGTTTCGCTGATTCAAGAAGCCAACCAGCGGATTTTGACGCATGTGTGGCATACCCCCCTGGTGCGTTCCGAGCCTCTCACGAGCCTGGGACGCGGCAAAGTCTGGCTGAAGCTGGAGTCGCTGCAGCCGACCAATTCATTCAAAGTGCGGCCGGCGTTCAACGCCATGCTGGCGCATCTCGATCAGGCGCGGCGCTGCGGCGTGGTGACCTCGTCGTCGGGCAACTTCGCGCAGGCGACCGCCTATGCGGCGCGCGAGTTGGGCGTCGACGCGCAGATCGTGATGATGGAGGGCGCTTCGCCCTTTAAGATCGAGCGTACACGGCGGTTTGGCGGCCAGGTCGTGCTTTGCGAGAACGACTTCGCGGCGCGCTGGGAAACGACCTTCCGCATCCAACGCGAGTCGGGCCGCCTGCTGCTACACCCCTACGATTCGGAAGAAACGATCGCCGGCGACGGCACGATCGGCCTCGAGCTGCTCGAGGATCTCGACCGCGATTTCTGCGTGGTCGTGCCGGTGAGCGGCGGCGGTCTGGTGGCCGGCATTGCCTCGGCGCTCAAGCCGTTCCGGCCGTCGTGCCGCGTGATCGGCGTGCAGCCGAAGGCCAACCCTTCGATGGCGGAGTCGAAGCGGCAAGGCGCGCGCGTGAGTGTTCCGCCGCAGGGCTCGATGGCCGATGCGCTTTCGGTGTTGACGCCGGGCGAGCTGACCTTCGACATCGCGCGCGAGCTGGTCGACGACGTGGTGCTGGTGGAAGAGGACGAGTTCGCCGCCGCCGTGAAGCTGCTGGCCGAAGAGCAGAAGCTGGTAGTCGAACCCGGAGGCGCCGCGGCGGTCGCCGCCTGGATGGCCGGCAAGGTCGACAACCGCGGCCTCGACGTGGTGTGCATCCTCAGCGGCGGCAACGTCGTGCCGGCGAAGTTCGCACAACTGTTGCAAGAGGCCACCGTGGCGGCGGCAGGCTGATAGCGTTGGGGTTTTAGGGCTTCCTTCGGGAAATCTGAGAAAATAGCGGCATCCGTCAGCGTCGACGGCGGCTACGCGGATGCCACGCGGCATCTCCACGAAAGGCACCGTAGCGCAGGGCTGGTGTTGTTCCAGACCTACGGCATCTTAGAGAGTACCGGCGCGGGCGTTGTAAGGGCCAGACTGTCGCACGCCTCGCCCTTCCATGAGTGACCGGCGTGAGCGCCTGTCTCAACCCCGTCGGCGCCGGTCTCTGATTCGAAATCACGCTCATGAGCGCGGACGCACCAATTTGGACCCCATCGCCCGAGCGCGTTCGCCAGGCTAACCTCACTGCCTTTCTGGATTTCCTTCGCGCCGAAGATTTTGGCTCTTTCCCTGGCTACCCGGCGCTCTACCAGTGGTCCGTCGACTCGCCCGAAGAGTTCTGGCCGGCGGTGTGGGATTTCTGTGGCGTGGCCGCTTCGCGCCGCTGGAACCGCCCGGTGGTGGGCCTGGATCGCATGCCCGGGGCGCGTTGGTTCGAAGGCGCGCGCCTGAACTTTGCCGAGAACCTGCTGCGCTGCCGCGACGATCAACCGGCCATCCGCTTCTGGAACGAATCGGGCGAGCGGCGGCGCCTGAGCTTCGCCGAGTTGTTCGCCGCGGTTTCGCGGTTGGCGGCGGCGCTGCGCGAAGCCGGCGTCGTGCCAGGCGATCGCGTCGCCGCCTGGATGCCCAACATCCCCGAGACCCTGATTGCCATGCTGGCAGCCGCCAGCCTGGGCGCGGTGTGGTCGTCGTGCTCGCCCGATTTCGGCGTCAAGGGAGTGCTCGACCGTTTCGGGCAGATCCAGCCCAAAGTGCTGTTCACCGTCGACGGCTATTGCTACGGCGGAAAGCGCATTGATCTGAGTGGGCGAGTGGGCGAGGTCGCTCGGCAGCTTTCCGCCACCGAAAAAATCGTCGTTGTGGGCTACCTCGATGCCGAACCTGCGCTGCCCACCGCGAACGCCGTGCGATACGGCGAGTTCGCCGCCGCCGGGACAACGCCGCAGATATCGCTCGAGCAGCTTCCGTTCGACCATCCCCTCTATATCCTCTACTCCTCGGGGACCACCGGCCTGCCGAAATGCTTGGTTCACGGCGCCGGCGGCACGCTGTTGCAACATCTCAAAGAGCTGATGCTGCACACCGATCTCAAGCCCGGCCACCGCATTTTTTACTACACCACCTGCGGCTGGATGATGTGGAACTGGCTGGTGAGCGGTTTGGCGGCGGGCGCTACCGTGGTGCTCTACGACGGCTCGCCGGTTCACCCCAAGAAGGACATCTTGTTCGACCTGGCCGAGCAGGAGCGCCTGACGGTTTTCGGAACCAGTGCCAAATATCTGGCCATGATCGAGAAGGAAGGGCTCGCGCCGCGCGAATCGCACGATCTGAGCGCGCTGCGGACGATTCTCTCGACCGGCTCGCCGCTGGCGCCCCATAGCTTCGATTACGTCTACACCAAGGTCAAACAGGATGTTTGTCTGTCCTCGATTTCCGGCGGCACCGACATCGTCTCGTGCTTTGCGCTCGGCAACCCGATCGGGGCGGTCTACCGCGGCGAAATCCAAACGCGCGGCCTGGGCATGAAGGTCGAGATTTTCAACGAAGCCGGCAAGCCCGTGCGGGGCGAAAAAGGCGAGTTGGTTTGCACCAGGCCGTTCCCTTCGATGCCGGTCGGCTTCTGGAACGACCCCGGCGGCGAGAAGTACCGCAACGCGTACTTTGAAGATTATCCGGGCGTATGGCGCCATGGCGACTGGGCCGAGTTGACCGCGCACGACGGGCTGATCATCTACGGCCGCTCCGACGCCACGCTCAACCCCGGTGGGATTCGGATCGGCACCGCGGAGATCTACCGCCAGGTCGAGCAGTTCGACGAAGTGATCGAGAGCCTGGTGATCGGCCAGGATTGGCGCGGCGATCTCCGAATTATTCTGTTCGTGCGCCTGCGCGACGGGCTTTTGCTCAGCGACGAGTTGCGCGAGCGCCTCCGCAAGTCCGTACGCGAGAACGCCAGCCCCCATCACGTGCCGCGCAAGATCATTCAGGTGGCCGACATCCCGCGCACCATCAGCGGCAAGATCACGGAGCTGGCGGTAAGGGAAGTCATTCACGACCGTCCGGTAAAAAACCGCGACGCCCTGGCCAATCCGGGAGCCCTAGAATATTTCCGGCACCTCCCCGAACTACAAGACGCCTGAACCGAAAATTTCAGAAGCGCCAACCCACCACCCGTGGCGTGAACCTCCAGGTTTGCCGCGTAGCGATTCGTCGCTACGTAGGGCCCCGCCACGCCACAGCGTGCCAACGGGCACGGCGCTCCCCAAGGGCCTCTTGGGGAGCAATGCCACCTCGTGAAAGAACCGCCTCTTCACCAGCCTTCACCCAGCCCCTCCCCTCAACCCGGCTGCCGCAGATAAATCACCTTGGGGGAGTAAACCAAAACCGCCTGACCCGCCTGGTTGACTACCGTGTTTTCAAACGTAACCAGGCCGCGCTTGGAGTCGTGGTCCTGTTTGGCGGCGACCCGCGTCCGCAGCCGGATCGTATCGCCCAAAAAGACCGGCCGCGTAAATCGCAGACTGTCGACCCCCAGGAAGGCCACCAGCGCCTCGTCGGGGGGCAAAAGGTTCATCGCGAGCCCCGTCGAGATGCTGAAGACCAGCGCGCCATGGGCAATACGACGGCGATAGGCGCTGCGGCGGGCGTATTCCTCGTCGGTGTGGATCGGATTGGTGTCGCCCGAAAGCGCCGCGAACGACGTCACGTCGGCTTCGGTGATGGTTCGCCCGCCGGATTCGGCTGTGGCGTCGATGGCGAAGTCTTCAAAGTATTGGGGCACTGGCTTCCTTCCCTGAGAGCGGCGTCTTCCATCCGTCGAGGCAACGCGGGCCGTCTGGTGGCGCGGGCCTGCGGCCGGCAGCGTCGACGTTGAACGTCGACATTCCCGATTTCGGCGCGGTAGGGAGAAACGCCGGCGCGTACGCCGGCGCGGCCGGCCGGAGGCCCGCGTCACATCCACCTGTCTCACCTGTTCCACCACGTGTCGTCCAAACTGCGACACCCACTTGGACGCGTTCCGACGAATGCAGGCGGCTATTGGCCGGGCAACGCAATAGCTTAAGGCAAAACGAGGCTGGCAGGCGGGGCGAGCGGCTCTCTACACTGAGAGCGAGTGATTTCTCCAGCCACACACTGGCACCGGGATCTCGCAGGGTTTGTCGCCGTCCTACGCAACTCTACGCGACGTCTGGCGAAACCGCGCCTCGCGCGTGCAGCGGTTCTGTGCGTTCTCGCGGCCCTCGGGTGGTCTAGCCCCAGCCGCGCGTCGGAGATACGTGTGCAGGTATTCGGCCTGTTTGCTCCGCACGAGCTGCGGTTGCAGGCGGACGGCCCTCGGATCCTGCAACTCGCTGCGAGTGGCGTCACGAGCCGTCTCGAAGGCGGGCAAACGGCCGCATGCCGGCTGGCGGCGGGGCAGGTCGCCTGCGAAGTTGGGACGGCGCAGTTGCGAGGCTCCTCGGTCACGATGACCGGCGAAGGGCGCGAGGCCGCTTTCCGGTTGTCGGTTCCCGGCAAGATCGAGCGGCGGTTCTCAGGCCGGCTGGAGTTGACCGCGACGGGCAACAGACTGCGCGCCGTGGTCGCCATGGACCGCGAAACCGCCGTCGGCGCGATTGTGGCCGCCGAAAGCCCGCCAGGCGCCACGCTCGAAGCCTTGAAAGCGCAGGCGGTCGCGGCGCGTTCCTATCTACAGGCAGGTCCGCGGCACAAGGGCTTCGATTTCTGCGACACGACACACTGTCAGTTTCTGCGTGCGCCGGCCTCGGACAGCGACCCTGCAAGTCTGGCCGCAGCGGCGACTCGTGGGCTGGTTCTGACCTACCAGGGCCAGGTCGTGCGCGCGCTCTATTCGCGCAGTTGCGGCGGCGTCACGCGAACCTTACAAGAGGCCGGGTTGTCCGCCGAAGGCTATCCCTATTTTCGCGTCGCCTGCGCCGCCTGCCGCCGCGCGCCCGAAACCTGGCATCAAACGCACCCTCGCGAGGCGGTCGCGACGCTATTGGAAAATCCGACCGAGGCCGCGCGGCTCGCCGTCGCGCGCCGGGCCGGCTGGAGCCGTCTGCCCAGCACGTGCTTTGAATCCACCTCCAACGGCGACTCGGTCACCTTGCACGGTAGAGGAATCGGGCACGGGATCGGCCTGTGCCAACGCGGCGCGGCCTCACTGGCGGCGGGCGGGATGGATTTCGCCGCGATCCTGCGGTACTACTTCCCCAACACACGGCTCGAGACGCGACCGAACGCCGCCCCCTAATCGCGTGATTGGTTCCCGGCGCGAACCCCACCCCCAACGCCACTCAGAGCCGCGGGCGTCAGCCCGCGCTGAGAAGCACGGGGCACCACATCTTGCGCTCTGACCGTACACACAACCTCGGGAACGTTTGCAGGCTCGCTTCCGCCGCCCCGGCTTCTTATCGCAGGCTGACCAGGCTGCGGAAGAAGGGCATTCCGGTCCGGCTGTGGCATCTCTCCAGCACGGCTTCGGTGGTGTGGGGCCCTACGTCGCGACGAATCGCGACGCGGCAACCTGGAGGTTCGCGCCACGGGTGCGGGCTCTGGCTCTGAGGGTCTGATCTCGACTTGGCGCCCTTGCGCGGTGTGTCCTACTGCGGTACGCCGACGGCCGGGCGCGACTGCAGCAGTTTCTCGATTTCGGTGGCGACCTTCTGGTGCTCGACCGCGGAGTTGAGCCGCAGCACGTTCGACATCATCGTCACCAAGTACGTCTTTGCGCCGGATTCGACAATGGCGACCGAGTGCATCAGGTTGAGCTCGTTGCCGGCGTACGCGTGGCACTGGAAACCCGCTTCGGGCTTGCAATGAAACAGCGATCCCGATTTGAAAAACACGGCGGCGTTGTTCAGGGCCGGCGAGGATGCGTAGCGGTAGCGCGGGCGCGAAAAGTAGAGCAGCTTCTTGATCTCGAGGCTCGACCACGCGTCGACGATCTTGCCCTGCTCGAGCTTGATCAGCCAGCGCATTAGCTCGTTCGGGCAGGCATAGCTGCTGGTTCCGGGAATGACGGCCGAGGCATTGCCGGTAAAGAACGTCCCAATGCGGATCTTTTCGGTGTCGAGACCGGCCGCCCGCAGCGCCGTCTCGTTGGTTGTGAGCGCCAGCTCGCTCAGCTCCCCCTTCGGTGTATCCTTCAGAAACGCCGCCTCCTGGGCGCGCGCCGGGTAGCTCGGCCCGAAGTGGCGCATCATCATCGCTTCTTTCCACACCATCGAGCCGGAAGCGTTCGAGCTGACCGACAACATGTGGTCGAGCCATTCCCAGAGGTTGAACTTGTCGCCGATCTCGAGCCGCCGCGACACAATCCGCGTGTCGCCCACGTTGAAAAACGGCACCGTCTTGCCGTCGCGGTGGACGAAGCGGTCGGCGGTGAGAGTGGTATCCCGCAGCAGTCGGGCGCGCGCCGCGGTGTCGTCGGGGTGGAGGCTCCGTAGGGCGTCGAAGAAGCCGGTCGCGACGAACAGCTTACCGACGCTGCCGGGAATCCGCTCGGTTTCGGCGCGCAGCGAGGCGTAAAGCGGCCGGCGTGGGTCGGTGATATCGAGCACCGCGATGCCATAGGAGGGATCGCGGTCGGCAAAAATGCGCTCCAGCCCTTGCTGCAGGTAGGGGTCGCGCGGTGTGTTCGCGTTCAGATCGAATGTGTCGTTGACGCCCTGCAGCCGCAAGTGGATCTGGTCGCTTTTCAGCAGCCCACCCGGCACGATGTGGGGCTTGGGCTCGACTTTACCCTCCAGCGCGAGCCGGTAGGCCAGCAGGCGGCGGATGCCGGTCGATTCGTAGCCGTCGAGCGGGTAGGCGAGCAGACCCGCGGGCGCGGCCAGCAGCAGGCACAGCAGGAGAACAAGGAGAGCCTTCATGGCGCCTCGTCGAGCCGCACGATCGTCATCGGCTGGATCGCCTCGGCGGCCTCGATCTTCGAAAGAGCTTCGAGCGTCTGCATCTGTTGGTAGCGCACCAACGGGCGAATCTGGAACAGGCGCAGGTCGCCCTTTTCAAAACCGAACTCGATATCCCACGGCAGCGGCGCTCCGGAGGCCGAGCGAGCCGGCGTATATTTTGCTTTGACCTCGGCGACCAGCGCGCGGATCTGCGCGATCTCGTCGGGCTGCAGCAGATAGTCGCCACCGATGGGAGGCACGTTCTCGAACCCGCCGCTGAGGCTGCATTGCTTGCGATAGGAGGCGCGCGCCTGGTGCAGCAGCCGTACGCTTCCGTCGGGCTTGAGCAGCAGCGATTCCGCCACGCCGCCATCCACCACCGCGCTGACGCCCTCGTTGTCGTTGACCGTGATGTCGTTGGTGTCGCCGGTCTCCAGATTGAGCGTGCCGATCACGCCCGACTTATCCGAGGGCACGGCCCGCATCAGAATCACCGAGGGATAGACCTGCTCGGAGCCGATCAGGAAACGGCTGCGCCAGTCGTAGGCGCGCTCGGTGAACGGCGAGGCCCAGACGTTCTTGATGGCCTGGATGATCTGCTGCGTCCCCACCTGATTGGGCACGGTCAGGTTGAGCCCGGCGCCGGTGAACTCGGGGAGATCCTCGGCGTTGGTGTCGCTGCGGACAAAAACGCCGAGGCTGCCGTCGGGCCATTCGAAATCCTGCTGCAGGTGGCGGATGAGCCGCTGCTGAAACTCCGGGATCAGCGGCATCGTGCGGATCTTCTCGCGAAACGCTGCCAGCCGCGGATAGATGAACGCGTTGATCTGCTCGGGCGAGGCCTTGCCCCGCATCGCCTCGGCCTGCTGGTAGGCCTGCTTGATCTGCTCCGCCAGCGAGACGGTGTCGCCCGGTAGCGTGCGCTGGATGTGCTCGTAGTAGATGCCAAACGGCAACACCAACCCCTGCGCGACGCGGCCGGGAAAGTCCTGCGCCAGTTGTCCGAGGTTGGCCGCCTTCGGGCCGACGATTACGCCCGAGTCCTGGCGCCCGAGACTGCCCAGCTTGAGGATTGCGGTCTTCGTCAGATCGAGCCGGCTGGTATCGAGCTGGATGCGTGACGGCGCCGCCGCCGGCTTGTCGATCCATATCTTCTGCTGCTCGGGAGTCAGAGCCGACTTCTCGCGTAGAATCACCACGCCGCGCGGCGTCACCGCGAAGAAAACTTCCTTGCCTTCGCGAGCTTCGAGTTGCGGCATCAACGTCGAGGGGATACGCGCGTTCGGGATGCCCAGATTGGCGGCCAGAAGCTGTGTGTGCGACAGCATGTTGCCGCTGTCGAGCGTCAGTACGCCGGCCATCGGCTTGAGATCCGACACCGTCTCGGGAATCACGTAGATCCCTTGCGCGTCGATGTTGCCGGCGGCGTCCTCGGGCGAGCGGATGATGTGCAGCCGCCCGATAGCTACACCCGGGTTCAACGCCGACACGCCGCTGCCCGAAGTCACGTCGAACACCGCATGGCGGATGCCGACGGCGCGGTGTGCATCGTCGTTGAGAATCTCCATGTGCGAGGAGAGCGGCAAGGCAATCGAGCTGCGCAGCAGATGATCGAGCAGCGCGGCGGCCAATGGCTCGGCCGGCTGGTAGTGGCGCGACACGGGCCCAAAATCTTTCGCCGCCGTCGCGCGGCACCATTCCGCGGTACGCCCCAGGTAGCGCACGATGTCGTAGTACACGGCCGGCGCGGCGGTTTCGTCCCTGTCCAGCCGGGCGGCGTCGTCTCGTAACGCCTCGAACTCGCGCATCGAAAGCAGCCCGTCCCCGACGGCGTAGCGCACGTGATCGATCAACGAAGTGAGCCGTTCGCGCCGGGTGGCGGCGGTGAGCTTGGCGCTCGTCTCGAAGCCCAGCTCCTGGACCAGGGAGTTGAAGTCCAGCAATTCCAGGTTGAAGCGGCCCCGGTCGGAACCTTCCACGACGCGGCGGATCTGAAAGCTCAGCTCGGCCCCGGCGGCAAAGCTCTTGTTCAGATCGCCCGACTGCAACGCGGCGGCGAATCGCTCGACGTACGGCGAAATCGGACTCTCCGAAAACCGCTTGCGGAAGGCGGGTAGCCGCGACTCCATGCCGCGGCCGGCTCTCTCCTGCTCCAGTAGCTTGGTCAGCTCCAGCAGCAGATCGCGGGTCGCCGGGCCGACTTCCTTTTCCTGCATGAACTTCTCGACCAGCGCGGCATCCTGGTCCCCGGGCGCGGAGTGAATCTTCGAGCGGATCGGCTGGAACCGCGGGTCCTGCGCCGCAATCGACTGGGCCAGCGTGCGCACCTTCTTGACGACGCTGTCGGGCAGCCCGTGGGGCATCGCTGCGATCAACTGGGTGAGCAGGAAATAGTGGCGCCGCGTCCAGGAGGGGTCGGAAACCAGCTCCGTCAGGAAGCGGTAGCCGGCCTGCTCCTCGTCCTCCGCCTGCCGCGCCCCGCGATAGGTATAGGCGTGGCGGTAGATCCAGCCACGGTCGATCCCCTCCAGATAGTGCTCCAGCACTATTTCCTTGAGCCGCCAATGGTCGCGTCGCGCGTCGAGCAGCGCGTCGAACTTCTGGCCGGCCAGGATCGTGCCGACGTCGATGTTCCACTGGGCGAGCTGCTGCGTTTCTGGGCTCAGCGAGGCGTGCTGATAGCCGCCGCCCAGGTCGCGGCACGGCGGGGGCGAAGGGGGGTGGTCCGAGCCGTCGTTGCAAAACCAGCGGATGCGATAGAACGGGCCGCGGGGGTTGCTCTTGAAGCTTTCCAGAATGCGGTGCGCCTGGGCAGCCTGTTCGCCACTCAGAGGCGGGATCAGGCCGTCGGCCCGGGCCGGGGCAAACAGTCCGCAAAACAACAACGACAGAGCGGCTAAAAGGGCCAGAGTCATAGGGTCTTGGACGGCTTGTGCTTCTTCTTCAGTATGTATCCAGGGGGTTGGGAGCTTGCAACTGCTGATTGGGGCCGGGGGAAGCGGAGCTGCCCTGGGACCGGCTACGGGACCTACCAGAGGACTATTTCAGCGGCTCGAGAGGCCGGCTGCGACCAGAGACAGTCGGACCACCGTTGCGGGACAGAAGTTCTTCCGAAGTCGTCTTCCCCAGCCTGTTCCTCACACCTACGCCGCGAAAAGCCGTACACCCTTGCTGGCCGATAGATATATCTCGCTTCCGGTCGGAGAATCTAGGTGATTTAACCGAGCGGTACTTAGCGATCACCCTAGAAAATCTCTAAGATGGCCGCCAAATTGAAAAAATCTGGGTACGAACGGCCCATTGATGTCCGATCCAGGGTCGTTCATAATTCTGCCTATAGGAGAAGAAAGGCATAGGCCAGTGTGTCTATTTCCGATTCTTCAATATAAGCGGGTCATTGGGGACTGAGGGCCACCAGCCTGGGCAGCCTTGATTTTCGCCCTGCAAGAGGGACCGGGCGCTAACTGCCTCCCTCCTACAATGACTCTGGGGCCGGCAGAAGAGACTTCGGGCGCCACTAACGGATAAAACTCGATGTATTGTCTGCTTTGTCACGAAAAAATCTCTAGGATCCGGCATTGGAGAACGAAGTCGGAGTTCTGCTGTGACGAGCATGCGGCAATTCACCGCCGCCAAACCATGGAGCGGCTTGTCGGGCACGTCGCGCCAAGCCACCAGGGCGAAGACACCCTTTCGATTTTCAGCAAGGCTGGGGAAGAACCCGAGGCCCTGGCGCTGGAATTGGACGCAATCGAAGCGGAAGGGCCCCTGAGGCTCGGAGCGGCCACGGTCGAGACCACGGCCTCCACCGGGGACGAAGAAGAAGTTTCCTCGGCCGAACGCCTCGAAACCAGCGACGATCCGCTGGCCGAAGCTGGGGAGGAGACCGAAGCTGCCGAGGATCCATCCCGGGAAGCGGCCTCCGGGCAGGACGACGAAGAGTCTTTCTCCGAAGAAGATGAGCCCTTTTCCGAAGAGGACGAGGACGACGACGGGCGCTATTTCGAGGGGGCGAGCGTCCAGCGCGACGAACCCTTTCCGGTCGAGATCCAGACGGCCGACGCGGACCTCGAAGACGAGGACGGCCACCTTGGCGTAGACGAGAGCGAGCAAATCGAGCCGGCCGCCGCCGACGCTTCCGACCCGGCCGCGCTGGTCGAGTCCCTGACCGCGAGTTCGGCCGAGGACCTGCCGGCGGGCGCGGACGATGCAATGGCTGCCGCTGCCGCGATACTCGACGCCGAAACGGACACGGCGGAGGAACTCGCGCGGGCGATTTTCGAACGCAACCGCGCGACGGCCACCGAAACCGAACCGGCCAGCGGACCGCTGGCGCAGAGCTTGCCGCAAGGCGAGTGCGAGCCCGCACAGGATGGAACCACGGCCGGCGCGGACTCGACGGAACCCATAGCGGCCAAATCGGCATCGGAGGCCCAATCAGAACCGGCGGCTCAATCGAAAGCGGTGGAAAGTACCGCGGCGAAAAAGATGACGCCGCCAGCCAAGCCCACAGGGCCCACAGCGAAAGAATCCCGGCCTAGCTCCAGAGGCTTTGCCTTGAGGCCCGTCAGGACCTGGGACCCCACCAAGGGCCGCGGCAGACGCCGCGCCGGCGGGCGTTCCACCGCGGCGAGTTCGGAGAGCCTGTCGCAGTTGGCTGAAGGGGTCGGCTCCAGGGTTCGTCCGGCGGGGGCGACCCGGCGTGAAGACGGCCGCAAACCGGTGATGGTGTGCTTCCTGCCCGTGCAGGGTGGCAATGGCGCTTCCACCGTTTCCCTGCATGTCGCCGAGGCGATCTCTCACCATTTGAACGAGCGCGTTCTTCTGGCGGACTTCGACTTCCATTCGGGTACGTTGGCGTTCCGGCTGGGACTGAAGCCGGCCCATACGCTGGGCGACGTGTTCGAGTCGAACCAGAACAACGATCAGCTTTGGGACAGCGTGGTCTGCCGTTGGAAGAAACTCGATGTGCTGGTGGCGCCGCCCTCCAACAGCGCGATTCACCCGCTCGGCCTCGACCGCTTGCCCGATATTTTCGGCTCGGCGCTCGATCGTTATCCCTACGTCATCGTCGACCATCCCGACGCGATCTATTCGTCTTCCCGCTACATTCTGACGATGTCGGATTTGGTGTATCTGGTCTGCACGCCCGAGATCACCTCGCTGCACCTGGCGCGGCGCAAAGTGCAGCAGATTCGGGCCATGGGTGTGGCCAGTGAGCGGCTGCGGCTGATCGTCAACCGCGCCGGTTCGTGGGGTTCGCTCGGCGTCGGCGACGTCGGCAAGATCGTCGGCGTGCCGGTCTCGTGGGCGCTGAACAACGACTACGCGGCGCTGCGCGATGCGGTCTGGAACGGCGGGCTGGTGCAGGATGGCTCCGAGTTGGCGCGGCAACTGCGCGAGCTGGGCTGGAGCGTGATGGGCGTCGACGCTCCGGTCGTCGCCGAAAGCGCCACGCCGTCGGAAGTCGCCTCGACGGTGGGCTAGGGAAGCAGCGGCTGCCGTCCGCGAAGCGCCTCTCAAAGCCGAAAACGTGAGCTTGCGTTGAGCGGCTTAGCCGGCAGGAACGCCCGCAAGATCGAGCACCGCCTTCAAGATACCCGGGGTGGACCAACGGTCGCGGGTTTTTCCGGTTCCGCCAGACTCTGCCCGGTGCTTCCCACGGAAGCCGATGGACGCCGAAAAGCCATTTGGGCCGGTGACTCGCACTGCTGATCCCCAGGCGGTGCTACCGACAGCCCCGACGCCGGATCCCGGGCCAGAACCTTTCGCTCCGCCGTCTCAGGGCGTTGCGCTCTCCCTACCCAACATCCTCAAACTGAGTGGTGTGCTGCTGCTCGCCGGCTGGTTTACCTTCCTCTATTTTTCGAACGACAACGTTCCGGTCAGCCCCTTTCGGCTAGGCTCGGCGTTGCCCCGGGCCGTGGATGGTTGGAAAGGCGGTTGGCTCGATTCGAGCAATCCGAGCAGCGTCTCGATCAACGTCGGGGTCCACTTCGAGAAATTCACCTCCAGCCGCGTCTCGCGAACCTATTCTCAGGGCGGCAAGCAAATCACGCTCGAGATCTGGGATTGGGCCGGCGACTACCCCTACCACATGCCGCTCGACATTCCCGGTTGGGCCAATGGCGAGGCAGTGCGGGTCGGCGGCCAGCAAGGGCGGTTGCTCTATGATCCGGCTACCCGCAAAGGCCGGCTACGCGTGCGCTATCTCGACCGCTTCTACCTGATCGTCGAGGGCAAGGGCATCGAGCGTTTCGAATTGGAAAGCTGGTATCGCCGCATCGATCTGGAGGGCCTGCGCCGGGATCTCGAAGAGTTGCATCCCGCCCCCGCTTCCCGTTAGCCTCTTGGCTCGGCCCCCGGAGCGAGCCCATGAAGATCCAAAGTTTCGCCACCCGCCTGGTCAGCTTCACCGACCGCCCGCTACCCATCGCCAACAGCCCTGGCGCCCGCAACGCCAACTTCGTCACGTTGACAGTGCGAACGGACGATGGCATCGAAGGGATCGGCTACGCCGGGTTTGTGCCGTCGTGCGTCATTCGAGGGCTACATGAAGTCGTGAATGGCCTGGCAGAGCTGGCCGTGGGCGACGACCCGATGCACATTGAGGCCATTGGGCAGAAGCTGCTGGAAACCGCCGGGGCGGGTGCGCCGGCCGGCCTGATTACCCGCGCCGTGGCCGCCATCGACGTGGCTCTGTGGGACATCCGCGGCAAGGCGCTCGGCAAGCCGGTGTACCAGCTACTCGGCGGCTTCCGCGACCGCGTTCCGACTTACGCCAGCGGTTACCTGTGGCGCACCTACAACCTGGCGGCTCTCGCCGAGTGGGGCCCGAAGCTGGTCGGGCAGGGCTTTCGCGCCATGAAGCTGCGCATGGGCGCCGAAGCTTCTCCGGCGAAAGAAATCGAGCGCCTGCGGCTGCTGCGCGAAGCCGTCGGCCCCGAGATCGACCTGATGGTCGACATCAACCAGGGCTGGGACGTGAATCAGTCCATCTCGATTGGCCGCGCCCTGGGCGAACACAACCTCTACTGGCTGGAAGACCCGACCCATCACCTCGACTACGAAGGGATGGCGCGCATTGCGGCGGCGCTCGATACGCCCCTGGCGACCGGCGAATACCTCTACGGCGTCGCGCCTTTCTCGCAGCTCATCGGGCGGCGCTCGGCCGATATCGTGATGATCGATCTGCTGCGCGCCGGGGGACTGAGCGCGGTCCTCAAGATCGCCCACCTGGCCGAAGCGCACAATCTTCCGGTTGTGACGCACCTGGCACCCGAGATCCTCTCGCATGCTCTGGCCGCGGTTCCCAACGGCCTCTATCTCGAGCACATGCCCTGGAGCTTTGGGTTGTTCAAGGAAGTGCCCCAGGTGGAAAACGGCCAGTGGGTCTTGCCGCAAAAGCCGGGTTTGGGGCTGGAATTCGCTTGAGCAGGAACCAATTCGGACTGTTTTCCCAGTGCTAGAATCACGGGTATGGGGCTGAATATCGAGCACCCCGAAGCAGATCGGCTCGCGCGAGAGCTTGCCGCGGCGACTGGCGAGACGATTGCGGACGCCGTGGTGCACGCCCTGCGCGAACGCCTGTCCCGCCAGCGAGAGAAGGGCTCCGCGTCCCATCTGCGAGATCGACTGCGAGCTATCCGCAAGCGCTGTTCCGCCCTGCCGGTCCTCGACAACCGTAGCCCGGAGCAAATCGTTGGCTACGATGACCATTCGGGGATTGCTTTTCTTACGCTCTCTCGAAGGTAAGCGGCGAACCGATGCTCTTCAAAGGCCGGGACTTCTCCCAGACGGACATTCCCAATGCTCGCGGCGGCGGGCAGAAGGCCCAGCAATAGCGCGAACGCCTACCCCTCCCACTTCCAATTGCGCACTTCCGGCATATCCTCGCCGTAGCGTTCCACGTATGCGCGGTGCTCGCTCAGCTTGTCCTCGAAGAACTGCGTGGCGGCGTCGCCGGCTGACTTGACGCGCCGCACACGGCGGATGACATCGAGCGCCAACTGAAACCGATCGAGGTTGTTGAGCACTGCCATGTCGAAGGGAGTCGTGGTGGTGCCTTCCTCTTTGTAGCCGCGCACGTGCAGATTCTTGTGGTTGTTGCGGCGGTAGGTGAGCCGGTGAATCAGCCACGGATAGCCGTGGTAGGCGAAGATAATCGGCCGATCGGTGGTGAACAGCTCGTCGAAGTGCTCGTCGGCCAGCCCGTGCGGGTGCTCGCTTTCGGGTTGCAGCGTCATCAGATCGACGACGTTGATCACGCGAATGCGCAGTTCGGGAAGCTGCTGACGCAGCAGCGAAACGGCAGCCAGCGTTTCGAGCGTCGGCACATCGCCGCAGCAGGCCATCACCACGTCGGGCTCGTAGCCGTGATCGCTGCTGGCCCACGACCAGACGCCAATACCGGCGGCGCAATGCTTGACCGCGTCGTCCATGTTCAGCCACTGCGGCTGCGGCTGTTTGCCGGCCACGATGACGTTGACGTAATTGCGGCTGCGCAGGCAGTGGTCGGCGACCGAAAGCAGCGTGTTGGCGTCGGGCGGCAGATAGACGCGCACGATGTCGGCCTTCTTGTTCACGACGTGGTCGATAAAGCCGGGGTCCTGGTGCGAAAAACCGTTGTGGTCCTGCCGCCAGACGTGTGAAGTGAGCAGATAGTTCAGTGAGGCGATCGGCTTGCGCCAGAGGATCCCGCGAGTGACCTTGAGCCACTTGGCGTGCTGATTGAACATCGAGTCCACGATGTGGATGAAGGCCTCGTAACACGAAAAGAAACCGTGCCGGCCGGTCAACAGATATCCTTCGAGCCACCCCTGGCAGGCATGCTCGCTGAGCATTTCCATGACGCGGCCGTCGGGAGCGACGTGATCGTCGTCAGGGTCGATCGCCGCGGTCGAGACGCGGTCGGTCACCTCAAACAACGCCGTCAGGCGGTTCGAAGCGGTTTCATCGGGCCCCATCACGCGAAAATTGGCGCTGTCGGCGTTCGCCTTCATGATGTCGCGCAGGAACGTGCCGAGGATGCGCGTGGATTCCGCCTCGGTCGCCCCGGGCTTGGCGACATCGACCGCATAGTCGCGGAAGGCGGGCAGCGTGAGGTCTTTGAGCAGCAGCCCGCCGTTGGCATGCGGATTGGCGCCCATGCGCCGTTCGCCCTCCGGCGCCAGCGCCGCCAACTCGGCGCTGAATTTCCCGTCTTCGCCAAACAACTCTTCGGGGCGATACTCCTTCATCCACTCTTCGAGCATTTTCAGGTGTTCGGGCTTCTCGGCCAGGGCCGCCAGCGGCACCTGATGGGAGCGGAACGAGCCCTCGACGCGTTTGCCGTCGACGATCTTGGGGCCGGTCCAGCCCTTGGGCGTGATGAGGATGATCATCGGCCAGCGCGGCCGCTTGCGGAAACCGTTTTTGCGGGCCTCTTCTTGAATCGAGCGAATCTCCGCCAGCACTTGCTCAAGGGTGGCGGCCATCAACTGGTGCATCGTCTCGGGCTCGTCGCCTTCGACGAAATAGGGCTCGTGGCCGTAGCCGTGAAACAGGTCGATGAGTTCCTCGCGCTCCAGGCGCGCCAGCACGGTCGGGCCGGCGATCTTATACCCGTTGAGATGCAGCACCGGCAGCACGGCGCCGTCGCGGGCCGGGTTGAGGAATTTGTTGCTGTGCCAGCTTGTGGCGCACGGCCCCGTCTCGGCTTCGCCATCGCCGACCACGCAGCAGGCAATCAGGTCGGGATTGTCGAACACAGCGCCGTAGGCATGAAACAGGCAATAGCCGAGTTCGCCGCCTTCGTGAATCGAGCCCGGCGTCTCGGGCGCAACATGGCTGGGAATGCCGTGCGGCCACGAAAACTGCGTGAACAGGCGCTTGAGCCCGTCCAGGTCCTTGCCGACGTGCGGGTAGAACTCCGAGTAAGTGCCTTCGAGGTAGGTGTTGGCCACCAGTCCCGGCCCGCCGTGCCCGGGTCCGGTGACGTAGATCATGTTCAGGTCGTGCTCGCGGATCAGCCGGTTGAGGTGCACGTAGAGAAAGTTCAGGCCGGGCGTGGTGCCCCAATGGCCCAGCAGCCGCGGCTTGACGTGCTCGATGCGCAGCGGCTCGCGCAACAGCGGGTTGTCGTGCAGATAGATCTGGCCTACCGACAGATAGTTGGCGGCCCGCCAATAGGCGTCCGTTTTGCGAAGTTCCTCGCCGGCGAGCGGGCGATTTGCGCTGATGGTGGTCGTCATCTGGTTTCCTGATCGGCGGGTTGCGCCGAGCTCCCTAACCCTTGCCCACACTTTCATTGTAGAGAGGATGACGTCCGCGGCGGGCCGCTTAAACCGAAACCCTCCGGTAACGGACGAGTGCCGCAACGCACTGATTCTGAAAGACGTGGCGCGCTGGCTCGGAGCCTTCCGAAAGCGCTGGACCTTACCCTCCGCGGCGTCTTTCCTAACGAAAAGCTAAGGCGTTTCCCTATCTCACCAGTACCACTGATCCATTGCGGCCAATTGCGGGAAGAGTCCACAATTGCCTCAGTTCGCAACCCGCCGCTCCCGATTTTGGGCGGAAAGAGGCCCGTTTTGACAAACCCTTTGCAGCCATGGCCCGGAAGACGCTACAGCGCCGAGCTGCAACTCGTGCACGGTCCGCAAGTCTATAGCGCCGAGGCCGTCGAAGTGCGCAGCGACCAGCTCATCGTCGAGCTGGCGGCGGCTCTAGCCCCGGGGAGCACCGTGTCGCTGATGGGCGATCTGCACGGGCTGGACCTGAAGATGCAGTTGCGCTCCGGCGCCAAAGTCACCCACTGCCGTCCCTGCGGCCAAGGGTGTTTCCAGGTAGTGCTGACGTTGGCCTGGTCCGACCTGGAAGTGCACCGCCCCGGCGAACCCGAAGAGTTCGAGCTGGACCGCCGCTCGACGGTTCGCCTGCACTAACCCGCCCGAACCACACACGTCCCACAGGCAGCCCGCCTGCAAGCCAGGATCCTGCCGTCCCAACCGTCCGTTTCCGCGTCAGCCCACCCGGCGCGCGCGCCTCCAACCGTCGTTGGCGATGGCCGGGCGCGGCCGATATGGCGTTCATGGAAAACCTGGCGCCGCTCGTTGTTCCTTGGCCGAGGGCAGCTTGGCCCGAGGGAGTGCCCTGGCCGGAAGGACCCCGGCCACAGGAGGCCGATCGGGCCCTGATGGCCGATCTGCTGGAAGCCCTGGAGCGCATGGTTCGGCGGGGCCACCTGCCGACTTCGGTGCTGGTGGTGCAACTCACCGACGGTCGCGTGAGGCTGGACGCATCAATCGAGGACGTCCAACAGGCCCGAGGCCGTCTGCGCCAGGTCTGCAACGAATATGGGCCGGCGGGGACGGCGCTGTGGGTTTCCGTGGAACCGGCGGGAGCCGAGGTGCGGCTTGCGGTGGAAGCGCTAACCGGCCCGCCGCTTATGGCTCACTCGGATGGGCCGGGTTTTTTGGCCACGGGGCAAATCGCTCGCGCGCGGCGAAGTTCCGCCGGCCGGGTTTCGCGGGGACGAGTCTCAGGCTTTTCCGGCGGGAGGGCCCCAGACGATTCGAGCGACTTCCCCGCCTCTTCCAGGAAGCGCGCGATGCGGGTGGAGTCGTTGGGCAGCACCACCGGCTGGTTGCCAAAGGTTGATTCGAGCTGGCGGCCGTCGGGCGCGCGCAACTCGCCGGTGTGGTAGCGGTAGACGTAGTCGGGGTCTTTCAGCAGATGGCCGGTGAGCACGGCCACCACATCGGCGTCGGGCCCGATGTGCCCTGCGGCGACGAACTTCTTGAGGCCGGCCAGCGTCGCCGCCGAGGCCGGCTCGCAGCCGACCCCGCTGCGCCCGATGACGGCCTTGGCGTCAGCGATTTCCTGCTCGCTGACCGAACCCACCAGTCCGCCGCTCGATTCCACTTCGAACTTTGCCTTCTGCCACGAAACCGGGGCTCCGATGCGAATCGCCGTCGCCAGGGTCTCGGGCTTTTCGACGAACTCGATGACGTCGCGCTTTTCCTTCTGGAACAGATGGTAGAGCGGCGCGGAGCCTTCGGCCTGCACCACCGCGAAACGCGGCAGCTTGTCGATCAGGCCGATCTGCTTCATTTCGCGGACGGCCTTGCCCAGCGCGGAAACGTTGCCCAGATTGCCGCCCGGCAGCACGATCCAGTCGGGCACCCGCCAGTTGCGCTGGTCGAGCATCTCGATGGCGATGGATTTCTGGCCTTCGATGCGGAACGGGTTGATCGAATTGAGCAGGTAGATGCCGAGCTTCTCGGCCAGCTCGCGCACCAGGGCCAGAATCTGGTCGAAATTCGCCTCCACCTGGATGGTCAGAGCGCCGTATTCGAGCGCCTGGGCGAGCTTGCCGTATGCGATGTTGCCGTGCGGGATGAAAATGATCGCCTGCTGGCCGGCGGCGGCGGCGTAGGCGGCCATCGAGGCGGAGGTGTTGCCGGTGGAGACGCAGGCCACGCGCTGCATGCCGAGCTTGCGTGCCTGGGTGGCGCCGGCGGTCATGCCGTTGTCCTTGAACGAGGCGGTCGGGTTGTACCCCTGGTGCTTGAACTGCAGCCGGTCGAGGCCGCCATAAGCGGCGGCGCGGGGCAGGTCAAACAGCGGCGTGTTGCCTTCGCGCAGCGTGACGATGTGGGCGGGGTCGTCGGCAAAGGGCAGCATCTCGCGAAAACGCCACACGCCGCTGACGTCGAGCGGCTCGCGGCTGAGGCGGCGCCGGTCCCAGATGTCACGCAGCTCGGCGGCCCGCAAGGCCGAGAAATCGTTCACCACTTCCAGCAGGCTGTCGCACGCCGGGCACTGGTAAAGCACCGCGTCGATCGGAAAGCGCCGGCGGCAATCGGCATTAAAGCAAACAAGTTCGCTAGGCATTTGCGTGGGTAGCGGCATCGGACAGCCGCGGAATCTTCATGGTAGCAACCAGTGGGGCAGGGCTCCGGCCTGCCCAAAACGATTCGAACACCCCACAAAGGCCCGGCTTCCCCGTAGCGCAGGGCAGGGCTTCCCAGACCTGCGGCCTTTGCCTCGGATTCTAGCGCCCTCGCCCCGCCGTCTTTCCCCCCACGGGCTGAAAAACCGCAGGTCTGGAAATACACCAGCCCTGCGCTACGGGCGCTCCTGCGGTTGGCATGGGACCCGGCTTCTCCGCCGCCTCGGCCCGCGGCCTTACGGCTGCGGCTCTGTTTTCGCTGACCCGTTGGTTTTTGGCTCGGCCCGGCGTCTCTTGAGGGCTTCGAACAGCACGATTCCCGCCGCTACCGAGACGTTCAACGAGGCAATCCGGCCAGCGACGGGAATCTTCACCAGAAAATCGCAGTGTTTGGCGGTCATTTCGTGGAGACCCTTGCCCTCGCCTCCGAGCACCAGGGCGACGTTGCCCGCATAGTCGGGGGTATCGTAATCCTGGGTGCCGCGCTCGTCGAGGCCGTAGATCCAGTAGTCCTTCTTTTTCAGCTCCTCGAGGGTACGGTTGATGTTCGCAACGCGCACCACGGGCAGATATTCGAGCGCCCCGGCGGCGGCCTTGGCCACGGTATCGGTGAGCCCCGCCGAGCGGCGCTCGGGCAGCAGGACGGCATCGGCGCCGGCGGCGTGGGCCGAGCGCAGAATCGCCCCCAGGTTGTGGGGATCCTCGACGCCGTCGAGAATCACCAGCAGGCCGGGGTGGTCGAGGGCGCCGAGCACCTCGCCCAGGCCGGCATAGGTCTTGGAGGCGGCCTCGGCGACCACCCCCTGGTGCGCGCCGCCCTGGGACAGCCGGTCGAGCGCGGCGCGCGGTTCGAAACGCAGCGGCACGCCGAGCCGGCGGCAGTCGTCAATAATCGGCTGCAGGCGGCGATTTTTGCTGTCGCGGACCACCAGCACGCGGTCCAGCGGCCGGCCGGCGCGCAAAGCTTCCCCGACGGCGTGAATTCCGATCAGTCGGCTCATAGGGTATCTCCGCTATGATAAGGAATTAGCCTGCCCGCCTGGACTCCAACAACATGTTGCGTTTTGAAACCGCCGGGGAATCTCACGGCGAAACCTTGGCGACGATTCTGACCGGCTTGCCGGCCGGCGTGCCCGTCGCGATCGATTTCCTCAACCGCGAGTTGTGGCGCCGCCAACAGGGCTACGGCCGCGGCGGGCGTATGAAGATCGAAACCGACAAAGCGCATATTGTCTCGGGCGTGCGCCACGGCAAGACGATCGGCTCGCCCATCGCCATCCTGCTCGAAAACCGCGACTGGAAGAACTGGACCGAAGCGCTGCCGGTGGAAGACGCCGAGGGCGCCGCCGACAAGGCCAAGCCGGTGAAGCGGCCGCGGCCCGGCCACGCCGACCTGGCCGGCGCGATCAAGTACGACTTCCGCGACGCCCGCTATGTGCTGGAGCGAGCCAGCGCCCGGGAAACAACGTCGCGCGTCGCCATCGGCGGGCTCTGCAAGCTGTTTCTGCGGCAGTTCGGCATGGAGATTCTGAGCCACGTTGTTGCGGTCGGCGAGGCCTGGCTCGAGCGCGACCCCACCTGGGAAGAGCTGCAGGCGCTGGCCGCCAAAGACGAGGTGCTGCTCAACTGTGTCGACCCCGAGGTCGAGCAGCGCATGAAGGCCGAGGTGGACGACGCTTATCGCACCGGCGATACGCGCGGCGGCGTTTTCGAGGTTGTCGTGCATACCCCGCCGATCGGGCTGGGCTCCCACATCACTTGGGATTCGCGGCTCGATGGCAAGCTGGCGCAGGCCATCGTTTCGATGCAGGCGGTGAAGGCGGTCGAGATCGGCCGCGGCACCGTGGCGGCGGTTTCACCCGGCTCCAAGGTGCAAGACACCATTCACTACAGCAAGGAACGGCGCGCTTTCTTCCGCGGCTCGAACTATGCCGGCGGCCTTGAAGGTGGCATGACCAACGGCCAGGACCTGGTGGTTCGCGGCTACTTGAAACCGATATCGACGCTGCGGCGGCCCCTGGAATCGGTGGATTTCGACACCCGCGAGCCTTCGGTGGCGGCTTATGAGCGCTCCGACGTCGCCGTCGCCCCGGCCGCCGGAGTGATCGCCGAAGCGATGGTGGCGTTCGTGCTGGCAGGGGCTTTTCTGGAAAAGTTTGGAGGCGACTCGCTGCAGGAAACCCGCCGCAACTTCGAGGGCTACCAGAAACAAGTCCGCGAGTACTAAGACCACGCGGGAGAGTTTCGCTGGACTGGTTCACTACAATGAAATCAGTGGCGCCGTAACGCGGTTGCCGATCGTTTCCGCAGCGCTGTCGGCTGCCACACCTTAGCTAACATGCTTCGCAAGATCGTCAAATACGGCGACCCCGTGCTGGAAACGCCCTGCGACTTGATCGAGGAGTTCGATACGCCCGAACTCGATCAGCTCATCGCCGACATGTTCGAGACGATGTACGACGCCAAGGGCGTGGGCCTGGCGGCGCCGCAGATCAGCATCTCCAAACGCCTGACGGTCATCGACTGCTCCTGCGGCGAGGACGCCGAACAGAAGGTGGTGCTCATCAACCCGCGCATCGTCGGCGTCGAGGGCGAGCAGGTCGGCGAAGAGGGATGCTTGAGCATTCCCGGCTTTCGCGAAGACGTCAAGCGCCCCCTGCGGGTCACCGTGCACGCCCAGGACGCCAAAGGCGAGTGGCAGGAGCTGCAGGGTGAGGAACTGCTGGCGCGGGCGATCTGTCACGAGAACGATCACCTCAACGGCATCCTGTTTCTGCAGCACATCAGCCCGCTCAAGCGCGAGCTGATCAAGCGCAAGATCCGCAAGCTACGAAAGAACGGCGAGTGGGACTGAGCCATGCTCGCTGTTTTTATGGGCACTCCGCCGTTTGCGGTCCCCACCCTCCAGGCGCTCGCACGGCGCCACGATGTGGCTCTGGTCGTCACCCAGCCTGACCGACCCGCGGGACGCGGCCAGAAACTCATGCCGCCGCCGGTGAAGGTCACCGCCAAGGAACTCGGCCTGCCTGTCTATCAACCGCAAAAGATCCGCGAGCCCGAAGCGCTGGAGCGCCTGCGCGAAATTGCGCCCGACTTCATTGTGGTGGTCGGGTATGGGCAGATCATCCCCCAAACGATTATCGATTTACCCGGCTATAACATCGTTAACGTGCACTCCTCGCTGCTGCCCAAATACCGCGGCGCGGCGCCGATCAACTGGGCCGTCGCCAACGGCGAAACCACAACCGGGGTCACCACGATGCTGATCGAGAAGCGCTTGGACGCCGGGGATATTCTACTGCGCCGCGAGACGGCGATCGGGCCCGCCGAGACCGCCCCGGAGTTGGCTCAACGGCTTGCTCCGATGGGCGCCGAGTTGTTGATCGAGACGATCGAAGGCCTGGCGGCGGGCTCGATTTCGCCCCGGAAGCAAGAAGAAGCCGAAGCCAGCTACGCCCCCATCCTCAAGCGCGAAGACGGCTGGATCGAGTGGCAGCGGCCGGCGGCGGACATCTTCAACCGCATCCGCGGATTCGACCCCTGGCCCGGCGCCTATACTGATTTCCGGGGCAAGCGTCTGCACATACGGCGCGCCCGCCCCCTGAGCGGCGTCTCTCTGGCGCCCGGGAGGGTTTCGACCAGGGACGGTCTTGTGGCCGGCTGCGGCGGCGGCACGGCCTTGCAATTGTTGGAATTGCAGATCGAGGGCAAACAGAGAGTTGCGGCCGGTGACTTTGTGCATGGTTACCGGCCGTCCGAAGACGAAGTCTTGGGAGAAGTACGAACGTGAGCGACGAGTTAAATAACCGGGTTCCGAGCGGCTATCGTTTCGCCTCCTGTTACGCCGGAATTCGCAAGAAACAGGCTGACGATCTGACCCTGATCGTTTCCGACGAACCTGCCGCCGCGGCGGCCGTGTTCACCACCAATATCGTGCGCGCCGCGCCGCTGACGGTGAGCGCCGAACATCTGCACAAAAGCGGCGGATTCTGCCGCGCCATCCTGGCCAACGCCGGCAACGCCAATTGCGCCACCCCGACCATGGACAAGGTGGCGCGCGCCAGCGCCAAAGCCGCCAGCAAGCTGCTGGGCGCGCGGCGCGAAGAGATTCTGCTCGCCTCGACGGGCGTGATCGGCGAGCCGCTCGACGAAAAGCGCATCATCCAGGCGCTGCCGGTGCTCGAGGAGCGGCTCTCGCCGGACAACTTCGGCGCCGCGGCGCGCGCCATCATGACCACCGACACCGTGGCCAAGACCGCCTATACCTCGTTCGAGACGCGCGACGGCGTGGTGCGGCTGGCCGGCATGGCAAAGGGCTCGGGCATGATTCACCCCAACATGGCGACCATGCTTGCCTTCCTGTTCACCGACGCCGCCATCGGCCCTCGCCCGCTCGACAAGATGCTGGGCGCGGTGGTCGAAACCAGCTTCAACCGCATTTCGGTCGACGGCGACACCTCGACCAACGATACGGCCTATCTGCTGGCCAACGGCGTCTCAGGTGTGCGCCTCCGCAAGAAGGACCTCCCCGGCTTCGAGGCCGCGTTGCAGGAGATCGCGCAGCAGCTTGCTATCGCTATCGTGCGCGACGGCGAAGGGGCGCGGCGGTTGCTGACCATCGACGTCGAGGGCGCCGCCAACGACGGGGCCGCCCAACGCATCGCGCGCGCCATCGCCAATTCCCCGCTGGTGAAGACCGCGCTGGCCGGCGCCGACCCCAACTGGGGCCGCATTCTTTCGAGCGCCGGCGCGAGCGGCGTCGCCTTTGACCCCGCCAAGGTGGATATCGACGTCAACGGCTTTCGTGTTTGCCGTCGCGGCATGCGCGCGAAATTCAACGAGGCCGACGTGCAGGCCACGATGGAGAAGCCCGAGTCGGCGCTGCTGTTTCGCATTCGCGGCGATGGCGGCGGCCGGGCGAGGTTCTGGACCTGCGACCTGACCGAGGAGTACATCCAGATCAACGCCGAGTACCGAACGTGAAACCCCTGGGGGCACAACGGCACGTCGAACCGGAGTTCGACGCTGCCGGCCGAAGGCCCGCGCCACCTCCCGAGGGGCGGCAGGTGCTCGCCAGGGCGCTTCTGGTGGTGTCTTTTGTGGCCCTTTGGGGGGCTTTTTTGTGGGCGGCGGCGGGGCCGCTCGCCGCTCAGCAAACGCCGCAGGATAGCCCCGAGGTTCGCGACGTCCGGCTGCTGGTTCAAGACGTCAGCCGCGCTCTGCAGGCCGGCAATGCCGCCTCGTTCCTGCACTGGTTCGACCGCGAGCGGTTTGCGCAGTATCCCGCCTTGGAATCCCACGTCGTGGCGCTGACCACGCAGAGCGACGTTGCTTCTTCCATTCAGTTCCTGGAGATCGAGCGCGTGCAGGACGGCTATCGCCTGCGCGTCGATTGGCTGTTGCAGGTGAGCCTGAAGGAAACGCCGGCGCCGCTGGAGGCACGCCACCAGGTGATCCAGATCGAGGCGCGGGAGCAGGGAAAAGGCAAGTGGCGAATCAGCGGCCTGGAACCCGTGGATTTCTTCCGGCCGCAGGGCGCCGGGCAGGACGCCGGCCGCTGATCCCCGGCGCGCCGGGTCTGCATCGTTTCGGCGACTCCCCAAGCGGCTGGGTACGGCCAAAAGTCGGCCGATGCCCGCGGGGGCATTCAGCGCCGTGATGTTTCGAGGTCAGCCGCTGACCTCGGGTGTCAGCAGCCACACCAACCGCCCGCGAGGCCGCGTACCGGGCGAGCCCACATCCACGCAGGCCAGCCCGCCCGTCTTTAAATCGATCGCGTGGTCGCCGGCGCCCAACAGCACGGTGAGGAATTCGCTCAACAAAGGGTTGTGCCCGATCAGCAGCAACTGCGGGTCGTCGCGGTGCACGCGAACCTCGTCCCACAGGACTTCGGGCTCAGAGTCCGGCAACAAGGCGTCCGACGGTAACGCGGCGCCGGCGAACCCCAACACTTCGCGCGCAATTTCGGCGGTTTCTCGCGCGCGGACGTAGGGACTCACCAGCATGGTCTCCGTCTCGACGCCGGCCGCGGCGGCCCGGGCCAGCACGCGCCGCGAGAGTTGCTTCCCTTTATCGGTCAAGCGGCGGCCGGAGTCGGGTTCGCCACGGAGACCCATCTCAGCTTCGCCATGGCGCAGGATGTAGAGCAGCATGTGACGCTTCGCTGTTTCCTATGGAACAACCTTAGCAACAACGCGATGCGGGGAGGTCCGAGGGCATCCCCGACGCAGCCGCCACCAAGACGGGCCGGATTGCCCTCCCCTTTTTGCTACTTTGCCGCCGCATCATCCCGCGAAAGATAAGATTGCGCCGAGGGGGCGGCAACCGCCGCGGCCTGGCTGCTCAGTGCCGCAGGCGTCGCGTCGGGGGAGAGATTTTCCGCCGATCCATCGTCCTTTTTCTCCGGCGGGGGCAGCGCATCGGGCGGTCGGGAAACCTTACCCGTGTAGGCTTCCTCGATGGAGATGTGGTTTTCCTGCAGGGTCCGGCCGACGGCGCGGTCCAGTTCCACCTTCGCCTTCACGTAGTTGTTCTGGGCGGTAATCTCCACCGAACGCGCCAGCGCCAGATCGCGTTGCGCCTGCACCACCAGGAAGATGGTCGAAGCGCCCAGGTTGAACTTTTTCTGTTCGGCGTCGAGCGTCCTTTCCTGCAGCACGCGCGCCTTCTGCGCCGCCTGGTCGGCCGCCCGCGACTGCTGCAGCCCGATCAAGGCATTCTGCACCTCGGTGCGGATCGAGTTTTCCTGCTGCCGGATGCGGATCTCCGACTGCCGCTTCTCCAGCAGCGACGCCGTCATATCCGCCTGTGCCTGCCGGTTCTTCAGCGGGATGCGTAGCTCGGCCCGGATCGAGTAGTCGGGAAAGTTGCGCCGGAAGATCTGCGACAGCGAATTGCCCAACCCACCCAAGAAGTAGTTCGACACCGGGGTGGTGTCGCCGCTGATGTCCAGATAGCGGTCGTTGATTTGGCCCGCCAAGCCGTTGTTGGTCACATCACCCACCAGATCGATCTGCGGCAGCATCCCGTTGCGCACCGCCTTGAGGTTGATGTCGCGGTTCTGCAGTTGAATGCGGCTTTGTACCAGCTCCGGGCGTCCCTGCAACGCCGCTGTCATCAGATCCTGGATCGGTTGGATCTGGTCGAAGTTGGGGACCTCGATCTTGTCGGTCGGGATAATGCGGGCTTCCTGTAGGGAAGGGCTGGCCAGGCCGTTCTTGCTGATGGCGTCCTTGATCAGGGTCTCCTGCAACTGCACATTGGTTTCCGCGATGGTCAGGTCCTGCTCGCGGGCCGCGACCTCGGCCTCGGCGCGAACGGTTTCGATGGGCGCCAGCGTGCCGACTTCCACCCGCCGCTTGTTGTCTTCGTAAAGCTTCTGCGCCAGCCGCAGCGCCTCGCGCTGGCTATCGGCGTTGTTGATGAAGCTCACCAGATCCCAGTAGAGGTTTTGGACGCGCGTCACCGTTTCGATCACCTGCTGCTTGAAGGCGAGGTCGGATACCTCGCGGTTGTTGCGGGCGACCCGCAGCGTGCGCGAGTTGAGCGCGATACCGAAGCCCTGCATCAACGGCTGCCGAACCTGCAGGGTGACGTTCGAACGCAGCGACGGGTTGAAGTTGTTGCGCACCGAGTTGGTGGTCTGGTCGAGGTTGGCCCAGGTCAGGGTGGCTTGCGTACCGGTCAGAAAACCCTTGCGAAACCCAAACGAGGAATTGCTCGACTCGGTCACCAGGGTGCTGGTGCCGGTCACGAAGTTGCTCGTCTGGGGGTTGCTGAAATGCCCCCAGTCGATGTTGAAGAACATGGTCGGATCGAGGTTGACCGATTGCGTGCCGAAAAACGAGCTGGCGTCGCCGGTGCCGCCGCTGCCGCTGCCGCCGCCGCCGGATGCGCGCTGCGTGATGCCGGTCGCGTTGCCGCCGCGCACCGCGTTGCCGCCGGAGGCCGAGGTGCCCGTCGACAACGTACTGATTTGCGTCTGGACGCCGCGGAGCTGGGCGCCGGCCTTGGCGCGCAGAATGTCCGAATCGGCGATGTCGGGACCGTAGCGCGCGTAGGCGATGTCGAGATTGTTCTCCAGCGCCAGCGCCAGCGCGTCGCTCAGCGAAAGATAGAGCTTGCCCTCGCGCAGCAGTTGATCGAGCCGCGGCGAATTCCCCAGGTTGACTTCGGGGACCTGGACGTCCTTGAAAACATTAGTGAAGTTCGGCCAGGCCGAGCGCCCCACGCTGTAATCGACGTCGCCCCTGAGTTGCTGCGCCAGCAACAGCGGCGGGGGCAGCAGCGACAGCGCGGTGAGCACCGCGAGGGCTCGGATGAATCGGCTCATGATCGTTCTCCAGGCAGGACTTCGACAGGTCCAGCAATTGAAAGTGAAACTACGCGGGAGGGGTTGTCTGGGTTCCCCTCCGACCCCAGTTTAGATGTTGGATCGGCTGGCTAGTGGCTGTACAGAAACCAATGACGAATTGGCGCAGCTATGCGGTGGGGGGTTACCGTATCCCTGCGGCGGCCCGGGCGGAAGGCAGGCCCGCCGGGCGCGATCTCCTTGGCCGGCGCGGCTTTCCGGGCAGGCCTAGAGGCCCACAATCGCGATGATACACAACCAAAGCCCGCCGCCCGAAGCCGATTCGCACGATATCCAGATATCGTAGCACCCGCCAGTGCCCGCGTCCGGCCGCCCCCAACCCGATCGCCACCGTAACCCGATCAGTCTCGAAATTCGTGGCTCTGACTCGCGCTCGGGAGCCGCGAGGCCTGGGCGGCACGAGTCGCTATCGTCACACTTCTCCACGCTGACCGGCCGCGCGGCGCTTTGTGCGGACCTTCGCCGGTAGTGGCTCCGAGCGGGGAACCGCTACTATGGGACCGGGCCTCGACGCTCTTGTAGCGTTTGCCGTATGCGGTTTGCGACCGCTGCGGTTCACGACGCTTGCGCGGAGCCCGCAACACCTAGCGCAAGCGGTCTGGACATGGCGCAAGCAGTCTGGACATTGGGAGGTAAGCCATGTCGGTTCGCAAGCAGGACGCCCTCGACTATCACGCCTATCCGGTCCCGGGAAAGATCTCGGTGACCCCAACCAAGCCCAGCCACACGCAGTTGGATCTGAGCCTGGCCTACTCGCCGGGCGTCGCCGAAGCGTGCCGCGAGATCGCCCGCGACCCGCGGCTGGTGTCGCGCTACACCTCGCGCGCGAATCTGGTTGCCGTAGTCAGCAACGGCACTGCGGTTCTGGGGCTGGGCGACATCGGGCCGCTCGCCGGCAAGCCGGTGATGGAGGGCAAGGCCGTCTTGTTCAAGCGCTTCGCCGACATCGACGTATTCGACCTCGAGCTGGGCACCAAAGACCCCGACGAGCTGATCCATGCCGTGCAGCTTCTCGAGCCCACCTTCGGAGGCATCAACCTCGAGGACATCAAGGCGCCGGAGTGCTTCTACATCGAGGAAACGCTGCGCAAGACGATGAAGATCCCCGTCTTCCACGACGACCAGCACGGCACGGCGATCATCAGCGGAGCGGCGCTGCTCAATGCGATTGCGCTGGCGGACAAACGCATCGGCGACGTCCGCATCGTCATCAACGGAGCCGGCGCGGCGGCGATCTCCTGCGGCAACCTCTATGTGAAGCTGGGGGCGAATCCCGAAAACATCCTGCTGTGCGATTCCAAAGGCGTCGTGTACGAAGGACGCGCGGCCGGGATGAACCCCTACAAGCAGCGTTTCGCGCGGCGGACCGGCCTGCGAACTCTGGCGGACGCGATGCGCGGCGCCGACGTTTTCGTGGGGCTTTCGATCGCCAACGTGGTGACGCCCGGGATGCTGCGCTCGATGGCGGCGAAACCGGTCGTGTTCGCGCTGGCGAACCCCGATCCCGAAATCGACTACGACGAAGCCCTGGCGACGCGCGACGACGTGATCATGGCGACCGGCCGCTCCGACTATCCCAACCAGGTCAACAACGTGCTGGGCTTTCCGTTCATCTTTCGCGGCGCGCTCGACGTGCAGGCCACCAGCATCAACGAGGAGATGAAGCTGGCGGCGGTGAACGCGTTGGCGGAGCTGGCGCGGCGCGAGATTCCCGACTCGGTGCGCCGCATTTACAAGCGCGAAAAGCTTGGCTTCGGCCCGCGCTACATCATCCCCAAGCCGTTCGACCCGCGCGTGCTCGAAGCGGTAGCCTCGGCGGTGGCCGCGGCGGCGATCGAGAGCGGCGTCGCGCAGACCAAGCCCGACATCGAGCAGTACCGCCAGACGCTTGCCCGCCGCCTCGACGTCTCGCAAGGCGTGCTGCAGATGATTCTGCAGAAAGCGCAGTCGGACCCCCGCCGCATCGTGTTTCCCGAGGGCGAGGAGGAAAAGATTCTGCGCGCGGCCCAGATCCTGCGCGACGAACGCATTGCCGAGCCGATCCTGCTGGGGAACCGCGCCGCGATCCTGGCTGCCGCCGAACGCTTTCAGCTACCTGCCGAGGGCTGGCAGATCGTCGATCCGGCGGAATCCTCCCGCTTTGAGGATTACGTCGCCGAGTATTTCCGGCTGCGGCAGCGCAAGGGCGTGACCGCCGACGAGGCTCGCTCCGCCCTGCACAACCGCACCACCTTCGGCGCCATGATGGTGCGCCGGGGCGAGGCCGACGGCATGGTCGACGGCATCACCAAGCACTATCCCGAAACGCTGCGGCCCGCCCTGCAGGTGATCAACCTGCGGCCCGGCATTCGCCGCGTCTCGGGACTCTACATGCTGATCATCAAGCGCAAGATCTACCTGCTGGCCGACGCCACCGTGAATATCGAGCCGACGGCGGAGGATCTCGCCGAAATGGCGAGGCTGGCGGCCGCCCGCGCGCGCCGGCTGGACGTCGAGCCGCGCGTCGCTTTGCTGTCGTTTTCGAATTTCGGCTCGGCGCCGCACCCGGCCTCGAACAAGGTGCGCCGCGCGGTCGAGCTGGTTCACGCCGCCGAGCCCGACCTGGTGGTCGATGGCGAGATGCAGGCCGACACGGCGCTCAATCCCGACCTGATCGAGCGCTTTTATCCGTTTTCGAGACTTAAGGAGCCGGCCAACGTGCTGGTTTTTCCGAATCTCGAGGCGGCCAACATCGCCTACAAGCTGCTGGCCGAGCTGGCGGGAGCCCGCAAGATCGGACCCATCCTGATGGGTATGGACCGCCCGGTCGCCGTGCTGCAAAAAGGCTTTGACGTGGAGGACGTGGTGACCATGGCGGCCATCGCCGTCCTCGACTCCCAAGAGTTAAGCAACAACCACCCGTAGCGCGGGGCTGGGCTTCCCAGACCTGCGGCATCCCATTGCCGGCAAGGCAAAGCGGCACAGCCGCGCCGCAACGAACCCGGCGTCGCAACGCCCCCCGCCACAACGGCGCGGCAACACCGCAAACCCGGCGAACCCCGATTCGCCCCCCCGGCCGCGCCAACAAACCGCAGGTCTGGGAAACCCAGCCCTGCGCTACGGGGATTGGCTGCGGCCCTGCCACACGACAGGCGCAACAGGTCTCAAACCTCTTTCGGCAACACGTATGGCGCGCGATATTCGCGGCTGATGTACTTGTTGGCTTCCTCGTCGTTCACGAACCGTTGCGTGTCGGGATCGAACACCAGCTTGCGCCCCGTGCGGTAGGAAATATTCGCCATGTGAGCCAGCGCCGCCGACAGATGGCCTTCCAGGACGTCGCAATACTGGTCCTCGACCTTGCGCGAGCGCACGCACTGGATGAAGTTCTCGAAATGAGTGACCGTCTTCTCGTCGACGACGGCCGGTCCCGGCGTGTATTCCACCTTCGGGAAACTCGCCCGTGTGACGTGCTCGTTGATGCCCGCTTCGCTCACCTCGGGATGGTTGGCTCGCGCTGAGAAGGTGCCCACCGCCGTCTCCCAACCGTCGTCGTCGGTCGACTTCAGGTAGCCCTTGTCGGTGAAGTAGATCAGCTCGGGGCCTTGCGGAGGCGAGTAAACGTTGATCAGCTCCAGATCGAGGATCGAGCCGTCGGCGTATTCGAAGCTGGCGTTCTGCACGTTTGGCGTCTGCTGGTCGGCGTCCCATACATACATGCCGCCCCAGCTATGGATTTTCACCGGGTGGACGGCCTTGCCCATGCCCCAGCGCGCCACGTCGAGGCTATGGACCGCCGAGTTGCCGACGTCGGTGGTCGAGGTATCCCAGAAGAAATGCCAGCCGTAGTGAAAGTGGTTGACGTTGAACGGCTGATACTTGGTCGGGCCCAGATAGAGATCCCAGTGAACGCCCTGCGGCACCGAGGATTCCTGCATGTGGCCGATGCTGCCGCGCGGCTTGACGATGTTGATCTTGGAGCGATAGACCTTGCCGACCTGGTTTTCGTTGAGCAGCCGCATCGCGGCGCGCGTATTGCCTTCGGCGCGGCGCTGCAGCCCGACCTGCACGATACGCTTGTATTTGCGCGCCGCCTCGACCGCCTTGATGCCTTCCTCGATGGTGAACGAGACCGGCTTTTCGACGTAGACGTCCTTGCCAGCCTGGCAGGCCCAGATCGCCATCAGCGCGTGCCAGTAGTCGGGCGTGGCGATGGAAACGGCGTCGATATCCTTACGCTCGAGCAGCTTGCGAATGTCGACCTCGGTATCGGGCCGGTGGCCGGAACGTTGTTCCACCTCCGCCACGGCTGCCGGAAACAAGCGTTCATCCACATCGCACAACGCCACGATACGGGCGTTTTTCATCCCCGAATAGGCCTGGATGTGCGACTGGCCGCGGCCATGAAAGCCGACCACGGCAACGTTGACGCGCTCGTTGGCGCTCTCCTGCGCCCGTGCCGTCTGCATGGCCGGGGCGGCGATGCTGGCGGCCAAAGCCGCGTTCCTGACGAATTCACGCCGGGTAGTAGATCGCATGAGTACCTCCTATGCTTAGCCGGTCACTCTAACAGATTCGCGGTCCATCAGCGACAAGGCGAACCCCGCGGCGGAAGCGTGGGCGGCGCGACAGTGGGGCAGGCCTCCGGCCTGCCCAAGCATCCATGGCCAAACGCAATCTCAACCGATAGCAAACCAACCCCCGCCATATCTCCGCCCGCAACGCCCGTGGCGCAGGGCCGGACTGCGCTCGGCTGTCTCGGCTAACGACAAAACCGCAGGTCTGGAAAGGCACCAGCCCTGCCCTACGGGTATTGCCGGCAGCCTCCCAAGACCCCACAACGCGGCCCATCAAGCGTCCAACCCCTTTGATACAATCAAAGTTCATTTCCCGGTTGCACAACCGTACCTCATCCCATGCCTGTAACCCGCAGAAAAAGCGTCGTTTGTGACGTCGGTGGCGTCCCGGTCGGCGGCGATCACCCGATCGTCGTGCAGTCGATGACCAACACCGACACGGCCGACTCGGCGGCCACCGTCAACCAGGTGATGGCGCTGGCCCGCGCGGGCTCGGAACTGGTGCGGGTGACGGTCAACCACGACAAGGCGGCCGAAGCGGTGCCGCGCATCGCTGCGACCCTCGACAGCTTTGGCGTGCGCGTTCCGATCGTCGGCGACTTCCACTACAACGGCCACATTCTGCTCAAGAAGTACCCCGAGTGCGCGCGGCTGCTCGCTAAATACCGCATCAACCCGGGCAATGTAAACATCGGCAAGAAGCACGACGACAACTACCGCACGATGATCGAGGCCGCCGTCGAATACGGCAAGCCGGTGCGCATCGGAGTGAACTGGGGCTCGCTCGATCAGGCGCTGCTGACCCAGCTCATGGACGAAAACTCGCGGCGCGCCAACCCCAAAGACGCCGCCGAGGTCACGCGCGACGCCATCGTCGCCAGCGCCCTCAACTCCGCCGAAGCCGCCGAGCGCTACGGCCTGCCGCACGACCGCATCATCCTGAGCGCGAAGGTTTCGACCGTGCAGGATCTCGTTGCCGTCTACCGCGATCTGGCGGCTCGCTGCGATTATCCGCTGCACCTGGGCCTCACCGAGGCGGGCATGGGCATGAAGGGAACGGTTGCCTCGACCGCCGCCCTGTCGATTCTTCTGCAGGAAGGCGTCGGCGATACGATCCGTGTTTCCCTGACGCCGCAGCCCAACGGCGACCGCACCGAAGAGGTACTCATCTGCCAGCAGATTCTGCAATCGCTCGGCCTGCGCAGCTTCACGCCGCAAGTGTCGGCCTGCCCCGGTTGCGGACGCACCACCAGCACCTTCTTCCAGGAAATGGCCGAAGAGATTCAGACCTACCTGCGGGAAAAGATGCCGGTCTGGAAGGGCGCCCATCCCGGTGTTGAAGAGCTGAAGGTGGCGGTGATGGGCTGCGTCGTCAACGGCCCGGGGGAATCCAAGCACGCCGACCTGGGCATCTCGCTGCCGGGCACCTTCGAAGAACCCAAAGCGCCTGTCTTCGTCGACGGCCGCCTGCTGACCACCCTCAAAGGCGACCGCATCGTCGCCGAGTTCATCACTATTCTCGAGGACTACGTCGCCGCAAAATACGCCGCCCAAGACGAGGCCGGCGCAACCGTGGGCGCCTCCAAGCGCTAAGCGCCGCCCGTCCCGCCGAAATCCCCCCAAGTCCCCACTCAGAGCCGCAGGTGAGAGCCTGCGCTCAGCATCCGGAAGACCACGGCGATCTGAGAGCGGCGGCTGGGACCACTCCGAACCCCAAAAAAAACTCTCTGACTGGAACGTTCGGGAGGGCCGTAACTCGCGAAGAACATCGCGATCGGCCCGAAGAAGGTTAAACCGGACGGATATTCCGGTGGATGGCGTACAGCGCCAGCTCGAGCCGGTCGGAAACCCCGAGCTTGTCGAAGATATTGTGCAGGTGGTTCTTCACCGTCTGTTCGCTAATGAACATGCGCTCGGCGATCTCTTTGTTCTTGAAACCCTGCGCCACCAGCGCGACGATTTCCCGCTCGCGGTTACTCAGCCGCGGTTTATCGCGCTCGCGCGGCCCTGGATCGCTCGGCGAGGCGAACTGCCGCATCACCGCCGCCGTCGTCTTCGAATCCAGCCAGATCTCGCCTTCGTACACCTTGCGGATGCTCTTGAGCAAGAGTTCCGTGGCGGTCTGCTTCAACACGATACCGGAGGTACCGTACCGCATTGCTTGCACGTACTCGCCCTCATCGTCCGAAGCGGTCAGCACGATGATTTTGGTCTTGATCTTCTGGGTTTGAATCCGTTGCAGCAGCGAGAGCCCGTCGAGGCCCGGCATCTTGAGGTCCAGCAACAGGATATCGGGCTCTTTATCCCGCAGAATATCCATCACTTCGGTGCCGTCTTGCGCCTCGGCGACGATCTCGAAATCCTGCTCCAACGTCAACAGCCTGCGCAGGCCGTCACGGAAGATCGTGTGATCGTCGGCGATCGCGATGCGGATCTTATCCGAGCCTTGCGGCTGGGCTTCCATCGACGAAGGGGATGGCACCTCTTGTTGAGTTTGCTCGGACTGCGGCATGTTGAGAGCAGATGTGATCTAGCTTATTCTATGGGTCCTATACGTACTATGTCAATAGTTCCAGGAGATCTATTTCCAAAACGGCTGAACGGGCCACAAATGGCCAAACTATTCAGCGCCTCGACACTGCCGGGAACGCCGTGATAGGATCAAAAACGCGACAGGCCCGTAGCTCAGTTGGTTAGAGCGCTACCTTGACACGGTAGAGGTCAGCGGTTCGAGTCCGCTCGGGCCTACCATCCAGCATTCGTTCTTCGTTTTTCGCCTCCGGCTACCTTTTCCCCAGCCCGGCTCTTGCGAGTAGCCTAGAGCGCTTTCTCGGGCCGGCAGCCTTTCCGTCGTTCGCCTCCCGCGGAGTGGAACCGCCTTGTGGCCGGAATCTCCGAGTTCCTGCCTGGCGGTCGCCGAGCGGAAGAGAACGGCGAACCAAATGCCCCAACGGGTTTGGAAGTCTATGTTTTGTACCAGATTCTCCGACTATCTTTCAATAGTAACCAAACCTTAGCCATCCCCGCGCCGGCGTGTTCGGCATGTGTCTGCGGCCCGCCATCGCGACACCCGGCTGGGGCGCAAAAGCATGCTCTCAAGCAGGTTCACCCTAGGACGTATTAGGGTGCCATGCTGAGCGGCGGCTTGCAAACCGTTGACTATGATGTCCTAAGGCGACACCTGCCCCTAGCGCGCGGAGCGGGCTTACGAAAGGTCGAGAATGAAACTTCGAGACAAATACTTGGTTGTACCAGGCACCAAAGTAAGGCTACCACGCTGGGATCCGGCCGACACCGCCGGCGTCGACAGCAAAAAAAAGGCCCTGCCGGCCCTCGAGCAGCGGCGCCGGAAGCTTTACGAGCTGCAGTACTTGCTGCACGTCGAGAAGCGCCATTCTCTGCTGATCGTCCTGCAGGCGATGGACGCGGGCGGCAAAGACGGCACGATTCGCCACGTGATGAGCGGCCTGAACCCGCAAGGCTGCCGCGTGACGTCGTTCAAGGTACCGACCGAAGAGGAATTGTCCCACGACTACCTGTGGAGAATCCATCGCAACGTACCGGCCAGAGGCGAAATCGGCATCTTCAACCGCTCCCACTACGGCGACGTGCTGGTGGTGCGGGTTCACAATCTGGTTCCCAAGCGCGTCTGGTCGAAGCGTTTCGAGCAGATCAACACCTTCGAGAGGATGCTGGCCGATAACGGCGTCACCATCGTCAAGTTCTTTCTTCACATCAGTAAGCAGGAGCAAAGGAAGCGCCTGCAGGAGCGGCTCGACGACCCAACCAAGCATTGGAAGGTCTCGCCGGCCGATTTCGAGGAACGCCGCTATTGGGACGACTACACCAAGGCCTACGAAGACGTCCTGTATAGGTGCAGCACGCCGTGGGCGCCCTGGTACGTGATCCCCGCCGACCACAAGTGGTTCCGGAACCTGGCCGTGGCCGACATTCTGGTACGAACCCTGGAAGACCTGAAAATGCAGTTTCCGAAGTCGCAACTGGATCTCTCGAAGTTCGTGCTGGACTAGGGGGGACGAGCCGAAGGACCGTTTTTGGGGTGACTGAGTTGCGGGCAGGGCAGGCCTCTGCCCGGCCCATGGTTTGTGGGGCGATTCGGCTTTGTGTGTCGGTTCGCGCTTGTGGGTTTTTACTTTCGTGAAGGAGCGGACTTCTCGCGGCGCCCGGCGAAAACCCACAGGTTCATCGTCTCGAGCGCTATCGCTTGTTCGAAGGTAAATCCGAGGCGGCGCGCCACGCGTTGCGAGGCTTGGTTGTCGCGGTGAGTGACCGCGATGATCTTTTCCAGGCCCGCTTGCTCGAAACCGAAACGCAGCGCGGCGCGGGCTGCTTCGGTGGCCAGGCCCTGCCGCCAGAAATCGGGTGCGAGCCACCAGCCGATCTCGATGACGCCGTCGTAGCCGATTTCGAGACCGGGGCGGTCGCGCCACGGCTGCAGACCGCAAAAACCGATCAGCCGACCGGGTTGTTGCTTGGGCGTCAGCCGCCACAGGCAAAAGCCGTTGCGTTCGAGCCCGGCAACCTGGCGTGCGATGAATTCCTGAATCTGTTCGCCGGACCAGGGTTCACCGCCGGTGATGTAGCGCATCACGCGGGGATCGGTAGCGATCGGATGGAACGCTCCGGCGTCTTCGGTACGCCATGGCAGCAACAGCAGCCGTTCGGTTTCGAGCATGAATGCGCCCCGGGGGCGCTCGGGATTGCCGTCCCCAAACGCCCTTACAATAGTAGTCGACCCGCCCGGCCCCATTTCTGAGTAGCTGGAGGTTCACCATGGACCGATACATCGCACACGGGCTCCGGATGCTGCGTAGCCGGCTTGGCGCCTGGCCTTGCCTGCTGGCCATCGCGGCGCTTGCCGGCTCGGCCTGTGGCCGTGTCGATGCCGATACCCGCTCTGAGCCTGCCGAGAAGGTGACGCTGAGCCGTGTTCCCGACGGAGGCTTGCAACCGCAGGTTGCGGTGGACGCCCACGGCGTCATCCATCTGGTCTACTACAAGGGCGAAGCCAAGGCGGGCGATCTTTACTACGTGCGGTCGAGCGATGGCGGCGCGACGTTTTCCCATCCGATCCGCGTCAACAGCCAGCCGCAGAGCGCGATTGCGGCGGGCACCATTCGCGGCGCCCAACTGGCCCTCGGCGAGGGTGGTCGCGTCCAGGTTGCCTGGAATGGGTCCTCGGTGGCGCAGCCCAAAGGGCCGCTCAACCCCGAACAGCCCGCCGACAGCCCCTACAACGGCATCCCCATGCTCTACACCCGTTTGAACGACGCCGGAACGGCCTTCGAGCCGCAGCGGAATCTGATGCAGAAGACGTTCGGCCTCGACGGCGGCGGGACCATTGCCGCCGACCGCAGCGGGCATGTCTACGTGCTGTGGCACGGCCTGACGAAAGGCGATCCGAAAGGCGAGGCGGGCCGGCGGGTCTGGATCGCACGCTCCGACGACAACGGCGCGACGTTTGCGCCCGAGCAGCCGGCTTACGCGAACCCGACCGGGGCCTGCGGCTGCTGCGGCATGCGCGCGTTTGTCGACAGCCGCGGCGACCTCTACGCGCTGTTCCGCACGGCCCAACTGGAGATTCATCGCGACGAGTATCTGCTGCGCTCGCGCGATCAGGGCAGCACCTTCGAAGGCCGCCTGCTCGATCGTTGGCAAATCAACGCCTGCCCGATGACCAGCGCCGCCCTTGTGGAGGATTCCGACAAGGTGCTGGCGGCATGGGAAACCGAGAACAAGGTCTATTTCACGCGGATCGATCCGCAAACGCTGGCCGCCGCGGAACCGGTGGCCGCACCCGGAACCGGCACGGATCGCAAGTATCCGTCGTTGGCCGTCAACCAGCAGGGCGAGATTCTGCTGGCCTGGATGGAAGGCGGGGGCTGGGGCAAGGGCGGCACGCTACGCTGGCAGCGATTCCGCGCTTCCGAAAGCCCTATCGAGGGTCCGGGAGAAGCGCCCGGCATTCCGGCGTTTAGCTTCGCGACGGCATTCGCGCGGCCCGACGGGGGATTTACGATTCTCTACTGAAGGGCAATGCGATCGGTGAACCCGCGCAGTCTCGGCTAACACTACGCGGACCCGACCGACCGGACGCTAAACAGTCCGTGTCTGGCAATCCGACCGCGCCGTAAGCAAGGCACAGTGGCCGGAATTGCCACCCGTGGCGTAAACCTCCAGGTTTGCCGCGTCGCGATTCGTCGCGACGTAGGGCCAGGAAGCGTTGCGGCCGGCGGACCGGCACGTACCTTCCCTCGGGAACAACAAGCACAACCGCGTTTGCTAAGGGCACGGAACCCGCAATCCGGTTGGCCCCTGTATTTCATGGCCAAGGGATCTTTGGCGGTACTCAGGCCTGGGCGCCTCCCGGCCCTACGTCGCGACGAATCGCGACGCGGCAAACCTGGAGGTTCACGCCACGAGGTGGCGATTCCTGGCTACTGTGCGCTTTGGCGGCCTGCCGGTGGGCTCTTGCGGGATTGGCGAGTGATGGCTACCGGTTTGGGCGCTCGATTCAGCCAAGGGTTTGCGGCTCCCAGGTCAGGACACCACAAACCAGCCGTTGTGCAGATCCTGCTTGTTGTAAGGTAGTTCCTGCATCGTGCCGTGGGCGAGCACCTTGCGGCCGGCTTCGCGAGCCACCGCGTGCGCCGCCGCGGTATCCCACTCCATGGTCGGGCCGAAACGCGGATATACATCCGCTTCGCCTTCGGCGACCAAACAAATCTTCAGCGAGCTGCCCATCGGCAGGAACTCGACGTGCTTGTGCGTGCGGCGCTGCTCGGCGACGAAGGCGTCCATCTCAGGGGTCGGATGTGAGAGGCTCCCCGCGATCACCAGCCGGTCGCCATTGGAGCCGCTGCGGGGTTCCAGCCGCGTAGGCGCCGCGCCGTCCGAGACTCGGAACGCTCCGTGGCCTTCTAGCGCGTAGTACAGCCGATCGAGCACCGGCGCGTAAACCACGCCCGCCACGGGCCGGCCTTCGCGGATCAAGGCAATATTCACGGTAAACTGGCCGTTGCGCTTGATGAATTCCTTGGTGCCGTCGAGCGGATCCACCAGCCAGAATTCCCGCCACTGGCGACGGACCTCATACGGCGATTCCTCGCTGTTTTCTTCCGACAGAATCGGCATTGCGGGGTATCGCTCGCGCAGCCGCCGCGTGATCAGGTGATGGGACCGCAAGTCGGCCTCGGTAAGCGGTGAAGCGTCCTCTTTGCGCGTCACGCCGAAATCGGTTGCATACACCGTGAGGATCTCGCCGCCTGCCTCGCGCGCGGTAGCGACCAAATAGTCAAGATCGGTTTGATCCAGGTTAATCATTTGACTCCACGAACACCGTAACGCAGGGCTGGGGTATTTCCAGACCTGCGGCTTTTACGAGGGCATCGCTAGGGCGAAAAAACCGCAGGTCTGGAAAAACGCCAGCCCTGCGTTACGGGTGTCACGCCGACGCTTTCTTCGAGCCGCCCGGCTTGCGGGTCGACTGCAATAGCTGGCGGGCGTGTTCGAGCGCCGCTCCGGTGACATGCTCGCCTGAGAGCATACGCGCCAGCTCCTGCACGCGTTCCTCGTCGGACAATTCAGCAATCGAGGCGAACGTCAGCCCCATGCGCTCGGTTTTGTCGACGAAGTAGTGAGCGTCGGCGAACCCGGCGATCTGCGAAAGGTGCGTGACGCACAACACCTGGTAGCCGGCCGAGAGCTTCTTCAACCGCCGCCCGATCGATTCGGCTACGCGCCCGCCGACTCCGGTGTCAATTTCGTCGAACACCAGCGTACGCGGCGCCCGCGCCCGAGACGCTTTGGGCCGTTTCGCCGCGCTCTTTGGCTCGGCGGCGGGCACCAGCGCCGCTTTCAGCGCCAGGGTGATGCGCGACAACTCGCCGCCCGAGGCGACCTGCGCCAGCGGACGCGGCGGCTGTCCCGGGTTGGCGCTCACCATGAACACGACACGATCGATGCCGTGGGCGGTCCAACCGGCCGGGCCGCCTTCCACCGGCTCGAAGGCCACTCGAAAGCGGGCGCGCTCCATTGCCAGCGATCCCAGTTCCTTTTCGACCTGCTTTTCGAGCTCGGCGGCAGCCTCGCGGCGGCGGTCTGAAAGCCCTTGCGCCAACTCCAGGAACTCGCCGGCGAGCCGTTGCTGCTCGCCCTCGACTTTCGCCAGCGTGGCGTCGCTGGACTCGAGCGCCTCGAGGCGTTCGCCAGCCTGCCGGCCGTATTCGATCACTTCTCCGACCGTGCGGCCATACTTGCGTTTTAGCTTTTCGATCAGCGCCAGGCGGTCTTCGATCTCGTTGAGGCGCTCCGGGTCGGCTTCCAGGTGGTCGAGGTAGCTGCGAATCTCAAAAGCGGCGTCCTCGACCGAAGCCCGGGCACTTTCGAGCGCCTCGGCGAGCGGGCCGAACTTGGCGTCGTATTGAGCCAACTCTTCCAGCGCCCGGCGGGCGTTGACCAGTTGCGCGCTCACCGAAGAAGAATCGTCGTAGAGCTGATCGTAGGCTTGCGTGCCTGTCTGCTGCACGCGTTCGAGGTTGCCCAGCGCCCGGCGGTCTTGTTCGAGGCTCTCTTCCTCGCCGGCCACGAGTTGGGCCTGCTCGATTTCCTGATGCTGGAAGCGGTAGAGATCGAGCTGCCGCTGGCGTTCCTGCTCGTCGCCGCGCAGCTCGCCGATGCGGCGTTCGCAGTCGCGCCATTGGCGGTAGAGCTCTTCGATGCGGGCGGCGGGCTCCACGGTGGCGGCGAAGGCGTCGAGCATCTCGAGCTGCGTACCGACCGCAAACAGGCTCTGCTGGTCGTGCTGGCCGTGAATGTCGGCCAGCTCGGGGGCGAGGTCGCGCAGCAGGCTCAAGGTCGCCACGCGCCCGTTAACGTAGGCGCGGGACTTGCCGTTTTCGAGCAGCTCGCGCTCGATGATCAGCTCATGCTGCTCGATCTCGAGGCTGCTGGCTTCGAGCAGGCTGCGCAAGGCCGGCGTGTCCTCGACTTCGAAAACACCCGACACGCGGGCCCGGCCGCTGTTGGGGCGAATCACGTCGCCGCTCGCCCGCGCGCCCAGCAACAGCCCAAGCGCATCGACCAGAATCGATTTGCCGCTGCCGGTCTCGCCGGTGAGAAGGTTCAAGCCGCCGTGGAACCGCACGCGCAGTTTTTCGACCACGGCGTAGTTTTCAATGTTCAGCTCATGGAGCATAGAGGGGCGACGGGCACCGCCGTGCGACGCCGGCAACCCGGGAAGGCCGGGCGGACGGTGGGTTTGGTGCGATAGGCAACAAGCGGCCGGGGGGCGCGCCCCTGCCGGATCAATGCTTTAGGGAACCATCCGCCGCGGCGCAAGCGGCGCGCCACGGCTTGCGGCCCCTGGCGGCTGGGGCCGGTGGGTCGATCCCGCATGAAACCCTCCCCCGCGCCAGAGGCGTCTGACAGATAGTTCACGCTCTCCATTATATGTGCTAGATTCTTAATAGCCGTAACGTTGGGAGTGGGTTCCGCAGTTTGCCGTTGGAGAAGCAACGAACGGGCTTGCCGGGGGAGTGGCCGGCGGGACCGAGATGGCAAATTACAAGGCTTTGGTCCGGCACGGGCCCGGAGCAGGCCTAGAGCGTCCAGGCACCTATGAACCTACACTTACCCTTTGCCCTTCTGCTCCAAGCAGTCGAGTCTTCCGATCCCGCCACCGCTGCTCAAGCAGTCCCCCCAGTTGCCCACGGCACGGGCTTTTTCGACTTGGTGTTCGCCGGCGGACCGCTGGCGAAACTCGTGCTGCTGGTGCTGGTGGTGTTTTCCGTGCTGTCGTGGGCGATTGCCTTGTCGAAGTACGGCATGATGCGCAAGGGCGACCGCAACGACCGCGATTTTATCCGCGCCGTGCGGCGCATCGGGCAGTTGGCGGAAATGAACGCCGTCAGCGAAAAGTACCGCCCTTCGCCGCTGGTCACGGTTTTTGAGTATGGCTACGAGGAGCTGGCCCGGCAGGTCAACAGCTACGGGCGTCTGAAAAACGGCTCGGCGCTGGAGCGCGCCCTGACTCTGGGCGGCAGCGACGAGACGACACGCCTGCAACGGCATATGGGCTGGCTGGCGACGACCGCCTCGGCCGCGCCGTTTATCGGCCTGTTCGGCACCGTGTGGGGCGTGCTCGACGCCTTTCAGGGCCTAGGGACCGCCGGCGGCGCCACGCTGCGCGCGGTCGCTCCCGGCATCGCCGACGCCCTCATCGCCACCGCGTTTGGTCTGTTCGCCGCAATTCCCGCGTTGATCTTCTTCAATTATTTCTCGCAACGAGTTCGAGAATTCCGTACCCGCATGGACGACTTCAGTCTGGAATTTTTCAATCTCGCCGAGCGCAGTTACGGAGAGTCCGATGGCGTTTTCGAGGAACAACGGGCGGCCGGAGGATTCGATCGCCGAAATTAACATCACGCCCTTCGTGGATGTGGTGTTAGTGCTGTTGATCATCTTCATGATCACGGCTGGCGTGGTCGAATTCGGCCTCCATATTGAAGTCCCGCAGACTCGCGAGGTCTCCACCACGGCGAAAGACCTCGACACGATTAACATCACGTCCGATGGGAAGATCTATTACGACGACGACCCGATCAGCCTGTACGACATCGTGCCGCGGATCAAGGCGCACCAGGGCGATAAGCCGCCCGAGGTGTATGTGCGGATCCACAAGACGGTGCCGTATGAGATCGTGGCGCAGGTGCTGGCGGAGTTCGGCGCCGCGCACATCTCGCCCAACCTGATCACCAAGCCCATGGAGCGTGATCCGCGTAGATAATGAGTGCGCCTACTGAAGCGATAGAGCGCATGGGGCGCTCGGAGCCGCTGAGCCGCCCGGTGGTGGTGTCGGCGATTGCGCACGGGGTTTTGTTCACCGTGATCGCCTTCTGGTCGGTGTTCAACGCGCCGTTCCGGCTCGGCGACCCCAACGCTTTGGAGGGCGGGGCTGTAACAGTGACCGCGGTCCAGGGGGTCCCCATTACGGTGGATCGGCACTCCCGGAACCCGGTGGCCAATCCGGTGGAGCACGAAGTGCCGGCGCCGCAGGAAGCGCCCAAGCCTCCGGCGCCCAAGCCGCCCGAGGCGGAGCCGAAGGCAGTGGAAGTGCCCGCCGCCGAGCCCAAGAAAGCCGAGCCCAAGCGGCCGCCGGAGCCCAAGGTGCAGAAGAGCGCGCCCAAGAGCACCGAGAACCAGTTGCGCTCGTCGACCGGCGCGGCCGCCAGCTCGCCGCTTTTTTCGGGACAGCAGAGAACCGGGGCAGGTGGCGTCGGATTCGGCAGCGGCAGCCCTTTCGGCACGCAATTCGGCTGGTACGCCGCGGCCCTGCAGCGGCGCGTTTCCGAGGAATGGGGCAAGACCCTGGGTCAGATCCAGGGCGGCTCCGCCACCGCGGCGGTGGCGATGTTTCGGATCTCGCGCGATGGCACCATCGACAATATTCAGATTACGCAGAGCAGCGGCAACGCGTCGCTGGATTTTTCCGCCCGGCGGGCGGTGACCAACATTAGTCCGTTTCAGCCTTTACCCGCGGGGCTGGGGCGCAGCTCCATCACCGTCGAACTGTGGTTTGAGTTGAAATGAAAAAACTATCCATTCTTGCGGCGATTCTTTTCGTTCTGGCCGGCGCGGCCGTCCTGCTGACGGGCCAGCAACCCGACATCAAAATCGGCATCACCGGAGATCAGCAGACTCCGCGCATCGCGCTCCCCGATATTCCGGGGCCCGTGGCCGCCTCCGCCCAAGTCGAAACGTTCAATACGACGTTGTGGAACGATCTCGAAAGCGCCGGCCGCTTCGAGATGATCTCCAAGAGCTTCTATCCGCGCACCGCCCCGCGGCGCCCCGAGGACTGGCAGGCCGGGCAGAAAGGCTTGCCCGACGACCCCGGCGCTCGCGGCCTGTGGCTGGCGGGGTGGTCGCAGCCCCCGGTCACCGCGCTCTATATGGCCTTTGGCTCCATCGAGATCGTCGGCGACCGCCTGGTTTTGTCGGGCTACCTCTACGACGTCACCGCGGCGGACCTGTCGGCGGCGCACATCTTCGGCAAGCGTTACTACTCGAACATGGACGACGAGGGCGTGCGGCAACTGGCCCACGATTTCTCGAAAGACATCCTGGAGCGGCTCGGGCTCGGCCCCGGCCTGGCGGGCTCGAAGATCTATTTCGTCTCCCGCCGCACCGGCGCCAAAGAGATCTGGTCGATGGACTACGACGGCAGCAACCAGAAGCAGATCACCTTCTACAAAAACATCACCGTCACACCGTCGGTGTCGCCCGACGCCACCAAGCTCGCCTTCACCACTTACGTCGAGGGCCAGCCCAGCATCTATATCCATTCGCTCGAGACCAATCGCCGCCTGACGTTCTATAACCAAGTCGCTTCGCTCAACACCACGCCGGCGTTCACACCCGACGGCCAATCCATCTTGTTCGCCTCCTCGGTCACCGGTTGGTCGCAAATCTACAAGGCGGACCTTGACGGCAGGAATCTGCGCAGGATATCGTATTCTCGTTCCATCGACGTCAACCCGGCCATCAATCCGAAGACCGGCGCGCAAGTCGCGTTCGAATCCGGCCGCTCCGGCCCGGCGCAGATTTATCTGATGGACATTGACGGGGCGAACGTGCGAAAGCTGTCGCCCGGCGGAGGAGACGCGGTACAGGCAGCCTGGGATCCGCAAGGCGAAAATATCGCCTTCGCATGGACCCGGGGATTCGAGCCCGGCAACTACAACATCTTCATCATCAACGTCGCCACCGAGCAACTGGTGCAGTTGACGCACGGCGCGGGCCGCAACGAGCACCCCACCTGGTCGCCCAGCGGAACGCACATCGCGTTTTCTTCGAACCGCTCGGGCGGTATCCAGATCTGGACGATGCGGGCCGACGGGACACAGCTCCGCAAACTGACCTCGCAGGGCCAGAATGAGGGGCCGGTGTGGGCGGTAAGGTGATTGTGGAGCGGTTCTAAGGTCGTACGACCGCCCGCCTGCGGCAGATCCTGGCAAGACTAGGGTTCCATTAGTTCTAACTGATTTGTATAATGGGAGTTCTACCTTTCCAGGTCACCCCGCCACGATAGTGAGACCTAGAGGTGGGTCCGATATTTTTCTGTAGGATGGATTGCAGAAGGAGGCGATAAAGTCCCATGGAATTCAAGCGAAAACTCGCGCTGTTGTGTTTTGGCGCGTATCTCGCCCTCTTTGTGGCGGGTTGTAAGAAAACGCCGCCGCCCCCCCCGCCGCCGCCGCCGCCGCCGCCGCCCGTGCATACGGAAGCGCCGCCGAAGCCGACGGTGACGTTGACGGCTGAGCCCAGCTCGATCGAGCGTGGTAAGTCGGCGACATTGAAGTGGTCTTCCAGCAACGCCACCAGCGCGTCGCTGAACCAGGGGATCGGCACGGTGCCGACCACCGGTTCGCGGGAAGTATTCCCGACCCAGACCACCGAGTATGCTCTGACGGTCACCGGACCAGGTGGATCGGGCAGCGCCAGTGCGACCGTCACGGTTCGCACGCCGCCCCCGCCCCCGCCGCCGCCGGCGCCCTCCGAGACCTTCTCGCAGGTGATCCAGAAAGACCTGCGGGATGCCCTGTTCGACTACGACAAGAGCGACATCCGGGCGGACGCGGAAGCGGTTCTGCGTTCCGACGCTGACGCTCTGAAGCAGATTTTCCCAAATTATCCCAGTGATGCGGTTGTGGTCGAAGGCCATTGCGACGAGCGTGGCACCAACGAGTACAACCTGGCGCTGGGCGACCGCCGGGCCACTGCCGCGCGCGACTACCTGGTGAACCTGGGCGTGCCGGCGAGCAAGCTGCGGACCATCAGCTACGGCGAAGAGCGGCCGCAGTGCACCGAATCCACGGAAAGCTGCTGGCAGCTCAACCGCCGGGCGCATTTCGCCGCCCAGTAGAGCGTCGCAGCCGCCGCGAAACCTGGAAGGGTGCTCCCGGGGTAGCCATCTCGGCTACCCCGAGCACCCTTTGTTTTTGTTTTGCTAATGTATACAGGTCTGTAGCATGCGGCCAAAACCGGGCCGAAACATGTAACGTCCTAGGGTTCTCCAGGGTCCATTAATGAGGGAGTGCGGGCGTGACTCGCCCGTTGGAGTCCGACGGGCAAGGAGGTTGCATTGCGAGTTCGACAACTGATCCTGCGCCGAATCGTCCCCGTTTCGTTGTTGCTGCTGATGACAGCAGGGTCCGCCTTCCCGCAGAAGAAGGAAATCATCCAACTGCAGCGCGATATGGCGATTCTGCAGGAAGTCGTTCGTCAGATGGAACGGCAGACCGGCGAGCGCATCGCGGTGCTCGAGAACCTTCTGCAGCAGAGCCTCGACAAGACCGACAAGCTGAACGCCGCCATTGCGGTGCTCGAACGCAATCTCGCCAAGCAGAATACCGACGTTTCCGGCCCGGTCTCGACCACGGCCAGCCGCGTCGAAACGCTGCAGGGCCAGGTCGGTGGGCTGCGCGAGGTCATGGAAGAGGTCCGCACGCGGTTGGGAAAAGTCGAGCAGCAAGTGGGCGACATCAAGACCCAGGTGACCACTCTGCCGCCGCCTTCGTTCGGGGGGGCGGAGCCCGGTTCCAGCACCGTGGCGCCGGGGGGCACGGCCGCCGGAACCACCTCCGCGGAAACGTTGTTCAACAGCGCTTTCGCCGATTTCACCCGCGGCAACTACGACTTGGCGAGAGAGCAGTTCGACCAGTACCTGCGCCTCTACGGCAACACGGTGCGCGCCCCCGAAGCGCAGTATTACATCGGCGCGATCGCCTATCAGAAAGATCAATACGATGAAGCGCTGCACAGCTTCGACATGGTGCTCGAGCGCTACCCGGTCGGCGTGATCTCGGCCGACGCTCAATTCAAAAAGGGCATGGCGCTGTTGAAGCTCTCGCGCCCCGAAGACGCCGCGCGCGAGTTCCAGGCCGTGATCGACCGCTATCCCAATAGCAACGTCGCCCCGGCCGCCCAGGGGCAGCTCGATCAACTCCAGGCCAGCAGCGGCGGCAAGCCTTCGCCGCTGCGCCGCGCGCAGTAGGGCAGGGGATCGGCCCTGTCCCGCGCCCACTTTCCCGCGTCACGACGAACCCCTTCCCGCAGCGCAGGGCTGGCGTATTTGCAGACCTGCGTTTTTCACGAACCCAGCCAACGGGCCAAAGGGCTTCAACCCGGCACTCGGAGCCGCGGACGTGAGCCCGCGCTGGGAGGCACGCTTAGCCTTAGACGCCCTCCCACAGGTGAATCCGGCTCGCCCACAACGGGCTGCGATTCCCCGCGACGGGTATCTCGCCGTCCGGCGGATAGCGCGAGCTTACGCTCGCGGCTCTGAGTGGCAAGCCCCGTTCCGGTCCCGGCAAGGGCCCAGTCGGCCGCAAAAACTTGCCCCAGACCGTTGTAAACCGCCCAGGCGCCCCGAAACGCCGCAGGTCTCTTCGAGCCCTGCGCTACGGGGCTGCGCTGTGGGTCGCCCTACGAGACTTGCTGGGAGCCGGCCTACTCTTGCGGCGGCGTCCAATCGGCCACAAAAATATTGAACTCGTAATGGCTGGTGGCGTTCCGGTCGGAGGCGAAGACCAGCTTGCTGCCGTCGGGCGAGAACTCCGCGAACGAGGTGAATCCTCCGAAGTGGGTCACCTGCCGCAGATTGGTTCCGTCGAGGTCGATCAGGAACAGATCGAACTCGCGGCTGTCGCAGTTGTTCTTGTTGGAGGAAAAAATGATGTGCCGGCCGTCGGGCGTAAATTGGGGCGCGAAGCTGGCGCAGCCGAAGTTGGTGATCTGGCGGGCGCCCGAGCCGTCCGCTTGGCCCACGAACAGCTCCATCTTCATGGGGGTCGTCAGGTCCCGGTCGAGCAGCTCTTTGTAGCGCGCCCGCTTCTCCGCGTCGCCCGGATGGTTGGCCCGCCAGACCAACTTCGACCCATCGCGCGAAAGGAACGCGCCGCCGTCGTAGCCGAAGCTGGTGGTGAGCCGCTTCTTGCCCGATCCGTCGAAGTTCATCTTCCACAGGTCCAGATCGCCGGAAGATTTCGAGGTATAGACGATCGTCGAGGTCGCGGCGTTGACGGTAGCCTCGGCGTCGTAGCCGTTGGCGTCGGTCAGCCGGCGCAGCCCGCTGCCATCGTCGTTGGCGGCGACGATGTCGTAACCGGGGTAGACGGCCCACACGTAGCCCTGGCTGCGATCGGGCCGCGGCGGGCATTCGGGGGAACGCAAGTGCGTCGACGCGTAGACGATGTGCTTGCCGTCCGGCAGGAAGTAGCCGCAGGTGGTCGCGCCGCGGCCGGTGGAGACCATGCGAACGTCCGAGCCGTCGGCGTTCATGATGTAGATCTGGTCGCAGGAACGTCCCTCGCGCGTCGATTGAAAGATGAGCCGTTTGCCGTCGGGGGACCAGTACGCCTCGGCGTTCTGGCCCCCGTGGGTCAACTGGCGAATCTGACTGAGATATTCCGAACTCTGGCCAAACAGGGGAGCCGATAAGAGCAGGGCCAGCGCAAGGCACGATAGGGCGGTTGGTCTCATGGCGGAACCTCGATAGTATCTCATTGATAACACGCTGGATAGATCAACCGCTATGCAATATCTGGTATCTGTGAGACGGCTTACATACAACATTTTGGTATCAATCTGCTTTACATCGCCCAGGGCTGGGGGTAGGATAAACAGGTCAAGCAGAGCGCTTGTCTGCCACGTCGCAGCGCCCCATGCGACCGCCTCGGCTACACTCAAGGGAGGTGTTGGCTCAGGCCTCGCGGCGCTCCCCCCGGAAATGAGGTTGCGCATCTTTGCTTAAGCTGAAAAAACTCGAGCTTCACGGCTTTAAGTCTTTTTGCGAACGCGAACACTTCCAGTTCAACGGCTCGGGAGTCGTGGGTGTTGTCGGCCCCAACGGCTGCGGCAAGTCGAACGTCGGCGACGCCATCAGTTGGGTGTTGGGTGAGCGCTCGGCGAAATCGCTGCGCGGCGCCCAAATGAAGGACGTGATCTTCGCGGGTTCGCGCGACCGCAAGGCGTCGGGAATGGCGACGGTCAGCATGACCTTGCTCGATCCCGAAGCCTACCTGGAAGAGCGGCGCCATGGTGAGCACCGCAATGGGGAGCACCACAACGGCGCCAACGGCGCGGCCAAAGGCCCGGCGGAAGTTGTGGTGACCCGCAAGCTGTTCCAGTCGGGCGAAAGCGACTACCTGATCAACGGCAAGAGCTGCCGGCTGCGCGACATTCAAGACCTGTTTCTGGGCACGGGCCTGGGTCCCGAACACTACGCCATCATCGAGCAGGGCCGCATCGGCCAGATCCTGAGCTCGAAGCCGGTCGACCGCCGCGCCTTCGTCGAAGAAGCGGCCGGGGTGACCAAGTTCAAGCAGCGCAAGCGGCTGGCCGAGCTGAAACTGGAAAGCGCCCGCCAGAACCTCAATCGCGTCAACGACATTCTGCAAGAGGTCACGCGCCAGGTCAATTCCCTCAAGCGTCAGGCTTCCAAGGCCAAGCGCTACGAAGAGATTCGCGGCGAGCTCAGCGAAGCGTTGTCGCTGGTGCTGGGTCATCGCTACCGGCTGCTCGACCAGCAGGCGCAACAAGCCGCCGCGGAGATGGAAAACGCCCAAGGCGAATACCGCCGGCGCGCCGAACGGGTTTCCGCCATCGAGGCCGAGCTCGGCGCCAACCGCGCCCAGGAGCAGGCTCTCGAAGGCGAGCTGGAACGCTCCCGCCAGGAGCTTTCGGCGCTCAGCGTCGAGGTGGAGCGGCTGCGTTCGCGCATCGAGAAACAGGCTGGGCTGGCCGACGACAACCAGAAGCGCGCCGAAATGGCTGGAACCGAAGCGGCCCATCTGGAAGAGCGCATCGCGCAGCTCCACGACGAGGCCGCCGCCGAGCAACAGGCTGTCGAGAGCGTGACCGAGCAGGCCGAGGGTGTGCGCGGCCGGCTGGCCGACAAGAACATCGAGGTCGAAAACCAGCAGCAATCGTTCCGCGAGCTCGAGCAGTCGCAGGAAGGTGCGCGCCAGAAGGTGCTGCGTCTGCTCGGCGAGTTGGCGTCGCTGCGCAATGCGCTGGCCAAGGTCGAGGAATTCCTGGCCGGAAACGAGCGGCAGACCAACCGCACCCAACAAGAGCAAGCAGCGGCCGAGACCGAGCTGGCCGAGTTGGGCGAGACGCGTATCCGGCTCGAACAGCAGGTCGAAGCGCATCAGAAAGAGCTCGACGGACTGGCGCAGCGCCGCGACGAGCTGGCGGCGGCCATCGGCGAGCTCAAGCAACAGGCCCAGGCGCGGCGGACCGAAGCCGAGCGGCTGCAAAAGGAAGTCTCCAAACTCGGCGCCCGCCGCGATTCTCTCGAAGAGATCCTTTCGCACCACGCCTACACCACCGAGACGGTCAAGAATCTGTTCACGACCATCTCGACGTCGCCGGTGGCGGGGTTCGAGCCGGTGGGCATCCTGGCCGATTTCGTGGACGTCGACCCCAGCTACGAACGCGCCACCGAAGAATTTCTGCGGGAAGAGCTGGAATACGTGGTGGTGCACTCCTGGCAGGAGGCTCGCCAGGGGATTCATCTGCTGCGCTCGGAGATGCAGGGTTTCGCGACGTTCCTGGTCCATCCCGAGGCGCCGGTACCCGAGGAAACTCCGGCGCTGGGGCCCGAGACTGGAGTCGTCGGGCGTCTGGCGGAAAAGATTCACCTGACCAACGGCCTGTCGGCGTCGGCGTCGACGGTGCTGCCGCGGCTGAGAAGCTGCTACCTGGTCGAGGATGAAGAAACGGCGCGCCGGCTGGCGCTGCAGTATCCCGATTACCATTTCCTGCTGCCCAGCGGCGTCTGCTATCGCGGCTATACCATCAGCGGCGGCAAGAAGTCGGCGGCTGGTCCGCTGGCGCTAAAGCGTGAGCTGCGCGAGCTGCGGCCGACGATTCAAAATCTCGAGCAGGCCCTGGAGACCGCTTCTTCCGAAGCCGCCCAGGCCGAAGAGCAGATCACGGCCCGCACCGCCGAGATGGAAGGCGTTCGCTCGCAACTGCAGAGTCTGGAAAAGGCCGCCCTCGCCGCCGAGCACCAGTTGCGCGAGTCGAAGAATCAGGTCGAGAAGGCCGAGCGGCGCCTGTCGGTGGCGCAGCTCGAGATGACTCGCCTTACCCACGAGCGGGAACGGGCCGCCGAGGAATCCGAGCAAAAGCGCGCCGCCGTCGACCAGCGCGAGCGCGAGCGCGTGGAGGCCGAAGAGGCGCTCACCGCGCTGCGCCAACAGCTCGAAGAGGGCCAGCGCCTGCGCGGCCAGCTCGTCGAAGAACAGACCAGCCTGCGCACCGAACTGGCAACGCTCCAGGAACGCCACAAGGCCGCCAACGCGTCGCTGCTGAGGGCGCAGCAGGCCGTCGAGGAGCATGAGCAGCGCCGCCAGCGCATCCTGGAACAGATCGAGCAATGGGGCCAGGAGCGCGAGCGGCTGCTGGCCGACAACGTGGAAATCGAGCAGCGGCTCCAGGAACTCGGCGCCCGTCACGAGCAGCTTCAGGGCGAGATCAAAGAAGCCGCCGAGCGGCTGGAAGGGCTGCGCGCCCGCACGGTCGAGCTCGAGGGCGAGGCCAAAGCCGTTCGCGAGGAGCTGGAATCGGCTCGCGAGCAGCGTTCCACCATCGAGGTGAACCTGGTTCAGTTCCGCTCCGATTTGAAGCATCTGGCCGAGGAATGCCAGCGCGAGCTGCACCAGCCCATCGAGGAGCTTGCCGCCGCGCAGACCGAGGAATTGAGCGACGAACAATTGGCCGAGGCCGACCAGCGCTACCAACAGCTTCGCGAAAAGCTCGAAGGCCTGGGACCGGTCAACGTGCTGGCGCTCGAAGAGTACGAGGAAGCGCGGCAGCGCATGGAATTCCTCGAAGCGCAGCACAGCGACCTGCTGGACTCGATCCGCGACACCCAGAAAGCGATCACCGAGATCGACACGGCTTCGCGCCGGCAGTTCGAGATCGCGCTGGAAGCGATCAACAACAATTTCCGCGAGATCTTCCGGACGCTATTCGGCGGCGGCATCGCCGAGATGCGCCTGAGCGACCAGGACAACCCGGCCGAGGCGGGCGTCGATATCGTCGCTTCGCCCCCGGGCAAGCGGCTGCAGAACATCGCGCTGCTGTCGGGCGGCGAGAAGTCGCTCACGGCTCTGGCGCTGCTCATGGCGACGTTCAAGTTCCGCCCCAGCCCCTTCTGCGTGCTCGACGAGGTCGACGCTGCGCTCGACGAGTCCAACCTTTACCGCTTCCGCGCGTTGATCGAGCACATGTGCGACCAGACGCAGTTCATCATCATCACGCACAGCAAGACCACCATGGAGGCGGCCGAGACGCTCTACGGGGTCACCATGGCGGAGCCGGGCGTATCGCGGCTGGTGTCGGTGCGTATGCCCGACCGCAAAGCGTCGCCGGTTTCGGAGCGGCCGATGGCGGTTACCGTGGGCGCCTAGGCGGATCTTCGCCCAGGACCGTGGGCGCGGGCAATTCTGCCTGTGCTGTTCGCAGCCCGCCCCGTTCTCCCCAACCAGCGACGGATCTTCGGCGAAGGGGCGTAGCCGCTACGCCCCTTTTCCTGTTGGTGCTTCCCGCCCCACCAAGCGTCACTCCCCCACCGCGATGCGTACCCCCGGCTGACTCGAGATCCCATCGATTTCGATGCGCAGTTGCGGGTTTCCCGTTGGCACGTCTGCGGGGAGCTCCAGGTTGATCTGGTACAACCCGGCAAACCCCGGCGCCAGCCCGACATAGCGAAGCAGATACGCCGGCAACTCGACGTCGCCAAGCCAGGCGCGGACCGGCAGCACCACGCGGGCGGCGAAGTCGGGCAGCTCGCCCGCGAATACGGCCGGCGCCGTGGAACCAAAGCCAGTGCCGAACAGCAGCACGATCTCGCCCGGGCGCGCCGGCGTCGAGCCCTGCGGGTCGCCGCGGCCGACCAGCGTGTAATCGGTATGGGTCGAGAAGGCGAACAGGCCCGGAGCGGCCGCCCGCACCTGGACCTTCGCCACATTCTGGCCGCTCAGGTTCTCGCGCACAATGCTGAGCGACCAGTCGCCAGGAACGATCTCGGAAGGGACCTGGGCGTTGATCTGGTTGGGGGAAACGAAGTACAGCGGCGCCGGGATCTCGCCGATGCGAACCTGCACGCCGCCGAGCACCACGGGCAATCGGCCGTGCACCAAATCGCCTTCGCCGACCTGCTTGGTTTGCAGCGATAGGTCGACGCCGAAGATCGAGATGATGCTGTTGGCGGCGACGAAGTTGTTGGGCGCGGGGGCAAAGCTCGCGCCATTGACGACTCCGTCGACGTTGAGGATGGGTGCGCGGCGGCGCCCGGTTTCGGCGCCGGCAAGCGGCGGCGCCAACGCCAGCCCAAAGGCCAGCGCCAGAACCAAGGCAATCATATGCGCTGCTGGCTATTCTAGCGGATTCGGGGCGCCGCCAGCGTGACGCCGCGCAAAGGCGGCATGTGGCGGTAGTGGGGCCGCAAACGATGCCTCCTCGACCGCCGGCTACCGTCGCCTCAAAGCGCGAAACAGAGCCGCTGGCGGAAGCCCGCGGGCCGAAGCCGCACGAAGCGCCGAGCGCCGCCACAAAACCGGCGAAACGAAACGCGAGGGAACCGCCTCACCAGCGAGTGCAAGCGACCGTCCGCGCGCCACAGAACCAGGGGCGTTCCCCGACTCCGTGCCACCTCGGCCCGCAGGCTTCCGCCAGCGGCTCTGTTGTCGCGGTTCGAGGCGATGGTAGCCTGGGTGCGGTCAGACGATTTTTTGAGAGAGTTTGAGCGGTGCGCCGCTGTCGGAGGCGGTGGCTTCGCCCGTCGTCGCGGGCGGCAGTGCTTGCGGCCGGCCATTGGCCAGGACTCCCGGACCGGCCTGGATCGAGACGCCACGCCCGAGTGCGCCCAGCCCTTGCTGGAAGGGCGTGCCATCGTCGCCGCCAACCGACAGTTCCGGAACGCCCCCGGCCTCGACCCATTCGGCCCCATGCACGGTAATCGCGTACGAGCCCGCCTGTGTAGCGGTGATCCAGTCCTTCTCGCGCAAGAACCAAAGAGCGAACTCCAGGTCCTGCGCGGTAACGCCGATCAACCGCGCCAGATCGGTGCGGCCGACATCGGGGTCGCGCGGCGTGCGCAGCACGGCCTGGTAAAGCACGGTCATGATCGCACGGCGCATGCGCCGCGTGTCGACGACGTCTTGCAGCGTCACATCGGCTTTGACGTCGATGCTGGCCGAGGGCCTTTGCTTGCTCAGCTCGCTATCGTAGGCGGTGCGCTTTTTGGGATCCGCCAACGTCCGAAAGGCCTCCTTGACGAGTTCGCACTTCTTCTCGTCGGGAGTCTTGGATTTTTGCGGATCGTAGCGAGCCAGCATCAGCCGCGCCGCCCACTCGACCATCTGGCGGTCGGCGGTCGGGCTGATCATCAGAAAATCGTAATAGTCGATGAAGCTTCCGTTTTCCACGCGCAGCGCTTCCCAGACGTAAAGCGAACCTTTGCGGAGATCTTCCTGTTCATGATGATACGTCCGGTTCCGAAGAACAATTGAGCTACCGAAATAGGCGGTCTATCACTGATGGCATAGGCGCATACGACTTAAACGAAACACCCGAGAGGACCCGAAAAAGCCCCTCGGGCTGGCCGAAACCCGATCCAGGAACCGGCCGTTAGGAGATCCCCAGCTCCCGCCGAACCAGCTTCACCCCATCGACCATATTTTTGAGCTTGGCCTTCGCAGCCCAACGGGCGGTCTGGCTGAGGCCGCAATCGGGCGCGAACGACAGGCGGTCGGCGGGCGAATGCTTCAGGCACAGCCGGACGCGCGCGGCCACCTCATCGGCCGGCTCGATGTAGTAGCTCTTGACGTCGATGACGCCCACGGCCACGTCTTTGACTTTCGCGACCTCGGCGATCAGCTCGATCTCGGCGAACTCGCGGCTGGCCATCTCGAAGTGAATCTCGTCGACGTGAAAATCGAGAAAAGCCGGAAACATCGGCGCATAGCGCCGCGGACCGACGGCGCGCCCCTTGAAATTGCCGAAACACAGGTGCGTGGAGACACGGCAGCGGTCGCGAACGGGCTCGACGGTGCGATTGAAGATATCGACGAAGCGCCGCGGGTCTTCGCGGTGGGCGTAGCAGCTCATCGACGGCTCATCGATGGTCAATTCGACGCAGCCGGCCTCGGCGAGCGCCTCCAACTCGGCGCGGACGATCGGCAGCAGCGCTTCGGTGAGCGCGTAACGGTCGGGGTATTGCGAATCGGGAATCAGGCGGCCGCTCAGCGTGTACGGCCCCGGCACGCTGGCCTTGAGGGTCACCCCCGGCGGCGCCAGCCGGCGCAGCCGCTCATACTCTTCCACGGCTCCCAGGCCGCGCGGGGCGCGGATTTCGCCGGTGACGCGGTGCTTGCCGCGCTGGTCGTGCCCGGGAGGCCCGTAGCGGCGCAATTCGCGCGTCTGGTGCTCGATGCCGTCGAGAAAACCGTAGAACGACAGGTTGAAATCGAAGCGCGTCTGCTCGCCGTCGCTGATCACGTCCAGACCGGCGGTTACCTGGTCATGAACGGCGGCGACGACGGCGTCCTCCTGCATCTCGGCGATTTCGTTCTCGCCGAACTGCGCGAGATGTTGCGAGGCGAACTCCAGCCAGGAGGGGAAGGGATAGCTCCCGATGACGGTGGTGCGTAGAGGTTGTTCCTTCATGGATCGAATGTGTGGCACGATGGGGCGGTTTGCCGTTGGCGGCTCGGCGGCCATCGCCCCGCCGCCCCACATTCGACTATGGTAGCGCTTGGAGTCCGCGCCAGGGCTACTAGTCGCCCCCGCCCTCGTCTTCCTGCGGACGCAAGGTTCGCAGGCGGGGCGGAGGCGTGTCGAAGCCCTCGTCCACGGCCGGCTCGTGCGACGCCCCGTATGCGGGAGAGCCGCCTTCGCTGGCCCGCGGTTCGGCGTCCGCGGGAACCGCCCCGGCCGGTGCGCCGGCGGCAGCCGCCTCCCCGCCGGGAGCGCTGCCCCAGGCCCAAGCCAGCGCCTTCTGGACGTCTTCGAGAATCACGTAGAGCGCCGGGACCAACCCCAATGTGATGAAGGTCGAGAACAGGACGCCGAATGCCAGAGCGACCGCCATCGGCACCAGGAACTGCGCCTGCACGCTTTTTTCCAGCATCAACGGCGTGATGCCGGCGGCGGTGGTCAGCGAGGTCAGCAGGATCGGCCGGAATCGCGTCACGCCGGCTTGAATCACGGCCTTGCGCGTGCTGCCGATTTCCTCGCGGTGGGAATTCATGAAGCTGACCAGCACGAGGCTGTCGTTCACCGAAATGCCCGCCAGCGCGATCACGCCGCACAGCGATAGCAGGCTCACGTCCAGGCCCAGGAAGATGTGGCCCCAAATGGCGCCGACGACTCCAAAGGGCACCGCCGTCATGACGATCAGGGGCTGGGCATAGGAGCGGAACGGAATCGCCATCATGGCGTAGATCGCAAACAGCGCCACGGCGAATCCGCGGAACAGCGCGTTGACCGACTCCATCTGATCGCGCTGCTCGCCTTCCAGGCTGTAGCGCACGCCGGGATGTTTCTCGAGCAGTTGCGGCAAAAAGCCGGCCTCGAGATCGGCGATCACCTCGTTGGCGTTGGCCACGGCTTCGTCGACTTCGGCGGTGACGTTGATGGCGCGCTCGCGGTCGACGCGCGTGATCGTGGCGAAGCCGCGCCCGAACTGCGCCTTGGCGACGGTCGAAAAAGGCACCTCGCTGCCATCGGGCGTCCGCACGCGCATCGATTCCAGGTCGCCCAGCGAGTGGCGTTCCTGCTCGGGATAGCGCACCATCACGCGGATGTCGTCGCGTCCGCGCTGAATGCGCTGCGCTTCTTCCCCGAAAAATCCCTGGCGCACCTGACGGCCCAGGTCCTGCAGCGTGAGCCCTAGCGATTCGGCTTCCGAGGTAATTCCTAGCTTGACCTCGGGCTTGCCGCCGCGGAACGAATCGGCGATGTCGATGACGCCGGGATATTCGCCAAGCTGCGCCTTGATCTCGGCAGCGACCTGCCGCAGCTCTTCGATGCTCGAGCCGGCGAGCTGAATGTCGATGGCTTTGCCACCGCCCATCAGGTCGGAGGTAAAGGTCAGCTCGACCGCGCCGGGAATGCCGCCGGTGAGATCGCGCCAGCGCGAGGCCAGCTCGCTGCTGGTGATGGTGCGCTCTTCCGAAGGCGTCAGCTCGATGTTGACTTCGCCCAGATACGCGCCGCTGTAGGAAGCGTTACGCGCACCCGAGTTACGGCTGGCCTGCGTGCGGAAAGGCTGCTCGCCGATCGAGGTCAGCATGTGCAGGTAAGGCGAACCGCCCTGCTGCTGCTTCGACCTGGTTTTCCAGTTCGGTGGCGCTCTGCTCCAGGCGGCGCATCGCCTCGGCGGTCACTTCCGCCGGCGTTTCCATCGGCATCGTCAGGTCGGCGACGATATTGTCGGATTCAACCGACGGGAAGAAGACGAACTTCACGAAGCCGCTGGCCACGAGGCCCAGACGTCAGGGTCAGGATCGCGAAGGCAACCGCCACGGTCGCGTAACGCCACTCCACCGCAACCTCGAGGAAGCGGCGGTAGACGTTGTCGATAAACCAGTCGAGGCTCGTCTCGACGAAATCGAAGAAGCCGTTCCAGGCGCGCAGCAGCGGATTCTTGCGACGCCGCTTCTCCGGCGGCAGGTGATGCGAAAGATGGCTGGGCAGAATGAGCTGCGACTCCATCAGCGAAATGATCAGCGTGGGAATGACGATACACGGGATGACGCGCCAGATCTTGCCGTTGGTGCCGGGCACAAACAACATCGGGGCGAACGCGGCCACCGTCGTCGTGACGCCGAAAATCACCGGCACCATGACTTCCTGGACGCCCTGCACGGCGCCCTCGATCCCCGAGCGGGTTTCCTTCTGCTTTGAATAAATGTTCTCGCCCACGACAATCGCGTCGTCCACCACGATGCCGAGCACCAGGATGAACGAGAACAGCGAGATCATGTTGATCGACACGTCGAGCTGCGGCATCAGCGCGATCGCGCCCAGGAACGAGATCGGGATGCCCAGCGTGACCCAGAACGCCAGCCGCAGCCGCAGGAACAGCGCCAGGATGATGAACACCAGAATCAAACCCGACAGGGCGTTACGCATCAGCAGATCCATGCGGCTCTGCAACAGGCGGCCGGTATCGGCCCAGGTGATGATCTTGATGCCCTCGGGCAGCCGCGGGCGGACCTGGTCGACGTATTTCTTGACGGCGGCGACTACGTCGAGCGCGTTCTGGTCGCCGACGCGGTACACCTGCACCAGCACCGAAGGCATGCCGTCGAGGCGCGCTGCCTGGTCGGTGTCCTCGAAGCCGTCGACGACCCTTGCCACGTCGGAAAGCTGCAGGCGGCTGCCGTCGGGGCGCGTCAGCAAGGTCAGTTTTTCGAACTCCGGCCCGCGATAGGCCTGGCCCTTGGTGCGCAGCAGGATTTCGCCGCTGGCGGTCTTCACCGAACCGCCGGGAAGATTGAGCGAGGTGCGCCGCACCGCCTGCGCCACGTCGTCAAAGGTCAGCCCGTAGCGGCGCAGGGCTTCTTCCGAGACCTCGATCGAAATCTCGTAGGGGCGGGCGTTTTTCAGCTCGACCTGGGTGATCTCGGGCAGCAGGGTCAGCTCGTCGCGCACCTTTTCTCCCAGCCGTTTCAGGGTCAGCTCGTCGGTGTCGCCCGCGATCGAGACGTTGATCACCTGGAAGCGGTTGGTGACTTCCTGAATGACGGGCTGCTCGGTCTCTTCCGGGAAGGTATCGATGGCGTCGACGCGCGATTTGACGTCGTCGAGCACCTTGCGCGGGTCGGAGCGCGTTTCCACTTCGATGGTGACGGTGCCCTTGCCTTCCGAGGCCGACGAGGTGAGCTTCTTGATGCCATCGAGGTCCTGCACAGCCTCCTCGATGCGCACACAGACGCCTTCCTCGACCTCCTCGGGGGCGGCTCCGCGATAGTCCACCGAAACCGTGATGATGCCGACCGAGATTTCGGGAAACACCTCCATCCGCAGGCCCGTGGTGGTCATCAGGCCGACGGCGATGATCAGGAACATCAGCAGGTTCGCGACGACTCCGTTACGGGCGAACCAGGCTGTCAGTCCTCGCATCCATGACTCCTTGGCAGTGTGTTCGTCGTAGGAAGGTGGGTGCGCGCTGGGGGCGCCCCGGATTTGTGGCGGATGGTCTCCGCCGCTCAACTTCAGATGGCACCAAACGGCCTAGGCGGGCACCGAACGGGCCGGCCGCCGCGACAGGTGCGGTTTCTGATGGAAATCCTGCAGCAGCGCCGAGGGCGGCTCGCTGGGAGCCGCCTGCTCCCCGCTGACCACCTCGACCTGCATGCCATTGACTGCCGCCTCGATGGTCGAGACCACGATGCGTTCGCCCGCTTCGAGCCCCGAGCGCACCAGCACGCGGTCCTCTTCGGCCCGCAGCACGCCGACCTCGCGGAAGTGAAGCCGGTTGTCGCTGTCGACCACCATGACGCGGTCGTCGCCGCGCATCACCGCCCGCGGCAGTACGAAGACGCTCCCCGACGACTTGCCGGCGATCTCCGCCTTGACGAACATACCCACCGCCAGCGGCGGCCGGTCCGGCTTGCCGCCGCGGCCGTAGGGATCCTGGATCTGAGCGACGACATTGATCATTTGCGTGCGCGGGTCGATCTCGCCTTCGGTGCGCACGATCCGCCCTTGCCAGGTGTGTTCCTTGCCGCCGAACTCGGCATGGAGCGTTACGCGGGGGCCCGTCGCGTTGCCGTTCGCATCGTCGTCGCGATAAGCCAGAGGAATGTTGACAAAGGCAAGCTCCGCGTCGGGGATGGGCAGACGCACTTCGGCGACATCGACGGCATAGATGCGGGCGACGGCGGCCCCGCGGCTCACAAACTGGCCGACATCGACCTGCTTGCTGCGCACGCGGCCGGCGTAGGGAGCGTGCAGAACGGTGCGCTCCAGGTCGTATTCGGCCTGCTCCAGCGTCGCTTGGGCCGAAGCCAGCGCGGCCTGGGCTTCGGCAATCTGGGGCTTGCGCAAGGTCAGGTCGGTCGCCTCGCCTTCGCCGAGCGATTCCCATTCCTTGCGGGCCACAGCCGCTTCCTGCTGCTCGGTAGCCAGGCGGGTCTTGGCTTGTGCGATCGCGGCGCGGGCGCGCACCACCGACAGCTCGTATTCGCGCGGGTCGATTTTGATCAGCTCGTCGCCGGCTTCGAAGAATCCACCGGCAACCAGCTCGGGCGAGATCCACAAGACGCGACCGGCGACTTCGGGAACGATTTCGCTGGCGGTACGCGGCATCACCGTGCCCTCGGCGTGGACGGTAAGCTGCACGCTGCGCGGCTGAACCTCGGCAACGCGCACCAGCGGCGGGTGCACTTCGGCCGGCCGCTTTTCCGGCTCCTGCCGCGAAGCGATCATCGACCAGGCGCCAACCACGCCGGCCGCGATAATCAACAGCGGTATTGCCGCCATCAGAAAACGTCGAAGAAAGATTGCGCGACTCATAATCGGGTTCTCCCGGTTTGAGAATCGTTGGAAGTGGCGCCCGGCGCTGTGCTCGTCATGCGGAAGCCGCCGCCCAGCGCCAGGTGCAGGTTGACCCGGTTTTCCAGGCGCAGACGTCGCACCGCCAGCAGTTGGCTCTCGGCTTCGAGCGCGGTGCGCTGCGAGGAAAGCAGCGTGATGATATCGGCCAGCCCCAGCCGGTAGCGTTCCTCGGCGAGGTCGCGCGCCGCCTGCGACTGCTGGGTCGCGGTTTCGAGCGAGGCCTCCTGCCCGGCCAGGTAATTTTCCGCCGCCAGCGCGGTTTCGACTTCCTGATAGGCGGTCAGCATCAGGCTCTCGTAGTTGGCCGCCGCCTCGGCCGCCAGGGCTTCGTTTTGCTTCACGCCGGCCTTGAGACGGCCGTTGTCGAACAGCGGCTGCGTCAGGCCGCCGATCAGGTTCCAGACGAAAACGTCGTTGTTGAGCAGGTCTCGGAGCGTGTTGCTCGCCGTGCCGGTCCCCGAAGTGAGGCTGAATTTGGGCCGCAGCTCAGCCTTGGCCTCGCCGATGCGCGCGTCGGCCGCGAGCAGGCGCCGCTCCGAGGCGGCCAGGTCGGGCCGGCGGTTCACCAGCTCGGAGGGCAGCCCCGCCGGGACGCCCGTGGGCACACGCGGCAGGTCTTCGGCCAACTCGTGATCGCCGTTGGGGTATTGCCCCAGCAGGATCTCCAACTGGCGGATGTCGCGGTCACGGTCGGCCTGGCGCTGCTTCAGTTGCGCCTCGGCGTTTGCGACCGCCGTCAGCGCCAGACGCAAGTCCAGGGAGGGCTTCAGGCCGCTCTCAAAGCGGGCCCGCACGCGCTGCGCCGAGGTCTGGTAGCTGTGCAGCGTCGCCCGCGCCAGAGCCACCTGGTGGTTGGCCTCGATCGCCGCGAACCAGGCCTTCGCCACCTGACCGGTGAGCGACAGCCGCGCGGCCTGCAAGTCGGCTTCGCGTGCCTGCGCGTCGGCGACAGCAGCGAGCTTGCCCGACTGAATGCGGCCCCAGACGTCTGCCTCCCAGCTCAGATTCAGCCCCAGCGAAGCGCTGGTGAAGGTGGTGCTTAAGATATTGCCCTCGTTGCCGGGGATCGGGAAACCCACGAAGTTGCGGCGTTCGCGTCCGCGGCTCACCGACAGATCCACAGCGGGTAGCTCGGCGGCTCCGGCGACCCGCACCTGAGCCTTGGCGGCTTCCACGCGCTCGGCCGCGGCGCGCAGGTCGTGGTTGTGCTCGAAGGCGCGCTGGATCGCCTGGTCAAGCCCGTCGTCGCCGAAATACGCCCACCAGTCGCCGTCGGGACTCGACTCAGGCAGGGTCGGAGCCCCGGTCCAGGCTTGTGGGGCCTCGACCGTGAAATTGCGGGTGGGCCGCTGTAGCGTGCGGCTGCAGCCGGCGGCGGTCAGCGCCGCAATCAGCAGCGTGGTCCCAAAAACGGCTCTCAAACCGTAACCTCCTCGGATTCGGGCGGGGCGGTCTGCGATTTCGGCGGATTTTTGAGCTCATCGGCCGGATCCTGCCGTGGCATCAGGGCGGGCGCCTGCAGCCCGGCGGCCGCGAAATGCACCATCTGCTCGATAGCCTCCTCGATATGGGCCGGGTCGCACAGCCCGTGAGAATAGTGCTTCAGCTTTTCGCTCTCCAGCAGAGTGAACACCATCAGCCCGGCGGCGAAGTGCATCCGCCAACCCCGCTCGGTCTGCGACAGATCGGGCACGGCGCGCTCAAAAGCCGTGATGAAGCGCTCGATCACCGGCCCGAACTTCTCGTCAAAATACTTTTGAACGTATTCGGCCGGCTCGGCATGAACCCGACCGCAAAGCCGCCGGAAGCTGGTGCCGGCTTCCTGGCCGGTCCGGATCACCGGCGCGAAAAAGGCCCGCAGCACGGCCTCCAGCCCCGGCGGGTCATCGCCTGCCCTCCTCTCGACCTCATCAAGCATTTCGAGCCGCTCGCGGTTCAGGCGATCGACCCGGCGGTCAAAAACAGCGGTGACCAGAGCCTCCTTGGACCCGAAATGGTAGTGAACCGAGGCCAGATTGACGCCGGCCTCCGAAGTCAACGTTCGCAGCGAAACGGCGTCCAGGCCGTGGTCGGCAAACAGCCGCTCGGCGGTGTCGAGGATTTGGTCTCGGGTGTCGTGGCTCATCGATACTTCCCTGAGTCAAACGTTCGTTTAATTCAAACGACCGTTTTAATTGTAAGTTTGAACCCCGCCACTGTCAACGAGGTTTTCCGTCTCGAGCGGAGGTATCCGGGCTGCCCCAACACGACGAACCCGTCTACAAGTAAGTGATTACGCACCAGGCCAGCAAAAAGTTTTCCGTCACACCCCAAAAAAATTGGGGCGCCCCTGGAGAAGGGTGGCCAGCTGCACAGGTGGCGCGGGCCTCGGGCCGGCGGCGTCGACGTCCAGTCGACGTTCCCGAATCCCCCGACCCCAATTCCCCAACCTACCTGGAACGCCAATCCCACCAAGGACCCCAGCCGCAGACCCAACTCGGCCGCTTTGATCCCGCCCAACACACATCCCCAGGACCCACCCCAGGACCCATCACCAGGACACCGTCAAGGAAAGCTGTCAGGAAAGATTCGAAACAATCAGGAGAGATTCATTCGAAACAATCAGGAGAGATTCACCGACTCGCCGCGCTGAGCCACCGCAGCGGAAACGCCAAACAGCTCATGGATAGCCTCGGCAAGAGCGCTCGACTGGGCGGGCTCGCCGTGCACCAGAAAGACCTTCTTGAGGTGGGGAACCAGAGGCTTCATCCAGCGCAGCAGCTCCTGCTGGTCGGCGTGGCCGCTGAGAGCGTTGACCCGAACGACCTCGGCCCGCAGGCGCATCAGCTCGCCGAAAATGGGAACCTCGGCGCGGCGCTCGACGATCTTGCGGCCCAGGGTGTGCTCGGCCTGGAAACCGGGGATGAGGATCGTGTTGCGCGGGTCTTCGATGTTGTTGCGCAGGTGGTGGAGGATGCGGCCGGCCTCGCACATGCCCGACGCCGAAATGATCATCGCCGGGTAGCGCAGGTCGTTGAGAGCTTTCGATTCGGCCACGTCGCGGACATAGCGCAGCGAGCCGAACCCGAACGGGTCGCGATTGTTGTTGAAATGATCGCGCGCTTCGCGGTCGAAGCATTCCGGATGCTTGCGGTAGATCTCGGTGGCATTGACGGCCAGCGGGCTATCGACATAGATCGGGATGCGCGGGATGCGGTTCTCGATCGTCAACTCGTGGACCAGCAGCACGAGCTGTTGGGTGCGCCCGACCGCGAAGGCGGGCACGATCAGCTTGCCGCCGCGTTCGCTGGTGCGGGTAATCACGGCCGCCAGCCGTTCCTTGACGGCTTGCTCGTGCTCATGCAAACGTCCGCCGTAGGTGCTCTCCATGATGAGGTAATCGACCGGCGGCAGGGTTTCGGGGTCGCGGATGATCGGCAGGCCCTTGCGGCCGACATCGCCGGAAAAAGCTAGGCGAATCTCGCGTCCGTTGCGGCGCTCGCGCAGCACGATTGCCGTTGAGCCCAGCATGTGGCCGGCGTCGAAGGTCTCGAAGCTGAGTTCGTTACTGAGGGTCGTGGGGGTGTGATAGTCCACGGCACGGAACAGCGGCAGAAGCCTTTCAGCGTCTTCCATCGTGTAGAGCGGCTCGACCTTGCCGCCGTTGCCGTTGTCTTCGAGCGCCTTGCGGCGCGAGCGATGCTTGTTGAAAAATTCGGCGTCCTTTTGCTGGATGTGGGCCGAATCGCGCAGCATGGCCCCACACAGGTCGACCGTGGCGGGTGTCGTGTAGACTGGGCCGTGGTAGCCGAACTTGGCGAGCGAGGGCAGGTTGCCGCTGTGATCGATGTGCGCGTGCGACAGCACCACCGCGTCGAGCGAGGTAGGCTGGATGGGCAGATTGAGGTTGCGCTCGCGGGTCTCCTTGCGATGGCCCTGGAACAGGCCGCAATCGAGAACACAGTGAACGCCGCCGGCGTGCACCTCGTGCAGCGAGCCCGTCACCGTTCCCGCCGCTCCCCAGAAGGTCAGTTTCATCGCTCGATCCCCATCCGCACCGCTGCCTGCACGTCTCCGCGCGCAGCGGCGTCACTTGTCGCGCTACAGTAGGCCTCGCCTTGACGTTGGGCGGCGGCCCGGGCCTCGGGGGGTCACCGCAGGGCCTTGGCCTCCTCCTGAGCGAAGACATCCTCGAGCACCCGGGAGTTCGACGGGATTCCCAGGTCGAGGCTCCGTTGGATCTCGGCGAAGATCTCGGCAATGGGGCGGTTGGCCGCCACCGGAATCAGCATTTCCTTGGCGCGATAGAGCTCCAGCAGCGGCTTGGTTTTCTCGTGATACTCCTGCATCCGCGTGCGCAAGGAGTCCGGGTTGTCGTCGACGCGCTTGGTGAAGCCCTGCCCCTCGCCGACGCGCGCGCGGTGCATGATGCGGTCGTAGACGGCCTCGTCGGGCAGATCGAGATAGATCACCTTGTCCAGGTTCCAGCGCTCGAACAGGTATTCGGCCTGGCCGCGGGTGCGCGGAAAACCGTCCAGGACAAACCCATAGTTCCAGTCGTGTTGTTCGAGGCGCTCGCGCACGACTTCCTCGACAATCTCATCGGGCACCAGCCGGCCCTGATCGGTGATGCGGCGGACGCGGGCGGCCAGTTTGGTGTGATGGGCAACGTGCCAGCGGAAGATGTCCCCGATGGAGATGTGAACCAGGTCGTAGCCGCGGCAGAGCAGCCGGCTCTGCGTGCCCTTCCCTGAGCCCTGGGGACCAAACAGGATGTACTTATGCATTGGGCAAAGAAAATACAGTAGCACTATCGGCAGGGGCTGGGGCGAACGTTTTCCATACCCCTGGAGGTGGGCCCTACCGCCCAACCGCCGCCGGGCCATATGCCGTGGATCGCATTCTGCCGATCCCGGAGGCCGCGATACAAAGCGCGGATCGCGCCGGACGGCAAGGCTCGAAAACGGAGCCGTCGGCCTGCCGACGCTTTTCGAGGTAGCAAGTGGAGTTCCAATCGGAGGTGGGGAGGGCGGGCCGGTGCCCGCCCCTGATAGCAGTCCACAAAAAAGCACCCGCGACGGGGGCGTGAAACGATCAGGCGGGCACTCCGGCGTACTCGGCAACCAGCTCGGCGATCGACTCGACCACACGCGTCGGGGCGTAGGGGTATTCGCGCCAGCTCTCGCGCGTGCTCGAGCCGGTGAGCACCAGAACGCTGCGGAAGCCGAGGTCGCTGGCGCCGCGGATGTCGGTCTCCATCGTATCGCCGATCATGACCACTTCGTCGGTGCGCAGGCCGATCCGCTTGCGGGCCGCGCGCATCATGAAGGGGTTGGGCTTGCCGACGTGGTAGGCCGTCTTGCCGCTGGCGGCTTCCAATAGCGCGACGATGGCGCCGCAGCCGGGCCGGGGACCCGAATCGGTGGGGCACCAGGTGTCGGCATTGGTCGATAGCAACTGCGATCCGCCGGCCAGCAGGCGGTGCGCCTGCTCGACCAATTCGTAGTTGAGCACGCGGCCTTCCCCGACGATGACGTAGTCGGGCGACTCGCGGCTGATCGCGTAGTCCACGTCGTGCAGCGCGGCCAGCAGACCGCCTTCGCCGATCACAAACGCCGTTCCGTTCGGACGCTGCTGTTGGACAAACTCCGCCGTGGCCAGCGCCGAAGTGTAAACATGGCCGATCGAGGTGTCGATTCCGAATTTCCGCAACTTTACGACGACATCCAGAGGGGTATAGGACGAGTTATTGGTCAGAAACAGGTAGGGCGTGCCGCTATCCTGCAAATGGTGGATGAACTCCGCGGCGCCCGGAATGGGTTCGGCGCCGCGATAAATCACGCCATCCATATCGATCAAGTAACCTTCCTTCATAGAATCTCCTGTATGAGTTTCGTTCGTCATATTGCGTATCATTTCGAGCAGTTGTGAATCCATTCGCTTTCTCCAGCCGGTACTCTCAGCCTAGGATCTCTGGGTTAACTCCCCGTCACGCCGCCGTTAAATTTGAATCACAAACGACGGAAAGGGCTTCTCGACCCGGCGGGGCGTCCGCTTACAGGGAACGCAGCACGTACATGGACAGGTGTACGTGCACCGACTGTGGTACGACCCTTGGGGTATGAATTTCCTGCCTGCGACGGTTCATTCGATCGGGGCAGACAGGCGACTGGGCCGTTTGAATCGAGCGGGATGCTGCGAAGCTGAGGACTACAAGGGGCGTTTGGGGCAGTCACTGCCCTATTCACACTCAGTTTACCAGCGGTGTCTTAAATGTCCAATCGAAAAAAATGATGACTTTGATTATAAGAAACACCGAGAAGAGTGGACGCTTTCGTACCCGACAACGTTGGGACAGGTAAATCTTGCTTTGGGAACGTTCCCAGCGTCGGCCGGTCCATGCTGGGCATTCGGAATTTGGAAACGTTGTACTCTTTGGGAACGCGCTGCATCGGGAGGCGTTTCTTCTGTCCCACGAAATCGTTGCCGCCACAGGCTTGCCCCAACCGGCATCTCCGCGCGCCGACCGCCTGGGCGTGTTCTCGTGGTGTCTGTACGATTGGGCCAACTCGGCGTTTTCGAGCGTGGTCACCACGTTCGTCTTCGCTACCTACTTCACGGAGGCAGTGGCGGAGTCGCCGACGGTCGGCACGGTCCAGTGGGGGCATACACTCGGTCTTTGCGGCCTGATCATTGCGCTTCTCAGCCCGGTTTTCGGGGCCGTGGGCGATCGCGGTGGGCGGCGCAAGCCCTGGCTGGCCGTCTTCACGCTGCTCTGCGTCGGGGCGACCAGTCTGCTTTGGTTTATCGCTCCTTCCCCCAGCTACACACGATGGGCGCTGCTGTTGTTCGGATTGGCAACGCTGGGCTTCGAGTTCGCAACGGTGTTCTACAACGCGATGCTGCCCGACATCGTTTCCGAGGACTACCTGGGGCGCGTTTCGGGCTGGGGTTGGGGGCTGGGCTACGTCGGCGGACTGCTTTGCCTGGTGATTGCGCTGCTCGTGTTCGTGCAGGCTCCGCAACCGCCGTTCGGCCTCGACCGGCCAAGCTCCGAGCACATCCGCGCGACAAGCGTGCTGGTCGGCATCTGGTACGCGCTGTTTTCGCTACCGCTGTTTCTGTGGACGGCCGACCGCCCCTCGATGGGCCTGGCGGCGCGCGCCGCCGTGCGCGAGGGCCTGCGAACCCTCGGGTCCACGCTGTCTCACCTGCGGCGGCACGGGAATCTGGTCCGCTTCCTGCTGGCGCACATGATCTACGCCGACGGCTTGGTGACGCTGTTTGCGTTCGGCGGCATCTACGCGGCCGGCACGTTCGGGATGGATTTCAGCGAGGTGATCTGGTTCGGCATCGCGCTCAACGTTACCGCCGGCATCGGCTCGGCCCTGTTTGCCTGGGTCGACGACCGGGCGGGCTCGAAGCCGACCATTGTGATCGCGTTGGTGTGCCTGATCGCGCTGGGCGCCGTCGGCGTGCTGGCCGAGTCGAAGCAGACGTTCTGGGTGTTCGGGACGGCGCTCGGCATTTTCGTGGGGCCGGCGCAGGCGGCGAGCCGCTCGCTGATGGCACGGCTGGCGCCGAAGGATTTGCAGGCCGAGATGTTCGGGCTGTTCGCTCTCTCCGGCAAGGCGACGACGTTCCTGGGGCCGCTGCTGCTGGGCGCGGTGACCGAAACGTTCCACAGTCAGCGCGCCGGCATGGCGAGCGTTTTGGCGTTTTTTTTGATGGGACTGTTGCTGTTGCTCCCCGTGAAGGAACCACGGCTCACCACGGGCGGCGAATGAAGACATCCAGCATGCCCGGCAGGCGCCCGTCGCGCAGGGCTGGTGTTTTTGCAGACCTGCGGCTTTTCGTAAGGCCCGCAGCAATGGCGCTCTAATCTTCGAACAGGCCGTGCCAGCCGGCGTCGCCTGACCGCCGCAATCGGAGAAGCCGCAGGTCTGGAAAGACCAGCCCTGCGCTACGGGGGCGGCCGCCTGGTCAAATCAAACACGGCGATCGACTCGTCTTCGAACTCGGGCGGGCCGCACAACGCGGTCAACTCGCCGCGAATCTGGTCCATCGTCTCGTCCGGAATCCCGCCGCTCACCGAGGCGAACTTGTAGCCCATGATGTCGGTGGGTTTCACCGTCTCCAGCAGCTTCAGGCGGTAACTCTCGCGGCGGTACTTGTGCAGCACCACGGTGTCGAAGCCCAGCTTCAGCAGGTGATCGCGGTCGATCGGCCGTACCAGCTTTGGCACACCGGCCAGTTGCGACAGCATCGGGTCCTGTTCGATAAAGCGCTGCGGCCCGGGCGGATAGGTCGAGTGATAGCCGCCGCCGATGGGGCGTTCGTGGACGGTCTGCGCCATCATGTCGTCGGCGCTGCGGCTGCGCTGGTTGAACGGAATGTCGAGAATCGCGCCCTGGTGGGCCGACGTTTTCATCTGCCGATAGATGGGCGAGATGCCCGTGGCGCGCATCGGAAACGGCAGCCACAGGTACTCGACGAGCACGAGCCCGGCCAGCACCAGAAAGCGGCTGTCGGTCTGCTTGCGAAGCCGCGTCCAGCCGATCGCCGCCAGAATGCTCAATGCCAGGCTGGTGAGAATCAGGAAACGGTTAGCCACGTTCATCAGGTCGAGCACGGGCACGCGCTGCAGCCAGGCAAACGGAAGCGTGATGTTTTCGTAGAGGCGCCCGTTCCAGAACGGATGCGAGCCGATAGCAAGGACCAGGGTGGCGAGCCCGAACCAGGCCCAGTAACCCGCTCCCGGGGCGCCGCGGACGCGACCGCCGCCGCCTTGTTTGCGGCGTACCAACGCCAGCGCACCCAGGCCCAGCGGGACGAAACCGAGATAGCACATGAATCCGGCCGCCTGGTAGGCGCGATCCACATAGGCGTCGGCGACCAGCCGCCCCCAAAACGGATTCGCAAAAGGCGGAATCAGCAGATACACGGGGTCGATGCCGCGGTCGGTGTCGGGCTTGCGGTAGTAGGGCTCCTCGGCGGCGGAGGCTTCCACAATCAACGGAGTGACCGCTGGCAGCACAATCACCGTGGCCAACAGGCCGGCAACCACCCAGTCGCGCAGCAATCCTTTCAAGGGACGGGCCCGCCGCGACAGTTCCCAAACCCCCAGCGGCAGCAGGGTTAGCAGCAGCTTCAGTCCGAGATGCCAACTGCAAAGCGTGTTGAAGCCGACGAAAACACCGAGCAGGACGACATTCTTGCGGCCGCCCTGGCGGCTGACCCGCAGGAAATAGAGCAGTGCCAGCGGAAGGAACTCGATCGAAAACAGGTTGAGGTGCTCAAGCGTCTGCTCGACGTGCTGCGGAAAGTAGGTGAACACGAGCCCGGCCAGGATCCCGGCGCGGGCGTCGCCGGTCAGCTCGCGTACCAACAGGTAAGCCCCCCAGCCGGACAGAGTCAGGGCGAACAGAACGCAGAAATTGTAGGCGGCGCCCGGCCCCAGCAGCACGGTGACCGGCAGCGCCAGCAGCATGTTGAACGAGGAATGCGTGTAGAAAATCAGGCTTACGCCCGTAGGGAAGAACAGATATTGGGTCCAGTAGGGGTGCTGGTGGAGGTCGAGAAGGCACTTCTTCCACCACCAGAAATTCCAAAAATTCTGGCGAACGTCGCCCGAGCCGGCCGGCAACGCGGAGGTGAACTCGACAACCAGTGGCCAGGTCATCGCCAGGGTGAGCAGCAGGAACAATCCCAAGGCCACGCCCGGCCGGTCGAGCCACGCCGCAAGACCGGAAGACGGCGAAGTCGGGGTCGGCTGTGGTGGATTCATGGGCGGAAGCCGGGAGTGGGCGGCGGGCCGCAAACGCCCGCTCTCCCGCTACAATGTGGAAGGATCCCCGGGAAGCAAAAGAAAACAGGAAACCAGCAGGCTGGCAATCTACGATGATACACCGGAAGGGTGCGAGGAAGGTCGTGACGGCGGAACCCGGTAGCCTCTGGTGGGTCAGCTTAGGCGGGCTTGGCGCGCCGTGGCGCAGGCCTCAAGCCGGCGGCTTCGACTTCGGGTCGACGCTCTCTTCACAGGCCGACCGACACCGGCAAATATCCGAGAATATGTCGACCCGCTAGCTGACGCGGCCCCGCCGGTTTCGAAAATGTCGATCCAAGGCCGACTCTGCCGGCCGGAGGCCCGCGCCACGTAAACGACAGAATCCGATTCCTTCGCCCGATCAGGCTCGCCCGCCGCGGCCTACCAGATCCAAACGCGTACGTGATCGTCGCCGTCGTGTACGTTCACGACTTCCCCGGCCGGCCCTTTGCGGATCGCGGCGAGCGCATCGGCCGCCCGGAAGGATTTTCCGTCGTAGCTTTCGATCAACTTCTCGAGACCCGCGATCGGGACCTTCACCCGCACATCGTCATCGCCGTCGTGCACTTGGACAACGAGCACATCGCCGGCTTTGTCGATGGTGACATGCTCGTTGGGGCTTTCTACCTCGACGAATCGCGCGTCCGGCGCGTGCCGCAGCTCGCCGGCCAGCCGCGCGGCCGCCGGCTGGTAGGGGGCGAACTCGGGACAGTCGATGCGCTGGTGTTCCCGGTCGACGAACAGCAGTCCCGCGTTGGCGAGCGCCAGCGGGACCGGGACGATCAGACGCGTGCCGTGGGGCCCTCCCTCACGAACGTCGACGATCGCCAGGCCCGTGGCGTAGAGCAACAGGCCCAGCGCCACCGGGACCGCGGCCAGCCCGGCTAACAGCACTTTCATGGCGGCTCAGCTCCTGCTCTCGTCGATCCAGATCCGCACCTGGTTGTCGGAGCCCTCGACGCTCACGATCTCACCGCGCTGCCCCTTCAATTGAGCGATAGCCGCGCTTACGTTCATGCTCTCGCCCTCGCCGCTGAGCAGTGCATCCACTACGGCAAGCGGCATCCGGATTTGGACCGCCTCGTTATCCTTCGACTTGTCGCGGACATCGATCCGCAGATGGTCGCCTTCGCGCGCGACGTGCACGGTCTCGCCTTTATCGTTGCTTTCGACGGTTACGAATTCGGCGTCGCCCGAGGCTTTGAGTTGCGTCCAGAGCCGGCGGAGGTCGGCGATTGAGATATCCTTGTCCCTCAACTTCAGGCGGCCCTTTTCGAGCACGTCCTTGGGTGCCATCTCAAGGGCGACCTGCGCCAAGGAAAGCGGCACGTTGACGCTGACCTTGCTGCCGTCCCTGGCGTGCTCGGTGACCCGGACGTGAATCCACGGCTCGGCCTGCGCCCAGGCGGCGGCCGTGGTGAAAAGCAGCGCCAGGGCCAGACTGGCGCCGGTCAAGATTCGTCGTTTCATGATTCCTCCCTTGAAGCCCAGCCCCCGATCCGGGCGTGGGAAAGCGGGCCGAAATGCCCGCTCATTGTGGTTCCGCCTTCTGGATACGAGATTCCCCCGGCGCAAGTTCAACGAAAAAGGAAGCACAAATCGGAAACGGGGGTGGGTCCGGCCGGCCATGCACATCTGTTCGCTACGCGAAGGCCCTTCCCGAGCGAAACGTTCCCCGGCCCCCGATAATAGAAATAGCCCCGGAACCCACGCCGCATGCCCTACCCATCGCATTGGGAACAGCTCAAAGAGCGGGCCTCGTCGCTGCCTGCCTCGCCCGGCGTCTATCTCTACAAGGACGCCGCTGGGCGCGTCATCTATGTCGGCAAGGCCAAAAGCCTGCGCGACCGCGTACGCAGCTATTTCCTCGAAGAGAAACTCGCCGACGCCAAAACCGGCAGCCTGCTCTCGGAAGCGCGCGACATCGAGTACATCGCCGTCGCCAACGAAAAAGAAGCGTTGGCGCTCGAAAATAACCTCATCAAGCAGCGCCAACCGCGCTTCAACGTTCTGCTGCGCGACGATAAGACCTACCCCTACATCAAGCTGACCCATGAGCGCTATCCGCGCGTCTATGTCACGCGCCGGCTCAAGAAAGACGGTTCGACCTATTTCGGACCCTACTTTCCGGCCAACCTGGCGTACCGGCTGGTGAACTTCATTCACCGCTATTTCAAGATTCCTTCCTGCCGGGTCGATTTGACGCGTTTTCACCCGCGGCCGTGCCTGGAGTATCACATCCACCGCTGCTGGGGCCCTTGCGTCGAGGGTCTGACAACCGACGAGACCTACCAGGCCGCCGTGCAGGACGTTCGCAAGTTCCTCGACGGCCGCCAGAGCGAGCTGCTCAAGGACCTGCGCGCGCGCATGCAGGCCGCCTCCGAGCGCATGGAATTCGAGCAGGCGGCCGCCATGCGCGACCTCATCTCGACCGTCGAAGAGATGCACGAGCGGCAGCGCGTCGCCGCCGCCGAGGGGCGCGACGTCGATATTTACGGCTATTACGCGGAGCCGCCGCTGGTCGCCGCCAATCTCTTCCACGTGCGTAACGGCAGAGTCGTCGATCGCCGCGAGTTCTATTGGGAAGACCTGCATCGCTTCGAGCCCGCCGAATTTCTCGCGTCGCTGGTCAAGCAGATCTACCTCGACCGCGAATACGTGCCGTCGTTGATTCACGTGCCGGTGGAGTTCGAAGACCAGGCCCTGCTGGAAGAATTCCTCACCGAAAAGCGCGGCCGCAAGGTCGAGATCGGCATCCCGCAGCGCGGCTCGAAAAAAGCGATGCTCGACCTGGTGGTGCAGAACGCGCGTCACGCTTTCGAGCAGCGTTTTCGGGTCCGCAAGCCCTCGTCGAAACAGGTGATGGACGCATTGACCGACGCGCTCAACCTGCCCGAATCGCTCGACCGCATCGAGTGTTTCGACATCTCCCACATTCAAGGCAGCGACACGGTGGCCTCGATGGTGGTGTGGGAGAACGGCAAGATGAAGAAGTCCGACTACCGCAAGTTCATCATCCGCAGCGTCGACGGCGTGGATGATTTCGCCTCGATGCGCGAAACGGTGTCGCGGCGCTACCGCCGGCTGCAGGAAGAGAAGCAGCCGATGCCGGGGCTGGTGCTGATCGACGGCGGCATCGGTCAACTGCACTCGGCCGCGGCGGCGCTGGAGGAACTGGGGATCATCAACCAGCCGCTGGCCGCGATCGCCAAGCGGGAAGAGACGATTTTCGTGCTCGGGCAGGAGGATGACCCGGTCCAACTGGACCGTTTTTCGCCGCTGCTGCACCTGGTGCAGCTCATTCGCGACGAGGCCCACCGCTTCGCTGTGACGTTCCACCGCCAGCGCCGCGGGGCGCGCCAGTTGACGACGGCCTTACTCGAGATTCCGGGGATCGGCGAGAAGACAGCGCGCAAGCTGCTCAAGACCTTTGGGAGTTTGGAGCAACTGCGGCAAACCAGCCTGGAGGAGTTGGCCGTGGTGGTGCATCGGTCGCAGGCCGAGCGCATTCAGGAGTTTCTCGCCCGCCAGCCGACGGCGCCGTCTTAGGCGGGCCTGCCGCCGGACGGGGACAGTCACCCGTCCTGCAATTGTTGGGGAAGTTGCGCGAGACATTCGAGCAGGTGACTGTCCCCCTCGCCCTTGACGTGGGACAGACAATCTTGTCTGTCCTGTGTAAAGACAGGTGCTCTCGCCTGTCGCCGCCGTCAGGCGGCTCTTGGCCGTGCAGCCATCCGGCCTGGAGCCGGTGCCGAATCTACAACGCGTGTGCCCGTCGCCCGGTTCTGCCGCGACTGTGTGCCGAACGAAGTCTATGTCCGGAGTCATCCCGCAGGACCGGGAGGCGCCTCCGCTTCGCTGTGGCCGACAGGCGAGAGCGCCTGTCTCTACCTTCCGAACGGCCAAATTCTTGCCCGGGGCCTCTTCGAGCCCTGCCGCGGGGAGCCTGCACTGCCGGGAAATTGGCCGGTACTTGGGCTCAGTAGCTTTCCCTAGTGGCGCCCGGTTCAAAGCGGCTCAGGTGCCCGTCCAGATGGGCTAAAAACGCAGACATTTCTTGGGCTTTCGGCCCCTAGCCCCGGCCTGCATAGTACGCTGCTCAGGTGCTCAACCTAGCTAAGCATGCGGATTCAACTGTGAGGCGAAAACCCGATTACCCCGAGCGTACTATCTGTACTAAGTTGAACCTGTGACCCCCACGCTCCACATCGCCCAGGGCGAGGGGCGACGTATCGATATTTGCTTTTCGAGCGGCAGCTCGGATCGGCGAGTCGCTTCTTCACACCTGGACTTTTCGCTCGGCCTTAAAGAGCAGGACAGCCTGCGCTGGTATTGGGAGGATTTTCTAGAACACCCCAACCGCAACGCGCGCCATCTGGCGACGGACGTCGAAAAACAGCTCCAGAAGGTGGGCGAGCGGCTCTTCCAGCGCGTGTTTCGCGACAGCGAGACGCAGCAGATCTGGAGCGAAGTCGCGCCGCGGCTGGCCGAGACGCGCATCGAGATCGCGGTTTCGGGCGACTCCTCCTCGGCCACGATTCCTTGGGAGTTGCTACGAGACCCGCTCACGGGCGTGGTGCTTTCGACTCACGCCGCCGCCTTCGCGCGACGGCTGGGTCCGCAGGCCGGTGCTCTCCCCCCCACCGGCCGCCCGCCGGACTCCTCGGCCCCTGGACTTCCCCAGACGGAACTTCCCGGAATCGGCGAGCCTGGGCCGACGGCGGCGCCGCTGCGTATTCTGATGGTGATCTGCCAGCCGCCGGGGCCGGCCGACCCGCCGTTTCGCTCGGCCGCGCGCCTGTTGGTGACGAGCCTAGGCAGCCAGCCGCGAACGTCGCTGGTTCTCGACGTACTGCGCCCGCCGACCTTCGGCCAGCTCACCAGCGTTCTGCTGGAGGCCGAGGCGCTCGGCGAGCCCTACCACGTGCTGCACTTCGACGGGCACGCCATTCTGGCCGACATCGAGCGCGACGGCATCCCCCCCGAGCTTCCCCAGGGCGCCGGCCGGCTGCCGCTGACGCGAACCCTAGCGGGGCTGCACGGCTACCTGGTGTTCGACTATCCGACCCGCGAGCAGACCGTGCAACTCGTCGACGGCGCCTCGATGGGTGAGCTGCTGGCGGAATCGCGCGTTCCCCTGCTGGTGCTCAACGCCTGCCAGCCCTCGCGGACGAAAGAAGCCGCCGTGACCGAGGGTATCAACGTCCGCCGGACCCTGGCCCTGGCGTTCGACTCGGTGGCCCGCGACGTCCTGGAGCAAGGCGTCAACGGCGTGGCGCAGATCCCCTACCATCTCGGCCCGGTCGCCTCGTCGCGCTGGCTCGAGCAGATCTATCTCGCGCTGGCGCAAGGCTCTACCGTTTCCGAAGCCGCGACGGTGGCGCGCCGGCGCATGCGGGAAGAGGCCCGGCTGCAGATCAGCTACGGCCCGGTGAGGCGCGAGGACTGGCCCGCCGCGATTGTCCATGAAAGCCGCGCGTTGTCCCTGGTACGCAGGCCACCGCTGGCTCCGGACCCGGCCGAGGAGGAAGAGCGGCCCGCCCCCAACCCCGAGACGAATCTGGCGCCCGGGGCCGGTCTTGGGGAGGACTTGCTTGACCCTGCCCTGCCGCCTCGTCCCGCGGTCGGGTTCCTCGGCCGCGACGAAACGATTCTGGCCCTCGAACGCGCCCTCGCCACGAATCCCGTGGCGCTGCTCCACGGCGAGGAAGGCTCCGGCAAGACCGCCAGCGCCGCCGAGTTCGCCCGCTGGTACGCCGCCACGGCCGGCGTGGAGGGGCCGGTGCTCTACACCTCGTTTGAGCACCACAGGCCGCTGCGCGCAGTGCTCGATCAGTTGGGCGGGGTGTTCCGGCGTTCGCTCAAAGCGGCCGGGTACCGCTGGCAGGCGATGTCGTACCAGGAACGCCGACAGGCCGCCTTGCACGTGCTTGAGCAGATTCCGGTGCTGTGGATCTGGGATTCGGTCGACGCCATCAGCGGCAGCGCCGGCGATAGCTCCGCGGAGTGGACCCAAGACGAGCGCGCCGACCTGGCCGCGTTCCTCCGCGAGGCCGGAGACTCGCAGGCCAAGTTTCTGCTGACCTCGCGCTCGAGCGAAGACGAATGGCTCGGCTCGCTGGCGGTTCGCATCCAACTCGGCCCGCTGCCGTTGTGGGAAACGCTGCAGCTCACCCGCGCGCTGGTCGAGAAGCAGGGCTGCTGGCCGCCCGAAATCGATAGTTGGCGCCCGCTGCTCGATTTCGCGGCGGGAAATCCGCTTGCCTTGCTGGCGCTGGTGTCGGAATCCCTGCGAACCGGACTGCGCTCGGGTCCCCAGATCGAGGAATTCGCCCGGCAGGTGGCGGCGGCGCCCGCCGCTGCTGCGGCTGCCGCTGTGCCGGCTACCACTTCGCCGATCGTGGCTGTGCCGGGCGCCGTGGCGCGGCCAGGCCGGCCGGCTCACGTCGCCGCCGCGCTGAACTACGTGTTGCGCGAGGCCTTCAACGAAGAGGAACGGCCGCTGTTGGCGTTGTTGCACCTGTTCCGCGGCACCGTCGATGTCGGGCTGTTGGAAAACATGGGCGAGCAGCGCGAGGTCTGGGAGCCCCTGGAGCCTTCCCCCGCCGCGCGCCGCCAGCCCTGCGCGTTTCCCAAGATTCCCCCGGCAGCGGTGCTCGAGCGGGCGGCGGCCTATGGCCTGCTGCGGCGCGCCGGCGACGGCGCCTATGCGATTCACCCCGCGATGGACCGAGCTTCCGCCCAACTGTTCGGCGCATGTTTTCCCGCCGGGAAGAAGGCGCGCATGTGGAATCAGATGGCCGATCGCGCCGCCGCGGTGGCCGCCGGCGCGCGGGCGCATTCCACCGACGATTCCAAAGCCGAACCAATCGCGCCGCGCGGCCCGGCCGGAGCCGTCGTAGGAGCCCTGGCGGGCCTCGGCGAGCACGGCAGCCTGACGCCGTTCGGCCTGCCCACGCCGCCCGAGATGGGTCCTAACCAGCGCGCCATGTTCGCTTACGTGCAGGCGCTCAGCCGCTATGGCTCTGAACGCTCTCGCGACGCGCGCGAAGGGGCCCCCAAGGCCGTCGCCGAGCTTGCCTCCCAAGAGCCCAACCTGCGCCACGCCTGCCGCCTGGCCGGCGGTCAGCAGTGGTGGGACCCGGTTGCGGGCATCGCCGAAGGATTGGGTGCGCTCTACGAAGCCGGCGGCCGCCTGGGCGAGTGGGAAGACCTAGTCGAGGGGCTGCGCGCGCTTTCCGCCGGCCACAGCGAGCAGGCCAAGCCCGGCCGCGAGCGGCTCTGGAGAACGATCACCGAGCAGGGAGTCAAGATTTCGCGCCAGAGCGACCGCCTGCCGCGCGCCGAGCAATTGCAGCGACTGTGCGTCGAGTGGGACCGCCGCCAGGCCGGGCCCTTCCTGGAGATTGCCGGCCTCGAGCCCGATGCCGCCAGAGCGGTGAAGGTCCGCACGCTGGCCGAATCGCTGTACCACCTCAGCGAGATTCTGCGCGACGGCGGCACCCCGGCCATCAAGGTCGAGGAAGAGGCCGTCGAGCTGCGCGAGCGCCTGGGCGAGAAACAACAGGCGTCGATGTGGGCTTTCGAGCTGGGCGCCGCCTATACCGAGACGCCAGCGGTGCGCAACCTGGCGCAGGCCGAGCGCTGGCTCAAACGCAGCCTGGAGCTGATTCACGACGACGAGCCCGCCGCCAAGGCCGAATGCCTGGCCGCGCTGGGGCGTGTCGCCTGGGAGCGATTCAACGAGGCCCGCAAAGGCAACTCCCCCGAGACCGAGTTGCGTCGTCACCTCAGCACGGCCCGCCAGTACTATCAGCTTGCGCTCGAACACGATCTGCCCGGCGATTGGGGCAAGCTGGCCGCCCACAACCAACAGCTCGGCCACGTTTCCTATTCGCTGGGAGACATCGACCGCGCCCTGCCGCACTACCGCGAGGCGATCCGCTGCGACGAGCTGCACGGCAACACCTACGGAGCCGCCCAGACGCGCTTCAACGTGGCCATCGCCTTGCGCGACGTCGACCGGCTCGCCGAAGCCCGCAAATTCGCCTACGCGGCGCAGCAGAACCTGCAATCGCTGGGGGTCGCCGCCTCGGGCCTGCCCGAGCGCTGCGATAAGCTGATCGCCAATATCGAAGAGCGGCTGCGCGAAAAACGGCGCGAGCGGGGCGTGCTCAACGGCCGCTGACCTTCACCCCAACGGCAACGCAGCCCTCGGATTTCGAGATCGCCTGGGAAACCCATCGGCGGCACCCCGGCCGGCAGGTCCGCCCCTGGACCGACCGATTCTCCCCCTCCCAGCCCACTCTAAAATTCCGGAACCTTTCGAGCGAGGCCTCGTATGTATCGGCGGGGATTCCTCAAGGAGGTGGGCCCATGTTCGAAATGATTTTCCTCGGCGGGTTGCTGGCGTTCGTGCTGCCGCTGGCGCTACTGGGCGGAATGGCCTACCTGTTCTTCTGGCTGATCACGGCGGTGTTGAAGACCGCCGGCGCGGTGGTCGGCACGGTCTTGGCGCTGGTCTTCTGCGTGATGGCGCTGGTGGGCACGGTCCTGTTCGGCCTCTCGTGCCTGCCGTTCATGATGATGCACTGAGCTTAGAGTGCCTTGAAGGCCGAGCCCGGAAAGCAGCCCGCCCATCGACATCTTCGCCGGTGGTCACCAACCCAGGACCCCAGAAAACAGAGCCGCCGGCGGAAGCCCGCGGGCCGAATCGGCAGGGAGCATGAGGCGAAGCGCTGCGGCCCTCGGCATTTGAGCCGCATTCCCCGACGATCGTGCCGCCTCGGCCCGCGGGCTTCCGCCGGCGGCTCTGTTTTCGCGATTCGCTACTTTGCTGCGTTGCGTTTCTGGATTCCAGGTGACTCCACGCTGGTCTGCTACTCCGAATACGGCCAGTCGGTGTTCAACAACAGATCCTTCTCGCGCTCTTCGCGCGGCACCTTGTTGACCGTGAGGTTTTCGAACCAATACTGCCCGCTTTTGCCGGCCGTCAGCAGGTCCGGGTCGCCGTCGCCGTCGAAATCCACCACCACGAACTGCGTTCCGGCGCCGGCCATCGAGTTGTAGGCGATCGGGTAGCGCGTGAACGTCGCGGTCTTTTGGTCGATGGTGTAGTAGAACAACGCCAGCGGCTCGTAGCCGCCCGGGTCCGATCCGTTGTGGCCGCGGTAACGCTTGCCAACCAGTAGCTCGGGCTTGCCGTCGCCGTCGAGGTCCGCCAGGCGGACGTTGTGGAGCTGCGAGAACGTGCCGTCGATCAGGTGCTGTTTCCAGGCGCGCTGGCCGTTCTCGACGGTCTGTTCCTGCCAGAACAGGCCGTAGCTGTGGCCGCGGCCGTGAATGATGTCGTTCTTGCCGTCGCCGTTGACGTCATAAACCTGCACGCCGAATCCGGCCTCGCCGAGCTGAAACTCGGGGTGCCACTCCCACTGGTCCTGCGCGGCGTCGATCTGGCGATACCAGCCCTTCACCGTCACGATGTCGTTCTTGCCGTCGCCGTCGATATCGCCCACGCCCGCGCCATGGCCATCGCCTTCCTTGCCGCCGACGTGGTGCTTGACGGGTTTGCCGCCCGCGAAGCTGACGTAGAACACCTCGCTGGGCGAATAGTGCACGGCCACCACCTCGTCCTTGCCGTCGCCATCGATATCCGCGCGCCACATGCCCTCGGTCGCCTTCGACGACGTAATCATGTGCTTCTCCCACTGGGGCCCGATCTGGCCGGGATTCTCGTACCAGAAAATCCCGTCTTCCTGCCAGCCGGCGCTGACGATGTCGAGGTCGCCGTCGTCATCGACGTCGATCGCGTATTCGCCGCAGTCGACCACGAATTCCCCTTCGAGCTTGGCCTCGCGGTACTTGTGACGAATCCATCCGGGCGCCTCGTACCAGTAGGCTCCGCTGGTCACGTCCAGCTTGCCGTCGCCGTTCATGTCGAGAACGGCGATCCCTTCGGAGTGATCGCGGCCGATCTGGTGCACCAGGAAGATCGGTTCGTCGGAGCTGCTTTTGGTGATGTGCAGCGGATCGTCCTTGGCTTCGGGGGCGGGCCGCATCGACCACGCCAACGCGCCCAGCAGTCCCACCGCAATCGCCGCCCAGATGTACTTTTTCATGGCCGATATTCTAGCAGCGGGGGAACGAACCGGCGCAGCTGCGGCGTGGGGAGCGGGACAATTGCAACCGAGGGGGCGTGCGAGGGTGCCGAGGGGGACAGTCACCCCCGCGGATCATTAGGCCGATGGAGATCTCCCGCTAGGGGTGACTGTCCCCACGGGCCGCGTGTCCCCGCGAGCAGGCTAGAATCGAGAGAGTCGATGCCGCTCCCCGGTTCACCGTTCTGCGACGTCGCGCTGCCCGTCCCGCTCGATCAGCCGTTCACGTATTCCCTGCCGGAAACGCTGCGCCACCGGGTGAAGCCCGGCTCGCGCGTACTGGCGCCGTTCGGCTCGCGCAAGCTGGCGGGCGTGGTGCTGGCTTGCCATAGCCGCACGCCCCAGCAGCCGACGCGCGACGTGCTGCGTCTGCTCGACGAGCAGCCCGCACTGCCACCCGATTTGCTCGAACTGGGCCGCTGGATCGCCGAATACTACTGCGCGCCGCTGGGCGAGGTGCTCAAGGCGATGCTGCCCCTGGGCGGCGAAACACACTCCGGCAAAGTCGTCGCGCTGACCCCGGAAGGCATCGACGCCGCCCGCCAGTTCCTGCACTCCACCACCCCCGACGACCCCTTCGTCAAGGTTCTGCTGGCGCTCGAAAAGCGGCCGCTGAACGAAAAATACCTCCGCAAGAAGCTGCCCGACTCGGCCACCGCGCTGCGCAGCTTGCAGCGCAAGGGCTTTTTGACCATCGACACGGTCGTCAAAGACCGCGATCCGCTGCTGGCCCGCGGCGGACGTCTGATCGTCGAGGCCGTCGACCTGGCTGCCGCGCCGGCGAAGCTGACCCGCGGCGAGCGCTGGCTGGTCGAGTTTCTCGAACGCCACCCCGGCCCCCACGACGTCGAGCCGCTGCAGATCGAACGCAAGGACGTGGCGGCGGTGGCGCGCAAGCTCGCCAAGTCCGGGGCGGTCCGTATCCACCGGGTTCTGGCGAAAGATCCGGCGGTTTCCAACGGCGACCACGCCATCGTGCTCAACCTGGCGCAGCAGGCCGCTCTCGACGCCATCGGCGAATCGCTGCGCAGCAACGCGTTTCAGACCTTTCTGCTTCATGGGGTGACCGGCTCGGGCAAGACCGAGGTCTACCTGCGCGCGATCGAGCAGGCGCTTGCACGCCGGCAAGAGCTCGCTGCTGCTGGTCCCCGAAATTGCGCTGACGCCGGCCGTGGCCTCCTACTTTTTCGGCCGCTTTGGCAACGCCGTGGCGATTCTGCACAGCGCCTTCACGGGGCTGGAGCGCTCCGAGCAGTGGCGGCGCGTGCGAGACGGCCAGGCGCGCGTGGTGGTGGGAACCCGCTCCGGCGTATTCGCGCCGGTCGAAAACCTCGGACTGATCATCGTCGACGAAGAGCACGAGTCCAGTTACAAGCAGGACGAGACGCCGCGTTACAACGGCCGCAACGTCGCCATCGTGCGCGCGCGCAGCGCCGGCGCGACCGTCGTGCTCGGTTCGGCGACGCCCAGCCTCGAGTCGCGCTACAACGTCGAACGCAACAAATACCGCCTGCTGCAGTTGCCCGAGCGCATCGAGCAGCGCCCCATGCCGCAGGTCACCATCGTCGACATGCGCACCGAGTTTGTCGAAACCGGCCGCCAGGACCTGTTTTCGCGGCAGTTCGAAGAGGCCGTGAAAGGCCGCCTCGCCGACGGCGAGCAGGTTATGATCCTGCTCAACCGCCGCGGCTTTTCGACCATCGTCGCCTGCCGCAAGTGCGGTCACCGCATGGAATGCCGCGACTGCTCGCTAACCCTCACCTACCACCGCAGCGAGCGCAAGCTGCTGTGCCACTACTGCAGCTACATCGAGCCGGTACCCTCCAAATGCCCCAAGTGCGAAAGCGAGTACATCTATTTCCTGGGCACCGGCGCCGAGAAGGTCGAAGACACCCTGCGGCAGCGCTTTCCGAAGGCGCGCATCGCGCGGCTTGACCGCGACTCGGTGCGCGGCCGCGATCACTACGAGACCGTGCTCAATGCTTTTCGCGAGAAGAGCTACGACATTCTCGTCGGCACGCAGATGATCGCCAAGGGCCACGACATCCCCAACGTCACCTTCGTGGGCGTGGTTTCGGCCGACATCGGCCTGGGGATCCCCGATTTCCGGGCCGCCGAGCGGTCGTTCCAACTGCTCACCCAGGTGGCGGGGCGCGCCGGCCGCGGCCATCTTCCCGGCCAAGTGCTGCTGCAGACCATCAATCCCGACCACTACGCGATCCGCTTCGCCGCCGCGCAGGACTACGAGGGCTTCTACCGCAAAGAGCTGCACTTCCGCCGCATGATGCACTACCCGCCGTTCACGGCGATGGCGAGCCTGCTGGTGCGCAGCAAGAAGCTCGAAGAAGCCCTGACGCTGAGCGGCAAGCTCGGCCAGCACCTGCGCGAGCTGCCCGAGGGTATTCGGATGTTGGGGCCGGCCGCGGCGCCGGTGGTGCGCCTCAAGACCGACTATCGCTACCAGTTTCTGCTGAAGGCCGCCAGCCGCCGCGTTCTGGCCGAAGTACTTCGCAAGGCCCGCGACTATGCGCTGGACCAAAACTGGCCGGCGACGGCGCTGGTGATCGACGTCGACCCGATGAGCCTGATGTAAGCGAGGGGAAGTAGAGACAGGCGCTCTCGCCTGTCGCCGCCGTCGGGCGGCTTCGGAGCCAAAAACGTGGGACCGGCAAGGGCCTCAGCTTCGCTGCGGCCGACAGGCGAGAGCGCCTGTCTCTACCTCCCCAAGAAAAAGGATCCATGGGGATCAGGAGCTCCACAGTCTCCGAAGCTCATGTCTCTCGCTCGCCGCGCCGCTCTCGAACGATCGGCGCTAGACTGAGAACGTTCCCAGGAGAAACAACGCGGATGGCCGGCTACTATCACGATGAAGACCTCCCCCGTTTCGGCGAGATGGGCAAGAACGCGACCGGGTTGTGGGAGAAATTCCAGGCCTGGTACGGAGCCGTGTTTGCCGAAGGCGCGCTGACCGAGCGCGAAAAGGCGCTGATCGCGCTGGGTGTGGCGCACGCGGTGCAATGCCCCTACTGCATCGACGCCTACACGCAGGAGTGCCTCGAAAAGGGCTCCAACCTGGAACAGATGACCGAAGCGGTCCACGTGGCCTCGGCGATCCGCGGCGGCGCCAGCCTGGTCCATGGGCTGCAGATGCGCAACGTCGCCAAGAAACTCAGCATGTAAGGACATCCTTTGCCGAGCCTCTCCAGCCGACAGCATCCCCTGGCTTCGAGCAGCGAACAGTTGCGCGTGCTCAACCACGTCACGCTCAACGGCTCGGGCGAGGGGCACAAGGCTTTCGACGACTCGCTCGAAACCTCGGGCCTGTTTCCACTGGGCGCAACGGGCATCGAGGTCTTACAGATCAACGTCGGCAAGCTCTGCAACCAGACCTGCCATCACTGCCACGTCGACGCCGGTCCCGACCGCGGCGAAGTCATGACCCGCCCGACCGCCGAGCTGTGCATCGAGGCCCTGGCGCGAACCGCGATCCCGACCGTCGACATCACCGGCGGCGCGCCCGAGCTGAATTCGAACTTCCGCTACCTGGTCGCCGAAGCCAGGCGGCTTGGCCGCCACGTGATGGACCGCTGCAACCTCAGCGTCCTGCTGCTGCCCTCGCAGCGCGACCTCGCCGAATTTCTTGCCGGGCACGGCGTCGAAATCGTCGCCAGCCTGCCCTATTTCCTGCGCGAGAACACCGACGCCCAGCGCGGCGACGGCGTATTCGAAAAATCGATCGAGGCGCTGCGGCGGCTCAACGCGCTCGGCTACGGCCGGCCCGGCTCCGGGCTGGCGTTGAACCTGGTGTACAACCCCACCGGGGCCTTCCTGCCGCCCTCCCAGAAAGGTCTGGAGCTCGATTTCAAGCGCGAGCTCGAGCGTCGCCACGGCGTGGTGTTCAACCAGCTCTACACGATCACCAACATGCCGATCAGCCGGTTCTTGGAATTTCTGTTGCGCAGCGGCAATTACGACCGCTACATGCAGCGGCTGATTCAGTCCTACAACGCGTCGGCGGCGGCCGGGGTGATGTGCCGCTACACGTTGTCGGTCGGTTGGGACGGCACGCTCTACGACTGCGATTTCAACCAGATGCTCGATCTGCCCGTGTCGTTCGGCTCGCCCGCCCACATTCGTGATTTTGCCCTGGGCAAGCTCGCCGCGCGGCGCATCGTCACCGGGCAGCATTGCTACGGATGCACGGCGGGCGCGGGCTCGAGCTGCGGCGGCGCCACGGTTTGAGTTTCGCCGCCGCCGGATCTTCACTGCGTCGAGTCATGTCCGCCTGCTTTCGCGAGAATCGCCCGTAAATTCCCCGTTTGCGCCTCGCCCGGCCGGGCCGGCCGCATGCCTTGTTCCGGTCTTGTGTAGAATGCCTCTTCATGAAGTCCTTCCGCGCGCCAGCTCTCATACTGATCCTTATTTCCGCCGCCTTGGCCCAATCGGACAGCAAGCCGATTCGTGGCTTCACGGCTGAGCAATCGGCCGCCGAGCGCTCACTCGAAGCAAAAATCCAAAAGGTTCCGCAGCCCGACAACATCCGTGAGTACATCCGGTTGATGTCGGAGGAGCCCCATCATACCGGCACCGAGGCCGGCCGCCGCGTCGCCCACTATGCGCTCACCAAGTTCCGCTCCTGGGGATACGACGCGCAGATCGAGGAGTTCGACGGCCTGATGCCGACCCCGAAAGAACGCCTGCTCGAGCTGGTCGAGCCCGAGCATTACGTCGCGACGCTCAAGGAGCCCGCCATTCCCGAGGACAAAGACTCTTCCGACGCCGGCCAGCTTCCCACCTACAACGCCTACTCGCCCGACGGCGACGTCACCGCGCAGCTCGTCTACGTCAACTACGGCATGCCCGCCGACTACGAGAAGCTGGACGAGCTGAAGATCGACGTCAAGGGAAAGATCGTGCTGGCGCGCTACGGCGGCGGTTGGCGCGGCATCAAACCGAAAGTGGCCGCCGAGCACGGCGCCATCGGCTGCATCATCTATTCCGATCCCAAAGACGACGGCTATTTCGGAGACGACGTCTACCCGCGGGGCCAGAACCGCCCCGAATTCGGCGTGCAGCGCGGCAGCACCATGGATATGCCGGTCTATCCGGGCGATCCTCTGACGCCGGGCTGGGGTTCGGAGCCGGGCGGCCGCAAGCTGCCGCTATCCGAGGTCAAGACCCTGCCGAAGATCCCGGTGCTGCCGATTTCCTACGGCGACGCGAAACCGCTGCTGCGTAACATGGGCGGCCCGCTGGCGCCCGAGGAATGGCGCGGCGCGCTGCCGCTCACCTATCACGTCGGGCCCGGGCCGGCGGTCGTCCATCTCAAGCTCGCCTTCAACTGGGATGTCACCAAGGGCGAGAACGTCATCGCGAAAATCCGCGGCTCGCAATTTCCCGACGAATGGATCATCTATGGCAACCACCACGATGCCTGGGTGAATGGCGCCGACGATCCGGTGAGCGGCAATGCGGCGATGCTCGAGACCGCCCGTACTCTCGGCGAGATGGTCCAGCAAGGCTGGAAGCCCAAGCGCACCATCGTATTCGCCAGTTGGGACGCCGAGGAATGGGGGCTCATCGGCTCGACCGAGTGGGCCGAGAAACATGCCGACGAGCTGCGCGACAAGGCCGTGGTCTACTTCAACACCGATACCAACCGTCAGGGCACGCTCAGCATGTCGGGCTCGCATACGCTGGAGCGTTTCATCAACGACCTGGCGCGCGATTCGGTCGATCCGCTCAACGGCAAGACGCTTTGGCAGATCGTCAAAGATGAGCGTCTCGCCAACGAGAAGGACGACAAGAAAAAGAAGGAGATCGATTCGCGGCCCGACCTGCGCATCAGCGCTCTGGGTTCGGGCTCCGACTACACCGTCTTTATCGATCACCTGGCCGTGGCTTCGACCAATGTCGCCTTCAGCGGCGAGGGCGGCGGCGTCTATCACTCCATCTACGATTCCTACGACTGGTACCGCCGCTTCGGCGATCCGCAATTCGTCTACGGCCGGGCCCTGGCGCAGGTGCATGCCATGGCGATGGCCCGCATGGCCGACTCCGCCGTGTTGCCGTTCGAGTTCACCGACCTCGCCGACACGCTGGCGAAGTATGTCGGCGAGCTCGACGAACTGCGCGAGAAACAGCAAAAGGACTCCGCCGAGGCCGCCTTTATCGACCTGTCGCCGCTGCATCCCGCCATGGACGAGTTGACTAAGGCGGCCCAGGGTTACGAACAGGCGTTCCAGGCAGCGTTCTCCGGCGGCGGCCCGCACGGCGATCTCACCCGGCTCAACGCCATTTTGCGGCACGTGGAAAGCGCCATGAGCCGGCCCGAGGGTCTGCCCGGCCGCGAGTGGTACCGCCACCAGATCTACGCACCCGGCTTCTACACCGGCTACGGCGTCAAAACGATTCCCGGAATTCGCGAGGCGCTGGAAGAAAAACAGTGGGACATCGCCAAACAGGAAGTCGGCGTGTTCCGCGAGGTTCTCTCGGATATCACCAAGCAAGTGAAAGCGGCCGAGGACGAATTGCGAAAGCACCTGTAGCGGCGAACCACGGGGCCGGCAAATGAGGCGGGCTCGCGCCGCCGGGCAGGCCGAGCGGCGCCCGGGCCTGCTGCGGCCCGCCGATCAGCTTGGGGATTTCCGCGCCGAAAAACCCGGCTTGCTGCATCGCGAACTGCTGGAATTGGCCGCTATCGAGGAACGCGGGCTCCATGCCGCGCTGGGCGCAGAGCTTCGCCCAGGCCTCGGTCTCGAACCCTTTGCGGAAGGCTTCCTCCAGCCGCCGACGGCGATCCTCGGGCATCCCTTTGGGGCCGAAAAAACCGCTCCAGGCGGGGGTGCCGATCGCATAACCCAACTCGTGCGTCGTTGGAGTGTCGGGGAAAACCTCGGATCGTGTGTCGTCGAGTACCGCCAGCACCCGCAGGCTCCCGGAATTCACGTTCGCCACGACCTCGCCCACACCCGCCACCAGGCCGTCGACGTGACCGCCCAGCAGCGAGACAATCGCCGAAGAGCTGCCCGGATAGGGCAGATGCGTCACGCGAATGCCCGCCGCGCGCTCCAGCAGCAGCGTGTTGAAGTGCCAGATCGAGCCGATGCCGGAGTTCGCCAAGATCAGATCCCCCGGCTTGGCGCGGGCTGCGGCCACGAAGTCGTCGAGCGTCTTCCACGGCGAATCCGCCTGCACCACCAGCGCCGGCGGGGTTTTTGAAACCAGACAGATCAGCCCCATGTCCTGAGGGCCGATATCGGCGTAGCCCAGCGCCCGCACCATGGCGATCTCCACCGGCGCGTGCCCGATCGTATAGCCATCGGGAGGCCGCCGCGTGACGTAGGAGAACGCCAGCGCGCCACTGGCTCCCGGTTTGTTTTCGCACACCACCGGGACGCCCAGATCCTTCTCGGCCAAGCTCGCCATGAACCGCGAAACCGTGTCGGAAATCCCGCCCGGCGAGGCCTGCACAATCAGCTTGATCTCGCGCGAGGGGTATGGTCCGGAGGCCTGCTCGCACGCCCCCAGCCACAGCACGGCCGCCAGGCAAAGCGCAACGGGAAACGAAACGCGAGGCATTTTGAAGCAACGGCGTCCGCCCGGAATCGAGCGGACAGCGCGCCCGATTATATCAATCGCCGGGCCGGTACCCTGAAGATCGAACGACTTAGCCCGGCTCCATGTGAAATGTGCGGGCCAGGCACTGGAATTCGCCTGCGCTGCCCGGACGCTGCGCCAGGGATCTCCCGGATGAGCCGGCCAGAACGAGCCAAATTGCGAGAAAAAGTACATACCGCATCCAAGAACACCTGCTTAAGCGTTCCATTTGAAGGGGTTGGGCGTGCCGTTCAGACGGGCTTGGGGAGCAGCCAGGCAGCCTCCGGGCCGCGATCCGGAATTCTCATCCGGGCCTGCGCCGCGCTGCCGGGGCGTTCCGGGCCGCGGCTTCCGAGCCGGGCCCGTGGGGCCCCTACCGCATCGCGTACAATACGTAGCTCTGGTCTGAACTCTTACCTGCGGGGGAACTCGGAATGGTTGCCGCCCCCCTCCGGCAACACCCACCGAGAGGCTCGTGTCGGCGTTCGGCCTGAGACCAAACCCGCTTCCTGGTTCGAAGAAAGAAGCACCAATGTCGCAGCGCACACCGGCGTCCGAACGAGCGGGCGCTTCGGCGAACGAAAAACTGATTCAAAGCGCGAAGGAGCTGGCCAAGGTCGCCGAAAGCCTGGCGCAACAGCCGGTGATCGCCTTCGACACCGAATTCCTGCGCGAACGTACGTTTTTCCCCCAACTCGGTCTGATTCAAGTCGCCGACCGCGAGCAGGCCTGGCTGGTCGACCCCCTGAAGCTCTCCAAGCGCGATCTCGAGCCGTTGCTGAAAGTATTTACCGATCCCAAGATCCTCAAGGTGGCGCACGCGGTCGAGCAGGATCAGGAGTGTCTCTTCAACGGCTACGAAATCGTGGCCGCGCCGGTGCTGGACACGGCCGTGGCGGCGGCGCTCACCGGCTACGGCGATCAGGTTGGCCTGTCGACTCTGCTGCGCAAACTGTTGAGCATTCGCCTGGCGAAAGGCCACACGCGCACCGACTGGCTCAAACGGCCGCTGCCGGCGCCGATGGCCGCCTATGCCCTCGCCGACGTCGACAACCTCGTCGAAGCGGCGGAAGTCCTGCTGGCGGACCTGGATACGCGCGGCCGCCGCGAATGGGCCTTGAAGCTTTCCGAGGAGCTCAGCAACCCGGCCCGCTACAATCCCGACCCCGAGGAGATGGCCCGGCAGATGGCCCTTTCGCGGCGCCTGGACGCGATGGAATACACGGTGTTGCGCGAGCTGGTGCGCTGGCGCGAGGAGCGCGTCCGCAAGGCCAACGTGCCGCGCCGCTGGGTTGCCGAGGATCAGGTGCTGGTGAAACTCGCCTCGGCGCGGCCCGCTACCCCGGAAGAGTTGTCGAACTTTCGCGGCCTGGGCTCGCGGATGCGTGACTACGGAGCCGAAAGCCTGCTGAAGGCAATCCGCCGCGGCGCCGCGGTGCCGCCGGAAAAGCGCATCCAGCCGCCCCGCCGCATCGAGCCCGACTCGGAGGAATCGCCGGCCCTGGCCGTGCTGAAATGCTTCGTCGGTCTGCTGGCGGGCGAGCACCAGGTTCCGGTGCGCTACCTGATCGATTCCGACGCCTACGTGCGCCTGCTGCGGGGACGGTTCAAGACAACGGCTGAACTCCGCAAGTCCGGGCTGCTGCCCCCCCATGCTCTGGACTGGCTGGGCGAGGAGATCATCGCCTTTCTCAACGGCAAGCGCGGTCTCAAGCTGACCGGCGGCAAAGCCGTGCGCTACGAGCTGGAGTAGGGCCCGATCGGTTCACCCCTCCAGGGCCGCCAAACGGACGATCGGCCCCGAGCCGGCGAATCGCCGCCGCGCGGCCGGCCTGGCGCGAACCGCTGAGTGTGCGGCTTGCCGCTGGTCCACGGGCGCCGGCGGGACCGGCCTGGAGGGCTCCCCATGAATACGCTGCTTCGTCTGCCGCTGGCGGGGGCTGTTTGTGTTCCTTCTGTCTCGGCGGCCTCGCCTGTTCTCGTCCGCCCGCCACCGCCGGCGAGGCCGAGCGTGAGGCGCTGGAAAAGAAATTCGCCGCATCGATGAGCAACGTCGTGCTCGACGGCTCGTTCACCGTCAACCGCGGTGACGAAACTCATGAGCGCCGCGAAAAATACACCATCGCCTCGGTTTCCAAAGTCGGCGGCGACATCTGGCTGTTTCAGGCGCGCATCCAATACGGCGATCACGATGTCACCGTGCCGGTGCCGGTGAAGCTGTTATGGGCCGGCGACACCCCGGTCGTGAGCCTTACCGACGCCAGCATCCCGGGTCTGGGCACCTTCACCGCGCGGGTGCTGTTCTATCGCGACTCCTACGCCGGCTTCTGGCAGCACGGCGACGTTTCGGGAAATCAGTTCGGGAGGATCGTTCGGGGAGGCGCCCCAGCGGCCGCGCCCGAAGGCAACACGAACGAGGAACCTGACGGCTCCGGCTAGCAGCGGGTCCACCCGGCGTCCCCATAAACGAGTAGAATGTGACCGGATCAACGGATCAACGGACTCCCCATGACCAACCAACCGACTCGCCGCGAGCTGCTGGTTCAGATCGCGGCCACCACTGCCGCGACCACGGCCGCCTCCAGCGCCCTGGCCCCGCTGCCCCTGCGGGCCCAAGAGCCCTACCAGCCGCGGAATCTCAGCGCGGCGCAGTACAAGATGCTGACTGCGCTGGTCGACATGATTCTGCCGCCGTCGGACACGCCGGGCGCCGCCGCGGCGGGCGTTGATCGCCTCATCGACGAATCGCTGGCCGATGCCGGCGCCTCCCGCACGGCTCTGCTGGCCGGGCTCGAGATGCTCGAACAAGCGGGCTTCGACGGCATGGAGGAAAGCGCCCGCGTCCAACTGCTCACCGAATACAGCCAGGCGGACGGCCCGCGCGGCGAGTTCTTCCGCGCGCTCAAGGACACGACCATCGATTTCTACTACACGACTGAAATCGGTCTCGTCCAGGAGCTCGGCTACCAGGGCAACACCTACCTGCGGGAATTTCCCGGCTGCCAGGACGAGGAGCATCCCTAATGCCGCAAGATTTCGAGCACGACGTGGTGATCATCGGCAGCGGCGCCGCCGGCGGCATGGCCGCCTGGAATCTCACCCGCAAGGGCGTCAAAGTGCTGCTGCTCGACGCCGGCGGGCGTTTTTCCCGCGCCGATTTCTGGACGCATGTCTCGCCCTGGGAGGCCCGCGAGCGCGAGCGCCGCGGCGAGCATCCCCCGCAGTTCGTGCTCGACACCAAAGAGCAGCCCTTCGAGTGGCCCAAGGGCCGTTTTTACGACTGGTGGCGCGTCTGGGGCGTCGGCGGCAAGACCAACATTTGGGGCCGCGTCTCGCTGCGCTACTCCGACCTCAATTTCGACGAGCCCGCCAAAGACGGTTGGGAAATCGACTGGCCCTTCCGCTACAAAGACATCGCCCCCTACTACGACAACGTCGATAAGCTGATCGGGGTCTGCGGCGACGATTCGAACGAGCCCTGGCTGCCGGGCAGCAAATTCCACATGCCGCCGCCGCGGCCGCGCTGCGGCGAGGTGCTGATCCGCCAGGCCGCCACTCGCCGCGGCGTGAAAGTTGTCAGCGGAAGGCGCGCGGTGATGACGCAGGACCATCGCGGGTTTCCCGCCTGCCACTATTGCGGCGCTTGCGGGAAAGGCTGCGATACGGCCAGTTTCTTCAATTCAGCCGACCATCTCATTCCGTTCGCCGAAAAAACCGGCAACCTGAAACTCATCGAAAACGCCGTGGTCGGCCGTATTGTCGTCAACGACGAAGGCCTGGCGTCGGGGGTGCAGTATTTCGACCGCCACAGCGGCGCCGAGCGCACCGTACCGGCCAAGCGCGTCATCGTCGCCGCCTCGTGCATCGACTCCACGCGCATTCTGCTCAACTCGAAATCGAGGCAATACCCCAACGGCATCGGCAACGCCTCGGGCGTCATCGGCAAATACCTTTGCGACCAGGTGCGCTTCCATGTGCGGGCGTTCGCGCCCGAGCTGATGGGCCGCGCCACCACCAACGACGACGGCATCAGCGGCGCCCACATCTACATTCCGCGCGCCGACCGGCCCGGCCGCAAGAAGGACTACCTGCGCGGTTTCGGCATCCAGCTCTGGAACACCGGCTGCCACACCGATCTCGCCTATGCCAAAGAGCTCGAGGGCTTTGGGCTCGACCTCAAGAAATCGGTCAAGCGGCGCTATCCGGCCATGCTGCAGTTTCATCCCTACGCCGAAGTGCTGCCGCGCGCGACCAACGTGGTCAGTGTCGACAAGACGCCGCAGGACCGCTATGGCCTACCGATTGTGCGCATCGACTACGACATCGGCGACAACGAACACAAGATCGTCGCCGACGCCTACGATACGGTGGAAGAAATTCTGCATGAGATGAAAGCCGAAGTGCTGCCCTACCAGCGCGGCGCGATCGACTTTTTCGGAGCGGCGATCCACGAGCACGGCACCTGCCGCATGGGCCGCGATCCGAAACGCTCCGCGCTCAACGGCCACTGCCAGATGCACGAAGTCAAGAACGTCTTCGTCGTGGACGGCGCGGCCTTCCCCACATCCACCGAGAAAAACCCCACGCTCACCATCCTGGCGCTCTCCTGGAGGGCGAGCGACCACTTCGCCGAGGAACTCAAGCGCGGCAACGTGTAACGGATGATGGGTAGCCCGGCGAGCCGCTAGCTAGCCCGGAACGCCGGCGTCCCCCCGAAATACCCAGCCATGATCTCCTCACGGGATGGGGACCGTTACCCCGCCCCGTTTTCCCTAGCCGGCCCATTCAGGCGCTGCGCCGCTCCATTCTTCGGTTTGGGCTTGACCACTTCGTAGATCTTGGCGATGGCGGCGGCGATATCGAGGGTGTCCTTTTCGTCGCCCATCAGCACCCGTTGCGGCAGCCAAAACGAGTCTTTGCAGGCACGTTCGGCGACCGGGCAGGGCTCGACCCGATGCGGCAGCTCGCGAAACATCGGGTTGGCGTAGAGCGGATGCGGGTAGAAAGGCCGGCAGGGAATTCCCTCGGCCTCCAGCGCCGCCACGAACTCGTCGCGCCCGATCCCGAACACGTCCTCATCCACCCGGCCCAACAGCAGATAGAGCGTCTGGATGTTCGCCCCCTGCGGCACGATCTGGAAGAACAAGCCCGGCGCGGCGAGCCCTTCCTGCAAGACCTTCAGGTTGTTCTCGCGGAGCCGCACCTGCTCGCTCAGGCGCTCCAGTTGCGCCAGCAACACCGCCGCCTGCAAGCCGCTTAGTCGGTAATTGGTGGCCAACTCGAAATGCTCGAACCAGCCGTGCCCCTCCCGCCGGCCGCAGTTGACCAGCGAGCGCGCCCGCTCGGCCACGACCTCGTCGCTGGTGACCACGATGCCGCCCTCGCCCGCCGTCATCGCCTTTGAATTCTGAAAGCTGAAGGTTCCCGCCAGCCCCAGGCTGCCGGCCCGCTGGCCATGCCACTCGGCGCCGTGGGCGTGCGCGGCGTCTTCGATCACCAGCAGCCTCTTGCCGTCGGCGACATCGAGAATGCGGTCCATGTCGGCCAGCACGCCCCCGAAGTGAACCACGATCAGGGCCTTGCTCTTGGCGCTCACCGCGGGCGCAATCTTGCGGTAGTCGAGATTGTAGGTGTCGGGCAGGATATCGACAAAAACCGGGACGGCGCCAACCCGGGAGACCGCCGACGCCGTCGCGACAAAACTGTGCGCCGGCACGATCACCTCGTCGCCCGCCACGATTCCGGCCGCTTGCAGCGCCACCTCGAGGGCCACCGAGCCGTTCGCCGTCGCGATGCCGTAGTCGCAATTGTGGAACGAGGCGAACAGTTGCTCAAATCGCGTCACCAGTTCGCTGTTGCCGCCCCAGGCCGTCGAGTTCAGAACCTCCTGCAACAGCTCCTGTTCGCGCGCTCCGGCGAGCGGCCAGCTCGGATAGGGCCGCTCGCGCAAAGGTTTTCCGCCGTGAATTGCTAGGGTTGCCATACATTTTCTAGCTTAGGCGAGTTGCCCCATGCAGGGAGAACTCCGGACCGCCGATTACATTCGGGCAGGGAAAGCGGACACCGGCCCCACGGGCGCCGTTCTCCAGGCGCAGCGCCTTCTGACGAGCGAATGAACGGCTGTTCGGAAACCCCGCCCCGCAACCGCCTGCGCAGCCGCCCCCGCCGCCGGTCCGGCGGCGTGCTCGTGGCGCTGCTGCTTATCCTGGCTGCCGCAGGCTCATGGCCAGCTTCGCCGCCCGCCCCAGCCCGACTACTCCAACTACGACATTCGCGATCAACGGGTCCCGGCAAAGCCTGCTGGCGGCCGGCATCGCCGCGAGCGCCGCGTCCGGCGAGTCCGCTCCGCAAGGAACCGACGTCTACTCGCTTTCCGGTCCTCTCACCGTTCCCCAGGCCGGCGACCCCGAGGATATCGCCCGCCGCTTTCTGAGTAGGGTTCCCGGGCCGCGGCGGCACTCTCCGGCCGCATCGGGGACCGAGCCGGATCTGGTGCTGATCGGCCGCTCACGTAGTCCTCGGATAGGCCTGACTCATCTGACTTTCCAGCAGGAATACCAGGGAATTCCGCTCTTCGACAGCGAACTGCGGGTTCACCTCGACGATCAAGGACGTATCTGGCGTTTTTCGCGGCCCCAGCCGCTCCCGGCCGCTCCATCCGAGGCCAATATCCGACTGACCGCGGGGCAGGCCCTCAAAGCGGCCCTGGAGAGCCTGCTCGGAGGAGATGCGCTTCCTGCCGTTACTACATCCGTAGAGGATGGGCCCCAGCGGCGGACGTTGTTCGCCTCGCCGGCTCTGAAGTCCCCGGCGACCGTCAGCCTCACCTGGTTCCCCCTGGCCGGCGCGGCGCTGCCGGCCTGGCAGATGTACCTCGACCTCGGGGGCGCGGGCGCCTATTGGGTGGTTCTCGATGCCGCCGATGGGCGTTTGCTCTACAGTCGCAGCCTGATCCGTCGGGAACGCCCCACGGGCCTGGTCTTCCGAGCCCCTGACCGCGCCAACCCGCTGCGAGGCCCGCAAAGCAGCGAGCCTTGGGCAGGCTGGCCGGCATCCTACGGCGACTGCCCGGGGGATATTTACCCGATGCAGTTTCGCGCAGGATCCCAAAGCGGCCGTTGTTGGGTCCGGGCCCAGCAGACCGAGGGCAACAACGCCGACGCCTGCCTCGACGCCGACGGCGACAATCTCTGCGACGCCCGGGCGGTCGCCTCGCAAGACCGCTTTGCGTTCCCCTTCGAGGATGCCTTCGACCGCGACGACGACCCGGCGCCCGACCGCAACGCGGCGCTCGCCAACGCCTTCTATTGGACAAACGTCCTACACGACTGGCTCTACCGGCTGGGCTTCGACGAGGCCGCGGGCAATTTTCAGGCCGACAACTTCGGCCGCGGCGGTGAGGCCGGCGACCCGGTCCGCCTCGACCTGCAGGACCCAGCCGTCCTCAACAACGCCACCTTCACAACGACACCCGACGGCATCGCGCCGCGCATGGAGTTGGGGTTGTTCAGCGGCCTGCGGCGCGACACGGCCTTCGATGCCGACATTCTGACGCACGAGTATATTCATGGACTTACGACGCGGCTGATCGGCGGCCCGGCGAGCGCAAATGGGCTGTCCCTGTGGCAGAGCGGGGCGATGGGGGAAGGCTGGAGCGACGCCTACGCCGCCTCGCTCACCGGCGACCCGGTGCTGGGTGAATACGCCAGCCGCAACCCCGCCACGGGAATCCGCACGGTGGCCTACGACAACAGCCCCTACACCTTCGGCATGTTCGGCACCTTGCGGACCACCGTGATCGCGAACTCGGGCGGCCTGCTGCTGGGGCTCCCGCAGGTGCACCAGGATGGTGAGATCTGGGCGACAGTACTGTGGGAAGTGCGCCAGACACTTGGCCGCGACGAGTTTGAGCGCGTGCTCACCGCCGCTCTGTCGCTGACGCCGCGGCGGCCTTCGATGCTCGATGCGCGCGACGCGATCCTACAAGCCGCCCAGGCCGCCGGCGCTGGCGGTACGGGCGATTGCGACGTGTGGGCCGTATTCGCAGCCCGCGGCTTTGGCTATTCGGCGGCGCTGAACCCAGTTCAAAGCGGCCAGGCCAACGACACGGCGTTGAGCGTTTTCGAGTCTTTCGACCTGCCGGCGGCCTGTGGCGGCGCGCCGCCGGCGCCGGGTACCGTCCTGCTTCAGGAGGATGCCGAATCGGCCTCCACGGCCTGGACCCCCGTCGGCCTATGGCACCGCAGCAGCCGCCGGGCGGCCTCGGGCGGATTTTCCTGGTGGTACGGCCGTGACGATACCGCGACCTACGACACCGGCGGCCGCAACCGCGGCAGTCTGACCTCGCCGCCCCTCGACCTCGGCGATTCCTCCGGCGCTCTGCTCGAATGGGACCAGTTTCTGCGCACCGAGGGATTCAACCACCCCATGGACATCGCGGGAACCTCCGGGCCCTACCTCAACGCGGATTCGGGGCGCGTGCTGGTCAGCACCGATGGCGGCTCGAGCTGGCGGGTCCTCACCCACATCGCCCACCCGACGCCCGGCGACGGCTTCGCGCACTACCGGGTTAACCTCAGCCGCTTCGCCGGCCAGAACCTCCGGCTGCAATTCGAGTTCGACACTTTCGACAGCAAGGACAACGACCACGAAGGCTGGTTTCTCGACAACATCCGCGTCTCGCGGCTCGGTCCGGAACCGGCCCGCATCGAGGTGTCCCCGGGCGCACTGCATTTTTCCGGCGTGGCCGGCGGGCCCACGCCCGCCGCGCAAACGGTCAGGGTCTCGACACACGAGGGCTCGACGCAGGGCGGCCCGCAGCAGGGTGACAACGGCCCCGGGCTGGTCTGGACGGCCGCGGTGCTCCCCGGGGCCCCTTGGCTGAGCCTGTTGCCGGCATCGGGAGCCGGGGCGTCGCAGGTGCAGGTTTCCGCCACGGCTTTTGGCCTCGACCCCGGGCTTTATCACGGCGCGATTCGCTTCTATGAGCTCAATCGTCCCGAACGGATAACGACAATTGTCGTAGATCTCCTTGTGGAGCCGGCCGCCGGGCCTGAGGCGACTTGGTCGTTTGAGGAACAGGGCCGGGGGCCGGGAATCCTGCTTGCGGATGGTTCCGGGCACGGGCACGCCGCGTCCACCTCCGGCGCGGGCAGCGACATTGCCCCGGGAGTGGCCGGCAGCGCTCGCATCTTCGACGGGGCGACCGGCTACGCCAAAGCTGCCTCTTCGGTCGATTTTTCGCCGCCCCGTCTCACGTTGCGCACCTGGGTCAAGCTCAAAGACGATCCCGGTACGCTGGGAGTCATCGCCGCGGCGTTGGGAAACGACGCCGCACCCGGTTGGTTTGTGGGGGTGCTGGGCTCGGGCAATGTGGCGCTGATGGTGCGGGGCCCCGCCGGCGAGGCGCTCTGGCTGGTATCCCGAGGCGTGCTCCCCGTGGGCGAATGGCACTCCATCACGGTCACTCTCGATCGGCCGGTCGGAGAAGCCGCTCTCTACATCGACGGAGAACTGGATGATTCGGCGCGGTTTGCGCCTGACGCCGGGGGGGGCGCCCAGCCATTGACGATCGGCCGGGCCTCTTGGTGGGACGGCTACTACCTCTCGTTTGTGATCGACGAGACGCTGCTCGATTCCCGGGTGTGGACCGCGGCCGACGTGCGCGCCGACGCAGGTACGTTTTCGCCGCCGGCGGCCGACGGGCTGGCGAAGCCGGTGGCCTACTGGCGGTTTGAAGCCACAGCGACGGGGGCCGGCGCCGCTCTCGCTGACGACCTCGGCCGGCACGATGCGATTGTGCAGGGCGAGGGGTCGCGGCCGGTTCCTGGGGTTCAAGGCAGCGCCCGCGCTTTTGGTCCCCCGGCGGGCTTCGCGCAAGTCCCGGCAGACTCCGACTTCGCTTCGGCGAGCTTTACCTTTTCAACCTGGATCGAGCTCGATTCCTACCCGCTGGACTGGGGCGTCGTGTTCTCGGATTTCGACGGCGACTACCGCGGCTGGTTCGCCGGAATCAACAGCGACGGCCGCGTCATTGTGTCAGTGTGGGGGAGGCCCTCGTTTGCCACCTGGGTGTTGTCGGATCGGCGCCTCGAAATCGGCCCCTGGCACCACTTGGCGGTGAGCTTCGACGGACTCTCCCAGAGGGTGGTCCTTTACATCGACGGTGAGGCGGACCGTTCGTTCTTCGTGGACGTATTCACCCCGCAATCAGAGGTTGGCCCGACGTTCGCGCGCGCCTCGTGGTTCGACGGCTACGCCCTCGGCTGCGCGCTCGACGAGACCAAGCTGTTTACCGCGGCTCTGCCGGCGAGAGAGATTCGGGGTGAGTACGAGCGGCTCGGGGAAGCGCCACTCGGAGCCGCGGGCGTGAGCCGGCGTTGAGAGGCCCGGCGGAGGCGGCAATCGTCAACGGTGGCGCGCGCCTGGGAGTGTCTTGGGTTTGAACCTTTCTGAAGGTAGAGACATCCATGATAGGAATATGTCAAGGGAAAACGGAGATTTCCCTGGACGCCGGAACAGGGTTCTGCTGGGGCGCCGAAAGCGATATCGTCGGTGCCACGGTTTGCCAGCGAGCGGTTCGCAAACGGGTCCACGCGTCAGCGGGACCAGACATCCATGTGCGGGAACAGCTCGACGCCGTCCTCGAAGATTGAGTGAGAGCAAAGCGGCCGGCCTCGAAACAGGCACAGGGGCAAAACGGGAGTCGGAACTCCCGGTTGCAGTCGCTACCCGGCGAGGACCGGCCGCTCGTTCGCTGGCAAAACGTTGCTGTGTTTTCCCAACCAGTCGGCTGGGGTTGTTTTCCCGCCGGAGCCGCCCGTCGCGGCGTCTTGCTTTGCAGAACGGCCCGCAGCTGTCCAGGGCGCGCCGTGTTGTGGCGCGGCGCAGCGTACCCTGGACAGCGAGGACCGTTCTGCTACGCCGGGCGCGACGACGGGCGGCTCGGCGAGGAAAACAACCTTTCCCGCTGGTGAGCTCAGAGCGGCTTACGCCGCCTGGCCGCTGGGCGCCGGCTCGCTCAGTGGGCCGCGGCTGTGAAACGGCTGCCGCGACTTGTCCACCGCCAGCAGATACGCCACCAACTTGCGCGCCACCACCAGCGTCGCCCGGTTGCGATGCCCGCGCTCGAGTTCGCGCTGGTACACCGCCGCCAGTGGCTCGTTCCAGCGCGGCGCCAGCTTGGCCGCTTCGATCAGTACCGTCTGCAGATGCGCGTTGCGCTGTTTGGAAAGCGGGGTGCGTTGCTGGCGCTCGCCGGATGATCGCAGCGCCGACGTCAATCCGCAATAGCTCACCGCGTGCGCAATCGAGGCGAATCGTTCGGGCTCGCCCACCTCCAGCGCCCACGTCAGCGCTGTCACTTCGCCCACCGCCGGGATGCTCCGCAGCAGCCGCACCCGTTCGGCCAACAGCGCATCGTGGCGCAGCCGCGCCAGCAGTTGCCGCTGCGTCCCCTCGAACAGCTGCAGCGCACCCCGGCTCAACCGCAGCAGATCCTTCACCGACGGCGGCACTTCCTCCAGAGTCTCGAGCAACTCGCTGAAATATTTGCGGCCATACAGCCGCCGTTTGTTGTAGCTCGCGCCTACTTCCATCAGCAAGCCGGCGATCTTGTTCTTCTGCCGCACCGCCTGCCGCACCACCAGATTGCGGTAGCGCAACAGCCGCCGCAACTCGCGGATCTCGGCCGGCGCCACATAGCACGCCGGCAGCAGATCGCAGCGCAGCAGGTCGGCAATTTTGCGCGCATCCAGCCGGTCGGTCTTCTTTTTGCAGGCGGCGATCGCCTGCATCATCGCCGGATGGCCCATCTGTAGTTGGCTGGCGTAGGGCTGCAGCGTATCGTAGATCCAGCCGCTGAACAGCGTCGCCTCCAGCGCCGCTTGCCACGGCTCGCCGCGCTGCTCGGCCCACTGCCGCAACACTTCCCGCGTCGCCGGCAGCTTGCCTTCCTCGACGATCTGGCCGTCGCCGCGTTTGACGCAGTAGCTGATGCTTTTCTTGTGGACGTCGAATCCGATATAGTGATTGACGCTCATTGGGTTCTCCTGTTTGTGGTTTCTGAGCCGGTTCGTCTAAACCGGTCTCGGCATTGTAGCCCTCAGGAGAACCCTTTCTCATCTCCACCCCTACACATTCAAACAGGCGCTCTCGCCTGTCGGCCGCAGTGAAGCGGAGGCCCTTCTTGCGCTGTATTTTGTGAATCGGGACACGAGCGTGGTGGGACGAGCGGGCGGCGCATGCGTCGTAGATTCGTCGCCAGCCCCGGCCTGGACGGCTATACCGGCGAGGGGCCGCCTAACGGCGGCGACAGGCGAGAGCGCCTGTCTCTACACCGGACAGACAAGATTGCCTGTCCCAGCGCGGGCTCACGCCCGTGGCTCTGAGTGGGGCGTCCTGCTCTTAGGCAGGTTTCGGCTCGCGGGCCTATAGGCCCGAAAAAGAAAGCTACAGCGGCAGCTCGAAACCTTCCCCATGCAACCGGCCCTGTGACCATTGCAGCGCCTCGAGCGGCTGAGCCGCCTCGGCAACGAACAGGCAGTACTCGACCGTCACTCGCGAGCGGGCCGGGATCCAGCGAAAGCCGCGCTCACCAAACAGCGAACCACGCTCCACCATCGCCCGCCGCGGCTCAGGGAAGGGAGAAACGCCGAACTCCATGCCGCGTGCGAAGGTCTCGCCGTTCCAGGGGGCGCTCGTGCGGGAATGGTTCTCCTCCCAGATGCCTAGCCAGGGGAAGTCGGCGCGCTTCCAGACGTAGCCGAACACGGTCCGCAACTCGGGATTGTAGGCGGTGAAGTAGGCGTGCTCGACGGCGCGGCTGAGCAGGTGAGCGGTATAGGCTCCCGAAACAGCCGTGTCGACGGTGACGCGCAGGTCCGACTCGCCGCCGCCGGCCAGGGGGGCCATCGGCCAGTCGAATTCCGCGCCCCTCCGTAAACGGTCGTGGCCGGGGGCAAACTCCTCGGCGAGAACTTTCGACCGCGTGGCGGGGACGTGGAAGATGGTCTTCCCCTTGGCCAGAAACGGCGGGCCGAGCGTCACATGCTGCGTCCAGCCGACCGGCCGGTCGACGGCGGTCCGGTTTTCGGCCGTCTCGCTCACCACCACCACCTGGGAGCCGGGATTGAGGCGTAGGACGCGCTCCACACGCATTCCCGCCAGCGGCAGATCGGCCAGGGCGGTCATCTCGCCGGAGTTCGTCGACACCTCCCAGTTGGCCACCGAGGCCTCACCGTGGACCGTGAGTCCGGCGCGGGCTTCCTGCTCCGAGGGCGGCCCAAAGCAGTCAAAACAAAGGTTGTGGCCAACGAGCCCCGCCAACAGCCTCGCTTCGGGCCCACGCCCGAACTGGGGGTGGCTGCCGGGGCCAAACGACGACGGCTCGATGGTCTCCCAAGGAGGATCGAATAGCGCGTTGACACCGTTTGCTTTCAGGGTCATAGCGGCGATATGACCGCCCCGGGGCAGCAGCGTGAGCCGTACCCGCCCGTTCTCGAGGAAAGCCTGTTCGCGATCGTTGTATGCCATCGCGCCGTAGAGTATCGGATTCGGCGGCGTCGCCGCCACCGTGGGACAGGCGACACGGCCTATGGCTCGTTGGGGAACCCCAAGAAAAGGCGCCGGTGGGCCTAAGCTCTAAAATCAAAACCGCTTCCCGCCGATCTTTCCTTGCGCCCCGAAACCCGCAGGTTGTAACTTGAAGCCATGGCATCTCGCGGTTTGAACAAAGTCATGTTGATCGGCAATCTCGGCAAAGACGCCGAGACCCGCTTCACTCCCGGCGGCGCCGCCGTGACCAATTTTCCGGTGGCGACGACGCGCCGCAGCAAAGACCAGCAGACCGGCGAGTGGAAAGACGAAACCGACTGGCACAACATCGTGTTGTGGCGGGCCGAAAACCTCGCCAACTACTTGCAAAAAGGCAAGCGCATCTATGTGGAAGGCCGCCTGCAGACCCGCAGTTGGGAAGACCAGAGCGGCAACAAGCGCTATATGACCGAGGTGGTGGCCGATGCCTCGGGGGTGATCCTTCTGGGCGGGCGAGGCGACGAGGCGGGCCCCAGCGACGACTTCGCGCCCGCGCCGGCACGGCGCAGCGCCACCGCCGGCGCCCAGGGGCGCGGCGCCCCGATGGCGGAAGACCAGGGGATCACCGACGACGACGTGCCGTTCTAGGCCGCGCCCCGCGGCGACCCCGCCAGGAATCCGCAAATCCCGGATTCCGCAAGATTTTGGCCCCTTAGGCGGCGTATTCCGTCGCGTAACCATCCGCCAGAGCACGACGCCCTTTCTAACACCAGCCGCGATAGTTGGGATGGGAGAAGTGTGGCCCATCCGGCGAAAGCCCTAGCGGCCCGGGAGAAACCTTCCGGTAAGATAGGGATGGAAATTCGCCCGGTTGAAGGGTTTTGCGATTCTGTCGGTGGTTCCAGGGTCTGGGGAAGGCCCACAGAAACAGACATCGCAGTAAACGCCCGGTGGCCCGGCATCGTTGCGTGAGCCGACTCAGAGGAGATTTTTCGCTGTGAACAAATGGGCAAAGCGGAGCCTGGCGATCGTGATCGGGGCGGGTTTGGTGTTTCTGGCCGGCTGGCGGGTCTATGAAATCAAACAAGAGCAGAACGACCCCAGCGCGAAAAAGAAGAAGGGCGCCGGAGCGCGGGTGGTGAGCGTCGATCTGGCCGAATCGAAAGTCGGCCAGGTGCGCGAGGAGTTGCTGCTGACCGGGGCGCTGAAGCCGAAGGAAACGGTCAACATCACGCCGCAGGCGACCGGTCGCGTGCAAAAGCTTACGTTCCGGGTGGGTGACCTAATCCAGGAAGGCGCCCTGATCGCGGAGCTCGACGACGACGAATTGCAGCAACAGGTGCATCGCGCCGAGGCGGCCATCGGCGTCACCAATGCGTCGCTCAACCAACGCGAGGCCGAGCACCAGAACGCGCTGGCTTCGCTCAAGCGCTCCGAAGATCTGTTCAAGGACGGGCTGATCTCGCCGCAGGAGTTCGAGCAGCAGAAGACCAGCGTGGCGGTGTTTGAGGCGCAGATGAACCTGGCGAAAGCGCAGAAGACCCAGGCCGAGGCGGAATTGAGGGAGCTGCACATCCGCCTGGAGCAGACCAAGATCTACGCGCCGATGGCGGGCGCCGTATCGCAGCGTTACGTGGACGTGGGCGCATTGGTCAATCCCAACACGCCGTTGATCCAGGTGGTGAATCTGTCGACGATGGTCACCCAGGGGAACGTCCCAGAGCGCAACATCGGCAAGCTGCGGGTCGGTAACGAGACGACGGTCACGGTCGACGCCATTCCGGACCATCCTTTCACCGGCCGTGTGGCGCGCATTTCGCCGGTGCTCGACGCGGCCACGCGCAGCGCGCTGATCGAGATCGACATACCGAATCCTAACCGCGAGCTGAAGGCCGAAATGTTCGCGCGTATCAAGCTCGACCTGGGCAGCACGCGCGAGGCGACCTTGATCCCGCGCGACGGTCTGGTCTACCGCGGCCAGCAGCCGGGCGTTTACGTGGTGGAGGGCGACCGGCCGGTCTTCCGACCCATCGAGACGGGCATGACGCGCGCCGACCAGGTCGAGGTGCTGGCGAACTTGCCCGTGGGCACGCAGATTGTCGGCCGCGGCGCGACGATGATTCGTGAAGGTGACCGCATTCGGGCCGCCGGCGCAGGGGAAAGCGCCGGACGCGAGCAAGGGACTCGGGCCGGCGGCGGCGAAACGCGGCGCTCGGCCCAGAATCAGCCCCCCGCGGCAGGGGGCGGCTCGCCGGCGGGCTCGACAAACTGAACACGAGCTGACGATCGGACTGCGCTTGGCCCGGAAACCGATGGCGCCAGCGCGCCCGGTCTGGCGGTCGTGGGACGGTTAGCGAAACACAAGAAAAACGCAGCGAGAGAGTGGGCAGGCCGGAACTCTGCCCCACGTCGCGCTTCTGGCGGGGCGCGACAAACCTAAGCGAGAGGATCCGATGAGTTTTCCTGAATTCTCCATCCAGCGCCCGGTGACCGTGCTGATGGCGTGCTTGGTCGCCATCCTGCTGGGGGCGATCGCCTTTGTGGAAATTCCGGTCGACCTGATGCCGGAAACCGAGTTCCCCACGCTCAGCGTGAATGTCGCCTATGAGGGCGTGGCGCCGGAAGAGATGGAGACCCTCGTGGTGCGTCCCCTGGAGCAGTCGCTGGCTTCGGCGCCGTTCCTGGAAGAGATCACCTCCACAGCTTCGGAGGGCCAGGCCAACGTCCGGCTGCGCTACGCCTACGGCATCGACCTCGACGAAGCGGCCAACGACCTTCGCTCGCGCATTGACCGCCGCCGCAATACGCTGCCCGACGACATCGATCCCCCGGTGCTCTACAAGTTTGATATCTCGCAATTCCCGATCATGTTCCTGACGGTCGCCTCCGACAAGATGGACCCCAAGGAGCTGCGGCACTTTACCGAAAAGAGCATTCAATACCGCGTGGAGCGCGTTCCGGGCGTGGCCCAGGCGCGTGTGAGCGGCGGCCTGCGGCGGCAGATTCACGTCAATCTGTCGCTCAAGAAAATGCGCGCGCTCAATCTGTCGATGGCGCAGGTGGTGCAGACGCTGCAAGCGGAGAACCTGAACCGCCCGGTCGGCCCGGTCAATGAGGGCCGCTATGAAGTGCTGCTGCGGACGCAGGGCGAATTCAAGAGCGTCAACGACATTCTCGGCGTGGGTGTGACCGACCGCAACGGCGTGCCGGTCTACATCCGGGACATCGCGACGGTCGACGACTCGCACGAAGACGTACGCTACCTGGTTGGCGTGAACGGCAAACCGGCGGTGCGCCTGTTTATCTACAAACAGTCGGGCGCCAACACGGTCGACGTGTCCGAACAGGTGCACCACGAGATCGAACAGATCCAGAACGACTACCCCGGCATCTCGATCGATTCGCCGTGGGATTCGGCGGAGTTTATCCGCGCCTCGATCAAAAACGTGCAAGGCGCCACTGTGGTTGGCGGCGGGCTGGCAATCGTGGTGCTGCTGTTTTTCCTGCGTAGCGTGACCAGTACGTTGATCATCGGCACGGCGATTCCGATCTCGGTCATCGCGACTTTCGCCTTGATGTATTTCAACGGATTCACGCTCAACACGGTCTCGTTCGGCGGGCTGGCGCTGGGCGTGGGCATGCTAGTGGATAACTCGATCGTGGTGCTCGAAAACATCTACCGGCACCGCGAGGAAGGCAAGGGCGCCAAGGAAGCGGCCGTTGTGGGCAGCCGCGAGGTCGTGATGGCCATCACGGCATCGACGCTGACCACGATCGCGGTTTTCGTCCCGGTGCTGTTTATGGGCGGCTATTCCGCTCAGACGTTTCAACAGTTGGCCTGGGTGGTTTCGTTCTCTCTGTTCTGCTCGCTGATGGTTTCGATTACGATCGTGCCAGTGCTGAGCTCCCGCTTTCTGCACGCCACCGCGAAAAAAGACGCCCGCGGGTTGGGACGCTGGGTCGGCGACATGCAGGACCGCATGACCGAGAGCTATGGCCGCGTAGTCGAGTGGTCCGTGGACCACCGGATGGCGATCAGCGGAGTGGCGGTCGGCCTGTTTGCCGTTTCGCTCTACCTGGCGCCGCTGATCGGCATCGAACTGGAGCCCGAGCTCGACGAGGGGACCATCCAGATCAACATCGAGCTGGAACCGGGAACGCGCGCCGAAGTAACCAACGAAGTAGTCCAACGCCTGGAGAGAACAATTCGCGAGAAGGTGCCGGAGGTCAAGTACACCATGACCGAGGCCGGCAGCAATGGCGGCTGGCGGGTTGAGGGGACCAACTCGGGCCAATTGCGCATCGAGTTGGTCGATCGCAGCGAACGGAACCGCTCCGCGGCGGATATCGCCAAAGAGATCCGGGCGATGTTGGGCACCGAGCCGGGGATGACGGTGCAGACCCGCATTCAAGGCGGCATACGGCACCGTGGCGGCAGCTTTGGCGATGACCGCCTTTCGGTCGAGATCCGCGGTCACGACCTGCAGATTGCGGGGGACCTGGCGCAGCAGGTGCAGCACCTGATGCAAACCACTCCCGGCATCGTCAGCTCCGAGATCAGCCAGAAGCCGGGCATGCCCGAGATGGTGGTTCAGGTGGACCGAGCCAAGGCTACTTCGATGGGCCTGAAGGTTTCCGACGTCGCCGACGCTCTCGAGACAGCGATCGGCGGTACGCGAGCCTCAATGTTTCGCGAGGACGGCGATGAGTACGACATCCTGGTCCGGCTTCAGGAGGGCGACCGCCTGGCCGTCGGCCAGGTCGGCGATGTCTCTCTGACGCTGCCCGACGGCAAGACGGTTGCCGCCCAGAGTGTGGTCCACATGCGGCGGCAGGAAGGTCCGTTCCAGATCACCCGTGCCGACCAGCAGCGCATTATCGTGGTCAACGGCAATATCGCCGACCGCGATCTGGGCAGCATCGTCGAAGAGCTCTCCGGGAAGTTGGCCAACATTCCCAGGCCTCCCGGGTATGAATTCAGATTCGGCGGAGAATACAAAGAGCAGCAGGAGGCGTTCCGCAGCCTCACCTTCGCCGCCATCCTGGCTCTGGTGCTGGTTTACATGGTCATGGCGTCGCAGTTTGAATCCCTGCGCGACCCCTTCATCATTCTCTTCTCCATCCCCCTCGCCTTTATCGGCGTCGTTTTTACATTGCTTCTGACCAAGACAACGTTCAACATCCAGGGCTTCCTGGGTGTGATCGTGCTGGTCGGCATCGTGGTCAACAACGCGATCGTGCTGATCGACTACACCAACCTGCTGCGGCGCGAGCAAGGCTACTCGCTGCGCGACGCGGTGATCACCGGCGGCCGGACGCGGCTGCGGCCCATCCTCATGACGACGGTAACCACCGTGTTGGGGCTGATGCCCATGGCTTTGGGCCTGGGCGAGGGCGGCGAGTTGCAAGCCCCGATGGCGCGGGTCGTCATCGGCGGCCTGACCACCTCGACGCTGATCACGCTGGTGTTCATTCCCATGGTTTATATGACCGTCGAAGAGTTCTCCGAGCGCGCGAAAGCCCGCCGCGAACGGGCGGCCGCAGGATCGCACGAGGGCCTCGAGCCGGCGCCGACCACGGGCGACTAGTCCTTCCGAAGCGACCGCAACAGCAGAGGGTCCGGTTGTGTGCCGGCCGCGATGCCCGCCGCCGGGATGACGCAGAAGGCACCTGGGCGGATCGGCGCGTCCCTCCCTCGATCCGGATCGGTTGCCTAACGGCGGCAGATGGGTGTTGCCTGAAAGGTCTTACAATTTCTTAACACCGGGCCAGGGCGGCTGCGGAGGCGCTCTGGCGGGTTGCTAAACTGAATCTAACGAGGGAGTTGCAGCCGGGCCTGGGCCATTCCGCGCCGCGAGCGAGGCATCGGCTGCCTACTCCGGGCCATAACCTGGCGCTGCCGCGTTCGTCATAACCTTGTAGGCGTCGGGGTTACGAGGCTGGCTTCAGGAACTCCCGGCCGATAGGTCTACAGCGCATATGAGAATCGCATTGCCCTTCCCAAGGTGGCAGGCGCAGGCGTCGACGTTGCCGTTGACGGAGCCGCCGCCCGCGCCCGTGCCCGAACATCCGGTGGCGCCGCAGGCGCCGCGGCCGGTTCCTCCACGCGGCCGTTTCTGGATGCTGCTGCCCCTGCTGTTGGGCTCATTGGTTGCCTACATCGGCTACCGGCAGTTTCAGGAAACGGCCACTGCGCCGCCGGCCGCCACGGCGGCGGTGCGCACGGTCCGGGTCGTCAAGGGCGATTTCGCGCCGACGCTGCGTGTGTCGGGAACCATCGCCGCCCAGTCGTTCGCGGCGATCGTGGCTCCGCGCATGCGCGGCGGGTCGGGTGGCGGCTTCGGCGGGCGTTCGCTGGTACTGATGAAGGCCGCCGAGCCCGGGTCGCAGGTGAAAAAGGGCGATATAGTGGCCGAGTTCGACCGCCAGGACCAGGAAGAACGCATGTACAGCTTGCGCGCCGATGTGGTCGAGGCCGAGTCGGATCGTGACAAGCGCAAAGCCGAACTGGAGATCGCGCTCGAAACGGCCCGCCAGGAACTGCGCGTGGACGAAGGCGCGTTCGGCAAGGCCAAGCTCGATCTGCGTACCGCCGAAGTGCGCTCGGCGATCGAGGCCGACCTGTTGCGCCTGGCGGCGCAGCAGGCCGAAGCCTCGTTTCACCAGAAGCAGGAAGAAGTGGCGTTGCTCGAGAAATCCGGCGATGCCGAGTTGCGCAGCCTCGAGATCGTCGTCCACCAGAAGGAACTCGACGAGAAACGCGGGCAAATCAACGCCGAGCGGATGGCCATCGCCACCCCCATCTCGGGCACCGTGGTGATGATGACCACCTTCCGGGGCGCCGGCCAGTTCGCGCAGGTAGCGCTGGGCGACGAGTTGCGGCCCGGCACCTATTTCATGCAGATCGTGGACCCCTCGGCGATGGTTCTGGAAGCTTCGTTCAACCAATCCGACACGCAACGTCTGCGCGTGGGGCAGAAGGCGCAAGTCCGCCTCGATGCCTATTCCGGCAAGGTCTGGCCCGGCAAGGTGCTCTCGGTTGGCGCCTCTACCGCCGCCAGCGGCGCCGGTATGCGCGGCGCGGCGTCGGGGACCGGAGACTACGTGCGCAACGTACCGGTGTCGGTGTCGATCGAGGCCAGCGACCGCGAAATCATCCCCGACCTGTCGGGCAGCGCGGACGTCCTGCTGCGTGAGGACAAGGACGTGCTGCTGGTTCCGCGCGAGGCCGTTGTACACGAAAACGGCGAGGCGGTCGTCTACGTTGCTGGGGACAAGCAGCCGCGGCGCCAGGCGGTCGAGTTGGGAAACCGCAGCGACACGCAGTTCGTGGTGCTCAGCGGTGTGAACGAAGGCGATACGCTGGTCGTCAAGCCGCCACCTCAGCCCGAGCTCGCCGCGTCGCGGTAATATCGCGGCAATTACGAGGGATCGGTACGAATATCGATGGTCGGAAAAGCAAAAAAGAAACGCAGGTGGTTGCGCTGGGGCCTGCTGGCCCTGGCGGGAGCCGCCGCCACCCTGGCGGCCATGAACCTTTACACGCCGACGGCGCGCGAAGTGCCCACCGCGCGCGTGGAGCGGCGCGATTTTCTGAACACAGTGCGCGCCCGCGGCGAGGTCCAAAGCACGCGTTCGGCCAAGGTCATGGCGCCCTCCACCCCGAACCTGACCATCGTGCGGCTGGCCCCCAATGGCAAGCCCATCAAGAAGGGCGATGTCGTCGTCGCCTTCGACTCCTCGACGCAGGAAGATCAGTTCATCGCCCGCCGCACGGCCTTGCGCGAGGTCGATAGCGAAATTCTGCAAGCCCAGGCGCAACATTCCATCGCCGACGAAGAGAATGCCATGGCCATCATGAAGGCGCAATACGATGTCGAGCGCGCCCAACTGGAGGCTAGCAAGCAGGAGATTCTCTCCGAGATCGAAGGCGCCAAGAATCGTATCGACGTCACCATCACCAAGGGCGTGCTTTCGCAGGAAAAAACCAAGGCCGACGCCACCGATCTGTCGCAGAAAGCCGATCTGCGGCGCATCGCGGAGAAAAAAGACAAAGCCGTTCGCGACGTCGACACCACCCGTACCTACCTCGACAGCATGGTGTTGCGCGCGCCGGCCGGCGGCGTCGTGCAGATCATGACCAATAACCGCGCCAGCGGCTCGTTCGGCACGAGTCGTCCGCCGTTTCAGGAAGGCGATACGGTGTGGACCGGCGCCACCATCGCCGAGATCCCCGACCTTTCTTCGCTCGACATCGAGTTTCGGGTCGAGGAAATCGATCGCGGACGCGTCGAGGTGGGTCAGCCGGTACGCATTCGGATCGACGCCGTGCCCGACCTGCTGATGGAAGGCGTGGTGCAGTCGATCAGCCCCATCGCGACGCTGGTTTTCCGGCGCTTTCCGCCCGAGAAGAACTTCCCGGCGGAGGCGTCGATCCGGGTACTGGATCCGCGCCTGCGGCCCGGCATGAGCGCCACTGTCGAAGTCATTGTCGACCGCCGGCCCGATCAGTTGGTCATTCCGAACAAGGCCAGTTTCCAGGTCGACGGCGAGCCTGTGGTCTATGTGCGCACCGCGGTCGGCTTCAAGCCTCAGCCGATTGAGGTCGTGACCCGCAACTCGAGCGAGATCGTCGTGCGCGGCCTGAAGGAAGGTCAGGTCATCGCCTTGGAGAACCCGGAGGCCAGCGGGCCGCACCGGAGGCACTAGGTCCTGACGGCAAACAAGATGAAGAAGCTGGCAATACGCTTACTTATTCTGCTGGTGGTGGCCGGCGTCGTGGCGGGCGCTTTCTACATCATCCAGCGGATCCCCCAGAAAGAGGACGAGATTCCGCTGGCGACGGTCAAACGGGGCGACCTCGAGGTTAAGGCCTACCTGCGCGGCGAGTTGCGCGCGGTCCGCTCGATGACCCTCACCGCTCCCAATCTCGGCTCGCAGTCGCAGGTCACGCGGCTGGCGCCCCCCGGCGCGCTGGCCAAGGCGAAAGATCTCATCGTCGAGTTCGACGATTCCGAGCGGCGCGCCGCGCTCGAGGACGACGAACTCGAAGTGGAGCGCATCAAGGAAGACCTCGTGAAAGCGGAGACCGACCTCGATATCCGCAAGAGCCAGGACGAGGTGGAATTGGTTACGGCGCGGTTTGCGGTCCAAAGCGCGGAGTTGGAAAACAAGAAAAACGAGCTGGTCGGCACAATCGAGGCCCGTAAGAACCAATTGACGCTTGAAGAGGCCAACCGCCGCGAGGCCAAGCTCAAGGACGACATCAAATCCCGCCTGCAGCAGCGCGAAGCCGAGTTGTCGGTGTTGCGTGAACAGCTCAACAAAGCGCAGCTCGACGCGGATCGCGAAAAGCGGCGCATCGAGCAGGCCCGCGTGCTGACGCCGATAGCGGGCCTGGTTTCGATTCTCGAAAACCGTGCCGGCGGCCGCGGTGGGTTCGGGCAGACCACGCCCACCATTCGCGAAGGCGACCAGATCCCGGCTGGCATGGCTGTGGCCCAGATTCTCGACCTCTCCGAGATGGAACTGGTCGCGAAAGTCGAGGAGGTCGAGCGGGCCAATCTGCAGGAAGGACAGGAGGCCGTCATCTACCTGGACGCGCTGCCCGGCAAGGCGGTGACCGGCAAGATCAAGACCCTGGGCAGCACGGCGACGACCAACATCTTCCGCGGCGAGGCGACCAAGAAATTCGACACCCTGCTGTCGCTCGATATGCGGCAGCTTCTGGAAAACGTTGGCGCCTCCGACACTCAGGTCAAGCGCATCCTGGCCACGGCGCGCGACAACGCCAAGCGCGGCATTTTTGGGGGCGGGCCGATCACGCCCGAACCGTCGGCGGCGCCTGGCCGCCCTGGCGCCGGCGGTGGCGCGCCGGCAGTGGAAGCGCAGGGAGCCGCTGAATCGGCCCCGGGCGGAGCCGAAGCCGGCGCACAGCCCGGCCAGCGGCGAGGTGGGCGCAACCTCTCGCCCGAACAGCGCGAGCAGTTCCAAAAGGCCATGCAGGAAGCCCTGGGAGGCCGCGATATTTCTCAGCTGAGCCCCGAGGAACGGCGCCAGATCTTCCAGAAACTTCGCCCGCAGTCAGGAGGCGGCGGAGGCCGCCGCTCGGGTGGCGAGCAGGGCGGTGCGGCTGGGCAGGCAGGCGGCGCTCCGGGCGCGTTCGGAGCCGCCCCGCAGGCGGCGGGCGGCGCTTCGGCGACGTCGGTTCCTGACATTGCTTCGCTCTCCCTCTCGCGGCCCGGCGTGCAGCGCTTCACCGCCGAAGACCGCGCCAATGCGGAATTGCCCGCGCCCCCCGAAGAGGGCTCCGACGTCGATATCCTGCTGCGGCCCGGCCTGCTCGCCAACGCGGAGATCACCGTCGAGCGCATCCCCAACACGCTCTATGTTCCTTTCCAGGGAATTTTCGAGGCCGGCTCGCAGCACATCGTCTATGTGAAGAAGGGCGGCACCTTCGAGAAACGCAAGGTCGAAGTGGGGCCGCGCTCCGAGTCGCAGATCGCCATCAAGAGCGGTCTCCAGGAAGGCGAAGAGATCGCCTTGGCGCCGCCCTTCGACGACGGCCGTGCCGGGGCGAAGAAGAAGAAATCGGGCCAACCGTCCCAGCCGTCCTTCCCCGGCGGTGGGGGTGGGGACGCCGCTCCGCCGGCGGGCGGGGGCAGGAGACGACGCTAGATGTTGCAGCAAATTCCTACTGTTCTGCCCGAGCTCTGGATGGGCTTGGCGAGCCTGCTGGCTCACAAGCTGCGGTCGTTGCTCACCATGTTGGGCATGATCTTCGGCGTCGGCGCCGTGGTCGCCATGCTGTCGATCACCGCCGGGGCGCAACGCGAGATGATTCGCTACATCGACCTGCTCGGCGTCAACAACATCATCGTCGAGGCCAACGAGGCCGTGGATCGCGACACCCTGATGGCGGTGCGCGAGGTCTCGCCGGGACTGACCTTCCGCGACTTTCGCGCCATCGAGCAGAATACGCCCAATATCGAGGCGATGTCGCCGCGGAAGCAATTCGTGCCCACCAGCACCTTGCCGCGGACCGACCAAGAGATTCCGCTGCTGATCGGCGTGCTTCCCAACTACACCCAGATCTATCCGCTGACGCTGCTCGACGGCCGCTTTTTCGACGACGAAGACAATCTGCGCTCGGCCCCGGTGTGCGTGCTGGGTGAGCGCGCCAAGATCAACCTGCTCGGCTACGGTGACGCGGTTGGCAAATACGTGAAGATCAACGAAGTCTGGCTGCGGGTGATCGGCGTGATGGCGCCGCAGGCGACCGCCGAGGCCGACGTCGAAGGGCTCGAGGCCGACGACCGCAACAACCTGGTGGTGGCGCCGTTGAACTCGGTGATGCGGCGCTTTGAGGACAACAACAGCTATCTCAAGGACGAGATCGACGGCATCTTCATCCGCGTGCGCGACGGGGCCAGCCCGATCGAAGTCTCCGAGGTCGTGCGGGCCATTCTGACGGCCACGCACAACAACGCCGGCGATTTCAGCGTGCTGGTGCCGGCCGGGTTGCTCGCGCAGCGCCAGCAGCAGCAGTTCATTTTTGAAGTCGTCATGATATGTATCGCCGGCATCTCGCTGCTGGTGGGCGGCATCGGCATCATGAACATCATGCTCGCCACGGTTCTGGAGCGCACGCGCGAGATCGGTATTCGCCGCGCCATCGGCGCCCGCCAGCGCGATATCGTGCGGCAGTTTCTGATCGAGGCGGTGTTGATTTCGATTGTCGGTGGGCTCATCGGCATTGCCACGGGTTTCGGGGGCTCTCGCATCATTGCCGCGATCGCCGGCTGGTCGACCGTGGTGTCGGCAACCTCCATCTTCGTCGCCTTCGGAGTTTCCGTCTTTATCGGGCTCTTGTTCGGGATTTATCCGGCTGTGCAGGCGGCCAAGCTCGATCCGATCGAGGCGATCCGCTATGAGTAAGCGTGGGGCCGGCTGGACCGCGCTGCGTCTGCGCGAATGAGTCTCGCGGGACCGGTCTTGTTCCGGGGGAAATCGTTCGTGCCGCGTAACCCCCTTGCGTGGCGGCGCGTATTCCAACCGTGAGTTCCATCCCATTTACCTGAGAATGAAAATGATTCCTCGCAAGGTTGCCACCATGGTTCTTCGATCTCTCTGCCTGCTCCTGCTGGCCGCCGTGACGCTGCCGGCGCAGTTCAATACCTTTCCGGCGATCAGCTACTTCAAAGAGCAATGGACCAGGCCGCCGATGAGCGTCGAAATCGAGCCGGTCGACAAGCTCGAAGAATTCGTCGTCGACGGCAAGCTGCAGCTTTCTTTGCGCTCCTATATCGAGCTGGTGATGATCAACAACCCCGACATCAACCTGCAAAAGCTGTCGGTCTACGAACAGCAAAACGCCGTCGAGGCGGCCTTCAGCCCTTTCGACCCGACGCTCGATCTCTCGTTCAACGCCAACCGGTCGACGACGCAGTCGACCGACGTGCTGCAAGGGGCCGCGGTGCGCAGCCGGCTGACCCAGAACGCCGGTGCTACCTACTCCCAGACCTTCGACACCGGCACGCGCTATACGGTGGGCTTTTCGGGGGTCCGCAGCTCCGACAACAGTTCGTTTTCGTCCTTCAACCCTTCGCTGACGCACCGTTTTCAGGTCGGCTTCACGCAGCCGCTGTTGCGCGACCGCGGCCGCTACATCCAGCGCATTCCGATCATGGTGGCGAAATCGCGGCTGGGGTTGACCGAAGCGCAGGTGCGGCAGCGCGTCATCGATCTGTTGACGCAGGCCGAGAATGCCTATTGGAACGTCGTCGAAGCGCGCGGCAATCTGACCGTGGCGCAGAACGATCTCGAGTTGCGGCGCGCTTTTCTGGAGCGTTCCCGCCGGGAACTCGAGCTGGGCGCCATTTCGCCCCTCGATATCTATCAGCCCGAGCAGCAGTTTGCTTCGGCGCAGGTCGTCGTGACCCAGACGCAATACCGGCTGGAGCAGGCCAACGATGTGGTGCGGCGCTGGATCGGCGCCGATCTCGACCTGGACCTGCGCGACCTGCCGATCGAGTTGAGCGAGTCCGCCGATCCGCCGGCCTCGGCGCCGCCGCTCGACCGCGAAGAGCAGGTGACGCGCGCCCTGCGGCTGCGTCCCGAGATCGAGCAGAATCGCCGTTCGCTGGAGATCGACGACCTGAGCATCCGCGCCTCGACCAACGAGCTGCGGCCCGAGCTGAACCTGACCGGCAACTACACCTCGTCGGGGCAGGCCGGCGTGTTCTATGAGAGAAGCCTCACCGACAACGCCCCGGTTCCGCCGCCGACCGCGCTCGGCTGGGGCACCTCGCTCGACCAGATTTTCCAGTTCCGCTATCCGACCTATTCGATGGGGCTGACCCTCAACCTGCCGCTACGCAACCGGCGTGCCGCGGCCGATCTGGCAAATTCCGCGATCCAGAAGAAGCGCGACCTCTACAATCTGCGCAGCCAGGAACAACGCATCCGCCAGGATGTGCTCAACGCGGTGGCGGGCGTGGATCTCGCCAAGGCGGCGCTGCAGCAGGCCACGGTGGCCCGCGATTTCGCCCAAAAGCGGGTCGACGCCGAGCAGAAGAAATACGATCTTGGCGTGGAGGTGGCGTTCTTCGTCTTGCAGGCGCAGACGGATCTGGCGGCGGCGAACGCCGATGTCGTCTCGCAGTCGATCGCCTACCGCCGCAGCATGCTCGATCTGCTGCAAGCCACCGGAGAGCTGCTCGAGGCGCGCGGCGTGGCGATTCAGTACAACTAGCTTCAGTACAACTAGCGCGGGAACGGTCGTAGAAATCCGATGCGGCGACCGGAGACGCGCGTCTGGCAGACACGCGGCGAGCGGAGATGAGCGTCCGTGGCCGCTCATCGCGGACTTGCGCCCGCGGCTCTGAGTGAGGCCTGGGGCTTTGAGGGCGGCCCGCGAGTGCGGACCGCCGTTCTGAATGGCCTCGCCAGCCCGTCACGCCTTCGGCGGCGTGTCGACTACCTTTTCCGCAACCGGGTCGAAAAACAGCACCTTGTTCTGGCGGTAGCTGTCGACGCCCATCGAGATGGTCACCTGCGCGCGGTAGGCGGTCTCGGCGTCGAGATGCGGTTTTTCGCGGGTCTTGACGCACTCCAGGAAGTTAGCCATGTGAGCGTCGCGGCCACGATCCTCCACCGGAATGCGCATCGATTCATAGCCGTATTTGCCGACAAACTTGTCTTGAAACACTTTTTCGGCGCTGACGGTGATGTAGTCGGTGCGGCCCTCGAACATGCCGTGGTCGACCATCACGATGGTTCCTTCGTGGCCGCGGATCAGCCCGGGAATGTGGGTTGAGTTGGCCATCGATGAGCTCAGCACCAGGCTGTGGCCCTTGGCGAAGTCGGCCAGCAGGTTGAACGTGTCGGGCACCTCGCGGTCGGGGAAGGCGTAGATGCCGCCGCTGGCGGTGACGCGGTAGGGAAACTGCGCCTCGCCCCAGCAGATGTTGAGCGGCGCCACCACGTGGTAGAACAGGTCGGTCGCGATGCCGCCGGAATAGTCCCAATACTTGCGGAACCGGAAGTAGCGCTCCGGCTCCCAGGGGCGCTGTTGCGCCGGCCCCAGCCACATCTTCCAGTCGATGTAATCGACGCCCTTGCCGTTGGGCCCGGCGTTGGGGTCGATTGACCAGAAACGGCCGGTGTTCCACTCGCCCGCGATCGAGTTGCGGTGATAGGAACCCTGGCTGTTGATCAGTTTCCCGATCATGCCGTCTTCAATTGCCTTGCGCGCCTTCCACCACTGGTCGGCCGAGGTGGTTTGCGAGCCGACCTGCAGCACGCGGCCGGTTTCCTTGACGACCTTCACCACTTCCTTGGCCTCTTCGATGGTGTGGGTGAAGGGCTTTTCGCAATAAACGTCTTTGCCGGCCCGCATGGCGGCGATCGCGATGGTAGAGTGCCAGTGGTCGGGCGTTGCAATGACGACGGCGTCGATTTCGGGCCGCGCCAGAACTTCGCGGTAGTCGAGGGAAGAAAACTCGGCTTTCGATGTTTCCTGGGCAATCTGGCGGCGTTTTTCGTAGACGTCGCAGACCGCGCCGACGTGTACTGCGCCGCTTTCCTCGCCCATGCGCACCAGTTGCCCCAGCAGGCTCGTGCCGCGTCCGCCGACGCCGATCACGGCCACGTTGGTGCGATCGCTGGCGGGCGGCTTGCCGCCGACCTGCGCCGCCGCCATGTGCGGAGCCAGGCCGCCGGCCGCTCCCACCGCCAGCGCCGACCGCACAAAGTCGCGGCGATTCACTCCCGTTTCCTGTGCCATTTTCAGACTCCCTGTGGCCTCAAAAGGCTCTTTCGATTTTAAGGCGTTTGACTCTGCCCGATTGTAGCAGAGACGGCCTGAAATAAGGCCCATTTGGCCTACCGGAAATGGCGCGGGAACGGCTTGGTTTCCGTTGCGTCGCGAGCGGCCCGTGGAGTCGGAGCAGAAACGAAAAGGTTAGCGGTGGATCGCGGGCGCGTCGCGCCGCGCCGGCAGGCTGGCGGCGGCGGGAGGCGGCGGGAAAAGCGGCGGCAAAAAAATGGCTGGCCCGTCTCCGGGCCAGCCGCGACGTCACTGAAGTTCGTCCCCCCTGCGTTCTTCAATGATGTCGTCCCTGGTACGTGATTCATTCTGGCATCCCTTTTGGAAACTCAACAATAGAGCGATCGTTTCAATTTCCGGCGGTACGCGGGTACTCGCGATTCGTACGTGCCTCGCCCGAGAACGACGCCGGAACTCGCTTTATCCGCGGTGGGTCGGGCGGCATATCTCGCGATACACCGCGGGGCGTAGACGGCGTGCTACGACCCCGTCGCGGCGAGGATTCCAGAAACCGGCCGCCACGCCGCCTGCCAGCTCACCGGCACGCGCTATGCGTTGACGGAGCGAGACTCGCCGGGAAAGATGTAAGGAACGGAAACGATGTGTAGGAAAAAAGAACAGAGCTACTGGCGCTCGACCACGGCAGGTCGCCCTGCCAGCGGCCGAATACCGCCCTGGCCGCACACCGCCACGCCGGTCTCTTTGAGCGCGGCCAGCAGATTGAACAGCAGCGAGTAGACGACCTGTTCGCTGACGTTTTGGCGGCCCGGCATCTGAAATGTAGCCGGCAGCTCCTTGAGCACCGAGATGCGCAGCTTGGGAAGCAATTTCCCGTCGTTGTCGGAGCAGTTGGAGATCACGATCGGCGTTTGCAGCACGCGGCCCGAGGCGCTGTCGACGTAAAACTGGCAGCGCGAAAACCAGCCCATGTTGGCCGGATCGCTGGCGTCGAAGAGCAGCAGCACGTCTTGGGGAGAGCTGGGATGGACTTCCAACACGACCCGGCGGGCTTCCTCCCGGATGGTGCAGTCGTAGCCGGCCTGCTTGACGACGTTGCGAATGACGCTGTGATCGGGATCGAGGGTGATGAGTTGCTGGGTGCCCGCCTGGACGAACCGCATACCCGTGATTCTAGCACTCACTCCGTTTGCACCATGGCCGGCGGCAGCGAATCGGTGGATTCCGCGTGGCAAGTCCCGTGGCGCGGCGCCGGTCGCATCTCCCAGACCCGCGACGCCTTCCTCCCCCAGGTGGAACGGCCGCGGCTCCGCAAAAGCAATCCACAGCCGGGGATACGCCGGCTTCTCTCGCGAAATCGCGTCGAACGGGTATTGCGCGCCCGGCGGGAATCCCGGAAACTCAGATCTTAGGGTCGGCGATGGTTCCGCCCTTTGCTCTCAACCAGAACTCACCCTCTGCCGCACCCTATGAAGATTCTCCCAGGCCAATCCTTCCCTCTCGGCGCGACCTGGGATGGCGCGGGCGTCAATTTCGCCATTTTTTCCGAGCACGCCACGCGGGTCGAGCTGTGCCTGTTCGACACGCCCGATTCCGCGCAGGAATCCGAGCGCATCGCGCTGCCCGAACGCACCAACCTGGTGTGGCACGGCTATCTGCCCGACGCGCGGCCGGGGTGCCTCTACGGTTTCCGCGTTCACGGACCCTACGAGCCGCTCCAGGGGCAGCGGTTCAACCCGAACAAGGTCCTGCTGGATCCCTATGCCAAGGCGGTGGCGCGGCCGACGGCCTGGCGCGACGAGCTCCATGGCTATCGTGTCGGCGACCCCGCTGCCGATCTATCGTTCGACAGCCGCGACAGCGCGCCGTTTGCGCCGCTGGGCGCGGTCGTCGATTCGGCCTTCAGTTGGGGGGACGACCGCTCGCCCCAAACGCCCTGGAGCGCCACGGTGCTCTACGAAGTGCACGTTAAGGGATTCACCGCGCTGCATCCGGAGGTGCCCGAAGCGGTGCGCGGCACCTACGCCGGGCTGGCCTCCGACGCGGCCATTCGCCACCTGACTCAACTGGGCGTGACCGCGGTGGAACTGCTGCCGATCCACCATCATCTCGACGAGCCGCACCTCATTGAGCTGGGTTTGACCAACTATTGGGGCTACAACACGCTGGCGTTTTTCGCGCCCGAGCCCCGCCTGGCGCGGGAAACCGATCCGCACTACGTTTTGCGCGAGTTCAAGACGATGGTTCGCAAGCTGCACGCCGCCGGCATCGAGGTGATTCTCGACGTGGTTTACAACCACACCGCCGAGGGCAGCGAGACCGGCCCCACCCTGTCGCTGCGCGGCATCGACAACGCCTCCTACTACCGGCTGGCGCCCGACGGCCGCCGCTATCTCAACTTCACCGGGGTCGGTAATAGTCTCAACACGGCCCATCCCCGCGCCTTGCAATTGGTGATGGACAGCTTGCGATACTGGGTAAGCGAGATGCATGTCGACGGGTTTCGCTTCGATCTGGCCAGCGCCCTGGCCCGCGAGCAGCACGAGTTCGACGTCAGCAGTTCGTTTTTCGACGCCGTCTCGCAGGACCCCATCTTGGGCCGCGTCAAGCTGATTGCGGAGCCCTGGGACCTGGGCCACGGCGGCTATCAGGTCGGCGGTTTCCCCCCCGGCTGGTCGGAATGGAACGGCAAATTCCGCGACGACGTGCGCGCGTTCTGGCGGGGCGACAAGGGCACGGCGCCGGCGCTGGGGACGCGCCTGGCCGGCAGTAGCGACCTGTATTGGCGGCAGGACCGCGGTCCTTACGCCAGCATCAATTTCATCACCGCGCACGACGGCTACACGCTGCACGACCTGGTCAGCTACGAGCGCAAGCACAACGAGGCCAACGGCGAGAACAACCGCGACGGCGACAACCACAATCTCAGTTGGAATTCGGGCGTCGAAGGGCCCAGCGTCGACCCGGCGATCGTTTCGATCCGCCGCGTCCGCAAGCGCAGTCTGCTGGCGACGCTGCTGCTCTCCCAAGGCGTGCCGATGATTCTGGGCGGCGACGAGCTGGGCCGTACGCAGGACGGCAACAACAACGCGTATTGCCACGACAGCAAGCTGACCTGGCTCAACTGGGACCTCACCGCCGAGCAGCAGGATCTGCTGGGTTTCACGCGCGCGCTGATCGAATTTCGCGCCAGCGCCCCGGTGCTGCGGCGCGGCCGCTTCTTCCGGGGAGTCGTGATCGACGAAGCGGGAGAGAAGGACCTGGCCTGGTACGACACTGAAGGCAAGGAACTGACGGGGGACGCCTGGCAGCAGCCTGCGCTGCGCAGCCTGGCCTTCCGCATCAGCGGGCGCTCGGCGGATGGCGTGCTCGGGATCGCCCCGGCCGCCCCGCCCGACACCTTGCTCGTGCTGATCAACGGCACGTCACGCCGGGCCTCGTTTACGCTCCCGGACGCGAACGAGCGCTGGGAACGCGTCTTTGACACGGCGGTGCCCGAATGGGACCGCCGGGTGGCGATGCGCGGCCGCATTTACCGGCTGCGTCCGTATGGCGTGGCGGTGTTGCGGCTGCTGGGCGCCCCCGCGGCGGCGGCCAAGCCGGCCTAGCGCCGGCGGCTCGGGAGCCGCTTGGGCGGGACCGGGGCCGCGCCGAATTCCTGTCGCGCGCTGACCGGCGCCTCTGGCGGCGCACACTCCAGCGGCGCCCGCGGACGGCTCCACGCCGCCGCGCCGTCAAACCCGAAGGGCCATTTGTGACTGAAGCGGAACTGCAATCGCTAAAACACCTTGCGCGTTCCTATGGCGTGCTCACGCGTTACCGGGACGGCTTTTCACGGCATCGCGAGGTCTCGGCCGAGACCCTATTGGCCGTGCTGCGGCAGTTGGGCGCGCCGTTGGAATCGATGCGCGAGGTTCCGGCGGCCCTGGCCGCGCGGCGCCACGAGCTCTGGCGCCAGCTCGCCGGGCCAGTCCAGGTCATCTGGGACAGCCAACCCGAGGCCTGCTGTTCGCTGCGGATGCCGGCGGGGGATGCCGGTAAGATCCAATGCGACCTGCAAATCGCCGATGGCGAGACGCGCTCCTGGTCGCGCACGGCCGCGGAGCTCAAACCCTCCCGCCGCGTCGAGTTCGGCGGGTCTTCCTACGTCAGCCGCGCTTTGCCGCTGCCCGGTCCGCTGCCGTTTGGCTACCACCGCTTGCGGATCGAGTACGACGGCCAGGTGGCGGAGACGCAGCTCATCTGCGCGCCGCGGCTGTGCTATGCGCCCTCCGGCGAGGCTTCCCGGCGGAACTGGGGCGTGTTCCTGCCGCTGTACGCGTTGCAGACCGAAACCAGTTGGGGCGCGGGCGATCTGGGCGACCTCGAGGTCCTGACCGATTGGGTCCGCAACCAGGGCGGCGCCGCGGTCGGCACGCTGCCCCTGTTCACAGCATTTCTGGATTTCCCCTACGACCCCAGCCCTTACGGGCCCGCCAGCCGCCTGTTCTGGAACGAGTTCTACCTCGATGTCCCCGGCGCGCCGGAGTTTGCCATCTGCCCGCAGGCCCGCCATCTGGTGCACTCCTCCGCCTGGAAGGCCGAGATTGAGGAACTGCGCCGCGCGCCTCTGGCCGACGTACGCCGCGTGATGGCCCTCAAGCGCCGCATCCTCGAGGAACTGGCCCGCGCCCTGGTTTCGCAGCCCTCCTCGCGCCGCGACGAGTTCGACCGTTTTGTGGAAACCCGCCCGGTGCTTGAAAAATACGCCCAGTTTCGCGCCACCGTCGAAAAGCGCCGCCAGACCTGGCACGTCTGGCCCGACCCGCTCAAAAGCGGCTTCCTGCACGCCGGCGATTTCGACGAGGCGGCCCGCAACTACCATCTCTACGTCCAATGGCTCGCCGACCAGCAACTGTCGCATCTGGCCCAGAAGGCCCGCGGCGGCGGCACGGGGCTCTACCTCGACCTGCCGCTGGGCGTGCACCCCGACGGCTTCGACGTCTGGGACGAGCCCGACTCGTTCGCGTTAGGGGTTGCCGGCGGCGCCCCTCCCGATCGCTTTTTCACCAAGGGACAGAACTGGGGCTTTGCGCCGCTCAACCCGGCGCAGGCGCGCGGCATGGGCCACCAGCACTGGATCGCCTGCCTGCGCCACGCCATGCGCTATGCCGGCGTGCTGCGTATCGATCACGTCATGGGGCTCCACCGCTTCTACTGGATCCCCAAGGGCATGGAAGCCAGCGAGGGGACCTATGTGCAGTACCCGGCCGAGGAGCTCTACGCCGCCCTCAGCGTTGAGTCGTGCCGCCACCAGACCGTGGTCGTGGGCGAAGACCTGGGCACCGTACCCGACTACATTCGCCACAGCATGAAGGAGCACGGCCTGCGGGGCATGTATGTGGCGCAGTTCGAGCTCGACCCCAACCCCCAACAGGCGTTGCGTCCGGTCACCGGCCGGGCCTTCGCCAGCATCAACACCCACGACACGGCGATGTTCAACGCTTTCTGGGACGAAGCCGACATCGACGACCAGGTCGACCTGGGGCTGCTGCACGCCGAGGAGTCCGGCGACGACCGCCGCTACCGCCAGGCGGTGAAGAGCGCGCTGATCGACTATCTGCGCAGCCGCGGCCTGCTGCCGATGGAAACCGCCTACACCTACGACGTGCTGAAGGGTTGCCTGCTGGAACTGGCCGCCGGCCCCGCCGAATTCCTGCTGGTGACGCTCGAAGACCTGTGGGGCGAGCGCCACCCGCAAAACACCCCGGGTACCGTCGACGAGCGCGCCAACTGGCGCCGCAAAGCCACCCACACCTTCGAGGAATTTCGCCGCATGCCCGAGGTCGTCGACCTCCTCGACCGCATCAACGAGCTGCGCAAGCAGCAATAGAGGCACGCAGCGGGCAGCCCATTTCCCGGTATCACCCAAACCGCAGGCGCCACAGCGACGAATCCAGGGACAGAGCCGCGCCCGAGAGGGTGCGGGCCGAGCGAGCACGACAGCGGGCCGAAGTCGGCAACCGCCTGCCCTTGACGGTGAGGTGATCGATTGCAGTCAGCTGTCGCCCCCCGGCCTCCTGCCACATCGGCCCGCGGGCTTCCGCCCACGGCTCTGATTCGGCGGTTCCGGCTCGTGGCCCCGATTCGGTTGAGGCAGCCAACCCCGAAACTCACTCTGCGCCCCGGTCCCGCGCCGGCACTCTTGCCGAAACCTGCGCCCCTGCGCCGCTGTTTTCATTGACACTTTGAAAACCCTACCGATACGATAAAAACGTTTCCTACCCGGAGCCGGGGTAGCTCAGGTGGTCAGAGCGAGGGCCTCATAATCCCTAGGCCGGCGGTTCGAGTCCGCCCCCCGGCACCAGAATCTCGATCGGGAGTCCCCGCGCCGCGGCAACCGGGGCGGCTTTTTCGCCCGATGACTCCCGAAACAGGCCGGATCGCGGTTCCGGCTGCTCCTCTCAACCTTCTTGGACCCGGAAACCCGACCAGCTATGAACCTGCGACACGCTCTGGTGCTGTTGTTCTGCACGGCCCTGTTGGGCCTGCCCGGCTGCTCCCCATCGTCCGGCCCTGGGGGCGAGGGCAAGGCTTCGTCCTACTTGCCCGGTTCTCGCGTCCTGGTGGACGCCCACAATTGCTACCCCTACGAGGGCCAGTGGGCGAATCGCATCGAGCGGGCCCTATCGACCGGGGTTCCGCTGGCCATCGAGCAAGACCTTGCCTGGTTTACCGACCCCGACACCGGCGAGTCGCGGTCGCTGGTGGTCCACGAACGCCCCTTCACGGGGAAAGAGCCCAGTCTGCGGGACTATTTTTTCGAGCGGATCCGGCCGATCGTTGAGAGGGCGCTAGCGGACGGCGACAAGCGGGATTGGCCGCTGATCACGCTGAATCTCGACTTCAAGACCGCCGAGCCCGAGCATCTGGCCGCGATCTGGCAACTGCTGGGCGAATACGAGGACTGGCTCACGACCGCCGAGCGCGGCTCAGACCCGGCCAAGCTGGCGCCGCTGGACCTCAAGCCGGTGCTGGTGCTCACCGGTGAGTCGGATGCGCAGGAGAGGGCGTTTTACGACGACGTGCCAGCAGACGGGCGGCTGCGCCTGTTTGGGGCTGTCCGCGTGAACCGCGGCCAGCAAGACTCACCCGAGCAGTCCTGGGAATATTCTGTCAACACGCCGCCTGAGACGCTGGTCCCCCCCAGCTCGGCCACCAACTACCGCCGTTGGTGGAACAACTCCTGGTTTTTCGTCGAGCAGGGAGGCGCGACGCGCTCCGGCGACTGGACTTCGCAGGATGAGCAGCGGCTGGCGGCGTTGGTGCAATACGCCCACGCCCAAAACCTCTGGATTCGCTTCTACACCCTCGACGGGTTCAACCCCGCCGACACCAGCCAGGGCTGGGGAGCAGGCTACAATTTCGGCAGCCGCGAGCGGGCCGAAACGCGCTGGCGGGCGGCCATCGCCGCCGGTGTCGATTTCATCGCCACCGACCAATACGAAGACCTGGCGGGCGTGCTGAAGGAAAGCCGCTAGAAGGAGCACGGTCAGGTTGGCCGAGGTCGGTTGGGGTGGCCGGCTAGCGGTCTGTGGTGACTGCGGGCCGCGGTGCGTGACTGTGGCGCGGGCCTCCGGCCGGCTGCGTCGGCGTGAACGACGTTTCACAGGCAATCTTGCCCGAGCAGCGGCAACCCGCAACCGAAGTCAGGCCCCGCCTTTCACGGCCCCGAATCCCAACAGAGGCGCAGGCGGTAACAGGCTGCGGAAAAGCTCCAGTCTGGCCCGGCCGTGGTGCTTCATGGGGACAGTCACCGCGTTTCGCACCTCGATTTTTCAGAGGTTTACGGGATTCGCAGGGTGCGAAACACGGTGACTGTCCCCCTCCGGCAGACTTTTTCCGCAGCCTGGTAAGCCAGCGGGCCGAAGCCTGGATGCCGGGGCGAAGCTCAAAGCCGCCGGCGAAACGCGCCTTCCCCCGACCCAAGCGTGGCCTGCACCGAATCGCTCCTCCCGTTCCCCCGAACTCCCGCCGCGCTGCAGCCCGCCGGCTCACGCCTGCGGCTCTGTTTTCGCGAGCCCCGCATCACTGCCCTGGGTGCGGACGCCGCAAGCCGGCGCGTGGCACAGGCAATTCTGACTGTGCAGGACAGGCGCAGATTGCCACGTCAAAGGGCCAAACCCCAGGCGCCGGCGCCAACGCCGACGGCTCCCTGCGGCTGTCCAGCCGGGGCGGCCTAATCTGTCGGATGTGGGCCCGGGGTTGCGGGCCGCGGCAAAGCGGCCTACTTGATCTTCTCGTCCTTCTCGACTTTGCCGTCGCGTAGTTGGATGATGCGGTGGGCGTGCATGGCGATATCGGGCTCGTGTGTCACCAGCACGATCGTGTTGCCCTGCTGATGCAGGCGTTCGAATACTGCCATGATCTCGTTTCCGGTGGCCGTGTCGAGGTTTCCGGTGGGCTCGTCGGCCAGCAGGATGGCGGGACTGTTGACGAGGGCGCGTGCGATGGCGACCCTCTGGCGCTGGCCGCCGGAAAGCTCGTTGGGCTTGTGGTGCATGCGCTGCGTCAGGTCGACCTGAGCCATCGCGTTTCGCGACCGCTCCAGCCGCTCGGCCGGCGGCATGCCCGAGTAGATCAGGGGCAGCTCGACGTTCTGCAGTGCGGTCAGCCGCGGCAACAGGTTGAACGTCTGGAACACGAAGCCGATCTCCCTGTTGCGCACGCGAGCCAGATCGTCGTCGCTCATCTGGCTGACCAGTTGCCCGGCAATGTAGTACTCGCCGCCGGAGGGAGAATCGAGGCAGCCGATCAGGTTCATGAAGGTGGACTTGCCCGATCCCGACGGCCCCATGATCGCCACGTACTCGCCCTTGTGGATTTCCACGTCGACGCCGGAAACCGCATGGATCTGCTGGTCCCCCATGACGTAGGACTTCCAGAGTTCGTAGGTCCGGATCACCACGCCGTCGCGCAGCAACTGCTCGCCACGCACTTTCGGGTCGACCAAAGTAGCCTGTGCCATCAGTTCACCTTCCTGTTATCTTACGAGACCGGCCGCCAGCGCGTTCCCGCGAGCCATTTCCACGCCGACCCTCTTCATAGAATGACGACGGGCGCCAGCGAAGGTTTCCGGCCCCCCGAATCCTCCCCGGGAAGCCGCTGGCCCGTAGAGTGAACCGCCGCCGTCCCCTGAGCCGCCAAGTGCCGCCCTCGCGATCCCCCGAGCGGTCCGCCGGCAACCGATCGTGCCGCGACCGCCGGCCTGTGTCTACCAGAACTCGCTGGCGTGCCGGTGAACGCGGTCTCCGTGAGCCGCCCATGCGGCAGCCTCCTCAGGGCCTGGCTCGCGCCAATCCTCCAGCAACCGCAGATTTTCCTCCAACTGCGGGCGGTTGTCCGGCGCCATCAGCGCCACCGATACCGCCGGATGCGCCACGCAAAACCGATAGCACTCGGCCGCGCTGGGGGGGCGAAAGCCCGGCGGGTCTTGCGGGGTCGGCGCCAGCAACGCCCGCCAGCGCAGGCCCGTATAAGTGACCACGGGCATGTGACGGGCCGCGGTGACCGGAAAAACATCCTGTTCGGCTCCGCGGTGCGCCAGGTTATAGCGGATCATCAGCATATCCAGGCGGGGCCGCCCCGGGTCCCCGTCTCCCGATTCCCCAGGAGACGTCATCCCGCTTTCGGCTCGTGCAGCCGCCTCCTGGGCCCAGCCGGCCGCCAGCCTGCGCTGGTGGCTGGTTAGCCCGATCATCCGCAGCGCTCCTTCGCGCTGGTACCTCGCCAGCACGTCCCAGACACCGCCGGGAGCCACGATCTGCCGCCATTCCTGCTCCGATTCGACGTAGTAGAGCGTGGCAACATCCAGCCAATCGGTCCCTAACTGATTGAGAATAAAAGAAAACTCCCGCTCCGCCGCGTCGGCTGTGCGGGCCTGGAATTGCACCGCCACGACGACGTTTTTTCGGTCTTTCCCCATCCCGGCAACGGCCGGCGGCAAACCATCGGGCTTGCCGCACCAGTTCAGGTAGTTCACCCCCCGTTCGACGGCGTACTCGACGTCCTCGGGCCGCAAGTGCGTGTTGCCTCTGGTCGCCAGCCCCAGCCGGCAAACCGGAGCCAGGCCCTGTCCAAGATCCACGGTCAGCCGCACAGGGAGAATTGTATTACAGGCCTTACAGGTGTAGTTTCCACCGTTCCAGCGCGCTCCCAGTTCCCTACCGTTCCCCGCGTGGGATACGATGAAGGGCCATGAGTTTTTCAAGACGCCGCTTTCTCATCTCCTCTGTCGCCGCCGCCGGCCTGCCGGCTTGTTCGTCGCCGCCACCCCCGCCGGAGGCGAAAAAAGCCGCCGAGAGCGCCACGATGTCCTTGGAGGAATTCCAGCCCAAGAGCATGCTGGTGGCCCCCGAAAACCCTGTCGCGCGAGCCAAGTATCCCGCGATCGACGTTCATACGCACGTCTTTTTTTCGACCGGTTTGCGGAAGGCCCAGGACCCCGAGGCCAAGCCCGGCTATCCGCCGCCCGACCAACTCAAACAGATTCTGCAATGGATGGACGACATCAACCTGCAGACCATGCTGAACCTCACCGGCGGCACCGGCGATGAGCTGAAGCTCGCCATCGACATGCTGCAAGAGGCCCATCCGGGGCGCTTTTTGATCTGTACCGAGCCCTCCTACACCCGCATTCAGGAGCCGGACTTTGCCAAATGGCAGGCCGACGAACTCGGCCGCGCCAAGCAACAGGGCGCCCACGGCCTGAAAGTCCTCAAGACGCTGGGGCTCTATCTGCGCGAGAAGCTGACCGAGGGGCCGCTGGTTCCGGTCGACGATCCACGCTTCGACCCGATGTGGGAGGCGGCCGGAGCGCTGGGGCTGCCGGTGTTCATCCACACCGCCGACCCGGACGCGTTTTTCACCCCCATCGATCGCTTCAACGAGCGCTGGGAGGAACTGGGACATCACCCCGACTGGTCGTTCTACGGCAAGGATTTTCCCTCCAAGCAAGAGTTGCTGGCGCAGCGCAACCGCGTGATCGAGCGCCATCCCAAGACCACATTCGTCGGCCTGCACATCGCCAATCACTCGGAAAACTTGGCCGAGGTGGCGCAGTGGCTCGACCGCTATCCGAACCTGAATGTGGAGACGGGCGCGCGCCTGGGCGAGCTGGGACGCCAGCCGCGAGCCTCGCGCAGCTTTTTCGACAAATATCAGGACCGCATTCTGTTTGGCACCGACGCGATCCCCGTGCCCGAGGGAGACAACTATCCGCAGCAGGTGCTTCGGCCCGAGATGTTCCAGTGCTACTACCGCTTTTTCGAAACCGAGGACGAGTATTTCGACTATTCGCCCGCGCCGACGCCGCCGCAGGGCCGCTGGAAGATCTACGGCATCGGTTTGCCGGACGGGATTCTGAAAAAGGTCTATCACAATAACGCAGCGCGCGTTCTTGGGCTGAAGCCGGTTTAAGCGATGGCGAGAGCCCATACCCGCGGCGCGGGAAGACTCGAGCGGCGGCCGGGCGGCGCAGCCGATACCATGCCGCCATCGACGGCGGTGCGAGCCGCGGCGCACGAGCGCCCGGCGCCCGCCCGATCCGTTGACAAGGATCCATTGACACCTTTGCTAAGGCCCCTATAAACTGACCGATCGGCTATGTTGTTGCCCCGTCCCTTCATTGGCTATCTCGCGCGCGAACTGACCAAAGGTCTTGGCGAGAAAATGTGCGACTTTCGCGACCCCGATGCCGTGCGCGAGAAATTCGTCGCCATCATCGTCGACGAGTTGAGCCTGGAAGACGAAATCAACACCGAAGCCCGGGAGTTGCTCAACCAGTACACCGATTACATGCGGCGCGAGCGCATCCCTTACCAGGAGATGTTCTGGAAGGTGAAGCGCAAGATCCTCGCCGAGCGCAAGGTGGCCTCGGCGCAGTCGCGCGGCGAAGGCGGCGAGCGCAAGATGAAAATCTCGCGCGACAAAGTCGTCGAGATGTCGCATAAGCTTGCCGCCGCTTTGCCGCGCATTCCCGGGGCGCTGATGCGCACCTCCTGGAACGATATCCGCCTCGAAATCGCCCGCCTGATGCAAGACACCCTCATCAAGGAAGAGGCCATCGACAAGCTGGCACAGAAGAAGGTGGGCAGCATCAAGCGCGACATCCCCGAGGGCAGCGAAGAGTGGAACGTGCTCTACCACCGCTACTACGACGACGAGATGAAGCGCTACGGGATCGACTTGACCGACTAGCAACCACGCCGCGCCGACGGGTCCGGCCCGTCACCATTCGTTCGCCCGCCCGGCATGGATACCGCGCGCGGCTGACTGTCCCCGCCAGGTCTTGTCCCCACCAGATCTCCTCAGACCACCTGCAAAATCAGACATTTCAGATAGTGCGTTTCGGGCACGGTCAGCAGGATGGGGTGATCGCGCGACTGCGTGCGCCGCTCGAGGATGCGCAGGCGGCATCCGGCGTCGAGCGAGGCGGCGGCCACGACTTGCAGCAGGTCGGCTTCGCTGAAATGGAACGAGCAGGAGCAGGTGATCAACACGCCGCCGGGCTCGAGCAGCCGTAGCGCTTTGAAGTTGATGTCTTTGTAGGCGCGCGCGGCGGCATCGACGTGGCCGCGGGATTTCGCGAAGGCCGGGGGATCGAGAACGATGGTCTGGAAACGGCGCTTGCCGGCCCAGAGATCCGGGAGCAGATCGAAGATGTTTGCCTCGCGGAAATCGATGTTGCCCCGATCGTTGCGCGCGGCGTTTTGGCGGGCCTGTGCGAGCGCCGGTGCGGAGCTGTCGACGGCCTCGACCCGCTCGCAGACGCGTGCCAGGTGCAGCGCAAACGCCCCGTGATAGGTAAAGCAATCCAGGGCGGAACCGGCGCCGTAGCTTTGCGCCGCACGGTAGTTTTCGCGCTGATCGAGAAACAGGCCGGTCTTTTGGGCGGCGAGCAGATCCACGCCGAAACGCAGCCCGTTCATCTCCACTTCGATCTCGGCGGGTACCTCCCCGGCGAGCACCCCGCTGGTTTCTGGCAGATCTTCCTTGGCTCGCACTTTCACGTCGTTTCGCTCGACGATGCCGCGCGGCGAAAAGAGCGCGTTCAAGGCGGCGACGATGGCGTCTTTGGAGGCATCCATCCCCTGGCTGAGCGTTTGCACCGCGAAGTAGTCGCCGTAGCGGTCGATGACGAGCGCGGGCAACAGGTCGCCTTCGGCGTGAACGAGCCGGTAAGCGGGAGCGCCCGGATCGAGGCGGCTGCGAAGCGTCTGGGCGTGGCCGATCCAGTCGCGGAAGAAGGCCTCGCCAGTGGCTCGTGTCGCCGCCGGCAGCATGCGCAGCGCGATCTGCGAGGACGAGCTGTAGTGAGCCGCGCCCAGCGGCGCGCCGCGATCGGCGCGGACCTCGACCACCTGGCCCGGCTGCGCCTGGGAGGCGTCGACCACATCGCTGCGGTAGATCCACAAGTGGCCGTCGCGCAGGCGGTCCGCGCCGCGCCGGTTGACTCGAACTTCAGGCATTCCCACCAATGCACCACAAACACGAGGCCACTGCCAAGCGTTCTGGGCGTCGCGCAACGCCAGGTCGCCGTTATCGCCACTCAGAGCCGCAGGCGTAACAGGCTGCGGAAAAAGTCTGCTGGGGGGACAGTCACCGTGTTTCGCACTCTGCGAATCCCGTAAACCTCCGAAAAATCGAGGTACGAAACGCGGTGACTGTCCCCATGAAGCACCACTGCCGAGCCAGACTGGAGTTTTTCCGCAGCCTGTTACGCCTGCGGCTCTGAGTGGGGATGCGGCAAAGCTGTAGGTTCACGACACGCACCGGCCGCCACAGCGGCCTTCGGCAGGCATCCAGTTCCGTCCAACGATGCGGCTCTCCCTACAATGAGGTGTGCGGGTTTCCGATTTTCATTTTGAGCTGCCGGCGCACCTGATCGCTCAGCAGCCCCTGGACCGCCGCGACGCTAGCCGCATGCTGGTGGTCGATCGCGCCTCGGGCCGTTGGGAGGACCGCTGCTTTCGCGACTTGCCTGGCTATCTCCGGGCGGGCGACCGGCTGGTCGTCAACAACACGCGGGTGCTGGCGGCGCGCCTGTTTGGCCGCCGCGCCGGGGTCCACGCGACCACTTCGCGCAACCAGATCAGCGGGCTGGTGGAGGTGCTGCTGGTGAAGCAGGTCTGCGCCCAGCCGCAGCGTTGGGAAACGCTGGTTCGCCCCGGCCGCAAGCTTGGTGTCGGCGAAAAGATCCAGTTTCCCGAGGGCCTGGAAGGAACTGTCGTCGAGCGCGGGGACTACGGCCTGCGAGTTGTCGAATTCAATGCCATAGAGGATTTCCTGGAGGTGGTCGACCGCATCGGCCACATGCCTCTGCCCCCCTACATCAAGCGCTCCGACGAAACCGGCGACCGCGAGCGCTACCAGACCGTCTACGCCCGCCAGGCGGGTTCGGTGGCCGCACCGACCGCCGGCTTGCACTTCACGCCCGATATCCTGGCCGCGGTCGAGCGAGGCGGAGTGGTGCGCGTCGAGATCACGCTGCACGTCGGCCTGGGCACGTTTCAGCCCATCCGCACATCAACCGTCGAAGAACATGAAATGCACCAGGAGCGCTATGAGATTTCGCCACAAGCGGCCGAAGAACTTGGCGCCGGGCAGCGCGTGGTCGCTGTCGGAACGAGCTGTGTGCGCACTCTCGAGCACACCTTCCGTCAAGGCGGGGGGCGCATCGCGCCGGGCGGCGGAGAGACGGCCTTGTTCGTCTATCCGGGTTTCGAATTCCACGTCGTGCAAGGGTTGCTGACGAACTTTCACCTGCCCGAATCGACGCTGCTGATGTTGGTGAGCGCTTTCGCGGGCCGCGAGCTGATCCTGGAAGCCTACGCCCACGCCATCCGCGAACAATACCGCTTTTTTTCCTACGGCGACTGCATGCTCATTCTTTGAACGTGGAACAGACAATCCTGTCTGTTCACAAGTCGGGCAGGGCTCCGGCCTGCCCAAGCATTCGGCAACCCGTGGCATGGCCATGAGCATCCCCACCAAGCCATCCCGTTCTGCCCCACGATCCGGAGTGCGTGGTGAAAAGCCGCAGGTCTGGCGAAGCGCCAGCCCTGCGCTACGGGGCGCCAGCGACCCTACAAAAAAAAGGGGCGAAGCCGTCTTCGCCCCCAAAATATGGCATCGAGTCTCGTATCGGACTACCGGGTGTGAAGGTATTCGATCAGGTCGGCGGCCTCTTGCTCGGTAAACGTGGGCCACTGTTTTTCGCGATAGTTGATCTGCGCCTTCATGTCCGGGCCGTGCCGCCACACCGCGGCCGATAGCCGGGCGGCCGTGAACGGGGCGCCGGTTCCATGAATCGCCTGGGCGCCTGCTTCGCCGGTCTCATGGCACCCGGCGCAACCTTTCGATTCGTACAACGCCTGGCCCCGTTCGGCGTCGCCGCGGGTCGGGAAGTAGCCTTTCTCGAACAGATAGGCCAACAGATTCGACATCTCACCTTCCTCGAAGACCGGCAACTCCATGCCCTTCTCCTTGGCGGCCTTGGCCATCATCGGCCGGTGGTTCCACATCTGCACCGCGAGGCCGCTTAGGCGAGGCTGCTGACGGGCCGCCGCCAACAGATCGACTTTGCCGGCTTCCTCGGCGCCCAGACTGTGGCATTCCGAGCAACCCTTGGACGCGAACAGATCACGCCCCGCGGCGGCGTCCCCCAGAGTCATGCCGGGGTTGGTCAGACCCAGCTCGGGAAGATTTTCCAGGTAGGTCAGCAGGTCGACCATGTCCTGTAGCTGGAACTCGGGCCAGCCGTGGCCCTTTTGCTCGATTTGGTCGCCCATGCCGGCCGCGTGATTCCACATCTGTTGCATCCAGGTGACGCGGTCGGCGATCGATAGCCAGTTGGAGACGGGCGGCCCGATCGGTGCCGGAGCTCCCTGTTCGGAGCTGGGTCTGAGGGCGTGGCAGGCGCCGCAGGACTTTGACGTAAACACCTCCTCTCCGTGCGCGGCGTTCCCCGGCGGATCGAAATAGCGCACCGAATAGAAGTAGGTGTACAGGTTGGCGGCGTCGAGCCAGGTCAGCATCGGCACCGGGATGCCGTCTTTTTCCATCTGCTGCCACATTTGCGGAGCGTGATTCCACAGCGCGGCTGCCACCCCGGCGGGGGAGACGTCTTTGGGACTGGGCCGGCCGAGGTCGGGCGCGGAGCCGCTGCCAACGCCCTCAACCGGGTGGCACGCCGTGCAATGCCGCACCTGGAGCATTTCCTTGCCGTAAACCGCGTCGCCGGACTGCGCGCTGAGCACCTGCGGGGCCAACAACCCCAGCAGCAGTGCCAGCCACAACAGCGCGCGAGGGAACCTGGGGAAAACCGAGCGTTGAACCCGACAGCCCCGGGTGGTCGCTTGGATCTTGAACATCTTGGGCCTCCTCTAAAGCCCTGCCTCACTGCTTGTGTTCCCGGCTGTGCTTGGGGGCTCGTCGTGGGCGGTCCCGCGGCGGCTGAGCGCCGGCGGCACGCGGCTTGCGCGCTTTTCGCGCTGCCCCATGCCGCTGTAGAAAAATGCAACCGGTTCGCCGAAATCGGCGACAACCGGGGCGGTCACCGCGATGATTTTAAGTGATGCAGGATCAGCGAGTTACGAAAAAGGGGGTGAAGTCGGGCGCGCCGCAGGCGGGCTTCAACCCTGGCTGATTTCACCCAGCAAGCGCGGTTCAACCCAAGCGTGGCAGGCGCGGCTCGGGCGAATCCGGGGGAGGTAAAGCAGGCGGTGGTCCTGGGCGCAACCACTGTTGGTTTGGGGGGGAAGCAGAGGATTCCCAGGCCACCGCGCTGCTCGAGAGCTAGGCTCTGTGAAGATCGAGAGCAAGGCTCTATGAGGTACCTCCGACGTTATCACTCTCGATTTTCGCGGCGCGACCGAAGAACAGCGTACGGCTGGATCTGTTTTCCCCTAGCCGGCTGTTAGGGCTCGTGGGCGAAAAGACTGTGGGTTTGTAGGCCGGTTCGGGCCGGCAGGGTTGGCTTTTCGCGCGGCGGCGTGTTGACGTAAGTTGGATGCTAGCGCCGATCAGGCGACCCCAGCCAGATTGCCGCCGCGATCAGGGTCTCGCTATGTATTTCTGATACAGCTCGAGTTGTTTGTTGTCGGTGGGGGTGGGTTTGCCGTCGATGAACAGGTAGCGCACCTGGGTCGCGATCTCCAGGGGATCGCCGTCGGTCACGATCAGATTGGCGACCTTGCCTTCCTCGATGGTTCCAAAGCGGTCGCCGACGCCGAGGATCTCCGCCGCGTTGCGGGTGACGGCGTTGAGCGCCTCCTCGCGGGGCAGCCCGAACGGCACCGCCGTGGCCGCTTCGTAAGGCAGCAGGCGCGAGTCGGCGGAGCTGAACGAGCCGAAGGCGAACTTGACGCCGGCGGCGTGCAACTGGCCCGGCGTGCTGTAGGGCTGGTCGTAGGCGTCGTCCTCTTCCTCGGGCAGCACCTGAGTCGGCCCCAGAATCACCGCGATCTTCTTTTCGCTGAGAAGCTGCTTTTCTTTCCACGCTTCCGAACCGCCCGCCAGGATCATCCCCAGCTTGTGCTTTTCGCAGAAGGCCACGGCGTGGCGGATGGCCCGCGCGCGATTGGCGACCACAATGAGCTGCCGCCGGCCCGCCACGACCTCCAGTAGCGCTTCGAGCTTGGGGTCGGGCGTCTGCACGGTTCCGGCCCGTTTGGCACGGCCGTAGTGGCTGGCCGCTTCGAGCCAGTTGTCGATTTCGGCGACGCGCGCTTCGTATTTCTCGCGTGCGGCGGTGAACGATGCGCCGGATTCCTCGCCGTTGGGGCCGCCCGGGCGCCGCCGCGGCATGTCGATCGTGGGCCACACCAGCACCATCCCAGCCGTCGGCTCCACCAGCATCTGTTCCCAGGTCCAGCCGGCCAGGTTCATCAGCGAGGCCTGCCCGGGGATGATCGACGGCTCGGCCCCACGGCGCGGCTCGCCGCCGGGCGCCACCAGCACCTGGGTGACGCCGTTGGCGCGCGTGACCGGGATGTGCTCGCTTTCGGGGTGAACGGCGATCGCCGCCTCCAGTTGCGGATTGAATTCACCCTTCTCATCGATATCGTTGGTTGCCCGCACCGCGCCCACCTCGGTGAGCCCCACATAGCTGAAGGCGTCGAGCATTCCGGGGTAGACGTGCAGCCCCTGGGCGTTGATGACCTCGGCGCCGCGCGGCACGCCGAGCTTGCGCCCCACCCCTGTGATACGACCGTCTTGTACCAGGACAGTGCCGTCTTCGATGGCCTCGCCGGCGAGCGTGTGCACGGTGGCCCCGCGAATGGCGTAAACCTTGCCGCTTGTATCGTCCTGGGCGCGGGCCGCAACCGGCAGGGCGCACCCCAGCAGGGTGAACGCCACAGCCCACACCGCCAGCGGCCAACTCGAGCGATTCATCTTCCCGCCTCCGTCGGCTTGTGGGTGTCGCGGCCGCCACCGTTCTGTTTGCTGCGTTCTTTTTCCTTGGTGAGCAGCGTCTGACGTTCCTGCTCCTCTGCCCGGCCCGTCTCGCTGTCTTTCTCGCGGTCGAAGTAAACCTCGCCGTCGACGTAGGTGGTCAGCACCTTCGACAGGATGCTCAACGGCGGTCCGTCCCAGATCACCAGGTCGGCGTCCTTACCCTCTTCGAGCGAGCCGACGCGCTGCTCGATCTTCAACTGTTTGGCGGGGTTGATGGTGACCAGCCGCAGCGCTTCGTTCTCGGTGAGGCCGCCCCACTTCATGGTCTTGGCCGCCTCCTGGTTAAGGTGGCGGATTTCCTCGGCGCTGTCGGAGTTGATCGACACCAGCACGCCTTTGCGGGTCATGATCGCGGCGTTATAGGGAATGGCGTCGTAGGCTTCCACCTTGTACGCCCACCAGTCGGAAAACGTCGAAGCTCCGGCGCCGTGCGCGGCAATCTCCTTGGCGACCTTGTAGCCTTCGAGCACGTGCTGCAGCGTTTGAATGTGGAAGCCGAGCTCCTCGGCCAGCCGCAGCAGGGCCAAAATTTCGTCGGCGCGGTAGCAGTGCGCGTGGACCAGGCGTTTGCCCTCAAGGACCTCGACGAGCGCTTCGAGCTCGAGGTCGCGGCGGGGCGGGATCAGCCGCGTCTCGCCGGCCGCCTTACGGCGCTCGTACTCCTTCCACTCGGCCTGGTAGCGTTTGGCGTCGAGAAAGGCCTCGCGGATCACGTCGTTGACGCCCATGCGGGTGCTGGGGTGCAGCCCGGTGAAGCGGCTGCCGGGCGGGACGTTGGAGCGCTTGGGATTTTCACCGAGGGCGAACTTGATGCCCGGCGGCGCGCCCTGAAAAATCAGCTCCGCGGCCGGCTTGCCCCAGCGCAGCTTGATCACCTGGCAGCGGCCGCCGATCGGGTTGGCGCTGCCGTGCAGGATGTTGGCCGTCGTCACGCCGCCGGCGAGCGCTCGATAGATCGCCACGTCGTCGGGGTCGAGCACGTCGGCCATGCTGACCATCGCCGAAACCGGCACGCTGCTTTCGTTGATGGCGTCGGCGGCAATGTGCGAGTGGCAGTCGATCAGCCCCGGCGTCACATAGCGCCCGCTGGCATCGACCACCTGCGCGCCGGCGGGGACCAGCAGGTTTTCCCCGATCTGAGCGATCTTGCCGTCGCGCAGCAGGATCGAGCCGTTGGCCATCGTGCCGTTAGTGACGGTAACGATGGTGGCGTGTTGGATGATCACCGCCTGCGGCTGCGGCCGGGCGGCCGGCGGCAGCGCCAGGGCAAGCACGAAGGCCGGCAGCAGCGCGTTCCGGGGAGTCCACAAGGCGGCTGGCTTCACGGCGTCTCTCCTTGCTTGGCGTCGTCCTCCGGTTCGTCTTTCTCCGGCGCGCGCATCTCGTACTTGCGGCCGTCGACGAAAACCATCTTGAGCTTGGGCTTTTCGGCAAACAGGTCGCCCTCGGTGACCAGCAGGTTGGCGATCTTGCCGGTGTCGAGGCTGCCGAGCCGGTTGTCAAAGCCATAAATCTCGGCGGCGCTCAAGGTCAGCGCGCGCAACGCGGCTTGCGGGGAGAGGCCCTTGTCGATGGCGGCGCGCACCTTCGGCAGAAGCTGGTTGGCCGCGCGGACGCCGCCCGAGGAAAAGGCGAACTTCACCCCGGCTTTCTCGAAAGCGGCGGGCGTGCCGGGGGCGCGATCGCGCAGCCGCAGCACCCGCAACGGGTCTTCGTCCTCGGGGTCGCTGTTGGGCTCCTTCTTGGGCCAATCAAGATCGACTAGCACCGGCACCTTGCGCCGGGCGAGGTCCGCGGCGACTTCGTAACCCTGCTGGCCGCCGTAAACGATCAGCGGGAAGTGGCTCTCTCCCGAAATGTCGAGGGCGCGCAGGATTTCCTTGGCCAGATTGCCCGGGTAGAGCACGGGGCGCCCTTCCCCCAGCGCCAGCAGCAGCGGCTCCAGGGTGTGGTCGTAGTCCGGGCGGGGAAGCCCGCGGGGGTCGGCGCCGTAGACCGCCCAGGCCGTGCGATATTGCTCGGCGTCCAGGAAGAGCTGCTTGACGTAGGAAATATGGCCCAGCAGTGAATTGGGAAAGCCGCGGTAGCCACCCGAGTAAGCGATGTTCACCACCAGGGCCGATTGCGGCTGGATCACCATCTCGCTGGCCCGCTCGCCGGCCATGTTCATCACCGAGGCCTGGCCGGGGAAGATGCCATCCAGCGGAGCGACGACGGCCGAGGTGAAACCGGCTTCGCGCCACGCCTGGATGCGCTCGGCGGCCGGATCGAAAATGTCGGCCGCCATCCGCCAGGTGGTCGTCGCCGGGCGGTCTTCGGGTCCGGCCGAGACGGGTGCTTCGGCCTGGTTGCCGGGTCCGCCGCGGCGCCCGCCGGAGGACCCGGGAAGCCCGACTCCGCTCATGGCGTCGATCAAACCGGGGTAGACCGTCAGGCCCTGTCCGTCGATGACCCAGGCGCCGGGCGGAATCTGGACGTCACTGCCGATCGCGGTGATCAGCCCATCTTCGAGAACGATGACGCCGTTGTCGATCTCGGGGCCGGATACGGGAACCAGCCGGGCTCCCTGGATGGCGAATGATCGCGGCCGGTGAGGCACCTGGGCGCGAGCGGACGAGGCTGCCACCCAGCACAAGGCGAGCGCGAGCAAACTCCAACGGCAGCCGACGCGCGGCCGTGAAGCGGAACGGGTGGCCGGAGTTCCTTGCAAAAGCGCCTCAACTCCCCAGCTTGGAGCGGATTCGATGGGAGGGTTTAGAGTAGCCTACCCGCGGCTGCCGGGCAACTGCGTCGGCCAGGGGCTTTGGAGGTTGGTGGAGAGACCTCCTTCGTGAAGGGCACTTCGCTCAGGAATGACACCTCGCGACGAATCGCGATGCGGCTTGCCCACTCCAGCCCAACCCGCCATCCGCTCCGAGCCGCCAAACCACCGCCTGGGTCCGATCCGACATCTGTAGGACCCACAGCCCCCAATTCGGCTAGAATGAGGGCGAAATCCTATCCCGTCACCCGGACAAAGCTCCGCCAGCCGCGTTTTGGACTTCCCAATCACACGACGAGCATTCGCTGCCGGCCTTGTCGGCGCACGCTGGCTGTCTGCCTCGCCCGCCGCCGGCGCCGCCGCCGCCCCGCCCGCCGCTGCTCCGGCCCGCGCCAGCGGCATGGGTCACATGCTGTGGGACTACACGCTCGAATACATCCGCCTGCTCGATGAGCGGCGCGTGGCACGGTTTCAGGCCCTGCACACGCCCGAGGACCTCGCAGGGCTAGGTGACACCGTGCGCTCCCGGCTCGCCGAGATGTGGGGCCCACTGCCGGCCGAGCGAACCGAGCTGAACGCCAAGAGCCTCGGCTCGATCGCGCAGGACGACTACGTGATCGAGCGCATCGTGTTCGAGAGCCGGCCGAAATTCTTCGTCACCGCCAACCTCTACCGGCCGAAGACCGTCGCGGGACGGCTGCCGGCGATTCTGTTTCCACCAGGCCATGCCGCCGAAGGCAAAGCCTACGAGCCCTACCAGCGCTTCGGCATTCTCGGAGCGCGGCACGGTTTGGTGGTGCTGATCTGGGACCCCATCGGGCAGGGCGAGCGGCTGCAGCTGTGGGATCCCGCGTCGCAGGCATCGCTAGCCGGTTCCGACACCGCCGAGCACGCTGTGCTGGGCCAGCAGTGCTACCTGCTGGGCCTCAACCTGATGCAATACCGCATCTGGGACGCCAGCCGCGCCATCGACTATCTCGAAACCCGCCCCGACGTCGACAGCGAGCGCATCGCGATGGCGGGCAGCTCGGGCGGAGGCATGGAGACGCTGCAGTTCGCCGGCTTCGAGCCGCGTATCAAGGTCGCCATCCCCGTGTCGGCCGTGGCGACGTTTCGCGCCAAAACCGAAGCGCTGCGCATCGCCGACCCCGAGCAGATTCTCTACGGCACGCTACGCTACGGCATCGATCATCCCGAGCTGCTGGCGGCGTTTGCGCCCCGCCCCCTGATGATCGGCGCTCCCACGCAGGACTTTATCCCCATCGACGCCGCGCGCAGCACCTTCCAAGCCGTGCTCGGGGCCTACTCGCTGCTGGACGCGGCCGGCAAGCTGCGCTTTGCCGAGACCAACGACAAGCACGGCATCAACCAGCAGTTGCGCGAAGGCGCCATTGACTGGCTGCTGCGCTGGCTCACCGACAAGAGCCGCACGGTGCGCGAGGCTCCGGCCAAGATTCTTTCCGCTCAGGAGCTGCGCTGCACCAACACCGGGCAGGTTGCCGATACTCCCGGCGCGGCCACGGTGACGACCTGGAACCAGGCCTATGCCCGGCAGATCGCGCCCCCGCCGCGGGTGCCGGCGGACCTGGACATTTACCGAAGCCAGGTTGCCCACCACGTCCACGAAATCACACGGGTCGGCGAGTTTCGCCCCGAAGTCGGCATCCTGATCCCTGACCGCGTGTTCGAGGTGGGTGCGTTCGCGGTCGGCGAGGCGCTGGTCATCGCCGAGCAGGGAATGAACGATCCGCAGGTGCGCCGCGAGGTCATCGACCCGATCGTTGCCTCAGGCTATCAGGTGGTGGCGATCGACGTGCGCGGTTGGGGCGAGACGGCTCCGCAGCTCCAAGATCTCAATGCCGGTTTCGACTGGGACGATTTTTTCGCCTACCGCGCCTTGGAGATCGGCCGGCCGCTGCTGGGGCAGCGCGTCAAAGACGTCCTGGCCGCGGCGCCCAAGCGCTTGCGGAACCGCGAATGGCTGGTGGTCGGCGTGGGAGCCGGCGCGTTGGTTGCTGCCCACGCCGCCGTCCTCGAGCCGCGCATCACCCAGCTCATTACCGTCGACGGTTTGCTTTCGTATCGCTCGCTGCTCGAAGACCCCATGCCCAAGCAGCCTTTCAGCAGCTTTTTACCGGGGGTGCTGGGAGCCTACGACGTGCGCGATCTCTATGCGGCGGTGGCGCCGCGCCGCGTGCTGGTGGTCAATCCGCAGGACTCACAGCGGCAAAGCGTTGCGCCCGTGCCGGCCCGCGAAGAGCTCGACTGGGTCAATCAGGTCTACGAGAAGCTCGAAGCCACCGACAATTTCACCCTCCACACCGAGCTTGCCGCTCGCAAGAAGCGGGAGGCGATCATGAGCTGGCTGTCGGGTTAAGCCAGCCGGGCCGCGATCAGGCGGGTCCGGCGAGTTTCTGTTCGGCCGCCAGCAGCGACCAGTTCTCGTCGGTCAGCATGGGAACCTTACCTTCCTGGTTCCGCGCCTGAATGAACTCGCGTAGACCGCCGAGCAGGTCCTGCTGCCGGGTGAAGATCCCCACCGCGGAGTCGAACAGCTTATCCGACATCTTGAAGGTGCCGCACGAGGGGCACTCGATCTCGCGCGCGCCATAGCGGACCGCGATTTTGGCTTCGGAATTTGCGCAATCGGGGAATGGACAGCCCATATCTGCGATTGTACTCCCCGAGGGAACCGGCCGCGCGTGAATGGTGTTCCAGTCCCGACATCCTGCGGAGTCTGCCGGGTTTTGCGGCACGGCTTCGGGACGGGTAAGATTGGCTGAGACGCGCATGGCAAATATCCAAGAGCTTCCGAACCTCATCGACGGCGTATTCCACCGGCCCGACGCACCGGATTGGCTCGATGTCGTGAATCCGGCGACCGGCGAGATTCTCGCCCGCACGCCGCTTTCGTCCGCCGCGGAGGTCGATCGAGCCGCCACCGTCGCCGCTCGCGCTTTTCAGGACTGGCGGCGCACGCCCGCCGGCGACCGCATTCAGCCGCTGTTCCGGCTCAAGACGCTCATGGAGCGAAACTTTGCCGATCTGGCGCAGACCATCACCCTCGAATGCGGCAAGACCCTCGCCGAATCCAAGGGCGAGCTGCAGCGCGCCATCGAAAACGTCGAGGTCGCCGCCGGCATCCCCATCCTGATGCAGGGCTACAACTCCGAAGACATCGCACGCGGCATGGACGAGCTGATGATCCGCCAGCCGGTGGGCGTGGTGGCGATCGTTGCGCCGTTCAACTTCCCGGCGATGATTCCGATGTGGTTTCTGCCCTACGCGGTCGCCTGCGGCAACACCTGCGTCGTGAAGCCTTCCGAGCGCGTTCCCTTGACGATGAAGAAGATCGCCGAACTGATCGAGGAGGCCAAGTTCCCCGACGGCGTCGTAAACCTGGTCAACGGCGGGCGCGAGACCGTGGATGCGATTCTCGATCATCCGGTGATCCGTGCGGTGAGCTTTGTCGGCTCGACGGCGGTCGCTCGCCACATCTACGAGCGGGCGTCGCAAAACGGCAAGCGCGTGCAGTGCCAGGGCGGGGCCAAAAACCCCATCGTAGTGCTGCCTGACGCCGACATCGAGATGACCGCGCGCATCGCCGCCGACAGCGCCTTCGGCTGCGCCGGGCAACGCTGCCTGGCCAGCTCGGTGGCGATTCCGGTCGGCGACGCCAACAAGACCTTCGTCAACGCCATGGTTGACATTGCGTCGACGCGCACGGTCGGGTTTGGGCTCGACGACGGTGTCGAGATGGGGCCGGTGATCTCGCCGCAAAGCAAGAGCCGCATCGAGGGCTGGATCCAGAAAGGCGTCGACGAGGGAGCGCGGGCCGTTGTCGATGGCCGCGGCGCCGTGATCCCAGGCCTGGAAAAGGGGAATTTCGTCCGGCCGACATTGTTGACCGACGTTCCGGCCCAAGGCGAAATCGTTCGCACCGAGATCTTCGGGCCGGTGTTGAGCGTCGTGCCGGCGCAGACCATCGACGATGCCATCGCCCTGGTGAACCGTAGCGCCTACGGCAACATGGCCTGCCTGTTCACTTCGAGCGGAGCGAGTGCGCGCAAGTTCCGCTATGAGGCCGAAGTGGGCAACGTCGGCATCAACGTCGGAGTCGCCGCGCCGATGGCGTATTTCCCATTCAGCGGCTGGAAGGAAAGCTTCTTCGGCGACCTGCACGCCCAGGGACGTCATGCCGTCGAGTTCTACACGCAGACCAAGGTCGTGGTGGAGCGCTGGCCCGACGCCTGGTCGAGGAAGTTCTAAGGGTCAACCCTGCGTTCGCGCGTTGTTTGTGCGAACCCGCGGCGCGACGCTCAGCCATTCAGGACCAGTGCCAGCGCCTTCGTCATTTCTTCCTTGGTCAGACGCGTATTGAAGAATAGCTCCTGGCGGGCGCCGCTGGCGAGCGCGATCCCTTTCCAGCCCGTCTGCGTCGGTGTCGTGATGTGAATCCGGACCGGGCCCTTGGCGTCGCGCACGGGGCGGATCCGGCCGGGGATGATGGACTGAATCGCCGGATTCTGGACCAGCAAGTCTTCGAGAACCTCGCGCAGACCTCCGATGATGGAGTGCTCGACCTTCAACCGGTCCTTAGCCGCGCGAAGCCGCATCTAGCTCTATGCTAGCCCAGTGGCCCAAGCAGTCTAGCCCGGGCCAAGTGGGGCGGGCCTCCGGCTTGCCCAAAAAGCAAGCCCCAAAGGCACTGCAGGCGCAGTCACCAACACCCCAAGCCAGGCCGATTCAAGCCGCGGGCAAAACCGCCGTTGCTACGGCTCCACCGGCTGCTCAAAATGAACATCGCTAGCGACCGAAGCGCGCTGGAAGTTCTCGTTCACCATCGAAACAATGACCGTGCGCCTGTAAAAGTGAAACAGCTTGAGATAGAACTCGCCGCCGTAGGAAACCGGGAACCAGACGTTCTCGCCGAAACGGTCGTAGGTGATGCTGAACCCGATCTGGCGGATGTTGATGCCGAAAACGACCCGTATGGCCAGCGGTAGTCTCAACGCCAGCTTGGTCGCCACAAAGACCGGCTGAAACTCGTCTTTGTCGACCAGCACCTCTCCCTTCCAGATCCTCCCGCCGCGGTCGGGGTCGGATTCCGGCTCGAAACGAATGCGGTAAACGGGTCTCCCGCGCTGTGTTTCCTCGCCGTCGAGCGTGAAGCGATAGTATTTTTGTTCTTCGCTGGTCAGCGGAAAGAAGTTGGGCGAGAACCCGTCCCGACCGCCGCCCTGCGCGGTGAGGTCCTCGTGGAAGCTGTCGACGAGCTCGGGGTCGAGCCCTTCGGAGTCCTTCTCATCGGGCAGCCGAAACGACTCGAAACGACCGGTCTTGCGGCGCGTTCCGTAGCGCCGGGTCAGGGTCGATTCGACGCCGGTGGGGGTCGGCGTGACGTCGTATTCACGAGTTTCGTCGCAGAGCAGCTTGCCGTTGGTCTTCAGCAGGCGAACGCGGGCCTTCTCGTGATACACGAACTCTTTGCGCTGCTCGATGGCACGATCCTGATTCGCGGCCACGCGGGCCATGATTTCCGCCGCGTCGGGGCCGGATGCGGTCAGCGAGGCCGGGGGCCAGCCCAATCCCAGAACGAACAGCAGCGCCAGCCGGGCCACCGGCGGCCTCCTCGCGGCGGTTCCGCGCACCCAGAGTACGAAGCCGGGCGGCGAAAAGTTCCCCGCCGCGGCAGCGCGAGTGGCCGCGGGCCGGAAAACCGCTTGTGGTGCGCTACCCGGCGCCGCTCCCGTGGCGCAGCTTAGGCCGTTTCGATGCCCGCGGCCCGCTGCAGCCCGCGCAGCTCCACTTCTTTTTGGCGAATGATGAACTTCTGTACCTTGCCGGTGACCGTCATCGGAAACTCTTCGACGAAGCGAACGTATTCGGGAATCTTGAAATGGGCGATCTTGCCGCGGCAGAAGGCGCGCATCTCTTCCTCGCTGGCCTGCTCGCCGGAGTGGAGACGAATCCACGCCAGGACCCGCTCGCCGAGCCGCTCGTCGGGCAGGCCGACCACGTAGACGTCGGCGACCTTAGGGTGCGCGTGCAGGAACTCCTCGATCTCGCGCGGCGAAATGTTCTCCCCGCCGCGGATGATCATCTCCTTGGCGCGCCCGGTGATGCGGAAGCAGCCGTCGTCGCGCATCGTCGCCAGGTCGCCGGTGTGCAGCCAGCCTTCGGTATCGATGGTCTTGGCGGTTTGTTCGCTGTCTCCGTCGTATCCCTTCATCACGAGGTAGCCGCGCGCGCAGAGCTCGCCTTGCTGGCCGGCTTCGACTGTCTGGTTGGTCAATGGGTCGGCGATGCGGACCTCGGTGCAGGGCATCGCACGCCCTACCGTCGAGACGCGCAGATCGAGGCTGTCAACGGTCGAGGATTGCGTGATGACGGGAGAGCTTTCCGTCTGCCCGTAGGCAATGGTCATTTCGCGGCAATGCATCTCCCCGACGACACGTTTCATCAGCTCGATCGGACACGGCGCGCCGGCCATGATACCGGTTCGCAGCGAGCTCATGTCGTGGCGCGAGAACTCCGGGTGGTTGAGCTCTGCGATGAACATCGTGGGCACGCCGTAAATCGTGCTGCACCTTTCCTCGTGGATCGCCCGCAGCGTCGCCAGAGCGTCGAACTGCGGGGCCGGCAGCACCAGCTTTGCCCCGAACACCAGGCACTGCAGCGAGCCCATCACGCAACCGAAGCAGTGGTAGAGCGGGACTGGCAGGCACAAGGAATCCGCTTCGGTCCATTTCAGGCAGCGCCCCACCAGGTAGGCGTTGTTGACCAGATTGCGGTGCGTCAGTAGCACGCCCTTGGGCTTGCCGGTGGTGCCCGAGGTGTATTGGATGTTGACGACGTCGTTGCGGTCGCCGGGCGGGGGCGCGGGGGGCTGTCCGGCGGCGATCATCCGCTCCCACGAATCGCTGCCCAGCAGAATCGCGTGGGTCAGCGCGACCGCGGCGCCTTGGCGCGCCTCGGCCAGAATCTCCGCGTAGTTCGCGCGCGCGTCGCTCTCGTGCAGGAACAACACCTTCATGCGCGACTTTTCGAGGATGTAGCGCAGGTCGTGGGCGCGATAGGCGGGGTTGACGTTGACCAGAACCGCGCCGATGCGCGAAGTGGCGATCTGAAGATACACCCACTCGACACAGCTCGAAGCCCACATACCGACGCGGTCGCCAGGCCGGACGCCGAGTCCCCACAGTCCCGCCGCCGTTTGATACGCCCGCTCGCGCAGCTCGCCGTAGGTCAGCCGCAGGCCCTGGTGGCACGAAACGATTGCGTCGCGCTCAGGAACGCGCGAAACGGTCGCCTCGAAGGCTTCGTGAAGGGTCTGTTCGATGAGAGGAAGGGGCGGACCGGCGGCGTAGCTCTCCATACCGCCCGGGATTGTACCTCAAATTCCGCCCCCGCGAGCCGGCTGCGCCGCTGCAAATCGCCACTTAGAGCCGCAGGCGTGACAGGCTGCGGAAAAACTACTCTGGAGGCCAATCCTGGGTTCAGCGTGAGCCGGCGGACCGAAAGGGCGCAGGGGCAAGAGACCGCACTCGTGGCGCGAACCTCCAGGTTTGCCGCGTCGCGATTCGTCGCGACGTACGGCCCCACACCACCGAAGCTGTGCTGGAGGATGCCAAAGCCGGACCGAAATCCGCCTTTTCCGCAGCCTGTCACGCCTGCGGCTCTGACTGGCGATTCCGGATTCCTGGATGCGAATGGCCTGAGGGGAAAGTTCGGAAAATGTGGTTTGCGGAAAGAAGCGGCGGGCGTAGCGCGGTGGGATCGGGGCAGCCGTAGGGAAGCCGCTGACTCCCCCCCGGGCTGTTCAAAACGGGCCTGACTATTGCGGCGAGTTGGCCATCATGGGAACCGACAGCAGGCCGATATCCAGCAGATGGTCGATCAATTCCGACGGTCCTTTGGGGTTGAGGAAGAAGCCGTACTTGAGCATGTCCTTGGCTTCTTTCAGGCTCTTGCCGTATTCCAGACTGAGGCGCGCCGAGGGCACGCCGCCGCTCGTGTGCACGCCCACGTACCAGCCCTCGGGCGCGTTAAACGTTCCCAGCCGCATGCCGGTTCCGCGAAACTCGAAGCGGCCTTCCTTGCCACGAGCTTGAATCAACTCAACACCGGATTCTTTGTAGCTGACCATGCCATTCCCCCCGTTGTTTCGGCCCGCCCCGCTTGGGGTTGCGATTGGCGTCTATCTCGACGACCCTCCTTGCTTCAGTCGGGTTACTTCTTTGTGCTTTGCCCTCAGTATACGCGAACTGTTCCGGCCGCCGAGGCCGCCAGCGTAGAGCAACCTACATTTCTTAGACGCCAACCCCCGCCAAGATGTTGCACCCCTTTCGGTGGCAGGCCGGCTCGCTAACAGACGACAGCGCGTGGCGGGCGCAATGCAGGCTTGTGGCGCAATCGCCGCCGGTCTCGATGCAATCCCCACGTTTCGCGCACGCTCATCGAGAGCAATGCAACCGGCGATCTAGCGCAACGCAACCGGCGCGCCGCCCTTCTGCTTGCTGCGCAGCGCCGCATCCATGAACCGGAAGATCTCCAGGGTTTCTTCATTGGACACGGGGGGCTTGCGCGTTTGGAAGAACTCCACGATCTGCCCCACCAGCCGGGAGTAGGCGACGCCTTCTTCGTCGGAAATCCGGATCTTGTCCTTGCCAAACGAAACCGCGCCGTAGGCGTCTTCGGAGTTGCGAATCGTCCGCACCACGCCGGTGCGGCCCCCCTTCCACACGCCAACGATCACGTCGCTATCGTCCGTGTAGATGCGGCTGACGCGCTCACAACCCGTCCCCATCACGCTATAGAGCAGCTCGACTGCGTGGATCCCATACCAGGAGAGGTCGAGCTTGTGGGTGGACTCGAGCGGCGACGGCCCCCAGGTGATCGCGCCGGTCATCTCCGCGGCCTTCACCTGCTCGACGATCGGCGAAAAGCGCAGGCTCGACGAACTCCACCACGGCACGCCGTGTTGCTTGCCGAGCCGGGCGATTTCGAGCGCGTCGTCGAGAGTCGCCGCCAGCGGCTTGTCGATAAACACCGGCTTACCGGCCTCGAACACGGGCTTGACCTGCTCCAGGTGCTTACGCCCGTCGACGCTTTCCAGCAGGATGACGTCGACCTTCGAGCACAGTGTCGGGATGTCGTCGACGATCTCGACGCCGAATTCGTCATGAAGCTGGGCGGTGAACTTGTCGATGCGGTCGCGGCTGCTGGCGATGTCGGGGCTGCCGCCGCGGTAGCCGGCGACGACTTTGGCGCCGGGCACGTGGTTGGGATTGTTCGGATCATTGAGGATCCGGGTGAACGCAATCACGTGCGAGGTGTCCAGGCCGATCAGGCCCACCTTGATCTGGGCCGCCAGCGGCAGCGCGGCCGCCAAAAGAAGGGATAGGAAAAACAACCGTTTCATGCGGCCCATTGTAACCGTTAGCGCGCTGGCCGGTTGCTGCCCCATCGAACTTTTGCCGCGACAAGCCCCGGCATGGACGCATTCTCACAGCGGTGGCTGGTCGGCCTCGCCGCAGCCGTCAACGATCGTTCGCACGGCCCCGTCGCGCGCTGTTCTCCCCAGGGCTCCCGCCGCCTAAGCCCCTTTCACCACGCGTATCCAGCTTTTCCCTAAGCCAGTCCACCGGAACAGCGTGCTAACAATAGAATTTGGATCGTTGACATGGCCAAGCACCTTTTTGGGACCGATGGGATTCGCGGGGTCGCCGGAGCGTACCCCCTCGACGACGCGACCGTATACACCGTGGGCCTCGCCCTGGCGCGACACATCACGGCCCGGCGGCCCGCCAACGGGACGCCGCCGGCGGTCGTGGTCGGCATGGATACGCGCGAGTCGAGCCGGCCGTTGGCCGAATGGCTAGCCGGCGGTCTCGAAGCAGGCGGCGTCGACGTCCATTTCGTGGATGTGCTGCCCACCGCGGGCGTGGCCTTTCTGACCGAGGGCGGCGACTTTGCCGCCGGCGTAATGATCTCGGCCTCGCACAACTCATTCGAAGACAATGGCATCAAGGTTTTCGGCAGCTCGGGGTTCAAACTGCCCGACGCCGAAGAGCACGAGTTAGAGATGGAGATTCTGCGGCTGCTGGAGGAAAAGCCACAGCCGTCGCGCAAGGCCCTGACACCCGATAACGTCCTGTCCGAGCGCTATTTCCAGCACCTGTCCGGCATCGTTAAGCCGTCGGGGGCGCTGTCGCGGTTCCGCATCGTCGTCGACTGTGCCAACGGCGCGGCCTTTCAGCTCGGGCCCAAGCTGCTGGCGAGTCTGAACGTTTCCGCCGAGATCATCGGCAACGAGCCCGACGGCCGCAACATCAACCTTGGTTGCGGCTCGCTGCATCTCGACCGGCTGCAGGAAAAGGTGCTCGCCAGCAAGGCCGACCTGGGAATCGCCTTCGACGGTGACGCCGACCGCGCCTTGTTCGTGGCCGATGACGGGGCCATCGTCGACGGCGATGTCGTGCTGCTGCTGGCCGCCGATTATCTCGACCAGCGCAATCACCTTTCCGGCAAACTCGTGATCGGCACGGTGATGGCGAACATGGGTCTCGAAAAAGCGCTGGCCGACAGCGGCATCGAGCTGGTGCGCACGCCGGTCGGCGACAAGTACGTGCTGGAAGAGATGAACCGCCGCGGTGCCGCGCTGGGCGGCGAGCAATCCGGGCACGTCATCTTTCGCGAATACGCCACCACTGGGGACGGCCTGGTCACCGGCCGCATGTTGCTCGAAGTGCTGGCGGTTTCCCAAAAACCGCTGAGCGAGTTGCGCCGCCGTCTGACGGTTTTCCCGCAAAAGCTTGAGAACATCCGCGTCAAGCAGAAGACACCGTTTGAGCAGGTCCCCGTGCTGGCCGAGGCGGTGCGCCAGGCCGAGCGCGAGCTGGGCGACCGGGGGCGCGTCCTGGTACGCTATTCGGGTACCGAGCCCTTGGTGCGCATCATGGTCGAGGCTCAAGACCCGGCCGACGTCGAGCGACACACGGGCCGTCTCGCCCAGATCTTTCGAGCGGAGCTGGGCGCCTGAGCCTGGCTGATGTCTTCCGGCCCCCACGCAAGCAACCCCTCGCAGACCACGCGCATCGGCAGCGGCACGCAGCCGCCGCGGGGCCCGCTGATTCCACGCTGGGCGCGGCTGCTGCTTTATCCCGTTTTTTTCCTCCTGCTGCTGATTCCGAAGGTGCGGCGTTTGCGGCGTGATCGCCGCCGCTGGAACGTTGCGCGCTTTGCGACGGCCGCGGCGGCGTTGGCCGCAATCGCGCTCGGAGCCTTGTGGAGTTTGTGGTGGGCCGTTGGACTGGGCGCTCTGGTTGCTGTGACGGCGCTGCTGGCGCGGCCCGCGGCCGACCCCGACCGCGAACGCGACTTGCAGCGGCGTCACCAAGCCGCTTATCTGCTCAACGGCGGTCGTCTGGCATCAACCTGGCCGGCCTCGGTGGAGGGCCAACTGGCCGCGGGCGCGGCGCTTTACGTGTTGCTGCGGGGGCGCGAGATCCTGTTCGTGCCCGTCGACGGAGAGGGTGAGGCCGCCGCGACGCTCGAACTGGCGCGTATCACCGAAATTCTCGTCCAGGGCGAGAGCTACCGGCCCGTGTATGTTTCGGAAGCGAAGGATCCGCCGGTGCGCGAAAAGGCGGTCGACAAGAAAGCGGCCGTGGTGACGACGCTGCGTCTGGACGGCGGTGAGGCGATCGATCTCGAATACCGCGGCGCCTTCAGCAAACACCTCGCCGAGAGCGCCGCTCACGCCATCTATAGCGTGCGCAAGCTAGGAGCCGCCGACGGTGTCGCCGGCGAGTCCCCAGAAATCTTCCACATAGTAGGACGATAGGACGTTCCCGAACAGGAAGCAGTTGTTCTTGCAGTGCGGCACTTCGCCGTAGAGCTTCCGGCCGCGCGCGAACGCCGCCGAGATCGAGCCGTCTTCGAGCACGTTGCCGGCGATCTTGCGCAGCACCTCGCACGGGTAGAACACGTCGCCGTTGGGGTAAACCCGCGGGAACATCGTCGGGTAGCACTTGAACTCCTCGAACAGCAGCAGCGTCCGCAGCAGCTTGGTGGTGCCGTTGATGCGCGCCGCGCGCCGCCGCCGCATGTCGATCAGCTTGTCGACGAAAGCGCGGTAGCGCGGGTCCTCGAGGAAGGTGAAGTTGGGGTACTTGCCGTTGTTTTGGGCCGACTGCACCGAGAACACGAAGTCGTGCTCGCGGCAGAACTCCAGGATCTTTTCGGCCTCGGCGATATTCCAGCGCTCCAGCACGCAACTGATCGTAATGGCGCCAGGCGGCAGCCGCCGCTTGGCCATCAGCAGGTTCTCGATCACGCGCGGCACCGCGTTCGATTTCGACAGCGCCTCGCTGGGGTCGTGCGTGATGGCGTCGAGGCTGACGATCAACCCGTTCAAGTGATCGAGCACCGCCGGCCGCCGGTCGAGCAGCACGCCGTTGGTGACGATCAGCGTCGAGCGGAATTTGATCCGCCGCCGCGCCGCTTCGACGAGTTCCTCAATATCGGGCCGCATCAGGCATTCGCCGCCGGTAATGAGGATCGTATCCACATCGCGGCGGATGCGCTTCAACAGCTCGATCGTCCGCGGCGTGTCGAGCTCTTCGCTGAATACTTCCGGGTTTTTCTGATTGCAGTAGCTACAGTCGAGGTTGCACTTGTGCGTCGCGTAGAAGATCGCCGAATACGGCGTCACCACCGAAGTGCGGAGCACACCGCGGCGGTAAAGGTTGCCAAAGTAGGCCTTGAAATTCTTGAGAACAAAGGGGTAGTGCTGCAACATCCCCTGAATCAACCGCTGACGATCCGCACGCATGGCAGGCAATCGATCAGTGTACTACGTGCGCGGACAGCTCAGACGTTTCGCCAAGACCAGGCCCTTCGGCACAGAAGCCAAGCCGGCCGCCCGTGGCGTGAACCTCCAGGTTTGCCGCGTCGCGATTCGTCGCGACGTAGGGCCCCAACCGAAAAGGCGTCCCCCAAACCACCAAGGCAAGACCGAAACTGACCACCCAAAAACCAACCCCGTCCCGGCACATTTCCCAAGGTATTGCTACAATTCCCCCCATGAAACGCCGCTCGCTTCTGAAATCCTCGCTGCTGGGCCTGGGCGCGGCGCTCGCCCCCACGCCGCAGGCGAAAGCCGACGTCCCCAACATGAAGATCACGCGCGTCCGGTTCTATCACGTTCCCACCTCGCGCCCGACCTTCAATCAGAGCGGGGAAATCGTTACCGTCGAGACCGACCAGGGCATCACGGGCATCGGCGAAGGCGGCTCCAAGGACATGATCCAGCAACTCGCCGCGATGATCATTGGCGAGAACCCGTCGCGCATCGAGCGCCTCTGGCAGATCATGTACCGCGGCTATTTCTATCCGCCCGGCCGCGAGAAACTGGACGCGCTCGGCGCGATCGACCTGGCGCTGTGGGACATCAAGGGCAAGGCCCTCGGCGTGCCGGTCTACGAGCTGCTCGGCGGTTTGAGCCGCGACTATGTGGAGTGCTATTCCACCGGCTTTCCGGAACAGGGGAACCTGACCGAAACGGCTCGCGCCTGCATCGAATACGGTTTCCGCGCCTTTCGAACCAGCGTCACCGGGCCCGGCCGCCGCGAGACCGGTGGCTTCAACAGCCGCAAAGAGGTCGACAAGACCTTCGAGGAATGCAAGCAGATTCGCGAGGGCGTCGGCGAAGACGGCGACTGGGCGATCGACTATCACACGCGCCTGGATCTCTCCGACGCGGTGCGGCTGAGCACCTTGATCGAGCCCTTGCGGCCGTACTTTTGCGAAGACCTGGTGCGCTCGGAAAACCCCGGCGTCTACCAGCAGCTACGCCAGATGGTGAAGGTGCCGATCGCGGTCGGCGAGCAGTTCGGCGATCGCTGGGACTCGAACGAGCTCATCGAGCAGCAGCTCATCGATTTCTCGCGCGTCACGCTGCCCAATGCGGGCGGCATTACCGAGTACATGAAGCTGGCGGCGCTCTGCGAGACGCACTATGTCGGTCTGGTGCCGCACTTCACCGGGCCGCTGGCCGAAGCCGCGCTGGTGCACTGCTGCGGCGTGTTCCCCGGCCCGGCGTTGATGGAGATGACCGGCAACGGCGAGGATGAATTTCCGCATCTGCCGCAGAAATACGATTTCCGCAAAGGCAAGATGTACCCCAACCGCCGCCCCGGCCTGGGCATGGAGTTCGACCCCAAGCACGCCGAACTCGTGCTCGAAGTCACCGAAAACTACCGCCCCACGCCGCTCTACGACCGGCCGGACGGCTCGGTGACGAACTGGTAGGACCAGATATGAGTGAAGACGAACAACATCTGCGATGGCTCTCGATCTCTCACTATGTTCTGGGGACGTTCTCGGCGTTGTTCTATCTCTTGGCCGGGGCGGCGTTTGGATTCATAACCTTCGCGATGTCTCGCCCGGAAATCTTCACTAACGGCGGACGCGGCAATCCTCCACCTAAGGCTTTTGTCGTTTTTTGGATCGCGATGATGAGTTTCACATTCCTCTGGTGGGGGTGCCAGCTTGTTGGCACATTTCTGGCGGGATACTTTCTGGCATTGCGGAAACACTACGTTTTCTGTTTTATTCTCGCGGCGCTGGACTGCATGCGTTTTCCGTTCGGCACTGTGGTGGGGGTGTTCACGATCATCGTGTTGTCGCGACCTTCCGTCAAAGCTTTGTTCACACAGAATCTCCAAACCGCCCCATCCACCGGTCCGGGGATGGCCGCTCCAGCGTAGCCTGAGCCCTTGTCTTTGCGGGGAGCTATCTTCGCAGTGTTGCCGGGCCTAAACCGAGGATGACTCCTGGTAGGTGCCGAACACCCCGCGCAACACATCGCACATTTCCCCCAACGTGGCATAGGCGCGCACGGCGTCGAGGATCGGCGGCATGAGGTTTTGCGTTCCGGCGGCGGCGTCGCGCAAGCGGTCGAGGGCCTTTGCGACCGCCGCGCCATCGCGTTCGCCCCGCAGTTTCTCCAGCCGCGCGCACTGCCGCCGTGAGACGTCTTCATCGATGTAGAGCGTCTCGATCGGCGTCTCATCGGGATCGACGAAGGCGTTCACGCCCACCATCAGCCGTTCTTTTTCCTCGACCGAGCGCTGGAACTCGTAGCTCGACCGCGCGATCTCGCGCTGCGGATAGCCCTGTTCGACGGCGGCAACCATGCCGCCCAGCGCCTCGATCTTGTCGAATTCCTCGAAGCAGCGCTTCTCCAGATCAAGTGTCAGCCGCTCCAGATAGTAGCTGCCGGCGAACGGGTCCACCGTTTCGGTGACGCCGGTCTCGCAGGCGATCACCTGCTGCGTGCGCAGCGCCAGCACGGCGGCTTCTTCGGTGGGCAGAGCGTAGGCCTCGTCGAGCGCGTTGGTATGCAGCGACTGCGTGCCGCCGAGCACCGCCGCCATCGCCTGCACTGCGGTGCGCACCAGATTGACGTACGGCTGCTGCGCGGTCAGCGAGACGCCGGCGGTCTGCGTGTGGAAACGCAGACGGTGGGAGCGAGGGTCTTTGGCGCCGAAGCGGTCGCGCATCAGCCGCGCCCAGATCTTGCGCGCGGCCCGGAACTTGGCGATTTCCTCGAAAAAGTCGCTGTGCGCGTCGAAGAAGAAGCTCAGCCGCGGCGCGAAGCTGTCGATGGCGAGGCCGCGCTCCAGAGCCCAGCGGACGTATTCGATCCCCGCGCCGAGCGTATACGCCAGCTCTTGCAACGCCGTCGCCCCCGCTTCGCGGATGTGGTAGCCGCTGATCGAGATTGGGTTGAAGCGCGGCGTTTCCGCGGTGCCGAATTCGAGCGTATCGACCACCAGCCGCATCGACGCGCGCGGCGGGTAGATGTATTCTTTCTGGGCGATGTATTCCTTGAGAATGTCGTTCTGGATCGTCCCCGAGATCCGCTTCCAGTCGGCGCCCTGCTTTTCCGCCGCCACCAGGTACATCGCCCACAGAATCGCCGCCGAGGAGGTGATGGTCATCGAGGTGGTCACCTCGGCCATCGGGATGCCGTCGAACAGCTCCTCCATATCGGCAAGCGACGAAACCGCCACGCCGCATTTGCCGACCTCGCCCGCCGCCATCGGGTGGTCGGCGTCGTAGCCCATCAGCGTCGGCAGGTCGAAGGCGACCGAAAGCCCCGACTGCCCCTGCTCGAGCAGATAGCGATAGCGGCGGTTGGTCTCCGCCGGCGAAGCAAAGCCCGCGAACTGCCGCATCGTCCAAAGCTTGCCGCGATACATGTCGCGGTGGATGCCCCGCGTGTAGGGAAACGCGCCCGCCTCGCCCAGGTCCGTGGCGGCGTCGAAATCGCCCAGGTCCCCTGGTGTGTAGGCCGCCTCGACGGGCGTACCCGACAGCGTCCGATGCTGTTTTGGCTTGGGGGGAGCTTCGCCGAGGGTCGGATTGCCTTTGCCGCGCGCCATAAATCGAACCGTAACCTCATCAGACTACAGCCCGCGGGCGATGGCAAGGACGTGGGACAGGCAATCCTGCCTGTCCTTTCTGAAGCCTGTCTGCCCTTGCCGAAGGTGGAGACAGGCGCTCTCGCCTGTCGGCCGCAGCGAAGCGGAGGCCCTTCCGGGCCTACATTTCGACTCGGGACACAGGTTACGGAAGGCCCTGGGCAACCGGCCGATGCGCCCTACATCCGGCGTCGGCCTGGATGGGTACTCAGGGCAAGGGCCGCCTGGTGGCGGCGACAGGCGAGAGCGCCTGTCTCTACGCGGAACAGACAGGATTGTCTGTCCCACTGGATGGCAAGAAAAAGCACCCCTCCCTAGGCGGGCCGTTCCGGTTCGCGGGAGAACGACCCGCCTACGGGGCGAGCGAGGTGACTCGAAAGCGAAATCTATCGGGCCGCGCAATACACCGCGGCGGCCGGTGCCACCCGCCGCTCCACCCAGGCTCGCCTGCTCTGCCCGGCGCGGCGCCGGGGCGGGGTCAGAAACAAGGAGCGCTGGGAAGGAGGGTTCCCGGCAACCGCCTGCAGTTCCGGGTAATGCTGCAGCAGCGTCTCGGGCACCTTTGCCGGCTGGCCCGAGACCAGCGAAACGATCTGCAAGGCGTTCACCACCGCCTGTCCGCGGAAGTGATTGTTGGTGACAACGTAGGTCGTGCGCGTCTGAGAAGCAATGCGGTCGATGCGATCTTTCCACTTGCGAAGCTGCTCGACCCCGTAAAGGTAGTTATAGCGGGCCTCCACCGGTTTCAAGCCGCCGGGCCGCTCGTCTTCGCCGAACGCGAACCATTCCTGGTAGTTGCGCCCGTGGAGGCGGACGTACCCGATGTCCGAGGTCACGTGGTCGGTCGGCGGCAGGCAATGCTGCAGTTGGGGCTGGTCGATGTTGCAGAAGGCGATCTGGCGATCGGCGAATAGCCGAAGTGCGTCGGGATTGTTCCAGCCGTCGTGCCGCATCTCGGCCGCCAGCGGATACTGCCCGAAGGCCTCCTGCAGCCGCATCAGGTGGTCTTGGTTTTCGCGGCTGAAGCGGAAGGACCACGGAAACTGCATCAGCACACATCCCAGCACGCCGGCGTCGGCCAGCGGTTTCAAGCCTTCGCCGAACTGGCGCACGTCGTGGCGGTCGAGCCGCCGCTCGTGAGTGAAGCCGCGGTAGAGCTTGACCGTGAACTGAAATCCGGCGTGGGCTTGCAGTTTCCTCGCCCAGACGCGAGCCAACTCGGGGCGCAGCGGCCGGTAGAAGGAGGTGTTGATCTCGATGACCGGAAAATAGTCGGCCAGAAAGGAGGCCTCGTGAAAGCCGGCCGGGCGCGGTAAGGGATACACGATCCCTTTCCAGTCATCGTAGGACCAACCGGCCGGACCGACGCGAATATCAGCTGCCATAACTCTGCCTTTCGCTCTTTCTTCGCCCCACGAAAATGAGTATAGGCCCGGGTGTACGAAAGGTCAACCCCGGCGTGCCAAGTTTTTTCGCGGTGCGTAACCAAAGTCTTTGGGCGGCGTCCTAATAAGCAAGTACCCCGTATCCGGCGGGCGCAACCTCACCCATCACCCCTAAACCCCATGCGCCCGCCACACCTTCTTTTCTTCTCCAGCTAAAGCCTTTTGTTTGCTGTTGATCGTGGCGTTTTCCCGTGGGGGAAGGCGGGGCACATTGCTGCGTCTCAGCGGAGTTCGGAGCGGTCCAGTGCGCGGGATACGCCGACTCTCCGCCGCTCGTATTTACGCGCGCAGTGCGACTAACGGCGTGCGATTTATCACCGCATTAGGCCCAGCTAAAAGCTCCAGCGGAAGCTCGAGTAACCGACATGGGCGTGATAGTTTTGCTGCGTGGTGAATCGTTCGTTGTAGTTGTAGAACTGCCAGCCGAAATTCCACGAAAGTTGTTCGCGAAGCTGCACCGACAGGCGCGCCTGGGGCGACTGGTAGCTCAGCGGAAAGCTGTTGAAGAAGCTGGAGCCGTCGCTTGTGAAGTTGGGGTAGTTCGGCTCGACCCCCTCCGGGAACGTCAACTGCGAGCGGCCGTCCGCCGTGTCTTTCGCCAGGCTATAGCCCAGGTAAACCGTCAGGCGCTCGCGCGGCTGAATCCGCGAACCGAAGTTCACGATGTGCAGTTGGCTGGTGTAGAAGCTGAAGCTGGCGGCGTCGCCGTTGCTGGGGTCGAGGAAGTTGACGATGCCCGACATCGTGTCGAGGCGAAGAAGGGTGTAGCCGGCGTCGAGCGTGAACCGGCCGCCCGGCCTCGCCCAGGAGCCCTGCAACCCGAACTGGCGGCTCTTGGAACGGTGGTCGACCAGCGAAACCGGGTTGCGGTTGATGGCGTTCTGGAAGCTGGCGCTGACCACGGCGTCGCGCTTGCGCCATTGCCACCGCGCGGTCTCGGTGTGAAATCGCCGGTCGCTGCGCGGCGTCAGCGGCTGATCGGCCCGCCCGACCTCGGCGTCGACTGAAACACGCATCCCCTGCACGGGCAGCCAGCGGAAACCGCCGACGCCCGAGTGCACGTGGTCCCCGCTTTCAAACAGCCCGTCGTGGAAATCGAAATCCGGAAATTCCAGCGCCGAGTCAGTCCGCACCCGCCGCGCCGAATAGCGGTAAGCCCCATAGAGCCCCACCTTCGGAGCCGGCCGGAAGTTCGCCTCGGTGATGTTCGATACAAAGCGGACCCCGAGCTGTTGGAACGCCACGAACTCGCTGGCGACCACGGTCGCCTCGACGAACGCCGACTGGCCGTCGATGCGGGTGTTGTTGACCGAGGTGGTGTTCGTGATGGTCCACTTGCCGGAAGGGAGGAACGTCACCGTGAAATCGCCGTAGCCCTGTTTTCGATTCGCTTCGCCGACGACGTAGGTTTGCCGCACGGTGGCGACGGCGTTGGCGGGATCGGTCGCCACCAGGTTTTCGCCCAGCGTCGGGTTGCGCCGTCCGCTGGCATAGGAAAAGCGCCCGTGGAAGCCCACACGGTGCTCGTTTTCGGTCCGTACCACCACATTGGTGAACGGCGTATTGCCGTGGATCGGCTCGGCCCGCTCGAGACTGTCGACCGGCTGCACGTTGTCCGCCGCCGAGGGCAGCGCCGAGCCATCGCCGTACCCTGTGTCTTCCTTGTAGTTGTCGAAACCCTGCAAAAAACTGACCGCCAGGCCCGCCACGCGGAAATTCACCCCGGCGCGGTACTGGTTGTTGAGCTGCCGCAGATTCGTCGTGAGGCGCACAAAGCGGTCCCGCCGCAGCGCGCCGGAATTCGAGGCGATGCCTTCAGACGAAAAGCCGGGGCCGTTGTGGTTGTTGCGGTCATAGCCCAACACGACCTCGAAGCGCCGGTTGGGAAACAGCGTCAGCTCGTGGGTCTGAAAGATACGCTCGGAATTGAGGCCGTGCTCGCCCTGCCACAGCGACGGCAGCCGGTTGAAGTAGTTCACGATGCGGAACTGCATGTCGTAGCGATACACGCCGTTCTTGGAGGCGCGCAGCGTCGTCGCCTGGTAGGGGTCCTGTCCCTGCCCCGTCGTGTGGAACGCAAATTCATCCAGGAACCGGCCCTTGCCGTCGAGCGAGTTCAGCCGCAACTGGCCTTCGAACAGGCGCATGCCGTTGCCGAAATTCACCGCGCTGCGATAGACGTCGCGATTGCCGCTCACGTCGGCGAAGCGATAGCCGGCTTCGAACGAGTTCGAGACCGTGTAGTTCGACGTCGTCGCGATTTCGTCGGGACGGTCGGGCGTCGGCGCCACCACCGGCTGCGCCGAGGCGACGGCCGCCGCGGCGAGCAGCATCAGGCAGGCGAAGCTGGTTGTCGAACTCTTCATCGCCGGAACAAGGAGTCGCTGTTGGAGCCGTGAATGCGGACGTGGCAGGCCACGCAATTCTGGAACGCCGGATCGGCCAGGTTGTGGGATGAGCGCCCCGGCGCCGGAATGCCCGTCTCGCGCGGGCCGAAACCCATCACGCTGTTGTGGCACTCCAGGCAAAGCGTGAAGGTCGCCGGCCGCGCCAGCAGCCGCGGGTTCACGCTGCCGTGCGGGTCGTGGCAAATCGTGCAGCCCTCGATCCGTACCGGCGGATGCTCGTAAACGAACGGCCCGCGCTTGTCGCTATGGCATTTGACGCAGGCGATGTCGTTGCCCAGCGCTTGCGTCACCATCCGCGGGCTCTGCGCCGAGCGCCACGTCGCCACCGGAGCCCCGTGCGGGTTATGGCAGTCGGTGCAGTTGATGGCGCCTTCGTTGACGCGGTGCTTGTAAGGCAATTCGAACCGCGCGCGGATCTCGAGGTGGCAGCCGTAACAGGTCTCGCGCTCGGTTTTGACCAGCAGCGGACTCAGTTCGGGCGCATGGTGGATCGAGTGACAACTGATGCAGCTCACCTCGCCGGTCGAATGCGACGAACGCCGGATGTTGACCTTCCCCAAGTCTTTCGAGTGGCAGCGCAGGCAGTTGTCGAGCACTTGGCTCGGCGCCAGTTGCGGGAAGACGATGATCTTCGTCTTGTCGCCCATCCCCTGGATGTGCGCCTCGCCGGGGCCGTGGCAGCCTTCGCATCCGGTGCGCTCGGGCGGTTGGTTGCCCAGCGCGATCGACTGGAAATGAGGGTTGCGGTTGAAGCCGTGGAACAGATCGGGGTGGCAGGCCTGGCAGGCCTGGCTGCCCACGTAATGGTTGGCGGCCGATGAGGACGCGGCCTGTTCTGCCGGGGCTTGCGAACCGGCTTGCGCGGCCTTCGTTGCGGTTTGCGCGAGCAGGCAAGCGCCGCCCGCCAGCATCGCCCACGCAGCCGCTCCATAGCCGGTGACGCGGACCGCGAAAGACCAACGCAGCCGCGGCCAGCGGTATCGATCAGATCGCATTCAGACGCAATTCCGCCAAAAAAGAAGACGGGAACTCAAACACCTCAGCGTCTGGAAAGTTTCGGCCGCGAACGGCGCGACCGGAACCGCAAACGCGGAACCAAAAGATCACAACAAAATAAACAGCGAGACTCGAATCCGATCTGTCCTATGGCTATCAGAGGCCGACGGAACCACGCAAGAGCCATGATTCATTGCAACCGGTTCGCAACCAATCAGCCGGTGACGCTTGCGCGGCGAGAGTCGTTTTGGGGGCGCGCGGCGAACCACGAATAAGGGCGGAAATCCTCGGGTTCTTGCGGTGACGAAGCGCGCTAGCCGCTCGGCTTGACGAGCAGCAAGACGCCAGAGTGTTGTTGAAATTGTGATGGTTGTAAAGGCCTACCGGCGGAACATCGGCGGGTTGTCGAGCGCTGATACGAGCGGTTTCGGATCACCCCGGTCGTTGCAACGCCGCCGGCCCGTGTGGTCCCTGAGACGTGCAGCATGAGTGCCATACAATGCGTCCGCCTTGTAAGCTAGTACGTCGTGAGGATACACGCAATTTCCCTGGTCCCCATGTCGGAAGCACAGAAGCAACGCCTGGCCGCGCTTGGGGACCTTCACTACCACGACGCCGTGCTGGGGGATGCCTCGGTCGGGACACTATGCCGCGGCGCCGACGCCATCGTGATCACTCCCCGGCTGGCGGCGGATATTGTTCCGGATCTGGACCGCTGCCGGTTCATCTCGGTTCAAGGAGCCGGCACCGACGCCCTGGATGTGGCCGCCGCCCGGCGGAAAGGGATCGCGGTCAGCAACGTTCCGGACTTCTGCACCGACGCCGTCGCCGAGCACGCCTTCGCGCTGTTGCTGGCGGCGGCCAAGCGCATCGGGCAGGGCCGGCCTTATCTGGTCGAACGCCGTTGGAACACGGCGCTGGCCTATTCGACCCTGGGCCTGAGCGGCAAGACCCTCGGGCTCTACGGCTGCGGCAAGATCGGCGCGCGGATCGCCGGCATCGCGCACGGCTTTGGGATGCGGGTCGTGGCGGCGGTTCGCTATCCGAACAAGCCCCATCCGGTTTCGATCGTTCCGTTCGAGACGCTGCTGGCGGAGAGCGATTTCGTCGTTGTCGCGGCCCCGGCTAACGCCGACACCCAGGGAGCGTTCAACGCCCAGGCCTTCGCGCGGATGAAACCCGGCGCCGTGCTCGTCAACATCAGCCGGGCGGCCGTCGTCGAGCAGACCGCCTTGCTCGAAGCGCTGGAAAGCGGCCGGCTGGCCGCCGCCGGAACGGACGTGTTTCATCGTGAGCCGCCCGACCCCGGCGATGCGCTGCTGCATCATCCACGAGTCGTCGTCACGCCGCACGTTGCCTGGGGCACCGCTGACGCGGTCGAGCGGCTGCTCGATTTGAGCATTGCCAACGTGGAGGCCTTCGCGGCCGGCGCGCCGGTCAACGTTGTGAACTGATTTGTCGCCGGGACTCCGCCTACTCATGCTTAGCGCTTAGGACGCTTGCCGGGCGGATTCCCCCTGGAGAGGCCCAATCATGCTGCGCTTACTGGCTTTGTTGCTGCTGCTGCCGGCCGCGTCGCCGGCGCAACTCGAAGGCGTCATCGATCTGCACGTGCATTGCGCTCCCGACAGCGGGCCGCGCTCGATCGATGCCCTGGAAGTGGCGCGCCTGGCGCTGCGCCACGGCATGCGCGCGCTGCTGTTCAAGAATCACTACACCCCAACAGCGTCGATGGCCTACCTGGTTCACCAGGTTGTGCCGGGCATCGAGGTGTACGGCGGCATCGCCCTGAATCGCAGCGTGGGCGGCGTCAATCCCCAGGCCGTCGAGCACATGGCGCGCACTACCGGCGGGCTGGGGCGCGTCGTCTGGATGCCGACTTTCGATTCGGAGCACTATCACCGCACCGTCAAGCCGAACCCCAACTTTGTCCCGATCTCCCGCGACGGCAAGCTGCTGCCTGAGGTCGATGAGGTTCTTACCATCATCGCCCGCGAAAACCTGGCGCTCGCGACCGGCCATTCCTCGCCGGCCGAGTCGCTGCTGCTGATTCGCGCGGCCCGCGCCAAAGGCATCCAACGCATCATCGTGACGCACCCCTCGCTGAAGGAAATCGGAATGAGCGTCGAGATGCAGAAGGAGGCCGCCGGCCTGGGTGCGTTCCTCGAATACACCTTCAACGGCATACTGCCGCCGAACCCAGTATGGGGCGGAGGAGGCAGCTCCATCGAAGCATACGTGAAGACGATCCGCGCGGTCGGCCCCGAGCACTGCATCCTCTCGAGCGACCTGGGCCAGCCGATGAACCCGGTTCACACCGACGGCCTGATCGCCTTTTTCGGGCAGCTCAAAGCCAACGGCTTCACCCAAGCCGAAATCGACCTCATGGCCAAGCGCAACCCGGCAATGTTTCTAGGCCTGAACTAGCGGTTATGCTAGACTGGCCGGCACCCAGTGGGGCAGGCCTCCGGCCTGCCCAAAGCACCGGGAAGAGCCCAGGTACCAACCCAGCCACGAGCGCTTACCGGCATATCGGAATCGTGATTGATGTACACTGTACATCATGAGACGGACACAGCTCTACATCGAGGATGATCTTTGGGCCGCTCTCCACAATCGTTCCCGCCAGTCGGGCCTCTCCATCTCCGAGTTAGTGCGGCAGGCGCTCCGTGACCGCTACTTCGATCAGCACCTGAAACGGGGCGAAGCCATGCGGCGCGTCATCGGAATTTGGAAGGATCGTGCCGATATCACGGATTCGGAAACCTACGTCCGGCGGCTCCGCAAGGGGACTCGGCTCGGGCGGGTCACCCGGTGAACGCGATTCTTGTCGATTCGGATATTCTCAGCGAGGTCTACCGCGGCCGCGACCGGCAGATCCTCGATCGTTGGACTGCCTTGAGCGAGTCGGACGGTGCCGTTCTCTGTTCCCCCGTAACCGTCGCCGAGATCTGGTACGGCGCGAGGCCGCGCGAGCACGCTTCGATCGAAGCTCTGTTCACCGCGTTGGTTTGCGTTCCGATCGACGACGGGATCGGCCGGCGCGCAGGCGAATACATGGCCACGTTCGCCAAGAGTCACCGCCTGGAACTGGGGGACGCGCTCATCGCCGCGACGGCATCGCTATACCCGGCGAAGCTATGGACCCGCAATCGGAAGCACTACCCAATGCCGGGCGTAGAGCACTACTGAATCATCCTGCGGGCACAGTGGGGCAGGCCTCCGGCCTGCCCAAAGGAACATGTAGAAGCCAAACCGGCGGCGAGCAGAGGCAAAGAACGTCGGCCTGTAAGCCGACGCCGCCGGCTGGAAGCCCGCGCCACTGTTTAGAAGTCCGCGCTACTGGTGCTCTTACCCGAACACTGCCCTACGACACCACCATGCTCAGCGGCAACGCCGCGCTACTCACGCCCGTGCCATTGCGGGGAGGTGTTGGAGGACCGATCGTGCCGGCGGCGACACCGCGATACTGCTCGTAGACTTTTTCGAACACCGCGTCCCAGGAATAGTTGTGAGCGTCTTCGCGGGCGGCGCGCCGCGCGGCCTCATGCCACGCGCGGTCGTCGAGGAACCGCGCCACATTGTCGATGAACGCCTCGTCGCCCTCGCTGACCATGCCGGTGACGCCGTGGTGCACCAGGAATTTCGGGCCGCCGCCGGAGGTGACGATGGGAGGCGTTCCCGAGGCCAGCGCTTCGAGGATCACGTTCCCGAAGGTATCGGTGTGTGAGGGGAAAATGAAGAGGTCCATGTTGGCGTAGGCTTCGGCCAGGGCCTCGCCACGCAGCACGCCGGGAAACTCAGCGTGCCGCAGGTTGGCTTCGAGCCACTCGCGCTCGCTTCCTGGGCCAACCACCAGAAACCGAAAGTTGCGATGGCCGCGCTCGAGCAGCCCCTGTTCGAGCTTGGCCAGAAAACGCACGTTCTTCTCGGCGGCGAGCCGGCCGACGTATCCCAACACAAAAGTATCGTCAGTGCGTCGGCGGCGGGCGGGGGAGTACAGCTCGAGATCGATGCCGCGATGCATCGGCAGCACCGGGCGGCGCACGCCCTGCTCGATCATGCCGATCAGCTCGGGATTGGGCGCGAAGATCAACCGCGAGGTGCCATAGAAGCGCAAGGTCAGCGCCAGCACCTGCCGCTCGACCAACGCGCCCAGGCTGTCTTTCCACCCCCGCGGCAGAAACGGCAGCATCGAGCGCAGCCGCCAGGCGGCGAACTCATGGACGTTGGTGTGCCAGGAAGCGACGGTGGGCACATTCATTTCGCGGGCCAGCAGGGCGGCGAGGGTGCCGCAATCGCCCAGCGAAATGAAGTGAATCACGTCGGGCTGGAAGCGCCGCAGGCTTTCGCGCACCTGCGCCCGGTAACGCAGCAGAAACGGATCGGCCCGCAAGCCGGCGCCGAGGTCGAACGAGCAAAACCCGCGGCGCAGCTCGTGGACGGTGATCGAACCATCCTCAGACACGCTGGTGGCGGCGCCGCCGCGCACATTGAAGAGCGGATAGCCTCGCCGGCGGGCAAACGCCACCAGCTCGCGACAGGTCAAGGCCGCGCCGTTCACCTCGTGGAAGGTGTCGCAAAACAGCGCCACGCGGGGCGCTTCTCGCCAGCAACCTGCTCTCAAATCGTCAGCTCCGCCCCCTTGGCCATCGCCAATTGCAGCGCCGGGCGCAGGCGGGGGCTCGCCAGCAGGCGGACGGCGCGCACGAACTGCCGCAGCAACAGCGGCGTTCCCCGGCCCTTCAACAGTTCGGTGAGGCTGCGCGACCCGCCGGCGCCGCATTCCATGAACACACGGTCTTGCCAGCGCGTCCAGCCAAGACTGTGCTCCTGATCGTCGCGCACGATCTCCCAGATGGTCTGGATCACCCGCAACTGCAGCGGCTCGAGATACTGCGGCATTACCAGCACGTGGCTCTCGCCGCTTTTGACTTCCTCGGCGAACTCGGCAAAGGTGCGCGCGTTGGTCAGGTTCAGCGTGGCGTTGGGTTCGCGGCCGTGGCGGTCGCCTCCCGAGATGATCGGCATGCCGGTCTCGCGCGCCAGCCGCACGACGCCGCGATTCTCCCGGCGGTCGCGCAGGCCGTTGATTTCGAGCGCGTGAATGTAGTGTTTGTGCTGGCGGAGGAATTCAAGCAGCAGGCGGTTGTGCGTCTCCTGGCCGATGCAGGGCAGATCCCACAGCGGGTGGTTGAAAACCAGCAGCACGCCCGGACGGGACGCCAGTTCGTCGAGCAAGCCAGTGGTCGTCTCGGTCTGCGCCGCCTCGGTCGCTTCCTGAAGCCGGGCCATGGTTTCGGGCGCGTTGCGCGGCGCCAGGTTGTGTACGCCGATGTGGAAGTAAGAGTCGCCGAACGGCGCGGTCCACTCAACCGACACCGGCACGGCGTCGTTGGACTCCAGGAACTGCAACTGCGACGGCGCCTCGATGTTGTCGTGATCGGAGATGGAAACCATGGCTTCCAGGCCGAGCTTCTGCTGGATCTGCGACCGCTCGACGCGCAGCGCCTGGCTGGCCGACAGCGGCGAGGTCCACCAGAATTTGGACACGTCTTTTTCGAAGTCGGTTCCACCGAGTTTGCGGTGCTGGCGGTGGAGCACGGCTCCCAGGCCCGGAAAGGTCCGGATGGCTTTGGCCAGCAGCCCGACGCCCTCGCGGGAATGCAAGGTGTGGCTGTGAAGAGAGACGCCGCGGCGGAAATCACGGCAGATTTCCGGGCAGCGGTGAAAGTAGTTGAGTGGTTTGTTCACGAAGCGGCCTCCTGCGCGCAAAGGTTCATGTGCGGGGCGCCGGTTGCCGCGGATCCGGCGGGATTCGGCTGCGGCAAAGCAGTGGGAACCCCTACTCGCAGCATGAAAGGCCTTTGTGCCCGCCAAGTTACAGGAGGTTGAATTTCTTTTAAAACATTCCTTTCAAATTGTGTTTATTTTGGGGCACGCCCCCGTAGCGCCAGAGTTCCCCGTAGCGCAGGGGGCGAAGAGACCTGCGGCTTTTTGAGGATATGGGCCGTCTTTGGATTCAGGCGCGGTTGAGGCAGGGCTGGTGGAAAAGCCGCAGGTCTGGCGAAACGCCAGCCCTGCGCTACGGGGCGGGGCGGGGCCGCTGGGGGCGCCGCGGCCGGTGGGCTAGAGCTCTGGTCAGGCCCGGATGGTTTCCATCAGGTTGCCGATGCGCTCCAGGGCGAGCTGGATCTGGTCGAGGGCGGTGGCGTAGCTGAAACGCAGGTAGCCTTCTCCGAACCTTCCGAAGCTGGTTCCGCTGAGGCAGGCGACTCCGGCTTCCTGCAGGATGCGCTCGGCCAGCTCGCCGGAAGGGATACCGGTTGCGGCGACGTTGGGGAAGGCGTAAAAGGCGCCGCCCGGGCGAGCGCAGCGGAAGCCGGGGATGCGGTTGAATCCTTCGACGATGACGTCGCGGCGGCGCGCGAACTCGGCGACCATGCGGCCCACGGCGTCCTGCGGGCCGCGCAGGGCTTCGATGCCGGCGCGCTGCGTGAAGCTGGCGGTGTGGGAATTCGAGTTCACCATCAACAGGCAGACGGCGTCGAGCAGCCACTTGGGCATCACGCCGTAACCGATCCGCCAGCCGGTCATCGAGTAAGTTTTCGAAAAGCCGTCGAGAATGATGGTCTTGTCGAGCATGCCGTCGAGCGAGGAGATGGAGAACGGCTTTTCGTCGAACCAGATCCGGCTATAGATTTCGTCGGAAAGCACGATCAGGTCGCGGTCGCGCACCAGCTCGGCGATGGCGCGGATGTCGGCCTCGGGGATCGTCCCGCCGGTCGGATTCTGCGGCGAGCAGAGGATGATCATCTTGGTGCGGTCCGACAAGTTCTTTTCGAACTGGTCGAGGTCGAGCGAGAAACCGCGCTCTTCGACCAGGGGCATGGGAACGGGGGTGGCGCCGGTGTAGTGGATGGTCGATTCGTAGATCGGGAAGCCCGGGTTGGGATAGAGCACCTCGTCGCCGGGCTCGAGCAGGGCGAGCATCGAAAAGAACAGGATCGGCTTGGCGCCGGGCGTGACGACGACGCGGTCGGGGCCGACGGAAATGCCGCGGGTCGCCGAGATGTGCTCGGCGATCACCTGGCGCAGCTCGGGGTCGCCCTGGGTGGCGCCGTACTTGGTCCAGCCTTCGTCGAGCGCGCGCTTGCCGGCGGCGATGATGTTCGGCGCGGTCGGGAAATCGGGCTCGCCGATCTCCATATGGACGATCGAGCGGCCCTGCGCTTCGAGTTGGCGGGCGCGCACGAGGACTTCGAAGGCGCCTTCACCGCGGACGTTTTTGAGGCGTTGGGACAGTTTCATTTTGGGAAAAATGCGATCCAGGAAGGGCGGGAAAATTGGGTTCGTTTTGTCACTTTTTGTGCTTGGCTCACCCGTTTTCGCGCTCCGCTTTTCGAGCCCTATGGCGGCGACCGGCTGCACCAGCCTGCCTCCAGGGTACTACAGGCGACCAAGGCTATTTATGCCGCACCGAAGTCAAGTGGTTGATTACGGGAGCCTTGGTGGATTTGACGGGAAGGCGTCGGCCCTCCAGGCCGTCACGGCTGGGCGTCGGCGGCTGCGCCGGTGGTGCGGGTGGCCAGGTAGATGCCGGTGATCACGGCGGCCACGCCGAACAGCAGATTCAGGGTCAGCCGTTCGGCCAGCAGCCAGGCGCTCAATAGCATGCCGAATATGGGGATCGAGAACGAAAACACGCTCAGGGCCCCGGGGCTGTGCTTGCGCAACAAGGTGGCCCACAGAATCAGTCCCAGCGCACCGACCGCGAGGCCTTGATAGAGAACGCCGGCGACCGGGATCCAGCTCAGGGGCTCGCGGCCGGCGGTGCTTTCGAGCAGCGCGCCCGCCAGAAAGAACGGCAGGGAAAGGGCGGTCTGCCAGAACACGGTTTTTGCGGGCTCGATCCATTGCACCAGCCGTTGGGTGTAGACGGTCCGCACGGCCGCAGTGACCGCGGCGGCCAGCACGAGCGGATTGCCCAAGCCCGGCCGGGGGGCCAGGGCGGCATCGGGGTGGCCCAGAAAGACCACGCAGATGCCGGCGAAGGCGACCGCCAGGCCCGCCACTCGCGCCGGGGATAGGCGGTCTTCGGGCACCACGAAATGAGCCAGAAAATTCGCCCAGATCGGGTTGCTGTTCATCAGCACCACCGCGTAGGCAGGCGACGACAGATCCGCGCCGCAATGCAGCAGGCCGATCTGGGCTACAAACAGGAGGGTCAGGTTGATGAGCGGCCGCCACTCCCGGCGTTGGAGGACGAATGGCGTGCCGCGGGCTTGTCCCCACGCCAACACGGCCACCGCGCTGACCGCCATACGCGCGAAGGCGGTCTCAAACGGGGTCAACGCCCGCAGGGCCAACTTGAGCGAGACCTGGTTGCCGCCACGCAGCAACGACACCGCCATCGCCAGCAAGGCCGACCGCCAGCCGATTGATTCGAGTTTCACCCGGCGGGGGCCCCTGCGAGGCAGCTGGAATCAGCAGAGATGTTGGAGAAAGGGGTTGGTCCGCGAAACCGCCGCACCCTGCCCAGTTTAAAACAACGCCCCGCGGCAGGCAGAGTTGCAGTGGGTCCCGCGAGAGCTGGCGGGAAGCGTACAGTCCCTGTGTTTCGGGGTGTTCTCGCGCCTCGATGGGCGAGGCCCGTTTCGCTGTCGGGGACGGCTGGGAAAGGCGGCGGCAGGCGTGGCAGGCTGTTCAGGCTTGCAGCAGCGCTTCGGTCTGCAGGACCTCGGGGGCGAGTTGCCCGTAGAGCTTGTGCAACAACTCCTGGTCGAGGTGGATTTCCTCGACGACGCGGGGGGCGATTCGCGCGGAGGCTTCCTCTTCGTCGAGCCCTTCCATCCAGGCCTCGGCGACCGAGACCGCCGCGTGAATCACGCAGACCTCTGGTCCCGCGGGTTGGGGATCCGCCGCAAGCGGCCCATCCCGCCACTGGGCGGCGGCCAAGCCGAACCGCAATGGAAAGCTCCAGGAGTCGAGCAGCCAACGGCTGACCTCGCCGGCGCCGACCCCGAATACTACCCGCATTCCCTCGGCGGAAAGCCTCCCGCCGGCCATGCGCTGCACGGCGAGATATTCGTCGGGGAACCGGGCGAGCAGGGCGAACTCGCCGACGTTGTGCAGCAGCCCGATGGTGAGCAATTCCTCGGGGTCCCCTTTGCGGCAAAGCCGGGCGATGACATAGGCAGCGGCGCCGGCCGCGATGGAGGTGCGCCAGATGGGCACGGCCTCGGGGCGGCGCGCTTCCAGTGTTTCGAAAACCTGCGAGACCAGCACGTGGCGCAGCAGCTTGCGGAGGCGGTCCATCCCAATGATCGCGATGGCGGTGGAGACCGTTGCGACGTCACGGCTGACCCCGAAATAGGCCGAATTCGCCAAGCGCAGGACGCGCAAGGTGACGCCGGGGTCCGCCAGCAGGATCTGCTCCAGATGGGCGCCGCCGCGGTCGGAATTTTCGGTGGCGCGAATCGCCTTGCGCACAACCTCCAGCGAGCTGTGGGGAGCCTGGAGCGTGGCGACGGCCCGCCGGACGGTTTCAGGCTGATGCGTCATCGTCTTGACTAGGCTGTCCCCGGACCACCTTGGCGAAAGCAACGCCGCGCGGCTTGTGGCGCCGGAACCGAATCCGGGCCCGGCGGGGCTCCCGGCCGCTTCACGCCGTTTCCCCGACGCGGTCGGCCCGCAAGCACTCCGCCACGGCCTGCAGCAGCGTCTGGGCGCGATAGGGTTTGGGGAGCAGCGAATAGGCGCCCAGCAGACGCGCCTTGGCCTGCTCCTCTTCCAGGGCGCAGCCGCTGGTGAGGATCACGGGAACCTGCGAATCGAGGCGGCGGATCCGTTCGAGCGTTTCCCAGCCCGACATTTTGGGCATTTTCAGATCGAGCACGACCAGGCCGACGCGCTTGCGCGACTTCCGAAACGTCTCCAGGGCCTGCTCGCCATCTTTGACCTGGATGACCCGGTGGCCGTTGTGTTCGAGCACCGCACTGGTCAGCTTGCGGACGCCGTCCTCGTCGTCGGCCAACAGGATTGTTTCCTGACCCGGGCGGGCGTCGGCTTCGGTACGTTCGGGTTCCTTGGCGGCGGGGCGCTCGGTGCGCGGCAGGTAGACACGAAACGTCGAACCCTCGCCGCGGCGGCTGGCTACCGAGATCCAGCCGTGGTGCTGTTTGACGATGCTGTAGACCATCGCCAGGCCGAGCCCGGTTCCCTTGCCGGGTTCCTTGGTCGTGAAAAACGGCTCGAACAGGTGCGACTGGGTCTCCTCGTCCATTCCCGAGCCGTCGTCGCTGACCACCATCTCGACGAAGTCGCCGGGGCGGGCGAGCGGCTGGCCGCGGCAGGAGCGGCGGCTGATCTGGCGGTTGGCCGAGACGATCCGGATATGACCGTTTTCGCCGACGGCATCCCAGGCGTTGACGCACAGATTCATCACCACCTGCGCCAACTGGCCGGGGTCGGCCTCGACTCTCCAAAGGTCCGGATCGAGCTGGATCTCGATGCCGACGGCGGGCTCGACGCTGTGCTTGAGCAGCGAGACGACCTCGCGGACGCTCTGGTTGAGGTCGACGGCGGAGAGCTCGGCGGGGTTTTTGCGGCTGAAACGCAGCAACTGGCGGGTCAGGTCGGCGGCGCGCTCGGCCGCCCGCTCGGCGTCTTTGAGTCCTCCGGAAGCTTCATGGCGCGGGCCCAGCTTCATCAGCGCCAGGCTGATGTTGCCGAGCACGCTGGTGAGCAGATTGTTGAAGTCGTGGGCGATGCCTCCGGCGAGGATGGCCACGGCCTCGAGCTTCTGGCTTTGCAGGAGTTGCCGTTCGAGGGCCTTGCGCTCGGTGACGTCCTGCACGATCGAGGCTACGCCGACGGTGTGACCGGCGGGGTCGAGCAGCGGCGCGTGGAACCATTCGCACTCGATCGGGCCGCGGCTCTTGGTGCGGGATCCGACCTGGCGGCGGGCCGTGGTGCCGGCCATGAGGTCCTTCCAGAGCCGTTCGGTGGCCTCGTGGTCGGCTTCCGACCCCAGCAGGTCGGTGTAGCGCTGTTGAAAGGCCTCCGCCTCGGACCAGCCGAAGACGCGTTCGGCGGCCGGATTCCACTCGATCACACGGGCGTTCTGGTCCCAGATGATGCAGCCCAGGGGCATCTCGTTGACGAACGACTCGAGGCGCTGCGCCAGGGCGCGGTGGGACTCGGCGACGAGCCGGAAACGGTCGTCGGCCCCGGGGGACATTTCCGCGTCGGTGGTGGGAGCGCGGCTCATGGCTGAAGTCTCGTCGGCGTCCGGCGGCGATTTCCGATGGATCCCGGCGATCTGGGGGACCGGCGATGCTCCAGCGGCGGAAGACAACCTTGGCTTCCTACCGTGCGGCGCACACCCCGGCGGCATTTCCGAGCCCTATGTCTCTATCGGTCGGTAGCGGGCAGGGTTGCAGGGGAGGATCGCAACAAAAAGCTCGCGGGGAGGCGCGGGGATGGCGCGCGTGAGGCGGCCGAGGCTGTCCGGAAGCGTCAGCCGCCCAGCCCGATCACGGCCGAGCCCAGGAAGTAGACCATCGTGGGGACCACCACCATGGCGAGCAAGTCGAGCGCCAAGCCGGCCCGGAACATCTGGGGAATCGTGATCCAGCCGCTGCTGAATACGATGGCGTTGGGGGGCGTGGCGACCGGCAGCATGAAGGCGAACGAGGCCATCACGGCGGCCGGGATCAGCAACAGGTAGGGGTCGACGCCGATTTCGAGCGCGGTGGCGGCGATCACCGGGGAAATCATCAGCACGGTGGCGATGTTCGAGGTGGTCTCGGTGAACAGCGCGGCCATCAGGCAGGAGGCCGGCACCAGTACCCAAACCGGGGTCCCCTTGAGGACGGCGAGTTGCCCGCCGATCCAGTCGTCCAGACCCGTCTGGTCGATACCGGCGGCGAGCGCGAATCCGCCGCCGAACAGCAGCACGATGCCCCAGGGGATGCCCTTCTGGATGGTCTCCCAATCCATGATGAAGCGCTCGTGGCGGCCCTTCCATTGCATACCGCCGCGTAGATTCACCGGCAGCAGGCACAGCAGAATGCCCATGGCCATGGCGACGGTCGAGTCGTGCAGCAGTTTGGGCGAGGCGAACAGGCCCGACCAGCCGGGGATCCGGAAGCCGCCCAGTTCCAGCGGCTCGCGGAAGATCCAGAGCAGGGAAGTGGCGCAGGCGACGATCAGCACAATGCGTTCGGGGCCGCTGAGGGGCCCCAGACGGCGGCGTTCGGCGTCGATGACCTCCTGCCCGCCGCGCAAGCGAATGCTTTTCAAGGGAACGGCGCCGCCGAAGCGGCACAGGTAGGCCCAGGCGAGCGGCAGGAAAACGATCACAATGGGAACGCACATCAGGCTCCAGTCGAGGAACGAGATCGTCCGGGCGTTGGGGAATTCGCGCTGCGCAAAGCCCAGGAAGGCGATGTTGGTGGGCGAGCCGATGATGGTGCCGATGCCGCCGATGCTGGCCGCATAGGCGATGGCCAGTAACAAGACCAGGCCAAAGCTGGACTCGATCTGGGCGGACTCGCCCGGCTTGCCGTCCGAGGCGGCCAGTTGCGCCAGTTGACCGACCACGGCGGTGGCGATGGGCAGCATCATCATGGTCGTGGCGGTGTTAGAGATCCACATCGACAGGAAGGCAGTGGCGACCATGAAACCCAGCACCAGCCGCTCGGGGCGCGTGCCGAAGCGCGCGATGGTGGCCAGCGCGACGCGGCGGTGAAGGTCCCATTTCTCCATCGCCAGGGCAATCATGAAGCCCCCGATGTAGAGAAAAACGATGTGGTTGGTGTAGTGCGGCGCGACGGCGGCGCTGGGCATGATGCCGAGCAGCGGGAACAGCGGGATCGGCAGCAACGCGGTGATGGCGATGTGGGTGGCTTCGGTGATCCACCAGATAGCCATCAACAGCGCCACGGCGGCCATGTTTTGGGCGGCGGCGCTCATGCCGGCGGGGTGCGGCAGCAGGAGTATCGTCAAGAACACGGCCAGGCCGCCGAACAAGCCCGCGCGGCGGCGCAACAAACCCGAATTGTAATCGGACAATCCCGAATCCTTCTGGGAACCCGGCGAACCGGACAAACAACACACCCTAGCACGGATGGTTTCGGTGGCGGGGGGGGGCGCTGCCGGGCAAAGGCTTGCCGCCGCGGTTCATCGCCGGCTCGTCCCTGCGGAACAAGGTGGGTGTGTGGGGCGGTGGGCGGACCCGGGAACGTCGACTGGATGTCGACGCGGCCGGCCACAGGCCCGCGCCACGGGGAGGCGGGTCTGGCTTGCGAGGGCGCTGAGTGCGCTAGAGTCAGCGGCTGGCCTCACGTGCTTGAGTCCGTTACACTTAGTAAGATCTCGGCGCCATGTTCTCGCAATTTAGCTGGCTGCTCCACAGCGGTCCAACCGAATGGTTGAAGGCCGTCGTCGAGATTCTGCTGCTTGCCTATCTGCTTTACGTTTTCCTGCACAGCATTCGAGGAACGCGCGCCGCGCCGGTCGTCGGCGGCGTGATTTTGGTCACCGCGATGTACCTGCTGGCGGGTGTGCTCGGCTTGACGACTCTGCACGCCGTCATCGGCAGCATCGCGCCGTACGCCACGATTGCGCTCGTGGTCATCTTTCAGGCCGAGGTGCGCCGGGCGCTGCGCTACATGGCGCTGCAGTTCGCTCCCAAGAAACGGCCCAGCGGGGCGATCCACTACGAGTATGAGGACGTGATTTTCGCCGCCACGCAGCTTTCGCAAAGCAAGGTCGGCGCGCTGATCGTGATCGAGCGCGAGACCGGACTGCGTACGTTCATCCAAAGCGGCGTCGCGCTGGAGGCGCGCCTTTCTTCGGATCTGCTGGTGAGCGTGTTTCAGCGCACCTCGCCGCTGCACGACGGCGCGGTCATCATCCAGCGCGAAAAAGTCGCCGCGGCCGCCTGCTTCCTGCCGCTGACGACGAATCCCGGGCTGATCAGTTCGCTCGGCACGCGCCACCGCGCCGCCATCGGCATCACCGAAGAAAGCGACTCGCTGGCTATTGTCGTCTCGGAAACCGACGGCCGCGTCTCGATCGCCTCGGCGGGCAGCATCGATATCGGCGTCTCGATCGACCGCCTGCGGTTGAAGTTGATTCAATACTTCGGGCCCGTGGTGGCGCCGCCGCGCGACGTCAGCGCCTCCGGCATTCTCGTCGAACGTCCCGAAGAAAATCTTGCTCTGGAGAGTTCGCCTTCTTCCGCCGCCCCCGAAAGCGGCGGATCGCGGCGGGCCGGCTAGTCACTGCCTATGCGATCGTTACGGGAAAACCTGGCGTCGAGCACCGGGCTGAAGGTCGCCGCCGTTCTGGGCGCCATTGCGCTGTGGTCGAGTTTCGCGGGCGAGTCGATGCGCGACGCTTCCTTTGAGGCGCACATCGACTACGTGAACATCCCCGAGCATCTCGAGCTGAATCCCGATCAGGCCGAGCGCGTCACCGTCATCCTGCGCGGGCCGCGCTCGCTGCTGCAAGGCCTGCGCGCCGGCGAGGTGGCCGTACGGGCCGACTTTGCCGACATTTACGGGCCCGGCGAGAAAACGCTGACGATCACCGAGCCAACCTTGGGCCTGCCCGACGGCGTCCATCTGGTGAAAGCCGTGCCGTCCCAACTGCGTTTTACTCTGGAGGCGCAGGCGGAGCGCGAGGTGACGATCCAGCCGCAGTTCGTCGGTTCCTACGAGCGCGAATACGCGCTGGCTTCGGTGCGCCTGGATCCGCGAACGCTGATGGTGGTGGGCCCCGAAAGCCGCGTCGCCCTCATCGATGTCGTCTCCACCGACCCCATCGACCTCAGCGAAGTCGTTGGCGGCCGCAGCTTTCGCGTCACCGCCTACCTGCCCGATCCCTACGTCCGCTTCAATCAAGACCCCTCCGTCAACGTCGAAGTGCAGATGCGCAAGCGCGAGTAGCGAACTCTGGGCGCGAGACGTTCCTTGGGCTAACCGCCGTCTTGACGCCGGGCCGATTCGAGATACCCGCCTTGTGGCGCGCCAGGCGGCTCGCCGCCGTGGCGCACTTGCCGCCTCACCGTGCGGCGCGTTAGGGTGGAATGTCCATGCCCAAAACCGCTTTCCTGTTCCCCGGGCAAGGGTCCCAGAAGCCTGGAATGGGTCGAGAACTTGCCGCAAATTTCGCCGCCGCCCGCGGCATCTTCGAAGAAGCCGACGCCGCGCTGGGATTTCCGATTTCGCGGCTTTGCTTTGAAGGCCCCGAAGAGGAGCTCAAGCTCACCGAGAATACCCAGCCGGCGATTCTGACCTGCTCGATCGCAACCCTGGCGGTGCTGCGCGAGAAGGGCATCGAGCCCGACTACGTCGCCGGCCACAGCCTGGGCGAGTATTCCGCGCTGGTAGCCGCCGGAGCCCTGTCGTTCGCCGACGCCGTGCAACTGGTGCGCCGCCGCGGCCGCTACATGCAGGAGGCTGTGCCCGCCGGAGTGGGCGCGATGGCAGCCGTGATAGGGTTGCCCGAAGCCAAACTCGACGAGGTCTGCCGCGAGGCCGCCGCGGGAGAGGTGGTCTCACCGGCCAATCTCAATTCCCCTGGGCAGGTGGTGATTGCCGGCCATCACGCGGCCGTCGAGCGCGCGGTTGAGTTGGCGAAGCAGGCGGGCGCGCGCAAGGCCGTTCTGCTGCAGGTCAGCGCTCCGTTTCACTGCTCTTTGATGCAGCCTGCCGCCGACCGCCTGGCCGGCGACCTGGACGCCGTGGCGATGCACGATTTGCGTGTGCCGCTGGTCAACAACGTCAGCGCCCGGGAGGTCACCGCCGCCGGCGACGCCCGCGAAGGCCTCAAACAACAGGTCGCCAACCCGGTACGCTGGGAGGAGTCCATGCGGCTGCTCGCCGCGCGCGCCGTCGAGCGCTTCGTCGAGGTCGGCCCTGGCCGCGTGCTGACCGGACTGCTTCGCAATATCGACCGCGGCCTGAGCGGTTCTCAAGTCGAGGACCCGGCCACCCTGGAGAAATTGTTCGCATGAAAGATCGTGTCGCCTTCGTGACCGGAGCCAGCCAGGGGATCGGCTGGGCTTGTGCGCTGGAACTGGCCAAGGCCGGCGCCCGCGTGGTTGGCGGCGCGCGCCAGCAGGATAAACTCGCCCTACTGGTGGAGGAGATCCGCGCGCAGGGCGGTGAAGCGGCCGCCGTCGAGTTGAACCTGCGTTCGCGCGACTCGATCCAGGCCGCGTTCGAGAAGGCCCGCGAACTCTACGGCAACATCGACATCCTGGTGAACAACGCCGGGATGACTCGCGACGGGCTGGCCATGCGCATGTCCGTTGAACAGTGGAGCGAGGTTCTTGATACGAATCTTACCGGGACATTCCAGGCGATTCAGGCGGTGCTGCCCGGCATGGTGCGCGCCCGCTGGGGCCGCATCATCAACATCTCTTCGGTGGTCGGGCTGGCGGGAAACCCGGGTCAGGCCAACTATGTGGCTTCGAAAGCCGGCGTGATCGGGCTCACCAAAGCGTTGGCGCAGGAGGTTGCTTCGCGCAACATCACCGTCAACGCCGTGGCGCCCGGTTTCATCGAAACCGCCATGACCGCGGCGCTCGACGAGAAGATCCGTGAGCGGCTGCTGGGCTCGATTCCTCTCAAGCGTATGGGCTCGCCCGACGAGATTGCGCACGCCGTCCACTTCCTGGCGTCCGACCAGGCCGCCTACATCACCGGACAGATCTTGAGCGTCAATGGCGGCTTGTATATGTAAGTGGTTGAATCTGCAAGCCATTGCACAACACACCGGTGCGGCGCTTGCTATAATAACGGCCGTTGGCGAGCCCTTTTCGTCTCCGTGCCTCAGGCCCGGCCACCGTGGAGGGCAAGTCGCGCGCGGGGGAGTTCGTTGAACAGAACTCTGAGGGAGTTCGAGGGAGAGTACCAATGAGTGCGCGTTCCGTGCCTGATCCCACGCTGCTGCAGTCCGAGCCTGCCCAGGACGAGCAGGTCGAAATTCCCGGCATCAAGACGTTTGTCCGCATCGTCGACTGGATCACCAACGACAAGTTCGAGCTGATCAACGTCACCGACCGCATCAACGAGATCGTCGCCAAAAGCGGCGTCAAGCACGGCGTCGTCCATCTGCAATCGCTGCACACGACGGCCAGCGTTTTCATCAACGAGTGGCAGGACGCTCTGCTGCACGACTTCAAGACGCTGCTCGAGAAGATCGTGACCAAGGAATCGGGCTGGCGCCACGACGATCCGGCCTACTCCGACTGCGAGCGGCAGAACGCCGTATCCCATTTGCGCGGACTCATGCTGGGGCCTTCCGTATCGCTGCAGGTGCGCAACGCCAAAGTACTGCTGGGAACGTGGCAGAGCATCATTCTGGCTGAGCTCGACGGTCCGCGAAATCGTTCGGTCTCGGTGCAGGTCATGGGCGTGTAACCGTCTTCGCGACGCGAAGCGGGCGGCGCCGGAAAACCAATCCCGGCACAAGGCCTGCGGCGCAACCGGGTGTTCGCGCAACCTGGCGGCTGGCAGACGGCATTTCCCGCGTCACCAAACGTGGCGTGGGTCCGGCGAACTCACTCGGGCGAACTACGCTAGCCGTTCGCGCGTAGTTTGGCCCGTCGCAGAAGCATAGTCCTTTGCGCAAGGCAGCCTCGAACGCTGCTCCTTACCCACGGTGGCATCGCTCGCGCTATCCGGTCCCTAAGAATCGTCTCATGGCGAAGATGTTTACACTCCAGGAAGCCGAAGAGCTGATTCCCAGCCTCGAAGAATGGCTGCCCGAAGCCATCGACGCCAAAAGGCAGGCTGTCGAGGCCGATGGCGAGCTTCAGAAGGTCGCGACCCGCATCCAGCTCATGGGTGGCGTGGAGCTGAACCCGGCTCAGGTCAGCCGCTTCAAACACGTCAAGGCACACTCTGTCAAGAAAATGCAGGAAGCCATGGAGCAGATCGAGGAATCCGGCTGCGTGGTGAAAGACCTCGATATCGGATTGATTGATTTCCCGGCCATGCTGGGCGAGCAGCAGGTTTATCTCTGCTGGAAACTGGGCGAGCCGCGCATCGAATACTGGCACGGCGTCCACGAGGGCTTCGCCGGCCGCAAGGCCATCAACGGCGAGTTCGGCCCCTCTTCCAAACAGGACAAGCCCAACTGAAGGGCTGAGCCCAAGCGCGCATGGGCAGACGCGCCGAGGCCCGCATGGACAGGATTGTCTTTGCGAGCGCCGGCTGGAGTCTGGCGCTTTGACGCGGTACAGGCCACCACCCCAAAGAGCCACCGAAGCCGGAAGGGGCACCTGTGGCGTGAACCTCCAGGTTTGCCGCGTCGCGATTCGTCGTGATGTGGGGCCCCAGGCTACCGCAGCCGTGCGAAGGGCCACCACTGCCGGGCCTGCTTGCGGTTTTCCGCGGCCGGTGAGAGGCCGTCTAACGGCGGCGACAGGCGAGAGGCTGTGGCTACAGAGGACAGACAGGATTGTCTGTCCCACGTTCACGACTGTGGTTTCGCCGGCCTTTCACCACTCGAACTGCCCCCCCAACGTCAACCCGTGCGCTGCCGCCTGGCCCGCTGCCAGTTCCAGCACGAACTGCGCGGTCGCCTCGCTTCCGTAGGTCGGGCAAAACGTGCCGGCCGGGCAGGGCGGCGTATTCGCCGAAATGAAAACCACCCGGCGTTCCGAATCGAGCCACACGATATCGAGCGGCACCAGCGTGTTCAGCATCCAGAAGCCGTAGTGCCCCGGATTCTCGAACAGAAACAACATCCCGCGGTCCGCCGGCAGCTCACGCCGGAACATCAGGCCGCGTTGGCGCTCGACAAAACTAGCGGCCAGTTCGGCCTCGATTTGTGTCCCGTCGGGGAGGGTGACCGGCGTGGAGGGCAGCGGCGGCTGGCCGAGCCTCACGCTCGATAGCTGGGCGTCCAGATAGGCCATGGCGCCGGTTTCCGGGCCGCCGGTGGAGAGCTCGAACGGCTTCGCCCACAGCCCGCCCAGTTCGAGCGCTGTCGCTGTGTCGGGCAGGTTCGCGAGCACCGCCGGCGGGATGACGAAGCGCTGCGCCGCGGCCGAAGCGGCGCACACGAACCGCGCCGGAGCCAGGTCCTCGGAGCCCGAGCCCGGGACCGTGTCGCGCCCCACCAACAACATCGAATTCACGCCTTCCGCCGGCGCGGTCCACTCGATCGGCAGGCCTCGCAGACGCGCTTCGCCTTCGCTATCGCCCTTTGCCGTCCACTGGGCGGGCTCTTCGACGGACATCTCGGTCGAGAAGGGCGGAAACCCGCTTCCTCCCGGGCCGCTTACGCGATAGCTACCGGGACCTAGGAACAACGCTTCGGGAGGAGCCTCGAGACGGTACTCGCTGCCGGTCCAGGGAATAGTGGTTCGTCCTGCTGGCCCTTCTAACTCAATTGCTTCGCCGGCGTCGAGCCGATACACAAGCTCCCCAGCCTCCGCCGCATACACGAGGCAGGTACCTTCGGGCGGGAGTGCGGGCAGACCCGCTGCCTGCAATAGGCCCAGAGCGACTACGGTCCCGGTCTGTCTCGGGAAAGGCGACCCTGCCCGAGGCGTCACCTCCGACGGCAGGCTGAACCAGCCAATTGCCCGGTCGCGCGTCGTGGCATCGAGGGGATGCAGTGCGTCGTCGACGTCCACCGCGCGCCGCAGCAGCAGCCGCCCCACCGCCGCGCCGGGCAGGGGAGTCGGAATCGCCGGCGTCTCGCGGCAAGCGCTACCGTCTTGGGATATCGGAATAGTTGCGATGTTGCTGTAGAGCGATCCGCGCACGGCGATCCACAGCGGCACGAAACACCCCGCCGGTGCGTCGTCGGGGACGCGAATGTTGATCTGGTCCAACCCCGCGCAACACGGCGACCGACCCTGATAAAGGATCGCAGCGCTACGCTGCCCCACCATCACTTCGATCGGCGTATCGATCGCGGTGGCCTGCGGCGCAGCGGTTTCGGACCCGTCAACCGGCCCCAAGCCGGTGCCCCACAGCACCACGGTTTCGCCCGGCGTGGCCGGCGCCTGCCGAGTCACGACGGGGGTCTCGTTCTCGGAGACGAATCTTTGCGCGGCGGCGGCGCTCACCACAATCCCCGGCGAGACGAACAATCCGAAACTGCTGCCCACGACGGTGAACGGCACGAGGCTACTAGCCACGCCGTCGCGCCGTACCGCAAGCGTATTCTGACCAACCGGAGTTGCCGATGGCAGCAACGCGTTGATCTGGGTCGAGCTGACGAACAAAGGAAGCGCCGCCAAAACTCCGCCGCCGGCGGTCTGAATCTCGACGGAAACCCCGGCCAATACATTCGAGAGCGGGAAGTCGGCGCTAACGCCGGCTTCGGGGCCGAGGTTAGCGCCGAAGATCGAGATCAGCGACCCTTGCGCCAGGCCCGAACCCGCGGCGGGAGGTTGGAGAAAGCTGGCGGCGTTGACGACACCATTGGCGAATACGACGGGTGCGGCCGGCTGGGCCCGGACGGGGACGCAGGTGGCCGCAAACAGGAGGGCGAGCGCGAAAGTTATCGTGCGGCGGCCGTTGGCCGGCGAGCCGGGGGCGCTTGCAGCGCCTTTTCGACCACGGGCAGGGATGGCGGCGTGTGGGGCCGTTGCCGGGCACGGGCCGGTGGGAAGAACGTCAACTGAATGTCGACGCGGCCGGCCGAAGGCCCGCGCCACAAGGGCCACAGGCGTCTGAGGAAGACGGCGCTGACGGTCTGTTGTCACGTCGCGTTGTTATGTTTCGTCGTTGCGTCTCGTCGCCAGGTTCAGACTCGACGCGCGTCACGCCCCCGTGTTCGACGCGCGTGCCTCTTATTTCCGCCGCGCGGCGGCTGCCATCACTTCCTTGGCGGCGGCCGCCGTGTTGGCGTGGATGGCTACGGTGTCGTCCACGTTGAGGGCGTAGCCCCCGGCCAGCACGATCGCTACCGGAACATCCTGGCGCCGCGCCGCTTCGATCACCACTCGGTCGCGCTGCTTGAGTCCCTCCAGCGTCAAGGCCAGGCCGCCTAATTGGTCCTGGTGGTAGGGGTCCGCTCCGGCGACGTGAACCAGCAGGTCGGGTTGGTGCTCAAACAGCACCGGCGGATAGAGCTCGTGCAGCCGATCGAGATATTCTTCGTCGGTGCAGGCGTCCTCGAGATGAATGTCGAGATCGCTTGGCGGTTTCTCGTCGGGATAGTTGAGGTACTGGTGAATCGAAAGCGTGAACACCGTCGGGTCGTCGGCGAAGATCGAGGCTGTGCCATTGCCGTGATGGACGTCGACGTCGACGACCATGGCGCGCTGCACCTTGCCTTCATGCTGCAAGCGCCGAATCGCCACGGCGATGTCGTTGAGCGGGCAGAACCCCTCGCCGTGCGCGGCAAAGGCGTGATGAAAACCTCCGCCGATGTTGAAGCCGAGCCCGTCGCGCAGCGCCAGCCGCGCCGCCAGGATCGATCCGCCGACCGCCATCCAGGCCGCTTCGACCATCTGCCGCGAATAGGGAATTTCGAGCCGCCTCAATTCCGCGTCGCTCAAGTCGCCGCTCTTGAGCTTGCGTACCCACTCGGCGGTGTGAACCCGCAGAATGTCGTCGTCGCTGGCCGGTTCGGGTTCGACAAAGTCCTCGCGCGCGGCCAAGCCCTGAGCCAGCAGCCGCTCCTGAACGAGCCGGTACTTGACGGCCTGAAAAACGTGGTCGCCCAGATTCAGGTCGTAGCGCTGGGAGTAGACGAACTGGAACGGCAGAGCCACATCAAGCCTTGTCCGCGGCCTGAATCGCCGTGATCGCCGCCACGTAGAAAATGTCGTCGACCGAGCAGCCGCGCGACAGGTCGTTGGCGGGCTTGTTCAAACCTTGCAGGAACGGCCCCAGCGATTGCGCGCCGCCCATCCGCTCGGCGAGCTTGTAGCCGATGTTGGCGGCGTTGAGATCGGGAAACACCAGGATGTTGGCGCGGCCGGCGACCGGCGAGCCGGGCGCTTTCGACCGCCCCACGGACTCGACCAGGGCCGCGTCGGCCTGCAGTTCGCCGTCCACGCTCAGTTGCGGGTTACGCGCCTGGACAATCTTGAGCGTCTCGACAACCTTGTCGACCAGGGGGTGCTTCGCGCTGCCCTTGGTCGAAAACGAAAGCAGCGCCACGCGCGGCGGATCGCTGAGAAACTTGGCGCCGTTTTCGGCCGCCGCCAGCGCAATATCGGCCAACTGGCTGGGGTTGGGGTCGGGCACTACGGCCGGGTCGGCGAACACCATCACGCCCTCGCTGCCGAAGCTCGGGTTGGGGTGCACCAGCATCATGAAGCTCGACACCAGCCGAAACTCGGGCCGCACGCCAACGCAATGGATGACGGCGCGAACCGTCTCGGCGGTGGTGTTGCTGGCGCCGCCGACCAGCCCATCGGCATCGCCGCTGGCCAGCATCAGCGAGGCAAAATAAAGCGGCCGCGCCGCCGTTTGCTCGGATTCGCGTTGCGTCGCGCCTTTTGCCTTGCGCCGCTCGTAATAGAGCGCCGCGTAGCCGCGGTGCTTCTCCGACGAGGTTGGGTCGACGACGCGCACGCCCGCCGGCGCCTTGCTGTCGGACGAAATCAGGATCGGCTCGACGACGTTGCCGGCCGCCAGCCGCTCCGCCGCGACTCTCACGCGCGGGTCGTCGCCCTCGGGAAATACGATCCGCTTGTGGAGCGCGCGGGCGCGGCCGACTAAACCTTCCAGGAATGCTGACATTCTTCCGATCTTACACTGACCGGGGACTCCTCGCCGCAGGGTAGAGACAGCCGCTCGCGCCTGTCCGCCGTCCGCGAAGGGGCGGCCGTAGGCACGGGTGCCGCATCTGAGCCTTATTGTCGGCTGGCCGATTTTTCTCGTCGCTCGTTGCCGCCGGACCGCGCCGATGAGAAATGCTCAAAACCGCAGGGCTCCAGGCGCTCGACGCCGTGCGCCGTTCTCAGCAGTAGGCGTTTCCCCGCCGCCATCCGCCCGATGCAGGTCAGGCGAACGCCGCCCACCGAGGCTGGAACGCGCGTTGCCGGCGAAACGGTGAACAACAATTCATATTCCTCTCCGCCATGCAGCGCCTGTTCCAACGACGCTCCCGGAAACAACGGCACCGCCCCGGCATCGACCTCGGCTCCGACTCCACTGCTGGCCGCCAGTCGCGCCAGGTCGGTCGACAAGCCGTCGCTGAGGTCCATGGCGGCCGTGGCCCGCAGCCCGCCGAGGAATTGCCCCAGAGCCAGGCGTGGTTCGGGAAACAGGTGGCGGCGGACGGCCCGACTGCCTGCGCCGCCTCCCGATAACAGCCGCGAAAGGCCCAGCACCGATCCGCCCAGACGGCCCGATACGAACAGCAGATCCCCGGGCCGGGCGCCATCCCTGCGCAAGGCCTTGCCCGGCGCGACGGCGCCCACGACCGTGATGTTGGCGCTGAACCGCTCACCGCGGGCCACATCCCCGCCCACGCAGGGGACTTTTTTTCCCGTGCTGAGCTGAAACATCCCTGATATGTACTGTTTCAGCCAGGCACCGCGCGCCCAGTCCGGCAGGCACAGCGAGAGCAGGAAACAGGTCGGTGAGCCGCCCATCGCGGCAATGTCGCTCAGTCCCCGGGCCAGGGTTTTGTGTCCTAGCGCCTCTTGGGGGTGCCTATCTCTGATAAAATGGGTGTTCTCAATGATTTGATCGGTCGTGAGCAGGATTTCCCTTGCTCGGGAGGGGGCCCGTAACACGGCTGTATCATCACCGATCCCCAGCCGCACGTCGCGGGCCGAGACCTGCCGGGCGGCCTTGCGGATCTGCTCAATGATGGCTTCTTCGGCGCTTCTCATCGCATTCCTTGGTGTTCCAGAGCACCCCAGTCTTAGGGCGAAACCAGCCTTGACAGAGGTCTTTCGCCGTGTCTAGTATTAGGACTTCCGCCAAGTGAAACCGGGTGTTCCGGCCGTTTATCCTGGGGCCATGCTAACCGGTTTTCGGCTCTAGCGTCCGATAGAGCAGATAGATAAATATAGCTCGACACTCGGGACACATCTGAGCCCGCACAGTGAGTCGTCGCGTTCGAGCGAGGTTTGATGAGGAAGAATTACTTTATCGTCGTCGTGGCCCATTCGATCCACGGCAGGATACGCCGTATCCACATTCCCCACTACATCATTCACGTCGTTCTTTCCCTTGCAGTGTTCGGGGCCATCGTCGGCATCGGATTACTCTCGAGTTACGCGCGGATGCTGTGGAAGGTCGCCGAGTTCAACAAGCTGCGCTCGGAGAAAGTGGCGCTGCAGAAGCAGTATGACGAGCTGCGGCAGACGGTCAGCGAGCGCAACATCCAGTTGGCCTCGCTCGGCAACCTGGCTAGCGAGGTTTCGATCGCCTTCGGCATCAAGCGCGATTTCACCGCGGGCGGCAACCTGATTGGCGAAAGCCCCGAAATGCCGCGCTACCGCAGTTCGCTTTACCAGTTCGGTCTGCTGCAGCAGGTCGAGCTCAGCTCGCAGGCCAGCAGTTCGATGTGGCAGTGGCTCGAGAATACGACGCCCTCGATCTGGCCGGTGCAGGGAAGCCTGAGCAGCGGTTTTGGTAAACGCCTGGATCCGTTTTTGGGCAAGGGCGCCTTTCACAGTGGACTCGACCTGACGGCGGACTATGGAGCCCCTGTGGTGGCGACCGCCGACGGCACGGTTTCGGCTTCGGGGTGGTATGCCGGCTATGGCAAACGCGTAGTGCTCGAGCACGGCCACAACGGTTTGACCACGGTTTACGGGCACCTGTCGGCCTTTTTCGTCCGTCCGGGTCAAGTCGTGCGCCAGGGCGAGGTGATCGGCCGCATCGGCAACACGGGCCGCGCCACCGGCAGCCATCTGCACTACGAGGTCCGCTACCGCGGTACCGCGCTGAATCCTTACAAGTTCCTGCAGAAACCGGGCCGGCAACAGACCGCCGGGTTCACGTTTGCGGACTAAGGTTTCGACGAGGAACAAGCCCAAACATTGCTGATGGCAACGGCCGGAAGGCTGTTGACGCTGTTGTAGGGAACGTCCACCAAAGGGCGTTGGCTCCCAGCCAGGTTTCGGCCTCAGCAACGGGTCGGGGCCACCCCGGTGGGGGCGCAGGGTCCTTCGCTGCGGGCCACGAGGGGATTTTGATCCTCGGTCTGTTGAAGAAGGACCTGGGGATCCGCCTTTGCGATCAGCGGCCTAACTCACCCCGCCCCACGCCCGCAGAGTCGGCTCATCCACGACCCAAATCGCGATCACGGTCGTTTCTGCATTGACGATGCGCGCCTCGCGCAGCACGCGCGCGCCGGGCGGCGGATCGTCGCCCTTGCCGGACTCGAGTGCCGCCACCGCCAGCCGGTTGAGCCCGGTCAGCAGATTGCTCACCGACGCCGCCTGGCGGTCATCGGCGCAACTGGCTTTGAGCGTTACCTGCAGGCGGCCGTCGGGTAGCTGGTCGGCGTAAAAGTAGCCGCGGTCGGCCTTCTGGAGCGCGCGGGCGAAAAACCGCAGGTTCTCGAGGCCCGCCGGGGGATGAGCCAGCGCCTGGTCGGCCCGGCCGGGCTCGAAGGTGGCCCAGAACACCGCACCCTTCTCCAGCCGTTCGCGAGCCTGCACCACCAGCATCTGAAAATCGGTTTCGAGCATCTCGCTGGCGTCGGCGATTTCCTTGCCGATCGCAATCCGAAGCAGGTCGTCGGCCCGCAGCAACAAAGAAACTGCGTCCGCCGAACCCTTGGGCTGGAGCCGGCAGGGGGCCTGGCGCAGCGACGGGGGGCATGTCGCGCCTGCATCGTTGAGCGCCTTCCTGAGGGCGGCCTCGTCGAACCGTCCATGGACCGCCAGGTTGGTTCCCTTGGTCCCCAGCGACAAGGCAACCGCGTCCACGTCGGCGCGGTAGTCGACTCCGGCCGTCCGCGCGATATCGCGGACCTGGCTGGGCAAAACGTTTCCCTTGGTCAGCAACGGCTCAAGCGAGGGGGACTGGCGAATGCGCCCCAGGTCGAGGTAGACGTAGAGCGCCTGCTCGGCGGGCAACTGCCGCAGTAAGCGGGTTGCCGGGTCCTCGACGCGCCGGCTGCACCCGGCCGGCGCCAGCAGGGCAAGCAACAGCAAAGCCGCGGCGGGCAAAAACCGCCGTCTCCCCACGCGTTGTGGTCCGGCCTGCAGCTCGAGTCGCATCCCGCTCAGTATAAACGCCTACCGCGGCCGCCGCTTTGGCGCGTGCGGACCGCGGCACATCCCGGCTTCGATGTCTCGCTCACGACGCGAACCGGCAGAGGCCGGCGGCTCCTTGCCGGAGCCGGTTTTGCTCCAGCGGTATCGAAAACGGCCGCTCCGGATTGCCGCACCGGGCGCCTCGATCGCGCGCGATTTCCCGCCCCCGCCGACATCGATTTGTGAACGGCCGATGCTACACTTGGCGCTATGAAACGCACACACCAGTTTTGGGCCGTCAATGCCCTGATGGTGGGCCTGCTGGTCGTCTTCGGACTGCGCGCCGTCCAGGAACCCAAGAACAATTTCCGATTCGCCATCCTGGGGGATCGTACCGGCCGCGCCCAGCCCCAGGTCTATGGCCGCGTCTGGCGCGAGGTCGACCTGTTCCATCCCGATTTCGTGATCAACGTCGGCGACACGATCCAGGGTGGCAAGGACGAAACCGCGCGCGAGCAGTGGAGCGAGCTGCGCCCGATCTGGGCGCGCTACAGCCACTACCCGCTCTATTTCACGCCCGGCAATCACGATGTGTGGTCGGATTTGTCGCGCGACGTGTTCGTGGAGGAAACCAAGCGCAAGCCGATCTATAGTTTCAATTATGAGGATGCGCATTTCACGGTTCTCGACACGAGCATTGCCCGCGAGCTGACTCCGGAACAGCTCCAGTTTCTCGAACAGGATCTCAAGGACAATCGCGACCGCGATCCCAAGTTCATCTTTTTCCACCACCCCTACTGGATCAAGCGGATCGACGAAGGCCAGGATTTCCCGCTGCACCAGTTAGCCAAGACTTACGGGGTCGACTACGTGATCAGCGGCCACGGGCACGTTTTCGTCAAGCGCCAGCTCGACGGCATCGTCTACATGGAAGTCGGCAGTTCCGGCGGCAACATGACGGCCGCTCTGGAGCACGGTGAGGGCTTCAAGGACGGGCGTTTCTACCACTGGGTATGGGGTGACGTGCAGGGCTCCAAGGTTCAGTTGACCGTCAAAGAGATCGGCGGCGCGATGGGCGACGGGCGCATGTTCCGGATCGAAGACTGGGACGAGAACGGCCCCAAGTTCGATGTCTCCGACCCGGCGCTGACCGAAAAACCGGCCACCTAGCCAGGCGGCGGGCCGCGAATCCGATTCCGCCGTCGGAGCGCGGCAACGGCGCAACTTGCGGCGCGCGCGTGGAGGGCCGTGTCGGGTCGTCGATAAGGCCCTCCCCGGCATCCTGGCCGGAACGTGTCCTGTCCAGCACCCGGCGCGGAAATTTCCGGAAACAATTCTCGATTTCCAACAACTGCTAACGTAACCTGAAGAGGTTCGGATGCGAAGGTTTTTCTGACGGCCTTTTTTGAGGCCGGCTGGACCTGGAGGAAATAAGAATCGTGAGACGTCTTTTGACTGTTTTGTTTGTTATGGGACTCGTGGGTGTCGTGCCTTCTTTCGCGGAAACGCTGGAAGGCATCCTGATCGACAACATGTGTTCCGGCATGGTGCAGAAAAAGGGAGTGGAGGCCGCCGAGGGGCACACCAAAGAATGTGCCCTGATGGACGACTGCAAAGCCAGCGGCTACGCCGTGGTCACCGCGGACGGCAAAGTGATCAAGCTGGACGCCAAGGGAAATCAGATGGCGGTGAAGGCGCTGGAAGGCAGCTCGAAGAACGATCACATCACCGTCAAGGTCGACGGCAAAGTGTCGGGCGACTCGGTCGCCGTCAGCAGCCTGGATTTGACCTGATCGCTACTTAGGTTTTTCCCCGGCAAGGGGGACACGGCGCAAAGCTTTGGCTCCGGTAGGGCCGGAGTATGCGCCGGATTCCCCTTTTCGGTCTTGGGGCGATGCACTCGCCCAACGGCAGCGCGAGGGTTGCGGGTTCGCTAATGCTCGGGTTCGACCCCAAGCTGCCCGTGCGAGCATCGGCGGCGCGCGCCTATCGCCTTCGTTGGACGATCCCGGCGCTTGCCGCCCAAGGCGTCCCCTCGGGGCCGGTCTAGGAACCGGACTTCGCCGCGGCTTTGGCCTTCTCCCCACTACTCGCGCCCGTAGGGGCGTCCCCCGCTTTTGCCCCCGGCTTGACGATGTCGATGCTGCCGCGGAACACAGCGTCTTCCTCGATGGCGATGCGCGCGGTCACCAGGTCGCCTTCGAGTGATCCGGTCTTGCGGATCTCCACACGATCGGCGGCGTGGACATTCCCCTGAAGCCGGCCCAAGACCGTGATCGACTGCGCCGTCACTTCCGCCCGCACATTGCCGTTGGGGCCGATGGTCAGATTGTTGCCCTGCAGCGTGATCCGGCCTTCGACTTCACCGTCGATGTAGAGATCTTCGCTGCCGGCGATCTCACCCTTGACCTTGAGCGACTTTCCGAGCTGCGCGGCGTTGCCGTGGCTCGGGCCTGGGTTGGTTGGCCGCGCGGCGGCCGCTACCGGCGGCGGCGAGGCAACTGGCTTCGGCGGCTCTACCACCGGTGTCCTTTGCGGTTCCGGGCGCGGCGTCGGGCTTGACTGCGCTTCCGGCTCATCCTTGCGTCCCCACATTAGCTAAACCCTCGTTGTTTGGTTCATCCTGGAATTCGGAGTCGATTCGTGTAGCCCGGCGATCTGTACCGAAGCTTGCGCCGAGTTGTAGCAACTCGCTTTCCAATTGAGCGGCAACGGCGCCCAACAGGCGACTCATGCCCCATTATCTCACTGAACCTTGCGGAGTCTCAAAGACAACGCCACGGCCGGGCTCGCCGGTGTAGCAGCCTTCGCGAGTAGATCGCTCTCGACAAGGTAAAAAGTTCACGGGTTGTGCGAACCGGAACGGCCTCGCGATATGCGCACGAACAGGGTAGGGGCGCGGTCAGACCGAAAGTTCCGATGTGGTTGGCAGGGGGTGGTTGGCAGGGGGCGGTGCGGGAAACGATGCCCCCCGGTGCTTGTGGATGTGCGGCGGGTTGAGCGAACTACCGCTGGCCCGATAGGCCGCGCGCTTCAAAAACAGGGCCAAAAATGTTTTGGGGGCCCTGAGGCCCCCGATCGGATTCCTTCCACTCGCCAACTCTGCCTCATTCGTGGCTGTCTCCGCCACGAACACCCTTCGTGGATGCCACCACCGGCTCCCCCGAACCGGCTGGGTGAAACACCGTGGCTTGCTTCGTGTTTCCGAGACTGAGTATGGCCTCTGGGCCGCATTCCGGGCAATGGGCCAAAGGTTGTGTTTTCCGATGGTCCGTTCGTTCCATGCGGTGCGGAGAATCCCCTAGAACGTTGGTTCCCGTCGCGCAGGCCGGGGCGCCTTTTCGGCCCTGTGGCTTGCGGCGCGTATGGAACGACGGCTCTGCGGATCGCCGAACAACCTCTGTTGCACGGATGTGGAAAGGCCGCAGGTCTGGAAATACGCCAGCCCTGCGCTACGGGGCGCGGCGTTGGCGCCTGCGGGGTTGCGGTCGTGGTCGTTCCGGGTGGGTAGCGCAGGCTTACGCCCGCGGCTCTGAGGGGGCTGGGCGGTTGGATCGTCAAGCGGCACGGGCTTTGCGGCGGTTGCCCAGGGGCCTGTGGCAAGATGTTATCTGCTCCGGCCGGCTTTGGCTCTCTGGGTTTGTTGGGCCCCAGGGAGCGTTGGGCGACCGGCCCCTTCCGGCCGCCGGAGCGACCGCGGCGCGCGCATGAAGCGGACAACTCTCTACGCCTTGCTGCTCGTCCTGTTCCTGGTCCACCAGGATTTCTGGCTGTGGGACGACTCCACCCTGCTGCTAGGCTTCCTTCCGCTGGGTCTGGCCTACCATGCGGCCTTCTGCGTCGCCACGAGCCTGCTGATGTACCTGCTGGTGCTCTACTGCTGGCCGCACGAAGCCGAAGCTTTCGCCGAGGGCGAGCCAAACGCCGGCCCTGATCCCGACGCAAATCCGGATAACCAGGCGGGCCCGCGATGACGCAAGTGGTCATCATGGCGGGCTACCTGGCGCTGCTGGTCGTGCTCGGCGCCGCCAGCAACCGTTTTTTCCGGGGGACGGCGCGCGACTACTTTCTGGCCAGCCATTCGATCGGCCCGGTGCTGCTGTTGATGTCGATTTTCGGCACCACGATGACCGCGTTCACGCTGGTCGGCAGCACGGGCGAGGCGTTCCATTCCGGCATCGGCGTATTCGGCCTGCTGGCCTCGTGGTCGGGCCTGGTGCACGCGGCGGTGATCTTTTTCGTCGGCATTCGCTTGTGGGCGATCGGCAAACGCTACGGCTATGTGACGCAGATCCAATATTTCCGCGACCGCTTCGAAAGCGACGGGCTTGGTCTGCTGCTGTTTCCGATTTTGGTGGGGCTGGTGATTCCCTATCTGCTAGTCGGCTTGCTGGGAGCGCGCGGCGTCGTTCGCTCGTTGACGGTGGGCGCTTTTCCGACGCTGTTCGAGTCGACTGCCGGCGCGGTGCCGCCGTGGTTGAGCGGGCTGGTGGTCTGCATCGTCGTATTGGCCTACATCTTTTTTGGCGGGCCTGCGGGGCGCGGCCTGGGCCAATACGTTTCAGACCTGCGTGTTCATGCTGACCGGCATCGTCGCCTTCGCCGTCATCGCATCGGAGCTCGGGGGATTGTCGGCGGCCACCGAGAAAGTGTTGGCGATGCGGCCCGAGCGTTTGACGCGCGGCGCGGCGATCTCACAGTTGGATTTTTTCACCTACTGGCTGATTCCGCTTTCGATCGGCATGTTCCCGCACGTGTTCCAACATTGGCTGACGGCGCGGTCGGCGAAAGCCTTTCGCCTGACCGTGGTTGCTCACCCGCTGTTCATCCTGGTGGTCTGGCTGCCCTGCGTGCTCATCGGGGTGTGGGCGACGTCGGCGTTGCTACCGGACGGCTCGCCGATCGTGCCGCCCGGCTCGCCGCCCAACACCGAGCTTGCCTTGATGGTGGATAAGCTGACCACGCCGCTTCTCGGCGGGCTGCTTGGCGCCGGAATTTTGGCCGCCATCATGTCGTCGCTCGATTCGCAGTTTCTGTGCCTGGGCACGATGTTCACCCACGATGTGGTCGTCCATTACCTGGGTGAGGACCGTTTCGACGACCGCCAACGCATCTGGATCGCGCGCGGTTTCGTGGTCACCATCGTCGCGCTGACCTACCTGCTCTCGCTGGCCGAGCCGCGGCAGGTTTTTCCGCTCGGCGTGTGGTGTTTCAGCGGCTTTACGGGGCTATTTCCGCTGGTGTTCGCTTCGATCTACTGGCGGCGAACCACCAAGGCCGCCGCGATCGCGTCGGTGCTGGTGACGGCCGCGGCCTGGTTGTGGCTGTTTCACCAGAGCGGCTACGGCGCTGATCCGAATTTCACGTTTCTGGGAATGCTGCCGGTGGCGACCGTCTTTGGCTGCTCGGTGGTCACCTTGCTGGGCGTATCGCTGCTGACCGCTGCGCCGTCGGAGAAGACGCTGCGGCGGTTCTTTCAGGCCGCCGGAGACACCGCGCTGCCGGGCGCGGGCGTCGCTGTTGCGGGGGACTAGCCGCGGCGGCGAGTCGCGGGGGACCAGGCGGGCGTTCATGAAAATCACCTACATCGCAGCCGGCGCCGGCGGGATGATTTGCGGCAACTGCCTCCGCGACACGACCCTGACCACCGCGCTCGCCCAGCTCGGCCACGACATCGAGGTGGTTCCGACCTACACGCCGATCCGCACCGACGAGCCTTTCGACGCTCCCGATCGCGTCTTCTATGGCGGCATCAACGTCTACCTGCAGCAGAAATCGGCGCTGTTCCGGCACACGCCCGCCGTGGTCGATTGGCTTTTCGACCGCCCGGCGCTGTTGCGCTGGGTCTCGCGCTTCGCGGTGAAGACCGAGCCGCAGGATTTGGGAGCGATCACGGTATCGGTTCTCGAGGGGGCCGATGGCCTGCAGCGCAAGGAACTGGCGAAGCTGATCGCCTGGCTCGAGCAGAGCCGGCCACAGGTGGTGCATCTGACCAACTCGATGCTCGCCGCGATCGCGCCGGCCGTGAAGTCCGCGCTCGGTGTGCCGGTGGTGTGTTCGTTGCAGGGCGAGGATTACTTTCTGACGCATCTGCCCGAGCGCTACCAGCAACGGGCCTTCGCGGCGCTGCGGCGCGTGGCGGGGTCCGTCGACCGCTTCGTGGCGCCGTGCCGCGACCACGCCGAGGCGATGGCGCCGTTGGTGGGGGTCCCCGCCGATGAGATCCGCATTGTGAGGCCGGGGTTGAACCTCCAAGGTTTTGAGCCGCGTGCGGCGCGCGACGATGGCGCGTTCGTGATCGGGTACCTGGCGCGCGTCTCGCCGGAGAAGGGCTTGCATCAACTCGCCGAGGCATTCCGGCAGATTCGCGAGAAGCGCGGCGACCGCCCGCCGCGCTGCAAGCTGCGCGTCGCCGGATGGTTGGGCGCCGAACACAGCGGCTATCTCGAGCGGGTCGGGCAGGATCTCACCGCCGCCGGGCTGGGAGCCGATTTCGAATATGTCGGCAACATCGACCGCGCCGGAAAGATTCGCTTCCTGCGCAGCCTGGATGTGCTCAGCGTGCCGGTTTCCTACCGCGCTCCCAAGGGCGCTTACGTGCTTGAAGCTTGGGCGGCCGGCGTCCCCGTGGTCGAACCGCGCATCGGCGTGTTTTCGGAATTGCTCGCAGAAACCGGCGGCGGACTGCTTTGCGAGCCGGAGAACACGGCCAGCCTGGCTGAAGCGATCGAGCGCATCATCGACTATCCCGCCGAAGCCGGCGAGATGGCCCTGCGCGGCCGCCAGGCGGTGTATGAACGGTTCCACAGCGGGCGCCTGGCGGAAGAGACGGTGGCGGTTTACCGGGAGTTGATCGGGTAGCGGGAACTCCTTGCGCAATCCGAGGGTTGGCGCTCAGGGGTTGCGAGAAATCCTGTAGCGCAGGGCTGGTGTTTTTCCAGACCTGCGGCCCGTACGGGAGCGTCGCGGGGCGCAAATTATACGCCGGTGGGTTTGAAATGCCATCGTGGCCTCCGAGCGTCGAGGACAGCCGCAGGTCTGGGAAGCCCAGCCCTGCGCTACGGGGATCGCGGGTTCGGGATATCGCGCCCGAAGTTCACTAAAATGAGCGTTGGATGGCAGAAGAGTTCGCGGTCGCGCGTTCGCGGATCGTCCTGATGGAGGGCGATATCACGAAAGTGCCGGCCGACGCGATCGTCAACGCCGCCAATTCGAGCTTGGCGGGCGGCGGTGGAGTCGACGGCGCGATTCACCGCGCGGGTGGTCCCTCGGTCATGCGGGAGTTGGACGCGATTCGTCCCAAAATCGGCCGCTGTCCGGCCGGCGATGCGGTAGTCACCGGCGCCGGCGCCCTGCCGGCGAAGTACGTGATTCACGCGGTCGGGCCGGTCTACCGCGACGGCCGTCACGGCGAGCCCGAACAGCTTGCCTCGTGTTACCGCACGGCGTTGCGGCTGGCTCAGGAGAAGGGCGCAGCGACGGTGACGTTCCCGGCAATCAGCACCGGCGTGTATGGCTACCCGCTGACGGAGGCGGCCGCGATTGCGCTGCGCACGGTGAAGGAAGAGCTGCAGCGAAGCGATTGCCGCATCGCAACCGCTACCTTCGTGCTGTTCGGCGCGCCGGCCTACGAGGCGCACCGCCAGGCGGCGTCCGAGCTGTTTCCCGCGTAACCACCCGCCGCCGCACAAAACAGCTCGCGGACCGCACCCGGGCCAGTGAGCGCCCGACGTGAGAAAGATAACCCTCACGGCAAGCTCGGTTTCCCAGGTTTCTTCCCGTCGCCGGTTGGGGAAAAGCGAGCGGCTTGCTCACCCCGCGCGCGTTCGGCGCCGCCTTGAGCGAGGCGGATACCGAACCGACACGAGGGGCTATGCTATCCTCCCCCAAATGGACCTTTCTGAAGTGTATCGGGGGTTGGGAAGAGAGCGCTTCGACGCCTTGATCGGCGAAATCGCCATGGGCAGCCTGCGCACCTATAAGCTTTTCGACAGCTTCAAGGTGCATGCCCGCCTCGGCAAACTCAATCGCGAGCGCCTGCGCAAGGCGGCTCCGCGCCTGTGGGAGCGGCTGCAGGAGGGCGACGAGGATCTGGCGCGCGAACTGTCGCAAGGCGTGTTGGTTTCCAACCTCGCCTTCGTCGTGGAGGTACTCGACCTGCTCGAGATCCCCCACGACGGCAACGGTTTCTTCGACAAAGAAGGGCAGGCGGCGGAAAAGTTGACCGAGGGCTGGCAGCAGCGCGTCTACGATACGTTCCGCGAGCGCTATCCCAAACCCTTAATTTTGCTTTATATCAATCATCTCGACTGGGAGCTGGCGAAGCCCAGCGCGCCGTTTGTGGTCTGAAGGTGAATTCATAGGAGAGGCTTTATGGCGAACAAGCGAATCGGTATTTTGACCGGGGGCGGCGACGTTCCCGGCTTGAACGCGGTGATCAAATCGGTAGTTTACGGCGCGACGGCCGAGCCGGGCTTTGACGTAATCGGCATTCGGCGCGGCTGGAAAGGGCTGACCCATCCCAACCTCGATAACGGCCTGGATAACGACTATTTCGTGCCACTGGACCGCGAAAACACGCGCAAGGTGGACCGCGAGGGCGGCACCTTTCTGCACACCTCGCGCACCAAGCCTTCGCGGCTCAAAATCAAAGATTTGCCCGAGCACGTCATCAGGAAGCTGGGCGGCTGCAAGGAAGTCGAGCCCGGAGTGGTCGATACCACGCCGATCGTGCTCGAGAACATCCAGAAGCTCAAGCTCGACTACCTGCTGGCCATCGGCGGCGACGACACGCTCAGCTACGCGGCCCGGATCGATAACGAGGGTTTTCCCGTCGTCGCGGTTCCCAAGACGATGGACAACGACGTCCAGTACACCGAGTATTGCATCGGGTTTTCGACGGCGCTGACGCGTGCGGTGGAAGCCATCAGCCGGCAGCGCACCACGGTCGGCTCGCACGAGCGCATCGGCATCTTCCGCATCTTCGGGCGCGACGCCGGCTTTACCGCGCTCTACACCGCCTATGTGACTTCGATCCGCTGCTGCATTCCCGAATGCCCGTTCGATCTGGACAAGCTGATCGATCTGCTGGCCACCGATCGCGACAACAATTCGAGCCGCTACTCGCTGGTGGTGCTCTCCGAAGGCGCTACCTGGGCGGGACGCACCGTGCAGGAGTATGGCGAAGCCGACGCCTACGGCCACCGCAAGAAGGTCAACGTGGCCGAGGCCCTCAGCGAAGAGGTCAAGAGGCGTATCGGCGTTGAGACGGTGGTCAGCGACCTGACCTACGACCTGCGCAGCGGCGCGCCCGACTTTCTCGACAAAATGATTGCGACCACGTTTGCGACCATGGCCGTGGAGTGCATCGCCAACGGCGCTCACGGCCGCATGATGGCGATTCGCAACGGCTGCTACACCGACACCGATATCCCCGACCCCAAGCTGGGCGCTCGGAAGGTCGATCTCGAAACGATGTACAACGTGGACCGCTACCGTCCTGTGTATCCCCACAAAAACAAGCTGCCGATTTTCCTGACCCGCGCGTAGCGGCACAGGCAATCTTGCCCGTCCTTCCGGCGCGGCCTGTTTCCGAGACGCTGGCTGTTCCGAGGCGCTGCTTGCGAGGCGGCGCTTCTGCCTGCGAAGCGCGAAAACAGAGCCGCGCCCGGAAGGGTGCGGGCCGCAGCGGCACGGAAGTTTGCGGACGGTCGGGGAACAGACAGCGCGGAACGGGCCCCCGGAATGAGCAGGCACCGTGCCGCTTCGGCCCGCAGGCTTCCGCCAGCGGCTCTGTTTCCTCGGTGCCAGCCTGGGCGGCCCGGGGGATGTGTTTTTGCGGTACCGGCGGTTGTCCCGGTGAGAACAGACAGCGCCGTCGTGGGAACGGGCCGGACGGCCCGCGCTACATGAAGGCTTTGATGATCTGGGCCTGAATGTCTTGCAGGTTCTGCTGCACGCGCTGCACTTCTTCGATCTTCTCTTGCAGCTTTTCCATCAGGAAGCGCCGTTCCAACCCGTTCTGGATGATCAGCTTCAGCTCTTCGTTGTCCCAGGGCTTCTCGACGTATTGGTAGAGGCCGACTTCGTTGATCGCCTTGATGGCGTTTTCCTTGTCGGCGTAACCGGTGAGCAGAATGCGGGTGCTGTGGGGGTGCCGCTTCTTGATGTGCAGCAGAAAGTCGATGCCGTTCATCTCGGGCATCAGGTAGTCGGAGATGACCAGGTCGACCGGCTTGCTGTCGAGGTTCTCGATGGCCTGCTTCGGGGAGGTGTAGGTCTCCACCAGGTAGTCGGTTTCGAGGTTGAGAAAGGAACGCAGGCTGGTCAGGACCATCTCCTCGTCGTCCACGATCACGATTTGGGGAGTACGCTCCTGTCCGTTCATTTTGAATTCTTTAACTCTGCGCCATGCACCGGCAGGCGCAGCGTGAACGTCGAGCCCTTGCCGACCTCACTCGCAACATCGATGCTCCCGCCGTGGTCGTGGATGATCTGGAAAACGATGGATAAGCCGAGTCCTGTGCCGACACCGACTCCCTTGGTGGTGAATCCCGGATCAAAGATACGGGACAAGTTCTCAGGGCGGATGCCTGCACCGGTATCCGAAAATTGAACATTCACTATATCACCTTCCAGAAAGGTGCGGATGGTGATCGTGCCTTCTCCCTGGATCGCCTGCGAGGCGTTCACCAGCAGGTTCATGAACACCTGGTTGATCTTGTTGGGATGGCAGTGGATCTGGGGAATCTGGCCGTATTCCTTGATCACCTGAATGCGATTCTTGAGCTCGTGATGGACCAGCGTCAGCGTACTGTCGAGGCCTTCGTGCAGGTCGGCCATCTTTTGCTCGGCCTCGTCGAGGCGCGCGAAGTTACGCAGGCTCGCCACGATGTCGACGATGCGCTCGCAGGCGATCTGGTTGATGCGGGCGATGTCTTCGACCATCGAGAGCAACTGGTTGAGCTTGCGGTCCTGGCGCACCGCTTCGGGACAGGCGTCGTCGGTGAGCAGCAGGCGCAGCTTTTTGAGCGAACGACCCAGCGTATCGGCATTGCTGTTGATGGTGCCGATCGGCGTATTCATCTCGTGAGCGACGCCGGCGACGAGCTTGCCCAACGCAGCCATTTTTTCCTGCTGCACCAGCTTGGCCTGCGAATCGCGCAAGTCGCGCGTGCGCTCGGCCACCAGCCGCTCGAGCTCGTCGGCTTCGTTGCGCAGGTGCGCGGCAAAGCGCTCCCGCTCGGTCACGTCGTGGCAGATCACCTGCAGAATACGGTCGCTGCCGTAGGAGACCCGCGTCAGGCTGACGTCGACGAAGCGCACTTCGCCGCCTTGGCATTGGATTCGCATCGAGCTGCGCACGTTACCGCCGCTGGTGAGGTTCTCATAAGTGCTGTCCTCGGCCAGCTCCGGCACCGGAATCACGTCGCCCACGGTGCAGCCCAGCAGCGCCTCGCGCGGCCGGCCGGTCAAGTCGGCGGCGCGGTCGTTGACTTCCAGAATGCGATGGGTCTCGAAACTCACCAGCAGAATCGCCTCGCCGGCTTCCTGCACCAGCGCGCGATACTTCGCCTCGGACTTTTCCAGGTCCTCGGTGCGGCTCTGCAGCTCTTCGTAGAGGCGGGCGTTGTCGACGATCTGCGCCGACTGCGAGGCGATGATCGAGAGCAGCCGCTGGTCGCCCAGCGTGAAGCCGCCCGGGTCGCGCTTGTTGAAGACGTTGAGCAGCCCCACCATCTCGCCCTTGGCGCGCAGCGGCACGCTGAGCAGCGAGCGGATCGGGAAGCCCTCGGTGGCGACCGCGCGGAAGCGGGAGTCCTGCTGCAGGTCGTTGATCAACAGCGGCTTGCGGTTCTTGAGCATCCAGCCGGTGAGCTGCTGCCCGAAGCGGAACGGCACGGTTTCGGTGCCCGAGTAGGCCTTGCGCGCCATGGTCCGGAACGGGTCGGAGTCTTCGTCGTGCTTGAGCAGCATCACCGCCGCCTGCTCGACGTCGAGGTGCTTTACGCTCTCCTGCACGATCAACTCGACAATGGCGTTGACCGACATCGTCGACCCGATGGCGGTTCCGATGGCGTTGAGGGTCGACAACTCTTCGACCGCGCGGCGGAGGCGTTGGTTTTCGGCCTCCAACTCCTCGCGTGTTTTCGGTTTGGTGTCGATGTCCATGCGGTGGCGGTCAGGCCGTGACGATGTCTGCTGGGTGGGCGCCCGTCCGCGGATCGGCAACAGCGCGGCCCTAGCCCACCGTTTGAAGCGGTTGGCCGGGCGCCAGGCGCAACTCTGGTACAAGGTCAATTCCAGTATAGGAGACGGCTGGCCGGGCCGGCGGACGCCGATCGATTGCCCTGGCCCGCGAGGGAATCAGGCGGCGGGGGGCTCCTCGGGAGGCGGGCTGGGCGGCACGGTCCCCAGGCCCTTGGTCAATAGGGAGCGAACTCTCCGGAACAGCGCCTGGAACATTTCCCGGGTCATCTCGCTGTGATCGGCCAGCAGATCGTAAAAGTCGTCGCGATCAATGCGTAGCAGCGAAGTGTCGTCCAGGGCGGTGGCGGTGACCACGCTGGGCTGTTCGTCGAACAGGGCCCAGTTGCCGATGGTTTCGTCGGAGCCGACGTGAAACATGGTGCGTCCGCTGCGGCTCATCTCGATGGCGCCGTTCAACACCACATAAAGCGTGCTCAAGGGCCGGTTCTGTTCGACCAGCACTTCGCCGCGTTTCACCTCGACCTGCGATGCAACCGAGGCGAGCAAGGCGAGCATGCTGGTCTCCAGATCGCTGAACAGCTCCACCTTTTGCAGGCGGATCGCTCGCTCCAAAGTGCTGAGGGTTTCCATCGTGGAGGTGCCCGCAAAAGGGCATCTAGCCCGGCTGGGTTCCCGCGATCTCGGGACCGCGCCCGCCGCTGAGGTACCGCCCGGCGCGGGCGGCGGTCTCGCTCAAAATCCGATCTTCGGCGCGCGTCAGGGGCAGCAGATCCGGATAGAACTGCCGGATCCGCGCCTCGCCGACCACGTAGCTGGCGCACGACTGCAGCCAGGCGTCGGGCCACTCCAGCAACGGCCGCAACACGCTAGGGTAGGCGATTTCCTGGAGGTCGAACAACTCCTGGCCGACTTCGAGCAGGCGGCGCGGCCCGTGGTCTTCCAGCACCGGCAGCAGCATTTGGCGGACCGGATTGCTGATGCGGCTGTCGAGGAACTCCAGGGCATTGGACCGTAGGTCGGGCCGCCCGCTGAATACCCAGTGCCGGGCATCATTGATCTCGCGGTGGGGATAGACCAGCGCCAGCAGGTGGAAGACTTCTTCTTTGCGGCGGTCGAGGCGTTCGGCCAACGCGCGCTTGAGAAAGTCCACCCCTTGCGCCGAATCTCCCGCCGGCATTCCGGCGAGGAAGGCGGCCTCCTGATAGAGTTCGCGAAGCGCCGCAATCAGCAGCCGGGTCACGGCTTCGCGGTCGAAACGCACTTCGGGCTGCCGGCGGCGGATGCGGTCGAGCGAACGCAGGATCTGGTATAGCACGGCCCGATCGGCGTGCTCGACATGAGAAACGAGCAGGTCGGCGGCCTGTTGGCCTCCGATCGAGCCCATCACGCGAAATACCTCGCGCCGCTCCACCGGGCCTGGAGCAGCCTCGCGCAGCGCCTCGCTCAACGGCTGCAAAGCCGGCACACCAAAAGCCACCAAGGCTTCGCGCGCTTCCCTGCGGAGGTGACGGTCGCAGAGCTTTCCCCGGATAAAGTCGATTTCACCGGGCGGCCGCACCGCCGCCGCGCTGAGCAGGGCCGCGCGCGTCACCTCGGGAGCCGCATCCCGCAGCGCGCGGGCCAGGTGGGCGTGGAGTCGCTCGGACGCCGGCGCCAGCCCGATCAGGCGCGCGGCGGCGGCGCGTGACGCCAGATCGGCGCCGCCCGCCCATTCGATGAAGGCGTAGAACACCGCGGGCGCTTCGGTCTGCTGCGTCCCGGGCCGATGCAACAGGCGCGCGGCGACCGTCGCCGCCAGTTCGCGGTCGGCGCCGTGCAGCAGGCCTTCGAAAACGACGGTCTGTTCGCCCTGTCCTTCGAGGTATTCCAGCGCCTGCCAGCGGGCCTCAACATCGCTTTCGAGGGCCAGGAAACTCAGCACCTCCCGTTCGCAGTGCGGGATGCGGTGGTTGGCGACCACGGCCATCGCCTTGCGGCGGATCGCGGACGAGCTGTGGGTGAGCAGCGAGGCCAGGTGGGCCTGGGAGGCGCTCAGGCCGCTGTATTGCATCCAGTCGATGGCGGTTTCCAGCGAGCGTTGGTCGGACGCTTCCAAGGTGCTTTCGATCTGCGCCAACGGCGTGGATTCGGCCAGGCTCCGCAGCAGCTCCTCGGACTGGATGTCCTTGCGCTCGATGGTGCGGCGCAACGTGTTGACGTATTCGCCGCGCATCCTCCAGACCGCCACCAGCCAGGGCACGATGAATACCATGCTGATCAGGCTGATGTGGCGTACCTGTGTCCAGCCGAGAATGCTCAACACCAACAGCACAATGCTGGCGAGGGCGTCGGCCGAGCGGGTCACCACGATATCGAGAAAGCTCTTTACCCGGCCGCGAATGTTGGCCGGTACCGGCACGTAGAGCAGTTCCAGAGAGGAGCGGTCGATCGAATGGCGGAAGGCCTGATCCGAGCCGCGCGCCAGAATCGCCGCTGCCAGCGTCGCCGAGAACAACAGGCCCGTCGAGCCGGCCAGCAGCGCCAGGGGCAGGATGAACAAACACGAGCTCAGGCCAAGAAGCCGCAGGATGCGCCCGCTCAGCAAGGTGTGGAACAGAAACGAAAAGACCGCGATGTAACCATAGAAATAACCGTAGAACGAGGTCAGCGAGTCGCGGTCGGCATCCAGCGCAAATCGCGCCACCGCCTTGAACTGAAACTTGATCAACGTGCTGGGGACGGTGGAGAAAAAAATCGCCAGCGTGATCAGCAACAGATAGCGGTCGCTGTTCACCAAACGGATGCTGTCGAAGATCGAGGGTCTTACCGCGGAAGGCGGGGAAGCAGTCGTTCCGTCGGCCTTGGCCATTCCCGTCAGCCTGGACACAAGCACAGCGCAGCCGGCGATGAACACCACCGTAACCAGCAGCACGCTGTCGGTTCCCAGCCTGGGTCCGATGAATCCCGCAAAGTTGCCGCCGAACGCGGCGCCCAGGATTCCTCCGCTGCCGATCAGCGCAAACAGCCGCTTGGCCTGTCGGGTATTGAATACCAGCCCCGATAGCGACCAGACCTGGCTCGGCAGTAACACCGAGAAAATTCCAACCCAGATGTAGATCAGCGCCGCCGTACCGGGCAGATGCGCCCGCAGCATCAACCAGAAGGCGATCAGGTTGACGATGACAAACGACTGCGTCCACCAGATCGTCTTGGGAAGGCCCAGGCGATTGGACACCCGCAGGTACAGGCTGACGACGATGCCGACCAGAACGGTAGTCGGGAGGTCGACGTAGGGCAGCGAGCGAGCTTCGAAGACACTCAGAAACACCGAATCGCTGACGGCCTTGAGGCAAATGACTGTCGCCATCACCAGCAGCAGATAGCCGCTGAGCAGCAGCGTGGGCTCGGGCTCCCCTTCCTCGATACTCAGGTAGTTGAAGATGCGATCCAGAAGCTGAGGCCGTTGCGGGGAGAGTGGCATGAACTCGCTCTGGGAAAACGCGAAGACAACGACGCGCGATCGTTCCTCACCTATGATCGCGGTGGGCGAGGCAAGCCCGCAAGCGCTAAACTTCGCCGCGACCATCTCTACGGAAACCCCAGGGACACAATCGTGTTTCGGTTTGGGTGGCGGCGAGCTCGCGGCGCGAGGTCGAAACGAGAACGGTGGCTGGGGACCCGCGGATCACCGGGAGGGGAGTTTGCGGATTGTGACGGGGCGGCGGACTGCAATCAATGTCCTGGAATGCCAGGAACCAGGTGAGAGGAATACCCGCCAGGACACACCAGTAGGACGGCTCCGTCTACCGGCGAAGATTGGCGGACTACGTCGCTCATCGGCGACAGCCGATGCCGCTGCTGCCGGCGCGAACCCGCAAACGCGCTGTTTAGCGATACGGAACGTCAGACCTGCTTGGCGGCGAGATCTCCGATCACTGGCAGACGGAACTCCTGACCCTGGTACGCCTTGATCACGGTAATCAACCACACCACAAGCAGCCCGATTTGCACCACGATGCTGAGCATGCCTAGAATCAAACCGCCCACGAAATAGCCCATTACGATGCTGAGCATTGCAAAACCAATCCAGAATACGAAGGCCGCTCCGCACAAGAACAAGCACTGGAAGGCGTGGAAACGCACAAATCTACGAGTTTTAAACGGGTCGATGACCAAAAAAATGATCGCCGGAATGATGGTGAAATAGGCCAGCGCGCCGGCGACATTGTCGGAGAGGCCGCCGTCGGACGGAGCTTGGGCATACGATCCGGCCGGCGGAGCGCCGGCGGGTGCGGAGTAGCTGCCCGGTCCGGGTGCGGCCCCGCCACTGGCAGCTTCACCGACGGGTGCGCCACACTTGGGACAGAAACGGACCCCTTCCACGTCAGCGCCACATTTTGTGCAGAATGGCATCGTAGTCTCCTGATTCCTCTCCGCCCCGCTTGCGGGCGGCCCGGATTGAAGCTCCGGCCAGGGCCCTCGGCTCCGGCCGATAAGTGACTCGTCGGCAGCAGTATAGCAGCATTTTGGGAGCGTTTCGACGGCTCTGTGGGCACTCCGGCCAGACTCCCACAACTACAGTGGCAGTGCGGCTTCGCGGCCGGCTGCCGGGCCTTTTGCGGGCTCGAGCCGAACCAGATCCTGGGCACGCGTGAGCAACAGTCCCGAAAACCATGGTCACCGTCGTATACAGGATGCGCTCGAGAGGGCCCAGTCGACTGGTGGAGGGCGGGCAGGCCCGTGGCTGTTGGCGACGCCGCTGTGTCAATCTGGCGTGGCCGAAGACCGTAATCGATACGTAACTCTTTATGATACAATCACTTCAGTTTTGGCTTCCCGCTTGCTCGGTCCCCTGTCGGAGTATGGTTCGTTTCGGTTGCCTGCTGAGCATCTTCCTTGTCGGCTGCCGGCTCATCCCGGGCGCGACACTCGAACAGTTGTCGCTGGACGAGATGGTGCAGCAGTCGTCGGCAATCGTGCTGGCCAAAGCGGCACAAAGCCACTCCATCCGCGCCGGGTCCTTGATCTATACGATGGTCGAGGTCGAAGTGCTGGACCAGTGGAAGGGCGAGCGCGTCTCGCGGCGTGAAATCGCCCTCCCGGGCGGCCAGATCGGTGGCTTCCACCAGCGCTTCGACGGCGTTCCCGTGCTGCGTCCCGGCCAGGAGTTCGTCGCCTTCCTGTGGACCGGGCCCAGCGGCCGCACCCAGTTGATGGGCTTGAGCCAGGGGTTCTTCGACGTCTCCCGGGACGCCAAGGGCCACGTACTGGTCCACCGCAAACCCACCTCCGACCTGATGTTTTCAGCGGGGTCGAGCAACCCGGTCTCGCCGGCCGCTGTTGATATGCCGCTGGAAGACCTAGTGGCACAGATCCGCGCGGCCCTGGCCGCGGGAGGGCCCTCGAAGCAGTGAGGTCCCGGTGGGTGGTCTTGGGCCGTTGTGTGGCGCTGCTGATGTTGGCGGCGGCGAGTTCCCACGCCTACACCCACTTCGTCCACTACCGCGAGGGGCAGGGATTCCAGCCGATCGTCGAGAAGTTCGACCTGCAGGAACTGCTTGACCAGAAGGTCTATTTCTACGTCAACCAGGACGGCCCCAAGCTGGCCCCCAACGATAGCTTCGAGGCGCTGGTCAGCCAGGTGCGCCAAGCCCTTTCGGTCTGGGATGCGGTTCCGACGTCCACTTTGCGGGTCGCCTATGGAGGCCTGACGGAAGGCCTTCCCGACTCGGGTCCGCCAGCCGGGGAGATTGTGTTTGCCGAGCTGCCGCCAGGGGTGATCGGGCTGGGCGGGCCGGTGACCTGGGGCGAGCCTCGCGACGACTTTGTGCCCATCGTCTACTCGCAGGTGGTTCTGTCGAATGATCTTACGCTGGGCAGCCGGCCGCGCCAGAGCTTCTCGGAGCTGTTTTTCAATAGCCTGGTTCACGAAATCGGCCATGCGTTGGGCCTGCAGCACACGCTCACCAGTTCGGTGATGAGCATCGACACGACCCGCGCCACCTCGCGCGCCCAACCGCTGGGCGCCGACGACATCGCCGGCGTTTCGTCTCTCTACCCGTCAAGCCGCTTCCAGCAGAGTTACGGCTCGATTACGGGGCGGGTGACCACGATGGCGGGCGACCCGGTCCATTTGGCCTCGATCGTCGCAATTTCCGGCGCGTCGGCGGTGAGCGCGCTGTCTGCCCCCGACGGCACCTATCGCATCGACGGACTGCTGCCGGGTCCCTATCAGTTGTACGTGCACCCGTTGCCGCCTTCAACCCTGGAAGGGCTGGGCCCGGCCAACATCGTCCTGCCGGTGCTCGACAACGGCACGCGGCTGGAGGCTTCGTCGCCGTTCAAGACCATGTTCTATGGCGGCACGACCGATTTCGCCAAGACTCCCACGGTCGACGTACGCGCCGGCGAAGTGGCCCAAGATATTCAGTTCCACGTGACCCCCACCAGTGCCCTAAGTGTCTATGGGGTGAGTACTTACAGTTTTCCCGGCAACGGGGCGCCGGGTGTGCACCCTGCTTTCCTCGACCAGCAGCCGGAGGTGGGCTTTGTGCTGGCCTACGGCCAGGGCCTGACCCAGAATCTCTCCAATTTGACGGTCGACGTGCTGGGCGGCGAACTGCACGCCAGAAAGCCGCAACCCTACCAGGGCTACGACAATTTCATCCGCCTGGATTTCGACATCGACCCCTATAGCCAGGTCGGGGCCAAGCACCTGCTGTTTCGCGTGCCGAACGATATCTATGTGCTGCCGAGCGGCGTGCACCTCACCTCGCAGCCAGCGCCGGTGATTCACTGGATCGAGGAGACCGCGGCGGCCAGCCAGCCGGGCGTATGGAGCGTACACGGCCTCAATTTCGACCCGCTCTCGACGGTCTATTTCGATGGCTTGCCGGCGCAGATCGTCGGCATCGACGCCACCGGGAACGAGATCCAGGTGGTGCCGCCGCCCGGACCCCCGGGGCACCAGGCGATCGTGACCGTCTACAACCCCGACGGGCAAAGCTCGGCCCTCACGCTGCCCGACGGAAACGTCGTTTTTCCCTATTTCAGCGGCGGGGCGGCTTCGCTCACCATGTCCCCCGAATACATTCACGCCGGAACCGACCGCGTGATTGAAATCCGCGGCGAGGGCGTGTATTTCGTTCCCGGGGAGACGGTGGTGGGGTTCGGAAATAGCGAGGTCGTCGCTCGCTACGTGGATGTGGTGAGCCCGACCTACCTGCGCGCGGTGGTTACCGTGCCCCCCGAGTCCACCAAGGGGAACTACCTGGTGAGCGTGACCAGCGGACTGCTGGTGATGACGCTGCCACAGCGGCTGCGCACCGGCGAAACCCCGCTGGCTTCCGAGGCCGGGCCTCCAACGCTCCACTATGACGGTGTCATCAACAGCGCGACGATGACCCACGACCTGTCGCCAGGTGTATTGGCCTCTCTGTTTGGGGAGAATTTGACCGGATCGCCAACCGCCACGGCCTCGGCAGGCAGCGCCCAGCAGAGCGGCGTGCGGGTGACGTTTAACGGGCAGGATGCGGTGCTGTTGTCCGTCGCGCCGCGCCAGATCAACCTGCAGATTCCGGCCTCGATCACACCCGGCACGGCCGAGGTACGGGTTTACGCCGGTGACGAAGTGAGCGAGCCGATGTTGATGGAGGTCGCGCGCGTCTCGCCCGGCGTTTTCGGGGTGGCCCACCGCGACGACTCGTACGTGGCGGGCTCGAGCCCGGCTCACGCTGGAGAGCCTCTCACCCTGCTGGCCACCGGGCTGGGCACCGCCGTCGCGGCGCGTTTGGGCGCCTCGAGCGCTGCCGACGCGCGGATCCAGATCCAACTCGGCGCCGCGCGGCTCACTCCCGAAGCGATCGAGCAGGTTTCCGGCATGCCCGGCCTCTATCGCCTGCGCTTCAGCCTTCCGGAAGGCCTCAGCAGCGCGACCGACATCTCGCTGCTGGTGGATGGGCGGCGCAGCAACGTCGTGAATCTGGCTGTCAGCCGCTGAGGCGTTTGCGGCTGCCCGGCAATACCGATCTCCCAACCACGCGCCGCCAATCCGGCCAACCACTTCCGTGCAAAGCGCCACTCAGAGCCGCAAGCGTCAGCTTGCGCCAAGGGTCGGGAGACAGGATGACACCGGCAGACGGGCGGTGGGGTGTGAGGGCGTGCCCAGCGCGGGCTTACGCCCGCGGCTCTGAGTGGCGATTCATATCGGCGACGGGTGTTGCCGGCGACGGGTGCCGCCGGGTCGTCAGGCCAGCCTTTCCACGGCCTGCAGTACACCCTTGATGTAGCCGTAGCCGAAGGCGAAGGCCTGCTTGCCGCCAGGGTCGTCGGGGTGCTGCGGCATGTGGTCGGGCATCACCATGTAGGGATAGTCCACTTCGGCCAGCGTCATCGCCACATCGACCATGTTCATGTCTCCCTCGTCGGGAAAGACCTCGACGAAGTCGTCGCGCTTGCCGCGGATATTGCGGAAATGAATGTTGAAGATGCGCTTCTCGCCGCCGATCTTGCGAATCACGTCATGGATCTCGCGATTGGGGTCCTGCAGCATCTCCGCAGTGGTTCCCAGGCAAAGATTGAAGCCGTGATAGGGGCTGGAATGCAGCCCCATAAACTTGTAGAGCCCTTCAGGGGTACCCAGCACGCGCACCACGCCCTGGTAGCCTGACGGCGGCACGCCGGGGTCGTGCGGATGGCAGGCCGCCCGCACCTTGAACTCGTCGGCCACCGGGATCACCCGCTCGATGAAGTAGCTGATGCGCTCCCAGGCTTGTTCGGCATTGACCTTGCCCGCGCGCGTGAGCGGCGGATCGGGCTTGGCGTCGGCCAGTTTCCAGGTGCTATAGGTCGTCCCGCCGCGGCCCGGGGTGCGTTCGATGCGCAGCACGCCCAGCAGGCTCATGTTGTATTTGAACGCCGGTACGCCCGCTTTGGCGCAGGCCTCGATCATCTTGTGGATGTCGTCGATGTCTTTGTCGCGTTCGGGGCTCTTGCCGAGCATGATGGCGCCGCGCTTTTCGCGGTCGATGTGCGACGAGGCCAGAAATGGCAACGCCACCATGTCGAGCGAGACGCCGTATTTCTCGCACAGCTCGCGCGTCTTTTCGACGTCCTCGGGAAGCCAGTAGCCGCGCTCGCCGGGGTCGGGCGGGTAGCCGCAGATATGGTCGACGCCGTGACGCTTGAAGTGTTGCAACAGTTCGGGAGTGGTCGGGCTGCGCTGGCAGCCGACGTGCATTTTGAGGGGCTTGCTGATCTTCGACGCAGCGGCCGTGGTTTCCGAGGCCGGCGGCGCCGCTCCACAACCGGCCAACACCGCCCCGGCGGCCGCACCGCTCCACTGCACAAACCTTCTGCGATCCATAGAGACGCTGCTCCTCCTCCCGGGCGAGTCCGTAACGCGGTCATGGGACCACGGATCGCAAAGCGCTGTCAACCGCGGCCGCCCCGCGGCGCCAGACGCCCGTGATCGTGCTTACCGATGAGGTTTCGGCGACAGGAACCGCTAGGGTTTGGGCTGCCAGCCGCTGACGCGGATGCCTGAGTTCCGGTTGGATGAGGTTGCCGCCGAGGTTGCCCCCGTGGGCAGCGCGCCCGGCATGGCTTCGGTCCCTGCTTCGGGCGCCGTTGCTTCCAGCTTGTCCAGCTTGGCGTTGAGGGTGACCGACTCGCCAGCAACCACGGTGATGGTCTTGACCCAGGGCTCGAAGCCCTTCTTGTTCACCGTGATTTGGTACTCACCGGGCGAGATTTGCTTGGTTCTCGGCGTGAGGCCGTTGAAATTGCGGTTCAGCTCGACCTCGGCATAGGCGGGCTCGGAGGTAATGGTCAACAGCGTCGGTTCCGGCGCCTTGGCGGGCTCGGGCGCCGTGGCTGGGGCCGTCTCGACAGCCTCGCCCGGCTTGGGAGTGGCGTACTTGGCGATGGTTTGCAGCAGAGCGCGGGTGGCCTGGGGCGGCTCGGTCATCCCCGAAAGGATCTGTTTCGCGGGAATGTCGTCGCCGTAAAGCCTCTTGTTGACGTCGCTGTCGGGCCGCAGCGTAGCGCCATCGAGAGAAAGGCCGGCAAACAGGCCTCGCGACCGCGAGTAGGCGAGGATTTTCGCGTGCATCTGGGCGTCCGTCTGGACCTGGGCGCTGCGGCCCACCGGCCCGCCGGCCACCGCGGCATCGGCTCCCAGGGTAAATTTGCTCGACAGCAGCTTGTCGACCCCATCCTCGTTCATGACGAGCAGGACGACGTCGGTCGAGCTGCCGCCGATCTGGAGGCCGAAGCTGCCGCCCTCCAGGCGTAGCGCCGAGGGACCCTTCCAGGTCGCCGGATCCGCGCCGCGGCAGGACAGGAAGCCCTTGCCCCACATCCCGGCGAACACGAAGCCGGCTTTCTTGACACCGGGAATCAGCGCGATGCAGCGGGCCTTCGTCAGCAGCGTGTGGGGAATGGCCTTTTCGGGCATGGCCATGATCTGGTCGAGCAGATCGGCGGACTCCTGGCAGCGCTCGATGGCTTTTTCGGCGGTGTTTTCAGCCTTGTCGCTGGTGTTTTCGGGCTTGTCGTTGGGGCTTTCGGCCGAGGCAAGGCTGCAGGCGAGAAACAGACTCAGCAGGATCCGGGTTTTCATGGGGGGGCTCCGTGATTGGACGCTTCTTCCTTGTATAGCTTGCGGCGGCGGGCGTCAATCCGGCCAAGACCCTACGACTAGGGGAGGGGTGGGTCTGGGCATGGCATACGGGCTGGAGCTACGGGCACAGTGGCCGGAAGGGCCAGCCGCGGCGTGAAGCTCCCGCCTTACAGTAGAGGGCCCTTTCCGGCTGGTTTGTTTCCCACAAAGCTAAAAAATACCAAGACACCGATCGATGAACTGAACGGCGGCAAAGCGGGAGCTTCGCGCCACGGGCGCCTGGTCCTGCTTCTGTGCTTTTGGCAACCGAGACCCCAGCCGGCCGTTGCGCTTGGTTATCGGGCCTGGCGGAGCTCATTGACGCTCCGATCCGGCGCTCACTACAATGGGGTAAGGCAGGAGAGGTGTGTCCGCCTGGACCCCTCATGGGGCTTTCCGTTTCCCCGCTCCCCCGGTTCCCTGTAAACCTCTGTGTTTGAAAACCTTACAGAGAAGCTGCAGCGCGTCTTCAAGGACCTGCGCGGCGAAGGCAAGCTGACCGAGCAGAACATCCAGGATGCTCTCAAGGAGATCCGTCTGGCGCTGCTCGAGGCCGACGTTAACTTCAAGGTCGTCAAGCAGCTTGTCGAAAACATTCGGAACAAGGCGCTGGGGCAAGAGGTCCTGACGGCGTTTTCGCCCACCGAGCAGGTGGTGAAGATCGTCAAGGACGAGCTGATCCGGATTCTCGGCAGCACCGAATCGAAGCTGCGCTACGCCAATACGCCGCCGTCGGTGTATCTGATCGTGGGCCTGCAAGGTTCGGGCAAGACGACCAGCACGGGCAAGCTGGCGCTGTGGCTTTCGAAAAACGGGCACAGCCCGCTGCTGGTTTCGGTCGACGTTTACCGCCCGGCGGCGCGCGAACAGTTGCGGGTGGTGGCGGGCCAGATCAAGCTGCCGATTTACCCCGGCAAGGAATCGGAAACCACGCCGCTCGAGCTCTCCAAGGGCGCCCGCCGCGAAGCCATCGAGACCGGCCGCGACGTGGTGCTGGTCGATACCGCCGGCCGGCTGCACATCGACGACGACCTGATGGTCGAGCTCGAGCAGTTGAAGCGCGAGTTCGACCCGACCGAGATTCTGTTCGTCGCCGACGCGATGACCGGGCAGGACGCGGTGAAGTCGGCCGAGCAGTTCCACCAGCGGTTGGGGATCACCGGCGTGATCCTCACCAAAATGGACGGCGATGCGCGTGGCGGCGCGGCGCTGTCGATCCGCCAGGTCACCGGCCGGCCTCTGAAATTTGTGGGCGTTGGTGAAAAGCCGAGCGCCTTCGAGCTGTTCTACCCCGAGCGCGTCGTCTCGCGCATTCTGGGCATGGGCGACATGCTCTCGTTCATCGAGAAGGTCGAAGGGACCATCGACGAGAAGCAGGCGCTCGAGATGCAGGAGAAGATCCTCGACAACGATTTCACGTTGGAGGACTTCCGCCAGCAACTGCGCCAGATCAAGAAGCTGGGGTCGCTGGAATCGATTTTGGGGATGCTGCCGCAGGTGGGTCCGTTCAAACAGTTGCAGGACGCCAAGGTAGACCCCAAGGAGCTCGATCGCGTCGAGGCCATCATCAACTCGATGACGATGCGCGAGCGCGACAATTTTCAACTCATCAACGGCAGCCGGCGGCGGCGCATCGCGCGCGGCAGCGGCACGTCGGTGCAACAGGTCAATCAGCTTTTGAAACAATACCGGCAGGCGCGCCTGATGATGCGTTCGCTGTCGGGAGGACTCAAAAAGGGAAAGAAACGGAAAGGCTTGGGAGGCCTCAACCTCGGGGCGTTGATGCGCCAGTAGCGCGCGGCCGGAGGTACGGGCGGGCTGTTTGGGGCTCGCCGGGGCAATCCCCTGAACGGAGGAACTATGTTGGCGATTCGCTTGGCTCGGGTTGGAGCCAAGAAACAGGCGGCGTACCGGGTGGTGGTGATGGAGAAAAGCCGCGCCCGCGACAGCCGCTCGGTCGAGATCCTGGGTCACTACAATCCGCGGGAGACCCCGACTCTGATCGAGTTGAAGCAGGACCGCGTCGATTACTGGCTAGGCAAGGGCGCGCAGCCGTCGGACCGCGTGCACCGCTTGATCAAGGTTTACAAGGACCGGCCGGCCGAGCCTGCCGGCGAAGCCGCGGCCGAGAAAAAGCCGGCTGGCAAGACCCAGGCCGCCGCCCCAGCCGCAGCGGAAGCACCCTCGACCGAGCCGGCCGCGGCCGACGCGGCGCCGGCTGCCGGCGAGGAACCGAAACCGACTGCTTGATATACTGAAATCAGTTAGATACAGGCCCGGCCCGTTGCGGCGGCGGCAAAAAACGGGAGCTCGCGCTCCTGTTTCTTCCTCCTTACGGTGCGGAAACATGAAGACTCTCTGTCGCTGCCAGGGGGAGGTGCACGATGGGCGATTCAACCGAGCCAATCGTCGAACTCGTGGAAATGATCGCGAAAGCTCTGGTGGACAAGCCGGAAGAGGTATCAGTGCGCCCCGTGGAAGGTGAGCAAGTGCGCGTTCTGGAACTGCGCGTGGACCCCACCGACCTGGGCAAGATCATCGGCAAGAAGGGGCGCACGGCCAAATCCATCCGAACCTTGCTTGGCGCCGCCGGCATGAAGCTCAAGAAACGGTTCACTCTTGAAATTCTGGAGTGAGTCGAGGCCGGCCGAAAGACGGGAGTGAGCGACGCCGAGTACGTAACGATCGCTCGCGTGATCCGCTCGCGGGGCAATCGCGGCGAGGTGGCCGCCGAGGACCTCAGCGACGGCGGTGAGCGATTCGGCGAGGGAGTCTCTTTGTTCTTGACGGATCCGTCCGGCAAGCGCAGGGAGATCGTGCTCGAGGAGTCCTGGCGGCATCAGGGACGTTTGATTCTGAAGTTCGCGGGCGTCGACTCGATCAGCGACGCCGAGTTGTTGCGCGGCAGTCTGGTGCAGATTCCGCGCGGCGAGTTGGGCCCCCCGCCTGAGGGTGAATACTACTTCGACGACCTGATCGGGACGAGAATCGTCGACGCCGACAGCGGCCGAGAGATCGGCGAAGTGGAAAGCATCCTGGAAGGAACCGGCCCGGTAGTGCTGCAGGTGCGCGCGGCGGGCGGCGAGGTGCTGATTCCGTTTACCAAGCAGATTTGCGTCGACATCAAGCCCGACGACGGCGTGATCCGCGTGCGGCTGCCGGAAGGGCTCGAAGAGCTGAATTCGTGAGGGAGGCGCAGGCTGCGCCGAGTCATGGTCTTTCACGTCCTCACGATTTTCCCCCCGTTTTTCGAGGGGCCTTTCGCGCACGGCGTGATCGCGCGGGCGCAGAAGGCGGGGCTTGTCGAGATCCGGTTTCACGATCTGCGCACGTTCACTTCGGACCGCCACCGCACGGTCGACGACCGGCCCTTTGGCGGCGACGAAGGGATGGTGCTCAAGGTCGAGCCGATTTATCAGGCGCTGGAAGAGGCGCGGCGCGACTGGAGCGGCAAGCGGACCTCGACGGTGTTGCTCTCGGCGCAGGGCCGGCTGTTTAGCCAGGCCGTGGCGGCCGAGTTGGCGGCCTGCGACGAGATCGCGCTGATCTGCGGCCGCTACGAAGGGGTCGACGAGCGCGTCAGCGAAAACCTGGCCGACCAGGAGTTGTCGGTCGGCAGTTTTGTGTTGAGCGGCGGCGAGTGGGCCTGTGGCCTGGTGATCGATTGCGTCGCCCGGCTGCTGCCCGGCGTGCTGGGCAACGAAGCGTCGGCGCAGCGCGAGTCGTTCGCGCCGCTCGGCCAGGGAGGCGTGGGGATGCTCGATTTTCCCCACTACACGCGCCCGGCGAAGTTTCGGGACTGGGAAGTCCCGGAGGTTTTATTGAGCGGCAATCACGAGCAGATTCGCCGTTGGCGCCGGCGGGCGGCGCTCCAAAAGACATTGCACTACCGGCCTGAGCTGCTCGAGCAGGCCGAGTTGAGCGAGGAAGATCGAGAATGGTTGCGGCAGGCGGCTGCGGAAGCGCGGTGAGCCGCGGGAGGGATAGCGATGAAAAACAAATTGATGCAGAAGATCGAGGATGGCCACAAAGGCCCGGAGATCCCCGTGCTCGAACCGGGCGACACCGTGCGCGTGCACGTGAAGATCCGCGAGGGCGAAAAAGAGCGGCTGCAGGCGTTTGAAGGCGTCTTTATCGCGCGGCACAACTCCGGGATCAGCGAGACGATCACGATTCGCAAGATCAGCTTCGGCACCGGAGTGGAGAGGGTGTTTCCCGTCCACTCGCCGACCATAGACCACATCGAAAAGGTGCGGAGCGCGCAGGTGCGGCGCGCCAAGCTCTACTACCTGCGCGGGCTGCGCGGCAAAGCGGCACGCCTGAAAGAACGCTCCACGCGCTAGGCGTTGGTTGCCCTTCTTCGGGTGTCGCGGCCCGCTGGCTACGTCGATGGCCTTGCTGTGAGGAGTGACCTTCACGCCGCGAATGACTCTGGCGGTTCAGAAACGGAAGTCGGCGCGAGCGGCGGTAGCCGTGCGGCGGCCGACGCTGCGCTATGAAAAGACCTGCTGGGACGAAGGCTTCCGGCTGGTGGCCGGCGTGGACGAGGTCGGGCGCGGCTCGCTGTTTGGGCCCGTGGTGGCGGCGGCGGTGATCCTCGACCCCCAGCAACCCATTCGCGGGCTGCAGGATAGTAAACTGCTCGACGCCGCCAGCCGCGAGGTGTTGAGCGCGCGCATCCGCGAACGCGCGGTGGCGGTTTCGGTGGCGGCGGTCGATAGCGGGCGAATCGATTTTCTCAACATCTACCAGGCTTCGCGGCAAGCGATGCGCGACGCGGTTCGCGGTCTCACTCCCGCCGCCGACTATGTGTTGATCGACGCCTTGCGGCTCGACGTCGATTTACCGCAATTGCCGATCATCGGCGGCGACGGCCGCAGCCGCTCGATCGCGGCAGCCTCGATCGTGGCCAAGGTGGAACGCGACCGCTGGATGCAGCTTTGGGACCGGGTGTACCCCGAGTACGGGCTGGCTTCGAACAAGGGCTACTCGGCTCCGGTGCATTTGGCGGCGCTGCTGCGGCACGGCCCCACGCCGCTGCACCGCCTGAGCTTCGAGCCGGTGGCGCGGGCATCGCGGTTTGCGGCGGCTTTTCCGGACGGACAGTTAAGCTTGTTTGACGACCCGCCGCCCGGGGGCACCGTTCCGGCGGCAGCGGCTGTCGAGCGCAGAGGGTTGGACTAAGGGATGGAGCAAACGTTGAACTTAGAGTCCGCCGGCACCGGAGAACCGAAAGCCGGACCTCCCGATCGCGCCCGCATCATCACCAACATCTTCTTCATCCTGTTTTGCGTTGAGATCGGCCTGGTCCTGTTTCTGCTGCCCTGGACCCTGCTGTGGGACAACAATTACTTCTTCAGCCTGACTCCGCAATGGAGTCCGTTCTGGCTGAGCACCTACCTGCGCGGCGCGGTTTCGGGCGTTGGCGTGGTGAATCTGTGGATCGGCTTGCACGAAGCCTGGCGGCTTTGGCGCTGAGACCGGTTTCCAACCCTACTCCCACGATTTTCCGTATCGGCCGCGGCAACCCACCGCCCGGAGTGTACGGAACTCGATCGGCAAGCACCCTAGTGGACGCCAGTCCTAGAGCGGGAACCGCCCGTAGCCGCGGTCGCGGTGGTTTCGATTGGGGTCGGGGCCCGGGCCCGGTTCGGCGCGCGAGGGCCCACGCAGCGGATCCTGGAAGGTGACCTCCTCCTTGGTGAAATGGAGGTTGCGGTCGAGAACCATATCGAGTTGGGTGCCTTTTTCTAGGATCGCCTCGGGGCCGCGCGAGGTGAGCACGCCGATCAGGCCGGCCGCCGCGCCCGCCGCCGCGCCGATACCCAGCCCCATGCCGGTGTTCCCGCTGGCGGCCCCGGCGATGGCGCCGATGGACGTCCCAGCGGCGGTGGTTTCGGCTACGGTGCGGGTGTCCTCGCCCTTGTTGCTTTCGGCGGTAATGCGCCCTTCTTCGCGGTCAAAATCCTCGGGCGAGCGGCCGTCCATCGAGCCGACCCGGCCGGTGAGATCGCGGATGGTGCCATTGGGCAGAATCATCTGCTCGAAACGCAGGTAGATCTCGCCGCGGCCCTTGACGCGGCCGGTGCGCTTGACGTTGGTGACGCTGCCGGAGACGTAGGTGCCGGGGGGAACCAGAATCCGACCGTCAATCACCACCGGAAACACCGATTCGAGGTAAACCAGGTCCCCCGGGGCGGCATGTTTGGTGCTGATGCTATTGAGCAGGACCAGAGGGACGCGCGTGCCGCTTGGGATGAGGTAGTCGGCAGCGGCCGGCTCCTCGCGCTGAGAGAGCCGCGTCGTTTGCTGCGGTTCGGCTTTGCCGTCGGGGGCCTGCGCCAGCGCGGGCAACCCTGCCAGGGCGGCGAGAACGGTAGCACCAATCAGCTTCCTCATAAGGGTCTCCTTTGGCGGGCTCGCCGGCGGGACGCACCCCAGACGCGTCCACGCACCTCTGCTCATTATATAAACGCACCAGCGCGGTTTCGGTTGCACCAAAACGCGCGTTATCCGAGGGGGTGTTATCGTAGCCGGACTCATCCACACGGTTACATCCGCAACAGGCCGGACACGCCAGAAAGCGTCCCCGACCCCGCTACGATAGAAACATCGGGTCCCTATGAACGTGGATATCATCGTTCCGGTGCACAACGTGGCGGCCGCCTTGGATCGGAATATCCCCCGTCTGTACTCCCATCTGAAGGGCCGTTTCCCGTTTCGTTGGAAGCTGGTCGTGGTCGATCACGGCTCGACGGACGGGGGCTTCTGGGTGGCGCGCAAGCTTGAGGAGCGTTTCCCCGGGGTTGCGGCGCTGCAGGTGGCGCTAGCGGGGCGCGGCAGGGCGCTCAAGCGCGGTTCGCAGGGGCTGGGCGACGTTTTTTGCTGGATCGACGCGACCCGGCTGCCCGCCGATCTGGACGATATCACACAACTCGCCCGGCTGGTCGCCGAGGATCGCTGCGACGTCGCCGCCGGACGTTGGGCGTCGGGTTCGGGTTGGAGAGGCGGCTTTGGGGCGGGGCTCTACTCGTTGGCGGCGAGGCTGGCGCTCCACTTGCCCGTGGCCGATGTGCTGTGTCCGTTCAAGGCAATCAGCCGCCGGGTGGCCCTGGAGATCGTCCCCCAGGTGCGCGACGAGTCGTGGTTTTTCGATACCGAGCTGCTCGCGCTGGCACAGGCGCGCGGCTACCGCTTCGAGCAAGTTGCGGTTTCGGCGAAAAGGCCGGAGGAGGCGGTGGTCGACGAGCCACTGCCCGATTGGACGCGGCGGATTCTAGAACTGCGCCGGCGGCTGCGGAGCGCGGCGCCCCAGGCCGAAAGCCGCAGCGTGACCCGCTGAGCGCCTTTGCTGGCGCTCAGGAAGCACGTGCAGCCGGTTCGCGTTGGCGGACGCGGACTCAGTTCATGCCACACATGCCGGCGGGACCGGCTCCGCAGGCGCAGGAGCCTCCCTCGAAGCTCCTGGCTTCGCTTGCAGACCCGTTGGATGTCTGGGCCGCGAAGGTCGAGAACTTGCGCTCGACAGCCGCGGTCCCACACGCCGAGCATGTCACCGGCTCGCTGCTTTTCGCCAGCACCAGGTCTTCGAATGTCGTTCCGCACTGCGTACAGTGGTATTCGTAGATGGGCATGGTATTGATTGTATTCCATGTGGGCGGCGGGATTCCGGCGGTGGTCGATGGAACCCGGTGCGGTGGGATCCGCTCCGAAGTAGCCGGGGGCCGGGCGGAGCGGCGACGGCAGACGGTTTTTGGAAATGCCGCGGACGCCGATCGAGGAATCGAACGGCGGCAAAGCCGGAGCTTCACGCCACGGGCCGGCCTTCCTTGCCTCTATGCTCTTCGACTTGCCTGTCTACGGGCTCGCGCCCGGCGGGGGGTTTGAACCCTTCTGGGCCAAGGTGCGATGATACCCGGGGAGTTTCGGGTGGGCAAGGCCACCAACCGCCTTGGCGGGCGGCAATCGCCGCGCATGCGTGATCGGCCTGGACGCCGGTCGGAAGCGCTTTGAAGGGAGAGTGTAGGCCATGATGAATCGAAAATTTTTTCTTGTCGCTCTGTTGGGTTTGGTTTTGCCCGCTTTTGTTTTCGGCCAGGGGACGGCGAAGAAACACATCCTGTTCCTGGGCGGCAGCACCGAATACGCTCACGACGCCGTCTCGCACGCGATGTATACGATGGAGAAGCTGGGCGAGGAGTCGGGGTTGTTCGATGTCCGCTTCCACACCGACATGGAACTGCTCACCAAGCAGGACCTGAAGGCCAACAAGAAAAACCTGAATTGGTTCGACGCCGTGATGTTCTACACGCAGGGCGACCTGCCGTTGACGGATCAGCAGAAGGCCGATTTCATGTCGTTCGTGAAAGAGGACGGCAAGGGCGTGTTGGCGGCGCACAGCGGCACCGACTCGTTCCGCAATAGCTGGCCGGAGTACATCGATATGGTCGGCGGGGCGTTCGATCAGCACCCCTGGCACACCAAAGTGCGCATCAACGTCGAGGACCGTTCGTTCCCGGCCACCAAGCACTTTCCGCCGTCGATTGAGATCTCCGACGAGATCTACCAGCTCAACCGCTATTCGCGCGACAAGGTTCGCGTCTTGATGAGCCTGGACACGAGTTCGGTGGACATGAAGGCGCGCGGCGTGCACCGCACCGACGGCGACTTCGCGACGACCTGGGTCAATACCTGGGGCAAGGGACGCGTGTTCGTGAGCACGCTGGGGCACGAGGAAGCGGTCTGGGACAATCCCGGCATTCAGAAGATGTGGCTGGAAGCCGCCAAGTGGGTTTTGGGGATGACCGAAGGGGATACCACGCCGCGGCCTAAGACGAGCGAGTAGGAAGGCGGGGTCGAGACCGCCAGGAAGCCTGGGTCGGCAAAGCGGGGCAGCCGTCGGCGCGGTCCTGGTGCGGAGCCCGGCGGATTGGGCAGGCAGGATGCCTGCCCCACTGGGTACCGTAGCCGCGAATCCGCGCAAACAGAGCCGCACCGGGAGGGTGCGGGCCGAGTCGCCTCGATGGCCGGGGCTACCTACTCACTCGGCGCGAGCCGCAGTTCCACCACGGACTCGATGTGGAAGGTCTGCGGGAACATGTCGACGAAAGTGATTTTGGCGATTTCATAGCCGCCCGAGGTGAGCGCGGCCAGATCGCGCGCCAAGGTTGCCGGATCGCAGGAGACCAGCGCCACGTGCGGGGCTCGCAGTCTCAGCAACTCCGCCACGACCCGTGGACCCAAACCCGCGCGTGGCGGATCGGCCACCACAAAATCCACGGCCTCTTCGCAACTGGGCAGATACTCCTCGACATTGAGATTGACGACCTTCACATCGAGCGCGGCGCGCTCGGCGTTGAACTGCAGGCCGCGCACGGCGCGTGGGCTCGAGTCTACGGCGAGAACCTGATCGAACTTGCGGGCCAGCGGCAGCGTCATCAGGCCCACGCCCGCATAAAGATCGAGCGCGCGGCTCCCGGCGGCGCCCTGCAGGGCCGCTTCGGCCAGGCTTGCGGTCAGGAAGCGATTCACCTGGAAGAATGAACGGCTGCCGACCTGGAAGACGTCCCCGCCGCTGGGATAGTCGATCGATTCGCTTGTGGCGAGGCCCGGAATCTTCTCCCCACACCACTCGAAGAAGCTTTTCGACAGCGGCTGGTCGGTGTCGAGCACGTTGAGCTGAATGTCGGTCTCGTTGGTGAAGAACTCCACTTCGTGCAGAAACTGTGGAAAGCGCCGCTGGTGGGCCATTTCGAGCAGCGCCTGATGGGCGCGGTTGAGGGCCGGCGAGTTGATGGGGCACTGCGCGGCGTGGACCAACCGCCGCGAGCCGGCTTCGAGGAACCCCACGCCAACCTTGCGGCCGTTCTTGACGATGCGTAGTTGGGTCCGGTTGCGGTAGCCCCAGGGCTCGCCCGAGACGGTTTCGATGGGGCCTTCCCAGGTGATTTTGGCGATGCGCGCCAGCGTCTCGCGCAAGATCCCGACCTTGTATTCGAGCTGTTTGGCGTAGACGATGTGCTGATATTGGCAGCCGCCGCACTCGCCGTACACCGGGCAATCGCTGGCGAGGCGATGCTCCGAGCGCTCCAGCAGATCGAGAGGCCGCGCGTGGACTAGCGAGGAGGTTTCCCGGACGGCCTCGACATCGACTCGTTCGCCGGGCAGAACGAAGGGCACCAGCACAGCGCGGCCGTCGACGCGGCCGAGCCCCTGGCCGCCGTAGACGAGTTTTTCGATTTGGACTTGAATCGACACAAGTTTCTTGGGACGCGACGCACGGCCGGTTCGCGTACACGCAGCAGCAGCGAATCCTTTCGGTGAAGACGGCCCGGTGGCCGGTTGGGCGGCCAGGGACAGACGGCGGGCGCCTGTCCCCGACTCAGTTCTAGACGTTCTTGACAGGCCGCACGGGGCGCCGGCCTCGATATTCGTGGCGTGTGGCGGTCCAGCGGGCCGGGCCGTATTCGCCCAGGCTGACGTCGCCCGACATTGTGTCGCCCTGTACCTTGCCCCGGAAATCGAAGCTGAAACGGGTCCCTTCGTAGGGGTGCGAGCTGTGGAAGTGGACTTCGTCGCCTTCGACCGTGCCCGACAGATCGCCGGAGGTCACCTCGCCCTGGTGATCACCGACCAGCGCCTCGCCCTCCTGCTGGAAGAACAGCGAGTGGTCGGCGCTGCCCAACACAAATTCGAGGTGCAGATCCCATTGGCCGTCGACGTTGGCGGTGGGCGCGGTGGACTTCATCGCGCGGCTGATTTGCGGCGGCTGGGAAAGCACGCGCTGCAGAGCGGCGGCGACGACCTTGGCATCGCCGGGCTGCATCTGCCAGGGCATCACGCTAACGCTGCTTTCGCCTTTGTTGCGCCAGCTACCCGAACCGCTGGCGAGCACGATCCGGGGGTCGTTCTCGTAGAGGTAGCTTTCGACTTCCTCTCCGGCGATGCCGAGTTTTTCGGTGTCCCAGCGAATCATCAGACGCGGCGAGTAGTTGGAGCGGCCGCGCGGCTGCAGCACCTCGGTGGTCACCCCCGGCACCTTCTCGACGCTCTGCGAGATTTCGGCCAGCCAGCTTTCCCACTGCTTCCATTCGGCGTCGTGATCGCGGCGCACCCACATCTCGACCGCGGCCAGCATGCCCATGATGTCTTCCTTGCCGACTTTCATGGGCCGCCCGAAGGCGTGATGCGGAGCGCTGTTGAGCCAGGCGGCCTGCACCAGATCTTTGCGGCCCAGCAGCAGCCCTGCGCTTTGCGGACCGCGCATCGCCTTACCGCCGCTATAGGCGACCAGGTCGGCGCCGCGTTGGAGATGGACGTTGGGGACGGTAAGCCCTTCGGCCGCCGCGTCGACCAGCACGGGCACGTTGCTCTCATGAGCCACGCGGGCGATCAGCTCGAGCCCGAACGGGCCGCTATCCTCGGGGCTGGCCAGCACCATTACGAGCGCGGTTTGCGGGCCGAGGGCGGAGCGCAATTCCTGTTCGTTTTCGACGTTGACGAACTTGATGTGGTGCATGCGGATGGCATGGTCGTAGACGTTGCGCGAGTAGCTCGGCGCAATGACTTCATTCTTGAGACCCGCCAGAGTTGGCAAGCGCTCCATGCGTTCCGGATTGCCGCCGGCAATCGCGGCGGCGGTCGCATGAGAGAGGGCGGACGCGCAGCCGCAGGTGACGATCCCGGATTCGGCGCCGGTCAGCTCGGCCAGCCGTTTTCCGACCGCTTCCATCAGCTCGTCCATGTGGACGTAGTGCTGCGAGGCCTGCAGCATGGCCTGTTTGACTTCGGGCAGGCTCAGCGAGCCGCTGATGATGGTATAGGTGCCTTTGCAATTGATCAGAGGGCGCACGCCGATCGATTCGTATAGATTGGAATCGAAGGTCATGGCCGGGGCCGGCGCCGCCGCCAGCGATTTGCCTTTGGTCAACACGCCGGCGGCCGCAAACAACCCGCCGTGCCGGACCAGGTCCCGCCGGCTCATTCCCCGTGCCGGCAGGGCTTCCTGTATGTTCCCCGATGAACGCTTCATAAGAATTCTCCTCGACCCAATCGTCTGATTTCAGACTAACTCTGTTCTCATAGACCGCGCAATGCGCGGGTAGTGCGCCCATTTTGACAACGGTGCCTGGCGGGCGGGACCTTTGGGGGGCGCTGCCTCAATTCGACTTACTTTTTGGGGGTTCAGCCCGCAATGGCACCGCCGGCAGGGACGGCTGGGCAAACAGAGCGCCGGCGCACACCGCCACGCCGCGCGATCGGCTAGGCGGTTGCCCGGAGGCGCGGTAAGGTCGAGGAAACGCTCCTCAAACGGCTGCCCAGAGCTTCTTGAGAAAGGCGATTCCCTGGACGGCGATGTCGTCGGGATGGGGCGCCAGGTCCCGCCAAATGGCTGTCGCCGCGGACAGCTCGGGAATATTCGAGTTGAACGACTCGATGGTCAGCCAGCCTTCGTAGCCCATTTCCTGAAGCGCGCGCAGTACGCCCGGCCAATCGACGTGGCCGCTGCCGGGGATGCCGCGATCGTTCTCGCAGGTGTGGACGTGCTTGAGGTGCTTGCCGCACTGGCGGTAGGCCACCGCCACGCTCTTGTCTTCGATATTGGAATGGAAGGTGTCGAGCAGGACGCCGATCCGCGGGCTGTCGACCTCCTGAACGAATTTCACGGCATCTTCGGCGGTGTTCAAGAAGTAGGTTTCGAAGCGGTTCAGCGGCTCGACCGCCAGTTCGACCCCGTTTTTCTCCAGGCTGGGGGCGAGTTTCTGGTGGAATTCGACCGCCCAGTTCCATTCGTCGCCGGTTCGCCGGCGGCCGGGCAGATCGCCGACCGGGGCGTAGGTCGGTCCGGCGACGATCTGACACTCCAGCTCGGCGGCGACCTCGATTACTTTTTTCCAGTGCTTGAGGGCCTTGTCGCGTATTTTGGCGTCTTCGCTGATGGGGCTCGTTCCCGCCGGATTCACGGAGATTATGGTGCAGGAGAGCTTGTTTTCCTTGAATACCGGCTTGATCGCGGTGGTATCCAGATCCTTGGGGTTGAAGACCGGGATCTCGAGGCCTTCCACCTCGACTTTCTTGAGTTTGTCGAAAGGGATTACGGCGGGGTCGAACTCAGCCGACCAGATCAACGTGTTTACACCCAGGCGCATACCAGACCTCACCGGCAGGACAGCCGGCTGTGCGGGTAGACCGCAATCCGTCCCTCCTGACAATTCGCACCATTATGCCACGGCTTTGGTTGGACATACCGGGCGAGGGGCCCGGAGTGACCGAAAGTGTCCCATGCGGGGTTGAGGTGGATGAGGACCGCGAACGAGGCATCCGAATGGCGGTCCGGGCCGCGGGGCGCGGACCGGAGACCGAGCCGAGCGATGGCGTAAACTGGTGGACTGCTCGCGAGGCCCGAATCTTTGCGGAGGCGCGGGCGATTCCGTGATTGAGTCGCGAAAGGATCATGAACCGTAGCAACCTAGCCGTCGCCTCCGGTTTCTTTCTGCTGGGGGCGTATCTGGTGGGCAGCGCGTACGAGCTGCCGGCGGGGATGGGCCGGCTGCCAGGCCCGGGTTTCTTCCCGCAGGTGCTCGGCTCGGTGATCCTCCTGCTGGCCGTGGCGCTGTTTGTGCAGTCCGCGCGTCATCGCGAAAAGGGCGCGTTTGTCTTGGACAACGCGCGCGGCGTCGCTGGCGCGATCGGGCTGACGTTTGTCTACCTGCTGTTGTGGGGAAACGGCTGGTTTGCCCTGCGCACGGCCGTGTTTCTCGCTTTGTTGCTGCGCTTTCTGGGGCAACGCTGGACCGCCAGCGTCGCTGTTGGGCTGGCGCTGACCGCGGTGGTCGTCGGGGCCTTCCAATACGGCCTGCGGATCTCTCTGGAGTAAACCGCGATGGCCGCCGATATCCTGCATGGGCTCCAGGCCGTTCTGCAATGGCAGGTGATGCTGTTCCTGCTGGGCGGTGTGGCGCTGGGCGCGGTGTTCGGCGCGCTGCCTGGGCTGACGGCGACGATGGGGGTGGCGGTGCTCACCCCGCTCACCTTCTGGCTTACGGCCGAGCAGGGCCTCGCCATGCTGCTGGGAATCTACTGCGGGGCGATCCCGGCCGGCGGCATCCCGGCTATTCTCATCAACGTACCCGGAACGCCGGCCTCCATCGCGGCATCGTGGGATGGCTATCCCATGGCGCAGAAGGGCCGGGCTGGGCTGGCTCTGGGCATCAACGCGCTGCTTTCGGCGGTCGGGCAACTGGTCAGCGTGCTGTTTCTGGCCGTTGCCGCGTTTCCGATCGCGCATTTTGCGCTGCGTTTCGGTCCGGCGGAATATTTCGGGCTGGCCTTGTTTGGAATCAGCCTGATGGCGGGCGTTTCGGGCGACCGCGTGATCCAGGGAATGCTGGCTGGGATGCTCGGCCTGGCGCTCTCCACAGTCGGGCTCGACCCGATGACCGCTTTCCCGCGCTATACGTTCGGCCTCTCGGAGTTTCTCGACGGCATCTCGTTCGTGCCGGTGATGATCGGGCTGTTTGGCTTCGCCGAAGTGCTGGTGCAGATCTCGGAGCGCCACGGGGCGTTGTCGAAGCCTCCGGCGGCATTGGGCCGCATCTGGCCGAGCCTGGCGGAGTGGAAACAGATGCTGCCGGGCATGCTGACCGGCGCCGGGCTGGGCACGCTGGTGGGGGCGATCCCGGCGGCGGGCGGCGACATTGGCTCAGTGATCGCCTGGGAGCAGACCCGGCGGATGTCGCGGCGCAAGGCCGAGTTCGGCAAGGGGTCGATCGAGGCGCTGGCGGCGAGTTGCACGGCCTGTAACGCCGCGATCGGCGGCGCCATGACGACGATGCTGACCTTGGGCATCCCGGGCGACGCCGTTTCGGCGGTACTGATCGGGGCGTTGCTGATTCACGGCATTCAACCGGGGCCGTTGCTGTTTCGCGATCACGGCGAGTTCGTGTTCACGATCGTTTTCCTGATCGTGTTCGGGGCCCTGCTGATCATGCTGGTGGGACTACTGGGTGCGCGGCCCCTGGCGCGGGTGTTGAACATCCCGAACCCCTGGCTATGGGCGGGGATTGTGCTATTCGGCACGGTCGGCTCTTATGCGCTCAACAACGCGGTGGTCGACGTCTGGGTGATGTTCGCCGCCGGGGTTTTGGGCTTTCTGCTGCGTAAGGCCGGCGTCCCTTTGGGTCCGCTGGTGCTGGGGTTGATTCTGGGGCCGATGATGGAGGCCAACCTGCGGCGGGCGCTGATCCTGAGCCGCGGCGACTGGTGGGGCACTCTGTCGCGGCCGATCGTGCTGTTTTTTCTGGTGGCGACGGTGTTATCGCTGCTGCTGCCGCTGTTGCGCAAACGCCCGGCGCCGGTGGGGGCGGAAAGTAGCTGATTCCCGGCGGCGATGCCGGGTTGAGGGGAACCTGCCTTCGTCAGCCGTTCAACTCGCCGGCTGCTCGACGACCAACTCCAGCAACTGCCCGAGCACGGGGTAGTACTGCAAACTGACTTCCGAGCCCACCTTCAGATCTTCGAGCTTGAGCCTTTTCTTGCCCAGAACCTTCTCGGCCTTCTTCGAGGCCTTGATCTGCTCGCGGTCGGCCGGCTGAGAAAAGCTCAGCGTCAGCCCATCTTCCTTGCTTTTTTTGTCGTTCGCGATGGTGATCGTGCGTTCCTTGAGGTCGATGGCGCTGAGTTTCCCCTTGACCTTCACGATCTGAAGCACGGCGTCGGGCTTCGTGCCGAGCTCATTGCCCACGGCGTTGGAGTGGTCGCCTGGCCGCGTTTTGGAGCTGGAATTCGTGGGGGTGTACTGGGCAAGTGCCAGTGGTACGGCCAGCAGGGCCGCAAGGAAGATGCCGATCGAGATGCGTTGCATGGCTTTGACCTGACTTGCTACGGCGTCGGAGGACACGCCGCCTTGATGTTATTGTCGGTCGCCGTCGGCGGCAGGTCAAGAAAGAGAAAGCCGCTGTTGTGAGGGCGCCACGCGAGTCCCACTGTGTCGAGGGCTCTGTTGAGTGCTTCGCTGGAAGACAGCAGAGTGACTACCGCGGGTTTCTACAACAACGACTGAAGGTAGTTGAGGATCTCGGGCCGCTGCCAATTCTCGGCCCCAATATATTTGCGGATCACGGTGCCGTCGCGGTCGATCAAATAGGTTTCGGGTATCTTCGAGGTGCCATAGCGCAGGGCCGCGCTCCATTCGGGATCGCGGGCGGTAGGGAAGCTCACGTTGTGCGCGGTCAGGAAGCGCTGGTAGGCCTCCTGGTTTTCGTCCACGCTCACGCCGAGAACGATCAGGCCCTTGTCGCGCATCTGGTCGTAGACGTTGTTCAGCGAAGGTAGCTCCTGGACGCAGGGCACGCAGTAGGTCGCCCAGAAATTCAGCAGCACATATTTGCCGCGGTAGTCTTCGAGCCTCACCCCGGTGCCGTTGTCGCCGGTGAGGTCGAACGACGGGGCGTGGTCGCCGGGGCCGACGTTGTACTGGCGAAAGTAGGGAACCAGCCGGACAATCAACACCGCGCTCAACACCACCATGAGCGATGCCAGAATTGCCTCTCGATTGAGCCGTGACATAATGAGACCGTTAGTTTTACTGTAGCCGGGAGAGAGAAATTCCGCAAATGGTGCTGATCACCCGCAAGGCCGAATTCTGCGCCTCGCACTACTGCGCGAGCCCGCGGCTTTCCGCCTCCGAGAACGAAGCTTTGTACGGCAAAGCGAGCTCGCCCAGCGGCCACGGGCACAACTATGTGCTGGAGGTGACGGTGGCGGGCGAGACCGACCCGGTGAACGGCATGGTCATGAACCTGAAGGATCTCAAGGAGATCCTGAACGAAGAAGTCGTGGAGGTGTACGACCACCGCTTCTTGAACCACGAGGTCGCGCCGTTCGACGAGGTGGTGCCCACGGCGGAAAACATCGCCAAAGACATCTGGAGCCGCATCGAGCCGCGCATCCGCTCCAACGGCCGGCGGCTGCATGCGGTCCGCCTGTACGAGACACCGGACCTGTTCGTCGATTACAGCGGCGAGGCGCCCCAGAGCGGCGTCACCGCCTGATTCGGGCCGGCGGCGTTTCCTTGGGGAACGCGGCAAGACAGTCCCTGAACCCTGGAACGACACATGCTCCGGCTGGCGAAACGTTACGCATTTTCGGCCTCGCACCGGCTGCACACCAGCCAGCTCAGCGAGGAAGAGAACGCCCGCTTGTTTGGCAAGTGCAACAACCCGTTCGGGCATGGGCACAACTACGTTCTCGAAGTCAGTGTGAGCGGAGAAGGCGACCCGGCGACGGGAATGCTGCTGCCGCGCGCGGCGCTCGACCGGCTGGTCCACCAAGCCGTGCTCGACAGGATCGACCACGCCAACCTCAACAGCGATGTGCCGGCGATGCAGGGCGTGGTGCCCACCACCGAGAATCTTGCGCTGCTGATCGGGGGGTGGCTGCGGGACGCCTGCGAAACGCGAATTCCAGGGCCGGCCGCTGCGCCTGGACCGCGTGCGCATCGAGGAAACGGCGCGCAATACCTTTGAAGTGACCTATGGCTAAGATCACCACGCCCCACGACCTGGACCTGCTCGGCAACGAGCCCGGCGGGGCTTCGCCGAGCCAGAGCCGCATGGCGGAACTGGTCCGTCAGATGCTGATCGAGTTGGGCGAAGACCCCAACCGCGACGGGCTGGTGCGCACGCCCGAACGCGTCGCGCAGGCGTTCTCGGAGCTGACCGCGGGTTATCGCATGGATCCCCAGGAGATCCTCAACGGGGCGCTGTTCGATGTGACTTACGACGAGATGGTGATCGTCAAAGACATCGAGATGTTCAGCCTCTGTGAGCATCATCTGTTGCCGTTCTTCGGCAAGGTGCACGTGGCTTATATTCCGCGCAGCAAGGTCGTGGGACTGAGCAAGATCGCCCGGCTGGTGGAAATGTTCGCGCGCCGCCTCCAGGTGCAGGAGCGGTTGACCAATCAGATCGCCGAAACGCTGCTGGAGGCCATCGACCCGGTGGGTGTCGGCGTGGTGATCGAAGCGCGGCACCTGTGCATGATGATGCGCGGCGTCGAGAAGCAGCATTCCTCGGCGGTCACCAGCGCCATGCTCGGCGCGTTTCGCGAGAACCTGCAGACGCGCGAAGAGTTTCTGTCGCTGGTTTCGCGCAAGAACAACGGCATCTAGGAAGTGGCGCACGCCGGCCCGTAGCGCAGGGCTGGGAAAAACATCCAGCCCTGCGCTACGGGGATGCAGCCAGATTATCGGCGCTACCCGCGCCCCGCTCTCAGCTTCTCCAGAAACTCTGCCGGGTCCAGCCGGTATTTGAAGGCTTTCCTGCCGTTGATCATCACCACCGGGACTTCTTCGTTGTAGAGGCGGCGCAGCGCGTCGTCCTCGTCGATGTTGATCTCTTCCAGATCGAAATCCACCCGCCGGCGCAGTTGCTCGAGCTGTTGCTTGACGTCGTCGCACAAATGGCAGCCGGGGCGCGAATAGACCGTCACTTTGGGCGTTGCCGACGGCGGCGTTGCGGGCTGCTGGGGCGTCGTTGGCGGCATCCGTGCTGGCATCAATATTGATACACGCGGCCGTAGCGGCGGCGGCGCGGGCGGACCCAGATCAGCAGGGCTCCGGCGACGAATCCACCGACGTGCGCAAACCAGGCGACGCCGGCCCCGGCGGCTTGCCCGTACTCGGCGGCGCCACTGAAAAACTGAATCAGAAACCAATAGACCAGCATCAGCGCGGCCGGCACCTCGATGGTCGTGAAGATAATGATGATCGGAATCAGCACCACGATGCGCGCCCACGGAAACCGCACGATGTAGGCGCCCATCACGCCCGAGATGGCGCCGCTGGCGCCGATCGCCGGCACGACCGAGCCGGGGTTGGCGAGAAAATGGGCCAGCCAGGCCGCCAGGCCGCAAACGAAATAGAACAGCAGGAAGGGAACGTGCCCCAGCTCGTCTTCGATGTTGTCGCCGAAGATCCAAAGAAACCACATGTTGCCCAGCAGGTGCATCACGCCGCCGTGCAGAAACATCGCCGTAAACACGGGCACCAGCCCGTCGAAGGCAGGGTAGTTGCCCGAAAGCGCCCGGAAGGTGCGCAGCGGAATCGCGCCGTAAACCTGCACGAAGGCCTCGGCCTGCGCCGGAGAGTGCATGAACAGCGAGAGCTGGTAGAGAAACACCAGCACGTTGACGGTAATCAACGCGATCGTGACGAAGGGGAAGCTCCACCGCGGCGCGTCGTCTCGGAGGGGAATCATGAAAACCTAACCGGCTTGTCCGGGAGACAGAAAATCGGGGTTCGAGCGGCGCTCACCGCCGCGGATCAGCGCCTCGGCCTCGTCGAACGTCGCAATGCCCCCGCGGGCCCCGAGCGCCTTACAGTTGAGCGCGGCCATGGCGTTGGAGAAATCCAGCGTGCGCTGCAGCGGGTAATCCTGCAGCAGCCCGAAGCAGAAGGCGCCGTGAAAGACGTCGCCGGCGCCGGTGGTGTCGGCGCAATTGACCACGAAGGCCGGCGAATAGTGAAAGCGACCGCCGCACAACGCCAGCGACCCCCAGGCGCCGAGCGTCATCGCGGCGACCTTCATGCCGTATTCCTTCTGGATCAGCTCCAGCGCCCGGAACGGATCGCGCTCGTTGGTCCATTGGACGGGAAAGCCCGTGCTGGCGATCAGATAGTCCACGTAGGGCAGCGCCTTGTCGAAGCCATGGTAGATGGTATCGACGTCGACGGTGACCGGGATGCCGGCTTCGTGGGCGATGCGCGCGGCATGGGCTACGGCCGGGGTGTCATGACCGTCGATGTGCAGCAGGCGCGCGCAGCCGATCTGCTCGGGCGTGATTTGCTCGGGGTCGATTCGCAGGCATTCATCGCGGTGCCAGAAGACGGTGCGCTCGCCGGTACGCTGGTCGATGATGATGTAGGCCGACTGGTTGGGGCAGTTCTCGCGGATCTGCACGTGCTCGATGTCGACGCCCGATTCCTCGAGGCTGCGGAGCTGAATCCGGCCGCGTTCGTCGTCGCCCACCGAGCCGATGTATTTGGTGCGCAGGCCGAGCCGCTGGCAGGTGACCATGGCGCTGGCGACCTGGCCGCCCGGGCTCAGGATTTCGTGCTGGAAAGGCGCCTTGCCGCCGTATTCGGGGAAATGCGGCACCACCAGCAGTGTGTCGGTCGCGTTGAGACCCACGCCCACGGCGTCGAAGGCTTTGCCCATAAGCCTTCACTCTAGCTCAGGGCGCCTGAAGAAGGCATCCTTTACTCCTGGGCGGGCGGCCCATGCCGCAGTCTCTCTTGCAGGCCCCAGCCGTCCTTTCGGCCGGCGTCGGCGCGGGCGTTCACGCTAAAAACAATTAGCGTCTATAATGTTTTGAAATAAGCGGCGGTGGGATAAGCGGCGGTGTCGGCTGCCTCCTGAGGGGCTGGCCAGCCATCGCAACGGATCGCGCCTCGCGGGCGCATACATCGCATCAGGAGGCGGCATTGGGAAGCACTCGCAAGAAAAAACGGATCATCGGAGACTCGCAGCGCGTCGATCCCTTGCGGCTGGACGGCCCGAACGGTTTCGTGGCTTTGTCCGTGCTCACCTCGCCGACCCAGGCAAAGCGGCCGAAGGCCAAAGACGGGCCTCCCTGCGACCACTGCACGGCGCGCTGCTGCAAATATTTTGCCCTGCCGATCGACAAGCCGAAGACCAAGGCCGACTACGGCTACGTGCGTTGGTACCTGATGCACGAGGGCATCGCCGTATGGGTGGACGAGGGCGACTGGTACCTGGAAGTCCGCACCGTCTGCAAGCACCTGCTGCCCGACAACCGCTGCGGCATCTACGAAACGCGTCCGCAGATCTGCCGCGACTACGGCATTCCCGAGGAAGGTCCCTGCGAGTACTTCACCGATGATCTCTCCTACGACCTCTATTTCGACAACGACGACACCTTTGCCGCCTGGGCCGAGGAGCAACTCGAAAAAAGGCGTCAGAAGAAGCTGAAGCGCAAGAAAGCGGCCTGAACTGCTGCAGACGCCGCAATGCCCGTAGCGCAGGGCTGGCGCTTCTCCAGACCTGCGGCCTTTCGAACCGCCCGAAACCGGGTACGGATCAGGGCATACCCGAACGGACATATCCCTGACGCAATCGAGTGGTCGTTTTGGGGCTGGGCAGCCGCAGGTCTGGCGAAGCGCCAGCCCTGCGCCAGGGGGGACAGTTTGGCTGGGGCTTACGGTTTTGATTGCGGGCGGGGCTCGGCGTCGAGCCTCATGTCGGACTGTTTGCCGTCCACGTCCTCGATGCGGAACAGGATGGCACGGCGCTGATCGAGTTCGTCCTTGGAAAGGTCGAAACGCGCCGCGAGAATGCCGCGTAGCGGCTCGCCGGGCTTGACGCGTACGCGATCGACCAGCGGCTCAAAACCCATTCCCCCGAGCGCCGGGTAAAGCTGGAATAGATATTTCAGGTCCGAGACGCTGATCGTGCTGCCGGTGCGCTCGACGCCGTTCTTGTCAACGATGACCAGGTCGCGGCGGGCCAGGATCAGCAGATTGTCCGATCCGTTGACGGCGTCGAAATTGACGATGGCAACCGAGCTGTTTTGATCCATCCCCAGGGTGCGGACCTGGGTGATCTTGCCGTCGAGTCGCGGAACGGCGTCGCGATTGTAGAAGAGCAGACCACCGGCAAGCAGCAGCGCGCCGAGGAGTCCGCTACCGACCACTACTTTTAGATCCATCTCAACTCCCGACGTGCCAGACCCGTGGAAGGTTCCGGGCCGAGTTCCAGTTTACACAACGCCGCTTGGCGGTCGTCCAGGGGATGGTCTTCGCGCTGCGGCTGTTACCTGTAACCTGAGAGCAGGCGTGAACTACCTGGCTCATCTGTTTGTTGCGGGCGATCGTTCGCCGGACATCGTCGGGCATATGCTTGCGGATTTTGTGACGCCGCGCCAGATCGCCGCCTACGCGCCCGACATTCGCGAAGGCATCGGCATGCACCAGCGCGTCGACGCCTTCAGCGACGATCACCCGGCCTGCGCCGCCAGCCGACGCCGCTTTCAACCGCCCTACCGGCGCTACGGGGGAATCCTCGTCGATCTGGTCTACGATCATTTTCTGGCCAAGCACTGGGACGAGTACTCACCCGAGATCCGCCTGCCCGATTTCGCGCAACGCGCATACGGGGTGCTGCGCGAGCATCACGCCATCCTCCCCGATCGGCTGCAACGCATGCTGCCGCACATGATCGGCGATGATTGGCTGTGCTCTTATCGCGAGTTCGAAACCATCGGCTGGGCGCTGCGCGGCGTGGCGCGCCGTTTGAGCCGCGAAAATCCCCTGCCCACCGCGATGGAAGCTCTGGAGGCCAGCTATGACGGCCTCGAGAGCGATTTCCGCGTGTTCTTCCCGGAACTGCTGGAGTTTGCCGGGCGTGCCGCCACGCACGGCTCGTCCAAAGGGCATCGCCACGGTTGACCCACTCGCGCTCCCAAAGTATGCGTAGTGTTTCCGTTTGGATAATGCGTCAGCCGTGGCGCGGGCCTCTGGCCGGCAGGGCCGACCTGAAGGCCGGCCTTTCTTGGCTATCTTTCTTCGCGGCACGATTGTTCCGGTCCACCGACGTAGATAGACAACGTCGGCCCCGAAGGCCGACGCTGCCGGCCGGAGGTCCGCGCCACGAGATGGCTGCCACGCGATGACCGCCGCAAATGGGCCGCCAAATGGGCGTGCCAGGAGATCGGTGGCAGGAGTATTGTCGAGCCGGCGCAACGAATGCCACAGTCCCTGAGTCGAACAGACAGAGCCGTTCGCAGGCTCCGAGCGAGGCGGTTCGCCGCACGCGGCAAGCTCTTGCTACCGAGCCCGATGTTCGCTCGTCTATATCTGTTAGGTCTCTCCACGGTTCAGTGGGTATAACGCGTTTACACGAGGGAGGCCGACGAAACCCCAGCGCTGATCCATGCATCAGAGTTATTGAAAGCACTGGTAAGCAACTACTGATTTGGAGGCACATCGACCATGAAAATTCGCAGTTCTCGTTTAGGGGTGTCAGCGTTGGCCATTGGGGTGGCCGTGCTCGCCACCGTGATGATTTTTGAAGGCCCGCCGTCGTGGGCGCAGCATTTCGGTCTGACGAGCTCGGCGTTCGCCAAGACCATGGATCACCCAACGGTCCCAGACTTGGGCCCGGCTAAGCATGACACCAGCGCAGCCCAGATTCCGCTGAGCGGAACCTTCGCGCCGATCGTTCAGCAGGCGGCTCCGGCCGTGGTGAGTATTACCACATCGCGCATGGTGAAGATGCAGCAGCAACAGTTTGGCCTTCCGTTCTTCTTTGGACCGGGCGGCCCGTTTTTTCAAGGACCGCAAGGTCAAGGCAATGACGATGGTCAAGGCCAAGGCCAAGGTCCCGGCGACGAGGGCCAGGGCGAACAGCGCGAGTATGGCGCCGGTTCGGGCGTGATCGTCAGCCCGGACGGCCTGATCGTCACCAACAATCACGTCGTGGACGGCGCCTCGAAGTTGGAAGTCCATCTCGCCGACCGTCGCGATTTTGAAGCGAAAGTGCTCGGCCGCGACGCGAAGACCGATATCGCGGTTCTGAAGATCGACGCCACTAACCTGCCGGTGCTGCATTTCGGCAACTCCGATAGCGTGCAGGTGGGCGACCTGGCGTTGGCGATCGGTAACCCGTTCGGAATCGGCCAGACCGTCACGATGGGTATCGTGAGCGCGACCGGGCGCGGCAATCTGGGTATCGAGGACTACGAGGACTTCATTCAGACCGACGCCGCCATCAACCCCGGCAATTCGGGCGGGGCTCTGATCAACCCGCGCGGCGAGCTGATCGGCATCAACACGGCGATTCTGGCCCGCGGCGGCGGTGGCAATCAAGGCGTCGGCTTTGCGATTCCCGTGAACCTGGCGCATCACGTGATGACGCAACTGGTCGAGAACGGCCACGTGGTACGCGGCTACCTGGGCGTTGGTATCCAGGATCTTACGCCCGACATGCAGAAGGCGTTCAAGACCTCCGATTCCAACGGAGCGTTGGTCCGCGAAGTGGAGCCCAACGGTCCGGGCGCCAAAGCCGGCCTGGAGCGCGGTGACGTCATCCGCAAGGTCGACGGTACCCCAATCGACGACAGCCGCGAGCTGAAGCTGAAGATCAGCGGAACGGCGCCGGGCGAGACCGTGCAACTGGCGATTCTTCGCAACGGCACCGAAAAATCGCTGACCGCCAAGCTGGCTGAACTGCCCGACGATCAACAGTCGGCTCCGTCTTCCGAGGGAGAAACCTCCGCGCTGGAAGGCCTGCAGGTCGGTAATCTGACCCCTGCCATCGCGCGCCAGTTGAAGGTCGATCCCGATACGCAAGGCGTGGTGGTCACTAGCGTCGACCCCCGGAGCGCCGCCGCCGAAGCGGGCCTGGAACGGGGTGATGTGGTGATGGAAGTCAACCGCAAGCCGGTGACGAACGTTGACGAGTTTCGCTCGCAAGTGCGGGCGGCAGGGAGTAACTCGATGCTGTTGCTGGTCAACCACAACGGCAACGTCATTTACCTGGTCGTAGAGTCCCGCTAACCTGCAACCATGTTCGCCGGGTGGAGCCATTGGCTCTGCCCGGCGGGCCTGGCTCCCGCCTCTCGATCCGTTCCCATTCCTCTCAGTTTTCGCCAGGGCGTAGCGTGCTACGTCTTTTTTGGTTTGGTGGACCGCCCGGCGACGGCCTTCGTAGGGCATGGGCGGCCGGGATTGCGCACCGCGATTCCGAGGCGGCCGCGTTTTTGAGAGAATCACGGGATCACGCGGCGGCGTACGCATGGCGCACCGCACCGAAGGAATGCCCGGCAATTCGCAAATGACTTTGGAAATGGACATCGTGGCGATCGCCGCCCACCGCGACGATGTGGAACAGACTTGCGGCGGCACCTTGATTCGGATGGCCGAGCGGGGCTACCGCACGGCGGTCGTGGATCTGACCGCGGGCGAGATGGGTACGCGGGGCAGCGCCGAGCAGCGCGCCGAGGAAGCGCAGGCCGCCGCCGAAACGATGCTGCTGAGCGGGCGGCACAACCTGCATCTGCCCGACGCGCGGCTCGAAAACACGCTGGCGGCGCGGCTCAAGATCGCCGAAAAGATTCGCGAGCTGCGCCCGCGCGTGGTCATCCTGCCTTATTGGGAAGCGCGCCATCCCGATCACTACCGCTGTGCCGAGTTGGGCTACGAAGCCTGTTTCCTGGCCGGGTTGCGCAAACTCGATCTGCCCGGAGAACCCCACCGGCCGCGCAAGATCCTCTACGCCTCGCTCTACGCCGACGTGAAGCCGAGCTTCGTGGTCGACATCAGCGCGCAGTTGGAGCGCCGCCTCCAGGCGCTACTCTGCTACCGCTCGCAATACCAGACGCAGCAGGCCGGCTCAGACCTGTTTCCGTCCGAGGATGACGTTGCGGAGCGTGTCCGCGCCATCGCCCGCCGTTACGGCATGCTGATCGACGTGCAATACGGCGAGCCGTTCGTGGTGAAGGAAACGCCGCGCGTCGACGATATTGTCGCGTTGGAACCGCGCAGCCTGTGAAGGGCCGGGCCTGAAGCGGCGCGGGCTGCTGCGACTCAACCCACCAGAACCCATCACGCGGTCCATCTCTCGTGGCGCGGGCCTCCGGCCGGCTGCGTCGACCTGTTGAGGTCGACGTTGCTGGGAATGTTGCTGATAAGTAAGCCGGCCGGGATCTACGTTTGTAGAAGGGCCAAGGCCAAGCAGGCTGGAAAGAACGTCGGCGTGTACGCCGACGCTGCCGGCCGGAGGCCCGCGCCACAGCGGAACGGCGCGTGCTTCAACCGGGCAGGGGTGAATACCCCGAAGAGCTGTTAGCTGCGCCGCGACAGCGACTGCAACAGCGCATCGATCCGGGATTGATAGCGGGTGATCTTACCGGCATCTTCGTAGCGCTTTCGCGTGATGCCCTTGTAGATCTCGAAGGCTTCGTCACGCTTGGCCTGCTCCTGTTGCTCGCGCAGCTTGTCCTGTTGAGCGAAGAAGTCCGTCAGGTCGGCGTCCTGGTGCTCCGCGACGCGATAGACGATCTGGTCGCTGCCGCCGGTTACCGGCCCGCCAATGGCGCCCGGCTTTTTGCTAAATGCATCCCCCAGGAGCTGGGCGCTGCCGAGGTCCGGGATCGAATCGGTCTGAGACACAAACTCGCTCATGTGCGTGGAGAGCCCGAATTTGGACGCCGCCTGCTTGAGGTTTCCGTCGGCGGCTTTCGCCGCGTCGACGATCTCCTGGGCGCGCTTGCGGGCGAGTTCGCCGGCTTCGCGCAGCGTCCACTGCTCGGTGACCTGATCCTTGACTTCATCCAGGGAGGGGATGCGCGCCGGCTGGATCGCGGTCACGGCGAACAGCATGGTCGCATCGTCGGCCGCCTGGCTGAGGACCTCGCCCTGGGGAGCCGTAAAAACGGACGAGAGAAAATTTGGCGTCGCCGGCAGCCCCGCCGGAGGATTGATGCGCGAAAACGGCCCGTAGGTTTCGACGGGAACGCCGATCTCCTTGCCGGCGGCCTCGAAATCGGCGCCGTGTTTGCGCGCGATCGCGACGTATTCGTCCATCTTGCTCAGCCGCTGATCCTGCTCCTTCTGTTGCTGCAGTTCGGTGCGGATCTGGTCTTTGACTTCCTCGAAGGTCTGCGTGTGGGCGCGCTCGCGCTCGTGAACCTCGATGATGTGGTAGCCGTACTCGGTCTTGACCACGTCGCTGATTTGTCCCGGCTCCAGCGCAAAGGTGGCCTGCTCGAAATTGGGCACCATCTGGCCGCGCACGATCCAGCCCAGATCGCCGCCTTTGTCCTTGGTGCCCGGGTCGTCGGAATACTGCTTGGCCAGCGCCGCGAAATCGGCTCCCGCCTTGATCTTCTTGAGCACTTCGTGGGCCAGCGTTTCGAGCTTTTTCGCCTCTTCTTCGGACTTGCCCGTGGTCATGAACAGGATGTGGCTGGCGTGCACCCGCTCCTGCACTTCATAGCGGTTGATGTTGCGGTCATAGTAGGCCCGCAACTCGGCATCGCTGACTTCCGGCGGCGGAATGTCGGCGACGCGGATTCGCAGCGCCTTGACCGTGCGCATCTCCTGGGTCCGGTAGCGGCTCTTGTTCTGCTCGTAAAACTCTTGGACCTTCGCTTCGTCGGGCTTCACCTCCGAGCGGAACGACTCGGCGGGTACCTTGACGAATTCCACCTGCACCTTGTCGTGCTGCTCCTTGTAGGCGCGCTTCATTTCGTCTTCGTTGACCAGAACGTTGTCGGTCACCAGGCGCTTCAGGCGCATGTTGATGACCAGGTCGCGCAACACGTCGGTCTCGAAATCGGGGACCGAGCGCTGAAAGCGTTGCTGCACGAACGTCTCGTAAGCCTGCACGCCGCCCTGCTGAAACACGGGGGCCAGTTGCGAGCGGATGCGTTCGGCGAGCTCGGCGTCGGTCGGCGTCAGGCCCAGACGGTCGGCTTCGCTGAGCAGGACCTCCTCGGTGATCAGGTTTTCGACGGTCTGGGTCGCCAGAAAGACCATCGACTCGGGGGGGATCTGGCCGGTTTGCTGATAGTCACGCAGGCGCCGCTGCACGTCCTGGATGGTGATCGGCCTGCCGTCGACCTCCGCCAGAACCGGGTCGTTCTGATTGGCGGACCCGCCGCTGAAAAGGCCCGGGACCAGCGTGATCACCATCGAAAGGGCGACCACCAGGAGGATACCGCCCAGAAACCACCGGACAACCTGCTTTTGACTGCGAAAAAGATCGAACATTCTCCACACATTATACTAATCGTGGTCCTCCAACACCCTTTCCCAGGGCGCAAAAACGAGCCGCTGGCCAGCCCGGCCCGGCCCCGCTCCGGGGACCAACCCAGAGCGGAACCAGGCCAGACCGGCGGGCGAAGTGGGCGGCGGGGGAAGACAGAGGGCTGAAACCAAAGGAAAAGCCATGCGCCCGCGCCGGAAGCTGGCGCGGCTGCCGGGCAGGCGGCGGCGAGGCTCCCGGAAGGCGCGAGACGGAGCGCGGGGGCCGGTCGCCGTTTCGCAAAGAGCAAGCCCGAGGCAGCCGTTCCCCGGTTCGGGCGTACCCAACGATGACCTGGCAGAATCATTTCCGCGTCGTGCTGGTACAGCCGCGCAATTCGCTCAACATCGGCGCGGCCGCCCGGGCGATGCTTAACTTCGGATTCTCCCGCCTGTGGCTGGTGAAACCCTACGATCTGGCGTTTCGCCGCGCCCGCTCGGCGGTGGGCGCGACCGAAGTGCTGCAGAAAGCCTGTGTCACCGAGGACCTGGCCGAGGCGCTCGGCGAGGCTTCGCTGGTGGTGGGAACCTCGGGCGTCGACAGCCGTTCCGAGCACCACGTGCAGCGTTCGCTGCCGGAGGGCTCGCATGCCATTCGTACCCACCTGGGATCCGCCGAGGCGGCGCTGGTCTTCGGCTCGGAAAAGCACGGCCTCAGCAACCGCGAACTGAGCCACTGCGACTGGGTCGTCTCGATTCCCACCCACGAAAACTGCCCATCGATGAACCTGGGCCAGGCGGTGGCCGTCTGCTGCTACGAACTGGCCCGAAACGCCAAGCCGATCCCGGCGCTGCAGACCCCGTCCAGCGCTACCGCCGAGCAGCGTGACCGCATCGTCCAGACGCTGCTGCCGATTCTGGAGCGCAGCGGCTTCCTGAAGCCGGGCGCGAAGCGGTCGCAGACCGAGAAACTGCGGCGGCTGATCGGCCGCATGCGCCTGGCTCCCGCCGACGCGCGCATGGTGCAAGCGATCATCCGGCAGTTGAGCTGGAAGCTCGACCACCCTTAGCCCACCCTTAGCCGGTGCCCTACCAGGGAACGCGCGAAGCCGCAGGTGGAGACAGGCGCTCCCGCCTGTCCCTCGCCGTGCCGCGGCGAGGCCTCAGTTCCAGATCTGCGCCTTTTCCTCAACCCTTCGTGCCTTCCCGCAAATCCAATCCTTTCTAAGGACCGCAGGTCTCTGCGGGCCCTGCGCTACGGGACTCTCCTGCCTCTATCTTTCTTTTGCATTGTTCCGGGTTGGCCTGGGCGTGGCGCGGGCCTCCGGCCGGCAGCGTCCGCCTGGGGCGAACGTTCCTGGTTTTGCCGGCGAGGCATGGGCCCCTGCGCCAATCCGCGCAAAAAAAACCGGGGCACGGGTGCAAAACGCATTTCCGTGCCCCGGTCCCTGCCGCCATCGGGCCGCGGCGCCCGAGGCCTCGTCACGACGACGACCCTCACGGCCCGGCCCGCCCGCTAGCGCGTCAGCGGGTGGATGGAGCGAACCCCGCTGAGCCGGGCCAGGTCCATCAGCTTGCCGATCTCGATGCGGCCCGCCAGGATTTTGGCCACCTTGGGCTCCTCGATCTGCTCGAACCCAAGCTGCTTGAGCTGCAGCAGCACTGCCGGCGTCGCGTCCGCCAGCCAGACCTCTACCGCCACCTTGCCATCACGGATCAAGCGGTTCTCCTGGGCCGACAGCCGCAGATTGCCCTGACCCTGCCGCTCGAACAGCGATAGCAGCGCCGGGTCGAGTTTGCCGGAAACCCCGGCGCGGTCGCGGTCCGGCCGGGTCTCACCGGTTTCGATGGGCCGTTTGGAAGTTTCGGCTTCGGGGAGTTGAGCATTCTCGCGCCGCGGCATGTTGGGGGCAGCGGCGTCGGTGGCCAGGAACCCGCCGGTGGGGGCCGCCATGCTCTTGTAGGCCAATCCCGCCACGGCTTGGCGCGCGCCGCCTTGTTCGTTACCCTGGCCGAAAACGCCCTGGTAGCTGACGCCTTCGGGCATCTCGACCGGCACCTCGACGCGCCGCGGCTTGCCGCCTTCGGTGACGAACTGCTCTTCGACCGCCACAAACGAGGTGAACTGCGTCATCAAGCGGTAGTCGATGCCGAGTTGGGTGATCTCCCGCTTCACTTCAGGTTTCGGCGAATTCTGCTGGATGCCGGCGAAGTCGCTGGCCATCAGATCGCCGATGCGCGTGCGGGCCCACAGTTTGCCGAGCACGTCATGCTCGCGCGCCGAAGACGAAAAGCTCACCGGAATGCGGCGCTCGAAATCGCGCCCCGACATCTTGCCGCGCAGCACGATTTCCCCTTTTCCCGCTGTGCTGTAGCGGCCCGTTAGCACGACCGGCTTGGCGCTGAACAAGTCGGGAATGCGCTTGGGATAGACGTCGCTGACCGGCAGGCCCGCCCAATCGACCGCAATGTCGGTGAGCAGCGGGTTGCGAACGCGCTCGTGGAAGCGCCGCGCCGCCGCCGAGCCGTTGTCCTGCAAAGTCACGTATTCCACCTCGCCGCGGCCCTGCTCGGCCATCTTGTCGAGCAGAAAGCGGTTGACCGAGTTGCCGATGCCGAACGAGAAAATACGCGCGTTGGGGTGTTTTTGGATCTCGCCGAGGATCGCCATGTCATTGCCGATGTAGCCGTCGGTCATGAAGCAGACGATGCGGACGTGTTCCTCCGAATCGGAAGGCGCCAGCGCGGTCTGAATGGCTTGCATCATTTCGGTGCCGCCGCCGCCCTGCCGCGAAGCCAGGAAAGCCTGGGCCTTGCGCAGATTCTCCGCAGTGGCCGGAACCGGCGCCGGGAACAGCACGTGGGTGTCGCCGGCGAAAGTGATCAGGTTGAACGTGTCGCGCGGATAGAGGCCCTCGAGCGCCAGATTCATCGTTTCCTTGGCCTTCTCGATCGGGAAACCGCTCATCGAGCCCGAGGTGTCGAGCACGAACACCAGTTCCTTGGGCGTGACGTCTTCCACGGTGACGCGTTTGGGCGGCTGCAGAATCATCGCGAAGTAGCCGCTCTTGCCGTCATAGTGCGTCAAAACGGTGTCTTCGATCTTTTTCCCGGCGACCTCGTAGTCGAGCACGAAGTCTTTGTTGGGAATCACCGCTTTTTTCGCCAGCCGCACCTCGGCGCGGCTGGGGGAAGGCCGCTCGGTGATCACGTCGTGCAACTTGGCGTTGAGGTTCTGAATCGGCACGCCGGCGTCGATCGAAACCGCGATCGAAATGTCGTGGCCGGCGCGCGTCCCCTCGGGCGTTACCGGCGGCGTGATGCGCGAGGCGTCGGGAACCTGATCGGTGTCGGGAGCCCAGCCGCCCGCGCTCTTGCCGGTGGCGTTGCCGGGAATGTAGCGCGGCCCGACCACCATCGGATACGAGAACTCGTAGGAGCCCTCGTCGTATTTCAGCGTCTCGACGTAGCTGATGGTGACGGTGACCTTTTTGCCGGGCTCGATGTTCGCCACCGATTGCGTGAAGATGTTGGGGCGTTCCTGATCGAGCAGCGCGGCGACGTGCCCGGCGTTGCGGGCCGCCTCGTAGATCTTTCGGGCTTCCTCGCGTTCTTTGATCTTGCCGCGAATCGTCCGCTCGCCGACCACGATCGTCATGTCGTCGACGGCGCTGTCTTGCGGCAGCGGAAACGTGTAGACGGCTTCGATCTTGTCGGGGTAGGGGTTTTCGAATTCCTGCGTCACCGTGACGCGCGCCAGAAAGCCGCTGATCGACGCCTGAACGTCGGTGTGCTTCAGCGGGCACAGCCCGGCCGGTTTTCCGTCGTCGTCGAGCGTGATCAGCGAGCCCGGCGCCGCCTCGCTAAGGCCTTTGGCAGAGGCCGTGGGCAGCAGGCCGCGCCCTTCGGGTGCGGCGGGAAGCAGCGCGGCTAGCAGCGCCAGCAGCGCGACCGGAATTCCGGCGAAAGCAATGGCTTTCGATCTCATGGGACCTCCTCGAACCGATGGCGGCGACGCCGTGCCGGTGACTCCGTGCCGGCGTCGCCGCGCTCACAATGCTTCGGCGCGAATTGCGCTCAAGCCCGTCGATTACGATGTGCTGCCTCGCCGGATCCGTTTTGGCGCTCGAACTTGCAGGCTCTGTAACTCAAGACTCGCCGCCCCGCTCGTTCGTGGAACACAATTAGGTTTCCTTTTTTCTGCTACGATCGGTGTTTTGATTCGTTGGGGACCGCTTTTGAATCCGCACCGCGCGCCGAGGGACCGACAGTCTCCGTAGTCGTCGTTTCCTACAACACGCCCGGCGCTCTCGAAAAGTGCCTGGCGTCGCTCTGCCGCCAACCCGCATCCGAGATCCTGGTGATCGACTGTTCCGACCGCGATCCCGGCGCGGCGTTGGCCGTGAAATTCCCGCGTGTCGCCTTTCGCCATTCCTGCGAAAAACGCTCGATTCCGGAAATGCGCCGCGAGGGAATTCAGGCCTCGAGCGGGGAAATCGTCGCCCTCACCGAAAGCTGGATGGAGCCCTGCCCGGGCTGGGTGGAGTCGCTCGGCGCGGCGCATCGCAACGAACCAGCCGCGGCGGTGGTGGGCGGCCCGATCGGGTTTCCGGCCGGCGGTCCGACTGCGTCGCGGCTGGAGTGGGCCGACTATTTTTCCGAGTACGGCGCTTGCGTCCCGCGGCACGGGGATGTCCGCGAGGTTTTGACGGTCGATGAGATTTCCGGGGCGAACGTCTCGTACAAGCGCTGGGCCCTGGAGGTGTGCCACGACCTGATCGACGACGCGGCCTGGGAGCCGCAGATTCATGGCCGCTTGCGCGAGCGGGGCCACGAGCTGAGGAGCGCGGCGGCCGCCCTGGTCCGCTACCGCCGGCCGGCGCCTCTGGGCCAGTTGCTGCGGCAGCGATTCTATTACGGCCGCGGGCATGGCGCCGCGCGAGGGCAGGGAAAGCCGTGGGTGGAACGGCTGGCCCGCGGCGTCGCCGCGCCGCTGGTCTCGTGGGTTCTGCTCGCGCGATTGTCGCGCAGGCTGCCGCGGACCCCGGGGCTGCGGGCGCGGTTTCTCCAGGCTGCCCCCTGGATTTTGGTTCTGCTGGGAGCCTGGGCGCTGGGCGAGGCTGCAGGAAGCTGGTTCGGAACGGCGCGGGAGGACCCGGCCATTGTCTAGTACCTCGAAGAGAGAAAACAGAGCCGCACCCGTAAGGGCGCGGGCCGAAGCAGCACCATGCCGGGGAGAACGCAGAGAGAACCTGGGGAGGTATACGCAACCGTAACCCTGAACCCGGGCGCGCCGCGCCCGTGGACAGGCGAGAGCGCCTGTACCTACTTGCTCCGGGAATGGTTCCGCTTCACAACCCCAAAAAACATTTGCCTAGACAATCTAGGTTTAGATATTCTAGGTAATAGCGCAATCGTGGACGAATTTTCGGCCAACGGCCCGCGCTGCCGGCTCGGGCCACGTCTCGCGGATTCCGAGTAAACGTTCCCGGGTCGGGCACGTCTAAACACTCGGGGGCGGCGCGAAGGCGGGAGTGTATCGTCTCCATTTCGCGGAAACAAAACCCTTCCGGGCCTCGTATACGTAGTTGCAGGTCAGGCAGAGGACTGTTCTTTACCACCGGGCGGCCGGATAAGTGAGTGAGCGATGAGCGAGCGCGTCAGGGTATACGGATTTATCGGCCTGCTGCTGGTGCTGGCCGGCGGCGGGTATTTCGTCAAGCAGCGCTTTTTCAACAGCGCAGTTGCCGAAGCCAATGCCAAGACCGACCCCAAGGGGGCGGCAAAAAAGGACGCGACGGACGAGGCCGTGCCGGTCGAGGTGGCCAAGGCCGAGGAAGGCGCGATTTCGTCTTTTGTGTCGTCGACGGCAAACCTCAAGGCTCGACGCGACGTGGAACTGGCGGCGCGCACCGAGGGTGTCGTGCGCGAGGTGCTGGTCGAAGAGGGTGATCTGGTTCGGGAAGGGCAGGTTTTGTGCCGCCTGGACGATAGCTCGGTGAAGATCCGCGTGGAAGTGACCGCGCAACAGCTCGCTCAGGCCCGACTCCAGCATGACAAGGCGCGCATCCGCACCGAGAAGACCGTCACCCAGATCGAAAACACCAAAGCCGAGGTGGAGCGCAACGAGAAGGCGTTCGCCGAAGGGCTGGTCAGCGAGAAGGAAGTGGACGATCTGCGCTACCAGGTTGCCGAACTGCAGCACGACCAGGAAGTGGCGGCGTCGGAGCAGAAGGAGTTCATGCATCACGTCGAGGAGCTGGAGGCGCAGTTGGCGCAGGTGAAATACGACCTGTCGCAGACCCAGGTGGTGGCGCCGTTCGCCGGCTACATCACTGAGCGGAAAGTCGAGCTGGGCCAGACCGTGCGCAACCTCGATCCGCTGTTCCGGCTGGGCGCGTTTTCGCCCCTGGAGGCCGACGTGCACCTCTCTGAGCGGGATGCGCGGCGCGTGCGCCCGGGCCAGAAGACGGACGTCTCGCTGGGCGCCGGCAATGAGCACGCGCCCGGCGACGTGTTGCGGATCAGCCCCGTGGTCGACAACTCGACCGGCACGGTCAAGGTCACTATTTCCATGCAGCCTCCCAGCCGCCTGTTCAAACCCGGCGCTTTTGTGCGTGTGGATATCGAGACCGACTCCCGCGAGAAGACGACCCTGATCCCCAAGCGCGCGCTCGTGCAGCAGGACGGCCAGACCTTCGTCTTCGTCGCCGACGGCACGCAGGCGAAACGGCGCGAGGTCAAGCTCGGCTACGAATCCGGCGGCGCGGTGGAGATCCTCGAAGGTGTCAACCTCGGGGAGAACGTCGTCGTGGCCGGCCAGGGCAGCCTCAAAGAAGGCTCGAAGATCAAAGAAGTGCAAGGCGGCGCCGCCTAGCGGTTTGCTCGAAGGGGCGAGCCGCGCGACGGCGGCCGGGGAGCGCCGATCCCGAAATTGAGGCCGCTTCGCGGAACCGGCTTCTTCCGGGCCGCGGGCGGTTGGCTTTGCCGCGAACTCTTCTGGCACCACGAGGAACGCCGCCGGCGCCGCCGGCGAGTCCATCCATATGAACATCACCCGATTCGCGATTCGCCGTCCCGTGACGATTTCCATGTTTGTGGTGGCGGTCGGGCTGTTCGGAATCGTCTCTCTGGGCCGCCTGCCTCTCAACCTGCTGCCCGATATTTCCTACCCCTCGCTGACGATTCAGACCGATTACGAAGACGCCGCGCCCGAAGAGATCGAGTCGCTGATCACGCGGCCGGTCGAGGAAGGTGTCGGCGTGGTGTCGGGTCTCACCCGGCTGAGTTCGATCTCGCGTCCCGGGCAAAGCGAAGTGCTGCTCGAGTTCACCTGGGACACCAACATGGACATGGCGAGCATCGACGTGCGCGAGAAGCTCGACCTGATCGAGCTGCCGCGCGACGCCGGCAAGCCCGTGATCCTGCGCTTCGACCCCTCCTACGACCCGATCATGCGCGTGCAGCTCTCGGGCGACATGGGATTGACGCGGCTGCGCTACATCGCCGAAGAAGACCTCAAGAAGCGGCTGGAAGCCACCGATGGCGTGGCGGCGATCAAGGTCGCCGGCGGGCGCGAAGAGCAGATCCGCATCGAGATCGACGAAAAGCGCCTGGCCGAGCTGGGCATCCCGATCAGCGAAGTCACCAACATCCTGCGGGCGGAAAACCTCAACCAGGCCAGCGGTAGTCTCTACGACCTCGACGCCAACTACCTGGTGCGCATGCTCAACCAGTTCACCTCGGTCGATGAGATCCGCAACATCATCATTCGCGACCAGGATGGCCGCAAGGTGGTGCTCGGCGATGTCGCCGAGGTGTGGCAGGGCGTCAAAGACCGTGGCGTTATCGCTCGCTACAACGGCAAGGAAAGCGTCGAGATCGCCATCTATAAAGAGGGCGACGCCAACACGGTGACGGTGGCAAAGGCTGTGAAAGCGCGCCTCGACGCCCTCACCAAGGAGAAGACTTTCCCGCAGGGGGTCGCCTACAACGTCGTGTTCAACCAGGCCGATTTCATCTCCGAGAGCGTCGAGAACGTGCTATCGGCGGCCTGGATGGGAGGCCTGCTGGCCACCCTGGTGCTGTTCCTGTTCTTACGCGATTTGCGCAGCACGGTGATCATCGGCCTGTCGATCCCGATTTCGATCATGGCCACGTTCGCGGCGATGTATCAGACCGGCATCAGCCTCAACATCATGTCGCTGGGCGGTGTGGCGCTGGGCGTCGGCATGCTGGTGGATAACTCCATCGTTGTGTTGGAGTCGGTGCACCGCCATCGGGGCAAACACGCCAGCCTGCGCGAGGAGGTCTATCGCGGCACCACCGAAGTGGGCGTCGCGGTGATGGCCTCGACGCTGACCACGGTGGCCGTGTTTCTGCCGCTGGTGTTTGTCGAAGGCATCGCCGGCCAGTTGTTCACCGACCAGGCGTTGACGATCACCTACTCGCTGCTGGCTTCGCTGCTGGTGGCGCTGACGCTGATCCCGGTGGCGTTGGCGGTGAGCGTGCGCCCCGTGGCTCCCGAGCCCGAGGGCGGCACCGCCGCCGGAGCGGCCGAAGCCCCCCACACTACTGCCGGAAAAGCGCTGTGGCGCGCCCAGACCCTCGCCTCGCGATTCGGCCGTTTCCTGTTCCGCGACCTGGCGCGCACCCTGTTGACCGACCTGCGCCGCCTGCTGCGTGGCTTGGGGCGGATCCTGATGCTGCCGCTCAATCCGTTGTTGAACGCCTTCGACCGCTGGTTCACCGGCGTCAACGAGGCCTACCCGCGGCTGATCGTCAAAGCCCTCGACAACAAGGGGATGGTCGGGCTGATCGTGGTGGCTTCGGTGGTGCTGGCCGCCCTGATCTCCACGCAGTTGGGCGGCGAGCTGATTCCGCCGCTGACACAGGGCGAGTTTTCGTTCGAGATCGAAATGCCCGAGGGCACGCCGATCCAGCGCACCGACGCGGTCGTCCGCACCGTCGAAACCGAGGCCGCCAAGATAGCGGCCATCCAGACCGTGTTCTCGAGCGTCGGCGGCAGCCAGAGCAGCCAGTTTGCGAGCGGTACGTTGGAAGAGAACTTCGCGCAGCTTTACGTGGTGATGAAGGACCGCCGCGACCGCGTCGCCGAGCAGCACGCCATCGATGCGGTGCGCGGTTTGCTGAATCGCTACCCCGAGGTCAAGCATACCTTCAGCCGGCCAACCCTGTTCAGCTTCAAGACGCCCGTGGAGGTCGAGATCTACGCCTTCGACCTGGGTGAGCAGCGCGTCGTGGCCGACAAGGTCAAGCAGATGCTCGGGAAAATTGAGGGCTTGAGCGATATTCAGACCACCGCCGAGTTGGGCAACCCGGAGGTGCAGGTGCGCTTCGACCGTGAGCGGCTGGCGCGCTACGGGCTTGACGAGAGCCAGGTGGCGCAACTGCTGCGCAACAAGATCCGCGGCGACGTCGCCTCGCGCTACCGCGAAGGCGACCGCCAGATCGACATCCTGGTGCGCGCCGAGGAGAAAGACCGCTCGTCGATCGCCGACCTGCGCGATCTGGTCGTCAACGCGCCGCGCGGCGGGGCCAATCAGACCACTTTCAGCGGCACGCAGAACAACGGCACCGCGCAGACGGGCCAAACCGGCGGCGGCGGGACGCAAAACACCGGGCAGTCCAGCCCGGCGCAGCAGAGCGGCACGCAACAGAACACGGGGCAGACGGCCGCCCAGCAGCAGACGCCGCAGGATTTCCGGCCGATCCGGCTGGGTCAAATCGCCGACGTCACCATCTCGCGCGGGCCCGGCGAAATCCATCGCATCCGCTCGCAACGCGCCGCGGTCGTCTCAGCCAACCTCACCGGGCGGGATCTCAACAGCGTTTCCGAGGACATCCGCGCGGGCCTGGCGCGTCTGCGGCCCGAGCTGCCGGCCGATGTGACGGTCGGGCTGGGGGGCCAAAACGAGGAAATCGCAACTTCCTACCGCAGCCTGATGTTCGCCCTGAGTCTGGCGATTTTTCTGGTCTACCTGGTGATGGCGTCGCAGTTCGAGTCGCTGGTGCATCCCTTCATCATTCTGTTCACGGTGCCGCTGGCGCTGGTCGGCGTGGTGTTTGCGCTCGGCCTCACCGGCACCACCGTCAGCGTGGTGGTTCTGCTCGGCGTGATCGTGCTGGCCGGCATCGTCGTCAACAATGCCATCGTGCTGGTCGACTACGCCAACCAGCTTCGCGATCAGGGCATGCCCAAGCGCGAGGCGCTGGTCGAGGCCGGCCGCGTGCGGCTGCGGCCCATCGTCATGACGACCTTGACCACCGTGCTCGGCCTGCTGCCGATGTCGTTCGGCTGGGGAGAGGGCGCCGAGGTGCGTGCTCCGATGGCGATTTCGGTGATGGGCGGGTTGATCTTTTCGACCCTGTTGACGCTGGTGCTGATTCCGGTGATGTATGAGTTGTTGGACCGCAAGGTGCGCGTGACCGCCGACGCCCTTCCGGCACTGGACGAAAAAGGCGGCGAACCGGCTTTGGGTGAAAGCTGGCAGGGCGCCGACTGAAGGCCGGCTCCCTGGCGTTGAAAATCCAGAAGGCTGGGCGGGGCAAACTCATGGACAACGAAGAAAGAAACGACTCCGTTGACGCGAAGGGCGACGCCGGTGCGCGCCTGGCGGCTTTCTCGGTCCGCAAGCCCGTCACGATCACCATGGTGGCCGTCTCCATCGTGGTCATGGGTCTGATCTCGATCTGGAAAATCCCGCTGGTGATGCTGCCCAGCATCAGCTTCCCCGGCTTGTTCGTTTCCATCCCTTATCCCAACGCCACGCCCGAGCAGATTCTGGAATCGATCACCAAGCCGGTCGAGGAAGTGATCAGCACGATTCCCGGCATTCAGCGCATGAGCTCGTTTTCGGGCGACGACAACTCGCAGGTCCAGATCTTTTTCAATTGGGGCCAGGAGATCGACATGTTGCGCGGCGAGCTGCGCGAGAAGCTCGAGCGGGCGCGGGCCGACCTTCCCGAAGACGTCAACCGCATCCAGATCATGAATTTCTCGACCGAGGATATTCCGATCCTGGAGGCGACCATCTCGGCCAAGCGCGACCTGCGCAACGCCTACGACTTCCTCGACGTGAAGATCAAAAAGCCGATCGAGCGCGTCCCGGGAGTGGGCGAGGTCGAGCTATGGGGCGTGCAGCGGCAGCAGCTCGATATCTACCTTCGCCTGGACGATCTCAAGCGCTACCGGGTCGACGTCGGCAAGCTCTTCCAGCGGCTCGACGCCGCCAACATGAACGTCTCGCTGGGACGTGTGGACGAATCCGACCTGCGCTACGGGGCGGTCTCGCGTGGCGTCATCAGCTCCGTCGACGATGTCGCGAATTTCCCGGTGAACGACAGCGGCCTGCTGCTGAGCGACGTCGCCGACGTCGACTTCGACAACCCCGTGATGAACTCGGGCCAGCACCTCAACGGTGCGTACTCCATCGGCATCAGCATTCGCAAGACCTCGGAAGCGAACACGGTGGAGACCGTGCGGCGCGTGCACGACGTCATCGACGGCTTCAAGCAGGACCCGGCGCTCGAAGGCATTGAGATGCACGTCTGGCACGACGCCGGCAAGGAGATCACCCGCGGGCTCAGCGGCCTGCTCAACGCCGGAACGGTGGGCGCCGTTCTGGCCGTCGCGGTGCTGTTCCTGTTTCTGAGGCGCATCGGCGCGTCGCTGATGATCGGCCTGGCCATCCCATTCTCGATCGTCTCGGCGATCGGCTTCCTCTACCTCACCGGAAACACCCTCAACATGCTGTCGATGATGGGCCTGATGCTGGCCACGGGCATGCTGGTGGATAACGCCGTGGTCGTGCTCGAGTCGATCTATCAGAAGCTCGAGAAAGGCCAGGAACGCGAGGAAGCGGCGCGCAATGGAACCTCGGAAGTGACCACGGCGGTGGTCGCCGCCACGCTGACCTCGATCATCATTTTCGTGCCGCTGGTGTTCGGCGCCAATACGAGCTTTTCGATCTGGCTGGGCCACGCCGGCCGTTCGATCATCCTGGCGCTGCTCTGCTCGCTGTTTATCTCTCTGACGCTGATTCCGGTTGCTATCGCGCGCTTCCTCGACGTCGACGTCAGCAAGCGTTCGCCCTGGCAGCAGAAGCTGTCGGGCTGGTTCGCGCCCTGGATTCTGCGGGCGGGCCGGGCCATCACGCGCCGTTCGCATGTCGCCGCGCCCCGTGGTTTTCAGCAGGGCTGGGTCTACGAAACCTACCTGCGCATGGTGGATTGGCCGCTGCGCCACCGCTTCGCGGTGGGTCTGTTGCTGGTGCCGCTGATGATCGGCGGATCGGTCTGGCTGCTCATCAACCACGTCCCCGACAACACGCCCGATGCCGAAGAAATGGACGGCCTGCGCATCAGCTACGAGTTTTCCGAAAACTACCATTACGCCAAGATCGAGCGCGACTATGTCGACCCGGTCGAGGAGTTTCTCGGGAAAAACAAAGACCGGCTGCGGATCAAGAACTACATGAGCCGCTACGGCAACAACAATGCGTGGACGCAGGTCTATTTCGATACCGAACACATGTCCCTCGACGACATGCCCGACATTCGCAAGCGGATTGCCGACGGCCTGCCGGTGATCCCCGGGGCCAAGATCAAGCCCGGCATGCAGGAAGGGGCCCAGAACCAGAGCTTCATCTCGGCCAATATCTATGGCGACGACTCCCGCGAGTTGACCCGCATCGGCAACGAACTCAAACAGCGGCTGTTGAAACAGCCGGACTTTTCCGAGGTTTTCACGGAGCTGGACCAGGCCCAGGAGGAAGTGCAGATCCGGTTGAATCGGGCCTTGGCTCGCAAGTACAACATCTCGCCCGAAACCGTCTCGGGCGTGCTCGGCATCGTCGTCCGCGCGCGCCAGGTACGCGGCTTTCGTACCCCCGACGGCGAGGTCGAGATGTGGGTTCGCATGAATCCGGACGATCTGCAGAACCTCAACGACCTGGAATCGATCGTCGTCGGCGCCGGTCCGGGAGGCGAGCCCATCGAGCTCCGCCAGGTGGCCCACTTCGCCATCGAAAAGATTCCCGCCCGCATCCAGCGCGAAGACCGCCGCAGCTTCACCTACGTCAACGCCGTCTATACCGGAGACAAACGCGAAGAGGGCCAAAAGATCTTCACCGACGTGCTCAACAACTACGCTTATCCGCAAGGCTACGGCTGGTCGTTCGGCTTCTGGACGCAGCGCCAGCAGCAGGAAAATAAGGAGTTCGTTTTCAACATCCTGCTGGCGCTGTTCATGGTCTATTTCGTAATGGCGTCGTTGTTTGAATCGCTGGCGCACCCCTTCGCGATCATGTTCTCGCTGCCGTTCGCCGTGGTCGGCGTGGCACTGTTCCTATGGGTGACGCGCTCGCCGTTCAACCCCATGGCCTGGATCGGGTCGCTGGTATTGATCGGCATCGTGGTCAACAACGGCATCGTGCTGGTCGACCACATCAACAACCTGCGACGCAGGGGCATGAGCCGCCCTGACGCCATTCGCGAAGGCTGCCGCGAGCGACTGCGGCCGATCGTGATGACGGCGGCGACGACGGTGGTGGGGCTGATTCCGCTGGCGTTCGGCGACCAGGGCTTCTTCGACATGAAGTATTTCCCGATGGCGCGCACCGTGATGGGCGGCCTGATGGCATCCACCGTACTTACCCTGATCGTGCTGCCGACCTACTACAGCCTGATGGACGATTTCGCCATCTGGTGCCGGCGTGTTTGGCAGAATAGTGCCACGGCCCCGGCCAAGCAGGCGGATCTGAGTGTTCCGGGGGATTGAGTTCGTTCTTGGGGTTGGCTGCGCTCGGCCAGCCCGCGTCTCTCACACAGAATCGGGGGCTTTGGAGCTTGGGCCGGGTTGTTTGGGCAGGCCGGAGCCCTGCCCCACTAGATCGCCGACCAAGATGAGGCAATCGACTCAGGCGATCTTCCGATAGACTGCCAGCGTCTCCCGGGCGGCGCGATGCCAGCTAAACCCTGTGGCCCGGCGGAGACCCGCCGCTATCAGACGTTCGCGGACCGCTGGATCCTCCAGCGCGGTTTGCATTGCGTCGCGCAGGCCGTCCACATCCAGTGGGTCGACCAGCAGCGCGGCGTCGGCGGCGACCTCCCGTACCGCCGAGCCGTTCGAGGTGACGACCGGCAGCCCTGCCGACATCGCTTCCAGCACCGGAATCCCGAACCCTTCTTCGAGCGACGGAAAGGCCAGCACGGCGGCCGTGCGGTAGAGCTGATCCAGTTCGGCGCGCGAGCGGTAGCCGAGCACGCGAATGCGCGGCCCCGCCGGGCTGTTTTCGATCCGCTCGAGGATCGCGCGCGCGCCGTAGCCCGCCGCGCCGGCCAGCACCAGCCGGTAGCCTTCGCCCAGTCCCTCGAACGCCTCCACCAGCCGCGTTACGTTCTTGCGCTTTTGAATCGCCCCCACATGGAGCACGAACGGCTGCTCGAGGTCGAGCGTGCGCCGGAAGGCCTGCAGCGCGTCGGGCGCAATCTGGGGAACCGGGTCCATCCCGTGATGAACCACGCTGATGCGATCGGCGGGAACGTCCAGATGCTGGACGATCTGTCCGGCGGTGAATTGCGAAATCGCGACGATGTGGTCGGAACGGCGGGCGGCGTCGCGAGCCAGATCCGTGAAGCGCCGTCGAAATTCGGCCGTCGAGTAGTCGCCGCTCATCACGAACAGATCGTGGAACGTGGTCACCGCGCGGTGTAGCGCAGTCCGCGGCAGGCGTTGGTTCAGCCCATGAAACAGCGCCGCCCGGCGCGGCGGCCGAAAGGGAGGGAACTCCTCCATCAGCCGGCGCGAGCAATTGGCTGCCGGCAGCGGCGCGCGCAGCGTCCGAAAAAAGCGGTTGGCGCGATAGCAGAGCAGGAAGCGGTCGTCGGGGGCGGCGCGCGCCAGCGCTTCGACGATGCGACCGCAGTAAACGGCGACGCCGGAGGGTTCGCGCCCGAGGCTGTAGCTCGCGTCGAGCGCGAAGATCACCGGGTTTGCTCCCGCAACGTCGTCTGAAACTGCTGCAGCGCTTCGCCGGGCGCCGTCGGCCGGGCCGTGAGGATGCGGACCGGCCGCTTGCCCCAAGGCTTCCAGCGTTCGCGGAAACGCGCGGGCGTGGCACCCGTAAAAACGTCGATCACCGGCACGCCCAGCGCCGCGGCGAGATGCCCGCCGGCGGAGTCGTATCCGCAATAGAGATCGGCCGCCGCAACCAGGCCGCCGAACCCGCTCAGGCTGCCTTCCCAGACGTACACATCGGCGGCCGGCGCGCTATTCCCCTCCGGCAACACGCGGCGGATGGTCTTGCCCTGGCTCTCCAGCAAGGCGATCAGGCGCCCGGTGCGCTCCAGCTCTTCGCCGCCCGCTCCGCGGTCGAGAACGACGGTGTAGCCGGCATACAGCAACGCCCGCAGCAGTTCCGCTTCGAAGGGATTTTCGACGCGCTTGCCGGCGCTTCCGCCGACGCCGAGATTCACCGCTGCCAGGCGGCCAGGCAGGTTGGCTTTCAGGGTCTTGCCCAACCCCATGTCGGTGGCGGGCAGCGCCACGTAGGGGTATTCGCGATGATCGTCGGATTCCGCCGCCGTGCCGGCCGCGCCGAACCTGTCGGCGAGCCAGCAGCCGGTCAGCCGGCCTAGCGGCCTTGCTTCGGCGACCGCATACGAGCGGCTCTCGAAAAAGGAGTACCGCGCGTCGTTGGCTGCCAACGGCAGCAGGCCCAACTGGGTGAGCCGCGAATCGGGATCGACGATCGCGTACTCGTCCGCTGGCACGCCTTCCAGGCGTTTCGCCACCGAGCCGCACAACGCCACCCAGGCTTCCAGGCGCTCGCGAAGCGTCCCACCGCGCGCGTAGGCTGTTTCGACAAGCTCAATGCGCGGGTCGGAGGCGAACAGCGACCCGGCTTTGGCGCTTCCCAGCAACAGCAAACGCGCGTTCGGAAACACGCTCTTCATGCGGCTAAGGATCACGCTGCTGACGGCCACATCGGCGCCCAAGGTCACGCGCGAAGGCACCAGCACCGCCTTTACCCGCTCTCGCTCGGCAGTCGAAAGAGGCAGGCTCTCCGGGGTATTGCGGACGCGCGCCGCCCGCTCGATCACCTGCTGCGGCGTTTGCAGCCCGAAGTCACGCAACTGGCTGTCGAAGGCATCGAAGGAAGGTTGGCGGCGGCAATAATCGATCACGCCGCAAAAAAAGCGCACGTACAAGGCGTCCATCGCCGGCTCGAAGCTGTCGCCGAAAGGTTCAACGATGTTGCGGAACAGCGCCAGGGATCCGGCTTGCGCCGCCGCCGGGTCGTCGGCGGTCGCCAGCGCGCAAAGCCGCGCGAGCGACTCCGCGGGCGCCTCTCCGGTTTTCCGGATGGTTTCGAGCAGAGTGGTGGCGAGGGCTTCGGCCTGTTCGGCGGCTAGATCGAGCGGCACTTCCCAAGGATGACCGATTGGCCCGGGGCCTTCAAGCATGGGCCGCCGTGCCAAAGCGGCCGTCGCGCCTGGGGGAGGCCGACTCCCGGCCCTGCGCATACAGTTTCAACTTGCGATAAAGCGTCGTTTTGCCGATACCCAGGATGTGCGCCGCCACGGTCATGTCGCCCCGCGTGTAGTCGAGTACCGCCAGGATGTGCCGGCGTTCGACGTCGGCCAACGTCGGAGGCTCCTCGCTGTCGAGGGCCGGCAGCCCTTCGGTAGCCGGACCATGGCGGAGATTCGTCGGCAAATTCTCGGCGCGTAGCACGCGATCGGAGGCGACCGCCAGCATGTATTGCAGCGTGTTTTCCAGCTCGCGCACGTTGCCCGGCCAGGGGTAGTCCAGAAAGCGCTGCATCACCAGCGGTGAAAGAGTTGCCGGCGTGCGGGCGTGCTTGTGAAGAAAGTGCTCCACCAGCGTCGGAATATCGCTTTTGCGGTCGCGCAGCGCCGGCACCGACAGGTGGATGACGTTGAGCCGATGGTAGAGGTCGCGGCGGAACTCGCCGGCGGCGATTGAGGCGCGCAGGTCGCGGTTGGTGGCGGCCACGACCCGCACGCTGACGCGGACCGGCTTGGTCGAACCCACCGGCCGGATTTCCTGCTCCTGCAACAGCCGCAGCAAGCCGGGCCTGCACGCTCGCGCCTAGTTCGCCGATCTCGTCCAGAAACAGCGTGCCCCCGTCGGCGGCCTGCACCAGTCCTTTCTTGTCGTGCGTCGCGCCGGTGAACGCCCCCTTGACGTGCCCGAACAACTCGGTCTCGACCAGGGTTTCCGACAGCGACGAGGCGTTGACCGGCAGGAACACGGCCCGCGCCAGGGGAGAGACGCGGTGCACCGCGCGCGCGACCAGTTCTTTGCCCACGCCGCTTTCGCCGGTGATCAGAACCGGTGCGGTGTTCGTCTTGAGTTTACGGATGGTCCGCAGGACACGCTGCATCTCCGGCGAGCTACCCGCCAGGCCGAAGTTCGGCAACGTGTCGTCGAACAGCGATTGCTGTTGCACGCGAATAAAAGTGAAGGCTTTTCAATTATAGAAGATATTCCGGGATCGGACGGCGGCAACTCCAGGGAAATGTCTCCGGGATTCCAGGGAATGCCCCGCGTGAGAACGGCAGCTAGCCCGCGCCACCTGAGACCAAACCATAGACCGCCCCTAAAGACACTGCGATCCGGAATCCACGCGCGTCACGTAGCCGTCAAAACGGTCGTGGCTCAGGTGTTCCAGCAGCCGCTGGGCCGCGGCCCCGTCGCCGGCTTGCCCGACGACCACGCGGTAGAGGGCTCCCTGGCTGTTATCCACCTCGATGAGCCGCGCCACGCCGTAGAGTTCCTGCATCTTGCCGCGCATCCGCTCCGCATTTTCGATTTCGCGGAACGACCCCACCTGCACCGCGAAATACGGTCCGCCGGGGCAGGCATGCGCGCCGGTGTCGCCGGCCGATGCAATTTCCGAGGGCGAGGACGAGTCCCCCACTCCCAGTGGCGTGCCCGAGGGCGAATACAAAACCTGCGTCGGGGCGGCCGTTTGCGCGACCTGCCGGCCGTCTTCCGGCTCGTACGGCTTGCCCGGCACGCCGACCACCTGGACGCGCACGCGCGCCGTCCCCGGCCCGATCATCCCGATTTCCCGGGCGGCCTCTCGCGAGAGGTCGATCACACGGTTCTTGAGGAAGGGGCCGCGGTCGTTGATGCGCACGTCCACCGAGCGCCCGTTTTCGAGGTTGGTGACCCGCACCCAGGTGTCGAACGGCAGACTGAGGTGGGCGGCGGTGAGCTGATCCATGTCATAGATCTCGCCGTTGCTGGTGCGCCGGCCGTGGTAGGGGTTGCCGTACCAACTCGCCATGCCCTCCTCGACGCCGCCCAGGCGGGCCGGGGTGGGCGCGGGAAGGGTGCTGATGACTTTCGACCTGCCGCCGCAACCGGCCAGCAGAATGATGCCGACAACGAACCAATACCGGAAGGAAAGCATCGCTCGTAGCCCGCCGAAACGGCGCTGGGGTGTGTTACGATGCCGCGGGGACAATCCACCTGGCGGCCTAGGCCATTTGGGCCTTACTAGCTTACCACCCTAGGCCCTTATTGAGAACTGGGTTACACTAACGCCCCGAGTTCTCCCTCGACATCCCCTCGTTCGCGGAAGGAGCGGCAATCCGTCCTGGTACGGATCGATTGGACCGGCTACCCACGTATGGCAGCAAACACATCCCAGCCCCGTGGAGGGCTCTTCCATCGAATCATGCTGGCGCTCTCCGCGCTGGCGCTGGCAGCCGCTTTGGTCGGGTATTTCGCGGGCCTGCCCAGCCTCGTGGACGCGGCGCTCGTCGTCCTGCTCGGCGCGCTGGCCACCTACTTTTCCGGGCACAACAAGCTCAAGACCTTCACCTTTACGTTCTGGGTATTCGCCTTCGTCGCCGCCGCGATGTTCTACCCGTCGTGGTTTCTTTATTACGGCGACTACAAGCTGACCAACCTGATCGTTCCGCTGATCCAGATCATCATGTTCGGCATGGGGACGAGCCTCAGCGTCGGCGACTTTCTGCGCGCGCTGCGCATGCCCAAAGCCGTCGGGGTCGGCATTTTCCTGCAATTCACGGTGATGCCGCTGACCGGCTGGGCGATCGCCAACGCCTTCGGGTTTCCGCCGGAAGTCGCCGCCGGGGTGATCCTGATCGGCTCCTGCTCGGGCGGCGTCGCCTCGAACGTCATGGCCTATCTGGCCCGCGGCAACGTGGCGCTGTCGGTGACCATGACGGCTTGCTCGACGCTGATGGCGCCGGTGCTAACCCCGACCGCGATGCAACTGCTCGCTGGAAGGCTAGTGCCCATCAACTTCTGGCAAATGATGATCGAGATCGTCTGGATGGTCATCGTGCCGATCGTCGGCGGGCTGCTGTTCAACTGGATCCTGCACGGCAAGCACGCCTGGCTCGACCGGGCGCTGCCGATCGTCTCGATGGCGGCGATCTGCTACATCATCGCAATCATCACCGCCAATGCCCGCGACAAGCTGCTCACGATGGGGTTCGCGCTGATTGGGGCGGCGATGGTGCACAACGCCGTCGGCTACCTGCTGGGCTATTGGGGGGCCCGCGGGGTCGGCCTGTCGGAAACCGACTGCCGCACCGTGGCCTTCGAAGTCGGCATGCAGAATGGCGGCATGGGAACCGGCCTGGCGATCAACGTGTTGCATAGCGCCGACGCCGCGCTCGCCCCCAACATTTTCGGCACCTGGATGAATATCTCCGGCTCCACACTGGCGTCCTGGTGGCGCGAACGCCAGCCGCCGGATCCCGATGGCAGCCAGGCGGCGGAAGCGCCGGGCGAAATGCCGGCGATCACCTGACGCGCGGAAGCTCCGTTCGGCGTTCTGGGTGGGCGTGGCCGAGACCGCGCCCAAGCGCTTGGAAAATCAGCCCTTACGCCCGCCCGAGCCGGAGTTTCCGCCAGCCGGCGGCGGACTCGGCGCCAGCCCCAGCCGGCGCCCGAATCGGTATGCTGGGGAGGCATAGAGCGCTTCCAGGTCGCGTGTCAGCCGCTGCGCCCATTCTGTGCGCTCAACCACGGTCTGCTCGGCCCGGTCGAGCAGTTCCACGCATTTCTTCAGTTCCGCCTGGGCCCTGCTGTGCTCGTCTTCCAGCCGGCGGTAGTTGGCGACGACTTCCTTGTTCTCGGCCTCGAGTTGCAGCGACCACTTGGTGCGCTCGGCGAGCTTTGCCTCGAGATCCTCGGCCCACTTGGTCTTTCTTTCGTTTTCCCGCTCCAGCGCGTCGATCGCCTGCTGGGCCTTTTCCTGCTCGCTCTTGTTGATCTGGGATAGCTTTTCGAGCTCCGCCGCCGTTTGCTCCAGCCAGCTCGTCTTTTTCTGGAGTTCGCCCTCGAGCAGATCGATATGGTGCTCGCGGTCGCGCAACACGTTGCCGGTCTGCGGGATATAGATAAACGCCGGCGACCCATAGAGCGGCTGTTGCGAGCAGACCGCCAGGAAAAAATGCGCTTCGGCCGGGCGCGTTTCGCCATGCTCGAGGCGAATCTTCACGCCCCGCGTGTCGAGCGGCGTAAAGGCGATCGCGTCGGTGTGGTTCTGCAAAAACAGGGCGCTGTGGGGGAACACCTGGGCCAGCTCGGCCTGGAACTCCTCGTAGTCGAACTCGTGCACATGGAACAGGTTAGGAGTATCGCGCGATTCGCCGTAGTAGAGCCGGTTGGGGGTGGAGACCACGAACTGGCCGCTGGGCGTAAGCACCCGCCGGGCTTCCTCCAGCAGGCCGCGCCAGTTTTCGAGGTGCTCGATGACCTCGAACGCCACCACCACCTCGACCGAAGCGTCGGCCAGCGGAATGCGCGAGCAATCCCCCTGCAGATAGGCGACGTTTCCCGGGTATTCGGCGCGCCCCTCGTGCAGCGGCTCGTAGGAAAAGTCGAGCGCGAAAACCTGGGCGGCGGAGCGGGCCAGAAAGGCCGCCCCATAGGGGACGCCGCAGCCCGCGTCGAGAACGCGCTTGGACCCCACCAGCCGCTCGGCGAAGGCGTATCGGGCGAGATGCTCGTTCAGCAGGTCGGGATCGGTCTGGCCGGGGATAACCCGCTCTCCGGTGAACTCCATCAGCCCTTCCACTTCCGCCCGAGGATGGCGTAGTTCAATCCTCCGAAGAACTTACGCCTAAACCCGCGCAGCGGCTCCAACTGGTCCAGCGCCGCGATTTCCGGGTAAACGTCCCCGGCGGGGTGCAGTTCATGAACCTCCAGGTCCACGAAACCGGCCTCCTCCAGGTAGAAATGAAGCTGGTTGGAGGGCACCGGCCGGCGGTGGGTCGGGTCGAGGTAAAAATCGCCGGCAAAGATCGCCAGGCAGCCTGGGTTGGGGGTCTCGATCGCCAGCAGACCGCCCGGAGCCAGCTTCTGGGCGGCCAAAGCGACCAGCTCGGGCACGCGCGGCGGAGGCAGGTGCTCGACGACGTGGGCGCAAAAGATGCCGTCGACGGAAGCATCGTCCTGGCCGGCGAGGTACGCAAACAGGTCGCCCTGATCGACCTGCAGGCCCTTGTCGCGGCAGGCCGCCACCGCGTCGGCGTCCATATCCACGCCGGCGGAGATAACCCCTGCTTTGCCAATCACTTCCAGGAATTCGCCGCGCCCGCAGCCGAGGTCGAGCACCCGCCGGCAGGCCTGAAAACGAGGCAGGTAAAACTGCTGCGCGTCGCGAACGTAGGCTTCGTCGCCCCGGAAACGCTCTTCGAACCGCGCGTAGTCGAACGAAGGGGGAAATGCGCCGGATCCGCCGCCGTTGGCCGCCGCGCTGGGACCCGGCCCTATCGCGGCTTGCCCGGTTGAGGATGGCCCGCCGGAACCCAGGGCAGAGGTGACTGGTTCCGCCGACCCGGCCGCCTCGGCCGCTCGCCGCCGGATGAGCCGCAACTCGGTGTGAATCAGATGTTCCTGCTCGGCTTTGAGGCGGCCCAGGTCGTCCCACAGCTTGCCCTGGAGCTGCTCCACGGCGCGTTGCAGGGCTTCCTGATAGTCCTGGTGCATGCGGGCCGCGTTGTCGCGGAAGGCGGCGTCGCGATCGCGCGCGGTGCCCTCGATGTCGCGCAGCGCCTGTAGAAAGCGGATTTCGGCCTGGGTCAGCTTCTGCTCCCAGGCGGGCCGCCAAGTGTTCCAGTGCTTCGCCAGGTCGTCGACCTCGACCCAGCGGGCTTGCATGGCGGCCAGCTCGCGGGCGACCCGCAACAGATTGTAATTCTGCTCGATCTGGACCTCGATATTGCGGTCCATATAATCGATCACGGTGCGGTTGAAATCGACCTGGTCGCGCACGAACCAGTTCAGCGCCCGCGCCACGGTCTTTTTGACGCCCTGAATGGCGTTGTTGACCAGGCCCGGCGGCCGCGGATTGGGCGTGCCGATGGCGGCCGACTTGCCCAGCGCGGCGTCCCGCGCATGACCGAGCGGGTCCAGCGTGGGCAGCTCGAAATCCGGGACCTCGGCCACCCGCTTTTCGTGGCGGGAGCGCACCTTTTCGCGGATTCCTTCCACGACGCTGGCGATCTGCTCATGCGTCATATCCCTGTTAGCTTACACGGTTGAGCGGGCCGCCAGAGGTCCGCGAGGCCTTGCCCGGGCCGCAAATTCTCGGCTCGAGAATGAGGCGGCGTTCGGCGACGAGCCGCCCTCCTGCCGCCCCGGGGGATACCAACGTGCCCAAGCCGGCGGGTATGGGTTTTGAGATCGTCGGTGGCGGTCTGGGGCGCCCTGCACCCCACCGTTGCGCCGCCGCACGGCGCCGCCGGGGGTTGAAACCGGGGCCCGCCGCAGTACAATGACAGGCGGGACTCAATCAAAACCGACGGAAGGGTAACGATTATGGCATCCAAGAAGAACCAAATCACTCGTCGTTCGGTAATCGCCGGCGCCGCGGCGCTATCCGCCGCCGCGGGCTCCAGCAAAGCAGCGACGCAGGGGGGCAAAGTGGTGCAGAATGGCCGCCTGAAGCAGTCCGTTTGCAAATGGTGTTATCGGGACATGTCGCTCGAAGACCTGGCCCAAAACGCCGCGGACATGGGCATCGTTTCGGTTGAACTGCTCACCGAAGAGGAATGGCCCGTCGTCAAGAAGCACGGGCTGCTGTGCGCGGTCGGCATGGGCATCAACCCCATCCCCGACGGACTCAACACGAAGGCCAACCACAGCCTCATCGAGGCCAATTTCCGCAAACTGCTGCCTGCCGCGAAAGAGAACGGCGTGCCCAATATGATCTGTTTTTCGGGGAATCGCCGCGATATCTCCGACGAAGAGGGTTGGGAAAACTGCGCCCTGCTGCTCAACAAGGTCAAGGCGCAGGCCGAAGACCTCGGTGTGACCATCGTGATGGAGCTGCTTAACAGCAAGGTGAACCACCCCGACTACCAGTGCGACAAGACCGCCTGGGGGGTCGAGCTGTGCAAGCGGGTCAACTCGCCGCGCTTCAAGCTGCTCTACGACATCTATCACATGCAGATCATGGAAGGCGATGTGATCCGCACCATCCGCGACAACGCCCAGTATCTGGCCCACTTCCACACCGGCGGCAACCCGGGCCGCAACGAGATCGACCTCACCCAGGAACTGAATTACAAGGCGATCGCGCAGGCCATCGTCGACTTGGGGTTCGATGGCTACTATGCCCACGAATTCATCCCGAAGCGCGATCCGATGACCTCGCTGCGCGAAGCCGTCGCGCTGTGCGACGTGTAGCCATCCCGGCGGAGTCACCCGTGCGAAGCGACACTCGGAGCCGCGGGCGTAAGCCCGAGCTCTGCACCCAGGCCCCGCCGGGAATTCGCAAGCTCCAGCCCGCCGCCGGGCCGCCCAGCGCAAGCTCACGCTTGCGGCTCTGAGTGGTTCATCCCAAAACTGTCTCTAACCCCGGCTCGTCGAAGCCGAGCACGATCTTTTTCCCCTTCACGACGACCGGCCGCTTGATCAGGTTGGGGTGCTCGGACATCAGACGCAGCGCTTCCTCGCGCGCCGGCGGGTTCTGCTTCATGCCGCGCTGGCGGTAGAGCTCGTTGCGGGTGTTCAAAAACGGGAGATAGTCGCGGCTGCCGATCAGCTCGTCCAGTTGACTGACGCTCAACCCTTTGTTGAGGTCGACCAGCTCGAGCTCGGCGCCGCGGTCGAGCAAGAAACTTCTTGCTTTGCGGCAGCTCGTTCAGGTGGGTTTCTGGTAGAAACGGATCTGTGCCATGTCTGCTCCTGACAAAACAGCGGAAGGATCGAGAGTTCCACGGGTCCCGGCGCATCCTCATGCCGAGGATCCGGGCAGCCTTTCGGTTCCAGTCTAGCAAGCGCCGTTGGACCCCTCCCCCGCCTTTATTGCCGCAATCGGTCGCCACGGGTTGGCCGCATGCAAACGCGCTTTGTACAATGCTCTACAAGCTCTGTGGAGGGAGGCTCATGTTGCAGCGGCGAGAAAACGTGTGGGCGATCTGTGTGGTTCTGCTGACCGCCGCGGCGCATCCGGCGTTCGCCGCGGAGTCGCAACCCACTCCGCCGAAAGCCGATATCCCCTACATCCTGCAGGCGGGGAATCTGGTCGAAACCGTGCACACGGTGGTCACCGAGGAGCGCAAGAACAACACGGTCACCTACGTCGTACCCGGTGTGACTTCCCCCACCCGCACGCCGCTGGCCGGCCCCGAATTCGTGTTCCAGAGCGAGAAGCTGGATCCCAATCAACTGCGGCTCTATGACTTCGAGGTGCGCGACGGGCACCGCGAAATCTCGTTCAACGAAAAGAAGCGCAAGAAGAATCCCGAGCCGCGCACGCTCTCGGTGTTTCCTCTATCGAAAGGATTGTTCAAGGTCCGTGTCGACGAAAGTCTCGAGCGGGGCGAATATTGCCTCACTCCCGACGGCTCGGACGACGTTTTCTGCTTTACTGTCTTCTGACGGCGAGTTGGTTTGAGACGTGGCGCGCTTGCCGAGTGCAGCGCATCGCGGCCCAGCCCGATATGCGCCCGAAAGGTTCGCTTCCACAAGCTTTTTCACCATGAAAATATCGGAACTCGATACCCCGGCCCTGCTGATCGATCTCGACCGCATGCAAAACAACCTGCGGCGCGTGGCGGACTATTGTTCGCAGCACGATCTGCGCCTGCGTCCGCACACCAAGACGCACAAGAACCCCGCTATCGGCCGCATGCAGCTCGACCTGGGCGCCGTCGGGCTTACCGTCGCGAAAACCACCGAAGCCGAAGTGATGCTGGCGAGCGGCACGCCCGACCTGCTGATCGCTTACCCGATCGTGGGCGAGCCGAAGCTTCGCCGGCTGGTCGAGGTCGCCAAGAAGACCAACGTTACCGTGGCGCTCGACAGCGTGGAAGCGGCGCGCGGCCTCTCGCAAGCCGCCGATCGGGCCGGCCTGACGGTGGGCGTCCTCGCCGAAGCCGACGTGGGGCTGCATCGCTGCGGTCTCGATCCGGGCCCGGCGCTGGTCGCTCTGGCCCGGGAAATCGACGGCATGCCGGGCTTGCGGCTGGAGGGCGTGCAGTTCTACCCCGGGCATTTCTGGGCGAACACGGAAAACGGCCCCGGCTTCCTCGACGATCTGCGGGCGACGGTGGTGCGGATTCGCGACGATTTCCAGAAAGCCGGCCTGCCGCTGCGCGTGATGAGCGGCGGATCGAGCCCGACGCTCTACTACTCGCACACCATCGACGGACTGAACGAAGTCCGCCCTGGCACCTACGTCTTCAACGATCGCATGCAGGTTGCGGCCGGCGTCTGCACCTGGGACGATTGTGCGGTATCGATTCTGACCACCGTGGTCTCGACGCCGCACGCCAAACACGCCGTGGTCGACGGCGGCTCGAAAACCTTCACTTCCGACGGCCTGCCGGGGCCCGACGCCGGCACTTTCGGACGGGTCATCGAAGCGCCCGAAGCCCGCTTTCACAAGATGAACGAGGAGCACGGCTACCTCGATCTGGAAGGCGTTTCGCGGGATCTCAAGATCGGCGAGCGCGTCCGTATCATCCCCAACCACGTCTGCGTTGCCGTCAACATGCACGAGACTGTGTATGGCGTGCGCGGCGAGTCCGTCGAGGAAGTCTGGAAGGTCGAAGGCCGCGGCAAACTACAATAGTCGGCAGGGGCCGGCTTATTGCGCGGCTCCGCGCGATTCGACCCTCGGCGCGTCCCGCTAGCGGGTGATCCGGCGGGGGCCGCGAATCGGGTGGGACTGCCCTCGGGCGCGTGCTACCGGGCCAGGGGACCGGCAGCATCATTACAATAGGTAGACGCTGCCAGCGCCGATCCCGCGATCAGGCTGTGGGGCCTGCGGTGATCCGGCGGCACCCGTTCTTCGGGCAGCGTTGAGAAAGAAAGGTTGTTTATGTTGGAGCGAATTACCGCCCCCGGGGCGCCAGAGCCGAGAGGGCCTTACTCGCACGCGGTGCGGGCGGGCGATTTCATTTATGTTTCCGGGCAGGCTGCCATCGATCCTAAGACGAACCAGTTCGCCATTGGCACGGTGGCCGAGGAAACCCGGCGCACCCTGGACAACATCCGCTCCATTCTCGAGGCGGCCGGCGCCAGCCTCGAAGATGTCGTGAAGTGCTCGGTATTCCTCACCGACGTGCGCAACTTCGCCGAGATGAACGCGGTCTACGAGGAATACTTCGGCAAGGCCAAGCCGGCGCGCACCACGGTCCAGGCGGCCTTGCCGGCCGTTGGAGTGAAGGTCGAGATCGACTGCGTGGCGTATAAGCCTGTCTAGCGGACCGTTCGACGGGCGAGCGCTGCGGAGCAGGCCCCGGCGCCGGCTCGAACGGCCCCAGAACCTCATGTCCTACGCCAATCTGCTCTACGAACTGCAAGACGGCATCGCGCTGGTGACGGTGAACCGGCCCGAGAAGCTCAACCCGCTCAATAGCGAGACTATCGATGCCCTGGACGCCTGCTTTCAAGACATCGCGGTGGACCCGGCGGTGAAGGCGGCAATTCTCACCGGGGCGGGCGAGAAATCCTTCGTCGCCGGCGCCGACATCAACCAGGTCACCGGGTTGAGCGCGATCGAGGGCCGCGACTGGGGGCTGCGCGGCCAGCAGGTCTTTTCGCGGATCGAGAATCTGCCCAAGCCCGTCATTGCCGCCATCAACGGCTACGCGCTGGGCGGCGGCCTGGAGTTGGCGATGGCCTGCCACATCCGGATCGCCTCCGACAACGCGAAACTGGGCCAACCCGAGGTCAAGCTGGGGATCGTTCCCGGCTACGGGGGCACGCAGCGCCTGCCGCGGCTGGTGGGGAAGGGCCGCGCGCTCGAGATGCTGCTCACCGGCGATCCGATCCCCGCCGACGAGGCCCAACGCATCGGTCTGGTCAACCGCGTAGTGCCGCGTGAGGAACTGCTGCCGTCCGCCCGTCAGCTTGCCGCTAGAATAATAGGGAACGGGCCGGTGGCGGTCGCGTTGTGCTTGCAGGCGGTCCAACGAGGCCTGGAGATGCCGCTCGATGCGGCCCTCTCCTGGGAAGCATCGCAGTTCGGGTTGAGCTGTGCCACCGAGGACCTTCGCGAAGGCACTCGCGCTTTCCTCGAAAAACGCAAGGCCGAGTTCAAGGGCCGCTGAGGGACGGATGGAGAATAGCGAACAATCTTACGCGCTGATCGAAGGCGGGTTGAGCGCCGCCGGACTGCGCTTTGCCCTGGTGGTGAGCCGTTTCAACAGCTTCATCACGGAGCGCCTGCTAGCGGGCGCCGTCGACGCGTTGCGCCGCAACGGAGCGGCCGCCGAGGCGATTGACGTGGTCAAGGTACCCGGTTCGCTCGAAATCCCCGTGGCAGCGCGCGAAATGGCTTCCGGCGGCCGATATGACGCTGTGATTTGTCTGGGCGCGGTGATCCGCGGCGAGACGCCGCATTTCGACTACGTGGCCGCCGAGTCGGCCAAGGGCGTCGCGGCGGTGGGCCGCGAGACCGGGGTGCCCACCATCTACGGCATTCTCACCTGCAACACCCTGGATCAGGCCATCAACCGCGCCGGCGCCAAGTCGGGCAATAAAGGCTTCGACGCCGCCATGGGGGCGATCGAAATGGCCAATCTCATCAAAGAATTACGCCGCAAAGGGCGGCCGAAAGCATAATCATGGCCTCCCGACGCCGCTCCCGCGAACGAGCTTTGCAGATGATCTTTCAGTGGGAGCAAAGCCGAGCCACGCCCGAAGAAGTGATGGAAGCCTACTGGGGCGGCTTGGCCGCCGAGGGCGCCGGGCAGGGCGAATCCAACGACCCGTTCGCGAACAAGCTGCTGCAGGGCGTCGTACGCCGCTGCCCGGCCATCGACGAACTGATCCGCAAGCACGCCGAGCACTGGCGCATGGAGCGCATGTCGGCGGTGGACCGCAACATCCTGCGCCTCGCCGTATACGAGCTGCTCGAAAAGACCGCCGCCCCCGCGGTGATCATCGACGAGGCGCTCGAAGTCGGCCGCCGTTTCTCGGGCGACGAATCGGCCCGCTTCCTCAACGGTATCCTCGACGCCATCGAAAAATTCCTGGGCTCGGAAAACGGAACCCCAGTCGAATCCCAAGCCGCCAGTTCCTAACCCAGTGGGGCAGGGCTCCGGCCTGCCCATTCCCACATTGGCCCCTCGCTGGTCCTATCGATCGGCCAAGACGCCCGTAGCTTAGGCGGGCTATTCCCAGACCCGCAGCTTTTCCACACCGGCGTCGCCCAGACCCGTAGCCTTCCCGGACCTGCCGCCTTTCGAATCCCGGGCGTTCGCGCCCCTCCACTGCCAACAACTTATTGCCGTTTGCCAGCAGATCCAAGCCGACCCCGCGCCTCGGGGCCGTCGAGCCGTCACGTTGAAGCCCGCAGAAACGCCATTCAGCCCGCCCCCGGCGTCACCCGGCGTAGATCGGGCCGGTTTTCGCAGGGCCGCCCGTATAATGAGAGAACTAGGGAAAGGCAGGCAGTGCGCGGCTGCCGAACCGATCGCCCGGAGCGCGGCTATCCGTTTCCCCACCCTTCCGCGCGAATCGGTCCGAGTGTCCCCCCGGGCAAACATTTATGAGTAGGGAAGATCGTACACAACTGCTGGAAGCGGCCTTGGAAGAACGCATTCTGGTGCTCGACGGCGCCATGGGCACCATGATCCAGGCACGCCAGCTCACCGCGGAGGACTTCGGCGGCCCCGAATACGAAGGCAGCAACGACCACCTCGTGCTGACGCGTCCCGACGTGATCCTGGATATTCACGCGGCGTACCTCGAGGCGGGCTCCGACATCATCTCGAGCAATTCGTTCAACGCCACCGCCGGCGACCTGAAGGATTTCGGGCTGGCCGCCAAGGCTTACGACATCAACTACACAGCGGCGAAACTCGCCCGCCAGGCCGCGGAGAAATTCTCGACCACCAGCAAGCCGCGCTTCGTGGCCGGCTCGATGGGGCCGACGACCAAGACCGTCACGGTCACCGGCGGCATCAGCTTCGACCAGTTGCGCCAGAACTACCACGACCAGGCCAAGGCCCTCGTCGAGGGCGGCGCCGACATTCTGCTGCTCGAAACCGCGCAAGATACCCGCAACGTGAAGGCCGGCCTGATCGGGATGCAGGAAGTTTTCGAAGAGCTCGGTTACCGCGTGCCGGTGATGGTTTCGGGAACGATCGAGCCGATGGGTACAATGCTCGCCGGCCAGGCCGCCGATGCGCTGGTGGCCTCGCTCGAGCACATCCAACTGCTGTCGCTGGGGCTCAACTGCGCCACCGGGCCGGAGTTCATGACCGACCATTTGCGCACCATCCACCAGATGGCGCAAACGCGGGTCTCCTGCTATCCCAATGCCGGCCTGCCCGACGAGGACGGCCACTATCTGGAAACGCCGACGACGCTGGCCAGCGCGCTGGAGCGATTCGCCAAGAACGGCTGGTTGAACCTGGTCGGCGGTTGCTGTGGCACCACCCAGGAGCACATTCGCGCCATCGCGCAGATGGTCGAGGGGCGCGAGCCCCGCCGCCACCGCGGGCCCCGCCGCAGCTACTACACCGGCATCGAGCTGGTGGAGGCCAGCGACGACAATCGTCCGCTGCTGGTGGGCGAGCGCACCAACGAGGTCGGCTCGCGCGCTTTCAAGCGTCTGATCACCGAAGAAAAATTCGAGGAAGCCGCCGAGATCGGCCGCAAGCAGGTGCGCAACGGCGCGCAGATCATCGACATCAACCTCGAAAATCCCGACCGCGACGAGCTGACCGACATCGACCGCTTCTACGAAAAGGTCATCCACAAGGTCAAAGCGCCGCTGATGATCGACACGACCAACTCCGCGGCGGTCGAGCGCGCGTTGACCTATTGCCTGGGCAAGAGCATCATCAACTCGATCAACTTCGAGGACGGCGAGGAGCGCTTTCATCGCGTACTGCCGCTGGTGAAACGCTACGGCGCGGCGATCGTCATCGGCTCGATCGACGAAGACAAGCAGCAGGCCCAGGCGATCACCCGCGAGCGCAAACTCGCCGTCGCCGAGCGCGCCTACAAATATTGCATCGAGGAATGGGGCCTGCCCGCCGAGGACCTGATCTTCGACACGCTGGTTTTCCCCTGCGGCACCGGCGACGAGAACTACATCGGCAGCGCGGTCGAAACCATCGAGGGCGTGCGGCTGGTCAAGGAAAATCTGCCGGGCGCCAAGACCATTCTCGGCGTCAGCAACGTCAGTTTCGGCATGCCGGGCGCGGCGCGCGAGGTGGTCAACTCGGTCTTTCTCTATCACGCCACGCGGGCCGGGCTCGATCTCGCCATCGTCAACGCCGAAAAGCTCGAACGCTATGCGGCGATCCCCGAGGAAGAGAAAAAGCTCGCCGAAGACCTGCTGTGGAACTATCCGCCCGAGGGCGACGATGCGCCGCGCGACCACCGCCAGCAGACGCGCGAGCAGCGGGCGCGCATCAACCAGTTCCACATCGCCCGCGTCGCCGAGCACTTTCGCGACGCCACCGCGCGGGTCAAGAAAAAGATCGCCGACCTGCCGATTGAAGAGCGGTTGGCTAACTACATCATCGAAGGGACCAAGGAAGGCCTGGTCCCCGATCTCGACCAGAAACTCAAAGACGGCGTTGCGCCGCTCGACATCATCAACGGCCCGCTGATGGCGGGCATGAAGGAAGTCGGCCGGCTGTTCAACAACAACGAGCTGATCGTCGCCGAAGTGCTGCAGTCGGCCGAGGCGATGAAGGCCGCCGTGGGGCACCTCGAGCAGTTCATGGAACGCAGCGAGGATTCGGCCAAGGCCAAGATCATGCTCGCCACCGTCAAAGGCGACGTGCACGACATCGGCAAGAACCTGGTCGACATCATTCTCACCAACAACGGCTACACGGTCGTCAACCTGGGCATCAAGGTTCCGCCCGAGGACTTGATCAAGGCCTATCGCGAGCACAAGCCCGACGCCATCGGGCTTTCGGGGCTGCTGGTGAAAAGCGCGCAGCAGATGGTGATTACCGCGGGCGACCTGCGTGAGGCCGGCATTGCGGCTCCCATGCTGGTGGGCGGTGCGGCGCTGAGCGACCGCTTCACGCGCCGGCGCATCGCGCCCGCCTATTCCGAGCTGGTCTGCTACGCCAAAGACGCCATGACCGGCCTGAACCTGATGAACCGGCTGATGGACCCGGCCGAGCGCGACGCCGTCGTCCAGGAGCATCTCCCGGTCGAGGAAGAAGCCGCCGCGGTCGAGACCGTCGAAATCCCCGAATCGACTACGCGCAGCACCAAGGTGAGGTTGGATCTGCCGCCCCACGCGGCTCCCTATCTCGAGCGTATCGCGCGCGACGTGCCGCAGTTGGGCGAGATCTGGGGCTATATCAGCCCGCAGATGCTTTACGTCAAGCACATGGGCTTCAAGGGCAATTTCGAGCGCCGCCTGGCCGAGCGCGACCCCAAAGCTCTTGAACTCAACGAGATCATCGAGCAGGTCAAGGAAGAAGCCGCCTCTTTTATGAAGGTTCGCGCCGTGTGGCGCTTCTTCGAGGTCGAGAGCGAGGGCAACACGGTTCGCGTATTTGAGCCGGGCGGCAACGGACGCCCCGCGCACGAGTTCCGCTTTCCCCGCCAGCGCCGCGAAGACGGCCTGAGCCTGGCCGACTACGTGCTGCCGGCGAAAAACGGCACGCGCGACTCGATTGCCCTGTTCGTCGTCGGCGCCGGGGAGGGCGTGCGTGAGCGCTCCGAGGCCTACAAGCAGGCGGGCGAGTACGTCAAATCCCACGCCATTCAGTCGCTGGCGCTCGAAACCGCCGAAGCCTGCGCCGAATGGCTGCACCGCCGGATTCGCGAGGACTGGGGCTTCCCCGATCCGCCCGATATCACCATGCTCGACCGCCTCAAGGCGCGCTACCGCACGCGGCGTTACAGCTTCGGCTATCCGGCCTGCCCCAATCTGGAAGACCAGGAAGGGCTGTTCAAGCTGCTTTGCCCCGAAGACATCGGCGTGCGCCTGACCGAGGGCTACATGATGGAACCCGAAGCCAGCGTCAGCGCCCTGGTGTTTCCCCACCCCGATTGCACTTATTTCGACGTCGGCCAGTAGGGCTGCGGGCCTTTTGGCGCCAGAGCATGGCGACCGGAAACAGAGACCGCGGGCGGAACACCCGCGGGCCGTAGCGGCAGAGAAGTTCGTCGGCAGGGCACGCACTTTCAGGAAAGCGGTGGCGGAAGCAAAGACCGCGGGGCAAGGGCGGTTTCCGCCAACGGTCGGCCGCGGCGGCGGGTCCGAGCTGCCCGCACCCTTCCGGGCGCGGCTCTGTGTCCTGGGGTTGTGGCAATGGAGCGTTGAGCAGGCCCGCGCCATGGTTGCTCCCCGCGCGGCGGCGTGATAGCATCAGATTACCGAGGCGAGAGTGACCAAAGGGAAAGTGTGCCTCGGCGGATCGTCCTGCGAACTTCGGCTTTCTCGCCGCAAGCACCTCGCCCGATCATCGAAACCCTCTCGGGGACGTAGTTCAGCTGGTTAGAACGCCTGCCTGTCACGCAGGAGGCCGCGGGTTCGAGTCCCGTCGTCCCCGCCAGTCTTTTCAAACAATAAGTCGGGTCGCTTGGCCCGCATTTTTCCTCCTGCTGTTTGCCGTGGAGTCGGCTGCGGGGTGCGATAAGCCCTGCTCTGGTTCGTTGCTCCTGCGTGCCGTGCCCTAGCGCGTTCCGAAAAACAACTGGCAGACAACCGCGCCCACCACCGCCATCGACCAGCCCCAGGCCATCAGTTGGGCGAACAGCTTCTGGCGGTCCTCCTGGGGCGCGGCGCAGGCCAGGCACAGCGCGCCAATCGTCGAGAGCGGCGAAACGTCCACCAGGTGCGCGCCGACGTTCACGGAATAGGCGATCATCAACGGGTTCGCCCCGGAGAGGTGCTCGACCAGGCCCGGGATGGTCGGCAGGAACGCCGGCAGCACCACCCCCGAAGAGCTGCTGTAGACCGAAATCACGCCCGGTAACGAATGCCATCACGCCAGTGATGTACGCGGGGCCGGCCACGCGCGCCAGCAAGCCCGTGAATAGATCCATGCCGCCGGTCTTGTCCATCACCCCGATCAGCACTGCCACGCCACAAACCATCAGAACCACGCCCCACGGCATCGCCTTGACCGCCTTCTGCTCGTTGGCCGCGCCGAGCAGGGAAAGCGTCACCGCGGCGACAAAGCCTCCCATTCCCACGTCGACGCCGAGGAACACGACGGCCAGGATCAGCAAGCCGATCACGGCGAGCGTGAGCCGTTGGGCCCGATCGAATGGCTGGTGGACGCCGGCGGTGTTGGCCGACGGTTCCTGCCGGGCTGTCCCCGCCTGGCGGCGGAACAGCTTCGCTCCGCCCAGCAGGAAATAGCCGCCGAACGCGACGAAGCTCTGCGCCGCCAGCGTGTTGAAGAAATTCGGCCAGGCCATGCCCGCCATGCCTGCCCCCGCCATCAGGTTGTTGGCGATGATTCCGGTGGGCGCGATCGGCGAAAAGGTCCCCGCGTTGGAGCCGTTGGCCAGCATCAGCGTCATCAGAAACCCGCCGATGGCGGCTTCGCTGGCCACTCGCATGGCGACCGGGGCAAGCAGCGCGGCCGCCGCGATGCCTCCCGCGCCGCTGGCCCCCAGAACCAGCGCCAGGGCGAAGAAAACAATCGGGATCACCCCGCGGTTGCCGCGCGCCAGCCGCACCAGGCGGTGCGCCACTTTTTCCAGGGTCCCGTTGACGCTTGCTTGGGAAAACAGCAGCGTGACGCCCACCAGAGTGAAGAACAGGCTGGCGGGGAAACCGCCCAGGATCTCGCCGACTTTGAGCCCCGCCAGGAAATGCCCGATCAGGAAGGCCAGGGCAATCGAGAGGAACCCGACGTTGACCGCCGTGAAGCAGCTCACCAGGATGGCAACGACAAGGGCGGCTAGGGAGAGAACGGCAAGGTTCATAACGGGGCGGTTGGACCTCTTGGAGCGCTGATAGTGTACCGCGCCGCACGCGAGTCTCGGAGCCATCGGCCGCCGTAGCGACTCCGTTTGACACCCTGTGGTGCGGACCGCTGGGGGTGGCGCGGGCCTCTGGCCGGCCGCGTCGGCCTGTGGGGCCGACGTTGTCTTTCAAGCCGATGGACCGGAACAATCGGGAGCAAATGGCACGGAAAGGCCGACCTCCATGTCGGCCCTGCCGACCGGAGACCCGCGCCCAGGAGCGTCAGCGGGTGCAAATGGCCAAACTCCAAGGAACAGACAGGATTGTCTGTTCCACGTCAAAGGCCCAAGCCCGAGGCGTCCGCCTCTGGCGGACGTTGCAGGCACTTCACCGGCCCACACCAACGTCGGTGTGCACGCCGACGCAGCCGGCCGGAGGCCCGCGCCACCTTCCGCCACAGCCTTGCCATACGGAGAAAGTCCGGCAGGCCACGACCGGTGGGGCCGCAAGAAACCCCGGCACTCGACACCGCTCCAGAGCAGCCGCTATTCTGAAATCTCCCCTTTCTTAAAACCTTATGGCCAAAGTCTTCCCGTTCCAACCCTACCGCTACGCCCCGAAAGCGGGGCCCGCGACGAAGCTGGTTTCGCAGCCCTACGACAAGATTCCGCCCCAGTTGCAGGAGCAGTACTACCAGTCGAACCCCTACAACGTGATCCGGGTGATCAAGGGCAAGCCCGAGCCCACCGACAACGAGTCGAACAACGTCTACACCCGCGCCGCCGCGACGCTCGATGAGTGGATCGCCGAGGGCATCCTGGCGCGCGACCCTGAGCCGGGTTTCTACCCTTATTTTCAGCAGTTTGAGCACCCCGACACCGGCGAAACCCTGCAGCGAAAAGGGTTCATCGGCCTGTTCCAGCTCGAGGAATACGCGGCCGGCGTGATTCACCGCCACGAGTTGACCCATTCGGGCCCGAAGCTCGACCGGCTGCAGCTCACCCGCCATACCCACGTCTATTTCGAGCAGTTGTTCACGCTCTACGACGACCCGGACTTCGTGATCGACCGCCGGCTCGACCAGGCGGCAGAGGGCGAGCCACTGCTCTCAGCCGAGGAAGGCAGCATCCTGCACCGTGTGTGGAAAATCAGCGACCCCGCCGCCGTGGCCGGGATTCAGGCGGCGATGGACGCCAAAAAGCTGCTGATCGCCGACGGCCACCACCGCTATGAAACCGCGCTGACGTTCTCGCGAGAGAACCCCGCCTTGGCCGGGGCCGGCAAGGTCATGATGACCTTCGTCAACATGCGTGGCGCGGGTCTGGTGGTGCTGGCCACCCACCGCATTCTCGACGGCTTGGCCGGCTTCGACGCGGCGGTGCTGCTGGAGCGCGCCAAGGAGTATTTCGACGTCGAGAAGCTCGTCTCGGCGGCCGACCTGCACGGCAGGCTCGACGCCGCGCCGCGGGTCTCCTCGGTCATCGGCGGAGTTTTCGCCGGCCTTTCTGGCGCCTACTTGTTCACCGCGAAACCGCAAGCGGTGGCGGGCTTGCTCGCCTCGATGGCCGAGCAGGAGCGCTCGCTCGACGTGGTGATTCTGCACCAGGCGTTGCTGGGCCGGGCGCTGGGCATCTCGGAAGACGATGTGCGGGACGAGAAGAATATCCGCTACGTTCGCGGATTGCAGCCGGCGGTCGAAGAGGTGACTTCCGGCAAGGCCCAGGCGGCGTTTCTGCTGCGGCCGGTCGAGGTGGAAAAGGTGGCGGAGATCGCCTTTGCGGGCGGCGTGATGCCACAGAAGTCCACGGACTTCTATCCCAAGCTGCTTTCGGGCCTTACCATGTATCGCTTCGGATAACCCAGACCCACAGCAACCAAAGCGTTAGCAGCAAACCCAGGGCACTGCCCACGGCCCATTTCCACAGCCGCGAGGCGCCCTGGCTCTCGCGGCGTTCCGCAATGTCTTGCGCGAACGCTTCGAGCCCGGCCGGCAGCTCGCGAATCTGCTCGTTGAGGCGCTCGTAGGCTTCCTGATTGGCGATCAGGACGGTTTGCGAGTTCGGCCCTTCCAGGGTCTGCTTGACGATCTGGCGCAGTTCGGGCGGAACGTCTTCGATGGAGTGATAGGTGCAGTCGCCTTCTTCGGTGGCGATGCGAACGGTGCGGGTCTTGCCCACCCACTTCATGATGCTTTGGGAGCCGTCTTCGGCGGGAAGCCGACTTCTTTGATTCTACCCTCTGACTCGCCCTGGCGGGCGAACTCGGCCACCACTTCGATGAAGCCCAGGGCGGCGCGCGACAGCGGCTTGTCCTTGCGGTAGATCAGGCCGAGGTTGCGCACCATCGGCAGCGGCGCCAGCGAGACGGCACACAGCGCCTTGCGGCGCAGTTCCGCCTGCGCGTTCGAGATGCCCATGAACCCGACGCCCAGCCCGGCAATCACGAACTGCTTGATCATCTCGCTTGATTCGAGCTCCATCGATACGTTCAGATCGTCCTCGACGCCGGCCAGAAACTCGTCGATGCGCGTGCGCGTGCGTCCGCTCTTGGGCAACAGCAGCGAGTAGCGCGCGATCTGCTCGGGACTGACGCCGGCAGACTTGGCCAACGGATGCGAAGGCGGCACCAGCAGCCGGATCTCGTCGCTGTAGATCTGCACGACCTGCAGGCGGCGCTCCTGGACCGGCAACTGCGTGATGCCGAAGTCCACTGAGTTATCCATCACCGATTGCACGGTCTGCGCTCCGTAGGAACGAATTACCTGCAACTGGACTTCGGGAAAGCGCTCCTTGAAGGTCGAAAACACGCGCGGCAGCACGTTGATGCAGGTCGCCTCGTTGGCGGCGATGACCACCTCGCCGCGCGGCACCCGGTCCAGCTCCCGCACTGCGTCGAAAGCCTGCCGGCGCGTTTCCAGGATTTTTTGGGCGAAGTCGGAAAAGACCTTGCCGGCCGTGGTGAGCGAAATGCGGCTGCCGAAACGCTCGAAAAGCTGCGTGCCCAGTTCCTGCTCCATTTGCCGAATCTGGGCGCTGATCGCCGGCTGCGTGCGGAAACACGTCTGCGCAGCCTTAGAGAAGCTCTTCAGGCGTACGATTTCCAAAAACGTGTGTAGCTGATCGAAGTCCACTGAGATGTTCTGGTCGTCGTGGGCGCGAACTCGCGTTGCCAGCCGGAAGGAAAACTAAGCTACGTCCTGGGACCTGCTAGCGGAAATCGCTGGGGCTACGAGGCACAGCGCGGTAAACCCCGCCCCCTCCGATTACGCTGTACCTTCCAAACTAAAGCCGACTATCTCAAACCTGCCCAAACCGCTGAAGATTCACCCTATGATCGGTACTATAGCATACGACCGTGCCGCATTTCGCGCAAGAAATCCACCGCAAGCGTCCAGCAAGCGTATGATTCGGCGAGGGTTAAGACCCCATTGGGTTCGTTGTTAGAGCGAGTGAGCAAACGGCGCGAGAGCCGACGGGGAATGTACCAGACCAAGCCGCTCAGGCAAAGCCCTGGTCCCAAAAAGATGAGGCGGACGCGCGTCGCCTTCCTACGCGCGGCCGTTTCGTTTCACTCCGGCGCATCTTCGCCGCCGGCGCCTTCACCCAATTGGGCGTCTGCGATGAGCTGTCTGGCTTCGTCCGCCTCCGAAGAGAGGACTCTGACCTCGACCCAGCCGGTGGGGAGTTCCGGAACGTTTTCCCGAACGATCAGCGATTTCAATTCGGCCGATTGTAGCAATCCGTGAATCGACTCGGCTTCGACCTCGGCCGAATGGTTGCGGGACCGGAATACGGTCACCAACTCGTCGGTCGAATAGTCCTGTGGAGAAAATGCTTCGGGCACCTGTAGACCTCCTGGGCTCGCGCGGCGGGCGGAATCGCCCGACGGCTGCGAGACCGCCCCCAAACGATCAGTATAATCTTATTCGGAGTCCTCGCCATGCCCAGCAAGGCCGAGATCGAAGCGGAACGAAAGAGGGTCCGTCACCTGCAGTTCATGATGTCGATGGTGATGAGTGTGATCAGCCAGGACGTCAACATGCCGGTGGAGGAAGCCGCCGAGCTGGTCGCCTCGGCCCGCAAGGCCGCTTTGACGATGTTTCCCGGCAAGGAACTGGCCTACGACCTGATCTACCGGCCCCGCTTTCAGAGGTTGATGACCGAGAAATACAACATCCAATGACCGTGGTGAGCGGAAGGTCCGCCGAAGCAAAGGTCTGCCGCCACTGAGGCAGAGCCGCAGCCAGCGGCAATTCCGCAACCAGTGGGGCAGGCCTCCGGCCTGCCCAAACATCCCCAAAGCCCACCGCATGCCCCGAGGGAACCGCACACCGCATCCACGAAAAGCCAGCCCGCCGCTACGGTCCCGAGCGATACCAGCTCAGCAACTCGTCTCCCGTCTCGGGAATCGACCCGCTCAAAAACGTCACCGTATCCGAGCTCAACGTGAAATCCACGCCGGGTTTCTGGATCACGCCATTGACCGCCAGTTGCAGGCTTTGGGCGGGGCTGGGAGCGGCTTGCAGCGTGAACACGGCGTTGGCGCCGTTAACGGTTCCGCTGGGAACCTCGGCGTCATGAAACACCACCGCACCCGTCTCCAGCGAAAAAACCGTGCCGTTCGCCTTGCGGACCGATAGCTCACCCGTGGAGGAATCCAGGAACAGACGCAGCCGGCCGGCGGCGGGCGTCGCCGGCGCCGTGCGGTCGGCGACTTCCAGATAAGTTCCTTCCAGCACGACGTTGCCTCCGGAATCGACGCTGCTGAGCGTCGTGCCGGCGTTGTCCTGCCATTGCTGCAGCGCGTTCGTGGATTGCCCCTCGCCCGCCTTGACCGTCAGCTTGGTGGCGCCGACGCTCGGCCGCAGGTCGCTCACCGTCAACGAGGTGTTGATCTGCGTGTCGCCGTTGCGAAAGATCTGCAGCGACTTGTCTTTGAACACGCCGCTGTCGTCATAGCGAGAGACCTCGAACGAGTCGGCAAACGAAGTGAAGGCGAAGCGGTTGAGGTTGTCGATGATGAAGAACTGGCTGGCGACGTTGCCGCCGATCTGCGCCGCCAGCCCCATTTCGCGAAAGAAGGCGCTGCCCACCGGGGAAATCAACGCCAGCACCGAATCATCGGACCCCAACCATTGCTGCACCGGCGCCGACTGGCTGACCGCGGCCTGCACATTCAGCGCCGGTGAGGTTGGGATGGTCGAGAGAATCGTGTCGTTGGTGTCCTTGAGCGCGCCGATGCTTTCGGGCGTCAGCGGGTCGGAACCGGCGGAGGCGTGCGTGGAAGCATGCGGCAGCGGCGCGCGCGCGTCGGAAAGCCGCGAGTCGTTGCCCTCGGTGACGGTACCCGCCGATGAGCCATAGAGCGGCTGCACGTCGGTGCGGGTCTGCCCGGCATTGTCGGCTGCCTGCAGGCCGTTGAAGAAGTTGGCGACGTTGCGCTGCGTCAGCGACGTACCGTTGTTCTGGATGATCTCGTAGGCCGTTCCCTCGCCCGCCCCCACCGCGGCCGCCCAAAAAAGATTGCCGGCGCCGTCGGTCGTCAGCCGCTGGCCCGTCACGCCGTCGGCGCTGGGCAGCGTGTAAAGCGTGCTCTGGCTCAGGCTGGGGATCCGGAACCCCACCGAGTTCGCGCCGCTCTGGCTCTTGAGGGAGAACAGCGGAAGGCTCGGCCCGCCGCCGTTGTCCTGGATCGTTTGCGGCACGGTAAAGACGTTCGGGTCGTGCAGCCCCGCTTTGTCATCGAGGTTCGCCACCAGGCCGTTGACCTGGGATTGCGCGATCGCCATGCCGGCCGCCGGCGGCGGGCTCACGCGTACCTGGCTCACCGTCACCGCCGTGGGGCTTTCGGGAACCAGCCAGGTTTCCGAGGAGCGCACGCCGTTGTCGAGCAGATAGGAAATCTGGTAGCTGGTTCCGCTGGGTGTCGCGTCCTCGTTGGGCGTCAAATCCACCAGTAGCACGCCCTGCACGATCTTGACGTTGATCGAGCTGCCGGCGATGGTCGATCCATCCGAAGCCGTGAAGGCCTTCCATTGAATGCTGGCCGTTCCCTCGACCTTGCTTCCGTTGGCGTTGTAGAGCGTATCTTGCACGCGCGTGAGGGGAATCGCCCGCGCGCTCGTGCACAGCAGCAAACATACCGCCGCCATGCGAAGCAGCTGCGCCCCGCGGTTTCTGACCTGTTGCATCGTCCCCTTGCTCCCCAAAAATAAGTTTGCCCGGCGCATTCGCGGCGGTCGTGGCTCCCTCGAACGAGGAGAAACCGTGCAGCGCCGCAGGTTTGCCGGGCAATCAGTAGCCTTTGGTTTCACAATAAGCGCGCAGATCTAGAGTTGCCGCGATCGATCTTCACAAATCGCTGAAAACACAGCGAGATAGAAATCTCGTTTTGTTGTGACCCGCGCCGGGGCAACCCGTAGCGCAGGGCTCGTAGAGACCTGCGATTTTGCCAACCATTCAACACCACGCGCAAATCCATTAACCCCTCGCCGGCATCGGAAAAAGCCGCAGGTCTCCGCGAGCCCTGAGCTATGGGCGGCTTGTTCTCCAGCCTCGAACGAGCCTGCGTGGTAGCATCGAAATCATGTCCAAAGCGCCGCTCCTCGCCCTGATTCCGGCCCTGTCTTTGCTGATCTCCTGCAGTTCCACCAGCAAACAAACGGCGGCCCCTCCCGAGATCAGCGCCGACCGCATCGCCGCGCACGTGCGCGCCCTCGCCGATGACGCGATGGAGGGCCGCGGGCCGGCTTCTCGCGGGGAAACGATGGCCATCGAATACATTCAGACCCAGTTCCAACAAGCGGGTGCCGTGCCGGCGGGCGAGGACGGTTCTTACTTGCAGAGCGTGCCGCTGGTGGGCGTCGAGACGCTTCCCGACAGCCGCCTGGCGTGGCAGCGGGACGGTCAAACGATTCCGATGGCCTATCTGGATGATTACGTCGCCCTCAATCAGCGCCAGCAGGAGAACGTCGACATCGACGCCGAAGCCGTGTTCGTGGGTCACGGCATTCGGGCGCCGGAATTCGGCTGGGACGACTACGAAAACACCGATGTGAAAGGGAAGGTCGTCGTGCTGTTCACCAACGAGCCGCCGTCCGACGACCCCGCCTTTTTTGGCGGCAAGGCGCTCACCTACTACGGCCGTTGGGTTTTCAAATACGAGGAAGCGCTGCGCCAGGGCGCATTGGGGGCGATCATCGTCCACACCACCGAATCGGCGGGATATCCCTGGCAAGTGGTTCGCAATTCCTGGGGCATTCAGAATCCGTTTGTGAAACTCGACGACGGCGACCCGGCGCTGGCGGTCGCCGGCTGGGTGAGTTCCGAGGTGGGCGCGAAGCTGTTCGCCAAGACCGGCAAGAGCGTCGAGGAGATGCTCAAGCTGGCCAATACCAAAGGCTTTCGGCCGATGCCTCTGGGGCTACGCCTGAAGGGCCGGATTCATAGCAGTGTCAAGCCGTTTGAGACGCACAACGTGGTGGCCAAGGTCGAAGGCAGCGACCCGGCCAAGAAAGACGAGGCGGTGCTCTACACGGCGCACTGGGATCACCTGGGCGTTGGCTTTGAGGTCGACGGCGACAAGATTTACAACGGCGCGGCCGACAATGCCACCGGTTGTGGAGTGCTTCTCGAAATGGCGCGGGCGTTCGCGGAGCTCGAACCCAAACCCGCCCGCACCGTAATCTTTGCCGCCGTCAGCGCCGAGGAAGGCGGCCTGCGCGGGTCGGAGTACTACGCTCATCACCCGGTGATTCCGGTCGGCCGCACCGCGATCGACCTCAACTACGACGGGCTGCTGCCTCTGGGGCGTGTGCAGAGCGTCGCGCTGCTCGGCTACGAGCGCACCACGGTGAAAACGCTGGTCGACGACGTTGCCCGCGAACAAGGGCTCGAGATCGAGCCCGACGATCACCCCGAGCAGGGCTATTACTATCGCTCCGACCATTTCAGCCTGGCCAAGGCGGGTGTCCCTTCTTTCTCGCTGAAACTGGGCAACAGGGTCGAAGGGAAATCGGCCGAATGGGTCGACCAAGCCCACCAGGATTATATTGCGCACCGCTATCATCAGCCGTCCGACGAGTTCGACCCGACGTGGGATTTCAGCGGCCTCGCGCAGTTGACCGGGTTCGGCTTCGAGATTGGCCGCCGCGTCGCGAATTTGCCCGAACTGCCTTCCTGGCAGCCCGGCGACGAGTTTCTACCGGCCCGCGAGCAATCGTTAGGCGCCGCGAGTGGCGGCCGCTAGCCTCGAATCCCACCGAGCCTTTCCCGTCGCGGACCTCCTCAACGGCCTGCCGCGTTTGCTTCCCGCCCGCCGGAAGCGCCCGGCTGCTCCTGCGCCAGATTTTTGGCCCGCCCGTGGGCCCGCAACAGTTCTTTGGCGACCCGCTCGGCCACGTCGGCGGCCGGTCCGCGGTACTTGGCTCCGCCGCTCTCCTGTGTTGTGGACCAGACCACTTCGCCGCTGCGCAACACCAGCCTCACCGCCGCCATCGCCTCGTGCTTCTGCTCGCGGCGGTAAGCCTCGTCGGTGTCGCCGACGCCGAAACTGCCCGAATGAAACTGCGATTCGTCGCTATCCCGGTCGCTCGTGGAAGCCGACCCGCGCACTTGAATGCCGTCGCGCTGGCGGTGAACTTCCATGAAAATGAGATCCTCCGCCGACCCGCGCAGATAGGCGTCGGCGTGCTCCTGATCGTCGGTGATAATGAACAGCCCGGTGCGTTGCAGGCTGCCGATCAGCATGTCACGGATTTGCTCGCGGCCGTCGCCGCCCCGCAGCTCCTCTACGTATATGGTCCTCACGCCGAGCAGCTTAAGGGCCTGCGTGTCGGCCAAGGAATTCTCCCGCTGGTCTTCGGTGGGCGCCGCGGCCGGAGACACGGCCAGCAGGCAGCCCAACGCGGCGAAAAGGACCCACGCGGCCCGGTTTCTACTTACCATCGGCTTGACCTCCGCGCTTCCTCATCCTCGAACTCGACCTTCAGGCCGGTCTGCGCCTCGAGCCCGACCAGGGTCGTCCGCACGATGTCTTTGCCCAACTCGAGCACCACCGCTTGCTGCTCGCCTCCGGAATCCTTGAAACCCAGCGTCAGGTAGTGGCGGCGTTTTTTGGAGAGCAGGAAGACGGGCGAAACGATGATCGACAGGCCCAGGCGGCGGCCCGCTTTCTGGCCGTATTCCAGCGAGTTCACCGCGTCGTAGGGAATGCGCAGCTCTCCGGACCGATAGTGGAACACGAACGCGTCTTGATCGGTGATCGAGACCTCTCCCTTGGCGGGAGGCTCCAGGCGTGAGAGCGTACCGCCGCGGTAAACCGCTTTTTTGCTGGGAACGCCCGCCAGCAAGGCCGGCGAAATAACATTCGCGAGGGAGACGGTCACCAGGAAAAAGTTCCGCCGGTGCATGCCGTCTGAATCCGAGGTTTTCGATAGTATGACAAATTTTGTCGATAAATGGCCACCATTTTTAGGGAGAAAAACGTTGCATGGCGTCCAAGTAAGCCTGAGCGGCCCGATCCGCGACCAGCACCGGTTCGGCGTCGGTCAACCGATCGCAGCATGTCTACGCGCAGCCTTCACCGGCTATGATGGGTCGCTATGGTTGAAGCTGGAATCACCCTCGAAAGAAAGCGAATCGTCTCCGCCGACGACTCGATTACGTTTCTGGGCGAAGAGGTCAAGCCCTCGCTGGCCACTCCGCGCATGATCTTGTGGATGGAATTCGCCGCCCGCGACGCGGTGCTGCCACACCTGGAGCCGGGCCAGGACACGGTCGGCGTGCGGGTGGATGTGCGGCACCTGGCCGCCACTCCTATGGGCGCCGAAGTTACGTATCGGGCCACGGTCTCGGAAGTACAAGGCCGCCGCGTCACATTCGACGTCGAAGCCCACGACGGCGTGGAGGTTGTCGGCAAAGGACAACACGAGCGCTACATTGTCGACGTGCAGCGTTTCGCCGAAGGCCTCAGGAAGAAGTTCGGCCAAGCCTAGAGGTCGGCCGCAAGCGCCGCTATGGCCGGGGCGCCTCAAGGTGCGTCGTCACCGGTACCCACGATGCCGCGACGGCTTCAATGGAAATCGTGCGACTCCATCTCCAGCGCCAGATTGCCGGCCGGGCGGAGCTGCTCGACCTTGACGTGAATCACCCCATCCTGTTTCTGCACTACGCCTTCGGCCAGCAGGAACGGCTCGCTCATCACCACGACGCGGTTTTCCTGAAAGAAATCGGGCCACAGGATGAGGTTGGCGACGCCGGTCTCGTCCTCCAGCGTGATGAAGACGACACCCTTGGCAGTACCGGGGCGCTGCCGCGTGATCACGGCCCCGGCGACCCGTACGCGCCGGCCGTGCGGAATGTTTTCCAGTTCGACGGTCCGCAAAACACCCAGCCGATCCAGCGGCTCGCGCAGATAGCGCATCGGATGCGGCCCCGTCGTCATCCCCGCGCCGCGATAGTCGGCATCGAGCCGCTCGACAGGCGTCATCGGAGCCAGCGGGGACGGGGCAAGTAGAGACAGGCGCTCCCGCCTGTCCCGAGCCGCGAAGCGGCGAGGCTGCCCGTCCCCCGGCAATTGCGGCGGCCTATCGCGATCCCTTCGCTCCTTCTTCCGCTCCCGGCTTTCCTCGCCGCCTCCTTCCTCATCCGCCCATTCGCTCTCCCTCTCCTCTTCGTACTTCTCCAGCAGAGGCCCCTTGGGCCGCCACGCCTTTTCGATCTGCCACAACGCCGCGCGGCGATGCATCCCCTCGCCGAGGGAATTGAGCGCCCCGACCTCGGCCAGCACGTCGAGCTCGGGTTTGCGGAGCTGCGTGCGGCGGACAAACTCCTCGATCGAAACGAAAGGCCGCAGGCGCCGCTCGCGTTCGATCCGCTCGGCGGCCTCGGCGCGCAATCCGGAGACGTACATCAGGCCGAGGCGGACAGCCGTGGCACAGGCAATCGGGCCTGTGTTCTGTTCTGTGTTTTTGCCTGCCGTGTTCCCCGCATTGTTTGTGCTGTTTCCCGTGCTGGAGGAAAGACAGGATTGTCTGTCCCACGTCGAATCAGAAGCGTTCGGGATGACTTTGCACTTCACGTCCGACACGCTCACATCGATCGGCCGCACGCGCACGCCGTGCCGCTGCGCGTCTTTTACCAATACGGCCGGGCTGTAAAATCCCATCGGCTGGCAGTTGAGCAGGGCCGTCAGAAACTCGGCCGGATAATGCGCTTTGAGATAAGAGCTGGCGTAGGCCAGCAAGGCGAAGCTGGCGGCGTGCGATTCGGGAAATCCATAAAGGGCGAACGAGGTAATCGCGCGGACGATCTCTTCCGCCGCCTCGCCGTGAATGCCGTTCGAGGCCAGCCCGTGGCGCAGTTTCTGCTCGATTTCGCGCATGCGGGCCACCGAGCGCTTGAACCCCATCGCGCGGCGCAGCTCTTCGGCCTCGCCGCCGGTGAATCCCGCCGCCACCATCGCCATGCGCAGCAGTTGCTCCTGAAACAGCGGTACGCCGAGGGTGCGCTTGAGAATCGGCTCGAGCGACGGGTGCGCGTAGACGGTTTTCTCACGCCCCAGGCGCCGGTTGATGTAGGGATGCACCATGTTGCCGGTGATCGGTCCCGGCCGGATGATCGCCACCTCGACGACGAGATCGTAAAAACATTCCGGCTTGAGCCGCGGCAGCGTGGCCATCTGCGCGCGGCTTTCGATCTGAAACACGCCGACCGTATCGGCTTTCTGAATCATCTCGTAGGTCTTGGGATCGCCGGACGGCAGGTGGGCGAGATCGATCGCGCCGCCACGCGAGCGGATGATCCCGATCGTCTCCTCGAGCGCCGCCATCATGCCGAGGCCGAGCAGATCGACCTTGATGATCCCCAAATCGGCGCAGTCGTCCTTATCCCACTGCACGACGACGCGGCCGGGCATGCGGGCGTTTTCGAGCGGCACGACGGCGTCGAGATCGCCGTGGCAGATCACCATGCCGCCGGAATGCTGCCCCAGATGCCGCGGCAAATTCTGGATTTCGATCGCCAGGCGCACCAGATGATGGACGCGCGGATGCGAGACGTCGAAGCCGGAGCCCTTCACCTGGTTGGCCAGCCGGTCGGCGTCGTCGGTGTACTCGAACGTGCTGATGCACTTCGAAAGGCGGCCGAGCATTTCCTCGGGGAAGCCGAGCGTCTTGCCGACGTCGCGCACGGCGCTCTTGCCGCGGTAGGTGATGACGTTGGCGGTCATGCCGGCGCCGCGCGGCCCATATCGCTCGTAAACATGCTGCAAGGCGCGTTCGCGCTGGTCGCCGCTGGGCAGGTCGATATCGATGTCGGGCCATTCGCCGCGCTCTTCCGAAAGAAAACGCTCGAACAGCAGCTCCATGCCGACCGGATCGACCGCCGTGATGCCGAGGCTGTAACAGACGGCGCTGTTGGCGGCTGAGCCGCGGCCCTGCGCCAGGATTTTTTCGCGGCGGCAGAACTCAACCATGTCCCAGACGATCAGGAAGTAACCCGGAAGCTTGAGCTTTTCGATGACGTTGAGCTCGTGCTCGAGCTGCCGCCAGGCCCGTTCACGGTGGGGCGAGTTGCGATAGCGGTCCTCGGCGCCCAGGAACGTTCTCTTGCGCAGGTAAGACATTTCGCTCTCCCCCGGCGGCACGGGGTAGTGCGGGAATTCATAACCGAGGTCTTGGAGCGTGAATGCGAGCCGCTCGCCGAGCACCCGCGTATTGCGTACGGCTTCGGGGAGATCGCGGAACAGGCGCGCCATCTCGGCGGGGGATTTCAGGTGCCGCTCGGCGTTGGCGTCGAGCAGGCGGCCGGCTTGGTCGAGCACGGTCTTATGACGCAGGCAGGTCAGCACGTCGTACAGCGCGCGGCCCGACTTTTTCGCATAGCGGACGCCGTTGGTGGCCAGCAGCGGCAGCCCCTGCCGGCGGGCGTAGTCGAGCAAAGCGCGGTTGGCGCGTTCCTGCTCGGGGCGCAGCTGGCGTTGGATCTCGACATAAGCGTTCTCGCATCCGAAGATGGAGCGGACCGCCTCGGCGTGGCGGAGGTCGGAGACGAGCGCGACCAGTCCGCCGGCATAATCGGCAATGTCCTGCCAGGTGGCGCGGCCTTCGCCCTTGGGCGCGCGGGTGTGCATGCGGCTGAGCAAGCGGCAGAGATTCCGGTAGCCGTGGCGGTTCTGGACCAGCAGGGTCAGCCGGGTGGTGCAGGCAATCGCGCCTGTGTTCTTGCCTGTGCTTTGGCCTGCGTTCCTATTTGTGCTTTTATCTGAGGCAGAGGACAGACAGGATTGTCTGTCCAACGGTAGAGACAGGCGCTCTCGCCTGTCGCTCGCCGCCAAGCGGCGAGCCTTCTGCCCACTGCTTAACTGCCCAGCGTTGCTCTGCCCACTACCCCGCCGGCCCCGCTGCTGTTTATCTTCCTCCAGCGAAACCTCGCACCCAATCAAAGCCCGCAGACCGGCCGCCTGAGCCGCCTTGTGAAACCGCGGCGCTCCATAAACCCCATCCCGATCGCACAAAGCCAGCGCGGGATACCCTAGCCGGGCGGCTTCGGCGACCAGGTCCTCCGGCTGCGAGGCCCCTTCCAGAAAGCTGAAGCCGGAAGCGGTATGGAGTTCGAGATACATGAAGCGCCTTCCCCGTCAGTCATAAGCCCCCGTCACAAACCACTGCCGCGTAGGCAACTCACAGCAAATCCGATACAGCCGTCCGTTCACTTCGACATCCCACTCTTCGTAGCGCCAGCCTTCGGTCCACCACTCGCCGCACACTTGCCAGGGGCCGCCGCGGGCGCGTACCGGGCCGCGCACCTCGAACGAATCGACGTACACCGGCACACTGCCGCGCAGCAATACCTCGGCCTCGGCGGAAGGCCGCAAGCAACGGAAGGCGTGGGTCGATGACCGGTGGATGGCCGTGGAGCGGTGGGTCGGTGGAGCGGGGGATCCGTCGTTCGTTGTGTTCGACGTATGCATGGAAACGGAAGGGCCGCGGCGCGCTGCGCCTGGAGTAGAGACAGGCGCTCCCGCCTGTCCCTCGCCGTGGAACGGCGAGGCAAACACAACGACCTTGGCTTGCGCTTTGGCCTGCAAACCGAGCCAATAGTTTTTCGAGGATTTACTGCGAGCCCCGGCTGATCCCTCGTCGCCAGCGGCTAGGCCGGGCGGCGCGGGATCCTGTGGCGGCCGATCCTGGCGCTTTAACGGGCTGGCTTCCAATTCCGGAAAAACCAAAACAGCGCCCGGGATGGTTCTGGCATCTTTTGCCGGGAGAGAGGATTGCGGCGCGGGCATGGAGGTTTGGAGCGGCGATAAGCGTGCCGCCTCGCCGTTGCACGGCGAGGGACAGGCGCGAGCGCCTGTCTCTACCTGGAAAACCTCTACCGCAAACGCGCCTGGCCGGTGCGTGTCGGGCACCACCGGGGCGCCGACGCGGCCGGGGCCGACCAGATGCGTCAGCCGCGCCAGCGTCACGGCAAGCTTTTCGGGGCTGGGCAGCGCGGGGTCGAACAGCGAAAACTGGGTCAGCCGCCGCGGCGCGGGCTGCGCGGCGAGGGTGACGCCTTCGATGGCGTCCCCGGGAGGATGCGCCGCCAGGTCGATGCGCAACAGCGTCAGCAGCGTGCGCGGATCGGCCAGCGGGTGCGACATGGCCACGGCGCGCTCATACCGCGAACCATCGGCCAGTTTCAGCGCCACGCGGATTTCCGCCGCCGCCAGGTTGTGCCCCTGCAGCTTGAGGCAGAGCCGCTCGAGTAAGCCAGTGAGCAGAAACGCCAGAGGCTCGAGCTCGACGATTTGCCAATCCAGATCCGATGTTTCCTGCAGTGCCGGCGGAGGCTCGTAGGGGTTCATCACCGCGTTTTCGCGCCCGTGGGCCAGTTGCGAAAGCTGGGCGCCGCGCGTGCCGAAGCGGGCTACCAGCGAGTCCTCGGGCAGACGGGCCAGATCGCCCACGGTCCTCAGGCCCCAGCGCGCGAAAACCTCCTGTTCACGCGGGTCGAGCGGCAGGGTATCGACCGGCAGCACGCTCAAAAAACCCGCTTCCTGGCCGGGGAAGATATGCGTAACGCCCGGTTGGGTGCGCGCGGCCGCGATGGCCACGAAGCGGTTGGCCGATACGCCGACATTGGCGGGCAGACCAAGTTTTTCAGCGCCATGGGCGAGTTGGCTGGCCGAGCCGTGCGGATCGGGCAGGCCGGCCAAATCGACGATCAGCAGCCCGGAGGCGGCGTCCTCGACCCGCGGCGAGACGGTCAGCGCCATGTCGACCAATTCCTGCTGGGTTTGTTGTTCGGCTTGGGGGGAGCGCTCGAAAGTTTGGAGATCGCAAGCCGGCGAAGGCACGCAGGGCTCCGCAGGTTTTGGGGACAAAGCCGTTTCGGGTCCACCGGCCCCCCCATTTTGCGGCGAGGGACGGGCGGGAGCGCCCATCTCTGCCGGAGCCGTCGGCCGCAGCCGGTAAGGCTTGATGCCTTTTCCTTTGACCTCGTCGCGCAAGGGCCGGCGGCCTGTTGGGGCCGGCTGCGCGTTCCTTGCGAACCGTGCATCGCGTGCCAGCCCATAGCGGGCGACGGCTTCGGCCAGCGGCATGCCCTCGCGGACTCCGCTCCACCGCGCCGGCTCGTTGGCCGCATAAACAAAGCAGTTCGGCGGCACGCCCGTAAAGACGGCGACCGGCGGCGTGCGCAGGTTGCGTTCGCCGCGCAGCAACACCGCGGCGGCGAAATCAGGGACCTTCAGGCATGCGTAAAGACTGCGCATGAGCAGCAACCAATGAGCGGCAACCGATGTTGGAGTTGCATCTGACCGGCTTGCGGGCTAGTCTCCGATTCCCAGGCTGCAGGTGGTTTCCGCGGCCTCCCGGTTCGCGGTTTTCCTCTGATGCGTGACGCGTACCTTGGCCGATATACCGCTGAGCCATAACGAGACGCCGGGAGTGCCTTCCCAGCGGGTTTTCTCACGGGCGATTTCGATTACCAGGGCCGAAACCGACGCCGCCAGGTGCTCGGAAGCCAAGACGCACAGCGCTGTCGGGCTATGCTCAATCGCGCGGCGCAGGCGCAGCCATTGCCGGCCCTGCCACTCCCGCAGCTTGCGTTGGGTGACGCCGCCCAGGTCGAGCACGATCACGCCGAAGCCGCCGGCCGAAGCCACCAGATTGACGGCCTGCCAGGCGGGGTCGTTCTTTTTCGAAAAGCGCATGGAGTGCGTGAGTGGAGACGGGTGCTCCCGCCGGCCAGCCGGCGTAACGCGGCGGTCTTTTTCAAGCCCTGCCCGTTCAGCCCGATGCTTCGTCCGAGCCCCAGACTCGCCGGCAACATCCACCGCGTTGCCGCCGCCCGGCGACGGACCGGCGTAAGCGCCTGTCTTCGCACCGCACCGCACCCACAGCAGGCGCTCCAGCGCTATGCCGGCCTTTTGCGCCGAGCGTGGGTCGAGGCTGTCGGTCGCGTCGATGTAGGCCGCCACCTCGCCTCGCGCGGTCGCCGCGGCCAGGGTGGTAAAGACGACGCTGGTGCGTCCCGAGGAAGTCGGACCGACCAGCTCGCTGATCTGCCCCCGCGGAATGCCGCCGCCGAGCAGGGCGTCCAGGGCGGGGAAGCCGGTCGCGGCGGGCAGGTAAGCTGGGGCGGCCGGGGCAGGCAAGGCCGAGCCCAACCCTTGCTCCCGCAACAGGTTGCGTAACGACTCCACTTCTGAGACCGCGGTCAATGCCGTGTACCCTTGTGTTCGCCTTTTGTTCGCCACCGTATTGTGGCATGTCCCGGGACTGGATTGCAAATACAGACCAGGGTATAAATGTTTTATTCAGAGGGGGTTGAGAGGCCCGGGTCCGGCCATGGCGAACGAGCAGAAAACGGACTTTGGGAGTGGACTCAGGCCGGCGGCGAACGGAAGTTTGACGTCCCTCCGGCCGATTTTCACAACGAAGGCCGAAACGAACGGCAAGGGGTCCACGGGAGCAAAGAACGTCGGTCAGAGGTCGGCGCTGCCAGCCGCCGGAGTGCCCTCCGGCCGCTAAGCCGAGGGAGCCTGTTGGGAAAGGCTGCGCGTACGGTTGGGCGCGATCAGCTCATAGACGTTGCCGCGCCACTCGATGGTGCGCGTGGTCGCCGAGGAAACAAAGGTGTAGAGCCAGACCCAGGTGGCGATGGGTACCAGCCAGAAATAGGCCCAGGAGAAGTGACCCAGCCATTCGTGGCGTTCGGGAAACATCAGACAGGCGGCATAACTCCGCATCGCTCCCTTGCCCATCCCGGGGATCACCGTCACGACGAACCCGGCAAGGGCGAGGGGATTGCCCACTACCGCCATCGCCAGGCTCATCACCATCGCGCCGCAATAGAAGACGTGGCTGATGAATCCCGCAACCCACAGCTTCTTGCGGTAGACCTTGGTGATGACGAGCTGCCGCCTGGCCCACTCCAGAAACTCCTGGCGCGAGCAGGAGCCGGTGGTGGCCACCATGCTGCCCGGCACGAAGCGGATACCGAGCTTGGCCTCGTTGAGAGCCGTGGTGAGGCGATAGTCGTCGCTGACAGCGCCCTTCCAGAAATCGGCCACGCGGGTCTGCTCGAAAGTCGCGCGCCGCACGGCCATGCCGCCGCCCCAGGCGAAGTTGCGGTCTTTGGTGTTCATGTTGCCGGCGATGGTCGAGTCCCAGACGCTGCGCAGCAGAGGCCAGAATCCGCCGTCTTCGGGGAAATACCAACGAAACCCGGTGGTGGCGCCGATCGACGTATCGGCGAGCGGAACGATCAGCGAACGCAGCCAGCCGGCGCCGACCTGTCCGTCGGAGTCGGCGAAAGCGAACACTTCGCTCTCCAGGCGCGCCAGACGCACGGCATGCTGCAGGTTGTGGACTTTCTCCCCCGTATCGTCGGGCGGATCGCCGGCCAGCACCACCCGCGCCTTGCCGGCCAACGCCATCCGCGCCACCCGCAGCGCCTCATCCGATGCACTGCGGCAGACCACGATCAGCTCGAAATCCGGATAGTCCTGCGAGGCGAGCGAGCGCAGGTTTTCGGCCAGGTCGTGATCGAGCCCTTTTACCGGGACGATCAGCGTCGCCGGCGGATGGTACGGCGTCGGCGGAGGGTCATCTCCATCCTCGGCCTCTTCCTCCACGGGCTCGCGCAGGGCAGCCTCGACATATTCGAGGTACTGGCGGCCCATGCGGATGGAGAACAGTGCGGCGAGAGCGGCGGGAGCGACGAAAAACCAGAACAGAAAGCTCAACACCAGCAGTGAGTCTATCACGGGCGGGACGGCCGTTCAGCTTGCCCGGAGCCGCGGACGCGGACCTGTGCCGTGACGCCTGCGGCGGCCGCTCTATTGCCGGATCGGCGTGTTCCCCATGCTGCTCAGCGCGGGCTGACGCCCGCGGATCGGAGTGGGGTTTCGCGGCAACGGCGCGGCGGAGCGGGTGTTTTTGGGCTGGACAAGGATTCGAAGCGCGCGTCTTGCTGCGAGGTTATTGCAAGGCGGCCACCAGCTCTCCGGTCTGCCGCAACAGGTTGAGCTTGGCCTTCTGCAGGTCGTATTGGCTGTCGTAGAAAGCTCCCCAGGCCTGGTTTTCCTGGCCTCGGGCCCGCTCAACGGCTTCCAGATCCACACGACCTTCATCGAGCAGAGCCATCTGGACGGTCAGGCTCTCGCGCGCGAAATCAAGCTCCATGCGCGCCAGCTTCATCGCCCCTTCGGACTGCTCGACCTGCTGGTGCAGCCGTTCGGCTTCCAACTCCACTAGCGACTTGGTGGACTCGTGTTGCAACTCCAGCTCGCGGGTCTCGAGAGCCACCTGCCCCACCCGCGACGACACGGTTTTGCCCGTGAACAAGGGGACCTCGAACGACATCCCGATCTGGAAATTGTGGCGCTGGAAATCGTTGAAGAACTTGTCGTAGTTGTTGAATCGTCCCAGCAGCGAATACTGCGCCACCAGATCGACCCGCGGCAGGCGCGCGCCCTTGGCCGCCGACATCTCGAAGCCTTTGGCGCGCAGGTCGGCCTCCAGGCGTTTCAACTCGGGGCTGTTGGCGGCAGCTCGTTCGCGGCTCACTTCCTGGTTTTCGGGCAGCGGCAGCGTGGCGGCCGTATTGGTTGGCGAAGGCGTCAGACGCACATCGTCGGTGAGGTTCAGATCGCGCCGTAAGGTGGCTTCGAGCAGCTCCATCTGGGCGCGAAGATTGGCAACCTGCTGCTCGGCGCGGGCGCGCTCCAGACGCTTCCGGGAAAGCTCGAGCTGGATCTCGCGGCCCTCCTCGACTCGCGCGGCGGTGCTTTGCTCGACGTGCCGCAGACTTTCGAGCTGCTCCTCGGCGAGTTTGAGGCGGCGCCAGGAGCGTTCGAAATCCAGATACGTCGCCGCGGCGTGGTAGGCCACCTCTTCGCGCTTGCCGGCCGATGCGTGTTCCGCCGCGCCCACCATCGCCCCGGCCTGGCGCACGGCCGCCATCTGCGGCTTGTTGTAGAGGAACTGGCGGCCGACCACGCGCACCACCGACGGGTTAGCGCCTTCGACGCTTTGGGGAATGCCGTCCGTGTAGGCCAGCCCTGATCCGGCGAACACCTGCGGGGTGAACGGCGCGCGCGCCACGGCGACGGCCTGCTTGGCCTTTTCCTCTTCCACGCGGGCCAGCAACACGTCGGGGTTTTGCCGGAGCGCAAGCTGCACGGCTTCCTTGAGCGTGATGGCGCGCGCACCCGTCGGAGCAGTGGCTTGGGCACCTGCCGGTGCGGGGGCTTGCGAGCCAACCTGCGCGGCGGCCGGATTGGCCGGCCCCAGCAGCAGCGCCGCCGCAAGCAGCATCCAAAGCCTGATCCGCAACACCGTGGGAGCGAGAATCGTGCGTCTACTCATAACGAAGCGCCTCAACAGGATCTAACTTCGCGGCTCGCGAGGCCGGCAGCAGGCCGAATACCGCGCCGACCGTGCCCGAAACGACGACGGCCGCGACGATCGAGATCGGGGAAATCGGAATACTCAACTGCGGTAGAAACTGGCGTGCTGTGAGCGGGACCAACACGCCCAGCAACACGCCGATCACACCCCCGAGCAGGCTGATGCAAACCGCTTCGAGCAGAAACTGGTATTGCACTTTCCGGCGCGTTGCCCCGACCGCCATGCGAATGCCGATCTCCTTGGTCCGCTCGCTTACCGAGATCAACATGATGTTCATGATGAAGATGCCGCTGATGGCCAGCGTGATGGCGGCGATGATCAGCAGCACCACGGTAAGTACGGTCGAGATCTGCCGCGCCGCGCGCAGAATGCCCGCCAGGTTTTCCACGCGATAGGTGGAACCGGGCCGGTGCCGTGACTCGAGCAGTTGCCGGATCCGCGCGGTGGCGTCGTCAACTTCGTCCTGCGACCGCACCGAGACGTAGAGCGGATCGACCCGCTCGACGCTCTGGAAATACTGCATCACCGTGATCGGGATCAGGATCGAATCCCCGGCCACCTCGGATTGACCGAATGTGTCGACGCCCTCACGAAACACGCCGATGACCGCAAACTGCAGGCCGTGGACCTTGACGGACTGGTCGACCGCGTTGGCGTCGGAGCCGAACAGCTTGCGCGCCAAGGGCTCGGTCAGCAGCGCCACCTTGCGGCGCTCGTCGATGTCGCGCTGGTCAAAAAACCGTCCGGCGGGAAGCGTCAGATTGCGAACCACGCGATAGTCTTCGTTGGAGCCAAGCACTCGTACCTGGCTGGCCTGGCCGTCGATCGGGATCGTGTCCCAGGTGCTCATCACCCCCGCCGCGCCGGTCACCGTGTCGCCCATCTGCCTCTTGACGGCGGCAAGGTCGTCGAGTGTGATGTAGTCGGCCTCCGAGGTCGAGACATTGCCGCCCGCCTCGTAGTAGGCGTAGATGAGATTGGCGCCGACGCCCTCGATCAGGTGCACCACGAAGTCGCGCCCGGCCAGCGCCACGCTCACCACCACAATCACCGAGGCGTTGGCGATCACCATGCTCAGCCCGGTGAGCGCGGTGCGCGTCCTGTGCTGCCACAGCGCGGCGAGGGCGAACCCCAGGGCGTCCCGCAAGAAGCCTCGCGGGCGCGGAGCTGCGCTGGCGGCCTGAGTCATAGTTGTTTGAGCAGCTCGCGTGCTTCGGAGGGCGGCGCAGCGTCGGCGGCCAGATCGGCTTTCAGGTACCGGCCCAAAAGCTCTCGCGCCTCGGCCGCATCGCGCCCGGCGCGGACCAGCGCCTTGCCGCGCGAAAACCACACTTCCGGCGAATCGGGAGCGCGCTGCAACGCCTCGTGGTAGAGCTGGTCGCTCTCCTCGTAACGCCCTCGCCGCGAGAGAAACGAAGCTAGGCTCAGCAGGTGGCCGACCTCGTCCGGTTCGAGTTTGTGAGCCAGCCGAAGCTTTTGCTCGGCCTGGTCGAATTCGTCGCGCTTCTCGTAGAGCGCCGCCCAACAGCGGGCGCCATCGGCAGGAAATGTCTTCTCGATCCGCGCCGCAAGCGGTTCGGCCTTCTCGACGCCGCCGCCGACCATACTCGGCGCTTCCAGATAGAAGTCAAACAGGGAGAGCAAGGCGTCCTTGTTGTTGCCGTCGAGATCGACCGCGCGCTCGAAGCTCTCCCGGGACTTGCCCGCCAGGCTCAGCGCAGTGAGAAATTTCCATTTGCTGGTATTCTCGGCGCGCCGGCCGTAGGCGCGGCCCAGCCATACCTGGTACTGAGAAACGTCAGGAGCCAAGCGGACCGCTTGCTCGAACGCTTCCACGGCGCGTTTGTAATCTTCCTGGGCGTAGAAATTCTTGCCCTTTTCGAGCAGCGCAGCGGCCTCGGGTTTGCCGGCGCTCGATGCGGCGGTCGCGGATTTGCTCGTTGCGGATGGACCGGCGGCGGATTGACCGGCCGCGGCCCAAGCCGACGCCGCCGCCAGCACCACCACCGCCAGCACTGCCGGCCTTGCCGCGTTCGTCATCCAGCGCCTGCCGCTCATTTTGCGGTTTTGCCGCCCTCCGCCAGCCGCACGGTCTCTCCGGCGGTCAATGGCTGCTGGCCCGGCAGCAGCACGCGGTCGGACTCGCTCAAGCCCGAGCGAATTTCAACGCGGCTGGCGCTGGCGACGCCCAACTCCACCTCGCGCCGCTCGGCCTGGCCCGTATCGTTGACCACCCAAACCGAATTGCGGTTACCGTCGCGAAGAACCGCGTCGCGCGGCAGCGCCAATACGTTCTTCGCCGCCGCGCTCTCGATCTCCACGCTCACGCGCAGATTGGGAATCAACTCATCGGCGTCGTCGACCGTGCAGTGGACCTCGCCCACACGCCGCGTATCGAGCGCCACCACTTCGGCCGGCAGGCGATTCACCTGGCACTCCCAGTGCTTTTGAGGATACGCATCGGAGGTGATGCGTACCGGCGCGCCCAACTTCACTCGCCCCAGTTCCGGCTCGTCGATGTAGATCACCACGTCCACGTGGCCCAGCTTGCCGACTCGAGCCACGAGCGTCCCCGGGTTGACGAATGCTCCCGGGCGCACCGGCAGCGAATAGACAACGCCCTCGAGAGGAGCAACGACGGTCGCCGAGCCGACTTTCTGCTTGGCCAGGGCCACGGCGGCCTCGGCCTCGCGCACGCGGGCTTCGGCACTTTCCTTCTGATGCGGCGCGACGGGTGCGGCCAGCTTCTTCTCGAGCAACTCCACCTTGCTGCCGGCTTCCTGCAATTGCCGCCGCGTCGAATCGAGCTCCATCCGGGGCGCGGCCTGTTTTTCGACCAGCCGCTCAAGCGCCTGCACGTCTTTTTCGAGCTGCTCGCGGGAGCGCTTTGCCGCGGCCAGTTGGCTTTCGAGTTCGGCCGTCTCGGCCGGAGTGCCGCCCTGCTTGATCCCGTCCAGCTCGGCACGAGACGCTTCCCACCGCGCCTGGGCCTGCTTCAACTCTTCGCGAGCCGCGCGGTCGTCGATCGTCAGCAACCGCTCGCCGCGCCGAACGCGCCGCCCTTCGGCGACAGCCACTTCGACGACCCGGCCGGTGGTTTCGGCAAACACTTCGGCGCGCTCACCAGCCTCGACCATGCCGTTCGTGGTGACATAGCTCACCACGTCCTCACGGTGGGGTTGGACAAAGGGGACGGTGGGCGGCTGCGCGCAGCCCGCGAACAAGAGTGCGCCCAGCAGCGTCAACGCCGCGGGCGCTGCGGTGGAACGCATCATGGATTCTTACCGCGGTCGTCGGACGATGCGCCCGGCGCCGCGTCCGCCCCCGTCTTCGAGGGCTGGCAGGAAAAATCCCAGGCGCGGATGTCGCCCTCGCCGGGCGTGTATTCGTATACGGCGTACTCGCCCGCGGGCAGCGGTTCGGTGGACCAGATCTTGTAAACGCCCGGCGCGAACTGCTGCCGGAAGACCTCGACCTCTTCCTGTTCCTCGTACATTTCCTTCGATTGCGGCACCACCTGGATCACCTGCACCACGCGGGCGTTCTTTTTTTCCTTCAGCCGCAGGATGCCCAGCCGGTTGACGTGCTCCAGGCGCATATAGAACATCGGGCGGTCGCCGTGGACCACGAACTCGGACTGCTTGCCTTCGATCTCCAAGGTCTGCTTGCCCGCCAGGGGAAGCGGCGCGATGACCTTCAGCAGCGTGCGGCCCTTGCTGGTCTCGGTCTTCAACTCGGCCTGCTTGACGGGCACGACCTGCTTGCCGTCGAGGTAGTAAATGCCGTCCTCGATTGGCACGTCGTGGAGCTCGGTGCGGGCCTTGCGCTCGGCCGCGCGTTCGACGCGGTCCTCGGCGGCTCGCGCCTCCTGCTCGGACTCCTGTTGCTTCTCTATCCGCTCGGTCTTTTTCAGATCGACCAGCGTCAGGGGGATCTCTTCCCACTCACTGCGCTCGATGCTGTAGTAGCGCACGCGGTCTTCGACTACCTTGTATTCGCTGACCAGCAGATCGCTGCCGTCGGTGAGGTACAGCCGGATATTCGCTGCGCTAACAGGCAATAGGATCGCCAACAACAGCAATACCGCCCGCGGCAGTAGAACCGAGCGCAAACCGGTGGGGAATCTCATGGGCAGGACCCGTGGAACAGACCATCCTGTCTGTTCGCTAAGGGACGGCAGCCCTCGCCGTGCCGTCCGATGAGCCGTAGATCCAGCCGCTTGGATGCAACCGTTTTCCGGCCCTAATCATATTAACGCGGGCCAACCCGGTTCCGTTGCGTACCGAGGTTCGCTTGCGGGCGGCGGGCGTTGCCCGTGGGGGTTCGTTGTGGGCGGGCGGGTTTGCGACCCCGGGGACCGGCCGGTTCTTTCACTCTGTAGGGGGTGGGGCTGAAGTGGCGCGGGCCTCCGGCCGGCTGCTTCGGCGTGCGCGCCGACGTTCTGCTCATGGGTTAGTCCAGGTGGAACGTCGACCGACGCAGGAACGTCGACCCCAGGTCGACGCCGCCGGCCGGAGGCCCGCGCCACGACGCTTCGTCCATTTTTCTTGCGGGAAGGCCGGTTCAGTGACAGATCTGACCGCCGTCGACTACCAGGGCGATTCCGGTGACGTAGGAAGCTTCGTCGGAGAGCAGAAAACTCACGCAGCGCGCCACTTCTTCCGGTTTGCCGAACCGCCGCAGCGGCAGCTTCTGGTGGTAGCCGCGGACGAATTCCGGGTCCTTGCGCAGCTCGGCCGTCAGCTTGGTCTCGATAAAGCCCGGGTTGACCGCATTGACGCGCACGCCGCGCTCGCCCAACTCCGCCGCCATCGTTTTCGTCACTCCCATGACTCCAAACTTCGAGGCATTGTAGGCGACCAGCATCTCCTCGCCTACCAGGCCGTTGGTCGAGGAAATGTTGACGATCGCGCCGCGCCCCTGCCTCACCATTACTTGGGCCGCCTGACGGCTGCAGTAGTGAACACCCGAGAGGTTAATGTCGATCGTGCGTCGCCAGGTCTCATCGTCGGTATCCAGGCAAGGGATCACCGGGGCGATGCCGGCGGCGTTGACCAACCCATCGATGCGGCCACAAGTCCTGACGATCTCGTCAAAGGCCGCCGTCACCGTCGAAGAATTCGACACATCGAGCTGCAGGAACTGCGCCTTGGGATGCTGCAGGCGTTCGACAAGCGCCCGGCCTCCGCTGGCGTCGGTATCCAGGACGACGACCAAGGCGCCATTCTTATCGAGTTCCTGGCAGATAGCGCCGCCGATGTCGCCGCTGCCGCCGGTCACGGGAATCACACGATCTTGGAGGTTGTAAGGCATGGATTACCAATATAGCGAAGCGAACGCCGGCTCCGGATCGTCCGTGTGACGGCTTGCCCGCACCCAAAGGGCAGGCAGGAATGCGCAGTCGTGCTTCGCGGGCTGTTAGAATGCTTTTCTCGCGAGAATTTCCAACGACAGGGGTGATACGGCCATGAAAAAATTCAAGATCTTTGCAGCGTTTCTGGTAGTGCTGGCGGCGGCCTCGCTGTGGACTGCCGGGTATAACCCCGCCCCGGCGCAAACCACCGGATCGATTCTGGACGACTTTGCGCTGGTCGAGGTCGCTTCGGTGGCCGATGCGGTGGAGCAGGTGCTGGGCCATCGGGCCCACATGTCGAGCGACATACAACCGTTGTTTCCTGCGAAATTCGCCGGGCGCGCCGTGACCGTGCTGCTCAAGAAGGAAGAGCACAAAGAAGGCGGCGCCGCGTTCCAGGGAGCTCTGGACGCCATCGATGGCGGCGGGCCAGGCTCGGTCTACGTGATGGTGGTCGAAGACGGCAAGGACATTGCCGGCATCGGCGGGCTGATGGGCACGGCGATGAAGGTGCGCGGTTTTGCGGGAGCGATCATCGACGGCGGAGTCCGCGACACGCCGCAATTGCGCAAGATTCAATTCCCCGTGTTCAGTCGTCCCCCGGTGCCCTCGACCTCGATCAACCACTACCGCTTCGCGGCCGCGAACGGGAAGGTGATGTGCGCGGGCGTCGAAGTCGACGGCGGCGACATCGTGGTAGCGGACGAAGACGGCGTGGCGGTCGTCCCCAAGGATCACGCCAAGGAAGTTCTGGCCAAAGCGCAACAACTCGACCAGACCGAACATCAGATGTACCCGTTCATCGAGAAATTCAGGTCGATCAAGAAGGCCGTCGAGGAGTTTGGCCGGATATGAGGGGCCGTTCATCGGTTCATCGGTTGATCGGTTGATCCGAAACCAGCGGTTTGGACGCGGACGGCCCATCCACCCGGATGCAGAGACATCCGGACAGCCGATCAACGATCCACCGAACAATGTTCCTCACCCATGGGGCAACACGCGAATCAACGGCTCGACCGTCCGCCGGACCACGGCGGCGCCCCGCTCACCGAGGTCCCCGAACTCATCGCGATTCCGGGTGGCGAATACGAAATGGGCCAGCAGGATGGCCGCGCCGAAGAGCGCCCGCTCCATCGCGTGCGGGTCGCTGCCTTCGAGCTCGGCCGCTTTCAGGTGACCAACGCGCAGTACGACCTGTTTGTGCGCTCGACGCAACGCACGCCGCCGCGCTTCCGCCGCGAGGCTGCTTTCTGCAAAGCGGACCAGCCTGTCGTTGGCCCGACCTGGTTCGACGCCGTTGCGTATTGCCAATGGCTGGCCGCGCGGACCGGCCGGCCCTTTCGTCTGCCCACCGAAGCCGAATGGGAATGGGCGGCGCGCGGCGGGCTCCCGGGCAGGTTGTATCCCTGGGGAGACGAGCCGCCGACGGAGCGGCCCGGCTATGCGGACCGCTGGCTCGATGGACCCGAGTGCGTCGGCGAATCGGCGCCCAACGGTTACGGGCTGTTGGATATTTGCGAAAACGTTCACGAGTGGTGTTCGGATTGGTACGACGCCGACTACTACCACGTCTCGCCGCTCGAAAACCCGGCCGGACCCCCTTCCGGGACGCGGCGGGCTTCGCGCGGCGGCGCCTGGCGGCACCAGATCAAGATGGCGCGCTGCGCCGCACGCAGCAGCATTCCGCCGCATCTTGAATACTCCGACTACGGTTTCCGCGTGGCGTGCGGCTGATCCGGCGAACGCTTGCCGTTCACTTCTTCGTGAAGATCAACACGTATTGATGAGGCAGATGATCGAACTGGCGAGCGAGGTGGAAGCCGGCCGATTCGATTTCGGCCGCAAAGCCGTCACGGTCGAGCCGGATGTGCGCCTGGAGCCGCTCCGGCGACATATGTGGATGAGGCCGGCTGCGATAGAAATCGACGACCACCAGGCGGCCGGTGGGCTTCAAGGACTTGCGGATACTCGCCAACTCGTCGGCGGGATAATTAAAGTGATGATAGGCGTCGAGAATCAACGCCAGATCGAGCGCGGCGGGCGGCAGTTTCACGTCCTTCTCGACGCCGAGCACGGTCTGCGCGTTTTTCCAGCCGTGCTTGTCGATTTTATGCTGCGCCTTGGCCAGGAAGTCCGGAAAAATATCTTCGGCGTAGACGCGGCCGCGGGGTCCGACGGCATCCTCAAGAAAAGGCAGCATGAAGCCGATGCCGGTGCCGATGTCGGCGACAACCGAGCCCTTCGCGAGACCGATGGCGGCCAGCAGCTCGCGCGGCTTTTGATCGGCGACGCGATCGGGATTGTCGAGGTTGCGGGCAACGCGGCTGCGCTCGTCGGCGGTCGCGTAGCCCTGGTTGGCTCTCTCGGCCACCTGCGGCCACGCCGTCGCCGTCAGCAGCACAAGCCAGCTTGCGACGGCGCAAACACGGATGCGTCGCATCGGGAAACCTCCTGTTCGCCGCGTTCGACCGCTGCGCGGCGCCCCTTCAGCCAACCTGTTATCATAGCGTCCCGGTCAACGCCTTCAAGGTTTTTCCGGCCGCGATTCGCCTGGAGAAGTGCATGGATTCGAACAAAATGATCGTCGTCGACGCGCCGTCCAAGCCCTGGGAGGAACGCTTCCACGAGCCGACCGGCAAGGTGCTGTTCCGCAAGGAGCTCTACATCGATCCGGATACCGGCATGGAAGTGCGGATGGTGCGCTATCCGAAGGGTTTTATCAATCCTCTGCACACGCACCACTGCGCTCACGGGATGTACGTGCTGGAAGGCACACTGCAAACCCATGAAGGCAGTTACGGCCCGGGCCAGTTCGTGTGGTTCCCCGAAGGCAATCGCATGGAGCACGGCGCCACCGCCAAAGAGGATGTCACGGTTCTGTTCATCACCAACAAGCCGTTCGATATTCACTATCAAAAGCCGGAAGGCGAGCAGGCCTGAAGGAACGTTTGGCCGCGGGGCGCGGCTCTCCCGGAGCCCCCGGCAAAGAGAGGTTGCAATGAAGCTTCGTACGTCCGTGTGGATCCGTCTGAGCGCCGCCGGCGCCCTGCTGCTCGGCGCGAGTTGCGGCGGCCCCGGCCGCCCGCCTGTCCTCGAAGGATCACAGATCAAGGTCGAGTGGAATGACCTGCTGCACACCCAGGTATCGGCCGTGACCGACGGCGTTGCGACCCCGCTCGGTCCATTCACGGCGTCGGAGACGATTACCACCGGCAGCGGCACGATCGCGGATTTCCAACTGGCTTCCTCGAAGAACGAGCCTGTGCAGGACACCTTTGGCGCCGGGCATCGGGTCGAGGTTAGCGGCACGGCCGGCGGGTTGCGCAAAACGGTAGTGGCGACGGTCTACGACGATTTCCCGTCGGTCGCGGTGTTTGATGTCGAGTACGCCAACACCGGTGATAGCGACGTGGAAGTCCAGAGCTGGACCAACCAGGGCTACACGATCGAGGCTCCGGCGGATAGCCAAGAGCCCGTTTTCTGGTCGTACCAAAGCGGTTCTTACGAGAAACGGCCCGATTGGGTGCTGCCCCTCAAGCAAGGCTTTTCGCAGGATAACTACCTGGGCATGAACGCCAGCGACTACGGCGGCGGCACGCCGGTCAGCGACGTCTGGAGCCGCCAGGCGGGCATTGCCGTGGGACATCTCGAGCTCGTTCCCAAGCTGGTGTCGCTACCGGTCACGATGCCCGCCGCCAACGAGGCCACGGTCGGCGTTCGCTACGACCACCAGCAAACCCTGAAGGCGGGAGAGACATTGCACACATTCCGCACGTTTGTCGCGACGCACCACGGCGACTATTTCACGGCACTGCAACACTATCGCGGGTTGATGACCAAGCAGGGCGTGCATCTGACGAAATCGCCCGACGACGCATTCCAGCCGATCTGGTGCGCCTGGGGATACCGCCGCGACGTCAAGCCCCAACAGATCTATGGCACGCTGCCGATCGTCAAGAAACTCGGCTTCGGCTGGGTCGGCGTTGACGATGGCTGGCAGACGGCCGAGGGCGATTGGTATCTCAACCCGAAGAAATTCCCGCACGGCGACGCCGATATGCGCGCCATCGTCGACCGCATTCACGCCGAAGGTTTCCGGGCGCAACTCTGGTGGGCGCCGATGTCGGTCGACCCGGGCACCGACCTGATCCAGCAGCACCCCGACTACCTGCTGCTCAACAAAGACGGTTCGCGCCAGGACATCAGTTGGTGGGACGCCTTCTACCTCTGCCCGGCCTACAAGCCGGTGCAGGAACACGCCAAGGAACTGGTCACGAAAATGTTCCGCGATTGGGACTTCGACGGCCTCAAGCTCGACGGCCAGCATCTCAACGCCGCGCCGCCCTGCTACAACCCGGCCCACCATCACGCGCGGCCCGAGGAATCCAGCGAGGCCGTTCCCGAGTTCTTCAAGACGATCTATGAGACCGCGAAGAGCTTCAAGCCCGACGCTCTGGTCGAGTTGTGCCCCTGTGGCACGGCCTATTCGTTCTTCAACCTGCCTTATCTGAACATGGCGGTGGCGTCGGATCCGGGAAGCTCCTGGCAGATCCGCAGCAAAGGCAAGACGCTCAAGGCGCTGATGGGCGATGAGGTGGCCTACTTCGGCGATCACGTCGAGTTGAGCGACGGCCACCAGGATTTCGCGTCCACCGTCGGCATCGGTGGCGTGGTGGGAACCGAATTCACCTGGCCCGGCGCGATCCCCAAGAACAAGAGGGCCCAACTGACCCCCGAGCGCGAGAAGATCTGGAAGCGTTGGATCGACCTCTACCGCGAGAAAATGCTGTCCAAAGGCGAGTATCTGGGCGGGCTCTACGATATCGGCTTCGATAAGCCCGAGGCCCATGCGATCCGCAAAGACGGCGCGATGTACTACGCCTTCTACGCGCCCGACTGGGATGGAGAGGTTGAGTTGAGGGGCTTGGAGCCGGGGACCTATCAGGTGGCCGACTACGTCGAAGGAGCGGACCTGGGCACGGTAACCGGACCGACCGCGAAGCTGGCAGTGAAATTCAAAGGATCTCTGCTGCTGGAAGCCAGCCCGAAACAGTGATCCAGCCGCGGCCACCGCTGTAAACCGAGCCGCGCGCGCAAGCAAGCGGTGGCCGCGACTCACTCAATCCCAAAGCGGATCGGCACCGTCAAGACGAACGGCAGCCAGTGGGGCAGGGCTCCGGCCTGCCCAGCACAGACTGTCCCACGTCCAAGGGCCAACCGGAGGGCAGGTCTCCCCACAAACCACATCCAGGCAGGCCGCCGGCACCACTCGCCCCTAGCCGCTACCGGGAATTCCCCGCCATCGCCGGAACTCGCGCCACCAACTCCACAAAGGCCTTGCAAAACGCCGGCAGATCGTCGGGAATCCGCGAGGTCACCAGATTCCCGTCCACCACCGCTTCGCCATCCACGTACTCCGCCCCGGCGTTGACCACATCGTCGCGGATCGAGAAAAACGATGTCGCGCGGCGTCCTTTGAGCACGTCCGCTGAGCAAAGCAGCCAGCCGCCGTGGCAGATCGCTCCGATCGGCTTTCCCGCGGTATTCATGTCGCGGACGATTTGCACAAACCGCGGGTCGCGCCGCATGTAGTCGGGCGCCCACCCGCCGGGGATCACCAGCGCATCGTAGTCGCCGGCGGCCGCATCGGCGATCGCGCGGTCGGCTTTCACCGGGTACCCCAGCTTGCTCTTGTACGTTGCGCCGGCTTCGGGCCCCACGGTCTCGACCTCGGCGCCGGCCTCGCGCAGCCGCAGCAGCGGATACCAGACTTCGAGCTCCTGATAGTAGTTTTCGACCAGCAAAGCGATCTTCTTGCCGTTGAGATTCATAACATGTCTCCTACTCGGGGTGTGGAAATGGGATCCGCAGGCAGGCCGCGACGTTACGCGCCACTCTCCGGAGTATTGACCGCGGGTTGCGAGCGCTTGCCTGCCGCCCGCGAAGTGAGGGGCCTGGCAGCCGACCCGGCCTCGCCGCGGCTCAGAAATCAATCGACAGCAGCAGGTCCGAGGGTTTGATCTCGAAAGCCTGACACAGCGCCAGCATGCTTTCCATGCTGGGCAGATGCGTGCCGCGCTCGATCGAGCTGAGCTGCGAGACGCTGACGCCGGTCATACCCGCCAGATCTTTGAGCGACCAGTTCCGCTCGACGCGCAGCATCTTGAAGCGGTGCCCGAGGCGGTCGCGCAGGCGCGCTTGCGGCGAGCGCCCCAGGTCGTGCGTTTCGACGGCGTTCTTGAGCGTCTGGCGGAGCTGCGACAGCGAGAACGGCTTGGCCAGGTAGTCGAACACCTTGCGCTTGAAGGTCGCGCGCATGTCTTCGAGCGAGGGGTAGCCGGTGACCACGATGAGGCAGATTTCGCGGTAGCGGTCCTGCAACTGTTCGATCACTTCTTCGCCCTTGAACGGGCCCATCTTCATGTCGATCAGCACCACATCGGGCTTGCGCTGATCGCAACTGGCCAGCAGATCCACCGGGTGCGTAAACGTCCGCACGCGGTAGAGGCCTTCCTCCTTGAGAAAGTCCTCGATGTAGTGAACGAAATCGACGTCGTCGTCCAGGACGGCAATGTCGACGAGCCCGTCGAGCTTGCGTTGCTTGGTGGGCTTTTGTTCTTGCACCTTCATGCCGGAGCCTCCCCTCGAGGCGCGTCTTGGCCCAATCCCGTCGGGCGAATGCCGCGTTGCGGAACACGCCAGGACCTGCCTGGCGGATAGTTTTCATCGGCCTACGCCCGGGCCGGCCGGAACTGCGACCGGTTCGTCGCCTCAACCGCGGCCGGAAGCGTGATTTGCAGCCGGGCGCCGCCTTCGGGGCGGTTGCTGGCGCTAATCGTACCTCCGTGCTGCTGGATGATGCCACTGGCGACTGTGAGGCCCAGGCCCGTGCCGCGCGAATCGAGACGGCTGGTGACGAACGCGTCGAACAGGTTGGGCAGAACCTCTTCGTCGATGCCGACCCCGTCATCCTCCACGCTGATCGCCGCAAACGTGCGGCCCTCGATCTCCTCCAGGCGCGATTGCACCACGATACGGCCCTGGCTGGCAATGGCGTACAAGGAATTGCGCAGCAGATTGACGAACACCTGCATCAGGCGGTCGGAGTTGCCCAGCACGCGGTGCGCCGGGTCGACCTCGTTGTCAAAGCGGATCGCCGCGGCCTTTTCGTCGATCGCTTCCAGGCTCCAGGCCTCTTCGATCAGCGGCCGGATCGCCACCGGACGGCGTTCGTTTTCGTCGCTGCGCGTCGTCGAAAAGTCGAGCAGGCCGGCGCTGATGCGGCGCAGCCGGTGGGCGACGCGCTGCAACCGCGCCAGCCGTCGCTGCGCGGCGTCGTCGGTCACGGTCTCGATCAGCTTTTCGATCGAGCCGCACAGGACGGCGAGCGGCGTATTCAACTCGTGCGCGACGCTGGCGCTGAGCAGGCCTAGCGTCGCCAGGCGGTCTTGCGCGGCCATGTTGCGCCGCGCGGCTTCGAGCATGTCGTTTTTTCGCTGCAGATCGCGGGCAAGCTCTTCCAGCCGCGTCAGGGCCTGTTCGAGGCTGTCCTCCTGCTCGCGCAAGTCCGACATGGTTTCGTTGCGCGAGCGCATGATGTCGCCGATCTCGTCGCCCAGAATGAGCCGCCGGTCGATTAGTTCGTGCTCGCGGTCACCCAGCCGCGCCGCGCGGTCGGCGGCCAGGGTCAGCCGGATCGGCCGGTAGACATAGCGCGGCATGATCACCATCTCGAGCAACAACACCGCCAGGATATAGGTCGCCCCGAGGACGCCGAACAGTTTTCGCTTGGCGTCCCACAGCAGGCCGTCGTAGTAGCCGCCGGGGATGGTGACCGACTGGTAGAGGCCGCCGGCGGGATCCTTGCGGTAGAAGTTGGAGGAATCGGCAGGCGATATCCATACCGCGCCCGGGTTGGCGTCGAGCCAGTGCTGCCCGGCGGCCGGGATACCCAGTTCCGCGGCGCTCCCGGTGCGCTCCGGGAAGATGTGCAGCTCGGGTCCGGGCAACGCCTTTCCGGCGGCGAATATTTCACGCACCAGCGCCGTCTCGCGCGTGCGCGAGGCGCCGATCTGGCTTTCGATCAGGGGAATCAGCGAGAGATAAACCAAGACCGTCAGCACCAGGAAAAAAACGTTGTGCAGCACGATCAGCTTCGGACGAACGCGCAGATCGCCGAACGAGCGCCGCAGCGCCCGGCGCGGGCCGGGTTCCGGTTTCGAAGTTGGCGCAGTTCGAGCCACGCAAAATCCTCAAGTAGCCGGGCAGGCAGTCCCTGCGGCCGGCTGGGGAAACCGCGCAATTCCGCCGGCCTTTGCGCCTGTCGCCGCGCGCGGGTTCCGCCATCGAATCCGCCGCCGGTTTCGCCACGATTTGCCCCCGCCTTGTGCGGCTTCGGCCGGGCGGCTCACGCCTGCGGCTCTGTTTCCGGCGGCGTCGCGACACCATGCGATCACTCTGCTGTCTGATTCCGAACGATGCACTCCGCCACGCCACCTCATTCCGCTCTGTCACTCCAAAACGGCCGCGGTGGCGAGAACAGGGCGTAGCGTAACACAACGATTTGGGAGCCCGGACATCGTCGCGCTATTCCTTCACTTCGACAATGGTCGCACCGGCGCCGCCTTCGTGCTGCTCGGCCTGGTAGTAGCGGGCCACGTGAATATGGCTCGCGAACATCTGCCAGAGGGCCTTGCGCAGCACGTTCATGCCGTGGCCGTGAATCACCCGCACGCGGTCGACTTCGGCCAGCACCGCCTCATCCAGAAACTTGTCGACCGCTTCCTCGGCCTCTTCGCGGTGTTTACCGATGACGTTGATCTCCGAGAGCGAAGCTCCGGCGCGGGGCGCGGTGTGGAGCGTGACGCGCACCGGCAGAGAGCTCGATTTCGCGGCTGCCTCGGCAGCCGGCACGACTCTGCTGATGTCGCGCCGCGCGACGCGCATCTTGAGACGCCCCACCTGCACTTCGTATTGCTCGTCCGACATCGCGCGCAGCACCTGGCCGGTCGCGCCGAGCGTCGCCAGTTGGACATGCGCCCCGGGCGCGATGGGCCCGGCGTCCACCACGGCCGGCTTCGCCTCGGGCTGGCGGCCCAAAGCTTCCTTGGCGGTGGATTCGTAGCGCTCGCGCATCTCGCGCTGTGTCCTGGTGACACGCTGTTGCGCCGTACTCAGGGCGCGGCGGCTGTCGCCGGTCTCGGCGATCTTCTGAATCGCCTCCTTGGCCTCGGTGGCGAACTGACCGATGAGCGCCTCGACGCGGCGCTCCAACTCAGCAAGCTTGGCGGCCTCGCGTTTCTCCCACTCGCGGCCTAACGCGCGCTCGCGCTCGCGCAACTCGTGCTCGGCCTGGCGCAGGCCCTTTTGAGCTTGCTCGTATTCTTCGACGCGGAGGTGCAGCTCGTTGAGGAAATGGGCGGCATCGCCTTCCTGGGTGCCCATCGTGCGGCGGGCGCGCTCGATCACCTCGGGCGGCATTCCGAAGCGCTGCGCCATGGCCAGACCCGCCGATTGGCCCGGCAGCCCAACCAGCAGGCGGAACGTGGGCGACAGGCCCCCGGGGTCGAAACCTACGGCGGCGTTGCGGACACCCGCTGTGTTGGCGGCGTAGATCTTCAGTGCCGGCAGGTGCGTCGAGGCGATATGGAACGCGCGGCGCTCCAGGAAGTGGTCCACCACGGCCACGGCCAGCGCACCGCCTTCCTGTGGATCGGTCGCCGCGCCCAACTCGTCGAGCAGCACCAGCGAGCGTTCGTCGGCGTCGGCCATCATCGTTTTCAACTTTTCGATGTGGGCCGAAAAGGTGCTGAGACTTTCGGTGATCGACTGCGAGTCGCCGATGTCCGCCAGCACGCGCTCGAACCAGGGGAACTCGGCCTCTTCGGCTGGCACCGGCAGGCCGGCCTGAGCCATCAACGCCAGCAGTCCGACGGTTTTCAGCACGATCGTCTTGCCGCCGGCGTTGGGGCCGCTCACCACCAGCACGCGTTCGCCGCCCTCCAGCGTGAGCGAGAGCGGAACGATCTTGCGGCCGCCTTTGCGCAACACGTCTTCGAGCAGCGGATGGCGCGCCCAGTCCAACCGCAGCCGCTCGGCGCCCCCGCCTCCGGGCAGCGGTGAAAACGACGGGATCGCGCAACGGAAGTCACGGCCGAAGTTGGCCTTGGCGAACAGCCACTCCAACTCGGCGAGGGTGCGAATCGCTTCCTGCACCGCTTCCGCCTCGCCGCGTAGCCGCGCCGTCATTTCCCGCAGGATGCGGTGTACCTCGCGCTGCTCGTCTTCGAGCAGCCGCACCAGGCGGTTGTTCAGCACGATCGTTTCCAGCGGTTCGATGAAAACCGTCTGGCCGGTGCCGCTGGCGCTATGGATGACGCCTTCCACGCGCCACTTCCAGCCTGCCTTTACCGGCACGACCAGGCGGCCGTTCCGGATGGTGACGTAATCGTCCTGCAGCACGCCTTCCTGGTAGCGGTCGCGGACGAACTTGTCGAGCGACTTCTGGACCGACTGGCGGTGTTGGTCGATCTGGCGCCGCAGGCGGGCCAATGTCGGGCTGGCGTGATCGTCGAGCTCGCCGTCGGCGCGAATCTTTCCCGACAGCTCGCGTAGCAGTGGGCGCAGGTCGGCTAAGCGCTCGGCGTAGGCCGCCAGCCGGGGAAATTGTGTCAACTGGGCGGCGAGCTGGGCCCGCAACTGTTCGGCGCGGTCGAGCAGGTCGAGCAACCCCAGGATCTGGGTGGGCTCCAGCACCGACCCCTCGGCCCGCAGCAGCGCGGCGGCGGTCCGCATGTCCCGCAGTCCCTGAAAGCGGGGCGCTCTGAGGCCGCCGCGGGGCGAGACGTTCTCCGAGCTGCGCAGCCAGTCCATCGCCTCGGCGGTTTCGGCCAGGGCGATCTCGGCGGCTTCCCGGGACGCAAAAAACGGCGCGGCCGTGAATTCGGCATGGCGCCACTCTCCCAACGGGCTGAACAGATAGCGCTTCAGCAGCTCGACCAAGGGGGGAAATTCCAGCGCTCCAGCGGATTTGGGGGACATGAAAGCGTTTCGCAAAAACGTGGGCTCGGTTCGGGCCTGCCCTGAAGTGCCTGCCCGAATCGTGTGGCCGATTCCGGGCGCAGCGTTGGGTGCGCCCGTTTCAGTGCTCAGTATACGGCGGCCGTTCAGGGTAGCGAGTCGCCCGGCCGGGGGCGATCTTGGCCGCCGTTTTCGCGCCTCTGCGCCTGGCGCGCCTCGCGCATCGCAAACGCTTTCTCGATAACCGCCGGAGCGCCCTCGGTGGTTTCGTATTCGGAGACCCGGTCCCTCGCTACCCAGGCGACCGCGGCGGCATCGTCGTCGGCGCGCGCCACCCCGGCCGTGCTTTCGCACAGGAAGTCGATCAAGACGAAATGGTACGCAACGCGGCCCTCGGCGTCGAGGCTGATCCGATCGAGGATTTCGACCATTTCCAGGACGTCGACCTCGAGGCCGACCTCTTCGCGAAGCTCGCGGCGGACCCCCTCGCGCAACGTCTCGCCCAGCTCCAGCTTGCCGCCCGGAATCGACCAAATTCCTTTCAGAGGCTCGCGGCCGCGTTTGACCAGCAATACCCGCTCGGCGTCGAGTACAATGCCTCCTACGCCGACAATGGGCTGGTCCGGGTAATGACGCGACATGCCGACTTCCGATTGCAGCACAGCGGACGGCCGCTGGCAAACCCGGCCCCGGCCGCCCCGTCCGCGGCAGCCGTTGGCGGGTCCGCGGGCGAGTTCGGCGCTCCCCTTTGTCTCCGCGCGGCAGGCTCGCCGGGCGGCGGACGATATTGGACTTGGCAACCGCAATCGAGTTGCGGTACATAGAGGATGGAGAGCAGGGTTCATGGCGATTTGTCCCTATTGCGCCCTCGAGTTCTATCTGGAAAACGAAGATGACCTCGAAAAGGGCGATATCGTGAATTGCGACGAGTGCGGGGCCACTCTGGAAGTCGTCCGTACCAACGAGCTTGAGTTGCGGCTCGTTACCGAGGACGACGATCCGGAAGCCGAAGAGGAGGAAGCCGAGGAAGAGGAAGAGTTGGACGAAGAGGAAAGCTACGAAGAAGACTTCAGCGACAATGGATATTACGACGTCGAGGAAGAGGACGAAGAAGGCGAGGAGTAGGCCGCCCGCCGCGCGCCACCGCTGGGTGCTCACGGCGGTGGTATGGCTGTGTGCCGCCACGCTCCCCGGGGTCGCCCTCCTGCGTGCGGCGCCGAAAAAGAAGCCCCGCGAGGCCGTGGCGGTGCTCGCCGGCACGGTCTTTCAGTCCAGCGGGCGCTCGCTGCCGGGCGCCAAGGTCGAGGCCGTTGCGCAAGACGACGCTAAAAACAAGGCCAGCGTTTTGTCCGACGACCAGGGCGATTTTGCAATCCACGTTCCCGCCGGACGCGGCACTTACGTCCTAACGGCTACCGCCAAGGGCTTTGAGCCGGCGCAAAAAACGGTGGAAGTTTATCAGGACGAGAAGGTGCGCGCGAACCTGATCCTGAGCCCACAGCCCAAAAAATAAGAAACCCCACGGTGCGGGGGGGCGTCCGCTTAGGTAGGGCATGCTGTCCGAGGGGCCTCCCGGAAACCATTGAAAGCAACCGCTTTAACATCGAGGTGGGACGCCGTTTCGAGGAGTGAAAAAAATCTGTGATGCGGAATAAGCAAGTTGCGATCGTCCTGTTCGTTTGTGCGATCTTTCTGGCCGCCGGCGTTTCGGCGCTGGCCCAGGATGAGCGCCCGACTCGGTCGGTGAAGGGGCTCGTGACCGACCCGCAGGAGAATCCCCTCGAAGGCGCGGTGGTGCAGCTCAAGAACACCAAGACCCTACAGGTAAAGTCGTTCATCACCGATAAAGACGGCAGCTACTATTTCCACGGGCTCGACACCAACGTCGACTATCAGCTCAACGCCCGGCTGGACGGTGCCGTCAGCCGCACGCGAACAGTCAGCACGTTCGACGACCGCAAGGAAGTGATTTACAACTTCGAGCTGAAGGTCGACAAATAGCGCCGAACCACACCAGGCGGCCCCCCGGCGGACACCCCCTTCGAAAACCAACACCTTTGAAAACCAGCCTTTGAAAACCGACGCCGCCCCGTTGGAAACTAGAGAATACGGGTGCGACTGAGTTCTGAATCAGGCAGCGACGGGAGGCCGCCGGTGTCACCGCGCGCTGCTCGCCGCCGCTGGTGGCGGCTGGTGCGCAATCTCGCCTTGCTCGCGGTGGTCTATCTGGTGTTCACGCAAACCTTCCCGAAAAAGCCGGGTGTTAAGGCCGTTTCCAGCAAAACCTGGGCGCGGGAGCTCACCGCGCGCCGGGGGTCGATCGTCGTCGTGCCGGTCTGGGCGAGTTGGTGCCGCGGTTGTATCGAGATGTTCCCGGCCATGACCGCGCTCTCCGAGAGGTACAGCGAAAAAGGGGTCCTGTTCGTCTCGCTGTGCCTGGATGACTACACCCGGAAGGCCGATGTCGAAGCGGCCGGGAAGATCGTAGCGGCGAACGACGCCCGCTTCCCTCACTTCCTCCCCAAGCAGGACATCGCGGTTTCGCTCGACGCCCTGGCGATCGGCGATCTGCCGGCCGTGCTGGTCTACGATCGCGCCGGCGAGATCCAGTACCGGCTCCAGGTTGAGCCCGGGTCGGACGAAGTGAGCCTGGCCGACGTGGAGGATGCCATCGATTCGTTGTTGTGAGGGAGGGGGAGAGGGACAGGGGGCCTCAGCCAGAACACGTGCGGAACTGTTGCCGGCGGCGAAGAGTCTGGGAACCGCACTCAGAGGCGCGGGCGTGAGACAGCGCTGAGCACTCACCCTGGCCTCCACAGCCTTTGGCAACGCGATCGTGTCGCCGGCCGCCCAGCGCAAGCTCACGCTTGCAGCTCTGAGTGGCGATCCCAAAAGTGGCGAAATTTGCGGCGGACGAAGGCGGCGCCTTCGTCCCTCAGAGGGGGCTGCTGGCCGTGGGCTTGTGTTCGAGCACTTCGCGAACCGCGTAGATCGGCCGCCGCTGGCTTTCGAAGTACGTCCTCATCAGCACTTCCCCGATCAGCCCGGTGCAGAACATCTGAATGCCGGTGAGAACCAGCACCGCCCCGGCGATCAGCAGCGGCCCGTGCTCGACCATGATGTGAAGCCCGCGGAGTTTCTGAAGCAGCAAGCCGGCCAGGATCAATCCGCCGGCCGAGCCGCAGATCAGGCCGATCGAGCCAAAGAAATGCATCGGCCGCGTCAGGTATCGCACCAGAAAGCGGATCGTCAGCAGGTCGAACATCACCCGGAACGTACGGCCCAGCCCGTAGTGTGAGCGGCCCTCGGCGCGCGGCACGTTGCGGATCGGCACTTCGGCGATGCGCGCGCCCTGCATGCTCGCCAGCACGGGAATGAAGCGGTGCAGCTCGCCGTAGAGATGGATGTCCTTGAGGACGTCGCGGTGGTAGGCCTTGAAAGTGGTGCCGAAATCGCGCAGCTCGACACCGCTGGCCTTGGCGATCAGCCAGTTGGCGATGCGCGACGGCAGCCGCCGGGTCAGCGCCGCATCGACGCGGTTGGCGCGCCAGCCGCTGACCACGTCGTAACCCTCGTCCATCTTGGCCAGCAGCGCCGGAATGTCTGCGGGGTCGTGTTGCAGATCGCCGTCCATGGCGATCACGGTGATGCCGCGCGCCAGCTCAAAACCGGCGGCCAACGCGGCCGTCTGCCCGAAATTGCGGCGCAGCAGCACTACCCGCAAGCGCTCGTCGTGGGCCACCAGGTTGGCGAGCAACTCGCGGCTGCCGTCGGTCGAGCAATCGTCGACGACGATGATTTCGAAAGGCTTTCCCACGCGCTCCAGAACGGCGATGAGCTGGTCGTAGAGCGGCAGCAGGCTGCTTTCCTCGTTGTGTACGGGGATGACGACCGACAGGTAGGGATCCACCATGGCTTAGCCATTATTCTAGCAACGGGCCGTTTCCGGGCGGAGCGGAATCCAGGCCGGGGCTCTCCGCCGGGCGCCTCGCCCAGAAACCTAGAGCCGCTCCGTCCACCCACTCAGAGCCGCGGGCGTGAGCCCGCGCTGAGCTCTTGTGAAGCCCCATCGTTGCCGGACTCCGTCCTCGCAACCAGGCCGCTCAACGCAGACTTACGTCCGCGGCTCTGAGTGGGTGGCCCTGTTCTCCACCCGGACGGTCTCCCAGATCGCCTGCAGTCGCCTACAATGGTGGATTACCACCTTGAGCTCTCCCGACAAGCCCCCCTCCAACAGCAAAGCTTTCGCCGCCGGCGTCAGCTCCGCGCCGGCGTTGAAAATCGCCGATCTGCGGGTGCATTCGATCGCCATCGCCGATCCGCCGCTGCGCAGCTCCTACGGCCTGCACGCGCCCTACGCGCTGCGCAACGTGTTGGAGCTCGAAACCGAGGACGGCCTCGTCGGCATCGCCGAGACCTACGGCGGCGATAGCCCGGCCGCGGCGCTGCGCGGGCTGCGCGAACGGGTCGTCGGCGCCGATGCGTTTCGCATCACGGGCGCTCTGCTCGGCATGGTCGAGGGCGAGGGTGGCGGGCTGGCGCGCTCGCAAACCGACCTGGTTCCCGGCGAAAACCCGCTCGACGCCGGTCCGCGCACGTTCTCGGCCATCGAAACCGCCTGCCTCGACCTGATCGGCAAGGCCGTCGGAAAGCCGGTGTGCGATCTGCTGGGAGGCCGCGTGCGCGACGAGGTCGCGTTTTCGGCCTATCCCTTTTACAAGCACGGCGGAGGGGGCGGCGAAGGCGGCGACGCGCGCTCCGACGAATATGGCGAGGCGCTGAGCCCCGAGGCCCTGGTCGCGCAGGTGCGCCAGATGATCGATCGCTACGGTTTCCAGTCAGTGAAATTCAAGGGCGGCGTGCTCGATCCGGAAATCGAGATCGAGACCATCCGCCAGCTGCGCCGCGAGTTTGGCCCCGACGTGCCGCTGCGCATCGATCCCAACAGCGCCTGGACGGTTGAAACCTCGGTCGAGGTCGGACTCGCGCTACAGAGCGAGCTTTCCGGCGGCGGTTACCTCGAGGACCCTGCGGCCGGGCTCGAAGGCATGGCGGAAGTCCGCCGCCGGCTGCTCGCCGCCGGCGTCGAAACGCCGCTGGCCAGCAACGTGGCGGTGACCTCGTTCGCGCACATTCCACAAGCGGTGAAAACCGATGCGGTGCAGGTGATTCTTTCCGATCACCACTACTGGGGCGGGATGCGCCAGGTGCAGCACCTCGGCAAAGTTTGCCAGACCTTCGGGCTGGGGCTCTCGATGCACTCTAACAGCCACCTGGGCGTGTCGTTGATGGCGATGGCCCACGCCGCCGCCGCCACGCACCACCTGACCTACGCCTGCGATACGCACTACCCCTGGCAGTCGGCCCAGGATGAGATTGTCGCCGGCGGCCGTGTTGCGATCGTCAACGGCTGCGTCCGTATTCCCGACAAACCCGGGCTGGGCGTCGAACTCGACTACGACCAACTGGCGCGCCTCAAGGAACGCTACGAGAAGACCCCCTACCGCAAGCGCGACGACGAAGCCGAGATGCGCAAGCACGTCGATCCGAATTGGAAACGGGCGCTGCCGCGCTGGTAGGATAGGCAGTTCGCGTGGTACCGGTGCGGCACCGCAGTCGCAACTCGCTGGACACCCGTAGCGCCGGGCTGCCGCTTTTGCAGACCTGCGGCTCGTAGCGGCATTTGGGTATGCAGAGATTCCATCCAAACGGGCCCGCAACACGAACCGACACACAGGAAGAGAGAAGCAACACATGATGCAACCCGATGAATTGCGCCGCAAGCTGGAGGGGGTGATCGCCTTCCCGATCACGCCGTTCAAAAAAGACTACTCGGTCGACCTCGACGCCGTTCGCAAAAACGTCACCGAGATGCTCAAGCTCCCGCTGTGCGCCGTGGTTGCCGCGGGCGGCACCGGCGAGATGTACTCGCTGACGCCCGAGGAGCACACCCAGATTGTCGCGGCGACCGTCGAAGCCGTGGCCGGCGCCGTTCCGGTGATCGCCGGCGTGGGCTTCGGCGACGGCCTGGCGGTGCACCTCGCCAAGCAGTCCGAGCAGGCCGGCGCCGACGGCATCCTGTGCTTTCCGCCCTACTATCCGAACGCCAATTTCGAAGGCCTGCTGCAATATTACAGCGCCATCGGCAAGGCCACCGGGCTGGGCCTGTTCATCTATAGCCGCGACTGGGCGGTGTTCTCGCCCACCGAGGTCTACCGGCTCGCCGAGTCGATCCCCAATCTGATCGGCTGGAAAGACGGCCAGGGCGACCTGCGCCGCTACCAGGCCATCATGCAGCGCGTCGGCGACCGCCTGCACTGGATCGGCGGCATCGGCGACGATCTGGTCCCCGGCTACTACGCCATCGGCATCCGCACCTACACCTCGAGCATCGCCACCATCGCGCCGCGCCTTTCGCTGCAACTGCACGAGCGCGCCTCGATGCTCGATAGCGCCAGCCTGTCGCGCCTGATGGCCAACTACGTCCTGCCGCTGTACGCCATCCGCGGGCGCCGCAAAGGCTACGAAGTCAGCGTGATGAAGTGCGCCATGGAGATTCTGGGCAAGCCGGCCGGGCCGGTGCGGCCGCCGCTGGTCGAGGTGCGCCCCGAGGAGCGCGACGAGATCGCCACCCTGATGGAGCGCTTCAAGCCCGTCCTGTAGGCCGAGGCCACTATCCCGGACGCTCCCGAAGCAGGCCTGCACCCTGCGGCGGGAACCTCCAGGTTCGCCGCCAAGCGGGGCAGCGAAGGGCGGCCGCGGCGGCCCACAACGTTTGCCACTGCGGGTCCAATCGACCGCAAGTGGAGAGGATTGCTAAGAAAAACCACTTAGCCTAAAGCACCACTTGACTTATTTGGCCTAAGTGCCTTAGTACTATTTAGAGCAAACATTTTCCATAGCTACGTTTTACCCCTGACGAGACCCTCACCGGTCTCGATTCCCGCCGGGGCGAATGCTAGCGTGGCGCTGAGGCCTGATCGCGCCCGCCTGCATTTCTTATTCGAATCCGTCCACTGCCCATCTGCCATGCGGCCCTCCGGCCGGCGTGGGGCGTGACGGACCATGAGAACCGGCCCAAGAATGCTGAAGCGCGGGAATCGAGAACATCACACATCGGGTATGGGCGGCTACGCAGCCGCGCTGCTCATGCTTTTTGGGACGCTGGCCCTCACCTTGGTGGGTTGGCGCGTCCTGGAAGCGCATCTGCGTTGGGTCGCTTTGCACCAGGCGGCGCCGGGCTCGGCCCTGTGGGCCGCAAGCCCGGGCGCTCAGTTTCTGCTGGCTGGCCTGGGGGTCAGCTTCATCATTTTTGGGATTGCGATTCTGGTCGAAGCGGTGCGGCGCCGCCCCGCGCTGCCGCCCACCGAGCTGAGTAGCCGGCTGCAGGCGCTGTTGGACGTCTGCCCCGACGCCATGTTCATTCTGGACGAGCGCGGGCGCATCCAGAGCTGCAACGCCGCCACGCAGGGCATTCTCGGGCTCGACCGCGAGGCGCTGGTCGGCAAACGCGTCCGTGAGCTGGCACCTGACTTCCCGCTGCCCTCGGGCGCAAACGGCGCCACCGACGCCGTCCTTTCCTGGATCCAGACCGATTCGCCCACGCCCTACCGTTGCGCGATTCCGCGACGCCATGGCCCGCCGCTGAACGCAGAGGTGTGGATCCGGCGGTTGCAAGAGGCGGGACGCCCGCAGTTCGCCGTCATGCTACGGCGCGCCGCTGGCAATCGGCCCGCCGAAAAAATCTCTCGCGAAGCCGAGCAGATGTTCAACCTGGTGGGCTGCGCGGTCGGCGACGGGCTTTGGGACTGGAACCTGAAGGTGCAGCGGATCGCTTTCTCGCAGCGCTGGAAGACGATGCTCGGCCATAGCGAGCAAGAGGTCAACGAGCGGCCCGAGGAATGGTTCGAGCGGATCCACCGCGACGACCGCGAAGGCTTTCAGGCCCGCATGCTGAACCACCTGCAGGGGCGCTCGCAGCATTTCGAGTGCGAGCACCGCATGCTGCATCGCGACGGCAGCTACCTTTGGGTGCTGACGCGCGCGGTGGCGGTGCGCGATTTGGCCGGCCATGCCATCCGCATTGTGGGCTCGCAAGCCGATATCACTCCCCGCAAAAGCATGGAGGGCCGGCTGGTGCGGGCGGCGCTGCACGATCCGCTCACGGGCTTGCCCAACCGCTCCTACTTCATGCAGCAGGTCGAGAACGCCCATCGCCGCGGCGCCGAGAGCCCGGACTACGTTTTCGCCGTGCTGTTTCTCGATGTCGACCGCTTCAAGCGCGTCAACGACAGCCTGGGCCACGGCGTGGGCGACGAACTGCTGATCTCGGTGGCCAAACGCCTGGAGCGCTGCGTGCGGCCCGGCGACGTGGTGGCCCGCATCGGCGGCGACGAATTCGCGATTTTGTTGTCGGGGCTCAAGGACCGCAAGGAGGTCACGCGCGTGGCCGAGCGGATCCAAACCGATCTGGCGAAGCCGCATTCGGCGGCGGAGCAGGAGATTTTTGCGGCCGTCAGCATTGGCATTGCGCTCAGCGCCGGCGGCGCCGAAATGCCAGCCGACCTGGTGCGCCACGCCGATGCCGCCATGCACCGCGCCAAATCGCGCGGCAAGGCCCGCTTCGAGCTGTTCGACAGCGAGGTGCACGACGAGTCCACCTCCGCCCTGCACGTCGAAACCGCGCTGCGTCGTGCGCTCGAAAACAAGGAACTGGTGATTCACTACCAGCCGATTGTTTCGCTCGTGTCGGGCAAGATCACCAGTTGCGAGGCCCTGATCCGCTGGAATCACCCCGAGCGGGGCATGATCCCGCCGGCGGGCTTTATCGCCGAAGCCGAAGAAAGCGGCCTGATCAGCCCGATCAGCGAATGGCTGTTGCAGGAAGCCTGCGGGCAGGCCCAGGCCTGGCGCGAGGCCGGCCTGCCGCCGATTCGCGTCTCCATCAACGTCTCTCCGCAGTTCGTCAAGGAACCGCAGTTTTTGGGAGCCGTGACCTCGGCGCTGGAAACGTCGGGGCTGGAGCCTTCGCTGCTGCAACTGGAGTTGACCGAGAGCGCGCTGATGGAGAATAGCGACGCCACGGTGCGGCCGCTGGTCGAGCTCTACACCAAGGGCGTTCACGTCGCGCTGGACGACTTCGGCACCGGCTATTCGTCGTTGGTTTACCTGCGGCGCTATCCGATCAGCAGCTTGAAGATCGACGAGACGCTGGTGCGCAACATTGCCAGCGACCCCGGCGACGCGGCGATTGCCTCGGGACTGATTGCGCTGGCCCACAGCCTCGATATGCGCGTGATCGTCGAAGGCGTCGAGACGGCCGAGCAGCTTGCCTTCCTGCGCGCCAAGCACTGCGACGAGGTGCAGGGCTACTTCCTCAGCGCGGCGCTCAACAGCGAGGAGTTTTTTCAGTTGCTTCGAAACGGCGGCGATCTCGAAGGCCTGCTGTCGCAGCGCGCCGACGCGGCCCACGCCTGATTTTCCGGCCCAATCCAACGTTGCCCCAATCCGCGCTCAGAGCCGCGGGCGTAAGCCCGCGCTGAGAGGCGGGGGCGAGGGCACTTTGATGCCCGAAGCTGCTGCGCCCCCGGCCGCTGCCGGCGGGCTCACGCCCGCGGCTCTGAGCGCCGGTTCCTAAGGCCCTGCGTGACGCCTACGGCTGCACGTGATCCGGCAACTCGCTCTGCGCACGCTCCGACGCTTCCCGCTACCGAAGATCGACCTCCGGCCGTGGGCGCTCCGCCGGTCGCCGTGAGCGATCACCTGTGTCCATCCTTCCACAGATTCCCGAATCCAATGGGTCCATTTGGCATCCAATTGCTTAGGAGGTTGGAACAGATGGCGGAACAGAAGAGCTATGTCACGCTGAGCGACGCGAATTTCCAAAAGGAAGTGCTCGAAAGCGATGTCCCGGTGCTGGTGGATTTTTGGGCGGCTTGGTGCGGCCCCTGCATCGCCATCGGCCCCGCGATTGAGCAGCTTGCGGAGGAGTTCCAGGGCAAGGTCAAGGTCGGCAAATTGAACGTCGACGACAGCCCGATGGTGGCGCAGCAGTTCGGTATCCGCTCGATTCCGACCATGCTTTTCTTCAACGGCGGCCGGGTCGTCGATCAGCAGATCGGCCTGATGCCCAAATCGCAGTTGGCCAAGAAAATGGAGTCGCTGCAAGCCGCTTGAAGAGGGTTTGTGACTACGACCATGGCAATTCGGATGTACACGTCGACGTGGTGCGGCGACTGCTACCGCGTTAAGAACTTCCTGGAATCGCAGGGAGTCGAGTTCGAGGAAATCAACATCGATGAAGACGAGCAGGCGGCGAAGTTGGTGATGCAGAATAACGGTGGCAAGCGCCGCGTTCCGACGCTCGAAATCAACGGCGCCTACTACGGCAACCCACCGCTGCCCGAACTGGCGGAACTGATCGGCAACTCATAGAACGGCGAGTGCGGTAGGAGCGCCTGATTCAGGCGCTCTTTTTGCGTCTGCAAGGAGATCGAAATGACCACGGAATCGAAGCCCGCATCGACCATCCAGCCGAATCTGGCGCCGTTCGCCGGCATCGACTTTTCCGCCGCCGAGCGCCGCACGCTGATCATCGTCGGCACCGGCCCGGCGGGCCTGACCGCGGCGCTCTACAGCGCGCGCGCCAACCTCGAGCCGCTCGTCTTCCAGGGGCCCGAGGCCGGCGGGCAGTTGATGACCACCACCGACGTCGAGAACTATCCCGGGTTTCCCGAGGGCATTCTGGGACCCGAGATGATGCAGAAGTTCGAGGCCCAGGCCCGCCGCTTCGGGGCCGACCTGCGCTGGGGCACGGTCACCGCGGTGGATTTCAGCAAGCGGCCTTTCCGGCTGCTGGTGGATGGCGAAAAGCCGTTTCTCGCCGACGCAGTGATCGTCTCGACCGGAGCTTCGGCGCAATATCTGGGGCTGGTCAACGAAAAGCGCCTTCTGGGGCACGGTGTTTCCGCTTGCGCCACCTGCGACGGGGCTTTCTTCAAGAATCAGGAGGTTGCGGTGGTTGGCGGCGGCGATACCGCCCTGGAGGAGGCGCAATTTCTGACGCGCTTCGCCTCCAAGGTGTACCTGATCCATCGCCGCGGCGAGTTGCGCGCCTCGAAGATCATGCAGGAACGCGCCCGCGTTAATCCCAAGATCGAGTTTGTCTGGAACACCGTGGTGGAAGATGTCCTGGGCGAGAAAGAGGTCGAGGCGATCTGCCTGAAGAACGTAGAGACGGGCGAAGCCTCGACGCTGGCCGTGCAAGGCCTGTTCCTGGGGATCGGGCATCGCCCCAACACCGCCATCTTCCGCGGCTGGCTGGAAACGGACGGGTTGGGCTACATCCGCACCCTGCCCGATTCCACCTACACCAACGTGGACGGTGTATTTGCCTGCGGCGACGTACAGGACCACGTCTACCGCCAGGCTGTGACGGCGGCCGGAACCGGCTGCATGGCCGCCATCGACGCCGAGCGCTGGTTGGCCGAACATCCCACGGCCAAAGAAGCGGAACCCGTCCTGGCCGAAGAAGCCTGAAGACCACCCAGTGGCGCAGGCCTCCAGCCTGCGAAGCCGACCTCGGGTCGACGTCAGTGCATTTGTGCACTTGCCGCGGTAGAGACAGGCGCTCCCGCCTCGTCGGCCGCAGCGAAGGCGGAGTGGCCCGCGGTTCCTGGCCCCGCCCATGCTTTGCTATCCTCTAGGGCGTTGCTAACGTTACCATCGCAGTCTGGCTGCACGTATCGCCGCTGCACGGCGGCGGACCGGCACTAGTGCCGGCCTTCACGTCGCCGGTCCCCCATTCCCAGGCCGCGTTGCCTGGGCCACCCGGAGGCGTTCCCCATGACCCGATCCCTCGTCCTGCTGCTGTTTGCGGCCCTGACTCCGCTCCTGGCCGCTCCCGAATACAACCCGACGCCGGAAAACCTCCAGGCGCGCGAGTGGTTTCGCGAGGCTCGCTTCGGCATGTTCATCCACTGGGGCGTCTATAGCGTGCCGGGACGCGGCGAATGGGTCATGAACAACGAAAAGATCCCGATCTCCGAATACGAAAAGTTCGCGCCGCAGTTCAACCCCACCCAGTTCGACGCCGCCGAGTGGGTTTCGATCGCCAAGCGCGCCGGGATGAAGTACATCACCATCACCAGCAAGCACCACGACGGCTTCGCCATGTTCCACACCAAGCAGAACAAGTGGAACATCGTCGACGCGACCCCCTACGGCAAAGACCCGCTCAAGATGCTGGCCGACGAATGCCACCGCCAGGGGATCAAGCTGTTCTTCTATCACTCGCAGCTCGACTGGCACAATCCCGACTACTACCCGCGCGGGCGTACCGGAACGACCAGCGGCCGGCCCGAAAGCGGCGACTGGAACGCCTACCTCGATTTCATGGACGCGCAGCTCACCGAGCTGCTCACCAACTACGGCCCCATCGGCGGCATCTGGTTCGACGGCATGTGGGACAAGCCGGACGCCGATTGGAAGCTGCGGCGGACCTACGACCTGATCCACAAGCTGCAGCCGGCTGCCCTGGTCGGCAGCAACCACCACAAGACGCCGTTTGAGGGCGAGGACTTTCAGATGTTCGAGAAGGACCTGCCGGGGCAGAACGAGACGGGCTTCAGCCGCGACGCCAAGGTGTCCGATCTGCCGCTCGAAACCTGTGACACGATCAACCGCGCCTGGGGCTACAACGCCAGCGACGACCACTACAAGAGCACGGCCGAGCTGATCCGCTACCTGGCGCGCGCGGCCGGCTACGGCGCGAATTTCCTGCTGAATATCGGCCCCCGGCCCGACGGCACCATCCAGCCCGAGTTCGTCGAGCGCTTGCAGCAGATGGGCGGCTGGCTCGATAAGTACGGCGAGAGCATCTACGCCACCCAGCGCGGGCCGGTGGGACCGCGTCCCTGGGGCGTGACGACCCAGAAGGGCAGCAAGGTGTATGTGCACCTGCTCGATCAACCCGACGAGCTGCTGGCGCTACCCGCGCTACCCAAAAAGGTCGCCAAGGCGACGCTGCTGGTGGACGGCAAGCCAGTGGAGTTCGAGGAGCACCGCTGGGGCTTGCTGCTGCGCGTGCCGAAATCGCGCCGGGATGTCTATGACACGGTTGTGGCGTTGGAGACGCGGCCTTAGCGCCGTGATCCGTAGTCCGTAATCCGCAATCCGTAATTCGTCGGGCCCCGTAGCGCAGGGCTGGAGCTTCTCCAGACCTGCGGACTTTTGTGCACAGCCATGTAGCAGGGCGCTCGGGCGCGGCCGGTGCGGGGTGCGGCGTGGCCTTTGTGCTCGGTCACGCTGGCTTGGGCAGGCCGGAGCCCTGCCCCACTGGGCCCGCTGTGGCTTCGCCGTTACTCGGAGGCTTTGCCTTGCTGCAGCGGCACGGCAGGGAATTCCTGGATCAGCTTTCCTGTGGCGGGATCATACAGCCTCACCTGGCCGTCGAACCCGCCCGCCGCCAGTTGCTTGCCGTCGGGACGGAAACGCAGCACGAACACGCCGGCTTGGTCGGACTGGCAGGTGGCCAGGCGTTCGCCGGTTTCTGTGTTGTAGATGGGGATCTCGCCGCTCAGGCCGCCCACCGCGAAACGGCTGCCGTCGGGGTTGAACGCCAGCGCCATGATGCGGCCCTGCTGCTCTTCGAACTTCCGCACCAGCGTCGAGTCGTCGGCGATTTTCATCGCCCGCGGGCGGTCCATCGTGTAGAGATAGGGAACGCGGTCTTCCCCTCCGATCAGAACGTAGTCGCGCCGCGGATGCCGCGCGATGGCGTAAAGAATGTCGCGCAGCAGGTTGACGTTTTCGAGGAACGCGCCGCTGGCGGCGTCGGCCAGCTTGGCGGCGCGGTCGCGGCCCACCGAGACGATGCGCTTGCCGTCAGTCGAGTAAACAGTCCCCAACACCCAGTCTTCGTGATGGCCGGCCTTGAACAGCTCCTTGCCGCTGGCGATCTCGATGGATCGCAGACTCTTGTCGGCTCCGCCGAAGGCGACGAACTTCCCATCCGGCGAAAGCGATCCGCCGAACAGCGTATCGTTGGTTTCCAGCACCGAGCGCAGCAGCTTGCGCGAGGCCACATCCCAGACCTGCACTTCGCCGAAACGCGCCGGTGTACCGCCTGCCGCCACCAGGGTCTTGCCGTCGGGCGTGAAGCCGAGCGAGAGGATGCGGTCGGACTTGCCCAGCAGACGCGCCTCGATCGCCGAGCCGTCGGCCTTGTGGAGGAGCACCTCCTGGTAGCCCCCAACGGCCAGCAGCGAGCCATCGGGCGAATAGGCGATGGCGTTGACCAGCGGCGGCTGATGGTACACCGGCGGCTCGCTGGGCGCCTGCGGTCCGCGGGCCGACTCGGGCGTGTCGTCGGCGGCGCCCTGCTCGATCCAGCTCCGAATCAGGCCGATCTGCTCGTCGGGAAGCGGCTCGCCCCCCATCGGCATGCGCGGCTCGTTCTTGCCGCTGAGATAGGCCAGGATCGGGCTTTCGTCGGCCGCCCCGGGCCGCACGGCGGGGCCATGTTTCTGCCCGCCGGCCAGGATGCCGTCGTATGCGGTGAGCACCAGGCCGCTCATCTTGGCGCCGGGGTGATGACAGCCCTGGCAGGAGCGCTCCAGGATCGGCCGGACGTCGTTGTAGTAGCTGACCGGGGCCTGCGCCATGAGAGGCGCCGCGAGCAGTGTGAGGCAGGAGGCAAGAGCGATACGGCTCCAAAATCCGGCGAACAGCTTCATCACAACCTCCCACATGCGGCGGTGCATATGGCTGGACATCCGATTGAGCATATCGGGTTGGCGGCCTCCCGGCGGCGCCTGGCAGGGCACCCGGCAGCGGGCCCGGCCGGCCATCATTGTACGAAACGAAGCATCGCAAAAAACAAAGGCAAACCTCGCCGCCGGCGGCGAGGGACAGGCGAGAGCGCCTGTCTTTACTTGCGCGGCGGGCGGCTGGGACGCATTTCGACCCGGCTGGCCAGGGTCCGCGCCGGCAGCCGCAGCAGGTCTACGACCACCTCGGCGATATGCTCGGGGGCGATCTTCCAATCGGCTCCGGCCACGCCGCTGCTGCCGAATTCGGTCTGCACGCTGCCGGGCATGATCTGCGTGACCCGGATATTGTCGTGGCGCAGGTCCATCATGACGGCCTCGGTAAAGCCGTTGAGACCGAATTTCGAGGCGTTATAGGCCGAGGCCCCCGCGAACGGATTCTTTCCCGCCAGACTGCCGATATTGACGATGAAGCCGCCGCCGGCCTTCTTCATCAGGGGCACGGCTTCATGGATGCAATAGAACGGCCCGCTCAGGTTGGTGTCGATGATCGCGCGCCAATGCTCGGGCGTGGTCTCATCCACGGGAGCGAATCCGCCGATACCGGCATTGTTGACCAGAATGTCGAGCCGGCCCAGGCGCTGGGCGGCGAACGAGAAAAACTGCTCGACCTGCTCGAACCGGCCCACGTCGCAGGCCTGGCCCTCGACCCGGCCGAGACTTTTCATTTCGGCCACGGCCCGCTCGACGGCGTCCTGGTTGCGGCCGCAGATTGCGACCGTAACTCCTTCGCGCAGCAGGGCTTCGGCGATCGAGCGGCCGATCCCGCGGGTGGCTCCGGTGACCACGGCGGCCTGGCCCTTCAAATCTTCAGCCATTCCTAAGGTATCTCCTTGAAGAGTTCCGATGTACTCCTACGCTACAATATCACCACCTGCTCAACTACGGACGCCCGGATGCCAAACGAGATCGAAGAGAAAATCCAAGCAGCGCTCGACACCGCGTTCGGCGAACAGATCCAGCGCGTCCGCGAGGAGTTGACCGCGCAACTCGACAGCGCGTTCGCCGACAAGATCGAGCAGGCGCGCCAGGAGTTGACCGGGCGGCTCAAAGGCGAATGCGCGGCGCATCTCGACGCCGCGGTGCTGCTCACCCGCAATGAAGCGGCGCATTCGGCGGCCATTAAGGTGGCCGAGACGCTCGCCGAGTCGGGGCGGCGCATTCGCACCAAAGAGTCGGTCACCGACATCGCCATCGAGCTGGTCGAGACCGCTCAGCTTTTTTGCGGACGCTGCGCTCTGTTCATCCAGAAGGGCAACGCCATCCTGGGTTTCCGGGCGCAAGGCTTCGGGGATCCCAAGATCGGACCGGGTTTGCAGCAGCTCGAGGTTCCCCTGGCCAATGGTTCGGCCCTGGCCAAGGCGGTGGCCACCAAAGAGCGTATCGAGGCGAGCGGCGCCGCCGACGAAGTTTCGCCCGAGATTGCCGGCTTATTCGGGTTGAACGGCGAGACGCGCGTGCATCTGATCCCGGTGATCTTGCGCGACCGCGTGCTGGCGTTGCTTTTCGCCGACAGCGGCGAGAACAGGATCGAAGTGCAGTCGGCGGCCCTGGAAGTGCTCACCACCATCACCGAGGCCTGGCTGGAAGCCGTGGGCACGCGCAAGAAGCAGCACGAGACCGTCTCCGCCCGCTGAGCTGGCCCCGAACTCCTCCCCGGCAAAGCCCTCGCGCCAGCGAGACGTTTGTCACTTGCTCTGCGCGGCCAGAACAGGTTTTAAGGTTGCCGTAGCGGAGCCGCAGCGATATCGTTATAGTTGACGGTGCGCCGCGCCGCGGCTGGTTGCGGCGAGGCGTGTCGGGGGATTCCATCTCGTTGGGCGCTGTAGGTCCGCCGCCGCGCGGACTGTGGAATTTTATCCCTCCGTCCGATCACTCAGGCAGGGGAGGCCGGTCTCTGGCTTTGAGGGCGACGACGCAATTCATCGCATTTCTGCTGGTTCTTCTGTTTTGCCCGCCGTTTGCCACGGCTGACGAACTCCCCGAGAAGCTCCAACAGCTCAGCCGGGACTATCTCGAAAGCGGGGCGCCTGCCGATCGCGAGGCGCTCGCCTCCTATGTCGAGGAGGCGCGCTCCGCCGAGCTGCAGGGCCTTGGCCACCTGGCGCTGGGAATCGGCGACTACCTCGTCCAAAAACTACGAATCGGCCGCGCAACAACTCAAGCTGGCGCCGGACGAGCGCGGCCAGTTGGGCGACTACGCGCGCTACTACCGGGCGCGCAGTCTGGTCGAGGCTGACAATCAGGCCGGCGCGGCCTGGGTGCTGGCCGATTTCGCGGCCCGCTACGCCGGTAGCCGCCTGGTTCCCGCCGCCGTCCGGATGCGCGTCGAGAGCCTGATCCGGGCCGAGCAAAACGACAAGGCTCGCGAAACGCTGCAGGCGTCGAAGAAAGACCTGCCCGAGTCGGTGCGTTCCTTTTTGCTGGGTCGCGTCGACGAGCTCGATGGGCGCCTGGCCGAGGCGGTGGAAGACTACCGCCGCGTCTACTACCACTACCCTCTTTCCGAGCAAGCTTCCGACGCCGAGGATCGCCTCAACGCTTTGCACACCGCGATGGGCGCGCGTTACCCCGATGCGCCGGCCGACTGGCGGCTAGCCCGCGCCGACGCCCTGTTCGGGGCGCGCCGCTACACCCCGGCCTGCTCCGAATACCGGCTGGCAGTTCCCGGTCTGTCGGGCAAGCAACTCGACCATGCTCGCGTCGGCATCGGCGCCTGTGACTACGAACGCCTGCGCACGACCGCCGCCCACGCCTGGCTGAGTAAGCTCAAGGTCTCCGATCCAGAAAGCGACGCCTGGCGGCTGTACTACCTGGTGCAGTGCGCCCGCCGCAAAGACCGTGGCGCGGAGTTTGAAAGCCGCCTCGCCGAGTTCCGCCGCAAATATCCGCAGTCTCCCTGGTACGAAGAGGCCTTGTTCGCGCTGGGAAATTATTATCTGCTCGAAAATGATGCGCGGCGGTACGGCAAATACTACGAGCTGACGGCGCGCAGCTTCCCCAAGGGAAAGTATGCCGCCAAGGCACACTGGAAGACCTGCTGGCGCGCCTACCTGGAAGGCGATCCGCGGGCGATGTCGCTGCTCGAAGAGCATCTGGCGCTCTACCCGAACTCCGACCACGCCACGGCGGCCGCCTACTGGCTCGGCCGTCTCGCCGAAAAAGCCGGCGACCGGGCCCTCGCCCAAGACCTCTACGCCGGGCTCGACCGCAATTTCCCGCACTACTACTACAGCCTGCTGGCTCGCCGGCGGCTGGCCGAGATCGGTCCGGCTGACGGCGCGCCGCAGCCGTTGGCGGCGAAGTTTTTCAAGGCCGTTTGGCGTCCGCGCACCTTGACCGAGAAGATTAGCAGCGAGACCGGCAGCTTGCTGCGCCGCGGACGCCTGCTCTACGAGCTGGGCATGGACGCCGACGCCGAGCACGAGCTGCTGACCGGCGACTACCGCCCGAGCGACGCCTACCACATCGGTTTGGAGCTCTATCGCCAGACCTCGGCCCACAACGCGCACTACCGCGGCCTGCGCTACATGAAGCGCTACGGCTACGGCTATCTGCGTATGCCGCTCGAGTCGATGCCGCGCGCGTTCTGGGAGAGCCTGTTCCCGATGCCCTGGGGCGACGAGCTGATTGCGCGTGCCACGCCGCACGGCCTGGATCCGTATCTGGTGGCCGGCCTGATCCGCCAGGAGTCGGAGTTCAACCCGCGGGCTCGCTCGCGCGCCGGGGCGATGGGTCTGATGCAGATCATGCCCTCCACCGGCCGCGGACTCGCCCGCAGCCTGGGCATCCCCTTCAAAACCCGGCAGCTCTACCGCCCCGAACTGAGCTTGCGGCTGGGCACCTTCCACCTCAAGCAGGTCTTCGATCAGTATCAAAACGAGCTGGAAATTTCTCTGGCGGCCTACAACGCCGGAGCGCATCGCGCCGCCAAGTGGATCCAGTGGGGCGATTTCGACGAGCCGGGAAAGTTCGTCGAGACCATTCCCTTCACCGAAACCCGCGGCTATGTGCAATCGGTGCTGCGCAACGCCGATGTCTACCGCAAGCTCTACGGCGGGGATAATCCGCAACTGCCGTCGGTGGCGGTTGCCGGCGCCGGCGAATGAATTATCTCCAGATCAGGGTTGTCGTCGCCCCCTCCCGCGCTTCGTTCCGCCCCACAGCCTGATTCCCAACCGCGTGGAAGGTGAAGACTCCGCGCGTCGCCGACAAGGACGCTTCCACCCAGCCGACGGCCTCCAGGGGGTCAAACGGCATGCCCAGAGCCGGCAAGCTGACCCGATGCACGCGATGGCCGGAATCGATGTGGAAGGCGTGGTCGTGGGCGGTGAAAATCGCTTTGACCTGTGGGAACGGCTCGATCAGGCGCAGCAGGCGGTCGCCGTCGAGCAGACTATCGTCGTCTTCATCCAGCGGATGGTGCACGACGATCAGTGTGGGCCGCGCGTCGGTGGTTTCCAACAAGCCGCGCAGCCAGCCGCGCTGCGCCTTGCCGAGCAGTCCGGGGACGATGTCGGTGCGCAACAGCGAATCGAGCAGGATCCAGCGGATCGGGCCGTGCTCGACGACGGCCAGCGCCTTAGCGGCGGCCGGCTCCGGGTTCGCTCCCGAGAGCAAGCCGATACCTGCCGGGTGCGCCTGTTCCTGGCCGGCCCCGAACTCCGCCAGAAATGCCGCGCGGTTGTCGTGATTTCCCAGCATCAGGCAGAGCGGCATGCGGGCGCTGAGCGGCTCCAGAAGGGCACGCAACCGGGCGTAGTCGGCGGGCAAGCCCGCGTTCCAGGCGAGGTCCCCGGCGATCCAGGCGGCCTCGGGACCGGCGTTGAGAATCTGCTCCACGGCTTCGCGAAGATGCTCGGCCGGCGACGAGCCGCGCGGATACGTGGCGAGGTCAGCCGCGATGTGCGGATCGGCCAGCAGGGCCCAGCGAACCTGCGCCGTCTGCGCCGAGCCGGACTCTTTGTCGCTCAGGTCTGCCGGAAAGGCGGTCAGGCGAGCAACGAGCCCCGCAGGCTCCCGGCGGAACTGACACGCCCATATGGAAGCGGAAGATGGAACCAGGACGGAGATACGTCCATTCTCGCAAAGCACTTAGGAGTAGCGTGGTCGATAGGCGTGCTGCGCGCAATTCCCAACGGATCGACGAGGCCTGATGATCGATTGCGGCGTGCAAGGCCGCACTTCTGCAGCCGGAGCCACTGCGGCTCAAACCCCTGCAGCCTGCCCTACCGCAGACTGCGCAGTAGCAAAGCAAATTCTACTCATACCGCAGCGCCGCCGAAGGCTCGAGCCGCGAGGCGCGCACAGCCGGGGCCAGGCCGCTCAGCACTCCCACCAGCACCAGAATCCCGGTCGAAATCAATGCGATCGCCGGCGAGATCACCAGATGAATATCGCGTTTGCCCGACTCGTCCTGAAACAGCGGCCCCATCATCGGAATCGTGCCGACCAGCGCCGCCGTCAGATAAGCCAGCGCCATCCCCAGTAGTCCGCCGGCCGCGGTGATCACCAGCGCCTCGCACAGAAACTGCGTTCGGATGTGACTCTTGCGCGCCCCCAGCGCCCGCCGCAGCCCGATCTCCCGGATGCGCTCGTCGACGGTGACCAGCATGATATTCATCACGCCGACTCCGCCGATACCCAACGTGAGGGTCCCGATGAAGCCGAGCAACACCTGCAGGCCGATCGTGATGCCGTCGATGACCGGGCGAAACTGCTCGCGGCCGAACATGTTCATCGCCCGCTCGTCGGTAGGCGAGAAGCGCTGGCGCTTGGCCACCGCGGCCCGCACCTGCTGCTGCGCGCGCGGCTCAAACTGCGGCGCCACCGGCGAGAACACCATCACGCTGGCGTAGCGGTTGTCCCACAGGTCGCCGGCCGCCGTGTAAGGAATGAACGCCGAGTTGTCGTCGCTGCCGAAATAGTTGCTGAGCTGCATTTTACGGTCCGAGCTGCCGATGACGGTAAACCGCACGCCGCTGATGCGCACGGTTTCGCCGATCGCCGGACGGCCGCTGAACAGGTCCCGACGCAGGTCGTGCCCCAGGAATACGACGCGGCGGCGCTCCTGCATGTCTTCGGCGCTGATCCAGCGGCCTTCGCCCGGGACCTGATTGCGAATCTCGCCATAGGCGGGGTAGACGCCGCGTACGGCCTGGTTCGACAGGCGGTCGGCATAGGTGATCGGCCTCCACTGCACGGTCTCAAGGCTGAGGTCTTTGACCAGCGTCGTATCGGCGCGCACGAACTCGAGATCCGCCTTTTCGAGCCGGATACGCTTGCCGGCACGCTCGCCGCCCGCCTGCTCGCTGGTCTGGCCGGGCCAGCAGATAACAGCGCTCTTGCCGAAGGCGTTGAAAGCATCGACCATCACCTGCCGGAAGCCGCCGCCGTAGGCGATCAGCAAGGTCACCGTCGTCACACCCCAGGCGATGCCCAGCATGGTCAGAAAGCTGCGCAACGTGTTGCGCTTGAGCGATTCCCACGACTGCCCGAGGATCTCAAGAAACATCGTCATGGCCGTTTCCCTGGCGCGTTGGCGTTGCGCCCGCGTTCCCGCCGGTTGCTAGCCGCCGGCTTCATGGCGCAAGGCCTCGATCGGGTCCACCGCCGCCGCCCGGCTGGCCGGATACATCGCCGAAAGCACCGCTACCAGCCCCAGCAGCGCCAGCGACAGCAGCCCCGACTCCCAGGTCGGTTGCAGGCCGGCGAAATACATCGGCATCTTGAGCTGGTTCACCAGCGCGCACAGGCCGTAGGAGAACCCGAAACCGCCCGCGCCGCTCAGCAACACCACGATCATGGTCTCGGCGAAGAATTGACCGACGATCGCCCGGCGCGTCGCCCCAACCGCTTTGCGGACGCCGATTTCCTGTGTCCGTTCGCGCACCGCCACCAGCATTACGTTCATCACGCCGATGCCGCCCAGAAGCAGCGTCGTCAGGCCGACGGCGCCGAGGAAATACTTCATGCCGCTGGTCAGCTTGTGGAACGCCTGAGTGCTTTCGACGGTATCCCAAATACCGCAGGCTTGCTCGTCCAGCGGATCGAAGCCGTGCAGCGAGGCGAGTGCGCGGCGCACCTGCCATTTGCAGGCTTCGTGGTCTTCGAGCGACTTCGTGCTCACCAGCAGGCGGTCGATCTCGTCGGGCGCGGCGGGCGGCTCGCGTGGAAAATCGCGCATCACCGCGCTGAAGGGGATAAAGACTTTCGAAACGTCCTTGCCGTCGTAACTGGAGTCCTGCTCCTTGCGCTGCATGACTCCGATCACGGTGTAGGGCATCTTGTCCAGGTAGATGGTCTCGCCGAGCGCCGGCCGCGTGCCGAAGAGCTGATCTTTGGCGTCGCTGCCCAGGAAGGCGACACGGCGCGCACCGGCCTCGTCTTCGGCGTTGTAGAAACGTCCCTCGCCGACCGGAATGCAGCGGATCTCCGAAAACGGCGGCAACGAGCCGGAGAGCATCAGCGAACCGCTGTTGAAGCGGCTTTTGACGGTGACGCCGCCGCGGCTGCGCTCCGGAATGACGTACTGGCAGGCGGTCGCCACCGGCTCGACGGCGAGATGGTCGGTCGCCGTCCATTGGATTCTGCGCCCCGAGCGCATGCCGCCGGCCTGCATGCTGGTGCGGCCGCCGTGAATGATCAGCAGGTCTTTGGCAAAGCCGGCCTGCACGTTGTCGAAGCCTTCTTCCAGGCCTTCGCCGGCGGCCACCATCAGCGTGATCGAGACGATGCCCCAGCCGATGCCGAACATCGTCAGCGAAGTCCGCAGCTTATGCGTCCAGAGCGTTCGGAGGGTGTCGAGGAGCAGGTCGCGTAGGGTCATGGTCGTGCTCCCGAACAGTCATCTCCAACTCACCGCAAGATCACCTTCTGGCCCTCATCGAGCCCCCCGGTGACCTCCGTCTTCACTCCGTTGGAGATGCCGGTCTTGACCGCGACCTCGCGCCGTCCCGTCTCGGATTGCGGATCGGGGATCGCCACCGAAGTATGGCGCTCGCGGTCGTAGATCAGCGCCACTTCGGGAATCAGCAGCACGCCTTGCTTTTCTTCCAGAATGATCTCGGCGTTCGCGGTCATATTCGCCTTGAGCAGTCCACCCGGGTTATCGATCGACACGCGCACTTCAAAGGTCGTCACGTTGTCTTTCTCCACACCCAGCGGTGAAATCTTGGTCACTTTGCCCTCGAATTTCGTGTCCTTGTATGACTCGACGACGATCCGCGCCGGTTGATCGAGATACACCTTGCCGATATCGGCCTCATCGACCTTGCCGAGCACGTAAACGCTGCCGACGTCGCCCAACGTCATCAGCAGCGTGGCCTGCGAGCCGAGCACGAGAATGGAGCTGACTGCGTCGCCGACCTCGACGTCACGCGACAGCACCAGGCCGTCCATCGGGCTGACGATCGTCGAGTTCCGCAGGTCTTCGGCGGCGCGGTCGAGCGCGGCCTGTGCCTGCGCGGCCTGCGCTTGGGTCCGCGCGATATCGGCGCGGCTCACGTTGAGATTGCGCCGGGCCGTCATCTGCTTGTGGAGGGCCATTTGATAGGCCTTTTCGGCGTCTTCCAGCACCGACTGCGCAATCAGATTGTCGGAATGCAGTTGGCGGCTGCGTTCCATGGCCGACCGCAAAAAGGGCAGGTCGGGCGCTTGGGCTTCCAATTCGTTGCGTTTATGGGTCGCCTCGGCGGCTTGCTGGGCTGCCTGCGCCGCGAGCAGATTCGCTTCTGCTTCGCGGACGCGGGCCTGCAGCTCTTCCTTGTCCAACTCCATCAATAGCTGGCCGTGTTTCACCCAGTCGCCGTAGTCCACGTAGATTTTCTTGACGATGCCGCTCGCTTTCGATTTGACCTCGACTTTGGCGCGCGGCTCGATCTTGCCGGTCGCCACTACCGAACGCGCAATGTCGCCGCGCTCGACTTCCGCGAGCGAAGAAGGGTCGACCTTGGGACTGGACTTGAGCGCCGCCATGACACCGTAGGCGGCTACGCCCAATACCGCCACCGCGACCAGCACGGTGATCCAAACCCGCCCTCCTCGCCGATTTCGATTTCGAGCGCTCATGAATTTCTCCCCAGGGCTCGAACACCCTGTCATTCAGACGTACGAACTTTTCGGGTGTTTGTTCCCCGCCTACGGACCGCCGAATTCGTCCGCAGCGGGAGGGTTGTGTTGGAATCGGGCTTTTCCCCGGAGCCTGCCCTATTGGTTTGCAGAACGAGGAAAGTGTTGGCGAGGAAGTGTCGGGTGGCAGCAGGCAGCTTTGACGGCGGGGCGGAATCAGCCGATGCTCGCCATCGATCGAACGGCTAGAGGTCATCCGTTGCCGCCGCGCGCGGACCGCATATCCCCGGACAGGTTCCGGCGCAGGCCGGCGGGCGGCCGCGAATGGCTCGCGGCTCCAGCAGCGGCGATCGAATCCTCTAGTGGTAATCGGCGCAGCTCATGTAGTATCCGCACTTCTCGCACACCAGCTTGCACTTGAGCTCGGTCAGGCGGGTCGAGCAACAGGGACAGTAGAGGCTGGGGTCTTCCCGGGGTTCGGGCGAACGCGGTTGGGTCGATTCAAAACGTTCGGTCTTCATTTTGTTCTACTCTAGCGCTCCCGGCCGGCGGATTGCCACAATCGGCCCCGGCCGGTTTTCGCACTTACGCTCTGTACGCCGGAAAGCTGCTCCACTACCCTAAAGTGGTGGTTGCCAAAAAGGGTCGTGATGGGATATCTTCCGTGGATGGAATGAGTTCTCCTGCACTTGCCCCACCCGAACTCGAAATCAGCTCCGAGCTTTGCCGCCGGTTGCTCTACTACATGGTGTTGATGCGGGAATTGGAAGACCGCATCGAGCTTAAGCTCTACCGCCAGGGAAAGGTCGTCGGCGGCTGCTATACGGGCCGCGGCCAGGAAGCGATTCCGGTCGGCAGCGCCATCCTTTCCGAGCCCGACGATTACATCGCCCCGTCGCATCGCGACATGGGGGCGCTGCTGATCCGTGGGATGACCCCCCGCGAGATTCTGGCGCAATATCTGGGCCGTGCCACGGGCCCCACCGGCGGCCGCGACGGCAACATGCACATGGGCTCGGCCCGGCTGCACGTTTTGCCGATCATCAGCAGCATCGGCGCCAGCATTCCGGTGGCCACCGGCATCGCCTTGGCGATGAAATACCGCGGCGAACCGAACGTGGTTTTCAATTTCTGGGGCGACGGCGCCACCAGCCGCGGCGACTGGCACGAGGGCTTGAACTTTGCGGCGGTCCAGAAACTGCCCATCGTGCATCTGTGCAACAACAATCTGTTCGCCTATTCGACGCCGATCGAGAAGCAGATGGTCGTCGAAAATGTGGCCGATCGCGCGCCGAGCTACGGCATGCCGGCCGAAATCGTTGACGGCAACGACGTACTGGCCATTTACGAAGCGGCGCGGCGCGGCGTAGCCCATGCACGCGGCGGCAACGGCCCTTACCTGATCGAATGCAAGACCTTCCGCATGAGCGGCCACTCGGCCCACGACGCCGCCGACTATGTGCCCGACTACCTGCGCCAGGAGTGGTCGAAGAAAGACCCCATCCTGCGCATGCAGAAGTACATGGTTGAGCGTGACTGGGCCGGCGAGTCCGAGTTCAAGCAGATGCGCGCGGAGATTCTTGCCGACATCGATACCGCGGTCGAGTGGGCGCTGGCTCAGCCCTACCCCGATCCCGACAGCCTGCAAGACAACGTCTACGAGAGCAGTTGAGGGCGGCGTCCCAGCGACCCCAGCCGTTCGCCGTTCGTAGAGGAAAACTATGCCTGTGATGACGTATGTCGAAGCGATCCGCCAGGGGCTCTGGGAGGAGATGGAGCGCGACGAGGCCGTGTTCCTGATGGGCGAGGACGTCGGCGTCTACGGCGGCGCGTTCAAGCTGACCAAGGGGTTCCTCGAACGCTTCGGCGAGCGCCGCGTGATCGACACGCCGCTATCGGAGTCGGTGATCGTCGGCGCCGGAACCGGGGCGGCCATTCACGGGCTGCGGCCGGTGGTCGAGATGCAGTTTTCCGACTTCATGGCCTGCGGCTTCGATCAGATCACCAACTTCGCCGCCAAGTGCCGCTACCGCTGGGGCGCCTCGGTGCCGCTGGTGATTCGCGCCCCCGCCGGCGGCGGTGTTCACGGCGGTCCGTTCCATTCGCAGAACCCCGAAATGCCCTACGTCCACACGCCGGGGCTCAAGGTCGTGCAGCCCTCCACCGCCTACGACGCCAAGGGACTCATCAAGGCCTCGATTCGCGACAACGATCCGGTCATTTTTCTGGAGCACAAATACCTCTACCGCTCGATCAAAGAGGACGTGCCCGAAGACGACTACACGGTTCCGCTGAGCAAGGCGGCCGTGCGGCGCGAGGGCTCCGACCTCAGTGTGATCTGCTACGGCTGGATGGTCCACGTCGCCTTGCAGGCGGCCGAGAAGCTGTCGGGCGAGGGGATCGACGTTGAGGTGCTGGATCTACGGACTCTGGTCCCCTACGACCGGGAGGCCGTACTCGCCACGGCGAAGAAAACCAGCAAGGTGATCCTGCTGCACGAAGACACTCTGACCGGCGGATTGGGCGGGGAACTCGCGGGCCTGATCAGCGAACACGCTTTCGAGTATCTCGACGGTCCGCTGGTGCGCATCGCGGCACCGGATACGCCGGTGCCCTACAGCCCGCCGCTCGAAGAAGCCTTTCTGCCGAACGTCGATAAGGTGGTCGAGAAGGCCCGCTGGCTCTACCGATATTGACGTGGGACAGACAATCCTGTCTGTTCCTGCGATTTGGCCCTTCTGAAAGTAAGACAGGCGCTCTCGCCTGTCGGCCGCAGCGAAGCGAAGGCCCTCCCAGAAAGTCTGTCGGTGTCTGTGGTGGGCCTGGACTCCGGACTCTACTGCGGGCCGAACGGTGTTGGGCAGGCCGGAGCCGTGCCCCACGCGTAGGCCGGAGCTTGGCTGCCTTTCCTTGCTTTGGAGCAGGCCGGATTGTCTGCTCTACAGGGCTGTCCAGCCGCCGTCGATGGTCATGATCGAGCCGGTGACGAACTCGGCTTCGTTCGAGCATAGGTAGAGCACCATGTGGGCGATCTCCTGGGGCTTGCCGAGCCGGCCGATCGGCTGGCGCTTGTCGAGATCGGCGCGTACCTTTTCCTTCTCGTGCTTGTGGTACTTGTCGAGATATCCCTCGACGAAGGGGGTATCGACCGTGCCCGGGCAGACGCAGTTCACGCGCAGCCGGCCGGCGTAGTCTGCGGCGAGCTGCCGCGTCATGGCGACCACCGCGCCCTTCGAGGCGCAGTACGCGAAGCGCCGCTTGACCCCCACCAAACCCGCTACCGAGCCCATGTTCACGATCGTGCCGCTGGGCGATGCCAGCAGCAGCCGCACGGCGGCCTGGGTGACCAGGAAGACGCCCTCCACATTGACGCGAAAGATCCGCTGCCAATCCGGCAGCGCCGTTTCCTGGAGATCGCCGACATGCCCGATGCCGGCGTTGTTCACCAGGATGTCGAGCGTTTTCAGGCTTGCGAAAGCGGTTTCGACCGACGCAGGGTCGGCGACGTCGAGCCGCAGGGCCGAGACCCGCTCGCCGAGCGCTGCGGCGAGCTCCTGCGCGGCTTCCAGATTCAGGTCGGCGATCACGACGTTGGCGCCGGCATTGTGAAGCACCCGGACGGTGTGCTCGCCAATGCCGCTGGCGCCTCCGGTGACCAGTGCGGTGCGGTGATGAAGTTGAAACGGTTGGGCCATGACGATCTGCGGAAGATCGTCGATTATAACAGGCGCCCCGCCCGGGGCTTTTGAGGATGCGCTCGGCGGCCCCCTCTTGGCGCCCGGTTGGCCGCCGGTAAATCCGCGCCTCGGGTTCTTAGGTCGTACCCGACTGGTGAACGTCCAGCAATTGCAGCCGCGTCGACTGCAGGCGGTGCTCGATGACACGGGCGACGCGCATCAACAGCTCGTAGCCGAGCTCGTGATCCGCGCGGCAGAAGTCGCGCAGGCAGGCGCCGTTGAGGGCCACCACCTGCACTGGCGTCAGAGCCCGGCTATCGAAAGCCCACTCGTAGGGCTCAACCAGCCACGACCAGCCGAGCACTTCAGGGCCGTCCAGGGTCTCCAGCCGCAGCCTGCCGCCCTTGTCCACGCGCGTTTCCACCGCGACCTGACCCTCCAGGATCAGAAACAATTCCGTGGCCGGCTGGCCTTCGCGGGTCATGAATCCCGCCTCCCGGTAACTCCGCTGGCTGGCGCAGCCCCTTAAAACGGACAATTGCGCCGGGCTCATTCCCGCCAGAAAGGGGTGGCTCGTGAGGATTTCGTCGAGTGACTGTCCGGCCATATCCTAACCCTGGCGGTAAGCCCCACTTCGACCCTGGGAAATGGTTAAGGGACCCACTTGCCCCCGGCGGCCTCCAGACGAAGCAGCGGAGGAGTAAAGCTTCAGAAAATAAGAGAGTTAACAAGCGGGACCGGGTCCTGTCCCGAGCGCCGGGCCGTCATCAGGTCTGCGGCGCAACCCCGCCCGGGAGGCAGACTGCAATCCGGCTTCCAACCAAGAACTTCATCGTCCTGGGCGGCACCGCTGGGGGGAAGAATCGTGGGAGCGTCACAGCGGCAATGGATCGGGTAACCCGGCGCAGGGAGGCGGAGACGGCTCGCTCTCGAAAGACGCCTTCGCCAGTGGGAATGTCAGGCCGCCTCGGTGCCGGGCGAGGTCTGCAAAATGGCTTCGGGGACGGGCTCAGAGACCACGATGCTGGCGTCATAGTGTACCGGCACGTCCAGCGCCCTGCTGACGAGGCAGCTCTTTTCCGCCTTGTCGAGGACCCGCCGCGCCTTTTCCCGATCCTGATCGTTATGCAGCTTGACGATGGGACGAACCAGAATTCGCGTGAACCCCAGCCCGCCGCCGTCGACGCTCTCGAGCTTGGCGAGAGCGGAGGAGCGGTAGGAAACCACCTCGAGCCGGGACTTTTCCGCGATGGCCAAGAACGTCGTCATCAGGCAGCTCTCCAGGGCGGCGACCAGCAGATGCTCCGGCGTCCAATAGCCCGGCTCGCCGTGAAATTCGGGCGGCGTGCTGGTGGTCACCGGCGGCAGCTCAGCCACCTCGATGAGCCCCCGGCGCCGCCCTTTCCAGTAGATATGCGTCTCGTAGAAATAAGGACCTTGGTTCATGGTGTTTCCCCTTGCCCTAGGCTTGCTCCTGCTTCCACTGAGCAAGGTTGCATGCCCGCTGCCAACCACGGGGCACCGGGCCATGGTGGTTCGCCTTGTTGAAAAAGGCTGCAAATCGAAAGTTTGCGAGGGAGACATTTGGAGTGGATCCTTTGCATCGCTTGGCGGACCGTCCGCCATCGTTGCCATTTGCGACAGCTTGCGGCAATGTTCCAGGCGATTCAGCGTGCGTACTCGGCGCGGTGCGGGTCTGCGTCGCGGTATATCCCCAGCGAGGCGCGAAATGACCCACGCTCAAACACTGATCACCGCGCAGGGTGCTTCGCGAATGATGGCGTAGGCGTGCGTGCGAAGCCGACCGAGCAGACCGAGGTTGGGGGTGCGTCCGATAATCAGCACGTCGGTGTAGGACTTGTCGGCGACGTCGCGCACGTAGGAGGCAGGGTCGGCGCACTCGACATGGACTTGGGCCCGGCAGCCAACCTTTTCAATCAACTTGTCGACTTCGGCGCGGGCGGCATCCATCAGCGCCTTGCGGGTGTCGGCAGGGAACATGTCGCCGTAGGAGCCGCCGACTTCGAGCAGCGGAGCGGCGTGGATCACGGTGAGGTCTTCCTCGTAGGCCAGCGCGAAGTCCCAGGCCCAGCGCAGCACCGCTTCGCTGTGCGGCCCCAGATCAATGGCGCACGCGATGCGTTTGTAGGGCTCTGGGTTGATCGGAGTGACCTCGGGGATATGAGCGCCCGTAAACACCGGGCAGGAGACGTCGTGGAGCACTTTGGTCGTCATCGAGCCCAGAATGAAGCGGCGGAAAGGACCGTAGCCGTGAGTGGGCATCACCAGCAGATCGACCGGCAGTTCCTCCACCAGGCGCTCGATTTCCTTGGCGGGGTCGCCGATGAGTGTTTTGGTTTCCAGCGGTTGAGCGCCACGAAGGTTCTGTGCCAGGGTGCAAAGTCGTCTCTCGACGTTCTCCTGGATTTCGCGCTCCGGGTGGACCGCCATTCCGGTGTACGCCCCGCCGTCGAACGCGGCGTACTCGAAGGGGGCGGGGGGAATCACATGCACCAGCACGACTTTCGATTGAAAGCGGTTGGATAGCACCACGGCGTGTTCGGCCGCGTGTGTCGAACGTTCCGAAAAATCAACCGGTACGAGGATTGTTTTCAGGCTCAGCATGGTTTCCTCCGCGGGCGAGGCCGATGTCGTGGATCTTGGGGCCGCGCCCCTTAGGGAAGGAGCACGCCTGATGCCATCCCCTGTCCACGGCCTGCGGGTACGTCTGCGCAGGATGATTCGCCACCTGCGGAGCGAGCGTGGCGAGCCGTGAGCGCGCGGCCAAGCCACTTCTCCGCGCTATGGCCCGGCCCGCCCTGCCGACTGCAGGCACGTGCCAGATGCATCAACGCCTTTCGTGCTGCAGCTTGGACGCTTGTCGCGTCAGCGCCACACTCCGCCCGAAAATGGCGGCCGCGCCAAGCCCAACTCGGCCTTTCCACCCAACCGTGGGTGTAGCGGCCCAGCAGGGAGTACGACGAGGGTGGCTTACGGCCCTAAGACGGTACAAATCCTCCGCCTGGGGCCGCAGTGGTTTTTGGCACGGCAATTGCGCCTTCTACCAGCAAAGAGCTGCAAAAAAGGAGGCGCATCATGGATCTGACAAGTTGGATCGTTTTGTGGGTGGCGGCCACGGCGATCGCCGTGGTGCTGGGCTATTACCGCATGACGCTCGGCCTGCACGACGAAATGGGTATACGGCTCGGAACGGCGAACCAGGCCGACTTCTATCGCCGGCAGCAGAGTCTGCAACGCAAGATGACGCAGGTGGATCGTTATGGCATCACCTTCACGGTGGTGTCGGCGATCCTGGCGGTGGTGGTGGTGCTGGCCTGGGCGCTCCAAGCCGGCGGCGGAGGTTAGCCCGCCGCGTCGCGCCGGAGGTTGCGAGCGTAGCTCTCAATAGCGCCCGCGGGCCGACGGAAACGGCGTGAGACCCGCGAGGCCATTCCCTATTCGTTCGAAGGTTTTGAGGATGCCGGCACGATGAGCGTCAAATCAGCAACACTGGAAGGAACAGGAGCGGCGCCGGATGCGGCTCTCACGCTCTCCCAACCGGAGAGCGCAGCCGTCCGGCGCGACCGCATGGAGATTCGCTCAGTAGCGGTGATCGGCGGCGGCACGATGGGCGTCGGCATTGCGCGCGCCGTGGCCGGGGCCGGCCTCGGGGTGTACCTCTGCGAGAAGGACCGCCCGGCCGCCGACGGCGCTCAGGAGACGTTGGCGCGCGAGTTGGAGCGCGAGATGTCCCGCTGGTCGCTCACCGGCTCCGAACGGGAAGCCGTCTCGCGCCGCATTCTCATCGGCTTTGCGCTCCACGACGCCGCCAGTGCCGACCTGGTCGTCGAGACGGTCACCGAAGACTTCGCGCTCAAGAGCCGTCTGTTCGGTGAGCTGGACGAGATCTGCGACCCGAAAATTCTGTTTGTCACCAATACCTCGACCTTGAGCATCAGCGAGTTGGCGGCGGCCACCAGGCGGGCCGACCGGGTGGTGGGCCTGCATTTCCTCAATCCGGCCTCGCGCACCGCCGTCGTCGAGGTGATCCGCGGGCTGGCAACCTCCGACGCCACCGTGGCGGCGGTCAAGGCCTTCGCGAAACAGCTTGGAAAGACGCCCATTGAGGTCTTCGAGTACCCCGGCTACGTGACCACGCGCGTGATGCTGCCGATGATCAACGAGGCGATCCACGTGGTGATGGAAGGCGTCGCTTCGGCCGAGGACGTCGATACCGCCATGAAGTTGGGCTATAACCTCGAAGCCGGCCCGCTGGCGCTCGCCGACCGCATGGGGCTCGACGAGGTGATGAACTGGATGGAGCACCTGTTCCACGAGCTGGGCGATCTGAAATACCGGCCCTGCCCGCTGCTGCGCAAGATGGTGCGGGCCGGGCGGCTCGGCGTCAAATCGGGAGAGGGTTTCTTCAAATACGAGAAGGCCGAGTGAGCCCGGCGCCAAGAACGACATGGAAATACTGGTCCTCAACTCGGGAAGCTCCTCGCTGAAGTTTCAGCTCATCGAGACCAGCCCGGAGCAGATTCAGGCCGACGCCGACAACGTCCGCGCGCGCGGCTCGGTCGAGAAAATTGGAACCGGCGAGGCGATCATCACGGTCGAAGCCGGCGGCCGCAAGAGAAAGTACAGCGAGGAAGTGCTCGAGCACCGCGACGCGGTCCACATCGCGGCGTCGTGCCTGCAAGACGCCGGCGATGGCCTCAAGAAGGACCAGATCGAAGGCGTCGGCCACCGCATCGTGCACGGCGGCGAGCGGTTCACGCATTCGGTGCTGATCGACGACGAAGTGCTGCGCCACATCGAGGAGTCGATCGAGCTGGCCCCGCTGCACAATCCCCACAATCTGAAGGGCTATCTGGCCGCGCGCGAGATGCTGCCCCAGGCCAAGCACGCGGCCGTGTTCGACACTTCGTTCCACCAGACCCTGCCGCGCCACGCGTTCATGTACGGCCTGCCGCGTGTGGTCTACGACCGCCACCGCGTCCGGCGCTACGGCTTCCACGGCACCTCGCACCGCTATGTCTCCTATCGCTACGCGCGGATGTTCGGCAAGACCCGCCAGCAATACAAGCTGATTACCTGCCATCTGGGCAACGGCTGCTCGGTGTGCGCCATCGACCACGGCCGCTCGGTGGATACTTCGATGGGTTTCACCCCGCTGGAGGGGCTGCTGATGGGCACCCGCACCGGCGATATCGATCCGGCGGCGGTGCTGCACGTGATGGCGAAAGAGGAATTGACAATTCACGAGGTCAGCTCGCTACTCAACAAGCACAGCGGGCTTTACGGCCTGTCGGGCATTTCGAACGACATGCGCACGCTGGTCGGAGAGCGCGACCAGGGCAACGACCGCGCCCGGCTGGCGATCGACGTGTTTTGCTATCGCGTCAAAAAATATATTGGCGCCTACCTGGCAACCTTGGACGGGGCGGACGCCGTCTTATTTACAGGGGGCATCGGCGAAAATGCACCCTCGGTCCGGGCGCAGATCTGCGATCGGCTCCACGCCCTGGGAATTGTGCTGGACCCCGCCAAAAACGAAGCGGCGCAAGGGCAAGCCTGCCGCATCTCCAGCGACGATTCCGCCTGCCAAGTCTGGGTGATTCCGACCAACGAGGAACTGCTGATCGCGCGCGATACGTTGCGCTGTATTCTGGGACTGCCGCATCCCTAGGGGGGCGGGCCATGGACGGAGGCTCGGGCGAAGGATCCCAAAGGACGATGAGGATAAAGATCAGGTCCATCCAAGCCGATCAGCGAATTGGAGAGAGGGCGAAAGCCGGATGCGGGCCGCGCGGGAGCGCGGCAGGCCTGAACGGCTCTGCAACCTTTCTGGCCCATCACACAGCGAGTGAGCATCCATGTCTGCATGCAGCGCGTGGCGCGGTTATGTCCGCGGCCCGGGTTCGCCAGATCTGTAGATTGCCGGCAGGTCATTAAGGGCGTCCGGGAAGCGGGGCCGGCGCCGGCGGCACTGCGGGGAGCACGAGAAGAGCACGAAAGGAGGTGCGGTATGACCGAACCCATCGGGATTCGCACCGCCGGTCAACCCGACCGCGAGGCGATGCTTTCGATGTATCGTGACTTTGAACCTCTGGGCGCTGCGCAGGGATTGCCCCCGGTGAGCGACGAGGGGCTCCGCGGGTGGATCGACCGCCTGCTCGACGAAGCGCTGCATTGGGGCGCGTTTCATTCTGATGGCCGCCTGCTGGGCCACACGATTCTGGTGGAAAGCGGCAGCGGCGAAGCCGAAATCGCCTTTTTCGTACACCAGAGCGTGCGCTGCCGGCGCATCGGAACCCGGCTGGTGGCGACGGCGCTGGCAACCGCCCGCGAACGCGGCTACCAGCGCGTCTGGGCGTCGGTATGCGCCGACAACGTGCCGGCGTTGAGGCTGCTTCGGGGGAGGGGATTCGGCCGCTCGCGGCTTTCCTTCCCGACTGTGGAACTCGAATTGCTGATCCGTAAGGCGGAACCGGTCGCGCTGGCGGCCGGCGCGAGGTGACAACGGCGGGCTCGCCGGGAGGGCATAGGTTGGCTGCGTTGAGTATCCTTCTTGTCATGCGGGCGGACCACCGCGACAACGTGACAGAGTTTCTCTCCCCGCAAGGCTGCGAGGTCCGCCTCGCAGCCGACTGCCGGGAAGCCCGCAACCTGCTTTCCCAGCAGCATTTCGACTTGGTGTTCACCGACGCCTCGTTGCCCGATGGCAACTGGCTGACGATTTCGCGAGCGTCGAACCTTGGCGAGGCGCCTCCAGCCCTGGTCGTTTACCTGCCCTACCCGGCCGAACGGCTCAATTCCATCCTCGGCGCCGGGCATGTCCAGGTGCTGATGCCGCCACTGCGGTACGAAGCGATTCGGGATATTTTGGAGGCCGCCCTGCGTAGCCGGGAGATTGCTCCGCTGCCCTTCAGGGAAGCGTCAGACTATGCGCTTCTACCAGCTTGAGACGGCTGGCGTTCAATCTTTTCCCCAGGCAATTTGTGCATCGTTCGAGTAGCTGGTAGCCAAACTCGCGGTCGCTATCGATGGCGGCGCGCACCCAGTTGGAGCTCAGCACCACCGCCTGGACCCCCGTGAGGGCCCGCCCGTCAAAACCCCACCGGGCACTGTGAAACAGGGCCGTACAACCGGCGACTTCTCCCTCCGAGACGGCCTCGATCGTTAGCTTCCCCTCGTGGGGCACGGTGATTTCGAGCGCGATCTTTCCTTCCAAAATCAGAAACGCCTCGACATTCCTGTCACCCTGGCGCCAGAGGTAGTGGCCCGCCGGAAACTCGCGGAGCTTGCCGCAGCTAGCCAGCCTGCGAAGATACGCGGGCGACAGGCCCCGCGTGAACGGATGCTGCGCGAAGACGCCTTCCAGGGCCCCGGCCACGATCTCGGACGAGGGAACCTGAGCCTGGTTAAGCTGGTTGGGCATACGCCGGTGGAGGATTTGTTGCACGCCACAGACCAGCCTCGCAGCCGTCAATTTCCAATAGCATCGGGCTCGCCGCGTTAGGCGGAAGGGGGAAATCCCCCAAACTGGGGGGCCTTGGGTCAGCGCCGGCCGGTTGGGTTGCGGTAGCGGGCCGTTCGCCCGTTTTCGCCCGGTGGAAGGATCGCGCACAATCGCGGGACGGCGGCGCGGTAGACTGGTCATGAATCGGGCAAACCCGAGCAGAAGGCCGCCCACGACGCCAGCGCAGCCGTGAAGGCCCGGGCGGGGAGCATCTGCAGGGAAGGAGCGAGTTGGCCAGCAAGTCACCCAAGAAGCAGCCGCCCGCGGCGAAAGGTGCGGGCAAGCAATCCCCGGTGGCGCCCCACGGCCAAGGCGAGACGGGCTTGCTCACCTCCGACGGGCTGCTTTCGCGTATTCTCGATATCGCCGACGACGCCATCATTTCCATCGACCACAACCAGCGCATCATCGTGTTCAACCAGGGGGCGGAGAAGATCTTCGGCTACGCGACTCGCGAGGTATTCAACCGGCCTATCGACATGCTGTTGCCCGAGGGCTTCGCCGCACAGCATCGCAAGCACGTTCGCGAGTTTGCGGAGTCGCCGATCGCGGCCCGCCGCATGGGTGAGCGGGGGGATATTTCCGGACTCCGCAAAGACGGCTCGAGCTTTCCCGCCGAGGCCTCGATCTCCAAGGTCGACATCGGCGGCAGCCGCATCTACACCGTCATCCTGAGGGACGTGACGCAGCGGCGCGCCGCCGACGAAAAGATCCGGGCTTCGCTGCGCGAAAAGGAAGTCCTGCTGCAAGAGATTCATCATCGCGTCAAGAACAACCTGCAGGTGGTCTCCAGCCTGCTGAGCCTGCAGAGCCGCGGCGTGCTCGATGAAGACACCCGACAGAAATTTAAAGAGAGCCAGAACCGGGTGCACTCGATGGCGCTGATCCACGAGCAGCTCTATCAGTCCCCGAGCCTTTCCGAGATCAACTACCCGCAGTATATCCGGCAATTGGTTGCTCATCTGTTCCGGTCCTACCGCGTCAGCTCGAGCCGCATCGACCTGAAGACGCGCATCGAAGACCTACGCTTGAGCGTGGACGCGGCGGTACCCTGCGGATTAATCATCAATGAGCTGGTATCCAATTCGCTAAAATACGGCTTCCCAAATGGCCGCGGGGGCGCGATATGCATTGAGCTGCACCGCCAGCCCGACGGCCGGGCGAACCTGACGGTGGCCGACGATGGCGTCGGGCTGCCGGAGGAAGTGGGATTTTGGAACACGCAGACGTTGGGACTGCGGCTCGTCGGTACGCTCGTGAAACAGCTCGAAGGCAACATTGAGGTCGACCGCTCCGAAGGCACGTCGATACGCGTCACGTTTCAACCAGGGAGCGCAAGCGAGGGGGAGTAACAGATGGCGTCGGCCCGAATCATGGTCGTCGAGGATGAGCAGATAACGGCTGCCGATATCGAAGACATGCTGGCCAGTCTCGGCTACATCGTGACGGCTGTGGTGTCGTCGGGCGAGGAGGCGCTGCGCCAGGCCGCGGAGGATCCGCCCGATCTGGTGCTGATGGATATCCGCCTGAAGGGGCACTGCGACGGCATCGAGACTGCGCTGCAGTTGCGGCAACGCTTTGATATACCGGTCATCTATCTGACCGCGCACGCCGACCAGGAGACGCTCAACCGGGCCAAGCTGGCCGAGCCGTTGGGGTATCTGGTCAAACCCTTTCAGGAGACCGATCTGCAGGCCAGCCTGGAGATCGCGCTCCATAAGAGCGAAGTGGACCGCGTCGCCCGGCGCAAGGAAGAGTGGCTGACGTCGACGCTTTCTGCGATGGGAGAAGGCGTGCTGTGCGTGGGCGGCTCGGGCGAGGTCACTTATATCAACCCGGCGGCCGAGGAGTGGACCGGCTGGAGGGCGGGTGAAGCGCTTGGCACCGGCGTCACCGAAGTCTTCCGAGTGATGGACCGCCAGAGCCGCCAGCCATCCGAGCGGCTGATCCTGCGCGCATTGCGCGACGCGCAACTGGTGGAGATCCCCGAGAGCAGCGTGCTGCTGGCCCATAACGGCCTGGAGCGCGCGATCGCCGGAAACATTGCGCCCATCCACGACCATCTGGGGCGGGTTTCGGGTGCGGTGGTGGCCTTCGGGCTTTCGCGTATCGAAGCGCAGGCGGGCGCCGAGACACGCTCGAACCGCCGGCCCAGCGCCGACGAGCCCAGCGCCCACGGCAGCAGAATCATCGCCCAATCGGCGACGATGCGCGAAGTGCTGCGCTTCGCCGAACGTATCGCGCGCAGCGGCGTCACCACCATTATGCTGCAGGGCGAGAGCGGCACCGGCAAGGACATGTTCGCGCGCTTTCTCCACGAAGCCAGCCCCCGCCGCGATTCGCCCTTCGTCGCCATCAACTGCGCGGCCATTCCCGAGACGCTGCTCGAGAGCGAGCTGTTCGGCTACGAAAAGGGCGCCTTCACCGATGCGCGGGCGCTCAAGAAGGGCGTCCTCGAGCTCGCCGACGGCGGCACCGTCTTTCTGGACGAAATCGGGGAAATGGCATTGCACCTGCAAGCCAAGCTGTTGCGGGTTCTCGAGGACCAGTCGTTCCGCCGCCTTGGCGGGGTGCGCGACGTCACCGTCGATGTACGCGTGATTTCGGCCACCAACAAGAACCTCGGCGAAGCCGTGCGCAAACGCGAGTTTCGGCAGGACCTGTTCTATCGGCTCAACGTGATTCAGATCGCGCTGCCGGCGTTGCGCGAGCACCGCGACGACATTTCCGCGTTGGCCGACCATTTCATCGAGTTCTACAACCGCAAGTTCGAGCGCAAGATCGAGGGGGTTTCTCCGGAAGCCGCCCAGCAACTGCACGCCTATGACTGGCCCGGTAATATTCGCGAGCTCCGCAACGTCATCGAGCGGGCGATGGTGCTGGAGGAGCAGGATCTCCTGACGCCGCTCAACCTGGCGATCGGCGAGGAATCCGCCCAGTCGTTTTCCTCCTCGCCTTCGCCGTCTCCATCGCGCGCCGGCATGTCGCTCGAGGAAACCGAGAAATCCATGCTGGCCGACGCCTTGCAAAAGACCGGCGGAAACCAGACCCAGGCGGCCCAGATGCTCGGCATCAGCCGCGACACGCTGCGCTATCGCATCAAGAAATTCAATTTGAAGTGACCGCCGCGCCGAGGCGATGGGGAACAGTACAGTCCGCACGCGGCCGGGGCCGTGGCACGACCCGTAGCGAAACTCCCGTCGAGCCTATGTCTGCTCGACCAGGTCCGACACGTTCATGCGGTAGATCGCCGGCTTGCCTTCCTTGTCGCTGGTGAAATAGATCCACTGGCTGTCGTGAGAGAACACGGGCTCGGGCCAGGCGCTGGCGCGGTCCTGGGTGCTGGTTCCGGCTATGGGATAGGGCTTGAGACTGCTGGCGTGCTCGCACACCGTCAGTTCCCGCTGCAGGTGGGTGAACAGCAAGTAGATGTTGGGCCCGGCGAGGCTGCGGCTGGCGCCCACGATCACCGAGCTGTCGTCGTTGCTCTGCAGCCAGCCGAAGCTGGTGCAGCGGGAGATCACTTCTTCCTTGTCGCTGCCTTCCGCGAGGCGGCGGACGGTGGCGCCCCGCCCGGTCTCATCCGGAAAGAAAACGTAGTAGACGTAATAGACCTGATCCGCGTCGGCCCCCCAGAATTCGTGGCCGAGCCCTTCGCCAGCCTCGCGCGGGCGCAGATTCCGCGGGTTTTCACCGTGGAGCCCAACCAGCCGCAGGCGGCCGTCGACTTTGTGCCAGGGCCCCTCGTGGCAATAAAGGATGTTGGTGCCGCGCGGCCGAAATTGCGGGTAGGCCAGCCAGTTGTCGGTCTCCATGGCCACCCAGCTCTTGCCCGTGCGGCTTTCGACGACACGTAGCCGGCAGCGCGGCCGCTTGGCAAATTGCTCCTCGAAATCGCTCACCCAATCCCCGGCGCGCATCTCGATCAACGCGACGTACTTACCCTCGTCGGCTGCGCTCAGGTGCCCGGTGAATCGCCATCCCGAAGGCGCGCTGTAGATTCTGCGCTCTTTCCCGTGGCGGACGTCGATTTGCTTGAGCAGGTCGCCTTGCAGCAGGAAGAACCAGCGGTCCCGAGGGCCGAGCGCCGGCGAGTAGGGGTGGATTCCGGGGCCTTCGGTGAGCTGCGTCATCCGTGCCGTGGCCGGGCCGGACGACCCGCGATGGGGGTCGTCGAGCCGTAGCTCGAAGATCTGGCGCTCCCCGGTCAGCTCGGAGGCGACCAGCAGAAAGTCGTTATTCTTCGCAATGCAATGGTGGTGGTAGTGCGGCAGGTGATGCAGCGCTGCCGGGTCGGTAAGCCGCCACATCGGCCGTTCGGTCAGCGGATCGGCGAACTTCAGAATCGGTGACTCGAAGCGGGCGCCCTTGCCGGAGCGGCCCTCTTTCGCCCACAGCGGGACGCTTGCCGCCAGAAACGTCCTGCGGGTGAGGCGCTGCATAAAAACTTCATCCTAGCATTGGCCACGGCCGCTTCCCGGCCGCTCAGGTAACATTCTGCCCGCCAGGCGGGGGCAGCCTCGGTGCGGACAAATCCGAATGTGCTAGCCTTGCAAACTATGCCTGAGAGTTCCGCTCCACAGCTTGAGCGCCGGCTGGGCGTGCTCAATGCCACGTCGATCAACATGTCGAACATGGTCGGCATTGGGCCGTTCATCGCCATCGCGCTGATCCTTAACACTTTAGGCGGTCCGCAATCCTACCTGGCTTGGGTGGTGGGCGCCATCATCGCGATCGCCGACGGGCTGGTCGTGTCGGAGCTGGGCGCGGCGCTGCCGGCCGCCGGCGGCACCTACGTATTTCTGCGTGAAGGCTTCGGCCCGAAGACCTGGGGCCGCATGTTGGCCTTCCTCTTCGTCTGGCAGATTCTGTTTGCGGGTCCGCTCGAGATCGCCAGCGGCAACATCGGCCTGGTGCAATACCTCAAGGTTTTCTGGCCGGCGATGACCGACATGCAGATGAAGTTCATCGCCGCCGGGATTGGCGTGGTGCTGGTCTTTTCCCTCTATCGGCGCATCGTCGATATCGCGCGCATCATGTTCTGGTTGTGGGTGACGATGCTGGTAACCACCGGCTGGGTCATTCTCACCGGTCTGGCGACCTTCAATGCCGGTCTGGCGTTCTCCTTCCCGCCCAACGCGTTTCACGTCGATCTCAACTATGTCCAGGGCCTGGGGCAGGGCACCGCCCAGGTGCTCTATTTGTTCCTGGGCTATTACCAGGTTTGCTATCTCGGCGCCGAGGTCAAAGACCCCGGCCGCACCATCCCGCGCGCGGTGATCTATTCGGTCCTTGCGGTGCTGGCGATCGACGTCCTGATTTCGTTCAGCTTTATCGGCGTCGTCCCGTGGCAGGAGGCGATGAAATCGCAGTTTCTGGGCGCCACCTTCGTCGAGCGGGTTTACGGACCGTGGGCCGCGCAATTGCTGGCCGGCCTGATCGTCGTCACCGCTTTTGCCTCGCTATTCGCCCTGCTGCTAGGTTATTCGCGCGTGCCCTATGCGGCTGCGCAAGATGGTGTGTTCTTCCGCTGGCTGGGCGAGTTGCACCCCACCAAGCATTTCCCGCACCGCTCTCTGCTGCTGATCGGCAGCGTCGCGATCCTGGCCAGCTTTTTATCCCTCGAAGCTGTGATCAACGCTCTGATGGCAGCACGGATTCTGATCCAGTTCATCGCCCACACCCTCGCCCTGTTCATGATCCGCGCCCGACGGCCCGACATTGAGCGGCCGTTCAAGATGTGGCTCTATCCCTTGCCGGCGATCATTTCTCTGGCGGGATATGTCTATGTGTTCTCTTCGCTCGGCCTGGAGTTCATCCTGTTCGGAACGCTGACCCTGGTGCTGGGCGCGGTCGTCTATCTTGTCTCGGCAAAGACCCAGAATGCCTGGCCCTTTCGATTGCCCGAGTGACTCGACGTAGGGCCTGAACGGACCGCTAGGTGGGACAGCGCTCAGTGGGACCGGCATCCTGCCTGCCGAAGTCCGCATGCACATCAAACATTTCCAGGCAAACCCGAGGCCGCCCAGCCCCCCACTCAGAGCCACGGGCGTAAGCCCGTACTGAGCGGTTTTTAGAGGCATACCATGGCCGGTAGCCGGACGGGCTTCCTGACTTCTTCGCCTGACCACGCATCAATCGAGGGCCCGACGGCCGGTGCCCGCGAACCAGCACTTCGCCTCGTCACAACTTTTCAGCGCGGGCTCACGCCCACGGCTCTGAGTGGCTCCCCTCTCGCCTGCGCCGCAGCCCCCTGAGCTCTTCGTTATCCTGAAACAAAGCCCGCCGTGACCAACCAAACAGACCAATCCGACGCAGACCAGCCCAGCCCGGGCCGGTCGCCGCGAGAGCATCCGCCGCTCGCCGGCGATATGCCTCCCGAAGACTTTCGCCGCTTCGGCCACCAGATCGTCGATTGGATCGCCGACTACTGGGAGCATCCCGAGCGTCACGCCGTGTTGCCCGCTGCGCCTCCCGGTGCGCTGATCGACGAATTGCCCGCCGCCGGTCCCGAGCGCGGCGAGCCCATGGACCGTATCCTCAGCGATTTCGAGCAACAGATTCTGCCGCACGTCACCCACTGGAACCACCCGGGGTTTTTGGCCTACTTCGCCACCAGCGGCAGCGCCCCCGGAGTTCTTGCCGAAACGCTTTCGGCCGCGCTCAACAACGTAGGGCTGCTGTGGAAGACATCGCCCGCGTTGGCCGAGTTGGAACAGGTCACCCTACGCTGGCTGGCGGACTGGATGGGCCTGCCCGCAGGCTGGTTCGGCATGATTCACACCACGGCCTCGGAGGCGAGCCTGCACGCCGTGATCGCCGCGCGCGAAGCGGCCCAGCAGGCTGCCCACGAAGCCGGACAGCCGTTCGAGTTATCGCGGATGGTGATCTACACCTCCGAGCAAGCGCATTCTTCCATCGAGAAAACCACGCTCGCGTTGGGGCTGGGCCGCGAAGGCTGCCGCAAGATCGCCACCGACAGCGAGTTCCGGATGCTGCCCGACGCTCTCGAAACCGCGATTGAGAGCGACCGGCACGCCGGGCTGTTGCCGGTATGCGTCGTGGCCACGGTGGGCACCACATCGAGCGCTAGCGTCGACCTGGTCGCGCCGATTGCCGACATCGCCGAGCGCCACCGGATCTGGCTGCATGTCGACGCGGCCTACGCCGGCGCGGCGGCCATCCTGCCCGAGATGCACGAACACTTCGCCGGGTGTGAGCGCGCCGATTCTTTCCTTGCCAACCCTCACAAGTGGCTATTCACGCCGATGGATCTCTGCGCCTTCTACACGCGGCGGCCTGAGATGCTGCGCGAAGCGTTCTCGCTGGTGCCAGAATATTTGCGCAGCCAAGAGGACCCGCGCGCGGTCAATTTCATGGAGTATGCGATCCCGCTGGGGCGGCGTTTTCGCGCCCTCAAGCTGTGGTTCATCCTGCGTTACTTCGGCCGCGAAGGCCTGGAAAATCTGTTGCGCGAGCACATCCGTGTGGCCCAGGAATTTGCCGGGCGCGTGGACCAGCACCCCGAGTTCGAGCGCATGGCCCCGACGTTGTTCTCGTTGGTTTGCTTCCGCTACCGCCCCGCGGGCGCCGACGCGGCCGAGCTCGACCGCCTCAACGAGAAGCTGCTCAACACCATCAACGCCGGCGGCGAGTTTTTCCTTTCGCACACCAAGTTGAACGGCCGGTTCGTGATTCGCATGGCCGTTGGGAATATTCGCACCACCGCGAAGCACGTCAACCGACTGTGGGAGTTGCTGCTCGAAACCGCAGCTGCCAGCCGCTAACTACCCCACGAGGTGCCGGTAGGCCGGCCCAACCGAGCAACAACGTTTGGCCCCACGAAACAGAGCCGCAGGCGTAAGCCCGCGGGCCGAAGGGGCAGAGAACCGGACGAACCGCCACCGGCTGTCGAGGAACGAACCGGAAAAGCTCGCTTCGTCGCGGAGCAGTCTCTATCCCCGGCCTTCGAGCTGCCTCGGCCCGCGGCTTGCGCCTGCGGCTCTGTCTTCGCAATTCGACGGAAAGGCAGCCGTGGAATGGCCCGAGGCGCCGGGTGTGCGCTCTTCCTGTAGGCAAACCGGACGCCGCTAACCCGGCTTCACGGTTCGCAAACAATACAGCACGCCGTCGCGCGAACCGATGATCAGGCGATTGCCGCTGATGGCCGGTGATGCCACGATATCGCCGCCGGCGGCGAACCTCCACAGCTCCTTACCGTCAGCCAGATTGATCGCGTAGAGATTGCCGTCGTAGGAACCCACCCAGATGACATTGCCGGCCGCCACCGGCGAGGAATCGACGCGCCCGCGGGTTTGGAACTCCCACACCAGCTTGCCGGTGTCCTGATCGATGGCATGGACGCGCTTGTCGCGGCCGCCCAGAATCACCTTGCCGTCGACGACGACCGGCGAGGAATAAAAGGGAAAGTCGGTGGTGGGGTGATGGTAGTGCCAGAGGATCTCGCCCTTTTTCCAATCGATGCCGAGCACTTCGTTGCCAAAGGTTCCCACGTAGATGCGGTCGCCGACCAGCGCCGGGGTCGCCGCCACGTAGTCGTTCAGAGCGATGACCGACTCTTCCTTGCCGCTCTTGACGTCGATCACGCGCAGCTTGCCGTCGCAGCCGGTGACGAACGTCTTGCCGCCTCCCACCGTCGGGCTGCAATGCACGCGGTCCTCGGTCTGAAAGGCCCACTGCACCTTCCCGGTCTTGGGGTCGAAGTTGTAGAGACGGCTGTCGTAGGACCCCACCAGCACCGCGCCCGGCAGACAATTCGGCGACGAGAGAATCTCCGCGCGCGCCTGGTATTTCCAAAGACCCTTGCCGGTCTTGATATCGACGGCGTGGAAGCCGCCGTCCTCGTCTCCGAAGAACACCGCGCCGTCTTGCACGCAGCCCGACGCGGGCACGCCCAGTTCGGCCTGATAGCTCCAAAGGCCCTTGCCGGTCTCCAGGTCGACCGCGTGGAACTTGCCGTTCATCTCGCCGAAGTAGACGACGCCGTCGACGATGATCGCGGTGGAGTCGATGCCCTCGGGTGCGTCGAAGGTCCACTCGACTTCGAGCGGCGGCGGCAGGGGGTTGGGGGCGATGGCGTTGCGCTGGGCGTTGCCCAGGAACAGCGGCCAGTCGGCGGCCGGGGCGACGCCAGGCAGGAGAGAACTTGCCTGAAGAAGCGTGAAGGAGACAGACAGGATTGTCTGTCCCACGGTTTTCAATACACGCATCGGTAGATTTCCAGTAGCGCGTTTTCGTCGACCGGGCGCGGGTTGAACTGGGCGGTCCATTGACGCGAGGCCTCCCGGGCGAGCTCGGGCAAGGCATCCTCTGGGATCTGGTACTGGGAAAGACGCGTCGGCAGGGCGGCCCGTTGCAGCAGCGACTCGACCTGGCTAGCCAGCGTTTCGGCGCTGCCGGGAGAGCCGGCGAGCTCGGCGTAGAGCGGCCCCACCGAGAGCGCGTTGAAGCGAATCACTGCGGGCAGCGTGACGCCCACCGCGGCGCCATGCACGACGTTGAAATGGGCGGTGAGCGGATTGGCGCAGGAATGGGCCGCCCCGAGCATGGAATTCTCGATCGCGGTTCCGGCGTAATAAGCGCCGAGTTGCATGTGGGCGCGGGCTTCGAGGTCGCCGGGGTTATCGAGCACGCGGCCGAAATGGGCCGACAACAATCGCCAAGCCGCTTCCGAAAACAAGGTCGAGACCGCGTTGCGGCGGTTGGTCACCCAGGTTTCGAGCGCATGCGAAATCGCGTCAATGCCGGTGTCAGCGGTGACGTGAGCCGGTTGGCTCACCGTCAGCTCGGGGTCCAAAATGGCGGCGGCGGCCATTGCCTTGCGGTCGCCGCAAGCCATTTTCTGGTGTGTCTGCTCGTCGGCAATCAGCGCGAACGACTGCGCCTCGCTGCCGGTGCCGGCCGTGGTGGGGATGGCGATCATCGGCAACATCGCTTTGGTCGCTTTGCCGACGCCCCAGTAGTCGGCGATCTTGCCGCCGTTGGTGAGCAGGAAGTTGATGCCCTTGGCGCAATCCATCGAGCTGCCGCCACCCAGGCCGACGATCAAATCGACCTCGTGCGGCGCGGCGAAGCGCAGCCCCTCGTCGACATGGCGGGTGGTGGGGTTTTCCGCGACGCCGTCGAACAGGCACGACTCGATTCCGGCGGCTTCAAGAATCCGCGCGGCGCGCGCGGCATAGCCGGCGGCAACGATCCCGGGGTCGGCGACAACCAGCGCTTTGTGGCCGTCCAGTGATTGGGCGATGGTCCCCAGCCGTTCGAGCGAACCGGCGCCGAAAACGACACGCGTGCGGGGCTGGTAGTCGAACGATTGCATGGAGCACTGCGGAATTGGGGTCGCGGCCTGCCCGCGGACCGGATCAATACACGCCGATGGCGACCTTGCCCTTCGTCTCCGAAAAAGGCCGCACGTTGCGGACACCGTCCCAGGGGTAGAGCTCGATGGGCGGCTCGCGCTCGCACTCGTCGCGTTCGGGGAAACGCGGCATGAAGAACTCTTTGGTCAAGGTGGTCAGCAGAACGCGGCCCGTTTCGCCGTGGCCGACGACGCGGTCCATGTCCTTGGGGTCGACGACCTGAATGACGGCCCGCGGCTGCGGCGGGTAGTAAATGATCGCGTAGTCGTCGGCCGGGTCGAACGGCTTGTGGCACGCCAGTCCCATCAAGGTGTTACCGTAGGTCGCGGCGAAATAGGCGCCTTCGAGCAGCTCCTCGATCGCGAAACGATGAAACTGCGGCGTCATCTCGGTACCGCCGCAGAAAACGCCGGTGATGCCGAGCTCCTGGAACGAGACGCGGTCACACAGCGCTTCGAGCAGCTTCGGCGTCGTGAACACGCACTTGATGTTGGGGTGCGCGCCGAGAATCGTGACCGCCTGGTCGATGCAGTGCGCCTTGTAGGCGTTGGCTTCCTCGATGTCGCCGCGTTTGATTAGCTTGACCACCCAGCGCGGGTCGAGATCGACCTGGAAGCAGATGCCGCCGCGCACCTGCGCCAGATGCTCGATGGCCAGCCGCAGCCGGCGCGGCCCGCTGGGGCCGAGCTGCAGCCAGTCCGAGCCGAGCGGAAAATGTTCCTCCGGCAGCGTCTTGCTGAATTCGGAATAGTCGATGCGGAAATCCTCGATGTTGATGCGGGTTTTGGGCACGCCGGTAGTCCCGCCGGTCTCGAACACAAACACCGGTTTGCCGGCATAGCCTTTGGGAACCCAGCGCCGCACCGGCCCGCCGCGCAGCCACTCGTCCTCGAAGATTCCGAATTTCTTGAGATCGTCGAAGCCTTGAATTTCCTGGCGAGGGTCCCAACCAAGCGTGGCAGCGCGCTCAAGCCAAAAGGGGCAGCCGGTCTCGGGGTCGAAATGCCAGGCCACGATCTCGCGCACGTGCTGGTCGAGGCGCTCGCGCGCCTGCTGCAGTTTCGGCTCGATGCCGGCGGGAGTTTGTGTGGTTGCCATGAGTCTTTCCGTGTGTTGGGATCCGCTGGACTGCTTCCATCCTGATGGATTGCTTCCGCTCGGAACTGGCCGCTTCGGTCCGGGATCGGATGACTCTCGGGAACGGGCGCTATCGCTTTGTCACGTCGGTAACGCTAGACCCGGGTCCGCTACATCGATACAGCTAATTTCGAACCAGGCCTACGGGTCCGGGTCCACCCGTCGTCACAAAAAAAAGCGAAAACCAGCACAGCGCGGCGCCAAAAGATGGGCTTTCGTCCGCGCTTCCCCAGGTCCGCCATTTTATCAGAAGACGGCTCGGCACCCTGCCCAGGTTACGGGCCGCCATCGAAGCCGTGGACGACCCGTAGCGCAGGGCTCGCAGAGACCTGCGGCCTTCACACAGGACTGGGGCACTGAACGGTTGACCTACTGTAATCTCCACGTTGAGCGCGAGGCCAACGCCGCCAAAGACCGAGGTCTCTACGAGCCCTGCGCTACGAGGCGCCGATGGATTTGTTGGGGCGGCTGGCCAGCGATGGTGGTTTCCCGTGCCTCTGATATGCTGACAGCCATGGAAGCCGCCGCGGCGCTCGTCCGCATCAAGCAGGAGCTGAAAAAGTATGTACACCCGCTGCTCTCGTTCGGCGTGCGCGAGATCAACGGCCGCGTCGAGCTGGTGATCGATCTCAAGCACAAACCCGACGGTATCCATACCTACTACCTGGAGATTCATCCGCGCGACCTGGCCAGCTCGCAGTTTCCCTGGACGCTGCAGCGGATGATCTTCGACGGCCTGCACGATTACTTCATCGAGATGTTCGTATACACGCCGCAGAGCACCGATAATCCCGACGCGCCGGTATGACGCTTTCCCCGGATTCCCCCCTTGCGGAGTTGATCCGTCAGCAAATCGGCGAGCACGGTCCGATGCCCTTCCGGCGCTTCATGGAGCTGGCGCTCTATCACGGGCAATGGGGGTACTACCGGTGCGGCCGCGACCCGTTTGGCGTGGGCGGCGACTTTTTCACGAACTCGCAGCTCCAGCCGGTCTTCGGGAGGTTGGTCGCGCAGCAGATCGGGCGCTGGCGTGAGGAGATGGGGAGTCCCGCCGACTTTTCGGTCCTCGAACTGGGCCCGGGCCGGAGCGAAACCACCGCCGTGCTCAGGGAACTCCTGCCGGGCGTTCCCTGCGTCGTGATCGAGCAGGCGAGCGCGGCGCCGCTGCCGGAGCGGACCAAAGGCGTCGTGTTCTCGAACGAATTCTTCGACGCCCTGCCGGTGCACTCGGTTGAAAAACGGAGGGGCGGCCTGGTCGAGCACTATGTCGATCACGCGCCCGGCAGCGAGGGGGAAGAATTTCGGTTTGTCGACGGCCCGCCGTCGGATCCGCGTCTGGAGCCCTACCTCGAGCAGTATGCGCCCGGGCTCGCCGAAGGCCAGCGCGTCGAAGTCAACTTCGCGGCTCTAGAGCACCTCGAACGCATCGCCGCCGCGCTCGACCGCGGTTACGTGCTGACCATCGACTACGGCTATACCGCGGAGCAAATCGCCGGCGGCCGTCGTTTTTCGGCCGGGTCGTTGATGAGCTACCACAAACACCAGGCCACCGAAGACGTGCTCGCCGAACCGGGCTGCCGCGATATCACCGCCCACGTGAATTTCACGGCTCTGGAGCGTCGCGGTGAAGAGCTGGGCCTGGTATCGCAGGGCCTGCAAACTCAAGCGCAATTTCTGATGCAGACCGGCGAGCCCGACCAGTTCGCCGCCGCCCTGGAAGCCGCCAGCGAGCCCGAAAGCCTGCGTCTGCGGATGCAGCTGAAGACATTGCTGTTCGGCTTGGGCGAATCGTTTCGCGTGCTGCTGCAACGCAAGGGGTAGGGAGTAGAGACACGCGCTCGCGCCTGTCCCTCGCCGTGAAACGGCGAGGCTTGCAGGGAACCGGCGAGAGGTGCAGCTTCCCTCGACCTTCGACCCACTCGGCCCATCAGCACCAGCCCCAAGTGGCGCGGGCCTGCGGCCGGCGGCGTCGACCTGCAGGGTCGACGTTTCCGTGCTTGCCAAGGTTTTCTGGAGTTCTGAGGGGCCCGCGGTTCACAAACGAGATCCGTCAGAGGATTCCATGCGGCGGCCTTCCAGGGGTGTTCCAGGCATCGAGAACGTCGGCGTTTACGCCGACGCCGCCGGCCCGAGGCCCGCGCCACTTGGGGGCTGGTCAAGCTTCCTTGCGGGTTTGCATGGGTTGGCTTGCTTAGATCACTAGAATTCCTACCGGTCCGCGTTCCAACACTCGCCCGATCTTCCTCGCTACGACCCCTGCGGCTCCCAGCTCCTTCAGCAACGCTTCTGTGTCGGCAGGGTCGATCGAAATCAGCAGCCCGCCGGAGGTCTGCGGGTCGTAGAGCAACCCCGCCACTTCCGCGGGAACCGAATCCGCCATCGCCACCGCCGACTGCGCGAACAGTTGGTTGTTTTTCTGGCCGCCGGGGAAGACTCCCTGGCGCGCATAGTCGAGCGCTCCCGGCAGGAACTCCAGACGGGAGTGATCGATCTCCAGCGTCACATGGCTGCCCTCGGCCATCTCGCGGCCGTGGCCCATCAGCCCGAAGCCGGTGATGTCGGTCGCCGCATGGACGTTGTAACGGCCCAGAGCCTGACCGGCGGCGCGGTTAAGCTGGGTCATCGACGCCACCATCGCATCGATGTGCTGCTGGTCGGCGATCTCGCGCTTGATGGCCGTCGAGATCACGCCGGTGCCGAGGCGTTTGGTGAGCACCAGATCGTCGCCGGGACGCGCCGCCGAGTTCGTCCGCACCTTCGACGGATCGATCGTCCCGATCACCGCATAGCCGAACTTGATCTCGTCGTCGGCGACGCTATGGCCGCCGATCACCACGCATCCTGCCTCGTGAATCTTCGATTGCCCGCCACGCAGGATCGCTTCCAAAACCGCCGGATCGCCGCCGCCCGGAAAGCAGGTCACCGAGAGCGCCGTCAGCGGCCGGCCTCCCATGGCGTAGACGTCGCTGAGCGCGTTGGCTGCCGCCACTTGCCCGAAAGTTTCCGGGTCGTCGACGATTGGAGTAAAGAAATCAATGGTTTGCACCAGCGCGGTGTGGTCGTCGAGCAGATACACTCCGGCGTCGTCGGATTTGTCGAATCCGACAAGGACACGCGGATTGTCGAGCCTCGGCAAACTGCCGAGAACCTGCTCGAGAAGGGCAGGGTTGAGCTTACTCGCTCAACCGGCGCACTTCACGGCAGCCGTGAGGCGAATGCGATCGGACATAGGGTTCATTATGTCAGGGACTCGCGGGGCACAGGCAGGATTGCCCGGCAGAGACAGGATTGTTCGTGCCATGCGCCGCTACAATGGAAATTCGCTCTATGAAACTTCACGGCATCTTCGTTCCGATGGCTACGCCGTTCGACCACCGCGGCGAGCTCTATGTGCCCAAGATTCACTACAACCTCTCGCGCTGGAACCGCACCCAGGTTGCCGGATATCTGGTGGGCTCGGCCTGCGGCGAGGGCCGGACGCTGTCGCTCGAAGAAAAGAGCAAGTTGTGGGAGGAAGCGGCACAATCGGCCGGCGGCAAGCTGCTGCTGGCGGGCGTGTCGCTTGATGGCGTCCGCGAGGCGGTGCGGGCTCTGGATTGCGCCCGCGAGCTTGGCTACGCGGCGGGAGTGGTCGAGCCTCCGCAGCACCCTCGGCCGTGGGTCGAAGATCCCAAGACGCAGGCGCTGTTTTTTCGGACCGTGGCTGACCAGGCAAAGATGCCGGTTGTGATCGACAACCCCACGGAGGGCACGGGCGTGCGCCTGAGCGCCGAGACGATCCTGCTGCTGGCGCGGCACCCCGCGATTGTCGGCGTGATCGAATCGTCCGAGGACCCCGGGTCGCTGCAGCACCTTCTCGACCATGCGGCCCCGGAATTTCAGGTGCTCGCCGGCGCAGACACGTTGCTCTTTGCGGGGCTCTCGGCCGGGGCGGTCGGCGCCGTTCCCGCGCTCGCCAACGCCGCGCCGTTCTTCTGCCTTTCGATCGATGAGGCCGTGCGCACGCGCGAACTCGCCAGCGCCGAGGAGTTGCAGCAACGCGCCCAAGCCGCCGCGGAAGCGGTGAGTTCCCGATACGGCGTCGCCGGGTTGAAGTATGCGATGGATTTGCGGGGCTACTACGGGGGAAATCCGCGGTTGCCGTTCGTTCCCGCCGGCGAGGATGCAAAAAGCCAGATCGCCGGGGCCCTCCATGGTATCAGCAGCTAGCTAGGGGTATCAGCAGGCAGGGGCATCAGCAGCCAGGCGCCGCGACGGGAACGCGTCGAGCAATATGGGTTTTGCACCTCGCGAACGAGCCGCGCCCGGATTTTTCGGCCGTTGCCCGCCGGGTCTGTCCTCACGAAAGCGACCGCTCGGCCAACTCTCCCACCACCGGGATCGAGAAACGCTCGCCCTTACTGGTTTTCACCAGCATCACGATCCAAAGAATCAAAATCAGGAACTCCAGCAGCTTGTCGAAGGGCAGGTTCGGACCGGGGAGGAAGTGCTGCCAGAAGCCGACCACGTAGTGCACAAGCATCCAGGCAACGAACAAATACAGGCCCTGGTACGCGTGGAACCGCGCTTCCAGTTCGGTCCGGAAGCGGTCGGTGGCCAGCACGTAGAGCGACGCGATCCAGCCCATCCACGGGACGTAGCATAGGATCGACGCCGCGCGCGGGCTGACGCTGCCCGCCGCCGGCTTGCGTTGCCCGGAAGGACCGCTGACCGGCTGCGAACTTCCGCAGCGCCGGCAAAAGCGGTCGAACTCCGTGACTTCCGCGCCGCACTGAGTGCAGTAGGGCAAGTTCCACATCCTCCTGACGAGGCATACGAGAACAGGTCAGGCGGTGTTCCCCTCCGACGTGCCGCAACAGACCCCACTAAGGCGTATGACCGATGCGGAACACGTCTGCCTCAGGGAGAGTACAGCCTAGCAGAGGCCGCCGAAAAAGTCGTGCGGGGACTGCCAACCACTCGAAAGAGGCCAGCCCAGGGGCCTAAAGCGGCGGGCATGAGCCACTCAGAGCCGCGGGCGTCAGCCCGCGCTGGGCGGCCAGGGAGGCCAACCGCCGTTGACCGACGGCCTCTGTTTTCGTGAACCTTGATCGTCCCTCGGCACCGCCGAAACGTCCCTGGCATCCCAGCGCAGGCTCACGCCTGCGGCTCTGAGTGGCGTTGGCGGCCTACCGCTCCGGGGGAAGTTCCCTTGAGGGCTAGACGCTCAGCACCTGGTGGTCGTGGCAGTCCGGGTTGATGGCGTCGTAGATGCGGTCGACCAGATCGAGGCCATGGGCGGCGAGGAACGGTAGCGCCGAATAGACGCGCTCCTGCAGGGTTTCCTGGGGGAACAGCGATCGCGAAAGATAAGCGGCTTCGTCGCCGGCGCGCTCGTCGCGGCGCAGGCTCTCGCGGGCGGCCTTGGCGCGAATCTTGTGGAACTGGTAGCGAATCTTGCGGCGCGAGCCTTCCAGCGCGTCCGACAGCGTCGGGTCGAAGCCGTCGAGTTGCGCCGCCACCGCGCTCAGGGTCCGCTCGAGTTGCGTCTCGCCCTGGGCGAACGTTTGCTGGAGCTGCGGCGGCACGAGCCGCTCGGCGATCCTGGCGCGCACGGCCTCGGAGCCGGCGAAACAGCCGGTGAGGCCCAGCCCGTAGCGGTCGAGCAGCTTCCGCGCGCGCTGATCGACAATCGAGAACGACGCGCGGGGCACCACCACCGGCATGCGCCCCAGCAATCGCGCGTACACCGTTTCGGCCTGCGCCAGATAGGCTAACTCCGCCGGTCCGCCGACATAGACCGCCGTCGGCAGCAGGAAGTCTTGTACCACCGGGCGCAGCAGCGCGTTCGGCGAAAAATCCTGCGGCCGCTCGCCCAGCCGCGCCAGCAGTTCCTGCGTCGAATAACTGCGGCCGCCGCCCTTGTAGGTATCCCCGGAACGGCGCAGGGCGATCCGTTTGCCGTCTTCGATCACGAAGATCAACGAGGTGTCGGCGGCAACGTGAACCTGGGTGTGGTAGCCGGCCTGTTCCAACTCATGGCCGCGCTCGATCAGGCCTTCGATCAATGCGGGGCTTTGCTCGATCGCGGTGCGTACCAGAGGCTCGGCCAGGCGCCGCACCGCCGGCCGCAGTGGGTCGAGGTGCAGTAACCCATAGTCGCCCAGCAGCTTGCGGAACAGGGCCGCGAAGCCCGATCCGAACGTGCTGGGGTTACCGTAGGCCTGCGCCGCGATCTCCGTGACTTCGTCGCCGAAAGGCAGTCCAGCCAGCGCGTTGCGCAGGTCCGCGATTGCGGCGTCGGTAACCGCCACGCCGCCAACCGGCTGATTGGGCTGGCCGTCGGTGGCCGCCTGTAAACGGACGGGTTCCCGCGACCCATCGAAGGTCCAGACATGGTCGACTTCGGCCAAGTCATGGTCTTCGGTCGCCAGCCAGAAGACGGGAACCGCGGAAATTCCCTGCGAGGTGAGGTGCGCGGCCAGGCGCGCGGCGGTGAGCGCCTTGTAGATCGCGAAGACCGGGCCGCCGTGCAGGCCGACCTGCTGGCCGGTCACCACGACCACCGTGTTGGGGTCCCGCAGCCGCTCCAGATTCGCCGCGGTGGCCCCTCCGGCGGTTGCGTTTTGCTCGGCCAGCGCGGCCACCAAGGCTTCGTGCCGCGCGCGGTCGAATTTCAACTCCGCGATCGCCTCGGGCACCGCCGACAAGGCGGGCGGATACCGGTAAAACGCGCTGGTCCGCGGGAATTCGTAGACGTAATCGAGGAAAAGCGGCGTCGAAGCCGGGATTTCGCTGTGCCGGATACAGGCGCCGCTCATGATATCGGTTGTCGTTGCGGTCCCTTGGTCAGACGCGGTTGCCCCGGGTGGGCGTCGAGATCGAACGAACCCACTTGCCGCCGTCCGCGAAAGCAACGGGAAGCGATTCCACCAAGCCCAATCGATCAGAATACCAGAATCGGTTTTGGGGGCCCGGCGGCGGTTGGATCCATGGTTACAACGGGGCAAGCAGGCGAAATATCCCGCGTGCGGTTGATATCCTGAATGCAGCCGGCCAGCGGGCTTGCCGTCTGAGTTTGTTCGCTCCGCGAGCCGTGCTTTCTCGTCGATTTAGGGCCCGGGGCCGCGAAAAAGCGCAGGATCCAGCACAGGCAGGATTGCCTGTGCCACGTCAGCGGGCGCCGCGCCAGGTACCGATTCTCGCTCGAACGGCCGACGGATCTGTTTCCAACACCGTGACGGGAATTTACATCTCGTTCCCCTTCTGCTCGCAGAAGTGCACCTACTGCAACTTCGCCTCGGGCGTGTTCCCCCGGGACCTGATCGACCCCTATATCGAAAGTGTACGTGAGGAGATCCGCGGCGCGGCCTTCCCCTCCGAGCCCGACACGCTCTACCTAGGCGGGGGCACGCCCAGCCTGCTCGAAGGGGAAGATTTGCGGCGGATTCTCGAAGCGCTGCCGGTGGGCCGCTGGCGTGAGGCTACCATCGAGGCCGCGCCGGGAACAATCAGCCCGCAAAAAGCCGAAGTCTGGGCGAGCCTCGGGATCAACCGCGTGAGTCTGGGGGTGCAGTCGTTCGTCCCGAAAGTCGCCAGCGCCGCGGGACGCCGCCACAAACCCGAGCAGGTCGCCGCCGAGGTCGAGCTGCTGGCCCGCGCGGGCATCACCAACATCAACATCGACCTGATCTCCGGGCTGGCGCATGAAACCGCGGAAACCTGGGAGATTTCGCTCGACTGGCTGGCGCGCCTCGGCCCGCCGCACGTGTCGGTCTACATGCTCGAGGTGGACGATGAGAGCCGCCTGGGCGAAGAGTTGCGCTCCGGAGGCCGCCGCTATGGGGCGCGGGCGGTCCCCAGCGAAGACGACATCGCCGATTTCTATCTGCGGGCGATCGAGCGGCTGCGCGAGGTCCCGGTCGCGCAATACGAGATTTCGAACTTCGCCCGCCCCGGCTGCGAGTCGCTCCACAACCTCAAGTACTGGAATATGCAGCCCTACCTGGGTTTTGGTGCGGACGCCCACTCCTTCGATGGCGAGCGGCGCTGGGGCAACGTCGAGTCCCCGGCGGAATACATCGACCGGACCCGCCATCGCCGCGGCGTCCGGCGCGAAACCGAGCCGGTGGACCCGGCGCGCCGCTTGCAGGAAAGGTTTTTCACGGGCCTGCGCCAGATCGCCGGAATTCAGCCGAGCGCGGCGGAACTGGCCCCCTATCGGGAGTCGATCGAGAAGCTGACCGGGCAAGGCTGGCTCGCCTGGACCCCCGAGGGCCGGCTGCACCTCACCGCCCAGGGCGTGATGTTCTCGAACGAAGTCTTCGAGCAGTTCCTCGGCTAGAACGGCCCGCGCGCAAGCAGAGACAGGCGCTCCCGCCTGTCCCGAGCGGCGAAAGCCGCGAGGCCCGCTTCCCCCAACCTCGTCCGCCCACTACAGCCACCGCCCGCCCCCCTATAATGGACATCGGAACCGACGTGCTCGGTCAAAACAACCCCGGGGACGCTCACCGCCGACCCGAATCAAAGAACCAACATGCCTAAAATCATCGACTTAAGAAGCGATACCGTAACCCGGCCGACGCCCCAGATGCGCCGCGCCATGGCGGAAGCCGAGGTCGGCGACGACGTCTACGGCGAGGACCCCACCGTCAATCGCCTGGAGGCCGCCGCCGCCCGCGTGACGGGCAAGGAGGCCGCGCTGTTTGTGCCCTCGGGGACGATGGGCAACCAGATCGCGCTCCACGTCCACACCCGGCCCGGCCAGGAGATTATCAGCGACGAGCGCTCCCACATCATCCTCTACGAGATGGGCGGGCCGGCCATCAACTCGTTCTGCGTCACGCGGACCATCGCCACCAGCGACGGCATCCTGAGTTGGGAGGAGATCCAGAAGCGCGTTCGCCTGCCTGGGGACCACCATCGCGGCACGGGACTGATCTCTCTCGAAAACACCCACAACGTGGCCGGCGGCTGTGTGTATCCGCTCGAGGTTATGGACGAGATTTGCGACCACGCCCACGAGCTCGGCATCCCGGTGCATCTCGACGGCGCACGTGTCTTCAACGCGGCCACCTACTACAACAAACCCGTGGCGCAGGTCGTCGCGAAAGTCGACTCGGTGATGTTCTGCCTCTCGAAGGGACTAGGCGCGCCGGTTGGTTCCATGCTGGCCGGATCGCGCGCTTTCATTGCCGAGGCCAGGCTGGCCCGCAAAGGGTTTGGCGGCGGCATGCGCCAGGCGGGCGTACTCGCCGCGGCCGGGTTGTTGGCGCTCGAAAATTCCCCCGCCGGGCTGGCAGCCGATCACGCCAATGCACGGTTTCTGGCCGACGCGCTGGCCGGGATGCCGGGGGTGAGCATCCGGCCCGAGAAGGTCGTCACCAACATTCTGTTCTTCGATGTCGACGGCGCCGGCCTGAGTTGCGCCGATCTTTCGGCCCGTTTGCGCGAAAAAGGCGTACTGGCGAATGGAGTCGCCGGGCGCATGCGCATGGTGACCCACTACGACGTCAGCCGCGAGGATTGTGAGCGTGCCGTGGAGGTATTGAAGCAGGTGCTCGAAGAAGCCCATGCGACGGTTGGAGCGGCCGGCCGGGTATAGCGGCCGCCGCCGGCGGACAAAAGGGCCCGTTGCGCAATAGCCGTCGCAGCCCAGCGCGGTCCGTCGAAGTCAGTGGCGTGTTGGAGTCACGCGGCCAACGAAAAACCGGGTGTGGTCAGAGAGAAGGCTTCCCTCTGCGCCACACCCGGCTTGAATCTGCGGAAAGACCTAGACCTCGACGTTGAAGTCCCGCCAATGCATCATCTGCTGGTGGTAGATCGCCTCGCGCCCGAGGATCGCCGTGAGGGCAGCCGTCGCCCCGATGGTAATATCGGCGGCCGGCTTACTGCCGGTCCGAATCGCCTCGTAGAACGCCTGGATGTGCGCGTCGCGCGGGGTGTTCTCGTTGTCGGCCTTACCGAACTGCACCGGCTGAGCGCCGCGCGCTCGCTCGTGGTAGGTTCCTTCCAGCAAATCGACGGCGCCCTTGTCCGTATAGACGTGAACGTATTGCCCGCCGCCCGGCAGCGTGCGCGGGTGGAAGAATAGCTGGCTATAGGACATCTTCACGCCGTTGGCATATTCGTAGGTGAGCGAATAGCCGTCCATGTTGGTGCGCCCTGGAGGGTCGTTCGGCCACACCAGCGTGCCGCCGACTCCCGCCGACCATGCCGGGTGGGAATCGATCACCCAGTTGCAGACGTCCAGGTTGTGGACCGACATTTCGACGATCACATCGCCCGAGCGGCTGGCGTCGAAGAACCAGTCGGACGAGCTGGCGTTGTGGTCGAGGTCGTCGGAGGAGGTCCGCACGGCCTGAACCATGACGACCTTGCCGAAATCGCCGTTGTGTACGCGTTTGATCGCGTCGGCGAGGTTGGGCATCGAGCGCATCTGCTGGCCGACCTGGTAGACCGTCTTGGCGCCGCGAACGACCTTGACCAGTTTGCCGATCGATTCCGGCGTGATTCCCGCCGGCTTCTCCGAGTAAACGTGCTTGCCGGCCTGGATTGCGGCGATCGCCATCTCGACGTGCAGGTAGCACGGGGTAGCGATGTAGACCGCGTCGATGTCTTTCTGCTCGAGCAGCTTGTGATAGTCGCTGAAAGTCTTGGGGTTGTCGCGGGCCGCCGCGCTGGCCGCTTTATCGAGGCGATCGGGCTTCAGATCGCAGAGCGCCACGACTTTGACGTTGGGTTCGACCAAGGTATGACGCAGCAGGGTGCTGCCACGCCCGCCGACGCCGATGAAGGCGGCGCGGACTGTTTCGTTGGCGCTTTGGGCGCTGGCGCGCGACTGCGTTGCTGCAGCGGCGGCCGCGGCGCCAAGGAAAAAGTGGCGCCGGTTGATTTGGCTCATGGAGACCTCCTGAGAAGATGATGCTGGGGGCGGGCTTGCTCGGGGCAAAACGCTGCCACGCTGCCGTACTGCAGCGTATATCATTCTAATGCCAAAGAGCCGCTCCGTGGCAGACCACTCCCGACGGGCATCCCGGTGGCCCCTCTCCGCTGTACGAACCGCAACATCAGCGCCGCACCCGGAAGCGTGCGGGCACGCCAGACGCCGCAAAGTCGCCGCCACGAGGGCGCGCGCGAAAAACAGCGCTAGTGGGGAAACTGCCGCAGCGCCGCGAGCAGCCGGTCGACCTCTTGCACGGTGTTGTAGTGCACCAGGCCGATACGCACCATGCCGCCGGTCTCTTCGACGCCAAGCCGCTCGGTCACGCTGAGGGCGTAATAGTTGCCGTCCCACACGAAGATGCCGTTGTTCCCCAGATATTCCGCCACGGCGCGCGGGTGAACGTCGCCCAACCGGATCGCCACCGTCGGTGTACGGCTATCGAAGCGAGGCGTTTCCCGAATCCCATAGAACTGCACACCGGGGATTTCGAGCAACCCCAGCACCAGGTGTTCGGCCATCCAGCGCTCGTAGCGTTGGATCGTGTGCATCGCGTTGAGCAGCGCCTGGCGCCGGCCCTTGCGGCCCTCGGCGGGCTGCGGCGCGCTGTCGGGTGGATAGCGCCGACCCAACTCGTCGAGGTAATTCAGCGCGGCGATCAGGCCCGCCAGCCCCTCGTGGTTTTGCGTGCCGGTTTCCCAGCGCCAGGGGATCTCGTCCGACGCTGGGCGCACCTTGTAGGGCCGCAGCCGCTTGAGGTGCTCGGCCTTGCCATAGAGCACGCCCAGGTGCGGCCCAAAAAACTTGTAGGCCGAGCAGGCCAAAAAATCGCAGTCCAGCTCGCCGACGTCGATCGGCCCATGCGGCGCATAGTGCACGGCGTCGACGAATGCCAGCGCTCCGACGCGATGCGCCTCCCGCACGATCGTGCGCACGTCGTTGATCGTGCCGACGGCGTTCGAAGCGTAGCCGGTGGCGACCAGCCTGGTGCGCGGGGAGAGCTGCCGGCGGAAACTCTCCATGTCGAGCGTGCAATCGTCGACGCGGATGTCCACGGCCCGAACCACCGCGCCGAGCTCCTCGAGCGCGCGCCACGGCGCGACGTCGGCGTCGTGGTCCAGGTAGGTCACCACAATCTCGTCGCCCGGCTCGAGCTCGCGGCCGATGGCGCGGCTGATGCCGAACGTCAGCGTGGTCATGTTCGGCCCGAAAACGATCTCTTCGGGATTGCAGCCCAGCAGGTCGGCGGCGGCGACGTGCGCTTCGGCGATCGTCTCGTCGGTACGGCGGCTGGTCACGAACGCGCCATGGGTGTTGGCGTTGGAGCGCGTCAGGTATTCGCTCATCGCCTCGATGACCCGCTGCGGCACCTGCGTGCCGCCCGGCGCGTCAAAAAACACGGCGTTCTTGCCGTCCACCTTCTCGTTGAGAGAGGGAAACTGCGAGCGAACCCACGCGATGTTCAGGGGCGCCATGCCGGTCGTCAGAACTGTCTGGGGGGCGAATCTGAGGGGGCACAGGTTATTTTACCAAGACCAGGCTAAACCCCAGGGTGCCCGTAGCGCAGGGCTCGCAGAGACCTGCGGCCGTAGCCGCGGCCACTCAGCCACCTTGCCGTTTCCGGAGGGGCCGACCATACGGACCGCCCTTGGTTTCGAGGCCTGCGTCGGCAAAATGCCGCAGGCCTGGGAAATACGCCCAGCCCTGCGCAACGGGCCCCTGCTGCGAGGCCCGCGCGGCAACGTGCGAACATGAATTCATCGGCAATGACGGTGCCCGGTCTGCGTTTGGAGCGGCCGTCTGGGTTGGGTTCGCCCACTCGTGCGAAGCTCGATGAAACTCTCTCGCATTTTGGTTTTAGCCTGGCTTGCGGCAAGCCTGTTGTTGACCTGGTCGTGTCGGCCGGCGGCCACCGTAAAAGGACGTGACGTGACCGTCTGGCAGGGCCAGACGATGGGAACCACCTTCAGCGTCAAGGTGGCCGGCCCGCCGCTGAGCGACGAGCAGCGGGCGCGCGCCCAGGAGGCAATCGAAAGCCAGTTGGCCGCGGTCAACGGGCTGATGTCGACCTACCTGCCCTCGTCGGAGCTATCGCGCTTCAACCAATGGAAGAGTTCGGAACCGTTTGCTCTCTCGCCGCAGACCTTCGAGGTGTTCAAGGTGGCGCAGCACGTCGGCTTGCTCAGCGGCGGCGCTTTCGACGTGACCGTGGGGCCGCTGGTCAACGCCTGGGGATTCGGCCCGCCGGGTAAGCCCGCTCATCCACCTTCGGCCGCCGAACTCGACGCCCTGAGAGCGCGTGTCGGCTGGGACAAGATCTTCCTCGAAGAGGGGCAGCCGGCCATTCGCAAGATCCGCCCCGACGTCTATTGCGACCTCTCCGCGCTGGCCAAGGGATACGCCGTCGACCAGGTTTCCGTGACACTCACCAAGCTGGGACACGTCGAACACATGGTCGAGGTGGGCGGCGAAGTGCGCGCGCAAGGCAGCAACGCACAAGGGCAGCCCTGGCGCATCGGCGTCGAAAAGCCGCTGGATGGCGGACGCGCCGTCGAGCGCACGCTGCCGCTCGAAAATCACGCCATGGCGACCTCGGGCGACTATCGCAACTATTATGAAGAGGGGGGCCGGCGGATTTCGCACGAGATCGACCCGCGCACCGGCCAGCCCATCGGCCACCGGCTGGCCTCGATTACGGTGGTCACCGAGCGCTGTGTAGAAGCCGACGCGTTCGCCACCGCGTTGATCGTGCTCGGCGAGCAGGAAGGCTATCGTCTGGCCGTCGAACAGAATCTGGCGGCGCTGTTTCTGATACGCAAGGCGGACGGTTTTGTCGAAAAAACCTCGCCGCGCTTCGAGGAGTTGTTCGGAGAGCCGCCGGCCGGTACAGCGGCCTCGAACAAGCCCCAGGATTCCCCATGATGTTGATTCTCATCACCGCCGCGCTGATGGCGCTCATCATGCTCGCCATGGGCGTGGGCGTGGTTTTCAAGAACCGCTGCCTGCGCGGCTCCTGCGGCGGACCCGAAGTGCTCGACCCTAACGGTGACCCGCTAAGCTGCGCCACCTGTCCCAACCGCAAGAAAACCGAAGACGCGCCCGTCCCCGCCGCCCGCCCCGCCGCTCGGCTCCCGCGGTTGACAGCAGCGCCGCGACGCACGGAAGATGAAGGAACGGGCGTGTAGCTCAGTTGGATAGAGCGTCTGGCTTCGAACCAGCAGGCCGGGGGTTCGAGTCCCTCCACGCCCACCATTCTTTTCCCTTCTTCCCTCTGCGGCGGACAGCTTCGCCCGCTCCCATCCCGACATCGGCGCAAGTGCGGGCCACTACCCGCCATGCGCGCGCCCTTGGCCCTCAGAGCCGCCGGCGTCAGGCCGTGCTCACCTTTTCGCGACGGCACGCCAACCCATGACGTATGCCTCGGCATAGCGCTGCCTTCGCCCGGTTTTTTCCGGCCGCATTCCTACTCGCCGCAGGTTGCTTTGCTGATATATTGGTGCCCAAAGGAATGGCCTGCGGGCTTGTCGGGACGCAGTTCCTGGGCAGACCGGGCCGAAAAGGAGGAAGCGGTGAAACCGGAAATGGATGGCAAACCCGCGGCGAGCGTCAAGCCGGCAAGGGATGGCAAACCGGAGGCGGCTCCCGAGGTCGAGCAGGCAAAGCAGTCGTCGATCGGTCGCCGCAAGTTCCTGGGTGGCGCGGCCGCGGCGGGCGTTTTCAGCATCGTGCCCAGGCACGTACTGGGAGGTCAGGCGCATGTCGCTCCCAGCGACAAAATCACCCTGGCCTATATCGGCATCGGCACGCAGGGCATCCGCGAGCTGTTGCAGATGCTTCCTACCCCGGAGATCCAGGTGGTGGCCGTCTGCGATCCGAACAAAGACAGCAATCACTACGTGGAGTTCACCAAGGGTTCCATCCTGCGCGTCGTTCAGCCTTTCTTGAAGAACCCCAACTGGAGGGCCGATGCGCCGGCCGCCCCGGGAGGCCGCGAGGTCGGCAAAGAAATCGTCGAGACGTATTACGCCGAGCAGCGCGCGGCCGATCACTTCGGCGGCGTGACGGCTTATGCCGATTTCCGTGAGCTGCTCGATAGGGAGAAGGATCTCGACGCGGTCAAGATCATGACCCCGGACCATCTCCACGCCACCATCGCGGTCACGGCGATGAAGATGGGCAAGCACACCATCATGCACAAGCCCCTGGCCAACCGACTGCACGAGGGCAAGCTGGTGTTCGACGCCGCGCGCGAGTCGAAGGTCGCCACGCATTTCATGGCCTACGGCTCGGGCCGCGCCGGCGACATGGACCGCATCATGAGCTGGATCAAAGACGGTGCCATCGGCACCGTGCGCGAGATCCACAACTGGACCAACCGGCCGATGTGGCCGCAGTATCAAAAGCTGCCTACCGACCGGCCGCCGGTCCCCGAGGGCTTTGATTGGAACCTGTGGCTGGGCCCGGCGCTCGACCGCCCCTATCACCCCAACTACACCAACACTGTGTTCCGCGGCTGGTACGACTTCGGCGGCGGCTCGATCGCCGACATGGGCCACTACAGCCTGTGGCCGGTGTTCTCGGCTTTCCAACTCGGCACGCCGGTGCGCGTCGAACCCTATATGACGCATACCTACGAAGTCGTGAACGAAGTCAGCCAGCGCGTGAAGAACGATTTTTCGTTCCCCATCGGGTGCAGCCTGCGCTTCAAGATGCCAGCGCACGAGGGCTGGCCGGATATCGACCTGTTCTGGTACGACGGCGGCATGCGGCCGCAGCGCCCGAGAGAACTTGCCGAAGACGGCCGGGAACTAGGCACCGAGGGCATGCTCTTCATCGGCGACAAGGGGAAGATCCTCGATGGCCGCATCATCCCGGAGAGCAAAATGAAGGCCTTCCCGGGTCCACAGCCTCCGCCTTTGAACGCCCCTCCGCAGAGGCCGACCGGCGAGCGGCCCAATCGCCTTGCCGACTGGATCAACGCCGTGCAGGGCGGTCCCCAATCGCCGGGGAATTTCCTGAATGCGGTGCAGCTAACCGAAACGGTCAACCTGGCTGCCGTTGCGTTGCGCGCCGGCGAGACGATCGAATACGACCCCGCAACGCGAAAAATTACCAACGTCTCGGAGGCCAATAAGTACTTGGTGCGCGAATATCGCCCGGGTTGGGAGCTGGGATAGCGCCAGGCTGGATCGTTTCCGCCGCAGACTCAGCAAGCTTTCAGCGCGCCGACAGAGCGCCGGTGGGCGTGCTCGTTCAAAACATCGCGGAGCCGCCGCGCTTCCCGCTTATCGGAGAGGCAGTGCGCGAGCCGCGGAGCCGGTTGCGCCGGGTGCGGCCCAGGTCGGTTGCCCCTGGCTATCGAACAGCATGATGGCGCCGCCCCCCGCGTTCGCGGTGAGACCCTGGAGTTCCATGCCGGGATCTTTCGTCCCCGGCACGAGGTCGCCCGCGGGCATGCTTGTCGGCGTGGCCTTGATCAAGCCCAGCAAATTTCCTTTGGCATCGACAAGACGAAACTCTTGCGCTTCGATCTTGTCGGCCGGTCCGGCTTGCGCCAGCACGGTAAGGCCAACTTGCTGAGAGACAACCCCTCCCAAAAAGCCGGCGAACAAAGCGACAACAACCATCAGGGTCGTCTGCTTTCGTGACATTCGAGACCTCCGCGGAACGGATTGGCAAATCTGCTCGCGGCTCAGCTCGTTCGAAAGTTCCGCATAGGGAGGCGGAACTCCGCTGGCCACGGGTTCAAATTAACACAGGCCCGAACCAGGATGGTCGCGCTGAATCGGAGGGCCGGACCCGAGCAGCCTCCCCGCGGCTAGAGCTTCACGCCGGTGTTGACCCACTTGCCCGTCTTGGCTGACTTCAACACCGCGTCGCAGACCTTCTGCGTCTGGAGCGCGTTGCGGAAATCGGGCTGGGTGGGCTTGCCAGCCTCGATGCCGGTGACAAAATCCGCCAGCGCGTTGAGAAAGGTGTGCTCGTAGCCGATGCAGGTGCCCGGCACCCAATACTTGTCCATGTAGGGGTGCTCAGAATTGGTGGTGTGGATCTTGCGCCAGCCCGTCAGGTGGCTCTCCACCTTCTTACGGGATTGTTTCTGCTGGTATTCGAAAAACTGCAGGTACTCGGGCTCTTCGAGGTCGAAATAGACGCTGCCGTCGGCGCCGTTCATCTCGAAGGTGTTGTAGTTCTTGCGCCCGCGGGCGTAGCGTGTCGACTCGAAGGTGCCCAGCGAGCCGTTGGCGAACTCCGCGAGAAACATGCAGGCGTCGTCGATGCCGACCGGCTGCACCTTGCCCGTCTCGGCATGTTTACGCTGCTTGACGAAGGTTTCGGTGCGGGCCACCACGCGCGTGAGCGGGCCGTTGAGCCACATGGCGGTGTCGATCGAATGCGCCAGCAGATCGCCGGTCACTCCCGATCCCGCCACGCCGACGTCGAGCCGCCACAGTCCCGGGCCGCCTTGTGGAACGTCTTCGGCGATCGTCCAGTCCTGCAGATACGTCGCGCGATAGTGGAAACAGCGGCCGATGCGGCCTTCGTCGACGAGTTGGCGCGCGAGCGCGACTGACGGTACGCGGCGGTAGTTGAACCAGACCATGTTGGGCACGCCCGCCTTCTCGACGGCCTTGGTCATCTCCTCGGCTTCCTTGACGTTCATCGCCAATGGCTTTTCGCAGAGCACCATCTTGCCGTTCTTGGCCGCGGCGATGGCGATGTCGCGATGCATATTGTTGGGCGCGCCGATGTCGATCAGGTCGATATCCTTCGCGCTGACCAGCTTCTTCCAGTCGGTCTCGACGCGCTCGTAGCCCCAGACGTCGGCGAACGCCTGCGCCTTGTCCTTCTTGCGGGCGCACACGGCCTTCAGCACCGGGCGGTGCTCCACCGGGAAGAAATCGTTCAGCCGCTTATAGGCGTTCGAATGGGTGCGGCCCATGAAGCCGTACCCGATCATGCCGATGCGAAGTTCTTTGGACATACCGAGATTCCCTTTCCCGAAAATCGACTCGCGCGATACCGAGCCCGCCGAGCACGCATCCTACAAACGCCGGCCCGGCCACGTCAAGCGCGCAGCGCCGTGCAGCTCCGCCCAGCGATTCGTCGTGCCGCGCTGCCGGCCCCGCGGACGAGCCGCCTGCGGGATAATGGGACTCAGATGCACCCGTACGTCCTCTACAACGACGAAATCTGCCGCAGCGACGAAAAGATCCTGCTTCCGGGCCAACTGGGGCTGCTGGCTGGTTGGGGCGTGTTCACCACGCTGAAAATTTGCGACGGCATTCCGTTTGCGTTCGAGCGCCACTGGGCGCGTATGAAACGCGATGCCCGGTTGATTCATGTCGAGCTTGCGCTCGATCGCGACGACGTGCGCCGCAACCTGATGCGACTGGTCGAAGCCAACCAGGCGCCCAACTGCACAATGCGCGTCTGCGTGGTTCGCAGCGAAGGCGGCTTTTGGGAAGGGCCGGGTTCGGGGAACTCGTCCGACCTGATCGCTTTTAGCAACGAGCTGGCCGGCTGGCATGAGTCCGTGGCGCTCGGGGTAGTCGAGCAGGGCCGCCATGCGGCATCTGCCTTCGCCGGAACCAAGACGCTGTCGTGGGCCCACAATCTGACGATGGCGGAAACGGCCAAGCAGCGCGGCTACGACGAGGTGATCCTGCTCAACGAGCGCGGCGAGGTCGCCGAGTGCACTTCGGCCAATATTTTTGCGGTCCGCAACGGGGTCACCCGCACACCGCCGCTCGAGTCGGGCCCCCTGCCCGGCGTCACCCGCGCCGTCATGCTCGAAGAGATCGACCTGCCGGACGCTCCAGTAGAGGAAGGCGTGCTCACGCTCGAAGACCTCTACTCGGCCGAGGAAGTGTTTATCACTTCGACAACGCGCGACCTGCTACCCGTGGACCGGATTCTCGATCGCAGCCTTTCCGCCGGCAAAGCCTCGGCCTGGCCGGTGATGGAAAAACTGCGCGCGGCGCTCGCCGAACTTACGCGCCAGTACGTCGAACACGCCAAACAAGAGCCGGTCGCAGGCGACTAAGCCAGAGCGGCAGTAGGGCCCCAGGGCCAGCGGGGCAGGGCTCCTGCTTGCCCTCCCACTAGCCGCAGTCCAAACGCGTCCCCGCCGGGCAAGCCCGTTCCGTCCAGCAAGCCTGCCCCGTCAGCGCCGTTTCGCCAACGGCTCCAACGCCGATCACGCAGCGCTCACAGCGACTCCCTCCCGCCGTTGGATTCCGCGCGCTTTCTGCTGTCCTCCAGCCATGACGCCAACTCGCATCCCCTCGGCCGCGAGGCTACAATGGAGTCGCCAAAGGAGTCCTTCCTATGAAAAACAACCAGGAGATAGAAGAATCGAGTAGCAAAACGAATCCCACGAACAAGGCCCGTACGCTTTCGCGGCGGTCTTTTCTTTCTGGATCCACGGCGGCGGGCGCCGCCGTCGCGGGTTTTCAGATCATTCGACCCGAACTCGTCCGCGGCGCCGGCAACGAAAAGCTCAAGGTCGGCATCATCGGCTGCGGCGGACGCGGCACCCATGGCATCCACGAAATGCTCTCCGGCAATCCCAACGTCGAGCTGGTTGCCATGGCCGACCTGTTCGAGAACCAACTGGAAGGATCGCTGCGCCGCCTGCGGGACGCGGGGGAGTTCCCCGGCATCCAGGACCGCATCAAAGTCGATCCCGACCATCGCTTTACCGGTTTCGACGCTTACAAAAAGATGCTGGCGACCGACATCGATATCGTGACGCTGCACACCCCTCCCGGCTGGCGGCCGGTCCACTTCGAGGCCGCCGTCAACGCCAAGAAGCACATCTTCGCGGAAAAGCCGCTGGGCACCGATCCAACCGGCTTACGCCGCATTTTCGCAGCCGCGAAAAAATCGGAAGAGCTCAAGCTGACCGTCATGATCGGCGCGCAACGGCGCTCGCAAAAAGAATACGTCGAATCGGTGAAACGGATCCAGGACGGCGACATCGGCGAAGTCGTCGCGACGTATGCCAACTGGGTCGGCGGCCCGGTGATCAAGGGCAAGGAATACACCGGGAAGAAGGGCCTCGAGTGGCAGCACCGCGCCTGGTATTCCTATGTCTGGATCTGCGGCGACCAGATCGTGGAGCAGCACCTGCACAACATCGACGTCATCAATTGGGTGATGGGGACGCACCCGGTGAGCGTGCTCGCCTCCGGCGGGGCGGCCTGGCGCCCTCGCGAGCGCATCTATGGCAACATCTACGACCACGTGTTCGCGGATTTTGTCTACCCCAGCGGCGTTCGCATGACCAGCCATTGCCGGCAGTATCCGACCGGCGTCAACCGCGTGAACGAACTGGTGGTGGGAACCAAGGGCAAGACCGATTGCCGCGATCTGGGGACCAAGGCCGAGATCAGCCCCTATGTGCAGGAGACGATCGACATGGTCAATTCGATCCTGGGCAAGGGGCCTTACCAGAATCGCGCCCGGGCGGTCGGCGAAAGCACGTTGACCTGCATCATGGCGCGCGAGTCGGCCTATTCAGGCATCGAGGTCACCTGGGACATGATCATGAACTCCAAGCTCGACCTGATGCCCAAAGATCCCGCGAACATGTCGCTCGAAGACGAGGTAAACATTCCGCCGCTGCCCGTGCCCGGCGAATACAAGTTCACGTAGCCGAGCCGCAAGCTGCGCCCGGTGTGTCCGTGTTCCTTCCAGCGAACGAAGCCGGGCCGCGAACAAACAGAGCCGCGGGCGTTAAGCCTGCGGGCCGAAGCGGCACAAAGCGGGGTGGAAAGCCTTTCGCGACAAGCCGCCCGCCTATACCAGCGGAGCCGCAACTCGCCGTTGACGAAATTGCCAAAGCTTCGCCCAGGGCATCGAGCCACCTCGGCCCGCCGGCTTGCGCCCGCGGCTCTGTCTCGCGGTTTGTGGCGACGCCCCAGCATCACCGCAAATTCACGCCGCTGATGACGACGCCGATCACGATAATGAAGCAAGCGAACGCCCGGTGTAGCGCCTGTTGGGAGATGCGGCTGCAGATCCTGGTGCCGGTCCACATTCCCGACAGCGCCAGGACCAGGAAGGCCGTGGTCACCAGCCAGTCGACGTCGCCATAGCGCAAGTGCCCCACGAATCCCGCCACGGAGTTGGCTCCGATGATGGCGAGCGAGGAGCCGACGGCGGTCTTAGGGGCCAGCCCTGCAAACAGGATCAGCGCCGGCACAATCAGGAACCCGCCGCCCACGCCCAGGAAACCGGTCATCACGCCGACCACCGCCCCGATGCCAACACAACGCGCCGGGCTGCACTGCGGCGCCAGATAGGCCGAGGGCTTTTTTCGCAGCATGGCCGCGCCGGCGGCGACCATCAGCAAGGCGAACGCCAGCATCAACATGCGGTCCGACACCAGGTGCGTGAGAGTGGACCCGAGGAAGGCCCCCGCCATTCCCCCTCCGCCCAGCATGAGCACCGCGCGCAGGTAAACCTGGCCGTGGCGATAGTGGAGGTAGGATCCCAGCAGACTCGTCGCGCCGACGATCACCAGTGACATGCTGACCGCCTTGTGCGCCGGAATGCCGGCCACGTAAACCAAGACCGGCAAGGTGATGATCGAGCCGCCCGCGCCCAGGGCGCCGAGCGAGATACCGATGGCGACAGCCAGTAGTAGCGCGGCCGACAAGGCGAATGTGAGGGTCATGATGATGCGGAACTATCTGGTCGAATCAGCGAACGGCGGCCCGTTGTTTGGGCTGGTGGCGGGGACTAGGGGCCACTAAATCCGGCATGGCTACTGGTTGCGGAGCCGCCGGGTCTACCGGGTGGCTCCGCCCGCAAACGTCGGCGCCAACGCCGCCGGCCGAAGGCCCGCGCCACTCTTGCGCCGGTGCCACTTCACTCCCCGCCGGCGTAGCCTTGCCAGCGGCTCCCGGCCGTGCGGGCTATTCGATGGTTGTCGGCAGTCCCGCCGCCTTCCAGGCCGTCATGCCGCCGATCACATTCATCACAGCCTCGTATCCATCGCGCTTGAGAAACGACGCCGCGATCGAGGCTCGATAGCCCGAGGCGCAGATCACCGCCACCGGGCGGTCCCGCGGGACTTCAGTAAACTGCTCCTGCAGTTTCCCGCCGTGGATATGAAGGGCCCCCTCGACGTGAGCGCCGCTCCACTCCCCATCCGTGCGCACGTCCAGAACCGTGAGCGAGTCGCCGCGCTCGATGCGCCTGTGCAACTGATGAACCGATATCGTCTCCAGGGTGTCGAAGGGAAACCCTCCCACTTGCCAGGCTTCCATGCCGCCATCGAGAAATCCGCGCAGATCGTCGAAGCCGACGCGAATCAGGTGCGTCACCACCTGCGGCAACTCCGCCGGGTTGTCCAAAATGATCAGCGTCGGATGGTCATAGGGCAGCACCCAGCCGGCCCAGGTGGGCAGATGCGGCCCGAGCGGAATATTGATGGCTCCGGCAATGTGCGCGGCCGAAAAAGCTTCCTTGGAGCGCACGTCGACGATCAGGCAGTGGCTGCAGACCCGCTCGAAGACCTGCGCCGCGCGCCAACGGCGGTTGCCGGGCAGGTCGCGGCCCAGTATTGGCGGGCCCTCGCGGTTGACCTGCTTCATCCGGCGGAAGTAGGGCGGGGCGAGTGGCATCCCCGCCAGTAACGCCCCAACCCATTCGGATTCGGTCCTTTTCGCCAGCGAAGGGTTGAAGCGGCGTTCGTAGCCGACCGTGGACGACGACCGCGATCCGATCGCCTTGCCGCACAATGAGCCGGCCCCATGAGCCGGAAAAATCTCGGTGAGATCGGGAAGCACCGGCAGCCGCTCGAAGACGCTCTCGTAAAGCTGGTGCGCGAGCGTGCGGCGCGCTTCCTCTCCGAGTAAGTCCGGCCGGCCGACATCGCCGACGAACAGAAAATCTCCGGTGAATACGAGCCAGGGGACTTCGCTGCTCCGCGCGGTATCGTAGAGCGCCCACGACACGTGCTCGGGAGTGTGGCCGGGCGTGTGCTGCGCTTGCAGCCGCACTTTGCCCATTTCGATCTGGTCGCCGTCGCACACCACGCGATCGGCGTAAGGCGGCGTCCACTCCTCGCCACCCAGCCCCGAGCAGTGAATTTCGGGCTGGCCTTGCAGGCTCGATTTGAGCTCCACCGCGCCGCTCACGAAATCGGCATGGACGTGCGTCTCGAGAATGTGCCGGATCGCCAACCTGTTTTCGTCAGCGAAGCGAATGTATTCTTCGACGTCCCGCGTGGGGTCGACGACCACGGCCTCTCCGGAGGCCTCGTCGCCGATAACATAAGAATGAATCGCCAAACCCGGAATGAACCGACGATGGAACAACACGAGCTCTGAACACCTCTCCTACCACTCATACCACGGCAGAGAAATCCCAGAAGCCGGGCCGGCCTCCGCGCCACACAGGCCGGTGGCAGGCGGCGTCGAAGTCCGGCGTTCCTCGGTCAAGCTAACAAGCTACGCCATCTCTCCGACGCTTTCGTGCCGCCAAACCAGGATTTCGGCCTTTCCGTCCGACGCTCGGGACGGAAGGCTCCGATCGCCGAGCCCGTCTCAAGACGACTAAACGGCGCGGCCCGCGCGCGCCGCTGTATCCCGCGCGCCCAGCTTGCGCAGAATGGCCATCATCGGGCACCAGTCGGTGAACGCCGACTGCAACAGGTTCAGCCCGACAAACGCCGTGAACAAATACCAGTAGGGACTCACGTAGTACCCCAGAGCCAGGCTCGCCAGAACGAACGCTCCGGCAATCATACGAAGGTAACGATCAACCGTCATGTGGACCTCCTACGCTCGACCAGATAGTAGACGATGGGGACCGTCATACGCGACAGGGCGAGCGAAGCAACCTCTCCGGCCATCAAGGCGATGGCCAAGCCTTGAAAAATCGGATCGAACAGAATCACGCCGGCGCCGACCACTACCGCCGCGGCGGTCAGCATCATCGGCCGGAAGCGAACCGCCCCGGCGTCGATCACCGCTTCATCGAGCGGCATGCCCTGGCGGCGCCGCAGCTCGACGAAATCGACCAGGATGATCGAATTGCGCACCACGATGCCGGCCCCGGCGATGAAGCCGATCATCGAGGTCGCCGTGAAGAACGCGTTCATCAGCCCGTGGGCCGGCAAAATCCCGACCAGCGAAAACGGAATCGCCGACATGATCACGAACGGCGTGACGAACGAACGGAACCAGCCCACGACTAATACGTAGATCAGCACCAGCACCGCCGCGAAGGCCAGCCCCAGGTCGCGGAACACTTCGTAGGTAATGTGCCATTCGCCATCCCATTTCATCGAATAGCGCTCGCCGGAAAACGGCAAGCTGGCGGTGTATTGCTCGATCTTGTAACCTTCGGGGATCTTGATTTCGTCGATGCGCGGGCTGGTCGCGAGTACTGCATACACGGGGCTCTCGATCGCGCCCGCCAGATCGGCGGTCACGTACGTCACCGGCATCAGATTCTTGTGATAAATGCTGCGGTCCTGGACCGTCTTATCGACCTGCACCAACTCCGCCAGCGGGATCAGCGAACCGTCGCTGCCGCGCACGCGTAGCTGTTGCAAGCGGTCCAGATCGGAGCGGGCGGCGCGCGTCAGCCGCACCTGGATCGGTACGTCTTCCTTTTCGTTTGGGTCGTGAAGGAGGCCGACGGGCTCGCCGGCCGAAGCGATGCGCAACAGCGACGCCACGTGTTCATCGCTGATGCCGTGTAGCGCCGCTTTGTCGCGGCTAACCCGGATCTCGTACTTCGGTTGCTCGTCCTCGACGTACCAGTCTACATCGACGATGCCCTTGGTGCTCTCGAAGATCTGGAGAATCTTTTCGGCAATGCCGCGCCGGCCGGCGGCGTCGGGCCCGTAGACCTCGGCGACCACGGTTTCGAGCACCGGCGGCCCCGGCGGCACCTCGGCCACCTTGATCCGCGCGCCGAGTTGCTGAGCGATCGGCGCGATCTTGTCGCGCACCCGTTTGGCGATGTCGTGGCTCTGCAGGTCGCGATCCCCCTTCGGCACCAGGTTCACCTGAATGTCCGCCACGTTCGCGCCGCGCCGCAGGTAGTAGTGGCGCACCAGCCCGTTGAAGTTATAGGGCGACGCGGTGCCGGCGTAGGTCTGTAGGTTGACGACCTCGGGCTCCTGGCGGACGACGTCGGCGAGGGTGCGCGCCACGTGCGCGGTCTGTTCGAGCGTGGTGCCCTCGGGCATGTCGATGATCACCTGGAACTCGCTCTTGTTGTCGAAGGGCAGCATTTTCACTTCGACAAAGCCGATGCCGACGAGAGCCATCGACCCGACCAGCAATAACGACACCGTCAGCAGAAAACCCCAACGCAATGCCGGCCGGTGGATCAGCGGCCCCATCACCCGGCGGTAGAGCCTGGTGAAGCTGTCTTCGCTTTCGTGGCCGCCGCCATGGCCCTTCTTGCGAACCAGAAAGCGGATCGCCGCCCAGGGGGTCACCACAAACGCCACCAGCAACGAAAACGCCATCGCCGCCGAGGCGCCGATCGGGATGGGCCGCATGTAGGGCCCCATCAGGCCGCTCACGAAGGCCATCGGCAGCACGGCCGCGATCACGGTGAGGGTCGCCAGAATCGTCGGGTTGCCGACTTCGGCGACGGCCTCCACGGCGACATCGGAGGCCGGCCGGTCCTGGTTGTGCGGCATGCGCGTGTGCCGCACGATGTTTTCGACGACGACGATCGCGTCATCGACCAGCAAGCCGATCGAGAAGATCAGCGCGAAAAGTGTGATGCGGTTGAGTGTATAGCCGTAGAGATAAAACACCGCCAGGGTCAGTGCCAGGGTGACCGGGATGGCCGTAAACACGATCCACGACTCGCGGAACCCCAGCGTCAGCCAGATCAGCACCGATACTGCGATCACCGCGATTGCCATGTGGAACAGCAGTTCGTTGGACTTTTCCTCGGCGGTCTCCCCGTAGTTGCGGGTGACGGTGATCTGGACGTCCGACGGCACGAAGTCGCCGCGCACAACCGCCACTTTGGCGAGAACGCGGTTGGCCACGTCGATCGCGTTCGCTCCCTTGCGCTTCGAAACGGCGATGGTCACCGCCGGATGATACGCGGCGTCGCCCTTGGACGCGAAGCGCACGTATTGCGCAGGCTCCTCGCCGCCGTCGAACACGCGTGCGACATCGCCAAGATAGACGGGGCTTTGCCCGGAAACGCCGACCACCACCCGCTGGACGTCTTCCGCGCAGCCCAGGAACTCGCCGGTCTCGAGAACGATGCGTTGGTTTGAGGCGTCGAATTCGCCCGACGGAAGCCTGCGGTTGGCCGCCCCCAGCATGCCCGCTATTTCGAGCGCCGTCAGGTTGTGGGCCGCGAGTTTGCCTTCGTCGAGCTCCACCAGAACCTGGCGCCGCTGCCCGCCGATGAGGTTGACCGCCGAGACCTGCTCGACCTGCTTGATGCCGTCGTGCAGTTGCGCCGCGATGCGCCGCAGCTCGTAATCGCCGTAGCGCGAGCTCCACAACGTCAGCGCCAGGATCGGCACGTCATCGATCGAGCGCGGCTTGATCAGGGGCCGCGACGCCCCGGGCGGGATCAGGTCGAAGTTCGCCGACATCTTCTGATTCAGCCGTACGATAGCGTCTTCTTCCTTCTCGCCCACGTAGAAACGCACCACGACCATGGCCATCCCGGGACTCGACGTCGAATAGAGGTACTCGACGCCGCTGACTTCCCACAGCAGCTTCTCCATCGGCTTGGTGACGCGCTCTTCGACCTCGCGGGCCGACGCCCCCGGCATCTGCACGAAGATGTCGATCATCGGAACGATGATCTGCGGCTCTTCCTCGCGCGGCAGGGCGAGCGTGGCGAACACACCCACCACCACCGAGAAGAGAATGAACAGCGGGGTGAGCTTCGAGTTGATGAAGTACCGCGCCAGCGCGCCGGCCGGACCGAGGCCGTGCCCGCCGGGACTTGTGCCGTGCCCTTCGGAGTCTGGGTTTGCGGCGCTCATGATTGCGCTCCCTGGCTGGTTTCGGAGACGCGCACGGGGCCGCCGTCGTGAACCTCGGCGGGGTCGAGCACCACCCGCTCGCCGCCGCTCAGCCCCGACAATACGGTTTGGCGTCCGTTGGCTGCGTCCCCCAGCGAGACCATCCGCCGGCGCGCTACGTCCTCTTCCACCACGAACACCGACTGCAACTGGCCGTGCCGCATCACGGCTTGTTCGGGAACCGTCAGCGCCGATTCCTCGCTACCCGGCAGCAACGCCCGCCCGAACATTCCCGTGCGCAGGCCGCTCACCGCGGGCAGGGTGATCTTGACGATGGCCGTTCGGGAGCTGGAGTCCACGGCCGGCACAACTTCACTGATCCGGCCTTCGAGTGGATCGGGCAGCGTCTCCAAGCGCACTGCCACCGCTTCGCCGGCGTGCACCGAGCTCAGCCTGGTCTCGGCGAGGCTGACTTCGAGCCGAAAGCGGCCGGTCTGATCGAGCGTCAGGATCGGCATGCCCGGCGGCGCCAGCGTTCCCGGATCCATGGCCCGCTCGGTGACGACCCCCGCAAACGGCGCGCGGATTTGCGCGTACCCCAGGCTCACTTCCGCCCCGGCGATCTGCGCCTCGATCTGCGTTCGCTTGGCCTCGGCCTGCCGCTTGCGGGCCTGTGCCATCTCCATCGCGGCGCGCGCCGCCCGCAGCCGCGTGTCTACCTCGTCGTACTCGTGCTGCGAGACGGATTTTTTCGCGAGCAGCTCCTCGAAGCGCTTGTGGGTGAGCTCGGCCAGTTCCAACTGCGCCTGCGCGGCAACGAGACCCTGCGCGGCTTCCTGAATGGCGTCTTCGACTTCGGTCTTGGCGGCTTTGGCCTGGTCGAGGCGCGAAACCAGATCGCGGTCGTCGAGCTCGACCAGCAGTTGCCCCTGGCTGACGCGATCTCCCGCCGTCGCGTGAATCTGACGGATGTAGCTGGGGATCCGGCTCGAGATTTGCGCGGAATTTTCGGCGCGCACGGTGCCGATCGCTTCGTAGAGCGAAGCCTGCGGCGTGACGCGCACGGTTTCCACGCGCACCGCTACTGGCTTGGCTGCAACCTTCGTCTCCGGTGCCGCTTCGTGATGCGAACACGAGACCATCCCAGTGAGCAGCACCAGCGCGCCCAATGTAGCGTTTGCGTTTCTCATCTTCGAACTCCCCCGAGGCCAGGCCGGCCGCGCGACATGTTCTCTTCCAGCGGATGGGCGGCCGCTGCGCCGAACCCGTGTCACTGCACCACCGCCGACGATGCCGTCAAAACGCCCGCGGCATGTTCGAGCGCCGCCGCCGCCACGCGCTGCTCGAACAGCGCGCCCAGGTGCTGAAAGCGCGCCACCCGTAACGCCGTGTCGCTGCGAATCAGCTCGGTGACCGTCGTCAGGCCCGCGCCATAGCGGTTGCGAACGATCTCGTGGCTGGCTTCGGCCGCCGCCACCGCTTCGGCGGCTACCGTGACGCGCTCGCTGGCGGACCGCCAGGCGCCCCAGGCGCTGCGAATTCCCAGCATCACCGCCGAGCCGGCCTGCCTTTCGAGGGCCTGCGCGCGCGTCTCGGCCGATCGCGCCGCCGAAATCCTCGCCTGCTTGCGAGACCCGTCCCACAAATTCCATTCCAGCGACACGCCGGCCAGCCAGTTGCTGTTGCCGCGCGACGCAAAACCCTGGCGGTCGGCTTCGAAAATTCCGTGGGCGGCGACCTGCGGCCACAGCGAAGTCTTGGCCAGATCCAGCTGCGTTTCGGCCAACTCGCGGCCCAATTCGGCCTGCTTGAGCGAGGGATGGCCGTCGGCGGCTCGCCGCTCGTATTCCTCCAGCGGCGCAACCGTTCCGGAGAGAGCCTGCAGCGGAGTGGTCAGCTCATAACGCGAGTCCAGAGGCACCCCCAGCGCGTCGTTCAGCGCCGCCAGCGCTACCTGGGCATCCTGCTCGGCACGGATGCGATCCTGCTCGACCGAGGAGCGGTGTACGCGCACGGACAACACGTCAGCTTCGGTCGTCATCCCCGACTCGAAAAGCGACTGCGCCCGTGTCAGGTCGGCCTCGGCCGATTTGAGCGACTCTTCGGCCACCTTCAAATTCTCGGCCGCCAAAAGCGCCCCGAAATAGGTCCGCACAACTCCCAACACGACGTCCGACTCGGTCGAACGCTGTTGTTCCCCGGCGATCTCGCTGCCCAGGCGCGCGGCGCGTACCGCCCGCTTGGTTCGCCAGCTATCGAACAGCACCTGCTGCACGCTGAATCGCGACTGGAAATTGTTGAGCGGATCGGGATTGTTGAGCGACGAGATCGCGAAGTTCGATTCGCCGAACTGGCCCTGGTTGAGCAGCGAACCGAACACGAACACCGGGTTGTTGCTGCGCTGCCACGACTCGCTGAAATCCACCCGGGGGAGATAGCCCGCCTTCGCCTCGCGGATACCCGCTTCCGACTCGTCCTTGCCGGCTTGCACGGCCTCGACCGCCGGATGCGAGTGCAGCGCGGTGTCCACGGCTTGCCGCAGGCTCAGAGGCTCCTGGGCGGCAAGCAGCGAACCCGACACCAGCAGGAACCCGGCGGCCAGCGCCGCCAGGGCCGGACGCCCGCGGGCGATCCGCTTCCGGTTGCACGCGATCCTAGCGATCCCGAACATTACCAATCACCTTCCTGGATTTCCCACGTGTCCCCGCAACGCCCGGAGAGAGCGGGCCCCCGCAAGAGCCATCGGCTCGCTGACGGGGAAAGCGGAGGGGGGAGTCGGTCGATTCTTCATGGCTCGTGGGGCGTCCCGCGGGCAACGCTCAATCCGGCTGGCGTTCGTCTCCGAATCGCGTTTCGACGCAATGCATGATGCTCCCAAGATGCGGCTCGGCGACCCGATAGTAGGTCTTGCGGCCATCGCGCTCGCCCGTCAGCAGCCCGCAGTGCTTCATCAGCCGCAGATGCTCCGACGCCATGTGGCTCTGAATCCCGCACGCCTCGGCCAATTCCCCCACCGTATAGCGCCCCCGCAGCATCATTTGCACCATGCGCAGGCGGTGCGGGTGTGCCAGTGTCCGGAGGCACTCAGCGGCTTGTTCGAGCGCTTCGAGACTGGTTAAAGCTGGGCCCATTACATTCAATTATATCGTAAGCTAACGATATGTCAATCTAAATGACAGAAATTGGAACAAGCTACTTATTATCAACAGGATGTATAGTATTGAGCGGGGGCAGCCGAATCCAAGCCAGCGCTTTCAGCGCCAAAATAGCCCATGGCCTCAGCTCAGAGGCGCGACCAGCCAGGGCGTAGGGTGGGCCTGCGGCCGGCCGCGTCGGCGCCCCCGCCGACGTTCCCCGCGCCGTCGCAACCTTTCCGCCATCCGACGGCCCTCGGTCCGCCGATAGATCAAGGCTGCCCCCAGCGGAGTACGTCGACCTGAGGTCGACGCCGCCGGCCGGAGGCCCGCGCCACGGGATGAGGAGTCCGGCACCCGAGAGGCTACCGATTTGGAGAGGTCAGTTCAGCGCTGGCTGGAAACAACCGCGCGTTGAGCCGGGGCGGCGGCGCCGCCTCAGTCCAAAAGCTGTTCCTGTTGCGGCTCCGGGAGGGCAAAGCTAGCGGCGAACCCGACCACATAAGTGAGGGTTCCGACCAACGCCGCGGCATAGGCGAGTTGGTGCGCGGGGCTGCCACCAGGCATGTGGGTCGCCAGGGTGGTCGTCACCAGGGCCGCGAACGTTCCGATCATGCGGCCGCCGATGTTGGCTGCAAAGCTCTCACCGGTTCCTCGCAGATAGACGGGATAGACGCGCGGCAGGTAATTGCCCCAGAAGCTGAATTGCGCGACGGTGACCACGCCCGCCAGCGCGATGCCCCACTTGAGCATCTCAAGGCTGTTCGTCGCCGCGTAAAGAAACACAAAAGGCATCACGAGCAAGCCCGGCACCTGGAACAAGCGCAGCAGGCGTCGGCGCGCGACGATCCGGACCGCGAGGTAGGCCAGCAGAAAACGCCCCAGCAGGCCTCCCATCTCCTGGAAGAACTGCACCGTGCTGACCACCTGTTCCTGCACCGGCCGCGCCAGGCCGGCGACCTCGGCGAGCCCGGGCACAATGCGCGGCACGTGCTGAATGGCGCCGAAAGCCGCTCCGTAGCTGCACGCAAACATCAGCGCCGTCACCAGAGTCGTCTTGCGGTAGGCGGGCTGAAACAGCTCGGCGATGCTCGGCCGTTTGAGGGTTCCAGCGGCCTTCTTTTCGGCCCAGGCGGGTGACTCGGGCAGAAACGGCCGGATGAAAATCAGCGGCAGAGCCGGAATGACTCCCGAAATCAGCGTGTATCGCCAGGCCTCGTGAGCGCCGTGGATGGCCGGGAACGACTCGGCGAAGGTGACTGCGAGGTAATACGCCGCCGTCACCAGCACACCGCCCAGCGACGAAAATGCCTGCGTGTAGCCGAGAATCGCCTCGCGGCGTTTGGGGTCGGGGAACAGTTCGGCCAGCCAGGCGACGGCTGCCACAAACTCGACACACACGCCGATGAACGTCGTGCAGCGGAAGAACAACAGCCAACCCACCGTCGTTGAGTACCCGGCGGCCATCGCCGAAAAGGCGTAGACGAAAATGCTCCAGGTCAACACGCGCCGCCGCCCGAGCCGGTCGGTCAAATAGCCGCCCAACAGACCGAAGACGCCGCCGAACAAAGCGGGGAGATAGAACAGCAGTCCGACCCACTGATTGAATTCCGCCGAGCCCGGCTTCGCCAGGGCCAACTCCAGCAATGCCGGCCGCGCGATTAAGGGCAGCACTAGCAGCTCATAGATGTCGAACGCAAAGCCAATGGCGGCGATGATGCAGATCAGCCATTGCGTTCCGGTGAGTCGCGGCAGCTTCGTCATGGGCTTGGGAATCAGCCTTTCGTCGAGTCGGGTTGTTCGTTCAGACCAACGGCCTCACGCACCACGTCCCGGCCGCTTCATTCCGGCCACAACCCGGAGCAGCGTAGCGGGGCAGGACCGGGTGCCGGGCCTTGCCTTCCGCGCTTGCGCGGCGCATACCACGTTTCAAGACTCTATCCGGATTCAGATCATCAGATCGTAGCAGTTCTTTCCCGCCGCGCAATGGAAGTGCCGGAGTTTTGATCCAACAGCTGCGTTCGACTCGACAAGGTTGCCTGCTGGAACCGCCCCGCCGGTAACAGCGATCCACTCGATCTGCAAGGGGCTTGCGCGCAGTGCTTTCGCGTTCACGGCCCGGATCGCGAGGTGGCGCCGCCGGCTTGGCGGATGTTCTTCACCAGGTCCACCGCATGGTCCAAAATCGTTGCTTCGATCTCGGGCGCCCACGGCCCTGGCATGCCGTAGTAGATCTGCGACTGAGCAGCCTCGTAGCCGCCTTCGGCCAGAATCTTGCGCGTCGGGATATAGGCGAAAACGTCGTTGGCGTAGCCTACCGGCCAGGTGGCCGCCTCGCCGAGCCGCTCCTTGAGCTGCTGCGCGTAGCCGACGACGACCTCGCCTCCTAACGCCACCAAGGTCACGGTCTTGCCGAACTGCACGGCTTGCACCGGGTAAGAGTAGTCGCGCGTGCTGTGTCCGTCCCGCTTGAGCAACTCCAGTTGATACGCCGCGTGCCGCCGCACAAAACGATCCGTATCGTTCAGGCGCGCCTCGAAGTCGCTGCGCGAGGGCGGTGCCGCCAACGGGATCGGGAAGTGAATCAGCTCGGAGCGAAGCTGCCCTTCGACCGGCCGGCCCGTTTTCGCGATGGCCTCGGTCACCGCCGAAGCCATTTCTTCCCCATGCCTGCGGGCGTTTTCCAACTCGCCGCGCGGATACGGATTCGCATCTCCACCGCAGCCCATCATGAACAACGCCACGGTGCCGGGATGTTCTTTCTCGAATCGCGCCTGCGCTTCGCCCGCATAGTCCCCGTGAAACTCGTATTGGTTCCCGCCCAGAGTCGTGTTGTGGCAGGCGTAGCTGAACAATACCGCTCGCAGCTTGCCGTCGGGCGAAGTCACCTGCAGCACCGGAACATCGTGATCCACCGGCCCGTCGCGATTGACCCCCAGCTTGATGCCCTGGGGCGTCGGCTCGCGGCGATTCATTGCGAACCCGGCCGTGCCGTGATGAAACGACAACTGCGCCGGCGCGAGATTCGCGATCGCCTTCGCGATGACCGCGACCACCTGCTCTTCCAGATAACGCGTGTAGCGCTCGACCGCCTGCGATTGTTCGGGAGTCAGCTCGTACATCACGGGCAGCGAGTGGCCGAGTGTCGGGCCGGCATGCGTGTGTGAGGACGTCATGACCAGCCGATTGCGGTCAAGGTCCAGGCGTTCCGCGGCCTGAGCGGCGATCCTTTCGGTAACTTCACGCACCAAGCCGATCAAATCGGTGGTCACGATGACGATCTTCGTCCCCCGCGGGTCCTCGATCGCCAGCGCTTTGGCTTGCAGTTCCAACGCGACACCCTGGGAAGGTTGTCGCGGCTGGCGTAACCCGCCATCCAGACCGCCTCGCGCGGCGTGATGGGCACTTCTGCCGCGCCCGCCCGCCAGGTCTCCCCCGGCAAGTTGGAGGCCAGGCCGGCGGCGACCAGGAGCAGCGTTCCCAACTTTTTCCACACCATAGGACCGCATCATACACCGGCAGGGCTGGAAGCAGCCGGGGGGCCCACCACGGCCGCTCGCCAGGAGATCTGAACGGGCCCCTCTAGTATCCTGTTTTCAGTAGTTTCGGGACCACCGCAGTCTGTTGACACCCCCTGAAACCGCTCCCTAGAATGAGATCAGGGCCGACGGGCATCGATGCCGTACAATAAAACGCTTTCCGGCCGAGGCTTACAATTAGAATGGATAAGAACCGCCGGGCACGCTATCAGCGAAGGCTGCAGGAAGAGTATGCCGATTTGCAAGCCTTGCTTTCCAGTACCGAGCATGCCGGGCGAAACGCCGATGAGCGAGTCCCGGAAGATGCCGCGGAAAAGGCCGCCAACGCCTACGCCAAGGAATTCCTTTTCCGCCAAAGCGACTCGGAGCGCAGCCATCTGCACCTGGTGGAAGAGGCCTTGAGGCGCGTGCAGTCCAAGGAATTCGGCTTATGCCAGTCGTGCGGCGAACCGATCGACCAAAAGCGCCTCGACGCCGTACCTTGGGCGCAATTTTGCCGCTCCTGCCAGGAGCAGGAAGAGCGAGACATTCAGAGCAACAATACCGCCAAGTGATTTGACAGAGAGCGAGGTGGGTTTTCTCCAGTAGCGGGAGCAGTTCACTTTCGGCGAATTCTCTCCCGGCCGGATGGTTCTCCGGCTTGGGCGGCGGTCTGTTTGCGGTTTTTTTCCCCGACGAATGCCGTCTCTGCAGCCGCCGGCTCGACCGTTTTACGCGAGTTCCGGTCTGTGCCGGCTGCCTCGATTCCCTCCAACCCGCCGATGCTTCGCGGGTGTGCTCGCGCTGCGGGCGGGAGCTCGAAACCACTTATGGTGTGCCGCCGGCGGACGGTTGCCGCCGCTGCGCCGGCTTGGCTTCCCCCTTCAACAAGGTCTGTAGTTTCGGGATCTATCAGGGCGATCTGCGCCGCCTGATCCATCTCTTCAAATACGAACACATGCTGCCGCTGGCCGAGCTGCTGGCGGATAAGATGCAGCCGGCGCTGGCGCGGTTCGGCCCTATCGACCTGATCGTGCCGGTGCCGCTCCATTGGGCGCGCCGCTGGGAGCGCGGCTTCAACCAGTCCGCGCTGCTTGCCCGGTGCCTCGCCGCGCGCAGCCGGCTTGCCTGCCTGCCCCGGGTGCTACGCCGCGTCCGCCGCACCGCGTCGCAGGCCGGACTTTCCGATATCCAAAGACTCGAGAACATGCGGGGTGCCTTCGCCGCCCCCGCAAACAGCTTGCAGCGCCGGCGGGTACTGCTCGTGGACGACGTGATGACGACCGGCGCCACGTTGGCGGCGGCCGCCGACGCTCTGCGGGCAGCCGGCGCCTGTTCCGTCGGAGCTCTGACCCTGGCGCGCGCCGTCCGCCGGACGCCGTCGGGTGAAGGGTTGCCTGTCGCGTGTTGGTAGTGGTGTCACGATGGTGAACGGCAGTGTTTTGCGAAACCCGGTGCTCGTGCTCAACGCGAGTTACGAGCCGATTCACGTCTGCGTCGTGCGGCGCGCCTTGATCCTCGTGTTCAAGGGTGTGGCCTCCGCTGAAGAACTGTCCTCCTCGGAGGTCCATTCGGCGTCCCGGGCGGTCTCGGTGCCGTCGGTGATCCGGCTGCTGGAGTACCGCCGGATCCCGCGCCAGACGCGCTCGCTCTCCCGCAAGAACATCCTGTTGCGCGACCGCCATACCTGCCAGTACTGCGGTCAGATCTTCTCGCCTATCGAGTTGACCCTCGATCACGTCATACCGCGCTCGCGGGGCGGCAAGGGTTCCTGGGAAAACCTGGTGACCTGCTGCCGCCGCTGTAACAACTGTAAGGGCAACCGGCTCCCCGAGGAGGCCAACATGCTGCTGCAACGCCGACCCCGTCCCTTCAGCCTGCACACCAGCCGCAGCCTCATGAGGCAGTTAGGAAGCTATCAGGAAACCTGGCGCAAATACCTTTTTTATTAGAGAATCGGGTATAGGCGCCGAATCCGCCCCTCCACGGTTTCAGGGTCCTTGTGTCCGGGCACCCGCGTGCCTGCTGGGCAGCGCATGCCGTTTTCTTTGCGCAGATCGAGGCTCATCGTCAGGCGGACTCAACAGATGCGCCTAGTTGCCGATCCTTCTCTCGTGGTGTTTAGCGATCCCTGGACTGCCCGGCGCGGCCGCATCGGGCCCTTCTTTCTATCCCTTGGCGCGCACGTTTTGATCGTGATGGCGGTGTTGACCGAGAACTATTACCGGCCGCCCCTGCAGTTGCACATCGAAACGCCCGAGCAGCTTCTGGCCGACGGGCGCTACAAGCTGACCTGGCCGGTGTTGCCCGCCGACCTGCCGCCGGTGCAGCCGATCGCCAAGCCGCAGCCGGTTGCGCGCCCCAAGGCCGGGAACAACAAGCCGCCCCGTTTCCGGCTGCCCCAGCAGGTGGCCGCCAACGATCCCAACGCCGCCAGCAGCCGCCAGATGGTCTGGGACCAAGCCCCGCAGGTCGAGCTGCCCAAGGATGTCCGCTCGCCGAATTTCGTCGAGCCGCAAATGCCCGCCATGCAGCGGCCGCGCTTCAAGCCGGCCGGCGAACAGCCGCAGGCGGCGCCCTCCCGCCGGGCGCTGACGCCGGAGCAGGCCCCGCAGGTGGCGACGGCCACCCCGGCCGCGCCCGACCCGCTGCAGCAGGCCCCACGGCTGCGCTATTGGGCTCCCCAGGGGCAACAGGCAACGCCTTCCAAGCAGGCGCTGGCGGCCCAAGCCGCGCCCGTGGTATCAGCCGGCGCGGGCAAGGGGCTCAGTCTCGGCGAGTTGCAGAACACTTCCCGCTTGCGCTACTGGGCGCCGCAGCAGGGCGCCGACGCGCCCGGCAAACAGGCCTTGCAGCCCGGGCAGGCCCCGCAAATCCAGGCCGCGCCCGCCCCCGGCGTCGATGTCGCGGAATTCCAGCGTCTGTCGCGATTGCGCTACCAGCAGGCCGCGGGCTCTTCGGGAACCGCGGAGGCCGCTCCCACGCGAACCGCCTTGGCGGCTGAGGCGGACGCCTCTCCCAACCTCGGGTCGGCGGGCGCCGGTGCCGCCAACCCCGGCGAGGCGCTCGAGCTCATTGAGGCGCAAACGCTGGCCTCTCTTGGCGATATTTCCGCGCCGGGGACCGAGCCCGGCCGCGCGGTCGTCGGTGTCGACCCCGACGCCACGGCTCCTCTGCCCGAACGCGGCAGCCGCGGCGGCAACTTTACCGCCGGCCCCGACGGCGGAGCATCGGCGGCCGGCGCAGGGACCGGCGATGGACCCGGCAGCGACGGTGCGGTGGCGGGGCTGCGCATCCCGAACCTCTCAGTCACGCCGGCGGCGCCCGGCGCCCCTACCGGCCTCGCCGACGTGCGCCCGCCCGCGCCCGACAGCACGGCCGGCTCGCCCAACACAGACCGCCAGACCTTGCTCGACCGCTTCCGCCAGGCCAGTTTTGAGGCCCGTCCCGAGATCGGGGCATTGAGTGCCGACAGCCCCCCCGACCCCGATCTTCCTTTTCCCGGCCGCGCCGTCTATACGCTGGCCGTGAACATGCCCAACATCAACAGTTACTCGGGTAGCTGGATCATCGAGTTCACCGAAGCCAAGGGAGCTGACGGCCTTCCCGGCGAATTGTCCCCGCCTTCGCCCCGGGTGAAGGTCGACCCGGTCTATTCGCGTGAAGCCATCGACGAACACATTGAGGGCGACGTGGTGTTGCATGCCATGATCCGCAGCGATGGCCTGGTCGACCAGATCGAAATCCTTAAGCGGCTGGACGTGCGCCTGGACGAAAGCGCCAAGGTAGCCCTGTCGAAATGGCGTTTCCACCCCGCCACCAAACGAGGCGTGCCCGTCGACATCGAGACCGTGGTGCGCATCCCCTTCCGCCTCACTCCGGTTGCCGATCCCAGGCGCTGAGCACGGACGCTACTCGAGCGGGTTTCTCTCTTCGTGTAGCCGCGCGCGGCCCGCATCGTTTCCCCGCAGGCCCTGGTTTCCAGGGGAGCGAACGATTCGCGACAATTGGGGGAACCCGCAAACCATGTGGATCCTGATCGACGCCGACGATACGCTGTGGGAGAACAGCATTTACTTCGACCGCGCCTTCGAACAATTTGTCGAGTTGCTCGACCATTCCCAGCTCACCGCGCCGGAAATCCGCCAGGTCCTCGACGAGATCGAGAGCGAGAGCACTCGCACCCACGGTTATGGCTCGGCGAACTTCGGGCGCAATCTGAAAGTCTGTTTCGAGCGGCTGGCCGAGCGGCACTACAACGACCTCGATCTGGATGCCGTCCAGGAACTAACCCGGCAGATTCTGCACCACCCCATCCAACCGATCGACGGCGTACAAGAGACGCTGGCTTACCTGGCGGACCGCCATTACCTGACGCTGTTTTCGAAAGGGCACTGCGAAGAACAGAGCCTGAAAGTCGAACGCTCGGGGCTCAGCGGCTTTTTTCGGGAGTGCAGAATCGTGAGGGAGAAACACGCCGCCGCCTACCGCGAGGTCGTCGAACAACTAAGCATGAATCCGGCGGAGACCTGGATGGTGGGCAACAGCCCTAAGTCCGACATCAACCCGGCGCTCGCGGCGGGCCTGGCGGCCGTGCTGGTGCCCAACGAAAACACCTGGTCGCTCGAGCGCGAGCCCGTGCCCGAGCCCTCGGAGCGCTTTCGCGTCGTCGACCGCTTCAGCGACCTGCGCCAACTGTTCTAGTCGCCCGCGCAACCCCGTAGCGCAGGGCAGGACGTTTTTTCCAGACCTGCGGCATCTCGAGCGGCCGGGAAATTTCGCTACGGCCCGGAAATACTGCGGGCCCATCTTCGGTAACAAGCCGCAGGTCTGGAAAATACCCAGCCCTGCGCTACGGGGGTTCGCGCGCCGCGATGCAGCGATTGCGGCCCTACGGCTTCACCGCGACGACGATCTCGACCGGCACCCACATCATCGCGACCTCCGAGGATTGCACCCGGAAGCCCGCCTCTTCAATCGATCGCCCGGCGAAGATCGGCCGGCAATCGAGGAGATTGGGGAAATGACGGTGCGTCCATTCGTAGGCGCCCACCAGCAGTTCGTGATGCCCTTCTTTGCTGACGGCGGCGACGCCGAGCCGCCCGCCCGGGCGCAGCACACGCCGGCACTCGGCGAGCACCACCGGAATCTCCGGCGTGTCGAACAACTCCAGGGTGAAGCTCGTGAACAGCGCATCGACCGACGCGTCCCGCAAGGGTATCGTCGCCGCGTCGGCGCAACACAGACACACCCGCTCGCGCAGGCCTTCGCGTTCCAGCAACTGGCGGGTCTCGCCGAGCATGCCGTTGGAAAGATCCAGGGCATAGACTCGGCCGCCGCTACCGGCCCCACGCGCCAAGCCGGCGGTGACGTGTCCGGTGCCGCAGCCGATTTCGAGCAGAGTCTCTCCCGGTTGCGGGGCCAGATTGTGCAGGCACTTCCGGCGTACCGGGCCCTCGCTGTGCTCGGCCATCAGATCGTAGATCTTGCTGATTTTGTTGTAAAACGCCCGGGTTTCCGAGCGCGTGGTGAGAACGCGATCGATTTCGCGGCCCGGCCCGCCTCGAGCCGCCACGGCGTCGTCGCCGCCAGCGGGTTCGCCATCCTCGGGCTTTCTCGAACTCATGCGTCCGATTGTATGACAGCCCGCGGTCGGGCCCTGGCAGCCTCAACTTGCCGCGGCCGCCAACCAAGCCTGATCGCAGGACGAGACAATGGCGGCGAAACCCGACGGGCTTCCCGCAGCCTGGCTACTCGCTGGGCCCGCCCAGAACATCCTGCCAGCGTTTGCCGTTCTGCGAATAGGCGTTGAAGATGTACTGCAGCAGCATGCGCTGCGTATTGAAGAACGAGCCGTTGAGCGCGACCGAGGTGCGCATCACCTTGGCGTAGCCGTCGGGGTCCTTGTAGTAGAGCGGCATGATCACGTTCTCGAGCTTGTCGTAGAGCGACTCGGTCTCGGCGTGCTCATCGCCGTCCTTGCCTTCGATCGACCAGCCGGTGAGATCCTCCAGATGCCCCTCGACCCACCAGCCGTCGAGCACGCTCAAGCTGGGCACGCCGTTGAGGGCCGCTTTCATGCCGCTGGTGCCCGAAGCTTCGCGCGTCTTGATCGGCGTGTTGAGCCACAGGTCGCAGCCGCTGCAGATCAGCGCTCCCCACGACCAGTCGTAATTTTCGACGTAGACGATCTTGACGCTGAAATCGAGCGCCTGCGCCGCCCGGAAAATACGCCGGATCTTGGCCTTGCCGCCCTCGTCCTTGGGATGCGCCTTGCCGCCGTAGATGACCTGCAGCGGGCCCGCGTTGAGCGCCATGCGCTTCAAACGCTCCTGGTCGGATAGGAACAGGTCGGCGCGTTTGTACCCGGTGGCTCTCCGCGCGAAGCCGACCGTCAGCACGTTCTCGTCGAGCTTGACGCCGCAGGAGGCCTCGATGGCGCGCAGCAGCGCGCGTTTGGCGCGCATATGGGCGTCGCGGACGTCCTTGAGCGGAATGTCGATCGCGTAGCGCAGGTAAACGTTATCGTGCCGCCATTCGGGGATCTCGCGGTCGAACAACTCGCGCATCGGCGGCGCCACCCAGGTCGCCGCATGTACGCCGTTGGTGAGTGCCCGGATGCGGTATTTGGGGAACATGCCCCGCGAGACCTCGCCGTGCCGCATCGCCACGCCGTTGACGTAGTTGGAGTGGTGCAGCGCCAGGTGCGTCATGTTGAGGTGGTCGAGCCCGGTAAAGCCGGTCGAAAACAGTAGCAGCGCGCGGTCTTCGCCCAGCACCTGCCGCACCAGATTGCCTGGAAACACGTCGTGGCCCGCCGGTACCGGCGTGTGCGTGGTGAACACACAGTGCCGCCGCACGGCCATCAGATCCTTGCTCGAGGGGTATTGGTTTCCGCTGTGGGCCAGTTGCCGCTCCAGCAGCCGCAGCACCAGCAGCGCCGAATGGCCCTCGTTCATGTGGAACGTGTCGATATCGGCATGGCCCAGGCTCTCCAGCATCTGGGTGCCGCCCATGCCGAGCAGAACCTCCTGGCACAGCCGGTAACGCTCGTCGCCTCCGTAGAGGTAGTGCGTGAAGGTCTGATCGTCGGAGCGGTTGGTGCTCACCTGGGTGTCGAGCAGGTACACCGGAACCACGTGCCCGTTGATTCCATAGATCAGGTAGCGCCAGCAGCGCACGTGCACCGGCCGGCCTTCCAGGGTCACCGTGACCAGTGGCTCCATCACCTGCAGCAGTTGCTCGGGGTCCCACGTCACCGGCTCTTCAACCTGGTTGCCGTTTTCGTCCAGCCGCTGGTTGAAGTAGCCCTGGCGATACAGCAGGCTGACGCCCACCATGGGCACGCCCAGATCCGCCGCCGAGCGCAGCGTGTCGCCCGCCAGTACTCCTAGGCCTCCGCTGTAGGTGGGGATCTCGGGATCCAGCGCCACCTCCATGGTGAAGTACGCCACTTTGGGCGAATGAAGGCTCGACGACGCTGGGCCGCTTGGAGTCGAACCGCCCGACAGTTCCCGTTCACTACTCAAGGCCGTTTCTCCGCCACGTCTTTTTGGGGTGACACAAAGGCTCCTGGATCTTATCGTAGGCTTTTTCGCGCTGGCATCTGCGCCGCTTGGTTCGGGATTGTTCTGTCAAATGGGATACTGTGCCGACTAACCGGATTGGGAACTCGGTTCGCCCTGCGCAGCCACCCTCATCCTGGTGATCGATCCATCTCTTCGACGGCTGTATGCCCCTAGCCAGACATGCCCCTAGCCAGACACTTGTAACGCGCCTCTGGTCCTGTGATCCTATTGGTTTGGCGGGGCGCAACCGCATCCAAACAGATTGGAGCCCCCTGCCGGCACACCACCCTGTTGAACCGGAGGAGGCTTGGGTATGTTTCGACTCCAAGGGCGCGTGGCCTTGGTTACGGGCGCTTCGCGGGGCATCGGCCGGGCCGCCGCCCTCCAGCTTGCCGCGCAAGGCGCCGCGGTCGGCGTCAACTACCACTCACGCGCCGCTGCAGCCCACGACTTGGTGGAACAGATACGTCACCTGGGGGGACGCGCCGTTGCCCTGCAGGCCGATGTCGCCAACCCTGCCGCCGTTGACGAAATGCTGTCCCGAGTCCGCGCTGAGCTGGGACCGGTCGACATTCTCGTCAACAACGCCGGCCTGCTTTTTCACGGCGCTTTATTGGACTACGAAAAACCCGAATTTGACCAGATGTGGGAGGTCAATGTCAAGGGAATCCTGCACGTCAGCGCCGCGGCCGCGCCCTCGATGATTGAGCGTAAGTATGGCAGAATCATAAACTTATCTTCCATCGCGGCGCACGGCACAGCGCTGCCGCGCACCACGCTCTACGCGGCGACCAAGGGGGCCGTGCTGACGCTGACGCGGCGCCTTGCGTTCGAGTTGGGAGAGGCCGGTGTTACCGTCAACGCCGTGTTGCCCGGTCTTACCGTCACCGACATGGTCTCGGCCGGCATGAACGAGGCGGAGGTCGAAACGATGAAGGCGAGCGTCGCCGCCAAGTCGATTCTGGGGCGCGTCGCCGAACCCGCCGACATCGCCAACGTGATAACCTTTCTGGCTTCCGAGGAATCCGGCTTCATGACCGGCCAGTTCCTCACCGTCGACGGCGGCCGGATGGATTTTCTGACCCACTCCTAGGCGGCGTGGGGCCGCCCGAGCTGCGAGCGTCTGTCACGGGTTCCTCGGAGAAGTCTGCGAACAGAAGATTCATGTCAGAACAAATCGTCAAACAACGCTCGCGAGGGTTCATCTGCATCAACGCCCACCCGCAAGGCTGCGCCGCGATGGTCGAGAGCCAGGTCCAGGCTGTCCGTGCCGCAGGCGGCTCCGGGCCGCGCGGTCCCCGGAATGTGCTCGTCGTCGGCGCTTCCACCGGTTATGGCCTGGCGACCCGCATCGCCGCCGCCTGGGGGTTCGGCGCCAAGACCGTAGGCGTGTTCTTCGAGCGGCCGCCCGACGGGAAGAAGACCGCCACCGCCGGTTACTACAACAGCGCCGCTTTCCACCGCCTCGCCCGCCGCGACGGACTCTACGCCGCCTCAATCAACGGCGACGCCTTTTCCGACGACGTCAAGGGCCAGACGGTAGAGCGCATCCGCAAACAGCTCGGAAAGCTCGACTTGGTCGTCTATAGCTTGGCGTCTCCGCGGCGCACCAACCCCCGCGATGGCCGCGTCTATCAATCGGTGCTCAAGCCCGTTGGCGAGTCGTTCACCGGCAGGACCGTCGATCTTTCCACGCGTATCGTCGCCGACATCACCCTGGAGCCGGCTTCGCAGCCCGAGATCGACGAGACCGTGGCCGTGATGGGCGGCGAAGACTGGCAGTGGTGGGTCGATCTGCTGCTCGAACAGGACCTGCTTGCCGAGGGCGCCCGGACGCTGGCGTACTCCTACATCGGACCCAAGGTCACTTGGCCCATCTATCGCGACGGGACCATCGGGCTGGCCAAAAAAGACCTCTCCGCGACCGCCCACCGCCTCGACGACCTGCTGCAATCGCGGCTGGGCGGCCATGCCTGGGTGTCGGTCAACAAGGCCGTGGTCACCCAGGCCTCGGCGGCGATCCCAATGATTCCGTTGTACTTGAGCTTATTGTTTGCCGTGATGAAGCGTAAAGGGCTCCACGAAGGTTGCATCGAGCAAATGCGCCGGCTCGCCTTCGACCACCTGGCCGAGGGCAAGACGCCCGTAACTGACGGGCAGGGCATGATCCGGCTCGACGACCTCGAACTCAGCGACGCCGTGCAGGCGGAGGTGATGGATCTGTGGAGCAAGGCCACCACCGAGAATCTCGAACAGATCTCCGACCTGGCCGGATTCCGCCTCGATTTCAACAATCTATTCGGCTTCGAGGTCGATGGCGTCGACTACGAGCAACCCACCGAGACCGAGCTCGAGCTGGCCTGACCGCCGCAGATTACCGTGGCGCAGGGCGCCCGGGAATCCCTGCTCTCGGGCCGGCCACGGCGGGCGCTACAATGACAGCGTGCTTCGCCGCGTCGCCGCGACGATCTCCAAATACGGCCTGTTTTCCCCCGGGGAACGTGTCGCAGTCGCCGTCTCAGGCGGCGCCGACTCGGTGTCCCTGCTGGGCTGCCTGGTCGAGCTGGCTCCCCAACTGGGAATCGAGCTGGCGGTCGTCCACCTCAATCACCTGCTGCGCGGCGCCGCATCCGACGGCGACGAGCGGTTCGTCGGGGATCTGGCCCGGCGCCTCAATCTAAGGTTTTTCTCCCGCCGCGTGGACGTGGCGGCCGAAGCCAGACGGCTGGGCGGAAACTTGGAGCAGACCGCTCGCCGCCTCCGATATCAGTGGTTTACCGAATTGATCTGGCAGGGGGATTCAGCGAAAATCGCCACGGGTCATAGCTGCTCCGACCAGGCCGAGACGGTATTGTTTCGGCTGTTGCGTGGGGCGGGCAGCGCCGGGCTGGCGGGAATTCGGCCCAGGGTGGAGCCGGGGATCGTCAGGCCCCTGCTGGAGGTTTCGCGCAGCGACGTTATCGCCTACTTGCAGGGGCGTGGCTGGGATTGGCGGGAAGACTCGACGAATCAACACATTGAGCTGGACCGGAATCGCATCCGCCACCAACTGCTTCCAAGCCTTTGCCGCGAGTGGAACCCTCGGCTGCCCGAGTCCCTGGCGCAGTTGGCGCAGTGGGCCCAAGCCGAGGAGGACTACTGGAGCCCTGTCGTCGCTGAGTTGGCCGCGCGCCATCTCCGCATCGACGGACCGGCGGTAGAATTGCCGGCGGGGGCCTTGGCCGCTCTGCCCGAAGCCGCCCAGAGGCGGCTTTTGCGCTATGCGGTCGAGTGCGTGCGAGGGGATCTGGCCGGCGTGGACTTCCGCCATGTCGAGGCGCTGCGCGGGTTGGCGGCGTCGCAACGCGGCGGCGGCAAGCTCGACCTGCCGGGGTTGCAGGCCTGCCGTTCCTTCGACCGGCTGCGTCTGGCCAGGGCGGTGGCGGAGGGCGAACAAGCTGGGGAGTGCCAGGCGGTCCGCCTGGAACCGCCCGGAACGTTTCCGATGCCGGGGAGCAACTGCTTGTTGCAGTTGGAGTTGCACGACGGTGCTAAGACTTTTTCGAGCGGGGCCGATACGAAAGAGGGTTATAATGGGAAGCGACAGCAGGCGCTCGACTGGGAAAGGCTGCCCAAACCGTTGATGTTGCGCAACTGGCAGCCGGGAGATCGCTACCAGCCCTGTGGTCGCAAGGGGCCCAAGAAGCTCAAATCGCTATTCCAGGAACGCAGAATCGCGGCGTGGGACCGCAAAGACTGGCCGGTGATCACGGCCCGCGTGTCCCGGTCGTACCGATCCGAACTTCCCCGCTTTTCCAACGTCGCTGAGGCCGGGGAAGTCGTGGTTTGGGCGCACGAATTCGGCCCTGCCCAACAGTACGCCGCCAATCCGGAGAGCCGGACTGTCCTGGAGATCACGGCGTTTTGGTCCGGGGACCAGAAAAACTTGGAAATCTTAGCGTAGGTGCGGCGTCTATAGACTTAGGGGGCCCCGTCAGCAATTGAGCGCGACAGTCTGGGGCCGGAGGTTAGCAGCCCTGTGAATTCCACGGTCAAAACAGCGATCTTTTGGGTCGTGATGCTGTGCACGGCCATTCTCTTGTGGCGGGTCGTGCAGACCGGCAGCGCTCCCAAGCCCGCACAGCTCACCTATTCGGACTTCTACCAGAAGGTGAAGGCCGGCAACGTCAAGAGCGTTGTCATCAGCAACGGCATCGAAGTCGAAGGCGAATTGCGCAGCGGCGAGCCCTTGCGGACGACGCTGCCGCCCGACTACCCCGCCATCATCGACACGATGCAGGAAGCCGGCGTCACCGTCGATTTCAAGCAGTCGTCCACTCCGGCCTGGCTGAGCTTCCTGATCAACGCCTCGCCGTTCATCCTGCTGATCGTTTTCTGGATCTTCATGATGCGGCAGATGCAGGCGGGCGGCAACAAAGCCCTCAGCTTCGGCAAGAGCCGCGCCCGGCTGCTCACCAGTCAGCAGAAGAAGGTGACGTTTAAAGACGTCGCGGGCGTTGACGAGGCCAAGGAAGAACTCCACGAGATCATCGAATTCCTGCGCGAGCCCCAGAAGTTCCAGAAGCTCGGCGGACGCATCCCCAAGGGGGTGCTGCTGGTTGGACCTCCCGGCACGGGCAAGACCCTGCTGGCGCGGGCCATCGCCGGCGAAGCCAACGTGCCGTTTTTCTCGATCTCGGGTTCGGATTTCGTCGAAATGTTTGTCGGCGTGGGCGCCAGCCGCGTCCGCGACCTGTTTGAGCAGGGCAAAAAGAGCGCTCCCTGCATCATCTTCATCGACGAGATCGACGCCGTCGGACGTCACCGCGGCGCCGGTCTGGGCGGCGGCCACGACGAGCGCGAGCAGACCCTCAACCAGTTGCTGGTCGAGATGGATGGCTTCGATTCGAACGAAGGCGTCATCCTGGTGGCGGCGACCAACCGCCCCGACGTGCTCGACCCCGCCTTGCTGCGGCCCGGCCGCTTCGACCGCCGCGTGGTGGTCAACCGGCCCGACGTACGCGGCCGCGAGGGCATTCTGCGCGTCCATACCCGCAAGATTCCGCTCGCCAACGACGTCAACCTGAGCATCGTCGCGCGTGGCACCCCGGGCTTTTCGGGGGCCGACCTGGCCAACCTGTGCAACGAGGCGGCGCTGTTCGCCGCCCGCCAGAACCGCAAAGTCGTCACCATGAACGACTTTGAGTTGGCCAAAGACAAGGTGATGATGGGCGCCGAGCGGCGCTCGATGATCCTCACCGACGAAGAGAAGCGCAACACCGCTTATCACGAGGCCGGGCACGCTCTGGTGGCGGCGTTGATGCCGCATTCCGACCCGGTCCACAAGGTCACCATCATTCCACGCGGTCAGGCGCTGGGCGTCACCATGCAGTTGCCGCTCGACGACAAGCACACCTATACGCGCGACTATCTGACGTCGCGGCTGACGATTCTGATGGGCGGCCGCATCGCCGAGGAACTGTTCCTCGACCACATGACCACCGGCGCCGGCAACGACATCGAGCAATCGACCGAGCTGGCCCGCCAGATGGTCTGCGAGTGGGGCATGAGCTCGATGGGCCCGCTGACCTTCGGCAAGAAGGAAGAGCAGATCTTCCTGGGCCGCGAGATCGCGCAGCACCGCGACTACAGCGAGGCGACCGCGATCCGCATCGACGCCGAAGTGAGCAATTTCGTGAAGGGCGCCTACGAGCAGGCCAAGCACCTGATTACCGAGAACTCGGATGCCCTGGTCCGTATCGCCGAGGCGCTGCTCGAGCGCGAAGTTCTCGACGGCGAGGACGTGAAAGCGCTGCTCGACGGCCGCGAGTTGCCGGCGCTGCCCACCGCGCCCGAGGCCGATGACGGCGGCCGGCCGCAGGAAGTCTTGCGGCCCGATACGCCGAAGCGCGTGCCGGGCTTGTCGGAAGGCGGTTCGCCGTCGCCGGCGTAGCTGACGAGGCACAGGCAATCTTGCCTGTGCGCGTCGATTCACGAAAACCTAGAGTGCAATGGAAAGGGCGCGAAACTTCGCGCCCTTTCTTTTTTGCCGTCACGACCTTTTTTCCCGGCCGAGGGCGGATCAAGGCCAAGGCCCTTTTCACCGCCAGCGTGTTGTTCCATTCGACAGCATCTTCCGGCACGCCACCCCACCCCTACCTACCGTCGCCGCGAACCGAGACAATAGAGCCGCGGGCGGAAGCCCGCGGGCCGGAGTCACCGCGAAGCGTGGGGAGAAGCGCTACAAATCGCAACCAAGCGTTTCCCCGGCCGCATGCCGCTTCGGCCCGCAGGCTCCCGCCAGCGGCTCTGATTCCGGTGGTCCTGCTCCGCAGGCTCGCGCCCGAGGCTGGGCCCCCGTTTCGACGAGTGGAGCTACGCCTCTTCCGGATCGTCTTGGCGCGTGCTCGCCTGCAGCACCTTCGGCAGCTCGCCCTTCGCGGTGAGAAAAAACAACCGCCCGTCGCCGGCCGCCATGCCCAGATCCAACGATCCGTCGTAGACCACGACCTCGCCAAAACCCGCCTTGCGCAGCAATGCTTGGATGACTTCCCTGTCGTAGCAATATTCGACGATCTGGAGATCCTCGCGCCGCCACGCCCTGCCTTGGGGATGAAACAGCGTCACCAGCGTCTTGCCGATCCTGGTCTTGGGGTTGTACTGCGCGCGAGTGATGAACACCTGCTCGCGCTCGACGCCGCTGAACTGCTCGTTCCACGAGCAGCGGAAGCCCTCGTCCATGTTCATGTCGAAAAAGAACAGCCCGCCCTCGGCGAGCGCCTCGTAGACGTTCGCAAAGACCCGCAGCAGGCCGTCTTCGTCGGGGATGTGGTTCAAGCTGTCGAACAGCGAGACAACCGCGTCAAACGCTCCGGGAACGTGGAACGCGCGGGCGTCCTCGACCACGAAATCCCCGCGCGGGGCATTCCGCCGGGCGTGCCGAATCATCTCGCTCGAGCCGTCGAGCCCGGTCACGCGAAACCCGCAGCCGCTCAACCAGTGCGCCAGTTGCCCGGTCCCGCAGCACAGGTCGAGAATCCGCGACTTGGGAGCGAGCAGCGGCAGGAACAGGTCGTGGATCCCCTGGCGCGCGCCATCGAGAAACATCGACCCCCAATGGCGGTCGTAGATCGCGGCGAACGGATCGTAAACGGTGTAGCGTTCAACTTTGGTCATGAGGTGACGCTGGGGAACGGTTCGGTCTCTCCCTCATCCTACGCAAACCCATGCTCAGCAACCCCATCGCCGGCCTCAAAACTGCAGCCGTTTCCGGAACAAAAACAGCAGGTTCTGGATGCCGTCCCGCCAGGGGTTGAGCTTGATTTCCCCCAGCCGCGAGGTATACATCACCGGTATCTCGTCGAAGCGGATGCGCGGGTTCTTGATCGCCTCGACCTTGATCTCCTCCGAAAACGCCATGCCGTCGGAGTCGAGCCGGATCTGCTCCAGGATCGAGCGCCGGAACACCCACATCCCCGACTGCGAGTCGCGTACCCAACGGAAAAACAGCAGCGACATCGTTGCCGACAGAATCAGGTTGCCGATCTTGTGCTTGAAGCTCATCGCCGAACTGTCGCGCACCGGGAAGCGGGAGGCATTCAAGAAATCGACCGGCAGATGCAGGAACGCTTCGAGCAGATACGAGATCGCATCGACCGGATAGGAGTGATCGCCGTCGAGCGTCACGATGATATCGCCGGTGGCGTGGCTGAAGCCCTTCTTGTAAGCCCGGCCGTAGCCGCGAATATCTTCGCGAATCACCTTTGCCCCTCGCGCGCGGGCTACGTGGGGCGTACGGTCGGTCGAGCCGTTGTCGACCACGATCACCTCATCGATGTAGTCGGGCATGCGCGAAAGTACTTCGTCGACGCCCTGTTCCTCGTTGAGGCAGGGAATGATGGCGGTGATACTGTGACCCTTGTACATCGAAGTGGCACAGACAATCTTGTCTGTGTTGCCCGGGCAAAACCCAGCCGCTGAATAGAATCAATTTTCTGGGGACGAAAACTCCCGCCCGTCGCGCCGGGAAAACGGCGAGAACGCGGCGAACAAAGGCAGGGGCCTGGGCGTGGGAACCCGCCGTCTTGTGCGTGGCCAACCGGCCTGACGCGAACCGTCAGACCCCGATAGTACTTCACTCCGGCCTCCGGTTTCATCACACCGCCGGCGGTGGGTTGCGCGGGCCGGTTGCTATAATTCAGGCGTGCGTCAATCCATAATCGTCTTTGCGATGGCCGCGCTCGGGCTGGCCGGGACTTCGCCTTTCGCGGCGCGGTCCGCGGCGCAGTCCGTGGTCGCCTCCCCCTCGCTCGAAAACGTCAAGACCGTCTACTTCTGGCCGATGCACCACTCGCTGGATCAGTATCTGGCGGAGCAACTCTCGGACGAGCGGCTGTTTCAAGTAGTGGTCGACCCCAAGCTCGCCGACGCCATCATCACCGAGCGCATCGATGCGCCCTTCCTCAAAGCGCTGGACGAGGTGTTTGCCGCGGACAGCGGCAAGGCCGGCAAGACGGAAGGAACAACCGCGACTTCGGCGACCGACGGCGGCAGCGTCGAAGAGGGGTTGGAACCGCCGCGCCCGGCCAATCGGGCGATCGCGCGGCCCGAAGGCACGGTCTTTCTCGTGCATGCCGCCTCGCGCAAAGTCCTGTGGTCCACCTTCATCGACCAGAAAGACTACCGGCCCAAAGATCTGCATCGCCAGGCCAGAGACATCGTCGAGCGGCTCAAGAAGTCAGCTCCCACCCACGACTAAAACAGCCATCGACCGGTGGCGCGGACCTTCGGCCGGCAGCGTCGACCTTCGGGCCGACGTACCGGTTTGGATTTTTCCGGAGGTAGAGACAGGCGCTCCCGCCTGTCGGCCGCGGCGAAGCTGCGGCCCTCCCGGCTCGACAATCCTGGCTTGGGCGAAACAGACACGGCTGCCGCGGAGACAGGCGGGAGCGCCTGTCTCTACCCTGGTTGGCCAAGTCGGTCTTGAGACCAACGCCACGGCTTCAGCCTTGCTTGGCCTTCGTGGACACTTCCGCTGGCGGGGCAGCCAGTTCGATCGCGCCACCCTTCAGAGTGCTCCGGCCGCTTTGCTTGAGACGCAGCGTTTCCCGATAGTGCTGCTCGAGGCGCTCGGTGAGCACGCGCATGTCCCAGTGCTGTTCGACTTCCCGCCGCGCGCGCCGCGCCAGCTCGCGCGCTTTGGGGGGATCGGCCAGTAACTCCACAACCGCGTTCGCGAACTCCGGCGCCGTGTCGGCAACGGAGAGGAAATCGGTCCCGTGCTCCAGCAGGCCTTCGGCCCCCAGCGGCGTCGAAACCGCCGGAATCCCCGCCGCGAAAGCCTCCAGCAGCTTCACCCGCACTCCCGATCCGCTCAGGATCGGGCAGACAAACACGGCGTGGCGGCTGAGCGGCTCGCGAATATCGTCCACCGGCCCGAGGAACGTCACTCCGGGCCGCTCGAGCTGCGCTGCCAGCCGCGGCGGCGCGTGCGCGCCAATTACCGTCAGATGCGCCGCGGGACGTTCGCGGCGAATCAAGGGTAGAATCTGCCCGATGAAAAAATCCAAAGCCTGTGTGTTGGGCGGGTGGCGGAAATTGCCGACAAACAGCAGACTGTCGGGTTCTCGGCCGTCCTCGACGTAGCGGTAGCGCTCCACATCGATCCCGGCGCGCAGCCCTTCCCGAATCCGCGCCCCATTCCAGACATAGGATTCCAGAAAGCGCCGGCTCTCCGCGGTACACACTTGCACGCCGTCGAAGCGGCCCACCACGCGCCGCTCGAAGCGCAGTGCCCGCAAGTACTCGTAAACGTGCTCGGCCCACTCCTTGGCGCCGCTGACGCCGCCCATTGCGCGCCGCACCGACTGAAAGTAGACGTCGTGCTCGAACAGGAACGTGGCGACTTGCGAGAACTCCGCCCAATAGCTTGCCAGTTGTGTGTATTCGAGCTGCACGACATCGACGTCGCGCAGCAGGATCGTGCGGTGCAGCTTCCAGCGAAACTCTTCGTTGTAGAACGCTTCGACCGCATGCGGCAGCAACCCACCCACGCCCAGGGTCGACGGGTACCAGCGCACGATGAATTCGGTGCTGGCACAAATGGCCGCAAGCTGCCTGTTGGTCGCAAGGTCGGCCTCTTCGTCGAGCAGGCAAAGCAGATGCACGTCGGCGAGCGCCGCCAGCCGCCTCACGGTCTGATTCATGAACACCGCGCCGCCATGCAGCGGCGGCTCGATCGGATACGGCGAGACGAACAGCACGCTTAACTTTTCGCGCGCCGGGTCGACCGCGCCGAAGCGATCGCGGAAATAGCCGCCCAGGGGCCGCCGAAAGGCTTCGCTGTCGTCGATGACGGAAAGCTTGTGCGCGAACCGGCGTGCGTGCAACAGGCGCCCCAGATGCCCGATTGCCCGCAGCGTGCTGCGAACTCCGGGCCGCGCCGGCGAGGGCCCCGTCAGCAGCCGAATCCAAAAACCGACGTACAGCCAGAACAGGTTCGAGGCCAGGCGGCCTTTCTCGTGGATGTTCTTCCACAGAAACAGCAGTTGATTGCGTTCGATGATGGCTTGAATGTATCCTGCGCTGAAGGTCTTGCCGATGGTGCCGCGATGCTCGTGATAGACGACGCTGTGCGGCTGGTAGAGCACCACCCAGCCGCGCTTCCAGGCCATGTAGCTGAGGTCGGTGTCTTCGTAATAGAACGGCTCGAGCAGACGATCGAAGCCGCCCAGCTCGAGAAACTTGCGGCGGTCGTAGGCGGTGGAGCCGCCGCCGGCGTAGAAGGTGGGAAACAGCCGGTCCACCTGTTCGTCGATCAGGTGGCGCAGATGCAGCCGGCCGTTGAGCCATAGGCCGTGCGCCAGGCCGGTCTCTTCGCGGCGCTTGGCGGGGTCGGAGAAAAAAATCTGCGCGGTGACCGCGAACACCCGCGGGTCGCTGAAGCCTTCCAGCAACGGCTCGAGGAAATCGGGCTCGACGCGCATGTCGTTGTTGAGCAGCACGACCACGTCGTTGCGGGCCTCGCGGAAGCCGGCGTTCGAGCCGCCGCCGAAGCCGAGATTGGTCGCGAAAGCGAGCACGCGTACCGCGGGAAAGTGCTTCTCGAGGAACTCCACGGTGCCGTCGTTGGAACCGTTGTCGACGACGATCACCTCGTGCGCGGGGTTGCCCGCCGTCGCCGCCAGCACCGACGGTAGGTTGGCTTCGAGGTGGTGGCGGCCGTTCCAGGTGGGGATGACGATGCTGGCCGCGCCCGCGGCGGGGCATTCGTCGGACGGCAGCACGGGATTTCCCTGCAGCACCTCCAGCCAATCGGAGAGCAGGAAAACCAGCCACACCAGCGGCAACAGGAACGGCGCCGCAATCAGCAGGAAAACCAGCTCGCCGGCGCTCTTGAGCGCGGCTATCAACCTTTCCATGACGATACGGGCGGCGGCGCCGCCGGCGCCTTTCTCAGCGGGGTGTTGATGTCGATGCGGCAGGGCAGGTGAATATAACCATAGACCGCGCCGTCGCCGCGCGCCATCGGCAGCGTCAACGCGTTATCGATCCAGTCGCACATTTCGTAGGCTTCGAGCGAGCCGTTGGCAATGGCGGGCGAGAACGAAAAGTTCCCGGGATAGAGTTCGGGGATGTCGAGGTGGAAGTCCACGGTAAAGATGTCGCCGGCGGCCATCGGCGGCACGGTAATACCTTCGCGCGCCGTGTTGGTGCCCGCGAAATCCATCCCCAGATGGTTGCGCAGCATGAACCCGACGTTGGGCTCGTCGAGCGGCCGGCGCGCGCGCACGCTGATGCGCACGGTCAGCCTGCGGTGGGGTTCGATCAGGCGCGCCTGGCGGCCGTCTTCGTCGAGCGCGGCGATGCCGATGATTTCGGCCCCCTGGTTGCCGTGGCGGAAGTCGACGTTGGGAATCGTCTCGACGATTTCGGGCGCCACCACCGCTTGCGGCGGCTCGCCGGGACGGGCCGCGGCGGCGCCCTTGCGCTTGAGAAACTCGGCGTCCTTCTCGACCATGCGGGCAAGATACTTTCGAACCACCGCATCGGGCTTGCCCAGCTCGACCATGCGGCCGTTTTCGAGCCAGAGCGCGTCGCTGCCGATCTCTTTGACGTCGGCCATGCTGTGCGACACGAACAGGATCGTCACCTCGCGCTGCCGCAGCTCCTGTACTTTCCGCATGCAGCGCTGCCGGAAATAATAGTCGCCCACCGCGAGCGCTTCATCCACCAGCAGGATGTCGGGATCGACGTGAATCGCCACCGCGAACGCCAGCCGCACCAGCATCCCCGAGGAGTAGGTCTTGACCGGCTGCTCGATGAACTCGCCGATTTCCGCGAACTGCTCGATTTCGGGCAAGCGCTGCGCGATCTGTTTGGTCGAGAGTCCGTGGATCGCGGCGCTCAGGAAGACGTTGTCGCGGCCACTGAATTCGGGGTTGAACCCCGCCCCCAGCTCGAGCAACGCCGAAACTCGCCCGTTGACCTCGACTTGCCCCTCGGTCGGCGCAAAGATACCGGCCACAAGCTGCAGCGCCGTGCTCTTGCCTGAGCCGTTCTCGCCGATGACGCAAAACGTGCTGCCCTTCGCCGCCTCGAACGACACGTCTCGCAGGGCCCAAAACACCTGGTGGTAGCGGCTGCGCTGCAATGTCAGCAGCTCTTTGAGGCGGTCCACCGGAGCTTCGTAGATCGGGTAGCTCTTCGACACCGACTGGAACGAGACGGAGGTCATTGGGAGCCCCCGGTTGGTCGGTGGATCGGCTGATCGGTTAATCCGGGAATGAGGCCTTGTGGCGCGGCGGGCGGGGCGGACAGCAACGGGTTCAATGGAGTGGACCAATGCCACATGGGCAGGGAACCGGAGGACCGAATCCGGAACAATGCGGCGAAACTCACCTTATGGATCGTCGGCAGCAAGTCTTTATCTTCGGCTGATCTAGCAGCCAATTCAACTATCCGGCTCTTCCCGCGGCCAGGGTCACCGCTCTCCGGCCGCAACCCGCACCAACCCGGATCAACCGATCGCCGAACAACGATCAACGGCTAGAGCACATCCGCGAAACCGCGTTTGGTGTAGCGAAAAAACAATCCGCCCACCAGAAACGACGCCACCCCGAAGGCGGCCAGGATCAGCAGGTCGCTGGCGTGCGGCAGCCGGTTGCCGAGCAAGGTGTCGCGGTAGGCACGAACGGCATAGGTCAGCGGGTTGAGTTCGAGCAGGATGTGCAGCCTGCCCCGAAAAAAATCCTCGGCAAGGAAGATCGGGGTGACCCAAAACCAGGCCATCAGAACTACAGCCACCACCTGCGCCGTGTCGCGCAGGTAGACGTGCAGCCCCGAGGCGATCCAGGCCAGCCCCACCGTCAACATGCCGAGCAGCAGCATCACCAGCGGCAAAACAAGCACCGCGACGCTGAACTGCTTGAGCCACACGGCGACCGCCACTATCATCAACGCCATCGCCAGCAGGTGGCTCAGCAAGGTCGAGAGAAACACCGTCAGGGGCACGATTTCGGCTGGAAAGACCGTCTTTTTGATCAGGTTGGAGTAGTCGGCCAGCGCCGGGGCTGAGCGCTGCAACGTTTCCGAGAACAGCAGCCACGGCAGCATCCCGGCGAACAGGAACAGCGGATAGTTGTCTGTTACGGCACCCTCGGGTACACGCGCCTGGAGGAAATAGGAGAAAACGAGGGTGTAGATGCCGATCAGCACCAGCGGGTGGATCAGGCCCCAAACCCAGCCCGCGATCGAGCCCACGTACCGCTGCCGAAAATCTCTTCTAACTAATTGATAAATAAGGCTTCTGCCGTGAACGAGATTCCGCAGGAAGTGGCTTCCCGGAAAACGGCTTGCCGCAGGCATGTTCTGGAATCTAGCGGTGTGGCCAGGCTGGTGTCAACCGAGCCGGAGAGAGGGCCTAAAAACAAAAGTGGCGCGGGCCGACCACCCGCGCCACATATAATCTCTTGTGGGTTCGCAAGGAGAAGCAACTGGCAGTTTAGTGTCCTAGCAATCTTCTCACTATGTAGGACGTACGACAGGCAGTATTTTTTGTCAGCATAGCAAAAAAGAGTTTGCCTACGATAAGTATATGAAAATACAATGGTTCTGTGGGCCCTGTTCGGCCCTGACCCGCCGCCGGCGGTACTTTTAAGCCCCTTGCAACTCCGGCTGGCGGCATTCGCGAGCCCCTTTGCCCCCCGATTCGACTTTTTGGAGCCGGGCGGCGTCTCTTGGTTAGGCGGAACGGGAAATTGATCTTCCGCGAAGTCGAAGACCGCGATTTGATCCTACGAGCGCGCCAGGGTGATGTGGACGCCTACAACGTCCTGGTGTCGCGCTGGGAGAAGCGTGTCTACAACTATCTGCTGCAGGTGCTGCGCGACCGCGAGGACGCCTTGGACCTGTGCCAGGAGACGTTTCTGAAGGCCTACCGTGCACTCGGCCGGCTCCAGGAAGTAGACCGCTTTCCTCAGTGGATCTTTCGGATCGCCCGCAACGAGGCGGTGTCGCTGCACCGCCGCAATCGCTTTCGGGCCGACGACGAAGACGCCGAGGCCGCGAGCGACGTGATTGCCGCGGCGGCCCCCCCGGGGCGCGCCGAACTGCAGTTAGCGGTGCAGGCGGCGCTCGAGCGTCTCAAGCCCGACCAGCGGGAAGTGGTGGTCCTGAAGGTGTACCAGGGCTTCAAATTCCACGAGATCGCGGAAATCCTCGATTCCCCCGTTTCGACGATTAAGTCGAGGCTCTACAGCGCGTTGGAAGCGCTCAAAGAGACCTTGGCGCCGGTAGGGTAGGCGCTCTGGCTAGCCCGCGGCCCGACCGCCGCGGCTTCCCGGAGCCGACTCTCGACGGCGAGAGTGGACCAAGCGCCCGGCTACTCGGGACAGGCACGATTGCCCGTCCCACAACGAAGGGGTGACGTCATGATTCATGCGCCACATGATTTACGCGACTATGTGCTCGACGAGCTGACGCCGCCGCAGCGGGCCGAGGTGGAGCGCTTTCTGGCGACATCGGTGGAAGCCCGCGAGGAGGTCGAACGCCTCCGGCTCACGCATCAGGCCCTGCTGAGCCTGCCCGAAGCAGAACCGCCGCGCCGCATCGCCTTCGTCTCCGACAAGGTTTTCGAGCCGTCGCTCAGCCGCCGCCTCTGGCAGAGCGTCTGGCAGGGTGCGCCGCGGCTGGCTTTCGGCATGGCGGCGGTCCTGCTGGTGTTTTTCGCCGGGGCCTGGGCGACCCAGCCCACGCTGACCCGCGATTCAAACGGCTGGCGGCTTGCATTCGGGCAGCCGGCTCAGGTCCAACAGCCGGTGGTGGCTCAGGCCGCCCAAACGCTGACCCCGGAGCAGGTCCGCCAGGTCAGCGAGATTCTCCGCGATAGCGAAGCCCGCAACCAGGAAGCGCTCGCCGAGCTGGTGCGCTCGGAAGGCGCGCGTGCCCATGGCGAGCTGCGGTCTGAGATCGAGCGGATGCGCCAGGCCTCCGAGGAAAACTTCCAGATCCAAAAGGCCAAATGGGACAAGCTCCAGGTCGATCTCAACATGAACAATACCCTGGCGTCGTTCGGGAGGTAGGTGATGCGCATCCGAATTGCTTTGCTCGCGCTACTGGCGACGGTGACCATGGCCGCCGAGCCGGTGGTCACCAAGCCCGATGTTCGCGACTCGCTCGCCACGGTCGAGCACGCCATGTCCGACCGGCTCAGCACCAACGACGTGCTCTCGACGATGTATGTGCTGTGGCGTCCACGCGGCACTTATCTGGAAGGCTATGGGGCCGTGTTCACCATCGAGGTCAACCTGGTTCCGATGGGCGATGTCAGCCCCTTCCAGAAGGCGTATAGCGCCGAGCAGAAGCGCCAGCTCAACGTCCGCAAACGCCAGCGGCTGGAAGATCTGACCGAGCAGGCGCGCGCGATGCTGGTGGAAGCCGCCAAGCAGTTGAACGTGGTGCCGGAAGGCGAAAAGGTCGCCCTGGCATTCACCCTGTTTCACTACAACTGGGAGGACCTGACCGGGCTGCCCTCGCAGTACGTCGTGCAGGCGCCGCGCAGCGCGCTGTTGGCCGGCGCCGCCGGAAACCTCAGTAAGGCTGAACTCAAAGCACAGATCCAGGAGCGCTATTTCTGACGTCGATGCGCCGCCAGAGGCCGGCCAGCGTGCGATTTGCAGCGTCGAAGCGGTCGCGGCACTGAACCCGGGCACCCGGGCGCTTTGCGGCCTGCCTCCCTCGACTCATCGAAACCAGCGGTATTTAACGTGAGCTTGACCCCCAATCCGGCAACCAGCACGGCAACCAAGACTCCGGCCGCGGCAGGCCCTTCCGGCGGCCGGCTCGGAGAGCGACTGATCCAGAAGGGTCTGCTTGACACCGACGATCTCGACCGCGCGCTCGAGCTCCAAAAAGAGCGCGGCGATAAGATCGGCAGGATCCTGGTGGACCTGGGTTTTGTCGCGCCCCGCGACGTGCTTGTGACGCTCAGCGAGCAACTCAGCGTGCCGCTGCTCACCGCCGAAGATTTTCCCGCCGAGTCGATCGATCTGGAGCGCATCAGCGCCAAATACATGCGCCAGTTCCGGTTCGTGCCGGTGGCGATCGACGGCGCGACCGTGACGCTGGCGATGAACGACCCGCTGGACTTTGAGACGTTGGGCACGGTGCGCCGCTTCACGGCTCTGGAGATTCGCACCGCGCTGGCCGCCGAGCGCGACATCCTCGAAGCGCTCGACCGCTACTACGGCGAGGAAGAGAAGCGCGAGGAGGGCGCGGTGGTCCGCGCCGAGGGCGAAGACGCCACCGACATCGAGCACCTGCGCGACATGGCCAGCGAGGCGCCGGTGATTCGCCTGGTCAATACCATGATTTCGCAGGCGCTCGATCGCCGCTCGAGCGACATTCACATCGAGCCGTTCGAGAAGGATTTCCGGATTCGCTTCCGCATCGACGGCGTGCTGCACGAGCAGGCCCCGCCGCCGCGCGAGTTGAAGGCCGCCGTGACCTCGCGCATCAAGCTGATGGCGCGGCTCAACATCGCCGAACGCCGCCTGCCGCAGGACGGCCGCATCAAGATCAAGGTGATGGGCCACGAAGTCGATCTGCGCGTTTCGACGCTGCCGACGCTCTACGGCGAAAGCGTCGTGATGCGCCTGCTCGACCGCAGCGCCGGCGACTTTTACGATCTGGGCCGGCTGGGCTTCGACGAACACATGCTGGGGCGGATGGAGTTTTACACTCAACTGCCGCACGGCATTTTTCTGGTCACCGGCCCCACCGGCAGCGGCAAATCGACGACGCTCTATTCGGCCCTGAAGCGCATCAACGGCCCCGAAAAGAAAATCATCACCATCGAGGACCCGGTCGAATACCAGATGGACGGCATCAACCAGATCCACGTCAACCCGCAGATCGGGCTGACGTTCGCCGCCGGCCTGCGCCACATCGTGCGCCAGGACCCCGACGTGATCATGGTGGGTGAAATCCGCGATCGCGAGACGGCCGACATCGCCATCCGGTCCGCCCTCACCGGCCACTTCGTTTTTTCGACGCTGCATACCAACGACGCGCCGAGCGCCATCACGCGCCTCACCGATATGGGCGTCGAGAACTACCTGATTACCTCGTCGGTGGTCGCTGTCCTGGCGCAGCGGCTGGTGCGCTGCATCTGCACGGAGTGCCGCGCCAAGTACGAAATCATCACCGCGCCCGACGGCAGGCGGATCCAGACCTGGCGCGGGACAGGTTGCGAGAACTGCATGGGCAGCGGCTACCGCGGCCGCGTCGCGATCTTCGAGATGATGGAGCTCAACGAAGAGCTGCGCAAGCTGATCATGAGCGGCGCCGACGCCGGCGACCTGACCGCCGCCGCCCGCCGGAACGGCATGCAAAACCTCCGCGAAGACGGCTGGGAAAAGATCGAGCGCGGCGTCACCACGGCCGAGGAAGTGATTCGCGTGACGCAGGAGTTCTAGGCGGTTGTTCGGTTGATCGTTGATCCGTTGATCCGACTGCGCAGTGATGTCGGACTCGGAGTTACCGAAACCCTCTTCCACGGATCCATGCTAGGAACCGACTGAACCACAGCTCAACCGATCAACGATCAACCGAACAACGGAAATGGTCACCTACCACTACAAAGCGCTTGCGGCGGACGGCAAAACGCTGACGGGCACGCTCAGCGTCAACGACGACCGTTCGGCGGCGCGCGAGCTGCGGCGTCAGGGGCTGACCCCGGTCTTCATTGGAACGGCGCGGCCGGGCGGGCTGACCTTCAAGTTGCCGCGGTTTGGCAAGGGCCGCTCGCACGACGTTCTGAACTTTACCCAGGAAATGGCCACGCTGCTCAATGCCGGCGTGCCGCTCGACCGGGCGCTGACGATTACATCGGAAATCAGCGAACGGCCGCAGTTTCGCGATGTGCTGGCCGATCTGAGCAAGGCGCTGCGCGGCGGCAAGTCGTTCGCCGAGAGTCTGGCCGCGCAGGAAGGCGTTTTCTCCGAGCTCTACGTCAGCATGGTGCGCGCCGGCGAGGTCAGCGGCAGCCTGCCGCTGGTGATGGACCGTCTGGCCGATTTCGAGCGCTCGCGCGACGAGTTGCGCGGCTACATCATCTCGTCGCTGACCTATCCCGCGCTGTTGACGCTGGTCGGCTCGGGTTCGATCTTCGTGCTGTTGCGGTTCGTCATCCCGCGTTTTGCCGAAGCGTTTACGACTTCCAACATCGCCATGCCGGTGCCGATGCAGATGTTGCTGGCGACCAGCGATTTCGTGCGCGCCTTCGGCTGGATCTTCTTCGTGCTGCTGTTCGGCGGCGTGACAGCGTTGCGGCTCTACATTCGGTCGCCCGAAGGCCGCTTGGCCTGGGATGGTTTCCGGTTGCGGGTCCCGCTGCTGGGGACTGCCCTGCTCAAGGCCGACACGGCGCGTTTCGCGCGCGCCATGGCGACGTTGGTCGCCAACGGCGTGCCGCTGGTGCAGTCGATCGGCATCACCAAAGGCATTCTGACCAATCGCATGCTGTCGCAGGCGCTCGACCCGGTCGCCCAGGGCATCAAGCGCGGCGAAGGCATCGCCGCCCCCTTGCGCAAGACTGGGCGCTTTCCGGCCCTGGCGGGCCATCTGCTGACGGTCGGCGAAGAGACCGGCCATCTCGACCGTATGTTCGAGCGCATGGCCGACATCTATGACAAGGATACCCGGGAGGCCGTCAAGCGCTTCACCTCGCTGTTCGAGCCGATCGTGATTCTGATCATGGGAATCATCGTCGGCGCCATGATCCTCAGCATCATGTTGGCGATTACCAGCGTGAACCAGTTGGGGATGTGAGGGGCCGTTGTTCGGTTTATCGGTTGAGCCGGATGCCGGTGGCTTGGACGACTTTCGGTGGCGGGGTGACGGCGTTCGCCCGCTGTTGGGTTGATCGTTCATCGGTTGAGACGGGGATGAGCGGTTTGGCTGCGTTGGGCTTGGACTAGGCGCGGGGGTTGGGCCTGCGGTATTTTGGGTTCGGAGGCCTCGATGACGCTTTTGCGGACTTACGAGGACCTGGACGCTTGGCAAGCGGCCCATGAGTTGACGCTCGCTGTCTACCGAGCTACCGATGGTTTCCCCCGGCGGGAGACTTTCGGCATTGTCGCCCAGGCGCGGCGCAGCGCCATCTCCGTTCCGGCGAATCTGGCGGAAGGATTTGGCAGACGGTCGAAGAAGGAGTTGCTGAGGTTCTGTCGGATTTCCGACGGCTCCTTGCAGGAAACCAGGTATTTGTTGCGCCTGGCCGCCGACCTGGGCTACTACGATTCTCACAGCTACGAGCTGTTAAGAAAGAAAGCCGACCGCGTGGGCGCGTTGCTAGGCGGCCTGACGCGCCACCTGAACGAATCGATCGGCGCGAACCACTAAAAGCCCAGTAACGGTCTAGTAACGGCCCACTAGACCCACGAGCGGCTGCCGAACACGACAGCGGATCAACCGATGAACCGATCAACGATCAACCGAAAAGCGATCACCGGGAAACGGAGCTTACCCATGAGCCACAGACAGCGACGCACCTCAGGCACCCGAGGTATCACGCTCATCGAGATGCTGGTGGTCATCTCGATCATTGCGCTGTTCTCGGCGATCGCCTTCCAGCGGCTGGCGCCGGCGCTCGACCAGGGCCGCCGCGCCGCCGCCAAGACGCAGATCGAGGCCTTCAGCGCCGCCTTGCAGCGCTTCAACATCGAGCACGGCCGCTTCCCGACCGAAGAGGAAGGCTTGCAAGCGCTGCGGCCGTTTTTGGCCAAGGACATCCCTAACGATCCCTGGGGACACCCCTACGTCTACAAGTTCCCGGGCGAGCACGGCCCCGAGCCCGACGTCATGTGCTACGGCGCCGACGGCCAGCCCGGCGGCGAGGAAAACAACGAAGACATCCTGAGCTGGAAGTGACGACGGTCTGCGAAGACCCTCGCTGCCCGATGGGCCGTCGAACCCTAGATCGGCCGTTGTTCGCTGGATATGCCGTTGTTCGTGGATATGTAGGCCGCGCTTTGTCCGAGGTAGCCCGGCCCAGGACCAATGGGTCGCGCCATGGCCGGAAATCCCTTGAAATGCTTCGACTAGGACAACTCGGCCGGGAATGGGAAGGCCAACGCCCTCAATTCGCCTGGCCACTTCTCGGGCCGCGTCGCGGATCCCCAGGATTCCGCGGGCGATCAACCGAGGAACGAATCCACCGAATAACCGCCTCGGGCATGACCCTGGTCGAGCTGCTTGTCGTCGTCGCCCTGATCGGGCTGATGGTTTCGATCACTTTCCCGACGCTCACGGCCGGGCTCGACGGGTTCCGGCTCCGCGCCGCGGTCGACCACGCGGGTACGTTTTTCCACCAGGCGCGGGTGCAAGCCGATCGCCGGCAGCAGGCGGTGCAGGTCACCGCCGACCCCAAGACGAATCAGCTTCGCGCCCTGGCGGTCGATGCGAGCTGGCGCGATACGCTCGATTTCGAAGGCGGAGTGCGGATCGTCCAGCCGCCCGGCCAGCATAGCTGGCTGCTTTATCCGGGCGCCCCGCCGCCGCAGGTCCGGCTGCTGCTCGAAGCCAAGACCGGCGGCCCGCGCGGCCTTTCGATCAATGTTTTCACCGGCGTCGCCGAGGACTGGAAGCCGGCCGAGACCACCGACGGGCCGTCCCGCTGAATCCGGCCCCATCCTTCTGCCCGACGTTTTCCGACTTTTTGCCGGCCTCAAGCGTCTCTCCGGTTAGGTCGCCGGCTCTCCCCCGATGTATCTTGCAGCGTCTCAACCCCGGGTTGCTTTGGCCGGACCCGCCGGCCCCGCGGTCCAGCGGCCCGCCCCATCGCCCGAAGCCGGCTTTACGCTGCTCGAAGTCATCGTCGCCACCGCCATCATGGCGATTGCCGTAATTGGCCTGCTGTCGTTGATCAGCGGCTCTCTGGCCAACGCCGCGCGTGTGAAGGAGTACGACCGGGCGGCGATGCTGGCGCGGCATCAGATGGGCGAGCTACTGGTCAGCGACCCGCTGCCGGTGGGCGTCGATCTCGGCGGCAGTTTCGACAAGACCAGCGGCTGGACCGCCCACGCCGAGCCGTTCGATCTGCCCGTGAACCCCGGCGCCGGCCAACCGATGCTGGTGCGGATTCAGCTCCAGATCTGGTGGAACTCCGAGGGCCGCCGCAAGACGGTCGATTTCGAGGGATACCGGAGGTCGGTGATCCGCTGATCGGTTGATCGGTTGATCCGGAATCACGCTCCGACACGCACACCGAGCACTCTGATGCATTTCGCGCGCAAATCCGCCGCCAGCCGATCGTCGAAGCCCCTGCCGGCACGGGATCGACACGGCAGTGCGCGCGCGTGCTGGACAAAGCGACCGAACTCCAAACACGCACAAAACCCGGATCAACCGCTCCACCGATCAACCGATCAACTGGGAATGACCCTCATCGAAATCCTGGTCGCCGTCAGCCTGATGGGCTTGTTGGCGACCGCGATGGTGACCGCGTTGACGATGGGGGCGGGCTCCTGGAAGGATGCGCGCAACTATCTCACGCTCGACCGCCGCATCGCCACGGCCAACGAGATTCTCTATGCCGAGTTGGAAGGGCTGGTGCCCGTGACCGCGCACGGTCCCGGCGCGCCCAGGGCGGCGTTTCTGCAGGGCGATCCGCAGGCGATGCGCTTCGTGACCGACTATTCGCTGCGGGAAGGCCGCCGCGGCGGCTTGCGCATCGTCGAGCTGCAGGTCAACGACGCCGACCGCGGGCGGCGCATCCTGCTGAACGAGCTGCCCTACAACGGGCCCGCCTCGCTCGGGGGCCTGATTTCCGGCGTCGACCATGACCTGCGCTCGGGGGCGCCTCGGCTGGTGTTTGCGCCGATCGTGCGCCAGGCGACGTCGCTGATCATCGCCGACGAACTCGACTCCTGCCGGTTCTCGTACCTGAAACCTCCCCGGACCCGCGCCCAGACGGCGCTGTGGATGCCGCAATGGGACGAGCTGAGCCGCTTCCCCGGCGCGATCCGCATTGAGATGACGCCGCGCGCGGCGGAGGCACGCCTGCTGCCGGTAACGATCACCGCGCCGGTCCGCGCGCGCTCGTCGATGCTGGGTGGCGGTTAGGCCCCGATGAGCCCGCTGCAACCACTTTCGATCCGCCCGCGCCGCCATGCCCATGGTCGCAGCGGCAGTGGCCCCGAGCATGGCCCGCGGCGTAACCCACGCCGTGGCAGCGCTTTACTAGCCGTGCTGTGGCTGTCGCTGGCCTTGACCGCCATCGCCTTCGCGCTCTCCAGAAGCGTCCGCGCCGAATACGACCGCGCGGCCCTCAACGTCGATTCCACGCGCGCTTACTTTCTGGCACAGGCGGGCATCGAGTCGGCGATGCTGCGCATCGGCGGCAGGGGCCGCTTCCCGAACCCCCTGGAGCCCGGGCAGCGTTTTCTCTACCTGAACCTTCCCGGCGGCACCGTCGAGGTCGAAATCATCGGCGAGAACGGCAAGCTCAGCGTGCGTAGCGCGACGCCCGAGGCTCTGGCGCGGCTGTTTACGGTCTGCAACCTCGACCCACAGCTCGCCACGGCGCTGGCCGCCCAGATCGTCCAGGCCCGCTCGGGCGGAAATTCCGACGGCGGTTCGTCTTTCTCTGCCGGTGGGGCGTCTTATTTGCAGTTGGAGGAGCTCCTGCACGTTCCAGGGCTGACCCCGGCGATTTTTTACGGAACCTACCGCGAAGAACGCGGCAGGTTGGTCCACATCGGCGGCCTCGAGCCCCACTTGACCTTTGAGCCGGGCAGCGCCGTCAACGTCAACTATGCATCGCGGGAGCTTTTGCTGGCCGCGGGACTCCCCGGCCCCCTGGTGGACACCATCGAGCAAATCCGGCGGCAGCGGCCGCTCAAGGCGGCAGACCCGGGGATGGACGGGCTGGCCGCGGGCGACGCGGTGATCCGGCTGGGGCTGGGCGGCTCGCCCACCGCGTACACGCTGCGGTCCACCGCGCGGCTCGCCAACGGCCGCGCCACCCGTACGGTCGCCGCCGTCGCTAAATACGGAATTTCGGCGCAGGTCCCCTGGGAAATCGTCCGCTGGTACGACATCGCCAACTAGCCTCGCACTGTTTGGGATCGGATGAATCTGAAACGCATCTTTCGATTGGGCACCGGTTGCGGCCTGGAGATCCGCGGTGAAGACCTCGCCGTGGTGGCGGTCAAGTCGCGCCCCGCGGGCGTCTCGGTGCTCGGCCAGACAAGGTTGGAAGGTTTCCGCCACCGTCCGCCGCGGGACTGGGGCTCTCAATACGCGGCGTTTCTGAAGGACCTCGGCCTGACGCACCTCTCGGCGACGGTGGCGCTGCCTCGCGAGGACATGATCGTGCGGCAACTGCTGCTGCCTCCGGTCTCGCGCAAGGAACTCGCCGCGGCGGTGCGCTATCAGTTGGACGCACTGCACCCGTTTGGCGAGGACGAGGTGTACCACGCCTTCGCGCCGCTGCGCGAGCCCGGCGAGGGCAAAGGCCAGCTTCCGGTGGCGGTGGCGATCGCCGAAAAGTCGCGCATCGACGGCTATGTGCAGTTGTTCGAGGCCGCCGGCATTGCGGTGGCCGCCTTCACGGTGGCCGATGCCTCGCTGGCGGCGGCGCTGCGGGTGCGCTGGGACGTTCCGCCGCGTCCCTTCGTGTTCGCGCAGCTTCGGGAGGGTTCGATCGAGGTCTATGGCGAAGCCGAGGAGCGACCGCTGTGGACCGCCCAGTTCGACCTGACCTCGTTGTCACCGCTCAAGGCCCTGCAGGTAACCGCCGCCGAGCTGCGGTTGGACCCCGCCGAGCCGGCGAAGCTAGTAGTTTGCGGCGACCCGGTACGACCCGCCGATAGGCACGCCGATACGCAGGACGAACCGCAGCCGGAAGCCGCAGCGGAATTGCCGGCCGAGGAAATCCCCGCCGCCTTCGAGTTGCATTCGGTGGCGGAACTGCTGCCGGCGCCGATCGAAGCGCCCGCGGCCTTCGACGTGCGGCGCGAAACCACCGCCTATGCCGTGGCCCTCGAATCGGCTTGTCCGCGGCTGGGCTGGCAGGCTAACCTGCTGCCGCCCGAACACCGCAAGTCCGATTCCCGCTGGATGTATGCCCCCACGGCCGCGTTGGCGGTGGCGCTGGTTTTGCTCGCGATTGCCTTTGCGGTGCGCCCCTTGATTCAAGACCGCCGCTACTTGGCGGCGCTGCAAGGCGAGTCGGCGCGCCTCGAACAGATCGTTCACAACGTCGAGCAGACCGAGCAGCAAAGCGGCCACGCGCGGCGGCGTCTGTTGCACCTGCGCCACACGCAACAGCGCTCCGAATCCGATCTGCGGCTGTTGCGCGAGCTCTCCGAGCTGATTCCCAACGCGTTCTATCTGCAGAGTCTCGAGATCAACGACAAGGGCGCGCAACTGGTCGGCGAAGGGCCCGCCGCGGCTCCGTTGCTGGGCGTGCTCAGCGGCGCCAACAATCTGACCGAGGCATCGTTTACGAGCTCGCTAGTCAAGACCGATAACGGGGAACGCTTCCAGATCGCCGCAAGCCGGCGGCCGCCCGGCGATGCGCCCCAGAAGGCCGCTCCGTCTGCCGCCGCGGCTCCGGCCGCGAATACCGCGGCGCCGAGTGCTCCGGCGCCAGCGCAACCCGCGCCATCGGGCGAGGCGAGCGCCACGTTGAGCACGGTGGGCGGCGACGAGCCGCCGGCGGCGGAGGAGCGCAACTGATGGCGGCCCAACTGCAGTCTCGCGACCGCCGCGCGGTGGTGTTGCTGCTGGCGGCGCTGGCGATCGCCGCGTTGTTGCAGCTCGATATTTTCAAGCCGGGCGCCGCCTCCGACGCCTCGGGCGGCTCGATCGAATCCGCCGAACAGCGCCTGCTGCTGGCGGAGGTGAAAGCCCGCCAGTTGCCGCTGGCCGAGGCCGAGCTCGACGCGGCCAAGCGCCAGCTCGCGGTACTCGAGCAGGGGTTGTTGAAATCCGAAACGGCGGCGCTGGCTCAGGCCGAGATGCGCCAGGTGGTGGGCGACCTGTTGGCCGGCGAGGGCATCACGATGGAGGCGTCGCAGTTTGGGGCCGTGCAGCTTGACAGTGAAGACTACGCGCAGGTGCCGCTCAACGTCAATTTCCAGTGCGGCATTGAGCAGTTCGTCAACCTGATGGCGGCGATTTCCAACGCGCCCCAGTTGCTGGCGACGCGCCGCATCCAGATCGCGCCGTCCAACCCCGCCACTAAGAGTGTGCGGGTCACCCTCACCGTCGCCGGACTGCTGCCGGCCGCGAGGACTCCGGAGCTCAAGCCGAAAACGGCCGGCGCGGGGGCGGGGCTATGAAGCGGAAACTGATGTTGCTCAACGCGGCGCTGCTGGCTTTGCTGGTGGCCGGCGCCTTCGAACTCGACCGCCGCATCGAGCAGGCGCGTTCGCGTTATGAAATCCTGCAGCGCTTCGACGCCGCCAAACAGGCTCCGCCATTGCCGGCGCCGCAGGGGCCCGAGCGCCTTCGCCAAGCCGAGTACCTGCCGATCGTCGACCACTTGCTGTTTTATCCGGACCGCAACGCGGTCGTCGAAGTCGAAGCTCCCGAGGTCAAAACCGTCGAACGTCCGGCGCTGCCCGTGCTGAGCGGCGTGATGAACTTCGGCGAGGGCCCTATCGCCTTGATGGCCGACGATGCCAAGTCCGACCCCAAGCCGGTGAAGGTGGGCGAGAAGGTCGGCGAATATACGTTCCTGGGTTTTGCCGGCAACAATCTGAAGCTGTCGTGGCAGAGCGAGGAGTTCGAGGTGTCGCAGGATCGTCTGGCGGCCGAGTTGGAAAAAGGGTCTCACGCGGGTTCGCGCTCGTCGGCGGGATCGAGCGGCTCGTCGAGCCCCGCGGCGCGCCGGGCGGCCGCCAGCCGCCGTCCAGCGACGCGGCCCGAGCCCGCCCCTGCCCAACAGGCCGCCGACAACCGCAAGAGTATCGGTGGCCGCTTCAATATCGGCCACGAAATCCGGCCCGGGGTGTTTCGCGCCGACCCCAAAGACAGTTCTCCGGCTGGAACCGAGTTTGAAGGCTACCGCAAGGTCGTGAATCCGACGCCGTTTGGCAACCAGTCCTGGTGGGTTCGCAAAGACGCCCAGCAGGCGCCCAAGTAGGGCGAGGCGGCGGGCCGGCCCTGTGAGGATCGGGACGGCGAGCAGGATGGCTGAAAGGCCCAAGGAGAGAACCAACGTGACCAAGTATGTGATCGCGGTATTTCTGGCAACCGCTCTGGTGTCCGGCGCGGCCGCCGAGACTCCGAAGGACGGCACGGCCGACAAGCAGGGGGCTGCCGCCCCGGCGTCCCGTCACCCGGCCACGGCGGGGAAATCGAAACGGACGGCCAAGACGACGAGACCGGCCAAGACCGCCGGCGCGTCCGACACGGCCACCAAGCAGACCCCGTTCGGCCCGGTCGCGGCGACGTCGGAACAGCCGCCGCCGCGCGCCGATTTTGCGGCCGATCCGTTTGTTTCGGCGGAAGAACGCGGCGAAATGGTGATCTTTCGCCGTAAAACGCCGTTTGGAAGTCAGGTTTGGAAGAAGAAAAAATCGGACTTGACCTCCGAGGAACAAGCGCTGTTGGCTCGCAGCAAGGCGGAGCCGCCGCAAACTCCCGCAACGACGCAGGCGCCACGGCAAGCGACGAAGCACGCAACCAAGCACGCCACAAGCACGCGTTCGGCCGAAACTTCCCGCCCCGCGAAGGAAGCGCCGCCTGCGGCTCCCGACAAGCGGTAATCGCGGCGAGGTGGGCGGGCGCGGTGCAAACATCCGCGCAGGGAACGGCCGCAAGGGGAACCGGGGCCGCAAGGGCGCGCCGTCCAGAGCGGGTTTTCCGGCCCTGGCTCGTTGTTCCTGGTTGGAAGGAAACAGGTGAAGTAGTGACCGGCTATCCGAGACACATTCCGTCGACCCTGTGGGCCCTGGTGGGCGCCAGCGTGCTGTGGTGCGTGCCGGCGTTGGTGTTGGCGCAACCGGCCGCTCGCCCGCAGGCCGCGGCTCCTCAGAAAGCCGCTGCCCCGCCGCAAGCCGGCCAGCAACCCGCGCAGAAACAAGCGCCCGCGGCGCCTCAGGTCGCCCAGCCGGCCCCCGCCCAGCCCGCGCCGGGCCAGCCGGCCCCCGACGCCCAACCGGCCGCCGATGGTGCGCAGGCCCCGGATAGTCAGCCCGCGCCCGCCACTCCGCCCGCCGCCGAACCGGCCACGGAACCGGCCGCGACCGAACCTCAAGAAGCCGCCGCGACGGGTGGCGCCGGTGTCGCTTTCCGCTTGCGGCGCGGCGTGAGCTTGTTCGAGGTCATCGATATCTTCGCGCAACGGCTCAAGATCAACTACGTGATCGATCCCGCGGTGCCGCCCGACGGCTCGGTCACCATCAGCACCTACGGCTCGCTCGATCAGCAGGACCTGTTCCCGCTGTTTGAAACGATCCTGCGCATGAACGGGCTGGCCGCGGTCAAGGTCGGCAACGTGTATCGCATCGTGCCGCTGGACGGCGTCCAGAAGCTTCCCATCTCGCCGCAGGCGGCCGGCGGTCAGCCGGTCCCCGAAGACGAGCGCATGGTGCTCAACATCATTCACTTGCGCTATTCCACCGCCTCCGACGTGGCGGCCGTGCTGGCCCCTTTTCTTGGGGAGGGCGGCCGCACAGTGCCGATCGGTAAGGCCAATACCCTGTTGATTCTCGATAACAGCCGCAACATGCGCCGCACCATGGAGTTGGTCGCCATGTTCGACACCGAGGACCTCAGCGAGCAGCGCATGCGGCTGTTTGAGATCAAAAACGGCCTGGCCAGTGTGATTGCCCAGGAACTCGATCAGATTTTCACCGCGCTGTCGCTTTCCGAGGACGCGACGGCCATTCGCTTCGTCCCTTTACAGCGCATCAATTCCCTGCTCGCCGTCAGCGGTAGCGCCAACGTCTTCGATGAGGTGGAAAGCTGGGTCAAGAAGTTGGACAAGACCGTAACGGTCGGAGGCGTCAAGAACTTCGTCTACCGCGTGCAATATGGTTTGGCCACGAACCTGGCTTCGACCCTGCTGCGCCTCTACGGCGGCTTTGGCGACTACGGGGGCGGATACGGAGGAGGAGGTTATGGGGGCGGCTATGGCGGCGGCTATGGCGGAGGCTATGGAGCCGGCGGCGGCTACGGCGCTGGCGGCGGTTATGGAGGCGGCTACGGCGGCATGGGCGGCGGCCAATTCGGCCAGGGCATGGGTGGCGGCATGGGCATGGGCGGCAGCGGCATGATCCGGCTTCCTAGCGAGGCGCCGCCGGCCCCGCAGGTCGCCACTTCCGGCGGCGTGTCGCAGTCCACCGACCAGACCGGCCAGTTGCTGGGCCAGACCAGCGGTACGACGAGCAGCACCGAGCGCGGCATCCGCATCGTGGCTGACCAGGTCAACAACCTGATCGTCGTCCAGGGCACCCAGCAGGAATGGGAAGTCATCGAGCGGACGCTCCAACAGCTCGATTTCCCGCCGCGGCAGGTCCTGATTCAAGCCAAGGTCTACGAAGTCTCCCTGACCGGGGCGCTGTCTTCGGGCGTGGAGGCGTTTCTGGCGCGCCGCAACGGAGGGAACACGCTGGCCGAGAGAAAGCCGCTGGGCGGTTTCAACATCGGTGGAGCGGCGAACCTCACTCTCGGCGCCCTGGTCGGCAATACCCGGGAACTAGCCCTGTATCTGAGCGCCAGCCAGTCTCAAGGACGCACGCGGGTAATTTCAGCCCCCTCCCTGATTGCGACCGACAATATCGCGGCCAGCATCACCGTGGGCCAGTCTGTCCCGACGCTTTCCTCGCAGGCGCTGGCTGGCGGGGCTCAGTCCGAGGGTTCCTCGCTATTTACCAACACCATCAACAACGTGCAGACCGGCGTCACCCTGTCGCTGACCGCCCGCGTGAACGCGTCGGGCATCGTGACCATGGAGATTACGCAGGAAGTCAGCAGCCCGCAGGCTCCCGGCAGCGGCGCCGCGATCCAGTCGCCCACCATCGACCGCCGCAACGTCCGCACGCAGATTACTGTCGGCGACGGCGACACGGTGGCCATCGCCGGAATCATTCAAGAGAGCGAGCTTTTTAGCCGCAGCCGCGTGCCGGGCTTAGGGAACATCCCGATCGTAGGCGGCCTGTTCGGGGGCACCAGCACGAGCAAGGTGCGCACCGAGTTGGTGGTCATGCTGACCCCGCGAGTGATCTACGACGAGACGGAGTTTGTCTCGGCCAGCGAGGAGCTCAAAAACGGCCTGCGCTCGCTCCGCAAGATCATCCGCTGAGTGCGGCGTGACCGCGGCCGGCCCGGCAGCCTCAGGCGCGGGCCTGAGCCGGCGGCGGAAAAGCCCCTAGTCGCCGCTCAAGGCGCGCAGGGACCCATTGGCAGCCCGCCTGACGCTGTTCGCCCGCAACTTCCGCAGTACCGCAAAAAACTGTTGCGCGAGGCTGGATAACCCGATATCATGGCGGGGAGATCGGTCCTCGGCCAGCGGTCGTTCGCACTTGACGTGCGACGAAGCCGTGTGGTACTAGTGGACTGGCAGCGCATCTATTGCGCGGCTCTGTGAAGGTGGGTTCGACAAAGAAGAGCAGAGGGTTCCGTTTGGACTTTGACCGGCGGTCTGTCCGTTCCCTTCGTTTGCCTACCTGATCGTTTGCCAATTCCGACTCCCATTACGCCCATTCCTTTTTGAGCGGCGGGGGCATTTCGAGCCGTGCAGTTGTGCGCCAGGTTTCCGGTTTTCAACTTCTTGTGGAATTTAGAGGAGAGCAAAAGATGGCAGCTTTGAAAAAGAGCTCGATCGTGCTCACGGTGGCCCTGATGGCACTGTTGAGCATCAGCACCGCCAGCGCCCAGGCCCCGCTGACCCTGGGTACAATCTCGTGCGTTGCGACCGCAACGCCGGTGACGGTGCGAGCTGAGGGCATTGCGGAACTGGTCGGTGACATCGTCCTGACCTGCACCAACTTGGCCCCGGCGGCTGGCGGCACCTTCCGAAACTACTTGACGACGAACATCAGCGTTTCGCTGGCCGCCGTCAATGTGACGAACAACATCAATTTCGGGGCCGGCGCGAACGTCCTCGATACGGTGCTGATCGTCAACGGCAACAACACCATCGACCTGGGCAGCGGCGCCTTCGTGGCGGGTACCGACCCGACCGCGACGCCGACCTTCCCGGCCGGTGGCACCGGACTGGACGAGCGCTTCCAGCGCCCGCAGTTCGGCCAGTTGGCCGCCGCCAACCGCGTCGAGTGGAACGGGGTTCAGTTCCCGGTCCCCGGCGCTCCCAACGGCGCCAATGCGATCACCAACGGCTACTGCGGTCCGACGGCGGATCCCGAAGCCGATGACTTCACCAACAACCCCGACGGTTGTTTCCCCTACACCACGAACATCCGCATCACCTCCATGCGCGCCAACGCTTCGCAGCTCGGCGTTCCTGGTCAGGCGACCTTCCCGTCGACCCAGGTGACTGCGTTTGTTTCGATCACGGGTGAAACGCTGCCTCCGATCACCAACAACGTCCTGAACGTTGCGGTTCCGCTGCTCGGACTGCTGACGAGCGTGGACGGCTCGGTGGCCGGCCTGCAGTGCGTGGACGAAGATAGCGCGACGGTTGCCGTGCAACTCGAAGAAGGGTTCGCAACGGCCTTCAAGACCCTCGGCGTAGCCACCTCCGCTCCTGGCGACACCCAGGATGAGTCGGGTTACTTTGCTCCAGGCTCGAACAATGGTGGCGGCGCTTCGCAGGCTACCCGGTTCATTGCCCGCTTCTTCAACATCCCGCAGGGTGTGGTGCTGAGCGTTCCCTACCGCGTAGATAACTTGGTGGCGCCCAACAACCTGATCCTGCAGTTGGTTGAAGGTACGGACGGCAATGGTGCCGGTGGTACGGTGTCTTCGCCGACCAGTGGCAGTGTGGAAGTTTCGCTATCCGGTGGATTCGGGGTGGCCGTCTATGAGGTCCTCCACAGCAATCCATCCGCCCTGGAAAGCGTTGACTTCAACGTCGATGTTTCGTGGGAGGCTGACACGGCCAATGATCTGCCGGCTGTCGGCAGCGGCCAGGTCTCGGTCTCATTCGCGCCGGTAAGCACGGTGCTCGAGGCCAGCACGTCGGCTCCTGAACCACGATTCATCGATACCAATCCGGATCCGCAGACGATCGTCACCATCTCTCGTTGTACGACGACGATCCTGTTCCCGTTCGTGACCAACCAGTCCGGCTTTGACACCGGCTTGGTCATCTCGAACACTTCGGATGATTGGCAGCTGATGAATTCCGAGCCTCAGGATGGTTCCTGCACGATCCACCACATCGGGACCACGACCGGTGGTGGCGCGGCTCCGCCGGATGCCACTTCGACTGTGATCGCCGCTGGCGAGCAGTTGATCTGGACCTTGTCCGGTGGCAACCCGGCGCAGGGCATCGACCAGGCGGCGGAATTCCAGGGCTACATCATCGCCGTCTGCGAATTCCAATACGGCCACGGCTTCGCCTTTATCACCAACGGCTTTGGTGGTATCCCGACGATTGCCCAGGGCTATCTGGCGCTGATCATTCCGTTCGATGGCTCTTCCCGCCACGCCGGTGATTGGCACTACAGCGACGATGCCAACGGCTTTGTCTGGGATGGTTTCGGTGAGCGTTTGGCTCAATAACACCGTCCTAGGCTGAAGTCTCTAGCAAGATACGGAGGGGGGCTCGCCCGAGTCCCCCTCTTCTTGCGTTCATGGACCAAATCGAATGCCGTGCCTCGGCCGCAACCTCCCGGAAGCAATCCTCCGGGTGAGTTAGACCCTTGCCGAGCCTCCTCATCCGTCTCCCCTGTTTCGCTCCCCTGCTGGCTTGCCCCAATCCCACTCGCCGACCGGAGACTCTAGGGTGAGACCCCGCATTCGGACACCGGCGCATTAGCCAAAACAGGGAGGCCCGCCCGCGCCGTCCGTGTACCCCCCAGCCCCTCGCAAACCCGTGAAATACCAGCGGGCCTTTTCCAGAGACCTAAAACTTGGTATCATCCGGTAACGCCCCGCTCTCTGGCTTTTCCGCGTCCGTACACCCTGTCCCTTAGAGAGGAACTCTGATGTTTTCGATCCGGACCGTGTTCGTGTGTTTCGGGCTGCTGCTGGCGTACGTTCACCAGCTTGACGCCGAAGACCGTCTCTTCCTGTTCTCACCTGGCTCGTCGCAGATCTCGGTCCTCAAGGCCGCCGATCTCACTCCCTCCGGGTCGATCGATCTTCCCTCCGGGGCCTTTTCCGTGCTCGCCACGGCCGATGGCACCAAATACTACGTCATCCGGCAGAATGCAACCGATACCATCGCGGTCGTCGACCCGGTAACCCTGAACGTGACCAAGACGATCAGCCTGGGCACCAACGCTTCGGATGCGATCATCACGCCCGACGGCAAATACCTGCTGGTGGCGGCCGGTCTGGTACGCGTGTTTAGCGTCGACACCGACGAAGAGATCAGCTCGCCGATTCCGGTGGGCGGCGCGCCTACCAGCATCGTGGTGAACAACGTGTCGACGCGGGCGTACGTGCTGGCGAACTCCGGACATTCGATCCAACTCATCGACCTGGAAAACCTGACCCGCACGAACGCGATCAGCGGCGACGCGGTGGGGACGGTTACTTCGATCGCCCTGACGGACGATGAGTCCCGGCTGGTGGCGGTCTCGACCAACGGCCTGAAGCAATACAACGCCAAGGATCTCAGCCTGCTCAGCACGGCCCCTTGGGGCAGCTTCAGCGTTGTTCGCGGGAGATTGCAACTGCTGCCCGGCACCAAGCTGGCGCTCGTGGAAAACGGCGGCTCGCCGCCCAACGTGACCTCACTGGTGGTCGGGCTCGACGACCGCAAGGTGCGCGCCCTGGGCGACATCGGCAGCACGCAGTTGCAGCAGATTACGGCCGTGAACGAGACCACTGCCTACGCGGTGGAATCCGGCGCCGGCCTGGTCAAGATCGATCTGAGCGACCCGCAGAATCCGACGCTCACGCCCGTCCTGGCCGGCCTGACGGCGACCTCACTCAGCCTGTCTCCCAACCGCCGGTTCCTGTTCGCCTCGTCGCCGGCCGACGCCCGGGTCAGCCGCGTGGAGCTAGAGACGAACACCGTCACCCATTCGGTGGTGGCCCCGCTTTCACCCGCGTCGCACGCCACTGTCTTCGACCCCGTAGCCGGCCCGCCCGCGAAGCTCACCGTCAACGGCGGCGACAATCAATCCGTCTCGCCCGGCAGGCAACTGCCTGTCGAACTGTCGGTCCGGGCCCTGTCCGCCGACGGCTCGCCGGTTGTCGGGCAGTCGATCCTGTTCGGCGTCGATGGTTCGGTGCCGCTGCAATTCGAGCCCAGCGACGTGGTCACGACCAACCGCCGCGGCGTGGCCGCCGTGCGCGTGACCGTCCCCTCTCTCGAAGTGCTCGATGCGGCTAAAGCGGCGTTGAGCGCCTCGGTCAGTAAGGTCGCCTTGGACGCGCCTACCGCCGAGCAGACCGCCAGCCCCGACCCCATCCAACACGTTTCGGTGACCGCCAGCGCCGGCGGTGTTACCGGTGTTGGGTTGACCGTAAACATCATCACCCAGGTTGGACTGGTGAAACTCAGCGGCGACGATCAGATCGTCGCCCGTGGCGGGCCGTTTCCGCTGCCGCTGGTCATGGTCGCCACCGATCTGAAAGGCAATCCGCTGCCGGCGGGCACGCCCGTCGACATCCGCGTGCCCAGCGCCTACGCCGCCTGTGACACGCCCGTCGAGGTGGACACCACCGGAATCGTGACAACGACCTGTAGCTCCACGCTGGCTGGCAACATGCAGAATGCCGTGCAGTTCGGATTCGTGCTCGCTGACGTGAGCGTTTCCGCGCCCGAGCTCGGCTTGGAACTCGGCCAGGAAAATTTCAGCTACAACATCGCCATCGCGCCCAAGCTCGCCGTCGAGAAACGCTCCGGCGATCTGCAGACGGCGCCCTCGGGGACCAAACTGCCGCAGCCCTTGGTTTTCCGGATCAACAACACCAGCGGCTTTCAACTGATCGGGCAGGGCGGTATCGGCGTCACCATGCGCCAGGTTTCGGGCCCCCCTGTCATCATTGACCCACAATTTCTGGTGGCCGGCGCCGGCGCCGACCAGAAGGTGAACGTGACCTTGGGACCCGGCGCCGGCGCGGCGATCATCGAAGCCCAGGCAAGCTCTCCGGGGCTGCCCACGGCTCGCTTTACGGTGACCTCCACCGGCGGCCAGCCGCAGCGCCTCGAGAAGCTGGGCGACGGTCAGAACGGCCGGCTCGGTTCCGAGCTCCCGAACCCCCTGCAGGTGCAGGTATTCAACGAATCGAACCAGCTCGTGCCGTTCCCTCAGGTCACCTGGACCGTTCTGGAAGGCGACGCCCAGGTCGTACCGACCTCGACCGCCACGTCGGGCTCTGCGCGCGTGTTGATCGGCAACACGGCTGGCACGATCCGCATCCAGGCCCGTGTCGGAACCTTGTCCACGACTTTTGTGATTGATGCTTCTCCGCCGCAGCCCGTATCGATTTCCACATCTTCGGGCCAGAATCAGACGCTCACTGCGGGGACTCTCTCGGAGCCTCTGCTGGTGATCGTCAACGAGGTGAACAACGAGCCTGCGCGGGGTGTGACCGTCACCTTTAGCGGCCCGTCGAACATCCTGCTGCATTCGCTCGATGGCGCCACCAGCGGCAATCCGCTGCAGCAGGTCACTGACTCGTCGGGCCAGGCCGGGGTGCGGGCCGAACTGGTGGCGTCGGCGGCGCTCGCAGCCTCCGCGCCGTCCCAGGTCACCCGGACCATCACCATCACCGCCTCGGCCGGCGACAGCCTGTCGACGTCCTTCCTGCTCAACGCCGTTGGAGAACCGCCTGTGTTTACCAGCCAGGGCGTGGTCAATGCGGCCTCGTTTGAACCCGGCGTCGTGCCGGGCAGTCTGGTCACCATCTTCGGAACCGGACTGTCCAACGGGGTCGACGGCACGGTTCTCGTCGGCGGAGAAACCTCCTACGGCGGCACGACGGTACGCATCGGAGGCAACCAGGCGCCGATTATTTCGATCACCGGCCCTCCCAGTGAGCAAATCAGTGTCCAGGTACCGTTTGAGGTGCCGGCCGGCGCGCAGACCTCCGTCCAGGTGGATAACAACGGCAGCATTACGACCATCTCGGGCGTAGTCTCCTACCCGGCTCAGCCAGGCATCTTCGGCGCGGCTCTCAGTGACGACTTGACGGTCGGGACCCTGGTCCACGCCGACACCGGCGCGCTCGTGACGCCCGACGATCCGGCCAAGCACGGCGAGGCCGTGTCGCTGTTCCTGACCGGCGGCGGACAAGTAAATCCGGCGGTCGCGACCGGCCTGCCGGCTCCGCTGGGAGTGATTCCGCTGATGACCTTGCCGGTGGTCGTGGGCGTCGACAACAAGGGCGCGCCGATTCTGTTCAGCGGCTACGCGCCGGGCTTCCTGGGCCTCTACCAGGTCAACCTACGCATTCCCATGGGTGACTACTGCGGCACGGTCGCGTTGAATGTCCGCGTGGGCAATGTGGTCAGCCCGCAGACCAAGACCGCGGTCGCCTGCGAGCAGTAAGTCGCCGGCCTTTCGTAAACGGATCGCCTGGCCCTTGTATCCACAGGGGCCAGGCGCGACCTTCTCACCCAACCTACGCGTACCACCCGCTTCCTCAAGCGAACTCAGCAGCTGCCGCCTGGTGCGCAGCGCACCGTGCGCAACCATTCAAGCGACAGAGCCGCGGGCGGCAGCCCGCGGGCCGAGCTGGCTGGATGCGTGGGGGCGACTTTTTATCGGCTGCGGAGATGGGCGTCTTGCTGCTGAGTGACGCCGGCCGAAAGGTTGGCCAAGGCAGCCAGCGCGTGGCGCGATGCCGTTTCGCGATGCGGCGGGGCGTGATGCCGAGGGCAACCGGGAAGGGAGCGACAGCTTTTCGCCGGGTGCCTGTGCCGGTTCGGCCCGCAGGCTTCCGCCAGCGGCTCTGTTTGCGGTGGGCCTGCTCTCGGAAGCGATGGGTCCGGAGAGGGACCCGACGATGGCTCGCGACAGGCCCACCTGGGTCGGGCCGTCCTGGCTTCGAGTAAGCGCGCCCCCCGCCCCCAGGGTGATGGCCAACCCGAACCTCAATACGATCCGGATGCGTCCTACCGGGCGCCGCGCAGGATCCGGATACGTCCTACCGGAAGCTCAACACGATCCGGACGCGCTGGGTGATTGGCATCAACTCGAAATCGAAGTGCTTGTTGCCCATCAGGCGCGCCACCTTGGGGTCGTAGGTGAACGAAATGGTCGTTTCACCGCCCTTCGGAATCGCCTCGGAATCCAAATGGATCTCGACGCCCGGGAAATCGCGGGTCAGGCGGTCGATGGTGAGTTGGTCCTGAAATTTGTTCTTCACCGTGACCTTCTGCGTCTGCACTTCCTTGGCGTCGGTGGTGAATTTCAGGTTGCGATTGCTGACCTCATACATCGTTTGCATCGAGGCCATGTTCGGCGGCTTGTAGGCGGCCGGAGGCGTACCGCCGGCTCCCGTCGCCTGACTGAAGTGCATCGGCCCGGCCGGTGACTGAAAGCTTTCGCCGCTCTGCATCGCGTTCAGGTGCAGGTACCATTCGCCGTTGATCCGCCGCCAGTCGCTTTGCAGCGGTTGCTTGAGGGGCTGGCTACCCAACGGGGTCAGCGTCTCGACGGCCACCAGCACCTTCGCCTCGTTGAGATCGGGATTGAACTCCATGCTACGGATCTCGTAGGCGAAAATCCGGTTCTTCGGGGCGTTGTAGAACATGTCCCTCGAGTCCTCGGCCACGTATGCCTCGGCCTCTCGCAACTGATTCTTTTGAAACAGGTCGTAGAAGGCGTCGACGCGGGCGCGCAGCGCGGCGGATTCCTCCGGCGGAGCGTTTCGAAAAGGGGTCTGCTGGTCCTGCGCCGCGGCGAAAGCGACCGTCGCCAATACCAATAAAAGCCACGATAGGCGTCTCATTCTCTGTTCCTTTTCCGCTCCACAACCGTGCAGTCCATGGGCGGCGTCTGTGTCTGTGGCCAGCCGGCCTGTCTGAGGGGCGTTGCCCAACGCCAGCGTCGCGCCAGCTACGCCAGCTAAGGAAAAGACGGCCACGCAGGCATTTGGTTTCGTTTCGAGGCGCGATTTTCCTTCGTGCGCCTCGCCGCCACCGAGCCGCTAGCGTTCGATATCGCGGTGCTTGATGGATGTTTTGCAGCCCGCGGCCGACAGATTTTTTTCCACCGCTTCCGCAATCATCACCGAACGGTGCCGCCCGCCGGTGCAGCCGAAACTGATCGTCAGGTAGCTTTTTCCCTCGCGTGCGTAGTGCGGCATCAGATAGATCAGCATCTCGGAAACACGCCCGATGAACTCACCCGTCTGCGGAAACGACCGGATGTACTGGATCACCTTAGGATGCTTGCCGGTCAGATTCTTGCAGCCCGGCACGTAGTTCGGATTCGGCAGAAACCGGACGTCGAACACCAGGTCGCTGTCGGTCGGCACGCCGTACTTGAAGCCGAAACTGCCCACTGTCACCAGCAGCACCGGCTCTTCGGTCGAGACGCTGAAGCGGGAGATGATCACCCGCCGCAGTTCGTGAATGTTGAGCTGCGTCGTATCGATGGTCAGGTCCGCCAGATGCTGAATGCCGCTCAACGCGTCGCGCTCGACGCTGATATTCGCCAGCACCGTGTCGCCCGTTCCCAACGGATGCGGCCGGCGCGTCTCGCTATAGCGCCGCTGCAGCACTTCGTCGCTGGCCTCCAGAAACAGCAGCAGCGCGCGATTGGCCGTTTGCAGCTCGCGAAACATTTCGGGGAATCGCCGCAGGGCCTCGCCTTCCCGAATGTCCACCACCAGGGCGGCCCGCGAAATCTGCGGTGAGTCGCGGCACAGCGAAGCGAAGGTCGGGATCAGGTCGATGGGCAGGTTATCGACGGCATAGTAGCCGAGGTCCTCGAACACGCGCAGGACCGTTCCCTTGCCCGATCCGCTCAACCCGGTGATGATGACCAGCTCGGGGCTGGACGCGTGAACCGGATTGGGAAGGCTGCGGTCCTCCACCGCCTGCCGCGGCGGCCGCAGCTCTTCCTTTTCCACGGAAACGGTTGGTTTCGTTCGCTTCATCGCGGCGCTGGGGGGCCCGAACCGTTGGTCTTCAGTGGGCCTCGATGAGCTCCAGATTGCCGTCGCGGCGGCGCAGCAGCACGTGCAGCAGGCCGCTTTCCGCGTCGCGATAGGTGACCTGGTCGCGATCCTCTTCCTCCAGGGTCATGATCGCGCCTTCCAGGGTCAAGGGCTTGGAGGCGACCGAGTTGCTATGAACGACCCGTTTGCCGTCGCCGAGCGCCGCCTTCGCCACGCCGTCGGTCTTCGACTCTTTATGGATCGCCGCCTCGGTGGCCGGGCTCGGCTCGCCGCGCTGCCTCTCGGGGCGCCGCACGTCGATCATGCGGTGCTTGTTCTTGATCGCCTGCTTTTCGAGCTTGTCGACGCAAGCCAGCATCGAAACGAAACCGTCCGCGCTCGCCGAGGTCACTACCAGCGTGTGGCTCAGCGCGTTCAAGGTCACCTCGGCCTCGTAGAGATGACGCTGGCGTTTGACGACAACGTGCGCTTCCGAGCCGTGCTTATGGCCCAGGATTCGGTGCACCTTGTCGAATTTGCGTTGCAGCTTCTGTTTCTGGAGTTCGGAGATATTGGCGTTACGGCCGGTATAATGGACCTGCATTTTGGTTCTCCACCCGACCCGTCTACTTGCGGCGGCGGCGTCGGTGCGTGGAAGGAATGCCCATATCTTCGCGATACTTGGCCACGGTTCGCCGCGTCACCATGATGCCGCTCTCCCGCAGAATCTTGCTGATCTGATCGTCGGTCAACGGCTGCGTCGCGTCTTCCTCTTCGATCATTCTCTTGACCTTGCGCTTGAGCAGCATCAACGGGATGGAACTACCCGACGGCCCCTGCACCCCTTCCGAAAAGAAAAAGCGCAACTCGTAGACGCCGTGCGGCGTGTGGGCGTACTTATTGGCGACTGCGCGGCTCACCGTCGAAGGATGGACGCCGATTTCCTCGGCGACCTCCTTGATCATCATGGGCCGCAAATGCTCGATGCCATGCGCCAAAAAGCCACCCTGGCGCGTCACGATCGAATCGCACACGCTGCGAATCGTCTGCCGGCGCTGTTCGATGTTGCGCAATAGCTGGATCGCGGAGTTGTAGCGCTCCTTAATGTAGTTGCGCACGTCCTTGCTGGCCCGGCCCCGCTCCAGCAGCCGCCGGTAGCGGCGGTTCAACCGCAGCTCCGGCATGTCATCTTCGTTCAAGACCACCTGAAAACTGTCTTGTGTTTTGACGAACTGTACATCGGGCTCCACCGCCCGCGCGCTGGCGACGTTGTAGCGCTGCCCCGGGCGCGGATCTAGATCCTTGATCAACGCCGCCGCCGTCTCGATATGGCGCTCGGGCCGTCCCATCGCCGCGCTGATTGCCTGCAGATCGCCGCGCTGGAACGGCTCCCAATAATCGCGCAGGATCTCGCCCGCGACGCCGGCTTCGGCGTTCACCGAGCTCAACTGGATGGTCAGGCACTCGCGAAGGTCGCGGGCCGCCACGCCCAGCGGGTCGAACTCCTGCACCAATGTGAGGGCCTGCTCCACGTCGGCCATCGCCGATCCGGCCGCGTCGGCGACCTCCTGTAGAGTTGACGTGAGATAGCCGTCTTCGTTCAGGTTTCCGATGATGCATTCGGCGGCTTCGGTGACTTTCTCCGGTGCCGGAGAAAGGCTCAACTGCCACAGTAGATGGTCGGTGAGCGTGACACTCTTGGAGAGGAAGGTCTCGAAGGAAGGCTTGTCGGTGATCTCGCCCAGCGGCGTGCGGTAGCCGGGGTCGAGGTACTCGTCGAAATACGAGCCCAGATCGATCTCATCGAAGGGGTCGGTAGGCGCTTCCGACTCGGCTACGGCCTCGGCGGTGGCCCCACTGGCGTCCCCGTTGCGGGAGGCCAGCCCGGCCGCTTCCAGGACCTCTCGATCGGCCGGCTCGGCGTTGCGCTCGCCTTCCCAGGCATCCTCGGAGACGCCGTCAACTTCGGCGGCAGCGTCGCCGTCCGCCAAAGTCTCCAGAACGGGGTTGGCGACCAGCTCCTGGGCAATCTCTTCCTTGAGCTCTAACTTATTCAGTGCCAGAAGCTTAACCAGCTGGCGCAGACTTTGCGTCAGGACTGGTTTCTGAGCCAGCCGGAGCCCGATCCTCTGCTGCATCAGCATCGCTGGGTTCCTAAATCCTTTTCGCTAGCAACTAGTATACCAAGTGCCCTTTTTCTAGCCATACAGGTCGATTTTGCGGCCGTTTGAGGCCTCGACGCGGCGTCAGGATGCCCCACTCTGCGGCGGCTGGCCGGTTCCGCGCGGGCATGGCAGTGGCGCGGGCCTCCGGCCGGCTGCGTCCGCCTGCTTGGACGTTCCGGGACCTTAGTTAGCGGCCCTAAGAGAACATCGGCGTGCACGCCGACGCAGCCGGCCAGGAGGCCCGCGCCACTGTCCAGGCTCGCTTCGCCCCGGGCGTTTCCGCGGTGGCGGGAATGGCGGGTTAATCGCGCACGGCGGCAGTGGGGTTAAAGCTGAACGATTCGCCGAGGTAAACGCGGCGGACCTCGGCGTCGGCTTCGAGTTCCTGGGGCGGGCCCGAGCGGAACACTTCGCCGTTGTGGATGATGTAGGCGCGGTCGGTGACGCTGAGCGTCTCGCGCACGTTGTGGTCGGTGATCACGATGCCGATGCCCGATTCCTTCAGGTCGAAGATAATCCTTTGCAGCTCCAGCACCTGCTTGGGGTCGATGCCCGAAAACGGCTCGTCGAGCAGCAGGAAACTGGGCGAAATCACCAGCGAGCGGGCGATCTCGACGCGCCGGCGCTCGCCGCCCGACAGCACGTCGGCGCGGCTGTGGCGCACCTTGTCGAGCCCCATGCGGGAGATAAACGACTCCAGCTTCTCGCGCCGGGTGTGCCGCGGCATCTTGAGCGTCTGTAGGATCGCCATCAGATTTTCTTCGACCGTCAGCTTGCGGAACACCGAGGCTTCCTGCGGCAGATAGCTGATGCCCAGCCGCGCCCGCTCATACATCGGCAGGTTGGTGATATCGCGATCGTCCAGCAGGACCTTGCCGCTATCGGGGCCGATCAGTCCGACCACCATGCGGAACGAAGTCGTCTTGCCGGCGCCGTTGGGGCCCAGCAGTCCCACCACCTCGCCTTGCTCGATGGACAGGGACACCCGATTGACCACCGTTCGGCCGCGGTAGTTCTTCGACAACTCTTCGGTGCGCAGAATTCCCATGAATAGGTGAATACGGTTCGGCCGGGGGCTAGGGTTCTTTCTTGCGGCGCAGACTGTAGGAGCGTTCTTGAGGGCTGCCCTGCACCAGCAGCCTATCATCGCCGAGATAGTAGGTCAATTCCGAGCCGCGCGTTGCGTCCTGCCGCGCATTGCGCACCTGCGCCGGCTCGCCTTCGAGAATGACCTTGTCTTCGCCGGGATAGAACTGTGCGCGCTCTCCGAAACCCTTGCGCAGCGGCGGACCCTGCATGGGCGCGGTTTCGACGATTTCGACCGCTCCCTGGGCAATGGCTTTTTGGAGGCGGTTGCCGGTGGTTTCCGGCGGCGCCAGCCAGGCGTCGAGCTGGTTTGCCTTCACGCGCAGGGCAGCGCGCCGCAGCGCCACATTCCCGTCGTAGTGCACCTGCCGCGTCGTCTCGTCGTATTGCAGGGCGTCGGAGCGCACCTCGACCGGGGGGCGCGGCTCGAGCGGCGTTGCCGGGCTTGGACCCGAGCCCGCCGGCGGTTTCTCGTCCTTCTCGGCGATCACGCTGACCACGTTGCCCTGGGCGGCCAGCTTCTGTTGATGCCGTTCGATGCGAATCTGTTCCGCCTCGATGCGATTGGTTCCCTGCCACAGCCGCGCCTTGCCGTGATATTCGATCACGCCGCTGCGCTGATTCGACACCATGCGGTCCGCCGTCGCGTAGAGCGGCTCGGAGGGCGTGAACAGGTCCCCGCCGGGCGCATTTTGCGCGCCGCCCGCACCGGGCGCAGCGTGGGCGGGGCTTTCCCGGTACACCGACGAGACGCTGCCCTGCGCCGAGAAATCGCCCGACTGCTGATCGAGGGTGAGGTGGTCGGCCGCGGTTCTGCTATTGAGGTCCCAGACCTCGGCCCGATTCTTCAGATCGATCTGGTTCGCGGCCATTGCGAACTGCGCTTCTTCGGCGCGCCCGCTGCGCTCGCCTTGTTCAAACCGGAAATTCGCCCATTGACGCAGTACGCTCAGGTCCCCCGAAGCCGCGTCGAACTGGCCGAGCAGTCCGTCGCTGAACGTGTGCAGGGGTTCGGATTTCCGGCCGGCCGGCGAAGTTTGTGTGGGCGGACGGCGCTCCAGGGCGACCTTGCCGGTGGCCTGCAGCTTGTCCATGCGATTGCCCGCGGCGTAGAACATCTTGATGCGCGCGGCCTGGAGCACATCGCCCGAGCCGTCGGGTTCGACCGGTATGAGATCGAGCCTCCCGCGTTCCAGCGTCTCGATAAATTCGATGTTCTGGGCCGCGTCGTCCATCTGCAGGTGCAGGCTTTCGCTGCTGACCCGGCGGATCTGCCCCTTCTTGGCGGCCGAGGCCGGCCCGGGCTTGGCTTCCAGCGACGCCGCATCGCGGACGAACATTTCGCGCAGCACGCTTTCGTCGGAGCCTTCGGGTATTTCGTAGTGCAGGTCGATGCGGTTGCCGTGCGCCTGGATGGCCGAGGCGGGCGACTCCGAGGTCATCACCGAGGGCCCTTGCCCGCTGATGTGCTCCAGGATCTGCAGCGGCGAATAGCGGGCATCCAGGTTTGGCGTCTCAAAGCGAACCACCCGCTCTTCCTGCCGCTCCTCGCCGTGGGCGTCGGTCGCCGTGATCGAGCGAATCACGCCCTTGTCGAGCTGGACAATGGCGTTGGCGGCCTCCAGAGTCTGTCCGCCGCGCTCGAGCGAGGCACCGTTGTCGAGTTCCACGCGCTGGCCCACCTCGTAGTAGGTGAGCTGGCCAGCCCGAATCTTGAGCGGCGGCTGGCCCGGCGCCGAGGCGTGCTGCTCGACGTAGGCCTGCGAATTCATCCGGAAGTAGCGGTGCACCGAATCGTAAAACGACCCCACCGAGTGGCCGATGCCCCCATCGAACTCGTATTCGGTATAGCGGTCGGTGGAAGCGATGCCCGTCTTGCTAGCGAACGTCACGCCGGTGCTGCGGATCTGGGTGGGCTTCTCCCCGCGCTGGTCGCTCTTGCCCGACACCAGGCCGAGCAGCACGGTCACTTCGTCCTCGCTGTAAAGGGTTTCGCCGTCGAACCGCGCGCTGTCGCAGACGATGCGGTCGTAGCTGTCGGCATCGGTGCGATAGATCAACAGCTCGACGCCACTGAGCTGCAGCAGGGTCGTATCGCGAATCTGCTCCACCGTGGCGGCGTGGATCTCCACCTTGCGTTCATTGGCGGACGATTGCGACCAGGTCCAGCGGCTGGCCTTGGAATCGAGATTGCGGGGAATCTCGTCGGGTTCGGCCACGGCGCCCGCCGAGCCGGCGCGCTGCGTGCCGAAATAGTCCGACACCACCACTGCCAGCATCGCTGTAACCGCCAGCAGCAGCAGGATCCGCAGTGTTTTCATGAGCTTTGGGGGAAGGGCGGCGTTCGCGCCAGGGGCAAATGGGGCGCGCTTCCAACAGGTTTGATGATATCAGACCGCTGCGCGTTTCCCCCTGAAAACGCCCCCTGCGATCCGCGGCGCCCTTCGGGATCGAAGACTCTGGCCTCGACAGCGCCCCTCCTCCGCGGCGAATCCGACGCGAATCGCGCTCCGACTGGGCCCATCGTGGCATCGCAACTTGCAAGCTCGCCACCGGCACAGGTATAAAAGAGAAGACATCACGAACAGGCCCGCGTGACTGGCGAAAACGTGGAGTTCACCACAGGGGAGCGCGGAGCCTTGGTAATGCCGTTCGCCTGGGCTGCTGTTTCCAACAAGCCCGGGCTTTTTTGTGCCAACCCTCTCCGGGACGGTCCAACAACCCGGTCGACAACGTCCACTCACAACGCGGATCAAGGAGACACACCATGTCAGAAGCCGTGGCCGGCACTTCGCTCGACTCCTACCGGGAGCTGCTGCGCCAGACCGACCCCGATATCTACGACGCCCTGCTCGGGGAAGAAAAACGCCAGAAGGCCGGCATCGAGTTGATTCCCTCGGAGAACTACACCTATCCCGAAGTGCTGGCGGCGCTGGGTTCGGTGTTCACCAATAAATATTCGGAAGGCTACCCCGGGCGGCGCTATTACGGCGGCCAGCAGTACACCGACGTTATCGAAACCATCGCCCGCGACCGCGCCCGCCAACTGTTTCGCTGCGGCCACGCTAATGTGCAGCCGCTGTCGGGCTCGCCGATGAACCAAGCCGTCTACATGGCATTTCTGGAGCCCGGCGACACGGTGCTGGCGATGGAGTTGTCGCACGGCGGCCACCTCACCCACGGCGCGCCAGTCTCGCACATGGGCAAGTTCTACAACTTCATTCGCTATAAGACGCAGCCCGACAAGCAAGGCCGCATCGACTTCGCCGAACTGCGGCGCATGGCGCTGGAGTCCAAGCCGCGCATGATCCTGTGCGGGTATTCATCGTATCCGCGCGACTACGACTACGCCGAGTTCAAGAAAATCGCCGACGAGGTCGGTGCGCTGACCATGGCCGACGTCTCCCATATCGGCGGCCTGATTGCCGGCGGCGCGATGCGCAATCCGTGCGATTTTGGCTTCGACTTCGTCACCACGACCACGCACAAGTCGATGCGCGGGCCGCGCGGCGGCATGATCCTGTGCAAGCAGGAGCACGCCAAGCTGATCGACAAGTCCGTGTTTCCCGGGCTGCAGGGCGGGCCGCATATGAACGCCGTGGCCGGCGTGGCGATCACGCTGGGCAAGGCGCAGCAGCCCGCATTTCGCGAATACTGCCGCCAGGTCTTGGTCAACGCCAAAGTGCTGGCGGAAAGTCTTGTCGCCGAGGGCGCCAAGCTGGTCACCGGCGGCACCGACAATCATATGATGGTGATCGACTGCGTCAATAGCTTCGACATCAACGGCCGCGTCGCCGAGGAGGCTCTCGACGCCATCTCGATTACTACCAACAAGCAGGTGATTCCCGACGATCCCAACCCGCCGCTGCGGCCCAGCGGTATCCGCCTGGGCACGCCGGCGGCCACCACTCGCGGCATGAAGGAAGCCGAGATGAAGCAGCTTGCCGGCTGGATGGTGCAGGCGCTGCGCTCACATGACGACAGCGAGGTACTGGCGGCGCTCAAGAGCGAAGTGGAAGAGTGCTGCAGACGCTTTCCGGTTCCTGGTATTGCCTAGTCGGGGCGGATGCGCCCTTCCGGTTGGAGTTCGTGGTGGGCTTTGGCGGTTTGCACAGGCCGGAGGCCTGCGCCACTTTGCGTCATTGGGCCCTACTGGCTTGACAGGGTGGACCAGCGGATGATGATCTCGGTCTGCGGCTGGGAGGCGTTGATTACCAGCACCTTCCAGTTGTTAGCCCGCGCCGGGGCCGTCACCACGGTCAGCCCGTCCTTGGGCTCGAGATCGATCTTGATCGGTACTCCCGGCAGCGCGCCGGTTACGGTTCCCACCGAGGCGTAGCGGCCGTCCTGGATGATCAGCACGCCGTCTTTGGCCAGGTTGCCGTGCCAGACCATTTCGCCCGGCGCCGGCGGCTTGACCTGCAGCTCGAAAAACTGCCGCGCGCTGGCCTGTTTGGCGTCGGCGACCTGCACCGCGAAGCGGTATTTGCCCGGGGTTTGCGGCGTGCCTTCCACCACGCCCGTCGCCGCGTCGAGCGTTACGCCGTCGGGCAGCCCTCCTTCCGCGACGGTCCACGAATTCGGCGGCTGGCCGCCGCTGACCTCCAGCGCCTGCGTGTAGTGCTCGCCCGAAATCGCCGCCGGCAGCGTTCCGCGGTCGTTGAAGCGCAGCGCGGGAACGACGCTCAGGCGCAGCAGCCGGTTGGCCTTGGTCCCCAACCCGTCGCCAACCTCGACGGTGAAGCGATACTCGCCTCGAACCGTCGGAACGCCACTGAGCACGCCGCTGGTGGAGTCGAGCGTGAAATCCTTGGGCAAAGACCCTTCGACGATTTTCCACAGGTAGGGAGGGCGCCCGCCGCCGGCGCGCAGCGTCTGCGAGTACATTCCCGACCCCAAAGCCTCCGGCAAATCGTAAGCCGTGAGGATCTCGAGCATCGTGGTCACCGCCAGCCGGAAGCGCTGCGTGGTGGTGGCCCGAAACGCGTCGCGCACCTGGATGTCGAATGTGTAGTTGCCGCCGAGCGAGGGCGTGCCGCGGATCGTGCCGCTCGATTCATCCAGTTGCAGCCCCGGCGGCAGCGAACCGCCGGCCAGAGTCCAGCGATAAGGCCAGTTGCCGCCCTCGAGCTCCAGCGGTTTCGAATACACCCGGTTCAGGTTGGCGTCGGGAAGGTTAGCCGCTGTCGCGATTTTCAACGCCGACTGCACTTCGAGTTGGAACGACTGCACGGCGCTGGCGCGCGCGCTGTCTTGCACCATCACCTCGAAGCCGAAACGCCCCGCGCTGCCGGGTTGGCCGCGCAGCAGGCCCGAGGAGCGCACCAACTCGATCCCCGGCGGCAGGCTGCCGTCGCTGATCGACCAGCGCAGGGGCGGCGAGCCTCCGCCGGCCGCGAGCCTGTGCTCGTAGGGGCTGCCGACGCTGCTCGAAGGCAGCTCGGCGGCGCTCAGCAGCGTCAACCCGGCGCCGACGCGCAGCGTGAAGGCCTGCGCCGCCGCGGCCTTGGAAGCGTCGGTCACCTGCGCCCGGAACGGGAAGGCGCCGGCATTCTGGGGGCGGCCGACGAGCAGCCCGTCGGAGTTCAACTGCATTCCGGCGGGCAGAGCGCCGCCGGCCAATTCCCAGAAATAGGGCTTGGCGCCGCCTTCTGCACGCAACTCCTGCTGGTAGAGCTGGCGAACGACGCCGCTGGGCAGAGATGCCCGCGTGCGCACCGCTAACTCCATTTGCACGCGCAGATCGAGCGATCGCGTGGCCCGCAGTCCCGCGGAGTCGGTGACGGCCACCACCACCGGATAGTCCCCCACTTCGCGCGGAATCCCCTCGATCACGCCGTTGGCGGCGTCGAACATCAGCCCGGGAGGGAGGTCTCCTTGCTGCACGTGCCACTCCAGCGGTGGGGCGCCTCCGGAGGCCTCCAGCAGATGACGGTAGGCCGTTCCCGGAGAGGCCGGCGGAATCGACTCGGTCGCGATCGCGAAGCGCGCCGCCGCCGGGCTGGCAGGAACCGCCTTGGCTACCGGCTCGCCTCTGCCCAAGCCATAGCCGAAATAAAGCCACGCCACCACGGCGATCGCGATGACCACCGTCGCCACGCTCAGAATAAAGACCTTCGTGGCGTCCGTCGATCGGGTTGTGGTGAGGCCGGTTGGCGGGCCGTCGCCGGCCGAGGGGCCACCGGCCGTGGGGCCGGCACCGGAGGAAAAGTCGGGTCCGTCGTCCTCGGCCAGTTCGAGCTGCCAGTCGTGCTTGCGCAGGACGGGTAATTTCGCCGGCGCGCCGTTGTCGCCGCGCCCGCCCGGGAGCGAGGGGAGCGGGTGCGTGGATGGCTTCTCTACCGCGGCGGCGGTGTGCGTCTCGCCGGTCTGCTGTTCGGGCCCGCTGGCGAGCTCGGCGACGAGGTCGTCCACCAAGCGATCGGCCTGCGCGCGGATCGGCTGGGGCCCGTTTGGGGCCGCCTCGACAGGCCCCGGGGGGAGCGGATCGGCGTCCCCGGTGCGCCATCCCGGCGCCAGCGCCAGTGCCCGCTGCAGCGCCCCGACGAACTCGCGGCAACTGCTGTAGCGCTCTGCGGGGCGCTTCGCCAACCCCCGCGCCAGGGCGCGGGCCGCCGCCGGTCCGATCACCGGGTTCAGGCCGTCGGCCGGCAGGGGGTCCTGCTCGACGATGGCGGAGCGAATCTGCTCCGCGCTGCCCTGAAACGGCGCCTCGCCCGTCAACATTTCGTAGGCGATCGCGGCGAGAGAAAACTGGTCGCAGCGGTTGGTGAGGCGTTCATTGCGGATCAGCTCGGGCGCCAGGTAGGCCCGGTCCCCCGGGTTGCCGGCTTCGGGCGCGTCCAGAAAATACTGCGTCAGGCCGAACTCGTAAACGCGGGCGGCGCCGCCGGCCGGGAACTCGATATTGGCGGGCCGCAGGGCGCGGTGCAGCAGTCCCGTGCCGTGCGCGTAGTCCAGCGCGTCGGCGGTCTGCCGCAGCAGTTCGAGAATGGCAGGCTCGTCCAGCGGCGTACCTTCGGCCAACCGCGCCGCCAGATTCTGGCCGCTCGCCACCTCGCTGGCAACCCAGCTCTGCCCCTCGTGTTGAAAGATTTCGTAAACTTCCGCGATGTTGGGATGCTGCAACGCTACCGCCGCGCAAACCTCGTCATAGGGGTTGCGCCACGAGCTCGCCAGCTTGTCGGAGGAAGCTCCGGCAGTGAACCGCACCGGCCTCAATTCCGCCGTACGGCCACCGTTGGCCTCCGATCCCACATACAGCGGACCGCCGGCTGCCTCCACTTTGCGCTGGACCTGATATCGTCCCAGCTTCTCCATACGCCAATACGCTATTTCAAGTTAGTCCAATATGCAAATGGCCGCAGTGCAGGCGAAGGGTGGTTTCATGGCTCCTTCGCCGGTATTGTTTCGCGGAAAGGGCCTTGGCTGCGCCGCGGACGCGCCTCGGGGGCTGCTCTGCCAGCCGCCTTGCTGGCGATCGCCGCAAGGCGTGCCGCGCCTGACTTATGCCTTGCGCTGGGAACATCGCAACGTTCCGGTTCGGCAACCGGTCAGCTCGACCTGCGCGCTGTCTAGCGCTTTGCGTTCCGCGCCCCTTTGGGAGCCTGTCGCTGCCGGTCGTTTCCGCAACAGAATCAAAAACTTACCGTGGCCTGCTGCGAGTCGCCGCGCGAATTGGTCAGCGTGACGGCCACCGACTGAATTGCACTGAGGTCGCCCTGGATCGTGAACGGCTGCGTGTAGACAAACGAGCCGCCGGTGGCTGCCGATTCGGGGTCTTCGTACCAGGTGTTGGCCGGTTCGGTGAGATCCACCGTGGCCTGCGTGTTTTGCAAGGTGTGGCCGGAGACCGGTGTGAATCGGAACACCGCGCGGGTTACTTCCCGGGGTGTCGCATACCCGCTGATCTGCAGCGTGAATCCGGTCGCTGAGCGGCCGCTGAGGGCCGCTTCGGTAATGACCGGCGGCGTCTGCTCGATCGAGATGACCAACTTCGCCGCCGAGGCCAGCGGGATGGCCTGGCTTCCGGCTTGCATCGCCGTGACGCTCAACGTGATACGCCCGGCCGTGGTCCCGGTTTGCAGGCTCAACTCACCGGGGGCGAACTCCGCCTCGGCGCTGTTCGCCGGAATGGTGAATTGCACGGTCTTGCTGTTGTTGGAGAACAGCACCATGCCATCGTTGCCGTTATGAATGGCGTCCGGCTCGAAGGTCAGGCTGATCTGCCCGGCGATGGAAAACGGATGAGCCGTCGCCATGGTCAGCCGGATGCGACCCTGCTGGGCGGGGCCTGGGTCGCCCTCGATCGAAATCGTCGCCTGGGGGTCGGCGATGGTCAGCGCGAACGGTCGCACGGCGGTTGCGCCGGAGGCATCGCTGACCTGGACGTCGAACTGGAACGCGCCCACGGCGCCGGGGGTGCCGCTGATCGCGCCGGTCGCGGCGTTCAGCGCCAGCCCCTGGGGCAGGCTGTCCTGCGCCTGCCACCGGAACGGCGTCGGACCGCCAGAGGCCGCGAGCGTCTGCTGGTAGGCGGTTCCCACTGTCCCTAGCGGAAGCGGCGAGGCGGTGAGGATGGTCAGCGCGCCGGGATCGACCACCAGCGTGAACGATTTCGAGGCGCTCTCGAAGGCGCCGTCGTCGACGCGCACGGTGAAGGCGAACGAGCCGAACGCGGTCGGCGAGCCGCTCAATTGCCCGTCGCCGGCCTGCAGCACGATTCCCGCCGGCAGCAAGCCTTCGGTCACCCGCCAGTTGCCGTAGGGCTGGATTCCGCCGGCGGCGTTGAGCTGCGTCAGGTAGTCGACCCCGACGCGCGCCCGCGGCAGCGTCGCGTTGTTGGTGATGGTGAGGGCCTGCGGGTCGATGGTGATCGAAAAGGCCTTTTGGGCCACCTGGCCGCCGCTGTCGTCGGCGCGGACCTGAAAGGGGAAGGTTCCCAGCGTCGTGGGGACGCCTGCGATCACCCCGCTAGCGGCGTCCAACGACAGGCCGGGTGGGAGTTGGCCTCCCGAGATCCGCCAGCTCACCGGCGGGGTTCCGCCGCTGGCCTGCAGCGGTTGCCGGTATTGGCTGCCGACCATCCCCGGCGCCAGCGGCGAGTCGGTTGCAATGCCGAGCGTCGCGGGCTGTTGCGCGGAAAGAACCGCCGCGCACAAGGCGAGCAGCAGTGTAGCCGCGAAGTTGGATGAGAACCGCCGCATCAGTCTGAGATTCGCTTGGCCCTCAGGCTTGCCGGAACGCGCCACTGGTTCCGCCGCCCCTGGTACTGCGCGGCAAGGCGCCGAGTGCATCTGGGCGCGCTGGAGCCGGCTCCCGCCGCAAACACAAAGCGGCAATCCAACTCTTCCGCGCGCGGTGTCTATCGAGTGTATGCGCCTCCGTAATGGGCGCGCAACCGAGCGCGCGACGATATTGCACGGATTGCCCAAGCCCGCGGCCGGGGGAGTATGCTCGCGAACACTCGGCCGCGGGTTGCTGAACACGCCTTGGATTCAGGCGCCGCCGCCCGCTCGGGCAACCTCAGGAGGCAGCCAACTTCCGAACGGGCCCAAGGTGCGTCCGGGTTGAAGCCGGCCAGACACCGCCGCGGCCCGGCGCGCCTCATCGTTGCCGCCTCACAGTTTCGACAACGTGTTGCTGGCCTGGTTGGCCACCCAGACGTAGACGCCGTCGAAAGACAGCGCAATCGGCACCGCTCCTGCCTGGAAGGTGCCCAGGTTCGCGCCGTCGACGGCCCGCAGCTTGGTCACCGAGTTGTCGCCGGCGTTGGCCACCCACAGGTTCACGCCGTCGAAGGCGATCGCCGTCGGCAGGTTGCCCACGGTCGCCACCCCCAGCCGGTTGCCGTCGGAGGCGCGCAGCGCAACGACCGAGTTGTCGGCGCGATTGGTGACCCAGATCGTTTGGCCGTCAAAGGCCAAGCCGGAAGGCTCGGCTCCCACCGGGTAGGTCCCGACCACGGCGCCGTCCACCGCGCGAACCTTTGAAACCGTGGCGTCAAACTGGTTGGTCACCCAGATGAACGCTCCGTCGAAAGCCAGCGCGTTGGGCCCGGAACCGACCGGGATCGTAGCCAGCCGTTCGCCGGTGCTGGCGCGCAGCTTGGTGATCGAGTTAGCCGAGAAGTTCGCCACCCAGATCTGGGCTCCGTCGAACGCCAGCGCCGTCGGATTGGCGCCTACGGGGTAGACACCGACGATCCGCGAACCCGAGTCCGTGCGCGCCCGCGGCGGCCGGATCTGTTCGTCGACAGCGATCTTCGAGACGGTGTTGCTGTTCGAATTCGCCGCCCAGATGTGGTCGCCGTCGAAGGCCAGCGCGATCGGCGAGGGGATTCCGCCCACCGTCTCGATGACGGCCCCGTCGCTGGCCCGAATGCGGGTCAGGTTGTTGCCGAGCTCGTTGGCGACCCAGATGTCTTCGCCGTCGAAGGCCAGCGCCTTGGGCCGCGAGCCGACCGAAAACTGCGCGCCTGTTTGCGCCGCGGCGTACCAGCGCATCAGAGCGATCGATTCCACGCTGGGCCCGGCCCCGCCCCGCAGCCCGATCGGCCCGGCAGGCCCCTGCAGACCCAGCGGCCCGGTTGCTCCCTCCGGGCCCGGCGGGCCGGAGGGGCCTCGCAGGCCCTCGATTCCCTGTGTGCCGGCGGGACCCACGGGGCCTATGGCGCCCGTCGGCCCCACCAATCCTTGAATGCCCTGGGGGCCGGTTGGCCCGATTGGTCCGACAGGGCCGATTGGCCCGGTGGGCCCGACCAAACCTTGGATTCCTTGTGCTCCCTGGGGGCCAATAGGCCCGATAGCGCCGACAGCCCCGGCTGGCCCGACGGCACCGGCTGGCCCAACGGCGCCGGCAGGTCCGACCGCGCCGGCAGGTCCAACCGCGCCCGCTGGTCCAGCCGGGCCCACCGGTCCAGCCGGCCAACGGCCCTGCGACTGCCTTGCGCTCCGGTCGCACCGGTCAACCCGGTGGCCCCCTGGGGTCCGGCAGGGCCCCTGAGGTCCCGTGGCGCCCTCCGCGCCAGCGGCGCCCGGCGCCCCCGCGACGCCTTGGGACCCTTAGCCCCGGTCAGGCCTTGAGGTCCCTGGCGGGCCCATTGCTCCCGTCGCTCCCGGTAAGTCCGGTAGGTCCGGCAGGTCCCGTAGCTCCCGTCGCCCCGACCTGCGCCAGCGCCGGCGCGGTCATCAACCCCGCCAGCAGGCACGCCCCCACACCCAGCCTCCAAGCCATGGACAACTTCATCCGCTCCTCCACGGGTTCACGCCCGAACCCGCCCTTCGACACACATCCGCCCAGGGCCCTTTACGGCGTCTTTGCCGCTTCCCGAAAAGACCCTTTTTCAGGCTTGGATTTTGGGGGGATTGTTAAATCCGCGCCGGAACTTAACGAACTATGGCACCGGCGAAACACCGGTGAGCGAACGCAGTAGACTAGTATACGCCAAGTCTCTTAAGCTGAAAACCCTAACTCCGACCTTAGACCCAAAAAATGGTACGAAAAACGCCTGCCAGAATGCTTGTTCTCTAATTCTGGTATTTGCCTTCCACTTCTGTGGCTTCCGTGGCTGCAGCGACGTTTTTCGCCTTGCTGGCGGCCCATTTGCCGGGCGACCGACGCCTCGAACGGACCCAGAGCGCGGCGAAAATCAGCAGCGACAGCAGGCTGACGGCGTCGGCGGTCGCGCGCACCGCGGTGCGGCCGAAATGGAGCTCCAGGCGGCGCTGCCCGGCCGGAATCGTCAGTTGTATCAATCCACTGCCAGGGGCGGCCACCAGGGGCGCTTCAACGCCGTCCACGGACGCTTGCCAGCCCGGAAAGAAGAAACACGAGACGTCGAGCGTACTATTCATTACGGCATGAATCGGGCCGGACCAATGCACCGGGGAGCGGCGAATCAGCTCGCCCTCGGCCCGGCCGGCTACGGTCCGCATCGTTTCCTCGTGGTAGATCGGGGCTAGCGCCGCGGCGGGCTCGTATTCGTTGCGGGTAGTGACGCTGACGCCGCGCCGTGCGATCTGCTGCGGCGCCCAGGCGTCCAGATCCACCGTCTGGTTGCCGGCAGGCGCGATGTGGCTGAGGTTGGGCAGGATCAGCAGGCCCATCGCGGCCGCGGCGGCCGGCCCGCGCCAAGTCCGCAGTTGCGCCAGGCCCCGTGCCGCAGCGCCCGCCAGCAGGGCCAGGCAGAACGACGCCGGGGCTAGCATCCGCCACGGGAACTCGACGTATTTCATCAAAGGCAGGGTCGTCCAGAACCACTCCGATCCGGCCAGCATCAGCACGGCGAACACGCCGCAGCAGATGCTCAGGAACCCCAGCAAGCGGCGCTGCCGGCGGCGTTCGTCCCCCTGGAGGCAACGCGATACCGCCAGCCATCCCACCACCGCCAGCAGCACCTGGCTCCAGCCCAGCGAGAACGACATGCCGTCGTTGTAACCGGCCGTCGAGATCCCATATCCCCAGTTGGTCTCGAAGAGTTGCTGCAGGTAGACGAAGTGGTTGGTGTACTGCAGGTAGCCCTGGAGCAGACGGTCGAGCTTCACGTAGCCGCGCTCGAACACCCCCGGCACCCAGACGCTGGCGCCCAGGCCCAACGCCAGAGCCAGCGCGCCGAGTTGGGCCGCCAACAGCCGCCAGGACTTTTGCTGCAGCGTCTGGAACAACACGAAGGCCAGCAACAGCGGTGAGAACAAGAACGCCGCTGGATGGTGCACCCCGATCACGGCCGCGTAGGCCGCCGCGCCCAACAGCAGGAAACGGCGATCGCGGTCGCGGCCGTAGCGGGCGAATCCGTAGAACGCCAGCGGGTAGAACGGGAATGCCGCGAACTCGGCCAGGGCGTGGCGCACGAACAGGTCGACGTGAAAATACGGCGCGTAAAGGTAGGCCGCTGCCGCGAGCCAGCCTCCCCAGGTCCCAAACCAGAACCTTCCGAGCAGGTACATCGACACCCCAGCCGCCAAAACCAGCAGGGCGCAGGTCAGGTTGAGGGCCGTCAGCGGATCCAAGCCGGCGAGCAGCCAGACTTCGGCAAGGTAGTAGAGGACGGGAGGGTTGAACACGAAGAAGGGCTGTCCGTTGCCCAGGCTCAGATCCGGCGCCCAGCGTGGCATCAGAATGCCGTGGCGAATGTTCTCGTGGAACTCGACCAGTCGCGGCAGATATTCGTAGGAGTCGTGCCCCAGCAGCATTTGGTGGGTGAACCAGGGCAGGCAGACCGGCAGCGCCAGCGCCGTCAGCCCGGCCGCGGCCGCCAGCCGCCGCCGCGCCGGCGCGGGAATCGCCTGCCAGCCGCCGGAAATCCAGCGGGAGCCTTTGTCCTCGAACGCGGCTGCCGTGCCGCGGCGTTCTCCGAGCAGTAGCAGTAGCCCGCCCAGCAGCCCCGCCGCCAGCAGCGGAGTCCGCCAAACCTCGGGCTCGTAGCGGCATTCGATGCGATATTCGCCGGGGTTCACGGCTACGCCCAACATGCCCGGCGTCAACGCCACGGTTGCGTGCGGTTCACCGTTGACTAGCACGCGCCAGTTGGGGTGATAGGTCATTTTGAACAGCAGGTAGCAGTCCTGGGCGACGCTCACCTTGGCCGCATAGACCTCCCCGTCGCGGGTTTCGTCGCGAATCTCGCCCAGGCCCTAGCGCCGGCGGCACCGCCGGCAGCGCTGCGGTCGAGGACAGACGCGGCAGTTCCGGCAACGCATTCGGCGGCAAAGTCCAGGCGGATGTGCTGGCGCTTCGCAACCCAGTCGCTTTGCAGCCAGGGGTCGGTGACGTCGTAGAAGGTGTGCTTGTCGACCCGCGCCGAAAAAGGCACGCGCACGAGGTCGAAATAGCCGCCGCCCGGCGCCCGATACACCTGAAAGGGGCCGTGGTGTCCGGCGGGCTCCAGGAAATTCGCCACCCGGCGCGAGGGCTCCGCCAGCACCGAACTGACGTTGAACAGCCGGTAGTGGTCGGGCCGCCATTCGTTGAACCGCACCGTGATGTCGGCGGTCAGCGCCATGGCGTGGTAGAGCATCCCCAGCGCCGGCTCGCGATGGGTGGCGAGCAGACCGAACACGGGGACCGAGCCGACCTTGTAGTCGCGCCCCCAGTCTCCGGCCAGCCCGGCGAAGGTTCGCCCGGGCCGCGCTTTGACTTCGGCCATGGTTTGCTCGATGTCCTGCGCCTCGGCGGCGTTGGCGGCGAGATTCTGGCGGCCCCACACGGCCCCTTGGGCCAGAAAGGCGTTGCGCTCGATGAGCGCCGGCGACAGCACGACGAGCGTGGCCAGGGCGGCGGCGGCCAGGTCCCGCCGGCCGCCGCGGAGCCGGGACCAGTGCCACAGGCTGCCGAGGGCGACGCCGCACAACAGGATCGCGAAGATATGGAAGCCGCCGATCAGACGGTGCAGCGGCGCGTCCTGGTTCGCGCCCAGCAGCGTGAACAGCCCGCCCCAGCTCTGCCGCCCGCAGAAGAGAAAAAGCCACAGACCGGCGCCGGAGACGAGGAAGGAGAGCGCGCCGCGGGGAGTCCGGGTTAACGCACACCGCTCGGCGACGGCGGGCCGCCAGCGCGGGTCCCCCCCCAGCGCCTTGCTCCCCAGAGACAGGCCCCATAGCGCCACCGCGCCCGCCGCAAGCAGCGTCAACACTGGCGGCCGCCCGTAGTCGAGCAGGCCACCGGTCAGCAGTTGGCGAACGACTTCGACAAAGCCGAAGGAGTTCCACTTCCAGGGCTGCTCCCAGCGGCTGTGGTTGATCAGCGGCTCGTCGATCCACAGCGGCAATAGAAACGACGCCGTCAGCACGATCGACACGGCCGCAATCCATAGCAGGCGCGCCGCGCGGCGCAGCCACGGCGTGTGGTCGACATCGAGCGCCGCCAGCAGCACCAAGGACAGCGCCGCCATGTAGCCGTAGATGAAGTGGAACAGGAAAGTGAGTGCCAGCAGCGCGCCGCAGAGCGTGCGGCCGCGGCCTCGTGAAAATGCGCGATAGCCGAAACCCAGCGTCAGCACCAGCAGGTGCATTGCCCAGGCCTGGGTGTAGAGCCCGCTGCCGCGCCAGACGTAGCTGCCGTGCTCGAGCCCATAGAGGCCATGGGTGGCCACCAGGGGCGCAGCCAACGCGGCCCCGGCCGCGCGCAACGGGTCGAGCTCCATCAGCCGCGCGCCGCCATAGACAGTGAGCGGAAACAGCAGCACCAGCACGAAGCGCACCCATACGAACAGCGTCAACAACGAGACGCTCTTGCCCAAAGCCAGGTAGAGCGCCGCCACCGAAAACGAACCCAGCGGCTGGTAGGTGCGCGGCACCGGATAGCCGAGCGTCCACCCCGAAACCCAGTGATCGAACGGATTCTCGCCTTGCTCAATCGCCTGGACTGTGCGATTGGCCAGGCCGTAGTGCAGCACGTTGTCGTTGAGGTCGGCGCGCGAGATCGACAATTGCGGGGCCAGCCAATAGAGATTCAGCAGCAGCGCCGCCGCCACGACGCACCAGGCCGCCATCGTTTCGCCAGGGAATCGGCGGCTGGCTTGTGTGGACATCGAAGAGGATCAGGAGATGGGTATGGAAAACAACGCGGCTTCGCAGCCCCGCGAATCGCGGTGGATCCGCTCACCCCCTACCTTGCGCGGTGTCCGCCGGCGGCCCTGAATTCCTCAGGAGCTGTTCGTTGGATGTGCCATCCGCAACGGGCGTACCCAGGACAGCGGACCGCCCGTTTCCCACCGGCGGCGGCAACGGGATCGTTCCAAACTACGGGCCGCCAAAGGTGGGCGTGCCGGGAGTAATCACCACCGGCGGCGGAGGCGCGGGAGGCGCAGGGCTCGATTTGCTGCCGCCGCCCAGCCCGACCGCAAGCCCGGCCACCGCGCCGGCGATCACCACCGCGATGGCGATCATGCGGCCGTTGCCCTTGTGCTCGGTGGCGACGTCGGGTTTCGCCACCGCCTCGGCGTTGGTCTGCAGCGCGGCCGCGCTCGCCGATTGGTAGTCGCGGTAGGATGCGGTGAGCGTCACCTTGAACTCGCCCGGCTGCGTGTTGGGCTGAAACCCTTTGGCCGTTGCCAGTCCGTCCGCATCGCTCATCACGGTGGCGAAGCGGCTGTCCTCGGGGAAGGCGCCGCCAGGGCCGTCGGAGGGCAGTTGGAAAACCACCGCCGCACCGGCGATCGCGTGGCCCTCGTCATCGGTCACACGGACCACGATGTCCTTGCCTTGCGGCACGCGGTCCTGATGCACCATTTGGTTGCCGCGAACGATTTCGATCTGCAGCTTGCGAGCCGCGGCGGTTTGCGCCGCCGGCGACACGACGGGGGCCAGCAAGAACGCGCAACTGGTGATCCAGGCGCAAATACTTCGCGGTGCGCCGCACAGCCCCGGCGCTTTTGCCATCGCGAAATGCATCGCAGCGGGTCTCCTCATGGGGGCCTCCGTGCAGCCCTCCAGTGGCCAATTATCGGCCGCCCGCCAAGGCAATGTAAAGCCAGGCAATGTTTCCATCCGGCGTCGCCTGCGGCGGCGCGCGCGGGGGCCTCATCCGGCTCGAGTGCGGAACCGCTGTGTGGTTGCGCCCCCGGTACTCCAGGGTTGTTTCCAAATCGTGTTCTTCAGGCCCCATTTGCTGTCGCCGGCAGCCTAATGTGCGAAAAGATCTTCTTCCGATGAACGTTTCGAGGGTATAATCGGTCGCGATGGCGGCGTCTCCCGTACAGCCACAAGGTTTTCTGACGGCCGATCTCCGCGATTTTCGGGCCAGCGACCTGGACGCGTTGCTCGAAGAACAGTGCGCCTATTGGGGGCAGCGCTTCCAGTGGGACTTCGCCGCCTCGGCCGATGTCATCCGCCGCTTCCTCGACATGCGCAGCCTGTTCGGCTTTGCGCTGCTGCTGGACGGCCGACCGGTGGGCTACAGCTATTTCGTGCACGAGGGCCGCAAGGCGCTGGTCGGCGATTTGTTCATCGCCGAAGAGCATCGCTGCGAAACCGCCGAGCGCGTGCTGTTGCACAACACCATCAAGTCGGCGGTCGTGTTCCCGAACGTGAGGCGCGTCGAGGGGCAGTTGCTGGGGCTGTCGTTCAACCCGCGCGACGAAGCGATCTACGGCCGCAACCTTTCGGTATTCGAACGCAACTTCATGGTGCTCGAGGATCTGCGCGGGTTTCCGATCGCCCGCAAGCCGGCCAGCGGCGTGTCGTTCCAGATCTGGTCCGACCGCTTTCTCGACAGCGCCGCCGACCTGGTGGCGCAGTCGTACCGCGATCACGTCGATAGCCTGATCAACGACCAGTACCGCAGTTTCTCGGGAGCGCGCCGCTTCCTGTTCAACACCACGCAGCACCCCGGCTGCGGCGTATTCTACCGGCCCGCGGCGATCGTCGCGGCCGATCAGCTTTCGCTGCGCATGGCCGGCATTTGCCTGGGCAGCCTGGTGCGCGCCGATGTCGGCCATATCACTCAGATCGCGGTGGCGCCCGGCATGCAGGGCCGCGGCGTCGGCTTCGAGTTGCTGCGGCGCTCGGTCGACGCTTTCCATGACCACGCCTGCCGCGCGGTCAGCCTTACGGTCACCGCCTCCAACAGCGCCGCGGTCGAGCTTTACGAGCAGGTGGGCTTTCGGACGATCCGCCGCTTCCACGCGTTCGTCTGGGAGGCCTTCTAGTTGAGCGCCGGGCCGGGGCGCCGCGACCGCACCGCGGAACGCCTGGCCGTGGCCTGGTGCTGCGCCGCGTTGATCGCCCTGCTGCTGGCGCTCTCCAATCATTGGTTGTGGTTCGGTGTTGCGGCTTGGCTTGTTCTGTTTCTCGCCGTCGCCATCGGCTACGGCCCGCAGTGCCGCCGCCCGGGCACCGTTGCCGCGCTGAGCGCCGTGTTTCTGCTCTATATCGCCTGCCTGTTGGGTATCGTCTGGACTTACCATCCCGAGGCCGTCCCGGTCCTGTTCCTCGGCCTGCCCGTGCCGACCGCCTTCCTCATCTATGGCATCTGGCCGCTTGGCTCGCTGTTGGGCCTGCTCTACGCTGTCGAATTCCGGCGCTCGGTGCTGCCGGAGGAGAAGCTCCAACAATTCCTCACTGAGTTCGGACGTAACGAGTAGCCCTCGATGCCGATTGTGGATTCGCCGATCATCCTTGCCTGTGTCGGCGGTTATCTGCTGATGTGTCTGGGGATCGGCGTGTGGGCGATGCGGCGCACCCACACCATCGCCGATTTTCTGGTCGCCGGCCGCAGCCTCGGGATCGTCGTCGTGGTGCTGGCGACGATGTCGAGCATCATGAGCGGCTTTGGGTTCGTGGGCGGCCCCGGGCTGGTCTACGAAGCGGGAACCAGCTCGCTGTGGATGACCTTTGCCGCCACCTTCGGCATGCCGCTGATCTGGGTGCTGGTGGGCAAGCGGATGAGTCTGCTCTCGGCGGCGCGCGAGATTCTGACGCTGCCCGATGTGGCCGAAGCGCGCTACGGCGGCCGCTGGCCGCGCTTCTTCATGGCGGTGGCCATCATTTTGGGCGTGCTGGGCTACCTGGGCACGCAGATCCTCGCCATCGGCGCGGTGCTGGTGGCGGTGCTCAACATCGACCTGTTGCCGGCGCTGGCCATTGGCCTGGGTGTGCTGGCCTTCTATACCGTTGCCGGCGGCATGCTCGCCAGCGTCTACACCGACCTGTTCCAGGGACTGCTGATGCTGGTGGCGTCGCTGGCGGTCACCTACTATTCGATCACCGCCGCCGGCGGCATGGCAGGCATCAGCCGCACGCTGTGGCAGATGGACCCCGCTTTTATCGGCCCCTGGGGAACGCGGGGGCCGCTGACGGCGCTGAGCTGGTTTCTGCTGTTCGCGTTGGGAGCGGTGGGTCAGCCGCACGCCATCACGAAATTTCTGATGCTGCGCGACGTTCGCGCGCTGCGCTGGGGAGCGCTGTTGACCGGCTGCTGCTACGCCCTGCTGAGCTTGCTGTGGATGAGCCTCGGCCTGGCGATGCGTACCCTGGTCGAAACCGGCCAGCACGCCCCGCTGGACTCTGCGGATTTGGCGGCGCCGGTATTCCTGCTCAACTACACGCCCGTGCTGCTGGCCGGCGTCGTGTTCGCGGGACTGCTGGCGGCCATCATGTCCACCGCCGACAGCTTTCTCAACATTGGCGCCGCGGCGATCGTCCACGACATTCCGATCGCGCTGCGAGGGCGTCCGCTCGACCGCCAACTGATGTGGTCGCGGGCGGCGACGGGGGCGCTGCTGCTGGCTTCCGCGTTGTTTGCGCTCTATATGGAAAACCTGATCGCTTTGCTGGGCACGTTCGGGTGGGGAACCTTCGCCGCCGCGATCGTGCCCAGCATCGGACTAGGCCTCAACTGGAAGCGCGCCACCGGCGCCGCCTGCGTGTGTTCGATCGCTCTCAGCCTGATGCTCAACTTCACTTTGGAGCTACTCGGCCGCCACAATACTTACGTGTTGCCCTACGGCATGAACGTGGGGTGCTTTTCGCTGCTGGTGTCTCTGATCGCCTTCGTCGGCATTTCACTGTTGTCGCGCGGCAGCCAGGAAAGCCGGATTCCGGCCGACGTTTGCGCCGCGATGGAGCTTTGATGTCGCGCTGGCACGACGCGTAGCGCAGGCTTGGTTTTCCCAGACCTGCGGTTTTTCTCAGGCATCGGGAAGACCCAGGCATCAGGAAGACAAGGGCTAACAGGCCGGGATCGGCACAGGCCCGTCCGCAGGGCGGCCGGGTAAAAACCAACAGGCATCGCAAATGCCGCAGGTCTGGGAAAAGCACCCAGCCCTGCGCTACGGGCACAATCGTGCCGGTCTCGTGGTCAGTGAATCGTGCTGGCGCCCTCGATGCCGAAATCGTCGCGCAGGACGTTGCGGTTGACGTGACGATCGAGGTTAATGACGTAGGTCTCGGGCGAGGCGAGCAGATGCGGCGAATGGGTCGCCGCGATGATCCGAAAGCCCTTTTGGTCGACCAGTTCCTTGAGCATCTTGACGATCCGCCGCTGGTTGGACTGCGACAGCGCCATCTCGGGCTCGTCGAGGAGCAGAATCGTCCCGTCAGCCAGGCCCGGAAAGGTCTGCTGGAACAGCGACAGCATCACCTGCCCGTGGCTGGCGGACTCGACGAACTCCTTCATCTCGGGCTCTTCGTCGAACAGCTCGGGATGGTTGCGCGGATTGTGCTGCTCGGCGTCGAACAGCAGCACGTTGCCGGTCTGCGACTCCTCCATCTGCAGGTTATAGACGTAGCCGTCGATCTGCTCGCCTTTCATGGCGTGATAGATGGAGTGCAGCAGCGTCGATTTCCCGGAGCCGTTTTCACCCTCGAGCATGATCAATGGGTGAGAGAGATCCACGACCATAGGCATGTGGAAGCTGAGGCTCGTGAAAATCGGGTGCGAAAGAATTTTCAAATACTTCATGCAGATCCTCGGGCGGCGTACCGGACGCGTGGCAGGCTCGGGCCGTGTCCCCAACCCCTGCTGCTCAGTTTCGCCTAAAACAGGGCCGCTTCGCCAATGTACCGGCTAGGCCGGGGGATGGGGCTGGCCAGAGGCCCGCTCCGCTGGATAGCCAGGGCAAAATACACCTTAGTGTTTCGACGCCCGTACCTCGACTTTGACTTTGTGTTCCAGGTCGAGGTTGGGATGGCCCTCGCCGGCTTCGTGGCGGATCACGACAATGCCGCCCTTGCCCGCGACGTAGGGGCGGAAGTGCGAGCCGTCGATTTTGACATCGTAGCTGGTTCCCTCGCGCAGCCCGACCAGATAGATCACGCGCGCCTCGCGCCCGCCGATCGCCGGCGGCACCTCGACCTCGAACTTCATCGGCAGCCGCGCCAGCACGATCGCGGCGCCGGCAAACTCCAGCGGCGCCTGATTGCTTTCCGGCCCGATGACCATCAACCGCCCGTCGCCGGAGACCTGTAGCTCGCCATCGAGATAGCCGGCCCAGAGATCATCGTCGTCCCAACCCTTGCGCGCGAAGACCCGCCCGCGGACTTGGTCGTGCGCCACCAGCGGCGAAGTCGAATAACTCAGCCCCGGCAGGTAGGGGTTGATCCAGATGAACTCATAGACGGCGCCGTAGGGATCGCGCAGCACGAACCCGTCGTGGCGGATCCAGCCCTGCAGAAACTGGTATTCCTCGAGCGTGCTTTCGTAGGCGACCAGCATCATCTCGGCGATGCGCGCCGGCACGCTTTCGGCTTTCGCGTCGAGCTTGAGGGCGGAGGGCTCCGCCAGCTCGCGCAACGCTCCGGTCGCGCTTTCGAGCGGCGTGGGATAGTAGCGCAGCATCTCGACGCGCGGCAGCGGCCGGAAAACCGCATCCGACTCGCGCCACAGGTCCTGCTGCAGGTTGTAGCGCACGGCGTGGAAGATCTCGAGCATGGCCATCAGCTCGGCGGCGCGGTCGGGCGTCTCGCCGCGCAGCAGCTTGGGTTCGATCTCGCCCCGCCAGCGGCCGTCGATCAGCTCGAGCAGCGTCTGCGAGGCGCCATCCCAGTCGTCGGACACCGCCACGGCCGCGAGCACCGCGCTACGCACAGGGCCGGTTTCGAGCCCGTGGCCGGCGGCGATCGCCTGGGCCGCGCTTCCCAGCGGGGCGGCCAACTGCCTGACCTCCTCGGGCGAGAGCAGCTCGTGGCACCAGTCGAACACCACCGCGCCGAGGCGCAGGTCGGCTGGGTCGCGGAACGCTCCGCCCGACTGCGCCTGCGACAGCGCCCATTCGACGGCCTTGCGCCCCGCCTCGCGCGAGCCGGTCACCTGGAACTGCAGCGCGAGCCACAGCGGTTCTTCAGGGAACGTTGCGCCGCTGTTGCTCAGCGTCTCGAGTTGCCGCCAGCGGTCGGTTTCGCGCTCCACCTCGCGGCGCAGGCGGTCCAGGCGGCCGCCATCGAGCCACAAGCGGGGATGCTTGGTGTAGACGCGGTAATCGGCGAGGTTGGGTTGGCTGGTCTGCGCCGCGCACAGCGCCGCCAGCAGCAACATCCCGAGAAACAACCCGAATCGGCTCATGAGATGTAGGGAAGGCTGGAGCTTTTTGCTTCGGCGCGCTTGGCGTCGTCGGGCAACCCGGCGTCGCGCAACAACCGGATGCCGTCCAACAGCGAGCGAGCGGTCCACAACGGCGCGGTATAAGCCTCGGCGGTTGCCTTATCCTAGCAGCCGCCGCATGGCTGCGGCATCGTAATGGCTGAGCCGCGAATTTCGACGCCTGAGTTAGAATGGAGACCATTCCCACCCCGAGAGGTGCTCATGTCATCAGAAAGCTCACGCCGCAGCTTTTTCCGGGCCCTGTTCGGCAGTGCCATGGCCGCCTCATTGGCGCAGAAAGCCCTGGCGCAGCAGCCGGGCTCCAACGGGCTGCCGACCCGCAAGCTGGGCCGCACCAACGAGCAGGTTTCCATCCTGGCCCTGGGCGGTTGGCACATCGGTGCGGTCCCGGATAAGCCCGAAGCGATCCGCATCATGCACGCCGCCGTTGACGAGGGCATGACCTTCTTCGACAACTGCTGGGACTACCACGATGGCGCCGCCGAAGAAATCATGGGACGTGCGCTGTCGCAGGAAGGTTATCGCAAGAAGGTCTTTTTGATGACCAAAAATTGCGAGCGCGACTACGAAGGCACCAAGCGCTGTCTCGACGACAGTCTGCGCCGCCTCAAGACCGACTACCTCGACCTGTGGCAGTTCCACGAGATGGTTTACGACAACGACCCGGACTGGGTCTTCGACAAGGGCGGCATCAAAGCGGCGCTCGAAGCGCAAAAAGAGGGTAAGGTGCGCTATATCGGCTTCACCGGCCACAAGGATCCCCGCATCCACCTCAAGATGCTGCAGAAGCCTTACGACTGGGCCACGGCGCAGATGCCCATCAACGTGATGGACGCGTTCTACCGCAGCTTCCAGAAGCAAGTCGTGCCGGAGTGCCTGAAGTCGAACGTCGGGGTGATCGGCATGAAGAGCTTTGCCGGCGGCTCGCCCAAGGGCCGCATCCCCACCGTTACGAAAATCACGGCCGAGGAATGCCGGCGCTACGCGCTGAGCCTGCCGGTTTCGAGCCTGGTGGTCGGAGTGCTTTCGATGGACGAGCTGAAACAGGAAATCGCCATCGGCCGCGACTTCAAGCCGATGTCGGACCCGGACAAGACGAAGTTGCTCGCCCTGGCCGAGCCCGAAGCCGGCGACGGCCGCCACGAGTTGTTCAAGTCGACCCAGCAGTTTGACGGTCCGCACCATCGCAAGCAGCACGAGTTTACGCTCTAGGCGGCCCACCTTTTCCAAACAACCGACCGGAGGCACCGATGCCGCGCTATCCGTCCAAACGGCAGAACCGAAAATTCGCGAGCGCCGCGGTGGTTTGCGCCACGCTGGCCGTCTTGTGGGGATGCACCGCTATGCAAGCGCCCGAAGAAAAAAAAGCCGAGTCCACCGCCTCCTGGCCGTCGTTTCGCGATCAGTTCCTGGAAGGCTACTTCGAGAAGAACCCGCACTTCGCCGTCTACCAGGGCCGCCACGATTTTGACGGGCGGCTGCCGGACTGGAGCCCGGCTGGCCTCTCGGCGAAGATCGATTTTCTGAAACAGAGCCGCACGGCGGCGGAAAGGTTCGACGCGGCGCAGCTCGACGAAGCCTCGCGGTTCGAGCGCGACTACCTCGTGCAGGTGATCGATGGCGATCTCTACTGGCTTGAGACGGCCGCCTGGCCGGCGCGGAATCCTTACTACTACGCTTCGCAGATCGACCCCAACGTCTACGTGGCGCGCGAATATGCCCCGCTCGAGCAGCGTCTGCGCGCCTACATCGCCTACGCCGGGCAAGTGCCGCGGGCGGTGGCGCAGATGCGGGCGAACCTGCGCCTGCCCTTGCCGCGGACGTTTGTGGCCATCGGCCACACGATGTTCGGGGGCCTGGCGTCCTACATGGAAAACCAGGTTCCCGGTGTATTCGCCGCCGTCGAGAATCCCGGGCTGCGCGAGCAGTTCGGGCGGGCGAACGCCGCCGCCGCCGGCGCTCTGAAGCAGTTCGACCAGTGGCTGGGCGAGCAGGAAGCCGCGGCGACGTCGGACTACGCGCTCGGCGCGGCGTCGTTTTCGGAAATGCTGTCACAGACCGAGGGCGTCAACCTGCCGCTCGATCAAGTGGAGGCGATTGGCCGCGAGGACCTCGAGCGCAACACGCAAGCGCTGCGGGAAACCTGCGCCAAGCTGGCGCCCGGAGCCTCGGTCGCCGACTGCGTGGCTCGCGTACAAGCGCACAAGCCGCCCGGTGGGCCGGTGGAGGCGGCGCGCAAGCAACTGGTCGAACTCAAGCAGTTCGTGATCGACAACGACCTGGTGAGCGTTCCCGGCAAAGAAGAAGCGCTGGTCGCCGAAGCGCCTCCGCACATGCGCTGGAACGCGGCCTACATCGATATTCCCGGGCCCTATGAATCGGGCCTGCCGTCGGTCTACTACATCGCCCCTCCCGACCCGAAGTGGACAGAGAAGGAACGCCAGAGCTACATTCCCAGTGAAGCCGATCTGTTGTTCATCTCGGTGCACGAGGTGTGGCCTGGCCACTTCCTGCAGTTCCTGCATTCCAACCGCGCGGCGTCGAAGTTCGGCCAGGTGTTCGTCGGCTACGCGTTTGCCGAGGGCTGGGCGCACTACGCCGAAGAGATGACCTGGGATGCCGGCCTGCGCCACGGCGATCGCGCCACCCATGTCGGTGAACTGCTCAACGCGCTGTTGCGCGACGTGCGCTACCTCTCAGCGATCGGCCTGCATTCGGGTCACATGACCGTGGAGGAATCGGAGCGGATGTTTCGCGAGCAGGCCTTCCAGGATGCCGGCAATGCCCGCCAGCAAGCCGCCCGTGGCACCTTCGACCCGGCCTACCTCAACTACACGCTGGGCAAGCTGATGATCCGCAAGCTACGCGAGGACTGGACCGCCAGCCGCGGCGGCCGCAAGGCATGGCGTGAATTCCACGACCAGTTCCTCTCGTACGGGGGCCCGCCGATTCCGCTGGTGCGCCGCGCCATGCTCGGCGAAGACAGCGGCTCGCCCCTCTAGCTCACCTGTCTCGCGGCCCCAGCGGTAGTGTCTACTGCCCAAGGTTCGTTCTAGGGAATTTCCTTAGGCGCCTAAGGGTAGATCTCCACCCCAATGCGGGACTTCCCTGGTGTCGGGTCTCGCGATCGGCTGGCCATAATAACTGGGGTTGCTATGCACCAGGACACGCTAGAGACTTCCTCCGCCTTGCCCGCGACCGATGAATACCTTTCGCGTGACCAGTTCACGCCACGGCCGCCGAACTCGATCGAGGAGGCGGGTCTTTCCGCTTCGCTCATCGAGCAGCTTGTTCTGAAGAATCTCTATTTTCGCGGCGAGGTTTCGGGCCGCGATCTGTCCCGGGTTCTGGGGCTGCGGTTCAGCGTGATCGAGCCGGTGCTCGAATTCCTCAAACGCGGCCGGCTGGTCGAGGTGAAGCGTTCGTCGGGAATAGGCACGGTTTCCGCAGTGTTCGCCGTATCGGATGTGGGCCGCAACCGCGCCAAGGAATATCTCGAATCGAACCAGTTCCTGGGGCCGGCTCCCGTCCCGCTCAAGAACTATGTCGAGGCGGTGCGTAGGCAGAAGGTCGAAGCCGGCTGGGTTACGCGCGACGTGCTGGAGGAAGCCTTCGGCGAGGCAATCACGACGGACGAGTTTTTCAATTCCCTGGGGCCGGCGGTGAATTCGTTCAAGTCGCTGCTGATCTACGGCAAGCCGGGCAACGGCAAAAGCTTCCTGGCCGAGCAGTTGCAGCGCACCAAGACCGAGCCGATCTATATCCCGTACGTGATCGAGGCCGAAGGCCAGATCATCAAGGTCTTCGACTCGCTCTACCACCACAAGGTCGAGGACGAAGAGGAGAGCGTACTGGTTTCCAGCGAGCCGAAATACGACCAGCGCTGGGCGCGCTGCCGCCGCCCGTTCATCACCACCGGCGGCGAGCTGACGCTCGAGATGCTGGATTTGATGTACATCGATTCGGCGAAGATCTACGATGCGCCCTACCAACTCAAGGCCAACAACGGCATGTACCTCATCGACGACTTCGGCCGGCAGCAGATCACGCCCGCCGAGTTGTTGAACCGCTGGATTTATCCGCTCGACCGCGGCAAAGACTACCTGACCTTCAACACCGGTACGAAGATCGAAGTTCCCTTCGAATGCTTCCTGATCTTTTCATCGAACCTCAACCCCAACGACCTTGGCGACGAAGCGTTTCTACGCCGGCTCGAATACAAGATGTTCATGAAGAATCCGAGCGAAGAGGAGTTCGCTTCGATCTTCTACGACTACTGCCGCAAGATGAACATCGAGTGCCCGATGGGCCTGCTGACCGAAGTCATCGACCTGCAATACAAGCAGAGAGACCGCCGCTTCCGGCGCTGCCATCCACGCGACGTGATCAGCATCGCGATCGATCTGATCAGCTTCGAGAAGCTGTCCTACGCGCTAACTCCCGATCTGATCCACCGCGCCTTCGAGCTGAAGTTCGTCGTGACGGACTTCAACGAGGACTGAGTTCCTTCTCGAGCAGGCGGTAGACGCGCACCGGCCCGTCGCGAGCAATTTCCTCCAATCCCCAGGAGCCGGGGTCCTTCTCGATCAGCGGCGCGAGATAATTGTATCCGCCGCCTTCGAGGTCGGTGACCAGCAGTTGGACGCCGTGCGCAGCGAGCTGCCGCACGGCCCATTTTTTCAGCCCGTGTGGGTCGAAGGGCAGCCGGCTCTGTTGGGAGCGCACCTGCAGGGGTTCCCACTTGTCGCCGTCGTCGAGCCCGAGATACTGGAAGTCGACGAAGTGCTGCCCCCAGGGGTAGAGCAGCTCCGCGCCCGAGAGCGTCATTGGCTCGGCGAAGCGCACCTCGATCCACATTCCCTTGCGCAGAGATTCCCAGGAGTTCCACGACGTGAGCGGATCGCCGTCGAGCAGGCGGCCGGTTTGCCAGGGGCGCGCCTGGCTCGATATTTGCCAGTTCGGGCCGGTGGGGATGGGTCCCTGCTGGTTGAGGAAGCGGATTTCCGACAGGATCCAAGGGCTGTCGTGCTCGTTGAGCTGGACGATGCGAAAGCCGCGCAACTTGCGCGGCCCCCAGTCAAGCCGCCGTTGACGGCAAGGCCAGAGATCCGGCTCGACCGCCGTTTTCAGGTCTTCGACGAGCTCTTCGTTGAGCCTGGCCTGGTAGGAGATGAGCACCTCGGCGTCGAAGTAGGCTTCGGGAAGCGGCGTCAGGGAAAACACGCGGCCCGGCGGTTTGACTTCGGCCTCGATGACTTCCGCCACGAGGTAGTGGGGAACGTTGGCGAGCAGGTACTCGCGTTCGGGTTGAATCCGCAAGGCGGCTTTCCAGGGGACGCCGACAACCGACCAGACGCCGCCGGCCCAGTGCGGCAGGACGGCGGGCCAGGAACTGGCCGCGTGGGCCAGCAAGGCCGCGCAGCCCAGCACGGCGGCCCAGCGCGAGGGCAGGGAAAGCAAGGCCAGCCCTAGCGCCAGCGACACGAACACCAGAGTCGGGATCAGAAAGCGCGTGCCGGCGTTGCCAAACCACGGCAGAAACGAAACGCCGGCGGCGGCCAGCAGCGCCTTGCCCGCGGGCTTCCTCCAGGCGAACAGGGCGAACGGCGTGAGCAGGAAAATCGGGCCGGTCAACCCGCCCAGGCGCAGTCCACGCACGGTCAGATCGAGCGGGTAGCTGTACCAGGGGTACGATTCCGGAGGATGCGCGTAGTTCCGGAAATAGGCGCGGTAGGCGGTTTCCCAGCCCAGCGTGAAATGCGGGTTGGGAAAAATGTTGTTGAAAAAGGGCGCTACGGGGTCGCCGGTGAAGATGGCGTTCTTGATGAGCCAGGGAGCGACGAAACACGCCGCTGCCGCCGCCGTGATCGCGGCCGGCCGCCACACCGAGCTCCAGCGCCGTGAATCGCGCGCCGATTTCCAGCACACCAGCGGCAGCAGGGCCAGCACGGCGACGCCCCCGGTGTATTTCAGGGCGAAGCAGAAGCCCGCCAGCACGCCGAGCGTCGGCAGGCGAATCGATTCGCGGTCGCGCCACCACAACAGCAGGCCGTAGAAAAGCAGGAACTCGTAGAATGCGAGCGCGCAGTCGTTGTAGCTGCTGGTGGCGTCGGGCACGACGACCGGCGAGCAGGCGAACAGGATCACTGCGGCGACGCCCGCGCGCCAGACGCCGTGCCGCCGGGCGAACGACAGCATGGCCGCCAGCAAGGCCACGAAGAAGCTGAAATGGACCAGCTTGGCGGCGGAATGGCGCCCAAACGAATAGGCGAACAGGTAGAGCATCTCGGCCCCTTGCGTGAACGAGGCGTAGAAGCTCGTGACGATGGGGACGAAACCGTGCTCGTTCTGGTAGCGCCGCACGAGGCCGAGGTGATAGCCGAAACCGTCGGAGCGCGTTTCCGGGGCCAGGGCATGGGCGAGGTAGAGGTAGCCGTAGACGGCGATGACCAGCAGGAGCAGCGATGTCCAGACGATTCGCTGGTTGGGCTCGATCTCGAAAGCCCGCCGCGAAGGCAGCGGCTCGCGCCAGCGCCACGCCGCCGCGAAGGTCAGCACGGCCAGCGCGACGAACGTGGCGTCGTAGGCCAGCCGGGCCGCGCTGAGCAGAAAAATCAGATTGCTGAGGCAGGCGGCGCCGACGGCGAAGGCGAACAGCCGCACTTCGGTGGGGGTCAGGCCGCCGAGCCGTTCGCGAAAAAGGCGCTGCCAGAGCCGGCCTAGCAGGTAGGCAACGGTGACGGTGAGTGCGGCGCCGAACAGGATACTGGCGACTTTTGCGGGTGCTGCGGGCGGCATGGAATCGGCGCTGGAGCGGAGTAAGAGTCCATGATATCCGCATGCGGAAGCCCCGTAGCGCAGGGTTGGGCGTATTTCCCAGACCTGCGGCCTTAACAACGGCCGGGGATGCCGCTGATAATCCCTGGGCTCCTGATGGCACCTCGACGTCATGACGCCTGGTGCCCGATGAGACTGGGCCCCAAAAACCGCAGGTCTGGAAAAGCACCAGCGCTGCACTACGGGATCTTGCGACAGCCTGGGTCCGCTCGAAACGCTACAATGTTTGCCGAGGTTTCATGATGCGGCATCTTCGTTGGTTTTTTGCGCTATCGGCGCTGCTGGCGGCAATGGTTGCCCCGGCGCAGCAGCGGTTCGATTTGTTGGTAGTGCATGGCACCGTCTATGACGGCACGGGCGCCGATGGCCGGCGCGCGGACGTCGGCATTCGCGACGGCAAGATTGCCGCGGTCGGCGATCTGAGCGGGGCCACGGCGGCGCGCACCATCGACGCCGCGGGCCTTGCCGTGGCTCCCGGCTTCATCGACATGCACAACCACTCCGATTACACGCTGATTGATGAGCCTAATTGCGAAAGCATGATCCGCCAGGGCGTCACGACCATGGTGCTCGGCGAGGGCGCCTCGGCCGGGCCGGACAAGTCGGGGAAGCACCCCTGGAAGACGCTCGGCGGCTATTTCGACTACGTCACCCAACATCCCGCCTCGACGAACATTTGCTCTTACGTCGGCGAAACGCAGGTCTGGACCTACGTCAAGGGCGAGGCGATGAAGCCGGCGACCGACGGCGAGATCGAGGCGATGAAGCAGCAGATCGACAAAGCCATGCTCGAAGGGGCGATGGGGCTTTCGACCTCGCTGCTGATGCCGCCGTCGAACCTGGTCACCACCGCACAGTTGGTCGAGCTGGCCAAGGTCGCCAAACAGCACGGCGGCATCTACTCGTCGCACATTCGCGACGAAGGCGCAGGCGTGTTCCGGTCGGTGGAGGAAGCCATCAACGTCGGCAAAGGAGCGAACATCCGCGTCGATATCATCCACCTCAAGATCGCCGATAAGGCCTTCTGGGGGCAGATGAACGAGGTCGTGGCGATGATCCGCAAGGCGCGCGAGGAGGGCTACGACATTCGCGCCAACGTCTACCCCTACACCGCCGGGCAGAACAACCTGAGCGCGATCATTCCGCCCTGGGCGCACGATGGCGGCAACGCGAAAATGCTGGAGCGGCTGCGCGACCCCGCGATGCGCGCGCGCATGAGCAAGGAAATTCTCAACGGGCTGCCCAACTGGTACGACCACTACCGCGCGACCGGCGGCGGCTGGCAGGGCATGCTGCTGGTTTCGTTCAAGCAGGAGAAGAACAAGCCGTTCGCCGGCAAGCGCATGAGCGAGTTGATCGCGGCGCGCGGCGGCGATCCGTGCGATGTGCTCTTCGACCTGCTGTTGGAAGAGAACGGCAGTGTGCCGACGGTATATTTCCATCACTCCGAACCCGACATGCAATTGGCCATGAAACAGCCGTTCACCTCGATTGGCTCGGACGGCTCGGCGATCAGCCCCGACGGGCCCCGGGGTGAGACGCACCCGCATCCGCGCTGGTACGGCACCTTCCCGCGGGTTTTGGGGCGCTATGTGCGCGAGCTGAAGGTGGTCACCTTGCCCGAAGCGATCCACAAGATGACCAACATGAACGCCGACAAGATCAGCATCCGTGACCGCGGCTTGTTGAAGGAAGGCTATTGGGGCGACGTCACGATTTTCAATCCCGATACCGTGATCGACAAGGCGACGTTTGAGAAGCCGCAGCAGTACCCGGTGGGGATTCCCTACGTGATCGTCAACGGGGTTGTGGTGATCGACAACGGGACGCACACCGGCGCGCACCCGGGCAAGGTCATTCGCGGGCCGGGCTATAAACCCGTGGGGTAGGCTCAACCAGTGGGGCAGGCCTCCGGCCTGCCCAGATGGGTTGGGCCTTGTCTCGGCAGCAGGGTGTTGGCCGTTTGTGCGAAGCCGGTCGCGATTCGCCGGTATGGCTGTGATTCCCCGACTGCGGTGGCAGTGCGCGGGGTCTTTGGGCAGGCCGGAGCCCTGCCCCACTTTCACCGGCCCTGCCTTCGGGGTTCGTCGATCGTTTCTACGTGCAGCAGCATGCCTTCGAAGGCCGCTATGCGTACTCGGGTTCCGGGGTCGAGAGGCGCGTTGGGGGCCGCGATGCGGGCTTTCCACAGTTCGCCTTGGACCAGTACGTATCCTTCTGGATCCAGCCGCTGCTTGACCACCGCGGTTTCACCGATCAGCTTTGCGATGCCTGACTTTTCCTTGGTTTCGTAGCCCACGCGCAGGATCGGATAGAAAACGAAGTCTTTGACGAGCAGCAGCCCGCAAATGGCGATCGCGACCCAGACGGGCAGGTTCCACCATTCGATGGCCGCCGTCAGCAGGGCGATGTCGATGAGCCAGCCGGGGACCTGAAACAGCACGTAGCGCTGCAAGGTCGTCATCGGACGTCAGCCCTCCGCGGGGCTCAGGGCTTTCCCGACGATCTCGCCAACGGCGCTGGGTAGGTCGAGCTGGAGCGCGGCTTGCTGCCCGCGCGGCGACATCTTGTTCCAGGTGCGGCGGAAGATGTTGAGCAGCTTGGGTTCGTCATGATCCTGGACGAACTCGGCGGCGTAATATTCGAGAAACACCAGGCAGATGACGTCCTCGAGCAGTTGCGTGCCGGGGTCGGCCTTGAGGCGTTCTTTGCGCAGCAGCGCTTGCACGCGCTCGATGGTGGCCTCGCCGTAGCCGGTTTCGCGCAGGATGTTGGCGGCGGTCTCGGCGTGGAAGCGGCCCAGTTCGGTGCGCCACTTGCGGTAACCGGCGCGGTCCATGGGGTAGTCGCGGCGCGGGATCTTCCAGCGGCAAATGTGCTGCGCGCGAACCGCGAGTTGGACGGCCTCGTCGGCGTCGGGCTCGAGACGATCGAGAGCCTGGGTCATGCGGCGCCCGTAGAGCCATTCCTTGGGGTAGTTTTTTCCGTCGTGAACCTCGAGGTTGGGATCCTCGGCGTTGGCGGCGTCGAAGCGTTCGATGGCGGCCTGGAAGCGCTGCTGGTTTTCGATCATCAATGTGCGTTGCGGGAGCGCGTTTGCCTGTGTCGTGGGAGCGGCGAGGGAGTCCCTGTCCGCACGCTGCATCCTCATTCTCAATGTACGACACGGGAATGATCAGACACAGAATGTTCTCCACGGGCGAGGAGTTCGACCTCAGGAAACAGAGCCGCGGGCGGAAGCCCGCGGGCCGCGGCGGCGCGAGGGCAGAGGCTCTAGCGGCAGCTATCCCAGCCGCTTGCGGCCGGGGGTCTCCGGCGGCGCACCCTCCTCGCAGCAGCGGTTTGCCGTTCATTCGATAATGGAGAGTCCGCCGGCCGCGCCGGCACTCTCTGAGCCTGGATGATTCATGAAACTGATTTTGGATGCACACCTTGATCTTTCCTGGAACGCGATGTCGTATGACCGCGACCAGTTGCTTTCGATCGCCGAGCTGCGCGCGGGCGAGGCCGGGATGACCGGCAAGTCGCGCGGCAACTGCACGGTGAGCCTGCCGGAGATGCGCCGCGGCGGCGTGGGCGTCTGCCTCGCCACGCTGTTATGCCGCGCTCTGCCGGGCAGCCTTCCCGAGATGGATGGCAACCTCGGCACCTCGGGCGAGCGCACGCATGGCGAGGTGATTCTGCGCGAGGACCTCGACTACGCCAACCAGACGATCGCCTGCGCCGCGGCGCAGGGGCAACTGGCGTACTACCGGCTGCTCGAAGCGCAGGGACAGATGCGCATGATCCGCGATGCAGCCGCGCTCGACGCCCTTTGGGCCGAGTGGGAGCAGGGCGGCGGCGAAAAAGGCGCGCCGATTGGCTACATCCTCAGCATGGAAGGGGCCGACCCGATCGTCGATCCGCAACAGGCCGAATGGTGGTGGCAGCAAGGGCTGCGCACGGTCTGCCTGGCGCATTACGGGCCCAGCGCCTACGCCATGGGGACCGGCGGGGACGGTCCGCTGACGCCGCAGGGCCGCGTGTTGCTGAAGGAATTCGACCGGCTGGGGATGATTCTCGATCTGGTCCATACGGCCGACACCGCGCTGGCGCAGGCGCTGGAGATTTACTCCCGGCCGGTGTTCATCAGCCACGGCAACGCCCGCGCTCTGGTGCCTCACGACCGCCAGATCAGCGATGAGCAGATCCGCCAGGTGGTCGCGCGCGGCGGCGTGATCGGAGCGGTGCTCGACGCCTGGATGCTCGCGCCGGGCTATCGCCGCGAAGACCCCAACCGCCCGCGGCCGACCCTGTCGAACGTCGCCGACCACATCGACTACGTCTGCCAGCTCGCCGGCAGCGCCCGGCATTCGGCGATCGGCAGCGATCTCGACGGCGGCTTCGGCACCGAACAATCGCCCACCGACCTCGATACGATCGCCGACATGCAGAAGCTCGAGGGGATCCTGTCGGGGCGCGGCTATAGCGACGCCGATATCGACGGCATCTTCCACGGCAACTGGCTGCGATTCTTCCGCGAGGCATTGCCGCACTAGGGCTTACCGGCGGGCGCCCCGGGTTGCGGGGCTGTCGGACGGCCCGCGCCACCAGTTGCCTATTCCAGCTCGACGGTGACGGTTACCGAGGCTTGGATTTCGATGGTGCCCGGCTCGACCGGCGTGGGCGCGGCTCGCGATTCGGCCATGGCCATCATGCGCATGGGCTGGATCGGCGTCGAGCCCTGCTCTTCGACTGAGTGGACTTTGCCGAGCTTGGCGCCGACGCCGGCGGCCATCGCTTCGGCGCCGGCCATGGCGTCTCGCGTAGCTTGCCGCAGCGCCTGCGCGCGCGCCGCCTTCTCGTCGCGCAGCGTGAACTGGATGCCGTGAATCTGGTTGGCGCCGCTCTCGGTGGCGGCGTCGATCAGCTCGCTGACCTTGCCTAATTCCTGAAGCTTGACGTGCAGCGTGTTGCTGGCGGTGAAGCCCACGATCTCGGGCTCGGCGCCCTGCGAATCACGCCGGTAGCGCGGCGAAACGGAGTAGCTCAGCGTCCGGATCTCCGCGTTCGAGCCCCCCGCGTTCTTCAACTGTTCAAGTACTTTAGCCGTCTCGGTGGCGTTCGCGGCGGCGGCGGCTTTTGCCGTGTTCGCCTCGCTCACGACACCGATATCGATCTCGGCCTGGTCGGGTTTCACCGCGATGCTGGCGCTTCCCGAAGCGCGTACGAAGCGCCCGGAGCCGGATTCCGGCAATGCCGGTTGGGCCTGGGCGAGACAAACCATCGCGAGCGGGAGCAGGGGCAGCAACAGTCGAGCCCGGGATCGTTTCGAAAGATGCATGACGGCCTCCTTTGCCGGGTTTGCTCTAGATAGTGGGTGCGCCGCGGCGGTGGCGGGTTTCAAGTTTCCAACGCCCTGAGCGGGGGCGACAGCCGGTCGGCGTTCCCGCCCGCTGGGGCGGATTTCGTACAGTGAAGAGGCTCTGGCGCAACGCCGGAGCAAGGGGGGCGATTCAAAACGGCGATGGCCAAACATGGTGCGGCGCGCAGCGCCCTGGAGTATGCCCTGGCCTGGCCGCTGCTGCAGGCCCTGGCTTGGCTGCCCCTTCCCGCCGCGCGGCTGCTCGCCGCCGCCCTGGCCCGCCTGCTGCGCATCGCGACGCCGCGTTGGGTCTCGATCGCCCGCGAGAACCTGGCGGCAGCCTTTCCACAGCTTCCCGCGGAACGGCGGGCCGAGATCCTGCGGGGCGTGTACGAAAACCTCGGGCGGGTGATCCTCTCGGTGGCGCGCCTGCCCCGGCTGACGCCGGCCAATATCGGCGGCTGGGTCGAATACGACGGGTTCGAGCACTATCAACAGGCTATCGGGAAAGGCCGCGGCGTGCTATTCATGACCGCTCATCTGGGTAACTGGGAGCTCAGCGCCTCCGCCCACGCCCTGTTCGGTAACCCCATGCACGTGATGGTGCGGCCGCTCGATAACCCCTGGCTCGATCGCCTGGTGGACCGTTCCCGCCGCCTGGGGGGCAACCGGACCATCGTCAAACGCGACGCCGGCCGGAAGGTGCTGCGGGCGCTGCGGAACAATGAGGCGGTGGGCATTCTGATCGACCAGAACACCACCGACCAGGACCGCGTGTTTGTTGATTTTTTCGGGCGCCCGGCCAGCGCCGGCAGCGCCTTCGTGAAACTGGCGCAGCGCAGCGGAGCGGCGGTCATTCCCGGCTTTGCGTTGTGGCGCCCCGAGGTGGGCCGCTATGTGCTGAAGTTTTATCCGCCGATCGAGTGGCGCGATTCCGGGGACCCGGATCGCGATCTGATAGACAACACGCAGCTTTGCCACAGCTTGCTGGAGCGCGTCATCCGCGAGCATCCCGAGCAGTGGCTGTGGGTTCACCGTCGCTGGAAGTCGCAACCCGAGCTGGCGACAGCGCCAGACCACCTGGCGCGGACCGCCGCGCCGCCGATCCATCGCCCTGGAGCCCCTCTGTCCGCGCCGGGCAGCTCGAAACCGGACGACTGAGGGCCGCGTCTTTACCAATACCGCGGCCACGAGGAGCAATACCGCGCCCACGAGAGGCCTCACCTCGGTAGGGAGGGTCTGGATCGGCGAAGCCGGAACTTTTGGCGCGGCATGGGAATGCGCCGCAGCCGTGTCAACGGTTGCTTCCTAAGGTTGCCATTCAGCGCAGCCGGTGGCCCGCCCGATTGTCTCGTCGATTGGAAACCACGCTCGAAGCCCGAGGCGCCGCGCCGCGGAATGTAGTTGAAATCAAACGGCGACGTCACCCATGCGCGGGCACCCTCTCATAGATTCGGGCTATACTCAAACTAACAGTAGTGTGTCTTACCCACGGAAAGGGGAGGCCTTGTGATTGCAGTACTTCACAGCCAGCCGCGCCGACGCTCCATCGCGCTGATCCTGTTGCCTCTGTGCGTGGCGGCGGTCTTACCCGCCGCGGCCCAGAGCGCCACCGAAACGGCTTCGCAACCGGATCGTGCCAGCGCTTATTACCACTACACGTTGGCTCACCTTTACCAGGAACTCGCCGCCGAGCACATGCGCCGCGAGTACCTCAACCGCGCCATCGAGGAATACCAGGCCGCCATGAAGGCCGACCCGGAGTCGGACTACATCCGGCTGAAGCTGGTGGAGCTGTACGCCAGCTTCAACCGCCTCGATGACGCCGTCGCCGAAGCGCAGAAACTCCTCTCCGACGATCCCAAGAATATCGAAGTGCGCCGCATGCTGGGCAAGTTCTACGCCCAGTACGCGTTTGACCCACGCGGCAGCGTCGACCAGAGCATGCTCAACAACGCCATCGAGCAGTACGAGCAGATTCTGCAGATCGACGACAAGGACGAAGAATCGCTGCTGCAGCTCTCCGCGCTCTACAGCGCCGCGCAGAACCCCTCCAAGGCCGAAGGTGTTCTCAAGAAGCTGCTTGACATCGATCCGGAATCCTCGCGCGGGCTGACCAGCCTGGGGTTCCTCTACCTCAACATGGGCGACCCGCAGCGGGCCATCGAGCAGTTCGAGAAGGTTCGCGGACTGGGTCAGGCCGACCAGCGCGCGTTGGCCGGTCTGGCGCAAGCCTATGAACAGGGCGGCGAAAACGCCAAGGCGGCCGCGATCTATCGCGAGCTGGTCGATGAAAGCGGCGGTGGAGGCAACTCCGTGCGGGCACGGCAGGCACTGGCCAACAGCCTGCTGATGGCGGGCAACTACGACGAGGCCTTGGAGCAGTACAAGATCCTGGTCGGCGCCGACCCCAAAAACGCCGAAAATTACTTGCGGCTGTCGCAGATCTACCGCGAGAAGCGGCGCTTCGACGAGGCCCGCGAGAGCCTGCAAAAGGCCGCCGAGCTGGCGCCCGATCAGATGCAGCTCGAGATCAAGTACAACCTGGTAATGCTGCTCGAGAGCGAGGGCAAATCGGCCGAGGCGATCGACGCCCTGGCGCAGTTGCTCAAAGACACCGAGAAGGACCACTACTCGCCGGCCGAGAAGCGCATGCGTGCCAGCCTCGAGGAGCAGCTCGGCATCTTGAATCGTACGCAGGATCATCCCGACGCTGCCATCGCGGCCTTCGGCGCCATGGCGGAGATGGACGAGGACGCGCGGCCACGAGCGCTGGTGCAGATCATCGACACCTATCGCTATAGCCGCGATTTCGATAAGGCCCTGGAGCGCTCCAAGGCGGCCGTCGAGGAGTTTCCCAAGAGCCGCCCCGTGGTTTCGATGCGGGCCACCGTGCTGGCCGAGACCGGCGACGCCGAAGCCGGCGCGGCGCTGTTGCGCAAACAGCTCGACGGCGGCGAGCAGGACCGCGATACCTACCTGGCGCTGGCGCAGATCTACGAAAAGGGCAAGCTGTTCGACAAAGGTGTCGAGGCCTCCGAGAAGGCGGAGAAGCTGGCCAGGACCGACTCTGAAAAAATGGCCGTCTGGTTCGTTTACGGATCGGTGCTCGAGCGGGCCAAGCGCTTCGACGAAGCCGAAAAGAAGTTCAACCAGGTGTTGGCCATCGATCCTGACAACGCCGCGGCCCTCAACTATCTGGGCTACATGCTGGCCGACCGGAACGAGCGCATCGACGACGCCCACGACATGATTCAGAAGGCGCTGGACATCGACCCCGATAACGGCGCCTACCTCGATAGCCTGGGCTGGGTCTACTACCGGCAGCAGCGCTTCGAGCTCGCCGAGCGGTTGCTGGTGCGTTCCCTGGAGCAGTTCAAGACCGACCCGGTCGTTCACCTGCACCTGGGCGACGTCTACTACAAACTCGGCAGAAACGACCAGGCCAAGGAGCACTGGCAGCGCTCGCTGGACGAGTGGGAGCGTGGTCCCAAGTCCGACCGCGATCCCGAGGAGATCAAGAAGGTTCGCGAAAAGCTGGACCAGCTCGATACCCGCGTGTCATCGGCGGCCAGCGAGTCCAAGGAAGCCGCGACCAAGCCCTAGACCGCGGCTTTTCCCAACCATCCCCGTTGTTTAATGCGTGGTCCGCCACCGGGCGTTCCGCGTCCCGTACTGTTTCGTTTATCCTCTTGTGACAGGGGAACGCCCTGTGACGCAACATGATTCGTGTCGGCATTATCGGCTTGGGAGGCGTCGCGGAACGCATCCATCTGCCTGCCTGCGGCAAGCTGAGCGGTATCGAATTGGCCGGCGCGGCCGAGTCGGACCCGGAGAGGCGCCAGGCGATGGCGGCCAAGCATCGGCTGGGGCGCGTTTTTGAGAACGCCGAAGAACTGATCGCCGCCGAAAAGCCCGACGCGGTTCTGATCGGCACGCCCCCCGACAGTCATCATTCCCTGTGCCGTCTCGCGATTGAGCACGGCGCCCACGTGTTCTGCGAGAAGCCGTTCATGCGGTCGCTCGAAGAGGCGGATGACGTCATCGCTTTCGCCAAGCGGGAGCAGCGCCTAGTGGCCGTCAACAACCAATACCGCTACATGGCGGTTTACCGCCGCACGCGCGAACGGCTGGCGGCCGGCGATTTCGGGCGTCTCTACTCCGTGCAGTGCTGGCAGCAGATGTTTCATCCGCCGGCGAACGAGAAAGTGGCTTGGCGGCGCGAGCTGAGGCAGTCGACGCTGTTCGAGTTCGGGACCCACGCCTTGGATTTGATCTGTTTTCTGCTGGACGATCTGCCCGTGTCGCTGGCGGCGAACACGCCGCGGGTGCGGCCCGAGTACGATTCCGACGTGCTGGTGCAGATGAGCCTGCGCTTTCCGGACGAACGGCTGGCTACGCTCATGCTCAATCGCGTGAGCCACGCGCCGGAACGCTATCTCGAGATGCGGCTCGACTGCGAGAAGGCTTCGCTGCGGCTATCGCTTGGTGGCGTGGCGCGGGTCTCGATCGAATGGTCGGGGCGGCTGGGACGGCCCGCCGGGCGCTACAGTTTTGTGCGCGGTGGGGAAGCGCGAGAGGAACGAGGCGGCCGTTCGCGAGCGTACGTCAAGGAAGCGCAGCCGGCATTCATGTCGGCGACGGCGGCGCACCTGGAGCGCTTTCTCGGCGAGATCGGTAAGGTTCCGCTCGACTACCAGCCGGTGGAGCACGCCCGTGAGGTTCTACGGCTGGCGTTGGCCGGATACGAGTCGGCGGCGTCGGGCGAAGTCGTGCGGTTTTCCTAGGGGGGCCACCCGCCTTGTTGACCCTCAGCCGATCCACAAATCCGTAACCGGCTTGCCTTTCACCAGTTCGCGCGGCTGGTTGAGGTGGTTGTGGATTTCCATGCCGGGGTCGATGCCCAGCGCGTAGTAGAGCGTCGCCAGCAGGTCGGTCGGATGCACCGGCTTTTCCTTGGGCGAGGATGCGGTGTCGTCGGACTCGCCATAGAGGCGGCCGCCGGGGATGCCGGCGCCGGCGATCATCGCGGTGTAGCAGTAGGGCCAGTGGTCGCGGCCGTCGGGCGAGTTGGAATTGCCCGAGGTGCTCACGCCCAGCCGCGGCGAACGGCCGAATTCGCCGACCGCCAACACCAACGTCTCATCGAGCAGCCCGCGCTGGTGCATGTCTTCGAGCAAGGCCGAAAGTGTTTGATCGAGCTTCGGGCAGTGCAGGTTCTTGAGCGGCCCGAAGTTCGCCGCGTGCGTATCGAATGAGTCGGTCTCGGGATTGCCGTTCGCAACCGACGGCCAATTCACCTGCACGAAGCGCGTGCCGGCCTCGATCAGGCGGCGCGCCATCAGCGCTCCCTGGCCAAACGTCGTGCGCCCGTATTGCTCGCGCACCGAGCTGGGTTCCTTCTCCAGATCGAAGGCGTCGCGCGCCTTTCCCGACAACACCAGGTCAAAGGCCTTCTCGTAGTATTTGTCGAGCGCCGAATTCTCCACCGCTTTTTCGAGGTCGGGCATCGAGCCGTTGATGCCCTTGAGCAGATCGAAGCGGTCCTGAAGCCGGGCGCGCGGCGTTTCCTTGCGCAGCTCGAGATCGTCGAGCGTGATGGGCTTGTTGGGGTCCTGGTAAAGCCGGTAGGGATCGAATGCCTTGCCGATGAAGCCCGCCGCGCCGCCTTTGCCGATGACGCTCGACTCCTGCAAGGGCCGCGGCATCTCGACGAACGGCAGCACGGCCTCGGTGGGCGGTTTGAGCTTGCTGATCCACGAGCCGGCGGTCGGAAAATCGATCGGCGAGGGCGGCTCGAGCTGGCCCGAGGGCGAAACCTTGTCGGGCGGATAGCCCGTGAGCATCTGGTAGATCGCCGCGGTGTGATTGAACAGCCCGGCCGGCGTGTAGCTCATCGAGCGGATCAGCGTGCAGTGGTTGATCGAGGCGGCCAGCTTGGGCATCGTCTCGCTGAGCCAGATGCCGGGGACTTTCGACTGGATCGGCTTGAACTCGCCGCGGATGTTCGAAGGCGCATCGGGCTTGGGGTCCCAGATGTCGAGGTGGCTCGGGCCGCCTTGCAGAAACAGCACGATCACCGATTTCGCGGCGCCGAAGCCTTGCGCGCCGGCGAATCGGGGAGGTGCGGGGCTTGCGGCCGCGGCGGCGCGAGCGGCGTCCTGCAGGGCCAGAAATTCACTCAGGCCCAGGCCGAACAATCCCAGCGAACCGACCTTGAGAAACTCCCGGCGGCTGGAACCATCGCACAAGCGAACCTGACTGCGCGTAGGGATAGTCAGCATGGCGAGCCCTCCACGGCAAACTGTTCTGTATTATACGGCGTCGTCAGCAGCTCGCCGCCCCAATTTCCCGGATTTTCGCGCCGTCGTAGCGTCCCCGCGATAGCGCCCCTAGCGCAAGGCTGGGTGCATTTCCCAGACCTGCGGCTTTTCGCCGGAGGAAACAGCGGCGCCGAGCCGGATTCGGTGAAAAGCCGCGGGACTCCACCACCTCGCGGGGTGAATCCGTGGCAGCCCTGCACAAGCCGCGGGGCTGGGAAAACCACCCGGCCCAGAGCTACGAGGCGTCACTGCACGAGTAGGGTCACCGTATTCGAGGTCAGCCCGCCCGCGCTCAGGTTCATGTTCAGCAGCCCGCGGCCTGCCAGTTCGGGAGACAGCAGAATGTTGATCTGGTCCAGGCCGGCGTATTCCATCTGGTCTCCCGCAAACAGCACCTGCTGGTCGATGCCATCGATCGAGACGGTGACGTTCGCGGCGCCTCCGGCTCCCCGAATCCCGGTGCCGAAAATGACGAGCACCGCCTGATCGTTCGCCGAGCCTATGTTGACCGGCACGGGCTCGATGTTGGGCGGAAACTGGTTCGGGTTGTAGATGGTTTGCGTGCTGCGCGAGCCATCGCCGCGCTGCAGGGTAACCAGGCCCGCCGCGACGCCGCTCCCACCGGCGTTGATCGCGAACAGCGCCGGGGCGACGGTGCGCACCGTCACGGTTCCCCGTGCTACCACCTCGCCGTTGAGCCGGACCTCGACGCTGGCGTCACCGGGCGAGGTCCCTTCCGGTACCAGAAAATTGATCTGCAGCGGTGAGACAAAGAACAACGCCGCCGAGCGGCTGAAGCCGGAACTGTCGACGACATTCACGCGGACGCCAAGCAGTTCGGAAGGCAGCGGCAGGCTGGCGGCCTGGACGGCCGGCGCCAGGTCGTGTCCAAACGCGGAAGCGATGGAATTGGGCGCCACCGGCACGCCGGGCGCAAAGCTGGCGGCCGAGACGCTGGTCACCGAGAAGGTGTCGCTGATCTTCACTACGAACGCGTCCTCGCCGTCGCTTTTGGTCTGCTGCAGCGCGCCGGGCGTTACGGGGAAATCCCGCGAACTGGTGATGCCGGTGACGTACAGGTTTCCGGCGGTGTCGTGGGCGAGATCGCGAGCTTCGTCGCGCCCCTCTCCCCCGAGATACGTCGCGAACACCAGTTGCCGGAACAAAGGGTCGAGCGTCGCCACGAAAGCGTCGCCGTCGCCGCCGCCGAGCGAACTCTGGATGGCCCCCTCGGTCACCGGGAAAGCTTCCGATTTGGTGTGCCCGGCGATGGTCACGCTGCCGTCGCCAGCGACCACGATTCCGTTGCTGGTGTCTTCCTCGCTGGTGCCCACGTAGGTCATGCGCTGCACCTGCAGCCGCGGCGATTCCACCACCTTGATCACGAAGGCGTCGCCGCCGCCGTTGTACTCGTTCTGAAAGACGGGCGGGGTGCGGAACAGATCGTTCGACCGCGTCGATCCGCTGACGTAGGCGTTGCCGACGTTGTCGATGGCGATGGCGTTGCCGAAGTCGGCGCCGTTGCCGCCGAAGAAGCTCGAATAGGCGAGTGACTCGCCGTTGCCGAAGATCTTCACCACGAAGGCATCCTCGTCGGAATCTCTTTCCGGCTGGAAGGCGCCGGCCGTCACCGGAAAGCTGTCCGATTTGGTGTAGCCGGTGGCGTAGATGGTGTCGAACGGATCCAGCGCGACGGCCAGGGCCTCGTCGTCGGAGCCGCCGCCCAGGAACGTCGAAAACACCGCGCCCGATCCGTCGGCCCTCATCTTGACCAGAAACGCGTCGATGCCGCCGCCGAACTTTGTTTGCAGGGAAAGGACGGTCGTGGGGAATTTGCTGGATTTGGTTCCACCCACCACGTGGGCCTGGCCCTGGCTGTCGACGGCGATGTCGGTTGCCCAGTCCTCGTCGTCGCTTCCCAGAAATGTCGAATAGACCAGTTGGCTGCCGTCGGGGCTGAGTTTGGCGACAAAGGCGTCGCGGCCGCCGCGCCCATATTCCTGCTGCCAGGCGCCGGGGGTTACCGGGAAGTCGGTGGAGTTGGTCTCGCCCGCGACGTAGACCGACCCGTCGGAGCCCACCGCGACCGCGCGGCCGCGGTCATTCTCGTTCGAGCCCAGGAAGGTCGAAAAAACCAGCGTCGCGCCACTCGGGTCGAGTTTCGTGACGAACACGTCGTCGTCGGGACCGCCGAAGCGGGGTTGCGCCGAGCCGTCGGTGGTCGGGAAATGGCTGGACTGCGTCGTGCCCGTGATGTAGGTGTTTCCCTGCGCGTCGACGGCGATGCTGACACCCTGGTCGTCGTCGGTGTCGCCGAGAAACGTGGAATAGTTCAGAACCGGGTCGATGATCAGCGGCCGTGAGCGGTCGTAGTTGGCGGCGACTTCGAAGCCAATGCGATCGCGGCCGCGCCGTTCAAAGCGGCCCGGCACGGGTACCCGGCGCTCGCCATACTGCTGATAAAGAAGGGGTTTTTCGTACCGCACCGGGCTTCCCGCGACATCGAGAACGAGCCCTCCCTCGCGGTCGATGGAAACCGACCGCTGGCCGCCGAACTGTAGCTCGATCTGTTGCGGGTCAGACCCCGGCGAGACGACAAAGTCGAATTCCAGCGAGCCCCGTGCCCCGTAGTACACCAGGTCGATGCCGGGGTATACACCCTTTTGGCGGACACGGCTATAGTGGGGCACGCCCGATCGCCAGCGTGATGGATCTTTGCCAAGAAAGTAGTGGCTGCGGCCCGGCTGTGGCTGCTCGCCGTGCAGTTCGGCGCCGCTCGTTCGCCCGGCGACCTGCATGCGCAGCACGCCCGCGCGGGCCTGGCTGTCTGGCGCCTCGCCCTGATGGCGGCCCAGCGCCTCGCTGCGCGCGCCTGGCGACCGCCCGGCGCTTCTGAGCGACAGCACGGCCTCGTCTCGCGTCAGAAACAGCGCATAGCCCCGGCCGCGCGACAGATAGCGGACCGCCGGATCGGTTTGCCCGCGATTGTCCTCGAACCACAGCGGCGGGTTCGCCGTCGCCGCGGCCGCCCGCAAGGCGCGGGCATGGGAGTGCGGTGCGCTTGATAGCAGCCCAGGTCCGGACGCGGACGCAGGCCTCGATACCAGCCCAGGGCCAGGAAATCCCAAAATCAAGCCGGAAAGCACGCCCAACAACGCGAGTCCCACGATGTAGGGCGCCTCGTGGCGCAAATGGTACATGCCTTATCTCCTCAGTGGCTTTGTCGTGGGCGGCGCGGGCTGGAGGGGCCGATCCGGGGGGCTCGCCGGGCGACGTGGCGTCAAACTCTATAATCGGCAACAATCGCATTTGTTTCAATACGGTTGCCTGTGAATATTGTCGGGACCACGGGACCCGCCGCGGCGCCCGGGCCTCGCCCGGCCCGGATTTGGGCCGCCCCAACGCAAGCCGGTGGGCCGGCGGCCTCTCCAGGGGCGCCGCCCGATTCGGCCCTCGCTTCGGCCGCGGCCAGGCGCCTGGCGGCGCGCCGGCCGGGCGGCCCTCAGGGGACCGGCCGGATGCCTCTGCCCTGAGGGACCGGCTACACTAATTCTTTCTGGTATCGCCTCATGCCCCAGCCGAAATTCCTGCAAGCCCAGCCGATTGTTGACTTTCCAGCGGCCGAAGACGCCATCCAGAGTTTCTGGAAGCAGCACCGCATCTTCGAAAAAAGCATGGAGGCGCGCCAAGGCCGGCCGAAATTCGTCTTCAACGAGGGCCCGCCCACCGCCAACGGCCTGCCCCACAACGGCCACGTGCTGACCCGCGTGTTCAAAGACGTTTTTCTGCGCTATCGCACCATGCGCGGCTATTTCGTGCCCCGCAAGGCCGGTTGGGACACCCACGGGCTGCCCGTCGAGGTCGAGGTCGAAAAAGAGCTCGGCATCCACGGCAAGGCCGCCATTCAGGAATACGGGCTCGAAAAGTTCATCCGCCGCTGCATGGAGTCGGTTTTCCGCTATACCGAGCAGTGGGAGCGCATGACCGACCGGGTCGGCTTCTGGGTCGATCTTTCCGACGCCTATGTCACCTACCACCGCGACTACGTGGAAAGCGTCTGGTGGGCGCTGTCGGAGCTTTTCCGCAAAGACCTGCTCTATCAAGGCCACAAGATCGTGTGGTGGTGGCCGCAAGGCGGCACGGCGCTTTCCTCGGCCGAAGTCGGGCTGGGCTACAAGAGCGTCGAGGATCCTTCGGTCTACGTGGCCTTACCGCTGCTGGACGACCCTTCGACGGCGCTGCTGATCTGGACCACCACGCCCTGGACGCTGCCCTCCAACCAGTATGTCGCCGTGCGGCCCGATTTCGACTATGTGCAAGTGCGCGAAAACGGCCGCAGCCTGATCGTCGCCGCGGCGCTGCGCGAGCAGATCGCCGCCAAAATCGGTCAGGAACTGCCTGTTGAGCGGGAAATGAAAGGCGAGGCGCTGTTGGGGCGCCGCTATCGCCCGCCGTTCGACTATTTCTACGGCGAGTATGGCGACCGGCAGGCGGAACTGGCCGCCGGCGGCCGGGACTACATCCTGTGGAAGGTGCTGGCGGCGGATTTCGTCGAACTCGAGCAGGGCACCGGGCTGGTCCATGAGGCGCCGGCCTTCGGCGAGGTGGACTACGAGCTGTTCCGCAAGACCACGGCGGTATACAAGGACCCCACGGAAGTGCCGCTGCTGCGCCCGGTGGCGCCCGACGGCAAGTTCACCTCCGAAACGCCCGATCTGGAGGGCCAGTGGGTGAAAGACGCCGACCGCCAGATCATCCACATGCTCAAGCAGAGCGGCGCGCTGGTCTACCGCGAGAACTACCGTCACGACTACCCCTTCTGCTGGCGCGCCGACGAGGATCCGCTGATTCAATACGCCCGCCCGGCCTGGTTCATTCGCACCACCGCGAAGATCCAGGAGGCGATGCGCAACAACGAAAAAATCAACTGGCTGCCCGAGCACATCGGCACCGGCCGGTTCGGCGATTTTCTGGCCAACAACGTCGACTGGGCGCTCTCGCGCGAACGTTTCTGGGGCACGCCGCTCAACATCTGGATCAACGACGTGACCGGCCGCAGGCAGGCGCCGGCCTCGGTGGCCGAGATTCTCGCCAAGAACCCCGCGGCCTTCGAGCCCTTCCACCGCGACCGCGAGAAGGACCCCAGCCTTTCCGAACACCTCATGGTGCATAAGCCCTGGATCGACCAGGTGACCTGGAAAGAGCCCGGCGAGGAAGGCACCTACCGGCGCGTTCCCGAAGTCATCGACGCCTGGTTCGACTCGGGCTGCATGCCGTTTGCGCAGTGGGGCTACCCGCACGGCGACCGCGAGCGATTTGAAGGGGCGTTTCCCGCGGACTTCATCACCGAGGCCATCGACCAGACGCGCGGCTGGTTCTACTCGCAACTGATGATCTCGACCTTGCTGTTCGACGCCGAAACGCAGCAGCGCTTGCGGCTGGAGCACCGCGACTACCCACACCCGTTCCGGACTTGCATCGTGCTGGGCCATGTCTGCGACCCGACGGGCAAGAAGGAATCGAAGTCGAAGGGCAACTACACCGCCCCGGACGTGATCTTCGACCGCGTGGCCGCCGACTTTGCGGTGGTGACTCCGGAAGAGGCAGGACTCGAGGCGAGCGACGGCGAGCTATGGTTGGCGCGCGAGGATCTCGAAGCTCTGGACCTGTTGCCCGGCGCAGTCGTTGAAGGTCTTCCGGCCCGACCGTCGCGGACCCGGTGTTCAACTTCACCGCCCAACAGGGCAAGCGCCTGCCGCGGCGCGTCGCGGTGGTTTCGGCCGCCGACCGTGCCCGGCTCGAAGTCGGCCCCACCCCCAAGGGCGTCAAGATTCTGCCGAACGACGTGCCGCGCCTGCCCGAGCAGGAGCGCATCACGGTCGAGAGCACGGCCGGCTCGGCCCCCGGCGCCGACGCCTTCCGCTGGTTTTTCCTCGCCGGCAACCCGCCCTGGTCGCCGACGCGCCACTCGCTGGGCAACGTGCGCTCGATGCAGAAGGAGTTTCCGCTCAAGCTGCGCAACGTCTATTCGTTCTTCACGATCTACGCCAACATCGACGGCTTCGACCCGGTGACGATGCCGGGCCGGCCGGTGGCCGAGCGCGTGCTGCTCGACCGCTGGATTCTCTCGGAGCTGGCGCTGATCAGCGGACGCGTCACCGCGTTCATGGACGACTATCACGCCTACGAGGCCGCCTCGGAGTTGACCGAGTTCGTGGACGGGCTCTCCAACTGGTATCTACGCCGCAGCCGCGGGCGCTATTGGAAGGGCGAGTTCGACGACGACAAGCGCGACGCCTACGCCACGCTCTACGAGTGTTTGTCGACGGTGATCCGGCTGGCGGCGCCGTTCGTGCCGTTCCTCACCGAGGAGATTTATCAGAACATCGTGCGGCGGCCGCTGGGCGACGCGGCCCCGGAAAGCGTCCATCTCTGCGATTTGCCCGAGCCGCGGGAAGCCCGCATCGACCGCGCGCTCTCGGAAGAGATGGCCGCGGTGCGCAACATCGTTTCGCTCGGCTTGCGGGTGCGTACCGACCACAACCTCAAGGTGCGGCAGCCGCTGGCGCGCGCCGAGGTGGTGCTGCCCGGCGACGATCTGCAGGCGAAGCTGGCGGCGTACGCTCACCTGATCGCCGAAGAGCTCAACGTGCACCAGGTGGAGTTCGTACACGGCGGCCAGGCGCACGTTCGCTATGTGGTGCGCCCCAACTACCGCCGGCTGGGCCCTCGTCTCGGAAAGAAGATGCCGCTGGCCAAAAAGGCCTTCGAGGCCGTGGACGCCGCGGCGCTGCGGGCGCAACTGCTGTCGAGCGGCAAGGGCGAAATCGAAGTCGACGGCGCAACGCTGGCGCTCGAGCCCGACGACGTCGAGGTATTGATCGAGGCCACCGGCTCCTTCGCCGCCGCGGGCGACCGCACGACCGTGGTCGTGCTCGACACCACTCTCGACGACGGGCTGCGCGACGAAGGCTTCTACCGCGAGCTGCTGCACCGCGTTCAGAATCTGCGCAAGGAACTCAATGTCGACTACACCGAGCGAATCCGTCTCAGCATCGCCGGCTCGGACCGCCTCAAACGGATTCTCAGCGACAAAGCAGGAGCACTTCAAGGGCGAGACGCTGTGCCGCGAGCTGAGCATGAACGGCGCGGCCTGGGAAGGCGCCGGGCGCTGGGCGATGAACGTCGATGGCGAGGACGTGACCGTCGTATTGGGGCGTGACGGCTAGCCGCTAGGGGTTGCTTTCCGAAACGACCTTGCTGTAGTTGATGATCGTGTCGACCACGCCGATCTCGACGCGGCGGTTCTTTTTGCGGGCGTCGCTCGTCTTGGCCGCCACGCGGGGGCTGGTTTTCCCAAAACCCTTCGAATCGATGATGTCCTCGGGGATCCCCGCTTTCACCAGATAGTCCCTCACCGCTTTCGCGCGGCGCTCGGAAAGGTCCTGGTTGTAATCCGCGGTGCCGACGTCGTCGGTGTGGCCGTAGACGTAGAGCCGGTAGCCGTGCGAGGCGAGCAGCACGCCGGCGATGCGGCTGAGCAGCTCGCGATTTTCCGGTTTGAGATCGGCCTTGTCAAAATCGAACAGGAAACGGTCTTCGCCGAGGCTGACGACCATGCCGAGCGGCGTGCGGCTGGTTTCGGCGATGTGGCTGAGCGCTTCCTTCATGCGGTCGAGCTCGCGTTCGCGCGCCTTACGCAACTCATCTGCCTCCTGGCGGCTCTTCGTCGCCTCGGCTTCGGCCCGCTCGGAGTCGAGCTGCGCGCGGTCGGCTTTCTCCCTGGCGAACTCGCGTTCCAGCTCGGCCTGCTGCCGGGCGCTGGCTTCGCGCTCGGCGTCGGTCTGCGCGGCGTCGGCGGCGGCCTGCGCCGACTCGGTCTGCGCGCGCAGTTGCTCGGCGTCGCTGCGGCTTTTTTCCACCTGCCGGTCGAGCGAATCGGCGCGCAGTTGGGCGTCGGCGAGTTGGTGCTCGAGCGTCGAGCTACGCTCCCACAGGTACCAGAGCGCGCCGCCCACGATGAACAGCGCGACGAGGCCGACAACAGCGACGACCCAGGAGCCGGTTCGCCGCGGCCTCTCGTCATCGGGACGATCCGCTTTTTGCAATGGCGGCAGTGTGGACATCGATCTGTTTTTCATTCTCGCAGCCTCGCCGGTGAGGGGCAAACGTGCCCCCGGCCGTCGATGCGCCGCGAGCGGTGGCCGCGGTGTCTGGAAGACGTCGACACCGATTTCGACGCGGCTGGGCGGCAGGCCCGGGCCACGGCGATTGCCCTACCAGACCACAGCTCCCATCAGAGCACGGGCGACCAAGAGCGAAGGTCACGTCAGACAGACCCGGCATGGGCCGCTGGAAACGTTTCGCCGTGCCGACCCGTAGACAGACTGTTGCCGTGCCACGTTACGGGGCCGCCATCACTCGCTGGATGGCGTATCGGTAAACCTTTTGCTTCGCTGGGCCGCGGCGCTTGCCCCGCTGCGCCTGCCGCCCGACCTTCTCTGTTGCCGCGGAGCGCACCGTCACGTGCCGCGATGCCGCCGACGATCAATAACTTAGGGGTGTATTACACTGGCGGTGCGGAGGTCGGCGCGAGCCGGAATGCATGCGACAGGGAGTACGATTTGGCCTGGTGGGCGCGGGAGAGATCGGGCGGCTGCGGGCGGCGGCGCTGCGCAACGTCGCCGGCTGCCGGCTGGCGGCACTCGCCGACCCCGACGCCGCGCGCGCCCAGGCCGTCGCGAGCGCCAGCGGCGCGCGTGTGTTCGCGGACTACCGGCAGATGCTTGCGGAGGGTTCCCTGGACGCCGTGATCGTTTCGACACCGCCGCAATATCACGAGACGATCGCCGTGGCCGCGCTCGAGGCCGGCAAGCATGTGCTTTGCGAGAAGCCTCTGGCGCCCGGCATCGCCGCTTGCCGCCGGATTGTCGAAGCGGCCCACGAACGGAGCCTGACGCTCGCTACCGGCTTCAACCAGCGCTATTTCCCGGCCATCCAATTCGTCAAGCAAACCTTGGAGAGCGGCGATCTGGGGACTTTGCGTCACGTGAAAGCCTATGCCGGCCACTCCGGGCTGAACGAATTCCGGCAACCCTGGGAGCACGACAGCCAGGTGATCGGCGGCGGGACCTTGATGGACAACGGCATCCATCTGATCGATCATGTTTGCCATCTGGTGGGCGAGATCGAGGAAGTTTTCGGCGTTGCCTCGTCGGCGGTCTGGAACCTGAACGGCTCCGAAGACAACGGCTTCGCGCTGCTGCGCGGGCGGAACGGGGCCGTCGCCACGCTGCACTCGAGTTGGAGCGAATGGCGCGGCTACCATTTCTGGATCGAAGCGTTCGGCGACCGCGGCATGGCGCGCGCCTCCTACGGCCCGATGATGGCGGCGGCGGTGCGGCTCGACCGGCCCGGCGGCGTCGCGCGGCGCGAACGCAAGCTGTTTCCCTGGATCGCGGTGCGAGAAAAACTGCGCGGTTGGCAGTCCACCGTCCGTCTTACCTTCGAGCAGGAATTGCGCGATTTTCTGGGGCTGCTGGAGGGTAAGCCCGGCTCCATCGCGGACGGGGTGGCCGGCCTGCGGGCGGTCGAAATCGCACACGCGGTGTACGCCAGCAGCGAGTCGCGCGCAGCGGTGAAGCTGGCGCGCGACGTGTGATGAAGCTGGCGCGCGACGTTAGCTGCCTGTGGCGCGGGCTCGGATGTGGCGCGGGCCTCCGGCCGGCGGCGCCGGTCTGTGACCGGCGTTCCCCGTGCCCTCGGCAAGCAGGCTGCCGTGTGAGGTCTAACCGCTTCGGAAAAGAACGTTGACCCGAGGTCGACGCCGCCGGCCGAAGGCCCGCGCCACTCTTAAGCGGTCCTGGTTCTGAGGGCTGACGACCCTTCCTTATGCGAGAGTTCTGGCAGAAATTGCGCCGCTGGGAGAAAGCGCTGCTGCTGCTGATGGCGCTCTACCTCGCGCTGTGGCCGCTGGAACCCTACTCGTCCGCCGTGCTGGCGGCCCGCATCGTGCTGCAGATCGCGGTGTATTTCACCGGCACGGTGGTGGTGATCCGCATCGTGGTCGGCATCATGCGGGCCCTGGTGCGCCGTTTTCTGTGGCGTGTGCGGCACCGCATGATCGTGGTCTACCTGTTCGTCGGCGTCATTCCCCTGACGCTGGCGGTGGCGCTGGCCGGTTTCGGGCTGGTGCTGCTGTTTGGCCCCATCGCGGCTTACGTGGTGACTTCCCGCCTCGATCAGCGCTCGGCGGAGCTTTATGCGACCGCGGCGTCGCTGGGATGGGAGTTGCGGGCGGCCGAGCCGGCCGAGCGCCGCGCGATCGCGCAGCGTTTCCTCCAAGATTCGTTGGTTCGCTTCCCCGGCATCCTGGCTCGCTTCGATACGCCGCGGGGGCCGGCGGGCTTCCCTCCCGGTTTTCCGATGGACGAGCCGCCCGCCGACATCGTGCACTATCGCGGGGTGGTCCGCCGCAATGGCCAACTGTTTGTGGCCGCCCACGCCCAATATGCGCCGGACGCGGGAGCCATCCTGTTGATGATTCCCTTGACGGACGATTATCTGGCGGAGCTCGTTCCCGGCTTCGGCATCGTCGAGCTGCGCCCCGATATCGACATCCCGGGGCTGGCGCCGCGAACGACCTCTTTCGGAAGGCCTCCCGCGAAAGCGCCCGGCACCCGGTCGACAATGTCGTCGTCAACGTCGCCCACAACGTCTGTACCCTCGACATCGTCGGCCACAGCCGGCGCCTCGCCCGCGGCTGGGACTTCACCCGCGTCCCCTCCTGGAACGGGTACCAGGCAGCCGCCATCGTCCACCGGTGTGACGCCATCCGCGAATCCCAGGTCGCCTCCCAATCCCTGGGAAGAGCAGGAAAAGCTGCAGCGGCACGTACCGCCCCCGGTGCATCCATTCGACCGCATGGTAGCCTGGCCGGCTCAGGTCCCGGTGCTCGATTGGGCAAGCGGAAAAACCGATGTCGAGACGGCGTTCTATCTCCGCACGCGGCCTTCGGCGGTCGCCCGGCTGATGATGTCGAACCAGTCGCCGCGGCTCACGCAGATGGCGAAAGCCATCGGCTATGTGCTGGGCGGCATGTTCGCGGTGGCGATCGTCGCCTCGTTTTTCATCGCCCTTTCGGTGACGCGCACCCTGACGGGCTCGGTCAACGACCTCTACATCGGCACGCTGCACATCGATCGCGGCGACTTTTCGTATCGCGTGCCGGTGCGTGGCGAGGATCAACTCACCGAGCTGGCCCGCTCGTTCAACAACATGACGGCCTCCATCGAGCGGCTGATCGTCGACTCCCGCGAGCGCGAGCGGCTGCAGTCGGAGCTGGAAATCGCCCGCGAGGTGCAGGCGCAACTGTTCCCGCAAGCCGTGCCCAACCTGCAAAGCCTCGATGTGCTCGGCGTCTGCCGGCCGGCGCGGACCGTCTCGGGCGATTTTTACGACTACGTCGAGTTGGCTCGCTGCCGCCTGGCGCTGTCGTTTGGCGACGTTTCAGGGAAGGGCATCTCGGCGGCGCTGGTGATGGCAACGCTACACTCGATCGTGAGGACGCAACTTTCGCTGCTGGCCCAGGAAACCGGCGACTTGCGGTTTTCGACCGCCGACATGGTCAGCCGCATCAACGCGCAGTTGTTTACGGGGACCTCGTCCGAGAAATTTTCGACTCTGTTTTTCGGCGCCTACGACGAGAGCGAAAGCGTGCTCTGCTACTCGAATGCCGGCCATCTGCCGCCGGTGGTGATTCGCGGCGGCGAGATCCGCAGGCTCGACGTCAGCGGTATGGTGGTGGGGGCCTTTCCACAATCGCCTTACGAGTCCAGTATGGTGGAGTTGAAGAGCGGCGACCTGTTCGTGGCCTTTACCGACGGCATCACCGAGCCGGAGAACCCTTACGGCGAGGAATTCGGCGAGCAGCGCCTGTTCGATCTGTTGCTGCGCGACGCCGCGCGGCCGGTCGAGGAGATTATCGAGCGGGCCATGCGCGAAGTGGTCGAGTGGACAGGCCAGTCCGCCTTGCAAGACGACATGACGATGCTGGTGGCGAGACGGCGCTAGATGCGGCGGCCCCTATTTCACCTCGGTTTGATCTTCGGGCTGTTGGCCGCGGTGTTGCTCATCGGCACGTCGGGCTTTCATTGGGTGGAGGGGTGGAACTGGTCCGACAGCTTCTACATGTCGCTGACCACGCTCACGACGGTCGGCTATCGGGAAGTGCATCCCCTGACGCCGGACGGGCGTCTGTTTAACTCGTTCTTCATTTTGGCCGGCGTACTGGTAGTATTCACCTCGATCGGGCTGCTGGTGGAAGTGGCGGTGAGTCTGGAACTGGCCGACTATTTCGGCCGCAGACGAAGGCTTCGCATGTTGGAGAAATTGACGGATCACTACATCGTGTGCGGCGCCGGGCGCGTCGGGCGGGGCGTCGTTCGCGAGCTGCTGCGCAGCGGCGCGTCGCTGGTGCTGGTCGATAACAACGCCGAGAAAGCCCAATGGGGCGTCGACCTCAAGGTCCCCACGCTGGTCGCCGACGCCAGCCACGACGACGCGCTGCGCACCGCGCGGATCGACCGCGCCAAGGGGCTGGTGGCGGTCACCGGCAACGATGCTCAGAACGTTTATGTGATCCTGACGGCGAGGGTGCTCAACCCGAAGCTGCTGATCGCCGCGCGGGCCACCGACGAAGAGGCGGAGGAAAAACTACGCCGCGCCGGGGCGACCACCGTGTTCACGCCCTACACGTTTATCGGCCATCGCCTGGCGCAGTCGATGCTGCGGCCGCATGTGATGAGCTTCCTCGATGTCGCCTCGGCGGTGCGCGGGTCGGACCTGGACCTCGAAATCGAGCAGATCCGCGTCTCGAAGGAAAGCCCGGCCGCTTCGACCACGCTTGAGCGCTCGCGCATCCGCCCCAACTTCGGAGTCATTGTCCTGGCTGTGATCAAGCCCGACGGGCACACGCGGTTCAACCCCGACGGCAACACGACCATCGAAGCGGACGATGTTTTGATCGCCTTGGGCGAGCGGTCGCATCTCAAGAATCTCGAACGAATGCTGGAGGCCTAAGGGTGCAACCCATTCTCACCGCCGAGCAGATGCGCGAAGTGGACCGCGTCACCATCGAGGAGCGCGGCCTGCCGGGGCTGATCCTGATGGAGAACGCCGGCTCACGGGTCTATGAGCTGCTGGCGCATCGCTACGCGCCGCTCCACCGCCAGCGCGTCGTGGTGTTGTGCGGCAAGGGCAACAACGGCGGCGACGGCCTGGTGGTGGCCCGCCACTTGCTCACGCGCGGACGCCCGGTGTCGCTGCGCGTCATTCTGCTATGCGACCCCAATCAGCTCGACGGAGATGCAGCCGCCAACTTCCGCATGCTGCGCGCAGTGGATGGCGAGGTGACGGCGGTTCCGGACCTGGAGAGCTGGCAGCGCGCGCGCAGCGTGTTGGGGTCGGCCACCCTGCTGGTCGACGCGCTGCTGGGAACCGGACTGCAGGGCGCCGCCCGGGGCCGCTATCTGGAAGTGATTCGCGACGTCAACGCGCGCGTGCCGCCCGAGCGCATCGTGGCGGTGGACATTCCTTCAGGCTTGTCTTCCGATAGCGGCGATCCGCCCGGCGAATCGATTCGCGCGGCCCACACGGTGACCTTTGCCGCGCCTAAGCTCGGCCAGATTTTCGCTCCGGCCGCGGAGCGCTGCGGCAGCCTGCATGTCGCGCCGATCGGCACGCCGCGGGCGGTGCTCGAATCGAACCCTGCTTTTCGGCTGTGGCTGCTCGACGCCGGCGACTTCAGTGGGCTGTTCCAGCCGCGCGAGCGTTCCGCGCACAAGGGCGATTTCGGCCACGTGTTGCTGGTGGGCGGCTCGCGCGCCAAGCCCGGAGCCGTACTCATGGCCGGTACGGCCACGCTGCGGGCCGGAGCAGGGCTGGTCACCGTGGCTACGGCGGCCAGCGCTACCGGGATCCTCGTTGGCCGCACGCCCGAGCTGATGACCGAGCCGGTGAAAGAGGCGCAGGACGGCTCGATGGGCGCGGCGGCGTTTCGCAAGGAATGGCTGGACCGCAAGACCGTCGTTGCGGTCGGCCCCGGCATCGGCACCAGCCCCGGCAACCAGGGGCTGGTGCAGCGTATCTTCAAGGAAGCGGCGGTGCCCCTGGTGGTAGACGCCGATGGGCTCACCGCGCTGAGCGCGCTCGAAGGCGAGTGGGAGACGCGCAGCCCGCTCGTGGTGCTGACGCCGCACCCCGGCGAGATGGCCCGGCTCACCGGCCTTACCGCCGCCCAGGTGCAATCGCGGCGCGTCGATATAGCCCGCGAATTTTCGGTGCGGCGTAAAGTGTATCTGGTGCTCAAGGGCGACCGCTCGCTGATCGCCACGCCCGAGGGCAAAGTGCTGGTGAACCCCAGCGGCACACCGGCCATGGCGACCGGCGGCTCCGGCGACATCCTGACCGGCCTGATCGCCGGCTTTCTGGCTCAGTTTCGCGAGGCGCCGCCCGAGCGTGTCATTGCTGCCGCCGTGTATCTGCACGGCCTTTGCGGCGAATGGGCCGCGGCGCGGCTGGGCGAGCAAAGCATGCTGGCGATGGATTTGCTCGACAGTTTGCCCGAGGCCATTGGCTCTCTAAGGGAAATCGCGGACACGCGCGGCTGACACAGGGCTTTTCGCCGTTTCAGCCACTCACGATGCAGCACGTCTACACCACTTACTCTGCCGAGGAAACCATGGAACTCGGCCGCGAACTCGCACAGCGCGTTCGGCCGCCGCAGCTCATCCTGTTGGTGGGGGACCTCGGCTCTGGCAAGACCGCTCTCGCCAAGGGACTCATCGAAGGGCTCGGCGTCGCGCGATCCGAGGACGTACTGAGCCCCACGTTCTCGCTGATTCACGAGTACGAGGGCAACCCCAAGGTCTATCACATCGACCTTTACCGCCTCGATCAGTTGACGGAGCTGGAAACGCTGGGACTCGATGAGTTATGGACCGAAAACGCGGTCGTGCTAATCGAATGGGGCGAAAAATTCACCGCCCACCTGCCCACGCCGCGCCTGCAGATCGACATGGAAGACCAAGGCGGAGACAAAAGGCGTGTGACGGTGATCGACCAGACCGAAGACCGCTGGCCTAACCCCAACAAGTCGCCCAGCGTCGGCCCGTGACGGCGCAACACGCTGATTCCATCGGCCCTCAGAAGCCAAAACCGCCGCCCGTGAGGTGAACCTCCAGGTTTGCCGCGTAGCGATTCTTCGCTACGTAGGGCCAACGACGACGGAAGCCACCCCACGGCCACTTCCGAAGGTCCTTCGGCCCGCCGGGCCTCGCTCTCGGTGCCTGCACCTCGCCATCTTCCCGGCAGCCCGAAAAACTCAGCCCACCACGCCTGCCGCCACCAGCAACATCCGCGCCTCCGCCACCACCGTGGCCGACGCCACGCCGGTCATGCAGCGGTGGTCGATGGGGCATTCGCGCAACAGGCAAGGGCTGCAGTCCACCGGCTGCCGGACAATCCGCGCCCAATCACCGGTAGGTCCCGTGGCGACGTGGTCGGTGGCCCCGAAAATCGCCACGGTGGGCACGCCCAGCGCCGAAGCGACGTGCATCGGCCCCGAATCGTTAGTGAGATAGACGCTGCAAGCCGCCGCCAGATCGATGAATTCCGCAAGCGTCGTCTTCCCCGCCAGAGAGTGCGCACGAGCGCCGGCGAGAGCGGCCACCGATTCGCACAACTTTGCTTCAGCCGCCGAACCGAATACCGCGATGCCGGCGTCGAGCTCAGTCGAAAGCCGCACGGCGGCTTCGGCGAACCGCTCCGGCAGCCAGCGTTTGGCCCCTCCGAACGCGGCGCCGGGACTGACGCCGATCCAACGCCCGGCTGGCAGCCCGAGCCGCCCCCACAACGATCGCCCCGACTCGGCGGCCGCGGCCGCGCCGCTGAGCCGAATCTCGTGGCATTCGGGAACCTGCTCCAGCAATCGGGCCCGCCGCAGCAATTCCAGATAGTAGAAGCGCTGGTGCGCCGGGATCTCACCCGCGCGAGGCACCGACACTGCTTCCGTCAACAATGCCCGCCGCCCATCGCGGGAATAGCCGATGCGCCGCGGAATGCGGGCCGCCCAGGCCAGCAAGGCGGCGTCGAAGGCGTTCTGCAGCAGCACGGCGCAGTCGAAACCCTCGCGGCGTAGCTCGCCGGCCAGGCTCAGCTTGCCGCGCATCCCGGCGTGCCGCGAGGCGTTTTCGTAGGTGAGGATGCGGTCGCAAAAGTCTTCGCGGCGGTAGAGATCGGCGACCCACGGCCGCGCCAGCACGGTGATTTCCCAACCCGCGAACGAACGCCGCAGCTCGCGCAGCGCCGGAATCGACATCACGGCGTCGCCAAGCCAGTTCGTTGCTCTTACCAGCAGTTTCATGGGCCTGTTCTGTCGAAGGTGGGCCGGTTGCTGCGACATGCGGCGGTCAGGCACGCACCTGAGCGCGCGCCGGCGGACGCGGGGTCAGCGGCCCGCGCCGCGCCGCCATCTTCTCCTCGATCCATCGCAGCAGTTCGTCTTCCCGTTCCACGACGGCCTCGATCTTGAGCCAGTAAAGGTTCCCCAAAACGGGCGCGGGATCGTCTCCCTCGGGTGTCGCTTTCCGCAGGCCTTCGAATGCCTGGGCCAGGTTCACCACGTCCTTCTCGGTGGTTAACAGCAGATCGGTACGGGCCGCCTTGGCCTGTTCGGCGATCTGCCGCAACTCGTCGGCGGAATAGCGGTGATGATCGCCGAACCCGAGCCGCCGCACGACGCTCCAGCCGCCGCGCCGCAACACACGCCAGAACGACTCGGGGTTGCCCAGCCCGCAAAAGGCCGCGATCCGGCGGCCGTCGAGCGTCGTGAGCGGCGCCTCCATTTCGTCGCCGAAACGCACGACGCTCACCGCACGCGTCCAGGACCGAAAAATCGGCGCCCGCGGATTGAGTTCCCGTAGCCGCCGCTCCAGCTCATCATAGGACCGGCCGGGCTCGGTGCGCGTCAACAGGATTGCGCCCGCGCGGTCGAGAGAACTCGGTGGTTCGCGCAGGCGCCCCAGGGGAAGCATGTTCCCGCCGCCAAATGGATTCGTGACGTCGATCAGCACCAGATCCAGATCGCGTTCCAGGGCCAGGTGCTGGAAGCCGTCGTCGAGCACCAGGACATCGGGCGTCGTCGTGCAGGGAACCGACGGTGCATCGGGAACTGGATCCGCCGCCAAAAGCCGTTGGCCTGCCTCGAACCGGTCGGCGCCGACGCCGATCGCGGCTTTCACGCCCAAGCGCGCGAACTGGCGCTCCAGCATCGCGGCCTCGTCGCCACACTCGACGGGATTGGCGGCCCCGCGCGAGCCGCCAGCGCCGCCCGAGCGTAGCACCAGCGCTTCCGGCGAGGACCGCCTGTAGCCCCGCGTGAGGACGGCGGGCGCATAGCCGCGCTCGCTCAGGCGCGCGACCAGCCACGCCACCAGCGGTGTTTTGCCCGCCCCGCCGGTGGTCAGGTTGCCTATGCAGATCGTGAATGCGTCCAGGCGCCGGCGCGCGAGCCAGCCGCGCCCGTACGCCGCCAGCCGCAGCCGCGCCGCGGCTTCCCAGGCAAGCGCCGGGCCCGCCAACAGCACGCTGCGCCATAACCCCAGTGAAGTCTGGGGAGAGCTCATCTCGTAAAGCCGCCCGCACTCCTCAACCGCCCGGTCGGTCGCTCCGCGTTGCGCCTCGGCGACCTGCCGAGCGCGCTGGCCGAGCTGCGACGCATACGCGGGGTCCTCTACCAGGCGAAGCAGCGCCGGGCCCAGTTCCGCGGCTCCCGCAACCTGCAGCAATCCGCCCTGCGCCAGCAGCGTATCGGCGATGGCGCGGAAATTCTGCATATGCGGGCCGACCACCACCGGGCGCCCGTAAAGCGCTGGCTCGAGGACGTTGTGCCCGCCCCAGCCGTTGAGCGATCCGCCGACGAATACGATGTCCGCTGCCTCGTAAAGCGACGCCAGCTCTCCAAGGCTGTCGAGCAGCAGGGCTCCGGGCAGGGGCAAATCCGCCGGCTGTGTGCCGCCCAACTCCGACCGCCGCAGGTAGGGAAGCCCCGAAGCGGCGAGCGTGCGGGCCGCTTCGTCGAAGCGCTGCGGGTGGCGCGGCGCAACGATCAGCAGCGCCCGCGGCTTGGCCTGGGCCACGAGGCGAAACGCTTCGATGACGGGCTGCTCCTCGTCCTCGCGCGTACTGCCGGCCAGCAGCACCAGGTCGGGCCGCAGCCGCGCCAGCAGTTCCACCAAGCTGGCGGGAAGCGCCGCGGCCGCCGGCTCGAAGTCGTATTTCAGGTTTCCGCCGGCCACGACGGACTCGGACGGAGCGCCCGCCGCAACAAACCGCTCGCGGTCCGCGGCCGATTGCGCCAGGATGCGGTCCGGGTAGCGCAGCACGCGCCCGAAAAAGAAGCGAAAACGCCGGTAGCTGGCCGCTGATCGATCCGAAATGCGGCCGTTCACCACCAGCAGGCCGGCGCCGCTGCGCTTGGTTTCGCGGAACAGGTTGGGCCAGATTTCGGTTTCGGCGACCAGCACCAGCCGCGGACGCAGTTGCCGCAAAACGCGTCTGACGAGGAAGGGAAGATCCAGCGGCGCATAAAAAACGCCGTCGACGGTCGCGCCCAGCTTTTCGATCGCCATCTGCTGGCCGGTTGCCGTGGTTGTGCTTACAAACAGCGGGGCCCAGGGAAAGCGCCGCCGCAATTGCCGCACCAGGCGGGCGCAGGCGGTGACCTCGCCGACGGAAACCGCATGTAACCAGATAGAATCGGGGGCGGTCTGATGCAATAGGCGGGGCAAAAAACCGAGCCGCTCGGGCAGCCGGCGCCAAGGCAGGCCGCGCCTCCAGCCGCGCCACAGCGAGTACGGCAGCAGCACCACCGCGGCCAACGCAAGTAACAGATTGTAGGCGAAAAAGGCCAATTTTCTTCCCATCATTATGTCAACATACGGGTGTATGCGCGGCCTTGTGACGTTGCTGGCGCTGTCGTGGGCCGTGGTGGCCGTCGCCGGCGAGGAAGGCTTCCAGGTCAAGTCGGCGCCCGAATACGCCGCCCGTCAGGAGCAGGCCGGCGTTACGGTCGCGGTGAAGGCCTACCGCAGCCAGGAAGAGCAGAAAGAAGCCTTCGGCAAGGCCGAGCCCTACAAGTACGGCTTTCTGCCCGTGCTGGTAGTCATTACCAACAACAGCGACCACCCCCTGGGGCTTCAGAATCTGAAGGTCCGCTTCATCGATTCGCGCGGCGAGGGGCTGGAGCCGACCTCGGGCGAGGACCTGACCTTCTTCAATCCCAAGGGCCATCAACCCAAGGACCGCCCCGCCTATATTCCGATTCCGCTCGGCGGCCCCAAGGTGAAAAAGGGCCCTCTGGCGAAGCCCGAGATCACTCGAACGCGAATTCCGGGCCCCGGTAATCACGCCGAAAACCACTGCCAGCGGATTTTTCTACTACAACACCGGCACCGGGCCGCTGACCAATACGCGTGTCTATATTTCGGGTATCCGCGACATGACCGCCGGCAGCGATCTGTTTTACTTCGAGATCCCCTTGCAGCCGAGCAACTAGCGCTCGCTAGCGGGGGAACGTCGGCTGGACGCCGACGCGGCCGGCCGGAGGCCTGCGCCACCTCAGTAGCGAGGCCACCTCGGTAGGCCCGGCTACTCGTAGTGCCCCTCCACGCGATCCCCTTCCCACCCTCTGGTTGCAGCCGGCCCCGCACTGTGCTTAGATGGGACCAACAACAGAGCAGGCGGTAGCCGAAGTGAGATTCCTCTGGCTGCTGGCGCTTGCGTGCTTGCTATCCGCCGCGGAGCCCCTGGATCCCGCCCACGATCCCCTCGAAAAAGCTTATTCCTTTCTCCGCTCGGGAGACTATCCCCAGGCCATCGTGTGCCTGGCGGAAGCGTCGAAGCTCGCCCCGCGGCGGGCTGATATCTTCCAGCAACTGGGGTATGCCTACCTGCGGACCGGCGCAACCAAGCGGGCGCTGGCCATGTTCGAGCAGGCGCGGATCCTCGACCCGGCCGACACGCAGATCGCTCTGCAACTGGCCTACTCCTATCAAACGGATGGCCAACCCGAGCGCGCGGCGGAGCTGTTCCGCGCGGTGGCCGCCAGCGGCGACGAGGCCGCCCGCGTCAAGGCCAACGAAGCGCTTCACAACCTCGGCGGGAACGAAACCGCCGCGGCAATCGGCGCGCCCGGCGACCCCGCCTATGGCGAGTTGACCGCGGCCTACCAGGCGCTGGCCGTCAAGGACTACGATGCGGCCGCCGGGCATCTTCGCAATGCCCTGCCACTCGCCCCGCAACGGGCCGATATTCGCAAGCAACTCGGCTACGCCTACCTCAAGATGGGCCAGACCGAAGCGGCGCGCGAAATGTTCGACCGGGCCTGGGCGCTTGATCCTACCGATCAGCACATCGCGTTGGAGCTGGCCTTCCTCTGCCACGAAACGCAGCAGGAGGCGCGGGCCTGGCAACTGTTCCGCAAGTTGGCGGCGAGCGAAGACCCGCAGATCCGCGATACGGCTCGCACCGCCTTCGAAAACATCGACGGCGAGTTGGGCCAGGCGATCGAGCGCTGGACCCAAACCTTGCGATCCGACCCCGAAAACCGCTCGGTGCAGGTGGAGCTGGCGGAGCTTCTCGAGAAACGCGGCGAGCCCGCCAAGGCCGCCGATCACTACCTGGCGGCATGGAGAATCCCGTCCGACGAACGCCCCGAGGAGATTCTGCTGCTCCTGGCGGCGGCCCGCGATGCTGCCGGAGACACCGAAGCGGGGCGGGCGGCCTGGCTGCTGGCCTCGCGTTCGAACGACGTGCGCATCGCCGAGACCGCCAAGGATCACCTGCCCGACCGCTACCCCTACGCCGCGGAGTTCCGCCGCGCACTCGATCTTGAGCCGGCGAACAGCCGCCTTCGCCGCGACTTGGCGTACCTGCTGCTCCAGGTGAACCTGCGCGACGAGGCGCTGCGGGAGTTCGAGCGGATCGTCGCCGACGACCCCAGCGACCTGCTGGCGGCGGCGCAACTGGCGGACTTCTACATGGCGCGCAACAATCCGGCCGAGGCCGTGCGGCTGCTGGAAAAGGCGATCCACAGCCCGGATCAGAACATCGCCGGACGCGCCGAGGAACGCCTGCGCCAAATCCGCGAACAGGAAGCCCGGCCGCATCGCGAGCTGGGGGAAAAGAGCCTCAACAACAGCTACCTGCAGGACGCCCGCCGGGAGTTGCTGCGCGCCTACGAGATCGATCCGCAAGATTTTTCGATCGCCCTGAAGCTCGGCGTGGTCCACAACCTGATGCGGCAGGACCGCGAGGCCGTGCGCTGGTTCCGGATCGCCTCCGAAAGCCCCAACGCCGAAGTCGCCGAACAGGCGCGGCAATCCTACCGCAACCTGGCGCCCCAATTCCGTCGCGTGACGACCTCGGTCTGGTCGCTGCCGATGTTTTCGAGCCGCTACCACGACCTGTTCAACTATGCGCAGATCAAGACCGAGTTCCACATCGAGTCGCTGCCGGTGCGTCCCTACCTTTCGCTGCGGTTTTCCGGCGACGTCCGCCAGCGAACCGGCGGCAGCACGCCGCTGTTTCTTTCCGAAAACGCGCTGGTCGCCGCGGCGGGGGTGCGGGCGCAGGTCCACCCGCGCGTTGTGTTGTGGGCCGAGGCCGGAGAAACCTTTCACTACCTGGGAAAGCGCCCGCCCAGCGAGCCGCGGGCCGGTCCGGATTATCGCGGCGGCCTGAGCTGGTTCGAAAGCCGCGGAGCGTCGCTGGGCGGCAACGAGCCCGGGCGTTTCCTGGAAGCCAATGCCGACGCGGTGTTCGTGAGCCGCTTCGAAAACGACACGATCGGCTACCTGCAACTGCGTCCGGGGTACCGATTGCCCGGCCGCGGCGCATTGCGGGCCCAGGTGTTCTGGAACTTCAACCTGACCACCGACGTGAAGCGCCTCTATTGGGCCAACTTCGTCGAGACCGGCCCGGGCGTGCGCCTGCGCGTACCCGGCGTGTCGCCGCCGATGGATCTTTCGATCAGCTTCGTGCGAGGCGTACACCTGGTCAACCGGTACAACCCCCGCCGGCCGAACTATTTCGACCTGCGCGTGAGCTTGTGGTATTCGGCGGGGTTCTGAGGGCGGATCGCGGGCGCCAAGCCAGATCAAGGGCGGTTCTTCTCATTGGATCCGCCAGGAATTCGCGGACCGGCGGGACTTCGCATGGCAGGATGGCTTCGCCGCGTTCAGCGTCAGCCACTCGCGGCTTCAGCGCGTCCACGAATACATTTCCCGCCAGCCAGAACATCACAAGAAGCGGACGTTTCGGGACGAGCTTCTGGCGTTTCTGAAGAAACACGAGATCGCCTATGACGAGAAATATCTTGAGGCGTGAATCCGCACGGAGTGGATCGCCCTTCCAGGGCTGGATTCGTGTTCGGGTTTACCCACGGCTGAAGCCGTGGGCTATGAATGCGCCCCGCCCCTTGCGGGGCGTACTGCGCGCACGATTCCTGCGCGCGAGGCCCGCATTCGCCGCCGACAGTTCCGTTTTCCATTCCGCGAGATGCTTCGGCGATGGCCGGGTTCGGTCGCCGGCGCTTTTCTGGCCCCCCGTCTTCGCCGCGCTCCTGATCTTCGTCTTGCTGACGCCGCCCGTTCGGCCGGCCTCGCCACGATTCGCGCCCTCCGGGGAATCTCACGACGCGCATCGCCGCGGCCCAATCGCCCATGGGCCTGTTCTCTGGGCAAGCGCACTCGCCGCCGCCCTCCCCTCCGCCGTCGCCGACCCGCATCCCTCCCCCTCGCCTCTTCCCGACTTCTCGGTACAGGTCGAAGACACCGCGCTGTGGGCTCCGGTGCTTTCCAGCGTGGGGCTCGATTCCATCGACGGAACTTCGCGATTTCGCATCGTGGTGGGAAATTCCCCGGCCGCGCGACAGGCCGGTTTTCAGCCCACGGCCAAGACGGTCCGCATTGCCGCCGTCACCGACGTCCACGATCCCAAGCTCGGCATCTTCTGGGAGCAGCCGCAGGAGCTGCCGGTCTACACGCTGCCCCCGCAGGCCAAGGTGTTCGCGCGAGAAAAGCGAACCGGCGCGCCGTTGCTGGCGGGGCTCGCCACCGCCACGGGCGGCGTGCTTTGGGCGATCACGGGCCCGGGCCCCAGCGGCTACGACCGCTTTCCCTATCTCGTCCATGCCCTCGTCGATCTGGGACTGGTGCTGCCGTTCCGCGAAACGCGCACCTGGGCTTTCTTCGACTACTCCTACCGCACCCGCGTCGACCCCGACTACATGGCGCGCCGCTGGCGCGAGGCCGGCATTGCCGCGCTGCACGTCAGCGGCTGGCATTTTTTCGAGCCTCACCCCGACCGCGACCGCTATCTGGCCGAGCTGATCGCCGCCTGCCACCGCGAGGGGGTTCTCGTCTACGTTTGGCTCGAGCTGCCGCACGTCAGTGAGCGGTTCTGGCTGGACAATGCGGGCTGCCGCGAAAAAACCGCCACGCTGCAAGACGCGCAGCTCGACTGGCGCAAACTCGTGAACCTCGCCGACCCGGAATGCTTCGCCAAAGCCGCCAGCGGCGTACGCGGGCTGCTGCACCGCTTTTCGTGGGATGGGGTGAACCTTGCCGAGCTGTATTTCGAGTCCCTCCACGGGCCTTCCAACGCGCCGCGCTTCACGCCCCTGAACGATTGGGTGCGCCGCGACGCTAAAGAGGCCATCGGCTTCGACCCGAGCGAGTTGTTCGATCCGCAATCGGAGCGTTTCTGGAGCCGCGATCGCAAGGCCTGGCAGCAGTTCGTCGACTATCGCGCGCGCCTGGCTCTGCGCCTGCAGCAGGAGTGGCTGGAATTGATTCGCGCCGCGCTGCCCGCGGCGGACCTCGCCGTCACGCAGATCGACGACCGCTTCGACGATCGCATGCGCGAACTGCTCGGCGCCGATACGGCCGCGCTGCTGCCGCTGGCCGACCGCTACGACTTCAGCCTGGTGGTGGAAGACCCGGCCACGCTCTGGTCGCTCGGACCGCAGCGCTACCCCGAGATCGCCCGCCGCTACCAGCCTCTGGTCCACGATCCGCAGCGGCTGGCGATCGACATCAACATCGTCGAGCGCTACCAGCGCTCCTATCCGACCAAAAAACAGGTAGGTACCGAGCTGTTCCAGTTACTGCGTCTGGCCGGCCAGGCCTTCCCGCGAACCTTGCTCTATTTCGAGCACTCCATCGAAGGCCCCGACTGGGACCTGCTGCCTTACGCCGCCGCCAACGCCCGGGCGGGGGCCAACGCGGCGAACCAGGCAACCGTTACCGCCGCCAAGCCCACCGGACTCGCCTGGAAAGGGCCGGCAACGGTGAACGGCAAAGCCTGGCCGGCCAGCGATGGCGCCACGGTGTGGCTGCCCGCCGGGCGCTTCACCGTCGCACCCGCCGAGTCCGCTCCCGCGGCCCGTTTGTTGTACCTGAACGGCGACCTGCTCGGCGCAACCGTAACGCAGGATGCAATTGAGTTCGAATATCATTCGCGAGCTCAGGCCATCGCGCTTATCGACGCCGCACCCCGCCGCATCGCCGTGGACGGGGCCGCCGCGCAGGTGGCCGTTCTGAAAGCCACAAATCATTACAGTATCTTGTTACCCAAAGGCGCCCATCGGGTTCGCGTCGCCGTCATGGGTTTGTTACCATAGACGCTCAAGAATGGCTGAGCCGGCGCGGGAACTCTCCGAACAGTCCAAACCTCACATTCCAGATCGCCTGTTCTTTCGGATCGGCGACGTGGGAGAAATTGCGGGGGTGGAGACCTACGTGCTGCGCTTTTGGGAAAGCGAGTTTCCCACGCTTGCGCCCAAGAAGACATCCAACGGCCAGCGGCAGTACCGCCGTAAAGACGTCGAGACAGTCCTCGAGATCAAACGCCTGCTCTACTCCGAGGGCTACACGATCGCCGGCGCGCGCAAAGTGCTGCAGGATCGCGTGCGGGTCAAGAAGCATCCCCAAGCGCAGAAAGATCAGAGCTCGCTGCCGTTCCCGCAACGGCCGTCCGACGACCACCACCCGCCGCTGCACACCATCAAGAAAGAACTCCAGGAAATCCTTGCCCTGCTGAGGGATCATTAGACGAGGCCGGCAAAACGCGATCGCGCAGGCGGCCGGCGCGTTTCCCGTGCGCGTCTTTTCACACGGCCGCGCCTTCCGGCCGCGGCGCTGCCGTTTCCGCTCTGGGTTTTCACCGATTGACGTAAGGGGTCTACAGTAATTTGCGCATTCTCATCACCAACGACGATGGAATCGGTGCGCCAGGGCTGGTTGCGCTCGAACAGGCTTTGACTGCGGTGGGCGAAGTTTACGTGTGCGCGCCGCAAAGCGAGCACAGCGGGGCCAGCCGCGGCATCACCTTGCGCCGCCCGCTGCGTTTTCAAAAAGTGGGGGAGCGGCACTTCGCGGTCGACGGCACGCCCGCCGATGCGGTGATGGTGGCGCTCTGCCTGCTGCTGGACTTTCATCCCGACCTGGTGCTTTCGGGCATCAACAACGGCCCCAACCTTGGCGAGAACGTGTTCTATTCGGGCACCGTCGCGGGCGCCGCCGAGGGCGCCAAGCATGGCATTCCCTCCATCGCGGTTTCAGTCAGCGAGCGGGAAAACCTCGACTTCGCGCCCGCGGCCGAGTTTGCGGCCGCGCTGGCCCGGCAGGTCGCCGAGAAAGGTCTGCCGCCGGGCGTGGCGCTCAACGTCAATGTCCCGCACCCGCGCTACCAGGGCGTCGAGATCACCCGGCAGTGCCGCAAGATTTCCCGTAATCTGATGGTCGAGGGCCGCGACCCGCGCGGTCGGCCCTACTACTGGATGGACGAGCAGATTCCGCTGCAGGAGGCCGAGCCTGGCAGTGACTACGCCGCCATTCGAGAGGGGCGCGTCTCGATCACGCCGCTGCGCTTCGACAACACCGCCAACGACCTCATCGACAGCCTGCGAACGTGGGTCGACGGCTCGGCCCGCCAACCGCGATAGCCGCGGGTCGACGCATTCGTATCGGAACCTTCCTGGCGCATTTCAATCAATTTCCTGTAACGATTGGCCGTCCATTTCGGTCCAACAGAGGATCGGATCGTGGTGGCTGTCGGGACCGGTTTTTCGCTCGAACAATACGACGGCTCATGCCGAACTGTCGGAGGCGAAGCGGACCCATGGCGCCGGTGACACAAACGGAACGGGTTTGCAAAAATGAACCTCATGAGGTGGAGTTGGACCTTCTTGCTGGTCTTGGTTTGGGCGTCGTCAAGCGCCGCCCGAGCCGATGATCCCAGCGTGATGTTGCTTCTGGAGCCGCTGCAGCCGCAGACCGAGGGCCCGCACGCCGGCACGCACTGGAAGAGCGTTTCGTCCGGCTCCGCCCGATTCCTCGCCTTCCAGCACGTCTACCGGATCGCCTTCCAGGAAAAGACACGCCGCTTTCTGGGCGGGTCGTTTTTCAAGGACTACGGCAGCTCGGTGAAAGGCCTGGGCGGGTGGCGCGATGGCGATAGCCTTTACACGAACTACCTGCTCCACCCGATGCAGGGAGCGGCCTCGGGGTTTATCTTCATCCAGGCCAACACGCCGGGCGAGGAAGCCGAATTCGGCAAGGCCGGCTACTGGCGCAGCCGTCTGAAAGCGTTTGGATTCGCGGCCATCTACGGCGCGCAGTTCGAACTAGGCCCGTTCAGCGAGGCTTCGATCGGCAATGTTGGAAAGACACGCGGGACGATGGGATTCGTCGACCTGGTAGTCACTCCCATCGGCGGTTTCGGCTGGATCCTGGCGGAAGACGCCATCGATCACTTCGTCGTCCGCAAGTTGGAACGCAAGTGGAAGCGCAAAGGCCTGATCCGTTTCGTCCGGGTTGCCCTGAACCCGGCGCGCAGCTTCGCCAACGTGATGCGGTTGCGGCTGCCCTGGTACCGGCCGGGCCGCGAGCTGGACAAGCTGTTTCCCGAGGAGCCGACTCGCGAGGGCCGGCCGCTGCAGTTTCCGCCCGTGAACGAGCAGTGGGACGCAGATGGGACGAACCTGTTCGAGGCGACCAACATCGTATTGTTCGTCCCCGCCTAGCCGGCTTGCACGCTTTCGGGTTCGCCGCGCTTTCGGGGTATGATGGGTCGCGGGCGGCTACCTTGTTCTCAGGGCCCGCTATGAAGCAGCCCCATGGATCTACCGCAGACCCCCTCAACCCATCCGCAGCCGGAAGCGCCAGAAGCCGCCTCAACCGAGCGCTCCGTGCTCGAACGAATTCGCGAGCTACTCACCAGCCACGGGCTCGAATTCCGCGAATTGCATCACGAGCCGACGCGGACGTCGGAAGACTCCGCCCGCGTGCGGGGCGAGGACTTGCGCATTGGCGGCAAGGCCCTGCTGATCAAGGTCGATGACGACTTCCGCTTGTTCGTGCTCAGCGCCGCACGGCGCGTCGATTCGCAAGCTATCCGCACGCATCTGAACGCTCGCCGAACTCGCTTTGCCACTCCCGAAGAACTCGCCGCGCTGACCGGACTGGTGCCCGGAGCGGTACCGCCATTCGGTCGGCCGATTCTGCCCTTCCCCCTCTACGTCGACCCATCCGTCACCGACAACGAGCGCATCGCCTTCAACGCCGGGTCGCTCACCGATTCGATGTTTCTCCAGGTCACCGACTACCTGCGCGTGGCGAAGCCGCAAGTGTTTCCATTCGGCCGCTGACGAGTCGCATTTTCTGAGCCCGGCCCGCTAGGGGCGACACCGATTCGGAGCCCCATGGCTTCAGCCGTGGGAATAGTACGGAAGGGAAGCGAGCCCTGGAACCGGCGATCGGAGAGAACCGGCGCTACTCGCGGTCCATGAAGTGGTAGCAAACCATGTGGCAGACGGTCATGTGGGCGTCTTCGATGCGGCCCATGTGATCTTCGGCGACATGGACGCTGAGCCGGACCAGAGGCTTCAACTGGCCGCCGTTGCGGCCGCTCAGCCCGATCGTGAGGCAGCCGATCGAGTTGGCGTATTCCACCGCGCGCAGCACGTTCGGGGAATTGCCACTGCCGCTGATCGCCAGCAGCACGTCGCCCTGGCGCGCGAAATTCTTGAGTTGCTCGACGAACACGACGTCGTAGCTGACATCGTTGGCGTAGGCGGTCATGGTGGCGATCGGCTCGCTCAGGGCGGTGATGCGAAACCGTTTTTCGCGGCCGTAGCTGGCTCCCTTGACCATGTCGCAGGCGAAATGGTTGGCCGTGGCGGCGCTGCCGCCGTTGCCGCAGACGAAGATCTGGCGGCCTTCCTCGCGCGCCCGGGCCAGCACGGCGATGATCTCATCGACCTTTTCCAGGTCGATGGCGTCGAGGGCGCCCAGCAGCTTGGCTTTGTATTCGGCGGGAAAACTTGTCATTACGCGGATTGTGGCAGAGACTCGGCTTTTTCGAGCACCTCGGCGGGCGAGGCCGTCCCGGTTCCCTTCTTCATGATCGTAACGCCCGAGACCAGCAGTCCCAGGCGAACCGCTGTTTCGATGTCCCCGGTACCGTGCAGCGCCAGGGCCATGCCGGCGGCAAAGCTGTCGCCGGCCCCGCAGGTGTCGACCGGCTGATCGCTGGGCGGAGGCGGCGCTGGAATGTGGGTCTCGCCCTGATCGGTCACCAGCACGGCGCCGTCGGCTCCGCAGGTGACCACCAGGGGTCGCGGGCCGAGAGCGTTGCGCAGCCGCACATAGTCGATCACGCCGATCATCTTGCGGCAGGCGCTGTCGGCCTCCTGGCGATTCGGCTTGGCGATCACGTTGCGGAACTGCCCGATGCGGTTGCGGGAGTCCGCAATCACGACTTTTTCGGGGTTGCGCTCGCCCACGTCGCAGATCATTTCGCGCAGCGCCGGCGAGACCACTCCGCCGTGGTCGGTTTCAGCCTGGTCGGCGACCAGAATGATGTCGAACTCGTTGTAGGCCGAGTGAAAATTCGCGATGAGCTGGTCTTCGACCTCGTCGGGCAGCGTGCGCGTGTTGATGTGGTCGACGCGCGGCTTGTCCTCGACGCCGGTCGCGTCGTTGATCAGCTTGGTGTAGGTGAAGGTCTGAATCCGCGGCGAAGCGACCAGCAGGTGGTAGTCGATATGCCGCTCCGCCAGAGCGCGCTCGAGCTCGAAGGCGTAGCCGTCCTGTCCGATCGCTCCCAGCACGGCGACCCGTCCGGCACCCAGCGCCGCCACGTTGTTGGCGACCGTACCGCCGGCCCCCGGCGTCACTTCCGCGCCGACCACGCCGATCCTCGCGATGCCCGTCTCGCGGGAAATGTCCGACTCGGCCGGGTCGTAGCGGCACCAGCGGTCGAGGCAGATATCTCCCACTACCAGCACGCGGGAGGCGGAAAACCTGTCGATGATCTCACCCCAGTTCACGCCTTCACCTCGTTGAGAACCGCGCGCGCCAGAGCGGGCAGAGCGGCGCGGTGATCACCACAAATATAGAAGCTTTCTCCGCCGTCCGCTACTGTGCGCACCAGGATCGTTTTGTGCGGCCGGAAATAGTAGCCGGGGTCGGTCTTGGGAAGCTCCTTGTGATAGTTGCCCTGGATGGGCACCAGATCGAACACGGCCGTCGTGAAATGGCAGATCGAGCGGCCCTGCGGGTGCGCCACGTTGCGGGCCATCGCCAAAGCCTTGAGATAGACCTCGGGGCCCATGATCGCCGAGCCGAAGTTCAGCATCACGCCGCCCTCGAGCTGCTCGACGGTGTTGGTGTAGATCAGAAAGTCGCGATAGCTGGCTTTGCCCAGCGCCCCGCCGTCGCAGTTGGGGTGCTCGTGAATGATGTCGTAGCCGATGCCGACGTGCAGCGTCACCGGAATCGACAGCTCATAAGCCGCTGCCAGAATGCTGACGTCCTTGTGCGGATAATCGCTCTCGGCGATGCGCCGGCCGACGTTTTCGCCGAAGCCCAGGTCGAGATCGGCCGCCTCGCGCGCCCATTCGTTCAACTGGCCGGTTTCCTGCCACAGGCCGAACTCGCCGCTGCGGATGTAGCGGGCGACGCTCTCGGTGGTCGCGCCGATGCGCGCCAACTCGTAGTCGTGGATGGCTCCGGCGCCGTTCAGGGCGATATGGGTCAAGACCCCTTTGCGCATCAGTTCGATGACGAAACGCGATACGCCCATCTTGATAACGTGAGCCCCCATCATCAGCAGCCGCGCCGCGCCGCGCTCGCGGGCCGCCAACAGCCGCTCGGCGAGCACCGGCAGCGAGGGATCGGCGAAGTCCGGAAGCGGATCGTCGAGCCCCAGCAGGTAGCCCACGTCCATGTCATGGTTGCGCTCGTCGAGCGGGCGCAGCGTCAGGCGTCCGCGGTCGAAAATGGGGTACTTCGATTTCATAACGGGAACAGCGCGCCCAGCAGGGCTTCATGGGCGTTGAAATTGGGTACGATCCAGTCGGCGCCGACGTCGATCAGGCGCTGCCGCTTCACCGCGTTGACCTGCACGCAGTCGGGCTCGTCCGAAGCCACTCCAACCGCCACGCCGCCTACTTCCTTGACGTTCTGGATCTCGACAAAGCCGTCGCCGAAGCCCAAAAATTCTTCGCCCGCGAATTCGCTTTCGCGGATCAGCTTCTCGATCAGGATCTTCTTGGAGAAACTTTTGTAGTCGTCGAGAGCGCCGTAGACGCCGTCAAAATGCTGATCCAGTCCAAGCAAGGCGGCTTCCTCGCTCATGAACTGATGGTCGGTGCCGCTGGCCAGATAGAGCGTCAGGCCGCGCTGCTTGAGCGACTCGACCAGGCGCCGGCCGCCGGGCACGATCATCTCGTCGGGCGCGATGCGCCCCGCCCGCAGGCCGTCGCGGCGGTCCTTGATCTTCTCCATCAGCCGGTCGCTATAGATCTGCTTGTAGGCCAGCGGGTCGAGCGGTTCGCCGCCGCGCTTCTTGATCTGCTCGCCGAACTCGATCATCTGATATACCGTCTGGCGGCCGGTCAGGTGGCCCACGTAGTCTTCGACGACGGCGCGTAACTCGTCCTCGCACTCGCCCGTGTTCAACTCCAGCAGCGTTTCGACCATCATCGGCACCATGACGGTTTCCCAACCGGCGCGAATCAGCGAAAGCGTGCCATCGAAGTCGAACAGGGCCACGCGGGCGCGCAGCGCGTTCGCCTCCGGGTTGCGGCATTCCACCGCCGCGGCGGCCTGGGAACTGGTTTGTGCTGTCATGTTGAGGTTAAGAGTTCGGGGTCAAAGCGCCGGCGTGGCGCGCGGGAATCGCGGGGGAGGTGGACCGTCTACCGGCGCACGGTAGCCCCTCTGGTCGGGCCCGCGAGACCACAGGATCGTCCCCAGTGGGCGCGCCGGGCGCGAGGCACAGTCCGTTTCATGGAACGTCGAGCGTTTGGATATCGTCCGTGTGGCACTCCGCGCTGGGCGTCCCCTTCAGGCTCAGATCGTCAAACTCCGCGGTGTTGTCGAAAGAACCCACGCCGACCAGCCCGAAGCCGTGGGTGTGGTCGACGACCTGGAAGCGAGGCTCGCTTTCGTCGTCGACAAACAACTGGATCTTCCCCGACGCGACATCACGTACGACGCGCACATGGTGCCACTTCTCATCGGGCAGCGCCGGCCGCGAGCCGGTCCCGGCGATCCGTTCGCGTTGCCCGCCGTTGACGCGAAACAGCCCATTGTGAACCGGCTTGTAGCCATCGTCGCTCGACAAATGCGAGTAGTAGAAGTGCAACTTGTCCTGAAAGCCGAATACGACCAGGGCATCGCTTTCGGTTTCCGGTTTCAGAATCGGGTCGCGCTTGACCCGCACGTTGAGCTCGAAACTCGACACGCAGCCCGGCTTCCATAGGGCGATCTTCACCGGACGCCGCGGGTTGGCGCCGACCGGGCCGGCCTTGTCGAGCCGCAGGACATGGTTCCCCTGCTCATTGACGATCTTCCAGTCGCTGGGGATCGTGAGCGCCCAGCCGTCGAGGGTGCCTTGTTCGAAATCGGTCGCCCAGTGGCCGGCATCGGCCGCGGCCAGCGGCAGGGCGGCGGCGAGCGTCGCCGCAACGAGCAACAATTTGCGCATCGTGGTAATGTCCCTTTGTACCAAAATCGAATCGCGGCGGGCTATGAGGCAAATGGTTGACCGCCCCCCGGTTCGACGGACTTAGATATGACCATTCCTTTGGAAAAGCGCGACTTGCGCCTCATGCGGCGAATGTTTAGCGACATCGCGCCGCGCTACGATTTCATCACCCGGGTGCTTTCTTTCGGCATGGACTCGGGCTGGAAGAAGCGCGCCGTCGAGCAAGCTCCCCTGCCGCCCGGAGCCTGGATGCTCGATCTGGCCTGCGGCACCGGCGACTTTTCGCTGCTGGTGTCGGAGCGCAACAGCAGCGTCCGTCCGGTCGCCACCGACCTCACCCCGCGTATGCTGGGTCTGGCGCGGCGTCGCGGCGTTGAGCGCGCCCTCTGCTCCGACGCCATGCGGCTGCCGTTCGCCGATCACCAGTTCGACGCCGTGTTCGTCGGCTACGGGCTGCGCAATTTTCCCAAACTCGAGGAATCCCTGCGCGAGATCCTGCGGGTCACCAAGCCCGGCGGATTTCTGGTCTGTCTCGACTTCTCGCTGCCCGCAAACGCGATGCTGCGCCAGTTCTATCTCGCGGTGCTCTTCCTGCAAGGCGCGTTCTGGGGCCTGTGCCTGCACGGCAATCCGGGCCACTACACTTACATCTCGAAGTCCCTGCGAGGCTTTGTGACCAGCGCCGAGCTGGCCGACTTGCTCGACCGGCTGGGCTACCACGAAGTGCGCGTCACCCAATACATCTTCGGCGGCATTGCGGTGCATTCGGCCGCCAAACGCTAGATGCAGCCAGGCTCGCGAGCCGCCGGCCCCCGCGGTTCCGCAAGCCCCCGCGGTTCGCCAAGTCCCCGCGGTTCCGCAAACGAGAACCCAGAAGAAGCTCGGCCGGAGCACCCGTGGCGCGAACCTCCAGGTTTGCCGCGTCGCGATTCGTCGCGACGTAAGGCCCCGACGCACCATGCCCGTGGAACGGCGAGCACGCCGGCACACGACCGGTAGCTTACCTCCCCGTCCCCGACGCCCTCCCAACCGTTTCGCCTTGCCGGCGCCCTGCCGCCCTTCCACCCGCCCATAGCGGCGCATGCACCGCTCCGCGCAATTCGCCCGCGGCAGCCGGCGCCCGGCTCTGGCGGTAAATCGCCGCGGCGACCGAGGGCGCCCAACGCAGCAATTGCACGGCGGAGTTGCCCGCAAGCGGACGGCACAGCAGCCCGGACGCCACGCGGCTCAGCGAGCGCAGACGAGCCCCGTTGCCCCACCAGCCTTCGTATTCCTGGCGAGACTGCTCGAAGTCCACCCCGCCGTCGAGCCAGCGAACCACCACGTCCGCGCAAGCCAGCGCCGAGGCCAGCGCGCGGGCGACGCCGGTACCCAGGAAGGGTGCTGTGACGCCGCCACTGTCGCCCGCCATGAAGATGCCTTGCACCACCGCATTCTTCGGGGCGAACGAAATCCGGCCGATGGTCATCAGGCTGCCGGGAACCTCGACGGCGTCGCCGAGACGTTCACGCAGCCCTCGATTGCAGGCCCGCGCGCGCTCGATCAACCGCTCGGGCCGGTCGCCGCATTCCTTCAGCGCCCGCTGCCCGGCCAGCAGCGCCACGGTCGTCACGCCGGACTCGGTGCTCACCGCGCCGCAATAGCCGCCGGGAAACAGATGCAGCGCCACGGCGTCGCCACAATCCACACCCCTGTAGCGCTGCCGCACGCCCACCCACGCGCTGTTCCCTGCCAGGAAAGGGCGGTCGAGCGCGCGGTCGACCGACGAGCGCTTTCCCTGGGCTCCGATGACGGCGCGGGCGGTGAATACTTGAGGGCGATCGCCGTCGGCCAGCGCGCTGACGCGAAAACCTTGCCCGGGACTGCCCGAAACGGCGTTCACCTGCATGCGCGGAAAAAACGCGGCCCCATCGGCGATCGCCCGTCCCAGCAGTGCCGCATCCAGCATCTGGCGCGTAAGGCCAAAACCTCCGGCGGCCAACGGCAAGCATAAAGGCGCGCCCGCCGAGGGATGAAGCTCGAGGCGGTGAATGGGATTCGGCGACAAGGCGTCCAGCGTTGTGGCGACGCCCAGGCGGGTCAGCGAATTCCAGGCCTCGCCCGAGACGAACTCGCCGCAAAACCGCGCCTGTGGCCCGGCTCCGCGCTCCAACAGTGTTACCCGCAGGCCGGCCCGGCGCAGGGCGATCGCCGCGGCACAGCCGGCGACGCCCGCTCCTACGACGACCACATCGAAATCAGTCGGACCGCCGTTCTGCATCTGGGTTGATCACCACTGTCAGCCGATAGTAGAGGCCGTGCGTATGGATCTCGGCGCGCGATAGGCCGGCCTGGCACAGGATCTCGCGGATCTCCCGCGCGGTATATGCCTGGCGGATCGAGGCCAGGCCGTCGTGGAGGGTCAGACGATTCTGGGAAAACAACGGAGCCCCGCAGCGGAACAGAAACGCCGACACGGGGCTGCGGACAATGTCATGCAGGATGATCGGCCCGCGGCACACTCTTGCCAAGGCCCGCACGGTCGAAGTCAGCTCGGCGGGCTCGAGATGGTGGAGAAACTGCGTCGACATCACGAAGTCGAACGAGCCGGGCGGGAAAGGAAGCTCGCGCGCATCGGCGGAAAGCCGCAGGATTTCGGGGTATGGCTCGATCTGCCTCTGGGCCATGCCGAGCAGGCGGTGGTTGGCGTCGAGCGCCACGATATTCAGGCCGATACGCTGCGCGCGCGCCCACCGGGCCAGCATCAGAGGCGTGTACGCCGCGCCGGAGGCGACATCGAGCACGCGGAGCGGCGTCGCGCCCGCCGCCCGCCGGATGCGGGGCAACAGAAAGCGGCGCAGCGCGGCGTGGCCGCCCAACCAGCGGTTGGCGCGGTGCATATCGCGCAAATTCTGGTGGACCTCTTCGGGCGTACCCTCACCCTGGTCGAGCAGTTCGGTTTGCTGAACACGGGGAGGGGAATCGGTCCATTGCTTGATGAGGCCTTGCATCGGAATCTTGTGCGTGGGAAGGGGGCGCTCGTGCGTTGACTTTCTCTCGTGCACGACCGATGGGTGAGGCTACCCGACGCTCCCTTCGAGCATAGCGGAATCACCAGTGTCCTACCGGTAGTGACCCATTCTCGTGACGTGCATCAGCCTCCGGTAGTTGCGTGTGCCAGCGACACGGGTTGCCGACCTGGTCCGGCGGCACGGCACCTTCGGCCGCTCCCGGCCGGGCGCGCCCCGCTTCTCGCCTCGCGCAAACCCAACGTAAAATGAAACTCTATGCGCTGGTTTCTTTCGCGCGCCGTGCCCGAACCTAGCCGGGTACTGGTGATCGAGAGCGGTCCCCGGGCCCTGGTGGAGCGGTTGATTCCACGGCTGCGGGAGGTCTTTGGCCCGCAAACGCCCATTGACCTGATGACCTGCCTGCCGTCGGATCCGGTCAGTTTGCCCGGAGCGGTTGATCCCCATGCGGGCGCTGGGCAGGTATGGCGCGTTACCGACTGCCCCGATCGGCGCTCGCGTTGGCGGTTGCTGCGCGAGATCCGCTCGCGTCGGCATCCGATCACGGCCGTGATCTGCGCCGATAGCGCCTTGATGGCCTCCTGGCGCACCGCGGCGCTCTGGATGTTCTCGTCTAAGTTCTTGATTGTCAACGAGAACGCTGACTTCTTCTGGCTTGATCGCGGCCATTGGCGCAACCTGCTGCAGCTCTGGATGCACCGCTCCGGTGTTTTCGAGGAATCCGCGGTACGGGCCGCGGCGCGGCTGGCGGCATTCCCGTTTACCGTGGTTTTCCTGCTGGGCTATGCCGCATATGTCCATCTGACGCGGGGGGTAAGGTTGGCCCTGCGGCGGGTATCGGGGAAGCCGGTCCGAACGGTGTAGCGGCTTGCAGCCGCGTAGGTCGACGGGGAAACCCCGCCCGGGTCAAGCTTCCGAGCTGGCGGCCAGCGCCCGCTCCAGATCCTCGAGGATGTCCTCGACGGCCTCAATTCCCACCGACAAACGTAGTAGATTGTCGCGGATCCCCAGGCGTTCGCGATGCTTGGGGGCGAGGTCGCGGTGCGAGCTCATCATGGGGTGCAGAATCATCGAATGCACGTCGCCCAGGCTGGTGGCGCGCACGATCATCTGGAGAGCGTCGAGGAAGGCGAAAACCTGCTGGCGGCCGGCGCCTTTCAGCTCAAAACTCACCATGCCGCCGCCCGCACCGTTGGCGAACAGGCGCTGGACCGTCTCGTGGTCGGGGTGGGCCGGGTCGCCCGGGAAGTAGACCCGCTCGATTCGCGGATGGGCTTTCAACCAGGCAGCCACCCGGCAGGCGTTCTGGCACTGCCGCTCCATGCGCAACGGCAGCGTCTTGACGCCGCGCATGGTCAGATACGCCTCGAAAGGACCCATGACCGGCCCCAGGCTCCGGCTCAGAAACTGCAGCACGGGTTGGAACTCCTCGCGGGTCACCAGGATGCCGCCCAGCACGTCGCCGTGGCCGGCCAGGTATTTCGTCACGCTATGGACGACGATGTCGGCGCCTACGCTGAGGGGCTGCGATAAAGCCGGCGAAGTGAAGCTGGCGTCCACCACCACCAAAGCCCCATGGGTGTGGGCGATTTCCGCGATGCGGTCGAGGGGCGAAACCCGCAGCAAGGGGTTCGAGACTGTTTCCACGAACACCGCGGCCGGTTTCACGGCGGCGACTTCGGCCTCGAGGGCGTTCAGATCGCAGGGGTCGGCGAAATGGACTTCCAGGCCGCCCGGCTCCAGAACCTTCATCAGGAGGGTCAGGGTCTGGCCGTAGAGCACCTTGGCCGCGACCACGCTCTTGCGGCGGTCGGTGAGGGCCGTGAGCAGCGCCAGATGGATGGCGGCCATGCCCGAGGCGGTGGCCACGGCCAGATCGCCACCCTCCAGCGCCGCGATCTGCTCCTCGAGGGCCTGGACGGTGGGGTTGCCGTAGCGCGCGTACATCGGCCCCGGTCGCTCGCCCGCGAAGACGCGGTCCAGGTCTTCGATGTTCTCGTAGACATAGCTGGCCGCCCCGTGGATCGGCGTAGTTACAGGAATGTAATCGGCTGGTTTCTTACGCTCACCAGCGTGGACCGCAAGTGTAGGGAACTTCATGAGGGATTCCTTCGGTGGAGCGGCGCCACCGTGCCTAAGAAGACGTGCGCGGTTGGCAAAGATGTGCGCGAAAAACTGAATGTGATTATACCCGCGGCGGTTGCGGGCGCGGAAACAACAGCGCCCAAGCGCGGGCTTTGTCGCGTGAGAGTGGAAAAACGGGCTGTGAACGGGCCGCCGGCCGCGCCGGGAACCGTCGGGCGGCCGTTAGCGTCCTATTCATGGCGAGTCGACTAGGGCCGTGGACCCCTGCGGTACAATGAATTCACGCTCCAAGACGGGAATTCACGCTCCCACGGCGGCCCATTTTCACTATGTTAGACACTGCTCTGGCCAAGGTTTTTGGCACCAAGCACGACCGCGAAGTTAAGCGATTGACGCCTAAGGTCCAGGCGATCAACGACGCCGAGCCGCAAATGAAGGCGTTGAGCGACGCTGAGCTGACCGCCAAGACCACGGAATTCCGGCAACGGCTCGAAAATGGCGAATCGCTCGACGACCTGCTCGTCGAGGCCTTTGCGGTTTGCCGCGAGGCGGCGCGCCGGGTCGTCGGCATGCGCCACTTCGACGTGCAGTTGATCGGCGGCATGGTGCTGCACGAAGGCAAGATCTCGGAGATGAAGACCGGCGAAGGAAAAACGTTGGTCGCGACCCTGCCGGCTTACCTCAATGCGCTGGAAGGCAAGGGCGTTCACGTCATCACGGTGAACGACTACCTGGCGCGGCGCGACTCCGGCTGGATGGGCAAGATCTACCAGTTCCTGGGGATGCGCGTCGGCGTCATCGTCCACGATCTGTCGGACCAGGAGCGGCGCGAAAGCTACGCCGCCGACATCACCTACGGCACCAACAACGAATTCGGCTTCGACTACCTGCGCGACAACATGAAGTTCGACAGCGGCGACCTGGTGCAGCGCGAGCATCACTACGCCATCGTCGACGAGGTGGACTCGATCCTGATCGACGAAGCCCGTACGCCGCTGATCATTTCCGGACCCAGCGAGCAGTCCACCGACAAATACTACAAGGTCAACCGCATCATTCCCAAGCTCGAACAGGGCGAGGTGATCGAAGGCGACGAGCCGCGCGACCGCACTTACACCAACGACTACATCATCGAAGAGAAGCACCGCACCGTGTTTCTGACCGAACAGGGCGAAGCCAAGGTCGAGGAACTGCTCGGCATCGGCAATCTCAACGACCTGGTGAACTACGAGACCAAGCACTGCGTCGAGCAGGCGCTCAAGGCGCACGTGATCTTCCACCGCGACAAGGACTACGTGGTGAAGGAAGGCCAGGTCATCATCGTCGACGAGTTCACCGGACGCCTGATGCCCGGTCGGCGCTGGAGCGACGGATTGCACCAGGCGGTGGAGGCCAAGGAGCGGGTCAAGATCGAACGCGAGAACCAGACGCTGGCGACCATCACGTTCCAGAACTACTTCCGGATGTACAAGAAGCTGTCCGGCATGACCGGCACGGCCGACACGGAAGCCTCCGAGTTCAACAATATCTACAAGCTCGACGTCGACGTGATCCCGACCAACCGGCCGCTGATCCGCAAGGAATTTTCCGACGTCGTCTACCGCACCGAAGAGGAGAAGTACCGCAACGCCGCCAAGGAGATCAAGGATTACGCCGAGCGCGGCCAGCCGGTGCTGGTGGGCACGATCTCGATCGAGAAATCCGAGAAGCTCTCCAAGCTGCTCAAGAAGATGGGCGTCAAGCACGAAGTGCTCAACGCCAAGCAGCACGAACGCGAGGCCAAGATCGTGGCGCAGGCGGGCCGCAAGGGCGCGGTCACGGTCTCGACCAACATGGCTGGCCGCGGTACCGATATTCTGCTCGGCGGCAACGCCGAGTTCACGGCCCGCGAAGTGCTGCTCAAGAAGGGCAAGAACGCGGATCTGCTGCCGCGCGAGGAGTGGGAAGCGTTTCTCAAGGAGATCAAGAAGGACACCGACCGCGAGCACGAGGAGGTGATCGCGCTCGGCGGACTGCACATTCTCGGCACCGAGCGGCATGAGTCGCGGCGCATCGACAACCAGCTACGCGGCCGCGCCGGGCGCCAGGGAGATCCCGGCAGCTCGCGTTTCTACATGTCGCTGCAAGACGACCTGCTGCGCATTTTCGGCGGCGAGAAGGTCCAGAATCTGATGCTGCGGCTGGGCATGGAAGAGGACGTGCCGATCGAGTCGCGGCTAATCACCAAACGCATCGAGGCGGCGCAGAAAGCGGTCGAGGCGCAGAACTTCGAAGCCCGCAAACACCTGCTCGAGTACGACGACGTGATGAACAAGCAGCGCGAGGCGGTCTATGGCACGCGCCGCAAGCTGCTCGAAGGCAAGGATCAGAAGGAATACATTCTTAATCTGGTCGGCGACATCGTCGGCGGCTACGTCGAGGTGCGTTGCCCCGAGAAAGCGCACCCGGACACTTACGATCTGGCCGGGCTGCGTACCGACGTCGAAAACCAGTACGGCATCAAAATCGACCATGTCGATCTGGAGTCGCTCGATCAACAGAGCGTGGCGGACGACATCACCGAGTACCTCTCCAAGAGGTACGACGAGAAGGAAGCCCAGATCGGCACCGAGCGGTTGCGCTATTCCGAGCGCATGATCATGCTGCAGATTCTCGACTCGCAGTGGAAAGACCACTTGCTGTCGATGGACCATCTCAAAGAGGGCATTGGGCTGCGAGGCTACGGGCAGAAAGACCCGTTGGTCGAGTACAAGAAAGAGTCGTTCACGCTGTTTCAGGAAATGATGGCGCGCTTCGAAGAGGAGACCATCAAGTTCCTGTTCTATCTGCAGGCGGGACCGCCGCAAGCGAGGCCGCCGCAGGCAGGGATAGCGCCCCGCACCGAGCCCGACGGCCCGGATGGGACGATGGGCGAGAGCGCCGAGGAAGAAGAGCCGGTGGCGGTGGGCGCTACCGCCGATGGTGGCTCGATCGACGACTTCACGCGCGACATCCGGCGCCAGAAGGAGCGCGAGCTGGCCCAGGTGCGGATGGCCGGCGGCGGCGATGGCCCGGCCGAGGTCAAGCAGGTCGTCAAGGGTAAGAAAGTCGGCCGCAACGATCCGTGCCCGTGCGGCAGCGGCAAGAAATACAAGAAGTGCTGCGGCCGCGCCTCCTAAACGATGAAAAGACTGATCGCGTTTCTCTTGCTGTGGCCCGCGTTGGTGGGAGCCGAGTTGCTTCCCGAAGCCCTCGGCGACTTCCAGCGCAAGAGTCTCGAGGCGTACCAACCCGCCGAACCCGAGATCTTCCACGAATTCGGCTTCGAGCAGGGCGAGCAGGCCCGCTACGCGACGCCGGCCGGTAAATCGGTCGACATCATTGCCTACCGATTTGCCGACGACACCGGGGCGTTTTCCGCGTTCCAATGGAAACAGCCGGTCGACGGCAAGCCGGTGGAGTTCGGCGAGCGGGCGCTCAAGAGTGGCGATCGCACGCTGATCCATTTCGGCAATTACCTGATCGAGATGCAGGGCGCCGAGCCGCTCACCGATAACGTCGAGCTGATGCTGGCTTACCTGCCGCGGGTGCACATGACGCCCGACCCGCCGGTGCTCGAGCACGTTCCCACCGACGGCTTGATCAGCCATTCCCAAAGGCACATCCTGGGTCCGGTGGTGCTGCAGAAACTGGTTCCCGAGGTGCCGCCGTCGGTGGCCGCCTTCCGCTTCGGCACCGAAGCGCAATTTGGGCGCTACCAGGCGCCGGCCGGAGAACTACGTCTGATCCTGTTCAGTTATCCTTCCTCGCAAATCGCTCGCGGCCAGTACGATGAATTCGCCAAGCTGAAGACGGGCGTGGCCAAGCAGGTGGGTTCGATCATCGCGTTCGTCGCCTCGCCCTCGTCGCCCGACGACGCCGAGCGGCTGCTGGCCAAGGTGCAGTATTCGATGGAGGTGACGGTCACGCCGCAGATGCAGAGCGACCGCCACGACAACCTCGGCAACCTGATTCTCGATATCGTCATGCTGTGCGGCGTTCTGATCGTGTTGATGATCGTCGGCGGAGTGCTGGTGGCCGGAGCCCGCATCATGGCAGGCCGCTATGCGCCGGGTTCGATCTTCGCGGTGCAGGACGGTGCGGAGATGACCCGCCTCGACATCGACAACCTCCCCAAGTTGTAGCCGGGCCGCGATGCGGCGGATTCCGCCGGCCTTGGCCGCTCCCACGATCAACGAGACGAGACGATTTGGCATTGCCCCAGGGCAGGTTCGTTTCCAAACCGACAACCGAGCCGCACCCGGGTGCGGGCCGTAGGCTCGCCAGGCTGCGGAAAAAGTACCAAACAAAACTGAACCGGCCGGGCCAAAAGACACAGAATCAAAAAACGGGAACCGTGGCGCGAACCTCCAGGTTTGCCGCGTCGCGATTCGTCGCGACGTAGGGCCCCACCCCACCGAGGCCGCGGGATCTTGCATAGTGGCAAGCCCGCTCGGTTCAAAACCGCTCGATCCAGCCTGGGTTGGCGTATTTTTCTTCCAGCAACGGCCCGAGGGCGGGGATCTCGAGCGGTGGGCGCGGGCCGCTCGCGTTCCAACAGCGCGCCAGCCGCCGCCGAATCTCGGCGACTGGAAGGGCGAGGTTCGCGACGAAGTCTCCGTGCGGGCGGTGGGCGCGGTAGCCGGGTTGCCGCGCGGGGTCCTTCAATAGCGCCGCGACCGCCGCCAGATCGAAGTCGTAGAGCAGGGTGCCGTGGTGTAGCAACGTCCCGCGCTTGCGGCGCTGGGCATTGCCGGAAACCTTGTGCTCGCCCACGGCCAGGTCGGAGATGCCGCGCTGGCCCAGTCCCTCGACCGCGAGGCACCCGGTGATGCGGCCCAGAATGGCGCGGTAGCTGTCGTGGATCTCGCACAGCTCGGGCCTTGTCTCCAGGTCGAGAATCAGCGAGAAGCACAGGCAGCCCGGGCCCATCAACACGGTCCCGCCGCCCGAGGCGCGCCGCAGCACCGCAACGCCGCGGCGGCGGCACTCCTCCAGGTGAACCTCGTCGGCGAGGCGGCCCGTAGAGCCCACTACGACAAAAGGGACGGGGCTTTCCCACAGCCGCAGCAGCTCGCGGACGGGCTTGCCCCGGCGGGCTGCGTCTTCAGCCTGATTGAGGAACGCTTCATCGAGGGCCAGGTTTTCCGCCGGCGTGGGGAGGGTCGACTCCAGCAGGGCGATGCCGGCGAATACGTCGGCGGGCGGGGCTGGCGGAGTCGTCATCGCAGGGCTGTGATCGGCCGAAAACGAACTTGCGGGAACGGGCCCCTCGCCCGTATCGCGTGGCGCAGGCAAAGACCAACAGGTTATCACTGCGGCGCCGGCGAACCCTTGAGGCGAAACGGAGGGCGCGCCGGGGTCCGTGGATGCTCGGGATGAAAAATGGGCGAGAGCGTGAGAGCGAGGTTCGCCCGGCGGCGTGCTTACACGCGGTAGGCCGAGATGGAGACCGGAGTCTCGTGCGCGGCGGGCGTGGTGCTGGCTACGATCTGCTGCAGCGCTAGCATGCTCAAGGTCAGCAGAAGCAGGCCGAACAGCGCTTCTTTCTTTGAAATGAACAGGCCCGTGTGCGGGTTCCTGCGAATCCGCAGGCGCAGACGCTTTGGCCATCGGCCTGGCCTGAGAGCGGGATTGGATAGCTGCATAAGCGGTGTGTCTCCATTCTGCGTGCGTGTCCCGATAGGCGGCAATAGTCCGTCGGGTTCAATCTCGCCGGGGACCTTGGTAATAGGCCCCGTAGGGGGAAACTCTAAGGGGCGGGGGCGGCCGTAACCGCCAGCGGCGGGCGTGGTAGGATACTCGCTGCCTTCCCGCCCAGGGCGCGGGAACTCAACGGGCGGCCGGGGAATGCGGGGCCGCCGGTTTTCGGAGGGAAACAAGGGCCATGAAGAATGGGCGATGGATCGCCGCGCTGGCCGTCGCCACGACGCTGGCGGCCGGTGCTTTTGCGCAAAGCGTGCCGGCCACGCCGGACGAAGTGGCGCGTCCGGGCGGGCAACTCCCGGGCAACCCCAAGATCGCGCTGGTGAAGGTGGCGGGAGGCTTTCAGGACCCCACCAACGTGGCCAATGCCGGCGACGGCACGGGGCGCATCTTCGTGGTCGAGCGGGTCGGGCGCGTGCGGATCGTCCGCAAGGACGGCACCGTGCAGAAGGAGCCGTTTCTCGATCTGACGAATATCAATCCGCTGGGCAACGACGTTCAGACCGGGTTTGTCGAGCAGGGGCTTTACTCGATCGCGTTTCACCCGCATTTTCGCGAGAACGGCTACTTCTACGTGCACTACGCCTCGCTGCCGTTCAACGGCGACGGCGTGATTGTGCGCTTTCAGGTGGACCCCGCCAGCCCCGACCACATGACCCCGGAGCGCACCAACCAGACCGCCAAAGTGCTGATGCGCATCCCGCAGCCTTACTACAACCACAACGGCGGGCAGATCGAGTTCGGGCCCGATGGTTATCTCTACATTGGCAGCGGCGACGGCGGCTGGGAGGGAGATCCCAACGAGTCGGGGCAGGATTTGACGCTGTGGCTGGGCAAGATTCTGCGCATCGACGTCAATGTCGACGACGACACGCTGCCTTACAAAATTCCGCCGACTAATCCGTACGCGCACGCGGCCGATGAGCGGCTAATGGTACTGTTCGGCATTACCGAGCAGCAGTTTTCAAAGATTAAGACGCGAGCGCGGCCAGAGATTTGGGCCTATGGCGTGCGCAACCCCTATGAGTTCGCATTCGACCGCCGCACGGGCGACCTGTTTGTCGCCGACGTGGGGCAGAATCATTGGGAAGAGATTCTCTATCAGCCGGCCGCGAGCAAGGGCGGCGAAAATTACGGCTGGGCGCGGATGGAGGGCAGCCATTGCCACCCGATGTCGGGGCCGGACGACAAATGCCCGCAAGTGGGCGTGCTGCCGGCGGGAGAGTATCCGCACGAGATACCCTATCCGGGCGCCAAGCCGCTCAACACCGGCTTTGGCTGCTCAGTCGAAGGGCTGGGCGTCGCCAACTACGGCGGCATGAACGGCGTGTACCTGGTGGGCGACTGGTGCTCGGGCCGTCTGTTCGGGCTGGGCTGGGGCGGCTCGCGCTGGCAACTGCAGGAGCTGGCGCACACCAACCTGCAGTTCACCGCCGGCGGCAACGACGAGGACGGCAACGTGCTGGCGGTGGATTGCCATTGTTTTTACACGTCGGATAAGGGAGCGACGGCGAATCCGCCGGGATCGCTGTGGCGCGTGGTGCGTGCCGACCAGGTCCCGCCGGGCGCCGAGGTGGCGCGGACGCTCGATGAGGCCGGGGCTGCGGCGACGCCGGCCGAAGGCGTGACGTTCCTGCACCCGCTGGACAACAAGCCGCTGACCCTGGATCTGCTACCCGACCAGGAGATCACAGCGGCGGTCGAGCAGTTCCGCTCCAGCAAGTCGAACCCCTACCGGGGCGATGCGCCGGCCGTTGCCGACGGCAAACAGCTCTACAACCAGTGGTGCCAGGCCTGCCATCTGCCCGACGGGACCGGCCGGATCGGGCCGAGCCTGGTCGACAACGACTATCACTATCCGCGGGCGAATACCGATATCGGCGAGTTCGAGGTGATCTATGCCGGGGCCACCGGCGCGATGCAGCCGTTCGGCAACCGCATCACGCAGGACGAGATTCTCAAGATCATGGCCTACGTCGACTCGCTGAAGAAGCAGTAAAAGTGGTGCAGGCCTCCGGCCTGTGCGAGGTAGTGCGCATGGCTCGCGCAGCGGGCGCGATAGTACTTCGGCGCGGGTGGCGGTTGGTGGGATGAGACAGTCTGTCGGATTCTGCTTGTACAGGCCGGCGGTCTGCTCTTGGAATCTGTATGTATTGATGGGGCAGGCCGGAGGCCTGCCCCACTGCCCTCGACCGTTCGTGATACATTCAAACTCCCCGCGTTTTCCCCAGGAGGTGATTGATGGCCTCGCCTGCCGCTGATCTACAAGTCAAGTTGAACCAATCGCTGCAAGCAGATGGAATCGAGATCCACGGACCGGTCAGCGAGGCCTTCGCTGAAATTCTTACGCCCGCCGCCTTGCGGTTTCTGGCCGCGATGTCGCGGCGCTTCGAGCCGCGGCGGCAGGAACTGCTGGCAAAGCGAGTGGCGCGGCAGAGTGAGCTGGATGCCGGCCGTTTTCCCGATTTTCTGCCCGAAACGGCGGAAACCCGGGCCGCGGAATGGACCGTCGCGCCGATTCCGGCCGACCTACAGGACCGCCGCGTCGAGATTACCGGCCCGGTCGACCGCAAGATGATCATCAACGCGCTCAACTGCGGCGCGAGCGTCTTCATGGCCGACTTCGAGGACGCCAACGCGCCGACCTGGGCCAACAATATCGAAGGGCAGATCAACCTGCGCGATGCGGTGCGCCGCACGATCGATTTCACCAGCCCCGCCGGCAAACAGTACAAGCTCGCCGACAAGACCGCGACTTTGCTCGTGCGGCCGCGTGGCTGGCACCTGGTCGAGAAGCACCTCCACGTCGACGGCAAGCCGATCTCGGGTTCGCTGTTTGACTTCGGGCTGTATTTCTTCCACAACGCCGCCGCGCTTCTCGAAAACGGCAGCGGACCGTATTTCTATCTGCCGAAGCTCGAAAGCCATCTCGAGGCGCGGCTTTGGAACGATGTGTTTCTGTTTGGGCAGCAGGAGGTCGGCGTGCCGCGGGGCTCGATTCGCGGCACTGTGCTGATCGAGACGATCCTGGCGGCGTTCGAGATGGACGAGATTCTCTACGAGCTGCGCGAGCACTCCTCCGGGTTGAACTGCGGGCGCTGGGATTACATCTTCAGCTTCATCAAAAAGTTCCGCAATCACCCGGCGTTTGTGTTGCCGAATCGCGCGCAGGTCTCGATGGACCGCCACTTTCTCGACTCCTACGTGCAGTTGCTGATCAAGACCTGCCACCGCCGCGGCATCCACGCCATGGGCGGCATGGCGGCGCAGATTCCCATTCGCAGCGATGCCGAGGCCAATGAGCGGGCGCTCGAAAAGGTGCGCCAGGATAAGCTGCGCGAGGTCAAGGCCGGGCACGACGGCACTTGGGTGGCGCACCCGGGCCTGGTGCCGGTGGCCAAGGACATCTTCGACGCGGGGATGAAGAGCGCCAATCAGATCGAGCGCAAGCGCGACGAGGTCCGCATCGCCGCCCAGGACCTGCTGGCCGTCCCCGACGGCGAAATCACCGAGGAAGGCCTGCGGATCAACATCGACGTCGGTATCCAGTACCTGGAGTCGTGGCTGCGCGGCAGTGGCTGCGTGCCGATCTACAACCTGATGGAAGATGCGGCGACGGCGGAAATTTCGCGCTCCCAGGTGTGGCAGTGGATCCGCCACGGGGCCAAGATGAACGACGGGCGCGCGGTGACCGCCGAGCTGGTGCGCCAGATCATCCCCGAGGAGATCGGAAAAGTCCGCAAGCAGATCGGCGAAGAGCGTTACGCCGAAAGCAAATTCGAGCTGGCCGGGAAGCTGTTTGAGGAAATGATGACCAAGCCGGAGTTCACCGAGTTTCTGACTCTGGTGGCCTACGAGCACATTGATTGAGGTCTACTGAACAGATCGCCATGACGTATTACCATACGTAAGTGATCAAGGCTACGATCTACCTCCCGGAAGCGCTCAAGTTCAACCTCGAGCGGGTTGCACAGGAGGAAGGGGTGTCCGAAGCGCAACTGATTCGGATGGCTATCGAGAGGTTGCTGGTCAACCGGAGCCCGCGCCGGCCGAGACTACCGTTGTTTAGCAGTGGACAACCGGGGCTCGCCGAACGCGTGGACGAAGAGTTGCTGGGCCTTGGTGCATGATGAGCAGCAATACGAGCGGAGCGCTTCGCCAAACTGGATGATCCGCGATTTCGCACCTGCTGAACCCGCCTCTCGAAAATAGCCGGTTTGCTTTGTGCCATATAATCAGGACGAAAGATTCGTTCGGGCATGGAGTAGGGCAAGGCACATGCGACCATTGGTTCCGCGCATTTCTGGCGTTTGCCATCCTGGTTCTCTCGGCGCAAGCCGCGGAACCGACGGGCTCGGGTGCCAACGCCGTTGACTTCGACCGCCAGGTCCGCCCGATCCTTTCCGACAATTGCTTCACCTGCCACGGGCCCGCCGAAGACCAGCGCCAGGCCAACCTGCGGCTCGACACCAAAGACGGCATGTTTGCCGACCGTGGCGGCTACCAGGTGATCGTGCCGGGCGACGCCGCCAACAGCCGGCTCTACCAGCGCATCAGCCACAAGGAAGAAATCGCGCGGATGCCTCCGCCGGGCTCGAATCGCAAGCTAACCCCGGAGCAGATCGAAACCATCCGCAAATGGATCGAGCAGGGCGCCGCCTGGGAGAACCACTGGGCCTATGTTCCGCCGAAACGGCCCGAGCTGCCCAAGGTGAACGCGGTCGACGGCAAGACCTGGCCGCGCAACGCGATCGACGATTTCGTTCTGGCGCGGCTCCAGAAGGAGGGCCTTGAACCCTCGCCCGCAGCCGACAAGCGCACGCTGATCCGCCGCGTTTCGCTCGATCTCACCGGGCTGCCGCCGACGCCCGCGGAAGTCGATGCGTTTCTGAACGACAGCGCGCCCGACGCCTACGAAAAGGTCGTCGACCGGCTGCTGAAGTCGCCGCACTACGGCGAGCGCATGGCGATCCAGTGGCTCGACCTGGCGCGCTATGCCGACACGCACGGCTACCACATCGATAGCTACCGCGAGATGTGGCCCTGGCGCGACTGGGTGATCAGCGCGTTCAATCGCGGCCTGCCGTTCGACAAGTTCGTGCTGTGGCAGTTGGCCGGGGACCTGCTGCCCAACCCGACGCGCGAGCAACGCCTCGCCACCGGCTTCAACCGCAACAACATGGTCAACTTCGAGGGCGGCGCGATTCCCGAGGAGTATCAGACCGAATACGTCGTCGACCGTGTCGAGACCACCTCGAACGTGTTCCTGGGCATGACGCTGGGTTGCGCCCGCTGCCACGACCACAAGTACGACCCGATCAAGCAGAAAGAGTTCTACCGCTTCTTCGCTTTCTTCAACCACGTGCCGGAAAAGGGTCTCGATGGCGTGGCCGGCAACGCCGCGCCGGTGATGGAGCTTCCCTCCAGCGAGCAGGAAGCGCGCATGAAGGAGTTGAAACAGGCGATTACGGACAGGCAGCACGCCCTGCCCGATTTCGAGATCGGCAAGCTACAGCTCGCCTGGGAAGAAAAAGCGCTCGATACGATTCCGGCGCCGTCCGCCGAAGGCCTGCTGGCGCACTACGAGCTCGACGGCAGTGTCTCCGACACCTCCGGCCACTATCATCACGGCTCGGTGAACGGGAAGATTTCCTACTCCGAAGGCCGCGTCGGCCGCTCGGCGTCGTTCGGCGAGGAGTCCAAGGGCGTCGATCTGGGGCCGGTCGGCGCGTTCGACCGCGGCGACGCATTTTCGCTCGCTTTCTGGCTGCGCGTGAACGGGAGCAGCGAAGGCGTGTTGCTTCGCAAGGCGACCGCCGATAAGCAGGCGCGCGGCTATGCGCTCATCTCCGACGAAGTCGTGCCGTTCCCCGAAAAGCTCAAGCGCGGCTACCACCTGCGTTTTCGCATGGCGCACCAGTGGCCCGACAACGCTCTGGAGATTCAGACCCGCGAGCGGCTGATCCAGCGCGACTGGTATCACGTGGCGCTGACCTACGACGGCTCGGGTAAGGCGGCGGGCGTGCAGTTGTGGATCGATGGGAAGCCGCGGGCAACCGAAGTCACCAAAGACGCGCTCACCGGCGGCATTGCCAACGAACAGCTTCTGGAGATGGCGCGTAGCGTCGGCGAGCCGTTCGGCGGCCAGATCGACGATCTGCGGATCTATACGCGCGCGCTGCCCGCGAACGAGATCGCGCAACTGGCGGTCGACGAACCGATCCGGGCGGTGCTCGCCGCGACCGAGGCGCGAGGGTCTGCGCCACCCGTCCAGGCGCGCACCTGCGAGCAGCAAGAGCAGCTCCGTGCCTACTACATGGAGCATGTCGTTCCGCAGCCCTATCGCGAGACGTTCGCGGAGCTCGAGAAGCTCAAGACGGAGCGCAGTGAGCTCGAAAAGAGCCTGCCGACCGTGATGGTGATGGAGGAGATGAAGGAGCCGCGCGAGACCTTCATCCTCGGCCGCGGCGACTATCGGAACAAGGGCGAAAAGGTCACGCCGGGAGTGCCGGCGGTGCTGCCGCCGCTGCCCCCAGGCGCGCCGCCCAACCGGCTGGGGCTGGCGGAGTGGCTGCTCGATCCGGGCAATCCGCTGACGGCGCGCGTGGCGGTCAACCGCTTCTGGCAGATGTTCTTTGGCACGGGCATCGTGCGCACGTCGGAAGATTTCGGCTCGCAGGGCGAGGCGCCGACGCATCCCGAATTGCTCGACTGGCTGGCAACCGAATTCGTGCGCAACGGTTGGAACATCCAAGCGATGCAGCGCCTGATGGTAACCTCGGCGACCTACCGGCAGTCGTCGCGCGTGACGCCCGAGTTGCTCGAGCGCGATCCGGAAAACCGGCTGCTGGCGCACATGAGCCGCTTCCGGCTGCCGGCAGAGGTGGTCCGCGACAACGCGCTCGCCGTCAGCGGCCTGTTGACCGAGAAGATCGGTGGCCCCAGCGTGTATCCCTACCAACCCAAGGGATTGTGGGAAGAGATGGCCTACGGCGACTACCACACCGCGCAGCACTACCTGCCGAGCCACGGCGACGATCTGTATCGCCGCAGTCTCTACACCGTCTGGAAGCGAACCGTACCGCCGGCGTCGCTTTCGACCTTTGACGCCCCCGACCGCGAGAAGTGCACGGTGCGGCGGCCGCGTACCAATACGCCGTTGCAGGCGCTGGTGTTGCTCAACGATCCCACCTACATCGAGGCGGCGCGCATGCTGGCCGAGCGCATGATCGACGAGGGCGGCAAGACAGCCGCCGCCCGCGTTCGCCGCGGCTATCTGCTGGCGCTGGCGCGCGAGCCGGCCCCGGCCGAGACCGATGTTCTGCTGACGATTGCCGATCGCCAGGCCGAAGAGTTTCAGGCGCACCCCGAGGAAGTTCGTGAGCTGCTGACGGTCGGCGAGCGTCCCTACGACGAAAAACTCGACCCGGCCGAGCTCGCCGCCTGGACCACGGTGGCCAGCACCATCCTCAACCTCGACGAGACGATCACGAAAGAATAGCCGGCCGGATTTTCCGCTGCCGGAACCGCGGCCCCCGGAGACAGAGCCGCAGGCGTAACAGGCTGCGGAAAAAGTCTGCCGGAGGGGGACAGTCACCGCGTTTCGCACCTTGCGAATCCCGTAAACCTCTGAAAAATCGAGATGCGAAACGCGGTGACTGTCCCCATGAAGCATCGCTGCCGGGCCAGGCTGGAGTTTTTCCGCAACCTGGTAAGCCCGCGGGCCGAGGCGGCACGCTATTTGGGGCGACCCGCGGCGTATCTTTCTTTCTCGGGCGCCTGGATCGTCTCGCCGCAGTTTCTTGCTGCGTCCGGCTGTACGTCGCCGCAACGGCGTGATTCGCCCGACGCATTGTGCCGTTTCGGCCTGTGCATCGTGCCGTTTCGGCCGCCGCTTCGACCTACACATCGTGCCGCTTCGGCCCGCCGGCTTGCGCCTGCGGCTCCGTTTTCGCGGGTTCGGCGATGGTAGCTGGATGGCTTGGCTAGCAGCGGTGGAGTTCCATCCCGGCGAAGGAACATGAGCCTTACGGAACCGACGACCATGCTGACCGACTACGCGTTGGCGGCGTTGGCGGTGGCTTTTGCGATCCGGCTTCGGCCCCGCGCGGTGAGTGCAACCGTCGGATCGGGAACGGGATCCCAAAGTACCTTGGGGCAGCCGCCCTGGACGTATCCCGCCGCCGGGACGGTGTTCTGGCGGTTGGCCTTCAGCGTCGCCTCGCTGGCCGCCTTGGCGGGCGGCACCTACCATGGTTTTCGGCTGTATCTGGGCGAGGCGGTCCAGGCGCGCGTGTGGCAACTGACGGTGGGACTGATTGCTCTGAGCGCGCTGCTCACACTCGGTGCGGCCATCCGTTCGGTCCTGTGGCCCGCTGTCCCGGCTGGCGAGGCGCGCGCCGCCGGGCACCGCTGGTTGCAGCTCGGCCTCGTGGTGACGCTGGCGGGGCTGGCGGTGCAACAAAGCGGCTGGGTATTCTATCCCAACTTCAACCACAACGACCTCTACCATCTCGTACAGATGGTGGGGCTCTACTGTCTGTATCGGGGTGCCCGGAGGCTCGAAGGTCTCGTCGAGATTAACGGGGAGCGGTTCCGGGGCGGGGAACGTTGACGTTGGCGGCGCGGCCCGACCGGGCCGGTTCTTCGTCGCCGGCCTGCGCCCTTCGCTGCAACCAGCGCAACAGGAACGCCAGAACGACCGCCGAAGCCAATACGGCCGCCGAAGCCGGCAACGCCCAACTTTCATCGTATTGAGCCCAGGGAAGTCCGGCGGCGATGCCCCAGTAGTGGAGCACGAAGTAGGTCCAGAAGATGTAGATCCCGATGCCGGTGACCAGCACCAGCAGCGAGACGTTGAGAATGCGGGTGCGCTCGCGGCGCGCCTGGTCGAGGGTGCAGATGCCGCTGCGGCGGAAATAGAAGAACAGTCCCGCGGCGAGCAAGACCAGCGTCACCGCGCGAAACATCCAGCGGTATTCGCCGTAGAGCACGTTCCCGAGGTCGTTGGCGAACGCTACGCCGGCGAGCCCGAACATCACCAGAACGATGGGCGGAAAGCAACAGAGACCGGCGAAGAGTCCGCCGAGGGAGGAGAACACCACGATCGCTTTGCGGTCCTGCCGGTCGGTTGCCTGGCTCATCTCTATTCTTTGATTCGCTCGCGGTGCCGTGCGAGTTACGGGCGCATCCACAATCGACGCCAAATCGCCGGGAAACGCCCGTAGAATCATTGTAACTGCCCCAGGGCCCTTCCGTTTGTATTCAGGCTGGTGGCTGGCTGCGTCAACCTCTGGCCGACGTTCCGGGTTGGGTGGCTGAGAAGGAAAGTACCGTGCGGTGGGAAGAACGCCGGCGTTTGCGCCGACGGCCCGAAGGTTCTCGCTCTTCGGACGGTAGAGACAGGCGCTCTCGCCTGTCGGCCGTAGCGAAGCCGAGGCCCCTCCTGGGCCTGCAGCTTGACTGGGTGCACGGGTAACAGCCGCCGATGCGGCGGAGACAGGCGAGAGCGCCTGTCTCTACATTGGCAGACACGATTGTCTGCCCTGCGCCGGCGCGGCCGGCCGGAGGCCCGCGGCCATTCCTCCGGGAATATCCTCGATTTTCATGGATCGAGTAGGATAGAAAACGATGCCCAGGACAATCGCCCTCTTAGCAGCGCTGCTGTTGCTGGCCGCTTGTGGCGGCACCCGGGAGGACAAGATTTTCCCCTACCCCTACCAGGTGGATGATCTTCCCAACGGCCTTCGGCTGGTCACGGTCAATACCGGATATCCCAATATCGTCGCGCTCTACGTCGTGGTGCAGGTCGGTTCGCGGAACGAGGTCGAGCCAGGACGTTCGGGTTTCGCCCACCTGTTCGAGCACATGATGTTCCGGGGCACCAAGAAATACCCGCCCGAGAAGTGGGAAGAAATCATGCAGGCCGCCGGCTCGCAAAACAACGCCTACACCTCGGATGACCGAACGGTTTATCACGCCGTCTTTTCCAAAGAAGATCTGGAGCCGATTCTCGAGCTCGAGGCCGATCGCTTTCAGAACCTGAAGTATTCCGAGGAGGTTTTCCAGACCGAGACGCGCGCGGTGCTGAGCGAATACAACAAGAACTTCTCGAGCCCAACGCGCAAGCTCGAAGAGGTTCTGCGCGACGCGGCCTTTCAGAAACACCCCTACAAGCACACCACGATGGGCTTTGTCCAAGACGTCGAAAACATGCCCACCATGTATGACTACGGCTTGCAGTTTTTTGACCACTACTACCGGCCCGAATACACCGTGGTTTGCGTCGTCGGCGACGTCGACCCGGCCCAGGTGCGTCCGATGGTGGAAAAGTATTGGGGGTCGTGGAAGCGCGGCGACTACAAGCCTGAGATCCCCGTCGAACCGCCGCAGACAGAGCCGAAGGAAGTGAACGCGGACTTTCAAGCTCCGACCCTGCCGTGGCTTTCGGTTGCTTTCCACGCGCCCGCCTACGACGACGAAAAAATCGACTCCGCGGCGCTCGACGTGATCTCGTTCCAGGCTTTCTCGGAGAACTCCGAGCTGTACAAGAAGCTGGTGCTCGACGAGCAGAAGGTCGACGTGCTCTACCCGGACTACTACGACCACGTCGACCCGTATCTGTTCTCGGTGGAAGCACGTGTGAAGAGCCCCGACGACGTGCAGTACGTCGAGCAGCAGATCCTGGCGACGATCGAGAAGCTCAAAACGCAGCCGATACCGGCGCAGCAACTGGAGGACGTCAAATCGCATCTGCGCTACGAGTTCGCGCTGAGTATGAACAGCACGGCCGCGATCGCCGACACGCTGGCAGCCTACATCAGCCTGCGGCGCACGCCCGAGACGATCAACAAGCGCTACGCGCTCTACCGGAAGGTGACCCCGGACGACGTCGAGGCGGTCGCCAGGAAGTACTTCGTCGACAACAACCGCACCGTGGCCACGCTGCGGTACAAGGCCGAGGGAGCCCCGGAAAAGACCGGCGCAGAGAAGACCGGCGCGGAGAAGAGCGAATGAGAATCCTGACCTTGTTGTTTTGCCTGGCGCTGTGTGCCGGTTTGAGCCGCGCCGCCGGTCCCGCGACTCTGACCCTGCCGAGCGACTCCCCGCTGGTGAGCTTCCGCGTCCTTTTCCAGACCGGTTCCGCCGCCGACCCGCAAGGCAAGGAGGGCGTCGCGGCGCTGACCGCGGCGATGCTGAGCGAAGGCGGCAGCGCGAAGCTGAGCTACGACGAAATCGTCAAGAAGTTCTTCCCGATGGCGGCCTCGGTGAACGCGCAGGTCGACAAAGAGATGACCGTGTTCTACGGCACGACGCATGTCGAGAAGCTCGACGCGTACTACGGCATTCTGCGGCAGATGCTGCTCGATCCGGGCTGGCGCGAGGACGATTTTCGCCGCCTCAAGGACGAAGCGCTGAACTACCTGCGCATCGGGCTGCGCGGCAACAACGAGGAAGAGTTGGGCAAGGAAGTCCTCTACCTCAACATCTACCAGAACCACCCTTACGGCCACGAAAACAGCGGCACGATCGCGGCGTTGGAGGCGATGACGCTCGACGACGTCAAGCAGTTTTACAAGACGAACCTGACGCAGGGGAATCTGGTGATCGGGCTGGCAGGGAAGTATCCCGACGGTTTCGCGGCGAAGGTCGCGGCGGATTTCGGTGTGCTGCCCGAGGAAGCGCCGCCGGCGGTCGAGCTGCCCGAGCCCGCGCCCGCCAAGAAGCTGCGCATCCACATCATCGAGAAGGACACCCGCTCGACCTTGATTTCGCTCGGCTTTCCGATCGACGTGACGCGCGGCTCGCCCGACTGGCCGGCGCTGAAGCTGGTGCAGTCTTATTTCGGCCAGCATCGCTCCAGCAAGAGCTACCTGTTCCAGCAGATTCGCGAAATCCGCGGCATGAACTACGGCGACTACGCCTACATCGAGTACTTTCCGCGCGGCATGTTCCTCACCGAGCCCGAGCCGAACCTGGGCCGGCGGCAGCAGATTTTTCAGATCTGGATTCGCCCGGTCGAGCCGGCCAACGGCATGTTCGCGCTACGCATCGCGCTCTATGAGATCGACAAGCTGGTCAAGCAGGGCATGTCGCAGCAGGATTTCGATTCGACGCGCACGTTCCTTTCGAAGTTCGTCAACCTGTTGACCCAGACGCAGAGCGACCAGCTCGGCTACGCCTTGGACAGCCGCTACTACGACATGCCCGAGTTCACCTCCTACGTCAAAGACTCACTGCAAAAGCTGACGCTGGAGCAGGTGAACAATGCCATCAAGAAACACCTGCGCTCGACCGATCTCGACGTGGTGATCATCACCAAGGACGCGCAGGGTATGAAGAAGGCGATCCAAAGCGGCGCAGCGTCCCAGGCGCACTACGTTTCGCCGCCGCCCCAGAACATCCTCGAAGAAGACAAGACGATCGACCGCTACAAACTCGACGTCGGGTCGCTGGAAGTCATCCCGGCGGATACGATTTTCGAGAAGTAGATCTGGCGTTGGACGTGGCGCGGGCCTGGGGCCGGCAGCGTCGGCGTAGACGCCGGCGTTTGCTTTGCTGCGCACGGCGGCACACGAGGAACGTCCGCCCCAGGCGGACGCTGCCGGCCGGAGACCCGCGCCACTTCCCCACAGGCCCACGCCACGTCAGAGGTTCAGCTCAGGCGCTACGTTTGCCTACGCGCGGCCCAGCTGCCTGTGGTTGAGCGGCTTGGTTGGATGCGGTGAATCAGGGTTTGGGTTGCGGCGGGGGCAGCGCGTGTGCTTTGGATTCGTTCTGGAATCCCACGCGGCCGTGGCTGCCGTCGCAGAAGGGTTTGTTCTCGGAATGGCCGCAGCGGCAAAGGCTGATGACGGTGCGGCCCGCCAGGTCGTAGGCGGCTCCGGTGTTGTCCAGGATCTCGAAATCGCCTTCGATGCGCAGCGGTCCATTATTGCGTACGGTAATCTTGGTCGGCATAGGGCTATTGTCGCGCAACGTGGCCAGGTTGCGTCAGCAGCCCATGCGATGCGGTTGTCCGTAAACGCTCAGGCAGCATTTTCGAGGGCAAGTTTCTCGGGGTCCTTGGCCAGGCCCGACTTGCGGTACTCCGCCAGCCCCATCTTTTCGAGCACGCGAATGATCGGCCAGGCCGGGTCGAACTCGGTGCGGCGGGCCTTCATGGTGGCCGACATCGGAAACTCGTGATGGTTGTTGTGCAGCCCTTCGCCGGCGGTGATCATCGCCACCCACTGCAGGTTCGTCGCCTTGTTGTCGAAATTGCGATAGCCCACCTTGTGGCAGACGCTGTTGATCATCGAATTCAGCAGGATGTAGAACACGGCGTTGACGAGCGCGATCCCGATGCCGAGAGCCGCGCCCACCCAGAAGTTGATGCCAAACACCCAACCGGTCGTCGTGGCGAGCAAAGTCATGCCGGTCAGCGGGCCGACCGTGCCCTGGGCCGGAACCTTATCGATCAGGTCGTCCTTCCAGTGCGGCGTGAAGGTCGCAATCGTCTCGGGCTTTTTCGTTTCGCGGCGGTACATCACCACGTTGAGGAACAGCACCTTCCAGAGCCCCTCGATGTAGGGGCTGTGCGGGTCGCCTTCCTGGTCGGAGAAGCGGTGGTGCTTGCGGTGAACCGCCGCCCACTCGCGCGGCACGATGCCGGTGGTGACGACCAGCCACAGATGCATCAAGTTGCCGATCGCCGGATGGAGCGTCAACGAGCCGTGGGTCATCGAACGGTGCAGATAGATCGTGGTGCAGAACGAACTGATCTGGGCGATCACAAATGCCGCCAACAGACACCACAAAACAATGGAGACTGTCATTCGATCCTCAGCCTTTCGATAGACCTGGGCGGTCCGCGTTATTTCAGTTTTTGATCCCCGGAAACGTGCGGTTACCGGAAGGTTACGACAGGCGGGAAGCCTGGGCCGATGGTATCACGAGGTAGCAAATTTCCACCGGAGGGAGGCCACCTTAGCCTGTTGTCGATTGTCCCTTAGAGCGCCGCGGCCTCGGGCGTTTTACTGTTCAACGATACCGCCGCTCAAGGAAGGATCATTATATCGGAGAAAACCTGCGTCGCTACCCCAAACGGAGGCGAATATCGAGAGATTACAAAACTCAGACAAAGCGGCGTTCGCGCCCCGTTCTGGTTTACTCTCTTGGAGAGGTATCCCCACGGCCGACGTGGCGCGGGCCTGCGGCCGGCGGCGTCGACCTGTGGTCGACGTTCTGCCGCATGGCTCGTTGGCTCTCGGCCTTTGCGGGAAACGCCGGCGTTCACGCCGGCGCAGCCGGCCGGAGGCCCGCGCCACTCAAATCGCCGGCAATGGAAACGATGGCGTAACCGGGGTGAGCTAGACTGGGGTACCTTCCGGCGAGAGCGCGATTCCGGCCGGATCTCGGGGGACGAGCGATGACCAAACGAATCGTACTGATCGGTTGTTTCGCGCTGCTGTTTCTCTATAGCGTGGTGGCGCAGCGCGGCCGCGTCGAAGCGGTCGAAATCGGCAAGCAGAATACGGACCTGCTGCCCAAAGGCAAGGAAGCCGACGGCATCATCGGCGATTTCGTCTTACGCAATGCCCGTGTCGAGGCGCTGATCTCCGGCGCCATGCCGCTGCGGCGCGCCAACATGGCGACCGAATATGGCTTCGTCACCCAAGGCTGCCTCTACGACCTGGACCTGCGCGGCGCGGCCAACGACCAGATCACGGCCTTCCGGCCCGGCGCCTTCGGGGGCGAGATTTCGTTTGTGCGCGTTGTCGAGGACGGCTCGAGTGGGGCTGGCGTCATCGAAGCCGTTCGCAGCGCGGCCAAGGGAGACGGCCTCTATACGCGGCACGAGTACCGCCTGGAGCCCGACTGGAGCTACATCCTGGTAACCTCCACCTACCGCAATGAGAGCCGCGAAGCCAAGCCGATCACGCCGCGGCCGGTCTGGAAGGGACTGGTTGAGGAACGACAGGCGGGCCTGATTCGCGTCGGCGACAGCGTCGACGCCTTCGACAAGCGCGCCTACGCCTGGGGGCCGGGCGCCGGCTCCGAAGATCTTCCCGAAAACCTGACACTCCAGCCTGGCGAAGAAAAGGTCTACCGCGTCGCTTTGGGCGTGGCCGATTCTCCCTTGTCCGCCTACGGCGTAGTGGCCGCGCTGGACGGACCCACGGGCGAGGTTTCCGGCGCCGCGCGCGATACCGCCGGCAGCCCTGCCATTCACGCCAGCCTGCTGGTTGAGGTACAAGGAACCAAGCTGGCACAGTACCCCGACGCCGCAGGCAAGTTTTCGTTCCGGTTGCCCCCCGGAAGCCACGCAGTGCATTTCGAGGACATCGGACGCGACCCGGTCGAGCAGCCTGTCACGGTGCGCGCCAATCAGACGGCGTCGTTGGATCTGAAGGTGGCGCCGGCGAGTGCGGCGCGGGTTGAGATTCGCGACCAGAGCGGCGAATTCTCACCCGGCAAGGTGCAGTTTATCGGGATCGACGGCACGCCCGACCCCGATTTCGGCACCGAATATCGCGTCCACGGCAACCAGAATCAGTACCAGACCCACGACGGCCGCTTCACGCAGCAGATTCCGCCGGGCAAGTATCTCGTGCGGGTCACCCATGGGCCGGAATACGACCTTTTCGAGACCACGATCGACGTCGTCCAAGGCCAGACCGCCGACGTCAAGGCCTCGCTCCAGCGCACGGTCGATACCACCGGCTGGGTCAGCACCGACTACCACTCCCACTCGACCCCCAGCGGCGACAACTACTGCAATACCAACGATCGGCTCATCAACATTGCCGCCGAGCAGATCGAGTTCGCCCCAACCACCGAGCACAACCGCATCTTCGACTGGGCGCCTTACATCGACCGCCTCGGGCTGAGCTCGCGCATCCGCACCGTGATCGGCATGGAGCTGACCGGCAGCGGCCAGCACTTCAACTCCTTTCCGCTGCGGCGCGACCCGTTCGCTCAGGATGGCGGCGCACCGGTGTGGAACTTCGATCCGCGCCTCAATGCGATCGTGCTGCGCAGTTGGGGAACGCCGTCGCTCGAACAGGGCGGCTCGCGCTACGACACCGGCGTCAACGCCCACAACAAGGCAGCGCTGTTCGGCGGCGGGCCCGACCGCTGGGTGCAGGCCAACCATCCGATCGTCGGCACTGTCTTTTTCGACCGCAACGAGGACGGGGTCGTCGACGGCGGATTCGTCGGGTTCGAGCGTCTGATCGATGCCGCCGAGGTCTGGAGCACCGAGATTCTCAACCTCAACCCCACTTATGAAGTGAAATCGGGCGGCCGCAACGTCACCATTCAGAACCGCACCTTCGGGTGGCTCCAGATGCTCAACCAGGGGCGGCACGTGTGGTGCGTGGCCGTCAGCGATGCGCACCGCATCTTCGGCAACGGGGTCGGCGACTGGCGCACCTACGTTCCGAGTTCCACCGACAACCCGCCGGAAATCGATCCGCAGGAGATCATCCGCAATTCCAAGGCGGGTCGCATGATGATCACCAACGGGCCGTTCCTGGAGGTGACCACGGGGGACGGGATGCCGATCGGTTCCACGATCGTCGCCGAAGGATTCGTGGACCTGAAGATCCGGGTGCAGGCGGCGAACTGGATCAACGTCGACCGCGTGCAAGTGCTGGTGAACGGCCGCCAGCCCGACGCCTACAACTTCCGCAAGGCGTCGCACCCGGAGATGTTCCAGGACGGCGTGGTGCGCTTCGACCAGACCGTGCGCGTGCAATTGCAGCAGGACGCCCATCTGATTGTCGTTGCGGTCGGGGAAAACGCCGATCTGAGCAAGGGTTGGGGCAAGAATCCGCAAGGCGCGATGCGCCCCACGGCCTATACGAATCCCATCTACGTAGACGTCGACCACAACGGCTTCCGGGCCGACGGGGATACCCTGGGGCACCCGCTGCTCGTCACGCCGCCCACGGATTAAAGTGGCGCCCGATCCGGCAACGCGGCGACTCAAACCTGTTTACGCTCGTTGCAGGCCGGCGTACTTGAGGACGACCTTCTTCAGCCCATAGCCAGCGAACTGAATCGAGAGTTTCTGGTCTTCGCCCTCGCCCTCCAGGCGCATCACCGTGCCGACGCCGAATTTGGCGTGGCGGACTTTCGTGCCGGGGCGGAAGGGGCCGCGCGGACCGGGGCGGCTGGCGAAGCGCGGCGCGCCGGTGGCCTTGGCTCGCGCCGGAGTTGAGGCGCTCGCCCGCGGCGGGTAGGCCGTGTTGGCGGCCGGACGCGACGGCGCGACGGTGCGCGGTCCCAGGCCCGCCAGTGTCTGCTGCTGCGGCCCCTGCGGCGATTGCGTTCCGCGCGCCGTGGCCCGCTCGGCAGTGGCTCGCGAGGCAGTCGACGGCGCGGCCGTGCCCGAAACCGGCGCTGGTCCGCCTGCCGGATTAAATGCCAGGCCGCGCTTCTTGAAAAACTTCCCCAGATTGTCGACCGAGTCGTAGGTTTCGCCGCCGTAGGTTTTGGAAGCCTTCACGGCCGGGTTTCTTGCGGTCGCTTCGAGCAGCCGGCTCTCGGCGATCTGGCGGACCGTCTGGCGCTCGGAATACAGATCCAACCCGGGTTCGTTCCAGCCGTTGTCCTGGTCGAAGGCCGCGTCGTCGTTCCAGGAAGGGGCGCCGCTGGAGAACAGCCCCTGGCCGGCGAGCAAGTCGGCAGGCACTTCCTGCAGAAAGCGAGAGGGAACCATTGACTCCGGCAGGCTGCCGCCGTAGCGCCGCCGCGAGCGGGCGCAAGTGAGCAGCAGCCGGCGGCGGGCGCGTGTCATGCCGACGTAGCAAAGCCGCCGTTCTTCTTCGAGGGCGTCGGGGTCTTCAAAGGCGCGGCTGTGGGGGAAGATGCCTTCCTCCATGCCGATGATCGCCACCAGCGGAAACTCGAGGCCTTTGGCGCTGTGCAGCGTCATCAGCAGCAGCCGGGCGCGCTCGTTGATCTGGTCGGTGTCGGCCACCAGCGCCGCGCGGTCGAGAAACTGGTGGGCGTCTTCGCCGTTGGCCGCGGCGTCGGTGGCGGCGTTGATCAGCTCGTCGAGATTCTCGAGCCGCCCTTGGGCCTCGACCGAGGGGTCCTGCTCGAGCATGCGGCGGTAGCCGGTCTGCTCCAGCGTCCAGACAATGGCCTCGTGTATCGGCGTCTCGGCGAGCTTCTTGGCGATTTCGAGAAGCAGCCGCCGAAATCCCGAGAGGGCGCTGTGGGCGCGGGTCCCGAACTCCTTTTCCTCCAGCAGACGGCCGATCGCCTCCCACGGCGGGATGCGCTGCGCGGCGGCGTATTCCTCGATGCGGTCGGTCGTCGAGCGCCCGATGCCGCGGGCCGGGTTGTTGATGATGCGGAACAGGCTGACCGAATCGGTGGGCGACAGCGCGGCCCGCAGGTAGGCCAGTACGTCTTTGACTTCGGCGCGGGCGTAGAAACTGACGCCCCCCACCACCAGATAGTCGCGTCCGCAGCGGCGCAAGGCCTCTTCGACCTGGCGCGATTGCGAATTCGTGCGGTAAAGGATCGCCGCCTGATTCGAGGGGTCTTCGTTGAGATAGCGGTCCACCTGGCGGGCGACGAAGAAGGCTTCCTCCTCGCCGCTCTGCGTCAGTTGGAAGCGGATCGCGTCGCCTTCCTCGGCCTCGGTCCACAGCTCCTTACCCTTGCGATTGACGTTGCGCGCAACGACCGCGCCGGCGGCCTTGAGAATGCGCTGCGTCGAGCGGTAGTTCTGCTCCAGGCGAATGACCGCCGCGTCGGGGTAATCCTTCTCGAAGTCGAGAATGTTGCGGATGTCGGCCCCGCGCCAACTGTAGATCGACTGGTCCTCGTCGCCGACCACGCAGATGTTGCGGTTGTGGTCGGTGAGCAGGCGCATCAGCTCATATTGCGGCCGGTTGGTGTCCTGGTATTCGTCGACCATCACGTAGCGGTAGCGCTGGTTGGCCCACTGCCGCACTTCCTGGCTATGCCGCAGCAGGCGGACGCTTTCGAGCAGCAGATCGTCGAAATCGAGCGCGTTGGCCGAGCGCAAGGCGTCCTGATAGCGGTCGAAGACCACCGCCAGGCGCTCCTCCTTGGGGCTGCTGGCGGTCTTGTAGAAATCCTCGGGCGCGCGCCCCTGGTTTTTCGCCTGGCTGATCACCGATAGCGCCGAACGGGCCTTGAGGAACTTTTCGTCAAGCCCCAACTGCTTGTAGACCGACTTGACGACCTGCAACTGGTCCTTGTCGTCGTAGATGTTGAAGTTGGTGGTGAACCCGGGGCGCTGGGCGGCCAGCGGCGCGCCATGGCCGCGCAGCAGGCGGACGCAGAAGGAGTGAAACGTCGAGACGGTGGGCGACGAGGTGAGCGGCGTCCCCGACTCGGCCAGCAGCGCCGCGACGCGCGAACGCATCTCTTGCGAAGCCTTGTTTGTAAACGTGACGGCCAGAATGCTATAGGGAGGAATGCCCTTGTTTTGAATCAGATAGGCGATGCGGCAGATGATCACGCGGGTTTTGCCGCTGCCCGCTCCGGCGAGGATCAGCAGCGGGCCGTCGGTGTGAACCACGGCCTCTCTTTGCCGCGGATTGAGGGTCTCCAGGAAGGACATCAGGGGGCAGTTCATTGTACCAAGCAGAGCGGTAGGGGCCTGTTGCCGGCGGGGTTGGTTTCGGATCGACGGACGTTGCGGACGGATGCGATGAACTGTTGCTTCGCGCCGGGTGCGCGGGGTCGGCTCCTTCGCCGGGGGATTGAGTGTCTGAGGTGGGGCACTTTGTGCTGGGCAGGCCGGAGCCCTGCCCCACTGGGGGCTTCCAAAACTGTTGTGGGGAATCTCACTTCTGTGATATCATTTCAATATCATATGGATATAGAATAAGGGGAGGTGGTGCGATGCGGACCCAGGAAGTCAGAGTGGGTGTTGTCAACGGTTGGCCTGTGGCAGGTTTGTTGGTGGTGATGTTGGTTGGGATGATCTGGCTGGCGACCCGCGTGCCCGGCATGCCGGTCTTGATCGTTCCGCTCATCCTCCTGATCCTGACCTGGGTCTTTGTCGTGATCGGGTTCTTCACGTTGCAGCCGAATCTGGCGGCCGTGTTGGTGCTGTTCGGCAAATACAAGGGAACGGTGACGACCAGCGGCTGGTGCTGGGCGAACCCGCTGTTGAGCAAGATCAAGGTTTCCCTGCGGTCCCGCAATCTCAACGGAGAGAAGATCAAGGTCAACGACAAGCGCGGCAACCCGATCGAAATCGCCCTGGTGGTCGTCTGGCGGGTCGCCGACACGGCGCGGGCGGTATTCGACGTCGACGACTATACAAGCTTCGTGAAAGTGCAGAGCGAGGCGGCTCTGCGGCACCTGGCCAGCGCCTATCCCTACGACACGTTCGAGAGCGACGACGAGCAGTCGCTGCGCGGCAACATGGAGGAGATCTCGGCGGCGCTGCAGAAGGAACTCGAGGAGCGCGTCGCCCGGGCCGGCGTCGAGATCGAAGAGGCGCGCTTGAGCCACCTCGCCTATGCGGCGGAAATCGCCGGCGCGATGTTGCAGCGGCAACAGGCCGACGCGGTGGTGGCGGCGCGCTCGCGCATTGTCGAAGGGGCCATTGGCATGGTCGAAATGGCCTTGGCCCGCCTGGAGCAGGGCCGTGCTGTCGAGCTCGACGACGAACGGCGCGCGGCGATGGTGAGCAATCTGCTGGTCGTGCTCTGCGGCGAGCACGCCGTGCAGCCGGTCGTCAACACCGGGACGCTCTACACCTAGTGTCGTATGGCTCGGACCCGAAGCCCGGCATCCGGCTCCGGGCGGGCACTCCGCCAACCCCAGGGCCAAGCGTGCGCGATGCGCGACTCAGAGCCGCAAGCGTAAGCTTGCGTTGAGCAGTCGGGGCAACCTGCCGCGGCACCGTACCGGGCTAGTGTACCGGGCTGATGTGCGCGTGGATCCACAGGGCAGTGAGCCGGGCCAACGTGCCGCCGCCACCGCGAGCGGCTCTATTCGTCAGAGTGCTCAGCGCGGGCTTACGCCCGCGGCTCTGAGAGGCGAGTCGCCGGTCTATATCGTTGGTGAGGATGCCGCGCGCTTGAGCCCACCGAAGATGCTTCATGCCTGACCGCAAATCATTCCTTCTGCGCCTGTCCGAAGAGCTTTACGACGAGTTGAATCGCTGGGCGAAGGATGACTTGCGCAGCCTCAACGCGCAGATCGAGTGGCTGCTGCGCGAAGCCGTGCGCAAGCAACGCAAAAAGCTCCGGGATCAGGAGCCGGATTGACCGGCCGGCTCACGGTCCGACCAGACCGCGAGCTGGTTGCCGCTGGGATCGCTGAAGTGAAAGCGCCGCCCGCCGGGGAACGAATATGTTGCTTTGACGATGCGACCGCCGGCGGCCTCGATCTTTTCCTGGAGCGCCTCCAGGTCGGTCGCATAGATCACCACCAAGGGGCTAGCGGCGGCGGCCGTGTCGGTCAGAAAGAACCCGCCACTGAGCCGCCCGTCCCGGAACGCTGCGTATTCGGGACCGTAGTCCTCAAACTTCCAGCCGAACACCCCGCCGTAGAATTTCTTGGCCGCGCCGATATCGTTGGCGGGGAACTCGATGTAGTCGATGCGAAGGTGGTTTGGAGCGTTGTCAGCACTCATGGTTTAGATTGGCCTCGGCGGATGAGTCTAGCTACCTGCACGATCCACGGGGAGGGCTCGCGATCCGGCTTTGGGCAGGGCAGGAGCCACCGCCCAGGCCGGCCTGATTTCCAAGAGTACAACTCCGGAGGGGCGATCCGCGCGGACCGCTACAATATTTAGACGCTGTTATGTCGAGCTATGATCCGGAGTTGGAACGGTTGGTCAAGGAATTGAACCAGAAGGCACAGCTACCAGCGGCGCCGCCCGGTTCCGACACCCGGCCGGTTGCCGATATTCCGGTAGCCGCCACCCCGGCCCCCAGTGATTCGTCCTCGCTCGACGGCCTGTTGCAGTATTCGGTGGACCGCGGGGCCTCCGACATCATCCTGGTGGCCGGCTGCGGCCTGGTGCTGCGCGTCAACGGCAAGCTGGCCCAAACCAAGAGCCCCGAGTTCAGCGACGACGAGGTTCGCGCGCTGCTGCTGCCGCTGCTGACGCCGGGTCGCCGCAAAGAGCTCGAGGCCGAGCGTTCGGTCGATTTCAGCTTTGTGCGCACGGGTATCGGGCGGTTTCGCACCAATATCCACTTTCAGCGCGGAGCGCTGGGCGCGACGATCCGGATCCTGCCAGCCAGCATCCCCACCCTCGAGGAACTCTACCTGCCGAACTCTCTAAAAAGGCTCACCGAGCGCAAGCAGGGGCTGGTGTTGCTCACTGGGCCGGCGGGCTCGGGAAAAACGACGACGCTGGCGGCGCTGATCGGGCTGATCAACCAGCACCACGCCTACCACGTCGTGACCATCGAGGACCCCATCGAGTATCACCACGGCAATCAGCGTTCGGTGGTCGAGCAGATCGAAGTCGGTCACGACGCCAATTCGTTCGCGGCAGCGCTGCGCAGCATTTTGCGGCAGAGTCCCGACGTCATCCTGGTCGGCGAGATGCGCGACCCCGAGACCATGGCGGCGGCGGTGACGGCGGCGGAAACCGGCCATCTGGTGCTCTCGACCCTGCACACTAACGACACCATCCAGGCGGTCGGCCGCATCGTCGACGGCTTCCCGGCGGGCCGCCAGAACCAGATCCGGCAGCAGCTCTCGCTGGGCCTGCTGGCGATCATCGCGCAGCAACTGGTCCCATCCACCGACGGCGCGCGGCGCTACCCGGCCCTGGAGATCCTGGTCGCCAACACCGCGGTGCGCAACCTGATCCGCAAGGGAGAAGATCATCTGCTCCGCTCGCAGCTCAGCCTGGGCCGCAGCGAGGGCATGGTGATGATGGAAGAATCGCTCGACGAGCTGGTACGCCAGAAGAAGATTTCGAGCGAAACCGCGTTGGCGCATTGCTTCCGCCCCGACGAGCTGCAGCGCTATACCCAGCGCTAGCCCGGCCACCCGAGAACCCAGCGCAGCCGCTCCGTCGCAGATCTCCCGTAGCGCAGGGCTGGCGCTTTGCCAGACGTGCGGCCTTTCCACCCTCCCGCCCGGTTCCGCCGGTCTCAACCCGTTCGGACCACACCGGAACCTAGGGCGGCCGAAAATACCGCAGGTCTCTTCGAGCCCTGCGCTATGGGCGCTTCGGGCCCGAGACTCCCGGCCTAGGGTGCGCGCCGACGCGGCGTAATTCGCTCAATTCCCGCTTTAAATTCCTGTTTTTCAGCGACTTCGGGCCCTTTGCCGGTTGCCGCGGCGCCTATCCCGGGGGCATACATTTCGCGCTGCCAAGTCGTACAACTTACTGATTTAAAGACGGATGGACGGCCTCACGGAGCTCGTGATAATCTCCCTACAACTTCTAGGGGTTCTTACCTAGTAGCCCAGGGGGAAGGCCTGAGAATGCGAGAGTCGAGCAACCGCGCCATCGTCATTGTAGCCGGGCTGTTTTTCGTCGTCATGATGTCGCTCGACAGCGCCGATTTATGGATGAAGGGCGCCAACGACTTTGCGCCGCTCTACGTCGGAACCCAACTGGTGGGCACCGGCGATCTCTATACGCCCGGGCCCTACTATGGTTTTCTGAGGCAGCATTTTGGGGGCATCAACGAGTCGCTGCGCTACACGCGGCCGCCGCACCACGCGCTGATGTTCTGGCCTCTGGGGCGGCTTCCCTATGACACTGCGTACCTGCTTTGGACCCTGTTGCAGGCCGCGGCGGTGGCTGGATTTCTGCTGCTTTGGCGACGCCCCTCGCGCGCCGACGCCGCGATGTTTACGGCCTTGTCCCTGCCGCTGGGCATCTCGTTTTGTAACGGGCAGGATACTCCGTTTCTCTTGCTTTGGATCGCTCTCGCCCTGCATTGGCAGGGTAAGGGCCGGCCGTTCCTTGCTGGTCTGTTCTTCTCCTTGTGCGCGGCAAAATTCCATCTGTTTGTGCTTTTGCCGCTTGTTCTATTTGGTCAGCGTCGTTGGAGGATGACGGCGGGTCTGGCAACGGGGGCCGCCGGATTGCTGGCGGCTTCGTTCGCCGTGGCGGGCGCCGCCTGGCCCGCGGAATACTTCGCGACGCTGACTGACGGCCGGGTCCACCCAGCGGTTGACAACATGCCCAACCTGCACGGCATGTTTGCGGGACTGCCGCACGCCGCGTCGCTCGAGATTTTTGTTGGAGTGGCGATCGTCGCCGGCGTGTGGCACGTCGTGCGGCGCACGAGTTTTGAAGTCGGGCTGGCGGCGGCGCTGGCCGGGGGCGTGCTGCTGAGCTATCACGCCTATCGCGCCGATTGCGTGGTGCTGCTGCCGGCGGCGCTGCTGGTGCTTGCCGCCAATCCGTGGCGCTCGACGCGGGTGATGGCGACGCTTCTGCTCACCCCGCTGGTCTATACGGCGATGAAGGGCTCGCCGTCCGGCGCGTACCTGACGACGGCGACGATTCTGCTGTTTTTCGGCGCGCTGGTGGTATCGGCCGGACGAGAGTCTCTGGCGGCCGCGCCCGCCGGGTCGGCTGCCGGCGAGTTGGAGCCGGCCTGATCCGGTCGCGTTCGCGGCCGGCGTGGGCCGTCGACCCGGGGGTGCGCCTCGCATCGTTCGCGTCTTTCCCAGCGCACCCTTTTCGATAGCATCTCTGTCGATCACCCGCTACGGATCACGTCTCCAGCGATCCCGATTGCTGCTCTGCCCGCCGCGATCACCACTCTGGCAATCCCGAGTGCAACGCCCCGCGCGACGGGTGCAAGCGCGGGTCCGAGACCGCTACGCTCGCCGTATTCGGCTCGGATAAGAATTACACGCCACGCAAGAATCTCTGGCTTGCGTGACTGCGTATCCATGCGCTGCTCCCGCTTGGGCGGCGGCCTCCCCGGCCGGATCGTTTGCATTTTCCGTCCGATAACGGCGCGCTGTTCTTCTGAAAAACTCCGAGTGAATCGCCGACTTTGCCCGAATGGAGCGGATTGCGTGCCGCGCGCGAACGCGCCGCCTGAACGGTTTCGCATTCGTCCTCTTAGCCCGCCGCGCGATTTGGTCCCGCTCTTGCAAGATGAGGAATCGCAGCCGCTATTCGGCGCGGCCGGCCGGTTCTAAGGTCCCTTTCCTTTGGAATTGCGGCCGGGCACGCCATCCGTCACAGGCCGCGTTAGCTTAGTCTGGAAGGATGACGTTGCCGCGCCGATCGGGGCGCGCCGGGGGAAGGCGCGATTCGTGGAATGCGGCGGCAATAGGTCGACCACCAATTGCGGCCGGCCGCAAAAGATTTCCGCCGCCGATGGAGATTGGCAATTGTCGGGGTTGCGTAAACCGATGAGAGCGGTGTTCGATGTGAGGCGTTCTTGTTCGAGTCGTTGAAGCAGGCGGTACGACAAAAGAAGCTGCTGTTGCCGTTGTTGGGGGCGGCGCTGGCGGCGGTTGGCTTGACGGCCAGCGTGTTCTGGCAAGCCTCGGGAGTGCTGCGGGAATCGGGCGCGGCGGTGGCTTCGGAGTCGGAAATTGCCTTCGCGCTGGTCCGCCTGGGAGAGGGCCGATCGCAGGCCGGCCCGGCCGTGGCCCTGGGAAGCCCCGATGCCGGTTCGCTCTCGCCGCCGCCCGCCGCATTCGGGGCCGCGGGGGCCTTTGAATGGATCAGCACCCCTGCCCTGTTTACCGACGTTGCCCAATCGGATGGCGCGCTCTACGTCGCCGGACCCGCTGGAATCTCCGAATACGATTCGCAAGGCTCGCTGCGACAGCGCTACCGCGTTGGGCAAGACCTGCCGGCTTCGCCGCCTACGGCGCTCGCGGTGGGGCTTTCCAGCAGCAAGGCCGGCCGCGCGCTCTACGTCGCGACCGCCGGCGAGGGTCTGCTGATCCTCGAGAGTCTCGACGGCAACGGCAGCTCCGGTGGCGATGCGACAAGCCGCCCGCGGTTTCAGCAGGTTCGGGCGAAACAGCCCGCCTACCGCGATTTGACTTCGGTTCTGCCGCTCGAAAGCGGCCGCGTGCTGCTCGGCTCGCAGAGCAAAGGCGTGTTGGTCTACGACGGCAAAACGCTGGCGGCGCTGCACTCCAGCCTGGCCGATCTGAAAGTCACCGCGCTGGCCGGCGACGAGTCGTCCACCTGGATCGGCACGCTCGATCAGGGCTTGTTGCGCTGGCGCGCCGGGCGGCTGCAACGGTTTGGCGAAAGCGAGGGTTTGCCGGACCGCCAGATTCTCTCGTTGGCCGCTGATGGGGACCGTTTGTTCGTCGGCACGCCGCTGGGGGTCGCGGAGTTTCGCGACGGCCGCTTCGAGCGCGTGCTGGCCGAGGGCTTTTTCGCCACCGCGCTGCTGATCCGCCCCAAGAGCCTGCTGGTAGGCACGCTCGACGAAGGCGTGGTGGAGGTTCCCCTCGAAACATCGCGCCCGCGCGGTCCGCGGCCCGCGGCGAATGAGCTGGGCGATCTCGACAACGTCGCCGTGCGGCGCTTTCTCGAAATGGGCGGTTCGGCGTATGCGCTGGCCGCCGATGGGCTCTACCGGCTCGACGCCCGGGACGCGGGGCCGCGGCAGGTGCTGGAGCGCGCCCACGGTGTGTTGACCGACCGAAACATCTCGGCGCTCCACGTGGACGCGGCGGGGCGGCTGTGGGTCGGTTATTTCGATCGCGGCCTCGACATTCTCGACGCCTCGCTCGGCCATGCGCGGCACATCGAAGACGAGCACGTGTTTTGCGTCAACCGCATCGTCGGGGGGCAGGAAAAAGGGCTGACCGCGGTCGCCACGGCCAACGGGCTGGCGATGTTCGACGCGGCCGGCGAGCTGCAGCACGTGCTGGGGCGCGACGACGGCCTGATCTCGAACCACGTCACCGATGTGCGGTTCGGCGCGACGGGAATCATCGTCGCGACGCCGGCCGGCATTACGTTTCTCGACGCCGCCGGCAGCCGCAGTCTCTATGCCTTTCAGGGACTGGTCAACAACCACGTCTACACGCTGGCGGCGGCCGGCGAACGGCTGCTCGCTGGAACCCTTGGCGGGCTGTCGGTGCTCGACGCCGGGGTCGTGCGCGCCAGCTACACCACGGGCAACTCCGAGCTCAAGCACAACTGGATCACCGCGATCGTCGCCTTCGACCACGACTGGTTCGTGGGGACCTACGGCGCGGGCATTTTGCGGTTCGATGAGACCGGCCGCTGGCAGGCGTTCCCCGAGGCCGGGCGCCCCATCGAGATCAACCCCAACGCGATGGCGGCCGGCGCGGACCGTGTCTACGCCGGGGCGCTCGACGGAGGTTTGTACGTCTATGAGCGCTCCACCGGCCGCTGGCGCGTGATCACCCAGGGTTTGCCGTCGCGGAATGTCACCGCGCTCGAGCTCTCTGGCGGCTATCTCTACGTGGGGACCGACAACGGGCTGGTGCGCGCGGCCGAGAGCGGGATTTGAGGACTTGTTGATGTCGCCGTTCGACAGAGCAGCGTGGGCAGGCCTGGCGGAGGACGCCGGCTGTGGCGCGGGCCTCCGGCCGGCGGCGGCGAACTTCGTTCGACGTTCTGTGGCGGGGTCCGGGCAGGGTATGCCGCGGGGCGGGCATGGTGTGCCGCTGCAGAGGAACGGCCAAGACGCGACTGTGCCGGAAGCCAGGCCAGACGTCGGCGCTTACGCCGACGCTGCCGGCCGGACGCCACGGGGTTGGAGCGGACTGTTCCAGATCGCGATGACGTTGGTGGTGGCGACGGTCTTGCTGCCCATTGCTGTGTGGGCCGACGCCGGCGTGCTGATTCCTTCGAACAATCCGCAGCCCGACGCCAACATCCTTTCGCTCGCCGAAATGAAGATGGACATCCTCATCGACAACGGGGTGGCGCGCGTGGCGATCCGCCAGATTTTCGCCAGCCACGATGCGAGCACTCTCGAAGGCAACTGGGTGTTCGCGCTGCCGAGCGGGGCGACGATCTCCGATTTCGCCGTCTGGGACGGCGTCACGCGCATCCCCGGCGTCATTCTCGAGCGCCGCCGCGCCGGCGAGATCTACGAGAATCTCAAGTGGCAGGCGATCGACCCGGGGCTGCTGCAAATGGGCGAATATGACGCGGCCGAAGCGCGCCGCACGGCTGTTTTCAGCGCCCGGGTTTCGCCGATCCCCGCCTATGGAACCAAGCGGGTCGAGGTGGAGTATCACGAGCGCATCCCGGTGGAAAACCTGCGTGCGTATTTCGCTGTGCCGCTGCGGCCCGACGCCTACAACGCACAGACCGCGGGGCAGATCGAGATCAACCTGGAACTGCGCTCGCAATACGCGATCCGCGATTTCCACGCCGCCGGTGAAGGCTACCCCTTGAACGTTACTGAGCAAGGGCCGCACCGTGTCGTCGCGCATTTCGAGGGCTCGCAGGTTCTGTTCGGTGAGGATTTCGCGATTCAATACTCTTTGGATCCGGCGGGCGGCGATACGCTGCAAGTCCTCACCTATCGCGACCCGAACCCCTCGCAGCCTGATCCGACGGTGCTTGCGCCGGAGTCCGCCGCGCCGCCGGTGGGTTTCTTCGAAGCCTCGGCGCTGCTGGCGCTACCGGCGATGGAGGTGCAACCGCCGCAAGCAGGAGTGGGGCCGCCGGCCGTGCGCGACACCAGCCCGCCGCGTACCGTCGTTGCCTTGTTCGACAACTCGTTGTCGATGCAGTGGGAAAAGCTCGAGCGCAGCTACCGCGCGCTGGAGACGCTGCTGCTCGGCTTACGCCCCGAGGATCGCTTCAACCTGTTGCTGGTCAACAATGAGGTGCGCGCTTTTCGTCCCGAGCCGGCCGCCGCCGAGGTCAGCGCCGTGGAGCAGGCGCTGGCCTTCGTCAAGGCAAGCTACATCCGCGGCGGGACCGATCTCGAACGCGGCCTCGACCAGGCTCTGGAGCAGTGCGCGAAGGGAACCGGCGAGCGCTACCTGGTGCTGCTCAGCGACGGCGGCGCGACACGCGGGACCATCAGCAATGCGCGGCTGGCCGAGCATTTCGCGACGCGGCTGCGCGCCCTGGCGCCCGAGTCGGCGCCGCGTACGTTCGTGTTCGCCGTCGGCGACGACGCTAATCTGCCGCTGCTGCGCCTGTTGGCGCGCGACGGCGGCGCCACCAACGGCAGCGGCGCCAACGATGGCGACGCCGCCGGTGGCGATCCAGCCACTCCGGCTGGCGTGCTCGAATGGGTGCGCTCGACCGAGCCGATCGATTTCAAGCTCAGCGCCTTCCTGTCGAAGATCGGGCGCAAGCCGCTTTCGGGTCTGCGCTTGGAGACCAGCCCGGCGGAGAACTTCGACCTGGTTTATCCGCTCGAGCAGAGCTGGTTTTCCGGCTCGATGGCTTCCTGGGTCGGCCGCTATCTCAAGCCGATGGCGGAGGCCGCCTTCACGGTGACGGGTTCGCGGGGCGGCGAGCCGCTGCGGATCGAGCAGAAAGCGGCCTTGCCCGCGCAGGATCTGACCCACGCAGCACCTGCCGCGGAGCTGGGCGCGCGCCCGCGTCGATGCGCTGCTCGCAAAAATCGAGCGCGACGGCGAAGACCAGGCGACGATTGACGAAATCATCCGCCTGGCGAAGGAATACAAATTCGTCACGCCCTACACGTCGTTTCTGGCCGCGCCGCGCTCGTTGTTGCGCCCGCGCGTGATCCGCCCCGGCGATCCGGTGCTGCGCGTGCGCACCGACGAGTCGATTGTCTCGGTGACGGCGCTGTTTCCCTTCGGGCTGATCAAGAAGCTGAAGTACCTGGGTTCGGAAGACATCTGGCAGACGCGCTTTCTCGCGCCCAAGGACATGCCCGACGGCCAACACAGCGTCAGGCTGGTGCTGCGCGACCGCCAGGGCCACGTCTACCGCGAGTCGAAGAATTTCTGGATTTCGAGCCAACCGCCCGACGTCCAGGTGAAGCTCGACAAGCGCACCTTTCCGGCGCGGCGAGACGGTAGAGCTCAAGGCCAGCGCCTCGCGGACGACGCGGACGCTCACCGCGCGCCTGTATGGGACGCCGCCGGTCGAGCTGCGCTGGAACCAGAAGGCCGGCTACAACACGGGAAGTCTGGTGATTCCGGCCGATCTGCCGGCCGGGCGCTACAAGCTCAAGCTGATTGCCGAGGATTTCGCGCACAACATCGGCGCCCAGGAGGTGTTCGTTGAAGTGGCGCCGTAGCACCTCCGGCCTCGCGCTCGCGGCGGGTTTACTGGCCGCCTCGGTCGGCCTGTTCGAAGCCCGGGCGAGCCTGCCCGACTGGGTGCGCAACGTCGAGGGTTCGAGCCCGCTGCGCGACGCTTTTTTCCGCCTGGTGTCGATGCCGGGTGGAGCGGTGCGCGCCGAGCGTCCGCCGCAAGAGACCCGCGACGCGCTCACCGGACTCATTACCGCGCAGCCCGACGAAGCCGAACTCTATGCGCTGCGGGCCCACGAGGCCGAGCGGCAGCTCGATTTTTCCGCCGCCGAGCAGGACTGGAAGGAGTACGCCGCCCGGGTCGCCGATCCTGCCGACGGGCAGCTTGCGCTTGCCGACTTCTACCACCGCCGCCTGCGGCCCGAGGACGAAGTCGACGCGCTGCTGGCCGTGGGGCGTTCGCCGGCGGCCGATAACGAGTCGCTGCTTCCGCCCGAGCAGCAGCGCTCCTGGCACGCCTTCGAGCGCAGCCTCGAGCTGATCGAGGCGCAGGCGCTGCCGCCGGCGTTGGCGATCCGGCAGTATCGCGCCTGGCGCGGCCGCTACCCCGGCCAGTCCGCTCTACCGCAACTGCAATTCGATTTTCTGATCGAGCATCGTTTGCTGGACGAGGCGCAGCAACTGCTGGGCGACTATCAGCAACAGTTTCCCGGCGACGCGGCGTTTCGCCTCAAGGCGCGCGCCGAAATCGCGCGGCGGCGCGGCTCGCCCGAGCAGGCGCTGGCGCTCTATGACGAAGCGTTCGAGCCGCTCTGGCCGCCGCCGCTGATCCAGGAGTATTTTTCGCTACTCGCAGAGAGCGGGCAGTTGCGCAGCCACCTCGACCGCGACCGTGCCCGGCTGGCCGAAAATCCCGACGATCTGCAGGCCGCCGGTTGGGTGTTCCACTATTACCAGCGGCAGGGCAACGTGGCCGCGGCGCAGGCCGTGCTCGCCGATTTTCGCCAAAGCAAGGAAGCGCGGCAAGCCGCCTGGAAGCCCGCCGAGCTGCAAACCCTGGCGCAGCTCTACCGCGGCCTCAACAATCACAACGAGACGGCGCGCTACGACTACGCGCTCTACAGCCTGCCCGGCGCCGCGGCTTCCGAGCGCGAGGAGGGCCTGGCCGGGCTGATCGAGCTGCTGCTGGGGGCTCCCGATCAGCCGATCCGGTTGGGCGCCGGCAATCTGTCGTTCTACCGCGATATCGCGACGATGGACGACCACCCCGGGCTGCTCAACGGTATCCTGTCGCTGCTGTTCAACGGCCAGTCGCCGCAGTCGCGTTTCCGCTGGCAGCAATCCTCGTCGACGGCTTATTTCCATCGCGCCGAAGCTTCCGAACTGCTGGCGCGGTTCGATCGGGAGTTCCCGCAGTCGCAGCGCCGGGCCGCGTTGCGCGCCGAGTTGCTGCAGGCCTTCGCCACCTACGGCGACAACGAAGGCGTGTTGCGCGGTGGGCAGGAGTTTCTCAGCGACTTCCCCGATGCCCCCAGCCGCACGCAGGTCGCGCTGTTGATCGCCGAAGCGTATGCCCGCACCAACCAGACCGCGCAGGAGTTTGCCGCCTACGACGCGTTGCTCGAAGAGTTGGCAAAGCGCGCCGGCGGCGTTCCGATCGGCGAGAACGGGGCCGGCCAGGCGCCTTCGTACGGGAATCCCGGCCGTTACGGCGGCAATCCGCCCGGCCCGGCGCGCTCGCCCGAATACGCCCGCGTTCTCGACCTCTATATCGCGCGGCTGCTGGCGCTCAAGCGCATTCCCGATGCCCTGGCGCTCTACGCGCGCGAGATTCAACGCAACCCCGACGATCCCGGCCTCTACGAGCGGCTGGCGGCATTCCTCGAGCAAAACGGGCTCAGCCAACAGGTTGAAGCCGTTTACCAGCGGGCCATCGGCCGCTTCCGGGATGCCTCGTGGAACGACAAGCTGGCGCGCTGGTATTTGCGGCTGCGGCGCACCCAGGAGTTCGCCAAGCTGACCGAGCAGGTCGTCCGGACCTTCTCGGGGACGGACCTCGAAAGCTACTTCCGCAACATCGTCGACGGCGCGCCGGTGAGCCCGCAGGTTTTCCTGCAGCTGAATCTTTACGCGCACCGGCGCTTCCCGCAGAACCTGACGTTTGTCCGCAATCTGCTGCGCGCCTACCAGACGCCGCAAACGCGCAATGCGGCGGCCTGGGAGAGTCTGCTGCGCGAGTATTGGTATTTCGACGCCGAGCTGCGTTCGCAGTTTTTCGAATTTCTCTCGCGCACCGGCCGGTTGCAGGCGGAGCTGGCGTCGATCGAGTCGTCCAACGCCGCGGCCGGTGAGCAGCAATGGCATCAATTGGCGCGCGAGAACTCCGCCGCCGCCGAATACATCGCCGAAGCGCGCGTGTGGCGCTCGCACTTTGAACAGGCGGCGCCGGTGTTGCTGGCGCTGGCGACCGACTTGCCGGCCGAAGAGACGCTTTCCGAACGGGCTACATCCATTCACCGCTCGCTGGCCCACGCCGATCGCCAACGATACCGACGTGGCCGCCAGCCTGGCGCAGAGCCTGCACCTGAGCCAGCCGCGCGACCGCGATCATCTGGCGGAGATCGGCGACATCTGGGCCGACCGCGGGTTGTTTGATCGCGCCCGGCCGGTGTGGAACAGCATGGCGGACGTCGAGCCCGGCCGCCCCGAAGGTTATCTCGAAGCGGCGACCGTGTTTTGGGACTACTACCTGTTCGACGATGCGCTGCGGATGCTCGACGAGGGCCGCAACCGGCTCGGCAACCCGGCGCTCTATGCCTACGAAGCCGGCGCGATTCACGAAAACCGCCGCGACTATTCCGGCGCGATCAGCGAATATCTCAAAGGCGCGCTGTCGCCCGATGGCGGCTCGGCGGCGCGGCGGCGGCTGGTGGAGCTGGCGCGGCGGCCGGCGCAACGCGAGCTGGTCGATCAGGTGACGGCGCAGTTGGTCGCCGGGCAGAACCCGGGCAGCGAAGCCGTTTCGCTGCGCGTGTCCGTGCTGGAGGCGCAGCAGCGCGGCGACGACCTGGCCGCACTCCTGTCGCAGCTCGTCGAGAACACCACCTCGTTCGAGTTGCTCGAGCAGATTTCGAACATCGCCTCGTCGCGCCGGCTGGACGCGGTTCGCGTGCAGAGCCTGGAACGCCAGATCGCGCTGACGCAGGATCCGGTCGATCGTATGCGGCTGCGGCTTTCGCTGATGCAGCTTCACGAAGGCCGCAACGAGACCGCGGCGGCGCGGCAGGTGATCGACGCGCTCTATGAGGAGAACCCCAAGATCCTCGGCGTGGTGCGCGCCGCGGTCGATTTCTCCTGGCGTCAAAAAGATCATGACCGCGCGCTCGATCTGCTCGACGAGGCCGCGGCGCAGGCCTATCCCGAGCTGCGCAGCAAACTGATGTTCGAGGCGGCCCGCAAGGCCACCGACGTGGCCCAATACGACCGCGCGCGGCGCTCGCTGCAGACCTTGCTCGCCGCGGATCCTTTCGACGCGCAGTATCTGGCGGCGATGGCCGACACCTACGGCCGCGAGAACGACTACGCCGCGTTGCGTTCGTTTTACGAGGCGAAGATTGCCGCGTTGAACCAGGCCGATCTGCCCGCCGCCCGCAAGCGCGAGCAGCTTGCCGCGCTGCGCCGCGGGCTGATTCCGGCGCTGACCAAACTCGGCGATCCCGCCGCGGCCGTCGATCAGTACATCGAAATCATCAACCGGTTCCCCGACGACGAAGGGCTCGTCGGCGAGGCTTCGCGCTACGCCGAAAGCCACGGCCTGCGCCAGCGTCTGATTGATTCCTACGTCAAGACGGCGGCGGCGTCGCCCAAGGATTACCGCTACCAACGCGTGCTGGCCTGGGTGTACCGCGATCTTGAACAGCTTCCCGAGGCGATCGAAGCTTTCCAGCGGGCCTCGGCGGTGCGCCCCGAAATGGCCGGCCTGCTTGAAAGCCGCGCCGCGCTCGAAGAGCGGCTGATGCGTTTCGACGCCGCGCTGGCTACCTATCAGCAGCTCTACGAGTTGCGTTACCACGACCCGCGCTGGATGGAAAAGATCGCCGAGATGTACGCCCGCCAGCAGCGCCGCGCCGAGGCCGTCGAGGCGATCGAGAAGGCCTTGATCAGCGGCCGTCCCGAGCGCGCCGAAAACTTCGCCGCCGCGGCCGAGCGGCTCGAAAGCTGGAATTACCTCGAAGACGCCCTGCGCTTCGCGCAACGCGCCGTCGAGTTGGCTGGCGACCGGCTGCTCCAGGACTACAGCTACGACTCGGCGCTGCGGCTCTACGCGCGGCTGGCCACGCGGCTGCGGCAATACGAGCCGGCCTACCGTCGGCTGCTGGCGGCCTGGCCCCAACAGCCCAACGACTTCACCCAGGAGCGGCTGGGTGTCGCGCTCGGGGAAATGGCATCCACCGTCGCCTCCTATTTCACTCCGGAAGAGAAAACCTCGTTTGTTGCGTTCCTCGAAAAGGAAAAGGCCGCTCTGCCGCCGTTGGAATTTGAGCGCCGCCTGCTGCCGCTGGCCCGCCAGGCCGGCCTGAACGATCTTGCCGCCAAGTGGCTCGCCGAGCGCATGATGGCCGACCCCGGCAGCGACGCCGCCAACACGCTGCGTCAGCAGCTCGTCGAGTTGCAGCAACAGCGCCTGCGTCACGAGGAGCTGGCCGGGCAGTTGGAGGCCTACTGGCAGGTCTATCCGCCGGGCCCCGACCGCGACAACGTGCTGCTGCAGGCCGCCGAAGCCTACCGCACGGCCGGCAATTCCGACGCCGAGCTGCGCGTCCTCGACCTGGCTCTGCACGGCGGCTACTCGGACCGCTTTCTGGAATTGCTGCTGCGTAAGCAGCCCGACCGGCTGGTGGCGCTGGCGACGCCGACCGGTCCCCAGCAAGAGCCGGACCGCCCGGCCAACATGGCGTTGGCCGGCGACGATGCCGCGCTGGCCGAGCGCGCCGTGCAGGCTCGCGGCCGCAATCTGCCACCGGTCTGGACCAGCGCTTATACCGGCCTGGTGGGCCTTTATTTCGGACGGCCGTCCGCCGCAACCGGCCAGGCGTTTCAGGCCGCGCTCGGCACAGCAAACATCGGCAAACGCCTCGCCGCGCCCGTCGACCGCGACCAGCAACTCGCCGGCGACCTGTGGTTCTACTACGGCGCGCGCTACGGCGAGTATCTTGGCCTCAGCGACGTCGAGGTGGCCGAGGGTTATCTGCCGGCGACGGTCGAAGCCGCGCCGGGCCGGTCCTCGGCCTACGCGCAGTTGGGCGACACCTACCGCGACCTCGGCGATCTTGCCCGCGCCGTCGTCGAGTACCAGCACGCGCTTGAGTTGGACGAAAATCAGGGACGCCTGAACGACCGGCTGGCCGAAATTCTTTGGACCCGCGGCGAGCACGATGCGGCGGCGGCCCGCTGGCGCTCCGCGCTGGAAGCGTTCGCGAGCCAGGTGGCGAAGGGAAGCACGCCGCCCTCGTTTTGGGAGGACGTTTCGGAGGCGCTACGCCACATCGGCGGCCACAGCCTGGAGCCGCCGTTGCGCGACGCGATCCGCACGTTCTTCGAGCAGTACACGCGGCGCAATGGCGCTTACCGCATCGAGAGCCTGTTGGGCGCCTGGTTCGACGCGACGGCCGACAAAGCGGCGGTGCTGCAGGCCGCCTTGGAGTTGGGCGAGGGCGCTCCCAACCCCGAGGAGTTCCTGGGCAACGTCGCCAAAGCGCCGTGGCTGCCGCAGGCCGATCGCGAGGCGTTCTTCGACCGCGTGGTTGCGATTCTGGAGCGCCGCCTGGCCGAGGCCATGGGCCCGAGAAACGCGTATGCCGAGCGCAACCTCGACGAGTGGCGCATTCGCCGCATCGAGTATTGGCTCGAAAGCAGCCAACCCGCCAAGGCTCAGGCCGCCATTGACGCGGCTGGCGAGAGCTTGAAGCAAATGCTCCAAAGCGAGCGCGCCGCGCTGTGGGTGGAGGTCGCCGCCCGGGCCGGCCGCCTCGACAGCTTGCTCGCAAGCTATGGGCAGGACGCCGCTGTTGCGCCGCCGCTCGAAGCGCTGCGCGATGCCGCCACGGCGTTGCGTCGCGCCGGCCAGTCCGCGCCGGCCGAGCGCCTTCTGGAGTTCTACTACACGCGGCAGCTCGAGCAGCGTGACCTGAGCGCCTCGAATTTCCTGGGGCTGGCCGAGCTGCGTTTCGAACAGAAAGAGCCCGAGGAGGCCCTGGCGTTGCTGCGCCGCATGACTCTGGTCTCCGGCGAGCCGTTCGAGAACCTCACCGCCGCCGCGGATTTGCTGAGCAAGTTTGGCAGAGACGCGGAGGCCGCGGCGTTTCTCGCCGAGCGGCTGCGCGCCGCGCCCTGGGATTTCGAAGCGCTCCGCAAACATTCGCAGGCGCAGCTCGCCGCCGGCGATGCGCAGGCGGCCGCCACGGGGCTTACCGAGGTCGCCTCCTCGCCGCTGATTCCTTATGAACAGCGCGCCGCGGCGGCCCGTGCCTTGGGGTCGAGGGCTGCGGCCTCGCAGGCTTCGCCGGCCGGCACGCACGTGGGCGCTGGCGCTCCAGAAAATTTGGGTTCCGCCGAGCTTGCCTTGCTAGCCGCGAACGCTGCACCCGCGCCGGGGCCGGCCGCACAGCCGTTCTACTACGAGGCGCGCCTCACCGCCGCCCCGTTCGCCCCACTTTCGGATCGCGTTCGCCTGCTGCGTGAGGCCGTCGCCTTGAACCCCGACGATGCCGCGACCCGGCTCGTTCTGTTCCGCGCCGCACACGGGGCCGCTGAATTCCAACTCGCCGTCGCCGCGTTCGAGCCACTGGCCGCCAACACCAACCTTGCCTACCGCTTCCAGCAGTACGATTCGCCGCTCGACGAGCACCAGCCCGACATCGGCGTCGACCGCTGGATGGCGCAGCAATTCTTGAGCGCCCAGGGGCTCGACGACGCGGCCCGCGCGGCGCTCGCCAGCGACCTCGCCCACGCCCTCGAACAGGTCGAGCGGCTCGGCTTGGCGGAGCTGGTGTATCGACTCGCGCTCGAGTTGTCGCCACCCGGGCTACAACATTCGGCGATCGAGCAGAGCGTTGATCGAGTGCATGCGGTGCGCCAACGGCGCGCGCAGAATGCGAGCCGCCGGCCGGTGATCACCAAGAACCTCGATCAGGACCACCTGGTGCGTCCGCGTCTTGCCGCCGCGCCGCAAACAGGAGGCGCCCAATGACCGCGCGCCGCAGTTGGATTTTCGGCTGGATTTTCGGCGCCCTGGGGGTTTTGCTGGTTAGCCTGGCGTCGTGGGCTGTGATGCAAGCGCAAGCGCCGCCGGCGGCCCGCTCGCTGGCCGCGATGGTGCCCTCCGGGCCCGTGCTGATGCTCGAAGCCCAGGATTTTTCGCGCCTGCTCGGCGACTGGAATCAGTCCTCCGAAAAACAGCAATGGCTGGCTAGCGACAACTACCGGATGTTTTCGCGCTCGCGCCTGTTCTACCGGCTCAGCGAGGCTCACAACGAATTTGCTGCCGCCGCCGGTTTCTCCCCCGACATGTCGCTGGTCGAATCGATCGCCGGAACCGAATCCGTGCTGGCGCTATATGACATCGGCGAGCTGCGCTTCCTCTATATCACGCGGCTGGGCTCGGCGCGGACGCTCGAGAATATGCTCTGGCAGTCGCGCGCGAACTTCGAGCCGCGCAATGCCGCCGGCCACGATTACTTCGTGCGTACCGATCCGCAGTCGGGACGTCAGGCCGCTTTCGCCTCCACCGACGAATACCTGTTGCTGGCAACCGCCGAGGAGCCGCTGGCGCAGGCGCTTGACTTTGCTGTCGGGCCAGGGCGGGGCGGCGGCGGCCAACGACGCCTGGTACCACGACGCGGTGCAAGCGTCCGCCGGTCGCGGCGAACTGCGCCTGACGCTCAACATGGACGCGCTCGAACGCAGCCCGCATTTCCGATCCTACTGGGTCCAAGGTAACGTTGCGGAGCTGCGCCAATACCGCGCCGCCGTCATCGACCTGCATCGCGAAAGCGGCGTGATGCGCGAGGAGCGTGTCTTCCTGCGCGCCGCCGACTTCGAAGCTCCGCCCGGGCGAGCCCGGCCGCGAGCAGGTCGTGGCGCAGGTCTTACGCCTAGCGCCGCCGCAGGCTGGCCTCTATCGCGCCTGGGCCGCGCCGCGGTCCTCCGACGTTGTCGCTTTGCTGCGCCAGAAACTGCTCGACCCTTCGACAAGCCAGAGTGCGCCGTCGGACTATGCGCCGCAGGTGACGTTGGGCGACGGCACAGTCGGTTCGGCCGGTGGCGCGATGGGTTCTCTGGCGCTCGAAACGCGCATCGACGAGCCGCCTCCGGTCGCTTCGAATGGCCGTTTCGCGCCTGAAGCGCTCGAAGCCCTGCTGGCGGGCAACAGTGTCGCTGCGATGCTTGAAACCGAATCGAGCCGCGCCGGCGTGGAAGGAGTTTTCGTGAATAGCGATGCTGCGGTCGTGCTACTCGGCGCGTCGGCGTGGGACTTCCCCACCGTTCTCGAAAGCCTCTCGACGAGCCTGCAAGGCGCGCTGACCGTCTCGGGCTTGGGTGCCGGTTGGACGCAGCAGCCGGTCGGAGCTGGAACGGCCTATGCGCTCGACGGCGTTGCGCCGTTGTTCGTCACGGGCCAGGGACGCTATCTGCTGCTCGCGAACTCGGCCGCCGCGCTGCAAGCCGTGCTGGCGCGCATGAACCAGCCGGCGGCGCAGCCCGGAGCCTCGTTCGCCGCCGGATTCCGCCCCGGGCAGGAGCGCGGCAACTACACCAAGCTGATGGCGCACCTCGATTTTCTGCAGGGCGGGCAGACCTTCGGCAACGAGCAGCGCGAGCCCTATTTCTTTTCGGAAAGCATCGCCAGCCTGGGTGAAACCCTCTCGCGCGTGCAAGCGGTTACGCGCCGCGTCGAGGATCACGGGACCTCGGTCGCCGACACCGTGACCTATCAACTTCAGCCATGAAGCGTTGGCAAGCACTGGCACTGTGGTTGTGGGCGGTTGGGAGCGCCGGCCTGCTGCCCGCCGCATCGCTGTTGGGGCCGGCGGTCGACTCGTTCCTGCGCGATCACGCCGCCGGTAGGGAGATTTCGTGCGTGCTGGCGGAAACCGGCGGCCGCGAAATAATCTACTCGCGCTGGAGCGAGTTGGGGCAGCCCGTTCCTGTCGGCTCGCTCGTCAAGCCGTTCACGGCCCTGGCCTACGCCGAGTCCCACGGCGGGCATTTTCCACGCATCGACTGCACGCCGCAGAGTGGTTGCTGGCTCCCCGCCGGGCACGGCACGCTCGAGATCGAGCAGGCCATAGCGCATTCCTGCAATACCTACTTTCGGACCCTCAGCGAACAACTTCGCTTCCAGGACGTGGCGGACGTAACCGCCCGGTTCGGCCTGCCGGCGCCGCGGCGCTCGGCCCCTTCGCAGGCGTACTTCGGTATTGGCGACGCCTGGCGCATCGCGCCGTTGTCGCTGATGCGCGCCTATGAGGAACTGCTCGAACGCGCCGCCGAACCGGCCGTTGGACGTGTGCTGGCGGGTCTGAGGGCGGCGGCCGCACGCGGCACCGCGCAGGGCGTCAGCCGCGCGGTCGGCGGCCGCGGTTGTTTGGCGAAAACCGGAACCGCGCCCTGCATTCATCACGGCGGCGCAGCTTCTCGCTCCAACGGCGACGGCTATGCTTTGGCGATGTATCCGGCCGATCAGCCGCGCTACACGCTGCTGGTACGTGTGCACGGGGTTCCCGGCCGTGAAGCGGCGAACCTGGCCGGCGGCATTTTGAGCGTCGTGGTGGGGGGAGCCAACAGCGTAACGACGCCCGGCCGGCAGCCGGGTCCGCCCACCGAATGAACCGCCGCGCGCGGATCAGCAGCATCCAGAAAATCGGCAGGGTCTCAGTCAGTTCGGTCGTGTCCCGGCAAGCGCGCCACATCGCGTTGCGACAGAGCACTTGCCACAGAGTGCTTGATCGAAACACCCTGAATAACTCGCGCGGCTTCCGTGAAAGGAGCTACTGCGGAACCCGCACCGCAATCGCTTCCGACGGCTCGCTTTCGTTGCCGAGCGCATCGACGGCGGTGATCTGGTAGGAATACTGCTGGCCGCGCGTCACGTCGCGGTCGCTGTAGCTGGCCGCTTCGAGCAGTTCTGGGGTGAGCACGGCCGGTTCGGAACCCTCTTGCCGGCGTCGCACGCGATACCCTTTCAAATCGGGCTCGGTGTTGGGTTCCCAGGAAAGCTCTACGGTGGGGCCGGTAGCGACGGCGCGCAAACCCGCGGGGACGGCGGGGGCGAAAATGTCGCGCGGCGTGATCGAAACCGCTTCCGACCACGGTCCCCCGGCCTCGCCCGGGGCGGTTCCGGCGATCGCCTGCACACGGTAGAGGTAGGTCTCACCGGTTTGTACGCCGGTATCCTGGAATCGGGCTGTCTCCGAGCGCCCGATTTCCTCGAACGGTCCGGCCGGGTCGCCACTCCTCGCAATGACGTAACCGCTAGAGCGATCGACCGCCGGCCACTCCACGACAACTCCCTCGCGCGTCAGCGTCAGCGAAGGCTTTTCGGGGGCCCCCGGAGGAGCGGTGACCTGGATCAAAGCGAGGTTGGAGAAACCGGCGACCCGGCCGTGGCGGCCCTCGGCCCGCACGCCCAAGGCGATCCATTTGCCCAACAGCGGTAGAGAGTCGAGCACCAGGCGGACGCGCTTTCCGGAGCTATAGGGTTCGAGCTCGTCGCCTTGCATCGAGGCCAGCGGCCGGCTCTCGCGCTCAAACAACCCGGCGTCGGGAAGCGGGCTGCCCGGCGCCACTTCAAACCCGTACACGTCGAAACGCGCCAGGTCGTTCAGCGGCACGCCTTCGGTCGTCACGCGCGGCCAGGTCCACTCCAGTACGATCCCTCCGGCGTCTGGCGGGCGACGAAATCGTCGGCTCGTTCGGGAATGTTGAGCAGCGGAGGGCGAGGCGCGCCGACCGATCCACAGCCGAGAGCGGTCCAACACAACAGCAGAACAGCGAAGGTTTTAGCGAGCCGTGCGGTGGTTGACAAGCTTCTACAGAATATACCGGCTGAGGTCCTGATCCTGGGCGATGTCGGAGAGCTGCTTGCGCACGTATTCGGCGTCGATCGTGATCGCCTTCTTCTTCAAGTCGGGGCCGTCGAAGGAAATATCCTCGAGCATCTTCTCGATGATCGTGTGCAGACGGCCGGGCGCCGATGTTTTCCGTCTGCTCGTTGACGCGGGTGGCGATCACCGCCATCTCGGCGATAGCGTCCTTGGTGAACTTCAGCTTGACGCCTTCGGTTTCCATCAGCGCCGTGTACTGCTTGATCAGCGCGTTCTTGGGCTCGGTCAGAATGCGGATGAAGTCTTCGGTGGTCAGCGACTTCATCTCGACGCGAATCGGGAAGCGCCCTTGCAGCTCCGGAATCAAGTCGCTTGGCTTGGAGACGTGAAACGCCCCCGCGGCCATAAACAGAATGTGATCGGTGCGCACCATGCCGTAGCGCGTGTTCACCGTCGTGCCCTCGACAATCGGCAGGATGTCGCGCTGCACGCCTTCGCGGCTGACGTCGGGGCCGCGGCCGGCCTCGCGGCCGGCGATCTTGTCCATCTCGTCGAGAAAGATGATCCCCGACTGCTCGACGCGCTCGACCGCCTGGCGCGTCACCTGATCCATGTCGATCAGCTTCTGCTCTTCTTCCTGAACCAGGTAGTCCATGCCTTCGGCGACGGTCATCTTGCGGCGGCGGCTCTTGCCGCCGAACAGGCCGGGCAGCATATCGCGGAGATTGATGTCCATCTCCTCGATGCCGGCGTTGGTGACGATCTCGACCGGCATGTTGCGCTCGCGCACTTCGATCTCGACCATGCGCTCATCGAGCTTTCCGTCGCGCAGCGCGGCGCGCAGCTTTTCGCGCGTCTTGTCGGTGGTGTCTTCGAGCTCGGCTGCGCCCTCGGGCGACTCGGACGGCGTCTGCGGCGGCATCAGCAGGTCGAGCATGCGCTCTTCGGCGTTGATTTCGGCGCGGTCGGCGACCAGCTCGAGCTTCTCCTCGCGGATCATGTCGATCGAGACTTCGACCAGATCGCGGATCATCGAGTCGACGTCGCGGCCCACGTAGCCGACCTCGGTGAACTTGGTGGCCTCGACCTTGAGGAACGGCGAGTTGGCGAGCTTCGCCAGGCGGCGCGCCACTTCCGTCTTGCCGACGCCGGTGGGCCCGATCATCAGGATGTTTTTGGGCATCACCTCTTCGGCCATTTCCGGATCGAGCTTCTGCCGCCGCACGCGGTTGCGCAGCGCGATCGCCACCGCCCGCTTCGCTTCGTTCTGCCCGACGACGTGCTTGTCGAGCTCGCGCACGGTTTCGCGCGGCGTCAACTCGTCGAGCGAAGGCTTGTCGATCGTGGACTGGCCGGGAAGATAGATAACCATCTGGGCTTAACCCAACTCTTCGTAGTGAATCGTGTTGTTGGTATAGATACAGATTTTGGCGGCGACGAACATCGCCTCTTCGGCAATCTGACGCGCCGACATGGTGGTGTTTTTCAGCAGCGCCGTGCCCGCCGCCACCGCGAACGGGCCGCCCGAGCCGACCGCCGCCAGCGGCTCGTCGGGTTCGATGACGTCGCCGTTGCCGCTCACCAGCAGCGTATCGGTCTCGTCGGCGACCAACAGCAATGCTTCAAGATGGCGCAACGATTTGTCGGTGCGCCAGTCACGGGCTAACTCTACGGCCGCACGGCTCAGCTTACCTTGGTGTTCTTGCAGCTTGTCTTCGAAGCGTGCAAACAGCGAAAGGGCGTCGGCAGTCGAGCCCGCAAATCCGGCGAGAATCTTGTTGTTGTAAAGGCGGCGGATTTTGCGGGCGGTGTGCTTGACGATCTCGCTTCCCATGGTGACCTGGCCATCTCCGGCCATCGTCACTTTGCCGTCCCGGCGAACGCAAAGCACCGTGGTGGAACGAATCTTAGGTACCTGCATAATAGGGCAAACTATTCATTATACTGAAACGCTTCCAGGCGGGATTTTGGCCGCGCGTACGGGGCCCTGCGAGGGCCATTGGATGCTCGCAACTACCCGGGAGATTCGAGGGCCGCGACATCCGCGCGGTCCTGCGGCCGGTCCGTCGCCTTCTTGTTCCGGATGAGGCACTCGCGGCTGAGGAAAGCTACCGGGACGTGATCGAGATGACCATGAACCCGGCTCTCCCAGGCTTCACCAAACTCGACCCCACTCAACGAAGTGAGGATAGAGATGCGTTGTGGCGGCCGCCCCAACTCGATAATCTGATCGCGTTGTTGAAAGTCGGACGCCGCCAGCCCCGAGGCCGGAAATCCGAACGCGGCGATGGCTTGAAAAGCCCGTTGCGCGTTTTCTTCTTCGTTGTGAACCAGGATGTCCAGGTCACCGGTAAATCGAGGATGCCCATGAAAGGCGAGCGCGTGGGCTCCGACGACCAGATATTCAACCTGGTGAGAATTTAACAATTCGATAAACTCTCTCAAGTCGTTCGCTAGGGGCATTGTGGGTGGGGCGTGCCTGCTCGATCAACTCCAGCAGAATCTCAATCCGCTGTTGCGGCGTCAGGCTGCGATAGTACTCGCGCGTCGCCCGATCGGCCGCGGCATGGCTGCTAAACTTGGCGATCGTGCGCTCCATGGCACTTATTGTATCGACCCCACTTGCCCGACAGGCTTGCACCTTCGGACAGGCCCGCAACTCCGCCGCTGGCCCGAAATCGTAGACCCGCTAGTCCGAATCGTAGACGAAGTGCAGCACCTTCTTGAGGTCTTCCCAGGCCTCGCGTTTTTTCTCCTGCGCAAAGGGCCGCAGCAGGAACGAGGGATGATAAGTCGGCATCACCGGAATGCCGTGCCAGTCCTGCCAGTTGCCGCGTAGCTTGGTGATGCCCAGCCGCGTGGCGAGCAGGTAGCGCGCGGCGGTCGACCCCAGCAGGCAGATCGCCTTGGGGCGGATAGCATCGAGTTGGCGCGTCAGAAATTGCCCGCAGGTCTCCATTTCGTCGGGCTCGGGCGTGCGATTGCCCGGTGGCCGGCACTTCACCACGTTGCAGATGTAGACGTCGTCGCGGCTGATCGGAATGCCTTCGCCCTTGGCGGTATTGTCGATCATCTGCGTCAGCAGCTTGCCGGCGCGGCCGACGAACGGCAGCCCCTGGGCGTCTTCGTCGGCCCCGGGACCCTCGCCCACGAACACCAGCCGCGCCTCGGGGTTGCCGCTGCCGAACACGATTTTGGCGCGGCCCTCGTGGAGGCGGCAGCGCGTGCACTCGCCGATATCGGCCTGGATGCTTTGTAACACCGGGATCGGATTCCTGTCTTGCGGGTCGGCGCTTCCGCCGCCGGAGAGTTCGGGCGGCGGCTGGTAGCGCGAGGGAGGCGGCGCCGCGCTGGGCGATGGCGGCTGCGGGCCCGGCCCGGCGGGGCGTGTGGTTGGAACGTCTTCCGCCGCGCCGGCCGCTGCGGGTGCGCCGCTCGAGGGCGCCGTCGCGCCGCTCAGGCCGGCAAACCCGGTGGCGCCTGGCGGCAGATACAGGTCTGTAAAACCCAGGTCGCGATAGAAACGCAGGTATTCGTAAAGGGGATCGGCCATTTTTTCGGTTCGTCGTTGCTCGGGGACGCGCGTTCCCACCACGGCGGCGCCGGGCTAGCCGCGCGCTGGTTGCGCCGCCGGCCGCAGCGCCAGGACGTGATCGAAGATGCGGCGCGCCATTTGGCGTTTGGAACTGCGCCCCAACTCGATCGTCTCACCGCCGGCGGCGACGATCCAACCCTGATTTTCTTCCGAATCCATGCCGGCGCCGTCGGCCGCGGGCCCCACCGGATTGGCCACGATGAAGTCGCAGCCCTTCGACTCCAGCTTGGCTCGGGCGTTGGCGACCACGTCCTCGGTCTCGGCCGCGAATCCGATCAGCAGACGTCCGCCCTTGCGCTCGCCGATCGCTTTCAAGATGTCGGTGGTCGGCTCGAGTTCGATCGCGATCGACTGGCCCGGCCGCTTTTTCATCTTGCGCGTCTCAACCCGCGCCGGCCGGTAGTCGGCCACCGCGGCCGCCATCACGACGATCGTGGCCTGCGGCAGCCGCTCGAGCACCGCCTTGTGCATGGCTTCGGCCGTTGCCGCCGCGACCCGCTCGCAGCCGGCCGGCGGCTGGAGCGCGATGCGCCCGTGGACAATCACCACCCGCGCGCCGCGGTCGCGAGCCTCGGCCGCCAGCGCGTAACCCATGCGGCCGCTCGAGCGATTCGAAAGAAAGCGTACCGGGTCCAGAGGCTCTTCGGTCGGCCCGGCGGTAATCAGCACGGTCTCGCCGGCAAGGTCGCGGCGCGGATAGAGCGCCTCTTCGGCCGCCGCGACGATGTTTTCGAGAACCGCAAGGCGCCCGGGGCCGACCACGCCGCAGGCCAATTCACCCTCGTCCGGCTCGACGATCCGCACGCCGCGCTCGCGCAGCACTGCCAGATTGTGCCGTGTCGCCGGATGGCTCCACATGTTCGCGTTCATCGCCGGCGCGACCACTACCGGGCCCTGGTAGGCCAGATAGAGCGTGGTGAGGAAATCGTCGGCCTGCCCGTGGGCGAAGCGAGCCAGCACGTTCGCCGTCGCCGGCGCGATCAGCAGCAATTCCGCTTTCTGCGCCACCCCGATGTGCTCGATCGCGCTCTGCAGGGTCGCATCGCCGCTCGACGACGAAAACAGGTCCGTGATGACCTTCTGGCCGGTCAACGAGGCAAACGTCAGCGGCCGCACGAATTCCTGGGCGTGCGCCGTCATCACGACCTGCACCTGGTGGCCCAGCCCCGTGAGCAGCCGCACCAGCTCCGCCGCCTTGTAAGCGGCGATGCCCCCGCTCACGCCAAGGACGATGAATCGACCTTCGTCCGCCTGTTTCGCCATGGGATTTTTGCGCCGCGCCAGACTCGCTTGGGAGCCGACGCCCCACCCCATCCTATCTTAAGCCCTGCCGGTGTACGCTTCGCCTGGGAGTCGCCGGCCTCATGGGGGACGCGGCCAGTGGGGCAGGGCTCCGGCCTGCCCAAAGCTCCGAAGCAAGAATTCGTCTGGGAACGGAAGTTCGTTGCCGGGCCAGAGGCCCGTAGCGCAGGGCTGGATGCATTTCCCAGACCTGCGGCCTTTTGTGGGCAGGGAGAAAACCGCAGGCCTCGAAAATCACGAGCCCTGCGCTACCGGCAGAGGTGCCGCAGGCGAAACGCAATCACGGTCCCCATGGAACTCATTTCGGGGTCAGCGGATACTCCACCGCGCGCGGCCTGAGCCCATAGACGCGGATCGAGTTGCTGGGGCGTTTGTGCCGCGAAGACCGCACCGCGCGCCGGCTGCGGTTTCTCGGCATGCAGCTCGGCTTCGACCGCCGGCTGGTCGCCGCCTTGCGCTTTTTCTTCGAGCTTCGCGCGCAACTGCTTGTTCAGCTCGCTCTGTGGGATGGTCAACGACGCCGAGACCACCCGCCCGGCGTTGGTCAGCTTGAGATTCTCGAGCAGATCGAACGTCGCGGGCGCGGTCGACGCCGCCTGCGCCTGATCGCGTTGCTGGCTCATGCGGCCGAGCGCCAGCAAGCCCTGCACGGTCTCGTAGAGCTGCTTGGCGTCGTCGTCGCTCACCGACTCGAGCTCGACGGACAACGAGACGTCGCTTTCGAGCAGCAGGCCCAACCCGAAGCCTTCCATTTTCGAGGCCACGCCGGCGGCCATCGAAGCCGGACCGGGCTCGGCCGTCTGGGGTGTCTGGAACGGTCCTTTGGCGGCCAGCCAGAACTGATAGCGGCCCAGCCGGTCGACCCAGCTTTGCATCGCCGGGCTCAGCGATGCCGGAGTCCCTTTGCGGTGGCGGTCGATCGCCGCCAGCACCGCCGGCCGCTCTCCCAGCACCGCATATTGGTCGTCGAGGCGCACCAGATAGCCCGGCGTGTCGGCGCCCTGGCGCTCCAGCTTGAGCATCTCCAGGCCGCGATATTGCTCGCGGTCGCAGCCCGTGCTGCAGAACGCTTTTTCGAGCCGCGGCAGATCGAGCGATCCGCGCAGCAGCACCAGGGCGTCTTTGGGGTCTTGCGGCGACCGGCCATCGATATTGGCCGAGATCAGCACCTCGTCGAACCCCGCCAGAGGGTTCGAGCCCGCCGCCAAGGCTGACTCCCACTCCGGTTTCGAGGCCAGCATTTCGTCCAGCAGGGTCTTGGCCACGGGCGAGGAGGCGATCTCGCTCAGCCGCGCGCCCATCATGAAATTCGCGTCGGGGCGCGTCAGGCGCAGCAACTCCGGATCGGCGGCCGCCAGCGGCAGGGTGAGTGCCAGGGCCGCGGCCAGCGCGAGAACGCTCCACAGGATCTTTCGGCGGTGCATGAGGATACCCCCTTTTGATCCTAGCCGCGGCGGCAGGCGGGGGGAATCCGTCAAAGACCTTACCGCGACGGGGTCTCGCAGCTAGGCCACCCGGGGTTTCGGGGAATCGGGTGGTGTCTGAGTTTGGCGCCTCGATGGCGTGGGCCTGTGGCTGGATGTGGCGTAGATCTGGGGCCGAATGTGGCGCGGGTCTGTAGCCGGCTGCGTCCATCTGTGGTGGACGTTTTTGGCACTTCACGGGCCCAACAGGACCGGCCCCAGCCGGATCGGCCCCAACAATAGGCGCCCCCGCAAGCCAACGTCGGCGGGCACGCCGACGCAGCCAGCCAGAGGCCCGCGCCACATCGAGGCACAGCCCGTGCCCGGTAGGATCAAACGGAGCCGGGAGCGGCGAATCCGGTCTCTGGGCCCCCACCTGCCCCCGAAACCGGCGCACGGGCGTGGCCCGGGAGGTCGGCTATAATAAGGGCTCGGCGGTGTGGAACCAAGCGCGCCCGCGAGGCGCGCCCGGCGTGGGCCTGAGCTCTCTTTTTTCCCGCAAATCGTATCTTTTCCCGGCGGCTTTGGGTCCGCCCGGTGGAAAATTGCGGCCCCGCGACACCGGCCGGACCAACCGAGTGAGGAAGGATTCCCTTGGACGTTCAAGCGACTCAACTGCGCCCCGGCATGATGGTGAAGTTCAACGGCGAGCTGCACACCGTCTTCAAAGTCGAGCACCGCACGCCCGGCAACCTGCGCGGCTTCGTGCAAGCCAAAATGCGCAACCGCCGCAACGGCTCGATGATGGACCATCGTTTCGCCTCGGAAGATTTTGTCGAGCGCGTGGTGCTCGATGAGCAGGAGATGGAGTATCTCTACGAAGACGGCGCCTTCTACCACTTCATGAACACCGCCACCTACGAGCAGATCCAGCTCTCCGCCGAGGATCTGGGCGAGCAGGTCAACTATCTGCTGCCCAACACCAGCGTCAAGGTGCAGTTCTACGAGGGCCAGCCGTTCAATCTGGATCTTCCGGCGGCGATGGACATGGTGGTGGTCGAAACTCAGCCCGCCATCAAGGGCGCCACGGTGACCAACGTCACCAAGCCGGCCAAGCTCGAAACCGGGCTGGTGGTGCAGGTGCCTCCGTTCATCAAGGAAGGCGAAAAGATTCGCGTCAACACCGCCGACGGCAGCTACCAGAGCCGCAGCTAGGGCATCGGCCGCGGCCCCGCTCTAACCAAAAACCGCCGCTCGCAGCGCCCGCCGCAACGCCTCTTCCTGCTCGCCGGGAAAAACCGTGCGCAGGTCGAGCAGCAGCGCCGGTCACTTTCCAGCCGCGCGACCACCGGCTGGATCGCCCGCGCGCAGGCGCGCCTCGATCTGCCCGGCGGTTGGATCGCCGGCCAGTCGCGACGGCAATCAGCGTCGTCGGAAGCCCCTGGCCCGGCGTCGAGCCGCCTCCCAGCACCGATTCGCCGGCGACCAGCTCCACTCTCGCCGCGAAATCGCCGCCCAGCGCTGCGACGAACCGCTCGGCGCGCTGGCGCAACTCGGCCGCTGTCTGCCGCGCCATGCGCAGCACCGGAATCTGGTCCCAACGCTCGAGCACGTAGTCGCGCAGCGTCGCTTCGAGCGCGGCGTAGACCAGCTTGTCGGCGCGCAGCGCGCGAAACAGCGGATTGCGCCGGATACGCCCGATCAGATCTTCGCGCCCAGCGATCACTCCGGCTTGCGGCCCGCCCAGCAGCTTGTCGCCCGAGAAGGTCACCACATCGACGCCGGCCGCCAGACTCGACTTCACCGGCGTCTCGCCGCTCAGCCCCAGCGTCGCGAAATCGAACAGACAGCCGCTGCCGAGATCCTCGACCAACGGCAGGCCCGTTTCGCCGGCCAGCGCCACCAGCTCTTCCAGCCGCGGCCGCTCGCTGAAACCCACGATGCGGAAATTGCTGGGATGCACCCGCAGCAGCAGCCGGGTCTGCTCGCCGATGGCGGCGCGGTAATCGTCGGCGCGGGTGCGGTTGGTCGTGCCCGTCTCGCGCAGCCGCGCGCCGCTCTGGGCAGAGAATGTCGGGAATCCGGAAGCCGTCGCCGATCTCGATCAGCTCGCCGCGCGAGACGACGACTTCGCCGCCGGCGGCCAACTCGTGGAGCGTGAGGAAGACCGCGGCGGCGTTGTTGTTCACGATCACCGCCGGCGCCCCCAGCAGCGCCTCGAGCGGCCCCGCGGCATGCACGTCGCGTTTGCCGCGGCGGCCCACCGCCAGGTCGTACTCGAGGTTGGTGTAGCCGCCGGCTGTCGCCGCAATCGCCTCCAGCGCCGACGCCGACAGCGGCGCGCGCCCCAGATTGGTGTGCAGAATCACGCCCGTGGCGTTGATTAGAGGCCGCAGCGACGCCTGGCGCCGGGCTTCCAGCCGCCGCCCGACTTCGTCCACGATCTCGGCTTCCAGCGCCGCCGCCGGCGGTTGTCCGTTGCCGCGTTCGCCAGCCGCTATCGCGCGGCGCCGCAGTTCGACAACCTCCCGGATCTGTTCGACCACCAGGGTGCGCGGAAAGGCGCTCAACCAGGCCGCCGCCGCCGCGCTGCCCAGCAGCCGGTCGACTGATGGCAGCCGCCGCAGCAGGGTTTGTCGTGCGCTTTGGTCCACTGTCTCCACCCTACCCGCCCTGGCCTGGTTGCCCAGGCCCGCTCACCCCGGCCTGATTGCCCCTCTACGGCTCGCCCCACGCCGCAAGGCGGCGTCGCGCGGGCCGCCACAGCCATTCAAACACCGCTGGCGGACCGACCACAAGCGCCACGCGCCAGAAACTCCCCTTGCCCCCCATTCCGCCGTGATCCGGCCTGAAGCAGGCCGGGCCCGTCCCGGCGCCCGCGCGGCCCACCCCACGCGCCGCCGCGGGTAACGCCTAACCCCTTCGCGCAGCGCTCCGATCTGTTGTATTGAAGGGTTGTTTGGTGCTATAACCGGAGAGTCGCAATCCTTCAAGCGAGCACCACCATCTGGTGTGAATTTCGATAGAGACACTGGATGTTGGGCTGCGTCTGCTGCTTGCAGCGCACGGAGAAACCGCCACGAGCCTCAGGATCTGTCAACTGGGAAGCGGAAGCAACGGCAACGCAACGTTCGTGGCGACCGAGCGCGCGCGCCTGCTCATCGACGCCGGTTTCAGCCATCGCCGCATCGCGCAGCGGCTGGCGGCGTTTGGGGAGCGTGCCGAAGACCTCGATGCGGTGATCATCACCCACGAGCATTCCGACCATGTCAGCGGCCTGGCGACTCTGGCGAAAAAGACCCATGCGGCGGTCTATCTGACGCCGCCGACGCGCGGCGCGCTGGGCTGGGAAGATACCCAGGCTCGCGTCGAGCCGTTCGGGGCGGGCCAGTCGATCGTCGTCGGCGACCTGGAAATCGACACCTTCACCATTCCTCACGACGCGGTCGACCCGATCGGCTGCTGCGTGCGCTGGCAGGGCTTCAAGGTGGGGGTGGTGACCGACCTCGGCTATCTGCCCGATTCGGTCAAATATCATATTCGCGGCTGTGATCTGCTGATTCTCGAATCGAACTACGATACCGAGATGCTGCGTGTGAGCCCTTACCCGTTTTTCGTGCGGCAGCGGGTGGGCAGCCGCAACGGCCACCTGTCGAACCACGAGGTGGCGGGGTTCCTGAGCGAGGAATTCGACCGCAAGGCGCGCACGCTGGTTCTGGCGCATCTGAGCGAACACAACAACCACCCCGAGGTGGCGCGCCTGTTCGCCCAGGAGGCGCTCGACCGCGCCGGCGCCCGCGATACGCGTCTGCACATCGCGCGGCAGCACGAGCCTTCTGAGGTTTTTGAGTTTTGATCCCGCGCTACACGCGTCCCGAGCTGGGCCGCATCTGGTCCGAGCAAAATAAATATCGCCAGTGGCTCGAAGTCGAGCTGGCGGCTTCGGAAGTGTTGGCCGAATTGGGCGAGGTGCCCGGCGAGGCCGCCGCCGCGCTGCGCCGCCATGCCGACTTCGATGTCGAGCGGATCGCCGCCGTCGAAGCCGAGGTGAAGCACGACGTCATCGCTTTCACCACCGCGGTAGCCGAAAAGATGGCCGCCGCCGGCGCTCAGGACGCCTCGCGCTGGCTGCACTTCGGGCTGACCTCGAACGACGTGGTCGACACCGCCCAGGCGCTGCTGTTGCAGCAGGCCTCCCAGCCGATCGCCGCCGGGCTCGAGGCGCTGGCCGGCGTGTTGCGCGAGCGCGCCTTCGAGTTCAAAGACACGGTGATGGTCGGCCGTACCCACGGCGTGCACGCCGAGCCCACCACCTTCGGCCTCAAGCTCGCCAACTGGTTCGCCGAGGTGCAACGCCAGCAGACGCGTTTCGCCGCCGCGGTCGAGCAGATGCGGGTCGGCAAGATTTCGGGCGCCGTCGGCACCTTCGCGCACATCTCGCCCGCCGCCGAGGAAAAAATTTGCGAGCGGCTGGGCCTGGCCGCCGCGCCGATCTCCTCGCAGGTCATCCAGCGCGACCGCCACGCCCACTACGTGGCGACATTGGGCCTGATCACCGCCACGCTCGAAAAAATCGCTCTGGAAGTGCGCCACCTGCAGCGCACCGAAGTCCGCGAGGCCCAGGAGTACTTCTCGAAAGACCAAAAAGGCTCCTCGGCCATGCCGCACAAGAAGAATCCGATCACCTCGGAGCAGATCTGCGGCCTGGCGCGGGTGGTGCGCGCGAACGTGCAGGCGGCTTACGAGAATGTCGCTTTATGGCACGAGCGCGATATTTCGCACTCCTCGGTCGAGCGTGTCATCCTGGCCGACTCGACGATTCTGACCGACTACCTGCTGGCCCGCACCACCGACCTCATCCGTCGCCTGCTGGTTTACCCCGAGCGCATGCGCGCCAATCTCGAAACCGGCGGCGGTCTGGTGTACTCCGGGCAGCTGCTTCTGGAGCTAGCGGCCAAAGGTGTCCTACGCGAGACCGCCTACCGCTGGGTACAACGAAACGCCCTGCGCGCCTGGGAAGGCGGCGGCGATTTCCGCGCGCTGGTCGAGCAGGACTCCGGACATCATGGCGGCGCTCAACGCCGACGACATTACCCGGGCGTTCAACCTCGATCGCCAACTGCGCCACGTCGACCGCATCTTCGAACGGGTCTTTTCGCCAGGCTGAGCCGCTGCCGGCGCCGCTGCGGGCGGGCGACTCCGTCAACTCCGCCGGCCGCCCTGCGGTCAAGGCCCGAAACGAAGCAACAATAGATTTGTTTTCAATGGGTTACGCCTCTGGTCCGAGAGGCCGAGGGGAGCTGTCGTGTGAGCTACACGGCTGCGCCGCCCGCCGGTCCATTCCGGTCCTTCAGAGCGGCTCCCCGCTACAGACGCCTCAGTTTCCGTTTTGGCTGTTAACGCCATTTTTATCAATTATATACGGCCTATTTTGAGATTTCTGAAGGCCGCCCGAGGCGGGCAGGGCGGGCGCTTGGTGCGAATTTCGCGAGCGTCTTCCGGTCCTAATATAACGCTCATCTTCTTAGTAACTTAGCGAGGCAGGGCGACGTCTTTCGGGATGCACAGGCGATTTTTCCTCTTTGGGAGCACGGAATCTCAGGATACAATTGCCGTGAGGGCGTTTTATGCAGACCGCCACAACCCGGACCGCTCCAGCCAGCCAGCCCGCTGACCGGGTGCGCATCCTGCTCGCCGTCGACGACGTGGCCGCGCGACTGACCTTGGATGCCGTGCTCAAAAAGAGCGGCTACGCGGTCGACTCGGCGGCGTCTTCGGCCGAAGCGATGGAGAAAATCGAAAGCGGGCAGTATGCCTTGGTGTTATGCAGCTTCGGCAACGAATCTCCCGAGAGCAGCCGCAACGTTTTGAAGCTGGCCCAAAGCCAGGAATACCGCCCGGCCACGGCGTATCTGACGGCGTCGCCCGCCGATTCGGAAGCGGACGAAGACGCTGAGCGGCTGCTGATCGAACCGGTCGACGTAGCCGCGCTGCTCACCCACATTGCGGACCTGATCGGCAATCGTGCCGTCGGCCGCGCGCAACGCGCCGCTCGCCGCTTGTAGTCCCGCCCCCAGCCGGTTGGCGCCCTGCGCCGCCCGCCGCTCCCCATCCATTGACTTGCCAACCGCAGCGTCGTCTAATGGGCGCATGGTATCCGCTTGTGTTCGTTGGCTCGTTGTAGCGGCGCTTGCCGTTTCCGTCGCGCCGGCCCGCGTGGTGCGGGTCGACGTCGCCCGCCGCGCCGAGGTATTGGCCGGCAAATCGTTCGGCCTGGCCGGCGCTTACGAGAAGGTCGTGGGAACGGCTCATTTCGCGCTCGACCCCGAAAACGAAGCCGACCGGATCATTACCGACATTGCGCTGGCGCCGCGCAACGCGCGCGGTGAAGTGGAGTTCTCCGCCGACATCTATATCCTCAAGCCCAAGGAAATGACCCGTGGCAACGGCGCCGCGCTGCTTGAGATCAATAACCGCGGCGGCAAGGGCATGCTGGGCATGTTCAATCAGGCCGAGAGCAGCCGCGACCCCGAAACCGAGGCGCAGTTCGGCGACGGCTTCCTGATGCGCCAGGGCTTTACGCTGGTGTGGGTGGGCTGGCAGTTCGATCCGCCCGCCGAGCCCGACCTGATGCACGTGTTTCCGCCGCGCGCCGGCAGCGCCGACAAGCCGTTGCGGGGACTGGTGCGCAGCAACTTCGTGGTCACCGACCGCACCTACGAGCATTCGCTGGCCGACCGCAACCACGTTCCCTACGCGGTGGCCGACCCCGATGCGGCCGAGAATCGCATGACCGTGCGGCAGCGCATCGACGACGAGCCGCAGGAGATTCCGCGCGAGAAATGGCGTTTTGCGAGCATGGAGGCCGGCAAGCCTGTGGCCGATAGCGGCAAGGTGTGGCTCGAAGGCGGCTTCGAGCCCGGCAAGATCTACGAAGTCGTCTACGTGTCCCAGAATCCGCCGCTGGCGGGCGTCGGGCCGGCGGCCGTGCGCGACGTGATGTCGTACCTCAAGTACGACGGTTCGGCCGAACTGGGGATTGCCAAGGGGACGATCGAGCGCACCCTCGGATTCGGCACCTCGCAGAGCGGACGCTTTCTGCGCACGTTTCTCTACTACGGGTTCAACCGCGACGAGAGCAATCGCAAGGCGTTCGACGGGATGATGCCGCACGTCGCCGGCGGCGGCCGCGGCGCTTTCAACAATCGCTTCGCGCAACCTTCGCGCGACGCGCACCCGTTCATGAATTTCTTCTATCCGGTGGACATCTACCCCTTCAGCGACATCGAGCAGAGCGACCCCGAGACCGGCCTAAACGACGGCCTGCTGACCCACAATCTGAAGCCCGAGTTGCGCCCCAAGGTTTTCTACACGAACTCCTCGTATGAGTACTGGGGGCGCGCGGCGTCGCTGATCCACACCACCCTCGACGGCAGCAGCGACGTTGCCCTGCCCGACACGACGCGCATCTACTACATCGCCGGCACGCAGCACGGCCCGGCGGCCTTTCCGCCCACCGTCGGGATCGGCCAGCAGCGCAGCAATCCGATGAACTACCGCTGGGCGCTGCGCGCGCTGCTGGTGGCGCTCGACCGCTGGGTGGCCGACGGCGTCGAGCCGCCTCCGAGCCGCTATCCTCACCTCGCCGACGGCACGCTGGTGGCGCCCGAAAAGCTGGACTTTCCGAAGATCCCCGGAGTCCACACCTCCACGCGCCTGCACAAGGCTTATCGAGTTGACTACGGGCCGAAGTTCGTTTCCGACGGCATCATCTCGAACGAGCCGCCGAAGGTCGGCAAGGCGTTCGCCATGCGCGTGCCGGCGGTCGACGCCGACGGCAACGAGGTCTCGGGCATTCGATTGCCCGAGCTGGCCGTGCCGCTGGCTACCTACGCCGGCTGGAACCTGTTCAACGCCAAGTCCGGGCCGACCGACGAGATTTCGAGCATGACCGGCTCCTACATTCCGCTGCCGCGCACCGCCGCCGAGCGCCAGGCGTCCCACGATCCGCGCCGCTCGATCGAGGAGCGCTACGCCAGCCGCGAGGACTACCTGGGGCGGGTCGGCGAGTCGGCTGTCGATCTGGCCTCCCAGCGCTATCTGCTCGAAGGCGACGTCGCCGAGGTGCTGCGGCAGGCCGCCAGCCATTGGGACTATGTGATGGGCGAAGCGCCGGCGTCGAGCAGCGGGTTGTGAGCGTAGCCGGGACCTAGGCTTGCGTGGCGACAGGCGCTCCCGCCTGTCGGGATTTTGTGTGGTCGGCCATAGGGTTTGGCTACGGGGAATGGCTCCTTGGCCCCTGGGGCTGCCGCTCGACCGCTTGGCGACTGCCCATGGGACGGGCCTGACAACCGTCCGCAAGGGGCGCTGGCGCCATGCTTTGGGGGAAGCACGTCGACCGCAGGTCGACGCCGCCGGCCTGAGGCCCGCGCCACTTTTGGGTGGCTCGGCTACGGTGCGTTGACCCGAGTTTGCGGAGCCGTGCGTTACAATCTCGATTCACTTCCCCGCGTTGGTTCTCTTCGTGTTTGTCTAAGGCGGATTCTTTTTGCCCTCACTCTTCCGGACCCTCGATGTTGGCTGCGGACGCAACAAGCGCCCCGGCGCGATCGGCCTCGACTCCAACCGCAACACCGCCGCCGACGTGGTGGCCGATATCAATCGCGGCGCGCTGCCGTTTCGCGACGATAGTTTCGAGCGCGTCTGGCTGGTGCACGTCATCGAGCACGTTGCCGACGTGGTGGCGACGGTCGAGGAAGTCCACCGGGTGACGCGCGCCGGTGGCGTCGTGGTGATCGAAACGCCGCACTATACCGACTTCAGCTCGTTTTGCGACCCGACGCACCGCTGGCATCTCAACACCTTCTCGTTCCGCTATTTCACCGAAGACGGCGGCTTCAGCTACTACAGCCAGCGGCGGCTGCGCGAGCGGCGGCTCGAGGTCAAACTGCTGCGGCTATGGCGGCTGCTGGGTTTCGAGTGGCTGGTGAATCACTCGCGAGGCTTCCGCAAGTTCTGGGAGCACTATCTTTGCTTTGTGGTTCGCGGCAAGGCGATGGTGTTCGAGTTTGAAGTGCTGAAATAGCCTGGGTATACCTGGGCCGCGCACGACCCCCTGCGGCTCTTACCCTTCCGCCCCCGCCACGCTGGGCTCAAACCGACAGCCGAAGCCCCGAGAAACCATTCTTCGGTTGGACGTATCCTAAACATAGGGGGGCTCTTACCGAAACCGGCGACGCTGTTTCGTCCGCCGCTGAGCCGGCCCAAGGAGGCGTCCAATGGTGATCGGGGTTCCACGCGAAATCAAGGATCATGAGACCCGTGTCGGGCTGGTGCCGAGCGGTGTCGCCGCGCTACGCGAGGCCGGCCACGAGGTGCTGGTCGAGACGCTCGCCGGCGAAGGCAGCTCGATTTCCGACGAAGAGTACCGCAAGGCGGGGGCGGTGGTGCTCGACGCCGCCAAGGACGTCTGGGGTCAGGCCGACGTCGTCGTCAAGGTCAAGGAGCCGCAGCCTCCCGAGGTCGGCTATTTCCGGCCCGGGCTGGTGCTCTACACCTATCTCCACTTGGCGCCGCTGCCGGAGCTGACCACGCAATTGCTCGAAGCGCGGGTTTCGGCCATCGCCTACGAAACCGTCGAGGAAGAAAACCGCTCGCTGCCGCTGCTCGAGCCGATGAGCGAGGTGGCCGGGCGATTGTCGGTGCAGGTTGGCGCGCAGTATCTCGAACGGCCTAACCACGGCCGCGGCGTGCTCATCGGCGGCGTGCCGGGTGTCCCTCCGGCCGAGGTGCTCATCATCGGGGGAGGTATCGTCGGCACCAATGCCGCCAAGGTAGCGATGGGGACCGGCGCGCGGGTCACCGTGATCGACAAGAGCCTGCCCCGGCTGCGTGAGCTGGACGATATTTTCCTCGGCCGGATCACGACTTTGGCGTCCAACCCGACGACGCTAGCCGAGGCCGCCATCCGCTCCGATCTGGTCGTCGGGGCGGTGCTGATTCACGGGGCGGCGGCGCCCAAGCTGCTGCGCCGCGAGACGGTCGCCGCCATGAAGAAGGGCTCGGTGTTCGTGGATGTGGCGATCGACCAGGGTGGCTGCGGCGAAACCTCCCGGGTGACTTCGCACACCGACCCGGTGTACGAACTGGACGGGGTGATCCATTACGGCGTGCCGAACATTCCGGCGCTGGTGCCGCACACCTCAACTCTGGCATTGACCAACGCTACCTTGCCCTACCTGCAATTGCTGGCCGACAAGGGTTTCGAGCGCGCCATCGTCGAGAACTCGGCCCTGCGGCGCGGCGTCAACACGCACGAGGGCGAGATCACCTGCCAGGCCGTGGCCGGGTCGCAAGGGCGGAAGTGGCGGGCGCTGCCGGTGGCTTGAGGGCGGCGGGCGCTTCCCCTTTTGGAATCGACCGCGGTTTCGTGGCGTTTCGCTGCGGCCCGCGGGCTTCCGCCCCCGGCTCTGTTTGTTAGCTTTGTGGCGGCGGTGCGGTGGGCTTGCTGCGGTGCGGGAACGGATCGCACGGCAGGATTGGAAGGCCCGTGCAGCACAAAGGGCGCCCGCGTGGGCGCCCTTTCTATGTTCCTGGTCCGGCTGTGAGGCCAACTCTCCCGCGTCTCCGGGACGGATGCTTTACTGTGAGGTGGCGGGTTTGGCGGCGGCCGGTGCTGCTGCGGGGGTCGCCGCGGCGGCTTGCTGCGGATATTGCTGGTCGTAGCGCTGAATCACCGAACCCGTGATGTCGAGCTCGTTGAAGGCGTCGACGACCGGACTCTGCGGCGACGAGATATCCAGCACGATCGCATAGCCCTGCTCGCGGGCGTATTTCTGGATCACGGCCTTGACCTTGCCGAAGATCTCGTTGAGGACCTCCTGCTGTCTGCGGCCGAATTCGGCTTCGAGGTCCTCGTTGTCGCGCTTCAGGTCGCGCTCTTTCTGCTGGATATCGCGCTGCAGGTTGCGCTGCGCTTCCTCGCTCATGGTGTTGGCGCCCTTGGCGAGCTGTTGGCGCAGAGTCTGCACATCCTGAGCCTGCTTCGACAGCGCTTCGCCCTTGGGCTTGTACTCTTCCTGCAGAGCCGCGAGGCGCTTTTGCCCCTCCTGAGTGCGCGTGACGGCGTCTTGGATGTTGATGATCGCGACTTTGGTGGCGCCGCTGGCTGGCGTCGCGGCGGCAGCGGGGGTGGCAGGCGCCTGAGCATGAGCGGCAGGCAAACCGGCTAGCAGGCACGCGGCGAGCGCGAGTCCTCGAAAAAGATGTCGATTCATTGGCAAACCTCTGCGGAAGGGCCCGAATTTTCTTCAGTCTAACATACCGTCGGGGGGCCGCCCGAGCGTGGTATTTCCCTCATTCCCACCGGCCGCTTGCTGGCAAGCACCGTCCGGCCGGCAGGGATGGGCCGGGCCGGTCTCTGCTTCTTGACACTGGCAGGCCGGGAACCTGCTCGACTGCTGCTCGATTGGCACGCCAAGCCCGGAACCTAGCCTCCCGATCTGGCCACCGGGCCCCCGAAGCGCCCGCTGGCGGGCCTTGTTTTTCCTTCGCCGGTCGCAACGGACCGGCCCTTCCTCAAGACCCCGGCAGCGCAGCCCGCCGGCGCGTGATGCCTATCCTCAAAACGTGCGGCTGATCGTGAACCGAAACGTGCTCTTTTGCTCGAAGTAGGGCAATGGCGTTCCGTAAGGAGCCACGCTTTGCGCAAATGATGTACCGTTGGGAAACAGCGAACGGTCGGCGACGATCGGGGGCTGCAGGTTCTGCCCGACGCGCAACGGGTTGTAAGCCCAATAGAAACGGAATGGCGCGTTGACCACCGGCATCATCACCTGCAACTCGAGGCCGGTGGAAGCGCGCATATTTTCGGTGCCGGAGACGACCTGGATCTTCGAGTCGAAACCGGCCTGCGGGAATTGCGCGTTGAGCTCGCCGACGCGGCCGTCGTTGAGCCGGACCTGGTCTTTCTTGATGATCTTGTTGAAGCCGATGTCGAAAAACGGCGCCAGGGTTACCGGGCCGAAGATCGGGATGCGGTACTCCAGGTTGTAAACCATGCGCGTGTCGCCGCCCGGGAACGAGAGCCGGTAGATGGGGATATTCTGGGTCACGCCGACCTTCTGCTCGACCCCGTCGACGATCAGCACCTGCTGGCGCTGTGTGCCGTCGCTGTTGAGAACCTTCGCTGTCGCGGTGTCGGGGATCCAGACCATCGGGCTGACCGTCCAGATATCAAAACCGCGGATGTCGTTTTCGCCGCCCATGTAGGAGCGCCGGAACGGCGGCGGCACCTTGCCACCATAGCCGCTCAGGAACGAGAACAGAAACCGCATGGCGATGATGTTGCGGTGGCTGGTATGCGGCTTGAACCATTTGGCTTCGACGGTCGGCTGAATAAAGCGCGTATTGCCGCCGAAGCCGGCGATGCCCATGCTGACGTAGAGACTCTTGCCCCGGCTCGGCGTGATGGGGTGGTCAACCGTGTTGTAGAAATAGTTCGGCGTGATCTCGCTGGTGGTGATGCCTTCCAGCGAGTTCGGTCCGGATACGCCTTCGAAGTTCAGGTAGCTGAACAGATTGTTGGCCGAGCTGCTGAAGGTCTGGATCTTGTCCCGCTGATAACTGTAGGTAACCCCGACGCGGGCGAAACTGCGCCGCAGCAAGGTGCTGGCGTAGGTCGTGAACCCGGAGCTGTTCTGGCGGTAGTCGAGGAAGTTGTCCTGGCCGAGAGCCTCGTAGAGCGGGATCAGGTTCTGGCCCGCGAAGATGGATGCCTCGCGGCCTTGATTGAAGCTGAAGCGCCTCGTGAATACCGTGAAACCGGCCTGGATCGGCTTGTCGAACAGGTAGGGTTCGGTGAAGCCGAACATCAGCACGCGCTCGCGGCTGCCGAGCTGGGTTTCCAGGGTCAGCGTCTCGCCGAGCCCCAGGAAGTTGTTGGTCGAATAGCCGAAACCGACGAAGCTGCCGGCGAAGCCCGACACGCCGCCGTTGAGGTTCACGGTATTCTTGCCGCGCTCTTTGACCTTGAGCGTGAGATCGACCAGGCCGTTGCGCGTGTCGCGGCGGATATCGGTGGCGTCCTCTTCCTTGAGCGGCTCGAAATAGCCGAGCTGGTTGAGGCGCAGCACGCTCAGGTCCCACAGGCGGGTATTGAACATGTCGCCTTCGTCGAGCATCAGCTCGCGGCGGATGACCTTGTCGCGCGTGGTATCGTTGCCCGAGAAATTGATGCGCCGCACGAAGAACTGCTTGCCCTCCTCGACGCTGAGGTTGAGGTCGATTTTGGGCGGGTCTTCGGTGTCGCGAAACTCGAAGCTCGGCTCGGCGACGAAGTCGATGTAGCCGAACTCGCCGTAGAGCTTCTTGAGGTTTTCCAGGCCGTCGCGCAGCTTCTTGACGTTGAAGATATCGCCCTCGTTCATCTGGAACACCGGACCCAGAATGGCGTCGGGCGTGCGGAACAGCTTCACATCGGTAAAGCTGAGCTTGCCGCGGCGGTACTGCTTGCCCTCCTCCAGGTACATGGTGATGTCGGCGCGCTTGCCGCCGCCGTGGAACAGATAGGTGTAGGGCAGCGGGAAGATCTTCTGGCCCTTGACGTCGCGAATATCCAAGTCGTGGTGCGTCACCGTCGCCCGGAAATAGCCTTTTTCCTGATAGGCGTTGCGCACGATCTCCTTGTCGGCCTCGAGCTTCTGGGCGTCGAAGGTCTTGCTGAACAGATTCTCGAAGAAATAGGACTTGGGGATGCCGAAGGGCTTGAGGAATTTCATGCTGTTGCGAACCTCGCGGTCCGACATCACCTGATTTCCTTCAAAGCTGATCTGGCCGACCTTGACCTTGGGGCCTTCCTCGATGTTGAACTTGACGGCAACCGACGAGGGCGGGATCTGCCTCACCTCGGGGGTGACCTTGGCATACTGGCGGCCGCGCTCGCCGAGCAGTTCCTTGAGCACCACGACCGCGCGTTGGACGGCGGTGGGGTCGTAACGGCTTTCGACGCTGAGGCCGACGCGGCGTTCCTTGAAGCGGTCGAGAATGTCGGAGATGGTGGCGGACTTGTTGCCTTCGTACTCGATGGTGCGCACCACGCGGCGCTCGACCACGATGAAGCGCACGATCTTGCCGCGCTCGCCGTCCTCGACTTCGAGCCGCAGATCGTCGAAGTAGCCGGTGTTCCACAGCACCATGAAGTCGCGCCGCAGGGCGCCTTCGTCGTAGGTGTCGCCCGGTTTGCTGAAGATGCGCGCCATCAGGCTGTCGCGCGGGATGCGGCGGGCGCCGCGGAACTCGACCGACTCAATGAAGTCGCCCGCTTTGGCCGGAGCCTCGCCTTTCTTTACGTCTTCAAACGGAGAGGGCTCCTGCTGCTGGTCGGGCGAGGCCTGGGGGACTTCCTCAAACGGCGACGCTGGTTTCTTGGAGCCCTCTTCCGCGGGCTGCTGTTGCTGCTGCTGTTGCTGCTGCGGCGGCGCGCTCGCCTCGGGAACGTTTTCAAAAGGGGAGGGCTGTTTTGGCTGCGTCTGCTGTGCCAGCACGACGACTTTGCCGCCCGGACGACGCCCTACCCACCCGGACTCGGCAGGCCCTGAGTCGGCGGCGGCTGCCGCGTGTCGCCGAACCGATTCCCCCCGTTGTTGCGCCAGGGCCGCGACGGGAACCGAGAGCAGGCACGCAAAGCCGGTGCAGACCAGGCGCCGGAAGCGGCAGCCGATCATAAAGGAGCATTTCCTTTCTTGATGGAATCCCCAGAGGCGAGTGTGCACATAGGCCTACTACGCACGGCTCAGGGACGTGGGTTCAAACCCGGGAGATTCGTATCTCGGTGAAAAACCTCATTGTAGCCGCATTGCAGGCGGCGAGTCAGCAATCGCTGGGGGCGGGACGTAAATTCGGCCAGCGGAGGGCGCACCGGTCCCGCTAAGTCGTTCTGAACGTTAACAAATCGAAACATTGCCAAGAGTGGGGACAAAGCTGGCCGCGGCCGCCGGCGGCCGGCAAACGGCGACTCAGGCCGGCTGGAAGGCACTTATTTCTCCCAGTGGAGCTGGAACTCGCCGCCGGGGCCGTCGTAGTTGAGGGTCAGGTTCTTAGGCTTTTCCTTAGGGCTCAATTGAAAGTAGAGATAGCCGTGGACGACGTCGTCCACCATTCCCATCGGCAGCTCTTTGGATTGGAGACGGCTGAGCAAATCCCCTTCCTTGGAGTTGTTGCGCTGGCTGATTTCGGATTTCTCGGCCGACTGCACGCCACCTCCCGACAGATTATCCTCGCCGCCCACACGCCGCGGCCGGGTGCCGGTGCCGGGCGCGCCGCCCACCGGAATGCCGCTGGTGGCCTGCGAGAAAATACCGACGGTGACGGTCTCGGCCTTGCCCAGCACGAGCTCGGAACCGCCGGCGATGCGATCGGGCGATTGCGCGGCCGAGGTGTCGTTGTTGCGGTAGGTGCGCATCAGAAAGTCGCTCCGCTTCAGCTCGATTTTGGCGCCGTAGAGCGGCTTGAGGTCCATCTCGATGAGGATAAAGTCGCCGTCGAGATCGCCGCCCAGCAGGCTGGTCATCTCGTCGCGGTCGCGCACCAGGCGCGCCTTGACTTCCATATCCTTGAGCTTGACCTCGGCCCACAGCGGCGGCTCGGCCGCCGTCAGGGGTAGAAGCAGATTCAGCAGAAGCAGCGCAGCCAACCCGTTGGAGATCCTTGCCATCGCGCCCCCTGGGTGATTTTTTGAGATTATGACACACTGGCGCACCCGGCACGCCGCCCGCGCGTCGGCGGACGCGGGCAGGGCGTATCTCCAAGTACATGGGGCAAAGCCGCGGCGGCCGGGCCGGGTGAGCGCCTATTAGCGCGGATATCGGGCGCTGCCGGGGATCGAGGGAGTTGTCATGAGTAAGCGGGGCCGCGTCTGGATCGTCTCCGGCGCGGCATTGGATCTGGCGGGGGCGGTGCTGATCGCCAGAAATGTGCCGGAAGTAGGCCCAAAACTGGCCGCGGGCGCCGGCTTGTTGGTGATCGGCTCGGTGGTCGTGTTCCAGGGCGTGCTGCGCATGTCGCGCGAGCGCGCGGCGCTGCAGTCTTCCTCGCGGGACGCGTTGTCCGGGTGGAGCCCCGAGCCTGAGCTCGTGGCCGAACCGCCGCGGTCGGTGCGGCTCACACGCAGCGGCATGCTCAGCGTGGGGTTGTGGTTTGCGATGACGCTGGTCGTCGCCGCCTACCTGTTTCTGGCGCCGCCACGCTCGGTGCGCATGCCCGAGCTGCTCGAGGTCGCCGGCGCCGAGGCGACGGCCACCGTACACGCCAAAAACCAGCGCCAGACGGCATCGGGCGGGCCGGCCTACTACGTCTCCTTCCATTTCGAGACGCCGCAGGGGCAACAGGTGCGCGAGTCGCGGCGCGTGCCGCGGGCGGTCTACGACGGCGTGGCCGTGGACGATTCGATCCAGGTGATCTACCTGCCCGAGAACCCCCAGCAGAGTTTTGCGCCGCGCCTCGAACGCCGCGAAATACCGCCGCTGGTGCGCTGGATCGTGGTAGGGGTGCTGGGCGCTATGTTGGTCGTGTTCGACCAGCAGCGCCGCTTTCACAAGCGCCTGGTATCGCAAGGCAGGCCGATTGCCGGGCTTGTGGAGGGCGTGCGGCGGCGCGGCGCGACCCGTGTATTCCACGTGCGCTACAAGGTGCACGGTGCGGAGGGGAGGGTGCGCGGCTCGGAGCGAAACCGGGAACGCGCCGACGGCGACGCGGTGACCGTGCTCTACCTTCCCGAGCGGCCCGAGCGAGTCTTGCTCTATCGCACAAGTCTCTACCGCGCCGGGCAAAGGTAAATCTGGCCTCGCACCGTCAACGCGCACGCGAAACGCCTGGAACTAGCCCCTGCCAGCAGCAGGTTCCTGCGGCTTGAGCCGCGTTGGCCTTGGTAGATAGGGCTCGCAGGGAATCGCCGGCTGGCGGCCCGCAATCAGGTCCGCCAGCAGCCGCGCCGTGGCGAGCGAGGTCGTGATGCCCAGGCCTTCGTGGCCCGTGGCCAGGTAGAGTCCCTCGATTTGGGGGTGCGGGCCGATGAGCGGCAGCTTGTCGTCGGTGGCGGCGCGGAATCCGGTCCAGGTACGGATCGTCGACAGATCCACCAGCGCGGGCATGTATTCGATCGCGCGGCGGATCATTTTCCCCAGCAGCGGCCGATCGATCGCGGGGTCTTCCTCGCCGAACTGGCGCGAGGAGCCGATCAGAACCTGGCCGGTGGGCCGCGGCTGCACGTTGAACGCAACCGACTCGGCCGCCGATCCGTGGGCGCTTTTGAGATAGCCCAGCTCGACCAACTGGTGTCGCACGAAACCCGGGTATCTGTCGGTGATCGCCAGATGGCCCTTGCGGGGGCGGACAGGCAGCCCCGGCGTGAGTTGCGTCGCCCCGGCTCCGGCGGCGTTGACGGCGAGGCCGGCCGACAGGCGCGACCCGTCGGCCAACTCGACCTCGCGGCCGCGAATCGCCACGGCGCGCGCCCCCGTTCGCAGTACCGCGCCTCGCGAGCAGGCCTCGGCGATCAGCCAGTTCGCCGCAACCGGAGCGTAGACGACGCTGTCGCCGCTCACCAGCAGGCCGCCGGCAAGCCCCTGGCGCAGGTTGGGCTCAGCCTCGCGCAGCGCCTGGGCGTCGAGGGTGTCGGCGGGCACGGATCGCTCGCCGTAGAAGCGCTGTTTCTGCAGGACAGCCGCGAACTCCTCTTCATCGGCAGCCACCCAGATGGTCCCGCAGGGCTGGTATTCGGCTTCGGCCGGTAGCCGGGGCGCTAGATCCCGCCAGAGTTCCCAGGAATAGTGGGTCAGCGCGAACTCGGCCTCGGAGTCGTCCATCACGACGACGTGGCCCATGCCGGCCGCGGTCGCACCGCCTCCGACGACGGCGGCCTCGACAATCGTCACCGCCAGCCCCTCGCGCGACAGGGCATCGGCGCAGGCCGCGCCGACAATGCCGCCACCGACGATCACCGCGTCGGCGGTCGCCGCGCTCGTTGACATTTTCCCGGGCGCGCTCACTGGGGAATGCCGCCGCGGAAGGGATCGCGAGGGTCGAACAACAGAGTGGCACGCGAATAAACGAAGGCCGAGCCGGTGATCGACGGGATGATCTTGCCGTCCATCACTTTGAGCACGCGGCCTTCGAACAGGCTGCCGATGATGCTTTCCTGGCGCCAGACGCCGCCCTCGGCCAGCACGCCGTCGGCGGCCAGGCAGGCGAGCTTGGCGCTGGTGCCGGTGCCGCAAGGCGAGCGGTCGTAGGCTTTGCCGGGGCAGAGCACGAAGTTCTTGACGTCGGCGCCGGGGCGCTGGGGTGGGCCGAACAGCTCGACGTGGTCCACCTCATGGCCATCGCTGCCGTGGACTCCGGCGCGCTCGAGGGCCTGGCGGACGCGCCAGGCAAAGTCGGTAAGCGCCTCGACGTTGCGGGCGTGGATTTGCTGGCCGTGCTCGCCGGCCAGGAAAAACCAGTTACCGCCCCAGGCCACGTCGCCGCGGATGGGCCCGTGGCCCTCGACGGCGACTTCGATCTGGCGGGCTGCGCGGAAGCTGGGGACGTTCTCGATGGTCACTTCACCCGAATCGTGGAGCACGGCGCGGACGTCGCCGGCCGGCGTTTCGAGGATGTGTTCGCCGGGCGCGATGCGACCCTCGAACGCCAGCGTGACGACCAGGCCGATGGCTCCGTGGCCGCACATGCCGAGGTATCCGACGTTGTTGAAGAAAATCACTCCGGCGGCGGCGCGCGGGTTGACGGGTTCGCAGAGCAGAGCCCCGACCAGGACGTCATTGCCGCGCGGTTCGTTGATGACGGCGGCGCGGAAGGCGTCGTGGTTTTCGCGAAACCGGACGAGGCGTTCGGCCATGGAGTCCGACCCTAGGTCGGGGCCGCCGCGGATGACGACGCGGGTTGGCTCGCCGCCGGTGTGCGAATCGATGATTTCGACGGGTTGGAGTGCTTGGGAAGTCATGGGAATCGCACAGAAACCGAGCCGCGCGCGTCAGCGGTGGCCTGTAATCGTTCAATCCGTACCCTGTAGCGCCCTGCCTCGTTTGGACGGCCGACTTGCTTGGGCAGGCCGGAGGCCTGCCCCACTGGTGCCGTCTCGCAAACGGTGGGGCAGGCCTCCGGCGTGCCCAAATACCCGCCGCCCAAACGCCTGAGACGCCAAGCCAACTCCGCCATCCAAACCAGCCCGGCGTTCCGCGCCAAGCCCGTCACCCCTGCCGCGCCGGCGCCGGCCGCGTCTGGATCGCCCGGCGAATGATCCCCAGAATCTCTTCGCGCTCGGCGCCGCTGATCGGCAATCGCGGCGAGCGCACGGTTTCCGATCCCAGGCCGCACTCGGCCACCGCCAGCTTGATGTATTGCACCAGCTTGGGCTTGGTGTCGAGATGCAGCAGCGGCGTGTACCAGCGGTAGATCTCGCGCGCTTCCTCGTACTTGCCGCCAACCGCCAGGTCCCAGAAAAGCCGGCTCTCTTCGGGGAAGGCATTGACCAGCCCCGAAACCCAGCCGACAGCCCCGAGCACCACCGCCTCCAGGGCCAGATCGTCGACGCCGTTGAACAGGATGTAGCGGTCGCCGGTCACGTTGCTGAGGTCGGTGATCCGGCGGACGTTTTCCGACGATTCCTTGATCGCGACAATGGTCTCCTCGTCGGCCAGTTCAGCGAACATCTCCGGCGTGATGTCGACGCCGTACGCCACCGGATTGTTGTAGACCATGATCGGCAGCGGCGTGGCCCCGGCGACGCCGCGGAAGTGCGCGATCGTCTCGCGCGCATCGGTCTTATAGACCATCGCCGGCAACACCATCAGGCCGTCGACGCCGATGCGCTGGGCGTCGGCGGCAAAGCGGCAGGCCAGCGGCGTGGTGTATTCGGCGACACCGGTCAGCACTGGGACGCGGCCGCCCGCGGTGGCGACGGCGGTCTGCAACACCTCCAGCTTCTCGTGATACTCGTGCGAAGTGTTCTCGCCAACGGTGCCCAGCAGGATCAGGCCGTGGACGCCGCCCGCGATCAGCGCGTCGATGTGTTTCGCCGTCGCCTGCAGATCGAGCGATTGGTCCGGATGGTACTGCGTGGTCACCGCCGGGTAAATGCCGTGCCAGTTCACTGTCATCGATCGTTCTCCTGCCGCTCGCGCGGTTGGGCCTCACTCGTTGGTGACGAATCCACCGTGCCGGTCCTGGCGGCCCGCTTCCTACCAGGTATTCTCGCGCAGAACGCTTATACTGGACGGCTTGATCGATGTCAAGAAGCTTGGCTGCCGGCTCACCGAGAACGTCCGCCACAGGCGGACGCCGCCGGCCGGAGGCCCGCGCCACTGTCAACGTCCACGGCTCGCGGCCATCCCACGGCTCGGAATGAGCGCCGCGGAGGCGCGTTAGGGTTTTGTTCTTCGTGAGCTTGGCATGACCCGCGAAATCGATTCCAGCGTCCACCACCGGTTCTCCTCGCGGCTGGGCATGCTGCTGAGCGTGCTGGGAGTTGCCGTCGGAACGGGCAACATCTGGCGCTTTCCGCGCATTGCCGCGCAAACCGGCGGCGGCCAGGGCGCGGGCGCGTTTCTGGTGGCCTGGGTCGTTTTTCTGTTTCTGTGGAGTATCCCGCTGATCATCGCCGAGTACGCCATGGGGCGCGCCAGCCGGCAGGGCCCGGTCGGCGCGTTCACGAGGCTGGCTGGCCCCAAGTACAGTTGGATGGGCGCGTTCGTCGCCTTTGTGACGGCGGCGATCACCTTCTACTACTCGGTCGTCGTCGGCTGGTGCATCTACTACTTCTGGATGATGCTGACGGCGCCTCTGCCCACGACGACCGAGGCGGCGATGGCGGCCTGGACCGGGTTGCAAAGCAGCCCCTGGCCGTTGGTTTGCCACGCGATTGCGATCACTCTTGGCGGCGCTGCCGTGTGGCGCGGCATTCGCTCCATTGAGCGCGTCAACACGGTGCTGATGCCGCTGTTGCTGGTCACGATTCTGGTGTCGCTGGTTCGCGCCCTCACCCTGCCCGGCGCCATCGAGGGCGTGCGCTATCTGTTCACGCCCGAATGGGGACAGTTGACGAACCCGCGTGTTTGGCTGGAGGCGTTGACGCAAAACGCCTGGGACACCGGCGCCGGCTGGGGACTGTTTCTCACCTACGGCGCCTACATGCGCAAGGAACAAGACCTGGCGCGGAGCGCATACCTCACCGCCATCGGCAACAACACCATCTCGCTGCTGGCCGGCATGCTGGTGTTTGGCACGGTATTCGCCGTTTTGGGACACGAGATGGGCATGAGCCGCCCGGCGGTCCTCGAGATCGCGCGCGCCAGCGGACCGGCATCGACCGGTCTGACCCTGATCTGGATGCCGCAACTGTTCGCACGCATGGGGTTCGGCAAGCTGCTGGCCTGTCTGTTCTTCTTCGGGCTGACCGTGGCCGGTTTCACGTCGTTGGTGGCGCAGATTGAACTGCAGGTGCGCGTGCTGATCGATATCGGCTGGCGGCGGCCGAACGCGATCCTGCTGATCCTGATCGTGGCCTTCCTGTGCGGACTGCCATCGGCCCGTAACGTCGACTTCCTCGGCAACCAGGATTTTGTGTGGGGCGTCGCGCTGATGCTTTCGGGCGGGTTGGTGGCGTTCGCCGTCGCCCGCTACGGCGCGGCGCGCCTGCGCGGCAGCGAGATCCTCGCTTCCGGCAACGACTTGCGGTTGGGCGCCTGGTGGGATCTGGCGATGAAATATTTCGTGCCCTGCGCCGCTGCGGTGCTGCTGGTGTGGTGGTTGTCGCTGTCGGCGACGGTCTATGCCCCCGACGACTGGTATGATCCTTTTAACCCGTCGAGCGTGATGACCTGCCTGGTCCAATGGGGGCTCGCCGCCGTGGTGTTCCTCTCGCTGAACCGCTGGTTGGCGGCCGCTACGCGTTCTTCGGACGCCCAGGACGAATCGTGAGTTTTATTCGATCGACAGGCTTGGTTGTTGTTTGCGCGGCTGTTTGGTTTGGCGCCGCCGCGCCCGGACTGCCGGCCCAGGGCATGGCTTCGCACCAGGCGAGGCCCGGCGTGCGGGTCGAGACCGACCGGCCTCCCATCGAAGTCCATTTCGAGGATGTCGCCGTGCAGGCCGGGCTGACCGCGATCAATGTGTCCGGCAACCCCGACAAGAAGACCTACATCGTCGAGACCACCGGCAACGGCGTCACGATCTTCGACTACGACAACGACGGGCTGATGGACATTTTCCTGCCCAACGGCGCGACGCTCAAGGACCCCACCGCCGGCCACTCGACCCTCTACCGCAACATGGGGAATCTGCACTTCGAAGACGTCACCAAGAAAGCCGGCCTCGATAAAGCCGGATGGGCGCAGGGCGCCTGCGCCGGCGACTATGACAACGACGGCAATCGCGATCTGCTGGTCACCTATTGGGGGCATAGCGCGCTGTTCCATAACGACGGCGGCACCTTTACCGAGGTGACCGAGCAGGCCGGGCTGATGGCCCCGGCGGTGCGTTGGGATACCGGCTGCACCTTTTTCGACTACGACCTCGACGGCCGGCTCGACCTGGCGATCACCGGCTACGTCGACTTCGACATCGACAAGGTGCCGACCCCGGGCGCCGGCGGCTATTGCCAGTGGAAGGGCATGGCGGTGATGTGCGGTCCGCGCGGCTTGCCCACCGGCCGCAACCATCTGTTCCACAACGAGGGCGGCGGGCGATTTCAAGACGTTTCGAAAAAGAGCACGATTTCGGAGCCTTCCAACTGCTATGGATTCACGGCGCTGGCTTCCGATTTCAACAACGACGGCTACCCCGATTTGTACGTCGCCTGCGATTCCACGCCCAGCCTGCTCTATCTCAACCGCAAGAACGGCGTGTTCGAGGAGTCGGGCATTCTCACCGGCGTCGCGCTCAACGAAGACGGCCAGGAGCAGGCCGGCATGGGCGTCGCTGTCGCCGACTACGACGAAGACGGGCTATTCGATCTCGTCAAAACCAACTTCGCCGACGACACGCCGAACCTCTACCACAACAACGGCGACGGCACGTTCACCGACAACGTTTATTTGTCGGGGCTGGGGATTCACACGCAGTTTCTGGGCTGGGGCGTGCATTTTCTCGACGTGGATCACGACGGCCTCGAAGACGTGCTGATCGTCAACGGCCACGTCTATCCCGAAGTCGACCAGGCCAATGTCTCCACCTACCTCCAGCAGCGGCTGTTGTATTGGAACGTGGGCAAAGGCCGCTTTGTCGATCTTTCCGAAAAGGCCGGTCCGGGCATCACCGCGCGCTGGTCGTCGCGCGGCTCGGCGCAGGCCGATCTCGACAACGACGGCTCGCTCGAGGTGGTGATCAACAACATCGGCGCGCGGCCGAGCTTGCTGAAGAATTCGGGTCCGAAGAAGAACTGGCTGCTGACCTCGCTGGTCGGAACCCAATGCAACCGCGATGCGATCGGGGCGCGGGCTTTCGTCTACACCGGCAAGCAGTTGCATTCCGGGGAAGTGCACGGCGGCGCGGGGTTTCTGTCGCAGAACGATCCGCGGCTTCATTTCGGACTGGGTGATAGCACCCGCTACGACCGCATCGAGGTCGAGTGGCCCGGCGGGGGCCGCGAAGTGTTTCCCGGCGGCGACGTCAACCGAATCGTGGTTCTCAAGCAGGGTACGGGGAAGTCGGCGGCGAGCCCGGAATCGAAGTAGTTTCCTTGAAGAGTTCGCTGCCGGGGCTTAGGAAGACATTCGTTGGCATCGCTCCCGTCGAGACTCCGGCACCATCGATCGGTTGACCTCTTCCAACGCGCGTGAGGCGGATCCATTCCCGTAGCAACCCAGGGGTCGATCGCTCCGGATTGCTCCCCGGCCTTCGAAACAACCGCAAAAATCGTATTGAACTTAGCTATACTTAGCGGACTTTTCGGGTCCGCAGTGGAAGTTTGCTCCTGAACCGCCGCCGTGGCGTTGCGGGTGGCGGCGGTTGACGCTAGGTACAGCCCGGCCCCGTTTCGCCGGTGGAGGGGGACAACAGCGCATGAATCCGACTCAGATTGCCGCGTCTGCCTGGGGTTGGCAGGATTCGTTCACACTGGGGCTGTTTTTTGCCGGCATGATCGGCATCGTCGTCTGGGTGGTCCGCCAGAAGGAGGAAACTTCCTCGGACTACTTCCTGGCGGGCCGCGACGCGGGCTGGCTGGCGATCGGCGCCTCGATTTTCGCCTCCAATATTGGTTCGGAGCACTTGGTCGGGCTGGCGGGCGCGGGCGCCACCACCGGCATGGCGATGGCGCATTGGGAAATGCACGCCTGGCTGATTCTGGTGCTCGGCTGGGTGTTTGTGCCGTTCTACTCGCGCAGCATGGTCTACACCATGCCGGAGTTCCTCGAAAAGCGCTTCTCGCCGACCGCGCGCTCGTTTCTTTCGATCATCTCGCTGGTCAGCTACGTGCTCACCAAGGTCGCCGTCACAGTCTACGCGGGAGGCATCGTCTTCAAGCAGGTGCTCGGTATCGAAAGCTGGATGGGCATCGACTTTTTCTGGATCGGCGCCATCGGCCTGGTGATTCTCACCGGGCTCTACACGGTGCTCGGCGGCATGAAATCGGTGCTCTACACTTCGGTGCTGCAGACGCCGGTTCTGCTGGTGGGCTCGATCATGATCCTGATCGTGGGCCTGATCAAGGTGGGCGGCTGGGGCGAGCTGGTCGCGGTCGCTCAAACGCACCTGACCCCGCAGGGCGACAACATGCTGAAGCTGGTGCGGTCGGCGAATGATCCCGAGTTTCCCTGGACCGGTGTGCTGTTCGCCTCGCCGATCATCGGCTTCTGGTATTGGTGCACCGACCAGTACATCGTGCAGCGGGTTCTGTCGGGCCGCAATCAGAAGGAGGCGCGGCGGGGCACGATGTTCGGCGCCTATCTCAAGCTGCTGCCCGTGTTCATCTTTCTGATCCCCGGCATCATCGCCTTTGTCTTGAGCCAAAAGGGCATGATTCAGCTCGACAACCCCGACGCGGCTTTCCCGACTCTGGTTTCGACGCTGCTGCCGCCCGGCATGAAAGGCATTGTGGTGGGCGGTTTGGTGGCGGCGCTGATGAGCTCGCTGGCTTCGCTGTTCAACTCTTCGGCCACGCTGTTCACCGTCGATTTCTACAAGAAATACCGCCCCGACGCCAGCGAGAAGCACCTCGTGTATATCGGCCGCGTGGCCACCGCCGTCGTGGTCGTTCTCGGCGTGCTCTGGATCCCCGTGATGCGCGACATGGGCCAGGTACTTTACACCTATTTGCAAGATGTACAGTCCCTGTTGGCGCCGGGGATCGCGGCCGTGTTCCTGATGGGCGTGTTTTGGAAAGGCGCCACCGCAACCGGCGGCCTAGCCGGGTTGGTAATCGGCTTTACGCTCGGCATGCTGCGGCTGGCGCTGCGCGTGTTCCAGGACCGTCTCGACCCGGCCGGGTTCGTCTTTCAGACGCTGGTCGCACCCAACTGGCTGCACTACTGCATTTTTCTGTTCCTGCTGTCGCTCGGGATCATCTGGGTGGTGAGCCTGTTCACGCCCGACCCCAGCCGCAAGATGATCGAGGGCCTCACCTACGGCTCGGCGACGCCGCAGCAGATTGCCGAGACACGCGCGAGCTGGAACCATTGGGACGTCGTCCACACGGTGATCGTGGTCGGCGTGATCGCCTGTTTCTACGCCTATTTCTGGTAGCGGCGGTTGCGCTGGATGCAGCTGCGGCTCTGGCAACGGGAGGATCCATGGCCGTCTGGGTTATTTACGCTTTATTGGCCGCGGTGTTTGCCGCCGGCGTCGCTTTGTGCGCGAAAGTTGGCCTGGCCGAGGTGGATGTCGTCTTTGCGACCACGATTCGCGCCGTCGTGATGGCGTTGCTGCTGGTGGGCGTCTGCGGGGCCACTGCGCGGGACCGGGTCTTTACCGCCGACCGCTCGGCGTTGTTTTGGATCGTCGCCAGCGGCTTGGCTGGCGCGTTGTCGTGGCTGTTCTACTTTTTGGCTTTGCGCTACGGCCCGGCGACGCCCGTGGCGGCCTTGGACCGCACCAGTGTTGCGTTCGTGCTGATTGGCGCCGCCGCGTTTCTCGGCGAACAACTCACGGTGCGCTCGGTCGCGGGGGCCGTGCTGGTGGTGTTGGGCGCCATCCTGATGACCTACAAACCGGGCTAGGGGGCGCGAGGCCTAAGGTGTCTCTATTAGGGCCTCGCCTTTTCTTTACCTAAGTCCTGCAGTACGGGGCGGTATCGGGTCGAACTGTTCCTATGACGCGTGTATAATCGCGGTGACGGTCCGCTGGAGACTTATGACTGCTGTACTTTGGGTCGTACTGCCGATTTTCATCGCCGTAGGTTCGGCGTTGATTGCGGTTTACATCATGCAACAGCGGCTGGAAGCCCAACTGGCGCGGGAACGCCAGTCGCTGGCCGAGGCGCGCGCGTCGATCGAAGCTCAGAAAGACACGCTCCAGGAGTTGGACAAGCTGCGCGGAGAGGCCGTGCGCCGCAAATCGCTGGATGATTTTCTGGCGGACTTGCGGACCGAGCAACGGAGCTTTGTGCGCGAGCAGAAGATGCTGTTTGCTAACCGCAAATGCCTGGTGCTGCAGGAGCGGCTCTACTTCCGCAATCTCCCGCTTTGCAACTGGGTGGAGCACGAAGTGCCGATCGAGGAAGGGGCCGACCTCGAAGGGCTCGCCAAGACCCTGGCTGTGTTCAGTCCCGAGATTCTTGCGCCGCCGAGCCGCAATGGCTCGCACCCCGAGCGGAGACGGCTGCCCGAGGCCTCGGGCGGCGACGTCAATGCCCTGAGCCAGGCCGTTTCCCGGCTGCTGGGCTAGCTTCCGGCGTTCCTAGCCGCCACCCCACGGTTTCCTGACGCGGCGGCTCACATTGGCCTGCAGACTTCCCACGCCTTCGATGCGGGCTTCCACGCGATCTCCCGGCTGAATCCGCGCCCCTTTCGGACACCCTGTTGAAAGAATCGCGCCCGGCTCGAAGGTCATCACCTCGGTGTGAAACGCGGCCAGCTTGAACGGCAGGTGCCGCATGTTGCGCACGTAATCCCGCGAAAATTCTTTGCCGTTGTGCAGCGTGATGACTTCGAGAGCCGTCACGTCGTCGATCTCGTCGGCGGTGACGATGACGGGCCCGAAGCTGAAAAAGGTGTCGAAGCTCTTGGAGCGCTGCAGGTAGCGCGGATTGCGCGCCAGGATGTCGAGCGCGGTCATGTCGAGCGTGGTCGTGTAGCCGAGCAGGACTTCGCCGACGGCATCCAGGGGCACGTCGCGGCAGTGTTTGCCGAACACCAGGCCGAGCTCGCCCTCGGCGTCGACTTCGCGGGCGATATCCTCGGGCGGCAGCTCGATGGTGCCGTCGGGCTCGAACAGCGTCGAAGTCGGCTTCATGAAACTGCCAGGCTCGTCGGGCTGGACGGCCTTGATGTCCTGCGCGTGGGAGTAGTAGTTGAGGCCGATGCACCAGATCTTGGGCGGGCTTTCGTAGGGCAGCCGCAAGCGGACTTCCGAAAGCGGCAGCTCGGCCTCAACGCCGGCCGCGGCCTGCTTGAGCTCGTCGATCGCGCCGGTTTCGATCAGCGCCAGCAGCTGATCGGGGAACCTGGTGCCCTGGCGTCCGTTGACTTCCGCCACGGGAAGGATTTTCCCGTCGCGAACGATGCCGGCTTGGGTTTGGTTGTGGTGCTCGAAGGTGCAGAGTTTCATGGGTTCGATCTATCATACCGCCCGCGGAAGGACGCATTTCGTCAGCCACGCGCCCGTAGCGCAGGGCTCGGAGAGACCTGCGTTACGGGGGCTTTGGCTTCAGATTCCGGCGGCGCTGGCGAGGTGGAAATCCTCCAGCTCGAGCTGCCAGCCTCCCCAGTAGAGATCGGGTTCGACCGAGAAGGCGGCGTGGATCTCCGAGCCCAGCGCGAGCCCTTCGGCGCGGGGGCCCATGCGCCAGCCGACGGCCCGGAAGCTCACCTGATTCTGCTCGATGCGCAGCTTGAGGTGCTTTTCCTTGAGCAGTTCGGGCGCGGTTTTCAGGCGGAGGCCTTTGGCCGAAAAGCGGGGACGCGGGTTGCCGAAGCCGTGCGGCTCCAGCCGCGCCAACTCCTCCATCATCGGGTCGCCGATGTTGCGGAATTCGATATCGGCGTCGAGTTGGACGATGGGGACAAAATCTTCCGCCTTAAGCACGCTGGCGGCGTAGAGGTTGAGGCGTTCGCGCAACTCGGCGATGCGCGGAATCGCGATGGTGCAGCCGGCGGCCTGGCGGTGGCCGCCAAAGCGTTCGAAAACGTCGTGGACGTGCTCCAGCCCTTCGAGCAGATGGAAACCGGGAATGCTGCGGCCCGAGCCGGTCGCGGTTCCTTCCGCCGCGTTGACGCTGAGCACCAGCGTCGGCCGGTGGTAGCGCTCGACGATGCGGCTGGCGACGATGCCGATGACGCCGGGGTGCCAGCCTTCCCCTTCCACGACGATGCAGCAGGCCTGGGTGGTCGCGGTCTCGCTTTCGAGCCGCTCCAGGATTTCCCGCACCACGGCGGCCTCGGCCTGCTGGCGGTCTTTGTTGAGGCGGTCGAGCTTTTCGGCGATCTCACGGGCTCGCCCGGCATCGCGCGTGGTGAACAGCTCGATGACTTCGCCGGCGGTATCCATGCGGCCGGCGGCGTTGATGCGCGGGGCGATCCGGAACGCCACGTCGCCGGCGCCGAGGCGGCGTTTCTGCCCGAGGTCGGAGACTTCCAGCAGCGCTTGCAGGCCGGGGTTGACCGAGCGGCTCAGCCCGGCCAGGCCGATGCGCGCAAAGACGCGGTTTTCGCCGACCAGCGGCACCATGTCGGCGATGGTGCCGACGGCGACGATCTTGAGCATGGATTCGAGCACGCGCCGCATGCGGTCCGGCGGCCAGTCGAGGCCGGCCAGCAGCGCTTGCGAGAGCTTGAACGCCACACCGACGCCGGACAAGCCCTTATCCGGATAGGAACAGCCGGGCTGGTTGGGATTGAGCACGGCAAGCGCTCGCGGCACGCCGGCTTCGGGCAAGTGGTGGTCGGTGATGATCGTGTCGATGCCGAGCTCGCGGGCGCGGTCGACGACGGCCGTTTCGCGGATGCCGGTATCGACGCTAATGATCAGCCCGACGCCGTCGCGCGAGGCGCGTTCGATGACGTCGGTGCGCATGCCGTAGCCGTCGTGAATGCGGTGCGGTACGTGAAATTCGGCCTTTCCGCCGGCCAGTTCGATGGCGGTACGCAGGATGACGACCGCGGTGGTGCCGTCGACGTCGTAGTCGCCGTAGATCAACACCCGTTCGTTGTTCGCGATGGCGCGGCGCAGACGCTCGACCGCCGTTTGCATGCCGAGCATCCGCAGCGGGTCGTGCAGGTCGGAAAGGCCGGCATGGAGAAAATGCTGCGCGTCTTCGGGGCTGACGATGTCGCGCTGGGCCAGCAGCGTGGCGAGCAGTTGCGACAGGCCGTGCTCGGCCCGCAGGCGTTCGACGGCGGTCTCGTCGAAGCGTCGGTATTGCCAGCGTTTCATGGGGTCCGCAAAGTTCGGGGCCGGCTCGAAGGGGCGGCGCGGCGGCACATGGGCCGCGATTTCGCCGCTGCGCGGCGAAGGACCGGCAGCAGGAGCGGTCCTCACTCAGACTAGTCGGTTCGCACCAGGACGGTTCCGTCGTCGAGATCGCGCGCGGCCGGGGTCACGATCGTCTTCGAGTTGATGTAGATCTTCTTTTCCTTGAAGCGCGCCCGCCGCACGTCGTCTTCGGCCACGAAGGGGACTACCTGGACCTCCGGCGCGGGCGGCGCCGGGGATGCGGCGGCTTGCGGAGCCGGGCTGGCCGCTGCGCCCGGTGCCGGGTTCGAGGCCGCGACCGGCTGGCTCGACGCGCCGGGAGAAGGTCGCGCGGAAGTCCGGCGCGACAGGAAGCGGTCGACTACGGCTTCCACCGGGTTGGCGACGGCGGTCTGGCGCGGGGCTGAGGTCGTGTGCGGGGCCGCTGGTGCAACCGAAGGGGCCGGCGCACCGACGCCGCGCTGGTTCAGGTAGCGGCCGACGGCGTCGGCGATCTTCGACCGGTTGGCTCCGCCGCTGGCCGCGGCGACCGCAGCAGGCATCGCCTGGCCCGCGAAATAGGCCTTGGCCTCCGGGCTCTGAAACGCCGATTCCACGTCGCGCACGCGGTAGGCGATGCGCTTGATGTTGACCAAGTGCATCGGCCCGACATTGTCGCTGGTGGAGTTGCCGGCGATCGCTCCACAGCCGAGGGTCATCGACGGAAACACGTTGGTCGTGATTCCGGTGGAGCCTTGCGGCGAGGGCGTGTTGACGAGCACGCGGAACGCCGGCGCGCGCAGGCCGTATTCGCGGATGCGGTCTTCGTTCTTCGAATGGATGACGCAGGTATGGCCTCGGCCGCCGAAATTGAGAATCGCCGTGCAGGCTTGCACCGACTCCTCGAAGTCGCGCACGAAGTAGACGCTGAGCACGGGCGAGAGCTTTTCTGCCGAAAGCGGGTGCGCGCGGCCGACGCCGCTGATCTCCACGACGAGAATCGTGGTGTCGGGCGGCACCGGAAATCCGGCCATCTCCGCGATGCGCAGCGGCGACTGGCCGACGCAATCGGGGTTGATGCGGAAATCGGGCGAGACCAGCAGCTTGGCGAGCGCCGCGGTCTGCTCGGGCGTGCACAGATAAGCGTGATTCGCTTTGAGGGCCGCCAGCACGCGGTCGCGCGAGGTCTGCTCGGCCACCAGGGTTTGCTCGCTCGAGCAAACCGTTCCGTAGTCGAACGACTTGCCTTCGACCACCGAGGCGACCGACGACTCGATATCGGCCGACGATTCCAGCAGCACCGGCACGTTGCCGGGGCCGACGCCCAGCGCCGGCTTGCCGCTCGAATAGGCGGCGCGCACGATCCCGGCGCCCCCGGTCGACAGAATGATCGCCGTGCGGCGGTGCTTCATCAGCTCGTTGGTGCCGGGCAGGGAAGCATCGGAGAGGCACTGCACGATGTGCTCGGGAGCGCCGGCTTCGAGCGCGGCCTCATAGAGCAGGCGTGTCGCCTCGCAGGTGCAGCGCACCGCCCGCGGGTGGGGGCTGATGACGATCGCGTTACGCCCCTTGAGCGAAATCAGGGTCTTGAAGAAGGCTGTTGAAGTCGGGTTCGTCGTCGGCAGGATCGCGCCGACAACACCGACCGGTTCGGCGATTTCGATGATGCCGTTCTGGCGGTCTTCGCGAACGACCCCCACCGTCTTGAGCGGGCGAATCGCCTGGTGCAAGGTGTCGGAGTTGAGCAGGTTCTTGGCAACTTTGTCTTTGACGTTGCCGTAGCCGGTTTCTTCGACCGCCAGGCGCGCCAAAGGCTCGGCGTTGGCGCGGGCCACCGCCGCTACGCGGTCGATGATGCGATCGACCTGCTCTTGGGAGAATTCACGGTATTTCTGGAATGCGCCGTAGGCCAGCTCGACCTTGGTGCGCACTTCCTGAATCGAGCGTAGGTCCTTGTCTTCGAGCATCGATGGGCCGACCGCCGTTTACTTGCCCTTCTGCAGATTGTTGGGGAGGATTCTCTCGGCCTCGGCGTGCGGCGCCGGGATGACGTGCACGCTCACCAGTTCGCCCACCCGGCGGGCGGCGGCAGCTCCGGCGTCGGTGGCGGCCTTAACCGCTCCGACGTCGCCGCGCACGGTGACCGTAACAAACCCAGCCCCGATGTATTCTTTGCCCTGCAGCACGACGTTGGCGGCCTTGACCATCGCATCGGCGGCTTCGATGGCCCCGGTCAGGCCCTTGGTTTCGATCAATCCGAGCGCTTCCATTCGATTTCCTCGCCTATCGCATTCGTGAAGGTAACACAGTCGCCGCGGGGTTCACAATTGGCGGGGGAAGGCCCCGGGCGAGGTGGGCCTTGGGGGACAGTCAGAGCACCGAACCGGTCAGGCGATGGGTCCCAGGGGACAGTCACCCCACCGAAACCGATCAGCCGATGGGCAAGGAGCAGCATTGGGGTGACTGTCCGCCGTGCCCCCCTCCCGTGCCCGCTTCGTGCGCCGCTCCGGTGAGCGTCCCGCTAGCCTTTGGTCAGGTCGACCAGATTTCCGTAGGGATGTTCGAGGGAGAGGAACACCATCAGCCAGTTTTTCAGGTATTGCGGCAGCAGAAAGTTCTGGCGGACCTGCTCTTTGCCTAGCTTGCCCATGCGCCGGGCCTTTTCGGGGTCGCCCAGCAGCTCGCGCAGCCGCCAAGACAGGCCCTCCACGGTGTTGACGCGATAGCCGGTGACACCGTGGATGATCTGGCGCCGAATGCCGCCGACGTTGCCGCCGATCACCGGCTTGCTCTTCCACATCGCCTCGGCGACCACCAGGCCGAAACCTTCGCGGATCGATTTCTGGACGACGATGTCGGCGGCGCGCTGCAGGGCGTTGATGATGCGATGCGAGTCGGGCGGCAGGTCGAGCACGAAGATGTCGGGGTCGTCGGCGCGGGCTTCGAGCACTTCCTGGAGGACTTTCTGGCCCTCGGGATCGTCGGGCGCGCCGCCGCCGGCGAGCACCAGTTGGCAGTCCTGATGGCGCCGCGTCAGGCGGTAGCCCTCGATCACGCCCACCGGGTCTTTGAGGCGGTCGAAGCGCGACACCTGCGCGACGATCGGACGGTTGGGGTCGATGCCGAAACGCTCCAGCGCCTCGTCGATTTCCTCCTGGGGCAGCTCGCAGTTCTTATCCGAAAAGGCGTCGATGGCGGGCGGCACGACGAACTCGTTGATCGGCAGATTGCGCGAGAAATCGACCAGATGGTAGATCGCCGCGTCGCAGCGCGAGACGAAACCCTGCAAGAACCGCCAGACCGATGGATCGGCGCGCGAGACGTCGATGTGGCAGCGCCAGACAGCGCGGCCCTTGAACCCGTTGCGGTGTTCGGCCAGGCCCACCGGCTGCGGGTCGTGCAGAATCACGATATCGGCGTCGCGGTCGAGCTTGTCGACGTTTGAGCGTGTGACTTGGCGAAACGTCTCGAGCATGCGCGGGGTCAGTTCGATCGGCTGGCCGTGCAGGGCGTTGTGGAACGCCTTGGTGATATCGAAGAACTCGGGGTTGCCGTCGACCACCGTCCAATGGACATCGAGGCCGATCTCCTGCATCAGCGGCACGACGCGGCTGAGAATCTCGGCCACGCCGCCGCCGGTGTAGGTGGAATTGATGTGCTGCAGCCGGCGGCCGCGCAGATAGCCGGCGAGCTGCAGGATGTCGCGGATCTCGCCCGGCCCGACGATCGGTTTGTAGGCTTCCAGGCCCTCGGTCATGACTGCAGCCTCTCTTGCACGAGCTTGGAGATCTGCACGCGCAGGTCCGATAAGCCGTAGCGGTAGGGGTTGAGCGCTTCGATGCGGCGGGCGAGCGCGGGCTCGTTGCAACTGCCTTCGATCCAAAGAGAAAAATCGTTGGTGCCGTTCTCCAGGCGCAGCCGCGCTTCGACCATGTGGTAGAACACCGATTCGACGCTGATGCGCCGCACCACGCGGCCGAACTCTTCGAGACTTTTCGCCTGCAAGCCGCTGGGATAAGAAAAACTTTTCAGCTCCTGGAAGCGGAATTCCTTGCCGGGCGGCACCCGGATGTAGGTCTGGCTCTCGCCCACGAACGCCTCGACGTATTCGATGAGGCGATTGCGCGAGGCGCGCACGCTGGGGAAGTCGAGCGGATCGACCGTGGCCAGCCGCTCGGCCAACACTGGTTCCAACAGCGTCTGGTCGGCCCACAACGCGAAGTCGTTCTGAAATTCCGTCTTGAGGAAGTGCCGTTGGAGCAGGGAATAGTAGAAGTGGTAGAAGATCGAGGAGCCGCTGACGCGATGCAGGCACTCCAGCATCCCGGGCAGGCTATCCGCAATGAACGGCGTGCACTGCACCAGGCTGGCTTCGCTGTAAAAGAAAAAATCCTTCATGGGCTGGGCTCTCGCAAGGCTGCGCATGGAGCCGGCGTGGGGCCACGCCAATCGATTCGAATCGCCTTGCTGCTTTCCATAACGTCTGGGTTGGAAATGCTCCGGGCGCGGACGGGTCGTCGCGGGGTTCTGCTTCTCAATGTAACGTCTGGGTTTCTTCGAAGCTGTTAGGGAAAGACCTTATCGTATTTCGCGGCACGCCGCCAGGCCGCGGTCCGCCTCGGAGTAATGCACGAAATTCGCGTTGTTTCGTTGGCCTTGTGGCCGGTTGCTTACCCGCCGCTGCGGTTGCCTGCCGCAGGTCTCTGCGAGCCCTGCGCTACGGGTGGCGGTGGGGTGGGTGGGGCAGGTGTGTTATGTTGCCAGCAGTGACGTTTCCCGCGGTTGAAGTCGAAAATCTGGTCTGCCGTTATGGGCAGCGCGTGGCGTTGAGGGGCATCAGCTTCTCGGTGGCACCCGGCGAGATCTTCGGTCTATTGGGCCCTAACGGCGGCGGCAAGACGACGCTGTTCCGGGTGCTGGCGACATTGCTCGATCCCAGCGAAGGCCGGGCGAGCGTGTTCGGCGTCGACGTGGTTCGCGACCCGGCTGCGATCCGGCGGCGTATCGGTGTGGTGTTTCAGAACCAGAGCCTCGACCGGCGCTTGACGGCCGCGGAGAACCTGCTGCACCAGGGCCACCTCTATGGGCTGCGCGGCGCTCCCTTGCGCCGGCGGATCGACCAGGTGCTTGAACACGCCGGTCTGGCGGACCGCCGCGATCATGTGGTCGATACCCTGTCGGGCGGCTTGCGGCGCCGCGTCGAGCTGGCCAAAGCCTTGCTGCATCAGCCCGAGCTGTTGCTGCTCGACGAACCCAGCACCGGCGTCGATCCGCGGGCGCGGCTCGATTTCTGGGATGCGCTGCAGACGCTGCGCCGCGACGGCGGCGTGACGATCCTGCTGACGACGCACTTGCTCGAGGAAGCGGACAAGTGCGACCGGCTGGCCGTGCTCGACGAGGGGCAGATCGCCGGCAGCGGCACTCCGGCGGAACTCAAGAAAAAAATCGGTGGCGACGTCATCGCGCTGGCGAGCCCGGAGCCCGAGGCGCTGGCGGCGGCGATTCGGAACGATTTTGGGATCGCGGCGCAGATCGTCGATGGCGCGGTGCGATTCGAGCACGAACAAGGCGCGCGGCTGGTTCCCCGGCTGATGGAGACACTCTCGCAGCAGATCGATTCGGTCACCATTTCGCGGCCGACGCTGGAAGACGTATTCATCCAGATGACCGGCCACCGCTTCGACGAACAGACGGTCGAAGCCGCAGCGGGATAGAATAAGCACTGGCTACAAGGAACGGGAGGCCGGCCCGCGCTGTGCGCTGGCCTACTCCGCCCCAGCGGAGGCGGTCGCGACCGCCGCTCCGCGCGCTCTCTAACCCGGACCCAAGGCAAGCCGCATGGCCAATCACGGTATCGACGCCATCCATCCCCACACCGAACCTTCTCATGTTCTCGTCGAGGCGAACGCGGACCGGCCGTTGATCGCACACCCGAGCTTCGCGCTCGGCGTCGCCACGTTGTGGTGGCGCGAGATCCGCAGCTTCTACCGGCAGCGCAGCCGCATCATCGCCGCGTTGGCCACGCCGCTGCTGTTCTGGCTGGTGCTGGGTTCGGGATTCGGCAGCTCGCTGCAAGGCTCCGGGGCCTCCAACGCCGGCTATTTCGAGTTCTTCTTCCCCGGCACCGTTGCGCTGGTGGTGCTGTTTACCGCGATCTTCGCCAATATTTCGGTCATCGAAGACCGTCGCGAAGGCTTCCTGCTTTCCGTACTGGTGGCGCCGGTACCGCGGTCGGCTCTGGTGCTCGGCAAAGTTTTTGGGGCGACGACGGTCGGCCTGTTGCAAGGGCTGCTACTGTTGCCGCTGGCGCCGGCGCTGGGATTTTCGATCCACATGGCCACGATTCCGGCGCTGGTCGCGATGATCTTCCTGCTGGCCTTCGGCCTCACCTGCCTGGGCTTCTGTTTTGCCTGGCAGCTCAATTCGGTCTCGGCGTTTCACTCGGTGATGAACACCCTGCTGATGCCGATGTGGCTGCTGTCCGGCTCGTTGTTCCCCGTCGCGGGCGCTTCGACGTGGGTGCGCTGGGTGATGGTCGTCAACCCGCTGACCTACGGCGTGAGCGGCTTGCGGCATCTGCTCTACGAAGGCGGGATGGCGGTACACGGCCCGTCGCCGCTGACGTGCTGGCTGGTCACCATCGGCTTCTCGATCGTGTCGCTGGCGATAGCCGCCGCTCTGGCTGCCTCGCGAAGCGCCGGCAACGTCGACCTAACCCGAACCCACCTAAACCCATACCGCTAGACCCGCCCCGTTGCATACCAGCCGTGCGGCTCGCGGCGCGCATTGGCCGGCTCCTGCAAATCCTGTACGCTGGAGAGCTGGGGCACCCGTTGCCTGTGCCGCTGGAGCCCTTGCACGGCGGACCTGCCCGCCGCGTTGCTGCATCCCGAGTCGTCCCCTCATGGAAATCAGAGACCTTCCCGCGGTAAACGCCACGCTGAACTCGATGAGCACGGTTTTTCTGGCGTTTGGCTATTACTTCATCCGCCGCCGCCAGATCCCGCGCCACCGCCTTTGCATGATTCTGGCGTTCGTTTGCTCGTGCGCGTTTCTGACGTGCTATCTCGTCTATCACTACCACGTGGGTTCGGTTCCGTTCCAAAAAACGGGCTGGGTGCGTCCCGTGTACTTCACTATCCTGATCACGCACGTGACCCTGGCGGTGACGATTGTGCCGCTGGCGTTGATCACGTTGTATCGGGCCTGGCGGCAGCGATTTGCCGAGCACCGGCGGATCGCGCGCTGGACCTGGCCGTTGTGGATGTACGTCTCGGTGACCGGCGTCATCGTCTACCTGATGCTCTACCAGATGTAGGTGGAACCTCCGGGGGGCCTCGGCCACCCGCCAAGGCGGATAGTTGACAGCGGCGGTGCGGCGTGGGATAACGGCCTGCTTACCATGTTGTCTGGGGTCTATTGCACCGGGAACGTTGTTCTCGACACGCTGGTTCGTCCGGTGGGCGGGATGCCGCCCTGGGGCACAACCACCTACGTCGAGTCGATCTCGGCGCACCTGGGCGGGAATGGCGCGGGCTCGGCCTATGCCGTGGCCCGGATGGGCGTGCCGTCCATGCTGGCCGGCGCCATCGGCAGCGACCCGGCGGGAATGTACATCAGCGAACGGCTGCGTTCGGCCGGCGTCGATGTGTCGACACTACAAGTCCTTGGGGACACCGCCACGGCCGCCACGGTCGGCATGGTGCATCCCGAGGGAGAGCGGCTGTTCTTTCATGACCTCGGCGCCTGTGGCCGCTTTCAGGCTGCCGACATCCCTTTTGCCGCCAAGCTGGTCCGCGGCTACTCCTTCTTCCACTACGCGAGCATTTTTTGTCTTCCCAAGCTGCGCACGCAGGCGCGCGAGGTGCTGGAGGGCGCGCGGCAAGCCGGCCTGCGGACTTCCCTCGACGTCGATTGGGATACGTCGGGGCGCTGGCTCGACGATCTCGGGCCGCTGTGCCCGCTGCTCGAATTCTTGTTTTTGAACGCCCAGGAAGCGCAGATGCTGTGCGGCCTGGAGGAGCCCGAGGCGGTCGGTGTGTTCTTCCTCGACCGCGGTGTCCAGAACGTGGTGCTCAAAATGGGCGACCGCGGCTGCGCCGTGTTCACGCAGGACGACGAGTTTCGCTCGCCCGCCTACGCGGTGCCGGCCGTGGACACTACCGGCGCGGGCGATTGCTTTTGCGGCGGATTTCTGGCGGGCCTGTGCCGCGGGTTCAGCCTGCGCGAATCGGCACGGTTGGGGAATGCCGTCGCCGCGCACGGCATCCAGCGCGTGGGCAATACCGATGGCGTCGCGGACTACGAGACGACGCGGCGCTGGATGGAAGCCTTCGGGAATTGAGACCAACGTACAGCCGGCCGAGCTCACAAATTGCCCCATGCCTGAAGCCATCACGGTCGAAATCAACGGCAAAGTCGTCCGCGTGACCGAAGGCGACATGGTCTCCAGCGCGCTCGCGCTCGCCGGGGAGGCCGCCTATCGCGTCTCGGTGAGCGGCGAGCCGCGCGGCCCGTTGTGCGGCATGGGAATCTGTTTCGAATGCCGCGTGACGATTGACGGCCGCGCGCACCGCCGCGCCTGCCAGACGCCTTGCCGGCCCGGCATGCAAGTGTGGAGCGATGCCCGAAAAATCGTTTGAGGTCGTGGTGGTGGGGGCCGGCCCGGCCGGCATCGCCGCGGCCTGTTGTGCCTCCGAGGCCGGGCGCCGCACGGCGCTCATCGACGACAACCCGACTCCTGGCGGACAGATCTGGCGGGGTGAAAGCCGCCGCTCCACTTCGCCACAAGCGTCTTATTGGCTCGACCGCCTGCGCCGCAGCCGCGCCGAGCTGTTGTGCGGCGCTTCGGTTGTGGATGAGTCCGCGACCGGGGTGTTGCTGGTGGATCGCGACGAGGAGTTTTTCGAGGTCGGCTACGGGTCGTTGATCCTGGCGACCGGCGCGCGCGAACGCTTCCTGCCTTTTGCGGGATGGACGCTCCCGAACGTGATGGGCGCGGGGGGTCTGCAGGCTCTCGTCAAGGGCGGTCTGCCGATCCAAGGGCGCCGCGTCGCGGTCGCCGGCAGCGGGCCGCTGCTGCTGGCCGTGGCGGCGTACCTCCACAAGCGGGGCGCGCGCGTCGTTTGTGTCGCCGAGCAAGCCCCCTACTCGCGCCTGGCCCGCTTCGCGGTCGATCTGCTTGGCGAGCCCGCGAAACTGCGCGAAGCCATGCGCCTGCGCGGGCAACTCGCCGGAACCCGCTATCGCACCGGCTGTTGGCCGTTGGCGGCCGAAGGCGATGGCCGGCTCGAGCGTGTGACCTTCACTGACGGCCGCAAGCGCTGGGAGCAGGACTGCGACTACCTGGCTTGCGGTTTCGGCCTGGTGCCCAACCTGGAACTGCCGTCCCTGCTGGGATGCGCAATCCGCGATGGAGCGGTCGAGATCGACGAATGGCAGCGGACCAGCGTCTCGCGCGTGTTTTGCGCCGGTGAGACGACCGGCGTCGGCGGACTCGATCTGGCGTTGGCGGAAGGGCAGATCGCCGGCTGGGCCGCCGCCGGCGAACAAGCGCGCGTTCCGGCGATTCTCCCCCAGCGAGCCCGCGCGCGGCGCTTCCAAACGTCTCTCGACCGCGCGTTCGCATTGCGTCCCGAGTTGAAGACGCTACCGCAAGCCGAAACGCTGGTCTGCCGTTGTGAGGATGTCCGCTTTCGGGCGCTTGCGGGAACAGGAGTCCTGGCGAGCGGCCAAGCTGCAGACCCGCTGCGGCATGGGCCCCTGCCAGGGGCGTGTGTGCGGCCCGGCCGTCGAGTTTTTGTTGGGGTGGCGTGCCGAATCCGTACGGCCGCCGATTGTACCGGCGCCGCTGTCCCGGCTGGCGGGTCCGGAATGACGCCCGCAGGCAACTCCAGGGAGGTTCGGATGAAAGTACGTCTGGCAAGCCCGTCCGCAGTGCTTCTCCTGTTTGCGGCGCTGAGCCCGGCCTTGGCGACGGCCCAGCAGTCTACCGCGAGATCCTCGCGGTGATCGAGAAATCCGCCGACGATTGGAACCGCGGCGATCTCGAGGCCTTCGTGCAATGTTACGAGCAATCGCCCGACACGACGTTCGTGGGAACCGAAGTTTCGAAGGGAACCGCGGCTTTGCTCGGTCGCTATCGCCGCGTTTATCCCGACGCGCAACACATGGGCAAGACCACGTTTTCGGAACTCGAAACGCGGCCACTGACGCCCGAGCTGGCGATCGTCACCGGCCGTTTTCACCTGACGCGGGATGCCCAGTGGGGCGGCGACAAGGCGGGCATTTTTACGCTGGTGATGCGCAAGGGGACCGACGGCTGGCGCATCATTCACGATCACACCAGCGCTACCGACTGAGGTTTGTCCGAACTCAACGCATTTGAGAGCGCGTGCCGCGGAAGCAGGCCGCGGCTGACAAATCCGAGCCGCGCGCGCCTCTCAACGCTTCCAATCCTTCAAAACACACCCGGCCGCGTTATACCCCGCCGCGCCGATGACGCCTCCTCCCGGGTGCGCGCCTGAGCCGCATAGATAAAGGTTCCGGATCGGAGTGCGATACTGCGCCCAGCCCAGCACCGGGCGCGCGAAAAACAGTTGGTCGAGCCCCATGCCGCCGTGGAAGATGTTGCCGCCGGTCATGCCGAAGCGGCGCTCGATGTCGAGTGGGGTCAGCACCTGGCGGTGCAGCACGATTGAGCGGATGTTCGGGGCATATTCGGCGATGCAATCGAGTACGCGGTCCGCGAACGGCTCGCCGAGTTCGTCCCAGGTCCCTTCGCTCAGCGTATAGGGCGCGTACTGCACAAAAATGCCCATCACGTGCTTGCCCGGCGGCGCGAGCGAGGGGTCGTAGTAGGTCGGCAGCGTCATCTCGATGATCGGCCGCTGCGACGGGCGGCCGTATTTGGCGTCGTCCCAGGCGCGTTCCATGTATTCGATGGTCGGGCAGATGTGCATCGTCGCGCCGTGGTGCGGGCCCGGCCCCGGCATCGCTTTGAAATCGGGCAGGGCGTCGAGCGCCAGGTTGATTTTCAAAGAGGTGCCTTCCGAGCGGTAGCGGCGGATGGCCTCGGCGAACGACGGTTCCAAGTGAGGCTCGCCCACCCATTCGAGAAACGTGCGCTTGGGGTCACCGTTCGAAAGCACGACGCGGGCGCGAATCGCTTCGCCGCTCTCCAGCACCACGCCGCGGGCCACGCCATTGTGGATATCCACGCGGGACACGGCCGCCGCGGTGCGAATCTCGGCGCCGCGGCTGCGAGCCGAGTCGGCCATGGCGCGGGTGAGCGCACCCATACCGCCGCGCACGAAGCCCCACAGCCCGCGTACGCCATCGACGCCGCCCATATAGTGATGCAGCAGCACGTAGGCGGTCCCCGGCGACATCGGCCCGCCGTTGGCTCCGATGACGCCGTCGGTGGCCAGCGTGGCTCGCATCGCTTCCGACTCGAACCATTCCGACAGAAATTCATGGGCGCTCTGGCCGAGCATCTTGATCAACCCACCCAGTTGCGGGCGGTCGAGCCCCTTGAGCTGCAGGGCGAGTTTGCCCAGATCCAGATACTCCCCGGCCGAGCGCGGCGGAACGGCCGGCGGAACGCGGAACAGCAGCGGCTCGACGACCCGCGCCAGCCGGTCGACGAACTCGCTGTAGGCCGGGTAGGCCTGGGCGTCGGCCCTGGAGAACTTGGCGATCTCCTCGACGGTGCGGCGCTGGTCGCGCCACATCGTGAGCGTGCGGCCGTCGGGATAGGCCGTGAAGAACGCCGGATCTTTCGGGTCGACGCGATAGCCGAAGCGTTCTAGTTCCAGTTCGTCGACCACGCGTTGCTGCAGCAGGCTCACCAGATAGGCCGCGGTGGAAAAGCGGAACCCGGGAAAGGTCTCCTCGGTGACACAGGCGCCGCCCACGATCTCCCGCCGCTCGAGCACGAGCGTGCGCAACCCGGCCTTGGCCAGCATGGCGGCGCAGACCAGCCCGTTGTGGCCGGCGCCGATGAGGATGACGTCGTACATGCGGTCGATCCGTTTCCTTTTGCCGCCGCCCAGAGGCCCGCGCCACCGGTGCGGGTCCTCCAAATGTTGGGCCGGTCGGCGGAGGCGGCGCGAGGTGCCGTGTACGGCAAAACCCATCGGCGCGCCACCTCCGCGGCGGACTCACAGCGGGTCGGTTTCCCCGGAACCGCGCTCTGGCGGGCTTTTCGGCCCCAGCGCTCGATTGTAGCGCCCCCGTAACAGCCTTTCCCGCCTTGACTTTGCAGCGGACGGTGTGCGATTGTTTCGTATTCCTTTGCGGCAAGGGGGCCGGTACGACCGACTTGCATCACCCATGCAGGAAGTCAGAGAGCTGCATCTGGAGCTTGGCAGCAGCCTGGACAGCGCCGATGCAGCCGAGTTGATCGTCCAGCGTTTGGCCGAGCAATACGGTTTCTCCGCCGAACAGGTGGAACACCTGGGCATGGCCGCCCGGGAATCGATGGTCAATGCCATCGTCCACGGCAACGGCTATAGCAAAGAAAAACACGTCCGCTTTTCGGTGGTTGTTGGTCCCGACAGGATCACGGTTACCGTGCGAGACGAAGGTTCGGGTTTCAACCCGACCGAAGTGCCCGATCCTCTGTCGCGGGAGAACATCCTGCGGGGATCGGGTCGTGGCTTGCTGTTGATCCGCGCCTTTGTGGATCAAGTTGACATCCATCCGGCCGAGCCCACCGGCACTGAAATCGTTATGGTGAAGTTCGGTGGATCAAAAGCCGGCGAGGGGAATCAGCACAAGGAGGAGTAGGAAGTGAGTCTCTCAACGAGCATGCGCGAAGTGGACGGGGTCGTGATCGTCGATCTCAGCGGTCGCATCACGCTCGGCGAAGCCTCGGGCAAACTGCGCGATACGGTCCGTGATCTGCTCAGCAAAGGCAACAAGAAGATTCTGTTGAACCTGGGCGACGTGACCTACATCGACAGCTCCGGGCTGGGCGAGTTGGTATCGAGCTACACGACGGCAGCCAATCAGGGCGCCAAGGTCAAACTGTTGAACGTTCAGAAGAAGGTGGACGACCTGCTCCAGATCACCAAGCTCTACACGGTCTTCGACAGCTTTACCGACGAGTCCAAAGCCGTCAGTAGCTACTAACGATTGCGAGCGGCGCCGTTGCTAAGGCGCACCCTGGGGTTGATTTGAGCGGGTCCGCCGCGCCCCACGCAAAACGTTGTGTTTGACCGCGGGGCCTCATCGCTCTGGGTCATGTCTCTCCAGTAGTAAGTTCCAGAAAGAGAGCACATGCATCGGTCGCCTCGCCGGCGGCTGGTGGGTGTGCTCTCTGCTTTTGAGCCCAGGGGACCGGTGTTATCGCTGTGGCTGGCACGCCTTCCTGTGTCTGGCGCGATGCCTCCGAGATCCATGGGACTTCGAGACCGAAACAATGCTGTGAATGGGGCAAGCCGGGCTAGCGGCACGGAGATCCGAGCCAACAAAACCGGGCTCAGAACAGCAACGAAAAGCCCGCCGAGATCTCCAGGTTGTGGAGGCGGCCATCGTTGTTCGGCAGGTCAAAGGGTTTGCCGGTCACGTAGTCGCGGACGTCGAGCCGGACGCCGTAGGTGTCGGTGACCTTGAACTTCAACCCCGCGCCGTAGTTGTACCCGAACTTGTTGTCGCCGTAGCCGGAAAATGAGGAGGCGCCCGGCGGGTTGAACACCGAAACCCCGGCGCCGCCGGTGATAAACGGCCGCACCACGCTGCCTTCGGGCGTGGCGTGCAGCAGAAAGTTGTAGTAGATGTTGTGGATCGACATGCTGCCGTATTCCTGCCCCTGAATGTTCAGCTTGCTGCGCTGCCAGGCGTAGGAAAACTCGTGCCCAATGAAAGTGCCGCTGTTAATGTCCATGCGGCTGCCGATGCGAATGCCGTTGTCGAGCGTGTAGTCGGCCCCGGAGCTATCCACTCCAATGGTGTTCTTGGTGAAATTGCTCCAGCCGACCGTGACGCCGATTTCGGCTCCTTGTCCGAAAACCGGCATGGCGGCGAACATCAACAGCAGCATGGCGATAACGGCTTTGTGCATGAATTCTCCTCGAACGGCTTGGTATTTTGGCCGTGGCGGATGCGGGTTGGGACCGGCCCCGGAAGGGACCTGCCCGGATGCTTTTCGGGGATGGAGCCCGTGTTTTCAGCCTCTCTGGGACTCGCCGCCGCAAACAATGACGTTGGCCCGACGTTCCCGCCGGGAAACGATGCCGACCGTCATGCTGCTGCGCGTGAAAAGCGACCCTGCAGATTCAGACCGCCGCAACGGCGGGAAAGTTTCACAATAACCGCCGGCCGGCGCCTCCGGCCTCAGCGGTACTGGACGAACTCGATCACATGGCCGTCGGGATCGCGGCAGAAGATCTGGTCCATCCCCAGCGCCTGGTTGCTGCCTTCACCGTATTCGATGCCGGCGCCCTGCAGCGCGGTCTTGACGGTATCGACGCTGCCGACCTCGAGCGCCATGTGGTCGGAACGGCTGATGCGTTCGGCCGCCTCGCGGCCCGCCCCCGCCTGCACGATCAGGTGTAGCTGGCGGTCGCCTAGCGCATACCAGGCGCCCGCGAAGTTGAAGTTGGGCCGCTCGATCTCGGGTAAACCCAAAACGCCGCCGAAGAAGCGCTTGGAAGCGTCCAGATCCCGAATCGCAAACGAAACGTGGTGCAGTCGCACTAGAGGAATCACGGTTAGCTCCGAATGAAAGCATAGCAGGGAGGCCCACGCGCGGCTACGGGGTAGAGACAGGCGCTCTCGCCTGTCGGCCACAGCGAAGCGGAGGCCCTCCTGGTCTTGCATTTTGACTCAGGACACAACCGCGGCGGCCGGGGCGGAGACAGGTGACGGCGCCTGTCCCTACCTTCAGAAGGGGGAAAACCCAGAGGACAGACAGGATTGTGTGTCCCAAGTCTATAGGGCCAAACTTCAGGCGTTGGCGTGTATGCCGACGCCGCCGGGCGGCCGCCCGCGCCACCGTCACGCGCCCGCCGTGGGTTCCTTTGACCCAGCCCGGGCGCTGTCGGTTTGCGGCGCTCCCTCGCTAAGACCTAGAATCGAATCATGGGCCTGAAAATTGCCGATCGCGAGTTTGCTTCCCGGCTGATCGTTGGAACCGGCAAATATCGCAGCTTCCACGAAATGAAGCGCTGCCACGAGGCGTCGGGCGCCGACTGCGTAACCGTCGCGGTGCGGCGCGTGGACCTCAACGACACCTCCGGCGAGTCGCTGCTCGATTACATCGACCGCCAGCGCATGTTCATCCTGCCGAACACGGCCGGCTGCTACAACGCCGACGACGCGGTGCGGGTGGCGCGGTTGGGCCGCGAGGCGGGGCTTTCCAACTGGGTCAAGCTGGAGGTGATCGGCGACGAAAAGACGCTGTTCCCCGACAATCAGGGCCTGGTCGAAGCAACGCGCCTGCTGGCCAAGGAAGGCTTCGTGGTGCTGCCCTATACCAACGACGACCTGGTGAACGCCCGCCGTCTGATCGATGCCGGGGCGGCCGCGGTGATGCCGCTGGGCGCGCCGATCGGCTCGGGCCTGGGCATTCAGAACGTGAACAACCTGCGCATCCTGCGCGAGATGATCAGCAGCGTGCCGTTGATCGTCGACGCCGGGGTCGGCACGGCCTCCGACGCCGCCGTGGCCCTGGAGCTGGGCTTCGACGGGGTGTTGATGAATACCGCGATCGCGCAGGCCAACGAGCCTGAAAAGATGGCGTTGTCCATGAAACTGGCCGTGGAGGCGGGACGGCTGTCGTTCGAGGCGGGCCGCATGCCGAAAAAACTCTATGCCACGGCGAGCAGCCCGTTGGAAGGAGTCGTGCGGTAGGGGGCGGGAAGGCTACTTCTTATCGGGGATTTTGATGACCGTTTGGCCGGGCTTGGCGAGCCCCAGTTCCTGGCGGGCCAGCTTTTCCACCTCGCGCCCGTCGGGGCCGAGTTCCTTAATGCTTTCCTCGATGTTTTCGTTTTCCTCGCGGATCGCCTGAATTTTCTGTTCGCGAACGTGCTCCTGCCGCCAGGCGTCCCGCAACTCCACGACCGTGGGAATGCCGGACCGCTGGAACCACAGAAACATCCCGCAGCCGGCGAGCAGGTAGAAAACCCAGCGCCGTCCCGCGAGCCCTTTCGATTGTCGGCCCATGCATGAAACTATAGTGGATTTTCGGCCTTTGGCGCTACCGCGGGGCCAGGAGAGGCGCGCCCCCGCCCGGGGTTGGGACGCCGCCTCGGCGAGCAGCACAAGCAGGGGAGAGGCGCACACAGGGGAGAACGGACATGACCGATAAAGTAATCGTCTACACCACATGCGGCCAAGCCGAGGACGCAGCGAGTATCGCGCAGCGGCTGATCGAGGCGCGGCTGGCGGCATGCGTTAACGTCGTGCCCGGGGTACGTTCTTACTATCGCTGGAAGGGGAAGATTGAGAACGACGCGGAGTTCCTGCTGATCATCAAGACGGCCCGTGGCCTAGTCGATCCACTCCGCCTGGAGCTCGAAAAGCTGCATCCCTACGACCTGCCGGAGCTGATCGTGGCGCCGATCATCGACGGCTCACCCAACTATTTGGCCTGGCTGGAGCAGGAAGTGACGGGGGAAGGGCCGTCGGCGGTTTAGAGTGAGACCCCGCGGGTGCTGATCACCCCGGCCACGGCCCTAGGGATGCGGGGTTGGCTGCCAGGCTGGGAAAGGTGGCTGGGTCATCGGTGGAGCGGGGCGTTTAGGCACGGGTTGCCCAGGCGCTCCGATTGCATGGGTGCGGCTCGCCCCGGATTTGTGTGGGCGGCCCACCGGCTTACGCCTGCGGCTCTGTTGTTTGTTTTCCCGCTTTGGCCGCGGTCCGTTTGGCATTTTGCCTGGGGATCGGTCGTATCCCGCCGTCGGCCGGATCGCGGGCCTATCCGAAAAGCTTTCGTTGGGGCTCGGCGGCCCATTCCTCGGGCTGATAGGGCTGCGGCGACGACGCCAGTTGGTGGTTGGCCCTTACCTGTTCGACACGCTCCCGGATGAGCTTGGCATATTCGCCCCGCAGATAGGGGTTCTGAAAATAGCGTCGGCGGTAGCGCTCCGCCAGCTCGGGAAACTCCGCCTCGAGGAACGGAAAGAATTGCGCTTGGGCCGAAGGCATCAGAAAGAGCGTGCCGCCTCCGAAATAGCGGGCGCCGGCGGCTTGGGCGGCGACGGCCAGTGCGTCCAGGTTTTCCAGGCTGTCGGTCAGCATCGGCATGATCGGGTTGGCGTTCACGCCGGCCGAAATGCCTGCCTGCGCCAGCCGCCGCACCGCTTCCAACCGTAGATCGGGACGCGGCGCCAGCGGCTCGAGCTTGCGCGCCAGCGCGGCATCCGTCGTCGTCACGGTGAGCTGGATGTGGAGTACGTTGCGACGGCGAATGATTTCCAATAGATCGAGGTCACGCACCACCAGGTCGGACTTGGTGGTGATCGACAGCGAACGGCCGCGCTCGGCGGCGAACACCTCCAGAATCGAGCGCGTTACCTCGAAACGGCGCTCGGCCGGCTGATAGGGGTCGGTGCTGGTGCCGATCGCGATCGAACCCTGCCGGTGTCGGCGCAGCTCCTCGCGCAGTGTCCACGCCGCGTTCTGCTTGGCATAGATTTTCTGTTCGAACAGCAGCCCGTCTTCGAGGCCCATGAACTCGTGGGTGTAGCGGGCGTAGCAGTATTTGCACCCAAACTCACAGCCGCGGTAGGGATTGATCGTCCACCGGAACGGCATGCGCGGATTGCTGCAACGGTTGAGAACGCCGCGGGTGGGGATCTCGAAATACTCCACCTCGCTTTTGGCGCGCAGCAGCTTGCTTTGTTGAGCCAGGCGCGCGATTCCAACCAGTTTGTCGGTCTGCTGCGTTGCGAACAGCATGTCTTTATGTTCGCCTTTTGTTCGCCATTTGTCAAGCTGCAAAAGCCTTCTCGTGGCAAACAAAACCGGCTCGAACCGTTCCTGGCGCGGGCCTGCGGCGGGCGACGCCGGTGTCGCGTCGAGGTGCCCGCTCGCCGCCGAGGCAAGTCGTGGACGCGGGCTTGGCCTACCCGTCCCGGACCCGTGTCGCGGAAGCGCCAGGCCGTTTTGCTATGACAACCGGACCTGGATACTCACCACGAGTAGGTGGGTTGCCCGAGCTGACTTCCCGGCGCGGCAAACCAGGCAGTCAAGGCGCTGGCAACAACTTGATGCCAGCCCGATCTCGCCGAACCCAGCTAGGGTGGAACAGTACTCCGAATCCAGAATCCGTCCGATTGCCTTTGGTACGGGACACAACCATACTTGGACCGGATCTGCCGATACGATGAAACAGTGGTTACGCGGACGTGATCTTATTGGAGAAATTCTTCCCCAGTGGCGTTCTTGTTGGAACAAAATAGAAGCAGTGATATAATCCCCCCCATCGATACGATCGTAGTCATGTTGAGATCGTCGAGATTTGCCGTTGCCTTAGCCGCGCTCTACACCTTCAGCCTCTGCCAGGCGCAGACGCAGTTGCAGTCGGCCGTCGGCGGCGGCGAGATCCGGATCGTTACTAGCGACATGGCGGTGCTTTCCGCCGACGATACCCGCAAAGATTTGCCGTGCACGGTGCAGCCGCTTGACCCGCGGCTGGGTTTCGACCTGCAATACCAGGCGGGGTACGTGGCGAACGTCCCGCTGGCTTCGGTGGCCGGCGACGGAGATTCGCTGCGGGTTCTGTTCCGGATCACCCCTCTGGGCGGCGACCAGCAGCCGCGTTACTTTGTCGACCGCTTCACGGTTCCCAAGGTTGAAGAGCAAGCCAAGGGGGAGACCTCGCTGCCCGGCCAATATACGCTGGGGCCCGGGCGCTATCGGGTGGATTGGCTGATGCGGGACCGCGCCGAGCGCGTCTGTTCCGCCCACTGGCAGATCGAAACCTCCGCCACCGACGAATTCGAGGAACTGGCCGCTACCCCGATGGCGAACACCATCGGCAGCCGGCGCGACGACGTTTTTCTGGAAGAGCCGCCGGTGCGGCGCGCCGCCGTGCAGTCGCTGTTACACGTCAAGCTGCTGGTCAACTTCACGCCGACCGACCCGCATGACGTCCAGTTGCGGCCCTACGACGTCGAGAACATCGTCTCGATTCTGCGCGCCATCTCGCGCGAGCCGCAGATCGGCACCTTCAGCGTCGTCGCCTTCAACATGCAAGAGGAACGCGTCATCTTCGACCAGGAAAACGCCACGCGGATCGATTTCCCGGGACTGGGCAGCTCGGTGGAATCGATCGAGGGCGGGACGGTGGACGTCCAGCAGTTGCGCGACGAAGAAAGCGGCATGCGGTTTCTCGGCGATCTGCTGCGCGAACACCTGCGGGCTTCGGATCCACAGCCCGACGCGATCATCTTCGTGGGGCCGAAGCTGGTGCTGGAGAAGAAAATCTCCGGCGAGTTGCTGGGCCGCAGCGATCACGTCACCTGCCCGGTCTTCTACCTCATTTACGACCGCAACCCGCGCGCATTTCCCTGGCGCGACACCATCAGCAGCGTCTTGCGGACCGTCCAAGGCCTGGAATATTCGATCACCCTGCCCCGCGACTTCGGCCGCGCCATGAAAGACATGATGTTCCGGCTGAAAAAGTAGCGCAGGGCTGGGCGTTTTTCCCAGATCGGCGGCCAACCCAACAGCCTGGCCGATTCCTCAACTGTTTCCTGGGTGAGACAGCGAGCCCCGCGCTTGAAGGGTCGACCTGCGGGGAGCCTCTCCCGCGAGCTGCGGATCTGGGTCATCCATCCGCGCCCCACAAGCCGCTACGGATTTCGCAATTCGCCGGCGCCGCCCGCTGACGTTGCCGGCGCCGCGTGCATCAGCCGCTCGATTTCCTCCGGCGCCCGAGGCAAGTCTATGCTGAGCACCTCCGCGCCGTCGGCGGTGATCAAGACCATGTCTTCGATCCGCACGCCGAGGTTTTCCTCGGGCAGATAGAGCCCCGGCTCGACTGTAACCACCATCCCGGGCTGCAGGGGCTCGCCGGCGTCTCCGGGGTCGTGCACTTCGAGCCCGACATGATGGCCCAGCCCATGGATGAAGTAGCGCCCCAGAGGGTGCCCTTCCCGGTCGCTGCCGTGCGAGTCGAAATACGCGCGAACGATCTCGGTAAGGCTCTTTTCGCCGTGCCCGCCCAGAGTCATCCCGGGACCAATGGCGTCGAGAGCGGCCTGTTGCGCGCCCAGCACGATCTCGTAGATTTCCCGCTGGCGCGCCGTGAAGCGGCCGTCGACCGGCGCGGTGCGCGTGATGTCGGTGGCGTAGTGGCCGTACTCGCCGCCGACGTCCATCACGACCAGCTCGCCGGCCCGCATGCGGCGGGTGCCCTCCGAATAGTGCAGCACCGTGGAGTCGGGTCCGCTGCCGACGATCGGGGTATAGGCGGGGCGCAGGCAGCCCAGGTTCATCATCACCCCGAGCATGGTTGCGGCGATTTGATATTCGTAAGCGCCCGGCGCGATGCGGGCCAAAGCGGCCCGGTGCGCCGCTACGCTGGCGTCGGTGGCGTGGCGGATCAGCCTGATTTCGCCCTCCGACTTGATTTGCCGCATGGCGTCGAGCGCGTCCCGGAGGCTCGCTCGCGGATAGCCGGGCGCGAGTGTTTCGAACTGCGCGGCGCGGTCGGGCTCGGGCGGCTGCTCAAAGCCCGGTACGTCCCGCGGCAGCAGCGTGTAGACCCGCGGCCGGCTTTCCAGGGCTGCGGAGACGATCGCCGGCATTTCCTTGAGATCGCGTACCTCGCTGAAACCGGTCAGCTCCGGCGCGCCGGCATCGCCGGGATCCAGCCGCGGTCCGGTCCAGGCCTCGTGTTCGGGATCGCGGCTCGGCACGAACAGAATCTCGCGGTACGCGCCTGCCTCGCCTTTGCCCAGCAGGCAGAGCGCGGCCCCCGGCTCGTTCCATCCGCTGAGGTAGTAAAAGTTGTTCTCCTGGCGGAACGGCGAGCGCGTGAACTGGCCCTCCTGCTCGTTGTAACCGAATAGCAGCACGACGCCGTCGGCGTGGCCAGTGGCCAGCGCCTCCCGCCGCTGACGGTAGTCCGCGGCAGGCTCGTGCTCGATCGCCCACGATGTCCGCCCGAGCAACAGCGCGAGCAACAACGCGAACGCGGCGAGCCGGCCCGTCCGGCGCGTCAAAACCATATAGATCCAGTATAGAGTCGCCTGCAGCCAACGGCCCGATAGGGGTACAATGCAGGATCGTTCTGTTTTACTTGGATTTAGAAACATGAGTATGCTTCGAGGCCTGCTCCGTCTGCTGGCTTTCGTCTTCAACATTGCCGCCGGTTTTTTCCTCTTTGGCGTAGGTTTCCTGGGTTCGCTGGCCGGGGAGGACATCCATTTCCCGCTGGTCCCCGCCGTGGAAGGCGAAGCCCTGAAGTGGACGCTGATGGGCTTGGGTCTGTTCGCCCTGGTCGCAGTGGTGCTGGCGTTGCTGCCAGCCAAACCGCTACGGCTGCTGATGGTCTTGTGGAATTTGCTGGTGGTGGCGCTGCTGATTTGCGCCGCAACGCGAACCGACTACCGATTCAACGGCCCCGACCAGCTCCGCGACGGCGCGATTCTGTTAGCGGTGGCGCTGCTGGCGCTATGGGGCGCCTGGGTGCAGATGAAAGCTGGCGGGCGGCCAGCCAGCATCGAGTAACCGCGCCGCGCCTCTCGGCGGACTTCGTGCCACCGCCCGCAATCCCCGCGTAGCTGCCTGTGACCCGGGTCCTCGTCCGGCGCCGGCGTGCCTGTCCCCAACGGGCACGTTTGCCGGGCCCGAACATAGCTTCTCAACCGCCTCTTTACGTCTCCAGAATCACCGGCAAAATCAGGGGCCGGCTCTGCCGCGAGGTCACGCGGTTCAAATAGCGCCGCAGGTCGGTGCGGATTTTCTCTTCCATCACGCTCCAGTCGGTCTTTTCCTCGCCACTGGAGTTTTCGAGCGTTTTGATGATGGCGGCGCGGGCGCCCTCGATCAGGTCGGGGCCGCCTTCGCCGACCACGAAGCCGCGGGTGACGATCTCGGGGCCGCTCTCGAGCTCGCCGGTGTGGCTGTTGAGGGCGATGATCGGCACGATCACGCCATGTTCAGAGAGGTGGCGGCGGTCGCGGATGACCATCTCCTCCAGGATCTCGTCGCCGGTGCCGGCGTCGATGCAGACGCGCCCGACCCGCACGGGATCGAGCCGCCGCGCGCCCTTGCCGTCGAGCTCGAGCACGTCGCCGCTCTGCAGGATGAAGGCTTCCTCGACGCCGGCCTCGCGCATCGGCTCGACCAGCGCGGCGTGTTGCGAAAGCTGCCGGTATTCGCCGTGCAGCGGAACGAAATAGCGCGGCCGCAGCAGGTTGAGCATGAGCTGTAGCTCGCCGCGGCTGGCGTGCCCCGAGACATGGATCGCCGGCGTGCGACTGCCGTAGAGCACATTGGCGCCGCGCCGGTAGAGGTGGTCGATCAGGCGGTAAACGCGCTTCTCGTTGCCTGGAATCAGCCGCGCGCTGAACACGACGGTGTCGCCCGGATCGATGGTGGCGAAGCGCTGCTTGCCCACCGCCGCCTGCGAAAGCGAGGAGAGCGGCTCGCCCTGTGTGCCGGAAATGATCACCGTGCACTCCGACGAGCGCATGCGGTCGAGATCCTGCGGGCGGATCAAGGTGCCGTCGGGGACGTTCAACAGACCCAGATCGTGCGCCAGCTCGCTCGCCGTGACCAGGCTGCGGCCGATCAGCGCCACGCGCCGGCCGTGCTCGATCGACAGATCGACGATCTGCTGCACGCGATGCGTCGCCGAGGCGAAGCAGGTGAAAAACAGGCCGGCCTTGGTGCGCGTGAAGATGTCTTCGAGAGCCGGCCGCACGACGCGTTCGGAAGGCGTGAAGCCTTCCCGGTCGACGTTGGTCGAGTCCGACATCAGCAGCAGCACGCCGCGCTTGCCGTAGTCGGCGAAGGTGTGCAGGTCGAACAGTTTGCTGTCCACCGGCGTGGGGTCGATCTTGAAATCCGAAGTATGGATGACCACCCCGGCCGGGGTATCGATCGCCAGCGCCAGCGTGTCGACCGTGCTGTGAGTAACGTGGATGAACTCGACGGTGAAGCAGCCCAGCTTGACGCGGTCTTTGGGCTTCACCTCGTGAATGACCGGCGGCTCCTTGAGGTCGTATTCCTGCAGACGCCGCCCGATCATAGCCTGCGTGAAGCCGGCGGTATAGATCGGGATGTTGATCTGAGACAACACGTAAGGCACCGCCCCCATGTGGTCTTCATGGCAGTGCGTTACAACCAGCCCGCGCACGTGCTCGCGGTTGTCGAGCAGATAGCTGACGTCGGGGACGACGACATCGACCCCCAGCAGTTCCGCGCCCGGGAACAGCACTCCGGCGTCGATGACCAGGATGTCGTCGCCCGAGCGCAGGGCGAGCATGTTCATCCCAAACTCGCCCAGGCCCCCCAGGGGGATGACTTGCAAAGCGTGATCCGACAGAACTTCTTTCCTCCGTAAGACGGTGTGAATCGTCAGACTAGCATGAAGCGCCCGCCCGCGTTGGTGGCGCGGACCCGCGGCCGGCGGCGCCGGCATCCCGCCGGCGTTCCGCGCTCCGCCACGCCCGCCCGGCCGCCTCCCAACCCTCTAATCGGCGGGTCCCACTCTATAATGAAGGACTGTCTGTTCCCCAGGAGTTACCTGTTTGTCGCTGGAAGATCAACTTTTCGAGCAGCGCTACCGCAAGATTCACGAGATCGAGGAGCTGGGTTTTGCGGCTTATCCGCGCAAATTCGACTACACCCACACGCTCGGCCGCATCGTCGCCGACTACCACGAGATCAGCGGCGAGGAGCTGGAGAGCAACAAGGTCGCCGTACGCGTCTGCGGGCGGCTGATGACCATCCGGCGGCAGGGCAAGGCCGGCTTTTGCCACATCGCGCAGGGCGGCGAGCGCTTGCAGGTGTACGTGCGTAAGGACGAGGTTCCCGAGTCTTCGTTCGCGCTCTACAAGTCGCTCGACGCCGGTGACGTGATCGGCGTCGAAGGCTACCTATTCCGCACCAAGACCAACGAGCTGACGGTCCGCGCCGAAAAGCTCGAATTCCTGTCGAAAGCGATCCTGCCGATGCCCGAAAAATGGCACGGCTTGCAGGACGTCGAAATTCGCTACCGGCAGCGCTACCTCGACCTGATCGTCAACCCCGAGGTGCGCCGCGTCTTCATCCTGCGCAACAAGGTGATCTCGGCGCTGCGGCAATCCCTGGAAAAAAGGGGCTACATCGAGGTCGAGACGCCGATGATGCAGCCGATTCACGGCGGCGCCCTGGCGCGGCCCTTTCAGACGCATCACAACGCACTCGACGTTGATCTATTCCTGCGCATCGCGCCCGAGCTCTACCTCAAGCGCCTGATCGTCGGCGGGCTGGAGCGGGTCTACGAGATCAACCGCAATTTCCGCAACGAAGGGGTCTCGACGCATCACAACCCCGAGTTCACGATGCTGGAGTTCTACCAGGCCTACAGCGATTACAAGGACCTCATGGCGCTGAGCGGCGAGCTGCTGCGCGACGTCGCGGCGGCGGTCCACGACGGCAACACTGAAGTCGAATACTGCGGCCACAAGATTGATTTCGGGAAGCTGCGGCAAGTCACCATGAAAGAGGCCATCGTCGAATACTGGCCCGACGCCGAAACGCGGCCGGCGGCGGCGGATCTCGACGACCTGCAGCGCGTGCAAGACCTGGTGGCGGCCTACAACGCCCGGATCGCGGCAGTCAGAACCGCCGCCATCGGAACCGCGACAGAGCCTGCCGAGGGAGCCTCCGACGAAGGCGGCCCGTCCCCGATCGCGCTGCCCGCGGGCTCGTCGGTGGGCGCGGCGCTGCTGGCGATTTTCGAGCAGGCCTGCGAATCGCAACTGATCCAGCCCACGCTGGTCTACGACTATCCCGTCGAGGCTTCGCCGCTTTCCAAGAACAAGCCCGGCGACCCCAACTGGGTCGAGCGCTTCGAGATCTACGTGGCGGGAATGGAAGTCGCCAACGCCTACTCGGAGTTGAACGACCCGCAGGAGCAGCGGCGCCGCTTTCTGGCCCAGGTCGAGCGCCGCGGGGCGGGCGACGGCGAAGCCCACCTGATGGACGAAGACTATATTCGAGCGCTGTGCTACGGCATGCCGCCGACCGCCGGCGAAGGCATCGGCATCGACCGGCTGACGATGGTGCTCACCAACTCGCGCTCCATCCGAGACGTGATTCTGTTCCCGCTGTTGCGCCCCGAGGGCGAACTGGGCATTGCGCGGCGGCTGGCTTCCCTCGAAAACGAGCATGGCGTTTGAAATCTTTGTCGCCCGGCGCTACCTGCGCGCCAAGCGCAAGCACCGCTTCGTGTCCGCGGTGTCGGCGATCTCGGTAGTCGGCGTCGCCACCGGCGTGATGGCGCTGATCGTCGCCATGGCCATCAACAACGGCGTGCAGCAGGAGATGCGCAATCAACTGCTCGGCGCCACCTCGCACGTTTACCTGCTCGAAAAGGACCGCGGTTTCGGGATCGAGGACTGGGAGTCCTACATCGAGCGCTACGGCAAGATGGAACACGTCAAGGCGATCGCGCCGGCGCTCTATTCGCAGGTGCTGATCTCGGGCGCCATCAACGGCAAGGGAGCCGTCCTCAAAGGGATCGAGCCCGAGGCCGAAGAGCGGGTCTCGGACCTGCTGAACCACTTGAAAGAAGGCTCGATGGAAGGGCTGCGGCCCTCCGAAGGACTGCCCGGCATCATTCTGGGCGACCGGCTGGCGCAGGAAATCGGCGCCCGCCTGAACTCCGTCGTCAAGGTCATCAATCCCCAGGGAGAGATGACGCCGATGGGCCCCATCACCGGCGAGAAACGCTTTCAGGTAACCGGAATCTTTCACAGCGGCGTGTATGAATACGACGACGGTTGGGCCTTTGTCGATCTCAAATCGGCGCAGCAGGCGCTTTCGCTGGGCGACGTCATCAACCTCATCGAATTTCGCCTCGACGACATCGATCGGGCCGACGAGATTGCGGCGAAACTGCGGAAGCTGGCCGGCCCCGAGCTCACCGCGATGAGCTACACCGAGCGCAACCAGCCGCTGTTCAACGCCCTGCAACTGGAAAAGCTGGTGACGGCGGTCATCATCGGCCTGATCATGCTGGTGGCGGCGCTCAACATTCTGATCGCGCTGGTGATGATGGTGATGGAGAAGAACAAGGACATCGCCATCCTGATTTCGATGGGCGCGCGGCGGGCGCAGGTGCGCAAGATCTTCATGTGGCAGGGGCTGCTGATCGGCGCCACGGGGACCACGGTGGGGCTGGTTTTTGGGCACGCGCTGTGCTGGCTTTGCAACCACTATCGCCTGATTCCTCTCGAAGCTTCCGTGTACGGGCTCAGCTACGTGCCCTTCGCCCCGCGCGTGTGGGATGGCTTCGCGGTGGCGATCGCCGCCATGGTGATCAGCTACCTCATCACGATCTACCCCTCGAACGCGGCCAGCCGGGTTGTTCCGGTCGAGGTGCTGCGCTACGAGTGAGAGCGGCGGCGGGGGCAAACGGTCGCGCGGGCCGGCCGATGCCTGGGTTCCCGGGTGGATCCTTATCGTTTGGTCAAGTCTGCTGCGCGTTTTCTGGCGCCAATTTTTGTTTCAGGAACGTCGACCCCAGGTCGCCGCCGCCGGCCGGAAGCCCGCGCCACAACGTGCGGTTCGCTCCTGCTGCAAAGCCTGTTCAGCACGGCTGCAAGGGCCGCCAGGCCGCGCCTGGGATATACTACAGAATCGACGAAAGTGGTTTTGGAGCGCTTCCCGCTCGTTTCGCGGTTCCTTTTCGCCGGGACTGTCCTTGCCGCCTCGAGGCAGCGGCCAGGGTCGCATGAAGTTGCCGAACGGAACGTCCCGTGCAAACGGCGTGTTTGGATGGCTCAGTCCGCCGCTTCATCGCCAGGGGGTGCGAATTGAAAGGTGTCGTCTTAGCGGGTGGTTTGGGTACCCGTCTTGATCCGTTGACCCGCATTACCAACAAGCACCTGTTACCGGTCTACGACAAACCGATGATCTACTATCCAATCGAGACCCTGGTCTATGCCGGGATCACGGATATACTCATCGTCACCGGCGGCCGCTACGCCGGCGATTTCCTGCGGCTGCTCGGCAACGGCAAGGAATTCGGGCTCAAGCACATCAACTACACCTACCAGGAAGGCGAGGGCGGCATCGCCGAGGCGCTTAGCCTCGCCGAGCACTTCGCCGAAGGCCACGCCGTCTGCGTGATGCTAGGCGACAACATCATCGAAGGAAATATCATCGAGGCGGTGGAGGATTTTCGGGCCCAGCAGCGCGGCGCGCGAATCCTGCTGAAAGCGGTCCCCGACGCCGAGCGCTTCGGCGTGGCGGTGATCGACGGCGACCATATCGCCCGTATCGAAGAAAAGCCGCAGAACCCCAAATCCAACTATGCCGTCACGGGAATTTACATGTATGACGCGACGGTGTTCAACAAGATCAAAACCTTGCGGCCTTCGGGACGGGGCGAGCTGGAAATCACCGACGTCAACAACCTCTACATCGAAGACGGCACGATGACCTTCAGCATTCTGGAAGGCTGGTGGACCGACGCCGGCACCATCGACTCGCTGCGCCGGGCCAGCAACCTGGTAGCCGAGACAGGCGCCAACAAGGTCGATATGGGAAGGCGCTCGACGGTCACCCCCAGCGGGGATTGAAGCGCGACGAGACGGGACCACGCGCCCTCCGGAGGCCGGTTTCGCCAACGTTGCCGGTCCAACGCGAAAGAAGCTGGGCCGCCCACCGTGGCGCGGGCCTCCGGCCGGCGGCGCCGGGCTCCGGGCCGGCATTCTTCCCGGCGTTCCACACCGCGCCGCCACCCAAACCCCGGTAAATTCCCTTGCGAATCGCGATCGACGCCACGCCGCTGAGCTGCGCCCCCGGAGGGATCCGGCGCTATGTAGTGGAACTGACGCGGGCGCTGGCGCGGCAGTCTGCCAGCGACGAGATCTTCCTGCTCAGCGATCAGCCCTGGCAACTCCCCGCGGAGTTGCGCGAATTTGCGAATGTAATAGCGCCGCCGCCCCAGCAGCACCGTTTCCGCGGCAAGTGGTGGAGCCTGGGGCTGCCGGTGGCGCTTTCCCGCCACCGTATCGACGTCTTCCACGGCGCTGACTTCGCGGTGCCTTACCTTCCGCTGCGGCCCTCGGTGCTGGTGGTCCACGACCTGTCGCCGTGGAAGCAACCGCCGTTGCAGGCCGTTGGCTCGGAACGCGTTCGTGCGCGGACTCCCCGTCTGCTGCGTCTGGCGACGCTGCTGCTGACGCCGACGCAGGCGGTCAAGCAGGAACTGTCGCACCATTTCGGCATTGCGCTCTCGAAAATCGTGGTCACTCCGCTGGCCGCCCGCGACGACTTTCGCCCGGTTCCCGCCGCCGATGTTACCGTCTGGTTACGCGAAAACCGCCTACCGCAGCCCTACCTGGTCGCTTTCGCCTCGCCACAGCCCCGAAAAAACCTTGCCCGGCTGCTCGAAGCCTGGGGAAGTGTCCAAAAAATGCTTCCCGATCTGCGTCTGGTCTGCGTGGGCTCTTTCGGGGAGGCTACAATAAAAAGGTACGGCCCGGATCGGTTGCATGCCTTAGGACCCTTGCCGGACCGGGAGTTGGAAACCCTATTGTCGGGTGCTGTTGCGTTTGTTTATCCTAGCCTTTACGAGGGATTCGGCCTGCCCGTCGTCGAAGCGATGCAGATGGGAGTTCCCGTAGTCACCTCGCAAGATGCCGCGATCCGCGAGGTGGCGGCAACCGCTGCGCTGCACGTGGACGTGACAAGCACGCAATCGTTGGCGCAAGCCGTCGTGGAGGTAGCCAGCAACTCTCGGTTGCGAGCCGATCTCAGAGCCAAAGGTATTCAGCGTTCCTCGCAGTTCAGTTGGCGTACAACCGCCTTGTTGACCCGCCAGGCCTATGTGGAAGCAATCCGCCGCTTCTGATCGAGCGGTCTTTTTATCCCCGGAGCCTCCCTACCCCTTGACGGGAGGCGGTCCCCTGCGCACCGCAAGCCTGTTGGGTTTTCTGGCGCAGCGCTTCCGCGTTCATTTGCTGACCTACGTCGAAGAAGGTTCGCCGAATCCCGAACCGTTCCTTCCCAAAGGATTGGTCGATCACATCACGACAATCTATCTGCCGCACCACGACAAGGGGACCGTTTCGCGCATCTACCGCAACACCGGACGGCTGGTTCGCGGCAAGCTGCCGCTCGACGACCGCTTCACGCAGCGCCAGAGTTTACATCGCGTGGAGCTGGCCACCGAAGGCCGCGACTACGAGGTGGCGGTGGTCGAACATTTCTGGTGCGCCCGCTACCTCGACCTGCTGCGCACACGGGCGCGCCATGTTGTGTTGGATTTACACAACGTCGAGTCAGTCTTACACGAGGGCTGCTCGCGGACCGAGCCGTGGCCTCAAAACATTCTTCATGGTTTTTTTCAGCACACTGCCCGCCGCCTGGAGCGCAGTCTGCTGGCGGAATTCGATCTGGTGCTGGTGACCTCGGACGCCGATCGGCAAAGGGTGCTCGACCGTTGCCCCCGCGCCCGGGTGGCCGTCTACCCGAACGCCCTTCCCTGGAGGGAAGTTCCGGCCGTGGACGAGGAGGAGATCGTGGCCTTCTCGGGGAACCTCGAATATCACCCTAACGTCAATGCCATCAGGTATTTCTACAAGGATGTCTGGCCGCTGGTGCAGGCCGCGAGCCCGCGCCTGCGCTGGCGCCTGATCGGCAAAAACGAGGCCGGCGTGCGCGGCATGATCGGCCAGGATCCGCGCGTCGAGTTTACCGGACCGGTCGACGATGCGATCGAGGAGCTGGCGCGCGCGAGAGTGGTCGTGGTGCCTCTGCTGGCCGGCAGCGGCACCCGCATCAAGATTCTGGAGGCCTGGGCCGCGGGGCGTTGTGTGGTCTCGACGCCCATCGGCGCGGAGGGTCTGCCGGCGCGTGACGGCGAGAACATCCGGATCGTCCAGGGACCCCGCCAGATGGCCGAGGCGGTCCTTGAATTGCTTGCAGATACTCCGCAGCGGGAACGTCTGGGCCGCGCCGGGCGCTCCACCTTCGAAGCCGGGTTCTGCTGGTCGGCGGCCTGGAAAACATTAGAAGCTCCTTTTGACTCGTTGCTTTCGGTGTCCCCGATGGTGGCGGCCATCTAGCGGTGAGGAAGCACAACAGCATGCGTGTAGCAGTCGACGCCCACGCCATTGGTCAGCGCTTAACCGGCAACGAAGTCTACGTGCGCTCGCTGATCGGGCGCTTCCCACGGCTCGACAGCGACGCGGAATTCATCACCTACATCGCCAGCCGCGAAGCGGTCTCCTGGCTGCCTCCTTCGATGAAGCTGCGCTGGGTCTCGAAGAACCCCTTCCTGCGGCTGGGAGGGGAATTGAGCGCGAAGCTTCGTTCGGACCGGCCGGACCTGGTGCACGTGCAATACACCGCGCCCTTGTTTTGCCCGGTCCCCATCGTGGTGACGATCCACGATGTCAGCTTCATGGAGCATCCCGAGTTTCTGCCGGCGCCGCGCGCCCTGCAGTTGCAGATCTCGACGCGCCACACGCTCAAACGCGCCGCCCGGATCATCACCATCAGCGAGTTTTCGCGGCAGCACATCGCGCGCGTGTTCCACGTCGACCCCGACGTCATCGCGGTGACCCCACTGGCGGCCCAGGAGTCGTTCCGGGTGATGAACCGCGAACTGGCGGCGCGCATGGTGCGGGAGCGATTTGGCATCGACCGTCCCTACCTGCTGCATGTCGGCGACCTGCATCCGCGCAAGAACCAGATCGGGCTGATCCGGGCCTTCCGGGAGTTGCTGGCTTCCCATCCGCAACTGCCTCACCAGCTCGTGCTGGCGGGGAAACACACCTGGTTTGCCTCGAAGATTCTCGACGAAGTGCGCCGCTCGGGCCTCGAAGACCGCATCGTCATTCCCGGCTTTGTCGAGGACGAGTTCCTGCCCGCCCTCTATAACGCCGCCGAAGTGTTCGTGTTCCCGTCGTTCTATGAGGGTTTTGGCCTGCCGGTGGTGGAAGCAATGGCTTGCGGCCGGCCGATCGTCTGCTCCAGCGCCACGGCGTTGCCCGAGGTGGTCGACGGCGCCGGCCTGTTCTTCGATCCGCACAACGTCGGCGATCAGACGCGCGCCCTGCGGGATATCCTGGTCGACCCCGAGTTGTCGCGCCGCATGGAACGTAAGAGCCTGCAGCGAGCCGCATTCTACAACTGGCGCGAGACGGCCCGGCAGACGCTCGACGTCTACCACGAGGTCGCCGAGAGCCGCGCCCGCCTGCAAGGGCGCAAGGAGCTGGTCGCCCGGTGACCGCACATTTTCTCCACACAAACCTTTTCCAGTCGAGGCCGCGTGAGTTGGCGGCCGGGCTGTGGCTTGCCTTTTTGCTGGCGTGCCTGTTTCCAGCGGCGTCGGCGGCCAGCGATGCAGTCCCGTTTTCTTCGGGTGAACGATTGGTCTACGAAGTCACCTGGCCCAGCGGCCTGAGCCTGGGAGAGGTCGAGTTTCGGGCCAATAGCGAGACCAACGGCTGGCAGTTCCACGCGCGTGTGACCGCCACTCTGCCCAACTTCGAGATCCACGATGAATACAGCTCCCGGGCCGACGCCAATCTGTGTTCTCTCGAACTCGACAAGGATTCCGTTCATGGCGGCAAGCGGGTCGAGGAAACCGTCGAATTCGATCAGCAGAAACACATCGCGACCCGCAAGACCAAGAACGGCGGCGACAGCGAGTTCCCCGTTCCCTCCTGCGCGCGGGACGGGCTGACCTTCCTTTACCTGCTGCGCAGCGAGATCGGGCGCGGCCGGATTCCGCCGCCCGATGATCTGAACTTCGGCGCGCAATACCAGGTCACCATGACCTATGCCGAAACCCGCGATCTCGAGGTCGCCGGCGAGACCGTCAAGACCGACCGCATCCTGATCGATCTGACCGGACCGGCTTCGCAGCGCAGCTTCGAGATTTTCTTCAGCCAGGACGCCGCGCGCACTCCGGTGCTCATTCGGGTACCCTTTGAGTTAGGTACCTTCTCCCTCAAACTGGTGAAATGAAGCTGGCTGTTTTCAGCCCTCTCCCCCCGGCCCAGTCGGGGATCGCGGACTATTGCCAGGCCCTGCTGCCCGAGTTGGCCCGTCATTTCGAGGTCGAGGCCTTCCCGGGCGAGGGCTATGAAGCCGTGTCCCCCGGCGCCGCGATACCGCTGCGGAAATCGGGCGAATTTCGCCCCGAAGCGTTCGACGCGGTGCTCTACCAGTTGGGCAACAACGGCGACCACGCCCACGTTTACGACGCCGCGATCGCGCACCCCGGCATCGTCGTTCTGCACGAGATCAATTTGCATCACCTGCTCGCCGACGTCACCATCCGACGCGGCGATTGGGCCGGCTACCTGCGCGAGGTCGAGCACGAAGGCGGCGCCGAAGCTCTGGCTTTTGCGCAGCGCGTCGCGGCGCTCGAAATCGGGCCCGACTACGACCTGCCGATGAACCGGCGCATTCTCGAAGGCTGCCGAGCGGCCGTCGTCCATAGCCGTTTCATGATGGAGCAGGTCGTTGCGACCGGCATCGCCACGCCGGTGCGCAAGATTCCGCACGGCGTCTGGCTGCCCGAGAGCAACCGCAACAACCGCCGCGCGCAACTCGGCCTGGACGAGTCGACGCCGCTGATCGGGATCTTCGGATTCTTGAAGCCCTACAAGCGGATCGCGGAAGCTCTGCGCGCGATGCAGCGGCTGGTGCGCGTCGATGCGCGCGTCAAGATGATCCTGGTCGGCCAGGAGCATCCCGACCTGCCCGTGCGGCGCCTGATCGAGCAGTTGGGCCTGCGCGAGCACGTGCGGCTGCTCGGCTATGTGCCGACCAACGAGCTGGTCGAGTACATGGCGACTGTCGATATTTGCCTCAACCTGCGCTATCCGACGGTCGGCGAGACCTCGGGGACACTGCAGCGGGCGTTGGGGCTGGGCCGCGCCGTGATTGTTTCCGACGTTGGCGCGTTTGCGGAACTGCCGGGAGAGATTTGCCTGAAAGCGCCGGTGGGCGAGGGCGAGGTGGACGTGTTGTTCGAATACCTCAACCTGCTGGTGACGCACCCCGAAGCCGGGCGGGCCATGGGCGAGCGCGCCCGCCAGTACGCGGCGACCGAGTGCAGTTGGCGGCGCGTCGGCGAACTCTATGCCGATTGGATTCGCCTGGTGGTCAAGGGTAAGGCCGAGCCGGTTCGCAGTCCGACCACGTTTGCGACGGCGGAAGCGGCCCAACACGCCGCCGCGGGCGAGGCCGGACCGAAGTCCAGACTGCGGGGCGTGGAAGCTCTGGAGCCGGCGGCAGCGGCCGTCGTGACGTCAGGCAGCGGCGTCGAGGTGAATGGCGTTCCCAAACCCATCGGCGGGCGCGATCTCTCGCCCATCGAGCGCGACGCCCTGGCCGAATACATCCGCGGCTTCTGCTTCAACCAGGCCGGCGACGCCATCTATGTGGAGAATCACATCACCCGGCTGGTGCGCACGCTCGAAATCACCCCGCCCGGAGCCCCCGGCGATCGCGTGCTCGAAATGGGGGCCTATCTCCAGATCACGCCAGCCCTAAAAACCCGGCTTGGCTACGGCGAGGTCCACGGCAGCTACCTCGGAGAAGTAGGTAAGGTCGATCGGCGCGTGGTGCATTCGCGCTCCGGCGAGCGCTTCGAGTGCCAGATCGACCACTTCGACGCCGAAAACGACCGCTACCCCTACGTGGACGGTTTCTTTTCGACCGTGCTGTGCTGTGAACTGCTCGAGCACCTCTACGACGACCCGATGCACATGATGGCCGAGATCAACCGCATCCTCAAGACCGGCGGCCACCTGGTGCTTTCGACGCCGAACATCTGCAGCATGCGGGCCGTGGGAGCGGTGCTGCTGGGCTATCACCCCGGTTTGTTCCACCAGTACGTGCAGCCCGCCAAGGACGGCTCGGTCGACCCGCGGCACGCCCGCGAATATGCGCCGCGCGACGTGCACGCGCTGCTGGAGGCCGCCGGTTTCGAGATCGTACGGCTGGAAACCGGCCCCTACCTCGAAAAGCCAACCCTCGAGCACGAATGGATCAAGCAACTGCTCGATCGCTACCAGCTTCCCGATCATTTGCGCGGCGACGCGATCTACGCGGTCGGTCGTAAGACGGGCGCCGTCAAGGCGCGCTATCCTGCCGAGTTGTACGCGGGAGCGGCGGAATGATTGCGCGCTACTCCGGGGTCGCCGTCGCGCCCTCGGAAGCCGGCCACCAACTTGATGTCCAATTCACGCTGACCAACGGCGGGCCCGAAGTCTGGTCGAACGAGGAGTCCTACGCCGTCGGCTATCAGGTCTTCGACGCTGAAACCGACAACCTGCTGATCGATGGCCCGCACGCCTGCCTGCCGCGTCCGATCGCGCCGGGCAGCAATCTTCCGGTCCACCTCGTTGTGACGCTGCCGAGCGAACCCGGCCGCTATCGCGTGTTCGTTTCGCCGCTGCGCGAGAACCGGGCTTGGTTTTTCGAGCAAGGCTCGCCATTCCTACTACTCGAGGCCGAAAGCGACGGCGGTTCGCTCCTGTTGCGTCGCCGCCAGGTGACGCGGCCGGGACGTCTGGGGCTCGAACGCCTGCTGCGTACCACGGTTCGCGCTTTCGTCTATCCGGTGCGGACCCTGCTCAAGCATGGCTCGCTGATTCGCTCGCTGGTGCGCCGTGACATCGTCGGCCGTTACCGCGGTTCGTTCGCCGGTCTGTTCTGGACGGTCATCCATCCGCTGCTGATGATGCTGACCTACTATTTCGTCTTCGGCGTGGTGCTGCGCCAGCGCGCCGGCAACGACACCAGCTCGACCGGCTTCCTGATGTATTTTCTGGCCGGGATGGTGCCGTGGCTGGCGATGAGCGAAGCGATCGGGCGCGCCCCGGGCGTGATCCTCGAGCACGGCAACTTCGTCAAGAAGCTGCTGTTCCCGGTGGAGATTCTGCCCGTGACGCTGGTGTTCAGCGGATTGTTCAGCGAGGTTTTCGGGCTGCTGATTTTCACGGGCGCGATGGCGCTGTTCGGCTACGCGTTTTCGACCACCGCGCTGTTGCTGCCGCTGGTGTTGATCCCCCAATTCCTGCTCACACTGGGGCTATGCTGGCTGTTGGCGGCGCTCGGCGTTTTCTTTCGCGACCTCGGCCAGATCATCGGGTTTGTGCTGACGATCTGGTTCTTTACCACGCCGATCTGCTACGACGCGCGCGCCCTGCCGCAGAACTATCTGTGGCTGTTCGAGCTGAACCCGATGTTCGTGCTAGTGCGCGCCTACCGCCAAGTCTTTCTCGAAGGGGCCGCGCCGGACTGGACGCCGTTGGCGTTGGTGACAGCGATCGGAGCGCTGCTGTTCGTGGTCGGCCATGGGTTGTTTCATAAGTTGAAGGGCTCGTTCGTGGATTCATTGTGAGGCCGTTGTTCGGTTGATGGTTGATCGGTTGATCCGCGCGGAGTGGCGGATCCGTTGGATTTATGGTTTGCCGGTCGTGGCCGGTTGGTTGTATGAAGTCGTCGTTCAACAATGCGCCGGATATGGAGGCTGCCGTCGTTGGTGCGCAGCCGGCCGGGTCGGCCGATCCGCCGATCAGCCGGTTCTCATCCGCCGTGATTTCCGTTCAAAACGTTTCCAAGCTCTACCAGATCTACAGCCGGCCGGTGGACCGCTTGCGCGAGGCGTTGTGGTTTGGCCGGCGGCGGCTGCATCAGGATTTTTGGGCTCTGCGCGACATCGATTTCGCGATCGAAAAAGGCGAGACGCTGGGTATCGTTGGCCCTAACGGCTGCGGCAAGAGCACGCTGTTGCAGGTCTTGTGTGGCATTCTGCAGCCGACGACGGGGCGCGTGGTGCGGCAGGGGCGTGTGGCCGCCTTGCTCGAGTTGGGCGCCGGCTTCAATCCCGAATTCAGCGGACGCGAGAACGTTTACATCAACGGCGAGATCATGGGGCTCTCGCGCGCCGAAGTGACCAAGGCGCTTCCCTCGATCGAGCGTTTCGCCGGCATCGGCGAGTTTATCGACCGCCCGGTGAAGACCTACTCTTCGGGGATGTACGTGCGGCTGGCGTTTTCTACCGCCATCCACGTCGAGCCCGACATCCTGATCGTCGACGAGGTGCTGGCGGTCGGCGATGCCGTGTTCGCCAACCGCTGCATCCGCAAGTTTCAAGAGCTGCAGGAGATGGGCGTCACCGTGGTGTGCGTCTCGCACGACCTGGGACTCATCAAGCAGATCTCCAACCGCGCGATTTTTCTGCTCGACGGCCGCATCCAGGTGGAGGGCAGCCCGGCCGACGTGGTCAACCGCTACGTGGGAACCGTGCTCGAGCGCCAAAAGGCCTACGACGAGATGGACACGCTCCCGGCGGCCGTCCCGGACGATTCGCTCAACTACAGCCACCGTCACGGCGACCGCGATGCCGAGATCATCGAGGTCGAGTTGCTCGGCGCCGACGGCCGCCCGGCGCGCGTGTTCGAAAGCGGGCAGCCGGCGCGCGTACGGCTGCGCGCCAAGTTCCACCACGCCCAGCCGCAGCCGATGGCCGGCATGTTGATTCGCACGCGCACCGGCATGGACGTGTTCGGCACCAACAGCAGCCTGGAGGCGTCGGCGCCGACGGCGTGCAAAGCCGGAGACACGCTCGAAGTCGAGTTTGCGTTCGACTGCTGGCTCGCGCCGCAGGAATACACGCTGACGGTGGCGGTGCAGCATCCCGAAGGTCACAGCCACGACTGGCTCGACGACGCGATCACGTTTCAAGTGCTCGACCGGCGCCGCCTCGCCGGCGTGGCGAACCTGCATCCGAAGGTGCAGTGCCGCGTGTACTCGCCCTAGCGAGTGCGGCGACCATTACTATGGCTCGGCGAACTCAGTCTCGAGTCCCTTCTCGAACCGAATCCCCAGCACAGCCGCGCGCCGAAAGTACCGCCCGCATCGCCATCAAGGTGCAGCCCGGCGCGTCCCGCGATCGCCTGGTCGGACAGACCGGCGAGGAGTGGAAAATCGCGTTGATGGCGCCTCCGGTGGAGGGCCGCGCCAACCGCGCCTGCACCGAATTTCTGGCGCGGCTGCTCGGCGTTCCGCGCTCGGCCGTGAGTCTTGTTCACGGCGAAACCAGCCGCCGAAAGCTCGTCCAGATCGACGGATTGTCGCAAAGTGAGGTCAACAGTAAGCTGCACCACGCTGCCGGCGATTCCTCGTAAACAAAAGTCCCGAAACCTCGCCCGCCGGGTCCCAAACCGTCGGACAATTGTAGAAGGTATGGACCTCCACGAAATCCAAGAACAACTCCGCGCCCAACAGCTCGACGGCTGGCTTTTCTTCGATCATCACCAGCGGGACCCCATTGCGTACCGGGTACTCTCGCTCGACTCGAAGCTGCACGTCACGCGACGTTGGTACTACTGGATTCCCGCGCAAGGCGAGCCGCTGAAGCTCGTGCATCGCATCGAGTCGCGCATGCTCGATGCGCTGCCCGGCGAGCGCAAGCTCTATTCGGGCTGGCAAGAGCAGCGGCAGCTTCTGGAATGCATTCTCAAGGCCGCCGGCCGCATTGCGATGCAGTTTTCGCCCGACTGCATGATCCCCTATGTCTCGCTCGTCGATGGCGGCACGGTCGACCTGATTCGCGGCCTCGGCAAAGAGGTGGTGACTTCGGGTCCGCTGGTGCAATATTTCGAAGCCCGTTGGATGGCCGCGCAACTTGAATCGCACTACTTCGCGGGCCGGCTGGTCGACGCCATTCGGCAGGAGGCGTTCGAGGAGGTTTCCAGCCGCACGCGCGCCAACGGCAGCGTGCAGGAAGTGGAGATCGCCGAGTTCATCCTGGCGCGGTTTGCCGAGCAGGGCATGGTCACCGATGCGAGCCCGATCGTGGCGGCGAATGCCAACGCCAGCAATCCGCACTATGCTCCGTCGCGCGAAAACAGCACGGCGATCCGCCGCGGGGACCTGGTGCTGATCGATATGTGGGCCAAGCTCGACCACCCCGGGGCGGTGTATTACGACATCACCTGGACCGGCTATTGCGGCGAGCAGCCGCCTTCGGAGATGGAGAACGTCTTCACCGTGGTGCGCGACGCGCGCGACCGGGCGGTCGATTTCGTGCGTGAGGCCATCGCCGAAAAGCGCACCATCGGCGGTTGGGAAGTGGACGACGTCACCCGCGGCCATATCCAAGAGCAGGGCTTCGGCGAATACTTCACCCACCGCACGGGCCATTCGATCGGCGAAGACGTCCACGGCAACGGCGCCAACCTCGACAACCTGGAAACGCACGACGAGCGCCCGATCATCGCGCGCACGTGCTTTTCGGTGGAGCCCGGGATCTATCTGGAGAAGTTTGGCATCCGCAGCGAGATCAACTGCTACGTGTCGGAAAAGGACGCCGGCCCCACCGGTGAGGTTCAGCAGCAGTTGCTGCGGCTTTGATCCCAAAGCCCGCGAGCCGGCACTCGGAGCCGCGACCGTAAGGGAGCGTTGAGTTGCTGGGCCGGATGCGGTTGCGATGAGTCACGCAACGGGCTGGTGTTGGAAGCGGCCGCGTCCTCAACGCGGCCGGACAGGCGGGAGCGCCTGTCTCTACTTGGTGATTCGCTATTGGCCGGCGAACTCGCTGTGCTTCATGCCAAAGCGCCAGTAAATCACCAGGCCGATCACCAGCCATACCACGAAGCGAATCCAGGTCTCCAGCGGCAGCCCCAGCATCAGCAGGAAACACGCCGTCATCGAGATCAGCGGCACCGCCGGCACCCAGGGCACCCGGAAACCTCGTGGCCGCTCGGGTTGCGTCCGGCGCAGCACGATCACACCCGCCGACACCACCACGAATGCAAACAGCGTCCCGATGCTGGCCAGGTCGGCGAAGGTGCCGATGTCCCAGACGCTGGCCGGAATGGCTACAAAAAAGCCCGCCACCCAGGTGGCGACGTGCGGCGTACGGTGCTTGCGGTGGACGCGCGAAAACGTCGGCGGCAGCAGCCCGTCGCGCGACATGGCGAACCAGATACGCGCCTGGCCATACTGCGAGACCATGATCGACGAGACCATACCCAGCACGGCCCCCACGCCCACCACCTGGCGGATCTTGTTGAACCCGTGCACTTCCAACGCGTGGACTACCGGGGCCGCGTTGCCCAGTTGCGTCCAGTTCATCATGCCGGTGAGCACCAGCGCGACTGAGACATAGAGAATCGTGCAGGCCGCCAGTGTCCCGATGATCGCAAACGGCAGATCGTGCTGCGGGTTGGCGCATTCCTCGCTGGCAGTCGAGACGGAGTCGAAGCCGATATAGGCAAAAAAGACGATCGCCGAGCCGGTCAACAGCCCCTGAAAGCCGTTCGGCAGGAACGGATGGTAGTTGGCGGTGTCGACGGCGCGCGCCGCGCCGAAAACGAAGATCAGGATCGCGGCCACCTTCACCAGCACGACGATGTTGTTGGCGCCGGCGCTCTCGCGGATGCCTTGCACCAGCAGCATCGTGAGGAACATCAGGATGAGGAATGCCGGCAGATTGAACCAGGCCCCGGTGTATTCGCCCGCTTCGATCGGGGGCCGGCTGAGCACCTCGGGCAGTTGTACGCCAAACAAGCTCACCAGCACGTCGTTGAAATAGGCGGAGAAGCCCACGGCGACCGCCATATTGGCCACGGCGTATTCGAGAATCAGGTCCCAGCCGATGATCCAGGCGATGATCTCGCCCAGCGTGGCATAGGCGAAGGTGTAGGCGCTGCCGGCGATGGGGATCATCGAGGCCAGTTCGGCGTAGCACAGCGCCGCGAAGCCGCAAACGACCGCCGTCAGCAGGAACGACAGGGCGATGCCGGGCCCGGCGCCGGGGCGGCCGTAGGTCGAAACCACGTCGGTGCCGTGCAGGATCAGGTCGAGCAGGGGCGCTTTGACGATCGAGGGGACGCTGACGGTTTCCCCGGCGGCGGCCGTGCCGGTGAGGACGAAGATCCCGGTGCCGATCACGATGCCGATGCCCAGCGCCATCAGGCTCCAGGGGCCCAACAGGCGGCGCAGGCGGTGCTCGGGGTCTTCGGACTGCTCGATCAGCCGGTCGATGCTTTTGGTGCGCAGCAGTTGGGACATGGCGGAGTTCTGTCCATCATAAGGCTATTGACCGGGCCGGACACGTGAAATCGGGTTGCCGCGCCCGATCCGCCGCCGCCTTCTCACCGGCTGCCGGTAAGCGCGAGTCGCGCCGCCGAGTCGCCGGCCTTTGCCGCCCCGTTTTCCCGATTGCGTTTTCTGGAGCTGTGTTGGAATAATAGGCGACTACGTTCTATTACTAACCCGAAGGACAGCCTTGGATGCCACAGACGGTCTTCATGGGGAACCTTCCCTCCTGGGTCACGAGCGAGGAAATCGAGACGTGGCTCAACAACGAGGGAATCATCTTCGACGAAGTCAAAGTAATCCGTGACTTCGAGACGCAGGAATCGAAGGGATACGCGTTTATCGAGGCCGCATCCGACGAGGATGTGAAAGCCATCATCAAACGCTTCAATCGCGCGCCGCTGGACGACAAAGTCCTGCGGGTCAACGAGGCGCGGTCGGGAGAGGAAACCCGCAGGCCCCGGCGGAGGGGCTGACGGAGTGATGCGGGTTCGGCCGTCTTAGGTGGGACGAACGATGCTGTCTGTCCGGTGTCGAGACAGGCGTGTCTATCCTGCGTAGAGACAGGCGCTCTCGCCTGTCGCCGCCGCTAGGCGGCCCTGCCTGCGTACCGATCCAGGCCGAGCCAACGACGCTTCCGCCAGTCGCCGAGTCCTTGAGACGAGTCTAAACGGAAGGGCAGGAGCGCCTCCGCTTCGCAGCGGCCGACAGGCGAGAGCGCCTGTCTCTACCTTTGGGCGTTTGCCCTAGGTAGCCTCGAGCATGCGGTCGACGGCTTTGGCTACCTGCACGATCTCGCTCACTTCGTGCACCCGCAGCAAATGGACTCCCTGGGCGCCGGCAATCGCGGCGGCGGCCAGGGTGGCAAAGAGCCGCTCGCTCTCGGGCGCCCGCACGCTTTCCACCAGGAACTGTTTGCGCGACGGACTCACCTGCAGCGGCTGGCCGAGTTCGGCAAACCTTTCCAGATTCCGCAGAATCTGAAAGTTGTCGGGTCCGCGCTTGCCCATGTTGAGGCCCGGGTCGATCACGATGTAGCGGCGGTCGATGCCTGCGGCGCGCGCCCGGGCGATCGAGGAATCCAGGTCGCGCGCGACCGCCTCCAGTGGGTTCGACATCGCGGAGGTCTTGCTCCAGGTCTCCGGCAACCCACGGGCGTGGCTGATGATCAGGCCGGCCCCGCCGCGGTTGACCGTTGGCGCCAGCTCCGGATCGTACGACAGGCCGCTGAAGTCGTGAATGACCGCCGCGCCCAGCTCGACGGCTCGCTCGGCCGTCGCGGCATAGCGGGTGGTGACGCAAACCGGTACGCCCAGGTTGTGGCGCAGCTTGCGCAGCACCGGCACTAGGCGGCGCAACTCGTCGTCGGAGGAAATCGCCGCGGCCTCCAGCGGATCGCGCTGGGCTGTCAGGTCGACCAGGCCGGCGCCCTGTTGCACCATGCGCTGCGCCGCCCGCAGCACGGCATCGCGGTCGGGCTTGCCCGCCTCCAGGAAATCATTGAGATCGAGGATACCGGCGACCAGGGTACGCGCCCCCAGGGGGATTTCCCCGTCCTGTATCCGCCATTGGTAGCGTTGCCGCATTCACTTCACACTCGTTGGAGGCCGGTTCAAGGCCAAAAATCCAGGTTGACTGCCGGTCCGGGGTTCGAGCTGGCTGGCCACCGCGAACTGGCTCGGTCCGCCTTGAACGCGCCGGTTCGCTCTCAAGCCGCGTCGAGCGGTCCGCACCCTTCCGGGCGCGGCTTTGTCGCGGTGCTTGCCGCTCCGGCGCTCTGCGGCCGACGGATCAACTGATCAACCGACCAACCGATCAACCGTTCGCCTACCCGTATTCAAACCCCGCTGTGGCGAACTGCAGGGCCGGGTCGCTGCGGGTCGCGGCCTCCGCTTCGGCGTCGCCCAGGACCATGCGGACCAGCCGGCGGCGGCGTTCAAAGCCGAACTCGACCGCCAGGCGCACCGCGTCGGCGTTTTCCGGCAGCAGGTCCCAGAACAAGGGCTCGCCGGCGTGGCGGCTCAGCAGGACCTCGATCAGTTCGCGGGCTTGCGCCGCCTTCGCCGCAACGCAGGGTCCGATGAAATGTGCGTGCGCGCCGGGCCTGGCCATCGCGAACGCGTCCGGGGCCCGCTGCAGCCTTTCAGCGGGAAAACAGTCCAGCAGGCGGGCGATCACGGCGGAGCGATCGGCTCCGAACGCCTGGCGGTCCAACCCGGCAAACCCACCGAGGTCCTCGAGGCGGCTATAGCCGGTCTGGCTCGACGCGCAGACCGTCCCCAGCTTCGATGTCGTCCAGCGCTCGACGGGGCATTCGTCCCGAAACCCCAGCTTCGCATAGAGCGGCTGGCCCATGTCGGTGGCGTCGAGCCGCACGGCGCGCACCTGGCGCTGCTCGAGGAACCGCAGGGCGTGCTCCATCAAGGCGCGCCCGAAGCCGCGGCCCCGGAATTCCGGCGAAACCAGCACCATGCCGATCCACGCCAACTCGCGCCCGTAGCAGACGGCGGTGGTTGAACCGGCGACTTTCCCCTCGCACTCGTAGACCCAACAGCCATCGGGTTCGAGTTCCAGAACGTTAGCCCAATCCTGCTCGGTCTGGTTCCAACCGGCGGAATGCTTTAGAAGCATCGCGGCAGGGATGTCCTCCGGCCACATGCGACGAATCATGACGCGTTGCGCCCCTTCTCGTAGAAATAGAAACCCACCGTGACCACGGCCCCGACGGCCACAATGATCGCCACCGAGGTGTAGTCGCGGTCGTAGAGCTGCGCGCCGATCATGGTGCTGAACAGCAGCGCGGGCAGGCGCGCCAGCCCCGAGATCGCCACGAATTCTCCCAGGCCCATCTTCATCAGGCCGGCGCCGTAGGACATCGCGTCCTTGGGCATGCCCGGCAGCAGAAATAGCAAAAACAGGGCCGACTTGCCGCGGCTGGTCGATAACGCGCCATCGACGCGCTCCAGGGTCCGCTGACCCAACAGCTTTGCCACCAACGGCCGGCCCACGGCACGCGCGAAGACAAAATCGAACGCCGAGCCCAACAGGATGCCGACGACCGAATAGAGCAGCCCCAGCCAGGCCCCAAAAACGTAGCCGGCCGCGATCTGCGTGATCTCGCCGGGAACCATGAAGAAGACTACCTGCGTGAACTGGATGCCGACGCAGATCAGCGGGCCGCGCCAACCGCTCTGGCGCATCGATTCGACGAGCTGTTCGTGATCGCTGAGGCGTGCCAGCAGCCCGGTTTTCCACGCCGCATAGAACGCCAGCACCAGGACGGCCGCCAACAATACGGCCAGAAGCTTCTTCATGGGAGAGGGAGCAAACTCTATTCTATCGCGTGCGGCCGGCCTTTCTGAGAGGTTCCCTGCGGTGGCCACCGACCCGCCAATCAGCCGGACAGCCACTCGGAGCCGTGCAGCGCCACTCAGAGCCGCGGGCGTGAGCCCGCGCTGAACTGCCGGGGCGCGTGACACTGCCCGGCTTGAGGCACAATTGCCGGGGCCAACCACTTAGCGCGGGCGTACGCCCGCGGTTCTGAGTGGCGCCCCCCTGGCTGCGTGGCGGGCCGGCGGCTGAGGCCTCCAGGGCCCTGGAATCGCGTTTGCCCGTGGCTTTGAGCCGCGGTCGCTCTCGGCGCTAGCGCTTCAGCCAGCGGTCGATGTCGGGAAAAACCACCCCCTGGATCTCGGGCGTATCGATGTTGTCGGCGCGGACCAGATAGGCTCCCGAATCGGTCTGACGCGGCGGCTCCTCGCCTTTCAGCCGCAGCGCCAGGTTCTTGGTGCTGGTGTAGCCCATCCGGAACGGGTCCTGGACGACGATCGAATCGAGCGTGCCCGCCTTGAGCTCGGAAATCAGCTCCTCGGAGGCGTCAAACCCGATGACCTTCACCTTGCCCGCCGCTCCGCGCTGCTTGACCGCGCGCACGGTGCCGTCGGTGCTCGATTCGTTATCGGCGAACAGCCCCGCCAGGTCGGCGTGGGCGGTCATCAGGTTTTCCGCTTCCGCCAACGCCTTGGCGCGGTCGGCCATCGGGTAGCGCACGCCGACCACCTCGATCTGCGGAAACTCCTTTTCGAGCGTTTCGGTGAAGCCGGCCTCGCGCTGCATGGTCGAGGCGCTGCCGGGCATGAAGCCGATCACGCCAACCTTGCCTTTTCCGCCCAGGATTTCGCCCATACGTCGCGCCGCCATCGCGCCGGCGCCATAGTTATCGGTGGCGACGAAGCTGATGATCTTGTCGGTCTTGATGGCGGAATCGAAGATCGAGACCGGGATGCCGCTATCGACGGCGCGCTCGACGACGCTGATCAGCGCCTCTTCATCCACCGGCGCGAGCACGATGCCGTCCACCCGCCGGCTGATCAGGTTTTCGACGATGGCGATCTGCCGGCTGCTGTCGATTTCGAGCTGCGGCGCGTTCCACAACAGCTCCAGATCGAACTCGTCGGCGGCTTTGAGGGCCCCGGCATGCACCGTCTGCCAGAAAATATGGCTGGTCCCCTTGGGGACGACTCCGATCACTTTTTTACCGCTCGAGCGGTGACAGGCAGGCCCGGCGAGACACGCGACAAGCACCAACAACAAAAGACGGCGCGCCAACATGGACTCAGTTTTACACATAGAATCGGCTCGGGGAATTGCCGCTGAGGACAAATGCGTGCCCGCTGGGGACATCGTCCGATCCGCGGCCAACGTGTAGGGCGCAAAATCTGGGTGACCGGATGAGACGGCCGGGGGAGCGCGCGGACAGATGACGGTCCCCGGCGGGCGCTGCTAGTCTAGAGCAAAGAGACAGACAATGGGGTCTGTCCCATGAGAAAGCCGTGAGACTCTCCGATCAAGTCGCTATCGTCACCGGCGCCGGCACCGGCATGGGCCGCGCTATCGCCGAACTTTTCGCGGCCGAGGGCGCCAAGGTGCTGGTCAACTACCGCGCCTCGAAGGACGAGGCCGAGCAGGTGGTCGCCGCGATTCAGGCCGCCGGCGGCGACGCCATGGCGTTCCAGGCCGACGTTTCGGTCGACGCCGAGGCCCGCGCGCTGGTGGCGGCCGCGGAAAAGGCCTGGGGCGCGCTGCACGTGCTGGTCAACAACGCCGGCTGGAGCCAGGTAACGCCTCATGAGCGGCTCGAGGACCTCACCGACGAGATCTGGGACCGCACCATGAACACCAACGTGCGCGGGGTCTTTTACGCCGCGCGGGCGGCCGTGCCGCTGTTGCGCGCCAGCGGCGGCGGCTCCATTGTCAACAACGCCTCGGCGTCGGCCTGGCACGCCGCCGGCAGCTCGATCGTCTACTCGGCGTCGAAGGCGGCGGTCGTCAACATGACCAAATCGCTGGCGCGCGCTCTGGCGCCCGATATCCGCGTCAACGCGCTGGCGCCCGGTCTGGTGCATACACGATTCGCCGGCTGGCCCGCCGCGGCGTTCGAGCAGGGCCGCAAGTCGACGCCGCTGGGCCGTATTGCCACCACCGAAGAGATCGCCAAGGCGGCCTTGTTTCTGGCCGCCGACGCCACTGCGATGACGGGCGAAACCATCCTGGTCGACGGCGGCCGAACTCGACTGGGGCCGCGCCGTGCGTAACCGGAGAGCCTCGGGGGGCATCGATTCTGTGGGGACGCCGGTGGCCTACCGCCGGAGCGGTCGCCCGGCCCGCCTGGCGATCGCTCGCACGCCCCTGGACACAGGTGATCCGCGAGCTGCTGTAGCGGATTTTTTCGTGAAGCGTGCCGCATTTTTTCTGAAAATAAGTTCATTTTGAAGTGAAAGTCAATCCGATGTGAGATGGGTGGGCGCCTACCTGCCTGCTCCCGTTCAATTCTGCTATCCTGCTGGCTCTGGTGTTTGCGGCGCGAGGGCCGCCTGCAAGGAGGTCTTCTTGGAAGAACCAAAACTCAAAATCAGCGATCCCCGGACCTCAAAATCCTACGAGATTCCCATCGAACACAGTACGATCCGCGCCCTCGACCTGCGCCAGATCAAGGAAGATCCCGAAGAGTTCGGGATGATGACCTACGACCCCGGCTATACCAATACGGCGTCGTGCGTCAGCCGCGTCACCTACATCGACGGGGAGAAGGGGATTTTGCGCTACCGCGGCTATCCTATTGAAAAGCTTGCGGAAAACTGTACCTACCTGGAGGTTGCCTACCTACTGCTGCACGGTGAGCTGCCGACCGCCTCGGAGCTTCAGCACTGGAGCGACGAGATCCGGCTGCACACCATGGTGCATGAAAACATCAAGAAGTTCATGGACGGCTTCCTCTACGACGCGCACCCCATGGGCATGCTGGTGAGCACGGTGGCGGCGCTTTCGACGTTCTATCCCGACGCCAAGAACATCGACAGCCGGGCCAACCGCCGCAAGCAGCAGTTGCGGCTGATCGGCAAGATGCCCACGCTGGCCGCCTACGCCTACCGCCACAGCCTGGGACTGCCGTTCGCCTACCCCGACAACGACCTCACCTACACCGAAAACTTCATGAACATGCTTTGGAAGAAGACCGAGCCGCGCTATAAGTCGAGCCCGGTCCTGGCCAAGGCTCTGGACGTGTTGTTCATCCTGCACGCCGACCACGAGCAGAACTGCAGCACGAGCACGATGCGCACCGTGGCGAGCTCCAGCGCCGACCCCTACACCTCGACCGCGGCGGCGGCCGGCGCGCTCTACGGGCCGCTTCACGGCGGCGCCAACGAGGCGGTGCTGGCGATGCTCGACGAGATCGGCTCGGTCGAGAAGATTCCGGCGTTCATCAACGAAGTGAAGGCCGGCGAGCGCCGCCTGATGGGCTTCGGTCACCGTGTCTACAAGAACTACGACCCGCGGGCGCGGATTATCCGGCGGATCGCCGACGAGGTGTTCGAGGTTACGGGGCGCAACCCCAAGATCGACCTCGCCAAGGAACTCGAGCGCATCGCTCTCGAGGACGATTACTTCGTCAAGCGCAAGCTCTACCCCAACGTCGACTTCTACTCCGGCATCATCTACCAGGCGATGGGCTTCCAGCCCGAGATGTTCACGGTGCTGTTTGCGATCCCGCGCACGTCGGGCTGGCTCGCTCACTGGGAAGAGTTGATGAACGACCCCGAACGCCGCATCGCGCGGCCCCGCCAGGTGTACCTGGGCCCCGACGAGTTGGAGTACATCCCCATCGAAGAACGCCTCGGCAAGGCCCAAAGCGCCAGAAGCTAACCGGCCCTCATGGCGGTTGTCTGATTTGGATTGCCGGCCGCCGCTGGACGGCTGGTTTGGGATTGCCTCGCCGTTTTACGGGGCGAGGGACAGGCGGAAGCGCCTGTCTGTACTACGCGCTGACGTAACCTGACCGGTGAGTTACCTAACCGCTGAAGTAGTCTTTGACCTTCTCGAAGAGGCCTTTTTCGGTGGGGGTGTTGTCGACCGGCAGCATGTCGAGCAGTTGCTGGAAGAGCTTGCGCTGGTCGCGGGTGAGCTTATTGGGAACGCTCACCTTGATGTGGACGACGAGATCGCCTCGACGGCCGCCATGCACCTGCGGCACGCCCTTGCCGCGAATGCGAAGCTGTGTGCCGGTCTGGGTGCCGGCGGGGATGCGCAGCTTCTCTTTGCCTTCGAGCGTGGGGACCTCGATTTCGGCCCCCAGCGCCGCCTGGGCGATATTGATCGGCACTTCGCAGTGCAGATTGTCCTCGTGCCGCTCGAAGATGGGGTGCTCGCGGACGCGCAGCAGCACGTAGAGGTCCCCTGGGGGGCCTCCTTGCGCGCCGACCTCTCCTTCGCCAGCCAGCCGCAGCCGCGTGCCATGGTCGACGCCGGGGGGGATGTTGATCTTCAGCTTGCGCGACTTGCGAACTTGGCCGCTGCCGCGGCAGTCGCGGCAGGGGTTCTCGATGATACGGCCCGCGCCGCGGCAGTTCGGACAGGTGCGACCGACCTGAAAAAAGCCTTGCTGGTAGTAGACTTGGCCGCGCCCGGCGCAGTTGGTGCAGGTGACCGGCCGCGAACCGCCCGCGGCGCCGCTGCCGTGGCAGGTGTCGCAGGGCTGCAACCGGGGGAACTGGATTTCGGTGCTCAGGCCGAAGACGGCGTCCTCGAAGTTGACCTCCAGGTCGTACTGCAGGTCGGAACCGCGGCGCGCCCGCTGGCGGCGCTGCCCGCCGCCCCCGAAAATGTCTCCGAAGCCGAAGAAATCCCCAAAAATGTCGGCGAAGTCGCTGAAGTCGGCCGGATCGAACCCGGTAGCGCCGCGGACCCCCTGGTGGCCGAAGCGGTCGTAGTTGCCGCGCTTTTGGGGGTCGGTGAGAACGCTATAGGCCTCGGAGGCTTCCTTGAACTTTTCCTCCGCCGTCGCGTCGCCCGGGTTGCGGTCGGGGTGAAATTTCAAGGCCAGCTTGCGATAGGCGCTCTTGATTTCCTGCTCGGAAGCCCCGCGCTCGACACCCAGCACCTCGTAGTAGTCTCGCTTGGTCACAGATTCGTTCGTCACGACCTTTTCGCTTTCCTCACCGCAGTTTCGGCCTCCAAGGCGCGAGGCTGAGCGCCACGCCGGGCGCCGCCGCTGTCGGCCGGAGGCTCAGGGACTCTTTCGCCGTGTGGCCCGGGGGATTGCCCTCGAACCGCGGCGGCTAGTCCTTGACCGCCACTTTCACCATGGCCGGCCGTAGCAGCCGGTCCTTGAAATGGTACCCCCGCTGGTAGACTTCGAGGATCGTCTGATCGTGCTCGTCGCTTTCGGCGGGCGCGCGATCGACGGCGTGATGCAGGTGAGGATCAAACTTGCCCGTGCCCTCGACCGGCGACATCCCCGCTCGCGTGAACACGTCGATCATGCGCTGATAGATCAGCTCCAACCCCTTTTTGAACTCGGGGTCGAGGCCGGGCGTCCCCAGGGCGCGCTCGAAATCGTCCACGATCGGCAGCAGCGACTCGATCGTGCTCATCGCCGCGTAGTCGTGCGCTTCCTGCTTTTCGCGCAATAGGCGCTTGCGGAAGTTGTCGAACTCCGCCTGGGCCCGCTGGAACTTATCGAGCAACTCCGCCTTTTCCGCCAGCGCCCGGTCGCGCTCCTCCAGGGCCGCTCTGAGCTCCATCCGTTCCTGGTGATCCGAGTCCTCAGCCTGCATTTCGGTCTCCGCCGCTCCCTCGCGCTGACCCAAAGGCCCGGAGCCGGCAGCCGCGCTCGAATCGGTGGCGCTCAAACCAGAGTCGGGGGTCTGCTCCTCCGCTTCGTGCTCCCTCAGCATATCGGTTTGCATCTTTCCATCATGGTAACAGACAAGTCCACGGCCCAAACCCGGGAGAAAGGCGGCGTCGGGGGTGGGCGAAACGCCTTAAGGTCCCCATGATTCCGGCGTTTCCGGAGCGTGCCGCGGGGAAATCCTTGGTTGTGCCGGCCACGGTTCTCTCGAGAGTTTGTTCTCCGGCCCCGGCAGTCGTGGGGGCTCGGCCCGCCCCTTTACCGGTGCGGCTCTGTTGGGCGCTTCCCGGCTGTGGTAGCCGGCGTCCCCGCCGACCCTCCCGAGGGGAACTCTAGCCCCGCACGCGCGCCGAAAACGCCTCGTAGGCGCCGGGCGACTGCTCGCCGAACCACTTGATGTAGGCTTCGGCAACCTTCTGCATATTTTTCAGGCTGCGCGGGTTTTTATTTGCCTGGCGCAGGGCCGGCAGGATGTCGCGAATCCGTTCCCAAACGAACAGCAGCTCGCCGCCGCTTTCAAAAAACAGGTCCTGGTGCAGTACCCCGCTGGTGATGAACGAGGCCACCATCTCCCAGTAACTGGTGACCATGCGGTAGTAGGCGTTGGGGTCCGAACCCGGCGGGCAGAGCTCGTTAAACTCCTCGACGGTTTTGATCTTGAAGGACTTGCCGAACCAGTCGCGCGCTTCGCGCAGCTTGGTTTCACGGCGCATCTCGTAGAGGCGCGCGATCAGATTGACGTCCTCATAGGTGGCACAGGCTTGTGTGGTCAACGCTATACTCCAACCGACTCAGGGGGGCGAACGCTCAGCAATCGCGTCCACCGGGGAAGGGATTCCCGCCGCGCCTCCCGCGGAGGGCGGCTGGGGAACTTATGTTTGTTATACTCGGTTTGGTTCGACTCCGCCAACAGAGGCAAAGCGATGGCAGAAGCAGAAGTCGCCGCCACGGAACAGGCCGCGCCGCCCGATCCCAGCCTGCTCGAAACCCTGCCGAGCGGGACCAAAGTCAAAATCCGCAAGCCGCGGCAACGCGCCTGCAACGAGCCCCTCAAAAAAGACATTTGCGCCGGGCATCTGAAGCGTTGGTATGAGCCGAACGACGAGGCTCGGCAGCGTTTCGGCGCGGAGGTGGAAATCTACCGCTGCGAGAAGTGCCACACGCTCTACCTGCCAAACCAGGATGAAACGCCCCGTACTGGAACCCTTGCCTACTAGCGAGTTTCCGCCGAGCCCCTAAAATCGGCCTCTCGACGGAGGCGCATCACCGGCGCCGGTGATGCGCCCGGCCACTGACTTATAACCCGTTTTTTTGTAATGTCTTAGCGCCTTGATCCAGGGTGGGCGCACCCGACGGCGAACCCGCCTGGCCATTTGGTCCGCGTCACGGTTGAGTCCGTTGGCGCCGGAACGATCGGTAGCGAATTGGCGAAGAAGTCCGGCCCGGTGGGGCGGTCGGGGCAGGAAACAAAAGCGTTGACCGCCCACCGGGTCGGGGTTGAGCACGACGGCTCTGCGAGGGCCATGTCCGCTTGCGCCGGTGAATTTACGCCCGCTCAATCCTTCCGGCCCCGTCCGCGTCAGAATGCAAAGCCGAAAGGCCACCAGCCGCCCGCGAACACTAACCGTTCGCACAGGGAGAGAAACCAGTCCAAAAAACCCCTCTGCTGGCGGCCGCATTTGCTGGTCGGCTGTCCGGAGGAAACAAGAACGGTTCGGTGGGAAGCGTACCGCGCTTGGTTGGACAAGGAAGCGTACACCGCCAGCCAGCAGAGGGAAGGTTCGAAGAGGTGTATTGGTTCACCAAATCGTTGGGGGGAAACGCAATTGGCGTGCCTTGCCGGGGGCGGTTCTAAGCTATTGAAGAATGGCTGGTTACGGGTCTGGTGGGGCGGTATACGCCGTGTCGCGGGGCCTGCGGGGTGTGTCGCCTTGACCCGTCGCGATGGGACATGCCCGCGCCCCCGCGATAGGAACGGCGGCGCCCTGTCTGAATCCCACGCAGCGGTGGTTGACTTTTCCCGCACCGCCGGATAAGGTTCGGCGAGGCCCTTTCCGGTGTGTTGCCGGGAGAGTGCCGACGGTTGCGGGAGCTTTCTGCGCGAGGCTGGAGCGTGCGGCCGCGTCGACAACGCCAAAATCCATGGGCACACCATCCCTAGACAATCAACTGGCGCGGCTGGAGGCCGAAAACCGGCGCCTGCGCCAAGCCGTCGAAGAGCTGTCGATTATCAACGAGGTGGCCACGGCGGTCAGCTCCACCTCGCCGCTCGACCAGGTCGTCGACCTGATTGTGCAGAAATGCGTCAAGCACCTCAAGGTGGATCAGGGGGCGGTGCTGCTGTTTGAAAAGCAGGAAGCGGCCGCTGCGCTGCGCACGATGGTGCGCAAGGTTCAGACCGACATTCGCACGATTCCCTATCGCCTCGGAGACCAGATCACCGGCTGGATGCTCAAGAACCAGCAGCCGCTGGCGATCAACGATTTCCCCAACGACGGGCGCTTCCGGCTTCCCGCCGAAGCCGCCTCGGACGTGCGCTCGCTGTTATGCGTGCCGCTGCGGCTGAAAGGCCGCATGATCGGCGTGCTCTCGGTGTTCAACAAACGGGGAGACGAGGGCTTTTCCGACGACGACCAGCGGCTGCTGGCGATCATCGGCGCGCAATCGGCGCAGGTCATCGAGAATGCGCGGCTCTACGAGGAAGAGAAATCGCTGCAGAAGATGCAGCAGGAAGTGCAGATGGCGCGGGAGATCCAGACGCGCCTGTTGCCCAAGGCCCCGCCGGTGGTGCCGGGCTACGACATCGCCGGCAAGTCGGTGTCGGCCCAGAACGTCGGCGGCGACTATTTCGACTTTCTGCCGTTTCGCGACGGGCGGCTGGGGCTGTGTCTGGCCGATGTATCAGGCAAAGGAATTTCGGCCTCGCTGTTGATGGCCAACGTGCAGGCGACCGTGCGCGGGCAGGCGGCGGCGGGCTCTTCCGCGGCGCTGTGCCTGCAGCGTTCCAACGAGCAGCTCTACCAGAGCACCGACACCGACAAGTACGTCACTCTGTTCTACGCCGTGCTCGACATCGCCAAGCGCGAGCTGCAGTATTCCAACGCCGGCCACAATCCGCCGCTGCTGATCAAGGCCGACAACCAGCCGATGCTGCTGACGGTTGGTGGCCCGGTGTTGGGTATTCTCCCCGAAGCCCAGTTCGAGGAAGCCAGCGTGTCGCTCGATGTCGGCGACCTGCTGCTGATTTACTCCGACGGCTACAGCGAGGCGATGAACCGCGCCTTCGAAGAATTCGGCGAAGACCGTTTGCTCGAAATGGCCCAGCACAACCGCAATGCGACGTCGGCCGAGTTGATCCACCGCATCGGGGAAGCCGTGCTGCAGCACGCTGCCGGCGCCCCGCAAACCGACGACATGACGATGATTGCCGTTCGCGTAACGGGGTGACCCAGTGGAGCAGGCCTCCGGCCTGCCCGCGGCGTGAGCGGTTGCGATGTTGGCCCTTGGACGTGGGCAGGCAACCTGGTCTGTCCTTGGGCCGACCTTTCTCGATCTGCCTTCAGACGCGATGGTCCGGTCCACCGTCACGGGGCCAAATCCCAGTGGACAGACAGGATCGTCTGTCGCACTCTGAGACAGGCGGGAGCGCCTGTCTCTACTGGCTCTCTGCAATCCGCTGCTTGTAGACTTCGCGGGCGTGATCGTAGGCTTTGCGGGCATCGTCGCGCTCGGCCTCGCGAATCCTGGGCGACTTCTGCGTCCAGCATTGATTGACCGCGGCCAGGCACCACTCGGCGCTGCGCTTCGAAGCCCGGATCGGCTTGCCGTCCACCAGGGCGAAGATCGGGTTGGTGTGCGAGGAAGGCAGAATACGCAGCGCGATCCAACTGCTTTTCGCGATCGGCACATCGAACGCCATCTCGCGCACCTGCCCGTCGGCAACGAGATTCTTGGTCGCCACCGACTCGCCGTTGACCACCACCTCCACGGGCACCTCGCGCGTGCCGGCGATGCGGGAGCGCTCCAGGTGCCAGTAGGGCTTCTGGTCGTAGCGCAGGTTGTGGAACGCGGGGTCGGGGTCCGGGTCGAGATAGGCGGCCACCTTGGCGGTGATGTGCGCCGTCTCGCCGGCCTTCACTTGGATTTCGCTGCCGTTGGTGCCCACTTCAAGGCCATTGACCCGGAAATCCATCAGGTGGCTGCGGCCGTCGCTGACGTAGGTGCGGCCATCGCGGATGCCCTCGATCCAACCCTGGTAGCTCAGCTTGTCGAGCTTCACGTAGCTGCGCCCCATGCCCACTTGGTCGTCGTAAATGCACGGGAAATCGGTCTCGCCGCTGACGCGCGTGCGGAAGCCCACGTTCAGCGTCTGATACCAGATGTTGAGTTCCCAGACCGACGGCGTATCGGCCAGCGAGATGAAATCGACGGTGTCAGGGTTGGTTACGTTGACGATGTATTCGTTGGCGCCGATGCCGTCGAAGCCGGGCATCTCGTAGTTGGGCAGATCGTTGCTGCGCACCTCCAGACCCCAGCCCGAATGCGAGAAGCCGGTGATGGCGCCTTGTGATTTGCCCCATTTGAGCACCGGTTCGTCCCACGAGGGCCATTGATCGATGCGGGTGGTGCCCGGATAGTCATCCTCGGTGAGTCCCAGCAGCACCAAGTGTCCGGCGTGGCTCGACGGGAAGCCCGACACTTCGATGTCGTAGTGCAACAGGCGCTGTTCCTTGGAGAGTTCGTTGTCCTTGGAGGTGAAAAACTGCTTCTGGTAGTACCACGAAGGCCCCCAGGTGAGCACCGCGCCGATGTTGAGGTTTTCGCCCAGCACCTGCCGCAACATGGCCTCCGGCTGCACGCCTTCGGTCGGGTTTTTGTAGTGCGAGCAGCCCGCGGCGTGGATGTGGTGATCGCCCGACCACCAGCCGTATTTCGAGGGGTCGATCCAGCGCTGCAGTTGAAACTCCAGCTCGCTGGCGCTTTTGGCGTCGACCGGCAGCTCTTTGGTGCGCGTGAAAAATTCGGGGCCGCCGCTGTATTGAATCGTGTAGTAGCCCTCGGGTAGCCGCAGCCGTTCGCCCTCGGCGCGGTAGACCTGCGGCTGGAAGGGGAAATCGGGTTCGAGGCGCTTGGACGGGTTCGGGTAGATGCGCTGCTGGCGGTCCTGGATCAGAAAGGAAGCGATGGTCGGCTCGCCGTTTTCGTCGCGAACGCGCAGCTTGATCTCGTGCGCGGGGGCGATGTTGAACAGCACCAGAATGTCGTTGCGGAAGCCGATGTCCTGCGTTCCCTGGCCGACGTTGAAGGCGATCTTGGCGGAGCGCTGCCCGCGGTCGCGGCTGTAGACCTGCAGGATCTGGTATTCAACCCCCAGGCCGAGCAGGCGCTGGCCCATCGGCGGCTGGTTGTAGATGGAGATGTCGGCCCAGCGCTCCTTGACGTCCTGCTGGGTCAGCTCCATCTTGGGCTCGGCCTCGCCGTGCGAGGTCATGTAAACCTGTCCGCTGTTGGGGCTTTCGACCTCCAGGGGCGCGGTCACACCGGCGTCGTTTTCGACCTTCACCAGGAACAAGCGCGTGCCGGCCTCGGCCAGCTCGGGCTTGGCGTCGCCCTGCCGTACTTTGACGCGGCTTTCGGGATTGATGCTGACGATGGCGAGCACGTAGGGGTCGAGGATTTTCTGCAACTCGGCGACGGCCATGGCTTCGTCGGGCAGCGCCATCGCCTGGTTGATCCGCTGGTGGATGTCGGGCGTGAACGGCTGGCCCATGTAGTTAAGCGCGTCCTCGAGCCGCCGGATGTGCTGCGCGAAGGGTTGCAGCGGGACTTCCGCAGCCGCGGCCACAGACGCCAGGCCGGGCAGCAGCCCAACGAGCGCCGCGGCGCAACATCCGAATTTTCGAAGCCGGTGTGTGTTCATGGATTTGCCTCCCCTACGGATCCGAGGTGCGGATCCGAGGTCCCCGAGCCGGCCGAGGTGCGTTGGGAACGAAGCTCCGCCGGCTTCTCGCAAAGCATACGCCAGCGGGCGGGCAAGCGCAATGCATGGGGGAACAAGCGTGGTGCGCGGGAACTGACGTAGAGACAGGCGCTGTGGCCTGTCCTCGCCGCGGCGCGGCGAGCTGGCCGGGGGCATTCAAGTTTGCGTTGTATGGTTCTTCGCGCTGGCTACCAAGGGCCCCGTGGTGCGGCGTTGTGCGCTCTGCCAGCAACTTTGGACAGGCCGGAGGCCTGCCCCACTGGTGGCCGGGCGGCGATGGCTGCCTTATCCCGGTACAATACATTTCTCGCGCACAGCGCAACCAGCACGGAATCAACTATGCAAAAAGCTGACGGAATGATGTACGCCCCCAAGGGCAAGAGTGAACCGGTCTGCCAGAAGGGGGACTTCCCCATCGCCGCCATCGGGCTCGACCATGGCCATATCTATGGCATGTGCAACGGGCTGGTCGAAGCCGGGGCCGAGCTGAAGTGGGTTTTCGACCCCGACCCCGCCCGGGTCGAGGCGTTTCGCAAGGCCTATCCCGAAGTGCAGGCGGCTTCCTCCAAGCAGCAGATCCTCGACGACGAAACGATCCGGCTGGTGGCGGGGGCGGCGGTTCCGGCGAAACGCTGCGCGCTGGGCCTCGAAGTCATGGCCCACGGCAAGGACTATTTCACCGACAAAGCGCCGATGACGACGCTCGAGCAGCTTGCCAAGGCGCGCGCCAAGGTGAAGGAAACAGGCCGCAAATACGCCGTTTACTACAGCGAGCGGCTGCACACCGAATGCTCGATCTACGCCGGCAAGCTGATCGAAGACGGCGCCATTGGCCGCGTCGTGCAGGTGATCGGGACCGGGCCGCACCGCCTCAACGCGGCCTCGCGTCCGGACTGGTTTTTCCGCTTCGCCGACTACGGCGGCATCCTGTGCGACATCGGCAGCCACCAGATCGAGCAGTTTCTGCACTTTACCGGCGCCCAGGACGCCACCGTCGTCTCCAGCCGCGTCGCCAATTACAACAACAAGCAATACCCCGAGCTGGAGGATTTCGGCGACGCCAGCCTGACCGCCGACAACGGCGCCACTAACTACTTCCGCGTCGACTGGCTCACGCCCGATGGCCTGGGCGCCTGGGGCGACGGGCGCGCCTTCCTGCTCGGCACCGACGGCTATATCGAGCTGCGCAAATATATCGAGGTGGGTCGCGAGACCGAAGGCGACCACGTCTACCTGGTGAACCACAAGGGCGAGCAGCACATTCCGGTCAACGGCAAGGTCGGATTCCCCTACTTTGGCCAGTTGATTCTCGACTGCCTGCACCGCACCGAGAAGGCAATGACCCAGGAGCACACCTTCAAGGCGGCCGAACTGTGCCTGATCGCCCAAAAACAGGCCGTGCGCGTCGAGTGACCCAGCCCCGGGATCGGCGCCGGCGGGCCGGCCGTCTGGGTTCCGAGCGCTGCGGGTAGTATGATTACTGCTGGTAGCTGTATGGGCTTTTTCCCGCGACTATGTGTGTCCCTGGCGCTCGCTGCCGCGCCGCTTGCCGCCTTCGAGGAGCAGGGGCACGGGGCGCTTCGCGACCGGCTCGAGGGGCTGCTGCGCGTTTCCGATCCGTCGGCCGGGTTTCTGGCCGTGGCGCTGGGCATCGCCTTTCTGGCCGGAGCCGCCCATGCCCTCACCCCCGGACACGGCAAAGCCCTGGTGGCGGCCTATCTGGCGGGGTCGCGCGGTACGGTCTGGGACGCGGTTTACCTGGGTAGCGTCGTCACGATCACCCACACGGCCTCGGTGTTTCTGTTGGGGCTAGCCGCCCTCTACGCCTCGCAGCACATCCAGATGGAGAAGGTTTTCGCCTTTCTGTCGATTGTCAGCGGCCTGATCATCGTGATCATCGGGGCGGGATTATTCTGGTCGCGCTGGAAGTCGCTGCGCTCGGGCGCTCCGGCCGCGGCTCATACGCACAGCCATTCCCACGGGTTGTTTGGGCTCCACACACACTCGCACGGTCCAGCGCCTGCCGAGGCCGCGGTCCATACCCACAGCCATGCCGATGGGTCGGCGCAGGAGCACAGCCACGCGCACGATCACGCGCATGTCCATGGACACTCCCACGACCATGAGCACACCCATGATCACGGCCACGGCCATGGGTATGACCACGATCCTGGCGGGCACGCCTTGTTGCCGGCGCGCCCTAGAACAGGCCGCGGCAGCCTGCTGTCGCTGGGGATTTCCGGAGGCTTGGTGCCGTGTCCGGAAGCGATGGTGGTGCTGCTGATTTCGGTCACCATCAACCGGCTGTTCTTCGGGATTGTGATCCTGGCGGCGTTCAGTCTGGGGCTGGCGGCGATCCTGATCGCGATCGGTGTCGCGATGGTCCTGGCCGGGCCCGCTTTGAATCGCTTTTCCCGGGAAGGCGTTTTTTTGCGCGCTTTACCTGTCGGCAGCGCCGCCCTGGTCACTCTGCTGGGCGTGGCGATCCTCTATTCCGCCGTAAACGACTCCGGATTGTTGCGTTTCTGAAACGTGAAGCTCGCGGCCGAGCCGGAAAAAGGCGCCTGTTCGATTTCGTCCGGGAAGGCTAGGTGGGAAACCTTACTGCCAGTTCTGGGCGGTCTGTTCGCTGGTCACCAGGGCGTCGAAAATCGCCAGGACCTGCTTGCGGTAGGAGTACATGCGGCGGAGGTCTTCGCGGAAACCGTCGTCAAACTCCCGCGAACGCATCCATTTTTTGAACACTTTAGGGGATACGTCGATTTGCGCGCGCAGGGCGTCGATCGAGTGGCCGCGCAGGAATAGGCCGTAGAACATGGCGGCTTCCCGCTGCGGCGAGTGAAACTCTGCGTCTGCAACCGGCAAGGTTCGACAGTCCGTTTCTCGAGACGGGCAAAGCCCAGAAAAGTCAGTATAAACGCGGTCGGGAATGCCCGCAAGGCCCAAAATCGAGTGTCGGGCGGCCGGCGGCGCCGGCCTCGCAGAGGGCTCGCGGCGGCGCTGATCGCAGGGGGCGGCCACGGTGTGAGGCATCGTCCGAAGGGGTTTGGAAGGCGCGGTCTTGCCATGGGAGCGCGCCGCGCGCAACTGCTAGAATCGCTGCGAATGCGGAAATTGATTTTGCTGAGCGGAGCGGCGGTGGCCGCGGCCGGCTACATGGCCTACCAGGCGCGCTGCCCGCTCGCACAGCGCTGGGGAAGCGGCTTTCACCGCGGGCCGCGCGACCGGCGGCAGATCGCGCTGACGTTCGACGACGGCCCCAGCGAGTGGACCCTGGCGGTGCTCGAAGTTTTGGAGCGGCACGGCATTCCGGCGACGTTTTTCTTTTGCGGCAGGAATGTGGAGCGCCACAGTGACGTGGCGCGCCTGGTTCACAGCCGCGGGCACGAGCTGGCCAACCACACCTATTCCCATCCCTGGCTGCTGACGCTGCCGGCGGGCAGCATTCGCGCCGAGCTGGCGCTGACGCAACAGTTGATCGAACAAGCCACGGGGGCGCGGCCCCGCCTGTTCCGGCCGCCCTACGGATGCCGGGCCCCGGGCCTGCGTGAGGTCGAACGGGAGCTGGGGCTCACCGAGGTGCTGTGGACCGTGATTGGCAGAGACTGGCGCGCCAGCGCGCCGGCCATCGCGCAGCGCGTGCTGCAGGGCGCCGGGCCCGGCGGCATCATTTGTTTGCACGACGGGGACGGCGTGCGAGCTCGGCCCGACCGCAGCCGTACCGTCGCCTCCCTGAAGGATTTCTTGCCCGTCCTGCTCGACGAGGGCTATTCTTTTGTCACCGCGGGTGCGATGCTAAAGGGTCTTGCCGCCGTGGGGCCGGCGCTATGAGGGTGGCGAACGGCCTTGCGCTCCCGGGGGCTAACGGGGAGCCCTGCGTCATGGGGACCGCCTGCTGGTGTATCATGGCGTGAATCCTTGCAACTTCCCAGATGAGTGACGTCGAGAACCGAGTAATCCGGCTGGTCGCCGAAACGCAGAAAATAGACCTCACATCGATTCGCCCCGAATCAACCTTCGAGGAGTTGAAGATCGACTCGTTTGACGGGCTCAACCTGCTTTTCGCGGTCGAGAGCGAATTCGATATCCGGGTGTCCGACGAAGACGCCAAGAGTCTTCGCAGTGTGCGGGACATGATCGAGGGAGTCGAGAAGCTGTTGGCCGAAAAGCGCGCTTCCGGCGAAGGATGAATGGAATGCGGCGCGTCGCCATTACCGGGATCGGGTGTATCTCTGCCCTGGGGCTCAACGCCGGCGCGTTCTGGAGCCGCCTGGTCCAGGGGTGCAGCGGCATTGGCCCGATTACCCTGGTCCCCCCCGAAAAGCTGCATGTGCAGGTCGGGGCGGAGGTCCGCGGCTATCTTCCCGAGCACTGCTTCGAGGCCAAGCGCCTCAATCTGCTCGACCGTTTCGCGCAGTTCGCCGTGGTCGCCTCGCGCGAGGCGGTCGCCGACGCCGGATTGGACTTTTCGAACGGCCTGGGCCGGCGCACCGCGGTGGTGCTGGGCACCGGCACGGCGGGCAAGACCACCGACGACGAGGCGTTCTATCACCTTTACGGCGAGAGGAATCCGCGGGTCAGCCCGCTGGTGATTCCGCGGTTGATGGCCAGCTCGGCCACCAGCCATCTCACCATGGAGCACGGCATCACCGGGCCGGCGTTCACCGTTTCGAGCGCCTGTTCCTCCTCCAGCCACGCCATCGGGCAGGCCCTGGCCATGGTCCGCAGCGGCATGGCCGATCTGGCGCTGGCGGGCGGCAGCGAGGCCTGTTTCACGCTGGGGACTCTGAAGGCCTGGGAGTCGATGCGCGTGATGGCGCCCGACACCTGCCGGCCTTTCAGCCGCAATCGCCGCGGGATGGTGCTGGGCGAGGGCTCGGCGGTACTGGTGCTGGAACCGCTGGAGGCGGCGCAGCGGCGCGGCGCGCGGATCTACGCCGAACTGGCGGGCGCCGGCATGTCGTCCGATGCCGGGCATATCACCTTGCCCTGCGAACACGGCGCGGCCCGCGCGATGCAGGCCGCGCTCGACGATGCCCGCCTGGAACCCGCCGACATCGATTACATCAACGCCCACGGCACGGGCACTGCCGCCAACGACTCCACCGAGACGCGCGCCATCTGCCGCGTGTTTGGCGAGCGCGCTCGCACGGTGCCGGTCTCTTCCACCAAATCGATGCATGGCCATGCGCTGGGGGCTTCGGGCGCGATCGAGCTGGCCGCGACCGCGCTGGCGATCCACCAAGGCGTTGCCCCGCCGACGGCAAACTTCCTCGAGCCCGACCCGGAGTGCGCGCTCGACTGCATGCCCAACCAGGCCCGCGAGATGCCGATCCGCGCCGCGCTGTCGAACTCGTTCGCGTTCGGGGGACTCAACGCCGTGCTGGCGGTACGCCGTTTCGACGGCGAATAGAGGCCGGCCGGCGTCAGGGCATCGCAATCGAGCCGCTTGCGAGGGATGCGGGCCTGGAATGCCGCGCGGCTGTGCCAGTCGGCGGCGCGGACTGGCGGTAGCCGCTCGTCTCTCGCGGTTCGGAAGAGTTTCCGATGACCAGACCCAGCAGCATTCCTCCCCGCTCCATTCCCCATTTCGCGTGCGCCGCCTTGATTTCCTGCCTGCTGGTCCTGCTACACGCACTCCCTGGCGTTGCCGCCGAACCGGGAGCCCGCACGGTACTGCTCACGCTCGGGGCCGGCGCCTCAGCGATCGAAACCTGGGACGGTTCGGTGGAGGTCCGTGGGGGCGAGCTGGTCGCGCTCGAAGGGCGTCATTTCTCCGAAGCCGATAGCATCGTTCCGCCCAGCTCCTGGCGGGCCACCAACCGCCGCGAAGCCATCGATGGCTTTCCGCGGGTGAACTACAACGAGATGAGCCCGGCGGAGCTGCCCCCGCCGCTGTTTTCCCCCGTCGGCGTCTATCTGACGATTCGCTCGGCAGGCTCGGCCCGGGTATCGGTCCGAACCAAGCAAGGCAACTTCGAATTCGCGCTGGCCGCGATCGGACCCCAGCCCACGCCGTTCCTGGGGGGCCGCGTGACCGCGCTCTGGGCTCCGACGGTCGAGAAAATCAGCACCCCCGAATACGAGGACGACGAAGCCGCGATCACCCGGCTGCCCGGCGGCTCGCTGGCGGTTGCCTGGGTCGGCTATCGCGACCGCGGCGATCACGTCTTCGTGCGGACCTACTCGCAAGGAACCTGGTCCGAACCCGAGGAGGCGACTGGCGGCGCCGGCGACCTGTTCCGCTGTTCATTGGCGGTCGATGCCGAGGGCAGCTTGTGGGCCTTCTGGAGCGAACGGGAGGGCACGCGCTGGCATATCCGGGGGCGGCAGCGACGGGACGGCCAGTGGCAGCGGGTCATCACCGTTAGCGGCGAAGGGACCAACACGTTTCATCGCGCCGCCAGTTCCGCCGACGGCAAGGTATTTGTCGTGTGGCAGAGTTTTCACGGTCCGGCGGGCCGGGCGCAGAGCGACATCATGGCGCGGGTCTACGCCGGCGGGTCGTGGTCGGACGAAATGCAGCTCAGCACATCGCCGGCCAACGACTGGGAGCCGGCGCTGGCGGCCGGCGCGAACGGCGCTGCCTATTTTGCTTGGGACAGCTACGACAAGGGCAACTACGACATCTATTTCCGCGCCTACGAAAACGGGGCTCTCGGCGAGGTTCGGGAAGTCACCTCGAGCCCGCGCTTCCAGGCGCACGCCTCGGTTGCCGTGGACCCGCAGGGACGTCCATGGCTTGCCTGGGATGAATCCGGCGTCAACTGGGGCAAAGACCAGGGTTACCTGATCACGCCGTCGATGGCGACGCCGATTCACCAGGAACGCACCCTGCGGCTCGCCCTGTGGGACGGCGGAACATGGCTGGAGCCCAAGGCCCGGCTCGACCCCTTCTACGTCTACCGGCTGTTTCCGAACTTCGAGCATCCGCAGATTGCCTTCGACGGCCGCGGCGCGCTGACGATGGTGTTCCGGCATTGGACCCGCCAGAACGCCTATGGCATCGGCAGTCCGCAGACGTGGGAGAGCTTTCTGACGCGCTTCGACGGCCGGAGCTGGAGCGAACCGGTCGCTCTGGCGCACAGCGTCGGCTCGATCGAAAAGCGAGCCGCCCTGGTGCGAGGCGACGACGGGGAAATCCAGGCCGCCTGGATGACCGACAACCGGCCCTTTGCCACGATGGTTCCCGCCAACGCCGACATTTACACCGCCAGCCTGGGTTCGGCCGCCGCCGCGCCCGCCTACGGCGCCGGGCAGTTCCGCGCGTTTTCCGAGCCGTTTGCCGAGGCGGTTCCGATTCACCCGCTCGAAGCGGAGAACGTGCAGGCGGTTCGCGGCTACGCTATCCACGCCGGCGCCAGGCAGTACAAGATCTATCGCGGCGACATGCACCGGCACAGCGATATTTCCCAGGACTTCAAATACGATGGCTCTCTGATCGAGGTCTACCGCTACGCTCTGGACGCCGCCGCGTTCGACTACATCGTGCCAACCGACCACCAGCTCGGCTACGACCAGGAATTCACCTGGTGGCAGGATGAGAAGCTCACCGATCTGTTTCACGTCGCCGGGACGTTCACGCCGATGTTCGGCTATGAGCGCAGCCTGCCTTACCCGAACGGCCACCGCAACGTGATCTTCGCCAAGCGCGGCACGCGCACGCTGCCCATTCCAGCCGCCGAGATGCGCGGCGAGGAGCGCGCCGGCCGCCTTTACCAATACCTGCACGCCAACGACGGGATTTCCATGCCGCACTCCAGCGGCACCATGCAGGGCACTGATTGGTTCGACAACGACCCGGAAGTCGAGCCGCTGATCGAGATTTACCAGGGCTACCGCGCCAGCTATGAATACATGGGCGCGCCGCTGGCCGCCAGCCCGCAAAAGCTTCGCGAGCAGCGCAGCGGCTTCAACCCGCTGGGCTACTGGTGGAACGCCCTGGCGAAAGGCTACAAGCTCGGCGTGCAGGCCAGCTCCGACCATTGGTCGACGCACATCGCCTATGCCTGCATTCTGGCCGAGGAATTCACGCGCGAGTCGATGTTTGAAGCGCTCAAGAAGCGCCACGCATACGGCGCGACCGACAACATCGTGCTCGATTTTCAGGCCGAGGCGAATGGCGAGAGCTACATCATGGGCGACATTATCCAGTCGAAGACCGCCCCGCGTCTCAAACTCCACGTCATCGGCACGAGCAAGATCAAACAGCTGGTCCTCGTAAAGAACCAGCAGCTCATCTACGTGCGGCATCCCAACGCCGAGGAGATCCAACTGGAGTTCGTCGATCGCGACTTCGAACCGGGATCGAATTACTACTACCTGCGGGTGGTGCAGATCGACGGACAGGTGGCCTGGAGCTCGCCGATCTGGGTGGAGTGAAGGCCGCCGAGGCGCGCTGGCGGCGCTCGATATAATGACAAACGTAGGCTCTCTCCCCGCGACGGTAGCCGTTCGCTGCCGCCGCGTGCCGGAGCCCTCCCCACTTTCGTTGAGAGTTCACCTTTGTCGCAGGACTATCTGGAGATCCGCGGAGCGCGGGTCCACAACCTGAAAAACGTCGACCTGCGGCTGCCTCACAACCAACTGATCGTGGTCACCGGCGTTTCCGGATCGGGGAAGTCGTCGCTGGTGTTCGACACGATCTACGCGGAGGGGCAGCGGCGCTACGTCGAGTCGCTGTCGGCCTACGCCCGGCAGTTTCTCGAGCGGATGGAGAAGCCCGACGTCGATGAGATCACCGGCATCGCGCCGGCGGTGGCGATCCGCCAGAAAAACAGCACCCGCAATCCACGCTCGACCGTCGCCACCGCCACCGAGGTGTACGACTTTCTGCGGCTGCTGTTCGCCCGCGCCGGCGACACGATCTGCTACAACTGCGGCCGGACCGTTTCCAAAGACACCGTCGACGCCGTTGCCGAGCGCGTGCTGGCGCTGCCGGAGCGCTCGCGATGGTACGTGCTGTTTCCGGTGCGGCCGCACGGGCCCGCCGAGCCGAAGCGATCGAAAGCGTTCGACGAGGCGCTGAAGGCGCGGCTGGCGGAACTGCGCGGGCGGGGATTCAACCGGCTCTACCAGGATGGCCGGGTGTTTGAGTTTTCGACGCCCGAGTCGCTGCTTGATCTCAACCTCGACAAGCCGTTCCACGCGCTGGTGGACCGCTTGGCGATGGGGCCGGGACTGCGGCAGCGGATCGTCGATGCGGTGGAGACCTGCTATCGCGAGGCGCAGGAGGTGGTTTTCGAGCACGCCACCGAGGTGCCGCCCGAGCGGCTCTGGTTCAGCGAGCGGTTCGAGTGCCGCCCCTGCGGCATCGAGTACGTCGAGCCCGAGCCGCGTCTGTTCAGCTTCAACAGCCCGTTCGGCGCCTGCCCGCGCTGCCAGGGGTTCGGCAATACGGTCGATTACGATCTCGACCGCGTCGTTCCCGACCGCTTCAAGACGCTGCGCGAGGGTGCGGTGGACCCCTTTACCAAACCGCGCTACCGGCGCTATCAGCAGCAGTTGCTGACCGCGGCGAAAGCGGCCGGCGTGCGCCTCGATACGCCCTTCTATGAGCTGAAGCCGAAAGAAACCAAGTTTGTCTGGGGCGGCGGCGAGGGGTTCGAGGGCGTCGAAGGCTTTTTCGCTTTCCTCGAGACGAAAAAGTACAAGATGCACGTGCGCATCTTTCTGAGCCGCTACCGAGGCTATACGCTTTGCCCCGATTGCGGGGGCGGCCGGCTGCGGCACGACGCGCTTTACGTGCAGGTGGCCGGCAAGACGATCCGCGACGTCACGCAGATGAGCCTGGAGCAAGCGCACGGCTTTTTCGAGCAACTCAAGTTCGAGGGGCAGCGCGCCGAGATCGCCGAGCAACTGCTGGCCGACATCCGGCACCGCCTCAGTTTTCTGAACGACGTGGGGCTCGAATATCTTACGCTCGACCGGCTGGCCTCGACGCTGTCGGGCGGCGAGGCGCAGCGCATTCAACTCGCCACCTCGCTCGGCTCGCGGCTGGTCGGCGCCTGCTACGTGCTCGACGAGCCCTCGATCGGCCTGCACACGCGCGATACCAGCCGCCTGATCCGCATTTTGCATGACCTGCGCGATCTCGGCAACACGATCGTGGTGGTGGAGCACGACCGCGAAGTGATGCAGGCGTCCGATCACCTTGTCGATCTGGGGCCGGGGCCGGGAGAACGCGGCGGCGAGGTGATGTTTTCGGGCCCCTTCGGCGAGGTCTTGTCGAACGGCAACAAGTCGCTGACCGGCCTTTACCTGGGCGGGCATTTCTCGATTCCCGTGCCGGAAGAGCGCCGCAAGATTTCGCGCCGGCAGGTGCGCATCACCGGAGCCGTCGCTCATAACCTCAAAAACATCACCGTGGCCATTCCGCTGGGCGTGATGACGGTGATTTCAGGCGTTTCGGGATCGGGCAAGTCCACCCTGGTTCACGACGTCATTTTCAAAGCACTCGAAGTCGTCAAGAAACGCAAACTGGCCGGAGGCGCCGAGACCGACCCCGAGGCGCTGCGGCTGCCCTGCCGGCGCATCACGGGGGACCGCCTGGTCGGCGACGTCGTGCTCGTCGACCAATCGCCGATCGGGCGCTCGCCGCGCTCGAACCCGGTGACCTACGTCAAGGCTTTCGACGCCATCCGCGACCTGTTCGCCGCGACGCCCGACGCCAAGGGCCACGGCTTCACGCCCGGGAATTTTTCCTTCAACATTCCGGGCGGGCGTTGCGAGACCTGCCAGGGCGACGGTACGGTCACGGTCGAGATGCAGTTTCTGGCCGATGTCGAGCTGATTTGCGACGACTGCCAGGGCAAGCGCTACAAGAACGCGATTCTCGAAGTGCGCTATCAGGGCAAGAACATCCACGACGTGCTGCGCATGACGATCGACGAGGCGCTGCGCTTTTTCGTGCGTACGCCGAAGGTTGTCGATAAGCTGTCGCCGCTGGTCGAGGTTGGGCTCGGCTACCTGCGCCTGGGGCAATCGGCGACGACGCTTTCCGGCGGCGAGGCGCAGCGCGTGAAGCTGGCCGGGCACATCGCGCAGTCGAAGTGCGAGGATACTCTCTACATCTTCGACGAGCCGACGACGGGCCTGCATTTCGACGATATCGCCAAACTGCTGGCCGCTTTTCGCAAGCTGCTCGCCAACGGCGGCACGGTGCTGACCATCGAGCACAATCTCGATGTCATCAAGAACGCCGACTGGATCATCGATCTAGGCCCGGAGGGCGGCGAGCGCGGCGGGCAGGTGATCGCGCAGGGCACTCCCGAGGAGGTTGCCGAATGCGCCGAGTCTTACACGGGCCGCTATCTTAAAGAATTGCTGTGACGGCGGCTGGGTGCGTGGAGGGGGTGCGGTTCCGCGACGCCCGTAGCGCAGGGCTGGCGCTTTTCCAGACCTGCGGCTTTTTAGCGACCCTTCCCGCCTTCCAGTAAACCCAACCTCGTCCGAAAGGCCGCAGGCCTCTTCGAGCCCTGCGCTACGGGGCCCTGTGGCTACGGGACTGTGACGGCGGTCGCGGTGGTTCGTGACTCCCGGCGGGCTGCGCTGCGTTGTTAGAATGACGGTATGATTTGGGCGCTTGCCCTCATCGCTTTGCTTGCCGTACCGCCGGCCAACGACCTTGCGCAGGCCGTCAAGGCCCTCGAAGCGGAGGATTACGCGCAGGCCGCGCCGCTGCTGGAGAAATGTCTGGCGGGCGACCCGGAAAACGTCGAGATCCGGTTCAACCTCGCTTTCGCCTACGGCCAGCTCGATCAGGACGACAAGGCGATCGAGCAGTATGCCAAGGTGGTCGAGCAGAAGCCGGACCTGCCGCAGGCCCGCCTGAACCTCGGCATGCTGCTGCTGCGCCAGAAAAGGCCCGCCGAAGCGGTGCCGCATCTGCAGGCTCTCACCGCCGCGCGCCCGGATGATTTTCGGGCGCAGTTCTACCTGGCGAACGCGCTCGAAGCTTCGGGCAAGACCGGCGAGGCCATCGCTCCCTATCAGAAAGCTCTGGAAATCGACCCGCAGTCGGCCGATGCGGCTCTTGGTCTGGGGCGTTCGCTCGCGCGCGCGGGCCGCTTCGACGAGGCCGCGGCCAGCTACCAGCGCGCGGAGCAGATCGACCCCCAACTCGCCGGCCAGACGCTGGAATTTGCGGAAATGGTCGAGCAGAGCGGCCGCAAGGAGCAGGCCCTGGCTCTCTATCAGCAGTACCTGGCGTCTCACGACGATGCGGTTGCCGTGAAAGAGCGCGCCGGACTGCTGCTGTTCGATCTGAAGCGCTACCAGGAAGCCACCCCGCTGCTCGAGGCCGCCGTAGCCAAAGACCCGACCGCGGCGAACCAGGCGGCGCTGGCCGAAGCCTACTCGCTGGGCAACCAGCCGGCGAAGGCGCTACCGGCCTGGCGCGCTGCCGTGGACGCCGATCCGACGAGCGCCCCGCTGCGGCTGCGTTTCGCCAACGCGCTGCTGGCCGCGCAGAAGTTCGACGACGCCGCGCGCAACTACCACGTCGCGCTCGAAAAAGATCCCAGCCTCAGCGAGGCCTGGAGCGGGCTCGCCTTCAGCCTCTACAAGCTGGAAAACTATCCCGCCGTGCTGCAGGCTCTGGCGCAGCTCCAGCAGTTGGCCCCGGAAAAGCCGGCCGCGATCTTCCTGGCGGCGATTACCCAGGACAAGATGCAGAAGTATACCGAGGCCAAGGGAAACTACGAGAAGTTTCTCGCCACCGGCTCGGGGCTTGACGACGAGGAGTTTCAGGCGCGGCAGCGTCTCAAGGTGATCCAAAAGATCCTCGACAAGAAGCTGGGCAAATGACGTTGATGCGGCTACTCCCCGTTCTGATGCCGGCTTTTCTGGCTGTGTCGGCGTGCCTGTGCCTGGCGGCCGCGCCCGACAGTCTGAGCGAGGTGCGCGCCGAGCGGAATCTCGAAAAGCGCTCGCGGCTGGCTCTTGAATACGCCCACGAGGCGCTCGACCGCGCCCTCAAGACCTATCAGGAGGGGGCGCACAAAGAGGGCCTGGAGCTGTTCGAAGAAATCCAGCAGGCCGTCGAGCTTTCCCAGGAGTCGCTCAAGGCTACCGGGAAGATTCCCTCCAAGAACCCGAAGCATTTCAAGCGGGCCGAGATCGAAACCCGCAAGCTAGTACGCGAGTTGGAGAGCGCCGAGACGCAGGTGAATTTCACGGACCGCGAGCCGGTGCGCGCCGTCCACGACCGCGTCGAGGAGATCAACAAGGAACTGTTGCTGGGCATCATGACCAAACCCAAGAAATGAGGGATGCTATGAGAGCTCGAGTCGCACTGTGTGGCGCGTTGGTTCTTCTGGCCCCGTTCGCGGCGGTCGCTCAAGAGTACATCGGCGGGCGGGACTTCCTCACTGAACACGAGGTCGACGTGATCCGGGAAGCGCAGGAACCCAATCTGCGCATCCAGGCCTATCTGGACTTCGCGCGGCTGCGCCTGGAACTGGTGAAGCAGAAGCTGGCCGTCGAGGAAGCCGGGCGGTCGGTGGCGATCCACCGCAACCTCGACGAATATTTGAAGATCATCGAAGCCGTCGACACCGTGGTCGACGACGCTTTGGTGCGCGACGTCGATCTGACCAAATCCATCGAGGCGATTACCACGCAGGAGACCGAGTTTCTGGCTGCGCTGAAGCACATCGAGAAGAACCCCGCCGAAGACAACTTTCGCTACGAGTTCGTGCTCGACGACGCCATCGACGGGACATCCGACAGCCTCGACATGACCCAGGGCGACCTGGCGGCGCGCAAGCGCGAGATCGAGGAGCACGATACCCAGGACCAGAAAGCCGTCGACGGCAGCATGGCGCCGCAGTTGCGCAAGGAAACCGAAAAAGCCCGCGAGACCGTGCGCAAAAAAGCAGCGGAAAGAGAGCGCAAGCGCCCGACGCTGATGAAGCCTGGCGAGAAGAAGGAAACCCAACCCTAGCCGGCGAGGACCGCTTGGACCGCCACCAACTCAAGTTCGGGGATGGGGTATTCGCTTGGAATTCGTGAGACGCGGGTCTTCGATGTCGTGGATTGGCTGAACTCCGGAGCACAGACAGGATTGTCCGTGCCACGCGGCTGGCCTGGAGTTTCAGCGCCGAGTACCTATTGCGACTGCTGCTGTTGTTGCTGCTGCTCCTGCTTCTTTTCTTCCTCTTTCTTTTTCTCGTCTTCGATCAACTTCTTGAGAAAGCGAGGAAGCTCGCGCGGGGCGGGTTCGGCGCTGACAATCTCGGTGTAGGTCTTGACGATCTGATCCTTTTTGGTGGGATCGAGCGTCAGGTAGCGATGCTTGCCGTCGGCGGACGGCGTAAAGCGCGTGCGGCCGTCGTCGAGCACGGTGATGGTGCCGGGCTCGGAGGCCTGAAAGTAACCCTCGTCGGGTCGCACGGCGTAGAGCGCGGCGGCCATGGCGGTGGTGGGCGCGTCGTAGGGCATCGGCCGGAATGCGCGGTAGGCGTCCACGATGGGATGCATCGCCGTCCAGCCGAAATCGTTCTCGATGCTGGTGGCCGGATAGAGCAGTTGCTTGCCGATGTCGGGCCCCACGGCGACAATCTGCGTCGGCCACTCGGCGAACAATTTCTTGGCGGCGGCGATATCGGTGACGATCGCCTCTTCGGGCGGCCCGTCGGGATAGTCGCCGACGGCGACCGTCAGCAGCCGCACTTTGTCCTTGATGATTTCCTTCGCTCCGTGCAGCTCGAGTACCTGCGCGAGGTTCGTCGCCGGCCCCGTCAAAACCACCGAGGCATTGTGGTCGTATTGCGCGGTAAGCGAGTTGCGGATCAGCGCGGCGGCGTCGGCCGTATCGGTGATCTTCTCAATGGATTGCGGGTAGAGCGGTTTGTCCTCCGCGTCGCGTTTTGACAACGGCTCGGTGAGCAGCGGCGTGTCGGCAGCCATCTTACCGTCGAGAGCGAGCCCGACCGGCGATGCGTTGCTGCGGCGGAAGCGCTCGGGGAACGAGCGATTGGTGATTTGCGTGTAGAAGCGTTCGACGGCCTCGCAAAATTGCGCCGCTTTGATGTTCGATTTGGTGATGCTGACCGAGAGCAGGCGCGCCTCGACCGGCTTTTTCGAATCGAATCCGTAGAGCAGGCCCAGCGCCAGCACGTCGTCAATGTTGTTACCGATGTCGGCGTCGAAAACAATGCCCAGTGCCGGTATTTCTTCTTCGTCGGGAGCCTGCATGGCGAATGCCTCCTGGGGGAGCGTTTTCCTATGATACCGGGGGCGGGGTGCGAATGGTGATGGGCATGGGGTTCAGGAAATGGCGGTCCATTTTCCGGTTTGGCTTGACGTGAGCGCGGCGTCGAGAACTTTCTGGCAGCGCAAACCATCCTCGAACGACGGCGCTCCGGCGATCCCCTGACGCACGCTTTCGATGAAGTCGAAGGCCTGGTCGTAGCGGTAGGCCCAATGTTTTTCCCCTTGCCTGGCAGCGCGCGGCGAGCCGCTGAGCTTGAGGTAGCCTTCAGGAACCTCAATGCGATCGAGCAGCCGCGCCGGATCGCGGCCCGCGTCGCCCGTGGCAACTTGCAGCCCCCAGGGGTCTTGCAGCGAAAACACCGCCGCCCCGCGCGAACCGTAAAGCTCAATCTGCATGGTTTCGGTGATGTCGGCGCCGCGGCCGGGGCAGACGCGCGCGATTTCGAGTGTGCCGCTGGCGCCGCCGGCGAACTCGGCCAGCAAAGCGATCCAGTCCTCGACGTCGGAGGCGGAATCGTCGCGAAACACGCGCGACCGCGCCGTGAGCCGGGCGATGTCGCCGGCGAGCCATTGCACCAGGTGAATCAAGTGCGAACCGATGTCGGCCAACACGCCCGAGCCGGCGAATTGCTTCGAGGAACGCCAGCCCAGCAAGTGCGTCGACAGCGCCATCAGGTAGGAGGCGCGCACCATGCGGATCACGCCGAGCTCGCCCTGGTCGACGAGCTGTTTGAGATAGCGCACAGCCGGCGCGTAGCGGTAGGTGAAGGCCGTCTTGTGGACGCGCCCCGATTGCCTGGCCGCCTGGAGCATCTCTTGCGCCTCGGCGGCGTTGAGAGCCAAGGGCTTTTCGCACAGCACGTGCTTGCCCGCCGCGAATGCCGCCAGCGCCATTTCCCGATGCAGGTGATTGGGCGTCGCAATGACGACGGCGTCGATTTCCGGCTGCGCGAGCAATTCCTGGTAGGAGCGGTAGACGCGCGCGACCCCGGTCTTTTCGGCGGCATCGTTGTCGACCGAGGAGACTGCGGCGATCTGGACGCCGGGACACAAGCGCAAGCCCGGCAGGTGGACGCGGCAGGCGACCGGGCCGGAGCCGATGACGCCGACACGAATGTTGACAGGGGAATCGTTTTTCATGCGCGTGTTTCGGATCGTGCAGGCCGCAAGCCGGTGTCAGGGAATTGTAGCCGAGTGCGAGGCCCCGGGGAACAGAGCCACGGCTGGCAGCCCGACAGGTGCGGTTTCCCCTTGCCCCTTGGGGATGTGCCACGGCCCGCACTCTTCCACGTGCGGCTCTGTTTTCGGGGTTTGCTGGGTTGGTGGGGGAACCCTGGTTCTGGGGTGGGTCAGCTCCCTCTCAGCCTCTGACAATCTCAACCGCAAGCAATGTCGCTGAGCAGTTTCGAGCAGGCGTAGAGCGACTCCAGGCGGGGCACGGCGATGCCGGTTTTTCCGGCGAGTTCGACCACCGCCCCCAGGATCGGGTCCAGTTCCAGGGCGCGCCCGGCTTCGAGATCCTGCAACATCGAGGTCTTGTGGTTGCCGACCCGTTCCGCGCCGGCGATGCGCTTTTCCGTCGAGATGCCGATCGAAATGTCCAGCGCGCCCGCCACGGCACGGACCTCTTCCATACCCTCGGCAATGAGCCGGCGAACTTCGGGCGCGTCGAGAAGCTGCTTCATCCCGCCGCGTGTGAGTGCGCTGATGGGGTTGAAGGTAGCGTTGCCGAGCAGCTTCGTCCAGATGTCGGTCCGAATGTGCGAACGCACCGACGATTTGCAATCCGGCTTCGGTCAGGACGGCCGTGAGGTCGAGAAGGCGCTGGCTTCGCGAACCGTCCAATTCACCCACTGGCAGCCGCACGCCTTCGACGTGATCGATCAGGCCCGGCTCGGTGAGGCAGCCCGAGATATAGACCACGGAACCGATGATGCGCCGGGGATCGATGTGCGCGGCGATGGTTCCACCCGGGTCGACCGATTCCAGTTGAGTGCCCGCCCAGGGGCCGTCGAGTCTCGCGAAATACCACCAGGGGATGCCATTTTGCGTGGTGAGGCAGATCGTTTCGGGCCCGAACAGCGGCTCGATGCGTGGCGCGATTTCGGTGAGGCTATGCGCCTTGACGGCCAGCACGACGACGTCAACCGGGCCGATGTCCGCCGGATCGGCGCTGGCCCGAGGGCGGTACGTCGTGTCGGGGAACATCGTGCTGCGCACGCGCAACCCCTGCCGGCGAATCGCGTCCAGATGAGCGCCGCGGGCGATCACCGCCACTTCCTGGCCGGTTTCCATCAAGCGCGCCGCGATCAGCCCGCCGATCGCACCTACTCCGAAGACAGCAAATTTCATGACAGTGAAGGTTAGTAGTAATTGAACCGGCCGATTTGGGTGTGGCTCGCTCCCCGTGCCGGCCCTGTGCCGCGAAGAAACACCCCGACCGCCGCCACGCGCGGCAGACTCCTTGGCAAACGACTAAGCGCTGTAAACCCGATCCGCGGCCTTGGCTCCGTTGTCCCACGCCTGAAAACCTTGCCGGGCCAGGCACGACTCCAGCGCGCTGAGGAACAGCAGCACGTTGTTGCACGTCGAGGAGCTACCCATCAGGCCGATGCGCAGAATCTGCCCGGCCAGCGGCCCAAAGCCTCCCAGCACCTCGATGTTGTAGCGTTCGAGCAGATCTCTGCGCAGCGCCGTGTCGTCGACGCCTTCCGGCAGCCGCACCGTATTGAGCGTCCACAAACGGTAAGGCGCCTCGACGTGCATGCGCAGCCCCATCGCTTCGAGGCCGGCCACCAGCGCCAGATGATTCGTGCGGTGCCGTTCGAACCGCGCTTCGAGCCCCTCTTCGTAGACAATCCGCAAGGCCTCGCGCAGTGCGTAGAACATGTTTGCCGACACGGTGTGGTGATAGGAGCGCGGCGGCCGCCAGTGTTGCCAGATCAGCTTCAGGTCGTGATACCAGGAAGGGACCGGCGTCTGGCGTTCGTCGAGCGCTTCAACCGCCCGCGGCGACAAGGTCATCGGAGACAGTCCCGGAGGCGCTCCCAGGCATTTTTGCGTCACGCTGTAGGCGACGTCGATGCCGTTTTCGTCGATCTGGATCGGCATGCCACCCAGCGAGGTGACGCAATCGCCAATGACCAGCGCCCCGACGCCGTGGGCAGCCTCGCAAATGACCTTGGGATCCTGCAACGCCCCGGTCGAGGTTTCGTTATGGACGAAGCCGACCACCTGCGGGCGTTCGCGCTCGATGAACACGCGCGCCTCATCGTCGCTGTAGGTCTCGCCCCAGGGCTTTTCGAGCCGTACGATCTCGGCTTCCTGGCGCCGGCACATTTCGGTCATGCGCTCGGAAAAATACCCGTTGGCGAACAGCGCGACCTTGGTGCCCGGCTCGACGAAATTCACAACCGCGGCTTCCATGCCGGCCGAGCCGGTGCCGGTGATCGCCAGCGTGAAATCGTTCGCCGTCTGGTAGGTGTAGCGCAGCAGTTCCTGAATGTCGGCCATGATCCCGAACAAGGCCGGATCCATGTAGCCGACGGTGGGAGCGGACATCGCCAAGTAGACGCGCGGGTCGACCATGCTCGGCCCGGGACCAAGCAAGATCCGCTGCGGAGGAAGAAAAAACGAATATTGCTTGTTGGGCATCGTCGAAAAGCTCAAGATAACACAGCCCTTGGCCGGTGAAACTTCCCATGCAAGCAGTAACACTACGAAGCCCGTGCACGACGTTTCGAAACGAAAGGCACGGTCACGCAAAGGCCATACCGGCGGAGTGAGGTCCAGGTCTGCCGCTTTCAGCTCCGCACAATCTTTTCCTGCCGCATCGCCATGTTGGCAAGGTGGGAGGTATGGGCCGCTTCCACGCCGGCCCGGATATTGGCGTTGGGCGTCTTACGGCTGCGGATGCAATCGATCCAGTTCTCGACGTTCGACTTAGTGCCGTCGACGGTTCGCTCCATTTGCTTGACGGGTTTGGGCAAGCCGGTCAACTCGGCGTGCACAACGCCCTCGGGATACAACGCAAAACCGTCGCGGGTGAGCAGCAGCATGCCCTTGCTGCCGCGAAACTTGATGCCACCGCCTTCGAGCGAGCCCACCAGCGCGCTGTGGTAGAGCACGGTGTAGTTTTGCGGGAACAGGATCGAGGCCGTCACGGTGTCGGGAGCTTCGAGCCAGGTGGTGGCGTGAGTCGAGCCGCTGGCCTGCACGCGCTGCGGCTTGGGGCTGTTCATGTACCACTGCACGACGTCGATCCAGTGCGTCATCAGGTCGGTGAAAATGCCGCCGCCGAAATCCCAGAAGAACCGCCAACGGCCAAACTTCATGGGATCGAACGGCTGCTTGGGTTGCGCACCGAGCCATTGCGCCCAGTCGAGCTGGCTGACGTCGAACTTTCCAGGGGTTTTGGTGTCGAGGTAGTTCTGATACCACCAGGTGTCAACGAAGGTGATCTGGCCCAGCTCTCCCGACGTGACGATGTCTTTGGCGGCGAGGTAGTGGTCCCAGCTTCGCTGCTGGGTGCCGGTGGCGACGACCTGCTTGGAACCCTCGACGGCGGCGATCAGCTTGTCGCCCTCTTCGATTCGATGGGTCACCGGCTTTTCGCAGTAGACATCTTTGCCGGCCGAGATCGCCTCGATCGCCATCGGCGTGTGCCAGTGGTCGGGCGTGGCGATGATGACGCCGTCGATATCCTTGCGGCCGAGGATCTCGCGGTAGTCCTTGGCCGGCTTGGCCGGTCCGCCCAACTCCTGCGCCGCCTGCTCGCGCCGCGGAACGTAGACATCCGAGACGGCGACCACATCGACATTGGGCGCCGTTCTGGCGTAGCGCGTTACGCTGCGCCCCCTGCCGCCGGCGCCGATCAGCGCCACGCGCACGCGATCGTTCGCGCCTAGAATCCGCTGCGGCGCCAGTAGAGTCGCCGCGGCTCCCGCTTGCAGGAAGTCTCGTCGTTTCATAACGCTTTTATTCTCGCAAAGTCGGGCCAGGAGGGACCTGGTAGGCCTGGCAAGCGTCGTGATCTCAGTGGCGGCGGTCTCCGTGCCGGCAGCGTCGACCTGACGGTCGACGTTCACTGCAGTCGCTGGTGTTCCGGTTGGGCGCCCCGGGAAACAGGCAGGTAGAAGGGAGACGCCGGCGTGCACGCCGACGCCGCCGGCCGGAGGCCCGCGCCACCATTGGGCGCTCCGATGGTGGACCGCCTGTCGCCACGCCACTATGGCGCCTAGCGGATTTTTGGGTGAGATCGAAATCGCGCGCTAGCGATACTTGCGGTGCACAGCCAGCACGCGACCCTGGATCTGCAGATCGGATAGCGGCACCAGAATCGGCTCCATCGCGGCGTTGGCGGGCTGCAGGCGAGCTTTGTTGCCGGGCTCGCGGTAGAACCGTTTCAGTGTCGACTCGGAGCCTTCCACCAAGGCCACGACAATCTCGCCGTCGCGATACTGGTCGGTCTTTTCGACCAATACATAGTCGCCTTCGAGGATGTGGTCCTCGATCATCGAGTCGCCGCGCACTTCCAGCGCGAACACGTCCTTGGCGCCGAGGAAATCTTTGAACGAGAGCGATTCCTGGTTGGGAAACGCTTCGATGGGGCGGCCGGCGGCGATGGTGCCCAGCAGCGGCGTCGACAGCGCCGGCGGCGCCGCGGTTTCGTGGGCCGCTTCCTGCCGCTTGAGCCGCAGCTCGCGGTAGTATTTCGGCCCCAGCTCGAGCGCCCGGCTCTGGTTGAAGCTGCGTTTCAGGTAGCCCTTGCTCTCGAGCGCGGTGAGGTGCTTGTGGACGGTGGCGATCGAAGCCAGGCCCATGCCGTCGGCGATTTCCTCAAAGCTCGGCCCGTAGTCGTTCTCTTTGAGAAACCCGACGATGAAGTCGAGCACTTCCTTTTGCCGTTTGGTGAGTGCCATCGCCTGCTCCTTCGCCCTCTATTCTAGGAGAACAAAAAGAGAATAGCAAGGTGGGGCAGGGGCTTCTCGCCGACATTCCATGGTCTTGTCGTGGCAACCACGGGCAGCATCGCCCCAGGTGGGATGTGTCCTAGCGGTTTGTACGGGTTCCAAGTTCGATCGGCTTGTCGTAGCCGGTCATCTCCAGGTAGCCGACGCCGCCGATTTGTTCTTCTTCGATGTGTCCCTGGAATTCCACCGCGCCTTCCCAGTAGGTGGGGCTTAGCGCTCGCTGGCTGACGACCTCTTGCGCGGCAAACCTCGCGCGGCAGTCCAACTCCAGCTTGAGGCTCGGCACGGCCAGTTTCCACGCCAGGGGATAGCGGCCCCCGGTTTTGGGGCTCAGCCACGTTTCGCCCGGCTGCATCACGATGTCGCTCCAGGCGAGGTGCCGCGCGTTGCCGTCGCGGTCGATCAGGGTTCCCGAAGAGACCGGGTCGGCGCTGCCGTCTTTGCGCCGCATGCGGTAGAGCATCAGCTCCTCGTCGTTGTCGAGCTGGATGCTCATCCAATCCCAACCGGCCTGGTCGGGCCCCATGCTGCCGGTCGAGAATTCGTGGTCCATCCAGGCCGAGCCATCGACCGTGAACTCTTGGCCCGACAGCGAAAGCGTGCCCGCCGCCACCAGGCGCGTAAAGCTGATGTAGTGCGAGGCATGCCCGGGACCCGCCGCTTTTTGGCTCACGCCGTCTTCGCCGTGAACGACCGGGGGCTTTTGCGGCGTTAGTTCGAGGTCGATGGAGAACTCTTCGGAGACCGCGCGCAGCTTTTGGCGGCCCAGCTTCGTTTCGGGCTGCAGCCAGCGCACTTCCCAGTTGCCGTTCCAGATCCGCGCCTGATCGCGATCGGCCCCGGCCAGTCCCGGTCCCGCGCGATTGAGCCGCTCGGTCTTGTGGAACTGTTTCTCCGCAATATCGCTGACGGCAAAGTGCGCCAGATACACGTCGTCGATGTCCCAGGCAGTCGGGTTTTCCTCGGCCGGCGTGTCGTCGCCGGCTCCCAGGCGAAAGAACGTCAGCTCGAATCCGAATCGCCGCCCCTCGGGTGTCCGCAGATTGCCGGTGTAGTACCACCATTCGACTTGAAAGCCGGGGTGGCTGAAATGGTCCCGGGGAAACTGGAACTCGTAGCCCGGCAAGGCACGCTCGTAGCCCGACGCGGACACAACCAGCGCGACGAGCAGCAGGGCGACGACGTAGGCGCCGAACCGCTTACTCCTCATGCACCACCTCGATCGGGTTCAGCCGCACCGCCAGCCGCGCCGGATAGATCCCCGCCAGCAAGGTCGCCACGTAGATCAGCGTCAATGCGCTCACCAGTAACGCAACCGGCCAATGGAACTGAATCGTCCAGCCGAACGACTGCTTGTTGATCACGTAGATGAGCACCAGCGATAGCACGGTCCCCAGCGCCAGGCCCACCAGGTTCGCCAGCAGCCCCAGCAGGCCCGATTCGAACAGGATCAGCCGCCGCACCTGCCCGGCGGAGGCTCCCAGAAAGCGCAGCACGCCGATCTCGCGCCGGCGGTCGATCACCAGCGCCAGCAGCGCCCCGGCCATGCCGACGATAGCGACCACGATCGCCACCGCTTCGAGCGCGTAGGTGATCGCGAAGGTGCGGTCGAACACGCGAATGGCGGCCTGCCGCAAAGCGCGGTTGCCGGCGATGAACAACCGGCGTCCGGCGGTCGCGCGCTCGATGGCCAGCCGGGCGGCGTCGAGATCCTCGCCCGGCTTGAGGTACACCGCGAGGCTGGTGAGTGCGGGGTCGGGGAGATATTTCAACAGCGTCGCGCGATCGATGATGATCAGCCCGCGCTCGCTCGAATAGTCGTAGTAGACCCCGGCGACGCGGAACTCCACTTCCCGGCCGCCCAACGGCAGCCGCAGCGCGTCGCCCACATGCAGATTGTGCTTGGCCGAAAACGGCTCGCTGATGATGGCGTTGTCGCCCGAGCGCATCTCGTCGAGGATCGTCTCGCGCGAGGGACCTTCGAGGAAGCGAACCATGCCGCTGCGGCTGACCACTTTGGATTCGCCGGCCCCCAGCGTCGCCGGCAGCCCCTCGTAGCTGATCGGATAGGAGCGGAACCGGTCGACGGCCTCGACTTCCGGCAGCGCCGCGATGCGGTCGGCGAGTTCCGGGTCCATCGTCGCCAGCCGGTCGGCGGAAGGATTGCCGGCCGGGCGGATGTAAAGGTCGGCGCGTAGTTGATAGGCCATCCAGACCTGCACGGTTTCGCGGAAGCTGCCGACCATGATGCCGACGCTGACCATCATGGCGACGGCGGTGGAGAGCGCGCCGACCAACACGGAGGTGCGCGCCAGCGAAGCGGCGAGGCTGCGCGACGCGAGAAATCCCTCGACGCCGAACACGCGCCGCGCCGCCGCCGAGCCGGCGCGCGTGATCCAGGCTACGGTTGCCGGAATCGCCAGAGCAGCTGCCGCAATCAGCAACAGCGCCGCGATGTAGCCCAGCACGGGTTTGCGATCGATTGGCGGAGCCAGGCAGGCAAGGCCGGCCGCGATCGCCAGCGCCGCGGCCCAGGCGAGGTCGCGCCCGGCGTGGAGCCGCGCCCGGTATTCATGATGGCCGCGAGCCATCGCTTCGCTGGGCGCCACGCGCGACGCTTCGCGCGCCGGCGCCAGCGCCGACGCCAGCGACACGCCGATGCCCGCCACGGCGGCGATCAGCAGCGTTCCGAGCGTGACCTCGATCGCGCCGGGCGCGCTGCTGACGTAGAGCGTTTCCACCGTCGCCGCCATCAGCTCGACCGCGCCGCCGGCCATCACGCGGCCCACGGCAAGCCCCAGCAGCATGCCGGCGGTTCCGAAGAACGCGGCCTCGGCAAGAAACGCCGCGAGCACGCCCGTACGCGAAGCGCCCATCGCGCGCATCACGCCGATCTCGGCCCGCCGCCGCACCACCGACACCGAAATCGTGTTGTAGATGAGGAACGCGCCGACCACCAGCGAGATATAGCTGAGGATCCGCAGGTTCCAGCGGAAGGCGCCGAGCATTTTGCGGTTTTGCTCGGTGCGCGCGCCTTGCGGCCGCAGGGTGACGCCCGCCGGCAGCTCGGCCCGCAGCAGCGCTTCCCAGTCCTGCTGCTCGCCGGTTCGCGCGCTCGCGGACGGTGAGGGCAACAGCACGGCAATGCGGTCGAGGCGGCCCCGCTTGTCGAAGGCGCGCTGCGCGGTGGCGATATCCATCACCACGATGTTTTCCTGCGCCGCGCCCGGAAAGCGAGCCGTGTCGACGACGCCGCGCACGGTGTAAACCCGCTCACGGCCGTTGATGGTGAGGCGCAAGGTTTCCCCGGGCGCCTTGCCGAACGCCTTGCCGACCCAGATCGAGTCGTTGGTGCGCAAGAGATCGAGCGACACCGTTTGCTCGCCGAGGGAATCGCCCAGCGTGGAAGCGCCGATCATGTCGACGCCGAACGCCGGCACGTTTTCGTACCGCGGCTCGAGGACGGCGAAGCCCTCGATCAGCGGCGCGAAACGGATGGGGTAGGGCAGGGAATCCAGCCGCCCCAGCAGCGATTCGTCGAGCCCGCCGATGGCGCTGATTTCGTAGGCGGCCTTGCCGGTCAGCGATTCGAGCGAGGAGCGAAACGACCCGGTGGCCGCCACGCCGGCCAGTTCGATGGCCACCACGACCGCAACCCCGAGGGTGACCGCGAATAGGGTCAGGGCCGTGCGCACCGGCTCACGCGCCAGCGGCCGCAGCATCATGCGAAAAAAAAGGAGCAAGGAAGCCATCAGAAATGGAACCTGGCGCCGTCGACAGGGGACTCTCTGTCGCGCCCTCAACGCTGTGGCGGAGCCGGTGTGCTTCGTCAACCGACACCGGCCTGGTTCGCCACCGCCACTACGGCGCCACAGGACGGTCTGGTTGCTTGCGCTCTACATTCTCGACGCGCCCGTCGCGCAAACGCACGATCGTATCCGTGATCTCGGCGGCTTCGAGGCTGTGGGTCGCCATCAGCACCGCGGTTTGAAACTCGTCGGCGACGCGGCGCAGCAGGCTCATCACGATCGCCGCGCTGGTGCTGTCGAGGTTCCCGATGGGCTCATCGGCCAGCAGGATGAGCGGCGCATGCACCAGGGCGCGCGCAATCGCGACCCGCTGCATCTGGCCGCCCGAAAGCTGGTGCGGCAGCCGGCCGGCGAGTTCTTCCATCTCGACCCAGCGCAGCCTCTCGAGGGCCGATTGGCGGCAATCCGTGTTACCGGCGAGCAACAGGGGCAGCTCGACGTTTTCAACGGCGGTCAACGTCGGCAAGAGCTGAAAAAACTGGAACACAAACCCGACTTTGTTGCGCCGAATCGCGGTCAGCCGGGCGTCGTCGAGGTTCGCCGTGCCGGCGCCGTCGAGGATCACATCTCCCGAGGTCGGGAAATCCATCGCGCCGGCCAGGTTGAGCAGGGTCGTTTTGCCGCAGCCGCTGCGACCGACGATCGAAACAAACTCTCCCGCCTGCACGGACAGCGAAACGCCGTCGAGCGCCCGAACCACAGCGTGGTCGGCCTGATATTGCTTGCAGACGTTGTGGAGTTCGAGGACGGCCAACACTCAGAATACACTGGCGGTTGCGGCTTGCTAGGAGCGCACTCGCATTACAAACCAGGCCAGGCCGATCACAAACAGCACGACCGCGCCCGACCGCACGGGCCGCAGCCAGGCCGCGCCTTCGCGAAGGCGGGCCAACAGGTACGCAAAAATTGTCAGCAGCAGCGCATCGGCCAGCAGCACTCCCGCCAGCACATACAGCGCTTCCATCTCCGACTCTTTCAGAAAGCCGCCGAAATAGAAGCCGTGAAAGACGCCCATCACGGCCGCGATCAACCAGCGGTAAGAGGCCTCGGGCAACACCAGAATCTCGATTGCCAGATAGGCGACCGTCAGCGCGGCGGCGGCTTCCACGAATCGCGGCGGGGGCGCCCAAGAGATGCCTGCCAGAATGGCCGCCGAGAGCGCTTCCGCGCCGGCGAACGACAGCGCCAGCCAGACCAGCTCACGCCGCTGCCTGCCCGCCAGCACCAGCGCCGCCAGGAACAACACCTGGAAGGGGCCGATCAGCACGCGCAGCACGCCGGCCCATAGCTGCGACGTGGCGCGTTCCGACCAGGTCGGCGGCGTGAAGCGGATCGTGGCGCGGCTCGAGGTGAAATCGAAAACCGCCTGCTCGGTCACGTCGCCGCGGATCGCGCGCAGCACGTGCACATGGTTGGGAACAGTCACCGCGGCGAAGGTACATTCGATAGCGAGCTCGTCGGGCGGCTCGGAGAATTCGTAGGACACCTCGCAGCGGTAGATTCCCTGGTCGCTATCGGCGCGGCAGGCACCTTGATTGGGCCGAATTTCCTGACCTCCCGAATACAGCCGGAAGTTTTCGAGCAAGGTCGGCTCGGGGTTTTTCAGGTGCGTGATTTCGTAGAGCGGCATGCGCAGCTCGTAGCTGGCGTGTGTGCCGTCGACGCGCAGTTCGCCGCTGCTCATGCTCATGATGTGGGCCGCGGCGGGAGAGAGGCAGAGAGCGAGGAAGAGGGAGAGAAGACGAAAGACGGAAGGCAAGAAGGCAAGTAGGAAGGCAAAAGGCGAAAAGGCGAAAGACAAAGAGGGGAAGGCAAAAGGCAAGAATGCGGGAGGCGAAGGGAGTGGGGAGAAAGGCCCGCGGCAAAGGGCGGAGCGCCGCCAGGCAGCCATCCGCCGAACGGATACCCGTCCGCGCGTCAGCTTCGACACGATACCGTAACCGCCTGTTGCCTTTCGCACTTTGCCCTTGGCCTTGCCTCGATTTGTCCCTGCCCGCGGCGCTTCGACTGGGCTGCCGGGGGCGCCGCCGATAAGCATGCTACGATCCACAGTATCGGCGAACATAGCCCTCGCTCGCATGAAAGCAACCTTTGTTCCACAACCCGGTCTTACTCCGCCCGATGCCCGCGAGCGCGCCGCGCGCGAAGCTCATATGGGCTCGCTCGTCAAGCAGCTTCACAACCTCGAAGATCGCCTGCGGCAAGGCGGCGGCCCCGAACGCATCGCCAAGCAGCACAAGACGGGCAAGCTCACCGCGCGCGAACGCATTGAAAAGCTGATCGACTCCGGCAGCACGTTCCTCGAAACCGGCTTGCTGGTCGCCTATGACCGCTACGACGGCAAAGCGCCGGCGGCGGGAGTCGTTACGGGCCTGGGACGCATCCACGGCCGCGCCGTGGCGATCATGGCCAACGACTCGACGGTCAAGGCCGGCGCGTGGTGGCCCGAAACGGTCCCCAAGATCCTGCGTATCCAACAGGCGGCGATGCGCTGCCGCATTCCTATTGTTTACCTGGTGGACTCGTCGGGCATCAACCTGCCGTTTCAGGAAAGCATCTTCCCGGGACAGTTTGGCGGCGCTCGTATTTTCTACAACAATTCGCTGATGCGCCGCACCCTGCGCGTGCCGCAGATCGCCGCCGTCATGGGACCCTGCATCGCCGGCGGCGCCTACCTGCCGGCCCTGAGCGACGCCATCATCATGGTCGAGGGCACCAGTTTCATGGGTCTGGGCGGACCGAATCTGGTCAAAGGCGCCATCGGGCAGTCGGTCGATGCCGAGACCCTCGGCGGAGCCGCCATGCACACCGCCGTCAGCGGCGTGGCGCACTATAAGGCCAAAGACGACGCCGAGTGCATCGAGATGATCCGCCAGCAGGTGGGCGAACTGCCCGCGCCGCCGGCGGAGGGTCTGGCCGAGGCGATGGCGCCGTTGCTCGACGAAGACGGCATCTCCGCGGTTTTGCCGGCCGACCATCGCCTGCCCTACGACATCCAGGAAGTGATCTTCCGCATCTTCGACAGCGAGGGCTATCTCGAATTCATGGCCGACTACGCGCACGAGGTGCTCTGCGCCAACGCGCGTCTGGCCGGGCGTCCCGTGGGGCTCATCGCAAATCGCCGCGGTTTTCTGCGGCAGGGCAAGAGGGCCCGCATCGGCGCGATCATCTACACCGAGAGCGCCCGCAAGGTCTCGCAATTCGTCGAGATGTGCGACCGCAGCGGCCACCCGCTGGTTTATCTACAGGACGTCACCGGCTTCATGGTCGGTCTCGACGCCGAACGCAGCGGCATCATTCGCGCCGGTGCGGAAATGGTCGAGACCATGGCCTGCGCGCGCGTCCCGAAAATCGTCGTTACACTCGCACACGCTAGCGGGGCCGGTTACTATGCCATGGCCGGGCAGGGCTTCGACCCCGATTTCATTTTCAGTTGGCCCACGGCGCGGGTGGGAGTGATGGAAGGCGATTCGGCGGTGCAGGCGCTGTTCGCCGTGGAAATCGAGCGGCTCAAGACAGCCGGCGAACCGGTCGGCGCCGAGTTGCAGGAGGCTATCGACCGCACCCGCGCCGACTACGAACGCTCGCTCGACGCCAAACACTCGGCCGCGCGAGGCTATACCGACGCCATCGTCGATCCGCGCCGCACGCGCCAGGTTCTGGAGATGTGTTTGCAGGCCGCCGCCACGGCCCGTCCGTTGATTGGTTCCTGACCCCGACGCTCCCGTTCCGCACACCCATGACCCAAGAAGTCCACCACCCATCCGGTGACGCCGGCCAGCACGTGGTCGATCCGCATCATTTTCGCTTCTACGACCTTTGCGTGCATGTCTTCGTGGTCGTGCTGCTGGTCTCAAATCTGGTGGCGCAAAAGATCTGCCAGGTCGGTCCTTTCGAAATCGGCGGCTACGTGTTCGGTCCCTATCTGATCAGCGCCGCGCAGATGCTGTTCCCCATCGCCTACATTTTCGGCGACATCTTCGTCGAGGTTTACGGCTACGGCGCCTCGCGCCGCGCCATCTGGATCGGCTTCTTTTCGGCGGCGCTGCTGGCCGTGATGGGACTGATCGCCACCAAGCTGCCGGCCGCTCCGGAATTCCAGAACCAGGAGGCGTTCGAGAAGATCTTTGGCTTCGTCCCGCGTGTGCTGCTCGCCAGCCTCACGGCTTACTGGGCGGGCGAGTTCTCCAACGCCTACGTCATGTCGAAGATGAAGATCCTCACCAAGGGCAAATACCTCTGGACGCGTACCATCGGCTCCACCGCCGTGGGGGAGTTCGTCGACACGCTGCTGGTGATGACCATCATCTTTGCCGGCAACCAGAGCTTTGCCACCATCTGGAAGCTGATCCTGGGGGGCTATTTCGCCAAGGTCGCCTACGAGGCCGCTGCCACGCCGCTTACCTACTGGGTGGTCAACACGCTCAAACGCGCCGAGGGCATCGAGATTTTCGACGAGGGAGTCGATTTCAACCCCTTCAAGTCGGAACAACGAACGCCCGAGATTTAGCGGCCTGGTGCCCCTTGGCCGTTTCCGCCACATCCCCTAGAATAGAAGGGCGAGAAGGAAAATTATGGCCGAACGAATGGTGCAATGCGTCAAGCTGGGTAAAGAGCTGCCGGGACTCGACGAGTCCCCCTTCGACAGCGATCTTGGCCAGCGCATCTACGACAACGTCTCCAAGCAGGCCTGGGGGATGTGGACCGAGCATCTCAAGATGCTGATCAACGAGTATCGCCTCAACCCGGCCACTCTCGAAGCCCAGGAACTCATCATCAAGCACATGGACGATTTCTTTTTCGGGCAGGGCGCCGCTCCGCCTCCCGACTACGTTCCCCCGACGCAGGGAGCGCACTAACCTACCCCCCTTCCTTCGCTTGAATCCAGCGAGCGGGCGCCGAGATGTCGCTACGGCAAGACTCGGGCTGCGCGCGGGCGAAGATGCCCGGCCCTGCCAGGGCTTCCGGCGAGGCTGTGTCCGCGGCGGCGGCGCGCGGCTTCCAGGGTGTTCGACATCAGCATGGCGATGGTGAGCGGGCCGACTCCGCCCGGGACCGGCGTGTAGGCGCCGGCGAACTCTTCGACGTCACCCGGATGCACGTCACCGACCAGAATCGTTCCCTTTTGGCGGAAGCGCTCCAGCCGCTCGGGCTGGCCGCGGAAGATCGTTTCGACCTGGGCGGCGCCGCTGAGGCGGTTGATGCCCACGTCGAGCACGGTGGCGCCGGGCTTGATGAAATCGCGTGTGACGAAGGCGGGCCGGCCGATCGCCGCGACCAGGATATCGGCCTCGCGGGCGACGCCCGGCAGGTCGGGCGTTTGCGAGTGGCAGACGGTGACGGTGGCGTTTTCGTTGAGCAACAGCAGCGCCGCCGGTTTGCCGACGACGTTGCTGCGGCCGATAACGACGGCACGGCGGCCGGCGATCGGAATCTCGCTGCGGCGCAGGATCTCGATGAGCCCGGCGGGAGTGCAGGCCACCAGGGTTTTGCGGTTGGTGGCGAGGGCCCCGACGTTCATGGGGTGGAATCCGTCGACATCCTTGTCGGGAGAGACCGCCAGCAACACCTGCGCGGCGTCGATCTGGGCCGGCAGCGGCAACTGCACCAGGATGCCGTCAATATCGTTGCGCGCGTTGAGCTCGCCGACCAGCGCCAACAGTTGGTCCGTGGTCATGTCAGTGGGTGGCGTGATCGTTTCGCTGTAGATGCCGACACGCTCGCAGGCTTTGATTTTGTTGCGGACGTAGATCTCCGACGCCGCATCGTTCCCCACCAGAACGGCGGCCAGGCCGGGGCGCGCGCCGTGGCCGGCGAGTTCGGCCACGCCCTGCTTCACTTCGGAGAGAATCTGATCGCGGATGAGGTTTCCGTTGAGAATTCTGGCGGGCACGGCGACTCCGTACGGACTGCTGCGTGGGGAAAGAATCGCATCATAACATGCGGCGCGCTGGGGACTTGGGAAGCGCTTCCGGTGAGCGTTGCGCAAACGGTTCGGGCCGCGTTTTCCCGGTTCCACCCGACCGCCGCTAAGGCGATTTCCCAATCGTGCTTCCAGCGGCGGCATGCTACTGCTGGTCTCAACGCGTTGCTGTGAGAAAGCTGGTCTTCCATCTGCTGCGGCTGTTGTTCCTTCCCAAGGGGGCGTTGAATCTCTATCTCGACGCCGCTCACAAAGCCAGCCTCAAGCACCTTGCCAAGTGGGCCGCGCTCGTGGCGATGGTGTTCCTGCTTACTCGCGAAGGCACGGCGGTGTACCTGGCCTGGTTGCTGACGACGCTGGTTTTCGCCATCTACCAATACCTCTACGTCTTTTCCTACCCGATCCAGCGGCCGGTGTTGTATGAAGAGACCAGCCTGGCCGGGATTCTGCTCGTGGCCGTGAATCACGTGGCGGTCGCGATGCTATGCGGCATCGGCTGGCTGGCGATCGCGCTGCACACCTACAGCGGGTATTACCTGCTGCGCGTCGTGGGGCGGCTGGCGATCGCGCGCGAGACGAAGAGAGTCTTTTCGGACGTATCGCGCGACTATCCGAGCGAGAGCCTGGAAAAGCGCGTCGAGATGGCGAACTCGCTGTTGGAGAACCGCGTCGAGGAAGTGCAGGCCTTTTGAAAATCGACGCGGTGAGACCCGGCGGGAGTGAGAGGATGTCTCGGACCGCACCGCCGGAGTGCGGCCCGAAACGGACGTTCTAAGCTGGGTTGCGCCGCGTGCGCTGCAGGCGTCGTTGGGCGTCTTCGGTGGCTTTGCCTTCGGCCTCTTCCCGCGTGGCACCCTCGGCGCGGGCAATCCGCGCTCCGGGCGAGACGTTGTCGATCTTAGCCACGTACTTCTCGCCGAGCTTGTAAGAGACCATGTGGACCGGCCAGCCCGCAAGCTCGAACTTCTCTTCTTTGTATTCTTCCGGATTCATCCCGTCAGGCTCCTAGGCGCGGGCCGCCGCCGCGCCTCTCTCGATCGGCGCGCCGACCAGGTTGCCCCATTCAGTCCAGGAGCCGTCGTAGTTGGTCACATTCTTGAGGCCGAGCAGGTAGCGCAGCACGAACCAGCTATGGCTGGAGCGCTCTCCGATGCGGCAGTAGGCGATCACTGGTTTGGTGCCGCTGATGCCCGCTTTCTCATAGAGCCCCTTCAGGTCGTCGAAGCTCTTGAAGGTGCCGTCCTCGTTGCAGGCCTGCGCCCAGGGAATGTTCGACGCGCCGGGAATGTGGCCGCCGCGTTGGCAGGTTTCGGGCAATCCCGGAGGCGAGAGGACCTCGCCGCTGAACTCGGCGGGGCTGCGCACGTCGACGAGCTCGACCTGATGCAGCTCGACCGCTTCCATCACCTTGGGCAGAAACGTCCGGATGGAGTTGTCGGCCGGCAGCGCCTGATACTGCGTGGCGGTGAAGCTGGGCACCTCGGCGGTCAGCTCGCGGCCCTCGGCGACCCACTTCTTGCGGCCGCCGTTCATCAGGCGCACGTCGGCGTGCCCGTAGATCTTCAACTGCCACAGCGCCCAGGCGGCGAACCAGTTGTTGTTGTCGCCGTAGAGCACCACCGTGGTGTCTTTGCCGATTCCCGACTGCGACATCAGCGCTTCGAACTGATCTTTGGGGATGATGTCGCGACGCACGGTGTCGCACAACTGGCTGTCCCATGCCCAACCGATCGCGTTCTGAATGTGACCCTCGCCGTAGGAGGTCTTGTCGACGTCGACTTCAACGATGCGCACCGAGGGGTTGGCTGTGTTCTTGGCCACCCAGTCGGTACTCACCAATACTTCGGGGTGTGCGTAGTCGCCCATTGTGGAACTCCTGTTCTGGCAAACGAACCGCCGGCGGCCCTCTGCCGGAGACCCCACGGCGGTGGAAAGAGGCTGTGCCGTGGCCGCAACGAGGCGGCGACAGCGTGGCATCCAACGTTGTGAATTGGAAGGTGTTTCGCCCCCGAATATAGCATCCTGGCGCCGGCTTTGTCTTTGGACGTCGTACCGTGGAGACCGCCTGCGAGCCCCGTCCGCGATGCTCTTTGGAAGGCGGCCGGCTTGCGCCGCGGCGGGCGGTGACTTGGTGGAGGTGTGAGAACCGGCCGCGCGGCGGACCGGGAGCGGGCAGCTCTTCCATCCTCCGATTCGGATGCTTTTTCTCCCCGTTTTGCGGCTCGGGCTACCCCCGAGCCGTCGGTGGGGCCGGGTAATGCGCCCGCTGCGTCCTGGGATGTATTGGGCGCTACCAGGCCCGGTTCCGGGGCGTGTTCGAGCCGCCCGGCCAAGGCTATCATGAAGTCTGCGCTGTCCCTGCTTCGCGTGGCGGCCCGGCCCTTCGAGCCGGAGCCGCAACCCGGGGCCGCCGCGCAACCTGCCGGGCGAGCTTTCCGGTCCGGCAGATGTCCATCGGACGCCCGTCCGCCGCCGGATGCACCTGGCGCACCAGCTAGCCCGCACTTTTGCGTGCCGCCGGGAGCCAGGTATGATAAAACAGAAATGAGATAAAATGTTTTATTGTGTCTTGGAGGACGAATCCGTGGTGCGGCGAACTCCGGCGGGACGGTCGCGATCTCTGACAGCACTCTGGGCCTGGCTGGGAGGAAGATGATGAGCATTCGCGTCGCAATTTTGTTGACGGTATTCGCCGTGGGCGGCCTGCGCGCCCAAAATGAAGCGGTCGAGCGGTGCCTGACGGCGTCGCAGGTTCTCGAAGAGGTGATGAGCATCCCCGATCGCTCGATCCCCAACGAGTTCATCAACAAGGCGCATTGCATCGGGATCATTCCAAGCGTCAAGAAAGCCGGCTTTATCGTGGCCGGCCGCTACGGCGTGGGCGTGATCTCGTGCCGCGGCAAGGGCGGCGTCGGGTGGACCGCGCCGTCGACGGTGCGCATCGAGGGCGGAAGTTTCGGCCTGCAGATCGGCGGCAGCGCGACCGACGTCGTGTTGCTGATCATGAACGAAGGCGGCAAGGAAAAGCTGCTGAAGAGTAAGTTCACCCTCGGCGCCGACGCCGCGGTGGCGGGCGGCCCGGTAGGCCGTTCGGCGCAGGCGCAGACCGACGCCATGATGCACGCCGAAATATTGTCGTACTCGCGGTCGCGGGGCGTGTTTGCCGGCGTATCGCTGGAAGGCGCGACGCTGCGCCCCGACGAGGAAGCGAACCGAAAGATTTACGGCCGCGAATTTACGCCGCAACAGATTCTCAACGGGGAGATTCCGCCTCCGGACGCGGTGAAGCCCCTGATCACCACGTTGACCAAGTACTCCTCGGCCGAGCATAAGTAGGCCCGCCCAAGGCGCCAGCGCTGGAGGGCAGGTTGCGGCGGGTTCGCGCATTCCTAAGGAGAAACCCGCATGAACGAAACCGAGTCCCTCTCGCTCCGCACAAGCCTGCGGCGGAAAGGCCGCGGCCCCGCTTCGCGGTTCGGTTGTTGGCTGGGCGCGGCCCTGCTGATGGCGATGGCATGGCCGCCCCAGGCGCTGCCGCAGACCGCCGACGGCAAGCGCTTCCACGACGCCCGGCTGGTATTGGAGGCCGGCTTGTCGGGTCGCGACGCAGGCATTCCGCAGGATCTGCTCGATCGAGCCGATTGCGTCGGAGTGTTTCCCGACGTCCTCAAGGTGGCGGTGCTGATCGGCGGACAATACGGCAAGGGCGTCATTTCCTGCCGCAGCGCCAGCCAGCCCTGGAGCAGCCCGTCCAATTTCCGCATCGAAGGCGGCAATATCGGCCTCCAATTTGGAGGCAGCGCGACCGATTTGGTGCTGCTATTTATCGGTCCCAATAGCGTCAATAAGCTGCTGCGGACCAAGTTCACACTGGGCGTGGACGCCGCGGCCGCGGCGGGGCCGGCCGGGCGGGCGGCATCGGGCAAGACCGACGCGCTGTTCGGAGCCGAGATCGTGTCTTACTCGCGCTCTCGCGGTCTGTTTGCCGGGATCTCGCTCGACGGTGCGACGCTGCGGCCGGCGCACAAGGATAATCGCCACCTCTACGGCTACGAGCCGGAGCCCAAAGCGTTGTTCCGCGGCGAGGTTGCGGCCCCGGATCAGGCGACCGAGTTTCTCGAGTTCCTGCGCACGCATTCGCCTCAAAAGCGCACTCAGGAATCGGAAGTGGCGGCGGTGGGATTGGCCCGTTGATCGGTTCATCGGTTGATCCTGCAGCGGGTTGGTTTGAGGCTGCTGTCGTTGGCTGACGGCTTGGGGTGGTCGTGGCGTTGCTTTGGGTCCTCGGGGACGACCCTGGTGGCCGGCTTTCAGCTTTCTGAAACGCTTGTGGGGGTTGGCGGATCAACAGGTTAGGCGGGCGGACCTGGAACGACGTTGGTGTAAGATAAAAGATCTTTGGCCCGGCCCGCTACGCGGGTACTCTCTCCAGGAGCCCCTCGTGCCTCGGACTCGCGGGCTGCGCCCCGTGGGCTCTCGGACCCGACCAACCCCACAGAACAGATAAGGAGCTGAATGCTATGGCTTATACTCTCCCCGACCTGCCTTATGCCAAGGATGCCTTGGAGCCCCACATCGACGCCAAAACGATGGAGATCCATCACGACAAGCACCATGCCGGCTATGTGAATAATCTCAACAAGGCGTTGGACGGCAACGCGGATCTGGCGAAAAAGTCGATCGAAGACTTGATGCGGGAGCTGTCGAAGGTTCCCGAGGCCATCCGCACCGCGGTGCGCAACAACGGCGGCGGTCATGCCAACCACTCGCTGTTCTGGCTGAGCATGAAGAAGGGCGGCGGCGGAACTCCCACGGGCGATCTCGGCAAAGCCATCGACAAGAAGTTCGGCACCTTCGACAAGTTTAAGGAGCAGTTTTCCGGCGCGGCGTTGACCCGTTTCGGCAGCGGCTGGGCCTGGCTGGGTCTGGACGAACAGGGCGAATTGCACGTCGCCTCCACGGCGAATCAGGACAGCCCCTACTCCCAGGGCCACACCCCCATTCTGGGCCTCGACGTTTGGGAGCACGCCTACTACCTGCTCTATCAAAATCGCCGTCCCGACTACGTCACCGCCTGGTGGAACGTAGTCGATTGGGACGTGGTGGCGCAGCGTTACGACGACGCGACCAAGTAAGCGCCCTAAGCGAATACGCCCGCAAGTCCCGTAGTGCAGGGCTGGGTCTTTCCCAGACCGGCGGCCTGGACCAAGCCTCCAAAGGGCTTCTGGCCAGGGGCCGTAGAAGCCCAGCGCGCGCTACGGGAGCTTGCCGCGCAGGTCTCGAAAACCGCTCCCCTTCCACTTGCCTGCCAGCCCGCCGGTTTGTTCCAATAGGCCGCATGGCTACGGCATCGAAACTGGATCTGGAAAAATTTGTCGGCCGGGCACTGGACCGCCTCACGTTGGCCGAGCGCGAAGCGCTGGTCGGCGCCTTTGTCGCTCTGGAGATCTACTCGCCGAAGAATCTGGCTCTGCGGCGCATCGCGGCCATCGGAGACGACGTGCGCCAATGCGTAGCGGGCTTGCGCCGCCGTGGCCTCGATCCCCTCAACTACGAATTCATGCCCCTCAACCCGCCTTACTAGCGCGCTCTTCGGGGCAACCGCCGCAAGACGGCAACCAAGACACCGCACACCAGGCCAGCCCGCGCCGGCGGCGGCGCGATTTTCCCGTGGACTGTTCCCGAAGCACCGCTGGCTGGCGCAAAATCCGAGCCGCGCGTTTAAGCAAGCGGGGCCCGCAATCTCTCCATCGCTCAGCAGTTTCGTCGCCCACGCAGCGCCTGTTCCGATTCGGAAGAAAAGTCTTCAAACTGCGCGCCTTATCGCGTATGATGAGACAGGATTTCGAGTAAGCGCAATCGAAGTAACGGCGCCTTTGGAAACACCCGCGCTGTCGATGGAACGGCGCGCGGCAGCGCCGCACGAGTGCGGTGGTGCCGCCCTCTTCGCATGGATGTCTACCGGAATCCGCCGCCCGCAAACTGGTTCGTTTCCGTCCGCAGGCCGCCATTCGCCCTCAACGGCCGCACTTTCCGCGTTCACCTTTGTCTCGTCTGGGAGAAACTATGGCTCGTGTCGCCCTGTTTCCGCAGCCGGCGCGGATAGCGCCCGACGTGGATCGGCAAGTATCATGGAGTATGCCGCGAAGCTCCCCCCTCGCCATGTGGAATCGCTTGTTGCTGCTGTCGGCCCTGTCCGCGCTTGCTCTCGGCATCGCCGGCGCGCAGTCCCTGACGGTGACGCCACAGCAACTGACCTTCAACGCCACCATTGGCGGTAGCAACCCGCCGACACAAACCGTACAGGTCACCTCCGATACGCCCGGCCGGCCGTTTCAGGTGCAGAAGGATCCGTTCGTCAGCTCCGCCTGGCTGAGCATCTCGCCCAGCAACGGCGCTACCCCGGCGATGGTCACGTTCTCGGTGGATTCGTCACGCTTCTTTGCTCCGGGCGGGCAATCGGTGAACGTCACGATCAGCATTCCCGACAGCGGCGTGTTTCAAACGGTGCAGGTAACGGCGGTCGTCGGCGGCGTCTCGAACGACCCGGCGATGGTGGTCACGCCCAGCTCGCTTGCCTTTAACGCCTCCGCTGGCTCGACCAGCCTGCCCCCCCAACAGATCCATGTGTCCAATGTCGGCGGAGGCTTCCTCAACTATCAGATCGCGGTGGACTATGCCGAGGGCTCGTCGGCGGGCTGGTTGTTGGTGACGCCGACTTCGGGTACGGCTCAAGGCGGTGCGACGGCGGTCTCGCACGCGGTGGGGGCCGATCCGACCGGTCTGGGCCCAGGAGTTTACAACGCCACGATCCGCGTCACCGGCAACGTCGGTCCGGCGCGGTTCGTGCAGGTCTCGCTGACGGTGCCATCGCCGCCGAGCCTGCTGGTCGACCCCGGGTCGCTGTCGTTCTCGGCCTCGGAGGGCCGCGACAATCCGCCTGCGCAGAACATCACCATCAGCAGCCAGGCGGGTGGAACCATCGCCTATCAGATCGAGACCGATCAGCCCTGGCTTTCGGTGACACCTAGCGAGGGAACCACCGCTTCGGGCAGCCAGGTGCATTCGGTGAGCGTGAACACCGCCACGCTGCATCAGGGCAACTACACCGGCAAGCTGATTCTCAAGCCGCAGGGTCTGCCCGAGATCAACATCCCGGTGTCGCTTTCGATCGCCATGCCGAGCGCGATCCTGACGACTCCCTCGCGCCTCGATTTCACCGCGAGCACGCGCGTCCCGGTCCACGAACAGCGCGTCCTCAGCATCGTTTCCAACCCGCTGTTGGCGGGCAGTTGGACGGCCCGCGTGGTGCCCCCGACCGTTACCTGGTTGAAGATCAGCCCGGCTCAAGGGGCGATCCCCGGCAACCTCATCGTCGAGGTCGACAATACCAGTCTTGGCGCGGCCACTTTGGAAGCGCAGATCGAAATCACGCAGGTCACTGGCGCGCGACTGAGCGCCAAGTCCGGCGGTCCGGTAACGCAATCCGCGGGGACGGCTCTGGTCCCGGTCACCTTGACGCTGCTCAACCAGGAGGGCACGCTCGACTCCACGCCACAGATGCTCGAGTTTTTGGCGACCGCCGGGTCCAGCACGGTGCTGGAACAGATTCTCTACGCCGAAGGCCGCGGTGGCCCGGGCTTGAACTGGCAGTCGGTAGTGTCCACTGACGATGGCGCGGGATGGCTGAGCATCGACCCAGCGTCGGGAACCGCGCCGACGCAACTGAAGGTGGCGGCCGACCCCAGCGGGCTCGACCCCGGAGTGCATCAGGGGCTGATCAGCCTGCGCGCGGGCAGCTTACGCGCCGACGTGCCGGTTTCGCTGTTGATCCAGCCGGATGAAAGCGTGCTGTCGACCGACCAGTCGTCGCTCTATTTCGAGGTGCGCGAGGGCACGGCGACCACGCTCGAAAAGACGATGCGCATCCTCAACCGCGGCTCGGGCGAGATGACCTGGACGACCCAGGTGCGCGAGCAATCCGGCAGCGTGCAGTGGCTGGCGGTGACGCCCAACAGCGGCAACACGGCGGGCGGCGCCGACAATCCGCCGGTGGTGACTTTCACCGTGCGGCCCGACGCGCTCAGCGCCGGCGTGCAAAGCGCGCTGGTGGAGATCGCCGCCCCCGGCGGTCAGTCGCGTTTCGTCACCGTCGTGTTGAACGTGGTGCCGCCGGGCACCCCGGTTACCCCGCGGATCGACCCGGCCGGCCTGCAGTTCACGGCGACCGCCACGGCGGTCACGCCGGACGCGCAGCAGCTTTGGCTGCGCAGCAATCAGACCAATGCGGTGGGCTTTCTGGCGGGCGCCACGACCTTCAGCGGAGGCGACTGGCTGCACGTGCAGCCCGCCAACGGCAACGTCGCCGCCGGCGGCACTCCGCTCACGGTCACCGTCAGCCATGCGGGCCTGGCGGCGGGACTCTATCGCGGCATGGTGGGCGTGACCTTCGGCGACGGCGTAGTGCGCTCGACGCCGGTGCTGCTGACGGTGCGGCCGGCCGGAGCCGGTTGTGTCCCGGCGGTGACGACCGTCTCGCCGATTGCGCCGGTTCAGAATTTCGTGGCCTCCACCGGGCGCGCCACGCGGCTCGAAGCCGCCGTGACCGACGATTGCGGCGTGGGGGTCAACGGCGCCGCGGTTTTGGCGATTTTCAACAACGGCGATCCGGCGCTGCCGCTGCGCAGTCTCGGCGGCGGCCGCTATGGGGCGACCTGGGCGCCGCGCAACGCCGCTTCGCAGGCCAACATCCGCTATGACATGGTGGCGGGCACTTCGGCTGAGGAAAGCGTGCTGGTGGGAAGCGTCATGAGCACCGCCGCGCCGCGCTTGTCGCAGCAGAGCAACGTCAACGGCGCCAGCTTCGCGCGCGGCGAGCCGCTGGCGCCGGGCGGCATCATGAGCTCGTTCGGCTTCAACCTCGCCGCCGGCAACAATGTCGCCGACGTGCTGCCGCTGCCACTCAGCTTGGGCGGCGTGCGCCTGTTCGTGGGCGGCCGCCAAGCGCCGCTGTTTTATGCCGGCTTCGGGCAGATCAACTCGCAGGTACCCTTCGAAACCGTGCCGGCGCGGCGCAGCGAAGTGATCGCCTCGGTCGACGGCCAGTTCACGGTGCCCCAAGAGATCACCGTGGCGGCCGCGCGGCCCGGGATCTTTGCGATGCCGGCCACCAGCGGCCTGCCGCGCGCCATCGCGCAGAACCAGGACCTCTCGCTCAACAGCCCATCGAACCCCGCCGCGCGCGGCGAGGCGGTAGTCCTCTACCTCACCGGCACCGGCGAGGTCGACCCCGCTGTCGTTACCGGCGAAGGGGCGCCCAGCGAGGAGCCCCTGGCGCGGGTGGCTCTGCCGGCCACTGCCACCATCGGCGGCAAGGACGCCGAGATCCTGTTCCTGGGCCTTTCACCGGGCTTCGTCGGGCTGACCCAAGCCAACCTGATCGTGCCCGCCGACTCGCCCCTCGGCGCCGACGTCCCGGTGGTCATCACCGTTGACGGTCAACCCAGCAATTCGATGGTGATCGCCGTCAGCGTGGGGAAGTAGATGCAACGTTGAGCCCGCATCTGTCGCGTATTACGATCTACCCGTTCAAGTCGTTGGACGGCCAGGACGTGGAGGAGGCCGTCGTGTTGCGCAACGCCGGCCTGCGTCACGACCGCGAGTATTGCCTGATCGACGAAGACGGCGCCGCGCTCAACGCCAAACGGCTGGGCGCGGCATTGATCCGTATCCGCTCCGAGGTGAGTTTCGGTTTCGGTGAAATCACCTTGCGCGACGGCGGCGGCGAGTACACCTTCAACCTCGAGCGCGACGCCAAGCCGATCGAAGAGTGGTTCTCGACGCGCCTGGGCCGCAGGGTCTGGCTGGCCCATGACCCCGAACAGGGCTTTCCCGACGACACGGAGGCCAACGGGCCGACCGTGATCAGCACCGCGACGCTAGCCGAGGTGGGTTCCTGGTTTGGGCTGGAGTTGGAGGAAGTGCGGCGGCGCTTTCGCGCCAACCTGGAAATCGACGACGTGCCCGCGTTTTGGGAAGACGGACTCTACGGGCCGCCCGGCGAGTTGCTGCCGTTCCACATCGGCGAGGTCGCCTTCGACGGCGTCAACCCGTGCGCGCGCTGCGCGGTGCCGTCGCACGACTCGTTTAGCGGCGAGATTCCCGAGCCGCAGTTCGCGAAGTTGTTCGCGGAGCAGCGCCGGGCCACGCTGCCGCCGTGGGCCGACACCAGCCGCTTCGACCACTGCTACCGCCTGGCGGTGAACACACGCATTCCGGAAACCGAGGCGGGCAAAGAGTTGCACGTCTCCGACGAAGTCGAGCTGTAGAACAGACAATCCTGTCTGTTCCGCGGATAGACAAGCTTGTCTGTCCAGTCGGCGTGAGCGGCGCAGCGCGGCCCGCACCGAATCGCTTTGCCCTTTCGACTGGGGCGGGACCGCCACCCAAAGAGCACCCGAAGCCGGACGTGGCGCCTGTGGCGTGAACCTCCAGGTTTGCCGCGTCGCGATTCGTCGCGATGTAGGGCCCCGTCGTTACCGGGGCCGTGCTGGAGGCGCGCCACGGCCGGGCCGCCACGGCCGGGCCGGAATGTCGCTTTGGGGTAGCCGGTAAGAGGCCGCCTGGCGGCGGCGACAGGCGAGAGCGCCTGTCTCTACGGAGGACAGACAAGATTGTCTGTCCCACGTGAAAGAGCCAAAAGCCAGAGAACAGACAACGCAATCTGTTCGCGTCACGACAGCCGCCATCGCCCGCTGTCCCCGCGCGGCGGCGGGCTGTGCGCCCCCTACCGCGACGCCTTCGTATATTCCTTGTACAACTTGGCGATTCCGGCTGCCTGCGTATCTCCCTCGTGGATCACCACGCGGTAGCGAAAGTGCAGCGCCTTACCGGGCGCGACCGTGACGCTGCCGTCGCGCGTCTTGTCGCCGTAGAAGTCGTGCTCGCCGAAAATGTTGGCCGCAAACAGGCCGTAGCTGCGGACGTGCCAATAGGTGGGGTATTTGGGGTTGGCCGGGTTGTCGAAGATCGCCACTCCCACCGGCTTGCCGTTGAGCTTGCCGCTGTAGTCCACCCACGGCGAGCGCTTGCCCCAGGTGTTCGCCTCGCCGGTCTTGCCTTCGGCGTTGACGATCTTGCCGGTGCGCTCGGGCCCTTTGGAACGCGGATGGGGTTCCTCCAGCGGTGTCGCCAGGCGCATCGCGAACATACCTTCCTTGGTGTCGCCGAACTTGACCGGCTCGGACCCGGCGGTAAAGGTGACATCGAAATCGATCAGGCGGCGTTGCGCGTCGCCGCCGAAAACCATCGTGCGGTCTTCGGTCAGCACCAGCTTGCCGTCGGGCGCTTCCCAGTCGAAGATGGCGTGAATCGTTCCCGAGGCGTCGTCGACCTTGTCGATTTTCCGCAGCACGATCTTGCCCGGCGGCGGCGGACCCGGCTGGCTCGGTTCGTTGGCCCAGAAGTTCAAGCCGTTGACGTCGCCGTGCGTGAACCACAAGCCGCGGTGGTGCGGGTGGTCGTGGTCCTCGCCCGGAACGTTTTCCACCGGGTAGAGGCGCGTCACGATGGTGCCATCGGCAGCGCGCAGCGGATGCAGATAGGGTTTCGGCGCGTCGGGCCCGAAATAGAAGGTGGTGAACGGCTTGCCGTCGATGTTCACTGCGATGTGGCCATCGCTCTTTTGGAAGCTGACGTTGGCCGCAAACGCCGCGGGGACGCAGCCAAGCAAGAGGAGGGTTAAAGCAAGTCGCAACTGCATGCCTATCAGTGGAGCATATTCGACGCCCGATTTCCAAGCGGCGCGGCGCGCCAAACGCACGCCTGCTCGCGGCGGGACTCAAGGGGCCCGTCCACCGGGCGAGCGCCGGCCCCAGCCGCGAATGGATTCAAGAAAGAGTTGCCGGATTCGAAGGCGGTTCAGAGAGAAAGAGCCGTCCGCGGGAGCGCGCCGCTCAAACGATCACCAGGCTCAGTTCGCCCGGCCCGTGGACGCCTTGCACCAGCGTCATCTCGATATCTCCGGTGCGGCTGGGTCCGCCGATGAGCACCATGGAGCTGGCGAGAGCCGCGGGATCGGGCACCAGGCTAAACAGTTCATCGAGCCCGCTCAACACCGCGTCGGCCGGCACGATGGCGATGTGCGCCGGCGGCAGCAGCGACAGCAGCCGTTCGTCGCGCTCGGATGAGAGCACCACGAGCGCGCCCGGATCGGCCAGCGCGTAGGCGGGACTGCTGATGCCCACCTCGGCGGTGGCCGCCGCGGCGCGGATGTCCTCCGCGTTGCCGGCGATCGTGGTCACGCCGGGCAGGGCCAGGATTCCCGCTGATTCCAGCAAGGGATGCCGTAGCGCGACGGCCGAGCGCCCCGCCAGCATCGCGCCAACGATCTCGCAGGCCTGCGCGGTGGAGCCGGCCCGCTCGGCGCGCGACGGGAACTCGCGGAGTAGCTGCTCTACTTTTTCGGCCTGGGTCAATTCGGGAACGGCGAGCCGTAGAGCCGGAGCGCGTTCGGGGGCTTCACCGCCCCGCCGGCCCAGCGCGGTCCGCACTTTGTGAAGGATGTTTTCCCGCTCGGGCATGCGTGTTTGCGGCAGCGTAGGTTGACGGCGGTGTTGCGCCGGCAAGGCACACACCCCCGCGCCGTCTCGCGTCGACCTATGGTCGCACGTTTCTTGACGCCTCTCGAACCCGGAAATCGAACCGCGCCGAGGTCGCCCGCTTCGCTCCGCCCGCTCGTCGTTCCCGTATCGGGGAGCAGCGGGCGGAACTCTCCCAGCGCCTATGCGTGACGCCGGGCGGGCCGTTCGTTTTCGAGGCCTGAATCGCTCAGAAGGGACGCGAACCGAATCGCGGCCGTTGCCGATCCTTGGGAGGATCGTTGCGAATCGAGTTCAACAAGGCTCGGTGGAAGGAGCAAAGTTTCCCATCGGGAGCGGGATGCCCGCATTTCTGGCAGGTCCCGCCGTTGCTCAGCGTTTGCAACTGCTTTTCGAACTTCCCGTTGGGAGCCGAGCCATTTTTCTGGCGGTTCTTCTTTTTCGAGGGCCGCGGGGAGCGCCCCGCAGGTCTCGCTGAAGTGCGTTCTTGCATGTGAGAATAGACTGTCCTTCCGAGCTCCGGTGGTTAGCCTGCTCCTGTATTACCGGGGCTCGCGTTCAAAGAAGGTCTTTGTTCCTCGGCCCACCCGTAGGTGGAATCGGGTTGTTTCAATCAAACGTCCGGGGGGGTGTGGTAAGTTACAGTCGGGACTCTGAAATTGCAGGATACACCAGCCCGGCACAAACTTCAAGCCTTAGATGTCGAGGAACACCCCCATGATTTCCTAAGGGGAAGACCTGTCGGACGGCTGAGATTGCTCTCCTTCGTATAGACGTTGGGGGAAACCGCAGCGTTGCCGGTTTTTCGCCCTCGAAAATCCGCGGGAACAACCCGCCTGGGTGCCGGATCCAATCGCTAAGGGCCTCAGGTCCTCGACGCGGATCCCTCTGGACTTGCCGCCCGCCATCCGGGGCTGAGCCTGCGCCAAAACGGCCGCGCCAACTGCTATTCTACGCTGGCGCCGCGGTTCCGGTCGCGGACTCCCGGCGGCGGGCCGGAAGAGAATTTTTTGAAGATGCCGGGGACTCCCACTCCCATCAGCAGTGGCCGCAAGGGCCCGCTGGAAAGCTTCCTCTCGCTGTTTGCCCCGATCCGCCCCGGTGAAGGCCTTACCGCGATCCTTCTGGCGCTCAACGTCTTCCTGCTGCTTGCCTCCTACTACGTGCTCAAGACCGTCAGGGAGCCCTTGATTCTGACGCAGGGAGGCGCCGAGGTCAAGAGCTATGCCGCCGCCGGGCAAGCCTTGCTGCTGCTGCTGGTGCTGCCGCTCTACGGCGGGTTCGCGGCGCGGGTGAACCGTATCCGTCTTATCGGCTGGGTGACCCTGTTTTTCATCTCGCATCTGGCGATTTTTTATTTGCTGGGCGTTGCGGGGGTTCACATTGGCTTCGCCTTTTTCCTGTGGGTGGGTATTTTCAACGGCCTGATCGTGGCGCAGTTCTGGGCCTTCGCCAACGATATCTACGACGAGGAGCAGGGCAAGCGGCTATTTCCGGTGGTCGGCGTCGGCGCCTCGCTGGGCGCCTGGCTGGGAGCCGAACTCGCCAAGGGTCTGTTCGAGCTGTTCGAACCCGCCGAGGCGCCCTACCAGATGATGCTGGTGGCCGCGGCGGGGCTGGCGGTTTGCATTGGGATCAGTCAGGTGATCCACCGCCGCGAATCCAAGCGTGCCGCGGGGCGCAAGCAGGCCCAGGCCGAGCAGGCGCTCAGCAAGGAAGGCGGCTTCCGGCTGATCCTGGCGCAACGCTACCTGTTGTTGATTGCGATCCTGGTATTTCTGCTCAACACCGTCAACACCACCGGCGAATTCATTCTCGGCAGGGTCGTCACCGCCCATGCTCAGGCGCAGACCGGCGGCGGCGCCGAAATGGGCGCCGTGATCGGCCGTTTCTACGGCGATTTCTTCGGCTGGGTCAACCTGCTGGGCTTTCTCATGCAGCTTTTCCTGGTCTCGCGGATCTTCAAGCACATCGGCGTGCGCGGGACCTTGTTCATTCTGCCGTGCATCGCGCTGGGCAGCTATGGACTGCTGGTCGCGCTGCCGGTTCTCAGCGTGATCCGGGTGGCCAAGATACTCGAAAACAGCACCGACTATTCGATCAACAACACGGCGCGGCGGGCGCTGTTTCTGCCCACCAGCCGCGAGGCAAAATACAAGGCGCAGGCCGTGATGGAAACGCTGATCTGGCGCGGCGGAGACATGATGCAGGCGCTGATCGTGTTCGTGGGCACGCAGCTCGCCTTCGACGTGCGGCAGTTCGGCATCGTCAACCTGGTGCTGGTGTGCGTCTGGCTGGCGGTGGTCGGGATGATCTACCGCGAGCACAAGAAGCTCACCGCCGAGACGCCGGTGGAACAGGCGGCCTGAGCAGCCGGGAGAGAGGGCTGATGGGAACCGATTGGCGCAGAAAGCACGCTTGGGCGCCGGTTCTGGCGGCGCTGTGGTTCGCCGTTCCAGGAGCGGCTCAGACGGCTGCCCCCCCGACGCGGCCTGTTGAGGCGCCGCGGCCGGTGGAAGCGGCGGCAACGGCGGAAGCCGAGGTCGGACCGCCCGTCCCCGTCGCCGACCTTTCGCAGGTCAGCCGCTCGTTCGAGCAACTGGCGATGCGGGTTTCTCCGGCCGTCGTGCAGGTCATCGTGTCGGGCTACGCTCCGTTGACGCACGGCGCTTCGCAGGCCGTGCTCTCCAAGCAACGCAGCGGCGGCTCGGGCGTGATTGTCGACCCCGACGGCTACATCATCACCAACAATCACGTCGTCGACGGGGCGCAGCGCGTGCAGGTGCTGCTCGCCTCGCGGATCAGTGCGCCGGCCAGCCAAAGCTCGATCCTGAAAGCGCGTCCGCGCCCGATGCAGGCGCGCGTGCTGGCGGTGGATCGCGAAACCGACCTGGCGTTTCTCAAGATCGATGAAACCGGCCTGCCCGCCCTGCGACTGGCCGACTCCGACGCCTTGCAGCAAGGCCAGTTGGTGTTCGCGTTCGGCAGTCCGCTGGGCCTGGAAAACTCGGTGACCATGGGCATCGTCAGCTCGGTCGCCAGGCAGCTCGAGCCCGACGACCCGATGATCTACATCCAGACCGACACCGCCATCAACCCCGGCAACAGCGGTGGGCCGCTGGTCAACAGCGAGGGGCAGGTGGTGGGCATCAACACGCTGATTCTGTCGCAGTCGGGCGGCAACGAAGGGCTGGGGTTCGCCGCGCCGAGCAACATCGTGCGGGCGATCTACCAGCGGGTTCGCAAGTCGGGCGTCGTCGTGCGCGGCGAGATCGGCGTGCACGCCCAGACGATCACCCCCTTGCTGGCCCAGGCTCTGGAGCTGCCGCAGGATTGGGGCGTGCTCGTCGGCGACGCCACGCCGGGAGGCCCGGCCGATATCGCCGGCGTCCAGCCGGGCGACATCATCCTCTCGCTCGACGGCAAGGTGATGGAGAACGGCCGGCAGTTTCAGGTCAATCTGTATCGTTATGGGATCGGCGACGTCGTGAATCTCGAAATCCTGCGCGGGCAGGAGCAAAAAGCGGTGCAGGTCGCCGTGCTGGAGCGCGCCGGAGATCCCGAGCGCTTCATGCGCCGGGTAAGCCGCGAACGCAACCTGGTGCCGCGACTGGGCATTCTGGCGATTGGCCTCAATCGCGACCTGGCCAAGATGCTGCCGCCGCTGCGCCGGTCCTCGGGCGTGATCGTCGCCGCCCTGGTGGCCGACGGGCCCTATTGGAAAACCGAGTTCCAACCCGGAGACGTGATCCACGCCGTCAACCGCACCCCGGTGGGCGATCTGCCCGATCTGCGCAAGGCGCTTGAACCGGTGCAGCCGGGCGACGCCGTGGCGGTACAGATCGAGCGCGACGGCGAGATGTTTTTCGCGACCTTCGAGTTGGAATAGGCTGCGGCCCCGGACTCATCCGACGCGGAGCCATCCAGTGCCGAGGTATGCGGCACGCAGCTATCGAACGCTGTGGCCCCTTCAGTCACTCTGTTGGGCGTCATGGAGCCGCAGCACCAGGTGCTCTTCATCGACGAATTCGCCGTCAACGCGGATCGAATTCGGTTCATGGCCGAATCGCTCAAACCCTAGTGACGTGTAGAGCCGCTTTGCCGCGGCTTGGCTCGTGGTTACGCTGAGGGTGACCTGTTCGAGGCCAGGTAGCGCCCGGATTCGCTCCAGCAGATCCGTCAGTAGCGCGCTGGCAACGCCTTGGCCCCGCGCGGTCCTGGTGACGTACATTCCCCAGATGTGCCCCTTGTGGCGGGTCTTCGCGCGTTCGCTTCGCAAGAAGCCGGCCAGGCCGATCAGGCGGCCATCCTTGAAAGCTCCCAACACGAAGTTGTGGTCGCTGGCGGCAGCCAGGCGCGCGGCGGTGACTTCGCGGGAAGTGGCGTGATGCTCCTCGGCGGATTCCAGGAAAGCACGGGGTTCCCGCTCTAGTCCCTCGAGACGCAGTCGGCGGAAGGCGTCGACGTCAGCCTCGGTGAGAAATCGGATTTCCATGGTTGCTATGGATTTGAGTGTGGCAGAGATGCGGTTGGTGTTGGGGGCTTGTTTGCCGGGACTCTTGGGGATTGAATGACTACAGGCCACCGCCTACGCGCGCAGCCCGGTTTGCATTTTGAGCGGCCGGTTTGTGGCGGGGGCGACTCGCGGCGTTTCTGCCGGATGAATTTGGCCAGGCTGCATTCGCACCCGGCGCGGGGGCCTTCGGCCCTGGGGACCGGTCGCCGGGCCTAGCCGGCTCGGTTGGAGAGCGAGCGGTTCTCGGGCCGGCACGCCCGGTAGATCACCCACAACACCGCCGCCAGCCCCGCCACCGTCAACAGGCTGGTGTCGAAGCCGAACACCTCCACCGGCAACGCGTTCCCGCCAAACTGCGGCAGCGTGCGGGGGATGGCGATCACAATGCCGGCCACGGCCTCGCCGGCAATCAACCCTGACGAAATCAGCACCGCGCGCTGGGTCGTCCGTTCGACGGCCTGCGGCCCAAAACGCTCCGCCCTGCGCGTGAGCACGTAGCTCAGAATTCCACCGGCGAGAATCGGCACCGACAGGCTGAGCGGCAGATAGATCCCCACCGCCACCGGCATCACGGGTGTGCTGAAGCGGCTGCCGGCGCGTCGCAGCAGGGCGTCGGTGATCAGCAAAACCACGCCGACGCCGGCACCCAACGCCACCATATTCCAGGGCAGGTTGGCGCCGCCGAACATGGCCTGGGCGATGCTCGCAAACAAGGTCGCCTGCGGCGCGCGCAAGGCCTGCTCGCCGCCGGTGCCGATTCCATACGCGTTTTGCAACAAGGTCAGGATGGGGGCGATCACCAGCGTCGGCACAGCCACGCCGATCAGCAGCGCCACCTGTTGATGGCGCGGCGTGGCCCCAACGAGGTAGCCGGTCTTGAGGTCGTGCGACGTCTCACCCGCGGTGGCCGCCGCGCAGCACACCACTCCGGCGACGCCCAAAGCCCCCAGCACGCCGGCGTTGCCGCTCATTCCCAGCAGCAGCAGCACGATCCCGGCGAACATCAAGGCGCAGATCGTCATGCCCGAGATGGGGTTATTCGAACTGCCCACCAGCCCGACGACATAGCTCGAAACCGCCGCGAAGAAAAAGCCGGCGATCACCATCAAGACGCCCGAAGCGATCCCAACCGCAAACGATCCGGTTATCGAAATATAAAGCAGCACGGTGGCAATGGTGGCGACGATCAGCAGGGTCAGCATTTGCGGGGCCGGCATGTCCTGGTCGGTGCGCTCGCGCGCCACGGCGCCCGAGGCGCGCAGCCCCTCCACCGCTTCCCGCACGCTCTTGAGCATGCCGCCGCGAATGCTCCACATCGACGAGAGCCCGCCGATGATCATCGCGCCCACGCCCATGTAGCGAATCTGATCGTTCCACGCCGCCCAGGCCGCGTCCAAAGCCGAGCCCGCCGGTGCCGGATGCGTCAGGTAGTACACGGGGATGCCGACCAGCCAGCCGATCGCGCCGCCCAGAAACACCAGCGCGCCTACCTCAAGCCCGACAATCACGCCGACCCCCAGCAGCGCGACCGAAACGTCGCTGCCGAAGTAAAGCAGCACGCCGCCCACGGTGGTGGCCGCTTCGACCGTCGCTTTGAACACGGCTACCAGGCCGATCAGCGACTTGAACACCACGCCGGAGACCACCGCCACGGCGATATCCACCAGCGTGCGGCCGCCGGTCTCCCCCGCTTTGAGCACCTGCGCGCAAGCCACGCCCTCGGGGTAGATCAGGTCCTTGTCCTCGACGATCAGCGTGCGCCGTAGCGGGATCATGAACAGCACGCCGAGCACGCCGCCCAGCAACCCGATCAAGGTTACTTTCCAATAGGGAAAATCGGTCCAGACGCCGGTGATCACCAGCGCCGGAACCGTGAAGATGATGCCCGAGGCGACCGACACGCCGGCCGAGGCGGTTGTCTGCACGATGTTGTTCTCGAGGATGGTGCCCCGCCGCAACACGCCGCGCAATATGGCCATCGAGATGATCGCCGCCGGAATGCTGGTCGAAACCGTCATGCCGGCATAGAGGCCCAGGTAGGCGTTGGCGGCCGTCATCACGATGCCGATGAGCAGACCCAGCAGCACGCCGCGAAGGGTGACCTCGACGATTGTGTCCGGGGACCCAGGGGTACGTTTTGTCATAGGAGCTAAGCCCGATCAGGCGTTCCCGCCAGCGGCCCGGGCCCCTGGCGAATGCCCCTATTCTAGCCCCGGCCCAGGCGGCGAACGGCCGGCCGCCACAAAAACCGCATAGCGTCGGGGATGAACGAGGACCTTTGCGAATGAGCTCCGCTGGCGTCTAAGACACGGCCCAACAGCCTGAAGACGAGCCGCTTTTCAGATTGTCGACGCCACCCGTGTACCGTGGCGCGGGCCTGTGGCCGGCCGCAGGCCCGCGCCACGGAACCGCCACCTGCGGGGTTACCCCGCGCGAACCACCACCGAAAGACATTGACGGTGGCTCCACTCCTGCGCCAGCATGAAGCGATGAGCCAACAGCAGCAGGCCAAAGTCAAACTTCTGGGGACCCCGGACTATCGCGAGAGCTACGCCAACAGCGTGCAGGTTCGCGTCAACCTGTGGGACTTCTTCCTGCAGTTCGGCACCGTGAACCAGACGGCCCCCGACGAGGTGGAAATCCGCAATTTTCAGGGAATTTATCTGAGCCCGCAGCAGGCCAAGGCCCTCTCCAATATCCTGATGCAGAACATCAGCCAGTACGAGCGGGCTTTCGGCGAGATCAAGATCGACCCCAACGCGCAACAGGCGGGAGCCATCAACTAAGCCGCCGCCCACTGGGCAGCCATTCACGAAGCAGATTGTGGAAGGGCGCCGGCCCGTCCGCGCTGGCGCGATTTTTGGGGTGCGCTACGATCCGGTGGGCAAGTCGTCGATCGCCACGACTTCCTTTTCGGAGAGTCCGTTCACGACCACGGCCTGCGTGTCGTTCATGGCGCCCAGTTCCACCTTGCGCGGCTGGAAGTGCTCGCCGCTGCGAACCTGCACGACGGTGCTGCCGTCTTGGTGATGGCGGATCGCCTGGCGGGGAATGATCAACTGATCGGGTTGCTCGGAAACCAGGATGTCGGCGCTGGCGGACAGGTCGGGGATGATACGCTCGTCCTGCTGATTGAGTGCGATCTGGATGTCGACGCCGCGCACCCAATCTTCCCGCGCGCCGCGCGAGAAGCGCCGGCCGCCGCTGCCGCCGGTCGAAGCCAGGGCGCCGATCGCCACGACTTTTCCCGTCAGCACCATGTCCGGATAGGCGTCCAACCGGACCTTCGCCTGCTGGCCAATCCGCAGCGGCTGGATGTCGGCCTGGTTGGCCGACGCGGTGACCATCATCTGCGAGACGTCGACCACCTGCATGAACAGGGTTCGCGGCCACACCTGGTCGCCCGATTCCACCTGGCTGAATTGCCCGTTGCGGAAATTGGTCTGCATCACGACCAGGCCCGGAATCGGCGCCGTCACAGTCATGTGCTCCAGGTCGCGCACGTGGCGGTTGAGGTGGTTCTTTTCCTTGGCGACGTCGAGTTCCAGCGACCGCAGCTCGGCTTCATCGCTGCGTTGTTGCAGTTGCAGCTCTTCCTGAAGCTGCTTCCAGGTCGCTTCGGCCTGGGTCACAGCGAGTTTGAGAAGCTCGGCTTCGATACTGGAGCGAACCACGGCGGTCTTCAGGTCGAGTTTGGCCTTGTCGTATTCGCCCTTGGCGGTGCGCAGCGCCTGCCGCGTCGTCTCTTCGGTAATCATCAGCTCGGCGCGGCGCTTGTCGACGTCGGATTCCTTTTGGGCTACCTGCGACCTCACGTCGTCGACGTGATCCTGTCCCTGGCGGCGCTCAAACTCCGCCACCACGTCGCCGGCCTTCACCATCGAACCCGGGGGCGCCAAGTACATCAGGGTGAGCGGGCCACGCGAGTCGGGTCCGGTGATGCGCGGCGCGCGAATCGCGGCGTAGTCTTTGGCGGTGACGGTTCCGGCGACGCGCAGCGTCTGATCGAGGCTACCGCGCTGCACCGGAACGGTGCGCACCACCGGCCCTGCCGCGGGCTCTTCCATCTGTTGGCGGAAGATCCAAGTGCCGAGCCCCACGGCCACGGCGACGGCCGCAACCACGCCAAAAACCACCCAACGGGGTTTTTTCGGTTTGGGCGCTACCGGCTCCAGACGCGGGACGTCTGGCTTAGGCTTGGGCAGCTTCGGCGAAACGGGAAGGCTACTGAAGGTAAGTTGCCACAGCGGGCTCAGTGACATCATTCACACACTACTCCGACCAATTACTCTGAACCCTGCTCTATTCTAGCAGACGCCTTTCCCAAGACAAGATGGTACTTCCGTTCCCCACGGAGAATCCGCGTGAGTTAGAGAACTTCGCGGCGTGCCTTATTGTTCTCGCCCCCCTTGTTCCGTGTCATGGCTTGCCGTCACGGATGTGCAATCCGCGGTAGGAATAGTCCGTCCCTGTCGAGATAGGCCGGCAGGATAGCCGGGTTTGATAGCGACGCAGGATAGTCGATCGCGAGCCGTCAGCCAGGCTTTTTTCGAGGTGCGTTCCCAGCCGCGCGGCCCACGTCTCCGCATAGCCGAAGGCTGCCGCTGCAGCTCTCTCGACGGCCCCAAACGGCCGCCGCATACCGAAGTTGCTGGCGTTACCGGGCTTAGAGCTCAATGGCCCTCCCGAAGGCCTGCCCCAGCGCCGGTTTGGCAAACCGTCAACAGCCGGGCACCACCTCATAGTGGGAAAATGCCGAAACGACACTTTTTCCTTACTTCCGCATATGAGCCCCAATATCTCGGATTTTTGGTTGACACGGCCACAAGATCCGGTACACTATGGGAACGTTGTCGCCCGGGACCGCGGCGTTTTGGGAGGCAACGGGCCAGGGCGCCGGCCTCATCCCTCCATTGGAAATCAGGCGCTCCCCCGCATTACAAATAGTTTACTGACATAGGCACCGGAGAATCAGAATGGGCGAAATTAGCGTTGACCTGGCTGCGCAGATTGATCAGCTTTCCTCGCAAGGAACCAAGCGCCAAGGCGTGGCGTTCCCGCGCTACTTCACAAAGGATTTGCCGCCAGGCAAGACGCCCTACGACACGGTGCAGTGGGAGACACGCACTTCCGCCATTACCAACGAGAAAGGCGAGAGCATCTTCGAGCAGCGCGACGTCGAAATGCCCCGCGACTGGTCGCAGACCGCCACGAACATCGTCGCCAGCAAATACTTCCACGGCCAGGTCGGCACTCCGGAGCGCGAAACCAGCCTGCGGCAGCTTGTCCACCGCGTCGTCGACACGATCACCGAGTGGGGCGTCGCGGACGGCTATTTCAACGGTCGCGAGGACGCCGAGAGCTTTCGCGACGAGTTGGCTCACATGGTGCTCACCCAGAAAGTGAGCTTCAACTCTCCGGTGTGGTTCAACGTCGGGGTGCGCGAAGGCCGCGGCTACGGCTGGAGCTACGACAAAGCGACCGGCAAGGTGATGACGCTGCCCGAAGGCCAGCACCGCCCGCAGTGCTCGGCGTGCTTCATCATCTCGGCCAAAGACACGATGGAATCCATCATGGACCTGGCCAAGACCGAGGGCATGCTGTTCAAGTGGGGCTCGGGCACGGGCTCGAACCTGTCGAAGATCCGCGAAGAGGACGCCAATCTTGCCGGCGGCGGGCGCGCCTCGGGCCCGGTGTCGTTCATGAAGGGCTTCGACGCTTTCGCCGGCGTCATCAAGTCGGGCGGCAAGACGCGCCGCGCCGCCAAGATGGTGATTCTCAACTCCGACCATCCCGACATCAAGAGATTCATCTGGTGCAAGGCGTCGGAAGAGCGTAAGGCCTGGAAGCTGATCGAGGCCGGCTACGATGCCTCGATCGACGGCGACGCCTACGGCTCGATCTTCTTCCAAAACGCCAACAACTCGGTGCGCGCCACCGACGATTTCATGCTGGCGGCGGTCCAGGAGAAGGATTGGTGGACGAAGTCGGTGCTCAACGGCCAGCCCAAGGAACGTCACAAGGCGCGCGAGCTGCTCAAAGACATCGCCGAGGCGACCCATCAGTGCGGCGACCCCGGCATGCAGTTCGACACCACGATCAACCGCTGGCACCCCTGCAAGAAGACGGCGCGCATCAACGCCTCGAACCCTTGCTCGGAATACATGTTCCTCGACGATTCGGCCTGCAACCTGGCGTCGCTGAACCTGATGAAGTTCGCCAGCTCCAACAGCCAGTTCAACGTAGAGGCTTTCCGTCACGCGGTCGATACGGTGATCCTGGCGCAGGAGATCATCGTCGATAATGCCAGCTATCCGAACGAAAAGATCGGGCAGAACTCGCACGACTATCGCCCGCTGGGGCTGGGTTTTGCAAATCTCGGCGCCTTGTTGATGTCGATGGGCCACGCCTACGACAGTGACGAAGGGCGCGCCGTGGCGGGCTCGATCGCTGCCGTGATGTGCGGGCAGGCTTACCTGACCAGCGCGCGTATCTCGGAAACCACCGGGCCGTTCGCGGGCTACGAAAAGAACCGCGAATGCTTCCTGGAGGTGATCCGCATGCACCGCGACTCGGCGCGGCAGATCAACGCCGACTTCGTCGAGGCACCGCTGCACCAGGCGGCCGCGCAGGTTTGGGATCAGGCTTATGAGGCAGGCTCGCAGTTCGGCTACCGCAACGCGCAGATGACGGTGATCGCGCCCACCGGCACCATCGGTTTCATGATGGATTGCGACACCACCGGCATCGAGCCCGAGCTGGCGCTGGTGAAGTACAAGAAGCTGGTCGGCGGAGGGGTCATCAAGATCGTCAACAACACCGTGCCGGCGGCGCTGTTAAAGCTGGGCTACACGCCCGAGCAGGTCAGCGAGATCGTCAACCACGTCGATTCCACCGGCACCATCGAAGGCGCGCCCTACCTCGACCCCGAACATCTGTCGGTGTTCGACTGCAGCTTCCGGCCGCAGAACGGCGAGCGCTCGATTCACTACCTGGGCCATATCCGCATGATGGCCGCGGTGCAGCCGTTTATCTCGGGCGCCATCTCGAAAACGATCAACATGCCCGAGGAATCGACCGCCGACGAGATCATGAACGCCTACATCGAGTCGTGGCGGCTCGGCCTCAAGGCGGTGGCGATTTACCGCGACGGCTCGAAGAAAGCGCAGCCGCTCAGCTCGGCCAAGACGGCCAAGACCAAAGTAAAGGCCGAGATGAAGGCGATCGTCGAAGAGAAGATCGTCTACCGGCCGATGCGCCGCAAGCTGCCCGACGAGCGGCAGTCGCTGACCCACAAGTTCGCCGTCGGCGGCCACGAAGGCTACATCACCGTCGGCCTCTACGAAGACGGCACCGCGGGCGAGATCTTCATCCGCATGTCGAAGGAAGGCTCGACGATCAGCGGCCTGATGGACAGCTTCGCGACCGCCATCTCGCTGGCGCTGCAGTACGGCGTGCCGCTGCAAGCCCTGGTCGACAAGTTCGCCCACCTGCGTTTCGAGCCCAGCGGCTGGACCGGTAACCAGGAAATTCCTTACGCCAAGTCGATCATGGACTACATCTTCCGCTGGATGGGCGCCAAGTTCATCTCGCCGGAGTACAAGAGGACCGAAGTCGGTGAAAACCCGAACCTACGGCGTACCGAAGACGAGCAGCAGAAAGAGCTGCCGTTTCAGACCGGCGCCCTCGACGCTCCGATCTGTTCGGAGTGTGGTTCGCTGATGACAACGAATGGCAGTTGTTACAAGTGCGAGAACTGCGGCGCGACGTCCGGCTGCAGTTAGACGCGCGGCTAGCTGGTTTTCTCCCTCCTTGTACCGGGCTGGGGGTCTCGACAAATCGTCGGGGCACCCAGCCCGGTTTTGTTTCTAATCGTCACGCCTCGTTGCTTCGGCGTTTCGGCGCATCCAACCGAACCCCAACCCTGCAAGTCGGTCGTTCCCGGGCAGGCCGTTTGAAGTTGCTGGACAGCCGCTCCATTTGACAACCCAATGGAACTAACCTATTCTTTATTCGACCGTCAAATGGAGAGCCGATGAGCAAAGCCGATGTCCTGCAAGGGACGCTCGACCTGATGATCCTGCAAACGCTTGCCTCGCTGGGGCCGTTGCACGGCTATGCCATCGCCTCGCGACTCGAGCAGGTCTCGGACGGCGCCCTGCAGCTCAACATGGGGACGCTTTACCCGGGACTGGTGCGTCTGGAGCAGCGCGGGCTGGTCCGCAGCCGCTGGGACGTCACCGAAAACAACCGCCGGGCGCGGTTTTATGGGCTGACGCCGGCAGGCCGCCGGCAGCTAGGGCACGAGAAGGCAGGCTGGGAGCGCATGGCCGGCATCATGCAGCGGCTGTTGAACGAAACAACCTAGGCAGCGACAGGCGCGATCGCTGTTCCCGTGGGGCAGGGCTCCGGCCTGCCCAAACCAGCGGATCGCGACAGAGCCAGGCTCTCTCGCGGAAGCACAGGCCACAGAGGAGCGCACAGATGTCGAAACTACGCCAATGGCTGCAGCGTTTCCTCGCCACTACTCAAACCCGCCGTCTCGACGATCAAACCGACGAGGAACTCCGCTTCCACGTCGAAATGGAAACCGACGCCGCCATGCGCCGCGGCCTTTCGCGCGAGCAGGCCGAACGCGAAGCGCGTCTGCGGTCGGGAGTTGCGCTCGCGGCCCGCGAGGCGATCCGCGATCAGCGCGGCCTCCCCTGGCTCGACGATGGCATCGCCGATTTGCGCATCTCGGCCAGAGCCCTGCTGCGACAGCGCAGCTTTGCGGCTGTTACGATCACGGCGCTGGCTCTCGCCGTAGCGATCAACACGATCATCTTCGCGCTCGTGGACGGCGTGCTGCTGCAACCCTTGCCTTACAACGAGCCGCAACGGCTGGTGCGAATCTTCGAGACAGCCGACAAATTCCCCGTATCGGCGGCCCTGTTTCTCGAATTGGGACGCGACAGCCGCACGCTCGAAAACATCGCCCTCTACACGGGCGAAGACCTGCAACTGATGCACGACGATCGGCCCGAAAATCTCACCGCCGTACGTGTCTCGAACCAGTTCTTCCCGACCCTCGGCGTGCAGCCCATCCTGGGGCGCAACTTCGACGCGTCAGAAATGCGGGGCTCGCCGCACGTCGTGATCCTGAGCCATTCGTTGTGGGTGAGCCGCTTCGAGCAGGATCCCGGCATCGTGGGCCGCACGATCCGCCTCAACCGCGAAAACTGGACCGTCATCGGCGTTTTGCCGCCGGGCTTCGAGCACGTCGGCGGCGCCTACCGCTCCCCCTTGCAAGGGAACACTGTGGCGCTGTGGTGGCCGGTCGGTCTCGACCTGCCCGACAACGGCATGTACCAATGGCATTTCATGAACGCCGTGGCGCGTCTGAAACCCGGAATCACCTTGCCGCAGGCGCAACAGGACCTCGAACGCCTGCTCGCGGTGCATGAGAAACTTCACCCCGACGGTCATCAAGGCTGGCACGGACGCGTGACGCGTCTGGACGAAGAGGTCGTGGGCGGCTCGCGCCAAACCGTGCTCCTGCTGATCGCCGCCGGTGGGTTGGTGCTGCTGATTGCCTGCGCCAATATCGCCGGGCTCTGCATTGCACGCGGCCTTGCGCGCAGGCGGGAAGTGGCGATCCGCCAGGCGCTGGGCGCTCGCGTGGGCCGCCTGGTGCGCGGCCTGATCGCGGAAAATCTGTTGTTGGGAATCGCCGGAGGAATCGCCGGTCTGCTGCTGGCGGCCGCCGGCGTACCGCTGCTCAAGACCATGCTGCCCGCGGATTTTCCTCGCCTGCATGCCGTTCAACTCAACCCGCTTGTCGCCGCTTTCGCGCTGCTGTCGGCGACGGTGACCGCGGTCGTCGCCGGCTTGCTGCCGTCGGCGCGCCAAACCCGCCTCGATCCGCGCGAAGCGCTGCAGGAAGAACCGCGCGGAGCCTCGGCGGGACACGCCGCGCGCAGGCTCCGTTCGTTACTCGTCGCCGGCGAGATCGCGCTGGCCGCCTTACTCTGCGCGGCGACGCTACTGCTGGTCCGCAGCGCCCAACTGCTGGGCGAGCGCGATCACGGTTTCGACGGCAACGGCGTGCTGTCGTTCCAACTGTCTCTGCCGCAAGCCGCCTACGCAAACGCGCCGGCTCTCGTGCAGTTCTACGAAGCGATGACCCGCCGCTTGCGCCAACTGCCCGGAGTTGACGCGGCGGGCGTCGCTACCGACCTTCCCTGGACCGGCTACGACGAAAACAGCGGTTTCACCATCGTGGGCCGCGAGAAAAGAAGAGACCAGGACACCGAGGGCCGTTACCACGCCGCGTCGCCAGGCTATTTCGAGGCTCTCGGGGTACCGCTGCTCAAGGGGCGCCGGTTTGACGAACACGATCGCCAGGACTCGCCGCCGGTGGTTCTCGTCAACGATGCCCTGGCACAGCGCTATTTCCCCGGCGAAAACCCGGTCGGGCAAGTGCTGGATTTGTGGGGTGCGCACCGCCAGATCGTCGGCGTCGTCGCCGACATCCGTGACCGCCCGAGCGATCCCCAGGCCGTGCCCGCCTACTGGTTCCCCATCTCGCAGCAGGCTTTCAACCAGGTTCGCGTAGTGCTCAAGACGAGAGGCGATCCCCTGGCGATGGCTCCGGCGGCGTCCGCCGCCTTACGAGCGATCGATCCCGAGCTGCCGCTGGCGGAAATCCGCAGCGTGGAAACGATCGCCAACGCGGCCCTGGCGGAACGGCGCTTTGCGCTGTGGCTCTTCGAAGCGTTTGCCGTGCTGGCGCTGTCGCTCGCCGCCGTTGGCATCTACGGACTGCTCGCCTACCTGGTGGAGCAGCGCCGTAAGGAGCTCGGCATCCGGATGGCGCTGGGAGCGACGCGCGCCGCAATCCTTCGTATGGTTCTGGCCGACGGCGCGCGCCTTTGCGCGGCGGGCGTCGTTGCCGGTCTGGTGCTGGTCCCGATCGCCGGTAAGGCGCTGGCGAGCTTCCTCTACGGCGTGCGAGCGACCGATTCGATCAGCCTGCTCACGGCTTCGCTGGTGATCCTGATCGTCGTATTGACGGCCAGCTTCGTGCCCGCCTGGACGGCCGCGCGCTGCCATCCGATGTCGGCCCTGCGCGGGGAATAAGACGGGATCCGGGCGCATCGTCCGGCCGGAGGGCGCCTTTGGTCTTGGCGGTTGTCGCGGCCGTGCGAAACCGTTTCGCGTTCACGACATGCCGGCCATCTGCTGCACCGTCTGAAACGTATCCGCGTTGTCGGCCGACTTGTCGGGCCGGTAGCGTTTTACTCGCGCGAAGCGCAGCGCCAGTCCGCTCGGATAGCGCGGGCTGATCTGAATTTCGTTGAAGGCGACCTCGACGACGAGTTTGGGCTCCACGAACACCGTGTGGCCGTCGCGGCCGATCTCGAGTTTCAGAAATTGCTCGGTCTGCCAGGCCAGCATCTGGTCGGTCATCCCCTTGAAGGTTTTGCCGAGCATCGCGAAGCCGCCCTTTGTCGTGTCGCGCGCGCCGAGGTGGAGATTGCTCAGCCAGCCCTGCCGCCGGCCGTTGCCCCACTCCGCCGCCAGCACCACCAGGTCGAGCGTACGCGCTTGTTTGATCTTCAACCAGCTCTGGCCGCGCGAGCCGGCCGCATAGCTCGATTGGAGCGCCTTGGCCATGATGCCTTCGTGGCCGCGTTCGAGCGCTTCGCGCAGAAACTCGCCGGCGCGCGCGGGATCAGCCGTCACCGTGTGCGGCACGACGCTCCCCTCCGGCGATAGCGCTTCCAACTCGCCAAAGCGGCGCGCCTGCGGCTCATCGAGCAGCGACTGGCCGTTCCAATACAGCAAGTCGAACCAGAAGGGCGTCAGGGGCAGTTGGCCGCGCATGCGGTCGACGTCGAGCCGCCGGCCGAACCGGCGCATCGTCACTTGAAAGGGTTGCGGGCGGCCTGTCGTGGTGAGGCTTAGCACTTCGCCGTCGAGAATGAGACTTTCGCCCGGCAGCGCCCGCACGGCCTCGACGATCTCGGGTACGGCGGCGGTAACGTCATGGAGCGCGCGGGAATACACCGCCACCTGGTCTCCCAAGCGGTGAACCTGCACGCGCGCGCCGTCGAATTTGAATTCCAGCGCCGCCTCGCCGACCTCGCCCAGCGCCGCGGCCACGTCGTCGGCCGGTTGCGCCAGCATCGGCTGCACCGGCCGGAACAGTTGCACGTCGTATTGCGCCAGGCCCGCTTCGCCCGACGCCAGTGCCGCCCGCGCGACCCCCGCCATCTCGCCCGCCAGCATGACGGCGCGCCGGATGCGCCCGGCGGCGACTCCCGATGCCTTGGCCAGCGCTTCGACCATCACGCCTTCGAGCGCCCCTTGCCGCAACTCGCCGTGGAGCAGCCTGGTGAGGAAGCGCTGTTCGGGGGCGGTCGCACGCGCGAGTAACGCATGCAACATCTCGCGCCGGGTTCGCTCTGAGCCCGGCCCCTTGGCGCCGGCCAGCGCGTTCAAGGCATGGTCCACGTCGCGGATTCCCAGGCTGGCGGTTTCGGCCGCTGGTCCATCCGCGTCGCGGAGCGCCGCGTAGCCCACACCGATCCGCCCCTGGCGAACGCTGCCGGAAAGGTACGACACCGCGATCTCAACCTCATCGGGGTCGAGCCGCAGCAGCAAGCCGGCAAGCAGCTCGATCTTCTCGAGCCGCTTGGGTGTGTCGGCTACGCGTTGGGAAGTCTCGACGACATCGGCCAAGAACATAGGCTTTGCGGCGAGCGAAATGGGAAGGAGAAGCAGACGCAGTCACGCCGCAGGCGTGCCGACGGCTAATCCGGACCGACATCAGCACCGCGGCAACAAAGCGCCACTCAGAGCCGCGGGCGTGAGCCCGCGCTGCGAATTCACCCACACTGCCGAGGCAACAACCGGCGCCATCTCGTTCCCTACCCACTCATCGCAAGCTCACGCTTGCGGCTCCGAGTGGCGATGCGGAACGATCCCCGGCGTCGTTCGCTTTACGCGCCGTTCCCGTTGCGCTCGAGATGCCGCAAGAACCGGAAATCGCATCCCTCGTGCGCCTGCGTCACCGTATCGAGAAAGAGCCTGCCATAACCGCGGCGATAGTGCGGCGTCGGCGTCTTACGCTCCGCCAGCCGCCGCTGGATCTCGTTGTCCTCCAGCCGCAGCGTGATCTTGCGCGCCGGCACGTCGAGCTCGATCTCGTCGCCGGTCTCGACCGCCGCCAGCGGCCCGCCGATCGCCGACTCGGGCGAAATATGCAGCACGTCGGTGCCGAAGCTGGTGCCGCTCATGCGCGCGTCGCTGATACGCACGATATCGTTGATGCCGCGTTTGAGCAGCTTCGCCGGTATCGGCAGATGCCCCCATTCGGGGAAGCCCGGTCCGCCGTGCGGGCCGGCGTTTTTCAGCACCAGCACCGAGTTTTCGTCGATGTCGAGGTCGTCGTCGTCGATGTGCGCGCGAAGCGCTTCATATCGCTCGAATACTACCGCCTTGCCGCGATGCTGGAGAAGATGCGGCGACGCCGCCGTCTGCTTGATCACGGCTCCGTCGGGCGCCAGGTTGCCATAGAGGATCGCCGTGCCGCCCTCGCGATGCAGCGGCTGGTCGAGCGCGCGCACGATGTCGGGGTTGCGCGCCGGCGTGTCCGCCAGATTTTCCGCCATCGTCTTGCCGGTCACCGTCAGCGCGTCGCCGTGCAACAACGGCAGGATCTCCTTGAGCACGACCGGCAGCCCGCCCGCGTAGTAGAAATCCTCCATCAGAAACTCGCCCGAGGGCTTGAGATTCGTGATGTAAGGCGTCTCGCGCGAGAGGCGGTCGAAATCGCTCAGCGTCAGCTCGATGCCCAACCGCCCCGCGATCGCCAGCAGATGAACGACCGCGTTGGTCGAGCCGCCGATCGCCATATCAGCGCGGATGGCGTTCTCGAGCGCCTGGCGGGTCATGATTTTCGAGGGGCGCAGGTCTTCCCAGATCATCTCGACCATGCGCCGCCCGGTGGCCTCGGCCAGCATGTAGCGGCGCGAATCGACGGCGGGAATGGCCGCGCCGCCCGGCAGCGTCATACCCAGCGCTTCCGCCATCGAGGCCATCGTCGAGGCGGTGCCCATCACGGTACAGTGGCCGTGGCTGCGCGAGATGCAGCCCTCGACCTCGGCCCACTGCTCTTCGCCCAGCCGGCCGGCCCGCAATTGCTCGAACAGCTTGCGCCCGTCGGTCCCCGAGCCCAACGGCTCGCCCCGCCACCGCCCCGAAAGCATCGGCCCGCCGGTGACGACGATGGCCGGAATGTCGGCGCTCGCCGCCCCCATGATCTGCGCCGGCGTGGTCTTGTCGCAGCCGCACAGCAGCACAACGCCGTCGATCGGGTTGGCGACGATCGACTCCTCCACGTCCATCGACATCAGATTGCGAAACAGCATCGTCGTCGGCTTCATGAACATTTCGCCGAGCGAGATGGTCGGGAACTCCAGCGGAACGCCGCCCGCCGCCCATACGCCGCGCTTCACCGCCGCCGCCACCTCGCGCAGGTGAACGTTGCAGTTGGTCAGCTCGCTCCACGAATTGCAGATGCCGACCACGGGCTTGCTCTGGAACACTTCCGGGCCGTAGCCTTCCGAACGCAGCCAGGCCCGCCGCGCCAGATGCTCGTACTGATCGCCTTGAAACCACGCATAGCTGCGCAAGGACTTCGGGTCACGCATAGGAAACTACGATAGCAAAAGGGTGGCCGGGGGCAGCGTCGGCGGGGGGGGCGGCCGCCCAGGCGGGAGCCAAGGCGTACAGAGAACGGGGGGAGGCAAGGTTGAGAACAAGCCGGTTTGGGACACCCAAACCCTGCTGGTAAGCCGGGGCGGCACGAGCGGCATTGCCTGTGCCCGCTTCGCCGCGTTGTGGCGAAGCGGGCAGGCAATCCGGCCTGAGCAACGGCAACCCGCAGCCAGGCTCGCCCTCCACGTTCCCGAATCCCAACGACAGAGTCGCAGGCGTGAGCCGGCGGGCCGAAGCCACTGGATGCCGGGGTGAAGCTCAACGCCGCCAGCGCAACGCGCCATCCCCCACCCAAGCGCGGCCCGCACCGAATCGGTCTTCCACTTCCCCCGAGCTCCCGCCGCGCCTCGGCCCGCCGGCTCACGCTTGCGGCTCTGCTTCCGCGAGCCCCGCACACTGCCCTGGGTGCAAACCCCGTAAGCCAACTCGTGGCACAGGAATCCTGCCTGTGTAGGACAGACAGGTTGTCTGTCCCATGGCACACGCAGCGTTGCCTGCGCCGCCAAGGTCGCCCGCGCTATCCCGACTCCGCCGCGCTCCTTGCTTTGGGGCCGGGCTGCGGTTCCTCGGCGGGCGCCTGATGGGCGCGCGTCAGGTAGAGCATCAGCGGCGTGACCCCGAAGTGCGCGTCGTCGCCGGCATCCCGGGGTGCGGTGGGCCTGCCTTCGAGCATCTGGACGCTGTTGGTCCAGGGGTCGAGCTTGAGACGCGACCCCAGCGGCAGCGCTGCCACTTGCTCGCCTCGCGCGGTCTTGAGCTCGGGTGTTTTCTTGGCGAGCTCGCCCAATCGCACCAGGTCTTCCTCGGTGGTGAGTTGATTGCCCAGGTTCGCGTGGATAAGGTTGGGCAGTTGCGGCGCGCGCCGCCGCAGCGTCTTAAGAAACAAACCGGCGGTGGCCATCTTGTCGGCATAGGGCGAGTGCGACAGGATCTCGAGCGCCTTCTGATGCGCCGCTTCCATTTCGGTTTCCGTACGCCGGAAACGCAAATGCCGGGGGATCTCCGCGTCGGGGAACATCGTGCGGTCGGCGAAGGCGAACATCGTATCGGTCGGGTGGCCGAGCACGATGTGGGCCAGTTCGTCCGAGAGCACCATCGCCAGGCTGGCCTCGTCCGGCAGCACGTCGAGCAATCCGCGGCTGATAACAATGGCCTGGCCGATCGAAAACGTTTCGAGCGGCGTCGTCAGCAACACGCGGCAGCCGACGTCGAGCGAAATCTCGTTGCTGACGAGCAGATTATGGACGACCGCGTTGAGCGTCTCGTCCACTTCGCCCTCGGCGGCCAGCAGGCCCGCCCTTTCGAGCCGGTCGATCAGGTTGCTCTGGGCCTGCCGCTGCCACCAGCGGCGGCTCTCGAGCGGGCCCGCGTCGCCGGCGCGATTGGGGTCCTCGACCCGGCCATCGGAATCGACCAGAATCTCGGCTGTTCCTTCCATTTTTCCAGCCGGCAGCTCGTTATAACCCCACACGCGGGTCTGCCCCGCGAAGCGGACGTCGTCGCTGCCACGCCCGCGGCCGCGATCCTCGATGTAGACCACCGCGGGCAGCCAAAGCCGCTCGGCGATGTGGAACCGCCAGCTATCGAAGTGAAAATAGAGCGCCGGCCCGCGGCCGGACACGTACGTGCCGTTGAACCGCACCAGGCAGCCGTGCTGATCCTCCACCCAGATGCGGCCCAGGAAGCGCCCGCTGCCGCCTTTGCCGCGCGGGGCAACATCGAGCACCAGGCAGCGCACCGTCCCCAGAACCTCGCGGCGCACGTAGTCGAATCTGTAGGCCTCGCGGCTGAGCCCGCGCACGTCGGGCGCCACCATGCGAGCGAATCCACAGGGCAGGAAACCCTGCCGCCGGCTGCCGAAACCAAACTTGCGCAGCCGCCGGACGGGCGAGTCGCAGCGGCCCTTTCCGGCCCGAAACCCCTCGCTCGTCACGAAGGCTTCGAACTCGATAACCTGCCCCAGGCCGAGCCGCCCGATCATGTAGTGGTCGGAGCCGGGCGGCTGGCTGCCGGCGCTGCCCTCGCGACTCTCCTGGAGGTAAGTCTCGAGCACCGGCCGGTAGCGCCGCAGCGCGGCCAGAAACTCCTGCTCGCTGCTGACAATACGGTCAATCAGAGGCGCGATCCGGCCCTGCCGGGGCTCGCTGCCCGGCTCTACAGGCGCCAGCTCGGGTGGAGGGAAGCTGGCCGCGGCCATCGGAGTCTGCATATCGAATTGGCTTCTCATTGCTACGGTTCATTGCTACGGTGCCATCTACGGTGCTGCGGTGCTACGGTGCCACCTAAAGTCGAACCGCGACCGTTAATCATCGCGGCGGTGAATCAGACATCGCTAAATCATGGCGACAATCAGTCAATACGGTGGTCCCTCAATGCGGCGTCCATCGGAGACAGCGCATCGTGGACCGGGCATCGTGGATCGGGCATCGTGGCCGGTCCATCTTTGGCGGTCCAGCCCTGCTGCGGTCAACCCATGACGCGGTGGGTGGCCGCGACACCGTTCATCGCAGCAGTTGAAAACGCACCCGCAGCGTCGCCTGGGTATCGACCGACCGGCCGTCACGCCGCGCCGCCGTAAAGCGCAGCCGACGTGCCGCTTCGATCGCGCTTTCGTTGCAACCGTGGCCCAGCCCCCGCCGCACCCCCAGCACGTCCAACGTACCGCTGTAGCGGAACTCGACGTCGAGCAGAACGTCACCCTGCAAGCATCGCCCCAAGGCTTCCTCCGGGTAGCGCGGGGTCGGCTTGAACAGGATCCGGACCGGTGTCGTCAACGCACCGGCCGCGTCGGGCAGGGCCTTCCGGCCCGCCTCCGCGCCGGCGCCCTCGGTCGCCAAGTTCGGGTTTCCGCCCGGATCCGATCCGACCGCCGCTTTGCGAAAGCCCGCCTCGGCCGCCCGCCCCGGCGGGATCTCGGGCGCTACCGATCGTTCCACGCAGGCTTCTGGAAATCCGGCCAGCCGCAACGCGGAGCGCCTTTGGCCCGAATCGGATGGCGGCCCAGGTTCCGGGACGGAAGAGGTCCCCAAAGGAGGCTCGGGCCCACCGCCGGACCGTTGGCCGCGCGGCCGCGGGTCGGGCAACGAGGGCAACCGGCCAGGCCGCAAGGTGTTCCCGGGTTTCGTCCCGCCGGATTCGGAGTCGGTCACCTCGCCGCCTCCGGGCCCGTCCGCGATATTCAGCCCTGCCGCCGCCCGCGGTGCTTCCACCGCCAAGGCCGCCGCATTTTGCGCCGAGATTCCCGGGGGGTGGCTCTGCGGTTGGGGACTGTCGTTGTCGCCCAAGCGACTCCCCGCCGTCTCCCTGAGAGGCAGACCCTGCGATTCTCCCGAAAGCCGTTCCGCCAGCGCCATTTCCGCCGTCTCGCCGATTTCCGCCCCCACCGGCTGCGACTGCCAGCGACGGTGTCTTCGCTCCACGGTAGGCTCGATTGTAGTAACCGCCCGGGACCGATCGAGGCGCGCCGCCGGCTGGGTCAACACGTCCATCATGGCCGCCACCCGCCTACCGAACCAGCTTCTTTCGAGATTTGCAGGCCGTCGTCCAATCCACCATTCCCATCGGGATCCCCATCGGTCCAATCGGGACATCCATCGGGACGCGGTTGTCCCCAACCCGCCCTGTCGTAGCCGCTGGAAACTCTCCCGAGCCTGCCCGTAAGCCATTGATCTCGGTTTCGATGCACCGCGCGGTCGGGGCCCGTTGCATTGATCGACGCCCCATGCGCCGAACATGAGGGACGTCGGCAACCCGCTATGCTGGCGTTGCGACGGCTAAAGGCCTCCCGCAGCGGTTGTCGGAAACAATCTAAGTAGTTCGTCTGATGGGCGATATCGAACATCCCGGAGGAAACTGTTGGTATGCGCCTGCCGTTTGCGAAGCTGCTACGCGGCAAAGCGGCCCCCAGCATCCCTCCGGCCGTTCCCTCCAGGCGGCGTCATCCGCGTTTGGCCTTCACCGGCCGCGCTACGATTTGCTGGACCGAGGGCGGCCAGGCCCACCAGTTGCGGGCCAACCTCGTCAACGCCTCCGAGGGCGGCATGGCCGTAACGACGAAGCAGCCGCTTCCCGCTGGCGTCTGCGTTTGGATCCTGCTCGACGACGGCACCGACGGACGAGCCGCAGTGCGCTATTGCGAGCCCGCTGGCAACGCCTACCGCAGCGGCTTCGAGTTCCTCGCGGACGAGCGTCCCGTACGGCTCGGCACGGACATTTCCCGCAGTTTTCTGGAGTGGATGGACGACGCCAACCTCGTGGACGGCTCAGCGGTCGAGGTCCGCAACGGCGAAAAAGCCGAACTCGAGATCGTAGTACCCCAGCTCGTCCCCTGCCCTGCGATCGTGCTGCTCTCGGCCCACAAGGTGCGCTGCCTGTGTTGCACGCGGGACTGGCGCCCCGACGGCAGTTCCTACCGCTATCGAGTCGAAGTGCTCACTCAAGCGTTCCCCAACAATCAGGCGGCTTGAAGGCCACGCTGAGGCAATCCGCCCAACCCGTAAACAGACCCGTTCGGGTTATTTCACAGGCCGAGCCAGGCTTTTCAGAAGGCGCTCAGAACGCTGGCCTTACGAGCACTGCGTCAAGCAACGGGACGAAAGAAAGGCGTCACAAGAGAAAGGTAGGGCGTTCCGGCGATTTAGCCCACAGCACCAGGAAACAACCTGCCGGAACGCCCCGTTGGAGGAGAACCATGTACCACCTGACCAGGTACTCCCACCATAAGCCCCCACGCATACGACTCTCCATCATGCAGGCATACGAAATACGGCAGGGAAAAAGGCCTAGGTTGGAATCTCGTCGGGGGGATCGAGCATTTACGGCTTCCCGCCGATGAGGTTTGCTTTGGGGATGAGGGCGGCTTGTTGGGCTCACCGCCGCTAACGGACCGGCGGGTACACAAACGCCTCACGCGCGGAAGGGTCTTGCGCACGGCGCGATTGCGAGGGGCGACTGTCCGGTTCCGGGAATCGCGCTGCCCGGTAGCGGACACAAGTGTGCGCCAGGGCCGGACGCCCTTTGAGATCCAACTGACTGGTAATCAACAAGATACCCAACTAGGACCGGTTTGGCGAAAGGCATGCGTCTGTGGCCAATGAGCCTGGCGCCGCAAACCGGCTGCCCGGGAGGCTTTGATGACAACGGTAACCCTGGCTGAACAGTCCGCTCCGCCGCCCCGGGGGCAGCAGAAGAGTTGGCCGCCGGCGGCCGTGGAGGCCACCGCTCCGGCGGCGGTTTGCCGCGTGCTCGTCGCCGACGATCAGCCCGATGTGCTGACCGCTCTGCGGCTGCTGCTCAAGAGTCAGGGCTTTCAGGCAGTGGCCGCGAACAGCCCTGAAAGCGTCCTGCGGGCGCTCGACGAGCAGGAGTTCGACGTCATTCTGATGGACTTGAACTATACCCGGGACACCACGTCGGGCAAAGAAGGCCTGGATCTGCTGGAGCGGCTCAAGCGGCTCGATCAGGCGCCGCCGGTGATCGTGATGACGGCCTGGGGGAGCATCGATCTGGCCGTCGAGGCGATGCGCCGGGGAGCGCGGGATTTTGTCCCCAAACCGTGGGAGAACCATCGTCTGGTGGCGACTCTGCGCGAGCACGCGGCGGCGCGGCCCGAAGCCGTGCGAGCCCGGGAACGAGACAGCGCCGAGGGCCGGGCCGCCGACGAGCTGCGCATCGCCGGCCAGGTGCAGCGCAAGCTGTTCCCTCAGAAAAATCCCTCGCTGCTGACGCTGGAGTATTCCGCCTATTGCCGGCAAGCGGGTCCGGTGGGAGGCGATTATTACGATTTCCTCGACCTGGGGCCAGGCCGGCTGGGGCTGGTGCTGGCCGATATTTCCGGCAAAGGAGTGGCGGCGGCGCTGCTGATGGCCAACCTGCAGGCGAGCCTGCGCAGCCGCCGCGAGGACGCCTGGGAAGATCTGCCCGGCGTGATTGCTTCGGTCAACCAGCTCTTTTGTGAATCGACCGAGCACGAGCGCTACGCGACGCTGTTTTTCGGCTGCTACGACGACACCAGCCGCCAGCTCCGCTACGTCAACTGCGGGCACTATCCGCCGCTGCTGGTGCGCGCCGGCGGCGGCGTAACGCGGCTGGATTCAACAGCTACCGTACTGGGGCTGTTTGACCATGTCGATGTGGCGGTGGGCCAGGTCACGCTGGCGCCTGGCGACCTGCTGGCGGTCTTTTCCGACGGCGTGATCGAGGCTCGCGGCCGCGACGGCGAAGAGTTCGGCGAAGAGCGGCTGGTTCGCCTGCTGGGCCGTAACCGCGAACGCGAGATCGCCGAGATGCCACCGGCCCTCAGCGATGCGCTGATGGCGTACGCGGCGTTCGGGCAGGAGGATGATCTGACGCTGGTAGCGGCGCGCGCGGTGTAGCGCGACGTTGCTCGTGCCTGCCCCGCGGCGCCCAGGAACAGAGCCGCTGGCGGAACAGGCTGCGGAAAAGGGCATTCCGGTCCGGCTGTGGCATGCTCCAGCACGGCTTCGGTGGTGTGGGGCCCTACGTCGCGACAAATCGCGCCGCGGCAAACCTGGAGGTTCGCGCCACTTGTGCGTTCTCTTGCCTCTGTGCCCTTCGGCCCGTTACCTCTATGCCACTTCGGCCCGCGGGCTTCCGCCTGCGGCTCTGTTTCTTGTGGTCGGGCTTTCGGTGCCCAGAGGGGGGCGCCGGGCTTCGGCGTGGGACGTTCGGCGAAACGGCCGCGACCGGTGTGCCTTGTCCACTAGCCCACTTGCACCAAGCCGTAGCGCCGCTGCCATTTCTGGCGAATGTAGTCCACCAGGGTCTTGAGCTCGTCGGCGCTGGGCGGGTGCTCGATGTAGGCGGTGGCTTCCGAACGCGCGATCTCCAGCGCTTCGCGGTCGCGAACCAGATTGGCCACGCGGAACTCGGGCAGGCCCGATTGCTTGGTCCCGAAAAACTCGCCCGGGCCGCGCAGCCGCAGATCGGTATCGGCGATTTCGAAACCGTCTTGGGTGCGTACCATCGTGTTGATGCGCTCGCGCGCGGTTTCGCTCAGCTCGGCGGTCAGCAGAATGCAGTAGCTCTTCTCGCGGCCGCGGCCGACGCGCCCGCGGAGTTGATGGAGCTGCGAAAGTCCGAAGTTTTCGGCGTGCTCGATGAGCATCACCGTGGCGTTGGGCACGTCCACACCGACCTCGACCACGGTGGTCGAAACGAGAATCAAAACTTCGCCGCGCACGAAGCGGTCCATCACCGCTTCTTTTTCCGCGGTCGGCAGCCGCCCGTGCAGCAGGCCCACCGCAAGATCCGGAAAGACCGCCTTAGAGAGGTGCTCGTACATCTTCTCGGCGGCCTTCACGGTCTTGGTTTCCGACTCTTCGATCACCGGATAGACCACGTAAGTCTGGTGGCCGGCCTCGGCCTGACGGCGCACGAAGCTGTAGACCTTCTCCGACTCCTCCTCGGTGACGTGGCGCGTGGTGATTGGCGAGCGCCCCGGCGGCAGCTCGTCGATGATCGATACCTCCAGCTCGCCGTAGAGCGTCAGCGAAAGCGTGCGCGGAATCGGCGTCGCGGTCATCACCAGCACATCGGGATGCTTGCCCTTGCGCAGCAACTCGAGGCGCTGCATCACCCCGAAGCGGTGTTGCTCGTCAATGACGATCAGGCCCAGATTGCGGAACTCGACGTCTTTGGAGATCAGCGCGTGGGTGCCCACCACAACATGCGCCAACCCTTCACGGATCACCTGCTTGAGCTTGGTCTTCTCGCGCGCCGAGTGAGAACCGGTTAGCCCGGCAACCACGTAGCCGCCGCGTTTTTCGAGCAGCCGCTTGAAATAGAGGAAATGCTGCGTGGCGAGGATTTCGGTCGGCGCCATCACCGCCACCTGGTAGTCGTTTTCGAGCGCGATGACGGCGGCCTCGACGGCGACGATGGTTTTACCGCTGCCGACATCGCCTTGCAGCAGGCGGTTCATCGGCGTCGGCTGTTTCATGTCGCCGGCGATTTCCTTGAGCACGCGCTTTTGCGCCGCGGTGGGCTTGAACGGCAGCACCTGCTTGATCTTTTCGCGGGCGCGGCTGTTGAGGTCAAAGGCGATGCCCTCGGCGCTGCGCGCTTTGCGGCGCTTGAGCGCCAGGCCGCATTCGAGAAAGAAAAACTCCTCGACGATCAGGCGGAACTGCGCCGGCGTGCGGAAGGCTTCGAGCAGCCGTAGATCCGTCCCGTTGGGAGGGAAATGGGCGTCGCGCAGCGCGCGGGGCCGCTCGGGCAACCCCAGCCGCGCGCGCACCTCGGCCGGCAGCGGGTCGGGCTCGTCGGGAAAGCCCTCCAGCGCGCGATGCACCAGGCTCCGCAGCACGCGCGTGTTGATGCGGCCGATCGCCTGGTACACCGGCACGATGCGCCCCAGATGAAGCTGCGCCTCGGGGTCGTCGTAGCCGCGCAGGATCTCGTACTCGGGGTGCATCATCGAGACTTCCTGGCTGTAGGCGTCCCACTCGACCTTGCCGAAGAACGAAACTTCCAGGCCGCGCTCGAGAATCGACCGCAGGTAGTCGCCGCGAAACCACTTGCAGACCAGCGGACGCCCCGAGCCGTCACTGACGCGGATCTCGAACAGCCGCAGCCGGCTGCGCCGCGGCTGAAACGTCTGTACGGCCGAGATCGTTCCCACCACGGTCGCCGTTTCGCCCGGCGCCAGCTCGCCGATGCGCTTGATGTTGCTGCGGTCCTCGTAGCGGAACGGCATGTAGTAAAGCAGATCTTCGACGGTGGCGATGCCTTTCGATTCGAGGATCGTGGCGCGCTGCGGACCGACCCCTTTGAGATAGGTGATAGGCGTGTCGAGTTGCATGGCCGACCCAGCCGGCGGCCGGATGGGCGCGGGGGAGGGGGAAGTAGGCACGGGAATCTCGATTGTACCCGGATTTGTTGAGACGCACGAAGTTGGGATATGTCCCAGGGACTAGGGATCCGCCGCCAAGGTGGAACAGGCCGCCGCCGCTCGCGATCGCGCGCGGCTCGGATCGCTGGCGGCGGGGGGTGCTTGTCCGCCGAGCCGGTGTTCGCCAACCGCCGCGGCCAATATCCGCCCGACTCTGGCCCTGCCATTGAGCGCTACTCGGCCGGGGTGCTACTTTAGCAGGGAGGGTTTCCAGCCCTAAGGCGCCCGTGCCGTCGCATGAACCCTGCTGGAGCCTGAACGGGAGCCCGTCGAGCCACGCCGCGCATCGTTCCCGCCGCTGAACACCCGCGCCCTCGCGCCATCCATCCGACTACGAGCGAAAACTGAATATGAAGCGCATTCTGTTGTTGGCGACCACTGTGTACATTCTGGGCGTGTTCGCTGGGCCGCTGCTGGGGGCCGAGGGCGGCGAGCCTGGCGGCCAAGGCGGCATCGCTCCGTTCCTGTTCGCGATCTCAGTCATCCTGATCGCGGCCAAGGTTGGCGGAGAGATCTTCGAGCGCTTTCACCAACCCGCGGTGTTGGGCGAGCTGGTGTTCGGCGTTATCCTCGGCAACCTCTCGCTGGTCGGGGTGCATCTTTTCGACGGACTCCGCACGATGCCCGACGTCCACACGGCCGCGGAAATCGGCGTGATTTTGCTGCTGTTCGAGGTTGGCCTGGAATCGAACCTGCCCGGACTGCTGGCCGTCGGCCTGTCGGCCACGCTGGTGGCGGTGCTGGGCGTCATCGCGCCAGTGATTCTGGGTTATTTCGTCTCGCTGTGGTTCCTGCCGGAGTCGGCGTGGTACGTGCATCTGTTCGCCGGCGCGACACTGGCGGCGACCAGTGTGGGCATCACCGCCCGGGTGTTGAAAGATCTGCGCAAGATGGAAACCAAGGAAGCCCAGATCATTCTCGGGGCGGCGGTGGTCGACGACGTTCTTGGGTTGATTATCCTGGCCGTGGTCAGCGGCATCGTCGGTTCGATCGACCGCGGCGCCGGGGCCGAGGTTTCGATGATGCCGGTGCTTTGGATCATCGCCAAAGCGGTGATCTTCCTGGTGGGCGCGATCCTGATCGGCCATTTGCTGGCGGGCAAGGTGATCCAGTTCGGCGCGAAAGCCCGGGTGGCGGGGCTGCCGGTGGTGCTGAGTCTGATCTATTGCTTCCTGCTGGCCGGGGTGGCTGAATCGATCGGGTTGGCCGCCATCGTGGGCGCCTTCGCCGCGGGCCTGGTTCTCGACGAAACCTCCTACCGCGCCTACCCGCAAATGAAGACGCGCCGCATCGAAGAATTGGTCGCCCCGATCAGCAGCATTTTCGTGCCGGTGTTCTTCGTATTGATGGGCATCCGCGTCGACCTGAATTCGTTCCGCTCGCTGAACGTGCTGGAGTTCGCGGCCGGCCTGAGCCTGGCGGCCATCCTGGGCAAGCAGGTCTGTTCGCTGGGCATCCTGGAAAAAGGCCTCAACCGGATCGCGGTGGGCGTGGGCATGATTCCGCGCGGCGAGGTCGGGCTGATTTTCGCCGCCATGGGCGCGCGCGAAAGTGTCGCCGGCGTGCCCGTGTTTTCTCCCGAAACCTATTCAGCCATGGTTGTTATGGTCATGATCACCACGCTGGCCACGCCGCCGCTGCTGAAATACCTGATGGCCAAGACCAATTGAGCGCGCGGGGACAAACCATCTCGTCTGTCCTGTGTAGAGACAGGCGCTCTCGCCTGTCTCTGTCGTTAGGCGGCCCTTGGCTTGTGTAGCAATCCAGGCCGCCGCTGGTGCCGAATCAGGCTTGTGTCATGAGTCAAGAGCAGAACCAGGGAGGGCCTCCGCTTCGCTGCGGTCGACAGGCGAGAGCGCCCGTCTCTACTTCCGGAACGGCCAAACCCCAGACGTCGGCGTATACGACGACGCTGCCGGCCGTGGACCCGCGCCACCTTTCAGTGGTCCATCGGCGCTCCTGTAGAAAAATCCATCACTTCGCCAACCGGCCGCAAAGGACGGCTGAAGAGTCGCCCAGCGGCAGTCCAAACATCGACCGATCGGAAGACACCATTGTGGAGTTCTCCCACGCCCAGTTGCTATCCTAAAGATGGTGCTATTGCAATCTTTCCTTTCCGTTTCCACAGAAAATTTCCCCACGCCCATCCATCCCTAGAGGGAGGCTCTATGTCCAAGTCGATTTCCCGCCGTGACTTCGTAGCCAGCTCGGCTGCCATGGTGGCCGCTCCCGCGTTTCTGAACGCACAAACCGCCGGCGACCGCATAGCGATTGGCTGGGTTGGGCTCGGCAACCGCGGTGGCAAGCACATCTTCACGATGATGGAGCAAGCCGGCAAAGACGGCTACATCAAGGCCATTTGCGAGGCGTTCGCGCCGCGCCTGGCCCAAGGCAAAGACGACATTGCCACCAAGCAAGGCCAGGCGCCCGACACCTACAGCGACTACTACCGCATGCTCGAGGACAAATCGATCGACGCCGTCGTCATCATGACTCCCGAGCACCTGCACCACGACATGGCGATCGCCGCGCTCGAGGCGGGCAAGCATGTTTATTGCGAAAAGCCGCTGACGCACACCATCGAGGAAGGCTTCCAAATTCTGGAAGCGGTCAAGAAAAGCGGCAAGAAATTCCAGGTCGGCACGCAGCGGCGCAGCTCGCTGCTCTACAAGAAAGCGAAAGAAATTTACGAATCGGGCGCGCTGGGCAAGGTGGTCTACGCGCGCGCGTTCTGGTACCGCAACAGCGCGCCCAACGACCCCGCCTGGCGCTATGACATTCCGGCCGACTCGACGCCGGAAAACACCGACTACGCCAAGTTCCTCGGCGACGCGCCCAAGACCGAATTCAACAAGGAGCGCTATTTCCAGTGGCGTCTGTATTGGGACTATTCCGGCGGCATCTCGACCGACCTGCTGGTCCACCAGACCGACGCCATTCACATGATCACCGGGCGTACCTACTGCAAGTCGGTGATGTGCAACGGCGGAATTCATTACTGGACCGACGACGACCGCGAAGTGCCCGACACGGTCACGGCGGCGTTCGAGTACCCCGACCACTTCCACATTAACTACAGCTCGATGTTCAGCAACGTGCACTACGGCTATGGCGAGCAACTGTTGGGCAGCGAAGGCACCATGGAAATCATGAACCTGGCCGATCTGCACGTTTATCCCGAGAAAGTGCGAGGCTTGCCGAGCGAGGTCACTTCGCGGCCCGAGATCCACTTCAACTCGCAGAAGGATTTCGGGCAGGGTAACCCGACCGCCGACCATATGCGCAACTTCATCGACGCGATCAAGTCGGGAACGCCGCTCAACTGCCCGGCGGAGATCGGCCACGAAGCCGCGGTAACCGGCCACCTGGCGACGCTCTCTTATCGCCACGAGCAGAAGGCGTTTTGGGACCAGGAGCAAGGCCGCTACCATTTCGCCTGAACATAGGCCTCGCGAGCCCGGGTGAGTGGGACAGGCAATCCTGCCTGTGCTGCGAAACGCTGGTCAGCACCGGGGCCGGCGGCCGCGGCCGATTCTGACCGTGGAGCCAGCCCCGCCCAAGTAGAGACAGGCGCTCCGGCCTGTCCTCGCCGCGAAGCGGCGAGCCTGGGTGTCCTGGGCAAACGAGCTATTGCGTCCCGGGCATGTCATCCCAGGTATGATCCCGGGCAAGCACTATCGCCCAACGCCCTTCTCCATCGGGCCACGCGACCGTTCCGCAACCGGCAAACTGCTCCGGCGGTCGGCTGCGGCCCGGCATCCCGGTTCGCCGCTCCGCGTCGAGGACAGGCGGGAGCGCCTATCTCTACCTCGCCAGGCGCGCGAATGTCTCTACGCCGCACGTCTCTTTCTCTTCCCGACACGAGCCGCTCTCCAGCCCACACGAAAGAGCCCGTCTGCGCTATCATGTCCCGTCGACTGTTCCGCTTTTCCCCAGGAGGTTATCGTGGCCGCAACTCAATCCAAGGGCCGTCTCATCGTGGCCATGATCCTGGCCATTTTCGTTTATGGCTCGATCGCCGCCCTGTTGGGAACGATCCTGCCACAACTCAAAGACAGGCTCACGCTGGACAACGCCCAGGCCGGCTATGTCGCGATGGCCTACGCCATCGGCCTCGCCATTGCCTCGATCGCCATCGGCCCCATCCTCGACAACGTTGGCAAGAAAGCCGGGATCGTGGCCGGGCTTACCGGCATCGCCGTATCGCTGGCAGGTCTGGCCGTGGCCAACAGTTATTTGACGGCGCTGGGCTCCATGTTCCTGCTGGGGCTGGGCGGCGGCATGCTGGTCACCGGCTCGAATACGCTGATCAGCGATGTCGCCGAGGAAAAGCGGGCTTCCGCGCTGAACCTGCTCAATATTTTCTTTGGCCTGGGCGGCATGGTGACCCCGTTCATGGCGGCCAATATCCCCGCGTTGAACGGTTCCTATGCCCTGTGCCTCACGCTCGCCGCCGTCACGGGCGTCACGATGTTGGTCAACCTGGTGACCCCGATGCCGCCGCCGGCGGGCGGAGACGGTTTCGTGTTTGCCAAGGCCGGCAAGCTGCTCAATCAGCCGGCGCTCTACCTGCTCAGCTTGTACCTGTTCCTCTACGTGGCTTGCGAGGTGGGCGTCTGGAACTGGCTGGTGGAATACCTGCACTCGACCCGCGGCGTCGCGGAAAACTACGCCCAGAACGTGTTGTCGTTCGGGTTCGCGTTCGGCCTTCTGGTCGGCCGACTGATCGCCTCGCGCGTCCTGTTGGGCGTTCCCGAGATCCGCGTGACGCTGTTCGCCTCGGCCGCCATGGCGTTGACGACTTTCGCCATGCTCAAAGTGTCGAGCCCGTCGATGGTCGGCGGAGTGGTGTTTCTGGCCGGGCTGGCCATGGCCCCGATGTTCCCGACCGTTTTGGGCATGGTCGGCAACGTGTTCCGCCAGATGACGGCGACCGCGATGGGCATTGTGATCACCTCGGGCTGGATCGGGCTGGTGATCAGCTCGCCGATCATCGGCTGGATCTCGAATCAATCCGACCTGGGTACCGGGCTGCTGCTGCTGCCGGCGATGTCGGTGATCATGATCGTCACCAACCTGGCGCTGCGGCCTTACGTGAGTAAGCCGGCCGCCGCCTAAGGCGTAGTCGACCGGGGCCCTGAATGCCGACCCTGGTCCTTTGGCCCATCGGGCTGTGCGATTTGGCTGGCGCCAAATGGCGAACGGCAACTCCCGCCAACGACGATGAACCTCACCGATCTGTTTGACTTGGCCCTGGCCGGCCGCGCGCGGGAAACCGGTCTCGAGTGGGGCGGCGAAGAATACACCTTCGCGCAACTGGACCAGCGCAGCGATCGCCTTGCGCAGCTCCTCGCGCGGGACGGCTTCCAGCAGGGCGACCGCCTCGCAGTGTACCTTCCCAACTGCGTCGAGTTCACCGATGTGTACCTGGCCGCGGTCAAGCTTGGGTTGATCTTCGTGCCCATCAACGTGCTCTATCGCGAGCGAGAGGTCGAGCACATTCTCGACGATGCCGAGCCGAAGGGAATCGTCACCTGCCGGGAGCTCGAACCGCATCTGAAAACAAGGCTTGTAGGGCTTGCCGATCCGCTGCTCTACCGCGCCGGCGAGCTTCACGACATGTCGCGCGATTGCCCCGCCGGCCGCCCCGATTGCCCCGCCGAAGGCGATTCGCCCGCGGCGCTGGTCTACACCTCGGGAACCACCGGGCGCTCCAAGGGCGCGATCCTGACGCACAACAATTTCGCAGCCAATGCCGTCAACCTGGTCACCTGCTGGCAGATGACCGCGGCCGACCGCCTGCTGCTGGCGCTGCCGCTGTTTCACGTTCACGGGCTCGGCAACGGCCTGCACACCTGGCTGGCTTGCGGCTACCGCGTGCGGCTGCTGGAGCGCTTTCGCAAGGAGTCGATCCTCGACGAGATGCTGCGCTTCCGCCCGACGGTGTTCTTCGGTGTGCCGACGATGTACGAGCGCCTGCTCGAGGCGCCGCGCGAAACGGCTCGCGAGATCGGCTCGTTCCTGCGGCTGTTCGTTTCGGGCTCGGCCCCGCTGCCCGCTCAAACCCTGGAGCGCTTCCACGATCTCTATGGCCATCGCATCCTGGAACGCTACGGCATGAGCGAGACGCTGATGAACATCTCGAACCCCTACGCCGGCGAGCGCCGCGCCGGCACGGTGGGCAAGCCGCTGCCCGGCATCTCGATCCGGCTGGTGAACCCCGAAACCGGAGACGATGTCGAGGGAGACCAGACCGGAGAGGTGCTCATCCAGGGTCCCAACGTTTTCCCCGGCTATTGGAGACGGCCGGAGGCGACCGACGCCGCCTTCACCGACGAAGGCTACTTTCGGTCGGGAGACTTGGCTGTCCGCTCCGCCGACGGCTATTACACGCTGCAGGGAAGGCGCCACGAGCTGATCATCTCGGGCGGATTCAATATCTACCCGCGCGAGATCGAGGAACTGCTGCTGGAACAGAGCGGCGTGGCCGAAGCCGCCGTGGTCGGCGAGCCCGACGCCGCGCGCGGCCAGGTTCCGGTTGCCTACGTCGTGCCCAGCGCGGGCCTGGAAATCGACGCCGAAGCGCTGGCGGCCTGCTGCCGGCAGCATCTGGCGTCCTTCAAAACGCCGCGCCGCTTCGTCGTCGCAAAAAGCCTGCCGCGCAACGCGCTCGGCAAAGTCCAAAAGCACCTGCTAGCCACCTAGCCAGACCAAACGGCAAACCTCGCCCAATCCCTCGCCTGGAAGCGACCAAAGCATCACGGGAACCCCACCCAAAGCAATCCGAGCCGCACGCGGTGCGGTTCGCATTTGTCGGCGGTTGGCATTTGTGGGGTGCGGGTTGCGTTCGTGAGGCGGGCCGCGGTGGGTTCGGTCTGCGATACTAACGAAAAGCCTGCCGGACGGGCAGTCGCCGCGCCGCCTTCGGGTGGCGGGGAGGAAAGTCCGGTCTCCCCAGGGCAGCGTGCCGGCTAACGGCCGGGGGGCCACTCTCAAAGGGTGGTTTACGGAAAGTGCCACAGAAAATATACCGCCGCGGTTCGCCGCGGTAAGGGTGAAATGGTGCGGTAAGAGCGCACCGCGCCTCGCGTAATCGAGGTGGCAGGGCAAACCCCACGCGGAGCAAGACCAAATAGGGGACCAGCGGCGGCCCGCCGCGCCCACGGTTGCCGGCTTCGGCCGGCGGCCGAGTCCCGGGTAGGTCGCTTGAGTCCGGTAGTAATGCCGGATCTAGAGGAATGACTGCCGCCCCTTCGGGGGTACAGAAACCGGCTTATAGTCCGGCAGGCTTTTTTGCCTTGCGGCAATTCGCTTGGATGCGCCGTAGGTTTGCGTTCGTCTCCCCCCGATCATGAGTTCCGCCGAGCGGTTCCCCGCTGTGCTGGTACTCGGCGCCAGCCGGGCCTGCCTTGCCGTGGCGCGCTCCCTGGCCCGCCGGGGCATTCCGGTGGATGTGGCGGCCAAGTCCCCGCGCGACCCCGTCCGGTTGTCGAATGCCGTCCGGACGGTTCACAAACTGCCCGACTTCGTTGCCGCTCCCGAATATTTCTTGGACCGCCTGCTGTCGCTTCTTGATGCCGGCAGGTACGAGCTGATCGTTCCGGCAAGTGCGGCGGCGCTGGCGGCGTTGCACCGTTTCCAGCAGCCGCTGGGCGAGCGAGCGCGGCTGGCGTGCGCTCCCGCAGCCGTTCTCGACCGCGCCGACGATTCGTTGCGGATCGCGCGAGAGTGCGATGTGCCCGTGCAGGCGGAGGCCGGCTGCCCCGGCGACCGCGTCGGCATCGAAACGGTGGTTCACGAGGGGCGGCCGCTGGTCCTGTTCCAATATCGCTGCTCGAAGGAGTATCCCTACGCGGGCGGCGAGATCGTTCTGGCCGTTGCCGAGCCGCTCGACGAGACCCTGGCTGGATTCACGCGGCGTCTGCTGGCGGCGCTCGAGTGGGAAGGGCCGGCGACGGTCGAGTTTCGCCGGGACCCTGCTTCGGGCGCGGTGGTGCTGAATGGGGTGAACGGGAGTTGCTGCGAATCGCTGCCGCTGTCGTCGCGGGCGGGGCTCGATTTTCCGTATTACGACTGGCAGTTGGCGCGCGGCGAAGAGCCGGATCCGCCCGCCGAATACCAGGCAGGCGTGCGGGCGCGGTGGGCCGCCGGCGATTTGCGGCGTGTTGGCGAAATTCTCGCCCATTCCCGCCGGGACGCTGCGCTCCGCAAGGACCGCTGGCGGGAGTGCCGCGAGTTCTTTGCCGATTTTGGGCCCGGCACAAGCGATATGGTGTGGTCGCCGGGCGATCCTTTTCCCGCCATTGTCGAGCTGGCGGGCACGGCGCTCGCCCTGACCCGCGGTGCTCTGAAGGGCGTCGCCACGGGGATCACGCCGCTTTGGCTGCGGCAGGACCTGCGGACCGCGTGGGAAATCGGGGCGATTCCGGGCCTGTTTTATCTCCGCTCGCGGGCGGCTACGGGGTTTGCGAGGCGTTGGAAGAGGCGCCGCCGGCTGCCCGAGCGGGTGGAAACGATCCTGTTCGTCTGCCACGGCAATATTATTCGCAGCGCGCTGGCGGAAGCGCTGCTGCGGCACGAGCTGCCGGAGGGCAGCCCGCGCATCGCTTCGGCGGGGGTCGGCGCCAGGCCGGGCCGCGAGTCCGACGCTCGGGCGCGTGCCGTGGCTCGCGAGCTGGGCGTTTCGCTCGAACAGCACCGCGCGCGGCCCGTCACCGATGCGCTGCTGGCCGGCGCCGACGTGATTTTCGTGATGGACGAGCTGAACGTAGCGCTGCTGTTGGCGCTGCACCCGCAGGCACAACCCAAGCTGCGCTTTCTGGGCGAATGGAATACCGGCGCGGAATCGCGAGTCATCGCCGACCCCTACCGCGGTTCGCTCGAAGACGTACGCCAATGCGGCCAGCTCATCGAAGCTTGTGCCGTCGAGCTGGCGCGCGAGCTGGCGTAGCCAGTGGGGCAGGGACCTGCAGGTCGGCCCTGCCGGCCAGGGGTCCGCGCCACCTCGAATCATCAGTTTGGGCGGCATGTGCCCGTACTTACGGGCCGCGGGAGATCGGGTCGTCATCCTTGCCCCGAGCCGCTATCATGAAAGGCAAGTTTGGAAACCATGGGCCGATTGATTCCCTCGATCTTGTTTCTGCTGCTGGTCTCGCATGCGAGTGCCCAAGTCGAAGCCGCCGCCGGCAAACTGCTGCACGTCGTCGCCGAACGCTATGGCACGCTGGAGAGCTTTCATTTCGAGGCTGTTGAGGTCACCCGCACGCGCTCGGGGGACTTTGAGCGCAGCAAGAGGAACCGCGTGGTGACCGCGCTCGACACCAACGGCCGGTCCCGCGTTGAGTTCGACGACGGCTCGACCGGCGGGGTCACCGTTTTCGACGGCGAGACGACCTGGGTCTACTTTCCCCACCTGCAAAAATACAGCAAGTTCTCGGGCAAGCCCATGCAAGGCGCCAGCGACCTCGCCAAGACGCGAGGGCTCGATTTTGCCGCCTTGGCGCAGCGCTATAGCGGCAGATATCGCGGAGTCGCCGACGGCTTGGTCGCGGCGAAGATCGTGCGTAGCGAGGCGTTCAAGCTCGGTGACCGCTCGGTGGATTGCCAGGTTGTCGAGGCGCAATACAAGCCGCCGCAGGGCGTGGCCGACGGGAAGGTCGTGCGCACCTATTGGATTGATCCGCAATCCAAGCTGATCTTGCGCGAGCAGTCGTTGGCGAGCATGAAGCCGCCCAAGCTGGATACGCCGGTCGAGGTCCGCCAGGTGATCGAGTTCCACCAGGCCCAGGTGGGGCCCGATCTGCCCAATTCGCTGTTTACTTTCGAGCCGCCGGCCGGCGCCGAGCTCGTCGCCGATGCGGGGGCGAGCGACTCCCCTACCGGGCTGGTCGGCAAACCCGCGCCGGATTTTACCCTGCAGGACCTCACCGGGCGCAGAGTGGCGTTGAAGGAGCTGCGCGGGCAAGTCGTGGTGCTCGATTTTTGGGCGACCTGGTGCGGCCCTTGCCGCATCGACATGCCGCGGGTCGAGGCCTTGCATAACGAGCTGAAAGACCACGGGTTGCGAGTATTTGGCGTCAACGGCGAAAGCGGCCAGGTGGCGCGCGCCTATATCGATGGCAACGGCTACACCTTCCCCACCTTGTCGGACCCGGGGATGACGGTGAGCCAACTCTATGAAGTCAATGCGCTTCCTACGTCCGTGGTGATCGACAAGGAGGGCCGGGTCGGAGCCTATTTTCAGGGTTCGGGCTCGAAAGAGCGGCTGGTGGCGGCGATCCGGGAAGCGGGGCTGTAGCGGGTCCGGCACGGACTGCGGCTGTTGTCAGACTGATTTCGCCCCGCCCTTCCAGGGCGCATTCCAGATGGACGCTGACCCACGGCTTGAAGCCGTGGCTATTAGATGGTTCCGCCCCTACGGGGCTCAGGAACGGCACCCCGCTCGGTACGAGGCTGAATTGGCCCGCGGGAGCCTACCCTCACAGGCGGTCGGACAAATGATCTGACTACCCCCGCCCGGTATTGGCTGAAACCTACCCTCCAGCCAGCACCCCCCGCCTGCGGCAGGGTCGGCTCGTGTTATCATGGAAATACTGGTTTTGTGCGCCGCGGGTCCACCCTGCGGCCCTGCATCAGCGCCTGTCGGCGGGTTCCCACGCGGAACCGGAATTTCTAAGCTATCGAGAATCGAGGAATTGGATCATGGCGAAAGTGTGTATGGTGACCGGCAAGAAACCGATGAGCGGGAACAATGTCTCGCACGCCAATAACAAAACTCGCCGCCGGTTCGAGCCGAATCTGCAGGACAAGCGCTTCTGGGTGCCCAGCGAAAAGCGCTGGGTGAAGATGCGGGTAAGCGCCAAAGCCATCAAGATCATCTCGAAGCGAGGGATCGAACGCGTCCTTGCCGACATGCGCAAAGACGGCGTCAAGATCTGACCGCCGCCCTCGTCCCGCCGCTGGTTCTTCCTTTTCCCTTCCATTTTTCGGACAGTGCCGCCGTGGCCGCTGGTGCGCCCTGCCGCGGGCTTGCGCCCAGGGGGCCAGGGGGACTGTACAGGTGCGGATCGTGCCCCTGCGGCGCAGGCCGGCCGCGATCATGTGTCGTGTCCGGATGTTCCCTCCGGGCAACGATGTAGGAGCTTATCGGCCTCCCGCTTAGGAGAACTCACGGTTGATCGCTTCGGGAGCGGGTGCGATCATAGACTCGGGGGAAAGCGTCCCGAGCAGCGATGATCGTCAACGATAAGTACCGGCTGGGCGCCCTGGTGCGCAGCGGCGAAGTGGCTACGTTCGAGGCGGAAGAGATCTCCACCGGCCGTAGCCTTTACGTGCACCTGATCGCGGGTGCGCCCGCCGCCGCTTCGCTGACGGCCGAAGTCGGGGCGCTGCTCGCGGCTGCGTCCGGCAGACCCGCATCGCCGCTTGTCGAACAGGGTGACTACCAGGGTTCTCCCTTCGTGGTCACCGACGCCACGCCGGAACTGCTGGATTTGAGGCGCTGGCTGGAAGGCCAGGGGCGCGGCGGCTCGGGTGCTGCACCGGCCACGGACGGTCCTGGCGGCTTTGTGGCGCCGGGAGAGCCCTCGCGTGAACCCGGCGAGTTTACACGCCTTTTTCAGGGTACGGGCGGCGGTCAGGGATCGGAAACGCCGGCTGGAGCAACCGGGAGCTTTGGCTCTCGTCCGCAACCACCCCCATCCACGACCGGGCCCGCCAAAGAATCCGGCACAGGCTCCGCACCGTCGGCGCCCCCGCGCCCGCAGGCCCCGTCCCAGGGACAGGGACCGGGCGAGTTCACGCGGCTGTTCGGGGGGCCGGGCACGACCACGGATGTGGAAGGCACGCCGTGGGATTCGGCCCCGACCGGCCCGCCCGTCGACCTCCCCAAAGGCCCCGCCAGAGCTCCCTCACCGTCGGACCGGGCGCCATCCGAACCGGCGCTGGGTACTCCTGGAGCGGGCAATCCCGGAGCCGGCGCTTCCGGAACGGGCGAATTCACTCGATTGTTCGGCGAAAACCAGCTGGCTACGCCGCCTGTTGCCTCCAAGATGCCTGCCGGACCCAGACCGCCGGCCCGTTCCGGCACCGATAGCCACGAGCCGCCGCCCGCCGCTGGGCCGGGCGCGGCCTCCCCGCACGGATTGGGCGAGCCGACGATCACCGAATCGGGCATGCGCCGGATTTCGCCCGAGGAACGGCGTGAGGAGATGCGCCAGTTCCGCATGATTTCGCGGCAGCGCGCGGAAGGGCACAAAGCCGGTCCGGCGGACCTTTCGCACGAGCCCGTCGCCCCGCCGTCGCCGAACCTATCGCCCCCGTATGCGCCGCCCGCCGCCCCGCCGCCTGCCGCGGCTGAGCCCGCGCCGGGTTCGGCCGGCCGCAAAGCACCGGGGGAGTTCACGCGCTTGTTTCAGGGAGGCCAGCCGGCGTCGCCGCCCGCAGTCCCGATCCGTCCAGAAGCTCCGGGCGCTCTTTCCGCGCCGCGCAGTCCCTCGCCCCAGCCGCCGGCCGGTGGTTCGGATCGCCGCTCGGCGACCCAGTTGGGTGAGGGCGCGCCGCCGCCGTTCTCCGCCCCCTTCGACCAGCCCGGCGGAGCAGGCGGGCAGGGCGGGGCAGCGCCCAAAGCGGACCAACCAGGCGAATTTACCAAGCTGTTCCGGCAGGGTAGGCCGTCCGCGGGGGGATACGAACCGCAGGCTCCGCCACTGCAGGCTCCGCCGCCGGCGGCGGGGAATCCGGGCGAGTTCACCCGGCTTTTCGGCTCGAAGCAGTCGGAGCCCTCGGGGGCGGACCCCTGGAGCGCTAAGCCCCCGGCACCGGCGTCGCCCGACCCCTGGAGCGCACCCGCAGCGTCGCCCGACCCCTGGAGCGAACGGCCGCCGGCGCCGCCGCCGCAGGGGTCGGAGCCGGGAGCCTTTACCCGCCTTTTCGGAGGCGTTGGAGGCGCCGGGGGTGCTGGGAACCAGGGCAGCGACCCGTTTTCGGACAACGAATCACCGTGGCCCGCCGATTCGCCGCGGCAGCCGGTGGAGCCGGAAAATCAGCCGGGAGCGTTTACGAAACTGTTCGGCGGCAATCCGGGCTCAGGCTCGGGGGGAGGCTCGAACTGGAGCCGTACGCCCTACGATGCCGGTGGCGCGACGCAGATCTCCCACGGACCGCCGCAGGCGTCGCAGGCGCCGCCGCCTCCGCCGCAGGCCCAGGGCCCCAGCGAATACACGCGCATGATGGGCAGCGCGCCGGCTCCGCCGCGCCAGCAGGCTCCGCTTCCACAGGGCGGACCGCCGCCAGGGCAAGCGGCGCCGCCTCCACCTGCTGCCCCGCCCCCGGCCTATTCCGCGCCGCCGGGCTATGCCGCGGCGCCTCCGGCCTATGCTCCTCCGCGGCTCCGCCGCCTCCGCCCGCGCCTGCCGCCGCGCCGCCGCCGGCTCCGCAGCAGCAGCCCGCGAAGCCCGCGGGGGCGAGCAGCGACCGCTCGATGTACCTGATCCTGGCGCTGCTGTTTTGCGCGCTGCTGGTGATCGCGTTGGGGATCGTGCTGTACGTTTCGCTGAGCGGCGACCGCGGCCAGCAGCCCGCCCAGGCGCCCCAGGCCCAGCAGGAGGCTCCGGCCGGAAACCCCGGCCTGCGGGTGAACCCGTCATCGGTGCCCGGCGTGCGTGCGCCCTCGGTAAGCTCGCCCAGTTTGAGCGCGCCCTCGGTGACGGCGCCTTCGGTTTCGACGTCGGGCATTTCGAGCGGCTCGGTTTCGGCGCCGTCGGTCTCGGGCCCGCACGTGTCGGCGCCCAGCGTTTCCCGCCCCAGCATGCCCAGCGTGCCGCGGGCGTCGAGCGGGCAGCTTCCCGCCGCGTCGGCCCAAACCAGCCAGCCAGCGGCGGAGTCTTCCGGCGGCACCCCCTATTTCGCCTTGATCATCATCCTGAGCATTCTGCTCGTAATCGCGGTCGGAGCCGGCGTCTATTTCGCGCTCCGCCGCTCCTAAGCAACGATGCCGACCCGCGAACAGACGCAACAACAGCTTGGCGCCGCCATCGGCGACAAATACGACGTGATGCAGTGGATCGGCGGCGGCGGCATGGCGGGCGTGTATCTGGCGCGCCACCGGCTGCACGGCGGATTCTGCGCCGTGAAAGTGCTGGCCGACCACCTTGCGCAGGACCCCGGCATTGTCGAGCAGTTCCTGCAGGAAGCGCGCACGGCCGCCAACCTCGACGGCCATCCCAACGTCGTCCGTATCGTCGATATCGGCGAAAACGAGGGACTGCATTACCTGATCATGCAGTTCGTCGAGGGCGAGGACCTGGCGAACTATCTGCAGCGCGTGGGCAGGCTGTCGGCCGCCGAAGCGGTCTACGCGGGGTCGCAGATCGCCGACGCTCTGCGTTGGGCACACTCCAAAGGCGTCATTCACCGCGATCTGAAGCCCGCCAACGTCCGCCTCGACACCCATGGCCGGCTGGTGGTGCTCGATTTCGGTATCGCCAAAATCGGCTCGATGCCGACGGCGCTGACGCAGATGGGTTTCAAGGTTGGCACGCCGTATTACATGGCGCCGGAGCAGATTCGCGGCCAGTCGATCGACAGCCGCGCCGATCTCTACGCGCTCGGCGTGATGATGTACGAGATGGTGATCGGCAAGCGGCCGTTCGGGGGCGAGACGAACGAGGCGATCTGGCACGGCCATGTGGCGGTGCCGCCGCCGGTGCCGCACGAAGTCGACCCGGGTGTGCCGCAGCCGCTGTCGCACATTATTCTGCATCTGCTGCAAAAGGATCCCGAACAGCGCTACCAATCGGCTGACAAGCTCCTGGAGCATCTCAAGACGCTGGGAGGCAACGAGGTACCGCCGACCTTTCGGCCGCACCTGAGCCAGGACATGGACGTGCTGCGTTCGGCGCCGACACCGGCTCCGCCGCCGGGCCTTCGAACAGGCAGCGCGACGAGGCCCCCCGCGAGCACGGGCTTCGGTTCCACGCCGGCGCCTCAAGCCGAAGCGCCTCGCGCGCCGGCTCAGGCTCCGGCGGCCGGGCCGGAAGCGCCGCCGCGCCGCAATTTGCTGCCGCTGATTGTCGGGCTGGCGGTGGTGCTGGCGATCGCCCTGGGCATCACGGTGTATTTCGCGTTCGGTAGAAAAGCCCCGCTTCCGCCGCCGCAGCCGACGGGGCCCGAGCCGCTGGCGGAGATGGTCCACACCACCACCGGCGACATGCTGCTGATTCCGGCCGGCGAATTTCTGTTTGGCGCCGCCAACGACATTCCGCTGCCGATCGAGCGCCCGCAAGGCTTTGAATCGCCCAACCCACGGCAGGCGCTGACGCTGGGCGGCTTTTACCTGGATGTAACCGAGGTCTCCAACGCCGCCTACAAGCAGTTCTGCGACGCCACCCACCGCGCCTATCCGGCGCCGCCGCCCAGCGACCCGACCTACTTCACGGCCAAGCTCAACTATCCCGTGGTCAACGTGACCCACGACGACGCGCAGGCGTTCGCGGCCTGGGCCGGCAAGAGATTGCCGACCGAACAGGAATGGGAAAAGGCGGCGCGCGGCGAGGACGGCCGGATCTACCCGTGGGGGAACACGCTGCCCGACCGCCAGGCGAATGTCGCCGGGGGCGCGGACGGCTTCGACGGCGTGGCGCCGGCGGAGAGCTCGCCGCAAGGCGCCAGCCCCTACGGCGTGATGAACATGAGCGGCAACGTCTGGGAGTGGACCAACAGCGTCTACCAGCCGTCGGCTCAGGAGACCGCCGACCAGGCCCGCGCCTGGCAAGAGGTGGGGGTGGAATGGAAGCCCGGCGCTTCCTGGTTCGTGATCAAGGGCGGGTCCTACATTACTCCGCCCGACGACCTGGATCTGATGGCGTTTTTCCGGGCGGCGATCCCGGCGGATATCAAGACGCCTTACCAGGGGTTCCGCTGCGCGATGGATGCGCCGCCGCGGTAGCTCGGAACCCGCGATTCGATTCCTCTTGCGCTGACCTTCCACTCGGAGCCGCAGACGTGAGTCCGCGCTGAAATACATCGTCCTACCCCTGAGCCTCGAGCCGGCCGGAGATTCGCGTCGGAGAGTTGAGCGCGGGCCTACGCCCGCGGCTGCCCACCGCTTCAGCGGTGGGTACTGTTCGAAAGCCACCCGAGCCCTGGAAGGGGCGACCCAGGTTCCGCGCCCTTCCAGGGCGGAACGAAAAGTGTGATTTGGTCCCACGGCTGAAGCCGTGGGCTGTGAAGAGGCGGGAACGCACCGCTGGGGCTAACTAAGGACGAAACAGGAGCCATCGAGATCCGGCTGCTCTAACGGCCTGGCGATTCTGACTCGCCCTGCCGCCTCTCAGCGCCCCTGAGGCAACAAAATCACCAGTTCCAGTTGCGGGTTAGGAAAATCTCCGGGCACATAGGCCGCCAGGTTGCGGGCGCGGCCCACGGCTTCCCAGGCGCCGCCCGACTGGTTGAGGCTGAAATATTGATAGTTCAGCTTCACCGGGATGGCCGCCGGCGGCGCCGGCACGTGCGTGAGTTGCACGCCCGGCAGAGCCTGTCGCACCAGGTGATCGATGTGGTCGGCGGAGCAGACCTTCACCAGCGGCGGCACCTTCTGCATGATCGTCGCTTCCCGCGTTTCGGCCGAAACCGCCAGATACATCTTGGTGTTGAGCAGATACTTGTCGTCGTCGACGGCGGTGGCGTAGATGTGCGGCCGCACCAGCGTCAGCGGCAACGCCACGAAGTTCTTCGGCACCACCGCTTCGAGCAGCAGGCGCAGCTTCTTGTCGAGATCGCTGAAGCAGACCTCCAGCTCGTCGTGGTTGTAAGAAAGGAAGCTGTCGGAGGAAATCTCGCGCGAGAACGTGGTCAGTGCCCCGGCCAGTGAAAGCATGATGCCGTAGAGCTCTTCGGGGTGGCCTTGCTTGGTCTCGAAAAGATGTCGGAACTGCGGCAGGTAGGTATTGACCGTATAGAGCAGCCAGAAATTGGCGACGTCGGAGGCGGTGAAATCCGCCAGGCTCTGGTTTTTCTGGCGGCGCGTGCTGGCCAGGTCGCTGCTTTTCGACGACAGGATCTCGACCAGCCGCCGCGCGATCGAGGTCAGGTAGGGGCTGGCGCCGGTCGACAGCAGCGGTGGCACGAAATGCGGATCGAGCTCGAAAGCGTTCGCCTCGGTGCGCCGCACGCGCGCCACGCGCATCGCCGTAAGCCCCTCGCGGCTTTCGACTCCGGTGAGCAGCCGCAGATTCTTGCGCGCCACCAGCACCGGCTTTTCGGTGGTGGCCGCGTTTTCGTCGCGCACCGACATCATCTGGCCGCGGTAACGGGTGTCGGCACTGGCGGTGGTGATCGTGACGTTGAGACCCCGTTCGCGATGCGGCGGAACCACCAGGTAGAGGTCCAGGTGCTTGCGCTCCGCATCGAAGTAGTCGGTGAAGGGCCGCGGTGGCGGCGCCGGATCGGATTCGGGAGCGTCGAACGCCAGCCCGTCGGGCAGGATGCCGGAGGCGTGGGTCAACGCCAGCGTACCCGATTCGAGAATCTGCTGGTCCACGCCCAGGGCCGTAAAGCCCCACGGCCGGAAGTTCTGTGCCTCCACCCGGAACTGCAGTAGACTCTCGAGGAAGCGGTCTTGAACCTGCAGGTGCTGAGGAGTGAGAAACGTACCCTTCAGCCAAAGGACCGGTTGCAATCGGCTCATCCGAATTACCCTAACAGGAACGTCCGTTGTCGCGTCGTCGGTTGATCCGTCGGCCGTCGTTGCAGTCGGCTCATCCGAGTTTTCCTAACAGTACCAGAAACAAATAGCGCGAGCCCGTAGGGCGGGGCTCCGGCCCGCCCTGCTCACCACGCCCGCCGCAAGGGCCCAACACAACTGCTCAGCCCAGCCGTTTCACGAGTCCCAAGGCCCGGCCAACCCTTCGTCGCCCTCGGCCAGTGACCGCACGTCAAACAGCACCGCTGCGTCGCGGTCCTTCACCGAAAGCAGCGGCATGACCCCGCACTCTAACATCGCTTCGGCGGCGCGCTCGCCCAGCCAGGCTTCCGCGGTGGGAAGCTGGCGCGCCTCGCCGCCGTGCTTATAGAGAAACATCGGGATGCCGTCGAGTTGCCGCACCTGCCCCGGACGCATCTGCCAACCGTAGCGCCGGAAGCCCTGCCCGAGCATGCAAGCGCAGGCCAGTGCGGGATTCCCCCACAGGAAGTCCTCATGGCTCGGCCCGGCGGGGCCCTCCAGGGAAACCTCCTCGAACGGAAACGCCTCGGCCGGCACCGTCTCTTCGCCGTAGGGCAGACGCAGCAGAAAGCGCGGCGCCGCCAAACCCAGATAGCGGGCCTGCGGTAAGCCACGCAACGCCTCCCATGACCGCTCCGCATCGTGGTCGCGCGGCAGTTTCCAATCGAAAGGGTTGGGGGTGGCCGCCAGAGACTCGCACCCGAACACATCGGGCGCCGCCTCGGCGACGAACGGAGCGCCGAGATAGCCCGCCACCACCGCCAGGCGCGCCAGCGAAACGGCGTCATCGACCGTCGCCTCGAAACGGTAGAGGCCGGCGAAGACGCCCCAACCGGGGTCGCCCGCCGAGTCACCGCCGGGATCGGCGAGGGCTCTAGCGAACCGGCATTCCCGCAAGTCCTTGCAGTTTGCGAGGTCGGCGGCCAACTCTTCCTTCGTGCAATCCACCAGGTAGATCTTCAGGTCGGTGCCCGTCTCCAACCGGCGCGTCAGCAGGAACAGCCCGCGCCAGGCGGCTTCGAGGGCCTGGCAGTCGGGATGATGCAGCACGGCACGCATCTGTTCGGTAATCGCGCCGTCCCAGCGCGCCAACACTTCGGCCTGCTTGGGGTGCGGGTTCGCCACGGCGTAGGGTTCGACGACACGCCGCAGAAAGGCGCTGAGGTCGTCCTCACGGCCGCGAGACCGGCGGCCGCCCGGCTCCGCGGCGGGCCGTGACCGCTCGGCGGTCGCTTCCAGCGCGTCCTCGAGCAGGCTGGCCCCGGAAAGCAGCCCGGGGTCGGGAACCGCTCCGCCGCTCCCGGAACGTTGCGCATCGCCAGAGCCCTCGGCGGCGGCGCTTCCCCGCCGCGATAAGCTACCCGCGTCGCGAGGGCGAATCAGACCCAACTCTGTGGCGGTGCGCTCAAACTCGTCCGGATCGGCCAGCCGTTTGCGGGTTTCGCGCAGCGTCTGGAACAAGCTCGCCCGCTCATAGATGCGGTCGGGATCGAAGTCGTCGAGCTCCCGGAAACGCAGCCGCACCTCGGCGTCGGATTCCCCGGCCACCGGCAGCGCCAGCCCCGTACCCAGCTTTTCGAGCACCGCGTCGAGGTTGTCGCGGTCGACCAGGATCGGCTGGGGACCGGGGCCTAGTTCGCGGCCGTTGGCGGCGCGGTTCGACCGCCCGCTGAAATCGCCCAGCACAACGATCCGAAACGGCGTCTCAGGAAGGCGGGCCGGGCGTTGCCTGGCGCGGCCGGGCTCGACGTCCAGAAGAACTTCGCCAAACGAAATGGAATCCGCCATGATGTTTTTCCCAACCCTATCGAAGCACGGAAAGGCCGCTCAGCGCACGCGTTTTTCCAGAACGCACGGCCAGAATATCCGCGGCACGGCGAACGGGTCTCGACCGCGGTGACGGTCGCGGGCGTTCGGGTATCGGCGCCGCAGTGGTCCAGGGGAGGCTGCCGCTCGGGCCCGTGACACCACCGGATCGTTCGCCGAAATCCCCGAATTGGCGCGGCAAAACAAGGGAAACGCCGGTCCGCCCTGCGACTCGGCGAGGCGGTCCCCAACGTCATGGCCCAACGGCTGCAGCCAGTGCGTCCGCCGTCGTAGGACCAAAAGTACCACCGCAGTGCGTAATAGGAACAACCCAACGGGCCGTAAGGGAATACGGCCCGCAAAGTAGGGCCGGACCATAGTCCCACGAAGGTGCGTCGTGTTTTAGGATCTTAGTTTCATCGGCTCCCGCCTCGCGGCGGCCCGGTTGCTCGACGCGCTCAAGGCGGGAAACACCGGCGGAGGTCCGTTCGCGGCGGTCCCTTCGACGGCTCGATGCGCCGCGCTGGCCGGCCCGTTGGGAGCGGTGACATCGAACCGAAAACCAAAGTGAACGCGGCATTTGCGGTTGATCACGAGAGTCTTGACTTCGCTCGGATGGTGGGTTCATAATCGGCTAGCTTTGCAAACCCCACCCAGGCGTCCTGCGCCGACCCAGCGCAGAGGCTGTGGGTTCTTTCGGATCGCTCGATGCCTGCCGTGCCTTAGGCGGACGTAAGTTCGCTATCCGGTAAGCCGTTCCAGGTAGATAGACGCCGAGGAGGAACAAGAAATGGCCCGCCAAAGCATTCAAAAGAAGCTGCAACGCGTTCGGCCCCCCCGAGTTCAGATCGAATACGAAGTACAAGTCGGTGACGCCATTGAAATCAAAGAGATTCCCTTTGTGATGGGAGTGCTCGGAGACTTCGGCGGCCAGCCCGCCGAAGAGCAGGCCCGCTTGAAGGACCGCAAGTTCGTCGAGGTCAACCCCGACAACTTTGACGACGTGCTGGCTTCGATGCGGCCCCACTTGGCGTATTCGGTCGAAAACAAACTCAGCGAAGACCCCGAGGCGCCGCGCCTGAAGGTCGACCTGAATTTTCGCAGTCTGGATGATTTCTCGCCCGACGCGGTGGCCAAGCAGGTTGCCCCGCTCAAGAAGCTGCTCGACCTCAGGACGCGCCTCAGCGACCTGCGGGGAACCCTGCAGACCAACGAAAAGCTCGACGAGGTGCTGCAGGACGTAGTGAACAATTCGGACAAGTTGGAGCAACTGCGCTCGTCGGTGAAGTCCGACGAGGAGGAGAAGAAGGGAGAAGAGTCCGATGGCTAAAGCGAAATCATCCGCTCCCGAAGCCCAGGTAGTTGAACAGACCGCGGATCGCAGCCTGCTCGACGACATCGTCGAACAGGGGCGGCTGGGCACCGACGTCGAAACGCGCGAGCGCGGCAAGAACCTGGTCAAAGAGTTCATCTCCCAGATTCTTGAAGGCGAGATGACGGTTTCGAAAGACACCGAGACGATGATCAACGCGCGCATCGCGCAGATCGATCACCTAATCTCGCTGCAGCTCAACGAGGTCATGCACGCCTCCGAGTTCCAGAAGCTGGAAGGCTCCTGGCGGGGCCTCAAGTATCTGCTCGACAATTCCGAAACGGGCACGCAACTGAAGATCAAGGTTCTCAACGTGTCGAAGAAGGAACTGCTGCGCGATCTGCAGCGCGCGCCGGAGTTCGACCAGAGCGCCGTGTTCAAGAAGATCTACGAGGAAGAATACGGCGTCTTCGGAGGTGATCCGTTTGCAGCCGTCATCGGGGACTACGAATTCGGCAAGCACCCCCAGGACATGGAGCTACTGGAGGGCATGTCGCACGTGGCGGCCGCCGCCCACGCGCCGTTCCTGACGGCTGCCGGCTCCGACATGCTGAATCTGGAAAGCTTCACCGATCTCGGCAAACCCCGCGACTTGGCGAAGATCTTCGACACCACCGAGTACGCCAAGTGGAAATCCTTCCGCGACAGCGAGGATTCACGCTACGTGGGCCTGTGCGTGCCGCACATTTTGATGCGCCAGCCCTACGGCAGGGATACCTCGCCCGTCGAATCGTTCAACTACGAAGAAGGCGTTGACGGAACCGACCATTCCAAGTATCTGTGGGGCAACGCGGCCTACGCGCTGGGAACGCGCTTGACCGGCGCTTTCGCACTCTATGGGTGGTGCGCCGCGATCCGGGGCGTCGAAGGCGGTGGGCTGGTGGAAGGCCTGCCGGTCCACAACTTTAGGACCGACGAAGGCGACATTGCCATGAAGTGTCCCACCGAGGTCGCCATCACCGACCGCCGTGAGAAGGAATTGGCCGACCAGGGCTTTGTCCCGCTGGTCCACTGCAAGGGAACCGACTATGCGGCGTTCTTCAGCGTGCAGTCGGCCCAGAAGCCCAGGATCTACGACAAGGACGAGGCCACGGCCAGTGCGCGATTGTCGGCGCAGTTGCCCTACATCATGGCAACGTCGCGCTTCGCTCACTATCTGAAGTCGATGATGCGCGACAAGATCGGCAGCTTCATGTCGCGGAGCCAGTGCGAAATGTTCTTGAATAACTGGATCCGCAACTACTCGGTAGACGACGACAACGCTTCGGCGCCCGTCAAGGCTCGTCACCCGTTGCGCGAGGCGCGCGTGGATGTCATGGAAGTTCCAGGCAAGCCGGGCGCGTATCGAGCCATCGCTTTCCTGCGGCCGCACTTCCAGCTCGACGAGTTGTCGGTGTCGTTGCGGCTCGTGGCGGATCTGCCGCCCCCCGCCAAATAGCGGCCAGCGAAAAAGTAGGGGATCCATGGTCTCTGTTCCACGTGTGTTTTGCACGATCATTCAGAGTTAGGAGAGTAGACACAATATGGCGATCGACAATTTTTTCAAGCTCGACGGCTGTCCGGGTGAGTCAAAAGACGACAAGCACCCGGGTGAGATTGAGATTCTGAGTTTCTCCTGGGGCGCATCACAAGCCGGCAGCGGTGCCCTCGGCGGAGGTATTGGCACGTCGAAAGTGTCGATGCAGGATGTGAGTCTCGTTACCTATTTGGGCAAGCATGGCCCGAAGCTGCAGCAAAAGTGCTTCGACGGCTCGCACATTCCGAAGGGGATCCTCACGTGTCGCAAGGCCGGCGAACACCCTCTGGAGTATTTAACCTATGAGTTCGATCAGCTCATGGTCACCAGCTATCACATTAGCCACGCGGGAGATGAGGTTCCGCAGGAGAACTGGACCCTGAGCTTCGAGAAGGTCAAGGTGAATTACAAGGAGCAGGATGAGAAGGGTGGCATGAAGTCCCAAGTCCCAGCCGGCTGGGATTTGAAGGCGAACAAAGCCATCTGACGATGAACCAGGTCCAACACTGGCAGGAAGGGACGAGTCGGGCATGATAGCTGAAGAACTGCTTCGGGCCGGGAAACTCGACGAGGCAGTCGAAACGCTGACGGCCGAACTCCGGGAGACCCCAAGCGACTCCAAGCGGCGGACCTTCTTGTTTGAACTGCTGTGTTTCAGCGGCGAGTACGGTAGGGCCGAGAAACAGCTCCAGGCGCTCGCGGAGGACAACCAAGAACGCGCCTTGGGAATTCTGCTCTACCGTGCGGCGCTGCACGCCGAAAAAGCGCGGCACGAACTGTTCGAGAACAAGCGATACCCGGCGGACGGGGCCTCGACCCAGCCCATCTCGGGAACGCTCAATGGCAAGCCGTTTCAATCCCTGGGGGACTCCGATCAACGCATCGGGGCGCGCCTGGAGGTTTTTGCGGCGGGCGATTACCTGTGGGTCCGGCTGGAGCACGTTGCGTCCCTCGAAATGGAGCCCCCCAAAAAGCTCCGTGATCTGTTGTGGATTCCCGCACGGCTGAAAGCCGGGCCTGCTTTTAAGGGCCAGGACCTCGGAGAAGTCTTGCTGCCGGCGTTGTGCCCCTTCACTTGGCAGCACCCCGACGGCACGGTTCGTTTGGGGAAGACGACCGAGTGGTGCGAGGACGAAGCAGGCGAGGTTGCGCCCTACGGGCAAAAGACCTTTATCGTCGACGGCGAAGAGTTTCCCTTGTTGGAACTGCGCCAGCTTGAAATCCACACTTCTGAACAATCCAGCTGACCCGCCATGCCCTTGAGGGACGATATTTTCGAGCCGATCCCTGGCGACAGCCCTGGCGGAGCCGACCTCTATTACTCGCCTTTCTTTGACGAGGTCAAAGAAGCCCGCAAGCTGGAAACCGACGAAGCTCAATTCGACTGGGAAAGGGCACTCAAGAGCGCCGACCACCGCAAGGTGATCAAATTGGCGGAAGAGGCCTTGGCGACCAAGACCAAGGATCTGCGCCTGGCGGTCTGGCTGGCCGAGTCGCTCATCCATGAGCGTGGTTTTGCGGGCCTCAACGAAGGAATCCAACTGCTGCACGGTCTGGTCGAAAAATGCTGGGACCAAGGCTTGTTGCCGGCTGTCGAGGAGGAAGAGGACCTGGAAGACCGTGCCTCGTCGCTGGAGTGGTTCGGAAACTACTTCGCTCCCGAAAAGGGCGCTTCGCCCTGTCTGGTCGTTCGCTACGTGCCCCTGAACAAGAGCGAGCACGGCTGGCTTCGATACAAGGAATCGCGAGCGGTCGGCTATGAAAACGACGCCAGCAAGGCCGAGGCGCGAGCGCAAGCGCTGGCGGAAGGCAAGCTGGCGCCCGAGGTCTTTGACGCCGCGTTCGACGCAACGCCCAAGCAGTTCTACAAGGACGCCAGCGCCAACGTCAAGGCTTCCACGGAGTCGTTGCGCGAGCTCGAGCGGCTCTGCGATGGGAAGTTCGGGCAGTATGCGCCGAGTTTTCGCGAGCTGTCCAAGACGCTCGAAGAGATCACTCTCGCCGTCACGGCTCTGCTGAAAAAAAAGCTCGAGCAAGACCCCGACCCCATAGGGTTGGTGACCTCCGAGGAGGGGGCGGTGGCCGAGGACGGAACGCCCATCGCGGCGGGGCCTGCGGCCATCACCCTGAAGTCTTCTGCCGAGTTGGCGGCGCTGGCGCCGGCCGATGCCAGCGAAGCGGTGAACCGCATCCTCGCTGTGGCGCAGTACCTGCGCTTGCAGGAACCACAAAGTCCGGTCCCTTACCTCATCCTGCGCGCGCTGCGCTGGGGCGAACTGCGGGCGCGCTCGAATGGAGAAGGAATTGACCCGTCGTTCCTGCAAGCGCCGCAGGCGGAGGTGCGCGTGGCGCTGAAGAACCAGGCCGGCGCCGCCAACTGGCGGCAGGTGCTCGAAACCGCCGAGGGCGCCATGGGCGAGCCTTGCGGGCGGGGCTGGCTCGACCTGCAGCGCTATTCGATTCAGGCCTGCCAGGAATTGGGTTTCACGGCCGCCGCTGCCGCCATGCTTTCGGAAATGAAGACGTTGCTGAGCGACGTCCCCAACCTGCCGGAAATGACCCTCTCCGATGACACGGGCGCGGCGAATCCCCAGACGAGAGCGTGGCTGGCTGAAACGGTGCTGGCGCCGAGCACGGAGGGTTAGTGCTCTGCAGCCCGAGCAGCCGCGCGAATCGAAAGGAGTGATTTGGAGCGCTCCAGCGGCGGGACTCCGGCAGCTGATCGCCGCGTCCCGCCCGTCGTAGCTCGGTTTGTACCTATTAAGGAATGTCAAAACGCAATCTGGAACGACCCGTCCAGCTTTCCGTTCTGGATCGGCTGATCGACACCGAGCCAGCCAACCGGCGGGAGGTTCCGCTGACTCGCGCGCAGTCCGTGCGGGAGCTCAAAACGGCCCTGCGACGAGACCTCGAATGGCTGTTGAATACCCGCCGTTGCATCCAGCAGCCGGGTGCACCTGAAGGCTCCAACCTGGAATTGACCGAATCGGTGTATAACTTCGGGGTGCCCGACTTCACCAATCTCAGCCTGGACTCGAGCAGAGACCGGCAGCGCCTCACGCACATGATCGAAGAGGCGCTGACGACGTTTGAGCCTCGCCTGCAGGGCGTGCGAGTGGTGCAGCAGGTGACCGAGAAGCACCGCCCGTTGCGCTTCGTCATCGAAGGCATGCTGCAAATCGAGCCGTCGCCCGAACTGGTCTCGTTCGATACCTTCGTGGAGTTGGGCAGCGGCGAGTGCCGCATCAAGGGAGAATAGCTTGCGCGACGAACTCCTCTCCTATTACGAGCGCGAGCTGACGTTTCTGCGCCAGATGGGGGCGGAGTTCGCCGACAAGTACCCCAAAATCGGCTCCCGGCTGCTGCTCGAATCCGACCGCTGCGAGGACCCCCACGTCGAGCGGCTGCTGGAAGGCTTCGCGCTGCTGGCGGCGCGCGTGCACCTCAAGATCGACGATGAATTCCCCGAAATCACCCAGGCGCTGCTGAACATCGTCTACCCCCATTTCATCCGGCCGATACCGTCGATGACGGTGGTGCAGTTCGATCTCGACCCCGAACAGGGCAAGCTGTCGTCGGGCTATCCGGTGCCGCGTGGCTCGCTGCTTTATTCCAAGCCGGTCGAAGGCGTCCCGCTCAAGTTCCAGACTTGCCATGACCTCACGCTCTGGCCCGTGCATGTGACGCTGGCCGAGTGGAAGACGCCGGACCGCCTGCAGCCGGCGGTGCGCGCCGCGCAAGGCGTGGCCGCCGTACGCGTCGAGTTGCAATGCATGCCCGACGTCACCTTCGATGCCCTGGAAATGGACCGTCTGCGCTTCTATCTGAGCGGCGAGAGCAACCTGATCCATACGCTCTACGAGCTGCTCTGCAATAACTGCTCGGAGATTCTGGTCCGGGCGCGGGACGGCTCCGACCAGCCCAAAACCATCACGCTCTCCCGCGACCATCTGCAGCCTGTCGGTTTTTCGCACCACGAAGCGTTGCTGCCCTATCCCAAGCGCTCTTTTGTCGGCTACCGCCTGCTGCAGGAGTACTTCGCCTTCCCGGAGGGCTTCTTCTTCCTCGACCTAAAGGGATTGCTGCCGGTCTGGAACGCGGGGTTCAAAGAGAAGGTCGAGCTGATTTTTCTGATCTCGCGGTTCGAGCGGCCCGAGCGGCAGCAAACCCTGGAGTTGGGGCTTTCGGCGAAGACCTTCCGGCTCGGTTGCACGCCGGCGGTCAACCTGTTTCCGCAGACGGCCGAGCCCATACTGCTCGACCGCACGCGGTCTCAATACGCGGTGACGCCGGACGTGCGCCGCCAAGCATATCTGGAGACATTCTCGATCGATGAGGTGGTCGGGGCTAGCGCCAGGTCCCAGGGGCTCGTTGCGTTCGAGCCGCTGTTTTCCTACAAGCACAGCAATACACTCGAGAAGGGCAAAGCCTTCTGGTACGCCTCGCGCCGGGCCTCGAACAAGGCCGACGACCACGGCACCGAAGTGGACCTGACCCTGATGGACCTGGCCGGCAACCCGGCCTTTCCCGAGGTCGATACCTTGACGGTGCGCCTCACCTGCACCAACCGCGACCTGCCCTCGCGGGTTCCTTTCGGCAGCGAAGACGGCGACTTCGAGCTGGAGGGCGCCACCGCCATCAGCCGCATCGTGTCGCTGCGCAAACCGACGCCGACCTTGCGCCCGCCGCTGCGCCGCGACGCCTTCTGGCCGATGATTTCGCAGCTTTCGCTGAACTATCTGTCGCTGGTCGATGAGGGCAAGAACGCCTTGCAGGAGATGTTAAGGCTTTACAATTTCACCGGCTCCGTCCATTCCGAGCGGCAGATTGAAGGGATTTCCCGGTTGAACAGCCGCCGCCACTTTGCGAGGGTATTGTCGGAGAACGGCATTTCCCTGGTGCGCGGAACGCAGGTCGAGGTCGAGTTCGACGAAGATCAGTTCGTGGGAGGCGGTACCTTTCTGTTCGCCGCCGTGCTGGAGCGGTTCCTGGCGCACTACGTGTCGATGAACAGCTTCAGCCAGTTGGTGGCGCGAACGCAGCAACGGAAGGAGGTGATGCGCGAATGGCCGCCGAGGTCGGGCGAAAAAGTTCTGCTCTAGCGCGCTACGGCAACCTGCGCACGCTGCTCGAGAACGAACCCTACGCGTTCGCCTTCTTCCAGGCCGTGCGGACGCTGGAGCGTCTGCAGCCCGAGCGCCGGCCCGTGGGGCAATTCTCGCATCCCTCGCGCGAAGTGGCGCGCTTCGGGGCCTACCAGTCGGTGGCCTTTCCTGCCAGCGAGATCCAGGCGCTGGAGTTCCACGAGGGGCGGCCGCCGCTGATGACGGTCAACTTTCTCGGCCTCACCGGCCCGACCGGCGTGCTGCCGCTGGTCTACACCGAGCTGGTCGCCGAGCGGTCCCGCGCCCGCGACCACACGCTGCGCGAATTCCTCGACATCTTCAACCACCGCATGGTGTCGTTCCTCTACCGCGCCTGGCGCAAGTACCGCTTCGTGGTGGCCTGCGAGCAGGGCGAGCCCGACACTGTCTCGGCGCGCGTGCGGGATCTGATCGGCATCGGCTCCCCGGGCCTGCAAAACCGCCAGAGCGTCGACGACGCGGCACTGGTATTCTATGGAGGCTTCCTGGCGCAGCAGCCCCGTTCGGCCACCGTTCTGGAGCAACTGCTCGCGGATTACTTCGACGTCGAAGTCGAGATCGAGCAGTTTGCCGGAGCCTGGTACCGGCTCGACGAGAACACCCAATGCCGCCTCGGGGCCGGGGAACCCGCCTCCGAGCTGCTGGGCGCCGGCGCGGTCGTGGGCGATGAGGTTTGGGACCAGCAGTCGGTGGCGCGCATCAAGCTGGGGCCGCTGAGCCTGTCGCGCTATCTGGATTTTTTGCCGAGCGGCTCAGCCTATCGGCCGCTCCGTGATATCACGCGTTTTTTTGCCGGCAACGAGATCGACTTCGAGGTGCAGCTCATTTTGCAGCGCCGCGAAGTGCCCTCATGCGAACTGGGAGCCGAGGGCGACTCGGCCCCCCGACTGGGCTGGGTGACCTGGGCCAGGACCGTCGAAATGCAACGCGATCCTTCGGAAACGACCCTCAGACTTTAGCCGTGGGAAGGAGCCATCATGGGCGTGAATCTGAAATCTCTGATCGGAAAACTGAACCCCACCACTCGCAAGGCGTTGGAAGCGGCCGCCGGGCTCTGCCTGTCCCGAACGCACTACGACGTGGAGTTCGAGCACTATCTCACCAAGCTGCTCGACGAAACCGATAGCGATCTGGCGCACATCCTGCAGCGCTTTGAGATCGACCCCTCGCGGCTGACCGGCGAGCTGGCGCGCAGCCTCGACAAGCTCAAGTCGGGCAACGCGCGCACCCCGGCGTTCAGCCCCTCGCTGGTCAAGATGTTCGAGCAGGGCTGGACGATCGGCTCGCTCAACCACGGCGCCGGGCAGGTTCGCTCCGGGTTTACGATTCTGGCGCTGGTCTCGAACGAAGAGCTCGCCCGCATGGTGCGCGACAGCAGCCGCGAGCTGCAAAAGATTCAAGCCGAGGTGCTCGAGCGCGAGTTCAACGACATCGTCGCGAATTCCCCCGAGGAGACCGAGACGCTGACGGCCGAAGCGGCGGCGCCCGGTGCGCCAGGCAAGAAAAAAGACGGCAAGACTCCCAACCTCGACCAGTTCACCGTCAACCTCACCAACAACGCACGGGAAGGAAAGATCGACCCCGTCCTCGGCCGCGACTTTGAAGTGCGCCAGATGGTCGATATCCTGACCCGGCGCCGGCAGAACAACCCGATCCTGACCGGCGAGGCCGGGGTCGGCAAGACCGCCGTCGTCGAAGGCTTCGCCCTGCGCGTGGCGCTGGGTGACGTCCCTCCGCCTCTGAAAAACGTCGAGGTGCATTCGCTCGATCTGGCGCTGCTGCAGGCCGGCGCCGGCATCAAAGGCGAATTCGAGAATCGCCTCAAGGGACTGATCTCGGAAGTGAAGTCGTCGGCGACGCCGATCATTCTGTTCATCGACGAGGCGCACACCATGATCGGCGCCGGCGGTCAGGCCGGCCAGAACGACGCCGCCAATCTGCTCAAACCGGCGCTGGCCCGTGGCGAGCTGCGCACCATCGCCGCGACGACCTGGTCCGAGTACAAGAAGTATTTCGAAAAAGACCCCGCGCTCTCGCGGCGCTTTCAGGTCGTCAAGGTCGAGGAGCCCGACGAAACGCAGTGCATGGTGATGATGCGCGGCATCGTGCCGATGCTCGAGAAGCACCACAAGGTGCGCATTCTCGACGGCGGCGTGGCCTCGGCGGTGCGCTTTTCCAACCGCTATCTGGCCGGGCGGCAGTTGCCCGACAAGGCGGTCAGCGTGCTCGACACCTCCTGCGCGCGGTTGGCCCTGGGGCAGTCGGCGACGCCGCCGGCGCTGGAGGATCTGCAGCGCCGGCTGGACGACTTGAACGTCCAGAAGCGCGTGCTCGAGCGCGAAAGCGCCGTCGGCGAGGACCACTCCGAGCGGCTGCAGCAGATCGGTGAAGCGATCGCGAAAACCGAAGCCGAGCTCAACCGTATGAGCGAGCGCTACGAGAAGGAGAAGACGCTCGTCGAGCGCGTCCGCGAGCTGCGTACCAAGCTGGAGGGTCTCAGCGAGCTGCAAGGCGATGGCGCTGGATCCAATGGCAGCGCCGGCGGCCCCGCCGCCGACAGCGAAGTTTTTCGCGGCGAGCTGGCGAAAGCGGACCTGGAGCTCACCCAACTGCAAGGCGAGACCCCCCTGATGCGCGTCTGTGTCGACTCCCACATTGTCGGCGAGGTCATCTCCGGCTGGACCGGCATTCCCGTCGGCCGCATGCTCAAGGACGAGATCGAGACGGTGATGAACCTCGAACGGCACCTTGGAGGACGCGTCATCGGCCAGGACCATGCCCTCGAAATCATCAGCCAGCGCATTCGCACCTCGCGCGCCGGGCTCGAGGATCCCAGCAAGCCCATCGGCACGTTCATGCTCGTGGGACCCAGCGGCGTCGGCAAGACCGAAACCGCGCTGGCGCTGGCCGACCTGCTCTACGGCGGCGAGCGCAACCTGATCACGATCAACATGTCGGAGTTCCAGGAAGCCCACACCGTCTCGACGCTGAAGGGCTCGCCTCCCGGTTACGTCGGCTACGGCGAAGGCGGCGTGCTGACCGAAGCCGTGCGGCGGCGGCCCTATTCGGTTGTGCTGCTCGACGAGGTCGAAAAAGCCCACCCCGACGTGCTCGAGCTGTTCTTCCAGGTGTTCGACAAGGGCATGATGGAAGACGGCGAGGGCCGCGAGATCGATTTCAAGAACACGATCATTCTGTTGACGACCAACGCCTCCACCGACACGATCACCAAGCTATGCGCCGATCCGGAGACGATGCCCTCCCACACGGCGCTGGTGAAGACCATCAAGCCCGAGCTGAACAAAGTGTTCAAGCCGGCCTTTCTGGGGCGCCTGGTGGTGGTGCCGTATTTCATCATCCGGGACGAGGTGCTCAAGACGATCATCAAGCTCAAGCTGGGCAAGATCCAGAAGAGGCTCAACGAGAACCACCGCATCGCGCTGACCTACGGCGAGGATCTGGTCAACGAAGTGGCCGCCCGCTGCACCGAAGTGGAAAGCGGCGCCCGCAACGTCGACAACATTCTGACCAACACGCTGCTGCCCGATATTTCGCGGCAGCTGCTCTCGCGCATCGCCGCCGGCGAAAAACTCGGCAACATCCACATTTCGATCGGCGACGACAGTTCGTTCGCGTATTCTTACGGCGACCAGCCACAGCAGGCCGAGCTGACGCCGCAACCGGGCGACTGACCCTCGCGCCGGGATTGAATCCATAACCCCGGGGAGTGCCGGTCCGCGGCAGGCACCCGTGGCCTCGGAGATGGGACACCATGGCAGAACCACTCACGCAAAGGAACCGGGCGCTCAAGATCGACACTCCGCTGGGCGAGGATAAGCTCCTTCTCCAATCGTTCACGGGAGGGGAGGAGATCTCCCGCCTGTTCCGGTTCCAGTTGGACCTCATCTCGGAAGACGCCAACATCAAGCCCAAGTCGATCGTCGGCAAAAAGGTCACCCTCCGCGTGACGCATGCCGGCTCAACGACGGAGCGCTATTTTAACGGCCACATCTCGCGTTTCAGCCTGTTGCCTTCGCCGGTGCTGGCGCGCCACGCTTCCTACCAGGCGGAGATGGTCCCCTGGCCGTGGTTCCTGACTCTTACCGCCGATTGCCGGATCTTTCAGCAGAAGTCCGTCCCCGACATTATCAAAGACGTCTTCGGCCGCTTCGGATTCACGGACTACAGTTTCGAGATCCAGGGCCAGCATCCGTCCCGCGACTATTGCGTGCAATACCGCGAAACCGCCTTCAACTTCGTCACGCGCCTGATGGAGGAAGAAGGCATGTTCTTTTTCTTCAAGCACGAGAAGACCAAGCATACTCTGGTGGTCGCCGATCATAAGGGCGTGCACCAGCCCTGTCCGTTTCAGGACAAAATCAACATGGAGCCGACCGGGGGGACCGGCTTCACCCACGACGAGGACACCATCCAACATTGGGAGCGGCAGTACGAGTACCGCACGGGCAAATGGGCGCAAACCGACTATAACTTCGAAACCCCCAGCACAAGCCTGCTTTCCAACGTACAAACCATCGTCGACCTGGACCAGAACAAGAAATTCGAGGTGTACGACTACCCCGGCGAGTACCTCACCAAAGGCGACGGCGCCGCGTTGACCAAGTTGCGCATGGAAGAGGAGGAGGTCGGCTACGACATCGCCAGCGGCAGGAGCGACTGCCGTTCTATGGTGTCCGGCCACAAGTTCACGCTCAAGAGGCACCCGCAGCGCGAACAGAACAGCACCTACATCCTGACTTCCATCTCTCACTCGGCCCAGCAACCGTTCTTCACCGAGGGGGACGAGGAAATGCTTTACTCGAATTCCTTCCGCTGCATTCCGCAGGAGGTGACGTTTCGTCCGGCGCGCACCACTCCCAGGCCGCTGGTACACGGCACGCAAACCGCGCTCGTGGTCGGCCCGAGCGGCGAGGAAATCTACACCGACAATCACGGCCGCATCAAGGTCCAATTCCACTGGGACCGCGAGGGGAAAAAAGACGACAAGAGTTCGTGTTGGATTCGGGTTTCGCAGCCCTGGGCCGGCAAAGCCTGGGGCTCCGTCTGGTTGCCGCGCATCGGCCAGGAAGTCGTCGTCGATTTTCTCGAGGGTGACCCCGACCGGCCCATCATCATCGGCCGTGTCTACAACGCCGAGCAGACCGTGCCTTACGGCCTGCCGTCCAACCAGACCCAGAGCGGCTTCAAGTCGCGCAGCTCCAAGGGTGGCGGCAGCGACGATTTCAACGAGATCCGCTTCGAAGACAAAAAGGGCAGTGAGATGGTCACCGTCCATGCCCAAAAGGACCTCGAGACCATGGTCGAGAACGACGAGACGCGCCAGGTCGACCACGACCGCACCACCACAATCAAGAACAACGAGACCAAGACCATCACGCAGGGCAATCAAAAGACGACGATCAACATGGGCAACAACTCGATGCTCATCAAGATGGGCAACATGGACACCAAGCTCAACCTCGGCAAGGAAGAGCGCGAAGCCATGCAGTCGATCGAGTTGAAGGTCGGCCAGAGCAGCGTCAAGCTCGACCAGACGGGTGTCACCATCAAAGGCATGATGATCAAGATCGAGGGGCAGGTTCTTGTCGATGTCAAAGGCTTGGTCACCAACGTCACAGGCGATGCCATGCTGACGTTGCGGGGCGGCATCGTAATGATCAACTAGCCGGCATCGAGAACGGAGCAGGAGCGGCTATGGCAAATACCAGGACTGTGCCGGCGTTGGCGAAGGTCGAGGCGAAGACCGCGGCGGAAGTCTGCGCCGGGATCGAGGTGTCCGAACCGGCCCGCAAGCTGCTGGACCCGCAGGCGTCTCCGGCCGACTTTCTGGCCCTTCTCAACGAGAGCGGCATGGCGCGGGAGGCGTTGGGGTTTCTGGCCCACGCCCTGCCCAAACGCGAAGCCGTCTGGTGGGCCTGCCAGTGCGTCCGCGAGGCAAGGTTGGACTCCGGCGAGGCAGCCAAGAAGGCGCTGCTGGCGGCCGCCCACTGGGTTGTCGACCCCAGCGAAGCCAATCGGCGCGCCGCGCACCAGGCGGCCGAGCAGGCCCAGGCCACGCCCGAATCCTTCGTGGCTCTGGGCGCTTTCTTCAGCAGCGGCAGTATGGCGCCGCCGGAAGCCCCGCCGGTCGAGCCCGCCAAGGATCTGACGCCTCGCCTCGTCGCCGCCGCCATTCTGCTGGCGGCCGTCGCCAGGGAGCCAGAAAAGGCTCCTCAGAAGTACCAACGTTTTGTGGAGCTCGGCGTTCAAGCCGCCAACCAGTCGCTGCCCGCCGGAAAGGGAGAGTAAGCAATGGGTCAACCCGCCGCACGCGTCACCGACATGCACGTCTGTCCCATGGTCACGGTCCTGGTGCCGCACGTGGGAGGCCCGATCCTTCCGCCGTGTGCCATAACGGTGTTGACCGGGGCTCTCCCCCAGGCGCGGGTCTCGGACATGGCGGTCTGCGTCGGTCCGCCCGACGTCATCGTCCTGGGTTCGTTCACGGTGCTCGTGATGGGCCTGCCGGCCGCCCGCATGGGGGATCTCACCGTCCACGGCGGTACCATCGTGATGGGTCTTCCCACAGTGTTGATCGGATAGAGGGCCGCCAAGCGGCACTTCTCCGCTTGCCGTTGTCTCCGGCCGCCAGCGCCGAGATAACCGTCACGGGCGGCCACGGCTGTTTGCGCCCGCCAACACGGACGCCAAGGGCCTCTTGCCTTTTGCACTTTGCCTTTTGCCTTGTCCTCGCCTTGTCCCTACTTTTCCGCCCACTGCCGTAGCTTGCGCCCGGTCCACGGATGGAGTGAGAAGGCAAAAGGCAAAGGATAGGTGCGGCGAGTCGCCGCGCGCCCAACTCGCAGGGCACGACACACCGGGCCCCCTACGCCGCCCACCGGCGATCCTGCAAACGGGCCGCCGCAAGACGCAAGAGTGGGTACCGGGACAGCTTCGTGCTAAGCTGTGGGGCTGCAATCCATGCGGGAGGCCGCCCCATTGGCAGCCAAGAAAAGCTCAAAGACGGACATTTCTCTCGACCAACTGCTGGATCTCCGGGAGCAGACGGAAAGACTGTCTGAACTGCTCAAGGGCCAACTCGCCGACTACCTCGGCACGTTGCGGCCCCTGCTGGCCCCTCGCCGCGTACTGGGTAAGTATGCCGGCGCCGTCGGCAGCATCGCCCGCGAGGAAGAGGCCTTTCAACAGTTGGGCAAGCGCTACGACGAGGTTTGCAGCCGGTTCCGGCTAAGTTCGGGTCTCGATAGGGACCATCTGAGCGCGGTTGACGCTGATCTCGAACTCTACTCGTGGGAGTATACCCACGAAGCGAGCGGCAACGGCCAATCGCACCCGGTCACGGTGACCTCGCCGGTTCGCTGGATCTTGACCTACCACTCCGACTACACCCTGGAGCAGATGCGTCAGGTGATGGCCGACAAAGCCGAGCGTCGGCCCCACGCGGTGCGCAGCTTTGTGGTTCACGCCCTCGCCATCGACTTGGTGATGGGCCGCAATCAAGGCGTTTCCCGCATCTTGAGCGACCTGCGCTACTCGGTCAGTACCGAATACTCCGCCGAGTTCGGCAAACTGCCGCTGACCACCCTGCACGCCCCCTTGCGCTCGTTCCTGCCGGCCGACAAGCTGGTTCTCTCCTCCACCCGCTTTTCGGGCGTACCGGCCTTCATCGAGCTCATCGACCAGAATTCCATCGATGAGCTGCAGGACCCGTTGCGGGCGAAGTTGAATGAAATCATCGAATCCTAGGCCGATTCGGCCGCCCGCGCGCCGCCGGATCGGCTCCCCTAAGCGATACGGCCCTGCCGGTTTAGGCGATCCCTCTTCTTTACCCCTGTAGCGGTTTCGTCCTACAATCTTCGAAGAAGACGCGTGTCTCCGCCGGCGGCTCGCGGCAGGCGGCCAGCCGGGTTTCGCCGCCGCTCCGGCGGCAAGTCGCGACGGACCGGATTCAGACAGGCCTCAACCCACCCCGTGGCGCGCCGGCCGCCGGGCACAGCACGAAAAACGGGGTCTGGTTCCGCAAGGTTGAACCGAAGATGAAATCTCTGTCCCGCGTGGTCTGGTCGGAGGGCATGCACCTGGGCCCGCATCATTTCCAGGCCCAGAGCCGTTACTTCGAAGACCTGGTCGACTTCACGGCGCGCTGCCTCGGTTTTGGAGCCTATGGCCTGCTCGGCTGCGGTTTCGACGAGGAGGCCATCCGTAACGGCACTGTCGCCTTGCTGCACGCCCGCGGTATTTTTGCCGACGGGCTGACGTTCGACATGCCCGGCTCCGATGCCCTGCCGGCGCCGCGCCACATCACCGACCTGTTTCCGCCCACGCGCACCAGCCTGGAAGTGCGACTGCAGGTCCCGGCGTACCACCCCAACGGCCTCAACTGCGCGCTTTCCGAGGCCGAGGCCAACGGCGCGCGCTTCATCGCCGAAGCCAGCCTGGTCGGCGATCTCAACAACGGCCTCGATGAAAAGCAGGTAAAACTGGGCCGCAAGAACATCGCGCTGTGGCTCGACACCGAGGAGCAGCAGGGCCGCCTGGCGCTGCCCATCGCACGCGTGATGCGCGACGGCTCGGGGCACTTTGTCTTCGACCCCTCCTTCGTGCCACCCGCCCTGCACCTGAGCGCCAGCGACCGTCTGATGACCCTGGTGGGGCGCCTGATCGCGCTGCTCGAACAGAAAATCGACACGCTGCGCCACGTGCCCGAAGCGATTTCCGGGGCCGCCAGCGGCTTTTCCGCCCAACAGATCGCCAACGCCTGGCTGCTGCATTCGGTCAACACGGCGGTCGCCACCCTGCGCCACCTCTGGTCGGCGCGCGAGGTTCATCCCGAGCGCGTCTACCTCGAGCTGGCGCGGCTGGGTGGAGCACTCTGCACCTTCGCCCTCGATTCGCACCCGCGCCAGTTGCCGCTCTACGACCACGACCACCTGGCCCAGTGTTTCGAGGGGCTCGACCTCCACATTCGCACGCACCTGGAGATGATCGTCCCCTCCAATTGCGTCACAATTCCCTTGAAGCCGGTCGGCAACTACATGTTCGCGGGTCCCATCAACGACCAGCGCGTGCTCGACCGCTCGCGTTGGATTTTCGCCATTCGCTCGTCGATCGGTGAGGTAGAGCTGGTGGCCCGGACCTCAAACCTCGTCAAGGTCTGCTCGCTAGAATTCATCGACAAGCTCGTCAAGCGGGCGTTGCCCGGGCTCGAAATGCGCCACCTCGGCACGCCGCCCGCCGCGGTTTCACCACGCATCGAAACCGAGTATTTCGCGGTCAGCAAGTCGGGGCCCTGCTGGGAACACATCATCAAGACGCGACAGGTGGCGGTCTACGTCCCCGGCGAGATTCCGCAGCCCCAGCCGGAGTTGCTGGTCATTCTGGAGTCCTGAGGTTTTCATGTCCGCCACAAACGCCGGCGCCACGCCTCCCCAAGCCGCCGGACCGCCGCAGCGGCGCTCCGACAACCTGGCCCTGTTCTTCCAGGAACTGTTCACCGTCATCGTCCGGCTGCGCTCCAACCGCCAGCACGTCTCCGACGCCGCATCGTTCCGTGCGCACCTGCTCAACGCCATGCGCGTCGCCGAGGAAGAAAGCCGCAAAGCCGGCTATTCGCAGGAAGATACCAGGCTGGCTGTCTTCGCCGTCGTGGCGCTTCTCGATGAGTCGATCCTGAACTCCGAGAATCCGGCCTTTCACGACTGGTCGCGCCGCCCGCTGCAGGAAGAGATTTTCGGCTCGTTCGTCGCCGGCGAAATGTTCTTCAGCGGCGTCGACCGCCTGATCGCCCGCGACGATTCGCTGGTGCTCGCCGACGTGCTCGAGGTCTACTACCTATGCCTTTTGCTGGGTTACGGCGGCCGCTACAGCGCCGGCGCGCGCGGCAACCTGCAACAGGTCATCGACAAGGTCGGCCGCCGCATCTATCACATCCGCAAGAATCTGCACGGCGACACGGGCGCTTTGCCGCAAGAGCAGGCCCCACGGCGGCGCGGCGACCCCTGGTCGAGGCGGCTCTCCTGGGTCGCCATGGCGACCTTCGCCGTCGCCTTCCTGTTCTTCCTGTTCTACTGGTTTTCGCTGAACTCCGGGGCCTCGTCTCTCGAAACCCTGGCGCGGCGGGCGGGGGCTTAGGGGGCACCGATGGTGGTCTATATCGTAATCGGTGTCATCCTGCTCGTCTACCTGGTCCTGGTCGGACTGCTGGGCAGCTTCTTCCCGGTCGAGAGCCACAAGTGGATCTTCCGCATCGTCTTCTGGGTTTTCGGACTCGTCGGCGCGGGCGTGTTCGTCTGGATTCACGCCAAGCGCCAACGCCGCCTCAAGAAGCGCGAGGGAGAGCTTTCCCTGGAAGACATCGAGTTGCTGGCGCGCGACGCTGAGGCGCGCATTGCCTCGGGGCGCATGGCCCGCGACCCCAAGCTGGCCCACCTGCCGGCATTGCTGGTGATCGGCGAAGCCAGCACGTCCAAAACGAGCACGGTGGTGCACTGCGGCGCCGAGCCGCAACTGCTCGCCGGGCAGGTGTATCAGGATACGTCGGTCTCCCCGACGCGTCTGGCTAATTTCTGGTTCGCCACCGACCGCGTGGTCATCGAAGCCGGCAGCGCTCTGCTCAACGATTCTGACGCCTGGGAGCGGCTGGTCCGCCGCCTGCGGCCTTCGCGTCTGCGGGCGACTTTCGGCGGCAGCGAACAGGCGCCCCGCGCGGTGCTGTTTTGCATCGACTGCGAGACGCTGGCACAGCCCCAGGCGCAAGATAAGCTTGCCGCCACCGCGCGCATGGCTCGCGAACGCCTCGGCCAGGCCGCCCGCCTGTTGGGCATCGACCTGCCGGTCTACGTGCTGTTCACCAAGCTCGACCGGCTGCCCGCCTTCGCCGACTACGCCCGCAATTTCAGCAACGAAGAAGCGTCGGCTATCGTCGGCGAGACCTTGCCCGTGCGGCGCTCGCGGCGTTCCGGCGTCTACGCCGAGGAAGAGACCGCGCGCCTCACCGAGGCCTTTCACTCGGTCTATTTCGAGCTCTGCGATAAGCGCCTGATGCTGCTGGCGCGTGAGCAGCACGAAGCAAAGCTTCCCGGGACTTACGAGTTTCCCCGCGAATTCGGCAAGCTGCGCGGCACCATCGTGCGCTTCCTGGTCGATCTCTGCCGCCCCAGCCAGCTCGATTTCGGGCCGTTCCTGCGCGGGTTTTATTTCTCCGGCGTACGCCCTGTGCTGGTGACCGAAGGGACCGGCCGCACCGCGCCGTCGATCGAGCAGGCCGCCGCCGAATACGGCGAAGCGACGCGCCTGTTCGGCTCGATGGGTTCGGGAGGCCAGGCCGCCCCGGCCTACGGCGGCGGGCAGACGCGCAAGGTGCCGCAGTGGACCTTTATCACGCGCCTGTTCAACGAGGTACTGCTGCGCGACGCCACCGCGGCCACCGCCAGCAGCTACAGCCGTTCGTCGCACTTGCCCAAGCGCCTGCTGCTGGCCGCGATCACCACCATTCTGCTGGTCTGCATTGTCGGCTTCACGGTTTCCTATCTCAACAACAGCGAGTTCGAAGAGCGCAACCTGGCCGCCGCCCGCGCGCTCGCCCGCATGACGCCGCAGCCCGGCGATCTGCCGTCGATCGAGGCGCTCACCTACCTCGATACGCTGCGCCAGTCCATTGAGGAAATCCATCAGGATCGCGTCGAAGGCCGCCCCTGGAGCCGCCGCTGGGGCCTCTACGTCGGCGAAAAAGTTTACGACAGTCTCTACCGCACCTACTTCGACCGCTTCCGCGCGTTGCTGCTCGACGACGCCCAGAATGGCGTCATGTCCGACCTGCAGCAGCTTCCCGCGCAGCCGCCCACCGGCGGCGACGATGCCGCCGAGCAACAGCGCGTCTACAGCAAGCTGGCGGCCTATCTGATCACCACCGACATTCACCAGTGCAGCAGCCGCGAAGCCGTGGCCCGCGTGTTGTTCGTGCGCTGGCCCAGCGGACGCGTGCCCAGCGAGCCGCAAGCGAATCTGGCCTCGGCGCAGTTCGACTTCTACGCCGACATGCTGCGCGAGCGCAATCCCTACGAAATGCCGAGCAACGCGCCGGCCGTCGAGAAGGGCCGACGCTACCTGTCGCAGATGCAGGCCATCGACCGCGAGTATCTGGGGTTGATCACCGAAGCCTCGGCGCAGGTGAAGTCTGTCAACTTCAACCGCGATTTTCCCGGCTCCGAAGCTCTCGTCCGCAACGGTAAGGAAGTGCCCGGGGCGTTTACCAAAGAAGGTTGGGCATTCATCCAGCCGCGTATCGCCAACCGCGGCGCGCCGGGCGAAGGCGGCGGCTGCGACGCACTGATCATGGGGCCGTTCGCGGGCTCGGGAGCCAGCGGCGCCGACGCTGCCCAGCAGCTTCTGGCGCGCTACAACCAGGATTTCCTGAAGCACTGGCTCGACTATCTGCAGCAAACCCGCGTCGCCGGCTACGCCAGTGCGCGCGACGCCGCCGTCAAGCTGGAGCGCTTTGGGTCGCCGCAGTCACCCTTGCTCGCCAACCTCTGGCTCGCCTCCGACCACACCGCCGGCGGACCGCAGGAGGTGGCCGAGATGTTCCAGCCGCCGCAATTTTTCGTGCCGCCCGGCGATCAGGGCTTCGTGGCCGATGCCAATAAGGGTTATCTGTCGGACCTGTTCACCTTGCAGGACGGCTGGAACCGCCTCGCCCAGAGCCCGCAGGGCGTTAAAGACAAAGCCATCGTCGACAGCCTGCTGGCTTCCACCACGTCGGCGAAAGCCAACGCCAACCAGATCGCCCTGGGCTTCCGCGGCGACACCCAGGGCCAGGTGAGTTCGGCGACCCGCGCCATCATCCTCGCCCCCATCGAGAACTCCGAGCGCCTGCTACAGCGCCTCGGCCCGCTCGATTTGAACAACCAGGGCAAGGGCCTGTGCACGCAGATCTCGCAGCTCAAGCGCAAATACCCGTTCAACCCCAGCTCGAGCGAAGATGCCAGCCTGCAAGAGCTCGCCGCCGTCTTTCATCCGCAGCAGGGTTCGTTGTGGGCGCTCTACACCGGGAATCTGCAGGAGCTGCTGGTGGAGCAAGGCGGGCGCTACGCGGCCAAGCCCGGCGGCAGCATTCAGCTCAACCCCGCGTTCGTCGCGTTCTTCAATCGCGCGGCGGCGATCTCGCGCGCTTTCTACCCGGAGGGCGCCACCGAGCCGCGTTTCGTCTATACCGTCACGCCGCAGCCGATCGACACCCTCAGCCGCCTGCAGCTTCGCCTCGACGGCCAGTTGCTCAGCTCCGGTGAAGGCGGCGGCAAACCGCAGCAGATCCTCTGGCCCAACGATGGAAGCGGCGCGTATCTTTACGGAGCCATCGGCGGCGGCAACGTCATCGAAGTCGTGCGCTACACCGGACCCTGGGCGGTGTTCCGGTTCTTCGCCAGCGCGTCGCGTATCCCCGAGTCGGGTTCGGGCGACTACGAGTGGCGCCCAACGACCTCGGGCCAGCCGATGGTGGTCAACGGCAAAGTCGTGATCGTACGCTACAACCTGAACCACGGCGCCAACCCGCCGATCCTCAAGCCCGGCTACCTGTCGACGCTAAGCTGCCCCTCGAGCGTAACGCGCTAGCGAAGCTAGCAAATCAAGTTGCCGGCTCGATCTCGAGGCCGGCCAATGCCGCACCACGGCATCAAACAACGGATCGCGGCAATCAACAACGAAAACAGAGCCGCAGGCGTAAGCCCTCGGGCCGAGCCCCCACCAAAGCGGCGTCGGCCACCAGGGAGCACGGCGCCCACTCAAAGCCTGCCGACCCACTCGGAGCCGCGGGCGTAAGCCCGCGCTCAAGTGTCGACCTCCGGCCGACATATCCGTCGACGTTTGCCACGATCTGCCGGCTGGCGAACGGAACGTAGGCCCGCGATCGGCCGCCGGACCCCGCTTGCCAGCCTTTTCGGCCGCTCCCAGGCCGCCCCGAACCCCGCGGTTTTTCCCCGAAACACCCCAAGAAAAGGGCAAATCAGTATGTTAGACTAACCGGCAGCATTCCGGGGAGGGTCATGTCACCGTGCAGATAGATCCCAACAAATGTGTGGCGTGCGCGAACTGCGTTCCCGTCTGTCCGATGGGCGCCATCTACATCGATCCCAAGATCAACCGGGCCACCATCGACTCCGACGCCTGCGTCGAATGCGGCACGTGTTTCCGCATGAGCAAGGAGCACCTCAATCCGGTATTCGTGCGCACCATCCGCGGCCTGGCCAAGACCTTCCGGTTCCGCTTCGAGCCCGAGCCTGATGTCTGCCCGACCTCGAGTTTCGTCCTCGACGAGCTGGCCTGGCCCCGCATCGTGCGCCGGGTGTTTAGCGATCCCGTCGTTGAGCACGCCTCCACAGGCATCAAAGGGCGCGGCACCGAAGAGGTGAAGACTAACGACGTCGCCCACCGTGTGGATGTCGGCGAGGTCGGTTACGTGATCGAGTTCGGCCGCCCCGGCGTCGGCGTGCGCTTCCACCACATCCAGACCATGACGATGGAGTTGGCGAAGCTCGGCGTGAAGTTCGAGGCCAAAAACCCCATCACCCACCTGATGACCGATCAGGCGACCGGAACCCTCAAGGAAGATCTGCTCAACGAAAAGATCCTCTCGGCGATCGTCGAGATCAAGACCAACATCGAGATGGTGCCGAAGGTGCTCGACACCGTCACCGAGGTTTCCAAAAAGATCGACACCGTGCTCGCCGTCGGCTGCTCGACGCGCTGCGACGAAAACGGCGAGGATACCGTGCTGGCCCCACTGCTCGAAGACCTCGGCTACACCTGCGCGCGCGCCAAAACCAACCTTGGCTTGGGCCGCGTGACCAACGTCGAAAAGAAGGAGCAAGTCGGTGACCAACACCTTGCATCGGTACGGTAACGCGGAAAGCTTCCGCGACGACTACATCCTTTTCGCGATTCCCTGCAAAGGCAAGAATGACGAAGGAGCCATCGAGAAGCTCAAGACGTTCCTGCGCATCTGTCAGAAGCACGCCCCTTCCAACATGGGTAACGGCGACTGCGGCAGCTACAAGCCGACGCCGAAGATGAACCCCACGCAGCACTGGAACCGCGACGCCAACCCCGACTTCGACAACGTCATCGAGGGCGTCCACAAGGCCGGCACCTGCGCCGCCGTGTTCGATTCGCGCGAGAAAGCCGAGGCCTGCCTGCGCGACGTCGTCGCCGCCGACCTGGGCCTGTCGATCAACATGAGCACCTCGGTTGAGGGCGCGCACAATGCCGCGCAATGTTGCGGCATTCACCGCCACAGCGTGGAGTACTCGCTGGGGTTCGCCGACCCCCACGACCATCTGCCCAACAGCCAGGTGCTCGAGTTATCGACGATGTGCGGACACGGCATGGTGTCGTTCAACTTCGCCCGCAAGATGCTCGACATGGTGCGCGAAGGGCGCCGCACGCCCGAGCAGGCCGTGACGACCCTGGCTCGCTTCTGCCCCTGCGGCGTCTACAACCCGGCCCGCGCCAAGCGCATTTTGGAAGAAGCACGCACGCACACGGCTTGACGTCCGGCGGTGTTCCTGCTGGCTGGCGGTTTGGTTGTGTGAAGAGGGCAGGCCGGAGCCCTGCCCCACCGCTGCGGTTTTCCCTCTGCAGTACCCCTGGTCAGACCAGCGGCACCAGCAACGCCGCAATCTGCGTCGTCACATACCCGGTGATCCCCAGCACCACCAGCAGCGGCGTCCACGTCTGCAGCGCTTCGACCTCGGTGAGCCCCGACATCTGCTTGTAGATCCAGAACCCACTGTCGTTCATCCACGAGCCCACCAGCGATCCCGAGCCGATCGCGCAGGCCACATAGACCGCGTGGAACGGCGGCGGCGTGGCGGTAATCAGCGGCGCCATGATCGACGACACGGTGATCATCGCCACCGTGCCCGAGCCTTGCGCCACCTTCAACAGCGCGCCCAGCAGAAAACTCAGCAGCAACACCGGAACGCCCCAGGCCTGCGACATGTCTCCGAGCGTCTTGCCCACCTCGGCCCGCACCAGCATGCCGCCGAAGGCCCCGCCGGCGGCGGTAATCAGAATGATCAGGCCGCCGCTGGCAAACGCCGTCTCGACCGGCTTGGCTAGCTCGGAGAGAGAGTAGCCGCGCGAGCTCGCCAGCAGGTAGAGCGAGATCGCCGCCGCCACCAGCAGCGCGAAGTTCGGATTGCCGAGAAAGCCCGTGATATTCGTGATGGCGCTCAACGCCGGAACCGCATTGGCCACCGTGTTCGAAGTGATGAACAACACCGGCAGGATGATCGGCAGCATCGACATGAAGAAGCTCGGCAGTTGGCCCTCGTCCTTCGACGCCAGCGTTTCGAGGTCCTGCAAGGTGAGGCCGGTGGTTTCGCGCAGTGGGATTTCGAGTTGCTTGTCGCGGTAGACCGCGAACAGCCAGCCGACGATCGACATCGGCACGGCGATGATCGCCCCCACCACGATCATCACCCCCAGGTCGACGTGCAAAGTGTCGGCCATGGCGAGCGGACCTGGCGTTGGCGGCACCATGCTATGGGTGACGGCGCCGCCGGCGGCGATCGACATCAGAAACAGCAGGTAGTTCTTGCGCGTCCGCACGCGCATGGCGCGCGCCAGCGGTACGAGCAGATAAAAAACCGTGTCGAAGAAAACCGGAACCGCCAAAACGTAGCTGCTGGCCAGCAGCGACAGCGACGCCCGCCCTTCGCCCAGCAAGCGCACGAACACGCGCGTGATCTTGTCGGCGGCGCCGCTTTCCATCAGGCACTGCCCGATCAGAGCCGCCAGGGCAATGACGATGCCGATACCGCCGCACACCTTGCCGAACGCGCCCGCCACTTCCGGCATCACGTCTTTGAGCGACACCAGCGGCGACAACAGCCCGACCGTGGTCGCCGCGGCAATCAACGCGATGAACGCATTGATTTTCAGTCGGATGATAAACACGAAAACAACAGCAACTGCGATGAGCAAGATGAGAATGGGATGCATGGCGGAGGGGCAATCTTAGCAGGTCAGCCCCATCGTGTCCACCAACTGAGCCTGAGAATGGAATGCGGGCAACGGCTCCGATGCGTCCCACAACCTTACTGGCGTGACGCCCCACCCGTGGCGCGAACCTCCAGGTTTGCCGTGTCCCGATTCGTCGGGACGTAGGGCCCCAACGCACACAGGTAAACCGCTAGAGCACAACCGCGAGGGAAAAGTACGTTCTTTCAACGAGAGTAACGATGGAGGGCGCCATCCAAACAGGGCTTGGAGACGAGAGAAAACGTTCGCGAACAGGAAAGAGATTGAAAGACTACAGGCCACCGCTTGCTGACGCGCGCGGCTCGGATACTACGGCCGCTAAAACCGCCGCAGCTCCTCAATCAGAGCCTTGAGCCCTTTCACGCGATAAATATCGCTGAGACGCTGCTCTTCGGCCGAAACCGGAATCGTCTCGCGCAGATCCGAGCGCGCCAGATCTTTACGGGCGGGAACCCAGACGCTGCCGTCTTCGAACTGCACCTGACGAAAGTAAGCGCTCATGCCCTGGATCGCAAAGTTGTCGCGTCCATTGGGCGGCCGGAACAAGAACTGCCGCTGCCGGCTTGTCGATAGTGTCTCGCCCGGCTTCAAGTTCAACTGGGAGGTCGGCGTGGGAATCGAGCCGGCCGCGTACTGCGTGCCCGAGTTGTCGCTCACCAGCCAACCCAGCTCGAAATAGCGCACCGGTTTCTCGGAACGATTGCGCACTCGAATGCGCGGCGAGCTGGCCTTGGTGCCTTCCACCTCGGCCGTTCCCGAAACCAACTCGAGCGGCGAATCGGGAAAATCGAGGAAGGCCAACTGAACCTGCCGCTCGGTGCTGGTCGAGACGGCCGAAGAAACCGTGCTGCCGCTGCTGCCGGCCAGGCGGGCTTCGACGCGCGGCCGCCGTTTCTGCCGCGCCAGGCTCGCCAGCATCTCCTGCTGCAGCTCCTCGGAGCCGTCGGCTTTCAGCAGCGCCTGGAAGTATTCGCGCTCGCGCTGCGCCTCCATCTCCCAGGCGGTCATGCGGCGCCGCGAGTCGAGCGTATCGGGTCCGCGAAAACTCAGGTCCGCCAGCAGCACGCCGTCGGCGGTCACCGTCACCAGCGGGCTGGGAGGGCCGGGCAGCGGCCGCAGCAGCCGCAGATTCAGCTTCACCGGGAAGGACTGCCCCGGCGCGACGTTCAGGCTGGGCACCGCCACCGAAGCCTTGCCGCCGGCGGTCAACTGCTGCGCCAGCACGGCGAACACCACGCCCCGCAGGTTCTGCTTGCCCTCGTTCTTCACCACCAGGCCGCAGCGCAGGTCGATGACGATCGCGCCGCCGCGGGTGTAGATTTCCGTGTCGCTGAGGTCCTGCGAGACGATCGACAGCCCGACGTCGGGCGACAGCCGGAAGGCGATCGCCTTGGCTGGATCCTGCCAGTCGGCCGCGGCCTGTTGCGCGATCGCGCGCGATCCGGCCAGCCAGCCCAAGCCGGTCACCAGGCCCGCCAGCGTCCACAGGACGAATTTACGGTACGTAGACATCGGTTATCGTGATCGTGCCCGAATTCGCGTCCACCGCTCGAATGCTGATCCAACCATCGGCCGCCACGCCGACATCGACCGCCGGGTCTTCCAGCGCAGCCGGTAGCACGGTGAATCCACGGGCCGCGGGCCAGGCGTTATCGGCGTCGCTTTTCTTGGCCGAGGCTGCCCGGCGGCCGAGCAGCGCCTGCGGCCGCGACGCGGCCTTGGATAGTTCGGCCACTTCGGCGCTCTCGGTCTTGCTCTCTTGGCGGGCCTCGGCGGGCTGGCGAGAAATTGCACCGCTCACGATGCCAACGCGAGGCCCGGAAACCGCTGCTTGGGCTCCAGCCTGGTCCCGCATCGCGCCGGCGTCTGCTTCCGACCGCGACCCGGGAGCTGCTGCCTGGACTGCTGCCGGCGCGGCTGCTACTGCCGCGAGGGCCTGCGGCGTATTCGCGGCCTGCAACACAGGCGGCTCAGCGGCCGGCGGGGCAGCCTCGGCTTCGATATCGGTCGGATTTTCCCGGGCTGTTTTGGGCAGGCCGGAGGCCTGCCCCACTGTGCTTCCCGGGGCAGCGGCCCGTGCTCGGAAATCCTCATCCTGGCGGGCCGGCGTAGCCAAGCTCCCACCCGCGGACGTTCCCGCCGTGATCTCATTCGTTCGAGCCGCCAGGCTGTCGCGGCTGGAAGTCTTATCCAAGGCCTGTGCGACCTGCGGCTCTGCTTTTTCTTTGGCAGCCGCTTCTTTCGCAGCGAGGGGCGCTGTCGCCGCAGGTTGCGCCTGATTCGCTTTGGCCAGGTCCGCTTGGGGCATTGCAAGCGGTTGGTAGGCTTGCGTTTCCGCCGGAGCTGCCTGCCGGGCGTTCTCGCTGACCAGCGGCAATTGCCGCACCACGACAATGGTGCACAACAGGGCTGCCGTCGCCAGTCCAAGCTGCCAGGCCCGCGGAGCGGTCAACCAACCCTCGGCCTTTTGCCCGGCCGCCGGCGCTTCCAGCCGCACCCGCGCCGAGATGTCTTGCGCCAGCGCGTTCCAGTCGAGCGCGGGCACATCAGCCAGCTCGCTCACTTCGCTTTGCAGGTGGAAGAAGTCGGCAACCGCATCCTGGCAGCCTTCGCAATGTTGCAAATGCTGCTCGATGCGCCAGCGCGCCAGCGGGCCCAGTTCGCCCCCGGCAAACAGCGCCAGATCGGTTTCCTTGGGATGGGCGATGAAGAGCAGGCTCATGACTTCCTCCCCTTCATGTACTTGCGGAATTTCACCCGTGCATTGGCGATGTGCGAACGCACCGTCGCCGGCGAGCAGTTCAGGTGCCGCGCCACTTCCGAAGCCGGCAGCCCCTCGACGTCGCGCAAAATCAGCGCCGCGCGCTCACGTTCGGAAAGCAGCCGCAGGCCGTCCTCGATGTAGGCGCGTTTTTCGCCCCGCAGCACGGCCTGCTCGGGGCTTTCGGTGGGCTGCTCGGGGGCTTTCTCGATCTCCTCGAAAACGACCCGCTTGCGCTGCCGCACGAAATCGAGGGCCGTGTTGACGGCGATCCGCCCCAGCCAATGGGCGGCCTTATCGGGATCTTTGAGTTGCGAACGCCGGCTGAGGGCCTTGACGAAGGCTTCCTGGGTGAGATCCTGGGCGTCGGGGACGTTCCCCACCACGCGGTAGACCAGCCGGAAGACCCGCCGCATGTGGAGTTCGATGAACTCCGCATCCGACGCGGCGCCGGGCTGAGCCGCTAGCGCTGGGATCCGCTCCGCTTCCATTGTCGTCGCCGCTGCAACCGTAACCATCTCACCGCCAGCCTTCGGCTTTCATACGGTTGACGGTGGAGTTGGCAAATCGTGGAATAATAATTATGAGGGTCCTGGGCAACCGGCTTGATGTCAATGAGATCCGTTTCCATCGTCGCCACCGGCAAAACCCGCTTCGGGCCCTTTCCCGAGCTTACCATCCGCGACCTGGCGCGGCAGGCGGGCCAAAAGTGCCTGGAAATGGCCCGGGCCGAACCCGCCCAGGTCGAGGCGCTCTACGTCGGCAACTTCGCGGGGCCCTCTTTTGTCGGCCAGAACCATCTGGCGCCCTATATCGGCTCGGCCCTAGGGCTGGAAGGTGTTCCCTGCACACGGTTTGAGGCCGCCTGCGCCTCCAGCGGCTCGGCGTTTTTCCACGCTTTCGGGGCCGTCGCCGCCGGGCTTTACGACGTCGTGCTGGTGCTCGGCGTCGAGCAGATGACGCCCCAGACCACCGCCCGCACCACCGACATTCTGGCCGCCGCCGGGGATATCGGCAGCGAAGTGCGCGCCGGGGCCACCTTCCCGGCGCTGTTTGCGATGATCGCCCAGCGCCACATGTATGAGTTCGGCACCACCCGCGAGCACCTGGCCGCGGTCGCCGTAAAGAACCACGCCAACGGCCTGAAAAACCCCTTCGCTCACCTGCGCAAGGCGATTACGGTCGAGCAGGCTCTTAACGGCCGCATGATCGCCGAGCCGCTGACGCTCTATGACTGCTCGCTGATCAGCGACGGCGCGGCGGCGGTGCTGCTGGTGGCCTCCGACCGCGCCCGGGAATTCGCCGGCAAGCCCATCTGCGTGCGCGGCGTGGCGCAGGCCTCCGACCACCTGGCGCTGCACGAAAAGGCCGATATCACGACCTTCCCCGCCGTCCGGCGCGCGGCCGAAAAAGCCTACCGGATGGCCGGCGTCGCCAGCGGCGACATCGATTTCGCCGAGTTGCACGACTGTTTCACCATCGCCGAGATCATCGCCCTCGAAGACCTCGGTTTCGTCCCCCGCGGGCAGGGCGGTCCGGCCTCGGCGGCCGGCCTCACCGCCCTCGATGGAAAGATGCCCACCAACACCAGCGGAGGGCTAAAATCGAAGGGTCACCCGGTGGGCGCGACCGGTGTGGCGCAGATCTGCGAAGTCGTCGAGCAGCTTCGCGGCGAATGCGGCGAACGGCAGTTGGCGTCGCCGAAAATCGGACTGGCGCAGAACCTTGGCGGCTCGGGGGCCACTTGCGTGGTGAGCATTTTCTCGGCATGAGGCCGCGCCGCTCACCGCCCGGTTTCCGCGGCCGCGACGGAGTCCAATCGCAATGACCGGCTACCGCAATCGTCAAAGTGGGCAGATCACGCTGGCGGCGCCCCAAAGCGCGGCCGACGAATTCGAAGAGCTGACCCTCACCGGCCAGGGCACGGTCTACTCGTGCACCACTCTGCACGCCGCCGCCACGCCCTTCGAAAAAGACCTGCCCTTCCAGATCGCCATCATCGAGCTGCAGGAAGGCCCCCGCCTCACCGTGCGAATCGAGGGCCAAAAGGTCAAAATCGGCGACAAGGTCAAGCAGGTCACCGAACGCAACGGGGTGCAGGTCTTTACGGCCGCCTAAGTGGAACCCTACGTAGGACAGCTCCCGCATCCATCGCGCAATTCCGCCATCCATCGGGAGACAGAGCCGCCGGCTTACGCCTGCGGCTCTGTTTCTGTTGCGGGCGCCCCCCCACGGAACCTCTGCCCCAAAAATCTCGTAACTTCCGCTGCCAGATTTCCCTGGCCGTTCGCCTAGACTAAGCAAAGACCGACCATGCCCGGCCTCGAAACCCTGATCAGCCTGCTCGGGCTGCCGATCGCCTCCGGCATCAACCTCTACGCCACCGTGCTGGTGCTGGGGTTGGGGCAGCGCTTCGGCCTGCTGCAGGGTCTTCCCGACGAGCTCCACATCCTGGCCAACCCGATCGTGCTCGGCGTAGCCGGCGTGCTCTACACGATCGAGTTTTTCGCGGACAAGATCCCCTACCTCGACACGCTGTGGGACGGCCTGCACACCTTCATTCGCCCGGTGGGAGCCGCCTACCTGGCGATGCAGGCTGCCGGGGACCACGGCACGGGCGCAAAACTCGCCGCAATGTTCGTGGGCGGGGCGCTGGGCCTGGGCTCGCATGCCACCAAGGCCGGTACGCGCCTGCTGGTCAACACCTCGCCCGAGCCGTTCAGTAACTCCATCGTGAGTGTCGCCGAGGATTTCAGCGTTGTCGGCCTGTTGGCGCTGATGTACAGCTATCCCTGGGTCGCGCTCGGCGTGTTGCTGGTCCTGATTGCGCTGATGGTGGTCGTCACGCCGCTGCTGTTCCGCATGGTTCGTTTTCTGCTGGCGGGGTTGGGCGGGGCGCTGGCCAGTTCATTCGGAAGCCGCGACCAGTCTCTCAGCGAGCCCCCGGATTGGCTCGCCACAAAGTTTGCGGGGTCCGGATCAGCGGCGCAACCCCGCATCTACCCCTGCCACGCCCGCAAGGTTCCCGGCGCGCCGAGCTTCCAGACCGGCTACCTGGTGGTGCTGCCCGAGGGCCTCCACTTCGGCTTCCGGACGCTGTTTCGCTCCGGGTTGGTACCCCTGGCCGAAGGCCTGGAGCCCAACTGTTCGTTCCAACGGCGCATTCTTTTCGATGTGATTGCGGTGGAAGGCGAGCGCAACCCGGCCCTGCTCTGTGTGGCAAAGCACTGGTCCCCGGCCGTGCGGGCCGGGATCGGCGTAGCGGATCCCTCGCCCGCTTGGCTCCCCGCGCCGGACCGCTAGCCCGGGAACTGGCTCAGAATCCTCTCGTCGGGAAGATCGCAGCGAGTTCCCGTCGGGATGGTGTAAGAGGCCGCGAAAAATCGAAACTCCGGACAACGGCTACCGCAGCCCGACCCCAAAAACAGAGCCGCAGTCGTAACAGGCTGCGGAGAAAGTCTGCCGGAGGGGGACAGTCACCGTGTTTCGCACCCTGCGAATCCCGTAAATCTCTGAAAAATCGAGGTGCGAAACGCGGTGACTGTCCCCATGAAGAGCACCCATGAAGCACCACTGCCCGGCCAGACTGGAGTTTTTCCGCAGCCTAGTAAGCCGCGGCCGAGTCCGTACGATGCGGGGCGGAGAGGGGAATGCCGCCTAACGACCCAAATCGAGCAGTCCGTCCCCACAGGCCACAGCCGCGCGGCACCGTTAGCCGAGCGCTGGCGCGGTCAGCCGAGCCGCTTCGCCCCAGGCATCGAGCCGCCTCGGCCCGCCGGTTTGCGCCTGCGGCTCTGTCTCGTGATCTATGGGGAAAGTCTCGTGATCTATGGGGAAACTGCCCCCGCGGTGACGACTTGTCCGTGTCGAAAAATCGCCTAGCCGCGCGCTACCTGGCTCGACTTTCTGGCATCTCCGGCGGCGGCGCATCCATACAGCCCCTGCTCGCGGATATAGCTCAGCACCGCCGGCGGCAGCCAATCGCCCAGTTCCTCGCCCTTGCGCAGCCGTTCGCGAATCTCGGTCGACGAAGCCGGCACCTGGACGTCCTCGAGCCAGCGCACGCGCGTTTCGGGCGGCGCCTCGCCGCTAGCCGCGCCCGGGCGGCTGACCACGATGAATTCCACCCGCCGGACCACTTCCTGCCAGTGCCACCACAATCTGATCTCGGCGAACGCGTCGGCGCCGATGATAAAGAAAAGCTCGTCGCCCGGCGCCAAACCGGCGCGCACGCGTTCGATCGTGTCGATCGAGTAGTCGGGTTGGGAATCGCCGTCGGGAGCCTCCAGCCGCGAAGGCTCCAGCCGCGCAACGCCGCAGCACGCCAGCTCCACCATGTGGTAGCGGTCCTCGTAGGGCGCGCCGACAGGGGTCTGTTTGTGGGGAGGTAGACCGGAGGGAATCAGCAGCACGCGATCGAGGTCGAACCGCTTGGCCGCCGCCGTGGCCACCGCGATATGGCCGCGGTGCACCGGGTCGAAGGTGCCGCCAAAGATGCCAAGCTTCACAACGTAGCCACCACCGATTCGGCCAATTCGCGAACGCGAGCGCCTAGTGCATACTTTAGCTCGTCGACACCTTCGCCGCTCACCGCCGAGATGGCGAAAAACGGCAGCGCCTCGCGGCGGCAGAACTCACGCAGGCTCTCGATGCGTTGGGGGTCCTGCGTGACGTCGATCTTGGTCGCCACCACCACCATCGGCTTTGCGACCAGGTCTTTCGAAAAATTTTCCAGCTCGCCGACGATCACCGCGTAGTCGTCGACGGGGTTGCGCGTGCTCGACTCGCTGACGTCGATCAGGTGCACCAGCAGGCGGGTGCGCTCGATGTGGCGCAGAAACTGAATGCCCAGGCCATGACCTTCGTGGGCGCCCTCGATCAGCCCCGGAATGTCGGCCATGAGGAAGCTGTGAAATTCGTCAATGCTCACCACGCCCAGGTTCGGCTCGAGAGTCGTGAACGGGTAGTCGGCGATCTTGGGGTGCGCCGCCGACAGGCGCGAGATCAACGTCGACTTGCCGGCGTTGGGAAACCCCACCAGACCGACGTCGGCCAGCAGCTTAAGCTCGAGCTTGAGACGCCGTTCTTCCCCGGGCGTGCCCGGTTGGGCGTGGCGCGGGGCCCGGTTGGTCGAGGTGGCGAAGCGCGCGTTGCCGCGTCCGCCACGGCCGCCGTGGGCCACAATGAATTCCTGGTCCGGCTCGACGAAATCGAAGAGTTTTTCGCCGCTTTCGGCCTCGTAAACAATCGTGCCGGGCGGGACTTCGAGCACCAGCGATTCGCCGTCACGCCCGGCGCATTTGCTGCCTTCGCCGGGACGGCCTTTTTCGGCTTTGTGCTCGGGCCGGTAGCGAAACTGAATCAGCGTGTTGTGGCTCTTGCTCGAGCGCAGCACCACATCGCCGCCGCGCCCGCCGTCGCCGCCGCTAGGGCCTCCGCGTGGCACGAACTTCTCGCGCCGGAATGCCACGCAGCCGTTGCCGCCGTTGCCGGCTTTTACACTGATGGTCGCTTCGTCAATGAACACGGTGTTAACGAGGGGAAGATCGAATCCGGATCCGGCGTCGCCCAATCCGGGCGCCCGAATGCAGCGTCTTTAAAACCGGCGTACCAGGCCCAGCCCGAACCCGAACGCGGAAACGGCGGAAGACAACCTCAAATCGGTCACGTCAAGCGTGACCCTCCGCTCCGTTCGAGTGGAGTGCGGGGGTACGTCTTCCGCCGAGAAAACTGCGCAGTCCCTTCCTGGAGGATAGACCGCCTCAATCCATGAGTCAAGGAAGACAACCGTGGGGCAGGGCCCCGGCCTGCCTCGGGCAAGAAGTGGGGCAGGGCTCCAGCCTGCCCAGCGCAATAGGGCAGTGCCTGCTGAAGCCGGCGTACAGCTACCTGCCCAAGCCCGCGCAGGGATATCCTGCCCAAGCCGGCACGGGAACCATGCTCAAACCAGCAAAGTGGAAAAGAAGGCGGGATCAGGCGCTGGGCCGGATATGAATGAAGCGCCCCTGGCGGCCGCGGTCGGCGAACTCGACGACGCCGGTTACCTTGGCGAACAGCGTATCGTCCTTGCCGCGCCCGACGTTGTCGCCGGGGAAAAAGCGGGTGCCGCGCTGGCGCACCAGAATCGAGCCGCCGCTGACCAACTGCCCGCCGAAACGCTTCACGCCCAATCGCTGCGCGTTGGAGTCGCGACCGTTTCTGCTGCTGCCTAAACCCTTCTTGTGTGCCATAGCGTTTTCCGTTTCGATGAGAGGCTGATGAAGATCCTGCCGATGCCGGCGCCGTCAGAGAACGATGTCGTTGACCTGGACTTCGGTAAAGTCCTGCCGGTGGCCTTTGCGGCGGCGATAGTGTTTACGCTTCTTGAACTTGAAGACGATGATTTTCTTCGCCCGGCCGTGCGCGGCAATCGTGCCGCTGACCTTGGCCGTTTGGAGGGCGCTACCGGTGAGCAGTTTGCCGTCGTCCTGCGTCACCGCCACCACCTTGGTGAACTCGACTGGCGCGCCGACGTCTCCGGGCAGTTTTTCGACCCGGACATCTTCGCCCGGCGAGACGGGGTACTGCTTCCCACCAGTTTCAATAATTGCAAGCATGGGTATGACTCCCGAGCAGACCCCTCCCATTGGGTGGTGGTCAGAGTTTTCATTATAGGAGGCCGCTTCCGACAGCGTCAATGAAGGCAAGCAGTCTGTCGGTGGCATTTTCCAACCACGGAAGCCGCGGGATCGCGAAACTGAGCCGGGGGCGGGCGGCGGAGTGGGCGGAAGGGCGACAGAGCCAGCGGAGCCAAAGAACAGAGCCGCGCCCGGGAGCGGGCCGCGGGACGGCGGCAGAAAGGCCGGCGGGAGCGCGGCAGATGCGCAAGCGTGACACAAGGCCCAGGGGGGAAGCCCAACACCCCCCCTGCCTCCCGCCCCCCAAACCGCCCCGCCACGTCCCACGGCCCGCACCGGGTCCGGCTCTGTCTCTCGACTACCTCATTTCGGCGGCCTTTGTTGGCGGGGGTGCGGGGGGCTTTCCCGCGGGTTTGCACAGGCCGGAGGCCTGCGCCACTGGGTTTGTTCGTTTGACCACTTTTCTTCGATCCGATATCCTCAGAGTTAACCTGCGGGTTTGTTCTTCGTCTGCTTACATCCCTTTGTTGCTACGTACGGGCTGGTGGTTTCCTGTCTTTCCAGCCGCTCGATGAGAAGTAGAGGCGACGCACCCCAGTCGGCGCCGTGTGCATCCTTGTAGCCAGGCGCCGGGTTTTCTATCGGATGAGCCGTTCATGAATGTGTTTGAACTCACGCGGGCGCTGATCGACATCGACTCGGTCACCGGGAAAGAGCTCGAGATCGGCAATTTCCTCTACGAGTATCTGAAACCCCTGGCGGAAAAACACGGCGGCACCATCGAGCGAGCCGAGGTCGTGCCCGGCCGCAACAATGTAATCGTGGCCTGGGGGAAACCCGAGGTGGTCTTCTCCACCCACATGGATACGGTTCCGCCCTACATCCGCTCGCGCGAAGACGACGAATTTATCTGGGGCCGCGGCGCCTGCGACACCCACGGCATCGCCGCTTCGATGATCAAGGCGATCGAGGCTTTGCTCGAGCAGGGCGTCGGCGATCTCGGCCTGTTGCTGGTGGTCGGCGAAGAGATCGACGGGCTGGGCGCCATGCATGCCAACCGGACCCCGCCGGGCTCAAAGTACCTGATCAACGGCGAGCCCACCGAGAACAAGCTGGCGATCGGCTCGAAGGGCTCGCTACGGGTGGAGCTCGAAGCGAAGGGCAAGGCCGCCCACTCGGCCTATACCGAGCTAGGAGATTCGGCCATCGACAAACTGCTCGACAACCTGCAGGCGCTGCGGGAGCTGGCGCTGCCGGTCGACCCCGTACTGGGAGTGAGCACGCTCAATATCGGCACGATCGCGGGCGGCGTGGCCGCCAACATCATCGCGGACAGCGCTTCGGCCTCGATTGTAATTCGCGTCGTCTCCGACCTCAACGAGTTGCAGCAACTGGTGCTGGGCGCGCTCGACGACCGTGTCGAAGCTCGTATTTCCACAGCGACTCCGGCCATCCACCTCAAGGCCCTGCCGGGCTTCGCCACCGAAGTCGTCAAATACACCACCGACATCCCCAAGCTGACCCAGTGGGGAGAGCCGCTGATGCTCGGCCCCGGGTCGATCCACGTGGCTCACACGCTCGAAGAACGTATCTCCAAGAAACAAATACTCGAAGCGGTGGAGTTGTATCAGAAGCTGGCCAAGCAGCTCAAGAACTCCGCCGTCGCCGCCTAAAATTCCGGCCACGGCGCCGGGATTCGACAGCGGGAGAAAAGTGCTTATGGAACGAAGAATCGAAGTTGGCGTAATGGGCGCGACCGGCATGGTCGGCCAACAATTCATTAATTTCCTGCAGGGCCATCCCTGGTTCAAGTTGACCTGGGTGGGCGCAAGCGAGCGCAGCTCGGGCAAGCTGTATGCCGACGCCACCAACTGGAATCTCGACGGCGCTGTGCCGGAAGCGGTTGCCGGGCTGACGGTCGAGGACTGCACGCCGGGTAACGCGCCGAAACTGTTGTTCTCGGCGATGGACGCCGCGGTGGCGGGCGAGATCGAGCAGGCCTTCGCCAAGGCCGGCCACTTCGTGGTTTCGAACTCGCGCAATCATCGCATGCTGCCCGACGTGCCGCTGCTGATTCCCGAGGTCAACGCCGAGCATCTGCAGTTGATCCCGGCACAGCGCAAAAATCACGGCTGGAGCGGCGCGATCGTCACCAACCCGAACTGCTCGACGATCACGATGGCGCTGGGCCTGGGCGCGCTCAAACCGTTTGGCATCACCAAGATTATTGCCTCGACAATGCAGGCGGTCTCAGGCGCGGGCTATCCCGGCCTGCCCTCGATGGACATCCTGGGCAACGTCGTCCCCTACATCGGCAACGAAGAAGAAAAGATGGAGAGCGAGACCCAGAAGATTCTGGGCGACTACAACGGGGACTCGATCCGGCCGTTGGCGGCGCAGGTGAGCGCACACTGCAACCGCGTAGCGGTGATCGACGGCCACACAGTGGCGGTTTCGGTGGAGTTGGCCCAGAAAGTGGGCGTGGAGAAGCTCGCCGAAGCGTTTCGCTCGTTCCGCGGCCGCCCGCAGGAGCGCGAGTTGCCCAGCGCGCCCAAGCAGCCCATTCACGTGCTGGCCGAGCCCAACCGCCCGCAGCCCCGCAAAGACGCCATGCGCGAGCGCGGCATGGCGGTTTCGGTAGGTCGTCTACGCGAGTGCCCGGTGCTCGACTACAAGTTCGTCGTGCTCGGCCACAACACCGTGCGCGGCGCCGCCGGAGCGGCCGTGCTCAACGCCGAACTGATGCTCAGCGAAGGACTGCTGGACTAACCGCACCGCTAGAGACAGGCGCTCATGCCTGTCCCCCGGCTCGAAGAGGCGGGGCGGAAAACGGCGGGATGCGAACAACCAGGCCAAGCGGCAGGGGCGTGCAAAGCCTCGCCGTTGCCACGGCGAGGGACAGGCGCGAGTGCCTGTCTCTACTGAGAACACCATGATCGTCATGAAATTCGGTGGCACCTCGGTCGAGAGTGCCCAAGCCATCCAACGCGTGGTGGGAATCATCGCCGCGCGCGTCGACCGCAAGCCGGTCGTGGTGGTCTCCGCGATGGGGCACACCACCGATCATCTGCTTGCCATCATGGAAGCGGCCTCGCAGGGTCGGCGGGGCGAAGCGCTGGAAAAGCTCTCCCACCTGGAGCAAAGCCACCAGCACGAGGCCTCGCGCGTGGCCGCCGAGGAAGACCGCCCGAAGGTCGAAGCTTTCCTCGCAGAGCACTACGCCGAACTGGCCGAGCTGATCAAGGGGCTGGCTGCGCTGGGCGAATGCACCAAGCGCACCGTCGACGCGGTGTCGAGCTTCGGCGAGCGCATCTCGAGCTTCGTGCTGACCCTGGCGCTGCGCGCCAACGGCATCCAGGCCGCGCACGTCGACTCGCGCCAGGTGATCGTCACCAACGACCGCTTCGGCGAGGCGGCGCCGCTGCTCGATCTGACCCGCGCTCGCCTCAGCGCCACGGTCCCGCCGCTCGTCGAAGAAGGCAATGTGGTCGTGATGGGCGGATTCATCGCCTCCACCGAGAAGGGCGTCACCACCACGCTCGGCCGCGGCGGCTCCGACTTTACGGCTTCGCTGGTGGGAGCGGCGCTGGGCGTCGAAGAGGTACAGATCTGGACCGACGTCGACGGCGTGCTGACCGCCGACCCGACCATGCTGCCCGACGCGCACCGCCTGCGCGTGCTCTCGTTCGGCGAAGCCTCCGAGCTGGCCTATTTCGGCGCGAAAGTGCTGCACCCCAGCACCATGCTGCCGGCGGTGAAGAGCAACATCCCGGTGCGCGTGCTCAACTCGCGCCGCCCCGAGGGCGAAGGCACCCTGATCATCAGCGAAACGCCGCCTTCGGCCGCCGTCGTCAAGTCGATCGCCTACAAGGAAAACATCACCGTCGTCGACATCCTCTCCACGCGCATGCTGATGGCGCACGGCTTTCTGGCCCGCATCTTCGACGTGTTCGAGCGCCACGCGACCTCGGTCGACATGGTGACGACCTCGGAGGTCAGTGTTTCGCTGACCGTCGATCATCCCGAGCGGCTGCCCGACATCGTCGGCGAGTTGGAAGCCTTCGCGCAGGTCAGCCTCACGCCGCGGCAGGCGATTGTGTGCGTCGTCGGCGAAAAGATCCGCTATACTCCTGGAGTCGCCGCCAAGGTGTTCCAGGCGCTCAACGGCATCAACGTACGGATGATCTCGGTCGGCGCGTCGCGGCTCAACATCAGCCTCGTCATCGACGAGCACGATCTGCACGCGGCGGTCGAAGCGCTGCACCAGGCGTTTTTCGCCCAGGTCGACGAAACCGTTTTCGCCTAAACATGCCCTCAACCGACGCAGTTCCCCGCCGCCTGGCCCTGGTGGGATATGGCAAAATGGGCCGCCTGATTGAGCAGATTGCTCCCGGCTACGGCTTCGAAACCGCCCTCAAGCTCGACGAATACAACAACGTCGACGGCGCCGGCGTCACACGCGAGGCGTTTCGGGGAATCGACGTCGCCATCGATTTCTCGGTCCCTTCCGGGGTCGCCGCCAACGTCGACCGCATCGCCGCGCTGGGCGTGCCGATCGTGATCGGCACGACCGGCTGGCACGAACAGTTGCCGCGGGTGCAGGCCGCGGTCGAGCGTGATAAGATCGGCTTGGTCTACGGGGCCAATTTCTCGGTCGGAGTGCAGGCTTTCTACCGCGTCGTCGAAGCGGCGGCGCGCACTCTGGCCGCGGAGGAAGAATACGACGCCTGGGCCCACGAGACGCACCATAAAATGAAGAAGGACGCGCCCTCGGGCACTATGCTTCATTTGGTGCGCCTGATGGAAGGCAGCGGCTACCGGCGCGGCATCGATGTCGCCTGCAATCGCGTGGGCTACGCGCCGGGCACGCACGAAATCGGCTTCGACTCCGAGGCCGATACGATTCGCCTGGTGCACACCGCCCGCAGCCGCGTCGGCTTTGCCCGCGGCGCGTTGCGCGCGGCGCGCTGGATCGTCGGCAAGCAAGGGCTCTACGAGTTTTCGGCGATCTGGGATCAATTGCGATAACGGTGAGGTCCGTTATGTTTACCGGATGCGGTACAGCACTTGTTACACCGTTCCGTTCCGACCTCTCGCTGGATGAGGACGCGCTGCGGCGTCTGGTCCGGCGGCAGATCCACGGCGGCGTCCACTTCCTGGTGCCTTGCGGCACCACCGGCGAGAGCCCGACGCTGAGCAGGAAGGAACACCTGCGCGTCGTCGAGATCACCCTCGAGGAAGCCAAGGGCAAGGTTCCGGTCGTCGCCGGCGCCGGCGGCTACAACACGGCCGAGGTCGCCGAGCTGGCCGGCGAGCTCGAGGCCATGGAAGTGGATGGCCTGCTGTCGGTAACGCCCTACTACAACCGGCCGACCCCGGAAGGGCTTTACCAGCACTACAAAGCCATCGCCGCGGCGACGCAGCTGCCGATCGTGGTTTACAACGTCCCCGGCCGCACGGGCCTGAATGTGACGCCCGAGGTGCTGCAGCAGTTAGCCTCCATCGACAATATTGTTGGCGTCAAAGAAGCTTCGGGCAACATCGGCCAGATGGCGCAGATCTGCCAGGCGATGCCCAAGACGTTCGTGGTGCTTTCGGGCGACGACGGGTTGACCCTGCCGCTGATGGCGCTGGGCGGCGTCGGCATCATCTCGGTGGTTTCGAATGAGATTCCCGCCGAGATGGCTCAGCTTGCCGAGGCCTGCCTGAAGAATGACTTCGCCACCGCCCGAGAGATTCACACGCGCTATCTGCCGTTGATGGACGTGAACTTCGTCGAATCGAGCCCCGGCCCGGTAAAGGCCGCCATGGCCATGATGGGGCTGCTCGAGCCCTGCTATCGCCTGCCGATCGTGGCGCCTCGAGCCGCAAGCCGCGCCAAGATCGAAAAGGTCTTGCACAAGCTCGGCCTGCTGGCGCCCGTCGCGGCTTCGGCCGACTGAAGAGAGACTCCGCACGCCGCGTCTCGGGGACGCCGGCCAGCGTGGCGGGATATTCGCAGATTCTCGACCCGGCATCCAGCGCTTGCGGCGTTGCGCCGAACGCCTCGCAGCTATTCCTTGCACGAAATACCGTACTGATACCCAACCCATGCTCGAATCCAGCATCGACCGCCTGTTCTCCAAGAATCCCGAAAACTACGACCATACCGACATGGAGCTGTTCCAGGAGTTCAAGGACGCCTTGAACGCCGGCAAAGTCCGTGCCGCCGAGCCGGATCCCGATGCCCCTACGGGCTGGAAGGTCAACGCCTGGGTCAAGCGCGGCATCCTGGTGGGATTTCGGCTCGGTAAGTCGGTCGACATGACGACGCCCGGCAGCCGCTTTCCCTTCATCGACAAATCGACCTATCCTCCGCGCAAGGTTGCCCTGGAAGATAGTGTGCGTATCGTGCCGGGCGGCTCGAGCATTCGCGACGGCTGCTATGTCGGCAAGAGCGTCACCTGCATGCCGCCGATGTACATCAACGTCGGTGCCTATGTCGATGATGGGACCATGGTCGATTCGCATGCGCTGGTCGGAAGCTGCGCCCAGGTGGGCAAGAGCTGCCATTTGAGCGCGGCGGCGCAGATCGGCGGAGTGCTCGAACCGATCGGGGCGCTGCCGGTGATCATTGAGGACAACGTGCTGGTGGGCGGCAACTGCGGCGTCTATGAAGGTACCGTCGTGCGCAAGCGTACCGTGCTGGGCGCGGGCGTGATTCTCACCCGCTCGACGCCGGTGTACGACCTCGTCAACGAGACCGTCCACAAGGCGACCGACGACCAGCCGCTGATCATTCCCGAAGGCGCCGTGGTGGTAGCCGGCTCGCGGCCGATCACCAAGGGCGCCGGCAAGGAATGGAACCTCTCGCTCTACACGCCGGTCATCGTCAAATACCGCGACGAAAAGACCGACCAGAGAATCCAGTTGGAGGAATTCCTCCGCTAGCGGGCGCATCAGGCTGCGTGCCCAAGGGGACAGTCACCGCGTTTCGCGCCTCATTGTTCGGGTCATTTCAAAGAGTTCGCTTGGCGCGAAACACGGTGACTGCCCCTTGGGCCCCTTGACGGTCAATACCCCCGGCGCTGCAATTCCGCCAACACGCGAAAGCGGTGCTCCCGGCGCTCGGCTTCGTTTGAGCGTTCCCAATCGAAGCCGTCGTGGCGGGCGATCAGCGTGCTGACCCAGGCGCGCGCAAATTCATAGATGCCGTCCGGCTCCCAGCCGTTGATCACCTCCGCCAGGATCTTCACCGCCGGCACGTCGACGCCCCGCACGCGTTGTACATAGTCGTCTTCGAGGAACTCGTCGAGCAGGGTCAACAGCGAGCGCACTTGGCTTGGGGTCAACTCGCGCACCACATCCGCGAAATGCGAGATGGCGCGGCGGTGTTCAGGGGAAAGCGTCTCCCGGCCGCCATCGATCACGGGCAGGCGGACGGGCGGTTCGAGGGTCACCGACATGCAGGACTGTTCCTCGCGGCCAGAAAATCGGGTTCCCGGGACGGCTCGGTTTTCGTGACACACCCCGGCCTTGCTAAGGGTCATATCGGCAGCAAGGGGGCGCTTCACCAGGGAAGAGTTCTCCGGCGGTGTGGCTGCGGCGGCTGGGAGGGTCTTTCTGCACTCCGGCCGATCGGCCCGTAATCCTTTGGTATTCTGTAGGTTCGGTCATCCAGAGTGGAACTCGCCGTGTTCGACCCACACCGCCACAAAGCCGCCGTGCTGGTCGCGGTCGGCGACGTCATCCTGACGATCCTGACCTTCGAGGCCGCCTATCAGACCCGTGTTTTTTTGCCTCTGGAGCGGGTCTTTTTCATCCTGACCCCGATCAAGGCCCTGCTGCTGGGCGTGACCCTGGCGCTGTGGCTGCTGGCCGGCCGCTGGATCGGCGTCTACGAGCGGCTCTATGGGACCAACGTCTGGGCGGCCGCCTATGACAGCCTGCGCCAGGTTCTGTTCGGCACGCTCGGGCTGGTGGTCTTCCAGTTTCTCCTCCGTCTCGACGTCAGCCGCAGTTTCATCGGCCTGTTCGCTCTCTACAATTTCCTGGCGCTGGTGGTTTACCGCGCCAGCGCGGGACGTCTGCGCGGCTATATCCGCCGCCAGTTTGGAGCCGAAGTCTTCTACGTCATCGTCGGCTGCAGCGAAAAGGCCCTCGACCTGGGGCGCCAACTCGAGCAGGGCGCCGAGTTTGGCCATCGCCTGCTGACGTTTGTGGACCCGTTCAATGGCAACGGCGAGGGCTGCCCCGGCCAGATCGTTCTCGACAAGACCTACCCGGTGATCCCGCTCGGAGAGCTGCCGCGGTTGTTGCGGCAGCGCGTGGTGGACGAGGTTCTGTTCGTGGTTGGCGGGCAGAAACTGTCCGAGCTCGAAGAGATTTTCCTGTTGTGCGACGAGGAAGGCGTGCGCACGCGCATCGCTGCCGATCTTTTCCCGCACGTCCACAGCCGGCTCTATCTGGACCGCTTCGGCGACGTGCCGATGCTGACGTTCACGGCCACGCCGCACGACGAAGTCCGGCTGTTCGTCAAGCGCGTTCTCGACGTAACGCTGGCGATCGTCTCGCTGGTGTTGCTCAGTGTGCCGATGCTGCTGCTGGGGCTGCTGGTGCGGCTGACCTCGCACGGTCCGGCCGTGTTTCGCCAGGTGCGCTGCGGACTCAACGGCCGGCGCTTTACCGTCTACAAGCTTCGTTCGATGGTCAACGACGCCCACCAGCGCAGGGCCGAAGTGGAGCATCTCAACGAGAAAGACGGCCCGGTGTTCAAGAGCTCGAAAGACCCGCGCCTGACGCGGCTGGGCCGCTACCTGCGGCGGTTTTCGATCGACGAGTGGCCGCAGTTCTGGAACATCCTCAGGGGTGACATGTCGTTCGTGGGCCCGCGCCCGGCCGTGCCCGACGAGGTCGAGCAATACAAAAACTGGCAGCGGCGGCGGCTGCGCATGCGCCCGGGACTGACCTGCTTGTGGGCGGTCCACGGGCGCGATACGATCGACTTCGACACCTGGATGCGGCTCGACCTGGAATACATCGACAACTGGTCGCTGCGGCTGGATCTCAAGATCCTGCTGCGGTCGATTCCCAGGGTGCTGGCGGGCAAAGGGGCGAACTGACGCCGGACATTTGCCGTCCCGGGACCCACAAACATTTCCCTTATGGATTTTCGCGAAGCTTGGCAACGGATCGGCGAGCTCGAGGGGCAGACCTTTCACACCGACCGCGGCGAGGAGTTCTCCTACCGTTTTCGCAAGACTTACGTGGTGGTGAGCCTCGGCGAGGTTTCCATTCCGCGCACGAATTTCGAGAAGGTCTTCAAGCGGACCCGGCAGCCGGACGAGAGCGGCGCAACGCCCGTGCAGGGCCAGCGGTTCATCGCGGCGATCTTCGGCGACAAGGCGGCGGGTATCGACGGGTAGCCCGGTCGCCGGGGCCGATACGGACGTCGACCGCAGGTCGACGCCGCCGGCCGGAGGCCCGCGCCACGGTAGAGACAAGCGCTCCCGCCGGTCGGCCGCCACGCAGCGGTGGCCCACGCTAAGCCCGCCGAAACGCAATCACCGCGCCCGATACCGGCTCAACGCATGTCGCGGCGCAAGGTCATCCCGCCGTCCACCGTAATCACCTGTCCGGTGATGTAATTGTCGGGTTCGAGCAGGAAGCGCACGGTGCGGGCAACGTCTTCGGCGCGCCCGAAACGCGGGATGACCCCATCGGCGATGAAGCGGTCGTACTTGCCGCTGCGCAGGCTCGCCTGTGCCATGCCGGCCAGGGTCGCTCCCGGAGCCACCACGTTGACGCGGATGTTCGGGCCGCCGCCGACCTCTTTTGCCAGCACTTTGGCGCCGTGGACCAGCGCCGCCTTCGCCGCGCCATACGCCGTCGAGCCTTCGAACACATAGCCGGCCTGCATGCTCGAAAACAGCACGATCGAGCCGGGCGTCCCCTGGGCCTTCATGGCGTCGGCGGCGCCCCGCGCCAGCAGCAGCGGCGCCAGGTAGTTGATCTCGGCCGACTCGCGCAGGATCTCTTCGCTGTCGCCCCGCGCCGGGTCGCCGGCGAAGATCACCAGCCCGTACAGCGGCCCCTGTGCAGCCGCAGCTTCAAGCAAAACGCCGCGGCCCGCTGCCGTTCGTAGATCGGCCTGGCACAAACCCACCTTGCCGTCGCCGTACGCCGCGAGCCCTTGCTGCAACCGCAGCGCGCGCTCCTCATCCTTCGCGTAGCCGACCAGCAGCGAGGCGCCTTCCTTCACCAAAAGCGCCGCCGAAGCCGCGCCTAGCCCGCCGCTGCCTCCGGCGAGCACAATGCCCCGCCCGCGCAGGGTCTCCGAGCCAAACTCGAACTCCAAACGCCGGTAGCGCTCCGCCACCGTCTCATCAAAATATGGAGAAGCCATCCAATCCTCGCACTCAAACCAGTGGAGCAGTTGCTCCGGCCCGCAAACCAGTGGAGCAGGCCTGCGGCCTGCTCAAAACCGCCCGGCCCACCAACCCCGCTCAGAAAACGGCCAAGTCGCCCCTATCCCAACCACTCGAAGCACCCGGGCCCCAACCACACGAACCACCCGACACAAAAAAACTCACTCCGCAGCCGTGCGCTCCTGCGCCCAAACGATCTCCACCACCCGGTAACCCAGCGCCACCAAAGCCAGGTAAATCCCCAGCACCTCGCTATCCCCCAGCGTCACGTCGGTACCGCCGACCACCAACACGGCCACCGTAGCCGCCGCCACGCCCAGCAGCAGGAACCGCCGGTCGTCGCGGCCCGACGCGGGCAGCCGCCGCAGCGCGCGCGTGTGATCCCACAGAATCTGCCCCAAAAACCACAGCAGAAAAACAACCGCCGGCAGGCCGCGCTCGGCCGCATAGTGCACATAGATACTGTGAAGATGGCCGTAGTAGGCGTCGGGCAGCTCGCCGACATCCGGCGGCAGATACTCGCGAAACAGCGGCCCCACGCGTTCCGGCCCGACGCCAAACCAGGGGTGCGCCTCGATCATGCGCAGCCCCGTGCGCCACATCACGAAGCGCGCTTCGGTTGGGCCCGGATGCACGATCGACTCCACGCGCTGCTGTACGGCGCCGGGAGCGGCCACCAAAACGACCGCCAGGGCCACGGGAACCGCCAGCAACAATTTCCGCCGCCAATGCCAGATCAGATAGCAGCCCGCTACCAACAAGCCGATCCAAACGCTGCGGGTGAAGTTCAACCCCAGCGCGATGCCGCACACCACGGCGCAGGCGGTCCAGACGCCTCCAGCGCGGCGGCCGCTCTCCGAAAAAAGCCGGTAGCTCAGCAGCAGCAGAAGAAGCAGCAGCAGCGCCTGGCTGAAGGTCAACCAATGGCTGAAAAAGCCGGTTGTGCGGTCCGGGATGTAAGCGTCCATGAAACGGACGCCGGCCCGCCGCGCCGCCACCCATTTCTGCACAAACTGCACGATGCTCCAAAGCGCCGCAACAGTCGCGCAGGCAAACCAGGCCTCGGCCAGCCGCCGCGCCTGGTCGATCGTACGGAATAGCGAAAAGACCACCACCAGCCCGGCGAAGACGAAGAATTTCTTGAACTGCGGAAGCGCCGCGGAGGGGTCCCCCGAAAACGCCGCTGAAAGCGTGGTCCAGGCCAGAAACCCGGCCAACGGCCAAACAATCGACGGCAGCCGCAGCCGCGTCTTCGACAACAGCAGCAGCACGATCGCGATTCCCAAACAGGTCTGCGAAACGGCGATCGACACCATGGCCGCCGCCGCCGATGCGAAGGCGAATCCAAAGGCATAGCGGCTGAAGGGATCGTTCGGAAGCGCGGAAACTGCCGGCGCACCTGCGGAAGGGAGCATGAAGCTACCCAGTATGCCACGGCGCGCCGGTCGGCAAGGGACGCAACGGGGCATCGGCGGCGGCGGCCCGTGGTGCTCGATCGCACGCCATCGTTTCGGCCCGTCGGGCGGACTTGTCGGAACGCCCCTGCCCTTCCTATACTTGAGCCCGTACGCGGCCGGTCCGCCGCCCCGGCGAACACCCGGCCTCGTTTCAGGAGCCTGGTTTGAAACGCGTCCAACTCGCCGCGATGGCCGCCCTACTGGCCGCAACGCTCACCCCGGCCGCCGGTCCGCCGCCCCTGCGTTGGACCCATCTCTCGAGCGCCCAGGGCGAGATCCCCACGCCGGGCCCCTCGCCCGAGCAAACCGCCTCCCTCGTTTTGGATGTGGACAAGGACGGCATCAACGACTTCTTCCTCGCCGCGCGCGTCACCGGACCCTCGCTGCTGTGGTATCGCCGCACCGCCGACGGCTGGAAGAAATACGTGGTCGATAGCGAATATCTGCGCATCGAAGCCGGCGGAGCCTACCACGACATCGACGGCGACGGCGATCTCGACGTGGTGTTCGGCGCCGACGCCGGCGACAACCACATGTGGTGGTGGGAGAATCCGTACCCCGACTACGACCCGCAGGTGAACTGGAAGAGGCACGTCATCAAAGACACGGGCGGCAACAAGCACCACGACCAGATGTTTGGCGACTTCGACGGCGACGGCAAGGTGGAGTTGATCTCCTGGAACCAGGGCTCCAAGGCGCTGTTGATGTTCGAGATCCCCGAGAACCCGCGCGCGGCCGAACGCTGGCCGCAATCGACGATCTACTCCTGGACCGACAACGACGAACACGAAGGCATGGCGGCGGCCGACGTGAACCTCGACGGCAAGCTCGATATCGTCGGAGGCGGCCGCTGGTTCGAGCACCTCGACGGCGCGCGGTTCCAGGCGCACGTCATCGACGACGCCTACAGCTTCTCGCGGGCCGCCGCCGGTCAGCTCAACGAAGGGGGCCGGCCCGAGATCGTCTTTCAACCCGGCGACAGAGACGGCCGCATCCGCTGGTTTGAATGGGCGGACGGCAAGTGGGTCGGCCACGACCTGCTCGACCACGACGTAATCCACGGCCACTCGATTGGCATCGGCGATGTCGACGGCGACGGCCATCTCGACATCTTCTCGGCCGAGATGGGCCAGTGGTCCGCCGGCGGCGGAACCCAGACCAACCCTCACCCGCGCATGCGCATCTTTTTCGGCGACGGCATGGGCGGATTCCTCGAAGTCATCGTCGCCACCGGCTACGGCCTGCATGAAGCGCGTCTGGCTGACCTCGACGGCGACGGCGACCTCGACGTGCTGGCCAAACCCTACAACTGGAAGACGCCGCGCATCGACGTCTGGCTTAACGACGGCCTGGCGCCGGCGGCCAAGCGGCCCTGAATCTTCAGGCGAGCCGTCTAGATCGTCTTGGTGACTTTGTTCAGGGTGCGCGGCTTGTCGGGGTCGAATCCTTTTTGCTCCGCCAGGTAGGCGGCGAAAATCTGGCCGGGAACGATGTAGGGAATCGGAGTGAGCAAGTCCTCCGGGCAGCCCGCCACGCGCGGTGTTTTGGCGCGCAGCCGGATCGAGCGCGTCGAGGAAGGTAACAGCTTCGCTTCGGCCGCCTCGCTGATCACGATGGTCTCGGCGTTGAGTTGGGTGAGCTTCTCCAACATCTCGCGGTTGCCGCCAAAGGTCGGGCCCGGCGCCGCAAACACGAACACCGGGAAGGCGCGCTCCACCAGCGCGATCGGCCCGTGGATGAAGTCCGCGCCCGAAAACCGCTCGGCGACGACGTAGCAGGTCTCCATCAGCTTGAGCGAAAACTCGAACGCGTTGGCGTAGTTGAGCCCGCGGCCCACCACCACGGCGTTGGTCATGTAGCGGTAGCGCTGCGAAAGCTCCGCGATCTGATCCTTGAGCTTGAGCACTTGCGCAGTCGCGGCCGCCAGACGTTGGATCGCCGAGGGCCGGAACGGCGCTCCCAGCGCGTAGGCCAGCAGATAGCCCATCAGCATCTGGCCGGTGTAGGTCTTGGTCGCGGCGACGCTGCGCTCGCGCCGCGCCCGCACCAGAAACACGTCGTCGACCACCCGTGTCATGGCGCTGCGGGCTTCGTTGGTGATCCCCACCGTGAACGAGCCCTGTTCGCGGGCGCGCTCCAAAACCAGGTTGGTGTCGGTGGATTCGCCCGACTGAGAGATACCCACAACCAGGGCATTCTTCCAGCGGACCCGCGCCTCATAGATCGTCATTACCGAGGGTGCCGCCAGAGACACCGGCACGCCGACGACGGTCTCGATGAGGTAGCGGGTAAACAGGGCGGCGTTGTCGGATGTGCCCCGCGCCACCAGCACCACCAGCGAAGGCGGCTTCTGTTGCATGCGCCGCCGGAAGGCCCGAAAATGTTCGATTTCGGCGTTGAACGTGCGCTCCAAAGCGTCCGGTTGCTGTTCGATTTCTTCGAGCATTAACGACATCAGGGCTTATCATCCCATAGGCTTAGCGACCCTTGCGCGGGTTGTTTTTTGGGGTTGGTGTTCGACGCGGCCGGGGCTTGCGCGCGGCTAATCTGCGGGCTTGGTGTTGCTTTGGGCAGGCCGGAGGCCTGCCCCACTGGTGGCTTCGGCGAATGCCTTGTTACTCGGTGGGGTCCAGGTCGAGGGCCGCCGAATTGATGCAATAGCGGGCCCCGGTTGGCTGCGGCCCGTCATCGAACAGGTGGCCCAGGTGGGCGTCGCAGCGGCTGCAAAGCACCTCGACCCGACGCATGCCGTGGCTGAGGTCCAGCTCGTTGTTGACGTTGGTGTCTTCGGCCGGCCGCGTGAAGCTGGGCCAGCCGGTTCCCGAGTCGAATTTGTCCTCGGAGCGGAACAACTCGTTGCCGCAGCAGACGCAGCGGTAGACGCCGCTGTCCTTGGAGTCGTGGTATTCGCCGCTGAAGGGCGGCTCGGTGCCTTTTTGACGCGTGACGCGGTATTGCTCGGGGGTCAGGTTTTCCCGCCAGTATCGTTCGGTCTTCTCGACGCGGTCGCTCATATTCGCATCCTTGCATCTTGCGGGCGTTGGTGGCAAGGTCCCGGGTCAAGCCCGGCCTACTCGGGCGCCTTGCAGCGATACGGCGGCATGAGGTGCCGGTTGCGGGCGACCCAATTGTAGGCAGCCTCGCCCAGCGGATACGCCAGAGGGGAAAACAACACGACGAGCGCAGCAAACAGCCCGTCGCGCCAGGCCGGCGCCCAAACGCCGAGCGCGGCCAACACCACGGCCGCCGTCAGATAGACGGCCGGGTTGAAGAGCGTCATCGCCCGGAAGGCCCGAAAGCCCGCATACACGCGACCAGCGGCGATGGCATGCACCTTCTCCTCCAGCGCCGGGGTGGGGATGCCATAGGCCGCGCCGACGCCGGACTGAAACGGCCGCCAATCGTAGATCCGGTCGAAGTCGGCGCGCGATACCCACTGCCGGCTCAGGTTGCAAAATCCGCACTCGCCGTCATAGATCACCACCAGCGGCGCTGTCGGCCAAGCAGCGAAAACCAGGTAGCAGGCCAGCACGGCGTAAGACATGGCCCCGGCGGGAACCACACCCAAGGCCCAGGCGCAATGGAGCACGAGGGCGGCCCAGATCGCCAGCGGGAAAAAGCGCCGGGAGAGAAGACCCGCGGCGATCGCAAACGAGATCAGCGCCATCGCGCCGCCGGTTGCCAGCGGCATCCAGCCCGGCGGCAGCGCCCCGTTGAAAGCAAGAACGCTCTCGCTGGGAACGACGCTCGCGGCGGGTTCGCGGCCGGTGAAAGCGCTCCACAACGGCCCCCAACTCCGGCTCCACAGCCAGCCCACCCCGGCGGCCGCCTGCAGGGCCACCACGCCGCATCGGAGCCGTGAAGGCTCGCGGCCATGGACCTCAAAAGCCGCCAGCAGCAGGAAAGCCCCGGCGAAGAGCTCTCCGTAGTCCCCGCCGTTCAGGGCAAAACCAACGACGACCACCAGGCCGAGCGCCGCGCACATCCAGCGCACGCCCACGTTGAAAAGCAACAGCAGCGCGAACACCACAGACAGTCCCCGCGCGGCGTATCCCAGGGCTTCCAGCGCAGATGCCGGATCCGGCGACAAGGAATGCGAACCGAAAGGGAATGCGTTGCCATAGCGCTCGATCGAGTGCGCCAACAGGAAGACCGCAACCAGCTTGGCGGCCAACAGAATTTGCTGAGGTAGTGGGGTCGATCCGCAGCGCAGCGGGTTCCAGGGGGATTGGCGCTGCGGGGATCCCGGTGCGGCTGCGCTTGCCATGGAAGGTGTGCCGGCCGCCTCACCCAGCCGGGGACGGCGCATGGCCCGCTCCGACGAGATTCTCAAGCGGCCGGGCAATCGCGGGAAACGCGTCGCTGGCCTGACGGCGGGGGCGCGGCACGCCCCCACCCGGACCTGTTCCCAAGCCATCCCGCCGGGCGGCGGCCGCTACGCCGCGCGATTGTTCGCGTCGATGCGGGCTTCGAAATACGCCAGGTTCTTCTTCATGTCGGCCAGCGTGTCTTTGGTGGGCGTGTCGGTCTCGAGGTTCGTCCAGCGGTCGAAGCCGATATCCGCCAGCGCCTTGACCACCCCATCGATATCGATGCTGCCCTGCCCGAGGTAGTGGGGGTTGTCCTTGATGTGGACCTCGCAGATGCGCGGCTTGCCGAGCCAGCGAATCTCCTTGACCGGGTCGAAGCCCATCTCGGTCGAGTTGCCGATGTCGTAGTAGGTCCAGACGGCCTTGGAACGCGAACGCTCCATAATGCGGACATTGTCCTCGGCCGAAATCGTGTCTTCCAGGCCGAGGATGACACCGGCGGCTTCGGCTTCGGCGCCGAGGTCGCGCAACACGTCGCCGACGTGGTCCATCTCTTCATGCGTTTTCAGGGCGCCCTTGCCGAAGAACGGCAGCAGGATCACTTCGAGACCCATGGCCTTAGTGATGCGAATGGCATCGCTGACCCACTTCTGGCCGAGCTTGTCGTTTTTGAGGTAGTTGGTATGCAGCCGGTCGATGCAGGTGGAGGTCAGCGCGATGCCGTGTTTTTTGGCCTCGGAGAGGTAGGTCTGTTGCAACTCGGCATTGTCGAGAGGCATCTTGCCATCGACCAGCTTGCGCCCAAGCGCAACCTGGACACCCTGAAAGCCGCATTTTTTGGCCATCGCAACGGCCTCGGGTTGGGAGCTGAGATGGAGGTTCCAATCGGTGACGCCGATTCGGAATTGGGTCTTGTGGCCGGCTCGGAGCGCGGGCGCGGCCAGTCCGGCGGCGAGGCCGGCAAGCGAGCATTGCACGAAAGCGCGTCGGTTGATGGTCATGGCGAAATCCTTTTCGAATCGATTATCGCAGACCGTGGGGACGGGCGGCGTCTCCCAGGTGCGGTTGCTATCTTCGCCGTGGCGCGGGCCCGGCCGGCGGCGTCGATTTCCCGTCGACGTTCTGCTTGCTTGGCGCGCCGTCGCCGTTCCCGCTGCAAGCCAATGGCGCCCGGCGTGAAAAACATCGACTCGACGTCGACGCTGCCGGCCGCAGGCCCGCGCCACCCACGCTTGAGACGTCGGCAGTGCACGGACCCGTTACCCGGCAATCCTTCGGCGGTCAACGCTACTTTTGCAGGTCGCTCTCCACCTGCTGTAGCTGCTTGGCAAGATCCTCCGCCTGCTGGCGAAGCTGGCGCAGCCGCGTCGCAACCTCACGCATGCGTGCATTGGCCGCGGTGGCGGGCTGGCCCTGGTCCGCGGCGCCGGCGACGGCGCCGCCCGGTGGAGACGCGCCCGAGCCGGCGGAGGACACCTCCGTGGCATGTAGGCCGCCTCTGCTGAGCTGGTTCAGCGCTTCCTCGAAGGTATCTTCATAGATCAGCCGGTTGCCCAGCGCCAGCACGACCTTGCGCAGCTGCGGCATGCGCGCCGTTTCGGCCTGAATGTAGATTGACTCCACATAGAGGAAGTTCTTTTCCACCGGCAGCGCAAGAATGTCGCCGCGCAGCACGCGCGAACCCTGTTGGTTCCATAACGTGAGGTCGCGGGCGATGTCTTCCTCCTGGTTGATGCGCGACTCGATCTGGTTGGGGCCGAAGACGAGCTGCTGCTTGGAAAGCTGGAAGAAATACAACTCGCCGAGCTTGTTGCCGTCGCAGCGCGCGGCCATCCAGCCGATCAAATTGTCTTTGCCGCGTGGCGTGAACGGCAACATCAGCAGGTATTCCGGCCCTTCCGCGCCGGGCAGGCTGGCCACGATATAGGTCGGCCTCATCGGCGCGGCGCGGCCCGTGTCGCCGCTGAGGCTCTGCGCGACGTCCCAGACGTCCTCTTTGGTGTAGAACACCTCGGGGTCTTTCATGTGAAAGATGCGGTAGATCTCGGCTTGAATCTGGAACAGCCCCTCGGGATAGCGCGCGTGCGCCCGCAGCGACTTCGGCATCTCCGCCTTGCTCTTGAACAAGCCGGGAAACAGGCTGTTGTAGGCCTGAATGATGGGGTCTTCCTCGTCGAAGATATACAGCGTGGTGGTGCCGTCGTAGGCGTCGACCACCGCCTTCACCGAGTTCCGCACGTAGTTGATCGTGCGCCCGAAGTCGGAAACGCCGACGCTGGCCGAGTAAGGATGTCGGTCGGAAGAGGTATAGCCGTCGACCATCCAGGCCACGCGGCCCTCGTCGGTGATCACCACGTAGGGGTCGGGATCCCAATTGATGAACCCGGCTAGGTGCTCCAGCCGCTGGCTGACGTTGCGGTAGAGCATCATGCGGCTGTTCTCGTTGAGATAGCGTGTGAGCACGATGTTGTACTCGCCCTGGCTCACCGAGGCCGCCAGCCGCAGGAACAGGCTGTTGATCGGAAACCCGCCTTTGCCCTCGTAGCTGGAAGTGATGTTGCGGTCGCCGGAGGGGTAGTCGAATTCCGGCTGATCGGTATTGACGAACACCGGCTCGTGGGTCACCTCGCCGTAGTAGATTTCGGGCCGCGTCAGCTTGATGTCGGGAATCTTGATTTCCGGCGGCGCGTCCTGGATCAAAAGCACCGGCAAGCCGTCTTCGGTGGTGCGATTCACCTCGGACATCACCACGCCGTAGCCGTGCGTGTAAGAGAGGTTGCGAATCGGCCAACTGGCGCGCGTTTCGGCGGGAAGCTGGTTGACGTCGACTTCGCGCGCCGACAACAGCACCTGCTTGAGCTTGCCGTTGATCGTGTAGCGGTCGATGTCGATGTCGTTGAAGCGGTAGTAGGGGCGCAGCGCCTGGATCTGCGTGATGGTGTCCTTGAAGGCATGCCAGTCCCACAGCCGGATGTTGTCGACCAGGGTCTGGTCGGTCTCGGCGCCGAGCTGCTCGACCGGCGAGGTGGGAAACTCGAGTTGTTGCGCGTGTTTGGAAATGCCGAAAGCCTCGCTGGTCGCGGCAATGTGGCGCTCGATGTAGGGCCGTTCGAGCGACAGCTCGTTGGGTTTGACGAAGATCGAGGCGACCACGCTGGGAACCAAAGCGTTGGCGACCAGCGAGACCACCACCACGCCCAGCGCAATCTTGACGCGCCGCGTCAACACCAGCGGAACGGCCACCAGCAGCGCCGCGATCACAAGCCAGCGCAGCGGCAGCGTGACGTTTTCGTCGACGTAATCGACGCCAGTCATGAAGGGGTGCTGATTCATCAGTAGTTGGTAGCGCCCCAGGAAGAACCAGGCCGCGGCGGCGACCAGCGCCAGCGAAGCCAGAATGCGCGCGAAGCTGGTGCTGGTGGCGCCGGGCAATAGTAGCGGATTCGGCCCGGGGTCGAATTCCTCCATCGCGCCGCCCGCCTCGCGAAAGCGCGTGAGCCGGTCGAAAAGCTGCCAGCCGCGGCCCGTCGCCCAAAACACCAGCACGGCGAACACCGCCGTTACGAACACGAAGCGCAGCAGCAGATAGAAGAACGGCAGGCTGAAAAGAAAGAACGACAGATGCTTGCCAAATACCGGGTCAATCCAGGCATCGGGCGGAATCGTGATCCCGTTGGAGCCGACAAAGGCCATCACCGTCCACGAATCGACCGAGGCCCCGATGAAAACGATCGCCGGCACCGCCAGCACCAGCGGCGCGATTCTCGAATACCAGCGGTAGCGCGACAGTGGGGCGGCGGCGAACTGCACGCCTTTGCGGTGCGCCCACAGCAGCACCAGCCAGGCGACGATCGCCGCCACCACGGCCGGAAAGATCTGGTAGCCCAGCATGCTGAACCACGTCTGGGTCTGGCCCAACTCCTTCCACCACTGGTAGTCGATGACGAAATTGGCGATCGTGCGCGAGCCGGCAATCAGCAGAAAGGCCAGCGCGAGCAGGATGATATTGCGGATTTGTGAAGGCTTCATGGCGTTCTGTTCTCGTTGGGTCTGTAGGCGGGGCGCGAGCCTGCCGCTGTTCGGGCGAGTCGCGAGCCGGGCGGGGAGAGTTCGCCCGGTTGGCTTTCCGGCGGTCTCGTCTTCCCGGGCTCCCCTGGGTCCCCGGGATTCTCGCTAGACCCCAGGGTACTCACTCAACCCCGGGGCGCGTTGGATTTCCAAGGCATTCGGCGGGCCCCACGATTCGTGGGGTTCCCGGCACTTGTTGCACCCGGGGATGGGCCGCCGTCTCAGGTGGGATTTCCTGTCACCAGGTGTGGCGGCCGTTGAGGAGACCCTGTCGATGTTCCCACACTAGTGTACCGTTTACGACGGTGGCGCTCGGGCCGCCACGGAAGAGACGCTGGTCGAAGGGAGAGTTCTTGCTCTTCGACAGCGTGTTGTTGACGTCGAAAAGCCATTCGCGTTCGAGGCTGAATACGGTGACGTCGGCGGGCCCGCCGACGCTGAGCTTGCCGCCTTCCAGCCCCATCACGCGGGCCGGGCCGCTCGAAAACAGCTCGACCAGCCGCATCAGATCGATCTTGCCGGGGTGATAAAGCTTTTCGAGCGACAGCCCCAGGGCCGTCTCGAGGCCGGTGATGCCGAAGGGGCAGCGCTCGAACTCCTGCATCTTGGAATTGCCGGTGTGCGGCGCGTGATCGGTGGCAATGGCGTCGATGGTGCCGTCGACGATGCCCGCGATCGCGGCGTCGATGTCGCAATGGTTGCGCAGGGGCGGCTTCATCTTGTAGTTGCTGTCGTAGCTGGCGATGTCGGCGTCGGTGAGCGCGAAGTGGTGCGGCGTGACTTCGCAGGTCACCCGCGAGCCGCGCGCGCGCGCTTCACGCACCATTTCGATCGACCGCGCTGTGGAGATATGCGCGATGTGGACGCGCGCCCCCAGGCTCTCGGCCAGAATGATGTCACGGGCCACCATCACGTCTTCGGAGCTGCCCGGGATGCCGCGCAGCCCCAGCCGCACCGACTGCACGCCTTCGTGAATGTCGCCGCCCAGGCTGAGGTTGAGGTCCTCGCAATGGTCGATCACGGTCATGTCGAACGACCCGGCGTATTCCATGGCGCGGCGCATCACCCGCGAGTTCATCACCGGCTTGCCGTCGTCGGAGATGGCGACCGCGCCGGCCAGGCGCATGGCGCCGATCTCGGCCAGGTTTTCGCCGTCGCTGTCTTTGGTGATCGCGCCGATGGGGAACACACGCACCGGCGCATAACGGCGGGCACGCTCGACGATGAAGCTGGTGACGGTGGGGCTGTCGTTCACCGGCGAGGTGTTGGGCATGCAGCAGATCGAGGTGAAGCCGCCCGCCGCCGCCGCCTTGGAACCGGTTTCAATCGTCTCGGCGTGCTCGATGCCGGGTTCGCGCAGATGCACGTGGATATCGAGAAAGCCCGGCGCCACGATCTCGCCCGAGGCGTCGTATTGCTCGGCGTCGCCGGCTTCGATATGCGGCTCGATCGCGGCCACCCGGCCGTTTTCGAGCAGGACGTCGCGCCGCGCGTCGAGGCCCGAAGCCGGGTCGATCACACGGCCATTTTTAATCAGCAATCGTGCCATGTTCGTGGAACAGACAATCCTGTCTGTTTCTTTTCCTGCCGCGGCCTACTGCTTCTGCAAGGCTGCCCAAGCTGTGCCGGCCGAGCTGCGCCGGACAGGCAGGATTGCCTGTCCCATCCCCACACGACCCGGGCTACTCGACGCAAGTGCGTTCGAGCACCGCCATGCGGACGGCCACGCCGTTTTCCACCTGATTCAGAATCACCGAGCGCGGGAAATCCGCCACTTCCGAGGAGAGCTCGCGGCCGCGGTTGATCGGCCCCGGGTGCATCACGATCGCGTCGGGCTTGGCCAGTTTCAAATGCTCGATGTTGAGCCCGTAGAACTGGAAATACTCGTTCTTGGGGAAGCTCAGCATGTTCTGGCGCTCGAGCTGCACGCGCAGCATCATGATTACATCGGCGCCGCTCACCGCTTCTTCCATATCGGTGGTCAGGGTCACGCCCGGCACCAGTTGCGCCAGTGGCGGCGGCAGCATGGTCGCCGGGCCGCAGAGCACCAGCTTCGAGCCGAACTTCGACAGCAAATGGGCGTTGGAGCGCGCCACGCGGCTATGCGCGATGTCGCCGATGATGGCCACCCGCAGCCCTTCCAAGCTCTTGCGGTAGTCCAGGATGGTCAGCGCGTCGAGCAGCGCCTGTGTAGGGTGCTCATGCTGGCCGTCGCCGGCGTTGATGATCGGCGTCGAGAGAAACCGCGACAGAAAGTGAGGAGCGCCCGAGGCCGAATGCCGCATCACGATCGCGTCGGGCCGCATCGCCGAAAGCGTGTTCAGCGTATCGACCAGCGATTCGCCCTTCGACATGCTCGAGCCATCACCCGAAATGCTCACCGTGTCGGCGCCCAGCCGCTTGGCAGCAATCTCGAAGCTGGTGCGCGTGCGCGTGGAAGGCTCGAAGAACAGGTTGACGATCGTGCGGCCGCGCAGCGTATCGAGCTTCTTCACCGACTGCGCCTGCATCGGCTTGTATTGGCGGCCCTTGTTGAGCAGCCACTCGATTTCTTCGCGGCTGAGCCCTTCGATACCAAGAAGACTACGGGCCATGGGTTTTGCTCGGGCCTTGGCGGCGGCCGACGGCGCGCTTTTCGGTGTGTCTGTCAACGACTGGCTCAACCCGGGTTACTTTCTTCGCCTGGTCCGCGCCGCCTAATCCACCTTCTCGACCAGCAGCACGCGTTCGTCGCCGTCGATCGACTGGACCTTGACCTCGATGATCTCGTTGTCCGCCGTCGAGACAAAACGCCCCACGAAACGCGCCTCGATAGGCAACTCGCGGTGGCCGCGGTCGATCAAGGTCAGCAGCTGCACCGAACGCGGCCGGCCGTTGTCGAACAACGCATTGAGCGCGGCGCGCGTGGTGCGGCCCGTGTAGAGCACGTCGTCGACCAGGATCACGTCTTTGCCGTCGAGCGCGAAAGGAAGCTGTGCGCCGTGGACCACCGGCTGCTCGGCGACCATCGTGAGATCGTCGCGATAGAGCGTGATGTCGAGCGTTCCCACCGGGATGGGCTTCTTTTCCAGTTCCTCGATCTTGGCGCCCAACCGCTCGCCCAGCACCGCGCCGCGGCGCCGGATCCCGACGATGACCAGCCGCTCGAAGCTGTCGTTTTTGGCCACCACTTCGTGGGCCAGGCGAACGAGGGTGCGGTCGATTTCCGAGTCGGTCATCAACTGCGATTTCAACTGGATGGTGCTCATCGGCGGGGGCGAAAGTCCGCTATCCAAGATAGCACAGGGCAAACCGGCCCCGATCCGCGCCGCCGCGCCCCGAGCCAACCGAGCCCCCATAGCGCAGGGCTGGTGCTTTTCCAGACCTGCGGTCTCAGCAAAGCGGCGCCCAATCCCCGATGCCGCGCCAATCCCGGCGCCATCCCATCCGCCCGGTGGCGCGCCCCGCCGGGCCGCCGCCCCCTTCCCCAACGGCGGGAACTGCCGCAGGTCTGGAAAACCTCCAGCCCTGCGCTACCGGGCTCCAAGCCCTGCCCTAACGGGGGCCTGGTTGGCCCCCACCCGGGCCGCCCCGCCCCTGGCTTCCCCCCAGCGGCCTGATGGGTTATCTTAAGGACAAGGGCCTTTCCGGCCCGCCCAGTAGTAGGCTCGCCCGGCAGGCGGCGGCTCGGAATGGCTTCCGGGGGTGAGCGCTCACAACCCGCTACGACCTGAACAGTTACCTCCTCCAACCGGGAACGGGAACGCAAACCCGGCGGAGGAAATGTTGTGGGCCGGGGAACGTTCGCGCCCGGGAGTGTCGCGGCGCGAGCGATGATGCAGACAGAAGGATCACAAAGGAACAGGGAACCTATGGCTCGAACGTCCTTGGAAAAGCCACCTTCAAAACAGGAGCGGATCGTACCCGACGAGATCACGCTGGAGCTACACGAAAAGATGCTCCGCGTCTATTACGTCGAGGAGCGCCTGAAAGTGTTTGTGCGCCAGGGGAAGGTGACTTTCTACGCCTCGACGCGCGGCCACGAAAAGGTCCAGGTCGGCATGTCGATCCTGCTGCGGCCCAAACATGACTGGTTCTACACCTACTACCGCGAAAAGGGTGTGGCCGTCGCGCTCGGCATGCCGCTCAAAGACGTCTTTCTGGGCATGCTCAACCGCGAAGGCGACCCCAACTCGGGCGGGCTCAACATGCCCGAGCAATGGTCGTCGCGCGAGCTGAAACTGGTGGCGCAGACCGCCTGCACCGGCACCCAATATCTGCCGGCGGTGGGCATGGCCAAAGCCTGCCAGCAGGACGGCACCGACCAGGTGGTCTACGTCTCCTCGGGCGAGGGCGCCACCAGCGAGGGCGAGTTTTTCGAGTCGCTCAACTGGGCGCACCGCGAAAAGCTGCCGGTGCTGTTCGTGGTCCAGAACAACGGCTACGCCATCAGCGTCCCGCAGCATTTCCAGACCGCCTCGAAGATCCATCAGATCGCCGAGGGCTTCGGGCTGCCGGTCTATCACCTCGACGGCACCTGGTTCGAGCCGATGTACCAGTTGGTGCCGCCGCTGATCGAGCGCATCCGCAAGGGCGACGGGCCGGCGCTGATCGAGTGCAACGTGATCCGGCTGGACTCGCACTCTTCCTCCGACGATCAGCGTAAATACCGCAGCGACGCCGAGATCGACGCCATGCAGGACCGCGATCCGATCCTGCAAACCGAAAAGTATCTATTGCGCCATGAGCTGATCACCGAGGCAAAAATCAAGGCGCTGCGCGAGTCGATCAAGGTCGAGGTAGACGAGGCGGCCGAAGCCGCCGATGCCCACCCCTACCCCACCCACTTCGATGTCCTCGCCAATGTCTTCTCGAAAAACCTCCCCGTCACCGAAGAAAGCGAGCCGAATTTCCTCTCCGAAGAACCCATCAGCATGGTGCAGGCGATCAACCGCGGCCTGCGCGAGGAGATGCAGCGCAACTCCAAGATCGTGATGTGGGGCGAGGATATCGGCGACCCCAAGGGCGGCGTGTTCGGCGTTACGCGCGGGCTGGGCGAAGCTTTCCCGGGACGCGTCGTCAACTCCGCGCTGGCCGAGGCCTCCATTGTGGGTATCGGCAGCGGCATGGCCACCGGCGGCTACCAACCGATCGTCGAGATTCAGTTCGCCGACTACATCTGGCCCGGCTTCATGCAGATGCGCGACGAGATCGCCACGCTGCGCTGGCGCGGCAACGGCACCTGGGGCTGCCCGATGACCGTGCGCGTCGCCTGCGGCGGCTACATCAAGGGCGGGCCGTGGCACTCGGCCAACATCGAGGCGTTTTACGCGCACATCCCGGGCTGGTACGTGATCTACCCGAGCTGCGCCGCCGACGCCAAGGGGCTCATCAAAACCGCGGCGCGCTGCGAGGACCCGGTGCTGTTTCTCGAGCACAAGGGACTCTACCGTCGTATGGACGCCCGCACACCCGAGCCCGACGAAAACTACCTGATTCCGCTCGGCAAAGCACGCATCCGCCGCCCCGGCGAAGATCTCACGATCGTCACCTGGGGCAGCACCGTCTATCTGGCGCTCAAGGCCGCCGAAGAGCTCGAAGAGAAGGGTTACTCGGTGGAGGTGATCGACCTGCGCTCAATCATTCCCTGGGATCAGGAACTGGTTTTCGAAAGCGTTAAGAAGACCAACCGTGTGCTGATCGCCCACGAAGACACCGTGACGATGGGCTTCGGCGCCGAAGTTGCCGCGCGGATCTCCGACGCCTGTTTCGACTGGCTCGATGCGCCGGTCGCCCGCGTCGGCGCCGAAGATTGCTTTGTGCCGGCCGCGATGAACCTGGAGCTTGAAGTGCTGCCCGCGGTCGAAGACGTCCGCGTGGCGGCCGAGCGCCTGCTGGAGTACTAAGCCCGCGCGGCCCGGCAGAGCCAGTGGGGCAGGCTTTCAGCCTGCCCAATCCGCAGCGTCTAGCGGCAACCGGGTACGGGTAAACCGTGCCTGGCTCGACGCTATGCTTTGGTTCCAGGGTTTTTGCACAGGCCGGAGGCCTGCGCCACTGTCCATGATCCAACCCAATTTTCCGAAAGCTTTGCTCGCGGCCGGGCTGCTCTGCGCGGCGTCGTTTTCCTGCTCGAAGCCGCCCGCCGAGAGCGGGTCGGCGTCCGGCCTGGGAACCATGCAGGTTACCTACCCCAACGGCAAAGCGATCCGCGCCGAGGTGGCGGTGAACATCCTCGACCAGGCCCGCGGGCTGATGTTCCGCGAGAAGCTGGATACCGACGCGGGCATGCTGTTCGTCTTCATGCAAGAGGCCGAGCGTTCCTTCTGGATGTTCCGCACCAAGATCCCTCTCGACATCCTGTGGCTGAACGCCAAGCACGAAATCGTCGAGATTGCGGCCGATACGCCGCCCTGCCCGGCGCAGTTGCGGGACAACTGCCCCACCGTCGGCGGGAACGCTCCGGCGCAATTCGTGCTCGAGATCGCCGCCGGCCAGGCCGCCGCGCAGGGCCTCAAGATTGGCGACCAGCTACGCTTTTAGCTATCCTCGCAGGACATGACCGAAAAAAGGCTACGCAAGCTCCTCGAAGACGTACGCGTCGGATCGTGCACGCCCGATGACGCCGTGCGCGAGATGGCGCACATGCCGTTCGAGGACCTCGGCTTCGCCAAAGTCGATCACCATCGCGCCCTGCGCCACGGTATGCCCGAAGTCGTGCTGGGCCGCGGCAAGACCGTCGAGGAAGTCGTCGCGATCGCCACGAAGCTGCTGGAGCGTTCGAAAAACCTGTTGGTGACGCGCGCCGACGCCGCCATGGCGGCGGCCGTCAAGGCCATCGCGCCCGACGCCGAATACTTCCCGCGCTCGGGCGCGCTGCGCGTCTGGGGCGATCGCCAGGTCCTTGCCAACAGCAAGATCGGCATCTTGTGCGCGGGCACCAGCGACATCCCCGTGGCCGAGGAAGCCCAAGTGACCTGCGAGGTGATGGGGAACGAGATCGAAACGATCTACGACGTGGGGGTGGCCGGGATTCACCGCCTGCTTTCGAACCTCGACCGGCTGCGCGATGTGCGGGTGATCATCTGCTGCGCCGGCATGGAAGGCGCCCTGCCCAGCGCCGTCGGCGGCATGGTTTCGGTGCCCGTCATCGCCGTGCCGACCAGTGTCGGCTACGGGGCCAGCTTCGGCGGGCTCTCGGCGCTGCTGGGGATGCTCAATAGCTGCGCCAGCAACGTCGCCGTGGTGAATATCGACAACGGCTTCGGGGCGGCCTACGTAGCGACCTTGATCAATCGCCTGTCTCTGCAACCGTAGAGACAGGCGCTCCCGCCTGTCCGCTACACTTTTCGGCCGCCTGCCGCATGTAGGTAGCAGCCGCTTACCACGTAAAAACTTCGCCCGGCTTGGGCGCCACCACCTCGATATCCTTCGTCTCCGGCCGTTGGCCGAGGGACTCCCGCAACTGCTCGGGCGTACCGCTCAGGGCCGGGAACGTGCCGTAGTGCATCGGCATCACTGTCTTGGGCCGCAGGAAGCGGCAGGCGAGCGCGGCCTCGCGCGGGTCCATCGTAAACACGTCGCCGATCGGCAGCATCGCCAGCTCCGGCGCGTAAAGCTCGTGGATCAACTGCATGTCGCTGAACGCATTGGTATCGCCGGCATGATAGAGCGCCCGGCCGTCGGGCAACCGCAGAACGTAGCCCGCCGCTTCACCGGCGTAGATGAACTGCCCGCCGTCCTCGATCATGCTGCTGTGCTGGGCGTGCGTCATGGTCACTTTGACGCCGGCCACGGTCTGGCTGCCGCCCTTGTTCATCGCCGCCGCGGTCTTGACGCCCTTGGTTCCCAGCCACTGGCAGATCTCATAGATCGCGACGACCGGGCACTGGAACTTCTTCGCCACCGCAACCGCGTCGGCCGTATGATCGCCATGGCCGTGGGTCAGCAACAGCGCGTCCACGCGGTCGAGCGAAAAGCCCTGAGGATGTTTCGGATTGCTCTCCAGCCAGGGGTCGATCAGGAGCACCTCGCCCCCCTCCAGCCGGATCGTAAACGTGGAATGCCCCAGCCAAGTAATCTGGACCGCCATGAATGCCTCCGTAAGGGTTCAAGTTGGGGCGGGGCCCTCGGCCTGCCCTTGCCGTTGGATTGAAAGTAGCAGGAAAGGCCGCGAGTCGAAAAGTGCAGCGCGTGCGCTATGCCAGGCCTCAAACGTACGCAAGTCGCAAACGCCGGCGGGCCTTAGCCGGCCGCGCCCGCGCTCTTGCCGCGGCTCGAACGGCCGCGCTGCGAGCCCGGCTTCTTCTTGCGCAGCAAGCGCGCGACCACGCGCACCAGTTCCTGCGCTTCGGCCGGCCCCTTGGCTAACACGACGTCGGCGCCGGTGGACTCTTCGGTCAACCCGAGCAACTTGACGTAGCCCGAGAGAATCACCACCGGAATCCGCGGATCGATCTCGCGCACGCGCTGCAACACCTGCGCGCCGCCGGCGTGCGGCATGCGGAAATCGGTCACGACCACGTCGAAGGCGGCCGCCGAAAACTTCTCCAGGCCTTCGTTGCCGTCTCGCGCCGTGTCGACGCGATAACCGGCCTCCTCGAGCAGAGTTCGCCGTGCCATCAGACCATGGCGGTTGTCATCGATCAATAGAATATGAGGGAGTTGCTGCATCGTTGAGAAGTCTTGCTAAGGAACACAAACGAACAAGGCTGGGTCAGAGTAACAGCGCCGCAACAAAACTGTCAACGCGCTCCGATCTTACTCTAAATTCGGAAGATCGAATGCTTGACAACCCCGTGCATTTGGGCATCGCCGGCGGCCTTGCGCGTTTGCGCCGCAAGCCGTTCGCAAGCGCCATCTTCCATCAGCGAATTGCGTTACGCTTTGGCGGGCGGCGGAGCCGTCCCAACCGCGGAATCAGGAGTCCGCGCGGCCTTCGCCGCAAACGGTAAGCGCGCCGCTTATTCCACTTCCCGCGGCGCGTAGTAGCCCTTTTTTGCGAGGATTTTGTACTTGACCCGCTTGCCCTTCTGGTCGGTGATCCGTAGCTCCTTGTTGGTCTCCGGATCGATCAGCCGCACCTCGATCTCGCGGAACGTGCCGTCACGCTTGACATTGGTCGGCTGGTAGCTGATCGAATACTGGTTGCGGATCGTGTAGTTCAGCGTCTGGAAGATCGTGGGGAACTCACCGTAGAAGCGCGGGAAGAACGACAGGCCGCCGGTCTCGCTCGAGAACGTACGCAGTTGATTGTCGGCCTGCAAGAAGTCCAACCGCTGGATCGGCCCCATCGCCCCGCGGGCGTCATACCATTCGCGCAGTGCCTGCATCAGCCCGATCGAGTGTACGGTCACGCCCGCTTCCTGCACGATGCGGCGCGCCTTGCCAAAGGTGATCTTGCTGAAGGTGTCGAGGCCCGACGAGATCAGAATGATCGACTTGCGGCCCTCGATGTCTTTCATGCGCTCGCACATGTCGGTGAGGGCGTCGAACAGATTCGACTCGGAATAGCCGGCGATACGCATCCGCTGCAAGCCCTCTTGAATCTTGCGGCGGTCCTGGGTGAAGTCGGTGAGAATCTCGGGCTTGAGGTCGTAGGCGACCACGGCCACCCAATCGTCGGGGCGCAGCGTTTCGACGAAGCCGTAGGCGGCGGTCAGCGTTTGATACCAGGTCTCCGACCAATACTGCTGGAACAAGTTGCTGAACTCGATCAGCAGGCAGACCGTCATCGGCGCTTCCGATGGGCCGAAGCTGATGATCTGCTGCGGGACGCCGTCTTCCAGAATCTGGAAGTGCTGCTTGGGGATCTGCGGAATGAAATTGCCGTGATTGTCCACCACCGCCACGTCGACGTTGACGACGTTGGTGTCGGCCGAAAACAGCGGCTGATCCTGGGGAATCGACTGGCGCGGTTTCGTCTCGATCGGCGGCAGATTGGTGCTGGGGATTTCCGCCGGCGCATCGCTGGCCGGGCCGTCGGGAGCCGGAGGTCGGCCTGGAGGTCGCCGCGCACCGGGGTTGATGGGGCCCTGCGTCTGTGCCGACCCGAACTCGCCGGCCATCGCCATGACGACCACAGCGGCTAACAATGTGAGAAATATCGCACGACCGCGTTTCATAACACTGCTCCCCTGGGCAATCTCAGCCCCGCCCGTCTTGTTGTTTGGACTCGCGCCTCGCTTCACAAGTTTCCTTCATGGTACTGCGACTTCGAAGCGCATGTTGTGGAGAAAACAGCGCTTCCCCGACCGGCGCACACTACCGGCCGCACGGCGACGGCTTGGCGCCTGCTTCCATCCGCGCTAAGATCGGACCGATATGCCCAACGAGCCTTCGGTCGAGAGTCTATCACAGCGCTCGGACGATCCCGGCCGCGAGCAGCCCTCGCTGCCCACCGGCCCCTACCAACGTCACATTTTTCTGTGCGCCGACCAGAGCAAGCCGAAGTGCGCGCCGTGTGAGGAAACCAACCAGAGCTGGGCTTATCTGAAGAGCCGGCTGGCCGAATTGGGCATGGCGGCCGGGGAAGGGTGCGTCTATCGCAGCAAGGTCAACTGCCTGCGCGTTTGCCGCAAAGGGCCGATTGCGGTCGTTTACCCGGAAGGCACCTGGTACCACTCGGTAACGCCCGAAGTCGCCGAGCGCATTATCCAGGAACACCTGCGCGAAGGGCGCCCCGTAGAGGAATACATCTTCGAGAGGAACCCGCTACCGGTGGGGCAGGGCTCCGGCCTGCCCAAGTAGCACAGGCAATCCTGTCTGTGCTGTACCAGCATTTTCCGTGGGGCCCTCAAGCAATCTCGGCGGCGTGGCGCCGCACCCCGCGCCTGGATCCAAACCCCACCGGTGCGCTTGCCTGTGCCACACAGCTACCGCGCGAACACCGGCTGCACCCAGGCTCGCCATCCATTGGAATCGCTCACACGCGCCCGCACGTAGCGGTCGCCGGGCTTCAAGTGGTACTCGGCGGGATTGTCGAAGGTGCGCTCCAGAACCTTGCCTTCGGCTCCGATGAATTCGGTGGTGAAGCGGATCTGCGGCTTTTCGGCGATCTTGAGACGCAGTCCGTTGTCGAGCCGCTCGACGTCCTCCAGCTCGACGCCGGTCGAAGCGTAAAAATCCCCTTTCGACAACGCGTCGAGCACGGCGCTTTTCGAAAGCTCGTGCGCTTTGATCATCACCCAGCCGCGTCCGGGGTTGGAATACTGCGGGCCGAACTCTTTGAAGTAGTGGGCGTCGTCGACGGCAATGCCATAAACGTCGCGCCCGGCGGTCAATACCGTGTCCCACATCTCGTCGAGGCTGGCGAATCCGCCGCCGCCCCAGTTGTTCACCGTGGGATGCCCGTTGTAGACCTCGAACAGCTTCAGGCCGCGGATCTGGCGCAGCTCGTCGGGGCGCACCGCCCAATGAAAGTTCGGGTGGTTGAGCGAAGGCATGCCGCCGGCCTGCCGGATCAGATCGACGTTCTTCTGAATCGTCTCGAGGACGCTGCCGCCGCTAAGCGGCAGAATGTCGAGCGAATATCGAACGCGTTGATGTGAATCGGCTTCTCTTCGTGCTTGGCGGTGACCTCCTCGCCGGGGATCAGCAGGAACTTGTTGCGCGCCGCGAATATGGAGTTGAGACCCTCGGGCTCGGTCAGAAAGTTGTGATCGGTGAGCACCAGGAAGTTGTAGCGGTGTTCCTTGTACCAGCGCGCCACATCGTCGGGCGTGCTATCGCCGTCGCTGTTGATGGTGTGCGTGTGCAGGTTGCCCTTGAACCATTGCCACTCGGGTTCGGGGGCCGTTTCCGCCGCCCGGGAAAGTCCCCACACGCAGGCCAAGGCGATCAGCAGCGAAAAACGGACGTACGTTGCGCTTCCACGAACTTTCATGATTGCTTCCGATCCTAAAACGTAGCACAGCGCCGCAACGGAGGAGTTACAGCCGCAACCCCCGCGGCCGCTCGGGCTCTCCGCTCCTTCCCCAACGCCTCCAATTTCTTGCCGCAGTGACAGAAACCTGCCGCCGCCGCTGCGCTGTGTCCAAAGGTTGTCCGGCGCTAACCGCCGCCTGTTGAGGCTTTTCCAAACCGCGCGCGGCGACCGGCGCTACCGCCGCCATGTGGCCGCCGACGTGCTGTCCTTGAACCAACCCCGACCGGGAGAATGCCATGATCCACCCTTTTGCCCGCTTCAGCGCCCTGCCCGCCGCCGGCGAGAGCTTGTGGGACAAAGCAGCCTCGCTCAACCGTCCGGCGGTTGAGTTCGCCGAATTCCTCAAAGCGGGTCAAGGCAAGACGGCTGGCAAGGCCGCCCCGGCGGCAAGCGCCGAAGCGGCGCCACCAACAACGGCGTTCCGCAGCGACGCGTCCCCCACGCCGACGGTCGGAACCTCCCCCGCCCCGGCCGCTGCGGCGCCCCTCGATCCGACCCCCGCCAGCGCCGCGCCGCCCCTGCAGCAACCTCGAGCCGAAAGCGCCGCCACGGCCACCGACGACGATTCCACGGGAACACCCCATTTCGCCGACGTGCCCGACTCCGCTAAATATCCGGCGGGCCCTTACCGCCAGGCGCCTCCCGAATACGGCGGTGAATGGTGGCTGGTCAATCCGTTCACCGGAAATGCGCCTTGGGCGAACCAAACCCTGGCCGTCTCGGCCGCCAGTCCAATGTCGAAATATGCGATGCAGAATCTACCCGCGGATTTCCTCAAAGCCTTCGGGGAGATGCCGGTTCGCGATGCCGGCGAGACCAACGCCGACTTCGTCGGCCGCCTTTCCCGATGGAAACAGGACCTCGAATTCTTCCAGGGCACCGGCATTCCCGAGGGTCTCGACGAGAGCCAGGTGGAGCTGGCCTCCAACGCCTACGAGCAGTGGGGCATGGGCCGCCCGGTGTTCTACGAAGGCCGCTACGGCTGGTCCGCGCGCTTCCCCGACTCGGCGATTCCCGACTTTGAGATGGATGCCGCCAGCGCCGTGCAGGCTCCCCATCTGGCGATCGCCCGTTACCAGGTGCGCCTGCTGCGCCAGGGCGGCGAACCCGCGACGCCGCACCCCTTCGTGCCCCCGCAACTGCTTTCGCAAAACGTCTAGAGCCCCCCTCCAGGTTCCACTCTTCGCCGCCCGCCGGCCGCCGCCGGCCGCTTTCGGAGTCGGTCTGAGTGGAAACCACCTCCACCGGTCGTCTACAATTTCAGCCAATGGGCACTGATATCGTTCTCATCGCCAACGGCGACCTACGCCTATCGGCCAACCGCATGTGCTGGCCGGCGCAGGCCGAGGTCGAATCCAAGTTGATCGCGGCGATCGAAAAGCTGGGCCACAAGGTCGTGCGGGGCCACGCTTACGACGCGCAAAAGCAACACGGCTTTATCGACAGTCAGAAACGCGGCATGGAGGTCTTTCGCCAGATCGACCCCAAAGCGCCGCTGGTCGTCGTCGAAGCGGTCTGGCAATACAGCCACCACCTGCTGCATGGCCTGATCACCCACAAGGGGCCGATTCTCACGGTCGCCAACTGGAGCGGCCAGTGGCCGGGGCTGGTCGGGATGCTCAACCTCAACGGCAGCCTGAGCAAAGCCGGCGTCGCCTTCAGCACGTTGTGGAGCGAAGACTTCAGCGATGCGTTTTTCCTCGACGGCCTGCGGAGTTGGCTCAAGCAAGGCAAGTTGACCCACTCGATCAAGCACGTTCACGACGCCGCCGACATCATGGTCCCTCACAACGCGTCGACAGTCGGCCGCGAGGTGGCCAGCGAACTGCAGCGCGACAAAGCGATCCTGGGCGTGTTCGACGAAGGCTGCATGGGCATGTACAACGCCATCATCCCCGATGAGCTGCTGCACCCGACCGGCGTGTTCAAAGAGCGCCTGAGCCAGTCGGCGCTCTACGCCGCGATGCGGCAGGTCGGCGACGAAGAGGCCTGCGAAGTCCGCGGCTGGCTCGACGCCAAAGGCATGGTGTTCCACACCGGGAGCGACGAAGCCACCGAGCTGACCGATCGCCAGATCCTCGAGCAGTGCCGCATGTACATCGCCGCGCTGCGCATCGCCGACGATTTCGGCTGCGATGCGATCGGCATCCAATACCAACAGGGCTTGAAAGACCTCACGGCGGCCTCGGACCTGGTGGAAGGCCTGCTGAACAATGTCGACCGGCCGCCGGTCCGCGCCGCCGGCAACGGCCGTGTGCTCTATGAAGGCAAGGCGCTGCCGCACTTCAACGAAGTCGACGAATGCGCCGGACTCGACGCGCTCGTCACCAACCGCGTCTGGACGCGCCTCGGCTTCGATCCCGAAACGACGCTGCACGACCTACGCTACGGCGAGTCCTACGCGGTCGACGGCAAAGAGGAATTCGTCTGGGTCTTCGAGATTTCCGGCTCGGTGCCGCCGCAGCACCTGGCCGGCGGCTATCAGGGCGCCGTCAGTGAGCGGCAACCGCCGATGTATTTCCCGTTGGGCGGCGGCACCATCAAAGGAGTCAGCAAGCCGGGCGAAGTCGTCTGGAGCCGCATTTTCGTCGCCGACGGCAAGCTGCAAGCCGACCTGGGGTGCGCCAAGGCCGTCGAGCTGCCCCAGCAGGAGACCGAGCGGCGCTGGCGCATCACCACGCCGCAATGGCCCATCATGCACGCGGTGACCTACGGCATCGACCGCGACCGCATGATGGCGCGCCACAAATCGAACCACATCCAGGTGGCCTACGCCCCCGACGCCGCCGGCGCCAAGCTGGCCCTGGCGGCCAAGCTCGCCGCCTTCCGCGAGTCTGGGCATTCACTGCTACGTCTGCGGCGACCAGCACGGCCTGGTGTAGCCAGCCCACCGGGATCCCGTAGCGCAGGGCTGGTTTCCAGACCTGCGGTCGAGATTGACGCAGGGCGGTGACTGTCCCGTAAAGAAAAACCGCGCGGCCGATGGATTTCCAGACTCAGCGGCGGGTAGCGCCATCCGCCACGCGAAGGAAAAACCGCAGGTCTGGAAAAGTACCAGCCCTGCGCTACGGACGACTTGCCACCACCCGCATGTGACCACCGCACGAACCCACCCACCAGGTGGGGTAACATTCAGGAAGAGGGCGAAGCCCCTCGCCGCTTCCCCTCTCCTTTCATACCTATGTTGCAAGCCGCAATTACCCTGGCGTGTCTGTTGGGACTCTCCGTACCCCCGGCCGCCCGCGCGCAAACCGCTTCCCTGCCTGGCTCTGCCGATGGCCATCTGGTCCGCAATGAGGAAGGCTTTTCGCTCGACCTGTTCGGCGGCTTCGAGTTGGGAAAATACCGCGACGGCTATTACCTGCTGGGCTCTCGAACCATTCCTGGGCTGATCCTGCTGAAATCGCTGCCCGGACTGACCGCGGCCCAACTCGACCGCAATCTGCAAAGCGGCTACAGCGACCGCACCGTGCAGTTGACGCCCGAGAGCGGCGCCAGCGAGCTCAACACCTCCGGGGGCGAAGGCAAACTCGTCGACGTCAGCGGGTCTTTGTACAAGGATGAGGTGCGCGGGCTACTGGCCGGTTATCTGCGGCCCGATGGCGGTGGCTTGCTGCTATTCGCCGTGACCTCGCCCAAGCAGTGGCCCGAGCTCAGCCAGGTTGCCGCGCAGATCGCCCGCAGTGTGAGCCTGTTCCATCCCGACCCACAAGAGCTGATCGAAACCTGGAAGGAACGCCTCAGCGGATTTCAGTTGGTGCACGCGCCCGCCGAGGGCCAGAATCGCGGCGCCGGGGCCGACACCAGCACCCGAGCCTACGCCCTATGCGGCGATGGCAGCTTCGTTTACGATCCAAACACCCAGCCCGTCTCCGAGCGCCCCGCCAAGGGCGCCGCCAACCCAAGCGGCACCTGGAACATCGTGCCTCGCAAAACCTGGGCCGAGTTGTCCCTCAAATTTCGAGACGGCCGCTCGCAGTCCTACCGCTTGACCCGCAGCGACCACGAGACCTATCTCGACGACCAACGCTATTTTGTGTTGTCCTACGAAGGCTGTCGGTAGAGCGATTTTCGTTTGCGGGGAACGGCGCGGGCCGGCCCCTTCAGCCCGGCAGATAGCTGTCCGCGCGCCACCAGTTGCGCCGGCCCTTCGAGCGTCACTTCGCCTTCCCAGCGCAGATTCATCTCACCGGCCGGCGTCACGACCGTCACCGGGCTTGCGGCCCGCCCGGCAAGAATCGCGGCGACGACCGCGCCGGTCGAGCCCGTCCCCGAGCTCATCGTTTCGCCCGCGCCGCGCTCCCAGAAGCGCACCTCGATGCGATGCGCGTCGATCACGCGAATGAACGAGACATTGGTGCGCTGAGGAAAGCGCGTGTGCAACTCGATCTCACGGCCCAGGGCGCGCCAGTCGAACTCGAAATCCTCCACCAACAGGGCGCATTGCGGATTGCCGACGTCGAGAATCGTGACCTCGCGGCCGCCCAGCGCGATATCGAGCCGGCAGCCCACATCCTCGGGCCGGTAAGACGGCCGGCCCATCCGCATCTCGAGTTGAAACACGGTCCCGCGGCGCTCGACTACACGCAGCGATTTCACTCCAGCCTCGGTCGCGATGCGTAGAGGGCTCGGCAGGCCGCGATTGAGAAGATACGCCGCAACGCATCGTGTGCCATTCCCCGAAAGCTCGGCCTCGCTGCCGTCGGAGTTGAACAGCCGGATCGCGGCGTCGGCTTCGGGACCCTCGCGCGGCAGCGTCGACGATTTCGACTCCGTCCGCGCCAACCCCCGTGTGGCGGTCGCAGATCGCCCGCGCAAACTCGGCCAGTCCGCCGTCAGCGACGCCGGCCGCCGCCAACTCCGCCGCCTCGACGACGAGGAAGTCGTTACCAACCGCCTGGGCTTTTGTGAAAGGGATTTCCATACAGATAAGGGTTTACGCGGATAGGGGTTTGGCGCCCGCGCCGCCAGAGAACAAACCGTTCAGCGATGCAATCGCGCGATGCCCCACTCAGAGCCGCGGGCGTAAGCCCGCGCTGGCGGCTTGGCCCAAGCATGCAGCGCCTCAAGCCCAGCGACAACTGCCCGGTCTGGCGTCTCAGCGCAAGCTCACGGTTGCGGCTCCGAGTGACGAAACGCGGCTCTGGCGAAACGCTGCTTGCGCTGCGCATGCCGCCCCGCTGCGGCGCCGCCGGTCATCAAAACTCCGTGAATGTCTTGAACTCCTGATACCGCGCTTCGATCTCCCCGCGGGTGAGCTTGCGCAGGCGCCCCACGCCAAACTGTTCGCAGCAAAAACTACCCATCACCGAACCGTAGATCATCGCCCGCCGCAGGTGCTGGTGCGAAGCCTGGTCGAGCTCGGAGACACCCTGCTCGGCGAGATAACCCATGAATCCGCCGGCAAACGAGTCGCCGGCCCCGGTCGGGTCGAAAACGTCTTCGAGCAGGAACCCGGGCGCCACGAAATGGCCGTCGGGCCGGAACAGGATGGCGCCGTACTCGCCGCGCTTGATCACCAGCGTCTGCGGCCCCATCTCGATGATCTTGCGGGCCGCCTTGCGCAGGTTATACTCGCCGGAAAGCTGCCGCGCCTCGCTGTCGTTGATCAGCAGGAAGTCCCACTCGCGGATCGTTTGCGCCAACTCGTTGGGTGTCCCCTCGATCCAAAAGTTCATCGTGTCGCCGCCGACGAAGCGGGGCGCCTTCATCTGCGCGCGCACCTGCTTCTGCAGCGCGGGGTGGATGTTGCCACAGAAGGCGTAAGGCGCCGAGCGGTAGGAGGGCGGCAGCGTCGGGTTGAAATCCGCGAACACGTTCAGTTCGGTGGTCAGCGTGGTCCGCTCGTTCATGTTCTCGGAGTAGACTCCGGCCCAGAAGAACGATTTGCCGGGCACTTTTTCAAGACCCGTGAGATCGACGCCGCGGTCGCGCAGGATGCCTTCGTCCTCGGGGCTGAAATCTTCGCCCACGATGCCCACCAGGTTGACCTTGGTGAAGAAACTGGCCGAAAGCGCGATGTAAGTGCCCGCGCCGCCGAGCATGCGGTCGACCTTACCGTGCGGCGTCTCAACGCCGTCATAGGCCACCGATCCAACTACAAGCAATGACATTCCTTACCTCTCGCAACGGGGACACGTTTGCGGTCCGGCAAAGCGATGGCGCAACGAACGCTCCACGCAACGCCGCGGCGGCCCTGGCCCGATGGACCCTGGCCCAATCCGCCTTGGGCTGCTCCGCTCGAGTCCGGTCGGCTGACGCCAGAACGGCCCGAAACGGCGGATACCAAACCCAGTAGCGGTCCCCCGAAATCCTGGTGCCATGCACCTATTTGAAATACTTACCCAACAACACGCCGTACTTCTTCCGCCCCGCATCGGAGAGCTTACTGAGGTCGCTGAGGACGGCGTTTTTCAACGCGGAATCGTGCGGGCCCGGCGCGGCCGGGACGTTCTTGACGGCTTCGGCGGCAACGGCCTGCGCGTGCGCCGCGTTCTGATTCAGATAGTCGATAATCTGCTCGACCGTTACCGCGTCGTGCTCGGGGTGCCAGCAGTCGTAATCGGTCACCATGGCGACCGTCACGTAGGACATTTCCGCCTCGCGCGCCAGCTTGGCTTCCTGCAGATTCGTCATGCCGATGATGTCGAGCCCCCAACTGCGATAGATCTTCGACTCGGCAAGCGTCGAAAACGCCGGGCCCTCCATGCAGCAGTAGGTGCCGCCGCGATGCACCTTCACGCCCGCGGTGCGGCAGGCCTTCTCCGCCACATCGGCCAGCACACGGCAAACCGGATGGGCAAAGCCAATGTGTGCCACCACCTCATCGTCGAAAAAGGTCGACACCCGGCCGCGCGTGCGGTCGAAAAACTGATCGGGGATGCAGAAATCGAGCGGCTTCAGGTTCTCCTGCAGCGAGCCGACCGCGCTGAATGACAACACCCAGCGCACCCCGAGCTGCTTGAGCCCATGAATGTTGGCCCGGAAGTTGAGGTTCGAGGGCATAATGCGATGCCCCCGGCCGTGGCGCGCCAGAAAGGCAACCTTGCGCCCCTCCAGTTCCCCAACCATGTAGGGATCGGAGGGCTTGCCCCAGGGGGTTTCGACCGCCACTTCGCGCAGCGAGGTCAGTCCCGGCATCGAGTACAAGCCGCTGCCGCCGATGATTCCAATTTCCGCTTCCATAGACGCTCCATTCTAGCAACGTGACGCGGGACGCTGGCCGGCGGCGGTGATATCGGGGCGGCGCGGGTGGTTCTCCGCTATCGCGATGGTGCTTCTCCGCGAAGGTCTTCGGATGCGGATGGTTGGCGGGTGCGTTTCCCGGGCTTGAGATGCGGTTTTGCTGCGCTTTTGGGCAGGCCGGAGCCCTGCCCCACTGAGTCTGGTCATTTTCTGGTATCGCTAACAACTGGATTCGGCTACAATGTCCGTTAGATTCCTCACCGTGGTTGCTGGGGTCTATTTCCGCCCTCTTGGTTGCTCTATGAACTGTGTTTCGCGCACGACTCCGACCTTGCTGCTGTTGGCTGTTTCGCTGGCCGCGACGCTGCCGGCGCAGCAGGCCGATCCCCTGGAACTGTTCGAAAAGAACGTGCGGCCGGTGCTGGTCGAGAAGTGCCAGGTCTGCCACAACGCGAACCTCAAGACGGCGGGGCTCGATCTGACCACCGCGGCCGGATTCGTGCAAGGCGGCGCCAGCGGACCGATCGTCTCCGCCGAGCATCCCGAACAGAGCAAGCTGCTCGAAGTCATCGGCTACGAAGGGCGGCTGAAAATGCCGCCGACCGGCAAGCTCAGCAACGAAGAGATCGCCAACATCACCGCCTGGGTGCAGTTGGGCGCGGCCTGGCCCGGAGCCGATCAGGCCGCGGCGGTGAAGCGGCCGGCGCCCACCAAGGAATTCAGCGAGGAGCAAAAGAACTTCTGGGCCTTCCAGCCGGTGCAGGACCCGGCGCCGCCGGAAGTCAAGAATACCGCCTGGGTACGCTCGCCGATCGATCGCTTCATCCTCGCCAAGCTTGAAGAGAAGGGGCTCGAACCGGCGCCGCCGGCCGACAAGATGACTTTGCTGCGGCGGGTCACTTTCGACCTCACCGGCCTGCCGCCCAGCGTCGAGGAGATTCGCGACTTTCTGGCCGACGACTCGCCCGAGGCCTTCGATAAGGTTGTCGAACGCCTGCTGGCTTCGCCGCGCTACGGCGAGCACTGGGGACGCCACTGGCTCGACGTCGCGCGCTACGCCGACTCCACCGGCAACGACGAAGACCATCGCTATCCCTATGCCTGGCGCTACCGCGACTACGTGATCGAAGCGTTCAATTCCGATCTGCCCTACGACCAGTTCGTCCGCGAGCAGGTCGCCGGCGACCTGCTGCCTTCCCAGGACGGCGCCGAAATCAACCGCCGCGGCATCGTCGCCACCGGCTTTCTGGCGCTGGGTCCGAAGGCGCTCGCGCAGCAGGACAAGGAAAAAATGATCTACGACGTCTACGACGAGCAGGTCGACGTGCTCTCGAAGGCGTTTCTGGGGCTGACGGTCGCCTGCGCGCGCTGCCACGATCACAAATTCGATCCGATCCGCACCAAAGACTACTACTCGATGGTGTCGATTTTCGCCAGCACGCGCGATTTCGAGGACCCCTCGACGCACGTCTCGAAGATGCTCTACACGCCGCTGGTCTCCGAGAAGCTTTACGACGATTTCAGGAGCCACCGTCTGAAGATCATCTACAAGCACCTCGATATCGACGAGGCGCTCGCGGCGGATCTGGAAAAGCACGATCTCGACGTCAATGCGCGGCTGGCCGACTACATGGTCGCGGCGCGCGAGATCGACAGCAACGGGGGCGATGTGGACGCGCTGGCCTCCGAGCGCAAGCTCGACGCGGCTTTGCTCGGCAAATGGGTGGCCTATTTGAAGCCGGCCCACCCCGTGCGCGAGTACCTGGCGGAATGGCGCGAAGCGCAGCCGGAGCAGTGGCGGCAGGTCGCCGCGAACTATCAGCAGCGCGCGCAGAAGCAGTTGACCGACTGGATGGCCAGCCAGAAAGAGTTTCGCGAGCGCGTTCGCGAGTCGGCCAAAGACCGCGTGATGCCGGTGAAGCCGCGGACTTTCAGCCGCGAGACCGATGCGTTCGTCTACGACGTGTTCTACGGCGAAAACGGGCCTTTCCAGGTGAGCGAGAAGGATGAGGAAGCCGTGCTGCCGCCCGAGAGCCTGGCGAAGGTGCGCGCGCTGCGGGCCGAGCTGAAGCACCTCGAAGACATCGCGCCGCCCGAGCCCGACATGGCTTGCGCGGTGCAGGAAGGCGAGCCCGTCGAGCAGGCAATCTTTATTCGCGGCGACTATCACAGCAAAGGGGCGCCGGCGCCGAAGGCGTTTCCGGCGATCGTCGCCGGCGAGAACCAGGCACCGATCGAAAGCGGCAGCGGCCGGCTCCAACTCGCCAACTGGCTCGCCAGCCCGAGCAACCCGATGACCGCGCGAGTGATGGTCAACCGCATCTGGCAGTGGCATTTCGGCGACGGCATCGTGGCCACGGCCAGCAACTTCGGCAAGATGGGCGCCCGCCCGACGCATCCCGAACTGCTCGATTACCTGGCGCGGCGCTTCGTCGACAGCGGCTGGTCGGTGAAACAAATGCACCGCCTGCTGCTGCATTCGAACGCCTACCGCATGAGCAGCGAGACGACCGCCCAGAAAGCCGAGCAGGATCCCGAGAACCTGCTGCTGTCGCATTTCAGCCGCCGCCGGCTGGCGGTCGAGGAGATCCGCGACGGCCTGCTGGCGGTGGACGGCTCGATCGATTTCGAGATGGGCGGCACGATGCAGACGGGCTTCGGCACCGACAGCGAGAACAGCAATTCGCGCTTGAGCATCGACCCCACGACCGTGACGCGCCGCATGGTCTATCTGCCGCTGCGGCGCTCGAACCTGCCGACCTTGCTGAACCTGTTCGATTTCGGCGACGCGACGATTCCGGTCGCCAAGCGCGTTCCGACCAACGTCGCGCCGCAAGCGCTGTTCATGATGAACAGCGAGTTCGTCACCCAGCGCGCCCGCAACGTGGCGCAGGCTTTGCTCGACGCAACCGGTCTTTCCGACTCGGCGCGCGTCGAGCAGGCCTACCTGCGCACCCTGAACCGCCGGCCCGACGCCGAAGAGATCGACACGGGGCTGAGCTATATGACCGGACTGAAGAGCCGCTTCAGCACGGTCAGCGACCTGGACGCCTGGCAGAGCCTGTGCCGCATTCTGATGGCGTCGAACGAATTCGTTTACGTGGATTGAGGCCGTTGCTATGGATTGGAAGCCGCTGTATCACCCGACGCCGCCGCGCAACCTGAGCCGGCGGGCCATGCTGCGCGAGGCCGCCTGCGGCTTCGGCTATCTGGGGCTGGCGGGTCTGCTCGCCCAGGAATCGATGCTGGCGACGACGAGCGCGAATCCGCTCGAACCGCGGCCGCCGCATTTCCCGGCGCGGGCCAAGCGCGTTATCTTCCTGTTCATGCACGGCGGCCCGTCGAGCATCGACACCTTCGACTTCAAACCGCGGCTGGTGGAAGACAACGGCAAGCCGCTGCCGATCAAGCGGCCGCTGGCGTTCGCCGACGGCAAGCCCGGCCCGCTGATGAAAAACCAGTGGGAGTTCCGGCCCGGCGGACAGAGCGGAATCCTGGTAAGCGACCTGTTCCCGCACGTGCGCGACGTAGTCGATGAGCTGTGCATGGTGCGCTCGATGGTGGGCGAAGGCGTCGACCACGGCGCGGCGCTGCTGCAAACCTTCACCGGCACGAGCACGTTCACGCGGCCGAGCATGGGCTCGTGGGTGCTCTACGGGCTGGGCAGCGAAAACCGCGACCTGCCGGGGTTCATCACCATCAAGCCGGCGCTGTCGCACGGCGGCGCGAAAAACTGGGGCTCGGCGTTTCTGCCGGGCGCCTACCAGGGCACGGCCATCGGGCACGCCGGACTGAAGGTCGACGACATCAAGGGCGAGCCGATCGAATACCTGCTCAACAAGACGATGTCGACCGAGCAGCAGCGCTATGAGCTCGACATGCTGCAGAACATCAACCGGCGTCACGCCGATCTGCACAAGCACGACCCGCAGCTCGACGCCCGCATCCAATCGTTCGAGCTGGCGTTCCGCATGCAGATGCGCGCGCCGGAAGCGTTCGAGGTGGAGAAGGAATCGGAAGAGACCAAAAAGCTCTACGGCCTCGACGACCCGACGACGGCCGATTTCGCCTGGCAGTGCATGCTGGCGCGGCGGCTGGCCGAGCGCGACGTGCGCTATATCCAGTGCACGCACAGCTACAAGTGGGATCAGCACTCCGACCTCTACGAAAAGCACACCGAGAACGCCAAAGAGGTCGACAAGCCGATCGCCGCGCTGATCACCGACCTCAAGGCGCGGGGGCTGCTCGACGATACGCTGGTGATCTGGGCCGGCGAGTTCGGGCGCACGCCGGTGTCGGAAAGCGGCAACGGCCGCGATCACAACCCCTACGGCTACACGATCTGGATGGCCGGCGCGGGGCTCAAGAAGGGCTTCGTCTACGGCGAAACCGACGACTTCGGTTATCACGCGGTGGAAAACCGCATGCACCTCCACGATTTCCACGCGACCGTGCTGCACCTGCTCGGCCTGAACCACGAAAAACTGACCTACCGCTATAGCGGACGCGATTTCCGGCTGACCGACGTGGCCGGGGTCGTTCACGACAAGATCTTCGCGTAGGCCGCGACGGCCTCGATTTTCCGTACACCAGTCGGGAGCGCCTCGCTCTTCCGGAGGGATTGGCGCGTCCGTCCCAGAAGGTGGGATTGGGTTCGTTTTGTCGATTTTTGATCTTCGTTTTCGGCCGGCCTCGGCGTCGCGGTGCGCGGGGCGGTGGCCGGCTGCGTCCGGGGTAGAGACAGGCGCTCTCGCCTGTCGCCGTCGCGAAGAGGCGGCTCGAAGCGTGCCCGCCCCACTCCCGCCCGCGCCTTCCAACCCAACCCAGCGCCGAATCCGTGACCCAGAAACCGGGGGACGAATTCCTTGGTCACTTACCTCGCGCCTATTTTGCAGCACCGGGCGGGCGACTTCGCGCCCGCCGACAGGCGGGAGCGCCTGTCTCTACCTCGGGAAGCTTCCCTTACGCTTCCAGCTTAGCTTGGGGGACCAAGACTCTCGCGCCGGACGAGGGTTGTTGGCGTTTGGGATCAGTGAGATAGATTCTGTCGGCGGGCTGTGACGGTAGGGCGCTAGGATGATAGGGGTCTGGGCTCCCAACCCCGGTGTGCTCCTCACACCCCACTATGGCTCGCCGTTTCGGCCGCATCGTCCTCTTCCCGCTTGCGGCTCTGGCTAGCTGCTACCTGGGTCTGCTGATCGCGCAACTGCTGTGGCAGGCTCCGCAACTGCTGGTGGCCGCTGTCAGCGATGCAACGATTGTGGGGTTCGGGCGTTTCGGCTCGCTCAACCCGATCCCCCGTCTTTACGTGCTGCCTCCCAGCGACGCTTCTCCGCTGCTGTTCGCCCTGTATGCGGCGGGAGCCGTTGTCACAGCGGCGTTGCTGCTGACGACCTGCGTGCCGCTGGCCGCGGCCTTGCGGGGATGGCTGCGTCTCGGCATGGTGTATTTGGGGTTCTGGACCGCTCTGCTGCTGGCCTCTGCCGCGATGGGGTTCGGGGCACGAGGCGGGGGACCGCTGGCCCCGTTGGTGGGCATGGCGACGGGCGCTGTAGGCAATCCCGGCGGGGGTGCGATGCTCGGCTGGGCGGGCCTGGCCGGCCGTTGGGTGCTCGCCGCCGCCGTGGGGTTCGCTTGCTGGTTTGGCGTGACACGGCTGCTGCAGGCGCTTTTGGGCGAATCAGGCGATTCGGCGGAACGGGGCAGGCGGCTTCTGCTGTGGTTCGTGCTGCCAGCCGCCGCGGTCATCATTGCGGCGCCCGGGGCGATCTGGCGATTCGGCCGTTTCGAACCGCTCGATAGCCTGTTCGCGGTGTCGCTGGTTCCGGCGTTGCTGGCGGGGGTGCCGGCCCTGACGGCGATTCGCTTCCGCCGGGGACAGCCGCGGCCGTTTCAGCCGACGCTGCGGGGGGCTGTTGGGACGGCCGCGGCGGGGGGTCTGGCCCTGGCGGCGATGGCAGCCTATCCCAGCCTCGTCCGTGCTCCGAAGCAGCCCGAGTTCGACCAGGTCGCGTCGCGGCATTGGGAGATCGGCTTTGAGCGCGGCGCGTTTTCCGCAGGCGAGCGGCAGTCGTGGGCCGCGGCGGCCGACGAGCGGCTGGAAGAGTACAGCCGGCGACTGGGCATTCGGCTGGATGAGACGCGGCTGCGTTCGCGGGTGTATCTGTCGACGAGCAGCAAGAGGGCCGCGACGCACGAGAGGCGCGACGATGCGCCGTTCACGCTCGACGCGGACGCGTTGACGCTCGATCAACTGCTCGCGCCGGATAAGACGCCGCAGGATGCGCGCGGCGAGCCGCTGCTTCTGATGGCGAACGCCTGGGGAGCGCCGGCGTCGCGGGAGGTCGCCGAGGCGGTGGCTCGCTATGCGGTGGGCGGGTTTTTGGACCGCGGGCTCGCCGCTTACGCGCGCCGGATCGGCTGCCAGGAGCGGCCTTACACGCTAACCGAGATTTTGGGGATCGACGCGCACTACCTCTCGCCGCTGGTGCGCGACGCGCTGGGCGGCGCGTGGGTCGAATCGCTGGTGGAACACCGCAGTGTCGCGGTGCTGCCGCGGGTTTATGGGGCGATTCCGGCGGAGGAAGGCGCCGCAACGATCGCCGGGGTGCTGGGCTCGCACTGGGATGAGTTGGAGTCCGGCTGGCAGGCGTTTCTGGCGAAGCAAGCGGAGCCGGAAACGAGGGCGAACGCGGGGCCGCGGGCGGGGTCGCCCAGGGCGCCAGGAGCGGAGCCTTGCGAGCCGCCGCAGCCGGTTCCCTCGGCGGCGACCCTCCAGCGGGGGATCTCGTTCTCTCACGAACTCGGCGGCGATTGGGGCTACGGGTCCGATAACGCGCAACGGGAGTTGGAAAAGATCCGCGCGATCGGCGCCAACAGCGTCGCCATCATGCCTTACGCGTTCACGCGGGCCCCCGAGGAAACCTCGATCCGTTTTCGAACGGACGAGACCGACGCGCGGGTGATTCGCAGCATCGAGCAAGCGCGGCGGGCCGGCCTGCATGTCATGCTCAAGCCGCATCTGTGGGGGCGTGGGTTCACGGGGGATATCCGTTTCGCCTCCGACCAGGATTTTGGGGCGTGGTGGCAGAGCTACCGGAGCTGGATGCTGCACTTTGCGCGCCTCGCCGAGCTCTACGATGTGGAACTGCTGGCGTTGGGGAACGAGTTGGGAGGACTAACGGTACACGAGCAGGCCTGGCGGGATCTGATTCGCGATGTTCGCCGCGTCTATGGCGGAAAGCTGACCTACGCCTCGCACTGGAGCGGCGAATTCGAGCAGGTGGCGTTCTGGGACGCGCTCGATTCGATCGGCGTCAATGCTTACTTCCCGCTGGCCGGGCCGGGGGAGGCGCCCAAATCCGATTCGGCCCGGGTGGCGGCGATCCGGGCGCGCCTGGCTGCGGTGGCGGCGCGCTTCGGCAAGCCGGTGTTGTTCACCGAAGTCGGCTTTCCCTCGACGGAAAATGCCGCTGTGGAGCCGTGGAGCGATCGCCGCGGGGCGATCGATTTGCAGATGCAGAAGGAATGCTACGAGGTGGTGTTCGAGAGCTTCTCGGGCGAGCCCTGGTTTGCCGGCGCCTATTGGTGGAAATGGCCGAGCCACGGCCGCGGCGGGCCTTACGACGGGTCACACGCGCCGAACGGCAAGCCGGCGATGGAAGTGTTGCGGCGGTGGTTTCGCCGCGAGGCCGGCGGGTAGAGACAGGCGCTCTCGCCTGTCGCCGCCGTCCGGCGGCCCTTCTTGGCCTGTGCATCCAGCCCAGGCCGGCGCCGAAGATGCCGGACCGGGAGGGGCCTCCGCTTCGCTGCGGCCGACAGGCGGGAGCGCCTGTCTCTACCTTCAGAAGTTGCTCGCGCCGCTTAGCGCTGGCCCATCTTGGGCATTTCCATCTTGCGGAATCCCTGGGGCACTTCGAACAGCGCGTCGTCGATATCCTGCCGGGTCACTTCGGTGATTTCGAACTTTTGATCGGGCTTTCCGTCGCGGTAGGAAATCCGCTCGACGGGGACGCCGCTGAAGCCCTGGTCTTTTTGTTGGGCTTCGAAGCCGATCTTGAACAGATTGTCCATGCCCGGCGGCGCCATGCTCTTGAACATCTCGGCCATCGACTCAAACACCCGCAGGTCGCTTGGCTGGACGCCGAACTGGGCAAAATCGACGGCGCAGACTTCCCAGACTTTTTCGCCGTCGCGCGTGCCGTCGTACTTGTCGCACTTCCACTGGCGCACCGACTGGCCCGAAGCGACCTTGGTGTAGACGACCGGCGAGCTGGACTGGGCGCCCGGCATGGCGCCCATCTTCTGCTTCATCATCTTCTCGATCATCTCGCGCTGTTTGGGCGGCATGTTCTTGAACTGCTCGTCCATCTTCGCGCGCATCTCCTTCATGGAGTCCGCCATGCGCTCGAAATCTTCCTGGGTCATCTCGCGGTAGGTCTTCTTTTCGAAGTCGAGCATGCGCATGACCTTGGTATCGCCCAGGAAAACGATGCCCTGGCGTTTGCCGTCGTGCTGGGTGTCGATGAAGAGGCGGTTGCCCTCGACCTGAATCTTGGTGGCCGAGTTGGCTTGGCTCTGGGCGGGCCCGTGCTGCTCGACAATGACCACGCCTTCGGCCGAAAGCGAAGAGATCGCCAGCAGCAGACAAGCCAGCAGGGAAAGGGGGGAGAACCTCATCGTCCGTAAACTCCTTGAATTCGTTTCCGCTCGCCTGAACCGCGGGCGCGGCGGATAGCGGTGGGCAGACTTCTCATCTTGGCATAACAGTGAGCGCGGCCGAATGAGCGAAACACCGTAGACGCGGCCGGGGAGAGGCTGGGTTTGGGGGGTGATGATGAGGGTTGGTGATGGGGTTGGTGATGGGGGGTTGGTGATGAGGTTGGTGATGGGGTTGGCCGGATGGGGTTGGTCGGATGGGCAAAGTTTGGAGTCGGGTCTTGCGGATTTGGGCAGGCCGGAGGCCTGCCCCACTGGTGCGGGCCCTGGGCTTGTGGCGAATGATCAGGCCCGCTGGGGGGCGGCAAAACGGGCTAAGATCGAGAGGTTGTGAAAGCTCTGGCCTGGCAACCGAAACGCGGGGCGGTGGAAATCCTGGAGATTCCGCGGCCGCGCATCGAGCATGAAGGTCAGGTGCTGGTGCGGCTGATCGAGGGCGGCCTGTGCGGCACCGATCGCGAGATTGTGCGGGCGCGGCGGGGCCGGCTGCCCGAAGGCTGCGAGTTCATGATCCTGGGTCATGAAACGCTGGCCGAGGTCGTCGAGGTGGGTAAAGACGCCGTCGCGCTGCGGCCCGGCGACCGCGTGGCGATCGCGCCACGGCGCCCTTGCGCGCGCTGCTCGCAGTGTTGGCGGGGTCGTCCCGATCTGTGTGAAACCGGACAATACCGCGAGCGCGGCATCATCGGCCTACACGGCATGTTCGCCGAATATGTGGTCGATAGCGCGGAGTTTGTTTTCTCGCTGGCGCCCGAGCTGCACGAGATCGGCGTGCTGATGGAGCCGGCCTCGGTGCTGGCCAAGACGCTGACGCGCGTGGCGCTGGCCCGGCGAAGCTTGTTCGGGGCGGAGAGCAGCCAGCGCGTGCTGGTGCTGGGGGCGGGCCCGATTGGCATCCTGGCGGCGTTGTTCGCGCGGCTCGAGTCCGAGCAGGTGCAGGTGGTTTCGCTGGAAGGCGACGAGAGTCTGCCGGCAAAGCTACTGCGCTCGGCCGGGGTGAGCTACACCCAAGCGGCGTCGTTCGAGGCGGGCGGCTTCGAATGCCTGATCGATTGCACGGGACACCCCACGGCGGCATTCGAGCATCTCGACCGCCTGACGCACAACGCCGTGGTGGCGCTACTGGGCGCGGTTCCGCACGGCACGCGCCAGGAGATCGACGTAGGCTCGTTTCTCACCAACACGATCGTCAAGAACCTGGTTTTTTTGGGAATCGTCAACGCGGACGAGGCCGCCTGGCGCCGCGCGGCGCGGGATCTGGCGGCGATACAGGAACGCCACCCCGGTCTGCTGGCCTCCCTGCTCACCCACCGTTTTGGGTGGAAACAGGCGCCGCAAGCGTTTTTCGAGCGCCAAGCCGATGAAATCAAGGCCGTGATCGACTTTGCCCGCTAGGGCAGCGATCGCGTAGCCGCTTACCCGAGCGCGGGCCAGCGCTGCTGTGCCGTTGTCTGCCCGCGAGCGACGAGTTGCGGGGACTGGCGCCCAAAACGACGGATGGAATCCAATGAGAACTGTGCACTGCGTCTTGTTGTTTCTCTTTGTGGCCGGCACGGCCGCGGCTCAAAGCTCTTCGTCGCCGGCCGCGCTGATTGCCGAAGGCCGCAAAACCTTTGAGCTGCGCTGCGGCGCCTGCCACGGCGGAGACGGCCGCGGAGGCGAGCGCGCGCCCGACATCGTGACCACGCGCTCGGCCCGCCGCCGCAGCACCGAGCAGGTCCGCAAGCTGATCCACGAAGGCATCCCCGACGCCGGCATGCCCAGTTTCGATCTTCCCGAGAACGAGCTGACGGCGCTGTTGACGTTCTACCGCTCGCTGACCTCGCCGGCCAGCCAGACCACGCCGCCGGGCGACGTTGAGGCGGGCGAGCGGCTGTTCTTCGGCAAGGCCAATTGCCACACCTGCCATGTTCGCGGCGACGGCGGCATCGTCGGGCCCGACCTGTCGGCGGTGGGCGCGCGGCTCACGCTCGCCGAGCTGCAACAGGCGCTGCAAGACCCCGGCGCCGACATCGCCGACGGCTACGACGAGATGGAAGTGAAGCTCAAGGACGGCGAGTTGGTACGCGGCTTTGCCCGCAACGAAAGCGATTTCGACCTCCAACTGCAGACCATCGACGGACGATTCCGCTCGATCCGCGCGGACCAGATCGCGGAGAAGACGCGCAAGCCGGGTTCACTGATGCCGCGTTTCAGCGGCGGCGATGTCGAGCTCGAAAATCTGGTGGCGTTTCTGAGCCGGCTCGACGGAACAGCGTCGAGCGCGCTGCGCCGGCGTGAAGCAAGCGAGGCCGAGCTTCCCGGCGCCGTGTCGTTCGACAACATCCTGCACCCCAGCGAGGGCGACTGGCCGACCTACAACGGCCGAGTGCACGGCAACCGTTACAGCCAGCTCGATGAGATCAAGACCTGGAACGTGGGGAAGCTGCGCGCGGCATGGATGTTCCCGGTCCGCTCGCCGCGCTCGCTCGAGGTCACGCCGGTGGTGGTGAACGGCATCATGTACGTGACGGCGGTGAATGCGGCATACGCGCTGGATGCGCGCACCGGGCGGGAGCTGTGGCGTTTCGACCGGCCGCGGACCAAAGGAGTGATCGGCGACGCCGGCTCGGGCATCAACCGCGGCGTGGCGATCCTGGGCGACCGCGTGTTCCTGGTCACCGACAACGCCCACCTGCTGGCGCTCGACCGGCTGACCGGGCGGCTGCTGTGGGAAACCACCATGGCCGACTCGAATGACAACTATGGCAGCACCCTGGCGCCGCTGATCGTCAAAGACCTGGTGATTGCCGGAGTCAGCGGCGGCGATGAGGGCATCCGCGGATTTCTGGCGGCGTACAAAGCCGACAGCGGCCAGGAAGCCTGGCGTTTCTGGACGGTGCCGCTGCCCGGCGAGCCGCTTTCGGAGACCTGGGACGGCGGCGTGCTGCCGCACGGCTGCGCGGCGACCTGGTTGACCGGCAGCTACGACCCCGAGCTCAACCTGCTCTACTGGCCCACCGGCAACCCCTGCCCGGACATGAACGGCGACGTGCGGCTCGGCGACAACCTCTACAGCGATTCGATCCTGGCGCTGGAGCCGGAGACGGGCAAGCTGCGTTGGTATTACCAATACACACCGCACGATCTCAACGACTGGGACTCCAACCAGACGCCCATGCTGATCGACGCCGAGTTTCACGGCAAGCCGCGCAAGCTTTTGGTGCAGGCCAACCGCAACGGCTTCTTCTACGTGCTGGACCGCACCAACGGCGAACTGCTGCTGGCCAAGCCGTTCATCGAAAAGCTGAACTGGGCCACCGGAGTCGGCCCCGACGGGCGGCCTCAACGCATCGACGCGGCCCAGCCGATGCCGGCGGGAACAAAAATCTGCCCCTCGATGCCTGGGGCGACCAACTGGATGTCGCCCGCTTACAGTCCGCAGACCGGGCTGGTTTACGTGCAGAGCATCGAGCAGTGCGATATCTACACCAAGCGGCCCGAGGAATGGCAGCGCGGGCAGTCGTTTTACGCGGGCGGGTCGCGCAGCATCCCCGACGAGCCGGGATCGCGGCACCTGCGGGCGCTGCGGCTGGAAACCGGGGAGATCGCCTGGAGCCGGGCGCAAACCGGACCCAACCGCACCTGGGGCGGCGTGCTTTCGACCGCGGGGGGCCTGACATTTTACGGCGATGATAGCGGCGCGTTCGTGGCCCTGGACGCGTCCGACGGCAAGGCGCTGTGGCACTTTCAGACAAGCGAGGACTGGAAGGCTTCGCCGATGACTTACCTGGCCGGCGGCAAGCAGTTCGTGGCGGTGGCTTCGGGGAACAATATTATTGCTTTTGCGCTGCCGGAGGAGGAGTAGGCGGGCGGATGAGGCCGGCGGGGATGAGGCCTGTGCGGGCGTAGCACGCCCTCGGAGGCGCGGACTTGTTTGCGTGGGCAATTGTTGGCGCAGGCCGGAGCCCTCAGCTTGTCGCACCCCACCCCGGGAATCTAAGATAATGCCCGACCATGCACGTTGCGGGCGACAGGCTCGTCCTCGCGGCCCCGGGCGAGTTCCCCCTTGCGGCCGGGACGCGCTTTATCGTCCGGGCGGCGCTCGCCCAGACGCGCCTTCCCGGCTGGGGGTGCCTGGGCCGCTTGGGTCGGTACCGCTTGCCCCCTTACCAGACGCGAGCGCGCCGGCTGGTGGGGCTCGTGCTGCTGGCCGGTCTCGCGGCCGGCGCCTCGCCCGAGCGCTCCTGGAGCGTCGCGCAAATCGAAAGCTACCTCGCCCAAGCCAAGATTGTCGAGCAGCGCCCGCTGGCCGAAGGAGTGACCAACGCGACCCTGGCGACCCTGAGCGACGGCACCGTCCGCCACGACGCCCAGATCCAGCAGGTCGACATCTCCCAGCCGCGCTACGCCACCTCCCACGGCGTGGAGCGCGATTTCCGCGACTATTGGGGCTACAACATCGCGGCCTATCGCCTGAGCCGGCTGTTGAACCTGGAGTGCGTGCCGGTTTCGGTGCGGCGCGAAATCGACGGCAAGGGAGCGGCGGTCACCTGGTGGATCGACGACGTCCTGATGACCGAAAAGACGCGCTATCTGCGCAAACTCCGGCCGCCCGACGTCCAGGCCTGGAACCGCCAGATGTACACCGTCTGGGTGTTCGACCAACTGATCGCCAACACCGACCGCAACCTGGGCAACCTGGTCATCACCAGCGGCTGGAAGATCTGGATGATCGACCACACCCGCGCCTTCGGGCTCCCAAGCAGTCTCGAAAACCCTCAGCACTTGGTGCGCTGCGAGCGTGGCCTGCTCGAAGCCATGCGCCGCCTGGAGCCGGTCACACTCGGCCGCGAGATCGGCCAGTACGTCACCGCCGACCGGATTGAGGCCCTGCTGGCGCGGCGCGACAAGATCGTTGAATATTTCGACCGCCAGATCGCGGTACGAGGGGAAGCCCGTGTGCTGTTCGACGCCGCGCGGCCCTAGCCCGGCTCCGGGCAGCGGAACTCCGCCCAGAAGGCGCACTTTGGCCAAGAACCAAGGTTGGGTTCAGCGGGAAGGGTTCCGGTCGGCGGGACGTTTGGCGAAGGGGGAAGGGCGCCGGCCTAGGTTGCCACGTCCTGCTTGCTCTCTTTGCGCAACATCAGGATTTCGGGCGGAACTGGCTTGGGCTCGGGGCGCGTCGTTCCGTCGACCTTCGACCAGAAGGCCCTAAAATATTCCACCATCGAAACGGTGGCGAAGAGCACCACCAGCCACAGCGAAATAAACGCCAACTGGGCCACCAGCCAGTTTCCCGGCGCCAGCAGCATCAGGCAGACCGCGATCACTTGCAACACCATCTTGGTCTTGCCCAGGTCGCTAGCGCTGATCGTGTAGCCTTCGGCGATCGCCAGGTTGCGCAGGCCCGACACGGCGAACTCGCGACCGATGATCAGGACGACCATCCAGGCGGGAACGCGGCCCATCTCGACCAGCGAGATGAAAGCCGCCGAGATCAACAGCTTGTCGGCAATCGGATCGAGGAGTTTCCCGAGGGTCGTGATCTGGCGCCGCCGCCTGGCCAGATAGCCGTCCAGCAGGTCGGTCGAGGCCGCGGCCAGGAAGATCAGTAGCGCCAGCCAGTCGCGGGTCAGGATCACCCATCCGGTGTCGAGTTCCACATGCCGGCGGAGCATCACCGCAAGCAACAGCGGAACGAAAAAGATCCGCAGGACCGTTAGCGCGTTCGGCAGGTTCATAAGTCCCAGCTTTCGCGGCGCCTCAAGCGAAACGGGGCTACTTCCACCCGCCCGCTTCTGCCCTCTAGACTACTACATCCTCCCCTGGCCACCAAGGGGCGGCAATGTTTAACCTGCTTTGCCGCGCAGCAGGACCCCAACGACCGGCAAAGTGCCGGCGAAGTGCGATTTGTATCGGGGAATACCCGTGGCGGGCAACCCACTGCGGTTGGCGCGCGGGCGTCATTACCATTTCAGAAATACGATCACAAATACATCCTGGCCAAAAAATGTTCTACTACAGTATCTATCTTTAATCTTTTTAACTATTTGCAAGATTTGATCGGACTTCTTTTTAAAGAAGTATTTCTTATACAGGACAGCCTTCCTTTTTGCTTGCCATTATACTGTAGCGATGCTATGCTGACGGGACGAGGGGAAATGTGCGCCCACAGTTGGGCTGCCACACAGTACCCGGCTCGACGAACCGCAAAACCACCTTCCCGAAGCCGCTGATAGAGGGGCTGGTTACCCCCGTAGCCAGGTAGCGGTTTCGGCGTTGCGGATCCGTTCGAAAAGAAGAGAAGGACCGTATGAACAAGTATGGCCTGCCGCCGAGGCAGGGACTCTACGACCCACGCTATGAGCACGACGCTTGTGGCATCGGCTTCGTCGCCGACATCAAGGGTCGTCCGTCCCAGCAGATTATCCAACAGGGCATCGAGGTTCTCGTCAACCTCGAGCATCGCGGAGCCTGCGGCTGTGATCCCGACACGGGGGACGGAGCCGGCTTGCTGCTGCAGATTCCTCACGAGTTTTTTGCCCGCGAGGCGGATAAATTGGGGTTCGAGCTGCCGGCGCGGGGCGACTATGGCGTCGGCATGATGTTCTTCCCCAAGAACGACAACGAGCGGGTGGCCGCGCGCGATCTGGTGCATCGCGTCGTGCGTGAAGAAGGTCTGCGGGTGCTTGGCTGGCGCGAGGTGCCGGTCAACAGCGAGGAGATCGGCTGGTTGGCGCGCGAAACGGAACCGCGCATCGAGCAGGTTTTCCTGGCTCGCGCCGAGGGCTCGACCCTGGATGCCGACGCGTTCGAGCGCAAGCTCTATATCATCCGCCGGCGAACTTTCTTCGCAGCCTTGCGCCAGGACTTTTCGCGCTTCTATCCGGTGACGATGTCATCGCGCACGATCTGCTACAAGGGGTTGCTGATCGCGCCGCAGATTCCCCGCTACTACCCGGACCTGAGCGATGCGCAGTTTAAGTCCGCGATCGCGCTGATCCACCAGCGTTTTTCGACCAACACGTTCCCCACCTGGGAGCGAGCCCAGCCGTTCCGCTTCCTGGCTCACAACGGCGAGATCAACACGCTGGGCGGCAATATCAACTGGATGCGCGCGCGCGAGTCGGCGTTTTCCTCGCCGCTGTTCGCCGGCGACATCAAGAAGCTGTTCCCCGTGATCGACGAGACCGGCAGCGACTCGGCGATGGCCGACAACGCGCTGGAGCTGCTGATCCAGGGCGGCCGCGCGACGCCGCACGCCATGATGATGATGATTCCCGAGGCTTGGGATCAGCATCGTCACATGCCCGACTACAAAAAGGCCTTCTACGAGTTTCACGCCATGATGATGGAGCCGTGGGACGGCCCGGCTTCGATGGTGTTCACCGACGGCCGCTACGTCGGCGGCGTGCTCGACCGCAACGGCCTGCGCCCGTCGCGCTACTGGGTCACCCACGACGACCAGGTCGTGATGGCGTCCGAAACCGGCGTGCTGCCAATCCGCCCCGAGAACGTGCGCTACAAAGGCCGGCTGCAGCCGGGCCGCATGTTCCTCGTCGATACCACCGAGGGCCGCATCGTCGAAGACGAGGAAATCAAAGAGACGATCTCCAAGCGCAAGCCCTACCGGCAGTGGCTCAACGAGAACCTCATCGAGATCGAAAAGCTGCCCGAGCCCAAGCACGTCCACAAGGCCAACTTCGAGACGCTGCTGACCCGCCAGCGGGCGTTCGGCTACACGCTCGAGGACGAGCGCATCCTGCTGGGGCCGATGGCGCGTCAGGGGCAGGAGCCGCTCGGCTCGATGGGCGTCGACATTCCGTTGGCCTGTCTGTCGGACCGGCCGCAACTGCTGTTCAACTATTTCAAGCAACTGTTCGCGCAGGTCACCAACCCGGCGATCGACCCGATCCGCGAAGAGCTGGTGATGTCGTCGGTGGTCTACATCGGTCCCGAGGGCAATCTGCTTGATGAGACGCCCGGGCATGCCCACCTGCTCAAGCTGCCGCTGCCGATCCTGACCAACCGCGACCTCGAGAAACTGCGCGCCGTCGGCGAGCCGGGCTCGGTCGAATACGGCGGATCGAACGGCGACGAGGTGGGCGGCATCATTCGCTTCGGCGCCAAGACCTTGAAGACCGGCTTCGCGGTGGCCGAAGGCGCCGCCGGGCTGGAACGGGCGCTAGAAGGGCTGTGCCGCCAGGCCGAAGAGGCCGCGCGCGCCGGCTACAGCGTGCTGATTCTTTCCGACCGCGGCGTGATCGACGAGCAGACCGCGCCGATCCCGAGCCTGCTGGCGCTGGGGGCGATCCACCATCACCTGATCCGCACCGAAACCCGCGGCAAAGTGGGCCTGATCGTCGAGTCGGGCGAGCCGCGCGAGGTGATGCACTTCTGCCTGCTGATCGGCTACGGCGCGAGCGCCATCAACCCCTTTCTGGCGTTCGAGACCATCGATCAGATGCACGACGAAGGCCTGCTGCCCGAGGACCTCACTGCCGCGCAGGCCCAGAAGAACTACATCTCGGCGATCAAGAAGGGCATGTTCAAGGTGATGTCGAAGATGGGGATCTCGACTGTGCAGAGTTATCACGGCGCGCAGATCTTCGAGGCGGTCGGCATCAACCACTCAGTGATCGACCGCTACTTCACCGGAACGACGTCGCAGATCGAGGGCGTCGGGCTCGACGTGATCGCCGCCGAGTCGGCCAAGCGCCACGAATACGCCTTCCAGCGGCTCACCGACTCCGACACCGAGCTGGAGGTCGGCGGCGACTACCAGTTCCGGGTGCGCGGCGAAAAACACCTGCTCAATCCGGACACGGTTTCGAAGCTGCAGCACGCCGTGCAGCAGAACAGCGCCAAGACGTTCCAGGAGTTTTCCGACACCGTCAACGACTGGAACCGCACGATGTGCACCTTGCGCGGTCTGTTCGATTTCAAGTGGGCTGACCAGGCGGTGCCCATCGACGAAGTCGAGCCGGCGACCGAAATCGTCAAGCGCTTTTGCACCGGCGCGATGTCGTTCGGCTCGATCAGCAAAGAGGCGCACGAGACGCTGGCGATCGCCATGAACCGCATCGGCGGGCGCAGCAACACCGGCGAGGGCGGCGAAGACCCGGCGCGCTTCAAGCCCGACGCGAACGGCGACTCGCGGCGCAGCGCCATCAAGCAGGTGGCTTCGGCGCGCTTCGGCGTCACCGCCAACTATCTGGTGAACGCCGACGAGCTGCAGATCAAGATTTCGCAGGGCGCCAAGCCCGGCGAGGGCGGCCAGCTTCCGGGCCACAAGGTCGACGAGTTCATCGCCTGGCTGCGCCACTCGACGCCGGGCGTGGGGTTGATCTCGCCGCCGCCGCACCACGACATCTATTCGATCGAAGACCTGGCGCAGTTGATCTTCGATCTGAAGAACGCCAACACGCGGGCCAATGTGTCGGTGAAGCTGGTTTCGGAGGTCGGTGTCGGCACCGTCGCGGCCGGCGTCGCCAAAGCGCATGCCGACCTGGTGCTCATCAGCGGCCACGACGGCGGCACCGGCGCGTCGCCGGTCAGCTCCATCCGCCACGCCGGCACGCCCTGGGAGCTGGGGCTTTCCGAAACCCAGCAGGTGCTGGTGATGAACGATCTGCGCAGTCGCATCAAGGTGCAGGTCGACGGCAAGCTGCAGACCGGCCGTGACGTGGTCATCGGCGCGCTGCTCGGCGCCGAGGAGTTCGGCTTCGCGACGACGCCGCTGATCACGCTGGGCTGCATCATGATGCGCAAGTGCCATTTGAACACCTGCCCGGTGGGCATCGCGACGCAGGACCCCGAGCTGCGCAAGAAGTTCACCGGCGTGCCCGAAAACGCCATCAACTTCTTCTTCTTCGTGGCCGAGGAAGCGCGCCAGATCATGGCCAAGCTGGGCTTCCGGCGTATCGATGACATGGTCGGCCGCGTCGACCGGCTCGACGTCAAAAAGGCCGTCGATCACTGGAAAGCCAAGGGGCTCGACTTCAGCCGCGTCTTTTACGATCCGCCGGTCGACCGCAGCGTCTCGCGCCACCAGACGCGCACCCAGGATCACGGCATCGAGGGTCAACTCGACAACCAGTTGATCGTATTCGCGCGGGAAGCGCTCGAAAAGAAGACGCCGGTCGAGATCAAGCTGCCGATCCGCAACATCAACCGCACCGTCGGCACGATGTTGAGCAGCGAGATTGCGCGGCGCTACGGCGAAGAAGGATTGCCCGAGGACACCATCCGCTGCCACTTCACCGGCTCGGCCGGGCAGAGTTTCGGAGCCTGGGCCTCGCGCGGCCTGACGATGACGCTCGAAGGCGACGCCAACGACTATTTCGGCAAGGGGCTGTCGGGCGGGCGCCTGATCGTTTACCCCTCGTCGGGGTCGAACTTCGTCTTTGAGGAGAACATCATCATCGGCAACGTCAGCTTTTACGGCGCGACCGGCGGTGAGGCCTACATCAACGGCATGGCCGGCGAGCGGTTTTGCATCCGCAACAGCGGCGCCACCGTGGTGGTCGAAGGCGTGGGCGACCACGGCTGCGAATACATGACCAACGGCCGCGCGGTGATTCTAGGCCGGGCGGGCCGCAACTTCGCCGCGGGTATGAGCGGCGGCATTGCCTTTGTGCTCGACGAGGCGGGCGACTTTGCCGAAACGGCCTGCAATCACTCGATGGTCGACCTGGAGCCGTTCGCGGCGCCCGAGGACATCGTGTTTGTGCGCCACCTCATCGAGCGGCATCAAGGGTTTACCAAGAGTCCCAAGGCCGAGTGGATTCTCGCCAACTGGGAAAAGATGCTGCCGAAGTTCATCAAGGTTTACCCGAAAGAACTCAAGCGCGCGCTGCGTGATCGCCAGCAGCGCGAAATGGTCTCGGCCGCCGGCGGCGACTAGAGCCGGGCCAGGCGGAGGCCGGCCAGGTAGAGACAGGCGCTCCCGCCTGTCCGCGGACGGGAAGCCTCCGCGCGCCCTGCGGCCGCGGCCAATGCTTCGGCTGGCCCGCGAAGATATCGACGGAAGTCAGGTGTAAAATCCGAGGAGGAATGAGCGTAGTCGCACAGCCGCTGACCTGGGACGACATCAAAGACTGGCCCGTGGACGCCGGTCGCAGGACCGAGCTTGTTCACGGAGAGTTAGTCGTGTCGCCTTCGCCGACCAGCGACCATCAGATCATCGTCAACAGCCTGATCGTGGAGTTGAACCTCCACGTGCGTTCTCAGGAACTCGGGCAAGTGGTTCCGGGCCCAATCGACGTCGTTCTGGGACCCGATCTCGTCTACGTGCCTGACATTTGTTTCGTCGCCAAAGAGCGTCTGAAAATCCTGCGTCCGACGCACATCGAGGGCCCGCCGGACTTGTGCGTGGAAGTGATCTCGGAGTCGAACCGCACGCACGACACGGTTGTGAAGTTTCAGCACTATGCTGGCCGGGGTGTCGCGGAATATTGGCTGGTTGACGCGCGGGAAGCCGAGATCTCGACCTGGAAGAATGAGGGCGGAGAGTTTTCGCTGATCGGGCGGGCCCGCTCGGGGCAGTTCGTCGTCTCCGCGGTCTTTGCAGATTTGCGCTTGAACGCCGCGCGGATCTTCACGCGTTTTCCAGGCTAGGTTTTACCGGACAGGATTCGTTCCCGCGGGAGGAAACGGTGGAGCGGTGGGCCGTCCCCAGAGGCCCCGGTTCGAGAAGCGCCCCGAGACGGGCGACACCATCAACAGGATTGAGTGAATGGGCAAGATTACCGGATTCATGGAATACGAACGCCAGGCGCCAAAAGGCCGCCCGGTCGAAGAGCGCATCAAGGACTGGAACGAGGTCTACGAAAAGACGCCCGAGGCCACGCTGCGCACCCAGGGCGCGCGCTGCATGGACTGCGGTATTCCGTTCTGCCACACCGGCTGCCCACTCACCAATATCATTCCCGACTGGAACGACCTGGTCTACCGCGGCCGCTGGAAGGAAGCGCTGCGCGAGCTGCATTCGACCAACAACTTTCCCGAGTTCACCGGCCGCATCTGTCCGGCGCCGTGCGAAGCGGCCTGTGTGCTGGGCATCAACAACGATCCGGTGGCCATCAAGAGCATCGAGAAATCGATCGCCGACCGTGGATGGGAGGAGGGCTGGATTGTGCCCGAGCCTCCGGAAACGCGTACGGGCAAGAAGGTGGCTGTGATCGGTTCGGGCCCGGCCGGGCTGGCCGCCGCGCAGCAGCTCAACCGCGCCGGGCACAGCGTCACGGTGTTCGAGAAGAACGAGATCCCCGGCGGGCTGATGGTGCTGGGCATCCCCGATTTCAAGATGGAGAAGCATCTGGTGGCCCGCCGCGTCGACCAGATGGAGAAGGAAGGCGTCGTTTTCCGGACCGGGGTCCATGTCGGCGTCAACCTCGGCGCCAAACAGCTTCTCAGCGACTTCGACGCGGTGCTGATCGCGACCGGCTCGGAGAAACCGCGCGACCTGCCGATCCCGGGCCGCGACCTCGATGGCATCTACTTCGCGATGCAGTTTCTGCCGCAGCAGAACCGCCGTCTGGGCAACCGCCCGGTCGCCCCTGGCCTCGATATCACCGCCGGCGACAAGCACGTCGTCATCATCGGCGGCGGCGACACGGGCGCCGACTGCCTGGGGACCTCGCGGCGGCACGGCGCCCGCGAGATCCGGCAGTTCGAGCTGCTGCCCAAGCCGCCCCTGACGCGTGACGAACCTTTCGCGCAACCCTGGCCGCTGTGGCCGTTTACTTTTAAGTCGGAAAGCTCCCACGAGGAAGGCGACGTTCGCGACTGGGCGGTGGCGACCAAGGAGTTTCTGGGCGACGAGAACGGCCACGTCCGCAAGCTGCGGGCGGTGCGGCTGGAATGGAAAACCGACCCGGCGACCGGTCGCCGCAGCGGGTTTGAAGAAATCGCCGGCTCGGAATTTGAAATCCCGGCCGACCTGGTCCTGCTGGCCATGGGCTTCGTGCACCCGGTTCACGAAGGGCTGGTGAACGAGCTCGGCGTCGAAAAGGACGAGCGCGGCAACGTCAAAGCCGACTACCAGAACTTTAGGACCTCGCTGGACAAAGTGTTCGTGGCGGGCGATGCGCGCCGCGGCCAGTCGCTGGTGGTGTGGGCGTTGGCGGAAGGCCGCAAGGCCGCCCGCGCGATCGACCTACATCTGATGGGCAAAACCACGCTTCCGTCGGGCTGAAACAGACTGCGGAAAGCTCCCTTCAGGCCGCCAAGGTACTGCCTGGGGTCACCGCGTTTCACGCTCGATTTTTCAGCGGTTTACGGCGTTCGCCAGGACGCAAGACACGGAGACTATCCCCTTCACGCGGAACCGACCGCAAGGTGAGCTAAGGCGTTTCCCTCCGCGCTCCCTAATGTTGAAAAGCCGGCCAGCTCAGGCCCACTCCGTATTTTTCATCTTCAAATCATTGATTTAATGAGTGGTTAGGGGCGTCTTTTCCGGTGCGCGAACGATACCCTATCGGGACACGTACCTAAAGACGATGAGTCTTTCGACGCAGCCGTCCCGAAACTCGAGTCGAGACGGCAACGATTCATACCGGCGAACCTCGTCAATTCGCCCTTCAACCCCCGCAAGGAGCCGCTCGCCGTTTTCCAGCAGCCATCCTGGCTACCGGCGCGTCTAAAGTGTATGGGCAATACCACAATTGTGAACCCTACTGTTACCGCTGATGAGAAAGTACTGTTAGAGCGGCTGCGGGCCGACTGTGATGTGGCGTTCCGCAACTGGACGGCCCAGGTCCGTGTATTGCAGTCGATCGCCTCGGGCGAGCAGTCCGACAGCGGCGCCATCGAGCAGGCGCGACGCTGGGCGAGCGAGGCTGCCGCGATCTACCGCGAGAAGCGTAACTTATTTGTGGAGTTGATGATAGCCTCCCAGGCTCACCGCTCCGGCGTAGGCGCTCGCTCGTCTTCGGGTACGTCCGGCGATGCCAGCACGGCAGGCCCTTCCGAGGTCTCCGCCAAAGACCGGGCCCGTCAGGTCGAACGAATCGCCCGGCAGATCTGGGAGGAGTCCGGCCGCCCTACCGGTTCCGCCGAAGACGATTGGTTACAGGCCGAGAAGATCCTCGACACCCGCCGCTAGCCTTTCCTGCGCGCGACCGGCCGGGTACCTTCGGGAGCTCCCGGCCGCATAAAATCAACCTTTTCTTTGGATAGCCGGGGCCCTCCCTCGCGACGGACCGTGACGCGCCAAACCTGGGGGTTCGCGCCACGGGTGGCGCAGTGAGGCCAGGGTGCCGCAGTTGGCGCTGCAATTGGGCCACGCACCGGCGACGACTGCAGGTTGGGCCTACTTTTCCGGGGCCAGCATCCCGGCCCGCACCCTCCCCGGGCCTTAAAAACCGCTCTTCGGCCTGACTTGGTTAATTTCGACCAGTCCGGTGGTATAGAACCGCTCATATCCGACTGAGTCTGATAGTTAACCTATTTGTAATCAATAGCTTTGACAATTGGCTCCTGAATTGCCACTCTACTGGTGGCGAGTGTTCGCCGGGAGGTGTGGGATGACGCGATTTCATCGAACTCTGGCAATTCTGGGCGTCGCTGCGGCGCTGATGCTGCCGCACCTCGATGCTCAGGCCACAACGTCTGAGGCAGGCGGAGCTCAGGCCAGCGACGATGGTCCCGCTCTGGGTGTCGCTCGCGTCAGCCTGACCAATGGCGACGTCACCATGCGCCGGGGCGACTCGGGCGACTGGGTGCAGGCCACGGTTAACGCGCCCCTGGTGGAAGGCGACACGATCGCTACCGGCCCCGGCTCACGGGCGGAAGTGCAGTTGGGCGACTCCAACCTCGTCCGCTTGAACGAAAACACCGAAGCCGTGATGGCTTCGCTCGGCGACCGCAACTTCAAGGTGCAAGTGGCGAAGGGGATCCTCAACTACAGCGAGCTGCGCGGCGGCGAGGCCGATGTGGACCTCGACACTCCGCAAGTCGCGGTGCGGCCCCGCAAGAACGGCAGCTACCGCATTGAGGTGCTGGGCGACGAAACGGTGGTGACCGTCCGCAAGGGCGAAGCTGAGATCGCTTCCACGCGCGGCGTCGAGACGCTCAAGAATGGCAAGGCCATGGTGGTCCGCGGCTCGGGCGACGACCTGGAGTTCCGGATTGTCGACGCCGACCCGCGCGACGACTGGGATCAGTGGAACGCGCGCCGCGACGACGTTCTCCAAAAGTCCGACAGCTACCGATACATGAGCAGCAGCATCGGCGGCGGTGAGGACCTCGACGGCCACGGCCACTGGCAGTATGTGTCCGGGTACGGCCAATGCTGGTTCCCCTCGGTGACGGTCGGCTGGGCGCCCTATCGCTACGGAAGCTGGGTCTGGCTCGACTACTACGGCTGGACCTGGGTCAGCTCTGAACCCTGGGGCTGGGCGCCGTATCACTACGGCCGCTGGTTCTACTATGCGAACTCAGGCTGGGGCTGGTACCCCGGAGGCTTCTACCAGCGGCACTACTGGAGGCCGGCGCTGGTGGCGTTCTTCGGCTATGGCGGGTTCGGCGTCGGTGTCGGCGTGGGGCACGGCTACGGCAACATCGGCTGGGTCCCGCTGGGTCCTGGCGAACCCTACTATCCGTGGTACGGCCGGCACTTCTATGGCCGTGGCCGTGGCGGAAACCACTCGACGATCTACGTCGACAACAGCGTGAACATCTACAACACCTACCGCAACGCGCGGCATAACAACGGCGTGACGGTGGTGGACGCCAACGGCTTCTCGCGCGGCCAGGTGCACAATCCGCGGTCGCTGCGCGATACCGAGCTGCGCCGCGCCACCTTGATGCGCGGGCAGATTCCGGTGGTGCCGGCGCGCGAAAGCCAGGGCCGCTTCGTACGGGCCTCGACCGCGTCGGAGAACAGCCTGCTGGGCCGCGACGGCGCGCGCCGCAACAGCTTCTACAGTCGCCAGACGGGCCGGCAGACGGTGCGTGATACGACGAGCCGCGTCTCATTCGACCAGCAGCGCGATCAGGTGCAACGTTCTATCCGGGCCTATTCGGATAACCCCACCCGGCGAGCCGGCGGGCCCAGCGGCGCGGTCGCTTCGCAAGGCCGCATTGCGCGAGCCGGGGAGGCCACCGCCGGCCGTTCCAGCGTGCGAGGGTCGGTTTCTCCTACCGATTCGACCCGCCAGCGGCCGGAAAGCAGGTCGAGCGCGATCGACCAGACCGGGCGCGCCGGGGTACGCGGTTCGACTGCAAGCGACCCGGGCCGCCGTGCCGGCGCCAGCGCTCCTAGCGCCGCCAGCAGCGAGAGCCGGGGCGGAGTGCGTTCGAACACCAGCGATGCGACCGCCGGACGAGGCAACGACTGGCGGCGATTCGGCAACGTGGGCGGCGGCAGCCGGACTTCCGGCTCGTCGACCACGGTCACGCCGAGTCGGGCTCCCGACAGCGGGAGTTCGCGGGTCGACCGCTCGGGTTCGCGCAACGAACCCGCCAGCCGGGTGCAGCGGGTAAGCCCATCGCGGTCGGATTCAGGCGGCTCGGCGGCACCGAGCCGCAGCCGCGACAGGGGTTCCGTGACGCGGTCCGCTCCTTCCCGCGTGGAACGCGCGCCGTCTCCCAGCCAACCGCAGCGTTCGGCTCCGAGCCGGGCGCCTTCGGTGGAGCGCAGCGCGCCGCGTTCGACGCCGTCGGCCCCCGCCAATCGTGGCGGTGGCGGGTCGCGCGTCAACCGTTCCCGATCCGAACTGCGCGCGCCGGACCCGGGGTTCTCCCGGTTCGGCGCCGACAGTTCCTCCTCAGCCCGCGCCTCGCGGGCTGACCAGGGCGGCTCCGCGGGGCGCTTCGTGCCTCGCTCAGCCTCCCGGGTCAGCCCGGCGAGCCGGGCCGATAGTTCCAGCAGCCGGTCGGGTTCGTCTGCTTCTTCTTCAAGTTGGAGCCGGTCCCGCGACACGGGCTCGCGCGGCAGTTCGTCGGTGTTCAGCGGGCGTAGCTCGTCGCGGGGCGATGTCTCGCGCAGCCGCTCGGTTTACTCCGGCTCGTCGCGTTCCAGCGGTTCCTCGCCGCGCATCTTTTCCAGCGGCGCGGATCGCGGTTCCCGCTCAAGCGGCCCTAGTTTCTCGCGGTCCCGCTCGACACCCTCGATGCCCTCGCGCTCATCCGGGCCGAGCATCAACCGCGGCGGCGGGTTTAGCCGTTCCTCGGGCGGTGGCGGCACCATTTCACGTGGCGGCGGAGGCTTCTCGCGAGGCGGTGGGTCGCGCGGTGGCTCGATCGGACGGTCTTCGGGCGGCGGCGGCGTCCGCTCTTCGGGTGGCCGCTCGCGCGGCCGGTAGTTCGCTGCTTCGGTCTCTTTGGACTTGCCTGGGCGCTTGGCCGGGTGAGTACGGCAATGCAGCCGGTTCGCAGGCCGGATGTCCGGCCGCCCATCCAATCCGACTCCAACCCTTCCCTCTCCAAGGCAGCGAAACGCGAAAACAGAGCCGCTGGCGGAAGCCTGCGGGCCGAAGTGGCTGGAAGCATCGGGCGAAGCGGCACGGATGGATTGCCGCGGCCATGCCTCGGCCTCTCTCTTCGCTTTTCTTCACGGCTCACAAACCTTCTTGGCGATTCGGCCCGCGGGCTTCCGCCGGCGGCTCTGTTTTCGGTGGTCTTGTCTGGACAGTCTTTCTTGGGTGGTTTTGATTTGGCGGTTTCGGTTCGTCGATCCGGTTCCGCCACCCTGGGGTGCGGGTTTTCTTTCGCCGGCCTTTCTCAGGGATTAAGGCGTTCCACTGGGGTGGTATTAGATGGAGTTTTTTCTGGAATTCGTGCCAGCGTGGTTCGCAAGGAACACCCGGCGATGCCATTGCCGGTTGCGGGCCGGGTTGCAATCGGCGGACTGCCGGTGCACGGAGACGGGTCGGGTAGGTGTTGCTGGGAGAGGGCGGGGGCTGTCCCGGCGCCTATCGGAGCAGTGCGCCGAAGATGTGCCCCATGAACTGCAGGGCCGGCTGCAAGACGGGGCTGATCGCGTCGCGAACCATATCGCCCACGTATCCTGGCGCCGTGTAGGCGTAGAAGAGGACGCCGCCCAGGATCGCGGGCACAACAACTGCCCAGTATTTGCTCACAGCCGGTCGTCGGTGGAGAGAGTCCGTCCGATAGGAAGCGGAATTTCTGCTTCCGTTTTCGATTATATACCCGGATTTTCGGAAGCTATAGGAATGTTGGACGCGAGCTAAGAGTTGAACGGACGGGGTCTTGCGGACGAACGGGTTGAGTGCCGGAGGCTGGCCTGGGTCGTATGACCGGGCGTGTTTTGCGTTGGTTGTGGGCGTGGCTTGAGAAGACAGGTCGGCGGTGTGGGGTGGGTTCGCGTTGGCGGACCGTGGTCGACGTCGACCCTAGGTCGACGCTGGCCGGCCGGAGGCCCGCGCCACCTGGGTTTGTCAGCGCGTTTTTCTGCGGCGGCGCTTTTGGGGACGGGCGTGGCCGGGTTGCCGGAGATCCGCAGGCTTCACAGGCTGGGAAAAACTCCATCCAGGTTCGGCAGTGGTACCCCTCCAGGACGGCTTGGGTGGCGTGGGGCCCTACGTCGCGACGAATCGCGACGCGGCAAACCGGGAGGTTCACGCCACGGGCGCGGATTTTTGCTTCTGTGCCTTTTGTCCCCGCTGGGGAGCGACGCATGGCTTGGGTGGGTCTTGCGCCTGGCCCGGGACTTGCCTGGCCCGGGACTTGTTGGAGGCTTCGGCCCCCCGGCCCAGTTCGACCTAGGACACCCCTCCGGGGTACTTTTTCCGCAGCCTGTTTCAGGCGGCTTCGATGTCTTCGCCGAAACCGGGGGCTTCGCTGGGGCGCGTGTAGATCCCTTCGGGGCCGCGCGTGAGGTTATTGTCTTCCTCGTAGCGCTTGTAGACGACGTCGGGGCCGCCGGGGGCGGGCATGAACATCTCCGACCAAGGGGCGTTGATCGTAGCCATGGTGAAGTGGACGGCGTCGCGTCGCCCGCCATCGTGAGGGATGACGGGGATGTCGTAGGCCGAGGCCATGGCGGCGATGCGGCGCAGCTCGGTCATGCCGCCGCACCATTTGATGTCGGGCTGCCAGATTTCCGCGCCGTGGTGCTCGAGCAGTTGCCGGAAGCCGTAGCGGGTGTAGATGTGCTCGCCGGTGACGATGCGGGTGGACTTGATCTGCTCGCGCAGCCGGCCGAAGCCTTCGTAGTCGTCGGGCGGCAAGCACTCTTCCATCCAATAGACGCGGTAGGGCTCGAAAGCTTCGGCCAACTCCAGGGTGTAGCGCTCGGTGAGCGACATCCAGCAGTCCATCATGATTTCGCCGTCGGGTCCGAGGGCTTTGCGGGCGCGTTGCACGAGCTCGACGTTTTTGCGCAGGCCTTCGCGGCCGTCGGCGGGGCCGTAGGGTAGCGCCAGCTTTACCTTCTTGTAGCCGAACTCGACGTGCTGCTCGATGTCGTTGCCGGTGCAATAGCAAGGGATACGCGGCTTGGTTTCGCCGCCGAGCAGGCGGTAGACGGGCAGTCCCCAGGCCTTGCCGGCGATGTCCCACAAGGCGAGGTCGACGCCGCTGATGGCGTTGATGACGACGCCCTTGCGGCCGTAAGACATAGTGGAGCGCCACAGGATGTCCCAGTTGCGCTCGATGTCGAGGGCGTTTTTGCCGAGCAGTAGTTTGGTGAGGTGGCCTTCGACGATGGGTCCGCCGCCGGGGCCGCCGCGGCCGTAGCCCTTGATGCCTTTGTCGGTGCCGATTTCGACCGCGAAGCTGTTGACGCCGCCGGGGTCGGGCTGGAACAGGCTGCGCTGCGCCTTGTATTCCGGATACATCGACATCGGGTTGGCGACCTCGACGCCGCCGGTCGACCAGGAGCCGGGGGCCGGCTCGTACGACGGCACGGGACGCTTGGGCCGCAACTCGACCAGGCGGACGCTGGTGATCTTGAGGTTGTCCTCGACCGGCGGCGGGGCCGGGTAGGGCGAGGCCTGGGTTTGGTCGGTCACCAGGGCGGCAGCCGCGCCGAGGGCGGCGAGGCTGAACAGGTCGCGGCGTTCGAGTTTCATGGCGAGGTTGTTGTAGCGCGGGCGGAGTGGGAAGTCAAGCAGTGCGGTCGTTGGTGGCCTAGGAAATCAAGCAGTGTGGTCCCGCTGCACCCCGTAGCGCAGGGCTGGCGCTTTGCCAGACCTGCGATTTCTTAGCAGTCTTTCCGCTTTTCCGCAGGCCTCGCCTCGCTGAAGGCCGCAGGTCTCTTCGAGCCCTGCGCTACGGGGCTCAGCAGGCGCAGCCGGCGGCTGTTGCGGATTGGGGGTTGGTTGCTACCGCTTGCTGACGCGCGCGGCTCGGATCGCCCTTCGGCGATAATCGCTCCATGCCTGGATTGGGAGAGATCACGCGGCTGTTTGGCACCTACGGCAACATCGCTTTCGGGGGCGGCAACCCGACGATGGCGGTGTTGCAGCGGGAGATGATTGAGCGCCGCAAGTGGTTGAGCGTGGAGGAGGTCGGCGTCGCCTATGGATTGGCGCGGGCGACCCCGGGCACGAATCTGCTGGCGTTTTGCGCGGCCACGGGTTGGCAGTTGCGGGGCGTGCCGGGGGCCGTCGTGGCGCTGCTGGCCGCGTCGGTGCCGTGCTCGGCGATGGCGGCATTGATTACCGCGCTCTACGCGTTGTGGAGCGGCAACCAGGTGCTGGCGGCGGCGCTCAACGGGGCCATGGCGGGCGCGGTGGCGGTGATGGCCGGGGCCGGCTGGAGCCTGCTGCGGCCCTATTTGCGGCTGGTTCCGCGGCTGCAGGCGGCGCTTTTGGTGGGCGGCTCGTTCGTGCTGGGCGTGCTCGAGGTGGCTCCGCTGCGCGTGATGGTAGCGGCGGCGGTGATCGGCGCGTTTTGGCCTTCGGGGAAGAAGCGCTCATGAACCCTTTTTTGCTCTACCTGCTGCTGCTCAAGGCGACGGCGACCACCTTTACCGGGATGGCGTCGCTGCCGATCATTCGCGACGACCTGGTGGTCGAGCGGCAGGTCTTGACCGACGAGCAGTTGAATACGGCGATCGTGGTGGGGCGGACGACTCCCGGGCCGGTGGGCCTCTACATCGTGTGCGTCGGCTATTATGCCGGGGGCGTGCCGGGGGCGGTGGCCGGCTGGCTGGCAATGATCACGCCGGCGCTGCTGGTGATTCCGTTGATGCACTACCTGGGGCGGCGAGCCGAGCACCCGCGGATCAAGGCCGTGCTGCACGCGGTGGTGCTTTCGAGCGCCGGGCTGATGTGGGCCTCGGCGGTTCCGTTGGCGCGCGACGCGGTTTCCGGGGTTGTGACCGCGGGGATCCTGGCGGTGGGGCTGGCGGCGATGGTGTTTACCGAGGTCGATAGCGTCTGGGTGATTTTCGGGGCGGCGCTGGTGAACCTGGCGGCGTTTTCGGCGCAGGCGGTGGGGGCGCTGGGGTTGCGGGTGGGATGACTGGCTTTGAGGAGTGGGGCAGGGCGGGAGAACGTCGACCTCAGGTCGACGCGGCCGGCCGGAGGCCTGCGCCACGGGTTGGCGCTCTCGCTTCCGGGGCGGTTGGTTCGGTCTGGTAGGTGCCCGTTGGAGTTATTTTTTGGCTGGGGGTGGGGCCATCACCACCATCACAACGAGGCGACCGGGGCCGGGGTTGGTCAGAGAATGCGGCTCGCCCGATGGGGCCAGCACCAGGTCTCCGGGGCGGATGCGGGCTTGTTCGCTTCCTACCGTGACGTCGCCTTCGCCTTCCAGAACGAAATAGAGCTTGTCCTGGCCGGGGTGGGTGTGGAGTTGGTGCGTCTGACCCGGTTCGAAGGCGTTGAGCCCGGCGAAGAGGTATTCGGAGCCGGCCAGGTCCGACTTGCCCATTTTGTCGGGCCGGTACTGGGCTTTGGCGGCGGCGTTGTGGATGATCATTGGTTATCGCCCCGTGAGTCTTGAATCGGCTGGGCCGAACCCGTAGACCGAACCCGTGGCTGGAACCGGTGGGTCGAACCGGTAGCGCAGGGCTCGCAGAGACCTGCGGTTTGTGACCAGGCTTGCGGGCGCGGACGACGGGCCGCTCTGGTCCAGGTCCGCCCGCTGCTGTTCACCGCTTGCGTTCATTGCTACGTCTGAATCCCCAAATGCCGCAGGTCTCTTCGAGCCCTGCGCTACGGCGCGCCACGGGATTCCCGCCGGCGTGCTCGGTTTAGTCCTGGGGCTTCGGGGTCTCGCCGCGGTCGATCTGGATGGCGGGCTGGGGCTCGGCCGCGGGGGCCTCGGGCTGCTGCTCCAGGCTGGTGACTGGGGCGGGCGTCGCCGGCGGCGCGTAGCCTCGCTCGACCCAGGTCTTCAGCCAGTCGAGCACCGTCTGATACCAGTACAGGCTGTTGCGCGGCTTGAGCACCCAGTGGCCTTCGTCGGGGAAATAGAGAAAGCGCGACGGCACGTTGCGGGTCTGCAGGGCGGTGAATAGCTGCATGCCCTGGGTGTCGGGCACGCGGTAGTCTTTGCCGCCGTGCACGATCAGCGTGGGGGTCTTGAAGTTCGTAACGTACTGGCTCGGCGACCAGCGCTTGTACATGTCGGGGTTGTCCCAGGGCGTTCCCTGAAACTCCCAAAGCGGGAACCACAGTTCCTCGGTGCCGCCGAACATGCTCTGCAGGTCGTAGACGCCGTCGTGGGTGACGAAAGCGCGGAAACGGTCGGTGTGGCCGAGCATCCAGTCGATCATGTAGCCGCCGAAGGAGGCGCCGGCGGCGGCCATGCGGCCGGCATCGATGTAGGGACGGCGGGCCATGTAGTCGACTCCGGCCATGATGTCGAGATAGACTTGGCCGCCCCAGTCGCCGCGAATGGCGTCAATGAAATTCTGGCCGTAGCCGGTGGAGCCCCGCGGGTTGGGCATGAAGACCACGAATCCGGCGCCCGCGAACACCTGCGCATTCCAGCGGTAGCTCCAGCTCTCGCCCCAGGCGCCTTGCGGGCCGCCGTGAATCAGCAGCAAGAGCGGATACTTGCGGTTCATGTCGAAGTCCGGCGGCTTGGCCACGAAGCCTTCGATGGTGGCGCCGTCGGTGCTGGTGTAGCTGACCTGCTCGAGTTCTTCCAACTGGTATTGGCCGAGCAACTCGTCGTTGAAGTGGGTGAGCTGCACCGGCGCGCCACCCGACGAGAAGCCGTGATAGATCTCGGTGGGATGCGAGCCGCTGTCGACGGTGTAGACGATCGAGCGGCCGTCGGGGGTGAGCTGAATATCGCCGTGATGGGCGTCGCCGAAGACGATCATCTTGACGCCGCCGCCGGTGACGGGCACCATCATGATCGGCTCGCGCCCGCGGTCTTCGGCGGTGAAGAAAATGCGCGCCGAGTCGGCGGACCAGGTGAGGCTGGTGACCCAGCGGTCGAGTGTTTCGGTGAGATTGACCAGTTCGCCGGTGGCGCGGGTCAGCAGCGTCAGGCGCCAGCGGTCGCTCTCGTAGCCGGCGCGCTCCTGCGAGCGGTAGGCGAGGTAGCGGCCGTCGGGCGAATAGACCGGCGAGGTGTCGGCGGCGAGATTGGTGGTGATCTGGGTGGGTGGGCCGCCCTCGGTCGGCACCACGAACAGATCGGAGTTGGTGCTAGCCGCCGGGTTGTCGGCCGGTCCGCGGGTGTAGCAGACCTCCAGGCCGTCGGGCGCGATGGCGTAGGCGTCGGGCCCTCCCAGCGAAAACGGCGGCACGTCGTAGCGTCCCGGCGTGAGATCGCGAGGGGTCGGCCCAAAGGGGCTTCCCGCGGCGTTGTCGGGATTGAGCCCGACGACAAACAGATGGCTGCGGCGGCCGTCGTCCCAGGTATCCCAGTGGCGATAGAGCAGGCTGTCGTAGAGGCGCGCCTCGAGCTTGCTGTTCTTGCGCTCCTGGAGTTTCTGCTCGTTGCAGGCGGCGTCGTTGCAGTCGGGGAAGACGCGGCTGGTAAACAGCAGGAACTGGCCGTTGGGGGAAAACAGCACGCCGTCGGCCTCGGTGGCGAGATTGGTGACCTGCCGGGCGGCGTTGCCGTCGGCGTTCATGATCCAGATCTGCGAATTGCCGGAGCGGTTGGAGACGAAGGCGATTTGCTGCGAGTCGGGCGACCAGCGCGGGCGCGCGTTGGAGTCGCCGTAGAGCGAGATGCGGCGCGGCTCACCGCCCGCCAACGGCACCGTATAGATGTGCTTTTCCTTCTTGTTATCCGAGAGATACACGCGCTCGGCGACAAACGCCAGCGTCAGGCCGTCGGGCGAAAGCTGCGGGTCGGAGACGCGCACCAGCCGCGACAGCGCGTAGGCGTCGAAAGGCTTTTTCGGGGCTTGCTGCCCGGCCAGAGGGAGGGCGAGCACGATGCATAGAGCCAGTAGGCTGAGAGTCACTCTTCTGACTCTATCGCAGTGACGGAAGGGGGACAAGGGAGCCCCTGGCCGCTTTCGCCCGAGCCTAGCCCGCATATCTCAGTGCGCCCCGAAGGCGCAGATCAGCAGTGGGGGAGGGACCCACCCATGCAGTTGTCGGTAGGACATGGGCGCGTCTACTTCGTTGCGCTTGCTTGCCGTGCTCAACGTACTGCCCAAGTACGCCTCCGCGCGCCAAGCGGCGCGCGCCTCGTATCCACGGCCTTCTCCCGCCTCTCGCTCCGATTCTGTGTGAGAGGAGCGGGCTAAACACGGTGACCAGCCCCGTGGGGCGCCGGCCGGTGGCCGTCGAAGGTGGGGGCGTCTCACCCTGCTCCGCCCGGCTGGTCGCCACGCAGTCCTTCGGCCTCACGTGTTTATTAGCAATATGCCATCATTTCGCAGGTATAGCCGAAGGCAATGGCATACGCGCCGGGGCATAGTGCGTTCTATCATCCGGTTTCCATGAATTCTGTCATAAGTTTCATTGAAATATCGTTGACTTCTGATATATGATGAAGGCGTTTTCCACGAGAAGAGCCGCCGCATGTCTCGTCAATCACGCTCGCCAGCAGTGGCACGCAAGGAGAGCAGCATGCCCGGGAGTCGCCACTCGAAAACCGTGTGCCAGCCCGCGGCGTCGGAAGATTCGGAACGCGCGGCCGAGGCCAAGCCGGATCGGTCCCAACCCTACCCACGGGCCGGCGTCATCGTCGACCAGCAGCTCACCGTCCTCGAGTTTCTGGGAAGCACCGGCCGTTACCTGCAACTCCCGGTCGGCAGGGCGCACCTCAACCTGACCGTGATGCTGAACCCCGGCATGGAGCACGCCGTGCTGGAGGCCGTGCGGCTGGTGCGGCAAAGCGGCGGCACGGCCCGCAAAGAGCGCCTGACGCTGGCATCGGAAGACGGCGTGCGGCGGGCGAATATCGAGGTCACCCGCATCGACCGGCATCCATCGGGCAAGCCGGTGATCCGCGTTCTTTTTGAGGAAGCCGAGCGCGGCGAGCGGCCGGCCCATCCCGAACCTGCCGGAAAGAAGCCCCAACTGCGTCTGGCCGAGCGGCGCGCGGCCCACAACGGCGCGGGGAGCCTGAAAGATGAGCTGCTGGCCACACGCGCGACGTTGGAATCGATCATCGAAGAGCAGGAGGTGGGCACCGCCCGGCTGAAGTCGGCGTACTACCAACTTGAATCGGTGAATGCGGAGCTGGAAGAGGCCAACGAGGAGCTGGCGGCGGCGAACAGCGAGCTGGCGGCACTCAACGATGCGTTGGCGGAAACCATCCGCGCACGGGACGCCGCCGAGCAAGAGAGACGCCTGCTGCAAGCCGAGGTGATCCAGGCGCAGCGCCTGGAGGGGTTGCGCGTGATGGCCGGCGGCGTGGCGCACGACTTCAACAACCTGCTCACCAGCATTGTCGGCAACGCCAGCGTGCTGCTCGAGGAACTGCCCCGCGAGTCGATGCTGTGGGACGCCGCCGAACAGATCGACAAGGCCGGCACGCACGCCAGCGGGCTGGTCAAGCAGATGCTGGCCTTCTGCGGCAAGGGCGCTTTCACCACCGAGCGGGTCGATCTATCCGCGCTCGTGCGGGAGTCGGTCGATCTGCTGCGCGCCTCCATCGGGAAGACGGCCGAGTTGCGCTGCGACCTCGGCGCCGACCTGCCCGCCATCGAGGCCGACGTCACCCAGATGCGCCAGGTGTTGATCAATCTGGTGGTCAACGCATCGGAAGCCATCGGGGGCGTGGCGGGTGTCGTCCGGGTGTCGACGCGGCGGCTGGACGTGCCGCCCGGGAAGTCCTACCGCACTTCGTTGGAGACCCCGCTGGGGGCAGGCGGCTATGTTTGCCTGGAAGTCGCCGACAGCGGCTGCGGGATGAGCAGGGAGACGAAAGCCAGGCTGTTCGACCCATTCTTCAGCACGAAATTCACGGGCCGCGGGCTCGGCCTGGCCGCGGTCCTGGGCATCGTGCGAGGCCATCAGGGCTCCATCCAGGTCCACAGCCGTCCGTCGCAGGGAAGTGAAATCGAGATTCTGTTCCCGGCCGCAAGCGGGGCCGTTGACCGGTCGCCCGAACCCAAGGCGGCGGCCGAACGGCGCGGCTGCGGCACCGTGCTGGTGGTCGACGACGAGGAATCGATCCGCAGCATCACCCGGGCGGCCCTGAAGCGCGCCGGGCTGGACGTGATCACGGCATCGGACGGCGAGCAGGCGCTGGCGATTCTCCGCCGCGACCGCGCCAACGGGGCCGCGGTCGGCGCGGTGCTGCTCGACCTGGTGATGCCGCACATGGATGGCAGGCAGGTGCTGCAGCAAATGCGCGCGATGTGTCCCGGGCTGCCGGTGATCCTCAGCAGCGGCTATTGCGACGAGGGCGACGCGGCCGGCCAATTGCATGCCGGCGGCCCGACGAGTTTTCTGGCCAAGCCGTATCGTCCCACCGAACTGGTGGATCGAGTCTTCGAGGTACTCTCCCCCAGGGCCAACGAGCGCCGCGCGTAACCGCATCGCCAGCCAAGCCGAGTATCCGGCGCGACACGGTCCGCATCAACGCCCATGTCGTCGCCGGCCCGCAGCGGCTGCGATGTGGCGCGGGCCTCCGGCCGGCAGCGTCCGCCTCCGGCGGACGCTAATTCGCCGCAACAAGACCGCTAACCAACCGGCGTCGGAGCCCCGCCGCCGTCCCCCAAAAGGTCCCGCCCCCCAAGGCCGTCCCGCACTTCTCTAGAATGGAAAGAACATGGGACTCTTCGACGACGAACCTTTTTACCGCATCGGCAAGCTTCCGCCCTATGTGTTTGCCGTGATCAACGAGATGCGTGCCAAGGCCCGCGCGGCGCAGCTCGACGTGATCGACTTGGGCATGGGCAACCCCGACGGCGCGACGCCGCGCCCGGTGGTGCAGAAGCTCGCCGAAGCGGCCCGCAACGCCCGCAACCACCGCTACTCGATGTCGCGCGGCATACCGCGGCTGCGTGAAGAAGTCGTCAAGCGTTACAAGGCCAACTACGACGTCGATCTCGACTCCGACACCGAGACCATCGTGACGATGGGCGCCAAGGACGCCCTGGCGCACCTGCTGTTCGCCGTCATCGGGCCCGATGACGCCGTTGTGATGCCCGACCCTTCCTACCCCATCCACCAGTGGGGCGTCGTGATGGCCGAGGGCCACAAGTGCAACCTGGCGATGCCGACGCCTGCAGAGTTCCTCAACCGCCTGGAGGACCTGTTCCGGCGCTCGTCGCGCAAGCCCAAGATGATCCTGGTCTCGTTCCCGCACAACCCGACGACGGCCACCGTCGATCTGGCATTTTTCGAGCGGCTGGTCGAACTGGCGCGCGAGCACGGCGCCATGATCGTCCACGATTTCGCCTATGCCGACCTGTGCTTCGACGGCTACCGCGCGCCCAGCATCCTGCAGGTCCCCGGAGCCAAGGACGTGGCGGTCGAGATCTTCTCGATGTCGAAGAGCTACAACATGGCGGGCTGGCGGGTCGGCTTCTGTTCCGGCAACGCTAAGATGATCGCGGCGCTGGGGCGCATCAAGAGCTATCTCGACTACGGCGTATTTCAGCCGATCCAGATCGCCTCGATCATCGCCCTGCGCGAGTGCGAGGAAGAGACGCGCAAGATCGCGCAGTTCTACCAGAAGCGGCGCGACGTGCTGGTGAACGGCCTGCAGCGCGCCGGCTGGCCGGTGGAAAGCCCCCGCGCGACGATGTTCTTGTGGGCGAAAATTCCCGAGCGCTACGCCTGGGCGGGGTCGCTGGAGTTCTCCAAGTTGCTCCTGGAAAAAGCGCTGGTGGCGGTTTCGCCCGGCATCGGGTTCGGGCCGGCCGGCGAGCAGCACGTGCGCTTCGCCCTGGTCGAAAACGAACAGCGCATCCGCCAGGCAACGCGAGGCATCAAGAAGGTCTTGAGGGACTGAGCGCGAAACGGGCGCGGTGAAACCGAAGGGAGCCGAAGCGAAGCGTCAGCCGCGGAAACGCACCCTCTGGTGGCGCGGGGCCCTCCATCGCGACGAATCGCAGCGCGGCAAACCTGGAGGTTCACGCCACAGGCGCCACGTACGGCTTCGGGTGCTGTTTGAAGCGGCGGTCCCCTCCAAGTCGAAAGGCCAGAGTCGAGGGACAGACAAGGTTGTCTGTCCCTCGTCAAATCGTTACTGAACGATCTCGGCTTCGGAGTCTTCGGGCGTGTCGTGGTTCTCGGCCATCGACTGGCAGGCCACGCATAGCGTCGCCCAGGGAACCGCTTCCAGGCGCTTGGGGTGGATCGGGTCGCCGCAATCTTCGCAGGTGCCGTATTCGCCGCTGCGGATTCGTTCCACCGCCGCCAGCACAGCGCGGCGGGTTTCCCAATCCAACGACAGCCGGCGCACCGCCAGGTTCAGATTCAACTCCGCCTGGGCCTCGTCGAGCGGATCGCAAGAGCGCTCCTGGGCGAGACTTTCCTTGCCGGCCTGGCCGCCGCCCAGGTCGGTCAGTTTCTGCTGCAAAACGGCCAGCAACTGTTGGCGTTCGTGCTCCGACATTCCACTCCTTCTGACGTTGGCGGCAAACCCCGCCGCCCCTCACGCCGCCGGCCGGGTGTTCCCACTACGGCAAGCAACGCTCAGGGACAGATCTACCGCGCTCTCAAGGACGAACCAGCGCGTTCCATTTTCCAAATTAGCAAACTTACCGCTCCGCCACGGGTTGGAACCACGAGGACCGCGCGGAGTGACGAAAAACATCTCCGTCGGCGTGTTGTTCCGCACCGCTCAACGTCGCGGTCGAGAACTTCCGGCCCTGGGCCGCAACGCGGCGGCGAATCCCATGGATTCTACTCCCAAACAGACGGCGCCGCCGCTCCGGACCGAATTATTTTCGCGAACCTTATGAGCGGCCGACGCCAAGAGCGCCGCCAACGCTCTACACCAGGTGGTAGGCGCACGCCATCCAATAGGGCAGCAGGAAATCGATACCGGGACTTTCCACAAATCCGTCGCCGCCGCCGAACATCTGAAACGGGCTGCGTTGCCACAGAAAGTCGCTCGGCACGCGGCGCTCGACGGGGATCGGCTCACAGGCGCGGTTGTCTCCGCAAGCCGCCACCGAGCCGCGCAGGTCGACGAAGAAATCGCGGCGCGGGCGGCGCAGCCAGGCGCGCAGGTACTCGACGGTGGCGGCGTCGCGGTTCGCGTCAGGACCCTGCAGCGCGCGGTCGATCATGTTGAAGTGCGCGTTGCCGTGGTCGTCGATCGTGCGCCGCAGCACGCCATAGGCGTTCCGGTAGCGGTCGAGGTGCGTGCCCGGGCTCTCCAGCCGGATCAGGTTGTACATCGCGATGACGTCGAGATTGAACTTGAAGTAGGAGGAGTTGTCGTCGATCACGTCGAAGGTGATCGGGACGATCACGCCCAGCGAGCGCCAGAAGCGCTCGTCGCGGTAGCGCGAGTCGAAGCGCTGCGGGTTCACTTGGCGGCCCACCTGCAGCAGGCTGAGAATCTGGTCGTCGCGCGGCAGAAACGACGTGCTGGCGTCGCCGTTGGGCATCATCACGTTCCATTCGTTGTCGACCAGGAAATCGAGCATGCGCGTGGCAAGGCCGGCGATCCGCTCGCGCAGCCCAGGGTCTGCGATACGCTCGTAGGCGACGCTGAGGCCGAAAAACACGCCCAGATACTGGTCGCGCGAAGTGTTGCCGATCCATTGGAAGGTGACGCCGCCGGACTGGCTGGTGTAGACCCCGTTGGCGGCTTCCTCCTGGACGAGCGCCGCGGCGAACGGAGAATCGGCCGGCACTCGCGCGCGCGCCAGCAGCCCGCTGCCGGTGACATCCACCAGCGCCTGCAGGTTCTCCACCGCTTGCGAGGCGTTGGCGAAGGCGTCGGCGGCGCCCACGGCCGAGAACCGAAACGCTTCGGCCGCCAGATAGTGGCCGGTCCAGATTGCGGAGTCCCCGGCGCGGCTGTAGGCCGCGATCTGGTCGCTCTGGGGAGTGACAAAGATGGGGTCGAGGATGGTCCCAAAAGGAAGGTGCCGGGCCCGCAGCGTGGCCGAGAGGGTTACCGCGGCCTCCTCCAACGGCGACAGAAGCTGGTCTTGCTGAAACCCGCGCGAGCGTGGTGGACGCGTGCTCATACACCCGATTTCATTCTGACGGATGCAGCAACGCCCAGGGGTACGCCGAGGCTGCGGGAGCGGCCCCAAGCCCCGACCTCACGGCCGCAGACGCACCAAGGAATAGAGGGACAGGCTTAGCAGGCTGCGGGAGAAGCGTATTGAGGTCCGGCAGTGGTACCCCTCCAGCACGGCCTCGGTGGCGTGGGGCCCTACGTCGCGACGAATCGCGACGCGGCAAACCTGGAGGTTCACGCCACGGGTGCGTTTTTTTGCTTCTGTGCCTTTTCCGACGGGCCGAGCCCGAAGAAAACTGCCGTCCAAGCCAGAACTCAAGCCACACAGCCGCAGGCGTAAGCCGGCGGGCGGAGCCCCCAAAAAGGCCGGAAAAGAAAGAACCGAAAGCCCCGAATCGAACCACTCAACCGAATCAACCGCTCAATAATCAACCGATCAACGGCCTCAACTATGCGCCTTCCCCAGCCGCCGGTCAAACACGCCGAGAACATTGCGCACCAGCGACGGAGCAGCGGCGGGCTGAGCCGGAAGCGGATCACCGGAAAGCTGCGCGGCAAACTGTGAAAGCGACTCGCCCAGCGGGGAGCGAGCGCTGACCAAACCATGGCTCACCGTCGCCTCGCGAACCGAAGCTGCGTCGTCGGGCAGCGCCAGCCGCACCGGCGCTTCGAGATACTGCTCGATCTCGGCGATCGAAACGTCGCGCGCGGCGTGGCGGTTGACCACCACGCTGAGCTTGTCGGCCGCGACGCCGAGCGTTTCCAACTCCAGCAAGCGGCGCTGCGCCATGAACAGCGAAGCCATCTCGGGCGTACACACCACGTAAACCTGATCGGCGCGGCCCACGATGGGCACCGTAAGGTCGCTGATCACGTCGGGCAGATCGGCCACCACGCTGTCGTAGCGCGCCGACACGAAGCTCAACAGGTGCTGGCAGTCCCAGGCGGTGAAGGCGCCGACCCGCCCGTCGCGCGGCGTGGGGAGAATGTCCATCCCATGGGCGTTCGACACCAGCGAGCTCCATTTGGCGTCGTCCATCGACTGCGAGTTCCCCAGCGCCTCGGCAATCGAGTATTGCGGGTTGAGGTCGAGCAGCACCGAGAGCGGGCCCGAGTGCAGGTCGCCTTCCACCAGCAGCACCGGTTTCTTGGCGCGCTTGGCCAAGATGCCGGCCAGGTTCATCGCCACCGTCGTCGAGCCGCTGCCGCCCTTGGCCGAAACGAACGCCATCGTGTTGTGGCCCTCGCGCAGACGCTCGGCCTCCACCGCCCGCACCAGCGCGCGCCGCAGCGCGTCGTCGGTGAAGTAGCCCTGCAGAACCTCGGGAATTCCCGCCGCCGAGGCTTCCTGCAACTGCTCGAAGCTGAGCTTCGGAGCGAAGCCGATCAGCGAGGCTTCCGGCAACACTGCGTGAATGTCGCGCGCCAGCCCCAGCGCGAAGCCGCTGCTGTCGACCTCGAGGAAGACCACCCTAGGGTTGTAGGCGTTGAGCAGGCGCACCAGATGGTGGCGGTTGGGGTAGTTATCCAGCGACTGGTAGAGGGAGAGTTCGGGGTCCGCGCTACAGGCGCGGTGCAGGTAGTCCACCAGCGTCGTTGTCTGTCCGATGATGAACGCGCCGAGCAATACACGATCCCCACGGGACCGCACGCTGGGCGGCCCGTCTTGGCAAGGCTTCAATCTGTAACAGTGACCGTCCGGCCGCCCAAGGCGACCCTGACTGTAGTTTGGTCGCGGTGTCCACGTAGGAGCAATCAGCAGAATGCCCTAGGCTCTAAGGCATAGCCTGGAACCATACGCCACAGGCACAAAGAGGAGTATGTCTCCAGCATCCCGTCTCATCCAAAAGTCGCCCAATCCCGGCCAAAAGCAGCTGAGCGCAACAGAAAGCAGCCAAACGTCCACCCGAAAGTGGCCAGACGCAAGCACCGGTGGCGCGAATCCCCAGGTTTGCCGCGTCGCGATTCGTCGCGACGTACGGCCCCACCCTACCAAAGCCCAACGAACAAGCACCCAGCCGGTCCCGAAGCCTTAGCTACCCACCCCCCAAAGCCACTCGTTTCCGAGCAAGCAAGCCATCTTCCCGTGTCAAGACCGTAACCGAATCCACGCCGTGGTCGAGCAGGTACCCGCGGGCCTCGTCGACACCCTGGCCGACCTGGGCCGGCCCGTGGCTGTCGTCGCCGAAGCAGAATCCGATCCCCATCGAGTCAGCCGTTTCCACCAGCCAAGGCGCCGGATAGGGCGTGCCGAGCCCCTTGCGGTACCCGGCCGTGTTGAGGTCGAGGATGGCACGGGCGGCGCGAACGGCTTCAAGGGCCTCGCCGGCCGCCTGCCGGATCGGCGGTGTATCCAAACGCGCCTCGGGGCCGGCGTGCAGCCGGATCAGGTCGAAATGGCCGACCACTTCCGGTTGCAGCGCCTCGACCATCGCGCCGACCGCCTGGTAGTAGGCGACCGCCAGGCTCTCCAGCCCGCCGCGGCCCGCCAGGGCGCGTTCAAACGAGGGGCGGGGGCCGTCGATCGAGGTTTCGTCCACGTAGTGAACCGAACCGACCATGTAGTCGAAGCCAAACCGCTTGCGGTGGCCGAGCATTTCGTCGCGATAGCTGGCCGTGGGAATCACTTCGGCCTCGAAACCGCAAAGCACGTTGAGCCGGCCGTCGAACTCGTCCGCCAGCTCGCGGACCGTGGCGGCATAGGCTTCGAACTCGCGGTGCAGGCGCGCCAGGTCATAGCCTTTCTCGATCTCGGTGGCGTAAAGAAAGCGTTCCTGGCTGCGCGGAGCGTGTTCGCTGACGCCGAAGGTGTGGTAGCCCGCGGCCGCCGCCGCCTCCAGCACCTCGCGCAACGTCGCCTTGGCATGCTCGCAAAATTCGCCGCTATGGCCGCCGTGCAGCGAGACTTTCCAGCGTTGGGATGGCATGGATTTAGTTTAGGCGGCACGGGGCGGCCGGGGAAGCCGAGGGGCCGTGGGACCGACAATCCTGGTCTGCCTAACGTCCGCCATCGGCGGACGCAGCCGGCCCGAGGCCTGTGCCACTTTCTACCCGAAGAGATCGCGGTGGATTTGGGGTCCGCAGATGGGTCGGCGTGGTGGATTGCGGCTGGCGGGTCAGGTTTCCGGGGGAGAAGGGAAAAGGCAAGAGGGGAGCGGCAAGGGGTAAAAGGCAAAGGTGACAGACAAGATTGTCTGTTCTACGGCGGGCGCGCTAGTTGACAGGGCCCAGGCAGACGCGAAATCCTGAAAGGAGAGGGGGGCAGAGTGACTTATCCATAGGGCAGGATTACGGTCCTGCCAAAGAGGAATTTGTCATGAGATCTAGGAAGTGGATGCTTCCGGGTTTACTACTCGCCGGGAGCGTCCTGCTGACTCTGTCCTGCTCCACGTCCCCGGCCCCAAGCGAACAAGCATCGACGATGCCGATCGGCCAGGTGGTCGAGATCCAGGTTCCACTCGGCCTGCCGCCGGTTCCGATTCCGGCCGACAATCCACCGACGGCGGAAACGATTGCGCTGGGCCGCCGGCTTTACTACGACCCGGTCCTGTCGAAGGACGGCACGATCGCCTGCGCGAGTTGTCACATGCCCGATTTCGGATTCGCCGACCCGCGGCAGTTTTCGATCGGCGTCGACGGCGGCGTCGGTAACCGCCAGGCGCCCTCGGTCTGGAACGCGGCCTACTACACCACGCAGTTTTGGGACGGCCGGGCGGCCAGCCTCGAAGAGCAGGCCGTCGGTCCGATGGCGAACCCGGTCGAGATGGCCCACACGCTCGACGACATCACCAACGTGCTGGCGGCCGACCCCAGCTACGTCGCCGATTTCGAGCGGGCTTTTGGCCCCGGGTCGGTCACCGCGGATAACGCCGCCAAAGCCATCGCCAGTTTCGAGCGCACCGTGTTGACCGGCAATTCGCCTTTCGACCGCTTCATGTACGGCGGCGACGAGAACGCGCTTGAGTCCGCAGGCCAAGCTCGGCCTGGCGGTATTCCAGGACCCCGCCAAGGGCAACTGCGCCAAGTGCCATACCATCGACAAGGGCTATGCCCTGTTCAGCGACAACAAGTTCCACAACCTGGGCGTCGGAGCCGAGCTCGATGGAACGCTCAGCGACATGGGCCGCTTCAAGGTGACCAACGACGAGAAGGACAAGGGCGCCTTTAAGACCCCAACCCTGCGCAACATCGCGCAGTCGGCTCCCTACATGCACGACGGCCATCTCCAGACCTTGAAAGACGTCGTGGACTTCTATGTTGGCGCGGGCAATTCCAACGAATGGCGCGACCCCGAGATAAAAGAGCTCGACCACCTGACGCGCGAGGAGCGCGACGGGCTGGTGGCGTTCATGGAATCGCTGACGGGAGAGTTTCCCGCGAACGTGAGCCCGCCGCCGGTATCCATGTCAGACGATTGAGCATGTCGGACGATTCAGCCTAGGGTGGGTCGTCCAGAGCCGTTACCCTAGAAGCGGCCCGATCGGTTCGCCCGGCAAGGCCGCGGGCCGAATCGGAAACAGGCCGCCGCGCCCCCCGGCTCTGCCGGGACGCTATCGCCGGGGGCGCCGCAGGCATGGCTTGGGGTGTGCCCGGGCCGCCGCTCGGGCCAACGGCCAGCGCGTGCCGGCGAAGCGGCTTGCTGCGCCCTCGAGAGCTATCAGGGTTGGCCGGATCGGCTGCGCCTGCGTGGCGCGCGGCCGGCGCTGGAATATCGCTCAGGTTGGAGATGAGGCGTCATGTACTGTCCCAGTTGCGGCCGCGAAACGCCCGGCGCCGCACAGTTCTGTTCGTCCTGCGGGGCCTATCTGACTCCGGTCACCGCCGGTGGCGTACCGCTGGCCGCCGCTTCGCCGGGAGTTCCGCCGCCGAGTGCGATCTCGTTCGGGGGACAGCGCTTCGCGGGCTTCTGGATGCGCTTCCTGGCCTTTGTGATCGACCACTTTATCCTGAGCTTCGGCGGGTTCCTGCTCGCGCTGCCGATTATTCTGATCCTCGGCCTCGCCTCGTCAGCGGGCTCGCCCAGGGCGGCGGAAGAATTTTTCGGCGCTTCGGTGATGTTGCTGTTGTTTCCCCTTAACATCCTGATGAACTGGCTCTACGAAGCCGCGTTCACCAGCTCGGCTCGCCAGGCCACACCCGGCAAGATGGCGCTCAGCTTAGTCGTAACCGACCTGGCGGGCGGCCGTATCTCGTTCGGTCGAGCCACCGGACGGTTTTTCGGCCGCTACCTCTCCAGCTTCACGTTGCTGATCGGCTACCTGATTCAACCCTTCACCGAAAAACGCCAGGCCCTGCACGACCTGCTGGCAGGAACCCTGGTGCTCCGGCGTTGAGGCGAGCCCTGCCCACAACAGAGCTGCAGGCGTAAAAGCCGGCGGGCCGAAGCGTCGCAAGGGCGGGCTCGAGGGTAGTACCGCCACGAGGTAGGCTCCCGGTTCCCGGTGCTCAGTTCCGAGTGCTCTCGGGACTGTCCCCTCGACCAAATCCACCCAAGCCCACACACTTGAGCCAACTCGGCCCGCCGGCCCACGCCTGCGGCTCTGTTTTCGGTGGTGTTGCAATGGTAGTTGGCGTTCCAGGGCGGATTGCGCCGGCTCGGCGGCGTCGTTCTACGCGCGGCCATTGCGGCCTCGGTGGCACAACAACCCGACCAACAACTGCGGGGAAATCGCGGCTAGGTATCCGCAAACTCCCACTGCTGCAGCATCTGCAAATTGCGGCCCCGATTGCGGTAGAGCCGGAACCACTCGAACTCGATCGTCCCGGCCGTCTCGCCGAACTCGAATCCGAAGGTCGCCAGGAAACCTTCGGGCTGGAAGTCCACCGAGAGTTCGTGCCAGTTTCCGTCGGTGTTGAAATCCAGCTCGATCTCGTTGCCGTGCCCGGGGACGTTGTCGATCGTGCCCCAGAAAAACTTTTGCGGAGCGAGATTGGCCGAGCGCGCCCGGCAGCGCAGTGTGAGCCGGTCGCCTTCCATTACGGTCGGTAGAATCAGCCGCCCGGCCTGGCCGACCCACTTCAGCTTCAATACGTTCGACGCCTTGCTGAGCAGCCCGTTGGCCGTGCTCCAGCCATCGACCTGCGTGCGGTATCGAAATTCCTCGGGCAACTCTTTCTCGGGCGTGGCGCCCTGGTCCTTGGTTTGCTGCACCCAGTCGCCGAGCACGCCGCGCAGTTTTTCGAGAGTCGCCTTTTGATCGGGGGAGTCGGCCAGATTCGTAATCTCGTAAGGATCGGCCTCCAGATCGTAAAGCTCCTCTTCGGGCCGCGTGGGCGCCATGAACGCGGCTTGCGCCACGGTCAGTTTGCCGGCCGCCTGAAGCTGCCGCATCACCTGCAGCGGCGGGTAATTGGTGTCCTTGTAAATGTTCTGCTGCGTATAGGGGCGATCGGGATAGTAATTGCGAAGGTACTTGTGGGTCTTGGTGCGCACCGCGCGAATGCGGTCGACGGTCTCGTCGCAACGGTCGCGCGCGGCGATTACATGGTCGCGCGGCCGCCCGCCTTGCAGAAACGGCCGGCCTTGCATGTTGGCGGGCAGGTCGACCCCCGCCAGCGCCAGCGTCGCCGCGGTGATATCGATGGAGCTGATCAGGTCGTCGTTGCTGCCGCCGGCGGTGAATCCCTCGGGGCGATACTTTTCCGGAATACGCACGATCAGCGGAATGTGAATGCCGCCTTCGTAGAGAAACTGTTTGCCGCGCGGCATCGGCCGGCCGTGGTCGCCGAAAAAGAACACCACCGTGTCTTCGGCCAGGCCCTCTTTTTCGAGCCGTTCGAGCACGCGCCCGACCTTGCGGTCGAGGTGCTGCGCGGTTTCCAGATACAGCGCCCAGTCGAGCCGTACCGCCGGGTGGTCGGGATAGTAAGGCGGCAGTTCGACGCTACTCGGGTCGATCGGGCGTTCGGGGAAGGGCTTGAAGGCGCGGTGCGTCTCGCTGAAATTGATCTGCGCGTAAAAGCGCTGCCCCGGCTTGCGCTCGCTCCAGTCGGTGCCGTCGAAGGGTTTTTGGACGTTGAAATTGAAGTCGGTCTTGCCGGTGCCCCCCAACTCGCCGCCTTTGAGATTGGAGGTGTGATAACCGGCTTCGCGCAGGTATTCGGTGAACAGCCGCACGCCGTCGGGCAGTTGGTACCCGTCGTCGCGGTGGCTACGGTGATTCTGCGCGCCGATCGAGGTCTGGTACATGCCGGTCGCCAGCGCCGAGCGCGACGGCGAACACACCGGCGCAGTCACGAACGCGCTTTCGTAGCGCATGCCCTGCGACGCCAGCCGGTCGATGTTCGGCGTATGGACGGTGGGGTTGCCATAGCAGCCCAGGTCGGGCGAGAGATCCTCGGCAATCATCCAAAGGATGTTGGGACGTGGTCCCGCGGGCTGGCAGGAGGACGCCGCCAGCGTGCCGGCCAGCGCCGCCGTCGTGCCGGTGAGGAATGCGCGCCGGGAAACCCGCGTGGGCGTCTGCGGCGAGTGTCGGGGATTATTCATCGATCGTCCAGGGAACCACCGTTTATCGGGGCAGCCGAAGCCGGGCGGCGGGCTCTTATTGACTACGCGGCCAGGACTTGCCGATGCAGCGGCAGGTCCCGGTGAAGGTGGATTCATTATAGACAACGGGGCGCGGGTGGCCGGTCAGGGCATGAACGGCATGTTACAGCGCGGGCGGCCGGTCACGTTTCAGCCGCCCGGTCCCGTCGCAGACGGCAAGGACACTGCCAACCAACGCATTCCCTGCGGGACGTTGACTACCGCGCGGCCAGCGAAGACAGAGCCGCAGGCGTGAGCCGGCGGGCCGAGGCTGGCTGAGGGGCGTGGGATTGTGGAAATTGGGCCGGGCGTGCCGGGGCAATCCCGGGCGAAGGGAGCGCTGGGAGCCGGGAGGCTGGGAACTGCGGTTGGGGTAGTTTTTCCTTCGGATCTGGTTTTGTGGCGCTTCGGCCCGCCGGCTTACGCCTGCGGCTCTGTTTCGGTTTGGGGTGGCCTCTTGGTGGGCTTGGCGCGGCGGGTGCGTTTGCTTGCGCGGGCCCGCCTTTGTGGGGCGCTGCAAAGCGGCATGGATATTCCCTCGAAATTCGCCCCTTTCCCACGGCGCTCCGCTATACCGCAGGCCCTCAATTGCTACACTCTTAGCGACCTCAAAACCCACCGGCGCCCGGGATTTCAGGCGCCTAGGAGAAATCGCCATGAAGCCAGCAGTGCAACGACTCTTCGACCGCCGCTCGTTCGTGAAGAGAGCTGCGGGCGCCGGCGCCGCGATTGCCGCCGGAAGTTTCGTTCGGGAATCGGATCTCGAAGCCGCCATGCAAAGCGTCAACACCATGTCGCGGCCCTCGGACCTGAAAATCACCGACCTGAGAGTCGCGACGGTCAAGGACGCTCCGATGCGTTGCCCGCTGATCAAGCTCTACACCAACCAGGGCCTGGTCGGGCTCGGCGAAGTCCGCGACGGCGCCAGCAAGAACTACGCCTTGATGCTGAAGAGCCGGATTCTCGGCGAAAATCCCTGTAACGTGGACCGTATTTTCCGCAAGATCAAGCAGTTCGGCGGGCCCGCCCGCCAGGGCGGCGGCGTCTGCGGCGTCGAAATGGCGCTGTGGGACCTGGCCGGCAAAGCCTACCACGTGCCCGCCTACCAGATGCTGGGCGGTAAGTTCCGCGACAAGATTCGCCTCTACGCCGATACGACCATGTCGCGCGACCCGGCCGAGTACGGCCGCCGCATGAAGGGCCGCATGGAGCTGGGCTTCACGTTTCTCAAGATGGACCTCGGTGTTGGGCTCGTCTCCGACAAGGAAGGCACGCTCACGCACCCGCTGGGCGAGGTCTCGCGCTGGGAACGCCAGAACGTGATGCACATGTTCACCGGCAACGAGATCACCCCCAAAGGGATCGAGATGATGACCGACTACGTTGCCGCCGTGCGCGAGCAGATCGGCATGGACGTGCCGCTCGCCGCCGATCACTTCGGCCACATCGGCGTCAACAGTTGCATCCGGCTCGGCAAGGCCCTCGAGAAATACAACATGGCCTGGCTCGAGGACATGATTCCCTGGCAGCACGCCGACCTGGTGAAAGAGATCACCGACGAGGTCGATATCCCGATTCTCACCGGCGAGGACATCTACCTCAAGGAAGATTTCAAGAAGCTCATCGACATGCACGCGGTGGACATCATCCACCCCGACCTGGCCACCTCGGGCGGGCTTCTCGAGACCAAAAAAATCGGCGACTACGCTCAGGAAGGCGGCGTCGCCATGGCGATGCATTTCGCCGGGACGCCCGTGTCGTTCATGGCCAGCCTGCACTGCGCCGCGGCCACCGAAAACTTCCTGGCGCTCGAAAATCACTCGGTCGAAGTGCCCTGGTGGGACACGATGGTCACCGGCCCCGAAAAGCCGATCCTGAACAAGGGCTTCGCCCAGGTGCCGGAGGGCCCCGGCCTGGGAGTCGAGCTCGTCGACGACGTCGTCAAAGAGCATCTCTACGAGCCCGGCTACTTCGAGCCGACGCCCGATTGGGATAAGGATCCCAGCAACGACCGCCTGTGGAGCTTCGCCTCGCCGAAGCCCCGCAAGCAATCGCTAGGCAGGTTGCTCGAAACCTAGCAGGACAGCCCAGTGGGGCAGGCCTCCGGCCTGCCCAAACAACCAGGCCCGCTGCCCGAACCAAGACTTCGGGCACCCCCGCGCAGACAAGGAACAGCCCTCCCGCCGGAGGCAAACAACATCGGAGCAGCCATGAACCCGCGACGCCTACTCCAACGCTCCCTCCGCTACCACCGGGGCATCTTCCTGGCCGTAGCCCTGGGCGTCGCGGTCGGCACCGCCGTTCTGGCCGGAGCCCTCATCGTCGGCGATTCGGTCCGCGGCAGCTTGCGCGACCTCACCCTCGACCGCCTCGGCAAAATCGACGACGCCCTTGTCGGCGAACGCTTCTTCCGAGAAGACCTGGCCGGCGATCTTGCCGCGTCGGAGCAGTTCTCCCCCGCCTTCGACAAAGCCGCGCCCGCCATCCTGCTGCGCGGAGCCGTCGAAGCCGCCGAATCCCACGCCCGCGCCTCCGCGGTGAACCTGATCGCAGCCGACGAGCGCTTCTGGTCGCTGTATGCCACTCCCGAGATTCTCCCGGGTCCGCGCGACGTCCTCATCAACGAATCGCTGGCCCACGAGATCGGCGCCAAACCCGGCGACGCCGTGCTGCTGCGCTTCCAGACCGACACCCTGGTGCCCAGCGAGTCCGTGATGGGCCGCAAGAGCGACAACGTGCGCGTGCTGCGGATGACCGTCGCCGCAATCCTCGCCAACAGCGGCGTCGGTCGCTTCGGCCTCTCGCCCAGCCAGCAGTTGCCCTTTAACGCCTTCGTTTCCCTACCGGCATTGCAGCGCGCCCTCGAGCAATCCGGCCGCGCCAACGCGCTGTTCGTTTCCGAAAACGCCGCCAACGGCCAGCCGCGCGCTTCGAACAACGCCCCCACTGCGCTGGCTGCGATGCTCCACGAGAAACTCCAGCTCGCCGACCTGAATCTCGAGCTGCGCCCGCTCGCCGGTCCCCAGCAGCTCGCGCTGCAAAGCGACCGCGTGGTGCTCGAGCAGAGCACGCCCGCGGCCGCCGAACGCGCCGCGCGGCAACAAGGCATGAGCGTCGTCCCGGTCCTCACCTATCTCGCCAACAGCATCGAGATCGAGCGGCCCGCCGGCCCGCGCAGCATCCCCTATTCGACCGTTACGGCCTTCGACTTCGCCGACCCTTCGGTCGCCGCCGCGCTGCACCTCGGCAACGGCCAGCCGGCGACGCTTTCCGGCGACGGGATTCTGCTCAACGAGTGGGCGGCGCGCGACCTCGGCGCAAAGCCCGGCGACACCGTCAAGCTCACTTACTACGTCGTCGGACCTCAAGGCGCGCTCGACACCGCCAGCCACGACTTCCAGTTGCAAGGCGTCGTGAAGCTCGACGGCCTCGCCATCGACCGCGACCTGGCGCCCGAAATGAAAGGCATGACCGACTCGCAGCGCATGGGCGACTGGGACCCGCCGTTCCCTGTCGACCTGAGCAAGGTGCGTCCCGTCGACGAGGACTACTGGGATCATTACCGCACCGCGCCGAAAGCATTCGTCGCGCTCGAAACCGCCAAGACACTCTGGACCAGCCGGTTCGGGCAACTCACTTCGCTGCGCATCGTCCCCAAAGCGGGGCAATCGCTCGACCAGGCCGCCGCCGCGTTCGGGCCGGCCTTGCTCGCCGAACTCGATCCCGCCGGCTACGGCCTGTCGTTCCGGCCCGTCAAAGCCGCCGGGCTCGCGGCCTCTTCGGGCGCGACCGATTTTTCCGGCCTGTTTATCGGCTTCAGCATGTTCCTGATCGTCGCCGCGGCGATGCTGGTGGCGCTCTTGTTCCGGCTCGGCATCGAGCGCCGCGCGAAAGAGATCGGCCTGCTGCTGGCGACCGGCCAGCCGGTGAAGTTGGTGCGGCGGCTGCTGCTCGCCGAAGGAACGGTGATCGCGGCCCTGGGTTGCGTGCTGGGGCTGCCCTTCGCGGTGGCTTACGCGGCGCTGATGGTCCACGGCCTGCGAACCTGGTGGAGCGCAGCCGTCGGCGGCTCGTTTCTGGAGTTGCACGTCACCGCGGCGAGCCTGATCGGCGGCGCCGTGGGAGGGCTGTTGCTGATGGTGCTCTCGATCTGGCTTTCGGTCCGTAAGCTCGAACGCCTCAGCCCCCGCTCGCTGCTGGCCGGCAACACCGAAGGCTCGCGGTTACCCGAGTTTCTGGAAAAGCGCGCCCGCCGCGCCCGCTGGACGGCCCTCGTTTGCGCCGGACTCGCCGCGCTGCTGCTCGCGCTCTCGCTGGCGACCGCCGCCGTGCCCGCCGAGGCTGGATTTTTCGGAGTGGGGACGCTATTGCTGGTGGCGGCGCTGGCCTGGTTTCGGGCGCGTCTCTATGCGCCTCACCATGGCCTGATTCATGGCCACGGCCGCATTCCGCTGGCGCGGCTGGCGGCCCGCAACGGTTCGCGCTACCCGGCCCGCAGCGTGCTGTCGGCGGCGCTGATCGCCAGCGCCAGCTTCGTGATCGTGACGGTGGCCGTCAATCGCCACGACGTCAGTTCCGAGGAACCCGCGCGTGACTCGGGCGACGGCGGTTTCCGGCTGATCGCCGAGTCCGACGTGCCCATCTACGGCAGCCAGCTTCAGCTCGAGCCGCCCCAGGACGCCGCGCCCCTCGTCATCTTTCCGTTTCGCGTCAAGCCAGGCGAAGACGCCAGTTGCCTGAATCTCTACCAGCCGTCCAAACCGACCCTGCTCGGCGCGCCGCCCGAGATGATCCGCCGCGGCGGCTTCGCCTTCCAATCGACCCTGGCCGCGGACGACGCCGCAACGGCCAACCCCTGGCTGCTGCTCGACCAGAAAACACCCGACGGCGCGATCCCCGTGTTCGGAGACGCCAATTCGGTGCAATGGATTCTGCACCTCGGCCTTGGCCAGGAACTGGAAATCCCCGACGAGCAGGGCCAGCCGCGGAAACTGGTGATCGCCGGGATGCTCGCCGGCAGCGTCTTCCAGTCGCAACTCATTCTCTCGGAAGAAAACTTTCTCGAACTGTTCCCCAGCCGCGGCGGCTACAACCTATTTCTGGTCGATACGCCATCGCCGGGCGCCTCGGCGTGGCTCGAAGACCACTTCGCCGACCGCAGCCTCGACGCCACCCGCACGGCCGACCGCCTGGCGGGATACATGGTGGTCGAAAACACCTACCTCAGCACGTTTCAGACTCTGGGAGGACTGGGCCTGCTGCTCGGAACGCTCGGCCTGGCGGTGGTGATGGTGCGCAACGTACTCGAGCGGCGCGGCGAGCTGGCGCTGCTGCAAGCGGTCGGCTTCGGCCGCTCCGCGATCTCGTGGCTGGTGCTGGCAGAGAACGCGTTTCTGCTCGTATTCGGAGTCCTGATCGGAACCGCCGCCGCGCTGCTGGCGGTCGCACCACATCTGCTGAGCGGCCAAGCCAGCACGCCCTGGCTCTCGCTCTCGGTAACCCTGCTACTGATTTTGCTCGTTGGCCTGACCGCCGGAGGAGTTGCCATCGCCGCCACCCTGCGCAGCCCCATCGTCCCCGCCCTAAGAAGCGAATAGTGCCAGCCAAGAAGCCGCCTCGCCAAGAAAGTGGGCGCGGGCCTCCGGCCGGCGGCCCGCGCCACCAAGAGGCCAAGGGCCTCTCGACCCAAAAAATAGTCGAGAGGCCCGGCCTTACGCGAAGCACAAAAACCAAATCAAGGGTTAATCGAAAACCGCAGAGCAAGGCGCGTCAGCAGCCCTTGCAAGGCATTGACCTGCTCTTGCAGCGCTCCGATCGACGCTTGCGTGGCGTCGATTTTGGCACCCGTGTCGAGGATCGCGGTCAGATCCATGGGGTGCAGTTGGCCGCGGGCCAGACCCGCGGGGTGCGCGCTGGAGTGCACGTTGACATAGAAACCCTCGGGGTTGGCGAGGATCTCGTCGATGGTGGCAATCCCGTCCGGATTGTCGGGCTCCACGATGAACTGCCGGATGATGCGGGCGGTGCCGCCGGCTTCCACCGGGACTGTCAGCCCCGGCGTACCCATGTTGAAGCGGCTGTCGATGACCACGCCGCCGGCCACGCCCGCGGCGCCTTTGTGAATGTGCATGTTGGTCAGGTTCTGTTCCTGCACCACGGTCAGCGTCGTGTCGAAGTCGACCGCCGCTTGCACGAATTCACCCGTGTCGCCGCGGCGGATGTGAATCCGCACCAGCGAGCTGCCGCTAGCCATCGAGGCCGTGATGGGCTCCGGCGTTTCCGCCGATGGACTCATGCTGACCTGAAAGTAATACGTCTCGAACGTGTCCGCCGACGCCGCCAGCGGCGCGAGCATCAAGGCGCACACCAATACACACAGGGTCCTCATAGACATCCTCTTTCTAAATGAGATTGACGCGGACGACCCAGACTGAAGGATCTCAGCCTGGTAGCGGACCGGCGGTTCCCAAGCGCTGGCCGGAGAGACGATTGTACGACAACGAACGCGGCAAACGCCGCAAAACGCCCGCGATATCGGAGTAACAGGTGTAAATCGTTGGAGGGCGTGGAGGCTACTGATCTTTCGAAAGCGCCGGCGTCGACTTGCTGCCCTGGAGGCGATAAGTCTGGTCGATCACGGCGCGCACTTTGACGGCAACGCCGTCTTTGCGGCCGGGAACGAACTGCCACAGCGAAAGCGCCGCCATCGCGTTGCGGTCGAGGTCGGCGTGGCCGACGCTTTGCAGTACCTGAATGTTGTGAGCGCGGCCGTCGGGCCAGATTTCCGCCGACAGCCGGACCTTGCCTTGTACCCGCGCCTTCTGGGCCGCCTCGGTGTAGCGCGGCTGCACCTGCCGTACGAGCTTCGGCGGAACGTCGACCTCGTTCGGGGTATAGATCCGCTCGACGACGGGAGCCGGTGTTGCCGGCGGCGGCGTGTCCGGAGCCTGGGCGGCGGGCGCTGGGGTCCCCGGCTGCGCGGCCGCGTCCGGCGCGGGCGGTTGGCCGGCAGGCGGATGCGCCACCAGCGGCGGGGCGGAAGAGGCTGCCGCTCCGGCTGCGGGCGGTGTCGTGGACGGGCTTGTCCCAGCCGCGGGTTTCGCTTCCGAAGTCGAGTGCGAGGCCGCCGGTGTAGCGGACCCCGGTCGCGGCTCACCGCTGGCCGCGCGGCTGTTCGGAGCCGTAGACGACGCAGCTTCCGTTCGCGGTGAACTCGGCGGGACGCTAGCCTCGTTGCCGGACGATTTGCTCGCGGCCTTCGGAGGAGCTGAGGGCGGGGAAGCGGGGTTGTCCGCGACGCCCCCGCCGGATCCGCCGGTAATGAGCAGCGGCTGCGCGGCGATTTCCTTCGGCACGTTTCCTTGCGATACCGAGCTTGGTCGAGCCGCCGCCGCCGGTTCCGCTCCGGCCCCCGGCGCCTGCTGTTGCGGGCTTGGCGAGCCCGGCGTTTGCAGATCAATGGCCGGCGCCACGGCTGCCGTCCGAGCCGGCTTCGCGCTCGCCAGCCAGTCGTGAATCTGGGTGCCGGCGACCGCCAGGACCGCCGCCGCCACGCCGGCGCCAACCCACAAGGCGGATCGCGAACGGCGCGGCTGCTTGTCCTGCGCCGGCGCCGCTTGGGCAGTGCCGGGCCGCGGAATCGCGCCCGCCGCCGGGCCGGTCTCGCGGCGCTCGGGCAGCGGCTCGCGGGGAGCCGTCGACGCCTCTTGAGCTTCCCGCGGCACGGCTGGAGCGTGCAGCGCCGCCCCCATCATGCGCGTCGCGCCGATCTCGCCTTCCCGCGCCGACGCCCCTTCTTGTAGCGACCCTGCCACCTGCCGCAGCGCCTCGCGAAATTCCTCGCCCGTCTGAAACCGTTCGTTGCGGTCTTTGGCGAGCGCCCGCAGGATGATCTGGCTCAACCGCTCCGGCACTGTCGCGTCGATCGCGCTGGGCGGCGGCGGCACATGCTCCACCTGCGCTTGCATGATCTTGTATTCGCTGTCGCCCTCGAACGGTTTCCTTCCGGTCGCCATCTGGTAGAGCACCACGCCCACCGAATACAGATCCGAGCGATGGTCGATGGCTTCGGCCCGCACCTGCTCGGGCGACATGTAATACAACGATCCGATCAGATTGCCGGTCACCGTCAGCGAGTGGTCGGTGGCCGCCTTGGCGATGCCGAAATCCATCAGCTTGACGACGCCCGCGCGCGTCACCATGATGTTGCCCGGCTTGATGTCGCGATGGATGACGCCCTGAGCGTGGGCGTAGCTGAGGGCGTTCAGCGCCTGGGACGTGTAGTCCACCGCGCTCGCCAGCGGAACCCGGCCGGCGTCCAGCATTTGCATCAGGTTGACGCCGTCCACCAGCTCGAGAATCATCATCAGGTTGCCCTGATGCTCGAAGGCGGTGTAGAGCTGGGCGATGTTGGGGTGCACGAGCCGCGCTTGCAGCTTGATTTCCCGGATGAAGCGGCTTGCGAAATCCTGTTCGCGCTGCAGCCTGGCCAGCAGCACCTTCATGGCGTCGACGCGGTCGGAGATCACGTTGCGGACGCGATACACCTCTCCCATGCCGCCGGAGCCGAGAACTCCCACGATCTCGTAGCCGCCAACCGTGTCGCCGATGCCGAAATTCATGGCCAACCGTGGAACCCCGCGCGGCGCGCCGGAAAAGCCGTTCGCTCTGCGGGCCGGACACCCGCAAACCGCCGCGGGGGCCTGTCTGCCCTTTGTTCAGGATACTGGATCACGCCGCGGGGTCCTATCCGGCGATTCGCCTATCGCGCCCCCGGATTCGGCCGTGTATTTCCCACCCGAGCCCCTTCCGTGGCCCGGCCCGCTACAGAATTTCGCGCGGGTAAGGGTGAATCGCCCGCAGCGCTTCGCAATAGCCCACGCCGCAGGTTTGGCCGCGGTAGCGCGCGATCGCCAGCTTCAGATTTTGTGCGCCGTCGAGCGTTCCCGGCCGGTAGGGCTCATTGCGCACCAGCGCCATGAACTCGCCGAGCCAGTCGATCGCCGTCTGCCACTGCGGCGTGACGTCGACGAACGTGTCGGGCTCGAAGCCGATTGTGTGACGCGGTCCGTTGTCGTAGTAGTAGGCGCGCCGTGGCCCCGGCACCGGGTCGCTTTCGAGCACTCGGTCGGTAAGGTTCAACGCGGCCTTGCTCAGGCTCGATGCCGCTTCGTGGTCGGGATGGTTGTCGCGCGGCCAAAGCTGGAACGCCACGTCGGGACGCACCTCGGCGACGACTTCCGCCACCGCGCGCTTGGTGTCTTCGGTGACCTCGAAGTGCCCCGACTTGAAGTCCAGATAGAGCATCTCGGCGCCGTGCCGCTTGGCGATTTCGATGGTGCCTTTCTTGAGTTCGGCGGTGCGGCCCTTGGCGGGCGCCCAGTTTTCGTAGTCGCCGATCATCGCCACGATCACCACGCGGTAGTGCTTGCTCACCGCCTGCAGCAGAATCCCAGGGATGCCGAAGACGCAATCGTCGTAGTGCGCGCCGAGGGCCAACAGCGTTTGGGGCATGAATCCTCCGATCCTGCTGCACAATACGGGGAACAGGCGCGAGAATGCAAGCGCCGCTGCCGCACCGGACCGCGCGCGGGAAAAACTCCCAGCCCAAACCCGGTCCTCCTCGATCGAACAGCCACACACCTCCGCTCGCTTCCGCGCGGCTTTGTTAGCATGAACCGATAGAGCACACCGCTAGAGAACCATGAAGATCAAGCTCGCTTACGACAAGGCCGGGGCCGAGATCGAGCTTCCCGCGTCTGTTCGCACCACCATTCTCGAACCCCGCTTTGCCGAGGCCGTCGCCGACGCCGATCGCGCCCTGGCCACGGCGATCCAGCATCCGCTCAACTCGCCCGCTCTCGAAGAGTTGGCGCGCGGCAAGCGGAGCGCCGTGATCGCGGTGTGTGACATCACCCGCCCGGCGCCCAACCGGCTGGTGCTGCCGCACGTCACCGCGGCGCTCGAACGCGGCGGCATCCCGCGTGAGAAAATCTCCATCCTCATCGCCACCGGGCTGCACCGCGAAGCGACGCCCGCCGAGATCGACGAGATCGTCGGCCCCGAGATGCTGGCGCGCTACCCAGTTGCGTCGCACCGCGCGCGGGTCGCCGAAGAGCAGGCCTTTTTGGGGGAAACCTCCAGCGGCACCAAGGTCTACATCGACCGCCGCTTCGTGGAGGCCGACCTCCACGTCACGCTCGGCTTTATCGAGCCGCACCTGATGGCCGGGTTTTCCGGCGGACGCAAACTTGTCGCCCCCGGCTGCGCCGGCGAGACCACCATCAAGCGGCTCCACAGTCCGCATTTCATGCGCAACCCGCAGGTCACCGAAGGCTGCTATCCCGACAACCCACTGCACCGCGACCTGCTCGAGATCTCGCGCCTGGCCGGCCACCACTTCATGATTGACGTGGCGCTGACCCGCGCGCGTGGCATCGCCGCCGTGTTCGCCGGCGACCCGGTGACGGCGCACGCCGCCGGGGTGCGGTTCGTGCGCGAATCGACGCTGGCCGCGGTCGACGAGCCCGCCGATGCCGTGCTGACCACCTCGGGCGGCTATCCGCTCGATCTGACCTACTACCAGGCCATCAAGGGCGTCACCGCGGCGGCCCACGTCGTCAAGCCCGGAGGCACGGTGTTGTTGGTGGCGGCCTGCGGAGAGGGCCTGGGCGGACCCGAATTCAGCGAACTGGTGCGCCGCTCGCCCGACTGGAAGACGCTGCTCGAGCAACTCGAAACCTCGCCCGTGCGCATCGATCAGTGGCAGGCCGAAAAGCTGGCCCTGGTCGCCGCCATGGCGAAGTTGTCATTCTGCCTGCCGGGCATTTCGCGCGACGACTATCCCACCCTGTGGGGACCCGCTTTCGAAACCCCGCAACAGGCGGTCGACGATCTGGTGGCGCGCATTCCCGCCGGCGGATCGCTGGTGGTGATCCCCGAAGGCCCCTACGTGTTTTCGCAGTTGGAGCCCGCCCCGGTCGCGGTTTGACCTGGGACTCCGAATGCCGAGCGATGTTCAGGCTCTGGACGCCCGCGTTTCGAGATCAATGAGGTTCCGGGTTTCGGAGGGAAAAGGAAGGTTGGTGGACGGCATGGGGATCGAACCCACGACCTCGGCGTTGCGAACGCCGCGCTCTCCCAGCTGAGCTAGCCGCCCCTAATCTGCAACTCTCTAAATTCTATCATGTGACCGGAAAAACAGCGCCGGCCCCCGTAGCGCAGGGCTGGCGTTTTTCCAGACCTGCGGCCCAACCCAAGCAAGGCCCGCCCCCAAACCACCGCCCCCAATCCACCAAACCCGCCCTTCAACATCCTTCCGCCGCCACGCCCCAAAACCGCACATGAATCCGGCCCCTAAAGGCGGGCTATATAATACCCGTAGGTATGAAACTGCAGCGCCTCGTTCGCATCCGACAGAACTTCCCCGAGCACAAGCTCGCCGACGTTGCCGCCGCCGTGCGCGCCTCGATGGAGGCCGCCGAGTGGCCCCGGGCCGTGCCTTCGGGCAGCCGCATCGCCATTGGCGCCGGCAGCCGCGGCATCTCCAACCTCGACGTCATCGCCAAGGCGGTCGTCGATTTCTGGAAATCGCGCGGCTGCGAGCCGTTTCTGATACCGGTAATGGGCAGCCACGGGGCCGCCAGCGCCGAAGGGCAGGCCGACGTGCTGGCGCACTACGGCATCACCGAGCAGACCATGGGCGTACCGGTGGTCAGTTCGCTCGATGTGGTGAAAATCGGCACGACGCCCGAAGGCATCGACGTCTCGATGGACCGCACCGCGCTGGAAAGCGACGGGGTCATGCTGCTCAGCCGCGTCAAGTGGCACACCAGCTTCGCAGGCAAGCTCGAAAGCGGCGTGCACAAGATGATGGCGATCGGCCTGGGCAAGTGGGAAGGCGCCAAGCGCTACCACGCCTGGAGTCTGCGCATCGGCATGGAGCAGGTGATCCGCAGTGTCGGCAAGGTCGTGCTCGATACCGGCAAGATGCTGGGTGGGCTGGCCATCCTCGAGGACGCTTACCACAACACGGCCGAGGTCCACGCCCTGGGCACCGCCGGCATGGCCGAGCGCGAGGAAGAACTGCTGAGCCGCACCAAGACCTGGAAGGCGAACATCCCCGTCGGCGAGGTCGACCTGCTCATCGTCGACGAGATGGGCAAGAACATCAGCGGCACCGGCATGGACGCCAAGGTCATCAACCGCGGTCCGCAAGGGCCCAACAAGTGGCCGGGCGTGCCGCTGGTCCGCCGCGTGTTTACCCGCGACCTCACCGACCTGAGCTACGGCAACGCTATCGGCATCGGCCTCACCGACATCGTTACCGACCGGTTGTTTAACAAGATCGACTTCAACGCCACCTGGATTAACAGCCTCACCGCCTCGAATCCGCTGCCGTCGAAAGCGCCGATCCACTTCCCCACCGACCGCGAGTGCCTGGAGAAAATCCTACCGACCTGGGACAAGCTGGATATTTCGGAATGCACCATCGTGTGGATCCGCAACACGATGGAGCTGGGGGAAATGCTGGCGAGCGAAAACTTGCTGGGAGAGCTCAAGAAGAATCCCCACATCGAGATCCTCAGCGAGCCCGAAACGATTGAGTTCGACGAAGCGGGAAACCTGGTGCCGATGCTGGAGGCCGAGGCTGTAGCCCACTAAAACAGCCGGTTTTCGTCCGACCGCACGGTGAAAGCAGAGATAGGCGCTTCCGCCTGTCCTCGCTGCGAAGCGGCGAGGACAAAGCCAAGACCCACCGCCCAAACCGTGACCCATCGCTAGCGGCGCTTGAACGGCCGCGACCTCTAACCGCCAGCCTCTAACCGCCAGCGACCTGCCCGCGCCAGCCGCCTATCCGAGGCCGCTGCCTATCGGGCCGCGAGCCATCACTTCGCTCCGGGAGACGCGCCGCGCTGCTGGGCCAAGATCTGCTTGCCATTCTTCAGCAGCGTTTGCGCCTGGGGCATCAGCTTCACCGCCTGCTGCACCTCGGGGTCGAGCCGGTAAAACACCTTGAGCCCCTCGTCGAGGTCGTAGGCGGCCACGTACACCTCGCGCTTGAGAAAGCGCTTGATGAATTCGCGGTTGTCGTCGAAATCGGATTCCTTGAAGTCGATCTTCTCGCTGGTGAGAAACTTCTTAAATTCTTCCAGGGTGGCGTCGGTCGGCTCCCAACCCTTGGGCAGGTTGGGATTCTTCAGCGTCAGCTCCTGCGCGAAGCTGGAGAAGACCGCCATGCGCCGCAACTGCAGTTGAAAGTCGTTCCACTTTTCTTCGGTCAGCTTGACGTCGGGAGTGATACCGCCGCCGCCGAACACTTGGCGGCCCTGGTCGGTGAGGCGGACGTCGTCGTGAACCGGCTTGAAGTGCGGGCTGCAGGGATTCGAGTAATACTCGACCAAGCTGACGCCGTCGTAGCGGCGCTGGATCAGCCGGCCGCTCGGCGTGTAATAGCGCGCCGTGGTCAGCGCCAAGCCCGAGGACTCATCGATTGGGTAAACGGTCTGAACCAGGCCCTTGCCGAAGGTATTGTTGCCGACCACCAGGGCGCGGTCGTGATCCTGCAGCGCGCCGGCGACGATCTCCGACGCCGATGCCGAATCGCAATTCACCATCACCACCATCGGGTAGACCAGCCCCTGGTTGCCCTGCTGCGCCTTATAAACGCGCTCGGTCGAGTTGCGGCCGTGGTGCGAAACGATCGTCTGGCCCTTCTCGAGAAAATCGTTGGCGACGTGAACGCCTTCGCTCAGCAGGCCGCCGCGGTTGCCCCGCAGGTCCAGAATCAGGCCCTGCAGGTGTTCCTGGCCCAGTTGATCGAGGGCATCATCGAGCTCTTGGCCGGTGGTTTCGTTGAACGCTTCGATTTTCACGAAGCCGATGTTGGGTTGCACCTCGAAAGCGATCGGCACGCTCTTGCGCGGGATGCTGGCGCGGGTCACCTTGAAGCGCAACAGGCCTTCCACGCCGCGCCGCTCGACGCCGATATTCACCTGCGTGCCGGCGGGTCCTCGCAGCCGCTTGGCGACTTCTTCGGTGTTCAATCCGTCGGTGGACTCGCCGTCCACCTCGGCGATCACGTCGCGCGGCCGTATTCCGGCGCGATAGGCGGGCGTTTTCGGAAACGGGGCGATGACCACCGTGCGCTCGGAGGCCGCGTCGGGGCCGATCTGCATGCCCACGCCGGCGTATTCGCCGCGTTGGTCGTCCTTGAGCTGCCGGAATGCGTCGGGATCGAAGAACTGCGAGTGCGGATCGAGTGTCCGCAACATCACCGGGATGGCGCCCTGATAGATCGCCTTCTCGGCGTCGATCGGCTCGGCGTAGTTCTGCTCGACCAGCGCCAATACCTTGGTGAAGGAGCGGAAATTATCCTTGACGTCGTCGTCGGAAGCCGCCGAAGCGACTCCGATCTTCGGCCCGTAAAGGCCGCCAATCAAGGCTCCCAACAAGACGGCTGTCGGAACAAATAGCGGGAAACGCCACTTTCGCACCATGGAGTTGAGAACCTCCCCCTCGAAGCCGCCATCGGCCCGCGAACGCAACATCAGTATAGCAAGGGGGTCCGGCAGGACAGCCGGGCCACAATACTGTTGCTCACTAACGACGGCGCGAACCAGCACGGCGTTTCGTCGCACCCTGGCTGGGCGCCGCGGCGGGGCAGTCGCCGTTCCGGGCGGTCACCGTTTCGCATCGTTCACGCGGCATCCTGTTGGGCCTCTTGACTTGGCATGCCGCCCCGCATCGCCACTCGGAGCCGCGGGCGTCAGCCCGCGCTCAGAAGCCGAACTCGATGTTCTGGCCGGTGGCTGGCCGGGCTGCTTTCTGGCCCGAAATGGCGCTGGCCCCGGAGGCCTCAGCGCGGGCCGGCGCCCGCGGCTCCGAGCGGCCGATGATGCAGTGCAGGAAATCGCAACAGTGGCGGATGCACTACCGGAAAACGCAGAGACTATTGGGTTTGGCGGCTGCTGGACTCGCTATACTTCTGCGCCAGGGCGCCGCCATCCTTGCGCAACAAAGTGCTGGCCTGCGGCAAAAGCTCCATCGCCCGCTTCACTTCCGGGTCGAGTTGCACGTCGACCTGAGCGCCGGCGTAAATGCCACGCCAGGCTGAGAACACCTGCCGCGTGACCGTTCGCCGAATGTATTCGCGGTGGCGCTCCAGGTCTTCGTCGGTGTAGGGGATCTTATCCGCTGTCAGATACTGGCGGAATTCCGCGAGTTCCTTATCGCCCGCGCGCCAGGTATCGATGGCCTCGGGATGCGCTCGGCGCACCTGCTCCGCGTAGCCCTCGAAGGCCCGCTCGAACTGCAGCCGCTGCTGGAAATCGTCGAGCGTCGCCGGCGGCATCTCGATGTCGGGAGTGATCCCGCCCCCGCCGTACACCGGGCGGCCGTTGTCGGTGAGCCGGGCGTCGTCGTGAGGCGAGTGGAAGCCGCCGCGGCATGGGTCGGCATAGTATTCGGTCAGCGAGCGATTGTCGTAGGGCCGCTGGATCAGGCGTCCGGTCGGCGTGTAGTAGCGCGCCGTGGTCAACACCAGGCCCGTGGTCTCGGGCAGGTTGAACACCGACTGCACCAGTCCTTTTCCGAATGTGTTGGTGCCCACGATCAAGGCGCGGTCATGGTCCTGCAAAGCCCCGGCCACGATCTCGGCCGCCGAAGCCGACTGGCAATCGACCAGAACCGCCATCGGATAGTGTTGACCGCCGTTGCCCTGCCGCGCGCTGTAGACGCGTTCGCGCGAGGCCCGGCCGCGGTGGGAAACGATGGTCTGCCCGCGGTCCAGAAAACGGTCTGCCACGTGGACGCCGGCGCTGAGTAGTCCGCCGTTGTTGCCGCGCAGGTCGAGAATCAGCCCTTGCAAGCCGTGCTCATCGAAGCGGTCGAGCGCGTCGTCCAGCTCGCTGTCGGTGTTCTCATTGAAGTTGTCGATCTTGATGTAACCGGTCGAGTGATCCAGCATGAACGCGTTGGGGACGCTCGGCCGCAACACCTCGGCGCGCACCAGCTCGACATCCAGCGGCTTGTCGGCGCCCTTGCGCAGCAAGGTGAGCCGCACCGGCGTACCGTCGGGGCCCTTCACCGCCTGAGCCACTTCGCTCACGCTCATGCCCTCGGTCGTCGCGCCGTTGACCTTGTCGATGATGTCGTTGGGGCGCACTCCGCCGCGCGAGGCGGGCGTATCGGGGAATGGCTCGTCGACGATGGTACGTCCCCGAAACTGCCGGATCAGCATACCGACTCCGGCGTAGTGTCCGCGCTGCTCTTCGCGCAGCCGCCGGAACGCGTCGGGATCGAAAAACTGCGAGTGCGGGTCGAGCCGGTTGAGCATCGCCGGAATCGCACCCAGGTAGATGGCGCGGGTCCAGTCGCCGGGTTCGGCCAGGTTTTGCTGGATGATGTCCAGAGCGGCGGCCAGGTCGTGCGAGTAGTCCTTGACCGATTCCTTGTCCGAAGCCGCCGCCGCGCTGCCGATGTGCGGCCCGAAGGCGCCGCCGATCAGCGAGCAGGCGGCAATCACCAGGATGGCCGTGATTGCGGAGCGTCGCGTAAGCGCTTTGCTGGATTGTGTTTCGCTCACCGCCACAAATTTCCTCTAGTATAACCGTAGCGCTACGGGCGCCCGCCCTGGGCTAGGTTCTACCGCTGCGTTCCCGGCGCGATTTGCCCTATGCCCCTGCCTTGTATCACGCCCACCGCGCCCGATGTGTAGTGCGCCGGTTGTCCAGTTCCCTATTTCTACTGGAGTCTACTGGACGGCAGGCCATCAAGTGCCCGGCGCGAGCCGGTCGATCTTCGCCGCCAGCACAAAATCACTTGCCGTGAGCCCGTTGATCTTATGGGTCCAGATCAAGACCTCCACCTTGCCCCAGCTCAGCAACAGATCCGGATGGTGGCCTTGTTCTTCGGCAAGCTCGCCGACGCGGTTGGCCCAATTCAGCGCCTGCCGAAAATCGGGAAACCGGAAGACACGATGCAGATGATGCTCTTCGACAACGCTCCACTCGGGCACCTGGGCGCTGAGCGGAGCCAGGGCCTCCCCGCGTAGGGGCGGCACGCCTCCCCGGCAAGGCACACAGCTCTGATCGGCAAGCTGGGTCATCGCCACCATCCTCCCCGCGTCACCCCGCTCTCGCGTCGGCAAAACCAGGGCTTCCCAAGACAAAAATCCCGGCTTCCGACACGAAAAAACCGGCGCCTACGGGCCACTTGGGTTTCGACGCGGACGAAAAGCAGAGGTTAGCAGGGCAGTACCGAGGATGGAGATCGGCGGCATAGGCCGTTCGGGATAGGGGTCGCAGTATCTCTCGTCCAGCGAATGAATTGGGCCCCGACCGTCGGGAACCGGCGGGCTATGCCCTCCATAACTCCCGCCCTGCCCGGCAGTACCAAGGTAATCCCCGCAAAATGAAACCAATGGGCGATTGTCTCTGCGGTCTTTCCACTAGCATACTCGGGGCGTGGCAAACTCTCTTGGAAATCTGTTTGGCAGGCTCTTGAAGCGGGACTCCGAGCTGGAGGCGCGTCAGGAGGAGAGCGGCGGAAAATCGCAACACCAAGGCCGCGAATCCCGAAAGGATGTCCGCGTTCCAACCGATCTACCCGCGCGCGTCGAGTGGTTCGACGAAAACGGCGTCTGCCGCTCCGAGCCGGTCATCATCCGGGATACCTCGGCTCACGGGCTGGCTTTCACCGTCAGCGAGGAATTCCCGCGGGACCAGACCGTCTGGGTCGAGGCCGAGGGCGCCCCGATGACCAAAAGCGTCGTGCGGCACACCGCGCCGAGCGGCCGCGACTTTTTGAGCGGAGCCTACCGCGTTGACCGCGAGCGACGGCGCACTGACCGCTATCCGGTCGACGGCGAGGCCGTACTGCACTGGGGCGATTCGCACGTCGGACCTTGCGACTCGCCGGTCACCGTCCACAACGCCACCGAATTCGGCTTGCAGGTTGAGTCCGCCGTGCCGCTTCCGGTGGGCACCATCGTGCAGTTGCTCGGCGACGAACTGCAATGCGACGGTTCGACCTGCTATTGCATCGAGCTGGGCGATAAGTTCATCGTCGGACTGCACTTGGTGCGCCAGGCCTACCAGCGCAACACGCTGGAATACAAGGGCGACACCTAGGGGCTGCGGCCGACCTCCACCGGCCCGGTCCCGCGGCGCTCCCGTCTGGCGCCACGACCCGCACAACCGCAATCAGCCAGCCAGTGGGGCGGGGCTCCGGCCTGCCCAAGCTGGCGACAGCCCAAAAGCCCCTGGGCGAACCGTCGCAATCCCCAACGCCGGCCTCGGAATTGAGTCGGACTCGCGCCGGGAGCTAGTGTTTCCTGCCTATTGCCTTAGCCGGGCAGTCGCTTGATACTGCGGGAAGTATGAAGATGTCCTCGTTTTCGAACCTGTTGCGCTGGGGTGGCAAGAAGGCGCCCCCGCCCGAGGTTCCCAAAAAGGACATGGGACGCGCCGACGAGTCCCTCTCGCTGCCCATCGAGGAGCGCCGCCGCAACATCCGCTGGCCCAAGGAAGACGCCGGAAAAATGTTGTGGATCGCCGACGACGGCGGCTGGAAAACCGTCAGCGTCTGGCTGAAAAACAGCGCCGATGGCGGCATCGGACTTACCTGCCGCCGGCCCGTGGACGTCCAGCGCGAGGTGTGGGTTATTACCAGCCACGGCGAAGACTGGCAAGGGCTCATCCGCTACTGCAATCGTTCCGAAAATGGCTACCAGGTGGGTTTCGAGCGCCTCAAGGCAAAGGCCCCCAAAGCCGCCCCCAACGGCGGAACGCGGCTCAAGTGGATCGAGAAGTCGGGCAAGGTGATGCACGTGCCTGTCGATCTGCGCAACGCCGGGGAGGGGCGCCTCGAAGTCGTCGCCACCAAGGCCGTGCCGGCGCCCTCAATCGTGCTCGTTTCCGGACAGGAAGTGCGCTGCCTGGCCTCGGCCAGCGCCTGCCACAAGCGCGGCAACCGCTTCCTGGTCGAGATGGAAGTCGTCAGCGACACCTACAAGCACCCCGTAAACGCGCTGGGCTAGCCCCCCAGGATCCCGAGAGCCCAAAGGGCAAAACCATCCGCGCTCCAAGGCCTCCGCCACGGCCCGCCTGAAAGCACCTGCCGTCAACTCTTCCCTGTAGGAAGCTTTTCAATCTCCTCCGCCCGGCCTCCCCGGAACGTTACCCGCACCGGCTGCAGACCCGCCGCCGCGCACAGCGTGTATTCGACAATGCGGCTCTGCCCGCGCTGCGAGGAACGCTTCGTGGCCCCCGCGCCCAACGCGAAAGTGACCTGAAACTCCGTCATGCCGATCTCGATCTGGTGCTTTTCGACCTTCGCCCAGATCTCTGGCGGCCAGTGGCTGTAGAGCTCCTTGGGGTCTTTGATGAAGAACATGTCGTCGATGTAGAGCCGATTGGCCGGGCCCACCGCTACCGACTCGCTACGCCCGTCGTGCTCGAAACGGATGACCCCCTCCTCGCCCTGGCGGACGATGGCGGTGGGCACAATTTTCTCCAGCGGCTCCAGCAGCCGTCCGTCGGGCTCGGTCTTCCAGCGGTACCCCCCGATCACCCACAACGGTTTGCCGACCAGCTTCTGGGCCGTGGCGATATCGGTGACGTAGGACTTGGGCGGGTGAACGTAGAAATCGTCGACACGCTGGATCGGCGGAGGTTTATGGCGCTCCAGAGGAGGCCGCGCCCAGCGCGAATAAAAGTCCAGCCCGACATAGGCCAGCGCCAGCACCAGCGCCACGCGCAAGCCAACACGAACCGGTTCGACCCATTTACCTTCCGCCACCCTTTCATGAAAACACGTTTCCACCGCGCCTTGTAGAGACAGGCGCTCCCGCCTGTCCTCGCCGCGAAGCGGCGAGCTCCCAGGCCCCAACGTCAAGCGCCAATCCGCCGGCTCCCCACCCCTCTTGCCACAACCCTTCGTGGTACAAAAAGGGGACATGCCGCGCATTCCAGTCGAAACCGCGCACGCCTCCTACGATGTGGTCGTCGAGGCCGGGGCGTTGGAGCGGGCCCGCCCGTGGATCGAGCCGATCACCGGCGCCCGGCGGCTGTTCATCGTCGCCGATCCGCAAGCCTGGCGGCATCAGGGAGAACGCTTCGTGGCGGGGCTGGCCGGCCTCGAGCACACCGTGCTCGAGTTGCAGGCGGGCGAGGAAAACAAGCGCCTCAACCAGGTCGAATCGCTCGCCGAACGGATGTATGCGGCCGGCGCAGATCGTAGCGCCTGCGTGGTGGCGTTCGGAGGCGGTATCGCCGGCGATGTCGGCGGCTTCGCGGCCGCCAGCTACATGCGCGGCGTCGAGCTGATCCAGGTGCCCACCACCCTTCTGGCGCAGGTCGACGCCTCGATCGGCGGCAAGACGGGGGTCAATCTGGGCTCGGGCAAGAACCTGGTGGGCGCCTTCCACCAGCCGCGGCTGGTGTTGATAGACCCCACCACGCTGAACACCCTGCCGGACCGCGAATTCCGCGCCGGGCTGTTCGAGGTCCTCAAATACGGCGTGATCTGGAGCCCCAAGCTGTTCGAGGTGATGACCGCCGGACGCAAAGAGGTGCTCGCCCGCGATCCGCGCATCCTCGAAGCCATCATTTCCGAATCGGCGCGCATCAAGGCGGCGGTGGTCAAAGCCGACGAGCGCGAAGGCGACCTGCGCCGCATTCTGAATTACGGGCACACTCTGGGCCACGCCCTGGAGGCCGAAACCGCCTACCGCTGCCTGCTGCACGGCGAAGCGGTCGCCTACGGCATGATTGCGGCGGGCCGCCTGGCCGAGGCGCTGCGGTTGCTGCCGTCCGAAACACGCCTCGAGATCGAGCGCTCTGTACTCGACTACGGGCCGCTTCCCGATCCGGGCGAAGTGGCGGCCGCGAACCTCGTGGCGCGCGTCGGCGGCGACAAGAAAACTATCGGAGGCCGCGTGCATTTCGTGCTGGCCGACCGCGTCGGCCACGTGCGCGTGGTGAAAGATCCGCCGTCGGATCTCGTCCTCGAAGCCGCTGACGGGGCCTTGCGGGCGCTGCGCAATGCCGCCGCCGACGCCGCCAACGGCCGCCAGCCGGTCGCCGGCGGAGTGCGCGCCGAATGAGCCTGGGAGCCGCGCCGGCCGGAGTGGAGCCCGGCAACGAAGCGGAAGCCGGCCGCCGTATCCGCGAAATGTTCGGGCGCATCGCCCCGCGCTACGACCTGCTCAACCACGTCTTGTCGATGCGCATCGACGTCCACTGGCGCAAGGCGCTGGTGCGGCGCGTGCGCGACTATCTTCGCCGGCCCGAAACCCGCTGGATGGACGTCTGCTGCGGCACCGGCGACCTGCTGATCGCCCTCGAAGCCGAGCGCGCGCGCCTGCTCGGCGCGTCGGGCGGACAGCCCGGCCTGGGAAGCGATTTCTGCCGGCCGATGCTGGCCTCGGCCCACGAAAAGCTGCAACGCGAACGGATTCCCAGCGCACTGCTCGAGGCCGACGCCCTTTCGCTGCCGCTGCCCGACCGCTCGCTCGACCTGATCACCATCGCCTACGGCTTCCGGAACCTGGCCAACTACCGCCGCGGCATCGAGGAACTGCAGCGCGTGCTGGCGCCCGGAGGCTGTCTGGCGATTCTGGAATTTTCCCACCCCACCAACCCCGTGGTGGCGCCGCTTTTCGGCTTCTACTTCCGCCACATCCTGCCGCACCTGGGCAACACGCTCTCCGGTTCGGCGGGGGCTTACTCCTATCTGCAGCGCTCGGTCGAACGCTTCCCCGGTCCGCACGAGCTAGCCGACGATCTCCACAACGGAGGATTCCGAAGAGTTGATTTCTTCCCCCTCACCGGCGGAATCTCGATGCTGCACCTGGCCTACCGCTAGGCCGTGGCCCAGGCAAGCGGCACAGACAATCCTGTCTGTGTTCTTGTCCTGCCTCGTTCTTGCCCTGCCTCTTTTGCCCGCTCGCCTCACCCGTTCGAAATCTCACACCACCTGACCCAGCCGCACCCTCGCGCGGGCCATGCTAGAGTTCTCGCAGGAACCATGCGTCTGGCCCTTCGTTTTCTCCTATTGCCGCTGTCGCTCGTGGCCGTGCTGCCCGCGCCCGCCGAACAACTCTACACCGGCGTCTCCCACACCCTCAACGTGCCGCGGCAGTCCGAGGTGAAGCTATTCAACGATTTCACCTTCACGGTCATTCCCACCGTCTCGCAGGTCACCATCGACCTCGAAACCGACGATCCCTCCCACGACCTGGACCTGTACGTCCAATCGGCGCGTCCTGTGGTGGACGAAGACGGCGTGGTGAAGGCCGACTTTTCGAGTGAGACCGCCGGCAGCGGCGTCGAGCAGATCGTCATCGATACAGCGAGCGATCCGCCGCTCGAAACCGGCGTCTATTACCTGGCGATCCGGGTCAACACGCTCAACACCGTGATCCAAGGCAAGCTGACCATCACGGTGGTGGGCGGCTCCGCCCCCGAGACGTTCTCGATCTCGACCTTCAGCCAGGGAACGCCCGAGGGCTGGCAGCGCAACTACCCGGGCTCGACCTTGCCCGGCGCCACAACCGGCGATTTCGCGGGCGTGCTCACCGTCGAGGACGAAGGCTTCCTGCGGCTCGCCGACCTCAACGGCCCCAGTCAGGATTTCGCCGTCGCGCCGCCCAAATTTCTCGGCAATCTGGCCGTGTTTCGCTCGGCGCAGTTTCAGTTCGACTACCGCCACTCGGAAGGCGCCGCGGCGCTGTTTCCCATCGAGATGCGCCTGATCGGAGCCGGGGCCGCCTTCCGCTGGCAAGGCCCGGTGCCGGCCGACGACGACTGGTTCACCGTCGAGGTGCCGCTCGACGCCACGCGCTGGACCCGCCTCGCCGGCACGGCTTCGTTTCAGGACGTGCTGCGCAACCTGGCGCGCATCGAGCTGAGCATGGACCAAGCGCCCGGCCCCGAAACCAACGATCTCGACAACTTCACCTTCACCGGCGAGCCGCCACCGCCGCCAATCGGATCGCCGCCCGGCCCGACCTCGTCGCTGTTCGAGGGCGATCTCGACAACTGGACCCATAACTTCCCCGCCGTCGGCATCACCGGCGCCACCGCCGGCACGCCCGATTCGTTCCTGGCGCTCAGCTCGCCCGGCTTCGGCTCCGACAGCTTTCTACTGCTCAACGACGCCTCCGGCTCGGGCGAAGACTACGCCGTGCTGCCCGACAAATACCTCGGCAACCTCGCCAGCCTCGACCGCCCCTGGTTCGAGTTCGACTACCGCAAGATCGAGGGAGAAATTTCGCAGCGCCCGATGCAGATGCGCCTGATCGGCCACAACACGGTCTACATCTGGAGCGGCGCCCGCCCGCGCACCAGTTGGGAGCATTTCCGCGTGCCGCTCGACAAGTCCTATTTCGTGAAGTTTCAGGGCGAGGCCGAGTTCGACCAGGTGCTCAAGAATGTCGAGCGCATCGAGCTGAGCATGGACGTTTCCGCTGGGCCGGAGATCAACGGGCTCGACAATTTCTATCTGCGGACCGAGTTCACCCCGCCCAACGGCCGCGCCCTGCAGTTAGACCGCGACCGGATTCTGCTCACCGGCGTCAGCGGCGGCCCGGCCTTTCCCGCGCAGCCGTTCAAGATCACCTCGACCGGCGGCACGGTACAGTGGACGGCGTTCGTCACGCCGGTAACCGCCACCTGGCTGCGCGTCTCGCCGGGCTCGGGCGAGACCCCCGACAGCTCCGAGATTTTCGTCGATCCCAGCGGCCTGCCGCCCGGCACGCACACCGCCGGCGTGGTGATTCGCGCCGACGAGTCGAGCGTCCCCAGCCAGACCATCGAGGTCTCGGTGGTGCTCGATCCGCAGACCAGCGCGCCGCGCATCAACGTCGGCGGCGTAGTCCACGCGGTCGACGCGTCTTTGCGCCTTTCCGCCGGCGGACTGGTTTCTCTCTTCGGCGAACGCCTCGCGCCTGGGAACGCCATCGCCGAGTTCGTCGACGGCAAACTGCCGCGCGAGTTGCTCGGGGTCGAGGTGCGCGTCTACGATCCCAATGGCGAAGTAATCTACCGCGCGCCGCTGCTCTACGTGAGCCCCACGCAGATCAATTTTCAGATGCCGTTCGAGGTCGCCGGCCTGGCCGCGGTGCGCGTCACCGTGAGCGTCGACGGCAGCGAGAGCCCGCAGGAAGGCGTGGTGCTGGCCACCTCGGGCCCCGGCCTGTTTGTCTTGATGGATGGCCGCGCGGCGGTGCTCAATCAGGACTACTCGATGAACACGCCGGCGCAGCCCGCCGCGCGCGGCAGCATCGTCATGGCGTATCTGACCGGGGTCGGGCCGCTCGATCCCGCGATCGAATCCGGAGCCCCCGCCCCGGCCGATCCGCTGAGCCTCGCGGCCCTGACCGCCACTGCGACCCTAGGCGGAGTCGACGCCCATGTGCTCGCCGTGGCGATGGTCCCCGGCTACGTGGGCCTGGCCCAAGCCAACATCGAGATCCCCGCCGCCCTACAGCCAGGCGAGCACGAGCTCGAAGTAAAGTTAGGCGACCAACCCTCCAACGCAGCCGTAGTCTCGGTGGAGTAACCCAACCGAGGCCGGAAGCCCAACCCGTGGCGCGGGCCTCCGGCCGGCGGCGTCGACCTTCGGTCGACGTTTCCCCAGCGGCGCATCAGCCTCGGTCGACCGTTAGCGATTCACTTTCCCGGTAGCTCGCGGGCAGCCTAAGGCGATGCACATAGGCACGGTTCAGTCTGTCAATCCCGTTGTATGCTAAGAACGCCGTAGGTGGCGAGAAATAATCGTTGCGGAGTGTCCCATGGAAGCGACCGAAACGTTGGATCGAGTGACCTTCAATCCCCAGATCATGGGCGGGCGTGCATGCATTCGCGGCCTCCGCATCACCGTCTCGCTTGTACTCAACCTCGTCGCCAACGGCAAAACCATCCCCGAAATCCTCGACGAATACCCCGACCTGGAAGCGGAAGATATCCGCCAGGTCCTACACTACGCTGCTTGGCTGGCTAGCGAAGAGGTCCATCCGCTTACCCTCACCCACTAATGAGATTCCTGGCCGACATGGGCGTTTCGCTCAAGACGGTGGGGTCGTTGCGAGCGGCCGGTCACGAGATTGTTCATCTCAGGGACGAAGGGCTCCAGCGTTTGCCGGATTCGGAGATTCTGGCCAAGGCGGGCCGGGAAAGCCGCGTCGTGTTGACGTTTGACCTGGACTTTGGCGAGTTGCTGGCGGCGGCCGGATCTAGGCTCCCGAGTGCGATCATATTCCGGCTTCGCAACCAAACTGCCGAGTCAGTGACTCCCAGATTGGAGCAAGTCTTGGCGGAGGAGTCCGAACAAATCTCTGCCGGAGCGGTGGTCATTGTTGAGGAGTCTCGCTATCGACTTCGGCGCCTGCCGCTCGCCTGATTCCAGCGACGCTCGCTCGTTTCTCGCCTCGCTTCATCCCGCGCCGCTAAACTGACTTCGGATGCAGCCTCTTCCCATCGACCCCCTCATCCCCCAAATCCTCGAAACCGTGCGCCGCGGGTCGAACCTGGTCATCGAAGCCCCGCCCGGAAGCGGCAAGACCACCCGCGTGCCGCCCGCGCTGTTAGGGCTCAACTCCGGAGAAGTTTGGGTGCTCGAACCGCGGCGGCTGGCCGCGCGCCTGGCGGCACGGCGCGTCGCTGCCGAGCTCGGCGAGACGCCAGGCCAGACCGTCGGCTACCAGGTCCGCTTCGAAGAAGTTTCGGGACCGCGAACGCGCCTGCGCTTCCTCACCGAGGGAGTCCTCACGCGCAAGCTGCTCTCCAACCCGCGCCTCGACGGCGTCGGCGTCGTGCTGCTCGATGAGTTTCACGAACGCCACCTGGAGGGCGACCTGGCCCTGGCGCTGTTGCTGCGGCTGCAGCGCACTACGCGGCCCGACCTGCGCCTGGCCGCGATGTCCGCAACCATCGAGGCGGCGCCGATCGCGGCGCACCTGGGCGATTGCCCCGTGTTGCGCGCCGAAGGCCGCCTGTTCGAACTGAGCGTCGAGTATTCGCCGGTCTCGCCCGACCCGCTCGAGCACCAGGTCGCCGCGGCCGTACGGCGCCTCCTGGTTGCTGGAAAACAAGACGCTCTCGAAGGCGACGTGCTGGTCTTTCTGCCCGGCGCCGCCGAGATCCGCCGCTCGCTCGCCGCCTGCGAACCGCTCGCGCGGCAACACGATTTGTTACTCGCGCCCTTGCACGGCGATCTTTCGCCCGAGCAGCAGGACCGCGCCATCAGCCCCGCCGGCCGCCGGAAAATCATCTTCTCCACCAACGTCGCCGAAAGCTCGGTCACCATCGAAGGCGTCCGTGCGGTGATCGACAGCGGCCTGGCGCGCGTCGCCGGCCACTCGGCCTGGAGCGGCCTGCCGACGCTGACCGTCTCGCGCGTCAGCAAGGCGTCGGCGAATCAACGAGCCGGACGCGCCGGCAGGACCGGCCCGGGTTGCGTCATCCGCCTCTATCCCGCCGAGGATTTCCAACGCCGGCCCGAGCAGGCGGCCCCTGAAATTCAGCGCGAAGATCTGGCTCAGGTTGCGCTCTACGCAAAGGCAATGGGTGTGGACCTGCCGGCTCTTCCCTGGCTGGATGCGCCGCCCGAGGAATCCCTGCGAGCCGCCGAACAGTTGCTGCAGCGGCTTGGCGCGCTCGACGCGCCAGGCCGGCTTTCGGCGATCGGCCGCGAGTTGGCCGCGCTGCCCCTGCATCCGCGCCTCGGACGCCTCGTAGTCGAAGCGAAGCGGCGAGGGGTCGCCGCCGATGGCTGCACGATCGCGGCGCTGATCAGCTCCGGCGAACGCCTGCCGCCCGAGGGCAACCAGGTCGGGCCGTCCGATCTGCTGTTCCTGCTGGATCAGCCCAGGAACGGACGCACCCGGCGTGTGTTCGAGCAAATCCGCCGCGCGGCGGGGGGCAACGCGGCCAGCCCACCAAAAACGCCCGCCGCGCACGACCAGGCCTTGCAGATCGCCGTGCTGGCCGCTTTTTCGGACCGCCTGGCGCGCGGCTCCGCCTCCCCTTCGGCTGCTTCGTCGCGAACAAGTCAATGCGACGGCCGCGCCGTGGGCCGCAATCTGCTGCTGGCGGGTGGCGGAGGCGCGATCCTGGCGCGATCGAGCGTCGTGCAGCGCGCCGCCTTGCTGGTCGCCGTCGAAGCCGAGGAGCGCCGCGACCAGGGGCCGCCGCTGGTGCGGCTAGCCAGCGCCGTCGAGCCCGAGTGGCTGCTCGACCTCTATCCCGAGCGCATCGAGGAACGCAACGCAGTCGAGTGGAACCGAGCCGCCGAGCGTGTCGAATCGGTCAGCGCTCTGCTGTTCGACGGCCTGGTGATCGAGGAATCGCGCAGCGGGCAAGTCGACCCCGAGGCGGCCGCGCGGCTGCTTGCCGAAAAGGCATGGGAAGCGGGTATCGATCGTTTCGCCGACCGCGAACAACTCGACGCCTGGCTCGCGCGGGTGCAGTTCGCTTCCGAACACACCGCCGTGCCCGCGATCGGCGACGGCGAACTCCGCGACGCGCTGCTGAATCTCTGCGCCGGACTGCGCAGCCTCGGCGAATTGCAGGCGGCCTCGCGAGCAGGCGGTTTCGCGCGGGCCCTCGGCGCGCGCCTGCCCGCCGGCATGCAAGGCGCGCTCGACCAAATCGCGCCGGAGTGGATTCGCCTGCCCGGCGGCCGCCGCACCCGCGTACACTACGAAACCGGGAAACCGCCCTGGATCGCCTCGCGATTACAAGATTTTTTCGGAATGACCGAAACCCCGCGCGTCGCCGCCGGCAAAGTGCCCGTCGTGGTGCATTTGCTCGCGCCCAACCAGCGCGCCGTGCAAACTACCACCGACCTGACCGGCTTCTGGCAACGCCTCTATCCCGAGCTAAGACGCCAGCTCAGCCGCCGCTACCCCAAGCACAAATGGCCCGAGAAGCCCTAAGTGGCACAGACAATCTGAGCCCAGACAATCCTGTCTGTGATCTGGGGGTTGACCTGTTTGGGAAGACCACCAAGAAAGCAGAACGAAAGGCCGCCCGGCCCAACCTACCCCGTCACCAAAGCAAACGCCCGCCGCATCGAGTCCGCCACAAACGAGCAAGCATCCCCGTCGTCCATCTCGTCAATCTTTTTGTTGAAAGGCTCGGCGCGAACCGGCCCGTCATACCCGATCTGCAGCAGAGCCCCTAAAAACGCCTTGATATCGATCTCGCCGGTAGCCCCGGGCAACTCACGGCTGCCATCCTGCTGCTGCTCCTTGGGAATACCCTTGGGCGCGTCGTTGAGGTCGCACGAGACGACGTCGCGATTGCTGAGCGTCAGAATATCGGCCGCGGTTTCATCCGCCGTCCACCAGTGCCAGCTATCGAGCACGAAACCGACGTTGGGTTTGTCGATCTCGGCGATCAGCTCCTTGGTCTCGGCCATCGTGTGGACGAACTGATACGTCTGCTGTATGCGCACGCTCTTGGTCCCGACGTATTCGAGCCCAAACCGCAAGCCGTGATCGTCCGCCACCGCCGCGATCTCGCGCAGCCGCCCCGAAGTTTGCTTCATGTTCTGCAGATAGGTGAGCGATTGGTGCATCGGCATCAGCCAGGTTGACAGCCGTGTCACGCCGGCGCGCTGCAGCGCTTGGCAGGCCCCCGGCAGCCCCTTCATCCCCTCGCGAAAGGTTGCCTCGTCGCGCCGGAAATCGACAGGGAGTCCGGCCATCGCCCAGGCCACATGCCGTGCTTCCATGCCCTGGCGCATGTCCTTGAGCTCGCCGTCCGACAGCGCCCCCAGGTCCTTCGGGAACGCCTCGACGGACTCGAAACCGAAATAATGCGCCAGTTCGATAGCCTTCTTTTGGTCGGCTTCGACGCCGATACTGTCGGGCGAAAGCGCCATCGTGAACTTGCGATCGGGCATCCAAGACCTCCCTGCCGGACGGTGTCGCCAAATGGTGTGGCCAAGCCGTTCCGCACGACTTGCCGGCTATTACCCTAACACCTTCGGCGCGTGGCACAGGCAATTCTGTCTGTCCACGAGTTGGCCCTTGTCTGCGCCCGCAAGGTTCTGTGGTGCGGGCCTCGGGCCGGCTGCGTCGGCCTTGCCGGGCCGACGTTTCTTACTACGCCAGCGGACCAGAACCATCGAGTGTGAAGGGAAATAGCGAGGAAAGGCCGACCTCCAGGTCGGGCCTACCGGCCAGAGGCCCGCGCCACAGTAGCACCAGCGACGGCAAAAGGCCAAACACCAGGGACAAACTTGGGGACGGCGAGGCTAACGTGGGAATAAAAACGGTAAAGCAGGCCGGCGAACGCGGTCTCGAGGGCAGGGCGCCCACCGCGACTCAGGCCCACCGCGACTCAGGCGGTCGCGACTCAGGCGTGGTCATGCTCACAGGCGAAGGTGGCCGGCACGCGCCCGCCCTTATTCAACTCGTCGATACCGATCTTCGAAGTGTAGTAGCCCTCGACGGTGTACCGCTTGACCTGTTTGAAAAACTCAGCTCCGGGCTTGAGCTCATCCTCGCTGGCGCCGTCGAGCGACTTGAGCATCTCGATCTGCTGCGCCTCGCTGCAATCGAGAAAAGGCGCGTTGTTTTTGCGGATCGCGTAGCCGTCGAGCCAACCCAGGCCCATCAAGAAGCTGTGGCCCTTGTCCTCGGCGACATCGTGCAGCATCAGGTCGATGTATTCGTTGACCTTGGCGGCCTTGGCGCCCGGCGTGTCGGTAGCGGGGATAATCAACTCGCTGAGCGCGACGACCGTATCATTCTGATGGCTGTCCAACAGCAGCGGCTGCCACGCGCCGCCGGCGGCGGCTGGTGCGGCGGCGGCCGCCGCGCTGGCGGGCGCCATATGCGTATGGGTCTGCCCGCTGAGGGCCGAGCCGGTCGATGCCAGGATGGCCGATTTGATCAGGTCTCTTCGGTTCATGACGCCTCCCATTCTACCGCGCCGGGCAAACGCCGGCAGAGCGAACCGTCTCCAACACCGCAAATGTGGCGCGGGCCTCCTGGCCGGCAGCGTCCGCCTGAGGCGGACGTTCCCAGCCCTTCGCTGGCCCGCTAGCCTAGCGGCTCGCCTCGTCGGCGTGATACGAGCTGCGCACCAGCGGCCCTGCTTCCACGTGGCGGAATCCCAGCTCCTGCTCGCCGACTCGTTTGAACTCCGCGAACTCCTCCGGAGCCACGTAGCGGGCGATCGGCAAGTGGTCGCGCGAGGGCCGCAGATACTGCCCGATGGTGCAGATATCGACGCCGTGGCGGCGCAGGTCGCGCATCACCTCGACGATTTCCTCGTTGGTCTCGCCCAACCCGCCCATCAGTCCCGATTTGGTCGGAATGCCCGCGCCCGCCTGTTTGGCGTGCTGCAGGATGTCGAGCGATTGCTGATAGCGCGAGCCTGGCCGCACCGCCCGATACAGCCGCGGCACGGTCTCGATGTTGTGGTTGAGCACGTCGGGCCGCGCCGCCATCACGATATCGACGGCCTTCTTTGCGCCCCGGAAATCCGGCACCAGAACCTCGACGCGGCAACCGGGAATCCGCTCGCGGATGGCGCGGATCGTCAGCGCGAACAACTCCGCGCCGCCGTCGGGGCGGTCGTCGCGGTCGACGCTGGTCACCACCGCATAGTTGAGCCCCATCGCCGCCACCGCTTCGGCCACCCGCCGCGGTTCGTCGTAGTCCACTTCCTGCGGAGGCCCCTTTTGCACCGCGCAAAACCCGCAGCGCCGCGTGCACACGTTGCCCAGGATCATGAACGTCGCGGTGCGCCGGTTCCAGCAATCGCCCACATTGGGACACGCCGCGCTCTCGCAAACCGTATGCAGGCGCAGATCCCCCACAAGCTGCTTCAGATCCCGATAGTTCTCCCCGACCGGCGCCGGAGCCTTCAACCACCCCGGCCGCTTGCCGGCGGGCCCGGGGTGCGCGCCCTCGTAAGGCGCCACCATCGGCTTCACCCGGATGCTGGCAATATCAATGAATTGAGCCACAGGATCTCAGTGTAGCGTGGGCCAGAGAATCAGTGGGAACTCAAGCCACCGCGGCGGGTCGACAAGGCCGTTGCGGCGGGCACAGACGCCATCGCGATCGGGTTTTGCCGATAAGCCGGTAAAGCCCGCAGGGCAACCCGCCGATAGAGAAGTGTAGGCCCTGGATGAAAACGACTGCCCAGCCCCCCGCTCCCGAAACGACCACTACGGAATCGGAAGAGAAAAAACCGTGGGCGCTGCACGCCTTGCCGCCGTTTCCGGCCGTGGCGCTGCAGTTGATGAGCCTGCTCGACGACACCGACGCCCCCATCAAGAAGATCGTCGGGCTGCTGCGCATCGACCCGGCGCTCTCGGCCGAAATCCTGCGGGTGTCCAATTCGGCGCTCTACGGGCTGAGCCGTCGCATCGACAATATCTCCCACGCAGTCGTGGTGCTGGGCACCGAAGTCGTCAAGCGCCTGGCGTTGACCGTCGCGCTCAGCCGCTTCTCGCGCAGTTTCATGCGCGTCCATGGCCTGCGGATGTGTTGGGATCACAGCGTCGCCTGCGCCTTGATCGCCGAGCAACTGGCCGAGGCCATGAACCAGCCCAAAGACCGCGCCTATACGGCGGGCCTGCTTGTCGACATCGGCCGCCTGGCGCTGCTGACCTGCTATCCGGTCGAGTACAACAACCTGTTCGTCGTGGCGCGCGAGAACGATTTCGACGAGTTGGAGTGCGAATGGGAGCTGTTCGACGTCGACCATTGCGCCGCCGGCGCATGGCTGGCACGGCACTGGAACCTCCCCGACGACTTCGTGGAGGCGATCTCACTACACCACGGAGCCGAACCCATCGACGCGTCCCTGCTTTCGATCGTCACCGCCGCTCACCAGGTTGCCAATCGTATCGGGTTTCACGTTCTGGACGAGCCCTCCAGCCAATCGGTCGCCGAGATCCTCGCTAGGCTGCCGCTGCCCGACCACGCGGCCACCGCGGAAAAGCTCGAAGGTTTCGCCGAACAGATTCGCGCCTCCCTTGCCGCCTTCACCCCCAACGCCAAGCGCTCCTGACGCGCGCCGCCTCCGCGTTCGACCATCCCCGCTGGTGACGATTCGCGTCTGCAATCGGCCCTGCGTGGCAATCCTCTCCCTCGAAAAGCTATCCTGAAGTCAGTCGAATGGCGGAAAAGTACGTTTGTCTGATTTGCTACCACGAGATTCCGCACGCGGGCGCTGAGTGTCCTCACTGCAAAAGCCGCATCTCTTCGACCGTGGGTTCGACGCCGCAGATGTTGCTCGCCATCTTCGGCACGATGATCCTGTTGTTCATTGTTACCGGGTTCTACAATTCCTCGTTTCGCGCCGAGCAGCGCAGCCGGGCCGAAGAGCATGCCCGCATCGCCCGCACGCTGTCGGACTACGGCTATCACAAACAAGCGATCGAGCATTACCGCGAAGCACTGACCTACTCGCGCGACAATGTCGACTACCAACTGGGCCTGGCGCTGGCGCTCTACGGCATGGAGCGCTACAACGAGGCCGAAAACCGCCTTCTGGAGCTGCGGCAGGATCACCCCACTCTGGCCGTGGTCAATCGCCTGCTCGCCCGGATCGCGGCTCGGGAAGGGCGCGTCGACGAAGCGGTCAGCTACTACCGCACGGCGATTTTCGGGCAATGGCCGCGCGACCCGGAGGAGAACCGGCTGGCGACGCGTTTCGAGCTGGTGGCGCTGCTGCGGGCGCACGGTGAGAACATGCGCGCGGTCAGCGAGCTGCTCGATTTGATGCGAGAGGCACCCGCCCGCCCCGATGTGCAGAAAACGATCGGGCGGCTGCTGCTGGAGGCCGGGGCGCCCGACAACGCCGCCACCGTCTTCGAACAACTCTCCAACACCCGTCCCAACGACGTGGAAGCGTTGGTGGGCTATGCGGAGTCGCAATTCGAGCAGGGCAACTACGTAACGGCCCAAACTTATCTGGTGCGCGCTCTGCGGCTGAACCCCGGGGATGCCGAAATTCAGGCCCGGCTGTCGTTGTGCGAGGACATCAACCGGCTCGACACCACGCGCCGCGGCCTCAGCTTGGGCAATCGCCATCGCCGCAGCCTGGAGCTGGTGTCGCGAGCCCTGGGCCTGGTGGAGGCCTGTCTGAATCCGCTGGGAGACAAGCTGGTTGGACCTCCCAAGCCCGCCCCGCCCGATCTGCGTCCCTCGCTGCAGCAAGCCCGGGACCTGCGAGGCAAGACGAAACAGAAGCCGAGCGACGAGGCCATCGAAGCCAACATCTCCCTCGCCGAGAAGCTGTGGAGGGCCGGCGAAAGTCTCTGCCCCGGCTCCGGTAGCAGCGACAGTGCCCTGCAGCACGTGCTCGAAAAGCTGGCCCGCTAGCCGATGCAACCTGTAGCCCTACTCCTGAAGATTCCCAAGCGCCTGGCGGAAATCCTGCGCAACACTCCCAAGATGGGCGAGACGCAGCGTTTCCTGCTGCTGTCGATCATCATCGGCATTTTCGCGGGCCTGCTGGTGGTCTGTTTCCACATCTCGATCGAATTTCTGGCCTGGAACGCGATCCACGTGCCCGGTTCGCAGGGCTGGGGTACGGTTTTTCTCCCTTCGCTCGGAGCTACGATCGGGTCGCTGCTGGTGATTCTGTTCTTCCGCACGGCGCGCAGCAGCGGCGTGAACTATACCAAGGCGGCGCTGTACGTCTCCGACGGCTATGTGCCGTTCAGCAGCGTCGTGGGCAAATTCCTGGCCAGCGCGGTCTCGATCGGTTCGGGCAACCCGATGGGTCCCGAGGACCCGGCGCTGCAAATGGGCGCGGGCGTCGCCTCGCTGCTGGGCCGGCTGTTCCACCTCACCCGCGAAAACATGCGCTTGATCGCGCCGATCGGAGCCGCCGCGGGTATCGGCGCCGCGTTCAATACGCCCATTACGGCGGTGCTGTTCGTGATGGAGGAAGTGGTCGCCTCCTGGAACGCCGGCGTGCTGGGTTCGATCGTTTTGTCGGCGGTGTCGGCGGTGGTGGTCAGCCGCTGGTATCTGGGCGACGAGCCGCTGTTCCAGGTGCCGGTATTTACGATCGCGCACCCCACCGAATTGCTGGTATACGCCTTGATCGGGGTCGTGGGGGGAGTGCTCTCCGCCTGGTTCACGCGCTACACCGTGCGTCTGCGCAGCCACATCATCGGCCTGCCGCAGCAATATCGCTATATCCTGCCGGCCGCCGCGGGTTTACTGGCCGGGATCGTGGGCTACTGGTATCCGGGCGTACTCGGGGCCGGGTACGGCACCATCGATAGCGCCATGCACGATCAGTTTCCGTGGTACGTGCTGCTGATCTTCGGGGTTTTGAAAGTGGTGACGGTAGCGCTGTGCTTCAGCACCGGCGTACCCGGCGGCATGTTCGCCCCCGCCCTGTTCATCGGCGCCATGGTCGGCGGCGGTTTCGGGGGGCTGGCGACCGCCTATTCGCCGCTGCCCACCAGTTCGGTCGGCTCCTACGTGCTGGTGGGGATGGGCACCTTTTTCGCCGGCTCGTTCCGCGCGCCAATGACCTCGGTCTTCATGGTCTTCGAAGTCAGCGCCAGCTATGTCATCATTCTGCCGGCGATGATCGCCAACACCATCGCTTACCTGATTTCGCGCAGCATGCAGCACGACTCGCTGTTCCACGCCGTCGGCCAGCAGGACGGCCTCGATCTGCCCTCGGTCGAAGAGCAGCGCGAGGCGCCGATGCTGACTGTGGAAGACGCCATGAGCAGCGACTCGTCGCGAGTGCTGCAGGCGCGCACCACCGTCGACGAGGCTCTGAAGAAGATGGAGGCCGCCGGCATGCAGCAGGCACTGGTCTCTTCCGATTGGGGGCAGTGGTCCTGGCTCGATAGCAAAGACCTCGAGAAGGCCGTGGAGGCGGGCCAGGGGGAGGAGGCCGTGGACGAGGCCGTAATGGCGCGGGCGGTCATTCGCCTGTACCCCGACCTATCGCTCGATTCGGCGATGCGCCTGCTGGGGCCCTATCCCATCCTGCCGGTTTCCAGCCGCGCCAACCCCAATCGCCTGCTTGGCACGTTGATGCTGAACGATGTGCACCGGGCCTATGGACTGGCGAAAAATTAGCGGGGACCTTGGCCAACGACCCTTCGCCGGCGGGGGCCGGGTTGCCTAGGACCGGGCGGGGCGCGGACAGTCCCCCCGGGGCCGGGCCCCCCTGGCTTGCGCGCCGCCCGCCCCACCGCTAGAATCAAAGGTTTGCCCGAGACGTTTTCCGGAGGATACATGGACGTTGAGCAGAAAGTGAAGCAGATCATCTGCGAGCAGCTAAGCGTGGAAGAGTCCGAAGTGGCCCGAGACGCTTCGTTCGTGGAGACCTTGAATGCCGATTCGCTCGACATTGTCGAGCTGATCATGGCGTTTGAGGAGGCTTTCAATATCGAGATCCCTGACGACGAGGCCGAGAAAATCCGCACCGTTGACGACGCCATCAAATACATCGAAGCCCACAAGAAGAAGTAGTCCGTGAATCCGGGCCTTGTTGTCCACATGGAAGGGAGCTGTTTTTCTTGCGAAGGGTTGTCGTAACCGGGGTTGGCCTGATTTCTCCGGTGGGAATTGGCACGGTAGAGACTTGGCAAGCCCTTTGCGAAGGGCGAGGCGGCATTGGCCCGATCACCTTGTTCGACCCGACCGGCTTTTCGTGCCGTATCGCCGGCGAAGTCAAAAACTTCGATCCCCTCAATTACGTCACTCCGAAAGACATCAAGAAGATGGGGCGATTCATCTTCTTCGCGCTGGCGGCGACCGAAGCCGCCGTCGCGCAGGCGCGGTTGAAAGTAACGCCCGACAACGCGGACCGCACCGGGGTGTACATCGGCAGTGGCATCGGGGGATTCGACGTGATCGAGCGGGAGCACCGCGCGCTGCTGGAAGGCGGCCCGCGGAGGATCTCGCCGTTTTTCATTCCCGCCAGTATCGTCAACCTGGCGTCGGGCCATGTGTCGATCCGGCTAGGGGCCAAGGGGCCCAATTCCGCCACGGCCACGGCCTGCACCACCGGCGCCCACGCGGTCGGGGATTCCTACCGCATCATCGAGCGCGGCGACGCCGATGTGATGATTTGCGGAGGCGCCGAAGCCGCCATTACGCCGATGGGGGTCGGCGGCTTTGCCGCCATGCGGGCGCTATCGACCCGCAATGACGACCCGGAGCACGCCAGCCGCCCCTGGGACCGCGACCGCGATGGGTTCGTGGTCGGCGAGGGCGCCGGAGTGCTGATCCTCGAAGAGATCGGCCACGCCGTCGCCCGCAACGCTCCGATCATCGCCGAGATCGTCGGCTACGGCATGAGCGGCGACGCCTTCCACATGACTTCGCCGCCCGAAAGCGGCGAAGGCGCCTGCCGGGTGATGCGCAACGCCATCGCGGACGCCGGCATCGGCCCCAGCGACATCGCCTACGTCAATGCGCACGGCACCTCGACGCCGGTGGGCGACCGCATCGAAACCAGCGCCATCAAGCAAGCCTTCGGCGAGCACGCCGCGCGGCTCGCGGTAAGTTCCACCAAATCGATGACCGGGCATCTGCTGGGCGGCGCCGGCGGTCTCGAAGCGGGCGTCATCGCGCTAGCCTTGCGGGACCAGATCGCGCCGCCCACCATCAACTACGTCACGCCCGACGAGGGTTGCGACCTCGACTATATTCCGAACCAGGCGCGCCGGCTCGAGATGGAATACGCGCTGACCAACTCGTTCGGTTTCGGCGGCACTAACGGCGCGTTGATTTTCCGGCGGTACTCCGAGTAACCGCGGGACAGAGAATCTTGTCGGTCCTTTGAACGCCCGAGGCGTTGCACAAGTAGTGCCGATGCGCCGCTTGGCGAAAGGACCGGAAGCCGTAGCGGTCCGCACTTGAACAGACAGGATGGTCTGTTCCACCTCCCATGAATATTTTCGTCTGCCTCAAACAGGTTCCCGCCCGCGACGCCTTGATCCGCGTCAACGCCGCCGGCGACTGGGTCGACGACAGCAACCTCGTCTATGAAATGAACGAGCCCGACGCCTACGCGCTCGAGGAAGGGCTGCGCCTGAAAGAGAAGCACGGCGGCGAAGTCGTGGCGGTGACCGCCGGGCCGGCGCGCGCGGCGTCGACCATCCGCGAAGCGCTCGCCAAGGGAGCCGACCGCGGCATTCTGATCGAGGACGACGGCTTCGCGCGCAGCGATGCGTTGGCGACGGCGCGGGCGCTGGCGGCCGCCCTGCGCAAGGAGCAATGCGACCTGGTGCTCACCGGGCTGCAGTCGGACGACGCCGGATTCGGGCAGGTGGGCGTGGCGCTGGCCGAACTGCTGGGGCTGCCGCACGGCACGATCATCATGGAGGTTGGCATCATGGAAGTCGGCGAGATCACGGGCGGTACTGCGATTCGCGTCAAGCGCGAGCTCGAGGCCGGCTGGTTCCAGCACGTCGAGATGCCCCTGCCGGCGTTGCTGACCATTCAGTCGGGCATCAACAAAGTGCGCTACGCGACGTTGATGGGAATCAAGAAGGCGAAGAGCAAGCCGCTGCAACGCTACACACCCGCGGATCTCGGCGTGAGCCTCGGCTCGGCGCAGACGATTCGCAAGCTCTACGCCCCCCAAAGCGCCAAGCAGACGCAGTTTCTGGAAGGCTCGGCCAAGGAAGCGGCGGCCAAGCTGATCGAAAAGCTCCGCTTCGAGGCACGCGTGCTATGAGCGTTCTGATCGTCACTGAGCAGCAGGCCGGCAAGTGGCACAAGATGTCGTGGGAGGCCGTTGCCGCGGGCCAGCAGATCGGCGGTCTGCTCGAAACCGATGCGGTTGCCGTGGTGGTGGGCGCCGCGCTTGAATCTATCGCGCCCGAGGCGGCGAAATTTCAATTGGCCGAAGTGCTCACGGCCGGCCACGAACTGCTGCGCGATTACACTCCCGACGGTTTCAGCATCGCGCTGCGCCAGGTCATCGAAACCCTGCAGCCCGAGGTGGTGGTTTTTCCTCACACCTACCAGGTGCGCGATTTCGCGCCCAAGCTCGCCACGGCCTTCGGCAAGTCCCTGGTTAGCGATGTAATCGGCGTACGCCGCGAAGACAATGGCCTGGTTTTCGTGCGGCAGCTTTTTCAGGGCAAGTTGAACGCGGATGTCAGTGTCGAGGGCGGGGCGCCGTATTTCGTCTCGGTGCAATCGGGAGCCTTTCGCGCGGACTCGGCGGCGATGGCCGAAACGCCCGCCGCACTGCGCGCTGTCGACATCACGATCGAGGCCGCGCAGATCCGGACCCACCCGCAGGAGCCGTTTCGCGAGTCGAAGGGCGAGGTCGACCTGTCGTCGGCCCCGATCATCGTTTCGGTCGGCCGCGGCATCAAAGAGCCCGAAAATATACCCATGGCCGAAGAACTGGCGAAGCTGCTGGGAGGCGAAATCGCGGCGTCGCGGCCGATCTGCGACAGCGGCTGGTTGCCGCTCGAGCGTCAGATCGGCAGCTCCGGGCAGACCGTCGCCCCGAAACTTTACCTGGCGCTGGGCATTTCCGGGGCGATTCAACACGTCGTCGGCATGAAAGGCTCGCGAACCATCGTCGCCGTCAACAAGGACGAAAGCGCGCCCATCTTCGAGATCGCCGACTACGGGATCGTCGGCGACTTGTTCGAAGTCGTGCCGGCGCTGATCGAGAAGCTCAAGGAATCCTAAACGTGGAACAGACAATCCTGTCTGTTTTCCTTGTGCGCCTGTTGCCGCCTTCCGCTTCCCTCTCTCTGCCGTCGTCTCTGCTCCCTGCGGTCTTCCCCTGTGCCGATTTCCTCTTACCTTTTGCCTTTTGCCTCTCCTCAAGACCCCAATCTTAACTTTGCATTACAAAGTACTTGACATAACTGCATACCGCCCTGCTATGATCGTTTCACATGGCCTCTCCGAGCCGCCTTCCACCGCCGCCGCCCGAACCGCTCGTCCTCCACGCGCGCGCGATGGACAACCTACGTTTCATTCGCGAGACGATGGAGCGCTCGGCGGTGTTCACGGCCGTGCCGGGCTGGGGAGCGGTCGCCATCGGCGCGACGGCGCTGGCCGCCGCCTGGATCGCCGGCGAGCAGCCGACGGCGGAGCGCTGGGTGAGCGTCTGGCTGGTGGAGGCGTTCGTCGCGGTGCTGATCGTTGCCGCCTCGACGGCGCACAAGCTGCGCGGCGTCGAAAAATCGCACTTCTACCGTCCGCTGCGCAATTTCGCGTTCGGCCTGGCGCCCCCGATGCTGACCGGCGCCGTGCTGACGCTGGCGCTCTACCGCCTGGGCCAGGTGCAGACGCTGCCCGGCACGTGGCTGCTCACCTACGGCAGCGGCGTCGTGACCGGCGGCTCGTTTTCGGTCCGCGTGGTTCCGCTGATGGGGCTGTGCTTCATGGCGCTGGGTGGCGTGGCGTTGCTTTCGCCGGCCAGTTGGGCCGACTCGTGGCTGGCGGTGGGTTTCGGCGGCCTGCACATCGTGTTCGGGTTCGTCATTGCGAGGAAATACGGTGGCTAAATCGGGAGCAGCTCGGAAGAACGCGGCGAATCGCGAGCAGGGGCCGGCGCTGGTTCCGCAGGCCGCCAGCAGCGAGGCTTTGCGCCTCGATCGCCTGATCCACGAGCGGACGCGGCTGGCCATCGTGAGCGCGCTGGCGGTCAACGAATCGCTCAGCTTCACGGAGCTGAAAAAACTGCTGCAGATCACCGACGGCAACTTGAGCGTCCACGCGCGCAAGCTTGAGGAAGCGCAATACGTCGAGTGCACCAAGTCGTTCGAGAACCGCATGCCGATGACCCGCTACCGGCTGACGCGAGCCGGGCAACGCGCCCTGGAGCGTTATCTGGACCACATGGAGGCCTTGATTCAGGCCACCCGCGAGAAGTAAATTTTTTTGAGGCTAGACTTTATGAGTCCAAGTACTTTACTCAAAGACGAGCAGGAATTGCACGTTGCCATCATCATGGACGGCAATGGGCGCTGGGCGCAGCGGCGCGGGCAACCCCGCGTGGAAGGCCATCGCGCCGGCGCCGAGGCGGTGCGTCGCACGATCGAGGCGGCGCCCACGCTGGGCATCGCCACCCTCACTCTGTACGCTTTTTCCACCGAAAACTGGAAGCGGCCGCGCGCGGAAATCAACGCTCTGATGCGGCTGTTCCGGCGCTACCTTGCCGCCGAGACGCCGCGGTGCGTTGAAAAAGGAATCCGCATCAAGGTAGTGGGCCGCCGCGACCGGCTGGAGCCCTCGCTGGTGTCGGAGATCGAAGCCTCGGAGCGGGCAACCGCGCCAGGCTCGCACCTGCGGCTACGCATTGCGGTCGACTACTCCGCGCAGGACGCCATTCTGCGGGCGGTCAGCCGCGTGCGGGGCAACGGGGCGCTGCGGCGGGAGGATCTCGCGCGGGCGATTGCCGAGGCCACCCACGATGCGCCCGCCACGCCCGAAGTCGATCTGCTGATTCGGACCGGCGCCGAGCTACGCCTCAGCGATCTGCTGGGCTGGGACAGCAGCTACGCCGAATTGGTTTTCAGCGAGAAGATGTGGCCCGATTTCGATGGAGAGGATTTGCGGGCTGCCGTCGAGGACTATCGGGGCCGCGAGCGCCGCTTCGGCGGATTGATTTCCGGGGAATTGCAGCCCATCGCGGCGGTCGGCTGAAGAGACGCCGGGTGCTGGAAGGGGCAGGCCCGTGTTTCGCTCCATGCGAGCCCCGCAAACGATAGACGAGTCGTGCAGCGAAACGCGGTGACCGTCGCCAACAAGCACCTGTCCCCAATAAGGACGGCGCCTGCCGTTAGAGTTAAGGCGTATCGCCGCCCGCGGGGGTCCGTAGCTGCCCGGCCGGGTAGCGTGCGGTCCAATCGGCCCCTCCGGCGCGCGACACTCCGCGGCTCATCACCTTGAAGACCACGTCATCGCCCGCCTTGAGCGTGCCTTGAATGCGGCGCACGTCGGCCAGACTCGAGACCGGCTCGCGGTTGATGGCCACGATGATGTCACGGACCTGCAAACCGATGTCCTCGGCGAACGAAGCCGGTTCGACTTCGGTGACGACCACGCCGTCTTCGCCGTCATAGCTCAACTGCTCGCGGTCGGCGGCGGTCAGATCCTTCACCGAGATGCCGAACATGACCTCGGCGCTTTCTTCCGGGGTATCGTCGGGCTCGGCTCCCGTACCCAGTTCCTCCTTGAACAGCTCGCCGCGGTCGGCGATCTGAACCTGGAAGGTCTGGCGCTTGCCGTTGCGCACAACGATAACGGGCACCTTCTCGCCGATCGGAATCCCGGCCACCAGATCAATGAGCTGATCGCCGTCGTGGATCGGCTTGCCGTCGATTTCGACAATCACGTCTTCGGGCTTGATACCGGCGCGCGCCGCGGGGCCGTCGCTGGGCCGAACCTCACCCACGAAAACGCCGCCGTCGGGCGCACCGTAGGTGCGCAGCAGAGCCGGAGCGCTGGGGCGGAAGGAAATCCCTATCGAGCCGCGCGGCACCTTGCCGTACTGGATGATCTTGTTGTAAACGTCGGCGGCGATGTTGGAAGCCAGCGCGAAGCCCAGCCCCTCGTAGCCGCCGCTGCGTGTCACGATCGCGGTGTTGATTCCGATCACCTCGCCGCGAATATTCACCAGCGGGCCGCCGCTGTTGCCGGGATTGATCGCCGCGTCGGTCTGCAGGAACTTCTGAAACGGCCGCGGAAAACCGGCGCTTTGCACCTCGCGCGATTTGGCGCTGATGATCCCCACCGTGACCGATTCGCGATACCCGAAGGGCGAGCCCACGGCCAGCGCCCAATCGCCCACCGCAACGGCGGTGGCGTTGCCGAACGGCGCCGCCTGCAACTTGCGGCCGATGTCGATCTTGATCACGGCGATGTCGGTCTCCTCGTCGGAGCCGATCAGCCGCGCATCATAGAGCGTTTCGTCCTCGACCAGGCGGACGCGCACCCGGTCGACGCCCTCGACCACATGGCGGTTGGTGATGATGTAGCCGTGCTCGTCGACAATTACTCCGGAACCTTCGCCGGGGCGGCGGCGGTCGGGATCGGAAAAGAAGCGCTCGTCGCCGCCCTGCCCCTCGGGCAGCCCGAAGAACTTGCGGAAGAAGTCCTCCATGCCGTCTTTCTCGCGCGGCGAGTGGCCTCCCTCGGCTTTCTTGGGCAGCGACTCCACCTGGATGTTGACCACCGAGGGGCGGATTTTCTGCGCGATCTGGGTGAATTCGCTGTTGAGCGCCACCGGCTCGGGAATCTGGAGAGGCTTGGCGTCGGGAGCCGCAGGCGAATCCTTGGCGGCGCTCACGGTGGTCGAGACAACCGTGCCAATCAGGATTCCCAGCGCCAGCGTGAACAGCACCAGCGTTGCCGAGAGCAATTTACGCTCTCCCAAACTGCCCAAAAACCAGTCGAGCCTCTCGCGGTTCATCGTTCTCTCCTGCGGCATCGGGGTTATCTTATCGCGCTCTGAGAATGGCCGAAAATCGCCAAGCCCAGCAGACAGCAACCCCCGTTACTGCCTCAAGTCCTCACTGATTATAGCGGTTCATCGCGCGGGGTTCCCCTGCCGGGTTCGCGTAGGCCTGCCGTCCTACGACTCTATGCCGCGCACTCCCGCGGAGCGGAGTGGAGCGGCAACCTTCGGCGACTTTCGCACCGGCCCCGGCGGCAGCCCGCGGGGGGCTTGCACTAAGCTAGGGGGATATCCCGAACGGATCCGCTCTCCAGCGGCAAGTCCCGGCAGGGGCAGGGCGCGCCGCGCTTGCGATCGAGATCGCCCACAGGTTCTTGCGGGACCGCTACTCGAGCCGGTAGGCGCGACCTTCCAGGTTTCGGGGACGGCTCGATGATGACCGGCAAACTCATCTCCCGCTATCGCATTGTCGAGAAAATCGGCGAAGGCGGGATGGGCGTCGTCTACAAGGCCGAAGATACCCGCCTGCAGCGTACCGTCGCTCTGAAATTCCTGCCACTGCGCTCACTGAGCAGCGAGGAAGACCGCGCCCGTTTTCTGCACGAGGCCCGGGCCGCCGCGCAACTCGACCATCCCAATATCGCCACGGTTCATGAAATCGACGAGGCCGAGGGCCAGACCTTCATCGCCATGGCTTTCGTCGACGGCCCGACCGTCGCCGCAAAACTAGCCGCCGGCCCGCTCGATCTTCTCGAAGCGGTCGATATCGCGCTGCAGACGGCGCGAGCGCTGCGCGAAGCGCACGAAAAGGGCGTGATCCACCGCGACGTCAAGAGCGCCAACGTGATGTTGACGCGGCGCGGCCAGGTGAAGCTCACCGATTTCGGCCTGGCGCGGCTGGCTTCCCAAAAAATCACTTCTCACAAGAAGCCTCGGGGTACCCCGGCCTACATGTCGCCCGAACAAATCCACGGCGAGCCGGTCGACCAGCGCAGCGACATCTGGTCGCTGGGCGTGATGATGTATGAAATGGTGACGGGCAAACTGCCCTTCCGCGGCGAGTACCGCCAGGCGCTCGCTTACGCCATTGGGAACGAAGACCCGGAGCCGGTTGCTCAGGTAAGGCCCCAGACGCCGGCCGAGCTGGCGGAACTCATCGGCAAGGCGCTCGAAAAGGACCCGGGCCGGCGCCCACAGCAAGCGGGCGAGTTAGTCGCCGTGCTCAAGGCGCTGCAAGCCAGGCTGGGGCCGCGCTCTTCGTCGGCGATGCTCGAGCCGCTGCCGGGGACGCCACCCTGGGCGACGCAGGCGGAAGAGGCCGCGGGGCAGCCGACGTCTCCGCCAGGCGTCCCGCCGCCGGGTACTTCAGCGCGGGGCACTTCGGCAAACCTGTCGTGGTGGAAGCCAGGCTGGTTGCGCGGCGGCTTGCGGGCCTGGCTTGTGGCGGCGGCCGCAGTGGGCATCCTGGCGCTCGGAACGGCGTGGTTCGTTGTCCGCCGCCCGGCAGCGACTCCAGCACCGCCGCTAGTGACACCGCTGACCAGCTACCCCGGCCGCGAGGAGTTCCCCAGCTTCTCTCCCGACGGCAACCAGGTGGCCTTCGCGTGGAACGGCGAGCGCCAGGACAATTTCGACATTTACATCAAGCTGCTGAATTCGGCCACCGCGCTGCGTCTCACCAGCGATCCGGCGCCCGACCTGAGCCCCGCCTGGGCGCCCGACGGCCGTCAGATCGCCTTCCTGCGCGAGACCCCGGCGGGTTCTTCCGACGTCATCGTCGTGCCTCCGCTGGGAGGCCCCGAGCGCAAACTGGCGCACGTCGCCGCGGCTGGAGGATGGGGGCTGGCCTGGTCGCGCGACAGCCGCTTTCTGGTGGTGGCCGACCGGCATCCGAGCGAAGATCGCACCGGGCTGACGCGCATCGACGCGCAGTCGGGCGAAAAGACCTGGCTGGCTACCGCGCCCAGCGGCGCCCAGCGCGTCTTATTCCCCGCCTTCTCGCCCGACGGAACCACCGTCGCCGTCGATGTGGAGAGTGGGGCGTGGCTGGGAGACACCTACCTGGTCGACGCTGCGGGAGGAGAGCTGCGCCGGCTCACTTTCGACAGTGGTCAGTCCGAAGGTCTGGCCTGGGACCCCGCCGGCGGGAATGTGCTGTTCTCGCGCACCTCGCGCCTGGGCCGCCGCACCTTCTGGCGCGTGCCGATCGCCGAGGGATCAACTCCGCAACGGGTCGACTTCGGCGACAACCCCACGCAGCCCGCCTTTTCGTCGCACCCGGGCCGTTGGGCCTTCAGCAAACGCATCTCCAACTACGATATCCGCCTGCTCGATGCCGCCAACCCGCGCGCGGAGCCTGTGCTGTTTGCCTCCTCGACGCAGTTGGACGCCAACCCGCAGTTTTCCCCCGACGGAAAGCGTGTTGCGTTTTCCTCGAGCCGCTCGGGTGGCATCGAGATCTGGATTGCCGGCGCCGATGGCTCAGGGCCGCTGCAGTTGACGTCGCTTGCGATCACCGGAAGCCCGCGTTGGTCGCCCGACGGGTCCCGCATCGCGTTCGACGCCGTCGCGGACGGCAACGCGGATATCTACGTGATCGACGTCGCCGGTGGCCCGCCGCGGCGCCTGACGTCGGACCCGGCCGAAGATATCGTGCCGGGCTGGTCGGACGACGGCCGCTGGATCTTTTTCACGTCCAACCGCGGCGGCGACCGACAGATCTGGAAGATCCCGGCCGATCAGCCCGAGCCCGAACGCGCCGTGGCCGCGGTGACCCGCCAAGGCGGTTTCTACGGGGTCGCCTCTCCCGATGGCCGCTTCCTCTACTACGCCAAGGAGCGCGCTCTCGAAACCGCGATCTGGCGCGTGCCGTTGGATGGCGGGCCGGAAATCCAGGCGCTCGACACGACTCTGGCGGGCTGGGGGAACCTGACCGCGAACCGGCAGGGGCTCTACTTTGCCCACCGCCGGGAGGAAGCGGCGCCCGAAGGGCATTGGGTGGTCATGTTCCTCCCCTGGGGAACGGACAAGCCGCGCGAGGTCGTCGACCTGCCGCGCTTCCCGACCCTGGGTGGGCCGGGCCTGAGCGTCTCGCCCGACGGCCGCCGGATTCTGGCCGGCCAGGTCGACATCGACTCCGATCTGATGCTGGTGCAACCGCAAGAGTGATGGCGGCAGCGAAGACGTAGAACAGGCGCTCCCGCCTGTCCAGATAGTTGGGCCTTCCTCAGGAAGCGGGCTGAGCGACGGGAGCCTGGGCCAAGGCACTAGCGTAACCGTGCAGGCAGAGACCACGCCCAGCGCCACATTTCCTTTCCGTAACGGCATTTTCCGCGGCTCTTAACGCACCCGACGACGTGCCGCAACAGAACAAGGCGAAAATGATTTTTCTGGACCGTCCGGTCCGGTTTGTTGGGTCTGTTTGGCCGACCTGCTTGAGCTGTTCGTCCGTCACGTCCGTCGTCATTCCGGCGCACAACGAAGCGAAATATATCGCCGGCTGCCTGACGCACGTTCTGCGCAATGCACCCGGCGACTTGCTCGAAATCCTCGTAGTCGACAATGCCTGCACCGACGACACGGCGGCCGTGGCGAGCCGTTTCGTGAAAGTACGGGTGGTCCACGAACCGGAAAAAGGCCTGACGCGCGCCCGCCAGCGCGGCTTGCTCGAGGCCAAGGGCGAACTGCTCGCCTATATCGATGCCGACTGCCATATGCCGGACTGGTGGTTCCCGATGGCCAACCGCGAGTTTGCGGCCGACCCGGAGCTGGTCTGCCTCAGCGGACCCTACATCTACTACGACCTGCCGTATTGGCAGCAGAAAGCCTCGGAAATGTACTGGCGAGCGATCGCGCGCCCGGTGGCGGCAACCACCGGCTTCATGACGGTCGGCGGAAACTTCATCGCGAAGAAGCGGGCGCTCACAGCGATGGGCGGGTTCGACAAGACGATCGCGTTTTACGGCGAAGACACCGACATCGCCCGGCGGGTCGCGGCGCACGGCAAGGTTAAATTCCTGTCTTCGTTCGCAATGCCCACCTCCGGCCGCCGCCTCGCCGGCGAAGGTTTCTTCCGCACGGGCCTGCGCTATAGCGTCAACTACGCCTGGGTCGCGCTGTTCAAACGGCCGTTCAGCCAGCGCTACCAGGACATCCGCTAGCAAGATCCCGCCGCAAGGCCGCGCAGGCCGCTTCCGCCAGATCCCGCACGACCTCGGCCGCTGGCTTGATTTCATGAATCAGCCCGACGCCCTGACCGGCATAGAGCGCCATCGACTCGATATCTCCGGTCGTCTCCACGCTCGGAGTGAAGCCCATGAAGCGCCTGACGGCCACCGGCTCGCCACCGATGCGAGTCTCCCCCAACACCGGCTCGTCGGCCCGTCCCTCGTTGCCACGCTGCTGCTCGCCAAGCCACTGCTCCACAAACGCTGTGCGCAGCGTACGGTGAGGCGCGTTCGGCCAGCTATAACCAAAAATCGTGGAGCGAACCGTATCACCCGCGCGAGCCGCCACGACCTTCTGCTTGTAGAGCGGGTGCGCAATGGATTCCACGGTCGCCAGAAAACGCGTGCCGATCGAAACGGCCTGCGCGCCAAGCACCAACGCCGCGGCCACGCCGCGCCCGTCGGCGATGCCTCCCGAAGCCACCACCGGAGTCGGGCCGATCGCATCGACGACACTCGGCACCAGCGCCAGCGTCGACACCTCGCCGCGCACGTGCCCGCCGGCTTCGACGCCCTGCGCAATGACGATGTCCACGCCGGCGCGAGCAGCCTGCCTAGCCTCTTCCACCGAGCCAACCTGGTGGATCACCAGCACCCCTGCCCGATGCGCCGGCTCGACAAAAGGGGAAGGATCGCCCCAGAACAGCGAAAGCAGCGGCACGCGCTCCGCAAGGCACACTTCGACGTGAGCCTCCACGCCGGCGGGAAGCAGCAGATTCACCCCAAACGGCCGGGAGGTCAATTGGCGCAGCCGACGGATTTCCTGGCGCAGCACGTCCGGCGGATTGCGATGGAAAGAAAGGATGCCGAGGCCACCGGCATTGCTCACTGCCGCCGCCAGTTCAGGGCCGGTAACAAAGCCCATCGGCGCGCACAGAATCGGAAGGTCGATTCCGAGCCGGTCGCAGAGTGGAGTGTGAAGCATGGGTCCTTCGGTGAAACCGTCGCGCTTGCAGATTTCAGGAAGAGGCGCCCATCGGTTCAAGCCGTTTCGAGCAGAAACGTCGGGAAATTGAGGCCCTGGAACGGTTGGAACTCGCCGCGTACCTGGCAGAAATGCAGCTCGCAGTTGCGCGCCCCCCAACCATAGAGCGCGTGGACCAGCGTATCGCGCTCGGCCGGAACGACCACCACCGGCGTCCGGCCGCGGTATTGGTCGAGTTCGCGCAGTACCAGCGCGGTGGCCTGCTGCTCGGTGCGCGTAAAACCGGGACCGAGCATGTTGAGCGCGGGGTGGCCGCTCGAAGCCAGGAACCCGTCGATGCCGCCGTCTTCGCCCTCGTACACCGAAGCATGCCAGAATCCGGCCTGGTTTTCGATGAGGAAGCGGTAGTCGCGCTCGCGCGTGATGCCGCTGACGGCCTCTTCGAGCCGCAGGATCGCGGGAACGTCTTCCGGGCGCGCATCGCGGCACGCTTCCAGGCCAGGCACGGTCTTTCCCAGGCCGCCTTCGGGGACGGCAATGACCATGTCCTGGTAAGCGTGGCGCGGCACAAAGCCGGCGCGATTGTAGAGCGAGAAAGAGTCGAGGTTGAGAGCGCTCTGGGTCAGCCGCAGGCTCTTGTAGCCGTTGCTGTCGGTGTAGTCGCAGATATGGCCCAGCAAGGCCCGGCCGACGCCGCAGCCGAAATAGTTCGGATGCACGTTCATGATGCCCAAAGCCATGTGGCGCTCGCGCGGGTGATAGAAGCACGAACCCATCAACCGGCCGCTGCGCGTGCTTTCCGCGACGACGTTGCAGCCGGGCTCGAGCGCGTTGTAGGTGTCGTAAAAAACCTCGGTGACCTCCGGGCCGCCGTGAAACACCTCGGAAAGACCGTGCTGGCGATACCAGGTGTTGATCGAGGCGTAGATCAGCTCGGCGACTTCGGCGCGGTCGTTGCCGGTCATCGCTCGCAGCCGCATTGCTGACATTCCAGGAACCCTTCCTTGCAGATCGGTGCTATCTTACCTGAACGGGTGAGAGCAGAGGGAACGGCCGGAGGTCTACGCATCCATGCCTTCCGGCCCTAAGTAAGCATCAAGGATAACAACCCTCACGGGGCGGGATCGGGATGGGGTGGTGGATGAGAGCACGTTGGCTTGTTCTGGCGGTGGCGCTGGCAGGCGGCTTGCGGCAGGCGCCGGCCGCGACAATGCCGCTGGACCTTTCGGAGATACGCGAGGGGCCGGTGCAGGCCGAAGCTCGCGCGGATTCGCTGGCCGTCACCTGGCCCGACGCCTACGGCCGCTCGTGGCAGGCGATCTTTTCTCTCGATCCGGAAAAGCCATTGATCACCTCGATCGCTCTGGGTGACCGGCTGGTGGTGCAACAGGCGCGGCCGTTCTATCAGGTGGAAACCGGCACGCGCCGCCGCGGCTGGAATGCCTTTTTCGACTTCCCGCCCAGCCACCCCGACGGTACCCGGCACTTCCAGGCCGAGTTCACGCCCCGTTCGGCGAAGGCGCGCAGCATCGGCGAAAGGCTGGAGGTCTCCTTCGACGGCCTGCGTCTGGGGATTTTCGAAGGCAGCATCGCCTATACGTTTTATCCCGGCAGCACGCTGATTCAGCAGGAAGCCGTCGCCAAGACCACTCAGGACAACGTTGCCTACTACTACGACGCGGGCCTGGGGATGCGGGCGCCGTGGGATGAGCAGCCCGGCGGCAACATGCGCACGCAGATCCGTTACTACGACACCGAAGGAAAGCTGCGCGGCGAAACCAGCCACGGCCTGGAGCCGGAACGCACGGTGGTGCGCGCCCGCTACCGTACCCTGGCGGTCGCCACCAACGGCGGCAGCGTCGCGGTGTTTCCGGAGCCGCATCGCTTTTTCTTTCCGCGCGATTTCACCTCGAACCTGGGTTTTCTGTGGCACCGCTCGTGGCGCGGGCAAGTGGCGCTCGGCATCCGCCAGATTCGCGACGAAAACTGGGTCTACTACCCGTGGGTGAACGCGCCGCCCGGCACGACGCAGCGCATGGGCGTGTTTTTTCTGCTCTCCATCGAAGCGCCCGAGGCCGTGCTCGAGGACGTATTGCGTTACACCCGCGGCGACCGCTTCGCCGAGCTTCCCGGCTACAAGACGCTCAGCACCCACTGGCACCTCGCCTATACGGTGCAGGCGCTGGCGCAGGGTTTTCCCTGGACGCCCCCCTTCAAACCCGTGCTCAAGGACATGGGCGTCGATGCATCGATCATCATGGACTTCCACGGCGACGGGCATCCGCGCGACCTAACCGACCTGCGCCTCGACGAGCTCGACGCCTACTTCCGGGCGTGCCGCACGCAATCCGATCCCGACTTCCTGCTCATCCCCAGCGAAGAGGCCAACGTCCACTTTGGCGGCCACTGGGCCGTCATTTTTCCGAAACCGGTGTACTGGTTCATGGGCCGGCCCGAGGGCGGCAGCTTCGAGATGCATCACCCCAAACACGGCAAAGTGTATAGCGTCGCCGACGCGCACGAGATGCTCCAACTGATTCGCCGCGAGAACGGCTACATGTATCAGACCCACCCGCGCACCAAGGGTTCGACGGGCTTTCCCGACCAGATCCGCAACACCGAGTACTTCACCGACCCGCGCTATCTGGGCGCCGGCTGGAAGGCTTTGCCGGCCGACCTCTCGACGCCTCGGCTGGGCGAGCGCGCGCTCCACCTGCTCGACGACATGAACAACTGGGGGTTGCACAAACGCATCTTCGGCGAAGTGGACGTATTCCAGTTCGACCAGACCCACGAGCTGTACGCCTACATGAACATCAACTACGTGAAGCTCGACCACCTGCCCGATTTCGATCACTACGGCGCGGCGCTCGAGCCGCTTGGCCCGCGGAGATTTTTTCACGACCACGGGCGAAGTGCTGCTACCCGAGTGGAGCATCGCCCCCGGGCAAGGCGACCAGATCCAGGTCAGCGCCGAGTTACGCTGGACGTTCCCGCTGCGTTTCGCCGAGATCGTTTGGGGCGATGGCACCAAGACCGGCCGCAAGATCATTCCGCTGGACTCCACGCGGGAATTCGGCGCCTCGAAATTCGAATGGACGGCGGCGGCGCCCGGCTGGAAATGGGCCCGGCTGGCGGTGTGGGATATCGCCGGCAACGGGGCGTTCGTCAACCCAGTGTGGCGAAACTGACCTGCCACAAACCGAACCGACGGCCTTGCCGCAACAGCGGCCGAGTTCGGCATACGAATTGCTGCCAGGAAAATGAAACCACCCGTGTGCAGCCCGGACTGACCCGGCCCAACCGGCCCTCGCGGCTATCCCCGTGAAATCACGTTGATGGATCGCCCCCCTCGGGCTCCCGATGGGTCCGGCAAATCTTTCCCGGCAATGGAGTTCCCCAACATGACCAAGTACCTAGCCCTCGGATTCGCGCTCGTTTGGGTGGGTTTGCCGGCGGCGTCGCAGGTTCCTCCACTACCCACAAACCTACCCACAACGCTCGATCTCGACCAGGCGGTGGAGATCGCACTCTCCCGTCACGGTCAGTTGGACGCCGCGCGGGCCGCGGTCGATGCGCGGCGCGGTGCGACCCAGCAGGCGGGGCTTTCCCCCAATCCGGTGTTTTCCCTGCAGACCGAGAACTGGCGGTTCTATGGAGATCCTGGGTTCTCCGCCTCGGGAGATCTCGACGTGTTTGCACTGATCAGTCTGCCGATCGAGACGGCGGGTAAGAAGCAGCGGCGCATCAGCGTCGCGGAGCTGGACCAGCGCATCGCCGAGATCGAAGGCGATGCGGCTGCTTTCGGCGTCCGGCAGAATGTCAAGAGGGCTTACTGGGAGGCATTGGCGGCGCAGGCGCGCGTGGAGATGCTTTCCAGCGGCCGCGCCACTTTGCGGCAACTCGAGCAATATCACGAGGTGCGCGTAAAGTTGGGGGCGATGGCCGAGGTGGATTTGATCAAGGTTCGCGTCGAGGTGGGGCGTCTGGCGCTCACCTCCGCGGAGGCGGGGCTGGCGCTCACACGCGCCAGGATCGCTTTGCTGGAAGCCATGGGCATTTCCGAGCCGGACGCGAATTTCGAGCTTCGGCAGCCGAAGGCGAAACCCGTGCCCGCCTCTTGGAACGGCGGGCAGGTCGTGGGTGATATCGCCGCGTCCGCGCTCGAGCATCGTTCTGAAATCCTGCTCAGTCAGGCCCATCTGGAACGAGCCCGTGCGGCGGTCCAATTGCAACGTTCGCTGGGGCGGCCCGATGTGACCCCCTATCTTGGCTATAAGCGCAGTAACAGCTTCCACACGCTCGTCGGCGGGCTCTCCATTCCGCTGCCCGTGCGCAACAAGAATAGCGGCGCGATCGAGGAGGCCCTGGCCGAGGTGCGCCGCCAGGAAGCAACCTTGCGGGCGGTGGAGACACGGGTCCGTTCCGAGGTCGCGGCGGCGTTGGAGACGGTACGGCAGCGTTCCGCAATGCTGCAGTCGATGGAGAGCGGCATGCTCGAACGCGCCCGCGAGACCGCGCGCATCGCGACGGCCGCCTATCAGGAGGGTGGCTTGGAACTGCTCGACGTCCTCGACGCGCAGCGCGCCCAGAACGAGATTGGATTGCTCTACTCCCGGCTGTTCTTTGACCAGCAATTGAGCTGGGTCGAGCTGGAGAGCGTAGCGGGGACCGCGAGCCTGCCGCTGCCGGCGGTGAGCACGCAAGCCGCGGCCGCCCCCACCCGGATGCCGCTGAAATGAGGATGCCCGATCGGAAGCAATTGGCCATGCGAGGAATGATGCCTGGAATCAAACGAGTCTCCCCGTCGGCGGTAGCGGCGATCCTGATGCTGTCTCTGGCGGCATGCGCGCAGCCGGTGGCCGAAACCAGCCCGGCCGAAGCGCGCGAGCCGACCGATCCCGAGGTAGTCCAACTCGACGCCGAAGCGATTCGCATCGCCAATATCTCGCTCGGCGAGGTGGAAACCCGTACGCTCGAACAGGTGCTGCGCGTTTCGGGGCGCATTACCCTCGATCAAGACCACACTTCGCGCGTGGGCTCGTTTACCGAAGGCGTTGTAATCGAGTGCTGCGAGTCGGTGGGCGCCAACGTCGTCCCGGGTCAGGTGCTCGCCAGGCTTCACAGCCACGACATTCACGAGGCCGAATCTTCCTACTGGCAGGCCAAGGCCGACCTGGAGCGGCGAGAGGCGGAGTTGCAACTCGCCCGGGAAATCCATCAACGGGCATCGCGGCTGCACGAATTGAAAGCCGGCTCGCTGCAACAGGTGCAGGAAGCGGCCACGAAACTGCGGGGCGCGGAAACCTTTGTGGAAATCGCCAAAGCCGGGCGGGAGCGGGCCGTCAACCACCTGCGCTATCTCGGCCTGACCCCGGAGCAGCTTCCGGGCGCGGCGTCCGAGCACGCGGTCGAAGGCAAAGACGCCCACGAAGAAATCCATTTGATCGAAGTGCGCGCACCGGCTTCGGGCACGATCATCGAGCGCCCGGTCAGCCAGGGGGCCGTGGTGACGCCGTCGGATTCGCTCTACGTCATCAGCAACTTGAGCCGCTTGTGGGTCATCGCGCAGGTTCCCGAACAACATCTTGGCTCGCTGCGTGAGGGGCTGGCCGTCGATGTGGCGGTCCGTGCCTATCCCGGCCGTTCTTTTCCCGCCCGGGTCGCCAGAATCGGCGATTCTCTTGATCCCGAAACGCGCACGGTCGAGGTGCGCTGCGATTTGAACAATCCCGGGCGGCTGCTCAAGACCGAAATGTTTGCGACGCTGGCGATTCACGGGGCCGGCGGCCGCGACGCCACCGTGGCGCCGCTTTCGGCGCTCCAGAACGTGGACGGCCAGGATGTCATGTTCGTGCCCGTCGGCGAGTCCTCTTTCCGCGCGCGCCGCGTCCAAACCGGCCGCCACTCCGATTCCGTCGTCGAAATTCTGGACGGTCTCCGGCCGGGCGAAAAGATCGTGACCGAGGGCGCCTTTCATCTCAAATCGGAGCTGCTCAAGACGCAAATGACCGAGTAGTAGCGGGCCCCCAGCCCTGCTGAACGAACCAGACTCCGCCATACCATGCTGCTCAAACGCATCATCGACTTCCACCTCGATCACCACTGGGTGGTTCTGTTCGGCCTGGTCGTGCTGATCGGAGCCGGCCTCAACGCGCTGCACCAGATCCCCATCGACGCCTTTCCCGACCTGACCAACAACCAGGTCACCGTCATCACCGAGTCCGCCGGCATGGCGCCGGTGGAGGTCGAGCAACTGGTCACCTTCCCGATCGAGTCGGCAATGATGGGCCTGCCCGAAACCGAGGAAGTGCGCTCCATCTCCAAGCTGGGCCTTTCGATGGTCACCATCGTGTTCAACGACGAGGTGGACAACTACTTCGCGCGGCAACTGGTGAACGAACGGCTGAACGAAGCGCGCGGCCGGATCCCCGCCGGACTCGAACCAACACTGGGGCCGGTGGCAACCGCATTCGGCGAGGTCTACCAGTACACCCTCGAGGGAGAGGGCTACAGCGCCATGGAGCTGAAAACGCTCCACGATTGGGAGATCAAATACCAACTGCGCGCGGTTCCGGGAGTGGCCGACATCAACACCTGGGGCGGGCAAACCCGGCAATACGAAATCGAGGTCGACCCATACCGCCTGCGGGCCCACGGGCTGACGCTGCGCGACGTATTTCAGCGCGTCCGCGACAACAACGACAACTTCGGCGGCGGGTTCGTGGAGCACGCCTCCGAGCAGTACACCGTGCGCGGACTCGGCCGCGTGGAATCCGAGAAAGACCTGGAGTCCATCGTGCTGGCGGCGCACCAGGGCACCGCCGTCTATCTGCGCGACGTGGCCAAGGTCCAGGTCGGACCCATGCCGCGGCAGGGCGCCGTCACGCGCGACGGGCGCGGAGAAACGGTGTCGGGCATGGTGATCATGCTCAAGGGGCAGAATAGCAAGACCGTCATCGAACGGGTCAAGCAGGCCTTGCAGGGTATCCGCAACACGCTTCCCAAAGGCGTGAGTATCGTTCCCTTCTATGACCAGTCCGACGTCATCGATGGCACGATCCGCACCGTCCGCAACAATCTGCTCGAGGGGGGAGCGCTCGTTCTGGTGATTCTGTTCCTGTTCCTGGGCAGCCTGCGCGCCGCACTGGTCGTGGCCGCGGTGATTCCGCTGGCGATGCTGGTTGCCTTTCTGGGCATGCGCCGCTTCGATATCACTGCAAACCTCATGAGCCTGGGGGCGATCGATTTCGGCATGATCGTCGACGGCGCGGTGATCATGGTCGAGAACTACGTGAGGCGGCTGCATTCGCGTCCGAGCCACGATACACCCTTGAGCAAGGAGGAAAGCCTCGGCCTGGTACGCTCCGCTGCACACGAGGTCGCCCGTCCGATCCTGATGGGCGTGGGAATCATCGTCGCCGTCTATGTGCCAATCCTGAGTCTCCAAGGCCTCGAGGGCCGCATGTATCGCCCCATGGCGGTCACCGTTTGTGCGGCGTTGCTGGGCTCGCTGGCGTTGACATTGACCGTGGTGCCGGCCGCTTCGCGGCTGCTGTTGGGCCACCGCACCAAGGAGTCCCGGGAGCCGTACATGGATCGCCTCAGGATGTTCTACCAACGCGTCCTGGATCGCGTTCTCGATCACCGTGGGGCTGTCGTCTCCCTTGGCCTGGTGATGGTCCTCGTCGCGATCGGATCGGTTCACTTCATCGGCACCGAGTTCATGCCGCGGCTCGACGAAGGCTCCGTGCTGGTTCAAACGCTGCGGCTGCCCAGCATCTCGTTGCCCGAGTCGGTCGATATCGGTCTCGATGTCGAGCGCGCCCTGCTGACGTTTCCGGAGGTAACCGGCGTGGTCAGCAAGCTGGGCCGGCCCGATCTCGCCACCGAAGCGATGGGAATCTACGAAAGCGACGTGTATGTAAACCTCAAGCCGCACGCGGAATGGACCACCGCGAGCACCAAGGAAGGGCTAACCGAGGCCATGGCGGGCGAGTTGAGCAAGATTCCCGGCGTCGTCTACAACTTCACGCAACCGATGGCGATGCGGCTGGACGAGACCATATCGGGCGTGCGGGCCGACATCGCCGTCAAGATCTTCGGGCCCGACGAACACATCCTGGACCGCAAGGCCGACGAGGTGTTACGCGTTCTCGGCCAGGTACCCGGAGCCGCGGACACGCAGAAGCAGGTGTTTTCGGGCGCCGCGGAGTGGCAGGTGGTCGTCAATCGCGACGAACTGGCTCGCTATGGCCTGAATGTTTCCGACGTGCGCGACGTGGTTCAGGCGGCGGTGGGCGGCAAGCCGGTAACCGAGCTGATCGATGGCCGCAGGCGCTTTCAGATTGTGGTGCGCCTGCCGCAGGACTATCGCAAGGATCAAGAGGCGCTGGGAAGCATCCTGCTCACCGCCCCGGGCGGCGAACAGGTGCCGCTGGAGAGTGTGGCCGAGATTCACCGCACCAGCGGGCCCGAGGTCGTACAGCGGGAAGACAGCCAGCGCCGTATCGTGGTGCAATGCAACGTCCGCGGCCGGGACATGGGTAGTTTTGTCGCCGAGGCCCAACGACGCATCGACCAGGCCGTCAAACTACCCACCGGCTACTACATTGACTGGGGTGGCCAGTTTGAGAACCAGCAGCGCGCCATGCAGCGGCTGATGCTGGTGTTGCCGGCCGTGCTGTTGGTGATTTTCATCCTGCTGTTTTCGACCTTCCAGTCGGCCAAGCAATCGCTGCTGGTGCTACTGGTGGTCCCCTTCACCATGGTTGGAGGCATCGCCGCCCTCTGGCTGCGCGGGATGAATCTGAACGTGTCGGCCTCGATCGGCTTCATCGCGGTTTTCGGCGTGGCCGTACTCGACGGGCTGGTGCTGGTCTCGACCACGAACTCCCTGCTTGACCGCGGCCGGCCGCTGCGCGAAGCAACCATCGAGGGAGCGGTCACCCGCCTGCGGCCCGTGCTGATGGTTTCCCTTCTGGCGAGTCTTGGCTTCCTGCCGATGGCCACGGCAACCTCGATCGGCGCCGAGATTCAACGCCCGCTGGCGACGGTCGTGATCGGCGGGCTGGTCAGCTCGACGATCCTGACGCTACTGGTGCTGCCGGCCCTCTACGGCTGGTTTCTGCCCAAGAGTAAGATCCCCGGTCTGGAGAGCGAATAGCTTCCCGGCCCCGGTCCGCGGGGCGAGTTCCACGAAACCGCGTGCCAATGCGGCGCGGTTGGCTAGTCCCTGAGTCCGAAGGTGAACAGCGAATTCCCCGAGGCGACCGAAACGTATTGTTTGCTGCCCACCAGGTAGGTGATGGTCGAATTGGCAATCACGCCGCCCAGGCTCACCCGCCACAACAGCTTGCCGTTGTGGGGGTCGAGCGCGAAAAAGTAGCCTTCGCGGCTGCCGCCAAACAGCACGTCGCCGTCAGTAGAGAGCAAGCCGCTCTCGGTGGCGCGGCTCAGGGTGAACTCCCATTCCTTCTCGCCGGTCTGCGGGTCGATGGCCAACACCGCGCCGTATCCGGGCACCTCATCGTTCACCGGATCGGGCCAGATGCCTTCCGGCAGGCTTCCGATGAAGCGGTTGCCGCGGGTATAGGTCGGGTCGCCTTTGTGATAGATGCTCGAGTATTCCCAAGCGGAAAGATAGAACAGCCCGGTCTTGGGGCTGAACGAAGGCGCATACCAGTTGGTCGCGCCCTGCACAGCCGGGTAGACGCGCGTTCCTTCGTGGGAAGGCTCGGCGTCGGCGCGCCGTTTGGGCCGGCCCTTCTCGTCGAGCCCGTCGGCCCAGGTCACTTTCACGAACGGCTTGCCGAGCAGGAACTCGCCGCTGACGCGATCGATCACGTAGAAAAATCCGTTGCGGTTGCCCCACAACAGAACCTTGCGGTCGCGCCCCTGGAATTGGATATCGGCCTGCACCGGAATCTGCACCGAGTCGTAGTCATACGAATCGTGCGGCGTGAATTGGTAGTGCCACTTCAATTTGCCCGTGTCCGGATCGATCGCCAGCACCGAGTCAGTGTAGAGGTTGTCGCCGGGCCGCACGTCGGAGTTCCAATCCGGGGAAGGATTGCCGACGCCCCAGTAAGTGAGGTTGAGCTCGGGATCGTAGCTGCCGGTGAGCCAGACCGAGCCGCCGCCGTGCTGCCAGGCATCGCCGCTCCAGGTCTCGTGGCCGGGCTCGCCGGGCCCCGGAATCGTGTTGAAGCGCCAGACGCGCTCGCCGGTCTTGGCGTCATAGGCGTCGAGAAAACCGCGGATGCCATACTCACCGCCGGCGCTGCCGAGAAGAATCTTGTCCTTGACCACCAGCGGCGCAACCGTGAGCGAATAGCCGCCGGTCGGGTCGACGATCTGCTTCTTCCACGCAACGGCCCCGGTCTTGGCGTCGAGCGCGATCAACTGGCCGTCGATGGTCGCCAGAAACAGCCGGTCGCCGAGGATCGCCAGGCCGCGGTTGATGCGCCCGCAGCAGACGTTGATGGTCTTGGGCAGCACGTGCTCGTATTTCCAGAACGTGCGGCCGGTACGCGCATCGAGCGCCACCACATCGTCCGGCATCTGCACGACGTACATCACACCATCGACCACCAGCGGCGTCGATTCGAACTTTTCGAGCGACTGCGCCTGAAACACCCACTTCAACTCGAGGTCGCCGACGTTCTCGCGCGTGATCTGGTTCAGCGTGCTGAAGTGCCGGCTGTGATAGGCGCCGTTGTAGGTCAGCCAGTTGCCGGGCTCCTTGTCGGCGTGCAACAACCGCTCGTAGGTCACCTGGGCCGGCGAGGCCGTCGCCGCCGCCAGAAGGATACAGGCCAGCCCCGTAAGCTTCATCGGTTTCCCTTCCTTTGCAGACTCGCCAGATAGGCCACCAGGTCGTCGAGCTCGGCGTCGCTGAGCTTGCCCTCGTAAGACGGCATCGCCGATTCTCGAATCACTTCGTATTCGGCCAGGTCATCCTTGAGCAGCGAGACCAGATTCTGACGCGAATCGAGAAGCTGCACGGAGTAGGTATCCTCGTTCAGCCTGCGGCCCGTGATCGTTTTGCCGTCGCGGGTGACCGCGCGGACCGAGCGGTCCGAGGGGATGATGCGCGCGTTGGGTTTCAACAGGGAAGTTCGCAGATGTTCGGCCGAGCGCGTCTCGCCGATCAGGCTCAGGTCGGGCCCCAGCCGACCGCCCTCGCCGTTCACCATGTGGCACATCGCGCAGCCGCCCTTCCCGGAAAAGAGCTGTTTGCCCCGCCCTGCGTCGCCGGGCAGCGCCGTGGGAGCGCTGCGTTGGTTGAGCGAGCGCACGTAGGCGACCACCTGCCACAACTGCGTGCCGTTGAAAAAAACGCCGGGCATCTCGGTGCCGGGAATACCTTCGGAGACGATGGTGTAGAGATCTTCGTCGCTGCTGCCGTGGCGGAATGCGCCGCGGGTCAGGTTAGCGCCCCGGCCGCCGCTGCCGTCGGGACCGTGGCACACCGCGCAATGGGCGTGGAAGATGCGCCCGCCGGCGGCAACGTCTTCGGCGGTGGTATGCGGATTCGTCACCGGCTTGGGCTGTGCCCACAAAGCCGTGGCCGAGAAAGCGAATAGAACAGCAGCGGTCCGCAGGAACACTGGCTACCTCGCTGTGCTGTTGTGCGGGTTGGTGGTGCTCCCGCCGGTATCGACTTGGATCCGAAACCCCAGGGCCGTTGCCGGTTCGATGCGCCCCGTACCGCGTGCACCAAGACCAGGCCCAGTTCGCCGGATATCTTAGCGCATTCGATGGGATAGTGCGGCGCAAACCGTCAGAACGACCCGAACGGAACCCAGGGTTGGTCCAACCCGTAGCGCAGGGCTCGCAGAGACCTGCGGCTTTCGAACCACCCGGCGGCGCGCTGCGTCGGGGATCTGCGCGGAATATGCCAACGGGACAAGAACGTCGACCCTTAGGTCGACGCCGCCGGCCTGAGGCCCGCGCCACTTCGAGCCGGGCCCGGCTTCTTAGGCGGTTCCCTCGGCCGCAGCGCTCCAAACCATCGCGAACGATATAGTGGAACCAGTGGACGCTTACGATCTGGTGGAGCATATCCGGCGGCAGCCGCACGGCCGTGCCACCTTCAAGCATCTGGTGAAGCAGTTGGGGGCGAGAGGCCCGCGGCGCACCGCACTGGCCGCCAACCTCGAACGGCTTGTCGAGCAAGGCCGGCTGGCCGAGGTGCGCGCGGGGCACTACGCCGTGCCCGGCGAGGATTCCGAGCTGATCACGGGACGCTTCAGCCTCCATCGCCGCGGTTTCGGCTTCGTCATTCCCGACCGGCCCATCGTGGGTCTCGACGGCGATCTCTACATCCCCCACACCGCCACGGCCGACGCCATGCACGGCGACCGGGTGATGGCGAAAGTGGCGAAACTGCGCGGCGACGGCCGCGCCGAGGGCAAGGTTCAGCGCATTCTCAGCCGCGCCCACGACTATATCGTGGGCGAGTTCCGCTATTCGCCCCGCGGCAGCCACGTCATTCCCCACGACGAACGCGTGCAGCAGCAGATCGTCATTCCGGCCGGCGAGGAACTGCCGCGCTCGACCTCCGCCGGCGAACGGCTGGGCGACGCGCGCGCTGTCGAAGTGCACTCCCCCCAGGACCTCGACGGGCTGATCGTCAACGTGGCGGTGACGCAGTTCCCGACCCGCCTGCAGGAAGCGCGCGGACGCGTCGTCGAAATCCTCGGCCGGCCCGGCGATTTCGGCGTCGACGTCGAGGTGATCATCCGCAAATTCCACCTGCCCTACCGCTTCCCGCCGGAAGTGCAGGACGAGGTGATGCGCGTCTCGGAAGCGATCGGCGAGGAAGAGCGAAAACACCGCCGCGACTTCCGCGATCTCGATATCGTGACCATCGACGGCGAGACGGCCCGCGATTTCGACGATGCGGTCTGGGTCGAGCGGCTCGCCAACGGCGGCTTCCAGCTCCAGGTGCACATCGCCGACGTCAGCCACTATGTGCGGCCGGGCTCGGCGATCGATCAGGAAGCCCATCTGCGCGGCACCAGCGTCTATTTCCCCGACCGCGCCGTGCCGATGCTGCCCACCGAGCTTTCCACCGGGATCTGCTCGCTGAACCCCGGCGTCGACCGTCTGGTGGTCTCGGCGCTGCTCGAGATCGATGCGCAGGGCACAACGCGGAGCGCCGAGTTCTGCCGCGGCGTCATCCGCAGCGTCGAGCGCATGACCTACACCAACGTCAACCTGGTGCTCGAAGACGACCCCGAACAGTGCCGCCGCTACGAAAAGCTCGTCGAGCGCTTCCGGCTGATGAAAGAGCTGGCGACGATTCTCCATCGCAAGCGCGACCGCCGTGGCTCGATCGATTTCGACCTGCCCGAGCCGGTGATCGAATTCGACGAGCTGGGCATGATGAGCGGAGTCGGGCGCCGCGAGCGCAACATCGCCCACCGCCTGATCGAGGAGTTCATGCTGGCGGCCAACGAGGCGGTCGCGCAGCGCCTGGAGAAGAAGGGGATTCCCTCGCTCTACCGCATCCACGAAGAGCCGGACCCGCAACGCGTGCTGGAGTTCGAAGACCTGGCGTCGAAATTCGGCTATTCGCTCGGCGTCGACGTGCCGCGCAAACGGCTGTCGTACCGGCCCCGCCGCCGCGACGGCTCCAAGCGGCCGCCCGTGACGATCGCCGGCGGCGAAATGGAGATCTCGCCGCGCCACTACCAGAAGCTCATCGCGCGGATCGCCGGCAAACCCGAAGAGCGCATCCTGAGCTACCAGATGCTGCGGTCGCTCAAGCAGGCGCGCTACAGCGAGAAGAACGCCGGCCACTTCGCCCTGGCCGCCGCCAGCTACACGCATTTCACCTCGCCGATCCGGCGCTATCCCGACCTGGTGGTGCATCGCCTGCTGACGTGGCTGCTCGACCAGGGCCCGGCCAGCCCCTACACCGACCCGAAAGAGTCCGGCCCGCTGCGCGAGCGCGAATTGGCCGGGATCGCCACCGAGACCTCGATGACCGAGCGCCGCGCCGCCGACGCCGAGCGGGCTCTGCTCGACTGGAAGAAAGCCCGCTTCATGGAGGCGCGGCTGGGCGAAGAGTTCGACGCCATCATCGTCGCCGCAACCCCCTACGGCCTGTTTGTCGAACTGCTCGACCTGTTCATCGAAGGGATCGTGCCGCTCGCCTCGTTCGCGTGCGAGCGCTTCGAATACCGCGAGAACCAGCGCGCGTTCGTGAGCCCGCGCGGCAAGAAGCGCCTCACCATCGGCGACCGCGTGCGCGTGCGCGCCGACCGCGTCGCCTATCCGGAAACCCGCACCGAGTTTTCCTGGCTCGGCGACGCCGAGTCGAGCGAATAAACCACCTGAGCGAGGCGGCAAACCGGCAGCTAGAGCAAGCGCTCCACGGCGCGGGCGCCATGCAAGACGCGTACGACCTCAATCGGCCGAACGTCGTCCCTGTAGACGACGAGATAGGAGTAAACGGACCAGAAGCGCACGGGTTGGTCGGTCAGGTCGCGCCGGCTGTGACCGATCTGGGGGTGCCGCGCCAGCCGCCGAAACGACGACCTCAAGTCGCGCATGACTTTGCGCGCCGCGTCGATGTTGTCGGCGGCGATGTAGCTTTGGATATCGCGAAGGTCTTGGCGGGCGGCGGCCGAAAGATAATAGCGGCTCATCCGGACGCTGCGGGCTTGGTCTGCCTGTCGAGTTCGGCTTCCAGTTCTTCAAAAACCTGCTCGCCGTCCCAACGCTCCCCGCGGCGGAGCTGATCGAGGCCTTCGGCGATCTTCTCTCGCGCGTCCTCGATCGAAACCTGCTGCAGGCGGTCGTGCTCTTCCAAGAGCCGCAACGCGACGCGAACGACTTCGCTGGCCGAACCGTAGCGGCCGGTCTTGAGTTTGCTCTCAATCAGCCGTTGCAGTTCCGGGGTGAGGTGAACCGTCATGCCAGACTCATTGTAATCGGACTCCCAAGGGGCCAACATCGGACCGTTCTCCACGGAGTGTCGGGAACGGGCGGATCTCACACGCCCCTGAGGCGGCAAGGGCCGTGTTACCATACATTTCGACGTTCCAAGGCCGGCCCCTAGCCGGCCAGGGTCGCGCACGCGATCCGCTGTCGCCGGGTGTAGTCAGATCAAACTTCCAGCCCCCTGTTCTTTGCGGGGCAATTTTCGCGGTCGTTCACGGATATGAGTTCGGCAGTCGTGCTTCCCGAAGTCGAAGAGGAGATCGTCGAGGGCGAGAAAACCCACGACGATACCGACCGGCTTTATCACGTCATTCTGCTCAACGACGACGATCACACCTACGATTACGTCGTCGAGATGCTCGTCGAGATTTTCGCCTTCGACGAGACCAAAGCGTACGAGCACACCGTGGAGGTCGACACCAAGGGCCATAGCCGCCTGGCGACGTATCCGCTGACCGAGGCCGAGAAAAAGCGCGATCAGATTCATTCCTACGGCGCTGACTGGCGGCTGCCGCGCTCGGCCGGATCGATGGCGGCCTTGATCGAACCGGCCGCATGAGCGCGAGGGCGCGCTGAGCCTCCGGAGGCAGTCGATCCCAGCCGCCGGCGTGCAGTAGAATCGACTCCCGTGCATGAAATCCTGCGCCACCTGCGGGCGGGCCAAATCGTTCTCGACCTGGGCAGCAAGTCCGGCAGCTTTGACGCCTCCGCCGTTGCCGCCGTCACCGTCCGCGTGGACCTGAACCCGCCCCTGCCGCAAGACGGCGCCGCCGCGGTTCGAGCCGATGCTTCCCGCCTCCCGTTTCGCGATCATTGTTGCAACAGCGTCATCTCCAACCACAGCCTGGAACATTTCGAACAGCTCGACGCCGCCTTGAGCGAAATCGGCCGCGTGCTCGCCCCCGGCGGCTCGTTGTTCGTCGCCGTACCCGACGCCTCGACCCTCACCGACCGCGTCTATCGCTGGCTGGGCCGCGGCGGCGGCCACGTCAACGCTTTCCGCTCGGCGTCGGACGTCATCGAGCGTGTCACCGCAAAAACCGGGTTCGGCTACGCGGGCGGGCGCGTACTCTGCAGCTCGCTTTCGTTTCTCAACGCGCGCAATCACACCGAGCCGGCGCCGCGAAGGCTCTGGCTGCTCGGCGGCGGCCGCGAAGGCATTCTGCGTTGGGCCAACCGCCTGTTTCGCGTCTGCGACCGCTGGCTGGGAACGCGGCTCAGCGTCTACGGTTGGGCGCTTTACTTCGGCGCCGTGCCCGAGCCGGTGAGCGCGCGCATCTGGGTGAATACCTGCGTGCGTTGCGGGTCGGGCTGCGATTCCCGCGATTTGCTCGCCAGCGGGCGCGCCCGCCGCCGTTCGCCGCTGGGCTGGACCTATACCTGCCCTCACTGCGGAACCCCTAACTTCTTTCACCGCGACGAAGCCTATCAAGGTATGCGCTAGCGGAACTGCGGAGACGCGCCAGGCTCCCATCCAGGCCGGTCCCGCACACCACGAAACACACATCGCCGAAAGGGAGTCCAGCCGCCGGAACAACAGAAGGTGTTACATTGTTTGCGATCCGCCGGTTATCGCATCCAACCGCTTGTGTCCCGGCCCCGCATCGAAGCAACATGGAAAACACCTCCACGCCCAAGCGCCCGTTCGTCGACGTTGGCATCGTCTGTAGTCACTTCGAGGAGTCCCTGCATTTCTACCGCGACCTGCTCGGCCTGCCGCTGGCGCTCGACATCCAGATTCCCGCCGCAGTCGCCGTGGGGGCCGGCCTGGCGCCCCGCCCGTTCCGGCAAGTGCGCCTCAAAGCCGGGGAAACGCTCATCAAACTGATGGAGATCCAGGGCCCGCCGGCGCGCCGCTCGCCCGACTTCGCGGCCGGCGTCCGTTGGCTGACGTTTTTCGTCGACGACGCCTGGAAGACGTACGATGAGCTTAGCGCCAAGGGAGTGAAGTTCCTGGCCGAGCCGGTGACGGCGCCCGATGCGGCGGGCGTTGTATGCGCGCTCGACCCCGATGGGTTGTTGGTGGAGTTCGTTCAATTGCGCCCGGATTTTCCGCCGGGCTGAGTGTGACTCACGCGAGCGAGCTGTTTCGCGCGCGTGCTACCCCAAGAGAGGTTGTGCAATGAATCGCCAGACCACGTCACGTCGTGATTTCGTCAAATGGACCGCCGCGGCCGGCGGCGCGGGCCTGTTGGCCGCCTGCTCCTCGCCCCCGAGCGCGCCCGAGGCCAAGACCGAGCCCGTCGCCCCCACGACCTTCTCCAAAGACCTCGGGGCCCAGCTCTATACCGTGCGGACTGTTTTCCCTGACAAGATGAAGGAGACACTGCAGGCCATCGCCGACATCGGCTACAAAGAGGTCGAGATGCTGCAAGCCAATCTGGACACCGTGCCGCCGCTGGCGTCGGAGATGGGACTCAAAGCGGTCAGCATGCACCTGGACTCCAATCAGGTTCTCGGCAGCTCCGACCCGGCCTCGGCCCTGGCCGCGACATTCGAGAAGGCCCACACCGCCGGGATCAGCTACGTCGTGATGCCTTACGTCCCCAACGAGAAGCGCGGCGGCCTCGACGTCTACCGCGCGCTGGGCGAACGGCTCAACAAGGTCGGCCAAGCGGCCAAGGACGCCGGCCTGCGGCTGTGCTATCACAATCACGCCTTCGACTTCGAGCCGATCGACGGCTCGACGCCGCTGGGCACGTTGATGAGCAGCAGCGACCCCGCTCTGCTGGCGTTGGAGATCGACGTGTTTTGGGTCAGCGTCGCCGGGCAGGATCCGGTCGAGATGCTGCATACCTACGCCGGCCGCGCGCCGCTGGTTCACTTGAAAGACAAGGCCGCCGACACGCCGCAGCAGTTCAAAGAGGGCCTTCCCGCCGAAGATTTCAAGGAAGTCGGCAGCGGCACGCTCGACTTTGCCGCGATTCTCAAGGCGGCCGGGGAATCGGGCGTGGAGCACTATTTCGTCGAGCAGGACCAGACGCCCGGCGACCCGGTAGCCAGCCTGCGCCAGAGCTACCAATACCTGCGAACCGTGCCCGTCTAGGCGGCGCCCGTCGCGCTTGGCTGGGTGTTTTTCGCAGACCTGCGGCATTCCATCAGGCCGGAAAGCGCACACGCGCCGCCGTAGGAATGGGCTGCCCGTGGAAACGGATGAGGGGACCCTGCCGTCCCCAAAAGCCGCGGGTCTGGAAAGGCACCAGCCCTGCGCTACGGGGACAATCGTCCGCCGGCAACCAAACACAATGTTATTGAACGAGAATCTCTACGAAGTCATCGGCGAGGATGGATTCCACCGTCTAGTGCGGGCGTTCTACAGTCAGGTGCCTGGCGACGACATCCTGGGGCCGATGTACCCCGCCGGCGACCTTGCGGGAGCCGAGCAGCGGCTGCGCGACTTCCTGGTGATGCGCTTCGGCGGTCCAACGCGTTACGCCGAGCAGCGCGGCCACCCGCGGTTGCGCATGCGTCACATGCCGTTCTCTATCGACCAGACGGCGCGCGACCGCTGGATGGCTTTGATGCAGCGGGCGATCGAGCAAGCCGAACTACCGCCGGAGGTTGCCGGCACTCTGCTTCAGTTCTTCGCCGGAACCGCCACCTTCATGATCAACCGCGAATAACCGCCGCCATCTAGTCCGCGGCCGCGAGCAACTCCTGTCCATGGTTGAACAGGCGGTGGTGCATCGCCAGCACGTCAAAGCCGAAATCGCCGTTGAAGTCGCGCCACACCGTGTGGCTGTGGTTGTTGTGGTCTTGCGTGTTGTCGTATTCGACCAGGAAGGTCGGCGCCTGAATGCGGTAGTACTCGCCCTTGCCCGGCTCGGTGCTGCCGGCCCAGGCAAACAGCATCTTATCCTTGGGCGTGGCGTGGATCTGCTTGACGCGCTTTTCGGCCACTTCGGCGGGCATGTTGTTGGCGTAGGTTTCGAGCACGCTGACCAGGGTCTCGAACTGCTCGGCGGTCAGCTTGGAAGCCGCAATCCCCGGCGGCTGGTTTTCGAGCTTGGCGCGCGTTTGATAGGCCGTCAGAATTTCCGGATACGCCTTGGGATCGATCAGGGCGACCTTGCGCTGCTGCTCGTTCAAAGAATTCATCAGCTTGTGGGCCAGGTCCTGCTCGTCGGCCAGCACGCGCAGGCCCTTCCGCGGGCCCTCGCGAACCTCGTTGGGATTCGACCCGAAAAACGACGGGCTCGAACCGACGATGTGGCCGTCTTTGATGGTGTAGTTCACCGACACGTGATGGCCCTCCACGCGCCACGCCCAGGTGCCCTGCGGCTCGGGTTTGCCATAGATCGAGACGTGATAACGCAGCGGGTCGCGCCGCCCGGTGGTGTCGTTTTCCTTCTGGCGCAAGACGTCTTCCAGGCTCATGATCGTCACCGCCTTCTGGAAGCCGATCCGGCTGAGGCCGCTGCTGAGCAAGGCGTCGGCGAGCCGCCGCTGGTAGGGCTCCAATTGGCCGAAAGTCAGCCCCGGGCGGGGGTGGCCGTGGACCTGCTCAAAATTGTTGTCGGGCACGAAATGCCATAGCGTGCGGTCGGCGGCGTCGAACGCAAACTGGGTCTTCTGCGCCTGCTCGGGAGTCAGCGCGTTCACCAGATGCTGCGCGCTCTGGGCCATCATCTCTTCCAGCCGCGCCTGATGGTAGGCCAGGGCCAGCCCGGCGGCGCAGACGAACAGCACGGCGAGTCGGATGCGAAGGTATTTGCTCATGAGAATTTCCGCTCCATAGCGTCCGGGCCGATTATATCGGAAAGGCGGGCCGTCGAGGGTCTATTTCCCGAGGCAAAACCGCGAAACCCGACGATCGATCCAGCCCCCCAAGAGCGCCGGCAAGGTTGTATTTCTCTCTCTGCCGCCGGACAGCAACCCGAAAACGTTGGCTACAATGAGGCCATGCGGGTTCGGGTCTTGCTGGTTCTGTTGGTAGCGGGGCTTTTGCTGCAGGCGCAGAGTCCGCTCACCTACAAACAGCTTCGGGATCTGATTCGTTCGTCGATGGAGCAGCACCACCGCGACCGCGACATCGCGGATTTCCTGAAAACCCAAAAACTGACCTTTGCGCTCGACGAGAAGCTGATCGAAGACTTCGTGGGCATGGGCATCGGGCCCAAGACCATCAACGCCCTCGAGAAGCTGAAAACCGAATCGCAGGGCTTGCCCGACCCGGAAACGGCCGAGGCGATCCCCCCGGAGCGCCGTCAGCCGCCGCCGCCCTCCGCCGAGGAGCAAAAGCAAATTCTGGCCGAAGCCCGCCGCGGCGCGCTCGAATACACCCGCAACCTGCCCGACTATCTCTGCCTGCAGCTCACGCGCCGCTACGTCGACCCCAGCGGTCTCGAGATGGACTGGCTCAAGTACGACGAGGTCAAGACGCGCGTCAGCTACGTCGACCAGCACGAGAACTACGAGCTGATCAGCGTCAACAACAAGGTGACCAACAAGGGCCTCGATGACATCGGCGGCGCGACGAGCACCGGCGAATTCGGCAGCATCCTGGCCGAGATCTTCTCGCCCGACACCGCCGCCGAGTTCCACTGGGCCCGCCATGCCCTGTTGCGCGGCCGCGGCGTCTGGGTTTTCTCGCTGCGCGTCCCCAAGGCGCGCTCGCACTGGCATCTGACCTACCAGAAACAGCAGGAGATCACTGCCGGCTACACAGGCTTGGTCTACATCGACAAAGAGACCGGGCGGGTCATCCGCATCGTGACCGAAGCGCAGGACGTTCCCCCCGACTTCCCGCTGCAAGACGCCCGCACGCGGCTTGACTACGACTTCATTGAAGTCGGCGGCGGCAACTACCTGCTGCCGCTCAAGGCCCGCGTATTCATGCGCGACGGCCGCTACCTCAGCCGCAACGACGTGGAATTCCGGCTCTACCGCAAGTTCAGCGCCGAGGCGTCCATCTCGTTCGACGAGATCGACGGCCTGGCGCCGCTACCCGATGATGACTCTGACAGCGGCGAGCCCGGTGGCGCCGCACCCGGCAGCACGGCGCCTGGCAGCAGCCAACCTGGCGGCAAGACGGCGGCACCCCTGGCGCAACCGCAAGGCGGCAAGTAAGCGCACACGTTTGCGGGAATTGCCGGAGCGGCGGCTACTGGGCTGCGTAGGCCGGCGGCTCCTGAGCCCCGTAGGGGCGATACCATCGAATGGCCGACGGCTTCAGCCGTGGGTCGGCTCCCATCGAACAATCCGCCTTGGAAGGGGAGGGGACGGGATCGACCGGAAACAGCGGGCGAGAGGCGGGGCGATTTGCGCCTGGGAGCAAGGGCGCTTCGCGCCCTGGGACAGGCGGGAGCGCCTGTCTCTACCTTCGCTGCGACTGTTAGAATGACGTTCGGTTCATGCTCGGGCGCGTCGAAGCCATCCAACTGGTCAAGGAATTCCGCAGCTTCCAGCGGCGGGAGGGGCTATGGGGCGCCGTCCAGGACCTGTTCTCCCGCCATTACAACACTTTACGCGCCGTCAACGACGTTTCGTTCACGATCAACCCGGGCGAGATGGTGGGCTACATCGGCCCCAACGGCGCCGGCAAATCCACCTCGGTCAAGATGCTCACCGGGATTCTGGTGCCTACCTCCGGCAAGGTCATCGCCAACGGTTTTGAGCCCTACCGCCAGCGCATGGCCTTCACGCGCACGGTGGGAGTCGTATTCGGGCAGCGCACGCAGTTGTGGTGGGATATCGCCGTCGTCGAGTCCTTCCGTCTGCTCAAGGAAATCTACGAGGTCAGCGACGCCGACTACCGCGCGCGCATGGCCCGCTTCGACGAGATTCTGGAGCTGAACCGCTACCTGCACCAGCCGGTCCGCAAGCTCAGTCTCGGCGAGCGGATGCGCTGCGACATGGCCGCGGCGCTGATCCACAATCCGCCGCTGCTCTATCTTGACGAGCCCACCATCGGCCTCGACCTGCTGGCGAAAGAGAACATCCGCCTGTTCCTCAAGGAAGTCAACCGCGACTTCAACACCACGGTCCTGCTCACCACCCACGACCTTTCCGACATCGAGGAACTCTGCCGCCGCCTGATGATCGTCGATCACGGCCGGATCCTGTTCGACGGGCCGCTCCACGAACTCAAACGGATGCTGTGGCGCCAGGGTCATATTCGCTTCGAGCTGAAAAGCAGCGACCAAGGCGCGGTGCTCGAAGCGCTCACGCTGCCGAATATCCGCTTCGAAAAGCTCGACGAGCTGAGCTACCGCGCCTCTTTCGATCGCGACGACTATACCGCCGGCGAGGTGATCCGCCCGGTCGTCGCCGTGGTCGACGTCCGCGATATCTATATCGAGGAGGAGTCGATCGAAGAGATCGTGCGGCGCATCTACACCGGCGGTGCGCTGGCGGAGCTGCAGAAGAGCCGATGAGCGCCCCGGCCATCGCCCTGCCGCTGCGCAACACGCTGCAGTACGCCCGCGTGGGCTTCGTCAACATCCTGGCGTTCCGGCTGCGCTATTACACCGGCATCGTCACCTATCTCATCAACGTCACCGTCTACTACTTCATCTGGAAGGCGCTCTACACCGCCGACCCCCATTTCGCCGCCGGATTCGGCTTCGAGGAAATGGTCACCTACGTGGCCGTCGGCTGGGTGATCCGCTCGGTCTATTTCAACAACATCGACCAGAACATGGCGACCGACATCCTCGAAGGCAACATCGCCAACTCGATGCTCAAGCCGGTGAGCGTGCAGTCGATCTATGTCGGCCGCGCGCTGGGCGAGGCCTCCTTCCGGCTGATCATGCTGACGCTGCCGGCGGGTCTGGTCGTGACGCTGTTGTTCCCGGTGCAGGGGCCGGCGAGCGCCCAAGCCTTCGGCCTGTTTCTGCTCTCGCTGGGGGCCAGCGTCGTGCTGACCGGGGCGTTGAATTTCATCGTTGGCTGCTGCGCGGTGCGGCTGAAATCGATCCTGGGGTTGTTGCGCGCGAAATTTTACGTGCAGGAATTGCTGTCGGGGCTGCTGGTGCCGATGACGATGTTTCCGCCGTCGCTGCAAACGGTGATGGCCTATTTGCCGTTCGAGCACATCGCCTATACGCCGCTGCGGATCTATCTGGGCAAGCTGCAAGGACCGGCCGCCCTGCAGGCCCTGGGGATTCAGACGCTATGGGCGGTTGCCCTGCTGGCCTTGGGGTCGAAGTTCTGGCACCTGATGGCCCGCAAGATCACCATCCACGGCGGCTGATCCACCACCGCCCGAGCCTAATCGATTCGCCACCGAAGGCCAGGCCCACAGAAACAGAGCCGCTGGCGGAAGCCTGCGGGCTGAAGCGGCACGAAAGCGTGGGGAAACCCGGACGGATGCTGGATGAGGCAATGCCCCAGTCGGACCGGCAGCGCGCGGACTCCGGCCGCAGGCTTCCGCCAGCGGCTCTGTCTCTCGCTTCGCCGGGTTTGGCGATAAGGTGGGCGCTTAGTAGGTGGCGCGGCCGCCGCTGACGTCGTAAACCTGCCCGGTCACGAACGAGCAGTCGGGACTGGCCAGGAAGTGTACCACGGCGGCGACTTCTTCCACGGTTCCGGTGCGGCCGCGGGGAATGCGCGAGGTCATGTATTCGATCTGCTCGGGGGTGAGCTGGTCGAGGATCGGTGTGCGAATCACCGTCGGCGTCACGGCGTTGACGCAAATATCGACCTGGGCCGTTTCCTTCGCCATCGACTTGCTCATGGCGATAACCCCGGCCTTCGAGGCCGAGTAGGCCGTCATGTTGGGGTTGCCCTCTTTGCCGGCCAGCGAGGCGATGTTGACGATGCGCCCGTAGCCGCGCTGCAGCATATGGGGCATCACGGCGCGGCAACAGTAGAACACACCGGTCAGGTTGATATCGATGACGCGCTGCCAGTCCTGGTCGCTCTGCTCCCAGATCGGGGCAGCGCGCCCGGCGATACCGGCGTTGCTCACCAGGATGTCGATGCGCCCGGTGCGGTCGAGCGCCAGTTGAACCATCTTTTCGACCGAGGCGCGGTCGCCGACGTCGGCCTGCGCCGGAAACGCCCGGTAGCCTTGCTTTTCGAGCCGCGCCGCCACGACACCGGCCTGCTCAAAGTTGAGATCGACAACACCAACCTGAGCGCCGGCTCGAGCCAGGCGGTCGACAATTCCCTCTCCAATCCCTTGCGCCCCGCCGGTGACGATTGCCGTCTGCCCCGAGAGGTCGAACAACGCCATTACTCTTCGTCCTCGGCCTTCTTCGAGCGCTTGCCGCTTTTCTTGGCCGCCGCGCCACTTGCCTTGCCCGATACAGCCTCGGCATTGGCCGGCTCGGCTTCGTCGGCGGCGGCCTCTGCAACTTCAGCTACCGTTTCTTCGGCAGCCGCTTCCGCTTCTGCGGTTTCGGTCGCGGCTTCGGCTTCCGCCGTCTCACCGGCGACGAATTCCTCGTCCTCACGCCCCTCGGCCCGTACCTTCACCAACAGCTTGAGGTCGATGTCGCGGTGCAGGTGGATTGTCGTCTCGTGGTCGCCGACCAGACGGATCGGCTTGGCAAGAAAGATCTTGTGGCGGTCGATCTGGTAACCCTGCTTCTCGATCTCGGCGGCGATGTCGCGCGAGGTCACCGACCCGAACAACTGGTTGGACTCGCCGGCGCGGGCCACGATCTTGATGGTCAGGTCTTGCAGCAGCGCTGCCAATTTTTCGGCGTCGCCTTTCAGCCGCGCCGATTCGCGCTCGGCCGAGGCCTTCATGTCCTTGATGTTCTTCTTGCTGGCGGCCGTTGCCGGAATCGCCAGCTGCTGCGGAAACAGATAGTTGCGGGCGAACCCGGCGGCGACCCGCACCACGTCTCCGCGATCGCCCAGCCTGGGAACTTCCCGTTTCAAAATCACTTCGGTCATTGGCTCGCCCTCGATTCAGTTTTCCGTTGTTTTCCTATCGCGACCGCGGCCGCGCTTGCCGCTAGCCGGCGTCGGCGGCAAAAGGCAGCAAGGCGATGTTGCGCGCCCGCTTGATGGCCCGCCGCAGGCGGCGCTGGTGTTCGGCGCTGAGGCCGGTGTGCCGCCGCGGCAGAATTTTGCCGCGGTCGCCCACGAAGTTGCGCAGCGTATCGACGTCTTTGTAGTCGATGTTGTCGATTCGATTGACGCTGAAGTAATCGACCTTCTTGCGCCGGAAAAAGCGCCGGCCGGAGCGTCCTCCGCCACCGCCACCGCCGCCGCGGGGACCGCGGTCCCTATCCGACCGTTCGGGCCGGTCGCTGCTATTCTGCCGTTCGGGGCGCGAATCCCTCGAGCTTTCCCCACTCTGTTCGTCAGCCATAAATGCTCCCTTGTATCTTCCTGCTCACGCTACGTGCGCCAACCGGCGGGCGTTGCCAAACCGGTCGTCAACCGCACCTGGCATGCCGTGGCAAGCCTCCATCGAGGCTGCGTCCGGCGGCCGGGCGCCCCACTTTACTCCTCGGCTGCCGCCGGCGCGGCCGGAGCCGCCGGGGCTGCGGGCGTGGCCGGAGCCGGTGAGGGCTCGGGCGCCGCGGGCCTGCCCGGAGCGGGGGAAGAAGCCGACGATTTCGCCGACGGCTTGCGGGCCACGCGCTTATCCCGCTTCGCTTTCAGTTTCTCCATCCGCTTGAGGTCTTCGTCAATGCGCACGGTGAGAAACTTGATGACGGGATCGGTGACGCGCAGCCGCCGTTCCACTTCCTTGGCGATGCCCGCGCTACCCTCTTCCAGACTGTACTGGACGAGCACGTAGTAGCCTTCGCTGTTTTTTTGAACACGGTAGGCAAGCCGGCGCTTGCCCCACGGATCGACCTTGTCGATCGTTCCTCCGCCAGCGGTGATCGTCGTTTTGACGTGTTCGATCACCTGCTCGATTTCCTCTTCCGGCAGGTCCGGCCTGAGGATGAAGATAACTTCGTAGATTCTCATTTTCCCTCGGTGTCTGATCCTTCGGCGCGACGGTTGCAGACCGTCATGGCCTTAGCGGCGCCGTCGGAAATTAGTAAGCGGACTATGTCCGCCGCTCGCCCGAGTATGGCGTCCAATTCCTGTTCCTGGGCTCGCCGGAACGGCTGCAGCACGTAGGCCGCTCCATCCGCGATGCGGCGCCCAGGGTGTATACCCATGCGTAGCCGCAAAAACTCCTGGCTCTTCACCGCGCTGATGATCGAAATCACGCCGTTGTGCCCGGCCGCCGAGCCGCGCTGGCGCAATCGCAGCGTGCCCCAAGGCAGGTCGAGCTCGTCGTGAATCACCAGCAAATTGTCCAGCTCGAGCTCGTACTTCTCCAGCAGGCCCTTCAGCGGCCCGCCGCTCAGATTCATGAACGAGAGCGGCTTGGCCAGGATCACCGCCGCCCCGCCGATTTCGCCTCGTCCCACCAGCGCGTTGGCCTCGGGGCGGCTGACCCGAATGCCCGCATCGGCGGCCAGCCGATCCACGGTCATAAAGCCCAGATTGTGCGGCGTATGGCGGTACTCCTCGCCCGGATTTCCCAGCCCCACAATCAGCAACGTCGGTGGCAATGTCGATCGCTCCGCGGATTCCACCGGCTAACGGCACACCCAAGAAAAGCTCCGGCCATAACCGGCGATCCGTGCGGGCAGGGCGGCGACCGCGCTAAGCGCCTCTCGCCAGCCCGCGTTAGGACTTGTCCTTGGACTTGCCCTCCTTCGGCTTGCCCTCTTCCGCCTTGGGAGCCTCGGCCACCACAGCCGTGGTGACCGCCGTCGCGGCCGCTTCCGCAGCCTCGACCTCGGCTTTCTTCATCACCACGTGCACCAGCACACGGCTGGCCGTGGTGAGCACGGTCCATTCCTGGTTCGCCGCCAGGTCGCCGGCCCGAATCGCCTTGCCGACCTCCAGGTTGGTGATGTCGATTTCGATTTTCTCGGGAACATCCAGCGGCAGACATTCAATCTCGAGCTCGCGGGTGACCACCTCTTCGAAGCCACCCTGCTCCTTGACGCCGATCGCGACGCCCGCCGTCTGCACGGGCACCGTCACGATGACCTTCTTCGTCAGGTCCACGCGCTTGACGTCGACGTGCAGCAGATCGCCGCGGAGCGGATCGACCTGCCAGTCCACCGCCATGCCGGAGGTGTTACCGCCGTCGGCGAGCTTCAGGTTCAGGATGCGATTGTGCCCGGCGGGAGAGCTCAGAATGCGGGTCATCTCCTTGCGGTCGAGCGTGATCGCGAGGGCGTCCTCGCCCAGGCCGTACACGACAGCCGGCACACGGCCGGCCACGCGCAGCCGGCGCGAAGCATTCTTGCCGCGCTCGCTGCGCAGGCTTCCTTCAAGATCCAGTTGTTGCTTCACAATAACCTCCCTCGAGCGCTCGCCGCGGTTTCGCCGCCGCCGGCCGGCCGGGTCGCTTCCCCAGCCAATCTCCGGGTATCCCGGCGTCTACACAAACAAACGGCTGATCGAGGTTTCCTCGTAAATCGATCGGATCGCTTCGGCGAGCAGCGGTGCCACGCAGAGCTGCCGGATTTTCCTGCAGTTGCGCGCTTCCTCACGCAGTGGGATCGAATTGCTCACGACCAGTTCGGTCAGGGCCGAGTTCTCAATATGGTGCAGCGCCGAGCCGGAAAGTACGGCGTGCGTGCAACAGGCGTAGACCTCTTTGGCGCCGCGGCTGAACAACGCCTCGGCGGCCTTCACCAGCGTGCCGGCGGTGTCCACCAGATCGTCGACGATCATGCACACGCGATCCTCGACCTCGCCGATCACGTGCATCACCTCGGCGACGTTGGGCTGCACGCGGCGCTTGTCGATAATCGCCAGCGGCGCCTCCAGGTGCTTGGCAAAGGCGCGCGCGCGTTCCACTCCGCCGGCGTCGGGCGACACCACCGTGATGTCGTCCAGGTTCAGGCCCTGAATGTATTCCACCATCACCGGCGCCGCAAACAGATGGTCGACCGGGATGTCAAAGAAACCTTGAATCTGCGCCGCGTGCAAGTCCAGGCTGAGCACGCGGTCGGCGCCCGCGGTCACCAGCAGGCTCGCCACCAGCTTAGCCGAGATCGGCACGCGGGGCTTATCCTTGCGGTCCTGGCGCGAATAGCCGTAGTAGGGCAATACCGCCGTAATCCGCTTCGCCGACGCCCGCCGCAGGGCGTCCATCATCAACAACAGCTCCATCAGGTTGCGGTCGACCGGCGTGCAGGTCGGCTGCACCACAAACACGTCGGTTCCGCGGACGTTCTCGTTGATCTGCAGGTAGATCTCGCCGTCGGAGAACGTCTTGACCAGACAATCGCCCAGGGGAACATGAAGGTGCCGGCAGATTTCCTCCGCCAGCGCCGGGTGGGCCGTTCCCGTGAATACTTTCAGCCGTTCGCGGTCCATTGCCAATACAGGAGCAGTTGCGGCCATGGTCTTATCGCCCGGCTAGGCGCTCCACAACACGCCATACGACTTGCGGCTCATCTCGCTCACTACCAAAGCCTCGCCCGTAAACTCCTCGAAAAAAAGTTGCCGCGCCAGGGCGGCCTCACGGCGGCTGGCGAACACGCCGAACAACGCCGAACCGCTGCCCGACAACATAGCCGGCAGCGCCCCCGCTTTGACAAGGCGCTCCTTCCACTCAGACAAACGAGGAAATCTGGGGAAGACGGCCGCTTCGAAGTCGTTTGAGAGCAACCCAGTGGCGTTCCGGGCGTCGCCACAGGCAGACACACTGGTAGTGGAGACGAAAACACTTATGATATTCCGCCGCTGGGCAGGTGTCAAACCGTCCCGGCGCTGGGCGCTCAATTGGGCGTAGGCTTCGGCGGTCGAAACCCCGAAATCGGGAATCAGCAGCAGCAGGCAGCGCTGCCGGGGCGGATCGGGCAGCGGATAGACTTCCTCGCCCCGCCCCACCCCCACGGCGGCTCCTCCGACCAGGAAAAACGGCACGTCGCTGCCGACCCCGGCCGCCACCTCGTGGAGCAGCGTCGGGTCCGGGCGCGGCTGGAGCAGCCGGCCCAGGGCCCGCAGCACCGCGGCGGCGTCGCTCGATCCGCCCCCCAGGCCGCTGCCGGGCCGGATTTTCTTCTCCAGGTGGATCCGCACCGACCCCGGCCAATCGCCGCGCGCCAGCAGGTCGCGGGCCGCCCGCGCCGCCAGGTTTTCGGGCCCCGACAGTTCCGGGTCGCTGCAGTCCAGCGCGACGCCCGCCTCGCCCGCGGGATCGTAGCCCACGCTGAGCCGGTCGGCCAGCGAGATCGTCTGCAGCACGGTGCGCAGCTCGTGGTAGCCGTCCTCACGGCGCCCCAATACACGAAGACCGAGATTGATCTTGGCCGGGGCCCAGCCGTGCAGCGTGCGCATGCTACTTGTCGTATTGAAGAACGGAAAAGACGTCGTATTTGGCGAGCTTGTCGCGGCCTTTGAGAAAGTCCAGCTCGATGACAAAAGCCACGCCGCTGACCACCCCGCCGAGCTTTTCGACGAGCTGGCAGGTCGCCAGGGCCGTGCCGCCGGTCGCCAGCAGGTCGTCGACGATCAGCACCCGCTGGCCGGGCTCGATGGCGTCCTGGTGGACTTCGAGGCAGTCGCTACCGTATTCCAGGTCATAGGTGACCCGGATGCTCGCCGCCGGCAGCTTGCCCGGCTTGCGGATGGGCACAAAACCCAGCTTGAGCTGGACGGCCAGCGTCGGGCCGAACATAAAGCCCCTGGCCTCGATGCCGGCGATCACGTCCGGGGGGTTGTCGCGGTAGTGAGCCGCTATCGCCTCGGTGAGCCGTCCCAGGCCCCCGGGGTCCTTCAACAGAGTCGTGATGTCGTAGAAAAGAATGCCCGGCTTGGGAAAGTCCGGGACCTCGCGGATTAGCTTTTTCAGGTCGTTCATCGGTTGTGAGAGTTCGGTAACAAGGCCTTCCAGTGTAGCGCAGCGGGTCGCCGGCGGCGGCAGAATCCAGGCTGGAAATGCCGTTCCCGGGGGCGGGAAGGCTTCCCCGGCCCTTTAGAATTCCACCCTGAAGCCGCTGCGCTGCCCGGCTTCGCTTTCACGTTCCTCGACGTTGTCGACGCGGGCCAGGCCGGGCCCGGTCCATAACAGGCTCTTGAGCTCGCTCACCTGCTTCTCGGAGCCGCTGGCGTAGACCTCGACGGTGCCGTCGGCGCGGTTCTTGACATAGCCGTCCAGCCCCAGCCGCCGGGCCTCCCGCTCCACGAAATAGCGAAAGCCGACCCCTTGCACGCGGCCATGGACGACGTATCGGCGAGCAGCCGGCGATTTCGGTGTCATACGGACCCTGGGCGTTCTACGTACCCTAGTGTGAAATTTTTACACAATCAGGCGCGTACAGGTGGTAAGAAGTACCATTTGCGGCCTGCGGCCAAGGCGACCTAAGGGCGGGCATATTACGGAAATAGGCCTGTTTTCGTTTGGCATCCAGCTTGCTTCGTAGCGCGGCATGGATCCCATCTGGTCACTTGCTCTGGTGCTTGGGGCGCTCGTTCCATCCTTCTCCCTCGCCCTGGCTCTGGAGTGGGGGGTTCTCGCACTCATCGTCCGAGCGGTGGGTCAGGACCAACGGCCAGACCATAGATCTCCGACCAAGAGGAGATAGCTCCTTCTGCGATATGCGCCCTGCAGGGATTCCCCCCCGACGACCCAAAACGCCTCACCCTGCAGGGCGTCATTTCGGAAGTGCTGACCTGAGAGACGCCCTGCGGGGTTCTTCCCCCCCAACTTCCTGACGAACCGCCTCCCCCCTCCGTGGGGCGTTATCTCAGCCAGCAGTCTCCGGAACAAAAGCCTCCCCAGGGAAGAGAAATCCGCAAATCGGCCGGGAAATTCGTTCAAGCTGAGATATTCAACACGAGGGGTCCGGTGTCTCTGATTGACCGCGACCGTTTTCCGATGGGTGTAGCATGCTCGATGCGATATACCCGAGCTGGGTGGTCGGCGCAGGTGCGGGATCGCCGCCCACATGCCAGCAGGCCGCCCGGCCCACGCTGGGTCGCGCTGTCCCGTTAGACCCACATGGACATACCCGCGTAGACGCTTAGGCCTGCACGGACTCGGGCCAAACGCCCAGAAATCTACGCGAGCCGCTTGGGGGAGATTTGCCCCGGGCGTATCCAGCACGCGCAGGACATGGACTTTCCAGCCGGGATGGGCGACCGCCCGAGGTGAGTGGGGCCCGCGGTTGGCTCCGCTGCGTCGGGCCTACTTGCGGGCGCCGCGCTGGCGGTTCTTGACGCGCGTCTGGCGCTGCTTCTTGGGTTTACGTTTCGGCTTGGTGACGTGGAACGTCCCGCTGCCCAAGTATTCGGCCTGATAGAGCTTGCTTTCGTCTGCCATAGGTTTCCGATCATTGTAGCGAATTGGCGGCCCGGTAGTGGCAGGGTCTGCCAAGGCGCCCCACCAAAGCCCCCCAGAGGCACGAAATCTAGGCCCCAGGAAACGGAGCCGCTGGCGGAAGCCTGCGGGCCGAAGCGGCACGAAACCACGCCAAACCGGCAAAGAACCATTTCAAAGTGGAACAGATCCGGTTCAAAACGGTATGGATCGCGACAGACGGTCAAAGGCCGCCTTACAGCCACGGGCTCACCCCGGCCGCCTCTTCTCCCCCGGCACCCGTCTCTCCCCGCCACCGTGCCGCCTCGGCCCGCACCCTCCCCGGGTGGGGCCCTGTTCGTTCGCTTCGCGGGTTGGACGCCCAGGGGTGGTTGGCCTAGAAATTGATCGTTCGGCCGTCCACGGCCAGGGCGGCTTCCTTGACGGCTTCGGCCAGGGTGGGGTGCGCGTGGCTGGTTCGGGCGATGTCTTCGCTGCTGGCCCCAAACTCCATGGCGAGCGCAGCCTCGGCGATCAGATCGCCCGCCCGCGGGCCGAAAATATGGACTCCCAGCACGCGGTCGGTCTTGGCGTTGGCGAGGATTTTCACCTTACCTTCCACCTGGGCGAGCGTTTTGGCGCGCGCGTTGGCGCGGAAGGGGAATTCGCCCTTGCGGTACTCGACGCCTGCCGCTTTCAGCTCGTCTTCGGTCTTGCCGACCGAGCCGATTTCGGGGTGCGTGTACACCACGGCCGGAATCACGTCGTAGTTGACGTGCCCGTAGCCGGTCACAATGCCTTCCACGCAGGCGATACCTTCCTCCTCGGCCTTGTGGGCCAGCATCGGACCGCGAATGACGTCGCCGATCGCGTAGATGCCCTCGGCCGAGGTGGCGAAGCGGTCATCGACCTGGATCCGGCCCTTGTCGTCGAGCTCGACCCCGGCCGCTGCGAGATCCAGACCCTCGGTATTGGGCTGGCGTCCTACAGCAACCAGCACCCGGTCGCACTCGATCGGCTCGGCCCCCTCGCGTTCGACGATACACACATCTCCCTTGACGTGCGCGGCGGTGACCTTGGTCCCCAGGCGGAACTCCAGGCCCTGCTTTTCGAAAATCTTGCGCGCCTCGCCGGCCAGCTCCGAGTCCATCCCCGGCAGGATGCGGTCGAGGTATTCGAGCATCGTGACCTGCGAGCCGAGCCGCTTCCATACCGAACCCATCTCGAGGCCGATATAGCCCGCGCCGATTACCACCAGCCGCCGCGGAACTTCGTCGTAGCTCAGCGCCTCGGTGCTCGTCCCGATGCGGTCGCCATGGAACTCCACGCCGCGCAAGGGCGCGCTCTTGCTGCCGGTGGCGACGACGATGTGCGCGGCTTCGAGTTCGGTTTCGCCTTCTGGGCCGGTGACCACTACGCGGCCGCCGCCCGCCAAGCGGGCTTGGCCCTCATAGCGGGTCACCTTGTTCTTGCGGAACAACTGGCCGACGCCGCCGGTGAGCTGCTTGACGACGCGTTCCTTGCGGTCGAGCATCTTTTTCAGGTCGAGCCCGACCTGGTTGAGCACCAGCCCATGTTCGGAAAACCCGCTGGACGCTTCGTGGTACAGCTCGCTTGATTCGAGCATCGCCTTGCTGGGGATGCAGCCGATGCGCAGGCAGGTGCCGCCCAGCGCTTTCTCTTTCTCGATGCAGGCGACGTCGAGACCCAACTGCGCCGCCCGGATAGCAGCCACATACCCGCCCGGGCCGGCGCCGATGATCACCATGTCATGCCGTTTCATCGAGTATCGAATCTCCCTGCGTCTTCCGCGCCAAGCTTCGCCGGCGCTGCGATTCGGCCGGCATCCGCCGGCCCCCGCGGACTGTAGTTACGCCGCCGATCATAGTTTTCTATCGTAGTTATGATGACATGCCCCGGCCGGCCACGCCCCGGAGCGCGTTGTGTCAGTGTGGCTCGCGGTGGCTATGTTGGGCGCGACTCTATGCGGCGAGACGCTACGGGTGACCCTCGTAGTGGCGCGGGTCTCCGTCCGGCAGCGTCCGCCTGAGGCGGACGTTCCCCACCCACCCGACAAGCCAACGTCGCCAGGCAAATAAACCCGGCGAACACGCCGGCGCAGCCCACCAGAGTCCCGCCCAACGAGGCCTCCGGGAGGGCCGATCCCTCGAGATCCCCGAAATCGATGAAACCCCCGGCCGCGAAAGGGGATATATAATCAGGGAGCAGAGATTCCACCCCCACTGGCGCTTTGATGCGTTTTCTTCTTTCCTTTCTGCTGGTTACGTTTCCCCTGCGCGCTCTAGCGGGCGATCTGGAACCCCAAGTCAAGCGTCTCATCGACGTCTATACGGCGCTCGAAAAGAACCTCGCCGACCCGATTACCGACCCCGAAGCGGCTTTTTATCAGGGCGCCATCCCCGGCATGGTGCACACGCTCGACCCGCACTCGGCGTTCCTCGACCGCGACCAATACGCGTCGCTCAAGCACATGCAGACGTCGACCGAAACCGGCTTCGGCAGCGTGCTGCAACTCGTGCCCGGCCGCGTCGTGGTGCTGCAGACGCTGGAGGGTAGCCCCTCGGCGCGGGCCGGACTGGCGCCCGGCGACGAGATTGTCGCCGTTAACAACTTCTCGCTCACCGAGATGGACATCAACCAACTCGCCGCGGTGTTGGGACAATCGCGCCATGCCAAGGCGGAGCTGCTGGTGCGACGGGCCGGTTTTGCGCGGCTGATTCCGATCACGCTGGTTCCGGCGGAGCTGGCCGACCCCAGCGTGCCGCGGAAATTCCTTCTCAAGCCGGGCATTGGCTACGTCAAAGTCGCCAATTTTGACGTCCACACCGCCGAGGATCTCTCGGTGGCGATCGAGGAGCTGGGCGGCCACGCTCTCCAAGGGCTGGTGCTCGACATGCGCGACAATCCGGGCGGGGTGGTCGAAGCCGCCGTGCGCATCGCCTCGTTTTTCCTCAAGCCCGATCAGCGAATTCTCTGGATCCAGGGCCGCGACGGGCCGCAGGAGGAAGTGCGCGTGCCCGAGGGCGTCGAGCCCTACGCATTTCCGATGGCCGTGCTGGTGAACAGCCACAGCGCCAGCGCCGCCGAGCTGGTGTCGGGCGCGCTGCAGGACCATGACCGGGCCACCATCATTGGCGAGCCGAGTTTCGGCAAGGGCCTGGTGCAGAGCGTATTCGAGCTGTCGGAAGGCACCGCGCTGGCGATCACCACCGCGCAGTATCTGACGCCCAGCGGCCGCTCGATCCAGCGCAATCTCGGCGACTGCCGGCTCTACCAGTTGGTGCCGTGCGGCGACGACAAGAAGGACTCTTCCAAGGTATTCAAGACCGACGCCGGCCGCGTGGTCGCGGAAAAGGGCGGCATCCAACCCGACCAGTTCGTGCTGCCGCGCGGCTACACCAACCGGCTCGAGACCGTGATGGAAGCCAGCAATTCGTTCCTCGATTTCGCGCGGCGTTACGTGCGCGAACACCCCGGCATTTCCGAAGATTTCGAGGTTGGCCCGCGGATGCTCGACGCCTTCCAGCTCTTCCTTTCCGAGCGGCGCATCCAGCCCAGTCTTTCCGAGTGGTCCTCCACCGTGGAGTACATTCGCGAGCGGCTGCAGCAGGAGGTTTTCAACCTGACGTTGGGGGTGGCCAAGGGGGATGAGGTGGAGGCACGCCGCGACGCGCCGATCCAGGCCGCTCTGCAGACCATCGAGAAGCAGATCAAGCAGGGCGACTGACTTGGGCGGGCCATGGCCGGCGGGGTCCCAAGCGGCCGGGCCAAGGCACGACGACAAGAGGATGTGGATCTAAACGGGATCGAGCAATTTCTGTCCACCCGCGACGCGGACCGGGCAAGGGCCACGTTTCGGAAGCTTGCCCGTCACGCCATTGGGCAGTGGGTACTCACGGGCGGGCTTGCCATCGAGCTTCATTGCCTGCGGCTGGGCCGCGTACCCTCCCTCCGCGCCCTAAACGACCTCGATTTCGTCACCGGCGCGTTCGACTGCTTCCCCGAGACACTGGCCGAGGATTTCCTGTTCCGGCATATCCATCCGTCGGACCCTGCCGGCAAAATCCTGCTGCAGTTCGTCGACCCCGATAGCGCGCTTCGCGTCGACGTTTTTCGCGCCTCTGGCGCAACCATGAGCCGCACGTTGCGCCTGGATAGTCCGGCCGGTGCGATCCAGGTCGTCTCTCTCGAAGACCTGGTGGCGAGGTCGGCCCGTCTGGCGCTCGATGTCGCCGAGGGTTTGCCCGTACCCGCCAAGCACGCCAGCGATTTTCTGCGGTTGGCGGAACTTGTCGACCCCGCCGAGGTGGAGGCGTCCTGGCAGGATCACCGCAAGCCGGATCATCCGGCGACATTTCGCGAGGCCAACCGTGTGTTGCAGGAGTTGATTCCTGCCCGTCAGCACCTGTTGGCCACGGTCGAATACTCGAAAGACACCGACGAGGTGTGCCCGCGTTGCGCACCGACCGCTGCGTTTCGGCTGGCCGACCCGAAACGGATCCTGTCGTTGCTGGGATACTGCTAGCCTGTCGGAAGAGCGGCTGGCTTACCCCGAGGCGCCCTAGCCCCCCGGGCGACGCTGGTTCCCCTCGCGTAAATACACTACTGCCCCCACTGGGGGACTTCGCTACCATGATAGGCAAACTCATGAAGGCTCAATTGGTTGCGGTCGTCGTGGCGCTGGGCGCGCTGGGGGCCGCTGTGCTGCAGTTTGCTCCCTCCTCACGCGCGCCGCTGACCGCCGAGCAACGCGCGCGCCTGCAGGAGCTGCGCAATCTCGGCAAAGCTTTCTACGAGAATCCCGGAGCCCAAACGCAGGCGGTCGACGCGCTGCGCAAGGCGTTGGAAATCAATCCTTCCTCGGCCCAGGAGCACCTCAATCTCGGCCTGGCCTTGTTGCGTGCCGGACAAAGCGAGGAAGGCGTCGCCGAGATCGAAAAGGCCAAGCAGATCGACCCGTCGCTGCCGCACACCTATTTCAATCTCGGCATCGAGTTCAAGAAGACCGGCGACATCGACCGCTCGATCACCGAATTCGAGCAGATGCTGAAGCTCACGCCCCACGAAGCCAAGGCCCACTACAACCTGGGGCAGCTCTACAAGCTCAAGGACGATAACGAAAGGGCGCTCGCCGAGTTTCGGCTGGCGGCAAAGCTCGACCCCAGCATGGCCGCTCCGCAGTTCCAGATGTATAACATCCTGCGGCGCAGCGACCCCGCCGCCGCCAAGCAGGCGATGGTCGATTTTCAACGCCTCAAGAAGGCGCAGGAAGGCGCCGCCGTCGGCGAGGACGTGGACTGGAGCTTCTACGCCGAGCTGTATGACCCGAAGGAGCCGGTGGCGCCGGCGGCGTTGAAAGCCGAGACCACCTTCCGCGACCAGGCGCTGCCCGGCCCTCTTGCCGGCAAGCCGCGGGGCATCGCCGTGCTCGACGCGAATGGCGACCGCAAGCCCGACGTTGTGGCCTGGTCCGATAGCGCGGCGGAGCTGTTGCTCAACGCTGGTGGGACGCTGCAGGCGGCGCCGCTGACGCCTCCCGAAGGAGAGATCCGCGATATCGCGCCGGGCGATTTCAACAACGATGGTTTCCCCGACCTGGCCTGGGTCGGCCCGCGGGGCGCGATGGTTCTGGTCAACCAACAGGGCTCGTTTTCGGCGAAGCCGCAGCCGGTCGCGCAAGGCAATTTCGAGCAGGCTCTGTGGATCGACTACGACCACGATTACGATCTCGATCTGATGTTGGTGGGCGCCGATCAGGTCCTGCTGCGCAATAACGGCGACGGCACGTTCCTCGACGTCAGCGATTCGTTTCCGTTCGACAAGGGATCGCGGGCGCTGGCGGCCGCCTCGGGCGAACTGTTCGAGGACAACACCTTCGACATCGTGATCGCCTATGAGGACAAGGTCGTGTACTACGACGACCGCAAGATGGCGGTCTTCGAGCCGCATCGCCTCGACGGCGCCAAGACGGCCTCCGGACGGTTGCGCCTTGACGTCGTCGACTACAACGACGACGGCTATCTCGACCTGGCGCTAACCTCGCTCGCCGAGACCGGCGGCTGGACCCAGATTCTCGAGAACCACGAGGGCTCGCTGCGCGCCGGTGAAACGCTTCGATGCGCCGGTGCTGGCGTGGGAAGACGTGCAGAACCGCGGCTGGAGCGACGCCGTCGCCGCCGGCGAGCTGCTGGTGAACCAGGGCGCGGCCGGCTCGCCCCACGGCGGCTTCCAGGTGGCGCGCCTGCAAGCCGGCCAGGTTGCCGGAATGCCCTCCAATCTCGCCGCGGCGGCCGCCGCCGATTTCGATGCCGACGGCCGCGCCGATCTTGCCGCGCTCGATGCTTCGGGCGGTATGCACCTGCTCTCGAACGCCACCGAGACCCCCAACGGCTATGTGGCGATCTCGCTCGAGGGCGTCAAGAGTCCCAAGCTGGCTGAGGGCGCGCGGGTCGAGGTCAAGGCGGGCGAAGTTTACAGCAAGAAGGTCTACCAGGGCGTGCCGTTACACTTCGGCGTCGGCGGCGCGCGGTCGCTCGAAACCGTGCGCATCACCTGGCCCAACGGGCTGATCCAGAACGAAACCGAGCAGCCGGTCGGCGCGCCGCAGCACTACGAGGAAAAGCCGCGCCTGTCGGGCTCCTGCCCGATGATCTACACCTGGAACGGCAGCCAGTTCGAGTTCATCAGCGAAGTGCTCGGCGTCGCGCCGCTGGGCGCCGGCATGGGCGACGGCAAGTTCTTCCCGGTCGATCACGACGAGTACGTCTGGATCGACCGCAACCAACTGCGCGAGCAGGATGGCTCCTACGAGGTGCGCATCACCGAGGAACTGCGCGAGGTCGCCTATCTCGATCAGATCAAGCTGATCGCCGTCGATCACCCCGACGATCTCGAAATCTACAGCAGCGAAAAATTCAAGTTTCCGCCGTTCCCCGCCTTCAAGCTGTATGGAGTTTCCGGGCGGTTGCACCCCTCGTCGGCCGTCGACAACCGGGGCCGCGACGTTCTCGACCGCGTCGTCAAGACCGACGATCGCTATCCCGACCAGTTCCAGAGGGATTTCGCGGCGCGCGCCGAGACGCACTCGATTACGCTGGATTTCCCGGAGCTGGCGGGGCGCAACGATGCCGTGCTGTTCCTGCGCGGGTGGGTCGACTGGGCCGACGCCAGCGCGATCACCGCCGCCGGGCAGAATCCGCGCGACGCCATGTTCGGTCCTTACCTCGAAGTCGAGGACGGCCAGGGCCATTGGGTCAAGGCCGTGGCCGATGTCGGCCTGCCCGCCGGCCGCCCGCGCACCATCGCAGTCGACCTCAGCGGTAAGTTTCCCTCGGCCTCCCGGCGCATCCGCATCACCAGCAACATGTGCGTCTATTGGGATGAGATTTTCGCCGCGACGGGCACCTCCGCGCCGCAAGCGAAGCTGACCGAGCTGTCACCGGCGGAGAGCCGCCTGCACTTCCGCGGCTTCTCGCAGGTCGACGTCGACCCGCAGCGCAAGCAGCCCGAGATGTTCCACTACGCGCGCCTGCGGCCGACCTCGATGTGGAACCCGACCCCGGGACTCTACACGCGCTTCGGCGATGTCCGCGAGCTGCTCGGCGCCGTCGACGATCGCATGGTGATCATGGGCGCCGGCGACGAAGTGGCGCTGCGCTTCGACGCCGCCCCGCTGCCGCCCGTGGCGAAGGGCTGGCGGCGCGATTTTCTACTCTTCGTGGACGGCTGGGCGAAAGAGCAGGATGCCAACACCGCCTTCGGCGACAGCGTCGAGCCGTTGCCGTTCCATCGGATGTCGGCTTACCCTTACGGGCCGCGGGAAAGCTATCCGGCGGGACCAGCCTATGAGGCTTACCGTCGAGAATATATAACAAGGCCCGCATTGCGGCTGATTCGTCCTTTGCAAGGGCCCTGATCTGCTATTTGCTTCTGAATTTTGACCCGCGAGTCGGGTCTTTGATGTGAGGCTTCGAGCGATGCGTTACAAGGAACGGACGGGAGTTCTTCTCCTGCCCGCGGCGGTGCTGTGGGCTGTCGCGGCGGTTTGCGCGGCCGGCTGCGGTGGATCGGCGAGCCGCGAAAGCCAGGCCAAGGCGCCGGAAGCGCCAGCGGCCGACGTCGTTTTTCGTGACGTCACCGCCGCCGTCGGCATTCAATTCGAACACAACAACGGACGTTCCGGAAAGAAATGGCTGCCCGAAACGCTTGGTTCCGGCTGCGCCTTTTTCGACTATAACAACGACGACTGGCCCGATATCCTGCTCATCAATAGCAAGCCCTGGACGCCCGCCGCCGGCGAGAAGGTCACCTCCAAGCTCTATCGCAACAATCGCGACGGAACCTTTACCGACGTCACCGCCGCCTCGGGCCTGGCGGTGGAGATGTACGGCATGGGCGTCGCCGCCGGCGACTACGACAACGACGGCTACCTCGACCTCTACGTCACCGCGCTCGACGGCGACCGCCTGTTCCACAACGAAGGCAACGGCACGTTTCGCGACGTCACCGGCCCGTCGGGCATCACCAATGCCAAGTTTGGAACCGGCGTGGCCTGGCTCGATTACGACCGCGACGGAAAGCTCGACGTGTTCGTCGAAAACTACGTGGATTGGAGCCCCGAAAAGGACCTGTGGTGCTCGCTCGACGGCGAGACGAAATCCTACTGCACGCCCGAGTCTTACAACGGCACCTCGTCGGTGCTTTACCGCAACACGGGCAACGGCCATTTCGTCGACGTGACCCGCCAGGCGGGCCTTTACGACCCCACCAGCAAGGCCCTCGGAATCGCCGTGTTTGACTACGACGGCGACGGCTTCCCCGATATCTTCCAGGCCAACGACACCCAGCCCAACAAGCTCTATCGCAACAAAGGCGACGGAACCTTCGCGGATATGGGCGTCTCGGCCGGCGTGGCCTTCGCCGAAGACGGCCGGGCGCGCGGCGCGATGGGCGTCGACGCCGCCGACTACGACCACTCGGGCCGGCCGCATCTGGTCATCGGAAACTTCTCGAACGAGATGATCACGCTCTATCACAACGAAGGGACGGGGCTGTTCGTCGACGAGGCGCCGGCCAGCGCCGTCGGCCGCGAGAGTCTGCTCTCGCTGACCTTCGCGATGTTCTTTTTCGATTACGACCTCGATAGCCGCCTCGACGTGTTCGGCGCCAACGGCCATCTCGACGAACAGATCAACAACGTGCAGCCGAACGTAAAATACGCCCAGCCGCCGCTACTGTTCCGCAACGCCGGCAACGGCAAGTTCGTGCGGGTGGGCTCCGCGGCGGCGCCGGAGGCCGGTTCCGGGGAAACTTCCGACCTGTTCAAGCCATTGGTGGCGCGTGGCGCGGCCTACGGCGATTACGACCGCGACGGCGATCTCGATCTGCTGATCTCCACCAATAACGGCCCGGCCCACCTGTTCCGCAACGACGGCGGCAATGCCAACTCCTACCTGCGCCTGAAACTGGTCGGCAAGCAATCCAACCGTGCCGGCATCGGCGCCGTGGCTCGCATCCAGAGCGCCTCGGGTGAGCAGTGGCGGACCGTTCACAGCGGCTCGAGCTATCTTTCGCAAAGCGAGCTGCCGCTGACTTTCGGCCTCGGCAAAGACGCCATCGTGGACCGCGTGGAAATCACCTGGCCCAGCGGAGCACAACAGGTCATGGAGCAGGTCGAGCCCAACAAGATGCTCACCATCGAAGAAAAACCCCTGCCCGGAACCAGCGATTGACAAAGTCGGCGGGTCTCTAGCCCAGTGGGGCAGGGCTCCGGCCTGCCCAAAACCCAGGCGGAGCCCCAAACGGCGACGACTTCAGGGCAATTCCGCCGCGAATTTGCAACCGCCTGCAATGCGGCGCTCCGCCCCTCCGCGAAAGGCCCCCAGCCCTGCGCCAAGCCTACTCCATCAACATCCCGCCGTTGATCTCGATCGACTCGCCGACAATGTGCGAGGCGGCCTCGCTTGCCAGAAACACGATCGTCCCCGCGATCTCCTCGGGCTTGCCCGCGCGGCCTTGCGGAATCATCGCCACCATCGCCTTCATGCGCTCGGGCGGGCTGAAACGCTCGTGAAACGGCGTCAGGATCACGCCCGGATTGACGGCGTTCACGCGCACGCCGCGGGCGATGAGCTCCTTGGCGTGCCCTTTGGTCATGGCGGTCATGGCGGCTTTCGCCGCCGCGTAGGGCGTCGCGCCCGGTCCGCCGCCGTTGCGTGCCGCGATCGAGCTGACGTTGATGATGGCGCCCGAGCCGCGCTCGGCCATGTGCCGCGCGGCGGCCTGCGTCGTCCAGAAGGCGCTGTTCAGGTTGACGTCGAGCACGCGCTGCCAGAACTCGTCGTCGATTTCGAACAGCATCTTGCGATCGATCAGAGTGCCGGCGTTGTTGACCAGCGCGTCGATGCGGCCGCAGGTTTCGAGCACGTCGCCGACGAGCCGGCGGCATGCTTCGGCTTTCGACAGATCGGCCTGGAACAGCGAGGCTTTTCCGCCCGCGGCGGCGATGCCATCGACCACCTGGCGGGCAGCGGCTTCGCTCGTGTTGTAGTGCACCGCCACTTGCGAGCCTGCCTGCGCGAAGGCCGCCGCGGTGGCGGCTCCGATGCCGGTGCTGGCGCCTGTAACGAGCGTGACGTGAGAAGATGGGAACTTGGGCATAGCCGACCAATTGTAGTACAAAGGAAAGCTTGCCAAACCCCGAGGAGAAGATGATGAGTCAGCCGCAGCAGTATCCGAATTACATCAACGGAGGATGGGTCGAATCGGCTAAGACGTTCGAAAACCGCAATCCCGCCGATACCGACGATATCGTCGGCGTTTTCGCGAAGGGATCGGCAGCCGACATCGCTCAGGCCGCCGATGCTGCCGCGGCGGCGTTCCCGGCTTGGGCGGCGACGAACGCTCCGGCCCGCGCCAAGTTCCTGTTCAAGATCGCCGACATCCTCGAAAGCCGCCTCGGCGACCTGGCCCGCGAAATGACCCGCGAGGAAGGCAAAACGGTGCCCGAGGCCACCGGCGAGACGATGCGCTCGATCAACATCTTCCGCTATTTCGCGGGGGAAGGCGCGCGCATGCCGGGTATGCTGGTGCCCTCCGAGCGCGATCGCGTGTTCATGTACGCCATCCGCAAGCCGATCGGCGTGGTCGGCCTGGTGACGCCCTGGAATTTCCCCAGCGCGATTCCGGCCTGGAAGCTGGCCCCGGCGCTGATCGCCGGCAACACGGTCGTTCTCAAGCCCGCTTCGGCGGCGCCGCTGAGCGCCTGGCGCATCATCGAGGCATGCCACGAAGCCGGTCTTCCCAAGGGCGTGGTGAACTTTGTGGCCGGCTCGGGCGGCGAGTTGGGCGACGCGCTGGTCAACGCCAAACCGCTGAAAGCGATTTCGTTCACCGGCTCGTGCGACGTCGGTAGCTGGCTTCATGAGCGCGCTTCGAAGCGCAAGCTGCGCATCCAGCTCGAGATGGGCGGCAAGAACCCCACCATCGTGCTCGCCGACGCCGACCTGCAGGCCGCCATCGCCAATACGGTCAACGCCGCGATGTTTTCCACCGGCCAGAAATGCACCGCCACCAGCCGCGTGATCGTTGAAGAGGCGGTCTACGACGAATTCGTCAAGGGCGTCGTCGCGCAGACCAAGGCCCTCAAAGTCGGCAATGGCCTGGAGGCGGGCGTGCAGATCGGCCCCGCCATCGACAAGGCGCAGCTCGAAACCAACGCCCGCTACTGCGAGATCGCCCAGAAAGAAGGCGCCAAGCTGGAGTGTGGCGGCAAGATTCTCAAAGACGGCGACTACGCCAAGGGCTACTTTTTCGAGCCCACCGTCTTCACCGGCGTCACCGAAGACATGCGCATCGCGCAGGAGGAAGTGTTCGGGCCGGTGCTGGCCGTGATGAAGGCCAAGGACTTCGACCACGCCATGCAGATGGCCAACGGCATCGAGTTCGGGCTGTCGGCCTCGATCCAGACCAACAACGTCTCGCGCATCTTCGAGTACGTGCAGAAGATCGAAGCCGGGCTGATCACCGTCAACCTGCCCAGCGCGGGCGTCGAATATCAGCTTCCCTTCGGCGGCACCAAGGGGTCGAGCTTCGGCCCCAAAGAGCAGGGTCCTTCCGCGCTCGATTTTTACAGCGACTGGAAAACGGTCTATCTGAAGTATTGAGGTCTCGATGAAACTGGCACAAATTCGCAACGCCGCCGGTGGTGTCACCGCGGCGATCGCGGCCGACGACGGATATCGCCTGATCGGCGGCGAAACCATTGCCTCGCTCATCCTCGAAGCGGAGCGGCAGGACCGCGACCTGGCGACGCTGGCAGACGAAATGGCGGCTTCGGAGGCCGTCCACGGCGAAGCGATCATTCCGGTGAATCCCGAAGAGGTTTGGGCCTGCGGTTGCACCTACGCGCCCAGCGCCGAATTCCGCGACGGTGAATTGGGCACGCGCGAGGGGATGTACGCCTACGTGCACAATCCCAAGCACCGCCCCGAGATTTTCTTCAAGGGCACCGACCGCCATTGCGTGGGTCCCGAGGAAGACATTGGCATCCGCGCGGACTCCAAGTTCACCGCGCCCGAGCCCGAGTTGGCCGTGGTCATCAACAGCAAGGGCAAGGTGCTGGGCTATACGCTCGCCAACGACGTTTCGGCCTGGGATATCGAGCGAGAGAATGCGCTCTATCTGCCGCAATCGAAGGTCTATAAGGCGTGCTGCTCGCTGGGTCCGGTGATCGTTACTCCCGACGAGATCCCCAACCTCTACAAGCTCGAAATGAAGTGTACGATCACGCGCGGCAAGAAGAAGACCTTCGAGGGCTCGGTTTCCACCAGCAAGCTGCGCCGCAAGGTGGAAGAGTTGGTGAAGTATCTGCTGCGCAGCAATCCGATTCCTTCGCCGACAGTGGTGCTGACGGGCACCGGGATCATCGTCACCGAAAAGTCGGCGCTGAAGCCCGGCGACGTCGTGACGATCGAAGTACCGGAGATCGGCAAGCTGGTCAACAAAGCCGTGAAGGTGTGAACCGGCTTCGCTATTCGACTTTTTTCCCCGCCAGGTATACCGCGTCGATCGATCGCGAATTGCGGATGTTGTCGAGCGGGTTCTTGTCGAGCACGATCAGGTCGGCGGCCTTGCCTTTCGCCAGCGTCCCGAATTCGTTCTGCACGCGGAGCGTCTCGGAGGCAGTTTTCGAAAACGCCACGATGACGTCCATCGGCTTGAGCCCGGCCTCCACCATCAGCTCCATCTCCATGTGCTCGAAATAGCCCGGAAACCGCGCCGGCGGGCCGGTGTCGGTGCCGAAGCCGATACGCACGCCGCTGTCGGCCAGCGTCTTGAGGTTGCGCATCGCCATTTTGAGATCCTGCTTGCCCTCCTCGATCGTCTTCGGGTTCGACTGCGTCTCTTTGAGCGTCGTCTTGACGGCCTGAATCGTCGCCGCGTCCACGCGCTTGGTGAAAAACGGGTCGTCGAGCCAGACCGGCGATTCCGAGTAGATGTAAGTGGACAGCTCGCGCACCAACGTCGGCACGTAGGTGACGTTGTGCTTCTTGATCTTCGCGATCAGCTCCTTGTCCACCGGCTTGTCGCGGACGCTGTGGGCGATCATGTCGAGCCCGTCGTCGACCAGGCTCTTGGCGTCGGCCAGTTCGTAGAGATGCGCGAAGGCGAGCATCTTGCGCTTGTGGGCTTCGTCGATGATCGCCTTGCAGATGGGCTCGGCGATCTTGGGATATTCGCCGTGGTGCGTGTCGACCCACATCTTGGCGATGTCGGCCCCCTTGTCGGCGAGCTGATCGACGCGGGCGCGGGCCTGCGCGGCGCTGGCGACTTCCTGCGCGACGCCTTTGACGCCGGGCACCTTGGTCGGGTATCCACCCAGCGCGGTGAAGCCCTGCAGCGCAGTGAAAACACGCGCGCCGTTGACGATGCCGCGTCGTTGCTCGTCGCGGATTTCCAGGATGAGATCGTTGTCCGTCCCCATGCTGGTGGTCGTTGTGACGCCGTAGATCGCGTAGGTTTTGAGGTTCTGCTCGGCGTTCTCACGCGTGTAGTTCTTCATGTCCTGCACGAGCCCTTTGGTCAAGCCAACGTGGCCGTGCAGGTTCATAATGCCCGGGATGATGTACTTGCCCGAAACGTCCTCGACCTGGGCGCCTTCGGGAATGTCGACCCCGGTTGACGGCCCCATTTCACGGATCTTACCGTTGGCCATGACGATGGCGATGTCCTGCTGCGGGGCGTTCCCCGTGCCGTCGATGACGGTGGCGTGGTTGAGCACCACCACCTGAGCCGCCAGACTAAATGTTCCGAGCAGCAATGCAACCACGAACCGCAACATCATGGGTCCTCCCGAAAAAGAGCGGCAGCTCCCCCAGTAACAGGCGCTCCCGCCTGTCCCGCGCCGCGCACCGCCTGAAAGTGTAGCAAGCAAGCCCCCGAAGACGACATCACCGCGTCACGCGCCAACGCTGGGCGGCGGTGTGGCGCGGGCCTCTGGCCGGCGGTGTCGACCTCCGGTCGACATAACCCACCGCTGAAGCGGTGGGCTAGGAGATGGCATCGCCCCGTTGGGACCTAGGAAAATGCTGGCTAGCCTCCGATCCGTTTGTGCCGAGGCACGGCGCCCCCGAGTTCGCCCGTAAGCACATCGATGGCATGGCGCTTGAAACGCTCACGAACCTTGGCCTACACGCGCGGCTCGGTGGCGGCTTCTTCGACCGGCGGCTGGAACTTGATCGTCTGCGGGTCGCGCCAGCGGTCGACGATCGAGACCTGGTGCACGCAGGAGATGGTGCAGTAGGGGGCGCAGCTTTTTTCGGTGAAATATTCGCGGCGGATGTCGTCTCGGCTGTAGTTTTGGAGCGGGATGCCGGGGTAGCCGCGCTGCTGCGAGCAGTAGTGCACCAGTCCGTCCTCGCAGATATAGAGATAGCGGGCGCCGGCGCGGCAGCGCCACCAGTTGTTGGGCTTGCCGGCCGCCAGCTTTTCTTGAAACGGGTTGTATTGGTTGATGCGCCCGAAAGAGCTCTTGCCGAGATGGCGGACCTCGTCGTAGATGCGGCGCTCGGGTTCGCTCAGGGGACGCAACTGGCCGTAGCCGTCGTGGATGATGCCGACGGTGCTGGCCAGCCCCAGCTCGACCGCGCGGTGGGCGATCACCGAGGCGTCCTCGGGGTTGATGGTTCCCGACCCGAGCACCGAGTTGATGTTGACGTGAAATTCGGCGTGCTCGGCGAGCCACTGCAGTTTCTTGTCGAGCACCTTCAGGCTTTTCTTCGAAATCTCGTCGGGCTGCACGTTGTCGATGCTGATCTGCAGGTGATCGAGCCCGGCGCGGTTCAGCCGCTCGATGCGCTCGGGCGTGAGCAGGTATCCATTGGTGATCAGGCCGGCGATCATGCCCCGGCGCCGAATATGGGTAATCAGATCGTCCAGCTCGGGATGCAGGGTGGGCTCGCCGCCGCTCAGCGTCAGAATGCTCGTGCCCAGCTCGGCCAAGTGATCGACACGGCGGCAAAGCTCGGCGAGAGGGACCGGCTGCGAAACATCGTCGAACTCGTTGCAGTAGGTGCAGGCCAGATTACAACGGCGCACCGGAATCATATGCACGAGGATGGGGTGGTCGGGCGAAGCGAGGCTGTCGGCAACCGCGCGGAATTCACGCAGCGCCCGCTGGACGCGCCGGTACCCGGCGCGCAGGCGTTTGGGCCACGTTTTCTGCGGCTTGCTCATCGCGTTTGGAGATCGCGGACGGTCCAGGCCTGGTGTTTCCGGGTTTGGGCCGGAACTCAGGTCGGCGTTTCGCGGTTCCGATCGGAACTGCGCGCTCTAGACCGGGGTTTCACTGCGGCGGGCGGTCAGCCAGCCACACGTCTTGCGCACCCAGTCGCGAACGGGAGGCAATGTCTGCCAGATCAGCCAGAGCGCTCCCGCCGCCAGGATCAGGCCTACCAGGGCACCGGCGCGGTCTCTCCAGAATAGGATGGCACGCTCGCCGAAGGTCAGGGTAGCCAGCGTGAGCCCGAAATAGCGGACCCCGCGGGCGAACAGAATCGCGGCGAGGAACCGCAGCGGGTGCATCCGAAAGATTCCGGCGCCGAGCAGCGAAACCCGCAGCGGCAGCGGCAAGGGAACCATCGCCTGAACCAGCAGATGCCAGGGGCCGTGGCGCCGGAACGATTCCTGCAGTGCTTGCTGCCGCGCCGGGGCCAGATAGCGCCCGAGCAGCCGCGGACCGGCCCGCCGGGCAGCCAGATAAGCGGCAAAGCAGCCCAAGGTAGAGCCTGCCACAGCCATCGCGGCGGTCTCGTAGGCCTGGTGAGGGGCCAAAATAGCCTGCGCCACGACCATGACGTCCACGGCTTGAGCCAGCGGGACGAAGCTCGAGTCGGCCAGGGCGATCCAGAAAGGCGCCCAGGGACCCAGGGCGGCGAACAAGGCGGCCATTGCGTTCTTGGGCAAACTCATGGCAGAGCCGCTTCGGCGGCGGCCGCACCCGGGTGGGTTCCGCGTTGCCGCGCCAGTCGCAAAAGGGCGAGAGGCGGCGCTTCCTGACGGCTTTGCTGGGGATCGCCGGCGTGGTTGTCCCCGGCCCTGGCGAGCAGGGCGTTGCGCGTATCCAGCAGGGTTTCGGCGAGCGATTCGCGCGGGAAGCTGCGAATGATCGGCCGGACCAGCCAGCCCAGCCCGTAGGGCACGCCGCGCGTTAGGCCCAGCACCTCGCACTCCAGATAAACGCCGCCGTCGGCTTCCTCAAAGCGCCAGAAGGTGACGATGCGCCACAAGAACCCGCTGTCGTCGCCCACCGGCAGCTCCTGCTCTTGGGGACTGCCCGGATCGGCGACTTGCGCGATACGGGTGCTCGCCGAGCGGCTGCACCAGCGGCGGGCGTCGACGCGCGCAAACTCGACCTGGTATTCGGTATTGAGCACGACGGTCACGATGCGGTGCTGCCTGAGCCGTAGATAGGCCCGGTAATGGTTGCCGTTACGCCCCAAAGTCTTGGAATCCTCGATCGAGGACGGGTAGAGGCGGTTGTACTTGTCGAAGTCGCGCAATAGAGCGACCGCCCCGGCGGCGTCGCGGCCGGGCACAAAAACGCCCCCGATCCAATGGTGGACGATTCCTTTGTCGACCCCAATATCTCCTTTACCTTGAAGCGGATGGATGACAAGGTCGCCGTCGAGCAGGCTGCGGCGGCGATCGGCCGAGGCAGTGCTCCACAAAAACGGGGCCTGCCCGTCGACCTGGGCCTCGCGCAGCCGGTCGACCGCGGCCACCTGCCGCTCAAACGCTTGCACGGTTTCGGGCTGGAGTTTTGCCGCCGCCACCGCTGCCGGGGTCAGGATCGCGCCGGCAACAAGATATAGCCAAACAGGCCTGCAATTCATTCTGAAGCTGAACATGTTGGACACTGCCTTCCCGGCTCGCCCAAGCGGGCCGCTGCGTACGGTTCCCTGGGCGATGGGAGAAGGCAATCCGCCAGCCAGGGCTGGCCCGCCATGTAACAGGTTTAGAATCAATGGGATAAAAAATAAAGCCCGAGACGGGCAAAGGAAGATCTAGCTGACACCGTCAGTAGCGCGCGGCACGCGGCCGGTTCGCCTTCGCGCCGGCACTTGGCATGGCCTGAACCCGGCCTGTAGCACCACGGCGGCGTGCTGCCCTGCGCCGGGGAATAGTCCAGTTCGTAGTATAGGTCTTTTTTGGCGGATCGGCCGGTCTTTTTGATGGGCCAGGCACAAAGCGGGGAAGAAGCGGCGGGGCAAGGCGCGGCGGGCTGTGGCGGGACGCACTTGTGGCGCGGACCTCTGGTCGGTAGCGTCGACCTGGGGTCGACGTTTTTGGGAGTTGGCAGTTTGTGCGGGATATCGAAGAATGCAAGGAGATGTCGACCTCAGGTCGACACTGCCGGCCGGAGGCCCGCGCCACTTGTCGCTGGCGGCGTTGGCGAGGCAAAAGGCAAAAGGCAAAGAGGAAAGGCCGGGCGGGGGTCGGCTTCGCGGTTGCGGACTCGCGCGGACCCGGGGGGACAGGTCCGCGCGAGAATCGTTGCGGCCGGCGGCGATCAGGGCCGTGCGACGGCGATAAACGGCCCCGTGGGGCTCGGGACGCCATCCACCGTCACCACGACGGGCAGGTTGCCGTCCGGGGCGGCGTCGGGCACCTTGGCGACGATTTGATACAGCCCCGCGCAGCAGGGCGCGACGCCGACATAGAAGAGGTCGTCCCCCACTACCGCGATTCCGCCGATCATAAGGGCAACATTGCCGGTCACCGGCGCCAGCGGGTTCGCTTCCCGGACGGACTGGGGAATCTGGCCCGCCAGCAGCGCTGGGTTGGTGGGCCCAAGCCCGGTGGCGAACAAGCTCACGAACTCACCGGGGGTGGCTGGGGTGGTCTCGACACTGCCGCCAAACAGCCCGGAAGGGCCCACCAGCGCGGGTCCGCCGCCGTGCAGGGTGGCGATCGGGTTCTCCCCGTTCTGGTTGTTCACGAAGTTGAAAAATGCTGGCGTAACAGCGGCCATGTTCACCATTTCCGGATCGCTGCGGTTCTCCTCGGGCAGGCCGCAGGCGCGGATGACCACCACCGAGACCGGGCCGCTGGCGTCGATTGTCGGGCCCTGCAGATTGATCTGCGTCGGAAACACCGCGAAGATCGGGGAGCGGACGTTGTTGATTTCGACACAGGTGTCGGCCAGCCGGGTATCGACATTGCCCTCGATATCGACGGCGGGGTTGAGGGCCTGGGTGCCCTGGGGCGCGAAATCCTGCCCGAAGATGGTCAGGATAGCGTTGGGCGAGACGCTGGAAACCACGGGCGTGCCGGTGGCGACGACCACGCCCCCGGAGGTGATCGAGGGTTTGGGAGCGGGCTCGACGGCCGCCGGCGACACGACGGCGCTGGTGGTGTAGATGTGGTCTCCGGTGGGCTCGCGATTGCCGTTGGCGGCGTTGCCAGCCGCGGCGAAGGTGACCGGGCCGAAGCCCGCCGAGGTAGGGGCGGTCCAGTCGAACTCGTAGCTGGCTCCGCCGGGGCCGGCCTTGGGCACCATGTGGATGGGGAACTGCAGGGTCTCGGGCGGGCACCCCGCTATGTTGTCCATGGAGTTGGTGGGATAGATCTGCACGGCTCCAGGGCTTTCGTTCGCCGAGGTCGAAAAGCTGCCGGCCTGGGAACAACCGTCGGCGCCGCGCGCGCTCAACTCAAAACCCCAGCGCATCTGTGTGGGGTCTTCGATGCGCACGACGACCGGCACCGTAGCGCCGGGGACATAAGCCTGTTGTCCGGCGGGCATACCGTCGATGCTAATACTGACGCTACCGCCGGCGCTGTTGATGGGAGTGCCGATGTGGCAGTCGGTGATGGCGCAGGTCTGCTCGCCTGGAAATGGCCCGCCGGTGTGGCGGGGCAGGGGGCCGTCTTCGTTCGAAATCAGATAGACGGGCACGCAAAAGAAAAAGGTCAGTGCGATGGTGACAACGATGCGTTGAGAGCTCATCCGGAATCCTTTGTTGTTGAAAAGGGATTGGACGCGCGGCTTGGCGCACTTCCAGCCGGGGCACCGGCGCGAGAGCCGGCACGCTTCACGACGCGGACGATGGCGGGCGAACCAGGCCTTCGGCCAGCCTCACCGAAGGCGCAAACGGGGCATACGCTCCACCGGACGCGCGGCGATTTCCGCACGCGCCCGGAGGTGCGCTCTCGACTCTGACGAGACTGTCGGGTAGCCCCTGGGAGTCAGACTGGCCGCGGAACATTCTGGTTTCGACGGAATGGGCCTCCCCTGGGGTCTAACCCGATTTTCAGGAAAGAGTTTTCAAAGGTTACGCGGGTTTGTGTTCTTGGAATGGTTGTTGGAGTTGCCCGGGCTTGTTGCGTTTCGGTCGACGGGGATTGGCGCACTGTGTGCGGGTGGTGGTTGGTTTAGATCTACCGTGTGTTTGAGTCTCTTGTGAGTGCGGTGCGGGCATGGTGGGTTGGGGCCCTACTTCCCGAGGAATCGGGACGCGGTAAACCTGGACATTCGCGCCACGAGTGAGGGGTCAGGCTACTGCCTGGTTGGGGTTACTGAAGTGATGGTCGCCGTGGCATTGGGAGGTCAGTGTGTCGGTAACACGCTCGTGCCTTGACGGGCGGCGGCGGGCCTGCTTTGTTTTGGTTTCTATGCAGCCACGAGCTCGGCGATGGCTAGGTAGGTCGTCAATAGCGAGAACAGCAGCGAGGCGACAAGGCCGACATTCATGGCGGTCCCGGCGCGGTTGTCTCCCATGACCTTCCGCGAGTTGATCAGGATCATGATGGGGATGACGACGGCCGGTAGGATGCAGGCCTGAAACGCTTGGGAGAAGACCATCAGAGCCGGCGGGCGCTGGCTGAGCAACTGACTGCCGAAGGCGAACAGGATTCCGACCAGGCCGAGAACACGGAACAGCGGAGAGCGGATGTTGCGCGGGCGGCCGGTGTAGTCGCAGACCAACCACGGTGCGATGAGTACGATCGGGAAGGCGCTCGAGAGCCCGGCCCCGGTCACGCCCAGGATTAGAACCAGCGCGGCGACCTTGCCTCCCATCGGCTCGAACAGGCGCACCATCTCGACGGTGTTGTCGAGCCGCAGCCCCATCACGTGGAGCGTTCCCGCGGCCACGGCCATGATCGCTCCACTCAGCAACAGCATTACGGCGGCCGATACGAAGCTGTCGCGCCGTTCTTGCGCGAGATCGCCCGGTCCCCAGCCTTTCTCGCTGACGACGATGCTGCGCATCACAAAAACCGCCGCCGAGCAGGTGGTGCCCGCGATCGCCGCAACCAGCCCGAAGGCTCCGGGAACGTTGGGGATGCGCGGAACCAAGCCCTCGAGAATCACCCCCATGCTCGGTTTGAGCAATACCAGCTCGAGCAGGAAACACAGCGCCATCAGAGCGACCAGGACGGTGAGGATTTTTTCGAAGAAGCCGTAGCGGCCGTACCACAGTAGGCCGTAGATGCCGGCCGTACAGGCGGTGATCATCCAGAACGGATCGACGCCCTGGCCGCCGAACAAGATGCGCGAGGCTTCCTGCAGCAAGTCCCCGACAATGCCCATGATCCCGATCAGCGCCAGCAACTCGCCCAGAATCAGGGCGATCAGGATGTAGATAGCGAGCAGCGTACCGAAGCGAAAGCACGACCGGAAGTTGGCGAGCGCGGTTCGCCCCGTAACCAGGGTTACTCGGCCGTAGGCAACCATCAGAACGTAAGTCAGCACGCACGAAACGACGACGGCCCAGAACAACGCCATGCCGTGCTCGGCGCCCGCCTTGGCCATCGTGGTGACGCTGCCGGTGCCGATGTTGTACCCGATCAGGAAAATCCCCGGACCGACGGAGGCAAGCGCCGCCAGAATCTTTTGCCAACGACTGAGTTTCATGGTGTTGATGCAGAACCTTCGCGACGGTGTTGGGGGAGAGCCGGCGATTCGCTGTCGCCCGTTCCTCCGCGTGCCGCCCGAAGCCCGGACTTCTCGCACCACCGGCCTAAATTTGGGCGCGGCGAATCCGGAGGATAGCACCTTCACCCGGGTTGTCGTGCGCCACCCGGGAACGGCTGTGGCTTGGATGGAAATCTAGCTGGGCGCCACGGGTGCGCTTTTTTGCTTCCGTGCCTTTTTCGGTCCGCCCAAGCTTGACCTGGGCTAGCCCTGCTGGGTGCTTTTTTCGCCCGTCTGGTCCTCTTGCGGCTCGGATTTCGCGTCTTGACGCTGCGGCGGGTTTTGACGGGCCCGGGTGGGGGCGGGAAGAACATTTTCGGCGCTCGGTGCCGGGAGGTGGACGCAACGAACGGTGTGCCTCAAACGTCGATGGGTTAGCACGGCACTCGCGCCAGATACCAGCATTCGAGGCCCCCGACCTGGTTGGTACCATTGAGACGGGACCACCGCCCGCCCCTGGAGTCCGCGTCCGATGTTTCTGATCCTGAGAGCGTTACTGCTATGCGTGCCGCTGGCATGGGCGGCTTCGAACGCCCCGGCGCAAACGGTGCGGATCGAAAATCCCAACGGTGGGGTATCGGTCGAGGTAACTGCTTCCGGGCAGCTCCAGGTGCAGGCCTCCAGCCCCGACCGCGCCGTAACCGCCACCGATGCCGGCAGCACACAGCAGCCTGGTGTGCTGCTGATCAAGACCCACCCGGCCGACAACGCGCGCATCGACCTTCACGTGGAGCTACCGTACGGGGCACGCCTCCAGGTCATCACCAAAGCGGGGCCGATTTCGGCGAGCGGTATGTTCGCCTCCGCGGAGTTGGTCACCGAAACCGGGGAACTCGCGCTTGAAGCGCCCTGGAATGCCAGCCGCGTGCGGGTGATCGCGCGCCAAAAGCCCAACTCGGTCAATCTGCCAAAAGGGTTTCGCTTCACGACGTACCAAACGTCGCCGGAGCGGGGCAATTCCTGGGTGCTCGAAGACCGCCTGTCGAAAACGCACGTGACCTACGGACAGTTTCTGGTCGACGCCGGGAACTCGGAGCGGGTCACCTTGCGCAACATACCGATTCCGCAGGATTCGCCGGTCAAGCTGCCATGGCAAGCGCCGGCGGTGCTCGATGCGATCGTGGCCGGCGAAAAAAGCAAGCCGAAGAGCGCTCACCCGTCTCCTCAGACGAAAAGTCTGCCGGCGGCGAAACCCGACGGATCGGCGCTGGCGGCCGACGGCGAAGCCTTGTTCACCTCCTCGGTGCGAATGGTGAATCTGGCCGCGGCTGTTTACGACGCCAACGGGCACCCGATGACCGGACTCAAGGCGAGCGACTTTACTCTGATCGAGGATGGAGTGCGGCAGGATATCGCATTTGCCTCGGCGGAGGAGGCGCCCTTCAATCTAGTGCTGCTGCTCGACCTGAGCGGCAGTACCAAACAGAACCGTGAGGACATGAAGGCCGCCGCGCTGCGCTTTCTCGACATCGCCCGGCCCAACGACCGGGTAGCGGTTTACGCGCTGGCCCACGACCGCTTCCATGTCGTCTCGCCGCTGACGAACAACCGCGAGCAGCTCAAGAGCCTGATCGAAGCGCTGCCGCAGGTCTCGGGGGGAACGCCGCTGTATGACGCGCTCGTGCTTTCCTACGCCGAGGAACTCATGCAACACGAAGGCGAACGCAATGCACTGATCGTCATCAGCGACGGCGTCGACAACCAGCTCTACGGAGAGTTGACGCCGTCGGAAGTTTCCTTTGAACGGCTGCGCAAGGCGGCGCGGCGGTTCGATGCGCTGATCTACCCCATTCTGCTCAACGCGGCCGAGCCCGGCAGCAACACGACAGGTTGGTCGCGGCGCGCCCGCGAGCGCATGGAACAACTCTCCGAGGCCACCGGCGGCCGGCTGTTTCCGGCGCGCTCACTGCAGCAGCTCGATCCGGTCTATGCGCAGGTCGAAAGCGAGTTGCGGGCGGTGTACGCGCTGGCCTACTACCCCGAGGATCAAAAGCTCGACGGCGCCTGGCACTCGGTGGATATTCAGGTGCGGCGGCCCGGCGCCCAGGTGCGTTCGCGCCAGGGGTATGTGGCGTCCCCGTAGGGGATTTCCCGCGGGCGTGCTCCTTCGTCGATTGGCGTTCAGACCGCGGTGCCTTCGAGAATGCTCCAGGGCGAGTTGGTGGCCAGGACGCGGGTGAGGCGGAATCCGGCAGCTTCACACAAGGCGGCGTATTCGGCTTGGGTGCGCTCGCGGCCTCCGTCGGTCAACAGCAGCATGTCGAGATCGGCGAAATTGCCGATGTGCGGCTGGTTGGGTGCGGCGATCAGTAGTTCGACCAGCAACAACTTTGCTCCGGGGCGCAGCGCCCGCCGGCACTGCCCCAGGATCTCAACGGAGCGCTCGTCGTCCCAGTTGTGGATGACGCCGCACAATATTACGGCGTCACCGCCCGGCGGGATGCTCTCGAACATGTCGGTTTCGACGCATTGGCAGCGGCCGGCGAGACCGGCTTCCTCGATTTGTTGCCGGGCGTTCGCGATGACACGCGGCAGATCCGCTAAAATGCCCCGCATTCCCGGATGGGATGCGAGAATTGCGGCGAGCATTCCTCCGGTACCGCCCGCCACATCCACTAGGGTTTGGATGCCCGAGAAATCATAAGCCGCCGCCACGGCCGCGAATTTTGGCGCCGAGATCGAGCTCATGGCGCGGTCGAAAATGCGCGCCGCTTCGGCGTCGTGCCGCAAGTATTCGAAGGGGTCACTCTCGAATACCTGCCGAAACGCCGAGCTTCCCGTGCGCACGGTTTCGAGGATGGCCCCCCAGGGGCGCCAAACGAAATCTTCGCCGCGCAGGATGGCCCAGTCGCGCAGCGAACCCTCGACGCCGGAGCAAAGCAGTTCCGATCGCGGCGTCAGCGCGAAGCGGCCGTCGTTCTCCTGGTGGAAAATTCCCAGGCCCGACAGGGCGCGCATCACGCGATACAGCGAAGGGCCGTGGGTGCTTGTTTCAACAGCCAGTTCGTCGCAGCTTTTGGGCCCCTCGCTGAGAAAATCAGCGATGCCGAGCTTGGCCGCGACATAGACGCACTGCGCAGCAAAGCCGCCGTTGATGACCTGCAACATCGCCTCACGCAGGTCGGCTACCGGACTTTGGGATGCAAGCCGAGCTTCAGGCATCCTGTCTCCTCCCTTTCCGGCCTCCGCCGGTCGTCAACTTCTACTCAGACAGATTCTTCGAAAACCAGATTCGTTGAATAGACCGAGACGCCTCCCGCCGCCTGTGCGGGCAGGTTTCGATTTTGCGGTTTTCTCACCTGCTCGGGGAATTTATCTAGCCGTGTCGCCGATTTTGCGCCCGTTGCACGATTAACCCGCCCGATCTGAAAAGTACACGTAGCCGGCTTCCTTCGGGTACGCAAGCCTTTCGCCTCGTAGGTCTGCGTTGCCCGTCCGGCTATGTAGTCGCGAATAGGATAGCAGCTATGGTTCGGCCGCCGGGGGTTTGCAACAAGGACGGGGAATTTCCACCTATTCCGCGAATCGGGTTGCACGACGGTGACGGTGACGCACGACGATGACGGTAACGTTTTCGCGGCGGCGGTGACACGCACGTCTGTAAAGAGGCCGCAGGTCTGGCAAGATGCCAGCCCTGCGCTACGGGGGATACCCGAGGGTAGCCCTTGGTTAGAGCGGGAGCTCGCCGGAGTGGAGGTTGGCGTCGCCGGCCGTCTCCGTAGCGGTTTGGTAATCTTGGGGCCGGAATCGATACGGCAGGTTCTCCGGAAGCATTCGAGCCGGCTGATATAATTGAGGTTTGGGAAGCCGACGGAAATACCGGTAAGGAGACCCCCGCAAATGAAACTGTTTGTCGATTCCGCAAACCTGGATGAACTACGCAAAGCCGCGTCATATGGCATTGTCGATGGCGTCACCACCAACCCGTCGCTGATCGCCAAGGAAGGGAACTCACAGGTCGACCAGATCCGCGCGATCTGCGATATCATCGACGGCGACATCAGCGCCGAGGTGGTATCGACCGTCGCCGAGGAGATGGTCCCGGAGGGCCGCAAGCTGGCCAAGATTCACGACAACGTCGTGGTCAAGTGCCCGCTGACGCGCGATGGCATTCGCGCCACCAAGGTGCTGTCGTCGGAAGGCATTCGCGTCAACGTGACGCTGTGCTTCAGCCCGGTGCAGGCGCTGTTGGCCGCCAAGGCCGGCGCTTACATCATCAGCCCGTTTCTGGGCCGGCTCGACGATATTGCGCAGGAAGGCATGGATCTGATTCGCGAGATCGTCACGATCTACGAGAACTACGGTTACCCGACGCAGGTGCTATCCGCGTCGATCCGCAGCCCGCTGCACATCAAAGAGGCGGCACTGGCCGGTTCGCACATCAGCACGATGCCGTTCAAAGTGCTCGACCAACTCTTCAATCACCCGCTGACGGACATTGGCCTTGCGAAGTTTCTGGCGGACTACCGCAAGACGCTCGAAACAGCCCCGGTCGGCTAACTCCGCTGGAGACAGCCTTGACAGCTTCGCCGGTTCTGATCACGGCAGGGGTCGCCGCGGCGGCCCTCATAGGCGGTGCTGTCTTCTACATCCTGAAGCGGCCGTCCGCCGCCGAACGCGAACGGCGGCGGCGGCTGAGTGTCTATCGCCAGGGCCGCATCACCGACGGGACCGTGTTCGATGTCGACGAGCCCGGGGCCAGCGAGAGCCTCGGGGCGGTGCGTCTTCTCTATTACACCTACTCGATCGGCGGAGTCGACTATTCGACCTGCCAGGACGTTTCCACGCTGATCGAGCAAATTGGCGAGGATCCGGCGGCGCTGATTGGCTCGGTGTACGTCAAATATCACTCGAAGAACCCTTACAACTCGATCATTGTTTGCGAGGAGTGGAGCGGCCTGCGCAAGCGGCGTCGCGGGTGAGGGAAGAGTTTGACCTGCCGGGCAAGGGCCCGCGCCGCAGGCGGCCAGGGGCTTGGGGCCTGGCGAAACGGCAAACTCCGCCACTAGCGGCCGGCCGGTGGCCGGAAACTGCTATCCTGTTGGATTAAGCGCGGCGTCTACGCGCAGCAATGCCTGCCCGACAAAGCGAAGCGTTCGTTCTACGCACGTATCCATACAGGGAGGCAGACTTGGTCGTGAGCTTTCTGGCGCGCGACCGGGGCAAGCTGCGCGGGATCGCCAACGGAGTCCGCCGGCCGAAAAGTCGCTTTGGCTCCGGGCTGGAGCGGCTTTCGCACGTCCGAGCCTTCTACTATCAGAAGGAAACCCAGGAACTGGTCAAGCTGGATCGCTGCGAGCTGATGGCTCCGCCGGTTTTCCTGCGGGCCGACTACCCGGCACTGGTGGCGCTGGACTTCCTCACCGAAGTCACCGAACATCTTTTGCCCGACCACGAGCCGAACGAAAAGTTCTTTCGGCTGTTGCTGTCTGTGGTGGAGGAGATTCGGCTGGCGCTCGGCGGCGGTGTGGATTCCGGCAAGGCCGCCGCGGCGAACGGGGTTTCGGCAAAGCCGGGCGGCTCGCCCCGCCCCACGGCCGCGCCGGGCACGGGCGGCGGGGTGCCGGGCTGGCTGTGGCGGGCGCTGACGTATTTTTCGTTGTGGTCGCTGCGGCTGGGCGGCTGGCTGCCTCCGCTGCAGGTTTGCGAGCAGTCGGGCGTGGAGTTGGAGCCGGATCAGCCGGCGTATTTCGAGCGTTCACAGCCGGGGCTGTTCCTGGCGGAGTATCGCACGCGGGATTCCTGGGTGATGTCGCCCGAGTCGCGGGCGATCGCAGCGGAGATGCTTCGGAAGCCGCTAGCGGATTTGCGCGAACGGCCCTGGGATTCGAAGACGGCCGAGGATTTGCGGCGGTTTCTCAACCAGCGTCTGGAGGCGCAGGTCGAGGGGCGCTTGAAAACGGCGGCGGTTTTGGCTCAGTTGTAGCGCCCTGGGGCAACGAATGTTCCGTTGGGCAGACAGAGCCGCGGACGGGAGCCTGTGGGCTGAAGCGGCACGGTGTCGTAACCATGGGCACTGCTGTTCCCTTGTTTTGTTGGTCGCAGTTTTCTGGCGAAGTTGCCTTTTGATCGGGCTGTAGACCGCATGGCAAAGGCCCGCACCGTCCCGGGTGCGGCTCTGTTTGTTTCGACGCTTTGTCGCGCATGGCCCCGAGGCCGGAGAAGAATTCACCGAGACTCATGCCCACCTTTCAAGACACGATTCTGCAGTTGAAATCCTATTGGGCGGAGCGCGGCTGCGTGATCCAGGAACCCCTCGACGTCGAAGTCGGCGCGGGGACGATGTGCCCGGAGACGTTTTTGCGCGTGCTGGGTCCCAAGCCGTATCGGGTGGCGTACGTGCAGCCGAGCCGGCGGCCCGCCGATGGGCGCTACGGCGAGAATCCCAACCGGCTGTATAAACACATGCAGCTTCAGGTGATCCTGAAGCCCTCGCCCGACGACATCATCGAGCAGTACATGCAAAGCCTGGAGCGGATCGGCATCGATCTGCGGAAGCACGATTTCAAGCTCGAGGAAGACAACTGGGAAGCGCCGACGCTGGGCGCCTGGGGTATTGGCTGGCAGGTGATGCTCGACGGCCTCGAAATTTCGCAGTTCACCTATTTTCAGCAGTGCGGCGGCATCGACCTCGACGTGGTTCCGGTCGAGTTGACCTACGGGCTGGAGCGCCTGGTGGCGTTTTTGCAGAACGTCGAGAGCGTCTACGACATTCAGTGGAACGATACCTGGACTTACCGCGACGTGCGCTTTCAGGACGAGCAGCAGTATTCGGTCTACAACTTCGAGAAGGCCGATGTGGCGGCCGTGTGGCAAGAGTTCGATCTGCACGAGGCGTGAGGCGAAACGGCTGTTGGCCGAGTTCGGCGCGCTCGAGGCTGGGCCCGAGAAGCTGCGGTTCCCGCTGCTGGCGGCTTACGACCAGGTGCTGAAGTGCTCGCACCTGTTCAACATTCTCGACGCGCGCGGGGCGATCAGCGTCACCGAGCGTGTGGCGGTGATCCAGCGCGTTCGTGCGCTGGCGGTCGGCGTGGCCGAGGCCTGGACGGCGCAGAATCAGCCGAGCGAGGTGGCCGCCTGATGCAGACCGCGGAATTGCTGCTCGAAATCGGCTCCGAAGAGATTCCCGACTGGATGATCGAGCCGGCCCTCGCCGATTGGAAGCGGCGGTTTCTGGCGGCACTCGAGAGTTTCAACCTGACGCCCGAGGGCGAACCGGTGTTGGCGGCAACGCCGCGGCGCCTGGTGCTGGTGGTCGAAAAGATGCCTGTGCGGCAGCAGGACCGCGACGAAACGGTCACCGGGCCGCCCCGCAAGATCGCTTTCGACGACAAGGGGAATCCGACCAAGGCGGCGACCGGTTTCGCGCAGCGCGCCGGAGTTGCGGTCGAGGATTTGAAGACGGACGAGAACGGCCGCCTGACGATCACCAAACACGTCGAGGGCCGCACCACGAAAGACATTCTCAGCGAGATACTCCCTGGCGTCATCGAAGGGATTCACTTCCCGAAGACGATGTATTGGACCGGCAGGTCGGGGCCGCGTTTTATCCGCCCGATTCGCTGGCTGGTGGCGCTGTTGGGCGGCGAGGTTGTGCCGTTTGAAATCGCCGGCGTTCGGTCGGGCAATACCACGCAGGGACACCGCCGGCTCAGCAAGGCATCGACTACGATTGCGGTTTCGGGCTGGAAGGACTACGGGCAGAAGCTGCGGGAAAACTGCGTACTGGTGTCCACCGAGGAACGGCGGAGCAGGATCGAGCAGCAATCGGCCGCGTGGATGGACGGCGGGCGGCGCGTGCGCGGCAATGCGCGGCTGCTGCAGACGCTAGCGTATCTCACCGAGTATCCGACGCCGCTGCTTGGCGGTTTCGACCCGGCATACCTCGGTCTGCCCGAGGAAGTGCTCGAAACGGTGATGCTGCATCACCAGCGCTACTTCGCGGTGGAAGAGGCCGACGGCAAGCTAGCGCCCGCTTTTGTCGCGGTTGCGAACCTCGACGGCGATCCCGAGGGCATCATTCGCCGCGGGCATGAGCGTGTGTTGCGGGCACGCTTCAACGACGCGCAGTTCTTCTGGGGCAACGATCAGCGCAAGAAACTCAGCGAGCGGGTCGAGAACCTGCGCGGCGTGACGTTTCAAGCCAAGCTCGGCACCTATCACGAAAAGACGGAGCGCAACATGCGGCTGGCCGAGGCCGTTGCGCAGGCCGCGGGCTTGGCTTCTGAACAGGCCGCCCACGCGCGGCGCGCCGCCGAGCTGGCGAAATGCGACCTGACGACGGAACTCGTTGGCGAATTTCCCGAACTGCAGGGCGTGGTCGGCGGCCTTTACGCGAAGCATCAGGGAGAGGCCGAGGAAGTCGCCAACGCGATCTACGACCATTACCGGCCGGGCGGCGCCGATGACCGCATCCCGGGCGCCAAGGTCGGGCAAATCGTTGCGCTTGCCGATAAGCTGGATACGCTGGGCGGATTTTTTCGGCTGGGGATGATTCCCAGCGGATCGAAAGATCCTTTCGCGCTGCGTCGGGCGGCGTTCGGCGTGATTCGCATTCTGGTCGAAGGCGGCCACGCGCTCTCGATCCCGAAGCTTTGCGGGTTGGCGGTCGCCGGCGACAACGAAGCGGCGCTGCGCGAGTTCCTGGTCGACCGCCTGCGGTATTACCTGCGCGACGTGCGCGGGCACAAATACGACGAAGTGAACGCGGTGTTGAGCGCGTCGAGCGAGGTGCCGCTCGATGCCAGCGAGCGCGTGACGGCGATCTCGCAGATGCGCGGCATCGCCGATTTCGAGCCGCTGGCGGTCAGTTTCAAGCGCATCAAGAACATCTTGGAGCAGGCCGGCGGCGTCGAGCCGTTTGCTACCGCGGCAGTGGACGGCGCGCTGCTCGAAGCAGGGGCCGAACAGCAACTCTATGCCGCCTTTGAGCAGGTCAAGAGCAAGGTAGCCGGCTACAAGCACGACGGCGCCTATGCCGAGGCGCTGGCGGCGATCGCGTCGCTGCGGCCGGCGGTGGACAAGTTTTTCGACGATGTGCTGGTGAATGCCAAGGACGAGAGCGTCCGCCGCAACCGGCTCACGTTTTTGGCGCAACTACTGCGCGAGTTTTCCACGATCGCCGATTTCGCGGAGATTGTGTCCGCCTGACGGTGAGTGAAACATCTTTGGGTCCAGTGAAGAAGATGTCGAGTGCAGTCGCGGAAGTGTTCGGATGCACGCAGTTGGGCATCCACCTTCCGGCCATCCGTTGATCAGCGTGCAACTGCGGAACGTCTCTGTCGGGGGCCCGTTCCGGAACCCAACGTAACCAGAATACGGAGAGAATCACGATGAGCAAACATGTGTATGCCTTTGGCGGCGGAACTGCCGAGGGGGACGGCAAAATGCGCGACACGCTGGGCGGCAAAGGCGCCGGCCTGGCCGAGATGAGCCGCGCCGGCGTGCCGGTTCCGCCTGGCTTCACCATCGCCACCCAGGTCTGCAACCTCTATTTCGAAGCCGGCAACAAGACGCCGCAAGAGGTCGAGGACCAGATGGCCGCGGCGCTCGCCAAGCTCGAGAAGATGAACGGGCTGAAACTGGGCGACGCCGCCAATCCGCTGCTGTTGAGCGTGCGCTCGGGCGCGAAGTTTTCGATGCCCGGCATGATGGACACGATCCTAAATCTCGGCCTCAACGACGAGACGGTCGAGGGGCTGGCCAAGAAAAGCGATAACCCGCGCTTTGCCTACGACTCCTACCGGCGCTTCATCCAGATGTTCGGCAACGTCGTTCTCGGTATCGAGAAGGACGAGTTCGAGCACCTGCTCGATGAGGTGAAGAAGAAGAAAAAGGCCAAGCTCGACACCGACCTGACGGCCAACGACCTGAAAGACGTGGTGGCCCGCTACAAGAAGCTGGCCGAGAAAAAGACGAAGCAGCCATTTCCGCAGGACCCGCACGAGCAGCTCAAGATGTCGCGCGACGCGGTGTTCCGCTCCTGGCGCAACCCGCGCGCCAACCACTACCGGCGCATGAACAGCATTCCGGACAGCCTGGGCACGGCGGTCAACGTGCAGACGATGGTGTTCGGCAATCTGGGCGAGACGTCGGCCACCGGCGTTGGCTTCACACGCAACCCGGCGACCGGCAAAAACGAGTTCTACGGCGAATTTCTCACCAACGCGCAGGGTGAAGACGTCGTGGCGGGCATTCGTACCCCGCGGCCGATCCTCGAGCTGAAAAAGCTGATGCCCGAGGCCTACCAGCAGTTGCACGGGATCACGCAGAACCTGGAGAAGCACTACCGCGACGTGCAGGACTTCGAGTTCACGATTCAGGACAAGAAGCTCTACATGCTGCAGACGCGCAACGGCAAGCGCACCGGCCCCGCCGCGGTGAAGATCGCCGTCGACATGGTCGAGGAAGGCACGATTTCCAAGGAGGAAGCCGTGATGCGCGTCGACCCCAAGCAGCTCGACCAGTTGCTGCATCCGGTGCTGGAGTCGAAATCCACGGCGAAGCTGAAACTGCTGGCGAAGGGGCTGCCCGCCTCGCCGGGCGCCGCCGTCGGCACCATCGTGTTCAGCGCCGACGACGCTGTGAAGAAGGCGCCCAAGGGACCCGTGATTCTGGTGCGCGCTGAAACGACGCCCGACGACATTCACGGCATGGAAGTGGCCAAGGGCATTCTGACTTCGCGCGGCGGCATGACCAGCCACGCCGCGGTGGTCGCGCGCGGCATGGGCGCTCCCTGCGTGGCCGGGGCGGGCGACATCAACGTCGACGCCAAGAACGGCAAGATGTCGGTGAAGGGCGCCACGCTCAAAGAGGGTGACTGGCTTTCGATCAACGGCTCCACCGGCGAGATCTTCGCCGGGCAGGCGCAGACCATCGATCCCGACCCCAGCAGCGGCCACTTCGCCAAGTTCATGAAGTGGGTCGACGAGTTTCGCACGGTCGGCGTGCGCGCCAACGCGGAGACGCCTCGCGATGCCAAGACCGCGCGTAAGTTCGGCGCCGAAGGCATCGGGCTGTGCCGCACCGAGCACATGTTCTTTGAAGGCGAGCGCATCCAATACATGCAGGCGATGATCCTCGCCGACAACGAGAAGGATCGCCGCGCCGCTCTGAAGAAGCTGCTGCCGATGCAGCGCAAGGACTTCGCTTCGCTATTCAAGGTGATGGACGGCTTCCCGGTCATCATCCGCACGCTCGATCCGCCTTTGCACGAGTTTCTGCCCAAGCGCGAAGAGTTGATGGTACAGCTTGCCGAGCTCAAAGCCCTCGGCAAGAACAAGAAGAAGCAGAAGGAGCTCGAAACGCTTTTGGAACGCGTCGAGGAATTGCACGAGTTCAACCCGATGCTCGGCCATCGCGGCTGCCGGCTCGGCATCACGTTTCCCGAAATCACCGAAATGCAGGCGCAAGCGATTTTCGAAGCCGCGGTGGATTGCGCCGCCAAGGGTATCAAGGTGATTCCCGAGGTGATGATTCCGCTGGTGGGCAACGTCAAGGAACTGGCGAATCAGAAGAAGATCGTGGTCGCCAAGGCCGAGGAAGTCTTCGAGAACAAAGGCCGCCGCGTGGAGTACATGGTTGGCACGATGATCGAAGTGCCGCGCGGCGCGCTGACCGCCGACAAGGTCGCCCAGGAAGCCGAGTTCTTCAGCTTCGGAACCAACGACCTGACGCAAACGACGTTCGGCTTCTCGCGCGACGACTCCGGCGTGTTCATCCGCGCCTACCAGGATCTGAAGATCATCGAGGAAGATCCCTTCCAGGTGCTCGACCGCGAGGGCGTCGGCTCGCTGATCGAGATTGCTGTCGAGAAAGGGCGCAAGACCCGGCCGAAACTCGAAGTCGGTATTTGCGGCGAGCACGGCGGCGATCCCAAGTCGGTCGAGTTCTGCGTCTACGCGGGACTCAACTATGTGAGCGCTTCCCCGTATCGCGTGCCGATCGCGCGGTTGGCGGCGGCGCAGGCGGCCCTGGCGCGGCGCTCCGGCAAGGAAGAGTCGATGCGCACGGCATAAGCCGCTGAACGCCGGTCCGTTTCGGGACTCGATGACGGGCATGCCTTTGCGGGCGGCCCGTCATTTTTTTTGCTGTAATGGACTCGTTGGTTGGGTGAACCGGCTACTCGGGCCGGACGAATCGCGGCGGTTAGCGCGGCTCTTGGAGAAGCGTGGGCAGCGGTCCTCTTCGACCGCGATCTTGGAACGGAATCGTTAGCGCAAGGTAGGTACAACCATGTCAATGGAGTCGGAAGACTACGCCACGGCGTTGGCCGAAGAGTTTCTCCACAACTCACGCAGGGAATTGCACACGCGGGGCGAGCGCATCGAGACCTGTGTCCGGAAGTTGACGATGGAACAGATCTGGACGCGGCGGCACGAAAACGAGAATGCGATCGGCAACCTTGTGCTGCATCTTTGCGGGAACGTGCGGCAGTGGATCCTGTGCGGTGTCGGCGGCGCGGAAGATCGACGCGACCGCGATGCCGAGTTTGCGCGGCGTGAACCGCTAGGGGCCGAGGAATTGCTCTCGCGGCTCCGGGAAACCCTTGCTGAGGCGGACCGCGTGTTGGAGCGTCTGACGCCGCAGGATTTGCTTTCGGAGCGCAAGATTCAGGTGTACGAGGTAACGGTGTTGCACGCAGTCCATCATGTGGTGGTGCACTTCAGCGAGCATACCGGTCAGATTCTTTGGGCCACCAAGGGAATGACGGGTGAGGACCTGGGCTTCTATGCCTACCTGCACCGCAACAAGCTCGGCGGGCCCGGCACAACGCAAGAACCCTAAAGATTGCTATCGCCGCGTCCGTGGACCTCGCGAACACCGCGACGCGGAATGCGGCCGGAGCCATCCCACGGTGCCGGGCGGGCGTTCGCGCTATGCCTGTTTGCGTTTGTATTGCTCGACCGCGGGGCCGATCGGACCGTTCTTGGTGCGGCTGAGCAGGGCCTTGATTTCCGCGTCGGTGAACGGTTCTGCCGTCTTGATGGTGGCCACATTTTGTTCGAGTTGCTCGATCGTCTCGACCCCCGAGACGATGGTATCGGGACCCTGGGCCATGGCGAAACGCAAGCATTCAGGAATCGTCGCAATCTTGTTACCCGTGATGTTGCCGATGGCGTTGGTTTTCATGGCGAGGCGGCCCAACCCTTTTTCGCGCACCTTGGGAAATACGTTGCGGATGAAGCTGAGGTAGTGTGGGTCGATCAGGTTGACAGGATGCTGCACCGTTTCCCAGCCGTCGAAACCGTTGAGCAAAGCCAGATGGACCTGCGGATCGTGATGGCCCGTGAAGCCGATGTGGCGGACCTTGCCCTGCTCCTTGGCCTTGACGAACGCTTCCAGCGAACCCTTAGGGCCGAAAATCTTTTCCACCTCTTCCATGTAGGAGACCTCGTGGCATTGCCAGAGGTCGAGGTAGTCGGTCTTCATGGCCTTGAGCGTGCCTTCGAGCTGCTTCATGGCGCTGTCGGCATCGCGCAGATGCGCCTTACTCATTAGTAATACCTTCTTGCGCAGGCCGCCCTGCAGCGCAGCACCGTAGTATTCGTCGCTCTTACCGTCGTGATACTTCGCAGCGCTGTCAAAGAACGTGACGCCCAGGTCGATCGCGCGGTGAACGATCTTGACGCCGTTTTCTTTTCCCTGGACCGCCATGTGATACCCGCCGAGGCAGAAATGCGAAACTTCAAGCCCGCTCTTGCCCAGAGTGCGCATCGGCATGGGGGTATCGGCAGCCAATTCACGGATAGCGACAGCGCCTGCGACGGTAGCTTTCAGGAAATCACGACGTTGCATGGGGACCCTCCCGGGGTGCTGGAAAGCGGTTTCAGAATAGCATGCGGGGCGTCCCATCACTTCGCGCCGAGGGACTGGCGCGAATGCTCGTCTCCACTTGGCATCCGCCCTGGGCCCCGGGTTCACGCGCGGCGCGCCGGCGTCTACGACGCTTCCTACGGAACAGCTACAGTGGTTAGCCCGTTGCCCCGTGGCGCGGATCCGCGCTGGTGGTCGAGCATTCCGAGCAAGGCCAGGGGGGATTTGAGCTGGAAGCGAGACAATCAAGTGATCTAGAATCAGTAAAGACCTACCCGAGGGCGCGTAGCTCAGGCGGATAGAGCATCTGCCTTCTAAGCAGAGGGTCGCTGGTTCGAGTCCAGCCGCGCCTACCATTTCTTTTCAATGGCTTACGGCCAATTGCGGCCGTCCTGCCGAAGCCCACCGTAGACGATTTTGTAGACGGTGGTTTCCTTCAAGATCAATAGGAAGCAACAACTACAGCGAGAGTTCCGCGCGGAGAATGACCGTGGCCCGATGGGCCAGCGGTCTACACGGGACTTCTAGAGCATGCGAATAGGGTTCACTATCCGGAGAACAGCGAGCTCCAGAAGCTGGGGTTCGTCGTCTCCGAACGAACTGTCGCTCGCTACCTGCGTTCTTTCCGGCGGCGCGGTGATGCAGGCGACACCTGGCGCACCCTCCTGGCTAATCACCGCGACGCGCCGGTCGCGTTCGACTTCTTTACCGTGCCGACAGTTACAATCCAGCTGCGGCGGCTGGTCCGGGAATACATCGCCTAGTTTCACCGAGACCGTATTCATGACGCGCTCAACAAAGACACACCACATCGTCGGTCAGCCGAGAAGAGCGCTTGGGCGGTCTGCATCATCGCTATTCTTGGGCCGAAGCGGCCTAGCCGTTCGGAATGTTTCGATCTCTGAACCGTGGGCAAGAACCTTGGAACGGATGCAGTTCGGCCCGACAGGTCCCCGAAGGCGGCGGGCCAAAGTCGCCGCGGACTCTAAAGCTCTGTCTGAACTCTAACGCTTGCCCGACTCCAATCCCTGAGCTTCGAGCATCCCAAATAACCGGTAGGTCGTCGCGACTGGACGGCGTCTGCCTCAGATCTGGGCTTGACCACGCACAAGGGCTAATCGGATTCGGTTTTGTCTACGCACAGCCCTCACTGTTGCTTTTCGGAAAGAGAGGGAAAGCGGACGCAGGCACTGAACTCGCTCTGATCCCTGCCGTGTCAACAAAGAAGCTTCGCCGGGTACAATGTATTTGGTTTGTAGGAGAAGACGATGATAAATCCCTTCAAGACTGCCCCGACTGCATTGAAGGGGATCTTTTTTTTGCTTGGACTACTTTGCTTCCCCCAAATGGGTTTGACCTTCGAGGCCATTCCAGTCGCAAGTCCGGATGGGCGGGTTGAGTTTCGGCTCGTCGTCATCGAGACAGGGCAGCTTGGATACGAGGTGCGCTTTCGTGGCAAGCCCGTGGTCGAGACTTCGCGTGTCGGCATTGTTGTCGACGGCGTCGATCTGGGTGACGGAGTTGAGGTTGGAAATGCCACGCGGTATCAGGTGGACGAGACATACCCCTGGTATGGCGCGCATTCGACGGCGATCGACAAATGCAATGGCGCGCGGGTTGCCGTCAAGCATCGCGAGTCGGGCACGGTCTACACGCTCGATGTTCGCGCCTATGATTCCGGGGTTGCCTTCCGGTATGTTGTGCCGGGCGAGGGCGACCGCGTTCCGACCGAGGCGACCGTGTTTCGACTGCCCGAGCAGGGGCGGGTTTGGTTTCACGATGCCGAGGACCACTACGAGGGGCGCTATGTAGCCAAGTCCGTGCGGGCGGTGCCTCGCGGAGGCTGGGTGGCTCCTCCGCTGACGGTGCGGCTGCCGGATGACGCGGGATATGCCGCGATTACAGAAGGCGGCTTGCGCGGCTACAGCGGCATGATGCTGCAGGGCGACGGTGAGGCCGGCTTTCATGCGCGGCTGGGACATGCGGTCCCGGCTTCGTGGCCGTTCCGCTTACGGTTCGAAGATGAGGTGGAGCGAATGTCGAAGCCCGCCGTGATCAGCGGCACGATTACCACGCCTTGGCGCGTGGTGCTGGTTGGCGCCGATCTGAACGCGCTTGCGAATAGCGACATCGTTCACAACGTTGCCGCGCCACCCGATCCGAAGTTGTTCCCGCAAGGAATCAAGACCCAGTGGATCCGGCCTGGGCGCTCGGTTTGGAACTATCTCGATGGCGGATCGGGGACGCTCGACGGAATGAAGGAGTTCTCGCGGCTGGCGGGCGAGTTAGGTTTTGAATACAGCGTCCTGGAAGGGTTTTGGGCGCGGTGGCCGGAGAGTGACTTGAAGGAGCTTGTCGACTACTCGCGCGAGCGCGGCATTCGCATTTTGATCTGGAAGCGTAGCGCGGAATTGCGCGACCCGAAGGTCATGCGGGAGTTCTTTGAGATGTGCCGGCGCACGGGCGTGGCGGGCGCGAAGATCGACTTTTTCGACCACGAACACAAGGACATCATCGATCACTACGAGAGGCTGCTGAAGATGGCGGCGGAGTACGAACTTATCCTCGACTTTCATGGCGCGAATAAACCGACGGGGCTGGAGCGTACGTATCCGAATCTGTTGGGGTTGGAGGCGATTCGCGGGCTCGAGATGGGTCCTCCGTACGCGCAGCACGACACGACATTGCCGTTCACGCGCATGCTGGCGGGGCTGGCGGACTATACGCCAATGCACTTTGGGCGGCGGCTGGCGGATACGACCTGGCCGCACCAGATCGCCAATGCGGTGATTCTCTGGGCGCCATTGCTGGTTTACGCGGCGCATCCGGCGAATATTCTGGCGAACCCGGCGGTGGATTTGATCAAGGAGATTCCGAGCGTTTGGGATGAAACGGTGGTGCTGCCGGTTTCGGATATCGGTGAAGTCGCGGCTTTCGCCCGGCGGAGTGGAGATACGTGGTTTCTGGCTGTGACGAATGGGCCGAATGCGCGGACGATCGAACTGGATTTGTCGTTCTTGGACGGCGCGGAACGCGGCCGGGCTCCGACTTACTACGCGACGATGGTTCGGGATGCTACCGAGGCGGCTGCGGTGAAGATTGAGCGGAAGACTGTATCTCGCGGGGATTCGGTTTTTATCACGATGCGGTCGGGCGGCGGGTTCGTCGGACGGTTTTCGCGGTCGTTTCCATGATTTGTTGTTGCTTTGGGGGAGGAATAGTTTGGGCGTCGGTTTGGCTCGGACGCTTTGGGCCGGAGAGGAGTGGGGCCAAGGTTCCAGAGCGGCTGACAGGCGGGAGCGCTGCCGCTACTTGGGTGGGCCGTTAGTCCCTTCGTCGTCTTTAGCGCTTCCGCGCTCGGCGCCGTTGGGCACGGGGATTTCCTACGGGATACCGGCTCTTTTCGCTACAGGGCGCTAGGGGACTGGAGGGATTCGCGGTACGGTTTTTTCTGTTTGTAAAGCTCCAGTTCGTGCTGGATTCTGGCGGCGAGTTCGTTGCCTTCCGGCGTTAGCCTCAGGGCTTTCTCGGCTGTCGTTACCGCTTCATCGAATTGTTTTGTTTCGGCGTAGGTTGCTGCCAGCGTTTCGAGAATCAGCGGGTCTTTGTGGTTGGTTAGCTGCGCTGCTTTCTCCGCTCGGCGCAGCGCTTCCTCTCCATTGCGAATGGCCGGGTTTGGATTCGTGGCCAGAATCCAGGCTAGCTGTGTGAGCGGCGGGGTCCAGTCGGGCTCGAGGTGGGCGGCCTTTTGGAGATGGGTTACGGATTCGCGTGTGTGGCCTGTGTCGTCGAAGGCCGTTGCCATCGCGAAGTGCGTCCTTGCGTCGTTGGGGTCGATCCTCAGCGCTTCTCGAAATTGTTCGAGAGCTTCGTCCGGGCGCCGTTGAGCCAGCAACGCGAGGCCTAGGTTCGTGCGCGCGTCGGTGTAGCGCGGGTTGATGAGCAGAGCTTGCTTGTAGTGGGGGATTGCTTCGTCGTATTGGCTTTGCGAAGCGAGGGCGCTGCCGAGATTCGCGTGCGCTCGCGCATAGCCAGGGTCGAGCCGGAGCGCTTCGCGAAAGTGCGCGATTCCTTCATCGCGTTTACCCCGCGACATCAGGGCGATGCCGAGACTGTTGTGTCCTTTGGCGAAGTTGGGGTCAATACGAAGCGCTTCGCGGAATTGGCGCACCGCTTCATCATCGCGGCCCAACTCGATAAGCGCGAGCCCCAGGCCATGGTGCGGCTCGGGGTAGTTCGGGTGGATTCGAATCGCTTCCTCGAAATGCGGGATGGCTTCGGCTGGTTTGCTTATCGCGACGAGCGCGTCGGCTAGGCCTCCGTGGGCGACTCCGTAGTCCGGCTTCAGGCTTAGCGCCTGACGAAAGTGGTCGATGGCTTCGTCGAACTCCTCCTGCTTGGCGAGTTGCAGGCCCAGATTGAAGTGCGCTTCGGCGTAGCCTGGTTCGAGGTCTAGCGCTTTTCGAAAGTAGTCAATTGCTTGCCGTGTGTCGCCGCGCTCGGAGGCGCGCAGGCCGAGCATAGCGTAGGATTCGGCGTCTTCTCCGAGCAGTTCCGTTGCTTGGGCCGCAAGTCGTTCCGACTCTTCGCGTTTTCCCGCCCAGTTGAATACTTTGGCCAGATTCCGCAGCGCTACGCCTTGCTGATGATCGTCGATGCGGCTTTCGACGGCTTGCGTGACCTCGGCGATCCGCGCTTCATTCCAATCGGCCGAGAGGTTCGCGATGCCCTGTTGGTCGAGTGTATCGAGCAACCGCAGCGCGAGCAGCCGGTAGCCTTCGACATTCATGTGAACGTGATCGAGGAAGTATTGCTTGCCGGGAATCTTATTCTCGGAGGCGTCTTCGATGATGGCGGCGAAGTCGAGCAGGGGTACATTTTGCTCCGCGGCAACTTCGCGAACGATCTGCTGCATGGGTTGAAGCGCTCGCAACGGGCAGACGTCTTCATCAAGCGCGCGCTCGAAGGCCGCCTTGGCTTCGCCGTAGCGTTCCATTTCGTAGAGCACGCGGCCCTTTTGGTAGTGCAGTGCCGCGTAGCGATCGTCGATGGATTGCGCCTGGTCGAGCGCAGCCAGCGCTTCCTCGAGCCGGCCTCCGCTGCGTGCCGCAGTCGCTTCAGCGGTCAGTTTCTCAAAGCGTTGGATTTCGCCTTCCGTCAATCCGCCGCGATGCTCGCTCTTGAAGGGCGAGCAGTCTTTGAGATTGGCGGCCGGCGTGATGAGAACGACTTGCGCCCCAGCCGAGCGTGCGATGTCGATCATGCGCGAGAGGTTGAAGCGGAAGTGAGTCAGTGTTTTCTCGCGCAGGTCTTCGTCGCGGGTGTAGCCGGTGGGTCCGATGGAATGGTCGAGTATGGTGTCGACTTCCGGTTCGAGCGTGGCGGAGTTTTCGGGGGGTACGGAATCACTGTTCGAAACCGACGCCAGGAGCTTCTCTCCTGCCGCGTAGATGCGCGTGCGGCTGAGGAATCCGCCGGCGGCGGTTAACGCTTTCGGCGCGTCGAGCATGCTGCCGTAGGTTCTACGCTCGAGGAACTCGTTGTGGCCGGTGTAGATGAGGAACAGGTCGGGATCGTAGCGCGCCAGTTCCTCCATCAACGCGGCGACGCGGTAGCTGGCGTAACTGATGCCCCCGGCATTGACGACTTCCCAGCGACGAGACGAATCGGCGGCCGGCAGCAACTCGCGCAGCCAGCCGCTGAATGACGCCATGTCCGTATAGGGGCGGCCGTAGGTTGTGGAGCCGCCGACGCTGAAGACGCGCAACGTGTCCGGCGGTTTGTCGCGCGGAAAACGCTGCAAGTTGAACCACTCGCTCTTGTTTGGGGCGGTGACGAGGTAGGTTTCGCCGCCGGGGTCTTGTTCTTCGACGAACAACGGAATGTTGGATGAGAAACCGACGAAGGGGTCTTTGTTGTGGAGGACGGGTTCGATACCCGCCACAGCGAGTGCGGTTTCGAGTAGGGCGAAGAACCCGACGAGCGTGAGCGCGACAAAAAGCGCTCTTTTCCAGGCAGGGAGCGGCGTTTGCCGGGTTGGCCGCGCGGGTGGAACCGGTTGGTTGGTTCCGCATTTGCGCTTTCGCGAACCGCCGCCCCTCCGATGGTTTCGCGATTTGGATGCCATTGGTTTGCGGGATTCACTCTACTGCTTGTGACTTGCGAAACGCAAGCTTTGGAGTTTGGCTTTGTGCGTTCGGAGTGCGGGCCGATGGGTTCGGCGTGGTTCGACGGTTTGCGTGTAGTTGGCTGACTTGGCGGCTGTCTTGAAACGAGCTCATCGTATGGCCCGCGCATCCTATGGATTTCGATGGCTCATCCGTTGCGTTGGGGGTTCCGTCTTTCGGTTGAATTCTCTGCCTCACCCTTGCGGGCTCGAATCGCTCTCGGCGATGGGTGTTGGGGGGTGCGGCGTCCGGAATATGTCTGCGGAGCCAACAACCGGAAAGGCGTGGGGCGACATTCAGAAAATATTTTCGCGCGTTGTCAACAAAACGCAACCGTGGGGTACTTTATGCGGCGAACGGGTCCTTCTCCCGCGGTGCAGGGTGTTTCTCTATTTAGCTGAAACCAAGATAGGTAACGCTAGCTACTTGGTGCGGGGAGGGTCCAGCCGATGGCGCGGCCTCGAAGTTTTGCCGCGCTGAACCTCAACCGTTGAGGCGCGCAACGTCGCACGGGAATCTCGTCGCGAAAACGTGACGAATGGGAATCGCAATCCTCGCGCGCGAATGCGGCCTCGCGCCGCACGTAGCTCAGGAAAGGGGTTTTCAATGAAATTTCGAAGGACAATCGTGGCACTGCTTACTGTGCTGCCGATTGCGACGTGTATCCCGTCGGGTCCACCCTTGATGGCGCAGACCTTCTTCGGCGGGGTTAATGGAACAGTGTCGGACGCCAGCGGCGGAGTCGTCCCCGGGGCGAGAGTGACACTGACTAATGAGTCCACGGGCATCGCGACCGAGGCGGAGACGAATGCCAGGGGTTTTTTCACGTTTGTTAACGTCAGAGCCGGGCAGTACACGCTCGGCGTAACGGCGCCGGGTTTCAAGGCAGCGAACGTGCCGGGTTTTCCGGTCGGCGTCAACGACACGATGGTGCAGAACGTGACGCTTGAAGTAGGCGCCGTGACGGAAACGGTCGAAGTGACCGCACAGGCAACGCTCTTGCAAGCCTCGTCGTCGGAACTCGGAGGAACCATCGAGGAAGAAGTCGTTCATGACCTGCCACTCAACGGGCGCAACTTTACGCAGTTGATGGTGCTCAATCCGGGAATCAACCCGATTTCGGTTGCTCAAGGATCGACGACCACGATGGGTTTCGGCACCGAAGGAAGCACGGGCATCCCGGGATCGACCATCGCCAACGCCTCGATTCAGGGGCAGCAGAACCGCTCGAAGGTGTACTTCTACGACGGCATCATCAACACGAGCATCCGTGGCACCAGTTACACGGTTCTGCCGGATATCGACCTGATCCAGGAGTTCAAGGTTCAGTCGCACAGCGACAAGGCTGAGTTCGGAAGCGCGACGGGCGGGGTGGTCAACATGACCTCGAAGTCGGGCACCAACGACTTCCACGGTTCGGCGTTCTGGTTCGTGCGGAACGAGATTTTCGACGCCCGCGATCCTTTCCGCGACGCACAGAGCGAAGACCCGCCGGTGTTCCGCCAGAATCAGTTCGGCGCGAATATCGGTGGCCCGATCGTGCGCAACAAAACGTTCTTTCACGGCGGCTACGACGGCTGGCGCTATCGCGACGTGTCGAACCAGCAGGACTACGTTCCGACGAGCGCGGTGTTGAATGGCGATTTTTCGAACACGATCTACAACCGTGATATCTACAATCCGTTCAGCGAGCGACGGGACACGGAAGGAAATGTCATTCGCGACATCTTCCCGAACCGGATGATTCCGGCCGGCCTGATCGATCCGCAGATGCAAGGCCTGGCGCAGGCCTACGCGATCACGCCGAACCTTTCGGGCGACCCGGATTACAACTTCCGCGTGCAACGGCCGCGCAAGCATGACGCGAATAACTACCAAATCCGTGTGGACCACTATTTCAGCGAGCGGGACAACGTATTCTTCCGCTGGAACGAGCAGTATCTCGATACGTTCAGTCCCACGGGGGACCGCTCGGGATCCACAAGCAACAGCAAGAATCGTAACTGGGGCGGCGGCTTGATCCACATGTTTTCGCCGACGACGATCCTGGAGGTTCGCGGCGGAGCGGCGCAGCAGCCTTCCAACAGCCGCAGCGACGAACACGAACTGGGCATCGGCCCGATCGAGCAGCTCGGATTCCAGGATCTCGACCGCTTTGAGGGCTTCACGGCCGCGCCTGGCGGCGAGCCATGGTCCATCCCGTCGTTCGGAATTGGCGGGCCCTCGTTCCGCGGCAACCCGAACTACAGCTTCACGAGCAACGTGACCTGGCTGCGCGGCAACCACAATTTCAAAGCCGGCTTCCAGTACGTTCGCAACGACCGCAACCAGGTGAACACCTCGCAGGGAATGGAGTTTGACCAGGTCCCGACGCAAGACCCGCAGAACCCGGGCCAAACGGGTGACGGGCTGGCAACGATGTTGCTGGGGCTGCCGTCGCGGTACACGGGGAGCTTGGGCGAAGATGCCAGCATTCTGTTCTATATCTCTTCATGGGCGGCTTTCGTGCAGGACGAGTGGAAGCTGCGGCCGAACCTGACTCTCACTTACGGGCTGCGTTACGACTACGTGACGCGGGCGAAGAACAAAGCCGAGCGGCAGATGCAAAGCGGTCCCGACATGAGGACCGGAGAGTGGCTGATTGCGCTCGAGGAACTACCCGGGCCCTGCGCGGTCGTTCAAGCGTCACCCTGCATCCCGCATGACAGCATCAACGATGTGTCGGCGCACGAGTTCATCCGCGTGACGGGCGAGCGCAACTCGATTCTGACCGCGATCAAAGACAACTGGGGACCGCGGCTGGGCTTGGCTTGGCAGATGGATCCCAAGACTGTGCTTCGCGGCGGCTACTCGCTGACCTGGGACGCCTTTGCCTCGCGCGGGCAGTACGCACAACATCAGTATGAGTTTTGGGGATGGCCGCAGAGCTCCGGTTTCGACACCGGCGTTGTAAACCGTCTTGGAGATCCGCTGCAGAGAGTGCCCGACTTGCAGGGTGCTTTCCCGTTTGTGCAACCCCAACCCGAACCGTGGAACGCCAACGGCTGGTTCAACGAGCCGGGCCGCAAGGATGCCTATTCGCACCAGTGGAATCTGGAGATCCAGCGGCAGATGAGCGATAGCTTGATGATGGCCGTCGCTTATGTGGGCAGCACCAACGGCCGGCTGGAGTACACAGGCTTGACGAACGTGGGAGCTCCTGGCCCCGGCAGCCCGGAAGAGGTGAATGCACGCCGGCCCTGGCCGCACATGAAATCAGAGTTCCTCTATGAGACGTCGACAGGCCATGCAAGCTACCACTCGTTCCAATACAAGCTGAATAAGCGCTACTCGCGGGGGCTGGCGGTTCTGTTCAACTATACGTGGTCGAAGTCGATCGACGACACGGGCAGCGGCTGGTTCGGCACCGAGAACGGTATCGGCGGCCGCGGCTTGCAAGACTTCTATGACCAACGGTCCAACCGCTCTGTGTCGTCATACGACATACCCCACCTGGTTACGTTCGGGATGATCTGGGATATCCCAGGGCCGAGGAGCGGAGCCGCCAAAGCGGTGCTGGGCGGCTGGCAGATGAACTGGCTGGCAACGGCTCGTTCGGGTCAACCGTTTACGCCCGATGTCGGCGGCGACATCGCCAATCTGCAAGCGCGGAGCGGTTGGAACTATGGACGTCCGAATCTGGTGGGCGATCCGACCATATCGAATCCGGACGAGAACAAGTGGTTCGATGCGAATGCGTTCAGTGTTCCATCGTTCGCATTCGGGAACTCGGGGCGAAACATCTTGCGCGCCCCCGGGTTGTTCAACGCGGACTTCTCATTGTTCAAGAAGATACCGCTCGGAGAGGTGCGTCAACTGGAGATGCGCTTCGAAGCATTCAACGTATTCAACAAGATCAACCTGGGCAACCCGCGGACCCGGATTGATCAGAGCAATCCGGGCCGGATCACGAGTGTTGCTGGTCACGGCCAGCCGCGGCAGTTGCAGTTTGGCTTGCGGTATTCGTTCTAGGACGGACCGCACGATTTTTCGGCCTACTCGTGTGGGGCGTCCTTTGTGGCGCCCCTCTTTTTGTTTGGTGGTTGGAGCGCGGTGTTCGTGAGTTTTGTGCGGAGTGATGGTGAGTACCTGGGGCGTAAGGAACGGATTTGAGTTGCACGAATGGGATTACCGTTTCATAATCGGCACGGTTGATGGTTCTGACTGCGGCTGGAATGGTCGACCGAAAGGATTAGTGAGCGGTTCGCCAGGTTGGTAAGTCAGTGCTGAGTCTTGTCGAAAGCACGGCCGTTCGCCGGTGGTTGAGGGTGCGCTGGCGCCGGTTGTGGGTCGCGGGGTTATTGCTGCTTGCTGTGCCGGCATCGACGCTTGTGGCGCAGTCGCCGCTCGAGAAAGCGCGGGCGCAGCTTTCCGCCGGCGACCGGCCGGGAGCGATTCAAACGCTTCGTTCTTTTGTCGCGGCTGAGCCGGAAAACGCCGATGGCCGCTTGATGCTGGGAACGGTTCTCGCGCTCGAAGGCGTTCTTGGCGAGTCGGTGGAACAGTTGCAGGCGGCTGTGCGGTTGCGACCCGATTGGGCTCCGGCGCACAACACACTTGGCATGGCGTTGAGCCGGTTTGGACAGATCGCTCTGGCGCGGGCGGCGTTTGAAGAGGCTGTGCGGCTGGACCCGGGCCTGGCGCAATCGCAGGTGAATCTAGCGCTGATCCTGGCGCAGAACGGCGAGTTGGATGAGGCGCTTGCTCATCTGGCGCGCGCGGTCGAAAGTCTTGGCGATCAACCGGCCGCGGCGTATCCGCGATTGCTGCGGGCGAGAATCTGGACCCAGCAGGGGCAACTCGACAATGCGGAGGCGGAGTTGGGGAAAGCTGTCTCGCTGCGGCCGGACTATGCGGATGCCTGGGCACAGCTTGGGCAGGTTCGGCGCAGCCTTTTGAAAAATGCCGGCGCTATCGAGGCGCTGAAGAAGGCCGTTGCGCTGAATCCCGAGGACGGGGCGTCGCACTATCACTTGGGCGCCCTGCAATTGCAGGCTGGAAAAACCGGCGACGCGATTGAGCATCTGCGCGCGGCGGCGCGACTGCGGCCCGACGACCGTTCGACGCTTTACAACCTGATGCGGGCGTTGCAGAAAGACGGCCAGCGCGAGGAGGCCGAGCGGGTCAACGCGCGGTTGGCGGAAATGCTGCGGAATCGTTCGGACTCGGAGCGAGGTTCGCTGGCCGCCTTGGAGTTGAACAACGACGCGGTGAAGCTGCAGAAGGCCGGCGACGTTCGCGGGGCGATCGTCAAGTATCGCGGGGCCCTGGAGCTCGATCCTCTGCATCCAGGGTTTCATCTGAACTATGGCCTGGCGCTTTGCGATGCCGGTCAGTGGGACGGGTGTGTCGGCGAGATCGAGGAGTCGCTGCGGCTTGATCCGGGCAATCCGAAGGCTACGCAAGCGCTCTATGTGGCGCTCGAGAGGAAGCGCGCGGCTGAGGCCAAGTAGCGGCTTCTGCGTTGCTCCAAGTCGCGACGGAGAATGTTTTTGCCGTGAACTGCGGCGGAGCATGCGGCCGCTTCCGGGCGAGGCGCTGCGCCTTCCGGACCCCGCTTCCGCGGGTGTCACCGGCCAACGCTGAAGGTGTTCCGTGGGGCGGATGCTTCGTGGTTTGCGTAGGTTGACAGGCTCTCATGGCGTGGCCTATGATCCTACTTAACTTCCTGATATATCAGCGTTCAGCGTGCGGTCTGCCGCGAGAAGAAGTTTGTTTGGGGGGATTGTCTCGTCGCGTGTCCCGTTGACCTCCCTCGAGGCAAGCGCATTTTGCAGTCGTCCGCATTTGGCAAAGAGTCCGGAAGATTTCGCGAAAGCAAAAGTAGCTATTTTATTAGATTGTTAAGGTTAACAACTGACCCCCATCTGTGCTAATCTGCTGGCGGTGGAGTCTTGGTGAACGAGAATCCCTAGTGGGTGGATCCAGTTTTCGGAGGTGTTGTCTTGAAGTCGAGAGAGGGCGTTACGCGGCGTAGCGTCTTGAAGCAGGGGGCGGGCTTGGCCGCCGCAGCTTTTCCGACCATTGTGCCGGCTTCGGCGCTGGGTATGGGTGCGGCTGTGCCGCCAAGTGACCGCATCGCAATGGGCGCGATCGGCGTCGGTGGCCGCGGTACTACGGATTTGCGCGAATTCCTCAAGCAGCCTGACGCGCGGATGATTGCGATGTGCGACGTCAACGACGACAACTTGTCGCGGGCCGTCCATCTTGCGAACGAGCGCTATGGCAATGGCGATTGCAAAGCCTATAAGAACTTCCAGGAGTTGTTGGACCGGCCCGATATCGACGCTGTTCTGATTGCGACACCGCACCACTGGCATGTCGCGATGGCCGTGGCCGCGGCCAAGGCCGGCAAAGACATGTACATGGAAAAGCCGATGGCCATGGCAATGTCGTGGTGCTGGGATCTGGAAGCGGCGGTCAAGCGCTATGGCGTTTTGTTTCAGTTTGGAACGCAGCAGCGCTCGGATTTTCGTTTTCAGTATGCGGCCGAATTGGCTCGCAGCGGCAAGTTGGGCAAGCTGGAGAAGGCTCTGGTGCTGATGCCGGGATCGATCCGGCCGAACCCGATTGCTCCTCCGCCCGAGCCCGTCCCAGCGTATCTCGATCTGGATGCCTGGCAGGGACCCGCGCTGGCGGCGCCTTATCAGGGAAAGCCGAACACCGGCACGCGTTCGGACCGCAGTTTCGGCTCGATGAGCGAGTGGGGTCCGCACATGCTCGACATGGTGGGCTGGTCGGGCATTCACAAACCGGAGTCGGGGTTGCAACTGTCGGGCGTCGCGACGTGGTCGGACGAGGGTGGGCCGGAGGATTGCCCGCAGCTCTACTCCATTGATCTGCACTACGGAACCGGCATTGACGTAGAGGTACGAAGCGGCGGGCTGATGCCGGGATTCTGGAAGACGAGGTATTTTACGGATCCACAGATTGACAGACGATTCGATCACGCCAACATTCTGATCGGAAGCGAAGGTTGGGTATACGTCGAGCGAGGCAGCATCAATGCCGGGCCACGGAGTTTGCTCGATGGGCTCGGCGCTGAGCCGGATGAGGGTGCGACGTTCTATCACGTGCGGAATTTTCTGGACTGCGTGAAATCGCGCCAGGAGCCGGCGGCGGCAATGCATGCGGCTTTGGACGGAGAGCTGCTGACGCACCTTTGCTATATCGCTGTGGAAACCGGCGAAGATTTGCGTTGGGACGCGGCGAACCGTCGGTTTGCAAATAGCGACGCGGCGAATCGGATGTTGCATCGGGCTATGCGAAGCCCTTGGCGGAGTTGAATGCCGTCTGCCGGTTTCGTTTGCGGTCCGTGACGGCGGCTGCAGGCGCGGCCCTGTTTCGCGGATTGTTGAAGTCGCAGCGTTGGGGAACGGTCACCTTGTTTCGCGCTTGCCCATTGCAGAAGCTGTTGACCGTCGAGCGCAAGGCAACAAGATGACTGTCCCAGAGGGATAGACGAGGGATCGGATGGAAGATTTAACGGAACTCACGAAAGCGGTGGAGGCCTTCGATTGGGGGCGGAGTGGCGCGCCGTTGCTTGCTGTTGATGCCGAGATTCGCAAGGTCTTGGGGCATCCGGAACAGCTTGCGAGGCTCGAAGAGGCGCTGCTGAGCGTCTTGCGCTCGGACGCATCGATCGCGGCAAAACGCGGTGTTTGCAAGCGGCTCGGCCTGATTGCCGGGGAGCGGTCGGTCCCGACTCTTGCGGCGATGTTGGTCGACCCGGAAACTTCGGACATGGCGCGGTATTCGTTGGAGCGCATTCCTTCCGATGCCGTTGATGCTGCTCTGCGCGACGCGCTGCCCAAGACGAAGGGCACGACGCGCGTTGGGGTTATCAATTCGATCGGCAACCGCGAGGATTCGGCAGCGGTGGCCCCGTTGGGTGCCCTTTTAGACGAGACGGATGAAGCGGTGGCGCGAGCGGCGGCTTGGGCGCTTGGCCGGATCGGCGGCTCGGAAGCGATCCGCTTGCTGGCCGCGCGTAAAGATACCGCAAAAGGCCGCGTGCGGCGGGAGGCCCTCGATGCCTATCTGGTGTGCGCCGCGCGGGCGGCTTCGGAAGGCAACAGGACCGAGGCGGTTGCGATCTACAACGAGTTGAATCGTGAAGGGATGCCGGCGCCGATCCGGCGTGCGGCGTCGTTGGGGCTTAGGTAGCGTTGGAGACAGTCACCTTGTTTCGCGCTGACGGTTGCAGAGGAATACGGGCGATCGCGGGTAGCAAGACAAGGTGACTGTCCCCTGGGCGGTGCGAGGACAAAGATTATGAAACGCGTTCTTGCCGTGATCGGGTTGCTGCTCGTGCTGTTGGCCGGTTTTACACTGGCCGCGAACGAGCCGGCGGCCGGACCCAAGTCGGTGCGCTTCTCGAAGAAGCGCCTTTTCGTGAGTACATACCAGGCAGCGAGTGTCGCGGACATCGACCGCGACGGCAAGATCGATATCGTTTCGGGCCCGTATTGGTTTTCGGGGCCGGATTTTGAGCCGCACGCTTTTCGCGCTAATGAGGCGGCGGATAATCACGTCCGCTCCAACAGCGATCTTCCCTACGACGTTGACGGTGACCGCTGGACCGACATCATTGTGGGCGCCTGGGGCGAAGAAGGGGTCGTGTGGTTCAAGAACCCGGGCCCGGGCGGGCTGAAGTTGGGCGATCCCTGGGAGAGTCATCAGCTCACACCGACCAAGGGGAAGATCGAGCGGACCGATCTGCACGATTACGACGGCGATGGAGTTCCCGAAATTCACACGATGTCTTACGTGAAGCAGGAACCGTCGGATGTCTACCGCTTCACGAAGGCGCCGGATGGGTCGCCGTCCGTTGAGAAGTTCGTGCTCGGCGTCGAAGGCGGCGGTCACGGCTATGCGTGGGGGGACGTCAACGGCGACGGCCGCGAAGATTTTCTCTGCGAAGTCGGCTGGTACGAGCGGCCCGCGGGTGATCCCTTTGCCGGCCCGTGGAAGTTTCATGCGGAGTCGGCGCTGCCCCATCCGAGCTGCCCGTTCGCGGTGATGGACGTGAATCGCGACGGCCGCCTCGACATTCTGTTCGGGCGTGCGCACGATTTCGGCATCTACTGGTGGGAACAGCAGGCTCCGAAGCCGGACGGGACGACGGTTTGGAAGAAGCACGTCATCGACGAATCCTGGTCGCAGGGGCACGTTGTGGGCCTTGCGGATCTGGACGGCGACGGCATCGAGGAATTGGTCACGGGCAAATGCGTCTACGCGCACAACGGGCGGGACCCGGGGGCGGAAGATCCGGCGGTGCTTTACTACTACCGCTGGAATGCCGCGAGCTCTGATTTTACGCGGCACACGATTGCGGGCCCTGGAGAGAATATCGGCTTGGGAAGGCAGCTCACGCTCGCCGATCTCAACAGTGATGGACGCATTGATATTGTGGCGCCAGGCCGGTTTGGGCTCTGGGTGTTGTTCAACGAAGGGCTTGAATAGCGCGGCGGGAATGAAGAGGGCCGCGCGACAATGCCAGGTGATGGAGTAACCGCCGCGGCAGGATTCTCCCAGACCGGCTTTTTGCGTACCCGGCCGTGGGCTACGCCCCTTCGTAGATGCACGGATTTGCTGATGATCGGCCATGCTTCACGCACGGCTCTTGTTCCGGGGGCGGGGTCGGACCGCGGGGCAAGTCTTGACACAGGGGAAAGGCTTCAGTACCTTGACAGCCAAAGGAGCGCCTCGGCGTTGCCTAGGGGAAGGGGTTGCATGGATCGCCACGACGCGGCACAGGTCGTCACGGATCTCTTCGACAACGGGTATTCCTCCCTGGTTCGCTATGCCTTTCATGCCTGCGGCTCCACCGCGCTCGCCGAAGAGTTCACACAAGAAGCCTTCACCGCTCTTTACCGCAATTTGCGTGAAGGGGAAGAGATCCGGTATCCGCGTGCGTGGTTGCTGAAGACGGTCCGGAACCAGCTCGGCAAACATTGGCGGCGGCAGCGGCGCGGGGAAGAGTTGGTGCCGAATTCAGATTTCGAGCTGCTCGCCAGCGCAACTTATGACAGCGCGGTGCCGGAACAGGAGTCGCTGGACCTGCCTGAGTATTTGTCTTTGCTGAGCCGGCGCGAGGAGGAAGCGTTGGTGTTGCGCGTGAAGGGCCTGCGCTACCGGCAGATTGCCGAGCAGATGGGGGTGACCACAAACTCGGTGGGGACGCTCATCCTGCGTGCTATTCGGAAGATCCGCGCCGCCCGGGAGAAACACGGCTGCCGGGGGCGCGCCGTGCAGGTCTGATCCCGCTATGGATTTGCGTACTCACTGTCCCGATGAGCAGGTGTTGCTCGACCATCTTCTGGGTGAGTTGCCTCCAGATGAGCTCGTCATCGTCGACGAGCATTTGAAACTGTGCGCCCATTGCCGCGCGATGAGATGGGAGCTGGCGCAGGAGACCGGGGCGATCGAGCGGGCCGTCGATCAGGATGTGTTTCCTTCGCATGATCGCGTGCGGCAGGCGCGGCATGCTCTCCACGAAAGTTTTGCGGAGTACGAGCGCGGGCGCGAATCGCTTGTTCCTGCGCCGGTTGTTCTTCAGGACGCGTCCGTATCGGGACGGGCTGCAGCGACGGCGCATCGATGGTTCGCACCGCTGGCTGCCGCGGCGGCTGTTGTAGTCGGCATTGGCCTAGCAGCCTGGTTCTGGCGGACGTCGCCGCCGGTCGATGCCGCCGGGGTGTTGTCGCGCGTGCAGCAGGCGGAGTCGGCGAACGCGGGGCAGCCGCTATTTCAAAGATTCCGGGTGGAGTTGATGGAGGTCGAGCCGCAGATCGCTGAACGGGCGGGCTACCTGGAAACCTGGTCGGATCCGGCGGGCGAGCGGTTTGCTTCCCGTTGGATCGATCCGGCCGGGTCGTTGCAGCACGCCGTGTGGAACCGGGTCGAAGACCACAAAGTCGTGACCTCTATATATAGTGCTTCCAGCGGGGCAAAGATCGTGACGGCCGCCGGAGAGCGCGGCGGGCGGGGCACGCTGCTGGCCGTGGGACGAGAGGGGTTGTCCACGGACGCGCTGGCGAAGGGATTTGTCCGCTGGATTGAGTCGCGACCCTTGGAGCCGGTTTCGCTTACGTCGGGGCTCATCGAATTGAGCGATGAGAGCGGGATGCGGGTTGAAGTTGCGCGTTTGCCGGATACCGCCGGGCGGCTGCGGCTGACCGCGCGCAGGCGCTCGGGCGACCGCACAGCGACGATCACGCTGGATGTGGACGAGCAAACATACCGGCCGCTCCAACTGCGAATTCGATTCGAAGGCGCCGGCGGTGTCGCGGAGTTGGCGATAGTTGGCGAGGAAGTGCGGGTGTTGTCCGCGGGCGCGCTGGATCCCATCGTTTTCGAGCCGCGCGTTCCGGACGAAAGTCTGCGGGTTGCGCGTGGATCGCAGCCCGATGTCTCCTCGCGAACGGCACGCCGTACCGTGACGCTCATGCCGAGCTTGGAGGAGAAGCTCAATACGGGGCTGCGTGTCCGGTATGCGATTCACCAAGCGGGCCTCTGCGCCGGAGGGCCGATCAGCATCGCGGAAGAGGATTCCGGCATTGCGGTAACCGGCGTGGTGAATTCTCCGAACGAAAAGGTCGGCTTACTAGACAGATTGGCCGGGTTGAAACTACCCGATTGGGTTTCCGTGGAGATTCGGACTGTAGAGGAAGCCGCGAGCCAGACCGCGGCGGATCCGGCTTCGAGTGCCACGGAAGCACGGTCGGTCGGCGCCGTTTCCGGAGCGGACAACGGCGTCGTGGTCGCTGAAGCTAAGCTGCCGATCCAGGATGAACTCGAGGAATACTTCGCGGCGCATCCGCTTTCGACGCCTGGCTCCGGCTCGCAGACGGGCCGCGAGGATGCCGGCTTGTCGAGCAAGATCATGACGTTCGCGAACGAGGCGGTCACGACGTCGGAGAGTGGACTTGCGCACGCCATGGAGTTGCGGCGGCTCGCGGAGTTGTATGGGAATGCGACGCAGCGGCTGAGTCCTGATGCCGTCGCGAGGCTTCGAGAGATGCTTGCGGATCATCTTGTGAAGTTTCGCGCTAGCGCGGCGGATGCTCGCCATTTGATGTCGCCTGTTTTGGAGGCTGTCGCCGCCAAGCGTGGACTCTCCACGACGGACCGGACCGGGACAGCGGCCGCCGCAGCCTCGTGGAGTGACGCTTGCGAGAACGTGTTCCGCGAGGCGAACAGAATTCACGGCAGTGTCGTGGCGCTGCTGGCCGTCCATTTCGATGGCAGGAACTTTCAGGCGGAGCCCGGGTCGGATCCAAATCGAGCAATCGTTGAGCTGCTGGACGCATTGCGTGCCGTAGAGGCCGACACGAATTCTGTGAGCCGCCAGGTTGCAGGCTTGCAGAAGAGATCTCCCTGATGAACCCAGCCAGACCGCGATGTGGGTGAGTCGTGAAGCTGGTTCTTAGACATTTCGTTTACGGCGCGAGTCTCGCTTGGATTGCGGCGAGCGGCACAGCGCACTTACACGCCGCCGAGATCATGGGCGTCATATGGGACGCTTCGGGCTCGGTGTTGCCTTCGGCCCAAGTCTCTCTCGTCAACGTTCGCACGGGCGTCCTTCGGCGAACGGCCTCCAACGAGAGCGGCTATTACTCCATTCCGTTTTTGCAGCCGGGCTCGTACCGCCTGACGGTACGCCGGGAAGGTTTCATGGTGACCACCGACGGCGATTTACGGCTGGCGGTCGGGCAGCGGTTCCGCGTGGACGTAACGATGGCTGTTGCGCGCGTGATGGAAACGATTCAAGTGCAGGCCGATGGGATGCTGGAGGATTCCTCGTCGGGGCTGGGAGAGGTCATTTCGCAAGAGGCAGTGAGCGCGCTACCCTTGAATGGGCGAAATTACACGCAGTTGTTAACGGTCACATCGGGAGTGACGCCGGTGAGCACCGCGCAGGGCTCGAAAGCTGGGCCGACCGATGGTTATGTGACCGGCATTCCGGATACGCCAGTGGTCCGGCCGTCGTTCCATGGGCAGCAGAACCGTTCGCAGATCGTCTACCTCGACGGTATTATCAATACCGATTTCCGTATCAGCACGTATGCGCTGGCGCCGAATCTCGACCTGCTGCAAGAGTTCAAGGTCCAGGCGCACAGCGAGAAGGTGGAGTGGGGCGGCGTCACCGGCGGCATCATCAATCTGGTTTCGAAATCGGGTACCAACGAGTTCCATGGCTCAGGGTTTTGGTTTCTGCGCAACGACGCGCTCGACGCGCGCGACCCGTTCAAAGACGCGCTCCAGAGCGCGCCGGCGCCGTTCCGGCAGAACCAGTTCGGGGCCACTCTGGCGGGACCGATCATCCACGACACGACGTTTTTCTCGGGCGGCTACGAGGGGTGGCGCTACCGCAAGCCGTCGCAGTCATTCGGCCGGGTACCGACCAGCGCGGAACTTAGCGGCGACTTTTCGAACTCGATCGCCGGGCGCGACATCTTCAATCCGTTTAGTACGACACAGACGGCCGATGGCGGGCTGGTGCGAACTCCATTCGCCGACAGCCGGATTCCCTCGAGCCTGATGTCGCCCATGACGCGGGGTTTTCTTGAAACCTACGCCGAGCGGCCGAATCTGGCGGACCCGGTTTTCAACTTCATCAACAATCGTTCGACGAAAGACGATGCCGACGGCTTTCAGATCAAAGTCGACCATCTGATTTCGGAACAAGACAGTGTCTTCTTTCGCTGGACGCAGCTGCTTCGTAACGCGCTGACGCCGGGAGGCGCGAAGTCCGAAAGCGGTTCGCGGATGGATTCGGATAACTGGGGTGGCGGCTGGCTGCACATGTTCAGTCCCAACGTGATTTTGAACGTGCGCGGCGGCGTGGCGCGGCGGGATTTCGTGGATGTATTTTTGCATTCGGCGGGGCTCGAACCCATGCGCAAACTCGGCTTCGCGGATGTCGACCGTTTCGGGGGCCTCGAAATGCGGCTTTCCGAGCCTTGGGGGGACATCAGCCCGCGGGGTCCGGCGGAGCGGCAAAATCCGACCCGCAGTGTTGCGACCGATCTGACGTGGATTCGCGGCAGCCACACATTCAAGGGCGGCTATCAGCAGCTCAATGTCAGGCGTCTGCAGACGAATCGCATTCAGACCTACGAGTTCGATGATCATGTGACCAGCGACCCGCAGCTTCTTGGCACGACCGGCATTTCGTTGGCTTCCGCGCTGCTGGGGATGCCGGTGCGATTCAGCGGTATTCTGCCCGAGGAGGGCGCGATCGATTTCGGTTTGACGACCTGGTCGGGGTATTTCCAAGATGAATGGCGCGCCACGCCGACCGTGACTATCAATCTTGGTTTGCGTTATGACCACAACCTGAAGCCAAGTCTCGCCAGCGGGCTGATGGCTGGGCCGGATCTCAGCCGCGGTGTGTGGCTGATCGGCGCGGAAACGATGCCGCCGCCGTGCAACGAGGCTCAGAAGGCGCCCTGCATTCCCGGGAACGGGCTGGGGGACGTGCCTCACGGCGATCGCATTGTGCTCGCCTCCTCGCCGAACTTCGTGCCCAAAGAGATTTGGGACAACTGGGGTCCGCGCGTCGGCGTCGCCTGGCGGATGAACGAAAAGACAGTCGTGCGCGCAGGTTATGGGTTGTACTGGGATACGCTGATCGGCAACAGCCAGTACACGCAGCACAATCTGGAAGGGCGCTGGCCGGCGAGTCCGGGTTTTTTGGGGTCCGCGAACGAGCTTGGCGCGCAGCCCCAACGCATTCAAGACATTCAAGGAAAATTTCCGGCGGTCTTGCCCGAGCCGACGCCGTGGGAAGCGACAGGGTGGGCGAATGATCCCGAGCGGCGCACCGCTTATTCGCATCAATGGAACCTCGAGATCCAGCGGCAGATCAACGAGAATCTGATGGCGTCGCTGGCCTACGTGGGCAGCTTCAACGGGCAACTCGACTACACGGGACTCGCGAATACGGCTCTGCAACCGGGCCCGGGAACTCCCGAAGAGGTTGACCAGCGGCGGCCCGTTCCGTTCATGGGCGGCGCGCTGTTTTACAGCCGCAGCATTGCCGAATCGAATTACAACAGCCTGCAATTCAAGCTGCGGCGGCGGTTCGCAAGCGGTTTGCAGACACAACTCTCTTATACGTGGTCGAAGTCGATCGACAACAGCAGTGGCTGGTTTGGCGCGGAGAACGGGCCGGGCGGCAGCTCGGGCATTCAGAACTATCACGACCCGGATTCGAACCGCAGCGTGTCGTCGTATAACATCCCGCACTTCTTGTCGTGGTACACGGTGTGGGAGCTCCCGTTTGGGACAGGCAAGCGATGGGCGCGTGAAGGCTTTGCGGCGTGGATGCTGGGCGGCTGGCAGATGAACTCGATATTGCATTGGCGGTCCGGGCAACCTTTCAATCTCTCTGTCAACGGGGACGTGGCCAATATTGGCGCCGAACGGCGGGGTTGGCGCTATGCGCGGCCGAATCTGGCAGGCGATCCGCGGCTGGCGCAGCCGACGGTCGAGCGCTATTTCAACGTCGAGGCGTTCGAGATTCCGCGTTTTGAATACGGCAACTTCGGGCGTAACGTGTTGATGAGCGACACGGTGTTTAATACCGATTTTTCGCTCTTCCGCAATGTCGCGCTGGGCCGGGCGGAGCGGCCTTGGAACGTCCAGTTGCGGATCGAAGCCTTCAATGTGTTCAACCACATCGATTGGGCACCTCCCGGCACGACGATTGGAGAAACCGGCGCCGGGCGGGTCAGCGAGGCTGCGCACGCACCGCGCATCTTGCAGCTAGGCCTCAGGCTTACTTTCTAAGAAGCGGATATGAAGGCATCCCCACACACCGCACAGGCGCGGCTCGAATAACGCTGCGATCTCTCGGAGGATGCGATCTCTTCGCCCAGTGCCGAAAGGCGGGTCCGCCCTCTGTCAATAAAACGTCTCTTTCGGGTACTCACAAGGGGATCGCTATCCTCCGCGTCGGAGGCCGAGCTTCTGCATGGGGATGACCTCCTGCCGGGCAGGGCAAAGCCGCCTGCGTCATCCTGGCCAGGCTGCGGGCCAAATCGGGGCGGTATTGCCGCAGGCGCAGTCGCGATTGTCAGGCTCTGCAGGCCAATCCGCGGTCAGCCTCCGGGACTCCGCGAATCCAAAATGAAGGAACAGGAGCGAGAACCTACCGTGAAACTGGCCCGGACTTTCCAGTGCCCCCTTTGGATTCTCTTGCTGGCCCTTGGCGGGTTGGCACAGCCGGCGAGTGCGCAAAACCGCGCTGGGTGGATGCGCGACGCACGTTGGGGTGTGATGAATCATTTCCTGGCCGAGTGGATCGCGCCGGATGCGCACAAGAGCGTGGAAGCCTGGAACGAGTTGGTCGATGGGTTCGACGTCAAGGGGCTGGCGGAACAGCTGGAATCGGTCGGGGCCGGATACTACTTGATCACGATTGGCCAGAACTCCGGTTTCTATATCTCGCCCAACGCCACTTATGACAAGTTTGTGGGTGTCAGCCCAAGTCACTGTTCGCGGCGGGATCTTGTCGCGGATCTCTATGAAGAGTTGCATCCGCGCGGCATCCGGCTGATGGTTTACCTGCCGGCGGGCGCGCCGAACGGCGACGATATCGCGAAACAGAAGCTGCAATGGCAGAATGGCCCGCACCGCAACCGCGAGTTTCAGCGAATGTGGGAGCAGATCATTCGAGAGTGGGCCGAGCGCTGGGGCGACAAGGTCGTGGGCTGGTGGTTTGACGGCTCGTATTGGCCGAACACGATGTATCGCACCGAAGAGACGCCGAACTTCAAGAGCTTTGCGGCGGCGGCGCGCGCTGGAAATCCGAATCGCGTGCTGACATTCAACCCGGGCACGGTCAATCGTACGATTTCGATTACCCCACACGAGGACTATATCGCGGGAGAGATCGACGATCCCAAGCGTATGGACATCCGGCGTGTCTACGGCGGCATGGTGGACGGCGCCCAGTTGCACATCCTGAGCTATATGGGACGGGCTTGGGGGCGCGGCCCGGGACGGTTCAGCAACGAGCAGATGATCGGCTACACGAAAAAGGTGCTGGATGAAGGAGGCGCGTTCACGTGGGACGTTCCGGTTCAACCGGGCGGGCGGATCGCTGAGGAGTTTGTCGCGCAGTTGAAGGCTTTGCGTGCGGCCGTAGGGCGGTGAGGAGTTCCGATGTGTTTTGTTTGCTCGCGTCTGGTCGTTCTGCTGTTTGGGAGAAAGGCGCAGCACACTACGCTCCTGCCGCAGCATGTTTCGCGATTGGATGCAATGGTACCGGTTGCGCCATTCCGGGTGCAGGCGCCTTATGGAGCGCGCCGGCGAGAGAGGTGAGCAAGACTTGAACGCGAGCGGCCAGGAAGGACCCGTCCCAGGGGCGGCCTGCAGCGGACAGCGTTGTTCGCGGCGGTCGTTTCTGTATGCGGGTCTTGCGGCGCCGTTGGCCGTTGAGGCTCTTTCGGCGCAACGGCCGGAGGATTCGCGGCCGCAGCTTCTCGACGTCGACTATCGAGCGCTGGTCTCGCGGGCGGATTTGCATTATGACCGGCCGGCGTTGCGAAGCGAGGAAGGCCTTCCGATCGGCAATGGCCGGATGGGCAGCCTGGTGTGGACCACTCCCTACGCTCTGCACCTCCAAATTAACCGCGTTGATGTCTACGCCAGCAACAGCGCCTCGCATAGTTTCTTCGAGCGGAACAGCGACTACTGCGGCGGCTGCGGGTTTGTCGATATCGACTTCGGCTCTTTGGGCAAAGAGGTCTTTCCCGCGGCGGGTTTTCCCCAACACCTCTCGGTTTACGATGCGCTGCTGACGGCGGAGGGGAGTGGCATCACGTCCCGCGTTCTTGCCTGGCATGAACGGGATGTCATGGCCGTGGAGGTCGATGACCAACGCGCCGATCCGCGCCCGGCAAGCGTCAGCCTGCGGATGCTGCGGTATAGCTCGCTATATCCGGACCAGAATTTTGAGGCGCTGGTGGCGAGCCATGCCGTGGAGATTCGCACGCGCAACCATACGGCGAGGTCGCAGCTCAACGTCCTCGGCGAACGCATCGCTCTCATCCAGGAGTTTCGCGAAGGGGACTACTCCTGTCAGTCCGCGGTAGTCATCGCGATTTTAGGGCGTTCGGCAAGGCCGCGGCGGGCAAACGAGTACGAGGCGGAGCTTGGCGTTGCTTCTGGAAACGGCCGTTACACCATCCTGATCGCGAGCGCCGCCGGTTTTGATCCGGCCGACGACGTTGCCGCTCGCGCTGAGGAGGCGTTGGATGCCGCGACAGCGAAAGGCTTTTCCGGTGTTGCCCGCGACAACCAGAAATGGTGGGGAGGATTCTGGTCCCGGGGTTTCGTTTCGTTGAAGAGCGACGATGGCGTCGCCGACTACGTCGAGCAGAACTACAACTACTTTCTTTACCTGATGGGGTCGAGCTCGCGAGGCAAGCTGCCGCCAAAGTTCAACGGCATGCTGTGGAACACCGGCGGCGACACTCGCGCCTGGGGATCGCAGCACTGGTTCGCCAATCTGAGTTGCTACTACGAAGCGCTGCCGGCCACGAACCATTTCGAGTTGATGGATCCGGCATTCGACATGTACTTCGGGATGTATGACGCGTGCGCAACGGCGGCGCGCCAGCAGTGGGGCAGCGAAGGCATCTTCATTCCCGAAACCACGTTCTTTGACGGCCTGGCCAAACTGCCGGAAGACATCGCGGCTGAGATGCGCGATCTCTACCTGCTGCGAAAGCCATGGGCGCAGCGTTCGGAACGATTCATGCGATTCGCTTCGACGCAGCCCGGCCATTCCAGCCGCTGGAACTGGATTGGCGGCGGTGAGTGGATCGACGGCCATTGGGTGCTTCGCGAAAAAGGATTCGGGCCGTTCGGTCATGTGAACCACATTCTCGGGACGACCGCCAAGGTTGCCTATCTCTTCTGGCGGCGATACGAGTACTCGCTCGACCGCGAGTGGCTGCGCACGCGCGCCTACCCGATGCTCAAGGGCGCGGCCGAGTTTTATCGTAACCACCCCAATGTGCGGCGGGGCGATGACGGCTTATGGCACATCCACAACGTCAACAGTAATGAATCGGTGCTGGGTGCCCAGGATACCGATGAGGATCTCTCGGCGATGCGCGGCTTGTTTGCGGCCGTGGTACGGGCCTCGGAGATGCTCGACCAAGATGCCGAGCTGCGGGAACAGTGGCGAGAGATGCTTCAGCATCTCGCTCCGCTGCCCGTGAGCGATCATCCCGATGCGCTGAAACCGGACGACTACCAGGGGCCGCGCGTTTGGGTTCGCGGATTGAAGCCGGCGGTAAAAGGCGGTTTCCGTCCCGATCCGAACAGCCTGCCACAGTGGTTTTTCGATCTCTGCACCCTCGAATCGACAGACGCCGAGGCGCTCGAGACGGCGAGAACCACGTTCCGCTCGTTCTTTCGCGATGCGATGGACAACAAGACGCGTGTCGGTGTGCTGTCGAAACTCGCCATTGCGGCCGCGACATTGGGTCAAGCCGATGCTGTGCGGTTTCTGATCCCAAACCAGATGGAAGTTTTGCAACAGGAGCGCGAGCAGGCCTATCGCGGTGGAGGTGTTCTGCCAAACCGTCTGACTCTGCGCGAAGGGCATCAGGCGATGGACGCGCAGCGACTGGGGCGCGCCGCCGAAGCTTTGCATCTGGCGCTTTTGCAGAGCAACCCGCCCATGCCCGCCGCGGATCCGGTTTTGCGGGTGTTTGCGGCCTGGCCGAAACAGTGGGATGCAGCTTTCCGGTTGCTCGCGCGTGGCGCATTCCTGGTCGCGTCGGCAATGAAGAACGGGCGTATCGAGTTCGTTGAGATCGAGTCTTTGGCGGGTGCGGAATGCAGGCTGCGAAATCCATGGCCTGAGGGAAGAGTGGGTTTGTTGCGCGACGGCCACCGGTCCGAGGAGTTGGAAGGCTCGCTGCTGAAATTCGGTACGCGCCGCGGAGAGACGATCGTGGTGGCGCCGAGCGGCATCGATCCGGCTGGGTTAAGGCAGCCGGTGCCGGACTCGGCCTAATGCGTTCAGCGTTTGCGAAGGAAGAATTGAGATGTCTAGATCCGTAGTCGTTTCTTTAATGCTTGCTACTTGTTTGGCCGCCTTGAGCCAGCCTTCGGCCGCGCAGCCGTTGGCGAAGATCTATGGTGCTCCCGCCGTAACCGTATCCCACACTGACGGCGCCTGGACCCTGAGCGGGCAGAAAAATACGGCCGTCCTCAACGAATCCGATCTTTCCTTGACGGTGCGCGCACAGCAGACCAACTGGAAGATGGTGCCTGCGTCCGACAAGGACCTCTTGGTCAGCACGGGTGGTGACGAGTTTCGTCTCAGTCTCTTGGCCGCTCGCGAGATCGAGATCGCTCCTTACGCAACCGGCTTCAAGACCGGCGTGAAGATTACGCTGGGCGGTTTTCGCAGCGCTGGGATACACGCCCCTGGCACGCCATTAGACCTCAGGCTCTATCTGACGATTTGCCTCGAAGGCGACGGCGAAGAGTTGGTGTTCGAAGCGATGGCCCAGGAGGGTTCGACGGTCGTTCGCGAGCTGAACTGGCCGACAGCCATTGATGGGCGCGAAGTCGACGCCACGGTTTTGAGCAACGACGACGGTGTACTGTTGCCGCGCGATTGGCCCAAAAGCTATCACCCGATCCATCGCGCCGAGGGTGACAACAGCGTCATCCAGAGCAACTTGATCGAGTCGTGGTCGATGTCGTGGTGGGGTTTTGAGAAGGGCCGGGCGGCCATGATCGTCATTGTGGAAACGCCCGACGACGCCGGCTACACTTTCTCGCATCCGCCGGGGGGGCCTACTTCGATCGGGCCTACCTGGCGTGCCCAACTCGGGCGATTCGGATATCTACGCAGCCTGCGTATGGATTTCCTGCCCGAGGGGAATTATGTCAGCCTTGCCAAACGATATCGACGCTACGTTCACGACACTGGGCTGTTCGTCTCGCTCAGAGAGAAAATTGAGCGCAATCCGCTGGTTGCCAACCTGATCGGCAATCCCTTTACGGGAGCCAGCGTGCTGCGCAACCTCAATCCCGAGAGTACCCGCTTCGACAAGGAACATCCTGAAAACAACTATCGCCTGACTACATTTAGCGAGAACGTTGACCGGCTTCGCAAGTTGAAGGCCGCGGGCTTTGAACACGCCAATGTGAGTCTTTCGGGTTGGCTGCATCTTGGCTATGACCGTCAGACTCCCGACGGGTTGCCGCCGCCGGAGAAAGCAGGCGGTTGGGATGGAATGAAGGCATTTTTCGACGCCTGCCGCGAGCTCGAATACACCTGCTGGGTGCACGATCAGTATCGTGACTACTATCTCGATGCGCCATCGTGGAACCCCGAGTTCGCCGTTCATGACATCGATATGGATGAGCCTCCCATCGCCTTTCCGGGAACGCGCTTTGGGCATCACTGGAAGGACGGATACATCCCGTTGATGAACAACTGGGACGGCGGCACGCAGGGTTATCTGAACTCGCGCTTCATGCTCGGGCATGTACGGAAGAATTTTCGCCTGATGGCCGAGCATGGCGTCCATCCGCAGGGGAGCTATCAGGATGTTTTCGGTTATGTCCCGCCGGATGAGGATTTCAATCCCGAGCATCCCAACACGCGCACGGACTCCATGAAGTATCGGGCCGAGGTGCTGGCCTGGGTGCGCAACAACCTCGGCATTGTAGGGACCGAAGACGGCGCGGATTGGACGATTCCCTATGTCGATTACGTTACGTCACGGCGCAATCGCAATCCGAATAGCGGTAATGACGCGACGAGTCAGCCGGCGATCGAAGTGCCGCTGTATGAGCTGGTCTACCACGATGCGGTCGTTACGTCGTACTCACCAGACCCGCGCGGGTTCCTACACGGCAACGCGCCATCGATGTCGTGGCGGTCGTCATCGGACCTCGACGAGGTTCGCAGGATGGCCGCGCTCCACAAACGAATCGGCCTGCTCGAAATGACGAACCACGAGTTCCTGAATGCGGATCGCAGCCAGGAACGGACGACGTTTGCGGACGGAACCACGGTGACCGTGGACTGGAGCAAGAACACGGTCAATATCAGTCCTGAGCTGCGCGGGAACTGAGCCTCAGGACATTCGAAGGCGATCGTTGTCGTGCTTGCGGGGCGTGAGAGGCTGGAATGGAACCATGAGAAGCACACCGGCTTTGGCCTCTGCTCGGGTTGCAACGCGGCTACGGACCCTTTGGTGCCAGTGACGCTGGCTGTCGATCCCTGGAGGGGTCGGCGTTCGAGAGAATGTTAAGGTTCTATTTCGAGGCTATCCCACTTTCGGCCCATCTTCGAAAAAACCCGCCAGGTTCTCCGAGAAGCTCCTTGCTACGATTGCGATATACGAAAACGAATCGACGAAATAAGCATGCTTACACTGACGACGGTAGCAAGGCTCGATAGTACGTAGCGACTGATCCTGAATAAACTTGGGTTTGGGCTGATGACCTCTGGCACGACCTGGGACGCCAACCCACTCAAGAGGAGCACGATCACCGAGCCGAGGACAACACGCTCCCGGGCACACTTCATGACAACGAAGACCTGAACAAGGATAATAATTGCGATCACGTAACCAAACCAACGGAGTTTACCTCCCGACTCATGGAAAAGTGTGTGATTCAGAAACGTCGTTAGCGTGCCAGTCACGCAGGAAAAAACGTAAATCATCGCCGTCTTTGTGTTCTTAGATGCGCAAAGCCTTGAGTGGTTGTCGATTGACTCTTTCATTAGTTTCCGTAGACTCTTTGAGTGCATTCTACATTAATCTTCACGGCGTTCGTTATGTCCCCTGCAGCTGCGGGATGCCTACATAGACGATGGGGGCGGCGGGGAGGCCAGGATCAAATGGAGCAATGTTGACTATTAAAGTATATATCCCTGGTCCTCGTTAACATAGTTGTCGTACAGCTCAAGAGGGACGCACGAAAACACATAGTCTGAGTACTGATGTGTTTGAGTGTCAGGTGGTGGCGTTGCCGCAGTCATCTGCGCTGGCGGCGGCGCGCCCTCGCGTTCACGACGTTCTCGCTCTCTTTCTTCAAGAAGTTCCATATGATTTGGACACTCAGGGTACTCAGCACCATGTATGTCACAGAACTGTGGATCCATAATCTCAAATCCATATATTGTGTCTAGGCTTGGTTCTCGCGTCGGCAGGGACTGGAACGGATCTCGGGGTGAGTCTGGGGCCGGAGCGGAACCGACCCCTTCCCGGCACGGAAGGCCGGCTGGGAGCCGCAAGCGAGCCTCTGTTTCATTCTCGCTCTCAAACAGTCACAACCCTTCCACAAAATTCCACACTGATTCCAAACGCCTTAGCCTCGCGGCGCCGCAAGACGGCCTCCCCAGCGCGGTATCCTGGTGTTGGTGAACCGGGCTTCTGAAAACACCCACGGGATTCCACAAAAAGCCCCCGGGCTATCGCAAGACAACAGCCCCCATCCCAAAAAGAATAAAAAAGTCGCAAAACGAACCCAATCCCATTTCCGAGAGTCAGTGCAGTGCTGCCTTCGTGCCGTTCGATCTGCTGGGGAAGCCGAAAGATCAGCGGCGGTTCGAATGAACCGGCGAACGACCACGGAAGCAGTAGTATGGGGCAGACGACGGCTCCCACGTTTCGAGCTGTGCATGCCAAAGCTTCGAAAAGTCCGTTATTCCTTGTCCTTTCCAATTGCTCCCCTCATCCAACACCGCTACCCGAGTCCGGGAAAGGCCTGGCCGCCTGCTCCTGTGCAGCATCTGGTGCGGACCTCGGCTTGCGTCCGCCCCACAGCGTAATCAGCAATGTGCTTGCGAGAATCAATACGCCGCCTACAATCATCATGGTAGTGATTGTCTCGTTCAGCCACAGCGCCGCGATGGGGACTCCGAAAAAGGTGATCAGGTAGTTCGACAGCGCGGCCTGGATGGCATCTAGATACTGCAGAGCGCGCAAGAAAAGCAACATCGACAGGTAGTTGTGAAAAACGGTCAATAGCGACAATCCGATCCAGGTGTTGGCAGAGAAATTCGGAATCGCCGTGAACACGTCACCCTCGGCCGCGATCGTCATCGGCGTCATGAGAATGACCATGGCCACATAGGTGTAGAAGAGCATCTCTCGCGGAGAATAGCGCTCCAAGACCTTTTTGCCATAGGAGTTGTAGAAGGCGCTCCCATTCAAGCCGAGAAAGATCAACAGATTGCCCGCCAGGTAACCCGTCCGAAAGCTGACATCACGATAGTCAATCCCTGAGCACATCACCACGCCCGACAGAGCCAGCCCAAAACTCAGCCACCGGCCGAAAGTCATGTGCTCCTTCAGGAAGATTCGAGCCATCACGGCCGTACAGACCGGCAGAGCGAGCATCAACAGGGCCGCGTTGCTGGCCAGCGACAACTGTGTACCCCAGGTGATAAAGAACTGTCCGGGGAAAACGCCCACAGCAGCCAGAATAAAGAAAAGCAGAACATCCCTTCGGTCACGCAGCCGCCGGCCCGCGGAGCTCCGCATCTCCGTACGCACCGATGGATAGAGCAGCACCGTAGCCACCGTCATGGGCGCCCAGACCGTAAAGAAAGGACCCACCTGGTCCTGCACTAACTTAACGCAGGTGAACTGCAGCGCCCACATCAGGTTGCAACTGAACAAATAGAACCACGACATCAACGGGCTCATCTTGGGGGCTCCTTCGGGGCGCTCATCGCCGCCGCCAGGGCATCATATTGTCCGAAAGCCAGACGTGTGAGAGTTTTTGAATAAATGGCATCGCCGGACGAATCGGTGTGTTCGCTGCACGCGGTTCAGTTCCTGGTCCGGGGCCAGCTCGCCTTTCCTACCCCTCGTAACGCACTAGCGGGGCGGCATCAAGCCCGCAGGAAAATGTTTCGTTTGTACATCCAATCGAGAATCAGCCACTCGACCAGCAAAACGCAGAGGGCCTGGAACAGAGGACCAAATGGCTCGATGCCTGAGGCGAGCGGCCCGGTGAAGATACCAACGGTGCGGTGGATCGGGATCAGCGTCCCCGCCATGTAGATCGCGACGGCGTTCATGCCGATCACCGTCAGCGGGAAGGCCCAACGGCGATAGCCTCGCACGTCGATGACCCAATAGAACAACAGGAACAACAGGCACGCCCAGCCCGCCGTGAGAATCCCGTATGAAGTGGTCCAGAGCTTCATGATGACGGGGATTACGGGGCTTAGCAGCATTCCCGTCAGAACGCAACCTAAGCCGACTAGGCCGATGATTTTCGCTTTAGCGGCGGAAGTCCGCTTCGATCTGAGGAGTCCGCCGATCCACAGTCCCAGCAGCGTGGTGGAGATGGTCGGAATCGTGCTCAGTACGGTGCCCCAACCTTCCTCGTGGGCGCGATGCAACACGGCCATATCCACCGCGTACACCAGATTCGCTCCCAACTCGTAGCTGCCCGCCGGGACACCCGGCGCCGGCACAAACTGCAGCAGCAAGGCGTAACCAACAAGGATCAGTCCGGCGACAGCCGCCTGCATGCGCATCGAGGCTCTTGCCAGCAGGAAGGCGACCAAATAAGCAACGGCAATGGGCTGCAACGCGCTGCTCAGTTCGATCCACATCGGCGAGCCGGAACTGACCGATGTCCGCAGAGAGCCGAGCAGGAAGAGGATCGTGGACCGCTTCAAGGCTTGCAGCAACATCTGCTGGTGAGACTGGGTGAGGGAATGTTTGGCGTATGAGAAGGGCACTGACATGCCCACCATCAGCATGAAGCTGGGCCAGATCACATCGTAGTAACGCAAACCCTGCCAGGGGGTGTGGTGGAGCTGGTACACGAAGAAATCAGTGAAGGCATTACCGCCGAGGTGCTGGAGTCCCAACATCAGGCTGCCGCCGCCTACGATCCAGAACATCGTGAACCCGCGAAACGCGTCGAGAGAGACGAGGCGCTGCGGCGCGGTTGGTGTGCCGGCCGTGGCCGGGTCGGACCGGCAACTCTCGGCGGATGTCGCGGTCTGTTGCCGTGGCAACGGCGAAGCTACATCGGTGGCCATAACTACAACCTCCCGGGTTGATATCCCCGATCAACGACCCGGCGGGAGGGCCCGCATTATGCTTCTAGTCACTTTGGGCCGTTGCGGTGCGCGACTTTTGCGCCTGCAGGAACGCGAGAAGATCGGTCAGCTCCTGCCGGCTGAGGTCTTCGGCAAACCCATCAGGCATGAGCGAAACCGACGATGGTTCCATCGAGACAATATCCTTGCGCGGGATGCGCGTGCGGTCGCGGGGCCCCGAGATGAGCACGACTGCGTCGTCGGCTCCCTCGCCCCGCACTCCCGTATAGACGCCCGTTTTTGTGGTGACCCGGTAGACCTCGTGCCCCGGGACGAAACTGGCGCTGGGGAACACAACCGCTTCCAGAATATCGAGGCCGGAGCGGACCGCGCCGACCGCCGTGAGGTCCGGCCCCACGTCGCCCCCTTCGTTGCCGATGGTGTGGCAACTCGAGCAGCCGGCCTTCTTGCCGAAGAAGATCTGGCGGCCGCGGCCGAGGTCTCCGCCGGCGGTCAGCAGCGGCTGCAGTTCGGTGAGCCGTTGCGCGCGAGAAGCCTTCTCCTGCTCGACACGAGCAAATAACGGCTTGGCTTCGGCGCGAACACTACGCGGGAAGTTTTCGAGCAGCTTCTCGAGCCGTTCGCCGGCCGCTCCGTTGATGGACTCCGGTTCCTGCAACAGGGCCTCTACCAGCGCCTGTCCAAGCTCCTCGTCCCTGGTATCCCGATATGCTTCAAGCAACGTCGGCAAGACTAGCGTGCCGGCGTGTGGCATATAGTCGTGGGCTAGCGCTAACAATTGTTGTTTGCTCAATTGCGCCTGGCTGAACACCTGTGCGACCGAGAGCCTCAGGTCTGCCTCCGTCTCCGGTTGCAGCAGGCCCATCAGATACTCGAAGCTCGGATCCGAGATCTCGGGGCGATGAGCGACCAGGGCCCGCAGGGCGGCACTCCGCAGGTCGTCGGACTCCACGGTGTCGGCGGCAATCCGCTCCCATTGCTCATCGAGGCCGGCGATGCCGCGCGTACTGGCCAGCGCGGCAATCCTCTGGCGCACTCTGGCGTCGCCGTGGTCGACCAGCTCACGAAGTCGCGCGAGCAGCGCCGGCGGCATCTGGTCGAGCGGGCATTCATCGATGGAGTCGAGCAGAAAAAGCCTGCGCTCGGGGCTCGTGGCAGGATCTCCCAGCAAATCGGCCAGGGTCTGCTGCATCGCTGGATCGTCGCAGAAGGCGACCAGCGCCTTACGGATCGACGCCGTCTGCGTCTCAGACAACTCGGGCTGCCGCAGTCGCGCTTTCAAAAAGCCGACGATGTCCCTGGACCATTCCGGGTGATGCGCCGCTACCCAGAGTACGGCCCCACCCAACTGTTCGTCGGCATCGCCTAGCAACGAGAGCAGGTGCTCGCGGTGCAGGGCGCTCTGCTTCATCTGGTCGAGGGCGATGAGGGACGCCTTGCGGACAGAGGAATTCTTGTCCTTGAGCGCTGCCACCAGCGGCGCCGGCGTGTCCAGTCGGATCAGCGCGTAGATGATGGAGTGCTCGACGAAGCGGTCCTCGGGGTTTCGAGAAGCGGTCAGCAGGGCCTCGACAGCACGCGTCTCGCCGATTCTGCCAAGCGCCTCGGCAGCCTGACGCCGCGCCGCCGGGTGATCCTGGATGACCATCTGCATCAGGCGCTCGACTGCTTGCGAGTCCTTATTCAAGCCCGCCATACGAGCCGCCGCCACGCGAACCGTGAAGTCCGCATCGTCGAGGGCGCCTCGTACGGCCTCGGCGGCTCTCGGATCATCGATCCGTGCCAGCCCGAAAGCCGCTGCGACGCGCACCTGCGGCGATTCTCCGGTCTCGCGGACATGCGCCAGGGCCTCGACGGCCTCGGCGCCTGCCTGGATCATCAGGTCCAACGCTTTGTCGCGCACCATCGGGCGGGGGTCACCGAGGGACTGCGCCAGATCTGCGGGAGCAAGTTGCTCGAGGTTCAGCTTCTTTCCCCAGGGATCCTCCGGCCGCGGAGTGTCCCTGCGGCGCAGACGATAGATAGCCCCGGTGAACTGCGGCCTGGCAACCCGGGAGACGGGGCAACTGTGCAGATACCAGCCACCGGTATCGACAATCAGCAAACTACCGTCGGCATCCTCAACCAGATCCGTCAGGTGAACGTCGATGTCCGTGGAAGTGACAAAGTCCTCGTCGTCGGTGCGGAAGGTGCCGCCTTCCCGGCGAAGGATATGGCGTTGGACGCGGTGGGGGTTGAACTGGGCCGTGAACAGGTTGCCGTCGTATTCGGAACCAAACGCGGAACCGCGGTAGCGCAGCAGGCCGGCTGGCGCAACGCGGGCAAACAGCGTGACGGCAGGGAGATAGTCGCCCGTTTGCTGATAGGCCGTGTCGACGAACGGCCGCCACTTGGGATAGACCCCACCATCGACGTAGTGCAGCAGCGAGTCGCGCACGCCCGCCTTGGGATTCGAATAGTACGTATTCGAGCCGATCGTTTCCCCCGCGTCGGTGAAGACGACCTCGACGGGATTATCGAACCCGCCGCCGACGAACCACTCCAGGCGGCTGCCATCGGGAAGCACGCGGAACACGCGGCCCTGCGGCCCTTTCAGCTCGGTCCCTTCCTTGGTTGTGATGTCGTAGGGATCAGGCGAGTAGGTGAGATACATCCAGCCGTCCGGCCCCAGAAACGGCCCGTGCAGCGTGGTGGCGTTGGATTTCAGCGGCCAACCGGTGAGAATCACTTCGCGGCGGTCGGCTACTCCGTCGTCGTCGGTGTCCTCATAGCGAACGAAGTCCGGGGGCTCGGCGGCATAGAGTTTTCCGCGGTACCACTGCGCACCCATGGCGAGGGTAATCTTGTCGGCGAAAATCTTGCTGTGGTCGAAAACTCCGTCGCCGTCGAAGTCCTCGACCAGCTTGATCCGGAACTCCGGATTCTCACGCGCCTCGTCGTCCGTGATATTCTGTCCCGCCGATTCACAGACGAACAGCCGGCCGCGGTCGTCCATCGTGGCAAAAACCGGATAACGGACGAGATCGGTTCCGGCGGCCATCTCGATCTCAAAGCCGTCTGGAACATGGATTGAATCCAGGCCTTTGGGCCCACCACCGGTGAGAGCCAGTAGAAAATCGCTGACGTGATTGCTTTGCCAATAAGGGCCCGAGTTGCCGCCCTCGCCTCCCGTCCCTCGAAAGAACATGAGGGCAGCCCAGGAAGCGATTCCGACGGCGGCCAGCACAACCAGACTCGCGACGAGTTTTCGAGTTGCCAGCACGTCAGTACCACCTCCGCACAGCCGCCCCGATCTCACTTGGCCGCGCTCATTCTAGGCCTGGCCCCTCGCCGCTGGATTGACCGGCATGTTCAGACGATCGAGCAGTGCGAGAATCCTGCCGTTCAGGAACTGGATATGCTCCGCTTCGTTCGGCTGCATGTCCAGCTTTGCATCCCTGACTTGCACGTGCCGGAGCACGCCACGAGCTTGAAGGAGGAGTTTTTCTGCATGATGAAACATCTCGAGGTTCTGGAGGCTGTAGACGATCTGCGGCAGAATACCCTGGAAAATTTCGAAGGCCTCGCTCTTCTTCCGATCGGAGGCCAACCGGTAGACCCGCGCCAGCAGGTCGCTGAGGGCAAGGCCTGGCATGACGCCACAGATCCCTGCGTCCACAAGCTCCAGGATGTACATACCACCCCAACCCTCGATGACGCCGACTGCGTCTTCGGTCTCGCGTCGGATCGTCTCGATTTTCGCCGCCATCAGCGGCTCCTCCAACTTGACATAGCGAAAGTGAGGGTACGCATGATGCAGGTTCTTAATAAATGCGGGGCTTACCGTGGCGCCGCCCGGATGGAAGTCCTGGATGATGAGAGGAATGCTGATTGCGTTCAGGATCCGCTCGCAGTGGCGGTACAGATTGCGTTCGGAAAGTGGAAATAGACGAGGCAGAGCGGTCGAAACCGCCGCCACGCCGAGCTTCTGGCTACACGCAGCAACGTCGGCAGCCTGGACACTCGAGGGATAGTTGACCTGCGCGATCACAGGAATTCGACCCGAGGCGAGCCGGACCGCGCTCTGGACGAGCTCAAGCCGTTCCGCCTCGGTGAGTTTGTAAAACTCGCTGGCGTAGGCTGGCAAACAGACAGCACAGGCGCCGGCCGAGCGGGCGAATTCGATCAGGTTTTCCAGATCTTCCCAGGCGATCTCTTCTCCCTCATTGAACGGAGTCGGAATGATCGGAACAACTCCCTCGATCCGAAACGTCCCAGACGGTTGCACAATGTTTTTCCTTGACTCCTTCAGCGCCCGGGCCGAAAAGATTCGAGAGGGGGCAGCGGTTCTCCCGGTTTCAGGCTGCCGACAATGTCCTGTACCTTCTTCTGCATCTTCCACCAGTACTGAAACTCAGCGTCCCACTTTCCCAGCGCCGTACCCAGACGATAAGTCTGATACTCGCTCAGCCAAGCTTGCCGGTACAGCTCTTTCAGTTCAGTCGTAGAATCCATCAGATCCTGGATTAGCCCGTGATTGTGGGACGCCGTCTGGGTCCTCAGGAGCAGGTTGACCTTCTCGCGGGGCGCGTCAGTCCCCAGCGTCCGGAAGTATGCGGCGATCTCCACTGCGTACAGGTTCTTCATGCCAAGGTGATCCAACATCCGCGCGCCCAACAGAAGGCTGGACAGAGAAGCCGGGTCGCCTTTGAGTTCCAGTGCCTTTGCCAAGTGCGCCACCGCATCTTCGGCTGCAAGCCGCGCCTGGCGAAGCTCCTTCTCTCGCTCCTGTAGCCGCTTCAGGCGATTCGGCTCGAATGGATCGTCCCAAAACGTGAGCATCGTCGGACCGCGGAGCGCCCTAGAGAAGGTCTCCTGCGATTTCGCCAGCGCCGTTAGCCCGGCAGCGGCCTCGGCAGCCACTGCAGGCGGATACATCTGGCGGGCATAGTCCGAAAGAAACTGCTCCTGATCGACGGGAGACGATTGCCATGGCGCCACCGCGCCATAGGCCATCCCGGGAAGAGACATCCGGTAGATGATCTGGGCGTCATCGCTCCAGCCCGTGTTCAGAAGGCCAATGGCGCCGTATTTCCGTCCTGCCGCGAGCATTCCGCTGATATTGTTGAAGGATGTCAAGAAGCTCGGTGAAACCTCGTTCCAGTTCCAGACGGCCGGCGCCACGACGAATGGCAGTCCGGCATTTGCCAGCGGCTCTACGATCGGCGTGAAGTCATTTTCCACGCGGTAATGCCACGGCACGGCGATGGTTCCTTTGGGGAGCTGGGAGATTAGTTCCGGGTAACGGGAGAATATCCGAGCGCCGCTCATCATGTCCGCCCAGAACATCATCCGCTTATGGTGTTTCAATACAACGGCGGCGACGTTCTTGAGATGCTCCATGAACAGTTCCCCCGGAGGGGCGCCTGCGGCCGGACCACCGAATAGCTCGAGAGCCCAGGGTTCGTCGAACCCGATGTGGAACCACGGACTGGGGAACAGAGCGGCCATCTGGCCTACCCAGTCCTCTAGAAGCGCCTTCACGCGCGGATTGCGCGGATTAAACTCACCGCCGTAACGAAGCGGCGCCATGTCCGAGTACTCCTCGACGCGGAACAGGTCGTGCATGTGTCCAAAGAATTCCATGCACGGCACGACGTCAATGTGGCGCTGGCGAGCGTAGTGGATGATTCGTTTAATCTGCTCCTGCGAATACCGGGCGCCGAGATTCACCAAAGGATAGCCGCGGACCTCGATGTTTGCTTCGGAATAGAAATAGTACTGATTCGCCTTCCAGCGCGCGAGAAAATCGAGTTGCCGCTTGATCTCATCTTCGGTGGGCAGCGCGCCGTGGTTGGTGTCCATCATGAAGCCGCGATAGGCCAGTGACGGCCAGTCGGTGATCTCTACCTCGGGAAGAAAGGCCCGGTCGCCGGAACCTTCGACCAACTGGCGCAGTGTCTGAACGCCATAGAACAGGCCTGCAGAGGAGCCGGCGCGAATCTCCGCGCCTTGCGGTGCCACCTTAAGAGTGTACGCTTCGCGCGATTCGCGCCCTCCACGATCGTTGCTTCCCGGCATTGCCGAAGCGTTCCCGGTCTTTGTGAGCACGATCGCCTGGCCCGAGCCCGCCTCCACGACCGGAACACGAGATTGTGCGGCCGCCGACAGAAACGACGACAGCTCGTTGGCTGCGAACGTTTGTTCCGCACTGGGAGAGGAGGAGAAGCGAATCGTCAGCCCTCGGAGCATGAGCTTTCCAGCCCCATAGCGGATTTCCTGCGGACGTGGAAGTAAAGGATTGTGTTCAGCCGCCCAGACAGGCAGCAAGGTAAAAAGCAGGCAAATGACGGATCGCATGCTATATTCGCCAGACTTGAGGAGTATCATCCGCGCCGGCCTGAGCCCGAGCGGGCAACAGATCTGCCGGGGAATGTTTCATCGCCATCACGACCACTACGTGCGCGTCGAGCGTAGAGTGCCCAACACGCTCACTGACCTCCTGTTGCTGCGCATAGATAAGGGGGGCCCCCATCCGCGCAGCCGAAAACACAAGCAAGGCTACAAAGAAACGCATGGACGTCGCGTTCACAACAGTTTACAACCGCTGATTCTACCGTCAAGGCAGTTTGGGTCGAATCGCGATCCGTTGTCCAGGATGTTGGACGGATAAGATGGGCACCACTGCCAAGGTATTGCTCCGGCTAGCCGCCTGAGAGAGAATCCCGGTCATGACAAAAACCGAAATCAAGCATCCTGAAAAAACCGTGTCCACTGGCGCTTATTCGGCGGGCGTCGCGGTGGACGGGTGGCTCTTCATCAGCGGGCAAGGCCCGCTCGACCTCAAGACCGGCCAAGCTGTAGAAGGGACCATCGAGGAGGAAACGCGACTGACGCTCGCGCATGTCGGAAAGATTCTGGAAGCCGCGGGTTGCACCTTTGCCGACGTCGTGAAGTGCACCTGTCACCTGCGGAACATGAACGATTTCGATGCATTCAACGAAGTCTACGCGAAGTTCTTTACGGGAGTTCGTCCGGCGCGCACGACGGTGCAGTCCGTACTATGGGGCTCGATCAAAGTCGAGATCGACGCGATTGCACGCTTACAGCAGAAGTGATTCCGGACGGAGGTTGTCATGAAACCGGCGAAGACAGCAGAAAAGGGCAAAAAGATCAATCCGCGCGATATCCCAGCGGGAGTTGTCGGTTTGGGCTTGATGGGGAGGAGCATTGTCACCTGCCTGCTTGCCTCCGGACACCCCGTGATTGGCATCACAAGCACTGCATCCAAAATCAGGACGACGAGGCGCCAGGTGCTAGCCTTGCTGAGAGAACTGCAAAAGGAAGGCGTCCTCAAAGAGGATCCGACCAGGGTGATCGACCGGCTGACGGTGTCCAGGGACTTTTCGGCCCTGTCGGGCGCGGGGGTCGTGGTCGAGTCCATCATCGAGAGCATCGAGGCCAAGAAGCGAGTCATCCGCAATGTTGAAGCCGTGGTTTCACGGGGCGCGGTGCTGGGCACCAACACGTCGGCAATTCCCGTCACATTGCTTCAAGCGGGAGCGATTCACCCGGAGAGAGTCTTGGGGCTGCACTGGGCCGAGCCCGCGCACGTTACGCGTTTCATGGAAATCATCTGCGGGAAGCAGACACGGCCTGCCAGTGCAGCCAGAGCCATGGCGTTAGCCCGGCACTGGGGAAAGGAGCCCTCACTTTTGCGCCGAGACATTCGTGGCTTTATCACGAACCGGTGCATGTACGCGCTGCTGCGCGAGGCGTTTTACCTGGTGGAGTCGGGTTATGCAACTATCGCTGATGTGGATCGCTCGCTTCGAAACGACTTCGGCTATTGGATCACGTTCGCCGGTGTGTTCCGGTTTATGGATCTGACGGGAATCCCAGCGTACATGACCGTGATGAAAGATCTGTTTCCCGAACTGGACCGTTCCACAAAGGTCCCCAAGCTGATGAACAAGGTTGTGAAATCCGGGGCCCGCGGCGTCTCCAACGCTAAGGGCTTCTATAGGTACACGCCCGCCCAGGCCAAACGCTGGGAGAAGCTGTTTCTCAAGTTCAGCTACGACATTCGAGCACTGGCGATGAAATACCCTGAGGATGTGGGGAACCGGCCGAGATAGCTTCGCACGACAGGCCCGGCGTCAGGTCGCCTGGGTAATTGTGCACTCCGGAAGGTCCCGTGCAGGATTGTTCTGCACGGCGTGCTCGTCCTCCGGCTTCGACTACAGGGTTTGCGACACCAGATCCGCAGCCCTCTTAACCACCGCAGTGCAATGCGACAGGTTCTCGGGCGTGATTTGGTCGGTGGTTCCGGCGACGCTGACCGCCGCGATCACCCTTCCGTCGCGGTCAAAAACAGGAGCGCCGACACACCGCGTGCCGATTTCGTCTTCCTCGTCGTCCAGGGAGTAGCCGCGCTTGCGGATCTCAGCCAATTCTGTCCTCAACCGGCGCATTGAGGCAATGGTGTTCTCATTGTGCCGGGGCAGTCCGTGCGAGGTGATCAGCGAGCGGAGTTCCTCTCCCGGCAAGTGCGCGAGCACAGCCTTGCCGACTCCGGTGCAGTGAAGGTCCATGCGCTTGCCCAGCCAGGTGGCTAGCTTGGGCATGCCCGCCGGGCCGATCTTGTCGACCAGTACCATCTCCTGTCGCTCCACGATGCCCATATGGACCGTCAAACCGGTTTCATGCATCAAGGCGCGAAGAAAAGGACGGGCCTCCTCGCGCAACGTGATTCCGCTCAGGGCCATGTTGGCGAGACTGAAAAGCTTCATGCCAAACATAAAGCGGCGTGTCGTCTTGTTGCAGGTCAGATAGCCGCAGCCCTCAAGAGTGAGCAGCAAACAGTGAGTCGAGCTTTTTGGAAGCCCAAGGCGCCGGCTGATGTCTGGAAGAGTCAATCCGGTTCTTGAAGTCGCCAGCAACTCCAGGATGTGCAGAGCGCGTTCTACGGACGATACGGTCGGAGTCTTCCTCAGTGCCATCTGCCCGTCCTCCCAAGTCTGTCCAGCATGATGGACAATGCTAGCACGGCGGTCGTTGCCGTGGTCCGTCGCCTCAGGCGCTGTATCATCACATGCTGGAATGCGAACTGCAGACCTGGAAACACCTTCGGTGCTTGTTGATCCGACCACCTGTGGGGATGAGTCGTGCTCACTCGACGAAGCCCACTTTTTCCAGCCTTGCCCCCCGGGTCACCCGGTATCTCCTGAGACGCCCGGGAGGCAGTGTTCACGAATCCCCGATGGGTGAGAAGAGCAGTTTGAGAGCGGGTTGGATTGTGCGAGGGCCGCCGGCACTCTCAATGGTACCGAAGCGGCTCAACGGCCTTACGATCTTTGCGAAAGGGACTTCTTATGCCTTCTCAGTTTCTCACTCGGCGACGCTTTCTGGGCTCGACGGCCGCCCTGCCGTTGGCCGCCCAGCAGAGTGGCCAGACCAACGAAAAGATTGAACGTGCGCGCCGGATCGCGCTTGACATTCTGAAACCCAGCGACCGCGAACTGCAACACGGCCTCGAGCTGCACGCCCAGTCCGTGGTGTTCGACGGTTACGGTTTCGCGCCTCGGGCGGCCGTCGATGGTGACGCCATGCGCAAGGCGGTCGAGGACGGTGCTGCCGACATCGAGTTGCAGGACATGCGCGAGAACATGAGTATGACCCGCGCTGCGGTGAACGACGCCGAGCGTCGCGAGTTCGTCGACGCCTGGCACGCGGCCGGCATGACCTGTATCTTCCAGAACTGCGGCGAGGAAGGTAACGATCCGATGGTCCTGATGAAACGCCTGGCCCATTTCACCTTCCTGACTGACGCCATGAATGGCGTTGTGCGGCGTGCTGTCAAACCGGACCAGGTCCTGCAGGCGAAGAACGACGGCGTCGGCTGCCTCTACTTCACGGGGAATGGTGTACCGTTGACGCAAGGCTGGGTCTCGGTCCAGGATGAATTGCGTTACGTGCGCATTTTCTATCATCTCGGAATCCGCATGATGCATGTCACCTACAACCGCCGAAACCGTCTCGGCGACGGCTGCGCCGAGAAGGCCAATGGCGGGCTGAGCGACTTCGGCCGTGCCGCGATCGATGAGATGAACCGCGTCGGCGTCATTGTTGACGTCGCGCACTCGGGTTGGCAAACGAGTCTTGAAGCCGCAACGCGTTCGTCTAAGCCGATGGTGGCGAGTCACTCCAGCTGCGCCAGTATCTATAAGCACATACGCTCGAAGCCCGATCAGGTGATCCGCGTGATCGCCGATACCGGCGGCTACATTGGTATCTGCTGTATCCCGAGATTCCTGCGCCATAGCGGCGACATCAAAGCGATGCTCAACCACATCGACTACGTAGTGAAGAAGTTCGGCCCGGATCACGTCGCCATTGGCACCGATGTGGCCTACCAGTCCCGCAATGCCGCGCCGGAGAACCGCAAGATTCCTTCCCAAGGGGCGAGGCGAACTCGTTGGGCCGCACTGTGGCCTCCCGACGAGTTCGAGACGACCGACCGTATGCGCAACTCGCTCGCCTGGACGAACTGGCCGATGTTCACTGTTGGAATGGTGCAACGCGGTTACTCCGACGCCGACATTCAGAAGATTATTGGCGGCAATGTACTGCGGGTCTTGCGAGCTAATATGCCCCAAGCCAGTTAGGTGTCCTTCGTGACTGGTTATTGGACTCCGAGTTGGCATGCATCCCACGTTGTGTCCTCGGTTTCCGAAGGTGGAAATAGCGCTCCCTCCAACAGGGACTCGATGGCCTGTAGACGCATCGCCCAGAGGCAACCGCCTCAGAAGCTCACAGCGTGCCCGCGGGCCCGTACCGTCCAAATTATTCGGTCGTATTGAAATGAAGTGGCTTGGCCAAAACGTGGTTGGGTCGGCCCGAGAGCCAGTGCCCACATCGACGCTCGGCGGGTGTCCGTTGAGCCCGTAAATTTTGGTGGAACTCAGGTCGTTGAGGTAGATGGTGCCATCGGGAGCAACAGCAACGCCGCACGAGTTGCAAGCAGGAGCCGTCTCTAATGAGCTTAAGATTGCACCAGACGCTGCGTTCACTAAGACGAGCTTGTACTTGCTTCCATCCGCGGAGTCGTTCCCAAGGACGTAGAGAACCCCATACTTAATTGCCCGTATCTCATCGTGGTGTCGGGCGTCGCCGAACGGCGGACGCGATAGAGGATTTGATTGTCCGCATGGCCCAGGAAAATCGGAGTTGGGGTTACCGAAGAATCCAAGGGGCTTTGGACAACTTGGGCCACGCAGTGGGGCGACATTGGCCGCCGGTTACGGAACGAGACCAAACGCCATGATCGTCGACCCGGCGGTCACGCCGATATATTGCTTGCCGTCCACCGTATAGGTCATCGGGCCGGCCTTCCAACGCTGGCCCGTATTGAAATGCCACAACAGCTTTCCGTCGTTGGCGTCCGCCGCGACGAACGCTCCGCTGCCATCGCCGTAAAAGATCAACCCGCCCGCCGTCACCATCAGGCCACTTTCCAGGATCCCGCCGCCGATATCGGGGATCTCCCAGGCCGTCTTGCCGGTCTGGATATCGATGGCCTTCAGGAATTTCCCGCCGTCTTCGCCGGGCGCACGCCGCGTACCGCCGCCATAGAACGAGGCTCCAAGCCGCCACCACTCATCGTTCTTGGTATAGATGCTGCACGACTCCTCGGCGAACATGTAGAACAAGCCGGTGGCCGGGTTGTAAGCGTTGGATGGCCAGTTCGCGGCGCCCGCTACAGCCGGACAGACCAACTGGCCCTCGACGGTCGGCTCGTTCCCGGGAAGCAGAATCGGCCGGCCATCGGGCCCGATGCCGCTTGCCCAAGTCAGCTTCTTGACGAACGGCTCCGCTACCAGAACTTCGCCCGTGAGCCGGTCCAGCACATAAAAGAAGCCGTTCCGATTGCCGTGCAGCAGCAGCTTCCTGGCTTGCCCGCGAAAATTCGCGTCGACCAGCACGGGCGTTTCCGCGGCGTCCCAATCGTGCAGATCGTGTGGCGTGAACTGGTAATGCCATTTCAACTTTCCGGTCGCTGCGTCGAGCGCCACCACCGATGCCGTGTAGAGGTTGTCACCCTGGCGCTCATCGCCGTTGTAGTCTGGGCAGGGATTACCGGTGGGCCAGTAGAGCAGCCGCGCCTCGGGATCGTATGTGCCGGTGAGCCAGGTGGCGCCACAGCCGTGCTCCATCGCCCGTCCGCTCCATGTCTCCGACCCCGGCTCGCCCGGCGCGGGAATCGTCCAGAAACGCCAGGCCCGCTCCCCCGTCGAGGCCTTGTACGCATCCAGGAACCCGCGTACCCCTTCGTCGCCGCCGGAGACTCCCGCCACCACCAGGTCGTTGACCACCAGCGGCGCACTTGTAGACCCGTAGTTCTGGCCGGAATCGGCCATCTCGACGTCCCATAGGAGCTGTCCGGTGAAACGGTGCAGCGCGAACAGGTGCGCGTTGTCGGATACCATGAAGACCCGGTCTCCGAGCACGGCGACGCCGCGGTTGATGCCGCCGGCGGCATCACCGACCAGGCCCTCGGTGCGTGGCCGGCTATAGTGCCAGATCTCGCGGCCGTTCCGCGCATCGAGCGCGTAGGCCTCGTTGACCGAGGTGACGTACATCACGCCGTCCACGACCAGAGGCGTCACCTGTAGCGCACGCGAAACGCCCTGAATCGGAAAAGTCCATTTGGGCGCAAGACGCTGCACGTTTGAAGCATTGATCTGGTCGAGTGGACTGAAGCGGCTGCCGCTCAGGTTCCCGTGATAGGTGGGCCACGAGCCGGGCTTGGGCTGCGCTACATCCTCGAAGGGAATGCCCACTCCCAACTCACCTGTGCTCAAAGTAGCTTTGGCGCTCGGATCGATCACGAGGCGGCTCAAATACGCCACCAGATTGCGTATTTCTTCCGGGGAAGCTTCCACCTTCGGCATCAGCGATTTCTCGCGGACGATCTCGCGGATCTGATCTTTCGCTAGCAAGTGCAGCTTGCCGTCGGTGGCCAGCAGCTGCAAATCGAACGAACTCTCGTTTTTTGCGATACCGCGGATCGTTTGCCCATCGCGCAAGTGCGCGGTCACCGCACGGTACGACACGGCGCCGCGTCCAGCGCGCCTGCCGCCGCGCCCTGCCTGGGGGGCCGGCATGGCGCCCGGATCGCGCAGCGCCTGCTCAATCTGCGCCGGCGTGCGATCGCGCCCGAGGTTGGAGAGATCGGGGCCGAGCACGCCGCCGCGTCCGCGGACCATGTGGCAACTCGTGCATTTTCCGTTGCCCAGGAAGAAGCGCTCGCCGGCGCCCACATCGCCCGGGACGGCCTGCTCCGCCGCGGCGCCGCTCCCCGCCGGCCGCCTCAGGATCAGCACGTAAGCCGCGATGGCGTCTGCCTGCTCGTTGCTGAGCTGGAACCCCGGCATTCCTCCCTCCGGAACACCCTTGAGGATCAGGTCGCGCAGCGCTTTCTGCGACGTGGCGCGCGCCCGCCTGACGTCCAGGATGCCCGGACCGTGTCCGCCGCCCGAGCCATCCTCTCCGTGGCAGCCGACGCAGAGCGCCTGGTATTGCCTCTTTCCGGATTCCATCGTCTGGGCGCCGCCAGGGCCTGCCAGGAATCCAACACAGATCGAGAGAATGAGAATGCGGTTGAGGGTCATGGGGAAAGTGCTGATAGTTTATCGGATTGCCGCGCCCCCGTGTCTCCTCCGGGGATATGGAGAAGCCTTCCAGGGTATTTTGGATGCCGGGGGGGGCCCACCGGACAGCAGTCCTTCATCGACGAGAAAGGCGAGCGGGAGTGCCAGTAGACGGGAAGCGGACTTTCCAGGTACCGGCCGAATTAACCGGCGCCGGGCAGGACCCAGCAGGACGCCAGTAGCGCGACCAGGCGGCCTAGCCGTCCCGAGGAGCGTAGGAACCTGGAGCTTGCAACGGTCGAGAGAAGAGAAGCGAAAGCGGGAGGGCCGTTCGCGGTCGGCGACATAGGCCGGTTGAAGAAGCCGCGAGCAGCGCCGGCAGCGGCCACGACCAGAGTGCGGGTACCGTTCCGGATCAGGTGTTTCGGCGGCCCGAGTTGCTCTTCCCGCAAGCCATCGAGGCGGGCGAGGCGTCGCCGAACCGGAGCAGACGATTCGTCAGGCCGTCGGGGGCGACCCGGCCGGCCGCTTGGGAGAACAAAGTAGCAATTCCGGCAGAACGCTCTTGGGCGAGTTGGAGGAACACGCCCCATCCGAAGGCGAACTCGACTTGAGCCGGATTGAGCGTACCGACCGCTAGATAGGCGTTCGGCAAGCACCGACGTGCACTTTTCTCGAACGTGAGGGCGAGGACCTCCCGTTCGGCGCGACGACGCTCCCGGCGGAGTCGGGGAGAGCGCGACTGGGCGTCATGGCTGGCAAGCAGGGACGCGTAAAGGTCGGGGGCGGTCGTGCGCGGGACATTCCGCTCGATCAGGCGGCCCAGTTCGTACAGCTTGCCCTCGCGTGTGGTCGCGGGCGGCGGCAAAACCCGGAGGCGAAAGGAACGAACTCGCTCCCGAGGACATCGTGTCTGCGACTTCGGAACTCCAAAATGCGGGTTTAGGCTTCTCCATATGACCGGAGGAGGAATGACATCCGGCCGGAGTTCGCCAGGAATGGAGGCCGAATTGCAACCTGTGCCGTCGACTTCAGGTGGGGCCAAAGCGCAACATGTTGAAGGATATCAGGTACGCATGGCGGGGACTGGTCAGAACACCCGGGTTCTCGATCGTCGCCGTTCTCACCCTGGCAATCGGTATCGGCGCAAACAGCACGATTTTCAGCGTGGTGAACGCTGTCCTACTTCGTCCTTTGCCGTTCAAAGAACCCGAGCGGCTTGTGATGGTGTGGGAAACAAACCCCGGACTGGGATTCTCTCAGCTTCCGGTTTCCGCTCCGAACTATTTCGACTGGGTCGAGCAAAACGCTGTATTTGAGGACCTCGCGGCCGTGGTCGCCATTCCCGACTTCGGATTCAACTTCGTCGTCAAAGGGGAGCCGGAACGTGTTCAGGCAGGGATGGCATCCGCCAGCCTTTTCTCGTTGCTCGGGATTCAAGCGATCCAAGGTCGCACTTTCCTGCCCGCAGAGGACCGTCCCGGCGGTGCTCCTGTAGTGTTGATCAGCCAGGGACTGTGGCAAGCTAAGTTCGGCGCCGATCCGGACATTGTCGGGCGGCCAGCCGTGGTCGACGGGCTGAGCCGCACGATCATTGGTGTCTTGCCACAAGAACTGAGTTCGCTGGCGAAGGTCGATGCCTGGGTGCCCCTGGGACTCGCCCCGGGAGTGGGTGAACGGTACGCGCACAACTTTGGTGTGGTCGCCCGGATGAAACCCGGCGTCTCGCTGCAGCAGGCCCAGACTGACGTGGAGACTATCGCCAGTCGTTTAGCGACCGAGTATCCGGATACCAATACCGGCTTCGGCGCGCGGGTGACACCACTTGCCGCGGCGCTCAGCGGAGGCATCGGAACCGCTCTCTGGATCCTGCTGGGTGCTGTCGGCATCCTCCTGCTGATTGCCTGCGTCAACGTGGCCAACTTGCTTCTGGCACGAGCCACCACCCGAGGCAAAGAGATCGCCGTTCGCACGGCCCTTGGCGCCACTCGCGCCCGAGTCTTGCAGCAGTTGCTGACCGAAAGCGTTCTTTTGGCCGTAGTCGGAGGCGGTCTTGGGTTGGGATTGGCCGCCTTGAGTATCGTGATGCTCCGTGACTTTTTGCCCGACATCATACCCAGGCTCAAAGAGATGAACATGGACCTCCGGGTGCTTGTTGTGACCTTCACCGTATCGTTGGTCACCGGAGTCGTTTTCGGACTTGCACCAGCAGTCAAAATGTCGGGGTTAAAGCCGAACGAAGAACTCAAAGCGGTGGGGCGGGGCTCGCTTGGAACCAGCACCCATCGAGCGCAGAGTCTCCTACTGTCCGCGGAGACCGCGCTGGCCCTCGTCCTCGCCATCGGTGCTGCGCTCTTGATGAAGAGCTTTGCTCATCTCATGGCGGTGGATCCAGGGCTGCACACGGCCAACATCCTCACCATGCAGCTGAACTTGCCAACCGCGAAATATCGGGAAGGATTCCAACGGACCGCTTTCTTCGATGAGATGATGCGTCGCGTCGAGGCACTGCCAGGAGTCGAATCGGCCGGTGCTGTGACGCTGCCTCCCCTGTGGGGAACATGGACAGGCGGCAGGATGTTTGTTCAGCCTTTTCAGATCGCAGGGCGGCCGGAGGCGAAACCGGGAAGCGAACCAACCGCTGACTTCCGGGTCGTCTCGCCAGGGTATTTCTCCACCGTCGGCATACCTCTTCGCAAAGGGCGATACTTCAATGCCAGGGATACGGGAGACGCCGCCCCTGTGCTTGTCATCAACGAGACCCTGGCTCGCCGCTATTTCCCGAACGAGGACCCTCTTGGAAATCGGCTGCGAGTCGGGCTGGAATCCACCTACCGTGAGATCGTGGGAGTTGTCGGCGATGCCAAGTTGTACGGGCTCGATGCGCCGATCGAGCCCGCTTATTACAAACCGTACGCCCAAGATCCGATTGAGCTCATGACACTGATGGTACGGGGCAGTCGCGATCCTACCGGCTTGACCTCGGCGATACGCAATGAAGTCCGAGCGATCGATGAACAGCAACCCGTTGCCAACGTTCGCACCATGGACGAGGTGCTTTTGCAATCGTTGATGCCCAGGTTGTTCTCCGTGTGGCTTTTCGGTATCTTTGCTGGGCTGGCGTTGCTGCTAGCTTCGGTCGGTATATACGGTCTGACTTCCTACTCCGTCAGCCGGCGGACTCGCGAGTTCGGCCTCCGCATGGCATTGGGGGCCGGGCGGTGGGACGTGCTCCGAACCGTTATCAAGAATGGGCTACTGGCCGCGCTCGTTGGGGTTGCCATCGGACTTGGAGGAGCGTTCGTCCTGAGCCGGGTGATGAGCAGCTTATTGTTTGGCATCACAGCAACGGACCCGATCGTCTTCGCGGTTGTGCCCTTAATTTTGGTTGCTGTTGCCGGATTCGCCGCATACGTTCCTGCCCGTAAGGCGACCAAAGTGGACCCTATCGTTGCTCTTCGGTACGAGTAGGAGGCTCCAGGGGCTTCTCGTTCATCAGGCCGCACCCTCGGACAGCAGAGGAGGCCCAAGTACCGGGTCACGAAGAAGCGGACCTTCCAGGGGCCAGCCGCCGATCTTCAGGTTAAGTGGCTTTGTCAGAGTATGTTACGCGCCAGCAGGCGCTGTTCGTCGGCGGGAGTTTGTTCGTCGGCGGGAGTTGATGTGCCAACGGCTATCCTTGACCGCAGCAGAACAAAGCTGTAGCTTTCGGATTAGCAGTCGATCCGACAGCTCAGATGGCGTGCTCAACGTACTGCCCAAGTACGCCTCCGCGCGCCAAGCGGCGCGCGCCTCGTTTCCACGGCCTTCTCCCGCCTCTCGCTCCGATTCTGTGTGAGAGAAGCGGGCTAGAACTTTTCGGGTTATGGCCGCCTGGACAAGCGCAAGGGGACACACCGGAAATACGCCGTCTCTCAAGGCTTCGTCCTACAATGGCCGGAAGGAACCGGAACAGAACCTGTCGCCGTCGTCGGACGCGGCAGCCGGAAGTCCCGCGCAACCGAGGAAATGAATGACCCAGGCCGGACCAAAGGTCCTGATGATCGGCATTGATGCTGGCGACATCGAGTTCATCCGCTCGTCTCTGCATGAGCTCCCTCGATTCCGAGAACTCCTCGGCCAATGTCCCCTGCTCAGCTTGCGCTCGACGGCGGATACACTGACGTCCTCCGTCTGGCCGACGTTCTCGACTGGGACCCTTCCCGGCGAACACGGCATCTACTACCCGATGCAATGGGACCCGGACCGTATGACGCTGCGTCGGGTTGATGCCGACTGGCTCTCCTACGAGCCGTTCTGGTACGAGTTGGCGCGGCAGGGGAAGCGGGTCACCGTGCTCGACGTGCCGTTCAGCCTTCCCAGCCGGTTGCAGCGCGGCGTCGAGGTCCTCAACTGGGGCTCGCAGGAGTGCCTTGGCGCATTTCAGAGCAACCGTCCCGACCTAGCGCGCACGATCCGGCACCGCTTCGGCCGTCATCCGATGGCGGAGGACGTTCCGGTCGTGGAGCCGCCGGCGCGCCTGGAGCGGCTGCGCGGGAAACTCGTGGCCGGCGCGCGCCTCAAGGGAGAACTCTCCCGCTGGCTCCTGGAGACCACCGAGTGGGAACTCTTCATCACGGTGTTTGCCGAATGTCACCGCGGCGGCCACACACTGTGGCCGGGACCCGGCGACGGAGACACGAGGGTGCCCTCGGACGCGCTCCTCGACGTCTATCGTGCTGTCGACCAGGCGGTCGGCCACGTTTTGGACGGCGTCGATCCGAAGACCACGACCGCAGTCGTCTTCTCGGTCCACGGCATGGGGGCGAACTACACGCAGGAGCACTTCGTACTCCCCGTGCTCGAACGGCTCAACGCCCGATACCGTGGGAAGGGAGCGCCCCAGGATTCGCCTCCCGCCTCCGGGCTTAACCCTATGCGGGCGCTGCGGACATTGCTTCCGGCACGTCTGCAATCCATGGTTGCGAAGGCCCTCCCCGACGCGGTTCGTGACTGGGTGGTCCGGCGGGCGTTCTGCGGCGGCCTCGATTGGAGCCTAACCCCCGGGTTCGCCGTCGTGGCGAGCTGCGAAGGCTACATCCGATACAACCTGGCGGGGCGGGAATCCGACGGCATGCTCGAACCGAATAGCGAGGCGTTTCATCGCTATGAGCAATGGCTGCGGGATAGCTTTCTCGCCCTCAGGGAAGCGTCGACTGGCAGGCGTGTCGTGAAAGATGTAGTGTCGTGTGCGGATCTCTATCCCGGTCCACGGTGCCGCTACCTGCCGGATCGGATCGTCCTTTGGGACGAAGTCCTGCCGACGACAGAGATCCGCTCCGGAGAGCTGGGCCGGTTCGAGGGCCGGCTCACGACGGGCCGGACGGGCGACCACCGGCCAGGCGGGTTTGCGGCCGTGCTGGGGAGCCCGCCCGGGGCGCCGCCGCTCAAGCACATTGTCGATCTTGCCGACTTCGCGCGCGGCCTCCTCTTGCAGCCGAGAACCCCCTGATGGAAGCCGACCGGAGCTACGACGTCATCATCGTCGGCACGGGAGCCGGAGGCGGCACCCTGTTGCACGCTTTAGCACCGACCGGCAAGCGGATTCTCGTGCTCGAGCGGGGCGGCTACCTTCCGAGGGAACAGGACAACTGGGACAGCCGCGCGGTCTTCGTCGATAACAAGTACAAGGCCGCGGAACGCTGGCTCGATCAAGACGGCCGCAGATTCCGTCCTGAGATCCACTACTACGTTGGCGGGAACACAAAGCTGTATGGCGCGGCGCTCCTGCGCTTCCTGCCGAAGGACTTCGAGGAACTCCGCCATCACGGCGGCCTGTCGCCCGCGTGGCCTATCCGTTACGAAGATCTCGAGCCGTACTACAGGCAGGCTGAGAACCTTTATCACGTCCACGGAAAGCACGGTGTGGATCCGATCGAGCCGGAATCAAGCGTGCCGTACCCTTTTCCGCCGCTGAGGCACGAGCCCCGGATCCAGGAGTTGCACGACGACCTCCGTCGCATCGGATGCTCCCCGTTTCCCCTTCCCGTCGGCCTTATGTTGGACGAGGATCACCCAGAGGCGAGTCGGTGCGTCCGCTGTCGCACCTGCGATGGGTATCCCTGCCTGATCCACGCAAAGGCCGACACCGAGACCGTCTGCGTGCGGGCGGCCCTGGCTCACCCGAACGTTACGCTCCTGACGCACGCCTACGTCAGCCGTCTCGAGACCGATGCCTCCGGCCGCGAGGTGACCGAGGTCCATGTAAACCGGAACGGAGGAGCCGAGGTCTACGCGGGTGACGTCGTCGTGGTGTCCTGCGGCGCGATCAACTCCGCCGCACTGCTGCTGCGGTCGAAGAGCGACGCGCACCCGAAAGGGCTTGGCAACAGCTCCGACGCCGTAGGGCGGTACTACATGTGCCATAACAACTCCGCCTTCGTTTCGTTCTCTCCGAAGCCGAACCCAACGCGGTTCCAGAAGACGCTCGCCCTAAACGACTTCTACTTCGGATCCGACGACTGGGAGTTTCCCCTTGGTCACATCCAGACGATGGGCAAGGCGGACGCTGAGAAATTCCGGGCGGCCTCGCCCGTTCCTCTGCCCACGCCGCTGCTCGAAACGATCGGCCAGCACTCACTCGACTTCTGGGTCACGTCGGAAGACCTGCCGCTTTCCGAGAATCGCGTGCTCGTCGACGGCGACGGGACTGTACGGCTCCATTACCGTCAGAACAACCTGGAGAGCCACGACCGGCTGATCGCCACGCTCAAACGCCTGCTCCGCAAAATCGGTCGCAAAAACGCGCCGGTGCCCCTCGTGCTCAACATGCACAAGAAGATCCCGCTCTCGGGCACGACGCACCAGTGCGGGACGCTGCGCTTCGGACGAGATCCGAAAACCTCCGTGCTGGACGTGAACTGCAAGGCCCATGACCTGGACAACCTCTACGTTGTTGATGGGAGTTTCTTCGTCTCGAGCGCGGCAATGAACCCTGCACTGACCATCATCGCAAACGCGCTGCGGGTCGCGGATCATCTGAAAGACAGGTTGAGCTGACGAACGACGGTGGGACCCAGAAATCGTCCCAGGGGCGCCATCGTGGTCAGCTTCTCGGGCAGGCCGATGGGCCTTTGAGCATCGACGGCCAGGGCCGTGCGCAGCAAAGCACGCCGTGGTGGCTAGTGGACTGTCCTGAAGGAAGTTTAGGCATGGCGGATGCGTCGTGAGGGATTGGAGTATTTCCAACGGAAGGGCTTGACGTCTTTGGAATAGGCGTTGATGTAGCGGCGGAGTTTGCGAGCCAGGTCGTGGACTGTCCCAGAGAAACCTTTAGCGTGCTGGCATCGCGGGCGTAGCACGCTACGCCCCTACACGGATTCGTCTATGGTCAAACTATCTTCGGGACAGTCTGGACGAGTTTCTCGATTGGCAGGGCCGGCCGCTCCCGCTGGAGCATCCCTTCAGTTTCGAGGGGTTCATGAAACGCGAGGTCTTCGCTCGGCTGGATGAGGATCTGCGTATTCCCGACAGTCACGCCTTCTTCCCACACCCGTTTCGTATCGACGAGATCAGCAAACAGATCGCCAGGCTCGGCGGTATCGACTGCTGCTATGGCGGCGTCGGCTATCACGGCCATGTCGCCTTCAACGAGCCGCCGATTTCGCGCTGGTACAAGGTGTCGGCCGACGCCTTCCGGGAATCGCTGACGCGGGTGCTGCCCGTCGCGCCCGATTCCATCGTCGTGCAGAGCATTCACACCGCCGGCGCCGACTGCGCAGCGATTCCGCCGATGGCGGTAACCATCGGCATGAAAGACCTGCTGGCGTCGCGGGCGATTCGCCTCTACTGCGCGGCCGGCGAGCGGCCGCGGGCCGTCTTTCGCCGTGCTGTCGCCGGCGCGGTCAGCACGGACTACCCTGTCACCCTGTTGCAAGGGCATCCCAACGTTCGCATTCTGACCGAGCAAACGACCGCCGAGCCCGTCGTCTACGAATTGCGCTGATCGAAGCTGGGCTACCGCTCGTGCGGCGCCCCTCTCCCGATAGAGATAATGCGGAGTGAGTTTGGCTCGCGAGGGAGGAATCTGGTGAAGAAGTTGGTTTGGGCCGCTGTGGCCTTCTTGATGGTTGGGCGTGGCGTCGCAGCGGCGAACGACGCAACGATTCCCGGCGCGGTCAGCTCACCGTATCCCACCCTGATCCATCTTTCCATCGAATGGCTGATTCAGGGGGATGACAACCTCAACGGCGTCGTGACGGTGCACTACCGCGAAGCCGGTAGCGGACCCTGGCGCGAAGGCATGCCGCTGCGGCGTGTGCCGGCCGCAAAGTCGCGCGGCGCGCGGGGGTATCACTGGCCCAACAAACACTCGGGCAGCCTGTTCGATCTGCAGCCGGACACGCTCTACGAGATCCGGCTGAACCTCGAAGACCCCGACGGCGGTTCGGCGGAAAAGACCATTCAAGCGCGGACGCGCCCGGTGCCGCGAGAGGCGGCCGACGCGCCGGTGCGCCGCGTGAATCGGGAAACGATCGGCACGGCGAAGCCCGGCGAGGTATTGCTGCTCGAGCCCGGATTCTATGGCGATTTCACGGCGACCACCGATGGCGAGCCCGGCCGGCCGATCGTCTACCGTTCCCCGGATGGCAAGGCAGTGTTTCATTCCGTCACGCTGCGCAACCGTAAGTACGTTTACCTCGAGGGCGTCACCGTGAACGGCAGCACCGAGCGCACCGAAGAGGCGCAGCCCGCCGTCGAGCTGATCGGTAGCTCGCAATGCGTCGTGCGGCGTTGCACGGTTCACGCCACCTGGGGTATCGTCGCCTCCGATCCGCCCGGCGCGGCGAACTCCTACATCGTCGACAACGTGGTCGACGGCGTCTCGGGATGGGCTAACAAGACGATGGGAGCCGAAGGCGACAATATTGGGGAAGGCATCCAGATGACCGGTTCCGGCAACGTGATCGCCTTCAATCGCGTGACGGGATTTCGCGACAACATCTCCACGATGGAAGGGAGCCGGGCGGTCGACCAGATTTCCGTGGACATCTACAACAACGACATCTACCGCGGCTCCGACGATGGTGTCGAGGCGGATTTCTGCACGCACAACTGCCGCGTGGTCCGCAACCGCCTGACCAACTGCTACGTCGGGCTCAGCTCGCAGCCCGGGCTCGGCGGGCCGACCTATTTCATTCGCAACGCGATGTACAACATCGTCCATCTCGCCGTGAAACTACAGCGTTGGAGCCAGGGCGACGTCGTTCTGCACAACACCGTGGTCAAGGTGGGCGACGGCCTGGGGATCGCATACGACGGCGATCCTTTCGATTTCGCGCTGTTTCGCAACAACCTCGCGATTGGCGGGCCGAATGGAGGCGTCAAATGGGGCGGTTGGGGAGCCGGCGAAGGCCGCGCGGTCTGGCTGCCGAAATCCGGCGCCCATTCGAGCTTCGACTATGATGCGGTCGGCAGCACTCAACAGCCTTTCCGGGCCACGATCAATGGCAAGGACTTTGCCGAGGTCGAGCCGCATGGTCTGCATGTGGGCCTGGACGTGTTCGACGGCGTCACCTTTCCCAATCCGCCCGTGCCCGAACGGGACACGCCCGACCTGCGCCCCCGGGCCGGTTCGAAAGTGGTCGACGCGGCGCAGCGCATCCCGAACATCAACGACACTTTTGCGGGAGCGGCTCCCGATATCGGCGCCTATGAAGCGGGGCAGCCACTGCCTACCTACGGCCCACGGCCCGACACCCCCTACGAACAGTGATCGGTTGAGGTCGCCGCGGCCAGCCCGACAGGCACGGCCGTATCGCGGACGCGCGCCGGGCAATCCCGCTCTTTTTTCAACGCCGCGTGGCCATGCAGCGGCTGGCAACGGCGTACAATCCAAATACCGGCCTATTTTTGCAGAGGGGCCTGAACCCTGCGGTCGCGGGGGGCGGCGGGCGAGCCTTCATGGGCCGGATCATCCTTCATAAGCGGCGGCGCCACTCGCCAAGGGAGGTCCTCATGTTCCATTCGATGAAGAATATTTTCGGGCAAAAGACCGGCGGCTTGAGCCGGCGCGAGCTTTTCTGGAAGGGAAGTCTGCTGGCGGGGCTGCCGGCCTTTCTGCGTGGGTCGAGCGCGGCCGCGGCCCCGGCCACGGCCGAGGCCGGCCTTGCCATCGGTCCCGAGATTTACGAGTCGATCGGCGTCCGCCCGGTGATCAACTGCTGGGGGACCATTACGGTGATCGGCGGCTCGCTCGAGTTGCCGGAGGTTCGCGAGGCCAAAGCCGCCGCCGCGCAGCACTACGTGCAACTCGACGAGATGATGGAGGGCATCGGCAACCGCTTGGCGGAGTTGACCGGCGCTGAGTGGGGCATGGTTTCCTCCGGCTGCGCGGCGGGGCTGGCGCATGCCACAACGGCCTGCGTCACCGGCGGGAATCCCGAATTGCTGGTGCAGGTTCCCAATCTGGCCGGTTTCGCCAAAGACGAAGTGGTCATCCCCAAGCAGTCGCGCAACGTGTACGACCAAGCGGTGCGCTCGGCCGGCGTGCGCATCATCGAGGTGGGCGACGCGGCCGAGTACGAGGCAGCGCTGGGTCCCAAAGTCGCCATGGTCTACGTGTTCGCCGGGCCCAGGCATGAGAGCGGCCCGCTCACCTATGACGACCTCTATCGCATCGCCGCCAAGAAAAAAGTCCCGGTGCTGGTGGACGCCGCCGCCGAGATGCTCACGATTCCCAACGTTCACCTGCAACGCGGCGCCACGCTGGTGGGATACAGCGGCGGCAAGTGCATGCGCGGGCCGCAATGCGCCGGACTTCTGCTGGGCCGCAAGGACCTGGTCAAGGCGGCTTGGGTCGTCAGCGCGCCGCACCACGGCCACGGCCGCACCATGAAGGTCGGCAAGGAAGAGGCCATGGGAATGCTCGCGGCCGTCGAGATGTGGGTGAAGCGCGATCACGACGCCGAGATGAAGACCTGGACCTCATGGATGAACAACATCGCGCAGCGTGTCTCCGAAATCGACGGCGTTACGGCAACGCTTCGCGAGCCGCGTGGACTGTCCAATCACACCCCGGGGCTCGCGGTCCGTTGGGACGCCGCCAAACTCGGCATAACCGGCCAGGAAGTCGCCGAGACGCTGCGGACGACGGAGCCGCGCGTGGTTCTTGGCGGCGGCGGAGGCGGCCGCGATGGCGGGGATACCGGCATCTCCATCACCGCTTACATGATGAATCCGGGCGAGGACAAGATCGTCGCCGACCGCATTCACACCATCCTGTCGGCCGCGCGTCCTGGGGGGAAACCGCAGCCCGCGGAGCCGGCCGCCGACCTGACCGGCCGCTGGGATCTCCACCTCGAATTCGCCGCGGGCGCATCCGACGAAACGCTCTATGTGAAGCAGGACGGCAATCGGATCGTGGGAACCCACCAGGGCGCCTTCGTCACGCGCGACTGCCGCGGCTCGATCGAGGGCGACCAAGTGACGATCGCCAGTTCCGTCGGCGAGGTGCACGGCGCCGCTCTTTCCTACCACCTGACCGGAAAGCTGGACGGGGACGCAATGTCGGGTACGCTCGATATGGGCGAATATCTGGGCGGGCAGTGGACCGCCACGAGGCATGCATTCGGGCGTCAAGGCCGCGGCTAAGGGGCCTCGACCTTGCTGCGGCCCGAAAAGGCTGACGCGGCATGGGGCGCCAACGCCTCCCGATTGCCTTATACTAGGCAGCGCTTGGGATTCCCCCGTTGCAGTGAGTGCCCCGAGGCCGCCGATGAAGATACCAGCAAAGAACCGTCACGCTTCTTGTCGTACCGCCGCGTTGTTGACAGTTGTGCTGTTGGCCGCCGTGCCGCTATTCGCGCAAGCTTCGGGTGCTACCGCGGGGCTGACGCCGGCACAGATGACTGCGCAGGCCAAGGCCCGCGACGTTCCGGAAATCGCGTTTGAGTCGGTCCCCGGTTTCTTGAAGATGCCATCGGGTCTCTACCTGGGCGAAGGCATCGGTGTCGCCACCAATTCCAAAGGCCACGTCTTCGTCTACACGCGTAGCCAGCAAACCCGGTTGTTCGAGTTCGACGAGAACGGGAACTATATTCGCGAGATCGGCGAGGGCCTCTACGGCTTCGCGTTCGCGCACGCCGTGAGAGTCGACCCGCACGACAACATCTGGGCCGTCGATGAGGGGACGAACATGGTGATCAAGTTCAACCCCGAAGGCCGCGTGGCGATGGTCTTGGGCCGGCGTCCCGAACCGGTGGGAGCGGCCGACCCTCCGGACGCTGACAGCCCGCCGGGCAAGTACACCTTCAACCGGCCCACCGACGTAGCCTGGGACGCGGCTGGCGACATCTTCGTCTCCGACGGCTACGGCAATTCGCGGGTCGTGAAATACGACAAGGACGGCCGCTACATTACCGCAGTAGGTACCAAGGGCGACCAGCCGGGTCAACTCAACCTGCCTCACACCATCGCCACCGACGCCCAGGGCAATGTCTATGTCGGCGACCGCAGCAACCGCAGGATCCAGGTCTTCGACAACGACCTCCAGTTCAAGGCGATCTACGATCAGGTCGGCGCGCCGTGGGCGCTTTGCATCACGCCCGGTCCGCACCAATACCTTTACAGCTCGAATTCCAATCCCGACAACAACAATTCCGAGCTCGCGGCGGTGACCGGCGAGATCTACAAGATGGAGCTCGACGGCACGATTCTCGGCAAGTTCGGCGTCGCCGGCAAGCAGTTGGGGCAGTTTAGCACCGTGCATGAAATCGATTGCCGCAACGACAACGAATTGTTGGTGTCGGAGATCACGGCCTGGCGCGTCCAGAAACTGCTGCTTCACCCGTCGGGCAAGTGAAGGCGCCCGCGATGAGACTGTTCGCACGCTCGAACCCGTTCCGGAGGCTCCCATGAACCAGGCTCGCTCGCTCACGGCTGTCGTGCTATTGGCCGCCGCGCTGTCGGCCGGTCCGTTACTGGCGCAGGTCCCGGAAATCTCTTTCGACTCCGAGCCCGATTTCCTGAAGCTTCCCGAGCACGTCTATCTGGGCGAGGCGGCCGGAGTCGCTACCGACTCCAAGGGCAACCTGTTCGTCTACACCCGCACCGGCGGCGCGAACGCTACCATAGGCGGTTCGCGGACGTTTACCCACGGCGGCTCGCGCCTGTTCGAGTTTGATGCCAACGGCAACTTTGTCCGCGAGATCGGGCAGGGAGTCTATGGATTTCTCTTCGCCGAAACCGTGCGCATCGATCCGCAAGACAACATCTGGGTGGTTGACCGCGGATCGAACATGGTGCTCAAGTTCTCGCCCGACGGACGCATCGCGATGACGATGGGGCGCAAGCCCGAGGCGGTCAATCTGGCCGGCGCCGAGGGAGGGCGCGGCTCGTCGGGAGTTGGGGCGCCCGGCGACAGTTTCAACCGGCCGACCGACGTGGCCTGGGACGCCGCCGGCAACATCTTTGTCGCCGATGGCTACGGCAATTCCCGCATCGCCAAATTCGACAGCAACGGCAAATATCTCAAGTCCTGGGGATCGAAAGGGGCCGCGGCCGGGCAGTTCGATACGCCTCACTCGCTGGCCATCGATGCCCAGGGCAACGTCTATGTCGCCGACCTCGGCAACAAGCGCATCCAAGTCTTCGACAACGACGGAAACTTCAAGACCCAGTATGCGAATGTCGGAGCGCCGTGGGCGATCTGCATTTCGCAGGGCGCTCACCCCTATCTTTTCAGCTCGAACTCCAACGACCCCGACACGATGGACAACGGCGAAATCTACAAGATGGAGTTGGACGGACGCGTGTTGGGAAAGTTCGGCCGGGCCGGCAAGCGCATCCAAGAGTTCGGCACGGTCAACGAAATCGATTGCCGGGTCCCGAACCAGCTCTACGTAGGCGAGCTAACCAACTGGAGAGTGCAAAAGCTAACCCTGCACTAGACCGAGCGAAAGACAGTGGGGCAGTCCTCCGGCCTGCCCAGATCCGCGACTATTTCCCACCGCAGCCGCAGGTAAACGAACGCAAACCCCGCTAACCCACCTTCAGACGAAGCCGGTCCACCTCACGGCGAATCGAGCGGCAAGAGTCCACAAAAATAGAAGAATCCACCGAGTAAATCAGATAAGAAACCCCCTCGTTCAACCAAAGCGCCGCTTGCTCGGCCGAATTCGCGAAACATCCAACGGCAACGCCGCGTTTGCCGGCCGCTTGGACCACCGCGCGCATCGCCTCACGCACCTTGGGATGAGTGACCTGTCCGGGGATGCCCATCGTCTGCGACAAATCGTAGGGGCCGACGAACGCGACGTCGATTCCTGGCACCGCCAGAATATCCTCCACGCGACCCATCGATTCCTCGGCTTCCAGGTGGAGCACCAGCAAGGTATCCTCATTGGCATTCTTCCGAAACGCATCGACAGCGTCTGTGCCATAGCCCGCGGCGCGCACAAAGGGATTGAAGCCGCGCTCGCCTGCCGGAGGAAATTTGGCCGCCCGCACGGCCCGCGCGGCGTCCTCCGCCGACCCGATCTGCGGCACGTGAAGTCCCACCGCGCCCAGGTCCAGTGCCTCGAGAATGTTTCCAGCCGCATTCTCTCGCACGCGCACCAAAGGCGCCGTGCCGCTGGCCTCCGCGGCCCGCACCATGGCCCCGACCTGCTCGCCCGAGAAGGAGGCGTGCTCGCAGTCGATGACGACGCAGTCGAATCCGGTGAGGCCGAAGATCTCGACCAGCCCGGGAGCGCCGATCTCGGCAAAGCTGCCCAGCAGGAATCCCTGCGCTTTCAATTTTTCTTTTGCACTGATTCGCTTCATTCGTTCTGTTCTCACCGGCCAGGGCGGAGTGACTTCGCCTGGCTGACATCATAGAGTATCGCCACCCAGCGCTCGCGTTCGGACGCTCTCCGAACCGCCCACCGATTTGTTCTGCTACCCTCGAAAGCGTTCGCGCAAGCAACGCGATTCGGAGGAAGCAATTGGCACGACCTATCACTTTGTTCACCGGCCAATGGGCCGATATGCCGCTGGAGACCCTGGCGAAAAAGGCCTCCGGCTGGGGCTACGACGGTCTCGAACTGGCTTGCTGGGGCGATCACATGGATGTTTTTCGCGCCGCCGCCGATCCGGCTTACTGCCGGCGCCAGAAGGCGATTCTCAAGAAGCATGGCCTGAAGCTCTACTGCATCTCGAATGCGCTGGCGGGGCAGTTGACGTGCGACCCCAACAACGACAGCCGCTCCGATCCATTCGCGCCGCCCGACTGCGCCGGCGACCCTGAAAAAAAACGCGCCTGGGCCATCGAGTCGATGAAGAAAGCGCCCTACGCCGCTCGCAATCTCGGCGTCGATCTCATTACCGGGCTGACCGGATCGCCCATCTGGCACCTGGTTTACAGCTTTCCGCCGGTGCCCGAAAGCGCGGTCGAGCAGGGCTTCCAGCGCTTCGCCGAAATCTGGAACCCCATCCTCGACGAATTTGACAAGTGCGGCGTGCGGTTCTGCTCCGAGGCGCACCCCACGAGCATCGCCTTCGACATCATCACCGCCGAGCGCATGCTGGAATCGGTCGGACGCCGCGAAGCCATGGGCTTCAATTTCGACCCCAGCCATCTGCACTGGCAGGGGGTAGACCCGCTGTTGTTTCTGCGCGAGTTCTCCAGCCGCATCTACCACACCCACATGAAAGACGCGGCCGTGCAGTTGAATGGGCGCAGCAGTATTCTCGCCTCGCACCTCAACTTCGGGCACGGCGACCGGGGCTGGGACTTTCGTTCCCCGGGCCACGGCGGAGTCCGTTTCGGAGAGATCATTCGCACCTTGAACCACATCGGATACACAGGCCCGCTCTCGGTGGAATGGGAAGACAGCGGCATGGACCGCGAGCATGGCGCGCGCGAAGCCGTCGAGTTCGTGCGGAAACTCGACTTCAGGCCCTCGCAGCAGCAGTTCGACGCCGCCTTCGGAAAATCCGACGCCGGCTAGCGAGCGAACCAACGGATCCCGAGACAGAGTTGCGGGCGTAAGCCGGCGGGCCGAGGCCGCACCAAGCCAGCGGGCCGAGGCGACACAAAGCAAGGATGCGCCACTCAGAGCCGCCAGCGTCAGCTTGCGCCGAGCGTCGGGCGGCGAGGAGTGCCGGTAGGTGGGCACCGAGGCCCTGGGTGGTGTTCCGCGCGGGCTTCGCCCGCGGCTCTGAGTGGCGGTTCCAACGTTTCCTCGGCTCGCGGGGATCTGTGGGGCTCCGGCCCGTCGGCTTACGCCTGCGGCTCTGTTTCTTCCAGTGCCGGTTTTGTGGGAATCGCTCCGGTCATCGCTCTGAAACGGTCCCGCATCGCGCCGCCCGCCCGATCGCCATACTTCTCCACACCCCCACCGTTAGCTCCGTAGCTTTACCGTAATTTACTTGTTGCAGGCATCGCCGGAACCGTATGGTTTCTCTTGCGTGGAGGGTTCCTATGTCAAAGGGCGCGTGGAGAATAGTCGGCCTGTTTTGGATCGCGACAGCGGTCGCTTTGGGCCAAACAACAACCGGATCGATCGTGGGTACAGTCACCGATCCTACCGATGCCGTGGTCGCCTCGGCTGCGGTGACCGTCACCAACGTGGACACGGGCGGCACGTTCCGGACGACCACCGACACCATCGGTAACTATGTCGTAACGCCCGTCCAGGTGGGTCAATACTCCGTGTCGGCGTCGGCGCCCGGCTTCAAGGAAGCCGTGCGTTCGGGGATCCGCGTCGACGTCCAGGCGCGCGTGCGCATCGATTTCACGCTCCAGGTCGGGCAGATCTCGGAGTCGGTCGAAGTGGTTGGCGCCGAACCCCTGCTGCAGACCGACAGCTCCTACCTGGGCCAGGTCGTCGAAAGCAAGCGCATTGACGAGCTGCCGTTGAATGGGCGTTATGTCACACGCCTGGCCGTGCTATCCACTGGCGCGGTTCCGACGACTTTTGGCGCGCCCGACACGCGCACCGGCGGTTTTAGCGCCAACGGCGTACGCCCGTACGAGAACAATTACATCCTCGACGGCGTCGACAACAGCAACCTGCAATCGGGGCTGACCAGCGGCGCGACCTACGTCATCGGCCCGGCGCCGGACGCCATCGCCGAATTCAAGGTGCAGACCAACTCGATGAGCGCCGAGTTCGGTCATTCGGCGGGCGGCGTGATGAACGTCACCATCAAGTCGGGCACCAACCAGTTGCATGGGTCGCTGTACGAGTTCATGCGCAACAGCAGCCTCGACGCCAAGAACTATTTCGACAGCGGGGAAGAGCCGATTCCGCCGTTCAAGCTGAACCAGTTCGGCTTCAGCGTCGGCGGGCCGGTGCACATTCCCGGCGTCTATCACGGCGAGAACAAGACGTTCTTTTTTGCGGACTACCAGGGAACGCGGATTCGCCGGGGCCTGACGCTGCTGGCTACGGTACCGCCGAGCGCCTGGAAGGACGGCGATTTCTCGGGATTCGATCCGATTTTCGACCCCGCCACGACCAGCGTCGTCAACGGCGTGGCCACGCGGCAACCCTTCCCCAACAACAAGATTCCCGCGACGGCGTTCGACCCGGCCGCCAAACGGCTCATTGACCAGTTCCCGGTAGGCAACCTTACCGGCAACGTCGATTCGTCAGGCGTGTCGAACAACTACCTCACCAGCCCCAGCCAGAAAGACGACACCGACCAGTATGACATCCGGGTCGATCACCGCTTCTCCGACAACGACTCGCTGTTCGTACGCTTCAGCCTGCAGGACAACGATCTGCTGATTCCGGCCGAGATCCCGCCGCCGCTCGGCGGCACGGGTTATACCACCGGCAATACGTCCACGCGAGCGCGCAGCGCGGCCCTTAGCGAGACGCACATTTTTACGCCCCGCACGGTCAATGAATTTCGCCTCGGCTACACGCGGAACGCTTCGCAGCTTCTGCAATTTGGCGCCGACCAGAACCAGATCGGAGACCTCGGCATTCCCGGAATTCCGTTTTCCGCGGGGAACGGTGGCTTGCCCGCCTTCAGCGTGAGCGGACTGTCGGGTTTCGGCTCACCCAACTACGAGCCCACGATCGAGATTCAAGACGTCTACCAGGTCATCGACAATCTCAGCCTGGTGCGCGGCGCCCACACGATCAAGATCGGCACCGAGATCAAGCCGCGGGTCAATTTCACGTTCCTGCAGCCGACCTCGCCACGAGGCTCGTTCAGCTTTTCGGGGGACTTTACACGAGACCCCAACGACATCGCCAACTCCGGCTTGGGCACGGCGGACTTCATGCTGGGAGCCGTCGGCGGCGCTGGGCTCAGCTCGTTCGTCAACGATGTCTTCCAGCAGCCGGGCTACGCGTTCTTCGTCCAGGACGACGTTCAAGTCACCCGCAAGCTCACCTTGAACCTCGGCCTTCGCTACGACTTCATCAGTAACGCGAAGGAAAAGTACAACGCGGCGGCGAACTTCAACCTCGAGACGCTCACCCTCGATATCGTCAAAGGCCGCCAGGATCCGCTGCCGGCGAATTTCAGCGATCAGATTCCGGTGAACCGCAATGCTTCGCGGACGCTGGTTCCCAACGACCGCACCAACTTCGCGCCGCGCCTCGGTTTTGCTTACAACCTGCTGGACAAGACCGTGGTCCGCGGCGGATACGGCATCTTCTATTCCACCTGGGAGGCGGGCCCGTTGAGCAACCCGAACATGGGGCTGAATCCGCCGTTTTACTACAACGCCAGCTTCCCGGCCGATAGCCTGATCGAGCCAAATCCGATCGTTTCGCAGCTTTCCAACGGCTTCCCGGCCGATGCCCTCAGCAACCCCAACACACCGTCGTTCTTTTCCCTCGACCAACAGTTCCGCAACCCCTACGTCCAGAACTGGAACATCAGCGTACAGCGCGAGTTGTGGGGGAACATGGTGTTCGAGGTCGCCTACGCCGGCTCGAAGGGGACCGCACTCTACGAGTTCCGCAACGCCAACCAGGCGCTGCCGACCGCCGACCCGACCATCTCCCGCAATGCGCGGCGGCCTCTGCCCTACCTTGGCTCTGGCTTGTCGCTGTGGTGCAGTTGCGGCAGTTCCTCCTACAATTCGCTGCAAGCCAAAGTCGAGAAGCGTTTCTCGAACGATTTGAGTTTCCTGGCTGCTTACACCTACGGCAAGGCGATCGACGAACGCTCTCAGGCTTCGTTTGGCATTGGTTCGGGCGACGGCTTCCGCGACGCGACGCGGCATCCGGAATGGGAGCGCGGCCTCGCCGACTACGACATCCGGCACCGCTTCGTTCTCAGCTACACCTACGATCTGCCCTTCGGCCGCGGCAAGCGCTTCGGCTCGCAGATGAACGGTGTCGCGAACGCCGTGCTGGGCGGTTGGGAGATCCTGGGAATCGACGCTTTCCAGACGGGCTTCCCGCAAACCATCCGGGCCGGCTCGGGCGTTTCCAATTCCGACGGCCAGAACCGTCCCGACGCGGTGGCGGGAGTTTCGGCGATTCCGGCCAACCAGGGCCCTGCGCAATGGTTCAATCCGGCCGCTTTCCAAACGGCCGTTGCGGGCACTTTTGGCAACGTCGGCCGCAACACCATGGAGGGGCCGGGCCAGATCAACATCGATCTGTCGGTCTTCAAGAATTTCCAGATCGGAGAGCGCTACCGGCTGCAGTTCCGATCGGAGTTCTTCAACTTGCCGAATCACCCCAACTTCCAGGGCAACAGTATGTCGAGCAATTTCGACCGCGCCGGCGCGGGCCGGCTTACCGCCGCCAACCCCTCCCGCCAGATCCAGTTTGCGCTAAGGTTGACTTACTAGCGATGGCGCCGCCGGGCGGCAAAATGGGTTCGCACGAGACGGCCGGAAGGTGACGACTGCATGTTGATCGAACATCGAAAGCGAAGCGGCATCGTGGCGGCGCTCGGACTTGGCCTGTGCGCCCTCGCGGCCCTCGGAATCTCGCTCGCCCGGCCTGGCGGCGAAAAGAAAGTCGCCTTCGAACACATTGTCATTGACGCCAACGGTCCCCAGGACTTGTGGCTGAAATCGGCCGGCGACATCAACGGCGACGGCCGGCCTGACCTGGTTGCCGGCGGCCACGCCAGCGGCGGCCTGGTTTGGTACGAGAACCCGACCTGGACTAAGCACGCCATTCCGTTGGAAGGCTCTCTCAGCACCGACGCCGAAGTCGCCGACGTGGATGGCGACGGCGACAACGACCTGGTCGTTCTCAAAGCGAAGGAGTTGCTGTGGCTTGAGAATCCCGGCTGGGCGCCGCACCACATCGACGACATCGTGCTCCACGACATCGAAGTGGCCGACCTCGACGGTGACGGCCGGCTCGATATCGTCGGCCGCAACCAGGGCGCTTTCGAAGGCTCGACCGGAGACGCGCTCCATATCTACCGGCAGGATTCGCCCACCCAGTGGACGCACCGCTCGGTGAAGATCCCCGATGGCGAGGGCCTGCTGGTCGCCGACATCGACGGCGATGGGCATCCCGATGCTGTTGTCGGCGGAACCTGGGTCGAGAACCCCGGCGACATCTTGAAGGGTTCCTGGGTGCTGCACGACTACGGCGGTAAATGGACCTACCCGCACACCTACGTGGCGGCTGGCGACTTCAATGGCGATGGCCGCACCGACCTCGTGCTGTCGCCTTCGGAACGCGCCGGCGGCTCCTATCGCATCTCGTGGTTTGAAGCGCCCGAGGACCGCAAGGCCGGAGCCTGGAAAGAGCACGTCGTCGAAGACCCGGTCGAAACGGTGCACCACTTTGTCGGCGCCGCCGATTTCAATCAGGATGGCGAGGTGGATATCGCCACCGCCGCGATGGAGCAGGGCCAGTCGCCGAAGATCATCGTCTACGTCAATGCCGGCAAAGGTGCGCACTGGGTCACCAACGTGGTCGCGCCGGTGAGTTCGCACAGCATGAGAGTCCTCGATGTCGATGGCGACGGCCTGCCGGATCTCTACGGCGGCGACTGGAAGGGCCACCGCGTCGATCTCTGGCGCAACATCACCGGCAAATGATGCAGCCGCGCGGAAGTGGAAAACAATGATGTCCTCGTTGCTTCGCAAAGCTGGGCTCGCTATCCTCGGCGTCGCGCTGTTGTGTCCGCTCGCGTTCTCTCAAAGCAAGCCGCCGAAAATCGGAATGGAGTTGTGGAGCTACCGTAATCAGCTCAAGGAAGACCTGCCCGGCACTCTCGCTACGATCCGCGGCCTCGGCTTTACCGATATCGAAACGGCCAGCTTTTACGGCCATACCGCGGCGGAGTTCCGGGGCATCCTCGATCATGCCGGACTGACTTGCAGCAGCATCATCACCGACTACGGCAAGCTGAAAAAAGATCTTCCGGCGGTGGTTGCCGACGCCAAGGCCCTTGGCGCCCGATACGTGCTCACCGCCGGCTTTCCGCACGAAGGCCGCCTGACTGCCGAAGAGGTTCACCGCGCGGCCGCCGACTTCAACGACTTCGGCGCCCGGCTGAAAGCCTCCGGTCTTCGCTACGGCTATCATCCGCACGGTTTCGAGTTCGTGCCCTCGGGCGGCGGAACCCTGTTTGATGTGTTGCTGGCCGAAACCAAGGCGGACCTGGTCACCTACGAGCTCGATACCTATCATTTCGCGCTGGCCGGCGCCGACCCGGTGCACTACCTGAAAAAGTATCCCAAGCGCTTTGCCCTGCTCCACTTGAAGGATCTGGCCAAGGGCTCGCCGACCGGCGATCTCACCGGCAAGGCCGTCGTGGAGGCCAGCGTCGTGCTCGGCACGGGCATGCTCGACTGGCCAGCCATCCTTTCGGCCGCAAAGAAGGCCGGCGTGGACCTTTACTACATCGAAGACGAAAACCTGGCGGCCCCCGCCCAGGTTCCGCGCAGCGTGGCGTATTTGAAATCCATCCACATGTGGCAGGACTGACCAGGGCAACAGCGGACAAGGGCAACAACATAGGTCCAGCCGGCGCGGCCGTCAGCCACGCTCGTTGAACCCTCCGACGAAGGAAACAGCATCTCCTATGAAGTTAAGTTTGGATTCGATCGGCTACGGCGGCTATTTCACCCAGAACGGCGAAAGCGCACCGCTCGAGGAGGCGATGAAGCGCGCCGCCCGTTTCGGCTACGACGCCGTCTGCATCTACGCGCATCGCCCGATCGGGTTCCCGATGGATATCGATGCCGACCGCCGCAAGAAACTCCAGGACCTCTCCAAGGAACTCGACCTCGAGTTCGGCGCCGTCGTCTGCTGCACGAACTTCCAGGAAGGCCAGCACGTGCTGCTCTATCCCCAGGAGAAGGAGATCCTCTACGTGCGCTCGGCGATCGACCTGGCCCGGGATCTGGGCATCGGCATCGTGCGCGTGCTGGCTGCCTTTCACGGCTATTTTCAAAACCCCTACGCCAACCAGGGCTACGGGTCGCCGGCGTTCGAGTCCCGTTCGCGAAGGGTTTCCCGCAACGAGGATTTTCTGGAAGCATGGCACCAGGTGCGCCGGGGTCTGCACGAGGTGGCGCTTTACGCTCAGGATCGCGGCGTCGTCCTCGCCCTGCAGACGCATCCCGAGATCACCGGCAACAACGAAGAGACGCTGGCTTTGATCGAGGAAGTGAACGTCCCCAGCCTGAAGGTGGGCGTCGATCTGCCGCTGCTCGAAAACTTCGACCCGGAGTTCGTCCGCAAGACGGTGCTCTCCATGAAAGGCCTGATGGTCTACTCGCACACCATCACGCTGGCCAAATCGGCGACCGTCGGCGGCGCGCCGTATAGCTGGGAGGAAGTCACGCCCGGCAGTCCCAAAGACAACCTGCCGTGGGAAGTGTTTCTCACCGCTTGCAAAGACATCGGCTACGACGGCTATCTCTCCCACGAGCAGTGTTCGCCGATCATCGTCAAAGGCCACCAACTCGGCGGACTCGACACCGTCGACGAGCGCTACGTCGACGCCCGCAATTACTTTCGCGGCGCGCTCGACAAGCTGGGCTGCTACACGGGGAAGAAAGCCCGCTGAACTCTCTCCTTTCCCAGCGATCGCGGGACGCTCGTGCCGGCATGGCGCTGGCGCGGGCATGGTCCCCAGTTCGCGCCGCTCGAAGGGCCTCTAGCAAGTCCAAAACCCACCCCAACGATCGCGGCTAGATCGGAAACGGTACTTTTTGTTGTATTTCAGCATCGCGCCCCCGGCTCGGCTGTCATGGTGCGCTCGCGACCCGTTCCGCTAGAATGGGATGCTCCATGGACAGCGGCACACCCCCGGAACATCGAGGCGGGAAGCTCGAGGAGGCCCATGAGCAGCTTCTGCGGCGCATCCTCACCAGCCGCCAGTTCGCTCATGCCGACAGCTTGAAGCGAATTCTGCGTTTTCTTGCCGATCGCTCGGCCGATCCCGCGGCTCTCCCCCCCAAGGAATACGACATCGCGGTGAACGCGATGGGCCGGCCCGACAGCTTCGATCCGCGCACCGACCCCATCGTTCGCGTCAGTCTCGGCAGCGTCCGCGAGCGCCTGCAGTCGTACTTCGGAACCGAAGGCCGGCCGGAAAAAATCTGGATGGAAATACCGCGCGGGCAATACCGCCTGGTATTTTCCGAGGCGCCCCGGGATTCGCGGCCGGCGAAGCGCAGCGTGAACTCGTTGGCGCGATTCTGGAGGCCGTACTTTTCCGGCAGCGCCGCCAATATCATTGTTTACACCGAACCATTGTTTTTTCGCGACGACAAGGGCCGCTTCTTTCGGGACTGGAACATCAACCACCTGCCCGCTGGACAGGACGAAATCCCGAATCGCTTTACCGGGGTTACGGCCGACGAAGTACGCCCCGTCTTTCACTACCTCTCCGCCGGCGAGATGCATTGCCTGCTGTCGATGACCCGCATGTTCCACGAGCTCAACATCCCGGTCGAAACGCGCAACTCCCGCAACGCGACGTGGCATGAGCTGAGCCAGAGCAATCTGATCCTGCTCGGCAGCCCGCGCACCAACCAGTTTCTGGAATCGCTGCAAGGGGACTACCCCTTGCTCACCGGAACCGACTGTATCTACCAGCGTTCCGCGAAGAAAAAGCGCGTTTTCAAGGGCACCCGCTACCAGGACGGCCGGCTGCCGCGGATGACCGAGTACGCCGTGGTCACGCGCCGGCCCGGGCTGGTCGCCGGCCGGGCGGTCACCATCATCGCCGCCAATCACGGCCGCGCCATCGAAGGCGCCGGGCACCTGCTCACCCTCAACGACAAAGTGCACGAGCTGATCGGCCAGATGCACGTCAAACCCAGCAACGAGCTGCCGGCCGGCTTTCAGATGCTGATGCAGGTGGATACGTTGAACGTCGACGACGAAGTTACTGCTGTCGATTGCATCGAATATTTCGAACTCCCGGTAACCTGATTCCCCGCTCGAATTACGGTAATTTACTTCCCGCCTCACGCCGTGTCGGATAGGGTGGAGGATGGTTTGGCTTCCGCCATGCTCCGGGAGTTGCACTCTCCCGGCGGCGGCAAACAGGAAACCCTGCAAATGAAAGCGATCGTCAAGACACAGCCCGGGGAAGGCCATCTCGAACTGTTGGATTGGGTCGAGCCCGAGCCCGATTCCGAGCAGGTCAAGATCAAAGTGGCCGGCTGCGGCATCTGCGGCACCGATATTCACATCGTTCAGGGCAACTGGACCTGCCGGCCGCCGGTGGTGCTGGGGCACGAATGGGCGGGAACGGTTGTTTCCGTGGGCTCGCACGTGAGCGCTTTTCAGCCGGGCGACCGCGTCGTGGCGTCCAACCCTGCGAAGACCTGCGGCGCCTGTTACTACTGCCTAGCCGGCAATCCGTTCATGTGCGTTCGCCGTTTGTCGGCGGGCTACATGATCGACGGCGCTTTCGCCGACTACATTTGCATCGACGCGCACCGCTGTCACCAACTGCCCGATAGCGTCTCGTTCCGCGCCGCCGCGCTGGGCGAACCGATTTCGGTCGCGGTTCACGCCGTCATCGAGCGCAGCACAGTGCATTCCGGCGATCTCGTGGTTGTGTCGGGCCCGGGCTGTATCGGGCTGCTCACCGCGCAGGTGGCCAAGCTGGAAGGGGCCCGCGTTGTGCTGGCCGGCCTGGGGCGCGATGCGTCCCGCCTGCAATGTGGCCGCGAGATCGGCGCCGACGTCGTCGTCAATGTCGATGAACAGGATCTCGCCGAGGTGGTGGCCGATCTGAGCGGCGGTGCCGGCGCGGACATCGTCTACGAAGCGGCCGGCAGCGAGAAGTCGCTCGATGCCTGCTGGAACGTGGTCCGCAAGCAGGGTACGCTGGTCTCGGTCGGCGTTCACCCCGGCGTCATCCGAACCGCATTTGGAAACATCATGATGAAGGAGCTGACCGTCATTGGCACCTACGGCTATCTGTGGACCTCGTGGCAGCGCACCGTGCGCCTGCTCGCCGAAGGCAAACTCAATATCGACGCGATGATCTCGCACGAGCTTCCGCTCGAGCAGTTCAGCGAAGGCTTTCGCCTGACCATGGACGGCTCCGCCATCAAGGTGATCCTCAACCCCGAACTGTCGCGGAACGGCGAGAGCGGCCGATGAGCGCGATCGGCCCCGAAAAGCTGGCCTTCCTCGAAGCCAAGTCGGGTGTGATCCGGCGCAGCATCGTCGAGATGGTATACCGCGCCAACTCCGGCCACGTCGGCGGCAGCCTCGGCGCGACCGAGCTGCTGGTCGCCCTCTACTATCACCTCATGCGGCACGATCCCCGGCGCCCCGACTGGCCCGAGCGCGATCGTTTCGTGCTTTCCAAGGGACATTGCACGCCGGTGATCTACGCCGTGCTGGCCGATTGCGGCTACTTTCCCGAGCAAGACCTGCGGACCTTCCGGCGCCCCGGCTCGTATTTGCAAGGCCATCCCTACGCCCCGAAAACACCGGGCATCGAGGCTTCCACCGGCACGCTCGGCCTGGGCATCTCGACCACCGCGGGCATGGCGTTGTCCGCCAAGCTCCGGGGCGAGCGGCAGCACTATTTTGTTCTCTGCGGAGATGGCGAGAGCCAGGAAGGCCAGGTTTGGGAAGCGGCGATGTTCGCCAACAAATATAAGCTCGACAATCTCATCGCCTTCACGGACCGCAACTACCAGCAGACCGACGGCAACTCGGAAGACGTCATGCCCCTCGATCCGCTCGCGCCCAAATGGGAAGCCTTCGGCTGGCGCACCTTCTCGATCGACGGCCACAGTTTTCACGAGATTACCGCGGCCGTCGAGGAAGCCCGCCACAGCGAGGGAAGGCCGACGATGATCGTCGCCCGCACCACCAAAGGGAAAGGCGTATCGTTCATGGAGAACAATGCGCATTTCCACGGCGCGCCGCCCACCGCCGACGAATACCAACGGGCCATGGAGGAGCTGAGTCTTGGAGCGTGATCAAACGCGTCAGGGATATGCGGACGCCCTGATCGAGCTGGCAGCCCAAGATCCGCGCATCCTGGTGCTCGACTGCGACGTCGCCAAAGCCACCAAGACCTGCGATTTCGAAAAGGCGTACCCGGACCGCTTTTTCAATTGCGGCGTGCAGGAAGGCAATATGATGTCGGTCGCCGCCGGCCTGGCGATCGAGGGATGGATTCCCTTTGCCACCACCTTCGGCGTATTCGCCACCTGCCGCGCGGGCGACCAGGTGCGCAACTCGATCGCCTACCCCAAAACGAATGTAAAGATCGGGGCGTCGCACTGCGGCATTTCCACCGGAGGCGACGGCGCCTCGCACCAGGCCAACGAGGATATCGCGATCATCCGCGCGTTTCCGAATATGACGCTGCTGGTGCCCGGCGACTACGAAGAAGCGCGGCTGGCGACCCATGCCGCCGCCGCGATGAACGGCCCTGTCTATCTGCGGCTGGGGCGCGATCACTATCCGGTCGTGCCGGCGATTCACGACGGCTTCACGATCGGCAAGGCCAAAACTTTGCGCCCGGGAAGCGATTTCACCGTGGTGACCACCGGCATCATGGTCAGCGAAGGACTGCAAGCCGCCGAAATGCTGGCCGCGCAGGGCCTCTCCGTGCGCGTGATTCACATGCCGACGGTCAAGCCGCTCGACGAGGAAGTCCTCGAACAAGCCGCGCGCGAAACCCGCGGATTCGTCACCGCCGAGGAGCATTCCATCCTTGGAGGCTTGGGAGAAGCCGTGGCGGGATGCGTCGCGGCGCGCTATCCAAGGCACGTATACCGCATCGGGATGCAAGACGTCTTCGGTGAATCGGGAATGGCCGGCGAACTGCTCGACAAGTTCGGCCTGCGCGCCGCCAACATTGCCGCGCAGTTAACCCGGATGGCCGGCAACCACCCGCGCTAGCGGACTGTCGCAAAGACACCGCAACCCGGATCTACCCTGCCCCGAGCCGCGCGCGTAGGCAATCCGAGCCGCGCGCGTAAGCAAGCGGTGGCTTGTCGCGCTCAGTCCGCACGTGTCTCGCTGCAAACCCTCCAGTGCCCCCCGGGAATGCGCTTGTCGCGTGTTCTCTCTCGCTAACCTGTTCGGAACGGCCTAGAGCCACCGATGGAACCTCCCACTCTGCCCGCCAGAGCCGTGGCGGCCGGACCGAATCCTATAGAGTTGATAATCTACAGTAGATTAACTACACTCAAGAAGCGCGATGGCAAACAGTCAAACCCGCCTCGTCCAGGGCACCCTCGATATGCTGATTCTGCGGACGCTGGTCTTCGGGCCCGCCCACGGCCACGCCATCGCCAAGCACATTCAGCGCACCTCCGACGATGCCTTGCAGGTGGAGACGGGCTCGCTTTACCCCGCGCTGCGGCGCTTGGAAACCGAGGGCCTGATCTCGGCCCGCTGGGAGAAGAGCAAGGAACGCAATCGCGAATTGCGCTTCTACCGGCTCACTCCCCAGGGGCGGAAGCGTCTCGCCGCCGAGGAGTCCAAGTGGAAGCAGTTGTTCGAAGGCGTGGCGCGCGTGATGTGGCCTGTCGAGGAGGGTTGAGATGCGTTGGCCGTTCCGAAAGCCGCGAGTCGACCCGGACCTGGACCGCGAACTGGCCGCCCACGTCGAACTCGAACAGCAGGACCGCATCGAGGCCGGCGTGAATCCGCGGGAGGCGCACGACGCGGCGCGCCGCGACCTCGGCAACGTCACCCAACTCAAAGAGACCGTTTACGAAATGCATCCTCTGGCAACATTGGAAGGCTGGCTGAAAGACCTGCGCTACGCGGCGCGCTCGCTCGCGCGCAACCCCAGCTTCGTCGTGGTCGCCGTGCTCTCGCTAGCGCTTGGCATCGGCGCCGCCACCGCGATTTTCACGATCGCCGACCAGGCGTTGTTGCGGCTGCTCCCGGTCAAAGACCCGTCGCGGTTGAAGCTGCTCCAGTGGGACGGCCAGTTCATCGGGGGATCCACCAACGGGTGGAAGGAGTCCTTTTCCTACCCGATGTTTCGCGAACTCGAGGCAGCCAAACCCGATGCGCTCTCGGGCATCGCGGCACGGTTTGAGCAAAACGTGGCGGTGGATGGCGGCTCCGGCGTGCATCGCGCCATGGTCGAGGTGGTTTCGGGCGGATACTTCCAGGTCTTGGGGGTTCAGGCAGCCCTTGGCCGCGTGCTGCTACCCGAGGACGACCAGGAACGGGACGGCGAGCCGTGGACGGTGCTGAGCTACGCCTATTGGAAGAACCAGTTCGGCGCGGACCCTTCGATCCTGAACCGCAAGATCCTTCTCAACGGATTTCCGCTGACGGTGATCGGCGTGGCGCAACCCGGTTTTGCGGGATTCGAGACGCTCAGTCCGGCGGACCTCTTCGTTCCGTTGCAGATGAACGGCGTGGTAAGCCCGACCTGGGATCAGCGCGACCGGCGAGACAGTATCTGGCTGAACATCTTCGCCCGCCTGGCGCCGGACGCCCAGCCTCGAACGGCCGAGGCGGCTTTGATGATTCCCTACGCGGGCGTCTTGCGGCGGGACCTCGCGGCGCATCCCCGCAGCGCGGATACCGCCGGGAAGTATCTCAAGAACACGCTGGAGCTCACCGCGGCGTCGCAAGGCTTCGAGGGGGCGCGCGGACTGGTCGCTACACCGCTGCACATCCTGTTGGCGATGGTCGGCGTGCTGCTGCTGATCACCTGCGTCAATGTCGCGAACCTGCTGGTGATCCGCTCGGGCAAGCGCGAGAAAGAGATCGCCGTGCGCTGCTCGCTGGGCGCTTCGCGGTTCGACGTGATCCGCCTGGTTCTGATGGAGTGCCTGTTGCTATCCGCCGCGGGCGCCGCTCTGGGGCTGCTGGTGGCGCGCGCCGGCGCCGGCCTGCTGGTGCGCATGATCCCCGCCGACCGTCTGGGTTTGGTGTTCGAGACTGCGCCGGACGGGCGCATCCTGGCGTTTGCCGCCTCGCTCGCCATCGTGACCGCGCTGTTGTTTGGTCTCTGGCCGGCTTTGCAGGCGACGCGCGCGGCTTCGGCGAACGCGCTCAAGAGCGAGGCTGCCTCGGTTTCGCTGGGGCGGGCGCAGACGCGGCTTCGCCGCACCTTGGTGGTCGCCCAGGTGGCGCTCTCGCTGATGCTGTTGGCGATCGCCGGGCTTTTCGGCAAGAGCCTGCACAAGATCTTCGATGTGGATGCGGGCCTCGCCGTGGAACATCTGCTGTCGTTTTCGGTCAACCCGTTCGAGCAACGCTACAAGCCCGAGCAATCGCGGCGGCTCGCCCTCGATCTGCAACGCCGCCTCGCGCTCGCCCCGGGCGTCGTGTCCGCGAGCGCCGCCGAGGTCCCCGTCCTCGCCGGCGCGGACGCCCAAAACACGATCAAGATCGAAGGCTATGAACCCAAGCCGGGAGAAAACATGCAGGCGGGCGCCAACCAGGTGTTGCCCGGCTTCTTTTCGACGCTGGGAATCGGCTTGCTCGCCGGCCGCGATTTCACCGAGCGCGATAGGTTAGGGTCGCCCAAGGTCGTCATCGTGAACGAAACCTTTGCGAAGCGCTTCTGCGATTCCCCGGCCGGCGCCCTGGGCCGCCATTTGGGCTCCTTCCTGGATAAGCCGCCGCTGCCGTTTGAGATCGTCGGCGTCGTCAAGGACCACAAGGAAACCGATCTGAAGGAAGACGACTGGCCGCGGACCTACTGGCCGCTGTTGCAGGACCAAACCCTGAGCCACCTGGCCTTCTATCTCCGCGCGCGCGGCGAACCCGAAACCTTGGCTCGCGGGGCTCTGGACGCCGTTCGCGACATCGACCCCGCGCTGGCGGTTTTCGACGTGAAAACGGTCGAACACCAGGTCGAGGAAACTCACTACATCGAGCGCCTGTTCGCGCGTCTGTCGGCGGCCTTTGCCGCGCTGGCGACGCTGCTGGCCGCGATCGGGCTTTACGGAGTGGCGGCTTTTTCGGTGGCGCGGCGCACCCACGAGATCGGGGTTCGCATGGCGCTCGGCGCGCAGCGCGGCAGCATTTTCCAACTCGTGCTGCGGGAAGCGTTGCTGCTGGCGGCTGTCGGCGTGCTGATCGGCGCGCCGCTGGCGCTGGCCATCGGCAAGCTCATCGAGTCGCAGCTCTATGGAGTTCCCCCGATGGACCCGGCCGTGTCGATCGCCGCCACCGCCGTACTCGTTGCGGCATCGGCGCTCGCCGGCTACCTGCCAGCCCGCCGAGCCACCCGAATCTCGCCGGTGGTCGCACTACGCTGCGAATGAAACCTGAGGGCGGCGGCCCTTTCGCGGCAACAAAACACCTTCGCGGCAGTAAACCCCTTCGCGGCTACAAGGCCGCTCTGCAGCCAACCAGACCTCGGCGCAGAAGCGAAGCGCGAAATCAGAGCCGCGCGCGTGAGCCAGTGGGCCGAAGGGCGGTCGAAGCGCAGAGCGAAGTTTCCACGGATGCCAGGCGCAACCTACTGGCTCAGCTCATGGCAAGTCGTGCACGCCACGGAAGCTTTTTCCGTCTGGTGGCATTGAACGCACGCCGCCATCTTCATCGGAAGCACGGCCTGAATCCGGGACTGCGTCGGAACCTCGCCGTGGCACCTCGCGCAGCTAAGGCCATTTGCGGCATGGGCGCTGTGCCGGAAAAACACGAAATCGGGCAGCCGATAGACCGGCGTCTCGGGAACCACCTCGCTGTCGGGGGCCATCGCCACCAGCTTCCGGATATCCTCGTTGTCGCGATTCCCGCTGCTGTGGCACGCCAGGCAAACCGAGGCGGCCGGGAACCCCGCGCGCACTCCCGTCGCCGCATCTTTGTGGCAGTGGGTGCACTCCAATTCCAGCGCCGCATGCCGTTGGTGGTCGAACATTTCCTTGCCGCCCTCGACTCTGGGCGCGGCAACCACCTCTGCTTCACGCGCCACGGCCTTGGAGTAACTCACCAGCGGCGGCGCGTCGGCCGCATCCGTCGGCAGTGCGAAAGCGATCAACGAATCCGAAAACATCTCGTTATACTTATTGCCGCCGCCGGCCGCGACAACGATATACTGGCGGCCGCTCTTTTCCCCACGAAAGGTCATGGGCGAGGCATGAGCGCTGGCCGGCAGCTTGGTGACCCACAATTGTTTGCCGGTGTCTTTGTCGAAAGCGCGGAAGCGGCTGTCGTTGGTCGCCCCGATGAAAACCAATCCGCCCGCGGTGGTCAGCGAACCGCCGAGATTGGGCGCGCCGGTGGGCGGAAGCCCGCGCGCGATCAACTTGTCGACCACGCCCAATACCGAGCGCCACCGGAAGCTGCCCTGGTCCAGATCAATCGCGGTGAGCGCGCCCCAGGGAGGCTGCTGGCAGGGAAGCAGATCGGGGTCCCAGAAGCGGGAGTTGGGCGACCCCGACCCTCTTTGCCGGTAGGGGATTTCCGCATCCGCCGGCCGCGCCACCATGTGGTACATCATGCCCACGTCCATGGAGTTGACGTAGATCGTATGCGTCTGCGGATCGTACGATGCGCCGCCCCAGTTCGCGCCGCCGTTGGTCCCCGGAAAGAGAACGGTCGGCCTGAGGCCGATCGGGGTAAAAATCTTGCCGAACACCGCGCCCTGGATCAGTTGGGCACAGTAGGCGCGTGACTCCGGCGTCACATTCGTCAACTCGTCGACGGTCATCCCCTGCCGCAGGTAAGGCGGCGGTTTCACCGGCCGGGGTTGAGTGGGCGAGGACTGCTCGCCGGGCGTCTGGCTGGCCGGGACGGGCGCCTCTTCGATCGGAAACACGGGCTCGCCGGTGACGCGGTCAAAGATAAACGTGAATCCCGTCTTGGTCACCTGCACCACGGCATCGATCGTCTTGCCCCCTTTGTGGACCTGCACTAGCACGGGCTGCGCCGGAAGATCGTAGTCCCAGGTGTCGTGGTGCACGGTCTGGAAGTGCCACAGCCGCTTGCCGCTGGCGGCATCCACGGCGACCAGCGAATTGCCAAACAGGTCGTTGCCCTTGCGGTCGCCCCCGTAGTAGTCCGTCGCGGGTGAAGTCAAAGGGATAAACAGTATGCCGCGCCCCTGGTCGACCGAAAGCGGAGCCCAGGCGTTCAATCCGCCGCGTTTCTCGCGCGCCCCCTCGGGCCAGGTGTCCGCGCCGAACTCATCGCCTCGCGGCACGGTATGGAACGTCCAGACCAATTTGCCCGACCGAGCGTCGTAGGCCCTCACATCGCCCGACGGCCCGCGCGGCTCTCCGTCCGGAACCAGCGATCCGCAGATGACCAGGTTCTTGTAGACGAGCGGGGGAGAGGTCATTCCGATCCGCTGATTGGGGAAATCGCCGGCCACGCCCTGGCGCAGATCGACCCATCCGCTTGCGCCGAATGACTCGTCGGGCTTGCCGGTCTCGGCCACCAGCGAAAACAGGCGGCCGTCGAGAGTGCCCAGAAAGATGCGGTTGTTGCGGCCGTCGGACCACCACGCCGCCCCGCGATTGATAAACAGGTTGGCCGACTCGGTGCGGTCCAGCCGCGGGTCGAAACTCCACAGCTCGCGGCCCGTCTCCGGATCGAGGGCAATCACCCGCGAAAACGGGGTCGTCACGTACATCACGCCGCGCACGACCAGCGGCGTGGCCTCAAATGCGCTCCGCGTGCGCCATTTCGTGCCGTCGCTGACGTCGCCGGTGTGGAAGATCCACGCCGGGCGAAGCTTCCGCACGTTGCCGCGGTCGATCTGCTTCAGCTCGGAATACTTTGTGCCGCCCGCGTCTCCCGAGGTGTAGTGCCACTCCTGGGCCTGCGCCAACGTCGCGATCGCCGCCAGCAGCAGGGCAGTCGCCTGAACGTGTCGAAACGCCTTAGGCATGCGCCATGCGTCGTTCCCGTCGTCGCTCGAACCGCCCCGCAAGCCCCTGTAGTTCACCACCCAATGATATCGAAAACGCCGGATTGTTCCCGTCGCACTTACACGTTTCGGCGGTGCAAGTTGCGATTGTTGAACCACCTCGCCGGTTCCGACCTCGCTTTCGCGGCATGCCCTCGAATCCCTCGATATGGCGCGGTCCAGACTCGCTGCGGGCGCGGCGGGAAGCGCTGGCGGCACTGGCCCCGCGATCGCGGAGTCGTACGCCAGCAGGAGTATACTTGTTCCTTGGACGACCGCCGCACGAGCGCGCCGGATTCCCGTGACCCTCCCGGAGAGAGTTACTACGTATGCGGCTTGACAGTAATTACACTTACTGAAATAATTCGTAGTCCAGGAGGGGGAGCCTTGCCGCCTTGTGCGCCGGGATTGCCGCGCGCGCCTATATCGGCTCGTGCCGGCCGGACCGTTGGCGATGCCCCGCTGGTGCGAGCCCAGGCCGAGTTGCAGATCGGCGGTTGCGGCCCTGGCTCCGTGCCCCATCGTCCCAGTCCGCAACGTCTGGGGCAACGACGTTTGTAACCGGAACTCACTGCCATGTCCGCAGTCACTTTCACGACCTCGGGGGCCCTACGCAAATCCACACTGCGCCAAGCCAACGAACGCCTGGTTCTCAATGTGATTCGCAGCAATCCTGGGGTTTCGCGTCTCGACGTGGCGCGCATTACCGGGCTGTCGCCCAGTTCGCTCACCTACGTTGTCGGCCGCCTCAAGAAGCACAAACTGCTGGTCGAGAAGAAGTCCGCCAACCATGCGCAAGTGGGCCGCAAGCCGACCGGGCTGTACCTGCGCTCGGACGCCCGCGTGGTTGTGGGCGTGGAAATCTCGCTGGCTGAATCGCGCGTCGCCGCCGCCGATCTGGAAGGAAAGATTCTGAGCTGCGAGTCGATCGCCTGGCACCCCAATCCGCGGCTTTTTCTGAGCCGCATTCACCACGCGATCCGCGCCGTGGTCCTCGAGCACGGCCGCGACAACGTGCTGGGAGTGGGCGTCGCCGTGCCCGGCTCGGTCGATTCCTCCACCGGCATCGTGCAGGCCGCCGAGAACCTCGGCTGGGTCAACGTGCGCGCCGGCGAGATCCTCTCCAACGGCCTCGATGTGCGTTTTCATTGCGAAAACAACGCAAAACTCTCGGCGTTGGCCGAACGCTGGTTCTCCCCCGAACGCAACATGGGGAACCACTTCGTCTTTGTCTGCCTGCACACCGGCCTGGGCACCGGGGTCATCATCAACGGCCACCTGTTACATGCCGGCTCGGCGGCGGCCGCCGAGTTCGGCCACGTCAGCCTGCATCTGGATGGCGGCCGGCCCTGCCCCTGCGGCAACGTCGGGTGTTGGGAACAGTACGCCGCCGACTTCGCGCTGATCCGGCTCTATCACGAGTACGCCGGCTCGCGGTCGAACGGCACCGCGGTGACCTCGGCGGAGCAGGTCGTACGGCTGGCGCGGGAAAGCAATCCCGCCGCCGTTCGCGCCGTGCAGCAGACGGCCGCCGAGCTCGGCGCCGGCCTGGTCAACCTGATCTGGGCGCTCAACCCCGACACCATCGTGCTCGGCGACTATGCCGCCGAGGGCTGGGACCTCGTTCGCGGCCCGTTGATGAGCGCCGTGCAAAGCCGTGTCGCCCCCTACCTGCTGGCGCGACTGCACATCTACCCTTCCGCCAACGGTGCTAACGCCGCCCTGTTGGGCTCGGTCGCCGTCGTCCTCGACCGGTTCTTTCACCGCTTCGACCACGAAGAGAGCACTCCGGCCTGGGCGCCTCTCGGCAGCAGCCTCACCGCCTGACCGGGTCCCCCGGCCAGGGTGCCCGCGGCCGGCTTGCCGAAATCTCCAAAACGCTCTTGACTCCGCTTCTGACTCGCAGTATCCTAGCGAAATAGAATATTTCAGTCACTAAAATAACTGTTCCTGGCCGCCCGGCCGTGTTTCAGGGGGAACAGTCTTCGGGAGGACATTGTTTTCATGCGACAGTCGCTTTTCGTAGCGCTGGCGGTATGCCTTGGCATTCTGCTGGCGGGGGTTAGTTCGGGCGTGCTCTACGCGCAGGCGTCTCAGAGCACGCTTCTTGGAACCGTAACCGATGCCTCGGGAGCAGCCGTGCCCGCGGCCGATATCATCGTCAAAAACGAAGCCACCAATACCGAACGGACCATGTCCACCAACGCCTCCGGAGACTACCGGATCGCCGGACTGGAAGCCGGTTTCTATGAGGTGACGGTGCGGAGCGCGGGCTTTAAGACCTTCAGCCGCACGCGCATCGACCTCAACAGCAGCCAGGCCAAGCGGGTCGACGCCATGCTTGAGGTGGGCGATATCGCCACCACCATCACCGTCGAAGGCGGCACCTCGCAAATCGAGACCGAGCAGGCCTCGCTGTCGAACATCAAGACCGCGCGCGACTACAAAGAACTGCCGCTGAGCATCTATGGCCGCGGCTGGGCCAACGTCACCAACGTGACGGCCGGCATTCAGTCCGGCTACCTGGTCAACGGCGCGCGCGGCACGGCCAACAACTTCACCGCCGACGGCATCTCCGCCAGCCTGCCGCTCGACGCGGCGCAAGGTCCCAACGGCTTCGTCGCCGGCGACGTCGAGAACTTCCAGGAAATCAAGATCATGACGGCCAACAACTCCGCCGAGTACCCCTCGGTGGCGCAGTTCGCCGCCGTCACCAAGTCCGGCAGCAACGAATTGCACGGCTCGTTTTACTGGGGCAATTTCAACAACAAGTTCTCGGCCCGCAGTTGGCAGGATGCCGAAGGTCCCGAGTTCACCAACCACAACATCTTCATGCTCAACAATGGTGGGCCGGTCGTGATTCCCCATCTCTACAACGGCCGCGACAAGACCTTCTATTTCTTCAGTTATAGCGGTGCGCGCTATCGCATCGGCGGCCGCCAGTTCGTCTCGGTGCCCACCGACGCGTTTCGGAACGGAGACTTTTCGGCCCTGATGGACTCCTCCATTCCCGAGGCCGATCGCATCCAGTTGACCGACCCGCTCAGTGGCCAGCCCTTTGCCAACAACCGGCTGCCCTCTAACCGCCTCAGCTCCGTCTCGCAAGCCGTTCAGGACATCATCTACCCCAGCCCCAACCGCCCCGGCGAAGGCGTCTACGGCCTCGACCGCAACCTCACCGGCGACCCTGGCGGGCGTTTCGATTCCGACGTCTGGTCGACGCGCATCGACCAGAAGATCACCGAGAAGAACAACTTTTTCGGCCGCTTTTCCTACGTGGTCAACAACAAGGACTCCTATCCCGGCGTCCTCAACCTGCAATACGGCGATGGCGCCTGGCAGGGGAATCACCCCGGCCAGAACCTGGTGCTCTCCGACACGCACACCTTCAGCCCCAACGTCGTCAACGAATTCAAATTCGGCTACACGCGCGATTTCGGCCACTGGGACGAGCCCAATAAAGACGCCACGATCGTCGAACGTATCGGCCTGCAGGGCATCCAAAACCCCAACGGCCTGCTGGCGCTCGGCGGCATGCCCTCGTTCAGCTTTGGGGGCGCCATCGGCTTTCAGGGAACCGATACCTGGGCTACCGGAACCTATCAGGCGCAGAACACGTATCAAATCGTCGACAACGTCTCGTGGTACCACGGCAGCCACAACTTCCGCTACGGCGGAGAAGTGCGCCGCTTCCAGGTCAACGATCAGCAGGCACCGCAATCGCAGCGCGGCGCGTTTGGCTTTGACGACCGGTTGAGCGATTTCAACTACGCGAATTTCCTGCTGGGTTATCTGAGCTCGGCTCAACGCAGCATCCCGCGGCCCAACGCCTACCCGCGCGGAACGTTGTTCGGCGTCTACTTCCAGGACGATTTCAAGATCAGTCCGCGCATCACCCTCAACTACGGCCTGCGCTACGAATACCAGACGCCCTGGACGGAAAAGTTCGACCGTATGTTCACCTTCGACCCCGACACGGGGGGGATTGTGACGGCGGGCACTTCGCTGCCGCCCGACCTGGTGCCGGCGGTGGCGCAGACGCTGTCGATCACCCCGGCCTCTCAAGCGGGATACCCGACGCGCGCCCTGATGGAGACCGACCGCAACAACTTCAGCCCGCGACTGGGTCTGGCGATACGGCCCTTCGATGACGCCACCACGGTGGTGCGCGCGGCCTGGGGCATGTATACGACGCCTTGGCCCGGCTCCATCGGCCTCAACGCCACTGGTGGCCCCTGGCAGTCGACCGAATCGTTCCAGCTTGAAAACGAGAACGATCCGACGATCACTTTCCCGAATCCGTTCGTCGCCACCTCGGATTTCTCCGGCATCCAGAGCGTCACTGGCGTCAGCCGCCGCTTCCCGAACGAGCGCTCGCAGCAGTGGAGCCTTTCGGTCGGACGCCAGATCTGGGGCACCGCGGTCGACATCGGCTACATCGGCACCAAGGCGGAGAACATCCCCTTCACCGACGACCTCAACCTGCTGCGGCCCAGCACCACGCCGTTCAGCTTCGACCGCCGGCCCTACGCCCGTTATGACTCGGCGGCGCTGATCCAGACCGGCGGCTCGTCGATTTACCACGGCCTGACCATTCAGGCGGACCGCCGCTTGAGCCAGGGGCTCTGGTACAACATCAACTACACCTGGGCCAAAGCGCTCACCGATGTGAGGCTCAGCGGGTTTGCTCCGGGCGCACAGCAAAACCAGTATCAGCGCTCTCTGGAACGGGCCGACGACCCCAACCATCGCCGCCAACAGCTTCGCTTCAGCTACGGCTACGAGCTGCCGGTGGGCCGCGGCCAGCGTTTCTTGAACGAAATGCCCGCGGTCGCCAACGGCATCCTGGGCGGCTGGCAGGTTTCGGGCATCACCACGATGCTCACCGGCCAGCGCCTGAGCCCTTCGTTCTCGGGCAACGACCCCGCCAACACCAACCAATTCGGCGGCCGGCCCGACCGCATCGGCGACGGCAACTTCGATGCCGGCAGCATGCGCGACAACATCGAAGCGCGCATTCCGGTGCTCGACTCCAGCGCCTTCCTGCTGCCGGCTACCGGACGCGGGTTCTATGGCAATTCCGCCCGCTATATCCTGACCGGGCCCGGCCAGGTCGTCTGGAACTTCGTGCTGGCGAAAAATTTCTTCGTCGGCTCCAACGAGCGCTCCCGTATGCAGTTCCGCTGGGAGATGTTCAACGCTCTCAACCGTCCGAATTTCAACAACCCCAGCACCAACATCAACGGGGGCAGCTTTGGTCTCGTGACCAGTGCCCAGTCGGGCCGCGCGATGTTGTTCGCGCTGCGCTTCGACTACTGATCGACAAAGGATTACCTACCGGCGGGTTGGAGATATTACCCACTCGCTTCTGCGCCGGGTCGTCGCCCCACGACCCGGCCTTTTTTTTGCCGCCTCCGGTAGTTCGCGGCGATCCATGCGCCGCCGCCGGATACAATTTGCTCAGGAGGTTCTCGCCGCATGCAACGGCCCTTCACCCCGTCCTTCCGGAGTCCGCGCTTCCGGAATTCGTTCCTCATCCGCTGTGGCCGCGGTGGGCTGTTGCTCCTGGTTGCCGCAACGATCGTGTGGGCTCAAGAGGCCCCGCGGCGGCATACCGCCGAAGAGCGCTACCACCTGTTTGAGCAGAACCTCAAGCGCCGTGCGGCGCAGATCACGCACGAGCATCTCTCCGAGATTCATACCCTGGCTGACTGGAAGCGCGAACGGCCCCAACGCAAGCGACAATTCATGGCCATGCTCGGCCTCGACCCGCTGCCCGCCCGCACCCCGCTACAACCGCGCGTCACCGGAACCCTCGACCGCGACGGATATCGCGTCGAAAAAGTGGTCTTTCAAAGTATGCCGGGGCTCTACGTCACCGGCGATCTCTATCTGCCGCCCAAGGTTGACAAGCCGATTCCGACAGTGCTCTACGTTTGCGGGCACTCGCCGGGGCCCTGGGGAGCCAAGGTGCAGTATCAGCACCACGGAATCTGGCTCGCCCGCCACGGCTACGTCGCGCTGCTGATCGACACGATCGAATTCGGCGAGCTGTCGGGCATCCATCACGGCACCCATGATCTCGACATGCAGTATTGGTATTCGCTCGGCTACACGCCGGCGGGGCCCGAGGTGTGGAACGCCATGCGCGCCATCGACTATCTGCAAACCCGCCCCGAGGTGGACGCCCAACGCATCGCCGTCACCGGTATCTCGGGCGGCGGCGCCATCTCGTGGTACACCGCCGCCGCCGACGAGCGCATTCAGGTCGCGGTCCCGGTCGCGGCCACTTGGACGGTCGACCACCAGGTGCAGGCTGACCTGCTCGCGGAAAACTGCGACTGCATCTATTTCCCGAACACCTATCAGGCCGATCTGCCGCTGGTGGGCGCGCTGATCGCCCCACGGCCCTTGCGAATCATCAGCGCGCAAAAGGACACGATGTTTCCGCCCGCCGGCTACCACGCCGTCTACGAGCGGGTACGCCGCATCTACGAGCTCTACAACGCCGCCGACAAGATCACCGAATACGACTACCCTGTCCCTCACAGCGATGTCGTGCCCTTCCGCAAGATGGCCGACGAATGGATCGGGCGCTGGCTCAAGGGCGACACAACGCCGTTCGACGAAGGCGACATCGAACGCGAGAAACCCGAAGCGCTGCGTGTGCTCGACGCCTATCCGCCCGACGCCATCAACGAGAGCATCGACCGCCGCTTCATTGCGGCCGCCAAACTGGAGCAGCCCTCGAGCCTCGATGCCTGGAAGAAGCGCCGCTCCCAGATCATCGCCGGACTCAAAGACCAGGTCTTTCGTTTGTTCCCCGACACCAAGGCGCCGTTCGAGGTCTGGAAGAAACAGCGCGACGGCTGGAGCAGCCGCTATGCCGACAGCTATGCCGTGGAATTCAACACCGAAAAAGACGTCCGCGTCCAAGGCGAGCTATTCATCCCGCGGCACAAGGCCAAGTCTTACCCCGTGTTGATCTTCGTCAAGGGCCCCGACGACGTGATCTACCCCGTCGATTGGGACCGCATTCTACCCGCGCTCGCCAACCACGTCGTGCTGACACTCTACCCGCGCGCCATCGACTACCCCATGGACCGCTATCGCCAAGCCTCGCTCGAGCGGACCGTCGAGCTAATGGGCGGAACGATCGAATCGCTGCAGGTGTGGGACATCCTGCGCTCGATCGATTATCTCACCGAGGCCGAGGGCATCCAGGCCGACTCCCTATCGCTCTACGGGCGCAAGAACATGGCGGCGCTGTCGCTGTACGCCGCTGCGCTCGACGATCGCATTAGCCGCGTCATCGTCGACGACCCGCCCGCCACGCACTGGAATGACGTGCCCCTGCTCAATGTTTTACGGGTGACCGATCTGCCGGAAGCGGCGGCGCTGCTCGCCCCGCGCGAGTTCGTCGCCGTGGGCCCGCTGCCCCGCGAATACGACTTCACCCGCGGTATCTACAAACTCTACGGCGACACCGCTAAGATGCGCGCGGCCGGAGCGCTCGGCGAAGCCCTCCAGGTCTGGAAATTCCCGATCGATAAGACCTTGGAATGACGGGGAATCGACGGACCGGGAACCAACGCCCGCGATAGCCGCAAGTCCTTCGTGGGCTTTCGGCAACCAACATGAGCCCCACCATCGCAGGCGCCGCCGCCCGCGCCGATGTGGCGCGGGCCTCCGGCCGGCAGCGTCCGCGTGCGGCGGACGTTCCTGCTATCGCTCTACCTCGGGCCCCGCCAACCACCGGTACCTTCGTAACCCGTCAAATAGCCCGTCCTGATCGCCCCATCACCAGAGAAATCAAGAAAAACACCAAAAAGATCACAAACAGGATCTTGGCGATCCCCGCCGCCGCCCCGGCGATTCCACCAAAGCCCAGAAACGCGGCGATCAACGCGACGATTAAGAACAGAAAAGCCCAATTCAACATGATTTCCTCCTTGCCGACGCGACCGCTTATGGGAAACTGGCCTGTCGGAAGTTGTTAGACACACCCCAATAGCGAATCGCTACGCATGCCGCCCGATTTCCCGCAATCCCGCAAAGTGGAGTCGTGCGTTCTGAAATGGGCGGGAACGCCCCGGGACACCCCAGGCCCCGAAGCGTTAGAGGTGGTGTCCCACGGGCGCTTCCCCGGTTTGAATAGCCCAAGGGTTTACGTACACTTAACATTTGGCGGAAACCGGCAACTCGCCGCGGGCGTAAAAAGTCTGAGGGGCTTGCGTCGGCGCTCGCCCCGGTCGCCACCATACATGTCACGTCTTACTTTTCTCTTTCTTCTTTCCCTAAGTCTGCTCAGCGCTCAAGGGGGGCCTCCCGGAGCGGTCATCGCCGATCTGGAGGTCGTTCCTGGAGATCCCAGCGTCCTGATCGCCGCCACCGACCAGGGCGTCTTTTTCAGCTCGACGGCTGGCCAGACCTGGAACGTGCTGCGGGAAGGGCTGCCGTCGCTCGATATCCCGCGAGCGGCCGGCAATCGCGACGTCGTTTACGCGGCGGCCGGCACAAGCGGTGTCTATCGCTCGCAATCGGGCGGACCCTTTGAGGCTGTCGCCAGCGGGCTGGAAAATCAGAACATCCTCTCGGTCGAGTGCGATCCGGGCAACGCCGACATCGTCTACGCCGGCACCGCCGATGGAAAGATCTTCAAGAGCCTGAATCGCGGCGCAAGCTGGGCGTCCTCGAGCCAGGGGCTTCCCGACGGTTCCTACCCCGACATCAGCGTTTCGCCCGTCGACCCCAACTGGCTGCTCGCTTCCAACCTCAGCGCGGACGGCGCCACGGGGCGCATGGTTCGCTCGGTCGACGGCGGCGCCCAATGGACCACGATTTTCTCGGCGACCGCGGCGATCGGCAGTGTCGGATTTTCGCGATCCGCGCACGGGACGGTATGGGTGGCGACGTCGGCCGGGCTGCGACGCTCCCGCGATTTCGGCGGCAGTTTTGAGGACCCGATTTTCGGTTCCACGCAATTCCTCGACGTGGCCGTCGATCCGCAAAACGACCAGATCGTCTATGCCGGCACGGCCTACAACGGGCTGATTCAGACCACCGACGGCGGCGCCGATTGGAACGCCACCAGTACCGGCCTGCCGCGCTCGCCGATCCTCACCCTCGAAGCGGTGCCCGGCGGGGCCTTTGCCGGACTCAACGGCACGGGTGTCTATCGCACTCAAGACAACGGCGGCTCCTGGCAGTTGAGTTCCACGGGTATTTACGCCGCCACCGTACGGGCGTTGGATGTGAACCCCGACGACGGCAAGAGTATCTTGGCCTCGACCTCCGGTGGCGGCCTTTTCCGGACTCAGGACGGCGGCGCCACCTGGAGCGAAGCCCGCAGCGGAATGAACCGCTTCGAGATCCGCAGCTTGCGGCACGATGGGCAGTTCGGCAATCTGGTCTACGCCGGCGCCGTCAACCCCTATCAGACCGGCGACGGGGCGTTGCTGCAGAGCACCGACGGCGGCCAGAGTTGGGCCGCGCTGCTCACCCAAACCCCGATCCTGGCGATCGCCACCCATCCCAGCGACGGTGAAACCGCGTATTTCGGCACCTTGACCGATGGCTATACCACTCCCGGACTAGTCCGGGTAACGAAGCGCGGCGCGGGCTTTCAATACGTCAGCGGCTCCAACGGAGAACTGATTGGTCTCGATGTGACCGCGCTCGACATCGACCCCAACGACGGCAACAGAATCTTTGCCGTCGCCCGTAACCCTTTCACGCTCACTTACTACGTCGTCTGGTCGACCGACGCTGGTTCAAGTTGGTTCGGCGGGCCGCAAGCAACGACTCCTTGGACCCGCATCGCCGTCGACCCCAACGACGGCAAGCGGTTTTTCGTAGGCAGCTTGGCCGGGATTGTACGAACCACCGATGGTGGGTCGAATTTTGCGCTGTTGAAAGGCGGCTTGCCGAATGACGGCGCCGTCGCCGTCGCCTCCCTGGCGATCGACCGCAACGACGGTTCGGCAGTCTACGCCGCGACCGACTCCGGGATCTACAAAAGCGGCGACGGCGGCGAGAACTGGACCTTGGCGAACAACGGCCTGGGCGAGCTTCTGGTATCCGCATTGCGGGTGCATCCCACGCAAGCCCGCACGCTCTATGCCGCCACGGTGGGAGGCGGCGTGTTCCAGACCACCGACGGCGGCGCAACCTGGCTGCCGTCCGGGCGCCTTCCGGCGTTGTCGGCCGCGGGCGTGGTCAATGCGGCGACCTTCCAGGCAACCGCCATCGCTCCGGGCGAGATCATCTCTCTGTTCGTACAGAATGGAGGGCCCGATGAAGGCGTGGTCGCCACCGCGTTTGAGCCCTCCAGCGGCAAGCTCGCCTCGACGCTGGCCGGTGTGCGCGTGTTGTTCAACGGCATTCCCGGCGCGCTGTTCTTTGTGCGATCCGATCAGGTCAACGTACAGGCGCCGTTCGAAATTGCGGGCCTGGAAAGCGTCGACATCCAGGTCGAATACCAGGGCGTGGCGAGCAGTCCGGTGACCGTTGGGGTGCGCCCGGCCGACCCCGGCCTTTTCTCTCCCGTACTCAATCAGGACAACACACTCAATACGCAGCAGAACCCAGCCGCCCGGGGTAGCGTCGTGCAACTGTTCGCAACCGGACAGGGGGTGGTCACACCCGCGCTGATGAGCGGACTGCCCGGTCCGGGCGCCGCGCCGTTCCCGCGTGCCCCAAGCACTCCGTTCGCGTCCTGGTAAACGGCGAGCAGGCGAACTACCTGTTTGCCGGGCTCACGCCGGGGCTCGTCGGGCTGATGCAGTTGAACGTGGTGCTGCCCGCGGATCTCAGCGGCACGGTGACGGTCGAACTGTTCGTGGGCGACGTCGCATCGCCGGTCAAGACAACGGTCTACGTTCAATAGACGTATCCATTTCTTGGGAGCGCCGGTCAAACCGAGGAGCCCGACTCCCCTGGCGACCGGTGTCAACCGAGTTAACCAATCCTTTACAAAGTCCTCAGAACGGCCCAAGGCCGGCCCGCGTCCTATTAGCCGACGTGGAATTTCCTCGCCTGCATCGCCCGCTGTGGGTTCTTCTCCCGTGGCTGCTGCTTGTTGCGCCAGCGTTCGCTCCCGGCCAGGACGAAGCTGTATTCTCCACTAACGTTAGCGTCGTCAATGTGATCGCCACGGTTCGCGACAAGAAGGGCGCGCTGGTCAACGATCTCACCAAGGACGATTTCGTCCTCAAAGAGGACGGTAAGGAACAGACCATCCAATACTTCTCCCGGCAAACGGATCTGCCCCTCACGATCGGGCTATTGGTGGATACCAGCATGAGCCAGCGCCGCGTGCTCGATCAGCAGCGCACCGCCAGCTACCGCTTCCTTGATCGTGTGCTGCGGGAAAAGGACCAGGCCTTCGTCATCAAGTTCGACATCGAGGTCGAACTGCTGCAAGATCTCACCAACTCGAAAAAACTTCTCGAAGCCGCGCTCGGAGAGCTCAAGACCCCCGCACGGCCTCGACGCTGGAACCAGCAGCCCAACATGCAGTTCCCGGGCGGCCAGTTTCCCGGAGGCCAATATCCGGGTGGCCAATACCCAGGTGGCCAATACCCAGGTGGCCAGTATCCAGGTGGCCGCTCCGGAGGCCGCTACCCCGGCGGTGGAATCCCCGGCGGGCCGGGAGATACGGGATGGCCCGGTGGCAACCGAGGTCCGCGAGGCCCTCGATCCTCGCATCCGCAAGGCATCGGAACCGCGCTCTATGACGCGATCTTCCTCTCTGCCGACGAGGTATTGAAAGACCAGGCGGGGCGCAAGGCCCTCATCGTGATTTCCGACGGAGTCGATTTTGGCAGCAAGGTGTCCGACGAAGAGGCGATCGAAGCCGTGCACCGCGTCGACGGCATCATCTACAGCGTCTATTTCTCCGACCGGCAGGGGTTCGGGCGATTCGGAGGCGTCATGGGTGGCCGCATGGGCAATGGGCGCGACGGCGAGAAAGTGCTGCGCCGCATGTCCGAGGACACAGGCGGCCAACTCTACAAACTGTCCGGCGACCTCACGCTCGACCAGATCTTCGACCGCATCCAGGAAGATCTGCGCAGCCAATACAGCATCGGCTATACGCCTGAAGCCAACGACTCGAAGGAATTCCGCAAGATCGAGCTCAAGACCAAAAAAGGCGGTCTGAAGGTGTTCACCCGTTCCGGTTACTATCCTTCGCCGCGATCACCGGCTCCCGCACCATCTTCTTCGCAATAGCCGCTTCACTGTACCGAATTCACGACCTTATCCGGCGAGTACCAATGGTCCGTCCCGAGTGCTAGCGGCGTATCCCTCCTGTGCGTTTCGACCCCGAACGCGGCCGCGCGAGACACCGGATGCCGCGCATTTTACGGCGTTTTAACAGGTGCTCCGACCTTCGCCCAATACACTGAGGACAGTCATCATGAAGGCAGTCTGTTGGATCGCTGGCCTGGTTTTTTTGTGCCCAGCCGTTTGGGGCGCGGATTTGCGGGGCGTGGTGCGTTCGCAGGGCCAGCCGATTCCCGGGGCGCGTATCGTTGCCGTGCAAGGCGACGACCAGCGAACCACCTTTAGCGGGGAAGACGGTACCTATGTCTTTCCCGATTTGCCCGACGGAGCCTGGAAAGTCAGCGTTGAGATCTTCGGCTTTGCCCGCGCCGAGCAGCAATGGAACCAGCCCGGCGATAGCCTGCAATGGAATCTCGCGTTGCTGCCCGCTCCGGCGGCCACGCCCGCGCAGCCGACACCGCTGGCGGGTCGTGGGCGCCAGGGCTTCCGTGCGCTCGACATTACGCAAACCGATCAGATGGCGACGCTCGAAGCGATGGCCGCGCCGCAGGATCACTCGGCCGACACGCAGCTTGCGCAAAACGCAACCGAGTCGTTCCTGCTCAACGGCAGCCTCAGCCGCGGGCTCGACGCGCCGCCCATCGCCGAGGGGTTGGGCTCGCGTGGAATGATCGGCGGGCCCGGCGCGTTCGGCGTGGGAGGCCCTGGTATGGAACCTGGAGGCCCCCCGGTTGGGGGCGCTCAGCCGCCCGGCGGCGGCTTCGGGGGCCCCGGCTTTGGCGGGCCCGGCGGCCCGGGCGGTTTTGGCGGCCGCGGTGGTTTTGGCGGACCCGGTGGCGGCCGTGCCGGTCGCTTCGGTGGCCGAGGGCCCGGCGGCCCCGGCCGAGGCGGTCCGCGCCCCGAGTGGATGGGGCAGCGCCGCGCGATGATGTTCGGCAACCGCGTCGGCCGCTTTCGCGATTCCTTGCGCGGCATGGCGAACTTCAGCCTTGGCAATTCGGCGTTCGACGCCCGTCCCTACTCGATCACCGGCGCCGATTCCGATAAGCCCTCCTACGCGCAGGCCCGCTTCGGCGTCGCGCTCGGCGGTCCGCTGCGCATTCCCAAAATCATCAACGACGAGAAGACTTTCTTCTTCTTCAACTACCGCGGTTCGCGCAGCCGCAATCTGATGAACCAGTTCAGCACCGTGCCGACCGATCTCGAAAGAGTGGGCGACTTTTCGCAGTCGGTCGCGCGCGGTCCGGTGGCGGTGTACGATCCCGCGACGATGGCGCCGTTCCCCAACAACACCATACCGGCTTCGCGGCTCGACGGCGCCGCCCTTGGGCTGTTGCCGTTTCTTCCGCAACCGAACCTGACGGGCCAGGTGCGCAACTACCAGATCCTGACCTCGGTTCCGAACAACAGCGACGGCTTCGGCATTCGCATCAATCGCAGCATCACCGCGAAAGACCGCCTGGCGTTCAACTACAACCTCGAGCGGCGCGATGCCGAGCAGATCCAGCTTTTCGGATTCGACGACTCGACCGCGGGCCGCGGCCAGAATGCCAGCCTGACCTGGACCCGCAATCTGCGCGCCAGCCTGATTTCCTCGTTGCGGCTCAACTTCAGCCGCGACCGCAATCAGGCGCTGCCCTACTTCGCTTACCAGCAAAACGTCGCCGCCGAGTTGGGCATCACCGGAACCTCGCAGAATCCCATCAATTACGGGCCTCCGAACCTCTCGTTCACCAACTTCGGCGACCTCACCGACGGCAGCCCATCGCTACGCCGCAACCAGACGCTGGCGCTGGGCGAAGGCGTCACGCTGATCCGCGGCGAGCACAACTGGTCGTTCGGCGGAGACGTTCGCTGGCTGCAGCTCAACAACGTTAGCGAAGACAATGCCCGCGGAACGTTCAGCTTCAGTGGCTTGGCCACCAGCGCGTTTGACGATGCAGGGCTGCCGCTGGCCAACACCGGTTTCGATTTCGCCGACTTTCTGCTGGGGCTGCCGCAGTCGAGCTCGACGCGCTTCGGCAACCCCGACACCTATTTCCGCTCCACCGTGATGGACTTCTACGCGCAAGACGATTGGCGCATCCGCTCGAACCTCAGCATCAACATCGGGCTGCGCTATGACTACCAGCCGCCGTTTTCGGAAAAATACGGCCGCTTGGCGAATCTCGACGTGGCGCCAGGCTTCACCGCCGTGGCCCCGGTCACGCCGGGTTCGGTTGGGCCCTACAGCGGCGTGTTTCCCGACGCCCTGATCGAGCCCGACAAGAACAATATCGCGCCGCGCATCGGCGTTGCCTGGAAGCCGTTCGCCCGCCGCCCGATGACGGTGCGCGGCGGTTATGGCTGGTACTACAACGGCTCGGTCTACAACCAGGCGGCCAGCCGGCTCGCCCAACAGCCGCCCTTTGCGACGGCCGTCACGCTGACGTCGGGCCTCGACACTCTGCTGACCCTCGAAAACGGCTTCGCCACCGCGCCCTCCACCGAGATCACCAACACCTTCGCGGTCGCGCGCGACTACGCCGTCGGCTACGCCCAGACCTGGAACCTGTCGGTGCAGCACGATCTGCCCGCCTCGTTGGTGCTGGAGGTCAGCTATCTCGGCACCAAGGGCACGCGGCTCGATATTCAACGCTCGCCCAATCGCGCGCCGGTGGGCTCGCCGCTCACTCCCGAAGAGCAGCGCCAGATCGGCAATGCCGTCGGTTTCATCTACGACAGCTCGGAGGGCAACTCGATCTACCACGCCGGCCAGGTGCGTCTGTCGCGCCGCTTTCGCCGCGGGCTCTCCGCCAACCTTGCCTACATCTGGGCGAAATCGATCGACAACGTTTCGACCTTCGGCGGCGGCGGCGCGGTCGTCGCGCAAAACGACAAGAACCTCAGCCTGGAGCGCGGGCTTTCGAGCTTCGACCAGCGCAACGCGCTCAATTTGTCGTGGATCTGGTCCTCGTCGTTTCGCGGCGGCGGTTTCGGCCCGCCCCCCAAGTATTGGTGGCAATACCTGTTCAAAGACTGGACCGTCGGCGGCGGTCTTACCGCCAGCAGCGGCACGCCTTTGACGGCGACCGTGCTCGGCAATCAGGCCAACACCGGCGGCAGCGGCGTGGTCGGCAGCGGGCGTGCCGACGCCACCGGCCTTCCGGTCGATTCCGGCGCCGGGTTCTTCAACCTGCTGGCCTTTACCGACCCGCCCGCCGACCGTTTCGGAAACGCCGGCCGCAACACGATTCCCGGGCCGGGGTCGTGGAGCATGAACGCCTTCGTGGCGCGCTCGTTCCGGCTCGACGACAATCGCCGCAGCCTGGAGTTCCGCGTCAGCAGCCAGAACGTCACCAACCATGTGAGCTTCACGCGGCTGGGCACCACCGTGAACGCGTCCAACTATGGCCTGGCGACGAGTGCCGCCGCGATGCGTTCGATCGACCTGAGCGTGCGGCTGCGCTTTTGACGGAGCACGGCGGACTATGTTTCTACCGAAGTCGAGCTTCGTGAACCGCGTGGTTGCCCGGCAGCGCTCGCGTCTCGCCGTCAGGGCGTCCCTGTTCGCGGCCGTGCTCGCCACTGCTGTGCTCGCCACTGCCGTGCTGACGGTCGCCGTCGTTTGCGGCCAAGAGGCGCCGGACACGTTTCGCTTCGAGACCACGACCCGCCTGGTGGTCGTCAACGTCGCGGTCAACGACCGCGCGGGCAAACCGGTCGAAGGGCTGAAGGCCGCCGATTTCAAAGTCCTCGAGGATGGCAAGCCTCAGAAAATCTCCGTGTTCGAATATCAGCGGCTCGACTCGCACCCGCTGCCGCCCCTGCCACCCGCCGATCAGCGGGCGGCCGCACCGACCGCGCCGCGCGTTCTGAAAACCGACATCGCGCCCTCGCCGGCCGGGGAAGTGCGCTACAAGGATCGCCGGCTGCTGGTTCTCTACTTCGATTTCTCGTCGATGCCGCCCAGCGACCAGATTCGCGCTCAGAAAGCCGCGCTGAAATTTCTCGACGAGCAGATGACCGAGTCCGACCTTGTCGCCGTGATGAGCTATACCAACGACCTCAAGGTGATTCAGGACTTCACCAGCGACCGCGAGCTGTTGCGCGACGTCATTCGCTCGTTCCGTATCGGCGACTCCAGCGAACTCGCCGAGTTCTTCGAAACCGACTCCGACCTGCAGCAGGATAACGGCGATGCTTTCACCAGCGACGAAACCGAGTTCAACATCTTCAACACCGACCGCAAGTTGAGCGCCCTGGAATCGGCCGCGCGGATGCTGGCGTCGCTGCCCGAGAAAAAGGCCTTCGTCTATTTCTCGAGCGGCGTCGGCAAGACCGGCACCGAGAATACGTCGCAATTGCGCGCCACCATCAACGCGGCCGTGCGGGCCAATCTGTCGTTCTATCCGGTGGACGCCCGGGGACTCGTCGCCGAAGCGCCTGGCGGCGATGCCCGCGTCGGCTCCACGCGCGGTTCGAGCATGTATTCCGGCCGCGCTCAGAATCAGCGCCGCACCAACTTCAACGACCAGCAGGAGACTCTTTACACGCTGGCGGAAGACACCGGCGGCAAGGCGCTGCTCGACAACAACGACTTGAGCCTCGGCATTACGCAGGCCCAGGACGCTATTTCGAGCTACTACATTCTGGGCTACTACTCCACCAATCCTGCCACCGACGGGCGCTTCCGCCGCGTCAAAGTCGAGATCCCCAACCAGCCGAAAGCCAGGCTCGACTATCGCTCCGGCTATTTCGGCCCGAAAGACTTCCAGCACTTCACCGCCTCCGACCGCGAGCGTCAACTCGAAGAGGCGCTGGCGCTCGACGATCCCGTCACCGACCTGACGCTGGCTCTGGAGGTGAACTACTTCCGCTTGGCTCCGGACCGCTATTTCGTGCCGCTGGCGGTGAAGATCCCCGGCTCGGAAATCGAGTTGGCGCGCAGCGGCGGCAACGACGCCGCCCGCCTCGACTTCATCGGTCAGGTTCGCGACTCGCACGGCCGCGTCGTGGCCAACGTCCGCGACCAGATCAAGGTCCAGTTGAACGACGAGAAGGCGCGCGAGCTCGAAAAGCGCCAACTGCAATACGACAGCGGCTTCACGCTGCCGCCGGGAGACTACAACCTGAAATTTCTGGCGCGCGAAAACGAGACCGGCAAGATGGGGACCTTCGAGATGAATTTCACCATCCCCGACCTGGGCGCCGACACCAACACGGCGCGGCTCAGCTCCGTCGTCTGGGCTTCGCAACGCGAGCCGCTGAGCGAGGCTGTCGGCAGCGCCGAGCGCAACGCCAAGCTGCAAAAGACGCACCCGCTGGTGCAGGAAGGCAGCAAGTTGATTCCCAGCATCACGCGCGTATTTCGCCGCGATCAGCAGCTCTACGTGTTCTTTGAGATGTACGACCCGGGCCGCGATGCTAACCGCCAACACACCAGCGTGGCCGCCAGCGTCAGTTTCTTTCGCGACGGACGCAAGGCCTTCGAATCCGAGCCGCTGCGCGTCACCGACGGCTTTTCGCGCGACCGCCGCAGCGTTCCGGTCGAGTTCCAACTGCCTCTGGCGTCGCTCAAGCCCGGCCGCTATATCTGCCAGCTCAACGTTGTCGACGAGCTGGGCCGCAAGTTTGCCTTCCGGCGCTCCCCTCTGGTTTTGCTGCCTTAAGGTCGTCCAGAGACAAAGAAACAGCCTGCGGCGGCTACCGGTGTGGCGTCCTGCCCGCAGGCTGTTGGGGTTTCGTGCTCGAACCGCCTTCCACGAAGGCGAGGTTGGCGGCAAGCAGCGGTCGATTACTGGTCCTTCGCTTCCCCGCGGCGGCGGCCTCCTCCAAAGCGGTTCCGCCGCTCCTGCAGCATCTTTTGGTACTTGTCCATCTGCTCCTTCGTGAAAACCTTGCCGAGTTTCTCCTGGGTGTCCTGACGGATCTTCATCATCTCTTCGCGCATCTCGGGAGACGGCCTTTCACCGCTGTCGCGGGCCTTGCTGCGAAGATCCGACATCTTGTCGAAGTTTTCCTTCAGAATCGGCCGCACCTGTTCCTGTTGGTCGGCGGTCAGGCTGAGCTGCTCGGTGAGCTGGCTCATTTGACGATCCAGCATCTGCTGGGGATCCATCTGCGGGCGTTGGGCCAGAGCGGCCGAGGCCAATAACACCGTTCCCAGCACAGCCATCCGAATGGAACCGATTGCTGTTCTCATGTGACTCTCCTTGAGCGGGCCCGAAGACCCGCGAATGTGCCGGCCTGCTGTTCGCGCGCCCTGGGTTCTGTGCCCCGGGCGCGGCGGACGCGGGAACCTGTGGTCTTAGGAATGGAATGAAACGGGGACAGGCTCCCAGCAGGCCGGCTCTTTCGTATTGGTCGCGCGGGCGTACCCTGCCGTTACGATCTCCGGGTTAAGCCTTTGTAAAACCCGAGGCACCTGGCGCGACCGACAAGAACGCAGCTCAGCTACCGGTCCACAAACCGGGAGGTAAAGTTCCCGAGTGTAGAGGCAGGCGGAGGGTGCAGGAGCGGGGGCGTTCTACTACAATGTCCCTTGAGAAAAACTCGACCGTTTACCGCACGATAGGGTCACCCCCTTGGCCAGGTACCGCGCGGCGGCAATCCCAGCAACGGCGGCAAAAAGGAGCGGCGCCAGGAAGCGATCTACCGTCGGAATACAGCCCCGCCGTTCGTCAAGAAGGAACACGCGCATATCGACCCCAGCCGCGGCAACACCGCGCTATAGCCCTTGTGAACTCCGGGAAAGAAGTCCTGCCTTGATCGCTGCCCCACCACTCGCTCGCACAACCGGCACGGCCAACGGGTTCGGAACCGCACTGGAGCTGCGTTGCATGCATCCGGACATCGGGCCGGGCGAGGCGCCCATTCCGGCGGATGAACTTGGCCTCTGCAAGAGCGCTCTCTTCAGAATTCCGGCGTGAGGTCTCGATGACGAGCGAAAGGAGCACAGATATGACAGAACGTGGGCGCATGCCCGGATGGAACATCGCTGGGCTGGCTGGCCGGTTGGCGCTGGTGTGTGTCCCATTACTGCTGCTGGGCTGCGGTGGGGCTGGCTCGCACGAGAGCGCGTCCAGCGCGCCCAAAGGCGCCGCTCGCTACACCATCGGCATGAGCCAGTGCAATCTCGGAGAGCCCTGGCGCGTGCAGATGAACGCCGATATCAAGAAAGCCGCCGAGGCCCATCCCGAGATCGAGGTCGTCTTCAAGGACGCTCAGAACGACACACTGCGGCAGCGCGCGCACATCGAGGAATTCGTCAACGCGGGCGTCAATCTGATCATCGTGAGCCCCAAGGAATCGCAGCCCCTCACCGAACCGGTCGCGAAGGCGTTCGCCGCCGGCATTCCAGTGATCGTTCTCGACCGCGCCGTGCTGGGCGACCAATACACCACCTTCATCGGCGCCAACAACGAGGCCATCGGCCGCGCGGCGGGCGAGTGGATCAAGAAGAAGCTCAACGGCAAGGGCCGTGTGGTGGAGCTCAAGGGCTTGATGACGTCGACGCCCGGGCAGGATCGCCACCGCGGATTCCGCGAGGCGATCGAGGGCAGCGGCATCGACGTGATCTTCGAGGCCGACATGAAATGGCTGGAGCCCGACGCGCGCAAGGAGATGGAGTCGGCGCTGGCCCGCTTCGACAAGATCGACCTGGTGTACGCGCACAACGACCCCGGCGCTCACGGCGCCTACCTGGCGGCGAAGGCATCCGGCCGCGAGGGCGATATCGCGTTTGTTGGGATCGATGCACTGCCGCAGGAAGGCGTCGCGTATGTTCAGCAGGGCATCCTCGACGCGACTTTTCAATACCCCACCGGCGGGGCCGAGGCGATCGAGACGGCGATGAAGATTCTCGCCGGGGAGACTGTCCCCAAACAGATCACTTTGAAGTCAAGGATCTTTACCAAGGAGAACGTCAACCAGGGCGGCGAAGTTCTCGAAACGTCTCCGGCGGCCCAGCCCTAGCAGCACGCGCGGGTTCTCCTCAACAAGTCGGACCTGAGAAATCAGAGCCGCGCCCGGAAGGGTGCGGGCCCCGCGCCGAATGGGAAAGCGCGCGGGCTTCCAAGGCAGCGCCGAAAAAATGCGGGGCCAGAACCTCCTTAGGGAAGGGAAGTGCCCGCTACGCAACGCCGAATCGCGGCACGCAGGCCGTGCTTACGCCAGCGCTTGTTTCAGCAGCGTTCCGTGAACGTCGGTCAGGCGGAAATAGCGGCCTTGGAATTTGTAGGTCAGCTTTTCGTGGTCGACGCCCAGGCAATGCAGGATCGTGGCGTTGAGATCGTACACCGAGACCGGATCGCGCACGACGTTGTAGCTGAAGTCGTCGGTCTCGCCGATGGTTTGCCCGCCCTTGATGCCGCCGCCGGCCATCCACATCGTGAAGCAGCGCGGATGGTGATCGCGGCCGTAGTTGTCCTCGGTGAGTTTGCCCTGGGAATAAACCGTGCGGCCGAATTCGCCGCCCCAGATGATCAGTGTGTCGTCGAGCAGGCCGCGTTGCTTGAGGTCCTGAATCAGCGCGGCGGTGGGCTGGTCGGTGTCGCGGCACTGGCTGGCAATCTGTTTGGGACAGTTGTTGTGCTGATCCCAGCCGCGGTGGAACAGCTGCACAAAACGCACGCCGCGCTCGGCGAGGCGGCGCGCCAGGATGCAGTTCGCGGCAAACGACCCCGGCCTTTTGGCGTCGGGACCGTAGCTTTCCAGCGTCTCCTCCGATTCTCCCGACAGATCGACCAGCTCGGGGACCGAAGACTGCATCCGGTACGCCAGCTCGTATTGCGCCACGCGCGAGAGAATTTCCGGATCGCCGAAAGCGTCGGCGTTCTTCTGATTGAGCTTCGCCAGGTCGTCGAGAAAGCGGCGCCGCACGTTCGTATCGATGCCCGGAGGGTTCGACAGAAACAGCACCGGATCTTTGCCGTTGTGGAATTTCACGCCCTGATAGCGCGACGGCAGAAAGCCGCTGCCCCACAGGCGGTCATACAAAGGCTGGTCGCCGTTGACGCCCAGCGAAACCATCACGACGAACGCCGGCAGATCCTTGTTCTCGCTGCCCAGCCCGTAAGAAATCCAGGAGCCCATGCTGGGGCGGCCGGCGAGCTGAAAACCGGTGAGCGAAAAGGTGACGGCCGGATCGTGGTTGATCTGGTCGGTGTGCATCGACTTGATGAAGCAGATATCGTCGACGACCTTCGCGGTGTGCGGCAGCAATTCGCTCAAGGTCGCGCCCGATTGCCCGTACTTCGCGAATTTGTAGAACGAGGGGGCCATCGGGTAGCGCGTCTGAAACGCGGTCATGCCCGTGAGGCGCTGCCCCTTGCGCACCGATTCGGGCAGATCGTCCCCGCGGTATTTCGCCAGCTCCGGCTTGTCGTCGAACAACTCGAGCTGCGAAGGGCCGCCCGACTGGAACAGGTAGATCACGCGCTTGGCCGTCGGGGCGAAGTGCGGCAAACCGGGCAGACCGATCTTGCCGTCCTCGGAGCCGATCGGCGCCGCTGCCTGGCTGTCTTCGTTCAACAGCGTCGCCAGGGCGGCCGTGCCCAGACCCAGGCCGCAGCGTCCGAAAAAGTGCCGGCGCGTCAGAGCCAGGCGATACTCGTCCAAGGGATCAAAATTTCCGGGTTTCATTGCTTGGTGATAACCTCGTCGAGATTGAGGATCAGGCTGCCGACCACGGCGTAAGCGGCCAGCTCCCGAGGCTCCAGCTTCGGATCGTTGCGCTTTTCGCCGACCGCGAGCAGCCCTGCCGCGGCGTCGGGATGACTCTGGAAGTATTCGCGCTGCGCCTGCAGGCTGCCCAGCAGTACCTGTTCCTCGGTCTGGTCGGGCGAGCGCCCCGCCGCCAGGCGAAAGCCCAGCGCGAGGCGATCCTCGGGGCTCGATCCGCCCTCATCCAACATGCGTTGCGCAAGCATTCGGGCCGACTCCACATAGGTCTCGTCGTTCATCAGGTTCAGCGCCTGCAGCGGCGTGTTGGTGCGCGTCTCGCGAACCTTGCAGTATTCGCGCGAGGAAGCGTCGAAGACCTGCATGGCGGGCGGCATCACGGTCCGCTTCCAGAACGTGTAGAGGCTGCGGCGCCACAGGCCGTCGCCTTTCGACTGGTCGTAGTCGGTCATGTTCGAGAACACCATGTCTTTGTAGAGCCCCGCCGGCTGATAAGGCTTCACCGAGGGGCCGCCGATTTTTTCGACCAGCAAACCGGAGACGTACAACGCCTGATCGCGGATCATATCCGCCGACAGGCGCAGCCGCGGGCCGTGCGACAGCAGGCGGTTGTCGGGGTCGCTTTGCGACTCGGGGGTTTCCTTCGACGATTGGCGGTAGGTAGCGCTCATCACCATCGTCTTGAGCATCTGTTTGACGTTCCAGCCTTTTTGCTGGAACTCGACCGCCAGCCAGTCGAGCAGCTCGGGATGCGACGGCGCCTCGCCTTGCGCGCCGAAGTCGTCGACGGTCTTGACCAGCCCGACGCCGAACAGCATCTGCCACATGCGGTTGACGGTCACGCGCGCGGTCAACGGGTTTCGGTCGCTGACGATCCAGCGCGCCAGCCCCAGGCGGTTGTTCGGAGCGTCCTTGGGCAGCGGCGGCAGAACGGCCGGCACCCCGCGGCTGACCTCTTCCTGCGGCGCATCGTAGGAGCCCCGTTTAAGGACGTGAGCCGGCCGCGGCTCGGGCAATTCCTGCATCACCATCACGGTGGGGAGATTGGTCTCGAGCTGGAATTTCTGCTGCCTCAACGCACGTAGCTGTTTCCACTCGCGCTGCGCATCGGCCGGCGCCGCGTCGTCCAGGAACGCGTTACGCACCTTGAGCTGCTGCCCTTCGCTGCGCGCGGCGGGCGCCGTCGCGGCGATGTTCGCCAAGGGCTCGGCGCAGGCCAGCACGGCAATCTGTTGCGGCGTCGGCAAGGTGTTGTAGATGCGGACCTCGTCGAGCATCCCCTTGAAGCTCCATTGCGGCCCGGCGCCGCCGCCGATCAGCAGGTGCGCCTTGCGGACGTTGAACTGCCGGAACAGGCGGCCGTTGTTGACCTTCAGCTTCCGCTTTTGCCCGTCGACGTAGATCTCGACCTTGTCGAGAGGCTCCAGACTATCGAACGTCGCGACGACTTGATGCCATTGTCCGGCCGGCAGAGCGTCTTCGGTCTCCACCCGGAAGGAGTCGTCGGCCCACACGCCCACCAGGTTGAAATGCACCTTGCCGTTCTCGAAAAACACGCCGTAGCCGCGCCCCTTGGGAAGTCCGTTTTCTTCGTCGGTCACGCCGTCGTTCATGCGCGTGACGATGGCGCCGGCGTTCTCCGATTCCGGATAGAACCAGGCGGAGATCGCAAAGCGGTCCTTGAAATCATGCAGCCGGTCGCGGTAGTCGAAGCTGGCCACGTTGCCCGCGTCGAACACGAGCTTGCCGTCGAACTTCACGGCTTGGCCGAGCGGCGAGGGCGCGTATTGCGGCTCGCCGTTCTGAAAGCCGACTGGGGTTTCGGCGGGTTCCTCTTGTTTGGTTTCCTTGGTTTCTTTGCTATCGTCTTTGGAATCTTTGGCGGCGGCATTCTCTTCCGGTCCGCCGTCTTTGGCCGTGGCGTTGTCCTTGACCGGCGCCTTGTCTTTCGCCGCGGCGTCGTCTTCGGACTTGGCCGGCGTCTCCGCCGGTTCCTCGGGATCGGGCTTATCGATGCTCACGACCAGTTCGGCGTCCGGGTCAAACGGCTGCCGCAGCAGCAGGTCGTCGCTCGGGAACCACTGGCGCGCTCGGGACCCCGCCAACGACTGTTCCCATTGGCGCTGCTGGGGCTCGGCCTGTTGCAGCGCTGCGTCGAGGCGTCCCTGGGTGGCGGCGATCGCGGTCTTCAGATGATCGAGTTGTTGCTGCTGGTCGCGCGTCGGCGCCGGGATCCAGGGCGCCGAATTGCCGAAATTACTGAAGCGACCGTCTTCGGGAATGCTGTTGAAGTAGGCGTAAAGCTGGTAGAACTCTTTCTGTGTGAACGGATCGAACTTGTGATTGTGACAACGAGCGCAGCCCAGCGTCAGCCCTAGAAACACGGTGGACACGGTGTCGACGCGATCGATCACGTACTCGACCGCGTATTCGGCGGGCACCAGGCCGTCCTCCGAGTTGCCCCGATGGTTGCGATTGAAACCCGTGGCGATGCGCTGCTGCAGAGTGGGGTGGGGCAGCAGGTCGCCGGCCAGTTGCTCGATCACAAACTGGTCATAGGGCATGTTCTGGTTGTAGGCATGGATGACCCAATCGCGCCAACGCCACATCTCGCGCTCGCCATCGATCTGGTAGCCGTTGGTATCGGCGTAGCGCGCCGCATCGAGCCATTCGAAAGCCATCCGCTCGCCGTAGCGCGGCGAAGCCAGCAGGCGGTCTACCACCTTTTCGTAGGCATCCGGCGACGAGTCGTTCACGAAATCGGCGACTTCCTTCGGAGTCGGCGGCAGGCCGGTGAGATCGAACGAGACGCGCCGGATCAGGGTGGCGCGGTCGGCCTCGGGCGAGGGCTTCATCCCTTCGTGCTCCAACTTCGCCAGCACGAACGAATCGATGGCGTTGCGCACCCAGCTCTTGTCTTGGACCTCCGGCGCCAACGGCCGGACGGGCCTCACGAATGCCCAGTGCTGCTGCCAGGGAGCGCCTTGCGTGATCCAGTCGGTGAGACGCTGTATCTCCGGTTTGCTGAGTGTGCGCCCCGAATACACCGGCGGCATGCGGACCGCAGTGTCCTCGGCGGTGATGCGCCGGATGAGCTCGCTCTGTTCGGGATGCTCGCGATTGATGGCGCGGCGGCCGTCGCCCAGGTCCGCCGTCGCGTGGGCTTCGGAGTCGAAACGCAGCGGGCTGCGGTTGTTCTCCGCGTCGGGGCCGTGGCAGGCGAAGCATTTGTCGGCCAGGATCGGTCGGATATCACGATCAAAATCGATACGCGCGTCCGACACCGCCGCCGCGGCGGGCGGTGCGGCCTCGGCGGCGGGTTGGGGGAGCCCACCCAGACAGAACGCCCCGGCTGCCGCCAACGCGAGATGCTTCCAACTCGCGATCCGCAGGTCCGATCTTAAATTCGATGTTTCTAAGCTACCCATGGCCTCGCGACCCACCCTACGTGTTGCTTTGGTGTCCCTACTTGTGATAAACGCGCGAATTCAGTGTACAGCGATTTTTCTGCGGGGAGAACCTGCCGCGGCCCTCGGGAGAGGATTTTGTTGCGCCTGGAGCGGCCCGGGAAGAGTTCGCCTCGCCCATTCCAGCAGACCGCCGATCCCTGTGGAATTGTAGACATTCTAGAACGGACAGCCCGGAACGCAAGCCGCAAAGGGACGATGCAGCACACCCAACTCACGGTGGGGCCATAAGCGGCCACCTACGGGAGAGGCAGGAAGTGCGGTCTCACTGCACCCGTAGCGCAGGGCTGGCGCTTTTCAAGACCTGCGGCCTTTCACTCTCGCCCTACCACAGTCCAACCTCGCCGAAGGGCCGCAGGTCTCTTCGAGCCCTGCGCTACGGGACTCGAGCGCTGGCGTCGAACTCCGGTCGACCTAACGTCGGCGTATGCGCCGGCGCAGCCGGCCGGAGGCCCGCGCCAGTATACCGAAAGGAGGCGAGGCCCCTTGCGAGACACCGCCATCCTGCTGGCCCGCTGTCCGGATTGCCCGGGCATTGTCGCCGCCATCAGCGACTTCATCTTTCGTCACGGCGGCAACATCATCCACGACGACCAGCACTAGGACGTCGCGGCGAAGCTGTTTTTTCAATGTGTCGCGTGGAACCTGGCCGGCTTCGATTTGAGCCGCGACGACCTGTTGCGCGAGTTCGAGCCGATCGCGCAGCGGTTCTCGATGGTCTGGCGCATCGAATATTCCGCCCGGCCGCAGCGCGTGGCGCTGTTTGTATCCCGCTATCAGCACTGCCTGATCGACCTGCTCTACCGCTACCAGTGCGGCGAGTTACACTGCGAGATACCGTTGGTGGTCAGCAACCATCCCGACGCCGGGCCGCTGGCGGCCTGCTACGGCATCCCGTTTGAGTTGACGCCGTTCGAGGCCGGCAAGCAGGCCGCCGAGACCCGCCAGCGCACTTTACTCGAACGGCACGGCATCGATCTCGCTGGGTCGCTACATGCAGGTGCTCTCATCCGATTTCGTGGCGGGCTACCCAGCAGCGCATCATCAACGTGCACCACTCGTTTCTGTCGGCCTTCAAAGGCGCCAAGCCATATCACGCGGCGTTCGAGCGCGGGGTGAAGCTGATCGGCGCCACCAGCCACTATGTGACCAACTTTCTGGACGAGGGCCCGATCATCGAGCAGGATGTGACGCGCCCCTCCCACCGCGACCAAGTCGGCGACCTGATCCGAAGAGGCCGGGACATCGAAAAGAGCGTCCTGTCGCGCGCCGTGCGCTGGCGCCTGGGGCACCGCATTCTGATGTACGGCCGAAAGACGGGGATCTTCGACTGAGCGGTGGGCCGCTCGCGACGGGCGGCGAGGCGGCGTCTAACCCGGCAGAGCCAGCAGAATCAGAGCCGCGACGCCGGTGGCGATTCCGGCCCAGCCGAAGGCTCCCATTTTTTCCTGGAAGATCACGCTGCCCACCGAAACCACAAGCAGCAGCCCGCCACCGGTGGCAACTGGAAACACAATGAAACCGGGGATCCCGCCTGAAAGCGCCAGGGCCATGCCCAACTGTCCCCCCAGGCTGCACAGTGCCATTCCGGTTCCAACGACGGCTTCGGAGCCGCTGGGGCGCTCGCGGCGGCTGGCATAAAACGCGGCGGCCAGCGCCAAGCCCGCGGCGTACCACAGCGCCAGGTATTGCGTTTCGGCGACATCGCCTAAGCCGGCTCCGGCCAGGATGCGCAGCCCGAACGCGCCCAGGCCGTTCGTGACGAAGGCGATCGCCATATAGCGCAGGTACATGGATTCAGCTCGCTGTCTCGTCGCGGCGGCGCTCCATCCACAGCAGCAGCAGCGCCACCACCGTCAGTGCCAGCCCGGCCGCCCGCCGTGGACTGACCGCCTCGTGGTAGATCAGGATGGAGAGAACCGTCGGCAGGGCCATCGAAAGATTGATCACCAGCCAACTCGTCGAGATCTTGCCGAAGCGAATACCGTGCTGGAAGTTGAGAATCGCCAGCGATGCCAGAAACCCGCAGGTAATCGCGGTGACCCAGGCGACCGCCGGAATGTGGTCCAGGCGGTGACCCAGGCCGAACGAGACGATGGCCATGGCGACCGCCGCGCCCAGAAACAGGAAGGTATTGATGGCTTCGGGGCGGCAGGCGCGATGGTCGGCGATCTTGTGCGCGACGCCGAGCATCCCCAGACTGGCCACCGCCAGCATTAGGAAGACGTAGGCGGTCACCGGGCCTGGCTCTCCGGGTCGAGCAGATAGCGCAGGCGCCCGGCGATCACGGCCGCTTCCCCCGGCCGCAGGGCTTCGGGCATGAATACGACCTTGCGTTGGGCCGCGTATCGCTCGAACAGGAAGATGGGCGGGTCGCCCGCCTGAAGCTGATTGACCACCGACACCGCGTCGCGCACGGCTTTCGTTGGATCGATGACGACCACGGCGTAGGGGACGCGGCGGCCCGACGCATTGAGCTCCACGCCGGCGGTCACGCCGGGCAGGGAACCGGCGGCATCGGCGATGATGCGCATGTCCGCTTCCCAGCGCTTGTACTCCGCCTCGAGATCGCGCGAGCGATAGCGGCGCAACGCGACGATCAGGCCGGCGATCTCCTCTTTGCCTACCTTGAAACCGCGACCCACGCCGTGGTGCGGCGGTCCGGCGAGGCGGCCCTGCTCGATCAGGTGGCGCAACGGCCAGGACTCGGGAAATACGTCCATATCCTGGTGCTGCAGCGCAGCGGAAAGAATCAGGTCGGCACGCCCGCACAGGATACCCGTGGCCTGCGGGCCCTGCAAGTGTTTGCCGCCGCTGAACGCCACCAGGTCGACGCCCGCCTCCAGGAACGAACGCAGATGAACCGCAGGCGGAAGCTCGGCCGCGGCGTCGACGATCACCGGCTTGCGATGGCGGTGCGCGATGGCTACGAATTCCTCCAGCGGCTGCGCGCTGCCCTCGCCGCCGGCCTGGTAGAACAGCGCGGCGGTGTCTTCGTGAATCGCCTGCTCGACCTCGTAGGCAAACGTGTGATAGCTGAAACCGACTTCGACGAAGTGCGCTCCGGCGGCGCGCAGCGCGTGGTCGTAGTCGTTGCGGTGCGAGCGGTGCACCACGATCTCGTTCGGCATTCCGGCCGTGTCGGGCAGGCGGTTCATCCGCGAGACGTCCAGGCCGGAGAGGCAAGCGGCGGCGCCCAGGGTGAGGGCAGCCGAAGCGCCGCTGGTGACAATGCCGGCTTCGGCCCCGGTCGAGGCCGCAATCTCGCGGCTGGCGGCGTCCTGCAGCTCGTCCATGCGCACGCAGCAGCCGGCGGCCTCGCGCATCGCTTCGAGCACCTCGGGCGGCAACGGCGCGCCGCCCAGCTTGGTGCTGAAGCTTCTGGCGTTGATCACCGGCCGGATGCCGAGGCTGTGGTAAAGAGTTGTCTTATCGGCCATCGCGAATCATTTCTTGTTCCCGTGGATCCGCCGCCGGCTGCAAGATCACGTCCAGCGCTTGCGCCGGGTTGGTGACCGTCATGGCCCAGATTTCCTCCTCATTGACTCCGAGTTGCCGGAGCAGCGGCAGGAACTGGCGGGAGACATGATCGTAGCCTTTTCCGCCAAAGGCGTGGAGATGGCTCTTCATGCACACATCGCCGCCGAGCAGGACCTGAGCGAGAAATCCTTCCGCGATGAGCATTTGGACATTGCGTGCCCGCACCGCGTCGCCGGGGTAGCCGCCGCCGGTGTATCCGATATTGTCGATGCTGAGATAGACGCCGGTGCGCGCGATCTTGCGGAGCAGAAACGGATCGAGGCGGTCGCCCAGATGGCTGATGACGATCCGCCTGGGGGAGACGCCTTCCTCGGAAAGCAGAGCGATCTGCTCCAGCGCGAGTTCGCCGAAATGGGTGGTATGGGTGACGATGCTGACGCCGGTTTGCTTCTGAGCCCGGGCCGCGGCGCGAAACACGCGCTCCTGCGCCGGGGTGATGAACTTGCGCTCGGTGCCGATTTCGCCGATCACTCCCGCGCGGATGCCCGTGCCGTCGACGCCGATCGTCAGCTCTTCCACGATGCGCGCCGCCAACGCGTTTGTATCCAGCTCGTGAACGAAGGCGGGATAGACGCCTTCGCGGTACCAGCCCGCTCCCATGACGACTTGCGCCCCCGAGCCTTCCGCGATCCGCAACAGCGCTTGCGGATTGCGGCCCAGGCCCCCGCTGGTGACGTCGACGATCGTGCGGCCGCCGGCTTCGAGGTAGGCGCCCACCTCCCGGATCGCCAGCTCCTCATCGTCGAGAATGCAATCGTAGCTGCGGACGATGGGCCACAGATCGCACAACAAGTGCTCGTGGGACAAGGTGAACCCTGCGTCGGCCGCGTCGATGGGACCGCATACCGTCATAATCGCCATGGCTTGTTTGGTGCTCCTCCCGTCTCGAGCCGCCCGCTTCGGGGAACGAATTCGCTCCCATTCGAAGTGCGGCCTTGACAAAGAATATCCGGCCTTGATACTAATTGCAATATTATACTACAAATAAGCCGTAGCGGACCACGATGAAAACACCTGCCCCGAAAACGACTGCGCTGCTCGTTTGGCTCTTCTTTGTTCCGGCGGGCCTCGCGCAGGGTTCCGGCATCGACATTCTACCGACTCCACACTATGTGGAGCCCCTCGATCAGGGCCTTCATGTCGAGGACGGCGCGGTCCGTGTCTGGCAGGCGCAAACGGGCCTGGATGTGGCGCGCGAGTTGCTAGTCGGCGATCATCCCGAGCTGTCCTTTCCGGACGCAAAGGCCGCCGCCGGAGCCGACATTGTTCTGTGGGACTACGCCGCCTCGCCGAACCCCGGCGTGGAGCTAAATTTTCTCGACAAGCAGCTTTTGGACTCCTCACCGCTGCGCCGGCAAAGCTACGTGGTTCGTTCGACCGGCAAGGCGATCTGGGTAGTGGGCGGAGGCCCGATCGGCGTGTTGTACGGCGCGGCGACCGTCAGCCAGTTGCTCCACAAGAACGGCGCGGCAGTGGACGCGGCTGGCGCCTACATCCGCGACTATCCCGATTTCGAGTTTCGCGCCTCGGCGGACTGGCTGTTGAACATCGAAGCGAGCCGCTGGGCGCTCGACCGCGGCCAGGGGCTGGAGGCCTACGGGCGCCTGGTGCGGCAGAAGCTCGATCAGGCGGCGCGCTTCAAGATCAACGCGGCCCTGATCGACGGCTTCGGCTGGGACATCGAGCAGCGCGTCGCCGGCTACGCCCCGTTGATGCGCGACCTGAACCAGTACGCCCGCCAGCGAGGCATCCACTTGCAGTATGGAGGCTACGGCGCCGCCTATGACATGGCGCAGCGCAAGAACGAATATCACGGCAAGGTTTTTCTGAACCGCGAATCGTACCCCAACGGCGCTGTCTATCAATGCCTGGCCTTCCCCGAGCACGAGCGGCGGCATCGATCCCCGCACGATGGGCAGTTGCCGCGCCAACGACGAGCTGAACCGCCTGAAGGGCGAGGAGCTGGCGCACTTCGTCGACGAGGTCGAGCCGGGCATGCTCTACATCCACCACGAAGACTGCTGCGTTTTCGAGGACTTCCAGAAAGCGTGGCTGGGGCGCTGCGAGCGCTGCCGCCGGCGTTGGCCCAACGACGAGCTGAACGCGCCCGACGGTGGCGCCGGAGCCCTGGCGCACGGCTACTCGGCCTTGATCGAAGCGGTCAACCGCGTGCGCCATCCCGACCGCAACTATGAGGCGCGGCGCGACACGCAGATCGTGCTGGTTTCGCCCGTGTACATGCCCACCACCGGCAGTTCCCAAGACTGGGGGCCGGTGCTGAAACTCTGGCGCACGATCGCGAGGCTGCTGCCGCCGGTGGACAATGTGCAGGTCTGTTTTCGGGAAACCCTTCCGCAACCCGGCGGCGGCAAGCGTTGGGTCGAGCTGTTCAACTCGATGATGAAGCAGGACAAGCTGCCTCTAGGCGGCCTATCTGTTTTCGGTCGGCGGCGCGGACAATTTTCTGACCGACTATCCGGTGACGGCGGCGCCCGCCATGAACGCGTATTTTCAGGGTGCGCGGTCGGTCTACAACGCCACAGGTGGGTCTTACCACGACGTACAGGAGCTGCTTTCCGCCGAATACGCCTGGAACGTGCGATCCGACGGCTTCTACCGCAATCCGCGAACCGAGGCGGAAACCGACGAGATCGCCAGGTGGGTCTACACCCCGGGCGAGCCGCCGGAAATCTTCGGTCCCGGCAAGCTGTTCGACCGCATTTGTACACGCCTCTATGGCGAAGCCGCGGGCAAACCCATGTCGCAGCTCTATCGGCTGGCGAAGTGGCTGCCGGAAGACCAACCGAAAGACACGCTCGACGACAGCGGAACCAAGCCGGCGTACTACCGCGGGCGCACGGCGTTTTATCTGCACCGCACCTGGAACTACATTCATGCCGTGCCCTACTACTGGTTCTATCTGCTGATGGATTCGGGCACCTGGCACGATGGGCTGGGCCGCTACAACGACGCCAAGCTCGCGCCCGAGGAGATCCACCGCAGGCTGGCGCGGCGCTGGACCCTGGGCGCCGAGTTGAACGAACAGGGAGCCGGTCTGGTCGAAGCCGCTCTCCGCCAGAATCCTCGCCCTGACGCGCTGGAGGATCTGCGGTTCCTGCGATCGCTATTCCGGGTGTACGAGCCGATGCTGGCGGCGATGCGCGACTACCACGCGGTTCGCGCGCACCCCTCGGCGGCCGGCAACCCCGAACTTCTCGCCAGTGCATTGCGCAACGCGCGAGCGGCCGACGAACTCGCGGCCCAACTGTTTCCGGCTCCCGTCGATACCACCGACGACGAGGTGCGCTCGTTGCGCAAATACCCGGCGGAGCTCGCTTCCGCCATCGTCGAGTGGCAGCAGCGCCCGGAAGGAACACCATGATCCGCCTCATTGCCTTGTTGCTCGCCACCGCGTCGGCCTGGGCCGGGCCTCATGTGCTGCCGACGCCGCAGTATCAGGAAGCGCTGGGCCGCGAGGTGAAGGGCCCGTTCAAGGTCTTGGCCGAGCAGCCGTCCGCAAGGGTCGAGCTGGCGGCGGAGATGTTGCGGCAAGCGCTGCCTCAAGCCTCGCCTCAAGGCTCTCCAGGGGCAGCCGTTCACCTGTGGAGCTATGGCGACGGAGGCGAACCGCCGATCGCCCTGAACGTACTCGACCGCGAGGTGCTCACCAACGCGGCGCACTGGCAGCAGTCCTACGTGATCGTTTACCCCGATGACGGCTCCGTTTGGGTCGTTGGCGCTTCCCCGCAAGGAGTGTTGTGGGGAGCCGCAACACTCGTGCAACTCCTCAACGCCGGTGCGCTGACGGCCGCCTATATTCGCGACTACCCCGACTTCGAATTCCGCGCGGCGTCGGACTGGCTGTTGAACATCGAGATCAACGGCTGGGCGCTCGACCGTGGGCAAAGCGTGGACGCCTTCGCGCGCACGGTCGAGGAGAAGCTCGATCGCGCGGTCCGCTACAAGATCAACATGGTGATGTTCGACGGCTTCGGGTTCAGCCTGTCGAAGCGGCCCGCGTGGTACCCCGGCCTGATGGAGCGGCTCAATCGCTACGCGCGCGCCCGCGGCATTCACCTGATGTTCGGCGGCTATGGCGCCAGCTACGGCATGGCCTACGAGCCCGTGGTGATGTACGAGAACGGCGCCGGATTTCTCGGTACCGTCTTCGAGAATCGCCATGGCTATCCCAACGGGCCCAAGTACCGCTGCATGGGTTTTCCGAAAGTCCGCACCGGCTACGATCCGGCGACGCTCGGCAGTTGCCGTTCGAACGAGGAACTGAACCGGCTCAAGGCCAAGGAACTGCGCGAGTTCGTGGAAGCGGTCGAGCCCGGCGCGCTCTACATCCACCACGAAGACTTCGGCGGATTCGCCGGGACCCAACGCGCCTGGCTCGACCGCTGCGACAACTGCCGCCGCCGCTGGCCCAACGATGCGCTCGAAGCGCGTGACGGCGGCGCCGGTGGGCTGGCCAACGGATACGCAGCTCTGGTGCGCGCCGTGGAGGGCGTGCGCAACTCCGCCAGCGGCTACGACGCCTCTCGCGACTGCCAGATCGTGCTGGTGTCGCCGGTGTATGTCCCCGACGATGCGACGTCCGAGAGCTGGGCCAAGGCGCTTGAGCTGTGGCGGAACATCGGCCTCGAACTGCCCCATTTCGGCAACGTGCAGGCCTGTTTCCGCGAAGTCTGGCCCCTGAACGGCGGCGGCCGGCGCTGGACCGAGATGTTCGCCGAAACCATGAAATCCGCTGGCTTGGCGCTCAATACCTTCCTGTTTTACGCCGGCGGCGCCGACCGCTTCACCACCGACTACCCGCTCAGCGGCGCGCCGGCGATGAACGCGCTGTTCCGCGGCGCGCGCGGCATCTACAACGCCAGCGGCGATTTCTACCAGGAGCCGATGGAGTTGATCAACGCGGAGTATTCGTGGAACGCGCGCTCCATCGGATCTCGCGTTCCCCAAACGTCGCAAGAGGCGCACACGCTGTTGCGGCGCTACGCCTACGAAAAAGATCAGCCGCCGGAAGTGTTCGGCGCCGGAGGCTTGTACGAGCGCGCCTGCCGGCTGCTCTATGGCGACGATGCCGCCGCTCCGATGATGGCCTACTACCGGCTCTCCGCCGAGTTGCCCGACACGCCGCCGGGCGAAACCACCGGCCGCCCGATGACGTGGCTGCCGCTGACCTGGGACAGGGCCTATGCCGCGCCACCCCATTGGCGGCACCTCGTCCAGGACTCCTATACCTGGCCGGCCGAAATTCGCGACGAGACGTTCGCCGCCGCGGTCGGCCGCATGGGGATCGACTCGACGACGCTGCATCAGAGGCTGGCCGCCCGCTGGCGCACGGTGGCGCAGCTCAACCGCGAAGGCGAATCGCTGGTCCGCAAAGCCCTGGCTGCCCAACCTCGCGAGGAGGCGCGCGAAGATCTCGAATTCCTGGCCACGATGCTCAGCGTCTACCAGCCGCTCACCCAAGCCCTTGCCGAATTTCACGCCGCTGTCGCCGTGCCGGCGCCCGACTCCTCGGCCCTCACTCGCGCGTCGGAGTTAGCGAGCCGCGCCCACGAACTGGCTCTCGCTAAATTCCCGAAGCCGGTGGACCCCATCGGCGGCGAGTTGGGAGCCTTGCGCAATTTCTCGGGCCGATTGGTCACCGCCATCGCCGAAAGGAAAGCGGGCCGATGAGCTTGCTGCGCGTCGGGATCATCGGGTTTGGCTACACCGGGCGTTTGCATCTGGCCGCTTGGAACGCCGTCAACGGCGCGGAAGTGGCAGGCGTGGCGGAAACTCGCCCCAGCGCGCAAGACGGTTGCCCGGCGGGCGTCCGCTGGTTCCACGAGTACGCGGACCTGCTTGCCAGCGATATCGACGCCGTCAGCGTCTGCCTGCCGACATCGCTGCACTGCCGGGTGGTGCAAGACGCGCTGGCCGCGGGTAAGCACGTGCTGGTCGAGAAGCCCATCGCAACCACGCTGGAAGATGCCGAGGCGATGATCGAGGCGGCAAACCGTGCGGACAAGCGACTGTTCGTCGGCATGACGCACCGCTTCTATCCCGAGGTGCTGGCGGCGAAAAAACTGGTCGACGACGGCGCCATCGGCGAGATCGTGATGATCCGCGATTGCATTCTGGAGCACTTCGGCTTTCTCGATTCTCCCGGCTGGTATTTCGACCGCGACATCGCCGGCGGCGGCGTGGTGCTTTCGTCGGGGATCCACATGGTCGATCGCGTTCTGTGGTTCGCGGGAGAAGTTCCCACCGCCGTATCGGGAACCACGAGCCATGCATTCTTCCGGCGCGACGTCGAGGACGCCGCCCAGATGAACCTGCGGTTCGCGTCCGGGCGCACCGCGCAGATCGCCTTCGGGTTTCTGCCCCAACCCCATCCCCTGGTCTGCGACCTCGAACTGACCGGCACCAAGGGCAGCATCGTGGTGCACACCTGGCAGGGCTATGAACACCGCACGGCCGCCGGTGTCAAAGTTCACCACATTTACGAATCCGAATCGCACGCCGAAAAAGTCTCAGTCGGACTCAAGGGCGAATGCGAAGAGTTCCGCGACGCGATTCGCGAGGGGCGCGACCCGCGGCCTTCGGTCGAAGAGAGTACGCGCGCGCTCCGCGTCATCCTGGGCTTCTATCGGGCCGCTGAAACAGGAAAGACGCTTCTGCTCGAAGAACCGTCATGAGATACATCCTCCTTCTCGTTCTTTCTTTGCCTTGGCTCGGATTGCCCCGCGCCGCGCTTGCTGGCCAGATCGTTCTGATGGAAGGCGGCCAAGCGCGGTATTCAGTCGCTGCCAAAGAGCCGGCCTCCGAGCCCGAAACCTTCGCGGCGGACGAGCTGCGCCGCTACCTCGGGATGATCGGCGGCGGACCCTTGGAGAAGGCGGGGGCCGGCGCGCCGGTGATTCACGTCGGGGTGGAATCCGCCCAGGTGAAGGCCATTCTGGAAGGGCGCGCCGAGGACTCCTTTGTTGTGCTGACCTCCGGCAACGATCTCTACCTGACCGGCAACACACCGCGCGCAACGCTCTACGCGGTCTACTACCTGCTCGAGAAATATCTCGGCTGCGGCTGGTTGCAGCCGGGCGACGACGAGGTGCCGCACCTCTCGACCGTCGCGCTTCCCGATTTCATTCACGATGTCGAAGAGCCCCGTTTTTCGCAGCGCAGCGTCAACCTCTACCCCTACACGCCTGAACGCGCCATTCCGCGCATCGACTGGGCCGCCAAGAATCGTCTCAACTGGGTGCATGTCTGCACCAACGGCTCGAACCATTGGGAGGCCTTCGACAGCCGCAAAACATTCATCCCCGAGCTGCGCAAGCGCGGGCTGCGGCTCAACTACGGCGGGCACACCTTCAGTACCTGGGTCCCGCCGGCCAAGTATTTCGACACCCACCCCGAGTATTTCAGCCTGATCGACGGCAAGCGCGACCCCGCGCAGTTGAACATTGCCAATCCCGAAGTCGCGCGGGTCGCCGCCTCTGAAATGGACCGCTTCCTTCAGCAAAATCCCGAAGTCGAGATGATCGACATGTGGTTAAACGACACGACCAAGTTCGACGACTCGGCCGCCGTGAAGAAGATGGAGGGCCAGGAGCGCACCAGCATCTACGGAACGATCACGGGCAAGGACCTGAAGACCCGCACCAATGCCAATATCCGGTTCGTGAATGCGGTCGCGGAACAGGTGGCCCAGCGGCACCCGCGTGTTCTGGTGCAGACCCTTGCCTACTTTCAACTGATCGACGCACCGACAGTGAAGCCGGGGCCGAACGTGATGGTTGGGTTCGCGCCGATCAGCCGCATGCCCAGCCGCTACACCGAAGACCGCACCGGCTACTGGTATCCGCTCACCGAGCCCGGGCACCAGGTGAACGCGCTCCACCTCAGGGAGCTCGAGAAATGGCTGGCGATTACGCCGCCGGGGCACTTCTTCACCTACGAGTACTACTCACATGTCACCACGTCCAAGGGCATGGTCGGCGTAAATACATCGACCGACGACCTGCTTCACCGCCTGATCGATCCGTCGAAGAAGGGTTTCCACGTTTACACCAGCGCGATCGCCGCCGACATCCAGCTCTATTCGGAGATCGGCATGCAGGGCGTCGGCAGCGAGGACTGGGATTGGGACGAACTGAACATGTACCTCTACCCCCGCCTGATGTGGCACCCTGAACTGTCGAGCAATGCCGTGATCGCCGACTACTGTCATCGCTCCTATGGCAAGGCGGCGTTGCCGATGCTGCGCCACTGGCTTGTGCTGCAGGACGCCCGCGAGAAGTTTCGCGCTTACAAAGACCTGGCGCTGCAGCATCTCAAGGAAGCTGAGAAAATACAGGTCAGTCCGGCCGAGCGTCGTCGGATCGAAGCAGTCGAGGAAACATGGACGCACATTCCCTAGGGCCCTTTGACCTTCTCATCCGCAACGGGCACGTGATCGATCCGGCGACGGGTAGGAACGAGATCGCCGATGTCGGCATTCGCAACGGCGTCATCGCGGCGGTAGGGCCCGGGCTTTCTGACAAGGGCTGCCCCGACACGCGCGACGCTGCGGGCTCCTACGTTTCGCCGGGTTGGATCGACCTGCACGGCCATTGGTATGAGGCCAGTCTCTACGGCGTCAACGCCGAGATCGGGCTTAATCACGGCGTGACCACGGCGGTCGACGCCGGTACGGCGGGGTTCGCCAACTTCCCCGATTTTTACGCCACGGCGATCCAGCGCAGCCGAGCCCATATGCTGGCCTTTGTGCACGTATCGTGCATGGGGCTCCACACGCCTTTCGCTGAGGAGTTGCTGGAGTTGCGTTACGCCAGGCCCGAGGAGACCGCGATCGTCATCGAGGCGCATCGCGACCGCGCTATCGGCGTCAAGGTGCGCATCGGGCGCATGACCGGCACGCACGGCAACCAGGCGCTGGACTTGGCGCTCGAGGCCGCCAACGCCGTGTCGCTGCCGCTGATGGTCCACATCAGCGCCGGCGCCGATGAGCGCTACATCCTCGATGCGCTGCGCCCCGGCGACATCCTGACGCACTGCTTCCACGGCAAGCAGAACGGCATGCTGTCCGACGACCCGGCCGGCTTCATTCCCTCGGTGCTGCGGGCGCGCGAGCACGGTGTGATCTTCGACATCGGCCACGGCTGCGGCAGCTTCTCGTGGGAGAGCGCGCGGCGCGCCTTCGAGCACCATTTCTGGCCCGACACCATCAGCACCGACCTGCACCGCTACAGCATTGACGACCCCTGGCGCGTGACCATGCCGCTGGTAATGTCGAAATTTCTGAGCCTGGGAATGAGTATCGAGGACGTGGTCGCAAAGACCACGGCGGCTCCGGCGCGCGTGCTGGGCCGTCTCGGTGAGATCGGCTCTCTCACACCAGGGTCTATCGCCGATGTCGTGCAGTTCGGGGTCAAACAGGGCGACTTCACGTTTACGGACGCCGCTCTAAGAACACAGAAGGGCGACCGCATGATCGAACCCCAACTGGTGGTGCGCGCCGGGCAGCCTTTCAAGGCCGGCGAGATTCCGTGCCGGCTTCGGCCGATCTACCCTTGCGACCAAGTCGTGTTCGACAGCGTGAAAGTCCCGGCAAGCTAGAGGAAGAATCTCGCCAGAGGGAAAGCAACGCAACAGAGCCGCAGACTAACGGGCCACGGAAAAAGTACCCGGAAAGCGCAGGTTACGCTTGAGCCAACGGACCGAAAGGGCACAGAGGCAAAAAAGCGCACCTGTGGGGTGAACCTCCAGGTTTGCCGCGTCGCGATTCGTCGCGACGTAGGGCCCCATGCCACCGAGGCTGTGCCTGGGGGATGCCACTGCCGGATTTGAATGTGCTTTTTCCGCAGCCTCGTAAGCCGGCGGGCCGAGGCGCCTTGTCGCAGCGGGCGAAGCGCTCGGCCGCCCTCTCCCGGACTACCGCAACCACCCACCAAGATTCGAACCGCTTCGGCCCGTCGGCTCACGCCTGCGGCTCTGTTTGCGCGTTTCGTTGCAGGCTTGGATTGGGTGATGCTGCTTAGAGCTTCGCGGCCAGCTCGCGGATCCAGCCGAGCCGCCCCTCTCCAAGAAAACCGTAGTTGAAGAACGAAAAGCGGCGCACGCCCTGGCTGTGCGCGAACGCCGTCTTCGTGGCCGCGTGCGCCAGCGTTGGCGTGACCGGGATTCCCAGGTTCAGCGTCAGGTTGAGCTGTTCAGCGCTCCGCACCTGCGATAGGCAAAACAGCAGGTCGTCGTTCACCAAGTCCGTGTCCGAGGTATAGGCCAGCAGGTGGAAACTGTCGACCAGGGTCTTCAACTGCTGCAACGAGACACCCTCCATCCAGATATTGGAGGGCGAGCCGACAAAGCTCGAGGTGAACACCGAAAGTTTGGTTGAGCCCGCCGCCGCGGCAATTTCAGCCACCAGCGAAGTCACCGTCTGCATCCGCAAACGGACAAGCTGCTGCAACTCGGGATACTGGGCGATCAACGAAGCCAGTTGCTCCATGTTTTCCGGATTGCGGCCCAGCGCGTCGTCGGATTGCATCTTCCTCGACAGCACCTCGCCGAGCTGTTCGGCCAGTCGAGGCATGTCGATCCCGTCGCGCTTTCCCGCCGCGCGGCACGAGTCGCAGAAACACAGCGATAGCAGGAAATTCTCCAGCGGCCCCAAAGGAATGGCGCTGACCTCGTGATGGTGGCCGTGAAAATAGCCGAGGTATCCGATGGTCTCCAGGTCGAGAGTGTCGAAGTAGCCAAGCCCGCACAAGGAACGCGCCAGCGTGAGGGAGTACTCGCGGTTGGCGGGGTGGCTCGGGCACAGCGCATACGGATACGGATCGCCGAACAAGTTCCGCACGGTCTGCGACGGATGCTTTGCGCCCAATACCGAGCTGTGGTGAAATACCGCCCACGCCGACAAAGACATGCCCGTGGCGGCCAGTTCGTCGAGCCAGCCGGTGTCCGCGATCGGGCTGCGCACCGGGGCCATCCCGCCGAACACATTCGCGGCCACCGGAGCATACATCGCGCCCGGCTCGGGAAAGTAAACTCGGCGCCGGGAGTTCCTGGGCAGCAGAAATTTGCCGCTGTGATAAACGGTAGTCACGTGCAGACGCGTGACGCCCAGCTCGCGGCATTCGTCGACAAACGCGGGGACGCCCCGATCGAGGATGTCCCAGGGGTAAGCGAATAGTTCGATGGACGAGCCGTGTTTCGTTGTACTCATGACAGGGATAGTTCTTCCAGCCGGACGCGGATCGACTCGACGGTTTCCAGCCAGATCGCCTGGTCGCCCCCCAGTGGCCCGACCCTATCGAAGGTGAAATTATCGCGCAGGTAGCTCGTCAGGCGGTCCAGCCGGTCGCGCGATTCCTTCAGCTTGGCGGGCAGCGCCGCTTTGCGTTCGGGCGAAGCTTCCGCCAGCGTGGCGTGGAACGCCGACAGTAAGTCGGCAATGCGCTCGCCCGCCCCGAGGCAGCGCAGCAGATATTCGACGTCCGGTTTCGCGCCCGGATTGAGATCGCTTGCATCGTACGCCGTCTGCGCCAGTGTTTGGCCGCGCCGCGTCACGCTGGCGTAGAGTGCCCAACCCTGGCCAAGCCGCTGCTGCCACGTCGCCTCGTCCATGTCGAGCGACTTGAGAATCGTCGTGACGCCCGGTTTGGTGATGGGCACATCCCACGACTCGCCGTCGAACACCAGCAGCGTGCCGCCGAGCACCGACAGCGGGTAGATCCGGTCGGGAAAGTACATCTTGCCGGTGCCGCTCAGGTTGCGCGGCACCAGCGTGCGGCCGTCGATCACCGGCTGCGGTTCATATAGGTTGAAGAAACGCCACATGGCGTCGCCCGCCCGCGGTCCGTAAATCTTGCGGCAGGCATGCACGAGAAAGCCATCGGGCCCGCCGATTTCTTCGGGCACTTGCTCGAACGCGCTGAGCGCCTTCCAGGTCGACAGCGCGTCGGCGTGCGAGACGGGCGCGCGAAACCCGGGCGCCGTAGCGTTCCAACTGAACTCGGCGTTGAGAAGCTGCTGCGGCTCCTGATGCACGCCGCCGCTGAAGTTATACATCGTCTCGGCGCCACGGAACATACCGTTGAGCGCCGGGCTGGCCGCCAAGGGATAGTTGTTGATGTAAAGGTCGGCCCCGCCCAGCAGGAACAGAAACGTCCGCGAGTTCAGATGCTGCCCGCGCATGTGCGCCTGGTAGGCGTCGATGAAGCGGCGATCGGTACCGTTTTCGGGAAAAGTCTCCCGGAAGCCGATCGACACGTTCGCGTCATCGGGCAGTGCCTTGAGAATATTCGTCCAGAAGCGGAACACCCTCTCCCAGTCTTTGGGCTCGGCGGAGTCGGGCGCATATCCGGGAGAGATGAACACGACTTCGCAGTCGCGGCTGGAGTCATACCCCGAATCGCTGTTACGGACGCCGCGAATCGCTTGCAGCGTGTTGGCGAATCCGTGCGCGATGGCGCCGGCGCCGCCATCGGCGGCCAGGTAGTCGTCGTTGGGCCAGCGCGCGCGGCAGCGCGGGCAGCGCTCGAGCCAGGTTTCGAGCAGCGGGCTTTGCTCGCCGACTCCGTAGTCCTCGTGATGAATGTAGAGGGCGCCGGGCTCGACGCTGCGCACGAAACGACGCATTTCTTCGGCCTTGAGCCGGTTCAGATCTTCGTTTGCGCGGCAGGTGCCCTGCTGCCGGCCGGGCTCTCTTTTCTCCCCGATGCAATCGTAGATCGCGCCGTTCGGATAGTGCTCGCGATTGAGCCAGACCGTGCCGATGTTGTGGTCGGGCCGCACGGTGCTCGGGGCCGCTCCGGCGCCGTAACCCGCAAACAGCAGCTTGATGCCGCGCTCGCGGGCGTAGTGAGCCATCTCGCGCATCAGCAGCCCGTAGCCGGGGAACTTCTCGCTGTGCCAGCCGAATCCGTCGAACAGCACCATGTTGATCTTGTGCTGCAGACAGAAGTCCAGCTTGCGCCGGATTCGGGCGCGAAACGCTTGTACGCCGTCGCCCCAGTCGTAGCCCCAACGATTGATTTCGGCGAACAGTAGCCAGTCGGCGGCGGCTCGAAAGGGGAAGTCGGGATAGTCCCGCACATGCGCTCCGCGCACCAGCAGCCGCTGGCCTTGTGCCCGAATCATCTGGGCGAGCGTTGCAGCCGCGTAGAGAACGCCGCTGGGACCGCTGCCGGCCAGCAACACCAACCCCTTTGCGGCATCGACGCGAACGACATAGGCCTGCCCGCCGTGGGAGCCGGCCGACAACAGCCGGTGGTCGCCGCTATCGAGCAGCGCCGCAAGTTCCGGCGGCAGCGTCTGGCGCGAACCGGCGTCGTGGAGCACGATGCGGGCCTGGCCCGGCTTGCCGCTTGAAATTCCCGCTCCGCCCAGCAGTCCGGCCGCGACTTTTGCGGTCGCGGAGTCGTCATGCGTCAGCCGGGCATCGCGGACATCGAGGTCTCCCGGTTGCCAGTGCAACTCATGCGGCGTGGGGATGATCGCGAGATCGGTTCCGGCAGCAGGCGCCGCTCGAAGCAGCGAGGCCAGGGCCCCCGCGGAGGTACTCAGAAGGAACGTGCGGCGGTCCTGAGAGAAATGGCTGTGCATGGGTGGATCTCCAAGCCCTCTCCCCCGAGAAAGTCTGGGTTGCCGTGAAGGAAAGGTGGGGCCGCCGACTCAGGCATCGGATCGGCCCCGGTCCGGAACTCAGAATTTGAACTTCAACGCCAATTGCACGATCCGTGCGTCGGCCGCGGAGAGGATGCGGCCGAAGCTGGGCGAGACAAATGTCGCCGTCGGGTTCGAGAAATTGGCGCGGTTGGTCAGGTTATAAACTTCCGCGCGGAACTGAAGCTGTTTCGACTCGGCCAACCGGAAGGCCTTGAAGAAGCCAAGGTCGGCACTCACCGACCCCGGCCCGGTCAGCAGGTTCCGGCCGGCGTTGCCAAACGTGCCCAGTGGATTGGCCGCGAAGGCTTTCGGGTCGAAGTAGGTCTGCAGGTATTCCGACTTGGAGCGGTCCCCGGATAGAATCGGATCCCCAATCACGTTGGGGCGGTCCTGCCCCACTGCCGTCAGGGAATTGTCCCGGCCGGTGATCACCTTGACTGGCGTCCCGGTAGCCAGCCGTACCAGGCCGGTAATCTGCCAGCCGTGCAGAATCACGCCCATCGGCCCGCGCAGGTCGGAGAAGTAGGGCAGTTCCCACACCCACGACGCGGAGAAGACATGGGCGCGGTGGAAATCCGACAGCGCCCAGTCGGCGCTGCGCAGGTCGGGATTCTGCGTCAGGTTGTAGAATCCCGAAGTGTCGTCGAGCGAGCGTGACCAGGTGTAATTGGCGTTCAGCAGGTAGCCCGAGCTGAAGCGCTTGGTCAGCGAAGCCTGCAGCGAATTGTACGAGGTGTTGGCGGCGTTTTCGAACATGGGCACTGAGGCGACCATACCCGCGCTGTAGCGGCGGCGCTGTTCGCGGTTCGCCAACGTCGCTCCTGGAGCCAGGTCCGCGGGGTTGAACTCCCGCGCCGACTGGAACTTTCTGCCGATGTTGCCCACGTAGGAGATGTCCGCCGCAAACTCTTTGGGCAACTGGCGCTGCAGCGAAAAACTGAACTGCTGCACGTAGGGGTTAGGCAAATTGTTTGGCACCGCGCCCAACATGCTGACCGGCGGGTTGAACACCGCTTCGCCGGTTGCGGGGTTGAAGGTTTCCACCGGATCGCCCGGCACCACGCCTCCCACATAGCCCTTCAGCGGGTCCGAGAACGAGTTCACGGTCGAAAGATAAAACGTCGGCAGAAACGGCTGGTTGAGGCTGATGTATTCGGAGACGCCGTTGAGCTGCGACTGGAAGAAAATCCCGTAGCCGCCCCGCACGCTCATCTTTCCGTCGCCGCGGGGATCCCACGCGAAGCCCAGACGCGGCGCGAGGTTGTTCTTGTCCGCCTCGAACAGCGCCTTGCTTCGGCCGGGGTCGCCGACGAAAAACATGCCCAGCGGGGCATCGGGAAATACGGTCGACTGGAAGCCAGGAACAAACGTCGACGAGTAGCCGTTCTTTTCGGTGGTCGGCGACTCGTAGTGATAGCGCACCCCGAGGTTGAGTGTCACCGTCCGGGTCACGCGGTAGTCGTCGTTGAAGAACACGCCCAGGAAGCCCGATCTGTGATCTTCGCGCTCGCGCGTCGACGAAAAGAAGCTGGGCCTGCCGATGAGGAAGTCGGCCATGGCGTTCCCGGTGAAATCGCCCGAGAAGGTGAACGAGCCGTGATCGAACAGCACGTTGGTGGGGCCAAAATGGGTCGGCATGTAAGAGGCCCCGATCTTGAAGCTGTGCTTGCCGCGAATCCAACTGACGGTGTCGCGGATGTCCCAAAAGTGATCGCACTGGATGCAGTCGCCGCGTAGTGGTCCGGCGGCGCTGAAACGGCCCGTCACGCTGATGCTCGGCGGCGCCGGCTCGTACTTGGAATGGGGCAGGTTGATACCGATATCCTCGGCACTGTTGAATAACGTATCGATGGCCGCGCGTGAAACGAACATCGTCGCACGCGAAAGCCGAAATTCGTTGATCAGGTTCGCCGAAAAGGTGTGCGTGTCGGAAATGTTGAGGTTGCGGAACTCGACCGCGCGCTGTTCGGTCGCCCATTCCACATTGCCCTGTGGCTGTTTGCGGCCGCCGTCGCTATACCAATAGCGCGCCGAGATACGGTTCTTGTCGCTGAATAGATGATCCCCCTTGACCATGAACTGGTCGCCGTCCTGGGCGGAGCTGCGCAGCACCGAATAGCGGCCGTCAGAAGTGTTCGCGCCCACCAGCCGGCTCAGTACGTTGGCCGCCGCCGGATCCCAGCGGTCGGAGGGAATAATGCCTCCCGGAAACGGCTCGCCCGTGGTCGGATCCACCGGGGCTCCGCCCGGAGACGCCGAGAAGTCGCCCTGCAACTCCTGGGGGGTGGCCGGGATGGCGCTGTTGCTCAGGATCGCTTGCCGCACTCGCGTGCCCTGATACGAACCGAAAAAGAAGGTCTGGTTTTTCTTGATCGGTCCGCCGGCTGCGAAGCCGAACTGATTCTGCGCCAGGAACGGTATCGAGGGGGCGAAGAAGTTGCGCGCGTTGAGGTGATTGTTCCGCAGGAATTCCCACAAGGTGCCGTGCAGCTCGTTGGTGCCCGACTTGGTCGTCGCCTCGACGCTGCCGGCCGAGGCCATCCCCTTGGAGGCGTCGTAGCTGTTGGTCTCGACGCGGAATTCCTCCACCATGTCCGGCGGAGGCAGCGGATAGCCGCGCGGATACTGCACGTTGTTCCATTGCCCGCCATCGAGCTGGAACGAATTTCCCAGGTCGCGGCCGCCGGCCACATTGGCGCTCACCGACTGGCTAATCGGGCTCGACCCGGGGTCCACATTGGTGACGCCGGGGATCAACGTCAGCAGCGAAGCGGGGCTGCGGCCGTTTAGCGGCAGCTCGAGAATCCGCTTCTCTTCCATGACGGTGGCGATACTTGCGTTGCGCGTGTCGACCAGGGGCGCCGCCGAGGTGACCGAAACGGTCTCGGAGACCACGCCGACATCGAGCGTGATGTCCACCGTGGCGTTCTGTCCCACGGTGAGGTTGATGCCGTTGCGAACGGTTCGCTTGAAGCCGTTGGCGGTGACTTCCACCGTGTAAACGCCGGGGGGAAGAAGATTGACCAGATATGTCCCATCCGTCATCGTCGTGAGGTTGCGCTCCAAGCCGGTCAACTCGTTGGTGACCGTCAGCGATGCCTCGGGAATGGCGGCGCCGGTCGAGTCCAGCACCGTTCCCACGATCGTTGCCGTGGTTTGCGCGACCGCGACTGCCGCGGTAAACAGCACGAAAACCACCAGCACCAAACCGCAGAGACAAGGGACCAAACGTTGTTTCATGCGACTCTCCTCGATCTGACCCACAGATCAATTGTAATATAATATTGCGATTAGAGCAGAGTGTCAAACCCGTGTCAAGACGAAACTGAGTGCTGCGCCGGGCCGGCGGGTAGGGGGATCGAGAGTGAGCGGTGAACGGCTTCGGGGCCGGCGGGGGCGCCTGTCGCGGCGAGAGAATCGGGGAGTGCGGTCGCGAAAACTAGCGGCTGGAGCGCGCCGGCGAGGAGTTGCGATGGTCCTCGGTCGCGGCGATTCGCCAGACGCGGTCGGCGTTTTCCAGGTGCAGTCGCATGGCCTCGCGTGCCTTGCGAGCGTTGCCGCTGCGAATCGCCTGGAAGATCTTCTGATGGTCCCGCAAGGTCTCGTCCGCGACATTGGGAATCTCGACGGTGCGCTCGAGCATGGGGGCCAGGTGGGACGAGATCATCTGCCACACCAACTCCGCGATGGGGTTCTTGGAAGCCTTCGCCAGGGCGGCGTGGAACGACATATCCGTGCAGCAGTCGATCTGCTTCTCCTCGACTTCCTTGCGGTAGCTGTCCAGCGCGGCCGACATCGCCGCCAGGTCGCTGGGGTCCGCCTTTTCCGCCGCCAGCGAGGCCAGCCCGACTTCCATGATCTTGCGGAACTCCAGCAGCACGTCGGTCTTTTGTTGCTGCATCGCGATCGAGAAATGCTCGGCGTGGAGCAGATTGAGGGGCGATGGCTCGAGCACCGTGGCGCCGATGCGGGGTCGGATCCGCACCACGCGCAGCGATTCGAGAGACTTCATGGCCTCGCGAACACAGGTGCGGCTGACGCCCAGCGTTTGCGTCAACTGTTCTTCGGTGGGAAGCTTCTCCCCTGCCTTCACCTTGCCCGACTTGATGAGATCGAGTACGTAGTCAACGACTTGGGACGTGAGGGTTTGGCGGCGTAGCAATCTTCCGGCTCCTTCGAAGCAGCCACTTGAGCTTCAAGTTCCCCTCAGTTTATATGATGTTCGCTGTCCCCGCCGGGAAGCGGCCGAGGGGGGCGATGCCGCGGCTCCCCATGCAGATCCGCCGGTTGCCGCCCAGACCCTATCGGCGCAATTCGGGTTTTTGGATTGGACCCCAGGCCGCGGTGGCGCTACAATCGCGGCATCTCACGCGCGGCGAGGTTCTGCGCCACAGCAAGCCCCGTGGGCATTCCTCTCGCCCGATTGCTGCCTGTCCCCGTTGCAGGCGCCCGCGTTCCAAGACGTATCGCCCGCTTGCCCATTGTCGCTTTCGATGATCCTGTCGCCGCCGGGCTTTGGAAAAAGTCCGTCCTGGGGATGGGCGAGCGCCATCCCCGCCGGGGAAATTCCGCCGCCGCGCACCGGGGGCGCGGTTCGACGCAAGGGTGAGGAAAACGAGCGGCTCGGTGCCGCCATAATTTTTTCTGTCGGGGAAACGCTTCAGTGCGGGTACATACCAGCAGAAGCTTGAAGTTCGGATGACCAGGGAAGAAGCCTCCAGGCTCGTTGAGCCCCTCTTCGACACATGGGGCCCCGCACTGCTGCGCTACGCCGCCCGCGCGACAGGTGATTCGGAACTGGCTGAAGATCTGGTTCAGGAAGCCTTCATGGCCCTCTACACCAAAGTGCGCGGCGGAACGGAGATCCACAATCCCAAAGGCTGGACCCTGCGGGTCGTTCGCAATCAAATCCTGAAGCAAAGACGCACCCTCAGCCGGCGTCCCGAGGATTGCTGGAACCCGGGAGACCTCGACTCGATTCCCGCCGGCTACGCCACGGCGCGGTTTGAGCGGGAGGACGTAGTGGGGTTGTTCGCGGTGCTGACCCAGCGCGAGGAGGAAGTCGTCCTGTTGCGTCTGGAGTCGCTCAAGTACCGCGAAATCGCGGCGGAGCTGGGCATCGGAGAAAAATCGGTGTGCACCCTGCTAACCCGTGCACTCCGCAAACTTCAACTGGCGGCGGAAGAAGGGATTCCCCGACGAATCTCGACCCGAAAACACGATGGAACAACACGAACACTGCAGTGATGAGGCGCTGCTGCGTCACCTGGACGGGGAGTCCGCCCCGCACGAGCAACGTGCCGTCATCCAACACCTGAAAGCCTGCTGGGTATGCCGTGCCAGTTTGGCGGAGCTGGAGGGGCAGATTCACGCGTTGGCGCGATCGCAGCGCGAGGCTTCGTTTCCTGGTCCGGGTTGGCCGGCCGAAGCGCGCTGGAAGTTTTCCGCCTGGAGGGACCGCTACGAGGAGTTTTCGATCCAGGTGCCTTCGTTTGCGGCGGCGCCGCCGGTCCGCAAGCCTTTCCCGGCCGCCGTCTTGTGCACGGCTTGCGCCGCCGTCGTCGCGCTGGTCGCATGGTTGGGACTGCGGCCGGGCCCGAGACCCGAAGTGCGTGAGCTGCTCGCCCGCGCCGTCAGCGCCGAGGCGGCCGTCTATCGCCAGCCGGTACATCAGGATTTTCGCGTGACGATCGCCGACTTCCAGTCCGGATTGCAGCCTTGGCGGGGACGCCTCGAGATCTGGTCCGACCCCGGCCACAAGCGTCTCAGCGCGAAGCTGACCAACTCCAACGGAGCCATTCGCCATGGCGTCTGGCGTGTGCGGCCCGGCGAAGAGTACGTCTACAACCCGCAGGCCTCCCGCCATCCCGGTCGCCACCAGCCCGAGAAAGCCGCGCTGGATTCGGCCTGGGGTTTCGCCTACGACGCCAACGAGCTCGAGGCGGGCTTTATCCGCTGGATGGATAGCCGGCAGTGGCGGCCCATCGCGGTGAGCGATGCCGAAGTGCTGCTCGCCGGGCTCGGCGGCGTGCTCGTGCGCGTGCAGGCCGCAGCGAACCAACCGGACGTGACGACGGTCCGGGCGCAGGGCGCCGATGGCCGTTTCGTCGAGCTTACCGTCGACACCAGCGACGGCCCGCGGCGGCCTCGGGTGCGCAAGATTCGCCTGGCCTATCCCCCTCATTCGGCCGAGATGGTCTTGATCGCTGATCGGGCTGAGTCGTTCGTGGGAGCCGAGCTGCGTCCGGCGATCTTCCGGCCCGATCCGGCAATCTACGCCTCTCAACCTTCGCACGCAACGGCGTCGCCGCCGCTGCGAATGCATCCCCTCGTTCCCGAGTTGGAAATCACCCGGACGCCCCTGCCACAGCCGTCGGCCGCGGCGCTCTCGCTGGCAGCCAAAATCGAGGTCTATTACGCGCTGCATCGCGCCAAAGCCTGTCTGGGCGAGCCGGTCCACGTCATGGTGACCGACCAGGGCATCACGGTGCGGGGACTGGTCGAAACCATGGCCCGCAAGAACGAGCTGCTGCGCGCCATCGAGGCCCTGCCCGGCGGCATCGAAGTGGCGGTCGACATCCGCAGCGTCTCGGAAATGGCAACACCACTCGACCCCCTCCTGGGGCCCCTGCCGGGTGGGCTGCAGCAGCAAGGCCAGACCCTGGTGCGTTCGCGGCAATTGCCCATCCGGCAGGCCCTGCGGTCCTATTTCGAATCCCACGCCGCGCCGGCGCGGTCTGGCGAGCGCGCCGATCCGGGTCACTCCGACGTGGACCACTCCGATTTGGACCGCCGCGTGGTGCGTCTCTCCAACGACGCCGTCCGCTGGTCGGCCACGCTCCTGGCTCACTGCTGGTCGCTGCGCCGTCTGGCGGGCGCTCTCGCCGGTGACGATCTCAGATCCCTGACGCCGCGCTCGAAGCTGCTGATCGAAGACATGGTATCCGCCCATCTGGAAGCGATGCGCGAAGGAGTCGGCGCCGAAGGCGGCCGCATCGAGGACATCCTGGCCTTCATTCAGGGACAGGCTCCGGATGAGAACGCCCCGGCCGCGCTCGACGGCGGCCGGCTTACGGACCGGCTCGAAGGGCCCGGCTCGCTATTCGAGTCGGTCAGCGCGGTTGACGCCATCGTCCGCATGCTGTTTGCGGGCGACGACGATGCGGCCGTGTCGCGGCCCACGCAGGGAGTCGAGGCATCCGGCTTCGCGGTCGCGGCCTCATCCGGCGGCGATGCGGACGCCTCGGCGGGGGCCGCCTCGTTGCTGGCCGCGATTCGCCAGGCCGCCCGGCGTCTGGACGGGTTGATGCAAGATCCGCTGGACGTTGTTCTTCAACGCAACGGCCTGCAACACAATGACGCGGCGTCCACGGTATCGGCTACGGGGGGTATGCCCAGGCCTGCCCCAACAGAACCAGGAGGAGGAACAAATGACCGGTAGACAAGCAAGGCGAGCCGTCCTTTTGATAGGACTTTTTCTGCTTGGCTTCGCGCAACTCAGCGCGCAGCAAACCACCCAGCTCACGGGTCGCGTGAGTGACGCAACTGGAGCCGTCGTGCCCGGCGCGGCGGTTACCATAGTCAACAAAGCCACCGGCATGCGCCGCGAAGCGTCAACGAACGACCTGGGCTACTATTCGGTGCCCTTGCTGCCGCCCGGCCAATATCAGGTCACGGTCTTGATGGATGGCTTCCGTCCCGTCAGCCGCTCCGGCATTACCCTCGAAGTCGACCAGGCCGCGCGCGTCAACTTCGTGCTGGAGGTGGGTGATTTGGCCGAGTCGATCGAGGTCGCCGCCGATGTCGCCCCCATCGAAACCGAGTCTTCCGTTCTCAAGGAAGTCGTCGACGAACGGCGCATTCGCGAGCTGCCGTTAAACGGCCGCGACGCCACGCAATTGGTTCTGCTGCTGCCCGGCGTCTATGCCAGCAACAAAGACAACGGCGGCTTGCGCCAGGCCGGATCCGGGCGGGGGATCGTACAGGCTGGAATTTCCTCCAACGGCGCCCGCAGCAACATGGTGAACTACGCGCTCGACGGAGCGTTTCACAATGATACCTACACCAACGTGGCGCTGGCTTTTCCCAACCCCGACGCGCTGCAGGAATTCAGCGTGCAGACGAACAACTTCAGCGCCGAGCACGGCCGTAGCGCCGGCGCCATCGTCAACGCGGTGACCCGCTCGGGAGGCAACCAGTTCCACGGTAGCGTGTTCGAGTTCCACCGCAACGAGGCGCTCAACGCCCGCAACTTTTTCGCCACCGGCAGCGACGGCCTCAAGCGCCACCAGTTCGGCGGCACCATCGGCGGCCCGATCCTGCGCGACAAGCTGTTCTTCTTCTTTTCGCACCAGGAAACCCGCGAGCGCTCGACACCCTCCGACCTGAGCCAGACGGTTCTCACCCAGGCGCAGCGCGACGGCGATTTCTCGGCCCATTCGGCCCCGATCATCGACCCGCTGTCGGGAGAGGCGTTTCCGGGAAACCAGATTCCGATCTCTCGCATGAACGTGGTCACCCGCAATGTGCTCGACCAGCTCATCCCGCTGCCGACCGAGGCCGGCAGCGGCCTGTTCCGCTACTCGGTGCCCAACAACAGCAATCTGCGCCAGAGCGTTCTCCGCATGGACTACCAGATTTCCTCCAAGGATACGTTGACGGGCCGCTATCTCTACAACTATTTCCAGCAGCCCTCCAACGACAGCGATCTTGTTTTCGCGACGCGTCTCGATCGCTCGACGCCCAATCACAACCTTTCGCTGACGCACACCCGCATCTTCAGCCCCACCGTGCTGAACCAGTTGCAGTTCTCGATGAATCGCCGCACCGACCGCGGCCAGCCCGTGTGGACCACCAGCTTCGTCGATCTGGGTATGCAGAATGTCTTCACCGACGAGCCCAATCCTAATTTCGGGTTGCGCGTCATCGGCGCCTTCAACGCCAGCGTCACCGAGAAGATCACGACCTCGCCGCAGCAGTGGGGTTTTTCCGACACCGTGCGCGCCACCATGGGTCGCCACGAGCTCAGCATCGGTTTCGAGTACCGCAAGCAGAACCTCAACAAGAATTTCCGCTGGTTGCTCGACCCCAACGTCCGCTTCGAGGGCAACTTCTCCGGATACGGTGTCTCGGATTTCTTCCTGGGCGACATCTCGCGCATGGACCAGATGGCCTTCGGCGAGGTGGGCGAGCAGGATTTCCCCGCCTACGCCGCCTTCTTTCAGGACAACGTACGGCTGACGCCACGCTTTACGTTGAACGTCGGTCTGCGCTTTGAGCCCTTTATCCCCTATCACGACAAGGGCGACCGCGTTAGCGTTTTCCGCCCGGGTACGCAAAGCCAGGTCTTCGTGAACGCGCCCGAGGGGCTGCTGTTTCCCGGCGACCCCGGCGTTCCGCAACGAGGCACCAAGTCCGATATCAACAACCTGGCTCCACGTCTCGGATTTGCCTGGGCCGTCACCCCCAAGACCAGCGTGCGCGCCGCGTACGGCATCTTTTACGACTCTTCGCCGATGAGCGCCATCACCAACGTGTTCCAGGGCGTCGCCCCGTTTGGAACCCGCTTGATCCTGCGCCCGCCGCCGGGCTCGTTCGACGATCCTTACGCCGGCAACAACCCGTTCCCGCTGCCGTTTCCGCCGCCGTCGGATGTGTCGTTTCCCGACAACCTGTTCGCCGCGACCTACCCCGAAAAATTCCGGTCGGGATATCTACAGAGCTGGCACCTCACCATCGAGCGCGAGATCCTGCACAACTGGAAAGTCCGCGCCGCCTATGCCGGTTCGAAAGGCACGGCGCTGTTGCAGGGCTGGGACCGCAATGCAGCGCCGTATATTCCCGGCGCGTCGACCACCGGCAACGTCAGCGAGCGGCGGCCGTTCGGGCCTGCCTTCGACGCCATTGAGGTCGTCGACAGCGTGGCGAATTCGAGCTTTCACTCCCTGCAGCTCTCCATCGACAAGCGCTTCAGCGGCGGCTTCACGATCCTGGCCAACTACACCTGGGCGAAGTCGATCGACTACGGTTCGGGCGGCGGCACGCAATGGCCCGACTACACCAACCCCTTCGATTTCCGCCACGACCGCGGCCCCTCCGATTTCGACCACCGGCATCGCTTCGTGACGTCGTGGCTGTGGGAACTACCCCGTCTCGCCTCCGCGCAACCCTTGGTGAAGCAGGTGCTCGGCGGTTGGGACCTGAACGGAGCGCTCACCCTCCAGTCGGGCGACTTGTTCTCGATCAATTCCGGTCAGGACAACTCCCTCTCGGGCGTCGGTTCCGACCGCGCCGATTTGGTCGGCGATCCCACCACGCCCAGCTAATCCCGACCCGGTTCTGGAGTGGTTCAACACGGCGGCGTTCGCGCCCAACGCCATCGGCACCTTCGGCAACTCGGGCCGCAACATCGTCTTCGGACCCGGCCTGGCGAACGTCGACTTCTCGGTGGTCAAGAACTTTCCCGTCACCGAGCGAACCCGCGTGCAGTTCCGCGCGGAATTTTTCAACCTGTTCAACCGGGCGAACTTCGGCGACCCCAGCAATAGCTTGTCCTCCGGGACCTACGGGCGCATCACCAGCGCTCTCGATCCCCGGATTCTGCAGTTTGCTCTGAAGTTCCAATTCTGATCCCCTTCGTGGTTTGCCCGCGGCCGGGACGTTCCTGGCCGCGGGCGGAACCCCGGACGAATGTTTGTCTTTCCTCAACCGGTTGACCGTCATCGGCAATTCGGGTGGGCACGCCGGGAAGCGGCCCGCGTTTGCCACAGGCACCGAGCGCCAACACCCCACTCCCATTTCCGCGTATTCTGTTATCGATCTGGAGGTTTTCATGACGACTCGCGGCCGCACGGCACGCTCGTTCGCAATCCGGTTGCTGTTCGCAGCGCTGTTCCTGCTGCCGCCCGGAGCAGCCACGCGGGCCGCCGCGCAATCGCCGGGTGGCGGCGCGGCGGCCGCCGAGATTCCGCATTCGACGGCCGCCCTCACGGTGGATGGAAACCTCGACGACGCTCTTTGGCGGGCCGTCCCCACCCAGCGGCTGGTTCCCTGGGAAAAAGGCGCTCCCGAAGCTCTCGGCGGCGAAACCTGGGTGGCGTTGCGGGGCGGCTTCTTGTGCTTCGCTTCGCGGCTGCCCGAACCGGGCGGCAAAGTGCTCGCGCGCAGCAGCGGCAGAAATCCGGTCTGGGAGCGCGACGCAGTGGAGTCTCCGCCGGTCGAAGACCGCGTGCGCTACGGCCTGCACTACCGCAGCGCCGGCGGCGCCGACCGCCGCGTCACGATCGAAATCAACCCCTGGGGCGGATATCGCTTCGAAGACAACGGTAACGACATCCTCGAAGGCGAGGTGCTGCGCGCCGCAGTCGTTAACCCGCGGGGCTGGACCGTCGAGGCGGCCGTCTCGCTCGACACGCTGGACGTCAACACGCAAGACCCCGGCGGCCTGCAAGTGCGCGTCGAACGCATTCGCTCGCGCCGGCCGCAGGCGCCCGAGTTTCAGTGGTCTTGGCCTGCTCATCAGGAAGCGGCGCAATATGCCCTGGGGCGGCAGGCCGAAGGGAACATCGAGTCGCCTGCGTTGCACCCGCCCGCGCTGGGCAATACCGACCCGGCTCTCGAGGTCGGCCGCGTGCTCCACATCCCCGACATGGTCGCCGAATGGGACCACCCCGACTGGAAGGGCGTACCCGAGTTTACCCTGCCTCGCAACGAGCCCTTCCCGCGCAAGCCGCGCTATGGAAGCCACATCAAGTGGATGCACGACGGCCGCACGCTGGCCATCCTGGCGCAGTTCGACGAGCCCGAGCCGGTGGAGGCCGACCACGGCGGGCGCGACGCCGCCATCGGCAGCGACGACAACTTTGCGGTCTACCTCGCCACCGACGGCGCGGCGTTGCTCGAGATCATGGTGAACCCGGTCGGCGCGATTCGCGACAACGTCATTCGCGGCCCCCATTCCATGACGCCCGCCTCGAGTTGGGAGACCAGCGGCGGTTCCACCGGATGGAACGCCGGCATCGAAACGCGCACCAACATGCGCCACGGTGGCTGGACCCTGCGCCTGAACATTCCGCTTGACCAATGCGCGCGCGAGCTGCGGGCGAACGGCGTTCCCAAGGACTGGCGCGTCCTGCTCACGCGCCTGCGTGCCGCCCGCCCGGGCGAGGCGGCCGAGCGCAGCAGCCTGCCTGTCGTCGTGGCGCCGGCGTTCTACGGACCCTTGCGCTACCGGGCGATGGTTTTGCGCGACGCGCATCCCGCCGAAGTCGCCGCCGTGCCGCTGCCTTACCAGGAAGGCCCCAGCCAGGGACTCGCGGGTGAGATTGCCAAGCTCGACCCCGACGTCTGGTCGCCGCTCGAGCACCGCTACCACCGCGTACGCTCCATGGTCAGCCGTTATCTCGACAACAAGGTGCGCGACGCCGTCTGGCAGGAGCGCCAGGATTGGCACGCCGTGAAAACGCGCCAGGACTGGGAACAGTTCCGCGACAAACGCATCGCCGCCTTGCGCGCGTCCATCGGCCAGTTCCCTCCCGAGCGCCCACCGCTCGACGCGCGCGTCACCGCCCATCATCAAGGCAAGGGCTATCGCCTCGAAAATATCGTGTTCCAGAGCCGCTCCAACTACTGGATGACGGCCAACCTCTATCTCCCCGAGAAACCCTCGGGCCGCATGCCCGCTATCCTGATCGTCCACAGCCAACACTACCCCAAGACGCAGGGGGAACTGCATGACATGGGCGAGATGTGGGCGCGCACCGGCGCCGCCGTTCTCGTCATGGAGCGGCCCGGCTACGGCGAGCGCGTGCAAACGACTCCCTGGTACCGCCAGGGCTACGGATCCCGTTTCCTGTTCACCAAGCAACTGTTTCTGGCTGGCGAAAGCTATTCCGGCTGGGCCGCCTGGGACGTGATTCGCTCCGTCGACTACCTGCTCGACCGCTCCGACATCGATCCCGGCAAGATCGTCGTGCTCGGCGCGGTGGCCGGTGGCGCCGAGCCCGCCGCGGTGGCTGCCGCGCTCGACCCGCGCATCAGCGCCGTCGTTCCCTACAACTACGATCAGGGCCATGTGCGCGTCCACGGCGACTCGCCCGGGCAAATTGCACAGCAGTTTTCGCCGTGGCTCGTGGCAGCCTCGGTCGCGCCCCGCAGGTTCATACGCGCGTTCGAGTTCAGTTGGGAAGGCGCCGAGAAAGCCGACTATCCCGACCTTTGGGTGGATGGCCTGAAGCGTTCGCAAAAGGTCTGGGGCTTTTATGGCAAGCCCGACAACCTCGCGGTCTCTGAAGCCTACGGCCTGATCCGCCTCAGCATGGAGCGCGTGAGCCACTGCTTCAGCATCGGGCCGCAGCAGAGGCTCGAATTGTATCCCACGCTCAAGCGCTGGTTCGGCATCCCGCTGCCGTCGGAGGAAGACCTGGCCATCCTGCCCGACTCCCAGCTCAGCACGAACCCGCAGCGCGAAGCGGCGCGGCAGCAAGAAGCCCTCAGGCGCCGGCCTCATGCCGACCTGTTGAGCATGCCGCCCGAGGTGTCGATGCAGGTCAAGCGCGTTCCAATGCACACCATCGCCCGCGAGATGGCGGAGCGGGAGCTCAACGCCGCGCGCAAACGGCGCAGCGCTCTCGATACGGCGAAGCAGCTTGACGATCTGCGTACGCAATTGCAGGCGAAGCTCGGCGAGATCGCTCCCAACCCGCACCCTGAAGCCGTGGTGCACGACCGCGGCTCTCAGATGGGCGCTGACGTTCAGGCTGTTTCGCTGACCGTCGAAGATGGTATTTCGGTTCCCCTGCTGCTGCTGTTGCCCAAGCAAGGTTCGGGAGCCGTGGTCGTCGCTGTCGCGCAAGGCGGCAAGGCCCGTTTTCTGGCGGATCGCGCCGGCGAAATCGCCGGCCTGTTGCAGCACGGCGTCGCCGTCTGCCTGCCCGACGTGCGCGCCACCGGGGAAACGTCTCCGAGTTTCGAGCGCACCGACGGCGGAGCCCACCAGGAATTGGCGCAGACCGAGTTCGACTTGAGCCGTTCGCTGCTGGGTTCCCAGTTGCGTGACCTGCGTACCGTGCTCGCGTACTTGCGTTCGCGCACCGACCTCGGGCTGAAAAAGATCGCCCTGTGGGGCGACAGTTTTGTCCCGGCCAACCCCGAGCATCTTTATCTCGACGAAATCGAGGCGCAAAGCGGCCCGCAAATTCAGTATCAGGCCGAGCCAATGGGCGCTCACCTGGCGCTGTTGGCGGCGCTCTACGAAAATGACGTCCAGGCGGTCGTGGCGCGCGGCGGGCTCGATGCGTATCTGTCGGTGCTCAAAAGCCCGTTCAGCTACACGCCGGTCGATGTCGTCGTGCTCGGCATTCTCAAGACCGCCGACATCTCGGACATTGCCGGCGCGCTGGCCCCGCGGCCTCTGCGGTTGGAATCTCTGGTCACGGGCAGGAACGTGCTCGCCCCGCAATCCGAAGTTGCCAACGAGTTCGCATCCGCGCAAGACCGCTACAAGCGTCAGAACGCCGCCGGAGCGTTGGTGCTGAGCCAGACGATGCCGGGCCAGGCCAGCGGCGACGTCGGCTCGTGGCTGGCCGCACAGCTCAAATGAACGAGGTTTCAACTCACAAGGCGCGCATATCGTGAAGCAATGGGCCGCCGCGATCGCCTCTTTCGCTTGGAACGCGTTGCGCGCGCCGGCCGCCGCCGTGGACCGCCCCTTGTCGTGCGGGCAAGCCCGCCCGGCTCACCGCGCCTTGGCCCTGTTTGCGGCGGCCCTCTGCGGTCTGCAAGGGACGGCCCGCGCGGCCGACTACGTAGGCTCCACTGCGTGTTCGCGATGCCATCGGGAACAGGCCGAGGCGTTCGGGTCCACGCCCATGGGCCGTTCGCTGCGCAAGGTCGCCGCCTTGCCCGGTACCTTCCTCGCCAAGCCCGTCGAGTGGACGCACGCCGCAACCAATCGCCACTACCGCCTGTTCCGGCAGGACGATACGGCCTTCGTCGAGGAATCCGCGCCCGGCGAATCCGGCGGCGTCCTCTACGCCGACTTGCGGCCCCTCGACTACGTGATCGGCTCGGGCAGCCACGCTCAATCGTTTCTGATCGCCAACCGCGGCCGCCTCTACCAGTCTCCTGTCACCTACTACACCGGCCCGCAACGCTGGGAAATGTCCCCGGGCTACGACACGGACGTGCACGTCGGTTTTACGAGGCGCGTCTCTGCCAACTGCCTCGCCTGTCACACGGGCCGGCTCAACCTCGAGGAGCCGACAAATGGCCGGTTTTCTGTGAACGCGCCGTTTGCCGAGATGGCGATCGGCTGTGAGCGCTGCCACGGCCCCGGTAGTTCTCACGTAGAAAATCCGGCGCAAATGCCCGTAAATCCCGCCAAACTCGCCGGCGAGCGGCGCGATCAGGTTTGCGAGCAGTGCCACCTGTTCGGCGACGCCCGAGTGAACATGCCGGGACGCTCCACTTCGGACTACCGGCCCGGCGAGCCTCTCGAAAATTCGGTCGCGATCTACGTGCTCGCCGAGAGCGCTTCGCTGCAACCGTCGGTCACCGGCCATCCGCTGGAAATGCGCGCCAGCCGTTGCTGGCAGGCTTCGCAAGGCCGCTTGTGGTGCGGCTCGTGCCACCGCGTGCATTCTTCCTTCGCTGCCGCGGACCCGTCCGGCTTCTATCGCGCGCGTTGTCGGGAATGCCACGACAGCAAACCCTGCGCGCGTCCTCGCGAACCTGCGTCGCAGCCGGATACAGGGGATTGCATCGGCTGTCACATGCCCAAGAGGGCCGTCGTGGAGTCGAACCACGTCGTGTTCACCGACCACCGCATTCTGCGCCGCCCGGCCGCTTCATCGCCGTCGGACGCTCAGTCGGCAGCTTTCGCGGCCGCGAAAAATGGAGTCGTGCTGCGAGCGGTCTATCCGCTAGGCAGCGAATCCACCGCGCGGCGCAACCTGGGCTTTGCCTATGCGGATCTCGCCGGCTCGACCGGCCGCACGGAGTTCTATCGTCTCGTCGTCCGCACCTTGCAGCCCCTGGCCGAGACGCCCTTGGCCGACTCGGAATTCCACGAGAATCTTGGCACGGCGTATCTCAACCTGGACGAACCGGCGCGAGCCGAGCGGGAATTTCGCCTCGCCGCCAAGCTCAACCCCGAATCGTCGACCGCCCTTTATAGCCTGGGCTTCCTGTGCCAACTGCAGGGGCGTCCCGCCGAAGCCATCGAGGCCTACGAACGCGCCGTAGCCGCCGACCCCCAAAAGTCCGAAGCCTGGGGCAATCTGGCCGCCGCCTATCAGAGCGTGGGAGAAACGGCCAAGGCGAAGGACCGTTTGCGGCGAGCCCTGCAACTCGACCCAGGTCATCTGCGCTGGAGAAAAGCCTGGCTCTCTTTCCAGCCGTGACCGAACCCAGCCAGCACGCCACAAGCAAGACGCACGGAATCAGAGCCGCAGGCGTAACAGGCTGCGGAAAAAGGACTCAGGAGTGCCGGCCCAGGCGATGAGCTTGACCCGGCGGACCGAAAGGGCACAGAGGCAACAGACCGCACTCGTGGCGTGAACCTCCAGGTTTGCCGCGTCGCGATTCGTCGCGACGTAAGGCCCCACACCACCGAAGCTGTGCTGGAGGATGCCATCCCAGCAAGCAGAGCGACGCGTGTAGACCCGATGGAGGCACTGCGGCACGAGGAACCCCGGGGCACAATCCGCCGGGCTCTGGGGATTCGGGATGCTGCGCGGTTGCCGGTTCAGAATCCGCGCCTGGAAGATTGCCGCACCGCGAAGGCCGCAATCCACGATACGCGCTCGCGCTGGCTCAGAAGGCGTTCCACCGATCGCGCCCGCCGTTTTCGCCGGCGAAGCAGGGCGGCCAACGGCAGCAGCGCGGTGAATGCCAGGGCAATTTCGACGACTTCGTGCGGCATTGTTGCTCTCAAAGCGCCTTGGAGGCCCGCAATCCCGCAGGTGTTTCGACGGGTTGCGGATTCTGCGACCCGTGCGCCTCAACTCGTTTCGGCAGTTCCTTGCGCAGGATTTCGAGCACCGCCTCGATATCGGTGAGATAGAGCGCCCTAGCCTCTTCATCCACCGAAGGCGGAACCAGGTCCGCATAGGTGGCGCGGCTGAGCCATGCTTCGGGCGGCGTGCTGCTGCGGCTTTCGGTGGCCAGCAGACGGTACACCCACTCGTATTTCTGTTGTAGAGAGCAACCGCGCCACTCCCCGAACAGCTCTTCGTGATCTTCGAGCAGCCGCTGCTGCAGGATGGCGATGTAAGCCAGTCTGCCGAGTCCCGTCGGAATCCGTCCTAGCCCTTGCAGGCAAGCCGAACGCGCCTCCACGATCTCGCGGCCGAGTGCGTATTCCCAAAACTTCGCGTCGGGCAACGGCTCCACGCCAGCACGCGAGGAGCCGTTGCCTGATTCCGCTGATCCCCGCATCGCCTCGCCGCCGGTCACTTTCGTTCTCCGTTCGCAGCGGGCAGTCGTTGAAACTACTTTGCCGTTGTTGCGCAAGACCTGCCATCCAACTCTCCAGGCCGTAGTGCCTGGCTCGATAAGACCAAAGGATGGGCCGGAAACACCCTCGCTATTTATCGGGAGCATGCTTCCTTCCACTGTCGCACTGAGGATATTGTAGGGCGGCTGCGACGCGCCATTGTGTAACGAAATGTGTAGGCCGCGGAGAAGTCCTCTGCCGCAACGGCACCAATAACGCCGAGCGCCGCGCGAACCAAAACACCAAAATAGAGACAATGTTTTACATTCCAGATGCGATGACGCCGACGCCTGCCTGGTCCATCATCGCGACCATCTTGGCGTAGTCTTCAGCGTGCTCGCCGTCAAACGAACGCCGATCGAAAAAGCCAAGGATCCGGTGGTCGATTTCCATTTCCACGGTAGTAAGCCCTGCAGGCGCATACAGCCAAAGCAAGACTCACGAAAACAGAGCGACAGGCGTAACAGGCTGCGGAAAAAGTACTTTAGAGGCCAAGCCTGAGCTCCGCTTGAGCCGGCGGACCAAAAGGGCACAGAGGCAACGGACCGCACTCATGGCGCGAACCTCCAGGTTCGCCGCGTCGCGATTCGTCCCGACGTAGGGCCCCACGCGGCCGAGGCCGCGCTGCAGACGTACCACTGCCGGACCTGAATGGGTTCTTCTGCTAAGTCCGCGGCTCTGTCTTGGGGTCTTGAGGCCTCTGGGGAGAGAGGCCTTGAGGAAGCTATTGTTGCGCCGGAGGAGCGGGCTTTTGGTACGTCAGTTCGAGGTGGCTGCGGTGGATCAGTTCCATGCTGCCGGGATGCTCGACCTCCAGGCGCAAGCGGCGGCCCAATGGCGCCGCGGCCCGCACCGTAAGCGTATAGAGGCCTTGAATTCGAGCGAATAGTTGCGCCAGTTGGGTGGGGATCTCGGCCACGCTGCGGCAGAAGATCGCTTCTCCGGCCGTGGCCTGGGCGAACTGCTGAATGCCATTCTCGTAAACCACGTTCAGCGCGTCGGTGTGGCTTTCCAGATGCAGAAAGAACAGTGGGGCGGCCGAGGTGTTCAACGAAGACAGGATGGCGGAGATTTTTTCCTGGATCAGCCGGTCGCGAAACCGGCGGCTCAGATCGCTGTGATCGCTGGGATTGATCACCGGGCTGGTATAGTCCCCGCGATAGCGGTAAATGCTGCCGTCGGTGATGAACAGAACGGCGACCCGCACGTCCGACTTTCGCAGCATGCTGTCGGCGATGTTCGAGGCCTGTTCGACGGCCGCCATCAGGCCCGGCGAGCTCGCCACCGGCATGTTCAGAATCGACTCGCGCAGGCGTTTGCGGTCGCGCGTGGGGTCCTGCACCACCTGCAGCCCGTCTTGAGCCTGTAGCACCGATACATACTGCCGGCCCCCCAGCCCGTCGATCTGGTCGACTAGCGCCTGCCTCGCCGTGTCGATGCGGCCGAGGTCGCCGATCACATCCATCACCACCAGCAGCACCAGATCCCCTTTGGGCGCCACCACCGAAGTGACCGCCGCGGGCCGGTCGCCGAGCCGCACCTTGAAGCCCCCCGGCTTCAAATCTCCCCGGTATCCGCCGGCGGCGTCCAACGCGGAAACCGCCACCTTGACCTCCTGCACGTCGCCTCCGCCGGCCAGAGCCTCCGGCCGGGCGAACGAGGCGGCAAGCAGCAGCGCGACGAAGATCCGTAGGGAAAGCGGTAAGTTCAGCTTGGGTACCTCAGAAGTTATAACGTAGGCCCAACTGGATGACGCGGCCTCCGCGCGACTCGACGATCCGCCCGGCATTGACGTTCGGCGCCTCAGCGGTGCCGATTGTGGTGTCGGGATCGGCCCAGTTGGCGTGGTTGATGAAATTGAAGCCTTGCAACAGAAATTCCAGGCTGCGCTCGCTCGAGATCGACACGCGCTTGGTGATCGCCAGATCGTGATTGTGGAAGCCCGGGTTGCGCAGCGTCGGGTGCGTCCGCGATACGTTGCCGACCTCGAAGTCTCCGGGCTCGACGAACGCCGCTGCGTTGAACCACATCGCGGGTCCGGGGTTTTCCACGGTCGGGTCGACGCCCGGCACCGCTTGGACGCGCAGATACGGAACGACCTCGCCTGTGTTGTTGAAAGCGGGTTCGAGAACCACCGGGTCGCCGCTCAGCCAGCGCGTGAATCCGCTGATCGACCAGTTGCCGAAGGCGGCCCGCGCCCAGCCCGAGGAGTTCAGCAGGGCTTTGCCCCGGCCGAACGGCAATTCATAGGAATAGTTGAGCGAAACCCGGTGTGGGCGCAGGCCGCGCGTCAGCGCCCAGGCGCTGTCGGAATCGCCGTAAATCTGCACGCCCGGACCCGAGTAGTCGTCGTGCGCGTCCCGCAGCGCGTACTGAAACTCCATGCTCAACCCGTGCGAGGCCCGCTTCTCGACCTCTACGAACGCGCTTTCGGCCTGATAGCGCCCCAGCGGGTAGAGGTTGTTCGTGTTCAGGTTCTGAAACTGCGGAAACGGACGCAACGAGCGCCGGAAACTCTCGTTGTTGAGATCGTCGCGATAGCTCAAGGCCGATACGGGGACGGCGTTGAGCCCGGCGACCTCGGTGCCCACCAGGATGTCTTTGCCGCGCTCGACTTCACCGCCCACTCGCACCACAACTCCGGCCGACAAGCGCCGCTCGAAGTTCAGGGAAGCCTGATCGAAGCGCGGCTGGCGGCTTGTCGGGTCCACGAAATCGGCGTTGGTATCGTTGGCGGCCTCGGCGCGCAGATCCGGTAGCGCATGGCTGCTAGGCGGCACGCCGTCTTCCAGCATCACCGCCGGTTCCAACTGGGCGTTGGGCGAAACCAGCGTGCGCCGGACGCTGAAGCCCTGCGTGCCGAAGTTGCCCGAACGCAAGGGAATCGAGTGGTACGAGCGCGAGAACCCGGCGCGCACCACCGTATTGCGGTTGGCCGTCGGGCTCCAGGCCAGCCCCACCTGCGGCTCCAGCCTGGCCCGTACGGGTTGAAACGCCCGGCCTTGTCCATCGCGGTTGGCGAACACCAGCGCTCCCGGCGTGCCCGTCTCGGGATTGATCTTGTCGAGATCGATCGTCGACTGCCGGTCGTACTTTTCGACCTGCGGCGTCGTCATATCCAACCGTAGCCGGAACGTCGCGGTCAGCGTCGGGGTGACTTCGAACTCGTCCCGGATGCTGGTCTGCCAGGAGGTGCGGCGCAGGTAGGAAGGCTGCAGCAAATCGGTCGCTTCGGCGCTGTAGGAACGCCCCAGCAGAAAACTCGCGAACGGGTCGCCCGTATTGGTGATGCCGGGCAAACCGGTTTGCTCGGCGTTGAATCGGAACAGCCCCGAAGGCGACTCCAACTGCACCGTGTTGAGTTGATAGAAGTCCACTTGCGACGAAAGCTGCAAGGAATGCCGCCCGCGCTGCAACGTCAGCGAGTGTTCGGTCCCGTAGCTATTCCAAAAAGTCCGGAAGTAGGCGCCGCTGGGCGCTCCCATGCCTTCGTAAGTGTCGAAGCGCAGCGTCGGGAACACGCTGCCGCTGACGCCTTGCAGGCCCATCTCCACCGGAAGGTTCGCGCCCTGGTCCAAACCCAGCGTCTCGCTGCCTTGCGAAGACACCCGCACCGAGCCGGTATAGACCGCCGTGGGCGAGATCATGAAGGTCTCGCGCACGGTCAGTTTGCGATTCGAAAAGCGGCGGTCCGGCCGTCCGCGGTTGGCGATGGTGGGGTAGATCCGCGGCGAGCCTTGCAAGCCCGTGGAATGGGCAATACCAACGTTGATCTTGTGGCGCACCAGAAGGTTATGGTCCACGCTCGCCAGAAAGCCGTCGGGCGTATTTTGCTGCGGCGGGTTGGTCCAATAGTTGTTCTGGAAAAACGGCCCGACGCTGGTGTTGGGCAGCGGGTAGTTCGGGACAATTGCCGACGCCACAGCATCCATGCGCGACTGCGGCACGCGGTTGCCCACAAACGGGTCCCGCAGAAATTCGAGGTTCGAGTTGGAGACGATCTGCGACGGATCGAACGCCGCGTTGGGCCGCGTCGAAGCCGGATCGTAAACTGCAACCGGGTTGCCCGACTGATCCACGAGATCCGAAAAATCGCCTTGCCGTTGCTGGGCGGTGGGAAGCGTCGTCAGGAACGACTCACCCACCTTCTCGCGCGTGCCCTCGTAGGAGAACGTGAAGAATGTCGAGCGCCGGCCGTCGTAGAGCTTGGGGAGTACCACCGGGCCATTGACGCTGAAGCCGAACTGATTGCGCCGCAGAACGTTCTTGGTGCCGCCCTTCTGGCTCACCTGGTGCGGCACCGCGTCGAGCGTGTCGTTGCGGAAGTATTCATAGATACGGCCGTGCCAAACGCCATTGGCGCTGCCCTGGCTCGAGCCATGCCGCACGCCCAACTGCGCCGTTTCGCGCCGGAACACGCGAATTGCCTTTGCAATCTCGTCTTCTTGGGGCTCTTTGGGTTCGCGCTGCACCGCCTCGTCGCCCGGTTTGTGCGGCCGCGCCGGCTCCGCCTCGTCCTCGGGCCGCGAGGAGGGTCGGTAGGACTCTCCCGCGCGTCCGGAGTCGGATTTTCGGATCGAATCGCCTGCCGGCTCTGCCGAGCCGCTGTCGGCCGCGGCGCTGGGGGCCAACGAATCACCGGCCGGTTCGGCGGCCTGCTGCGCACCCGCTGCCGCGCCCACGCGCACTGCCGAGAGCAGGGCGAGCGCAAACACACCGATAACGCTGGTGAAGCTACGACCCAAACGTATTCGCCTCCGGGATCTCCTTCTATCTTAGCGACTTCCGCGGAAGGCAGGCAATCAGCGATCCGTCTTAGACCCTAGCGCAAAGTTCCTATTCACACCTAGGGGTGGCCGGTATACCGTGGCGCGCGCCTCCACGACGTCCGGCTCGTGGGCTTGCGGACCACCGTCACTCGGGGGCTCGGGAAAGATCCAGGGACGAGCCCGGCGGGGGCCGTGTTGCCGAGCGCGACGAGTCCGACACTCTTCCGATCGGATTGGAGCGCTCAGAAAACCAGACGGTCTTTTTTCGCTTCGATCTTGGCGAAATCCAAGCCCGGAACTTTCTTTAGATCGTCGATGGACTTGAAATCCCCGTGCTCTTTGCGGTACCGGATGATCGCGGCGGACTCGGAGCGCTTCAGCGTCAACCGGCTTTCGAGTTGGATCGCCCTGGCTTTGTTCACATTGACCGGGGGGAGTTCTTCCGGCGGAAAATTCTTGGCGAGATAGTCCCGGATCGTCAGCAGATCGGCGTCGCTGGCTTTGAGGCCCAGAGCGGTCATCTTGCTGATCGTGGCACCCCAGCCGTTCGTGTCCTGGCGGACCGAGGTCGCCTTGGCCAGGTCGTGACATTGCGCGCAGTGCTTCTCGGTCAGCTCCTTCCCGGGGCCTTCGGGAAGCTGCGCCCACACGGCGCTGACAGCCCACGCCCCCAGGATCGGCATCCACATCCAACGGCGATTTCGCTGCCGGTGAAGCCCAACGCAAGCCGGCTTGCGTTGGGCTTCACCGGCGATCGAGGTTCGAACCAAAAACTTCATAGCCGCCCGCGTACTTCGTTAATGCTCGATCGGGAAGCCAAAGGCATAGAGCGTCCCATCGTGCGTGCCTAAATACACTGTACTCCCGCCCGACGACAAACCGCCCTGCGAGAACGACGCGATCGTATCGCCGCTCTGCCACAGTGTCTTTCCAGTCGCACCGTCGAGCGCGTAGAGCACCGCGGGCGTCGACCGCTGGGCGCGCTGCGCCGCTGTCATCGAGCGGTCGGTGGTCTGGTATTGACCGCTGGCAGCGGCAAACACCACGCCGTTGACGACGATCGGCGGCAGCGGCGCGGCGATGTCGCCTGAAACCCAGCCCGGCTGCAGCGTCACGGCGCCGTTCTGTTCGACCACCTTCCAGGCCACGATCGCGCCATGGGTGACCGTGCCGTTGGTGTTCTCGAACTTCACGCCCGAGGCCAATGGCCCGGCCGCCGGCGCCAGCACCCAACTCACATCCGAAGCATCGCGCCAGGTGGCGAGCGCGCCCGGAACGAAATCGCCGCCAGGAGCATACGCCGGTGTCTTATAGAGAGGCGTATGGCCGTCGGCCCCGCCCAGACTCTCTCCAGCGAGCAGATCGATACGGCCGTCGCGGGTGGTGACAGCGATCAGGTCCTTGTCGTTGTAGTCGAGAACCACCGGCGTCGAGGTGAGCCCCTGACCGGCCGCATACGAACCGGTTTGCCGCAGCGTCTTCGGCTCGAGGGCCACCACGGACGCCGCCGAACCCGCCGACGCCTCGCCTGCCGCCACGTAGACCGTTCCCTCGGGGCTAAAAGCCGGTCCCAGCGTCCCGGCCACCGAGCCTGGCGCTTTCCACGAAGCGACCTCCTTGGTTTCCAGGTCGAGGGCCCAGATGCCGTCGGCGACGCCGCCACAACCGTTGGTGGTCGCCACGTACGCCACGTCGTCGACCACAATCAGTCCTTGCGCGTTGGCATGGGGCGGAAGAAATTTCACCGCCGGCGCGCCCGGCTCGCCATTGGAAACATAGAGCGTGTGCAGCATGCCGTCGCTCGACAGCGCGTAGACGTAGCTGGGCTCGCGCGCGTAAGGATTGACCGGCGGCCGTTCCCGCGACGAGGAGGTCGAGGGCGTCGGCGGGCGAAAACTGGGGCGCCCGGTCTCTCGCAGCGTGATGGCGCCCTCGCCCGGCTCGCCGACGCCGCTGCGTCCGGGACTGCGGCGGCCGCGCCCCCTGGCCGAATACGAGGGCGGCAGGCCGGCCGCGGTCGGGCGCGTCATGCTGGTCGTCATTCCGCCGGGGCAGTCGAGCGATGCGTTGCCCGTCGCCGGGCCGCCCAGATTCTTTTCCCACTCCATGCGGGAAAGATCGGTGTCGATCACAAACACGCGGTCGGAACTGCCGCCTACAAACGCCAGCGACCGGAACCCGCGGTAGCCGATGTAGTAGTCGAGCAATACCGGCGGCGTCAGCGCGTTGAGTTGCCGCGGCTCGTTGTCGAGTTTCATCTTCCACGAAAGCCGGAAGTCCGGCTGGTGGACGCTCTCCACCGAGATCTTCGCATCCGAGCGAACCCACGCCGAGCGTTGCGCATCGTTCCCGATCGTGGTCCAGTCCGCGCCACGCTGCCCCCAGGCGACGCCCGTCGAAGCCAGCCAGCAACTCAGACCGATCGCAACGAAAGCAATAGGGTTTCTCATCGCCCGCCTTCCTCCTGTTCGAGCCATCGCGCCGGATCCTCCCGGGGAATCCGAAGCCGCACAGAACTGCACCAGAAGCTCAGATCCCGCACCCACGTTCGATCCCGTTCCTCGCCGCGTGCCGGCGATGCTTTCGTGCGATTCACCGCGCCTGCGCACGCGCCAGTTTCTCCCCCAGCGCCGCGGCGATCGCCTGCTCGGCCAGCGGCGCCATCACGCCGTATCCCGCATCGTTGGGAACCAGACCATCCCGAGTCAGCTCTTTGTTGAACGCCCCGTTCGCCGCCAGCCCCGAGTAGTAGTCGAGATAGACCGAACCACTCTCGGTCGCGTATTTCTTCAACCACGCGTTCATCCCGCGAATCTTCCCGATCGGCCTCTGGTGGGTCTGGTTCGTAAAGCAATCGCACACCGGAAGGATCGAAGCCAGCACAACGCCGATGTGGTTCGCCTTGGCCAGCTCGACCATCGACGTGAAATTCTCGACCATCATCCCCTGCGTACTGGGCCCGGCGACGCTGGCGATATCGTTGGCGCCCGCCAGGATCACCACGACCTTCGGCTGCAGAGCGATCACATCCTGCCGGAAACGCACCAGCATCTGCGGCGTTGTCTGCCCCGCGATGCCGCGGTTGAGGTAGGGCTTTCCCGGGAAGAACGGCGTCCCGCCCTGGCCCCATTCCTCGGTCGTCTCGTCACCCAGGAACACCACCCGCCGCTCTCCCGGCGCCGGGGCGGGCACTTCCGTATTCTCGCTGCCGTAGCGCGTCAGCCCGGCCCAGTCGTGCAACAGACGCCGCTGCGCTTCAACCCGCTGCCGCAGTGCTTGGATCGTATTCGCCGCATCGGTGGGTTGAGCGCCGGCCGACACACCCGGCGTCGCCACGCCCAACAATGCTACGCCCAACAACGCGAATATCGACATCGCGAATCCGGCCCTCACTGCTCGATACCGAAGCAATACAGGTTCCCGTCGAAGGTGGCGATATAGACCCGGCCGTTGGCGATCGATATCCCGCTCCAGTGATTCCACGATGTGATCTGGTCGCCGCTCGACCACAGCTCTTTGCCCGTGCGTGCGTCCAGGGCATACAACACCGCGTGCGTCGACGCCGCGATGCGCTCCTCGGCTGTGTTCGTGAGGCCGACGTCGTAGAGCGCCTGGTCGGTGTTCTCGCCGTTGCCGTAGGCGAACACGATGCCGTTGGCGATCACCGGCGGCTCGGCGCGGTTCATGTCGCGCGAGATCCAGGCCGGCTCGAGCCAGGTCTTGCCGTCTTTGTCCTCCACCTTGAACGCCGCGATCGCGCCGTTGACGACCTTGCCGTATTCCACCGGGGCGTGAAACTTCGAGTGTTTCGGGCCCCAGAATGGGCTCAGCACCCAGGTCGTGCCGTCGCTATCCTGCCAACTCGCCATCGAGCCCCAGATGCCCGCCGAGGCGAAATTCACCTCTTCGTTGCAAAGCAGCGGCGACCGGTAGAGCGGCGTGCGATGGTCGTCGCCGCCGATCGACTCGGTGTCCATCAGATAGATGCGGCATTCCTTGCCGGCGTCGACCATCAGCTCACGCCCCTTGTAATCGAAAATCGCCGGCGTCACTTGCATGTCGAGATCGCGCTTGAACAGCCACTCGGCGTTCGACGGCCCATAGTAGTCGACCAGCTCGAGCGCCTTCGTGTCCGGATTCATCTGCACGCCGATGATGCCGTCGCCGTAAACCGCGTCCTCGGGGTCCCACGGCCCATCACCCGTGCCGGTATATAAGGTGCCGTTGGAGCTGATTGCCGGGCCGGTGCGGCCCCACATGCCGCCTCCCGCCGGGCCCCACGAGCCGACTTTGTCGGTCGCCAGGTCGTAGGAATAGACCATGTTCGGATTGCCGCCGCAGCCCTGCGCCGTGTGCGTGTAAATCACGTTGTCCACCAGGCTCAAAGCGTAGGGCTTGCCGTTGGGCGGCATGAACTTCGCCGGCGGAGCGACGTCTTTGCCATCGGCCACGTTGACGCGATGCAGCGTGCCGTCCCACGACGCGGCGTAGATCGTGTACTTGCCGGGCGTATCGCTGGGGCCGATCACCGGCGTCGCCGTCAGCCCGCCGGGGCACAGCACGTAGTCGCCTCGCCCTCCGGCCGGCGGCGTCCAGGAGGTCTCAAAATGCTTCTTCCACAGCAGCTCGCCCTGCTCCACGTCGATCGCGTAGAGGTTGTCCGACACACCCGCCACGATGGCGATCTGCTTGGGGCCGTTGTCGGTGGTTACCTTGCCCACGATCAACGGCGGAAACAGCGAGTGCATCTGCCGCGGCTTGTTGTCGAGCTTGATCTTCCACAGCAGCTTGGTCTTCCCGACGTTGGCTGTGGTAAAGATCGTCTCGTCTTTCTGCCACGCCGTGCGCTTGGTGTTGCCGCCGTCGGTCAGCCAGTCCGCGCTCCAGCCCATCGCGCAACTCAGCGCCAGGGCCGTCAAAGTCGTCAGCATTCGCATTTCGTAGCACCTCTGCGGGAACTTCCGCACGACCTGCCAGGAACTTCGTTGCGACGGGCCGCGGGCGCTGTTGGCAAGGGCGCCCAAAGTAGGCGTGCGTGGCACCGGCCTGGCAGGCACACAGCCTCGTACTCACGCGGCGTCGGAGAGCGCCGCCGGCCGCGTCCGTCGCTATAGATTCTTCAGCCAGATATTTCGAAGCTCGACTTTCATCGGCGGGCCTACGTGGAGCTGCACGCCCAGCAGGCCTCCCATCGCGCGGTTGCTCACGTCGTCGTCGATCACCATGCTCATCACTTCGCCATTGAGAATCTGCGTGAGAACGTTGCCGCGCGCGATCAGATGCAGCGTGTTCCAGCCGCCGTTGTGGATGAGCCGCTTGAGCGCCTCGCCGTCGCCCAGCGACCCCTGCACCCGCGGCCTCTGACCCGGCGCGATGTGGGTGAACTGGCCGCGCAACGCCAGAAATCCGCGGCCGCGCTCCTCGTAGATCTGCCCAGTGTAGTGGTTTTCCGCGTCGATATCGGCCTGATAGCCCTTCAAGACCCACTTGCCGACGTCGGGCAGCTCCGAACTGCGGTATTGGATCCCGCTGTTGGTGCTATTGATACGGTATTCGAGCTTCAGCTCGAAGTCCTTGGGTTGCGCCGCGCGCCAGATCAGGAAGGTATTGGTCTTGAGCGGCTTGGCGGCGGTGGTCTCGCCGATGATCGAGCCGCCTTCGGCGCGCCAGAAATCCGGATTGCCGTCCCAGCCCTTCAGCGTCTTGCCGTCGAAGATCGGCTGGAATCCGCTGGTATCATTCGAGATCGGATCGGGCATCGCCGGTCCGTGCCCTTTTGGTTCGGCGCCGTGCTCCGCCTGCTGCGCGGCCGAAGGCGTCGGCTGGCTCATCCAGACCAGGGCGCAGCCCACTCCCGCGATCACCGCAAACCGCGCCACGAGCCGGCGGCTCTCGCCGAATCGAACAGACATGGTTCCTCCTCGATGCGATCCGGATCACGAAGTTCCCCAATCATGGAAGCCGACTCGCGGTGGATTTTCCAGGATGTGCCGGCGCCTGGCCCGCACGCATACGTCGCTGCGAAGGCGGCTCTTACTGCGTGGAAAAAGGCCGCTAGCCCGCGAAGGGCTCGGGAACCTATGAATGAATATGCAATGGCAATTATAGGAGTCAGGTTCAGCCTCGTCAACCGCGCTATGGTCCGTCCTCGTGACCATTCTTCCAGGAACCGCGGGCTCGGCTTAGGGCACCATTACTCACAACGGCCGAATCCTCAATCCGAGCCGCGCACGTAAGCAAGCGGTGGCCTGCACCTCTCAATCCGCGGCCTGTCTTCCCACGCGAGAAATACGATCCTCTCGAGTCCCAAACCCACCCGCTGACTTGACACACACGGAACCCCTGGGAGAAACTACGATACTGAATATATATTCAACCCTCTGCTCATGGCCCGAATCGACGAGCTCCGGCTGATCACCAAAGTCGCCCGCCTCTACCACGAGCAGGGCCTGCGCCAGGACGATATCGTCGACAAAGTCGGCCTTTCCCAATCCACCGTCTCGCGGCTGCTCAAACGCGCGCAGCTCGAACGGATCGTCCGCATCAGCGTTACCGTCCCCAGCGGCGTTCATTCCGAGCTCGAGGAGCAGTTGCAGGAGGCTTATGGCCTTAAAGAGGCCGTCGTCGTCGACTCCGACGATAGCGAACGCTCCGACGGCCGCATCCTTCGCGACATCGGCGCCGCGGCGGCCTTCCATGTCGAGGCGATCCTGAAACGCGGCGAGGTAGTGGGCATCTCTTCGTGGAGCCGCGCCCTGCTGGCGATGATGGACACCATGCCTCGCATGCCCCACGCCACCAATGCCCAGGTGGTGCAGATCCTGGGCGGCATCGGCGACCCGGTCAAGGACGCCCATGCCAGCGCCTTGACCCGCCAGTTCGCCGACCTCGTGCGCGGCCAGCCGCGCTTTCTGCCCGCACCCGGCGTCGTGCGGTCGGCCGCCAACCGCCGCTTTTTCCTGGGCAACAAGTTCGTCCGCGAGACGATGGACCTGTTTCCCGTCGTCACCCTCGCCCTGGTCGGGATCGGCGCCGTCGGCCCCTCTAAGGAACTCTCCAGCAGCGGCGTCGTGGTCTTCGAAGAAGAGCTCTCCAACGCCCGCGAGCGCGGCGCCGTCGGCGATCTCTGCCTGCGTTTTTTCGACCGCAACGGCCGCCCGGTCGCGACCGCGCTCGACAAGTGTGTCATCGGAATGCAGCTCGACCAACTGCGCAAGGTAAACCGCTGCATCGGCGTCGCCGGCGGCCTGCAAAAAACCCAAGCGATTCGTGGCGCCCTGCGCGGCGGCTGGGTCAACGGCTTGATCACCGATCGCGCCACCGCCGAGCGGCTGATTATCGAAAAGGACGGCTAGGTGCGCGGGGACGCTAGCCGGAGGCAATATGATCCATATCACCGAAGAACAGGTCCGCCAGGCGCTGCCGATAGCCAAGGCCGTCGAGTTGGTCGAGGAGTCGTTCCGCCGTCTGAGTGGAGGCGTGGTGGTGAACCAACCGCGGCGGCGCGTCGTGCTCCAGAACTCCGCAGTGCTGCACTACATGGCCGCCGGAGACAACGGCGACGGATTGCTGGGGGCGAAACTATACGTGACCAAGCCCGGTGTGGGAGCCCGCTTCGTGGTGCTGTTGTTCGACGCCGAGCAGGCTTCGCTGCTGGCGATGATCGACGCCAATGCGTTGGGACAGATTCGCACCGGCGCGGCAAGCGGCGTCGCCACCCGGCACTTGGCGCGCGCGGGGGCGGAGACGTTGGGCCTGATCGGCAGCGGTTTCCAGGCCGAGACGCAGTTGGAGGCCGTGGCGGCGGTGAGGCCGCTGCGCAGCGTCCGAGTCTATAGCCGTTCCGCGGAGAATCGCCGGGAGTTCGCCGCGCGCATGAGCCGCCGGCTGGGGCTCGAGGTCCAAGCGGTAGAAACGGCCCAACGTGCGGTCGAGGAGGCCGATGTCGTGGTGACGGTTACCGGCGCTCGCGAGCCAGTGTTCGAAGCGGCTTGGCTGCGCCCGGGATGCCACGTCAACGCGGCCGGCAGCAACCAGGCGCGGCGCCGCGAGATCGATGCGGCGACCGTCGAGCGCGCGGCGCTGGTGGCCGTGGATTCTCTCGAGCAGGCCAAGGTCGAGGCGGGCGATTTGATCGGAGCCGTTGCTGACGGGCGCCTCGACTGGCAACGGGTCACCGAGCTATCCGCCATTCTCGGCGGAAGCGCCGCGGGCCGCCGGAACGACGAAGAGATTACGCTGTTCGAGTCACAGGGGCTGGCCGCGGAGGATCTGGCCGTGGCGCGCCATGTTTACCGGGAGGTCGTGGGCGCGTAGGCGGACTGCTGGGTTTCCTTGGCGAGGCAGGCGGCCGTATTCCGGTGCGGCTTGCGTTCGTGCAACGGCCGCGGGTCTGACGAAACGCCAGACCTGCGCTACGGGAATAGCCGGGTACAAGGAAATTTGAGGAGACTGGATGCTGGACGTCGCGGGCACAGCCGGACCGGTCTGCGCTACTCGGCGAGTGGCATTTGCTGCTCGATCTCACGCCAGGCGCTGATCTTGAGGCGCCGGCAGACCCAGCAGAGGCCGTCGGATTGTTCGGTGGCGCCTTCGGAAGCGCAGACACGACAGGCGAAGGTCTTGGGAGGCTTAGGCTCGAAGACGGTCTTACGTGCCGACTCGAGCAGCACCGGGTCGACCACCCGGATTTCCTGCGTCGCGCTCGGATTCGCCTTCTTTCTCACAGTTCCCCCTTGGATGTTCCCGCCCTGCCGATGTCGGTCGACTCCCGCGGTGGATCGATCCACCGCTACAATGCGCCGTGCCGGTCAGCCGCTCAGGCGCGCGGCCGTTCGTGGTTTGGCCGCCAGTGTGGGCTTCGCTTCCAAGAGTCTCACTATAAATGCTGCATCTAGCGAAGTCCAGCATCGCGGGCACTTTTGGCCCGGCACGGGCGTCCATTTACTATGCCAGCCCATTTTGATCTCACGCACTTCCGCTTGCACGGTGTGCGTGCAGATCGGGCAACACATTTCCGCTTCCTGCTTGGCAGCCACAATCGTCACAGCAGCCATCTGGACCACCTCATTTCAATGGATGCGGGCTCTGCCTCATAAGACGCAGCAAAGATGATTTGAGTTCTCAACTTTTTTTCGCCGCCCGGGAAGCGAAGCCCTGTTGCCTCTATCGGCCGTTGAACGGGAAAACGCCAGCGGAGATATCAAGGACCCTGGGGGCCGCAGCCGTGGGCTCCAATGGGAGTGGTCAGCGGGACCACTACGCGGCGTTGGCGCGATGTTTCAGGGCACAGACAGCGGGCGCGGTTTCAGACCCAAGACACGGTTGAGCCACCAAGAACAGAGCCGCAGGCGTAAGCCGGCGGGCCGAAGCCGCACCCCGCCGCTCCGAAGGCGGACAAGCGCGCTGACAACACAACGAAACCGCCCCCAGCGCCGATCACAAACGCTACGGATCCCGAAACGCGAGCGGAGCGTCACGATGCATCGCCCCATCCGATCCCGCGCCACCGGCCAAACGAAAACCGAAATCCGGCGCCGTGCCCAACCGGCGCCAAGCTTCCATTCGTCAATGGTTTGCGGCACGCGGACCAACCTGATTCGGCGACCGGGACGGGCCGGTCGAAGGGACTCAATGTGTTAAGATGATCCCATAGTATAAAGGGCGTGACGGTGGCACTTTCCCCAACACAGGCGCCTCTGCGCGCGCACGGTATCCGGCTGACACGGCAGCGCCAGCTGCTGTTTGACATCATTCATAACGCTCACGCTCACCTCGACGCCGAGCAGATCTACGAGCTGGCCCGCAAAAAAAATCCGAAGATCAATCGGGTCACCGTCTACCGCACCCTCAAGCTGTTGAAACACGAGGGCCTGGTCGACGAGCTCGACCTGATGCACTACGAGGGCGAGCAGCACTACTATGAAACACGCCTGAAACGCGAGCACGCCCATATGGTGTGCGTGCGTTGCGGCGGCGTGCAGGAATACTTCGGCAAGCCGCTGCAGCAGATGCGCCACGAGGTCGAGACGCAGTTCGGCTTCCATGTGCTGATCGCGCGCACCGAGGTCGGCGGCATCTGCCCCGACTGCCAGCGCACCGACGTCGAGCAGGTTTCGATGCTCGAAAAGCAGTTCAAGCCGGTGATGGAGTTCCCGGTTGGCGGCGATACGCAAGCGCCGCTGCGCGAGCACGGCATCCGGCTGACGCGGCAGCGCGAAGTGATCTTCGAGATTATTCACAACGCCCGCGAGCATTTGAACGCCGAGCAGATCTGCACGCTGGCGAACGAGCAGGACGCCAAGATCAACCGGGTCACCGTCTATCGCACCCTCAAGCTCCTTAAGCAGGAGGGTTTGATCGACGAGCTCGACCTGATGCACTACGAGGGTGAGCAACACTACTACGAGACGCGCCTCAAGCCGGAACACGCGCATCTGGTCTGCCTCCGCAGCGGTCGGGTCCAGGAGTACTTCGGCGAACCCCTCAAGCAGGTGCGGCGCGAGATCGAATCGCAATTTGGCTTCAAGGTGCTGATCGTGCGAACTGAGTTCGGCGGTCTCGGCGCCGATTTCCAGTCCGTCGATCCCAGCGATCATCCGACGCTCGAAAACGAGCTGAAGGCGGTCAGCCTGAAGCTGAACCGCTTGCGCCATACGCATAAGTAGACTCTTCCTGTTGTTTTCATGCCGGTCGACGATCCCGTCAGGAGGCCTGTGAGCGGGACAGGCCCCGTCAGTCCGCTTGTTCTCACCGTGGTTGAGCCCTCCGGGCAGCGCCGCGAAGTGCAGGTGACGCGCAGTCCGTTCCAGATCGGGCGGCTGGCCGAGTGCGATCTTTCGCTGCGCGAAAACCGCATCTCGCGCACCCACGCCCAGATTCTGCTCGAAGACCGCAAATACTTCCTCGAAGACCGCGACAGCCGGCACGGCCTGTTCGTCAACAACAACAAAATCAAGCGGGTGGAGCTCAAGCCCGGCGACCGCATCGAGTTCGGCATTCAGGATTCGTATTACCTGGTCGTTGGCAAGGAGCGCGGCTATGCGGCGCCCCTGATGCGCAAGGTGGCCGAGATGCGCCAGGGGACGGCGAACCTGGGCCGGCTCAGCGCCGTGCTCGAGGTGGCGCGGGCGCTGGAGTCCTCGAATTCGATCGACGACGTGCTAGCAGCGGCGGTGGACGCAGGCCTCGCGGTGACCGGGGCCGAGCGCGGTTTTCTGATGCTGCGCAACGACGCCGGCGATCTGGAAGTGCGTGTGGCGCGCGACCGCAACGGGCGCACTCTCGAAGCCGACGAGCTGCGCGTTCCCCGCGGCATCATCCAGACCGCGCTGCTGCGCCGCCGCGACCTGCTCACGATGACCATCGACCCGTCGATGGGCGAGGGTTCGGCCGACACCAGCGAGACGGTGCTGGCGCTCGAGCTGCGCAGCGTGGTGTGCGTCCCGCTGGTGCGCATTCGCATCGGGCTGGAGCACGAAACCAGCATGCTCTCCTCCAAGGACGATACCTTGGGCGTGCTCTATATGGACTCCAAGGAAGGCCCCACGGAGCTTTCCGGGGGCAAGCAGGACCTGTTGCAGTCGTTGGCGATCGAGATCTCGACGTTGATCGAGAACGCGCGGCTGTTGGCCCAGCAGCGCGAGAAGCAGCAGTTGGAACAGGAGCTGCGGATCGCGCGCGAGATCCAGCAGGCGCTGCTGCCGCCCTCCCTGCCGAACCAGGGTTGGTTCGTCGCCTCGGGCAAGAGCGAATCGTGTTTCGAGGTGGGCGGCGACTATTTCGACGTCATCGAGATCACGCCCGACCGCTGGGGCGCGGTGCTGGCCGATGTATCGGGCAAGGGCGTGTCGGCGGCGCTGCTGACTTCGCTGCTGCAGGGAGCCTTCTTTTCGATTTACGGCTCGACGACCGACCTGTCGGCGGGGGTGGCGCGCCTCAACCGCTACATTCTCGACCGCTCGCGCAACGCGCGCTTCGCCACCGTGTTCTGGTGTGTAGTGGAGCGCGACGGCGCCACGCGCTGGATCAACGCGGGCCATTGCCCGGCGATCGTCGTGCGCGCCGCCGGCGGCATCGAGACGCTCGAGCCGACGACGCTGCCGCTGGGCGTGATCGCCGAGGCGGACCTTTCGGCGAGCGAGATGCGGCTCGAGTCCGGCGACCGCGTGGTGATCTACAGCGACGGCGTGTCGGAGGCCACCAACTGGGAGAACGAGCAGTTCGGCGAGGAGCGTATCAAGCAGGTTGTGCAAGATCACGCCAAAGAAAGCGCCGCCGGGCTGTTCGAAGCCCTGCACGCCGCCGTGATCCACTTCGTCGGCGAGGCAACCCAGAAAGACGATTTGACCCTGCTCGTCCTAGGCTTCCAAGGCGCCGCAAGCTAGCCGCCCAATTACAACGAAGTCCCACGAATCGCCACCAGCTCCCGCAGGGATACAACCACCGGCGCCGCGAAGCACGAAAACAGAGCCGCTGGCGGAAGCCTGCGGGCCGCAGTGGCACGATGCCGGATCGTGAGCAGCGAAGTCTTTGCCGGCGCCGGCTGCGCTACTGAGTCCGGGGGCCCGCACCCTTCCGGGTGCGGCTCTGTTCCTTCACTTCGAGAAATACTGCTCGCCGACGGGTTACTCTTTCGCCAATCCGTTGAGCATCCCCTACTTCACCAGCCGCTTCAGCTCTGCCTCGCGCCGCGAATAATTCTGCTCATAGTATTGACGGTATTCCCCGCTGCGAACGCGCGCGATCCAGGCGCCGTTCCCTTGATACCAGCGGACCGTCTCGGCCAGCCCCGTTTCAAACTTCACTTGCGGGCTCCAGCCGGTTTCCCGCTCGACTTTCTCGGTGGTGATCGCGTAGCGGCGGTCGTGCCCGGGGCGATCCTCGACGGGCGTCATCAGGCTCTCGGGCCGGCCGGTGGCGTCGAGAATCATGCGTACCACGTCGCGGTTGGGCAGGGCGCGGCTGCCGCCGATGTTATAGACCTCGCCGGGGCGTCCCTTATCGAGCACGGCCGCGATCGCGCGGCAGTGGTCGTCGACGTGGAGCCAGTCGCGCTCCTGCAGGCCGTCGCCGTAGATCGGCAGCAGCTTTTCCTCGAGCGCGTTCGAGATCATCAGCGGAATCAATTTCTCGGGGAACTGGTAAGGCCCGTAGTTGTTCGACGCGCGGGTCACCACCACCGGCAGCTTGTAGGTCGTGAAATAGGAAAGCGCCAGCAGATCCGAACCCGCCTTGGACGCCGAGTAGGGGCTGCTGGGGCGCAGCGGGTAGCTTTCGTCGGCTTCGTGCGGCGCATCGATGCTGCCATACACCTCGTCGGTCGAGACGTGCACGAACCGCCGCACGCCGTGGCGGCGGGCCGCCTCGAGCAGCACGAAAGTGCCCACGAAATTCGTGTCGATGACGGGCTTGGGCGACAGGATGCTGCGGTCGACATGCGACTCGGCGGCGAAGTGGACGACCGAGTCGGGCTGAAATTCCTGGAACGCCGCCTCGACCGCATCCGCGTCGCAGATGTTGGCCCTGACGAAGCGGTAGCGCGCGTCGGCGGCCACCGGCGCCAGGTTTTCGAGGTTGCCGGCGTAAGTCAACGCGTCAAAGTTGAGAATTTGGGTGGCAGGTGTTTGCGGCCCAGACAGCGCCTGGCGCAGGAAGGCCGAGCCGATGAAGCCGGCGCCCCCGGTCACGAGCAGCTTCATTTGTACTGGGTCTCCCAGTCGTAGTGAATACCCGCGTCGTCGTGCGCCAGCCGGCCCTCGTCCTTGGGATTGTAGAGCCGGTTGGTGATGTAAACCAGCAGCCCGGCGTCTTGCCCGATCACCTTATAACCGTGGCCGATGCCCGGCGGAACCAGCAATTGCCAGGGCCGCAGCGCGCCGACGTAGAACGTATTGCGCAGGCCGAAGGTGGCGGAGTCTTTCCGCAGATCGACCAGCGCGACCTGGAACATGCCCTTGCTGGGGACCCAGAAATCGGTTTGCCAGAGATGGTAGTGGAACGCCTTGATTGTGCCCGGGTAACTCAAAGCGGCCGAGACCTGGGTCTGCTGCGGGTCGAAGCCGGCGATGGCGCCCTGGCCGAGCCGCGCGACCTCCAGAAAATAGCCGCGGTCGTCGGGCCAGAGGCGATACGGCGTGACTGCGACGCCGGCGATCAGATCGGGTGAATCGGGCGCCAGAATCACCGGGCCGATGCCTTTTTCGCAGCGCGGGACTTCGAGCGTCAGCGGGTCGTCGGGGCCGCTAATGGGGCGGTGCGAGGATGGTTTGGTTTCAGTGGGCACTCGTGGGTCCAGGTTGTTCGGCACTCATCGGGCCAGGTTGTGGAAAGCAGGCTTGGCCGGCGGGAATGAGAGGTCATATACCGGCCGCTGAGCCAGCCCCCCCGCTCCATTCACGATCCTATACCGCCGCGTTGGGGGTCAAGCGGACGTGGCACAGACAATCCTGTCTGTGCTGCCCGGGCTGGGATAAGCAACAGAGCCGCTATCCCAAAAAACAGAGCCGCAGGCGTAGCAGGCTGCGGAAAAAGTCTGCCGGAGGGGGACAGTCACCGTGTTTCGCACCCTGCGAATCCCGTAAACCTCTGAAAAATCGAGGTGCGAAACGCGGTGACTGTCCCCGTGAAGCACCACTGCCGGGCCAGACTGGAGTTTTTCCGCAGCCTGGTAAGCCGGCGGGCCGAAGCCGCACGACAGCCGGGGGCACCAGCCACGGCTATATGCCGAAGCGCCTCGCCCCACACAGCCCGCGGCCTCGCGCAAATTCCTGCCTTCACCCCCGCGTAGCCCGGCGACTCGGCCCGCAGGCTTCCGCCCGCGGCTCTGATGCCTGGGTTGCCGCCCCGGGTAGCCGCCGGCCCCCATCCTCGTCACGGCTCCAGAACAACCTTGACCGCCTGGCCCTGGCCCAGCAGCTCGAGCGCCTGTCCGAATCCCGATAACGGAAGCCGGTGCGTAATCAGTTTCTCCACCGGCAGCCGCCCCGATTCCAGCAAGCGCACAACCTTGGGGAAAGCCGTGCGTTGGATGAATGACCCGATGACAGTGATCTCGCGGCGCGTGATGTCGTATTGGCGGGTCACCGGCGCCGCCTTCTGATCCATGCCGAACAGCAGGATGCGGCCTCCCGATTTCACCAGCCCGGTGGCCTCGGCGAGGCAGCGTCCGACCGCGTCGACCACCAGATCGACGCCTTCGCCCGAGCCATGCCCGATCGCGGCGTTTAAGTCGGTCTCGCGGGGGTCGAGCGCGGCGTCGGCCCCGCACGCCTCGGCCATCTTGCGGCGCGCGGCGCCCGGCTCGATCACGTAAACCGCGCGCGCCCCCGCGCTGCGGAACAGCAGCAGGAACAGCATGCCGATCGGGCCCCCGCCCAGAATCGCCACGCTTTCGCCCGCCAAAAACGACGTCTTCTCGAAAGCGTGCAGCACGCACGAGAGCGGCTCGGCGAGCGCGGCCCGCTCGGGCTCCACATCGCGGCTGATCTTATGGAGCGCTTTCGCCGGGGCGATGTTGAGCCTGGCGAGTCCCCCGTGGCGGAAGATGCCGAGCGTGGTCATGTTCTCGCAGCCATTGCTGCGGCCCTGGCGGCAAGCGGCGCAGTATCCGCAGGTGATGTTGGGGTCGACCACAACCCGGTCGCCGGGCTCGAGCTGCCGCACGTTCGACCCGATTTCCGACACCGTCGCGACATACTCGTGTCCGAGGATCGATCCCGGCGTCGCGGGGTGGCCCGGCGGCGTCGCTAGAATGTGCAGGTCGGTGCCGCAGATCCCCGCCCGGTCGACTTCAAGAAGCACGTCGTCGTCGGATTCCAGCATCGGGCGCGGAGTCTGTTCGACGCTCCAGCGGCCCTCGCCGCGGAAGACAACGGCGGGCATGGTCTTGCTCATGTTGGGCGCTCCTTTGCGCCGGTTCACCACAGTGTAGCGGCTTGGGTTCGCGGGGCGAGCGGGCGCCCGGAATTTTGCTGCGACCGTCGCTACGCGATCGAGCACTGGCCGCCGCCGACGCACCGGAACAGGAGCCCGTCGGCGTTGGGCCGCGGGGGCTGCTAGAATGGCGGGTCTTCCTGTGGCGGGCGGAGGTTTTGTGAGTCCTTATTTCGCGGAGTTCATCGGCACCGCATTGCTGGTCCTGCTGGGCAACGGCGTGGTTGCCAATGTCTTGCTGCGCAATACCAAGGGGGAGGGCGGGGGCTGGATCGTGATCACCTTCGGATGGGGCATGGCCGTGTTCGTCGCCGTATTTTGCGTCGGCGACATCAGCGGCGCCCATATCAACCCGGCGGTGAGCATCGGGCTCGCCGTCGCCGGCGCGTTTCCCTGGGCGCAGGTGCCGGGCTTCATTGCCGCCCAAATGGCGGGGGCCCTGGTGGGTGCGATCCTGGTCTATCTGTTCTACAAGGACCACTACGCGCTGACCGCGGACCCCGGCCTCAAGCTCGCCACCTTCGGCACCGCACCACAAGTTCGCAGCGTGGTGTCGAACTTGTTTTCGGAAATCGTCGGCACCTTCGTGCTCGTCTTCGCCGTGCTTTCGATGGCCAAGCCGGAACTGATTTTCGACGCCGGCAGCGAGAATATCGTCGGCATGAGCTCGGGCCAGATCGGGCTCGGAGCGATCGGCGCGCTGCCGGTGGGGCTGCTGGTATTCGCGATCGGCTTGAGCCTGGGCGGAACCACCGGCTATGCGATCAACCCGGCCCGCGACCTGGGCCCTCGCATCGCGCATGCCATCCTGCCCATCCCCGGCAAAGGCGATAGCGATTGGGGATATAGCTGGATCCCCATCGTCGGGCCGATCGCCGGGGCGGTTCTGGCGGGCCTGGCGCACGTGGCGTTGCACGCCGCGAAATAGAGACCCTCAAAAAACCGCAACGAATTGTCTCCTCACGGCCCCAAAAAGCACCGCCCCAACAACCCAACAAACAGAGCCGCAGGCGGACGCCTGCGGGCCGCCGGAGTTGTCGCCAAAGCCGGGGTCGGTTTCAGAGGCCGGAGGCCAAAGCCAAAAGCTGAAAGGCCAAAGCCAAAAGGCCACAGGCCAGCTCCCGTGCCTCCTCAGCCCGCAGGCTTCCGCCAGCGGCTCTGTTGCTTGAGGACGGGCGACCGTGCCGGTCCGTCCGGCTCCTGGCGCGGCGCGCGCAGACTTGGGCAGGCCGGAGCCCTGCCCCACCTGCTCGCCCCGTCCCCTAACCGCTTGCGCCGCCTCGCCCGCTTGGTCATACTATCCACGCATTGGCTCCGCCCCAGCGGGTCCCTCCGCGCGGGGTGGCCGTGGGACCAACGCCATGTCGCTCAGCCGCCGTCAAGCTCTCCATCATTTCGGGCAGTTCCTGTTGGCCTCGCCGCTGCTGGAGTCCGCCCTGCTCGCCGCCGCTTCGCCCGCGAACGCGGCTCCCATCGAGGACCTCATCAACACTTTCGATTTTGCGAAAGCGGCGCAGGCCAAGCTCGACCCGGTGGCCTGGGATTACCTGGCCGAGGGGGCCAGCGACGAAGCGGCGCTGCGTGACAATCGCCGCGGATTCGAAAAGATCATCCTGCGCCCGCGGTTTCTGCACGACGTCCATCAAATCGATATCACCACCCAACTGTTCGGCAAGACGCTCAACGCCCCGATCTTCATCGATCCGGCCGGTGGCAAAAACTGCTTCTTCCCCAACGGCGAGCTCGAGGTCGCCAAGGCGGCGGCCGCCTCGGGCCACCTGATGGTCACCAACGGTGGAATCGACGAGCTTCTGGCGTCGGGCAAGGCGCCCGGCAACTGGTGGCAGTTGACCACCGGCGGCGAGCTGCGTAACAAGAAAGCGATGCTCGATTTCGTCGAGCGGCTCGAGGATACGGGCTGCGGCGCGATCTGCTTCACCGTCGACATCATGCTGGTATCCAACCGCGAGCGCAGCATTCACAACAAGTTCGTGCGGCGCTGGTGCGAGTCCGGAATTCCGCGCGACGCCAACGGCAATCTCATCTACCAGCAGGGCGACGCCGCCTGGACCACGGGCCAGTTCCCGAGCCGGCCGTTTCCGACACCAACCTGGGAGACCGTGCAGCAGCTTCGCGAGCTGACCAAGCTGCCCATCGTGCTTAAGGGCATTCTGACGGCCGAAGACACAGCTAAGGCAGTCGAGACGGGCATGTCGGCGGTGGTCGTTTCCAATCACGGAGCGCGGCAGCTCGACTACGTGGGCGGCACGATCGAGGCGCTCCCCGAGTGCGTCGAGGCGGCGGCGGGAAAGATTCCCGTGTTGGTCGATGGCGGTTTCAGGCGCGGCGCCGACGTTTTGAAAGCCCTGGCGCTGGGGGCAACCGCGGTGGGAGTGGCGCGGCCCTATTTGTGGGGCCTGGCGACCTTCGGCCAGCAGGGTGTCGAGCGCGTGCTGCAATTGCTGCGGGCGGAGCTGGCGCTGGATATGGGGCTGGCCGGAGTGGCGAAGATTTCCGACATCGACCGCAAGCTGGTTCGGATTCGGTAAACGGCGGCCCGCCTGCGCTCCGCCAACAGGCGCCGCGCCGCTGGGAGGTCAACATGCTGACACGTCGAGTATTCGCAGCCGCATTGGCCGCCGTCGCTGCTTCCGCCGCCGAAATCGCGGACCAAAACTACCCTATCCGCCGCCGCCAGAAGGTCGAAACGCTGTTCCAATCGCCCGACGGTAATCCCAACGGGCTCGAGGCAACCGCTGACGGCCTCTGGATCGGCGAGCAGATCACCGATCGCGCCTGCCTGGTCGACTGGAACGGCAAGCTCCTCACGAAATACGAAACGCACTCCTCCAACACCAGCGGCATCGCCGCCGGCGGAGGATACGTCTGGATGGCCGCCAACGGCACGGCGCAGTTGCGGCCCAAACGGCCCACCGACGTCGCCCAGGGCGGGCGCATCTGCAAACTCGACATCCAGACCGGCGAGCCGGTCGACGACTACCCCACACCCAACGGCGGCGGCCTCCACGGGCTGCTGTGGGCGCTCGATTCGCTGTGGGTCACGCAGTTCGGCCCGAACAAGATTCTGCGGGCCGACGCCGGCCTCCACGTGACCCACTCGTTCCCGGTGCCGCTCAACCGCGCGCACGGCATGGGCTGGGACGGCGACCACCTCTGGTGCCTGTTCTCGAACGACTTCCGAATTTTGAAGTTCGACATCAAAGACGGCACGGTCCTCGAGGCGATCCAACTCGACAGCACCGACCCCGACCCGCACGGCATGACCTGGTGGGAGGGCCACCTTTACTACTGCGACGCCGGCATCTCGCCCGGTTCGCTCAACAACAAGAGCCCCTACGCTGGTTCCATTTGCCGGATCCACCTGGAATGAGGCGCGCAACGCGGCGAGGGGATGAGGCTGGGCCGACGGGACGGTTCGCGGTGGGATGCCTCCCGGCGTGGTCGCTGGCGTGGCCGCTTCTAACATGGCCACCACCCCTAGCGTCGAGGCGGCTCGCGGCGGGCCTGGCGATTGCGGGTCTTGCCGTTGCCGCTCTGACCGCGCAAGACGCCGCCAGAATTCTGCGCCCGGTGGACGGTGCGACCCTCGCCGGCGCCACGGTCGACATCATCGCCACCGCCCCCGCGGGCCGCCTGGAACTCGACGGACATCCAGTTCCGGCCGAAGAGCCTTTTCCCAACGTATTTCATGCCGAGCTTCCCGCGGCCCCGGGCGAACATCGCCTGGCGCTCGTGTGGGCGGGCGGCCGCAAGGAAATCCGTTTCTTCAGCGGCGCGAATCCGCCGGCGGGCTTCCGCGCTTTTCAACAGCATCCGCCGCTTGCGGGGGTCGCCTGTAGGCAATGCCACGGGATCAGCCGCCGCGGCCGGTTTCGTTTCGAGGGTAGCTGCTTCGATTGTCACGCCGAAGCGGACTTCATCAGGACGCACCCCCACGCCGTGCACGTGTTGCAGGAGTGCGGCCTCTGCCACAACGCTCATGGCTCGACTGAAAAGGCGCTGTTGCTGTACCCGAAAGAAAAGGCCTGCAAGCTTTGCCACGGATAGCAAGCTGCGCCACGGATCGGCCGCGCGTTGGCGCGGCTGGCGGCGTCGCGCCTCGCGACTCGTCGCAAGGAAGGGCTCCGTGCCGGCCGGCCGCTACCGCGCCACGAACGGCTTGACCTTGGCGACTTCCTCCCACAGGAAATACTCGGCGACACCCTGGATGACGAGCTCGCTACCCCCGGCGTAGGGGTTCGCCCGCAGCGCATCGAGATCGAAGACGCGTTCCCAACTCTCGCGCATCCGGTCGCGGACCCATTCCTTGCGCGCCCCTCGCGCCGCCGCGAGTTGCCGGTCCCACTCCTCGTCCTCCTCTTCGGTGAGGGCGAGATACCAGCCGTTGAGCACGTGGTGCCAGGCATCGAAGTCGAGCAGCAGAATGCGTTCGCGCGGGATGAGCAGCTCGATGCGCACGCCCCGTTCGCCGCGCCGCAGCAGACTGCCCGTTCTCAAGTCCTTCGGCTCGACCCAGAACCAGACCGGCCAGCCGCCGCGGTAGCAGTCCAACCGCGCGGCCATGTGTTGCATCAGCCAGCGGTAGGGCGGGCGAAAGGCTTTCCAGACACGCCGGCCGTCGCCGCGCAGAATTCGCTTTTCGCGAAAGCGCTCCACACAGCGCTCGGTTTGGATGCTCCAGACGCGGAGATGATGCGGCGAGGACATGGCGCGGCGTTGCGAGGACATGGTGAGGACGTGCGGAGCGGATCGGCCCACCAGCATCAGGCTGGGGAGCGGCGGGCCGGCGCAGTCGCAATCCCAGACGCAATCGCAGCCGCGGGTAGCGCCGCCGAATAACCCGTCACCACGCCCGCCAAGCCGTCTCGCAACACCAGCGGGCTGCCGAAGCTGTGCTCGTCCACTTCGGGAAACAGCTCCAGGCGTCCTTGGCGGTGGCGCGCCCGCAGGAAACGGGTTTCCAGCCAGGCCTGCCCTTGCGGCGAGCGAAAGGCCCGAAAGACTGCCGCCTCGGTGAACCCTTCGGCGGCGACTTCGGCGCGCGCCAGCGGTTCCAGCGACGCTGCGGCCGCGTAGCAATCGAGCAAGGATTCGGACCGCGGGCGAACTTCGAGGGCTTGGTCGGCCTGCCACTCCGCATCGCGCGGCCGCTCGCCCCGCAGCCAGGCCGTTTTCGCAGGCCCCGGATTCGCGAAAGAACTCGCGGCATTCGCGAACGCGCTCGCGGGCGCGGCCCACAGGGTCCGCTCGGCCGCCAGCGTACCCAGGCCGGACGGTTTGCCCGAAGCGTCCGCCAGCAATGCGATGCGCGGGGCGATGCGCGTCCACAGCATTTCCCGCCAAACGCGCGCCTCGGCGACATGGTCTTCGAGTTCGGCGAGGGCGGCCTCGGCCAGAACGTGCGCCATGCCGTCGGTTCCCCCGACCTCGACGGCCCCCTGCGTTTGAAACTCCACGAACATTTCCTGAGGCGTCGCACCGGCGGCGCCGGCCGTGAAACGGATCACTCCGGTAAGCGAAAGTTTGCCGGGCGGGGTTCCAGCGAATCGCCGGATCGTTGCGGAGTCGTCCAACTCCTGCCGGTAGACCACAAGTTCCAGGGGCCGATCGCTCAGCGCAAGCGGACCGCTATCGGCGTCGAGTTCCCAGCGGCCGGGCTGCGAGCCGGCGAAGGCCGGCACGCCATTGGCGCGCAGCGAAACAAAGTCGAGACCGCCGACGGCGCAGCGGCCCCCTTCTGAGGTCAAAACGGCGTCGGTCAGCTCGACCGTGATACGCCCGGCTCCCAGCGGAGCCGACATCCGCGACAGGTCCATGCGGGCATGCTGAAAAGCGAACCCCGGGCGGCACTCCGGATCGGCGCGGAGCGCCGCGGGCAGCAGCAGCGTACTGAGAAAGAGCCTACGATTCACGGGCGTTCTCTAGGTCCATGCTTCCAAAATCACCGTCGCGAGACCGCCTAACGCTTGTCGCGGCTTCGCAGCACGACGATGGTGAGCGAGAGAAACAACAGCGCCGTGCCCGACAACACGCCGACATTGGTTTCGAGATCGTTGCGCTTCGACCAGTTCTCGGCGCCCTCGGGCTCCGTTTCGGGAAACGCCACCGTGGCCACGTCTTCGGGCGCCAGAGCCGCGACGTTGATCTCGGGCTTGGCCATTTTCTCGTCGGCGCGAAAGACGCCTTTGGTGGCGATCGAAAGTCGCCTTTGGCATTCGGCGAGCTGCTTTTCGTAGGCTTCGCTCAGCTTATCGGTAGCCTCGCTCACCGGGGCGGCGCAGGGACTATCCAGAGCCACCGGCGAGCGCGCCGACGCTTCGCGCAGCACCGAGGCTTCGTAGGCCCAGCGCGTCGGCATCGCCATCGCCAACACCTGGATTGGTTCGCGCGCCATGCGCCATACCGGTTGCAGTCCGCCGCCCAGGATGATCATCGGCAATAGCACCAGCGGCATCATCGCGATCGCCGACTCGGTCGTCTGCGCCACCGCCGAGAGGAACAGCCCCATGGCGACGCCGGTCAGCAGCACCAGCAGCAACAGCCCGCCGATCACCATCCAGTCGGCCTGCAGGCCCGAAAGCGGGTAGACCACCACCAGCAGCAGCGCGATCTGGGCGCACCCCAGCAGCCCGTTGACCACAAACTTCGACAGCACGTACGAAGGCAGCTTCAGGCTCACCATGCGCTCGCGCAGATACACCGCGCGCTCGCCGACGATATCGCGCACGGCGCTGCTACAGCCAAACCACAACGACGCGATCACCAGCATGAAGTGCGACATGCTGACCTTGGAAGCGAAGATCTGCCATTCGGCCACGCTCGAAAACTGCCGAAACCCCAGGTTGTCGAACAGCAGCCCCAGCAAAAGACCAAAAACCAGCGCTTGCAGAAACTGGATCGCCATCTGCAGCCGGTCGCGGCATTTGCGGACGAAAGTCCGCTCCGCCAGCAGCCGGAACTGACCGATGTTGAAGCGGCGGCGCTGCGTGGCGCTGCCCGTGCCCGGCAGGGCAGGGACGGTCCCGGCGCGCTCGTTCACGAAGCGTTTGTGAATTTCGGTGCTCTCGTAGGTAGCGCGCCAGTCGCCGGCCTTCTTGCGCACCGCGCCTTGCAGCAGCAGTTCGGGACTTGGCGGCTGCCCCTCCCGCTTCGCCTTGGCGACTCCCTCCTGGTTGAAAAACTCCAGGCTCTGCGGATAAGCCGGCCCATAGTAGGCCAGATGTCCGGGGTAGGCGTCCTTGTCGCGAGCGATGACGATGACGTTGTCGAACATCCGAAACAGCTCGAGACTGGGCTGGTGAATGCTGGCGATGATGGTCTTGCCCGCGCGGTCTTTGTCTCCGTTGGCCAGGCGGCGCAGCAGCGAGATGAGCTTGACCGAATCCTCCGAACTCAGCCCCGAGATCGGCTCGTCCAGCAGCAGCACGTCGGGGTCGGAGATCAACTCCATGGCGATGTTGACGCGCTTGCGCTCGCCGCCGCTGAGGATCTTGTTCTCCGGCGTGCCAATCTGGTCCTTGCGCTTGCCGGTCAACTCCAGGTCGCTCAGAACCCGCGTGATGCGCTCCTGCACCTCGCTCTCGGTCAGGTCGGTGCGCAGCCGGGCGGTATAGCCGAGCGCCTCTTCCACCGTCAGGTCGGGATGAATGATATCGTCCTGTGGCACATAGCCCAACAGGTGGCGAAACTCGTCGTAGTGAAAATTGAGGTCGCGCCCGTTGAGCGAGACCTTGCCCTTGCCGGCCGGCACGGGAGAGATGCCGATCAGCGCCTGCATCAACGTCGTCTTGCCGGCGCCGGAGGTCCCCATCAAGGCCACGAACTCGGAGGGAAATACGGTCAGTGAAACCGAATCGAGCAAAGTGACCTGGGTGCCGTTGCGCTTTCCCTCGATGCAAACGCCGTTGGCTTCGATGGTGACGTTGCCGCGAAACTCCTGCCTTTCCAGAGCGCCGCTCTCTTGCAGCGCAAAACGATAGCGACCCAAGACGACTTCGGCGCCCGGATCGAGCAGCACCTCCCCCGAGATCGGCCGGCCATTGACGTACGTTCCGTTGCGTGAACCCAGGTCGCGCACTCGGATCTTGCCGTTGGCGCGAACGAATTCCGCATGGCGCCAGCTCACCGACGGGTCGTTGACCGCGAAGTCGCAACTGGGGTCGCGGCCCACCACCCAGCGCTCGCCGCTGAACTGGACCACTTCCGAGCCCGCCGAGGCGCCGAGGTTCAACTTGCGCTCCTCGAGCAGCCGCGCCACCGGCATCCGGTAGGTGCCGAAAAGAATCTCGTCGCCCGGGCCGACATTCGCTCGCTGAACGCGGTTGCTGTATCGGTTCAGAAACGTGCCGTTGGTCGAGCCGGCGTCCTCGATCACGTATTCGCCCGAGGCCATCACCAGCAGGCGGGCGTGTTCCCACGAGACCGCCGGAAAGTCCAACTGAATGTCGCTCTCGGGGTCGCGGCCGATCCGGATCGTGCGGCGGATCACGCCGCTCGCCGGCGCCGCGGCTTCGCGCGAAGGCCAGGCCAATTGCACCACCCCGCCGAGGCGAATGTCGTCGGTCGGGCTCACCCAGCGCGGCTCGTTCGGCGGCAGGCGGTCGCCGTTCACATAGGTTCCCGACGCCGAGCCGAGATCGGCGATCGCAAACCCTTCCGGGTACTCCGTGAGAACGCAATGCCGTTGCGAAACTTCGCCGCGGTCGTAATGAATATCCGCTTCCTGAGCTCGCCCGACCAGCCAGCTCCGGTGGGCTTGGTTGTACTCCGTCATAAAACAAATCCCCCGAATTTGTTTCTAAATGCCGTTGCCGAAACCCATCGTTTTGCTCAGGGAATGGCCGCCTGGAGCCTTAAGGATGCAGCCTCTCCCTGGATAGGTACCAGTACCTCGGTTTCAGTTGAAGCCAATCGCGTTTTTGCCCCAGATGGTCCGGGGCAGTGCGCTCGCGGCTGTGCTGCATGCGAGGTTTAGTCAGCCTTCCCCAACCCGCGAATGCACGAGTTGCGCCACCGCGCTCGCGCCGTATTAGAATCACGTAGATCGAACAAAGAATGGAGGTCCGCCATGCCCGCCATCCTGAGCCGCATGAGCACGCCGCTTGTGCTCATCGCCGCAATGTTGCTCCCCCACGCCCTGACTGCGCAACCACCGCCGCGAACCGATCTCGCATACGGATACGTCGTTTGGAGGGGGCGTCTTCAGAAGGGCGACGTCGTCACGGTTGCGGCCAACCAGGCGAGCGTCGGAACGATCTCGGGGGCTCTGTTGCCCGGGAAACCGGTCAGCTTTGATGCTGGTGGGAGGTTCGTCGAGATTCTCGACGTCCCGCGCCCGGAGAACGGCTGGGCCGGATTCTCTTTCCGGGTGCAGCGCCCGGCCAACGGCATCGTCAAGTTTCGCTGGGAGTTCACGGGCGTCGCGTTAACCTCGCCCGGTTCGCTAGCGTCCGCGTGCAAGGTGCTGGTTTCCTGGATGCGCGTCTTGAACGAGGAGGTGCCAGGCGTGGATTTCTACCATTCCGCGCTGGGGCCGAAGGTGACCGAGAAGACGCTCAATCTCTTCCGCGACGAATACTTCGTCCCACTGCTCGGCCAGCCTTACGATCAGATCACGCCGAACGAGCGGCTTGGCTATTTCGGCAACGTCTTTCTACGATGCCGCGAGCAAGCCTTAAGTCCGGAAGACTCGAAGACTATCCGCGGGATGGAGGTAATTCTCTCTCGTGCCTTCACCTCTAAAAAAGGAGAAGCGGTCATCGCCGGGGTCGCGGAGCGTGAGAATCTGGTTGCCTGGGCCCGGCAGAGCACCCAGGCTCTGCCGCAGATACAGGCGACGCCCCAGGGGCTCGATGAGCTGGAGGGTTACATGCGCAAAGGCGCGACGGATCTGGAAAAGCTCTGGCCGCGCGAGAAGGAGGCTTTCTTGAGCGCCGTCATAGACCATCTCACCTCGCTGCACGCGAACGCGGCAGGGAATTGCGCGGTCATGACCAGCGTTGACAGCACGCTGTTGCAAGCACCAGACTTTCCAAAGGCCCGCTCACAGGCGATCCGGTTGCTGGAGCAGGCTGGGCAACAGGGATGCGCCCACGCCTACGCCCTGCTCGGAGTCGCTTTTACAGAGGCTGCGGGCACGAATCGCGACGACGCACAAGCCGCCCGCTGGTTTTCGCTGGCATCCAACCAGGGAGACGCTCTGGCGACAATCTGGCTCGCAGAATTTCGGATACGAGGTTTCGGCGGGCCAGAGATCTCACTCAGGCCCGGTCCCTTCTGCAGCAGGCGGCGGAGAGCACGGAGCCCGAAATCGCCTCGCGAGCGAGAGCTTTGCTTGGCGAGTTGGACCGCGCTGAGCGCGTCAGTGCTCAACCGCAGTGGGGTAACATTGCCGCGGTCGTGGGAGTGATTTTCGGGCTGGCTGCTGTCATTGATGCGGTGTCGGGGCCTGCGGCCTATGCCGGCCTCGATGATGCAGCCCGCCAAAGAAGCCGCGACGAGTGGGACCGCAAGAACCGGGAACGCGGTGACTGCATCGAGAGAGGCGGGCAATATACCATGTTGGGGCCCGGTTCCTGTTCCGTCATGTAGACGATCGCAGGACCGCAAGACTCCTACGTGCGACCGGTGCGCGGCGGTTAGCATGCCGCCTTCTCGCCTGCGGCCTATCGTGACCCTTGCCCCCGGACGGTCCCCGCAGACCTACCAGACCTGCGCCTCGCCACAGCCTTTCCTGTCTGCCGTTCTCAGGAGGAAGCGGGATCCCAAGGCCCTCTAACGGCTCGTTTTCGGCCCCCCAGACGACCCGACATTTACACATTTTCTTGCACATCTTCACAGAATTAGGTACTTATACCATTTAAAATCAATGAGATACAGATAAACTTGAAGGACTTAAAATTCCTTTGGCCCTATGGGGCGCGGTCATGACGGAAGTGGACATGACGCTGCTCAAGGCGACGGATGTTCCGAAGGCGCGCGCACAAGCGCTCGCATTGCTGGAGCAGGCTGGCGACCAGGGTTGCGTGCATTCCTACGCGTTGCTTGGCCTCGCCTACACTGACGTTGCCGGCAAGGACCGAAACTACAGCGAAGCGGCCCGCTGGTTTGCAGTTGCATCCAACAAGGGGGACGACCTGGCGAAAATCTGGCTTGCGGAACTTAAGGTTCGGGGTCTCGGAGGGTCGCCAAACTTCCACGAGGCCCTCGCCCTTCTCGGTCAAGCCTCGAACAGCGCGGACCCCGAAATAGCGAACCGGGCAAAAGCCGGCCTGGCCGCATTGAACCGCGCTCAACAGCGCTCACAAGCGCAGTGGGACACTATCGTGGCGGTTCTCGGAACGGTCCTAATCGCAGCATTCGCTGCCGATGCGCTGTCACCGCCTGGCGCTCCGGCTGATGGCCGGACCTTCGGTGACATCCAACGGGAAGATGAACTTCGGCGATTCGGCCAAGCCCAGCACGATTTTATGAGTTGCTGGGGTAATCCCAACGGTCAATGGAACGGCGCTGCGTGCAGCAAATAAGGCTGCTCCGTTCCCCGGCAGCCGCGAATCAGACTCTTGACGGCGACGCTGCCCGCGCTGACCCCCTGGGCTTCTATCACGGCATGAGCGTCAAGCATGCCGGCCGTCGTGGGTCCTGTGCGGCTTGCCGGTCACCTTCGTTCCGGGGCAGGCGCAACAATTTGATCTGTTCACTGCCTAGCCATCGTTAGGCGAAATAGACTGGGTAGAAGCAAGAGCAATACTGCACTATCGAGGTCCCACGGGTATGGTTTAGGCGACCCTCAGGGTTCTGGAGGTCCGGTGACGGTTTCCACATTGTAAGTCGCGCCTTTGAACAATCCCGCCAGTGCTCGGAGCGCACTAACCACTAGCTGGCCGTCAGTCGGATTCTTGACATCTAACGTCAGCGATGTGGACACGGACAGCATCCCGTCGCTCGCAACCGATATGACACATTCATTTTCCCTACCATCGCCCCTGCAATTGGCGAAAACGAAAGGGTGGAGCGCTCCATCCGTCGTCCGCGCATTGTCAAGATCTAGTGCTAGAAAGTTCGTGCGCTTCACCATTCCGTCCGGCGACGTCAGAACCAAGGTCCCAGAGGGAGTTACCCCGAGTTTCGTTCCGGCTTCCTGCGTCTGGAGAATCGTATCGATATTGCGATCAACCGCTTCAGGAACACGATCATACATTGGCTGCGGATCGAACAACACGCTGAATGACTTACCTGTCAGGTTTAAGCCTTCATCCAGTGGCTTTCCATCCTCCCAATACCAACGCCCACCACCCGTTAGCCAGCGCACAACTCTTCTGCCCAGAAACGTTGCATTGCGCGTCCCTTCTTCCCCGGGCTTTGGGGCCCTAGCCGGCGCGGAAGTCGTTGGCGCCGCCCCGCCCCCACTTCGCAGCGGCACTAGCCTCGCGTTCTGTTCAAGGTTAAGGTTGAGCGTATAAGTCCCCGATCTCTCATCTGTCTGGAAAAGAACCGAGTAGGGAAGCATCATGTAGGAAGCGTCTTGCGCACAATCTTCGCTCAAGTTCTTGGCTGTACCACGGTAAGCGAATTTCTGCATCTTTACGCAGAACGAACGGTTAGCGTTCTGGTATCCATAAGGACTTGAGAACATCTGCCCCTGAAGCGTGAAGACGGCACCTTGTGGCGAACCGCTGGCATCTCGCTGCATAAAGCCGAGAAAGACGTAATTTGACCAGTCGTCCGAATAGACGTCGGAACAGCTTCCGGGTTCCACGGTCCACCAGCCTTCTGCGATCAGTTCGTGCCCTTCCGGATTGAAAAGCGTGCCCTTGTAGAAGCGCACTGTAGAGACGTTGAATGACTGGCGGCCCTGATTGCAGACACGAAGCGTTGACGTTACGGTGTGACCGTCACGCCCCAAATATTTGCGCATGGGCGCACAGGGTAAAGGCCAGCAGGGTCAACAGCCGCAAGAAACAACGCATTTCTTCGTCCCTCCAATTCGCAGCGCTATAGACGTCCCGGCAGCGGTCCCGTACATCATCGCCGTCGAAGTGTCAGTGGCGACAGTACGCGTTCTTCGACCAGCCCGCTTGTGCTTCCGAGCCTAGTGGATCAATTTAGTCTACACTGCGCGGTTGTCGTTTTGTGCAGGTTTTGTGCCGAAGGAACCGCTTGATCCTGCGCACCCTGATGAGGGCCACAAGCCGCGTCACATCATCGGCCATATCGACTTCCATCAGGTGGGCAGCGGCGCGGTCCGTATCCCCGACTACAAGCCGACGCCCGCACCAACAAACCGATCGCCCAGCTTACGCTTTACGCTCTCGCGCTCACCCGCCTGGTGCCCGGCCTGCGCCTCTTCGACATCAAATGCGCCTGGTTCAATGAGGCCTGCTACAACGAATTCTTCCCGCGTGTCGCGCTCCCATCGCCGCAGCGCCGCTTGCCCTCAGCGCCGCCCGAGAAGAAACGCCTTTCGCGGAACAAGCCCCGTTCCTTCGCCGTGTCCCCGGAACGATGCGCGTGGAAGGGCCTCGCAAGCTGAAGAGCCAGCGTGGGTCAGCTTTTTCTCTTGCTTCAGTCGTTGCTCTTTAGGATCTGACAGTCCCGCTCCTTTGCGCTTGACGCGTTCGTAATTACCGCCTTCTCACAGCCAGCCTTATTCGTGAATCCTTGCCCGGACAACCGGCCCCGATGGCCGCAAGGGATCAAAGCCATATCCCCGTCTTCCGCGCTTAACGCTTGTGCAGACGGGTGATGCCCCTCGGCTTCTCAGCCCGTTGACGGCCGGACCGATTAAGCCCGGCTGAAACAGGATCACAAGGCTGGCAGTGGCTGCCGTTCCGAGACCTTCCCGACGGCGTCGCGATCGCCGTGCTGGTGGACGTCAGCGGCAGCATGCGCGGCAAGCCCTTGGAAGCCGTGCAGCGCGGACTCCAGGATGCGGCCAAGCGCGCCCGCGACCAGGACCGCCTGGCCGTCGCCACTGTGGCCGACGATCTGCGCTGGGAAACCAACTGGGGCGACTCCCACCTGAAGGTCAAGAAGGCCATCGATTCGCTACAGCCGCGCGGCGCCTTGACCCGCCTCTGGGACGCGCTGCAAGTGGCCACGCAGCATCTGATGGACGCCAAAAATCCGGATGATTTTCCCTCGCGCCGCCGCATTCTTTTGATCACCGACGGCCACGACGAGCAGTCGCGGGCCGATTCCAAAGCGCTGACCCAAGCGCTGCGCGACGCGCGGGTCGTCGTCGACGTCATCGTCATCACCTCGGTCACCGACCGCTATCTGCAACCGATGCGCGAGCTGGCGGAGGCGACCGGCGGCTCGGCGCGCGAAGCTCCCGACGGCGATTCGCTGCGCGCGCTGACCGGCAAGGGAATCGATCACGTGCTCGACATGCCCGTCTATCGCTTCTGGGCCGACCGCCTGGAGGCCGACGGCAACGAGCATCGTTTCGCGCTAAGCGTCGCCGGCGCCGTGCTCGACGACGAGATCGCCGCCAGCGTGCCGAAGCTTCCCAAAGCGATGGTTCTGGTCCGCCGCGCCGGGCCCTGGGTCTGGGCGCTGCTGGCGCTGCCGGCGATCGGGCTGGTGTATTTTCTGCGCCGCGGCCGCCGGCCGCCGCCGCAGGTTGCCGCGCCGCGGGTGTATCAGCCTCAGGGCCAGCCCCAGAGTCAGCCCCAAGCTCATGCGCCGTCGACGACAGCGGCCAGTTCGAGCGGTGCGGTGCGAACGCCCACCGAGGTCGACGCGGCGATTGCTGCCGCGGCCGCCGCGGAGCGCCAGGCGGCCTTCGCGCCTCCCAATCCCGCGTGGCAGCCGCCGCCCATCTCGCCCCCAGCCACGCCAAACGCTCCGCCGCCCGCCCGGCCGCGCGAAAAAACGGCCATGGCTGAGTATCACGAAATGCCCACGCCCGGCCGCCCCATCGTGGTTCTCGAAGCCGCTGCGGGGCCGCGCAGCGGGTCGCGCTTTGCCGTCGACAGCGTCGATTTCTGGATCGGCGCCGCGTCCGGCAACAACCTCAGCGTGCCCGAGGACGCCACGCTGTCTGGAATGCACGCCCGCATTCGATTCGCCGACAACGTTCTGCGCATCCACGACAACGGTTCCACCAACGGCACTTGGCTCAACGGTGTTCGCATCGACGACGCCGGCCGCCTGCTCAGCTCGGGCGATCTGCTGCGTGTGGGCAAGTCGGAGTTTCGTGTTGCAAGGCCGGACGCGTCTCGCTAGCCGCGTCTGAGAAAGAAGTGCTCAACCCGCAAGCAGGAAGCCATGCCAGGTAGTACGGAGTTCCGAGTCGGCGCCCGCAGTGTGCAAGGGGCCCGCGAAGAAAATCAGGACCGCATGACGCGCTTCTCTTCCGCCTTCGGAGAAGTGCTCGCCGTCGCCGACGGCATGGGCGGGCACAAAGGCGGCGCGCTCGCCGCCGAGACCGTGGTGGCCTCGATTCAAAGCTCGTTTCGAGCCGCCTCGCCGCAGATTTCAATCGAGCAGGTCTTGCGGCAGGTGGTGGCGGCCGCCAACGAAGCCGTCCATCAACGCAGCCAGCAGGGCGACCCCACGCTGCGTGAGATGGGCTCGACGCTGGTCATGGCGCTGCTGGAACCCGGCGACGGCGAGCTGACCTTGCGCTTGGCCCATGTCGGCGACAGCCGCGCTTATTTGCTGCGCGACGGCGTGCTGCAACAGGTGACGCGTGACCACTCGGTGTTGGAAGAACTGCTCGGCATGGGAGTCTCCGCGGCGGAAGCCAACGCGAAGCCCAACCGTAACCATCTGACGCGGGCGATCGGGCCGCGCACCCAGGTCGAGGCCGAGCTCGGCGAGCCGCTGCCGCTGCGGCCGGGCGACCGCGTACTGCTCTGCTCCGACGGCCTTCACGGGTTCGTCGATGCCGGCGTGATGCAGAGCATCCTGTCGAGCCGCGAAGCTCCCGTCGAAATCGCCGAGGCGCTGGTGCGCGCCGCCCTCGACGCCGGCAGCGACGACAACGTGAGCGTTCAGATCCTCGATTTTTCGCCCGAGAAGCCGGGGCGTCAAACTGTGAAGATCCCGGCGCTCGATTTCTCGGAACCACGCCCGCCCGAATCGCCCCTAACCGAACCGCCCTCCCCCGAACCACCGATATCCGAACCGTTGCTATCCGAGCCGCCGCCACAAGAGGGAAAGGCCATGCGGCGCGCGGCGCTGCTGTGGCCGGTTGCCGGGGCGCTGGCGGTTGGCCTGGGCCTCGGGCTGTGGTACGCATCGAGCCGGGCGACCCCTGGAGGCTTGCCTGTTACTGCGAGCGAATCTCCGGCCGATCCCGCCACGGGAAACGGCTCCGGGCACGGACCAGGCACCGCCGCGGGCGCCGGCGTCGGAGAGCAAACCGACACGGCGGCCCCAAAAGGCACCGCTGCTCAACCAAGCGCCGGCGGTCAGCAAAGCGCTGGCAGTCCACCGGCCAAGACCCCGGCCGCCCCGCCCCCCGGCCAGCCGGGCACGCCCCAGACAACCGCCCCCGGCAAACAGCCCTCGCCGCCGCCGGACGCGGGGTCCGCGGGTGCCGGCGCCCCGGCCAAAGCCCCCTCATGCGAACTGCGCATCGTCTGCGGCGCCGATTGCTCAACCTGGAAGGGCGAACTTTGGTGGCAAGATCTGCGGAAGGAGTTCCCCTCGCTCCAGGAGCGTCACGGCGAACCGGACGACGACCCTTCCTGGCTGCCCGAGTTGTCCGTCCCCGAGATCGTCGATTTCAAGATCGAGCATCGCTTGCTGTTCGGCCTCGCCCGCGAGGATCGCACCCGGGGGCCGCAAGATCGCCCGGCGCGTTGAGGAGATATTGAGCGGTCACGACATCCGGGTCGCCCCGGTCCCGGCGCGTGCGACGCCCGACTCGGAGACCGCCTGCCTGGCCACGTTGTATACCACGGTACGGCCCGCGTCACCCTAGCTTTTCCGGAGGAAACCATTGCCAAACAAGCACGGCGGGCCGCGCGGCCCCCAGGGACCCGATAGCGCGAACCTCCGGCCCGGCGACGGCACACCGCGGAAATTCACAGCAGCGAAATAAACCAACGGGACATGCACAACGAAACTCTGGGCAACGGATCAACGGACGACGGATCAACGGACAACGGAGATATCACTGTCCTGCTGCAAAAGGTCGGCGCCGGAGACCCCCTCGCCCTGGAAGACCTCGCCGCACTAGTCCAGCGCGAAATGCGACAGATCGCGGCCCGGCTGCTGCGCAATGAGCGCGACGGCCACACCTTGCAGCCGACCGCGCTGGCCAACGAAGCATTTGTCCGCCTGCTGGCCGCCAAGAAGATCGAGCTGCGCAACAGCGGCCACCTGTTCGCCACCGTTACCCTGGTGATGCGCCACATCCTGATCGACTACGCCCGCAAACGCCGCGGCGCCGTCTACACCGAGCTCGAAGAAGGCTGGGAAGACCGCCCCGTCGACTACAACACTCTGCTGATGGTCGACGAGCAACTCGCCTTCCTGGCGGAAAAAGAACCCCGCGCCGCCCGCATCTTCGAAATGCGCTGGTTCGGAGGGATCCCCCTCGACGATATCGCGAAAGCCCTGGACATCACCGTAAAAACCGTCCACCGCGATTTCCTAATGGCCCAGACCTTCCTGACCCACCGCCTCCGCGCACAACCCCGTAAAAGAGAATAGCTCCGCCCCACCCACCGGGGCTTCGCACCCAACCCCTTCCCCCGCAAAAAGCCACGACCCAAAACAAACAGAGCCGCAGGCGTAAGCCCGCCGAAGCACCTCGATGCAAAAGGCGAAGCACTCGCAAGCCTCGGCCGAAAACCAGAGCAAGAAACAACGCCACGGCGCGTCGTTTGGTTGACACACCAAAAGCACGCGTGTTATCGATAGAAAGATGTGGTGACTGTCGAGGCTGCATTGAATATTTATGCACGCCTAAGTGGAGAGTCGCCCCGTCTCGCGCTTCCCGTTCCACAACGGGTTCGCCAACCAACCAAGTTTTCCGGCCCGGGCACGTCCCAGCCAGGGGATCGAGTAGGGAAAATGCAATGTAAGGATGCCGGAGCCGCGCCGCGCACCTCCATGGGCTTACTCGTGGCCATTCTCGTGGGTCTCGGGATCCCCGCCGCGCCTTCCCCCGCCCAGACCGCCTCCGGCCCCGCGGCAGCCCTTCCGCCGGCCACCCCCTCCTCGCCGGCCACGATCGACTATCAGAGCCGCATCCACCCGATTCTGGCCGCCAAGTGCCTGGTTTGCCATAGCCAGGAAAAACGCTCGGGGGGCCTGTCGCTGGCGACCTACGAAGACGTTCTCGAAGGTGGGCGCAGCGGCGCCGCACTCCGCCCGGGCGACAGCAAAGACAGCCTGATCCTGATGCGGCTTTCCGGAGAGACCCAGCCGCGCATGCCGCTCGGCGGCGAGCCCCTCGCCGAGGTCGATCATGGCCGCCATTCGCGCCTGGATTGACGAGGGCGCGCGGCCCACGCCCACCGCGCCGCCGGCCGAGCCCAAATGGGAAGCGCCGCTGACGCTCGAGCGGCCCGCCGTTCCGCAGCCCGCTTTCGGTGACTGGACCCAGCCTCTCGATCGCTTCGTGGCCGCCTATCTGAAAGAGCACGGCGCCGCCGAGCCCCAACCGGTATCCGACGCCCAGTTCGCCCGGCGCGTCTACCTCGATCTCTGGGGCCTGCTGCCGTCCCCCGAACAGTTGCACGCGTTTCTGAAGGACCGCTCTGCTGACAAGCGCCAGAAACTCGTCGCCCGGCTGGCCGCCGATGACCACAAGTACGCCGAAAACTGGATCTCGTTCTGGAACGACCTGCTGCGCAACGATCAGGGCGTCAACTACTACTCCGAAACGGCCTCGCGCGAAAGCATCACCGATTGGCTGCTGCAATCGCTCGAGTCGAACCTGCCTTACGACCAGTTCGTCGCCAAGTTGCTCAATCCCAGCGAGCCCGGCGATCCCGAGGGTTTCCTGATCGGAGTGAACTGGCGCGGCACCGTGAACGCCAGCCAGACTCCGGCGATGCAGGCCGCGCAGAACACCGCCCAGATCTTCCTCGGCCTGAACCTGAAGTGCAACTCCTGCCACGACAGTTTCATCAGCAAGTGGAAACTGAAGGACGCCTATGCGCTGGCGAGCTATTTCTCGCCCGAAGACCGCCTGCAACTCTATCGCTGCGACGTCGCGCAGCAGGAGTTCGCGCGTCCTGCCTTTCTGTTTTCCGAATTGGACCAGGCCCCCAAGTCGAGCTCGCTCGACGACCGCCGCGCCGCCGCGGCCTCCATCTTTACCGACGCGCGCAACGGCCGGCTGCCCCGCACCGTGGTCAACCGCATCTGGCAGCGCCTGCTGGGCCACGGTATCGTCGCCAATCCCGACCAGATGGATGACGAGCCGTGGAGCCCCGAACTGCTCGACTGGCTCGCCAGCGATTTCGTCTCCAGCGGCTACGACCTGAAACATCTCATCGTGACCATCGCCTCCTCGCGCGCCTATCAGATGCCCGCCGTCGCCCGCAAGGCCGACCCGCCGGCGCGCGATTACGTGTTCCAGGGGCCCGAAATCCGCCGCATCACCGCCGAGCAGTTCGACGACGCCATCGGCTCGCTCACCGGCGAGTGGGCCGTGTACCAGCCCGCCCCCGGCCCCGGTCACAAGGACGGCGACGCCGCGCCGGCCGGCGTGTTCACCCGCAACTGGAAGGTCGGCGCGAGCCCGTTGACGCGCGCGCTGGGCCGTCCGATCCGCGATCAGGTCTACTCCACGCGCGAGACGCTTTCCACCACGCTGCAGGCGCTCGAGCTGGTCAACGGCGAAACGCTCACCCGCCGCCTCACGCGCGGCGCCAAAAATATGCTCGGCGAGCTGCCGCCCGAGCCGGTCAGCTTGCTCGACCACACGATGACCAGCCGCAACGCCGACCCGCAGTCGTTCGATATCGATATTTCCAGGGCCCGCAAGCTCTGGCTGCTGGTCGAAGACGTCGGCTCCTACTCGCCCGAGAAAGTCGAGGCGGTTTGGGCCCAGGTCGAACTGGTTGGCTCCGGCGGCGCGGTGACCCCGCTGGGCTCACTGCAGCCGGCGGACGCCGGCGGAATCCGGCCTGGCGATGGTCCGGTCGAAATCGGCGGCGTGAGCGGCAGCGGAATACGCGTCAAGACGCCCTCGCAGGTGGTTTACGATCTGGGCGGGAAACGCTTCAAGCGCTTGCGCGGAACGATGGCGCTCGAAAATCGCGTCATTACATCCGAGCTCAATCCGAGGATCCGCTTCTTCGTCTTCGGCGAGGAACCGAATATGGATCGCCTTACGCCGGTTGAGCCCGAAACTCCGGTGCCTGCTCCGCCGGCGCTCAGCAGCATTCCCAAAGTCGTGAACCGCGTTTTCTGGCAAGCCTTGGGACGCGCCCCCTCTGAGGAAGAGCTGGGTCTGGCGAAGAGCGCTCTCGAAGACCCCCAACGGCCTGGCAAGCCCTCGGCCGAAGGTTTGGCCGACCTGCTGTGGGCCGTCTTGATGAAGCCCGAGTTTCAACTGATCTACTAGCGTGTCGCCAGAATGCCCGGCGCCGCATGGAGCCATCCAACGCAAGCAGCGGCCAATCGAGCGATAGGAAGGAGCACGACCGTGAACCGCGAAGAAAAGCGAATCTATTCGAGCCTCAGCCGCCGCGGATTCCTCGGCGCCACCGCGGGAGCGACGCTCGCGGCTCTGGCGGGCGGCGAGCCCCAGATGGCTCGTGCCGCCGCGCCCCAGCCCACCGCCGATACCCTTGTCGTTCTTTGGATGGCCGGCGGCATGGCCCAGACCGAGACCTGGGACCCCAAGCGCTACACGCCGTTTGAGCCCGGCGTGCGCACCGAAAAAGTCTTGAGCACCTTCCCGGCCATCGACACCGTGGTCGACGACATCAAAATTTCGAAAGGACTCGAGCGCATGGCGCGCGTGATGGATCGCGGCGCCGTCATCCGCACCTTCCAGGGCGCCGACCTCGGCTTCATTCTGCACTCGCGCCACCAGTATCACTGGCACACCGGCTACGTGCCGCCGCAGCCGATGGCGATCCCTCATATCGGCGCGGTCATTGCGAAGACGCTGGGACCCAAAAACCCGACGGTGCCCGCCTTTGTCGCCATCGGCCAGAACCTCGAAATCGGCGCCGAAAGCGCCGGCGTCAAGGCTTTCCACACCGCCGGTTTTCTGGGGACCGAATACGGCCCATTCCTGATCGCCGACCCGGCCGACGCCGCCTCCGCGGTGCGTCCGCCGAAAGAACTGGGTGGTGTGCGCTTCAGCAGCCGGCGGCAATTGCAGCAGCAGTTGCTGGCCGCCGAGCCCGTCTATCAGTATGGAAGCGACTACCAGCGGCAGTCGTTGATTCGCTCCCTCGATGCGGCCGACCGCCTGCTGACCTCGCCTTCCGCCAAGGCCTTCGACCTGTCGCTCGAGCCTCAAAAATCACGGGAAATCTACGGCAACGAGCGCTTCGGGCAAGGCTGCCTGCTGGCGCGCCGGCTGGTCGAGGCGGGGGCCCGCTATGTCGAGGTCACCACCGAATACGTTCCCTTCCGCTACTGGGATACCCACGAGAACGGCCACGAGCGCGCCATCGGCATGAAGCAGGAAATCGACGGCCCGGTCTCGCAGCTCATCCTCGACCTCGAGGAGCGCGGCCTGCTCGACCGCACGCTGATCGTGCTGGCCAGCGAGTTCGGGCGCGACGCCATCACCGAGGGCAAGGTCGGCAAGGAAGTGAAAGACCAGGCCAAAACCCCCGACGTCATGCAGGAGCCCAAGCACTACGGAATGCACCGCCACTTTACCGGCGCCGGCTCGGTCCTGATGTTCGGAGGCGGCATCAAAAAAGGCATGATCTACGGCAAGACCGCCGACGAACGCCCCTGCACCACCATCGAAAACCCCGTGCCGGTCGAAAACCTGCACGCCACCCTCTACCACGCCCTGGGAATTCCGCCCGACCACGCCTTCGTCGTCGAAAAGCGGCCCGTCTACGTGACGAAAGACGGAAAGGGCAAACCGATCCACGATCTGTTTGCTTGAGTCGTCGGGCCGCTGCGCGCGAGCCCCGAACGGGCGGCGTTATTGCGCCGCTCGACGGTGGCGGAACTTCAGAAGATAATTTTCGGGGAACATGTCATCGCGCCGTTCGACCAATTCGAACCCGGCGTTGAGAAACTCATCCGTAAAAGTACCCTCGCCTGCGCGGACCATCTTCAGGATGAAGTCGCGCGACACGCCGTCGATCCGCTTGAAGTCGACCAGCAGCAGCAGGCCGTCGGGCCGTAGCGCCTTGTTGATTTCGGCCAGCATGTCGCGGGGATATTCGAAGTGATGGTACGCATCGATGATGCACACCACGTCCACCGAGTTCGCGGCCAATTGGGGCGAGTGCGGTTCGCCGAGCACCGCCTTCAGATTCGAGAGATTCTGTTCCTCGGCCGTCTTGGCGATGTGCTCGACCATGTTCCTGGCGATATCGACCGCGTACACCGTGCCGCTAGGCGCCACGCGCTGCGCGATCAGGCGGGAGATGAGCCCGCTGCCGGCGCCGATGTCGGCCACGTCCATGCCAGGCTTGAGCTCCATCGCGTCGAGAATCTCGAAGCGCTTGTCGTAGATGGCCCGGCCTTCGTGCTCGAAGCGTTGGGCCCATTCGGCGGCGTCCGCGTCGAAACTCTTGTTGAGCTCTTTGGCAGTCGGCGTGATGGTCGAGCCCTGGGCGACCGCGCGCGCCGCGGCGACGCCCATCAAAAGGCCCGCCGCCAGGAATCCAGTCAGGATATCTGCGCCCCAATATTTTCATGGCACCACTCCCGCCCGATAGCATACAGGCAACCCGACTCTTGGCGTAGAGGTTTCCCGCCTGGAGCCTTTGTACGCGAACCGGCGGCCACCGTCGGGGCCGCTTGGCCACGTGTCCTCCGAGATACCATTCCGGCCGCCTGTCACCGCCCCAACAGGCCCTTTTCACTCGATGGAACCCCCCGGTTTTCCCAAGGAAAATCGTTGGACACGGTAACCTGGCAGCCGCTAAGATGGCCTTATTACTCCTAGGCTGGAGTTCGAATCCGAAGTTCCTGGACAAACGCGAGGCAATGCGCCCCGCGCCGATAGCTGACGCAGGTGCTCGGAGCCCACCCCGCAACGAGGGGGCGCTTTCTCAGACAACCATCAAGCGCCGCGGACCGTTTTAGGGTCGGGTAACGAGCGGGCCACGCAGGCCCAACGGATCTACCCCTCCCGGGCGGGGGCGGTGGGTCCCGGGCGTCGATTTCCTGCATCGAACGGGGGCGGAAGTCCTTGGGAACCGGTCAAGTCATTTCGAGTACACGGCAATCGTGCCGCAAGCGCGCGCTCGCCGGGCCGCGCTCATTCTCGCTTATGAAATCCAAAATTCTCGCTTCGTTGTCGTTGGGGGCGTTGTTGTTGGGCTGCTCCAGGGCCCGGCGCCGGTTTGCGCGCAGGCGGTCGACGCTTCGATCCGCGGCCAGGTTGTCGACCCCTCCGGCGGCGCGGTTGCCGGCGCGCGCGTGACCCTTACCGAGCGGACCACCGGCCTCGCTCGCACAACCTTGACCAACGCCCAGGGCGCCTATGTCGCGGCGGCTTTGCCCGCCGGCGTCTACGACCTCGAAGCCGAGCAGTCTGGTTTCAAGAAACTCCGCCAGAGCGGCATGCGGCTCGCCGTCGGCGAACAGCTTCAGGCGGACCTGATCCTTCAGGTCGGCGACAATTCCGAGGAAATCACCGTCACCGCCGAAGCTCCACCGCTGCAAGCCGAGTCGGCCGCCATTGGTATGGCCATCCCCAATCACTACATCGTCAATCTGCCGCTCAACGGCCGCAACTTCCTCGAACTCGCCCTGCTCTCCCCCGGCGTCACGCCCAGCGCGCAAGGCTCAGCCGGCTCCGCCCGCGGGCGGCTCGCCTTCCAGACCGCCGGCTCGCGCGAGGATTCCAACGCCTATAGCTACGACGGCGTCTACGCCATCGACCCCGTCCTCAACAGCTTCACGCACACGCCGCCCGTCGACGCCATCCGCGAATTCCGCGTCCAGACCACCAACGCCGAAGCCGGCTTCGGGCGCAACAGCGGCGGCCAGGTCTCGGTCGCCATGCGCCAGGGAGGCAATGCCTTCCACGGCAGCGTCTACGAGTTCCTGCGCAACGACCGGTTCGACGCCCGCAACTTTTTCGACGACCCCGGCCTCGCCAATCCCAAACTACGCCGCAACCAGTTCGGCTCGGCGGTCGGCGGACCCATTCGCCGCAATAGCACCTTCTTCTTCGGCGATTTCGAAAGCCTGCGCGAGCGCCGCGCGATCACGCGCACCACCAACGTTCCTACCCAGGCCGAGCGCCAGGGGGATTTCTCGCAAAGCGCCCTGCCGCCGCCCATCGATTTCACGACTTTTCAGCCGTTTCCGAACGCGCAGTTGCCCTTCGTTCACCCCATCGGTGCGGCCGTGGCCAATCTTTATCCGCTGCCCAATCGCGCGCAGGCCGGCCAGAATTACGTCGCTTCGCCGACCCAGACCGAAGACACCGACAAGTTCGACGCTCGCCTCGACCAGCGGCTCGGCGCTGGCGGCCTGCTCAGCGGCCGTTACAGCTTCGCCGACCGTGACCTGTTCGAGCCCTACGCCACCGGCAGCCCCGTGCAACTGCCCGGCTATGGCAACACCGTTGCCGAGCGCGGCCAGAACCTGATGCTCGGCGAAACGCATACCCTCGGGCTGCGCTGGGTCAACGAATTCCGTTTCGGTTACAACCGCGTCGATAACACGACGCACCAGCAAAACCTCGGCCGCAGCATCAACCAGACCGTCGGCCTGCCCGACTTCGCCTCGCGCGACCGCGACCTGGGTCTGAGCAATATCTCCGTCACCGGCTTTTCGCCCCTCGGCGACGAGCAAAACAACCCGCAGGAAAGCGTCGCCGACAGTTACCAGCTCCAGGACACCGCCAGCTTCCAGCAAGGCAATCACTTCGTCGAATTGGGCTTCGACCACCGTTGGATCTCGCAAGACGCCTTCCGCGACGTGCAGTCCCGTGGCCAGATCAGTTTTTCGAACGCTGCCTACACGCAGAACGCCCTGGCTGACCTGCTGCTCGGTCTGCCGACCTATACTGGCGGCGCGGTCAGCGACAACCCCCAGGCGCTGCGCACCCACTCAACCAACGTGTTCGTGCAAGACCGCTGGCGCCCGCACCGCGATCTCACTCTGACGCTAGGGCTGCGCTATGAGCTCAACGAACCGGCCTACGACAAGTTCAACGCCGCGGCTCTTTACGACCCGGCGATAATGTCGATCGTGCCCGTCGGCCAAGGCGGCGTGCCGCGCGGCGGCTACCAGGCCGACCGCAACAACATAGCGCCTCGCCTGGGCCTTGCCTGGCGCCCCTTCGGCGCCCGCCGCGCCGTCGTCCGCGCCGCCTACGGCATCTATCACGACCTGGCGCCGCTGGCTCCCGCGCAGGGCATCTATTTCAATCCGCCCTACTTCAATTTTCAGTTGTATTTCCCCTCGCAGCAGGCACCCATCACCATCGACAACCCCTGGCCCGCCGCCTCGCAGGCTCCCTATCCGCCCAGCGCCGTCACCTACGACCGTGCCTTTCGCACCTCCTACACGCAGCAATGGAACTTCACCACGCAGTTCGAGCTGCAGCGCGATATCGTGCTCGAGGCCGGCTATCAGGGAACTCGCGGCGTCAAGCTCATCGGCGCGCGCGACATCAACCAGCCCGCGCCCAGCCCGCAGCTGCCCAACCTGCGCCCGCTGCCTTTCTTTCAGGACATCAACCAGACCGAATCGTCGTTCAACTCGATCTACCACAGCCTGCGCTGGCAACTGCAATGCCGCCTGCAAGGCGGGCTGACCGGCCTGTTCTCCTACACCTGGTCGAAGTCCATCGACAACGCCTCGAACTATTTCCCGAGCGCGGTCGACGCCAATTTCCCCCAGAACAGCAACAACGTCGCTGCCGAGCGTGCCCTATCGAATTTCGACATGCGGCAACGCTTCTCGGGAAGCTTCGTTTACGAACTGCCCTTCGGCGAAGGGCGTCGTTTCGCCAAGGGCTTGCAAGGCTTTACCAAGGCGCTCGCCAGCGGCTGGGAAATGAACGGCATCATCACCTTGCAGACCGGCCAGCCGTTCACCGTCGCGCTGCCCACCGAGCTCGACAACAGCAACACCGGCTTCACGATCTTGGGCTTCGGCGCCGGCGACCGCCCCAATGTCATCGGCAACCCGCGCCTCTCCAACCCCGATCCGCAGATGTGGTTCGACACGGCCGCCTTCGCCCTGCCGCCGTTTGGAACGTTTGGCGATGCCGGCCGGAATGTGCTCGCCGGACCGTCGCTGCGCAACATGAATCTGTCGCTGCTCAAAGACAGCAAGCTCGGGGAAAAAGCCACCCTACAGTTCCGGGCCGAGCTGTTCAACGTCTTCAATACGCCCAATTTCGAGCAGCCCAATATCTTCCTGGGTACCCCCGGATTCGGCCGCATCCCGTCGGCCCGCGACGGCCGCGAAATCCAGTTCGGATTGAAGCTGTTGTTCTAGCCCGGGCTTTGCGGAACAGGTGGCGCAAAGACCGCTGGCCAAATCCGAACCGCGACGCCCACGGGCCAGAAGTGGCGCGGGCCTCCGGTCCAGCGGCGTCCGCCTGCAGCGGACGTCTTGGAGTTGGGCCCTTGGACGTGGAACAGGACCACCACCCCAAAGAGCAACCGAAGCCGGAAGCGGCGCCCGGAGCGTGGGCCTCCAGGTCTGCCGCGTCGCGATTCGTCGCGATGTAGGGCTCCATGCCACCGAAACGCTGATGGAGAGGAACCATGGTGGGCACGTGAAAGGAGCTTTTCCGCACCCTGGATGAGAGGCCACCTGACGGCGGCGACAGGCGAGAGCGCCTGTCTCTACACACCCCTGTACACGACAGGCAAGATTGTCTCCCACGTCCAAGGGCCAACTCGAGGCATCCGCCTGTGGCGACGTTCGCGGCCCGACCCCGGATCAACCGACCCCGCATCAACCATCAACGGCCTCACCTAACGGCCCCGGCAATAAACTCCTTCATCGTCTGCGCGATCACCTTCGCCTGCCACGGATCGCGCAAATGCCGTCCGGCGACAACCGCCTTCCCGTTGGCCTGCTGCAGCTCCAGGTGATAGAAGTCGAGCGCCTCCATCAAGCCCGTCCGCAGGCTGCTCGGCTTCACGACGACGTCGCGCAGGTCGTCGATCAGCACGACCTTGTTGGTCTTCATCAGGAGCCGGCGGTTGATCACCTTGATCGTCCCCTCGCTGGGAGTCACCGTCACCGTCGTGCTCGTGATCCAGGGCCGCATTGCCCAGCCGAGAAACCAGAGCCCGACGCCGAAAATACCCCAGGTCTCCCAGCCGATGCGGTGGCTGGTGGCGAGCCACACCAGTTGGAACCAGAACAGAAAATAGGCGACCGTCGCCAGTTCGGTGGCCCGATTCCATGCCGTGCGGAAGGAAAATACCGTGCCGCCGTGGGCGTTCTGTCGCGAGACCGGCGCCACGTTAGGAAGCTGCGCTCCCTGGGCGTGCACCAGATGAATGGGCGGCTGCAGCATCTGGGCGTCGGCGCTGCGCCGCACCGGTACCTCAAACAAGCAACTGAAGTCGGTTTCGGGGAGGGCCGCGGTGGCGCGTAGCGTCCAGGTCACGCGGTTGTCTTCGTCGGCGATCGAGGTGGGTGGTGCGCCGTCGGGAATCGCAAACGTCACCGGCAGCGAGGTATCGGTGTGGCGCGCCCCGGGCAAATCCCCGCGCACCGTCTTTTGGGCGTGCCACAGCACCTGCCCCTGCCGTTTGCCGTTCTTGTCGCCCTGCTTGTATTGCTGCAGGCAGCTCAGGTGCAGTTGAAAACCCGCCTGAGGTACCGATTTCTGCCGCGTGCGGACCACCCCCGCCAGATAGCCCCCGCTGTAGCCGGCCCCCAGCGGCATCTGAAACTCGCAGACGCGAAACCCGCCGTGGCGTGCGGTCAGCTTCACCGCCCACCACAACACCGCCAGGTCGGCCACCAGCAGACTCGCCCCCACCGCCGTGTCGAGATCGCCGCCCAGCGCCCAGGGATCGCGCACCCCATACACCCACAGCGACAGCCCGGTCAGCGTCACCACGAAGGGCAGCAGCGCGAACGCGAATACCAGCGACTTCTGGTAGGTGGCTCCGAAAAACACCACCAGCACCAGGAAAAAGCGCGGATACCAGTCCTTGAGCTCGGCCACCGGCGCGGCGTGGTAGAGGAACATCAGCGAGGCCGAAATACCCAGCCAGCAGAAGAAAATTTCCCACACCGACAGCGCCACGTCGGTGCTCACATCGCGCACGGTGCCCTGCAGTTCATCGAGCTTGCGTAGCTGGTTCCAGCGCACCACCGCGAACGCATGCGCGGCCAGCACAAACGGCACGCCGGTGAGCAGCAGCATGTATTCGTAGCCGGCCGGCAGCGCCGCCCCGTCGCCCCGCGTCGCCACAAAAGCCCACCAGGCGAACCCATAAGCGGCCAGCAGCATCAGCACCGGAACCAGCCGCGACCCCGACCGCCGGATCGGCCGGCGCGAGCGGCGCCGCTCGACGGCGGGCGTTTCCCACTGCCCGGCCTTGCCGGCGAAGGCGTCCGCACCCGCCGACCCGGACAACTCGGGTTGGCCGTCCGGCTGACCCCGATCCGCCTGGCCTTGGGCAGGCTGCCCTCGGGCTGCAATATTCCAATCTGCTGCGGGACGCTGCACGGCTTAGTTTCTCTATCGGCCCGAAGGTGCTGGAAGATTACGCCCCCGGGCTAACCAGCCAGACACTGCTCCATGTTCAGGCTACATCGAGACACCCCAGAGGAGTCATCGAGCGAACCACCCACCTCACCTCATCCGAACACCTTACCGGCAGCCTGCATGCCATCGCCCCAAGGCCCTCGTAGCGCAGGGCTGGGCGCATTCCCCGGACCTGCAGCCCTTTGCGGAGCCCGGCGGCGCAAGCAGAAAAACCGCGCGCAACCGGACCGTTGGAACGAGAACCAGGGGTAGAAGGTACCGGAGAGGCGAGGGGAAGGAGAAACCGCGGAAGAGCCGCGGGAGAGCAAAAGCCACCAGCGCCCCAAAAACCAACCGCCGGCCCAAAGGGCATCCGCGCCAGTAATTGCCGCCGCAAACCCAGGCCGCGAGAGCCGGCAACCGCCGGCTGCGACTCAAAACTCAACCCAAGCGGTCTAGGGCGCGGCTCAACACCCGGCCGAAACAACCTCTATCGCACGTAGCCCAGGCTCTTTAAGATCTCGCTATCGCGCTCGCTCAGCGTCGTTTCGTTGTCTTCGAGGTTGGTCGATTCGAACCAGCGCCGCAGCACCGGCATCTCGCGTTTGTAGGTGCGGTCGTTCTTTGCGTAGATGTCGGGGTCGAGCTCGTAGGCGTCGTCGCCCAGGTCGTAGACCTCGAGCTCTTCCTTGCGAGGCGACCAGATCATCTTGTGCAGGCCTTCGGTCTGGCCCAGGTGCAGCGGCATGCGATTTTCGTTGGGCACCCACATCCACGACAGCCAGCGCGGCGCGAAGGCTTTCTTGCCGGTAAAGGTCACGTAGCGGATCGGCCGTTGGGGCACCTTCCCGCCCCCGGTCATCGCCGGCACCAGGCTCATGCCGGCAAACGAAATCGGGACCTTGTCTTGCGTGATGTGATCGGCCACCGTGAACCCCAGCAAGGTCGGCGTCAGGTCGAGCAGGGTGACGTTTTCCTCGATCACCTGCCCGGGCTTGACCTTGCCGGGATAGCGGAAGATCAGCGGCACGCGCACCGTATCCTGGCTCAGCCGCCGCCCGTGCCCCACGTAGCCGTGCTCGCCAAGGCTCTCGCCGTGATCGGCCGCCAGCGTCACCAGCGTCTTATCGCGCAGGCCCAACTCATCGATGCTGTCGAGCAGCTTGCCGACATAGTAGTCCGCGTACGACACTTCCGAATCGTAGCGGTGAATGCGGTCGCGCATCTCGGCGCTCGGCTGCGGCCTGCCGGCGGCCGGTTCATGGAGCTTTTCGGGCGACGCGAAGCGCTCCCGCAAATGGTAGGGCTCGTGCGGATCGAAGTAGTGCACCCACAGGAAAAACGGCTGCTTGGGCTTGTCCTTGAGCCAGGCGATCGCGCGCGGCGTCACGTCCTCCGCAAAGCGCGTCGAGGTGAATACGCGGTAGCTGCGCGTCAACTCCTCGTCATAATGGTCGAACCAGCGGTCCAGCCCGGTGAGCCGCGAGGTCAGCGGCCAGGCGCTGATGAACGCCGCATTGTGATAGCCGAATTTGCGCAGAATCTGCGGCAGCGCCAGCCAGCGTGAATTTTCGGGCACCGCCACGCCGTTGATGCGCGCGCCGTGCTCTTGCGGATAGCGTCCCGTGAAGATCGAAAAATGCGACGGCCCGGTCAGCGGAATCGCCGAGTAGGCATTGTCGAAGCGAGCGCCTTCGGAGGCCAGATGATCGATGTTCGGGGTCGTTTTCAGGTAGTAGCCGTAGCTCGAAACATGATCCGCGCGCAGCGTGTCGACGGTAATCAACAAGACGTTGGGCACCTCACCCAGCGGGGTCTGAGCCGGCGTGGCCCACACCGTCAGCCCTACCGTCGCCAACAACACAACCGTCAATAAAAAGATCCAATTCCGCACGTTCTTCATTGTAGTGGCTCGCCGCCCCCCGTCCAAACCGCGCGCTACGCGGTGATCTCGTTAGACCCCGCAACCCGCGAGAAGGTTACCGTAGGACAGACAACCCTGTCTGTCGCCGTCTCTCCATAAGAGCAACCTCGGCTCAAGACGCAACCGAGCGCCGCGCGCAAGCAGCGCGCGCGTAAGTGAGCGGTGACATGGCGCGCCTGCCAGCGCCCCTGCCCCGCTCCAACGTCCGCGACAGCACTAGCGCAGTCCCGCCGATCTTCCGAACAAACAAAGGGGCGTCGCTGCCGAAGGCCCTCGCACAGCAGCCCTGATGGATCCAGCCCTGATGGATAATGAAAAGGCCGGGCTCTCAGCTCCGCGCCAGGGAACACGCCGCCGCATGGATTTCGAACTCTCTTCCGAGCAACTCGAACTACGCCGCACCGTCCGCGAATTCGCCGAGGCCGAGATCCGGCCTCACGTGATGGAGTGGGACGAGGCGCAAACCTTTCCGCTCGCCGTCATCAAACAGCTCGGCCGCCTGGGGTTTCTGGGCATTCTCTTTCCCGAGGACCTCGGCGGCGCCGGCATGGGCTACCTCGATTACGTGGTGGTCGTGGAAGAGCTGGCCCGCGTCGATCCGTCGGTGGCGCTGATCGTCGCCGCGCACGTTTCGCTGTGCACCAACCACATCTACCAGCACGGCAACGACGCCCAACGCCGTCGATACCTGCCGAAACTCGCCTCCGGCGAATGGATCGGCTGCTGGTCGATCACCGAGCCCGAAGCCGGCTCCGACGCCGCCGGCACGCGCACCACCGCCCGCCTCGACAACGGCCGTTGGATTCTCAACGGCTCGAAAACCTTCACCACCAACGCCCAGAAGGCCGACGTCTGCGTCGCCATGGCGGTCAGCGACCCCGGCGAGCAACACAACGGCATATCGGCGTTCGTGATCGAAAAAGGCACCGCCGGGTTTGAAATCGGCCGCAAGGAAAACAAGCTCGGCATGCGCGCCAGCGACACCGGCGAGGTGCTGTTTCGCGACTGTGCCATCCCCGAGGGCAATCTGGTGGGCGCCCGCGGCCAGGGCTTCATCGGTGCCATGAAGATCCTCGACGGTGGGCGCATCTCGATCGCCGCGCTGTCGGTCGGCATCGCTCAAGGCGCCTACGAAGCCGCTCTGGGTTACTCCAAGCAGCGCCGCCAGTTCGGCAAGCCCATCGCCGAGTTCCAGTCGATTCGCAACAAGCTCGCCGACATGGCCACCGAGATCGAAGCCTCGCGCCTGCTGACCTGGGAAGCCGCTTGGTTGGCCGACCAAGGCAAACCCGTCACCCGCGTCTCGTCGATGGCCAAGCTATTCGCCAGCGAAACCGCCGTGCGCGTCTCCAACGAAGCCGTCCAGGTCCACGGCGGCTACGGCTTTATCAAAGACTACCCGGTCGAAAAGTTTTACCGTGACTCCAAGCTCATGACCATCGGAGAAGGAACCAGCGAAGTCCAACGCCTGGTCATCTCCCGGGAAATCCTCAAGTAACGAAATCCTGAGCCAACCCCGTGGGACAGACAATCCTGTCTGTCCAAAACACCCACGAACCCCCAAGAACCAACCGCCCCCTGCGACCGAATCTGCGGTTCCCCGCCGATCCAACCAACCTGGGCCAAACCCCAACCCTTCCATCCCCCACTGCCAAACTGCCCGCCTGCCAACCCGCCGGGCCCTCAGCAGAACCGGCGCCCCATCGGCCAGGCTCGCCCGAGTAGCTTGGACCCCTGCGCTATTCTGGAAGCGCAGGGCGGCCGTTTCCGGCCAGGCATCGAGAGTCTGGGAAGGAAGAGGGCAGGAAGCAGCAACAAAAAGTGACAAAACGAACCCAATCCCAATCCCGGGACGCCGGCTGCGAACCCAATGAAAAATAAAGAGATCGCCCTACCGGCCGAGTTTTCCGGCGGCCTGGCACAGGTGCAGACGGACAACCGTGGCGTCGACCTGCGGCCGGCGGCGTCGGCCTAAAGGGCCGACATTTCAGCAGCCCGCAAGCGCTCGACCCTCGGCTAAAACATCCGGCGACAAGCCACCCCCGAACCGCATGGACCTCAACCCCTGGATCGACAAAATCCGTAGCGGCGATCCCCGAGCCCTGGCCCGCGCCCTCAGCGAAGTCGAAGACCGTGGACCCCAGGCCGAGCCGTTACTGCGCGAGTTGTTCCCGCACTCGGGCAAATCCTGGCGGCTGGGAATCACCGGCGCCCCCGGGGCCGGCAAGAGCAGCCTGGTCAACCGCCTCGCTGTCCATTTGCGCCGCGAAGGCAAGTCGGTCGCCATTCTCGCCGTCGATCCCACCAGCCCTTTCACCGGCGGCTCGATCCTGGGCGACCGCATTCGCATGCAGGCGCACCACGCCGACCCGGGCGTGTTTATCCGTTCGATGGCCACTCGCGGCGCCCTCGGCGGGCTCGCCCCGGCTACGCTGGACGCCCTGGTCGTGCTCGAAGCCGCCGGGCGCGATGTGGTCATCGTCGAAACCGTCGGCGTCGGCCAGGCCGAAGTCGACGTCGTCAAGCTCGCCGGGCTCGTCAGCGTCGTGCTCACCCCGGCGATGGGCGACGACGTCCAGACGTTCAAAGCCGGCGTGCTCGAGATCGCCGACGTGCTGGTAATCAACAAAGTCGATCAGCCCGGCGCCGATCGCCTGGAGCAGCAGCTCGAGGCGATGCTGTCGACCGCGCCCGGCGTGCAGGCCCCGCCCATCGTGCGCACCTCCGCCAGTGAGAACCAGGGCATCGGCGAATGGCTCGAAGCGCTGCGCGCCCGCAAGCGGAACCCCACGGCCGCGGCGGCCTACTGGCGCGAACAGTTGCTCGCGATGCTCGGCCGGCGCCTGCTCGAACGGGTCATCGGCGTCGTGGTCGGCGAGGACGAACTTGCGCAAGCGGCCCAACAGGTCGCCCAACGCCAACGCAACCCTTACGACTTCATCGAAGAGGTCGCCAGGAAGGCAGGTCTGCAATGAGCAAGGCGGCAACCGGTCCGACGCGTATCGATCACATCGGCATCGCCGTAAAGTCGCTCGAGGCGTCGCTGCAGTTCTACCGCGACGCCATGGGCCTCGAACCTAAAGGCTTCGTCAGCGTGCCTCAGGAAAAAGTCCGCGTGGCGATGCTGCCCGCCGGAGAACCTCGCATCGAGCTGCTCGAAGCCACCAGCGGCGATTCGCCCATTGCCCGCTTTCTGGCCAAACGCGGCGAAGGCCTGCATCACATCGCCCTGAAGGTGCCCGACCTCGACGCCGCCGTCGAGCGTCTCCAGGCCGCCGGCCGCCGCCTCGTCACCGACCAGATCCAGACCGGAGCCGAAGGCTACCGCTATGTCTTCGTCCACCCCAGCAGCGCCCACGGCGTGCTGCTCGAGCTGATCGAAGAAAGCGAGAGTGTCGGCGCCGCGGGCCCCGCTGCGGCTTCCGGCGCGGGCTAAGCCGGGGCTAGGCCGCACGGGAACGCGCTGTGCCGTCGCGCTGACGCCCCGGGCGCGGGCGCTTCGCAAGCCCCGGCCGCCGCCCGCCCGAGCCATTGCGGAGTTGGGGGTCAAGACGCCCGCGTGCGATCACAACTACCTGAAAACAAATGCCCGACTTCATGAGCGGGCAAGTACAACCTCAATCGCGCAATGTGTTACCATGCGGCCAAGAACCTAACCTCATCACTGCGCGAGGTTGAGAGAGGAGTGCGATGGCAAACTCACTACCCGCTTTTTTGTTCGGTCTGGGTGTCGGCGCCGCTGCCGGCATCCTGTTCGCGCCCAAAACCGGCGATGAGACGCGCGAAGATTTGCGGCTGCGCGCCGGCGAAAGCCGCGAGTTTCTCAAACGGCGCAGCGGCGAGTTGCGTGTGCAAGCCGAGCAAGCGATTGATCGGGGACGCGAAAAAGTGCTAGGCCAGCGGGAGCAGCTCTCGGCCGCTTTGGAAGCCGGGCGTAGAGCCTACCGCGACGCCACCGGCCAGGACCCGTCCACGGCCACCGCCGGCTCCTAGGGCGTTCCGCTGCCGCGGCGAGAAAGCCCATCGTTTCAGCTCCACCAGGGATCGAGATGGATCGCGACCTTCTTTTGCTCTACATCATGGCCGTGTTTACGGGGGTGTCCGCGATCGCCCTCGTCATCCAGATGTGCTTTCTGTTCGGCATGTACCGCTCGCTCAAGGCGCTGCGCGAGCGGGCCGTCGGGTTCATGGACCGCTGGGAGCCGCTGGCCGAGCAGGCCCAGAAGACGCTCGAGCAGGTGCGCGGCCAAAGCGATCAGATCCTCAAGAAAGTGGACGGACTCGCGGTCCAGAGTAAGACGCAGCTCGACAAGGTCGATACCTTGCTCACCGACGTCTCGCACACCACCCGGCTGCAACTCGAACGCATCGACCGCGCCATCGCCGACACGGTGGAGCGCGTTCACGAGACCACCGAAGCGGTGCAGAAAACCGTATTGGTGCCGGTGCGCCAGATTCGCGCCGTCGCCGCCGCCCTCAGCGCTATCGTCAACGCACTCAACGCCCGCCGCCGCCCCACCGTCGACCAGGCCACCCTCGACGAAGAAATGTTCATCTGATCGCGGCGACGGCAGAGACAGGCGCTACCGCCTGTCCAAATCGGCCTGTCCGCGCCCGGCATCGCGAACCCGCCTTGCGTGCGTCGCCTGCCCCTGCTCCTTAGAGCTGGGCGCTTCGCCGTGAGCCTGGCGCGTTATCGCCAGCCATCCGCTGCGCGGACACTTTTGCCCTGCCGCCCCCGCACCAAAGTCCACTGTGGCTTGCTGCGCGTCCCGCTTGTGTTGCAGAATGCTGTATTGTTTCTCGGGCGATGTGCCCGCGCGTTGCGCCGCACCGGCTCCGTCGCCGGATCAAGCCGGGCAACGCAGGAAAGACCGGGGAACGCAGCAAAGAAAGGCGCAGATCCACCATGGTAGTTCGAGTCGCTCTGTTGGGCACCAAGTTCATGGGCAAGGCGCATAGCCAGGCCTATCGCAACGTCAACGTCTTTTTCCCGGATTCTCCGCGGGTGGAGATGAAAGTCATCGTCGGGCGCGATCCCGCCGAGACCGAGCAGGCCCGCAAGACGCAGGGCTGGCAAGAGGCTTCCACCGATTGGAAAGCGGTTCTCGAGCGCGACGATATCGACCTGGTCGACGTGTGCACGCCCGGCAATCTGCACGCCGAGATGGCGATCGCGGCGGTCAAGGCGAAAAAGCACGTCATCTGCGAAAAGCCGCTCGGCAATACGCTCGCCGAAGCCCGCCGCATGCGCGATGCCGCGAAAAAGGCCGGCGTGCGGCATTTTGTGATGCACAACTATCGCCGCGTACCGGCGATCGCGCTGGCCAAGCGCATGGTCGAGGACGGGCGTATCGGCAAGATCTACCATTTCCGCGCGCGCTATCTGCAGGAGTGGGCCGCCTCGCCCGACGTGCCCATGGTCTGGCGTTTCGACAAGTCGTTGTCGGGCAGCGGCGCATTGGGCGACCTGGGCGCGCACATCGTCGATCTGGCCCGCTATCTGTGCGGCGAGATCAGCGAGGTCTGCGGCACGATGGAAACCTTCATCAAGCGGCGCAACGTGAAGCCCGGCTCGCCGAAAAAGAAGGCCGTCACCGTCGACGACGCCGTGGTATGCTGCACCCGATTCGCCAACGGCGCCATCGGAACGCTCGAAGCCTCGCGGTTCGCCCCCGGCCGCAAGAATCACAACACCTTCGAGATCAACGGCAGCAAGGGTTCGCTGTGGTTCGACCTGGAGAACCTCAACAACCTGCATTTCTATTCGACCGAAGACCGTCCCGACGCGCAGGGCTTCCACGAGATCATCGCGGTGTCGAAGGGCAAGCATCCCTACGCCGACAACTGGTGGTTCGACGGCCACATTCTGGGCTACGAGCACACCTTTACGCACAGCATTTACGATTTCCTGAAAGCGATCGCCGGCCGCAAACGCACCCACCCCGATTTCGAAGACGGCTACCGCAACCAGGCCGTGCTCGACGCGATGGAGAAATCGTCGAAGTCGAGGCGCTGGGTCAAGGTGGGGTAGCCGCCGGGGACGTGCTCTCCGAAGCCGACGGCCCATGCCGCCAGAAACGGATGTGATCTCATGCAACTCACACGCCGCTCATTTCTCGCCGCCACGGCCGGTCTGGCCGCATCCGGCTCGCTGTTCGCCGAAGACTATCCCGTCTTCGACATCCATCAACACACGCCCTACAGCGGCCGCACCGCCGACCAGCTCGTCGCGCACCAGCGCATCATGGGCATCTCAAGGACCGTGCTGCTGCCGGCGGGCCGCCGCTATGAGCTCGATGCCGGGGCCGGCGGCAACGACGTCGTCTGGGAACTCAAGAACCGCCATCCCGATCAGTTCGTGGTGTTCGCCAACGAGCTGCCCGACATCCCCGAGACGCGCCAGGTGCTCGAAAAATACCTCAAGATGGGGGCGATCGGCATCGGCGAGCAAAAGTTCCCGGTCGACTGCGACTCGAAGGCCATCCACCTGGTCGCCGATATCGCCGAGGAGTTCGACGTTCCGGTCCTGCTGCACTTCGAGCACGAGCACTACAACTTCCACATCGAGCGCTTCCACAAGGTGCTCGAAGCGCACCCCAAGGTGAACTTCATCGGCCACGCGCAGACCTGGTGGGGCAACATCGACAAGAACCACGACCAGACGGTGATGTATCCCAAGACGAAGGTCACCCCCGGCGGCATCACCGACCGCTATCTTTCCGACTATCCCAATATGTACGGCGATCTGTCGGCGGGCTCAGGGCAGAACTCGCTGTTGCGCGACGAAGACCAGGCCCGCGAGTTTCTCAAGCGCCATCAGGACAAGCTGGTGTTCGGAAGCGATTGCAGCGACCCCGACGGCAAAGGTCCCAAGTGCATCGGCGCCAACACCCTCATCGCAATTCGGCGCCTGGCGCCCGATGAAACCGTGATCCGCAAAATCCTGCACGACAACACAGCGCGCATCATGCGGATCGCGTAACCCAGTGGCGCAGGCCTCCGGCCTGTGCAAACTGTTGCCACAACGCACAGTGCAGGACTTCAGCCTGAAGACTTGACCGCAGAGTCTTGCTCCAAGGGCGAAGCTCCAAGAGCCAAGAGAATGCCAGCCGCTCTGCCCTGCCTCTCGCCGGGACATGGGAACGTTCCGTCCGCGGCATGTGCCCGGTCCGGCACTTCGCACAGGCCGGAGGCCTGCGCCACTGGAAACCGCATATACTGCGAGGCATGTTTGCGCGGAGAAGCTTGACGCTTTTGGTCGCGGTGCAGGCGGTTGCGCTGATCTGCTTGCGGCGTTGCGCCTTCGGCGGCCGGCCAGGGGCAACCGGCGCAAGAGCACGCTGGAGGAACGCTGCGATTCGACAATGGCAACGTCGGCGCGCTGCCCTTGAGCGCCGATCTGCAGAAGCGATTGCAGGCCGCCTGGACAAATCGCCCGGCGAACTACAAGCCTCGCACGCGGCACCTTCGCGGCGACGGCACGCCCCAATACACCAACCGGCTGTTCCTCGAATCCAGCCCCTACCTCTTGCAGCATGCGCACAATCCGGTGAACTGGTTCCCCTGGGGCGAGGAAGCGTTCGAGACGGCCCGCAAGCTCAAGCGGCCGGTGCTGCTCAGCGTCGGTTACTCCACCTGCCACTGGTGCCACGTGATGGAAGAGGAGTCGTTCGAGGACCCCGAGATCGCGACCTTCCTCAACGAGAACTACGTCGCGATCAAGGTCGACCGCGAGGAGCGGCCCGACATTGACGCCGTCTACATGGCGGCGGTGCAGGCGCTGACCGGCGGGGGCGGCTGGCCGATGACGGTGTGGCTGACGCTCCGATCGCAAACCGTTCTATGGCGGTACCTACTTTCCGCCGCACGACGGCGACCGCGGCGCGCGCAGCGGTTTCCTGACCATGCTCAAAACGCTCCAAGAGGCTTACCAAAAGCAACCCGAGAGCATCGCCAAGAACTCCGAGATGTTCGTGCAGGCGATTCACAAACAGCTCACGCCGGCGTCGGGCGATGCTTTGCCGCAGGCGGCGGCGCTGCAGGCGGCGGCGATCTACTACGCCAAGGCGTTCGATCCCGAAAACGGCGGCTTGAAGGGCGCGCCCAAGTTTCCCAGCGGCCTGTCGATTCGCTTTCTGCTGCGTTACGCCCGCCGCAGCGGCGACAAGCAGTATCTCGAAATGGCCGAGCGCACGCTCGAACGGATGGCGCGGGGCGGCGTCTACGATCAAGTCGGCGGCGGCTTCCACCGTTACTCGACCGACACCCGTTGGCTGGTGCCGCATTTCGAAAAGATGCTCTACGACAACGCGCTGTTGGTGGTGGCTTACCTCGAAGCCTACCAGGCCACCGGGCGCGAAGACTTCGCACGCATAGCGCGCGAGATTCTGCGCTACGTCGACCGCGACATGATCTCGCCCGGGGGCGCGTTCTATTCGGCGACGGACGCCGACAGCTTGAACCCCGCCGGGAAACGCGAGGAAGGGCGGTTCTTCACCTGGACACCCGCCGAGATTGACGCGGCGCTCGAGGCGAAACCGGCGCGTCTGGTGAAGGCCTACTACGCGATCAGCGACAAGGGGAATTTCGAGGGCCGCAACGTTCTGCACGCACCGCGTCCGCTGGCCGATGTTGCCCAGGAACTGGGTCTACCACCCGGCGAGGCGCGGCCGATGCTCGATGCCGCCCGCGAGAAGCTCTACGAGGCGCGCAAGAAGAGGCCGCCGCCGCTGCGCGACGAGAAGATCCTGGCGTCGTGGAACGGGTTGATGATTTCGGCGCACGCCTTCGCGGCGCTGGCGCTGGGTGACGGCGAATCGGCGCGGCGCGCCGAAAAGGCCGCGGCATTTGTGGTCGACAACATGCGCCGCGACGGCCGGCTGCTGCGCAGCTATAAGGATGGCCGGGCGCAGCACGATGCTTACCTGGACGACTACGCGTTTCTGATCGCGGGCCTGATCGATCTCTACGAGGCGACCGGAAACCTCCGCTGGCTGCGGGAAGCGATCGCGCTCGACGCCGTGCTCGAGCAGCACTACGAGGATCGCGAAAACGGTGGCTTCTTCCTCACCGGCGACGATCACGAAGCGCTGCTGGCGCGCGAGAAGCCGGCCTACGATGGGGCTGAGCCGTCGGGCAATTCGGTGGAGGCGCTAAATCTGCTGCGGCTCTACGAGTTCACCACCAACGAGAACTATCGCCGCCGCGCCGAACGCACGCTGCAAGCGTTTGGGGATGTTCTGAACTCGTCGCCCACCTCGCTTTCCGAGATGCTGCTGGCGGTCGATTTCGAGCTCGATTCTCCCAAGGAGATCGTGGTGGTCGCGCCCGGTTCGCGCGCCGAGGCCGAGGCGCTACTCGGGCCGCTGCGAACCCGCTTCGTCCCCAACCGCATCCTGACCGCTGTTGTGGAAGGCGCGCAACTCGACGAACAGGCTGCCGTCGTGCCGCTGCTCGAAGAAAAGCGGGCCATCGGGGGCCGACCGACCGCCTACGTCTGCGAGAATCGTGTTTGCGAGCTGCCGACCTCCGACCCGGCTGTGTTCGGCCGACAGCTTTTGAAGGCGAAACCCTATGCGCAACCTCCCGCGGCAGCGAAGCTTCCTTGAAGGCCTGAGCCTCGGCTGTGGGTGGTCGTTGGGCCCGCGGACCGCTGCCACCTGGAGTATGGCCGTCGCGCTGCTGTTGCTCGCATTCGCCGGCGGCGCTTGGGCGGCGGGGCCGATCGCCGCCGTTGATCGCGTATTCTCCGACCTCGACAGCACCAACTCGCCCGGCTGCGCGCTGGGCGTGGTACGCGACGGCGAGTTCGTTTATCGCCGCGGCTATGGCATGGCGAGCCTCGAGCACGGCGCGCCGATCACGCCCGACACGTTGTTCTATGCCGGATCGGTTTCCAAGGAGTTCGTGGCGGCGTCGATCGCGCTGGCCGCCGAGCAGGGGTTGCTGAACCTCGACGACGATGTGCACAAGTACATTCCCGAGCTGCCCGACTACGGCCACAAGATCACGCTGCAGAATCTGATTCACCACAGCAGCGGTATTCGCGACTACCTCGGCCTGCTGCAACTGGCGGGAAAACCGGCCGAAGATGTGCTCGACAAGGACGAGATCCTGGCGCTGATCGTCCGCCAGAAGCGACTCAATTTCGAGCCGGGCTCGGAATATCTCTACAGCAACTCGGGATATTTTCTACTGGCGGAGATCGTACAGCGGACGACGGGGATGAGCCTGCGGCAGTTCGCCGCGAAGAACATTTTCGACCCCCTGGGCATGCAACACTCGCGCTTTCACGACAACCGCCGCGAAATTGTTCCACGGCGCGCGTTCGCTTACGCGCCCGCCGCGGACGGGGGCTTCGAGTTGGATTGGTCGAGCAACTTCGACCAGGTCGGTAGCGGCGGGTTGCTGACGAGCGTCAACGATATGCTGGGTTGGGAGAGAAATTTTCTCAAGCCGCGCATCGGCTCGCCGCAGTTTCTCAATACGATTCAGACGCCCGGCGAGCAGACGGTGAGCGTTGAAAACCCCGACGCGCGATACGCCTTTGGACTGCTGCTTTCGAGTTATCGCGGCAGCGAGACCGTGAGCCATGCCGGGGCGATGTTCGGATTTCGGGCCGCCTTCCTGCGCTTTCCGGCTGAGCGCTTCGCGGTGATCTGCCTGTGCAACGTGTCGAACGCCGAACCGATGCAACGCGCGTTTCGGGTGGCCGATTTCTTGCTGGCGGACCGGCTCGGCCCGGCGTCTTCCGAACACCACGCGCCGCCGGCTCCGGCGACGGAAAAGCCCGCGGCGGCAGGCGGCGATGCGGGCGCTGTGGCCGCTTCCCAGCTTGCCGCTCTTGCGGGGACCTACCACAGCGAAGAGCTCGATGCTTCCTACCGCTTTGTCGTCGACGGCGGCCGGCTGGTGTTTGCGGGCAGTAAAACGCTGCCGCGGACGCCGCTCGACCCTGCGGGGCCAGGTCGTTTTCGCGCCGCGAAGTCAGCGGTCGGCCTTGCCTTCACCTTCGCGCACGATGGCGTTGTGCTCGAAGCGGGGCGCGTATCGGGCATCCGCTTCGACCGCGTCGAATAGGCCGCCAGATTGTCGGAGGATCATGCCGCTCAACAGGGCTGTGAGGATTGCACTCGTGGGCGACTATAGCCCGGCGGTGACGGCTCACCGGGCGATTCCCAAAGCGTTGGCGCTGTCGGCGCCGCATGTCGTTGGGGTCGAGGCCGCTGGGAGCGGAGCCGCGGCCGCCGAGGATGTCCGAGTCGAGCCCGTCTGGCTGGGAACCGAACAACTGGCGGGTCGCGCGGCATGGGAACTCGCCGCATTCGACGGAATCTGGTGTGTTCCGGCAAGCCCCTACGCCAGCATGGAAGGCGCGCTGGAGGCGATTCGCTTCGCGCGCGAGACCGGCCGGCCGTTTCTGGGAACCTGCGGCGGTTTTCAGCATGCGGTGATCGAGTACGCCAGAAACGTGCTCGGCTACAAGAACGCCGCCCACGCCGAGATCGATCCCAACGCCGCGGCGCCCTGGATCGCGCCGCTTTCCTGCTCGATGGTCGAGACGGATGGAGAGATTGCCTTACTACCGGGGAAGCGTCTGCACTTCATCTACGGCGTCGAACGCGTCACCGAGACCTACCACTGCAGCTTTGGATTCAGCCCCCGCTACGCGCCGCTGTTTGCGGCGGGGGGGATGGTTGTCGCCGCGGTGAACGCGCGCGGCGAACCGCAGGCGATCGAGTTGAGCTCGCATCCGTTTTTCTTCGCAACCGCCTTCCAGCCTGAGCGCTCCGGACTCCACGGGGAGCCCCATCCACTGATTACGGAATTCGTACGCGCGGCGCAGTGCCGCACGTAGTGCAGCGGCGCGAGTCCTTTCGGTGAGTTCATCTTAAGTGTCTTTATTTCAATTTGTTGCGCTTAGGTCACGGACGCGAGCCCTGACCCAGACACGATTGGGAGGATACCCGTCCCAGGCGTCCCAGTTGGGGAGTCCTTGTTGGCGAGCGCAAGAGGTGGATTCATGGTTGATAGCCGGATATGAATGTTAATCTTAGTCTTTGGCGCTCATATTTTTTGTTGACATCTGACTCGGCGCTGTGCTAAATCTAGAGTAGCTTTAAACGTTGACGAAAACGGTTCGCCTCCGCGAACCGCGACCGGGGTGGATAACCCAGGTGGTTTCCGCCTCGGATCCAATCATCATTCAAACAACTAGAGCAGGCTCGGACTCGCCACCCGTCCGACGGTTGGTGTGGCAGGTAGGCGCGCGTGGCTTGCAGATGGCAGGCCCGCAATCCCGAGCCCTGGAGGAAACCGATGAAACTGAGACCATTGCATGACCGCATTCTGGTACAGCGTCTCGAGCAAGGCGAGCAGAAAAAGGGTGGCATTATCATCCCCGATTCCGCCAAAGAGAAGCCCCAGCGCGGTTCGGTAGTCGCTGTCGGCAACGGCAAGCGGCTGGAAAACGGCACGGTGACGCCGCTGGACGTGAAGCCGGGCGACGAGATTCTGTTCGGCAAGTACGGCGGATCGGAAGTGACCGTCGACGACGTCGAATATCTGATTTTGCGCGAGGACGAGATCCTGGCGGTTGTCGAAGCCGGTAAGGCGAAAAAAGACAAGGCTGCCTGAATAAGGGAGGAAAAACGGTAATGGCAGGAAAAAGAATTGTATATGGCGAGGATTCCCGGGCCGCGATTTTGGCCGGGGTCAACAAGCTTGCCAACACGGTGAAGGTGACGCTGGGCCCCAAGGGCCGCAACGTCGTGCTCGAGAAGAAATTTGGCGGTCCGACCGTCACCAAAGACGGCGTGACCGTCGCAAAAGAGATCGAGCTGGAGAACAAGCTCGAGAACCTGGGCGCGCAGATGGTGCGCGAAGTGGCGTCGAAGACCAGCGACGTGGCCGGCGACGGCACCACCACGGCGACCATTCTGGCGCAGGCGATCTTCCGCGAGGGCGTCAAGGGCGTGGCGGCGGGCGCCAACCCGATGGCGATCAAGCGCGGCATCGAGTTCGCCACCTCCAAGGTTGTCGAGAAGATTCACCAGCTGGCGCGCCCCGTCGAGGGCAAGGCGGTTTCGCAGGTGGCCTCGATTTCGGCCAACAACGACGAGACCATCGGCGGCATTATCGCCGAGGCGATGGAAAAAGTCGGCAAAGACGGCGTGATCACGGTCGAAGAAGGCAAGAGCATGCAGACCGAGCTGGATGTCGTCGAAGGCATGCAGTTCGACCGCGGCTATCTGTCGCCCTATTTCGTGACCGACCAGGAATCGATGGAATGCGTCCTGGAGAACGTGCTGATCCTGATCCACGAAAAGAAAATCAGCAGCATGAAAGACCTGCTGCCGGTGCTCGAGCAGACGGCGCGTGCGGGCCGTCCGCTGCTGATCGTGGCCGAGGAAGTCGACGGCGAAGCGCTGGCGACGCTGGTGGTCAACAAGCTGCGCGGCACGCTGAGCGTGTCGGCGGTAAAGGCTCCCGGATTCGGCGACCGCCGCAAGGCCATGCTGGAGGATATTTCGATCCTCACCGGCGGCAAGGCGATCATGGAAGAGACCGGCATCAAGCTCGAGGGCGTTAAGCTCGAGGACCTGGGCCAGGCCAAGCGCATCGTCATCAACAAAGACAACACGACGATCATCGAAGGCGCCGGTACGAAAAAGGAAATCGAAGGGCGCGTGAAGCAGTTGCGCGCGCAGATCGAGGAGACCACCTCCGACTACGACCGCGAGAAGCTGCAGGAGCGACTCGCCAAGCTGGTCGGCGGGGTGGCGGTGATTCGCGTCGGCGCGGCGACCGAGACCGAGATGAAGGAAAAGAAGGCGCGTGTCGAGGACGCCATGCACGCCACCCGCGCCGCGGTCGAGGAAGGCATCGTTCCCGGCGGCGGAGTGGCCCTACTGCGGGGCAGCGAAGCGCTCAGCAACGTGACCCGCGAGGATCCCGACGAGCAGAGCGGTGTGAAGATTGTCCGGCGGGCGCTCGAAGAGCCGCTGCGCTGGATCGCTCAGAACGCCGGCCAGGAAGGCTCGATCATCGTCGAGAAAGTGCGCGCCAGCAAGGAAGCCAACTACGGCTTCAATGCGCAGACCGAGAAGTACGAAGATCTCGTGAAGGCGGGCGTGATCGACCCAGCCAAGGTGACTCGGACGGCGCTGCAGAACGCCGCTTCGATCGCCGCTCTGATGCTGACCACCGAGGCCACCATCAGCGAGATCGAAGAGAAGAAAGCTCCGGCGGGACCGCCCGCGGGGCACGAAGACTTCTAGTCTGTTTCCTTACAATTCCTGATTCGCGGACGGCCCGAGGTTTCGATCCGGACACGCGAGTGACAGAAGGGGCCGGGGTTTTCCCGGCCCCTTCCTGTTTTGGACTAACCTGGAGGGGAGCGCCTGCGTCATTCCTGTTTGGGCCGGAGTTCGCCCCGGCGTTGTCTGGACGTTCGCCTGCCCGGCGGAGGCCGCGGCGCCGAATCGCCACTCGGAGCCGCAAGCGTGAGCGTGCGCTGAAACGCGGGAGCGAGTGATCGGCCTTCGGCTGTCGCGCCGGCCGCCGAACACGGGCTTACGCCCGTGGCTCTGAGTGGTGCGCCCGCGGCTCTGAGTGGCGATACCGACGCTCTGCGTGAAGATGCAGGCCCCGCATATCCGAGAGGGGCTCTGCCGGATCCCCGAAGGAAAATCCCCGAACCATGCCCGTCGACGTCAAACAAATTGGAGAAAAAGCCGCCCAACAGGGCGCTCTGCTCGGCCAGATCCGGTCGCAGATCGGCGCCGTGATCGTCGGCCAGCAGGCGCTGATCGACCGGCTGCTGGTGGCCTTGCTGTGCAATCAGCACGTGCTGATCGAAGGCGTGCCGGGGCTGGCCAAGACGCTGTCGGTGACGACGCTGGCGCGTTCGATCCAGGCCTCGTTCCAGCGCATCCAGTTCACGCCCGACCTGCTGCCCGCCGATCTGGTGGGCACTCTGATCTACAACCCCAAGGACGGCAATTTCACCACCAAGCGCGGGCCGATCTTCGCCAACATCATCCTGGCCGACGAAATCAACCGCGCGCCGGCGAAGGTGCAGAGCGCGCTGCTCGAGGCGATGCAGGAGCGCCAGGTGACCATCGGCGACACGACGTTCCCGCTCGAAGAGCCGTTCATGGTGCTGGCGACGCAGAACCCGATCGAGCAGGAGGGCACCTACCCGCTGCCCGAGGCGCAGGTCGACCGCTTCATGCTCAAAGTGAAGGTCACCTACCCGACCAAAGCCGAGGAACTGGAGATTCTGCGGCGCATGGCGCGGTCTTCGCCGTCGATCGAGGTCGAGGCCGTGCTGCACCCGGCCGATATCCTGCGGCTGCGCGCGCTGACCGACGAGATCTACATGGACGCCAAGATCGAGGAGTACATCGTCAACCTGGTCGAGGCGACGCGGCACCCCGACCAGTACGGCCTGCCGATCGGCGAGCTGATTCGCTACGGCGCATCGCCGCGCGCGAGCATCTTCCTCGCCATCGCGTCGAGAGCGCGAGCTTTGCTCGAAGGCCGCGGCTACGTGACGCCGCAGGACGTCAAATCGATCGGCATGGACGTGCTGCGCCACCGCGTGATCGTCACCTACGAAGCCGAGGCGGAAGAAAAGACCTCCGAGGATCTCATCAAGCAGATTTTTGACGCGGTTGAAGTCCCATGATCCCGAAGGAACTGGCCAAGAAGATCCGCTACATTCAGATCTACACGAGCAAGGCGGTCAACGACGTGCTGGCCGGCGAATACCATAGCGTGTTCAAGGGCCGGGGCATGGAGTTCGACGAGGTGCGCGAGTACACGCCCGGCGACGAGATCCGCACGATCGACTGGAACGTGACCGCGCGCATGGGGCACCCGTTCGTCAAGCGCTACGTCGAAGAGCGCGAGCTGACGGTGCTGTTCCTGGTGGATCTTTCGGCTTCGGGGACGTTTGGCAGCGTTGACAAGCTCAAGAACGAAGCGGCGGCGGAACTGTGCGCGCTGCTGGCGTTTTCGGCGATCAAGAACAACGACAAGGTCGGACTGATCGTGTTTACCGACACGATCGAGTTGTTTATTCCGCCGGCCAAAGGCGTTTCGCACGTGCTGCGGCTGATCCGCGAAGTGCTGGGGTTTCAGCCCAAGGGCAAGCGCACCGATATCGCGCTGGCGCTCGATTTTCTGGGCCGCGTGACCCACAAGCGCGCGGTGGTGTTTCTGGTGTCCGATTTTCTGGGCGAGCGTTTTGAGAAGCCGCTGGGCGTGGTCGCGAAGAGACACGATCTGATCGCGGTCGTGCTGGCCGACCCGCGTGAGATGGGCTTGCCGAAGATCGGCCTGATCGAGCTCGAAGACGCCGAGACGGGCGAGTGCGTGGTGATCGACACCAGCAGCGAAGCGGTGCGGCGTGAATACGAGCGGATCGCCCGGCAGCGGCGTGAAAAACTGCTCGGCCTGTTTCGCTCGCGCGGCATCGACCATATCGAGATGCTCAGCGGGCAGGACCATGTGCGCAACCTGACGGTGTTCTTTCGCGCGCGGGAACGGCGCGCCTGAGACGCCGGCGACGCATCGATGAACGAGACACGCTCCATCCCTGGCCCGCGGCGCTACAGGCGGCGTGCTGCGCGCGTGCTCGCGCTGCCCGCGCGGGGGCGGTGTGTGGGCGCGGGCGTTTTTGCGGCGATGGTCTTGGTGCTGGCCGCGCTTTTGGCCGCGGGCTGTTCGCGGCAGAAGGCCAGGGACGATGCGGCGGCGTTCGAGATCGTCAAGACCTACGACCGCGGACCGCTGCATGTGAGCCTCAAGGTCGAGCACGCCAAGATCACCGTGGCCGACCGGCTGCGGGTCGTGCTGGAAGCGGTGGCGCCCGAATCGCTCGAGGTCAAGCTGCCCGAGCGCGCCGAAAAACTGGGCGAGTTTGCGGTTGACGACTCCCGGCTGGCGCAGCCGCGGTTGATCGAAGGCGGCCAGGTGCTGCACCAGCGCACCTACGTGTTGGAGCCGTTTCTGGCCGGAGAGTACAAGATTCCGCCGCTGGCGGTGGGGTACGCGGACAAACAGTCGCAGGCGGCCGGGCCGCAGGAGCTTTCTACCGAGGAGGTTACGATCGAAGTAGCGTCGGTGCTGGCGGAAGGCGAAAAGCCGCAGATCAAGCAGATCGCCGATCCGGTGGAGATGCCAGCGCCGTGGTGGCCGTGGGCGCTTGCCGCGGTGGCGCTTGCGGCGTTGATCGCGGGATGGCTGTGGTGGCGCCGCCGCAAACGGCTCGAACGCGACGCCATCCCGCCGCCGGCGCCGCACGAGGTTGCCTATGCGGAGCTGGCGAAGCTGCTGGCTTCAGGTTTGCTCGAAAAGGGCGAGGCGAAGTTGTTTTACTTGCGGCTGTCGAACGTGCTGCGCCGCTACATTGAAGGCCGTTTCGGGTTGCGCGCGCCCGAGCAGACCACCGAGGAGTTTCTGATCGAACTGCGGCAGGGCCAGCCCTTCGGGCCCGCGCACCAGCAACTGCTGCAGTCGTTTCTGGAGCACTGTGACCTGGTGAAGTTCGCCGAGTTACAGCCGAGCCGCGACGAGGCCCAGGCGACGGTGGCGGTTTGCCGGCGATTCATCGATGAGACCAAGCATGAGGAGCCGACGCCCGAGCCGGTGGCGGCGGCGTAGCGGCTGGGGAGAGACGCGAGTTTGGTGTCGTGGCTTGGCGGCCGGGTTGTGGGAGTCCGGTTAGGGTTGGATCGGCGGAGGCTATGGCGGGATTGGAAGAGACCTATCGAAGAATCGAAAGGCGGCAAACCTGGTGGTTCGCGCCACGGGTGGCTGGCCATGTTTCTGTGCTCGATGGTCACAGGCTGTGTGTTTGATGCGCCCGGGCGGCTTGTGAGGCGGGCGTTGCTCTAGAACGATGCAGTTTGCTTCTCCATGGATGTTTTTGTTGCTGGTGCTGATTCCGCCGCTGATTTTTTTGCGGCTGCGGCAGCGGCGCGCCGCTTTGCGTTTTTCTTCGACGCAGGAGCTTTATCGCGCCGGCAGTTCGCTGCGCCAGCAACTGTTGTCGGTTCCGGCGATTTTTCGCGTGGTGGCGCTGCTGCTGTTGGTGATCGCGCTGGCGCGGCCGCAGTTTGGCGTGGAGCATGTCGTCGATGTCAGCGAGGGCATCGCCATCGAGATGGTGGTGGACCGCTCGACCAGCATGGGAGAGGAGATGAGCTACCAGGGCGCAACGCTGACGCGGCTCGACATGGTGAAGCGCGTGTTTCGAGACTTTGTTCTGGGTGATAAGAAGGACCTGCCCGGGCGGCCCAACGATCTGATCGGTATGGTCAGTTTTGCGCGCTACGCCGATACGGTCTGTCCGTTGACCTTGTCGCACGACACGCTGACCGATTTTCTCGACACGGTGGATCTGGCGCGCGACCGCAGCGAAGACGGCACCGCGATCGGCGACGGCGTGGCGCTGGCCGCCGCGCGGCTGCATACCGCCGAGGAAACGCTGGCGCGCGAGAGCAAGGCCGAGCGGCGCTACAACATCCGCAGCAAGGTCATCATCCTGCTCACCGACGGCCGCAACAACGCCGGCAACCGTTCGGTAGAGGAAGCCGCGGCGCTGGCCGCCGATTGGGGCATCAAGATCTACGCGATCGGCGTCGGCGGGCGCGGCCTGTCCACGTTCCAGACCATTTTCGGCAACTTCAACCTGGCGGGCCCGGCCGTCGATCAACAGTCGCTCGGCGTGCTGGCCAAGAAAACGGGCGGGATCTTCCGCATGGCCGACGACGCCGAATCGCTGCGCGCCGTCTACCAGGAGATCGATCAGCTCGAAAAGAGCAAGTTCGACGTGGTGCGTTATGTTGATTATTCGGAGCGCTTCATGCCGTATGCGTTGGGCGCTCTGATCCTGATCGGGCTGGAAATCGTGCTGGCGGGCACGCTGCTGCGAACGGCGCCATGAACGGAGCAAGACTACAAGACGTCGCGATGCTCTACTGGCTGTGGGCGATCCCGGCCCTGGCGGGCGTGTATATCTACGCGGCCTGGCGGCGGCGGCTGTCGCTCGAGCAGTTCGCGCAGGCCCCGCTATTGGCGAGCATCAACCGCTGGACGAGCGCGGGCCGCCGGCGCATCAAGGCCGTGCTGCTGTTGTGCGCCTTTGCTTTGCTCGGCGATCGGCCTGGCGCGTCCGGCCTGGAACCCGATTCCGCAAAAGGTGAAACGGCAGGGCCGCGACGTTGTCTTTCTTCTGGACGTCTCGCGGAGCATGCTCGCCGAAGACCTGGTGCCGAACCGCCTGGAGCGCGCCAAGCTGGCGATCCGCGACACGATCGACCGGCTACAAGGCGATCGCGTGGCGCTGGTGGCGTTTGCCGGGACGGCCGTCGTCAAGTGCCCGCTGACGCTCGACTACGGTTTCTTTCGCCTGGCGCTCGACGACATCGAGCCGGAAAGCGTCAGCCGCGGCGGAACGATGATCGGCGACGCGATCCGCAAGACCGTGGACAGCATCTTCAAAGGTGCGCAGGACGCGCAGTTTCGCGACATCATTCTGATCACTGACGGCGAGGATCAGGAAAGCTTTCCGGTGGAGGCGGCGCGCGACGCCGGCAAACTCGGCATCCGGCTGATTGCGATCGGGCTGGGCGACGAAAACGAAGGCCGCCGCATCCCGATCACCAACGAGTCGGGGCAGCGCACGTTTTTGACCTACCAGGGGCGCGAGGTGTGGTCGAAGCTCGACGCCGACACGCTGCGCCGCATGGTCGACGCGACGCCGGGAGGCCGCTATCTGAACGTTTCGACAGGCGCCATCGATCTGGGCGACGTCTATACCAAGCTGATCGCTTCGGCGCAGAAGCGGGCGCTCGAGGAGCAGACCACCGAACGCTACGAAGAAAAATTCCAGATCTTTCTCGCCGCCGCATTCCTGTTGCTTTGCGCCGAAGCGCTGCTGAAGGAACGCCGCGCCGCACCGCTGGAGTCGAAGCCGTCATGAAGCGAACGCTATTTCTGGCCCTGATCCTGGTCGCCGCGCTGGCCGGTTCCGACGGCGCGCAGGCGGCTTCGGCGCGCAAGCTCGTGAAGGAAGGCAACCAGGCCTACCACGACAAAAAATACGACGACGCTCTCCAATCCTACGAAAAGGCCGCCGAACAGAAACCCGACTCGGGGCTGATCCATTTCAACAAAGGCGCGGCGCTCTATCAACAAGGAGATTTTTCGAAGGCGCTCGATGAGTTCGAGAAAGCTGCAGCGGCGGCCAACGAGAACGACGACCGTCAGCTCGAAGCGCGCGCGCAATACAACGCCGGCAATAGTTATTTCCGGCAGGGCGAGAAGCAGGCCTCCGACCCGCGCGGTGCGATCGATCTGCTCAACCGCAGCGCGCAGTCTTACCAACGGGCGCTGCGGCTCGACCCCGCCCTCGGGGACGCCGCGCACAACCTCGAGGTGGCGCGCCTGCAGTTGAAGCAACTGCTCGAGCAGGCCAAGAACATGCCGCAGAACGGCCAGGGGAAGCAGAACGGGCAGCAGCAGGACCAGAATCAGCAGAATCTGTCGCAGCAGTTGCAGAAGCTGCTGAAGCAGCAGCAACAGGCATCCAAGCAGGGCGAGCAGCTCTCGCAACAACAGCAGCAGCAGGGTAACTCGAAGCAACTGCAGGATAAGACTAAGGAGTTGAGCCAACAGCAGCGCGACATTCAGCAGCAAACCGAGCAACTGGCCAAACAGATCGAGCAGGCCCAGAAACAGCAGTCCCAAAATCAATCGCCCCAGCAGGCCCAACAGCAGCCGCAGCAGCAGGTGAAGCAGAATCTCGACCGTGCCGCCGAGCATCAGCAACAGGCGCAGAACAAGATGAACCAGCAGCAGTTGCCATCCGCGGGCGAACAGCAGAAGAAGGCTGAGGACGAGCTACGCCAGGCCTTGCAGGCGGCCCAGGGAAAGCCAAGCGATCAGAAACCCGGCCAGCAACAGGCGCAGGCGCAGACACCCCCGCAACAGCCGCCGCAGCAGCCTCAGGACCAGAAGCAGAACGAGGCACAGCAGCAGGCGCAGGGTAACGAAGCCCCCGCCGAGGATGCGCGCAACATTCTGGATGAGGAACGCGCGAACCGAAAGCAGCGTCAGATTCGTCAAATGGGTAAGGTCCGGAGCGTCGACAAGGACTGGTAGCCGATGCGGTTGTTCTTTTCACGGGCGAAGCGAGGCGCGGCGGAGGGCACGGGGTTGTCCCCGGCAGCGACGGCCTGGGCGTTTGCTGTGGCCTGGGTGTTGGTGTGTGCCGGGGCGGCCCGGTCACAGGAGTTGTCGGTGACGGCCGCGGTCGAGCAAGACCAGGTCTATGTCGGCGCACCGTTCACGTTTCAGATTCAGGTCGAGGGGAGCGACCAGGCCGAGCGGCCCGATCTCTCCGGACTCAGCGACTTCCAGGTGCAGGAAGCCGGCGGCGGCCAGAATAACAGCCAGTCGATTTCGATGATCAACGGCAAGATCAGCCGGGTGGTGCGTCGCGGCTATACGTTCAACTACCGGCTGACGGCGAAGCGCGCCGGAGAGCTGACGATTCCGGCGGTGAGCGTGACCGCGGGCGGGCAGACGCGGCGGACACAGCCGGTCCGGATCCATGCGCGGCCCCCGGAGGAGAACGACGACTTCAAGCTACGGCTGGAGTTGTCCGAGCAGCACTGCTACGTCGGGCAGCCGGTGATTCTCACCGTCACCTGGTACATTGCGCGCAACGTGGAGCAGTTCGATTTCAACGTGCCGATTCTCGAAGACAAGCGTTTCGACGTTGAGGGTTTCGACGAAGATATCGACCCCTCGCAGCAGGACAACTACGTGCGCATCCCTCTGGGGAACGATGTCGCGATCGGCCGCAAGGGGCAGGCGACGATCGACGGCCGGCAGTTCCTCACCGTGAAGTTCGAGAAGGTGCTGATTCCCAAGCAGGCCGGTGCGGTGAGCATCCCGCAGGCGACGGTTTCGATGCGCGCGGTGCAGGGTTTCCAGCGGCGCAGCGGGAGCGCGTTCGATGACTTTTTCAGCGACAGCTTTTTCGGCCGCCGGGCGGTTTACGAGGACTTCGTGGTCCCCTCGAACACGCCGCGGCTCGACGTGGCCGCGCTGCCCAGCGAGGGCCGGCCGGCCGGGTTCAACGGACTGGTAGGCTCGTTCCAGGTGGAAGCCGAGGCAACGCCCACCAATGTCAGCGTGGGCGACCCGATTACGTTGACGGTAAAACTGAAAGGACCGCGCTACCTGCAGAACGTAACGCTGCCGCCGATCGAAAAGCAGCCGGCGCTGGCGCGCGACTTTCGCATGCCCGACGAGCGGGCCACCGGAGTCATCAAGGGCAACGCCAAGGTCTTCACGCAGACCTTGCGGGCGACGCACTCGGGGGTGAGCGAGATTCCCTCCATCGAGGTTCCTTATTTCGACCCCAAGCAAGGGCGCTATGAGATCGCACGCAGCGAGCCGATTGCGCTGAAGGTCGAAGGCAACCGCATCGTCACCGCGCAGGACGCCGAGGGCCGCGATGCGGTAGGCGTGGCGCAGACCGAGCTCGAAGCGCGCGAGGAAGGGATCGCTTACAACTACGAGGGCGCCGAAGTTCTGGTGAACCAGGCCGACTCGCTGTCGGGCTGGTTGGGTACGCCGCTGGGGCTGCTGCTGCTGATCGTGCCGCCGGTGGGCTACGGCGGACTGCTGGCGTTCGTGGTGGCGGCGCGGCGGCGCGGGGCCGACCCTACGGGACGCCGTTCGCGGCGGGCGCATCGCGATCTCATACGGCGGCTGCAGACGCTCGGCTCCGGTCCGGCTGGTGACGTCGACGCGTTCCATTCGCAGTTGCTCGACGCGCTGCGCAGCTACCTCGGCGCGCGGCTGGACCTGCCGCCGGGCGCGCTGACGTTCGCCGATGTCGCGCCGGTGCTGGAACAACGCCACATTGCTGTTGAGACGGTGGAAGAGCTGCGGCGGCTGTTCGAGCAATGCGAGGCCGGCCGCTACGCCGGGGGTATGCAAACGGCGGACGAGCCGGCGAATATGGTCGAGCGGGCGCGGCAGGCCGCGGCGCGTCTGGAGCAGGACTTACGGTGAGCCTGACGCGAGCGATTGGGAAGTGGTTCGGCCGGGCGGGGCTGCTGGCCATGATGGTGCTGGCGCTGTTGTTGACACCGCCGCCGTCGTCCGCCGCCTCGATGAGTCCGGCGGACATGCAGCAGACCTTCCAGGAGGCGAACAACCTTTTCCGCAAGGGCAACGAGCTGAGCCGCACCGACCCGGTCGGCGCCAAGGATGCTTATCGGGCGGCGGTGATTCGCTTCGAGCGCATCGTCGAGGAAGGCGGCATCCAGAACGGCAAGCTGTTCTACAACATCGGCAACGCCTACTTCCGTCTCGACGATCTCGGGCGCGCCATTCTCAACTATCGCCGGGCCGGGCTGTTTCTCGCCGGCGACGCGAATCTGACGCAGAACCTCCGCTACGCCCGCAGCCGCCGCATCGATCAGATCCAAGAGAAGCAGGAAACGCAGGTGCTCAAGACGCTGCTGTTCTGGCACTACGATCTGTCGCAGCGCACGCGCTCGGTGTTGTTCGCGGTGTTGTTCGCGGCGTTTTGGGCGCTGGCGGCGCTGCGGCTGTTTTTCGCCGATCGCGTGCCGCTGGCGTTGCTGGCCGCCTGCGGCGGGTTTGCGCTGCTGTTTCTGGGGTCGCTGGCGATGGACTCCGTTTTGGGCGGTCACAACGGCGGGGTAATCCTGGCCGAGCAGGTGGTGGCGCGCAAGGGGGACGGCGATACCTACGAGGCGAGCTTCAAGGAACCACTGCACGCCGGCACGGAATTTGCGCTGCTGGAGAACCGCGGCGAATGGTACCAGGTAGAGTTAGCCGATGGGCAGCGCTGCTGGATTCCTGCGGCGGCGGTGGGGTTGATCCGCACAACAGAGCCGCAGGCGTAAGCCGGCGGGCCAAAGCGGTACCAGCCAGGGGGCGAAGCCCCAGAAGCACAAATTACCCCCACTCGCGCTCAGATCCCTAATCCCAAACATCGTGCCGCCTCGGCCCGCCGGCTTACCAGGCTGCGGAAAAAGTCTGCCGGAGGGGGACAGTCACCGCGTTTCGCACCTTGCGAATCCCGTAAACCTCTGAAAAATCGAGATGCGAAACGCGGTGACTGTCCCCATGAAGCATCGCTGCCGGGCCAGGCTGGAGTTTTCCGCAACCTGTTACGCCTGCGGCTCTGTTGTGGGGCTGGCGCGGCTGTTGTTGGGGGCGCCTACAACCCGGAACCAGCCCGGATATTTCACCAGGAGTCGGTTGCGAGGCGTGATCAGCCCGCGTCTACTGCGTTGCGCTCGCTTGCCGTGCTCACCGTACTGTTCCAGTACGCCTCCGCGCGCCAAGCTTCGCGCGCCTTGTATCCACGGGTTTCTGACGCCTCTCGCGTCGACCCCTTGTGAAATATCCGGGCTAGTGCATGACGCGTTCCGGGTCGAAGGTGTAGCCGAAACCGCGGACCGAATGGACCCAACGGGGATTCGAGGGATCCTCGCCGAGCTTTTGGCGCAGCCGGAGCACGCACACGTCGACAGCGCGCTCGGCTACGTTGCGGTCGTGGCCCCAGACCTGGTCGAGTAGCTCGTCGCGGGTGAACACGCGGCTGGGCCGGCTCATCAGGAACTCCAGCAGCCGGAACTCGGTGGCGGTGAGGCCGACTTTCGAACCCGACAGGCGCACTTCGAAGCGCTGCCGGTCGAGCTCGAGCTCGCCGTGGGCTAACAGCGAATGGTCGCCGCTTTTCTGGCGCACCTGCAGCTTGATGCGGGCGATCAGCTCGCGCACGAAGAACGGCTTCACCAGATAGTCGTTGGCCCCCAGCTCGAGGCCGATGACACGGTCGGTCTCGGCGGCGCGCGCGGTCAGGAAGATGATCGGCAGCTCCCGCAGGTCGGGGTGGGTGCGGATCGATTTGCAGATCTCGAGCCCGTCGGTGTGCGGCAGCATGATGTCGAGCACCAACAGGTCGGGATGCGACTTCATCAGGAACGAAATGGCTTCCTGGCCGGTCTCGGAGCCCACCAGGCGAAACCCTTCCCGCTCCAGGTTGTAGCGTAGAAGTTCGTGAAGATCAGGATCGTCTTCGATCAGGGCGATCGTTTTCATGTACACCTATCGGTCCGCGGCGCCGCTAAGGCTTGCCGCCAGCCAGCGGGCGGCGGTCTCGCCACGGACCCTAATCTGAGGGTACTCAGCGTCGATGAATCCTGAGTTACGGAGCGGTTAATGTTCTTTAAAACAGCACGCCCTGGCGGGCTTCGACGACGTTCCGGGAGGAAACGAAGGCAAGGGGAATGCGGAAATAGAAGGTCGATCCTTCGCCGACCTGGCTCTCGACGCGCACGTTACCGTGGTGTGCCAGAACGAGGTGCTTGACGATGGCCAGGCCGAGGCCGGTGCCGCCCAGGGCGCGGGAGCGGGCCTTGTCGACGCGGTAGAAGCGCTCGAACAGCCGGGGGATGTGCTCGGCGGTGATGCCGATGCCGGTATCCCGTACGTAGAACTCGACTTCCTGGCCCGAGCGGCGCGCGCCGACGGTGATCTGGCCGCCGTCGGGGGTGTATTTGGCCGCATTGTCGAGCAGGTTGTTCATGATCTGGTGAATGGCGCCGGGGTCGCACTCGAGCTCGAGGTTTTCGGCGAGCGGGTCGACCTGCACGCGGATCTGCTTCTTCTCGGTCAGGGTGCGAATCGAGTCGGTCGATTGCACCAGCAGGTCTTTGACCGAGTGCGGCAGGAACGTGAACTCGCGGGCGTTGACCTCGATCTGCGAAAGAGTCATCAGGTCGGAGGTCAACTGCGCCAGCCGCTCGGCGTTCTGCCACAGGATCTTGACGAAGCGGCGGTTGGTTTCGGGCTCGTCGATGGCGCCGTCGAGCAGCGTCTCGGCGTAGCCTTGAATGGCGGCCAGCGGCGTGCGCAACTCGTGCGAGACGTTGATCACGAAGTCCTTGCGCATGCGGTCGACGCGCTCCAGCTCAGTAATGTCGTAAAACACCGCCACCACGGCCTGGACCTTTCCCTTGGGGCTGGTGATCGGCGCGCAGGAGACCTTCCAGGATCGCTCGACCGGCAGTTGGGTGGTCAATTCCACCGAACAGGATTTCCCGTCGGAGAGGACTTGGCCGAACAGCTCGGAGACCTGCTGCTGCGACCACTGGTCGAGGCTCATGCCGACGCTGAGGCGCTCGGTGGGAAACATCTGCTCCATGGCGGGGTTGAACAGGATCACGCGCAGCTTGCGGTCGGCGACCAGGATGCCCTCGCCGATTCCGTTGATGGCGGCGGCAAAGCGCGAGCGCTCCTCCTGCAACTGTTCGAACATCGAGCGCAGATGGCCGGCCGCGCCGGAAAGAGTGCGGCCCAAAGCGCCCAGCTCGCCGCCGGCAAAACGCGGCGGAGTGGCCTGAAAGTTGCCCGTGGCCAGCTCGTTCGAGAAGGCGGTGATGTTGGAAAACTGGTTGGAAACCCGCCGCGCGATCCAGGCCGCCAGAAAAATCGCGGGAATCAGCGCCAGCAGCGTCATCTGCAGGATCTTGGAGCGAATCTGCCGGATGCGGGCGTCGATTTCCTTCAACGGCAGCGCCAGCCGCAAGGCGCCGCCGCGGATCGGAATCGCGACATAGAGAAAATCGACGTGCAGGGTATGGCTGGGGCGGGAACTGGTGCCGGTTTCGCCGTGCAGGGCCTTGATGAATTCGGGCCGGGTGGAGTGGTTCTCCATCGCATGCGCATCGGCTTCCGAGTCGGCCAGCACGGTCCCATCGGCGCGGATAGCGGTGACGCGGGCCGCCACCATGTGGCCGATTTCGTTGGCGATGTCCTGGTAGCGCTCGACCGGATTGTTCTCCAGGATATCGCGCGCCAACTCGGCTTTTTCCAGCAGGCCTTGTTCGAGGTCGGCACGCAGGTCGTTGGTGCTGACACGGGTGACCAGTTGGTCGACGCCCAGCGCGGCGACGGCGAGCAGGCCGACGCAGGTGAGAATCAGTTTGGCGAAGATGCGGTGGGTCATGCCGACATTTCGAAACGGTATCCGAAGCCGCGTACGGTCTGGATGCGCTGCGGGCTGTCGGGCGCGTCTTCGATGCGCTCGCGCAGCCGTCGGATGTGCACGTCGACATTGCGCGGGGTGACGTGCGTGCTCTGTCCCCAGATGGACTCCAGCAACTGTTCGCGACTGAACACCTTGCCGGGGTTGGCCATGAAGAATTCCAAGCAGCCGGAATTCCGTGGCCGTCAGGGTGACCGGGTTGTCGTTGACGTAGGCGCGGCGGGAAATCGAATCGACGCGGATCGGCCCCGAGACCATGAAGGCGTCGGCCTTATCCTCGCGGCGCCGCAGGTGGGCCTTGACGCGAGCCATTAGTTCCCGCGGGCTGAACGGCTTGGTGATGTAGTCGTCGCCGCCGATCTCCAGCCCCAGCACCCGGTCGACCTCTTCGCTGCGGGCCGTCAGAAACAGAATGGGAACGCTGGCTAGCACCGCGTCAGCGCGCAGCGCGCGGCAAAAGTCGAATCCATCCCCGTCCGGCAGCATCACGTCCAGAATGATCAGGTCCGGCCGTAGCTGGCGGGCTCGATCGAGGGCTCCCTCTAAACGGTGGAGCAATTCGGCGCGATACCCGCTCCGTGACAAGTTGTAATCCAGCAGGGTACAAAGATCGCCATCGTCTTCGACGACGAGAATAGTCTTGGACATCGGCGTGTTCCCATTATATCTTGTGGCGAATCGCCGACTTGGTTCGCGAGAGGGGCCGACCCTGGGTGGCGCGGCGCCGCTGGTGGGCCGGTTCTCGCGAGGCCTTGCCTTTAGCGTTGACTCTCCAGCTCCCGGACCGCCCGTTCGACCGCCTGGGCCGCATCGAGGTAGCCGCCGGCGGCATCGAAGCGCAGCGGGCTGCCGAAACGTACCGTCACGCGGCCGGGCTTTGGCCATTCGTCATGGATGGAATAGACCTCGAAGACCCCCCGCAGATAGACCGGCACGACCGGCACGCCCAAGCGCCGCGCCATCAGTCCGATACCGCTCTTGAACGGCAGCATGCGGCCCGTTGCGGTACGCTCGCCTTCGGGGAAAACCAGCGGACAATAGCCGCGGTCGATCAGCTCGCCGGTGTAGCGCAAGGCCCGCCGCGCGCCGCTCATTTTCTGCGGTAAGGGGTAGGCGTTGAACAGGCCGCAAGCGAGCAAAAATTGGCCGGCGGCGCTCCAGAATTGCTCGGGCGGGAAGTGCCGGCGATCAAACAGCGGCCGGAAGAAATCCTGCGACATGGCCGGGGCCAAGCTCCGCCGCCAGCGGCGGGGAAGGGCGGCGGCGAGGACGGCGGTGTCGAAGTGACTGCTGTGGTTGGCGGCGAAGATCAGCGGCGGGCCGGCGCGGTCGAGCTGATCGAGGCCTTCCACCTTCAGCCGCACGAGCTCGCGCACCATCGGCAAAATCGCCAAGTCGAGCAATGCCGAGCGCGCCAAGGCCACAGGCAGTGAGCGGGTCCAGCGCGGTTGGGTGAGGAAACGCGGGGCCGCTGTTTCTGGCAGATGCGGGAAGCCTTCGGGTGCGGACGCATGGGCGCCCGCGGCGCCTGAGGGCAGATCCGCGGCGAGTTGCTGGCCCCGCGGACGCGCGGCTTGCAAGGCGCGGGAAGGCGAAGATTCGGGCGTTTTGCCTGATCCGCTGGAGACGGCCCCTGGCTCGTCTTGGCGCAGCAAGCGGCGTAGCTCTCCGAGGGTTTCGATCGCGGCGAACTGCTGCTCCTCAATTTCGACTTGGTAGTGGCTTTCGATCTGAGCCAGCAGTTCGACTCGTTCGAGCGAGGAAAGCCCCAGGTCTTGTTCGAGGCGAGCGTCGTCGGGCGGAGTCCCCGAGGCGCGGCCGGTGATCTCGGCGAGCATGGCATCGATGCCGGCGGCTTGCCCGGACCGGTGAGGCTGCGCCTCGTGTGGCCCCTCGGCGAGACGCCGGGCGACCTCGGCGCGGCGCACCTTCATGGTCGAGGCGGTGCGCGGGAAATCTTCGTCGGGCCAGAGCGTCCATCCCTGAATGCGCTGATGCGCCTCGAGTTGGCGGTTGGCTTCGTGGACGGCCGTCTCGAGTTCCCGGGCCTGGTCGCGTTGCCGGGCCGCATCGACAGCGCGTTCCCGGGGAATCAGCGCGGCGTGAATGCGCTCTTCGCCGTTGCGCTCCAGCCCGACGACGACGCTGTCTTGAATCTCGGGCAGGCGGTTCAGCACGGTCTCGACGTCGTTGGGGTAGACGTTGAGCCCGTCAGGCCGCACGATCATTTCCTTCTTGCGGCCGCGGAAGTAGAGGCGGCCTTCGGCATCCATTTCGGCGATGTCGCCGGTGTGCAGCCAGCCGTCGGCGGGGTCTTGCGGCAGAGGTCCGGTGGAGGGCGAGCGAACCGATTCGCCGGCCGGGTTGCCGTTCGCGGGGGCGCGTTCAGCCGGATCGGTTGCGCTGCCTGGCCGGGCGAAGTATTCGTTCACCACGCTGGGTCCGCGAACGAGAATCTCGCCGTCGGGGGCAAGCTGGATTTGCTGGCCGGCAAGCGCCGTCCCGATCGAACCGCGGCGCGCGTGGAAGGGGTGGTTCACCGCGATCACCGGGCTCGCCTCGGTGAGGCCATAGCCCTGGACGACGACGTAGCCGAGCCAGCGCCAGAAGTCCTCCAACTCGCTGCCCAGCGACGCTCCGCCGACGACGAACGCCCAGAATTTCCAGCCCAGGCGGCGGTGAATCCGCCGGTAACGTAGCCAGCTTTCGAGTCCGCCGGCGAGGCCGGGCAGCCGGGGCCGCCGCGGGCCGCCGTCCATCCCGCGCGCGATTTCGTGGCGCAGGTTCTCGAGCAGGCGCGGCACACCGATCAGTACCGAGACGCGTTCGCGGCGGCAGGTTTCCAGCAGCGCTCCGGGGCCGAGGTCGCTGGTGAAAACGACCGCGCCTTCGAGCATCGGCGGAACAAACAGCCCGGTGCTTTGACCGAACATATGGCTGAGCGGCAGCAGGTCGAGCAGCCGCAGGGGCTGAAAGGGCCGAGCTAGGCCTCGGAAGCGCTCGATTTCGCGTTGAATCGCAGTCAGGTTGGAAGCGATGTTGCGGTGGCGGTGTACGACGCCTTTGGGATCGCCGGTGGTGCCCGATGTGTAGACGATTTCGACGACGTCGTCGGTGCCGATGGCGGCCAGCTCGACGTTTTCAACGGATGCCGGGCCGTCGGCAAGCAGGGCCGCGACCGTGGCGAACGGCATCCGCTCGACGTTGAGATTGCCGGCATCGACCTCGTCGCCGGCAACGAGCAAACCCGCCCCGACCTCCTGCTGGATGCGAGCGGCCAGTTGGGCCGAAAAGCGGTGGTCGAGCGGCACGACTTCAATGCCGCGCGCCAGGCAGGCCCAGAAAACGTAGACCCATTCGGGACGGTTTTCGCCCCACAGCAGCACGCGATCGCCCTTGCCCAGCCCGCGTTCGGAAAGGTGGCGGCTGAAGCGGCCGATGCGCTGGTAGAGCTCACCGTAGGAGACTTTCCAGGTGCGGTAGCCGTTGTGATAGCGCAAGGCCTCGCGAGCGCCGAGCGCCCGCATGCGAGGAAGCAACTCGAGCAAGGTTTGCATCGGCGGTTCAGCAGCGCGACGGGGACTGCTAGCTGAATTCTAACGCCGCGGCGGGGAAAGCCCTACCGATGGCGGATTGATTTCGGCGGAGCCTACGCGGCGCAAGGGACAACGCGGCGAAGAACGGCCCTCGGCAACAGAGCCGCAGGCGTCAGCCGGCGGGCCGAACCAGCACGATGCCGAGGTGCGGGAGGAGTCAAGCCGGGAGGGCGCAGCAGGGCCAGTCGACCATACACATTGGCCGTGCTTTGTCCGCTACGCTTCGCCCCCGGCTTTCTTGGCGCCTCGGCCCGCCGGCTTACGCCTGCGGCTCTGTTGTTGGAGTTCGCGAGCGCGGTCGGTTGAGTGGAATTTTGGAGAGCGGGATTACTTCAGGTTTTGGAGCAGATCCAGGTAGGCCTGCGCCACCTGTTCCAAGGAGTGATGCTCGCGGACGTAGGCCGCGGCGTTGCCGCCGATCAGGGCGCGCATGCCGGGGTCGCTGACCAGGGCGTAGAGATAGTGCGCCAACATTTCGACCTCGGACTCGCCGGCGTCGATCCGCACGACGGCGAGCTCGGGGAAGCGGGCGCATTCCTCGCTCGCGGTGAGCAGCACCGGCTTGCCGGCCGCCATCAGCCTCATGGCCACTCCCGACGTCTCCCCCACCGAGGGGTAGCGCAGGTTCACGCAGATGTCGGTGAGCGCGGCGAGCGTGCGGAATTCGTTTTCCGGCGCGTAGGGCAGGCGAATGACCCGCGGATCGGCGAACAGCTCGTCGAGGGAACCTTCGTACCCGGGCGAGACGAACTCGCCGACGATCAGTACGCGGCAGGGTACATCCAAACGGCACAGCGCTTCGTAGAGCGAGTGCAGGCGCTTGGGGGGACGCATGTACCCGAAGCAGGCGATGACGACCGCATCCGTGGAAATGCCCAACTCGGTGCGCTTGGCAGCGACTTGCGCGGCGGCAGGCGGCTCGGGGAACTCCACGTAGTGCGGAATCTCGATGACGGGGATTTCCCGGGCACTGTCGGCAACGGCCTCGCGCGCCCAGCGGGCCGCCTTCGGATTGTGGACGACCAGGGCGCGACTGGCCTCGGCGATACGCCGCAGCAGGGGATAGCGGAAGTAGCGGTCGTCGGCCATGGCGTGGCCGCGGTCGCGCCACAGGTCGAGCGCGATGTCGCGATACCAGCCGCCGTAGTTGTAGACGAACTCCTCGACGTATTCGTCGCCGGAGAGCAGTCCGAGCAGCAGATGATGCAGCACGGCGTCGTGCAGCACGACGATCCCCGGCGTTTCCAGGGCGGCGCGATAGGCCGCAGCGTGCAGGCCGTTGTTGCCGATCTGGTAGAGGCGGACGTCGAACGGGTTCGGGGATTCGAGCGCATCCGCGTCGATTGCTTCGAATGTGAATCCGCCGCCGGCCTGGGCCGCGCAAGACTCCAGACCCCGCCGCAGCCGCACCGTATATTCGGCAACTCCGCTGGGCGCGGGAGGGAGCGGGGAAACGAGGGCGACACGCACAGGTTATTTGTCGTAAACGCGCTTGCCGAAGATCGCCGTGCCGACGCGCACCAGGGTGGAGCCTTCTTCAATGGCGACCTCGAGGTCGTGGCTCATGCCCATCGAAAGCTCGTGCATGCGGTAACGCTCGGCCAGTTCGCGGCAGCGGCGGAAGTAGGGCCGGGCGTGCTCAGGGTCGGCCGACCAGGGCGGCATCACCATCAGGCCGCGTAGCCGCAGGTTTTCGCACTGTTCGACGAATTGCTTGACGGCGGGCATGTGCTCCTCGTCCATGCCGCCCTTGCTTTCCTCCTCGGAGAGCTTGACCTCGAGAAACACGTCGAGCGGTTTGCCGGCGTTGTTGAGGCGGCGGGCGATCTTTTCGCCATCGACAGTTTGGATCACCTGGAACAGTTCGGCGGCGGGGGCGGTCTTGTTGCTTTGCAGCTTGCCGATGAAGTGAAACACCGCGCCGGGCAGCTCTCCCAGCAGGGGAGCCTTTTCCTGGAACTCCTGCACGTAGTTTTCGCCGAAGTGCCGTTGGCCGGCCTCGTAGGCGGCGACGATATCGGAGGCGGGCTTCACCTTGGAAACGGCGAGGAGCGTGATTTCGCCGGGGTTGCGCCCAGCCCGCGCCGCGGCCCGCTCGATCCGCTCGTGTACTTCCGCCAGTCGTTGTGCGATCACGTTCCCATTCTAGCGGGGCCGTTGGGGATTTCCTGGAAAGCGGGCCTGGAAAGGCGAGCAGCGAGGACGAGACCGCGATCGCCCCGCGGAAACGGGAAGCGCGCGGTTGGTGGATAATGGCGGCTGACTTCGGTGGGGATGATCACCGTTTTGCGCTTGTGGCGTCGTACCTCCGCGGCGGCGCGAGCCTTGGCGAGTTGCCCCGGCCGCGGTCTCGGGAGCGGGCCTGATGACAGAACTGGTTTCTCTAACGCGCGACGGCTCGGTCGCCGTCGTTACGGTGAACAATCCGCCGGTGAACGCCTTGAGCCCCGGCGTGCCCGAAGGGATCGCCGCCGCGATCGAGCGCGCCGGGCAGGACAGCGAAGTGGACGCCGTGGTGCTGATCGGCTCCGGCCGCACGTTCATCGCGGGGGCCGACATCAAGGAGTTCGGCAAGATCACCTCGGGCCGCAAACAGCGCGGCGAGGGGCTGCACCCGTTGTTGCGGCGGCTCGAAGACTGCCCCAAGCCGGTGGTGGCCGCGATCCACGGCACGGCCTTCGGCGGCGGCCTGGAAGTCGCCATGGCCTGCCACTATCGCGTGGCCGTGGCGTCCGCGCAGGTGGGCCAGCCGGAGGTCAAGCTGGGGATCATTCCGGGCGCGGGCGGCACACAGCGGCTGCCGCGGCTGGCCGGCGTCGCCAGGGCCGTCGAGATGTGCTCGCTGGGCGAGCCGGTCCGCGGCGACGCGGCGCTGCAAGCGGGCATTCTCGACGCGATCGTGGCGGGCGACGGGCACGACGATCTGCTGCGCGGCGCGGTGGAGTTCGCGCGCCAGGCGGCGGCGAAGCCGGGTCCGCCGCCGAAAACCCGCGACCGCGACGAGAAACTGCTCGACGAAAGTTCGCACGCCGCGGTGTTCGAGCAAGCCCGCGAGGTGGCCGCACGCAAACGGCGCGGTTTTCTGGCTCCGCTCAAGGCGATCGACGCGGTCGAAGCGGCGACGCGGCTGAGCTTTGACGACGGGCTGCGGCGCGAGGCCGAGTTGTTTCGCGAGTGCCTGTTCTCCGACCAATCCAAGGCGCTGATTCACGCCTTTTTTGGCGAGCGGGCGGTGCGCAAGATCCCTGATGTTCCCGCCGGACACGCCGCTGATCGAGATCCGCCAGGCGGCGGTGGTCGGGGCCGGCACGATGGGCGGCGGCATCGCGATGGCCTACCTCAACGCCGGGATCCCCGTGATTCTCAAAGAGGCTTCGCGGGACCGGCTGGACCACGGCCTGGCAACCATTCGCAACAACTACGAGCGGTCCGTCGCGCGCGGCCGCCTGACGCAGGCGTTTGTCGAGCAGCGCCTGGAGATGCTGCGGCCGGCGACCGGCTATGAGGGCTTCGACGAGGCCGATATCGTGGTCGAAGCCGTGTTCGAGAGCATGGAGCTGAAGAAGAAGGTCTTCGCCGAACTCGACAAAGCGGCCCGGCCCGATGCGATTCTGGCTTCGAATACCTCGACGCTGGACATCGACGAGATCGCCTCGGTCACGTCGCGCCCCGGGCAGGTCGTGGGGCACCATTTCTTCAGCCCGGCGAACGTGATGCGGCTGCTCGAGATCGTGCGCGGCCAACGCACTTCCAAGACGGTGCTGGCGACCTCGATGGAGCTGGCGCGGCGGCTGCGGAAAGTTGGCGTGCTGGTCGGCAACTGCCGCGGATTCGTCGGCAATCGCATGTTCGGCCCCTATCGCCGAGAGGCGCAGTTTCTGGTGGAGGAAGGGGCGCGGCCGGCCGATCTGGACGCGGCGCTGGAGGAGTTCGGGATGGCGATGGGGCCTCTGGCGACCGGCGATCTCGCCGGGCTCGACGTCGGCTGGCGTATTCGCAAGGAGTACCGCCATCTGGAGCCGGAAGGGGTACGGCAGCCGCTGCTCGAAGACCGGCTGTGCGAACTGGGCCGTTACGGGCAAAAGACGGGCGGCGGCTGGTATCGCTACAGCGTCGACCGCAGCCGCCACGACGACGCCGAAGTCGCCTGGATGATCGAGGAAGTGGTCGGGCGCGCCGGGATTGCGCAGCGCCCGGTCGGCCGCGAGGAATGCGTGGAGCGCTGTGTCTACGCGCTGGTGAACGAGGGCGCGCGGATTCTCGAGGAAGGGTTCGCTCTACGCGCCGTGGATATCGACATCATCTATCTCAACGGCTACGGCTTTCCGCCGTATCGCGGCGGGCCGATGTGGCACGCCGATACGGTGGGGCTGAAGCATGTCTACGAGAGGATTTGCGAATTGGAGAGGCAACACGGATATTGGTGGAGGCCGGCGCCGTTGCTGAAGCAACTGGCCGAGCAGGGCGGAACCTTTGCCGCCTGGGATGAGAAGCGCGTATCCCCGTAGCGCAGGGCTCGGAGAGACCTGCGGCTTTTGATGGGTTGGGGCGGAGGTTGGGGCCTGGGTGCGTATGAAATGCCGCAGGTTTGGTTCGCTTGGGATTTGGTGCGGCTCTGGCGCGTATGACGCGTATGAGACGCGTATGAAAAGCCGCAGGTCTGGAAAAACGCCAGACCTGCGCTACGGGCGATTCCCGAGGTTCCCTCGATTCGGTCAGGCTTTTGCGACAATGCTAGGACCATAGCCTTGGAGGGACCGTGCTCAAGCTCCGATTCCAGACCCTGGCCGCACTGATGACGCTTATGATCAGCAGTTCCTTTCTCTCCGCCGAAACGCACCATTTCGAGCCTACGCAATATCACAACACGTTCTCGTTCGCGCATCCGCCGGTGCTGCACATCAAGCCGGGCGACCACGTGATCACGAAAACGATCGACGCGCGGGGCTTCGACTCCGACAATAACAAGGTCGGTGAGCGCCCCAACCCGCAGACCGGGCCGTTTTATGTCGAAGGCGCCGAGCCGGGCGACGTGCTGGCGATTCACTTCGTAAAGATCGAGCCGAGTCGCGTGACGGCCTGGTCGAGCAGCGTGCTCGCCCCGTATGCCGCTGATCCCGATTTCCTGCGCTTCGAAGGCGAGCGCGAGCAGACCACCGAGACCTGGAATATCGACAAGAAGAACGGCGTCGGCCGGCCGGCCAACGCTTCGATCCGGCCGGGCAGCATCGCGATCCCGCTGCGGCCCATGTTGGGCTGTGTCGCTGTCGCGCCTCCCAACAAGGAAGCCGTCGCCACCAGTACTCCCGACCGCTTCGGCGGCAATATGGACTACTACGGCATGAACGAGGGCGTCACGCTGATGCTGCCGGTGTTCGAGCCCGGCGCGCTGCTGTTTCTCGGCGACGGCCACGCGCGGCAGGGGGCTGGCGAAGTGGTGGGCAACGCGATGGAGATCTCGATGGACGTCGAGTTCAGCGTCGATCTCATCAAGAACAAGAAAATCGGCTGGCCGCGCCTTGAAACCGACGAGTACCTGATGGTGCTCGGCAGCGCGCGCCCGCTGTTGCAGGCCTTGCAGCACGCCACCACCGAGCTGCAGCGCTGGCTGATGAGCGACTACGGCTTCGACGAGCGCGGCTCGTCGCTGCTGCTGGGCCACGCCCTTGAATACGACATCGCCAACGTGGTCGATCCGCATTTCACCGTGGTGGCTAAAATCCGCAAGGACCTGTTGCCCTGAAGCGGGCCCGGCGCTGGAGGGGATGTTTTTAGCGAAGTCGGGAAACGTTCGCCCTGGTCGAAACATCTCCTCCAATGGGGGCGCGGTTCCGAATCGTGGGTGGGCGTACTCGGACGACACCCTTGCGAATCGGCAAGCCGTCTCTAGAACATTCCTGGCCCGCGTTGTAACGCTGTGCCGCCGCGTTGCGAGTTATCCTAGTGAAGCGAAGGGCAGGGGGGTGGTCCTGAACAGGTGAAATTTCTCTTCCATCTACCGCTCGTCAAGTATCTTCATCAACGACATCTTTTGCTTCCCATGATCGTGTGCGCCGCCGTGTTGGGCGTTCTGTTACACGGCGTGTTCAGCCACGAGCGTGAGGCAGAGGCCTCGGCGGGCAATATTCTGGATCTGCCGATGCCGCCGAGCCTGCCCGATCTGCGTCCCAACCTCGAAAAGACCCCGCTGACCTATCTCTCCGACTATTACCTGCAACTCGGGGACCAAGCCCGGAACAAACTGGTGCTCGTCGGGCAGCAAAAGCTTCCTGGATTGGTGGTGACTCCCGGCGTGATCCTGACGTCGATCCGCGCCGCCGACGAATCGATGCGGCTGCGGCTACAGCGGCACGCCCGCCAGGCCAGCCAGCCCGGAAACGACGCATCGCCCGCGGCCGGTCCCGAAGCCGGCGCCGCCGCTCCGCAAGCGAGTCCCGAAGAGGGCGGCGATGTGTTGGTCGTCGAGGTTTCCTCGCTCGACCCGGAAGCTCCGGCCGAGCACCTCCCGTTGATCGCCGCCGATCCGGAGTTGGGCATCGCGCTGCTGGAGATGGAGCAGCCCTACATGGCCGCGCCGTTTGCCCCGGTGGACCCCGCCGTGCTCACGCCGGGTTCGCAGCTTCTGGCGGTGAGTCTGTTGCCCGACGGCCGCCTCGAAGTTACGCCCGGATACCTGACCGCGCCCGGCGCCGGCGAGTCGTTGGACGACGACGAGCCGCTGCACGTGTCGATCACGTTCTCCAAGCCTCCGGCCGCCGCCGCCATCGTCGACCTGGATGGCCGCCTGGTGGGGGCGGCGGTCGCCTCGCCCGGCGGAGGCACGCAACTGCTGTCTTCGAATGAGGTACTGCGCATCGTCGATCGCTTGCGCGAGGGGACTCCCTGCCGGGCGATCGAGGTTCGCGACCTGGCGGCGGACGCCCGGCGCGCCTTGCGCCTCACCGGCGGCGTGTTCGTGGAGAAAGTGCGTGGCGAAGCGTTCCTGACCGAGCCCGCCATCCAACCGGGGGATTTTCTTCTGGAATGGGACGGGCAGGCGATCTCGGCGGCAGATCAGTTTTACGCGCTGTACGACGCCGACAGGCCCGCAGCCGTGGTGCCCTTCGAATTGCTGCGCGACCAGAAGCGGGTGAACGGCGCGGCCGTGATGCCCGGGGCCGATTGCCGTCCGGTGCGGCAGCTCGCCCAAGTGATTCCGTCCCTGGGGCTGACCGTGCAGTGGGTGGCGTCGGCGGGCGGGAAACAGGCTCCGGAATCCGCTGGCGGCTGGGGAGTTCTGGGCGTGACCCGGGACAGTCCCGCCGCGAGCGTTGGAGTTCAGACCGGCGACCTGATCGTTGCCATCAACGGCGCGCTGCTCGACGAGGCCCAGGGAGCACAGCGGCTGCGGCGGCTCGCAGAAACCCCGCGGCCTTGCGTGTTGACCCTGCGCCGCGGTGACCGCTTGAAACTGGTCACCGTCGAACGGGAGCGGCGATAGGACGATGAGCTTTCCGAGGCGGATCGAGCGCTGGCTCCCCAGGACCTCCCGCCTCTTGCGGCTGCCTCCCTGGGGCTGGGCGATGGTCTGGTTCCGCTCGTCGTTCCTGCCATCGCAAAACTACCTGATCATCCTGGCGGTCGTGGTCGGGCTGTTGACCGGGCTGGGGTCGGTCGGGTTTATCTACATCCTGTACGCCATTTCCGACTTCGCGCAGCACCGCATCGCGGGACTGTTCGAGATCTTCGGACCCGCGAACCTGGTGCTGTTGCCGGCGCTGGGGGGGCTGTTGGTAGGCCCCCTGATTCACTACGTGGCCAAGGAAGCCAAGGGCCACGGCGTGCCCGAGGTCATGACCTCGCTCGCGCTGCAGGGCGGCCATATCCGGCGGCGCGTGGTGACCGTCAAGGTCATCGCCTCGGCGCTCACCATCGGTTTCGGCGGCGCGGCCGGCCGCGAGGGCCCGATGGTGCAGATCGGCGCCGCCATCGGCTCGATCATTGGCCAAGTGGCGCGGATCTCGACGCAGAGCGTCCGCACGATGGTCGCCTGCGGCGCCGCCGGCGGCATCGCGGCTACCTTCAACGCCCCGATCGCCGGTGCGATCTTCTCGATGGAAATCCTGATGGGGCGGCTCCACACCGATTTCCTGCTGGTGTTGCTGACTTCGCTGAGCTCCTGCCTGGTGGCGCGCCATTTCCTGGGCAATTACCCGGCCTTTCAGGCTCCGACCTATCAACTGGTGAGCCCCGCCGAGCTGTTGCTCTATTTCCTGTTGGGGATCATCGTCGGCTTCGCGGCGGTGGCCTACATGCGGTTGCTCTATCGCACCGAAGACTACTTCACTTCCGCGAAGCTTCCGGAATTTCTCAAACCCGCCGTCGGCGGCCTGATCGTGGGGCTGGTGCTCCGCTTTTTCCCGCAAGTGTATGGCACCGGGTTTCCGGCCATCGAGTCGTCGCTTTGGGTACGCCTCTCATGGGATGTATTGGCCGGGTTGTTCGTGGCCGAGATGCTGGCTAACTGCGCCGCCCTGGGTTCGGGAGGCTCGGGGGGCGTCTTTGCGCCCTGCCTGTTCATGGGCTCGATGGTGGGCGGCGCTTTTGGCACCTTCGCTCACGTGCTGTTTCCCACCTGGACGGCCGGCTCGGGCGCATACGCGATGGTTGGGATGGCGTGTTTCTTTGCCGCCGCGGCCAAAGCTCCGACCACTTCCATCCTGATCCTGTTCGAGATGACCAACGACTACCGCATCATCCTTCCGCTGATGACGGCGATCGTCGGTAGTGTCTACATCTCGCACTGGCTGGCCACGCACAGCATCTACACGCTGAAGCTGCATCGCCGCGGCATCCCCTACCCTTACCGCTCCGACGACGAGGCCGAACCGTCGTTTCCGATTCCGGAGCTGAAGCCGGACGGGCAGTCCGCTTAGCCGGAGACGGCGGCTTCTAAAACATTTTGAGGTTTTCGTGTTTAAAACAATACGTAGCTCCGGCGCGCGCCTGTTTGCGGCCGGTTCCGCTAAGTCCTTACCGCGGAATCGCAACCGAATTGTAGTGTTGATAGGTACTACCGGGTGATACAACCGGCGGCGTACGGTAACTATTACCGGCGCTGAATTGAACTGGCACATCGGTACCACTAATGTAGAACGAAAGCATCACATGAGTGGCTCAAAAGCAGCCTTCATCGATGCGGGGTGCGCCACTTGGCCGTAGGGAGCCGTGGACGGGTTTCAGCCGCGCTGAGGCCGGTCCCGGGGCTCTAGTTCCCTTGCGCGGAAAGAAGGAGAGTGCCCTCAACATGCCTCAAAATCCGAAGATCGCCTTCTACCGGGAGCGCTTCAATCTGGCGCTTGTAGATTACGATCAGCAGTTTGCCGCGAGGAGTCTGCCTGAGGCGCCGCAACCGGAGTACCGGATGGCGGCCATTCGCAACGCCATCGCCGACCTGCGCGGCGACCTGGCGCAACTCGACCAGATCATCCGGGTTCTGGAATGGCTGTCGACCAACCAGCCTGCCGAAAGGGCCTGAAGGTCGCGGCGGCCGGGGCGGGGACCCTCATCCAGGCTGCGTTCCGGGCGGAGGCCCGGGTCAGCGCAGGCGTTGCAGCAACGCTTTGACTGCGTCGATGGCGAGCAGCGCGGCGTGCTTCGATTCGTTGGAGAGTCCCCCCACGGCCTGCTCGACGTCGGCCGGCCGCAGGGCCCCTATTTCCTCGATGGTGCGGTCCTGGAGTAGTTCTGTGAGGGCGGAGCCGGCCGCGATCGAAGCGGTGCAGCCGCGCGTCTTGAAGCGCACCTCGCGAACACGACCCTCTTCCGCCAGCGCCGAAAGCTGCAGGATGTCGCCGCAAATCGGGTTGGAAACCTCCACCACCACGGCCGGAGGCTCGAGCGTCCCGACGTTGCGCGGGTTCTGGAAATGATCGAGCAGGCGTTCGCTGTACATGGGCACTGTTGGCTCGGCAGGTCGGCGCGGGGCCGGGGCGCTTGGATCATGTTAGCGTCTTGAGGTGGGCTGGCAGATTTGTGGCGACGTAGTGTATTGACGGGGCCGCGGGCTGACCGCTCTGCCCGCAACGGAAACGTAACCAGAAGAGACAGAGCCGCAGGCGTAACAGGCTGCGGAAAAAGTCTGCCGGAGGGGGACAGTCACCGTGTTTCGCACCCTGTGAATCCCGTAAACCTCTGAAAAATCGAGGTGCGAAACGCGGTGACTGTCCCCATGAAGCACCACGGCCGGGCCAGACTGGAGTTTTTCCGCAGCCTGTTACGCCTGCGGCTCTGTTTCCTGGGTTTGAGGGTTGGGGGTGGGGAAGTGAGTTCGCATCCCTTAGCGATTTTCCGTGGGGTGCTTTCGGCGCTGCTCGAAGAAGGCTTCGAGCCGGCGCAGGCATTCGTCGGGAAGCACTCCCTCGACGATTTCCACGCGGTGGTTGAGCAACTCGGAGTCGGCGACCCGGAACTTGCTGCGGACGGCTCCGAAGCGCAAGTCCCGCACGCCGAACACCAGTTTCCGCACGCGCGCCGCGACCAGCGCTCCGGCGCACATCGCGCAGGGCTCCATCGTGACGTAGAGCGTTGTCTCGGGCAGGCGGTAGTCGCCCAGGGCGCGGGCGGCGTTGCGTAGCGCTACGATCTCGGCGTGGGCGGTGGGGTCGTTGCTCGCGATCGGCGCGTTGCAGCCGCGGCCGACGATGATCCCTGCGTTGACCACCACCGCGCCGACCGGCACTTCACCGCGAGACTCGGCCTGGTCGGCTAGGCGCAGCGCCTCGCGCATGAATTCCTCGTCGACGGGGCTGATCGGGTCGCTCATCGATGCCGGGCGGAACAAACCGCGACGTTCCATCGTAATAGGAAAGTGCGCCTGTTGAAAAGTGTCTGCGGATCCGCTCGCCTGGACGGGGCTGGGCCTGTTCCGGCCGACGATTTCTCCCTGCCTCGACATCGGTTTGGGCGTAGCGCCGCTGGGAGCGCCTCGCTATAATTCGAGGAGTCCCTGGGGGCTTCTCGTGTGGAAATATATCCCATTTACGTTCCGCAACTTGCTGCGTAACCGCCGCCGCACGATTCTCACCGTGCTGAGTGTAACGATTTCCCTGTTTCTGCTCAGCCTGCTCTTCACGGTTTACGCGGCGTTTTACCATCGCGACCGGCCGCCGGAACAGGCGCGGCGTCTGATCACGCGCCACAAGGTTTCGCTGACCCACCCATTGCCCGAATACTACGGCCAGCGCATCGCCCAAATCGACGGCGTCGAAAATGTGATGATCCAGAACTGGTTCGGCGGGGTGTACATCGATACCAAGCCGGAGCACATGTTCGCGCGCTTCGGCGCCGACGCCGACAAGATCTTCGATATCTACACGGAGTGGACGGTGCCGCCCGAGCAGCTTGAGGCGTTTCTGCGAGACCGCCAGGGCATGGCCGTGGGCAAGACGATCGCCGACCAGAACAACCTGAAGCTGGGCCAGCGCATCACCATCAAAGGCGACATCTACCCGGGCGATCTCGAGTTGACGGTGCGGGCCATCTTCCAGGGCCGCGACGACACGGTGACTTTTTTTCACCGCAAATATCTCGAAGAGGGACTGCCGGAGAGCCGTAAGGGCAATGCCGGCATTTTCGTGATCCAGGCCCGCTCGACCGAAGACGTGGCGCGCATCGCGCACGAGGTTGACGAGATGTACCGCAACGCGCCGCAGCCGACCAAGACCGAAAGCGCGGCGGCGTTCGAGCTGTCGTTCGTGAACCAGCTCGGCAATATCAAGCTGTTCTTGCTGAGCATCGCCGGCGCGGTGGTGTTCACGATCGTGCTGGTGTCGGCCAATACGGTGGCGATGTCGGTACGCGAGCGGATCCGCGAAATCGGCGTGCTCAAGACGCTGGGCTTCACCTCTTCGATCGTGTTGGGCATGATCATCGTCGAGGCGGTGGCGATGGCCTTGCTCGGGGGCGCGCTGGGCGTGGCGCTGTGCTTCCTCGTCACGCAAGGCATGCGCAACCTGATGGTCAGCTTTTTCTCGGGCTTTGTGATGCCACTGTGGGGTATCCCGATCTGTCTCGGAGCGGCCGCGCTGATCGGTTTGTGCAGCTCGGTCATTCCGGCCATGATCGCCGCGCGGACCCAGATCACCGAGGCGCTGCGGCACGCCGGCTAACCGGCCGATGTGGACGCGCCGGCGGGTGCACGACCGCATGGATTGATCTTTCACCGCCGCAGGGCCGGCTCTTTTTGCGGCGCGGCAACCGAATCGACCGAAACCTATGGCAGCCATACCGATCTCTTACAATCTGCGCAACCTGCGTGTGCGCAAGACTACCACGGCGATGACAGCGCTCGGCATCGCGCTGACGGTGGCCGTGCTGCTGGGCATCTGGGCCTTGGTGACCGGCGTGCGAGGGTCGCTCGAGGTGACCGGCGACCCGCTGCATCTGATCGTGATGCGGCAAGGCTCGACGTCGGAGCTGGTGAGCATCGTCCCCGATGACAAGTTCCAGGCGATCCGGCGGCTGGAGGGCGTGGCGCGGCTCGACGGCGAGCCGATGGTATCGAACGAAGTCGTCACCGTGATCACGCTGCCGCTGCGCGGCGATGCGACTCAGGAAGGCAATATCAACCTGCGCGGCATTTCGCCGATGGGCATCAAGATGCGCAACGTCAAGATCGCCGAAGGGCGCTGGTTCGACGATGGCAAGCGCGAAGTCGTGGTTGGCCGCGGGCTGCACGCCATTCGCGCCGGCACCGATCTCGGCGACAAGATCTCGTTCGGACGCGGCGATTGGGAAGTGGTCGGGGTATTCGACGCCGGCAAGTCGGCGTTCAACAGCGAAGTGTGGGCTCCCGGCGCGCTGGCGACGTCGGACCTGGGCCGCGGCAGCACGCGCAGCTCGATCCTGGTGAAGGCGCAGGACGCGGTCGCCGCCAAGGCGCTGGTCAATCGCATTACCGACGACCAGCGGCTGCTGCTCGACGCCAAGTTCGAGCACGACTACTACGCGGCGCAAATGTCTTCGGCGATGCCGGTTCAGGTGCTGGGCATCTTCGTCGCCGGCATCATGGCCATCGGCAGTTGCTTCGCCGCCATGAACACGATGTACACGGCGGTGGCCCGCCGCAACCGCGAAATCGGCGTGCTGCAGATGCTGGGCTTCTCGCGGGCGAGCATCCTGCTGTCATTCGTGCTGGAGTCGCTTTTGCTATCGCTGCTGGGCGGCGCGATCGGCGTTCTGCTGGTGTTGCCGCTCAACGGTCTGGAGAGCCGCATCGGCAATTTCGTGACGTTCAGCGAAACCACGTTTCAATTCGAATTGACGCCGCTGATCATGGCGACCGGCATCGCGTTCGCGGCCTTCATGGGAGTGCTCGGAGGCGTGCTGCCGGCCCGCATGGCGGCGCGCAAGGATATTCTGGCTTCGCTGCGGGACCTGTGAGTCGTCGACTGGGGCTCTCGTGGCGCGGGCCTCTGGCCGGCAGCGTCGACCTGAGGGTCGACGTTCCTGGTCAGACCGAAGCATCTCGAGTTGGTAGAAAATGCGCTGGCGCGAAGAACGCCGGCGTGCACGCCGGCGCGGCCGGCCGGAGGCCCGCGCCACGTGTGCTTGCGTCACCCCACTGAGATGCCAGGCCACGGAGATGCGGGGGCGCGGCGAGAGGGCCGGTGGGGTAGGCGATAATAGACAGCGGCGCGCTTCGTTCGCTCGCCGGCAATCCTGGAACCTGGGGGATCGGCTTCACGTTTTGTTCTGAGCACGACCTCGTCCAAAAATTTCGATGGCACAAGATCCGAATATCGACGAAAAGCTGGCCGGCCTGAGAATTGATCGCTCCGACCGTCAGCGGAAAGGCTCGCCGCGCTGGGCCAAGTGGTGGATTCTGGCCGGCGTTGTGATCTTCATCCTGTTGGGCGTCTGGGGCATGGGCTTCGGCGAGAAGGTGCCCGAGGTGGAAACCGTGCGTGTGACCCAGCAGACGGTGGGCGACGCCGGCGATTCGGTGGTGCTCGAAGCGGCCGGCTACGTCGTGCCGCATCACAAGATCGAGGTGGCCTCGAAGGTGGTCGGCAAAGTCGCCTGGATCGGCGTCGAAAAGGGCGATCCGGTGAAAAAGGGCCAGGTGATGGTGCGGCTCGAAGACGACGAATACGTCGCGCAGGTGCATCAGGAGGAAGGCAATCTCGCCGCGCTCAAGGCGCGCCTGCGCGAGTTGCAGAACGGCTCGCGGCCCGAAGAGATCGCGCTGGCGCAGGCCAATCTCAACGAGGCCAAGGCCAACCTCGAAAACGCCAAGGTGAACCTGGACCGCTCGAAAAAGCTGGCCGGCGAGGGCGTTCTGGCCAAGCAGGATCTCGACGACGCGCAAGCGCGCTACGAGGCGCAGGTGGCGCGTGTGCAGTCGCTCGACCGCTCGTTCGAACTGATGCGCCTGGGCCCGCGGCAGGAGCAGATCGACGCGCTCAAAGGCCAGGTCGCCGAAGCCGAAGGGCGGCTGGCGCTGGCCCGCACGCGGCTCGACGCCACCGAGATCCGCTCGCCGGTGGAGGCCACCATCCTCGAGCGCAACGTCGAGATCGGCGAGTTTGTCACTACCAGTTTCGTCGGCGAGCGCGGCGCAAAGGGCTACGTCGTGTCGCTCGCCGATCTGAGCGATCTGCAGGTGGAGCTCGACATCAGCCAGGACGATTTTGCCAAGCTGCACGCCGAGCAGCGCGGCGTGGTCTGGACCGACGCGTTTCCGGACCGCAAATACGAAGGGCGCATCTTCGAGATCTCTCCCGAGGCCGACCGCCAGAAGGCCACCGTGCAGGTGAAGGTGCAGGTGCTCAAGCCCGATACCTACATGCGGCCCGAGATGAACGCCAACGTGGCGTTCGTCTCCGAGCAGAAGCCCGGCGAGGGTTCGACGCCGGCGGCCGCGACGATTACGATTCCGACGGCGGCGCTGCGCGACGGCAACTCCGTTTTCGTGTTTCTTGACGGCCATGCCGTCCAACGCACGGTCAAAGTCCGCAATTCCAGCTCCCGTGGCGTCGAGATCAGCGAAGGGTTGATCGGCGGCGAAGAGCTGATTCTCTCTCCTCCCCCCGATCTCAAGGACGGGGACAAAGTGAGGCTCAAGTCGTCATGAACTCCGATATCGCCATCGAGCTTCAAAACGTTCGCAAGGAATACGGCCGCGACGGTATCGGTGTCATCGCCCTCGCCGACGTTTCTTTGCAGATCCCCAAGGGCGAATTTTTTTGCCTGATGGGCCCGTCGGGGTCGGGTAAATCGACCTTGCTGCACCTGATCGCCTGCATCGACCGGCCGTCTAAGGGAACCGTACGCGTGTTCGGCGACGATCTCTCGACGCTGAGCGACAAGGAAAAAGCGCACTGGCGCAGCCAGAACATCGGCTACGTGTTCCAGACGTTCAACCTGATTCCGGTGTTGACGGCGCTCGAAAACGTGGAGCTGCCGCTGCTGCTGACCAATCTGAACAAGCAGCAGCGCCGCGAGCAGGCTCGTCGGGCGCTCAACATCGTCAGCCTGGAAGACCGCCTGAGTCACTACCCGCGGCAGCTCTCCGGCGGACAGGAACAGCGCGTGGCCATCGCGCGCGCGCTGGTGACCGATCCCGAGATCATCCTCGCCGACGAGCCGACCGGCGACCTCGACGCCACCTCCGCCACAGACGTGCTGACGATCCTTTCGACGTTAAACGAGACGTACAAAAAAACGATCGTCATGGTGACGCACGACCCGCACGCGGCGCACTACGCCCACAAGAGCCGCTATCTCGAAAAGGGCGACCTACTGGCCGAAGGCGTGATGCCGCAGTAGCACTTCCGGCCCCTCTCGTTCCGGCACGCGCACTTCCGGGCACAAGCGGACGAGGTTCCTCCTGCTGTTGCTATCCTGAGCGGCGAAGCACCGCTTATGCTCATCCTCGACACCCACGCCCATATCTACTCGCGCGACGAAAAGCGCTATCCGACGATCGACAAGCCGCTGCGGCCTCCCGGCGGCAAGGGGTCTCTCGAAGACCTGCGCCGGGAAACCAACGAGAACGGCGTGACGGCGGCATGCATTGTCCAGGTGAGCTCGTTCTACGGCTTCGACAACCGCTACATCTGCGATAGCGCCAAAGCCGCGCCCTCATGGACTGCCGGCGTTTGCACCCTCGACCCCGACGACCCTCACAGCCCGGGGTTGCTGCAGCAATACAAGCGCGACTACGGCATTCGCGGCATGCGTAGCATCGCGGCCCGCAACGGCCATTTCGATCACCCAGGCGTGCGGGCGCTGTGGAAGACGGCGCTGGAAGAAGGCATCGTGATCAATGCCTTGAGCGGATTGCAGACCGCCCCGCAGGTCGATCAACTGGTGGGCGAGTTTCCGGATTTGCCGGTGGTGCTCGATCATTGCCTGAATCCGACCATCGGGCCGCAGCTCGGAGCCACCGTGCAACAAGTGGTGAAGATGGCGCAGCGCCCGAATCTGCATGCCAAGGTGAGCTTCGTCCCGTCGGGTAGCAAGACCGGCTATCCCTGCGCCGACATGCACGAGCCGTGCCGCCGCATCATCGAGGCGTTCGGCCCGGAGCGTTGCATATGGGGCAGCGATTTTCCCTGTGAGCTTTGGATGCCGCGCGTGACGTATGCCGAGCACCTCGACATTTTTCGCGAGGCGCTGCAACTCGACGAGAAGACTCGGGCGCAGATTTTGGGCGAGACCGCGCGCCGGTTGTGGTTCGCGGATCAGGCCTTCGAGACCGCGGGCCGTTAGGAACGAGTGGGGGAGGCCCCCGGCCTGCCCAAGAAGCTTGAAGCGGCAGAAGAATTGGGGGGGCCGGCCTTTGGCGGGTGATCGCTGTGTGTGAGGTGGCTGTGGTTGCGGCTCTTGGTTGCGAAACCCCCGCGGATTGAGCGATTCCTGGCTACCGCTTGCTTACGCGCGCGGCTCGGTTTGGTTCGTGGGTGGCTGGTTTTGGGGACGGCCCGTCGGGGGTTGGGGCTTCCTGCTTTTTTGGGCAGGCCGGAGCCCTGCCCCACTGTCGCGGGCCCCTGCTTCACTGGCGCGAGCACTGCTGCCTGGAATTGTCCGGGGCTCTACTGGATCGTTTTCTTCTTGCGGATCCAGTCGATCATGGCGTCGCGCACCAGGGGGCCTTCCTGCTTCAGGTCGAGGACTCCCTTCTCGCGCCATTGTTGGGCGATGAAGTCGTTAGTGGCCAGCACATACTCCCGGTTGGGGTCGATGGGGCGGCCTTCGCGGGCTTCTTCGGGGATATCCTTGCCGCGCACCCGGCCATACTCGATGAGGTTGCCGAACGGCTCGATGTTCCAGACGTGGCGGATCAGAACTTCTCCCTCCGGCAGATTGTCGCGGATGCCGCCGCGGTTCATGTAGGCGATGTCGGCGCCGGTGGCCTCGCACATCACTTTCTGGATGAAGGCCTGCGTGCTGTTGCGGTCGAAGGCGTGTTTCGAGACGCCGATCGGCACGTCAACGACGTCGGCAACCTTCTTTTCCCAGATGTTGACGAGCGCCGACACGGTTGGGTCGGGCTGATAGCGCGAAGTCTCGATCGGAATGCGCTTCCAGTGGTAGCTGACGACCTTCTTGTTCGGCACGTCGATTTCGAGGTCGAGCCGGCCCAACTCGCGCCCGTAGGCTTTGACCTTGACGCAGATGCGTCCCTGGTAGACTTTGACCTCTTGCTCGCCGCCGTGGTTGTGGCCGCTCACCAGCACCGGCACGTCAGGCGCCTGGCGCAGCACGTCGTCGTCCTCTTCGTCGAACAGGTGGCCGAGAGCGACGATGAGGTCGGCCTTGTCGTGCAGTTCCTTGGCGTAGCGCTCGGCGGTTTCGGCCGGCGGCAGAGCACGCCAGGGGCCGCGGAAAGTCGGTGCGGGTCAGTTCGTCCAGGCGCCCCGTGATCAACCCGATGACGGCGACGCGGATCCCGTTGACTTCGCGGATGACGTAAGGCTTCGGCGTGAGCAGCTTTCCTTCCCCATCGACCAGATTCGCGGTGACGGTAGGGAAGTCGACCGCCTGCATGAACTTGGGGATCTGTTCCCAGCCGTAGTCGAACTCGTGATTGCCCAGGATGTTGACGTCGATGCCAAGATGGTTGGCGACCTCCCAGACGGGCTCGCCGTGAAAGATCGTCGAGACGGGCGTCCCTTGCACGAAATCGCCGGCGTGCAGCACCAGCGTTGCCTCGGACTTGGCTTTTTCCTCGCGAATGGCGGTAGCCATATAGGCGAAGCCGCCCCGGCCCTCGGCATCGGGGAGCAACCGCGCATGCAAGTCGTTGGTGTGAAGGATGGTGAGCTTGCGGATGTCGGACTGTTTCGATCCGCAGCCGGCGAGTAGCGCCGCAAGGAACACGAGCGCCGGCAGCAGCAGGGCGATGCGCCGCCGGGTTACGGGGAACCGGGCACGGCTTCTGTCGCGGAACGCGGCGTCGATGGAAACCGAACCGTGGAAGGTTGCCGGTGGACGCGGATGGGTCATTGGATTTTGGGCCTGCAGTTGGCGGCGCTCGGCCTGGATCGGCCGGAGGCGGCATTGCCGAGTGGCGAGTCTCTCGAAGGACCGGCAAGGCCCGGTATCGCTACTCGGAGCCGCGGGCATGAGCCCGCGGCGGACATTCACGCGGGAGCTTCCCGCGCCGCAAGCACGTCGCATCGGCCGGTCCGGTTGCTCACCACAAGCTTAGGCTCGCGGTTCCGAGTGAGACTTCGAGCGCTTCAAGTTAGATTCTACCTGCTTTGCGGATGACCGCAATGGCAGTTTGCCGCCGCCTGCGACGGCGATCGGAAGGATCGCAGTCGGGATAGAATCGGAGTGCCTTGGCCTGGCCTGCCGGGGCAGTCGGCGGGCGGCGCTTCGTTCATGAACTGGCATACCTGGTGGCTGTTTCTGATCACCGAGACGGCGCTGTCGATCAGCCCCGGCCCGGCGGTTCTGCTGGTGGTCTCGCAGGGATTGCGGCGCGGCGGGCGCCGCAGTATTTTCTCGAGCTGCGGCATTCTTTCGGCGAACGCGCTGTACTTCGCGGTTTCGGCGGCGGGGCTGGGGGCGGCGATTCTGGCTTCGTCCGCATTGTTCTCCGTGATTCGCTGGGCGGGCGCGGCCTACCTGGTCTGGCTGGGGCTGCGGGCGATTCTCGGCCGCCACTCGCCGTTCCGGCCGGCTTTGGGGAACGTTTCGGTGGACGCGGAATCGAACGGGCGGCTCTACATCGGCGGTTTCTTGCTGCAGGCGGCCAATCCCAAGGCGCTGATGTTTTTCGCGGCGATCCTGCCGCAGTTTGTGACTCCGGCGCAACCGATGGCGGCGCAATTCGCGCTGCTGGGCGCGACCTCGATCACCGCGGAGTTTTTTGTTCTGCTAGCGTATGGCGTGTTGGCGGGCCGGGCGTCGGCGTTGGCGCGTCAGCCGCGATTCGCGAGAACGGCCGATTGCGTGGCGGGCGCGCTGTTGCTGGGCGCGGCGGTGGGGCTGGCTGGTGTTCCCCGCAATTGACGCCCGCGGCGCGTGCAGAGCGGTATCTGCGCAACGCGATCGTTACGAATTGGGTAGTTCGTCGAGCGCCGCCTGCAACTCGCTCTGAGCGTGCAGGTCTCCCGAGCGCGAGGCGACTTCGATGCCCTTCTGGTAGGTGCTTCGCGCTTCCTCTACGCGGCCCAGCTTTTCGTAGGTCTTGCCGCCATGATAGTAAGCGGCCTGGTAGTCGGGCTTGATCTCGAAAATCCTGGTGAATTGTTCGAGCGCGTTTTCGTACTCGCCCCTCTTGAGATACTCCTGCGCCACGCCATAGCGGGCGAAGCAGTCGTTGGGATTGGTCTCAATGAACGTCTTGAGAATTTCGAAGCGGTCGTTGGGCATCGCGAATGTCGGGGATGCGAGAGCAAGAAACCAGGGGAGTTGTGAGCTTCCGAATAGACCCCTACTATACCAGTCTGAGACGATAGCAGTCTGAGACGTAGCGATGGCCTGCCCCTACTTTTGTCCGACGCGGCGGTTGCAAGCGGCCCAATGGCGCGGTCGATTCCGCCCGCCGCTGGGCGAGATCTATGAGGGCGAGTGCCACGCGCGGCCCGGCGACGTTTCGCGGCCGAGCGGCGAGCTGTTGATCGAGGGCTGCAATTTTGGCTACGCCGCGGGTCGCTGTGGGCGCTTTCCGGCGGCGGACGGGCCCGAGGCCGTTCGTTTTTGCGTGCGCGAGGATGCCGGCGGCGTTGTACGCCTCGACTACGCGGTGGAGCGGGCGCACCTGCCGCACGAGCACGGCCGCGCCGTCTACGACCGCGCGCTCAACGGATGGACTGGCTTGCGGGAAGGCAGCTTGCTGGAGCGCCAGGCGCGCGCCTATGTCGAGAGCTACCTGGCCTGGAAGGATGGCGGTGCACCGCCGTCTGCATCGTCAACTGCAAAAGGAAAAGGGTTGGCGGCCGGAGGAAAGGCTTAAGGGATGGAAGGAAAACCAGTGCGGGAATCCCGCTCGGTGTTGAGTGAGCTGGCGTTGCCCAACGACGCCAATGGGCTCGACGCCGTTCTGGGCGGCAAGATCATGCATCTTGTCGATATCGCGGGCGCCATTGCGGCCGCTCGGCATAGCCGGCGCTTCGTGGTCACGGCGTCGTTCGATCACATGGACTTCCTGCAGCCGGTGCTCATCGGCCAGTTGATTGTCTTGCGCGCCAGCGTCAACCGCGCCTTTCGCACGTCGATGGAGGTGGGCGTCAAGGTGTTCGCCGAGGATCTGCGCAGCGCCGAAGTGCGGCACGTGGCGTCGGCGTATCTGACGTTCGTCGCGCTCGGCGAGGACCGCCGGCCGGCGCCGGTGCCGCCGCTGATTCCCGAAACCGAGGACGACAAGCGCCGCTTCGAGCAGGCCGGCGAGCGCCGGAGCTACCGCCTCGGGCATCGCAACCGGAACCAGGGAATACAGAACCCGGCGCAGGCCGACGGCGTCTGAGCGGCGCCGCCACGGTCCTGGATCGTTTGAGCCCGACGCGCAAATAGGATCACAGCCGCGGGGCTTCGAGCGGCGCCGTGAACCCGACCACGGTTTCCGAATCCGACGACTTGACCGCCAGTTGGCTGCGCTCCTGGTAGCAGAGCTGGATACGGCGCCGCACGTTCTGCAAGCCGTGGCCGGCATGCGTCAGGGCAGCGTCGAACCCCGGGCCGTCGTCGGTGACCTCCACACGCAACGAGCCATCCACCACGCGCGCGTCGATGCGCACCAGGCCGCCGTCGGGCTTGGCGCTGACGCCGTGCTTGACCGCGTTTTCGACGAGCGGCTGAATCGAGAGAACGGGCACCTGCACAAAGCGCGCTTCGTCGCTGGCGTGAATCTCGGTGCGCAGGCGGCGCCCCAGGCGCAGGCGCTCGATTTGCAGGTAGGCCTCGACGATACGCAGCTCCTCGTCGAGCGAGACGAACTGGCGCTTACTCTGCAATGCGTAGCGAAACACTTCGGCGAGGCTGACCAGAGTGGTGCGCGCCTCGGCGGCCGAGCGCGGAATCACGCCGTAGAGCGCATTGAGCGCGTTGAACAGAAAGTGGGGGTTGATCTGCGCCCGCAATGCATCCAACTCGGCCTCGGCGACCAGGCGCTGGTATTCGTCGCGCCGTTTGGTTTCGATCTGGCCGGCGACTTCGGCCGCCAGCCGGTCCAGATCGTCGAGGTCTTCGCTCAGATAGCGGCGGCCCTCTTCACGCCCGCCCAGCAGCAACACGCGGACATCGCCGCCGGCCAGGCGCAGCGGGACGGCCGCCTCGGCCCAGCCGGCTTCGCTCTCGATGGATTGCATTTCGCGCTCATCGAGAAAGCGCGAACGCAACATCGCCGCCGCGCCCAGCTTCGCGCCCATGCCGCCGTCGACCAGCAGCCAGCGCTTTGCCTTGGCGAAGCGTGCGATGCGGCGCCCGGCGTGGTCGAGCAGCGTCGCTTCGTCGTCGGCCGGGTCGGTGCGAATCGCTTCCAGCGCGGCGCGCACGTTGCCGCGGCGGAAGACGGCAGCCTCGGCCCAGCTTCGCAAGCGGTCGCGAATGCGCGGAAACAGCAGGATCGCCACGCTGATTACGGTGATCAGCTCCGCCTGGGCGAGGCCGCTCGCCGCGTCGAGCTGCATCAACCCCAAAGCATGGGCCAGAAACAGTAAGCCCGCCGCGAAGCCGATCGCCAGCACCGCGCTGCCGATGAGGCGGACAAAGACGTCGAGCAACAGGAAGCGGTAGTCCTGTAGCAGGATGAACAGCGCCAGCGGGATGCCGGCGTGGTGGAACAAGACTTCGTGGGTCCAGGCGTCGGAGCCGTGCTCGGTGCTGAAGTGAACGAATGAAATAGCGAACAAGAATAGGGACATGGCGGCGAGTACGCGCATGCTCGCGCCACGATAGCGCGCCCGGTCGCGTGCCAGCGCCACCGCCGCGATCACCGCCAGCGCTCCGAATCCGTAGCTGCTCAACAACAGCCCGAACTGGTGCGACGCCACGCCGATGCCGAACGCCTCGCTGACGTGAGCCGTGAAGGCCGCCACGCCGAGGCAATAGCCGGCGGCGCGCAGCAGCGGGCGGCTTCCCGCCAGCGAGAGATCCAGCAGAACGCTCGGCAACAGGCTCAGTACGGCGAAGCTCAGCGATGCCAGCACGTCACGCCCGCGGTAGCCGAACTGCGGCGAGACCAGCACGGCGAGCGAGCCGACATTCCAGAACAGCGCCAGGCTAGCGGCGGCCGCCGGTACGCGCACGTCGCCGCGCGGGTCGCGGCGATGGCTGCGCCAGAGCAGAAACAGGAAAACGCTGAAGGCGGCCGCGCCCGCCACGTGGCCCAGGGTGTTCAGCAGGAGCGGGAGGTGGATGTTGGCTTCCATTAGCCCCGGAAGGCCGGTTGATATTACGATAAAACATTTGCGGCGCCGTACAAGCCACGGCGTTTTCCGCCCATCGGCGCGGACGGCCCGCTGCCGGGGAAATCGAGGCCGCTGGTGGCAAGCCGGTCGCCCGGCCGGCGGGGTTTGCGTTACCTATAAGACACGATGCCCAAGAAGCCGCTACGGACGTTGATCGTCGATGACGAGCCGGTCGCCCGCAGCGTCCTGCGGGAAGAACTCGCCGAGATGGAGGCCGTGTCGGTGGTCGGCGAAGCCGAAAACGGCGAAGCCGCTCTGCGGCAGATCGAGGATCTGCGGCCGGACCTGGTGTTGCTCGATATTCAGATGCCGGTGATGGACGGCTTCGAAGTCATCCGGCGGCTGCGCGGGCCGCTGCCGGCGGTGGTGTTCGTCACCGCCTTCAGCGAGCACGCTTTGCGGGCGTTCGAGATCGGCGCGGTCGACTATCTCCTCAAACCGATCAACGTGGAGCGTTTGCGCGAGGCCCTGGAGCGGGCGCGGGAAGCGCGGCGCAGCCGTCTCGATAGCGCCGAACGCGTCGCCCGCACGCTCGATGCCGCCGAGACGCGGGCGCAGCGCCGGCCGAGGGTCGTCGCCCGCCGCGGCCACGATTTCTATCTGCTCGACCTCGACGAAGTGTTCGCTTTCCAGGCCGACGGCGAGATCGTCTGGATCATTACCGCCGACAAGAAGTTCACCGCGACCCAAAACCTGCAGTCGATCCACGAAAAGCTCGACGGCACGCAGTTTCAGCGCGTGCATCGCCGCACGCTGGTCAATACCAACAAGATCCGCAAGCTGAGCGCGCTGAGCAGCCAGCGCTGGCTGCTGACGCTGACCAACGGCCTGGAGTTGACCGTCAGCAAGCGCCAGGCGCCGTTGCTGCGCGAGATTCTCGACTAGCCGTTCACAGTCTCGGCCCCGTTTACGGATCGAGAAGCTGGTGTTGTTCGAGGAACCCCAGCAGGAGCGAATCGAACTCGGCGGGTCGCTCGAGCATGATGAAATGACTGACGCCGGGCAGCACGTGGACTTCGGCTTGCGGCGCGAGTTGCTTGACGAAGCTCAGGTACTCGTCGCTCCAACTGGGCTGCTGGGCCAGAATCAGCAATAGCGGCGCCGAGATCGGGTCGGGAGCCCAGATTTTCGGATCCGCGGCGGCCAGGAATCCGCCGAGCACGGCGGCATGGGGCTGCGCGAGTCCGATGCGTTTGATTTCCGCCCGGGTGTCCTGGTCGAGCCCATCCCCCGGCATGCCGTCGATCATGGCGGCGACGGTTTCCTGGTAGTTTTCCTCGCTCAGACGAGGTTGCACCTGCGCCACGATCTTGTCGCTGAGCATCTGCCGGAGCGCGCCGTCGACGACGACCAGGCCTCGCGTGCGGCCGGGGAACAGCCGGTAGAACTGGCGAATCACCGGCGTCCCGTTGCTGTGACCGACCAGCACGGCGCGTTCGATGCCGGCGTGGTCCATCACCGCGGCGATGGCTCGTGCGAACAAGATCCATCGAGAGCGCGGCGTCGGGGGCTTCACTTTGGCCGTGCGCCGGCAAATCGACGGCGAGCACGCGGGCGTGCGATGCGAGCGATCTGGAGCTGCCCATTCCAGACGCGCAGATCGCAGGCCCAGCCATGCACCAGCACCAGCGGCGGCTTGGTTCCGCCGGTGTCGACGTAGTGGACTTGTTTGCCTTCGAAGGTCGCGAACGCGGAAACGGGTTGGGTTGCGGCCGGCGCGGTATCCGCCTCTCCGCGAGCGTCGCTTGGCTGTTGGCCGCACGAGAGCAGCAAGCTCAGCGCGGGGGCTCCCATCAACGCCAACGCAGCCGTCAAGCGGTGCGCTATGCCACGATGAAGGAGGCTCATGCCCGAGGATTATCCCAAACCAAACCGGCGGTTGTAACCTGCCCCGGTTCGAGCGACGTCTTACCTGCACTCCATGGTTCCCCCCTCTCCCGCCCTTGCAACCTGCGCGGAACGGATTTCGTCCCCGCGCGGCGCCGGTTGTCTTCGACATCAGGAAACCCCGGAAAGGACATGAGATGAGAACCGATTTGCGAACGCGACAGATGCGGCGGCCCTCGCCTTTCGCTGCTATGCCCTTCGCGGCTATGCCCTTTGCGGCTGTGCCGTTGGTCCTGTTGCTATTGGCCCTGCCGCTGCCATCGTTGGACGCCGAGCAGTGGGGTTCCTGGCGCGGCCCCAACGACGACGGCATGGCCGAGAGCGACGCGCCCAGCGAGTGGAGCGACACGCAGAACGTCAAATGGAAGACCGAGATCCCGGGGCGCGGGCATTCCTCGCCGGTCGTCTGGGGAGATCGTATTTTTGTCACGACGGCCATTCCCAGGGCCGTGGCGGCGGCGGCCCCGCAAGGCGAGGGGCGCGGCGGCGGTGGCGCGGGTCCCCTGGTCGAGCACCACTTCGATCTGCTCTGCATCGACAAGAATAGCGGCAAGCTGTTGTGGCAGAAGACCGCGACCGTGGCGACGCCGCACGAAGGCTACCACCAGCAATACGGCAGCTTTGCCTCGAATTCTCCGGTTACCGACGGAGAGCACGTCTTTGCGTTTTTCGGCTCGCGGGGCATCTACGCCTACGACTTCGCCGGAAACCTGGTCTGGAAGAAGGATTTTGGCGTGCAAATGAAAATGCACATGGCGTTCGGCGAGGGCATCGCCGCGGTGCTCCACGACGGCACGCTGCTGCTGACCTACGATCAGACCGGCGACTCGTTTCTGGTGGCGTTGAACAAGAACAACGGCGAAGAGTTGTGGCGTGTGTCGCGCGACGAGATCAGCAACTGGGCGGCTCCGCTCGTAGTGGAGCACGGCGGGCGCAAACAGGTCGTGGTGGCGGCGACGAGGAAAGTCCGCAGCTACGATTTCGAGACCGGAGCGCTGATCTGGGAAACGGCCGGGCTGGGCATGAACACGATTCCGTCGCCGGTGCAGCAAGGCGACCTGGTGTACGTGATGAGCGGCTTTCGCGACCCGAATCTGATGGCGATCCGCCTCGACCGCACCGGCGACCTCACCGGCACCGACGCCATCGTGTGGAGCCAGACGCGGGGGACGTCCTATACACCTTCGCCCGTGCTGCACGACGGAAAGCTCTACGTGCTCACCGACCGCGGCATGCTGAGCTGCTTCGATGCCGCGACCGGAGCTCCCTACTATCACCAGGTGCGGCTGCCCGGGCCGCACAGTTTTAAAGCTTCGCCGGTCGGCGCCGCCGGCAAGCTCTACCTGGCGAGCGAGGAAGGCGAGGTGGTCGTCGTCAAGATGGGGCCCGAGTTCGAGGTGATCGCCACGAATACCCTGCAGGACCAGATGTTCATCGCCTCGCCCGCGATCGTCGGCGGGGAGATTTTTCTACGCGGGCAATCGACTTTGTTTTGTATTTCCGACAGGAGGTAGAAGCGTAGGTCGCGTCAGCCGTCACATCGTGCTGGCGACGATTTTCAGGATCTTGGCGCCGTACTTGCGGACGTTCTTGGGCCCGAATCCGTAAAGGCTGAGCAGCTCTTCCTCGTTGGCGGGACGTTCGGCGGCGATGGAGTTCAGGGTGCGGTCGGAGAAGATGCGGAAAGCGGGGATGCCGCTGCGGCGCGCCTCTTCCAGTCGCCAGGCCTTGAGCGCCGACAGCAAGGCCGCGGGAACGTCGGGGGACGACTCCGCGCCGGGAACCAGCGCCTTGTTTCTGCCCTTGCCCTTCGATCCGGCAGTCTTCGCCCCGGCCGTTTTCTTGCCGCCTTTCGGCGCGCGCTTTTTCGGTGTTCGCTGCGGCTTGGGGCGGTCGGCCGGAATGTGCACCAGCCCGGCGAGCGGCTCGTCGAGTTGCCGGCCCTCGGGAGTCAACCAGGCGCGGCGGTATTCGATCGACTCGCCGCCTTTTTCGAACGACTCGACCGAGAGCCGCACCAGGCCGGCTCGCGCCAGCGCTCCCAGCAGCTTCTCGAACGTGCGGCGGTCGATCTCGCCGTCGCGCGAGCCCGCGTTGTAGAGGCGGCCGACGGCCTGGCCGTCCTGCTCGCGCAGCGTCTCGACGATATCATCGAGCACCTTGTTTTCCTGGGCGTTCGGCGCGCGGTGCTGCGCCACGGCGCAGTTTTCCACGGCGCAAAAATCGCAGACACCGCAAGGGGTTGCCAGGTCGTCGACGTCGCCGAAGTATTCGAGTAGCGCCAGCATGCGGCAGCCGTGCGAGTCGGCGTAGCGGCTGATCTGCTCGAGCTGCATCTGCTTGTGGTTGCGCTGCTCGTTGTAGCTGTGTTTCCAGCCCGGCTCGCCGCGGCGAACGTTTTCGGCCGGGTCGACGTCGGCGCCGCCGTGAATCCAAAGTTTCTCGAGAGCCTTTTCGAACAGCGTTTCGTCCATGCGCAGGCGCTTTTCGAGCGCCGCGCGCGGCTGCTTCTCCTCGGTCAGCGCCTTGTAGAGCTCGCCAAGCACAGCGGCGTCGGGATAGTCGCGATCGAGGAAGAACTCGTGCGTGCGGCGATCGGTCCACGACTGCATCAGCACGGCGCGCGACGGTTTGGCGTCGCGGCCGGCGCGGCCGATTTCCTGGTAGTAGCCCTCGACACTACTGGGCAGCGCGGTGTGGACGACGGTGCGAATATCGGGCTTGTCGATGCCCATGCCGAAGGCGATGGTGGCGACGATGACCTCGTAGCGATCGGCGAGAAATTTCGCCTGCACGTCGTCGCGGTCGGCGGCCGGCATGCCGGCGTGATAGGCGGCGGTGGGAAACTCCGCGTTCAGCGTGTCCGCCAGCGCCACGGCGCTCTTGCGTGTCGGCGCGTAGATGATCGCGGGCCTGTTTTCCTTTTCGCGCAGGAGTTCGAGCACCACCGCCGGTCGCTGCGACGGGGTCAGCTCGATCACCTCGATGGCGATGTTCTGCCGCCGGAAGCCGTGGATGCAGCGCATGGCGCCGGCGAGGCCCAGTTGGGCGACGATGTCGTCTTGCACCAGCGGCGTGGCCGTCGCCGTCAGCGCGATCACCGGCGCCGGGCGCAACCCCGGCAGGCGCTGCCCGAGCATGCGGTATTCCGGCCGGAAATCGTGGCCCCATTGCGAGATGCAATGCGCTTCATCGACCGCCACCAGGGTCGGCTTGCGGCGCGCCAGCATTTCGGGAAAGCCCGCGACGCTGAGCCGCTCGGGCGCGATGAACAGGAATTGCAGACGGCCCGCGAGGTAATCGATGCAGACCTGGCGCGACTCGGCCCGGTCCCGGCCGGAGTGAATGCGCTCGGCGCGCAGGCCGCGTTCCTGCAGCTTGGCGACCTGGTCTTCCATCAACGCGATCAGCGGGCTGACCACCAGAGTGACACCGCCGCGCGCGAGGCCGGGCAGTTGATAGCAAAGCGATTTGCCGGCGCCGGTCGGCATCACCAGCAACACGTCTTTGCCCTCGGCGGCGGCCTGGCAGGCCTGCTGCTGGTGCGGGCGGAAGCTGTCGAAGCCGAACGCCGAGTGCAGCAGATCGGCCAAATCGGACTCGGATACGTCGCGGGTCGGCGTCGGACCCAAAGGCTCGCGCGCCGGCGTCTGAATCGGCCCCGCCCGATGCGCGGCGTCGTCCGCGGCCTGGTCCGCGACAGCCGCATCGCGAGTGCTGGCAGCGCGCGCGGGCGCGAACAGGCTGGCCTGCGCACCAGCCCCGGCCGCGGCGGCCCTACGCGCGGCCGGGGCCGTCGCCGGCGGTCGAGACCGGTCTTGCGGCGGGACGGCTGTGGGACCGGGAAACAATCCGGTCGAAACCGGTTCGCCGCGGCTGCCCCGCGGCCCCCTCTCGCCGCCGGTGGCTCTCGACCCGCCAGTAGCGCGCAATCCATTCGGGATGCTGGAGCCGTTCGTAGCCGTGCCGCGGGTGGATCCCGTGTCCGAGGGCCCTGGGCTCGGCCGTGTCGCCGCTGTCCCACCGCCCGGGGAGGGCAGGGGCTGCTGCCGTGCGGGCCAGGCTCCCGATTCGGGAACCGCGCCGACGACTTCCCGCACGTACTCCTCAATACCGTGCATGAACGGCTGGAAGCTGCCGTCGCCGCGTTCCATCCCTTTCAGCTTGGCTTCCCATTCGCCGGTCATGGCCGGGCTCTTGACGACGGGGTGGACGACATCGATCAGCCCGATCCCTTTGTCGGTCGCCTCGAGCACTTTGCCGGTGCGGCGGATATATTCGCGCCGCAGCAGCGTCTCGATAATGGCCGCGCGCGTGGCCGGCGTGCCCAGGCCGCGGTCTTTCATCGCGTCGGACAGCTCTTTTTCTTCGAGCGCCTTGCCGGCGGTTTCCATCGCGGTGAGCAGCGTGCCTTCGGTGAAGCGCCGCGGCGGGCGCGTTTGCTTGGCCAGCGCCTCGGCATCGAGCACCTCCACGGGGAGCCCGCGCTTGAGACCCGGCGGCAGGTCTTGCTCGGCGGCGGGCACGGTTTTGGCCGCGCTGCCTCCGGCTTCGCTTCCGGACCCTTTCTGCTGTTCCTTTTTGTCTTTATCCTTTGCCGCACGTTTCGCGGCGCTGGCGGGCCGCACCCAGTCGAGAATCTTCCAGCCTTCCTGCTCGACCATCGTTCCCGAGCTGAGGTAGCGGTCGACGACCGGCTCGGCGGCTTGCTCGCCGGCGGCCGTGGTGATCGCGGTGATCACGGTGGTCACTGCCCAGACGTGGTCTTTGTGCCAGGCGCTCAGCAGGCGGCGGCAGATCAGGTCGTAGAGGTTGGCCTCGGGCGAATCGGGCGCCAGTGACGCATTGCCGGCGCCGGTGGGGATGATGGCGTGGTGGTCGGTGACCTTGGAGTCGTCGACGAAGCGGCGGCCCAGCGGCCGCGTTCCGGTGCCGGGCGCCAGGCGGTCCTTGTAAGGCTCGGCGATGGCGTCGACGATCTTGCCCAGCCCCGCGGCCACATCGTTCGAGAGGTAGCGGCTGTCGGTGCGCGGGTAGGTGATCAGTTTGTATCGCTCATACAGACTCTGCGCGATCTCGAGCGTGCGCTTGGCGCTGAAGCCGAACAGCCGGTTGGCGTGGCGCTGCAGTTCGGTGAGATCGTAGAGCAGCGGCGGAGCCAGGCGCCGGGTTTCGCTTTCGACCGATTCGACCTGGGCCTCGCCGCTTTTGGCGCGGGCGACAATGCGCGCGGCTTCCTCGCCGTCGGCGGGCAATCGCGTGACCCTGGTTCGGCGCTCGCTGCTATCCGCGGCGGCGGGTTTGGGGTCGGGCTTGCCGTCCGTGGTCGCGACGGCTTCCGCCGCATCCGGCGGCTTTTCCGCGGCCGGCGCGTCGCGAAAATAGGTGCCCTTGTAGCTGCCGGGCGACGTGGCGCCGGCCGGCGGCTGCTTCGCGGCGGCCTCGTCGCGCTTGGGGGCGAACGTCGCGACGACTTCCAGGTAGTCCTCGGAAACGAAACTGCGGATCGCGAGCTCGCGCTCGACCAGCATGGCCAGCGTCGGGGTCTGGACCCGCCCGACTGAAAGATCCTGGCGATAGGCGAGGCTGTAGGCGCGCGACAGGTTCATGCCGACCAGCCAATCGGCGCGGCTGCGGGCGCGCGCGGCGTCGGCCAGCGGATCGTAGTCCGGCCCCGGCTTGAGCTTGTCGAATCCGGCGCGAATGGCCCCCGGAGTCAGCGAAGAGATCCAAAGCCGGTCGACGGGCTTCGAACACTGCGCCGCTTCGTAGATGTAGCGGAAAATCAACTCTCCTTCGCGGCCGGCGTCGGTCGCGGCCACGATGCGGTCCACCTTGGGGCTGGAGAGAATTTTTGCGACGACCTGAAACTGGTCGCGGGTCTTTTCGTAGACGATCAGGGGCCATTCGGCGGGCAGCAGCGGCAGGTGATCGCGGCGCCAGAAGCGCCACGCCTGGTTGATGTCGCCGGGCTCGGCGAGGGCGACAAGGTGGCCGATGGCCCAGGTCACCACGTAGCCGCCGCCGTGGCTGTAGCCTTCGCCCTTTTTGGTTGCGCCCAGGACCCGGGCGATGTCGCGTGCTACGGAGGGTTTTTCGGCAACGACCGCCGTCACCCTGGCCTGCTGGGAGGACACGGATTCCCTTCATTCTAGCGCGTGGCGAAGAAACAGGAAACAGAGAGCTGTCGAGCTGCTTGGTGGGGCGGCGGTTTCACTACTCGCTAGGCTCGGGCGGGGTCTCGACGCGGGGGTGCATCAGCCAGATGTTTCCCGACACCTCGGCGAGGGGAAAGATCAGCGCGTCGGCGGTAGCCGCGAGGCTGACGTAGTTCGCGTCGATGTCGCCCATCGAGCGCGTGATGTGCTGAAAATCGCGCACCACCTCGGCCTCCCCCTTGGGTTGCTTGGTGCCCGGGTCCAGCGCCCGCGTGTAGATCCCCGTGAAACCGGTGCGGTCGGAGGTGAAATAGAGGCGCCGGCCGTCGGGCGACCAGGTGGGTCGGTCGTCGATGGCGGTGCCCTCGGTGACGGCGATCCAATCGCTTTCGGGCGTGGATTGGCCGTCGCGGAACGGCGCGATCATGATGCGCGAGCGATTGGCGTCGAGACGATGGGTGAAGGCGATCCAGCGTTCGTCGGGCGACAGCCGCGCCATGTGCACGCCGGCCTGGCTGGCGGTCAGCACCTGGTAGCTCTTCTGCGTTCCCGTATCGAAGACGTCGATCGTCGGCCGATCGTGAAAGGCTTGCACCAACAGGCGCCGGCCGTCGCGGAACCAGCCGCGCGCCACGCCGCACGCGGGGCAGACCTGCTTGGCCAGATCGCCGCCGTTGGTCGCGACCACATAGATCGCTCGCTGCCGCTGCTGTTCTCGCGTCGAGTAGGCCAGCAGCGTGCCGTCCTGGTTGAGCACCGGACTCAGGTCGGGGTTGGGGCCTTCGGCCAGCGCGCGGGCTTCTCCGCTTTGCAGGTTGCGCACCCAGACGGCGTGATCGCCCGGCCGGGCGGCGACGTAGGCGAGATATCGGCCGTCGGCTGATGTTTGCGGGGTGATATCGAACGCCAGGTTGCTCGTGATCGGCGTCATTTCGCCGCGCGTCTTGCCGCTGGCGTGGTCGATCGGCTGTTGCCACAGGTTGTAGCGCACCGCGGCGCTGAAAAACGCCATGCGGCCGTCGCTGGCCAGCGCCGGAAAGGCTTCGAACCCCGAGCCGAATGTCACCCGCCGCGGCGGTCCTTGGACCTTGAACGTGTCGAGCGAAAGGTGCAGCCTCCAGATGTTGGGGGAGTCGCTGCCGGCCGGCGAGGCGTAGACGATGTCGCTGGCGCGCGCGTCGAACTGGTCGGCGCACGTCCTGCCTTGAAAGCTCGCGCCCAAGGTCTCGCGAGCGCCGGTCGAAACCACGGCCTTGCCATCGAGGGTCGCCACCCACCAATCGAACGGGCCGCCCTTTTGCCGTCCGCGAAACAACAGATGCTCGCTGTCGGGGAGCCATGCCGGGCAGGAAGCCGAGATAAACCCGTCGAGGATCTGGCGCGGCTCGCCGCCGTTGGCCGCCACCAGAAACATTTGTGTGGGGCCGGCGGAATCGCGCGGACCGGTCCAGTAGGCGATGGTGCGGCCGTCGGGCGAGTAGCGCGGTTGATAGCCGCGCTCGGCCACGAGGCGCTCGCCGCCGCCCAACGCCGCCACCACATAGATTCCACCGCCGTCGCGGTTCGAGCGGAAGGCGATGCGGCTGCCGTCGGGAGAGAAAGTAGGGTCGTAGTCGGAAGCCGGGTTTCTGGTCAGCCGCACGGCGCCGCCGCCGTTGACCTGTTGCACCCAGATGTCGAGATCGCCGTTGCCGGCCTGGTCGGAGGTGTAGGCGATCAGCGTACCGTCGGGCGAGATGGCGGGCTGCGTGCTAACGCCGGGATTGAGCGTGACGCGGGTGAGCTCGAAATTGGCGGGGTCCCAGGCCGCCGCGGGCGTGCGCGCGCGGCCGAACCAGAAACCGGCCGCTGCGGCCAGCACCGCGACGACCGCCGCCGCGAGTAGCGTTCGCCGCGACGAGAAAGAAGGCGAGCGGCGGGCGGGTGCGGTGGAATCGGCCGCGCCGGTCGCAGCGGAGTCAATCCCGGCCGAATCGGCGGACTCCACGACATTCCGGGGAGCGGTGGTCCGCGGGCCCGTCGATGAGGCGCCGTGGGCAGTCCACGGGCCCTCCTGCTCGACATGCGTCTTGAGCGCGGTCAGATCCACGAGCAGCTCGGTCGCCGACTGATAGCGCCCTTCGGGTTTCTTGACCAGGCACTTGTGAACGATGCGCTCCAGCTCCATCGGCACGCCGCTGCGCAAACCCGTCATCGGCTGCGGCTGCTCGTTGAGGATGCTGTAAAACAGCGCCTGCTCGTACTCCGATTTGAACGGCAGCGTTCCGATCACCATCTCGTAGAGCACTACGCCGAGCGCCCACAAGTCCGTGCGGTGATCGGCTACGGCGCCCTGCACCTGCTCGGGCGACATGTAGGCCGCCGTGCCGAGCTTGCTGCCTTCCTTGGTGATGCGGGTCGATTGCGCCAGCAGTGCCAGGCCGAAATCCATCAGCGTGGCGTGCAGCCGCGGGCCGCGCTGCCGCAGCATGATGTTGGCGGTCTTGATGTCGCGATGGACGATGTCCTTGCTGTGCGCTTCTTCGAGCGCCTGGCAGGTCTGCGCCGCGATCTCGAGCGAGTCGGCGATGGGCAGCGGGCCCTGGCGGATGCGTCTGTCGAGGCTTTGCCCTTCGAGGAAAGGCATCGCCATGAAGAATTCGCCGTCCGACTCGCCGATTTCGTAAATGCCGCAGATGTTGGGATGGTCGAGGGCGGCGGCGGCGCGCGCCTCGCGCAGAAAGCGCGCCTTGTATTCCGCGTCGCCGACCGCGGCCTTGGCGAGAAACTTGAGAGCCACCGAGCGGCGCAGCGTTTCGTCCTCGGCCTTGTAGACCACGCCCATGCCGCCCTCGCCGAGCATTTCGATGATGCGGTAGTGGGAGACGGTCTTGCCGATCATGGTGACGTAGCCCAAGAGACGCGCCGCAAGGGCCCGCCGTTGCCGGGGAACCCGTGACGGCGTCCGCCGGGCCACAACCATTGTACGAGACAAGACCGAATCGAACCGGCGCCGGCTGCCAATCCGCCGCCTCAATTTCGATCCGTCGCTGGAGAGGAAAGGGGTTCGGTGAAGAGCGGGAGGGTGGGCCGCCTCCGAAGAAGCGGCCCAATTCGCCCGTTTGCGAAATCAGGGGGTTGCGTACGATGAGGGTGTCTGAGTAACCAAATTGGCTTTGGAAGCCACCCTCAGACTAGCGTCTGGGAATTACATTCCCGTCACCCGCCGGTGAAGGTTTGTTGTAGATCCGGCCACCTCAGAGCTTGTGTGCGAAGCGGTACCGGTGGGGCCGGGCTCCTGCCTGCCCATCGCGCCGTGGGGCGGCATCCAACCTGCCCTTCGCTCCCGCTAACTCTTCTTGGAAACCTTGGCCCGCACCTGCTCGCCGAGCGCACGCACACGCGCGCTCATCGCGACACGCGCTTCCCCCAAGCCCTTTGGCGTGACGTTGCCGGCTTTGACGTAGTCGATCACGATCTGCTCGGCGGCGGCGAACTCCGCGCAGGCGTGCGCCACCTCGGCGGCGATCTCGTGCGGAATCGTGCTGACCCCGTTGCAGTCGCCGTGCAGCAGGTCCCCGGGGTGCACCGTGATGCCGCCGACATGAACCGGCACGTGCGTGTCGAGAATGCAGGGGTAGCCGTGCGAGCAGTTCACGCCGTCGCTGAAGCACGGGAAACCGATGGCGCGCACCTGGTCGAGATCGCGCCCGGCGCCGCTGGTGATCAGGCCCGCCGCGCCAAAGGCCTTGTAGGTCTGCGACATGACTTCGCCGAAGGTCGCCGCCGCCGACGGGCTGTCGAGGTCTTGAAACACGACCGCCACCGGCTGCGGCAGTTCGGCAAACCGGGCCACCTGGCTGTCGAGCGTGCCGTAGGCGCTGCCTTGGGCGGGCGCGGCAGCCGAGCGAAACGTCACCGTCGACGCATAGCCCACCATCGGCGGCATTTCGGGGAAGCAGGCCCGAATACGCCCGTCCATGTAGCCGGCGGTCTGCGGCCGCACCTGAAAAATTTCGATGACGTTGCAGATGGTTGGGGTGTCGTATTTGCGCAGCAGATCGAGATCGGCCGGCGAGAGTTGAGGAATGTTCACGATGTTTGTTGCTCCTGATGCTGGCGAGTTCTCAATTCTACAACGCCGCCGTGAAGGCGACCGAGAGGCCCGTGGCGCAGGGCTGGCGTTTTTCCAGACCTGCGGCCTTTTCCATACCGTCCACCAGGGCGATGCTCGGATGCGGTGAAAGGCCGGTCGTAGTCGTCAGGGGCTTGCCGGGTCCCGTGAAAACCGCGGGTCTGGGAAATGCACCCAGCCCTGCGCTACACCTCGCGGATGACGCGGCGGCCTTCGATGCGGAAAGCGCCGCTGAGCGCCAGTTGGATGGCCTCGGCGTAGATGCGGTGTTCTTCGCGCAGGATGCGGGCCGAAAGCGATTCCTCGCTGTCATCGTCGAGCACCGGCACGACTGCTTGCACCAGAATCGGGCCGGCGTCGAGGCGCTCGTCCACCAGATGCACCGTGCATCCTGAAAACTTCACGCCGTGCTCGAGCGCCTGCTTCTGCGCTTCGAGCCCGGGAAACGACGGCAGCAGCGAAGGGTGAATGTTGAGAATACGGTTGGGAAACTGTTCAACGAAATAAGCGCTCAACAGACGCATGTAGCCCGCCAGGCAGACCAGTTCGACCTGAGCCTGCTGGAGCCGCGCCAAAACCAGGCGGTCGTACTCCTCACGTTCGAGGCCGCGCGAGGGAATACATTCGGCCGGGATGCCGCGTTCGCGCGCGCGCTCGAGCCCCCGCGCGTTGGGCTTGTTGCTGAGCACGACAGCGATCTCCGCGTCGATCTTGCCGGCCGCGATGTTGTCGGCGATAGCCTCGAAGTTCGAGCCGCGGCCGGAAAGCAGAATGCCGAGTTTGTGCATAGGAAGGTCTGGGGCCGAGATGGGCGCAAAGGAACGGCCGGCGTTCGTCGCATTACCCCGAAGTCTTCGTTCGTTCCCGGGGTTCGAGACAAGGCCGCCGCCGCGCTGGGATCATTCGTAAACGACGCCTCCGCGCCCTTTTTCCACGCGGCCGATCACGTAAGCGCGTTCGCGATTTTTCTTGAGCAGCGCCAGGGCTCTCGTTTCCGAACGCGCTGGCACGGCCAAAATCATCCCGACGCCCATGTTGAACGTGCGCAGCATTTCGGGCAGCTTGATCGCTCCGATTTCGCGCATCACGTCGAAGATGGGCAGCACCGGCCAGGTCCCGTAGCGCACGCGGGCGCGCAGGCCGGCCGGCAGCATGCGCGGCGTGTTGTCGGTGATGCCGCCGCCGGTGATGTGCGCCGCGCCGTCGAGCAGTTTCGCGTCGAGCAGCGCGCGGATCGCCTTCAGATAGCTGCGGTGGACCTTGAGCAGTTCGCCGGCGAGCGGCCCGCCCAGCTTCGGCAGTACCGTGTCGGGGGTGTGCCCGGCGACCTCGAACAGCAGCTTGCGCGCCAGCGAATAGCCGTTGGTGTGCAGTCCCGTCGACGGCAGCCCGATCAACGAGTGCCCGGCGCGAATCTTTTTGCCGTCGAGCAGTTGGCTGCGCTCGGCCGCGCCGACGATGAAGCCCGCCAGGTCGTATTCACCGCCTTGGTACATGCCGGGCATCTCGGCCGTTTCGCCGCCGATCAGCGCGCAGCCGTTCTGCTTGCAGGCACGGCTGAGGCCTTCGATAACCCGCGCGGTGATCGCGGCGTCGAGTTTTCCCGACGCCAGATAGTCAAGGAAAAACAGCGGCTTGGCGCCTTGCACGGCGATGTCGTTGACGCAGTGGTTGACCAAGTCTTGCCCGACGGTGTTGTGCACTCCGGTGGCGAAGGCCACCTTGAGCTTGGTTCCGACGCCGTCGGCCGAGCTGATCAGGATCGGGCGCTTGAGCCCATCGAGTGCGTAGGCGGCGCCGAACGAGCCGATGCCGGTCAGTACGTTCTTATCGAACGTGCGCTGCGCCAGGGTTTTGATGCGCGACTTGGCGCGGCCGGCCTCGCGGAAGCTGACGCCGGCATCCTCGTAGGTGAGAGAAGGTTTTGGGGGCATGAAAACAGACTATTATCGCAAAGCGCGGGCCTGGAGCCCCGGGCGCGTACTTCGCGAGCCCCGGCGCGTACGGCGCGAGCCCTGCGGCCGTCGGGTAGGCCCCGATCGCGCGGGCTAGTCGGCCGCGGGCTGCTTCTCGCCGCCTCCCGACGCCGCTTTGTTAGGCTCCCAGAGTACCTCGGGCTTGCCGAGCTGCTGCGAGGCCCAGCGGCTCCAGACGAAAAACGCGTCGCTGAGGCGGTTGAGATAGCGCAAACCCGCCGGTGGCACCGCTTCCTTGCGGGCCAGAGCGACGCACAGGCGCTCGGCGCGGCGGCAGATCGTGCGGCACAGGTGCAGCTCGGCGTTGAGGCGGCAGCCGCCTGGCAGCACAAACGAGCGCAACTTGCCGAGCGTGGCGTTCATGGCGTCGATCTCGGATTCGAGCTGCTCGACGTCGCGCTCGCCGATCTGCGCCTGCCGCGGGTGTACTTCGGCGGGATCGGTCGCCAGCACCGAGCCCAGGTTGAATAGCTCGTGCTGCACGCGGACCAGGATCGCCGCGAGTTTTTCGAGCCCGGGGTACGACGGCGCCAGCTCTTGGGCGGTCACACAAGCCGCGCCGACAAAGGCGTTCAACTCGTCGACCGTGCCGTAGGTTTCGATCTTCAGATCGTCTTTGGGGATCGCGCGGCCGTTGACGAGACTGGTTTCGCCGCCGTCGCCGCGTTTCGTGTAAATGCGGTTGAGCGCCAGTTTGGGATCGTTGTAGGCGGATTCGGTCATCTCCTACCATGATAAGTCGCGCCCGGGGCGCGCATGCCATGACAGGTCGCGCCAGAATCGCGCGAAGGGGAAGACGCGAAAGCGAGGAAAGCCGATGGATGTCGAGATTCGGGAGGCCGACTTGGCCGACGCGACGCACGCGGAAGCCTTGCATCGTCTGTTGGACGAGTATGCGCGCCTGCCCATCGCGCAAGGCGCTCCGCTCGATCCCGGCGTGCTGCGTGAGATTGTGCCGGGCCTTCGGAAGCACCCCGCGGCGTTGGTTTTTCTAGCCTGGGCCGAAGGGCGGGCCGTCGGTGTCGCAGTCTGTTTCCTGGGGTTTTCGACGTTCTTAGCCCGGCCCCTGGTGAATATTCACGACCTGGCGGTGACGGCGGAGTGCCGTGGCCAGGGTGTCGGACGGCGGTTGATCGAGGCCGTCGAGGCGAAGGCGCGGGAACTGGGGTGCGGCAAGGTGACTTTGGAGGTGCTCGAGACGAATGTGGCGGCCCAGCGGCTTTACCGGCGGCTGGGTTTTGGGGAGGGCGAGGGCGAGCCGGCGACTTTTTTCTTGAGCAAAAGGGTGTAGGGGGGCGTGCGCGGCGGCGTTCTTAGGTTTGTCTCCGGCTTTGGTGGATTGGGGCCCTACGTTCCGAGGAATCGGGACGGCAAACCTGGAGGTTCACGCCACAGGTGGCGAGCCAGGTTTCTGTGATTGGGGCCCTTTGGGGTGGTGTCGCGGCAGCGCCGGTGTTTTCTTGGCGAGCTCGCAATGCCGCTGCCTTTGGCGGAGAAGGCCCCGCGGTGTGGGCTCACACCGCGCGCGCGTAGATGCGGTAAACGTGCACGGCTCTCCGCAAAAAGCCTTCCGAGGTGGCCGCCAGGTAGATTTGCCAGGCGCGCAGGGTGGCCTCGCCCAGCTTCTCTTGCATGATGGTTTTGTGCGCCATCATGCGCTCGTACCAGGCCGCCGTCGTCTTGGCGTAGTGCGGCGAGAGATTGACCAGGCGGGTGACCTCGAAGCCGTTTTGCTCGAGCGCCTGGACGTGATCGCCGATCGTGAACCAGTGAAATCCCGGCCAAACGTACTTTTTGTTGAAAGCCACACCGATTTCGGCGTCGAGCGCTTGCGTACGGTAAGGCGTCATGAGCGCGTGGTGCACGTAGCGGCCGCCATTTTTGATTCGCCGCCGCACCTGCCGGACGTAAGGCACCAGGCCGCGCGGGCCGACGTGGCTGATCATGCCGGTCGAGGTAATGTGGTCGAACACACGCTCGTCCTGACGGTAATCGCCTTCGTGGAGTTCCCAGCGCGTCGCGTCAAACGGCTGGAGTAGTCTGCGGCCTTCCATCGTCTGATTGTGCGAGTGCGTCCAGCCGACCACTTTGCCGAAGGGATGGCTTTCGAGCGCCACGCGCAGTTGCCCTCCGTAGCCGCAGCCGACGTCGAGCAGCGCTTCCCCCATTTCCGGATGGACGAAGTCCGCCGCATCGCGGAATTTGCGCCACTGCGCGCGTTCGAGCGAGTCGAAATCGTCGGATTGGCCTTGCCCGATGCGCAACAGTTCATCGACGGTCAGGCGTTCGGGGTGCTCGAACATACCGCACGAGTACGACATATAGGCGCGGTCGAGATAGCAGTGCAGGGCCTCTTGCGGGATGTCGTAATGGCTTTTGACGTTGACGCTGGCGCGCGACGCGTTCTGAAACAGAAACGTTCGGCCGGCGAGCACGCGTGGCAGCAGTCTCCACCAGGGCATGGTGAGATTCATGCTGTCGCGGATCGCTGCCATGATGTAGATGTTGCCGGTCAGGTCCACCTCGCCGGCCACGAAGCGGTCCAGGAAACCCATGCCGTTGAGCGCCAGCAGGTCTTTTCCCGGGGCTTTCGTCTTGAGGTGGATTTCGAGCGGTAGTCCGCGCCAGTGAGGTTGTTTCAGGCCAAGCGAATAAGAATGGCCTTGCCAATCGGTGATGATGATTTCGTAGGGGAATTGGCGCAGAGCTTTTTCGAGAAACGCCTGCAGTTGAGAAGCCGTGTCTCGCGTGGAACGGGTTTCCCGCCGGCTTAAAGCGGGTTGAGCGCCTGCTTGTCCTCTGGACATCCATTCCTCTCCTCGTGTCGCAGCAACGACGATGCCCCAAATCCTATTGGAGCATAATCGGATGCGGGCGCGGAACCGGCGGGCATTGAATTGGATGCCGCCAAAAACGTACACTGCAAGGTCTTGGCAGGAGGTAGGAATGACGATTCGGCTGGCGGAGTCCGACGCGGACATCATCGCTTGTTTGCCGACCATGCGGCAGCTACGGTTGCACCTTTCCGAGGAGCGGGATTTTCTGGCGCGGGTGCGGCGCCAGCAGCAACAGGGCTATCTGCTGGCGTTCGTCGAAGAGCAGGGCAAGGCGGTCTGTGTGGCGGGTTTTCGGGTGTTGGAAAACCTGCCCTGGGGTCGATTCCTTTATGTTGACGATCTGGTGACCGACGAGAACGCGCGCTCGAGCGGCCACGGCGAGGCGATTCTCAATTGGCTGATCGACTACGCCCGCCGCGAAAATTGCGAGGAGTTTCACCTCGACTCGGGCGTGCAGCGCTTCGGAGCCCACCGTTTCTATTTGAATCACCGCATGGATATCACAGCCCACCATTTCGCGCTACGGCTAAAAGCAAAATAGCAAGGCTGAACCCCCGGAGAACGCCGTTGGCCATACCGGCGCGCAGACCGGACTCCGGCGCCAAGCATGGGCTGCCTCCGCTCCCGACTCTCCCGGAAAACCCTTGCGCGAGCGGGCGCACTTGCGTAGATTAGAGACGGGTAGGGTTCGTTTTCGAACAAACAAGACATGCTTTCCCGTGTTTTATTGGGCGCTTTGTTGTGCGCTTCGTTGGCGAACGCCGACGAGTTGTCGCAGCAGGCTTACCAGGTCCTCGAAGAGAACTGCTTCGCCTGCCACGGGGCCGCGATGCAGATGTCGAAGCTCGACCTGCGCACGCGCCAGAGCATGCTGCGCGGCGGCGAGCGCGGGCCGGCCGTCGAGCCGCGCAACCCCACCGGCAGCAATCTCTATAAATTTGCCGCTCATCTGGAAAACCCGTCGATGCCGCCGGGCGCGAAACTGCCTGACACCGACCTCGATGTGCTGCGACGCTGGATCCTGGCCGGAGCGATCGTGCCCGAGCGCGCCGCGGCTGACGAGCCGCCCGCGGCCCGACAAACGCTATCGAAGCTCGAGGAGCGCCCGATCACCGAGCAGGAGCGGCAGTTCTGGGCGTTTCAGCCGCCCGTGCGCCGCGATCCTCCCGCCGTCGATGACAGCGCCTGGAAATCCGTCGATGGCACGGTCCATCCCATTGATGCGTTTCTGATGGCGCAATGGCGGGAGAAGGGCGTGCAGCCTTCTCCGCCGGCCGATCGCCGCACCCTGATCCGCCGCGCCTATCTCGACCTGACCGGATTGCCGCCGAGTCCCGCCGAGGTCGCGGCGTTCGTCAACGACCGCTCGCCCGACGCCTTCGAGAAAATCGTCGACCGGCTACTCGTGTCGCCGCACTACGGCGAGCGCTGGGGGCGCCATTGGCTCGACCTGGTGCGCTACGCCGACTCGGGCGGTTTCGAACGCGATTTCGACTGGCCCGACGCCTGGCGCTACCGCGACTATGTTGTCGAATCGTTCAATCAGGACAAGCCCTACGACCAGTTCATCCGCGAGCAGATCGCCGGCGACGAGATTGCGCCGGGCTCGAACGAGGCGCACATCGCGACCGGCTATTTGCGGCTGGGCCCCGACAACAACATCAAGACCGAGCGCACGCGCATGGATGAGCTCGACGACATCCTGGCGACGACGGCGCTGTCGTTTCTGGGCATGACGGTGCAGTGCGCGCGCTGCCACAACCACAAGTTCGATCCGATTCCACAGAAGGACTACTACCGCATGCAGGCGGTGTTTTTCTCGACCAAGCCGGTGGACTATCCTCTGGTCGGCAAAGACGCCGTGGCCCGATACGAAGCCGCTCAGCAGCGCATCGACAAACTGCTCGAGCCGGTCAAGAATGCCAAGAAGGAACTCGAGAAGCCCTATCACGACAAGCTTTTCGACCAGCGCATCCAGCAACTTCCCGAATATGTGCAGATCGCCTGGCGCACTCCCGCCGACAAGCGCACCGAGGGCCAGCGGCTGAACGCGCAACAGATTGAAGCCACTTTGCAGATCGCCGAGGACGAGATCCTGGCGATTATGCCCGATGCCGACAAGCAGAAACATCGCGAGTTGGTGCGGCAAATCCAGGCTCTCGACGAGCAGCGTCCGGAAAAGTATCCCACGGCGATGTCGATCGGCGAAGCGGGCCGCGAGCCGCTGCCTTCCTATTTCCTCAACCGCGGCAGCCCTGGCAACAGGGGTTCGCTGATGGAGCCGGGAGTGCTCACGGTGGCAAGCTGGCAGGACGTCAACTTTCCCGAGCCGCCGCCGGAGGCTTCGTCGAGTTGGCGCCGCCGGGCGTTTGCGGAATGGGTCGCTTCGCCGCGCAACCCGCTCACCGCGCGCGTGATGGTCAATCGCCTCTGGCAGCATCATTTCGGCGCCGGCATCGTGCGTACGCCCAGCAATTTCGGTAAGACCGGCGAACGCCCCACGCATCCCGAACTGCTCGACTGGCTGACCGCCGAGTTCGTCGAAAACGGCTGGAGCGTGAAGAAGCTGCAGCGGCTGATGATGACCTCAAAGGCCTACCAGATGGCCAGCGACGACATCGCGGCGAACATGGAGGCCGACCCCGATAACCGGCTGTTCTGGCGCATGCCGCGTGAGCGGCTGGAAGCGGAAGTGCTGCGCGACCAGATGCTGACCGTCGCAGGAACGCTCGATCTCAAGATGGGTGGCCCGGCGGTGTATCCCTACATCGACCCGGCGCTGTTTCAATCGAGTACCGGCAGGACCTGGCCCGGCAAGCCGATCGGCGACCCCTCGACCTGGCGGCGCAGCATCTACGTGTTCTCGAAGCGCAGCATCCGCTACCCGATGTTCGAGGCGTTCGACCAGCCCGATATGATCAACTCCTGCGACCGCCGCAACCGCTCGACCATCTCGCCGCAGGCGCTGCTGTTGATGAACAACGCGTTCGTGATACGGCAGGCGAAGTTTTTCGCGCAGCGTGTAATGAGCGAGGCGGGCGCCGACACCGGTGAGCAGGTCGAACGCGCTTATCAGCTCGCGCTGATGCGCCCGCCCGACGCCTACGAAAAAGCCAAGGCGATAGAGTTCATCCAGGGCAGCCCTTACGGGTTGGTGGATTTCTGCCAGACGCTGTTTAACTTGAACGAGTTTGTGTACCGGCAGTGAGGGCCGGTGCTTCACTGGCCAATCGGGCGGTTTTTTGCGGCACCCAGAGGAGCACAGATCAAGATTGTCTGTGCCACGGAATGACCATGGCGAATCGGTTCTATTCTCGTAGACAACTGCTTGGCCGGCTCGGCGGCGGTATCGCCGGTGTCGCCTTTCAGGACCTGTTGGTGCGGCAGGGGCTGGCGGCCTCGGTCCCGCCCTCGCCGCTGGCTCCCAAGCCCCCGCATTTTCCGCCCAAGGCCAAGGCCGTCATTTCGATTTTTTGCTATGGCGGCGTCAGCCACATGGATACGTTCGATCCCAAGCCCGAGCTGCTCAAGCGCCAGGGCGAGGCGATGACCGGCGTCGGCGATTTCGAGGTTTCGCAGGGACATCCCGGCGGGCTGATGCCTTCGCCCTGGGAGTTCCAACGCTACGGCGAAAGCGGCCTCGAGGTCTCGTCGATCTTTCCGCAGGTCGCCGCGCATGCCGACGAGTTGGCCGTCATCCGCTCGATGTATAGCGCCAGCAACGACCATGGTCCGGCGCTCTATCAGATGAACACCGGCACGGTGCTCGCCGGTCACCCCAGCGTCGGCAGTTGGGTCACCTACGGGCTGGGAACCGAGAACGAAAACCTTCCCGGCTTCATCGTGTTCACCGATTACCGCGGCGGCCCGATCGGCGGCGCGCCCAATTGGGGCAACGGCTTCATGCCGGCGGCTTATCAGGGCACGCCGTTTCGTTCGCAAGGGGACGCGGTGGTCGATTTGCGGCCGCCTGAGGAAATGGACCGCGACAGGCAGCAGCATTGGCTCGGCTTGCTGAGCGACCTCAACCAAAAGCACCTCGCACACAACCCGCTCGACAGCGAGCTTTCGGCGCGCATCGGTACCTACGAGCTTGCCTTCCGCATGCAGACGCACGCCACCGAGGCCATCGACATCGGCAAAGAGTCGGAGGCAACGCGTAAACTCTACGGGCTCGACGAGGATGTCACCGCCTATTTCGGCCGTCAGGCGTTGATGGCGCGGCGCCTGGTCGAGCGCGGCGTGCGCTTCGTACAGATTTATTCGGGCGGCGGGAATTTCCAGCCGAGCTGGGACGCCCACTGGGATCTCAAGGGCAATCACGAGCGGCACGCCACCGAGACCGACAAGCCGATCGCGGCTCTGCTGACAGACCTCAAGAGCCGCGGCTTGCTGGACTCGACGCTGATCATCTGGCACGGCGAATTCGGCCGCATGCCGATATCCCAACGCATGGACGGCCGCGACCACAATCCCGACGGCTTCACGGTCTGGATGGCCGGCGGCGGCGTCAAGGGTGGCTCGGTCGTGGGCGCCACCGACCAATACGGCTACCGCGCCGTCGAGAACCGCAAATCCACCTACGACCTGCACGCGACCATTCTGCATCTGCTGGGTCTCAATCACGAAAAGCTCACCTACCGCTACAACGGCCGCGACATGCGGCTGACGGACGTTCACGGCAACGTGATGCAAGAAGTCGTGGCGTAGTCTCTGTTGGACTTTCGAGGTGGTGCGAGCCTATTGCCGAAGGAGCTGGGGAATCTTCCCGAAATGCTGGTCGCGCGTGATGAGCACCAGATCGTGCTCCAACGCCAGGGCGGCGATCCACAGGTCGTTGTCGGGAACCGGCGTACCCGCGCGCTTGAGCTGCACGAACAGCCGCGCGTAGTGTTCCGCGGTTTCCCTCCCTGGCAGCAGTACACCGACGGTGGGCTTGGCCAGCAGCCGTTGCAGCAAGGCCTCGTTGCGGCTTCGCTGGGAACCGCCGTAGAATCCTGCCTTGATCTCGGCGAGTACCACCAGCGGGATCCAAACCTGTTCGCAGCCCGCCAGTTGTTCCGCCAGCCCGAAATCGCCTTGAAACAAGTCGGTGAGCCGGTTTGTGTCCAGCGCGACCCTCACTTCCACCGGTCCCAATCGATCTGGCGTTGCGCGGCCAGAATGGCGTCGAAGTCCGGATCGGGCGTCCACTGCCCCACCAGGTCGGAGAAATCCGCTCTCTGCCTGTGTCCCACCGCCGTCTGAGTTAACTCGTCCACAATCAGTTGATTAAGGCTCTGGTTGTGTTGGGCGGCGCGCTGCCGGAGCACGCGGTCGACCTCCGGCGGCACGCCACGGATTGTATATTGGATGGGGCTTGCCTGCTCCTTCATGCCTACATGATAGCAATTCATGTAGGCATGCTTTCCTTTAAGCTTCCGGTCGACGCCGCGCAAGTTCGTGGAACCTTTTCAGCCCCCCGGCGCAATCACTATCGAGCCCCCGTGGGCGGGCACTATCGAGCCCGGCGGCCAAGCGTCGAATCAGAACCGATGGCAGGTGCAAACTCTTCTCAGGACGGCGACCTGCTGCGGCGTCTGGCGGCCGGCGACGAGCACGCCTTCACGGCGCTCTATCGCGGCTATCAAGGGGCGGTCTACCGCTTCGCGCTGCAGATGAGCGGCAACGCCCAGATCGCCGAGGACGTGACGCAGGAGGTTTTTCTGGTGCTGATGCGCAAGGCCGGCGAGTTTGACGCCACCCGGGGGCGGCTCTCGTCGTGGCTCTACGGCATCGCCAGAAACCAGGTGCTGCGGCAGTTGGAGGCGCGAGGAGACTGTGTCGGCTTGGGCAGTGAGGAGGACGGCGACGCAGAGCTGCCGTCCGAGTTGGTGGCGAGCTTCGATCCGGTCGAGGGCCTCACCTCGCTGCAACGGGTGGAGATGCTGCGCGAGGCCATCCTGTCGCTGCCGCCGCGCTACCGCGAAGTGGTCGTGCTTTGCGAGCTGCACGAGATGAGTTACGCCGAGGCGGCGGCCGCCACCGGTTGCGCGGTGGGCACGATCCGGTCGCGGCTGCACCGCTCGCGCGCGCTGTTACACAGCAAGCTGGCGGCGCGGCGGCCGCACACCGCCGGGAAAGCGCCGCTGGGGAGATGAACGCGATGGACTGCCACGAGTTTCGAGACATCGCCGCGGACCTCGCCCGATCTTTGGCTCGGGAACAGACCCAGAAGGAGCCTTGGGAGCCGAGCGCCCTGGCCCATGCCGCTGAATGCGAGGCCTGCGGCAGGCTGTTGGCGGCGGAGGAGCGGCTGGCGGCGGGCTTGAGCGCGATCCAGGCGCGGGACGAAGAACTCCAGGCCCCGGCGCATCTCGAGGCAGCCTTGCTGGAGCAGTTTCGGGCGCTACAGCGGACCGTGCCGGTCGCGCCGGCAGGACGCCTCGGAGCGGACCGCCGCTGGTGGGCCGTGGCGGCGGTCGCTGCGGCGGCGATGCTGGCTGTATGGGCGACCGGGACCTGGCGGCGGCAGCCGGCTGCCTCCCGCGACACGATTGCGTTGGCCGTGCCCGGCGCGATGGTCCCGCCCGGCGCGATAGCCCCGCCCGGCGCGGGTGGAGGCGGCGGGGAAACAAGCAACAGCAATTCGGCGAACGGGGACCGGCTAACAGCGGATTCGGGATCCCCGGCCGGAACAGGGAACCCGCGGTCGGTAGCGGGCTCCCGATCTTCGTCGCCGGCCGCGCCGCGGAGGCGTGCGGTAGCCAAGTCCGCGAGGCGTACCAACGCGGGCGCGCTGCACTCCTCGTCGCACGCCGGGGGGGCGTCCTCCCCGGCAGTGGATACTGCCCAGACGGCCGCGGACGCCGGAACGGCAGCCGCCGGAACGGCGATGGCGGCGGGACAACAAGAAGTCGTCACCGATTTCGTGCCGTTGACCTACGGCGGCTGGGCGCAGGCGGTCCCCGAGGCGCGGCTGGTGCGGGTGCGGCTGCCCTCGACGGCGCTGGTCTATTTCGGGTTTCCGGCCGCGGCGGGGTCCGCCTCGGTCGAGGCCGACGTGCTGCTGGGCGTGGATGGCCTGGCGCACGCCGTGCGGTTCGTCAGGCCCCTGGTGGCTTCGGCGGACTTGCCGGAGCGCGGCGGCTCGGGGACGCCGCGGCGCTATTGAGAAACGTTCCCGTTGGAATGTGAAACATGGAAGGTGAAACAAGGAGACAGCGATGAGACTACAACGACTCTTGCCGATCGCCGCCGGAACTCTGGCTGCGATCGTGGCCGTGATTCCGGTTCCACTCGCCGCGCAGGCGCAACAGATCGCGCCGGCTCCGCAAAGCGCGCCGGTCCCTGACGGCGGTATGGTGCACGCAGGCATTGCAACGATTGCCACCCGAAGCGGCGGCCCGGTGTTTTTCGGAGGCGCCAATAACTTTGAATTCATCTCGGCCGGTCCGGCCCTGAGCGGCGAAACGGTCACCGGCTCCCCTTATTCGGCCGAGGCGGTCACCGAGACCAGCCAGACCCTCGGCGACGGCAACAAGATCAGCCGTACCAACAGCTCCAAGATCTATCGCGACAGTCAGGGCCGTACGCGCCGCGAGCAAACCATCAGCGCTCTCGGCCCGTGGTCTTCGGCGGGCGACCCGATCGAGATGGTGTTTATCAACGACCCGGTCGCGGGCGTGAACTACGTGCTCAATACCAAGGAGCAGACCGCACAAAAAGCCGAACTTCACCATATCGAGGCGGATGGAAAAGGCGATGACATGCAGGTCGAGAAGGGCAACGTGCATTGGCAGGCCAAGACGGACGGCGGGCCCGCGAAGATGGTGTTTCGCTCCGAACATCGCGAGGTGACGGGCGGCGAAGCCGGCGAGGCTCGCAATCTCACCGTGGTCCACTCCGCCGTCAACGCCGATTTCAGCGTCTCGGACGACAACACCAAGACCGAGTCGCTCGGCAAGCAGGTGATCGAGGGCGTCGAGGCCGACGGCACGCGCACGACGATCACGATTCCCGCCGGCCAGATCGGCAACGAGCGTCCCATCGAGATCGCTTCCGAGAGCTGGTATTCGCCGCAGCTACAGACAGTGGTGATGTCGACGCAAGACGATCCGCGCATGGGCAAGACGACCTACCGCCTCACCAATATCCAGCTCGTCGAGCCGCTACCGACGATGTTCGAGGTGCCCGCCGGCTACACCATTCAGGAAAGCCCGATGGAATACTTCGAGCGCAAGCTGCCCCCGCCTGGAGACGCGCAGACCGCGCCCGCGCATTAACTTCCCGTGGTGGTTCAGGGTCTGCCGCGGTGCGCCGCGCCGCGGTGCTCCCGGTGGAAGCCTTGCGATGCCCGGCCACTCGATGCCCGGCGCCTGGCGACCTGGCGGTCACCACTTCGACAGAAATTCGAACATTTCGCTACGCCCCATCCGGCGCACGCGCGCGTCGGGTGGGGCGTATTTTTATTGGCCGCAGGGATTGTTGGGGGCCGACCAGCCTTCGCCGTTGCGCAGCCAGACTTGCGCCGAACCGAACGCCCGCATGTCGCTGATGTTGATGGGGATGGTCAGCAGAAATTCTCCGCCGTGCGGGAAGCTGTCGCTGTTGGCGAACCACCCGGCGAACGGCGTGTTCAGGAAACCGGGGTCGGGCCGTGTGAAGCTCAAATCGGCGCCCGAGGCGGGCGTCAACGCCAGACACACGCCGGTGATCTCGCGGCTGGTCGAAATCGCGTCGATCACGACGTTGACGCCGCCGCTGATCTGCGGTGTCGTCATGGTACGGATCGAAGGCGCCAGGCGCGCCACCGTTGCCGTGCCCACCACAGGACCGGCGACCGGCACCTCGCCGCCCTGCGCCGTGCGCAGGTTGGCGACCCGGAACTGGATCGAGCCGGCAACGGTCCCGGATTGGAAGCGGGCCAGCAGCGGATCGGACCCGGCGGCCTGTTCGGCGGCAAACGCGGCCCGATCCTGGCCCTGCTCAAAGCGAAAATGAATGGTGCGGCCGCCGGCGCCGGTGCCGGCCATGAAGCGAACCGCCTGGTAGGCCGCGGCGAAGCCGCTGGGCGTCTGCGGCAGATTGGGCGTGAAGTCCAGCAGCAGGTCGCCCTCCATGGCCTGGGTCGCCGCGCCGCCCGCCAGTTGCAGACCGAGCGAGGGCAACGGGTTCTGGGCCGGCGTTACGGTTCCGCTGAGATCCACGCCGTTGACGGTCACCTGGTTCATCACGCCGCTGCCTTCAAGGCCCAGCACGACCGCATCGACGTTCTGCCCCACGACGTTCAACTGCGCGCTGCGCGTGCCGGACTGGCTGGGGCGGAACGTCAACGTGTAGTTTGCCGACTCCCCCGGAGCAAGCTCGGCGGGGGCCGCGCCCGACACCCCGAACTCGCCGCTCGAGGCGCTCAATACCAGGCCTAGCGCGCCCAGGTTGCCGTTGTTGGTGACCACCAGCGGCACCGTGCTGCTTTGCCCCAGCGAGGTCGCGGGAAATTCGATCACACCTCCGGCGTTGACCGGGTTGTCGCTGGCGCGGAAGCTCAGCGTCGGACGCGGTTGGTCGATGCCATTACCGTTGAGGTCGACGCTGGGGATGCCCTCGAACGAGCTGCTGCTGAAGTCGACGAACGCCTGTTTGCCGCCCACGCTCTGCGGTAGAAACGAAACCTGCAGTACATCGTCGGAAATGGGCGGGATGCTCAAGGTGACGCTTGCCGCCGATCCTTCGCCGAGCCCGAAGCCCGCCGCCGGTCCGCCGTCGCGCAGCGTGGCGATCACCGTTGCCATGCCGTTGCCCCGGTTGGTCACGCGAATCGACTGCGCAGGCGCCACGGTGTTCACCGGCACGTCGCCAAAGTCCAGGCTGAGGTCGCTGGGATCGGTGATCTGGATGCAAGCGGCGGGCGGAATATCCCCTCGCGCCAGCAGCTCATCCTGCTGTTCGATGCTGATGAAAGCGTCGCTCGGACCCGCCTGCACCAGGCGCAACACAAACTGCCTCGAGGAGGGCGGATTGGATGCACCGGCCGCCCCGAGGGAGAAATTCGTGACGATGAAGGAGCCTGGGGGATCGGCCGTGAGGGTATATCCCTCCGGCGCGACTGCCCTGAGATTCTGCAGCGCCAGGGTCGACTCGTTGCGCACCGTGAGCGGGATGGTGACGGCATCGCCGCAATCCGGCGAGCCGAAGATCAGCGAAAGCTCCGGCGCCACGCCCACGCCGCGGAATTCGACCGACTGCCGGCACTCGGGCATCGACTCTTCGCGATCCGTAAAGAACTCCACAGTCTGGCTGAAATTGCCGGCCTCGGTCGGCGAGAACGTTACGTCCAACGTGGCGTGATCGCGGGCTGGAGTCACGGTATAACTGGGTTCGTCGAATTCGAACGGTGGGTCGAGAAAAGCGCTGGCGCGGATGCCTTCGTTCACCGGCAGGATCGTGAAAAAGTTGAATTGCAGCGTGCCCGCCGACACCTGGTTCACCGGCACCGAGCCGAAATCCAGCACGGCGGGCATGCCGGTTCCGCCGTGGATGCCGTCGATCGACTCGATCAAACAACTCGTCTGCGGCTCGACGGTGATGTCGACCGAGCAGGAACCGCCGTCCCAGTTGATGCTGCGAAAGGTCAGGCGGTAGGTGCCCGCTTCCGGCGGAATGATCGCCATGTCGAAAGCTTGCGTTCCGCCGTTGGAGGTCCGAAAAGGCAGCATCGGCTCGGACGTGAAATGAATGTCCGATAGGTCTCGCGGGAAGAAGCTCTCCGACGAGGGGGATGCGAACTGCAGTGTGGGTATTTCGACCGATTCGTTGAAGTCGGAGACGCTGAGCTTCCGGATGCGGAACGCCACCTCGCTGCCGGCCACCGGTGTCGTCGGCGAAAGCAGCGGTGAACTGACCGTGCCGCCCGACGCCGCCGTGCCGCACATGCCCCAACTGTCGGGTTGGACTTCCACCTCGATGGCGCTGGTTTCTTGCGCCGCCGCCAACAGCGGCAACAGCAGCACGAGGATGCCTAGCGGCAGCGAAAAGCCGAGGCGGTTTTGGCGCGCTTTGTGGGATCTCGATGGCATCGAAAACATGGCCGGCTTAGGTATTTTCATCGGCTGCGGCCCCGGCTCAGCGTGCGATCGGCCGCGGGCCGTGGCTCCGCCTCCGCGCCGGCCGGGATGTAAAACACGCCGGCGGGGTTGGCGTTGGCTTGCAGAACGGCGATGACTCCCTCGCCGCCGGTCAGCCGAAATGAATCAGGATCCTTGAGGCGGTCCAACGCGCTCGCGGCGCAGGAGCACGGCAGCAGGCCAAGCGTCGCTTGGGCCGATGAGAGCGCGATGACGGCGTTCGACCCCTCGCTAACCGCGAAGATGGCACCTTGGGTTGTCGCTTCGACGGCGGTCGGGGCGCGCACGCCGTCGTTGCGGCCGGCCAGGGTTTGGATTCCCTGGCGGCCGGCGTCTTGCAGCAGCAGAACCTCATTGCGGTCGTAGTCCGCCGCCAGCGCGTCCTCCGCGTTGGGCACGAACGCCAGGTGCACCACGCGGCCGGCCGCGCCCACCAGTGCGGGGGCCGCGCCGCGCCGCAGCGCGTAAATCGCGCCAGGGCTGTTGGGGTTCGAAAAGGCCGCCAGGGCGACCGAGCCGTCATCGGACACCGCCAGCGCCGTGAGCACGCCGCGCACGCCGCCGAGAGAAGCCGTAAACAGCGACGTGGGCCGAGCTGGTATGCCCGAGAGAACCTCGACCTCGCGCCGCGTCCGGTCGTAAGCCAGCGCCGCGCGCCCCAGCGGGCTCAGGACGATCTGGTCGGCCTGCAATTTCAGGTGGACGGTGCTGGGCAGCACACTGCTGGCGGTGCGGCGCGGCCGCAGCCCGTAGACCAGCAGCTCGGCGGGCTGCCGTCCGGGCGCCAGAGCATAGGCGCCCACCGACGAGATAACGGGAGTTCCGCCTGCCTCGGCCATGGTCAGTGTGGGTCCGGGAAAAGCGGCTCCGGGAAGGCCTTGCAGCGGCACAACGCCGCCGTCGGCTTGCGGCGCATAGCCGATCAACGAGCCGCCGACCAAGTCGCTGCTTTCGGTGAGCGCCACCGAAGGTGCACCGGAGGACGCCCGCGCGGCCACGGCCGGGCCCGCCTTCACCGCCGCCACGCCGCTCCATTGGGCATGGACCGGAACGGCCAGCGCGGCCAGAGTGAGGATGGCCCAATCAAGACGCATTCATGAGGCTCCCAAGCTTACCGCCACAATCGATACCGCTTCCGGGCCCGGCAGTTTTACCGCCCAGTGGACGTCGCAGCGGGTTCCCGCCGCGCTTCCCCGCAAACTGCGCGGCGTCACGGCGACGGGGCGCCGATGGTGACTCCGCCGGTATTGACGCTGGCCGTGCCGCTGGGGCGGACCTGGCCCGGCGGCGAGCTGCTCTTATCTCCGCCGCCCAACGCCAATGCCGCGCCCACCGCGGCTCCGGCGACCACGGCGCCGATGATGCCGATGGTGGCGGCCGACATGCCCGCTCCCGCCGCCACGGCGTTGCTTTGCGTAATCACGGCCGAAGCCGACTGGCCCTGGTACGAGGCCGATACCTGGATCGGCATGTCGCCGGCCACTGCGTTCGGCGTCAGACCGGTGGCCGTGGCGGTACCTTGCGCGTCGGTCATGATCGTCATGCTGCGCGCGCCGTTGGCGAACAGGCCGCTGGCCCCGCGGTCGGGCAGCGCGAAGGTGATGGCGGCACCGGCAATCGGCCGGTTGTTCTCGTCGGTCACCTTCACCACCGGATCGCGCGCCGTACGCTGCTTGATGTTATTGATGGCGCCTTCTCCGGCCAGCACCAGCAGCTTGAGCCCTCCGGCGCCGACGCGCGGTTCCGGCTCGGGCTTGGGCGGAAACAGAGTTGCCAGGCCCTGTTGCTGCGGCTCCGATACCGGCCCGGGTGCCGCTTCCGCCGTCTCCGGCGGGACCGTGGGGGGCGTTTCGGGCGTTTGCTGGGCCGCCGTTGGCTCAGGTGCCGTCTGCTCGGGAGTGGCGGCGGGGGCCGCCGGTTCGGGCGCCACCGTAGGCGGCGTCGGCTCCACGGGCGTGGGCTCCGCCGCAGTCGGTTCGGCTGGCGTCGGTTCGGCTGTGGGCGCGGCCGGTTCCGGCTCCAGCGGGGGCGGCTCGGGGGCCGTTGCCGGGCCCGGGACGTTCAACACCGGCGGGGCCTGTTGTTCGGGCTCGGCCGGAGTGGGCGGCGTCTCGAGCTGGCGCGGCGTCGTCGGTGTCGGCAGCTCGGGCGATGGCGGCGTCGCCTCGGCGACCTGCGGCGGCTCGGCCGGCTGCGGCTCCGGTTCGGTTACCGCGGGCGGCTCGGCGGGCGGAGCGGCCTGCGAGACGGTCGCGTTCGATTCTCCAATGGGCAAGTCGTTGCGGACGTACCCCTGGTAGCCCTGTTGCTGCAACGTGGCAAGCGCGGCCGTGGCTTCCTCTTCGCTCGCGAAGGGGCCGACTACGACGCGGGAGTAGTCCTCGCCCGGCACGACGACCGCTGGGAATCCCCGCTGTAGCAGCTCATCCGTGAGGGGCGTGGCGCTCTGCAATCCAGCATAAGCCCCCACCTGCACGACATAGGACCCCTGAGCGGCTTGGCGCGGAGCCGGCTGGGGCGAGGGCGCAGTTTGGCGGGCCCTTGGGGTTGGGGTTGGCCGCGCGGGCTCCGCCGGCGGCGCCGCCGGGGCAGGGCGGGGCGTTGGCCTCGCGGCTGCCGGCACGCTGGGTAGTGTCAAGTCGGCGCGAATGTATCCCTTGTAGCCTTGCTGCTGCAGCTTGGTGAGCATCGCCGTCGCGTCCGCTTCAGTGGCGAACGGACCGACCACCACCCGGGCGTAGTCGTTTCCCGGCACGATCACGGTCGGAAAGCCCTTGCGGGTCAGCTCGCCGGCGAGCGGCGCGGCCGCCCGCGGCCCCGCGTACGCGCCGACCTGCACCACGTAGCGACCGGCCGCCTGGGGAGGCGGTGCCGCAGGCAGCGCCTGCGCCAACACGGCAACGGCGATCAGGGTCAGGAAGACACGCAACATGCAGCGCCCGGTAGGTCGATATCGCTCCACAGGTCCTTTGCTCACCGTCAACCTTCCCGCCCGAGGCGTAAGAGTCAAACAATTTGCCGTAGGAACCGTCAAAGGGGGCGTTGTTTCTGGAATCGGCAAACTCGCGCGGATCGTACGGGGTTCAATTGCGCAGCCTTCCAGGAGTGAAGTGCCCCGAATCTGCAGTGGCGAAACACGCGCCACACTCCCGCAGGCCCGGGTACCAGCTTCGTGGGAGTATAGCTCAGAACCGTACTGGGTGCAACATCAAGCGGTCCTGCAAACTACTTCTAAAGGTGAAGAGTATGAGAGGCTACGCAAGCCGGTCTAGAGTTGCAAAACTCTGAGGGGCCGGGAACCCTCTCGAAGAGTCGGAGGTTGTGGGTGAGGACTGCGTAGTCCTGCTCGATGGCCGCGACGGCGATCAGCAGGTCATTCACGAGTAGAACGTTGCCTTTCGGCCCCGGGCCGCTCTTCTTGGCCTGGTTGCCCCTGACCGGTCGCGGGGTCTTTCTTGCGGCGAAGGGCCGGCTGGGGCCTTACCCGGACGAAGCGGAGGAGTCCTGTTCGACCGCGGCCGCCTCAGGAGCGGGAGCCAACTTCTGACCGCGGGGAAGCAGCGCGCGGATCGGTTGAGACAGTCCCTGAAAGCGGGCGAAGTTCTGCAGCTTGGTGAGCATGGCCGGGGTCACTTCGGACCCCTTGCCGACGACCAGATTGCCGTGGGTGGTCTTGATCCCGTCGGGCAACAGCATGCCGGTGTTGAGTTGAGTGGCGGCGATCAGGTGGAAGGTATAGCCGCTGCGGACGTTGAGGACGGACTGCTCGAGCGTACTCAGCAACTCCGGGTCGTACCAGCCGCTGCGATTATTGAGCTCGGAAAACGCGGTTTCCGGGGTCGCTCCGGATTGGATCAGCGAGTCGTAGTCGAGCGCGATCTTGAGAATCCTGCCGCCCAGCGGGATCTGGCGGCCGCGCAAGCCTTCATAGGGCGGCCCCGAGCCGTCGAACCGCTTCGCCTGATAGGCGACGTTGCGGGCCACCTCTTCCAGGCGCGGGATCTTGACCAGCAGGTCGCGGCCGCACAGCGGGTGGTTTTCCAGCATGGCGGCCTCCTCGGCGGCGGGCGTCTCGCCGATGCAGACCTTATCCACGATCTCGCCGGGCAGGCTGACCAGGCCGATCTGCGACAGCATCGCGCTGACGTCCAGCTTCCAGGCGTTGTCGCGGCCGAAATGCGGCAGCAGCAGCCGCACGATCTGCTGCAGGCGCGAGGCGCGGCCGAACGCCGCCGGGTTCACCAGCGCCAGGATGTCGACCAGCAACTGCACTGTGCCGCTAAGCGTGTTTTCAAGCAGATCCCGCTCGGATTTCAGCAGCAGGTACTGCCGTACGCCGTCGCCGAGAGCTTTGGTGAGCACCTCCTGGGGGCAGGGCTTGAACAGGAAGCGGAAGATGTTGCCCTCGTTGACGGCTTCGCTGGCCGCCTGCAGGTCGGCTTGGCCGGTGAGCATCATGCGAATGGCATCGGGGAAGGTGGCGCGGACCTCGCGCAGGAACTCGTTGCCATCCATGCCCGGCATGCGTAGATCGGACACGACCACGGCGAACGGGCCGTTGGCGCGCAACGCCTCCAGGCCGGCTTTGCCCCCCTCGGCCGTCTCGACGCGGAACTCGCTGCGCAGACTCCGGCGGTAGCCCGAGAGAATGTTCTGGTCGTCGTCGACCAGCAGGATTTTCTCCAGCGTCACTCTATTTCCTCAACCACTCTGGCCCCTCAAGGGTTCTGGCCAGGAACCCTTGGGGATCGTCGGCGGCCTGCTGCAGCCCGACCCGCCCGAGATAGTCCACATCCATATCGCGAGCCGCGTATTTTCCCTGGTCCGAGCGGCGGTGGCACTCCAGCGCGTCGGCCAGGTGGACGGCCGCCAGCGGCCCGAACTGGCACTGCCGGCAAAGGCGGGGGCGGTGATGTAAGGCGATCGCCTCGACCAGGCTTTCGTGCAATCCCCACAGGCCGATCAGATAGGCGCCGATTTCCCCGTGGGTGACGCCAAAGGTGATGTACTCGGCCTGCCAGTCTTTGATCTTGGCCTCGGAGGCGCGAGTCAGCACATCGAGATACGTTTCGGGGACATTGGCGGCCAGAACCAGCTTGCCGACGTCGTGCAGTAGGCCGGCGGTGAAGGCGACATCGACGACGGCGGGCGCGGCTTGTTGATGGACGGCCACCCGGCGGGCCAGCGACGCGGTCGACAGGCTGTGCGGCCAGACGCGGTTCAGCTTCAAGCGGTTGACCTCGTCCGTCTCGAACGCCGAAAACACCCGCACCGAGAGGGCCAGGGACTTGACGACGTCGAGGCCGAGCCGGAAGATCGCATCGCTTGGCGTCGAGATACGTCCAGGCAGGCCGAAGAACGCGGAATTGGCCAGTTGCAGGATTTTCGCGGTCATACCGGCGTCGCTGGCGATGATATCGGCGACCCGGTCGATCTCGCAGTCGGGAGAGTTGAGCTCCTGCATGATCTGCACATAGAGCGAAGGCAGGCTGGGTACCGAGCCGGTGCGGGAAATCAGTTGCCGCACCTTGTCGGGCGGCACCAGGTTGCGCAGTTCCAGGGCGCGCTCGATGGTGCTCTTGACCGTTTCGGCGTCGCACGGTTTGGCGAGGTATTGGTGGATCGGCCGCAGCGCGTCGAGCGCACCGGCTGTCGAGCCCGACAGCACGACGCGCACGACTTGCGGGTAGAGCCTTTCCACTTCTTCGAGCAGTTGGCGGCCGTCCATGCCGGGCATACGCATGTCGGAGACGATGACCTCGTAGGGGTGCTGCTCCATCAGTTCCAGCGCCTGCGGCCCGCTGGTGGCGAACGCCAGGTCCCAGTTGTGGCGCAACGAGCGCAGCATGCGCCGCAAGCCGTCGATCATGTTGGGCTCGTCGTCGACGAAGATAATCCTGGGATTCATGTGTTGCCTTCCGCGGGCTGCGGGACTTGCAGGGGCAGACGCAGCACAAAGGTCGCTCCCTTGCCGGCCTCGGATACGATCTCGATCGAGCCGCCGTGCTGCTCGACGATGATGTTGTGGGCGATCGCGAGCCCTTGCCCGGTCCCTTTGCCGACCTGCTTGGTCGTGAAAAACGGGTCGAAGATCCGGTCCCGGATCGCGTCGGGAACGCCGGGGCCCGAGTCGACGACACGGATCTCGACCTGTTCGCCCGCGCGCAGCGTCGCGATGCGAATTTTGCCGAGCGGGCCGTCGCCGTCCTTGGCCACCTCGGCGATCGCCTGCGCCGCGTTGACGATCAGGTTCAGCACGACCTGATTGAAGCGGCCGGCATGGCAGGGCACGGCGGGGAGCTGCGGATCGAGATCCAGCTCCACCTCGGCCACGTATTTCCATTCGTTGCGCGCGACGGTCACGGTGTTCTCGATGGCCTTGTTGAGATCGGTGAGCTCGGGCTCGTCCTGGTCGGGGTGCGAGAACTGCTTCATGGCGCGCACGATCATGCCCACCCGGTTGAGCCCCTCGATCGACTGTTCAATTGCGGTGGGGATCTCGGCGATCAGAAAATTCAGATCGACCTCCGTGGCGAGGCGGTCGATTTCTTCGATCATCTCGGCCGGCACCGCGCCCTCGCGGGCGATGTCGAGCAGCTGTTGGTGGCGTTCGAGCAGCTTCTGGAAGTCCCCGAAAGCGTCGCGCAGGAAGCGCGTGTTGTCGTTGACGTACTGGGTGGGCGTGTTGATCTCGTGAGCGATACCGGCGGCGAGTTGCCCGATCGACTCCATTTTCTGGGCGAGCATCAGTTGCGCCTGCATCGCCTTGTGGTCGGTGATGTCGGTGCCCACCAGCACCACGCCGCAATCGAAGTTGCCGCGCGACTCGGTGCGGTTGATCGTCAGCGCCAGGATGCGCTCGCGCCCTTGGGCGTCGGAAAGACGCAGCTCCTCGAAGCGCACCGCTTCGTCGAGCCGGCTGCAGCGCGTGATAGCCTCTTCGATACGCTCTTTGGGCCAGCCGATCTCCAGGGAGCCGAAATGTTTCCCGATCACCTGCTCGACCGGCAGACCGAACTGTTTTTCGGCGACCGGGTTCCAATGCGTCACCAGGCCGCTGTCGTCGAGGCCGATGAAAATCGAGGGAATCGCCGCCAGCACCTGGCGTTCGCGCTCGCGGACCCGCTCCAGCGCTTCCACGGCGTGCTCGAGGTATTTGGTCTGTTGCAGCAGATCCAGTTGGTCGCGCTTGCGCCGGGTGATGTCGTGTAGCACCGCCGAGAAGATCGGCTCGCCGCCGTGGCGCGCCACCGAAATGGCCGTCTCGACCGGAAATACCTCGCCGCCCTTGCGCATGGCGGTGGCTTCGACCCGCCGGTCGAACATGTATTCGCAGCCGGGCTCGAGATAGCGCTTGAGATTGCTGCGGAACCACTCGCGCAGGGCGGGCGGCAGAATCATGTCCGCCAGCGGCCGCTGGAGGACCTCGTCGCGCCGGTACCCGAAGGTGCGCTCGGCGGCGCGGTTGAATTCGAGGATGCGCTCGGAGGCGTCCATCACGACGACGCAATCCTGCGATGCCTCGAGGATCGCCTGGCGGCGCACCTCGCTTTTGTGGAGATCCTCCTCGGCGCGGTTGTGCTCGCTGATCTCGGTGCGAATACCGGCCACCGCATGGATACCGCCGGCGGCGTCGCGCAGCGGGAATTCGTAGCACAGATAGGTATGCTCGCCGTCGTGCTGGACCGTGACGATCTCGAACGGCGGCGTTTCCAGGCCGCCGACCACCCGCTGATGGTTTTCGTGAAAACGCTGCGCCAGCGGTTCGGAGTACAACCGGGCGTCGGTCTGGCCGAGGACCTCCGGGACGCCGCGCCCTACCGAGCTGGCAAAGCGGTCGTTGACCAGCGTGTAGCGCCCTTCGCGGTCGCGAACATAGATCAGCGCCGGGCAATGGCGCAGAAACGCCTCGATCTGCTGGCGCACTTGTGTCTGATAGGTAACGTCCTGCAGCGTGGCTACCCAGGCCGGCCGGCCTTCCCACAGGGTTTCGGCCAGACGGATCCGGCTGACCCGCGTCGTTCCGTCTTCTTTCTGGAAGCGAAACTCGCTGGACGCGTCCGGCGGCGGGAAGCCAAAAGGGCTGGCGGAGGCGAGCGGGCCGGGGAAACCGAATGGGCTAGCGGCGTCGAATGGGCCGTCCGTGCCAAACGCGCCGAACGGGCGATCGCCCGCCGGGCCGCCCAGGCAGGCCAGCACCGGCTTGGCGACGGCATTGGCGAACAGCACCTGCCCATCAAGGTCGAACACGACCACCGGCTCGGAAAGGTCTTCGAGAATACGATGAAACGATTGCTGTCCTACCGACGACACGGACATATCCTGGTTCCCGCCCCTGCAGCCCGCCGGTTTCGCCCACGCGCCGCCGCTTCGAGCGCCGTTTCTTCCCTGAGCCGGCGCTTTGTCCTCCGGTGCTCACCGGGGCCGGTGCCGCCAGGTGGAGCCCACGGTGCGGTTCAGCCGCGGGCCGGCCCTCGCTCAAGAGCGAAGGGGACTACTCACTTATCGGCTCAAGCGGCTCCTGGCCCATGGCCCCATGCAGCGAACGGGGATATTGCCACGGCGGAAAGGGTTTATTTGAGGAGGGGGCTCCGATGCGCGGAGCTACCACGTGGGCCGGTTTCCGGCCGGCGTCGTCAAGCAGCGCTCGAGGTCGAACGAACGCTCAGAGATAGAACAGACTCAAGCGAGGCAGCCCCGCCGCGTCGAGGATGCGGCGCTGCAAGTACTGCTTTTCGAGAAGCGCCAACTGCTCGGCGCTCATCTTGCGGCGGTAGGGGGCGAGTTGGCGCTGCATCTCCGCCCGCGCCTGCACCATCTCTTCCTCGGGGGCGGCCTGCAGGGCGGCGGCGATCATCTTCTCTTCCAGCACGGTGAGCCGCTGCTCGAGCGACTCGAGATCGCTCAATTCGCCCGCCGTGGCCGAGGCGGCAAGTTGTTCGAGCGAGTCGGCCACTTGCGATAGAGTCGCCTGGCCGGGGCCCGCGCCCTCGCCCGATGCCCGCCGCAGCAACGCGGCGTTGCGCCCGAAGCTTTCGGCCAGTTCGTCGTTCTGAAAAGGAATCTCGCTCTTGCGGGACTTCTGCTCCTCGCCGGGGTTCTGCATCTCGCGCGCGGCGGCCAGCACTTCCTGGGCGCAATAGGCGAGCGAGTTGACCATGCGCGCCTTGGTCTTTTTGGAGTGCCACTTCTCGAAGGCGCGGTCGATGCCCTTGAGCACGGCTTCCAGCGGAACGCCGGCCTCTTTCCAGGTCTCGATGATCGCCCAGTCGAGCGGCGAAAACAGGAACATGCCCGTGTTGCGCGCTTGCTGGAAGTGTTCTTCGATTTCGGTGAAGTAGTTGAAGTAGTTCAGCACGGAATGATGCGGCGCGGCCGCCCTGCCACGTACTCACGGCTCCCAGTAGTAGAGGCCGTTAAACACCAGCTTGAAGGTGGCGTTGGACTGCGCGCGGTATTGCGGGCGGATGCCGAACAGCACCAGATGGCCGCGGCCCATCGGCACGTCCATCACCGCCGAGCGGCCCGCCAGGAACTGATCGCCGAGCAGCCAGCCCGAGGCCAATACGCCGGTTTGCGGATAGGTCAGCACGCTGCGCGGCGCGGCCTCGCCGGACTGGCCCTGGCGCGCCGCCTCGAACGCCGGCCCGGACTCGAACCATACGGCCTGCTGTGGCGACATGCCGAAGCACAACGGGTGCGAGATATCGACGCGCGCGTTGAGCAGCGAGCCGGGCCCGTAGAAACGGTCGCTGCTCAGAGTGTCGAGCACGTCGCGGACGCCGCCGGGCTGCAGCCGCTCGATGGCGTAGTCGGAGGCCTGGTTGAAGGCCAGCACGGTACCGCCGTTCTCCACAAAACCGCGCAGCGCCTCGGCGCCTTCCGACCCCAGCCCCCCGGTGTATTCCAGCGGCGCCTGCGCGCCGTCGTAGAGCGCGCCGGGAATGTAGCCGGCGTGCAAGGTGCGCGGCTGCGCGTCGGGCAGAATCAGCACATCGAACTCGCTGTTGAGCGCGCCCCGCCGCAGGCGCTGGTTGCCGACGTTCTTGTAGGGGAACTCGTATTGCTCGAGCACCCAGCGCGTCCAGCCCTCGTCGATGATCGGCACAAAGCCCTGGTACAGCCCGACGCGCGCGGTACGCAGCCGGCGGTGCGCGGTCACATCCGCCTCGCTGGCGGTAAACGAGAGGCCCAGGTCGCCGGCGAGCTTGGCCAGCAGCGGTCTGGCCGCGCCCTCGTTTTCCACGTAAAAGGTGCCGTAGCGCTGGTCGCGATACACCGGCACCTTGGCCTTCAGCAAACGATTGACCGCCTTCCAGCAATTGCTCGACGCCGGCGAGAGCGCCACCACCGCGCTGTCGGCCACCGCGCCCGCCACTGGATCGATCTCAGCGACGTGCGAGAGCTTGAGATCGGCGACGGGCTCGTCGACCGCGACCGCGTCGACGCCGAGCAACAGCGGCAGCGAGTGCGCGGTGACGTCATAAGGTTTCTTGGGCGGTCCGCCGGGATAAACCCGCAGATCGGGATAGTCCTGGCGCTCGAGTAGCGTTTTGGCGAACGATCCGAACGGCTGCGCGAGGCGGATCAGGTAGTCGCCCTCGCTGAACGAGTGTTCGGGCGCGTCGAGTCCCTCCTGCACGCGGTCGATTTCGACCTGCCCGAACGACAGGGTCTTGAGCAGCCGGGTCATGGCGTTGGGATCGTGTTGCGCCTTGGGGATCCAGTAGGCCCAGGGAGCCTTGCGGCTCATCACCCTTTCGCCGATGCGATAGAAATTGCGCAGCAGCTCGACGCGCTGTTGGGCGGCGTGGAAGAGGCACGATTCGAAAGTGATGAGCTGGTAGTCGACGATATCGCGCAGCGTCCAGCGGCCGCCGGGCCAGGGCTCCAGAAAATTCCAGCTCGAGCGCTGCGCGTTGTAGCCGCGCGCTTCGGTGTCGAGCGAGGAAAACGGAATCGTGATCGGCGTGGCGTAGCGCACGCTGGCCGCTTCGCTGAGCAGCCGCATGCCGCCGTGGTAGCTCTGGTAGTGCCGCGCCGGCGTGAAATGGTCGTAGATGCCGTTGATGACGACGCCCTTTTTGCCCGCCGCCGTCAGATCGACCGCCATCTCGGTTCCCATCATGTTGACCTGCTGCATGATCAGCGGATCGATATTGGGGTCGATCGGGTCAGTCCAGGGCGGCACAAACATGCGCGCGCCGGTGGACCCCATCTGGTGCACGTCGTAGACGATCTGCGGGTGCCACACGTTGTGGACTTTTTCGACGGCCAGCCGTGTTTCGGCCTGCGTGAACATGTACCAGTCGCGGTTGTTATCGTGGCCGGCGTATTTCTGGTACAGCTCGATCATCGGAGCGCCTTCGTAGGGCGTTCCCAGATAGCGCCGGTACCAGTTGGTGACCTTGTCGACGCCGTCGGGATTGAGCGAGGGAATCAGCAGGAAGATCGTATCGGCGAGGATCGCGCGGTGGCGCGGCGTGTCTTCGGTGATCAGCTTATAGACGAACTCGATGGCGGTCTGCGTGGAGGCGACCTCGGTGGCGTGGATCGAGCAGGTGATCAGCACCACCGCCTTGCCCTCGGCGGCCAGCGCTTCGGCCTGCTCGGGCGTGGTGCGCCGCGGATCGACCAGTTGGTCTTGAATCTGGCGGTAGTGATCGAGGTTGCGCAGCGTGGCCGGGTCGGCAATCGTCGCCAGCACGAACGGGCGCCCCTCGGTGCTCTTGCCCAACTCGCTGAGCTGCACGCGGTCGCTCTGCGCCGCCAGTTCACGAAAGTAGCGGACCACGTTGCGCCACTCGACCAGGGAGCGGTCGGCGCCCATGCGATGCCCGAAAAAAGCCTCGGGCGTCGGCACGGCCGCCTGCGCGGCCGTCGCGATCGAGCACAGAAGGACGAGGAACACCGGGACCGATCGTCCACGCGACCTCAACCGCAACATCCTCCCAATATAGCCGATGGACCGTGAATGCCTGGGAATGTTCGCGACATCGCGAGCGCGAAAACTTTGCAGGCGCCCGCTGGCTCGGTTTCCCGCACGACGGCCGGTTCTCTTGAGACGAGCCCGTTGCGGCCGGCCGAAGCGCCGCGCATCGAAACCGTCGAAAGTCGAAGGCACTCACACGCCGGGAAATGCTACAATGATCGACCGGCAGGAGATCGAAAACCCGCATCGAGGGAGCGCGTTTTTCTCCGGCCTTCCGGTTGACCGCAGTTTCCTTCCGCAAGCGGGCGCGTAGCTCAATTGGCAGAGCAAGTGACTCTTAATCACTAGGTTGAAGGTTCGATTCCTTCCGCGCTCACCACTTTCACTCAGAATGCAAGGCAGTTAGGGTGCCTCTCGATGGATCGGGAAAGGCCTCGCGTTTTTTCATGTACGTCTGATGTACGGAAATGGGTAGTCGGCCAGACTGTCCGGCCCGCCTGTATCCTCAGGGCGGTGGGATGCGGCCGAGCGTCCTGTACCTGCCCTTGCATCGCGAGCCTCAGCAGTCCACCGCGCCCACCCCGACGCCAAAGCCGAAATGAGGTTTCCCAAGTCAGGCCGTTATTGCGCAGAGGTTGTTGAGTGGAAGAATGAGCCGGTTTCCCCAGTACTGGTGAGGTTCGCGGGATCCACCACTGCAACCTGGTGCTCTGCGGGCGCGTCCTTTTAGGTAGTTGGAGAGCGAAAAGCCGTGACGCAGGAGCGTGCAGCGATACGAAACGCGGAACCGATTGGTTCTTGTGTCCCAAAGCTTTTCGATCTGCTCGTTGCCAGGGAAGGCAGGTGTGCGGAGGCTGGAGCTTAGACCTTATCGCTGGCCCCTCCGTGAGAGCCACACAGCTCCCAACCATGTTTGAACCAACCGATGAGAGCGAGTTTCCGGAATGAACCAGTTGGGCAAACAGTAGACCGCGTTTCTTCCTGTCGAAAGGAGGTCCAACATGTGGTCTCGTAATAGCACGGGATTGCCGCTCAAGTACTTCGTCTTTGCGGTGTGCGCCGTCGGGCTGATGGGTTGCGGGAAGTTTTTTCCGCAACAGTCCGAAGACCTTCCGAACCACTTTACGCTGCCTCCAGGCACCGAAATTCGAGTGAGATTGGTCTCCGATGTATCGTCCGACACGCAGCCGGGAACCGACTTTGCCGGCACGCTTGCCGGCCCGCTCTACTACAAAAGAGATCTGATTGATCCTCAAGGGAACATATTCCAACGCGAGGTGCAGATCGCCCCGGAAGGCGCTGTTGTTGAGGGCCGGGTGGTCGCGGACAAAGAATCGCCGGGCGTTGAAGGCCCGGGCCCCACACCCCGGACCGCCCTGCAGTTGACGATGGTGACCTTATACGGCGGCGAAGCGTTCGATATCGTGACCAACCCTGTTCTGGCGTCTTTGCCCGTGTCCAGGGAAACCAAACAGTTCTCGCAGCGAGAGAAAGGGGACGTTCTTACGTTCAAACTCGCTGAGCCGGTGACCATGGCTATGGTCATCGATCTATCCGACCCAGTCCGCAACGTTAAGCGGCGAGGCTAATCGAGTCCGAGGACCCGAAGCCGCGAACACGCCGCAGCACCAGCGGGAAGAACCACGGGGCGCTCGAGTTGTCAGCACGCAGCGCCCCGGGATCGGAGCGCGCAGGCGCCGGCCTCGGCCACGATGGTTGGCTGATTCGCTCGGTGGTTACTCAAGCCGAACGTAGGCAGAGTGAAGCCCGGACAAGGGTTTCCACTGCCGCCGCGGACTCCCCGTCCCGAGCGAGCGTCGCGGCCAAGGCCGCGTAATCCCCACGGCAAGGCCCTGCGGGCGGCAGCATTCGGGGGCTCCGGGATGTCGTGCCAAGTAATCCCTCCCAGATCAACGTCATTCGCCTGGGCAAGCAGGCGATACCCCAGCTTCGCGCCCTTCGCGTGGCATCAATCACATAGAGGCTCGGGAGGGCCTTGCGCGAAGCCTTCTAAGAGCGTCATTGGAGCCGACCTCAGTACGCCCAGCCCGTAATGGAGTTCCCCGAGGTTCTTTTGCCCGCGGATCTTTTCGGGTCGGACCTGGGGCAATCCCGAGGGTCCCTTTGCTTCTTTTTAGTGCGAAGCTTCTTTTTAGTGCGAAGATTTTTAGTGCGAAGATCGAGCTTGGGATCCCGGCAGCTTGCGGTGGCGACGCGGCGACAGGGAGATCAGGAGAACGCCAAGCGGGTGCTGCGGCTGATGCGGCTGGATAACCTGCTGCGCGTGCGCAAGAAGCGCTATGTATTGACAACCGATTCGGATCACTTTCTGCCGGTCTATCCCAACCTGGCGCCGCGCCTGGTGGTCGATGGGCTGAATCAGTTGTGAGTGGCCGACATCACCTACATCCGGTTGGGCGAGCAGTTTCTGTATCTGGCGGTGATCCGCGACGCCACGCGCCGTCCTGGTGAATTGTCCTGGGTAGCACGATTCATAAGATGCTCAGACGGCAGCACAAGCTGATCGTTGACACGATCCTGTTGGGGATAGCTGGAGCGCTCAGCGCTCGCGTCTTTGTTTTCCTTCTGCAGCTTTGCCAAGAACTGTTTCTGAGCTGGATAGCGGGATACCAGCCGCCGGCGGCGGCGGCCGATGGCAGCATCGCTCCGCAAGCGGTCGGCGTACATGGCTTGTGGCTGGTCCCGCTGGCCACCACGCTGGGAGGCTTGCTGAGCGGCCTGCTGGTTTACAGCTTGGCCCCGGAATCGGAAGGCCACGGAACCGACACGGTGGTGAACGCCTTCCACAACATGGGGGGACTGATTCGGGCGCGCGTGCCCTTTGTCAAGCTGGTGGCCTCGGCCATCACCATCGGCTCCGGCGGTTCCGCGGGGCGCGAAGGCCCCACGGCGTTGATCAGCGCGGGCATTGGTTCGATCTATGCGACCTGGCGCCGCCTCTCGGAAGAAGATACGCGGCTACTCATAGTGGTCGGTATGGCGGCGGGCTTATCCGCCATATTTCGTTCTCCCATCGGCACGGCGATCTTTGCCGTCGAAGTGCTTTACGGCGAGATGGAGTTCGAGGCCGGGGCATTGGTGTTCACCATGCTGGCTTCGATCGTGGCGTACGCCGTGAACGGTTTTTTTGTGGGTTTCCAGCCGCTGTTTGAGGTGCCTGCCAACCTCGGGCCGCCGGGCGTAGCAGACTACGGCTGGTACGCCGTGCTCGGGATATTCAGCGGGCTCGTGGGGACGGCTCTGCCGATGGTGTTCTATGGCGTGCGCGATCTGTTTCACCGGCTGCCATGCCCGCCGCATTTCAAACCTGCCATTGGCGGCCTGGGCGTCGGATTGATCGCCCTGCTCCTGCCACAGTTGTTGGGAGGCGGCTACGGCTGGATTCAGGAGGCGATCGACGGCCGTCTGGCGACGAGCGCATTGCTGCTTTGGGGCTTTGGAAAGATTCTCACCTTCGCTCTCACCATTGGTTCGGGCGGATCGGGTGGCGTCTTTGCACCAAGTCTCTACACAGGCGCGATGCTGGGCGGCTTCCTGGGCCAGACGTTTCATCAACCGGCTGCTCCGTTTGTCGTGGTGGGCATGGCCGCGGTTTTCGGCGCGGCGGCCCGGGTACCGATTGCCACCATGCTGATGGTTACGGAGATGACCGGTGGATATCACCTGCTGGTCGCTGCTGCGCTCGCGGTGATGCTGAGTTCTCTCGTGCAAAACCTGCTCTCGTCGTCGTTGAAATACGAGAGTCTGTACGAGGCGCAGGTTCCGACTCGGCCGTATTCTCCTTCCCACTACGTGGAACAGTTGCACATTGCGTTGGACCTGCTCCGCACTCACGATGGCTCGGCCGGTCCGCCCGGGCGCCGGCTCGAATTGATCTCCCTGCTGGCCTCCGGAGTGCCCGTCAGCCTGCCAGGTGGCAAGCAACTCAGAATTGGGCTGTTGCGGCCCAAGAGTCCCTGTGTCGGCCGGGCGCTTGATTCCCCCTGCCTGGGCGGCTCCCCCGACGAAGTAGAGTTCATCCTGGTGTTGCGCCGTAAGCGGGTGATCTTTCCTCACCGCGGCCTGATCTTGGAACCCGAAGACCAGCTTGTTGCCATCGCGTCGGACGGCGGGTGGGCGGGTCTGCGCGCAAATCTGGAATCGGTCGCCGACCCTCACGCCCAGCTTGCGCAACTGCGCGAAGAGCGTCATTAGCCCGCCCAGGGGTGTCGTTCCAGATGAAATCCCCTCCATCAGCTGGGATGCGCCGTGATGAAGTAAAAGCCGCCGGGTCTCTGGATGCCAGGGCCGGCGGCTTTTCTGCTGCCGCATGAATAGGAGCGCTAACTACCTGCGATGCCCGCGGCCGCCGCCACTGTAACCTCCTTCACCACTGGAACTTCCGCCCCGGTCACTTCCACGACGATAGCTTTCTCGAACGGCGCCGGGCTGGCGCTGAAGAGCTTCATCGATGCCAACCCGGACTATCCGGTGACGATCGATCCGAATGGCGTCGAGCAAAGCCTGGCAACCTTCAACCAGTTGGCTGGTTTCTCGTCGTTCAGTCCCTCGACGGGAGACTCGACCCTTAAAGCCCGACCTCGTGGCCGTGGGCACCGACATGTACATGGCTGCCCAGAACTACGATCGGTTGGGCGAGCTCTACAGCTACAGCAGGTACGCGGTGGCCTCGGGCACGAGTTTCGCGGCGCCGCTGACGTCGGGCACGGCGGCGCTTGTGAAGCAGAAGCATCCCTCGTTCAGCGTGGTGCAAATCAGGTCTGCCTTGGTCAACACCACTTCACAGGATGTAACCACTTGACGACTCGGGCAACCCCGTGAATGTGCAATGACTTGGCTATTCCCGGCCGGAACGGTGGCGTTGCGTCAGGCCCAGGGCTTCGGCGATTCTCAAATATACCGACGAGATCGGCAGCTCGCCGTTGATGTCGATGAGCATGCTTTTCTGGCGGTAGAGATCGAGCAGGGGCTTGGTCTTTTCGTGGTATTGCTGCACGCGCACATGCAGCGACTCGGGGTTGTCGTCGGCGCGCTTGGTGAAGCCGCCCCCGAAGCCCTGCCGCGCTCGCTGCAGCACGCGGGCCTCGACGATCTCGTCGGGGACGTTGAGGTAGATGACCTTGTCCATGTTCCAGTTCTCGAACAGGTACTCGGCCTGCCGCCGCGTTCGGGGAAAGCCGTCCAGCACAAAGCCGTGGTTCCAGTCGTGCAACTCCAGCCGCTCGCGGACGACACGCTCGACGATGTCGTCGGGCACCAAGTGGCCCGAGTCCAGCAGCCGCTGCACCTGGGCCGCCAGCTTGGTGTGATTTTCGATGTTCCAGCGAAAAACCTCTCCGATCGAGATGTGGACAAAGTCGAACGCTTGGGACAGCAGGCGGCTTTGGGTGCTCTTGCCGCTGCCCTGCGGGCCGAACATGATGTACTTGTGCATGAAACCGAGGATGATAGCGTTGCCGGGCTCGGGATTCAAGTCCGGCGGCCGATTGCCGCCAATCCGGGCCGTTTCGCTGCGCTGAAGCGGGCGGCGAAGCCCGGGGGCCGAGGGGGCCTTTCCATCGGGTCCTCAGCCGGAACGCGACCGCGGCGCCGACGTGCCACGCAGGGGGCTTTTCCCCGGGGTGCAGGCGTCAGGCTGCCGGAGGCTGCGCGGGGGATCGCTTCACCACAACAAACGCGACGCCCAGCCCTAGCACAAACTTCAGCATGTCGAGCCCGGTGTAGGTGTGGTGCAGCCGCCAGAACGGCGCCGACTCGGGTGGCGGCGGTTGACGGGGAATGAAATCGAGCAGGCGCCCTAGGCGCACCGTTTCGGGCACCACATAGAATTGCAGGAAGACCACGATCAACAGCATGATGGCGGTCGCCGCCACCACCCCGCGGCTGCCTCCCGAGCGCCACGCCAGCAGCATCACCAGCAAGGCCAGCGGCGGCTGCAGCATGCCCCAGCCCTCGAAAAAGAGCCGGTTCACCTCGGACGCCTGGTAGCGCAGCACCAGCCGCAGTTCGTCCGGGGTGAGCTTGGCAACCGTGGCCGCAAAGCCCTCCGAGTGGCTGGCGCGGACTCTTTCGACTTCCGCGAAGTTTTGCGTCGCCACCATCCACATGAAGACCGTCGCCCCCAGCCAGGCGCCCAGCAACAGCAGCAGAATCAAACGGCTCCTCATGCACTGGATGATGTCGGCTTGGCGGCCGCGGCGTCAAGGCCGCCGGGGGCCGCCGACCCGCCAGAAGCGCCCGAACGGGCGGAGCGTGGTGCTGGAAAAGGCAGGGCCGCAGCCTCCGCGGCGGCGTTCGTTTGCTCTCCGGCGCGCCTTTCTTCCGCGCTGCCCGCCGGTTAGAATCAGGGCGTGGCCTCCTCCGCCGCATCGCCGGCCGGCCGTGCCGGGCAATTTTTTGAAATCTCGCTCGTCCTGTTGCTGGCGAACGGGTTTTTCGCTCTGCTGTTCGCGAGCGCTCTCGATCCGCTGATTTCGCTGGCGATGGGCGCGGCGTTGTTGTTTCGTCTGCTCAAGGCGCTGGATGTGGTCCGCTTCGAGCCGCCCAAGTGGGCGGTCACGCTCTGCTCGCTGCTCTACATCGTTTTCTATCCCCTCGACTACCTGCTGATCTCGCACGCGTTCGTCACGGCGACGATCCGCATGATGTTCTTCTTCACGGCGGTCAAGCTCCTGAGCGCCCGCGCGGGCCGCGACTATTTCTACCTGGGGGTGCTGGCGTTTCTGCACCTGCTGGCGGCGTCGATGTTCGTGTCGGGCATTGGCTATCTGGGTGTTCTTCTGGTGTTCCTGACGCTGGCGACCACGGCTGTGGTCAGCTTCGAGATCAAGCGCGGCTGCGAATCGGGCGCGCGCATCGTCGAAGACCGCGGCACGGGAGCCCGTGGCCTGGGACCGCGTCTGGCCGGAGCCAGCGCGGCGTTGGCGGTCGGCATGCTCGCCTTGAGCATGGCGCTGTTTCTGGTGCTGCCGCGGGTGGTCGGCCGCTCGCCGGTTTCGCCGCTTAGCTTCGACCGCCGGATCGGCTTTTCCTCGGAAGTCGACCTGGGCGCGACCGGCGTGCTGCGCCCCGACCGTACGCCGGTGATGCGCATTCAGCAGTTGGATGGCGACGTGGGCGAGCTGCGCTGGCGCGGCCTGGCGTTGTCGCATTTCGACGGCCGCCGCTGGTCGAGTCCCGCCACGCGCGCGCGGCTGGTCGACGCCGGCAGCTATGCCACGCCGCGCCGCTGGCGCCACTCCCAGCAAGGCCGGAGAATCCACTACCGCGTGATGCTCGAGCCGTTAGCCTCGCAAGCGCTGTTCGTGGCCGGCGTGCCCGAGCAGATCGTCAGCGGCAGCTTCGATCGCCTGGTTGTCGACGACACCGATTCGCTGCGCGTGCTCAACGGCCGGCTGCAGTCGCTGCAATACGAGGTGTTCAGTTGGATCACCGATCGCGACACGCAGCGGCCCGCCGACGTGGCCGAGGTCTTCTCGCCGCAGTTTCAGCGCCTCTACCTGCAATTGCCGCCGCTTGACCCGCGCATTCCCGAACTGGCGCGGCAGGTCAGCGCTTCCCGCACCACGATGCTGGGCAAAGCCGAGGTTCTGGAGACGTTTCTGCGCACCAGGTTCGGCTATACGCTCGAGTTGCCCGCCGAGCGGCCAGCCGACCCGCTGGCGCATTTCCTGTTCGAGCGCCGCAAGGGCCACTGCGAATACTTCGCTTCGGCCATGACGGTGATGCTGCGGACGCTGGGCATCCCGGCGCGCCTGATCAACGGCTTTGCCGGCGGCGTCGACAACCCCATCTCGGGACTGCACGTGATCCGCTCGCGCGACGCTCACAGTTGGGTCGAGGCCTACATCCCTACCTACGGCTGGCTCGAGTTCGACCCAACGCCGCCCTCGAGCGACGCCATGATGAGCCCCTGGATGGCGCAGCTTTGGATGTATTGGGACGCCCTGGAATCGGCCTGGAGCGACTGGGTTCTGGAGTACGATTTTTCGCACCAGATCCAACTCGCGCACGCCGTGCAGGACCAGACCCGCAACGCCGCTTTTTTGCTGCTTCGCAACCTCGACCAACCGTTCGCCAGCATCCGCAGGTTCTGGGCGAGCCTGCCCGGGTCCACCGGCATGGGTGGCTCGACGCCCCTGTTGCTGCTGGCCTGGATCCTGCTGGCAACCGGTGCCGGCCTGCTAGCGGCCCTCGGCTATCGCACGCTGCTGCCGCTGTGCCTGCAGGCCTACCACGCGCGGCGCCTGCGCAGCGGCCAGGGCGGTCCCGCCGATTGCACGTTCTTCTACCGCCGGGCGCTGCGGATTCTCGAGCGCCGCGGCTTCGCGCGCCATGCCTGGCAGACGCCCGAGGAGTTCCTGCGCGCGAGCGCGGCGGCGGGCCCGGGCAGCCTGTTGGGGCAGATCACCGCGGCGTACAATGCGGCGCGGTATGGCCGCGACCGGGACGCCGAGCAGTCGCTGCCGCGACTGGTGCAGGCTCTCGAGCGGGCGCGGCCCTGAAGCGACCCACCCGGCCGCGCGCGTATTCCCACTTTTCCCGCCGTGCTCCCATCGAGTGTATTGATAATCACAAAAATGAAGTTCTATTACCCCGTCTGACCCGCGAAATATCACCGCGTTGCAGAAAGATCGTCGGGATCCGCGTTCGAACGGCGGTGAATCGTCATTTTGCGAGGGTTTTGCAGGGCGGGATCCCTTACTCCCAGTGCTAAGCCGGCGCGGCCAGCGGAAGCAGGGTGAAATCATGGGCGAAGGCCTTCGAATAAGGGGTTTGGCTCTACGCGAAGTGCGGTGTACGATGAGGCTTGATTCAGGCGAAAAAAGGATGTATAGTAGGATTGGTACTAGGACTGAGGCGCCCTAGGGCCACTCAGTACCGAAACCGAGGGTCGCAAGTGACGGAAGCGAAGGCGCTTGGACGGTTCGACCCAGGCAAGATTCCCCCCAGATAGTATTGGTCGTTGGCAAGAGGCATCGGGACTGGCAAACAGCCCCGCGCGTTGGGAGTGTGGTTTGGCATCCGTTTGCGGATGAGTGTTCGCGGTCGGACGCGGCACGGGGGCGGTAAATACAGAAAGCTTGCCGGCAGCGGCGGGGGCCGTGGTCCGGCGGGCGGGCAGGGGAATCCGTAGTAATGGCGGTGCGTTCAACGTTCGCACATGTCGTGGAGGCCAGTGTCGTGCTGGCGGCGATAGCCGCGGCAGCCACGATGGTCTTCCAGACTCCGGCATGGGACTGGGTAGAGCTTCTGCTGCTCGCGGTGCTGGCCTGTGCAGCCAGCCAGCTCAAGCTGAAGCTGCCGGGCACCCCGCAATCGATTTCCCTCGCCATCCTTCCCGTCACGGCGGCGATCGCTTCCCAGCCGCCGCTTCCCGTTTTTCTGGTGGCCGCCACGGCCGTGGTGTTCGACTGGCTGCTGGAGGGCCGCCGCGAGAAAACACTCGCCCACGTGGTTCTGGAACTCGCTGGGGCCGCGATCGCCACGTGGGGGGCTTGCTCGGTTTACCGCCTCGCGCACGCCACGATCGGCATGGGCGAGGCTCTCTCGCTCGCCTTCGCCGTGGCCGCCTATTTCGTGGCCAGCAGCGGCGTCAGCGCAACGCTGTTGGGCGTCGAAAGCGACGTGGCGCCGTGGACGGTGTGGAAGAGCAACCACTTTTGGACGGTTCCCCTGTTCATGCTGGCCCCGGTCGCCGTGGTTGCCGCCCGCGTCGCCCTGCAATCGTCGGCATGGGTCGACATCCTTTCGGGCGTGTTCGCCGCCTGCTTCGCCGGCCTCTACCTGAAAATCTATTTCAAGCGGCTCGCCGAACGCGAGCACCGCGCTCGGGCTCTCGACCTGACCCAGCAGCACGCCATCGAGACCCTGGCCGAGGCCATTGACACCAAGGACGGTACCTCGGCCGGCCACCTGCAGCGGGTCAAGAAGCACACCCGCCTGCTCGCCGAAGCTCTGGGCTGCCGCGAGGCCGACATGCGCACGCTCGAGCTGGCCGCGGTGCTGCACGACGTCGGCAAGGTCGGCGTGCCCGACTACATTCTGCGCAAGCCCTCGCGGCTGACGCACCACGAGTTCAGCGCCATCGCCAGCCACGCCACCATCGGAGCTGAGATCATCTCGCGCGCCAAGTTTCCGCAGCCGGTGGAACAGATCGTGCTGGCGCACCACGAGCACTGGGATGGAAGCGGCTATCCGCGCGGGCTTCAGGGCGAGCAGATTCCGCTGTTGGCCCGCATTCTTACCGTGGCGGACTGTTTCAACGCCTTGCTGACCGACCGGCCCTACCGCGAGGCGCTGACGGTCGAGCAAGCCATCGACGTGTTGCGGGAAGAGCGCGGCAAGATTTTCGACCCGCGCGTGGTCGACGCTTTTCTGCTGGCCCTGTCGCCGCTGCGCGAAGAGCTAGGCCGCGAGCTGGAAGCCGAGCGTCGCCTGGCCTCGCAAGAGATGGCGTCGCTGGAGGCTGTGCAGTGCGACGAAGGCCAGGACGAATCGCAGCGCGAGCATTCCATACAGCGTCAGGCCCTGCAGCGGCTGGCGCTGGTTCCCGATCAGCTGGCCGCCTTTTACGACATTCTCACCAACCTGGGCGCCGACCTGAACTTCGACAAGAGCATCAAGGATTGCCTGCAGATCGTGCGGCGCATCATTCCCTACGACAAGGCCGGCATCTTCGTGCTCGAGCAGGGCCAGTACGTGCTGTTGCAGGCCGAGGGACTGCCCGACCATTGTCTGTCGCGGTTGGCGCTGCCCGCCGAGCACGGCATCGTGGCGCAGGCGGCGGCCACCCGGTTGCCGGTCGTCGCCGACGCGCCTCCGTCGGAATTGATCGACGGGCGCGTGCCGCGTTATCTCGACGATCTGCATAGTTCGGTGGTCACGCCACTGCTAATCGACGAGCAGGTGGTGGGCGTGCTGGTGCTGGGCGCCACCGAGCCCGGCAACTTCACCGAGCAGCACGGTGAGTTCCTCAGCCTGATCACGCCTAAGCTGGCCACCTCGGTGATGGCCTCGCGCGCGCTCCAGAAGGTGTATCTGGAGGCCGAGACCGACGAGATGACCAATCTGCCCAACGCGCGCGCCGCCTTCCGCAAGCTCGAGGCGGAGCTCCAGCGCGCCGAGCGCCAGGGCCAGACCGTCGCCGTGCTCTACATGGACCTCGACGGTCTCAAGCCCGTCAACGATTCCTACGGGCACGCCGCCGGCGACAAGCTGCTGCTCGACATCGGGCGCAATCTGCGGTCGCACCTACGCTCCTACGACTTTCTGGGCCGCGTAGGCGGCGACGAATTCCTGGCCATCGTGCCGGGCATCGCCAAGGACGGGCTCGACGCCAAGGTGCTCGCGATCAAGAAAACCCTGGCCGCGAAACCGATCATGGTCACCGAGGGCGTCTACCTGCGGCCCAAGATGAGCGTCGGCGCGGCGCTGTTCCCAGTCGACGCCAGCGAGTCGGAGGAGCTGATCTACCTCGCCGACCGCCGCATGTATCGCGACAAGACCCACAGCCGGACGGGCTCGCAATTCGAACGCGTGGCGTCGACGCGGGTTTCCTGAGAACCGTCGTTCCCGAGCCCAGCCTTTTCCTCCGGCGCCTCCATTTCCAAAGCACACGGTGGTTCGCGAGGTCCTGCGCGCCGGGTTGCCGGTGCCCGAAGATCCCGCTATGCTGCGGCATGGCGCAGGGGCGGTGGGGCAGTCTGCAGGCCTGCTGCGCCGAATTGTCGCAACGCTCACCCTCGGGGCTCCATCCAACATGGCAGATATCCCGATTCCGGGCCGCACCGTTACCGGCGCCGCAGCGCCTGATTGGCTTTCCTTCATGCAAAAGTTTTTCGTTAGCCGGACCCGATCGGCTCCCCGCAAACAGCTCTTTCCCAAGGCCGGCGCGTTCGCCGCGGTGCTGCTGGCGATCCTGACGTTGGGCGTCGCCCTGGCCGCCGCGGCCCCGCAGGACGGCGAAATCAGCCCCTCGCGCGAGCAGGAGCTGTTCTCCAAAATCGACCAGATGCTCGATGAGGTGGGCGAGATTTTGGGAATGAAGGTCGTCCATCCGATCGAGCGCTCCGTGCTGACGCGCGACGAGATCAATCAGCTCATCGTCAAGCGGATCGGCGAAGAGATCAAGCCCGAGGAGGTGCGGCTGGACGAGTTATTCCTGAAAAAGTTCGGCCTGGTCGACGACGACTTCGACATGGTGCGGCAACTCACCGACGTGCTCACTGAGCAGGCCACGGCGCTCTACGATTTCAAGACCCGCACGATGTTTCTGGCCACCTGGACTCCCCAGGACATGCAGGAGTTCGCCCTGGCGCACGAGTTGGCGCACGCCCTGGCCGACCAACATTTCGACCTGGGCAAGTTCGTCAAGCAGGCCAAGGGCGCCGACGAAGACCTGGCGCGCTCGGCGGTGCTCGAAGGGCAGGCGTCCTGGGCAATGACCGAATACGTGCTGCGCCCGGCGGGCCGCTCCATGATCGACAACCCCCTGGCGGCGAAAGCGGCGGCGTCGGCCTCCCGGATCGAAGCGCGCGAATACCCCGTTTACTCCAACGCGCCGCTCTATGTGAAAGAGTCGCTGCTGTTTCCCTACACCGACGGTTTGTTGTTCCAACAGGCGGTCGTTAAGAAGTACGGCATCGAGGGCTTTAGGCGTGTGTTCGAGCACCCGCCGATCTCGTCGCAGCAGATCCTCCATCCCGAAGCCTACTTTGAAGGCCGCCGGCCGACGACGCCCCGCTTACCGAAGCCGGGCCGGATCCGCGGTTTCAAGAAAGCGGCCGAAGGGCAGACCGGCGAGCTCGACCATTGGATTCTGTTGAAGCAGTACTTCGACGAAGACCACGCCGACGAGTTGGCGCCGGCCTGGCGCGGAGGCCGCTACGAGCTGCTCGAGAACAAAGCGAAGGACGATGCCGTGCTGCTCTACGCTTCGGAGTGGGAAAGCGAGTCGAGCGCCGCGGAGTTTTTCAAGGACTACGTCGCTGCCTGCAAGAAGAAATGGGGCTCGGTAAAGGCCGATACGGATTCGGCCCAGGAGTTTAACGGCGGCAGCGATGCGGGCGGATTCGATATTCGCGTGCAGGGCAAGGTGGTTACCAGTGTTGAGGGCCTGCCCCGGTAGGGCTTGCGGCGTTGTGTAGAGACAGGCGTTCTCGCCTGTCGCCGCCGTCAGGGGGCCCCTGGCCCGTGCACCGAACCAGGGCAGTTGCCGTGTACCCATCCAGTTCTTTCCCGAGTCAAGATGCAGGCCCAGCAGGGCCTCCGCTTGGCTGCGGCCGACAGGCGAGAGCGCCTGTCTCGACCTTCAGAAGGGCCACACTCCGGAGCACAGGCAGGATTGTCTGCGCCGCGTGTTTTCTTCTGCCTCCCCGCGGCCTATAATTGGTTCGGAGACGGACACCGTGCGCCAATATTTCGCCAGAACAGCTCTATTCCTGCTGCTGCTCGCCGTGGCGGCGCCCGCGGCCGCTCCCGTGCCGCGTCCGGCTCCTCCGCTGCGGATGAAGGCCATGAACGGCGAGGACGTCTCGCTGTACGCGCTGCGCGGCAAAGTAGTGGGCGTGCTGTTTTTCTCCACCGACTGCAGCCACTGCCACGAGGCTGCCAAGGTCATCATCCCGCTGTTTGACGAACTACATGCGCGTGGGCTGGAGATGATCGGGGTCGCCACGAACTCCAAAGCGGGTGAGCATCTGCAGCGTTTCGCCGATTTGTTCCACGTGCAGTTTCCCCTGGGCGTGGGCTCGCGGCTCGACTGGGCGCGCTTCGGCCGCTTTCCGGTTCATTCGAAGCCTCCCTATGTGCCGCATCTGCTGTTTGTGGATCGCAGTGGCGTGATTCGCGCGGAGTTCCGCGGGCAGGATCGTCAGTTTTACGACAATCTGGCCGAGCGATTCCGCGCCGTCGTCGAGCCGCTGCTCGACGAACCCTATCCCGCGAAACCTTTTTCCGATTAGGCGGTCTAAACAACAGGACTGGTTGGCGTGCCGGCCCGTGCTGCCGGTGCGCGGCGGCGGCCGCAGGGAACGGTTGTGATACATTGGGAATAGATGCGGTCCTCGCAGCCGTTTCTTCAATAAACTTACGATGCTGAGGTTGTGATTCATGCGCTTTTTGATGACAGCGGCTCTCGCAATGGTCACTGTTGTGGCGCTCTCCGCCGCCGAGTTGCCGCGCGCGGCCAAACCGTTGAAATTGAGAACGCTCGACGGGCAGGAGATCACGCTAAGCCAGTTGCACGGCAAGGTCGTCGCGGTGTTTTTCTTCTCTACCGATTGCCCGCACTGCCAGCACACCACTGAGGTGCTCAATCCGATCTACGCCGCCTGGAAGTCGCGCGGGCTCGAGATCCTGGGGCTGGCGGTGAATCCCACGGCGGCCAGCAACCTGGCTGACTTCAAACAGAAGTTTGGGGCTGCTTTTCCGCTGGGGCTCACCACGCGTTCGGATTGGAGCAGCTTCGGCGAGTTTTCGGTGATGACCAACCCCTACGTGCCCTACATGATCATCGTCGACCGCAACGGCATGATTCGCGAGCAACACCCTGGGCAGGATCGTGAATTCTGGCTCGACCAGGAGAACAACCTGCGGCAATCGTTCGACGCTCTGTTGAAGGAACCCGTCAAGAAGCACTCCTAGGAGCCGCGCGCTCGTTTTTTTTGGCGCGGTGCAGACACCGCGAAGTGCGCCTGCGCGAGACCGCAGGGCATGTCGGCGAAGGGCGGACCGCGGCGCCGCCCGATTGTGCGCCTGAGCTTCCGCAACAGTCTCAAGGGCGTCGAATTGGCTACCACTGCTCCATCCGCCGACGCCCGCTCCGCGGTGGACTGGCGGCTCCCTTTCGATCCCCTATTCCGCAATCCCCATGTGCAAACGATCGCCGGCCGCTACTGGCCGACGAGGCTCGACGAGGGCGCCTGGCAGACGCAGCCGCGCTATTTCGCCACCGAACCCGGCGTCACCGTTCTGGCGCATTGCAATGGGAACTCGCCGACTCCGGGCGCTGCCGATGTCAACGCAACAGCGGGGCCCGAACTTCCGCCCGCCGTCCTCTCGTCAACCCGGCCCATCGTGCTCGCCGTGCACGGGCTCACCGCATCGAGCAAGGCCCCCTACATGCTTACGCTGGCGCAGCGCGCGCTGACGGCGGGCTTCGGCGTCGTTCGCCTGAATGTACGCAACTGCGGCGGCACTGAGCACCTGGCCCCGACGTTGTATCACTCGGGCCTGACGATCGACCTGCGACGGGTCGTCGAGCAACTCGCTCCCGCGCCGCTGTTCCTGGTGGGCTTTTCGATGGGCGGTAACATGGTGCTCAAGCTCGCCGGCGAGTGGGGCGAACAACCGCCGCCGCATGTGCGCGCCGTGTGCGGGATTTCGGTGCCCGTTCGGCTGGGCGTTTGCGCCCGGCGACTGGGCGAACTCCATAATCGCATCTACGAAACGCGCTTTCTGCGCGAGTTGCGCTGGACACTGTGGCGCAAACACAAGTTGATGCCCGAGACGTTCGCCGCGCCGCGCTGGGATGGCATCCGCAGCATCTACGACTTCGACGACGCCATCACGGCGCCGGCCTTTGGCTTCCGCAGCGCCGACCACTATTACGAGACGCAGTCCGCGGCCGGCTTCCTGGAGCGGATCCGCGTGCCTGCCCTGCTGATTCAGGCGCAAGACGATCCGTTTATCCCCTTCGAGGTGTTCCGCGATTTGGCGTTGGGGCAAAACCCGAATCTGAACCTCGAGGCGCCCCCGCAGGGAGGCCACGTGGCGTTTGTGGCCAAGCACGCCCCGCGGTTCTGGGCGATCGAGCAGACCGTGCGTTTTTTCGAGAGTTTTGGGGACGCCTGAGCTTCGCGACAGAATCTTGGCGATATCCGGACTTCCCGAGAAGCTGGGACTCCGCCACGGGGCCGCGGTCAAAACCCACTCAGAGCCGCGGGCGTCAGCCCGCGCCACACCGAAGCGACCCATCCAGGCCACAAAGTGAGACCCCACCGCGGCGTCGCGTGCCCGCCGCTAATTCGCCGCCGCCGCGTGCAGCACCAACACCCAATCCTGCTGATCCGGCGCTCGATACCCATTGCCCGTGCGCTGGGCCGGCTGGCTTTCTCCCGTGCGCGGGTCGAACCATTCCGCGTGGGACAACCCTGGCGGAAGCGCCGCGCTGAGTTCGATCGCTCCACCCACTGGCAGGTAGAAAACCGCGGCGTCGTTGTCGGCGCTGAGCGAGGCCGAGACGAATCGCGCCGGGTCGTTCGCGCCGGGCTGCTTGGCGAGCAGCGACGGCGCCGGGCGCAGCCGCCACCACGGCAGCGACTCGAACACCTCGGCGACGTAGCGCATCTGCGTGCTGCCAGGCAGTTGGATGGCCTGCTGCCAGGGCTTTGCTTCGCCGCTACGTTCGTGGTTGAGCGGGACGCCAGCGGTGGTTTGCCAACTCCATACGCCATGCGCGCCGTAGCTCGACCCGGCGGTCGCGGCGTTAAGCAGGCTCCAGTAGGTGGCGCGCCGCACATTGTAGGCGGTCTGCCGCTTGTGCGATTGATAGGCGACGTGATCCTCGTAGGGCGGCTCCAGGTTGATCACCGGCCGCGGCGGCGGCTTCTCCCAGTTCTGCGCGGGCGGCCCGGAATGAATCCAGCGCAGCGTGGGGGCGTCGTCGCCGTGTCCGCTCTGGTAGCCGAGCGCGCTCAGCCATGGCTCGTTGGTAAAGTCGTCCCAGGGCCAGTGCATGCCGCGCGGATGCAGAAACACCGGGGCGTGCTCGCGGCCGCCGAACACGGCGCGGCCGATACGTTTCCAGCGTTCGCCGTTCTCGCCGTCATAGGCCGAGTCGCCGCCCAGAAACCATACCACGTGATTGGCTTGGTAGCGGCTCACGATGTAGCGCGCCAGCCGGACTGCTTGGTCGACGGGCAGCTTCCCCGGCGTGTACTCTTCTTCGCCGAGTCCCCATAGCACCACCGGCACGGCCACCAGTCCCTTGGCGTTGATCTCGTTGATGCGGCGGTCGATCCGTTCGAAAAATTCCGGGTGGATCTCGATGTTGTCGAAGCCCGTATAGGCCACCTGCCCCTCGGCGTTGGCGTAGGAGGCGCGCCACTGCGTGATCACGATCTGCGCGCCGCTGAATTTCTTCGCGACGCGGTCGTCGAGGTAGTTCTGCCAGCCGGCGTCGTCGGAAAGCAGCGCGCCGTTCCAGACGGTGTCGACAAGCCAGAAAAACGGGGTACCGTCGGCGTGCTCGAAATAGCGGCCGTCTTTCGAAACTCTGACCGGCCCGTGTTGCAGCAGTGGATTCTTCGACGACTCCGCCCGCACGCACACAAAGTTCCCCGACCCAGCCGACCGCGTTCCCTGCGGCGTCTGCCAGACGGCTTCGTAGCGCCAGGCCCCTTCTTCGCTGGGCATGAAGCGAGCGCGCCAGTTCGTTCCTCCGTCCCAGAAACCTTGGGCCTCGCTCTCGGCGCCGCTGGGCGCGTGCAGTTTCACGAGCAGTTCGGTTCCGGCCGGGTCGCTTTGAGGCGCGCTGAACGTCTCTTCCCAGACGCCCCACAACTCGACCGAGGGGCCCTCGGGCGCGGGCGGCTGGCGGTTGCACCCCAACAGGGCAAGTATGGCGGCGGCGAGCAGAATGCGTCTCATCGTGGGCAATAGTCTATCGCAGCCGCCGCCGGACGAGGTCGCCGCGCCCAGGATGTGCTAGGTTCTTAGGGACCAACGCTCCCTAGCTCGCCGCGCAGCCCGCCGCAAGCCAGGATATTCGAGCCGTTCGCGCCGTATCGCCCGCGAGGAGTACTCATGAGGATTGGTTTCCCGGGATTCCTGCTTGTGCTCTGCGTGTTGCTGTTTCCTGCGTCCGCGGCGCGGTCCGAAGACTGGACTCGCTTCCGCGGCCCCAACGGATCGGGCGTATCGAGCGAAACCGGCATTCCCGCCGACTTCGGTCCCGAAAAAAACGTCGTTTGGAAGACGCCGCTACCCGACGGGCTTTCCTCGCCGGTGTTCAGCCGCGAAAGCATCTTCGTCACCGGCTTCGACGGCGACAAGCTCTACACCATCGCCATGGACCGCAAGACGGGCCAGGTCCGCTGGCAGCGCGAGATCGTTCGAGGGCGCGTCGGCCCGCTGCGCGAGCCCAACACGCCGGCTTCGCCCAGCCCCGTCACCGACGGCGAAAACGTCTATTCCTTTTTCCAGGACCTGGGCCTGATCTCCTACGGACCCGACGGCAACGAGCGCTGGCGTCTCCCCCTGGGCCCGTTCAACAATCCGTTCGGCATCGGCTCGTCGCCGGTGTTGGCCGACGGCCGGATCATCCAGGTGCTCGACGGCGAGACCGACTCGTTCATGCTGGCGGTCGACAAGGATACCGGCAAAACGCTGTGGCGGGTGGAGCGCCCCGACGTCGCGCGCAGCTATTCGACGCCGGCCCTGTGGCAGCCCGCCGACGGCTCGGATCAGCAAGTGATCGTGCCGGGCTCTTACGAGCTGTGCGCCTATTCGGTCGCGACCGGCGCGAAGATCTGGTGGGTCAGCTCGCTCACCTGGCAGTTGAAGCCGACGCCCGTGATCGACGGCGACACCGTCTACGTGCTCGGCTGGGCCGGCGGCGCCGACTTCGGCCAGCAGGATGAGATCCCGACCTACGAAGAGACCCTGAAGCAATACGACACCGACGGCGATGGCAAGCTCTCCAAGAGCGAGGCCGCCGGGCCGATCGATGAGCGCACGCTGCAGGCCTGGGTTGAGCTCGATCTCGACCACGACGATTTTCTCGGCCCGCGCGACTGGAAGGCCTACCGCCTGAAGCGCTCGGTGGTGAACTCGATGCAGGCGATCCGGCTGGGCGGCAAGGGCGACATGACCAAGACCGCCGTGAAATGGAAGTACTACAAGAGCCTGCCCAACGTGCCGTCGCCGCTGCTCTACGGCGGCCTGCTCTACATGGTCAAAGACGGCGGCATCGTTACCGCTCTCGATGCCGAGACCGGGGAAGTGCGCAAGCAGGGGCGCCTGCGCGCTTCGATGGACCGTTATTTTTCTTCGCCGGTAGCGGCCGACGGCAAGATCTTCATGGCCAGCGAGCCGGGTGTGGTTTCGGTGATCCAGGCGGGCCCCGACTGGGAAGCGATCCAGGCCAACGACATGGGCGAAGAGGTCCGCGCCACGCCGGTGATCCTCGACGGGCGCATCTACCTGCGCACCAAGAGCGCACTATATTGCTTCGCCAAATCGGGCACGTAGACGCAACGGAAACAACCCGCAAAAGAGAAGCCCCACCCGCGAATCCACGAATTGAGAAAACAGAGCCGCACCCGGGAGGGTGCGGGCCGCCAGACCTCAGCGATCTGCCGGTCGGGGACAGTCACCATGTTTCGCGACACGGTTTTTCGGTCGTTTGCGGGGTCTGCATGTCGCGAAACACGGTGACTGTCCCCAGGGGCACTCGCTCCATACAGCCCGCGGGCTCCCCCCCGCGGCTCTGTGGTCGCTTGGCCTACGACGCAGCCGCTTCGTCCCTGTAGCGCCGGCCGCCGCTACTTCCCGTCGACCCCCAACATCTCGTCGATGGTCGCTTGCGAGATCGGGTGATAGCCGCTGCGGGCCTTCTTGTAGATCCGCAACGCGCGCTCCTTGCCTTCGGGCGTTTTGGCCAGCTCCTCGTAGAGCGGTTTGAGGAACTTGCGGCGCCCAACGGTGGTGAGAAACTCCTCCAGCCGTGCGTAGGCCGGTTCGTAGCCGTTGCGCACGGCCATCAGCAGCCACTGGTCGGCGATCTCGGCGTTTCCGGACGCGGTCAACCCAAACGTGGTATCGAGTTGCCGCATCTGCTCGGCCGAAAGCTGGTCGGGCAGAGAACGCAGGAAGTGCAGCCACTCTTGCGTGGCCCACTGAGCCGTGGGAATCTTCGCGAGCTCGGTCTGGCCCGCGATCCAGGCCTTGGCCTGCGCCCCCACCTGCTGCAGTGCATCCGAAACGGGCAGCGCCGCATTGTCGGGCAGGCCCGGCTCGTGAATCCATTGGTGGATGTCCAACTTCTCAGCCAGCCCCGGTTGCTTGCTTAGCAGGTTCGCGTTGAGATAGTCGAGGAAATCGCCGGTGGTGATGCTCTGGAACGCGAAATGATCGAAGTAGCCGCGCAGGAAGGCGTCGAACGTTTCGCGGCCGACGGCCTTCTCGATGGTGCGCAGAAACAGCATCCCCTTGATGTAAGGAATCTGTGTGAAACCCGCATCGGGATCGCGCCCGGCCAGGTCGATGTAGAGCACCTGGTCGCGGGGTTCGAGGCCCTTCATCTCTTGCTTCATTTCCTCGACTTCGAGCGCCGCCTCCATATCGGCGCGTCGCTCGCCAAACACCAATTCCTGGATGCGCGTCTCGAGGTAGACCGTGAAGCCCTCGTTGAGCCAGAAATCACGCCAGGTAGCGTTGGTGACCAGATTGCCCGACCAGGAATGCGCCAGCTCGTGCGCCACCAGGCTCACCAGGCTCTTGTCGCCGGCCAGCACCGTGGGCGTGGCGAAGGTGAGCCGCGGGTTCTCCATGCCGCCGAAGGGAAAACTCGGCGGCAGCACCAGAATGTCGTAGCGCCCCCAACGGTAGGGGCCGTAAAGCTTCTCCACCGCCTGCATCATCTTCTCGGTGTCGTCGAATTCCTTGGCCGCGCGGCCTACCACGGACGGCTCCGACCACACTCCCGTGCGCTCGCTCATCGGCTCGAAGGCGAGGTCGCCGACCGCCAGCGCGATCAGGTAAGAAGGAATCGCCTGCGGCATGTGAAATTTGTATTCGCCCTTCGGTTCGGAGCCGGCGGGTTCCATTTCGGCGCTCATCACCGCCACCAGATTCTTCGGCGTGTGAATCACCGCGTCGTAGGTCACGCGGACCCCGGGCGAGTCTTGTAGCGGGACCCAACTGCGTGCGTGGATTGCCTCCGACTGCGAATACAGAAAGGGCAGCTTCTTGCCGGCCGTCTGCGCCGGTTCGAGCCATTGCAAGCCGCTGGCGGTTGGCGCGGTCGAATAATGCACGCGCACCTGCGTCGCGCTGTCGGGAACGGTGATGCGCAGCGGCGCGCCCAGGATCTTGTCGGCGGCGCCGACCTCGAACGCGGTTTCCGCAAAGGCCTTGCCGTCGCTCGACGTCTCGACTTTGCCGATGGTCAGGTCGCGCGTATCGAGCACCAGCGGCTTGGTTGCATCCGCCTTACGTTCCACGTCAAGAGTGACGAAACCTCGCAGCGCCTTGGTCTCGAAATCGACGTCGAGATCGAGAGCGACGTGCTTCACCACGATTTCATCGGGGTTGGAATAAGAGTGCAGGTCCTGCCGGGGATAGGTTTCCATTGGAGCGGTTGTCGTTTCCATAGAGGCGCCACAGGAAAGAAGAAAGCCAGCGCAAAGCGAAAGCCATATCGAGTTGACGCGCATGCCCTTCATGATAGCGCCCAGGTGGGATAGACAATCCTGCCTGTCTCGAACGACGCCGTCTATACCGGCGCCGCGTTCAGCAGCCGGCGGCAGCCGCGGCAGAACGCCGCCGCCTTCAAATCCAGACGCTCGACGGCATGTGTCGAAGCCATCACGCACTGCCAGTCGTCGCAATGCCGCAGGCCGAAGGTGTGGCCGAGTTCGTGGAGTGCGGCTTTGGTCAGGCGTTCGCGCAGTAGGGGTGGGTTGCAGGGCAGGCCGTAGAATTCCTCGCGCAAACGGTGCGCCGAGATCACCGCGCAATGGCCGGGGACCTGCGCCTCGCCGAACACGAACGTCAGCACCGGCACGTAGAGATCGAGCGCGGTGATCCCCAGCCTACGGACGCGTTCTCCGTTGAGCGGCTGCAGCCGGGCCAGCACCGCCGTCGAATGATATTGGCGTCGCGCCGGGTCGAAAGCGAACGCAATATCGAACGGCTCGGTCCGCACGCGGCAGGAGATGTGTAGCACGCTCGCCACCGCTGCGGCCAACTCGTCCAACGTATCCAGGGAGGTTGCGGGGCCGCCCCACGAACCCGCCGGGCTCGTGTCGCGCAGCGCCACAAACTCCACAGCCTTCATTCGGGGGCGGACTCCTGTCGCTTCATCCCGTAGCGTCTGAGCTTGTTGTAGAGCGTGGTGCGGTCGATGCCCAGGATCCGCGCGGTGCGCGACAGGTTCCACGACGTCTCTTCGAGAACGCGCTCGATGTGCACGCGCTCGATGTCGTCGAGCGAACGGCCGCTCTGCGGCGCCGCCGGGTGCATCTGGAACGGAAAGTCGCTGGGCTCGAGCGCCTCTCGCTGGCCGATGACCATGGCGCGCTCGACGGCGTTTTCGAGCTCGCGCACGTTGCCGGGCCATTCGTAGCCGAGCAGCAGTTCCATGGCAGCCGGAGCCACCCGCGGCGTCGGCCGGCTCATCGAAGTGGCGAACTGCTCCACGAAATGGTTCACCAGCAGAGGAATATCGTCACGCCTCTCGCGCAGCGGGGGCAACTCGATCGACACCACGTTGAGCCGGTAGAAAAGGTCGGGCCGAAACGAGCCGGCCTTCACCAGCTCCTGCAGGTCTTTGTTGGTGGCCGCGATGCAGCGGAAGTCGACGTGAATCGCCTGATTGCTGCCGACCCGCATGATCTCCTTCTCCTGCAGTACGCGCAGCAGGTCGGTTTGCATCTTGAGGCTGATGTCGCTGATCTCGTCCAGAAACACCGTGCCGCCCTCGGCGACCTCGAACTTGCCTTTCTTGCGCTGCTGCGCGCCGGTGAAGGCGCCGCGTTCGTGCCCGAACAGCTCGCTTTCGAGCAGCGTTTCCGTCAATGCGCCGCAGTGGATGGTCACCATCGGCATGTTGCGCCGCGCGCTGGCGCCGTGGATGGCGCGCGCGACCAGCTCCTTGCCCGTGCCGCTCTCGCCGGTGATCAGCACCGTCGAATCGGTCGGCCCCACCATCTGAATCAGCTCGTAGACTCGCTTCATCGGCGTGCTCTTGCCGATCAGATCGGATTGCGGAGAGACCTCGCGCAGGTTCTCTCGCAGGCGAACGACTTCCTGCTTGGCGCGATGATGTTCGAGCGCGTTGCGCGTCAGATGCAGCAGCTCGTCGGGATCGACCGGCTTGGTGACGTAGTCGTAAGCGCCGCCTTTCAGCGCCCGAATCGCGGTCTCGACCGAGGCATAGCCGGTCATCACGATCAGGATCAACTCGGGATCGATCTGGCGGAGCCGGTCCATCAGATCCATGCCGTCCATGCCCGGCATCTTGATGTCGAGCAGCGCCAGCTCCCAATCGCTCTTGCGAACTTTTTCCAACGCTTCGTGCGCCCCGTTGACGGCCAGCACTTCGAAACCTTCGCCCCGAAACCAGCTTGTCAGCGACTCCCGCACGACCGTCTCGTCGTCGACGATCAGGATGCGGCCTTGGGATTCGTTCTGCGCTGTGGTGTTCATCTCACGCCTTCTTCTGCTTGGCGGCCGGCCGTTACGGCGGCTTCCTCCCCCTGCCGCGCATGAAGCGGCAGGGTTACAGCGAACTCGGTGCCCTCGCCCGGAGTCGAGCGCACCGCGATCGCGCCGCCGTGCTGCTCGACGATGCTGCGGGCGATGGCCAGGCCAAGTCCGGTGTTCTGGGTGTTGTCCTTGGTAGTAAAAAACGGGTCGAACAGGCGCGGCAGAATCTCTGGCGCGATGCCGGGACCGCTGTCCTCGACCCGCACGCGAGCCACCCCCGCGGCCGCATCGAATTCGCTGCGGACCTCCAGGCGCCCGCCGCGCTGCATCGCCTCGACGGCGTTGGCCAGCAGCACCAGAATGACCTGCTGAATCTTGCCGCCGTCGCAATAGGTTTCCGGAATGCCCGGATCGAGCGACTCGGTCAGCTCGATCGATTGCAACTGGGACTGATGCTGCACCAGCTTCACCGCGCGCTCGATCAGCTCGTTGAGATTCTGCGGCGCCTGCTCGACCGGCGCCTGGCGCGCGAACGTCAGCAGATTGCGCATAATCTGGCCGCAGCGGTGGATCTCGTGCTCGATCGTCTTGACCTGCTCGACCATGGCGGCCCGCGCCGGCGCGTCGCACTCGGGTTTCTCGAGCTCTTTGCGGATCAGCCGCGCGTAGGTGAGGATTCCAAACAGCGGGTTATTGACCTCGTGCGCCACCGCCGCCGCCAGCTTACCCAGCGACGCCATCTTTTCGGTGGCCAGCAGCGATTCGTACACCGACTCGAGCTCGCGCGTCTTCCCGGCCACGCGTTGCTCGAGCGTGTGCGTCCAGTTCGCCACCTGGGCGTTGGCGCGTTCGAGGTCGGCGGTCATCTGGTTGAACGACGCCGCCAGTTGGCCGAGCTCGTCGTCGGAGCGCACCGCCAGGCGATGCCGCAGATCGCCCCCCGAAACTTTTTCGGTCCCCGCTGTCAACTCGCGCACCGGCTTGCGAATGACCTTCCAGACGAAACCCATGCTGGTGGCGCACACCAGCACGATCGCCAGCCCGGTGAACAGCAACTGTTGCCGCTGGTGCGCCGCCAGTTGCGCATCGACGTCGGCCAGCGACAGGTCGGTGCTTAGCACGCCCAGCACGCGCCGCCCCGGAGGATGCCCGTGGCAAACCGCGCTTGAGCAGGCGGCCTCGTTTTCGATCGGTTGGATCAGCTCCAGAACGCGCTCACCGTTCTCGGAAAAAATGCGCGAGCGGTCGAGCTTGCGAACCGCCGGCGGTCCGTCGACGTGGCAGGGGTGGCAGGCCGAGGAATTGGTGTCGACCTTGCGGCCGACTTCCGACGCGGTCGTCGAAAAGCTGATGCGGCCCTCTTCGTTGTAAACGCGCAGCCGCTTGACGCCCGGTTCGCTGCCGACGGTGCGGATGAACTGGTAGAGCGCCTCGCGGTCATTGCGCAGCATCTGGTAGCGCGTGCCGTGGCGCATCAGGTCGCTGATGCGCTGCGCCCATTCGAGTACCAGCCGTTCGGAGTGTTGCCGCTGCAGGCGCAGGTTCCAATAGCCGAACAGGGCGAAGGGCAGGATGATGCTGACGATCAGACAGAGCGCAAGCTTCACCGCCACATCGCCCGTGATTCGCCGGCGCCATAGCTCATACGACATCGTTCAACCGACTGTCGGGGCCGGCAGCCCGGCGACAGCCCCTCTCTCCCGCGGCCGTTCGGCGGCGCCGGTGGGCTCGAAGATCGGCAGATATTGCGCCGCTAGGCGGAACACCGCGAAGCCGACGGCGATGATCGCCAGCGTCACCGCGACTTCGGTCCAGCGCGGCACATAGGCGATGCCGGCGTTGGCTTCCATGCCGGTCACCGAAACGTTGAGCCGGTTGGTCACAAAGCCGAACACCACCATCACCGAGCAGGCGTAAAGCGCTCGCGGATTGAGCCGCACCCGCCGCCGGAACAGCAGCAGCATCGGCAGCAACAGCAGGGCGATCTCCAGGCCGAACAGATAAGTCTCGACACGCGGCGCCAGCACCAGCGACAACACGTCGCGATGCACCAGATCGACGAAGCGGATCGAGAGATAGAAGGCCAGCAGCACCGCCAGCACGCGCGCCATGCTCGCCAGCAGCGGCAACTCCAGTTGCTTGCCGAACGCCTTGCTGCTGTGCCACGACTCGAAAATCATCATCGCCAGGCCGACGCAAATCGCCGACAGGAAGAACATCACCGGCAGCATCGGCGAGTACCACAGCGGGTAAAGCTTTTCGGGGACGATCAGGTACAGGCTGCCTAGCGAAGACTGATGCAGCGTCGAGAGGATCACTCCGGCGATCACCAGCGGCACCGAAATCACGCGCATCCAGCGCAGCGCCTTGCTCCAGCGCAGTTGCTCGAAAACCACTGGGATGAACTCCAGCATCAGCACGGTCGTGTAGAGCATCACGCACCAAGCCACTTCGAACATCACCGAGCGCGGATTCCACATCACCAGCGCGTGCCAGATGCGGTAGGGCCTGCCAAGGTCGAACAGCAGCGCCACGATCACCAGCACGTAGCCCAGAAACGCGGTCAGGATCGTCGGCCGCAGGATCGGCCGGTAGCGCTCGATGTTGAAGATATGGACGACGGCGACCAGCGTGAATCCGCCGGCGGCCAGGCCGACGCCGCACAGCACGTCGAAGCCGATCCAGAGTCCCCAGGGGAATCCGTCTGTCAGATTGGTGGCGGCGCCGAGCCCATGGAAGAAGCGCAGGTAGGTTGCGTAGAGCCCGGCGGCCATCAAGACGGCAAACACCGCTTGCCAGAACGTCGGGCGCGGCATGCGAAGTTTCGTGGTCATTGCTGCTTCTCCTTGCTGGGGGTCTCCGGCTTGCCTTCGGCGGCTTCCACTTCTTCGCGGCGATGGGTGATCCACCAGACGCCGCCCAGCAGCACGCTGCCCACCGAAACGACATCGGGCACGTGAGAGAGCGCCTGCCAGGTGAGGCTGGGCAGCGGCCCTTGTGGCAGATCGGTCCTCATGCCAAGCTCGTCGAACGGAACCGGCGAGAGCATCAGCACCGAGGTGCCGCCGACTTCCTGGATTCCGTAGACGTGGTGGTAGTAGTCGCCGGGGCTTTCGGCGATGCGCCGGTGCGCCTCGGCGATCAACTCGTCGCGGTCGCCCGTGATGGTGGCCTCGGTCGGGCAGGCCTCCGAGCAGGCCGTCGGCTCGCCCTTTTCGAGCCGCTCGTGGCACATGTCGCACTTGCGAACGCGCGGCAGCACGTGCGTCCACTCATACACCGGCACTTCGAACGGGCAGGCCAACATGCAATAGCGGCAGCCGATGCACTTGTCTTCGTCGTAGATCACCGGCCCCAGGCTGGTCTTTTCGAATGCCCCCACCGGGCAGACCGACACGCATGTCGGGTCGGCGCAGTGCATGCACAGCTTGCGGCTGAAATGTCCTTCGGGGTAGCTGCGGACGGCGGTCAGCTTGTGCTCGGAGAGCTTCTCCTGGCTCGCCACCGGTTCTTCGTAGGGCAAGCCCCAATGCTCGGCGCAGGCGGCTTCGCACTGCCTGCAGCCGATGCATTTCGTGATGTCATAGAGGATCGCTTTGCTCATCGCTACCTCCCACACGGCCCACTGTTCGAACGCGATCTCGAGGCTGTAGCGTTTCTAGCGTGGAATCGTGCAATTGCTCTGCCACCGGCGAGACGTCCACAGATGACTGATTTCAAGGTGGTTACTAGCAGGCGTCGCGACGCCGCGGCGACTGTTGGGTGATTCGGCGCTGGCCTTTGTAGGGATTTGCGGCATTTCTCATCTCCCGGTTTGTCTTGGGCAGAGCGGCCGGAGCGAGGGGCCCGCGCCCCTCCTACTCGGTCAGGAAGAACCCGGCGGCGAGCTGCTTCCAGCTTTGGGCGCCGAGCGCGGCCGCGATGTCTTCCACCGGCCGTCCCCCTTCGGCCGCCACTGCGCCCGCCAGTTGCGGTTGCAGTCCGTAGAGCCGTTGCGCGGTGTCGCGCATCCAGCCGGCCACCAGGTTTTTCGGGATCAGATTGCGGGTCGTGCCTTCTTCATCGGGCACGTGAATACGCATCAGCCAGCCGCTGCCGTAAGGGTCCTGGCGGACCAGCACCGGATCGGCGATCGCGTCCGCGTTCACTTCGACGACTTCGCCTTCCATCGGCGAAACCATCTCGACGGCCTGGCCATTGCGGAACAGTTTCCAGGCCTTCTGCCCCTGGCGGATCCAGGTGCCGGGTTTGGGCAGTTCGATGCGGTCGACCTTGCCCGCCAGCGCGGCCGCGAACTCGTCCATGCCTACCCTCGCCAGGTGCGGCCGCTCGGCGGCGACCCAACCGTGTCCGGCGTGGTATCGCACGCCCTCGGGCACCAGAAATCCCTCGACAAAGTTCGGCTCGACTGCCAGCGCGGGTTTCGCCGCGGCTTTTGCGACCACCATTCCCTGCGCCTCCTTGTACGACATCCAGTAGTCGATCAGGATGAAGACCGCGAACGTGAAGAGAATCAGAATGACTGTCATGGCACACCTCCTGGCTGACTCTTTGCTTGGGTTCAGCCTGAATTCACTTAGGAATAGGGCACGCCAGGGGCCAGAAATCCGCCTGCTTGTGTTTTTTGTGAAAATAAATAACTTGTTTGGATGGAATGGTTTACAGCTAGGTAAGAGAAAGCCGCCGAAGGCCCGGTCGAAGCGGCCGTTGAGGAATACAACGGTGCAACTGAGGAGAAATCAAACGTTGCGGCCTGAGCGCAGGAAGGCAAACGACTTACAGTGGCCGTGGTATTTCACAACGCCGCTGTAGAGAACTCCAACAGCACATCCGGCAAACGACGAACCACACCGGGACCGAAGTCGCGACAGATCAGAACCGCGAGACTCGCGAAAACAGAGCCGCAGGCGTTACGCCTGCGGCTCTGTTTTCGGGATTCGGGGCAGTGGAGGGCGGGGGCTGGCCTCGGTTGCGGGTTGCCGCGGCACAGGCAGCAGTGGCTGGAGAACGTCGGCGTTCACGCCGACGCTGCATCGCGAGTCCTCGCGACGTGTCCTCCTCCTTCGCCAAACTGCAAAACACGACCTGTTATCATGGCGGGCAGCTTCCAGGAGAACTCCTATGCGATCGGCAACGCGTTCGGCCGCAACACTCCCGCGGCTCGGCATGGCCGTGCTGCTGAGCCTGTCAACGGCTTCGTTGGCATCTCCTCTGCTTGCAGCCGAACCGGCCGAACCCACCGAGTCCGCCGAAAACTGGCCGCAGTGGCGCGGGCCACACCTCAACGGGACGAGCACCGCCGCCCGCGGTCTGCCCGTAAGCTGGAGCGAAACCGAAAACATCGTCTGGCGCACCAAGTTGCCCAGTTGGAGCGCCGCCACGCCGGTCGTCTGGGAAGACACGGTCTTCGTCACCTCCGCCCAGGAAGGCTTTTCCACCACCGGCGAAGGCGGCTACGTGCGCCAGGCCATCCGCTCGGCGCTGTCGAGGTTCAACGGCTACGACGAGATTTTGCTGTTGGCGATCCAGCGCAAAGACGGCAAGGTCCGCTGGCAAAAAGTGATCGGTGCGGGCAACAACATGCAGATGAAGCAGAACATGGCGTCGCCCTCGCCGGTGACCGACGGGAAGCACGTCTGGGTGATGACCGGCACGGGCCGCCTGAGTTGTTTCGACTTCGAAGGCAACGAAATCTGGAAGCGCGAGATCGAGCAGGAATATGGCGCGTTCGGCCTCAATTTCGGATACGGCTCGTCGCCGCTGCTGCACCAGGGCGTCCTCTATATTCAGGTGCTGCAGGGGATGAAGACCGACGATCCCTCCTACGTGTTTGCCGCCGACGCGGCCACGGGCCGCACTCTCTGGAAGGTCGACCGCGCCACCGACGCGGCGGCGGAATCCCCCGATTCCTATTCGACGCCGACTTTGCAGCAGTTCGGCGGCGAGTCGCGCCTGATCGTCGCCGGCGGCGGCTACGTCACCGCGCACGATCTCAAGACCGGCAAGGAAATCTGGCGCGGCGGAGGGCTGATTCCCAACCAGGAAAGCGACTACCGCACGATCGCGTCCGCGCTGGTCGTCGACGACATTGTGCTCGCACCCAGCCGGCGCCGCCCCTTTCTGGCCTATCGCGGCGACGGCAAGGGTGACGTCACCCGTTCGCACCGCCTCTGGTCGACCGAGTACGGCCCCGACGTCCCCACGCCGACCACCGACGGCGAACGCCTCTACATCGTCGACGACCGCGGCATCGCGATCTGCCTGCGCGTCAGCGACGGCAGCACGGTGTGGGACCGCAGCCGCCTCGAGTCGGGAACCTACAGCGCCTCGCCCGTGCTGGCCGATGGCAAGGTCTACGCCGTGAGCGAAGACGGCTCGACGACGGTGTTCAAGGCCGGCGACAAGTTCGAAATTCTGTCAGTCAACAAGCTGAACAACTACACACTGGCCTCGCCGGCGATCGCAAAGAACCAGATTTTCATCCGCACATCCGAGTATCTCTACTGCATCGCGAAGCCAGGAACGCAGGCGGACTAGAAACCCCGCCGTTCGCACAGCCTTAGTGCCACAGAGAGTCACAGGGCCACAGCGCGTCACAGAACCGCAGGGCTGGAAGTCGCCGCCACCGAAGCAAGACCCACGAAATCAGAGCCGCCGGCGGAAGCCCGCGGGCCGAGTCCGCCACGGAAGTTGGCGGACGGGGATGCCAGGCGTTCCGCGGTGGGCAGTGCTTTGCGGTGCGACCCACTATGCCCGGCCCGGCAGGCACCCATGCTTCGAGCCAATTCGGCCTGCGGGCTTCCGCCAGCGGCTCTGTCTTCGTGCTTTGTTGCCGGCTGGGCCAAGTGCGGGCCTGGTGGCGCGACGCCGCGGAATGCGGCTTATGCGGAAATCGCTAACGAGGGAATCGAGCGGGATGATGCGAGTGGGGAGCGGTCGTGTCGCCACTCCCCTGTGGATTCAATCGCCGGAGCCCGTCACTTGCGGACGTGCCGGGCCCGGATGCGTACAACGACCCGAGCCGTGTACCGGCCGTGTCGGCTAGGACGACGCCCGGCGTCCGCTGCGGCGGCGCCGCTCGATGCCTCCCGCAAACAGCGTCCCTTCGAATCCAGGCACCTTGCGGCGGCTGATCGACGACCCCAGTTTGCGTTCGATGGCGTGAACGTTCGGCAGGTCTTCGCTCGAAAACAGCGTGTAAGCCTTGCCGCTGCGCTCGGAGCGGCCGGTGCGGCCGATGCGGTGCGTGTAGGCATCGATCGTGGCCGGCATATCGAAGTTGATGACATGAGAAACATGCGCGACGTCGATGCCGCGGGCGGCGATGTCGGTCGCCACCAGAACGTCGAACTTACCGTCGCGGAACCCGGCCATGGCTTTGTCGCGCTGCGCTTGGGTCATGTTGCCCTGCAGCGCGACCGCGCCGTGCCCGCTGCGGCTGAGCTGTTCGGCGAGCCGCTTGGCGCGGTGTTTGGTCCGCGAAAACACGATTGCGGACGTGAACCCGTCGTCGGCCAGCAAGTGCTGCAGCAGCTCGAACTTCTGCGTGGCCGCCACGGGGTATAAAGCGTGCTCGATGGTCGCCGGCGGTTTCGAGCTCACCAGCTCGACCACGTGCGGCTTGTTGAGCAGACTGTCGGCCAGCGAACGGACCGCCGCCGGCATGGTCGCCGAAAACAGCAAGCTCTGCCGCTTTTCGGGCAGCGCCGTCAGGATGCGCCGTACATCGGGCAGAAAGCCCATGTCGAACATGTGATCGGCTTCATCGAGGACGACAACCTCGATTCCACCCAGCTTGACGGCGCCGCGCTCGTACAAATCGAGCAGGCGGCCCGGGCAGGCCACCAGAATGTCGGGCCGGGTCTTCAAATCGCGAATCTGGATATTGGCGGGTACGCCACCGAAAATCGTAACCGATCGCAAGCCCGTGAACTTTGCCAGCGCCCGCAGTTCGACTTGAATCTGCGTCGCCAACTCGCGCGTAGGAGCCACGATCAGAGCCCGCGGTCCGGGCCGGCGCTGCGCGAGTAGGCGCTCCAGGATCGGGACAACAAAAGCCGCGGTTTTGCCGGTACCAGTCTGGGCCAGGCCCAGAACGTCACGTCCTTCCAGCCCTGCTGGAATCGTCTGCGCCTGGATCGTGCGCGGTTCCGAAAAACCAATCGCCTCCAGTCCGCGCTGGACGTGGGGATGCAGCGAAAACTGCAGAAATCCGGCATTCGGCCGGGAACTTGTTTCAGACATAAAGAAAAAGAGGGGCTCTCCCAGCGGTTCTAGCGAACTCATTCGCGAACCGTACTCGTTCAGACCTATACAACAGCGACAGGTAAGAGGTGATTAAAACGACGCGATCTTGGCAGGACCCTGTTGTGCGTCGTAGGCCGCTGGACGCGGCCGGATTGGAATTGATAGCGCTAGTGTAGCACAGATCCGGATAGACCCACCACAAGGAGGTGCAAAAGGCCGCTTCAGGGCCGCCGCACCGTGGCGCGGGCTACCAGCCGGCGCAATCCAGTGCGACCAGCGCTGGGTGGCACGGGCCTTCAACGATGTCGCAACGGTGTGGCACGCGTGCCCCAGCAGTGTGCCCCAGCAGTGGCGCGGGCTTGCAGCCGGCGGTGTCGACCTCGGGTCGACGTACTGCCCGCTTCCCCGCACTGCCACGGCCCCGACCACCGCCGCCGGAATTCCTACCGCAAGCCAATCCAAGCCGCGCGCGTAAGCGCGCGGCGACCGCAAGTTATTCAATCTTCAGGGGAAACGCGCAAGGCACTCCGATCTCACCGCCAAAACACACAAAAACCTCAACGCCCACCCCCGGTCCAAATCGAGCACCAGAGAACGTCGCCGTTTACGGCGACGCGGTCGGCCGGAGGCCCGCGCCACCGTTTAGCTAACGCCCGCGGCTCTGAGTGCGGATGGGGGCAGAATGCGGGTGGGCTGAGTCGCCGCCGATTGCGGCGCGTGCCCGTCACGCCCCTTACAGCCCGGCGCGCAGATAGGCGATGACGTCGGCTAGGGCCTGGTGGTCGAGCTCGGACTCCAGGCCTTCGGGCATCAGTGAGACCTCCGAGGCCCGTATCTCTTCGATGTCGCGGCGCGGAATCGTGACGTCCTCATATTCTCCCCGCAGAGTGACCGCGGTGGCGGTTTCGCCCGACAACAGCCCGTCGTAGACGCGGCCGTTTTTGGCCACGACGATGTAGTTGGTGTAGTTGGGCTGGATCTCGAAGCTGGGGTCGAGGATGTGGGTGAGCAGCTCTTCCTTACTGCGGTTGTTGATGCCGGAAAGGTCGGGGCCGATCCGGCCGCGCTCGCCGCGAGGCAGGTGGCACTTGGCGCAATGGTCGTTGAAGACCTGGCGGCCGTGGGCGAGGTCGCTGGGCAGGTCTAGCACGTCGTGGTAGGCCTCGATCACCTGGGCCCGGTCGCGAACCTGCTCCCGTAGCAGGCGCGCGGCGCGTTCGCGTAAGGCAGAGTCGGGGTACTGGGTGAGGCGAATACGGGCGACCGGGTCGATCGCCGCCGCGCCAATTTTTTGCTGTTCGACCGCATCGAGCAAGGCTCCGGCCCAGTTGCGGTTGCCGAGTAGAGCTTCGACGGCCCGGGCGCGAACCGCGGGCCCATAGCCGCCCCAGCCGGCCAGAATGCGGCCGGGCACGCTGGGGTCGTCGAATGCGGAGAGCGTGGCGATGGCGGCGGTCTGCAGCTCCGGCGGTGCCGGTGAAGCGAGGATTTCCCCCAGCACCGGGGCGACCGCGGCAAAGTCGCCGCCCCGCAGGAACCCGACGGCGCGCTCGCGGCGATCGAGGGAGATTTCGTCGCTGGCCGCCGCCGCCAGGGCGTCGCGAACCATGCCCGGCAGATGAAAGTAGGGGGCCACCTCGAAGGCGGCGTCGCGGACCTGCTCGGAAGGGTCGGCCAGAAGCCGGGCCAACACCGGGGCGACCGAGGGTACGCGCAGGCCGCGGCCACCTTCGATCGATAGGCCCGAAGCGAGGCCGGTCAGCAGTGCCGAGCGCCAGGCGGCGGGCCGCAGCGGGCGGCTGCCGTCGAGGGTGATCAGGAACATGCGCAGCTCGTCGAGGTTGCGGCGGGCACCGAGGATGGAGGCGATCCCGCTCAGCAGCGCCCGCCGGGCGGCGGCTGGGCTTTCCTTCGACGCGGCATCGTCGAGATTGGCGTCAGCCGGGCGATTGGCGTCGTCCGGCGGGTTGTCGAAAACCCCGGCGTGGCTGTTGAGTAGCCGGGTAAGCATTTGCAACGGGCGGTCGCGCACCGACAGCAAGGCGGCGGCACGAAACCAGGGATCGTCGACGTGTTCGGCGGCCAGCGCCGCCAGCGGCCGTTCGTTGCCGGGGATCTGTCCCAAACTCAGCAGGAGTTGGAACTGCACTTTGGCGTCGGAGTCGGAGGCGCGCGCGAGGATGGCCGATTCCATGCCGGGCTGAAACGGCTCGGCAAGGCGAATCGCCTGGCGGCGGACGTGACCGTCGGCATCCTTGAGAGCGGCGGCTACCTGCGCGGGGTTGAGGGCGCCGAGTCCTTCGAGGGTCCACAGAGCATGTAGGCGCCCAAGCGGGCTCTCGCTTTCCGCGGCCAGCTTTTCAAGAAGCGGCACGGCGGCGGGGTCCTGGCGTTCGAGCAACAGACGCTGCGCGGTGAGGCGATGCCAGCCGTTGGGATGCTCCAGGGTAGCGACCAGCGTCTGGATCGAAGCCGAGCCGAGCCCGGCCTGCAGCCCGCGGCCGCTCGCCGGCTTGGCCGGAGCGAGGCGATAGATCCGGCCGCGGTCGTTACCGCGATAGAAATCCAGGTGCAGCCGCTGCTTGATCGCTTCGGGAATCGACACCGGCTCTTCGATGTATTCGCGATAGAAATCGAGGATGTAGAGGTTGCCGTCGGGGGCATTGGCGAAATTGACCGGGCGAAACCAAACGTCGCTCGAAGCCAGCATCTCGCGGTCGGCGGGCCAGCGCTGGGCGACGAAGGTGGCGCCCGAGGGCTTGAGAATGTCGCGGTGCACCAGGCTGCCGTTGGCGTCGGCGACAAAGACGTTGCCGCGGTAGTCGGCGGGGAAAGCGTCGCCGAGATAGGCGGTGGCGCCGGTGGCGGCGGTGAAATGGCCGCCGACGAGTTCCTTGCGCCCGGGTTGCGTTTCGTCGTAGCGCTGCTGGCGCGCTTCGGTGCGCTCGATGCGCCATTGCTGCGGCTTGGTCAACGGATAGATCCAGCTTTCGCCCGGGTTGTCCTGGGGGACATACTGCAACATCGAGCGCGGCGTGTAGAAACGGTTGGCGAGCACGTAGCGGGCCGGCAGCACGGCGTGGCGCAGGTGAATGGTGTTCTGCGACATGAAGCGGTCGCCCCATTCGTTGAACGACATGCCGAACTGCGTCGGGCCGGCGGCGGGCGCGAATTCGCCCGTCAGCGGATTGAACCGGAAGTCGTAGCCGCGCACAATGACGGCCGGACGGTCCGGCCATTTGGGCGAAGTGATTTCGCCCGGACGGCCGTTGTTGGCGGCGTAGATCCAGTTGTCGATGCCGAAACGCAGATTCGCCACGCGGCTTTCGGGCGAAACGGTGTGGCCTTCGAAACCGGTGAACCAGACTTCGCGCAGGTCGGCCTTGTGGTCGCCATCGGTGTCCTTCAAGTAGAGGATGTCGGGGGCCGAGGTCGCCAGAATTCCACCCTTCCAGGGCAGCACCGAAGAGACTTGCAGCAGGTGGTCGGCGAAGATGGTGGCCTTGTCGGCGCGGCCGTCGCCGTCGGTGTCTTCGAGGAAGCGAATGCGGCTGCGGGGCTGCTCGCCTTCCTTGGGGTCGAAGGGATAGTCGAGCATTTCGGCGACGTAGGCATTGCCGTTCTCGTCGAATGCCATTTCGACCGGATCGACAACATCGGGCTCGGCAGCGAACAGCTCGAGGCGGAAACCGTTGACGAGTTGAAAGGATTGGAGAGCGGCGGCGGGTTCTTTTGGGTCGGTGTCGTAGGGGCCTTTGGATTCGTTCGTGCTGGAGCAGGCGGCGAGCAACAGCACGGCGGTGAATGCCGCCAGGGCAGGCCGGGTTGCGTTGGGGGGCGAGGTTCTTGTGGCGATTGCTCGGTGGGTTGGATACATGGTTGGTTTCGAACGATCTTAGTATGTTCCTGGGCTGGGGTGGATTTTGGGTTGGCTTTTGGCTTGGATCGCGGAGTCGTTTCAAAAAATGTGCGGAGACCTCGCGACGTATCGCGAGGCGACGAATCTGGGGGTTCGCTCCACGGGTGGCGGTCTGGCTTCGGTGCCTTTTGGGCGCGGCAATCGAGATGGCGCGCGGCGGTTTGTACAGGCCGGAGGCCTGCACCACTGGGTGGGCTTGCTTAGAGCTTGAAGAGCTCGCGGAGGCGCTTGGTTTGGGCGCGGCTGACCGGGATTTCGGTTTGGCGCTTGTCGCTCATGCGGAGCTGATAGCTCGACTTGAACCAGGGCACCACTTCCTTGATGCGGTTGATGTTGACCAGGTAGGAGCGGTGCACGCGCCAGAACATCGAGGGGTCGAGATTCGATTGCAGCTCTTCGATGGTGCGGTAGTTGGACTGGCCTTCGATGTGAGCCGAGACGACGGTAATCAGGCCGTCCTGAATCGTGGCATAGATGATGTCGGCGGCGTCGACCAGGAACATGCGGTTCTGGGCGTTGACCAGCAGCTTGGTGCGCGGGCCGACGGTGCTCTGAATGCGGGCCAGCAACTGCTCCATGCGGCTGGCGTTTTGCGCCTGGCCCTCCTGGCGCTTCTGGATACGCTCGAGGGAAACCGCCAGGCGCTCTTTTTCGATGGGTTTAAGCAGGTAGTCGACGGCGTTGACCTCGAAGGCTTCCACTGCATATTGATCATAGGCAGTTGCGAAGATGAAATGCGGCAGATCGCCGCCCGATTCCATCAAGGTGCGCACCACGCCCAGGCCGTCGAGCCCGGGCATCTGAACGTCGAGGAAAACCAGGTCGGGCGAGTGTTTGGCGATCAGTTCAACGGCGTCGAGGCCGTTGGCGGCCGCGGCGACGACCTGAACCTGCGGGAACGATTTCAGCAGAAAAGCGAGTTCGTCGCGAGCCAGTTGCTCGTCGTCGACGATGATCACGCTGAGCGTAGCCGCGGCGCTGGGCCGATCCGCCATGCAGTGGTTCCTTTCCCGTGGTTTCCGGTCGCGGAATGCGCTTTTTTGGAGTATAGCGCAGCGGGGTTGGCGGGAGTGCCGTGGGGGGCGGCCGCGGTTTGATGTGCCAAGTGAGATGCAGCGGCATCGCGAGGAAGACGCGCGCGGGCGGCACTCAGAGCCGCGGACGTGAGTCCGCGCTGTGCGGCTTGGGGAAGCACGAGGCGGGAACGAATTCGCCGCAATGTGTGTTTGCGTGTTTGAGAATGCTGGGGTCGACACCGGCGTCTCAGCGCGGGCTTACGCCCGCGGCTCTGAGTGGGTCGTCGGGGCTGACTGCGCTGTCGGTGAGTGCGTCACCGGGGGATACGTTGCCGGCTCAGGCCTGGAACCATTCGCACATCAGGCCGATGGCGCGCACGACGTTGCCGCAGAACGTGGACAGGAACTGCGCGTCGAGCGGCTCGTCGAGCGGGCGCGCTTCGGCGGCGGCCAAGGCGCGCGCGCCGTCGAAATCAACGTAGGCCAGCCGCGCGGTCAACTCGCCGTCGGGACGGCCGAAGTCGCTGCCGGGCAGAATCGCCACGCCGGTTTCCTGCAGCAGACGCTCGCATAGGTGGCGGCTGCTGCCGATGCCGCGCTCGGTGAGCCGCGGAGCACCGGAACTGAAATCGGGGAACAGATAGAACCCACCCTCGGGCGGATTGACGTCGACACCGGCCGCATTGAGCGTATCGGCGGCGTGCTGCCCGAGCGCGCGCAAGATGCGGCGCGACTGCAGCAGGTATTGCTCGATCTGGCTGCCGCCGCGGAAGGCGCGCACGGCGGCATACTGAATCGGCGCGCTGGTCGAGGTGAAGGTTTCGCTCGCCACGTTGGCCATGGCGTCGAGCAGCCAGCGCAGCGAGGGGGGGAAAGTGAAGGTGCCCAATCGCCAGCCGCCGGCTCCGCACCACTTGCTCATGCCGCCGCTGATGATCGTGCCTTCGGGATAGAAGTGCGCGATCGAGACGTGCGTGCCCTCGTGGTGCAGCTCGCCGTAGATTTCGTCCGAGAGCAGGATCACGCCGTAACTTTGCGCGACCGCCGCCAGCGCTTCGAGCTCATCGAGCGTGTAGGTGCCGCCGGTCGGGTTGGAGGGATAGTTCAGAATCACGATGCGCGGGCGGCTGGGGTCCTCCTGGCAGAGCCGTTCGAGCTCGTCGGGCGTCAGCCTCCAGGCGTTGGAGCGATGCGTCGGCAGCCAGCGGACATGCCGTCCGATGATGTGGGCCTGCGGCGCGTAGGATACCCAACTCGGCGTGGGGATCACCAGATCGCCGTAGTAGACCAACTGCAGCAGGAACATCAGCTCTTTCGAGCCAGGGCCGATGAGCACGTCTTCGGCCGAGGCTTCCACGCTCTGGCGGCGGCGATGGTAGTCGGCGACGGCCTCGCGCAGCGGCTGCAAGCCCTTGACCGGCTGGTAGTCCTTCTGGAAGGCATTGTTCCGCAGCGTCTCGACGACCGAGTCGGGTACCGGAAACGGCGACTGCCCCAAGCCCAGCTTGTAGACCGTACGGCCCTGTGCGCGAAGCTGGTTGGAGTGCTCGTTGATCGCCAGCGTCGCCGACGATTTCAGGCCGCGCACGTTGAGGTTCAACTGCACCGGCAGGGTTCGCGTGGTCACGGCGCGAGGCGTTTTTTCTTCGAGATCGACAGATTTCATGGGTCTGGCCGAAGAATGCGAGTTTGCAAGTATCTTAGCGCAGGCGCGCGGGGGGACGTGGGGGCGGCGTGTGCGGCGGTGACGCTGACGGCATGCGGCAGGACCCGCGGCGGGGTGGGGATTGGCTGTGTGTGGCGACGATTCGCGGCGCTTTCGGGGGGCTTCGCCGTTCGTCAAGCGATGATTCGCAACGCGGCAAACCGGGAGGTTCACGCCACCGCCGGCCACTCTGGCTTCCGTGCGTTTCGGGCGCGGGTTTTCGGGAGACCAAGGGTTGCCTTTGGAGTTGCGAACGGTGTGGCCGCCAGCATCCGGTACCCGTCCGTCGAAAAAACGTTTCTTATTTATTTTCAGTGGTTTGAGAAAAGCCGGGAAGCCGGAAATTTCGGCCGCGCGCCTAGACTGAAATTGGGAGTGGGGGCCGCAGGTGGGGGCTTCGTTACACTCCGCAAACTGATTTTTCCCCGGGTATTGTAGCGGCGTGTCCGAGCCGATATGTAGTTTGTAACGGATACCGACGCAGCAGGCCGGGGGAACCGAGGAGCCGTAGTGGGACAGACAGCGACAATCAAGAAAACGCTGGACCCTTGCCAGACGGGCCGGGACGCCAATCGTCTCGAACGCGATCTGCACAAGCGAATCGTCGGGCAGGAAGAAGCGATCGAGCAAATCATCAATGTGTATCAGACCTACCTGGCGGGAATGAATCCTCCGGGGCGTCCGATCGCGAATTTCCTGTTCCTGGGGCCGACCGGAACCGGCAAGACGCGGGTGGTGGAGGCGACTTCGGAGTCGCTGCTGGGCGACGCGCGTGCGGTGGTCAAAATCGACTGCGCCGAGTTCCAACACAGCCACGAGATCGCCAAGCTGATCGGTTCGCCGCCCGGCTATCTGGGCCATCGCGAGACGCATCCGCTGCTGAGCCAGGAAGTGCTCAACCAATATCACAGCGACCGCATCCAGCTCTCGTTCGTGCTATTCGACGAAATTGAGAAGGCCAGCGACGCGCTGTGGAATCTGCTGCTGGGGATTCTCGACAAGGCGACCTTGACGTTGGGGGACAATCGCCGGGTCGACTTCTCGAAAACGATGATCTTTCTGACCAGCAACCTGGGCGCGGGCGAGATGAGCGCGATCATGAGCCCGGGGATCGGTTTCGACCGCTTCACGGCAGTGAACGCCCGCGGCGACCAGAAGCTGGCCAAGCGGATCGCCAGCGCCGGGCTGACGGCGGCGCGCCGCAAGTTCACGCCCGAGTTCATGAACCGGCTGGATAAGGTGGTGGTGTTCCAGCCGCTGGGGGAGCAGGAGTTGCGCAGCATTCTCGACCTCGAGCTGGCGCGCGTGCAGGAGCGGGTTTTCAACGGAACGCCCTTCCTGTTCCAGTTGCAGTCGGCCGCCAAGGACTATCTGCTGGAAGAAGGCACCGACTCCAAGTACGGCGCCCGCCATCTCAAACGCGCCATCGAGCGCTCGCTGGTCTACCCCATGGCCAACCTGATCGCCACCCAGCAGGTACGCTCGGGCGATCTGGTGGAGGTCGACTACGACCCCCAGCTCAACCGCATGTGCTTCGAGCGCGTCGACGAAGGCCTGCCGGTCTACACGATGTTCCGAGCGGCCGGGATCGAGATGCCCGCGGGGGCCGAAACCGCGGCGGCGGCGGTTCCCCTCGAGCGCTTCACTTCGACCACGGCGCGTGGCGTGCGCAAGTAGGACCAAGCGCCAAGTACGGTGCCGGCAAGCACTGTGCCGGCAAGCGCGTTGTAAGGACCGGCGCCTTTGCCGGTCCTTTGCCGCTGCGTTGGCGCGCTCTCGGTTCTTGGTTCTCCCCTACCGTTTCCTGCTTCACGTTTTCCCCGGTCCGCCTTTTCTGCTTCACGGTAGAATTGGGCCATGGCGTCGAAACGGCGGCGGAAGCCCCAGCCGTCGAAGGAGGGAGGGAGTGCGCAACGGGCCCTTCGGGTGCGTAGCCGGCAGCTTCCCTGGATCGTCTTCGCCGTTTCGCTGTTCGTCTTCCTCGCCGCCATCGGCAACGACTTCGTCAACTGGGACGACGACCGCAACTTTCTCACCAATACCTCCTACCGCGGCCTCTCGTTCGATCACCTGTGGTGGATGTTCACCAACTTCCACCTGGGCCATTTCCATCCGCTGACCTGGCTGACGCTGGGCGTCGACTACACCCTGTGGGGCATGAACCCGGCAGGCTACCACTTCACCAACATCCTGCTGCACGCGCTGACGGCGGTGCTGGTGTATCACCTGATTCTGCTGCTGCTGCAACTGGCGTTTCACAAGCAGTGGGCGCCGCCGGGCCTGAAAATCGGCGCGGTGCTGGGGGCGCTGGTGTTCGCCATTCATCCGCTGCGGGTGGAATCGGTGGCCTGGGTGAGCGAGCGGCGCGACGTGCTCTCGGGTCTGCTCTACGTGGCGACGCTGCTGCTCTATCTGCGCGGGCGGCTGCTGGCGGCGCTGGCGGCGTTCACGGCGGCGCTGCTGTCGAAGGTGATCGTGGTGAGCCTCCCGCTGGTGCTGCTGGTGCTCGACTGGTATCCGCTGCGGCGTCGCTGGAGCTGGCGCCTGGCGCTCGAGAAGGTGCCGTTTTTCCTGCTGGCCCTGGGAGCGGGGCTGATCGGCGTGGGGCGCTACGACGCGGGGGTGACGGGCGCGGTGGCCGACGTCGGGATCTCGCCCTGGCTGCGCATCATGCTCTCGTTTTACGGCCTGGCGTTTTATATCTGGAAGACGCTGCTGCCGTTCGGGCTGTCGGCGCAATACGTCTACCGCAGCGATCCGCAGCCGTTCGATCCGCGGCTGGTGGCGGCCGCGCTGTTCGTGATCGCGGTGACGGTGGTGGTCCTCGCGTTGCGGCGGCGCTGGCCGGCGGGGCTGGCGATATGGGCCTGCTACGTGGTGACGGTGGCGCCGGTGTTGTCGCTGCTGCGGCTCGACCGCCAGCAGTACGTGGCCGATCACAACAGCTATCTGGCGACGTTGGGGTTGGCGGCGCTGGCCGGCGCGCTGTTCTACCACTTTTTCCGGGGTCCCCGCGCGCACTGGGTGATGTTTGGCTCGCTGCTGGTCACGCTGGTGCTGTGCGAGCGCACCGTGCGGCAAGTGGGTGTGTGGCAGAACTCGGTGACGCTGTGGACCCACACCTTGCGGAGCAACCCGCTGTCGATCGTGGCCCACAACAACCTGGGGCGGGCGCTGGCCGGGCAAGGCCAGCCCGACCAGGCGCTGGCGCAATTCCAGCGCGCCGTGGAGATCCAGCCTAACTACGTCCACGCGCGCTATAACCTCGGGAACCTGTTGATGCAGCAGGGCCGTCTAAAAGAAGCAGAGCAACAATTAAGAATCGTGGTCGACCAGCAGCCGGCGATGGCGCAGGCGCACAGCGACCTGGGCAATTGCCTGTTGCGCCAGGGGAAAGCCGCCCAGGCCGAGCGGCAATATCACGAGGCATTGCGGATCGATCCGCTCTACGCCGATGTGCATTACAACCTGGCGATGGCGCTGCACCAGCAAGGCCGCCTGGAGGACGCCGAGAGCGAATACAAACGGGCGATCGACCTGGACCCGGCCAACGCCAGTGCGCACAACAATCTGGGCGTGCTGCTCGAAAGCCAGGGGAAGGTGGTCGCCGCGCTGGCGCAGTACCGCCGCGCGCTCGAGATCGAGCCAGGAAACGCCGACGCGCTGCGGAATCTGCGAGCCGCCCAGGCGCGCCAGGCGGGCGTAGCGCAGTAAGAGACCGTGGTAGTAGGGGCCCGTAGGGCAGGGCTCAGGCCTGCCCGAAGAAGTTTGCCTTGTGCCCTGCCCGACTACCTATTGCATCCGCTGAAGAGAACCGGCAGGATTGCCTGTTCCACGGACGCCCCCCTGGCGTTGCTATGATCGTACGGAACGATATCGCACGGGACGGGATCTGAAGGGGCGTGGAGTTGAACGCGTTGGCGCGAGCGCGGCCGAGGGAACAAGCCGCTGCTCGAAGCCGCTGCCACCGGAGGAGTGGAATGCAGCGCGGCGAAATTTGGTGGGCGGATTTTCCTGCGCCGGTCCACCGCCACCCCGTTGTCGTCGTGTCGCGCGACGACTCACCTAAGGGCGGCGACACCGTCGTGGTGGCCCGCATCACCGCCCGGATTCGCGATACCCCCGCCGAGGTGCCGCTAGGCGCCGAAGACGGCCTTCCCAAGACCGTCATCGACACGCAGTCTCTTTCCACGATCTTCACAAATACTCTCGTCAGCCGGATCGCCTTCCTGAGTCCCCGCAAACTGGCCGCACTGGATGACGCGCTGCGCTACGCGCTCGATTTGTCGTCCAACGGGGTCGACAAACCCCGCTTGCCGGTGAAAGAGCCGCGGCTTCAGTTCGGCGGCAGTTCGTTTTCGGGCCAAAGGTCGCGGTAGGGTTTGCTGTTTCCGTTTGTTGGCGTTCGGTCGCCTTTTCCTCTCGCTTCTGGCTTTCCGTTGCGGTTGTTTTCGCTGCCCTCGGCTGGAAACCCAGCTTTTTTTGGGTTCTCTTGGGTTTGGGCAGGCCGGAGCCCTGCCCCACTGAGGCACACTGAGACGAGCTAGGCGGCTCGCGAGACGGCGGCGAATTCCACGTCGTGCCGTTTCGAGACCCGGGAGTGCTTTTGGAAGCGGGGGTCTTTGTCGGGGTAGTCGGAGCGGTAGTGGCAACCGCGGCTTTCGTGGCGGGCCAGGGCGCAGCGCACGATCAGCGAGATGACCCCGTACATGTTGTCGGCTTCGAAGCCCTCGCGGCTGTTGCGCGAATGCGAGGTTTCGAAGGCGGGCGCCAGCCGCGCCAACTCGTCCAGACCGCTTTGCAGGCCTTCGCCGGAGCGCTCGATGCCGGCGCGGCGCCAGGAGAGGCGGCGCAGATCGAACACCGCGTTGGCGGGTAGCGGCTGCAGCGGGCCCGCCGAAGAAGGATCATCGGACTTGCGCCAGGGGCTGCCGGCGCGGGCGCGCATTTCGCGGCCCGCCCGGGCTCCGTAGACGATCCCCTCGAGCAAAGAATTGCTGGCCAACCGGTTGGCTCCATGGACGCCCGAGGCGGCCACCTCGCCGGCCGCGAACAGGCCCGGCAAATTGGTGCGGCCTTCGTAGTCGGTTTCGACTCCGCCCATCGCATAGTGCGCGGCCGGGTGCACCGGCACGGGCTGGCGCGTGATATCGACGCCGTAGTGCAGGCAGGTCTGGTAAATGCGCGGGAAGCGCGTGCTGACGAACTCGGCGTCGAGATGGGTGAGGTCGAGGTAAACCGGGCCCGCCTGCGTGCGGTGCAGCTCGGCGATGATGGCGCGCGAGACCACGTCGCGCGGCGCCAGCTCGCCCTGTTCGCTGTAGCGCTCCATGAAGCGTTCGCCGGCGGCGTTGCGCAGGTAGGCGCCTTCGCCGCGCAGCGCCTCGGAGAGCAGAAAGCGCGGCGCTCCCTCGAGAAACAGCGCCGTGGGATGGAACTGCACCATCTCGATGTCGGCGATCTCGGCCCCGGCGCGATAGGCCATGGCGACGCCGTCGCCGGTGGCGACGTCGGGGTTGGTCGTTTCCCAGTAGACGCAGCCGAGGCCGCCGGTGGCCAGCAGCACGGCGCGGGCCTGCACCTCGACAATGCGGCGTTCCTGGTGATTCCAGGCCGTGGCCCCGCAGACTTCGCCGCCCGCCGTCAGTAGATCGACGACGGCCGAAAAACTCTGAAAGGTGATGTTGGGGATCGAGCGCGCCTTTTGCGCCAGGGTGCGGGCGATCTCGCGGCCGGTGGAGTCGCCATGTGCGTGCAGCACACGGCGGCGGCTGTGCGCGCCTTCGCGCGTGAAGGCCAGCAGCGTCCCCTCGCGGTCGAACTCGACGCCCCATTCGATCAGTTGCTGGATGTCGTTGGGCCCCTGCTCGACCAGAATACGGACGGCGCGCGTGTCGCAGAGCCCGTCGCCGGCGGCGATCGTATCCTGCTCGTGCAGGCTGACGCGGTCGTCGTCGCTGAGCGCGACCGCAATGCCGCCCTGGGCGTATTCGGAGGCGGACTCGGTGAGGCGGTCTTTGGTGAGCACCAGGACTCGCCCGGCCTCGGCGGCTTCGATGGCGGCGCGCAGGCCGGCGACGCCGGCTCCGATGATGAGAAAATCTGTTTCCACGATGGTTCCAGAGCTACTGTTCAGCGGCGGCGAGATGGCTTTGGGCAGGCCGGAGCCCTGCCCCACCCGGCGCGCAGGCTCCCGCCAGCGCCTCTGTTTCGCGCGTCTTGGCGCCTAGGTCGCGGCGACGTCGCCCATGGCCGTGGCGGCTAGCGCGGCGTGGCCTTCGGTGCGATACATTCTCACGACCTCTTCGGCCGGCCCGTCTTTGCGGATGCCGCCGTGGTCGAGCCAGATGGCGCGGCGGCACATCGTCAGAACCGAATCCAGGCCGTGGGAGACGAACAGCAGGGTTTTCCCCTCCTGGGCGAACTGGTGAATCTTCGCCTCGCACTTGCGGCGGAAATTCTGGTCGCCGACGGCGAGCACCTCGTCGAGGATCAGGATCTGCGGGTCGACGTGCACGGCCACCGAAAAACCCAGCCGGGCGATCATGCCGCTGGAGTAGGTGCGCACGGGCTCCTCGATGAATTTCCCCAACTCGCTGAACTCCACGATCGAGTCGAGCTTGCGGCGGACTTCGGCGCTGCGCAGTCCCAGCAGCGAGGCGTTGAGCTGGATGTTCTCGATCCCGGTGAGGTCGGGGTGAAAGCCGGTACCCAACTCGAGCAGCGCTCCAACCCGGCCGTGGCACCAGACCGTTCCGGAAGTCGGGCTGGTGACGCCGACCACGACGCTCAGCAGCGTGCTCTTGCCGGCGCCGTTGGGTCCCAGGATCGCGACGCTCTCGCCCGCCGCGACGTCGAACGAGACATCGCGCAGCGCCCAGAACGTGGCGCTTTCGCGCTTGAGTCTTTTCCAGGCCCGCTGCGCCAGCAGTTGCCGCTGGTGGTGCAGGTGATAGGCCTTGCTGACGCGATCGAGGTGAATGACGGACATGCGGAGATCGGGGAGAGGCGTACTACAGGTAGTCTATTACAGGCAGTCGGAGAAGTCTTTCTGGATGCGCCGGAAGATCCACAGCCCGGCCCCGAACGTCGCGAACGAGACCAGGGTCAGCTTCCACAGCGTGCCGAGTTCGAACCAGTTCAGGCTCAGCGCGGTTCCGGGTGAAGCGCTGTGCAACAGGACGCGCCGGGTAATCACGATCACCGCCGCCACCGGGTTGGACTCATAGAGCCACGAATAGCTCTTGGGAACGTTGTCGATGCTGTAGAAGATGCCGACCAGCCAGAACAGCACCAGGTTGGCCGACTCGACCACGTAGCGAATGTCGCGGTAGTAGACGTCGAGGGCGGAGCAGGCCAGCGCCGCTCCACACACAAACACCACCTGCAGGGCCATCACCACGGGGATCCAGACCCAATGGCGGTTCACGCCGACAAAGAGGGCGACCGCCGTCAGCACCAGCGCCAACTGGATCAGATAGTGCAGCGTATTGGCCAGCACCACCGACAGCGGCACCAGCTCGCGGCGGAACGGGATCTTTTTGATCAGGGCGCTGTTGTCGACGATGGAGTTGGTGCCCGAGGCCCAGGCCATCGTGAAGAAATTGAAGGGCACGTAGCCGATCAGCACGAACAGCGGGTAGTACTGGATTTCGGTCTGCCCCTGCACCACGGTGAACACGAAGGTCAGCACGCCCATCATGATCAGCGGGTTGAGCAGCGACCAGAAGATGCCCAGCGACATATTCCGGTAGCGCACCTTGAAGTCCTTCCCGATGAGGTTATAGAGAACGAACAGCGAATCGTGGGTGGAGGCGGCTGCGGCCATGTAAGGTAAGGGCTCGGCTTGGGGGAGGCGGAACGGATTGGAAGCTTTACTGTACTAAAGTCACCCAGGAGTGATCCACGGGCGGGACGGCGGGTCAGGGCGGGGGTAGATCCCGGGAGCCGGGGAAGGTGGTTTTCTCGGGGGAAGGCGGGTTTTCGCGTTCTGGCGGGCGGAAGACTCCTCCCGGGGGAATCGAGAGGCGGCAAACCTGGAGGTTCACGCCACGGGCGGCGGTTTGGGGTTTCTGTGCCGGTCCAGGCCGGCGGTCCTCTCGGGCTGGGAATTCCGCCCGGCTTGGGACTGCCGTCGCGGGCGGGAACTTTGCCCCCCGCGGTGAGCTTGGTTCCGCGCGGGCGGGCTCCGCAGGAAAGCGGTTAGTCCTGGGTCGGCTGGCGGCAGGGCCTAGTCGAGGCTGGCCGGTTCTTCCGCGGGGGTGCTGACCATGCTGAGCATGATCAGGTCGGCGGGGCGAAACCGCATGCGCGGCAGGTTTTGAACCGCGTCGGCCTCATCCAGCAGATGATGGATGACCAGCGTGCGCAATTCCTTGGCACTGATCCCGAGGATGCGAGCCGCTTCCTCGAAATTGTAATCCGACTTTCCGGCCGGCAAGCTGATTCGTAAAGGAGTCATAGGCGCAAACAAAATAGACTTCCGAGATCTTGAAACTGCTGTATCGCTGATCTTGAAACCGATTGTAAGCCGCGGCCCAAGCGCCCAGGTATCCGCGAATTTGCCTAGTTCAAACGCCGCATTACCCGAATTAACCTACAGAGCGCCTGTATTGCTGGTAGTAATCTCTTAGGCTGGCGGTAGTTGCGGTTTCGGGGCCGCGCCCGCTGTGTTGGAGAACTTGCTAAGAAGTTACCAAATCAACAGCTTACTGGGATCGCGCGGCCGGCGGGCAGGCTCGGCGGCGGCGGGCGCTAAGGCCCGGCACGGCTCGAAAACGCCGCTTGCGGCGGTGCGCCGCGGGCCCGGGCAGCCGGCCGGCGCGGCCGGTATAAAGGGAGAGTAAAGAAATAGCCTAAGCAAAGAGGAAGCGGCGGGCGAGGACGGCGAGCGTGTGCGTAACGCTGGCCGCCACCACGCTGCGGCGCTGATGGTAGGCGCGGCCGCAAAACCAGCCCAACAAGGTCGTCACCGCGGCATAGCGCCAGTTCGGGAAGCCCCGCCCCAGGTGCGAGAGGCCGAACAGCACGCTGGCAATCAGCATCGCCAGCCGCGGACTCTCCAGCCGCTCGGCGAGCAGATTCTGGACCACCCCCCGAAAGAACATCTCCGAAGGCAGCGCCACCGCCAGATAGATGCCCAGCGCGTTGCCGGCGATCTCAAAAGGGTAGGTCCACCGCGGGGAGAAGTGCGGCCCCCAGCGGACAAAGCCAATGGAGAGAGCCAGCAAGCCCGCCGGCGGGACGAAGATCAGAAACTGGCGCAGGCCCGAGAGGAAGTCGTCGCGGCTGATGGCAAAGCGATAAGCAGTGCGGGGCAGCCGGCGCAGCGACAGGTAGGCCATCGCGCCGACGGTGACCAGCATGAGCTTGCCGAGATAGTCGAGGCGCGGGACGCCGGGCGCCGGGCTCGGGAAGATCTCGTGGAGGGGCGAACCCAGGCCGCTGACCCAGGGATAAGCCAGGGCCGCGATGACCACGATGTCCTGCCACATCAGGGCGTTGAGACTCGGCGGGGTCCAGACGAAGACGAACGAGATGAGGAAGCACAGCGCCCCCAAAAAGGCGAATCCGCCCCAGGAGAACACGCCGCAAGGGATTGCGTAGATCAGGTAGGGGATCAGCGAGACCAGCGCCAACCCCAAAGCCAGGTGCCCCGGCGCCAAATGGTATTCGAACCAGTGGCGGACCTCGGGAAAGCCCGGCACCACGAACAGCGAGGCCTGCAGCACGAAGGCGGCGATCACCGGGACGGCCACCGGGGCCGCGATCGCCTTTTCAGCGGCGTAGACCATTCCGCCGGCAACGAGGCCCAGGTCGAGCAGCAGCAGCGTCAGCCAGAAGGCCCGGAACGAGGCGTATGGATTCGGCTGACCCTCCTGCGACACGCTCCCATCTTAACGAAGCACCCGGCAAGCACGGCGGAAAGAGGCGAATGGAGGCGTATCTCTTTGGTTACGAATGTTCTTTCGGCGACGGCGGGCCTCCGGCAGGAAGCGGCGCCCTCCCGGGGTGGTCGGCGGTTTTCGGGCCGCGACCGAGCCTCCGGCCGGCGCGAGTGGCGCCGGTATCTGGCCGGCGGCGTCTGCGTGCACGCCGACGTTCCCCAGCCAATCCTGCCTGTACCGCGGCAACCCGCAACCGAAGCCAGGCCCCACCCCTCCACCGCCCCGAATTCCAACTACAGAGCCGCAGGCGGTAAGCCGGCGGGCCGAAGATGCTGGATGCCACCCTAAAGCTCAACGCCGCCAGCGGAACGCGCCTTCCCCCCACCGAAGCGCGGCGAGCACAGGCGAGAGCGCCTGTCTTTACCGCCGGTCTCTGCCCGGGGGTATACTGCGAACCGGATGACGTGGTCCGCGAGAGTTGGCCGGCGGCGTTTTCGGGTTGGGGCTCGGGAACTGCGCGCCGGGCTGGTCCTATTCCTGGGGCTGGGCGCCTTCGCGGGTGCTGCGCCGGGCCAGAACGCGCCTCCTCCTCGCGAGCTGATCCAGCAGGTCGCCGCGCAGGGCAGCCAGTTCGAGCAGGAACTCGACCACTACACCTACCGCCAGACCTTTCAGTTTTTTGAGCTCGACAAAAAGGGCATGCCGCGAGGGCACTATAGCGAGACGCGCGACGTGCTGTTCACGCCCGGGGGCGAGCGCACCGAGCAGTTCGTCAAGGGGCCGGTCAATGCCCTGAAGTTCATGCGTCTCACCGACGAGGATTTCCGGGACATCCGCGACGTGCAGCCTTTCGTGCTCGACAAAGACAATCTGTGGAACTACGAGGCCGCCTACAAGGGGCTCGAGTCGATCGACGGCGAGATGTGCTACGTGTACCGCCTGAAGCCCCGCCAGGTGCTCGACGGCCAGCGGCTGCTCGACGGCATGATGTGGATCAGCCGCGAGCACCGTCAGATCGTGCGCGTGGCGGGCGAGCCCGTGCCCCAGATCTACCGCGAATCCGGCGACAATCTGTTCCCGCATTTCACGACCATCTACCGGCCCGTGGACGGCAAATTCTGGTTTCCCGTCAAGACCGTCGCCGACGACACGCTGGGATTCCGCGGCGGCCTGCAGCACGTCCGCTACAGCATCGATTTCGAGGACTACAAACGCTTCAGCGCGGAATCGTCGATTCAGTTTGAAGGCGGGGAGCACCGTTGATCGGTTGATCCGCGGAATGGTCTGACGGATTGGATGGTTTCGAAGGCTCCGGTCAATGTAACCCAGGGTACGCTCTACCCGGCGGTGTGCGATCACGAGCTTTACGTTGAAACGATTCGCTGGTTACGATAATCAAACTACTATTGGTTTCAGCATTTGAGCGCTCAGAAGCGGCTCGTCGAGCCTCACGACTTTTCACGGAGCGCTCCCGGCTTCCGTGCCTTATCCACGCCATGTCCAGACTTTCGGTCGCCTCCCGATGCCGGTTCGGCAACGCCACCGGGCTACAGGCCAGGCGGATTTCCGGAGCCGGGCGTGGGGGAATAAGAATGGGGCGCCGGCGGTTCTAGTCGATTAGCGCCCTTGAGGAGGACCATGAGAAGCACTGCAACTGTGGAAGTCCGTCAGGGTGAGTCGATGTTACCCCGCGATGCGGCGGTCGAGCGATACCGCCGGGTGCGCCAGACCTCCGAGCAAATCTGTAGACCTCTTGCGATCGAGGATTACGTCGTTCAGACCATGGACGACGTCAGCCCTCCGAAGTGGAACCTGGCCCATACGACCTGGTTTTTCGAGACCTTTTTGCTGAAGGCCTTTCGGCCGGAGTATCGCGAGTATCACCCGCGGTTCAACTACCTGTTCAACTCCTACTATGAAGCGGTGGGCGAGCGGCACCCGCGTCCACGCCGGGGGTTGCTGTCGCGCCCCACGGTCGAGGACGTCTATGGCTATCGCGCGCATGTCGACGCCGCGATGGGCGAACTGCTCGAGCGGGCCGATGAGGAAACCTGGGCGCGGATCGAGCCGCTGGTGGCGCTGGGGCTGCACCACGAGCAGCAGCACCAGGAGTTGATGATTACCGATCTGAAACACATTCTGGCGGCGAATCCGTTGCGGCCGGCGTATCGCGAGCGCACCGACAGCTCGGCCGCGGCGAGCGAGCTGCAGTGGTTCGACTATGCGGGCGGCCTCCTCGAGATCGGCTTCGACGGCGCGGGCTTTTCGTTCGACAACGAGCGGCCGCGCCATAAGACCTACCTGGAAGATTTCCGGCTGGCCTCGCGGCTGGTCACCAACGATGAGTTTCTGGAATTCATGGAAGCGGGCGGCTACCGCCAGCCCAAGCATTGGCTTTCGGAAGGCTGGGCGACGGTGCTCGCGCAAGGCTGGGACCGGCCGCTTTATTGGGAGCAGGACGGCGGGCGCTGGTGGAACATGACGCTGTCGGGGTTCCGGCCGGTTGCCGGCAACGAGCCGGTATGCCACGTGAGCTATTTCGAGGCTGACGCCTACGCGCGCTGGCGCGGCAAACGGCTGCCGACCGAGAGCGAGTGGGAGACCGCGGCCACCGAGCTGCCGGTCGAGGGCAATCTGCTCGACCAGGGCGCTTTCCATCCGCTGACGGCGCCTCCAGCCGGCGACGCGCCGCGGCAGATCTACGGCGACGTCTGGGAATGGACCCAGAGCCAGTATTCGGCCTACCCCGGCTTTCAGCCCGAAGAGGGCGCGATCGGCGAATACAACGGCAAGTTCATGTGCAATCAGTTCGTGCTGCGCGGCGCCTCGTGCGCCACGCCGGCCGACCATATTCGACCGACCTACCGAAACTTCTTCCCCCCGAACGCCCGCTGGCAGTTCACCGGGATCCGACTGGCGGAAAGCTCATGAGAACCCCCTGTGCCGCAGAAGTCGTGTTCTACGACTATCAACCCGAGACCGCGGACTTCCACGCCGAAGCGCTGGCGGGACTCCGCGGCGAGCCCAAAAGCCTGTCGCCGAAATTCTTCTACGACAAGCGCGGCTCCGAGCTGTTCGACCGCATCTGCGAGCTCGACGAATACTATCCGACGCGGACCGAGACCGGCATCCTGGAGCGGTACGCGGCGGAAATCGCTGGCCTGATCGGCGAGGACTGCTCGCTGATCGAATACGGCAGCGGCAGCAGCCGCAAGATCCGGGTGCTGCTCGACGCGCTCGGCGGGCGGCTCACTTACATCGCCATCGATATTTCCAAGCAGCATCTGCTGGAGTCGGCGCAGGAGCTTTCCGACTCCTACCCCGAGCTGGAAGTGATCGCGGTGTGCGCCGACTACAGCAAACCGTTCGAACTGCCTCAGCCGAGCCGGCGCTCGACCGGCAAGCGCGTCGTTTTCTTTCCGGGCTCGACGATCGGCAATTTCAGCCCGGCCGAGGCGCGGCGGTTCCTGCGAACCACCGCCGGGCAGGTCGGGCCGGGCGGATCGCTGCTGATCGGCGTCGATCTGAAGAAGGACCCGGCGCTGCTCAACGCCGCCTACAACGATTCCGAAGGCGTCACGGCGGCATTCAACAAGAACCTGCTGCGCCGCATGAACGCGGAGTTGGGCTCCGACTTCGACCTGGCGTCGTTCCGGCACAAGGCGTTCTATAACGGCGATGCCGGCCGCATCGAGATGCACCTGGAGAGCCTGAAGGAGCAGCGGGTGCGGCTCAACGGCGATTCGATCCGCTTCCGCGCCGGTGAGACCATCCACACCGAAAATTCCTACAAGTTCGACGTCGAGCAATTTCACGCCATGGCCGCCGAGGCCGGTTTCCGCGCCGAGCGGGTCTGGACCGACGCGCGGCGGCTTTTCAGCCTGCACTATTTGACGTCTGAGAAGTAGCTGGGGATCGGTGGCCGGTGGGGGCAGTGCGCGCGGGCTTCCCGCCGGCGCATGGCTGACTGCGGCCGGTGAGGGGCTAGTTAGCCCGCGCTCAGAAGCCGGGGGCGCAAGGTGTTGGTTGCAAAGGCTCTACAATGCCCTGGCTTCGCAGCGGGCTCTGAGTGGCGCTTCGCATCCGCCGCAGCGTCCTCCAGCCACCTCTCAGGCCACCCCGCCCCGTACCGGCCACCCGGGCCTCCCCGGCACCCCGAATCCCCCCCAAAAAACTCAAACCCCTTCCCAGCGCCGGGTTCCCGCATCCTCCAGCCCGAACAGATCCAGAACCCGGCCGACTCCCTGCTCGACGATCTCGTCGATACTGCGTGGCTTGTTGTAAAACGCCGGCATCGGCGGCGCCAGAATCGCCCCGATCTCCGCCAGCGCCGTCATGGTCCTCAGATGACCCAGGTGCAGCGGCGACTCGCGCACCATCAGCACCAGCCGCCGCCGCTCCTTGAGGGTGACGTCCGCCGCCCGCACCAGCAGATTGTCGGTGATGCTGCTGGCGATTGCCCCCATCGTATGCACCGAGCACGGCGCTACAATCATGCCGGCGGTCAGGAACGAGCCGCTGGCGATGTTGGCGCCGATCTCGTCGATGGAGTGCCATTGCGAGGCTAATCCCTTGATTTCATTTAGCGTACGGCCCGTTTCCTGGAACAGGGTCTTCTCACCCGGGCGCGAAACGACCAGGTGCGTCTCGATGTCGCCGCGGCGCTGCAGCACCTCCAGCAGCCGCACGCCGTAAAGCGTTCCGCTGGCGCCGCTGATACCGATCACGAGTCTTGTCATGCCCATCCTCTACTCAGATTCGGAACAAAAATATACCTGCTGTTCTGAAATCGGAACGGCCCTTCTGGCGGCCTTCCCCGCCGCTGTATAATTACTCATTCTGCAATACCCACCCGCCCGGGGGAGTCCATGGACGCAGGACTACGACTCAAACGAATTCGCGAGAACCTCGGCTTACGCTACCGCCAGGTGGAGCAGGCCAGCAACCTGATCGCGGCGCGGCGCGGCAGCGCCGAGTTCGTGGTCGGGCTCAGCCGCCTGGCCGACATCGAAAATAAGGGGGTCGTCCCCAGTCTGCACCGCCTCTACAGCCTGTGCGCCATCTACCGCCTGGATATGGGCGAAGTTCTGGAGTGGTATGGCGTCGATATCGCCCAGATTCTGCAGGACGGCAGCTACGCCAATCCCCCCAAGACTCACCCCGTGGGCGCGCCCGGCGGCCGGCGCGGTTCGGTGGCTCTGCCGCTGAAGCTTGAGCCGGGCGTCGATTTCGGCCGCACCACCTATTTGAGCCGGGTCATCCAGCAATGGGGCCGGCTGCCGTTGAGCCTGCTCGACAACCTCGACATCGACGAATGCCGTTACGGCATCATCGGCACCGAGGATTTCATGATGTTCCCGCTGTTGCGGCCCGGCACGCTGGTGCAAATCGACGAGAATCAGAGCCAGATCCAAAACGCCGGCTGGATGCACGAATTCGACCGCCCGATCTACTTCCTCGAGCTGCGCGAGGGCTACGCTTGCTGCTGGTGCAGCGTCGCCGGCGAGCATCTCATCCTGCAGCCCCACCCCGGCTCGCCCTGCGAGCCGGTCGTGCTCAAAGCCCAGGACGCCGACGTCATCGGACGCGTCATCGGCCTGGCCACGCAACTGGCTCGCAAAGAAACGAAAACTAAGAAGAAAGGGAGAGCTCGTTCCGTAGCAAGTCTAAAATGAGCTCCAGATCGGACAGATACAGCCGCCGCTCGGCGGCCGTGGCGTCTGCCGGGCCCAGGTTGCGGTAGGGGCTCAAATCCAGCCAGGTTGCCAGCACGGTCTTGCGATCGTCTTCGATCGAGTTTAAGTAAGCTTCCAGATCGCGTCTCTGCTGCGGGAGGGAAAAGTTGAGCCACTCGGCAAAAACCTCACGATGGCAGGACCGCAGCACCCGGTCGGCTTCCTCTTCCGAATAAATGCGCGCCAGCCCGAAGTGCTGGTAACGGCCCGAGTTCTCATTGCGCAGTGACGCCAGGTACGCGATCCGGCCGAACGTCGTCGGAATCTGCGAGATGGTGCGTTCCCAAACGTCTTCCGCGGCACGATCGCGCTCCAGCGGAGATTCTTCGTACGGCTCGCTCATATCGCCCTATATTTCCGATTGTACGCTCGATTGGCACCGCTTAACCAATGGGCCTGTTTTCCGCAGGGCCTCCCCAAAGCGACCCCTTCCCGGTGGTGCAGTGATCGAGGCTCGCGCGGGGCGGAATCAGGCTCGCGCTTTCGTTCCATCTCCGGTCCGCTAATCCGCCGGGATTTCCCGCTTTGAAGCCAGGCAATCCCACATTTGCTTTGGACGATCTGCGGCTTTCCCGCAGGGTAGCCGGCGTAGCGAGCCGGGCCCCCATGTCATGCTCCTCCGCCTGCCGAGCGCGGCGTTCCATGGGCAGCGCCGCAAACCCCTGATGTGCGCCTGTGAGCGATGCTGCGCACCCGGCACCATGGTAAGACGCGCCCTGGAACGATGGCTAGCCGAGCCGCGAGAAGTATGCCGCCAGCCCTACGCCCCTGGTACTATGCCTCTGCGCCGGTCGCGTTCCCGTTTTGCCCGTTTCGCACCGCCTCCGTGCTCGATGACCGCAAATTTTCAGTTTCGGTGGTCTTTCCAACACCGTCGATTCTTGTAAATAAGTACCGCATCACGGCATAGTTTTTTGCGAATTCAGAACAAAGATCCCACCCGATTTCCGGTCCCTTGTTGACCGCTCGCTCAGACCCTTCGGGACTTCACGCAAAAATAAGCGGCAAGGTGCTCTCCGGGACGCTCGGGACAATAGCGCGCCGCGCTGCAGATCTTCTCAGGTCACAGCTCTTCTTCGGGGCATGGCACGACTCCCCGGGGAACAACCGGGGCGCACCCATGACCGCGCAGACAACCCTGCGATCCGTTCCCGCTCCGGCCGCCCCGCCTGTCCTGTCCAACTCCCGCGCAACCCGGGATTCCCATGCGGAGACCCCCAGGGGTCCTTGCCGGTTCCCCCCGCGACTCCCGGAGGCGCGCCCGGGGTCTGGCGGCGGACCCCACAGACCCGCCGGCGGCCCGCCGATCTTGCGGTGTCCGGAACTCCAGATGGCGTTCCGAAGGTAGAAAAAATCAACAACTTACAGCGATCGAGCGTGTCCGCGGTTAGTCTGACGTGGAGTTGGTCGCGGTCGGTTCCGGCGCACCCCCTGGCGGACTGCGGTCGTGTTCCTGGCCGACCCATTGAACAGGAGAAAACGCATGATCAAGAGATTCCTTCTCGTCGCCGCTGTGATCGCAAAACTGACCGGCGTCGCGGTGATCCACCAGTCCCTGGCCGTTGCCGACGATTGTGGCGGTTGTCCGGAGCCCTGCTGGCCGGGATATCCTTGCGATTCCTAGGTCTTGGAGGCCGCCGGCGCGCAGGTGTGTGTTACACTTTTCCGGTAGTTTGAGAATGCGGCTCGATTCTTTCGCGTGAACGCCGTGGATTTAAGTCAGATCCAGGGTTTATTTTGGGCGGCGATTCCAGTCATCACCGTGTTCTGGGCAATACGCTTGTGGCGGCTGGACCTCGCCGCCCGATACCCGTTGCTGCTTGCCTTTCTGATCGGCGAGGCGCTGCTCGATGTTTCCGGCTATTTGATCTACCGTATCAGCGGCTCCCACAGCCAGCTCTATATCTGGTTCTGGCCGAGTTCCCGGGTAATTTCCTCGACGCTGTTTTTCCTGGTGATGCTGCAGGTCTACCAGCGGCTCGTGGAGAGCTACGAAGGTTTCCGCACCCTCGGCCAGGTCGTGCTCTACGCCGCGACCGGAGTTTCTTCGGCGATCGTGCTGGGTTCGCTTTTCCTCGATCCCAGCACCGACCTGCAAAGCCTGCCCGGCTTTTGGATCGTCGAGGAGCGCAGCGTTTATATCGCCCTGACGGCGGTGGCGCTGGCGCTGCTCGGGTTCGCTGTTGTCTTCCGTCTGGTCCCCCCCCGAAACGTGTTGATTCTGTTCGCAGTTTTTGGCTTGCTGTTTATCGGCCAGGCCTCGATGTGGACGTTGCGCAATCTGCTGGGCTGGAATTTCCGAGGAGCCCGGGTTCTGGTCAGTTCCGCTCTATATTGCTTTTGCTTTTTGGGCGGAGCGCTCGCTTTTTCGCGAGTCGGCGAAAGCGCGGATTTTGTGGCTCAGGGCGGATCCTCGTCCGGCGGTCACGGGGCGCGCCGCCTCCATGAGATCAACCGGGCGTTGTTGGACGTTTTTCGCTTATGACGACACTATCGTTATTGATGGGGTTTGTGGCTTTCGCCGTTGCCGGACTTGGGCTGGGCCTGTGGCAGATGGTCCGTTTGAGCCGGCAGGGTCGCCGCGTGGCGCCGCCGGAGCCGGCGCGCGCGGTTCCGCTACACAGCTACGGTCCGATGGCTCGCCTGTTCGACGGCCGGGACCTGCAGTTTCTAAAATGCCAACCCGGTTGCCGGCCGGGCATGACGAGCCGGCTGCGGCTGCAGCGCCGCGCGGTATTGTCGCTCTACCTGAGCCAGGCGCGCGCCGATTTCCGGCAGTGCTGGGCGAGTTGGCTTAGCGTGGCGCGCGGCAGCGACAGTCCGGGCTTCGCCCTCGCCGCGGTCAAGCAGCTTTTGGTCTTCTATGGACTCTATTTCGCGCTGCAGGCGCACTGTCTTCTGGGCCTGTTTGTCTACGTGCGGACCGACGTGGGCGGGCTGATGAGGGCGCTACAGGGGTTGCAGGAGAGCGCCCGTCAGTCTGTTGGCCATCGTCCGTCGCGGCGCCATGCGCTGCCGGTTCGCTAAGGGTCCGGCCGCGAAAAATCGAATGCCACGGTGGCTGTAACGAGGGCCCCTTGCGGGTGTCGCGAGACGGCCGTGCATTTCCGTGGCCGGGGGCCTTCGCGTGGCGCCGCTCGACTTGGAAAAGCTCTTTCCGCCGGCGCGTTTGCCGTCCCCGCGGGTGGACTGCGTGTGCCTGTCGATGCGCTCGTTTGCTCCGTCCCTCCTCGAAAGCTCCTCTCTCCGCCCGCAAGGGCTGTCTCTCTACGCGTGGAAGCCCTTCTTTCTAGGGTGCAAACCCTAGCGTGCCTAAAGCCTATCCTCGATTCCTAAGCCGGTACGTCAGTCCCTACACTCGTCCTTGTCGGCTTCCCCTATGGCGCTTGAGCCTTGCTGACGATTGTTGAACTCAGCCGACGCTGGATCACCACTGATGCCGAACCTGCCGGAGATCCCCGCCTTCGATTCCATTCTGGGGCTGATTTCAGCCTTTCTGCTGGTGGCGGCCGCGCTGTACCTGGTTCGCTCGCGCTCGAGCGCGGCGCCCGGCCTGCCGGCCTTGCGAACCGAGCGAAAGGGAGAGGCTGGGGGCGAGTTGTTCGGCGAGTTTGTGTCCCAAGACACGGTCTGGCACCTCAGCCTGGTCGGCTCGTTGTTTCTGCACGTGCTGCTGGTGGCCGCGCTGCCCGTGATCGAGCTGATGATGCCAACGCCGTTGCTTTTCGATATGAACCGCTACGACGTCGTCATTCTGCAGTACCAGATCCGCGATGCGCCCTTGAAAATGCCGTCCGACCTGGCGCTGGCCGAGCGGCCGAATCGCGAGCAACAACCCGAGACACCTTCGCAACGCGATCCGCTGGGGTTGCCCGAGGCGATCAAGGAGAGGACCCAGAAATCCCGCGGTCCCTTCGAAGGAGCGGTGATCGAGATCACCCAGGGCCGCCAGGAGCCGACCCCGCCCCTGATCGAGGTCGTTGTACCGCCCGAACTGGCGCAGACGGACCCTGGGCTATCCAAGGTCATCCTCTGGAATGTGGAGCAACGGCAGGCCGACACGTTGGCGCTGATCCGTCCCAAACGATTCGAGATGCCGGGCCAGCCCGACGAAGCACCCGCCGAAGCGCCTTCGCTGGCGGATCTGGGCCTGGGCGACGTCCCCCTTGTAATCGCTAGCAACCCGGCATTGCCGGTGCCGGCGGGAACGTTTGTCCCCAGCGGCGAGTTTTGGCGGTCTCTGGACGGACTGGGCGGCCCGCCTGCGATCGGTTTGGGCGGCGAGATCAACTCACCGGGGTCCGATGGCCACGGAGGCGACAGCCTCTCCGCTCTGGCATTGCAGTCGGCCTTGCAACAAGGTTCGGTGGCCCAACTGCTGGCCGCGCACGGCGGCGCGATCCTGGGCGGCTCGGGCGAGAACATCCCGTTTCGAACGGGTGCAGCCGACGGGCCCGAAAGCGGCGGCTGGGGCCACGGGCGCCTGACGCCGGTGCCTCGCAAGTTCCATGGCATCATTCTCGTATCGAACTCGCTGAGCACGCTCCCCGAGGCGGTGGGCGTCCTCAGCGGCAACCCGGTGTACACCGTTTACGTGGATGTGCCCGACTCCCCCCGCAAATGGATCCTGCAGTTTTGCGTGCCGCACAGCGAGGGGTCGCTCGAAATCAACGGCGGGGTCGTGGAGGTCCTCAGCCGCAAGAGTATGAACCCTCCTTATGCCGTGCATAAGGAACCCATCAAGCTCCACCTCATTCCCACCATCGAACGCATCTCCGCTCTACCGCCCCGCGTGGTGGCCTATGGCACCGTCGACGCCGAAGGCAATCTGCACAACGTGCGGATCATTCGAGGTGCCGATCCCGATACCGACAGCATGGTGCTGGCGAGCCTGAGTCACTGGGAGTTCGTGCCGGCCTTCCGAGACGGCCACCCGGTGGAGGTCGAAGCCCTGTTCGGCATCCCGCTGTATTAGCTGGTTCACTTCGACTCGTTCGTTGACAACGAATATTAAACTGTAATTCAATTTACAGTTACGTGGATTATCCTACCTGAGTGAGTGTATGAGCCTATGAGTATTACGGCCCGGCATGGTATTTGGGCGTAATCTGTATTGCATTTTGGACTGGACACCCGCAGCGCAGGATTGGCGCTTTTCCAGACTCGCGGCTTTGCCGACCCGCCGAACAGGGATGAAATCGGGCGGGCTCCCGCTGCCCCGGGCCCCGGCTGTCGAGAAGCCATAGTCGGCGGTCCTGTCCTTCGGACGGCCTTCGGCCTCCCTCGCCCATCCAATGACAGAGGCCTTGCGGATGCATCGCTGAGGCCTTTGCCGATGCAATGCCGCAGGTCTGGGAAAAGCACTCAGCCCTGCGCTACGGGGTGCTCTTGGTGGGCTGGGGCTCGCTCTTTGGTAGGCCGTCCCGGTTTAGGGCAGGCCGGAGCCCTGCCCCACTGTGCCCGGTCTTGGGGTGCTCCCTCTAGGGTGGTTGGCTCAGGGGGGCTCAGACGAATACCCGGCCCAAATTGGTATTCGCGCTCTAATTGGCAGAAAGTGGCCAATTCCTTACTATCGAAGGGGATAGCTGCACGGACTCGCCGGAGCCAGGGCGCCGGAGGGGAGGCCCTCGTCGCCGGCCGGAGTGACACGCACAGCGCCGCAACGCGCCCATGACGGAACCGGACTCCCCTTCCAGAGATATCCTCGCACGGCACCACCTATGAGATTTCAAGTCGGGCAACGGGTCGGGGACTACGAATTTCTGGCGGTCGTCGAAGCCACGCCCACCGGGGTGACCTACCAGGTCCAGAATCTGCTGGCGGACCGGCGCGAACTGCTCAAGGTTCTGCCGCCCGACATGCAGGAGGACCAGGAGCGGGTCGACCGCTTCTTGCGGGAAGCCAAGATCCACGCCCGCCTGCACCACCCCAATATTGCCGCGTTCTACAACGCCACCCGGGTCGACGGCCAGCTGGTGATGACCAGCGAGCTGGTGGAGGGCGCCACCTTGGAGCAGCGCATCGGCGGCGGGTCGATGCCGCTCGAGCAGGCTGCACGCTACTTTCAGCAGGCTCTCAGCGCGCTGAGCTACGCCCATCGCGAAGGCGTGGTGCACCGCGACATCAAACCGGGGCACCTGATCATCACGCCCGACGACATCGTCAAGATCAGCGGGTTCGGGCTGGCCAAAAAGCCGGCCGACCCACAACTGACGCAGCCGGGGCTGGTGCTGGGCTCGATGCACTACATGTCACCCGAGCAGGTCAAAGGCAGCATCGACGTCGACCGGCGCAGCGACATCTACTCGCTGGGCGTGGTGCTCTACGAGGCGGTCACGGGCAAGAAGCCGTTCGATTCCAAGAGCCAGTTCGATGTGTTCCTGGCGCACGTCAACCAGGACCCGGCGGCGCCGTCGAGCGTTCTGGCGTCGATTCCTCCGCGGTTGGACGAGATTATTCTGACGGCGATGGCGAAGCAACCGGACGCCCGCTTTCAGACGGCGGAGGAATTCGGCGACTCGCTCGCCAGCTTGCAGGGCGTGCTGTACGGCCCGCCGCCCGAGCCTGCCGTCGCGACTGCTGACCCGGAAACTCCGTCCGCGGTATCCGCGCCGGAGCCCACCGCCGCCGACGAAGCCGTTGCCGCCAGAGACGCCTTCGAGCAGCCGCCCCCGGCGGCCGCCGAGGAGGCGTTGGAGCAGACTTTCGAGTCGCAGCCATCGGACCAGGACGCTTCGGCGAGCGAAGCGCCGATTGCCGAACCTTCTTCGGCATCCGACGCGGTCCCGGCCAACGCCGCGCTCGTCGCGGGCGTCGAATCGCTGGCCGAGCTATCGACGGCTGTTTCAAGTTCGCCGGGGCAGACCGCACCAACGGACCAGGAATCGCCGTCGGAACGGAAATCGGACGCGATGGCTCAGGCGGACGCGATGGCACAGGGCGATGCAATGGCTCAGGCGGGCGCGATGCCGCAGCCCGAGCAAACGGTCCATGCGCAGCAGACGGATCGCCCGTCATCCTCCACGCGCTCGGAATGGGACGAAACGGGGGTCGCCCCGGGCTGGGACGGCACAACCGCGGCGCATGCCCTGACTGCCGACGAGGAGAGCCAGCAGGCTTTGGCGCCCGATTCCCGCGAACAGGCGGGCGGCTGGGACTCGCACGGCCGTGCTGCCTCCGACGAAGCTGCGGAAAACACGGCAGAGCCCGACCCTTGGGACACGACGGCCGCCTGGAGCCGCGAGGAGCCGTTGCCGGAAGCAGCGGTGGAGGCGCAAGCCGCGCTGGATGCGGCGTGGCGCGAATCCACCGCGCGCGTCGACAACGATCCGTGGCCGAACGCCGACAGCGAAACGACCCGCGAGATCCCGTTGTTGCTGCGGCCTACCGCCGCCGACGGCTCGTCAGCGGACGCACCCACCGGCTCGCGCGAGAGTCAGCCGGAGTCCGGTTCCTGGCTTGGCGACCAGGCGTTTGCGGGCTGGACCTCGAAGGACATCCTGGCGGTCGGCTCTTTGACGTTCGTCATTGTGGCGGCGGTTTTCTTTGTGCTGCTGACGTTTCTGAATCGTTGATCGCACGCGTTGGGTTTGCCAGCGCGTGACTGCCGGGACACCTCCCCCCTCCCGAGCCCGGCCGCTTGACGCCACGATGGCGGCGAAGCGGTGCCCCTAGAGGCGCGGTCCATCGACGCATCTGTGAGTTTTCAAATCGGAGATACGGTCGGAGATTACCGGCTCGTCGGCCTGGCTGGCAGCGGCGCGGTCGGCCGCGTATTTCGCGTCGAACACGCCGTCACCGGGCGCATCGAGGCGATGAAGGTTCTCATCGAGAACCAGAACCATACGCCCGAACAGCAGCAACGCTTCCTCCGCGAAGTGCAGGTGCAGGCGCGCCTCAACCACCCCAACATCGCTTCGGTGCACAACGCCTTCTGGGCGAACGGCGACCTGGTCATGGTGATGGAGTTCGTGGAAGGCGAATCGCTCGACGCGCTGCTGCGCCGCGGCCGGCCGTCGCTTCGCCAAGGGATCGACCTCTGCTGCCAAGCGCTCGACGCGCTTACCTACGCCCACGCCCGGGGCGTGACGCACCGCGACATCAAGCCCGCCAACATCATCGTCACGCCCGAAGGCGTTGTGAAGCTCACCGATTTCGGCTTGGCGAAGACGCTGTCGGAACCCTCCCTGACGCAGACCGGCGCGCTGCTGGGGTCGATCGCCTATATGGCGCCCGAGCAGGTGCGCGGACGTGAAGACCTGGACGCGGCGACCGATATCTATTCCTGCGGCGTGGTGCTTTACGAGTTGCTCACCGGGACGCGTCCGTTCGACAACGCGAACGGCTTCGCGCTGATGTGGGCGCATGTCGAGCAAGTTCCCGACCCGCCCCAGCAGCGCAATCCGGCGATAGGGCGGCGGCTGAGCGCGCTCATTCTGAAGGCGCTCGCAAAGGACCCGCGCGAAAGGTTCGCATCGGCGGCGGAGTTTCGCCAGGCGTTGGCGGCAAGCGGGGCTGGGGTCGAGCGGGCGGACGGGGACGAGGCGCCGGTAGCGGCATCGGGTCAGGCGGCTCGCGAAGCTCCCGGGGCAGCGAAGGCCAAAAGGTCGCATGAGGCGAACGGATGGCGGCGCATCTCGTGGAAGTTGGTTCTGCTGGCGCCGGCTCTCGCGGCGGCGATGGCGATTCTGATCTGGACCGCGGTGCCGGCCCGGCAGGCGATTGAGGGTGTGGCGCGGCGTACGCCGCGGGTTCGCCACGAGAGTTTCGAGAAAATGCCTGCGGCCGACCGAGGTTCCGCGCCGGCGGGCTCGAATGCCGCGTCCAGCCCGGCGAGCAAAGATCCCATCGGGCCCAGCGAAACCTTTCCGCTGCTGGCTACGGCCCCGCAACAGCAGGCCCGGCAGCAGGAGCAGCAACCCGCCGAGAACCATGGCGGAGTGCCGGGATTGGATGCCTGGACCGCGCCGCCGCTGGCGCGCGACGCCCGCGCCGGGACGCCGCAGACTTCCGCAACCGCAGTGGGCGCTGAGGTTCCGCGGCCGCCCAAGGGCTGGGATCCGCCGCCGGGTTGGACGCCGCCTCCTCTCGTGCGCCGGGCTTCGGTGATACCGGTCGGCTCCGTGGTCCACAGCATTGCCTTGAGCGGCGATGGGCGCTGGGTGGCCGCGGGGCTTTCAGACCATTCCATCCGCGTTTCGGACGCGACGTCGGGCGCCACCATCGTTACCTTGCGCGGGCACAGCGACCGCGTGGCGGCGCTCGCTTTCAGCTCCGACCGCACGGTTCTGGCGTCGGGCAGCTGGGACGGCACCGCTAAGCTGTGGCGTCTCGCCGATGGGCGCGACATCAAGACCCTGGGCGTGCGCGGCTCGGTCAGCGCGGTGGCGCTTAGCGACGATGGCTCCTGGCTGGCGGCGGGCGCGACCGACAAGGTTGTCCACCTGTGGGACCTGCAAGGCGATCGCGGCGCGCGCGAACTCAACGGCCACAAGCGCAGCATCCAGGCGCTGGCGTTCAGCCCGGACTCGCAATGGCTGGCCTCGGCGGCGCCCGACGAACGCATTCTGCTGTGGCCCCTGGCGAGCGAAGCCGAACCGCGGCGGCTTCCCGGCCCGCCTCACGGAGCGACCACGCTCGCCTTCAGCCCCGACGGCGGGCTACTGGCGTCGGCCGGAGGCGGGGAAGTGAAGGTTTGGGATATCGGCTCGGCGTCGGAGGCGGCGACGACGCGTATGCCCGGCTGGCTCTATTCGCTGGCCTTCGACGGCGGCAAATGGATGAGCGCCAGCGCCCTGAGCGACGCGCCCCAGACGGTCGAACTATGGCGCGAATCGGGACAACTCGCCGCAGTGCCCCACGGCGGAACCGTACGCCTGCTGGCCTGGAGCCACAACGGCGAAAGGCTGGCAACGGCGGGCGAAGACGGCCGTGTGCTGATTTGGGAACTCAACAGCCGGCTGGTGGCTTCAGCGCGAGCGTTTTAGCATTGCGAACGGGCGGGGCCCCGTCGGTCACGCCGCGTCGCTGGATCGTGTCCTGGTTGCGAATCCTGCAGGTGTGCCCAAGCTGGAGTGATCGAGACTGCTCCGCGCTGTGCAGGGCAGGCCGGAGCCCTGCCCCACTTGCGACACGGACTGCGCTAAAGATAGCGCTCGCGCAGGATGTCGAGATGATGCTCGACGTGGCCGATCAGGATGTAGGCCAGGGCGCGGACGGTGATGGGCGCGTTGCTTGCCGTTCCGCTCCGGCTCCAGGCGGCGTCGGGCAGGTGTTTGAGTAACAGAATCGTGGCGCGGCGGACGTGCTCGAATTCCTCGAGCAACTCGATCCAGTCGCAACGCTCGAACTCCGCGGCGGCGACGTAAGGGTCTTGATCAAACGACGGCAGCGGCGTCTGGTCGGCCCGCGCCACGCGTAGCGCGCGGCAGGAGAAAATCCGCTCGGTGTCGATGATATGGCCGAGCATTTCCTGGACGCTCCATTTGCCGGGTGCGTAGCGGAATTGTTGTTGGTTTTCGTCGAGCGGCCGCAGCAGCGAGAGCGCCTCGCCTAGCTGATCGCTGAGCTTTTGAAGCGGATCGGAGACCGCAAGAGCCTTGTTGACGTAGCCCGAAAAAGCGGGGTTGTACTCGCCGGGTTGTGGGGTTCCGGGAATGAAATTGCCCATGGTTGATTTTACGGGATGACGGGAGGTTGGATGGATCGCGCGACAGGATGTCGCCGCTGAGGTCCGCCCCAACCCCAAGGCGGGGGGATGCTTCGATCGTTTGCCGACGGTCGGTTGAGCGGCCGGGGCGAGTCCGTGGCGCGGGCTTCCGGCCTGCAGCGTCGACCTGGGGTCGACGTTTCTTGCTCAGGACTGAAGCTTGGGGCCTTTGGCCATCAGGCGGCAGGTGAACCGCCGGGCCCCGCTGGGGTGCTCGACTTGCAGCGTGGCCCCGATGCTGCGCGCGCGCGCCCGGAGGTCGCAGAACTCCGCGGCGCTGAAGGGGGGAAGCGGGTCGCCGTGAGGGACTTGGTCGGTCACCGTCATGGTCATGTATTTCTCGGGACCGGCGGTCAACTCGACGAGCAGATGATGGGTCTGTCCCTGGCGGATCGCCCACTGCACCAGCGTTTCCACCACGCGGTAAAGCTGCAGCGCCGATGCCGCGTCGGGCGGCTGGCAGCCGGGGTCTTCGACCACGCGGCAGTATACGCGGTATTTTTCTGCCTCGGCGGCTAGCCTGCGCAGGGCCGCATCGAGGCCCGCGGTCTCAATTTCGGGCGGGTGGGCGGCGGCGGCGAGTCCGCGCGCTTCCAAAATCGTTTGTTCGACGAGTTGTTTGAGTCGATTGACTTCGGCGGCCTCGGGGAGATCCTGGGCGGATAGCCGCCGTTCGAGCAGCCCGGCCAGGACCGAAACACCCGAGAGCTGCCGCACCAAGCCAACCTCCACGCTCCGGCGGAAGTGCTGTTGGCGGCGTTCGCTGGCTTCGACTACGGCGCGGCCCAGCCGGTCGCGCAGCGCCGGCCCGCGGGGCGGGTCCTTCCGAACCGACGGGGGTTCCTCGGCGTGCTCCGTCCAATCGCGGTTGGGGGCCACCCAAGTGGCCATCCCGACCGCAGAGCAGAGCAATGCGCCGAGCGTCTCGGGACGCCAAACCACGGCAAGTAAAGAAGCAAACCATTCCCGAGATTCGGTCCCCAGCGCCAGGCAGAAGATGGCGGCAACGGCGACTCCACACCAAGCCAGAACCCCCGGCCGGGCCGTCCCTTGCCGTTGGCGGGCGGGCGGGGCGACCTGTGCGCCGAGTGGGTTTTCCGCTGGCTGCGTCATCGCGTTCATGTCCGTTTTAGGCGGGTGGTTCGGCCGTCGGCGTGGCCGCTCCGGCGCCAGCACCCAGGCAGGGAGGCCCACTCCCGACTCTTGCGCTACGCCCTAGCAATTGAGCTGCCAGGCCGAGAGGTATATGCCAATAAGTTGTCAGGAATAGCCAGGAATAGGTTGCGAATAGGCAATCCTCCCGCTCGGGATTTCGTTGGGCGCGCTAGCGTTGGAGGAAGAAGAGCCCAACCAGCAACGTGTCGGCTGAATTTTCCAGCTCGTGTCCTCGAAATTGTTTGTGAAATTGTTTCTCGGAATGATTTCAGCGAGTTATCGAACGCGTTGGGAAAGAGGCGGCCGGAGGCCGGGTCTTCCGCGAGACGTAAGTTTTACCGGAAGAGGTAATATTTCCCGGCTTGGAGGCCGAGATTGCCGCTCGCCGGCGCGTACGGCGTCTCCGAATCCAAAGGCGCTCAGTGAGGGGTAGATGAGGGAGTCTCAGTGGAGGCGGGACGGCGACGGAGGTATTCCCGCAGGCCGCTGCGGAACGAGTAGGCGGGGGAGAAGCCGAGGCTCGCCTGGATCTTCGTGACCTGGCTTACGTAATCGCCCGATTCGACCTTTTCGTAGTCGGCGGGCCACGGTTGGAATTCGATGGCGGGGCCGTTGGTGGCCTGCCGGATCTGATCCGCGGCGTCGCAGAGGCGGACGCCCTCGCCGCTACCGACGTTGAAAATCTCGTTGCGCGCGGCGGGGTGTTCTCCGCAGAGCAACAGGGCGTCGATCAGGTCGTCGATGTAGATGTAATCGCGCAACTGGCTGCCGTCACCGAACAGGCGCAGGGGCTGGCCGGCGAGGGCTTTTTCGACGAAGGTGTTGATGATGCCGTGATCCTTGCGGGCGAATTCGGGGTCGAACCCGAAGGCATTCGAGATGCGGCAGATGGTGAAACTGAGCGCGCCCGAGGCGGCGAAAGCGCGGTGGTAGTGCTCGCAACAGAGCTTGTTGGCGGCGTAGAAGCTGCGCGGCGCGAGCGGGTGATCTTCGCTGACCGGCAGGCTTTGCGCGCGGCCGTAGACGAGCCGCGAGCTGCTGAAGACGACATGGGGCCGGCGGCCCGACTGCGAACAGGCTTGCAGGAAAGCGACCTGCAGGCGGGCGCTCTGGTCGGCGCTGCGGCGCGGGTCGTGGTTGCTGCGCACGGCGCCGTTGGCGCCGGCCAAATTGAACACCAGGTCGGCGGACTCGAGGGCTTGGCGGAAGATCGGCTGTGGGTCGCCGGGGCCGGTCTCAAACCTTTGCAGGGAAGCGCCTTGCGGCGAGGTGTCCCACGGCGCGGGCGCGTAGCGGCTTCGCTCGCGAGTCAGGATCGAGACTTTGGCGCCGGATTCGAGCAGGCGGCTGACCAGGTGACGCCCCATGAAGCCGTAGGCCCCCCAGACGAGGATGTTTTTGGCTGGGGTTGGAGTAGAGGGGTGGGGCATGGTCGGTTGGCTGGGTGCGTTGGCTGGGTTGCGGAGCGTGTGTTGTGTTGGGTTGTGCGTCTTGTTTGGCCGGGTTGTCGTTGTCGGCCCTGCGCGTTGCCGGCACGCCGCGCGTTGTGCCTTCGCTGCGCCTATTTTACTTGGGTTGGTCTTGATGGTTGCTTGGGGTGCGTCGGGTGCTCTTTGCTCAGGCCTCGGTGCGTTGGGGCCCTTCGTCCCGAGGAGTCGGGACGCGGCAAACCTGAGGTTCGCGCCACGGTGCGGGTTCTTGATTTCTGTGGGTGTTGCCCGGCTTGGGTGGGGTCTCGGGTTCTGTCTGGTTTTCGCGGACCTTTATTTTGGGCCGGGCTTGATCAACCGCTGCAGGGCGTCCATGGTTTGGCGGGCGGTTTCCTGCCAGCGGAAACGCTGGGCGCATTGGAGCGAGGCCTGGCGCAGGCGAGTGCGGAAGGCTTCGTCGGTGACGACGCGGCTCATGGCGTCGCACAGCTTCTGCGCCGATGGCTCCTGGATCACCCAGGCCGCTTCGCGCAGGCCGGCTTCGAGGGCGGCGTGATCGAATACGATGACGGGCGCGCCGCAGGCCATCGATTCGGGGATGGTCAGCGAGAAACCCTCGTGCTCGGTGGGCAGCACGAACGCGGTTGCGGCGCGGTAAAAATCCACCAGGAATTCCATCGGCACGTGCGGGCGATGGTGGACCGCATCCCCGATGGAAAGTTCGGCCGCGCGGCGGGGCACGTCGATGCCGAGATAGTCGGGCCCGATGATGATGAGCGAGTGCGGCGTTGGGCCGCTCGCGCGCAATTGGGCGAAAGCTTCGAGCAGCATCGGGATGTTGCGGCGCTTCGACAGCTTGCCGACGAACAGAAAAAACGGGCCGCCGGGAAGGTTGTAGCGCTCGCGGATTTCGGGCGGCAACTCGGCCGCGGCGGCGCCTTCGGCCGGGCCCAGCTCGGGATCGACGCCGAGATAGACGACCTGGGTCTTGGCCGGATCGACGCCATAGTGGCGCACCACGTCGTTCTTGGTGGACTCCGAATTGGCCAGTACCCAGCGGGCCTTGCGGGCGCTGTGGCGGAAGAAGGGCGTCGTGCGCAGGCGGTCGAGGACCGAGAAGTCGGCCGGGCGCGAGTCGTAGATGCCCAGGTTCGAAACCACGCCGCGGCCGGCGAGCACCCAGGGCAGGGTGTAGGGGCCGAACACCAGGTCGACGTCGGTCATGCGCGGCGGCAGCGCAAAATTTTCCCACGCCAGCGGCGACATGCGGCTTTTCACGATGCGCACTTCGACCGGCGGTTGGATCGTTCCGGCGGGCAGGTTCGGCTCGCCCGGCGTGTAGACCGTGATGCGGCGGAACGGCGTCTGGGAGCGCCCCCAGTGATAGAGCAGGCTCTGCAGATAGCGGCCGACGCCGGTGAGCGGTTCGCAAAGACGGCGGCCGACGATGGCCAGGTGAGGGCGGGAACTCAACCCGATAGCATAGCTTGCAAGGGCGATCGATGTTTGTCGCGGACACGCCCGCACAGGCGGCGGCGTTCCCGCTTTCCGTGCTTGGCCGGCGGCAGCGGGCTACCGTATCGCCTGCATGTACTGCGCCAGCTTGGCGTCTTCGCCCATGAGGCGCATCTGGTTTCCGCCCAGGATGGCAGCGGTGTCGTCCGGGCTCAGACCTAACTCTTTCAGCGCGGCGAGCTGCTGGTCAAGAACGGGCCGGTTCCAGCCGCGGGGGAAGAACGAGGAGTCGGTACCGAACAGCAGCCGGCCGGCGCCGACGACCTCGAGCGCCTTGGCAAACACGTCCCGCAGCGTCAGCGCCGGGAGATGGTACTTCACCCAGGAATTCGTGCTCGAGGTGTCGAGGTACACGTTGGGCGCGAGGTCAGCGAGCATCAGCGCCTCGCGGAAATACCCGGCGCCAAAGTGCGGGATCACGAAGTTGACGCCCGGGAATTCGAGCGCCACCCGATGCAGGTCGATGGGGTTCGAAAAACTCATGTCGAACCGCGACGCCAGGCCCAGCTTTTTGCGGACCCCGACCGTGAGCACGCCCATGTGGACGAACACGACGGCCTTGTGCTCGGCGGCGAGTTCGTAGATGGGCCGCAGGCGCTCGTCCTGCACGGAAAAGCGATTCATGGCCGGAAACAGGCAGACGCCGCGCATCCCCAGTTCGCCGAGGGCGCGACGCGTGCGCTCCACCGCGTCGGGCGCCAGCGGGTTGAGCATGAAATAGCCCCACAAGCGCCGCGGATGGATCTGCACCGCTTCGGCTACCGCAGCCTCGTGGCCGGGCAAGCTGGCAATGAGCACGGCCTTGCGTACCCCGAAACGGTCCAGCTCCCGCAGCCAGCAATCCGCCAATTCGACGTCGTTGCCCGGAAGCTCCCAGCCGAGCGACGCAACCATCGCTTCGACGGGTTTGTCGGCGGGCAGGTCCGTCTTCTGGCTGGCCAGCGCCTCGAAAAAACCGCGCGAAAAGAAATGAACGTGCGCATCGCACACCGGCATCGGACTAAACGGACCGGCCATGGTAATCGAATCCCCCGATCCATTTTAGAGGACCGCCGGCTTTCGAGTTCTCCCGGCGGGAATTCGATAGGAACGCGACCTGGAGGGCGGCCTTTTCTTGCTGTTTTCCTTCCTTCCTCGAATGGTTGCGGTCCACCGGCGTAGAAAGAAACATCGGCCCCGAAGGCCGACGCAGCCGGCCGCAGGCCCGCGCCACCCCTGGCGGTGGGCAATTCGTCGCGATGTTGGGCCCACGCCACCGAGGCCGCGACCGAGGGTGCCGCTGCCGGGCCTGAATGCGGCTTTTCGGCAACTTTGTCCAACGATGCTCCGCCACTTTTTCGGCAGCCTGTCGGAGGCCGCCTGACGGCGGCGAGAGGCGAGAGCGCCTGTCTCTACATGGGCTCCGCCTCTACGTAGCCCCTTGTCTACGCAGGCGCCCGTCCTCTAAGCCCTACCCGGGCGCCTGTTTTTACAGCGGAAAGACAGGATTGTCCGTCCCACCTCTAGGCCTCCAACAGGGCCGCCATCAGGGCGCCTTTGGCGGTGGTATCGAGCGGGCCCGATGCGATCCGCACGTCGGCAATCTGGACCGGCAGATCCGCCTGCCGCAGCGCCTTTTCGATGCGCGGCAGAAAGCCTCCCGGCATGGCGCTGCCGCCGCTGACGGCCACCTGGATGGGTTTGTCGATCTGCGCCAGCTTGCGCGTCCCTGCCAACGCCTCGCTTAATCCATCGATGACGCTGTGGATCATTTCGTCGTAATAAACCGACAAGGCGCGGTCGACTTCGTTGGCGCCGCGGCCATTGAGCACCAGATGCTGCTCTTTGATCAGCCGGATCGCCGTGGATGTCTCGGCGGTCACCCCGGCCGAGCTTTTGTCGATGAAGTCCCCCGCCTTGGGAGTGCTGAAGGTCACCACCGGCAGGCCCAGATAGGCCAGACAGACGTTGCAGGTGCCACCGCCGAAGCTGATGCCCAGACCCGTGAAATTCGTCTCGCTCAGCTCGGCAAACACCACCGCCAGGCCTTCGTTGATGATCGAAACCTCGTAGCCGAGGCTTTCGAGCATCTCGGCCAGGGTCGTGCGGTGGTAGGCCAGGTCTTCGGCGTTGCCATGGCCGGGGCCAGGCACGCTCAAACAGACTTTGTCGCCCTGCTTGGCGTGGCCCGCCAGCCGCAGCACCATCTCTTCGATCACCTGCAGGTTCTGCGGTTCGTTGGGATTGAGCAGGCCGCGGCTCATCGGCCGGCGTACTTCCACATTGAGCGTGTGCGCCAGTTTCTGGGCCCGCTCCCCCAGCACCAGGATGCGGCCGTCGCAGACCTTGTAGGGAATCTCCTCTTTGCGCATCATCGCCTCGGTGACCTTCGAGTAAGGCAACGAAACAAACGAGTTGAGTTGGGCGCGGAAATTGAATCCGCCGCCGTTGGGCTCGGCCAGCACGATGCGGCTGGTGCCGATATCGAGGCCGACGGCCTTGATGGTCGATTGCATGACTTGCATTCTGCGTTTTCTCCTTCGATTCCTGCGTTTGCGCGACTTTCTTGCCACGATTTTGTTCCGCCGGCTTCCGGGCGCGCCGGGCGTGAGGCCACGCGGCGGGATCGGGCAGGGGGACGTTCCTCTGCCGCCAATTCTCAAGGACGCTTTTCTGGCGCCGCCGCCCACTGCCGACCTCCCCGACCACTCCCTTGTCTGGCGTACCTTGCCCGGTATCTGCTCCCACGCCGGCTGTCTTCCGCGACGACCCGGTCCTTGCCGGCTTCCCGTCGCCGGGTATCTGTCGTGTCCGCTTTTTGACGTTTCGTGTATGACTTTCCGGGCGACACTCCTACAATCGGCGGACCCGGGAACTAGCATTAGGTTCCTAGGACCCTGGGGGTCGGCTGGATTAGGTCATCCAGAGATTTGGGGTATCGCGGGCCGCAGAACCGTGCCATTCGGGGGCGGATCGAGAGGCGGACCGGACCCGCGACCGCTCCAACTCCAGGGCCGGTCCATCGCGGCGCAAAGTGGCGGCGTGGGGGCGCCGGACGCTACCATGGAAGGCTTCGCTCGCGGTCGTGGAAATGTGGCGCGGGTCTCCGGCCTGCCGCGTCGACCTCGGGTCGACGTTTTGGATTCGCGCTCGGGCCGGCGCAGAGGGACTCTCCGCTTCGGAAAGGTTGCTCCCGAGGGCGCAGTTTGTGTGAAGAACGTCGACCCCAGGTCGACGCTGCCAGCCGGAGGCCCGCGCTACGACTGGCGGACCTCCACGGCGGGCGAGAGTGATGCAACAGAGGAAGAAGAATTCATGAGACTAGTGACGTTTTCCGCCGGTCAGGGCCCCCGAGCGGGGCTGGTTGCCGGCGACCGGGTTGTCGATCTGACGCCCGCCGGCTATCCCACCGTTTTGTCGTTTCTGGAAGGCGGCGCCAAGGCTATCGAGGCGGCGGGCCAACTGGCGTCCGCGGCCGGCGCCGCACCGCTGCGCTCGGCAGTCAAGCTGCACGCGCCGCTGATGCCGCCCAAGTTCATCTGCATCGGGTTGAACTATCTCGACCACGCCAAGGAGTCGGGTATGGCGATCCCTTCGACGCCGGTGGTGTTCACCAAGTATCACAACGCGGTGATCGGGCCCGGCGAGGCGATCGAGATCCCGCCGGTGTCGACGCAGGTCGACTACGAGGCCGAGCTGGGCGTGGTGATCGGCCGCACGGGCAAGAACATCCCCGCCGACCGCTGGGAAGAGTACGTGTTCGGCTATACCTGCGTTCACGACGTCAGCGCGCGCGACTACCAGATGGCGACTTCGCAGTGGACCATCGGCAAGACGTTCGACACGTTCGGGCCGATCGGGCCGGAGCTGGTCGGCAAGGACGAAGTGCCCGATCCGCACGATCTGCGCATCAGCCTGGAGCTCAACGGTAAGGTGCTGCAGGATTCCAACACCAGCCAGTTCATCTTCAACATTCCGACCCTGATCGAATATCTGTCGAAGGTGATGACGCTGGTGCCGGGGGACCTGATTTCGACCGGCACGCCTCCCGGAGTGGGTTTCGCGCGCAAGCCGCAGGTGTTCATGAAGCCGGGCGACGATGTCGCGGTGAAGATCGCGGGGTTGGGGGAGCTGCGGAATCCCTGCGTGGCGGGGAAGTAGGACGGGTTTGCGCCTTGGACGGACAACCCGCGCGGACGGAGTCCGCGGCGCGCTGCCGCGCTGGCCCGACAAGCGAGGCGTTGGCGCGCTGTGGGCGTCAGCCATGCGCTGCTGGACGCCCGCGGCGGCTACGAGCGCGAAGTCTGGGCGGTGTTGGAGGCTGCCGCGATCGTGGTGATGAGCCGTTACCGCGAGCTGCTGCGGCAACTCAACTATGTGGTCGAGCAGCGGGCCAAGTTTCGTAAGCGGTGCCACAGGGCCCACGAGAGCTTAGTGCGCGGCGATCGGTTCTGTTGGGGTCGGGAGGGCGCTTGGGTTTCGTGGTCCAGGTCGGAGCCGTATTTGCAAGGATCATGCGAAGATAAGTGGCTCTTCGCCGTCTCGTTCAAGCCCTACATGGATACCCGCACCAAGATCATTCCGCGCGCCGAGGCCGTCTCTCGGCTTGCGGCCGTCTCCAGCAACGGCAGCCGCGCCGTAACCGCCTGCGGCTGGTTCGAGGTGTTGCAGCTTGCCCATTGCCAGCGGCTGAGCGACGCCAAGCCCGGCGAGGCCCGGCTGATCGTCTTCGTTTACGACGACGGCCTCAGCCGCCGCGGCGTGCTCGATGCTTGGTCGCGGGCGCAGATGGTGGCCGCGCTGGGCGTCGTCGACTGCGTGGTAATCTGTGACGAAGCCGAAGCGGCATCGCTGGCTGCCCGCTCGAACCTCCCGCCGCCGCTCTGGGTCGAAGACGCGATGCCGCGCGACATCGTCGCCGATGTCCTACAACGACACCAAGCCGAGTGATTCCCCGCGGCGCATCCTGATCGTTCGCCTCGGCGCGATGGGGGACGTCATTCACGCGCTGCCGGCGGCGTTCCGGCTCAAGCACGCTTTTCCGGAGATGCGCCTTGCCTGGGCCGTCGAGCCGCGCTGGGCGCCTTTGCTCGACGGCGGCGGGCTGGTCGACGAAATCATTCCCGTACCGACCGCGGCTTGGCGCAAACGGCCCGCGAGCCCGTCGACGTGGTCGGAGGCCGGCAGCCTGCGGCGCCGTTTGCGCGCTGCCTCGTTCGACGCCGCGATCGACTTCCAGGGCCTGGTCAAATCGGCTATGGTCGCCCGCCTCAGCGGTGCATCCCGTATTTATGGCTTCACGAGAAGCGAGCTGCGCGAGCCGATCGCCGGGCGCTTTTATTCGCACCCCGTCGAGTCTTCGGCGCGCCACGTGGTGGATAAGAACCTGGCCCTGGCCGCCGCTGCCGGGGCTTCCGGTGGGCCCCTCGAGTTCTGGCTGCCGCCCGGAGTGCCGCAGCGCGATTTGCCGGAGGGCGACTTCGTGCTGGCGAGCCCGGTGGCGGGCTGGAAGTCGAAGCAGTGGCCTCCGCAATACTACGCGCGGCTGGCGGATCTGCTGCGGCAACACACCGGCCTGATCCTGGTGCTCGATTGCGTCGCGGCAGACCGCCCCTATTGCGAGCAGATCCGCCGGCTGGCGCCTAGCGGCTCGTGCCAACTGCACGTTTCCGGGCTCGAGGGGCTGATCGCCGCCACCCGCCGCGCCCGCGCCGTCATCGGCCTTGACAGTGGTCCGCTGCACCTGGCCGCCGCGCTGGGCCTGGGCGGCGTTGCAATTTTCGGCCAGACCGACCCGGCCCGCAATGGCCCCTACGGCGATCGATTTACGGTACTTCGCGCCCCCGACGCCCTCACCAGCTACAAGCGCGAGGACGGTCTGGCGCCCAGCATGGCCGTGATTCGCCCCGCGCAGGTCTGGGAAGCGCTCGAACCCCAGTTGGCCTCGCAGGCCCAGGCCCCGGCGGCAAAGCGGTAGAGACAGGCGCTCTCGCCTGTCGGCCGCAGCGAAGCGGAGGCCCTTCAGGACTAGGGCAGCCTAAGCGCGGACGACAGGCGGGAGCGCCTGTCTTTACACCGCGCCTGTCTCTACCTTCAGAAGCGCCAAACCCCACTACGGTGCTTCCCAGCCCTGGCTCTTGCAGGCCCTGGCCCAAATTTGGTAATCTGAATCTCTACTATCCCGATAGAGATTGAGGAAATAGTCTCCTATGCTGACCACCGTCGAGGAAGCCAAGGCCCTCCTCGCAAGCAATCCCCCAGCGATCGATGCCACCTTCCGCCATCTGAGCGACCTGTTCCTGCTGGCCGAGGACGGCTACCTGCCCGTGCGGGGGTTCCTCCCCGAGCGGGAGGTGCGGCACGTCTGCGAGACGATGCACCTCACCACCGGCGAGCCCTGGAGCATCCCGGTGATCCTGCCGATTTCGGCGGAGCTGGCGGAAACGCTGCGCAAGGCCGAACGGGTGGTGCTGCAGGATAACGGCACCCCGGCGGGCGTCCTCCACATCGACGAGATCTTCAAGATCGACAAGGCTCACTATGCCCGCCACATCTTCCGCACCGAGGATGCGGCGCACCCCGGCGTGAACTGGCTGGCCGAGGCGGGCGATTACAGCGTGGCGGGTTCGGTGCAGGCCTTCCCCGGCTGGGAGCTGGCGATTCCGGGCGGGCTGGCGTTTTCCCCGCGCAAGGTCAAGGCGGAGATCATCGAGCGCGGCTGGAAGAAGGTCGTCGGATTCCAGACCCGCAACCCGATCCACCGCGCACATGAGTTTTGCACCAAGATCGCGCTGGAGACCGCCGACGGTCTGGTGATTCACCCGCTGCTGGGCGAGACCAAGGCCGACGATACTCCGGCCGAAGTGCGGCTGGCCTGCTACAAGACGCTGATCGACAACTATTACGCGCCCGACCACACGCTGCTGGCGGGCTTTCCGGCCTGGATGCGCTATGCGGGCCCCCGCGAGGCGGTGTTCCATGCGCAGGTGCGCAGGAACTACGGCCTCACCCACTTCATCGTCGGGCGCGATCACGCCGGGGTAGGGAACTACTACGGCCCGTTCGACGCCCAACACATCTTTTCGGAATTCAAGCCCGGCGAGCTGGGCATCGAGCCAATCTTTTTCGATTTCGTTCACTACTGCCGGGCCTGCGGGCAGATGGCGTCGTCGAAGACCTGTCCGCACGGCAAGGAGCACCACGTGCACCTGAGCGGCACGGCGGTGCGGCAGATGTTGAAGGAAGGCAAGCTGCCTCCGCCGGAATTCAGCCGGCCGGAGGTGGCGCAGATCCTGATCGAGGCGGCGAGGAACTCATGAGCGTAACGGCGTTAGAGACCCCTGCGAACCGCTTGGCGGCGACCGCGCCGCGTCCCCCCGAAAGCGCCGGCGCGGAAGAAATTCTGCGCTGGGGCATGGAGCAGTTTGGCGGCCGGCTGGCGATTTGCACCGCCTTCCAGGCGTCGGGGATGGTGATTCTCGACATGGCCGCGCGGATCAGCCGCGACGTCAAGGTATTCACCATCGATACCGGCCGTTTGCCCGAAGAGACGCACCGTCTGATCAGCGACGTGCGCGAACGCTACGGCGTCGAGATCGAGATGGTGATGCCCGAGGCGAGCGAAGTGACCTCGATGGTGTCGGCGCACGGGCCCAACCTGTTCTACGAAGGCGTCGCCAACCGCCGGCTGTGTTGCGAGATCCGCAAGGTCCGGCCGCTGAACCGCAAGCTGGCCAAGCTCGACGCCTGGGTGGTGGGGTTGCGCCGGCAGCAGAGCGAATCGCGCGAGTCGATCCAGAAGATCACCGTCGACGAAACGCACGGCGGCATTCTGAAGCTGGCGCCGCTGGCCGACTGGACGCGCGAGGAAGTCTGGGAATACATCCGGCGCCACAACGTGCCCTACCATGAGCTTTACTGGCAGGGCTATTCGAGCATCGGCTGCGCGCCGTGCACGCGCGCGGTGCAAGAAGGCGAGGAAGAGCGCGCCGGGCGCTGGTGGTGGGAGCAGGCGGCGGGCAAGGAATGCGGCATCCACGTCGCGCCCAACGGGCAGGTGCGGCGGGAGCTGGACGTGCTGCTCGAGGATGTTTTGCGCAAGGCGTCGTGACGTTGCGGGTGACGGGGAATCGCGCCGGCCGCCGGCCGTTCGCTGGGTGGGGTTTTTCCCCAAGATTTCCGATCGTTTATTGGTGCGGGTTGAAAGTCGCAGGTCTGGGAAGCTGGCCCTGCGCGACGGGGTTTGATTCGTCGCCGGGCCGTACAGGAAAAGATTCATACGGGTGAGGGGGCCACCGGATACGGGTTCCTCTGCCGCCAACACAAAAAATCCATGGAACATAAAGGCTTTACTCTCTGGTTCACGGGGCTTTCGGGCGCGGGCAAGACGACCGTCTCCGAGATTCTGATCCAGCGCCTGCGCGAACAGGGCGCCAAGGTCGAGGTGCTCGACGGCGACGTGGTCCGCACGCATCTTTCCAAAGGACTCGGCTTCAGCAAGGAAGACCGCGACACCAACATCAAGCGCATCGGCTTTGTCTGCGAGCTGTTGTCGCGCAACGGCGTCATCGCCATTGCCGCCGCCATTTCGCCCTACCGCGAAGTGCGCGACTCGGTGCGCTCGCAGATCGAGCACTTCGTCGAGGTCTACGCGCACTGCCCGATGGAAACCCTGATCGAGCGCGACGTCAAGGGCCTCTACAAGAAGGCGCTGGCGGGCGAGATCAAGAATTTCACCGGCGTCTCCGACCCGTACGAGCCGCCGCTCAATCCCGAGGTCAACATCGACTCCAGCCAGGAGACTCCCCAGCAGAGCGCCGACAAGATCTGGGCTAAACTAGTCGAGCTAGGACTACTCAGCCCGGATGGTGGATCTTCATTCGCATAGCGACTGCTCCGACGGCCAGCTCTCGCCTCAGGAACTGGTGGAGTTGGCGCACGGCCGGGGTTTGCGGTCGCTGGCGATCACCGATCACGACAGCGTGGAAGGCTACGATGCAGCCGCTCCCCATGCGGAGCGGCTGGGGCTCGATCTGGTTTGCGGCGTCGAGCTCAACGCGCGATTTCGCGGCCGGGCGATCCACATCCTGGGTTATTTTCTGCAATGCCCTCCCGGCGAGGAGTTTCGGGCTCACCTGTCGTGTCTGCAGCAGGGGCGGCGCGAGCGAAACCAGCGGCTGACCCAGCGTTTGCAGCAGTTGGGGCTGAGCGTGCGGCTCGAAGAAGCGCAGGCGCTGGGCCGCTTTCAGACCGGCCGCCCGCATTTCGCCCAATTGCTGGTCCAGAAGGGCTACGCCAGCAGCATTCGCGACGCCTTCGACCGCTATCTCGACGAGCGCGCCCCCGGCTACGTGGAGCGGCGTGACCCTTCGCTCGAGAATGTGTTCGGGTGGCTGCGCACCGCCGGCGCGCTGTCGTCGTGGGCGCATCCGGCGCGGTTTTTGCGCGAAGGGGATTCGCCGGTCGAAGAGATGTTCCAGGAGTTGGCGGCCAAGGGGCTCACCGCCATCGAGGCTTACCACACCGACCACAGCCCCGAAGACGCCGAGCGTTTTCGCCGCGGCGCCGAGAGCCTGGGGCTGGGCGTCACCGGCGGCAGCGACTACCACGGGCCTAACCGCACGCGGGCCGCGCTGGCTTCTCTCAACCTTCCCGACTCGCTTTTGGATACCCTACGTTCGTACAGCCGCGCGGTGTTTTCGGGCGCCTCGTAGCCCGGAGGCGGGGATCGCGGCTGGGCGTTTCAGGACATCCCAAGCGTGATCAAACCATCGCTCCTCCAATTTTCCGAAAATCGTTTTGCGGTTGCGGCTTTGTTGCCGTTGCTGCTGATGCCGCTGGCTGCCGCGAGCGGCTTCGCACAAGCCGCCCCGGATAAGCCGGAAGCCCCGGCGGCAAGCCGCGCGGCTGCGCGCCCCAAGATTGCGGGGCTGCGGAATCTACCGCTGTTATTCGAGCCCGCCGTCCTCGGCGATGGCGAGGTTGGAGCTGACTCCGGCAACGGCCAGGGGAGATCCGTCGATGGCCCGGGCGATTCCACCGAAAACGCGGCCCCGGCGTTTGTCGCCCGCGGCGAGGGATACGCGTTGCGCCTGCAAGGACCGAGCGCCGAATTTGCGGTCGGCGGCCGATCGCTGCAGTTGTCGTTCGCGGGGGCGAACCGCCAGGCGCGGCCCGAGCCCCTCGAACCGCAGGCGGCACGGATCAGCTATTTCGTTGGCAAAGACGCCGCGCATTGGCGAACGGGAGTGCGTTTGTTCGGCCGGGTCCGCTACCGCGAGATTTATCCGGGCATCGACATCGAATTTTACGGACGCCACGGGCGGCTCGAGTTCGATTGGATTGTTCGTCCGGGTGCGGACCCTTCGCGGATCCGCCTGCAACTCGACGGGGCCGACGGCATCGAGCAGACCGCCGCGGGAGACCTGACGGCGCGGGTGGGCGACTTCCCGGTCCACCTGAAAATTCCTCGCGTTTACCAACCGGAAGGCCTGTCGCGGCCGTCGGACTTGTCGCAATCGGCCGGTAAATCGCCATCGGGTGACCCGGAGCAAGCGGGTGATGCCAACGAGATCGCCGGGCGGTTTCGGCTCTTGGCGGACAATCGCATCGGTCTCGAGTTGGGCGGATACGATGCGGCGCGGCCGCTGATCATCGACCCGGTTCTGAGTTTTTCGACCCTGGTCGGTGGAATCTACGGCGACAACGGCTACGACGTCGCCGTGGATGCGCAGGGTTTCGTCTACGTCACGGGCCTGACCCACGAGCTCGGTTTCCTGCACACGCCCGGCGCCGTCACGGCTCCGGCCGGGTCGTCGGTGCATGCTTTCGTCGTGAAGCTCAATCCCGAAGGGAGCGAGTTGGAGTACGCGGCGGTGATCGGGGGAACGCGCGAGGATCAGGCACGAGCGATCGCCCTCGATGCGGATGGCAACGTTTACCTGACAGGAACCACGTTTTCGACCGATTTTCCGGTGACGAGCAATGCGCTGCAGCCGCAATTCGCCGGCGGCAACATCGATATTTTTGTCGTCAAGCTCAGCGCCGACGGGAGCGAACTGCTCTACTCCTCCTACTTGGGAGGGCAGCGCCAGGAGTTCGGCAACAGCATCGCGGTGGCCTCCGACGGCAGCGTTTACGTCGCCGGCAGCACGCTCGCCGACGACTTCCCGGTGTTGCCCGATGCGCTGCAGCCGGTGAAGCGCGGCGACAACTACGATGCTTTCCTGGTGAAGATGGACCTGAACGCGCCGCAACTGTCGGCGTCGACCTTTCTGGGCGGAGCCGATCGCGACGATATCCTCGACATGGCTCTGGACCCCACGGGAAACGTCGTGGTCACCGGTGAGACGGTCTCCAAGGATTTCCCGACGACCCCGGACGCATTCCAGCGCGAGAACGGCGGCGTCACCACAGCCTTTGTGACGAAGCTGACGCCGGATCTGTCGGAGATTCTGTTCTCGACCTATCTCGGGGGCAGCATCGACGACCACGGCCAAACCGTGGCGGTCGACGACGCGGGAGGCATTTATGTTGCGGGCAGAACGCTGTCGACGGACTTCCCGGTCACGCTCGGCGCGCTGCAGGGACGCTTCGTGCGCGGCGCTTTCTTCGGCGATGCATTTGTTACGAAAGTGTCCGCCGATGGGTCGAAGCTGATTTACTCGACCTATCTGGGCGGTTCCTCCGACGAAGAGGTGAACGGAATCGCGGTCGACGGCACCGGCCAGGCGACGGTGACGGGGGGAACCGGCTCGAACGATTTCCCGCTGACCTCAAACGCCGTGCAGGGTGCGATCGCCGGCCTGGACGACGTGTTCGTGACCCGGCTGAGCGCCGACGGCTCGCGGGCCATTTATTCGACGTTGCTGGGCGGGGAAAAGGGCGATCGCACGCTGGGAATCGCCGCTGCCGGGCCCGGCGCCGTCGTGGTTGTGGGCACTACGGTTTCCCCCGACTATCCGGCGACCGCCGGCTCGCTGCAGACGGAAGTGCGCGGCGCCGATGCCGGTGGTGATGCACTGGTGGCGCGCTTCGATCAACTATTTGCGCCCGTATTCTCCGACAACGCGGTCGTCAACGCCGCGAGCTTGCAGCGGGGAGCCGTGGCGCCGGGCGAGATTGTCAGCATCTTTGGCGAAAGCCTGGGACCGCCGAATCCAGTTGCCGCGAAGCTGACCGAGGATGGCCTGTTGAGCACTCGTCTCGGCGAAACGCGCGTGCTGTTCGACGGCGTGGCGGCGCCGCTGATCTTCGCCGCCGACGGCCAAATCAGCGCCGTGGTCCCTTACTCGGTGGCCGGCAAGGCGTCGGTGGACGTGCAGGTGGAGTTTTTCGGCGTATTGTCCGATGCGGTGAGCTTGGCGGTTGCGGCGGCCAGCCCGGCGCTGTTTACGCAAAACAGCCAGGGCTGGGGACCGGCGGCCGCCCTCAATCAGGACTATACCCTGAACACGGTGAACAACCCGGCCGGCCGCGGCTCGATTGTGATCCTGTTTGCGACCGGCGAGGGCATGACCGACCAGGCCGCCGATGGCGTGCTCGCGACGCCGCCCTTGGCGCAGCCGCTATTGCCGATCACGGTGACCGTCGGCGGCGCGCCCGCCGAGGTGCTCTACGCGGGCGCGGCGCCCGGCCTGGTGGCCGGGGTCATGCAGCTCAACGTGCGCATCCCTGGCGATGCCCCCGTGGGCAACGACGTGATGGTCGTTGTCGACGCCGGCGAGGTCGCCGGGGCGCGTTGGGTGACGCTGGCGGTGCGGTAGGGGGCGCCGAACGTACCAGTCGGCCGGGCTTACAATGATGTCATGGGATGGATCGTCCAGGATCCCGACGTGCTTGCGGGGCAGCCGCGCGTTCGCGGAACGCGGCTCACGGTGGCGTTCGTCCTGGAATGTTTGGCGCAGGGGATGACCGCCGCCGAGATTGCCAGCGACTACCCGGGATTCCCCCCGGATTGCCTCCCCGAAGTGCTCCATTACGCTGCCGAGCGGCTCTCCCGTGCCGAAACCATGGCTTCTTGACCAGAACGTGCCTGTTCAACTTGCCCGCTGGCTCGTCGAGCAAGGCATTCCGGCTGAAACGGCAGTTCGGAAACAATGGCAGGAGCTTCCCGATCGTAAACTCGTCCTCGCAGCCGAGAAAGAATTTGCGGTCCTGGTCACCCGGGACCGGGATTTTGCACAAGCAGCGGGAAAAGCCCTTGCGAACTCCGACCTCGCGGTGATTCTGCTGTCCATACCCCAGGCTCCGGCAGCATCGTTCGTGGCGGCTTTCTCCGAGGCTTGGGCTCAGAGTCCTCCGGATATCAGGCCAGGGCAGGTGCAGCGTTGGCCGAACCGATAGCCCGGGTTGGCGACGTGGGCTTTCAACTTCTCGACGGATTGGGGGCTAAACGGCAGAACGAGGGCACAGGGCCTCTCGGTCTGGGTATCGTGCCGCTTCGGCCCGCGGGCTTACGCCGGCGGCTCTGTCTCTGGGTTTGGGGCCGCGGTGCCCGGGGGCGGGCGAAATGCCCGTTGGGGGCTTTTTCTTTGCGCCCTGGCCGCGCGCTTTCTTCCCTCCGGGTTTGACCTCTTGCGTTGGTAAAATGGATGCAGCCCGAGTGTCGGACCACATCCACAACCGTTTCCTGGGTGCGCTGCTTGGCTTGGCTGTCGGCGATGCGTTTGGGGCTCCGTTTGAAGGGCTTGCCCCGGGTTCGTTTGACGTCCCGAATGAGCTGACCGGCGGCGGCCCTCATGGCATCGCGCCGGGCCAATGGACCGACGACACGTCGCTGGCGCTGTGTCTCGCGACCAGTCTGGTCGAGAGCCGCGGATTCGATCCCGCCGACCAGATGCGGCGCTATGTGCGCTGGAAGAATAAAGGTTACCTGAGCAGCACCGGCCGCGCCTTCGGCATGGGATCGACCACCCGCGCGGCGCTGGAGCGTTTCGAGGCGAGCGGCGATCCGATGGCTGGTAGCGACGGCCCCAACACGGCGGGCAACGGCTCGCTGATGCGGCTGGCGCCAGTCCCGATGTACCTGCTGCATGACGCCACGCGCGCCAAAGACGTGGCGGCCCTGATGTCGAAGACGACGCACGCCGCGGTCGAAGCCGTCGACGCCTGCCGCTACATGACCGGGATTCTGATCGGAGCGCTGCGCGGCGAGTCGAAAGAGCATCTGCTCTCCGATCTTTATTCGCCGGTGTACAACTACTGGTTTTTTCAGCAGTCGGTGCTGACGCCACCGGTCGACGCCATCGCGCGCGGCGAGTACAAGCACAAGGAAGCGAAAGACCTGCCCGCCGGCGGCTACGCTGTCGAAACGCTCGAAGCGGCGTTGTGGTGCTTCCACAACACCGATACTTTTCGTGACGGCGTACGGCTGGCGGTCAGCCTGGGCAACGATACCGATACGACGGCCGCCGTCTACGGTCAGCTTGCCGGCGCCTACTACGGCCAGCAGGCGATTCCTGCATCGTGGCGCGATAAACTCGCGCAGCGCGCCGTGATCGAATACCTGGCCGAAGGATTGTTGCGCGAAACCAAACAGGGGATTCGACACTTTGTCTGAAAGCCCGCAGCGAACTATTCCCTCGGTCGAGCAGGCCTCGTTGCGGGCCCGCTCGCTCGTGCAGCAGGTCTTCTCGGTGCCCAATCAGCTCACGCTGATGCGCATGCTGCTGGTCCCGTTCATCTTGATTTCGATGCTCTACGGGCAGCACCAGATGGCGCTGTACCTGTTTCTGGCGGCGGCGTTCACTGACGGCATCGACGGCATCGTGGCGCGCCACTTCAACCAGCAGACTCTGCTCGGCGCCTACCTCGATCCTTTGGCGGACAAGATTTTCCTCAGCTCGGCGTTCTTCGTCCAATCGCTGATCGGGCGTGTCCCGTGGTGGCTGACGATTCTGGTGCTGAGCCGCGACGTGGTGATCATCGCCACGGCGGTGGTGACGGCGCTGGCGACGCACGTCCGCAGTTTTCCGCCCAGCGCGCTGGGCAAGGCCAACACGGCAGTGCAGGTTGGCACAATCTTCGCCGTGCTGGTCCACAATGCGTTCCCGCAGCGTTGGAGCGGGCCGGCGGTCGAGTTGCTGTTCTGGGTCGCGGCGGCAACGACGGTGGCCAGCGCCGTGCAATATGCGCTGGACTATTCCCGCCGCATGCAGGAACAAACCTCGGAATCGCACGCGCGCAAGCTGTAGCACGGCGCTGAAGTGGGGCCCCTAACGGAACCCCCGTAACGGAAACAGACCCGCGGCGTCTTATTTTCGAGGCCCTTTGGGCAACCCCCGCGCCGCGCGGTTTGAAAAAATCTTGGGGGTGAAGCAGCTTACGGTAAGCCGCCGCCCGGCCCGCTGCTAAGGGAAACCCCGGTTGACGGGCGTATGCTGTGGCGCTACGCTTATGGAGGAATTGCCGCGATGAACCGCTACCGCCCAGCCCGCCAATACTTGCCGGCCAGCGTAGTCGCAGCGGGATTGGCGGTGTTCTCTTCGTGGTGCGGCCTGCACTGGTCGCTGGCGTTCATGCCCGCCAGCGTGTTCGTGTTGTTTTCGATCACCCTCTACTACCTGGGTACCCGGCCCCTCATCGAAATCGGGGAATCCTACCTCAGCATCGGCAAGGAAACCATCCGTTGGGGCGAGGTCGAGCGTATCGATTCGACCGTTTGGACGTCTCCGCTGGTGCTGCAACTGGGGCTGCACGACGGCCGCATGCTGCGGGTGATCTATCCCGGTGACGTCGAATCGGCGAGCCGGCTGATCCGCCAGATCCGACGCCTGGCGCGCGAGGCCATGATCGACGGCGTTCCCTACCGCCAATACTGGGGCGAAGTGGTCCCGTTCCGCGCCGAAGCCCACAAGCTGACGGTGCCGCGCTACCGCCTGATGCGCCCCGAAGACGAAGCCGACGTCGAGCGGCTCTACCAGCGCCTCAAGAGCGTCGGCCACCTCGACCCACGCTCCTCCTCCGACGACCGCCAAAGCCAGGAATAGCCGGGCACCGAATCCGCCCCCCGCACGAAGTGGCGCGGGCCTCGGGCCGGCGGCGTCGACCTGCGGTCGACGTTCTTGGCTGACTTTGGTTCACCAGGATATTCGCCGGCCCGATTGCCGGTCCCGATTCGCCGGCCCGTGGCCCGTCCCAAACTCGCCGCCCTGTACCGCTCCACACAGCTCAGCGCGGGCTGACGCCCGCGGCTCTGAGTGGGGGTCTGACGGGCGGCGAGTGGGTTGGGGAAAGTTGCCTGAGGGCGCTCCCGTCCGGCCCCAAATCTCATGCGCAATGTTTTTCCCGCCGATCAAAGCAGTACAATAGAGAGCTAAGCTGAAGCGCGGAAACGCGAGACCCGCACCCCAAGACGGGCTGGATGTGCTCTGCAGCGGCGGCCCGGCGAGTCAGGGGAGAATCAGCCCGGACTTCCTGTTGCGCGCAGGGAACCTTGAGACCGGCGGAATCCTGGCCGGTCACCCCCGCCGGTTCCCAAGGGAGGTTCGAGGCGACCGCTTGCCGCCGACCGACTCGGGCCGATCCCTGGGCCAACGCGGGCTAGAGGGGGCTTGAGGCGCGGATTCGGGCGCTGCCAAGCCGGGTTTTCGTTCGTTTCCAGACGTTCCAGGTCGGTCCGGCCCTGGCGTTCTAATGCTGTCCACCCTCCGCACCCTGTATCCCTACCTGATTCGCTATCGCTGGCGTTACGCGGCGGGCCTGTCGGCGCTGGCGCTCAAGAACGTCTTCGCGGCGGCCGTGCCGCTGCTGCTGCGTTTCGTGATCGACGACATGAACAATGGGGCCGGGATGCGGCTGCTGGCTGGGTTGGCCGGCGGGCTGCTGGCGGTGGCGCTGCTGAAGGCCTTCTTCCAGTACTGGATGCGCTGGATCCTGATCAGCATCTCGCGCGACATCGAGTACGACCTGCGCAGCGACCTGTTCGGCCACCTGGTCGGCCTCTCGCAGCGTTTCTACCAGACCTACCGCACCGGCGACCTGATGTCGCGGGCGACCAACGACATGAACGCCGTGCGCCTGTTGCTGGGGCCGGGCATCATGTACACCGCCGACGTGCTGCTCACCTTCGCGGTGGTGCTGGCCGTGATGAGCTCCACCGATTGGCGCCTCACCTGTCTGGTTTTTATTCCGATTCCGCTGGTATCGTTCACGGTCAGCTACTTCGGCCGCCAGACGCACGAGCGCTTCCGCACCGTGCAGGAAAAGTTTTCCGACCTCAGCTCCTACGCCCAGGAAAGCCTGAGCAGCGTCCGCATCGTGCGCGCCTATGCGCAGTCGAAGGCCGAGGTCGAGCGGTTCCGGCAGACCAACCAGCAATATGTCGGAGAAAGCCTCAAGCTGATCGACGTTTGGACGCGCTTCTACCCCACGATGGAGTTTCTGATCGGTCTGACCTACCTGATCGTGATGTGGTACGGCGGCCGCGAGGTCATCGAGGGACATATCACCGTCGGCTCGTTCGTGATGTTCATGACCTACATGGCGATTCTGACCTGGCCGATGATCGGGCTGGGCTGGGTGGTAAACATCGTGCAGCGCGGCGCGGCGTCGCTGGAGCGCCTCAACGAGCTGCTGGCGCAGCGGCCCGAGATCGCCGACGACGAGCAGACCGACCACGGGATCGGCGAGGTGCGCGGCGATATCGAGCTGCGCAACGTCACGGTGTATTACCCGGGCTGGGGGACGCCGGCGCTCGACGACGTCAGCCTCTACGTGCCGGCGGGCCAGACGCTGGCGATCGTGGGGCCCACCGGCAGCGGCAAGAGCACGCTGGTGAACCTGATCCACCGCCTGCTCGACCCGCAGCGCGGCAGCGTGCTGATCGACGGCGTGGACGTGCGGCGGATGCCGCTGGCGGTGCTGCGGCGTTCGGTCGGCGTCGTGCCGCAGGAAACGTTCCTGTTCAGCCGCAGCCTTCGCGACAACATCGCTTTTGGCTCGCCCGAAGCCGAGCCCTGGCAGATCTACGAGGCGTCGCAGATCGCGCAACTGGCGCACGACGTGGACGGCTTCAGCAACGGCTACGAGACGATGGTCGGCGAGCGCGGCTTGACCCTTTCGGGCGGCCAGAAGCAGCGCGCCGCGATCGCCCGCGCCGTGCTGCGCGACCCGCGCATTCTGATCCTCGACGACGCGCTGGCCAGCGTCGACACGGTGACCGAAGAGAACATCCTCGACCAGTTGCGCATCATCATGCGCAACCGCACCAGCCTGATCATTTCGCACCGCGTTTCGACGGCGCGCAACGCCGACCGCATCGTGGTGCTGATCGACGGCCGCATCGCCGAGGCCGGCCGCCACGAGGAGCTGCTCGAGCACCGCGGCCATTACTACGAGCTGTATCAGAAGCAGTTGCTGGAGGAAGAGCTGGAGCGGGTGTAGGGAAGAATGAACCGCGGAGATACAATGAGCGGCCGGGCTGCGGCCTGCCGGATGACGGCCTGCAGGATGACAGGCCGCCGCATGAGGGACCGCAGGATGCCGGCCACGCAGAGCGCCGGGTTCGCCACTCGGAGCCGCAAGCGTGAGCTTGCGCTGGGCGGCCTGGGCAGCGCACGATGCGCGTTGCCGCGGCGGCTCCGGGCGAGCGCTCAGCGCGGGCTGACGCCCGCGGCTCTGAGTGGCGGGGTCGAGCCGTGCGTCGGGGTCGAAAGAGTCGGTCAGTTCGGCGGCTCCCGGGGTTTAATGCGGGCCGAGCGTTTTAGCCAATGATCGACGAAGCGCCTATCGGGAAAGTGTACGACGCGCGGCTGATGAAGCGGCTGCTGCGCTACCTGCGCCCCTACCGCGGTTGGGTCGTGGTGTCGATCGGCTTGCTGTTGCTGCACTCGGTGCTGGGCATCACCGGCCCCTATCTCACCAAAGTCGCCATCGACCACAGCCTCAACCCGCAGTCCGGCTCGGCGTCGGCGCTCGACGCCTGGCTGCCCGTAGACCGCTGGATCTCGCTGCAACTGATCGTATTGATCTATCTGGTCGTGCAGGTGGCCAGCTTCGGGCTGCGCGCGGCGCAGATCCAGGTGATGAACTTCACCGGCCAGCGCGTGATGTTCGACCTGCGCCAGGAAATCTTCCGCCATCTGCAGTCGATGGGCGTGCGCTTCTTCGACGGCAACCCGGTGGGGCGCCTGGTGACGCGCGTCACCACCGACGTCGACATGCTCAACGAGATGTTTACCTCGGGAGTGGTGGCGATCGCCGGAGACCTCATCACGCTGACGTTCATTCTCGGCGTAATGCTTTACTTGAGCGTGCCGCTGACGCTGGTGCTGGTGGCGGTGGCGCCGCTGGTGCTGGCGGCAACGATCTGGTTCCGCCGCCGCGCACGGCAGAGCTACCGCGACGTGCGCCTGGCCGTCGCCAAGATCAACTCCTTCCTGCAGGAGCATTTCAGCGGCATCGCGGTGGTCCAGATTTTCAGCCATGAGAGGCGCAGTTGGGAGCAGTTCAACGAGGTCAACGCCGAGCACCGCGATGCGCAGTACGGCGCGATCCGGGCGCACGCTTATTTCCTGCCGCTGGTGGAATGGCTGGGGGTCGTGGGGCTGGCCGCGGTGCTGGTCTATGGCGGCTACCTGGTGGCGACGACGCCGACTACGATCGGCGTAGTGGTGGCGTTTGTGATGTATGGCGCGCGCGTGTTCCGGCCGCTGCAGGACCTCAGCGACAAATACAACATTCTGCAGTCGGCGATGGCCAGCTCCGAGCGCGTCTTCGATCTGCTGGACAAGCCGGCGGACGAGTGGCGCGCCGTCGAGGCCGAAGCGGCGACGCAAGCCCAACAAGCTCCGCGGGCCGAAGCCGTCGCCGTAGCGCCGCTGGCCGAGTCCACTCGCGCGGCCTCACCGCCCGGCGTATCCGCCGCGAAGCCGCGTCCGGCGGAAGCCGCCGCCGCGGTCAACCCACGCGTTGAGTTCAAACACGTCTGGTTCGCCTATAAGGGCGAAGATTGGGTGCTGCGCGACGTCAACGTGACCGTCGAGCCGGGCGAAATGGTCGCCATCGTCGGCCACACCGGCGCCGGCAAGACGACCTTGATCAGCCTGCTGCTGCGCTTCTACGAGGTGCAGAAGGGCGCGATCGTGGTCGGCGGGCGCGACGTGCGCGAGTGGCCCCTCAACGAGCTGCGGCGGCAGTTCGGCGTCGTGCTGCAAGACCCCTACGTGTTCAGCGGCACGTTGGAGAGCAATATCCGGCTGCGCAATCCGGCGGTCTCGGACGATCGGCTGCGCGAGGTGATTCGCGAGGTCAATCTGGAGGCCTTCGTGAACTCGCTGCCGCACGGCCTCGACGAGCCGGTGTTCGAGCGCGGCGCTTCGTTGTCGTCGGGCCAGAAGCAGTTGCTCAGCTTCGCGCGGGCGCTCGCCTTCAATCCGCGGTTCCTGATCCTGGACGAGGCGACCTCGAGCGTCGACACCGACACCGAGTTCAAGATCCGCGAAGCGCTTTCGCGCATGCTCGCCGGCCACACCTCGATCGTGATCGCGCACCGCCTCTCGACGATCCAAAAGGCCAGCCGCATCGTGGTGATGCACAAGGGCCAGGTGCGCGAATCCGGTAGCCATCAGGAATTGCTCGCCGAGCGCGGCATCTATTACAAGCTCTATCAGCTTCAATACCGCGATCAGGAGTTGCAGAGCGGGGAACCGCAACCAGAGACTGTGGCCGCCGGCCCCGTGGCGCGGTTCGCGCCGCAGCAACCGGCGACGCCCGAACCCGTGATGCCGGAACCGGACATGCCCATACCGCATTTGCCCGAGCCGGAGATGGCGGAACCCGAACCGGTCGCAATCGAGCCCGAAGCACGGCCCGTGCCAGAGGCCGCCGAGACGGCTCCCGTCCCGGAAGCGGCGGCGCCGGCCGCGTCCGAGGAAGGCGCCGCGCCGGAGCGAGCGGCCCGGGAAACGCCTGCCGCCGCGCCGTCGCTGGTCAACGGCGCCGAGCGGCGCGCGCCGGGTGAGGATACACCGGCGGTTTCGTCCACGACAACCGAGCCGGCGCCGGCTGCGGTTCCCGCCGGGCCCGGGAAATCGCGGCGCAAGGACGCGGCCGACCGCTCCGGGAACGGTCAACTCAGCCTTTCGCTCGACGCCGGGGAGGCGCAGCCGCCGGAGACCGCGCCCCAAGGCGCCGGGTCCCCTTCCGTACTCACCGCGCCGGAAACGAAACCACGCCGCCGGCGGGGCAAACGCAAGAAAAAAGACAGTCAGAAATGAACTGCGCGCCGCCGGCTCGCCGCTGCGGCGGTATCCGGCCGGGAAGCGGCGGGAACGCCCGCGCGGCGCGTTCTCGAAAGCACAACGGGCCTCCGAACGCGTCAACCCGCCTGTACTTGCACCCCCGTTCGGACCCTGCCTATCATGACTTATGGTCTCTCATCCGGTTCCGGAAGCACTTACTTTTGACGACGTCCTGCTCTTACCCGCCTATAGCTCCGTTCTCCCGGCCGAGGTCGACACCCGCACCTGCCTGACGCGCCAAATCACGCTGAACATCCCCATTGTCAGCGCCGCCATGGACACGGTGACCGAGTCCCATCTGGCGATCGCGCTGGCGCAGCAGGGAGGCCTGGGATTCATCCACCGCAACATGGCAATCGAGCGGCAGGCGGAGGAAGTGGACCGCGTGAAGCGCAGTGAGAGCGGCATGATCGTCGATCCGATCACGGTGTCGCCCGACGACAGCATTTCCCAAGCGCGGGAACTGATGGGCCGCTATCGCATTTCGGGCGTGCCGGTGACGCGCAACGGGAAACTGGTGGGCATTCTCACCAACCGCGACCTGCGCTTCGAGACGCGCTCGGATCTGGCGATCCAGGACGTCATGACCAAAGACAACCTGGTCACCGTCAGCGTCGGAACGACCCTCGAAGAGGCCGAAAAGATCCTCCACGAGCACCGCATCGAGAAGCTGCTGGTGGTCGACAGCGAGGGCGTGCTCAAGGGCCTGATCACCGTCAAAGACATTCAGAAGAAGCGCAAATACCCCAACGCGGCCAAGGACGAGCAGGGACGCCTGTTGGTGGGCGCCGCCGTCGGCACCGGCGACGATGCGTTCGACCGCGCGCAGGAGCTGGTGCGCAAGAAGGTCGACGTACTCACGGTCGACACCGCCCACGGCCACAGCAGCCGCGTGATGGAAACCATCCGCAGGCTGCGCAACAGTCTGCCGAACGTGCAGATCATCGCCGGCAACGTGGCCACGGCCGACGCGGTGAAGGATCTGATCGCGCTCGAGGTGGACGCGATCAAGGTGGGCATCGGTCCCGGGTCGATTTGCACGACGCGGATTATCTCGGGCGCGGGCGTGCCGCAGGTCACCGCCGTGAGCGAGTGCGCGGCGGCCGCCAAGGCGTCGGGCGTGCCGATCATTTCCGATGGCGGCGTGAAATACTCGGGCGACATCACCAAGGCGCTCGCCGCCGGGGCGCACACGGTAATGATCGGCAGCTTGTTCGCGGGCACCGACGAAAGCCCCGGCGAGACGGTGCTCTATCAGGGACGCACCTACAAGACTTACCGCGGCATGGGCTCGATGGGCGCCATGGCCGACGGCAGCGACCGTTACGCGCAGGCGACGCCGGGCAAGCTGGTTCCCGAAGGCGTCGAGGGGCGCGTGCCTTACAAGGGGCCGCTGTCGGAGATGGTGCACCAGTTGGTGGGCGGCGTGCGCGCCGGCATGGGCTATTGCGGCTGCGGCTCGATCCCCGACTTGCGCGAGAAATCGCGCTTCGTGCGCATCACCTCGGCGGGCTTGCGCGAGGCCCACGTGCACGACGTGCTGATCACCAAAGAAGCGCCGAACTATCAGGTGGAACGCTAGCCCCGCGCTCGCGCCGCGCTAGCTCCGTGTGACATCGCCCGGCTAAGCCCCATACAACTTCTTCTCGCGGATCTGCCGCGCCACCGCCGGCGGCACCAGGTTTTCCCAATCGTCGCCGCGAGCGATCGCGTTGCGCACGGCCGAGGAGGAAACCTCGTCGTAAGCGGACGGCATGCGGATGCGGTGCATCGCTGGCCTGCAAGCCGGCCGGGACGGCGTACTCCCCCTCGCGCGAGGCCACCAGCATCTGGAACTCCTCGAGCTGACGCGCGAATGGCGGCGGCCCTCTGCCGTAGTCCCAATGCACGATGCGTTCGGCGGCGTCGCGCCCGCACAGCAGGTAGATCTCGACGCCCGGTCGCCGCAAACGGCGCGGAACTCGCGGGCGATCTCGATGAAGAGTCCACCCTGGCTCGATGCGATGGCGAGCGCTTCGTCTCCGGCGGTGGCCGCCGCCAAAAGCGCCACGCGCTCGGCGAGGGTTGCACCCTCATATTCCTTGTGCGGAAAGTTGCGGGGAAGCAGCAGCACGACCTGATCGAGGCGGTGCTGATCGCGAGCGGCCCGAGCCACGGCCAAGTGCGCGCGCGTGACGGGATTGAAGGCCCCGGGGAAGATGCCCAGGCGCCCCGCTCGGAGCGCGGAGCCCTGAAAGAAGTGAATCTGCGTGGTCAAGGCCGCAAGGTTTACGAGTTGAGCTGGACCGCGGTATCGATGGCCCAGCATCGCGCAGCACGGCCCCGTATCGCCACTCAGAGCCGCGGGCGTTAAGCCCGCGCGCCGGCGCCGGCCTTGCCCCAACAGCAACGGCGATTGCTGTCGCGGCTATGCTTCCGCTCAGGTCAACAGACCCGCCACCGCCGCCGTCAGAAAATTCGCCAGGGTGCCGGCCAGCATGGCGCGCGGCCCCAGCCGGGCCAGGTCGGCGCGGCGCTCGGGAATCAGCGAGCCCAGCCCGGCGACCTGCACGCCGATCGAGCCGAAATTCGCGAATCCGCATAACGCGTAGGCCGCGATCATGAACGAGTGCGGTTCGAGCGCCTGCTTGACTTCGCCCAGCCGCACGTAGGCCACGAATTCGTTGAGCACCATGCGTGTGCCCAGCAGGTTGCCGACCATCGGGGCGTCCTTCCAGGGCACGCCCAGCAGCCAACTGATCGGCGCGAATACGAATCCGAAAATGTCTTCGAGCCCGGCCGGCAGCCACACGAACCCGGTCGCGTCGCGCAGCGACGACAGCAACCCGTTGGCGACCGCCACCAGCCCCACGAACACGATCAGCACCGCGCCGACGGCCAGCGCCAGGTAGAGACCTTCGCTCGCGCCGCGCGCGATGGCGTCGATCAGGTTCACGTCGTTCTGCTTCACATCCTCGGGGATGCGGCCGTAGGTTTCGGGCCGCTCGGTTTCGGGAACCATGATCTTGGCGAGCATCAGGCAGGCCGGCGCGGTGATGATCACCGCCGTGAGCAGGTGCTCGATCGGCACGTTGCCGATGCGGACGTAGGCCACCAGCAGAGCGCCCGAGATGGTCGCCATGCCGCCGGTCATCACCGTCATCAGCTCCGACTCGGTGAGCTTGGCGAGATAGGGGCGGATCGTCAGCGGCGCTTCATTCTGGCCCATGAAAACGTTGGCGGCGAGGTTGAGCGACTCGGCGCCGCTGGCCCCCATCACGCGCTGCATCACCAAGGCGATGCCGCGCACCACCCACTGCATGATGCCCAGGTAGTAGAGCACGGCGAATAGAGAGGAGACGAAGATGATCAGCGGCAGGATCTGGAAGGCGAGCGAAACGCCGAGCGGGCCATCACTTTTGGCGAGGTCGCCGAAGACGAAGATGGCGCCCTGTTGGCCCTGCGCCATGACGCGGTTGACCCCCGTGCCGATGCGCTGGAAAACCAAGCCGAACGGCGTGCGCAGAATGAGAATCGCCAGCAGCAGTTGCAGGCCGAGCCCCCAGGCAAGCACGGGCCAGCGAATCGCTTTGCGGTTGACCGATAGCCCATAGGCTGCGGCCACAACGAAGATGACTCCAAGCAGTCCCATGACAGGTAGAGACAGGCGCTATCGCCTGTCCCTCGCCGTGGAACGGCGAGGCTTCCGGTCTCACTCGCTCGGTCTGACTGACCCTGTCCCCCGGGATTCTCAGTGCTGGTCCAGGGGCATTGGGCAGGCCGGAGCCCTGCCCCACTGTGCCGGTTCAAGTCAGGCGCACTACTGTATCAGATCGAGCACCAGATCGCGGGTCTCGGGCGGGTTGGCGGAAAGGCGAAACGCGTCTTCGACCAGTTGCACGGCCTCGGGCAGCCGCGTCTCTTCGGTGTAGTAAAGAGCGCAGAGGCGCGCGCCGGCCGTTACTTTGTCGCCGACTTTGGATTGCAGGATGACGCCGACGGCCGGATCGATGGGGTCTTCCATGCGATCGCGGGCGGCGCCCAGCAGCGCGGCGGCGCGCCCGATGTCGTCGGCGTTGATGCGGCTGATGTAGCCTTCGCGCGGCGAACTGACGACGTGTTCGCCCAGGGCGTTGGGCAGCAACTGGAAGTCCTGCAAAGCCATCGGGTTGCCACCTTGCGCTCCGACCACGTCCTGCAGCTTGCGGAAGGCCGAGCCGTCGGCGAGTAACTGCTGCGCCTGGTCGCGGGCACTCTCGATCGAGCGGGTCGGCTCGCCCAGAAAGATCATGCGGGCGGCCAGCTCGGCCGAAAGCCCGACCAGATCGGGCGGTCCCTGGTTCTGCAGCGCCTGCGAGGCTTCCATGACCTCCAGCGCGTTGCCGACGGTGAAGCCCAGCGGCTGTTCCATGTCGGTGAGCAGCGCCTGCACGCGCAGGTTCATGCGGCGGCCGATGGTGATCATCAACTGCGCCAGCCGGCGCGCCTCGCCGCGGCCCTTCATCAGCGCGCCCTGACCGACTTTGACGTCGAGCAGCAGGCCGTCGAGACCCTCGGCGAGTTTCTTCGACATGATCGAAGCGGCCACCAGCGCCGGGGACTCCACCGTCGCTGTCGCGTCGCGCAAGGCGTACATGCGCATGTCGGCCGGGGCCACTTCGTTGGTCTGGCCGCTGTAAGCCAGTCCGTGGGCGGCCACAGTGTCTTTGAATTCGCGCAGGGTCAGGTTGGAACGAAATCCGGGGATGGACTGCAGCTTGTCGATCGTGCCGCCGGCATGGCCGATGCCGCGGCCGGTGATCATCGGCACGGCGATGCCCGCCGCCGCCGCGATCGGGGCCGCAATCAGGCTGACCTTGTCGCCGACGCCGCCGGTGGAATGCTTGTCGACCTTGGGCCGGGGGATGTCGCTCAGGTCGAGACGCTGCCCGCATTTCAGCATGGCCTGCGTCAACGAGGTCGCTTCGGCGTCGCTGAAACCGTTGATACAACCGGCCATCAAAAAAGCGGCCATTTGGTAGTCGGTGATTTCGTTGCGGGTATAACCGCTGATCAGGCGTTCAAATTCTTCGGCAGATAATTCCTCTCCATCTCGTTTGGCGCGAATCAGGTCGACAATTCGGTCCATAAGTACACACATCCCCTTCGCTTCCCGGTGGAGAGAAGCAGGAGCCCCGTAAGCCCAAACTGTAAAGCGTACCATCCGAACGCTGTAAGCGCAAGGAAAAACGCGGGTTCCGGTGAGGGAAAGGCCACGGATGGCGGGCCTAAATGGTACTTTTCGGGTCTTTTCGGGCTGTTCGATCTCGTACGTGAGAGCGGCCGGGTTGGTAGGAGTTGGCTCGCCGGCGGCGGGGATTCAGGCCCGCACGCGGCGATGGGAAGCGGCTCGATGGGGTACTGCCGGGGCCCGGCAGGTCAGGAAGCGTCGACGACAAAAACGGAGCCGCAGGCGTCAGCCGGCGGGCCGATGCGGCACGATCGTGGGGGACCGGTTTACGCTGACGCCTTCCTCGGCGGGATGTTCCCCCGCTTTCCTGCCGCCTCGGCCCGCCCGCTGACGCCTGCGGCTCTGTTGTGCGCCGCTGGCCCCGGGGCGTCCGGTGTAAGGTGTGGAAAGACCGGGCCGGGCGTTCGGTGCTTGCGCCGGAAGTTCCCGCGGGTGGGAACCCTCTCCCCGGCCTCGAGGAGCCGCATGAGTTTGTTCGAATCCTTCAGCCGCTATCAGTCGGAATTCTTTGCGCGCTCGGCCGAGCACCTCTGGCTGGTGGCCGTCTCGATCCTGATCGCCTCGCTGATTGGGATACCGGCCGGCGTCCTGCTCTCGCGGCGCCCGCGGGCGCGCGGCTGGATCCTGGGCTTCACGAACACCGTGCAGACGATCCCCAGCCTGGCGATGTTCGGGTTTCTGATTCCGCTGCCCTGGATCGGCGGCATCGGGCGGCGCTCGGCGATCGTGGCGCTGGTGCTCTACGCGTTGCTGCCGATCGTGCGCAACGCCTACATCGGCATCGCGAGCGTGGACGACGCCGTGCGCGAAGCGGCCGTCGCGATGGGCATGACCGAATGGCAGATCTTGCGACTGGTCGAGCTGCCCCTGGCGGCCCGCACGATCATGGCGGGGCTGCGCGTGGCGACCGTCACCGGCATTGGTGTCGCGACCATCGCCGCCCTGATCGGCGCGGGCGGGCTGGGCTATTTTATTTTCCTGGGCGTGCAGACGGTGAATACGAATCTGATCCTGCTGGGCGCGGCGCCGGCCGCGGCGATGGCGCTGCTGGCGGACTTCGGGCTGGGAGTCGTGGAGCGGCGCCTGGTAAAGGGGTAATGTGGGTGTTGGAGTGGACCGTTGGGAGCGGGACTGTTGGAGCGCGACAGGCCCCTGTTTCGCTCCTCGGCCTGTCCAGCGTCTACAGGATTGGCGTGGCGTGAAACACGGTGACGGTCCCCCGGGGAGCCAAGGGGCAAGGAGGGTGTATGGCACTGATCGAGCAACTCGAGCTCACCAAGGCGGAAACGCTGCAGCATTTCGATCTCGACGAGGCCGCGCTGGGCCGGCGGTATGCGCCTGGCAAGTGGACCGTCCAGGAAATACTGCACCATCTGTGCGACGCCGAGACGGTGTTGTTTGATCGAATCCGGCGCGTCATCAGCGAGCCGCGGCCGGTGATCTGGGCTTTCGATCAGGATGCCTGGGCGAAAAGGCTGGGGTATGCCGAGCGGCCGCTTTCGCTCTCACGCAACATCTACGAGTCGACGCGCGCCGGCATCATCTACTACGCGCATCTGCACTACCACGCCAATGGCCACCTCGGGTTTGTCCATAGCGAAACCGGCGTGCGGACGCTGCAGATGGAGTTCGACAAGGTGGCGGCGCACAACCGCAATCATCTGGATCAGATCGAGCGGGCGTTGGAGGGTGGCGACTAGTCACGCTCGACGCGTTGGCGTTGGGAGCGCCATTGGGCCGGACCCGCGATCGCATCGGGCGAGCGGCCGGCGGCTTGTGGTTTTTGGACTTGCTGCGAGGGGCGACGGGTTCGCCTGTCCTACGAGAGGCTTTCCAGCGTGGCTCGGATTCTTTCGAGTTTGGATTGGTAGTCGGCGAGCTTTTCGCGCATCGACTCGGTGACGTGCGGCGGCGCCTTGGCGACGAAGTCGGCGTTGCCTAGCTGCCGCTCGGCGGATGTCTTCGCCTTTTCGAGCGAGTCGAGCTGTTTGCGTAGACGCTCGCGCAGGACGCCCAGTTCGGCGGCGGGCAGGTGCAGCATCAGGTCGAAGTTGCCGTCGTGGTGCATCGCTTTGCCTTCGGGCGCTTTGCCTTCATGGACCTCGATGCAGGTCGACGCGAGCCTGCGGATGGCGTCGGCCTGCTGCTCGACCAGCTCGCGGCCCGGCGCGCTATGGGCATACACGGTGCCGTCGAGCGCCGCCTTGGGGTCGATGCTCAACTCGGCGCGCAGATTGCGAATGGATGTGACGATCTCCTGCAAGAGCTGGATTTTGCCTTCCGCCTCGCGGTCGCTCCAGGCCGCGACCGGTTGCGGATAGGCGGCCAGGGCCACCGATTTCGGCCGCCGTGCGGCGTTGCTGGTGAGCCGCTGCCAAAGCTCTTCGGTGATGAACGGCATCAGCGGATGGAGCAGGCGCAAGGCGCGCTCGAGCGCCGCCAGCATGTTCTTCCACTCCGGCGTCAGCCCCGAATTCTCCTGAAACGTCGGCTTCTTGAGTTCGATATACCAGTCGCAGAAATCGTCCCAGAAGAAGTGGTAGAGCAGGTTCGCCGCCTCGTGATAGCGGAACTTTTCGATCAGCTCGTTGGCCTGTTGCGCGGTTTCGTGAAGCCGCGAAAAGATCCAGCGGTCTTCGAGCGGAACTTCACCGGCGGCGTTGGCGAGCGGCTGATAGGCGTCGGGGTCTTCGGGAACCCAGGGCTGCGCGCCGCTGCGCTCCAGACTCAGAAAAACGAAGCGCGCGGCGTTCCAGATCTTGTTCGCGAAATTGCGCGCGCTGGCGATGCGCTCTTCCTTGAGCACGACGTCGGACCCTTGCCCGGCCGCGACCACCAGCGAGAAACGCACCGCGTCGGTGCCGTATTTCTCGGTCACGTTGATCGGGTCGATGACGTTTCCCTTGGTCTTCGACATCTTCTGCTTGTCGGCGTCGCGCACCAGGCCGTGGATGTAAACCTGGCGGAAGGGGATCTCGCCGGCCATCTCGATGCCGAGCATGATCATGCGGGCGACCCAGAAGAACAGAATGTCGGAGCCGGTGTTGAGCAGCGATGTCGGGTAGAAGGTCTTCAGATCCGGCGTGTCATCGGGCCAGCCCATGGTCGAAAACGGCCATAGGCCCGAGCTGAACCAGGTGTCGAGTGTATCGGGATCCTGCTCGAGCGTCGCGCCGCCGCATTCGGGGCACGAGGTGGGCTCTTCGCGGCTGACGAGGATCTTGTCGCACGGCCGGCAATACCAGGCCGGGATGCGATGTCCCCACCAGAGCTGCCGCGAGATGCACCAGTCGCGGATGTTGTACATCCACTCGAAATAGTTGCGGCGCCACTGCTCGGGGATGATCTCGATGCGGTTGCTCTCGACCGCCTCGATGGCCGGCTGGGCGAGAACCTTCGCCTTCGCGAACCATTGCGTGGAGACGCGCGGCTCCACCACGCTCTTGCAGCGCTGGCAGCGCCCGATGTTGTTGGTGTAGTCCTCGATTTTTTCGATCAGGCCCTGTTGTTCGAGATTCGCGACGATGCGTTTCCGCGCTTCATAGCGGTCGAGCCCGGCGTAGGCTCCGGCCTTGTCGTTCATTTTCGCGTCGGGGCCGATGACGGTGAGGAACTCGAGGTTATGGCGCTTGCCGGCCGCGAAATCGTTGGGGTCGTGTGCCGGGGTGACCTTGACGACGCCGGTTCCGAACTCGGGGTCGGCCAGCTCGTCCTGAATCACGGGCAACTCGCGGCCGACCAGCGGCAGCGTGACGGTCTTGTCCCAGATGTGCTTGTAGCGCTCGTCGGTGGGGTTGACCGCGACGGCGCTGTCGCCGAGCATCGTCTCGGGGCGCGTCGTGGCGACCACGACAAACTCGTTGGTGCCCGTGATCGGGTAGCGGATGTGCCACAGGTGGCCTTGCTGCTGGCTGTAGACGACTTCCAGATCGGAGACGGCCGTGCCGCAGCCCGGGCACCAGTTGACGAGGTATTCGCCGCGATAGATCAGGCCTTTTTCATAGAGCCGGACGAAGGTTTCGCGGACCGCGCGCGAGAGGCCCTCGTCGAGCGTGAAGCGCTGCCGCGACCAGTCGCAACTTGCCCCGATGCGTTTGAACTGGCCGATGATCGTGCCGCCGTATTTTTCGGTCCAGGCCCAGGCGTGCTCCAGAAATTTCTCGCGGCCGATCGCGTTGCGGTCGATGCCCTGTTCCTTGAGATGGCGCGTGACGAGCATCTCGGTTGCGATGGCGGCGTGGTCGGTGCCGGGCAGCCACAACACGTTGTAGCCGCACATCCGCTTCCAGCGCATGGTGATGTCGATCTGCGCGATCTCGAACATGTGCCCCATGTGCAGCGCGCCGGTGACGTTGGGCGGTGGAACCACCAGCGAGTAGACGGGCTTGGTGCTCGCCGCGTCGGCCACGAACAGCTTTTCATCGACCCACCAGGTGGCCCAATGGGGCTCGAAATCCTTGGGTTCGTAGACTTTTTCCAACTGCGTGGGGGAGGTTGAGGACATAGAGATGCTTTGAAATCGTCACTATAGCATGGGGGTTTGGCGGGGTTTTTCGTCCGCGCGCAGCACTCCACGACGCCGCCCCGCCTGTGGCGCGGGCCTGTGGCCGGCCGTGTCGACCTCGGGTCGGCGTTCGCCTGGACCCGCGCTGAGGTCGCGTTCCCGCCTAGAGTTTGTGGCTGAGTTCTTCGGACCGCTCGGTGGCGGCTTCGACCGCGTCCATCAGCGCCGAGCGGACCCCATAGCGCTCCAGCTCGGCCAGCCCGGCGATCGTCGTGCCGCCGGGCGTGGTCACGCGGTCTTTGAGCGCGGCCGGGTGTTCCCCGCTTTGCTGGATCAGCTTGGCGGCCCCCAGCAGCGTTTGTTCGGCCAGCGCCCGCGCCACGTCCACCGGCAGGCCCATGTTGACGCCACCCGCCGTCAGGCCTTCGAGAATCAGACAAACATAGGCCGGCCCGCTTCCCGACAGGCCGGTCACCGCGTGCATCTTGTCTTCGGTAACCCAGGCGACGATTCCCACCGACTGAAAAATCTGTTCGGCGATACGGCGGTGCTCTTGGGTCGCCGCCGGGTTGGCGCACAGCGCGGTGGCGCTGGCGTGCACCGTCATCGCCAGGTTCGGCATCGCCCGGATGATCGGCTGCGTCGATTCCGCCCCGGCTTTGGCCTTGCCCTTCCGCAGGTGGCTCTCCAGAAACTCGATGGGGACGCCGGCCGCCACCGACATCACGATCTGGTCCGGACGCACCACCGTGCGGATCTCGTCGAGCACCGCGCCGACCAGATAGGGCTTCACGGCCAGCACGATCACTCCGGCCTGGCTGGCGGCTTCGCGGTTGCCCGCGGGCAAAACCTGGATCTTGTGCTTCTTCGCGAGCGCGTCGAGCTGCTTCTGCGAGACGTCGGCGGCGACGAGTTGCTCGGGTTTGAGGGCTTTGGCGGCGAGCAGGCCGCCGATCAGAGCGGAGCCGATGTTGCCGGCGCCGAGCACGGCGACGGAGCGGTCGAGGGTCATGGCCGCTATTGTAGCGGCGAGCACCTGGGCCATGCTGTAGAATGCCTGTGCCATGAATCGCCGCCGGTTCGTTGAACTGCTCGCTCCGATGTTCGCCCCCGCGCTCGCCCCTGTCCTTGCGACAGTGCCTGCCGCCCTGCGTCCGGCGCTGGCGGCCGACCGCCGGCTGTCGGAAATCACCGTCACCGATCTGGAAATCTTTCGCGTGCGAGTCAACCGCCTGGGCAACTGGGTGATCGCGCGGCTGCGCACCAGCGCCGGGCTGACCGGGCTCGGCGATGCGTCGCATTCGGGCCGCGACGATCCTTCGGCGGCCAAGCTCGCCGAATACGCCGGGTGGATGCGCGGACGCAGCATTTACGACATCGAGTGGCTGCGGAAACGGGTGCATCCCGAGGTCGCTGCGCACGGCCGGGCGGCATCGTGCGCGCTGAGCGCCATCGAGCAGGCGTTGTATGACGTCCAAGGGCAGGCGGCGGGTGTGCCTACCTACCAACTGTTTGGCGGCAAGCTGCGCGATGCCGTGCGCAACTACGCCAACATCAACCGCTCGACCGAGCGGCGTGAGCCGGACGCCTTCGCGAAGATGGCCGCCAGCGCCGTCGAGGCCGGGTTCGACGCCGTCAAGCTGGCGCCGTTCGACGGCATGCCCGCCAACGGCAGCGCCGCCGAGATCGAGGCCCACACCCGGCTGGGCGTCGACTGCGCTCGGGCCGTGCGTGAGGTGCTGGGGGCGCGGCGCGACCTATTGATTGACGCGCATAGCCATTTCGACCGCGCCCGCGGCATGGACCTGCTCAAACGGATGGAGCCGCTCGATCTGTTTTGGCTCGAGGAAGTCGCCCGTCCGTTCGCCGATCTGGCGGCCATCAACCAGGCCGCCCCGATGCCGACCGCCGGCGGCGAGTCTCTGTTCGCCGTGCGCGAAAACCTCGAGTACATCGAGGCCGGCGCGGTCGATATCCTGATGCCCGACGTGAAATATTGCGGTGGGATGCTCGAGCTGAAAAAGATCGCCGCGATGGCCGAAGGCGCCGGCATGCCGGTCGCGCCGCACGGGCCGGCCAGCCCGGTGGGCAACGTGGCGGCGGCCCAGGTCTGCGCCGGACTGCCCAATTTTCTGATCCTGGAGTTCTCGCACGGCGAAACCGACTGGCGCGCCGAACTGATCGATCCGCCCGAAGCCCTCGACAAGGGCATGCTGGCGGTTTCCAACAAGCCGGGGTTCGGGATTCGCCTGAACGAGAAAGTGGCGGAGCGCCACAGAGTCGCCTGAGCGCCGAAGAATCCAGTCGCCCCACCCGTGGCGCAGGCCTCGGGCCTGCGGCGTCGGCGTTCGCGCCGACGTTCTGCTTCGAGCAGCCGGCGAGGGTGGCCAAGCCAGTAGCCGGTCCAGCCGCAAGCCGGTCAGCCGTAGCTGGTCAAGAAAGTCGACGGGACGTCGACTCCGCCGGCCGGAGGCCCGCGCCACTTCTTGCCGGGCCTTGCTTCGTTGCGTAATTCGGGTGGGATGCCTGTCGCCTGGCTTGGTTTTTGTGCGAGAATGTCCGGCGAGTTTGTTCCGGCGGCTCGCTCGCGCGGGATATTCTGGAGTGTTCGCAGGGGTGTCACTCCGGCCGGTGTTGTCCCGCCCGCAACATCGCAAGCCGCGTCCGAAATCCAGCTCACTGCGAGGGAAACCATGCGTCGTTTCGTATTCGGCTCATTGCTGATGGCGGCCCTGCTGCTGCCGGCGGCCGCGCTCAGCGCGCAGACCAAGAAGATTCTCGTCTATGGCAATCGCGACTCCGCGGTGCTCGCGGACTGGCAGTCCGCCTCGTCGAAGGTGAAGCTCGTTCCCGTCGACAAGGATGACGTCATGAAGGAGATCGTCGACGCGGACGCCTTTATCGGCAGCATCACTCCGGAAATGGTGCGCGCCGGCAAACAGCTCAAGTGGGTGCAGATCACCAGCGCGGGGGCCGAGCACGTGTTGTTTCTCTCCGGCGGCAACGACCTGCGCGACAGCGACATCGTGCTCACCAACAACCAGATCGTGCAAGGCCCCGAAATCGCCGATCACGCCCTGGCGATGCTGCTGGCGCTGAGCCGCAACCTGCTGCAATACTTCGACGACCGCAAGGTGGAAAACTGGCGGCGCGAGCGTTTCCCCGGCATCGAGCTGCGCGGCAAGACGGCGGTGGTGATCGGAGTCGGCGGCATCGGCACGCAGATCGCGACGCGCGCCTGGGCGTTCGGCATGCACGTGATCGGCGTCGACCCCGAGGATATTCCGTTCATCCCCTTCATCGAAAAGGTCGTCAAGCCCGACCAGATCGACGAAGTGCTGCCGCAGGCCGACGTCGTGTTCATGTCGGCGCCGCATACGCCGATGAGCCACAAGATGCTCGGCCCGGGCCAGTTCGAGGCCATGAAGAAGGGCGCCTATTTCATCGCGGTCAGCCGCGGCGGAACCTACGATCTCAATAGCCTGGTCAAGGCGCTCGACAGCCAGAAACTCAAAGGAGCGGGCGTCGATGTGGTCGACCCCGAGCCGCTGCCCAAGGGCCATCCGCTGTGGAAGTTCAACAACGTGATCATCACGCCGCACATCGCCGGGCGCTCCGACATGGACCAGGGCCGCATGCTCGGCACCGTGAAGGCCAACATCGCGCGCTTCGCCGAAGGCAAGCCGCTGATCAACGTGGTAAACAAACAGAGGGGCTGGTAGGCAAGCAGGCCGGTAACCCGGGCGGCTCGACGGGGTGATAAGGATACTGCCCGGCTGGGGCCGGGGGTGCCCTTCCCTCGGTGGGTCATGGGGTATAAGGCTTTTTTTATCAATGGTATATGATGGTTTCCGAAGGCCTCGCAGCGTCGTCTCCGTGGGCCGGGCAGCCTCAGTAGCATCGAGAATCATTCCCAAACAAAGGCCCCTAAGATGTTCTTTGTTGGAAGCTTGCCGCTGTGCTATACTCAGCGAAATATAAGAAAGGATCAGAAGCTCAAGAAGGAGTACTGAATCGTCGAATGCCACTGGCACAACAGGCCAAAAAGAAGATCATCAGCGAACACCGCGCGCACAAGAATGACGTGGGGTCCACCGAGGTGCAGGTGGCGCTGCTTTCAAGGCGAATCGCAGATCTTACCGAGCACCTCAAGGAGCACAGCAAAGACTTTTCGTCCCGTCGCGGTATGCTCAAATGCGTCAACCGCCGGCGGCGGCTGTTGCGCTACTTGCGAGGCGAAAGCCCGGAGCGGTACCGCAACATTGTCCAGACCCTCGGCCTGCGCGGGTAGCATTCTCGTGCTCCGGATCGGCTCGCGTGAGCGGCCAGCTCAAGTCTCGAGAATCGTGCGCCATCGTGTTCGAATATGCGGGGCCTCCCCCGGGAGGGCGGACGTATCGTGACTCCCGGCGGGTGGCGTCGTGCTGACAAGTGCAACGATTTCCCGCGGCCATTCCTACGCACATCCTGCTGTTGCTCCCCTCTGACAGCTTCAATCCCACTGGGAGAGGCCAGCGCTCTTTCTGCGCAGCGCTGTATCCAGACAGCCTCTCCGGGAGCTGAAAACAAATCATGAGACAAACTGTTGATATCGAGATCGGCGGTCGCACGCTGACACTCGAAACCGGCCACATCGCCAAGCAGGCGGGTGGCTCCGTGCTGGTAAGTTCGGGCGAGTCGCGCGTGCTGGTCACGGCGACCTCCGCCCCCGATCCGCGCGAGGGGATTGATTTCTTCCCGCTCACCGTGGACTACCGTGAGTACACTTACGCGGCCGGGCGGGTTCCCGGCGGCTACATCAAACGCGAAGGACGTCCCAGCGAAAAAGAGATTATTACGAGCCGGTTGATTGACCGGCCGATCCGGCCGTTGTTTCCGGCGGGCTTCCGCTGCGAGACGCAGATCATCGCCTTTGTGATGTCCGCCGACCCGACCTTCGACCCGAGCATTCTCGGGCTGGTCGGCGCGTCGGCCGCCCTGGCGGTTTCCGACATTCCCACCGTGCACACCATCGGCGCCGTGCGCGTGGCGCGCCGTAACGGCGAGTGGCTCTACAACGCGGGCTACGACGAGCTCGACGACGTCGACCTGAACATCCTGGTGGCGGCCGCCGAGGCCGGCATCGTGATGGTCGAGGCGGGCATGCAGCAGGTCGACGAAGCCACCGTGGTCGAGTCGATCCGGCTGGGCCACGAGGCCTGTTGCAAGATCATCAAGGGCATTGAAGAACTGGCCGCTAAGGCCGGTAAGCCCAAGCGCGCCGTCGAAGCGCCGCCGACCCACGCCGAGCTGATCGCCGAAGTCGAAAAGAAATGGGGCGCGGCGATGGAAGACGCGCTCGACACCAGCAAATATCCCAAGCTCGAAAGCCAAACGAAATTCCGCGGCATCAAGAAGGAAATCAAGGCCGCCTACGCCGAAGACGAGGCTAAGGCCGCCGTGCTCGGCGCGGTTTTCGAGCGGATTCAGGAAAAGGTCTTCCGCAAGTGGGTGCTCTCTGACAAGCACCGCCCCGACCGCCGCTCGTTCGAGCAGATCCGCAAGATCGAGTGCGAGGTGGGCCTGCTGCCCCGCGCGCACGGCTCGGCGCTGTTTACACGCGGCGAGACGCAGGCGATGGCCACGGTCACCCTGGGCACCAAGGACGACGGGCAGCGCCAGGAGCTGCTTGAAGATCCCGACCACCAGAAAACCTTCATGGTGCATTACAATTTCCCGCCGTTCAGCGTCGGGGAAACGCAGTTTCTGCGCGGCCCGGGCCGCCGCGAAGTGGGCCACGGCATGCTCGCCGAGCGCGCTCTGTCGGCGGTGATCCCCGACCAGGAAACGTTTCCCTATACGATTCGCGTGGTCAGCGACATCCTGGAGTCCAACGGCTCCAGCTCGATGGCCACCGTCTGCGGCGGAACGCTCGCGATGATGGACGCCGGCGTGCCCCTGGCGGCTCCGGTAGCCGGTATCGCGATGGGTCTGGTCGCCGACGGCGACAACGTCGCGGTGATGACCGACATCGCCGGCGCCGAAGATCATTTCGGCGATATGGACTTCAAGGTCGCCGGCACCACCGAGGGCATCACGGCGCTGCAGATGGATATCAAGCAGCCTAACGTCACCCTCGCCGTGCTCGAAAAAGCGCTCGGCCAGGCCAAGGACGCCCGCCTCAAGATCCTGGAGATCATGGCCCAAACGCTGGCCGAGCCGCGTGAGGCGATCCCGGCCCATGCGCCGCGCATCTACAAGATGTCGATCTCCAAGGATAAGATCCGCGACGTCATCGGACCAGGCGGCAAGATGATTAAAAGTATTGTCGAGGAGACCGGCGCCAAGATCGACGTCAGCGACGACGGCACGATTCAGATCGCCTCCAGCGACGAGAACATGGCGAAGCGGGCGATGGAGATCATCGGCGATCTCACGGCGATGGCCGAGGTCGGCAAAACCTACCTGGGCAAAGTAACCCGCATCGTCGATTTCGGCGCCTTCGTCGAGATCTTCCCCGGCACCGAAGGGTTGCTGCACATCAGCGAGATCGCCGAGCACCGCATTGCCGCGGTCAAGGACGAGTTGAAGCTGGGCGACCAGATTCTGGTGAAGTGCCTGGCGCTCGAAGGCAACAAGATCCGGCTTAGCCGCCGGGCGGTGTTGCGCGAGCAGCGTGAGAAGCGCCGTCCCAAGGTCGCCGGCGACTAACCTTTTCGACTATTTCCTGACAAGAAGGCCGTCCCGCCCGGGGCGGCCTTTTTCATTTTTCCCACACCGGCCTCGAGGCCGCTCTTTCTCCGGCTTCCGGCCCCGGTGGATACAGCCGCGTTCCCGAAAGAAGAATATCTCGTTACAGCCTCGCCCCGAAAACGGCTTTGCCGTCGCGCCTAAGTCAGAGACCGCACAGAGCTTAGCGCTCCCCCGTGGACAGGCCTCGCCAGCGGCCAATCTGCGTGCCGCGGAATCCGTTACATATTACTAATACACACGTAATTCGGCGACTGGACGACCTGGAGGGAGCCCTCACCGCCGCGCACCGCAAGCTCTACGCCGTCAGCTCGGCGGGCTGGGTCTTCGCCTGGAACGCCGCCAACGGCGAACTCGTCTGGCGGCAGCCGATCGACCCCGATTTCGCCGACGGCCGCTCGCCGGCCAACAATTTCACCTTCCCGGTTCCCACTCCCAAGGGCGTGTTGATCAGCGACAAGCAACAGCCGCTGCTGCTGCTCGATTACGAAACCGGCAAGCTGGTGCATTCCTACCGGCCTCCCGAGACCGAGGACTGGTCACGGTTTTCCACCTTTGCCAGCGCTTTCGACGGGCAGGCCTTCCTTCCCCTGCGCGACCATCTCGTCGGCTTCGACCTCCACGACCGCAAAGTGCTGTGGAGTACGCCCGACGAGACCAAGCACAGCTCGCCCGTGCTCGCCGACAAAGACCTGCTGCTGTTTTCGGTGTGCTGCTCCTCGACGCGCTCGCCCATCCTGCATGGCAACACCGGCCGGTTCCTGATCCTCAGGGCCTGCCGCGGCCCCGTTCCCGCGCCAAAACGCCTTCCTCGCGCCCCACTGCCAGCAGCTAGGAGAGAAGGCCCTACGATCTCCGTGGTTCCCCTGACTGCCTTGTACGACTTCGGCAGTACACTATGAGGGACGAGGGAGCAGTATGGCTGCTGAGCGGTTTTCCGAGGAAATCGTCGTCCGCACACGCCGCTTTACCCACTTGGCCATCTTGCGCGGCCTGCTGGCGTGCGGCTACCTGGGCGTGGAGGTCGTCTTTCACCCGTCGGGAACCTTCAAGCTCCTGGCCGGGGTGCTGTTCATTGCCTACAGCGCGCTGCTGCTGGGCTTCCGGACACACACCCGCATCCGCAACAGCGCGGCCGTGATCCAGCTCGTTGACCTGATCTCGATGGTCGTGCTGATGCTGCTTTCCACCAGCGGCGAGGTCGCCCTGCCGCTGCTGATGTTCTACTTCCTGATCACCGAAGCGTCGCTTCTTCACGGCGTCAAGGAAGTATTGCTGGTGACGATGGTCAGCCTGGTGTTCTATGCGGCCTGGCTGAACAGCGGCGGCGCGGGCCGGTTCCGCTTCTCCTACAACTCGTTCATGTTCATGCTGGTGGCCGGGGGCGCGCTGGCGTACTTCTTCTCGGACCGCCGCAACCGCACCGGGCGGCGCATCGCGGGACTGCTGCAGCGCGCGGTGTCAGAGCCCGAAGCCCGCATGGTCGTGTCGGTCGAGACGGCGTTGAAGGAATTGAGCGACCACCTTTCCTGCTCGCGCGCCGTACTGGCGTTCTGGGACGAAGGCCTCGACTACCACGCCATCTGCCAATATCCGTCGCAGCGCGATCCCTCGAAACCGCCGCCGGAGCGCTTTCTGCAAAGCCGCGAATGGGCCTGTTTCCGCGAGACTCGCACCGACTTTTTCAGCAACGACGTCTCGCTCGAGGATAAGTCGGGCAAGCCCCGCCCGCGCGATTTCGATCTGCACCCTTACGTGATCCAGAAGTTCGAGGTCTACAACGCCGTCGGCTGCGGGCTGTTCCACGGCGACAAGCTGATCGGCCGGCTGCTGCTGTTCAACCGCGTGTCGCAGGTTGGCGGATCGGTCTATAAGAAGGTGCAGGCGGTGGCGCCGCTGTTCGCCAGGCTGGTGCAGCATCTGCTGGTGGTCAAGAAAACCGAGCAGGAAGCCTATGACCGCGAGCGCGGGCGGATGGCGCACGATCTGCACGACGGGCCGCTGCAGACCATCATCAGCTTCGAGATGCGCCTGGCGATCATTCGCAAGCTGCTCGAGCGCGACGCCGCCACCGCCGCCGCCGAGATCGAGTCGCTGCACAAGCTCTCGCGCAAGCTCGTCGCCGAGATGCGCACCTTCGTCCATCGCGTGCGGCCGCTGGAGGGAGAAGACTCCTCGCTGGTGGCTTCCTCGCGGCGCCTGGTGGAAGGCTTCCAGAAAGAAAGCGGCGTTTCGGTGACGTTCGTCAGCGGCGCTAACGGCAACGTCACGCTCCCGGGCAAGCTCGGCGCCGAGATTCTGCAGATGGCGCGCGAGGCCCTTCACAACGTCTACAAACACGCCCAGGCGACGCACGTGTTGTTCGCGGTCGAGCGGAAAGGCAACCAGTTGCACCTGGCCATCGACGACAACGGCCGCGGCTTCCGCTTCGGCGGCAAATACATGCTGCAAGAGCTGGAGGCCCTGCGCCTGGGGCCCAAAAGCATCAAAAGACGGGTCCGGGAACTGGGCGGAGACCTGACCCTGGAGTCCATCCCCGGCCAGGGAGCGAACCTGCGCGTCACCGTGCCCCTTTACTAGCCGTGCCCCTATTACTAGCCGTGCCGCTCGAATAGCCGTGCCGCTCGATCAGCCCTGCCGCTTGCGTAACCGCGCTCCTTTTCCAACATCCTCGCACCAAACCAACCCAAGGCCATTACGCCCCCGAGCCCAAAAAAACAGAGCCGCAGGCGTCAGCCGGCGGGCCGAAGCGGTAAGAAAGCAAAGCCGGCGGCGGAACAGACGGGAACGGCGGGCCCAAACCGCCGTCGGTCTCGACGATGGTGGGCGCGGTCAACAGGCTCAGGGCACCCAAAGCCGGCGTACGCGTCCCCCAAGCAATCCTGCCAACTCGGCCCGCCGGCTCACGCCTGCGGCTCTGTTATCTGGCTCAGCAGCCTGGCCAAAGCCCCCCAAAACCAGCGCAGGCCCAGCTACCGGTCCCCGAAAGGGCCGTTTCCCAACCCCCCGGGGCGGCGTATTTTGTATCGCGCCTTACGCTCGGATAACGTATCAAATGGTACTATACGTACCGAAAGACCCTGCAGGAAATACCTGATCCTAGTCTGCACGGTTGCCTTATCCCAAGCGTCACCCTTTCTTGAAGCACCCCAAGGTTATCCGCTGGTTGTTCTTGCTGGGCTTGATCGGGCTGATTGGAGCCTTCGGCTGGAGCGGCGAGCGGGACCGGCTGTTCAAGCAGGCCCGCAAAGCCGAAAAGGCGGGGCATTACGTCGACGCCTATCTCCTTTATTCCCAGGCTCGTGCGCTTGATCCCGAGCGCCAGAAATACATTCTCGCCGCCGAAAGCGTGCGGCTGCGCGCGGCCAAGGAAATGGAGGCCGCCGGCCGCCTGGACGCTTCGGCGTCTCTGACCGCCACCGCGACCGAGACCGATCCGGTGCCGGGCTCGCACTCGGTCGACCCCGCGATCCTCAAGCCGATCGGGCCCGCCGAGATGCAGGAAGTGAACCGGTTGCGCCCGCCGGTGGAGCTCGAACCCAACCGCAAGCTGACCGAATTCCACATCAAAGGCACCATCCAGGAGATTTACGAGAAGGTGGCGCGCGAGTTCGGGCTCGACGTGCTGTTCGACAGCGACTACAAGGGCAGCCAGACGACCCGCTTCGACATGAGCGGCTGCGACTTCCAGCAGGCCATCCTGGCGCTCAATGACGTCGCCGATTCGTTCATCGTGCCGGTCAGCCCGAAGCTGTTCCTGGTGGCGGCCGACAACCCCCAGAAACGGACCGAGCTCGAGCCGGTGATCGCCGTACTGCAGCCGATCCCCGACGCGGTTACCCCCGAAGAGGTCACCCAGATGTCGCAGGCGGTGCAGCAATCGCTCGAGATGAAGCGGCTGCAGATCGACACCACGCGGCGTCAGATTTTCTTGCGCGACACCGTGACGCGCGTACGCATGGCGCAGGCCCTGTTGACCCACCTGTCCAAGCCCAAGGCGGAGTTGGTGCTCGACGTCGACCTGCTGGCGGTGAGCGAGAGCGGCCAGCGCAAACTGGGCCTCGATCTGCCCAGCGCCTTTCCGGTCGAAAACCTGAGTACGCTGTGGAACAACCAGCCGTCGGTGGCGCAGGACGTCACCAGCCTGCTCGGCATCGGCGGCGGCAAGAGCGTCTTCGGGTTGGCGATCGGCCAGGCGAACATCGTCGCCAGCCGGCTGATCTCCGATTCGCGGCTGCTGGCGCGATTCCGGGTGCGCGCCACCAGCGGCATGGAGGCGAAGCTGCACATCGGCGAAAAGTACCCGATCATCAACGCCCGCTTCTCGCCGGTGGCGACCGATAGCGCCACGCAGGGTTCCATCGATAACGGCACCTTCGTCGAGCCGTTTCCCTCGTTCACGTTCGAGGACCTCGGGCTGGTGCTCGATGTCATTCCGCAGGTCCACAGCGCGCGCGAAGTGTCGATGCAGTTCGAGGCCCAGTTCCGGCTGCTGCAAGGCTCGACCGCCAACGAGATTCCGGTCATCTCCAACCGCCAGTTCAAGGCCTACACGCGAATCGTCGAGGGCGAGGTGGCCCTGATCAGCGGCATCGCCGTGGCGCAGACCTTCAAGGTGCGCACCGGCGTGGTCGGCCTTTCGCAAATTCCCTTGCTGGGAAACCTGTTCAAGCGCCACACCCGCGAGACCCAGGTCAGCGATCTGCTGGTTTTGGTGACGCCCCACGTGGTGCGCCTGCCGCCCGCCGAGCTGGAGCCGACGCTGACCTTGCGCTATGGGCCCGAGCAACGGCCGTTGTCGGGAATCTGACGGCGGGTGACGGTTGACGGTTGATCGGTTGATCCGTGGACTGTTGATCCGGTTGATCGGTTGGTTGGCCGATCCTTCGATCCCCGTGGCGCGGACCTCCGGTCGGCAGCGTCGGCGTAAACGCCGACATTCGCTTGCTGGGCCTGGGAAGGCCTCTGTTGCCGCGGTGTACGGCCAGGAACGTCCGCAGGAGGCGGACGCTGCCGGCCGGAGGCTCCGCCACATGGGGGCATTTTTGCCCAACTCGCGGGTGTGGCGTGCTTCGCTACCCACAGCGAGGCGCTTCGGCCCGCGGGCTTACGCCTGCGGCTCTGGTTCCTGTTTCCCGCCGCTCTCTCTCGGTGGTCGGTAGCCGTCTTGTTGGCCCTGCGCCCTTCAGCTCGCTAACTTTTGGTTTTTTCGGGGGTACGGGTGTCGGTGGGGGGCAGGGAAGCCCTCCAGCCTTCGTGCAGCATGCCTGCCAGGCCGTTCACCAGGCTGATGTTTTCCGGGCGGTTGGCGATGTTGCGCTGTTCCAGCGGATCGTTCTGATAGTCGTAGAGCTCGGAGGCGCGGAAAGGATTTTCCTCGGCCGTCCACTCGGTGTAGCGGTAACGCGCCGTGCGCATCGAGTAGCCCATGCCCGAGCCTACGCCGGGAATCTCGCGCGGCGACTGGCTGAAGACCGCCCGTTTCCACAAGCGGTCGGGGTCTTCGAACAGCGGCGCAAAGCTCGAGCCCTCCAACCCCTGCGGCGCCGGCAACTCGCAAATCTCGCACAGCGACGGATAGAGATCGACCGATTCGGTGAGCGCCCGCGACTTGCGGCCGGCTCCGCGCTGGCCCGGGTAGCTGACGATCAGCGGCGCGCGCGTGGCGGCCTCGAAGTTGGTCATCTCGCTCCACAGGCCGTGGTCGCCGAGGTGATAGCCGTGGTCGCCCCACAGCACGACGGCGGTGTTCTCGCGCAGGTTGAGCTGGTCGAGCGCGTCGAGTAGCAGGCCGATCTGGGCGTCGATGTAGCTGATGCCGGCGTAGTAGGCGCGCACCAGTTCGCGGGCTTTGGCCTCCCCGATCGGCCCCTGGCGGGGAATGTCGCGGTAGCGGCGCAGCTCGGTGGCGGCGGCTAGCGCGTAGTCGGGAACGTCGAAGGGCGGCTCGGGGTTTTTCGCCAGCGGGACGGCCTTTGGATCGTACAGATCGAAGTAGCGCTTCGGCGCAATGAACGGCAGATGCGGCGTCAAAAAGCCCACGGCAAGAAAAAATCGCTCCTCGCGCAATTCGCCCAGGGCGGCGGCGGCGGCCTCGGCGGCCTGGCCGTCGGGCAAGGCGTTGTCGGCGACGTCGGGGCTATCCCAGCTCGGCCCGTCCGCATTTTGGGAGCCGTCGGCGTTGGAGCCCGCCGGCGCGGCGCCACCGACGCCGGGCATCGCGGAGTCCGGGCCGTCCTCATCGGAAGCGACCCAATCGTTCTGCTGCAACTGCTGCCAGCGGCGTTCGGCGGCGGCCTGGTTTTCGGCGCTATGCCAGGGCTTGCCGTTGGCGGTCCAGGGCGCGATGCTCCACGAGGGCAGATCGTCGAGGGCGGTTTTCTGGAAGATCTTCCCGAACGCGGTGGTGGTGTAGCCGTGCTCCTTGCAGTGCTGCGGCAGCGTCACGACGTCGGGCAGGTGGCGGCGGAAGTGCGTTTCGCGGTCGAACACGCGGGTGGTGTCGGGGCGCCGCCCGGTCATCAGGGTCGTGCGCGAGGGATTGCCGGCGGCCTGCTGGCAATAGCTGCGCGTAAAGGTGAGGCCCGCGGCGGCGAGCCCGTCGATGTGCGGTGTCTGGACCAACGGGTGCCCATAGCAGCCCAGGTCCGGGCGCAGATCGTCGACCGCCAGGAACAGCACGTTGAAACGCGGACCGCTGCGGCGTATGCTCTGCGCGGCGGCCGTGCGCAACGCGCCCGGAAGCGCTGCCAGCGAAGCGGCGCGGAGCCCGTTTTGGATCAGTTCACGGCGAGTGCAGCGAGGCATTGGCCAACTTCAAAGGTCCGGAGCAGGGCCGGCCCCAACATCTACCTTCAGCGTAGCCGATTCGCCACCACTGAGGGCACCCGTGGGGCAGGCCTCCGGCCTGCCCAAACCCCCGCGAGGCGACTACGAAAGCCAGAGTGAGGCCAAGCCGCAGGAGAACAAGCCACAAAAAGCCCGCGGCCAAGAGGCCAGGCCAGGTGAGGATCGGCACACACACCGTTCCTCCGCCGCAAATTCGTCCCTTCGCAACAGGAGCGCTCCGCGGACAGGCGAGAGCGCCTGTCTCTACCTGGCCCGCATCCAATACAGCGTGCGCTGCGAGTCGCGAATCGCCTGCTCGTTCGACCACCTGAAAATACTCCCCAAAAACCCGCTCGAACTCTTCCTGGGTATAGCGGTCGAAAATATCCTCGCGGCTGGCCAGCAGGCGCTCCACCTGGGAATCGCCCTTGGGCACGAACTCGATCACCAGTTGACGTCCCAGCGAAGCGAAATAAGCCGCCACGCGGTCCAGCGGCGTATTGTTCGAAATCGCCAGGTGGTGCACCAGCGCCAGCGCCAGCAGCAAGCCGGCCGGACCGCGCGATTGCAGCGACGAGCGTTCCTGGTGCGCCCAACCCAGGTCGGGGCTGGGGTTCGACAGATCCATCACCAGCGGCAGCAAAGTTGCGACGCTGTCTTTGCGGCAGGCGCGGTAGTTCAGCTCGACCGCCGCCGGATCGAGGTCGAGCGAGAGCGTGAAAATGCCGCGCTCGGCGGCCAGGCGGCTGTAGCGGCCGACATTTCCGCCGAGATCCCAGACCGTGTCGGGCGCGGCCTGCTCGATATAGCGCGCCACCAGCTCGGCCTTGTGCGCGGCGGCGGTTTCGCTGTAATTGGTATCCGAATAATAGTCGGACCACACGCCCGTGTTGCTCTTGAGCGCCAGCGCCGCCGTGGCGCTTTCCAGGCTCTCGATAATGCCCTGCAGCCCGGCGCGGCTGACGCGCGCCGCTTTTCCGCCGCTGGGATTATCCTGATGGCGCGCCTGGCTCTTGGCGTGTAGGTGCAGATGCATCAGCAGCGCGCCCTTGAGCCTCGTCTTGGCGGGCAGCAGGCTGCTCACCAGATCGAGCGGGATGCCGTCGATGTTGTGCCGCAGCAGTTGCGCCAGGCGCACGTCCCGGTAGGCCATCAGCGCTAGCGGGCCGAGAAAGTGCTGGCAATATTGGCGGTAGGCGACCCACGGCGCGCCTTCGCGATAGGTTTCAAACGACAGCGTATCGATGAACGTCGCTCGGCCCTGATAAAACTGGATGTTATAGGCGCTGGCGTCCTTGAGCACCATGCCTTTCTCGAACGCCGCCTTGTGAACCCGCAGCGTAGCGAGCGCGGCGTCCTGGAATTGGCTGAACGACCATTCGTAGGGGTAGCAGATGAACGGAATCTGCGCCGGCTTGAGGATCTTGTAGGCCTCGGGCGTGCGCGCCAGCGACAGGCTGACTTCCTCGTGCGGGACGAGCAGCCGCTCCTTCACCAGCGCCTCATAGAGGCCCGATCCGGTCAGGCGGTCGAAGTGCTCCCGGTAACGCTGATTGACCTGGCGGTAGATTTCGCCTTCGTGGCGAAAGACAAAGCCGCTGGGGTCGCGGAACGAGCTGCTGAGGAATTCGGAGGTCAAAGATTGATAGCTTAGCGGGATTCTGGCCGCATTGGAAACTGCGCGCCGCCGGTTTGGTCCGGCCCCACACTCCGTTGCAACCGAATCCGCTCAAGCGCGGTCGCCGCTCCATCGGCCGTTGACTCAGGCGCTACGCGTCCCCCGGCCGCCGCTACCGCGCAAACCGCACTACCGCCCGGCCCTGAAGCTGCCCGGTCTCCATGCGCTCCACCATCCGGGGCAGATCCTCCAGCTCACACTCCTCGGTCTCCATCCGGATCTTCCCTTCGCTGGCCAGGCGCGAACACCGCCGCGAGCTCCTCCTGCCTTCCGAGGAAACTTCCCTGAACCCGGATCGACTTCAGCACGACGTCGACCAGCGGCAGCTCGAAGGTCTCGGTCTCCAGGCCCACCAGCACCAGAACGCCGGCCCGGCGCAGGCTCTGAAACGCGCCGCGGACCGCTCCGGCCGAGGCCACGAACGAAACGGCGGCGTGGGCTCCGCCGATCGCTTTCTTGAGAACCCGGGCCGGGCTTTCGGAGCTGGCGTCGACGGTCAGCTCGGCCCCCAGCGCTTTTGCGATGGCGAGCTTTTCGGCGACCACATCGATGGCGGCGACGCGAAATCCGGCCAGGCGGGCGAACTGGATGCCGAGCTGGCCCAGACCGCCGATACCGAAAACCGCCAACCATTCGCCGCCCGTCAGGCCGGCGCTGTGGACGGCGTGATAGGCCGTCCAGCCGGCGCAGGAAAGCGGCGCGGCCGCGACGGCGTCGAGCCCCTCAGGCACGCGCGCCAGGAACGCCGCTGGGGCGACCACGTATTCCGCGAACGCCCCGTCGGCGTGATAGCCCGTGTTGCGTTGCCTGGGGCAAAGCTCGGGGCGCGCGGCGCGGCAGCAGTCGCACTCGCCGCAGGCGCTGTGAAGGAAGGTCACCGCGACCCGGTCGCCGGGCGCGAATTGCTCGACATCGGGGCCCCGTTGCGCGACCGTGCCGATCGCTTCATGGCCCAGCGTGATCGGTGTCCGGGGCAGTTCGGAAAGCGAGCCGATGAACAGGTCCGAATGGCACAAGCCGCACGCTTCGGTGCGAACCAGCACCTCGCCCGGCCCCGGCGTCGGCGGGTCGATCTCGTCGATGTGCAAAGGGCCCTGGGGTTGATGCAGCCGAACCGCTTTCATGTGGGGAACGGTAGCAAACCGGCGCCAGGCAGGCCAACTCCGGAAACCGGGCAGAGGCCCGGCCAAGTGGGGTAGGCGCTCCCGCCTGCCGGCTGCCCTGCCAGGGCGGCCCTGTGCAAAAGGTGCCTTGGACAGCCGCGGTCCCAGTAAGACCCCGGCCTATCTGGATCCCAGCCCGCCTCCCACAATGTCCTCGCTCCACGCCCCTTGGGCAGGCCGGAGGCCCGCCCCACTGGGTTCCCACCGGTCTCCGTGGAAGCTTACGTGCTTGTCATCACCCCGAATCGCCGTCGGACGTCTGGAGCTTGGCTCTGACCAGAACGTGATCGCGATGGCGCGCGTCCCTATAGCAGACGCAATTCGCAGAAAACGGCCGCCGGACCGGTTTTAGCCAATAGTTATCACGCCCACAACCCCTTTTTCACGGGGGTAGCTCTTTGGCGGGTTGTAGGATATATTCATTGCATGCGGCCGGCTAAGGGTTCCGGCCGAGGTTGGTCGCCTGCTTTACGGGTTGAGGTCCCCGGGAGCGGATTCTGCGGCGGAAGCGTCTCTTCGAATCGCAGAAAGGGTTAACGCATATGAGCGTTACTTCCTCGAGACGGGCGGGAATCGTTCTATTGGTGGTGGGCTTGGCGCCCCTCGCCCTGGGGCAAAACTCGATGGTCGACCCTCGCAGTCTGGCGCCTTACGTGCCGACTCCACCGAGAGTAGTCGAACGCATGCTGCAGTTGGCCGGCGTCGAGAAAACGGACACGGTCTACGACCTGGGTTCGGGCGACGGCCGCATCGTGATCACGGCGGCGCAGGAATTTGGGGCCAAAGCGGTCGGCGTGGAGCTGGACCGTTCCCTGGTGGAGTCGACCGAAGACCGCATCCACCAGTTGAGGCTCGATGACCGCGCGCGGATTTTGCACGCCAACATCTTTGACGTCGATTTGAGCCAGGCGTCGGTGGTGACGTTGTATCTGATGACTTCGGCAAACGATCTGGTGAAGCCCAAACTGGAGTCGAGCCTCAAGCCCGGCACGCGTGTAGTCTCGCACGACTTTCAGATTGTTGGATGGGTGCCGATCCGCACCGAAACGCTGAAGGGCCAGGGCCGCGATCACAAGATCTACGTCTACGAGATCGGCAAGCAACTGCAGAAATAGCCCGCCGGTAACGGTCCGCGCCGCGGCCTCCGGTTTTTCCTTTGCGACATATGTCGTGGGGGAACTCACTCCGTCGACGCCCGAGCGGCAGCCGCCTCAATCGCCACGCCGTCCTCTAACGCAAGCACGCCAGGGCTTTCGCCTGGAAGTGAGCCAGCTCGATCCGGCCTCGGCAAATCCAGGTAAATCCGCCCCTCGCCAAATCCAAGCGGTAGGCCCGTCCACGAGAGCAGGCTTGGTGCGTTTGCCGCATACTGGTAGGTCGCGCTGCTACCCGCTGGTCGACCGTGTTCAACCTGTTCAATCCGTGGAGTCTCGGGGTCCTGTTCCAGATCCTGATGATTGTCCATTTCATCCGCAATCGGCCCGAGACCTACTGGTTTTTCGTGATTCTGTTCCTGGGGCCGTTGGGCGCGGCGGCCTATTTCTTCATCGAAGTGCTGCCGGGTTTTCACTGGAAAATGCCGGCCATCGAGCGCTGGGACCGCGGCCGCCGCAAAGGCTGGCTGGAGAAGCTGGTCAACGAGGCCCCCTCGCAAGAGGCGGTCGCCGAACTCGCCCGCATTTGCGCCAAAGACGGCGAGCACGCTCGCGCCGTCGAGTTGTTCGGCGAAGCGCTGCGCCGCGATCCCGGCGATCTCGAGAGCCTTTACGGCCGCGGATTGTCGATGATCGAGACCGGCGACTATCCGGCCGCGATCGAAGACCTGCGGGCGCTGCACGCGGCCGACCCCACGTTCAGGCTCTACCAGGGTAGCCTCGCTCTCGCCCGAGCGTATGAGGGTTTGGGCGACGAGCCCAAGGCCATCGAGGTTTACCGGGACATTCTGGGGCGCACCACCGTATCGGAGGCCTACTACGGCCTCGGGAAACTGCTGGCGAAGCAGGGCAACACGGAAGAAGCGCGCCAGGCGGCGCGGGAGATTCTCGCCAAGCAGAACGGATTGCCGCGCTATTTACGGCGGCAGGAGCGGCCCTGGGTTTGGAAAGCGCGGATGCTCTTGAAGCGGCTGCCGGAAGCCAAGTGATATCGGTCGATCGTTTCACCGACTAGGGCAATCTTCCGGATCAACCGATCCACCAACAACGGCCGGCGTATACTGTGGCCATGGCGGTGTTGCGCGCAGTGCTTGCGGCTGTCGCCTTGGCCGGCCTGGCCGCGGCGCAGCAGTTGGTCTCGTTCCCCACGCCCGATCAGGGAGTTGTCTTCGCCGACCTGTATGGAAAGGGCGACCGTGGTGTCGTGCTGGCGCATGGCGCGCGCTTTAACAAAGAGAGCTGGGCCAAGCAGGCGCGTGTCTTGGCGGACGCCGGTTTCCGCGTCGCGGCGATTGACTTTCGCGGCCATGGCAAATCGCACGGGCCGGGCCAGTCCGACATCTATACCGCGCCGCTCTATCTGGACGTGCTCGCCGCGGTGCGCTATCTGCACGACAACGGCGCCAAAACCGTGTCGGTGGTGGGCGGAAGCATGGGCGGAGGCGCCGCCGGCAAGGCGCTGGCCGAAGCACGCCCCGGCGAGATCGATCGCGTGGTGCTGCTGGCCGCCCAAGCCGACGGGCCGCCCGAAAAGCTGACCGGCCGCAAGCTGTTCATCGTGGCCCGCGACGACGCCAGCGGCGCCGGCCCGCGGCTGCCCGGCATTCGCGCGCAATACGAGAAAGCCCCGCAGCCCAAAGAGCTGATCGTGCTCGACGGCTCGGCGCACGCCCAGTACCTGTTCGAAACCAACCAGGGCGACCGCCTGATGCGCGAGATCCTGCGCTTTCTAACCGCCCCCTAACCAACCAAAGCCCGCACAACCACCCAAACCCGGATCAACCGATCAACAGATCAACCGATCAACCGTCCCCCATCCCCTTTTGTTATAATCATTTGCGGACTCTCTCCCGCTTTTCGGGTCTTCTTGGTTCTGTGTGGTGGAACGCAAACACCAACGCCTCTCGTTGATCGCCTCCAGCATCTTGTTCCTGGTCCTGGTGCTGCTGACCTTCTGGCAGACCTCGCTCGATTTCGGCGAGCTGGGCCCCAGCGGCGCCACCGAGACCGTCGTGTTGTGGGCGATCTCGACCTTGGTGGTGCTGGGCGTTTTTACGCTCGGGTTCATCGTCTTCCGCAGCCTGCTGAAGCTTTATATCGAGCGGCGGCAGAACCGGCTCGGCTCGCAGATCAAGACCAAGCTCGTGGCCGGCGCCTTCGTGCTTTCGATTGTGCCGGTAATCTGCCTGGTGATCTTCAGCTTCGCCATGCTCAACCGCACGCTCGACAAATGGTTCACGCGGCTGCCGAGCCAGTTGCTCGACCACTCCTATCGCATCGCGCAAGGTCTTCGCGAAATCGTGCCACAGAAGGTCGAGACCGACGCGCGCTGGATTGCGTCGCTGTCGGGCGTACAGCGGGCCTTGCGGCGCGGGCAGGTCGACGACGCGGTGAGCGAGCAACTGCAGCGATTCGTCGAGGATGACAATACGCACTACGTCGCGCTGCTGCCCGTTTCGGGAGCGACGCCGCTGGCCGAGTTCTCCTCAGGTGGCCCGCTGCAGGGCCCTGCCGAGTGGCGTCTGCCGCGCGAGCTGTTGCAGGAACCGCGGCCCGGCGACGTGATGAGCGAGATCCGGCCGGGCTTTGCCTACGCTTTTGCGCCGGTCGTGGCCGGCAGCCATACCCTCGGCAGCGTGATCGTCGCCTGGCGCGTTCCTTCCGAGTGGGTGGCGAGCCGCGCCGAGATCGAGCGGCAGTGGAACGATTACCAGACCAAGCATCAGGATCTGCGCAGCTACCGCTACTTCTACTCGGGCGTGCTGGCGCTGATCGCCATTTTCGTATTGTTTGTCGCGACCTGGCTGGCGCTGTTTCTCTCCAAGCAGATCATCGTGCCGATCGAGGCGCTGGTCGAAGCCACCGGCAAGCTTTCCAGCGGCCACCTCGAGCATCGCGTGCAGGCGCCGGCCAGCGACGAGTTGGCCGCGTTGGTCGAGTCGTTCAACCAGATGACCCAGCAGCTCGAAGCCAAGACCGGGCAACTGCAGCAGCGCAATGAAGACCTCGGCCGCGCCAACCTAGAGCTCGATACGCGCCGCCGCTTCATCAACGCGATGCTGGAGAGCATCAACGCCGGCGTCATCTCGGTCTCGGCCAAGGGCGCGATCCTCAAAACCAACTCGGCGCTGAGCCAGATCTTGCCCGCCGAAAAGGTGCGCCAGGCCGAGCACATCCGCGACCTGTTTTCGCTCGAAGACTTCGAAGAGCTGCGCTATATGATGAAGCGCGCGCAACGGCTGGGCGCGGCAGGCCGCGAGTTCGAGATGCAGGCCGCCGGCCAGATCCTGCACCTGGCGGTCACGGTTTCGGCGATCGGCCCGGTGGCGGTCGATGGCGGCCCCGAGCCGCCGCGCTTCGTGATCGTGCTCGAAGACACCACCGAGCTGCTGCGGGCGCAGAAGTCGGCCGCCTGGGACGAAGTCGCTCGCCGCGTGGCGCACGAAATCAAGAACCCGCTGACCCCCATCGCGCTTTCAGCCGAGCGCATGGGCCGCCTGCTCGATCGTTTGGAAGCCGCCCGCGAACCCAAGGAGCGCCAGGATCTACGTGACCGCTTCCTGCAGTGCACGCGCACCATCGCCGGCGAAGTCAAGACGCTGCGCACGCTGGTCGACGAGTTCGCGCAGTTCGCGCGCTTTCCCCAAGCACGCCCCGAGCGCGCCGACCTGAACGCCGTCGTCGAGGCGGCGCTCGAGCTGTTCCAAGGCCGCCTCGAGGGCATCACCGTGCGCTTGGAACTGACCCGCCCGCTGCCTGAAGTGCACGCCGACCCGGCGCTGTTCAAGCGCGTCGTGGTCAATCTCATCGATAACGCCGCCGAGGCGGTGCAGGGCTGTTGGGTGAAAGAAATCGTGATCTCCACCGCGCCCGGCTCGCCGCCCGAAACCGTCGAGCTGATCATCGCCGACTCGGGCCCCGGCATCTCGCCTGAAGATAAAGAGCGGCTGTTTCTGCCCTACTTCTCGACCAAGCGTCGCGGCACCGGCCTCGGCCTGGCGATCGTCAACCGCGTGCTCGGCGAGCATCACGCCGCGATCCGCGTCGAGGATAACCAGCCCACCGGCAGCCGCTTCATCATCGACGTGCCGACGGCCGATAGCGTGGCCGCGGCCGAGGCAGGGATTCAAGAGGCAGGGATTCGAGAGCCGGGGACGCGGGAGACGGGGGTTCGGGCGTGAGCCTTGGCCGCGTTCTGATCGTCGACGACGAGCCGGGGATTCGCGAAACGCTCAGCGGCATCCTCGAAGACGAAGGCTACGAAGCCGAATCGGCTGAGTCGGCGGAAAACTGCCTGCGCCTGCTCGAAAGCAAGACGTTTCAAGCGGTGCTGCTCGACATCTGGCTGCCGCAGATGGACGGGCTGGCCGCGCTGGAACGCATTCAACGCCTCGAACCGGTGCGGCGGCCGGTGGTGGTGGTCATCTCCGGGCACGGCACCATCGAAGCCGCCGTGCGCGCCACCAAGCTGGGAGCTTTCGATTTTCTCGAAAAGCCGCTGTCGCTCGACAAAGTTACGGTCACCGTCAAGAACGCCCTCGACCACCGACGGCTGTCGCTCGAAAACGAAAATCTGCGCCAGCAGGTGCGCTCCGAGTACCGCATCATCGGCGAGAGCGTGCCGATGAAGGCGCTGCGTCAGCAGCTCGACCTGATGGCGCCCACCAACGGCCGGGTGCTGATCTACGGCGAAAGCGGCACCGGCAAGGAGCTGATCGCGCGAGCGCTGCATTCGCAGAGCCGCCGCAACGGCCTGGCGTTCGTCGAGGTCAACTGCGCCGCGATTCCCGAAGAGCTGATCGAGAGCGAGCTGTTCGGCCACGTCAAGGGCTCGTTCACCGGCGCCCACGAGCACAAGACCGGCAAGTTTCAAAAGGCCGACGCGGGCACGTTGTTTCTCGACGAAGTCGGCGACATGAGCCTGAAGACGCAGGCCAAAGTGCTGCGGGCGCTCGAAGAGCAGCGCTTCGAGCCGGTCGGCTCGGGCAAGACCGTGCAGGTGGACGTGCGTGTGATCGCCGCCACCAACAAGGATCTCGAAAAAGAAATCGCCGCCGGTAATTTCCGCGAAGACCTGTTCTACCGCCTCAACGTGATTCCCTTTTCGGTGCCGCCGCTGCGCGAACGGTCGGAAGATATTCCGCTGTTGGCCGATTATTTCCTGGGGGAGTTTTCCTCGGCTTACGGACGCAAACCGAAACAATTAACGCCCGGCGCCTATGAAACGCTGAGCGAATATTCCTGGCCGGGCAACGTGCGCGAGCTGCGCAACCTGATGGAGCGCATCGTCATCATGAACCCGGGCCAGCGCATCGACGCCGCCCACCTGCCGCTGGCCAGCGAGTCCCGCACCAGCGCGCCGCCCAAGACCTCCGGGTTCGCCACCCTCGAAGAGGCCCGCAAGGCCTACGAGCGCGACTACGTGCTGCGCACGCTCGAAGAGCTGGGCGGCAACATGACCCGCACCGCCGCCGCCCTGGGCCTGGAGCGCAGCCACCTCTACCGCAAGATGAAAACCCTGGGCATTTCGCCGAAGGATTGATGGCGTTGAGCTTCCCCCGAGGGCGCCGCCGTCGCGAAGCCAAGCAACAGAGCCGCACCCGGGAGGGTGCGGGCCGAGTCAGCACGCGGCTCGGGGCGAAGCGTTTTCGCGAGCAGTCTTCGCCGGTGGTCTCGCTCGGCAGATGCCGCCAGTCTGCCTGAAATCCCCACGACAGTGCCGCTTCATCCCGCAGGCTCCCGTCTGCGGCTCTGTTCCCGGTAGTCCGGCTTACGGCGCCTGAAGTGGAACGCAACAGCCGGCCGCAAGGGTCTACGCGGCCTACTGCCCGACCCGAATCGTCACGCCCGGTTGCGTCGACGAACCGGCCGTGCGGATGAAGATCGTCTGATCGCCCGCCGGCACGTTGGGGTGTACCTGCACGTTGAACTGGTAGAGCCCCACGAAACCCGGCGCGACGCCCGCGTAGCTGACGTCCGCGTTGAGCCCGCCGATCTCGGCCGTTGCGCCCGCCACCAGCCTGGCGGGGCTGGAAGGCTGCTTGCCGGGCGAAAACGAGGGGTCGGTCTGCCCGAAGCCGTTGCCGTAGACCGAGATGATTTCCCCGGGGCGCGCCGGGTTCGTGGCCGAGATGAGCTGGCCGCTGTTGCCGTGGGCCGCCGCCGCCGCGCCGGTTCCCGAGCTGTTCGTGGTAAACAGCGCCGGCGCGATCGGCCGCAGATCGCTCGTGATCACGTTGCTGCGGATCTCGTTGCCGCCCTGGCCGCGGTTGATCACCGCCTGCATCTGCACGCTGTCGACCGACGCCGCAAAATCGGGCACCTGCAGGTTGATCTGCTTGTCGCCGACGAACAGGATGCGTCCCAGCCGGGGTATCAGTATGTCCGGCGGTGCTTTGAACTCCACCGAAACGCGGTTCAGCTCGGTCGGCAGAAGGTCCTGCGTATCGAGATCGGTCGACTGCACGGCGCGGAAGGTGTCGGGCGCCGCCAGTTTCTCGCCGAAGATGCTGATCAGCGTGCGCGGCGCGATGCTGCGGCCCGGCCCGCTGGGCGCGGCCGCGTTGACGGCTCCGTTAGTGCTCAGCTTGGGCGAGTTGGAGGGCGCGTAGAGCGAAATGGCCTGGGCCAGGGCGAAGTGGTCGCCGTTGGTGTCCCTTGTCGCCGTTGGCGCCCATCGCCGCCACGTTGAAGATGACGTCGCCGATGTCGCCGTCGGGCGCGGTCCAGTTCACCGCAAACTGCATGATCGCGGCCGGCCCGCGTTGCGCGCCCGCCCTGTTTTGCGTCACATACTGCAGCACGTTGGGGTTGCAGGGCGGCGGATTCAGCGTGTCGGCGCAGCGCACCCGCACGAACGAGGGCCGGGGAGGGCACCGCGAAGGTTCCCGCCGGCTTGCGTGGGATCGCTGCGGCGGCGCGCGGTCAACTGAAAGCCCCAGGCGCGCGCGCCGCGGTCGATGATATTGACGATCACCGGCTGCGCGCCCGCTCCCGGCACATAGGGGCCGACATCGATCTCGACCGACTGCACCTCGCCGCCCTGCGTGTTGCGGTGGCAGCCCGCCTCGCCGCAGGTCGGCTCGCCGAAGGCTCCCGTGTGCGCGATCGGCAGCCCTTCGCTGCCCGCCCACGACAGTGCGGGCAAGGCGAGCGCTACCGCCAGGGCGGCTCCGAGGCGGCCCCCCATCCTCCGGCTGGCTGTGCTGCGGCTCAAAACCCGCGCGTCAGAGCTCCTCCCCAAGGAGTTCATAGCTTTCTCCTCCCAACTTCCCTCTCATCAGCGGCGCGGAACCCATCGTGCTTTCTCCATTACAGTACCCGAAAACCGGCGCAGATAGAACCACCGACGCGACCTTAGATGCCGCTGATCTGGCCCTCAACGGGCGGAAATACCTAGGGGCCTTCTCCCCGTCCGGGACATCGGCGCGGCACTGGCCGGCCGGCTGCTGCGGCTCGCGAAACGGCTCCAGAGGTGCGCCGGCAAGGGCTTTGCGGCGGCTTGCATCCCGGAAACCCTTGACCTTGCAACGTTGCTGGGGGAGCGCCGCGGGGCCCCAAGGTTCTGGGGCAGTATTAGTTTGGCTCTAAGGCAAAATCACCGCTTCGTCACCACGGGGTATAAGACGGACTACACCTGTTCGCCTTACTTGTCGAAGAGACAGAAGGGAGCCTACGACCCGCGTCGGGGCTATCACCGCGGCGCGGCCGAGCGGCCGCCGGGTGGGGCCGCGGAGCCTGCCCGATCGCCTTGAGTCGGAGGGGCTTAGTGGGCCCATGGCAGGGCGCTGGGAGGGGTTTTAGCGCGTCCTGGCGGGTGCTTTGCCGGGCGCCTGAAAAGTGTGTTCGGCCGGCGAAGTCGCGGGTCCCCGGGTACTCAGCGTATTAAGTCACTTTTAGATCAGGTTTAGGGTCGGCGCCGGATCGCCTAACTATGGGCACTGCCCCAGAATCTATATTGGAATCGCTCTCGGACGACGCTTTTCCGCCGACATCCTTTGTGTAGGTGTCGTATTGCCTATGTTCTGTCTGCTGTGCCACGAAAAAATATCGCGCTTGCGGGCCTGGAGGACCAAGTCGGAGTTCTGCTCCGACGAGCACGCCGAAATCTATAAGCGCCAGACTCTGGAGCGCCTGCTGACCGATCACGAGCACGGCGGCCCCGGTGAGGCGCCTCCATTGCCGGTGGAAAACGCTGCGGCCCGCCCGGCGAAGGCTCCCCAGGAATCGGCTGCGGCTTCGGAAACGCTGGCGCGCTTCGAGGAGTTGGACCGGCAGAAGGCCGCCAAGCCGTCCGGGCTGCCCTCCGCCGAGCGCGGTGAGCGCGACGAGGGTTTGCAGGAGCTTTGGCGGCTCAGCGAGGAAACCGGTTCGGACGCGGCCGAATCCGACGAGGAATGGAACGCGAAGACGGCCGGCGATTCGGCGGGAATCGGGCCGGGCGCCTTCAGCCTGGGAAGCGGCCTGGGCGGCAGTCTGGGAAGTTTGGGGAAGGGCCTGGGCGGCGGTTTGGGCGAAGTGCGCGAGCAGACCCCCGAAGAGGCCCTGGCCGCGCTGCGCCAGTTATCGGACGGCCCACGGCGGACGGCGGTCACCACCGACGAACCCAGCGACGAGCTGCGTTCGTTGCTCCACGCCCGCGGCTTGGACACCGCGGCCGAGGCCCAAGAAGACCTGGACCTGAACTCGATCAGCGACCTGCCGGGCTCGTTCGGCGATGCGCTGTCGGGCGAAGAAACGCTGCAGCCGCTCGATGCGGCTTCGCTCCAACCGCTCAGCGACGACGAGTTGCCGTCGATCTTCGACCGCCTTACCGGGCATGCCGGCGGCGAACTCGATCTCGACGATCTTCCGGAGGTCGACGCCTTCGCCAACGAACTGCAGTCGGGCGCCTTCGGGGCCGAAGGGCCGCAAGCCGATCAAGAACCTCAACAACCGCTCGAGACCCAGGAAGCGGCGGCCATCGAGCAAGCCCGTCCGGAGGCCGCGAATCAGGAAACGGCAGCCCAGGAAACATCGGATCACGAGATATTGGCTGCCGACGTTGAGGAGGACCTGGCGGCGAACCTGGACGCCGAACCCGACAGCGGACTGGACAGCGAAGACACGGCGACCTTCGACCTGCTCGAGGCCGCTGTCGACTCGCATCTGGACGAAGCAGAACCCGAAACGGCTCGCGAACAGGAAGAGCGCCCGGAGCCGGAACCGCCCAGCCGGCGGGGATTCAGCCCAAAGGTGGTGGCTTTCCCGCTGTTGCGGTCCAAGAGGAACGCCCCCGAGCCGGAAGAGCCCGCGGCGCCGGCCGGCAGCCCGCCCGCGGCGGCGGCCTCCAACGCCGAGCGCGCCGCGGCCAAACCCGCCAAGGGACCCAAATCCGGCAAGGGCGCCAAGGGCGACTTGAGCCGCCTGCAATTGAAGCCGGTGGCCGTGATGTTCGGTCTCGAGCCTTCGTTGCTGGAGCTGAGCGCCGCCGCCGCGGTTTGGCCCTCCCAGGATTGGACGGCAACGCAGGGAGCGGATCAGCTGACGGAACTGCCGATCTGTTATCCCGACGCCGGCGGCGGCCGGCCGTCGCGGGCCCAGCTGCCGGTTCATGCGCGCCTGGTTCCGCTGCTGCCGGCGACCCCCGAGGCGCCGCCCTGGGAAGGTTACAACGGCCACGGCCACGAGCCCGACTACAGCCTGCCGCTGGAAACGCCGTTGCCGCTGGCTTTGGGGCCCAACGCGGCGGCGGGCAAGCCGTCGGTGGGCAGCGAGCGCGCCTGGATGTTCCAGATCGAGCCGGCGCTGGCCGAGGGGCCCGAGCTGGCCCTGCAACTGCCGAACGGGAATGACGATGCGCTGTGGCAGGCGCCGCGGTTGCCCGCCGGGCTGGCCTCCGGCGTGGCGTTTGCCAACGGATCGGGCAAGCTCGATCTGAGCGGCGCCGCCGGCCGCTTCGAACCGCCCGTCGACCGTCTGTGCCTGGTGTTTCCCCAGTTGGGAGAGCTCGGCGCCGGCGTTTCGCGGCCGTCTTCGTCCAAAACGCCGGGAGAGGATCCGGCACGCTGGGCTCCGCCCACGGTGCTCGATCCAAGATTTGATATTGAGCGGCCCGCGGGCCGCGACTTGAGCGACTTCGGGTAGCGGAGGTCGCGGGAATCGTTGGGCACTGCCCGCCGAGGCGCTCGTGCCGGCCGACCGGCCGCGCGAGCCTCGGGGGTTAGGCCGCCGGCCGGGCTTGTTGCGCCGCGGCCGACAGCGTGGACTCCAGCGGAAGCGCCTCCGTGAGGTGAGTCGCGTCGTCGTCAGAAGGAAGTGGGTGATGAAGATTTTTGGCGATTTGAATTTCCTGGACCGTGGCGACGAATCCGCCGACCAGCCCCAGGAGTCTCTCCCGAGCCCGCAGTTGGTCGAAACCGATCCCACCGGCGCTGCTTCCCTCGAAGGTTTTGACCTGTCCGACGAGTTGGGAGAGTCGGAAGGCGGGGCGGACCACTACGCCGCGGCGGTTCGGTTCTATCTGCGCGGTCAGCTTGAGGAAGCCCTCGGCGAGCTGGATCAGGCGCGCTCGGCGGGCGAGGATCTGGCGGAAGTCTACACCGCCATGGCCCAGATCTACCTGGAGCGCAAGGATTTCGTCCGCGCCATCGAGTCCTACCGGGAATTCCTGGCGATCGACCCCAGCAACGGAGCGGCGCAGTTCAACCTCGGCCTGGCGCTGGAGGCGACCGAGCAGTATGACGACGCCCGGCAGGCCTTTCGGGCCGCGGTCGAGCTATCGCCCGATCTGACCGAGTCTTACCTCGGGTTGGCCGGCACCTGCCTCAAGCTCAACGATCCCGAAGGCGCCAAGGAAGCCTACCAGGCCTATCTCAAGGTCGACCCCGAGTCGTTCACGGCCGCCTTTGGGCTGGGCGTCGCCTGCCAGCTCACCGAAGACTACGAGCACGCCGTCGAGCACTATGTGGTGGCGCTGCACAAGAATCCCGAATCCGAGGAAGTGCTCACCAACCTGGCCGGCGTCTACACCAAGGCCGGCAATTTTCAGGACGCCGAAAACTGCTTCCGGCAACTGCTCAAGGTGCGGCCCGATTCGGCCAAGGCCCACGAAGGCATGGCCTTCACGCACTATCGCCAGGGCCGTTTCGACGACGCGCTAGAACAATACAAACAGGTCGTCAAAAGCGATCCGGACTCCTACAGCGGCTGGTATAACCTGGGCCTGGCGTGCCAGAAAAAAGAGCTCTACCAGGACGCGGTAAGCGCCTACAAGCGCGCCTTGCAGGGCCAGAGCGACTCGATCGAGACGCACCTCAACCTGGCGGCTTGCTATCAGGAGCTGGGCAAGGTCGCCGAAGCCCAGAAGCTTTACGAAAACGTGCTCGAGCTCGACGCCAACTCGCTGCCGGCGCTTTACAGCCTGGCGGTGATGTACGAGCGCAACCAGCAGTGGGACGACGCGGTCGCTTTCTACGACAAGGTTGCCGAGGCGACCAGCTCGCCCGAGCCGCTGTTCCGGCTGGGCACGGCGCTGCACAAGGCCGGGCAGTGGAAGCAGGCTTCGGCGCTGTACGAAAAGTGCATCGAGCACAAGCCGGAGTGGGTGGAGGCCTGGCTCAACAGCGGCGTTGCCTACCTGCGTCTGGAGCAGTACGACCGTGCCCGCGACTCCTTCAACAAGGTGCTCGAGCTGAAGCCCGACGAAACCGAGGCGCTGTTGGGGCTGGCCACGGTCAAGGTGGTCGAGAAGGATTTCGACGAAGCGCGGCGGCTTTACGCCAGGCTCGCCGAGGTCAAAAGCGATTCGCCCGAGATTCTGTTCAACGCCGGGTTGCTCGAGCAAAAGGCCGGCAACCAGCAGCAGGCCGCGGCTTACTACTCCAAGGCCGCCGAGCTGCGCCCGAACTTTGCCGAGGCGCACCTTAACCTAGCGGTGGCGCTGCAGGGGATCGGCAAGGACGAGGAAGCGGTCGCCAGCTTCGAAAAGGCTCTCGAACTCAAACCACAACTGGCCAAGGGCTATTTCGCCATCAAGCCGCTGCGGCCGGCTTCGCGCAAGCGGTAGGTAACGTGCGGAGCCCCGGAGGGGCCATACGGTCGAATAGCCCATGGCTTCAGCCATGGATGTCGTTCGCGTCCCGTACGCCGCCCTGGAAGGGGCGGGCGATGGGGGCCCGTCTTCGAGACGAAACGCGTCGAAGTCGCACCGATCCCCCGATGGGAATGGGCCCGATGGGACGGGGCCGCAGGCCTGGCCCTTTGGGGCCGCAGAGTAGCCCCTTTGGGACCGCAGGCTTTGCCCTTTGGGGAGGATCGCGCTCCGGGGCGGCCAGGACAGACAGGATTGTCTGTCCCACGTCAAACTCCAGGGTCGCCCTGCGGGCGACCGACCGGCGAGAGCGCCTGTCTCTATCGACCGACCGGCGCCTGTCTTTGCGGTCGGCCGCTGAGTGTCTTCTACCGGGCGCGCAGATCTACTGGCCGCGTAAGTAATTTTCCGCTTGCGGCACGTCTTCGGGGCGCCCGACGTCGCGCCAAAACCCCTCGATCTCGTGATAGCCGAACTCCACGCCCGCCGCCAGCATCTGGTGAATCGCGTCGGTCAGCTCGTATTCTCCGCGCGGCGACAGGCCGACACGGGCGAACTCGTCGAATGCCTGCGGACCCAGGCAGTAGATGCCGGCGTTGTTCCAAGGCGTGGTCGAGGTGCCCTTGGGGGGCTTTTCGAGAATGCGGGTCACCCGGCCTCCGCCGACGTAGACGGCGGCGCCCTGGTAGGGGTCGTCGACGCGGTTGACGGCCAGGACGGCTTTGGCGCCGACGAACAGCCGGAACATCTCGCTGTAGACGTTGGTGTCCACCAGAATGTCGCCGAAAGTCAGCAGAAAGGGCTGGCCGCCCACGAACTCGCGCCCCAACAGCGCCGCCCGGGCGGTGCCGTTCTGGGGCTCCTGAAGGCGGTAGGAGAGCACGGCCTTGGCCGGCGGATGCTGCCGGAAATACGCCTCGACCACATCGGCCTTGTAGCCGGTGATCACCAGCACCTCGCGGATTCCGGCCTGCTCCATGCGCTCGATCAGGTGCGCCAGCAGCGGCCTTCCCGACAAGGGAATCATCGGTTTAGGGCAGTCGTCGGTGAGCGATTTCATGCGGCTGCCGCGACCGGCCGCCAAAACAACTGCCTTGGTAATTGTTTTACCTTCCGTCATAATGTCTGTATGATCGCCGCGTCCCAAGTCCCGATTTTAGCTGGCCAACTCCCGATTCTAGCCGGCTTGTGCCGCGGCCCCCAAATTCAGCCGGAACCCTTTGAACGGATGAGGTTTGTTTCCCTCCGCCCGGCTCCCCAAGGAGGAGAAACCCGCTCGTTGACCTGCCTGGGATAGGTCTGGTAGGATCTAGGCTTTCCTAAGTAGAGCACAACTTAGGTCGAGTGCTGCACGGCAGGTGTTCTGGCTTGTCCGACGGAGCTCATGCCGATTCTCCACGTAAATCGCCGCAGCCGGTTCATTTCGCTGGGTTTGCTGCTGACAGGTTGCCTTTGGCTGGCGACTTGCGGCGGTAACCCACTGCGGGTGGACCGACCACCTCCGGCGCCGATGCCGACCCAGGCTGGCGCGTCGCCAGCTCCCTCGTCCACAGTTCCCAGCGAAATCGAGCCGGCGAATGTGCCTCAGAACACAGCGCCGCCGCAGAAGATTGCCTCGTCCGCTCCGACTCCCACGCCGACCACCGTCGCCGAAGCCCGGCAGGCGCCAACCTCCGCCGCCGACACGGCGGGAGACCCGGGCTGGGAATCGATGAGCCCGCAGGAACTTGCCACGCGCCTGCAGCTCGAGGGCCTGGAGTCGGAAACCAACCGCGTTTCGGCCGAATTTTCCGAGCCCGAGGGGGCCGAAGAGACCGCCGAAGAGCCGACGCTGCTCGAAGAGCTCACCGAAACCCCGATCCCCGACGATTTCAGCATCGCGGAAAACCGCCAGGAGATCCTGCGCCGCACGCAGTCGGACCTGCCGCTGGTGCTCAACGCGCAGGTCATCAAGCTGATCAACTACTTCTCATCGGGGCGCGGGCTGAAAACCTACAAGGCGACGATGAGCCGCGGCGCCGCCTACGAGAAAATGATGGAGCGCATCCTGGAGGACGAGGACGTTCCGAAAGAACTGTTCCACCTCGCCCAGGCCGAGTCGGGATTCATGACCAAGGCGCGCTCCTGGGCTCACGCCACCGGCATGTGGCAGTTCGTCTCCTACCGCGGCCGGCAATATGGCCTGCGGCAAGATCGCTATATCGAAGAGCGCTACGACCCCGAGAAAGCAACCCGCGCCGCCGCGCGCCACCTCAAGGACCTCTACATCGAGTTCGGCGACTGGTACCTTGCGATGGCGGCCTACAACAGCGGCCCCGAGCGCGTGCGCCGTGCGATTCGCCGCGCCGGCACCCGCGATTACTGGACCTTGAGCGAGCGCCGCCTGCTGCCGCGCGAGACCCGCAACTATATCCCGATCATTCTGGCGTTCACCTACCTCACCAAGAACCAGCAGCTTTACGACCTGGGCGAGATGGACCCGGCGCCGCCGCTGCGCTACGACACGGTGAGCGTCGATTCGGAAATCTCGTTCGATCTGGTCGCCGACCTGGTGGATTCCACGCCCGAGACGGTGAAGCAGTTGAATCCGGCGCTGCTGCGCTCGGCGACTCCGCCGTTTGGCTACGATCTGCGGCTGCCTGAGGGGACGGCCGACCAGTTCCGCAAGGAAATCGCCTACGTCCCCGAGGACAAGCGCCTCAACTGGCGGCGCCCGGCGGTCGAAGAAGGCGACAGCCTGGAGGCGGTTGCCCGCGAATACCACGTCAGCAGCGAGACGATCGCCAAGCTGAACGACCTGGACGGCAAGCCGCTGGAAGCCGGGCTGCACCTGACGATCCCGGCCGAGACCAAGCTGGAGCTTTATGGCGGCTGGGGCCGCGCCGGCGGTTTTATCGAAGACGGCACGGGCCGCTACCGCATCGCCAGCGGCGACACCCTGGGCTCGATCGCGCGTCGTTTCGGCGTCGGCGTGAAGCAGTTGATGGCCTGGAACGGGCTGCCGAACACGCGGATTCGCGCCGGTCGCTACCTGGTGGTGCAGCGCGATGGAGGCGGCAGCCGGTCGTCCCGCTCCGTCTCGGCGTCGTCGCGTTCGGGGGCCGCGCCCACGGGCCGCTACAAGGTGCGCCGGGGCGACAATCTGAGCGCCATCGCCACTCGCTACCGGGTCGACGTGTCCGACTTGCAGGCCTGGAACGGCCTGCGCGGCAGCCGCATCGACGTCGGGCAGGTGCTGCGGGTGCCCGGGGCTCGCCGTGCGGAGTCCAACGATCGTTCCGAAGGCGGCGATAATTCCGAGGCCGGCGAGCAGGCGCCCAGCGGCGGCCGCTACCGCATCCGAAGCGGCGACAATCTGGCGACGATCGCGCGCCGTTTCGGCGTGTCGGTCGACGATCTGAAGTCCTGGAACGGCATGCGCAGCACGCGCATCCGGGCGGGCGAATGGCTGCAAGTGGCGTCGGCGACGGCGTCCAAACGCTCGTCCTCGCCTCGTTCGGAGGCACGGGCGGCCGAGGCGCCGCTGGTGGCCGCGTCGACCGCCGGACAGCGCTACCGCATCCGCCGCGGCGACAGCCTGGTGGAGATCGCGCAGCGCTTCAACGTGAGCGTCGAGCAGCTCAAGGCCTGGAACCGCTTGCGCAGCAGCCGCATCACGGCCGGCGACGACCTCTACGTCGGCCCGCCCTCGGGCGGCGCTACGGCGCGGCCGGACGCCGGCTCGGCGTCGATCTCGGTTGTGCGGGCAGCCGCCGCCGGAAAGCGCTATCGCATCCGGCGCGGCGACAACTTGGCGGAAATCGCCAGCCGCTTTCGCGTATCGATCGACGACCTCAAGGCCTGGAACGGGCTCGACAGCAGCCGCATCACCGCCGGCGATTACCTCACCATCCGAGCCGGCGGCAGCCCCCCCGCCGGGCAATATCGCATCCGGCGCGGCGACACGCTCGAGGCCATCGCGCACCGCTTTGGCGTTTCGGTGGACGACCTCAAGGACTGGAACGGCCTGAGCAATTCGCGCATCCACGAAGGCAACTACCTTAACGTGCAGCCCGAGGCATCGGAGAACGACAGCCCGCAGAAGCTGGCGTCGGCCGGCGGCGACTAGGCCCGTGCGGCGATTCTTCCTTTCCCCCCTGCGTGGGGCCCTGTCTTTGCGGAACCGGCTGCCGGTCCCGGGCGTCTCAACGCAAGCCGCCGCTGGCTGGTAGCGCGGCGTTTCGCGGCGGCGCGCCGCCAACCCAAAATACTCCATGGCTAAAAACCGACGACACTTCCTGCAACGCTTCGCGTGGATGGGCGGCGGCCTGCTGGCCGGCGGCAATGCGGCGCGCGCGGCCGAGGCCGAGCTCCCGGCGAACGGCGCGGACTTCGACGACCCCGCCCTCGATGCTGCCGATCCGGTGCTCGTCGAGACGCCCGACGTTCCTAAGCTGCCCTGGAAATGGGTCGACGGAGCCAAGGAATTCCAGCTCATCGCCGAACCCGTGCGGCGCGATTTTCTGCCCGGCAAGACGGTCGACGTGTGGGGCTTCAACGGCAGCATGCCCGGCCCGACCATCGAGATCAACGAGGGCGACCGTGTTCGCTTCGTGGTCGAAAACCGACTGCCCGAAATCACCACCGTCCACTGGCACGGTCTCGAGGTGCCGTTCTACATGGACGGAGTGCCCGGCGTTTCGATGGACCCGATCCAGCCCGGCGGCCGCTTCGTCTACGAGTTCACGGTGCATCAGCACGGCACGTTCTTCTATCACTCGCACCTGCCGATGCAGGAAATGATGGGCATGATCGGCTTTTTCATCGTGCACCCCAAGCGGCCCTATCAGCCGCACGTGGCGCGCGACTATGCGTTCATCCTGCAGGAATGGGCGCTGTTGCCCAACAACTCGGTCCCCAACACGCTGTCGATGGAGTTCAACTGGCTGACGATGAACGGCAGGACCGGCCCCGACATCACGCCGCTGCTGTGCAAGCCCGGCGAGCGGGTGCGGATTCGCTTCGTCAACATGGGCATGGATCATCACCCGATGCACATGCACGGCCACCAGTGGGTAACCACCGGCACTGAAGGCGGCCGCATCCCCAAAGCGGCCTGGACGCAGGGCAACACCGAGCTGGTCGGCGTGGCGCAAGCGCGGGTGGTCGAATTCGAGGCCAAATACATCGGCGACTGGATGCTGCACTGCCATCTGCCGCATCACATGATGAATCAGATGATGTCGATGGTGGGACCGTTGAGCCACGTCGGCCAGGGACTGCACAGCGGCCTCGGCATGGAAGAAGGCATGGGTATCGTGCATGGCGGCGGGGCGACGGCGGAAGAGCTGGGCCCGGCATTCGGACGCAGCCTCGGCCACGGCACCGAACGCGAACGCGCCACGTCGCATCTGCTCGGCAGCGCCGCGGCTGGTTCCGCTACCGCCGCCCAGGCCGTCGCTCCGCAGGCGCACATGCACGGCGCCGCCGCCGCCAAGAAGACCCCGGGCTATCCGCAAGACATGTGGATGCCCATGGACCACCTCATCGACAAACCGGAAACGCACGCTCTGCGCAAAGACTGGACCGCCTCGATGATGGGCATGATGACCCTGGTGCGCGTGCTGCCGCCCGATCTTTTCGACGAGATCGAGCGGATGCGCAGAGCGCGATCGGCGCAACAGGCCTAAACCGCGCAGCCGAGACCCACCCAAACCGCCAAAAGCCAAAACCCGAGGAAACAGAAGCGCTGGCGGGAGCCTGCGCGCGGGGAGCGGCGGGAAGGCCGGCCGGCGGCGTTCATTGCGGCCGTGTTGTAACGTCAGCTGCTTTTCGTGCCACTGCGGCGCGCAGGCTTCCCAGGCTGCGGAAAAACTCCAGTCTGGCCCGGCAGTGATGCTTCATGGGGACAGTCACCGCGTTTCGCACCTCGATTTTTCAGGGGTTTACGGGATTCGCAGGGTGCGAAACACGGTGACTGTCCCCCTCCGGCAGACTTTTTCCGCAGCCTGTTCCGTCAGCGCCTCTGATTTCGAGCCTCGCTGCCCCGCTGGCTGGTGGTTTGATGTTTCGCTGTGAGGCTCGATACTCGGCCGTCGTGGCGCGGCCGGCGGCCCGCCAAACTGCAACCATTCCAACGCTACAATGGGCTTCCGCTGGCTCGCAGCTTGGGGGCCGACCGATCCGGCCGCTGGGCGGGTCCGCCGGGGTATCGAGCCGCATCCGGATCCGCCGCTGAGGAGAGATGATGAGGGACAAGCTTCGATCCCTGTTCGCGATAGGGTTGCTTTGCGCGGCCGTGATGGCGGTTGGCGCGTTCGGACAGACTCCTCCGCAGCCGGAGGCCCCATCGCCGGTAGCGCCGGAGGCGGCCACGCCCGGGCATGTCCACGGCCATGCCCCGCACGATTCGGGCGACGTCTCCGGGGCCGTGTCGGGGCCGGCGTTGCCGCCGCCTCCGGCCGCCGGCGCCAGCGCGCTGAGCCTGCGCGACCTCGAAGCGAGGGCTCTCGAGAAGAACCCCACCCTGGCTCAGGCCGCGGCGGGGGTGCGCGAGGCGCGCGGGCTGGCGCGGCAGGCGGGCACCTACCCCAACCCGGTGTTGGGCGTGGTCGGCGATGACAATACGCCGAATCAGACCTTTCGCGGCGGTGAAATCGGCATGTTCGGCGAGCAGCGCATTGTTACCGCGGGCAAGCTGCGGCTGGCGCGCGGCGTCTACTCGCAACAAGAAGTCCTGGCGCAGGCGGCCGAGGAGGCCCAGCAGTATCGCGTGCTGACAGCGGTGCGTACCTTGTTTTACGAAGCCCTGGGGGCCGAGCGGCTGGTCGAGGTGGAGGGGCGGCTGGCAGAGTTGACCACCGAGGCCGCCGCGGTTTCGCACGAGCTTGCCAACGTCGGCCAGGCCGACCAGCCCGACGTGTTGCAATCGGAAATCGAGCAGCAGCAGGCCGAAGTATCGCTGGTGCGCGCACAGATCGAACAGGAGCGCGTCTGGCGGCAGCTTGCGGCGGTTGCCGGCGACCCTGCGCTCGAGGTCACGCCGCTCGACGGCGACATCGAGGCGATTCCGGCGCTCGAAAAAGACAGCGTGCTGCAGAAGATCCTGCAGCAAAGCCCGGAAGTGAAGATCGCCGCGGCCGGCGTGGCGCGCGCCAACGCCGCGCTGGAGCGCGAGAAGGTCGAGACGATCCCCGATATCCTGGTGCGCGGCGGCTTCAAATACCATCCCTTCCTGGGGGCCGACCTGCGGCCGGTGGGTATCGTCGGGTTCTTCGACGTCGGCATCCAGATTCCGATTTTCGACCGCAATAAAGGGGCGATCGAGGCAGCGCGCGGCCAAGTCGACGCCGCCGAGCGCGATGCCGACCGCGTGGCGCTGGCATTGCGCGCGCGGCTGGCCGAGGTCTATCACGACTACGAAGCTTCGTCGCGGCTGGCCGCGAAATACCGCGAGGAAATGCTGCCGCGCGCGCAACGCGCCTACGATCTCTACCGCAACAGCTTCCAGCAGATGGCCGCCGCCTATCCGCAGGTGCTCATCGCGCGGCGGAACCTGTTTCAACTGCAGCGCGATTATATTCACGAGCTGGTGAATGTCTGGAAGAGTGCCGTCGAGATCGAAGGCATGCTGCTCACCGGAGGCCTGGAGCGGCCGATCGAAGCGCGCATGGAGCGGCAGATGGGCGCGGGGGAACACGAATAGCCGCGGAGAGTGTGCACCAGTGCAGCTCACCCCACTCGGAGCCGCAAGCGTGAGCTTGCGCTGTGGGGCCGGGGGACCAGGCGAGGCCGCGCGGGCAGGCTCGCGGTAGCGGTGGCGCGGGCCGCCGGTCGGCAGCATCGACCTGTGGTCGATGTCGAGGTTGGGGCGAGAGGCAAGAACGTCGGCGTGCACGCCGACGCCACCGGCCGGAGGCCCGTGCCACTGTTGGGGAACACGATCCGTGAAGCGCAACGCGAACCAGGCCCCCAGCGGCACGGCCAAGACTCAGGCGGGCAAAACTGCGTTGCCCCGCGGTCTGCCCGATTGCCGCTTGAGCAAGCGGCTGCTGGCCTGGTACAAGCGCCACCGCCGGGTCTTGCCTTGGCGCGAAACCGCCGATCCCTACCGTATCTGGGTTTCCGAGATCATGCTGCAGCAGACGCGGGTCAGCGCGGTGATTCCCTACTACCAGCGTTTCCTGGAACGTTTTCCTACGGTCGAGGCACTGGCCGAGGCCCCCGAAGCCGAGCTGCTGGAACGTTGGAGCGGCCTGGGATACTACCGCCGCGCGCGCCAGATGCAACAGGCCGCCCGCCGCGTCGTCGCCGAACACGGCGGCGTCTTCCCGGGCACCTACGAAGAGCTCCAGGCGCTGCCCGGCATCGGCAGCTACACCGCCGCGGCGATCGCCAGCATCGCCTTCGGCCGGCCGCACGCGGTGGTCGACGGGAACGTCATTCGCGTCCTCACGCGCCTGTTCGACGACGACCGCGAGGTGACGCGCACGGCCACCCGGGCCGCTCTCACCGGCCGCGCGCAACAACTGCTCGAATGCGTCGGCCGCGGCGACTACGGGCACTACAACCAGGCTGTCATGGAGTTGGGGGCCACCCTGTGTACGCCGCGCGGGCCACAGTGCCTGATCTGCCCGCTGGCAGGGGATTGCCTGGCGTTCCGCGCCGGCACGCAGCTCGAGCGCCCGCGCAAGAAAGCCAAGCAGAAGGTCGAGCGGCTTGAGCTGGCCGTGGTTCTGGTGCGGCGCGGCAACAGCTTGCTGCTGCGCCAGAGGCCCCAGGATTCGACGGTGATGCCCGGCTTCTGGGAGCTGCCGCAAGCCGAAGGCGGCCGCGTCGACGCCGGCTGCTTTCGGATGCTGGGTATCGAAACCGACGGATTGCTGGGCGAATTCCGCCACGCGATTACGTTTCGCAGCTTATCGCGGGCGGGTGCAGCGCGGCGTGCTGGCGGGAAGGGCGCCCGAAGGCTATCGCTGGATTGCGCCGGGGCGTCTGCGCGAGCTGCCGCTGACGACGATTACGCGCAAGGCGCTGGCGGCGGCGGAGCGAGCCGCGGAGAAGCGCCAGGGTTCGCGCTGAATCCACGCCACGGGCCGCGCTAAGCCCGCCCTCACAGGCACCGAAATTCCGAAGCGAGATTAACAGAGCCGCACCCGGCAGGGTGCGGGCCGCGGCGGCGCGGCGGTGAGGCTGGGGGCAGGGCGGTGCGCGTCGCCGGGCCGGTTTCTTGGCAACGTCGCCAAGTCGATTCCTTGGCCACTTCGCTCGGTTCTGCGTCTTTTCCCCCGGCTTCTCTGCGGCTTCGGCCCGCCGGCTTACGCCTGCGGCTCTGTTGTTTGGGTTGCGGCCATCGGTGGCTATCGACGCGTCGTGGTTCGCGAGCCGTCTTCCAAAGAAAAACGCCCGCGGCCTAGGGGCTGCGGGCGCTTCCAAGAAATTCGTCTCGTGGACGGTTGTGGCTAGCTCATCAGATCCAGGCCGCCCAGCTCTCCGGTGGAATCTCCGAAGAAGTCGACCTTGGCGCCCATGCGGTCCATCAAGGTGCGGTGCAGATTCGCCATCGGCGTTTCCCGGCGATAAACCAGGCGGCGGCCGGTCTTGAGATAGTTGTTGCCGCGGCCCAGGATCAAGCGTCGGCAAATTGTTGTGCAGGTGGCGGTTGCCGTCCGACAGGCCGGCCCCGTAGATGATCATCGAGTTGTCGAGCAGCGTCGAGTCGCCTTCGGGCGTGGCCTTGAGCTTGGCGATCCACTTGGCGAACTGCGTCACGTGGTAGGTGTTGATCTCGGCGACCTTCTCCATCAGCTCGGGCTTGTTGCGATGGTGCGTCAGCGGGTGGTGGCCGTCGGCGATGTCGATTTCGCGATAGGGCCGCGAACTGCCTTCGCGGGTCACCAGGAAGGTGAACACGCGGCTCAGGTCGGCCCGGAACGCGACCGTCATCATGTCGGTCATCAACTGGAAGTGCTCGGCGAAGTCGGCTGGCACGCCGTAGGGCTTATCCATGCCGGGGTCGACGTGCACGCCGAATTTTTCGGCCTGCTCGATCTGGCGCTCGATGTCGCGGATCGACGACAGATATTCGTCGAGCTTGCGCTGATCGGTCGGGCCCAGGTCCGATTGCAGCTTGCGGGTGTCTTCGGCGACGAAATCGAGGATGCTGCGGCGGTACATCGAGCGGCGCTGGCGCGCTTCGGGCGATAGGTGCGCATCGCTGCCGAACAGCCGCTCGAACAGCTCGCGCGGATTGAGAATCGGCGGCAGCGGCTGCGTCTCGTTCCTCCAGGCCATGTTGTTGGTGTAGGCGCAGGAGTAACCCGAGTCGCAGTTGCCGGCCTGGCGGGCGTCCTCGAGGCCGATCTCGAGCGAAGGGAAGCGCGTCAGGTGGCCGATTTCGTTGGCGACAATCTGGTCGCACGAGATGCTGGCCTTGATGTCGACTTCGGATTTGCGAACGTGGACGCCGGTGAGATAGGTGCCGCAGCAGCGGCCGTGATCGCCGGGACCGTCGAGCAGCGCGCGGCCGTTGTTGTGCGTCAGGTGGCTGAGCTGCAACATGTCGTCTTTGAACGGCTCGAGCGGCTTGAGGATGCGCGGCAGTTCCTGAAACTTGCCCTCGTAGTCGGGGTCCCAGTTGCGCATGTCGATGCCGTTGGGGACGTACACGAAACCCATGCGCACGGGTGTTTTGCCGGGGATGCGGCTCGACGCCATCGCCGGCGCCATCGCGTCGAGCACGGGCAGCGCGATGGCGGCTCCCATGCCTCGCAAAAATGTTCGTCTTTCGAGCCTCTTACCCGTGATCATTTTCGTGCTAACTCCTTGGGTTCCCCATCCCCTTGCTTGTTCGACAGCAACTCTCCCCGCCGCTCCAGAAACGGCAGGCTTTGCACGATGTCATGCACTAAGGTGCGGAAATGATACCCCGACGCTTCGAGATCCCGCGTGATGCCGCTAACGGTCCTATTATCATACCGCTCCAGGCCGCGGCCAAGCGCATAAGTCAGCATCTTCTCGGTCAAACAGCGCGCGAATTCGGGAAGCTGGTCCTTGAGAATCTCGCGCATCTGGGCCGGCGTGGTGAACGATTTGCCGTTGGGCATCGTGCCGCTGGCATCGACCGGGAAGCTGCCGTCGGCGGTGCGCCATTTGCCGATCGCGTCGTAGTTTTCCAGGCCGAAGCCGAGCGTATCCATGCGCTCGTGGCAGGTGGCGCAGGCGGGGTTGGCGCGGTGGATTTCCATCTGCTCGCGCATCGAGGCCTTGGTGCCGACGGCGGCTTCGTCGAGCGCGGGCACGTCGGGCGGCGGAGCCGGCGGCGGCGCGCCGAGGATGTTCTCGAGCACGTACTTGCCGCGAATCACCGGCGAGGTGCGCGTCGGATAGCTGGTCACCGTCAGCACGCTGGCCTGGCTCAACACGCCGCCGCGCTGGCCGTTGGTGAGTTCCACGCGCCGGAAGTCGGGGCCCTCGACGCCGTCGATGCCATAGTGCTTCGCCAGCGGGCCGTTCACGTAGGTGAAGTCCGCGTCAAGAAAATCGCCGATCGGGTGGTCTTCGCGGAGCATGGCCTGGAAGAACAGCTTGGTCTCGGTCTTCATGGCCTCGCGCAATTCCGGCGTCCAATCGGGAAATTTCTTCGGGTCGGGGTTGGCGTTGTCGACGGCGCGCGTCTGCAGCCACTGGCCGGCGAAGTTTTCCGCCAGCGCCGACGAGCGCGGGTCGGCGAGCATGCGGTCGACCTGCGCGTTGAGCACATCCGGCTGGCTCAGCTTGCCGCTTTCGGCCAGGTCGAGCAGCGGATCGTCGGGCATCGAGCTCCACAGGAAGTAGCTCAACCGCGAAGCCAGCTCGACGTCGGAGATCTTGTGCACCGCCTCGGGATTGGTGGGGTCGGCGTCGTGCTCGATGCGGAACAGGAAACGCGGCGACACCAGCATCGCCTGAATCGCGAGCTGAATGCCTTGCTCGACGCTCTGGCCTTCCTTGTTGGCCAGGGCCACAAAGTTTTCCAACTCCTCGACCTCGTCTTCGCTGACCGGCCCGCGATAGGCGCGGCGCGCCAGCTTCGACAGGATCTGGTGGACGCACGACGGCCCGCTATGGGGATCGCAGACGAAGATCCTCGCGCGGCTGGGGTTCTCCACTTCGGCCGGGTAGGGCCCGACGAAGGTGATCGACTCCAGGTATTTGTTCGTGTCGCTGTCGTAAGCCTGCTTGCGCGTCAGCCCGCGCACGAAATCGTCGTCGACGAAGCCGGCGCGAAAGACGTGGTCGCCGGCCGGCAGCTTGAGACGCATCTCTTCCACCGAGTAGGGGTTGAAATAGACCAGCCCCGAGGGCTTGGTCTCGACCATCATCTCGTGGAGCAGCTTGCCGTCCATCCAGAAAGCCAGCTTCACCGGCTTGGCGTCTTTGCCGCGCTCGCCCGGCAGCCCGATGCGCACGACGTATTCGCCGGCCCATTCGACGCGGTGGACGGCTTCAATCGTGCTGACGTCGATAATGCGGATGGTGCGGGTCTTGCGGTGGTACTCGGCTTCGACCGGCTTGGTGGGCAGCGGGTCGGCGCCGATGGCGGCGGAGGCGATCTGTTCGGCCGCGGCCATGTATTTTTCCATCAGCACCGGCGAAATCGTCAGCACGTCGCCGATGTTGTCGAAGCCGTGGCCGGAGTCGTCGCTCGGAAAATCGCGCTGCGCGAAATACTGGATCCCCAGCAGGTCGTGGATCGTGTTGGAGTACTCGTTGCGGTTGAGCCGCCGCGCCGTGACCCGGCCGGGGTCGGGCTGCACAAAGCTGTCGGCGCGCTCGAATTCGCCTTTCACGAAGGTCACCAGCCCGGCCACCTCGTCGGCCGGAGGCCGCGGCAGGCCCGCCGGCGGCATTTCGCCGGTGTGCAGCTTGTGCAGGATCTTTTCCCAGCCCGGACGGCGGGTGGCCAGCGAGTCGGCGTTCAAATAAAGGCGGATATTGATGCCGCCCGAGGCCATCTGGTCGTTGTGGCAGACGTTGCAGGTGTCGCTGAGCAGCGGCTTGACGAGCTTGTCGAAATTCGCCGCATCAGGCTTATAAGTGCCTGCATTTTCATCGGTTTGAGCGGAAGAGAGCGAGGGCGCAAGGGTTCCCAGGACAAGCAAACCACACACGGCCGCAGCGCTGCGGAGGCGGTTTTTCCTACACATGTTCACGATAACTATACGACAAAGCCCCTGAGATGTTAAGCCCATCGCAGGGCTCTGACATGCCGCGAGACCGCCAAAAAAAAGGCTTCCGGTGGGCCTATTGCTGCCCCTCGTGCTCGTCCGGGGAGAGACGAGACTCCGACGACTCCCAGGGGATTCCTTGGTTGGAGAGACTGATGAGCCGCCGTGAAGGTTACAGGGCCGCGGACCGGTGGAAGGTGGATCGGTTGAGCCGGATTCGTGCGGGGCGCGGGCAGGTTGGGCGCGGGGACGGGTGTGCGCGCCCCTTGTGGGGAGGACCATGCTCTCGAACTGGCGGTAACCGGCTGGGCCGTCTAGGCTTCGGAAAACTCGGCGAAGACGGGGGCGTGGTCGGACGGTTTTTTGCCTTTGCGGGCCTCGCGGTCGATGCGCGCGGCCGTGCAACGGAGGGCCATGGTCTTGCTGGCGAGGATGTGGTCGATGCGCAGGCCGTTGTTCTTGGGAAAGGCGAGCTGGCGGTAGTCCCACCAGGAGTTGAAGTTTCCCGCGGGCTGATGCAGCCGGAAGGTGTCGACCAGGCCCATCTGCAGAAAATCTTGAAACACGGCGCGCATCTCGTCGTTGAGCAGGACGCTGCCTTCCCACTCGTCCGGGCGCGAGGCGTCTTCCCGGGAGGGCGCGATGTTGAAATCGCCGCACAACAGCATGGGTTGGGCGGGCAGTCCGCGCCCCTGGAGCAGTTTTTTGAGCCGTCCCAGCCATTCCTTCTTGTACTCGTACTTCTCCGACCCCACCTCGCTGCCGTTGGGCATGTAGGCCGACAGGATCCGCACGCCGGAGATGGTGGCGGCGATCAGCCGCGCCTGTTGGTCGTCGATGCCGTCGCCGAAGCCGCGCTCGACCTCCGCGGGCTCCTGGCGCGACAGAATCGCCACGCCGTTGTAGGTCCGTTGGCCCAGGACCGCCGCGTGGTAGCCGGCCTCGCGGATTTCCTCGAATGGAAAAGTCTCTTCGACGCCTTTGAGCTCCTGCAGGCAAACCACGTCGGGAGCGCGGTCGGCCAGCCAAGCCAGCAGCCGCTCCTTGCGGATGTTGAGAGAGTTGATGTTCCAGGTGGCAACCAGCATGAATTTGTTCTTGGATCGAACGCCCGGCGTGGCAACGTCCGCGCTGACCCGCCCCATTTTCGCACGGAAGTGGGGCAGGCCCCCGGCCTGCCCAGAGATGCCCCGGGTAGCGCAAGGGCGCGCGCGATAGCTCCCTAGCGGAGGGCTGGGCGTATTTCCCAGACCTGCGGTCTTTCGCCCGCAGGCAGACCTCTCCGTTCCGCTGGGACCTGTCCGTTCCGTAGGAAACACGCCCGCGGCCCTGTTGGTGGACCGCGGGATAAAAGCCGCAAGTCTGGCAAAGCCCAGCCCTGCGCTACCGGGGCCGTTGCGGGGGCCGGCGGCCTGGAGTTGCTATACTGGGCGTTGATTCGTTCTTCCCTCGTGACGCCGGCCAGCGGCAACCCGACACGGCCAGGACATTCTGCCTGAACTCTGAATTCCCGGGACTTGGACCCCGGCGCATTCGAGCGCCCCATGGCCACCAGCCGGAGCCGGCGGAGTTTCGCAAAGCTCATCCATGACTCGAGTTCGGTTCGCACCAGCCCCCACGGGCTTTCTGCACATCGGCGGCGCACGCACCTACATTTTCAATTGGCTGTTTGCCCGCAAGCTCGGCGGCCAGGTCGTGCTGCGCATCGACGACACCGACCTCGATCGCAGCACCGGCGAGTCGCTGCAATCGATTCTCGAGGGGCTGCAGTGGCTCGAGTTGCCGTGGGATGAGATGCATCACCAGTCCGACCGCCGCGCGCTGCATTCCCAGGCGGCCGAGGCGCTGCTGGCCAAAGGCGCCGCCTACCGCGATTTCACGCCCGCCGGCGGCGGCGAGGAGAAGGAAAGCGAGGGCGCCGAACAAAGCGGCGGAGCGTGGCTGTGCAATCCGGCCATGCGCGAGATGCCGCGCGAGGAAAGCGACCGCCGCGCCGCGGCCGGCGAAGGCTTCGTGGTGCGTTTCCGCGTGCCGCGCGAGGCCGGCGGCGGCGTCAAGTTCAAGGACCTCGTCTATCGCGACCAGTTCCGCAAGATCGGCGACATCGAGGATTTCGCGCTGCTGCGCAGCAACGGCTCGCCGACCTATCACCTGGCCTCGACCGTCGACGACGCCGAGCTGAAGATCTCGCACATCATCCGGGGGCAGGATCACCTCAGCAATACCTACAAGCACATCCTGCTGTTCGAGTCGCTCGGCTTCCAGCCGCCGCGTTTCGGGCATCTGCCGCTGCTGCTGGGCCCCGACGGCTCGAAGCTTTCCAAGCGCAAGCACGGCCCGATCGTCAGCGTCACCACCTACCGCGACCGCGGCTTTCTGCCGCTGGGCTTCGTCAACTACCTGAGCCTGCTCGGCTGGTCGCCCAAGGACAACCGCGAGGTGCTGACCCTCGACGAGCTGCGCGAGCTGTTCTCGGTCGAAGGAATCCTGCGCACCAACGCGGTCGTCACGTTCGACGAAACGTCCGAGGAAAATTGGACCGACGCCAAGGCGCTGTGGATCAACAGCCAGCATCTGCGCACGATGCCGGTCGAAAAACTGCTGCCCTACGTGCGGCCTCTTCTCGAACAAGCCGGCTGGTGGAAGCCCGAGTTCGACGGCGCCGAAAAGCCCTGGGTCACGCAGGCGGTCGATCTGCTGCGGGCTCGTTTCAATACCTTGCTGGATTTCCAGACGCGCGCCGGGGCGTATTTCGGAGACAGCTTCGAAATCGACCCGCAGGCGCTGAAGAACCTCGACAAGGAAGGCGCCCGCGAGCTGCTGCGCAAGCTGGCCGAGCGGCTCTCCGCGCTGCAGGAATTCAGCGAAGAGAACGTCGAGCAGCAAGTGCGGGAATTCGCTACTGAAAATAACGTCAAGCCGGGACTGATCATCAACGCCTCGCGCGCCGCGCTCACCGGCCAGCCGGTGGGGCCGAGCGCTTTCGCGATTTTCGCGGTGCTTGGGCGACAGCGCGTCGTGGAGCGTTTGCGGAGTGTCTGAATGCTGATTCTGGGAATTGGAGGCTGGCTCCACGACGGAGCCGCCGCGCTGCTGGTCGATGGACGGCTGCACGCGGCGATGGAAGAAGAGAAACTGCTGCGGCAAAGCCACCCCGGCGGATTGCCGCGGCGCGCCATCGACGGCTGCCTGGAAGTGGCCGGCGCGAACCGCAACGATGTGGACTACGTGGCGCTGGCGCGGCCGCTGGCCATCGGCGAGGACACTTCGTTCCACCTGCAGCTCAAGTCGTTGTTTCCGCGCAGCCGCATGGTGATCGTCGATCATCACGTGGCGCACGCCTCGGCCGCCTACTATCCCTCGCCGTTCGACAGCGCCCGCGTGCTGACTCTCGATCGCCGCGGCGATATGCGCTGCGGCGCGCTGTGGGAAGCCGTGGGCACGCGGCTCGAACCCGTCGAGGAACTCTACGCGCCCGACAGCTTGGCCGGATTTTACAGCCGCGTCACCGAATTGCTCGGCTTCCGTTCCGACGCCGAGGAACACAAGGTGCAATGGCTCTCGGTGCAGGGCGAGCCCCGGTTCCGCGACCTGTTTCTGGAGATTCTGGGCGTCAAGCAGCAGCGCCTGGCGCAGCTCGACCACAGCTATTTCGATACGTCGCGGCCGACCGGCGGTGGCTTTTCGCAGAAATTCTACGAAGCCGCCGGCCTTGACCATGCCGAAGAGTTGAGTGACGAACTGCGGGCCGACCTGGCGGCCAGCGTGCAAAGCGCCATCGAGCACGCCGCGCTGGCGATGGCCGGCGAAGGCGAAAACCTTTGCCTGGGTGGCGGCCTGGCCATGAACGCCCTGCTGGTGGCGTCGCTCGAAGGCTCCGGCCGCTTTCAGAAGGTTTGGGTGCAGCCCGCCGCCGGCAACGCCGGCACGGCCGTGGGCGCCGCGTTCCACACCTGGCACCAGGTCATCCGGCGGCCCGAAAGACACCGCCTCGAGAATCTGTTCCTGGGGCCCGAGCACGACAGCGAAACCGTCAAGCAGGTGCTCGAAAACTGCAAGCTGCGCTTCCAGTTGCTGATGACCGACGGCGAGCTGATCGACACCGCCGTCGCGCGGCTGGCCGACCATCAGATCCTGGCCTGGTTCCAGGGCCGCATGGAATTCGGCCCGCGCGCTCTGGGGAATCGCAGTATTTTTGCTTCGCCCCTGAACCCGTATTCAACCGAAAATCTGAACGTCTACATCAAGCGCCGCGAGGCGTTCCGCAAGTTCGCCGCGTCGGTGCCCGCCGAGCTGGCTTCGGAATATTTCGAGACCGGCGCCAACGCGCGTTTTCTGGCGACGGTGAGCCGCGTCCACGATCGGCACCGCAAGACCTTCGAAGCGGCGCTGCTCGACGGCAACCGCATCCGCGTCCACACCGTGCACCGCGAGGACAATCCGCTGTGCTGGGAACTGCTGCACGCCGCCGGCCGGGTGAGCGGCCTGCCGGTGCTCTACAATACCTCGTTCAACCTGTTCGGCGAGCCGCTGGTCTGCGATCCGCGCGCGGCCGTGCGCAGCTTTTTCGCCTCGGGAATCGACGCCATGTTCGTGGGCCGCTTCCTGCTGGAAAAGTAGGGAAGCGACCCGTAGAGACAGGCGCTCCCGCCTGTCCCGCGCCAACGGGCGCGGCCTCTTCACGCGCAAGCCCATCGTTGCGGAGCGCAGCCCTAGTTCCTCTTGGATTTCTTGTTGGCCGCCGCGCCCTGTCTCTTGCGGTTCGAAGCCTTTGTCTTGCCCTTTGCGGTTTTCTTCATGGCGCCGACGGTCTTCTTCTTCCCTCGCGCGGCTGCTTCCTTCTCGGCAGCCATCTCCGCCTGAACCGCCGCCGCGACCTCCGGCAATTCCAAACTCCGCCAGCAATACCAACTCGCAATCGACGCATAGGGCCGCCACGGCTCGGCGATACGCAGGCTGGTTTTCTTGTCGGGCATCTCGGTGAGGCCGTACAGCTTCCGGATCGCCTGCCGGATTCCCAGGTCGTCGTGCGGCATCACGTCGGGCCGGCCCAGCGAGAAGATCAGAAACATCTGGGCGGTCCACACACCGATGCCCTTCACCTGGATGAGTTGTTCGATGACCTGCTCGTCGCGCAGCCGTCCGATTCCGTTGAGCGGCAGCTCGCCGTCGCGCACTTTGGTGGCGAGGCTGAGCAGGTATTGCGCCTTCTGCGACGAAACGCCGACGGCGCGCAGTTGTTCGACCGACAACGCCGCGAGATTTTCCGCCGACAGCGTTTGCGGCGCGACCAGCGCTTCGAGCCGCGCCCGAATCGCCTGAGCCGCATAGCCCGAAATCTGCTGCGACAGGATCGAGCGCACCAGCGTGTGAAAACGGTCGCGCCGTAGTTTGAGGGCGCACGGCCCGACGCGGCGGATCACGTCGCTCATCACCGGGTCGTTGCTGTGCAAATGCAGAATCGCGGACTTTACCAGATCGGGCTTCAAACCTTGGCCTCCCCTGTGTTCGGTGTGACGTGTTCCCGTCCGCTCTCCAACCGCTCCGTATCCACCGCGACGCCCGCCAGCGCATAGGCCGCTAACAGGGCTCCGACAGCAGGATCGAAGCGCGGCATCAGGATTTCGTTGCGCGCGCCGGCCAGCACTTCGCGAAAACCTTCCTGGACGAAGCGGCTTTGAAAGGCGCCGCCGACCTGCACCAGGGGCACGCTGTCGGTTTCGGCAAACAGGCGCCCGCGCACGGCCGCGGCGTATGCGGCGAGGCTGCGGCCGGCTTCGAGCAACACTTGCCGCGCCACCGCGTCGCCGGCGGCGGCTACCTGATCGACCTGGGGCGCCAGCGCCGCCACGCGCTGCCGCGGAAAAGCGTCGGTGTAGAAGTGGTGCAGCACGTCGTTGACGTCGGCGCCGCTGCTGGCTTGGAGCAGCGTCTGGCGCAGACGGGTGGCCGGTCCCCAGCCTTCCTCTTCGCGTAGCGCGGCTCGCAGCGCGTTGCGCACGACGTCGAACGCCCCGCCTTCGTCGCCGAACAGATAGCCCCAGCCACCGGCGCGCATCGTTTCGCCGGCGGCGTTGCGTCCGAAGGCCATCGAGCCGGTGCCGGCGATCACCACCACGCCGGGCTGCCCGCCGGTTCCGCCCCACAGCGCGATGGCGGCGTCGGTGGTGACTTCGAGGCGGTCGCACGCCAGCAGCTCGGCGATCAACTCGTGCTTGTCGTCGGGACCGCCACTCATTCCGAAACAGGCGGCGGAGAAGCGGGTTTCCGAGAAACTTCGGCCCAGCGGCGCCAGGGCTTCCGAGACCGCTTCGGTGACGGCCCGCCGCAGCTTTTCGCGGCCTTCGCCGGCGCGGACGTGGTTGCAGGGGCCGGCCGTGCCGCGGCCGACAACGGCGCCCCGGGCGTCGCCGATGGCGACCTTGGTGTGGCTCTGGCCTCCGTCTACGCCGAGATAGAGCGGTGGGCTGATTGGTGATTCGTCTGGCATGTTGGCGTGTATCGTAGCCCGCAGTCAGGGCCCCCCTAGGGCAGGGCCACTGACCCACGGACTTCAGCCCTGTGGGTCGGGCGCTCTTTCAATTGTGACGAAATTGGATGGGTTGGGGTCGAAAATATTGTTGGATTGCGGGATTGCTGCGGTAGAGGGTTGGCCGCGGGGGAGATTCGGCCCCGGGTTGGGTTGGCCGCGGGGGAGGATCGTGCGGTCTGGCCATTCGTTGCGAGGATTCGCGACGCGGCAAACCTGGAGGTTCACGCCACGGGTGGCGATTCGGTTTTTCTGTGCTCTTTGGTCTGGATTGTTGCGGTGGCTTTGGCGGTTTCGGCGTCGCTGCCGTTTAGTCGGCTGCGGTGGCTTTGCGGTAGCAGTGGTCGAACAGGAGCTGCCATTCCAGAAGCTGGATTTCCTGCAGCCGATGTTGCAGGCCGCTGTCGCCGCCGCCGGCCGCTTCGCATTGATCGACGAACCAGAGAGGATCCCACTGTGTGCGGCCTTCGATCGCGGTGCGCAGGCTTGCCGCCGCCCCAGCTTCGGCCGACTCGATTTCACCCTCTGCGCCGGAGAGAGCTTCGAGCGAGGCTTCGCGCAACGCCGCGAATACCTCGTGGCCGCCGACGCGGCGGAACCAGTACTTGGCGTTGCCGAAGTCGGGTTCCTGGCGGTGCATGATGCCGTGCAGGAAGCTGCCGGTGGGGGTCCCGATGCTCTGCGAGATTGTGTGCGACTCGTCGAGGTCGGAGAAATAGAGAAACAGCGCGCTGCGCACGCAGTCGGCGAAATCCGGCGCGGTGATGGGCGTTGCGGCGAACAGGTCGCTGCTGGAAAGCCCGCGGATCCGCGTCAGTCCTTGCCCCCGCAGCGGGCCGGTCGGGGCCAGCGGCATCAACCGCGAGCCGCGCTCGTGCGGCGCCAGAATCGACGCGATGACGCTTCCGTAAGTGCTGGGGTCGAACAAACCGTCAGTGTAACGCAGCGGCTGGTGCGATTCACGGAACCCGTGGGGCAGGCATCCTGCCTGCCCGGATGGCAGCGGATCCACACGAGGGCGGGAGGAGAACTATGTGATGCCGGCGGGCCAAACCTCAGCAGCGATCCCCCCACTCTGGCAGCTATCAAATTCTCATTTTGGACAGGCCGGAGGCCTGCCCCACTAGGAGAGCCCGGCGTGGCGGCCCAAGTAACCGACGATCAGATACACGGCGTAGGCCGCCAACAGCACAAACCCGAAAGGCTTGCGCATCGAGTCGCCCGAAAAGAAAATCCCGATGCGGAAAACCAGCAGCACGAAAAACATGATCGGGAACAGCACCAGGAAGAAATGCGGCGCGGCCTGCAGCCCGCCGGGCGTCACCGCCGCCGCCGCTCCCGATACGAACAGCACGTTGAGAATGTCGGCGCCGACGACGTTGCCCACCGCCAGCTCGCCATGCCCGCGGCGCGCGGCCGTCAGCGCGGTGACCAGCTCGGGCAGGGACGTGCCGAAGGCGACCATCGTCGCCGCGATGATGCTTTCGGGGACTTGCATGCGCCGCGCGGCTTCTTCGACGGCGGGGATCAGCACCGTCGCCGAGCCCACCACCAGCGCCAGCGAGCCCAGCATCTTCAACGCAATGATCGGCGTCGACGCTCCCATGTCTTTCTCGTGTTCCTGGACGAAAAAGTCATTGGTTTCGGCGCGCGCCCAGCGAATCGACTGCACGATATACGCCGCCAGCATCGCCAGAAACGCGAAACCGACCCAGCGCGGGAGATGGCCGCCGCTTTGGAACGCCGCCGCCGGGTCGCCCCAGGGGAAACAGGCCAGGATCAACGTAAATGCCGAGCCGATCTGGATCCAGCCCTGGCGGTTGAGGATGCGGCGGTCGAGCTGCAGCGGCGCCACCAGGCAAGCTAGCCCCAGGATCAGGCCCGTGTCGCAGATCACCGAGCCGACCGCGTTGCCCAGGGCCAGCGCCGGGCTTCCCTGCAGGGCGGCCAACACCGAAACGGCGGCCTCGGGGCAGGTCGTGCCGAGGCTGACGATGGTCGCGCCGATAACGACTTTCGGAATCCCCGAGCGCTCCGAGAGTACGACCGCTTCGTCGACCATCAGATCGGCGGCTTTGGCCAGGATCACCAGCGTCACCACGATCAGCAGCGCCAGCAGGCCGCCGTGCAGATTCGCTACGAGATGTTGCAGTGCGGAATCCATAGAGATCGGTGCGGAACGACTCGAACAACGATACCGGGTTTCGGAGGCCGGCTAGGGTCGCGCGGAGGCGGACGCCGTCATCATCCGGGCCGCCCTCGCCCTTGCCGCCGCCCGCCCAGGCCACAAGCTGCGTGACGGCGAAGCCGACCACGATGAGCCCCAGCGAGCCGGCGATCTGCCCGGCGGTGGGCTGGAACGTTTCCAGCGGATAATCCTCGGCGCGAATGGCGGCGATCGATTCGGCGGTCATGACGCGGCCCTTGATGACTTCGCCGGGCAGCGGCGCCCGTCCTTGCTGGAACGGCCACAGGCCGATCACCGCGCCCAGCAGCAGCCCCAGCAGGAAGCCCAGGGTGGCCCTTTCATAGCGCTCCAGAAGATGGCGGATGGCGTTGCTGACCGCCACTACGCCCAGCACGACGCCCAGGCCCACCGGAACGAATACGTGCATTGCCTCAAAGACAGCCGCCCAATCGGGGCCGCCGGCGGCGAGCAGCCCGGTTTTGGCACTGTCGATGGAGCTCAGAATCGTGATGTATTGGCCCAGCACCAGCAGCAGGTAGCCGCCCGAAACGCCGGGCAGGATCATCGCCGAAGCTCCGGCCAGCCCGGCAAAAAACAGCATGAAATAGGCTCGCCCTCCGGCCCCGGCCGCCGCCGCGCCAGGGTGCAGCATGGCCATGACGGCCATCAGCAGGATGCCCAGCGCGCAGCCGATCGAGGCGGCCTTGGTGAGGCGCCGCAGCAGCTTCCAGACCACCGGCACGCCGCCCAAGGTCAGCCCGATGAACAGGCTGTACATGATCCAGCGGTCGTCGACCACCAGGCCTTTGATCAAGCCGGCCAGGGTCACGATGGCCAACGCGCCGGCGCCGCAGATCGAGGCCAGGATGAGCAGCGAGTTGCGCCGGAACTGCAGGCGGGTCACGTCGGCGATGCCCTGGATGAATTGCGGGTAGACGCCGGCGGCCAACAGCATGGTGCCGCCGGAGATGCCGGGGACGAGGTTGGCCATGCCCATCAGCAGGCCGCCCAGGACCGCGCGCACAATTTGGGGGACAAGCCTCGCCCCCGAGGCGGGAGCGGAAAGCGTGGAACGGGACATATAACCGTGTGTTGAAGTGTTACAACCGCCCGGCCATCGCGCGGCGGACTCTGCCGGGCCGGCGGCGACTACGCTCCCAAGGCGGGACAAGTATCCATGGTAGCGCGAGAGGCCCAGCGGGCGGGAGGCGGGCTCCGAAGCCGGAAGCTGCACCAAGTGGTGCGGCGTCCGGCTTCTGCGGCGGCGGCACGGGGATTGCTTCTGCTAGGGTTTAGCGCGTATTTTGGCCCTCTATTGTCACCGGGGGCGGTAGGCGGGGTCCTATTGTTGGTCCATAATAATCAGCGCATGGACGAAAATCGCACGGAAACCGCATTCCGGGGCGGTGCGGATCTTTCGCTCGCTGACTCCCCCCAGGACTCCGAATTCGGCGCCGGAATTCCCCCCGACGCTTTCGCCGATCTGCAGGATCTGCAGGGTCTGACTGCGGCGGCCGACGAGAAGGCCAGCGGCGACCTGCCCAGCATTATTCTCGCCGTGGCCGGGCTGACCGTTTTCGACGCCATCATCATCGTCGTGTTTCTGTCGTTGTGGGCGGTGAACCCCGCGGCGATGTTGGCCATTATCAAGACGCTGGCCGGCATTGCGTTGCTGATGGGCGTGGCGCCGATCGTCATCGGCGGCCTGGTGCTGCACACCAATAAGCAAAGCGGCAACATCATGCCGGGCACACCCTGGGCCGGGGTGGGGATCCTGGTGGGAGTGATCCTGTCGTTGCTGACGATCCTGATTCCGCTGCTCACCGCGGTACGGCTGCTGCTGGGCGACCCGGTTGCGCCCGTTTAGCCGCACTCGCGGCGTTAGCCGTGGCCGCGGCGACGCGCAGCCGGACGCCGAGGAACCGCCACTCATTCGCGGCGGCGGGCCGCGGGCTCGGGAAACCTTTCGGGAAGCCTTGCCGCAGCTACTCGGTACTGGCGGTTTCGGGTTGTACTTGCGCCGTCTGGGTGTGGGCGACGCGGGCGTGCGCCGGAGCCGGCGGCGGTTTGTAGAGCGTCACCAGGCAGCCGCCCAGGGCCGCCATCGCGATTCCCGCCATGAACTGCCAGCGAATGCCGCCGAAGCCCCCCTCGGGCGGGCTCTCGATCATGGCCACGACCGCGTTGACCACCGGCGCTCCGGCGAACACAATCGACATGACCACGGCGGGCGTGCCGCGCGCGCCGAACGCCAGCAGGACGCAAAACGCGCCGATGGCGCCGACCGTTCCCGCCACCAGCGACAACCCCGCGCCACGCGCCGGAAAGCTCCAGGAGGCGCCGTTGAACACCAGAATCAGCAGCGGCGCCAGCACCGCCGTGATGAAGTAAGCCAGTCCCACGAACAGGAACGCCTTGTAGCGGCCGTTGACTGGGTCGGCCATGCCGACTTGGCCGCTGTGGAGAAAAATGCCGTAGAGACCCCAACTCGCCACGGTCATCAATGCGTAGATAAGCCAAGTCATCGTTTTCACTCCCCTTTGCGGGACGCAGCGCCCCGCCCAGCACATCTTTTGCGAAACGACGATCGCGTCGAAGCACGCAGCATAGCGGGTCGGCGCCCCTGGAGGCAAACCGTGACCGAACCGGCATCGGCTTCCCGCCCGACGGGAGGGCGGCCGGCCCCGGCTATGCGTATAATTGATCGCGGTGTTGCGGAAAGACCGTGAGGTTCTCGTGATGACATGGTGGATCTGGGTCCTGCTGGGGTTCGTACTGCTGGGGGCGGAGATGTTGACTCCCGGCGGTTTTTATCTGTTGTTTTTCGGCTGCGGCGCGCTCGCCGTCGGTCTGCTGGCGGCGCTGGGCTGGTCGGGCCCGCTGTGGTTCCAGGGCGTGCTGTTCGCCGTGCTGTCGGTGTTCAGCGTGCTCGTGTTTCGCAGGCCCCTGGTGCGGAAAATCCGCGACGCCGACAAGGGGAAGGAAGTCGATAGCCTGATCGGCCAGATCGCTTTCGCGGCCGACCGCATCCAGGCGCACGGTTTCGGTAAAGCGCAGATGCGCGGCACGGCCTGGAATGTCCACAACGTCGGCGAAGAGACGCTGCAGCCCAAGCAGCGTTGCCGCGTCGAAAAAGTGGACGGCTTGACTTTGTGGGTGAAGGGCGAATAAGCGCCCGTCACCAGCTTTCGCATCGAATCAAGAGCTTTCGCGCCGAGTCAGTAGTTTTTCGCTGGAGGAACAACGCAATGGAGATCGCAAGTTTAGTCGTGGTCGGCGGCCTGATCCTGCTGATGATCATCGTGCTGGCCAAGACGGCGGTGGTGGTGCCGCAGCAGAGTCTGTTTGTCGTCGAGCGGCTGGGCCGCTACGCCGGGACGCTCGATGCCGGGTTTCACATCCTGATTCCGTTTCTCGACGCGATTCGCTATCGCCACAGCCTCAAGGAGCAGGCCATCGACATTCCCGAGCAGATCTGCATCACCAAAGACAACGTGCAGGTGGGCGTCGACGGGGTGCTCTATCTCAAGGTGCTCGACGCGCAGCGCGCCTCCTATGGCATCTCGAATTACGTTTTCGCGATCGTGCAACTGGCGCAGACGACGCTGCGCAGCGAAATCGGCAAGATCGACCTCGACAAGACGTTCGAGGAGCGCGCCCATATCAACACGCAGGTGGTCGACGAGCTCGACAAGGCCAGCGAGCCGTGGGGCGTGAAGGTGCTGCGCTACGAGATCAAGAACATCAATCCGCCGCGCGACATTCTCGACGCGATGGAAAAACAGATGCGGGCCGAGCGCGAAAAGCGCGCTACGATCCTCAACTCGGAAGGCTTCCGCGACGCGGCGATCAACACGGCCGAGGGCGAAAAGCAGAAGGTCATCAAGGAATCGGAAGCCCGCAAACAGCGCAGCATCAACGAATCCCTAGGCCAGGCGGCGGCCATCGTGGCGGTGGCCAACGCGACCGCCGAAGGCATCCGCAAAGTGGCCGAAGCGATCCACGAACCGGGCGGCTATCAGGCCGTGCAACTGCGCGTGGCCGAGCAATACATCACCGAGTTCGGCAACCTCGCCAAGCAGAACAACACCATGATCCTGCCGGCCAACCTGGCCGATGTGTCGTCGATCATCGCCACCGCGATGAGCGTGATCAAGCAGGGGGATTCGCCGAGCCGGTAGTGGGTTGTTATCGGGGCGGGCGTCGGTAGGCCCTTTGGGCACAGAAACGGCAAGTCCCATCGGTGGCGTGAACCTCCAGGTTTGCCGCGTCGCGATTCGTCGCGACGGAGGGCCCCGCGGCAGAGAGGCATGGGCCCAGGGCAAGAGCGTCTGGGGACGACGTCAACGCCTAGCGCAGGGCTGGCTTTGCCCAGGCCTGCGGCATTTTCCTATCCTGAACAAACACCCGGCCCATAGGCCTTCGGCGTGGCTTCTCAGCCGCGAGGCCCTGCGTCGCGACGAATCGCGACGCGGCAAACCTGGAGGTTCGCGCCACCGGTGTTTGGTCTGGCCTTGCGGGCTGACGGTTCAGACCGGGTTGGGCTGTTCCTTTCTGTCCCCCATGGGCCGGCCCCGGCCGCGGCGCCTTTTCCGTTTCCGTCTGCCATCATGGGCGCTTGTTCCTTACCTCGCTGTCCCCACCCCCTTGCTACCATAGTTTTCAGGATGCACGACTCTATCTGGTTCCAGACGATTGACCAAGCCGCCCGCGAGGCGCTTTGCGCCTCCGACCCGCTGCCCGCGTCGGCGGATGTTGTCATCGTGGGAGCAGGCCTCATCGGGCTATCGACGGCGTACTATCTGCTCGAGGCCGGCCTCAAAAACATCTGCTTGGTCGACCGCGGGCCCGCGCTCGGCGAGGCCAGCGGCGCCAATGCCGGCGGGCTTTGGTTTGCCCAGCAGAGCCCCGAGTTGGGGCCGGTTTCGTCGCTGTCGAAGGCCGGCAGCGCGCTGTACGACGAGTTGGCTGGGCGCTTCTCGTTCGAGCTGGAGCGCTGCGGGTTGTTGCAGTTGCTGTTCGAGAATTCGGCGGAAGACGCCGGCGCCCAATACGAGGCGGTCCGCAAGGCCGGCTTCCGCGTCGAGAAACTGGGCGGCAAAGAGGCGCGCTCGCTCGAACCCGGGCTCGGCGTGACCCCGGCCGGGGCGCTGCTCTATCCCGATGAGGGCCATGTGAACCCGGCCAAGCTGGGCGCGGCCTGGGCACGGCATCTGCGCTCGCAGGGCGTGCGGCTGTGCCTGGACACCCAAGTGCGGCAACTGCGGCCGGCCGTCGAGACTTCGCGCGGCTCGATCGAGACCGATTTGGTGGTCATCGCCAGCGGCGCCTGGACGCCGCTCGTCAGCCAGACGCTGGGCTGGCAGCCCCCGATCCGGCCGATGCGCGGCACCTTGCTGGCGGTCGAGGCGATGCCCAAGACCTTGCACCACGCCGTGATCGGCGAGCAGTTTTACTTCTGGCAGTTGGAGGCCGGGCAGCTTGGTGGCGGCGGTTCGGTGGACGATGTCGGTTTCCAGCAGGGCGTCGAGGAGACGACGACGGCGGCCATTCGTGCGGAGATGAACCGGCTGTTTCCGGCGGCGGCGGGCGTGCCCACCGCGCGCGCCTGGTCGGGCTTTCGGCCCTACTGCGAGGATTTGAAGCCGGTGATTGGACGCGTGCCCGGGCATGAGGGCGTTTTCGTGGCTGCCGGGCATTTCAAGAAGGGCGTGATGATGGCTCCGGTGACGGGTAAGATTCTGGCGGATTTGATTGCCGGCGGCGCGACGGAGTTGGATATCGGGCCGCTGGATCCGGGGCGGTTCCAGAGCCGGAATGGCTCCGGGGAATCCCGGGCGGCGGCTCCGGTTGGCGATTGAAGTTTGCGGGGCGGTTTGGGCGGCTTGGAAGGTTTTCGGTTGTGGGGAGTGGACGGGTTCTGGGCCTTTTGGGTGGACGGCGGGCCGCTTGCTTCGGGGCCTTACGTCGCGACGAATCGCGACGCGGCAAACCTGGAGGTTCACGCCACGGGTTTGAGGTCCGGCCTCTGCAGGCTGCGGAAAAACTTCAGTCCGGCCCGGCAGTTGTGCCCATGGGGACAGTCACCGCGTTTCGCGCTTGGACTCTTCAGAGTTTTACAGGATTCGCAGGGTGCGAAACACGGTGGCTGTCCCCCTCGCGCACCCTCGCGCACGACGCGGCCCACGGGTCTGAGGCGCGAGATGTTTCTGGTAAGCTGACCCAACAAGCCCGTGTCGCCTCCTGTTGCCAATGCCAAGCTCGCGCGGGTTTCCGTGGATAGCAGGCCTGCCGCATCCGCCGCTGCCCAGCGGCCCCACCCGCAACCCCGCAATCTGGAGCACCGCTTCGGCGGCTTGGTGCCGGCTTGGCTGCTGCGGCGCTGGATGGTCGTCGAAAGCGCGATCGAGCGCGAGGTGGCGGCGTTTTCCGCGAGCCTGCCGGCGGGCAGCCGGGTGCTCGACGCCGGCGCGGGCGAGGGGCGCTACCGCGACGCGTTCCTGCACTGCCGCTACCTGGGCGTCGATCTGGGCATCGGCGATGCGCAGTGGAACTATGCGGGCCTCGACGTGCTCGCCGATCTGTCGCGGCTGCCGTTTCGCGACGCCGCTTTCGATGCCACGGTGAACATCGTGGTGCTCGAGCACACCCGGCGGCCCGAGGCCGTGCTGCAGGAACTGGGGCGCACGCTGCGGCCCGGCGGACGTCTCCTGCTGGTGGCCCCGCAGTTGTGGGAAGTGCACCAGCAGCCCCACGACTATTTCCGCTTCACCCGCTATGGGTTGGAGTGGCTGTTCGCCGAGGCCGGGCTCAGCGCCCTGCGGATCGACCCGGTGGGCGGCTACTTTACGCTGCTGGCGCGGCGACTGCTCAACGGACTCAATTTCTTCCAGGGCGGCGCGCGCTGGCTCCTGTTTCCTTTCGTGGCCGCGGCGGCCGGCTGTTGCGGGCTGCTGTTGCCGGCGCTCGATTTTCTCGATCGCGACAAGCACTTCACGCTCGCGTACGTGTGTGTCGTTGAGAAGATCGGCGCGACCGAGAAGAGAGTGCAGCTTTGAGAACACCACCCGCAAGACTCGGGGGCTTATCGAGTCTGTGTGAAAACCCGACTTCGCCAGGCGCAACGCCGGCGCGCCGACACGGCGAGCACAGCGCCGGCCCAACGACGTCGATCTACCGGTCGCTGGCGTGGTTGGCCCGCCGCTGGCCGCTGGCGCTGACCCTGCTGATCACCGCCTGCATTCCCGCTTCGCCGTCCAAAGACGATTTCGCCAAGGTCGGGCAGGCGGCATTCGACTGGACCGAACGCGCCGTCAATCTGGGCCCGCGCCCGCCGGGCTCGGAAGCGCACGCCAAGCTGGAGGCGATGATCCGCGACGAATTGAGCAAGCAGGGCGCCGAGGTGGTCGAGGAAAAATTCACCGCCCAGACACCCAAGGGCCCCGTTGCCATGAACAACGTGATTGGAAAGTTTTCGGGCAGCTCGGGCCGCATCGTCGTCGTCTCGGGCCACTACGACACCTACGATCGCCCCGGCCTGCATTTTGTCGGCGCCAACGACGCCGGCTCCTCCACCGGATTCCTGCTCGGCCTGGCCGGGTGGCTGCACAACCGCGGGCTCGCCGACGAAGTGTGGCTGGTGTTTTTCGACGGCGAGGAGTCGTTCGTGAACTGGGAGGGCGAGGACCACACCTACGGCAGCCGCTATCTCGCCAACCTGTGGCGCGAGCGCGGCGTCGCCTCCAAGATCAAAGCCGTGATCAACGTCGATATGATTGGCGACGCCGACCTGGGCCTGATTTACGAGCAGAATTCGACACCCTGGCTGCGCAACCTGATCTGGAAAACCGCCGACCGCCTGGGGTACGACAAGCAATTTCCGTGGCAGCCGCCCGGCTACATCGAAGACGACCACCTACCCTTTGTGGCGGAGGGCTACAGCGCGGTCGACCTGATCGATCTGCAATACGGCATGTTCAACCGCTACTGGCACACGGAACAGGACACGATGGACAAGCTGAGCGCGCCCAGCTTCACCGTCGTGCTGCACGTGGTGGCCGAATCGCTGCTCGAGATCGCCAAGATGCAGTAGGCCGGGCCGGGCGTCGCGGCTCGGTTGGAACGTTCGCCACCAGCGCTCCGCTCCGAACAGCGAAGGCGGGGTTTCGGATGCATCGGGCCAGGGTAGAGAGGATGCACGGCAAGCAAACAGCGGGAGCGGACAACACGGCGGTGCGGGTCGCCTTGTGGCGGGCTCTGCACGTGCTGGCCGATCCGCCGCCGCATGTGCTGGAGGACGTGATCGGGCTGCGCCTTGCCGCTCCCGACGAAGGCTGGCGCGGCCGCCCGGACATGGACCCGCAGGCGACGAGGCTGTTCCGCGCCTCGATCGTGGCCCGTGCCCGTTTCGTCGAGGATTTGGTCGCGGAGCAGGCGAACCGAGTGAGCCAGTACGTGATCCTCGGAGCCGGCCTCGACAGTTTCGCCCAGCGCCGGCAGGAGATCGCTTCGCGCCTGAAGGTGTTTGAGGTGGACCAGCCTGGCCCGCAGGAGTGGAAGCGTCGCCGCCTGATCGAGCTGGGCCTTGGTATCCCGGAGTGGTTGCAGCTCGTTTCAGTCGATTTCGAAGAGGGCGATTTCGAAGCGGGCGATTCGTGGTGGCACAAGCTTCTGGCCGCCGGGTTCGACGCGCGCTCGCCCGCGGTGGTGGCCTCCTCGGGCGTCAGCATGTATCTCACCAGGGATGCGGTCGCGGCCACGCTGCGGCAGGTCGCGGGGCTCGCACCCGGCACCACGCTGGTGATGACGTTCCTGGTGCCGCTGGAACTCGCGGACCCCGCAGTGCGTCAGGGATTCGAGGTGGCGGCCAAGGGGGCGCGAGCGAGCGGGACGCCTTTTCTCAGCTTTTTTACGCCGCCGGAGATGCTGGCGCTGGCCCGCGAAGCCGGCTTTCAGCAAGCGCAACACGTATCGGGAGACGCTTTGGCGCAGCGCTATTTTGCGGGCAGGACGGACGGTCTTCGCCCGCCCGGCAGCGCGGAGGAACTTCTCGTGGCGAAAACCTAACTTTTCTGCCCGTCCGCGATCGCACGCGCCGCACGTCCGCAATGCCGACGATTGTGTCCCCTGTTGCGCAAAGCGCCCCGGCTCAGTCGCGCGTCAGCAGTGGGTGGATCAGGCGAACGATGGCCATCAGGGCCAGCGCGGCGGCCACCGAAGCCAGGGTGACCGGCCAGGGGTTGGCGCTCGATTGCCCGAGGATCCCGGCCGTTCTCGGCTCACTCCACAACCCCGCCAGGTAGGCCATCATGCTGGGCCAGCTCAATGCCAGCCAGGCGGCGGCGAAAGCCCCGACCAGCGCGCGCGCCAGCATGTCGCCCAGATAGAGCGGCTGAAAAGCCCGGTCGGCGGCCTCCTGCCGCGCGAACAGTTGCGACTTGATCCACAACAGCTCGGCGTCGGGCAGCGGACGGTGTTTCGCGGTCGTCGCCGCCAGCGTTTGCATCCAGCCGGCGACTCGTACCGCTTCGCGGCAGTGCGGGCAGGCGTCGAAGTGAGCGCTAAGCGAGTCTTTCCAGTCGCCGGTGCGCTCGGCCTCGATCGCTTCGGCTTCGTAAGCGCAGGTTTCGTTCTGCATCACACCGCCTCCGGGCCCAGGCCGGCGGATTTCAGGACGGCGGCCAGGGCCTTGCGGGCGCGAAACAGCAATACGCGGACGCTCTTTTCCTGCACACCCCGCGCGGCGGCGATCTCGCGATGGTCGCAGCCCTCGACATAGGCCAGCCACAGCAGCGAGCGGTGTTCGGGCTTGAGCTCGCGAAAGGCACGCGTCATGTCGTCGCCCATTTCACGGTCGGGCGGCGCTTCTTTTTGAAAGAAGGTCTCGACTTCCCAACGCTGCTCGCGCTTCCAGCGCCGCCAGTGATCGGCGATCAGCGACTCGGCCGTGCGGTAGAGATAGGAGCGCATCTGAGGCTCACTCAGGGCGGCAGGCGCCGCGCGCAGAAAACGCAGAAAGGCGTCTTGCAGGATGTCGTCGGCCAGGTCGAACGAACCGCAACTGCGGCAGATATAAGCGCGCAAGGACGGCGCGGTTTTTTGGTAGAACGCCCGGAATCGGGCCTGGTCCATCGCGTGAGCCATTTCGTTCGCGGCGAGGCGCGGGCGGGAGCTTGCGGCTGTGGCCGCAGTGGCGTCTCCGATCATAGTGCTCTGCCTCGCGCATGCACAATCCTCTCGCTCAAAGGTTTTTGGGAAGGTCGCCGCCGGCGGGATTGTCGAGTCCCCATTTTTTGGAGAGTTGGTGGCTGATGGCGGCCACGATCAACAGGCTTGATCCCAGGCCAATCATGATCCAACCCGCGAGCATAAGGGACCATTGTAGGCCTGGGACCACTCCCTCGCGCCAGAACGCGACGAACGTCAGGAACCCCGCGCCGATCGAAAAGTTGATGAGTCCGCCCGTGATCAACCCAATGGTCTTCCGCCGCGGGTCCTGGCTGGCCTTTTCGTCAGGACTCTGAAGTGCCCCGAGCAGGCGTTGACTGCCTTCGCTATTGAGGAATTCCGTCAGCTCGCGGCCCGAGGAGAATTTGGCGATCAGATCGCGTTGCACTTCGGCGCGATAGCGGGCCTTGACCTGTTTTTCGTGGGACGCCACCCACACGATGATGGCTACCATGGCGAAGGCTCCGAGAGGGACCAAGAAACCTAGCATTTGCGGCTCCAAAGGCATTATTGCCTCCTGATTTCATCCCCTTAACGCTTGCGGGCGGCAGGAGGTTAACAGCTGGGACGAGGTTTTTGGGTAGGGGACCTGTGGAGAAGCCCGGAAGAGCGGGAAGAGCGGCAAGAGAAGGCTAAAGGCAAGAGGCAAAAGCTGCACAGACAGCATTGTCTATGCCACGGCTACGATAACAGCAGTTCCAGGTCTTCGCGGGTGAGCGAGCCGATGACGCTGTTATCGGCGGTGATGATAGCGTCGGCCAAGTCGCGCTTGGTGCGCTGCAGCTCGAGAATTTTTTCCTCCACCGTATCCTTGGCGATCAGGCGGTAGGCGAAAACGGGACGGTCCTGGCCGATGCGGTGGGCGCGATCGATGGCCTGCGCTTCGACGGCGGGGTTCCACCAGGGGTCGAGCAGGAACACGTATTCGGCGGCGGTGAGGTTGAGGCCCAGGCCGCCGGCTTTGAGGCTGATCAGGAACAGGCGGCAGTCGGGGTCGGTCTGGAAGCGCTCGACGCAGGCTTGGCGGTCGCGGGTCTGGCCGTCGAGGTAGGCGTAGGGCGTCCCGGCGGCGTCGAGCTGCTGGCGCACGATCGCCAGGAAGCTGGTGAACTGCGAAAACACCAGGGCCTTGTGGCCTTCTTCGAGAACTTCCGACAACTGCGCCATGAGCGTCTCGAGTTTGGCGCTGGAGTCGCCGGTTTTTTTGGCATCGATCAGCCCGGGATGGCAGGCCGCCTGCCGCAGCCGCAGCAGCGCTTCGAGCACGTGCATCTTGGAGCGCGCCAGGCCCTGCCGGTCGATGGTGCCCATCAGCGCGCTGCGGTAGTGGTCGCGCAGTTCGTTGTAAAGCCGCCGCTGCGCGCCCTGCACTTCGCAATAGAGCGTCTGCTCGAGCTTGGGCGGCAGCTCCGAGGCCACCTGCTCCTTGGTGCGCCGCAGAATGAACGGGCGCAGCGCGCTGGCCAGCGTCCGCCGCGTAGTTTCGTCGGGGTTGCGCAGCACCTGCGAAGCTTTCTTGCCGAGCCACGACGCGCCGAGCATCCCCGGGTTGAGAAATTCGAACAGGCTCCACAGTTCGCCGAGATGGTTTTCGACCGGCGTGCCGCTCAGCGCCAGGCGGTGTTTGGCGTTCAGCAATCGGGTCGCCTTGGCGGATTTCGTCTGGGCGTTCTTGATCGCCTGCGACTCATCGAGGATGACGTACTCGAAGGGAATGTCCTTGAGCGTGGCGATGTCGCGCTGCAGCGTGCCGTAGGTGGTCAGGATCAGGTCGTAGTCGTCGAAATCGGCGGTGGTGCGCACCGCGCCGGTGTGATCCTTGAGCCGCAGCCGCGGCGTGAAGCGCGCCGCCTCTTCGATCCAGTTGAAGATCAGCGAGCGCGGCACGACGGCGAGCGAGGGGGGCCTGGCCTGCCGCGGCGCGCCATTTTCGGTTGGAGCCGGCGCCGCGGGATTGTCCGCCGAAGCAGCCGGAAGGTTCTCGGCGGGCGCCGCCGAGCCTTCGGACGCCGCGGCAGGCTCGCTCAACCCATTGCTCTCGTGCGCGGCGCGCCGCCCTTCGAGCAGTGCCAGCACCTGCACGGTTTTGCCGACGCCCATGTCGTCGGCCAGGCAGCCGCCGAAGCCGAAGTGCTCCAGAAAGCGCATCCAGCCGAGGCCCTCGCGCTGGTATTCGCGCAGCGTTCCGGCGAGGCCGGCGGGCTGCTCCGCCGCGCGCACGCCGTCGAAGCCGCGCAACTGGCGGCGGGCGCGGTCGAAGGTCTCATCGACGTTGACCTGCGGCTGCTCGGCCAGCAGCACGTCGAGCAGCGCCGCCTGGTTGGGCCGGAAGCGAAAGTGATCGGCCTGCGGCTCGCCGATTCCGGCGAACAGTTGCAGCCGGGCCAGCCATTGCTCGGGCAATAAACCGTAGCTGCCGTCGTCCAGCAGCACCGTACGGTCGCCGCGGCGCAGGGCTCGGAGCAGCTCGGGCAGCGTGGCGCGCGCCTCGCCGAAGTCGGCCTCGCCGTGCAGCTCGAACCAGTCGATGCCGGAGCTCACATCGAGCCGCAGTCCCGACGCCTGCCGAAACAGCTTGCCTTCGGCCTCCACCAGCCAGCCCTCGGCCGACAGCTCCATGGCGAGCGGCGTCAGCTTCGAGGCGGGCACTTCCCAACCGGTAGGCCCGGTCTGGGTGTACGTGGGCCGGTAGGGCCGCAGCCGGAATTCCTCCAGACGCGCCAGGGCCGCCTGCTCGGTGCGCACGTCGCGCCGGATCAGCCGCCGCTTCGCCGCGTCGTAGAGCCCCTGGCGGTGCTCGTTGGCGGACGCCATGATCCCTTCGTAGGCGAAGCGCACCTCGGCGACAAGCCGTTTGCGATACCCATCCAGGGGCGCAATGTGTATCTGCGGCTGCGGCGTGACCTCGACCTGCTCATAGGCCAGCTCGGGCGGAACCTCCACCGGCGGCAGATGCGGCGAGTTGAGCAGATGAGCCAGAAATTCCTCGCCGTCTTTTTCCGGCGCGGCCAGGCGGCCTTCCTTGCGCAGCGCGTGCAGCCAGGGGAACATTTCCCCGGCTTCCAGCCGCGCCGCGTGCGTGTTGGTGAATACCAGGCCGGGGCTGATGAGGACCGCCTCGTCGAGCGCCATCGTTTCTTCGCCGCGCCGCAGGTAACCCTCAAACACCCACTGCTTCTTGTCGCCGCGGACGCGGAAGGCCGGCTGCCAGGCGCCGGCGTCGTCCCACTCCAGGGGCACCCACTCGCCCTCGCCGCTCAGGCGCAGGCCGCAGCGCCCGGTGGCGCAGATGCGCGGGATCAGCATTTCGGCCAGCGGGCTGAACAGGCGCGCCAGCGAGTCGATCTCGACCCACGACGAGGCGTAGGAATAGCGGCCGCCGGCGATCATGCTCAGGATTTCTCGGTCCGCGGGATCGGGCAGCCGTTGCACCGCGCCGAGCCGCAAGCGGTTCGCCTTGGGCTTGGTCCATTCGCCGTTGACGCGGCGGTCCTGCTGCGCCAGTTCGAGCGTCACCGCCGACGAGTCGTGGCTGGGCGCGGTATCGATGAGGTAGAGCAGGCGGCGGCCGGCGGGCCACTCGTCGGCGTCGTCGTCGGATTCGACCGGCTTGAAGCCATCCAGTTTCTTGCGCCAGTCGGGCGGCACAGGCACCACGGGGCGCGGGGCGGGCGCCGCTTTCGGCTCCGGCTTCCGCAGGGAAAACGTGTGGTAAGTGTCCTCCGGGGAGACTTCCGCGTCGCCGTTGCGGTCCTCTTTGGCGGCGACCTGCTCGATCATCACCAGCTTGCTCAAGGCCACGTCGCCGCGCAGCAACGCAGCCGACTGCGCCTGCAGGATCGTCGCCCAAAGATGCTTGCAGGGTCCGGTCCCCTCGTAGTAAGGGCAAGTGCAGCTGACGTGCACTTCGTTGTTGAGCAGCCGCAGGCGGACCGTGTAACGCTCTCCGCCTTGTACCTTCGCCTGGACTTCCCACGCCGTGCCGGAAACGATCTGGACCAACCCGCGGCGGAACAGTTCCTCGCCGCGCGCGCGAACCTTCGGCGAGAAACTCTTCGATAGCAGGGAATACAGCGCGATCATCCGTGCGAGGCTCTACTTTTCACGTTACCAAACGGATGGCGGACGCTCCGAGCGCCGGGGCTTGGTGAGGAACCGGTGTCGTGTATCAGAACTACCTTTCCCACAGCGAGACGGGTAAACATGCCCGGCAAATACGCCCGTCCGACGCGCCAGCCAAACACGAGGCCAATCTCTTAGGATCGCAGTTAAGAGTCTGCGGCGCACGAATCACGCAAGAAAAGCCGCCGCGCGGATCGCGGTCAGCCGCCGGAAGGCGTGCCGTAGCCGCCTCCGCCCGGGGTCTCGATCGTCAAAACCGAGCCCGGCTTGGCGCGCAGGCTACCTTTCGAGGGAATCGACTCACCGTCGAGAAGGTTGCGTCCGGTCTGGCCGGGTTCACCGCCCTCGAGCCCGTAAGGCCCGCGCTCGCGGCGGTCGGAGAGCAAAGCGATATCGGCGCCGGTGAGAAACTCGAATTCGCGAACGATGCCATCGCCGCCGCGCCGGCGGCCTGCGCCGCCCGAGCCTTTGCGAATCGCGTAGCGGCGAATGCGCAGCGGGTAGAGATGCTCGAGCGCTTCCACCGGCGTGTTCAGGCTGTTGGTCATGTGGGTGTGAACGGCGTCGAGCCCGTCGGCCTCCGGCCGCGCGCCCATGCCACCGGCAATGGTCTCGTAGTAGGCGAACGGGCTCGCGGTCCGCGGGTCGATGCCCCCCAAGGTCAGATTGTTCATCGTGCCCGACGAGGCGGCGGGCACGCGCCCCGGCAAGGCCTGGTGCAGCGCTCCCAGGACAACGTCGGTGATACGCTGCGAGGTTTCGACGTTGCCCGCGGCGACGCTGGCCGGCAGTTGCGCATCGACGACGCTGCCGGGGCGCGTAACTACGGTAATCGGCCGCATCAGCCCGGCGTTATAGGGGACGTCTTCCTCGATCAGGCAGCGGAAGCAATACATCGTGGCCGAGACGGTCACGGCGCGGTTGGCGTTGACGCCGCCGCGGACCTGCGCCGCCGAATCCGAGTAGTCGACCTCGGCGCGGTCGCCCTCGATCGTCAGACGGCAGTGAATCCTCACCGGGCCCGACTCGAAACCGTCGCCGTCGAGGAAGTCCTCGAACTCGTAGACACCGCCGGGGATCTCGCCCAGCCGCCGGCGCATCATCGTTTCGGTGTAGTCCTTGAGCGCGGACATTTGGGTGGCGAGGCGCTCGCGGCCGTGCTTGCGGGCGGCCTCGCGCAGGCGGCGCTCGCCGACGTGGTGCGCGGCGATCTGGGCGCCGAGGTCGCCGCGGCGCTCCTCGGGCGTGCGCACGTTGGCCAGCACGAGCTGCAAAACGTCCTGCTGGAACTCGCCGCCGCGCAGCAGCTTGACCGGAGGGATGCGCAGGCCCTCCTGGTAGATCTCGGTGGCCAGCGGCATCGATCCCGGCGTCATGCCGCCGACATCGGCGTGATGGGCGCGCGTGGCCAGGTAGAAGGCCGGCGCTTCGCCCTCCGCGCCGCCGTCGAGAAACACCGCCGACACGCTGGTGATGTCGGGCAGGTGCGTGCCGCCGCGAAACGGGTCGTTGAGGATCACGATGTCGCCGGGACCCAGAGTCTGGCTGCGCAGAGCTTCGGCGACCGACGCCGGCATCGAGCCCAAATGTACCGGCATATGGTCGCCCATGGCGATGGTTTCGGCCGCCGCGTCGTAGACAGCGCAGGAATAGTCGCGGCGCTCCTTGATGTTGGCCGAGAACGAAGTGCGCCGCAGCACGATGCCCATTTCCTCGGCGATGGAAACGAACAGGTTGCGGAAAATTTCGAGTTCGAGATTCATGGTTGGAAATTCTCGGCTACAGAGTCCCCGAAGTAGTCGCCAAGTAGAGACAGGCGCTCTCGCCTGTCGGCCGCGCCCATTGGCGCGGCCTTCTCCTTGCTCGTCCTTCTTCTCTGCTTTCCTTCGCCTCCCGAAGACGCGAGCGTGCCCCCGCGCAGCCAGCGCTCTCTCGCACGCCGGCGCTTCGCGCCGGGACAGGCGTGAGCGCCTGTCTCTACCTGGCGCGCCACCGATCGCGCTATCGCCGCAGAATGCGGTTCCCCGCCGCATCCTGCCGCTCGCTCCAACCCGGCGGCACGTAGACGCTCGAAAACTCGCGCTCTTCCGATGGCGCGGCCAGGTCGAGCTTCGCGGTGTCTTCGAGCACCCCCACCGCCTTGACGCGCGCGGTGACCTGCTCGATCTCGCGGTCCGGGTGATCGTAGCCGTAAAGCCGCCGGTGCAGCTCGGGGAAGGTGTCGCGCTGTCCCCACGGCACCGTGATCTCGTAGGACTGCCCGCGGTAGCGCAAGTCCACCAGGCGCTCGTACACCACTTCCTCGAAGCCCTGCCCGGCGAAGTCCTCCGCGGCGCGGGCCTCCAGCTCGGCGAACACGGCGGCGGCGGGTTGCGCCAGAACGCTCCGCGAGTAGTCGCGCACGCAGTCGGCGACGAGCATGCCCAGCGCGGAAAGCACGCCCGCGTGGCGCGGTACCAGCACAGCCGGAATCTCCAGCCGCTCGGCGAGCTCGCAGGCGTGCTGCGCGCCTGCACCGCCGAAACTGAGCAGGGCGAATTCGCGCGGATCGTGGCCGCGCTCGACCGAAACCTTGCGGATGGCCCGCTCCATATTGGAATTGGCCACGTTCACGATGGCGCGCGCGGCCTCTTCGGCGGAAACGCCCAGGCCCGCGGCGAAACGCTCAACGTAGCGGCGGCAGCGCTCCGCGTCGAGCCGCATGCGCCCGCCCAGAAAACGCTCGGGGTCGATGCGCCCCAGCACCAGGTTGGCGTCGGTGACAGTAACTTGCTCGCCCTCGCCATAGCAGACCGGCCCCGGCTGCGCTCCGGCGCTTTGCGGCCCCACGCGCAAGGCTCCCGCCGCGTCGAGCCAGGCGATCGAGCCGCCGCCCGACCCCACCGAGTGAATATCGAGCATCGGCACGCGAATCGGGAAATCGCCCAGGGTGGTTTCGGTCGAGTAGCCAAAACCGCCGTCATAGAGCGATACGTCGGTGGAGGTGCCGCCCATGTCGAAGCTGATGATGCGCTCGAAGCCGGCCGCGCGCGCCACCGCCGACGCGCCGAGCACGCCGCCCGCCGGTCCCGAAAGCACGGTATGGACGGCGCTGCCGCCGGCCGCCGCGGCCGAGATCGAGCCGCCGTTGGATTGCATCACGCGCAGGCTCGCGCCGCCGAGCCCTTCCGCCAGCCGCCCCAGGTAGCGCGCCATCAGCGGCGACACATAGGCGTTCACCAGCGTCGTCGCGGCGCGCTCGTATTCGCGGTACTCGGGCAATACCTCGTGCGACAACGAGATGAACGGCGGCTCGCGGCCGGCTTCGGCCCAGCGGGCCCGCAGCTTTTCGGCGAAACAGCTCTCGTGCGCCCCGTTGGCGTAGGCGTGCAGCAGGCACACCGCGCACGACTCGACGCCCAGCTCGTCCAGCCTGCGCGCGAGGTCTTCGCAGGCGGCCGGGTCGAGGGCCTGCTCGATCGAGCCGTCGTAGAGCGTTCGCTCGGGCAGCCCGAAGATCAGCTCCGGAGGCGTCAGGCGGGCGGGCGCGGCGGCGAAAAAGTTGTAAAGCTCGCGGCGGTTCTGGCGGCCGATCGCCAGCAGGTCTTCAAAGCCCGCTGTGGTGACGAATGCGGTGCGGGCGCCCTTGCGCTCGAGCAGCGCATTGGTGGCTACCGTCGAGCCGTGCACGATCGCGGCGGACGTGGTCTCGGCCCCCAGCACCTCGCGCAGACCTGCGAGGATCGCCCGGCTGGGGTCGTCCGGAGTCGAGCGCACTTTGTGGCTGCGGACGTGCTGCCCGTCCCAAAAAATAAAATCCGTAAAAGTGCCGCCGGTGTCGATCCCGATTCGCATGGATGCTTATGATTTTACGGTAGATCGGGCGTCCCCGGGCACGATCAGCACGCCCTAGTGGTGGCGGTTTCAACAACATAGCGCGGGTCCGCCCGATAAAAACCCGCTGGACAGAGGCTCCATCGCCGTGGTAAATAATAACCTTCGGCGATGCAACGCTACTACGCCTACTGGTGGTTTCGATTTACGGGCTGAGTGTCCGTAGAGTGGCGTAGGTTTGCATTCGACGAAAGTAGTGAAACCGAACCCACTCGTAGGAGTGGGTTTTTTGTTTAGGGGCCATCATGATTATTTCGATGAAGCTGGGCGCCAGCAAGGCTGAGATTGACCACGTTTGTCAACGCATTGAACAGTTCGGCTATCGCGTGCACTCGATCCAGGGAGACGAACGGGTGGTCATCGCCGCAGTGGGGGTGGGTGACGTGACACATTGTCTGGAATCCTTACGTTCGTACGAGTCGGTGGAGAGTGCCGTGCGAATTTCGGCGCCCTACAAGTTCGTCAGCAAGCAGTATCAGTCGGAGCGAACGCGCATTCAGATCGGCAAGAGCAGCATTGGCGGCGACGAATTTTTCGTTGTGGCCGGGCCGTGCTCGGTCGAGACCGAAGAGCAGATCATGTCGACGGCCGAGGCGGTGGCGCGTTCGGGCGCGAGCGCCTTGCGGGGCGGCGCCTTCAAGCCGCGCACCTCGCCCTACGATTTCCAGGGCCTTGAAGAAGAGGGCCTGGTGCTGCTGCGCAAGGCGGGCGATGCGACCGGCCTGGCGGTGATCACCGAGATCATGACGCCCACCAACATCGACCTGGTGTGCGAATACGCCGACGTGCTGCAGATCGGCGCGCGTAACATCCAGAACTTTCCGCTGCTGAAAGAACTGGGCCGGGTGAACAAGCCGGTGCTGCTCAAGCGCGGCCTGAGCACGACCATCAAGGAACTGCTGCTGTCGGCCGAGTACATCGTCACGCACGGCAACCCCAACGTGATTCTGTGCGAGCGCGGCATCCGCACCTTCGAGACCGAAACGCGCAACACGCTCGACATTCAGGCCGTGCCGGTGCTCAACCAGTTGACGCACCTGCCGGTGTTGCTCGATCCGGCGCATTCCAGCGGCAAGCGCAGCATCATTCCGGCCCTGTCGCGCGCGGCGGTGGCGGTGGGCGCCGACGGCCTGATGGTCGAAGTGCATCCGCGGCCCGAAGCCGCCTGGAGCGACGGAGCGCAGTCGTTGACCTTCGGCGAATTCGACAAGATGATGCAGTCGATGAAGCCCTACGTCGGGATCTGGAAAGAATCGCGCGTAGCGACGGTGGCAGCGTCGCGCTAGCGTTTTCGAGTCGCGCTAGATTACAGCCGCGTAGCGCCAGCCGCACGCCCTGAATCCAGCAAACAGAGCCGCACCCGGAAGGGTGCGGGCCGCTGGCAGATTTGCTTGGGTGGGTCTGCTCTGCCTGGACACCCCACGGCCCGCGACAGGTCAGGATGGCCCGCGCAGGGTCAGGGCTTCAAGAACGCCCGGATCGGCATCCCCTTCACTCCCTCGTAATCCTTGGGGTCGATCCCGGCCAGCTCCAGCATTGTCGGCGCGATGTCGCGCTGAAAATACTCGCCGTTGGAACGGATCTCACCCGCCGCCGGGGTGTCGGGGCCGATCGCGGCCATCCAGATATACTCGGCGCCCTTCACATCGCTGCCGTGGCTGTTCCAGTCGTCGAGCGTGCCGCCGCGGCCGTGGTCGGAGGCCACCAGCAGGGTAGTCTTGTCGCGATACTCCGGCATCGATTGCACCGTTTCCCACAGCCGCCGCAGGCACTGGTCGAAATACCCGATCATCTCCAGCACGCGGTCGTAGCGGTGGTCGTGCGCCCAATCGTCGGTCTCGTCGAGGGTGATGTAGAGCGCGCGCGGGTGCGCCGTCTTGAGATACTCCAGGCCCATCTCGAAGGTGATGTAGTCGTGACGCACCGAACGCCACGGCGGCAGGATTTCGAACTGCATGCGACTCAAGTCGCGCAGGCGCGCCGACAGCCCCTTGCCTTCCAACGGCCGCGTGCCGGCATTGATGAAGATCGACCCGGGCTGGTGCTCGCCGATCTGCTGAAACACTTCCCAGGAGCCGAACAAGGCGACCTTTTCGCGGGGCAGCTTCCAGCGCCGCCGCAGGAATTCGAGCACGGTTTCGGTCGGGTTCTGGATCGGATCGTTGCCCTGGATTTTGTCGTCCTGGGCGCGGCCGGTGAGGATTTCCGAATAGCCCGGATAGGAGACACGGTAGGCGTTGGAGACGCGCACCGGGCTGCCCTTATCGCGGTTGCCCAGCAGCGCCCCGTGCCGGGCGATTTCGCTCCACAGAAACGGCATCAGCCGCCGGCGGCGCTCCTCGGGGGAATCGGCCCATAGCTTCTTGCGCAGCTCGTCGACGTCGTCTTTCATGCCGGCCGCCTCGGCGCCTTTCATGGCTTCGTCCATGCCGCGAAAGACTTCCTGCCAGCGCAAGCCGTCGGAAGTGACCAGGATGATGTTCTGGGTCTGACGTTTTTCCGCCGCGGCCAAACTGAGGGTCACGGCGAGCAGCGTGGTCGCTGCGCGCGCGAGAATGCGGGGTCGGATCATCCCCCCATGCTAGCCGAACGCGAAGCACGCGCGGTTGCGAATCGATTTCGCCGGGTGGGGGACGGCGGCGGGCCGCGCCGAAGGTGCTATCGTGGACCAACCCCGATGCCTGCCGCCCGTAGCGCTTTGCCCGGCTCGCGTTTCGTCCCACCCGCGGTGATTCTCGTGGTTCTCGGCTTCGTGATGCTGGGCTGTTTGTGGATCGAACACCCCGGCCTGCAATACGATGAGGTGCTCTTTACCGCCGCCTCCTATCCCAACCCAACGCGGGGCGGGGCAGGGTATGTGGAGGTTTTCGGGCGGCCGGTCTGCACGATGGTGCTGCCCTACCTGGGGGCCCTCAAGGGCTGGCTTTTCCGGCTGATATTCGTCCTGGCGCCGCCGTCGGCCGCGGCGGTGCGCGTGCCCGCCGTTTTGTTGGGGGCATTCACGCTGCTGCTGTTGTTCTGGTTCGCGCGGCGCGTTTTCGACGAGCGAACCGCGTTGATTGCCGCCGCCCTGGCCGCCAGCGACCCCACCTTTCTGTTCACCACGCGCCTGGACTGGGGCCCCGTAGTGCTGCAGCGGCTGTGCTGGCTCGGCGGCTGCCTGCTGTTGTTGCGTTGGCGCGACCGGCCCACCGCCGTCCGGCTGTTTGCCGCCGCCGCGGTTTTCGGCGTGGGCCTGTTCGACAAGCTCACTTTCGTCTGGATGCTCGCCGCTTTGTCGGCGGCCGGGCTCGCCGCTTTCCCCAAATCGCTGGCCTCGGGCGTTCGCTGGAAGACCGCCGCGGTCTTCGCGCCCGCTTTTCTGCTGGGATGCCTGCCACTTGTCGTCTACCGGCTCGGCTTTCCCACGCGCTCGCTGGGTTTGCATGGGGAAAACGGCCTGGCGCCCTACCTCGCCAAGCTGTCGATGCTCTACCACTGCTTCGACGGCAGGATTTTTCAGGGCTGGCTGGCAGAGGTCACCGCGCCGCACCCGACGCCGCCGGCCATGGGGCTCGGCGCCTGGATCTGCCGTTGGAACGGCGACGCGTTGATCCAGCCGACCTGGTTCCCCTGGGCTCTGGCGGCGTCTCTGGCGCTGCTTCCCTGGACCTTGCGGAGCCCGAGCCGCCGTGGGCTGCTTTTCGTGTTGGTGTTTTCGGCCGCCGCCGTCGCGATGATGCTGCCCGTCGAGTCGGCCGGGTCGGCGCACCATCTGGCTCTGATCGAGCCGTTTCCACAGCTTTTTGTGGCGGCCAGTCTCACGGCGGCGGCGAGCTGGACGCCCGGGATGTCCTGGCCCCGGCGTTTGTCGGAGAAGGAGGGGCCCGCCAACCCGCGCCTCGCCATGGTCTTGGTCGCCGGAGTTGCCTTCCTGCTGGTGCTGGCCAACCTACGCGCCGTCGCGCAGCAATACAGCCAGATTCTGCAATTCGGTGGTACGCCTCCCTGGTCGGAGGCGATCTACACGCTGCGCGACAGGCTCCGGGCCCTCGAGCCCCAGCAGAGTCGTGGCGCTCGATTGGGGAATGGCCATGCAGCTTCGACTGTTGTCACGCGACCGTATGCCGTTGCGGGAAGCGCCGCAACCGGGGGGTGAAGATCGCTACTTCGTCCGAACGATCGCGCGGGCCCTGGCGGAAGAGGGTACGATCTTTGTGGGTTATGATCCGGCGGTCGCGACCGTCAACCCACGGACGCGGGAGTTGCTGGACGCGGCCGTACGCGACGCCGGAAAACGGCTGCGCCCGCCGCAGATCATCGCAGACCGGCAAGGCCGCGCGACCTACGAAATCCTGCAGGCGGACTAGCGGCATTCGGTCGAACGCGGCCCGAGTACCGCGACCGTGCCGCGTTCGGATTCGGGTAGGACGGCGCGTCCCTCAGGGATGGTGCACGCCTTTGGAACAGCAAAAGGCAACCGGGCAGCCGCGGCTACTCCGCGCCGAAATGGCGAACCTTTCCGTGGGCGCGACGTAGACTATAGGGAGAAGGCAATGAGAGAACACGTCAAAATTTTGGGGATCATTCACATCGTATTCGGCTGTCTGGGCCTGCTGGGCGCGATGGCGCTGGCGGGAGTGTTTGCGTTCGGCGGCACCATGGTCGGGCTGTCCGGGCAGAACGACCCCGACGCGCTGGTCGCGATCTCGGTGATGGGCGCGGTCGGCGCCGGGCTTTTCGTGCTGTTCCTGGTGGTGTCGGTGCCCGGGATCCTGGCCGGTTGGGGGCTGCTCCATTACAAGCCCTGGGCCCGCATCCTGACCATCGTACTTTCCGCGCTCAACCTGTTCAATTTTCCGATCGGAACCGCCCTCGGCGTCTACGGGCTGTGGGTAACGTTGAACCAGGAGACCGAAGCGATGTTCCGCAACGCGCCGCCGCCGATGATGCCGCCCAGCGCCGCCTGAGCCTACCGAACCCGCGGATCGCAACGAAGTGGCGCGGGCCTCCGGCCGGCGGCGTCGACCTGCGGTCGACGTTCTTTTCGAGTCGGCCTATTTCCTGGGGGCCGCCCGCGAACCAATCGACTCGGTGCTGGCTTGCACAGCTGGAAGCGTCTGTCTCTACCGCTATCGGGGCAAAAGCCCGCGCGTCGGCGAAAGCGCCGGCGCCGCCGGCCCGAGGCCCGCGCCGCTTCGTAGGGCCCCCCATCTGTTCTTCCGGACGCCTAAAATAGGATCAGATCCTTATGTCCTTTGTAAGTGTGCCCGAAGCGTTGCGGGAGATCCGCGAGGGGCGGTTGATCGTCGTCATCGACGACGAAGACCGCGAGAACGAAGGCGACCTGACGATCGCCGCCGAAAGCACCACCCCCGAAGCCATCAACTTCATGGCTAAATACGGGCGCGGCCTGATCTGCCTGGCGCTCACTGAGGATCGCCTCGACTATCTCCGCATCCCGATGATGACCGAGCGCAATACGTCGCTGATGGGCACGGCGTTCTGCGAGTCGATCGACGCGCGCACGGGCGTGACCACCGGCATTTCCGCCGCCGATCGCGCGCGCACGATTCAGGTGGCGATCGACCCGGCGACGCGCCCCGACGACCTGGCGCGGCCCGGCCACGTGCCGCCGCTGCGCGCCCGCAAGGGGGGCGTGCTGGTGCGCGCCGGCCAAACCGAAGCCGGCGTCGACCTGGCGCGGCTGGCCGGCATGATTCCCGCCGCGGTGATCTGCGAAATCATGAACGACGACGGCACCATGGCGCGCGTGCCGCAACTGCTCGAATTCTGCCGGCAGCACGAGCTGAAAATGCTCACCGTGGCGGAACTGATCCGCTACCGCCTCGAGAACGAGCACTACGTCGAGCGCTTCGCCGAAGGCGTGGTGCAAACCGCTTACGGCGAGTTCCGCACGATCGCCTACCGCAGCGAGCTCGACCAGGAAGTCCATCTGGCGCTGGTGCAGGGCGACGTCGAAAACGCCGACGCGGTTCTGGTTCGGATGCACTCGCACAACCTGATGGGCGACGTGTTCCACTCGGCCGAAGAACCCACCTACGAACTGATCGCGAAATCGATGGAGCGCATCGCCGCCGAAGGCCGCGGCGTTCTGGTCTACCTGCATCAGACTGGCCTGGGCTATGGCCTCGAACGGCTCGGCGACGGACTGCAGCGCATCGTCGCTCACCCCAAGGAGCCTTACAAGCAGAGCCTGCAGACGCAGCGCCGCTTGCAGTATCAATCCGGCATCGGGGCGCAGATCCTTTCCGACTTGAAACTGCGCCGCATCCGTTTGTTGACCAACCACCCCCGCAAGGTGGTCGGGTTGGAAGGTTTTGGAATCACCATCGTCGAGCAGATCCCGGTGTTCGACCCCAGCAACGTGAAGGCCTGAGTGGTTTTCCCGTAGCCCGTCAAACCAGCGATCCGGCCGGGAGAACCGCCGGCGCCGGGCCCGCTTGAGCAGCCTTCTGCCGCTTTGCGGCTTCACGAAAGATCGCCGGCGTCGAGAGCCCGCCTGGCAGCCAGCTCAAGGTCGTTACGCCTCCCATCAGCGCGCCGACGATGCCCAGGCTGCTCGTGTCCGCGCCGGTCAGATAGAGCCCTGGAAGCGGGGTGCGCGCGCTGCTCCAGGCGCGGTTGCGCGGCTGGTAGCGCTCGGCCACCGCCGGCAAGCCGTAGATCCCGCCCCGCACGTGCCCCGTCATCGATTCGTTGGTCAACGGCGTTGCCAACTCGCGATACTCGACCAGATCGGCGAATCCGGGGAACTGTTGGTCGACGTACTCGATCAGGGTGTCGGCCAGGCGCTCCTTGAGCGCCTTGTAGTCGGCGTCGCGCCGCAGCCAGGGCTGCTCGCGCCAGCGCGCGAAGGTCTCGTAGCCCGCCATGGTGAGGATCTCGGCCGTATGCGACTTCGCCCGCGGATCTTTTAGCGACGGGAACGACAGGTAGGCCATACGCGGCCGCCCGTCCCGGATCCAGGCGTCGCGTTCGGCAAACGTGCGGTCGTGGTCGAGATCCCCATAGAGCCAATAGTTCTCGCCCTGGAAACCGAGTTCGCGCGGGTCGCGCCGGAATCCGATGTAGAGGCTGATCGCCGACGTCGGCGGATGGCTTTCGACGAACCGCTTTAGATCGTCGCGAAACGCGATCGGGTAGCCGTCGGGAACCAGTTTGAGGTACGTCACCGCGGCGCCGGCGTTGGAAACCACCGCGGGCGCGAAATACTCCTCGCCGTTGCTCAGCCGCACGCCGGCCGCTTTGCCGTCGCGAATCAGTACCTCGGCGACCTCGCGGCTCAACAGGAATTTGCCGCCGTGCGCTTCGACAATGCCGCGTACCGCGTCGGCGATGGTGCCCGCGCCGCCTTCCGGATACCACGCTCCCTCCAGGTAGTGCGTGGCAATCAGCGCGTGCAGAGGGAAGGGGCTCTGCTCCGGCGGCAACCCGTAATCGCCCCATTGCGAGGCGAGCAGCGCCCGCAGCCGTGGGTCGCGAATGTGCCCCTCCAGATACGCCTTGGTGGTTTGCTGCATGTCACAGCGCAGAACGCGCCCGGCCAACCACCCGATGCCGCGCGCCACCGCCGAGCCGTTATTGCGCATGGTCTGCGCCGTGAACCCAAGGGCGGCCCGGCGTACATCGCGCACGTAGCGCCGGATGGCGCGCCTCTCGTGGGGAAACCGCTCGGTCAGCGCCTCGACGAAGCGCCGCTTGCCGCTGGGGACGTCGAACTCGAGCCCCGGGTAGCGAAAGCGGTCGTAACGGTCGGGCATCGGCGACCAGCGCACGCGCCCGCCGGTGACCAGGTCGAACAGTCCGCGCATCGTCGATCCTTCGCCCATTTCGCCGACGTAGTGCAGCCCGACGTCCCAGTGGAAACGGCCGCGCTGGAAAGTGTGGGTAAAGCCGCCCGCCTTGAAGTGGCGTTCGAGCACCAGCACGCGCTTGCCGCGCTGCGCCATCAGGCTGGCGACGGTGAGGCCGCCCATTCCCGATCCGATCACGATGAGGTCGTATTGGTTCTGCATGATGTATGCACCGTCCACATTTAGATTAACGCCGAATGTGTACAATGTCAACATGAATGTTCGAGGGACCGCCCGCCGCCCCCGCAAGACCTACCACCACGGCTCGCTGCGGCCGGTGTTACTGGCCGCCGCCCGCACGTTGCTCGAAAGCAAGGGCATCGAGGGGCTCAGCCTGCGCGAGCTGGCGCGCCGCGCCGGCGTCAGCCCCAACGCCCCCTACCGGCATTTCGCCGATAAGACCGAGCTGCTGGCGGCGATCGCCGAAGAAGGGTTTCGCGAGTTGTCGAGGCTGTTCGAGAATTGCGAAGGGTTTGGGGCGATGGGCGACGCCTATGTCGAGTTCGCGACAGGCCATCCCAACCTGCTGCGGCTGATGTTTTCCAAACCGCTGGGTGCCGAGTCGTATCCCGGCCTCTTCGAAGCGTCGCAACACAGCTTCACGCTGCTGCTCAACGGAGCGGCCCAGGAGGTGAAGCTGCCGCCAGGCCACCCCGCCGCGTTTCGCTTCGCGCTGGCAAGCTGGTCGCTGGTGCACGGCTTCGCGACCCTACGCAACGATGGAGCCCTGGCCCATCTGCCGCCCGAGACGATCCCCAGCACGGCGGAATTGACCCGTTGCCTGACGCTTCCCAAAAAGACAGAGCCGCAGGCGTGAGCCGGCGGGCCGAAGCCGCAGGAGGGTCTGGGGGACTGGGTGCCGGTTCCGTCAGCGTCGGTGCCACTTCAGCCCGCAGGCTCACGCCCGCGGCTCTGTTTTCCGGTGGTCCCACTGCGGTGCTCGTCCCCACGCCCCGTAGCGCAGGGCTCGCAGAGACCTGCGGGCTTCATCGGAACCGGCCTGGCCGCAAATGTGCCCAGGCCACCGCGAGGCGTGACGCCGCACAGGCACGGTTCCAAAAGAGATACGGGTTCGCTAGGAGGGAAGCGCTACTGCGAGGAAGTTTTGTCGATGACCTGGATGAACTTCTTGCGTTGCTGCTCGTTGAGCAACTCCAGAATACGCTGCCGGGCTTCGGACTTGAGTTGCTTGGTCTGCATCAGCAGATCGGCTTCGCGCATGATGCATTCATCGAGCACGTCGGTGACCTGCGCCACCTGGCTCTCGGTGAGGCTCAATTCGTCGCGAAGGTGCTTGGCGACCACTCCCGGCTGCGCGTGCAGATCGATGTGCTGGGAATCGGTATTGGCGCTGGCGGTTTGCTGGTAGTAGATCCGCAGGCCGACGCCCCCCGAGACGACGCCCGTGAGGAACACTGCCACCAAGATCGCAAAGGCCTTGTTCTTGGATGGTTCCATAGGGTCGCTACCCGCGGGGGTTATTCTCCGGACGTCATGACGACGGCCAGCATCGAATCGCGATTCTGTTCCAGGTTATTGCCCAGACGGACCCGATAATAGTCAGAGGCGGGCCGCTCCGTCAACACCGCTTCGGCCAGCCGGTGGCCGATTTCCTCGGAGGGATTGCTGAAGTTCACCACGTAGGAGCCGACCAAAGCCAGCCACATCAGGGAGGCAAAAGCGAGGCGTCGAATCACCAGGGGCCGCAGGAAAAACGCCCAGAACGGCTCGGCGCGCTGCTGATCGATGCACTGCAGCACACGCGCGTAGAAGCCGGCCTCGGGACCCGTCACCTCCTGAGGAGCCCGCAGTTCCGCCAGCAGCAGAGACGTCCGGCGGAAATCTTCCAGTTCCTCGGCGGCGTCGGGATGCCGCGCCAGGTGAATCTCCAGTTCCGCTTTTCGAGCGCGGTTCAGATTCCCCGAAAGGTAGTCCTCCAGGATGTCACGCAGAAACGAATCCATGGTTTTGGCTCCCCACACCGTGCCGCTTGCTTCCGGATTGCTGTCCGCCGTGACCCCACATCAGGCAATCTTCCTCTCGAGCTTCGACGCAGCCTTGATGAGCTTTTGCCGAGCCCGGAACAATTTTACCTTAATCGTATTCTCGTTGAGCCCAGTGGCCTCGGCCAATTCCTCGACCGTGCGGCCCTCGACTTCCTTTTGTATGAGTAACATGCGTTCTTCTTCGGAGACCTTCGAGAGCAGCTTCATCAGGTAGTCGCGCCGCTCCAGACGCGTGTCGACCGCCGGCCGCTTCTCGACGGCGATCTCCGAGTTCTCCATCGTGCGGGCATCTTCTTCGCCCAGGTCGCTCTCATAGACCAGCCGGCGCACCTTCTGTTTGCGCAGGTAATCGTAGCACTCGTTGACCGTGATTTTGTAGATCCAGGTGATCAACGAGGAGCGAAAGTCGAATCCCTTGATCGACAGATAGACCTTGGCGAAGACCTGCTGGGCGATATCCTCGGCGTCGTTGCGGTTGCGCACGATGCCGTAGATGATCGAGAAGACCTTGGACTGATGGCGCTCGACAATCTGCCGGAACGCCGCCTGGTCTCCCAGTTGGCACTGGCGGATGGTTTCCGCCTCGGGGCTGTCTTTGAATCCCACCTTAGCTCTGGCGGCCTGTGCCCCGGAGTCGACCGGCAGAGTGGCAGTTAATGTATTGCCCACGCCATGTTCGACGCACGGGTAACGGGTTCGGTTCCAAATCTATAGAACGGTCTCTCCCTTGGGTTGGGCGGGATATCGCATTCAAGCGAGCCAACCCGTCAGGCAATCTGGCCTGCCTGCCGGTGCGAGCCCCTCGGCCCTCGGCGGGAGTCTCGTACCTTTTTTAAATCAATAACTTAGCGAGGTCCATTCACTGGCGGCCCAAGCGAATCCCCGGCCTCGGTTCGACTCTCTCTGTTCCATAAGACACCGCTCGCCCGCAAAAAGCCGTCAGAGGCTCAATTTCCAGGGCGCGCGATGCTCCCGCTGCAAGTAGGTCTGGGCCTCCTTGGAGGGGGTGGTCTCGGTCTTGGGGTCCCAATCGACCCGCTGGCGGCTGCGCAGCGAAACGTTGGCCAGCAGACAGGTGGCCGTCGAGTGATGCCCGACCTCGATGTCGCTGATCGGTTTCTCACGGGTCCGCATACAGTCGACGAAGTTCACCCAGTGAGCGTCGAGGGAATTGTTACCCGACGTACCCTTTTCGGCGGGGATCTGCGCGATCTGGTCCCGAGAGCCCTCCTCCTGTGTCATCTCGGGCAGGATCTCCCAGCGGCTGCGGTCGACAAACAGGGTCCCTTTGGTGCCGTGGAACAGGATCCCGTAGCTTTGGTCGAACATCGACTGGCCGTTGACAATACGGTTCTCGTAGACGCAGATAAAGCCCGGAAACTCGTAGCTGGCTTCGATGATGTCGGGCGTTTCGCGGTTATCCTCGATGGCGAATTTGCCGCCTAACGTGCTGATAACACTAGGTCCGTCGACCTGCATCGCCCACAGCACGATATCGAGCAGGTGGACGCCCCAGTCGGTCATCATGCCGCCGGCGTAGTCCCAGAACCAGCGGAAATGGGAGAAGGCGTGCGGGTCGACGCCGAAGCGGTTCTTGTTGAAGGCACGCTCGGGCGCCGGCCCCAGCCACATCTCCCAGTCGAGGCCGGGCGGCGGAGCGCTATCGGGCGGGTTGCCAATGCCGCCCGGATACTGGTTGCTGTAGTTCCAGGTCCGCACAAAGGTCACTTTGCCGATCTTGCCGTCCTGGATCATCTGGACGACCTTCTGGAAATGGTCGCCGGAGCGTTGCATCGTGCCGACCTGCACCACGCGGTTGTACTTGCGGGCGGCCTCGACCATCATGCGCCCTTCGTGAACGGTCACCGAGATCGGCTTTTCGACGTAGACGTCCTTGCCGGCCTTACAGGCTTCGATGGCCATGTAGGCGTGCCAGTGGTCGGGTGTGGCAATGCCCACCGCGTCGATATCGTCGGCGGCCAGCAGCTTGCGAAAGTCGTGGTAAACGCGCGCCTGCGGCGCCATTTCCTGCGCCAACTGGAGATTCGGCTCGTAAACGTCGCAGATGGCGACCACCTCGACACCGCCGCTGCGCATCGCGGCGCGCATGTCGGAACGGCCCTGGCGTCCCATGCCGATAAATCCCATGCGGAAACGCTTGCCGCCCGCGGAGGCCTGTGGCGCCGCGGCGGCGGCCAACGGCGCGGCTCCGGACCGTGTCGCCCCCGGCAGCGCGGCCCCCGAGAGCGCGGCGGTGGGCAGTGCAGCTCCGGCTCCGGCCGCCAGCGACTGCAGGAAGGTTCTACGCTTCAGTTCCGGGTCTCTCATCCGAGAATCTCCTTCGTGGAACGAACCATCCGGCCGGACTCGATAGGCGCTCCCTCAAAGGCGGCCTGATCGCCGTGGGCGGCTCTCAGTGATTACGTACCGCCGGTCGATTCGGGTCAGATTTGCGGTCGATAATCCCGCTTTTCAAAGTAGAACCCCAGCCGGCGAGTGTGTCGGCCGTGTCGGCCGCGGCCGGGCAAGCCTGCGGCGAACCGCCGCCACTCCCATCGATCCAAGCCGCTCCCCGAGGGCTGCCGGTGGTCCGGCGGACGTACTGCCGGCGTTGGTGGGTTTGCTGCGGGCGCTGGCAACCCGTTACCAGACTAGCGTAATAGAGCGGGGAAGAGAAATACCCCGGCGGCGGCTTGCTGGAACCGTAGCACCCGCCGGGGAGCGGACCTTGATCTGCGCGCAGGCCTGGCGCGTTGACCCTTTGGTCGATGACGTTCGGGCGGTGGGCGGAACGTCGGTGCGCACGCCGACGCCGCCGGCCGGAAGCCCGCGCTACATTGCGGGCGGCGGCTCTGCAGCGACCACGGTTGCAGTGGAAGGTCCGTCGCCAGGTTTCCCGGCGCCGATGCCGTCCCTATTGCGACATCGCGTTGTAGAAGAACTCCTCGCGGACGATTTTGTCCTTCTTGACCGTGTAGAGCGCCATTTCGTTCATCGAAACTCGCTTGCCCGACGCTTTTTGGGTGACGTCGAGGGTGAAGTGCGCCGCGAACTGGCCGCGGCCGAGGAAGGGGCCTTCGACTTGCACCGAGTGCACTTCGAAGCTCTCCTCAAACCATCTGTTCTTTGCCCGGACAGCCTCGATGCCGCTTTGCTCGGCGGGCATTTGCGGTCCGCCCACCGGCTCGATGCTGACGATATCGTCGCTGTAAAATTTCTCGACAGCGTTAAAGAACTTGCCTTTGCGGCAAAGTTTCACGAGTCCACTGGCTACATCTGCTAGCGCCATAGAATTTCTCCTCGGCTCCAACTTGAATTCGTTTGATGTATGGGGATGCGTGGAGGGTTGCCGACCGGAACACGGGAAACCGGAACCTCCGGTCTGGACCCTCCGGCATCATGAGAGTATACACGGTACTTCGGGTAAACCGTGCCGGTAACCGTAAGGCGCTACCGCCGGTCCTGAAAGCGGCCTATCCTGAAAGTGCGGTGCTGGCTTGGGTGGCACGCGACCCAAGGGTGGAACCACAACCGGGCCGGCGGCGGGTTCAGATGAACGAGAAGCGTATCCACAGAGGCGCGTCCAGACGAAGGAGAAGCGATGAAGTACTTGTGCCTGGTGTATGGCGAGCAGGAAAAGCTGCATGCCATGCCGGACGAGGAATGCGTGGCCTACGACGAGGAGCTGCGGCGCGACGCCCGCTGCCTGGCGTCCGAGGCCCTGGCGCCGGTCGAGACGGCCGCGACGGTGCGGGTTCGCGACGGTAAGGTAGCGGTAACCGACGGCCCCTTCGCCGAGACCAAAGAGCAATTGGCCGGGTTCTACCTGATCGACGCCGGGGATCTCAACGAGGCGGTCGAGATCGCCGCGGGGATTCCGCCGGCACAGGTCGGTTGCATCGAAGTGCGGGCGGTCCGGCAGTTGCCGGGCCGCGTGCTGGGGAAGACGCCGTAACGGACGCCGCGCCGGCGGATCCGGGCCGGGTGCGAGGGATTACCGGTTCCCGCGTTTGCGCAAGATCACCTTTCCGCGAGATCGTAAGGGCCCGCCAACAGAGCCGCGGGCGTGAGCCAGCGGGCCCCCACGCGTTGGCAGTGGTGCTTGACGAGCCGGCGCTAGCGCCGTAACACACCGGTTTTAGCGCTCGAGCCCTCCTCGCGGTCCCCGTTGGTGAACGACAGGGGTGGGCAGGGGTGAAAACATGGGCGATGCGAAGGTGACGGTTCCAGACAAGGTCACGGAGATCCGGGACAGAGGCTACTGTCTACTCCGGGAGCATTTTGCGCCGCGGGCCATCGACGCATGCCGCGCTGCGTTTTGGCCGCTGCTCGACGCCTATCTCGCATCGAATGGGCACGAGCCGAACCGCGGCCCGCATCGCCATTTTCTCCCGCTGCCCTTTGAGCTGCCGTGCCTGGGTCCCGAGTTCATCCTGGATGGCGGAGTGCTTCAGATGGTTCGCGGCGCAATGGACGACACCGTCGTGGCGGATCAGTGGGGCTGCGATGTAGCGCTGCGGGGCTCGGAGTACCAGGGCGTCCACGTCGACTATCGCCGGCCGCTGTTTAGCGAAGCCCCCGACTTGCTGCTCCCCGCTTATGCGCTGGTGGCGAGCTTCGGGTTGGCGCCGATCACGCCCGAGAGCGGCCCGATCGAAATTGCGCCCGGCACGCACCGCATGGTGCGGGAGGAAGCTCTGCAGGCGGTGGAGTCGGGTCAAATTGCGATGCAGCCCGTACCCTTGGGAATCGGTGACGTTTTGATCCGGCACCCCTGGGCACTGCACCGCGGCTCTCCGAACACGACCGATATACCGCGCGCCCTCGTCAGCATCCGCTATGTGCGCTGTTGGTATTCGGACAGCAGCCGCGAGGTCCACTCCATTCCGTGCGCCGTTTGGGACTCGTTGACGCCCGCGCAACAGCAGGTGATGCGGTTTCCCATCAGCGGCTGACCGCTCTCCGCCTCGAGGTGCTTCTGAGGCCTACATCTCTGAGCCGCTCCGCGACTCTCACACTGTTGCGCTCCGGTCCCACCATCGCGCGATCGGACTGAACGTCACACCCCTGCGGCGCGAACCTCGCGCAGGCGGCGCTCCAGAAAGCGCCGTTCGCTGCCGTTTCCGACCAACGCCAGCGCGCGCTGGTAGGCCTGCGCGGCTTCGTCCGCGGAACCGAGACGGCGCAGCAGGTCGGCGCGGGCGGCGTGCAGCAGGTGATAGTTGTCGAGTTCTCCGCCGGCCGCGAGGGCGTCGATGATCTCCAGCGCCGGCCGCGGGCCATCCGCCATGGCGACCGCCGCGGCTCGATTCAGCGAGACGATCGGCGAGGGCTGCAGGCGCTCGAGCAAGTCGTAGAGCTGCACGATCTGGGGCCAGTCCGTGTCCTGGGCCCGTGCGGCTTCGCAATGCAGCGCCGCGATCGCTGCCTGCACTGCATAGGGGCCGGGGCCGCCGCGCAGGGCCTCCTCGACCAGCGGCAGCGCCTGCGCGATCTGCGGCTGATTCCAGCGCGTGCGGTCCTGCTGTTCGAGAACCACGAGGTCGCCGGCCGCGTCGAGCCGCGCCTCGCGCCGCGCATCGTGCAGCAGCATCAGCGCCAGCAGGCCGGTCGCCTCGGCCGGCGGCCGCGGGGCCATCAAGGTCCGCACCAGTCGGCCCAGCCGGATGGCCTCGGCGCACAGATCCGTTTTCACCAGCGGCTCTCCGCTGGTGGCCGCGTAGCCTTCGTTGAAAATCAGGTAGATCGCTGTCAGAACGGCATCGAGCCGCTCGGGCAGGTCGCCGGTGCCGGGCACCGAATAGGGAATACGAGCGTCGCGGATCTTGCGCTTGGCCCGCACCAGCCGCTGCGCCATCGTCGCGGTCGGCACCAGAAACGCGCGCGCGATCTGTTCGGTTTCGAGTCCGCCGAGCGTGCGCAGCGTCAACGCCACCTGCGCTTCGAGCGCCAGCGCCGGGTGGCAGCAGGTAAAGATCAGCCGCAGGCGGTCGTCGGGGATTTCGTTGGGGTCGTAGTCCGGCTCGGCGACGGTGCGGCCCGCCTCCTCGGCGGTGTAGGTCTCGAGCTTTTCCGCAAAGCGCGTCTGGCGGCGGAGCCGGTCGATGGCCTTGTGGCGCGCGGTCTGGATGACCCAGGCCCGCGGATATTCCGGCACGCCTTCGCTGCGCCATTGGTGGACGGCGGCCGCAAAGGCCTCCTGCGCCGCTTCCTCGGCCACCTCGAAATCGCCGATCAGGCGGATCAGCGTCGCGACGATGCGGCCCCAATCGGAGCGGTAGAGCGTCTCGACAGCCTCGTCGGCGTTCTGGAGCATTTCCTCATGGTAAAGAGTGTCCTGCCCGGGTGTCGATTCCGGCGTCCCTGATTCGACATAGGGGTAAGACGGCGCGGTCTCGAGGCCGGCCCGGCGGTGCGCGAGCGCCCGGATTCCCCCGAATGCCGGGTTGTCCGAACCTGCCCCTGGAGGACCGCCGGCTCGGCCTGGCGATGCGCCAGGAGGCACGAATCGAATCGCGAGGCGTAAACGCATGAAGTATATGTTGCTGGTGTATCTGAACGAACAGAAGTGGGCGGCGCTCGGCGAGGCCGGCCAGCGCCGGGAGATCGCCGACTGCAAGCCGCTGACCGCCGAGCTGACCGAAAAGGGGCAATACCTGGGCGGCGGCCCGCTCTACCCCACCACGGCGGCGACGACCGTGCGCGTGCGCGAGGGCAGGAGGATCGTGACCGATGGCCCGTTCGCCGAAACGCGCGAGCAACTCGGCGGCTATAGCTTGATCGACGTGCCGGACCTCGACGAAGCGATCGCGATCGCCGGCCGCCTGCTGGGCGCCAGCTCCGTGGCGACCATCGAGATCCGCCCCGTGATGGAGCACCCGATCGATGAGGAGATGGAATCCGCGGCGGAGGTGCAACCGGTGAGGGATGGGAGGACGGAGTCGTGACCACGCGACGCCGCCTACCGCGCTGCCGTGTCGTTCGAACCCCGACCTGTCGAATCCGTCTCGCGCGACCGAGCCGCCCCTTGCCGGCGCGCGCGTCCGGAATCGCTTCCGGCCCACGCCGCCTCCGTTCCCCGGCTGCCGCGGCGGACCGCGCCGGGAGCGGCACCAACGTAGCGCTTGAAGGCGCGGCTGAAGGCGGCCTCGGATTCGTAGCCAAGGCGGCAATAAAAGATGCCGCTCATCCGTAGGAAATGAAGGGCCTCCCCGAGAGGGTCTGCCAGCGGAGGCAGGGCGACGTGCATGTCCTTGAGTATGTGCCTAGAAGGCCGATACGCCTGCCATGTGTGGACTATCGGCAAATATGGAAGACATACAGGCATTGGTAGTCCGAATAAGGTCAGTGATATTGGATTCATAAACGATCTCGCGAAAGGAGAAAACAGGCATGAACGATTCACGGAATCATCCTATGACGCTCGTTCTGGGAGGCACCGGCAAGACCGGGCGGCGCGTCGCCGAGCGGCTCTTCGACCTCGGGGTGTGGGTGCGGATCGGTTCGCGCTCGGGCCGGCCTGCCTTCGACTGGGAGAACCAGCAGACCTGGCTGCCGGTCCTCGAAAACGTGCAGGCGGTCTATATGAGCTACTACCCCGACCTGGCCTTCCCCGGGGCGGTCGACACGGTGCGCCTGTTTGCCGAGCAAGCCGTCGAATGCGGCGTGCGACGGTTGGTGCTGCTGTCGGGCCGCGGCGAAGAGGGCGCCCAGCGCGCCGAGGAGGCGGTGCAGCGCTGCGGCGCGCGCTGGACGATCGTGCGCTCGAGCTGGTTCTGCCAGAACTTCAGTGAGAGCTACCTGCTCGATCCGGTGATCGAGGGCGAGGTCGCTTTCCCGGCCGGCAACGTGGCCGAGCCGTTCATCGACGCCGAAGACATCGCCGATGTTGCCGTCGCCGCCCTGACCGACGACAGCCATGCCGGGCGGATCTACGAGGTCACCGGGCCGCGGTTGTTGACCTTCGCCGATGCGGTCGCCGAGATTGCCGAGGCGACGGGCCGTGAGATCCGCTACGTGCCGGTTTCGCCCGAGCGCTATGCCGATGGCCTCATCGAGCAGGGCGTTCCCGAGGAAGAGGCGCTGGCGCTGACCGACCTGTTCGGATCGGTGCTCGATGGCCGCAACGCGCGGCTAGCGAACGGCGTGCGGAGCGCCCTGGGACGCGAGCCGCGCGATTTCGCGGAGTACGCGCGGGAAGCGGCGGCGAGCGGGGTGTGGGAAGCACGCTCGGCCGTCGGCGCCTCGCGATAGCCGGCCTGCCCTTTGCGCCTGGAACCCGCCCGCCGTGTCGCGGCGGGTGTCCCGGGCTCGGCCGCGGAGGAACCTGAGCGAGGCCTCCGCGGACGCAGCCCGTTCGTGATTTCGGAGGTATCCCATCATGACCAAAGCAGTTCGGCTCTTTTTGTTGCTTCAGGGCGGCGCGTTTCTCACCGCCGCTCTGATCCACTTCGGAGTGTTGATGGGCGGCTATGAGCATCTCAAGGCCGGCATTGCCGAGAGTGTGATCGCCACGGTTCTGCTGATTGGGTTGCTGTTGACCTCGATTCGCCCGCAATCGACGCGTACGATCGGCCTGGCGGCGCAGGGATTCGCGCTCTTCGGAACCGCGGTCGGGATTTTTACGATTGTGATCGGCGTGGGTCCCCGCACGATCCCCGACGTGGCCTATCACATCGGGATCGTTGGCACACTGTTGGCAGGCTTGATTACGACCAACAAGACGGTAGGAATCGGCGCCAACGCGCACGGCCGGCAATAAGCGTTCCCGCCGGCTCGCGGGCAACGGGCGCCGCGCCTGACGTGCGTTCCGGAAGGCCGCTACTTCGGCCGCAACTCCATCCAGAACAGCATCGGCCAGTCGGGCCGCTTGCCCTCTCCCGGCGTGCGTTCGGCTAGATCCTCGATGTGCAGTCCGGCGCGCAAGGCCGCCAGCACGAACTCGCTGACGGTGTGGCGGATGCTTTGCGGCCGCACTTCTTCGCCGCTCAGCGGGTCGTGGAAATGCGCGCTGACGCCGGCCAGCCATTGCGCCGGGTGCATCTCCGCGATCAGAATGCGGCCGCCGGGCCGGCAGAGGCGGGCGATTTCCGCGAATGGGCCGGCGAGGTTCGCGACGTGCTCGAGCGCCAGGGCGCAAACGACCAGATCGAAGGCGCCGCTGTCGAGCGGCAGCGGGCGCGTCAGATCGGCTTGCAGCCAGCGGACGTTCGCGGCGCCGGGCTTGCTCCGCGCCTGGGCCAGCATGCCTTCCGAAAAATCGACGGCGGTGACCCGCGCCCCCGCCGCGGCCAGTTCTAGCGCGTGCCGGCCGGTGCCGCAGCCCAGGTCAATCGCGTCGAGGCCCGAGACCGGCCCGAGGCGGCGCTCCATCTCGCGAGCCTCGAGCGCAATCAGCGGATTCTGTTCGCGGTCGTAGAGCGGCGCCCAACGGTTATAGCCCTCGCAAGCAGGCAGGTGCGTGCGGGTTGTGGTGTCTTGGCTCATCGTAGCGGGACCTGAATGGACTGCTCCCGGTAGACGCGATCGAGCGAACATCGGCGACAGGCCCTCCGCGCAACACCGGAAACCCGGGCCGGACGCTCACCGTAGTCGTTAAAAGGGACTCATGAAAATCATAGCGCGGTCTTCTTTCGTCTCGGCCGGGGTGTTTGTCGCGCTGCTGGCCACGATTCCGACGCTGAGCGCGGCGGGCGATCCGCACGCTCGTGAGATCGTTCGCCGCGCCATCGAACTCGACAAGGCCAACATGGAAAAGGCCCAACAATACACCTTTCGGGAGCGTCGCGAGAAACGCCGGCTGGGGCCGGACGGCACGATGCAATCCTCGACCTCGAAGACCTATGACGTAACCTTGCTCGACGGTTCGTCGTATCGGCGCCTGATCGCGCGCGACGGCCGGCCCCTGCCGCCGGACGAGGAGCGCAAACAGCAACGCAAACTCGCCAGGAACATCGAGGAACTCAGCCGCGAGACTCCCGAGCAGCGTGAGAAACGGCTTGCCAAACGGCAGCAGGAGAAAACCAAGCAGCGCGAGTTCGAGGCGGAGATCCCCGAAGCCTTCGACTTCGAGATTCTGCGCGAGGAGCCGGTGCGCGGAACCGCAACCTGGGTGATCGCCGCCGAACCCAATCCCGACTATGAGCCGCACAGCGGCCGGACGAAGTTCCTCGGCAAACTGAGCGGCACGCTGTGGATTTCCCAGGACGACTACGGCTGGGTGCGGGTCAAAGCCAAGACCATCGACAACGTCTCGTTCGGATGGTTTTTGCTGAGGCTCAACCGCGGTGCGGTCCTCGAGTTCGAACAGACCCACGTCAATGACGACGTGTGGCTGCTCCATCAGTTGATCGTCCGTTTCCAGGCGCGCCTGGGCTTAGTCAAAGGCGTCCACCGCGAGATCGTGACGACCACCAGCGACTACCACAAATTTTCGGCCGACTCGAAGATCACGGCGGTGGAGTCGATCCAATGACCGGGTCGAGCAACGCCGGTGCGATCGTGATCGAGCGGGTCGGCTCCAGCCCGCCGCGGTACAGGCCGCCTGCTAACGCCCGTCTTGGCTGGTGAGCGGGAGAAGCGCACGCAGCCGTGTGTCGCGCAACACCAGCGCTCCCCAGATCAAAATGCCGAAATAGACAGGGAACAGCACGTGGCTGAACAGCGGATTGCCGACGCGCACGTGCGTCGCGACCGCGCCGCCCAGGTAGCCGGTCAGCAGCACCGCGCCGAGGACGGAGGTGCGCGGAATCGCGTAGAGGACCGTCGAAACCAATAGCGCGATTCCGATGCCGATAATGGCGCTTTCGGGATATCCGAGCTCCAGGGTCCCCTTCACCACGACGTCCGGCTTGATGAGCTTCATGACCCCGTCGAGCAGCAGGAACAGCACGGCCAGTCCGCTCATGATGCGGGAGGCCCACAGTTTTTTCTTCGCGCCGGGCGCGCTTTGCGTTGCCGTTGGCATCGTTTTATCCTCCGACTGTTTTTCCATGCAGAAATCTTTGTCGAGTGCCGCCGCCGCGGCGGTGTTGTTTCCGGGGACCGTTGTATTCATGGTCTTCTCCTTGTTTGGCGGCCGGAATTGCCGCTTCCATCAGCTAGTCGCTCGGGCGGGGTGAGATTCGACAACTGGAGGGGTCGAGGGACAAAAAAAACTACGGGCCTCGATGCCGGTCAGACAGAAGGCAGGAAACCGCAAAACGCCCACGAATCGAATCGACAGAGCCGCAGGCGTAACAGGCTGCGGAAAAAGAACTCTGGAGGCCAAGCTTGAGCCGGTGCACCCAAAGGGCACAGAGGCGAGAGACCGCAGCCGTGGCGCGAACCTCCAGGTTTGCCGCGTCGCGATTCGTCGCGACGTAGGGCCCCACACCACCGAAGCTGTGCTGGAGGATGCCACGGCCGGACCTCAATGCCCTTTTTCCGCAGCCTGGTAAGCCGGCGGGCCGAAGCAGCACGCAGCGCGGTTGAAACGAGCCGGCGCCGGTAATTTGCGCTCCTGGTCCAGGTGCAGCGCCGACGGGGGGTCCTCTTTGTGTCCGCGCCTTCCCGCCGCTTCGGCCCGGCGGCCTACGCCCGCGGCTCTGTTGTGGCGATTTGTTACTTCGTGGGGCCCAAGGCGCACGGAAAGGCATGAGGCGGGCGATGTGTGGCCTATGCTCCGCCGCGGTGCTAGCCCGCTTTGTTTGCGGTGGACTGACGCACCACGAGCTGCGTCGCCACGTGGTGCTCGACCCCGAATTCCGCCTTTTCGCTGATCATCTCCCACAGCGCGTGGAAGGCGAGGCGCCCGATCTCGGCGCGCGGCACGGCCACGGTGGTTAACGCCGGCTGCGTGTGCTGCGCAAACAGAATGTCGTCGAAGCCGATGATCGAGACGTCGGAAGGTACCTTGAGGCCGCGGTCGTAGGCGCAGTGCAGGGCGCCGATCGCCATCAGGTCGTTGGCGGCGACGATGGCCGTGGGGGCAACCGAGGTCAGTAGTTTCGCGCAGGAAAAATAGCCCCCCTGCACGGTGAAATCCGAATCGATAGCGGTCCCCAGGGCATGGCCCCCTTTCGCCGCGCAGGCCAGGAACGCCTTCTTGCGCCGGCGGGCCGACCACAACTGCTGAGGCCCGCCGATGAATCCGATCTGCTCGTGCCCCAGCGCGCGCAGGTGCTCGAGCGCTTCGACGATGCCCTGCTCGTAGTCGACGACGATGTTGCTGATCCAACGGTCGACTCGGCCCAGGTCGAGGTAGACCGCGCAGACTTTCTGCTCCGAGAGCAATTCGATGATCGACGTATCGATCTGCGAGGTCAGAATGGCGGCGCCGGTGACGCGCAGCGCCAGCAGGCGGTTGACGCAGGCGCGCGTGCGGTGCGAGTCGTAGTTCGTATTCATCACGATCGTATCGACTTCTTGCGACAGGCAGAGGTCCTGGAAAGCGGTCGTGATGTCGGGGAAAAACGGGTTGCGGATGTCGGAGATTACCAGGCCCAGGATGCTGCTGTGTCCAAGGGCCAGGTTGCGGGCCGTTGCGTTGTGAACATAGCCCAGGTCGCGGGCCGCCCGATGCACCCGCTCCTGCGTTTGCGGACGCAGCTTGCGGGTCTGATTGAGCACGTGCGAGACGGTCGCGATGGATACACCCGCACGGCGGGCAACATCTTTCATGGTTGCCATGAGTCTTTGATTGTTTCGCTTGCCCGGCGTCCAGGCCGAGGGTGCGGCAGCGCTTACGCGAATGCCCAATCTCGTGACTATTCTAGCGTCCCGCTCGCGGGGCAGTGAATCGCCGGACCGCGGGTGCAACTTTCCGTACAGGCGGGTTTGCCCGTTCCGCGCGCGTCTACGGCGCGATTCTTGGTAAAACCGTCAGCCGCAGGTTGGTGCTGCCGTAGGGAATCAGCTTGATGTCCTCGTCGGGCTCGCTCGACTTCACGGGACTTTGGGGCATCGGGCCGGCGGAACCGGCCACCAGTTTCCACTGCGGAATGCGGCGCCCCTTGGCGGTCAGCACGACCGGCGCGCCGTCGGGGGAAAACGGCATCTCGCCGACCGGCTTCTCCTCCAGCCGCAGCGAGCCGGCCGGGTTGGCCGTATCGATTCGCAGCCCGTAGTTCCAGGGCGTGGTGGGATGCACTTCCCAATCGGCGTGCGGCTCCTCGCCCTTGACCTTTTCCCACTTCTCGCCGATCGGCATCGCAAACACCAGCGGGCCGCGCTCGACCACGACGCCGCCCTTGTAAGCGCGCTCGGCCCGTAGCGCCGGCGAAAAGCTCAGCTCGACGACGTCGCCGTCGGCCCATTCGCGTTCGATCGAATGAAACGAGCCCGGTTCGACCGATGGTTCGGCAACCCCGGCTACAGTGATCCGGGCGCCGTCCGCCCAGCCGGGGATGCGCAGCTTCAGCGGAAACGTCACCTGCGACGCGGGGTGGATGGTCAGCCGAATGCCGTCGTGGAAGGGATACTCGGTTTCTTCGACGATCGTCACGTTGACGTTGCCGCGGACGCTGGCGTCGACACGCGAGGGCGCATAGGCGACCGCCGCCAGCCCTTCATCACGCGTCGCCATCCAGAGGTGCGCGGCGAACTTGGGCCAGCCCTGGTGCATGTTGGACGTGCAGCAGCCGAAGTTGGGCTCCAGCCCGAAAATATTCGAGTCGGGTCCGTTGGTGGTCCAGTTGCGCTGCTTGTTGATGCTGCACATCACCTGGTTGACCTGTTGATCGTACTGGTGCGCCCACATGTCCGGCTTGAAAGTGGCCGGCAGCGCGTTGAAAGTGATCTTTTCGAGCCGATCGCCGAAGCGTTCGTCGCCCAGGATCGACAGCAACTGCTCGTAGGAGAACATGCCTTCGACGACGGCGCACAACTCGGTGCCCTGGGTCGGGTCGACCCCGGCGTAGTGTTCGTCGCCGCCGTGGACGCCGTTCACCTGGCCGTGGTAGCGGTCGAGCACGCTGAGCGCTTGGTCGACGGCCGTGCGGTCGGAGGGGTCGCCCGAGATCTGCCACCACACCGCCGAGGTCTTGAGCGCCATGGCGTTGTTGACCACGTGCGTCGATAGATTGGCCTGCTGCTTCTGGATCTTGCCCGGATACCGAAAATCAGCGTAGTGCGCCTTCCAGTCGAACGATTGCTCATGCAGCGCGCGCGCCAGTTCGAGCAGTTGCTTGTCGCCGGTGCGGTTATACAGCCAGACGATGCTGAGCACTTCTTCGGCCCAGCGGTACGACGCCCACTGCACCAGTTTTACCTCCTGGGCGTGCGCCAGATGATAGTGGAAATACTTGGTCATCAGCGGGATGACGCGCGGATCGGCGGTGGCTTCCTGATACTGCGTCAGCGCCTTGAGCATGATCATGTTGGGCCACCAGTCGGTGGCCTGCCACTCGTGGGCGTATTTACCCTTGTTGGGGTCGGGGCCGATCGCGCCGCTGTCGCGCTGGTGCTCGAGCGTCCAATCGACCCACTTTTTGGCCTTGGCGATCAGCGCCGCGTCGTCGAGCAGATACGCCAGCGGCAGCAGTCCGTCGAGGTAGTAGGGGCCGCGCTCCCAGCTCTCGTTGCTGCCGCCGAGCCAGCCGCTGTCGGGCCCCAGATCGGGCCAGAACTCGTCGAGATGCCCGCTGAGTCCGTCGGCCTGGATGCGAAGCTGCTGGCGCAGCCAGCCTTGCGGCTTGATCGAACCCAAAGGCAGCGCCGCAAAAGCGTTGTCGCCCAACGGCTGCCGGTTCCAGTAGACCTTTGTCGGCGGCATTTGAGCGGTCACGCTCGATTCCGAAGGCGGCGCGTGACCGCCGGAGCAAGCCGCCGCTATGCCGACCGCGGCGGCGGCGAGGAACCTCAGCAGGCGTCGTTTGCGAAGGGTCGTCGTTGGACAGTGCATTTCGTGTCACCCGGCGAGCGATGTGCTGTCCAACAGCTTCGGCGTCTTCGGCGCCGAAACGCAAGGGGCGGCCGGGTTGCAGGCCCAAAAGGCCGGCCGTTCCTCCGACCCTGGCTCCGTTTTCGCAAAGCGGTTCATCTCGTAAGACGGTTCGCCTCGCTAGACACTGTGGCGGATGCTCGTTCCTGCGACGCGGTGCTGGTTATCGCGGCGCTTGGCGTGGTCGTTGGTTGTTTCCGGTGGGAGCGGCCGGCCGCCCCGCCGCCGCAGAATGCTCGGTCGATAAGGCCGGGGCCGCCGGTCGTGGCGATTTTAGGGCGCCGCGATCGCGGCCCATGCCGCCGCGCGCGGAACGGAAATCGGATTGCTCAGCAACAGGCATCCCGTTTGGGAGCGCCGGCTGTGGGCCTGTGAACCCAGTGCTGAGTTTTTCGGCACGATGCCGGAAAATTGTGCACCGTAAGCCGGAAAAACAGGCCTTCGGCAAAGGATTGTAGTATTTGACCGTACGGGCAAACACGTGCCTAAAATACGAATCGATTGACATGCGATTCGTACGACTCAACCGTGTCCGAGTGGCTTTCGGCGCGGCCGTACTGATTCTGAGCTCCGCGGCGGCGATGTCGGTCTGGAGCATTTCGCGCCTCATCGAGACCGCCGGCTGGGTCTCTCACACCTACCGCATTCTCGACCGCCTGGGGGACCTGCTGATCGCGGTGGATCAGTCGGTAACCGCCTCGCGGCGCTTCGATATCCCCGGCGCCGAGCAGCTTCACGAGCAGGCGATACGTTCGATCGAGTCGGCCGTGCGCGACCTCGATTGGCTCACCACCGACAATGCGCGGCAGCAGAAGCACATCGGCGCGCTGCACGACCTCATCGCGAAAATGACACCCTTCCAGCGGCGCATGATGGAGGTCGCCCAGAGCGAAGGGCCCGACGAGGCGCTCGCCGTGTACGCCAACGGTTACGGGCAGCTCATCGACCGGATCCGCAACGACATCTCCGAAATGAATACGGAGGAGCGCGGCCTGCTGGCGCGGCGGGCGGCCGAGGAGCGGCGCGTGGCGCGCGTGTCGGCTCTGTCGTTGATGGTCGGCTCGCTGTTGGGACTGGGCATTCTGTTCGCGGTTTACTACCACCTGGAGCGAGAGATCGGCAGACGGCGGAGCTCCGAGGCCCGGCTGGTCCATCTCAATCGGCTCTACGCGGTGTTGAGTCAGGCAAATCAGACTATCGTGCGGGTGCGCAGCCGCGACGAGCTGCTGCCCGAAGTCTGCCGCGTGGCGGTCGAGTACGGCCAGTTCGCAATGGCCTGGATCGGATTTCCCGAGCCGGCCAGCGGCCTGATTCAGCCGGCCGCATGGTGGGGGCGAGAGGAGGGCTACCTGCAGCAGGCGCACATCTCGGTCGCCGACGAGCCCGCGGGCCGCGGCCCGGCCGGCGTGGCGCTGCGCGAGGGGACGCACTTCGTCTGTAACGACATCGCCAGCGACCCCCGCATGATTCCCTGGCGCGACGCGGCGCTGGCGCGCGGCTACGTTTCCGCGGCGGCGTTTCCCATCCGCGTGCGCGGCAGTCTGCTGGGGACCTTCGCGGTCTACACCGCCGAACCGGGTCTGTTCGACGACGAGACCGTCGGCCTGCTCGACGAAGTGGCCTCGGACCTCTCGTTCGCGCTAGAAACGATCGAGCAGGAAGAGCAACGCCGCGGCGCCGAACTGGAACTTCGCCGTCAAGCGGAGATTCTCGACCAGGTGCACGATTCGGTCGTCAGCACCGATATCGACGGCCGCGTTACCACCTGGAACCGCGGCGCCGAACGGCTGTTCGGCTACGTCGAGGCGGAGGCCATCGGCCGCCCGATCTCCTTCCTTTACCCCGAAGACGACCGGGAGGCCTTCGAGAGCGCCGTCGTCGAACCGCTGCGCGCCCGCGGCACGCACGAATCCGAAGTCCGCATGCGCACGAAATCGGGCGGCGATCTCTACGTCCACTTGTCGCTGTCGCTGCTGCGCGGCGAGGGCGGCGAGCCGTTGGGCATGATCGCCTATTCGATCGACGTCACCGACGCGCGGCGGGCCGAAACCGCGCTGCGCGAGAGCGAGGAGCGTTTCCGCCAGATGGCCGAGACGGTCGACGAGGTTTTCTGGATGGAAGACGTCGAGCTGTCGCAGGTGATCTACGTCAGCCCGGCGTTCGAACGCGTCTGGGGCCGCAGCCGCGAAAGCCTGCGCGAGGCCCCGCACTGCTTTCTGGCGGTGCATCCCGACGATCGCGAACGCGTCGAGGCGGCGGTGGCGGACCTGAGCCGCGAAGGCGAGTTCACCGAGGAGTACCGCATCGTCCGCCCGGACGGCTCGATCCGCTGGATCTGGGACCGCGGCTTTCCGATTCGCGACGGCGACGGCCGCGTTTGGCGCCACGCCGGTATCGCGCAGGACGTCACCGAGCGCCGCGAGGCCGAGAACGAGGTGCGGCGGCTGAACGAGGAACTCGAGCGCCGGATCATCGAACGCACCGCGCAGCTCGCCGAGGTCAACAGCCAGTTGGCCTCGCGCAACGAGGAGCTGGCCCGCGCCAGCCGCATGAAGACCGAATTTCTGGCGCGCATCAGCCACGAACTGCGGACGCCGCTGAATTCCATCGCCGGGTTCTCCGATTTGCTGGCCGAGGAAGGCGAGGGGCCGTTGGGGGAATCCTACGGCGACTACGTCCGCCACGTGCAGGAGGGTTCGCAACATCTGCTGGCGCTGGTCAACGATCTGCTCGATCTTTCACGGATCGAAGCGGGAAAAATCGAGCTGGTGCACGAAGAGTTCGCCGCCGCCGACGCGATTTCGGAAGTCCTGTCGGTCACCCGCTCGCTGGCCGAAGGCAAGAAGGTCGATCTCGGCGGCGAGGTGCCCGCCGCGGTCGTGGTGTTTGCCGACCGTACGCGCTTCAAGCAGATTTTCTACAACCTGCTCAGCAACGCGGTGAAGTTCACGCCGCCGCGCGGCAGGGTGCGCGTGAGCGCCGAACTCGACTACGGCGAAGCGCGTTTCCTGGTGATGGACACCGGCATCGGCATGCCCCAGGAAGAGCATGCCGCGATCTTCGAGGAATTTCATCAGGTCGGCCGCTCCACCAGCGGCGTCAAGGAAGGCGCCGGCCTGGGCCTGTCGATCACCAAGCGGCTGGTGGAGCTGCACGGCGGCCGCATCTGGGTCGAAAGCGCGCCCGGCGAGGGCAGCCGCTTCTATTTCACGATGCCGGCCGCGAGCGCCCGCGAAGGCAGCCCCGGCAACCCGAGCTTTCACCGCCAGGGTGCGGGGTAGATGAGATCATGAGCAAGGTTCTGATCGTTGACGACAATCGCGCCAGCCGCGACCTGGTGCGCGCCATTCTGAAGTGTTTTCCCTACGAGATCGTCGAGGCGACCCAGGGTCAGGAGGCGCTCGACCAAATTCGCAAGGAACGGCCCGACCTGGTTCTGCTCGACATCGACATGCCGGTTCTCGACGGCTTCGGGGTGGTCCGCCATATCCGCCAAGACAGCGGGTTTGCGCATCTGCCGATCATCGCGGTGACCGCCTACGCCATGGAAGGGGATCGCGAAAAGGCCCTGGCGGCGGGCTTCACCGCTTACGTCACCAAACCGGTGCGCCCTGAAGGATTGCGCCGGCAGGTGCGGCTGCTGCTCGGCGGACACCTGCCGGGAGCCTAAGAGCAAATCGGGGCAGAAAACCAAGAGCCGCCGGATCGCGCCAGTCGCCGGCAGGCGGGGGAACGAATCGCAACCGAGGGTGGATCCAACGAGGGTGGATCCAGCAAAAGCATTACCCTACAAGAAGGGTCCTCGGCGAGGGCCAAGCCAAAGGGCGCCGGGCCAAAACGGGGGCAAGTACAATAGCGGGGCAGAACCCGAAGAGGGGTAGACCATGGAGCCGTACGTGGTTACGGTCGTAGCCATCGACGACGACGCCGGCAGTCTGGATCTGATTCAGGCGGCGCTCAAGCAGCATCCGGTGGAAGTGCTGACCGCCACCGACGCCAAGGCGGGTCTGGAACTGGTGCTGCGTCGGCGTCCGGAAGTCGTGCTGCTTGACCTGATGATGCCGACGATGAACGGCCTCGAGGTGCTCGACCACATCGTCGACGCGGCGCCCGACACCGAAGTCATTCTGATCACCGGGCATTACTCGGCCGAGTCCGCCGTCGAGGCGGTGCGTCGTGGCGCCAGCGACTACATCACCAAACCGGTCTCGGTCGAGCTGCTGCGCGACCGCGTCGGCAAGCTGGTCGCCGAAGCGCAGAAGCGCCGTGCGGCCCTGCAGCTCGAAGAGGAAATCCTCAAGACCCATCAGTTCGAGCAGATGATCGGCCGCAGTCCCTTGATGCTGCAGGTTTTCGACCGCATCCGCCGTATTGCGCCCCACTACCGCACCGCGCTGGTCGCCGGCTCCACCGGGACGGGCAAGGAGCTGGTGGCCGCCGCACTGCATCGGCTCAGTCCGGTCGCCAACAACCGCTTCGCGGTTTGCAACTGTTCGGCCGTCGTCCCCACGCTGTTTGAGAGCGAGTTGTTCGGGCACGTCAAGGGCGCCTTCACCGGCGCGGCGCAGGACAAGGTCGGGCTGTTCGAGTACGCCCACGGCGGCACCGTGTTTCTCGACGAGATCGGCGAAATGCCGCTCGAGACGCAGAGCAAAATCCTGCGCGTGCTCGAGAACCGCGAGATCCAGCGCGTCGGTTCGCCGGTGGTCAAGAAAGTCGACGTGCGGGTGATCGCCGCCACCAACCGCCACTTGCCCGACATGATCGCCGACAACCGTTTTCGCGAGGATCTTTACTACCGCCTGGCGATGGTCGAGATCGAGCTGCCGCGGCTGATCGAGCGCCAGGAGGACGTGCCCCTGCTGCAGCGTTTCTTCATCGAGCAATTCGCCGCGCAATACGGCAAACCGATCAGGGGCATCACACCGCGCGCCCAGGTGGTGCTGTCGCGCTATGGGTGGCCGGGCAACGTCCGCGAGCTCAAGAGCGCTCTGGGCAGCGCCTGCATGATGGCCGAAGGCGAGCGCATCGATGTCCGCGACCTGCCGGAACGGTTGCGCGCCCGCGCCGACGAGGTCCCGAGTGAGAACCAGGAACTGCTGCCGCTCGCCGAGATGGAACGCCGCTATGTGCTACGCGTGCTGGAGCGCGTCGGCGGCAATAAAGTGCAGGCCGCGAAAATTCTGGGCATCAACCGCGCCACGGTCTACCGCATCGCCAACGAGCCCGACCCCGAGATCGAAGCCGCCAACGCCTGAGGCCGAGGCAATCCATGCGGGAAGGGGACAGTCACCGTCCTTCGCACCCGGCGAACCCTGCATGCCTCGGGAAAATCGAGGCGCGAAACGCGGGGCCTGTCCCCATCGAGCACGTTACGACTGCACCGCCTCGGCGGGCGGCGTCGAGGCCAGATCGCAGATCAGCCTTCTCCGCAGAATCGCCTTGGCGCGGTGCAGGCGCGTCTTCACGCACTCGACGCTGACGCCGAGGCTCGCCGCGGCCGCCGCCGTGTCCTCGTCGTAGACCTCGCGCAGCATGAACACGCTGCGGTATTTGGGCGGGAGCGCCTGCACCGCCTCGCCGATGATTTTGCGCATCTGCCGGCGCGCGGTTTCCTGTTCGGGGTCGCGCGCCGTCGACCGCAGCGGCAAACCGTCGAGTTCGACCGAAGGCGTCCGCCGCCGCAGCCGCGACAGGGCCTGGTTGATCGCGATCTGCATCACCCAAGCGCTCAACGGGCCTCGCCCCGAGAACTGGTGCAGGTGCGTGAGCGCGCGAAGATGCGCTTCCTGGATGACGTCCTCGGTTTCATCGTGATTGCGCAGGATGCGATAGGTGGCGGCGTAGAGCCGGCGGTGGTGGCTCTGCGCGACAGCGAGATAGTCCTCGTCCCGGGCCGGCGGAAACCGCGCCGGCGGGCAGGTCGTTGTGGAAGGCTGGAGGAGTTGGGTGTTCATCTTTCACGTCCTATGAATCTGCCTAGTCTGCAAGCTGCGTACCAATCCCGATATCGGTCCAGAGTCAGCGTAAGCCGTTGAGCAGCCGATCCTTTGTTCAACTGCCCCTTGATCGGCAGACGCTCGATATTGCGACACCGTGCCGATTTCTCCGGCGGCTGAGGGCGCGGGAGAGCCTCGGATCCGGCCCTGTCGGGCGATTCCGGCCTAATCGCGAAGGCAGGTCCGCCACGGCACCGGTGTCGAGCCGCGGTATCCGCATGCGCCCGTGTGGCGGCCTGCGCTTCGCGTCGGTGTATCCCACGCTTCGTTTCAGAGTTTGCTCCGTGTCAGAGCGTGTTCCGTGCCGGTGTGTGTTGTGGCTTGCGTTCGTCCTCCTCACGACGCCTTTTTCATGCCCGCGGTCTGCTTCGACGCCGTCTTGGCCGCCGTGCTTGCATCGTGAACCGCCTGGGCCAGTTCGTTCGCGGCGAGTTCCACGTCACGTTCGCGTTGCCTCAGCGGGGCGCTCGATAGCTCGTTGGGGTGCTCGTTCATATACGAGCGCAATTGGTCGGTATCGGCCCCGACTTTTCCGCTCAGGCTGAGGCCGCGGTCGATCGCCTCCTGCTGCCACGGCAGAGTGGACGGGCGAATCGCCTCGAGCCGCGCCACCTGTCTATCCATCTCTTCGACCTTGGGCATCATCTCGTTCCACTGGCGGTCGTAGTCCTGCCAGGTCGTGGACGATTCGCGCGAGAGAGCTTGAAGCCGCAGCGCGTGGGCGCTAACGGCCACGGCTTCCCTGCCCACGTCGCGAAGAAGCTTATCGGCCTGCGCCGCCTCGGCCTTGGGCTGCACAGCTGTCGATTTCATGCGTGTGGCAGGCGGCATCGCTGGTGTCGCTTCCGTTTTCGCCGGCATGGCATTAGCCTTCGCCGGCATCGATTGCGCCGCTGCCTGCTGGGTTGCCGCGGGTTTGGACGCGGCCTGAGCGGGTACGGCCGGCGCGGACGCCGCGATCAGCGCCGCGGCGAGAATGGCGGAATTCGCAAATAGCTTCGTACTCATCTGGGTTTCCTCCCTTCGTTTAGACGCAGCACAACAGGGAACGACGGATCGGGGAGGGGCCGTAGATCACAACGCGAAGGGGCGTATGGTCACGCTTCCACAGAGCCGAACAAAGGTCGCATTGCATATCGGCCGCTCGTGCCCGCAACTACGGCAACCGCGCTTCGAGCACACTCAGAGCCGCAGGCGTCAGCCTGCGCTCCGTGGCAGGGGGAAAGGCACAGAAGCAAAAAAACGCACTCGTGGCGTGAACCTCCAGGTTTGCCGCGTCGCGATTCGACGCGACGTAGGGCCCCACGCCGCCGAAGCTATGTTGAAGGACGTCACTGCCGGACCTGAATGCAGTTTTTCCACAGCCTGGGCAGCCTCCTTTGAGAGTCAGGAAAAGCTACACCGCCAGGAGTTTCGACGGGCCTCGTCCGATCGCAGCGCCGGCTCACACCCACGGCCTCGATGTGGGACGTTCCGGGCGTAACGGAACGTACCGCTGCCTGCTGCGTCACACGGTATAGAGCTGCGGGTGACGTGTACCCGCAACCACCGGCTGGCGCGCGCGCGCAACGTCTGCGATGCGCGGCGGCGCCGGAGAGAGGTCTGATTGATGCCGCTGTTGACGGGACTGGGCTGGCAAAACGCCGTCGATTTTCTGGTGCTGGCCGTGACCCTCTACCTGGTGCTGGCGTGGGCGAAGGACGCCCGGGCGCTGCGCATCGTACTGGGAATCGCCGGCCTGCACGCCGCCGCGCTGCTGGCCCGCCACTACGAGCTGATCATCACCGCTTGGGTGCTCGAGGCAGCCGCGCTGGTGGTGATTTTGCTGCTGGTGGTGCTGTTCCAGCCCGAGCTGCGGCGCGCGGTGATGCGGCTCGACACCCGCTTGCGCGTCTGGACCAAACGCACCTCGATCCTGGAATCGGCCTACGATGCGGTCGGCGCGGCCGCTTTCGCCATGGCGCGGTCGCGGACCGGCGCGCTGATTGTGTTCGCCCGCGAGCAGTCGATCCACGAGATTGTCGACGACGGCGTCGCGCTGGGCGCCGCGATCACCCCCGAGATCCTCCAGGCGATCTTTCAGAAACCGTCGCCGCTACACGACGGCGCCGTGCTGATCGAAGGCGACCGCATCACGCGGGCCAATGTCGTATTGCCGCTCACGCAGCGCCGCGACGTCCCCAAGGCGTTCGGCACCCGGCACCGCGCCGCCATGGGACTGGCCGAGCGCAGTGACGCGCTCGTTCTGGTCGTCTCGGAGGAGCACGGCGAAGTACGGCTGGTGCACGGCCGCGGCGTTCGGCCCATGGCCGGGCCTTCGGAATTGCGGCAGGCGCTGTTGGGGGTTCGGCACCGTCAGCCGGCCGGATTCCTCGCCGGTGTCGGCCGCACTCTGACCTCGGGACTGCGGCTGAAACTGGCCGCGACGGGACTCGCCGCCGTGATCTGGAGCATGTCGTTTCTGACTTCGGCGGTGGTGCGTATCGTCAACGTGCCGGTGGAGTTCAGTAACGTGCCGCATGGCATGGAGATCACCGAGTCGTCGAGCGATACGCTCGAAGTCGAGCTGCGCGGCAGCGCCTGGCTGATGGACACGCTGGATCTTCCGAGCCTGGTCGCTCGTTTCGATCTGAGCCGCGCGCACCTGGGCTTGCAAGTTATCGCGGTGCGGCCCGACGAGGTCGAGCTGCCGCCGGGCGTGTTCGCCGACCGGCTGCTGCCGCCGGCGCTGCGCGTGCGGATTGAGCCGATCCACACGCCGCCGCCCGGCCCGTCCCAGCCCGGCGGGTAATCGGTTGGCGAGGCTCGCCTGCGCGGCTCTCGCCGGCGCTTTGTCGCGGAAAGCGCCACCGCCGCCGCAGGATGGCTCAGCGATATCTCCGGACAACGCAGCTTTCCGCGGAGCCGGCTGGCCGCCGCGGCTATGGGTTGCCGGTTCTGAAGGTGACAACGCGGGGCGGCGGGAGGTGGCGCGGGGCCGGGATGGGCGGTGGCTCGCCGCCGGGGTGATCGCGGGCGGACCAGCGCAGGCCGGGTCCGCCGAGGGAGGCGACCTTGCCGGAGTCGTTTTTCCAGCAAAAGTAGATGTGCGGCTCGGGCTCGGCGAAGAAGTGCTCTTCGAGGCGCTCGATGCGGCGGCGCAGGGCGCGATGGTACTGGCGGATCATTGTCTTTGAGCGGCGGCGACGGTTTCGAGGGCGGCCGTCTTTTCCGGGAGGGCCCAGCGGCGGGCGAGGCCGGGGTGGGGCTGGCGGATCATCGCTTTTGCCCGGGGGCGATGGTTTCGAGGGCGGCCGTCTCTTCCAGGGCGGCCAGGCGGTCGGCGAGGTCGGCGTAGGAGCCGGCGCGGAAGGCGAAGTCGAGGGCGGTGCGGATGAGCAGGGCGCGGGCGAGCTCGATGGGTTGCTGGGAATCGAGCAAGGTGAACATCGCGTCGGCGGCGGAAGAAGCGCCGTGCTGCAGGCGGGCGGCGGCGTGGCCGAGGGCCTGCTGGCGCAAGTGGCGCAGCTCGTCCTGAAAATCTTTGTCCTGGCGGAGCCAGCGGTGCAGGGTGCGCTCGGGGACGCCGGCCTGGCGAGCGGCGGCGGCGATCGAGCGGGAGCTGAGCAGCGCGGTGACGGCGCGCTCCTGGGCGGGTGTCAAACGGTCGTGATAGGCCTCGACGGCGAAGGGCAGTTGGGGCACGATCTGGCAGGATTTGGCATGGTTTTTATGGCTTTTTGCGGCCATCGAGCGGATTCCCCCTTGTCGCTGCCAGTTTAGCGTGGGGTGTCAAGGATTTTGGGGTGGTTTTGGGGGTATGTTGTTGAGTTTGTTGGGGTGGTGGGGTGGGGACTGGGCTTGGGGGGATTGCGGGTTCTGAGCCTGGCGTATTCCAGAAAGTTGCCAGAGCCCCGGCTGCTTGGCCGAGCTTGACCAGGGTGGGCGACAATGGCAACGGGGAAAAGGGCTCCCGTCCCTTTTTCTCAGACCTTCATCCGCAGCCCTATGATATAAACAGGGGCGAGCGCCACCACCCGCGTGCCACCACTCATTGCCATCCATTGCACTTGCCTCCATATCATCCCTCGTGATAGCCTTAGGGTACCTTCTCGTGGAGGTGCCTGATGGAAATCGTTAAACACCTAGAAGACCGGTTGCGACAGACCCAAAAGGATCTGGATCGCGTCCGCACCAAGCTTAAACAGATGCGGCAAGAGGAAGCTCAGCTGATGGAAGACCTCTCTGGCTATCAAGCGGCCCTTGTGGCTGAGGCGAGACGCGAGGGAAGGCCGGCATCCGCACCGCCTACGGGGTTTGCGGGGCATTCGCCGAGTGCCGAGCCTGCCCAGGGTGACGAAAGCACTGAACAGACCGGCAGCGAGGCTGGTAAGTCTGAATTCGTCCGAAACTTGATTCGGTCAAAGCCGGGATCTCGGCCAGCCGAACTCTGGCGCGAGGTCCAGCTTTCTGACGTGAAAATGGGACGGAACTACCTGTATTCAGTATTAAAGCGCTCCCGGGATCGCAACCTCATAACATTGCGACGGGGCCGCTACTATCCGTCCAACCGAGTTCTGCCTGACGCAGAAACGCCCGGCAGTGGGCCACTGCCGGGCGTCCTTACTCAATAGGAGGTGAGTTATGAAACTCGCCTGTCACAAATGGAAGAAGAAGGGGAGAACCAGAATCCGGCTCTCACTCGGTAAGCTGGCCATCACCTTCGACTTTCCCACGACGCAGGGCGTAATGCCCTGATTTTAAAAAGCCCGGGGGGCCTCAGGGACACCATACCCAGCCCCTCAGGGTACTAGTTTGCCTAAATTTTGGCAAGCCCAGATTGCCGGATCACGCTTCGAAGATCGCGGAGTCGCTCGGGTAAGCAAATCGCAAACCATAGATTTTAAAGGAGTAAGTATTTAGAGCATTGACAACGCATCAAAACTCGGGTAGGATTGAGGTGCGTCTGGGATGAGTCGCCGAGCGTCTCATGTTGGGGCTACGGCCCCAAAAGCCCAGTCGCCTCTTTGCTTCCTTCTCCCGAGTCCTTCAACAAAGGCTTTAGGGAGAAGGAATTGTACCTCTGCTATATCGACGAATCCGGGACACCGGATATCCCTGGAAACACATCCCACTTTATCTTGGCTGGTCTATCCGTGCCGATTTGGCATTGGCATGATGCTGACCGCGAGATCTCTGCAATTCTGCACCGCTATGATCTCGCAGGAGAGGAACTCCACACGGCGTGGATTCTGCGCTCCTATGCCGAGCAAAATCGTATCCCCAACTTCCCCCAGCTGAGCCGGGAACAGCGCAGGATTGCGGTTGAACGGGAACGGAACGGCCAACTACTAAAGCTACAGCAGTCCCGCAACAACAAAACCTACAAGCAACAAAAGAAGAACTTCGCGCATACCCGTGCGTACATACACTTAACGCGCGACGAACGCCGTCAACTCATCAGGGACGTCGCGGATTGCGTCTCCCGGTGGGGGTTTGCTCGCCTGTTCGCTGAGTGTATCGACAAGCTCCATTTCGATCCGAGCAAGACGCCTAGAACTCTAGGTGAGCAAGCATTTGAGCAGGTTGTCTCTCGTTTCGAGCGATTTCTGGCGAACACCGAGAGCCCTGGACAGAGACCGAAGAACCACGGTCTGCTGGTGCATGATAACAACCAGACGGTGGCCAGGAAGCACACCGAACTCATGCGGCACTTCCACCAACAGGGTACCCTCTGGACGACTATCGAAAGGATTATCGAGACGCCCATGTTCGTGGATAGCCGCCTGACGAGTTTGGTGCAGATAGCCGACTTATGTGCCTACGCCCTTCGTCGTTACCTTGAGAACCAAGAGTCTGACCTATTCGGAAGAATCTTCGCCAGAGCTGACCGTTACAGCAACATTGTGGTCGGTGTACGGCACTGGGCACCAATGGGTTGCGCGTGCGAAATCTGCATCAATCACCGACCGCAGGCTGGCATAGCGCCGCCATTGCCTCTAGGCCCAACGACACAGAACTGACGAAAAGGGGACGGAGCGAAAGCGCCGGGATAAACCGGCAGGAAGCAGGGGATGCAAGAGCCCCACAGGAAAGGAGTAGCGAACCATCCTGACCTCGAGTCATGCGCCGACGGTGGCGACATCGCGGGTGAAGCGTTGACAGAAGCACTGGCGGGCTGGGTATCGAGCCGTGAAATAACTCTTCCAGGGCGCCGACGCTGTGCTCTGAAGCGGAAGGCAACACGGCAGCGGTAGGCCGAACGGATACGGCGTCGATGAGCACTATTTCGTTGCGACGGATGGGCAGCGAGTTCGCATCCAGAGTGATGCTGAAGCATGCAGGGATCAGGAACCTTGCATTCAACAGTTTGAGTGCATTACCAGTCCGGTCAAAGCAACTTTATTTTTTGTAGGAAAGAAGCAAGACCTATCAAAGCACCCGAAGCCGCAGGTGCCCTGACGCACTTCTCTTATCTGGAAAGTCGGGGACAGACGACGACTTAGGAACCCCGAACACCCCGATTTGCCTGACCGCGATTTGCCCTTTTTCTGCAACTCCTTAGCGAAACCGTTTATCCAATAGGTAGGGTGGGCTCATCTATACGGCCGGATTCAGGGGGACAGTCACCAGGTTTTATTGTCAAATTCCGCTCGCGATAACCCACCATCGGCCGACAAAACGCTGGTGACTTCCCCGCCCGGCACGTCAGCCGGACCATGCACCGGCCGGCCCTCGGGCTCGGGCCGCAAAGAAAATGTGACAGGCTCAATTACGGTGAGCGATCCGGCAAGAGTGGGACCTGGGTCGCGGTCGGGGTTTTGCGGATGCCCGGGGCCACCCCATCGGGAACTTGGGGTGAAAATTGAGGCCGGAGATTCTGTCGCCCCTTCCAGGGCTCCGTCGTTGTTGTGAACTTTTCCCACGGCTGAAGCCGTGGGCTACTCGAGAGTCGCGCCCCTGCGGGGCTTTGGACCCGGCGTACCGCCCTTTTTCTGCAACTCCTTAGCGAAGCCGGTTATCCAATAGGTAGGGCGGGCTCATCTATACGGCCGGGAGAAGCAAGCCGAGAGCGCTGAAACATTGGATTGCGCGGGACCAGCGGTCTTATCGGCAGCTCTGGAACTTTGTACTGCCTGCCACTTGAAACTCCGCGGCACCGCCCGCGGCACAACTGAGCGGCGCGAACGCGGTGCGGGCAGGCACGCGAAGCATGCCGAGCGGAGCGGCAACGCATGGCCCGGCTTCGCCGCCACGCGTACGCCTTTACAGCGCCCACCGGTTTGTTTTCATGCCATGAATCCTACGAATTCAGGTGGCGGCTCCATCAAGAACGCTATTCCGGCGACAGGAGAAGAAATGACGAGTTTGTCGACGCGAAAACTAGGATCGAGCGGTCTCGAAATCACCCCGGTCGGTTTCGGCGCCTGGGCCATCGGTGGCGGCGGCTGGGCCTTTGGCTGGGGTCCTCAGGACGACAAAGCCTCGATCGCGACCATGCGCCACGCGCTCGATTTGGGAGTCAACTGGATCGACACGGCCGCCGTTTACGGCCTGGGCCACTCCGAAAAGCTGGTGGGCCGTTTGCTGCGCGATCTTCCCAAGGCGAACCGCCCGTTGGTGTTCACCAAGTGCGGCCTGATCTGGAACGACAAAGACCGCATGGCGCCGGCGCGCCGCGTGCTGCGGCCCGAATCGATCCGCGCCGAATGCGAAGCGTCGCTCCGCCGGCTCGGCGTCGAGCGCATCGACCTCTACCAGTTCCATTGGCCCGACGAGACCGGAACGCCGATCGAGGAATCCTGGGGAGTGCTGGCGCAGTTGGCCGACGAGGGCAAGGTGCGCGCGATCGGCGTGTCGAACTTCAGCGTGGCGCTGCTGGAGCGCTGCGAGGCGATCCGCCACGTGGATTCGCTGCAGCCGCCGTTCTCGATGATTCGCCGCGAAGCGGCCGCGGCCGAGCTGCCCTGGTGCGCCGCGCACAACACGGGCGTGATCTGCTACAGCCCGATGCAGTCGGGGCTGCTGACCGACACATTCACCGCAAACCGCGTGGCGGGCCTTGCCGCCGACGACTGGCGCCGCCGCGCGCCCGAGTTCCAGCAGCCCAAGCTGAGCCGCAATCTGGCGCTGCGCGACGCGCTCAAGCCGGTGGCCGAGCGCCACGGCACGACCACCTCGGCCGTTGCCGCGGCCTGGACCCGCACCTGGCCCGGCGTGACGGCGGCGATCGTCGGCGCGCGTTCGCCGCGGCAGGTCGACGGCTGGATCGGCGCCGCCAATCTGGAGCTGAGCGCCGAAGACCTCGACGAAATCGCGGCGGCGATCCGCCGCAGCGGCGCCGGCGACGGGCCGCGCGAGCCGGCCACGGCCGCCGCCTCCGACGCCCCTTGATGCGCTCGCTGGCGCGACTCATTGCTGCCGGTTCGCCGGTGCGTAACCGCTCGACCCGGCCCGATCCGCCGCCGCCCATTGCGGCGGCACTTCACCCATTGCCGAATCCACGAAACGGAGCACGAAGCGAATGGATCTGCAGCTAGAAGGAAAGACGGCCCTGGTTACCGGCGCCACCGCCGGCATCGGCCAGGCCATCGCCCAGGAACTGGCGCGCGAAGGCGTTGCGGTCAGCATCACGGGCCGCGACCCGGCCAAGTTGAAACGGGCGCTCCAGGCGATCGGCGGAGCCGCGCAAGGGATTCAAGCCGACCTGGGCGCGGCGGCCGGCGCCGAAAAGGTTTTCGCCGAACTGGCGAACGTCGACATTCTGGTCAACAACCTCGGTATGTATGAGCCCAAGGCATTCGCCGACATCACCGACCAAGACTGGCTGCGCATCTTCGAGGTCAACGTGATGAGCGGCGTACGCCTGGCGCGGCATTATCTGCCGGGAATGCTCGAACGCGACTGGGGCCGGATCCTGTTCATCAGCAGCGAATCGGGCGTGCAGACGCCGCCCGAGATGATCCACTACGGCATGACCAAATCGGCGCAACTGGCCGTCTCTCGCGGCCTGGCCGAGACCACCAAAGGGACCGGCGTGACCGTCAACACCGTGATGCCGGGGCCGACGCGGTCGGAAGGCATCGTGGAGTTTCTGCGCAACATGGCCACCAAACCCGACGCCACCGACGCCGAGGTGGAAAGCGAGTTTTTCGCCAAGCACCGCCCGGCGTCGTTGTTGCAGCGCCTGATCGAGCCGCGCGAGATCGCCACCACGGTGGCCTATCTGGCGAGCCCGCTGGCGTCGGCCACCAACGGCGCCGCGATCCGCGCCGAAGGCGGTCTGTTGCGTTCGATCGATTGAGTTCCGGGGCGCATCCGCCCCGAAAGCGAAGAAAGAGAGAATTTCTCATGGCAACGCAAATCCGTGAATCGCGCATGTTCGCGACGAGCATCGATCTTTGCTGACCGGCATCGTCCGCGAGGCCGACAAGGACCTCTGGTTCACCGAAGCGCACGTACAGGCCGCGGCGCGATAAAGTAGCAACAAGGAGGAATTATGAGAATCGGCATCATTGGCGCTGGTCAGATCGGCGGCGTGCTCACCCGCCGCCTGACCGCATTGGGACACGAGGTCTTCGTGGCCAACTCGCGAGGACCCAAGTCCCTCGCCGATCTGGCCGCTGAGACCGGCGCTACCCCCGTGTCGGTCCGTGAAGCGGCCCAGCTCGGCCAGGTGGTCGTGGTCACCATTCCCGAGGCAAAGATTCCCAACCTGCCGAAGGACCTGTTTGCCGGTGTGCCCGGCGACGTTGTGGTCGTCGACACCGGCAACTATTACCCGCAACAGCGCGACGGGCGCATTGCGGAAATCGAGGACGGGATGACGGAGAGCGGCTGGGTCGCGCGGCAGCTCGGCCGGCCCGTCGTCAAGGTATTCAACAACATCTACGCGCAACATCTGCTGGATTCCGGGCTGCCGGCCGGATCTCCCGAACGCATCGCTCTGCCCGTCGCGGGCGACGATGCCGCGGCCAAGGCCGTCGTATTGCAGCTCGTCAGCGAGCTGGGTTTCGATGGAGTCGATGCCGGAGGGCTCGACGAATCCTGGCGGCAGCAGCCGGGTACGCCGGTTTACGGCTCCGATCTGGATGTCGCGGGGCTGCGGCGCGCGCTGGCCGACGCCAGCAGCCAGCGCAAGCCGGAGTGGCGCGCCAACGAAGGCGGCCCCGGCAACCGCGCTCAGCCTGCCTAACCTCAACATGGCGCACGGGACGGCGGAAGAGTTCCGCCGCCCGCGCCGCTGGGTTCCCGCCGCCACAATCCTGCCCGCGTGTTCCTAATGCGGCGATTCCGCGGACGGCAATTCCGCGCACGGCCATTCCCGGCACGGCGTGCCCGTTTCTCTGCTAACCGCCGCGGTCCCCCTCCGTCCAAAGCGAGAGGGCAATCCGCGCGCCGATGCCGAACCTTCCCCCAACCGCCGCCAAACCCACCCGGCCAGAAACGGAGTCGCAGGCGCAAGCCCGCGGGCTTCCGTCCGCGGCTTTGTCTCGCGTTTTGCGGCTACGGCGCGCTGGGCGCCCCGGCCCTCTCGGCACTCGGTTCCATGCAGATTTCTTAGACCGTTGCCGGCGGCCGCCCAACCGGCGACGATAGGAGAGCCATGCTTCGAGACCTGCGATTTGGCCTGCGGATGCTGCTCAAGCAGCCCGGCTTCACCGCGATTGCCGTGCTCACCCTGGCGCTGGGCATCGGCGCGACCTCGGCTGTGTTCAGCCTTATCCAGGGCGTGTTACTGACGCCCCCTCCCTATCGCGATCCGGGGCGATTGGTGCTGGTCCCTTCGGCCCGCAGCGACGGCCAGCGGCAGGCGAACCCGCGCGGCTGGTCCGCCGCGCAATGGACCGAGTGGCAGTCGCAGGCCAAGTCGCTGGATGGGATCGCCGCCTACACCTGGGCGTTCAATTTCCTGGTCTCGGACGAAGGCAGCGAATCGCTCGAGGGGATGCGGGTCACCCGAGACTACTTTCCCGTGCTGGGACTGCAACCCGAGCTGGGCCGCGCCTTTCTCGAGTCCGAAACCGGGGCGCAGCCCAAGCCGGTGATCCTGCTCGGCCATGAGCTGTGGGAACGGAAATTCCACGGCGATCCGGGCATTGTCGGCAAGACGATCCGCATCAGCCGTTGGGAGACGCCTCCGACCGTGATCGGCGTGATGCCGCCCGGGATTCGCTTCTTGCCGTCGCCCGGAGAAGCGCAAGAACCGAATTACAACGTGAACGCTCTGGTCGATTTCTGGATTCCCGCCACCCTCGACCCGGCCCACCGCAAAGCGCCGAGATGGAACGTGTTAGGGCGGTTGCGTGACGGCGCCACTTCGGCGCAAGCGCAAGCCGAGCTCGCTGTGATCGCCCAAAGGCAGGCGCAGGCCGATCCCGATTTCGCCGGCGTCACGCCCGAAGTGGAATCGCTCACCGCCGAGTTCAACCGCGATGGCGAGCGCATCCTGCTGCCGCTGTTCGGCGCGGCGGCTCTCGTACTGCTGATCGCCTGCGGCAACGCGGCGGCGCTGCTGCTGGTGCGCGGGCTCCAACGCCAGCAGGAATACGCGGTGCGCAGCGCGCTGGGCGTCGGCCGCGCGGCGCTGTTCCGCCAGGTGTCGGCCGAAAGTCTGTTGCTGGCGCTGGTCGGCGGCACGCTCGGCGTGGCCCTGGCGTTCGGCATCGTGCGGCTGTTCAAGCTGGTAGGCGGACACGCCATTCCGCGCCTCGACGCCGTCACCACCGGTTGGCCGGTGCTCGCCTGCGGACTGAGCTTGGCCGTTTTCGCCGCCCTGCTGGCGGGGCTGATCCCGGCGCTGCGCGCCTCGCGGCTCGACCCCATGCAGGTGCTCAAGAACGCCGGACCCAAAAGCAGCGCCGCGCGCGGCGAGCGCCGCCTGCTGCGCACCGTGACCATGGCGCAGACCGCGCTGACCCTGGTGCTGCTGGTGGGCGCCGGCCTGCTGATCCGCACCATGATGAACCTCGCCCAGGTGCGAGCCGGCTACGATGTCGCCCATATCCTGACGATGAGCGTGACGGCGGTCGAGGGCGACTGGGCGGACTTTCACCAGCGCGCCCTGGAGCGCGTTGGCGCGCTGCCCGGCGTGCAGCATGTCGCCTTCGCCTGGGGCGTCCCGCTCACCGGCAACAACTGGCCGGCGAACATCGAAATCGAAGGCCAGCCCGTGCCCGCCGACGCCAGCGAACGGATCTCGCTGCCGCTGCGCTCGGTGACGCCCGGCTACTTCGACTTGCTGGGTCTGCCGATATCCCAGGGCCGCGATATTCGTTCCACCGACGACCGCAAGGCCCCCAACGTTGCCGTCATCAATCAGGCCTTCGTGGACCGCTATTTCCCCGGCACGCCGGCGCTCGGCAAGAAACTCTGGCTGGGAGGCCGCGACCAGCCGCCCTACGCGATCGTCGGCGTGGTCGCCAACGGCCGCACCGACGATCTCACCGAGCGCGCCTCGCCCGAGATCTATCTGTCGCTGTGGCAGGCCGGCGCGTTTTCCAAGCACCTGGTGGTAAGAACCGCGGCGGACCCGGTAACGATCGCCGCCGCCGTGCAGCGCGAACTGCGCGCGGTCAACCCGACCGTCGCCGTCGAGAACGTCAAGACGCTCGCCCAGATTCGCGGCGACTCGCTCGCCTCGCGCACTTTCGCCATGCAGCTTCTGGTGGGGTTCTCGGTCGTGGGCAGCGTGCTGACCCTGGTTGGCATCTACGGCGTGTTGTCGCTCTCGGTCGCCTCGCGCCGCCGCGAGATCGCCATCCGCGCCGCGGTCGGCGCCGAGCGCCGCGACATCCGCAACCTGATTTTCGCGGAGGGCTTTCGACTGATCGGGGGCGGCGTGATTGCCGGCATGGCCGCCGCGCTGCTGCTCTCGCGCGTGCTCAGCTCGTTCCTGTTCGAAGTGGAGCCCAGCGACCCGCTCACGCTGCTCGGGGTTGGCTTGTTGTTCGTGGGCGTCTCACTGCTCGCGTGCTGGGTGCCCACCCGCCGCGCGGTGAAGATCGATCCCCTCGAAGCGCTGCGCTACGAGTAGCCCCGGCACTGCGGTTGATCCCCGCCCCGCTGTTTGCCTATCCTCGAAAGTGGCGGTGGAGTTCGCCGAATCGCCGCGCCAGCGGCCAATGACTCCTACAGCGGAAGCTTTGTAGGAGTCGCACTGCATCGCCTCTCCGCAAGCTCCCGAATCGATCCAAACATGCGGCTGCCGGCCCCGGTGGCCCGCCTGGGAGCGTCATGGAAACGGGCGAGATTCCGCTGATCGGCCTGGGCAGGGAACTCGACTGCGTCGCGCGGGCCATGCGCGCCGGCGAACCCCTGCTGCTACTGGGTCCCGCCGGCTGCGGAAAAACGAAGGTGCTTCGCACGGCATTGCCTCGGGCGCCGGCGTCGTCGGTTTATGTGGAATGCTGCGCGGCGGTTCACGAACTGTTGGTGCGTCTGGCGCGGGAACTGCTGGCCATCGACCATGACGCTTTCCTCAGCGTGGTGGGCGATGCCGCGAATCCGGAACGCTGGCTCGCCGCGCAGACCAGTTCCCACCTGCGGGGCCTGCTGTGGAACGCTCTGGAGACCGCGCCGGCGCTCATTGTGCTCGATCAGGTGCAAGGCGCGGGCCCTCGCACCTATCGCTTCTTCGAGCGGCTTTTTTTCCGCGAGGGCATGACGATCCTTGCGGCGGCGCGAAGCGGCCACGGCCTGGGCATGCTGGGCCGGCTGTTTTGGGACCCGCGCCGGACCGTGGCGTTCGCGCCGCTCGGCGAGCCCGAAGCCTGCCGCCTGTTCGAGTTCGCGGCCGACCGCTTCGCCCTGCGCGGTCTCGAACTGGAAGAGTTTCGCCGGCGCGTGATTGCCAGCGCGCGGGGCAATCCGGGCCAGATCCTCGAAATGTGCCGGCTGGCCGCGCAGCCGCGCTACCACTCCGGCCGGCGGATCAAATTCGCCCCGCTGCGGATCGACGCGATGATGCGTTTTCTGTGACGGCCAGCGGGCGCCGTGCTAGCCCGACCGCGAACCATCATTCGCGGCATGATCGACGCCGGAGCGAGCGGGTTCAGGCACTGCTGCCGCTGCGGAGCCCAGCAGCATGCGCAGGTCGCTCTCGACTTGCCGCCGCTCTTCCGGCCCGGTCTCGGTCACACCCAGCGACCGTTCCAACTGCGCCCGATACCCGTCGGCATAGCCGTCGAAACGATGGCGCAACTCGCCCAGGGCCCGCCGCAGCCAGGCCTGCAGCACCCGGCCGTAGGAAACGAAGGCTTGCTCCACCCGCCTGCCGGCGATTTTCTCGAGCTGCGCTTCCACCTGGCCCGCTTCGAATCGGGCTCCCAACATGCGGCTCCAGGAGGAATGCAAAGGCAGCTCTTCGATGCGCAGATCGATTTGCGGCATGCCGTTGAGCCCGGCGGCGAGTTCTTCGGCGGCCGGCGGGTCCTCCGCACCGAGCGCTTGGGCGGCCGCGCGCAGCGCCTTGGCGAACTCCGCCGCCAGAGCCAGCAGCGCGTCGCGAACCGCTTCCGCCCGGCTCAGCGCCTCCGCTGCGAGCGCCGACTCCGCGATCGCGGCCGAGTTGTCGCCGCCCGCCCGCCAGTGCTCCACCAGCCGCGCCGCCGCGCTCGCCAAAGCCACGGGCGCGCCCTCGCGAATGGCGTCGGTGGCATCCAGGCAGGCCTTTTCGGTTTGCGGGATCAGCCCCGCGGCAAGCCGCAGTCGTTGCTCAGCCTCGCGCAGCCGTTGCTCCGCGTCACACAAGGGTTGCCCAGCCCCGCGCACGCCTGACTCACCTTCGTGCAGCTTGCCGGCTGGTGTCGCCGAGTTGGACGCCGCCGGCGCGAGCTTCGACCGCAGCGCCGCGGCGACCGACTCCCGCAGAGCCCCCAGCTTGCGCCGCACCGACTCGGAAGCCAGCCGGCGGTGTTCGCGATACAGCGGCGCGATGCGCTCGTCGAACCACTGCTGCAACAGCTTCTCGTCCTGCCCGCGCGTGCTCACCGGCGTCACCGCCAGATCGATCCCCAGGTGCGAACGGACCTGCTGCCGCACGTACTCGACGGCGCCGGGGCGATCCTCGGGCGTCACCAGGTCCGCCTTGCTCAACACGATCAGCGCCGGAATACCCGCTTCGTAGAGAGCCCGCAGCGTTTGCAGGTCCACCTCGGTGAGTGTCGCGCCGGCGTTGACCAGCACGACGCCGAGATCGCATTGCGGCAGGTAGGCGCGCGTCTGGGCCGCGCCCGATGTCGCCAGCGACCCCAGGCCGGGCGTGTCCACAAAAACGATGCCGTCGCCCAGTCGCTCCGAGGGGTAGCCGACCACGACGGATGTCACCGCCTTGGCGTTGCCCGGGTTGGCGTCTTCGGTGACGAACTCGGCCAGACGTTCCACCTCGACTTGTATCGTCCGGCGGTCGGCGAATGAAACCGTCAACGCGGGTGGACGGCCGTGCAGCAGGCGCGTGGGCACCGCCGTCATCGGACGCACGCCGACCGGCAGCACGTCCGCGCCGAGAATGTCGTTGAGCAGCGACGATTTCCCGCAGCTCACCTGTCCGAACAGCGCAATCTCGAAGCGGCTTGAGGCCAGGCGATCGACCAACATGGAAAGCGCCGCGCGAAACTCCACCAGACCGTGATTGCCGATCACGCGGTCGAGCGTCTTGGCCAGTTCCGCGTCGTCGCCCGGCTCGTTGAGGCGTTCCAGGCGTTGTTGCAGGCCCTCGGCCGGGTCGCGGCCCAGGAACGCGTCGAGCTGCATCACCAGGCCCTCCAGTTCGGTCGAAAGGCCGTCGAGCACCGGGAGAAATGGTTCCGGCACCGCGCCGTAGCCTCGCAGATATTGGGGCGCGATCTCTTCGAGCGAAACGCGAAGGAACGACAGAGTTACCCGCATCGAATGGTTGGCGCCGAAACGCGGCGCCGGCGCCGCGATGCCCAGCGCCTCGACCGCCCGCAGCATCTGGGCGCGAATCCGCGCGATGTAGTCGAGCACGACGCGGCTTTGCGCGGATGTGACGTCGACGGTGTATTTGGGGAAGGGCGAGCGCGAGGCCGCCGCGTTGAGGATCTGCTCGATCTGCGAAAGCTGCTCGTCGGCGTGCTGCAGGCGAATCAGGACATGCCGCTTGTGCAGCTCGCTGAGCGCGGAATTTTCTCCCGCCGAAGCCATCGGAATCCTCCCTGCATCAGGCCACCGCCGCGAGCGTTGCGCGGAGGCCGCTGGTTTCGGGAGAGGGATGGCGGCGGGCCGGACACAAGACTCCCGCCGGGAACAATCCCTCGCAGGAGTCATCTGCCCGGAAAGGGCGGTTCGAGGTGAACTCCAACACCTGTCACCTTGATTGTCCCACGCAGGCGGCGAGTCCTCAAAAACAGGTGGGCAATCGATCCGCTACTCCTCGCGCAAGGCGGTCATCGGATCGACCCGCACCGCACGCAGCGACGGCCCCAGCGAGGCGATCAAGACGATCAGCACCAGAAGAGCCGGTGTCAGCAGGAACGTTACGGGATCCAGTTCGCTCACGCCGTATAGCATGGACCGGACATAGCGAGTGAGCGCCCAGCCCCCTCCGATGCCCAGGACAATCCCGCACAGCGCGAGGATCGCGGTTTCGGCCGTAACCATGCTGACGATGTTCGCCCGCCGGGCGCCCATGGCGACTCGAATGCCGATCTCGCGCGTGCGGCGAGTGACGAGATACGACATCACGCCGTAAACGCCAGCCGCGGCGAGAAGAGCTGCGATGACCGCGAAGGCGCCTGCCAGAACAAGTGCGAAGCGGCCCGGGGCGAGTGCCGCCTCGCGACGTTCTTCCATCGTTCTCACATCAAAAATTGGCTGGTCGGCGTCGACCGCCCGGACCTGTTGCTGAACGGCGCGGACAGCGTTGGACGGCTCGCCCCTCGTCCGAACGATGAAGCCGGCGCGAAAGATGCGACCGCCGGAGCACGTGCAGCGATACACCATGGATGGCGGGTTGGCTCTGAGCGTGGTGCCTCGGACGTCACCGACCACGCCGATGATGGTCCATGAAATGTTGCGCTTGTCCGGGCCAAATACCAGGCGTCGGCCGACTGGATCCTCGCCGGGAAGGATCCGTTGCGCGAAGGATTCGTTGACGACAACCGGTTCCGATGCGACAAAGCCCGGAACGACTTCTTCCGACCTGACGGCATCGTACCTGCCGAACAAGCGTCCGGATTTCAGGGGGACTTTGAGAGTACGAAAGAACTCCGGGCTTACAAGCGAGTTGTTGATGATCGGCCGTTCGGCGAAAGGCACGACAGGGTGTCCATCCACGCGGATCCTTCCGGTCTGATAGAAATCTTCGTCGTTGAGCGGCATTTCGGAGACCAGCGCGGCCGAGCTTACGAGCGGAATCTGCTGGAGCCGGTCGAGCACGTCCCGATAGAACGGGCCGTAGTTCTGGTCGAACGGCCCAATCGGGTTGATGCGGAAGGTGAGCAGATGCTGCGTGTCGAATCCAAGCTCGGTGTGAGCGAGACGAAACAGGCTGCGCGCGAACAAGCTGGCTCCAATCAGCAGCACCAGGCAGATGCCGAGTTCCGCCACCACCAGCGTCTTCCGCAAGCGGACGGCGCCGAGCCCAGCGCTGTGCGTCCGATCCAAAGTCCTCAGCGCCTGCTGGATCGGGGTTCGCGAGGCGGATAGCGCAGGCGTCAAGCCAAACAGCAGGCTGGTCGCGAAGGTGAGAGCCAGGCTGAATGCGAGTACGCGAAGGTCGAGGGAAATCGCCGGATAGTACGTCAGAACCGCGGGCTGGATGGCGGTGATCACACGCACCGCGATCCAGGCGATGGCGATGCCGACCAAGCCGCCCGGCAGTCCCAGCACGACGCTCTCGGTCAGCATTTGGCGCAGGACGCGGCTGCGCCCCGAACCTAGTGCCAGGCGGACCGCGAGTTCACGGCGCCGATTGCCGGCGCGCGCCAGCAGGAGACTGGCCAAATTGACGCACGCGACCAGCAACACCAGACCAACCGCCGTGCTTAGGATCAGCAGAACTGGACGTGTATCTCCGGTGAGGTGCAGTTGCAGCGGGATGGCTGCAACGCGGAGGTCAGACCGAAAACCCGTCGCCTGGAATACCTTGTATTGATCACGAATGGCTTTGGTCAGCCGGTCCATGTCCGCCTCAATTTGCTGACTTGTGATCCCAGCCTTTCGCCGGGCCAGGATGGAGACACTGAGGATGGGGCGCTCGGGCGAGACCGGAAAGCTTTGGGAGGATACTTGCATTCCAGAGGGCACCCATACCTGAGTTCCCCTGGGGAAGTCGAAACCTTGCGGCATGACGCCGATAATGGTCCGGGGCTGTCGGTCGAGGGCAATCGTTTTTCCGACCACATCCGCATTCGCAGACAAGCGGTTCCGCCAGAAAGCGTAGCTGACGACCGCGACGGCCGGAGCGTCAGGACCTTCTTCGTCGTCGCCGAAGTATCGGCCGGACATCGGCTGCATGCCCATCACACGAAAGAACGAGGCGGTGACGATCGCCGAGTTCAGTTGCTCAGGTGTTTCCACGCCGGTCCAGTTCTCGGTGGCCGGAACGAAGGCGGCAACATCTTCGAAGATGCGGTTTTGCTGGCGCAGATAGAAGTAGTCTGGCGCGGCGCCGCCGTCCTCGTGTCGCGGCCCTGACCGCTCGCTGATCCAGTCGATTCGCCTCGAGTCGGGATACGGCAAAGGCCGGATGAGAATCGAATTGGCCAGGCTGAAGACCGCCGTGTTCGCACCGATGCAGACAGCGAGGGTCAGGGTGGCCGTCAGCGCCAGAAAGGGATCGCGACGCAGGCCGCGCAGCGCGTAAGCGATGTCCTGCGCGACGCTTTGGAGCCAAGGCGACAGCCAGACGGCGCGCGACGCTTCCCGAGCCGCGGTCTCGTTGCCCAGGGCCCGCCGTGCCGCGTAGCCGGCCTCCTCGGGGTCGAGTCCGCTTGACTCGAGTTCACGCTGTTTCAAGGCGCGATGGAAATCTAGCTCCTCGGCCAGTTCGCGGGCCATTTGCCGCTGCCGCAACAGGTGGTCCAACCGCCTCAGAAGTCTCCGCATCGGCGTGCCTCCTCAAGCCGTCTCCATGACCCGCTGAATCGCCCCGACCAGAAGATCGAATTCCTTGCGTTCGGCGGTGAGGTGTTTTCGGCCCATTGCAGTGAGCGTGTAGTAGCGGGCCCGCCGGTTGTGCTCGGAAGCGCCCCATTCGGCCTCGACATATCCGTTCAGCAGCAGCCGCTGGAGTGCCGGGTAGAGCGCGCTCTCACCGACCTCCAGCACCTCGCCCGAAGTCTGCTTCAGGCGCCGCACGATGCCGTAGCCGTGCAGCGGGCCGGCAACGAGCGCCTTGAGAACGAGCATGTCGAGCGTACCCGGCAGCATGTCCGGACTACGAGGTGGATTCTTCTTTCCCATCAATGAGTGATGGGAAAATTCTAGAACGCTGCGGGGCGTCTGTCAAGCCGCGGAGTCGGGGCGCAGACGCAGCGGCCCGCGCACGCTAACGCTCGAGCGAGACGCGACCAAGCGCGCTTATCAGAAGGCGCGGAACGCACCTTTTTGAGGCGCCAGGAACCGGGCGGCTCGGACTCGGCTGAATCTATGAATCTAGAGGTGGTGAAGGTCAGGAAGTGGCTGGGAGGCAGGGACTCGAACCCCGATAAACAGATCCAGAATCTGTCGTGTTACCGTTACACTACCTCCCAACAAAGGGAAAGCGCGGAAACTTCAGTATAAACAGGACGGGCGGCGCGGGCAACTGGGCTCTGGGGGATTCAGGAACTCCAGGCGGCCCGAACGGCCTCGCAAACCGGCCGGCGGCAGCCCCGCCGGGGCCAACGGCAAAACGCCTAGAGCAACCGGAAATTCACTTCGATCGTGGCGGCCACGCGAACCGGCTTGCCGTCTTTGCGGCCGGGTACGAACTTCCACTTCTCGACGGCCTGCATCGCTTTCTCGTCGAGACCCAGCCCGAGGCTGCGCAGCACGCGGATGTTGTGGGCTCCACCGTCGGGCCAAACTTCGACGGCCAGTACGACCGTGCCCTGATACTTGGCCTTGCGGGCTTCCTCGGAATATTCCGGCTCGACCTTGTAGGTAAGCCGTGGCGCGGTCACGCCGCCGCCGACGCGGAATACGCCGCCGCCGATACCGCCGCCCGAGCCGGGGCCGACGCCGCCGCCGCGGCCGGGGCCGACGCCCGTGCCCGACCCGGTGCCGATTCCGCCGCCGGTGCCCGAGCCCGCCGAGGGCGGACCCACCGAAGCCAGCGGATCGCCGAAGATGTTGATGTCGAGTTGGGGAACGGCGGCCGAGGGCGGCACCAGAACGGTCGGCTCCACCGCCAGCTTGGGATCCTCGTTGCGCACGATCGGGGTCGGCGGCGTCAATTGTTCCATCGAAAAGCGCGGCAGCTTGCCCTTGTTGGGGGGCAGCGGCGAATTCTGCCCGCCGCCGCCGCCGCCGCCCGAGTCGCCCTTGGGCGCGTTCTGGAACTGCAACTGCGCCATGTAGGGCGAAATGTCGACGGGGATCACCAGATCGATCGAATCGGTGACCAGCGCATCGGCTTCATGTCCGGCGGAAAGCCCGAACGCCAGCGCCACGACCAACACGTGGAAGGCGGCCGAAGTCCCCACGCCCTTGGCTTTGAAATCGTAAAGGCCCCAGATGCCCTTCACGGCGACGGGCTTTGAGGTAACCTTCAGCGGCGGCCGCTTCCGATCTTCGGAGAGACCCCGGATCTGCTCGACCAGCGAGGAATACCACGGCTGGCTCACCGACGTGAGTTCCATCGAGGAACCCAGATCCATCTCGCCGGGTTGCGCCGGGCGGTATTTGGGGAGCGGGGGCAGCGGCGCTTGTGGTTGAAACAACTCCCCGACCTGGCGCGCGAACGAACTGTACCAGGGTTCGTAGATCGAGTCGAGCAACATGCCGCTCATAAGAGGTTCAGCCGCGCCGCGAACGTTCTGTGTGGTTTCCATGTTGGTCAAAGCCGTGGCCATCCCTGCGCGCCCCACTCACCTATGGGACGGGCGAGCGCGGCACCTCGTTACAGCGACGCTTGTGCGGTAAATGCGTCCGTTGGCGTAGTGGAACCTCTCCCTTCATGGTAAGGCCGCCTGTCAAACGTGGCAAGGCCCAGGGCCGCCTTGGACTGTTAAATCCTTGCCCGCCACAGCCTGCTAAGTCCTTGAACGCCAAAGCCCGCTAAACCCTTGAGCGCCAAAGCCCGCTTCGCAAGGCCGACAGCATTGTCGGGCCCGCCCGCTTGGCAAGTCAAGCCTGCCCATCGGCCCAAAGCCGCCCCCGCCCCGAATCTAGCCCCATCCGCCGCCGAGATAGCGCGGACCTCCGGCCGGCAGCGTCGGCGTTAGCGCCGACGTTTTCCAACACCGCCCCGAGCCAACACCGCCCCAAACCAACACCGTCCCGCTCACCCCGTCACCCCCCGCCTCCAGTCATCCCAGGCCTTGGGTAATCCCGGCTGCGCCTTCCAACGCGGGTGAAACAACAGTGCGCAGCCCGACTCCACCCACTCGCCCACCGGCCGATCCTGGGCGAGATTACGTTAGACTGACGATGGAACATCCCGGCCGGCAGCAGCTTGCGAGCCAAGCAGGCCCCTGCGGCCCGGCGTTTCCGAAAAAAATATGGATGTGGCGCCCAAGAGTTTCCGCTGGCGGCAAAAGACGGTCTTTCTGGCCGCCGCGGCAGGATTGATCGGGCTCGACCAGTGGACCAAGGCGATGGTGGCCGCGTCGATGCCGTTATATTCGTCGCGGGACATCATCCCCGGTTTTTTCAGCCTGGTCCACACCCGTAACCCCGGCATCGCGTTCAGCCTATTTGCCGACTCGGGACCGCTGGTGCGTAACATCCTGGTGCCGGTTGTTTCGGTTGCCGCCGTCGCTCTGATCGTCGTCATGCTGTGGAACTCACGCTATTCCGGGATCCGGATCCACGCCGGTCTGGCGCTGATCCTGGCCGGCGCGGTAGGTAACCTTTACGACCGCGCCGCCTACGGCTACGTCGTCGATTTTCTGGATTTCTACCTCGGCGCCTATCACTGGCCGGCGTTCAACGTCGCCGACAGTTGCATTACGATCGGCGCCGGATTGATTCTGCTGGACGCGCTCCGCGGCGCCGCGCACGAGCGCCGCGAGCCCGAGTCGGCCTGACACCGCTATGTTTCCACGACTGTTCACGATCGGCTCGTTCTCCCTGCCCACCTACGGCGTCCTGGTGGCGCTGGGATTTCTGACGGGCCTGTACGTCGCCAGCCGGCTGGCGCGCAGCGCCGGTCTCGACGTGGACAAAGTCAACAACCTGGGCATCTACCTGGCGTTGTCGGCCATCCTGGGCGCGAAACTGCTGCTGATCGCCCAGAACGCCGGCTATTACATGCAGAACCCGGGCCGCTTGTTTTCGCTCTCGTCGCTGCAGGCCGGTGGCGTATTCTACGGCGGTCTGTTGGCGGCGCTGGTCGTGGCCGTGTGGTATCCGCGGCACGTCGGGCTGCCGGTGCTGCAGACCGCCGACGTCTTCGCGCCGGCGGTTGCCGTCGGCCACTCCATCGGCCGGCTGGGCTGCTTCGCCGCGGGCTGCTGCTGGGGAAAACCGAGCGACGCGCCCTGGGCGGTGGTGTTCACCAACCCCCTGGCTCACGACTTCGTCGGCGTGCCCCTGGGCATTCACCTGCACCCCACACAACTTTATGAGTCCTTCGGCACGTTCCTGATCGCCCTGTTCCTGCTGGCGCGCTTCCGCAAGCCGCACTTGCCCGGAACCATCCTGGGACTCTATCTGGTGATCTATTCCGCCTTCCGTTTCGGAGTCGAATTCCTGCGCGACGCCTCCGAACGCGCCTTCCCCTTCGACGGTCCTTTCAGCGTCACGCAATGGGTTGCGCTGGCCCTGGTGGTAGCGGGAGCCTGGATCCTGCTCACCCGCCGGGAAGTGGGGCAGGCTTCCAGCCTGTCCAAAGCAGCCGCGCGCACGCACTGAAACAACGCTCTCCAGCGAAACAACCTGGATCAGTCCGCTCCCGGCAGACCAACCTGCCTGGACAGACAGGCCACGGCCCCGGGGCAGGGTTGCCTACCTGTTTTGCTCAAGAAAACGGTTGTTGCGAGAAATACCCAAGAGGCAGGCCGGAGGCCTGCCCCACTTGCTCCCACCGGTGTACACTGTTAGCACATCCGTGGCGTTCTACAGGCGGCGACTGCCGCACTGGCACCCGGGCGGAAAGTTTATTTTCCTCACGTGGCGTTTGTTCGGGTCCTTGCCCAAGGACTTCAAAACCAACCCAAAGGAATCAGCCGGCAGAAGATTCTGCGCCCTGGATACGGCTTTGGACCGCGCCCTGCACGGTCCGCGCTGGCTGGCCGATGAAGCTGTCGCGCGCATGGTGGTCGACTCGCTGCGCTTCTGTGAGCATCACCTGCAGCTTTTCCGGCTCTCTTCCTGGGTCCTGATGCCGAACCACGTCCACTTGTTGATCTTTCCGCTGGCGCCGCCACACCGCATCACGCATTCGCTCAAGAGCTTCACGGCCGTGAAGGCAAACCAAATCCTGAACCGAGCAGGAGATCCGTTCTGGCAGGACGAGTCGTTCGATCACTGGATCCGAGACCGCATCGAGCTCGAAAAAATTCAAAGCTACATCGAGAACAACCCGGTCAAAGCAAGAATGGTGCAGCGGCCCGAAGACTGGCCTTGGTCGAGCGCCAGTGGTGCAGGCTTCCAGCCTGCCCAAAGCAAAACCGAGTCCGCACTTGATCCTGGAGAAGGCGATTGAAGCAACACGAAAGAGTGCGCCAGTCTGTCCAGGCACCCCAGGGCTTCGCACCCAGCTCCCCTGCAAAGGCCCAACTCTTTGGGCAGGCCGGAGGCCTGCCCCACCTTGCCCCACTGGCCTGTCCTCAAAACATCCCGACTCCAGCCACTACGATAAAGTAAAAAACCATGGCTTCCGCCCCCCGCCTGTTCCTGATCGATACGTTTGGCCTGATCTTCCGGGCTTTCTATGGCCGTGCGCGCGCCGCCGTGCCCAGCATGCGCACCTCGGCCGGCATTCCCACCGAGGCTGCCTACATTTTTACGACCATGGTGCGGCGGCTGATCAACGATCACAAGCCCGAATACCTGGCCGCGATCTGGGAGGGCGAGGGCCCCACCTTCCGCGACGAGCTGTTCAAGGCCTACAAAGCCAATCGCGAAGAAATGCCCGGTGACCTAGCCCGGCAGTTGCCCTACATCCGGCGCTTTCTCGAGGCGTCGCGCATCCCAATCCAGGCCTACAACGGCTACGAAGCCGACGACACCATCGCCACGATCGCCAAGCAGGTTGCGGGCGAGGGCCTCGACGTCTACATCGTCTCGAGCGACAAAGACCTCACGCAGTTAGTCGGTGGGCGCGTCTTCATGCTCAACCCCATGAAGGACGATCTGATCTACGACCCCGACGTTGTCAAGCAGATGCTTGGCGTCGCGCCCGAGCAGATCGTCGACCTGCTGGCGCTCAAAGGCGATTCGGTGGACAACATCCCGGGCGCACCTGGCATCGGCGAAAAGGGAGCGCAGACGCTGATTGCCGAATACGGCAGCGTCGAAAACCTGCTGGATCACGCGGATGAAATCAAGCGCAAGACCTACCGCGAGAGCCTGCAGCAGAATCGCGAACAGGTACTGCTCAGCAAGAAGCTCGCCACGCTGGCCTGCGACGCGCCGCTGGTGCTCGACCTCCCGGCGCTCGAAACCCGCGAACCCGATCCCGAGGCCCTACGCGACTTGTTCCAGGAGCTCGAATTCCAAAGCCTGCTCGGGCAGATGGATCTGAGCGAGCAGAAAACCCAGACCCAGACCCGCGACCTCAAGACCGCTCAGGAATTTCACGCCTGGCTGGCCCCTGCCGCCTCCCCGCCGGAAGAGCACGCCAAGGGCGGGCCGCGGCCGATCAGCGTCGCCGTCGACGCGACGCTCGGCGAGGGCCTGGCCGGGGGCGGCGTCGCCTTCTGCGTCCACGCCGGCGAGGCGGTGGTGCTGCCGCGCGATCTGCTGGCCGAGGCGAAAGACTATCTCGAGGACGCGCGCAAGCCCAAGCGCGTTTACGATTCCAAGACCGCCGCCCACCTGCTGGCGCGCCAAAAAATCCGTCTGGCCGGCGTCGTCGACGATCCCATGCTGGCGGCGTTCCTCGCCGACTCCAGCCGCGGCGACTATTCGCTGCCGAAAACCGTCGCCCGCCGCTTCGGCGAAACCTTCGAAGGCGAATTGGGTCGCGCCGCCGATCTCACCCGCCACCTGGGCGAATCGCTGGCCGACGACCTCGACCAGCAGGATCTACGCCGGCTCTACGAAGAAGTCGAGCTGCCGCTGGCCGTCGTGCTCGGCGCGATGGAAGAAAGCGGAATCCTGGTCGACCGCGCAGTCGCTGAACGCGCTCTCCAGCGAGCTCGAAAAAAACATCGACGCCATCACGCGCGAAATCTACGACCTCGCTGGATCGACCTTCAATATCAACTCGCCCAAGCAGCTCGGCAAGGTGCTGTTCGAGGATCTCGCACTGCCCACACCCGGCCGCCGCGGCAAAACCAAATCGTTCTCGACGGCGTCGGACGTGCTGGAAAGTCTCGCCGACGCCCACCCGCTCGTTGCCAAGATCCTCGAATTCCGCCAGTTCAGCAAACTGAAGAGCACTTACGTCGATGCGCTGCCGGCGTTGATCGACGCCCGCACCGGACGGCTGCACACCACCTACAACCCGACCGGCTCGGCCACCGGACGTCTATCGTCGTCGAACCCGAACCTGCAAAACATTCCGGTTCGCACCGAGCTCGGCCGCCAGATTCGCGCCGCGTTCGTCGCGCGCCCCGGTTGGACGCTGCTCGCCGGCGACTATTCGCAGATCGAGCTGCGCATTCTGGCGCATCTCTCCGCCGACCCTACCCTGCTCGACGCCTTTCGCCGCGGCGACGACATCCACACCCGAACCGCCGCCGAGGTGTTCGGCATTCCGCCGCTGGCGGTCGGCCCCGAAGAACGCCGCCGCGCCAAGGCGGTCAATTTCGGCATCGTCTACGGCCTGAGCCCGTTTGGCCTGTCGCAGCAGCTCGGCATTCCGCAAAAGGAAGCGCGCGCCTACATCGAGGCCTATTTCGAGTTGTACGCCGGGGTCAAGACGTTCATCGAAAGCGTGCTCGACGAGACCCGCAAGTCGGGCGTGAGCCGCACGATGTTCGGCCGGCTGCGCCCGATCCCCGATCTGCACGCGAAAAACCCGGCCGCGCGCGGATTCGCCGAGCGCACCGCGGTCAACTCGCCGCTGCAAGGTTCCGCCGCTGATCTGATCAAGATGGCGATGCTCGGCGTCGACCGCCGCCTGCGGGAAGAGCAGAGCGAGGCGCTGATGTTATTGCAGGTTCACGACGAGCTGCTGTTCGAGGTCCCCGAACAGGAAACCGCAGCCATCGCCGCGCTGGTGAAGAAGGAAATGGAGTCGGTCCACAAGCTGAAAGTGCCGCTGGTGGCCGACATCAAGGTCGGCAACAACTGGCGCGACATGTCGGCCAACTATTGAGCCGACGTAGCGCAGGGCTGGCGCTTCGCCAGACCTGCGGCATTCCGGGAATGACGGCCGGCCGCGGCTGTTTCAAGAGCGCGAAAGTTTGACCCGGCGAACAGCCCCGGTCAACACGATGAAAGCCGCAGGTCTGGGAAACCCAGCCCTGCGCTACGGGGCGTGACCGTCCGTGGGGCTAGACAGGGCGTCGGCGGCTTCATAGGGGCCTCAAGCTTGCTTGGGCAGGCCGGAGGCCTGCCCCACTAGGACCCGCCGAAGGCCAGGACGAAATAGCGCGCCGGGCCGCTTCCCACGTTCTTCCAGCCGTGCTCTTGGTTCGAGGCGACAAAGGCCACCGAACCCGGCTCCAGGCGCGTTGTCTTGCCTTCGATCGTGACCTCGACGCTGCCTTCGCTCAGGATCAGCATTTCCTCGTGGTCGTGATGGTGCGCCGCGTGCGGCATCATCCCCGGCGCCAGCTTCGTCTCGTGCATCTCGATCAGGAACCCGGTATGCGTCGCGCCGTCGAAGATCGAACGCTGCTCATTTTTGTTGGACGGGTTGGTGCGTACCTTGAGCTCGCTGTACTGATACACCTTCGACGGCAAAGCCGCCCCCTCGGCCGGCAGGCCCGCCGCCGCCAGCGCCGGCAACAAGAATCGCAAATCTCTCCGCGAAATTTTCATCGAAAACCTCAGTGAACTGCCAAAGAATGGTTGGCGCTAGTATACACCCCGCCCGCGGCCCATCGTGGAACGGCCCGTGCTGGCTGTCCTCTGTCCAGGAGAGACCCGTAGAGACAGGCGCTCCCGCCTGTCGCCGCCGCAGGCGGCCCCACGGCGTGGCAGTATCCATATCCATCCAGGCCGGCGCTGGCCGCTGGACCAGAAAGGCCTCCGCTCCGCTGCGGCCGACAGGCGGGAGCGCCTGTCTCTACATCGAGGAGTCCAGAGGACATCGAGGAGTCCAGAGGCCGGCACAAGCCCCGAGCCACGGAACTCCGCCGTAGGCCAATCCGCCCCCACAATCCACCGTATCTCGCCGCACTCCCTTTCCCTTGACGTAATTCCGGCCATTGCGACATATTGGTGAGCGCAAGAGGTGCCCCGATGCAGAAAACCATTCGCGTTCATGTCAACGGGCGGCCGTACGAGCGCACCGTCGAGCCGCGGCTGCTGCTGGTTCATTTCCTCCGGGAAGAGTTGGGACTCACCGGCACGCACATCGGCTGCGAGTCGTCGGTCTGCGGCGCGTGCACCGTGCTGCTCGAAGGCCGCGCCGTCAAGTCGTGTACCGTGCTCGCCGTGCAAGCCAACGGCAAAAAAGTCGAGACCATCGAAGGCCTCGCCCGCAACGGCGATCTCCACGCCGTGCAGGAGGCGTTCTGGAACGAGCACGGCCTGCAGTGCGGCTTCTGTACGCCCGGCATGATCCTGTCGGTCTGCCAGCTTCTCAGCGACAACCCCAGTCCCTCGAAAGACGAAATCCGCCACGGCATCGAAGGCAATCTCTGCCGCTGCACGGGTTATCAGCACATCGTCAACGCCGTCGAAGCGGCGGCCAAGACCAAGGCAGGAGGCGCCTGAGATGAGCACTCCCACCAGCACCAAAACCGAACCCTTTGTCGGACGCCGCATCCGGCGTCAGGAAGATCCGCGGCTGATCACCGGCACGGCGACCTACGTCGACGACATCAAAAAGCCCGGCATGCTCTATTTCGCGGTCTTGCGCAGCCCCTATCCGGCGGCGAAGATCAAGAGCATCGATGCCAGCCAGGCGCTCGCGCTGCCCGGCGTCAGCGCCGTCTACACCGGCAAGGATGTCGCCGGGGTAGGCCCGGTGCCCTGCGCCGGTTCGATGCCGACCTTGCGCGTGCCGCACCACACCATCCTGGCCACCGACCGCGTCTACTACGTCGGGCATCCCGTCGCCGCCGCCGTCGCCACCGACCGCTACGTCGCCCAGGACGCCGTCGCCCGCATCGAAGTCGACTACGAGCCGATGGACGAGGCCGCCATCGATCCCGAAGCCGCGCTCCAACCGGACGCGCCGCGTGTGCACCCCGAATACCCCGACAATGTCGCCTTTACCTATCACCAGGAGGGTGGCGACGTCGCCCAGGCCTTCGCCGAAGCCGACGTCACCGTCAGCCAGCGCTTCGTCGTGCCGCGGCTGGCCCCTTCGCCGATGGAAACCCGTGGCGTCGTCGCCGAATACGACGAGGGCGCCAAAGAGCTGATCATCTATTCCTCGACGCAGATTCCGCACCTGCTCAAAACCCAACTGGCGCTGCAGCTCAACCTGCCCGAGCACCACGTCCGCGTGATCGCCCCCGAAGTCGGCGGCGGCTTCGGCAGCAAGTGCAACGTCTGGGCCGAAGAGGCGCTGGCCGGTCTGATCGCGATGCAGATCAAGCGGCCCGTGAAATGGATCGAGACGCGCCGCGAGTCGATCCTGGTCGTCGCGCACGGCCGCGGCCACATCACCCACGTCGAGCTGGCCGCCAAAAGCGACGGCACGCTGCTGGGGATGAAGCTCAACATCCTGCAGGACATCGGCGGCCATCACCAACTGCTGACGCCGATCATCCCCACGCTCGCCGTGCTGATGCTGCCCGGGCTCTACAAGTTCCGCAGCTTCACCGCCGATCTGACCGGAGTATTCACCAACCTCGCGCCCACCGACCTCTACCGCGGCGCGGGCCGTCCCGAAGCGACCTACGTCATTGAGCGCATCGTCGACATGATGGCCGACAAGCTCGGCATGGACCCCGCCGAGCTGCGCCGCAAAAACTTCCCGGCGCCCGGCGACTTCCCGTTCCAATCGGCGACCGGCCTGATGTACGACAGCGGCGACTACGCCAAGGTCCTCGATATCGCGCTCGAACGGGTCGGCTATCAGAATTTTCTGAACGAGCAGGCCGAGGCCCGCAAGCAGGGCCGCCTGCTGGGTATCGGCATCTCGACCTACGGCGAAATCTGCGCCTTCGGGCCCTCGCCGGCGACTCCGGCGGGTGGCTGGGAAAGCGCCACGATTCACGTCGAGGCCACCGGCAAGGTGTCGATCATGACCGGCATCTCGCCGCACGGCCAGGGTGAGGAAACTGCCTTCTCGCAAATGGCCGCCGACCGCTTCGGCATCGCGATGGACGATGTGGTCGTGATCCACGGCGACACCGCCAAGGTGCACTACGGCATCGGCACCTTCGGCAGCCGCGGCATCGCCATTGGCGGCACCGCGGTCCACCTGGCGATGGAAGACATCGTCAACAAGGGCATTCGCTATGCCGCTCACCTGCTCGAAGTGAATCCCGAGGACGTTGGCTTTCGAGGCGGGAGTGTTCTCGGCCGGAGACAAGAAAATCAGCTTCCCTGAAGTCGCCCTCGAAGCGCACTTGTGCCGCAAGCTGCCGCCGGGAACCGAACCGGGCCTGTCGGCGACGCGCTTCTACGAGCCGGCCAACTTCGCGTTCCCCTTCGGCGCGCACATTGTCGTCGCCGAAATCGACAGGGAAACCGGCGAGATCCAACTGCTGCGCTACATCGCCATCGACGACATCGGCAACGTCATCAATCCGCTGTTGGTCGACGGCCAGCTCCACGGCGGCATCGCCCAGGGCCTCGGCCCCGCGCTGCTCGAAGAAGTCGTCTACAGCGAAGACGGCCAGATGCTCACCGGCACCTTCATGGACTACGCCATCCCGAAGGCGAAACACATGCCGTGGATCGAATCCGACCGCACGGTGACGCCGGCGCCCGGCAACCCGCTCGGCGCCAAAGGCGTCGGCGAAGCCGGCACGATCGGCTCGCTGCCCGCCATCGTCAACGCCGTCGTCGACGCGCTTTCGCCGCTCGGCATCGCTCACATCGACATCCCGATGACGCCGCAGCGCGTCTGGAAAGCGATCCAGGAAAGGAGCCAGGCATGATCCCCGCGCCGTTCGACTACGCTTCTCCGGAAAGTCTCAAAGACGCTTTGACGTTGCTGGCGGGCAAACCCGACACCAAGGTCCTCGCCGGCGGCCAGAGCCTGATTCCGATCCTCAAGCTGCGGCTGGCCGAGCCGGCGCAGTTGGTCGATCTGGGCTCGATCCCCGAGCTGCATTTCATCGCCGAGGCCGACGGCGTCATCCGCATCGGCGCGATGACCACCCACAACCAGGTCGAGACCTCCGAGCTGCTCAAGGAAAAGTGCCCGCTGCTGGCCGAAACCGCCGCCCACATCGGCGACGTGCAAGTGCGTAACCGCGGCACCATCGGCGGCAGCGTCGTGCATTCCGACCCGGCCGCCGACTATCCCGCCGCGTTGTTGGCCATGGAGGCCAAGGTCCGTTTGGTGCGACGGCCGCCGCTGCCGAAATCCTGGGAATCGGCGGGCGAAGTCGCCGGCACCATCCTGGGGCAGATTGTGCGTGGCGCCAAGGCGTTGTGGGAAGAGCTCGAAGCCCGCGAGGCCGACCCCAAACGCCGCCAGGAGCTCAAGGACTGGCAGGTGCTGCCCAATAAGGAGCGCACGCTCACCTACGAAGAGTTCCTGGGTAGCCCCGACGAGTTTGGAACCACGCTCGCCGCCGAAGAGATCCTGACCGAGATCCACGTGCCGCTCGAAGACGAAGGCGCTGGCGTCTGCTACAAGACCATCGTGCAGCCGGCGTCGGGATACGCCGTGGCCGGCGTCGCGGTCAGGCTGCGCATGAAAGGCGGAAAGATCGAAGCCGCGCGAGTCGCGGTCACCGGAGTGGCCCCCAAGGCCTATCGCGCCACCGCGGTCGAACAGGCCTTGACGGGCCAGGCCCCCAGCGCCGAGCTGTTCCGCGAAGCCGCCTCGAAGGCCGCCGAGGGCGTCGAGGCCCTCAGCGATTTGCACGCCGCCGCCGATTACCGCGCGCATCTCGCCGTGGTCGAGACCCGTCGCGCGCTCGAAGAAGCCGCCGCCCGGGCCGCCTAGCGCGAAGAGCGGCGCTCGTAGCGCAGGGCTCGAAGAGACCCGCGGCTTGCTCGACGGCCGGGGTTCCGGCGTATTCTGGGGATCCGGCCGTGGCATGAGACGGTCGGAAATAGTCCAAACCGCAGGTCTGGAAAAACGCAGTCTGCGCTGCGGGTTTTCCCTACACTCGATCGATTTTATGGCGGTAATTGTAGGACAATTCCGCGCCCTGTACCACGAAAATGCGAGTCCAAGGTCAATCCACCGTCCCCGCCCCGCGGCAAAAAGTCTGGGAGGCGCTGCTCGACCCTCAAGTGCTGGCGCAAACTCTACCCGGTTGCGAATCGCTCGAGCCGATCAGCGAAAATCGCTACCGCATGCGCATGAAGCTCGCCGTTTCGAGCGTTCAAGGCCTGTTCGACACTACCGTCGAGCTCAAGGATCCGCAGCCGCCCACCACTTATCGCCTCGAAATTGACGGCAAGGGCAAAATCGGTTTCGTGCGCGGCGGAGGCTCGTTCCAACTCGAGCCCGACGGCGAAATGGCCACTCTGGTCCACTACGAGGGCGAGGTCAAGATCGGCGGCATGATCGCCGGGGTCGGCCAGCGGCTGCTCGATATGAGCTCGAAAATGTTGATCAAACGCTTTTTTGCATCGCTTTCTCAGATTCTGGAGGCGTCCCAGGGGTCTTGACCGCTCAAGGCGAACGCCTTAAGCCGCCTCTCGCAGGGGAGCACGGGCACGGCTATAACCCGCTTGTTTTCAAGGTATCCGGGACCCGCTCGGGCCGCGGACCCTAGGTCATTGCTCTTAGTGGGGAGGAGGCCTCGTCCACGGATTCCCGAGTACCCAGGTACCAATCCCGCAACGGCACCCTTGGGGTTAAATCAGGGCTTGACGGTTCCGTTGGTCCGACCGAATAATCGCTCCAGGGCGGGGAGGAGGATTATGTTCATTCTCGGCGCATTCATTATTCTGGCGTGGGTGTTCTGTTTCTTCTACTATGGCGATCTGATCCCTCAGAATATCAGCGTGGGCATGGTCATTGGCGGACTGTTCACGATGGGTTGGGGATTGCTGACCGGCAAGCGCTGACGCCGCCTGTCCCACCACGCGCCACGGCTCCCTCCCCCGGCCTGGATTCCGCGTTCTTCCCGCAAAGCAGCGACCACCGGCGGTACTTTATTGCCCTTGCCCGCGTATGCATCCGTTATAATGACGAACTTGCCCGGCGCATTTTGCCGGCCATCATGCCCTGGGGGCCGGAAAATGGATGATCAAAAACGCATCCTCAAGCAGTTCAAAATGGGAACAACCGAGATGCTCATCTTGGCTGTGCTCTCTGCCAAGGACCAGTACGGGTATGAAATCACTCGCCGGGTTTCCGAAAGCAGCGGCGCCTATTTCGACCTAAAGCAGGGCTTCCTGTATCCGACGCTGCAACGCATGGAGCAAGCGAAACTGCTGCGCTCCTACTGGCGCGGCTCCGACGCGCGCGGCCCCGACCGCAAGTACTATCGCCTCACCGCCAAAGGGAAAACGATGCTCGCCGAGTCGCTGCAGGCCTGGAAAGACTTCAGCCGCAAGTTCTCCCGCACGCTGACGGCGATCCAGAAATCCTAACGCGGCACTTTGCGAGCGGCATGGACGACCCGGGATCCCGCCGCGTTGGCTTGCCCGTGCCGCGACCGCTTGTCCGTGCCGCGACTGGAGCCCCGCGCATCCAATTGCCGACGCCGCAAGGACAACCGCCGCGAAAACAACAACTCCCGAAAACAGAGCCGCAGGCGGAAGCGTGCGGGCCGCCTCGAATTGCCGAGCAGTAGGTGGATCGCAATATCAGCGGTCCATAACGCGGAAGCCTGTGCCGCACGAACAGGAAGATGGTGGACGCTGCCCGCGGCGCTTCGCCCCCTGCTGCGAAACGGCTCGGCCCGCAGGCTCCCGCCAGCGGCTCTGTTTTTCGCGGTTCCCGCAGCGTCACCGCCCGCGACGCGCTAGTTCCAGCCCGATGCTTTCACGGACTGTGCGCCCACCACTGCGACGCTCACTCGCCCTTGCGCACCGCTTCGACCATCACCGTGGAACCGGCCGTCGCCGCCGCTTCGAGCAGCGTAAAAGGAACCGCCGCGACAACCAGCGCGAAGTAGAGCAGATCCTTGAGCAGCCGGCCGCCCTGGGTCTCTCGCACCTTGCGAACGCGCCGCGAAACCGGCTCCAACTGCGGGCACAGACTCGTGGCCAGGCCCGCCGGGTTGTCGCGCAGCGAGAAATACTTGGAGCGCCGCACTTCGAAGCCGCAGGCATCGAGCAGCCCCGAGAGATCCTCGGAGCGGTAGTGAATCAGATGCCGCGGCACGTCGAGGCCGCTCCATTTTTCGCCCAGCAGCAGCAACTGCCAGCACGAGGCGTTGGGGACCTGCACGATCAGGCGGCCGCCGCGCGCCGGCAGCTCCCAAATCGAAAGCAGGCAGGCCATCGGGTCGGGCAGATGCTCCAGGACGTGAAACATGGTCACCGCGCCGAACGAATGAGGCCGGAACGGCAGCGACGGCAGGCGTCCGCAGGCGGCCGGCACCCCGTGGCGCGAAAGCGCGATCGCCGCCGCCCGCGGCGAGGTATCCATGCCGATTACGTCGTGCCCGCGCCGTTTCAACGCGGAGAGAAACGAGCCGCCGCCGCAGCCGATATCGAGCACCGGGCCGGGCACCATCTCGCCGTGGGTGACGAAGGAAACGTGGTCCCGCAGCACGAGCTGGCGGTAAAGCTCCGAGAGCCGGTCGGCGGCCGAATCGTCGGCGTCCCACCAGTATTCATTGGGGTAGAACCGGGCGAGTTCCTCGATTGTGGGCAGGGGATCGAGGCGAACCAAGCCGCAGCCGGCGCACTCCACCAGATTAAAGCGGTCCTGGGTGGTGTGATAGAGCCGGTCGGTCCCGCGGAAAAGTGTGAGGTAGAGTTCGCAACCGCAGCGCGGGCAGCTCTGCGGCGCCGCCGGGGCGGGCGTGGGGGGCGGCGATAGTTGCAGAACCGACATGATTAAGCGGACATGGACTCCGGGAACCTCAGGCGCGGCGGTCAGCGGCTGCCGCTCGCCAACTTCGACAGCGGGATGCGAAAGCGTTCGATCAGGGCGGCGGTTTGGGCGCCGTCGAGCTTCCGGAAGGCATTCACGGCGCGCCGTTTACGCAGCATAACCGGCAATCCGAGCAGCGCCGCCCATTGAGCCTTGATCAGGCATTTTAACAGCCCAAAGCTTCCAAGACGCGAGGCGGCGCGGGGGAGTTCCCCCTTTCCCAGCACGGCGACCCAGGCCGTGGCGGCCAGGCGCAGCGCAAAATACACCGGATTGAGCGCTAACAGCCTCCAGGGGAACAGCTTAGCCGCCAGCCACAGGCGGTTGCGCTCGATCAGGAACAGCCGCTCGGCCGAGTAGCGCCCCAGGGTCGACCCGGTATGGTGATAGACCACCGCGCCGGGGGCGTAGAGGCAGCGCCACCCGGCGATGCGGCCCCGCAACCCCAGCTCGGCATCGTCGGCGTAGGCGAAAAAATCCTCGTCAAAGCCGCCGATTTGCCCCAGCATCGACCGCCGGTAGAGCGCGGCGCAGCCGTCGGGCCAGGCGGTTTCCTCGACCCGGTCGTATTGCCCGCGGTCGGGCTCGCCGGTACCCCGGCCGCGGTTCTGGCCGTCGGGATAGATCAGGTGGCCGGCCTTGTCGATGACGCCGCGGTCCTCCCAGGTCAGGATTTTCGATGCCGCCATGCCCACTTCGGGTCCCGCTTCGATGGCCGCCAGCAGCTGTTCGAGCCACTCGGGCTCGGTCTCAGCGTCATTGTTGAGCAGGGCGACGTATTCGCCGCGCGCCGCCTCGATACCCTGGTTGTTGGCGGCGCAAAATCCCCGGTTCACGGCGTTCTCGATCACTCGAACGGGCTGGAACGCCGCGCTGTGCAGCAACTCCAGCGAGCCGTCGGACGAACCGTTGTCGACGACAATCACCTCGAAATCGCGAAAGGTCTGCTGTTGCAGGCTCAGCAGACAGGCCCGCAGCAGATCGCGGCGATTCCAGTTGACGACGATCACCGAAACGGCGGGGTTGGGCACGGGCTTGCGATCGGGAAGAGGCGGGACCATGGCCGCAAGGGCGCACTCAGTGCGGTGGCCTAGTCACGACGGCGTTACGGCTCAGACAGGAGTTTATGATACAGGCAAACGCCGGATGTAACTTGTGAGTTCGGGTCCAGTATTATACCCTTAGACAGAACTGGGTGCTAGGAATGGCGCGTTTCGGCGATTATTTGAAAGAAGCGCGGGAAGCAAGCGGCGTCACGCTCGATCAGATTTCCAGCTCCACGCACATTAGCGTGCGGTTGCTCGAGGCGCTGGAGGACGAGCGGTTTGACGTGCTGCCCGGCGGAGTGTTCACGATCAGCTTCGTGAGGCAATACGCGCGTCTGGTCGGGCTGGACGAGCAAGAGGCCGTCAGCCGCCTGCAGCAGGTGGTGCGCCCGGTGGAATCGGCGCTGGGCGAGTGGAACACGAAAAGTGTCGAAAGAGACGATGCCGGCGCCAAATTGGCGGAATTTCTAACAGAGCTGTTGCGGCGCCACAGCATGACTCTGCTGGGTGGCTTGGCAACCGTGGTGCTGCTGGCCGGCGGCTTTGCCTTCTTCCAGGCCAACGAAAGCGCCGATACACAGGTTGCCGCCAAACAAGTGACCACCCAGGCCGCGCACAGCGAGCCGGCCGCGCGGTCCTTACCGGCTTCGCAAGAAGCGGCGCCACCGAAGCCGCTGGTGCGGGAAGTGCGCCAGGTCGAAGTCTCTTCCCACCAGTCCGGCTCTCCCGGTGAAACCGCCGCCGCGGCGCCTTCCAAGTCGATTCAGCTCGAGTTGCGGCTTACCGACCGCGCCTGGGTGCGGGTGGTCGCCGATGGCGAACGGGTGCTCGAAGACAATCTGGAGCCCGGCTACGTGCAGACCATTCAAGCGCAGGATTCGGTGCAGCTTTTTGTCGGCAACGCGGGCGGCGTCAAGGTGGCTCTCAACGGCGAGACCATGCAGCCGGTTGGCCCGCCGGGCCAGGTACGGCGCGTCGATGTCAGCGCCAGCGGCATGGAAGTTGTCGAGATCCAACCCAAGCCCGAATCCCAGCGTCCGCCGCCGCCGTCGCAGCCTCGGACGGAGATCTAGCTACCCAGGCGCCGCGATTCCGCACTACCATTAAGAAGCACGACGGACTGCCCGCCAGCGGAATCGCCACAGGCGATCCGGGGCCCACTCGCGAGAGAGGCAAACGATTCGGCAACGAATCGGCAACCGAAAGCGGCGACGCCGGGAACGGCGAACTGCGCGGTCCGCGGAAGGATCCACCCGCGCGGGTGGCTTGCGGCGATTCTCACAGGTCTCGCCCTGACTCGAGGGACTTCTGATTGCGGGACAAGAGCCTTTGCCATGAGGCCCCCCTTCTCCAAACGATCCGCTAGGTCACGCCACCAAGGTAAGGACTCATGATGAAAACCAGCAGACGGGGCTTCGGCCAGGCTGTTGCGGGCGGAACTGCCGCCTTCGCCGCCGCAATGCTTCCATTTCGCGCCGCCGCCAGCACGCCGGGCGCGCGCATTCGCAAGGTCGAGGTGTTGCCGACCGCGGTCGAGTTTCGCTCGGCGTTCAACATCGGCGTGGGCCACGTTGGCGGCGTAGGCGACCCCGGCAAGCACGTCTTCGTGAAGATTGAGACCGACGACGGGCAAGTCGGTTGGGGCGCGACGAATACGGTTCCCAACTGGAGCTACGAAACGGTCGAGGCCGTCGTCGGCACCCTCGATCATCATCTGGCTCCGCTGGCGATCGGGCTGACTCCGTTCGATTGGAACGTGCTCAAGAAGCGCATGGACGAAACCATTCGTCCGGCGGTGAGCAACGGCGCGCCGTTCGCCAAGAGCGCCCTGGAGATCGCCTTTCTGGATCTGGCCGGCAAGATGACCGGGCAGCCGCTGCACCGCCTACTCGGCGGCAAGCTGCGCGACAAACTCGACCTTTGCTTTGCGGTATCGATTGACACGCCCGACGCGATGGCCGCGGAGGTCAAGCGCTGGCCCGCCTGCCGCTGTTTCAAGGTCAAGGTTTCGGGCGACGCCGACAAAGATGTGGAGAGCTTGCGGAAGATATCCGAAGCGCGGCCCGATATCGAGATCTGGCTCGACGCCAACCAGTCCTACCAGCCGATCGGGCTCGAACGCTTTCTGCACGCGCTGACGGACTTCAAGAATATCCGCTGCTTCGAACAGCCGGTGCGCAGCGAAGACTGGCTTGGCCTGGCGCGCGCCCGCGAGAAAAGCCCGCTGCCGCTGGCGATCGACGAGGGCTGCTTTTCGTCGTTCGATGTCGCCCGCATGACGCGGCTCGACGCGGCCGACCTGGTGGTATTGAAGGTGCCCAAAAGCGGCGGCGTCACCAACTGCTACAAGAGTTCGGTGGTGGCCGAGGCGAATGGAATCGGCCTGCTGGGCAGTGGGCTTACCGACGCCGGTGTCAGCTTCATGGCGGCGATTCACCTGTTCTCGACGCTCGACCTGCTGCTGCCGCCCGAGCTGAACGGCCCGCAGTTTCTGACCGACATGATGGTCGACGGGCTGCCGCTCGAAGGCGCCACGGTAACCGTGCCCGACAAGCCCGGCCTCGGCATCACCGTCCCCGAAGACAAGCTCCGGGCCCACCGCCTGAAGCTGAGCTGAAGCGCGGCGCCCCCCGCACCGGCCAAAACAGAGCCGCAGGCGTAAGCCGGCGGGCCGAAACGGCAAGATGCGGGGGGCGAAGCGTGCGCGGGAGCGTATCCGACACAGGAATGCGGCTGGTTCGCCCGGGAAATTGGGCTTTCTACCACTTCGGCCTCTGCGGCTCTGTTTCGGGTGGCGTCGCTTCGGGGCCGTTCGCCCCTCACCTACAGCAGCAAAGGGTTGCCTACTCCTCCGCCGGTGCAAACCCGCGCCTTATCGTGTTCTCGACGATGTTGCGGGGCACCAGGAACTGCTGCAGATAATCCGGGCCGCCGGCTTTCGACCCTACCCCCGACATCTTGAAGCCGCCGAACGGGTGCCGCTCCACGATGGCGCCCGTGCAGCCGCGATTGATGTAGAGATTGCCGACGCGAAACACCTTCTTGGCCTTCTCGATATTTTCGGGGCTGCGCGAGAACAGGCCGCCGGTCAAGGCGTACGGCGTGGCATTGGCGATCTCCAGCGCCTCGTCGAAACTCTTCGCCTTGAGGATCGCCAGTACCGGGCCGAAAATCTCCTCCTGCGCCAGCCGGTCGCCGGGGCGGATACCTTCAAAAATCGTCAGCGGTGCGAAATGCCCCGCGGCATCCGCCGGACGCTTCTCCAAAATCAGCTTGCCTTCCTGCTTGCCGACCTCGATATAGGCCTCGATTTTCTGGCGCGCGCCCGCCGAAATCACCGCGCCCATATACGAGCGCGGATCCTCGGCCGGCCCCAGGTGCAGGCTATCTGCGGCGGGAATCAGCCGCTCGATCAGCTTCGGATAGATTTCCTCGACCACGATCAGCCGCGAGCACGCCGAGCATTTCTGGCCCTGGTATCCGAAGGCCGAATGCAGGATCTCCGCCACGGCTTCGTCCAGATCGGCGTCGGAGTCGACGAGGATGGCGTTCTTGCCGCCCAGTTCGGCGACGACGCGCTTGATGCCCATCGCCCCTTCGGGTGTTTCGCCGGCCAGCCGGATGATGCGCAGCCCGACTTCCTTGCTGCCGGTGAAAGCGATCATCGCCACGCCGGGATGCGTCACGAGCGCATCGCCAACCTCGCCGCCGGGGCCGGGCAGAAAATTCAAAACGCCGTCGGGGAGCCCCGCCGCCCGAAACAGCTCGACCATTTGGTAGCCGACTACGGGGGACTCCGACGACGGCTTGTAGACGACGGTGTTGCCGGTGACCAGCGCAGCCGAAGTCATGCCGGTCGAGATCGCCAGCGGAAAATTCCACGGCGCGATGACGCAGGCCACGCCGCGCGGCTCGTAGAACATCTCGCTGTGCTCGCCGGGAACGTGCCCCATGCGCTGCGGCCGGCCGAGGCGGATCATCTCGCGGCCGTAGTATTCGAGGAAGTCGATCGCCTCGCAAACGTCGGCGTCGGCCTCGCTCCAGGTCTTGCCGGTTTCGAAAACCTGCAGCGCGGCCAGATCGCGGCGCCGCTCGCGCGCGATCGCCGCCGCCCCGAACAGATATTCGGCACGCTTTTCCGGAGGCGTATCGCGCCACGCCGGGAAGGCCTGCCGCGCCGCATCGACGGCCTGGGCGGCTTCGGCCGGGCCCGCGGCGGAAACCGATCCCAGCGTCTCTTGCGGGTTGTTGGGGTTGGTCGAAAGCGTTTGTTTCGCGGTGGACTCGTCGCGCCCGGCGATCCGCAGCGGCACACGCATTGGAAAGCGCCCGCGGACCGCGTGCAGCGCTTCGGAAAACGCGGCGCGCTCTTGGGGCAGAGTCCAATCGAAATACGGCTCGTTGCGGAATCGCTGGTCCGGCGATGGCTGCTGGGGCGCCGCTTGGGTCTGCGTCGCGGCGCCGCTGTGCGGCACGAGCGTAGCGGGATTACGCAACAACTCCTCGCGCGAAACCTTCTGCGCGAAGCTCTGCCGCAGGAACGACTCGTTTGACGTGTTTTCGAGCAGCCGCCGCACCAGATAGGCCATGCCGGGGATCATCTCGCCGACCGGCGTGTAGAGCCGCAGTCGCAGGCCGGCTTTCTGCAACGCCGTGCGGATCGGCTCGGCCATCCCATAGAGCACCTGAAATTCGAGCCGCTCGTCGGGGACGTCGAGATCCCGCGCTACCTCGTACACATAGGCGATCGAGCGGATGTTGTGCGAGGCGCAGGCCAGGCTGAGCGTGTCGTGGTTCTCGAGAATGCGCCGCGCCAGCTTCTCGAAGTTGGCGTCGGTCTCGTGCTTGTTGGTGAACACGGGAACCGGCCAGTTCTTCTGCCGCGCCCAGATTTCCTCGGCGTCCCAGTAGGCGCCTTTCACCAGGCGTACGGTGACGCGCTGGTTGTGCCGGCGGCTCCACTCGATCAGCGCATTCAGGTCGTTCTCGGTTTCGCGCAGATAGGCTTGCAGCGCCAGGCCGCTGTGCGGATAGCCGCGAAACTCGGGCTCCTCCATCAGACTGCGATAGAGCGCCAGGCTGAGGTTCTTCACCGCACGGTGCTCGATGTCGAGGTTGATGAAAGCGCCCAGTTCTATGGCCCGCCGGAGAAGAGGCCGCAGCCGCTCTTTGGCCATCTCCACCGAATACTCGAATGCCCGCGCGTTCATCTGCGAATACATCGCGGTGGGCTTGATCGAGAGATTGATCTTCGGCGCGCAGCCCCAGTCGAGGCCCTGCGGATCGCCGCCGAGCGCCGGCCATTGCTGTTGCGCCGTGTGCAGCGAATCCAGCAGTTCGCGGTAGCGCCGGGCGTAATCTTCGGCTTCCGCCTCCGACACCACGGCTTCGCCGAGCAGCGAAATCGTGAACGCCAGACCCTGCCGACGTAGCTTCCCGAGCTCTCCGAGGGCCTGCTTTGCATCGGCGCCGGCGATAAATTGCCCGCCCATGCCCTCGATATTCTTGGAAATCCCCTTGGCGATCAGCCGCGCCGCGAACGAATCCGGCGACACCGACTGGATACCCCAGCGCAATGCGTCGGGAAAATCCTGCCCCGGCCGGCAGAAATATTCGCGTAAATGGCGCGCCACCGACTCCGGCGTATTCAAGTAGGGGAATACGTCGACGAAGCGAAACATCTCGACCTTGAACGCTTCGTCGCGCATGCTCCAGTCGAGCATTTTGCCGGTCCAGAAATCTTTCTGAAAGACAGAGGGCGTCTGGCCTTCGATACCGTCGTAAAGGCGCAGCCCGGTCTGGATCGTCCGGCTTTCGAGGTCGGGCAACACCGCTTGCCGCTCGCTGGGTGTGTTCACGATATGCCTCTCTTCCCTTAATTTAGACGTTCTACCGCACCGCGCTGTTGCGAAAACCGCCTACGAATACGCCCAGGCATTCGGACTGCCAAAGACCTTAGAATGGGCGCAGGGCGCGAGCGACCGGCGGTTTGCACGGCCCGGAAGCGTAATCATGGATGGCGCGGGCCTCCGGCCGGCAGCGTCGGGGTTCGACACCGACGTTTCCGCTCAGGCCCGAGCACAGGCCCCGGGACGGAGAACGCATCGCGTTCCCCAGCGCACTTCGTGAGCCCCGGCGGACGTCGACCCGGAGGTCGACGCGGCCGGCCGGAGGCCCGCGCCACGAGAAGGGCATTGCGCACTGTATTGCTCGGGTGGCCCCGACGCCTATGCCAACCCAAATCAAGATCCTCGGCGTTCCGCTCGACCTGGGCCAGACCCGGCGCGGTGTGGATATGGGGCCATCGGCGATCCGCGCGGCCGGCCTGCAGGCGCGGCTGCTCGAGATGGGGCTCGGCGTCGAGGATGCCGGCGACCTTACCGTCGTGATTCCCGAGACGCAGACTCTGGCCGACAGCCGCGCCCGCTATCTGCACGAGATCGCCGCAGTCTGCCGCCGGGTGGCCAAGCACGTCGGCGAATTCCTGGCCGACGGCCGCGTCCCGCTGATCCTGGGCGGCGACCACTCGGTTGCGGTGGGCACTGTCGCCGGTGCGGTACGCCACTTCCGCCGGCAAAAGGAATCGTTGGGGCTTATTTGGTTCGACGCGCACGCCGACTGCAACACCCCCGCAACCAGCCCCAGCGGCAATGTTCACGGCATGCCGCTGGCCGCCTGCCTCGGCTTCGGCCCCGACGCGCTGGCGCGCCTCATCGGCGCGGCGCCCCTGCTCGATGCGAGCCGCGTCGCGCTGGTCGGAGTCCGCGACCTCGATCGCGCCGAGAAGGAGAACGTCCGCCGCGCGGGCATCGCCGTCTATACCATCCGCGACATCGACGAGCAGGGCATGCGCGGCGTGATGCAGCAGGCCGTCGAAATTGCCTCGCGCGGTGCGGCGGGGTTCCACGTCAGCCTCGACATGGATTTCGTCGACCCCGGCGAGGCGCCCGGCGTCGGCACGCCCGTTCGCGGCGGCGCCGGCTATCGCGAGGCTCATCTGGCGATGGAAATGGTCGCCGACTCGGGCCGGCTGCGCTCGTTTGAGGTAGTCGAGGTGAACCCGATCCTCGACGTACACAACCAGACCGCGACGCTCGCGGTCGAACTCGTGTTATCGGCTTTCGGGAAGAGAATTCTGTAGGGCCGCGTCCGTCGTAGGAAGGGTCGCGGCAGGAACAGTCAGGGGGCCCGCCGGCGTGCGCCTACTGAATTGTCAGCATGCGCTGAATCGCCATCTGCGCTTTGTCCTGTACGTCGCCTTCCACCGTCACTTCGATGCGGTCGTGGGTCAGCGAGTCGAGCAGCTTCTCGAGCGTGTTCATCTTCATGTACTCGCAAACCGCCTCGACCGAAACCGGGTGGAAGATTTTCTGCGGGATGTCTTTGCGCAGGCGATAGAGCATGCCCATCTCGGTCGCCACGATGAACTCTTTTGCGGGCGACGTCTCGGCGTGCCGGATCATCTGCTCGGTCGACAGGAAGTAGGCCTTCTGATAAGGCGACGAACCGTTCATGACCTTCGCCAGGCACGATGAGGCGCAGCCGCACTCGGGATGAATCAGCAGATCGGCCTCGGGATGCGCGTCGAAAGCGTCTTCGAGCGCCTGTTCGCCGATTTTCGCGTGCACGTGGCAGGCCCCGTCGTAGAGATCGACCAGCGTCGGGTCGGCCTCGCTCTGCGACAGCGAAACCGCGCCGAGGTATTTGTCGGGCAGGAACAGGATGCGCTGCCCCGGGTGCGTCCGCACCGCGTGATTCAACACCTGCGGCGCGTTGCGCGACGTGCAGATGTAGTGGCTCAGCGCCTTGGTCTGCGCGTCGGTGTTGATGTAGGAAATGATGATGCCCGCGGGATTGTGCGCCAGCCAGTTGCGAATCCGGGTGTGGTCGATCGACGCCACCAGCGAGCAGCCCGGCTGATCGGGCATGTAGACCTTGGCGCGCTCGCCGACGATCGTCTTAGCCGTCTCGCCCATGAACCACACGCCACAAAAATCGACGCGCGGCGTATCCTGCTGGGCGACGAACTGGCTCAGCCCCAGTGAATCGCCGACTTCGCGCGCGACCTCTTGCAACTCGGGGTACTGATAGTTGTGGGCGACGATCACCGACCGCTTGCGCAAGGCGAGATCCTGCACCTGCTTGCCGGTCTCGACCAGGTCTTTGACGTAGTCGGCCGTGTAACGGCCCGGATAGAGGTCCCCGGCGAATCGGTTGAACCGCTCATACCAGGCCTCGAACTGGATCTCACCGGGCATCGAGCAATTCCTCTCCCTTTACACCTGGAACGACTTGCCACAGCCGCAGCTCTTGGTCGCTTTGGGATTGTGGAACACGAAGGCCTGTTCGAGCAGCGTGCTCTTGAAGTCGAGCGTCATGCCGTCGAGGTATTCGTAGCTCTTGGGGTCGACCATGAGCTGCACGCCGTCCACCTCAAACACGTGGTCGTTGGGCCGCGGGTCGTTCTCGAACCGGAACTTGTAGCTGAGCCCCGAGCAGCCGCCGCCGACGATGCCCAGCCGCAGGCCGCCATCGACCTTGTTTTCGGTGAGCATCTGGCGGATGCGCTCCACCGCACTGGTTGTAACCGTGATCATCGCTGCATCGCTCCTGAGACGCTACGCTCTAATTATAACGAACCCCTTACACAACCATTTTTGAGCCGCCCAGTGGGCCTCCGAAGCAAGTACGCCCACAAAGTGGCGCGGGCCTCAGGCCGGCGGCGTCGACCTCCAGGTCGACGTTCTTCGACCAGCCATTCTTCCACCCGCTATTCCTCACCACCTAACCATTGGATGCCCCAACCCACCCCTCCGATGCGCGCCCCCGAATCCCGACCCCACCCCAGCCCCCCCTCACGCCGCCCGCCAAACCCCGCGCGCGACAAACCACCGCCCGCAAGCGCCTGTTAAGATCCTAGTTTGCCGCCGCCCAGAGTCACCGTCATCATTCCCACATTACTCGGGGGAGAACCGCTCGCGCGCGCGGTGGCCTGCCTGGCTTCGCAGACCTACCGGGACTTCGAAACCATCATCGTGGACAACAGCGAAAGCGGCGTGGCCGCCGCTTTCGCCGAGCCGCCGCGCGTGCGCGTCCTCGAGGCTGGTGAAAACCTCGGCTTTGGCGCCGCCGTCAACCTCGCGATCGAAAACAGCCAGAGCGAGCTAACCTGCACGCTCAACGACGATGCCTACCCGCAGCCGCAGTGGCTGGATAGTCTCGTGCGCGCCGCCAACAGCCATCCCGAAACGAGCATGTTCGCCTGCCAGATTCGGCTCGCCTCGCAGCCCGCGCAGCTCGACTCGGCCGGCCTGGGCATCTACGCCGACGGCACCACCAAGCAGCGGGGCCACCGCGAGCCCGCCGGGGACTACAGCGAGCCCGGGGAGGTCCTCATCCCCAGCGCCTGCGCCGCGCTCTACCGCCGCGCCCTGCTCAATCGCGTGGACGCCTTCGACGGCGACTATTTTCTCTACTGCGAAGACACCGACCTCGGCCTGCGCGCGCGGCTGGCCGGCGAGAACTGCCTCTACGTTCCCCAGGCCGTCGTCGACCACGACTACTCGGTCTCTTCGGGCCGTGCCTCGCGTCTGAAGGCCTACTACGTCGAGCGCAACCGCCTTTGGACCGTGTTCAAGACCTTTCCAATGATGCTGTGGCCGCTGGTGCCTTTCTTCTCGATGTGGCGCTACCTGTGGCATTTGCGGGCGCTGCTCAGCGGCCGCGGTCTCGCCGCCGAGTTCACGCGCGGCGGAGAAAGTTGGTGGCGACTTGTGCTAATAGTAGGTTCGGCTCACGTTCAAGCGCTGTCGCACTTGCCGACGCTGCTGGCCAAACGCAGGCGGGTTCGCGCAAGCGCCGTGCTCGGCCGCTGGGAGTTCTGGAAGCTGCTGCGCCGCTACTACGCGAGCGCCTCGCAGATTGCCATGCAATAGCGCTCACGTGGCACGGACAATCCTGTCTGTGTCTTGCTGTTGAAGGGCAGCCGCGCGGAACATTCCGGCATGAACCGGCAGGCAGGGGACAGCCCGGCATCCAACAGACACGATTGTCTGTTCCACGCAAAACATGACTCGCTCCCAAGGCTCGCTGTTGATCCTCGTTCCGGCGTACAACGAAGAAGGCTCGATTGAGGGAGTGATTCGTTCGCTGCGCGAATGCCTGCCCGGAACGCCGGTGATGGTGCTCGACGATGGCTCCTGGGACGGCACCGCCAACGTCGCGGCGAACGCCGGCGCGGAAGTTCTGCGGCTGCCGCACCACTTGGGACTGGGCGGGGCGGTCCAGACCGGCTATCGCTTCGCCTTCGAGCACGGCTTCGAGCGCGTGGCGCGCGTCGACGGCGACGGCCAGCACAACGCCGCCGACATTCCGGCTCTGTTGCAGGCGATGGAGGAAGGCGACTACGACCTGGTCGCCGGCTCGCGCTTCCTGGGCACCAACGACTATCCGATTCAGCCGATGCGGCGTTTGGGCGGGCTGATCTTTTCCTGGATCCTCTACCCCATCCTGGGCCAGCGCATCACCGACCCTACCTCGGGCTTCGTCGCCGTCAATCGCCGCGCGCTGGAGGTCTTCAGCCGCAGCTTCCCGCTGGAGTACCCTGAGATCGAGGCCTTGGTGGTCCTCAAGCGCAAGGCCTTCCGGTTTCGCGAGGTGCCGGCGAAGATGTTTCCGCGCCGCGCCGGCCGCTCGACCATCGACAACTGGCGGGCGATTTACTATATGGTGCGGGTGTTGCTCGGCGTGTTCGTCAATGTCATCAAATACGAGCCGCGCTTTCACGGTGGCAGGAGGTCGTAGCGGTGGAGCGTGTACGCGTCGCCGCAATCGCCTTCGCGCTGCTGCTGCTGGTGCAGATCGTCCGCTCGGTGCGCCGCGAGCACATCCGCGTCGAATATTCGATGGCCTGGTTCGGCGCCGCCGCGCTGCTGCTGGCGTTGAGCCTGTCACAGACCGCCCTCGACTGGCTGACGCGGCTGTTGGGCGTCGACGACTCGTCGTTTGTGCTGCTCGTCGTCGCCGGCGTCCTGTTCCTGTTTACGTTTTTCCGCTTTTCGGTTGAGGTTTCCGAGCTCAAGGATCACAACATCCTGCTCAGCCAGAAGGTCGGGCTGCTCGAATGGGAGATCCGCCACCAGGCCTCCGAGCTCGAACAAATGAGGGCAGCGGCTCGAGGAAAGGCCGAAGACGGCGGCTGAAGGCCCGCTGGGCCTCGCACTCCGCGCAGCCCCGTCAGTTTTCAGGCATCCTGCGCACCGGCCGTTAATGGAGTCCAACCGGGCGCGAAACGCAGGGACCACCCGCGGGCATCTCCCGCATAGCGCAGCGCCATGGGAGCCCGACCGTGAATATCCTCTATGACGCAACTCCGCTGCTGATGCGGAGCGCGGGCGTGAAGAACTACCACCACGCGCTGCTGCGTCACCTGATCCCCAATAGCGCGCCCCACCGCCTGCGGTTGTTCCCCTATCTGCCCTCGCTCACGGCCAACCGCAACGAGGCGTCGAACTATCCCTGGCTCGATACGAAACTGCGGCTGGGCGGCGTGCTCGCCTCGAACTATCTCGGGCTGCCGCTGCCGCAAATGGCCGCGCGCGACGCCGACCTCTTTCATGTCACGCCCCACCTGTGGCGGCTGCCGCGGCGGGTCTGCCTCACGGCCATGATTCACGACCCGACGCCGGTGCTGATGCCCGAGTGCCACACGCCCGGGAACGTGCGCTACTTCAAGCGCTTCCTGATCAAGATCGTGCCGCACCTCGACGGCATCCTGGTACCCTCACTCGCCGTCAAGCGGGACCTCGTGCAGCATACGCCCGTTAACGAGCGGCAGGTCGCCGTCGTGCCGCATGGCGTCGATGAGGATTTCTTCGAATCCACCCCGGCGGCCATCGAGATCGCGCGCCACAACTACGGCCTGCCTTCGAACTACATCCTGACGGTCGGCTCGCTCGAGCCGCGCAAAAATCTGATCACGCTGATCCAGGCCTTCCACAGACTGCCGCAGCATCTACGGCGGCAATACCCGCTCGTGATCACCGGAGCCAGCGGCTGGAAGAACAAGGAGCTGCGCAAGCTGGCGGCGCGTTCCCCAGAGGTGCACCTGACGGGCTACGTCCGGCGGCGCCTGCTGCCGGCGGTGTATCACGCGGCGTCGCTGTTCGTGTTCCCGTCCCTCTACGAAGGTTTTGGATTGCCGCTGCTGGAAGCGATGGCGGCCCGGCTGCCGGTGGTCGCCTCCGACCGCTCGGCGATGCCCGAAGTCGTCGGCGCGGCGGGGCTTCTTGTCGATCCGCTTGACGTCGAGGCCATGGCGGCCGCCATCGAGCGTCTGCTCGCCCATCCCGACGAAGCCGCCGCGCTGGGAGAGGCCGCCCACCACCAGGCCCGCCAATTCAGTTGGCAAATCACTGCCGCCGCCACCAAAGCCTTCTTCGAAACCATCTACGGCGAAGCGGGAGCCTGAGCACCGGCGGCACCTCGGCCGGGCTTTCGGTGGCGAACCCTGGCAAGGTCCCTGGCCGCTCGCGCCGTCCGTGGTCCCCACATTCTCGCCCTGCCTCAAAATACCCTCAACGTTTTCGCGCCTTGCACGGTATATACCTAACAGGAACCCTGACCGTGGCCGGAGCCGCACCGATCGAACATGCCTTTCCCCGGGGCTTTGCCTGGATGAGCGACGCCGCCGACCCCGCCGGTCCCGACGCCGCGGCCGAGCCGCTGCGCATTTTGCTGCAACGCGCCAAGGCGGGCGATCTGGCAGCCTTCGAGCAACTGCTGATGCTGCACGAGCGGCGCGTCTTTCAAACCGCCTACCGCCTGTTGCGCAACGTCGAGGACGCCCAGGACGCCGCGCAGGAGGTCTTCCTCCGCCTCCACAAGCATCTCGACGGCATCGAGGAACAGCGCGGCCTGGCGTCCTGGCTCTATCGCGTCGTCGTCAACGTCTGCCACGACCTCAATCGCCGCCGCGGCAAGCACCTGGCCGCGCCGTTAGAGGAATGGACGACGCCGGCGGCCGGCGCCTCATCCGCCAGCACAACCGAGGATCCCTTCGAGACAGCCTCGCGGCAACAGCAACGGCAGTGGATCGCCGAAAGCCTCGCGACGCTGCCCGAGAAGGAGCGCGCCGCGCTGGTGTTGCGCGACCTCGAAGGCCTGCCGACCGCCGAAGTCGCCCGCATCCTGGGTTCGTCGGAAACCACGGTACGCTCACAAATCAGCAAGGCGCGTCTCAAGATCCGCAAATTTCGCGACCGCCGCCTGCGGAGGACCGAATGAGCTGCGAGCACTTTGAATCACTCATTGCCCTCGACATGAGCGGCGATCTCTCCGCGAGCGAAACGCGGCAGGTGCGCGCGCATCTCGGCGAATGCCCGTCGTGCCGCGCTTTGGCCGAGGATCTATCCGCCGATCTGCAATGGCTGCAAGAGGCGCATCGCGAACCGGTCGACCGCGCCGCGCTCGATCAGGTGCGCACCAGCGTGATGCGGCAGCTCGAACGCGAACAAGAGCGCCGCAATCGCCCGTTCGGGGGACTCTTCGCGGCCGGCTGGCGCTGGCAATGGGTGGCGGTCTCGGCGGCTTTAGCTGTATTGCTGAGCGGCGTTGTCTGGTGGGCGCGGCCATCTGGGCATTCTCGAAACCTGGTCACCGTCAACGCGCCGGATGGAGCGCCGCAGCGTTATGCGCGAGAAGCGTCGGGCGCCGCGTCTCGTCCAACCGACGCACGCAGCGCCAGTTCGCCAGCCGTCACCCCATCGAAAGCCACTGTCCCATCCAAAGCCGCTGCCGTATCGGAACCAAACCCGGCCAATCGCCGAGTGGACGCAACCGCGGCCGGCGGCAAGAACAAGCGGCCCCCCACACCGGCTCGCTCCCTGAGGCAGTCGCCGCCGCCGCAAGCAGTCGCTCATCTGGCCCACGCCACGCCGCCGGAACCCCGAGCGCGCGCGCGAGTCAGCGTTCCTTACCGAAGCGGGCAACAAGCCGAGCTCGTCACCACGATTCTGCCGCCCTCGGAGCCCCAGCAGGCTCCGTCGGAGGCGGTGATGCTCAAGCTACCGACCCGCAACCCCGACATCATCGTCTACTGGCTGATGGACGACGCCGGCCCGGCAGTCAAGACCCACCCGGCGGACACGGAAAACCAAGGAGATTGATCATGCGTGGAAGATATTCGTATCGAAGATCCGCGGTGCTGCTCGGCGCCCTGTTCGCGATCGCGTCGCTCGGTCTGGGGCAGGACGAGCCACCAACTCCGCCGCCGACCCAACAGCCGGCCAGGGTCGTGAAAGTGTTGCGCGTCCAGGAAGGCGACGGCGTTGCGGAGAATGTCGCCGCCTTAATCCGAAGCTTCCAAGTGGACGTCCGTACCAGCCAGTTGCTTGGCCTGATCACGGTGGCCGGCCAACCCGATGAGGTGGCCAAGGCCGAGCAAGCCATCCATGAGATCGAGCAGCTTACCCCAGCGCCATCCGCTTCGACGGCCCAGGACGTCGAGATCACGGCGCATCTGCTCGGAATTGTCGACGAAGACACGAATCCGCCGCCTGGGCCTCTGCGCGACATCGTCGCCGAGCTCAAAAAGACGTTCGCGTTCCGGGGTTACAAACTGCTCGAGACCATCGTGCTGCGCACGCGGGTCGGCGAGCACTCCCAGATCGCGGGGCTGTTGCCAGAGGCCTCGACCGAACAGGGCCCGCCCAAGAGATACGATTTCCAGTGCCGCGTCGTGCAGATCGAGCCCCGGCAGAACTCTCAGCTCGTTCATTTTGGCTACGTGCGAGTGAAAATCCGCCTGCCGATTACCACCGGGCAAAACCTCAGCTTTGAGGACGTACAAATCAACACCGGTTTGGAAGTACTCGACGGAAAGACCGTCGTGGTTGGAAAAGCTGGCGCGACCGGAACATCGCAGGGGTACCTGCTGGTGCTCACGGCAAGGGTGGTGAAGTAGGAGAGGCCGCGCCGCTTCAAGCTACCGCCGCGGCGGCTTGCTCCCGTGCCGACTCGAACACGATCCTGGCTCCAACCTAACCCCTAATCCCGCTCGATCGCCACGGCTTCCCCGCGGTGGTCCGTTTCGCTCCAGGGCTGCAACACGCCCAGCCGCAAAAACTCTTTCTTTGCCCGCGCCGTGATGTCGCTTTGCATGCGCGGCTCCAGGCGGTGGTCGTAGACATACGCCTTGACCCGCAGCCGCAGGTACGGCCGCTGGTCGTAGCAATCGGCCACGAGCACCGCCACCGGCTTGCTCAATAGAATGTAGGGCGAGGTGTAGGCCACTTCGTTGCCGATGCGGATGGCCAGGTCGGGGTCGGCATTGTGCGGCAGAAACAAATCGGTCACCACCTGGCAGTCGGGCACCCCAGAGTTCGCGTTGAACACGTGACAGGTAAGAATATCGGCGTTCGGGATCGTCACCCGCGTGTCGTCGGGCGTCGTCAGCTTGGTGCTGCGCAGCCCGATGTGGTCGATCTCGCCGTAGGCGTCGCCGATTTTTACGCGATCGCCGAGCTGATAGGGCCGGTCGGTGAGCACCACCACGCCGCCCACCACGTTCTTGATCAGATCCTGCGCGCCCAAGCCGAGAGCGATACCGATAGAGGCCACGCCGGCGAAGAAGGCCGTCTCGTCGCCACCTGAGAAAATGTCGAGGATCGCGACCGCGGCGACCAGCCACAGCGTGATGCGAACCACCGGGCCGAGGCGCTTGAAAAAGAACCGCGCCCGCGATGCGCGGCTGCTGAGCAGATCGAGCAGCCGTTCGACCAGACGGATCAGCAGCCACACCACCAGCAGCAGCGTCGCGGCGGTCAGGATGTTGGTTACCGTCAGCCTGTCCAGGACATTGGGCGGCTTCGCCGCCTGCAGCAGCATCGCCATCGGAATCATCGTGAGATGCATGGCAACCTTCCCTTCCGCCGTGATCCCTCGCGTTTGAAACGTGTGGCTGCGGCCGGGCCCCGCGCCACCTCGCCGCCCTACAGCAGATTCTGGCGGTCGAGCGCCTTGCGCACCAGATAGCCCGCTTCGGAGCGCACGCGCCAGCCCGGTGCTCCCGACTCGCGCTCGAGCATGCCACGGTCGACCAGCGCGTCGAGCCGCGCCCGCGCGGCATCCTCGGCAATGCAAAACACGCGGCCGCATTCGGCCGGTGTCAGACTGCCGTGTTGCAACACCGCTTGCAGCGCGAACAGATCCTGGCGATCGAGTCCGGTGATGAGCGGATCGGCGTCTACCGAATCGGGAAATCGCATCCGCAGCACGCCCCCGTGGGCGCTTTCGATGTACCGGTGCCATAGCTCGAAAGCCGAGCGGAAAACGCCTTCCGACTGTTTGTAGAGAGTGTCGAAAAAAACTTCCCGTGCGTGACGATCGAGCCCCAGCGGGCGGCGCAACCGCTCGATCTGCGGATGGCGGCTGGGTGGCTGGGAGAAACGCAGCCGCAGGCCCGACAGATTGTGCCGCAACAAGATCGCGCTCACCAGGTGCTCGGGCTCCACCGACATCGCGTTGATGCGATGGGAAAACACCTGCTGCATGCCGATAGCCGGGTCGAGAAACTTGAAGGCGAGCTGGTTCAGGCACAGCACCCACAGCGTCGAGCGGCAGCTATCGGTAACCAATGACAGCAGCCGCCGTATGCCCTGGAAGCCGTCCACGCAGCGCAGAAACGTGCGCTCGACCTCCTCGAGCAGGATCACGCGGCGTTCGTCGCGCAGCGCTTCCACCAGATCGGCGTCGGCGGCAAGCCCTAGCGCCTGCCGCAGGAAAACGTCGATGCCGTCGGCGTCGAGAACGCGCTCCCGGAAGGAGGCGCGGATCGGCTGCGCGTCGGCGAAAACCCGCACCGTGGCGCAATTGAGCAGGCTGGTCTTGCCGCTGCCGCGCTCGCCCACCAGCAGCACCGAAACCGGCTTGCGCGCGCTCCATCGCTCGCGGGCTTCGAGCAGCGCCGACATCTCGGCCTCGCGGCCCACCAGAAATCGCGGGTCCTGCACCGGCTCGAGGCGAAACAGCCGGCGGTAGATCATCGGCAGTTGCTGGTACACCTCGCTGCGGTCGTCGACCTCCAGGGCGGCGCGCCGCCGTACGTGCTCCAGGCGCCGTTGGGGCCGGCTCTCCAGCCCCACCTGGATCAGCAGTTGGCGATAGGCCTGGCGGCTCCAGTCCCACAGCGTGCGCGCCGTGCTTTGGGTGAGAAGGCCGCCGCGCTTGGACAGAAACGACACCGTGCGGCGGCGGCGTTGGCGCGCCAGACGCGACAGCAGTCCGAAGCGGCCTTCCTCGACCCCGCCGTAACACTGCGAAAATGCCGCCGCCAGCGCCTCCACCAGGCTGGACTCGGCCAGGCGGGTCACCGCGCGCGTTTTTTTGCGCTGCAGAGCGATCAGCGACTTGGCGTTCTCGACGCTCTCGCGTGCGATCTGCTCTCCGGCCGCACCCTCGCTGCGCCCGATGTCGAGGCCGTAGGTGACCACCTCGCGGGCGCGCTCGATCTCGCGTACGATGCGGCGGTGAATGCCTTCGGACTCTTTGATGCCTTGCACATCGTTCGCCGAGCTCACTCGCCGCAGGGCCGAGAGAAACGCCGCAGTCAAGCGGATCTGCCCCCAGGGCTGGCGCCAGCCGGGCAAGGCCCGCTTCGGCTCGATCGTCTCGACCACGGTGGGCAACACGCTGCTGGAGCGTCGCGACACCGCGTCGGCCCAATAGCGAATGCGGTCCTCGGCCGACATCAGTTGGGCCGTCGGCGGCGGCGGGGATTCGGCCTGCCCGGGCTGCCATTGCTGCAGCCAATCGCCGAAGCCTTCCAACTCGGCGACCAGTTCGCCATGTTCGGTTTCGAGCGATTCGAGGGTGCGCTCGGTCTCGTCGGCGCACAGCAAACCAAGCTCGATGAGCTTGCGCTCGACGTCCTGCAGGGAGACGACGGCGGCGGCCTGCCGCGACCAAAAGGCGGTGGAGTCGAGCAGCAGGTCGCGCCGCGCGCGGCTGCCCGCCGTCTCGGGAGCGCGCGACGCGGCCAACCAGGCCGCCGCCAGCCCCGTCTGGCTCGCCTTCGAGCGCGCCCGCAAGCTGGCCAGCGCGCGCTCGGCCCGCTGCCGCAGTTTCTCGAGCAGCGTTTCCCAACGCCGCCGGTCGCTCTGGAATTCCTTGGGGTCGGCGCCGGTGCCGTCGAGGCAGCGCAGCGCTTCGTCGCGCACCGTCTGCCAGGGGTCGATCAACGCCAAGCAGCCCTGCGCCAGAATCAGCAGCAGCTCGCCGTGCAGCCGAGCCTGCCGCAGTTGCCAATGTTGCAGGAACGCCCGGCTGGCGGCGCGAATGTAGACGGTGCGCGGCTTGCGTCGCCAACGTACCGGGTAGCTTCTCCAGCGCCCGCCCGCCAGCGCTCCCACCGTTTCGGCCAACTCGCTGCCCGAAACTTGCAACGTGGCCGGCAATTGCCGGATCAGGTCGTCGAGCCCGGCTCGATGGTCTTCGATCGCCGCCAGAGCCCGTTCCTGGGGACGCATTCGATCGCAGCGCCCTAGCGGCGCCACGACGAAGCGGCCCCCGAAGTCTCCGAACAAGCTGCGCAGCGATTCCAGCTTGCCGGCGTCCCAGGAAGGGCCGTCCTGTTCGGGGAACTCGCTTTGCACCTGCTGCAGCAGGCCATGCAGGCCGCGCCAGGCTCCCTCCAATTCGCGGCTCAGCCGCTCGTTGCGAGCCCCCAGGTCGCTGCTAAGTGACTGCCACTGTTGGAGAAGCTCTCCCATAGGAAATCAACAACCGCGTCCCGTCCACATCGCCCGGACCGCCCTATTGTAGGACACCGCCACCAGAGGAATGTCCTTCCTTCCAACCCGGCCCCGTAGCGCAGGGCTGGGCGCGTTTCCCAGACCTGCGGCGTGACTTGGGCGTGACCCGGCGTGTTGGCCCCCTTAGTTGGGTTGAGTCCCGTTGGGCGCGGGACAGCAAAAGCCACAGGTCTGGAAAAAACGGCCAGCCGTGCACTACGTAGAACCACTTAGTCAGAACTAGGTATATAATGGGGTACTGTTCGGCTGTTCCCCCGACGCCGTGCGCTCCTCGCCCCCCTCGGAGCGCAATCTTAGACGCTAACGAGTTTGGCAGATCTGGACCGTCTTCCCCCCTGGTCCGGGACTTCGAGAAAGCTTGCTCATGTTGGAACTGGATCAGGCAGGAAAGCTGTCCGCGGACGCCGAACAAGCTGATTTCACGCCGCTGTGCGCGGTGCGTGACCTTATCCGCGAGCGGCCCGACGAATTCGTTCAGGAACTGGGCGGGCTGTTCCTGATCGGCACCGACGTCCAACTCTTCAGCGACCCGCATGCCCGCGCCGACCTGCTGGCCCTCGATCCGGAGGGCGCCGCCGTGGTGGTGGCCGTCGAGCGCGACGGCGAGCACTCGCTGCTCGAGCACGGGCTGATGTGCGCCGGGCTGGTGGCGGGCTGGCGCCCCGACTTTTTCTTTCTTTACCCGGGCTCGCGCCCGGCCGCGGAACGGCGCGCTTTCCTGCGCGTCTCCGACGATCAGGTCAACCGCCGGCAGCGGGTCGTTCTGGTCGCCCACTCGCACGACTTCGCGGTGTATACCGCCGCGCAATGGCTCGCCCAACGCCACGGGATCGAAATCTGGTGCGTGCAGGGCCGCATCGACGAGCTTTCGGGCCGCCTGGAACTGGTCCGCCTGGGGCCGGAGTCTTTCGATCAGCAGGCCGAGGAGGGCGGGACGGTTCGGATCGTGCTGGCGGAGCCCTCCGCCGCGCCGCCGAAGCCGGTTCCCGGCCCGTCGCCGGGCCGGCCGCTGCACCCGTCGCTCGACCCGCTCACCCTGGCCGTTTCGCAGGCCTGCCGCCTGCAGGGAGTCTGGAAGCCTGGAACCGGGACCCCCGCGGGGCGCTCGATCGAGGGCCGCCTGCAGCAGATTCTCGACGAGGAACCGCCGAAGTCCGCCGCCGCGGCCGCCCCCGAGTCAGCCGCCACGGATTTGGCTGCCCCAGAGGCGGCGAGGCCGGAGCCGGCCAGCACCGAGCTGGCCGTCATCGAGCCCGCTGCCGGCGGTCCAACCTCCATCGGGCCCGCCGCTGCAGCCACCACCGCCCCGCTCACCAACGGGCAGGCCACCCCTCGCGCAATCGAACCCCCGGCGATCGAGGCCGAGCGGGATTCCGCCGCGGCCTCCCGCGCCCTGCTGGCCCCCGCCGCCTTGCCCGTGCAGCTCACCGTCGAGCCGGCCGTTGCGGATCCGCTGGCGGCCACCAAGGTCCCCACGCGCAAGACGCGCTGGATCGGCGGCACCGTGCTGCTGGTCACCGTGCTGGTGGTGGCGGGCATAGTCCTGCTGAGCTTGCGGCGGCCGGCCGAGGTACCCGAGCCGCAGCGCTCCGCCGAGCCCGAGCCGACTCCGGCGCCCGGAATGTTTTCCACCTCGGTTCTCGACGCCGCCACGGGAAAGCCCGTTGCGGGTGCGCGGCTCTACTACGCCGGTCAGTCGCTGTCGGCCGGGGCGTCCGGCGAGGTCAAGTTCAAGATTGTCGACGGCGAGCGTAAGCTGAGGGTGAAAGCGGCGGGCTATCGCCGCAAGACGGTCTCGCTCGACTCGAACCAGCCCATTCGGCTCGATCCCATCGAGGTTCGCGGCTATTACGTGTCGCACTCCTACGTCGCCAATACGTCGCGCCGCGCCAGCATTTTGAACCTGATCCGCTCCACGTCCGCCAACGCGGTCATCCTGGGAGTCAAAGACGTCACCGGGCATCTCAACGTCGCCGTGGAAAACCCGCTGGCCACGGAAATCGGGGCCGCCGGCCACGCCGAGACCGCCGACCTAGCCAGCCAGGTAGCCGCCTGGAAGGCCGACGGGATCTATACCGTAGCGCTGGTTGCGCTGTTCAAAGACGACCTGCTGGCGCGCCGCAAGCCGGGGCTGGCGCTGCGCAGCATCCTATCGCGGCAGCCGATCGTGGACCCCGACGGCATTGCCTGGGCCGACCCGGCGTCGCCGGCCGTCCAGGACTACAACATTGCGGTGGCCAAAGCCGCCGCGGCGGCCGGCTTCGACGAGATCAATTTCGACTTCATCCGCTATCCGGCCGAGGCGCCTAGCAATGAAGGGGGCAGCCCCGCCGAATACCGCCGCCGGCTGGACACTCTGGTGCGTTTTCTGCACAGCGCCAAGCAGGCCCTGGCCCCTTACAACATCTACCTCAGCGCCAGCGTGTTCGGCGCGGTCTGCTCGATGCCCAACGCCGGCGTCATCGGCCAGAAGATCGAGGATTTCGCTGCTCAACTCGACTACGTCGCGCCGATGCTCTACCCGTCGTATTTCGAGCCCGGGCAGCGCATTCCCGATCCGCTACGGCAGTCCTATCAGCTCGTGTTTGAGAATCTGGGCCGGGCGTCGCGCCGCCTGGAGGGGCACAGCCGCAAGCTGCGTCCCTGGCTGCAGAATTTCCCCGACAGCGCCTCGCCAGACCAGCCGCTGGAAGCCGCCGACATTCGCAACCAGATCAAGGCCGCCGAAGATGCCCGTGCCAGCGGCTGGATGCTGTGGGACTCGCGCAACCGTTACCGCAACACCGCCGAAGCGCTGCGCCTGCTGCGCGGCGACCACGGGCGCGTCCAGGCGTCGCGGGCCGAGCTCAGACGCGACCGCAGCCTGCTGCTGCCGGTGGCCGGCGGCGCCGATGGAGAGCCGCCCACGGTCAGCCCTGAAGGGCAATTCGGGCTGTTGGGAGTGCTGCTGCTGGCCGGCGTCTGCCTCGGCGTGCTCTACGCGGCCATGCGCGCGGCTTGGCTGTTCCACAGTTGGAACCGCCGCGGCCCCGCCGGCCGGATCCAACCCCAGGTAGCAGCCGCCCCCGCGGGCGGCGCGCTCGTCGGCCGTGTATCCTGGACTGCGCTCTCCGCCCTGGCCCACCAGGAGCAGCGTTTCCCGGTCTCCTTGCGGCGCGCCGCCGACAGCGGAGAATCGAACTAAGCACAGCCGTGGATTGCCCCCTTGCCCCAGGCGTCAGGCGTGCGCCCGGCGGGATCCACCCCTACCGGGGCAAATTCCCATAAACATCCAAACTCCGAGCCCCCAACGGCGGGCTCAGACTGGATAGAATGAGGAGGTCTGCGAGGAGGTCTATGTCCCCCCACGACGAAGAGGACTACGAGCTGGTCCTCGGCAACCGTCAACTGTTTTTTCTTGCCGTCGTTCTGTTTGGCGTTTTCTTCTCGATCGGCTACACCGTAGGCTACAGCCGCGGCCACGACACACCGGCCGCGGGGGGCGCCGGTAGTGGGCAGGTCGCCAGCGCCGAAGCGCCGTCGGCTCCGACCGTTGCGCCCCTGGAAGACCGCGGGTTGCTGGCGGCGAAATCCACCGAGACCGTCTACTCGGCCGAGGCGGATTCGGGCGCACCCAAGGCAGGGCCCGGAAGCGCCGTGACGGCTTCAGCGGCTTCCCACGGTGAGGTTGCGGCCTCGCGCCACGAAACGGACGTCTCGGGCCACGAGCCGGAGGCTCCGGCGGCTTCCGCCAAGGCGAATCCGGGCGCGGCGGATCGCGACAGCTCGACCAGCGGCAGCGCGAAAACCGCGGCGTCGAAACCCACCACGCTAGCCCACAACTCTGTGCCTCCGGCTGCTTCGAACCCGGCTCCGAACGGCGCGCCCGCCGGCAAGACCACGGTGTCGAGTGGGCCGGTTTCGCGTAGCGCGGCTTCGAGCCGTCCGCGATCGAGTGCTACGGAATCGAGTGGCTCGGAATCGAGTGGCGTGGGGTCCGCGCATAAGCCCGCGGCGGCTGCGGCCGGCGCTTCGGCGGCCAACTCGGGAACGGCATCGCCGGCCGAGTCCGCCAGCTCGACGGCGACCGTTGCGGTTCCCGATATCGAGGCCGGCTCGTTGTATCTGCAAGTGCTCGCGTCGCGCGACGCCGAGCCGGCCCGCAAGGCGCTGTACAAGTTCAAGGCGAAAGGCTACCCCGTGGCGCTCGACAACCGGGATCCGGATTGGTACCGCATTCTGGTCGGCCCCTTCCACAATCGCGAGGATGCCGACGCCTACCAGGCGCGCCTGAAGGACGAAGGCATCAAGCCTTTCCTGCGGCAATTCTGATCGAGGCCGGCCCTCTACCGCTGCCAGGCAGGCCAACACCAGCCAACACCGCGTTTCCACCGCAGCTTTATCCAGCACGGACCGGATTTTCCGCGCGCTTACGTGGCGGCCCGGCCCGCCGGCTTACGCCTGCGGCTCTGGTGCTTGGGTCCGGCTTCGACGCCTTGGATTCGGGGCTGCTTTGGGGAACGGCCTGAGCGAGCCGGAGTTCGAGTCGTGAGTTAGCGTCCCGCCGAGGCCCGCATGCTGGCTCCGGCGTGGAGATCTTTTGCGGCCGCCGCTTCTTCGCGCAGTGCGTGCAGCGCGAAGCGGAAGCTTCCCTCGGGCGCGCGCGAGCGTTTCGAAAGCGGCCGGACCCAGAAGGCGATCCGCATCAGCAGATAGCCGCCCAGCGGGGGGCCGAACGCCAGGATCAGCCGCGCCGGGTCGGCCTGAATGTCGGCCCAGGTGCGGCCGTGCGAGACCAGCAACGCCGAGTGCAGGCACCACAGCAGCGCCAGCACAAAATAGCCCTGCACGTATTCGCGCCGCGCGCGCGATTGTGGCGGGGTCCCTAGGTGGACACCCATCTTGCCATCGGCGGAAATCCCCGGCACCATCTGCAGTTCGTGCGGCAGGTCGCGCACGCAGTCGATTGCATCGTCGAGCCGCGACACCACCATCGATACCGCCGCCGGGCCATTCTTGCTCTGGTCGAGCTGCATCACGAACTCGTTCATCCAGGGCGTCGCCGGGAGATCGATCTGGGTCGGCGGAAAGGTCTTGATCTGCCAGCAGAGCCGCTCGTCGAAGAGCTGGTATTCGGGGTCCGCGTTGCGCATCTGCTGCTTGACGTAAGACTCCAGCAGCTTTTTCGGCGAGGTGTCGAATTGCAGCACTTCGTCCTTGGACCGCGTCGCGATCACCGCCTTGAGGTGGCACAGGTAGCGAAAGAAAGGTTCCGCGGTGATGCAGCTACCCTGCACTTCCTGAAACACGTGCAGGTAGCGCTGGGTGATCCGCTCGTTGCGGCGGTTCATCCAAAGCCGGAAGCAGACAGCGGCGGCGCTCAGGGCGACCACCACGTACACGACTTGCGGAGGTGTCACGGTCTACGGCTCCAACGCAGGCGCGGATCCGCCGCGCTTGCGCGCTCGTAACGCGTCAGGTTCCCATTGACGGGCCGAGGATTGGCGTCCGAATCCCGTTCGGAAAGAGCGGCCGCAGGACACAAGAGCACAATCGGGGGGCTGGGCCCTTCTGAGGGTCCATTGTAATCCAAATGGACACAAACCTTTAGTACTTTATTTTTCGAAGGGGCGTGGCTGGTGTGAAGTTTACGTCTTTATTGATTTTTTCTGTATTCCGTCTTACGCTTTTTATCTTTTAACCGCTGGAGCCGTTCGGATCGCCTTGCATTCGGATCCAGTACGGTTTTGACAGGTTCGGCCTTGAAAAGCTTGGAGCGTATTCTGTGAGGCACAGGGGTGGCGTGGGCCTTCGGCCGGCAGCTTCGACCTTGGGGGGCTTCCCCTCGGATCCTTGCGGTCCAATGGCGTAGAAAAGGATGTCGACCCCAGGTCGACGCTCCCGGTCGGAGACCCCGCGCCACGAGTGTGCCAGGGCCGAGAACATTTGCGGAAACTGACGCGCCAGACGGACTCCCAGACGGACTTACGGCCCGCAGATCTGGGAAAGACGCCGGGCCCTGCGCTGCGGAGGTTCGCGAGCCAAGCGGGCTCCCGCAATCGGTTCGTCATGCAAATCTTCTTCTAAGCCCTTGATTCTTATGGGTTGAATCTCAGGCTTGACTTGCCGATGAGCGAATAGGACTCCGGACGGGTCAGCTATAATGAATGGGCTCCGCTGTATGGAGAAGGATGGTATCTACTACGGGGTCGCTCTCGGCGCGGCCGGTGTTTTCCTCAGCTATTTTTTTCACCCGGGCTGGGGCCTGATCTTTTTCGCCCTGGCGGCTTTCTGCGTGTATTTTTTTCGCGACCCCGAGCGCGCCATTCCCGAAGGGCCGGTGGCTGTCTCGCCGGCCGATGGTAAGGTGGTTCACGTTCGATCGCTCGAAGGGGGCGGTAAGCGGGTGAGCATCTTCCTCAACATTTTCAACGTCCACGTGAATCGCGCGCCGGTCGGCGGGCGGATCACCGACGTTTTCTACCAACCGGGGCGGTTCGTGATGGCGCACCGCGAGGAAGCCTCCGAGAACAACGAGCAGAACACGATTACCATCGATTCGGGCGGCGCGCAGGTGCTGACCCGGCAGATCGCCGGTCTGATCGCCCGCCGCATCGTGTGCCGCAAACGCCCCGGCGACGAGGTCAGCAAGGGAGAGCGCGTCGGCCTGATCAAGTTCGGCTCCCGCGTGGACGTGTTTCTGGGTCCGGAATGGGAGCTGGCGGTGAAGCCGGGCGACAAGGTGCGCGGCGGCAGCTCGGTTTTGGCGCACCGGAATGGCTGAGGCATGAGCGAAATCGCAAATTCAAAGCTTCCCCGCGGCAACTACGCGCTGCCGACGATTTTCAGCGTCGGCACGCTGTTCTGCGGGTACTACTGCCTGATGAAGACGGTGCAGGCGATCTCGCTGCCGCCCGGCTCGGCCGATCAGGCCGCCCAGCTTTATAACCACGCGGCCTTGGCGATCGGCCTGGCGGTGTTCACCGACGGCATGGACGGCCGCATCGCGCGCATGACCAACGCGGTCAGCGATTTCGGCCGCGAGATCGATTCGCTCTCGGACGTCATCGCGTTCGGCGTGGCCCCGGCGGTGCTGGCGTTTGCGTGGGGCATTCGCGCCCCCGAGCTGCGCTCGCACGTGCTGCTCGAAAAGCTGCTGCCCAGCATCGGCTACCTGATCACGTTTCTCTATCTCACCTGCGGCGCGGCGCGGCTGGCGCGCTTCAATGTGCAGACCAACCCGAGGCCGAAAAATCCCGGCCGGCCGGGCCGGCGCTATTTCGTGGGGCTGCCGATTCCGCCCGCCGCCGGCATGCTGGCCGCGGTCATTCACTTCCAGGACGGTTACCCGATCGACACCTGGTGGCCGGGCGGCGTGCTGTGGCTGGCCTTGATCGGGCTGATGTCGTTTCTGATGGTCTCGACCTGGCGCTACGCCAGCTTCAAGGACGTCAGCCTACTGCAAATTCCATCGCTGGTGATGGTCATCTTCTTTGCAACGATGATCTACATGATCTGGAACTTCTCGCAGCCGATGCTGCTGGCGATCGCGTCGGCTTTCGTGGCGAGCGGGATCGTGATGCGCATCGGCGGCATTCTGCGTCGCCGCTTCCGGCCCAACGAGGCGCCGCCGCACCACGGCGTGTTGGATAAAGGATGAGCCGGCGCGGGGCAGGCCTGCCTGCAACGTTCGCGGCGGCCCTGGCCGCTGCCGCCTTGGCCGCGGCGGTGTCGCTTTCCTCCTGCGGTTACCAGATGTCGGGCCGGGCGAACGTGCTGCCCGACGAGATCCAATCGATCGCCATCCCGCCGTTTACCAACGCCACCACCGAATACAAGATCGAGCAATACCTGCGTTCGGCGGTGGTGAACGAGTTCATCGCGCGCACGCGTTATCGCATCGTCACCGACGACGAGAACGCCGACGCGACCTTGAACGCCACGGTGCTCTTGTTTCGTGACTCGCCGGCGACCTACGACCCGGTCACCAACCGCGCCTCGACGGTGCAGACCGAAACGCACCTGCACGTAGTCCTGCGGGACCGCAAGACCGGCCAGGTCGTTTACGAGAACCCGCGGATGATTCTCACCGAATCGTACGAGGTGAGCATCGACCCGCAGGCCTATTTCGCCGAACGCGAGGCGGCGATCCAGCGCGCCGGGCGATCCGCGGCGCGCGAGATGGTTTCCGCTATCCTGTCAGGGTTCTAGCGGCGCGCTGGGAGCAAGGGAAGTCGTTCCATCCGCCGCGGCGGCTCCTTCCGCTCGTTCCGCGGGTGGTTCAACTAGGCTTACATCCCGAATCGACCCATGAAACCCAAAGCCCTGCTCGCCCAACTCCAGAAAGGCCGGCCCGCCGCCGGTTATCTATTCCTCGGTAACGAGCTGTACTTTCGCGATCTCTGCCGTCAGGCGCTGATCCAGGCCGCGCTGGGCAAGGCCGCGGCGAGTGAGGAAGCGCTGATCGAGTTCGACCTCAAAGAGCAGCCGCTCGAAAAATTGCTCGATGAGGCGCGCACGTTTTCGCTGTTTGCCTCCGAGCGGCTGATTGCCGGCTCGAACGCCGAGGCGGCGCTGCCGCGGCGGGTGACTTCGCGGAGCGATACGCCCGAGGGCGCCGCGCTGGCGGCCTATTTCAAAAACCCCACGCCGGGGGTCACGATTCTGCTCGAATGCCGCCGCTACGGCTGGCAGGATCGCGAGGAGAAAGACAAGCTGGAGCGCGTCGCGAAGTTTTTCTCGGCCGTCCCCGAGACCGTCGATCTGGCGCCGCTGCCGGCCGGCGAGGCGCTGGCGCTGGCGCAGCGGGTGGCGAAAAAGCACAACCTCGACATCGCGCCCGATCTGCTGGCCGAACTGGTCGAGATGCTGGGTAACGACATGGCGCGGCTGTCGGCCGATCTCCAGAAGCTGGCGATGTACCTGGGCGGAACGCGCGCCGTTACCCGGCAGGACCTCGAGGTGCTGATTCCCGAAGCCCGCCAGAGCGGCGTCTTCGAGCTGACCGACGCGCTCGCCAGCAAAGACCGTTCGCGGGCGCTGGGTCTGGTCGATACGCTGGCCAAGACCGGCGAGTATTGGCCGCTGCAGCTCAGCATGCTGGCGCGGCTGTTCCGCCAAGCCTTGGCCGCCAAGGAGCAGGGCGCGCGCGGCGTGCCCCAGATCACGCGGCTGTTTCAGAGCCAGGGGACCCCGATGTGGCCGGCGCGGGCGCGCCAGATTCTCGACGTGGGGCAGAAATTCTCGCGCCGCGAGCTCGAGCGAGCCTTGATCGCGCTGTTTCACGCCGACCGCGACTTGCGCCGCGAGCGGCCGGGCGACCGGATTATCATCGAACAGCTTGTGGTGGAAATGACGGGCTGAAGCGCGTGCTGGGCCCTTGGGGTCAATGCCGGTAACGTGGCGGTGCGAAGCACCACTCCGAGCCCCAGGCGTCAGCCCGCGATGCGAGGCGTCTGCAGGGGTTGCCCTGTCGCCTACCAGTCCGGCCGGCCTTGCCTTGAGTGCGATCGATGCAGCCGGGCACGCCGCACAGCGCGGGCTCACGCCCGCGGCTCTGAGTGACGACTCGACGGCGGAATCCCGCCCGAGGGAAATCACTACCGGGGCGCGAAAAACGCCCCTGCCACGAATACTCTTTGGTGGGAAACCCTTTAGGCCTTGGGAGCGGCCAGGGCGCGAACCCGGCGGGTCAGCCGCGACTTGATGCGCGAAGCGGTATTCTTCTTCAGCACGCCCTTCTGAACGGACTTATCGAGCACGCTGATGGTGGGCTTGAGCAGATCCTTGGCCGCGTCGGCGTCGCTGCCCGACAGCGCCCGCTTGAGTTTGCGCACTTCGGTCTTCAGACGACTGGCGTTATGCTGATTCCTGGCGTTGCGCTTCTCGTTCTGACGGATGCGCTTAATCGCCGAAGGGGTGTTTGCCATAAAGCTCCCTACACAACAGACCGGCCGGCAACGGCCGGCCGCTTGTCTCCAGATTCAGATGAAACAGGTATAAGTTGAGCATACCGGGAGGCCTTGGCGGCTGTCAATGACGGCAGCCGGTCGGTTCAGCCCGGCCATGCCCCGCGAAGCAACGCGACCTAACTCCGCAAGCAACCCGGCGCACAAGTGGCGCGGGCCTCGGGCCGGCGGCGTCGACCTCCGAGTCGACGCTCTTCCTCTCTTCGCACTCTCACTCTCATTCAGCCAACCCAGCCCGCTACTCGCCTGCCATGGTCGGTTGGAAGGCCCGAAGCGGAACCCCGTAACGCAGGGCTGGCGACACGGCTCATCCTACTCAACCCACTCCTGCCGTGGGTCCATTCCACCCCGGAAAGCCGCAGGTCTGGGAAAAGCACCCCGCCCTGCGCTACGCTCGAAGGTTGGGTTCCCGCCCGAAGGTTTGGGTTGGCAGGCTGTCGCACGCTAGGGCGTCGGCCGATGGGAACAAGAGGAGCCATGCGCAAAGTGCCTTCCATCAAAGAAACACACGATGCATTTTTGTTCGATGCCTGCCAGCGGCTTGGCTATGAGGACAGCGCCTACGAGGTTCTGCTGATTGCGTCGCGCGAGATTCGCGTCGAGCTTCCGCTGCGCAAAGACGACGGCAGCGTGGTCGTCTACAACGGCTATCGCTGCCAGCATCACAACTCGCGGGGTCCTTACAAAGGTGGCCTGCGCTATCATCCCGACGTGAATCTGGCCGACGTGCGCGGCATGGCGTGCCTGATGACGTTGAAGACCTCGCTGGTCGACCTTCCGCTGGGCGGCGCCAAGGGCGGCATCGACTGCGACCCCTCGACGTTAAGCCGCCGCGAGTTGGAGACGCTGACCCGCAAATTCGTCGAGAAGATGCACCGCAACATCGGGCCGAACCTCGACATCCCGGCGCCCGACATCGGCACCAATGCGCAGGTGATGGCCTGGATTCAAGACGAGTATTCGAAGATTTACGGCTATACCTCGGCGGTGGTTACCGGCAAACCGGTCGGCAACGGAGGCAGCCAGGGGCGCGAGGAAGCGACCGGCCGCGGCGTCGCGATCGTGCTTGCCGAATACGCCGCTCACCTGGGCGAGTCGTTGGCGGGCAAGACGGTGGCGATCCAGGGATTTGGCAACGTCGGCAGCCACGCCGCGAGCATCTTGCACGAGATGGGCCTGAAGATCGTGGCGGTCAGCGACGTGAAGGGCGGCGTCCATCGGCCGGGCGGGCTGGCGATTCCCAAGCTGCTGGCGCACAACAAAAAGACGGGTTCGGTTGTCGGCTTTCCCGGCGCCGAGGCCGTCAGCAACGAAGCCGTGCTGACGATGCCGTGCGACTTCCTGGTGCCGGCGGCGCTGGGCGGCGTCATCCACCAGGGCAACGCGCGGCAGGTGCACGCCAAGGTGATCGCCGAGGCCGCCAACGGCCCGGTGACCAACCCCGGCAATACGATTCTGCAGAAACGCGGCGTGGCGGTGCTGCCGAGCATTCTGGTCAGCGCCGGCGGCGTCACGGTCAGTTATTTCGAATGGGTGCAGAACCTGCAGCAGTTCTCCTGGAGCCTCGAAACGGTGAACGAGCGGCTCCAACAAAGGATGGTGACCGCCTCAACCGCGGTCTTCCGGCTGGCCGACGAACAAAAATGCAGCTATCGCGAAGCGGCGTATCAAATTGCGACCGCGCGGTTGAAAGACGCCCTGTATGCGGCAGGATTTTGATCGGGCGTGTCGCTTGCCGTCGGCAGTTCGCGGAGGCGCGCGCCACAAACTCGTACATCGCCCGTACCTCCGCTCAGGCCAGCCCTAACCTCTGCGCCAACCCGATGCGCTGCATCTTGCCGGTGGGGCCTTTGGGAATCTCGTCGAGGAAGACAAACTTGCGAGGCACTTTGAAGTCGGCCAGGCGCTGCGCCGCGAATTGGCGTAGATCCTTGGCCGAGGCGGTTTCGCCGGGGCGCAGGGTTACCGCCGCGGCGACCTCTTCGCCCAGCTTTTCGTGAGGCAGCGCAAACGTCACCACCTGCGCCACCGCCGGGTGATCCAGCAGCACGACATCCACCTCACCGGGTGAAATTTTTTCGCCGCCGCGGTTGATGATTTCCTTCAGCCGGCCGTTGAGGTGGAGATAGCGGTCCTCGTCCAGGAACCCCAGGTCGCCCGTGCGAAACCAGCCGTCGAAGAAGGCGGTGCGGTTGGCGTCGGGGTTGTTTTCATAGCCGGCCGCGACGTTTTCGCCGCGGATGACGACCTCGCCGGTCTGTTGCGCGGGCAGAAATTCTCCGGCTTCGTTGACGATCCCGATTTCCGGCCCGGCGGCGGGGCCCACCGCGCCCGGCTTGCGCGCTTGCGGCGGCAGCGGGTTGCTGGCCATCTGGTGCGCGGCCTCAGTCATGCCGTAGGCCTCGATCACCGGCGCTCCGAATACCCGCTCGAGTTCGGCGAGAACCTGCGGCGCGAGCGACGCCGAGGACGAGCGGATGAAGCGCAGCCGGCTCGCCGCGGCCTCTTCGCGATTGCGCGCGGCGCGAGCCAGGATCGCCTGGTGCATGGTCGGCGCGGCGGTATACCAGGTGGGCTCGAATTCGGCGAGCCACGAAAAAAAGCGCATCGCGTCGAAGCCCGGCGTGCACACCACACCCGCCCCGGCCTCGATGGTCGCCAGCACGGCCGCGATCAGGCCGTGAATGTGAAACAGCGGCATGATGTTGAGACAGCGGTCGCCCGGCGACAGCGCCAGCGTGCGGGCGATATTGGCCGCCGACCGCGTGACGTTGGCGTGCGTGAGCGGAACGATCTTGGGTCGCGAGGTGGTGCCGGAAGTGTGCAGCACGAGCGCCACGTCGGAGGGCTCGGCCAGGCCGCTCGCGGCGGCCGGCTGGCTTGATCCCGACGCCTCTTCGAGATCGAATGCGCCGGCCTTCTCTCCCGCTTTCACGCGAAGCACGCGGACGCCGCGCGCACGGGCGACCTCGATCGCCGGCGAGTCCATGCCTTCGGCGAGGATCAACGCCTTGGCATTCAAATCCGAGAGATAAAAGTCGAATTCCTCGCCGCGATAAGCGGGGTTCAACGGGGCGCTGGTGGCCGCCGACGCCACGGCCACGAACACCGCGGCGGCTTCGGGCCCGTTGGGAAGCACCAGCGCGACGCGCTCGTTGCGGCCGATGCCATGCTCGCGGAGCACGCCCGCGGTGCGCTCGATCTGTTCGAGCAACTCGCCGTAGGAAAGCGGCGGCTGGTTCAACGCAAGAAGCGCCGCGGCTGCGGGCTGAGCGTCCGCCTGCCGCCGGACCAGGCCTGCAATCGTTTTGGGGTTCGACAAGGAGGGAGCTTCGTGGGCGTCAGACATTTCTGCGGAACAATCGACTAACTGCGGTCCACTAACCGCGGAAGGAACCAAGCGCCGAGCGAGTCGTGACGCCGGGCTTGATGCGGAACGTCGGTGGCGCGAGATCCGTGCTGGGGTCTTCGCCGGGCAGCACGCCGTCGCAGCGCTCGCGATAGTACGGCGCGACTCCGGAGGCTGAGGCGACGACTTCGGCCGGCATGCGCTGCATGCCGCCCTGCTGCATCACGGTGACCGAGACGACGCGAAACGGCTGAAACTCGAACCAGGGATCGGGCCGCCCCAGATCCGCCGTCTTATCGGACAACTCGACCACCAGCGACTCGCGGTCAACGAACGAGCGCTGCCCCTGGAAATACCATTGCTGGGCGATGAACTCGCCGCGCGGATCGTCGCCGCCGAACGGCCCCGAGCGCAGGCAGGCGATATCCATCTGCGACAGCGAGGTCCCGGTCGAGAAACCCTGGAAGGTTCCTTCGGTGTAAAAGAACTCACGGCCCTCGCGGCGGCCGCCGGCGGTGAAATCGATGGGCGTGGTGACGACGTCGACCTCGCCGCTCTTCGACGGATAGCCAAACGTCTCGCGCCCGAAAGTCAGCCCGCCGCCCGGCCCCACGATGTGCGACAGCGCATACCACAATGGACGATTTTCGAGCAGCCCGTAGGCGAACAGCCAGACCTCGTTGAATGGCTCGGTGGTCACGTCGTTGTCGCCGACGCGCAGCGCCAGAAGCCGCAGCCGCAGGCCCGGTTGAAACTGCGGCGGCAGCGTTTCGACAAATACTTCGCGCTCGGTGACGAGCTGAATGTCCACTAGGTTCACCGCGCCGAGGCGCATCTCTTTGCGCGCGCGATACGTTTCGAGTTCCTCGTCGCCGAGGCGAAAGGCCGTCGCCGCTTCGCGCCAGCCTTTGGGCTGCCACGCGGCGGCGTTGGTCACCGGGCGGTCGTAGTTCACGAAAGCCCAGGGCGTGAAATCCTTGGAGGCCACCTGCGCTTGTTCGTGCGGCGTGGTTTGCGCCCGCGGGTTCGCCAGCAGCGAGTCGGCGGCGGCGCTTTTTTCGAAGCCAACCGCGAGGATTTCCTCCACCGGAAATTCGATGGCAGGGTCTTGGGGCGAGGCGTGATCCCACTGGAACACGGTTTGCTCGATGGAGCATGCCTGCAGCGGCGCGGCGGTTTGTTCTGTCTGCGCACTCGCCGGCGGCGGTTCGCTCGCACCGAGCCGCGCGAGCCGCACGGGCCCGGCGCTGAGCGGCCCTTCGCTCCAGTTCGGATTCAAGCGATAGAGATAGGCGAAAACGTCGCGATGCGGTGGGCGCGCTTGCGGCGAGGTATCCGCGGCGCCTTGCAGGATGGCCGATTCGAGGCGATGCAAAACGCCGTCGCCGCGGCGCACGCTGGCATGAATGCTGGTTCCTTCGGCAGCGAGCTGAATATCGGCGTGCTTGACGTTGAGTCCCAGAAACTCGCGCGCGTTGATGCGGCTCCACTCGTCGGAACTCCACAGCCCGACGGGAAACAGGCCCGGCCGGTCTTCGTGTCGCGCGGTGACAAAAATGCCCGACCAACCGATGGAAGCGGGCTCGACCAACGAAGGTTTGGTGGAGCCGGGCAGGCTGGCGAGCGCGTATTCGACCCAGACCTCCGCGTTTTCGTCGGGCTGAAGCGGCGGCGGCAGCGCGCGCTCGATGCGTTTCGGATCGGTGCGGTAGCGTACGAGCACGCGCGTTACGGTGCGCGGCGCATCCGCCCACGACGGCGCGGGCCGCAGCGCGGCCAAGCCGAGCCCCCAGGCGCTGCGGCGGATCATTTCCCGCCGGCTGAGCATCCCGAAATCCTGCCAGGAACGCGCCATGACTTCTGTTTCATCGTACCGAACTCCGAGTCCGAGGGGCTGAGGCTCTTGCGGAGGTAGAGACAGGCGCTCTCGCCTGTCGGCCGCCGTCAGGCGGCCTCTTACCGGCTGCCGAAAAACTCCATTCAGGTCCGACAGTGGTCTTTCTCCATCAGGGCTTCATTGGCGTGGGGCTTTCCATCGCGACGAATCGCGATGCGGCAAACCTGGAGGTTTACGCCACGGGTGCCGACGCCGGCTTCGGCTGCTCGTTGGGGTGGTGGTCCTGTTCCCGCGACAGCAATCATCCTGGCGCGAGACAATGAAAGTTTTCGGGGGAACTCCATGGATGCGCTGATTCTGGTCGATCTGCAATACGATTTCATGCCCGGCGGAGCGCTCGCGGTGCCGCAGGGCGAGCAGGTTGTGCCGCTGGCGAACCAACTCGCCGCGCGGTTTGCGTTGGTGGTGGCGTCGCAGGATTGGCATCCGCCCGGACATCGCAGCTTCGCTTCGCAGCACGCCGGCTACAAGCCCGGCGACCTGATCGACCTCGATGGACTCGAACAGCGCCTTTGGCCCGACCATTGCGTGCAGCACACCCACGGCGCCGAGTTGCACCAGGATCTGGACCGGTCGCAAATCGAGCGCGTCTTCCAGAAGGGGACCGACCCCGGCATCGATAGCTACAGCACCTTCTACGACAACGCCCACCGGCGGGCGACGGGCCTGGGCGATTTTTTGAAAGGCAAAGGCGTCACGAAAGTATTCGTAATGGGGCTGGCGACCGACTATTGCGTGAAGTTCACCGCGCTCGACGCGCTCGGGCTCGGCTTCGAGGTCGCCGTCGTCGAGGACGCCTGCCGCGGCATCGACGCCAATCCGGGCGATATCGAAAAGGCGCTCGAAGAGATGCGGAGGAAGGGGGCCGCCCTGACGAACAGCCGCGATCTGCTGGCCGAACGGCGCGCGGTTCCGTTCCGTGGTGGCTCTGTTGAAAAGAGCGAGCCCTCGCCCGCGCGCAACGAAAGTTCCGACGGCGTCCTCGGCCAAGGCCGCTTTCTCACGCTGCTGCGCCGCAATCGTTGGGAATATGTCGAGCGTCCCAACGTCGTCGACGTGGTGGTGCTGATCGCCGTCACGCCCGACGGCAAGGCGGTCTTTGTCGAGCAATATCGCGAGCCGGTGCACTCGGCCACCATCGAGTGGCCGGCGGGCCTGGTCGGTGACGAAGAGGGCCACGACGGTGAGGATCTGCTCGCCGCCGCCAACCGTGAGTTGGAGGAAGAAAGCGGCTTCCGGGCCCGCAAATTGCACGTGATCGAGAAAGGACCGTCTTCGGCCGGCATGACCAGCGAGATCGTCACGTTCCTTCGCGCCAGCGAGCTCGAGAAGGTGGGCGACGGCGGCGGCGTTCCCGGCGAGAACATCCGCGTACATCTGGTGCCACTCGGCGGGGTCGACGCCTGGCTTACCGCCCGCGTCGAGCAAGGCCTGCTGATCGACCCCAAAGTTTACGCGGGCCTTCACCTGCTGCAACGAACATAGGCCGACGGCCTCCAGTGGCGCAGGCCTCCGGCCTGTGCAAACCAGCCGGGTTCGGTGCAATGGCCAAGGTCACCGGGCGACCATGCCGCATCAGGAGGGCTGCCGCCCCCAGCTCCCTCGCGCTTCGGCCCGCCGGCTTGCGCCCGCGGCTCGGTTGTCTGTCTTCGGAAGGGTGTTTTGGGCCGGGGCCCCGCTGCGAGCGATGCTCTTCGCAACAGTTCTGCACAGGCCGGAGGCCTGCGCCACTTGGCCCCTTATTCCGCGCCGAAGAGTTTGCTTTCGCCTTTTAGGATTTGCTTGGCGATGGTTTGGAGTTGCAGGTTGCTGGTGCCTTCGTAGATGGTACCGATCTTCGCATCGCGGAAGAGCTTCTCGACCGGATAGTCCTTGGTGAAACCCACGCCTCCGAACAGGTCGACGACCTTGGCGGTGACGCGGCCCGCCATCTCCGAGGCATACAACTTGGCCATCGCCGCCTGCGTCAGAAACGGGCTGCCGGCGTCCTTCAGACGCGCGGCGTTGTAGACCAGCAGCCGCGCCGCCTCGACCTCGGTCGCCAGTTCCGCAAGTTGGAACTGTACGGCCTGAAATTCGGCGATCGCCTTGCCAAACTGCTTGCGCTCTTGCGTGTACTTCACGGCGTAATCGAGCGCCGCCTCGGCCAGGCCGAGCATCTGCGCGCCGATGGCGATACGCCCTTCGTTGAGCGTCTCGATGGCGATCTTGTAGCCCTTGCCCGTCTCCCCCAGTACGTTCCGCCTGGGGACGCGGCATTGCTCCAGAATCAGTTCGCAGGTCGAAGAAGCGCGAATGCCGAGCTTGTCTTCCTTCTTGCCGACCGTGAAGCCGGGAAAGTCCTTCTCGATCAGAAACGCCGTCACGCCGCGATAGCCGGCCGCGGGGTCGAGGTTCGCGAACAGCACGATCAGCCCGGCTTCTTTGGCGTTGGTGATCCAGAGCTTGCGGCCGGTGATCTCGAAGCCGTCGGCGGTTTCCACCGCGCGCGTGGCCATGGCGAACGCGTCGCTGCCCGAGCCGTGTTCGGAAAGCGCGTAGCAGCCGACGGTGTCGCGGCACAGCCGGGGCAGATAGAGCTTCTTCTGGTCGTCGCTGCCCCAGCGCAGCAGGGCGTTGTTGACCAGCGTGTTCTGTACGTCGACGATAACCCCGGCGGAAGGATCGACGGTCGAAAGCGCCTCGACCGCCAGCACGGCGTTAAAGAACGAACCGCCCTGTCCGCCGTACTCTTCGGGAACTTCGATGCCCATCAGGCCGAGCTGAAAACATTCCTCGATGATTTCGCGGCGGAACTCGCTCTTCTCGTCCATCGCGCGCACGTGCGGCCCGATGCGGTCGACGGCAAACTGGCGAACGGTGTCGCGGAACAGGCGTTCTTCCTCGCTGAGCTGGGTGAGTGGTTGTTCGGACATGGCAAACAGGGGTGGAAACGCGCGATTTCGCTATGGGTGCAGCAGAAGCAACGAATCGCCACTCCGAGCCGCAAGCGTGAGCTTGCGTTGAGAAGCCCGGGAACCGCCGCCGATACCGGGAACCACCGCGGTCCCCCTCCCAGAGCAAGCTCACGCTTGCGGCTCGGAGTGGCGATTCGCGTAGCTCGTGGAGCTACCCGCTGACAACTCCGGCGTCGCCCGCCGGGTCTTCGACGCCGGCGCCCGGCGGCTCGTAGTAGAGAATCAACCCGCAGCTTTCGCAGGTCATCAGATTCTCGTTCTGCCGCACCTGATAGCTGAATTGCGGGCGGAAGACGACGTTGCAGTTCTGGCAGCGGTCGGCCAGGGCCGCCGCCACCGCCGTGCCGCCGTGCGAGCGGCGGATCTGCTCGTAGAGCCGCAAGGCGTCGCTGGAAACCTCCGCCGCCAGCTTATCCCGCCGCGCTTTCTGCTCGATGAGCTCGCGCTCGTCGGCAGCAACGCGCTGGGTGGTCTCGGCCACCTCGGCCTGCACTTTCTGAGACTCGATCTTGAGCGCCTCGTCGGCCTTTTTGATGTTGCGCTCGATCGATTCGGCCTCTTCCATCTTGTCGAGGATGTGGTCTTCGATCTTGCGAATGCCTTGCTCCTCGAACTGGATCTCGTGCTGAAACGCGTGGTACTGCTCGTTGGTGCGGGCTTCGTTGAGTTGATCGCGCAGCCGCGAGATCTTCTGGTTGTGCGTCCCGACGTCGCCTTCCATCTGGCGCCGCGACTTCTGGTTGTCGGCGAGCGTCTGCTTGTCGTTTTCGAGGCGCTGTTTGTGGGAGCTGAGCTTGGCTTCGATTTCGGCGATGTACTTCGGCAGCCGCTTGACTTCTTCGGCGAGTTCGTGGATGCGCCTGTCGACGAATTGCAGGTCGCGCAGCAGGGAGAGGTCACGATTCATGCAGGATAGAAACCATTCTCATCTTCATGGGCCGCTAGAAGCCGTTCCGGTCGATTCTATCATAGGGTCGCCGGGAGCGCCCGAGCCGGCCCGGCACCCGCAGCCGTTCGACGATCGCCTGGCGAGCTGCGTTGAGTTCGCTAACCTGCAGCCAGCGGCAGGCGTGGTAGAGCACCAGCAGCCCCAGCGGCAGCGAAACCGCAACGTCGATCAGCCGCGCCAGGCCCGATTCGCCGAGCTGTTGGCGGATCGTAAACGACGAAAACCAGCACGCCGCGCCCATCAGCGTCGAGGCCAGCGCGATCTTGGCGACGCTCCAGGCCAGCCGCCGCCCCTCGATGCCGGAGGCCTTGTTGCGCATCAGCCAGAACAACGCCAGGAAGTTGCAGGTGGCCACCAGCGAGGTCGAAAACGCCAGTCCGGCATGGCCCCAGCCCATCACGCGGATGAACGTCCAGTTCAGGGTGTAGTTCACCGCAATCGAGGCGACGCTGGTCATCACCGGAATGCGCACGTCGTTGAGCGCGTAGAAAGCCGGCGTGAGCACCTTGATCGCCGCGTAGGCGGCCAGCCCCAGGCAATAGTAGGAGAGCGCCACCGCGGTCTGCTCGGTGTCGTTGGCGGTGAACCGGCCGCGCTCGAACAGCACCCCGATGATCGGGCGGCTCAACACGATCAGCCCGACCGCCGACGGGATTGTCGACAGAAACACCAGGCCGAGCGAGCGCGCCAGCGTCTCGCGGAACTCGGCGATGCGCCCTTCGGCGGCGCTGCGCGAGATGGCGGGCAGCGTTGCCGACGCCACCGCCACGCCGAATAGCCCCAGCGGCAACTGCATGAAGCGGAACGCGTACGCCAGCCAAGAGACCGGCCCGTTGATGACGTCCCCGGCGGCGTTGGTGATCTGCGAGGCGAAAATGCTGTTGACGACGATGTTGATCTGGACGGCCGCCGCGCCCAGGATCGCCGGCCCCATCAGCCGCATCACCTGCCGCAGGCTGGGGTCGGAGAGGTCGAGGATCGGCCGGAAGCGCAGCCCCACGTGGCGCAGGCTCGGAATCTGACAGACATACTGCACAATGCCGCCCAGCAGAGTGCCGACGGCCATGCCGGTGATCGGCTCGAAGCCCAGTTTTGGACCGAGCAGGAACCCGAGCGAGAGGCCCGCCGACAGCGACGTCACGTTGAAAAACGCCGAGGCCAGCGCGGGCAGCCCGAAGCGCCCCTTGGAGTTGAGCACGCCCATCGCTTTCGCCGCCAAAGCGATGAACAGCAGGAAGGGCATCATGATCCGCGCCAGCTCGACCGTCAGCTCTTTTTTGCCGGGCACCTGGTCGAAGCCCGGGAACATCACGTCGACCACTTGCGGAGCGAAGATGACCCCCAGCAGGCACAGCACCGCCAGCATCGGCACCAGGACAGTAGCGAGCAGGTTGGACAGGCGGAACGCCGCCTCGTCGCCCTTGGCGGAAAGCTCTTGCGAGAAAGTGGTGACGAAGGCAGCGGAAAGCGCCCCCTCGGCCAACAGATCGCGCATCAGGTTGGGGATGCGAAAGGCCGCCAGGAAGGCATCGAAAACCATGCTGGCGCCGAAGAAGCGGGCCAGCACGACTTCGCGGATGAGGCCGGTAATACGGCTCAGCAACACCGCCGCGCTGACGATGCCGGCCGAGCGGACAATCCCGGCATGCGTCGATTTTTGCAACGGCGCCTCGGACGGCTCTACTTCCGCCGCCGGCGGCAGGTGCGTCGCCATCGCCGTTAGATTAGCACGCGCCGGAAGCGATCCAATGCCGCCGAACGGGTTGTCTCGACCCACGGGATCGGCCGGCGTCGCGACCGGGCGCTTGTGCAATCAATGATTGCAATGATATCATAGAGCGAAATGGCCAGCATCACCATTCGCCGCCTCCCGGAGCCGCTCAAGGCGCGGCTGCGGGTCCGCGCGGCCCAGCACGGACGCTCCATGGAGGAGGAAGTGCGCCAGATCCTGGGATTGGCGTTGAGCCAGAATACGCCGGGCGCGAGTCTGGTGGATTGCATTCGCGGGCGGATCGCCCCGTTGGGCGGAGTCGAACTGGAGATCCCGCCGCGCGAGCCCTTGCGCCAGCCTCCCGAACTCGGCGGATAGGTGATCCTGCTCGATACCAATGCCCTGTCGGAAGTGCTGAAACCGTCCCCGGCGGCACAGGTTCTGGACTGGCTCGCCGCGCAACCCGCCTCGCAACTGTTCACAACGGCGATCACGCAGGCGGAAATCCTCTACGGCCTCGAGCTGTTACCCAAAGGCAAGCGCCGCGGGGCGCTGCCGGCGGCGGTGCGCGCGATATTTGAAGAGGACTTGAGCGGCCGGATTCTGCCCTTCGACCACGCGGCGGCCGTTGTGTTTGCCCGGATCGCCGCCGACCGTCGCTCGCTCGGACGGCCCATCGCACAGCTCGACGCGCAGATCGCTGCCATCGCACGGTCGCGGTCCGCCATTCTTGCGACGCGCAACACGGCCGACTTCGAGCACTGCGGCATTACCGTAGTGGACCCCTGGAAGGCAGCCTGAACCGATTGCCCTTCCAGCCTCCGGCACGAGCCATCGAGCCACCGCCGCGGTCCCTCGTCCAGAAACAGAGCCGCAGGCGTAAGCCGGCGGGCCGAAGCGCCACGGTGGCGTCGTTCGAGGGTAGAGCCGTCACGAACCACAGAAAGCCCAATCGACGAGACCAGGCGGCCCCCGCGCGGCACCCCTCGGAACAGCGCGTTCGCCGATTTTCCCACGCCCCCGTGCCACTCCAGCCCGCGCCCTCCCGGGTGCGGCTCTGTTTCGCGCTTTGCGGCTTTGGGGTGCTTTCTAGGCGACTTCGGGTTCGCGGTTGGCTTGGGCGGGTTCGGCCATGATCTTGTGCAGGGTTTCCAGAAACAGCCCCACGTCGGTGACCACGCCGATGGCCTGGCCCGTGCCGCGGTCGGAGACTTTGGTGACCACCGCGGGGCTGATGTCGACGCAAACGACTTTCACCTTGGAGGGCAGCATGTTGCCGGTGGCGATCGAGTGCAGCATCGAGCCCAGGCAGAGCACCAGCCCGGCGCCTTCCAACTGGCGGGCGTAGGCGTCCTGGGCCCGGTTCATGTCGGTGATGGTGTCGGGCAGCGGGCCGTCGTCGCGCAGGCTGCCCGCCAGCACGAACGGGATGTCCTTGCGGATGCACTCGTAGAGGATGCCCGAGGCAATCTTGCCCTGCTCGACGGCCTGGCGCAGTCCGCCGCAGCGGTAGATCGTGTTGATGGCGCGCATGTGGTTGCGGTGGCCGTGCTCGGCCTGGCGGCCGTCGGCCATGCGCACGCCCAGCGAGGTGCCCAGCAGCGCCGCCTCGGCGTCGTGGACGCCCAGCGCGTTGCCCGCCAGCAGGCAGTCGATCCAGCCTTCGCGGATCAGCCCCGCCAGCGACGGCGCGGCTCCGGTGTGCACGACCACGGGCCCGGAAACTACCACCACGCGCTTGCCTTCGGCCTTGGTCTGGCGCAGTAGCGAGGCCACCTGGCGCACTGCGGTCTCGACCTGCCGCTCCGACGATACGCCGTGCGACATGAACGAAAAAGCCATGCGGTCGCGTTCCTTGGCCTCGGGAATCACGCGAATTCCGTGCTGCCCGCAGACAACCTCGTCGCCGGGGCGCAGGTCGCGCAGGCGGCGGCATTCGGCGATGCCGTCGTGGACGGCGATCACCGTGTCCATGCGCTGCTTCTGGACTTCGACCCAGCGGCCCTTGAGCCGCACCTCGGTGCGGTGGTTGGTGGTCGAGTAGAAATCGTCGGGAGCGCAGCGCTCCTGCTCGACCGCGCGCAGCATTGCGTCGCCCTGCTCGGCGGTGGCGCAGCCCAGCCCGATCAGGTCTTCGAGCAGGCGGTCCATGGCGGCCTCGTCGGGCGCCTCGACGCGCATCCGCATGTAGGATTGCTCGACGTTGGTGCGCCCAATGCGGAACTCCTCGATCTCGAACGTTCCATCGTGGGCGACGATGGTGTCGAACATGACTTCCATGCGGTGGGAGTCGATCAGGTGTCCGCGGGCTTCGATCACTTCGTGGGGGCGTGCCATCTGCTTCAAGTCTAGCGTAGGCCTGGGGGCCGGCAGCGGTGTTGCGGCTGGCCGCCACGGTGAGGGCAGGATGTCTGACCGGGCCTCGAAATGGGGCCGTGCGGGCCGTGCGCGGCGTGGGACTCCAGGGTGTATGATTGCATTCCACGGATGGTCTTCGTGACCGCAATCGGAATCGGGTGGTGGCTCAATTCGCCCATGTGTGGCGCGGGCGCGTGAGGCCGGCTTGCCAAACGGACCGGCTGCCCGGCATGGCATCGGACTGCGTCGGACAAGGAGTTAGCGATGAAAACGATAGGCTTGATGGTGTTGGCGGCGCTGGCGGCGCTGGGGACCCTACGGGCGGCGGCGATCGCCTCCGCCGAGGAGCAGATCGCCGCGGCAATCCTGGCCGCTCCGCAGGAACGGCGGGCCGAGGCTGCGGTTTTGGGTTACGATCCGGAAGGCAAGCTGGTCACCCTGCGCGAGGGGACCAACGATTTGATCTGCCTCGCCGATAATCCCAACGACGAGGCCTTCAGCGTGGCCTGCTACCACAAGGACCTCGAGCCCTTCATGGCCCGCGGACGCGAGCTGCTGGCCGCCGGGGTGACCGGCAAGGCGCGCCACGCCCAGCGCAACAAGGAGATCGAAGAGGGCAGGGTTCCGATGCCGCGCGAGCCCCGTACGCTCTACGTCCTCACCGGCAAAGGGTTCGAAGCGGCCAGCGGCGAGGTCCGGGAAGCCTACCTGCGCTGGGTCATCTACGTGCCTTTCGCCACGCCCGAATCGACCGGTTTGTCGACCGACCCGGCGCCCGGCAAGCCCTGGCTGATGAACGCCGGGACGGCCGGGGCGCACATCATGATCAGCCCACCGAAGTAAGGGGGGACGGTCGGCCGAAATTGGGGACTAGGGCCGCAGCGTTGCTCGCTGTTCCGGGGCGGATGCCGGGCCTTGGTCGCGGCGGGCAGGCTGGGTGCGATGCCGGGTAGCTCAGGGCAGGCCGGGGCCCTGCCCCACAGCTGCCAGTGGTTAAATATATGCTAGCCTTTGGGTTAGCTTCCCAGCGTCGATTCGGGTCGATGCGCCGCTCTTTTGGGCAGGCTGGGCCCGGCGGTGGCACGTGGGAGCTGCCTTCTCCAAGATGCCTAAGACTCGCAAAGCCGTGCCGGGCGGCAAGGCCCGCCGCCGCATGACCACGATTCAGGATATCGCCCGCGAACTCGGGCTTTCGGCGATGACCGTGTCTCGGGCGCTCAACCAGCACCCCGACGTCAAGACCGAAACGCGCGAACGCATTCTGGCGCTGGCGGCTGAACGCCGCTACCGGCCCAACCGCTGGGCGCGCAGCCTGGTGACCCGCAAGTCGCAAATCATCGGCGTGGTCATACCCGATATCTCGCACAGCTTCTTTTCCGAAATCACGCGCGGCGTGCAAGACGTCTTCGAGCAGCGCGGCTACAACCTGATGCTGTGCCATTCTCATGCCGACGCGCAGCGTGAGTTGCAGGAGATCGATTCGCTGGTGGGCAGCCGCGTCGAGGGGCTGATCATCGCCTCGCAGCAGCAGGCCGACTCGCCCGAGGCGTTCGTCGATCTGGAGCAGGAGGGCGTTCCGTTTGTTTTGATCGACCGCTTTTTCTCCAGCTACGATTGTCCGCACGTGGTGGCCGACGACGGCCGCGTGGCGCAATTGGCGACCGAGCACCTGATCGAGCTGGGGCATCGCGATATCGGCCACATCACCGGCCCGCCGGTGAGCAGCAGCCTGCTGCGGACGGTCGGCTACCGCGCCACGCTCAAAAAACATCGGCTGGCGGTGCACGAGGAATGGATCGCCTCGAGCGATTACCAGAAAGAGGGCGGCTACACCGCGATGCAGGCGGTGCTGCAAGCGCCGCGGCGCCCCACGGCCGTGTTTGCGACCAACGATCCAGCGGCGATCGGCGCGATCGTGGCCTGCCGCGAGGCGGGCCTCGAGGTTCCCGGCGATATTTCCATCGTTGGGGCGGGGTGCATCGAGGGTTCCTACCACCCCAATCCGTTCGTAACGACGGTCGACTGGCCGCGCACCGAACTGGGGGCGCAGGCCGCTTTGATGCTGCTGCGTTTGATCGCCGGCGAGAAACTGGAAGAACGCCACGTCGTGCTCAAACCCGAGTTGCTGGTGCGGCAGTCGACAGCGCCGCGCCTGGCTTCGGTTTCTTCTCGCTAGGTGTGCGGGAAGGGGATTGACCAACCTTTGGATCCCTTCGGGGCGGCCCGCACCCTTCCGGGCGCGGCTCTGTTTCTGGTGTTGCGACGCGGTTCCCTTGTCGCGACGTTGATTCTCTGTAACGGCTTTGATCTGGTTCGCGGCCGGCCCTAAGTTCCGTTCGCGTTGGTTGCGTTGCAAATCTTCCAGGCTCTTCCCTCACGGTCCAACAGGTCGTCGGCGGCTTTCGGACCCCACTGTCCGGCCGGGTAGTTGGGGAAGTCACGCGGCGGCAGCGCTTTCCAGACGTCGAGAATCGGTTCGACTACCGCCCAGCTCGCTTCGGTCATGTCGGCGCGCTGGAACAGCGTCGCGTCCCCCAACATGCAGTCGTAGAGCAGCCGTTCGTAGCCCGTGCTGGGCTTGCTGCCGAAGTAGTCGGTGTATTTGAAATCCATATCGACGGTTCCCATCCTCAGGACGGGCCCGGGGACTTTTGCCCCGAAGGTCAGCGAGATCCCTTCGTCGGGCTGGATGCGCAGGGTCAGCCGGTTGGGCGTGAGGTGCTGAATCGCGGTCTGGCGAAACAGGATAAACGGCGCGCGCTTGAACTGGATGCTGATTTCGGTGACCCGCTTGGGCTGCCGCTTGCCGGTACGCAGATAGAACGGCACATCGGCCCAGCGCCAGTTGTCGATGTAGAGTTTCATGGCGACGAACGTTTCCGTCGTGGATGCGGGGTCGACCTTGGACTCGTCGCGGTAGGCGGGGGCGGCTTCGCTGTCGATCGTACCCGCGCCGTACTGGCCGCGCACCGTGCGCCGCAGCACTTCCTCGGGCGACATCGGCTGGATGGCCCGCAGCACCTTGGCCTGCTCGTCGCGCACCGCATCGGCGTCAAACGAAATCGGCGGCTCCATGGCGGTCAGGCTGATGAGCTGAAAGATATGGTTGGGCACCATATCGCGCAGCGCGCCCGATTGCTCGTAATAGCCGCCGCGCTCCTCGACGCCGAGGTCCTCCGAAACCGTGATCTGCACGTGATCGATGTAGCGGCGATTCCAAACCGGCTCGAAGATGCCGTTGGCAAAGCGCAGCACCATGATGTTCTGGACGGTTTCCTTGCCCAGGTAGTGATCGATACGATAGACCTGATTCTCTTCGAGCACCTTGCTGATATCGCGGTTGAGCTGGCGGGCCGACGCCAGGTCGCGCCCAAAGGGCTTTTCGAAAATCACGCGCCGCCAGTCGCCGCCTTGCTGCTGAGCGAGCTTGGCCGCGCCGAGCTGCTTGACGACCGGCGAAAAAAACTGCGGCGAGGTCGCCAGGTAGTAGAAGTAATTCCCCTCCGCGCCGTGCCGCTCGTCCACCTCGTGCAGCAGCTTTTCGAGGCGCTGGTAGGTCTCGGGCTTGTTCATGTCGCCGGGCAGATAGTAGAGGCGTTCGGCGAACCAACTCCAGAGCTGCTCGTCGACGGGGTCGGCGAACTCGCGCAGATCGGCGCCCATCCGCTCGCGATACTGCTCGTGGGTCATTTCGCTGCGCGAAATACCGATCACGGCGAAGTGTTTGGAGAGCAGACCGTCGTGGGCGAGGTTGTAGAGCGCCGGCAACAGCTTACGTTTGGTGAGATCGCCGGAGGCGCCGAAGATGACCATGACACAAGGGTCGCCGGGCTCGCCCGAGGGCTTCTTGTGCGAGTCGTGTTGGTTCGAGTGCGCTTGCATTTGCTGACATCTCCTGGCGTGCTGCCGGGGACCCGGCGGATGGCTTGTGCGGGGCGGGGGACGGCCCGGGCGTCCGGTTTTCGCCGCGCCCGCGCCCTGGGGCCCGGCGCAGCCACTCCGGACGGCGGGCAGAGCGCCACCGCGCGACGCCAACGGCAAAGCGGCGTCCCTCTGAGTTTGGCTGGTTTGGGCACAAAAAGTCGAGGCGGCCCGGCCGTCGAGGCGCCGGTTCGGGGGACCGCAGTGGGCAGGCAACAGGGGCGGTCTGCTCGCGCGGGAGTTGCGCCTGGTGGTTGTTTTGTGATAGGACTTCGCGCGGAGGGAGCTATGCGGATACGACTATGGACCCCGTTGTTTGTCGTCGCGGCTCTTGCCGGCGCGCTCTCGACTTCGTGCAGTTCCGGGCCAAGCGGCCCTCGCGCCGGCACGCCCGAGTGGTTCTGGCAGGCGGCCAAGGAAACCTATGCCGCCGGCGATCTTGAAAAGACGCAGACCGACCTCGAAGAGGTGGTCAAAAGCGACAACGAAAACAAGGATCAAGCGGCGCTGTGGCGCGCTTGCATCTCGGCCGGGCTGGCCCGCGGCTACATGGAGATGGGCAATACGCTGGCCGGAGCGATGAAGGACGACCCCAAGCTGGTGGACGACTTCACTGTGCGGGTGCAGGATCTTCGCCGCAACGCCCGCCGCCACGCCATCAACTTCACCGAATCGATCGGCGTGCTGCGCAAGATCGCCGAGGCGCAGCCGACGGTCAAGCTGCAGTTTCCGTTCCCGGATGGGAGCGCCAACGAGTCGCCGTCGCTGATCAGCTTGAAGGAAGGGCAGAAAATTCCGCCGACGCAGATCGATGCGGCCGTCGACTATACGCTGAAGCGCGGGCTGGTGTTGCAGGCGGCGGCGATGGTAGGAGCGGGCGACGACGTCGCCAAGGCGCAGGCGGAATTCCAATCGGGCGCCGCCGAGATTCCGCGCCTGGTGTTTCTGCAGGCCATGGCCAAGTCTCTGTACGAGGTCTCCGCGCTGTTTGGCAGAGAACAGCTTCACGACCCGAAGATCCAGAAAGTGATGCTCGACAGCGCGTTGCAGTGCCTGGAGCCCGCGCTCGAGGCCGAGGACGCTCAACTGAAACAGCACGCCGAGGAGATCAAGAAGGAGATCGACAAAGAGGCCAAAAGTTGAGCATGTAGAGCCGGGGAGGGACCGCGCAGGTGCGCCGGGCCCGAACGCTACGCGCCGGCGCGGACGGCGATGCCGCCGGACCGGAGGGGCCGTCGTGGCCCGGCGACGAATTTCCTCCAACTGTGACACGATTGAAACTGCTATATCAGTAGAGGGCGCGTTGCTGAGTTGGCAGGCTGGCAGCGCCCCGGCGCGCTGGCGCATGGTTTGTCGATCCGTCGGAGTCCTATGTCCAACACGACCGCTGCGGTAGTGAACTTTCTGGTCGGAGACATCGAGGTCCGCAGCGAGTGGAACGACTCGGAGACGTCACGCCTGATTCGCGGCGTGCTGCCGCTGGAAGCCGCCGCAAGCTACTGGGGCCAGGAGCTCTACTTCGAGATTCCGGTGGAAATCCGCCCGGAGCCCGAAGCGCGCGATGTGGTCGAGCCCGGCACGGTCGCCTATTGGCCGGCTGGCCGCAGCCTGTGCATTTTTTGGGGGCCAACTCCGGCCAGCCACGGCAACGAATGCCGCGCGGCCAGCGGTGTCAACGTCGTGGGACGCGTGCTCAACCCCGACGTTCTGCCTCGACTGCGGGCGTCCGATGTGCGGGTAGCGGCAGGCGCCTGAGCCCAGGGGCGCCGAGCGCAGGGAGGCTGAGCCGCGGCGAAGTGGGCCTTGCCCCTTGCCCCTTTTCCCCTTAGCCTTTTGCCTTTGGTTCTTGTCTTACCTTCCCGCTGCTGGCGCCCCTTCCGAACCTAGAGAGAGGTGCTCTACCCCTGTCAGCCGGAGGCCCGTGCCACCACGTCAACCAGCCCTGCCTTTTCCCGAAACACCCCTACACCCGCCCGCCAATCACTGCGGAGTATCGACCGGATGCCCCGCCCGCTCGAAAAATTCCTGCTGCAGCCGCGGGCTCACCCGGTCAGCTTTGATTGCGCGGATGGCGTTGGCGATCGCGGCGATTCTCAGCTTCATCAGCGCTTCTCCCCGCGCCGCGGTTGCCCCCGAGGCGTCGCCGGCGTAGTGGTTGGGGAAGCGCGCGTACCACCAGATGCCGGTTGAGACGCCCGGCGGCAGATCGACGCGGTCCAGGTCGGCGCCCGATTCGCTGCCGCCGCGATCGGTGTGCACCAACTCCGGACGGTGGGACAGGATCTCGGAGATCTCTCCTTCCCCGGCATGTCCGTCGACGCCGGGTTTGGAGGGCGCCGCGGCGGGATCCGGCGTCGTCCGGCCCGACCCCATGCCCGAGACGCCGTAGACGACATAGGGCTTGGGCTTGTCGATCTCGGTCTGCACGAAATATTGCATCAGATTCGTATTGCCGCCGTGGCCGTTGATGATGGCGATTTTCGTACAACCGTTGCGGCCCATCTCGGCCGTAGTCTCTTGCAGCAACTCCATTTGCAGGCGCGTGCTGTAGGCGACGGTGCCCGGCTGGTGCATCGCTTCGAAGATCTGGCCGAAATAGTATGCGGGGAAGACCACGGCATATTCCTGCCGCGCGGCGGATACGCTGGCGTAGCGCACATTGAGCAGATCGGTGCCTAGCGGACCGCTCGGTCCGTGCTTCTCGATCACGCCGAAGGGCAGCAGGCAGACGCCCTGCGCCTTTTGGATGGCTTGGACAAAGTCGGCGCCGGTCAACTCCTCCCATTGGACGGAGAGGTCCTGGGCGGCGGCCGTGCCGGCGAGCAAAGCCAGGGTAAGCACGAGTTTGGCGGTTCTCATGGAGTTCCTTTCGAAAGAGCCGCTCCGATTTTGGCACGCTGAGAAGCGCCGTGGGCGCGCAGTGTTCCCGGATCGCCGCTCAGAGCGGCAAGCGTCAGCTTGCGTTGAGCGCTTCATGTGTACAGTCACCGCGTTTCGCACCTCGATTTTTCGAGGTCTACGGGATTCGCAGGTTGCGAAACACGGTGACTGTACCCCTCTCGCTCGCGTCCCGGATGCGCGCGGTCCCCCGGCGCGGGCTCACGCCCACGGCTCCGCGTGCCTGATCGATGCAATCGCCGTGGGTGATACAATGTGCCTTCTTGGAAGAACCTGCCTGCCATGAAAGCCATTCGCATCCACCAAACCGGCGATCTCGACGTGCTGCAATACGAGGACGTCGATACGCCCAAGCCGGGGCCGCAACAAGCGCTGGTCAAGATCGACGCCGCCGGTGTTAATTTCATCGATATCTATTTCCGCATGGGGCTCTATAAGACGGAACTGCCGTTCACCAACGGCCAGGAAGGCGCCGGAACGGTCGCCGAAGTGGGCGCGGAGGTGACGGGGTTTCAGGTGGGCGACCGCGTTGCCTACACGGGAATCCAAGGCAGCTACGCCGACTATGCGGTGGTGCCGGCGGCGCGCCTGGTCAAAGTGCCCGATGGCGTGCCGACGCACACCGCGGCGGCGATCATGCTGCAGGGCATGACGGTGCACTACCTGACGCATTCGACCTTCGTGCTCGAGCCCGGCCAGACCGCGCTGGTTCATGCCGCCGCCGGCGGCATCGGCCTGAATCTGGTGCAGATAGCCAAAATGCGCGGCGTGCGGGTAATCGGCACCTGCTCGACGCCCGAGAAAGCCGAGCGCGCGCGGCGGGCCGGCGCCGACGAGGTCATCCTCTACACTGAAACCAGCTTCGAGGAAGAGGTCAAGCGGCTGACCGGCGGGGGCGGCGTCGACGTGGTCTACGATTCGGTGGGCAAGGCCACCTGGGAAGGCAGCTTGAACTGCCTGCGGCCGCGCGGCATGATGGTCACTTTCGGCAACGCTAGCGGGCCGGTTCCCCCGATGGAGCCGCTGACGCTGGCCGCCAAGGGCTCGCTGTTTCTGACTCGCCCGACCCTGAACCACTACATCGCCAAGCGCGAGGAACTCGAGAAGCGCTCCAGCGACTTGTTCGAGTGGGTCGGTTCGGGCAAGCTGAACGTACATATCGGGGGAGAATTTCCCCTGGCGCAGGCCGCCGAGGCGCAGCGCCGGCTGGCGGGGCGGCTGACCAGCGGGAAGCTTTTGCTGATTCCCGGCTGAGCCATAGCGCCCCAATTCATGGCGCCGCGGCTGGCCGATCGCGCCGCACCCAAACCGTTGTGAACAGCACACGCTGTGTCAGGAAAGGACCGCTATCATGGGCTCAGTCGATTCGCCGGAGACGATGGTGATGTGGAACTCGATGTTGGCTATCGCGTTTTCCCTGCTGCTCGGTCTGCTTGGCCTGGGGGTCGCCGTGTGGCAGGTGGTGACCGAAAAGGTCATTCTTTCTCTGGATAACATCTTTCTCACCTTCTGCGGACTGCTCATGGCGGTCGTCGGATTCGGCTACGTGGCGACCGTTCTGGCGCCCGCTTTCAAAAAAGACGCCGCCAAGAAGGGCTGAAGGCTGCCTCCCGCCGAAGGGCCTCTCCCCAACGCCCCCCACGCACCGCGCCGCGCATGACCGCTCGGAGCCGCGGGCGTCATCTTGCGCTCTGCGGTTGCGACGCTCTGGATCGCTCTCCATACCGTGCCAGTCGCTCGACGCCTCGCAGCGCGGGCTCACGCCCGCGTCTCTGAGTAGCGACTCGCGACCGACCAGTTGGCAGCCCGGGGCCAACGGTTTTATGATGGAAACCGCTGATGAGACGCGTTGCTTGGATCATCGCCCTGTTGCTGCTGCTGTGTCCGCTGCTGGCCGAACGCAACGCCCGCCTGCCCAACGGGATGTCGCGGTCCTCGGCGATCCTCAAAGAGGACCTGAAGAAATCGCGCGAGGACGTTGCCGAGATCATCACCCTGGCGCAGGACCTCGAGCACGAGATCGACGAGAATCAGGAATTCGTCGTGGATGTGCGTAGCCTGCGCAAGACCGAGAAGATTGAAGACTTGGCGCGGCGCATTCGCAAGCGCCTGCGTCGGCCGCAGTAGGGCTGGCAAGACGATACGGGCGCTTCCTCAACGACTCGACCGGCGCAAGGCTGGCGGGGCGGGGAAGCGGCGTGCGGCTGCGGTCTTCTCCGTGTTTTGGCGTTGGTTTTCGGGCTACACTTGGTTGTCGGCAGCGCGGGCTGGACGCGGTTGGGTGTGGGCGTGCAGCAGGTATCCGGGTTGCCGACGACAGCGCTTGGCAGGCGGGGTGCGGCATGGATTCCCTTCGTTTTTCCATTTTTCGGATCGCGTTGACTCTCGGCGTCGTGGCTGTGTGGTGCCCGCTTGGCCGGGCGCAGCCGGTGACGGGGGCGCACCCGGTGACGACCGAAAGGCTCGAGAGGGCGGCCGACGACAACTCGTCGTGGCTGATGTATGGCCGCGACTACTCGGCGCAGCGCTACGTGCAGCTCGATCAGATCACGCCGGCGAACGTGCAGCGGCTGCACCCCGCCTGGGTGTTTGCCACCGGCGGCGAAAACCGCGGCCTGGAAGCGACGCCGCTGATTTCCGACGGCGTGATGTATCTGTCGGCCGACGAGTCGCGCGTGTTCGCCATCGACGCCCGCACCGGCGCCAAGAAGTGGAGCTACGATCCCAAAAATCCCGACGAGGCCGAGCGCGTCTACTGTTGCGGCGCGATCAACCGCGGCGTGGCGTTGTGGGGCGACCTTGTATTCGTCGGCACGATGGACGCGCGGCTGGTGGCGCTACACAAGGAGACCGGCGAGGTTGCCTGGGAGAGTCAGGTCGTCGACTGGCGGCAGGGCTATAGCATTACCGGCGCGCCGCTGGTGGTCAAAGACATGGTGCTCACCGGCGTGGCCGGCGGCGAATTCGGCATTCGCGCCTTCGTCAAGGCGTTCGATGTGAAAACCGGCGCGCTGCGCTGGACCGCGTACGTCATCCCCGGTCCCGGCGAGCCGGGCAATGAAACCTGGCCCGGCGATACCTGGAAAAATGGTGGCGGCTCGACCTGGACCACCGGCGTCTACGACCCGGATCTGAACCTCGTCTACTGGAACACCGGCAACGCCGCGCCCTGGAACTGCAACATCCGTAAAGGCGACAACCAGTGGACCGCGTCGACCCTGGCGCTCAACGCCGACAGCGGCAAGATCGTGTGGGGCTATCAATATACGCCCGGCGATTGCTGGGATTTCGACGCCGTCAGCACGCCGCTGCTCGCCGACGTCAACCTGGGCGAGGGTCCGGTGAAGGCGCTGTTCCACCACGACAAGAACGGCTTCTTCTATGCCCTCGACCGCACCAACGGCAAATTTCTCTACGGCGTCCCGATCGTGCCGGGGATCAACTGGGCCTTCGGGCTCGATCCCCAGACGGGCCGCCCGAAGGTGAACCCCGAGATGATCGGCAAGTCGGGTGGTCCCGAGGTCGGCCCGATCATTCCCAGCCTCGAAGGGGCCATCGACTGGCAGCCGTTATCGTACAACCCCGAGCTTGGCACGTTGTATTTCATGTCCAACCAATGGGCGATGGGCTACAAGATGTGGGAGGAAGGCAAGTTCCAGCCGCCCAAGAACGGCGAGTGGTACCTCGGCGCCGACTATCAGCAATACATGACCAGCGATCACCCCGGGAATTTCGTGGCGTTCGACGTCGTGAATCGCAAGGTGTTGTGGCGGGCGGTGAGCCCCGCGCCGTTCTGGGCGGGCTCGGTGGCGACCTCGAGCGGGCTGGTTTTTACCGGCGACATGCGCGGATACTTCATGGCTTTTGACGCGCGTACGGGAACATTACTGTGGCAATTTCAGACCGGCTCGGGGATTATCGGCAGCCCGATTACTTACGAATTAGACGGCACGCAGTACCTGGCGGTGCCCTCGGGCGGCATCGGCGGCGACATCACGTTCTATTACACCGAGCCCAAGGCGGGGAACCTGTGGGTGTTTGCCCTGGATGGCGGCGGCCCCGCGCGGGTACCTGAAGGAACCAACCTGACCACGCTGAAGGGTGCGCTGCCGCGCGTCGGCGAGCCGGGCCATACTCTCGGAGGGCGTGTGCTTCCCGGCTACGGATTTCCGCCGACCGAAGGGGGCGAGCCGATCCCGGGAGAGGGCCCGCCGCTGCAGCCGACCGCCGCAAGCTCAGCGTCCCAGGCTGCCAACACGGCCTCGCCGGCGCAAGCTGCCGGCGGCGCGGCGCCCGCAGGGAATCCTTTACTCGGGCAGGCCGCGGCGATCGCCAGCGGCGAAGAGGCGTACCGCGCGCGTTGCGTGGGCTGCCACAAGTCGAGCGGCGGCAGCGGCCCGAACGTGTTCCGCAGCCCGCTGCCCGCCGAGCGCTTTCGCGATACCGTGATCCAGGGGCGCCCCGGCACGGCCATGCCGGCATTCGGGACGCTGCTCACCAACGAGCAGATCTGGCAAATCCACGCCTTCGTGATGTCGCGCGACCACCTCTAAGCGCAGCTCGCGCTTACCGCAGTTCCGTCATCATCCCCGGCAGGCTCCACTGCATCTGCAGGCCCGTGGCGGCCCAGCCGAACTCGGCGATCATGACCTTGCCGACTTCTTCCTGGCTCTTGCCTTCGCGAATCAGCCCCGCGGCGCGGTTGCGCAGCTTCTCGACGTTGTTGCGGTAGGCGAGCAGGCCGGCTTTGTCGGTGACGTCGCCGTGGCCCGGAATCACGGTGTCGAAGTCGAGCTGCAAAGCCTGGTCAAGCGTCTTGGTCCAATCGGCGAGGCTGCCGCCGCCCGGGTAATCGATTAGCGGCGTCGAGCCGGCCATCAGGTCGCCGGTGTGGATCGTCCGCAGCGCCGGGAAATAGATCACCGCATCGCCGTTGGTGTGGCCGCGCCCGAAATACATCGCGCGCACTTCCTTACCGCCCAGAAATACCGAGCTTTGGTCGGTGAACACGATCTGTGCCGGGGTAATATTCGCCGGTGCGTTCGACTGTTTGTGCTCGACGATGTTCTTGCGAGCGTTCGCGGTTGAGATGATCTGGACCATCGGGACGAATTTGACGTTGCCGCCGCTATGGTCGCCGTGATGATGCGTGCTGAAGATATATTTCACCGGCTGGTCGGTTACGCTTTTGACTTTCGCCAGGATCGGCTCGAAATCGCGCTCGAATTTATCGTCGACCAGGATCACGCCGTCGCCGGTGACGTATACGGCAACGTTGCCGCCATCGCCGACGATGGCGTAGAGATCGGTCTTGACCTTGTCGATGGTCAATTCCGGAGGTGGACTGCTCTGGGTATAGGCGACCCAGCAAATCAGCAGGAACACAAGAGTGGTAGGAACCCGTATCAGAAGTGAGCGGCTCATGACGAGACACTATATCAGAGGTCTCGAGGTTCACGGAAAGTGGCGCGGGCCTCCGGCCGGCGGCGTCGGCCTGTGGCCGACGTTCCGGTCTTCCCCGCGGGCGAATGCTCCCGGCGTGGCAAACCAAGGCTGGCCGCAAACCAACGTCGGCGTGCAAGCCGACGCGGCCGGCCGGAGGCCTGCGCCACAAAGCGTCAACCGAAGCTGGCAGGCGACAGCCGCGATGCCTACGGCAGCGCGAACGCCACGATGCTGCCGCCGGCCGCCACGGCGACATACTGCTTGCCCTGGAATCGGTACGTCACCGCGCCGGCGGTAATCGACTGCCCGCCGGTCTGGAACTTCCAGAGCACTTTGCCTGTCTTAGCCTCGAAGGCGATGAAGTAGCCGTCGCGATCGCCGACAAACAAAAGATTGCCGGCCGTCGAGAGAAAGCCTCCCACCGGCGGTTCGTCCATCTCGAAGCGCCATTTGACCTCGCCGGTCGCCGGGTCGACGGCGATCGTCGATCCCTTGGCCGTTTGGTCGGGAATATCGCGCGCGTTGCCCAACTGGAACCACTGGCCCTCGACGAAGTCGGCAAGTCGGCGGCGAAAGACCTGGCAGCCGTCGCGCGAGCTGAAGAAATAGAGGCCGGCGGCGGGGCTGTAGGTCGTGGGCCACCAGTTGTGCCCGCCGGGCAGGCCGGGGCAGGCGATGTTGCCCTCTTCGGTGGGCTCCAGGTGCGGCGCGACGATCGGGCGGCCGTGGTCGTCCATGCCGGTCATCCAAGTCACCGTCGTGTAGGGTTTGGCGACGAGCAACTCACCGTTGGTGCGGTCCAGCGCGTAAAACTGGCCGTTGCGGTTGGCCTGGATGACCGCTTTGACCTTGCGGCCGCCGATCTCGAGATCGACCAGCGGCAAATCCTCGGCGGCATCGTAGTCGTGCACGTCGTGCGGCGTGAACTGGTAATGCCACTTGAGCTTGCCGCTGTCGGCGTCGAGCGCGACGACGCTGCACGTATACAGGTTGTCGCCCTCGCGCAGCTCGCCGGCCATGTCGGGCCCGGGGTTCGCGGTCCCCCAGTAGACCGTGTTCAACTCCGGATCGTACGACCCGGTCACCCAGGCGGAGCCGCCGCCGCGCTTCCAGGAGTCGCCGCTCCAGGTCGCCATCGCCTTGGGATCTTCCGGCCCCGGCGTCGTGTAGAAGCGCCACAGCCGCTCGCCGGTCGCGGCGCTATAGGCATCGACGAAACCGCGCGTGCCGAACTCGGCGCCGGCGTTTCCGACCAGCACCATGTCCTTCACCACCTGCGGCGCGACCGTGAGGCTGTAGCCTTTGCGAAAATCGGCGACCTCGGTTTCCCAAAGCTGCGCGCCGCTCTTGGCGTCGAGCGCAACCAGGGTACCCTCGTAGTTGACCTTGAAAAGACGCTCGCCGCTCACCGCGAAGCCGCGATTGGGAGTGCCGCAACAACCGATCGTGCCCGCCGGCAGCGCTTTGCTGTAGCGCCAGATCTGCTGGCCGGTGAGCAGGTCGATCGCGAAAGCCTCGTTCGACGAGCCGGTGGCAAACATCATGCCGTCGAACACCAGCGGAACGGTCTGCAGCCGCGTCGAGTTGGTCTGAAAGATCCACTGTGGCGTCAGTCGGGCGACGTTCGCGGTGTTAATGTCGGCGAGTTCGCTGTAGCGCCAGGAATTGTGTCCGCCGCCATAGCTGGTCCATGTGGTGTCGCCGGCGGAGAGACCCTGCAACGCGAGCAGGCAGCAGGCGAACAGCAGCGGCAGAGTTCTCATGGCCTCTTGTCCCTTCCCAGCATCGACAGGTAGGCGACCAGATCGTTCAGCTCGGCCTTGCTCAACACGTCGCCGTAGGCCGGCATCAACGATTTTTCCGATTCGGTAATTTCGCGGACTGCGTCGCGCAGGTAGGAATGATAAGCACCCTGCATGTCAAAAAACTGCACCGAGAAATTGTCGGAGCGGCGGCGAATGCCCTGGACGGTCTGGCCGTCGGCGGTGACGACGCGCACCTGCGCGTAACCGGGCGGCACGCTGGCGTTGGGGTCAAGCAGCGACTCGCGTAGGTAGGCAGCGCCGCGGCGGGTTCCGATGACGCTGAGGTTCGGGCCGGCGTACGAGCCGTGGACTCCCACGCGGTGGCATTGGCCGCAGCCGCCTTTGCCCCAAAAGATCTTTTCGCCCGCCGCCGCATCGCCCGCGACAGCGTTCGCTCCTTGCGTGCTATCGAGCTTGTTCTCGGAGAGCGAGCGCACGTAAGCCACCACCTGCCAAATGCTGTCGGGCGGCAGAATGTTGCGGAACCCGCGCATCACGTTGCGGCCCCACATCACGACCTGGCGCAGGTCTTCGTCGCGGTTGCCGATACCGTAGATGCCTTCGGCCAGCGCCGGAGCGCTGCCGCCTTCGCCGCGCTCGCCATGGCATGCCGAGCAGTGAACGCGGAACAATTCCGCACCGGCGACGATGGCTTGGGGATCGTTGCGAAACGGGTTGGATGTGCCGCCGGTGGAGATGGGCTCGTCGTTGTGCTGCGCCAGAGCGCGCGGCGCAGTTACGTTCGCGGTCCACGTCGCGGCCACGGCCGCGGCGAGCAGCAGCAGCATTCTGGGCACGGCTCGCGGCATTCGTTCCAGGCCTTCGCTCAACCCGGGGGCAGGCTCCAATTCTCGTCAAAATAGCCCGCGGTCACAACCTCGCTTTCCACGGCCCGGTCGATCGGCTGCCGCAGGCGCAGCACGGCGTAGTCTCCAAACCGCGGGAACAGGGTCGAGTTCGTCTCGGTCAGCTCGTTCTCGTGGAACGAGTGCCCGGTGTTGAGCACCACGTAGCGCCGCGGGTCGAGCGGGTTGGGGTAGATCATCGCCACGGTGTGGCTGGCGGCGTCGTAGCTATTGCCGCCGAGCGAAAGCTTGCGGGCGTTCCATTCCAGCGGCAGCTTGTCGAGAACGCGCCGCAGTACCTGGTTGCTTTCCGGATCGCCGAACAGAATCAGATGGTGGGCGGCGATGTCGCCGTCGGTCACTTCGGTGTCGTCTTTGACGCGCACGTCTCCGCGAAAGTAGCGGGCGTAGTCGTGGCTGAAAACGCCGAGCGTCTCCTCGGCGTAGCGACCCGCGATATCGTTGGCGGCGCGCCGCGTGGGGCGCACGCAGAGGAACGATTCGAGAAACGCGTCGTCGATCGGCCCTTGCAGGCCGTGGCGCTTGCGCAGCGCGCCGTCGTCGCCTTCCTGCCACTTTCCGTCGCGCTTTTGAAAACGCAGCTCGGGCTTGCCGGCGGATTGAAAACTCTGGCCGTCCAGGGTGATCCGGCGCGCTTCGGGCGTCGCCAGCACGAGCACGGCGACGTTTTTGGTTTGAACTTCAACCGCCGCGCCGTGGTCCGAGCGACGGGCATCGATCTCGGCGCGCTCGTAGTGCTGTTCGAGGCCGTCCACGCGGACCCAGAAGCAGCGGTCGTAGCGCGTGGTGTAGGTGACGAAGCGGATATGATCGGGCGCGCTGCGTCCTTTCTTCACCGCCGCATCGAGGAACGCGTCGGAGCGCTTCTTGCTTTCGGTCTCGAACCGATGCGGCGTTTTAGGCCCCACCAGAAACACCACCGGCAACTGCGTTGTGGTGAAATTCAGGGCGTCGGGCTGGAACGAAAAGCCCTCTCGGACAAGCTGTTCGCGGATATTGGTCGACGCGGCGAGCTGCGGGTCGATCTCGCCGCCATAGCCGACGGTCGGAAGCTCGAACACGTTGAGCGCGTAGTCGCGCGAGTCGTAGATGTGCAGCGTCTTCAACTGATAGGCGGGCAGGTTGGGCATGCCGGCGTAGTGAATGGTTTCTGTAAAGCCTGCGCCGGCCTCCACGGCCGCCCAGTGATCGGGATGGTGCAGCCCGAGATGCCAGGCTCCGGCGCCGCCCATCGAAAAGCCGCGCAGCACGATGCGGTTTTCGTCGACGGCGTAGGCGCGCCGGGCGGCTTCGACCGCTTCAAAAACATCGCTTTCCCCCGCCCAGCGGTAGGCGTTGTTGGTGCGTCCCAGAACCTCGATGCGCAGATAGTCGTCGGGCGCGGGACCGTCGTGGCCGCCTTGCGAGGGCTTGCGCGACAGAAACTGCACTTCGCCCATGCCGCGGTTGGTGCCGTGCAGCACCACGTCCATGCGCCCCGGCCGGCCAGCATCGTAAGAAGCGGGCACGTGCGCCAGGTAAGGCTGCGCGCTGCCGTCTACGCGCGAGCGGTAAGCGCGCATCACGAGGCCAGTGGCCGCCGGCCAGGAAGGCTTTCCCGCCTCGAGCTCGGCGGCGCGCGCCAACCCGGCGTCGAGCAGCGCCAGCGTCTTCCCCGCCGAGTCCTTGTAGAAATACTCGGCTTGCCGCCCGATCCAGACGGCGGCTTTGTGGAAGATCTCCACCTCGACCAGCGACTCTTCGGGCGCGTTCTTGCCGCGCAGCGCGGACAGGCGCTCCTCCAACTCCGCCAGCTTGCGGCGCATCTCGGCGGCCTGCTCGGACGAGGGAGGGAACTGGCTGTCGGGCGGCGACTGCGACGGCCGCAGGTATTGGCCGCGCAAGTGGGGCGAGAACACCGCGAGAGCCGGCAGGTAAAGCAGAGCGCGTCTGGTCATGGACTCCTTCTCGAAGGCTCGCTGCCGGAGTGGAGCGAACAGGGCGTCCGGCATGCTACCCGGCGGCCGCTTCCTGGGAATCCGGCACCGGAGCGCCGGCAATCCACCGCCGAGGCGCGGCATTTACGAGCCGCAGTATTATAGCGCTCTGCGATTCGGGAATGTCCCCTGAGTGGGCCGAAAGAGGATCGATTGGGTGGAAGACACCGCTAGGCGAGCGGTTTGGCGCCCGAGGTGACGCGGGCCTCGGGCAGGCCGCGTTGACATCCAGTCGACGTCGCCCGGCCTCGCCACACGCAGCCCAAGGTAGAACCCCGGCACTGCCAATGTCACGAACGATTTACGGTTGGGATTTGCGGAACCAGCGCCCCGCCGTGGCCAGCGCCAGGCGGCGCTTGGGCGCCCGAACCGCGGTAGTCGGTCCGGCGGGTCCACCCACTGCGACCACCGCCTCGGCGGCCAGTTCCCTCAGCTCGCGCTCCACGATAAAGCGCTCCGCCGCGGCGCCTACGGTTGGATCCTGCGATTGTCGGCGGCGAAGGTCGATGACTGCGAGAGCCAAAGCGCCGCGTTCCAGGCGGTCCTTAATATCGGTCACGTTGAGCCCCTCCCAACGATGGTGCCGCCCCTCGGGACACCACAGACTCCGCCCCGCGCGAGTGGAGTTGCAGTAAATCAACAGCAATTGCCATGCCATACGAGGCAGAGCGCCGGCCCGCCAAAGCCGGCCTTGGGTTAAGCCATACGAAACAGGTCATTTGATGTTTATCGCCGCGCCGGGGATCGCCTCGCGGAGCCGGCCATGGCCAACTCGCCGTTGGTGGAGACCGACCCAAACATCAGCCACCAATCCACAAGGTAAGGAGGGAGTATATAGAAACGGAACCGCAACACGCAAGGGCATATGCCCAATCGGTGGTTGGGATTGCGCTGTTGAAGCACGATGGAATGAAAGGAGAGGGCTCGCGGAAAATACTTTGCCCAAAACCGCCGGGAGTGGAGAAATGCGTCAGTCGCGGTTCGCGCCGAGTGAGTTTGCGGGATTCGTTACCGGGTTGGAAAATTGGGGCAACAGAATGGCAACAGAGCGGCGTGTTGGACCGGATTTTGGGAACTCGCGCCCTCGCGCGGGGCGGGGGGGCCAACCCCTGGCTTTGGGCGCGCTGAACGGTAGGCAAGCCACAGGTTTGGGGGAAGCGCCAGTCCTGCGCTACGGGCCGGCCTGTAGTGTTATGGCCGGTCTAGCCTTCCCGCCAGCGGCGTCCCAGGTCGAGGGAGTCCTTGGCGTAGGCCAGGCTGCGCTCCATGTGGTCGAGCTGCTGATGCTGGATCGCCGGGATCAGATAGTCGGGCAGCTTGCGCCCCAGCAGGTCTTCATTGACCACCGGCTTGTCATAGGGCACGCCGCGCTTGGCCAGGGAGAGGAAGCGGGCGAGGTCTTTCGAGCGGGCCTCGGGGTAGGCCTTCCAGAAGTCCTGTTCGAGATAAGGGATGACCTGGGCCGGGCGTCCCGTGATCGGCTTCACGTAGACATAGACGTTGGGGCACAGGCGGCGCGCGCGGTCCATGATCTGGTGGAAGTCAACGGTGCCCTCGCCGAGCGGGACCCAGTGCACGGCCACGCCGCGGGGGTGCTCGTAGACCACCGAATCGCGCAGATGCAGGGTGAGCGCGTAGGGCCCCAGGGTTTCGATGGTGGTGAGCGGGTGCTCGAGGACGAACACCGGGTTGCCCGTGTCGAGGTAGATGCCGACGACGTCGCCGCCGACTTCGTCGAGAAACATCTTGAACTCCCAGGACTGCAGGTCCTTGTGGACCTCGTAGGCCAGTTTCAGGCCCGCGTCGAGCAGTTGCGGGCGTACGGTCTTCACCAGCCGCACCATGGTGTCGATGTGCTGCTCGATGGGGCCGGGAGGCAGTTGGGAGCGCATGCCGGCGAACAGGCAGCGCACCAACGGCGAGCCCAGCGCCTTGGCGCGAACGATCTGGGCGCGCAGGCCCTCGACTTTGGCGTTGAACTCGTCGGGGGTTCGCGGCAGGATGGCGCCGCCGCCGGTTTCCAGATGCAGCCCCAGTTCGGTGGTGCGCGCGGCGACCTCGGCCCAATGCTTGGGATCCATGACGCCGGGGTCGACTGTGTCCTGCAGGAAGATCGCATCGAGCTTTTGGTCGGCGGCGAACTGCAGCAGGCGGTCGTCGTGCCATTTCCAGGACCGCAGGCAGTAGGTGTTGTAGCCAAGCGGCATGGCCTGGCTGGCCGGCGCGGCGGAAGACGCAGCCGCTGTAGCGGCAGCCGCGGAGGCAAGGCTCGCAAACAGAAAGCGACGGCGTGTCATGAGGTCCCCATCGTAACAGAAGTGGGGCAGGCCTCCGGCCTGCCCAAAGCAGTAGAACGTTGTTGTTGTGGCTGGAGACAACCCGTAGCGCAGGGCTGGCGCTTCGTCAGACCTGCGGATTTTGGGCTGCGTCGAAACGGACACGAAAAGCCGCAGGTCTGGAAATGCACCAGCCTGCGCTACTGGAGTTGTGGGGTTGCCGACAGGTCTGAGCAGGCAGGATGCCTGCTCCACTGGGGCCTTGCGTGCGGGTGTGTTACGATTCCGCGCATGGACACATTGGCACGGCGCTTGCGGAGTGGCTGCGGCGGAGTTTCGCGGCGTGGATTTCTTTCTTTGGCGGGCGGGGCGGCTCTGCTCAGCGCGGCGCGGAGCGAGCCGCAATTGATCCTGCACAACGGCAATATTCTGACTATTGACCCGCGGCAGCCGCGGGTCGAGGCGGTCGCCATCGCCGACGGCCGTTTTCTGGCGGTGGGGAGCGACGACGAGGTTTTGGGCCTGGCGACGGCGCGCACCAAAAAAATCGATCTGGCCGAGCGTACCGTCACGCCGGGGTTCATTGATGCGCACACGCACCCGGTTTACGCCGGCATCCGGCATCTGCGCTGGGTGGATTGCGACCTGCGCTCGATCACGGCGATTCAGGACGCCATCCGGCAGCGCGCCGCCAAAACGCCGCCGGGCGAGTGGGTGGTCGGGTTCAAATACGACGATACGAAAACGAGCGAAGGGCGCAAGCTGACCTGGCACGACCTGGACGCCGCCACGACCGATCACCCGGTGTTCATCGAACACCGCGGCGGCCATACGGCCTATGTGAACTCGGCCGCTTTGAAGGCGGTCGGCATCGAGGAAACGGCGAAAGATCCCGAGGGCGGCCAATATTTCCGCGACTCCGACGGCAAGCTGACCGGCGGGGTTGCCGAGCGCGCCGTGCTGCCTTTCTCGAAGAAGATTCCGTCGACCTACACGCGCGACGACTATCGCGCCGGGGCGAAGTTGATCTCGCAGATGATGTCGCGTACCGGGATTACTTCGGCGACCGAGGCTGAAGGCGGCCCCGACGAACTGCTGGCCTACCAGGACGCGCGCGACGCCGGCGAACTGCTGATCCGCGCCTACTGCTTCATTGTTTACGCGCACCTCGACGATATGATCGCGGCCGGCGTCAAGACCGGCTTGGGCGACGATTGGGTGCGGGTGGGCGCCATCAAGCTGGTGGCCGACGGCTCGATTTCCGAACGCACGGCGCGGCTGTCGGAGCCCTACGTGGGGCGGCCCAATGATTTCGGCATTCTGGTCGCCGACGAGAAAGAGTTGTACGAGCACGCGCGGCGCGCCCACGCGGCCGACTGGCAGATCGGCACGCACGCCAACGGCGACGTCGCGATCGATATCATCCTGCGCGTCTACGAGCGGTTGAACCGCGAGCGGCCGCGGCACGATCCGCGCTTTCGCGTGGAGCATTGCACGGTGATCAACGACGGGTTGATCGCGCGGATGAAGGCGCTGGGGGCGATCCCGACGCCGTTTTCGACCTACGTTTATTACCATGGCGAGAAGATGCGCAACTACGGCGCCGAGCGGCTCAATCACATGTTCGCCGTGCGCAGCTTCCTCGACGCCGGTATCAAGGTGACGCAGGCTTCCGACTACCCGCCGGGGCCGTTCGAGCCGATGATGGCGCTGCAGTCGAGCGTGACGCGCACCGATATGAAGGGCAATGTGTGGGGGCCCAAGCAGCGCGTGACGGTCGAAGAGGCCTTGAAAGTGGGCACGATGCATGGCGCTTACGCCTCCTACGAAGAGCACATCAAGGGCTCGATCGAGGCAGGCAAGCTGGCGGACCTGGTGGTGCTCGAAAAAGATCCGACTAAGGTCGATCCGTTCTCGATCATCGACATCAAGATCGAGAGGACGATGGCCGGCGGGCGCTGGGTCTACGAGTCGTGAAGTTTCGCGCGTGGGTCGAAAGACGTCTCTGTTGAAAACAAAAGAGATAATTGGGTTCGTTTTGTCACTTTTTTATCTTGCGCCAGGCTCTTCCCCCGCGCGCTAGTTCCCTCTTGGGGCTGCATTCGTTCCGCCCGGGAATGGCTTGGCATGGCTGGACTCCACTGGCGCGGTGGACCTCTCCTTCCAGGATATACCCAGGGACCAAGGGGCCGGCCGGTTGGGGAGGGGTTGCGCACATTCGCCTGGTGAGGGGGGGAACGTCCGCCGCAGGTGGAAACTGCCGGCCGGAGGCCCGCGTGCCGTCGCGGCGCTACGCTCTGGCCCGGTGAAGTTTTCTGGTTTTTTCTTTATGTTGATGATTTTATTTCTGATTGTTTTGGTTTTGGCTGGGGCTCCAGCGGTGCAGGGGTCGCAGCCGTTCTACGACCGCACGCATTCGTCGGCGGTTTTCGGCCAAGAGCGCCACTACCGGATTTTCTTGCCGCCGGATTACGACGCGAACGCCAAACGCTACCCGGTGATCTACTATTTCCACGGCCATAGCGACCGCTACACCCTGGAGGACTACGACCAGGGCAAGGATACGGTGCCGAAGATCGCCGATTTCGTGCGCACGCACGACGCGATCGTGGTGTCGGTGGACGGCTATGTCGCCGAGGACTACACGGGGTTTTACGGCGGCTCGCCGTGGGACGTGCGCGAGGAAGGAGGCAAGTACGATTTCGGGGTGTATTTCCACGAGTTGGTGGCGCATATCGATAGTACCTACCGCACGCTGAGCGACCGGCGCCACCGCGGAACGTCGGGGTTGAGCATGGGCGGCTTCATGAGCCTGTATCTGAGCGCGCGCTACCCGGATTTCATCGGCAGCGCGTCGGCGTTCAACCCGGGGCCCGGAGTTTTTTACGGGCGACAAGGGCCGGCGGGTGTTGTGGCGGCCCAAGGATCACGTTCTCAACCACACGCATACGATGGTGCGGCTGATTCGCGCCAGCGGCGACTATATCAGCCAGTATCACGAGGAAACACGCGCGGCTTATGCGCGGGCGCTCGATGTGGACTTTGAGTTTCGCCAGGACGAGTATCACCGCCACTGGGCGACTTCGATCGGCGAGACGTTTGCGTTTCACATGCGGGCGTTCGACCGCTCGGATCTCGACAACGTGCCGGTGGTGTTCGACCACGCCAACGCCTACCGCAAGTTCGACGTCTGGGGCTACCACGTCGAGTCGGAGGGGGACGCGCCAGGGTTGACGTACCTCGATCAGGTTCGCCAGGAGGGCCTGCGCGTGACGACGCGGCAGTGGGCGCCCGACGGCCCGCCGGTCGAGCGCGCCATCGAGATTACGACCGCGCCGCTTTACAAAGCCGGCGCGAGCTACCGGCTCATCGACTACAACCTGACGACGGGCAAGACGAACGAGAGCGCGGCGACGGCCGACGCCGGAGGGCGCCTGCGGTTTCGGGTGGATGGCACGGGCCACCAGATCAGTTTCGCGGGGCCGGGCACGGGCGCGGAGCCGCCGGTGCTGCTGCCGGTCACCTCCAAAGACATGCCGCGCGTGCCGCCCAACGAGGATGTCTCGCTGCCGATTCGCGTTTACAATCCGCGCGGCGAGGCGATGAAGGATGTGCGCGTCGAGATTTCGAGCGATTACCCGACAGTGAAGGTGGTGCGGGGTTCCACGGCGATTCCCGAGATCGCGCCGGGACAGGCCGTAGACGTTTCGAGCCAGTTGCAGGTTCGCTTCACGGCGGGCCGTGGCTATTTCGAGCCGACCCGGCTCGACGTGCATTTGACATTCGACGGCTGGCACGAGGCGGACGAGGCGGTGGAAGTGCTGGTGATTCCCGAAGCGGTGCCGGCGCCGCTGGCGGTGGAGGTGCTCGACGGCCGCACGATGAAGTTTGCGGTGTTCAAGCAGGCGGGCAACCAGGGCGGCGGCGCGCCGGTCGAGCGCGAAGTGACCGAAGGGTCGGGCAACGGCAACGGCGTGCTCGAACCCGGCGAAGAGGCGACGGTGTGGGTCAAGATGGCGCAGGGCATGGACCCCTTCGACAAAAACACCTGGTATCGCTGCAAGGTATATTCCGATTCGCCTTATCTGTCCGAGGTGGGGGATCTTCGCGAGACCAAGCAGACTGAATGGACCGGGTCTCAGTCGCGGACGAGCTTGATCCGGTTGTCGCCCGAGACGCCGGCGGGGACTTCGGTCGAATTACTGCTCGACAACGAGTCGTTGAGTTTCTATTTCACTCCGGATGTCCGGTATGGGCGGGAGAAGTTGTATCAGGCGTTTCAGCGTCACCGGCGGCATTTGCACCGGTTGGTTTTGCAGGTGGGGAAGTAGGGGAGTTGGCGGTGGCAGTGCAGGCGGTTGGGGCGATCGGGCTGTGCTGGGTGGTGGGCGTGCGTTGTTTGGGATTGGGGTCCGGCCCTTGGAAGGCCGCAGGTCTGGCGGAACGCCAGCGCTGCGCTACGGGGTTTTGGGGGTTCCTCCGATGTAGCCGAGACTGCGCAGGCGCTCGATGGATGCGGCATCGATGGTGGATTGGCCGCCGGGGCCTAGCAGTTGGCTGACTTGTTTTTGGCCATCGATCCATTGCTGGATTTCGGGTAGGAAGCGCTGGACGACTTCGGGGTGCTGCGCGGCTACGTTGTTTTTGTCCTTGGGGTCGGCCTTGCGGTCGTACAACTCGACCTCACTCAGGCCGGCGCGTTTGGCCTCGTCGCGATAGATCAGCTTCCATTGCCGGTCGAGCCGGGCGTAGGCACGCGTTAGATTCCCGGGGATGGGCGCAGGGCTGGTCGCCAACTGAGGGATGCGCGAGGTCATCACGGGGGCTTTTCTCTCGAACGGCTGCCCGATGGCCAGCGGCACCAGGCTTTGGCCCTGGACCACGCCCTGCACCGGGATGTGCAGCAAATCGAGAATCGTCGGCATCATGTCGATCAGTTGCACCGGCTCGGCGATGCGCCGCGGCTTGGGAAACCATTGCGGATTCCACATCAGGAAGATGCCGTGGGTCTGTTCCTGGTAAAGCGAGAAGCCGTGACCCGTCCAGTTGTGCTCCATGAATTCCTCGCCGTGGTCGGAAACGACGATGATGATGGTGTTGTCGAGAATGCCGAGTTCTTTCAGCTTTTGTACAAGCAGCTCAATATTCTTGTCGTTATTGGCGATTTCGCCGTCGTAGCGCTCGCTGGAATTCTGGATATAACGCGTGGCGTCGATGCCTTTTTGAATGCACTCTTCGCGGCTGAATACGGCCCCGCCCATGCGGCGAATTCCCCACAACTCGTGATATTGAAGATCAAATTCCGCCGTTTGTTTGGGGTCGGCGAACTTCGCTTCAAACTCGGCGGGCGGCCGGTAGGGCGCGTGCGGGTCGGTCGAGTGGGCATAGAGAAAGAAAGGCTCGTCGCGGTGCTGCTCGATCCAGGGCATCGCCAGGGCATTGACGGCGGCCGAGTCGGTGGCGCGCTGCTCTTCGGACTCGTAGCGCTGCACGGCGGGGAATTCGTCCACGTAGTCGAAGCCGCGGTCGAGGCCGGTCATGCGGCCGGCAAAGGGGTTGGCCACGATGCTCGCCGTTACGTATCCGGCGGCGCGCAGGTGCTCCGCCAGGGTCGAGGCACCTTTGGGAATCGTGTCGGTTTCGCGGAAAATGCCGTGCGTGACCGAGTAGAGCGAGGTCATCATCGACGCCACGGAGGGCTTCGTCCAGGGGGCCTGCACGACGGTGTCGTCAAAGACGATGCCCTGCGAACCGAGCTTTTTCAGGAATGGCGTGGTGTCCTTGGCATAGCCGTGGAGACTGGTATGGTCGGCGCGAAGCGTGTCGATCAGGTACACCAGTACGTTGGGCCGGCGCTTGGGGGCGGTACTGGTGAGCAGCGGATTCGCCCACAGCCCGACGGCGCCTTGGGGGCCATTGGTTTTGAGCGCAAGTCGCAGCGTCTGGCCGGCGTATGCGGAGAGGTCGACGTCGCCGTCGACCCAGGATTCCGGATCGTCGATTTGTTTCGAATAAAGCAGCTTGTCATCCGCCTGCGCCCGGATTTCAAACTGCACCGGCTTGTCCTTTTCGGCGATACCCATGCCGAAATGCAGCGCCGATTTGTCTCCGACGGGTACTTCGTAGATCAGTGTGGATGGCGAATGCACGTAAAGCGTGCTGCGATATTCTTCCCTCTTACCCACCGTCAGGCGTCCGACAGCTCCGGGAAATGTCGATTTGCGGGGCTCTAGTTCGATGTACTCGATCGCGACGATATCGTTGGGGTTGTCCGACGGCATGATCGAGAGCGGCTCGTTGAAACTGGGGATCGTCGCGTCGAGCTTGAATCGATAGACTTGAAAATCCTTCGGCGGCCCGAGTTTCTGCTTGGCCTCCCATTCGCCGATGCGGATCTTGACCTCGGAGCCCCGTTCGGCGCCCATGCGGACCAGGACGCTGTCGTAGCGGCTGAGGTCGATGGCGGGCTTTTCGGGGGCTGTGATGACCGGTGTGCCCCCGACGCCTTTGAGAATCAGAAAGCCGTCCTGGAAGCCCATGGCGCCGCGAACCGCCTGCCAAGCGGTCTTGCCGGTGTCGAATTTCCAGATCACCGGCTCGGCGAGGCCGGCGGAGGAGGAAATATTCGGCGCCGCTACGGAGGCCGAGTCCAGGTGATCGTCGAGGCGATAGAGTTCCGAGTGGGGCGGCAGGGGTTTGCCGCAGGCGAGGCAGAAGAGGCCGAGGAGCGCGATGAGCCCGAGCCATGCGGTTTTGCGCGGGAGCGAGGGAGTGGATGCAGGGGTCTTCGAAGGCACGGTTTTTCCGTTTGGGTTGGTTGGGGTTGGCCGCGAGGCTCGGGAACCGAACGGGCGGCAGTCTGACATGCGGCTGCCGAATTGGCCTCGCCTGCGGCTCCCGGTTCGCTCAAGCCGCAGGTCTGGCGAAGCGCCAGCCCTGCGCTACGGGGGTTTACTTTATCATTCCCTGGGCCTTCCACTCTTCCAGGCGCTTGGTTACCTGTTGGGCCATGGGCGTGCCCGGCTCGAGCGTTAGATACATCTGATAGTTTTCCGCCGAAGAGGCGAAGTCCTGCTTTTGCGCAAAGTAATCGCCGAGGATGACCAGCACGCGCGGGTAGTCGCGCTCGCCGCCCTGCTTCTTGACCACTAGCGCGGCTTCGCCGGCGCGGTCGATGTCGCCCAGCATGAAGTGGGCCATGGCGGCGTAGAATTGCGCCTCGGTGAGGCCGGGGTTGAGACTGATGGCCTTATCCGCCAGTCGTGCGGATTCTTCCTTGTTCCCCAGCTTCAACTCGATCAGCGAGAGCGGCGGGTAGGGTTTCTGGAAATTAGCGTCGGACTCGATGGAGTGCTGGAAGGCCTGCCGGGCGTTCTCGACGTCGTTCAGGCGCAGGCGAACCTCGCCCAACTCGTACCAGGCTTCGGCGAACTGCGGGTGCAGTTCGACGGCCTTGGAGAGATCCTTGGCCGCCTTCTCCCAGTTGGGCTTTTCGCCCTGGGTTTCCTTGAGCCCTTTCTCAAATGCCTTCTTGGCTTGCTTGGGAGCCTGCAACGTGGTGGAACTGACCGAGGTGTCGCCGTCCTTGCCGTAGGGCGTCAGGATGATATTGCCGACGTCGGGGCTCTCGAACACGCTGCGGCGGCCGAGTTGAATGACCGAGGAGGAATAACCGGGGAGTACGGCGCGCACTTCGCAGGTCGTCAGGTCGACATGGCCAAGGGAATCCACGCCGCCTCGAGAGGGGCGGCCGAAACCGTCGCTGTTGACGCCGACGGGCGAGGAATCGCGCGCGCTCGACATCTCGGTGGTCGGGTCGCGGCCGAGAGTGAATTGAAAGTCGCCGTCGCTCTTGGTGGTTCCCTGAAGATGGCGCTGGCCGCCGCAATTGGTTTCAATCTGGGCCGCGGTGGGAGGCGGCGAACCGTCGGCGAGCACGACCCTGCCCGACAGGCTGATCTTCTCGCCGTCGCGGATCTCCATCGCCTTCTTCTGGTCGTCGAACTGAGGCGCGGCGGCAAGGGACGCAACGATCACCAGGGCCGCGACCGACCACGAGGGCCGCGCGCACGGTGATGGCGTTACGCAACATGGCGGCGATTCGCATCGCTTTCCTCCTCGTCCCGGGTTCCAGGCGGGCCGACGGTGGGCCCCCACTGCCCAGCAAAGCAGAAATCGACCCAAAAGGAAAGCGGGGCCCGAAGGCCCCGCTCAAGGTTCGCTGTTTTCAATTCCCTCTTCGATTACCAACTGAAACGCAGGGAGAACTGAATGATCCGAGGATCGTTGGTCTGTCTGCCGAGGTCCTGCAGTCCGGAGGTAGCTGTCCGGATCGGGATCCATCGGTGTATTGAACGCGTTGAAGAAGTCCGCGGTGAAGCGAACATTCATGGATTCGGTGACGCGGAACGTCTTGAAGACGGAAAGGTCGACGTCCCAGAAACCAGCGCCCTGGAAGAAGTTTCGGGAATTCCAGTTGACTGTGTCGCCGATGTTGGTGAAACGGATGGTGCCGTCGGCCAGAACCATCGGCAGGCTGTTGTCGCCGCGGTCCGGGTTGAGAGGACGCAGAGTGCGCTGGCCGCGGTCAGACGGAACCAACTGCTGCAGTGCGGCCTGGTCGACGCCAGTGGCCGCTTCCGGATTGAAGTCACCGCGGAAGTAGACGAGTTGCTGGCGGCCGCCGAAGGTCAGCTTCGAGGCGCTGATCCTTGTCGAGGGTCGGATCGCCGAACAAGTAACGGCTGGCATTGACGTTTTTCCACAAACCGCTGCGCCAGCTACCGATGCTGGCGATCTGCCAGCCGCCGATGAGTTGGTTGAGCGCGCCCGAAGCGCTGTTGCCGTACTTCTTCCCCTTGCCGAAGGGCAGATCGTAAATGGCATTCCAACGAATGCGGTGAGCCGGCACGTCGCCCGAGTTCTGATATCCCAGGCGAAGGCGATCGTCATAGCTCAGGTTGGGAGCACCCAGAAGCTGAATGACTTGCGGAACGCTGAGTACGGCACCGCCGCCGGAAGCATTGATGCTGCCGCCGCCGCTGCTGAAGCCACCCGCGTCGCTCGTGGTGAGCGCGCGTGTGAAGGTGTAGAACCACTGGAAAGCCAAGCCGTTCGAGTAACGACGCTCGATTTCCGCCTGCAGCGAGTTGCTGTTGGAGTAGCCGGTATGGTTGGTGCCGCGCGTGCGCCCAATCCGGGTTGACGCGCAGGTCGTCGCGCAAGCCGGGAACCGCCAGACCGGTGCGGGTCTGATAGTTCCATTCGGACTCGCGGGCGTTGACCTCGAATTTCTGTTCGAGATCCATACCGTGCGTACCGATGTAGCTGAGGCGCAGCGCCGTGTTCTCCATGATCTCGTGCTCGACCGTGAAGTTCCAGTTCTGCATGCGGTTGTCTTTCCAATTGTTGACATCCCACACGTCCATGCCCAAGCGCATTGCTGCTGATGCCCGCCGCCGAGTTGATATCGACGATGGCGTTGGGCAGGATTTCGTTGGCCTGCGGAGCGTGGGTGAGCGCGTAGTACGGCGTGGCGCCGTTCTGGTCGGTAACGATGTTGACAAACCGCAGGTTGAACGGCGGGTTGGTGCGCGCCGCCTGTAGAATCTGCGACAGCGGCATGGTCCAGAAATACTCGCCGTAGCCGCCACGGATGACCAGCTTGTCGGTTACCCGGTAAGCCGACGCCGAGGCGGGGACCGAAGTTGTTGTTATCGGCCGGCACCAGATGGGACGGAAAACCAATGGAATCCGCCGTCACCCAACTCAGACCGCGATTGGCGTAGGACTGCAGCATCGAAGGCAGGATGCCGGAGATATCCTCGGCCCGCGTGTCGCCCGGCGTGACCACCTGGAAGGTGTTGTCGAGCGTCGAGAGATCGAGGTTGGAAAGGCGGTTGCGCTTCTCGCCGTAGGGCGCCCAGCGGTCATACCGCACGCCCAGTTCCAGCGTCAGGCGCGGGCTGACCTTCCAACTGTCGTGGAAGTAGAGGCCCATCTCAAACTGCTGGAAGTAGAAGAAGCCGCGATTGGCCTGATTGCGCAGGCCGGTCGGGGTGCCCAGCAGGGTCGACGCCAGGCCGAAGCCCGTGTAGGGGACCGCCGTTTCGTTGACCGGATCCCACTGCGAGGTCCAGTCGGAATAGAAGTCGTGGGATCCCTGAGCCTGCTGCAGCTCCTGGATGTTGTTGTACTCCTGGCGCAGTTTGGTTCCGAACTGCATGGAGTGTTTGCCCTTGATCCAGGTGATGTTCTCGTCGATCTGGTAGGAGGTCAGGTTTTCATCCTTGCGGTTGTCACCGTCCCAGCCACCGTAGTAGAGGAATGGATCCGCGCCATAGATGGTCGGCCAGCCGGTCACGCCGAAGGGATTGGGCAGGCCCAGCATGTCGGCCCACGGCGTATCGTTGCCGAGCGTTCCCGAGTCTTTCACCGAGCGATGGTTGGAAAGCTCGGTCTCGCTGATCAGAGTCGGCGAGAAGGTGTGCGTCCAACGGAACATGCTGTTGAAGACCTTGGCGTCGGACAGCCCGCTGCCGCCGCAGTTGTCGCAGCCGGGGGGCGGAAAGCCGTAACGGCCGCCTTGCAGGATGTTGGAGTTCGAAGAGCGCGTGAAGCGGCCGGTGAGGTTATCCCGCTCGGTCAACACGTGATCGCCCTTGATGGTGAACTGATTGGTGTCGTTGGTCGCCGGGTAGTAGTTCTGGAAATTGGGACCCTCGAACGGATTGACGCTGTTGGTAGGGTCTGGCGTCAATGCGTGCATCCTCTTGCCGTAATCATTGAGCTGATTCTGCGGAATCAGTCTGGTTGGCGTAGGGCTGCCGCAGGCCTTCCGCATTGGTGGAGAACGGGTCGTAGACCGTGGTCAGGTTCTCCAGATCCGGGTAGAGATTGCTCATGTCGCCGTTCCACATGCTGGGAAGGGGGACCGAGGTCTCGGAAAACTGGTTCTGGCGAACGCGGGCACCTTCGTAGGCCGCAAAGAAGAAGGTCTTGTCGTGAATGATTGGACCTCCGGCGGAGACGCCGAATTCGTTGCGGATCAACTTGGCAGCCGAGTTGCCGTCCTGGCGCTGCCGGGCGCGGAGGCCCGCCGCGTTGTTGCGGTGGGTGGCGAAGGCGCTGCCGTGAAATTCGTTGGTGCCGCTTTTGGTCACCAGCGTGATGGTGGCCGGGCGGGAGTTGCGGGCGTTCGAGCCGGCCGTCTCCACGCGGAATTCCTCGACGGTGTCGAGCCCCGGCTGCACGCGCGAAATGCCGCCGCCGAAGCGGTCGACGAGCGAGACGCCGTCCAGGGTCATTTCGGTCGAGCCGACTTTCATGCCGTTGACACGCGGGTTGCCGCCGCCTTCGACGCCGGCGGTCAAGTCGAACAGGTTGGTGATCGCTCTGCCATTGAGCGGCAATTGCCGGATTTGCAGAGAATCTTTCACGTTCGCGACTTCCATGCCGGTGGTGGTGATGGTGGGCGCGACGCCGGTTACCTCGACGACGGTATCGACCGCGCCGACTCTCCAGGGACGGATCGATGGCAACGGTCTGGCCGGCTTGCAGGTCGAACGTGCCTTCGTAGCGCTTGAAGCCCTCCGCCTGCACGGTTAGTTTGTAGGAGCCGATCGGGACGGCTGGGAATTCATAAACGCCGACCGCGGAACTATCCGATTCGCGCGCGACATTCGTCTGTGTATTGGTAAGCGTGATGTGGGCCGCCGGGACGGCGGAACCGGTCGCATCCAGGACGGTTCCTTTGACCGTGCCGAGTCCGGTCTGGCCGAACAACGGCATCGTCAAAAGAGCCGCCAAAACGATAGCAAATCCCAAGCGAGGGATTGCACCTAAGGTAGGTTTCATGCTTGCCCCTTCTGTAAAGCAATAAGTCCTAAGAGAAATAGTGAAGAAGAAGTTCCAACGAGCGCAGGCCCCGCCCAAACCCGCTACTTGGCCTAGGGGAGCCTACTTAGAACTTTCTTGCACCCTGAATATAACTTGCAGCAAAAGAGCTGCCCCTCAACCCGCAACCTGGAGGGTTTTGGGTAAGCCTATCGCAGGCCCCGAGCGGTTGTCAATAGCCTTGTCTTGGGGTCTATGGCCCCCCGGGGGGCTTTCCAGGGGCTTACGGCGGCGCGGTTGGGGCAGCATTGGTGTGTATTTGCTTTCTTGCAACGGGAAAAAAAGTTTGGACATTCCCCTCGGGCTTCGCGTAGCATTTAGGGTTACGGATGGTAGTCCGCCGGCATTCCGTGCCTCAAGCTGCGGTGAATCGGGCGCGTGTGCTGCGCCTGTTGCGCCGCCATCATCGGCTCTCGCGGAATGAGATCGCGCAGCGCTCGGGCCTTTCCGAAGCCTCGGTTTCGCGCATTGTCAGCGAACTGGTGCGACGCCGGCTGGTGGCCGAGGAAGGGCTGGGACGTTCCACCGGAGGCCGCCCGGCCGTCCACCTGCGGCTCGACGACGACCACCACATCGCCGTGGGCGTCGATATCCACACCTGGCAGAGCCGGGTCTCGGTCGGCGCGCTGAGCGGACAGATTCTGACCAGCACGTACTTCCGAACGCCCGCCGACCCGCTGGAAACGCTGGACGCGGTCGCCGCCCAGATTGAGGTATTGTTGGCCGGTTTCGAGGGGCGGCGCGTGGAAGGCATCGGCGTCAGCGCCCGCGGCTTAGTCAATAGCCTCGACGGAGCCGTCGAGCACGGCAACGACGAACGCTGGATTCAAGTGCCGGTACGCGCCAGCCTGCAGACGCGGTTGCAACTGCCCGTTTACGTCGAAAACAATGTACGGGCGGCGGCCTTCGCCGAATATCACTACGGCAGCCCCGACGTGCGCGACGCCCACTGCCTGCTGTTCGTCAAGATCGACGAAGGAATCGGCGTCAGCATGCTGCTGGAGGGCGAACTGTTTTACGGCCAGCACATGGCGGCGGGCGAGTTCGGGCAGATGGTGATCCACGACCAACGCTCGAGCGTTCGGCACGACCGGCCGGGCTGTTTGGAGCAACTGGCCAACGACACCTCGATCTGTGAACGCTACCGCTCGCGCAACGGATCGAAGCGTTCGGCCGGGGGCGGCGACGTGACCACCCGCGCCAAGCAGATCTGCCATCTGGCGATGTCGGGCGACCGGCCGGCCGTGGAAGCTCTCAAGGAGACGGCGCGCTACCTGGGCGTGGGGATCTCGAACATGATCTGGGGCCTCGACCCCGACGGCGTGATCATCGACGGCACCTTGACCGAGGCCTGGCCGCTGGTGGACACGGTGATCCGCGATCAGTTCGCCGACGGCCGCGAATTTCTCAATTTTCGAAACCTGCTGCTGCGGCCCTCGGCGCTGGAAGGCCACGCCGCGATTACCGGCGCGGCGGCGCTGCCGTTTCGTACCCTGTTTGAAAAGGCTCAACATGCACGTATCTAAACTCCGGCGGGCTGCCGATCGCCAGGCGGGAGCCTTGCAACGCGCCTATCTCGCCGCGCAGATGATTTGTCTGGGCCTGCTGGTGGCGGGCGGCAGCAGCTGCGCTTCCGAAGCGTCGCTGCCCGAGGAGAAGTCGGCGGGGCTGGACAACCGGCTGCGCGCCGACATCGGATTTCTGGCCGACGATCAACTCGAAGGGCGCGGCACGCCCAGCCGCGGCCTCGACATGGCCGCGTTGTACCTGGCCACTCAATTGGAGGCCGCCGGCGTGGCGCCGGCCGTTTCCGGCTCTTACCTGCAAACCTATTCGCTGGGCGAATACACGCCGGCCGATTCGAAAGTCACGGTGCGCATCAACGGCAAGCCGATCGCGGCCGCCGATTATGTTTTCTGGAACGTGGCGTACGACCCGGCGCGCGGTAGCCTTTCGCTGCCGATGGTTTACGCCGGCAACGGCATCGTCGCCGAAGACAAGAACGTCGACGACCTCAAGGCGCTCGATCTGGCCGGCAAAGCCGTCGTCGCGAAAAAGGGCGCCCCCTGGCCGCTCGAGCCCGCCGGCGTATTCGGCCCCGACCGCGCCATGGGCAAGCTGATCGGCGCGACCGTGCGCGGCGCGGATATGCTGGTCTACCTCAGCGACGAGCTCGACCAGGGCGACGAGGCCGAGGCGCACTTCTTCCATGAGATGAAGGACGCCGGAGTTTGTTTTTTGCGCGACCCCAAGGTGACTCACGCCAGCGCGCTCAACCCGGTGCTGGTGATCCGTCCCGGCGCCTTTGCGCAAGCGGTGGGCAAGGGCGTCGAGCAGCTCGAACTGGGGCCGCTGGCCGCCAAAGTCGAGGTGGCGATCGAGGCCGATATTCACGAAGGCGCCGCCTCGAACGTGTTGGGGAAGATCGAAGGCACCGACCCGGCGCTGCGCGACGAGTGGGTGGCGCTGACGGCGCACTACGATCACATCGGTAAGCACGATGTCCCGGCCGGCGAAGACGGCATCTGGAACGGCGCCGACGACGACGCTTCGGGGACGGCCGCTGTGCTCGAACTCGCCCGCCGCCTGGCGCGGAACCCGGGCAAACGCAGCGTGCTGGTGTTTTTCACCAGCGGCGAGGATCGCGGGATTCTGGGCTCGGCCGATTACGCCGCGCAGCCGGTGGTCCCGATGGAGCAGGTCGCGGTGCAGCTCAATCTCGATATGATCGGCCGCTCGCAGGGCAACGTGCAGGTGATCTCCGACGCCTCGCCGGCGCTGTTCGATCAGGCAGTGCGCACCGGAAAGTCGCACGGCATCGAGGTGATACCCGATCAGCAGCCCACCTGGCGGCTGGTGTATCTGACCGATGCCTACCATTTCGCGCGCGCCAATGTTCCCTACGCGTTTTTTTTTACCGGGACGCACCCCGACTATCACCAGCCTTCCGACACCGCCGATAAGATTGCCTACGATGATCTGGGGCGGATCGTCGAGACGGCCGCCGACATGGCGCGCTGGTACGCCGATGGCGCGGCGCGGCCCGGTTTTGAAAGGCCGCAGTGGTTCGTGACGCCCTAGTGGCGCGGGAAGTTTGCGGCGCGCGCGAGGCCCGGCGGCGCAAACTCGGCTCCCTGGCCTAGATCAAGCCGGCGCTGCGAACGCGCCAGCATCGTCCCAAGAAACATAACCTGGCGGAATAGCAAGATGAGCTCTCCAAGTAAATCACCCAATCGAGACTGGTCGCGGCGCGAGGTGCTGCTGGCGGGCGCGGCGCTGGCGGCGATGCCGGCGGCGGCGCAGCAGCCCAAGCCCACCAATTTTCAGATGGCCTGCATGACGCTGCCCTATTCGAACTTTTCGTTCGAGCGGGCGCTCGAAGGCATCGTCAAGGCCGGCTACTCCAACGTCGCCTGGGGCACGCGGCACAAGGACGCCTCGGGCCAGCGCCGCGACGTGATCGACCTCGACGCGCCGGCTTCGCGCGCCAAGGAAATCTCCAAGCAGTGCCGCGACATGGGCCTCAAGCCGCTGATGATGTTTTCGAACGTCTACGTGGGCGCCGACAATTCCGTGCCCGGGCACACGCGGCGCCTCGAGCAGGCCGCGGCGGCGGGGATTCCGCTGCTGCTGACCTTCGGCGAGATCAAGCCGGGCGGCTACGCGCAGTGGATCAAGAACCTTAAGGAATTGGGGCCGGTGGCGCGCCAGAACGGCGTGCTTCTCGTCATCAAGCAGCACGGCGGCAACACCGCCAACGGGCGCGGCTGCTCCAAGATCATCGCCGAGGTCAGCGACCCGGGCGTGCTGATGTGCTACGACGCCGGTAACGTGCTCGATTACGAAAACGAGGACCCGATTCCCGATATCGAAGCCTGCTGGCGCGATGTGCGTGCCTTCTGTATGAAGGATCACCGCAACTGGCCCGAGGACCAGGATTGCATGCCGGGCTATGGCGAGATCGACCATTACCGATTGCTGAAGCCGGTCGCCTATACAGGTCTCGACATGCCGCTGGCGTTCGAGAATATTTTCGAGCCGCTGGTGCCGCGGCCCGAAACCGCGGACGGGATCGACGATCTGGCGCGGCGGGCGCGGCAATATGTCGAGGGCGTCGTGCGCGGTTTGCAGATCAAGCCGATTGCTTAGTCTGTTTTTTCAGCACGACGTGGATGACGCCGGGCGGATTCACCCGGGAGAGACGGACTTGGGATCGTGCCGTTACCCGGGCATGTTACTTCGGGGCCCTACGTCGCGACGAATCGCGACGCGGCAAACCTGGAGGTTCGCGCCACGCGTGCTCAAACCGGGCTTCTGTGAGTGGTGGCGTCCGGTGGCTGCTTTCTGTTCCCAACGCGATTTCGTGTTTGTAGCGAGGAGATATACGGCATGAGTTTTACCTGCCAAGACCGTTTGAGCGAGTCCGTGGCGCAAGCCCGCGGCACGCAGTTCCGGCGCGCGCGCCGGCGTTTCTTTCCCGGCTTTTCCCTTGGCCAGGGCGCGGTGGCCGGGGTGCTTCTGGCCCTGCTGCTGGCTCCGGCGGCGGTTGCCGAAGACGGCTTCGTTTCGCTGATGCCTAAAAAGGACATCACCGAATTCTGGACCTACGACGTGGCTCCGGCTTCGAGTTGGTCGATCAAAGACGGCATGATTTATTGCACGGGTAAGCCGAACGGCTTTCTGCGCAGCAAGAAGGTCTACAAGAATTTCATCTTTCGCGGCGACTGGCGTTTCGTGAAAGAGGGCTGGACCGGGAAGCCTCCGGACTGGCCCAACGCCGGGTTTTTCATCAACGCGCAGGAGGTCATCAACGGCTGGCCGAGGTCGCTCGAGGTGCAGGGTCACTTCGGCGAGGCGGCGAGCGTGTTTGGCGTGCGCGGCGGCAAGGTGACCGGCGCCAAGCGCGGCGAGATCGTCAAGGATCGCATTCCGTTTGGCGATTGGGATCACGTGGAAGTGCACTCCCAGGACGGCCACGTTGTGGTCTTTCTCAATGGCAAGAAGGTCAACGAGGGATCGGATATTTCTCCGGCCGAGGGCAATGTTTGCCTGGAGTCGGAGGGTTGGCCCTTGTGGTACCGCAACATTGAGATCAAGGATTTAGGGAAATAGCGCGGCGCCGGGGCCGAGCGTTGGATTTTTGCGCGGCCCTGGATTCCGGCGCGGCTTGAGTTCGACTTACCGGAAAGGTCTGTTATGCAGGGCTGGAGTTTCTCCAGCCCTGCTTTTTTTGTTTTTGGAACGGGTTTGTGTTGGGGCTCTCTTTTTTTCGGGGGGCTTGGGTGGCTGAAGGCCTTGCCGTTGAGGGTTGGGGCCGTACGTCGCCTGATAGGCGACGCGCAAACCTGGAGGTTCACGCCACGGGTGGCGCTGCGGCTTCTGTGCAATTTTGCGTCGTGTTATTGCCCTTTGTGGGGGGGCCGGCCAACACGATGCGTTCGGGTTTTCCTGGCCCCCTTCGTCAGCCCAGCCAGTCTTCGTAGATTTCGGGGCCGTCGGCTTCCTTGCGCCGATGGGTTTGGAAGGCCTTCGGTTGGGCGGCTTTTTGGTAGGCCTCGGCCGTTGGGGCGTACGCTTTTTCGGCTACTTCGGGCCAGAGACGGTGGCCGAGCGGATTGACCGCGTTGACGACCCAGACGCGGCGCGGGATCAGGGCGGCCATCAGGTCGGTCAGGTCGAACTGGCCCAAGACGCCGGGGATGATCCCTTCCAGTATTCCGCGGTGGATGCGGTGCTCGACGATCGAGCGGTAGGAGACCAGGATCTGCTCGAAAGCCAGTTTCTGGATGCGGTCGTCGAGCGTCGCCGCGTAGAGCAGCGGGATTCCGGCGGCGCCTTTGCCGATGGCCGCGATTTTGTTGGCGTCGACTTCGCTGCGGCCGGCCAGCAGATCGACCGCGCGCAGCACGTCGGCGGCGCGCATGCCCACCAGGCTGCGGCCGATCAGAAAGGCCGTCATGGCGCTTTCGTAGTCGTCGAAATAACGCGGGAAGTCGTCGTTTTCGCGGCCGGTGAGGCGGCTGGTTTCGCCCATGCCGCGCGGATCGATCGCCAGCACGGTGTATCCCTTTTTGGCGAACCATTCGATTTCGCCGCCGGGCTGGGCTTCGTGGGATTTGCCCCGTTCGTGGAGGTAGAGCAAGGCCGGGCCGCGCGCCGCGCCGCCTTCGGGCGTGAACAGCAGCGACGGGATGTAGATGCCGGGTTCGCTGACGTACGAGATTTTTTCGATGCGATAGCCGTCGCGGTCGATGTGGCCGTAAGAGCGCACCTCGGGCGCGGCGCGCTCGTAGTCCACCGTGCCGACGCGGCGGACGCGCCGGGCGATTTCGGCGCGGTAGGCCGGCAGGTCGGCGGCGCCGGCGATGGCCGGCAGCTTGGGGTCGAGCGCGGCGGCGCGCTTGCCGTTGAGCGTGAACACGGTCTCGCCGCCGAGCGAGGTCGCCACCTGGCCGCTTTCGGTGCAGCGCAGGTCTTCGAAGGCTTCGATCTCCATGTCGGGCTCGGGGACGCGGTCCTCGACGCCTTTGAAATGCATGCTGAGCCAGTTGTAGGCGGCTTCTCGGTTGGGCTTGTGGTAGCCGTGGCCGCGGTCGACTTCGGACTTGGAAATCTGCGCGCTCACGCCGAGCCGTTCGTAGAGCCGGACGCCCTCGGCGAAGGTGGCGCGGGCGCCGCCGATCGAGAAAAAGTCGCGGATGGCGGAGAGCATCAGGTAGGGCCGCGGCGCGAAGGCGTAGATGAAGTCGGGATGGTCGAGGCCGGCGCCGAGCCAGGGCAGCAGCACCTGCTCGGCGTCCTGCGGGCCGATGGTGTCGAGAAGGTAGCTCCAGGAGGTCAGAAAGCACGACGGCATGGCGAGCTGGATGCGGTCTTCGAGCGCGCTGATGTAGGCGGTGTGGGTGCCGCCGCCGGAGTTGCCGGTACAGGCGACGCGCTGGGTGTCGACCTCGGGGCGCGACAGCAGATAGTCGAGCGCGCGGATGCCGTCCCAGATGGTGTATTGCGCCAGGTTGCTGCCGGTGACGATGCACTGCACGCCGAGGACGGTGTGCTCGGTGGTCGAGCCGCCCAGCTTGCGCTCCTCGAAATCCTGGTCGTAGTACTGCTTGCGTTCGCCCTGGCCCAGCGGATCCCAGGTCAAAGCGACGTAGCCGCGGGTGGCCAAGGTGATGAGCATGCGCTGCCAGTAGTCGTGGCTCTTGCCGCCCGCTTCGTGGCCCAGCGGGAACAGCACGGCGGGGTAGGGCGCCTGCCCGCTTTTGGGCAGATAGAGATTGGCGGTGACGAAGAAATTCGGGCGGCTCTCGAAAATGATCTTTTCGATCTTGTAGGCAGGGCGGTCGAGAACGCCCGTCACGCGCGGATTGAGGGGCGTGCGCTCGGGAAATCCGCCGACGGCCTCGGTCATGACCTTGCGCACATAGGCGCGGCGCTCGTCGACCTGGCGCTGGGTGGTGATACCCTCGACGGTGCGTTTCCGCTCGTCGAGCAGGGCGTGGGCGCGGCGCTTGAGGTCGCCGGGCAGCATCTGCCGGATGTCTTGGTATTCGCCCAGGTCGCGCAGAAAATCGAGCTGCTGCTGGGCTTGCAGGCGGGGGGCGGCGAGGGCCGCCAGGATTCCGGTGATGGCGTCGCGTCGGGTCATGCTTCGTTCGATTCCTTTCGGTTGCAGTGTCTCAATTCCACGGTCATGGCTGCCGACGATGGCGGTTATGGCCGGAGCCGGCGGTTTCCGAGGCAGGCCTGCCGGCTGGAATGGCCCGCTGGTTGGCTGGCCCGCTGGTTGGCTGGCCTGGGTCTTTACTATCGGCTTTTCCGGCGCGGGGCCCCTTTCCGCGTCGGCTTGGACGCGGTTTGCACAGGCCGGAGGCCTGCGCCACTGCCCGTCTTGTCAGTTACAGGCGGTGCTGCGAGGCAGGTCTGTGTAGTGTAGACTAGACTAACTTGCAGTGTGAAAGAAAGTCGGCTGATGTTCGTGTGCTTAGTTTCTTTTCGGAAAATGCGGTTTTCTCCGGCGCTTCTGATGGCGGGTAAACGGGCTGGGCGGCTCGCGTTTGCCGTGTCGGCGGCCTTGGTTTTGCTGGGCGCGATGGGCCGGCTGGCGGCTCAGCAGCCCCAGGTTCGGCTTTGGGCCGTGAGCGATGGCGTTCGCGTCGAGCCGACCAGCGGGCGGCTGATCGAGGACCGCACCGACATTCACAGCGACTACCCGAGCGGGGACTATCGCGGCCGCAACCCGGTTTGGGACTCGTCCACTAAGACCGTCTCGCTGCGGGCGGCGCGCAACGAGTTTGTCGCCTTCCAGATGATCATCGAGTCGGCGTCGCCGGTGGATGACGTCGACGTGTCGTTCGATGCTTTGACCCGCCAGGGCGGCGGGCGCATCGACGGCAAGCAGGTGGCGCTGTTCAAGGACTGGTATACGCAGGTCCGCCATCCGTCGACCGGCTACGAGAAGACCTCGCTGGGGCCCGGCTGGTATCCCGACGCGCTGATGCCCAAGCGGCACTCCACGCTTTACCCGGGCTTTCCGTTTTCAATCCCCGATATCTACAACAACATTCCCAAGCAAACCAATCAGGCGATCTGGGTGGATATCTTCGTGCCCTTCGAGGCCGAAAAAGCGCCGGCAGGGAGCTACGACGGCGAGATCCAGGTTACCTGGAAGGGCGGCCAGGATTCCATCCGGGTGCGGCTCGACGTTTGGGATTTCGCGCTGCCGCAGAAAAGCAGCCTGCCGGGCGACGTCTGGAACGACTCGATGCGGCGGATGCCGCCCGACGAAGAGCGCGCCTACTATCAGCTTGCGCAGCAGCATCGTTTTTTGCCGCTGGTTTATGGCTACAAGCCCGAAATTCAGGTCGACAACGGCAAGGTGCATCTGGACTGGACCGAATACGACCAGCGCCTTGGCCCCTATCTCGACGGCTCGGCGTTTACCGAGAAATACGGCTATTGGGGGCCGGGATACGGCGTGCCGGTGGACCACATGATGCTGCCGTTCAACATCGACCGGCCCGACGGCAGGCACGGCTCGGCGTGGCCCATTTCGCTGCCGCCCGAGGGCCGCACGCCGCAGTACGAAGCGATCTGGAAAGAGGCGGCGCGGCAGGTTCGCGAGCATCTCGACAGCAAGCCGGCGTGGCGTAAGGTCCGCAAGATCGCGTTTCTCAACGGTCTGGACGAAAGCTACAACGAAGAATCCTACGAGAAGATGATGTACTACGGCCAGATCCTCCACGAGGCGATGGGCCGCGACTGGTTTTCTTACCGCATCGACGGCGGCTACTCGCCCGAGGCGATGGCCAAGTTGTCGCAGCAGGTCGATTTGTGGGTCTGCCACACGGTCGACTACGACAAGGATTTCGCCGAGACGGTGCGGCCCAAGGGCGTCGAGACCTGGTTCTACGGGCCGATGATCTACGAACAAAAGCGCAACTCGGGCTGCGGCTCGAACACGTTTCTCGACCTCGACCTGCTGGTCAACCGCGGCATCGGCTGGGCCGGCTGGAAATATCAGACCGGCTGGGTGGAGTGGGAGTTCGACTGGAACGCCTACGCGGCCTGGTACGAGGCGGAGAACTACAAAGGCGAGCGGCGCGCTTACAACGGCTCGGGCCAGATGATCTACCGCGGCGCGGTGATGGGCTACCACGAGCCGATTCCCAGTATCCGGCTCAAGGCGATGCGCCGTGGCCTGCAGGACTACGAGTATTTTCACCTGCTGGCCGAAAAGGATGGGAAGCCGGCGGCCGATCAGCTGGTGAACAGCATTGTCTACAAACGCCCATTCGGCGCGCGGGCGATGCTGGATACTGAGATCTGGAAGAACAATCCCGAGCAATGGGACGCGGTGCGGATCGAGGCCGGGAAGGCGATTGCGGCACAGTGAGCTTTTCCCGCGTGGTTACGCCGGGCCGGCGATTCGATTGGCTTTGCCGGGGCTTGTTCCTGGTTCCCCGGGCATCGAGGTTTGGGGCCCTACGTCGCGAGGAATCGCGACGCGGCAAACCTGGAGGTTCGCGCCACGGGTGGCTGTGCGCCGCTTCGTGCGTGACACTCGACCGCGGCTCGATACTCGAAGATCGCCTGGCACCCATTGATCGCAGGGTACACGTAGGTCGCAGGGCACTGGCGGACCGCGTGCCCATCACTAGACTGCAAAAATACTGGATGATGGTTTGATATTTGATGACTTCTTATCGTAAATCCTGGTTTCTGCTCGCTGCCGGGCTGCTTTGCCTGGTGGCTACCCGATCCGCACTCGCCTCGGATGCCGACATGCGCAAGCTGGTCGACCAGATCCGGGAAGAGGTGCATCCCGAAGAGTCGATGGACCGCATGCGGCACATGTGGGAGATCGAGCGCTGGTTCACGTTTCCCAAGTTCCAAGAAGATACCGAATACATCGCAAAGACCCTGAAGCAGCTCGGGTTGAGCGACGTGGAAACGATCGAGGCGCCCGCCGACGGAGTGACGCAAGCGGCTTCTGGACGATGCCGCTGGCCTGGGACGCCGAGGATGGGACGCTCGAAATCATCGAACCGAAAGTCGGCGACGACCAGCGCATGCTGGCTAACTACAAAGAGATTCCCACCTCGCTGGGAATGTGGAGCGGCCCGACGCCGCCCGGGGGCGTGGAGACCGAGATCGTCGACGTGGGGAACGCCAGCTCGCTCGATGGGTTCGATCTGGAGGGCAAGCTGGCGCTCACCAGCCGCAACCCGGATTCGCTCAAGCCGCAGTTGGTGGCCAAGAAGGCGCTGGGCGCCATCAACGCGTTTACGGAAAACCCGGCACTCGAAAACGGCCGGCAGTGGATCAACGCCTGGGGCGACGCCGGCTGGGCGTACACCAAGACCAGCACGCCGCTGGTGGCGTTTTCGATTTCGACCGCGCAGGCGCGGATGCTGCGCAAGCTGCTGCAGAAGGGGCCGGTGAAAGTGCGGGCGATCGTCCACACCCGCTACTACGACGGCAAATATCCTTACGTGACGGGCGTGATCCCCGGCAACGGCGAATCGCGCGAAGAGGTTCTGACGCTGGGGCATATCGCCGAACAGGGCGCGCAGGATAACACCACCGGCGTGGCGGCGATCATCGAGGGCATGGCGGCGCTCAACCGGCTGATCGAGAGCGGCAAGCTGCCGCGGCCCAAACGCACCATCCGTATGCTGGCGATGGGCGAGCTGTATTCATCGCTGCACTACATCGCGAACAACAAAGAGCGCATCAGCCGCACGATCGGCGCGTTTTGCCTCGACACGCCGGCAGGGTTTTATAACCTTGCCGGAACGGAGTACACGTTCTATCTCAATCCGCATTCCGCCAAGTCGTACACCGACTCGCTGATCCTCAAGATCGCCGAGGCGTATTTCCCGCGGCTGAACCCGAAACGGCCCTGGTTCTGGGGCGAGTACAGCACGGGCACCGACAACTACCTGGGCGAGCCGACGATCAACGTTCCCACGGCGTGGCCCTATGCGGGCAGCGGCGTCGAGACGCACCACAACAGCGAGGACACGCCCGACGACGCCGACCCGCGCTCGATGCGCGATCTCAGCGTGGTGACGGCGGCGTATCTCTACGCGCTGGCGTCGGCGGGCGAGCCGGACGCGGTCTGGCTGGCCGATGCCGGGCTCAGCCACGGCTACGACCAGCTCGTGGGCGTCTACGACGAGGCGGCGGACCGCTTTGCGGGCCTCAGCAAGGGCATCGACATCGGGCAGGCGCTCTATCGCGGGCAGGACGATTTGAAGTACCGGGTGGACCGCGAGAAGGAAGCCGTGTCGTCGGTGCTGCGTCTGGTCCCCGAGTTGCAACGTTCCGAGGTGCAGCGTTCGATTGCGCCGATGCTGGCGCAGCTCGACGAGTTTGGGAAGGAGCAATCGCGCCGGCTGGCCGATGCGGCCCACCATCGCGCCGAAGAGTTGCACCTGGCCGCGGCGATCGTGCCGCAAGCGCCGCCGCCGGACCCCCAGATGGCGGAAGCGGAAAAGATCGTTGTCAAGCGCAAGCGCATCGGGACGCTGCCGCTGGACGATCTGGCGGTCAAGGATCGCGAAGGCTATCCGTCGGCCGGCTGGTGGGGGCCGCCCGTGAGCGCGTTGTACTGGTGCGACGGCAAGCGGAATCTGGCCGAAGTGATTCGTCTGACCGAACATGAGTTGGGCCCGACGAAGTTCGATTTTGTTGGGTATTTCCGGTTTTTGCGCAAACACGGTTACGTTGACTTTGTCGAGTGAGCGCCGGCGCGTGTGGGGATTGTGACCCGGTTTGTTGGGGACAGTCACCCGGGCGGCGTGAGCTGATCGCCGGGAGCTAGCTGCGCCGGAGAGCGGGCGCCGCGCACGGGACGGAGGGCTGTACGCCTTGCGGTCTTCGATGCCGTCGCGCAGCCGCTCGGCGACTGATACGCGGACAATCGCCCGCGGGCCCACACCCTTCCGGGCACGGCTCTGTTTGTCCCGGTTCGGTATCTATGAGCTCTGCCGGCGGATTCAGTTTGTTCTCTGCTCGTCATCTAGCGCTGAGCTTGTGCTCGTTGGCTGGAGAGAGTTGAGGTTATCGATATGTCCACCAAAACCAATCGTAGAGACTTTCTGCTGAGTTCGGCCGCCGCCGCCGCGACGGCGTCCATGGCGTCCGCCGCCGGGCCCGAGGTGCGCACGGCGTTCATCGGCGTCGGCCACCGCGGCAGCCGGCTGCTGGAGCTGACGCTGGCCCAGGAAAACGTCAAGGTTACCGCGATCTGTGACATCGACCCGCAGGCGCGCGACGCGGCGCTGAGCAAGACTTCGCGCTTCAATCCCAAGTCGCTCACCGAATGGAAGCAGGTACTCGACCTCAAAGACGTCGACGCCGTCAAGATCGCCACGCCCTGCTATCTGCACGCCGAGATGGCCACGGCCTGCCTGGAGGCGGGCAAATATGTCTACTGCGAAAAGCCGTTGGGCATTCAGCCCGAGCAGGTCGCCATGGTGCTCAAGGCCGCCAAGAATGCCAAAGGGTTCCTGCAGATCGGCCAGCAGCTTCGCTACTTTCCGAGCGTGCGGGAAGTGATGCGCCAGCTCCACGAGGAGAAGATCCTCGGCCAGATGTTCGTGATTCGCGCCCAACGCAACAGTACTCCGGCGCGGCCCGGCTCGCAAACCGCCAAGGGCTCCAACCAGGCGCGGCTGCGTCCAGCCTGGTACGAGGACGTAAAGCGCTCGGGCGACCTGATCGTCGAGAACGCCGTCCACAATATCGATTGCTGCAACTGGTTGGCGGAGAGCCGCCCGGTCAGCGCTTACGGCCACGGCAAGCGCTACCTGCCCGACGCCGATTCCGGCCGGTACCTTGATGATGGACGGCTTTGACGTCGAGTACATCTTCGAGAACGACATGCACTCGCAGTACACGCAGCTCTACCTGCACCCGCGGGCGATGAAGGATGTGCCCAACGGTCAGTGGTACATCATCTACGGCGAGAAGGGCGCGGTGTTCTTCACGCACGACGCCGCGACGTTCTACGACATGCAGGGCGATTCGGAACCGCTCGAATTGGTTCCCAAGAAGATGCAGACCGAAGACGATTTCGCGATGAGCGATTTCTACGGTTGTATTCGCGAGAACCGCAAGCCGTTCGCCGATGTGCGAGTGGGGGCGACCGCGGCGCTGACCGCGATCATGGGCCGCGAGGCAATCTACCAGCGGCGCATGGTGACCTGGAAAGAGCTCGGCGTCGAAGTCTGACGCACGCCCGCCGCGGCGCAGTCGCGCGTCACCCGCACGATCATCGGTCCCGAGCGTGGGGACGGATTGGGCAGGTCGGGCGATGCCGCCGCGACGGTCACAGGTTCGGGTACGCAGAGGCTTCCGGGGAGCGGGGTTCCGGGTTGGCCCCATCGGGCGTGAGGCCCAGCACAAACTGAAAGTGCGCGCCGTTTCCCAGCTCCGACCATAGCCAGAGCTTGCCTTCGTGCCGCTGCACGATGCTTTGGCAGATCGCCAGTCCCATGCCGTTGCCGACGCTGGTCCGCGCGCTGTTGAGTCTTTCGAAGGGCCGGAAGATGCGATCGTGGTAGCGCGGATCGATCCCGGGCCCATCGTCCTTCACCCCGAACACCCAGCGATTGCCGCTCATGCGGGCGGTGACTTCGATCGTCGGCCGCGGACCGCCGAAGCGCAGCGCGTTGCCGAGCAGGTGCTCGAACAGGCGCGTCAGCAGGATGGGGTCGCCGACCACCTCGGGAAGCTGCGCGACAACGATGCGCGCCTCGCTGCGCTCGATCGCCGGGCGCAGCGATTCCAGCGCCGCCTCCACGCACTCGCTCATCCGCACCGACTCACGCAGCATGCTGATGCGGGTTGCGAACACCAGCGACTGTACGTCGGCGATACGATGCTCCATGCGTCCAGCGGCACGCACGATGGCGTCGAGATGGCCCTTCGCCAACGGAGAGAGCGTCGATCCGGCGTGTTTCTCCAGTAGCTGGCTAAAGAGGACCAGGTGCCGCAAGGGCTCGCGCAAGGTGTGGGCCGACATCGAGCTGAAGGCTTCGATGTCCTGATCCTGACGGCGCATTTCCAGGTTGATCTGAGTGACTTCGCGCCGCAGCCGCTGCACCGTGTCCTCCAGCTCCTTTTGCTGGCTGACGTCGAGCAGAAACCCTTCCAGCGCCAGCGGCTCGCCCGCGGGCGACAAGATCGCGGCCCCTTCTTCGCGGACCCACTTCTCCTCGGGGGCCGAACCGTTGGCAACCAGGATGCGATATTGCAAGCGGTAGGGCTGACCCTGGCCGATTGCCTGCTGGATGGTTTGCCAGACGCGCTCGCGGTCCTCGGGGTGGATCAGATCCCCGAACGACACGCGGCGATTCTCGATGAGGTCCTCGGGGTCGTAGCCGGTCAACTGGCGGCAGGTTTCGCTGAGAAACTCCATCGTCCAGTCGCGGTCGTTGGCGCAGCGGTAGACCGTCTCCGGCAAGCGGCTGAGCAGCGCGGCCAGAAAGCGTTCGGGCTCGGGCGGCAGGGGCACGGCTGCTTTCGCGGCAGTCGTTCGCGCCACTGCTTCCAGCAAGCCGCTTTCGGGAGTGACCGACTTGATGGAATTGGCTAGGCGAGAAAGATCCTGGCCTAGCCCACCATCGCACGATGCGATAGGGCGAGGCCGTAGTTGATCGGCCTTCTTCATTGGATGTATGCCTTGTTATTGCAACAGAACCACTTGGGGAGCGGCAATCAGGGCTACTGCATAGTTTCTTCCCAAGTGGTTGACCCTAGGCCACCGTGAGAATGGCCCTATGCCTCTATCGCCCCAGCCATAGCACTGCGGCGCTGGCCGACATCGTCCAGCCGTTGAAGGCGGGTTTTCATTCTGGTAAGTGATTGTTTATGTCATTGGTCTTGGGAGTGGAAGGTGTGGCACGGGAGCTACGGTGGGCGACGGCCATCCCGTAAAACAGAGCCGCAGGCGTGAGCCGGCGGGCCAAGGTGGCTCGCTGCCTGGGTTGGGCGGCACGCTTTGGCGATTGCGGTTGGCGCTAGCGAGCCGTCGGCGGCAATGCGCGGGCTATTGTGGGGGACGGTGGATTTGTCGTCGGTATTGCCTCCTTCGGCCCCGCCATCGTGGGGACTCGGCCCGCCGGCTTTACGCCTGCGGCTCTGATTTGGGGTGGTTGGGTGTTGGCGATCCAGCTTAGTGGCTGGCGGCTTGCGATCGGCGTCGTGGGGTCTAGCGCTTGGGGTCGCCTTGCTTGACCCAGTCGAGGTTGAAGTGGGCGTGCTTGATGGTTTTGTGGGGGGCGTCTTCAGGCAGATTGTTGATGAAATAGCTGTAGGTGACGTGGATGGTGCCGTCGGCGGCCTGGATAACCGAGGGGTAGTGGAACGAGGAGGGGCTCGGCTGCTGCTCGTCGCGCTCGATGTGGCGCTTCCACTTCCAGGTCTTGCCTTCGTCGTCGGAAAGCGAGATCGCCAGCGAATTGCGGCCGTGCTCGGTGTCGTTGTAGACCAGAATCCATTCACCGCTGCGCAGCCGGATGGCTTCGACGCTCGATCCGGGGTTGGGGAAATCGGTGTCGCTGGCGGCGGTCCAGGTCATGCCGTCGTCTTTGGAATAGGAGATGTGGATGCGTTTCGGTGGCGGGCCGTTGTCGCGCAAATAGGCGACCAGGGTGCCGTCGTTGCGGCGGACCACCGAGGGCTGGATGCCGCCGTAGCTGACGATGGGCTCGCTGGCGAACCAGGTTTTTCCGCCGTCGTCGGTGAGCGCCATGATGCCGTAGGAAAAGCCGTCGGAATACATCGGCACGATCATGCGCCCCGAGGGCAGCTCGATGGGGTGGGTGCGCGTGAACCAGCCGACGCGGGAGAAATATTTGTCCTGGGCGTGGGCGATGTTTTCGCGGGCGAGCGCGCCGAGGCTCGGCGAGTCGACATCGGGGCCCATCACCTCGATGGTGCGTTTTGAGATATTTTTGGGGATCAGCAGGATGTTGTCGCTCCAGTCCCAGTGGGGCGGGCCCCCGGCTTGCTGGTAGTCGGTCGAGAGGCGGTATTTCATCAGCGCGGTGTGCCATTCGTTGGCGAGGATGGTGGGCCAGAACAGCCACAGGCGCTTTTGGGAATCGATGTAGAGCACGCAATTGGTGTCGGGGAAAAAGGGCGTGTCGGCCATCAGGAAAGGCTCGCCCCAGGATTTTTTCTGTTTGCTCCAGCGCGCGCCGCGGATGACGACGTCGTCGGCGGTCCGCTCGCCCGAGCCATGAAACCAGGCCACCAGGAAGTCGCCGTTGGGCAGCTCGACGATCGACGAGGAATGATTGTGCCAGTGCTCGAGCGGGAAGATCATCTCGGACTCGAACAATGGCTGGCCGGACTGGGGGGCCGTGGAGGCGGCGTCCTGGGCCCGGATGACCGAAGCGGCCGGCGCGAGCGCGAAGACCAGGGCGAGGGTTCCCAAAACGCGGGTCGCGCGGGTGCGTTGCGATCGTACGGCGGCGGGCATCACTCAATGATATAGTAGTCGTTCCCCAGGGCACTTGCCGCCGCTTTTCCCAGGTAAGGCGCCGTGGGCGAACCCCTCTTTTTCGTTGGAGCTAGTCGAATTGACTCCCGCTTCTACTCAACTCGACGTGTTGATTCCGGCGGAGCGGATTCGCCAGCGGGTGGTGGAGATCGGCCAGCGCATCGCGGCCGATTACCCCGAATCCGCCTCTGGCAAGCCGCTGCACCTGGTGGGTGTACTGAAGGGTTCGGTCGTTTTTCTTGCCGACCTGGCGCGGGCGATCGGGCGCGATGTTTCGGTCGACTTTCTCGGCGTCGCCAGCTATGGCGGGCGGACCGAAAGCACGGGCGAGATTCGTCTGACCAAAGACCTCGACGAGGATCTGGCCGGGCGCGATGTGCTGCTGGTGGAAGATATTGTCGATACCGGTTTGACGATCGAATGGCTATGCCATCACCTTGAGGCGCGCGGACCCCGCTCGGTGCGGGTGGCGGCCTTGCTCGACAAGCCGAGCCGGCGGATCCGGCCCGTGGAGCTGCACTACGTGGGGTTTCAAATTCCCGACGTGTTCGTGGTGGGCTATGGGCTCGACTACGCCGGGCGGTACCGGAATCTTGCCGACGTTTGTGTGTTGCGCGGGGTTGAGTAGGCGGCGGCGGCTCCTGCTTTGAATGAGCCTTGAGCGGGGCCTTGCGGTTTTGGGCAGCCGGAGGCCTGGCACTGGCTACGATCCTGCCTGTTGACGGGTTTCTTGCTTTTGAATGGCCTTTGAGCGAGGCCTTGCGGTTTTGGGCAGGCCAGAGCCCTGCCCCACGGGTCCTACCCCCTTGGCGGGATAGCCCTGCTTTGCGTGGGGCTGCCGGGCTTCCCAGGCCCTGGCGGAAAATTAGCGGCATTGCGGCCAACCGCCGGCCGTTCCCGCAGTCTCAATGACAGTGGAAGAGAGCGACGCTGATTTGGTGGAGCGCGCGCGAGGCGGCGTTTCGGACGCCTTCCGCGTTCTTGTCGAGCGCCACAGCCGTAGTGTCTTCCGACTGGCTTACCGCATGACTTTAAACGAGTTCGACGCCGACGACGTGGTTCAGGAGACGTTCCTGCGGGCTTATCGCAGCCTGGGGCGGTTCGATGGGCGCTCGGAGTTCGGCACCTGGATTTACCGCATTGCGGTGAACTGCTCGCTGGATCTGCGGCGGGCCAAGGGCAAGCGGGGGGAGGTGGTCCCCAGCCGCGAGGAAGGGGACGGGCTGGCGGATACGCTGGCGGCTCCGGACCCGCCGGCCGATCGCATCGTGCTGAGCGGGCAGGTTCGCCAGATCGTCGACGCCACGCTGGCGGAGCTGAGTCCGCTGGAGCGTACGGCTTTTCTGCTGCGGCACGTGGAGGGCATGGCGGTGGGGCAGATCAGCGCCGTGATCGGGCGCAACGACGGGGCCACCAAGCACAGCATTTTCCGCGCCGTGAAGAAGCTGCGCGAAGCGCTGCGGCCGGTGGCGGGGGCACGCCGATGAACGATCTCGAGCAGCAACTGATCAGTTACTACTACGGCGAGGCGGACGATCCGGGCGCCATCGAGAAACTGCTGGCGAACGATCCGGCGGCGCGGCAGTTATTCGACGAATTGTCGGCGCTGCTGGGGCAGGTCGAGCCGAGCGAGCCGCCCGAACGCGGCGAGGACTATCCGCGGCGGATGTGGCAGCGGATTCACTGGAAGCTGCAGCCGCAGCCGCAGTTGCGCTTCCGCTGGTGGGAGTTTTTGACTTTGCGGCAAGTCGTGCCGGCGGCGCTGCTGGCGGCGTTTCTGATCGGCGCGTTTCTGGTGGGCCGCTACACCAGCGGGCCGGCGGCGCTGCCCGAGCCCGGAATTTCGGCGCAGGCGCGGCGGCAGATTCTGCTGACGGCGGTCGGCGATCATCTGGAGCGCTCGCAACTGGTGCTGATCGAACTGCTCAACGCGCCGCCGGGCCACTCGATGGACGTCAGCAGCGAACGGCGCGAGGCGGGCGATCTGCTGACCGACAACCGCCTGTACCTCGACGTGGCCGAGCATTCGGGCGATGCGTCGATCGCCGAGGTGCTGGGCGAGCTGGAGCGGGTGCTGATCGAGCTGCGCCACGGGCCCGAGCGGCTCACGCCGCAGGACCTGCAGCGGCTGCGCTCGACGATCGAGGCGCAGGGGACGTTGTTCAAGATTCGTGTCATTAACGCCGGCATTGAGCAGGAGCAGCAGGATCAGGCGCGCTCCGAGAGCGAGGTTTTTTGAGGTCGATTATGAAAAGCAATCGTATTGCGATCGCGGTTCTCACCCTGGTGGTGGCGCTGGGCGGGTTGGTTTTTTCGCAAGACCGCGCCGAGCAGCTCTATAACGAGGGCCGCCAGTTGCTGAGCCAGGAGCAGTGGCCCGAGGCGGCCGCAAAATTCAGCGAGGCCGCCGCGCAAGGCGGCGCGCGCGCCGACGCATCGCTTTATTGGAAAGCGTATGCGCAAGACAAACAGGGGCTGCAAAGCGAAACGCTCGAAACGCTGCAACAGTTGACGAGCGCGTTTCCCGACAGCCGCTGGATCAAGGAGGCCAAGGCGCTCGAGCTGCGGGCGCGGCGCGGCGCGGGTCTGCCGGTGCAGCCCGAGCAGGAGGCCGACGAGGACCTCAAGCTCATCGCCATCAACAGCCTGATGAACTCCGACCCCGAGCGCGCCGTGCCGCTGCTGGAAAAGGTGCTCAAGGGCAACTCCTCGGACCGCTTGAAGAAGAAGGCGCTGTTCGTGCTGGCGCAAAGCGGCTCGCCCAAGGCGCGGGAAATCATCGAGGGAGTGGCGCGCGACGGTTCGAATCCCGAGATGCAGAAGACGGCGATTCAGCATTTGGGTGTGTTCGGCGGGCCGGAGAACCGCGCGCTTGCTGAGCGACATTTACGCTTCCTCGAACGACGTGGAGATCAAGAAGCGGGTGCTGAACAGCTTCATGGTGGCCGGCGAGAAGCAGCGCGTCGTGACGGCGGCCGAGAGCGAGAAGGACCCCGAACTGCGGCGCGTGGCGGTGCAGTTGCTGGGGGTGATGGGAGCGCGCGAGGACCTCTGGCGGATGTACCAGCGCGAGACCGACGCCGACGTGAAAAAGCGCATCATCAACGCGCTGTTCGTGGCCGGCGATCACGAGCGCCTGGGCATGCTGGCCAAGAGCGAGCAGACGCCCGCGCTGCGCATGGAAGCGGTCGAGAAGCTGGGGTTGATGGGCCAGCAGACCGCGCCGGCGCTGAAGTCCCTCTACGCGGACTCGGACGCCGACGTGCGGCGGGCCGTGCTGAAGGCTTTCTTCCTGCAAGGGAATGCGCCGGCGCTGATCGAGGTCGCCCGCTCCGAGAAGGACCCCGACCTCAAGAAGCAGGCGGTGAAGCACCTGTCGGTGATGGGCGGCAAAGAGGCGACCGATTTCATGCTGGAGATTCTGAATCAGTAAGGCCGGGAGGCTCGGCGGGGAGGATATCGTGCGAATTCAGCGACGCCTTTTTTTCGCTTGCCTGGTTCCCGCGCTGCTGGCCTCGGCGTTGGCCGTTGCGCTGCACGCGCAAGCGCCATCGATCCGGAACGCGGAGGTTTCGACGCAGCCCCTCAGCGGCGCCCTCAAACCGGCCGTCGAAGCTTTGGTGCGGCAGGCGAGCGATGCGGTTTGGATCGGCTATAGCGTTCCGCGGGTCGCCGGCGAGGGTGGGATGTGCTGTATTCAGGGCCGGGACGGCGATGGCTGTTGCCGCGGGTGCCGGTTGGAGGAAGGCCACGGTGGCTTGGATCGAACCGGTCAGTTCGCTCAGTCCGCTCAGTCCGCTCAGCCCGCGCAGTCGACCCAACCGCGGGCCGTGCCGCTCGAGCCGTCGCGCGAAATGCTGGTTCTGCTGCGTGCCGAGGGCGGCAAGCTGGAGCGGGTGCGCTCGTTCTCGGCCGACTGTCCGCTGGATGCCGGCGGCCGCCGCGTGTATTGGCTGACGGGGGTCGATGCCGCGCAGAGTGTCGATTACCTGGCCGAGCTGGTGCGCGGTTGGGATGGGTCCGGTGGGCGGGAGCATCGTGTCTTCGACGGCGCGCTGGCGGCCATCGCGCAACACGCCGGCGCGCGGGCCGATGCCGCGCTGGCCGGCTTCCTGGCGCCCGGCGGGCCGCTTAAGCTTCGCAAGCAGACGGCCTTCTGGTTGTGCACGGCGCGGGGCGCGGCCGGCTTTCAAGCTGTTCGCAACGCCGTGGACAAAGACGACGACGCCGGGTTTCGCAAGGAAGCGATGTTTGCGTTCAGCGTGAGTCCCGAGAGTGGGGCGGTCGATGCGCTGATTCACTTTGCGCGCAACGACGCGAGCGGCGAGGTGCGCAAGCAGGCTTTGTTCTGGCTGTCGCAAAAAGCCGGACGCAAAGCCTCGGCGACGCTCACCGAGGCCATCGAGCACGATCCCGATACGCAGGTGAAAAAGCAGGCCGTCTTCGCGCTCAGTCAACTACCGAGGGAAGAAGGCGTTCCGCTGCTGATTCAGGTCGCGCGCAAGAACACCAATCCGGCGGTTCGCAAGCAGGCGGTGTTTTGGCTGGGGCAGTCGAATGATCCGCTGGCGTTGCAGTTTTTTGAGGAAGTGCTGAGTAGCAGGTAGCGGGACCACGCGGCAACTGTCCCCGTCCGGCACTCCGGCATGGGATTGGCCGCTGGTCGAGACTTGTGCCGCTTCGGCCCTCCGGCTTACGCCTGCGGCTCTGTTTCGGGTTTTGTTCGATGTTTGCCGCTGACGCGCCTCATCGCTCATCGCGATTCGGCTTCGGCGGCTCGATCATCCAGTAGCGCTTCGTATTCCGCCGGCAGGTCGACATCGCGCAGGATTCCCGGATCATCCACATCGATGAAATTGCGTTTCTGCGCGATGGGCGTGAATGACTTCCTTCGCGGAGCTTTCCGGCGCCAGAGCCAGAATCTCGTGCGCGATCGCGCTGGATAGCAGCACGGGGTGCCCGCGGCGTCCGCCGTAGCGTGGAATGGCCAGGGCTGGGTTTTCGCGAAAGAACTCTTCGATGAGGCTGTCGACCGTTTGCGTGCGAACCGCGGGATGATCGACGAGCGTGAACAACACGGCCGATGCGTTGCGGGTGGCGCCGAGCCCGGTCTGCAGCGAGGTCAGCATGCCACGTTCGTAGCCGGGGTTGGGAACGATGCGTAGGTTGTCGGCCTCGGGCAACGTGGCGGCGATTTCGCTGGCGTGATGGCCGAGCACCACGATCAGTGGCGAGACGCGCGGCAGCAGCACCGAGACCAGATGGTTGAGAAACGTCGAGCCCTGGTAGGGAAGCAGAGCCTTGTCGCGGCCCATGCGGCTCGATTTTCCGGCGGCCAGGATGATTCCGGCGGGTTTCACTCGGCGGATGTGGCGGCGGATTCGCCCGTGGCGGCGCGCTGCGAAGCGGCCTCGCGGTTCTCGCCGGCCGTTTCGTCGAACGCCTTGGCGGCGAGCGGCTCGAGCTGAACGGCCTTGGGGATGCCCTCGGCGAAGATCGACTTCGACAGCGGATTCCACTCGGCGCCGGGGTTGCGCCGCCGCTGGATCATCTCGGCGACCACCGAGACCGCGATTTCTTCGGGAGTCACCGCGCCGATGTCGAAACCCATCGGGGCGTGCAGTTTCGCGAATTTTTCGAGCGCGACGCCTTCGCGGCGCAGGTGCTTGACGACTTCGATGGTCTTGCGTTTGCTGCCGATCATGCCGAGATAGCGGACCGGCTGCATCACCGCCCAGCGCAGCACGCGCATGTCGTCTTTGTGGCCGCGCGTGACAATGATGCAATAGCTCGAGTCGTTGACGGCGAGTTTCGAAAAGACGTCCTCGTATTCGCCGGCGAAGATCTCGGCCGCCTCGGGGAAGCGCTCGCGGTTAGCGTAGTTTTCGCGGTTGTCGACGATGATGGTGCGAAAGCCGGCCTGCGTGGCGATCTTTGAGAGGCTCTTGGAAATGTGCCCGGCGCCGAAGATGAAGCAGGAAGGAATCGGCAGCACGGGTTCGACGTAGACGTTGAGCTGCCCGCCGCAGATGAGGCCCTGGTCGTAGGCGGCGTCCTGGCCGAGGTTGAAGTTCAACATCTTCGGCTTTTCGGTTTCCATCACCTCGCGCGCCGCGTTCCAGACTTCGGCTTCGGTGCAGCCGCCGCCGATGGTGCCGACCATGCTGCCGTCCTCGCGCACCAGCATTTTGGCGCTCTGGAAGCTGGGGATCGAGCCGGCGACTTCGATGATGGTGGCCAGCGCGGCTTTTTGGCCCGTGCGGCGGAGTTGGACCAGCTCTTCGTAGACGTCGGTGGCGCGGCTCATACCTGCTGCTCCTACAGTTTCATGATAACTGGTGCGCCCGGCGGAGGGGAACAACCCCTCATAATCCATGGGATTTTTACGCTGTCGATCTGCGTCGACGCAAGCCGTCGGCCAGTAACGCGCGGCAACCCGTAGCGCAGGGCTCGCAGAGACCTGCGGTTTTTTCCGCGCGCGGAACGGATCCGGAGCTGTTGGCACCGGCAGATGATCCGCGGCGGTTGGAACCGCGGGAAATGCCGCAGGTCTGGCGGAACGCCAGCCCTGCGCTACGGGGGTTTGCCGATTGGTTGGGCGTTCTGGCGCTTGGCTTGCGGAATGTGTTACTCAGGGACAGAGCTATTCGTTTAGGAGTCAGCATGAAAGCAGTTCGAATTCATGAACACGGTGGGCCGGAGGTTTTGCGCTACGAGGACGCACCCGAGCCTCAGCCGCGCGCCGACGAGGTGGTCGTTCGCGTCAAGGCGTGTTCGCTCAATCGCCTCGATCTGTGGGTGCGGCAGGGGTCGCCCGGGCTCAAACTCGCGCTGCCGCACATTCCGGGCAGCGACGCGGCCGGCGAGGTGGTCGAGGTCGGGGCGGCGTGCGATTCAGTGAAGGTGGGCGACCGCGTGCTGGTTGCGCCCGGAAAAAGTTCGCGGCGCAATCGGTTTACGGCGGCGGGTCACGATAATTTCAGCCCCGACTATGGGCTGTTTGGGCACCACTATCCGGGGTTGCAAGCCGACTACGTGGCGATTCCCGAGGTCAATGCGCTGGCGATTCCGGGCGACCTCACTTATGAGCAGGCGGCGTCGGTTCCGTTGGTGTTTCTGACGGCGTGGCACATGCTGGTGGGCATCGCGCAGATCAAGATGTGCGAGGACGTGCTGGTCATCGGCGGATCGAGCGGCGTCGGCATTGCGGCCATTCAGGTCGCCAAGCTGTTTCACTGCCGCGTGATCGCGACGGCCGGCGGCGAGGAAAAGATGGCCAAGGCGCGCGAGTTGGGGGCGGATTTTGTCATCGATCACTATCAACAGAAGATTCGCGACGAGGTGCGGAAGCTGACCGACCGCCGCGGCGTCGATATCGTCATCGAGCACGTCGGCAAGGCGACCTGGGAACAGTCGGCGGCGTGCCTGGCGCATCATGGCCGGCTGGTGACTTGCGGGGCTACGACCGGGGCGGACGTGCCGCTCAGCCTGGCGCATCTGTTTGCGAAGCACCTCAGCCTGAACGGGTCGTTCATGGGGACGCTGGGCGAGCTTTACGACGTGTTGAAGGTGTTTGAGCGCGGGCTGCTCAAGCCGGTGATCGACAGCACGTTGGCGATGTCGGAGATTCGCGCGGCGCATGAACGGCTGGAGAGCAAAAAGCAGTTCGGGAAGATTGTGGTGGTGCCGTAGGCGGGTTTTTGTGATCGGCCGGAGGGCACACGCACGCCGCCGTCGGATGAGCGGTTTGGTGTGTCGTGCGGATACAGAGCCGCGGGCGTGAGCCCGCGGGCCGCTGGGAGTTGGCACGGGTGCGCGACCGGTGGGTAGAACTGCAGCGGGTTTGTTTTGTGGGAAGCGTTGTTTTTTCGAGAGTGTGTCTTTTGAACCGAGCTGCGGTGGGGGCTCGGCCCGCGCCCTTACGGGTGCGGCTCTGTTTTCGCGGTTTGGGGCTTTGGTAGCGGCGGCGGCCCCAGGCGCTTATTCGTGCCTGAGCGCTACCAGCGGGTCGACGCTCGCGGCTCGGCGGGCGGGGAGGTAAGCCGAGACGAGGGCTACCAGCGCCAGCAGCAGGGCGACGCTTCCGATCGCGAGCGGGTCGGTTGCCCGTACTCCGAAGAGCTGGCTTTCGAAGAAGCGGCTTAGCGCCAGGCAGGCGGCGATGCCGATCGCGAGGCCGATCAGGATCAGCCGGCCGCCCAGGCGCAGCATCAGGCCTTCGACGTCGGCGCGGCGGGCTCCCAGCGCCATGCGCACGCCGATTTCGTGGCGGCGCTGCGTCACCTGGTAAGAGAGCACGCTGTACACTCCCGCCACCGCCAGGATCAACCCCATCGCTCCGAAAAAGCTGAACAGCGCCATCGTGAAGCGCGGCTGAACGGTTTGGAACCCGAGCATCTCATCGGCTGTGAGCGGCTGGCTGACGGGTTGTTCGGGGTCGACGGCTTGGACGCGCTGGCGCAGTGCGTTGAGCATCGCCATCGGCTCGCCGCGCGTGCGCAGCGAAAGCGTGTAGTTCCTTGGCGCGAGCATGGTGTAGGGAACCAGCGCCGCCGGCCGCGGCTCGTTCTGCAGGCCGTCGTTTTTGGTGTTGCCCATGATGCCGACAACCGTGACGGTGCCCGAAGCGGCTTCGGGTGTGAGGGAATCCGAGGGGCTTTGGGCCAGCGCGTCGATCCGCACCCGGCGCCCGATGGGGTCCTCGGCCTGCGGCCACAAAGCGGCGGCGCGCTCGTTGAGCAGCGCAACCGGCTCGCCGCGGGCGAACTCCTGTTCGGTGATGGCGCGGCCGCGGTGGAGCGGGATACCCATTGTATGTAGGTAGTCGGCGCTGGCCAGGCTCACGCTCAGCCCTTCCGCATGCGGCAGACCTTCAATGGTGTAGGGGGATAGCGGGCCGGTGTAGGGCATCGACGGTCCGATGGCCGCGGCCTCGACGCCGGGCAGGGTTTGGACCTGAGCGAGGACCTGTTGGGCGAACTGGTTGCGCTGCTCGAGCGTGGTGTAACGATGCGGCGGCAGTGTGAGGCGCACCATCAGCAGGCGCTCGGGCCGGAAGCCGGCGTCCACCTGCTGCAATGCGAGGAAGCTGCGAATCGTAAGGCCGGCGCCGGCCAGCAGAATCATCGACAAAGCGATTTCGGCGACCACCAGCGCGCTGCGCGTGCCGCGGCCGGCGCTGCTGAATCCCGAGCCACGGGTGGCTTCCTTGAGGGCGTGGGTCAGGTCGGGGCGCGAGGATTGCAGCGCGGGGGCGAGGCCGAACACAATGCCGGTGGCGATCGAGATCCCCAGCGAGAACAGCAGCACGTAGATGTTGGTGGTGATGCGCGCTTCGTTGGGGACATAGTCCGCCGGAATGAGAGCGACGATGGCGTGCGTGGCGCCGAGGGCGAACAGCACGCCCAGCGCGCCGCCCAGCAGCGACAGCATGACGCTTTCGGTGAGCAGTTGCCGCAGCAGGCGGCCGCGGCCCGCTCCGATCGAGAGGCGCACGGCGATCTCGCGGGTGCGGGCGGTGGAGCGCGCCAGTTGCAGGTTGGCCACGTTGGCGCAGGCAATCAGCAGCAGGAAGCCCACGGCGCAGAACAGCAGGCGCAGGCTGGTTTGCATCGTGCCGCTGGCGACGGTCACGTCCATGTAGTTGCGCAGCGTGACGGTAAAGCCGTCTTTGGGGAAGTGATCGGGCGCGATTTCGGCGAGGCGCAGGCTCAGCCCCTGGAGCTGCCCGGCGGCCGCGTCGGCCGAGAGGCCTGGCTTGAGGCGCATGATTGGGAAGGCAATGCGGTCATCGAGAGTATTTTTGGGCAGCGGCAGCCAGACACCGTCCGAGGTCCACCAGCCAAATCGCGGTGGCATCGCGCCGATAACCGTGTAGGGCTGGTCGTCAAGGATGAGTTGCTGGCCGAGAGCCGCGGGGTCGCCGTTGAACAGACGCTGCCAGGCCCCGTAGCTGAGCACGGCGACGGGCGCGGCTTCGCCGCTGGGCAGAATGTCGGACGGTTCGATCGCGCGGCCGAGCAGCGGCGCGACCCCCAGAAAGCGGAAGGCGTTACCGGTGAGTAGAATCGTCGTGAGCCTTTCGGGGCTGTATTTGCCGGTGAGCAGCATGCCCTGCGGGGCGGTGGCCATCACATCGGCGAACACGGGCAGCTTGTCGAGTTCGGAGAGTTCGCCGCGCCGGTAAAAGCTGAACGGCGGGCCGTCGCCGGTTTTCGCCTCTTGAATGCGCGGCGCCCAGATTTCGCCGGGTCGGGCATAGGGGTAGGGGTCGATCAGCACCCCGTAAATCACGCTGAAGATGGCGGTGGTCGCTCCGATGCCGAGCATCAGCGAGAGCAGCGCGACGGCGGTGAAGCCGGGGCTGTTGCGGAAGCCACGCAATGCGAAACGCGCATCGCGCCCGAGGGTTTCGAGCCAGCCGATGGTGTTCATGTTGTAGACATCCTCGCGTAAGAGCGTTCGATTGCCGAGCTTCGCTTGGGCCGCGCGGCGCGCTTCGGCGGAAGTCATGCCGGCGGACAGGTTGTCGTCGATCTCATGGGCGAGATGCAGGTCGAGTTCGGTTTGCAGTTCCTTGTCGCGATGCCTACGTTTCCAAAACCGCGGCCAGCGCATTGCGTCTTACTCCGTGGCGGGGCCGAGCACGCGCATCACGGCCTGTACCAGTTCTTCCCAGCGGCTGCGCTCCTGGACAAGCTTTTTGCGGCCCGCCGGCGTGATGCGGTAGTACTTCGCCTTGCGGTTGTTTTCCGACGTGCCCCAGAAGGCGGCGATCAGGCCCTGGTCTTCCAGGCGATACAGTGCCGGGTAGAGCGAGCCGTGCTCGACCTGCAGCACTTCGTCGGAGGTCTTTTCGATGACCTTGGCGATGGTGTGGCCGTGGGCCGGGCCGGGCAGCAGAGTCTTGAGGACGAGCATGTCGAGCGTGCCTTGCAGCATGTCGCCGCGGCCGTCGGATTTGGTCTTCCGTCCCATGGGAGGGGATTATACCAATAGACGGTCTAGTGATGCGTGGCTGCTGTTTTGAAGGGCCTGGAGTGAAATGGTTTGGTTGGCTATTTCGATTGTCGAGTCGGCGATGGTTGCGGATCCACGACTTGCCGCGTGGAGCCGCGGGCGTGAGCCCGCGTTGCGATGCCTGGCGTAGGCAGAGTGCTGTGTGATTGACGGCGCCGGCGGTTTTGTGAGACTGACGGGGGAGGCGTGACGTCTCAGCGCGGGCTGACGACCGCGTGCTCTGAGTGCCGGGTCTGGATTTGTGCCGCCCGTGAAGTAGGCGGCGATGCGGTTCGGTGCTGTCGAGTCGGGAGTTCGTCAGATGCGGTTAGGCCCCGGCGGCGAAGGAGCGGCCGGTTTCGCCTTCTTCGGGACACTCGATCTGCTGCCGGCGCATGTCGGCGAACGACAGCCCGATGCGGAAGACGCTGTCTTCGGGGTATTGGCAGTGCGCGACGCGGGCGCTGCCCTGCAGCTCCATGCAGTCGTCGCCGCTGCGCAGCTCGCCGCTGAGGTTCACGGTGGAGCCCAGCGGCAGCGGGCCGAGCATTTCCAATCCGACGCCGCCTTCGCTGAAATCGACCAGCTTGGCGCCCAGGGCGCGGCCGGCGTAGTCGAGCCGCAGGTGATCGGCGCGATATTTCTTGCTGCGGGTGAACTTGCGGCGCTCGACGCGCTCGGGGGCCGCCGGAGCCTTTTCGTCTTCGCGCTCAGCCGTAGCGGGCCGCACGGGCTCCGACAGGTTGGTGCAGGTGAGAAACTCGGTGCTGCTGAGCGGGTCGGCGGTCAGCGCGACGCGCACGCAGGTGAGGTCCATACCGTATTTCTCGCGCAGCCAGCGTGTGGCGGCCAGGGCTTCGAAATCGTAGGACTCGGCGATCAACACCGCGCGCTGCCTGCGGTTGACCTGGTCGAGATTGACTTCGAGCGAAGCCACCAACTCGCCGGCGCGCTGCTCCGACATGCCTTCGAAGAAATCGGCGGGCTTCCAGTTGGCGATCATGCCGGCGGCGGCGATGGCGCGCGCCAGCGGCGACTGCTCGCTGCCGCTTTGCAGCACGACCACGACTGCCTGTCCCTTGGCGTCGAGCCCCAGCAGGTCGACCGCGATCGGCACGTTGGGCGTGGGGCGGACCTTGCGTCCCAGCACGAGCACCTTCTGGTCGATCTCGGCGAAAAATTCCTTGGGGCTGTTGGCGATGTATTCGGCCAGATCGAGACGGCCGGCGAGCGACCCCGGCGCCACCGCGTCGAGCGGTACGAACTTTTTGGCCGTCTTGTCGATCTTCAGCATGAAGCTCTACGTTCCCCAGCCGGCGCTTGCCGGCGGCGGCCGGTGTGCGCTCCCAAAAACATGTTTCTCCAGCGGACGCGGCGCGGCGCTTCGTGCCGGCGATTTCCGCCTGGCGCATGGGCTTTCTGATTCGCATGCTCATCCGCATCGCATCGCCGCTAGGCACTCTTCCGAAACGCCCGGGCGTTGATGCCGTAGCGCTTCAGCTTTTCGTGAAAGTTGCGCTCGCTCAGGCGGGAGCGCGCCGACGCCCGGCTGACGACGCCGTCGGCCATGCGCAGAATGTTGGTCAGGTACGCCCGCTCGAACGATTCCACCGCGCGTGCCTTGGCGGTGGGGAAATCCTCCAGTTCGACATGCGACTGTGCGCCGCCCGCCGCGCCGTCGCCGCGCACCGCCGGCGGCAGGTGCTCGGGGCCGATGTCGGCGCCGCCGCAAAGGATTACCGCGCGCCGGATCACATTCTCCAACTCGCGCACGTTGCCTGGGTAGTCGTAGCGCAACAGCATCCGGCGCGCGTCGTTGGTCAGCCGCGGCGTTCGCTTGTGGTGCGTTTCCGCAAGCACGCGCACGAAGTGGTCGCACAGCAGCGGCAGATCGCCGCGGCGGTCGCGCAGCGGTGGAACGTCGAGTTGGATGATGTTGAGGCGGTAGTAAAGATCCTTGCGGAAATCGCCCGACTCGACCAGGTCGAGCAGATTGCGGTTGGCCGCCGCGATGACGCGCACGTCGCAAAAGCGCGTCTCGGCCGAGCCGACCGGCGAATATTCGCCCGACTGCAACGTGCGCAGTAGCGCCACTTGCAGCGAGCGGCTCATCTCGCCGATTTCGTCGAGAAAGATCGTGCCGCCGTCGGCCCGCTCGAGCTTGCCGATCTTGCGGCGGTTGGCGCCGGTGAAGGCTCCCTTGACGTGGCCGAAAAACTCCGATTCCTGCAGCGACTCGGGAATCGCGCCGCAGTTCACAGCAACCAGCTCACGTTTGCGGCGGGAGCTGCGTTCGCCGATCAACCGCGCCACCAGTTCCTTGCCCGTGCCGCTTTCGCCCGTGATCAGGACCGTCGCGGTGGTGTCGGCCACGCGGTCGACCATCTCGATCAGGTCCAAAACCTTCGGGTCGCGCCCGATAAACCGCACCGGGTTTCGCGCGTGCCCCGTGGGAGCCGGCGCCTGAGCGGCCGGCGCCAGCGCGTTCCAGGCGGTGTCAATGGGCGTAATGGTGCTGAACTCGTGCAATGTTTCTGTCGCTCTACGCGCGGCGGAACGGCCGCTTCATCGCGCACACCGCAATGGATCGCTCGCTCCAGGTTGGATCCTGGTACGGATTTCCCTCGAACGCCAAGCAAACTCACCCGCCGCCCCGGGTCACCACCCGGGAGCCGGTAAGCTCCATGGCCAACACGATCAATTCGGTACCGGCCAATCCTACGCAGGAGCCAATACGGGGGAGGACCGGGGGCGTTGCCTGCCCGGAAGTATGGACCAGCGCCCTTTCAGGCGTGCCAAGAATAGTCCTTGCTTCCGCCGGCAGCCGGGTGCTCCACATTTTTCTCGATTCGGCCCGCCGCCTAGCCAATTTTCTCCTGCGAAGCACTTAGAGACAATAGGCATTTGGATTCAATTTGGCGAGGGTACCAAGCTACCCCCCAAAGCGTTCTGAGTTAAAACGTTAGTACTGGAAGGCCGATAGGACGGCTACGAAATGGTCATACGACAAAATACCTAGAGTGGTGGCCCCGTTTGAGCCACGAAGCGGGCGGGCGGCGGCGGAGACACGATATACAATTGCTGTATGTGGCGTAAGCGGGCGGCACTGAGCATCGCCGCGGCGATCCTGGCGGTGGGGCCGCTCTATGCGAAGGGCGGCCAGCGAGGGCGCGAAGGCGATGTCCAAAGCCCGTTGAATTCGCTGCTGGTGCATCGCCAGAATCTGGCGGCGCGAGCGACACGGGGGCTGCCGGCGCCAGTGGTGGGCAATCCGGTGGCGCCCGGTCCGGAGGCGAGCGCAGCCGCGTTGCGGGTCGGTCCGGGCCGCAAGAACGTATTGGCCCTGCCCGACCAGGGCGACATTGCCATTGTCGACAACGGCGACGGCGTGGCCTTGCCGGCGCTGCCCTTCGATCTCGACCACAAGACGCTGCGCTTTCTGCCCAGCGACGCCGCGGCCAGCGCCTATAGCTACGAGGTGGAAGACGACGGCTACGCCCCGGCGGCGGCTTCGCAGGGAGAGGACCTCGGCTTGGGCGACGACGACTCGGTGTCGCGGGACCTGCCGTTCGCGTTCCCGTTTTTCGGCCAGATCTACAACCAGATTTTCGTCAACTCCGACGGCAACCTGACCTTCGTGCAGGGCGATGCGGCCTCGACCGTGCGCGATCCGGCGCGGGCGGTGAGCGGGCCGCCGCGCATCTGCGGCTTTTTCGCCGACCTCGACCCTTCGATCGAGCAGAGCGCGGTGCGGATGTATTCCGCCGCCGACCGCGTCGTCTTCAGTTGGATTCACGTTCCCGAGTGGACCTCGGACGGGCTGGGGCGCCGCCAGGATTTCCAGATCACGCTGTTTGCCGACGGCCGCATCGCCTTTGCCTACAACGGCATCACGGTCGAAACCGGCATCATCGGCATCGCGCCTGCGGTGCGGCTGGAGCTCTCGGTCGCGGTCGATTTCAGCGAGCCGCCGCTGACCACCTACGACGCCGCGGTGGTCGAGATTTTCGTGCCCGCCAACCTCGACCTTGGGTTGCTGGGGCAGAAATTCTACCTCACCCACGACGATGTCTACGACTGCCTGGTGATTTTTCACAACTACGACATCGGGATCGACCTGGGCAATACCTTCGCGTTCTACAGCCAGGTGCGCAATTTCACGCGCGGCATCGGCCCTTACCCCAAAGAGGCTCAGGACCTGAACCTGTTCGACTTCGGCGATAGCTATGGCTCGGGGTTCCGCCTGCAGGGCGTGATGTTCATGGGGGACCTGTCGAAATACCCCGACGACCCGCACGCCCGCATTGGCCGCGACTTCGGGTTGGGCACGTCGACGCCGCTGACCGTGCTGGCTCACGAGGCCGGCCACCGCTATCTGGCGCGCCCGCTGATCGTCGATCCGCAATCGAACCAGCTATCCACCGATTTGCTGGGCCGGCAGTTGGCGCACTGGAGCTATTTCTTCAACTCGGAAGCGTCGCTGCTGGAGGGCAACCGCATCATCGACCACGGCCCGGGCGAGTTTCGCTTCGAAACGGCCGCGACCATCGAGGGTTTCAGCCCGCTCGACCGCTATCTGATGGGGCTGATTCCGCCCGAGCAGGTGCCACCGACGTTCTACGTGCGGCAGCCAAGCATCGGCGATGCGTTGTTCAACCCCGCACATGCACCGCTGGCGGGTGTGTTTTTCAACGGCGAACGCGTCGACGTGACGCCCGACATGATGCTGGCCGCCAACGGCCGGCGCTCGCCCGACTCGACCGTCTCTCAGAAGAACTACCGTTTCGCGTTTGTGCTCCTGGTGGACGAGGGGAGCGAGCCGTCACCCGAGCAGGTCGCCAAGCTGGACCGCTTCAGGACCGAGTTTGAAAAATATTTCGAGCAGGCCACCGGTGGCCTGGCGAAAGCGGAGACCGAACTGGTTTATCAACTCACGCTGACCACGTGGCCGGCGGCGGGTGTGCGGCAGGGGGCGTCGCTGCCGGCGGCGGTGTTTCTGGCGTTCCCCGAGCCCGAGGACCTAAAAGTGCGCCTGGCGACCGAGACCGGGCGGATCGGCGTGCCGGACGAGGTGACGATCCCGGCCGGCGACTCGTTCACGCAGTTTTCGATCGAGGGTCGCGACGGGGGTGTCGATCATCTTTCGGCCGACGCCGGGGAACGCTTTGAAGTCGGGCACTCGAACATTCAGGTGCTCGCCAGCCCGGCCGGGCTCTCGGCGCAGCGCGTTTTGCCGTACGAGCTGTTGCTCAACGATCCACGCGAGCGGCTGCGCACCGGCGAGGTGGGCCAGTTGCTGCCGTATAGCCTCTACATCCACGTCGCCGACGACAATCAGTTGTACTACGAAGGCGTGCGCGTGAAGTTGACGGCGAGCGGAGACGGCGTGGTGGACCCCGCGGTGGCGGAAACCGACCCGACCGGCTATGTGGTCGCCAACTGGCGGCTGGCGACGACGCCGGGGCCCAATCAGTTGAAGGTGGAGATCGAAGGCAGCGAGCGCCCGCCGCTGGTGATCGACGCGGTTGGGGTGCACGTGCCGGGGCGGCAGCGCGATCCGTTTCCGTTTATCTTTGGGCAGTGAAACTTGCCCTTGGGCCCCGGTTTTTTTGGGGCGGGGAAGACTGTCTTTGGGAGTTGAGCGGCGGCTTTTGGCGGGGTGGGGCGCGTTGCAGCGGATGCATGTGCGGATGCCAGCGTGGATGCCGGCGCGCTGCGCTGGCTTGTGTGCATTCTTGTGGCGTTTTGGGCAGGCCGGAGGCCTGCCCCACTGGTGGCCGCGCTCGTTGCCGCGGGTCTGCGTGTTGCGGTGTGGACGTTGACTCTTTTGGTATGGCGGGGCGACAATAATAGGGTCTGCGCCCGTAGCTCAGCTGGATAGAGCGTCAGCCTCCGGAGCTGAAGGTCCCGCGTTCGAATCGCGGCGGGCGTACCATCCTCCCCCTTTGTTTTCCAATAGTTTGCAGGTTTTCACGCAGGCGGGCTGACGGTCATCGCAGGCCCGTTCTGTGCGGTGTGTGGCCGATTTTGCCGTGCGTTTTGCCGTACGGGAGCAGCTCGGGCAGTTGTGCGCCGAACTCGCCCGCGAGCGTTCCTACCGGCTCAGGCTCTTGATGTAGGCGATCAGGTCGGCCATGCCCTGGATGCTGATGCTTTCCTCGAGGCCCTCGGGCATCGGCGAGACGCTGAGCGAGCGGATGGAGCGGATGGCCGAGCGCAGCACGATGTCCTGCTCGCCCTTGGCGCGGCGAATGGTGACCGACGCCGGAGTCTCTTTGGCGACGACGCCGGTGATCAGGCGGCCATCGTTGGTCTCGACCATGTATTCTTCGTAGCCCGTCTCGATCGCCTGATTTGGCATCAGGATGTCGGCCAGCAGCACTTCTTTGTAGCTGGTGGTCACCGATAGCAGGTCGGGTCCGACCTCGAAACCCATGTCGTGGACCTTGTGGCAGCGCGAGCAATTCTCACGGAAGATCGCCAGTCCGCGTTGGGCGTCGCCCTGCTCGTGAATCGCCGGGAGATATTTTTCGTAGACGGCCTGGCGATCCTGCTCCTGGGACTCGGCCAGCAGGGTGGCCGCGCGCTGCTGAATCTGCGGCTCGCGATGTCGCTGCAGGGCGCTGATGCGACCCGGGCCGAGCGACCAGGCCTGCACCTGGCCGTTCTCGACGGCGTCGAGCAGTTTCATCAGCCGCCCGCTGTCTTCAAAAAACCAGCCGGCCACGACGTCGCGAATCGATGCCGGGAATTCGCGCCAATGTTGGGTGAAGGCGCCGGCGACGTCACCGGTTTTCAGAAAGGTGAGGGCGCGGGCGGCGGCCAGGCGCACTTCCGGCGGATGCTGCGCCGAGAGCAGCTCGATGAGATCCTTGGCCGCCTGGGGGTCGCTGGAAAGACCCATCACTCCGGCGGCAAAGCGGCGCTGCTCGAACCCAGCATTGCTGTCGGCGGCAATCTTGCGCTTCGTCTCCACCAGCCGCTGCAGCGCCGGTGTATCGCCCAGATTGCAGCGCCAGGCCAATTCCAGAGCCGCGCGCCCCACGGCGGGGTCCGCCTTCGCCAGTAGCTCAACCAGGGGCCCGGCGGCCTGAGTCAGATGGAACGATGTTTCGCCGGCATGCTCGAGTCCGTTGCCGAGGCCTTCGAGTGCGGCGACGCGCCACCAGGCCTGATCTTCGCCCGAGGAAGCGGCGATCGTTCGCAGCGCGGCCGCCAGCTCCCGCTGCTCGTGGCGCGCGCCCAGGATGGAGGCCACGCGGTGCACCAGGTCGGCCTTGCCGGGCGACGCCGCGGCTCGAAAAGCGCGGTCGTTCACCAGGGCATCGAGCCAACGCACCGAATCATCGGCCGCCGCGGTGAGCACCGCGACGCGGAACCAGGGGTCCTCGACATGTTGCAGCGCGATCTGGTGCAACACCGGGAACGTGCGGTCGCCGTTGAGCAGCGAGAGCGTCAAGGCAAGCTGGAAGCTGGTTTGCGGATCGGACTCGTCCTTCATGGCGAGCAGCGCGTTCACCATGGCGGGCTTCGACAGCCGCACCTCGGCCATGCGAATCGCCTGTCGCCGCACCGCCGGGTGCGGATCGCCGAGCGCCGCCAGCACCGCCTTGTCGTCGAGCGCTCCCAGACCGTCGAGCGCCCACAGCGCGTGGATGCGGCCCACCGGCGAATCGGGCTGCACCGCGAGCTTCGCCAGCGGCTCGATGGCGGCGGGGTCGCGGCGATCCATCAGCAGGCGTTGCGATTGGATGCGCGTCCACAGGTTGGGATGGCGCAGGTTCCCAACCAGATCGGCTGTCGACGCCTTGGAGAGGTCGACGCGCGGCCAGGGCTTCGATGATTCGTGAACGACGCGGTAGATGCGCCCCAGCTTGGAGTGCGACTCGAACTGGATTTCCTTGGCCAGCTCGGGCGGCACGAATTCGGGATGCTCGACCGTGAAGCGATAGTAGTCGGCGATGTAGAGCGCGCCGTCGGGCCCGGTGGTGGTATAGACGGGCCGGAACCAACTGTCCTGCGAAGCGAGAAATTCCTTGTGATCGTAGGCGGGCTTGGCGAGGAAGGTGGCGCCGTGGGGGGACACCTTCGAACGCCGGATCAGGTTGTGCACCGGCTCGCAGGTGAGCGCATCGCCTTCGAAGTCGTCCGGCAGGATACCGCCGGTGTAGATCGACATGCCGCAGGCGGAGGTGAAGTGACCGGCCTGCGAATCGTGAATCACCAGCGGGTCAACCGTCACCGGATAAACCTCACCCGCGTGGTCGAGCCCCGATACGGATTGATACGCTTTCTCGACCGCCAGGTAGGGGTTGTGCTCGAGGTAGCGGCTCTCGATTACCAGGTGACGCAGGTAGTCGTTGTTCCAGACCGTAAAGCGATTGCCCCAGCGGTCGAACGAATCGCCGTACTGCGATACGCCGCCGAGCGCTTCCATCTTGGCGTCGTCGGGCCGGAAGCGAATATCTTCGGCGCGCACCTCGAGCTGCGGCGAACCGGGGTGGCCGGGGAAGCGCAGCGTGCGGCCAGGGTCGCCGAACTCCTTGACGAACTTGCGCGGCGTGATGATGCGCGGGTAGTTGACGTAGATCCAGTTGTCGAGCCCGTAGTGCAGCCCGTTGACGCGCAACTGCGGGTTGGTGGCCGCGAACCCGGTCAGCACGACCTCGCGCTTGTCGGCCTTGCCGTCGTCGTCGGTGTCCTCGAAGTAGAGGATGTCGGGGGCGGAGGTGACCAGAATTCCATTGCGCCAACGCATCACGCCGTTGGGAAACTGGATGTTGTCGGCGAACAGGGTGCTAGTTTCGTAAAACCCGTCGCCGTCTTTGTCTTCCAGCCGCTTGATCTGACCCAGCGGGTCGAGATTCAGCGGGTAGTCGATCATCTCGACGACATACATCCGCCCCTTTTCATCGAAGGCGATCGCGACCGGGTCGACGACGTCGGGCTCGGAAGCGGCCAGCTCCAGGCGGTAGCCCGCCGGCAGCTCGATCCTCTTCATCGACTCGGCGGGCGAGTAAGGGGGGCCCGATTTCGAACAACGGGTCCCCAGCAAGGCCAGGAATACGAGGAGGGTGTAGCGGACGCCCTTGCCCATCACAGCGCTACTTCTTGAGCGAATGGATTTCGATGTTGCGGAAGGAGACTTCCGCGCCTTCGGACTGGAACAGGATCTTGCCGCGCGTCACGCTGGCCTGGGTGCCTTCGTTGACGAGCTTGCCGTTGACCCAGTAGGTGATGTGGTCGCCGTCGGAGAGCAGCTCGACGACGTTCCACTGTCCATGCGGCTTTTCGGGGTCGCCGTTGGGGTCGCGATAGCCCGCGACGTCTTTCCAGGCGCCCTTGCCGAAGCGGTCGAAGCGGCCTTTGGTCTTGCGCTCGCCTTTGACGGTGATCGCCGTTCCGCCCACCACCAGGATGTCGCCGGTGCCGCCCTCGATGAACTGAAATTCGATCGAAGTCGGCCAGATCTTGTTTTCGCCGCTGACGTGGAACAGGATGCCGCTGTCGCGGGCTTTATCCTTGCGCGGCTCATGGGTCTCTTCGCCCCACTTGAACTCGGCGCGCAGATAGTAGTTCTCATACTCTTTTTTGGTGATCACGTAGGCGAACTCTTCGCCGGTGGCGTGGATCGTGCCGTGCTGCAGGCTGAAGACGTGTTGCGAGGCGGGGTTGAAACCTTTGCTAGGCACGAAGATGTCGAAATTGTCGAGGTTCCGCCCATCGAACAGTTTGACCGCCTTGCCCATGGGCGGCAGCTTGGCAGAGAAGAGCTGCTGGCCTCCCAGCACGAGCGAGAGCGCGATCAGCGCAAGAAAACTTCTGGTTGCAGTTTGCTTCATTGTTTTTGGCCTTTTCGGCAAGAGAGAGTTCTTGTCCATGCGCAACGTTGTCTCCGGCCTCAGCGGGATTTCTGGGACTGAAGAAATGCGAACAGGTCGGAAAGCTCCGCGTGGCTCAGGTCGTGTCCGAATCCGTCGGGCATCAGCGAAACCTTGGAAAGCTCCATGGAAACGATCTCGGACCGCGGGATCCGGACGCTTTCGTTGGGGCCGGAGATAATCTCCACTACGCCGGGCCCGGCGTTTTCGCCGCGGACACCTGAGTAAACATCCTTCTTGGTCTCCACGCGGTAGACCTCGTGACCGGGGACGAAGCTCGCGCTCGGGAAGACAACCGCCTCCAGGATGTCCGGCCCCGAACGGATGGCGCCGACCGCGGTGAGGTCGGGGCCAACGTGCCCGCCCTCCATGCCAATGGTATGACAACTGGAGCAGGCGGCTTTCTTTCCGAAAAAGATGGCACGGCCACGGCCGACGTCGCCGCCTTGCAGCAGCGGGCTCAACTTCTCGATGGTTTCTTGCATCTCGGCGTCTCCGGCGTGCAACTCGGTCAGCAGCGGCTCGGCTTGCTTCTGGAGGGTCTGCGGCCGGTCTTTCAAGATCTCATCCAGGCGCACGGCGGCGGTATTGGTGAGCGGCTGGCCGGATTTGAGCAGACTGGCCACCATCGTTTCCGCCGCCTTGTCGTCGCCTTTTTTCCGGAAGGCCTCCAGCAGATTCGGCAGGGTCATTCCGGTGGCGTTGGGCAACTGCTCTTTGGCCAGAGTCAGAAGCTGCGGCTCGGTGAGCGCCGCCTTGCCGAGGGCCTGCGAAGCGGACAAGCGAAGGTCGGCCGGCGCCGCCGGGGCCAGCAGCGTCGTCAGAAAATGGAAGCCTTCGTCGTCGAGCGCGAGATTGCGGGCTGCCAGTTCGCCGAAGGCGGCCGCTCGCACGGCGTCGGAACGCGACGCGTTTTTGGCGACCACCGTGACCTTGCCATCCAAACTGGCGATGCGCCGGGTGCGAATCAATTCGATGACGCGGACCGCTACCTCGTCGTCGGACTGCAGCAGATTCCCCAGCGCCTGCGTCCAGGAAGCGGGCAGATCGGGAAGCGTACAGCCGTCGATTACGTCGAGCAGCAGCAGACGGCGATCGGTGGGGAGCGTGGGGCTGCTCACCGTGTCCGCGATGAGTTGTTGCACCTTCGCATCCTCACAGAAGGAGAGCAGCGCTTCGCGGACGGCCGCGGTTTCCGATTCGCCCAGATGCGTCGAGCGCAGGCTCGAGCGTAGGAAGGCGAGCACCTCGCTCGACCAGTCGGGATGATGCGAGAACACCCACAGCGCGGTTTCCCGCAGTTTCGGTGTGTCTTCGCGCAGGAAAGGCGAAGTCTGCCGGGCGGTCAAAGGAGAGCCGTCCATCTGATCGAGAGCGACCAGGGCGGCGCGCCGAATCCCGGGCTCTTTGCTGTTCAGCGAACTCAGCAGCGGTTTGGCCTGGTCGAGTTGAATCAAGGCGTAGGTGACGGAGTGCTCGATGAAGCGCTCGTCGGCGGTAGCGGCGGCGGTGAGCAGAGCGTCCACCGCGCCGGTGTCGCCGATTCTGCCTAGCGCGGTCGCCGCCTGGCGGCGTACCGGCGGCTCGTCTTTGACTACCATTTCTTCCAAGCGGCCGACGGCTTCACGGTCGCGAACCAGGCCGACGGCATGCGCCGCGGCGATACGCACCAGGAAGTCCTTGTCGTTCAAGCCGTCCCTCACAAGAGCCTCGGCGTCGGGCGTGCCGATACGGGAAAGCCCAAAAACAATGGCGGCGCGGACGTCGGCGGAGGCCGACTCCTGGCGCACTTTGTCGAGATCGGCGATGGCGTCGGCGCCGCGCTCGACCAGCAGTTCGAGCGCCTGCTGGCGTACCGGCAGGCGCGGATCTTCGAGATAACCGGCCAGCTTCGGCGCGGGCAGGTCTTTGAGGCCGATGCTCTTGCCGCGCGGGTCGTCCACCACTTTGGCGGCTTTGCGGCGGATGCGATACACCGCGCCGCGGATCTCGGGCTTGGCGATGCGCGACACCGGGCAGCCGTGAATGAACCAGCCGCCGGTATCGACCACGAGTAGACTGCCGTCGGCGTCTTCCATCACGTCGGTGGGGTGAAAGTCGGGGTCGCTGGAGGTGAGAAAGTCCTGATCCTCGGTGCGGAACGTTGCGCCGGCGCGCTGCAGGATGTGGCGCTGGATGCGGTGCGGATTGAACTGCGCGCTAAACAGGTTGCCGTCGTATTCGGAGCCGAAGCCGTCCTTGCCCTGGTAGAGCACCAGGCCGGCCGGAGCGATGCGCGCGAACTTGGTGATCACCGGCATCAGATCGCCGGTGCGCTTGAATTCGCTGACCGACGGATGCCACTTGGGATAGACGCCGCCTTCCACATAATGCAGCAGAGCGTCGCGCTGTCCGTTCATCGGGTCGGTGAAGTAGGTCATCGTGCCGATCGCTTCGGCGGCGTTGGTGAATACGATCTCGACCGGGTTGTCGAAACCGCCGCCGGCGACCGCTTCGAGCTCGCTGCCGTCGGGCTTGAGGCGCCAGATACGCGACGCCAGGCCTTCGAGCAGCTTGCCTTCCTTGGTCTTGATCTTGAAACCGTGGCGTCCGTCGGTGAGATACAGCCGGCCGTCGGGGCTCATGAACGGCCCGTGGAGGCTGGCGGCGTTGGAAGAGAGATTCCAGCCGCTGGCGATAACTTCGCGGTGATCGGCCACGCCGTCGCCATCGGTGTCGTCGAAGCGGATCACGTCGGGCGGCGAGGCGACAAACAGGCTGCCGCGGTACCAGACCGCGCCGGCCGGCAGCGTGAGCTTGTCCGCAAACGTCGTGCTCTTGTCGAAGAAACCGTCGCCGTCGGTATCTTCGAGCATGTTGATCGTGTAATCGGGGTTCGCGGCCATTTCGGGCGTCTGCAAGGTGTTGCCGGAGGACTGGCACACGAACAGGCGTCCGCGGTCGTCGAGCGTGCCCAGCATCGGATAGGAGACCAGTTCCTGCCCGGCGGCCAGCGAAACCTCGAAGCCATCGGGCACGTGCAGCGTGCTCAAGCGCTCCGAACCAGGCGGCGTGGAATGACAGTTCACCAACAGCAGCGAACACGACAGCGCCAGCAAAGCCGGAACAAGGTGGCGGCCAAACCTTGGAGACAGACGAACACGCACAGCGGAACTCCCTAGCGGATCTCTCAAATGAATCTCTTTCTTGCGATCTCGATTTCGCGGGCTGGACCCGAAAATCGAAAGAACGGGCGGCGCCGGTGAAGGCGCCGCCCAAAGGGGCTAACCCATCCGATTGTCTACCATCTCAACCGGACGCGAATTTCCATCAGCCGCGGCCCCGCTTTTTCGGCGTCGAAAGAGCCGGGAACCGAGCTGATGACTCCGGCCGAACCGGGCACGGAGATGTTGGCGGAGGGATACAGGAAGTTGGGGTGGTTGAACACGTTGGAGACCAGCCACATCAGGTCGAAGGAAGTTCTCTCGGTGAGGGCGACCTCCTTGACGACGGTCATGTTGTGGACGTTGAGTCCGGGGCCTTCCAGAACGTTGACGCCGCTGTTGCCGAAACGGCCCGCCGGCGGCGCCACGAAGCAGCCGGTGTCAAACCAGTGATCGATGGTGCGTTCGCCGGTCGGCAGGTTGCCGTCGCAGATGCGATCGGGTTGGCCCCCGAACGAGTTGGTGTTTGAAGGGTCGGCGCCCGAGAAGCTCGGCGTGAAATACTGCCCGGTCTGCAGGTAGGTGACCCAGGCGATGCGCCAGCCGCCGACCACGCGATCGACGCCGTGCGAAACGTTGGACAAATAAGGCATGCCGTGCCCGAAAGGCAGCCGCCAGATGGCATTGAACACGAAACGGTGTTTGGCCGTGAACTCGCGGTTCCACAACTGCGTGTTCTGGGGATCTTCGGTATTGAGCATCGTGGACATCTGGTGAGCCCAGGTCCAGTGAGCGTTGAGGGTCACCAGGCCGACCCGGCGGTTGACCTCGGCGCTGAGCGAATCGTAGTTCTCCTTGCCGTCGTTGCGCGGAAAGGTGAGGTTGACGAACTGCGAGTAGGGGCGGCGGTCGGCGGAGAAGGGAATCAGGCTCGCCGCCGGCTTGTTGATCGACACGTTGTAGTTCATGCCGCGGTTGCGCGAACCGATGTAGGAGGTGCGGATACCGAAGTCGCCGATCTGGCGCTCCAGGGTGACGTTGAACTGGTGAATCTTGCCGTTTTTGGTGTCGAGCGGATAGCCGGTCACGCTTTGCGAGGGGACCTCTTCGGGATTGAGGCCGGCCGGGAACCCATCGGGGAGCGCAAACAATGGCGCTCCGTTCTGGATGTCATTGAAGTAGGTTTCGGTGATCGAGAAAGGCCCGCCGCTGTTGAGGCGGCTGAAGGGGCCCAGGAACTCGTTGAAGATACCATAGCCGCCGCGAACGACCATCTTGTCGGTGATGCGGTAGGCGAAGGCAACGCGCGGCACGAAGTTGTTGTTATCCGGATTCGGTACCGCCTGGCCGGAAACCACATTGATGTTCGCGGGATAGAGCGGACTTACCGAGGAAGTCGCGCCACTGGGAACGACGACATCGCCGGAGCCGGGGTTCCAGTTGAACATCAGGCCGTCATCATAGGTCGCAGCACTGAAGCGGTCCCAGCGCAGGCCGATATCCAGCGTCAAACGGCTGGTCAGCTTGTAGGTATCGGTGATGAACATGCCGAGTTCTTTGGAGGTACGGACGCGGTTGACGAACGGATCCAGGCGGCTGCTCTGGTAGGGAATACCCAGCATGAAGTCGGCGTAGCCGTAACCGGTCATGGAACCGTTGAAGCTGTAGTTCCCATAGTTGTCGTTGGGAACCTGGCCGTTCAAGTCGCGATAGGTGCGCAACTCGCCGCCGATCTTGACGACGTGTTTGCCCGTGGCCCAGCTCAACGAATCGGCGAAAGTGAAGTTCTTGCCGGGAATCGAGATGCCCCCGGGGCGGATCTGAATCGAGCTATAGCCGTCGATATTGAAGACGGGAGAACCTTGCGGTGTCGACAGTCCTTGCGGGTTCACTCCCGTCAAGCCGAGCTGGTTGACGATATCGGCGCCCGACCCCGGCTGCACGCCGTCGACTTGCTCTCCGTCGACGTAACGGTCGCGGTTGCCCCCAAAAGTCACCGTGTTGATGAGGGCGGGCGAAAACACCTGCGTGTCGCGCAAAACCCAGGAGTAGCTCTGTCGCGTCCGCGTCCAGACCGAGGCGGGATAGTTGCCCGAGAGTACGTAGCGCGGCAGGTAGCTCTGGATGCGGCCGTACATCGAGTTCTTGCTGTTGAAGTTGTGGTCGACGCGCACCGAGAACACGTCGGCGTAGTACTGATCGCCCGGATAGGGGTGCACCCACGAGAAGTTCCGCGACAGCGCGCCGGCGGCGCCCAGGTTGGGTAGCGGCAGAAATTCATCCTGCACCTGCTGCGTCACGCCGCTCAAGCGGTTCTGGGGAATCACGTTGTTGGGAAACGGCTCGCCGGTCAGCGGGTCGGTGATCGTGATCGGGCTGCTGACGTCAAGCAGTTGCGAGAAATCTCCATTGCGGAACTGCTGAGTGGGAACGGTCGTCACCTTGAACGAAGAACCGGGGATGCGCTCGCCGTTCCACAGGGCGTAGAAAAACGTCTTGTTCTTAATGATCGGACCTGAGGCGCTCAGGTTGAAGGTGTGATAGAGGTCAAACGTCTTTTCCGGCTCGAAGTAGCTGCGCGCTCCGAGGGCCGAGTTGCGGTGGTAGTAGGAGGCCAAACCGTGGAATTCGTTGTTGCCGCTCTTGGTGATCGTGTCGAAATATCCCGGCCGGGCGTATTCGGCCGTGTTGTTGACGCTGACCAGTTTGAGTTCCTCGACGGCTTCCATGTTGACCGTCTGGCTGTTCAGTGTCTCTTCCTTGATGCCGTCCTGCGCCATCTGCGACTGGGATTGACCGGCGAGCATCGGGGTTCCCCAGTCTCCCGACTCGCGCTGCACGTTGGGCATCACCGCCAGAACACCGTAGGTCCCCGAAAAGGCGTTGGCCGGCAGCGGAAACTCCTGATAGGTTTTGCCGCTGAAATCGGCGGCGATCTTGCCCTGCTCGGTTTCGATGGCGGTGGCGGCGGCGCTGACATTGACTTCCGTGGTCACCTCGCCGACTTCGAGCGCCGCATCCACGCGCTGGATCTGGTCGGCCTGTAGCCGCAGGTCCTCGGCCACATAGGTTTTGAACCCCGTTTGGGAGATGGTCACCCGGTAGGTCCCCCGTTTTAGCCCGGGCATTTCGAAATTGCCCTGTTCGTCGGATGTCGCTTCGCGGGCGGTAACGCCGGTTTGCACTTCGGTCGCGCGGATGGTCGCGCCCGGGACCACCGCTCCACTGGAATCGGCGACCGTGCCGCGTATGGTGGAAAGGCCCTCCTGCGCCCACAGCGGAATGCCCATTCCCAACGCAAGCAGACCGATCAGGACGATTGCGTTCAACATAGGAAGGCTCGACAGTGTCTGCCGCGCCTTCAACCAACCAAACTTCATAGTTCCCCCTCAGTGAACAACCCGATAGCGCTTGGCCCGTCGGGTCAGAGTATCTCCCCTTATACAATGGCGACCTTATATTGTCAAGCAAAAGATATGCTTTGGCTACAGCTTGTAACAACGTTGATTTGGGACGTGCAAACATACCAAAAACAATCATTAACTACCTTGTATTCAATGTGATGTGTATCGCAGGCCCGAAGAGATACAAGGAAGTGTAACGAAAGCCAATTATATACTCCGTTGGCAACGCTTTTGACCCTGATCCGTACGCGGGTATGAGAAGATACTCAGATGGAATTTTTCTGCGAGGGCCACGATGCCTAGGGTGGCCAATCATTGGCTGCGTGAGATCCTGCGAGTTCTTTATACGCGGCACACCATGACGCGCGCCGACTTGATCGAGGCGACTGGCCTGAACCCGGCCAGCGTCAGCCATGCGCTTCGACTGCTGCTGCAAAACGGGGCGATCCAGAAAATCGGCGAGCTGCAGTCCAACGGGGGCCGGCCCCGCGAGGTGTTCAACCTCAACGGCGAGACCGGCTATTTCGTAGCGGTCGATCTGGAAGGCACCCGCATGCGGTTCGCCCTGACCAACTTCGTGGGCGACATTCGCTGCCGCTGGGAAGAGGATTTCGAGTTCGGCGAACCCTTATCGGTAGGCAGGATCCCGGACGGAGTCCGCCGCGTGCTGCGCGATCTGGATGCCAGACAGGCGGGGCGCGTGCTGGCCATCGGCGTAAGCCATCCCGGCGTGCTCGACGAACAGGGGCGGCTGACCGCGTTCAACCTGGGGTGGCGAAAGTTTCCCTTTGTCCAAGAGCTGGGAAGGTGCCTCGACTACCCCATCTTCTTCGAGCACGATCAACGCACCTGCGTGTTGGCGGAACGCTGGCTGGGCTGCGCGCAGCAGCACGAGAGCGGCCTGTTCGTCATCGTCGAGCGCGGTATCGGCGTCGGCATTTTTCTGGGTGGCAAGGCCGTGCACGGCTGGCGAGACATGTCGGGCGAGTTGGGCCACTGCAAAGTCGACCCGGCCGCCGACGACCTGTGCAACTGCGGACAACGAGGCTGCCTGGAAGCGATCGCTTCCAGCCCGAACATTGTGCGCCAATATCGCGAACGGGCCGGGCTTGGGTTGGAAGATCATTCGATGCGCGTGACCGACGTTTTCGAGAAGGCGCGCCAGGGAGACCGCTGTGCGGTCGAAGCCGTGGGCCGGGCCGGCCGGGCGCTGGGGCGCGGCTTTTCCTGGGCCATCAATCTGCTCAATCCCGAGATCATCATCCTGGGTGGCGATGCGATCAGCGGCGAAGACGTCCTGATGCCTTACATCCACGAGGAGCTGCGGCGCAACACCGTGCCCGAGTTACTCGAAGGCGTGAAGATTACCGTCAGCGGGCTGGGGCTCGACATCCGCTTGCGAGGCGCCGCCTCTCTGGCCTTCCGGAAATGTCTCTCCGACGCCACGCTGCTCGAGAAGATGTACTCGGAGATTCTGGAGCGGCAGAACGGTTCGACGGCGACTGTCCCGAACGCCTCCGTCTCGAATCCGATTGTCCCGGACTAGCTCGTCCCGGGCGAACGGCTTCCGAATCAAGGGGCGGCGCTTTCCTCCGCGCGGCCCTGGCCCTTGCGCAAAGTGACGACGCGATCGGTCTCGCCGATTCCGAAGCTTTCCCGCGAGCCGCCGGGCCATACGACCACCAGCTTCTCCGGCTTGGCCGCCTCGACGTCCTCTCCCAGCCCAAAGTGGATGCGCGGATCGTTTGCGCTGAGATAGCTGCCGTCGGCTCCGGCGCGGCGCCAGACCACCGGCTTTCCCTTGCGGATCAGACCAACCCGCGCTCCGTACGCGTCACGCTGCGCGCTCGTGGCCTCGAGCCGCACCAGCAGCCAATGCCGGCGGGATCCGGTTTCATTCAACAACAGACGCACGGGTCCGTTGGCGTTCGAGACGACGATGTCGATATCGCCATCGTTGTCGATGTCGCCGAACGCGGCGCCGCGGCTGACTTCGGCGCGCTGGAAGTCGGGACCGCCGCGTTCGGTGGTTTCCTCGAACGCGGACCCGTTGTTGTGGAACAGCTGATTCGTCTGGGCGTAGGGAAACCGCGGGTCCGCGGCAGCATGGAGCGCCTTCACCTCGCCGTTGGCGATGAACAGGTCGAGCCTACCGTCGTTGTCATAGTCAAACCAGAGGGTTCCGAAGCTGGTGAAAGGAACGCTGGTGTGGGCCAGACCCCAGATCGATGTCGTGTCGTCGAACAGGCCCGAGCCGTCGTTGACATAAAGAGTGTTGGTTTCGCCGCGCAGGTGAGTGACAAACAAATCCTCGTCGCCGTCGCCGTCGAAATCGGCGGCGGTAATCCCCATGCCCGCTTCCGCCCGGGCGTCTCCGTTGTAGGCGCAGCCGGAGATCAGCGCCTGATCCTCGAAGCGGCCGTTGTGCTGGTTGATCCAAAGTTGATTGGGCGTCTTGTCATTGGCGACGTAGATGTCGGGCCAGCCATCGCCGTTGAAATCGGCGCTCACGACTCCCAGCCCGTTTCCAAACGCGGCGCCGATTCCCGATTCGCGTGTGACGTCGACAAACCGCCCGTTGCCGTCGTTGCGGTAGAGGCGGTCGGGTAGCGGCGGATATTCGCCGGGTCCGCAGTAGTCGCGCGCGCCGGCGTCGTTGTAGCAGGCGCGGTTGCCGGCAACGGTGAGCGCGAAGTAGCGCGTGACGAACAGGTCGAGGTCGCCGTCGCGGTCGTAGTCCACAAACGCGGCGCTGGCTCCAAAAGCGCCGTCGCCGACGCCCGCCTTCTTGGTGACGTCGCTGAAGGTTCCATCGCCGTTGTTGCGATAGAGCAGGTTGGCGCCGAAATTCGACACGAACAGATCCGGATCGCCGTCGTTGTCGTAGTCGCCCACCGCCACGCCCATCGCGTACGTGCCGTTCCCGGCGACGTGCGCCTGCTCGGTCACGTCGGTGAATCGCAATTTCCCGGACTCGACCAGCTCGTTGCGGAACAGGCGATTGCCCGGCCAATGTTCTTTTGGCGGGGGAAAGAGCGCATCGCCAGAGGACTTGCCACTTTCGAGGATGGTGCCTTGGAGCAGGTAAACATCGAGATCGCCATCGCCGTCGTAGTCCAGCAGCGCCACGCCTGAGCCCATGATTTCCGGCGTGAGATAGGCGCCGGTCGCTCCCGTGAAATGGCGAAACGCCAGCCCGGTCTCTTCGGCGGCTTCCCGGAAGAGAGCCTCGGCGGCCTGCGCCGGCGAGACGAACCCGCTCAGGCTGGCGCAAGCCAGCAACAGGGCGGGGAGGTTGGGCGGCCGGCGGCGTCTTGTTCGGTTGCGGGCGAAGGATATGGGATTGGGCATCACTGCGTATGCGCGGGAAGGCTCTGGACTTCCCGCTTGAGTTGGGCCGCCAGTTGCTCCATTCCCCTTTCGTCGGCCTTCTGGTAGGCGCGCTCGAGGTAAGTGCGCGCCTGCTCGAGCTGCCCGGCGTAGCGATAGGCCGCCGCCAGCGTTTGCAGGCAAACGGGAGTCTTTTCATCGTCAACGGCGATGGTTGCAAGCAGATGCGTGATGCCTTCCTGCAGCTTGCCGCTTTGCACCAGCAGGCGGCCCAGCAGGTAGTGTGCCTGGCGATGGGTGGGATCGTTTTGCAAGGCCAAGTCGTACTGTTCGAGAGCCTCGGCGCGCCGGCCCGATTCCTCCAGAAGCGAGCCGAGCTGCACGTGCGCTTCGGCGTAGTACGGATTGAGCCCGACCGCTTTGGAAAGCGCGCTGATTGCCTCCGCCGGTTTGTGCTGGAGAACGAGCACCGACGCCCAATTCATGTAGGCCTCGATCGAGCCCGGGGCGATCGCCAGAGCCTCCCGGAAGTGACGCTCCGCATTCTTCATCTGGCCCAGCTTCGCGTAGATCACGATCAGATTGGTGTGGGCTAATACGAGCTGCGGGTTCGATTCGAGGGCGCGCTCGAACGCCGCTGCGGCCTTTTGCATCTGCCCCTGCCGGATGTACAGCGAGCCTTCGGCGAATTCGGTGAGGCTGCCCTGGGCAATCTTGGTGATGGCGGCGACGAAGGGGTCTTCGGAGGGCTGCGTCAAGGGCTTGGTACGCTCGTACTCTTGCATCTCGAGCTGCGCCTTTTCGATTTGCCCCAGGTGACGGTAGGCCAGACCCAGCCCGTAGTGCGCGGCGGCGTAGTCGGCGAACACGCCGAGCGCGCTCTGATACGCCTGCGCGGCCTGACTCCACTCGCCCAGCATGGAGAACGCACGGCCCAGCCCCAGGTGCCCGATCGCCAGCTTCGGCTTTTCCCGGGTGAGCGCCTCGAACGCTGTCACGGCTTCATCCACTCTTCCCGTATCGCGCAGGTACTCGGCAAGCCGCAGGCGCGCCAAGCCGGAGCCGGCTTCCAGCGCGGCCGCGCGGCGCATGGTTGCGATCGCCGCGTCGTAGCGGCCCATCCAGCCTTGGACGATCCCCAGGTGATAGAGCCAGCGGAAAGAGCCTGGGCTCAACACGGCGGCGCGCTGAAAACACGTCTCGGCCAACTCGTAGATGCCGTAGGCCTGCAGCGCTGTGCCCAGCTTTCCCAGCGGCTCGGCCTCGCGCGGATGCTGTTGCGCATCGGCGTAGAGGGAGAGGATGTGGTCGTAGACCGCCGGCTCCACTCCCAACCGTTGGATGTCTTCGACGCGGAACGGCGGCGGGAGGGGTTCTTCGGCGGCGGCGCATAGTGACCAACCCGTCGTCGCAACGACGAGGCATAGACAGACCCTCCAGCGGTCAAGCCCGGTTCGTTTCGTAGCGCGGGTCATTGGAGGATAAGCTTTGCACGCGCGGGCGTTTTCGCGGTTTCGTCCGCAGCGCGCCAAGGCTCGTATCGACGCCTGAGTGCCCTCAAGCGGACTGTAACATATGGCTGGTGCGGGAATGCTTTCTGGCGAGGCCGCCGGGATTGTTGTATCACTGCGCCGGTTGTTGCACTCCTGTGACTTCCGCCTACTGTTTTCGCCGCTGCGAGGAGAGTCACCGGCCCGGTTTGCTGTGGATGGGGTTTCGGGAAGCTATCGGTCGTACGCCGGCAGGTTTGCGGTTCAGCGGGCGGTTCAGCGTCGGGGCCCTGCGTCGCGAAGAATCGAATCGCGAAGCGGCAAACCTGGAGGTGTACGCCACGGGTGACGAGCCAGGCGACTGCGGTTGGGGTGCAGGCGTTCGGGCAGGCCGGTCGCGGGCGGACGTTGATTTGGACTTGGGCAGCGCATGGGAGTATCCGGCAAAGCCAAACTCTGGTCGACGTGCTCGTAGGGCTCTCACCGCCGGCAGCTAAAAATAGCGAGAATAGAGAGAGCAGGAGGATTGACCATGGCCGAGCCGCAACGACTGCCGAGCGAGATGGAGGATCTGGCGCACAACGAAGATCTGGCGCAGGATGCGTTGGACTACTGTCTGCTTCCCATGGTTCACCGCCAGGGGCTTACCGCGGAAAGCGTTCAGATCTATACGCATGGCGATGGGGTGGAGCTCTATGACAACCGGGGCCGCACCTATCTCGACATGATTTCCGCGCACACGCGCGCCAATACGCTTGGCTATGGGAACCAGGAGATCGCGCGCGCCGTCGCCGAGCAGTTGGCCGCGGTTCATTACGTGGGAACCCGCAACAATGTGGCGCCGGCGACGGTACGGCTTGCCGCCCGGCTGGCGCACCTGGCGCCCACTGCGCTTTCGAAGTCGATGTTTCTCAGCGGCGGCTCCGAAGCGGTCGAAACCGCGTTCAAGCTTGCCAAACAGTATCACCTCAATCGCGGCGCGAAGCCTCACGCCCGCAAGATCATCTCGCGCTGGAACGCTTACCACGGCGCGACGATGGGGGCGCTCAGCGCCAGCGACTGGCTCGACATGCGGCATGTCTCCGAGCCGGCGGTGCCCGGGCATACGCATATTCCGGCGCCCACCTGCTACCGCAATCCTTTCGGGATGGAAGAGGAAGCCTACGCCGACTTCTGCGCCAACTACCTGGAGCAGCAGATCCAGCACGAAGGGCCCGAATACGTCGCCGCCTTCATTGCCGAACCGATCATGCAGGCCAACGGTGTGCAGATCCCGCCGAAGAGCTATTTGCAGCGCGTGCGGGAGATCTGCACCAAGTACGAAGTTCTGCTGATCGCTGACGAGGTAATCACCGGCTTTGGACGCACCGGCGAATGGTTCGCCGTCAATCATTTCGGGATTGTTCCCGACATCCTGACGATGGCGAAAGCGATGACGGCCGGCTATGCCCCGATGGGTGGGATCCGGACGACGCCCGAGGTCGCCGGCGCGGTCGAGATCTTCCTGCACCTGCACACCTTCGGCGGCCATCTTGGCGCGGTCGCGGCCGCGAACGCGAGCCTCGCGATTTATGAACGCGAGAATCTGGTGGCGCGCGCCAAGGAAAATGGGGCCTACTTCCTCGATGCGCTGAAGTCCGAGCTCGAGAAGCACCCCATCGTCGGGCAGGTTCGCGGCCTGGGGATGTGGCTTGCGGTCGACTTCACGCGCGACAAGAAGACGCGGGCTGCGTTTACGGACGACACCGTGATGGCTGTCGTCAAGCGCATGCGCGAGCTGGGGGTTTTGGTGAACGCCATCGGGACGGCGTTTGAACTGGCTCCGCCGCTGATTGCTCCGCGTTCGGCGCTGGATCAGGCGGTCCGCGTCGCGGCGCAGGCGATTGACGAGGTGGCGAAGGCGCGGCGGCTGGTTTAGCTGCGTTTGTGAGGCGGCGCGCTTGCAGTTGGGTATTTTGCGGGGGCTCTGCCGGTCGCGGTCTGATGCGCTGAGAACGTCGACCGTGAGGTCGACGCCGCCGGCTGGAAGCCCGCGCCACGGATTTATGCTCCTCAGCCTGGAACACCGGCAAATCCAAAGTTCGACCGCCCGTTTCGCCGATGAGGTGATCCGCCCGGTTGCTCAAGAGCTCGACGAGCGCGAGCGTTTTCCCGAAGAGATTTACGCACAGATGGCGGAACTCGGCCTGTTCGGCATCACCGTTCGGGAAGAGGACGGCGGGGCGGGTCTCGACACGCTCTCCTACGCGCTCGTCATGGAGCAGCTTTCCCGGGGCTATGCTTCTGTGGCCGACCAGTGCGGCCTGGTGGAACTGTTGGCGACGCTGCTGAGCCAATACGGCACGCCGCGCCAGAAGGAGCGGTACCTGGCGCCAACGATGCAGGCGCGACGGCGTGGCGCATATGCCATCACGGAACCCGGCGCCGGGTCCGACGTTTCCGCGATCGTTACCACGGCGCGGCCCGTCGACGGTGGCTGGCTGCTCAACGGCGAAAAGATCTGGATCCACAACGCTCCGGTCTGCGACTATGCGATCGTGCTGGCGCGCACCGACAAAGACCTCGGCAAGCGGGGCATGAGCGTGTTCGTGGTCGATCGCGATCTGCCGGGCTTCTCCGCCGGCCGCAAGGAGTCGAAGATGGGGCAGCGGGCGTCGCAGGTCGGAGCGCTGCATTTCGACAACGTGAAACTTCCCGCCGACGCGCTGCTGGGCGAACCCAATCGCGGCTTCCCCATGATGATGAGCGCGCTCGACAAGGGCCGCATCGGAATCGCCGCTTTGTCGGTCGGCATTCTGCAAGCGGCTCTCGATTCCGCCGTGGCTTACGCCAAGACTCGCAAACAGTTCGGCAATGCGATCGCCGAATTTCAGGGCATTCAGTGGATGCTCGCCGATATGGCCAAGGATTTGCGCGCGGCGCGGCTACTCACCTGGTCGGCCGCCACCGAACACGACAGCGGCAGCCGCGCCACGATGGCGTGCTCGATCGCGAAGTGCTTCGCCAGCGACGCCGCCGTCGAGCACACCGCCAACGCCGTGCAGATCTTCGGCGGCAGCGGCTACATTCGCGGCCAGGAAGTCGAGCGCCTCTACCGCGATGCCAAAATCACTCAGATTTACGAGGGAACCAACCAGATTCAGCGCAACCTGATCGCCCGCCATCTGCTGGCATAGGCGCGCCATGCGGCCGACCAAGAGAGAGGCCGGTCCGCGCACTGGGGCCGCGAGCGATTTGGCGGCTCCCACTCGCAGCCGACTCTTATCGGGCGGATAGCGCGCGGCAACAGCGTGCGCGGCATCAAGGCTTGCCAGGAACTGGCCGAGCATTTCGGGCTGCAGGTGCTTGAGAGCGCGGCGCAGCGCAAGGAAGTGGTGGGGTCTGGCCGGGCCGGCCTGCCGCGATCGGTCTCCAGGTTGCTGTAGTCTATCGCCAGTCCGTGGCAATTGTGAGAGAATAAACCCACCGGCATTACGGATCCATTCGCTTTGGGGGATCGAAAAATGCGATTCATTCCGTGGCTATTCTCCGGATTGCTGGCCGCGGGCGCGGCCTTGAACGCCCAATCTCCGAACGCGGCCCCGTCTGTCGAAGCCAAAGTCAGCCGCCTGGAAATCCGGCGCGTCGGCAAAGACCCGCGCGATAGGATGAGTCCCTGCGGCGCTCTCAAGCGATCCGCACCCGGTTTCTGCACGGTGGAACGCTTTGGATCGTTGTTGGAGTTCGCCTTCCGCACCAATCAGCTCCGCATCCGGGGACCCGCATGGATGGCCGCTGACGACTTCTATCTGCTCTATTTCGCTTACGACGTCGAGGGGCATTGCCCGACGATCCTGCGAGGGTTGGCGCGCGAGATCCTGATGGAAGAACTCTCGCTGACCGTACACCGCGAAAGGCGCGAAGCCTCCGTGCTGGCGATGCGAGTTCCGGCCCAGGGCTCTTTCACAGCCGTCTCGAAGAGCGCCTCTTGCGATATCGAAACCTCGGGTCCGGACGACGACTGGTTGCCCGCGAGGAAGGCGGGCATACCCTGGGGAATCCAGGCCCTGGTCGAGGCCGAGCAGAACCAGCCTTCCTATTTGGGCCGATCGATTCTGGAAGAACCGCGACTGTACCGTGGATGCACCCTGACCGAGGTGGCGCGGTTGCTGGAACGCAAGTTGTATACCGAAGTTCTGAATGAAACCGGCGATATGGGCCGTTACGATTTTGTTCTTGATACGAGGTCGTTTCGCACCGGCGGCGTGACGCCCCAGCAGGTTGCCGAGCAATTGACCGAGCAACTCGGCCTCGACGCCCATGTCGAGAAACGGCAAATCGAGCACCTTGTGTTCGACGGCCCGCAGCCGCCCAAGAAAATCGAGTACCGCGCGACCGGCCCAGTTCCGCCAGCCCCTTGCCCCGCTTACTAGCTTGCTTTACGCACGCAGCAACGGGCGCGATTTGCCGGCCCCCTCTGCGAGCCCGCCTCTGTTCCCCGAGTCTCGCGTCGTGCTCTACTAGAAGCAGCGCCCTGTGCGCATCGACCCATGAACGAGAGTCATCCCCAAAACGCCGCTCCCACTCCGCGGACCCTGGTCCGCCGCGCCGCCAAGCGGGCCGTCTACGATCGCGCCGTGGTCGAGGCCATTCTCGACGAGGGCCTGGTTTGCCATGTGGCCTTTGTGCACGAAGGCGAGCCGTGCCTGATCCCCACCGCCTACACCCGCGGCGGGTCTTGGCTCTATCTGCACGGAGCCCAGAAGAACCGCATGCTGCGGGCCACCTGCGGCGGGAAAGCGTGCATCAGCGTGACGCTGCTCGACGGGCTGGTGCTGGCGCGCTCGACGTTTCACCACTCCATCAATTACCGCTCGGTCGTGATTTACGGCGAGGGCGAGGAAGTGACTGGAGAAGCAGAGAAGTACGAGGCGATGCGGCTGCTGGTGGAGCACATCGTGCCGGGCCGCTGGTCGGATGCGCGGCGGCCCAACCGCCAGGAACTCGACGCCACGCTGATCGTGCGGTTTTCGCTGGAGGAGTGCTCGGCCAAGGTGCGTGGCGGCGGTCCGGTCGACGAAGAGAGCGACCTGGATCTGCCGGTATGGGCCGGCGTCTTACCGGCGCGGTCGGTGTGGGGACCGGCGGAACGCGACGCGCTGCTGCCGGACGGCGTGCCGGTGCCCGATTACGTGAATTCTTACACCAGAAACAGGGAAGAACGTTAGAAGATCGTGTAGATAAACGGCGCCAGCGCCGAGCTTTGCGCGAACACCAGCAGCGCGCCCAGCAGCACCAGGGTCAACACGATCGGCAGCAGCCAGAGCTTCTTGTTCTCCTTGAGGAACAGGGCAAACTCCGCGACCAGAGACATTTTCGCCATAGGATTCCTTTGTTTCGGCCGGAGCCGTTAACGGGCGGTGCAGGCGCGAAGGCCATGTTCTCGCCGCAAGCGCCGCAGTCTCACCGCGAATGCCGCAAAACGCCACTCAGAGCCGCGGGCGTCAGCCCGCGCTGGGCGCTCTCGTACCTCTATACAACCCAGGCCAACAGCGCCGTTCCCGAACTCTTTGCGCAAGCTCACGCTTGCGGCTCTGAGTGGCGCTTCGCGAGGCCGGGCGCCCAGCGGCCCAGAGTCTAAAACAACCGCTCGAACTGGGCCGGCGCCTGCCGCGTTCTCTTGCGCGGAATCCAGTACGTCTCGGCTCCGCGCCCGCGACGGTTCATCGTGTTGCGACCGAACAGACGCATCAGCCAGCCGTAGGGCGTCATCACTCCGTAAAACATCAGCGACAGCAGGATGCGGCTGTTGACGTAACCCAGCGCGCCGGCCAGCAGCATCCAGCCCCGATCGAACGCGACAGCGCCACGCGGCCAAACCAGCCCGACCAGCCCCAGCACCAGGGCCAGCGCCCCCAGCGTGAAATACACGGCGGGGCGCTCTCGATACACGTTCCAGGCCGCCAGCAGCGTGAATACGCCCGCCACCATCAGCGCCGACTTGCGGGCCTGCCGCGCGGTCCTTTGCCCCCGCTCAGTCAAGTTGAAACTCCTTCTGCCACTCGACGTCGTCGACAAACTTGCCCTGGTCGCGCTTGTGCAGGACGAAGTCTTCGACGACGAGCACGTCCATCTCGGTTCGCATAAAACAGCGGAACGCGTCGTCGGGGGTGCACACGATCGGCTCGCCGCGCACGTTGAACGAGGTGTTGACGACCAGCGGGCAGCCGGTGAGGCGCGCGAACTCGGCAATCAGGTCGTAGTAGACGCCCTGCTCTTCGGCGCGCACGGTTTGCACCCGCGCCGAATAATCGACGTGCGTGATGGCGGGGACCGTCGAGCGCGGCACGTTGAGCTTCTCGATGCCGAACAGACTGCTTTGCTGCTCCGACATCGCGATGCGAATGTCCTCGCGCACCGGCGCGACCAGCAGCATGTAGGGCGAGTCGCAATCCATCTCGAAGTAATCGGCGACGGCTTCGCGCAGCACCGAGGGGGCGAACGGCCGGAAACTTTCGCGGAACTTGATCTTCAAGTTCATCATCGCCTGCATCTCGGTCGAGCGCGGATCGCCCAGGATGCTGCGGGCGCCCAGCGCACGCGGGCCGAACTCCATGCGCCCCTGGAACCAGCCCACGATTTTTCCTTCGGCCAGGGCTTCGGCGGTTTTGCGGATCATCTCCGGACGTTGCAGCCGGCGGTAGCTGGCGCCATAGCCGTCGAGCGTCCGCTGAATCTCTTCCGCCGAAAACGACGGACCGAGGTAGGCGGCCTTCATCCCGTCGCCGCGGGTACCGCACATGTTGGCAACATTGCGGCTGTTGCCCAGGTATTGGTACCACACCGACAGCGCCGCGCCGAGAGCTCCGCCGGCGTCGCCGGCCGCGGGCTGAATCCAAATGTTCTCGAACGGGCCTTCGCGCAGAATGCGGCCGTTGCCGACGCAGTTGAGCGCCACGCCGCCCGCCAGACAGAGGTTCTTCTCGCCGGTTTCGCGCTGAACGTGGCGCGCCATGCGCAGCATCGCCAACTCGGTAACTTCCTGCACCGAGCGCGCCAGGTCCATCTCACGCTGCGTCAGCCGCGTCTCGGGCTTGCGCGGCGGGCCGTCGAAGAGCCGATCGAAGGCGCGGTTCGTCATCGTCAGCCCCTGACAGTAGTTGAAATACTTCATGTTCAGGCGCAGCGAGCCATCCTCGCGCAAGTCGATCAGCTCGTCGAGGATTTTCTGTACGTAGCGCGGCTCGCCGTAGGGCGCCAGGCCCATCACCTTGTACTCGCCGGAGTTGACCTTGAAGCCCGTGTAGTAGGTGAACGCGGAATAGAGCAGCCCGAGCGAATGCGGGAAGTGCGTCTCGGCCTGCAGATGGATTTCGTTGCCGCGGCCGTAGCCGTAGCTGCTGGTGGCCCATTCGCCGACGCCGTCGATGGTCAGAATGGCCGCCGACTCGAACGGCGAGGGGAAAAACGCGCTGGCGGCGTGCGACTCGTGGTGCTCGGTAAACAGCACCTCGCCTTCGAAGCCGCACTCGCGCGCGATCTGCTCGCGCATCCAGAGCTTCTCGCGCAGCCACAGCGGCATGGCCTGCAGGAACGAGCGGATGCCCGAGGGTGCGTAGTCGAGGTAGGTCTCCAGCAGCCGCTCGAACTTCTGCAGCGGCTTGTCGTAGAAAACGACGTAATCGAGGTCATCCGGCCGGATGCCTGCCTCGCGCAAGCAGTATTCGACTGCGTGGGCCGGGAAGCGGTGGTCGTGTTTCTTGCGGGTGAAGCGCTCTTCCTGGGCGGCGGCGAGAATCTCCCCGTCGTGCACCAGGCAGGCGGCCGAGTCATGGTAGTAGGCCGAAACCCCCAGGACGTTCAAGCGTAGCGTTCCTCCCTCGCAAAGGACCTGGCCATCCTTGCGACAACGGCGGCTTCATGACACCCGGTCAGATTCATGCGGGACGGGCGTCGAGTGGAGGTAGACGAGAGGCGGTCGGTCTTATTCGGGGACGACGATCGTGTCGCCGGCCCGCACGGGGATGTTCTGCTCCGGGTTGTCCCCTTTGAGGACGGCCTCGTAGTTGAACTGCAGGCGGGAGTCGTGACCGCCTTCCTTCCGCAAAATGTAGATTTTCTTCCTTTTTGCGTAATCGGTCAAGCCGCCCGCCTCGGACAGCACCTGCAATACCGTCATGGGAGTCCGCAAGGGAAGCGCGCCCGGTCGAACGACGCCGCCCACCAGGTAAACCTTCTGGCTGTTGATCTCTTTGACGATCACGGTCACCGCGGGATTGTTGATGTAGTGGGAAAACTCGCGGGTAAGGATCGTCTCGAGATCGGTCGGCGCAAGGCCCACGGCAACGACTTCTTTGATCAGCGGCAGCGAGATCTTGCCATCCGAGCGGACGGCAACTCCATCGACCGAAACTTCCGGTTCGCGCCAGACGCTGATCTTGAGCACGTCACCGGCGCCGATGTGGTAGTCGGGCAGTGTCTGCTGGCCGGTCGCGGCAGGCGCATCCTGTTGGGCCACGGGAGTGGCCCCGTTTTCGCCCTTCATCTCCGACAGATCGGGCATGGTGATCGTCGAGGGGAGATTCTCGCCCGGCTTGGCGGCCGGAGCGTTGGGAAAGCCTGTCTCCGTTTGGCCTGCCTGGCCGGCCGGAGACGAAGTGTCCCTCTTTTCGGCAGGGCGATTTTCCACCGTCTGGGCGAAACCGGCACCCGCTACAACGATGCTCAGTAGTATTAGTACTGGGGCGTAGAGTATTCGCAAAGACAACCTTCCCGGAACGAGCCGAAGCATTGCCCCATTCTATCATGGGTCCTTGTTGGATTCGGTCCCGAATGCTACGTTAGACCACCGCCGGAGGCTTGGGGTTACCAGGATCCATGACGAGCGGATTGAGCGTCAAAAACTGCGCTGTACTAGGGTGGCTAAGTGCCGGGGATGTACCGTTGTCAGGGCTGCTACAAAAGAGATTTTGACTCGCTCGCCGCAACTGGATCCGTTCGTTTTGCAAGGGTTTTTGCCGGTGGGTCGGGAGGCGGTTCGGTTCGCGACGTCGGCTTCCGCGGCCCTCACGGCGTATAGCTGTCGCATCGCGCGCCTGCGCTGGTAGCCGGATCGCGTACCAGAATTCGTGTCGGTGGTTGTACCGGTACGGGGTCCGGATTTCCCCTGCTATTCCCGCGGAGTGGATACCCTACGACGAGGTTTGACATTGCCCGTGGCCCCTGCGGACGATATTCTTGCGCCCGGGCGCCCCGCGGTTGGATTTTCGACCTCGCGCGGGTTCGCCGGCGGGTTGCTAGGCGAGCAGTCCCTGCAAGGTTTTGAGCAGGTCGGCGCGGGAGACTTCCTGCTGGCCGAAGCGGGCGGACTTCCACTCCTCGTGCGCGGCCACCTCGGTGGCCTTCTCGCGGCCTTCGGCCATTTCCTTCAGGGTGACCACGCCGCGGGCGGCTTCGTCGGATCCCATGATGACGACGAAGGGAATTTCGAGGCGGTCGGCGCGCTGGATCTGCTTGCCCAGGCGCTTGGGTTGGCCGACATGGATCTCGGTGCGAATGCCGGCGCGGCGCAGCTCGTAGGTGATCTGGAGATACTCGCCCATCAGGTTGGGGTCCATGGCGGTGACCAGCACCTGCGTCGTCGTCTTGCGGGTCGGGATGCGGTTGAGCTTGAGCAGCGCCGCCAGCAGCCGGTCGACGCCGATCGAGGCGCCAGTGGCAGGGATGCTCTGGCCGGTGAATCGCTTGACCAAGTCGTCGTAGCGGCCGCCGCCGAACACCGAGCCGAACTCGGGAGCGTCAAGCAGATTCGCTTCGAAGACCGGGCCTGTGTAGTAGGCCAGGCCACGCGCGATGCTGACGTCCAACGCGATGCGGTCGCTTTGATAGCCAAGCGCTTCGAGATGCGAAGAGATCCGCCGGATGACCGCCAGCTCTTCGGCGGCGGCGCTGACGTTCGCGAACAAGGCCTCGAGTTGATCAAGAACGGCGGCGCGGTCGCCCTGGATGGCGAGAAACTGCTCGATCTTGTCGACCTGTTCGCCGCTCAATCCGACGCCGCGGATCGCATCGCCCGAGTCGTCGGTGTATCCGGTGGTCAGCTCGAGCCGCACCTTGGCGAAGCCGATCTTGTCGAGCTTGTCGAGCACGCGGAAGACGTCGGCGCCTTGTTCTTCGGCGATCGCGGCGTGCTGGAGCAGCAGGTTGAGGATCTTGCGGCTCGAAAAGCGCACGCGATAGGGGCCGACTTGCAGCGCTTCGAGCGTGTCACACATCGCCGCCATGATCTCGGTGTCGGCGACTTCCGACGGCGCGCCCACCGAGTCGAGGTCGAACTGCATGAATTCGCGAAAGCGCCCCGGCTCGGGCTTGTCGGCACGCCACACCGAAGAGACCTGGTAGCGCCGGAACGGCAGCACGAGTTCCTGCTGATACTGCGAGACCACGCGCGACAGCGGCACGGTCAGATCGAAGCGTAGCCCGAGCGCCTCGTCCTCGGGGTTCGACACGCGAAAGATCGACTGCTGCGCCTCCTGCCCGGCCGAGCCCGATAGCACGTCGAGGTATTCGACCGCCGGCGTTTCGAGCGGCGAGAAGCCATACAACTCGTAAACGCCGCGGATGGTATCGACCATGCGCTGGCGCGCCAGCATCTGCTCGGGTAATAGGTCGCGCAAGCCGCGCGAGAGACGGGGCTCTACTCTCATGCTTGGATTTTGTCTCAGGGAATCGAACGGCGCGAGGGCCGTCGCCGTGAACGCCTCAGGTTAGCATTTTGAAGGATGTCCACAAACGGCGCGGCACGAGCTTGCCGGGCTGCAACCTGTTTCCGCTGGGCTCAGGTTCGGCCTTTCCATTTGCTGGGGGCACGGCGTCCGTGCATGCACGCTACGACTACGATGTTCTCATCGTAGACCCGACGCGCGGTACGGCGCTACTACCCCTTGGCCGAGGCGCTTTTCCGTTGGCTGACGAGCGCATTCATTTCCCGATAGGAAATCGCATCGTCGAGCAGGCTGTCCCAGGATCCGGTTGTGAATACATCGCGGGCCACTTCGCGGGCGCGGGTGTAGCAGGCCCTCATGAACGACGAGCCGGCCGAGACACGGGCGACGCCGAGGCGCTCGAGTTCGGCGACCGGCGGGGCGCCCTCTCCGGCGAGGATGTTGAGCGGGCCGTGGATCGCTTCCACCAGCGCCGCGATCGTTTTCGCGTCAGTGACGCCGGGCACGAACAGGCAATCGGCGCCGGCTTCGCGATAGGCGTTGGCGCGGAGCACGGTTTCCTCGAAGCGCGTCTCGACGGGGCCGACCGCGGCGAGGTAGACGTCGGTGCGCGCATTGAGCACCAGCGGCACGCCCGCCGAAGCGGCCGTTTCGCGAATGGCGCTGATGCGCGCGGCCTGCAGCTCGATCGAAAGCAGCGGCGAGGCGGGGCTGCCTGTGCCGTCTTCGAAATTCATTCCTACCGCGCCCGCCGCCAGGATCTGGTGCGCGGTCTCGGCGGCGTCCTCGGGCGTGGGTCCGTAACCGGCTTCGGCGTCGGCACTGAGCGGCACGTCCACGGCGCGCGCGATGCGCCCAATGGCTTCGATCATGACCTCGCGCGGGATCTGCTGGCCGTCGGCGTAGCCGAGTGCGTTGGCGATGCCGGCGCTGCTGGTGGCGACGGCGGGGGCCCCAGCGGCTTCGACAACGCGAGCGCTGGCGACGTCCCAGGCATTCACCAGGACGAGAATGCGCCCGCCGGCGTGGAGGGCGCGCAGGGTTTCGGCTTTGGTTTTGAGGTCCATACTAGCTTCTTAGTTTAAATCCGCACGAGCCGGAGTGGCGTGTCAATTCGGGACAACCATGGGCGGCCCGGGAAACACCAGGCGCCGCCGGACAAGTGGGGCAGGGCTCCGGCCTGCCCAATGCCCGCCCGCCCAATCGCAGCCGGTTGGCAGACAAGTGCCAAGCACGGATCCGCGAGATGCAATGTAGGGAAATCGTCGGGAAGCCTTGTTGTTGACAAGCGGCGGAGCCGCACGATGCCACTCCCGCGGCGATTCGACGCAGGCCGCGGGCTTCCGCCCGCGGCTTGTTTCCTCAAATCGCGAACCCGGTGGCCTTGGTCTCCGGTTATACCTGCGCGCGGCTGCCGCCTGCCGCTGGCTATTCGTCGGTGACGCAGCCTTCGCTGGCGCTCTTGACCAGGCGAATGTATTTGGCGAGGGTGCCGCGCTCGGCTTTGTAAGCGGGCATGGTCCATTGCTTGCGGCGGTTGGCCAGTTCTTCGTCGGAGACATCGACGCTGATCAGGTTCTGCCCGGCGTCGATGGTGATGGTTTCTCCCGAACGCACCAGCGCGATGGGGCCGCCTTCCTGCGCTTCGGGGGTAATGTGGCCGACGATGAAACCGTGCGAGCCGCCCGAAAAGCGGCCGTCGGTGAGCAGCGCCACGTCTTTGCCGAGGCCGGCACCCATCACGGCCGAGGTCGGGGTGAGCATCTCGGGCATGCCTGGCCCGCCTTTGGGCCCTTCGTAGCGGATCACGATCACGTCGCCCTTGCCGATCTCTTTGCGCTCGAGCGCGTGCAGCATGTCTTCTTCGGAATCGTAGACGCGCGCCGGCCCGGAAAAGCGCAGGCCTTCCTTGCCGGTGATCTTCGCGACCGCGCCTTCCGGGGCCAGATTGCCCTTGAGGATCTGGATGTGGCCGCTGGGTTTGATCGGCTTTGACAGCGGCTGCACGATTTCCTGGCCTTGTTTGAGGCCGGGAAGATCCTTGACGTTCTCCTTGAGGGTCTTGCCGGTGACCGTCATGCAATCGCCGTTGAGCAGTCCTTCGGCGATCAGCATTTTGATCACGGCGGGCGTGCCGCCGACCGCGTGCAGATCTTCCATCACGAAACGGCCGCTGGGCTTGAAATCGGCGAGCATCGGGACGCGGTCACTGACGCTTTGAAAATCGGCGATGGTTAGCGGGACGCCGACCGATCGCGCGATGGCGATCAGGTGCAGCACGGCGTTGGTCGAGCCGCCCAGCACCGTAACCAGCACCATGGCGTTCTCGAACGCCTCGCGCGTCATGATGTCGCGCGGCTTGAGATCGAGTTCGAGCAGGCCGCGGATGGCTTTCCCGGCCGCGAAGCATTCTTCCATCTTGAGCGGATCTTCGGCCGGCGTCGACGAGCTGTAGGGCAGGCTCATGCCGAGCACCTCGATCGCCGACGCCATCGTGTTGGCCGTATACATGCCGCCGCAGGCGCCCGCGCCCGGGCACGAGTGGCGCACGATGTCCTTGCGTTGCTCCTCGTTGATCGATCCCGACAGGAACTGGCCGTAGCTTTGAAATGCCGACACCACGTCGAGCTTCTCGTTTCCCTTGCCCTCGCCGCAGCCGGCGCGGATGGTGCCGCCGTAAACCATCAGCGCGGGGCGATTCAATCGTCCCATGGCCATCACGCAGCCGGGCATATTCTTGTCGCAGCCGGGGATCGAAACGTTGGCGTCGTACCACTGCGCGCCCATCATCGTCTCGATTGAGTCGGCGATCAGGTCGCGCGACTGCAGCGAGAAGCTCATGCCCTCGGTGCCCATCGAGATGCCGTCGCTGACGCCGATGGTGTTGAAGCGCATGCCCACCATGCCGGCGGCATCGACACCCTTCTTGACCTCGGCGGCGAGTAGCAGCAGGTGCATGTTGCAGGGGTTGCCTTCGTACCACACGCTGCCGATGCCGACCTGCGGCTTGTTCATGTCTTCGTCGGTCATGCCGGTGGCATAGAGCATTGCCTGGGACGCGCCTTGCGATTTCGGCTGCGTAATGCGGGAGCTGTATTTGTTGAGTTGAGCCATGGTGTTTGCTGGGGGGTCTTCTGGAAGACCGCATCGATGAGATGAGGCCGCTGCGCGGCGGCACAGTTCTATTTAGTTTCGCCGATTACGAAGGTTTGCGGCGGACGGACAGGGGCGGGGCATGCACCGCGCGCCGCGAACCCGGTACCAAGTCCCGGACGGCAAGGCGGCCGCTATGTCTTTCCACAGCCCGATTCCACACGCCCGAAAGAAGGCGTAGCGGGTCATTATAGAGCATTGTCGAAGGTCTCTTACCCGCGACGCGTTGCGCGCAATGGCTCCAGAAGCGGGGAGACCGCTCGCCAGTGGCGCGGGCCTCCGGCCGGCGGCGTCGACCTGGAGGTCGACGTTCTGTGTCTGGGGTAGGACTCCGTTCCGGAGGCACAGGTAGGGGTAGCGGCCAACGTCGGCGTGCACGCCGACGCGGCCGGCCGGCGGCCCGCGCACCCAACTCCGCTAGGCCGCGCGCTTGCTCAGCGGCTTCCGCAGCCACACATAGCAGTGATTCCCCAGGCGCGCCGAGCGCGGCGACCTCCACAACAGCAGGTCCAGATAGCGCAGCGGAAACAGCAGCCAGCCCAAAACCCCGTGCGCCACCGCGCGCAACGGCCGCCAGGGCAGCCAGATCTTGACGTATTCGAGCAGGACGATCAGCAGCGTCGCGGTGGGGCCGGTTCGCCAGCCTGCCGCGACGACCTCGAGGCCGCCGGCAAGCTGGCTGCAGGCCGTCGGGCGCGTAACGGCGAAAATCCTTGGGGTACTCGTGCAAGGGATGGCAGAACGGCACGACCAGATGCGCGAACCCGCCGGGCGCCAGCACGCGCTCGATTTCGCGCGCGACGCGTTCGGGCCATTCGACGTGTTCGAGCACCGCGTCGCACTCGATGCGCTGGAAGACGTTAGGCGGGAAGGGAAGGGAGTCGGCGCTGGCGCAGACGTCCACGCCGGCCGTCACGACGATGTCGAGATTCACGTAGCCGTCGGGCGAAGCCCCAGCGCCGCCCAGGTAGAGGTTCCAGCGCCCCAGCGGCGCATCGATTTTCAGCTCCTGAGGATTGTGGAGAACCGGCGCCGGAGGAGAAAGCAGCCGGTAAAGGCGGTCAGCAAGCCGGGAGGAGTGCCGACGCTGGTCCAGAAGCTCGATACCCTCGGCACGCACAAGGTTGCGTAGTATAGCAGGCGCCTGAGGCGCGCGACCGGATCGCCCGGAGGCTGCTGGACACACCGCCTGGGAAGACCACCGCCTCCGGACCCGTAGCGCAGGGTTGGTTTTCCCAGACCTGCGGTTTTGGGCTTCCGTTCGCCACGGGGGCGAATGGTATGCGGGTGGGGGTGAACAGGGAAAGGCCGCAGGTCTCTTCGAGCCCTGCGCTACGGGGCCTTCCCTTCGTGAAAGAAAGGAACAAGGCCTTCCACGCCAAGCGCTCGGTGGTCAACCTCCAGTCCGTCCAGTTGCTGGGCGTGGAAATCCCGAAAGCTATTCTGTTGCAGTCGAACAAAGTGGCGGCTTGAGACAGGCGCCAGCGACCGCCGCTACGCCGCCTGCCCGGCGCAAAACCCCGAGGCCCAGGCCCACTGAAAGTTGAAGCCGCCCAGATGGCCGGTGACGTCCACGACTTCGCCGATGAAAAACAGGCCAGGCATTTTGTGACTCTCCATGGTCTTGGCGGATAGCTCGGCGGTGCTCACGCCTCCCGCGGTGACTTCCGCTTTCTCGTAACCCTCGGTGCCCTCGGGCACGATCTGCCAATCGTGGATGCGACGTTCCAGTTCCGCAAGGCTGGGGTTATTCCATTTCTCGGGGGCGTGGAGTTCGAGCCAGCGGTCCGCCAAGCGCTTGGGCAATATTTCGCGGAGCGCTCCGCGGGCCGCCGCCAGGTTGCGCGGTGCGTATGGCTCGCGCAGCGCGGCTGTTGCGTCGAGGCCGGGGGCAAGGTCGATCGACAGCGCGGCGGCGCTATCCCAATAGGAAGAAATCTGCAGGATCGCCGGCCCGCTCAGGCCACGGTGCGTGAACAGCATCTTCTCTCGGAAGCGGCGTTTGCCGTGCGAGACAATCACCTCGCACGATACTCCCGCCAACGCGCTGTAGCGCGCGCGGTCATCGGCGCTGAAGGTGAGCGGAACCAGGGCCGGGCGCGTTGCGCAGACCGCCAGGCCGAACTGCCGCGCCAGCTCGTAACCGAACGCCGTGGCGCCGAGCTTTGGAATCGAAAGTCCGCCGGTGGCCACCACCAGCGACGCGGCGCGGAACTCAGCGTCCCCGGCGCGCACCGCGAACGCGCCCGGCTTGGTCACCGACCGGACACGCGTGTTGAGCACGATACGTACACCTGCCGCGGCGCACTCGCGCTCCAGAAGGCCCGTGATGTCGCGCGCCGAGCGATCGCAGAAGAGCTGCCCCAGGGTCTTCTCGTGATAGCGGATGCCGTGCTTTTCGACCAGCGCGAGGAATTCCGCCGGCCCATAGCGCGCCAGCGCCGACTTGCAGAAATGAGGATTCGCAGAAAGGAAATCGTCGGCGCGGCAATGCCAGTTGGTGAAGTTGCAGCGGCCGCCGCCCGAGATCAAGATCTTGCGCCCAATGCGGTCGTTGCTTTCCAGCACGGCCACCCGCCGCCCGCGCTTGCCGGCCTCGATGGCGCACATCAAACCCGCCGCGCCGGCGCCGAGCACAATCACATCGAAAGCTTGTTTCATCCGTCCCTTCTCATCATCCAGCAAGCGAGGTCTACGCTCGAAGCCGGGAAGCGCGAAAACAGAGTCCCGGGCGTCAGCCGGCGGGCCGAGGCGGCACGAAGGCCGGGGTGACGCGGCGGAGTCGAAACGTCTCGGTCGGAACGTTTCGGTCGAAAGGCCGAGCACCTGCATCTCGAAGCACCTTCCGCGCTGGCGCCCCGCCCCCAACACGAACCGCCAAGGCCGCGATTTCGCTGCGGCTTGTCGTCGCGGCCCACCGACAGTTTGGCGCTTCGGCCCGCCGGCTTACGCCTGCGGCTCTGTTGTTGTTGATCCTGCCTCGGCTTGGGGGGCTCGCATCCCGCACCCCACCCGCCGGTTCTGTTTCCTGGGTTGCGCGGGTTGTGCCCTGGGGCGAGGCTGGAGCTGCATTTTCACTGTGCTTTGCAGCGCTCCCGATCGCTCCATTTCCTCCCCGGCCATGTCATAATCGAAGCGGTCCTCATTGTTCGAAGACCGGCCTCGGGACAAGTTCCCGGCCAAGTCCTTTCTCGTAGTCAGGAGAAGAGCATATATGGGTGATCGGGGAAAAAAAGACAAGGGCGGAAGAGAACAACAGAAAAAGGCCCTTCTTAGTCCGAAAGAAAAGCGGAAATTGAAGCAAGAGAAAAAGACTAAGAAGTAGTTCTCTGATCGAAAAGAGAACCGACCCTTTTGGATACGAGCCCCAGCGGGGCCGGCGGATCAGACCTCAGGTCGTCGCCGGTTCCGCTGGGGCTTTGTCATTTCCCGATGGTTTCTCGTGCCTGATTCCCAACCCCGTCAGCCGCGGCCGACAAACGGCATCTGCGTCGCCATCACGGTGATCGAGAGAACGTTGACTTCGAGCGGCAGGCCGGCCATATAGACCACCGCTTGCGCCACATGCGCGGCGTCGATGGTCGGCTCGGCGGCGACGGTGCCGTTGGCTTGCGGAACGCCGTTTTTCATGCGCGCGGTAAGGTCGGTGGCGGCGTTGCCGATGTCGATCTGACCGCAGGCGATGTCGAAGGCCCGCCCGTCGAGCGCCGCCGATTTGGTAAGACCGGTCACGGCGTGCTTGGTGGCGGTGTAGGGCGCGGAGTTGGGCCGCGGCGTGTGCGCCGAGATCGAACCGTTGTTGATGATGCGCCCGCCGCGCGGAGTCTGGCTCTTCATCAGCGCGAAGGCGCCCTGCGTGCAGAGAAACACACCGGTCAGGTTGACGTCGACCACCGCTCTCCATTGCTCATAGGTAAGCTGCTCGAGCGACACGGCAGGCGCGCCGATACCGGCGTTGTTGAACAACACGTCGAGCCGCCCGAATTGTTTCTCCACCTGCGCGAAAACATCGCGCACGGCCGCCGGGTCGCCGACATCGGCGGCAACGACGAGCGATGGCGCGGCGTCGGTGGCGAATTCGCCGACGGTTTGCTCCAGCCGTTCACGGCGCCGCCCCACCAGCACCACCGCGTAGCCCTCGCGCGAAAGCGCCAGCGCGGCCTGCCGTCCCACGCCGCTGCCGGCTCCTGTAACCATCGCCACTCTCTGCACCCGAATTCCTCCTTCTTGCTTCGGTCATTCGCGGATCGCGCCCGCTGCGGGCCCGCGCTCCACCGGCTACTGCACGTACCCCAAGCTCCGCAAGCGTTCGAGTTCCTTCTCCGAAACGCCTTCGGTGGATTCGCCCGGGGGCAGTTTTTCCTTTTCGACCTTTTCGAGCCACTTGCCGAGCTTGGTTTTGAGCTGCTCGGCCACGTCGCCGTGCTCGCCGAGCACGTTTTTGGTGTCGAGCGGATCTTCGGCGTGGTTGTAAAGTTCAAACTCCGGCCGCTGGTCGGGGCTCTTCACGTTGTGGACCAGCTTCCAGCCGCCGTCGACGATGGCGTAAGAGAGCAGCCCCTTGGGATTCTCCCCCTGCGGGTCGTCGGATTTTTCGGTGACGGCGGGCTGCGGTGTCCAGCCAAGTTTCGCCGCGGCGGCGTCGATGGCCTCGGGCGATCCGCCCTCTCCGGCCTCGCGCGCCGCCGCCATCAGCGGAACCAGGCTCTGGCCTTGGGCTTTTTCGGGAATCGGCAGTCCACTCAGGTCGAGCACGGTCGGCATCAGGTCGAGATTCCGAACGGTTTCGGGAATTCGCAACCCGGCCGGCACCACGCCGGGACGGTAGAAAATCATCGGCACGTCCGCCAACTCGCCATAGCCCGTGTAACCATGCCACATGCTGCCATGGTCGCCAAAGCCTTCGCCGTGGTCGCCAAAAAACACCAACAGCGTTTCCTTTTCGAGGCCGAGGGCGCGCAGGCGCTCGACCAGACGGCCGACCTCGGCGTCCATGCCGAGAATCGAGCCGTCGTACCAGCCCATCTCGTACTTCACCCACTTGTCGGCGTCGATGCCGGCCTTCTTCAGTTCCTCGGGGTTGGGCAGGCCGCGGCCGCGCATCTCTTCGTGAATGAACTTGCGCGAAGCCTCGCGCTCTTTCTCGTGCTCGTCGCGCCCGGCCGGGTTGTCGAAGGCCGCCGCATAGGGAAGCCGCGGCTCGTACTGATGGTGCGGATCGAACACGTGCAGGTACATGAAGTACGGCGTGCCGGGATGATCCTCGATCCAGCCGATGGCGCGGTCGACGTACTCGCGCGCCGTTTTGGAGCGATACTTGGGCTCTTCGAGCGACGAGCTTTCGTGCAGCTCTTCAAAGCCCTGCTGCAGGTTGGTCATGCGGCCCGTAAAGCTGGTCGACGAAAACGAAACGGTGGTGTAGCCGGCCGCGCGAAAGACTTCGGCGATGGTCGTAGCCGAGGCCGACAAGCGGTCGGGCATGCCGTGCACTTGCGTCGAAACCGGATTGAGCGAGGTCATCAACGACGGCGTCGAGGCCTTGGTCCAGGTCGCCTGCGAAACGTTGTCGAGGAAGACCGTACCCTGCTCGGCGATTTTGCGCAGGTGGGGCGCGGTCTCGCGGCTGTAACCGTAGAGGCCGAGATGGTCGCGCCGCAGCGTGTCGCACATCAGGAAAATGACCCCGCGCGGCGGCGGCGATCCTCCCAACGCGGTGGTGACCATGCTGCCTTCCGGCAGCGCTGCGCCGCGGAATTCGAGGATCGGCGTGCCCCAGAAACCGATGCGGCGATCCTGGTCGACCGCCAGCGAGAAGCGCAGCGTCTTCGCCCCGGCGAACGGCCGCAGGTCGATCGACACCGGCTCCCAGCGATGCGGCGTCGTGATCGTGCGCTCCAGAACCGTCTGCTCGTCGCCGCCCGAGGCCGCGGTGACCTTGAACGTCAGCGGCTCGGGCTCGGTGGTTCCCAGGTTCACCGAAAGCCAGGCATTCGACGCGGGGATGTTCACGTCCATCGAGAACACTTCCGGCGAACGCGACACGATCGTTTCGCGGTAGATGCCGCCGAGCCCCTGCCAGCCGATGCCGGAGGGGACCATCGCGCGATGCTCTTGCTGCGAGACCTCGCGCACGAACTCGATCTCGAACGTCGCGCCGGCGGCGTTCACCGGCCGCAGCAGCAGGTACTTGCCCTGCATCGTGCCGGCCCGGCTCGAGGTCATCGCCAGCGTTTGAAAAGCATCGCCGGCGGATACCTTGGCGCTCAACATCGGCGGCGAATCGCTGTTCTGCTTGATGATTTTGTCGAAATCCAGCTCGTCAGCGTTGGAGCGAATCACCGCCAGCTCGCCGGCCGCGCTCGAGCGGATGCGCACGTCGACGGATTGAAAATCGTCCTCGTTATCGATGTTCTGCGGGACCGGCGCGTAGATCAACGGGAAGTCGGTGGTCGCGCGGCCGGTGAGGTGGCCGTCGGCGACCTTCAAGTCGCTAACGCCCTTGGCGGCCTTCCAGCCCAGCAGGGGATCCGGGGCCTTCGCCGCCGCGCCTGCGTCGCCAGCCGGCTTAGCGGCCGTCTTCGAGAAATCCCACGAGACCGCCGGATCGGGCGCGGCGGTCTTGGGCGAATTCGTGACCGACTCGGCTTTGAACTGATCGACCAGCCGTAAGGTGGGAGCCTCGGGAGTCGCGCCGCCCGAGCAGCCGACCAGCCAGACGGCGCACAGCACAGCCGGCAGAAGCAGGCCGCGGGTGACTGCGTTTCCCGATACCGGCGCCATCGACGCTGGCTCCCGGCAGTCCTGGCTGATTCGATCCATTAGCGGCCTCCATCGGACACGCTGCCGCGAACGGCGCACGATGCCACTCATGCGCGGAACTCACGCGATTGATTACAGCGGTCCTGGTGCCACAGTATACCTACATACGCCACAAAACCGAGCAAGCGCGCGAGGAAACAGAAGTGCGGGGGATCAGCCGCCATGGCAGCAAACCCGGCAACAGAGCCGCAGGCGTAAGCCGGCGGCTTGCTTGGCTGTTGCTACGGTAACTGCGCGCCGGCTTTGGCGGCTGGCGTGCGCATTCGCGCCCTCATGCCCGCGGCGCGCTACGGAACTCGATCTCGTCGGGCTCCACGCCGCGCAGCGCCGGCTCGGGGAGCTTGCCGGCCAGGTGCGCCAGGCCCCAGCCGACCGCCGTCAGCGAGCTGACCGCTCCGGCGACGGCGCCGATCTGGCGGGGGTTCCAGATACTCTGACGCAAACCCCACCGCCGTCATCGAAAACATCATCGTGCCCCAGGTCATCGATTCAATCGTCGAGAACACCCGGCCGCGGAAACCGTCGCCAACATGCCGCAGAAGCTGCATCTGATTCAAAATCGCGCTGACGGCCAGACCGACGCGCGACAGCCCGATGAATAGCATCGCCAGCCAGAAAGGCTGCGCCTGGCTGAAGAGAAAGTAAGAGAGACCGTGCATCACGTGGCAAACCACGATGGTGCGCTTGAAGCCGGTGAAGGAAAGCGCCGGCCCCCAGCGGTGCGCGATGAACCCGCCGATCAGCAGCCCGACGCCGGCGGAGCTCCACAACATGCCGATGCCAATCGGGCCGCGGTGAAAGACCTGCTCGCCGAACAGGCTGAACAGCACTTGCGCGGTGCCGCCGCCGGTCGCCCAGCCCACGTGGACGAGGGCGATCCCCAGAAACAGCGGCGTGGCGCGCATGTAGCGCAGCCCTTCGCGATATTCGTGCCACGGCCGCGCCACCATGGTCTCGTTGAGCACCCGCGTCGCCGGCCGGAAGTGGCCCTCGGGGACGCGCAGCCGCGAAATCATCGCCGCCGAAAACAGGAACGAAGTGGCGTTGAGCAGAAAGGCGATGTCGAAGCCGAACCCAGCCGCGCTCAACCCGCCCAGCAGCGTCCCGAGCGTCACCGAGGCGTAGCTGGTGGTCTGCGTCAGCGAGTTTGCCGTGTGCAGCTCTTCCTTGGAGGCGATGGTCGGCAGGATCGAGGTGCGGCCGCTGGTGAAAAACGGCGAAAAGAACATCAGGAGGCCGCTCAACGGATAGAGCGTCCAGGTCCGCGTGGGCTCCACCGAGAGCACGAACAGCACCGCCACGACGGCGCGCAGCAGGTCGCTGGCGATCATGACGCGTTTACGGTCGGCGCGGTCGAGCATCACGCCGGCGATCGGTCCGCCGACGATCATCGACAGCGCGCGCGCCAGCAGAATGCCGCTGACCACAAACCCCGAGCCGGTGTTTTGCAGCGCCAGGCTAAACACCGCGATCGTGTTGAAGTGGTCGCCGACCTCGCTGACCACCTGGCCGAACCAGGTAAAGCGGTAGTTGCGGTTCTGCCGCAGCAGTTGAGGAAAGCTGAGCATGGAGCTTCGGCGGGAAAGACGGGTCCTACGGCCCTCTCCGCCCAGGCGGCGCTACCGCCAGCGGCCGGAGTGCCTTCCCAAAATCAATTCAGCGGCTTGTCCGGATCCGGAAACCGGTCCGGCTCGGTGGGGACTTCCTGGCGGCGTGCCGCAAAGATCGGTTGACCATCGACAAATCCAACTAAGGGCGCAGCGTGCTACTCCCCCGCCCCGAGCGCGACAAATATATCTATGGCGATTTCTCTACGACGATGATTTCTCTACCACCAATCACCAATCTTTTAGGATCGCAAACTCCGGGCCGGATTGGGGAGCAGGCGGTCCACCGATCGGCCGCGGATTCCGGGATTCTGAACGAAGGCAACAGAAGCGAATTCCATCGTACACTCCAGCGGCGGCGAACGAGCTCGAAGAGCGGGAACAACCCCGGCGCGGGGGATGTCGGCCCCCGCCACAACGGGCCGTCCGGCAAGACCGTGGCGACCGCCAGGCCCGGCTATAGAAAACTCTTGGGGTCGGAATAAAATCTTTCGATTTGCCTTCCGTTCCGGGAATCGATACGCTCGGCGCATCGCAACAAAGTGGGCATACAGCGGCGGGTAGGTCGTACCGCCGTGCGTATCGTTCACAGCGTCAGCGGGTCGGGCCGCAGGCTGGGCGCGACTCTGCGAGACTGTCCTATCCAACCTCAACTCCCATCGTTCCGTGTGACGACTCCGTGGCCGCGCAGATGGCGCCGTGGTGTTGCCGCCAGGCATTGGGTTCGGCGCCGGATGGAAGGCATGCGATTCGCTGGGGAATGTGCCAGGGAACGGGGTAGCGGTTTTTTGGGGGGCCTCCTCCGGGGATACGGACGGCGCGCAAGCGACGGACAATGAACGAGCCGTGATGCCGGTTCGCGGGCGGACGCGCGCAGCTGGCCGCATCCGGCCGCCTCGACCACACTACTGCGTCCAACAGGGCGCACTACGTCTAGCAGGGGATATCAAGGAGAATTCATGGTGTTTACGAAAGTCACCAAGTCGGGCAGGCATTTGTCGCTCGCGATCTTTCTGGGGCTTGTGCTCTGCGGCACCGCGATGGCGCAGGACGCGCCCGCTGGCCCCACCAACGCGGACCTCAAAGTGATGGCCGACACGGTTTGGGTGTTGATCACCGCGTTTCTGGTCTTTTGGATGAACGCCGGATTCGGTTGCGTCGAGGCCGGGCTGTGCCGCGCCAAGAACGCCACCAACATCCTGGGGAAGAACTTCGTCGTGTTCGGGCTGGCATCTCTGGCTTTCTGGGTCGTGGGCTTTGCTCTCATGTTTGGGGACGGCAATTCCTTCGTGGGGCTCAACGGCTGGCTGTTGGGGGGAGCTGATAACAGCCCGGCGATGGGCGAGGCTTACCGAGGCGTGTTCGGCGCGCTGAACTGGACCGGCGTGCCGCTGCTGGCCAAGTTTTTCTTTCAGCTCGTGTTCGCCGGCACCGCCGCCACCATCGTTTCCGGCTGCGTCGCCGAGCGTATTCACTACAAAGCGTTCATGCTGTTCACCTTGGTGCTGGTCGGCATCTCCTACCCGATCACCGGACACTGGATCTGGGGCGGCGGCTGGCTGGGCAGCATGGGCATGCGCGATTTCGCCGGCTCCACGGTGGTCCACTCGGTGGGCGGCTGGGCGGGGCTGGCCGGCATCCTGCTGCTAGGGCCGCGCCTGGGCAAGTACAAGCCCAATGGGGATGTGTCGCCGATCCCAGGCCACAGCATGGCGCTAGTGTTTCTGGGCGGCCTGATCCTGTGGCTGGGCTGGTTCGGATTCAACCCCGGCAGCACCATGGCGGTCGATCCGGTGTTCATCTCCCACGTGGTGATCACGACGAACATGGCCTGCGCGGCCAGCATCGTAAGCGCCACGGTTCTGGCCTGGATGTGGCTGGGCAAGCCCGATTTCACGATGACCGTGAACGGCGCTCTGGCCGGCCTGGTCGCCATTACCGCGCCGTGCGCTTTTTGCTCCATCGGCGGCTCGGTGGTCATCGGGTTCATCGCCGGACTCATCGTCGTGCCGGCGGTGGTCTTCTTTGATCGCCTGAAGATCGACGACCCGGTCGGCGCGCTGTCGGTTCACCTGGCCAACGGCATCTGGGGTACGCTTTCGGTCGGCCTGTTCGCTACCGCGAATTCGCCGGGCGGCGGGGCCGCCGGGCTGTTCTACGGCGGCGGATTCGGCTCGCTGCAAGCGCAGTTGATCGGCATCGCCGCAGTGGCCGCCTTCACGTTGAGCTTGTCGCTGCTGGCCTGGTTCGTGATCAAGACGGTCATGCCGCTGCGGGTCAGCGCCGAAGAGGAAACCCAGGGCCTCGACCTCAGCGAGATGGGCATGGAAGCCTACGCGTCCGATCCGATGGGCGAGTAGGTAGCGAGGCAGGGGCACGGCGGCATGCCGTGCCCTTTCCCGCCGATCCGCGACACCGTGGCACAGACAATCCTGTCTGTGCTCTGGGGTTTGGCCTCTTGCATTCGCTGGTCCACCGTGGCGCGGGCCTCTGGCCGCCAGGGCCGACGCAGCCGGCCGGAGGCCCGCGCCACAGGACCACCGCGCCCACCCGTCCGCCAGTATGGACACGCATGTTCGTTCCAACACAGACGGGATTGCGTGTGCCGACAGCATTGTCTGTGCCACTGCCTTCGCTCGTGTCTTCCCTTTAGAGAGTTGCGGATTTGGGCAGGCCGGAGCCCTGCCCCACTGGCACCCTTGTCACAAACCGCGTGGTCCTCTCGTCACGTGTATGGAGGAACAAAACCATGCAACCAAGAATCGATCTGACCAGTAAGACCGCCAACGGCGCCATGCAGGTGATGCTGGGACTCGAAACATTCTTACACCGCTCGGGGCTGGAACGGCGGCTCCTGGAACTGCTCAAGACGCGCGTCTCGCAAATCAACGGCTGCGCCTATTGCATCGACATGCACACCAAAGACGCTCGCGCCGCCGGTGAAACCGAGCAGCGCCTCTACGCGCTTAACGCCTGGCGCGAAACGCCTTTCTTCACGGATCGCGAACGCGCGGCGCTGGAATGGGCTGAGGAACTGACCCACATCTCGGAAAGCGAAGTATCCGACGAGCTCTACAAAAAGACGAGCGCGCACTTCAGCGAGCCGGAACTCATCGCTCTGACGATGGCGGTCGTAGCGATCAACGGCTGGAACCGGATCGTCAAGCCCTTCCGGGCGGTGCCGGGAACCTATCAACCGGCCGAAACGGCACCCCAACCAGCCGCCGCGGCCGCAAGGTAGGGCAAACCCAGACCGAGGGCCAAGGAAGCGGAAAGCGACCATCCGTGGCGTGAACCTCCAGGTTTGCCGCGTCGCGAATCCTCGCGACGTAGGGCCAGGAGCCACCAAAAGCACGCTCACCGTCACAAAGCGCGGGGCCCAAATTCCCAGGCACAAGGGCCCCGCGCAGCATCCCGCGAACCAGGGCACAATCTGGGGTACGCGGTCAGTCGCGAATCACCGGCAGGCGGACGAGCACCACGATTCCGGTTCCAACCAGCAGCACCAGCAACGCAAGCCCAAGCGGCGGCAGATTGCCGTAGACCACCGACAGACCAGCGGCTGCCAGCGAAACCGCGATCGAAATCACCTTGACGCGCGGGCGCACCCCGCGGTGGCGGTGCCAGTCGATGAGCAGCGGGCCGAAGGTGGACGAGCGCAGCAGCCGGTCGTTGAGAGTCGGCGAGGAACGCAGCAGCAGGTAGCTGGTCAGCAACAGGAACGGCGTCGTGGGCAGCAGCGGCAGCAGCGCCCCGAGCACCGCCAGCGCGAAACAGAGCGCCGCGAGTGTCAGGTAGACCACGCGGCGCGCCCCTTCGACGGGGCTAGGGCGGGTTGCGCTGGGCGACGGATTGGTTTCGCCGGTCATGGTCGCATTGGGGCCTTCCAGCCACCGTACAGTATAGCGTTGCGCTTGATGCGCTTCGGCTCACTCTGTTCCACTGAGATCAGCATGGAAGCGTTTTACGATTCGCGGGGCGCCGGGCGCGGCAGGCCTCCCGGCCCCGGCGGCGGCCAAGTACGCTGGCTCGACCGCGCCGGCCCGCAACAGGCGCTGCTGGTTGCCGTGGCGTGCATCGTTTTTCTGGGGACGATCGTGAGCCCGCCGTCGCTGATGGACGACGTCGACTCGGCCTACGCGCAGGTGGCGCGCGTGATGCTCGAAAGCGGCGACTGGGTGACCGGGCGGCTCGACGGCGTGCTCTACGTCGACAAACCGCCGATGCAGGTCTGGGCCATGGCAGTGTCGTTTGCGGTGTTCGGCGTGCACGACTGGGCGGCGCGGATTCCGCTGGCGCTCGCCGCGGTGGCGTTGTGCTGGGTCACCTGTCTGTTCGGCCGCTGGGCGTTCGAAGGGCGGGCCGGCTTCTACGCGGGCCTGACGCTGGCGACCGCCGTGGGAATGTTTCTGTTCACCCGCGTGCGCATTCCTGACGCGGCCGTCGCGCTCACGGTGACCTTGAGCCTGTGGTCGCTGCTGCGCCTGCTCGAGGACGACGAACCGCGCCCGCGGCTGTGGGCGGCGCTGCTGGCGGCGTCGCTCGGCGTCGGACTGTTGCTCAAAGGGCTGGTGGCGGTGGTAGCGCCCGCCGGCGCGGCCTTCGTCTACGTGCTCGTGACGCGCCAACTGCTGGCGGCGCGCACCTGGCGGCGGCTGCGCCCGCTTTCGGGCCTGCTGATCCTGCTGGCGATCGCCGCGCCGTGGCATCTGCTCGCCATCGCGCGCAATCCCCCCTATTTCGAGTTCACGCTGGCGAGCCGACCGGGACACTACCATGGCTTCTTCTGGCGCTACTTCATCAACGAACACCTGCTGCGCTATCTCGGGCTGCGCTACCCGCGCGACTATGACACGGTGCCGCTGGCCGCGTTCTGGCTGCTGCACGCGATCTGGCTGTTCCCCTGGAGCATGTTTCTGCCCGCCGCGGTGACACTGGACTATCGTTCGGCGACCCGCGCGGCCCGCACGCGGCTGCTGGCGTTGTGCTGGATCGGTTTCGTGCTGCTGTTCTTTTCTTTTTCGACCCGCCAGGAATACTATTCCTTGCCCTGCTACCCGGCGCTGGCGCTGCTGATCGGTTCGGCGATCGCCGCCGGTGGACGTTGGGTCCGGGTTGGAACGCGCGCCGCCGGCGTCGTCGCCTTTCTGGCGCTGCTGGCGCTGGCCGCCCTCAACTACGCCGCGCGCGACGTTGCGGCGGTCGGCGGCATCGCCCACACGCTGACCCAAAACCCCGACGCTTACACCCTGTCGCTCGGCCACATGCAAGATCTGACCGTGGAATCGTTCGCCTACCTGCGCGTTCCGGCTCTGGTGGCCTGCATCGGCTTTTTGATCGGAGCCGTCGGTGCTTGGCGCTTGCGCGGCGCGGGGGCGCTGCTGTCGCTCGCGGCGATGATGGTGTTGTTCGTCCACGGTGCGCGGCTCGCGCTGGTCGAGTTCGATCCTTACCTCTCCTCGCGGCCGCTGGCCGACGCGCTCGAGCAAAGTCCGCCAGGCAAGCTGATCGTCGATCACGAATACTATGCGTTCTCGTCGGTGTTCTTTTATACGAACCGCCCGGCGCTGCTGTTGAACGGCCGCGTCAACAACCTGGAGTACGGCTCGAACGCCCCCGGGGCCCCGGACGTATTTCTCAAAGACCCCAATCTGCCCCCGCTCTGGAACGGCCACGAGCGCTGTTACTTGGTGACGTTTCAGGAGGATCTGCCGCGGCTGCGGCAACTGGTCGGCGAGCAGAACCTGAAAACCGTCGTTGCACGGGGTGGGAAACTGTTGCTGACGAACCAGTAGAGCGGCGATCGCGGCAGCGCCCAAGCCGGTTGCTGACGGCTGCCAGTGCCATCCTACGGCCACCAACCGTTACTCATCGCAACGCGGCTGATAGGCCACTCAGCACCACTCAGAGCCGCGGGCGTGAGCCCGCGTTATCAGGCCGGGCAAGCCCGCGCTCTCTCACCACGGCGTGAGTCATTCCGAGCCGACCAGCGCGGGCTCACGCCCCGGCTCTGAATGGCGGTCGTGGCCTCATCTTCCTTTCACCGCGGCGGCAAAACCTGCTCGCACAAGAACGCCCGCCACCTCCCCACACCCATTTCGAGTAACCAGCAGGGAAAAATCGACTCGCTACGTCTATACAGATAGCCCAAAATCGCCGTGAACGAAAACCGATCAGTAAGGTACTAAAGCAGTAAAAAGTCGTACGACTTTCGCTCCACTTACACCTCTGCCAACTGGCAGGGTGGAGCGTGCCGATGATCGCCTGAAATCGCCTGCGAGGCGCGGATTCCGGCCCGTCCAGGCATCCACGGCCGAATTCTCAAGGCGAACGGCAGGGCGTCCGGAATACATGTACTTTTTCCTTTACCGAAACAAGATACGGGGTTATAGTCAATCCCGGGCGGAATTATCCGAAAAATAACAGCCGGCCCACTCTCCTGCCGAGGGTGCCGGCGACAACCGTAGGGCTTTGCGGGGCGGTGGACGCCTTAGAGCGTTCGCATCCCCCTGCGAAGAAATGCCAACGTCGGGCGACCGGCATCCGATTCGTCGACCGGCCGCCAGGCGACAAGGGGCACCATGAAGGTCTATGACAGTATCAAACAGTTCCTGAGCAAGAAGACCACTCGTGGAGAGCGCTTGCCTGTCGACGCCGTGGGGTTCCACGACGTCTTGCTCGAAGAGCTTGAAGAGATCGCGAAAACGCGAACCGAAGGGCGAGACGGGCCGCTGGATGGCCTCACCGCCGCGAAATTCCGGGGCCGGCCGGAGTTTCAGGCGAAAGGCCAGCAGGAGCAGCAAGCCGAAGTCGAGCAGCGGGCCAACCGTGCCGATCTGCTGGGTCTGGCGTTTTCGGGTGGCGGCGTGCGCAGCGCCACCTTCAATCTGGGCGTGCTGCAAGCCTTGGCACGATACAAACTGCTCTCGCGTTTCGACTATCTCTCCACCGTATCGGGCGGCGGCTACATCGGGGCGTGGCTCGCTACCTGGATCCGGCGGGTGGGGATGCGCAAGGTCGAGGTTGGGCTAGCGGGAAAGGTCAACGGGAACGCGAACGGTAACGGCCAGGGCAACAGCAACGGTCCCGAGGCTCAACAGATCAGCTACCTGAGAAGCTTCAGCAGCTATCTGACGCCCCGCAGCGGGCTGTTCAGCCTGGATACCTGGACAGTGCCGGCGATTTACCTGCGCAACGTTCTTCTCAACCTCACGATTCTGGTGTTGGGCCTCTCGGCGGTTCTGGTAGTTCCGCGGCTGCTGGTCCATCTGATGGACAACATGGAGGCGCCCCTGCTGAAGGGGATCGTGGGTGTCGGCTGCGGCGCATCGTTCCTGGTGGTGGCGTTTATCGTTGCGAATTTCCGCTGGGCGTCGGTGACGGCCGACCCCACCCAGACCAAGGCCAAGTGGTATACCCGCCTGTCGGTGGTGCAATTGGCCATCGTTGCGCCGCTGTTCGTGGCGGCTTGGTGCCTGGTGGCCGGCGTGAAGGTGCTCCCGCCCTCGCTGCGCGTATTGGGTGCGGAAGGCATTGTCTCCTGGGTCACCCTGCTGGCGGCGGGTTCCGCGGTGGTACTGGTGTTGAAGCACCCCAGAGACAGAGACCCCTGGCGACACTTGCAGGCCGCCGTCAAGCGCGCCGGGTGGGCGGCGTTGGCAGCCGCGCTGGGAAGCTGCGTGCTGCTGCTACTGGCGGACTACATTCAAGCCGGCGCCGCCGTTCCGATCGACAAGCTGCAATGGCTGACCTCCGATCAGGCCCTGACAACCTGGGGCATTCCGCTGGCGAATATGATCTTCTCGATCTCGGCGGCGTTCTACATCGGCTTCATGCGCGAGAAGATGGACACCTTCCAGCGCGAGTGGTGGGGGCGCCTCGGCGGGTTGGTCCTGATGTATTCGCTCGGCTGGGCGGCGCTATGTCTGATCTCGCTGGGCGCAGCGCGGTTCGTCGCCGTGATCGGGACCCTGGGGCAGGCGCTGCTCGCCTCCGGATGGCTGGCAAGCACGCTCAGCGGACTGCTGTTGGGCCGTAGTTCGGAAACCGGGCCGAAAGCCGAACGCCGCGTCCCGGGAATCGTCGTCAAAGCGGCACCCTATGTCTTCATGGTGGGGCTCCTGATCTTACTTTCTGTTTCGGTGGAACACGTCAGCGGCTTGATCGAAAAGAACTGGACGCATGACCTGCGGTTTCTCTTCGCGGCGGTCGGCCTGCTGGTCTCCGGCGCCTGGTTCCTTTCCTGGCGGGTCGACGTCAACCAATTCTCGATGCACGACTTCTACCGCAACCGGCTGACACGGGCCTATGTGGGGGCCTCCAACGAAAAACGGCGGCCGCATCGCTTCATCGGCTTCGACGTGGACGAGCACTTCGTGCGGATCTCCGACATGTTGTTTGGGCCCGAACCGGTCTGGAATAAGGACGATTTCACGAACCGCAGGCTGCAGCGGCCGAAACTCTATCCGTCCCGGCAAACCTCCGAGGGCGGCGCCGCCGCAGACTACGACGGCCCCTACCCGATCGTCAATTGCGCGCTGAATCTGGTGGCCGGAAAGAACCTGGCGTGGCAGAAACGCAAGGCGTCGTCGTTTGTGTTCACGCCGAAGTACTCCGGTTACGACACATCCATCGGCCGCAACCAGGAAGACGACACCAAGGCCGAGGAGAAGGCCAAGGAGGCCTCGCTCACCAACACCGGCCAGGAAAGCCGCAAGCACAAACCGTCGCTGCCGCGGCGCTTCGGGCAATGGTTGTACGCCCTCGTCACGGCCGAACTCAAACCCGTCGCCTACCGGCCGACCATCAGCTACTACGGCGGGCTTTCCTACGGGACCGCCATGGCGATCTCGGGAGCCGCGGCCAGCCCCAACATGGGCTACCACAGCTCACCGGCGCTGGGCTTCCTGATGACGGTGTTCAACGTGCGCCTGGGCTGGTGGCTCGGCAATCCGCGCAGCGAATACACCTGGGAAAAGAAGGGCCCCTCCGCCGGGTTGTTCTACCTGCTGGTCGAGCTGTTCGGCCTCACCAACGATGAGAGGGGCTTCGTCTATCTGTCCGACGGCGGACATTTCGACAACCTGGGGATTTATGAATTGGTCCACCGGCGCTGCCGCTTCATCGTCGCCTGCGATGCCGAGGAAGACGGCGGCCTGGAGTTCGACGGCTTGGGAAACGCGATCGAAAAATGCCGCACCGATTTCGGAGTCAACATCGACATCAACGTCGATCCGATCCGCCTCACCAAGACGGACCCGGCTCACGGACGCTACTGCGCGGTGGGCGTGATCGACTACGGCCCGGGCTTCGAAAAAGGCACGCTGCTCTACATCAAGGCCTCGCTGACCGGCAACGAACCGGCCGACGTGGCCCGCTACAAGGCGCAGAACGCGGCGTTCCCGCACCAGTCGACGGCCGACCAGTGGTTCGACGAAACGCAGTTCGAGTCCTATCGCATGCTCGGCCAACACATCGTCGAGGCCGTCCTGAACGCCGTTTCCGACCGCGAAGAGATGCGGGGCCTCGGCGTCGAAGAGCTTTTCGTGAGGCTGCGCCGGCATTGGTACCCGCCAAGCCAGGCCGTGTCGACGTCGTTCACCCGGCATGCCGAGGAGTTCCAGAGAATCATGGACGAGCTGAGAAGTTCGGACGATCTGAAGTTTCTCGATACGCAGATCAGCCCGGGTCTGCGCAAGGTCACGATCGCGCAGTTGGGGCCGCACCGCCGCGACTACGGAAACTGGCTGCCCAACGGCTATGACGAGCTGCGGGCGGGCTTCTACATGTGCTCGCGCATGATCCAGTTGATGGAGAACGTCTTCCTCGACCTCAGCCTCGATCTGGAGTACTGCCACCCCGACAACCAGGGCTGGATGAACCTGTTCCATTGCTGGGCCGGTTCGGGAATGTTTCGCGTCACCTGGGCGATCACCTCATCGATCTACGGGGCGCGCTTCCGGGATTTCTGCCAGCGGCGGCTTCGCCTGGGGCGCGGCGTCATCGAGGTGGGCCCGGAGATCGCAGCGCCGGCCGGCGCCGACATCCGCGGCCGGCTTGTGCAGCAGCTACGCGAACGCGAAGACGCCGTGTTCGGCCCTTCCGAGATTCACGCCATCGAGGAATTGATGGAAGACGAACGCCTGCGGGAGGTACCGATGCGGATCTACCCGCTGATGCTTTCGGTCAAACAGGCGGGCGGCACTGGCCAGGTCTCGGGCAGCGTGGGCTTCGCGGTGGTCCATGAGGTGTCGGAGGACAAGGCGACGTCCGGGAAATTGATCTATCTGTGGATCCAGGAACATATCCGGGCCACCGGCCTTGCCCGCAAGTCGCTGGCTTGCCTGATGGGCAAAGTGGCGTCGTTCGAGAGCGGTGGGGCGGCTGCGCCGGGGCGAAACGGCGGGGAAGCGCTGGCGGCCGTATCCGTCCACAACGGCAACGTCGACGGGCCGGGGGCCAGTTCGCATGGCCAACATGGAGTAAGCGGGGTATGGGACTGGGTGGGGACCAACGGCGCCGGCAAAGGCCGGGACTATCTACCCAGCAAAGCCGACATGGATCGGCTCGAAGATCTTTATCGCTCCGTCAGGAATGAGTCGCGGCGCACGAGCACTCCCGGGAACTGACGGAACAACGGTACAGGCCGCGGAGGCCTTGCGCCAAGGGCCGCGGAGGCCAGGCCCGGCCCCCGCGCTAGGAGTCCAGCATCGCAGCCATCAGGGCGCCGCGGGCGGTGGCGTTGAACGGGTCGCGCGAGGCCCGCACTTCCGAGATCTCGATCGGCAGGTTGGCGCTGCGGACCGCCTTCTCCAAGGCGGCGTGAAAGCCTTCGGGCCGGGTGCTGCCTCCCGCGACCGCCATCGGCACGGGCTTGTCGAACTTGGGCAGCTTTTTGGTCTCCGAAAAGGCCTGCTGCAGGCGGTCGACCGCGGTCTTGATCACGTCGTGGTAGTAGACCGTCAGCGCCTGGTCGATGTTCTGGCTCGACAGGCCGTTCATGCTGAACTTGTTCTCTTTGTAGAAGCGCGCCGTGGTGATCGTTTCGCCGCTCACCGAAGCCGCACTTTCGTCAATATAATCGCCGGCGCGGACGGTGCTGAACTTCACCGCGGGCAGCCCCAGGTAAGCTAGGCAGACGTTGCACATGCCGCCGCCGAAGCTGACCCCGATGCCGGTGAAATTGGTGTCTTCGAGCTCGGCATAAACCACCGCCAGACCTTCGTTGAGGCTCATCACCTGGTAACCGAGCTTTTCGAGCATCTGTGTGAGGGTGCGCTCGTGGTAGATCAGATCGCTTTCATGTCCGGCCGGCTCGGACGGGACGCTGAAGCAGATCTTTTCGCCGGGGTTGGCCTTGCCGCAGAGCGAGGTCAACGCCAGCTCGATCATCTGGAGGCTCTTGGGCTCGCGCGGGTTGAGGATCCCGGTGCGCATCGGGCGGCGCGTGTTGCCCTGAAGAATGTTGGCAAATTCTTCGACGCGATTGCCGTAGGCGAGAATCTCCGAGCGGTCGACCAGATGCATGATGCCTTCGCGCTCGAGCATTTTGGCGGTGACACGGGAATACGCCAGCGAGACGAAGGCATTGAGCTGGGTTTCGAAGTGGGTCTGGTCGCCCTCCTGCCGCGCGATGACGATGCGGCTGGTGCCCATATCGAGGCCCTTGACTCCGGTGACAGGTGCGTTTTCGGACATGGTTGAATCCTCCCCTGGAAGGAGTTTTGGCAACTCCTATCTTACATGGACGGCGGCCCGCGGGCTTATATGACTGTCACACCTGCAGTTAGGGGCGCGTTGGGTGCGATGCAGCGGGCGGATAGAAACGCGGTGGGATCGGCACCCAGCAGCGGAATGGCCCCCGGCGATGGGATCGGCACTCAGAGCGGCGGGCGTGAGCCCGAGCTGAGGGCCAGGGCCGGATGCCGCGGCAGGGCACAGAGCCGTCTCAGCCCTATGGGCGTCTCAGCGCGGGCTTACACCCGCGGCTCTGAGTGGAAATTGGGAGCGCTGATCGGCTCGGTGAGGCGAATCAGGGGGCCCAGCAGCACAAGACACCGATCGAGGAATCGAACGGCGGCAAACCTGGAGGTTCACGCCACGGGCGCCAAGCCGGGCGTCGGTGGACCGTTTCCGGGCGTATTGCCGCGTCGCGGTTTTTGCGAGGTTGCCGGACGGACCTAGGGATGCAGGAAACCTCTACGTGCGGCTCGCGCGTAGCACGCTACGCCACTACACGGTCGTCTATGGTCAACTATCTTCGACGTCCTAGTGCGGGGTGTCCCTGGTGGAGTCCTTGGATTCGATTTCGCGCAGCTTTGCCAAGAAATCTTTATATTTCTTTTGCTGCTGGCTGCGGTAACGATCGACCGGCAGATCGCGCGAGCGGGCTTCCTTTTCGAATTGCTTGACCGACGCGCGGACGCCCGGCCAGAGGTGGCCGTCGAGCTCTTCGGAAAATTGCGAGTCGTAACGGAAACCCCAGTCGGTGATGCTGGGCAGCGTGCGCTGATAGTTGTCGGGCAGGCCGACCGCGGCGAACGGGAAACGGCCCTTCCAGTCGGTGTGATAGCCGATCAGCATCTTGTCGGGATTCACCGAGACCATCTCGTGGGTGACGCAGTTGCCTTCGACGATGCTGAATTTTTCGCGCAGCATCTGCGTCAGCAGCCGGGCGCTGGCGACCTGCGCGGCGGTGACGGCTTCCTCGGGCGGCGCATTCGGCTCCAGCGCTTCGGGCCGGGTTTCGAAGGCCACGGCGATGAAACTGTGGTTGAGGTTGAAGTAGAGCTCGCCGCCCTCGGCCCACAACGAGTAGCCGGCGTGATAGCAGTACTCGGTTTCGGGCACGGTGCGGTAGACGCGGCCGAAGCGGTCGATGACGAAGTTGTAGAGGTGCTCGCGGGCGATATAGGAGATCAGCTTGCCGCCGCGGTAGCGGATGAGCTGGTTGTTCTCGCGCTCGAGCGGCGGCGCGAAGTCGCTGACGGTGGTGTGAAACAGGATGCCGACCGGCTGATCGCGGTGCTGCGGCGCGTCGGGCATGCCGTCGGCGCCGGGCGCGAAGACCGTGAACGAGCGCGGGCCGGAGTGCTTGACGTAGTCGTCCAGAACGCGCAGGCCGTTGCTGTAGAGTTCGCCATCTCCGCTGCTCTCCACCAGCCAGACGTCCAGCGGGGTGATGCTGTGGGCTTCGCCGCCCAGAGCGGCGCGCGCGGCCGGGGTCAGCCCGCCGCTGGCCGGCGGCAGGGGTTCGGGGGCAGGCGCAACCGTTGCGCCGGCGGCCTCCACGCCAGGCTCCTTGGCGGGCTTGCGGAAGGTCACCAGACTGCCCAGCATCAGCAGGATCAACGCCGCGCCGGCCGCCGCCAACGGAACATAGCGCGCGGCGGCGCGCCAGCCGCGAAACAGTGCCAGAAACACGCGGTCGCGCAGCGGAATGGGCTGGCCCATCAGGCCGTGCGTGCGGCGAAGGGAATCGAGAACAATCAGGCGGTATCCCAGCCGGCCCAGCGGCGCCCGCCCGAGCAGGGGCGGCGCTTCTTGAGCTACCTGGGAGCAAATTCGCAGAAACTTCAGGCGCTCCACCGGATCGGTGAAACGGGCGCTATACGACTCGATGACCTGCGAGAGTTGCGGATCGGGAACGGGAGCCATGCATTCCAATGAAAGGCCCTGGCCGGAGAAATCGGGGATGGTCCCCGGGCGCCCCACAAGGCCACGTTGATTCTACGGGACTTGGGGGCCTATGGGAACGCCTCCGGGATTTCTTCGCAGCTTCTTAGTCCGCCGTCAGGCGTCGCGACACGGCACATTCCCCGCAAGGCAGCCGGTTTCCCCGCACAGCGCCGCGGGGCGCCGAACGGAACTCGATGAATTCGCTCGGGATGCCGCTCCCAGGGGGACGCCTCACGCAACCAGATCGCCTTCGTGGTTGAGTATAGCGAACGCCGCTACAGCTACGCAGCCACGTGTTTTACCCGAGGTGGAGGGCTTGAAATGCGGCCGTCCCGGCGGGCAAGCGCTGCATTGCCGCCGTGGGTTCGCACCGCCCATGGAACCGCGTCGGCCGCGGACCGGAGAGCCACACAGGGAACAACGAATCGCGCGGCTCATTCCTCGGTAAGCTGCACCAGGGTGATCGAAAACGGCCCCTCGGGCGAGGCGAAATCCACCTTGATCTTCTGGTGGCCGCCGATAAGGCGCAGAGTGAACTGGACGCCCTCGACGACCGAGGGGATCGACAGGGCCGTCTTGACCGGCAGCAGCGACTTGAGGTTGCCGGCCACCATGTTGGTCAGCTCTCCGACGCAATCCCGAACGTCGTTGTCGAGGGTGGTCGGCGGCGGCACCCCCAGCAGCTTGTGGGTCCACACAAAGGCTTGCTCGGTCCAGGTCTCCAGCAGCATCGCGCCGCTCCATTCGCCGGCCAGATACACCGCGCCCACGATGGGGTGTTCGGGCAGGTTGGAAGGAGTTTCGGCGAGCGGCCAAGTTTCGGTGTCGATCATGGTACGGAAGATTTCCCCGACGGCGCGAACCGCAGGCTGGCGGTAGGTTTCCATTTCAACCGGTGTTTGTAGCATGGCTTCTCCGTTGATCGGTTGATCGGTTGATCCGGGTGCTTGGTTGAGTCGGCGGAGTGCTTGGAATGGTTTGTGGTTGGGAGACCGGGCGCTCGCGGCGCTCGGGGCCGAACCTCAGCCGGCCGGGTTCTGATAGAAAATTGCCGGCCCGACCTGCTGGCGCACATAGGTGTCATCTACGTTCAAGGTGGTTTCGCTCGAGCCCAGCACCAGGTATCCACCCGGGCGGAGCACCTTGCGGATGTTGTTGAAGATGCCGCGCTTGGTCGGAACATCGAAATAGATCAGCACATTGCGGCAAAACACCAGGTCGAATACCGGCATGCCGGCCACACTGTCTTTGAGGTTGAATTTCTGCCAGCGGATCATTTTCCGGACATCGGCGCGGATTTCCCAGGTCATGCCGTCGCGGTGAAAGTATTTGACGAGATATTTGGCCGGCAGGCCGCGGTTGACTTCGAGCTGCTGGAAGCGGCCGGCGCGGGCGCGTTCGAGCACGCTTTCGGCCAGGTCGGTGGCCAGAATGTCGAGCTGCCAGCCGTTGGGGTTCATTTCCTTCCACATCATCGCCAAGCTGTAGGGCTCCTGGCCGGTGGAACAGGCGGCGCACCAGATGCGCAACTGGCGGCTGGCGGCGCGCTGCTTGAGCAACTCGGGGATGACGATCTTCTCGACGGCTTCGAAGGGTCGGCTGTCGCGAAAAAACAGCGTCTCGTTGGTGGTGAGCGCCTCGACGACTTTATCGCGCAGGCGGCGGCCGCCGGCGGCGCGAATCAGGTTGCACAGGCCGTCGAGCGTGCTCTCGCCTTCGTCGCGGGCGACCGGCAGCAGCCGCGCCTCGAGCAGGTAGCCCTTGCTCTCGTCGAGCACGATCCCCGACTCGCTGTAGATGGTTTTGCACAGATACTGCAGATTGTCGGACGTGACGTTGCTTGAGCCGCCCGACTTGGACGGGGCGGCCGCCGACGCGGGAGAGGCCGGATAGGATGTCTGCGTATGGGTCGTATTCATGTCAACTTCACGCGGCGCAAAATTTCGGGAACGACCCCGTTGAGAGGCAACACCTTATCGGCCAAGCCGGCATTGGCGACCGCGCCGGGCATACCCCACACGACGCTGCTGGCCTGATCCTGCGCCAGCACGGCCGCGCCCTTGGACTTCAACTCCTGAACGCCCCGCAGCCCGTCCTGCCCCATGCCGGTGAGCACCACGCTGAGCACGCGGCCGCCGCAAACCTTCGCCAGGGCGCTGAACAGCACGTCGACCGCGGGCCGGCAGGAATTCTCGGGCGGGCCCTGGTCGAGGCGCACGACCAGATCCTTCTGACGGCGTACGACGCGCATGTGAAAGTCGCCCGGCGCAATCAGCGCCATGCCGGGTTTGGCCGTCATGCCCTCGGCCGCTTCGGCGACGCTGAGCCGGCTCTGATGGCAGAGCCGCTCGGCCAGCATGCGCGTAAACAGCGGCGGCATGTGCTGCACCACCAGGATGGGACACGGAAAGTCGGCCGGAAATTCCGGAAAGATCTGCGCCAGCGCGTTGGGCCCGCCGGTCGAAACGCCGATGGCGACGACTTCCGGCGCGAACGGCATGACCGGCGTGTAGCTGCCGGCGCTCTTGACCGGCGCGGGCCGGGGCGCCGGCCGGGGCAGAACCGCCGCCCGCGGCGGGATTTCAAAAAACTGCTTGATCTTGGGGACCAGCTCGGTGCGCAACCGCTCCATCGAGACGTCGAGCGAACCGACGTTGGCAGGCTTGGCGACGTAGTCGTTGGCGCCGAGGCTCAGCGCTTCCAGAGTGTATTTAGCGCCGCGCTCGGTGAGCGTCGAGAACATGATGACGCGCAGCGAGGGGAACTGTTTGCGAATGCGGCGCAGCGTCTCGATCCCGTCCATCTCGGGCATTTCAATATCGAGGGACACCACGTCGGGATTGACCTGCGGGATGCGCGCCAGCGCGATGACGCCGTTGGCGGCGATGCCGGCGATCTCGATGGCGGGGTCGGCGCCGAGAACCTGCGTCACCACGCGGCGAATCACCACCGAGTCGTCGACGACCAGCACGCGAATGGGCCGCCCCAGCGAATTGGGCGCGGTGGAGGGTCGCTGCGCCCCCGCGCCGCCGGGCTTGGTCTTGTCGTCGGTTAGTTTGAGCATGCCGTTGGTTGCAGCAGGAAAGCGGCCGGTGTCGACTCCCGCGCGGCGGGACGCACTAGTTCAGAATCCCCAGCAGGCGCAATTTGTCTTCGATGACATCTTTGGTGAACGGCTTCATGATGTATTCGTTGGCGCCCGCCTCCAGCGCCCGCATCACCTGCTCGGTGGCCGTTTCGGTGGTCACCATGATGACGAAAGCCGAATCGAAGCGATGGTCTTCGCGCAGCTTGGTGACGAATTCGAGCCCGTTCATCTCGGGCATGTTCCAGTCCACCAGCACCAGCTTGAGTGTGGGCCCCAGAGTGTCGACCGTCAGCAGCGCCTCCTTGCCGTTGGAAGCCTCGGCCACCTCGAACCCCAGCCCGCGCATGGTGCTACCGAGAATGCGCCGGATCGCCCGCGAGTCGTCGATGATCAGAGCCTGTTCCATGCCTTTATTCCCTCTGCCGGCGGGTCGTAGCGCGCTCCCGGCGCCAGATGGAAGCGGCCGTAGCGCTCGAAGCGCGGTCAGCCTTTGGGCCTTCCTAACGCCGTGGGATCGCTGACCACCAACGCGATTCTCATTCCGGGGGCCGTCTTCGCTACGGAGCCACCCGGAACAATCCAATCCGCCCGGTGGCGCCCCAACCGAACTCATCGGCCCCCGCGGCGGGATGTTGAGTCGGTTCGGCGCGCCGGATCGTTCGCCCTCGCGCGGCCGCCTCAGGTCTGCAGCACGCGCTGCGTCGAAAGCACCAGCAGCAGCCGCCCGTCGAGCTTGTAGACGCCCTCGATAAACTCGCGCGCCACCTCGGCGACCGTCTTGGGAGGCGGCTCGAAATCGTCCTGGCGCACCGAGATGACGTCTCCGATCTCGTCGACCAGCAGGCTGACCGCGCCGTCTTCGGTGCGGATGACGAAGTTCATGGGAGGTTTTTCGCTGCGCGGGGTCGTGATGCCCAGCCGGCGGCGCATGTCGAAGGCGGTCACGATCTGGCCGCGCAGGTTGATCAGGCCGGTGATCACGTCGTGGGCCTTGGGCACCGGCGTCATTTCCTGGTGGCGCAGCACTTCCTGCACATCGAGCACGTCGACGCCGAAATAGAGGCCATCGACGAAAAAGGTGGAGTACTGGCGCGGCGCGGCGCGGCGCGGCGGCGGGCCTGCCGAAACGTTGGTCGACATCGCTGGTCAATCTCCTTCGCAAACGGCGCGCGGAGGCCTGGGGAGCGCGTTCGAGGACCGGACCGGCGCCTCAGGCCGGAACGGTGGCCGGCTCTTGCAGCCGCTCGCGCAGCGCTCCAGCCAGCCGGCCCACCGAGTCGAGCATGGCCTGCTGATCGAATTTCGAGAGGCACTCGTCGAATACGTATCCGGCGGGTGAGCGGCTGGCGACCTCCCCGGGATCGTCGCTGAGGCAGACCACCGGCAGCGAGCGCAGCTCGGGCGCCTCGCGAACGCGGCGCAGCAGGTCGAAGACCGCGCCGCCGCCCATCTCGAGGCTCGACAACAGCACGTCCACCTTCTGGCGGCTGAGCCGCTGCAAGGCTTCGTCGGCGTCGGAGGCCTCGACCACTTCGAAGCCGGCCATCTCGAGAAAGCCGCGCAGCACGCCGCGCGAAAACGGCGAGCTCTCGGCCAGCATCACCCGCACGGCGCCGCCAGTAACGGCTTTCTGGGGCGTGAACCAGTCCGGGTCGGTCGATTCGATCACGTAGCGCAGATCGACGAAATCGGTGACGCGGTTGCCGACCACGGCCGAGCCCAGGATGCCGGGACGGGCGGCCTGGCTGTGGACGGTGATCTGCTCGTCGATGATGTCGAGAATCTCCTCGACCAGCACACCGATCTGCTTGCCGCCGTTCTCGAACACGATGACCTGCACCTGCTCGCTGTCCTGGCTGGCGCCGCCGGAGAGATAATCCGCCAGCGGCACCAGCGGCAGGATGCGGTTGCGGTATTGCACCACCAGGCGGCCCGCCGAGCGTTCGATGCTGTTGCGCGGAAACTCCTCGAGGCGGTTGACGGCCGAAAGCGGCACCGCCAGGCGGTCGGCGTCGCCGCTGCGAAACAACAACAGCGCCTGGCGCACGGCGGCGCTCTCCTCGCTGTGCTCGTGCAGGCCGATGCCCTGCTCTTTGGTGTCTCCCAGCACGCCTCCCAACTGCGCCAGCCCCATCACGTCGAGAATCAGCGCCACCGCGCCGTCGCCCATGATGGTGGCGCCCGCATAGCAGTTGATGGCTTTGAGCAGCTTGCTCAGCGGCTTGACGACGATCTCGGCGGTGTCGTTGACGCCGTCGACCACCAGCCCGAAGGTGCGCTCGTCGGCCTGCACCACGATGATGTTGGAAACGTTGCGGCGCTCGGCGCCGGCGCGGTCGAGCTGCAGGATCTGGTCGAGGTAGACCAGCGGCAGCAGCTTGCCGCGCAGGCGGTAGACCGGCGCTCCCTGCACGAACTCGATTTTCTGCTCGGCGGCGCCTTCGTCCAGCCGCACCAGCTCGACCAGATTCACCTGCGGGATGGCGAAGCGCTGGCCGTGGCAGACCACCACCAGGGCGGGAATGATCGCCAGCGTCAGCGGGATCTTGATCTTGATGGTGGTGCCGCGCCCCAGGCGGCTCTGCAGATCGATCGAGCCGCCGATTTTTTCGATGTTGGTGCGCACCACGTCCATGCCGACGCCGCGGCCCGACACCTTGGTCACTTTCTTGGCGGTGGAGAGCCCGGGCAGAAAAATCAGGTTGACCAGCTCGTGCTCGCCCAGGCGGTCGGCGCGCTCGGGGGTCAGCAGGCCGTTCTGGATGGCCTTTTCCTTCAGCCGCTGCGGGTCGATGCCGGCGCCGTCGTCGATGATCTCGATGTTGACCTGGCCGCCTTCGTGATAGGCGTGCAGCGAGAGCGTGCCTTTGGGGGGCTTGCCGGCAACGGTGCGCTCCTCGGGCGTCTCGATGCCGTGGTCGCAGGAGTTGCGCACGATGTGCGTCAGGGGGTCTTTGATGGCCTCGATGATGGTCTTATCGAGCTCGGTGTCGGCGCCTTCCATCTCGAGCTCGATCTGCTTGCCGAACGACTGTCCCAGGTCGCGCACCACGCGCGGCAGCTTGTTCCAGACCACGCCGATCGGCTGCATGCGGGTCTTCATGATGTGGGCCTGCAGCTCGGTGGTGATCAGGTTGAGGCGCTGCGAGGTGGCCGTAAAGCCGACGTCGCGCTGCGTGGTGGTGAACTGAATAATCTGGTTGCGGGCCAGCACCAGCTCGCCCACCAGGTTCATCAGGCTGTCGAGAACGCTGATGTCGACGCGGATGGTGGATTCGGCCAGAGTGGCGCGCACCACCGCCGGCTCGGCGTCCGGGGTGGCGGAGTCGGCGGCCGCGGCGGCCTGCCGCACCGGCGGGCGCGGCGGAGCCGCAACCGGCGCTGAGGGCGCGGCCGACGCCGGGGGGGAGTTCGCCGGTGTCGTTTCGCTTTCCGCCGTAGCCGGGGTTTCGCCGCCGGCTGCCACACCCGATTGGGATTCGGCCGACGCCGCGGGTTTGTCTGCGGTTGACGCCGAGGCCGAGGTTCCGGAGGCCAGCTCGGGACGGGCCGGCGGCGGTGTTGCGATCAGCGGCACATCGGTGCCGGGCGCGGCCACCTTGGGCGGCCGTTCCTGGGCGGCCTTGCGCGCCTTTTTGGGCGCCGCGGGCGCAGCCGCCGCAGGCGCGGCGGGCGCGGCAGGCGCGGCGGGGGCGGCAGATTGCGGCGCTGCTTCGCGGGGGGCCTCTGCGGGGGCGGCCGGTTCGTCCGCCGCCGACTGCAGCCGGACCCGCAGCTCCTCGTAGGCTTCGCTGCCCTCGCCGCCCTGGGTCTCAATGTGAGCCAGAATACCCTTGACCACATCGACGGTCTCGAGCAGCAGGGTCGTCAGGGACGGGCTTAGCAGCCGGCGCCCCTCACGCAGCTCGCTGAGGATGTTCTCGGCGCGGTGCGTGATCGCTTCCAGCGTCGAGAACCCCAGGAACCCGCAAGTGCCCTTGATTGTGTGGATGGTGCGGAAGATGCTCGACAGCAGCTCGCGGTCCGACGGCTTTTTCTCCAGCTCGACGAACTCCTGGTCCAGGCGCGCCAGGTTTTCGCCGCTTTCGATGAGGAATTCCTGAATGAGCTCGTCTGATTCGTCCATGGAAATTTGGAGGGGTCTTTCACTCCCGCATCTCAAATCGGCCCTCCGCCGCCGACCTTTAACCCGTTCTGGCCGGCTGCGATACCCTAACGCGGCCGGCATATGGTCCCAGATAAGCAGTACCCCTTAGAGACTTAGCTCTGATTCTTCATTGCTTTTCCCCGCGGCGGCTCCTGGGCCGCCCAGCCACTCGCTTAATTGCTATTAAGTGTTTATTTAACAGCCAACTAGGGTATCTCCAATTGCGTGCGGCCGAGTGGTATGTCACGATTTCGATAGTTATAGAACCTATAGGCAATTGTTGCCAAGATCGTACTGAAGATAGACTAATCCCGGCGGTTCAGTACAGACTGCTGGTACTTGAGGAGGTAGAGCTTTTTGCGCCGGGGGCACAGTCGCCGCGGACGGGCCGCGGACTGCGTCCTGAAACGGGTGTGTTGCCCGTTGGCGGGCGCCAAGCGAGGAACGGAATGCCAGTGCTGAGAGCAAAGACGGAGGCAGGGCGGCGTGGCAACGCCTACGTGGAGTTCGCGCTGGTGTTTCTGTTGATGTTGACCCTGCTGGTGGGCGCCTTCGAGTTCACCTGGGTGTTGTTCGTGCGTGCCACCTTCCACCACGCGGTGCGCGAAGCGGTGCGCGCGGCGATCACGGCCAACCCTCCGGCGGCCTATTCGGGCGCCTTCGACGACTACCTCAAAGAGGTCATCCATCACAACACCCTGGGGCTGCTCAGCGGCACCGATCTCGACGCCCACGTGGACATTCAGTACTTCAACCCCAATTGCGCAGGCCCGGTCTGCCCGATCACGACCGCGGCGGCCAGCAGCGTGGTGCAGGTTTCGATTCGCTGCTACAAGGTCTATCCAGTGTCTTCGCTGATTCAGGCGCGGGACCCGGGGACCGGGCAACTGGTGCCGTTTTCGATCAACGTTTCCTCGTCGGACCGCATGGAGCCGTTCCCGGGCACTCCCCCGGCGCGGGGAACCGTCGCGAACCCGACCTCGTGGAACAGCGCCACCGGACAGTGCTTATGAGCGGATGGGCCTGTAACGGAGGGAGAGTCTACGTATGAACATGAGCGCCAGCCTTCGTAAGTCGATTGCGCGGCTCGCCCGCCGGGTCAGCAAAGACCAGCGCGGCCAGTCGGTGGTCGAATTTGCGGTCTCGTTGCCGTTTCTGGTGCTGATGGCGATCGGCACCTTCGCAGTGGGCATGGTCATCGACCGCCACCTGACGATGGGGCAGTTGGTCCGCAACGCGGGCAACATGTTCGCGCGCGGCATCTCGTTCAACTCGACCCAGAATAAGCAATTTCTGGTGTCGGCGGCGACCGGCATGGGGATGACCATCGACGGCGGCAAGGCGGTGGTCTATCTGTCGCTGTTGCAGATGATTCCGACTGATGCCGATTGCGGCACCGGACCGGGCAGCTGCGCCAACGCCGGCCAGGTGGTCATCGCGCAGCGTTTCACCGTCGGCAACACCACCATCGGCGACAGCAAGTTCGGCATGCCCAGCAATCTGTTGCCCGACGGCAACCACGAGGATTTCTTCGACGACCCCGACGCGGTCGCCACCGTGCCGGCGTCGCTGAGCAGCGTCATGGAGCCGAGCGAGATTCTCTATGCCGTGGAGGCTTACCACGAGCCGGACACGTTGGCCTTTCAGGGGATTTTTGCGCCCGACATCATGTACTCGCGCGCCTTTTTCTAGGCCCGCGCGGCGCGGTGCAAGGCGCGTCCACAAGACGCGGTGGGGCAACCCGGGAACAGAGAACGGACACTACAAGGCTTTTTTGGGGGGAGATAACACGATGAGGGCTTACCGAGACAAGCGACGCGGCCAGATCATGGTCTTCATCGTCCTGGCCATCGGTCTGTTGTTTTCGTTGGCGGGACTGGCCGTGGACATGATCTTCACCTACGCGGTGAAGGTGCGCCTGGTGACGGCCGTCGACTCGACTGCGCTGGGCATCGCGCGCGCGCTGGGACGCGGCGTGACGCAGAGCGATCAGGCCAGCGAGGTGCTGCGCACCTCCGCCATGCTGTTCGACGCCAACTTCCCGCAGCAGTCCATGCTGACCGGAAATACGGCGCGCATTTCGCAAGGGCCCACTATCGCCGGGCCGAACGTGACGCCGTTGGGTTCGGTTTTCGAAAACGACCCCAGCATCGCCACGGGCACGCGGCAAGTGCGGCTGACCGGCGAAGTGATGGTGCCGATGTTCTTCTTCCGGATCTTCGGAGTGGATAGTCTGCCGGTGCGGGCCTCGGCGCGCGCGGCGCGCCAGGACGTCAACATCATGCTGGTGCTCGACCGTTCGGCCTCGATGGCCAACGCGGGCGCCTGGGGGCCGTTGCAGAACGCGGCGGTGTTCTTCCTGAGCCAGTTCGACAACACCACCGACAATCTGGGGATCGTCACCTACGGCTCGAGCGCGGCGGTCGACCTGACGCTGGGCACCGGCTTCAAGACCGGCGACGTCGGCAAGAACAAGATCATGAACCAGGTCGTACCCAGCTCGGCCGGCACCAACGCGCCGATGGGCCTGTGGCTGGGCCTGGCCGAGTTGCTCGAGCACAACGATCCGAATGCCTTGAACGTGATCGCGTTCTTCACCGACGGCAACCCCACCGGCTACACGGCGAATTTCAGCGTCTTTACCACCTCGAGCAGCGGCCGCCCCTATTGCCCGGGCTACCCCAACCTGACCGGGGCGCTGTTGACCGGCGGCAATACCGAAGCCGACGTTTCGGGCCTCTATGGCATCTTTGAGGAGTACGCGCCCTACCCGGCGGTGATCTCGGGGACCGATGTCGACTATTATCTGCGCCACAACTCGAGCGGCTATACCAGCCGGCTGTGCAACAACCTGAGCCCCTGGCTGGGCGACGAGGTCGAGAAGATGTTCTCGGGCTCGTGCCTGCCCGGCACCTGGACGCCCGACTACAAGAACCCGTCGGGCTCGGGTCAGCGCACCTATAGCACGACGGCCACCACCGACGGCCCCTCGTTCAGCATCAACCGCTGCGACTCGGCGCTGTTTTCGACCAGCAGCAGCAACACAACCAAGGGCAAGCATGTGCACCGCACGGCGAAGACGATCTCGCTGAACATCGCATCGGACGCGCGCACCAAGACCAATGCTCTAGGGGGCGTGATCATCTACTCGATCGGCCTGGGCGCCGTGGACCCGACATTTCTGACGCGCATCGCCAACGACCCCACCTCGGCCGACCACGTCGGCGGCGGCAGTGAAACCGACGGGCTGTATGTGTTCGCGCCGACGCCGGCGCAGTTGCAGCAGGCGTTCCAACAGGTCGCCAACGAAATTTTCCGCCTGATTCAATAGCCCGGCAGGCCAACCCTACGAATCGATTCCAAGCCCGCCGCGCGGAGGACATCTCCGCCGGCGGGCCTTTTTCTTTTGTACGGGAAGAGCCTGTCGGGGCCGTCCCGCCGGGGCCCGCCGCGCAACCTTCCGTCGGACCGCCCTATTCAAGATTCCCCGCATTTGGCCGATAGGAGCAGAGAGAAGCGGGCGGCTTCGGAAGCGGGAGGTCTCGATCTATGCGACGGACCGCGGGCGAGCGGCGGCGGGGCAATGCCTACATTGAGTTTGCCCTGGTTTTCATTCTGTTGATCACGCTGATGGTGGCGGCGTTCGAGTTCACCTGGGTGTTGTTCATCCGGGCGACGTTCCATCACGCGGTGCGCGAGGCGGTGCGCGCGGCCATTACCGCCAACCCGCCGCCGGGCTATTCGGGCGCGTTCGACAACTATCTCAAGAGCGTCATCAAGACCAACACGCTGGGGCTGATCAGCAATCAGCAGCTCGACGACCACGTCGAGATCCAGTATTTCGACGCCAACTGCGCCGGCCAGGCGTGCCCGATTGCCAATCCCGAGCCGGGCAGCATCGTGCGGGTGTCGATTCTGTGCTACGAGGTGTTTCCGATTACCTCGCTGATCCAGCCCCGCGACCCCAATACCGGGCAGACCCGGCCGTTTACGGTGAATATCACCTCGTCCGACAAGGTCGAGCCGTTTCCCGGCGCGGGCCCGGGCCGCGGCACTCCGGCGGTGGCGACGGCGTGCGCCGGGACGTAACCCGAAGGGACGCAACCGGAAGAACGTAACCGGAAGGGACGTAATCGCGCACACAGCGACGCAAGAGGCGGGCCATGAGAGCGACGCGCAGCGCGCCACTCGGAGCCGCAAGCGTGAGCTTGCGCTGAGCCGCTGGGCCGGATGAAGGCGGTTGCCGGCGGGCTCGGTGGCCCGGTCCGGGTGCGCAACGCGGGCTCACGCCCGCGGCTCTAAGCGGCGGCTCGACCGGCAACGAACCCACGGTCGAAAAACCGCCTCGGACGCGCCCCCCACCGGACGCCCAATACGAGGCGCATTCACCAAGGAGTACCTCCATGATCGACGTAACCAGTAAAATTCACGCCGCCCAACGGCGCTTGGGGCGTTGGCTGAGAGCGAGCTCGGCCGGGCAGTCGGTGGTCGAGTTCGCCGTCGCGCTGCCGTTCCTGGTGATGATGGGGATTGGCACCTTCGCGGTCGGCATCATCATCGACCGTCACCTGACGGTGGGCCAATTGGTGCGCAACGGCGGCAACATGTTCGCGCGCGGCGTCTCGTTCGTCTCCAACCAGAACAAGCAGTTTCTGGTGGACGCCGCCGACGGCATGGGCATGACGCTGACCGGCGGCAACGCGGTGGTCTACCTGACCCTGCTGCTGCGCGTGCCGCCGACGGCCCGCTGCGGCTTCGGAGCGTGCGCCAACGCCGGCATGGTGGTGATTTCGCAGCGCTTTTCGGTCGGCAACACCTCGCTGGCGCCGAGCAAGTTCGGCATGCCCGCCGATCTCGACGCGGAAGGCAATCACCTCGACGCCTTCGGAGACAGCGATGCACGAGCCACCAACGTGCCGCCCAGCCTGAGCAGCGTCTCCAGCGGCCTGCAACCCAACGAGATCGTCTATGTCGTGGAAGCCTTCCACACGCCCTCGACGATCACGTTTCCCGGCATTTTCTCGCCCCAGATGATGTATTCGCGGGCGTTCTTCTGAAAGTGGCACTGACAATCCTGTCTGTGTTTTTGGTAGAGACAGGCGCTCAAGCCTGTCGGCCGCCGTTCGGCGGCCCCTGAAGCTGCGCTCTCGTGCAAGGAAGGGTCTTCGTGCAGGGAAGGAAGGGCCTCCGCTTCGCTGCGGCCGACAGGCGAGAGCGCCTGTCTCTACTGGGCTTGGAAGCCTTCGCCGAGATGCGCCGATGCCGGCCGCTGAAAAGGCCTTCAGCAAAAGGCCGCTGCGGCCGATGAGAACAGCGATACCGGGACAAACCGGGGACGACGGAGTCCGCCGCAGCGAGCCGTTTCACGCGCTTGCCGCCGCGCAGGATTTCAACTCGGGAGGAGAATGCATGTCGCCGCGTCGCAACCCTCGTCAGGGACAAGTGCTGGTTTTCATCGTCGCCGCCGCGGGGCTGTTCCTGAGCCTGGCGGCTCTGGCGGTGGATACGATCTACGCTTACACCGTCAAGGTCCGGCTGGTGACGGCGGTGGACGCCTGCGCGCTGGGCGCGGCCCGCAGCATCGGCCTGGGGCAGAGCGAGATGGATCGCGTGGTCGATCTGCTGTTCGACTCGAATTTTCCCGAAAATTTCATGCTGTCGACGCAGCGCTCGCACACCGCGCCGACGATTACGACACCGGCGCCGGGAGTGCGGCAGGTGCAGTTGCGGGGCGACGCGCGGGTACCGACGTTTTTCATGCGCTGGGCCGGCTACACGAGCCTGCCGATCGCCGCCAGCGCGGTGGCGGTGCGCCGCGACGTCAATCTGGTGATCGTGCTGGACCGCTCGGGCTCGATGAGCCGCGCGCCGGGCGGCAACCCCGGCCCCACCGCGTTCGACGACCTGAAAGCAGCGGCGCTGGATTTCGTCAAGCGCTTCGACGACACCACCGACCGCGTGGGCATGGTCAGCTTCGGCTCGGGCAGCCATCTGGACCATACACCCTCGACCGGCTTCAAGGCGGCGCTGCCGGGCAAGATCAACAGCCTCTATTCCGACAACAGCGGCACCAACACTTCCGACGGGTTGGCGCGCGCAGCGAGCGCGTTGCAGACGCTCAACGACCCCGCCTCGCTGAATTTCATCGTTTTCTTCACTGACGGCGTTTCGACGCACTATTCCGGCAATTTCATGACGAACACGAACCCGCCCGGCGGCGGTTGCGACAACAAAGAGAAGCTGGGCGTCATCGGTACCTATTCCAGCCCCGGCTCCGACTTCGCGATGGGCCTGACGGTGGTCGACGCCGGCGCGCCGCCGGTCTACTCCGATCAGGACGATTGGATTTCCGGCTGCGGCTTTAACAGCAACGACGTACGCAACTCGATCCCGCGGCTGCCGATGACCGACTCCTGGGGCACCTCGATCCTGGGCTACCGGACCATTCCGTACTGGAGCGGCAGCCAGCCGACCACGCGCGGGCTCAACATCAAGCCCATTTCCGAAAATCTCACCATCAATACCGCCACCAACGCCCGCACCAATCCCACTCTGCCGATCGGCATCTACAGCATCGGCTTGGGCGGCGACCCCTCGTCGTATCCGGCCGACCATGAGCTGATGCGCAGGGTGGCCAATGACCCCGGCGCGGGAAACTACGACGATACGCAGCCCACGGGTCTCTACGTCTACGCCCCGACCGCGGCCCAACTGCAACAGGCCTTCCAAAAGGTCGCACGAGAGATTTTCCGCCTGATTCAGTAAAAACCGCTCTTGCCCATTCGCGGCGGCTTGTGGCAAAGTGTTCATGGATGGTGAACCGTCACCCGGCGCACGGGCCGAGCCGGCAGGGGAGAAACAAGAGCAGATCCCTCTCTGGTTCCGGCGGGCGGCCCCGTGCCGTAAGGTCCTCGAAGCCCGGAGACAGCCCGTTGCGCGGCTGGCCGCGTTGCGGGCCGAGGCCGACCGGGAGCCCCGAACCTTTGGCGAGTCAATGACTTGCGCGATTCCGGCGGGCGCGGGGCGCGATCACTATTCTCTTCCCCCACGTTGAATTTTTCGCGGCCCTGGCGGCCTGCCGCGCCGGGATACGTCCCGGCGGAGGCCAGCCCATCGCCGGACGGCGCTGAACTGGGCCTGAGACCCGAAAGGACAGGATGCATCGAATCGCCCACAGTACCAGAACCACAATGTGGGCTCTGGCGCTGCTGCTCGTGTTGCTGGCCGCGGCGTGCTCGCGGGGCAACCAGGAAGCGTCGGCGGCGGTCAGCGGGACAGCGCCGCCGCGGGTCGACGAATACGTGGGATCCAGCACGATGCGGATCCACTGCGTCGTACGCGGCGAGGGCCCGCTGATCCTGTTCCTGCACGGATTTCCCGAGTTCTGGTACGAGTGGAAAGACCAGCTCGCCGAGTTCGGCAAAGACCACATGGCCGTGGCCCCGGACATGCGCGGCTACAATCTCTCGACCAAGCCCGACGATCTCGAGCAGTACCGCATGAGCTACCTGGTGGAGGACGTGCGCGAGATCGCCGAGCACTACTCCAAGGACACCAAGTTCGTCCTGGTGGGGCACGACTGGGGCGGCGCGGTGGCCTGGGCGTTCGCGATCGAGCATCCCGACTATCTGGAGAAGCTGGTCATCATCAACGCGCCGCATCCGGGAGTTTTCGAGCGCTTGCTCGCCGGCGACGAGGCGCAGCAGAAGGCCAGCCAATACATGCTGACCTACCGCCGCCCCGACGCCGAGGATATGCTTGCGGAAAAGGAAAACGCGATGCTGGAGAAGCTGGTGCTCGAACCGGGGCTCGACAACGGCGTGTTTACCGAAGAGGACCGCTCGGCGTATCTGCGGGCTTGGTCGCAGCCCGACGCGCTGACCGGCGGGCTGAACTACTTTCGCGCCAACCGCATCGGCCCGCCCGCGCCCGGTCAAAAAGACGACAAGACCTCGACCGGGAATTTTGCGGTCAACCCGAAATCGCTGACGGTCAACGTACCGACGCTGGTGATCTGGGGAGCCAAGGACGATCAGTACCTGCCGCAGAACCTCGACGGGCTGAGCAAATACGTGCCGCACCTGACGATTCAACGAGTGCCCGACGCCTCGCACTGGATCGTGCACGAGAAACCCGACGAAGTGAACCGCTATATTCGGGAGTTTCTGCGCTAGCCCCCCGCGGAAGCAGCGGTCCCGCGGCAACAGAGCCGCAGGCGTGAGCGGGTGTGCCGAAGCGGCAAAATGCGGATTGGAAGGGCTTCCCAGCCTGGTCTGGGTTGTGCCCCACGGGAGACAGTCAGCGAATTTCGCGCCCCGCGAATCCTGTGACCCTCTGAAAAATCGAGCTGCGAAATGCGGTGACTGTCTACCACGGAGCATCACTGCCCTCTCGTCACGGTCTCGATGGCGTGGGGCCTTACGTCCCGAGGAATCGCGACGCGGCAAACCTGGAGGTTCACGCCACGGATGTGTGTTTTTGCTGCTGTGCCCTTTGGCCCCGCTGGTATGCGGGCTCATGGCTTCAGGGATGGCGCCAAGCCTACGAGCGTGCCTCGGCTTGCGTGGAACGTGGCGCGCCTTGCGCCGGCCCGCCTCGCGCAGTAGACTACGGGCAAGGCGGTCGTGAATCGATCGCAAACGCTCTCCGCTCCCGCTTCCGCATCGATTCCCTGATGACGCATCCGGCCCAGGGAAAGACCGCACGGCTCCAGCGCCGCGAGCCGCGACTCCCGCTCACGGAGGTTTTCTCGTGGATGTAACCCTCAGTCTCAACGTCAACGGCCAGTCGAAAAGCGTCACCACCGACCCCGAGCGCCCGCTGCTCGAAGTGTTGCGCGAAGACCTGCAGCTCACCGGCACCAAGTACGGCTGCGGTGAGGGGCAATGCCGCGCCTGCACGGTGCTGCTCGACGGCCGGCCGGTGACCTCGTGCCGCACGGCGGTGTCGAAGGCCGCCGGCAAGCCGATCCGCACCATCGAAGGTCTCGAGCAAGACGGCCGGCTGCACTTGGTGCAGGAAGCGTTCCTGGCCGAAGGCGCGATGCAGTGCGGCTATTGCGTACCGGGGATGATTCTCACCGCCACGAGCCTGCTCGAAAGCAACCCCAACCCCAGCCGCGAGCAGACCGTCGAGTGGATGAACGGCAACCTGTGCCGCTGTTGCGGATACACCAAGATTCTCTCCGCGATCGAACGCGCGGTGGAAACGAAAACCCGCTCCACCCAAAAGCGAGGTGCGTGATGGCAAGCCAGACGACTCCCGGCATCGCAAAGCGGCTTGCCGCGGCCGATCCCAAGTTCCACGAACGAACGAAGCGCGACGAATGCACCCCGCGGGACGAAGGCACCGCACAGGACCGACTCGCCGCGCGCGACGCGCTCAGCGAGCCCGAGCGCTATGAGCTAAGCGAGCCGCCGCGCTATAACTTCGAGCTCGGCCGCCGCGGTTTTCTCGGCGTCGCCGGCGCGGGGCTGCTGATTTCGGTCGCCCAGCCCGCCGCGCGGGCGCAATCGCGCGCTGGAAACGAAGGCGTCGTCGCGGCCCGCGTGCGCATCGCCAAAGACGGCGGCATCACGGTGATGACCGGCAAGGTCGAGGTCGGCCAGGGATCGCGCGCCGAGCTGACCCAGGCCGCCGCCGAAGAGCTGAAGGTCCAGCCCTCCGCGATCACTCTGCTGATGGCCGATACCGCCCTGACGCCCGACGATGGCGCCACGGCCGGCAGCCGTACAACGCCTTCCTCGGTGCCGGCGGTGCGCCGCGGCACGGCCGCCGCCCGCGAGATTCTGCTGGAGCTGGCCGCCAAGCAGTGGGGCGTCGAGAGTTCGTCGCTCAAAGCCGAAAACGGCGCCATCGTCGACGCCACCGCGCATCGTAAAGTCACTTACGCCGAGCTGGCGTCCACGGCCGATCTCGACCGAGGCATTCCAGAAGACCGTTCCGCGCGACGTCACCGTAACGCCGGTCGAAGACTGGACGGTGATCGGCGTTTCGACGCCGCGCCCCAACGGCCGCGACATCGTCACCGGCGCGCACCGCTACCCCTCCGACATCACGCGGTCGAACATGCTCTACGGCAAAGTGCTGCGGCCGCCATCCTACGGCGCGACGCTTGAAACCATCGATCTGTCGGTGGCCGAAAAGATGCCGGGTGTGGTCGCCGTGCGCGACCGCAATTTCGCCGGTTGCGCCGCGCCGACGTCGTTCCAGGCCCAGCGTGGTGTCGACGCGCTGTCGAAAACCGCCGTCTGGAAAGAAAAGGCGCAGCCGTCGTACAAAGAGCTCTACACGCTGCTGAAGGACAAGGCCGCCACGAGCCAGGCAGGCCGGCGGGCCGTTCGCGAAGACGAAAACGGCTCGGCCGGCGAAGGCCCCGCCGTCGCGGAAACACTCAATGCCGCCTACGAAATCGCCTACGTGCAGCACGCCCCGATGGAGCCACGGGCCGCGATGGCGGAGTGGAACGACGGGGCGCTCACGGTGTGGACCGGCACGCAGCGCCCCACCGGCGTGCAGAGCGAGCTGGCCGAAACGTTTCGCATCCCCGAAGACAAAGTGCGCGTGATCGTCCCCGACACCGGCGGCGGATTCGGCGGCAAGCACACCGGCGAGACCTCCATCGAAGCCGCGCGGTTGGCGAAAGCCGCCGGCAAGCCCGTATCGCTGCGCTGGACGCGCGAAGAGGAATTCACCTGGGCGTATTTTCGCCCCGCTGGGTTGATCGAAATCACGGGCGGCCTCGACGGTGACGGCCGCCTGGTGTCGTGGGAATTCACCAACTACAACTCGGGCCGCTCGGCGCTCGAGAGCCCCTACGACATTGCCCGGATGCGGCATCAATTCCGCTCCAGCGATTCGCCGCTGCGCGAAGGCTCCTACCGCGCGCTCGCCTCGACGGCCAACAATTTCGCGCGCGAATCGTTCATGGACGAGCTGGCCGCCGCCGCCGGCCAGGACCCGCTCGATTTCCGCCTCGCCCATCTCAGCCACAAGCGGCTGCGTCCTGTCCTGGAAGCCGTAGCCGAGCGCTTCCGCTGGCGCGAGCGCCGCAAAGCCCTCGAGGCGAAGCAGTCAGCCGCCAACGGCTCCGCCGATCATCCGATCCACGGCCTGGGCATCGCCTGCGGCACCGAAAAAGGATCCTACGTCGCCGCCTGCGTCGAAGTCAGCGTCGATCGCGAAAAAGGCACCTTCCAGATTCACGAAATCTGCCAGGCCTTCGAGTGCGGCGCAATCCACGACCCCGAAAATCTGCGCAAGCAATCCGAAGGCGCCATCGTGATGACCCTGGGCGCGGTGCTGCGCGAAGAAATCCTGTTCGAAAACGGCCGCATCCTCAATCCGCACTTTGCGCAATACCCGGTGCCGCGATTCAAAGACGTGCCGTCGATCGAAACCATCTACCTCAACCGCCCCGACCTGCCCTCGGTAGGAGCCGGCGAAACGCCGATGATCGCCGTGCCGCCCGCGGTCGGCAACGCCATCTACGCGGCCACGCAAGTGCGCCTCCGCTCGCTGCCGCTGCGCACCGCAGCCCTCAAGCGAGCCTGACGACACGCGCCCGCGGCGCGCCAAGTGGAACCGACAATCCTGTCTGTCCAAAGGATCGACGAACCCGCGCATCCCCAGCGCGGCCCTCGCGCCTCGCCGGAGCACAGGACTGGGTGAATTTCCAAGACCTGCGGCCTTTCACAGAGAACCGACTAGTTGCGGAGACAAGGGGAAAACACGGCAGGGAAGGCTAAGGGAAAACCACCGGCCGGTGAAAGCCGCAGGTCTGGAAAAGCTCCAGCCCTGCGCTACGGGCCTTGGGGCTAACCCATCTCGTCGAGCAGCATCCGATACTGGCGCTGTGTCTCTCCAAGCGCATGATGCTTCTCGACAAATGCGCGGCCGGCGCGCCCCATCGCCGCGCGGCGTTCGGGCTGGTTCAACAACTCATCGAGCGCCTCAGCCAGCCGCGTTTCCTCGTAAGCGCCGGGCTCGACTAGCACGCCGCACTCGGGCGGCAGCGCCTCTTCGATCGCGCCCGCGCGGCAAGCCACCACCGGCACCTGCATTGCCAGCGCTTCGAGCAGCACCAGCGGAATGCCCTCGCCCTGCGACGGGATCAGTAACACGTCAGCCTCAGCCAGCAGCCCGGCGATGTCGCCGACGTGGCCCAGCAGCGTGAAATCTTTTTCGAGGCGATGCGTCTGAATCACCGACCGCAGCCGTCCCGCTTCGGGCCCGTCGCCGGCGACCACGAAACGCGGCGCGGCCTTGCCGCGAATGCGCCGCGACTCGCGCGCCACCTCCGGCAGCAGCAGCGGGCGTTTGATGGGGTCGAGCCGCCCGGCAAACAACACCATCGCCGTCTCGGGACGCAGCCCGAGTTGCCGCCGCAGCCGCCCGCGCTCGAACCGCGCCGGGTCGAAATAGTCGAGGTCGATGCCGTTGCGAATCAGCCGGATGTTCTCGGGCGGCGTATCCATGTCTTCGAGCCGTTTCCGGCCGGCTTCGGAGATGACGATGCGGCGGTCCAGATGCTCGGCGACTTCGAGCGTGGCCGCAAAAAAATCCCAATCTTCGTCGACCGCGTGCAGAATATCGATGACGCGCGCTGTGGGCCGTTTTTCTTTCAGCGCCGGCAAAATGCTGTAGGCCGCCGCCGAGTTCTGCACCACGAGCAGGTCGAGACCCCAGTTGACGGCGACGGAATAGAGGAAGCGCGGCGCCTGCTCGGCCGGGACCAGGCGCGACAGATCGTAGACCCAATCGGCGCGCTCGCGCCATTCCGGCAGCAGCCGCGAATCGTTGGAGTGCGTGGCGATCAGCAGGATCTCGTAGCGCGCGCGGTCGATCTGGCTGGCGAACTCGAGCAGCACGTTTTCGGCGCCGCCCACGCCCAGGTGCGGCGTGAATCAGCCCGATGCGACGACGCGTTTGCGGCAGGGGCGGCATGTAGTCCAGCCGCTCGATCAGCGTGCCGGCCAAAAGCACCGAGCGCGGCTGAAATTTGAGATAGAAAGCTGAGATCGAAAACCGGCCGGCCAGCCAGCCGATTGACGCGCTCTTTCCAGCGCAGCGGAATCAGCCGCGCCGACGAGCGCAGCGGATGCCGCAGCCAGGCGTCGCGCGAAAGCACCTCGGCGTTCTGGAGGTGATGATAGAGCCGGTCGGCATGGCGGCCGAACGGAGAGGGAGCGATTGCCGGCATCGCTGCGGGTTGAGCGGCATCCTCGGACGATGACAATGCAGCCGGGTCCAACGCCAGGGCCTCGACAGCGTGTTCGACCACCAGGGATCCACCGCCACCCGAAGCGGCAAGCAACTGCGACGGTTCGCGCGCCGAGGCCGTCCCGCTGACGACGCGGCCGCCTTCCCTGCCCGCCGGACGCGCCGGCTCGCGGCAGCGCCACGGCAGCCGCCGCACGATACCCGATAGCTTGGGCTCGGACTGCTCCATCACGCGGCGCGCGACGCCCAGCGGCCCGGCGAAATTCCGCAGCGACGGCGGCGGCGCGTCGCCGGTGTCTTTCCAGGTCACCCAATCGGCTTCGGTGAGCCCCCAGATGCATTCTTCGGCAGCTTGCGGCTGTAGCGGCCGGTCTCCCGAAAGCCAAAGAAACGCCGGCGCGCGGGATCGCTCGACGGCCGTTCGCTCATCGACGTTGACGAGCGTTTGGTAGTCGCGCACGGTCTGGTTTTCAAACGATGGCGCGCGCCCGCCCTGCACGACGAAACAGATCGACGGCGCCCACTCGCGCTTGACGCGCAAGCGTCCCTCGGGCAGCAGCACTTCCGGATGCTTTTCGAGCATATGCGCCCAGTTGGTGGGATGCCGCTCGAGACCGATGTAGTGCAGCCCGCGGCCGTGCGTGCGGTAGTTGAAAAGCGGCTGCTCGATATAGCGGCCGAAATAGCCGTTTTTCCCGAGATTGAGGAAGAAACTCCAGTCCTCGTATCCCCAGCGGTGCCACTCGTCGTAGCCGCCGATCGACTCCCACACGGCGCGCTCGACGAAGATGCAGCAGGCCATGAAATTTTCGTCGAGCAGTCGGTAGAGGTTGTATTCGCCGGGCCGCTCGATATAGTTGGTGTCGCCGAAAACGTGATAGTCGAAGTAGCAGAAGCCCGCCTCACGGTGCGCCTTCAACTCGGCGAGGCAAGTGGCCATCATCTCGGGCTCGAGCCGGTCGTCGGCGTCGATGGGCACGACGAACTCGCCGCGCGCATGGCGAAACCCGGTGTTGCGCGCGCCGGCCAGCCCGCGATTTTCCTGGTGCACGACGCGCAGGTTCGGAATGCCGCGGGCCTCGATCTCGGCGATCAACCTCTGGCTTTCGGGCTTGTCGCTGCCGTCGTCGACGAGAATGATTTCCTTGTGTGGATGGGTCTGGCGGAGAATGCTTTCAATGGTCTCTTCAACGAACGAAGCGGGGTTGTAAGCGGGGATGACGGCGGAGACAAGTTCCGGATGAGGCATCGATGGGTTGGGCGATAGCCGGCGCTGCGCAGCGGGCAATTCGTCCGGCCCGGCCGGTCCCCCAAACGCTCGCGCCAAACTACCCTCAGACTATAACAATCCCGGACCCACGGAGTCGGTCGGGGAAGTCCTGTATCGGAGCGCGAACAGACCGGTCCCGCCACGTCGGCCTGTCGAACGCGCCAGGAACCCTGTCGAACGCTCCTTCGCCAGGAACAACGAAACAGAGCCGCAGGCGTGAGCCGGCGGGCCGACCGCGCACAGCGTCTGGGCCCCGGCCGACCCCGCATGGAGTCATCGCCCCGGCCATCGCCTGACTCGACCACAACCCGACCCGCGAATCCAAAGCTTCGACCGAGTTCGACGGATCTACGTAGCCGTCGTACGCATCGGCGCCATCTCGGCCCTCCTGCTTCCGCCCGCGACTCTGTTTGGTGAGGTCCCTGCTCCGGCGCCCCGCGGCCTATTGCTAAAATTCGGCAATGCTGCGCATTTCACGGAGGTGGATCATGCCGACATCCCACTGGACACTTCGCGTTTCGTTTCGAAACCGCTTTCTGCCAGCCGCCCTGTCGGCCGCCGCGCTGCTGCTTGCGCTGCCGGCGGGCAGGACCTTTGCCCAGAACAGCGACCCCAAAGCCGTGGATCTCGCCAAATCGGTAATGCAGGCAATGGGCGGCGAGAAGGCCTGGGACAACGTCCATTTCGTACGCTACGATTTCATCGTCACGATGGGCGGCCAAACGCGCGCCAGCCGCAGCCACCTGTGGGACAAGTGGGCGGGCCGCTACCGCTACGAGAGCAAGACGAAGGACGGCAAAAGCCAGGTAGTGCTGTTCAACGTCAACAACCAGCAGGGCGATGTATTTGTCGATGGCGTGAAGATCGAGGGCGACGAAGCGGCGGCGGCGTTGAAGGGCGCCTATTCGGCCTTCATCAACGATATGTACTGGCTGGCGATGCCCTGGAAGTGGCTCGACTCTGGCGTCCATCTCAAGTACGACGGCCCCACCGAGCACGACGGCAAGCCGTGCGAACTGGTCGAGCTGAGCTTCGACAGCGTCGGGTTGACGCCAGGCGATCACTACAAGGCCTACGTCGACGACAGCTCGAAGCTGATGACCTACTGGGAATACACCCTGCAAAGCGGCAACCAGGGCGCCTGGAACTGGGAGTACGGCACGCACAACGGAGTCAAGCTGGCCAGCAACCACACCAACGCCGAAGGCGGCTCGATCAACATGGGCGCCGTCGCCGTGTACGACCAGGTCGAGGACGCGTTCTTTACCGACCCGGCAAAGGAGCTGTCGCAGTTGCCCTGAAAGTCGCCCAGCGGAGCGCACCAACCGTGAACACGCGGTACCCAGTGGGGCAGGGCTCCGGCCTGCCCAAGTCCACACCGTGCCCGAGTCTATGGCTCGCCCAGGCCCACCTTCGCCCCAACCCACCAACTCGCCCGCCCGGGAAAGGCCAACCGCCACCTGACGGCGTAACGCAAAGCCTCTCAGCCACGCCCTAGCGAAACCGCAATCAACGACTTCACCAATCCCAAAGTGCGCTCGCGCCAGATCTCGGCCCCGGGGAACAGCCGCCGCAATTCGCCGGCGGTCATCAACCGGATGTCGCGAAGAAACGCGTCGCAGCCCTCGGGTGTAGGCCGCACCAGCACGCCCCACACCGTGAAATTGCGCAGCAGCTTGCGCTGCACCGCGCGCGGCAGATAGTGCACCAGCGGCGTCATCAGGTGCGGCTCGACGGGAAACCAGCGCGAGGGCGTCTGCACGTAGTAGCGCTGCCCGACGCGCGCGATTTCGGCGGCAAAGGCCTCGCGGTCGCCCGGCTGCGAGATGTGCTCGATCACCGAATTCGAAAACGCCACCTCGAACGCGCCGTCGCGAAACGGCAGCCGGCGGGCGTCGGCGATCACCCAATCGAAGCGCAAGGTACGGCTGGCGGGAGGCTCCAGGTTGACGATGGTCACACGCGGCAGGCGGTCGAAGAACGACCAGTAATATTCGTAGCCGCCGACATCGATCACGCGCGTTTGCGCGGTGAGGCCAAACGCGCTCCAAAAGCGGCGGAAGCGCCGGCGCCGGTAGTAGCGGCCGATCGGTTGGTGGATTTTAGGAATGCTGAGGGGGATACGAATCGCTCCGGCCGGCAGGCCCGCTGGGTTGTTCTTATCAGGATACAGAAACTGCGGCGGGAGGCGAGAGATCTGTCGAACAGGTACGCCAGAGAGACAGACCGAGAAGAACGCTGCACAAAGCCGCCCGACTAATCGCCAAGCATCCTCTGCCAGGCCATCGCCGCCAAGACCTAGCCAACAAGCCTCTTCGGTTCTGGGTAGTGGGCCCTCACCTCATTGGTACCGGCCTGACTCGCGACCCATGGAGGTCGTAGCTGTCCTTCATGGCCGCCGGCGTGTCGCGCGGCTTTTGAGGCAAAGGCAACACGCTCCCCCGCGGCAACCCTGAACAGACCCGACGCGAACGGCGATAATTTTCCAACTTCAAAAGAGCGGCGGCGGCCCTGACTCTGCAGCCGCGGCGTGAACCTCCAGGTCCAACTTCCCAACCACGAATCTCGAATTTCCCAAACCTCAGCGCGCAACCACCAACGGTAGTTCCACAAAGCTGGCCTTGTCGGGCGTGTGATAGATCCGCTGCTCCGCTTTCTGATAGTCCTCCGGCTTGGCGAAAAAGATGCTGGCGACAAACTTCTGCGGATTGCGGTCGTAGAGCGGAAACCAGCTCGACTGCACTTGCACCATGATGCGATGGCCCGGCAGGAAAACGTGATTCGCCGTCGGCAGCGCAAAGCGATAAGGCAGCGGCTCGTTGGCCGGAATGGCTTTGGCGAGGCTGAGGCTTTCGCGATAGCGGCCGCGGAAGATGTCGCCCGAGACCATCAATTGGTAGCCGCCCAACTTGGGTTCGCCGGCGACCTCGTCGGGGTACACATCGATAAGCTTGACGACCCAGTCGGAATCGGTGCCGCTGGTCGAGGCGATGAGGTTCGCCACCGGCTGGCCGCTGATTTTCACCGGGTCGGTGAGCAGGTCGGAAACGAAGGCCAGCACGTCGGGACGTCCCGAAGCCTCGCGCTGATCGTCCACCAACCATTCCGACCAGGTGAAACCGTCGCCGTAGCCGATGGGTTGAATGGGCCGCGCGCGGTAAGGCACCGGCTTGGCGGGGTCGGAAGTGTATTCCTCGAAGGCAGTATCGCCGCTCCTGGGCTCGTCGAAGCTCGCCTTCAGACCGGCGTTGAGATGCAGCGGCGTCGGGCGGACCGTGCAGCCGCTGTCGCAGCCCGAGGGCCACGACTGCAGTCGCCGCCATTGGTTCGTGCCGGTCTCATACGCCATCACCGGAGCGACGTTCGCTTTGGGCGCGCCGTCTTTGAGGTAGTGCGCCAGGAACGGGCGCAGAATTTCCTCGCGGAAGTAGTAGCCCGTGTCGGTGTGAAACTGCAGCGGCCCAAGCGAGCTGCCGTCTTCAATCTCCTGGCCGTGGTGCCAGGGACCCATCACCAGGAACACTTTGTCGTTGGCGGTGTCTTTGGGTTCGATCGCTTTGTAGACGGCGATGGCGCCGTAAATGTCTTCCTGATCCCAAAGGCTGTGGACCAGCATCACGGGCACCTTCAGCGGCAGCGCCGCCAACGACTTGTCGACCGCCTGGTCGCTCCAGAAGGCGTCGTAGCTGGGATGCTCGAGAATCTTTTGCCAGAAGCCGACCTGCTCGAGGCCGTGGAGCCGGCCGAGCGCGCCCGCCGAGCCCGCCGCCATGTATTGGTCGAAGTCGTCGAAATGGCCCGACCACCACTTGATTTCGTTCTTGCGCGTGGCCTCCTGGTCGTGAATGTAGGGCATGCCCTGCTGGCGGAAGGCGCCGTTGTGGAACCAGTCGTCGCCAACCCAGCCGTCGACCATCGGGTTCATCGGCACCGACACTTTTAACGCCGGGTGCGGATTCACCAGCGCCATCAGCGGCAGGTAACCGTCGTAGGAGATGCCCAGAATGCCGACCTTGCCGTTGCTCTCGGGGAGGTTTTTCACCAGCCAGTCGATGGTGTCGTAGGTATCGGTGGCGTTGTCGACCGGCGTCGGATTGCGCGGTCCGCGCAGCGGCCGGTTCATCACGTAGTCGCCCTCGGAGCCGTATTTGCCGCGAATGTCTTGAACGACGCGGATGTAGCCGTCCTCGACAATCAGCTTGGTGGCGTTGTCGTAGCCGTTGAGGATCGGGCCCAGGTGCGAACTCTCGGCGTGGCTGGTGAGCGCGTCGGCGTTGTAGGGCGTGCGCGTGAACAGGATCGGAGCGTTGTGGGCCCCCTTGGGTATGAGGATGACGGTGTGCAACTTCACGCCGTCGCGCATCGGAATCATTTCCACGCGGCGGGTGTAGTCGAAGCTATCGGTCACCGGTTTGAATTCGGCGGGCGTTTCGCTTTTCAGGCCCGGATATTGGGGGGCCGGCGCGGGGGTTTGCGCCGGCAGCGCCGCGGTGAATGGCAGCGCGCCCAGCACGGCGGCGGCCAGCGCGGCCACAAGCAAGGAAGGAAGGCGGTTGATCGGTTTCATGGACGTTCCAAAAATATCGCGGAATGGGGACCTACAGCAGATCACGGCTGGGCGGCGGTTCGGGAGGAAAGCGCACACGGGCCCAGACTTCTATGGTAGTTGACTTACACGAAAAGGTTACAGGGGCTGATGCGGGCCTTGAGCGCGAGTTTGACGACGTACCCCGATAGGTAGGCCGAACCGTCGTAGAGGCCCGCCGCGAAGAGCCTCCGCCTCGCGAAGTCTCAGTACCGCGAGGTCCTTGAGCTCTTTGCGCGTCGTCGCCATTCACTCCTTCGAGACCTCGTTGCATGGGCTCGCCGGCACTATACGGAGATTTCAATTACACCATAGCTCCGATTGCCAGACAACAACCCGGAAAGCGGGAAAATCTTTCCGCGGTGCCATAAAGCTGCGAAGTATGTTCATCGAGTTTGAGGACAGCACATAGGAGATTTAGGCGGTTGACTCATCCCCGTGGCGCCGCACCGCCACGGCCACAGATGCGCCTCCCGCCAGACTGACCAGCGGCGTGCCCCACCAAAGTAGGGCCGTGGTAGCGAACGGCAGCAGCGGCAACCCGGCCATGAACCCGAGGATCAGCAGCGGCGCCGGACCCGCCGTGGGCCACAAGCTGAGGCACACCATGGCGGCGAGCAGCCCTAGCGCGGCGGCCGCGAGGGGGATTCTGGAATCCTCCCGATCGGACAAGCCCTCGCACGGCGGGGCGAACTCGTGCAGCCGGTCCGCGTCGGCGCGAGGGGCTGCGTCCGCCGCGCCGGGCGGCTGCGGGGCCGCGCGATCGATCGACTTTCCCTGCATGGTGGCGGCGATCTCGGCTTCGGTGAGCGCCAGAGAATAGATGCGCACGTCGTCGATCGCGCCCGAAAATTCGTAGCCTTGCTGGTCGCTGCGCCGCCCGACATAGACGGCCGAGCGCGAACTGCGCTGCGAGCCGCTGACCGAACCCAGCAGCACACCGTTGTCGCGCTTGCCGTTGAGATAGACATCGAGCGTCTTGGCCTCGGCGTTGTAGACGCCGGCCAGGTGGTACCACGTGTTGAGGGCCAGCGGCGTGACTCCATAACGCGCCATGTAGCCGCCGCAGGCGTCGGCGATCTTGTAGCCGATCGTGCGCGGCCCCTGGTCGACGGTGGTGTCGAACTGATAGCCGAGGCCATTGAAGCGCGACACGATGGTGGCGTCGTCCTCGGGAAACGAAGCGGCCCGGATCCAGGCCGTGACGGTCATGCTGCCGACCAGCCGCAGCGCGGTCGAGTGGTCGAAATCGACGTAGTTGGTTGTCCCGTCGAACTGAATCGCGCCGCCCATCACGCCGGGCACGCGCGCGGGGGCTTTGATCAGCGTGCCGATCACGCCGTGGCCTGAAGAGTCCAATGCGACCGGGCCCGCTGCTTTCGTCGAACTTCCACCATGCTTCGAGCGTCCCCGGCTGCGACAAGCCCCGCGCGTTGTGAGGGGGGCTCGCGTAAAGCCACGCCACGAGCAAGACCGCTCCCCACAGCGCCGCGGAGCATAGGGCCGTCACTCCGCCGAGCCGCAGCAGAGTTTCTTTGCCGATTCGCAGACCCGGCAACCGCAACTCCCAGCGCGACACGATGGCGATTCCAACAGCTGCGCCGATCACGTTGGAGGCAACGTCCGCCAAAGCGGGGTAGCGATACATCATGACGAACTGGCTGGCCTCGATGCCCGTCGAGATCAACGCTGCCGCGAGGATTCCGCGCCGCGTGCCGAGGCCCGCGAGAACCACCCCCAGCGGCACGTATCCCACGATGTTTTCGAGGAAGTCGGGGATCTGCAGCCCGAGGTCGAGGTGGGCATGGCTCAGCGGACGCAACTCCACCGGGATCGCCGTGGCGGCCAAGATCATTAGGATAACGGGAATTCGCAACGCGACCGCGGCGGCCGCGCGACGATGGTCGAACAGCATCGGACTCGAATTCACACCTTCGCCGCCGGCTTTCCCTACGGGAAAGTCAACGGTCTCTCTTGATCGGCAAACCTCAGGATAAGCTGGCGGCCGTGGACGCCGCTCGGCTCATTTGCGGCGCAGTTCGAGTCCGGCATTCCCGGGTTACATCTTGAAAACTTCCTCCCAGGTCAGTTCGCGCCGCTGATCGATCGCGATGCGCGCCATGATCGCCGTCAACGTGCTCTCGGCGGCGAACACCGCGGCGTTTTCGGCTGGAATCTTGCCCTGCACGCCCGCGATGAAGTGATCGACGACATCCTGGTTGATGTTGTAGTTGGTCTGCTTCTCGTAGGGCTGTTTGCCCGCCACATGCAACGTGTAACCGCCGCGCGAGGTCGTCGCAACGCCTTTGGTTCCGAAAAAGTACTCGCCGACATCGCGGTAGCTGCCGTTGTCGAATTGATTCGCCGAATGCGAATAGACCCGCCCGTCGGCAAACTTGAAGGATACCGAAAGCGAGTCCATGATGTCGCCGATGTCGTTGCGGATCGCGCGGGCGCCGTAACCGGTCACCGACACCGGGTGCTCGCCGGCGAACCAGTTGACGACATCGATATTGTGGCAGTTCTGCTCCACCAGAATGTCTCCGGAACGTTCTTTGTAGAACAGCCAGTTGAGCACCTTTTCCTCCGAAGCCGGGTGCCCGCTGCGCCGCGGCAGGTCGCCGCCGATCCAAGCCGTGCGCACCATGCGAATATCGCCGATCTCGCCGCCGCGCACGCGCTCGTAGACCTCGCGGTAGTCCTTGCCCCAGCGCTGCTGGAAGTCGATCATCACCATCTGGTTCGGCTGGACTTTCTTGGCGGCGGCCAGAATGCGGCGGCAGCCCGCCGGGTCCACCGCCACCGGTTTTTCCATCAGGATGGGCTTGCCGGTCGCCACCGCCATTTCGAAGTGCTCGGGATGCAGGTAGGGCGGCGTCGCGATGTAGATCGCGTCGATGTCGGAGTCGAACAGTGCCTTGGCGCTCTTGTAGATGTGCGCGTTCTGGAGGGGAAGGTTTTCACGGGCGGCCTCGATCTGCGAATCGTAGACATCCGCCACGGCCGCCATCTCGACATGGCCGCTCTTGGCGAAATAGCTGCCGACGTTGGTCGCGCGGCGGCCGACTCCCAGGATGCCCAGCTTGATCTTCGAATTCTGTGGGGCGCCATAGACCGACGCGGGTTTCACGATCGTCCACGCCGCGGCAGCAAGGCCGGCGCTCTTCACGAAGTCCCTGCGTGTTTCTTTTGGATCGTTCATACGTTTGTCTCCCGTTCTTGTTTGCATTTGCGATTACAACATTCTGTCGATGACCAGGAATCCCCTGTTCCGGGGTAAACCTGTTCAGCGGTGAATCTGTTCAGCGGCAAGCCTGCCAGGGGCAACCCAACGCCTGTGAGCGGCGGTTTTTCATCGGTCTTTCGTCGCGCGGCGGTGATAAAACCGGCAGCAGTAAATCCGGCGCCAGGCAACTTTGACATTGCCCCCTTCCGCCGTATCCGCCCTATAGGTCATAGCCAATGTGCTCGATCCGGCCGCGAAAATACTCCAGCTCGCCTTCGGGAAGCTGCCAGGCCACCCGCGCTTCGAGCGGGACCCGGAAGCCGCCGCGAACGACGTAGCCGCTGCAATAGGCGCGCCAGGGAACCTTGCGGGGGCGGCCCTTCTCGATGCGGAACCGGTCCGCTTCGCTGTACGCAATCAGGCCCTCGTCGTCGAAATGAAAGGTGATCGCAACTTCCCGGCCGCGGTCATGGAGTACCGCGACCGCCGTGTGCTCGTCGACGCCTTGCCAGCGCAGCCGTTCGTCGGGTACCAGCGCGGTGGGATACCAGATCGCTTCGGCGAGATAGCGCATCATTTCGCCGCTGTCAGCCTCGGGACCCGCGGCATGGGCCACCGGGAACGCGCCCAACAGCCGCGCGTCCAAAAGCCCCGCGCCCTCGCGATAGGAATCGACGACGTGCACCGCAAGCAGCGGGGCCATGCGAACCGTCGCCTCCCAGACGAAGCCGGGCGGCGCGGTGGCGACATATTGAATCGCGCGGAACGGCTTCCACTGCTCGGGTGTGTCGCGCGTACGAAAGGTGCCGGTCTGGGTGAATTGGACGCACCGCACCCGCGGCCGGCCCTGTGGAATCACCAGCGCGAGATAGCGAGCGACGGGCCCGGGCAGGCCTTCGTAATGCATCGGCGTGAGGACCGCGGCACCGCCTTTGCGGGCCGCGGCGATGAGCCCCTCGGCCATGCAGCGATGTTCCCGGTCGAGACGCCGCGCCCGTCGGCGCAGCGCAATCACGGCGGTGATGCCCAACGCCATCAAACCGAGAATACAAACAGTCCACATCGCGGATTCCACGCCGGAACGACCTCTGATGCTAGGACCCACGAGAGCGGCGGATCGTTCGCGCCGGCGCAAACCTCCGGCAGGCAGCGCCGACTGGACGCCGACATCCTCCGCGGGGTCACTGCAGCGAATGCCGGTGTACAGGCCGACGCTACCGACCGGAGGCCCGCCCCTGGCTGCTCCGAGCCTACATCCAGCGCCGGTCAGCCACCTCGCCCCGCCGAGGCTTTCGGCTGGCCGGCCTTTCCCAGACGTTCCCGCAAGGGGCCATCCCACTAGCGATGCTCCCAGCAGCACGCCGGGGTCCGGTCCGGGCTACGGGCGCTATCTATTTTTAAATGATGGGGTTCAGAGTGGCCCCGGGGGGACGGAGCAGCACATGGCGCAAGGGGGACCCGGCCACAAGCGGGCGAAATCGCCCAGGGCGCGGTTGGGGGCTTGCGGAGCGTATGGCGCGCGAGTTGGGCCCGCGAAACGCCATCTCGATCGCGAGCGCCGTTCCCCCCTCGATCGTGAACGACGCGCCACTCGGAGCCGCAAGCGTCAGCTTGCGCTCAGCGGCCGGCGAACAACCATCAGCGGTCAGGCACTGCGGAGCCCGGTGGCCCGCACCCGGGTGCGGCTCTGTTTCCTCGAATGCCTGGTCTTGGAGTGCTTCGCGCCGCACATCCCGTCACGTTGGGGCTCTCTCGGCGGCCCGCACCTTTCGCGGCGTCCCGGCGGCTTTCGCGCCCGCACTATTGCCGCGCGGCTTCCATCATTCGCTTACGCTCCGGGCTCCAGCGGCAGTCGCCGGGAACCTGCGCGGTGCGGCGTACCGCTTCGGTGTCGCCCTGAGACCGGTAGAGCAGGATCAGATTGTTGCGCGCGTCGAAATTGCAGGCGTCTTTCTCCAACGCCTGTTGAAAAGCGGCTTCGGCTTCGGGCAGACGGCCGAGCAAGTAGAGCGCCGCGCCGCGGTTGGCCTGAATCTGCGCATCGCCCGGCTCGGCGGCGGCGGCCCGGTCAAACTCGGCCAGCGCCTCGGCGGGGCTGCCGCCCTGCAGTTGAAACACACCGAGTTCCAGGGCGATGTCCGGGTCGTCTGGATCGATCGTGCGGGCCTGCTGTAACAGGGCGAGGCGCTCCGGCGTCGTTTCCGGCCGCCCTTGCTCCCCCAGCGCCCGCGCGAGCTGGAGCTTCGGACGCGCTTTGCCCGGCGACTTCGTGGTGGTGTCGCGCCAAAGGGATTCCTCGCCGTGCCAGACCTGGCTGCGGCCGAAACTGACGCCCGTCAACACCAGCGCCAGCGCGAACGGCGCCAGACTGCGCGCGCCCGGCGCTCGTTGCAGCGCCCGGTCGAACACGAAACCCAAAAACAGGCTGAAGCTCACCAGCGGCAGGTACATGCGCCGGTCGGCGACCAGATCGGCGAGCGGCACGAAGCTCGAGGTCGGAACCAGCAGTAGCAGGCCGCCCAGGAACCAGTACAGGTGCGGCTGTTTCCGCAGGTAGAAAATCGCGGCGGCCACTGCAGCGGCCAGCGCGACCCAGGCCAGCAATGTCGCAGCGTCAAAACCGGTCGAGAGCCGGAAATCGGGGTCGAAATTCAAACCCACCGGCACCGCCAGCAACCGCAGATATTCCCACAGACTTCGGGCCTGCGTTAGCAGATAAGTGACGGGGGTTATCGGGCCCAAGTCGAACGCAAATCCCGACCCTTTTGTGACCCGGCCGGCATAGAAAAGGCGCGCCGCGGCGAGGACGTCGAGCGCCAGCATGGCGGCGACCGGGCCCAGCGTGCGCCGCTTCGTTCTGGACTCCCGCTCGCCGAATACCCATTCCCAACCAAGCAGGAAGAGTGGAAACGCGGCGGCCTCTTCCTTGGCCAACAGCGCCGCGGCGAAGCAAACCACGACAAGAACCCGGTTCCCGTCCAGCCAAAGCAGCCAGCAAAGCAGACAGAGCAGCGCCGTCAGCAGCGTGGCTCGCCCGAATACGTAGGCCACCGCCTCGGTCTGCAGTGGATGTAGTGCGAAAATGACAGCCGCCCACAGCGCGGCATCGCGTGAACGCAGCACGCGCGGGAAGACCAACAGAGCCAGCCAGCAGGCCGTCAGGTGGAACAGCAGGTTGAGCGCATGGTAGCCGCGCGGATCGTCTTTGCCGAACTGGTAGTTGAGCCAGAAGGTGAAGTAGGTGAGCGGCCGGGTCTGCTCCAGTCGAAAGACCTGCCGGTAACCCGACGGAGAAGTCACCGCCGGGTCGGTAAGCAGCGCATAGTCGTCGAAGTGAAACGAAGAGTTCAGCGTCGAGCCAAACGCCGCCAGGGCCAGCCCCAAAACCAGGACTCGGGCGAACCAGGAGATGCGTGAATCGCGCCGCAAACCCAAGTCTATCGGAATCTCCAGGGGCTCATTTGCCGCACAAGCTCGCTGCTCTCCACGTGGCGCGGGCCTCCGGCCGGCGGCGCCAGCGTGCGCGCCGGCGTTCTTCTCGCTAGACAAGGGACAGTACGGCGGAGGACAGGCAGGATTGCCTGTCCCACTCACGTCGACCGCAGGTCAACGCCGCCGGCCGGAGGCCCGCGCCGCGGGTTTTCCGTCGTTGCCGCCTTGCGAGACGCGAGCGCGGCGTATTGGCTCGCGGGACGTGCTACTGTTCTAAGAATGGCCGCGTCCAAAGCCAAATCCGCCCCGGCTAAGAAGCGTACGGCTTCGGCCAAGAAATACACTGCTCCGGCAAAGAAGAAGGGCGCTGCGGTGAAGAAGAAAAACACCGCGTCCGTCGCCCGGCCGCGCTCGGCCGCGGACCGCAAGGAGCGGGTCGCCGCCATCCTGGAACGCCTCGACCAGGACTATCCCGACGTCAAGTGCGCGCTGCATCATCGCAACGCCTGGGAACTGCTGGTGGCCACGATTCTGTCGGCCCAGTGTACCGACGTGCGGGTCAACATGGTCACGCCCGGGCTGTTTCAAAAATATCCGACCGTGGCCGATATGGCGGCGGCGCCGCAGGCCGAGATGGAACAGGAGATCAAGACCACCGGCTTCTTTCGCAACAAGTCGAAATCGCTGATCGGCGCAGCGAAAAAAGTTCTGGCGGATTTCGGCGGCAAGGTTCCCGACAACATGGACGACATCCTCTCGCTGCCGGGCGTGGCGCGCAAGACGGCCAATGTCGTTCTGGGAAGTTGGTTCGGCAAAGCGACCGGCGTTGTCGTCGATACTCACGTGCAGCGCATCGCGCGGCGCCTGGATCTGACCAAGGCCGACGACCCCAAAAAAATCGAACAGGACCTCATCAAAGCGCTGCCGCAGGACCGCTGGGTTCTCTTCGCGCATCAGATCATTCACCACGGCCGCCAGGTCTGCGTCGCGCGCAAGCCGCGCTGCGCCGAATGCCACATCGAGGACCTTTGCTATGCGAAGGACAAGACGGTCTGACGGCATGCTGTTGTCGGGGCGAAGGGCGCCTCAGAGTCGCACGGGTCCGCTGGCGTTGAGCGGCCGGCGACGCGGGTTGACGCCCGCGGCTCCGGGTGGCGCGCTCCGGCTTCTGCGGTCTTCCACCCGCGTTGATTTTCGTTCCGCGCTCGCACCGGGCTCCTAAGCGACCACCGACCTTTCCTATGCTCAAGAAATTTGCACAATGGGCCGTCGCGCTCGGCCCCTGGGGGATCTTTCTGGTTTCGTTCAGCGACTCGGCGCTGATCCCCATGCCGCAAGGCGTCGACGCTTTGCTGATCGCGCAATCGGTGGCCTCGCCTTCGAGCGCCTACTTCGCGGCGGCGCTGGCAGTGCTCGGCTCATTGCTGGGTTCGCTGATTCTCTACGGGCTGGCGCGCCGCGGCGGCCAAGTGATGCTCGAAAAGAAAGCCTCCAAGCAAGGCGTCGAAAAAATGCGCCGCCAGGTCGAGGAGTACGGCGCGCTGGTGCTGTTTCTGCCAACCGCGATACCGCTGCCGCTGCCGATGAAGCTATTTGTCTTGGCCGCCGGGGTCTTTCAGATGCGGCTGGTGTCGTTCTGCGGCGTGCTGCTGGTGGCGCGCTCCATTCGCTATTTCGGCGAGGCCTACGTGGGCGTGCGCTACGGCGACCAGGCGACTGCCTTCCTGAAGGAAAACGCTCTGCTGGGGGTGGGGATCGCCGTGCTGGTGGTGGCGCTGTTTTTCGCGGTGCACCACTGGAGCACGCGCCCTCTCAGCCGCGCGGATTGATGCCGCAAAGAGGTATCGCCAACCACCCTCTGCGGCCGGTCAACGGGCAGTTCCGGCTCCCACTCGCGATTCGGAAAAGTGCACGTACGTGAACCTTTCGGGGATGTGCGAATCGTAGTAGCCGTGCCGGTTCCAGGTCCAGCCGGCCGCCCGCTGCAGTCGCTTGCCTTCGGCGTCGAAATGCTCGAAGCGCGAACAGTCGATGCGCCAGACATCGCCGCCCGCCGGAGGCAGCGCGCGGCCGTCGGCAAGCAAGCGCAGGCCCTTCCAGGGCAGCGCTAACTCCACGGTCCAGCCGCGGTCGGTGTCGGCGCTGTTGTTGAGCGTGCCGTCGACGTGTACCGCATGGCGCAGCCCCGGGAAATCCCAATCCAGAAAACCCCAGCGCTTTCCCCGCGGATGCTTGTGCCCTCCGATTCCCTCGAGCGTCGCCACGTTCGGCTTGGTGACGTCCCAATCCGCGGGCTCGTAAGGGCCGCCGGGCTTCAGCGCGTCGTACCAGATCCAAAGCACTTCATAGATCGTATTGCGGGCGTTGATCTCGAATTCGTAATAGGCGTCGCGGCCGGCGATGAACACCTCGACGTCGTTGTCGAGATAGATCTTCGAGTCGCGCTCGGTCAGCTTGGCGACAACATCGGGTTCCGGCGCCGTGAAGCCGAAGTAGAGATAGTCGTCGTCCCACAGCAGCGCGACGCGGGTTTCCCGCCAGGCCGGCTCGCCGCTGACGATATCGACGAACGGCTCGGAGCGCGGCGCCTTTTGCCAGGAAGCCTCGTCGAGCCGGCCGTCAAGCTGGATTGTATCGATCGTTCGGTAGCAGGTGTAGTGGGCAAGCGGAGGATCGGCGGCGGCGAGCGGCGCGGCCAGCACAAGGCCGGCGGCGAAAGCGGCGACGCTGCTGTTGAGGAGCATGTTCCAGGCCGACCCACGGGATTCCCGACACCGGAGGGAATCGCCGTCGCTCCAGCTTAGCCAAAAACGCCGCGGACCGGGCGCGGCTGTGGTGGCTGCTGCGGCCGGGTCGGCTGGCACGCTGGTGCGCCCGGGCTCCGCGCGGCAGAAGCTCGGCCGGTTCGCGGTCCACTCGCGTCGTGGCCCGGTTGCGCCGCTAAGATCTGGCGCGCTACGGCCCGCGCAAAAGGAAAAGGGCGGCCGAAGCCGCCCTTCGCGTACGACAGGAGCGTTCGAGAGATTCTCTAGAACAACACCTTCAAGGCGAACTGCACCACGCGCGCGTCGCCGGCCGTGGTGATGCGGCCCATGCGGCTGCCAAAGGTCCCGGTAGGCGGGCCGAGGTTGACGTTGTTGAAGGCATTGAAGAACTCGGAGCGAAACTGCAGCTTCGTCCGCTCGCCGGGCAGATTGAAATTTTTGAACAGCGCCAGATTGGTTGCGGCGCCACCGGGTCCGATCAGCGCGTTGCGGCCCGCGTTGCCGTAAGTGCCGGCCGCGGGGCGCGCGAAGGCCGCCGGGTCAAACCAGGCCAGAACCTTTTCGCCCGTGGTACGGTCGCCGGGCAGGCGATGCTCGCCGATCACATCCACCCGCTGTCCAGGCGTTCCGCTGAGCGCCACATCGCGCCCCGACACGACATCGATCGGGAAGCCGGTGCGCATCGACACCAGGCCGTTGAGTTGCCACCCTCCGGCCACCGCCTGCAACAGCGAGGAATGCGAGCGCAGTTGCGGCAGATCCCACAACCACGAGAACGAGGCGATGTGCTTGGCATTGAACTCGGACAGCCCGACCTGCGTGCTCAGATCGAACACGTTTGGTGTGTTGCCGCCCACGCTGGTAGAAGACTCCATGTCGATCGAGCGCGAAAAAGTGTAGGCCATCTGGAACGAAAAGTTCTGGCTGAAGCGCTTGGTCGCCTCGACCTGCAGTGCGTTGTAGCTCGAGTTCGCCAGCGACGAGATGACGGTGTTATTGCCGAAACCGGGCAGAATCCGGCGTTGGTTGATATTGCTGGATTTCGCTCCTGGCCCGTAGAGAGCCGGGTTGGCGGCCAGACCCATCAGTAGGTTGCGCCCGATTTTGCCCATGTAGCCGACCTGCACGACTAGATCGCGCGCCACTTCCTGCTGCACGTTGAAGGTGAAGTGCTGCACGTAGGGCGTGCGCAGATTGGCGTCGGGGTAGAACAGTTCTTGCGTGCCGACGAAGGTCGGATTGTTGAGATTCACGGTCAGGGGAATCTCGGGCTGACCCACCAGCGGCTGGGTCAGGCTCAGCGGCGTCGGGAACGTGAAGCTATAGCGGTAGGGCTGGCTCGAGTTCTGGATCACGTCGGCGTTGATCGAATCGTAGAAGATGCCGTAGGCGCCGCGCACCGCGGTACGGCCGTGGCCGAAGGGGTCCCAGGCAAAACCGAAACGCGGCGCGAAGTTGTTCTTGTCGGTCGAGATCAGCCCGCGCGAGATGCCCGGGTCGCCGGGGAACACCATCCCCGTGGGCGCGTTGGGAATCACTTGCGAAGTCTGGCCGGGCCGCAGCGTGCCCCAGAAATCGTTGGGATGGACCCAGGGTAGCGGCAGCTCGTAGCGCAGGCCGATGTTGAGCGTCAGGCGCGGCAGAATGCGCCAGTCGTCCTGAATGAAATAGTAAGTATTGAGCTGTGAGCCGGCCTGCTCGAGCAGCGGGCTGGCGACCTGAAACCACGGCATCTTGCCCAGCACGAAATCGGCCGCCGAGTCGCCGGTCATTTCCCCGGTGAACGGAAACGCGCCCTGGGTCATCGTCGCCGAGCGGTTCAGATAGCGCAGCTTGAGCAGCTCCGCTCCGGCTTTGATGGTGTGCCCGTTGGTCACCCAGTTGATGTTGTCGCTCACGTTCCAGGCCTGGTTGACGATGGTGGCGTCGCCCGAAGTGGAACTGCCGGCGGTCAGCCGCCCGACGATGCCCAGCAGCGGCGGAATTTTTGGCCCAAACAGCGGAAAATCGCCGCCCAGGTCGGAGATGTGATACGGGTTGTCAGTCGCTACCGACGAGCCGACGCGCGTGAAGCCGGCCCGCAGGTCGTTGACCATATTGGCCCGAATCACATACGAATCGCTCAGCATCACGTTTTGCGTAGCGGCGTTGCGGTCGAGCAGCATGTAGGCGGGAATCTGCCCCGCCGATTCGTTCTCGCGCGCATTGGCGTAGCTGTAGCGGCCGCTCAAGGTGTGCCGGCCGGCGTTGTAGTCGACCCGCCCGAGAAACATGTCGTTATCGCGCGGCTCGGGGAACAACGCCACGTACTGCCCGTCGGCGCGGTTCGGCAGCGGAATTAGATCGCGCGTCAGAATGTTGTTGGCCACCGTGTCGAAACGGCTCTGCGGAATCTGGTTGTTCGGAATCGGCTGGCCGCTGTCGGGATCGCGCAGTTGCTGCGTGGCCGAGAAGTCGCCGGCGCGCTCGGCGGCCGTCAGCGGAAACGCCGACGTGCTCAGCGACTCGGGGCGGATGCGCAGTCCCTCATAGGATCCGAAGAAGAACAGTTTGTCGTGGCGGATCGGGCCGCCCACCGCCGCGCCGAACTGGTTCTGGGTCAGGTTCGGGGTCTGGTCGGCGAAAAAGTTGCGCGCATTGAGATTGTCGTTGCGCAGAAACTCCCACAACGAGCCGTGCATCTGGTTGGTGCCCGACTTGGTCACCACCTGGAACACCGCGCCGCCGTTGCGGCCATAGTCGGCGCCGAAGTTGCTGGTGAGCACCTTCACTTCCTCGATGGCGTCGGGCGGGGCGTAGTTCAGGCCCGTGTTGCGGAACACGGCGTTGAAGTAGACGCCGTCATAGAGCAACAGATTCTGATTGGGGCGCGATCCCGACATGGCCACCGTCGGGCCGTCGCGGTCGCGCGTGAACGTCTGCGGCGCATCGACCTGCGAGGCGCCCGGCAGCAGCACCGCCAGCCCAACCACATTGCGGCCGTCGAGCGGCAGATCGAGCACCCGCCGCGAGTCGATCAGCGTGCCCGTCGTCGCCGAGCGGCTGTCCACCTGAGGCCCTTCCGCCGTCACCGTAATCGATTCACTCACCGGACCCACTTCCAATTGCGCGTCCACCCGCACGTTCTGGCTCGCGGTCAGCGTAACGCCCTCCCGCTCGAACGCCTTGAACCCGGCCGCCTCCACCTGCACCGTATAGGTGCCAATGGGCAAGACGGTCGCGACATAGGCGCCCTCGTCGTCGGAATAGACAACGCGGCTGGTGCCGCGCTCCTGGAGAGTCAGGGTAATCGTCGCGTTCGGTAATATTCCACCGGTCGTATCGGTGACGACTCCGTGCAGGGTGCCGGAGCTGCTGGCGCCAAACGCGGCGATGGCCAAAACCATCCAGGCGCACCATATCAAAACAACAGCTTTGGACTTCATGTTTGGATCCGTTTCTAACCAACGCCGGGCGGTCATACAACCGTCTGGCGACTAACTTGGGAGATTTTCGAGCGTGGCAGACCGGCGGCAGCCCCGCGGCCGTGGTGGACAACCCGATGATTCCAGGACTCTCGGAGAACTGGCTGCTTTCGTGTTCCCTGGTTCGGTGGTATCGCGAACGCCTCGCCCGCCTTTACCCTGCCGCTTAGCCCAAGCGGGCTGCGTGGCCTATTGCCGGAGCCATGCCTTCTTTTCGCTCCTGTATCCAGGATGCGGCTCGGAACGCGCCGCATCAATGAGGGGAAAGCCCTATCTGGCTGCAAAAAATTCGGAAGTCCCGGCCCGGACCGAAGATGTATGACTAAGACATAGCCTGCTGGCGGTGCTCGACAGACTGATTTCTACAGTGGACAGAAAGGATTGTCCGTTCCTCAAGCGTTCTTGACGCAATCCATGCGCACGCATAAACCCCCAGCAACGAGACAGGACTCAAAAATACAGAGCCGCAGGCGTGAGCCGGCGGGCCGAGGCGCAGCGGAAAGGGGGGAGGGCAGGGGAGGATCCATGCGCCGGGGAGAAGACGCGTTTTCCCCCGTGGTGCTGCGCCCGCGGGGCATCCAGCCGCTTCGGCCCGCCGGCCTACTCCTGCGGCCCTGTTCAAGCGCTTCGCGGCGGCGGACAGGACCCCAACCAGGAAGGCTACCTGGGCCACGCCTGGCCCGCCGCAAGCCAAAACATGCCCCGGATCAACCGATCAACCGATCAACCGATACCTATCTCAACGGCACCAGCCAGGCCCCTAGCATCGTCGTCATCAGCGCCGCTACCCCCAAAACTACCAGAGTCATGCTTTTCGATTTGAGCGTCTCGATTTCGGTCAACCCGGTCATCGTGCGGAACACCCAGAAACCGCTGTCGTTCATCCACATACCGACCATCGAGCCCGAGCCGATCGCCATCAGCACGTAAACCGGGTGATAGGGCGGCGGAGCGGCGGTGATCAGCGGCGCCATGATCGAGGCCGAGGTGATCATGGCGACCGTCCCTGAGCCTTGCGAGACCTTAAATAGCGTCGCGACCAGGAAGCCCAGCACCACCAGCGAGATCCCGGTCGACTCGGCGAATCCACCCAGCACCTCGCCCACGCCGGCGCGCACCAGCATGCCGCCGAAGGCGCCGCCGCTGGAGGTAATCAGGATGATCAACCCGGCGCTCAGCAGCGCCTGCTCGACCGGCTTGACCAGTTGCTGGAACGAGAGACGATTGTGGCTGGCCAGCAGCCACAACGAGAAGGCGGCGGCCAGAATCAGCGCGATGTTGGGATCGCCCAGAAAGCCCGCGAACGTGGCGGCCGTGCTCCCCTTGGCGACCGTATCGATGATGGTGTGGGCGCTGATCAGCACCACCGGCAGCGCGATCGGCATCAGTGAGACCCAGAATCCCGGCAACTCGCTTTCGGGCCTATTGGCGATCCCTTCCAGTTGTTCGAGCGTCATGCCGGGGGCTTCGCGAATCGGCAGATTCATGCGGCGGTCGATCCAGAGGCAGTAGAGCCAGGCCGCCAGCGCCGCCGGCACCGAGACCACCAGCCCCACCAGGATCACTACGCCCAGGTCGATGTTCAACGTCGCTGCCATGGCCAGCGGGCCCGGCGTAGGCGGCACCAGGCAGTGCGTCACCGAGCCGCCGGCGGCGATCGATGTAACAAACAATACATAGCGGCCCTTCATGCGGACGCTCATGGCGCGCGCCAGCGGCACCAGCAGGTAGAACACGGTGTCGTGAAACACCGGCACCGACAGCACGTAGCCGCTGAGCACCAGCGAGAGCGAGGAATATTTTTCGCCGATCCAGGCCACGAAACGGCGGGTCACCTTGTCGGCCGCGCCGCTTTCCATCAAGCATTGGCCGATCAGGGCCGCCATGGCAATGGCGATGCCGATACGCCCGGCCAGGCTGCCGAAACGCGTGGTGACCTCGCCGACGACCTTGTCCAGCGGCACTCGCGGCGAGAGCACGCCGATCAGTAAGGCGGCAGCGATCAGCGCCAGGAAGGCGTTGAACTTCAGACGGATGATGAGCAGAAAGACGAGGGCAACGGCGATGACGAGAATAACGAGCGGGTGCATTTCAGGTTTCGAAGCAGTCCAGTCGCGGCTCCGCCAGGAGAAAACAAAGAGGGGAGGTGCGAAGCGACGGACCATGATACACGTTCGACCCAGGCGGCCGCACTCTGAAGCCGGCGCAACCTGCCGACACGCAAAGCACCGAAGCCGCCTGGCCGAACCGTGGCGCAGGCCTTCGGCCGGCGGCGTTGACCTGCGGCCGACGTCTCTTTCTGTCTCGGTGGGGGGCAGAAACGTGACCGCCAACGCGTAGATAGGAAAAGCGAGCCCCGCATTTGCTGTGCCGCCGGCCTGAGGCGCTGTGGCAGGGCAACCAAACGTCCGCGAGACGCCGACGCCGCCGGCCGAAGGCCCGCGGCACACGGTGTGGTCCGCTTCGGCTCCGAGCGACGCTGGCCGGCGGTTACAGCGATGCCAGAAACGGCTTCAGTGCGTCCAGCAGCCGCTGCTTCTGCTCACGGCGGATATTGTGGCCGGCCCCATCGATGTGCACGATCTTGCCGTTCGGCAGCAACGCCGCGATTTCTTCATTCTGCTTGCGTACGTCGGGCGGTGCGTCGGCCTTGAGAATCAGCGTCGGGGCAGTGATCTTGCCGAGAATCTCGGTCATCGGCGGCCGCTCGCCGACCGTGCCCAGCGCGGTGTTCGGATGATGCCGCAGTTTTGAGGGCGCCCAGATGCGGCACTCCTCGAGTCCCCAGGTAGGGCTGTTCTTCATGCACTGCGCCACCATGTCGTCGTAGCTGGTGTTGTCGCGCTCCAGGATCTGCGCGCGGCGCTGCTCGCGATCGACGTTGCTGCCGCCTCGCCGCGGTAGCAGGCCGGGGTCTTCGAGAACAACAGCGCGCGGGACATCGGGATACTTCGCCGCAAACCAGGCCACCGAAGAGGCGCCCATCGAATGCCCCATCATGATCGGCTTGGTGATCTTCAATTCCCGTATCAATCCGGCAAGATCTTCGACCTGCACGTCGGCGGGATCGGACGCCGTCGGCGGGTCGCTCAAACCGTGGCCCCGGGCGTCGGGCATGATCAGGTCATAGTCTCCCTCGAGTTCCTTGGCCAGGGCCGTCCAGCAAAGCCCGTCGTCTGACGAGCCGTGCGCCAGGATCATCGGCGGCTTGTCGCCGCCGGTGCGCCAATAGTGAATGCGAATGCCGTTGGCCATCACGTAGCCGTCGGTCCAACCGTCGGGTGGAGCCGGTGGCTGGCTGCCGAACAGCGGCGCCGCCAGAAGAGCGGCGAAGGCGATAACGAGGAGCCGATTGCGGTGCGGCATGTCTTGCTTCCTCCCGGAAGAGTCGTCTTGCCACCTGGAGCTTTGGCGGCACCGATTATAGCGGGTTCACAGCAGTGGTGCCGGGCTCCGGCCTGTGCAAGAGACGGGAGACGTCGCGAAGCCAACTCCACGGAAACGAAGCCGAGCCGCGAAGGTCGCGTTCCATCGCCGTGTCCTGGCTATCGAATCGCTCGCGGCAATGGCGGCGGGCAGACGCTGCCTCGCGGCGGTCGACTACCATAAACAGAGCAAGGAGAATCGAGTGAGTATTCCTTCCCGTCAACATGCCGCCGGCGCCAACCCGCAGCCCAACGTGCCCGAGCCCAGCTTCGCCGAGCGGGCGCGCACGCTGGCCTACGTGGGCCGCTTGGGCACGTTGTCGAGCCTGTCGGCCAAGCACCCGGGCTGGCCGTTCGGCTCGGTGATGCCCTATGCGCTCGACGAGCGCGGCAGCCCGTTGTTTCTGATCAGCAGCATGGCCATGCACACGCAAAACATCGTGCGCGACTCGCGGGCGGCCTTGATGGTGGCGCAGCACGCCGGCCTCGAAGATGCGCTCGGCTCGGCGCGCGTCACGTTGATGGGCAACGCCGCCAAGGTGCCGGCCGCCGAACTCGAAGCCGTTCGGGCGCGCTATCTCGCCAGCTATGAGAACGCCAGGTATTGGGTCGATTTCGAGGACTTCGCCTTCTATCGCCTGGAGATCGTCGATATCTACTACGTCGGCGGTTTTGGCGTGATGGGGTGGCTCGCGGCCCAGGACTACTACGCTGCCGAAGCGGATCCGCTGGCCGACGCGGCGGCCGGCATCCTCTCGCACATGAACGCCGACCATGTCGAGGCCATGATTCTGCTGGCCCGTGTCCACGCCGGACTGCAAGCGACCGAAGCGCAAATGACGGCGGTCGACCGCCTTGGCTTTCACCTGCGGCTCAAGACGGCCGAAGGAATGAAGGGAACGCGCATCGCGTTCTCAAGGGAAGCCCGCACGCCGCAGCAAACCCGCGAGGTCTTGGTGGAAATGGTGAAGAAGGCCCGCGAGGGGGCGTAGATGCGGGGGAGGGGGACAGTTACCACGTTTCACGCCATGCCAATTCCGTTGACTCTGAGAAAGTCGAGGCGCGAAACGCGGCAACTGTCCCCTTGGGGCACCTCACTCCGGCTTGCGGCAGCGCGCCTCGGTCCCGTTGCCCGCCTCCCAGCAGGTGATATCCGCCGCACCCAGGCCCTTCAAAATCTCCTCGATCTGCTCCCGCGTCCGCAGGTGCTTGTAGAAATCGGTCAGCGAATCGAACGTATCGAGCTCACACCATTCCCGCTGCAACGGCGCGGGCAATTCGGGGATCGCCTTGAGGTAGGTGGTCAACGGCGACACGCGCGAGAGCAGCGTCCAGGCCAGCGGCTTTTCCTGAAAGCGCAAGTGCCACGGGTAAAACCGTTCGGCCGCCCGCCGGATGAGCTGCATGGCGCGGCGCGGATCCTGCCGCCGCAGATAGGCGCGATAGAGCGGCTTGAGCGTCAGCCAGCGCGTCACGCTCGGCGCGTAGTGGTCGATAACCAGCCAACCGCCGGGGCGCACCGCCGCGAACAGGTCGGCGATCGTCTTCTCGGGCGAGCGCGTGTGCTGCACGACGCCCAGACACATCACCACGTCGAATCGCGCCGCAAACGGCAGCGCGTTGACATCGGTGCGCACAATCGCATGCCGCTCCGAAAGCGGGCAGTTGTCCTTGTTGGCGGCGACGGCCTCGCTGAGATCGACCGAGACGACCCGCGCCCCCTGGCGCAGCAACACTTCGGTAAAGCGCCCCGCGCCGCAGCCGCATTCCAGCATGCTCGTCGAGGAAAGCGAGTCCCAAAGCGGTCCCAGGCAGCGCTTGAGACGCGTCTCGCTGATCGGAAGGCCGGTATAGGAATCCAGTTGCGTCCTGCGGAACGCGTTCCATTGCAGCCCGAAGCTGTCGGCGTAGGTGGCCATCCAGCTTTCAGGATATCCCGGGCAGGCGGCGGGTTGCTTCAGGGGTTTGCCCGGGGGTGCGGCGGAAAGTGTGTCAACCAGCCCGATTCATGATCCCAAGAAACACCGCAGCCCCGTCGCGGGAGACCACCCGATGTGCCAGCCGTACCTTACGGCTGATCCTCCACGCCCATCTGACTCAGCCGGTAGCGTAGCGCGTTGCGCGTCAGCCCCAGCAGCCTTGCCGCCTGGCTCTTGTTGTCGCCGGTGCGCCTCAACGCCTCGCGAATCAGCTCCTGCTCGTACTCATCGAGCGTCACGCCCTCGGGCAGAAACGCCATCCCATCCGAAGACACATGTGCGCCCGCGGCGTGGTCGAGGTGAATATCCTCGACGGCGATGGTTTCCGACTTGGCCATCACCATGGCGCGCTGGATGATGTTCTCCAGCTCGCGCACGTTGCCCGGCCAACGATAGCTCACCAGCTTCTCGACCGCCTCGTTCGAGATACCGCGAATACGGTCGCCCGTATCGGAGGCAAACCGTTTTAAAAAATGGTCGATCAGATAGGGGATATCCTCACGCCGCTCGCGCAATGGCGGAATGTTGATGGGCACGACGTTGAGCCGGTAGTAGAGGTCCTCGCGGAACGAGCCCTGCTCGAGCGCGGCGCGCAGGTCCTGGTTGGTGGCGGCGACGATGCGCACGCTGACCCGAATGGTCTTCGTGCCGCCCAGCCGCTCGAATTCCTTTTCCTGCAGCACCCGCAACAGCTTCACCTGGATCGGCATCGGCACGTCGCCGATTTCGTCAAGAAACACGGTGCCGCCGTCGGCTTGCTCGAACTTGCCCGGGTGCGATTTCATCGCGCCGGTGAAGGCGCCCTTCTCGTAGCCGAATAGCTCGGCTTCCATCAGATTCTCCGGAATCGCCGAGCAGTTGATCTTGATGAAGGGCCCGTCGCTGCGCGGCGAGTTGACATGAATCGCGCGCGCCAACATCCCCTTGCCGGTGCCGCTTTCGCCGCCGAGCAACACCGTGGCGTGGGTCGGCGCGACGCGCTGCGCCGCTTCGAAAACGTCTTTCATGCGCTCGCTGCGGCCGATCAACTGCCCGAAGTCGTACTGCCGCGTCAGCTCCGCCCTCAAGGCGATGTTTTCGCTGCGCAGCGCGTGCAGCTCGAGGACCTTGTCGATGGTGATCATCATGTCTTCGAGCGAAAACGGCTTGAGCAGATAGTCGCTGGCGCCGGCTTTCATCGCCTCGACGGCGGTCTCGACGGTGCCGAACGCCGTCATCACGATGACGGGAACGCCCGGCGTCTGCACGCGCACTTTCCGGAGAAAATCAAGGCCGTCGGCGCCGGGCAGGCGCAAGTCGGTCATCACCAGCGAGATACCGTCGCCGTCGGACGCGATTCTCTCGAGTTCCTTCAGGCCTTCCTCGGCCGTTTCGGCCTTGAGTACCTCATACCCGGCGCTCTGGAGCTGCAGCTCGAGTACCCGCAGCATTTTCGTTTCGTCGTCGACGATCAGAATCTTCTTCTTCACAGGCAGTTTCCATGGGCAAGTAAATGCGAAACGTCGAACCTTCCCCGGCGCGGCTGGCGACGGTGATCTTGCCGCCGTGGCTGTCGATGAATTTCGAAACCATCGCCAGCCCCAGGCCGACTCCGCGCGGCTTGGTCGTAAAAAATGGATTGAAAACGTTCTCCAGTTGTTCGGGCGGAATGCCGACGCCGTTGTCGGAGACCTCGATCTCGGCCATCGTCCCGTTGCGGCCGGTGCGCACTTGCAGCACGCCGCCGGCGGGCATCGCCTCGTAGCCGTTGAGCAGCAGATTGAAAACCGAGCTCTCGATCAACGGGCCGTCGAACAGGAACGGCGGAATTTCGGCGAAGCTGGTGCGAACTTCGGCGCGTGGTTCCTTGTCTTTGGTGCCTTCCAGAAGCTGATTCACCGCGCGGCCGACGACCGCATTGAGATCGCTGGTGTCGCGCTGCAGCGGAGAAGGCCGCGCAAAATCGAGAAAGCGGCTGACCAGCAGATTGGCGCGGTTGACCTCGCTGCGAATAAATCCGGAGACCTCGCGCGCCACCTTGTTGTCTTGCGCGACGTGCTTGTCGAGCAGTTCCGCCGAAGCCGAAATCACGCCCAGCGGGTTGCGGATCTCGTGCGCCAGCCCGGCCGAGAGCTGGCCGAGGGCCGCCAGCCGCTCCGAACGCCGCACCTCGGCCTGCGCTTCGCTCAACTCGCGGTAGGCCTGCGTCAGCCGCTCGGTCTTGAGACGGTTTTCGGTCATCAGCCGGTTGGCGAGCACCGCGCTGAGGAACAGAAAGAGCGTCCGCACCGCCAACTCGCGCCAACCCGCGCCGTCGATGTAATAGGCGGCGTAGTCGACCCCCAACAGGAAGGAGAGGTAGAGGCCCGAGGAGAGCACCGTGATAGCGATAGTGGCGCCCAGACCGTAGCGCGAGGCGGCCGAAACGACCGGCAGCAAAAAGATCAGATAGTAGCTGCTCTCGATGCCGCCGGTCTGCCACACCAGCAGGCAGCAAAGGATCAGCTTGGTGGCAATGGCGACCGCCGCCTTGCCGGTCTCGGCTCGTGCCTCGACTTGCGACTCGGCCATCTGGATTGCCCCCAACGCCAGCAGCGCCAGGAACTCCCAGATCGAATGCTCCGACCGGGTCATTCCCGCTGCCGCGAGACCGCCGAGAAACAGCAGCCAGGCTATATCGATTCCGCGGACACGCGCCAAATTTTGTGTTCCCGTTTGTTCAGAGTACTACGACGTCGAGGCCGGAGGCCGCTCCCGAGAGCGACAGTCACCCGCAAAAGTCTCTCGCCGGGCCGGGCAAGCCGGTTCGCTCGGGGGTGACCCTCCCCAACCTGCATCCGCCATTCACAACCCGGTCATTGGTTGGATGCGCCAAACGCGGAGCGCGTTCCCGCCGCCACCCAGGCAAGCGACGCGCTAGGATACCGCGTTAGGATAAAGGACCTGCGCAAGCCGGACCCATGCCGAGGGGGACAGTCACCCGCGCACGACGGACCCGCCCGCGGGCAAAGCGGTTTGCTCGGGTGACTGTCCCCATGCGCAGATGCACCATGCGCACCCACGCACCAGGAGGATCGCCCTTGACCCACACAGCACCGCGCCAGCCAACCGCCCGCCTCGCCCGCCTGTGGCTCGCCGTGCTGCTGTTGCTCCCCACCGCCGCCCTTTGCACCGACTGGCCGCAACTGCTGGGGCCCAACCGCGACGGCGTTTACCCGGGCGACGATCTCGCGGCGACGTTTCCCGAAGGCGGCCCGCACGTGGTCTGGGAAAAAGACATCGGCGCGGGCTTCAGCAGCCCGGTCGTCGCCAACGGACGATTGATTCTTTTCCACCGCCTGAACGGCAAGGAAGTCGTCGAAGCGCTCGACGCCGCCAGCGGCAAACCGATCTGGAAATTTGAATACGCCACCACCTACCGCGACGACTTTGGCTTCGACGAAGGCCCGCGTGCCTCTCCGGTAGTCGCCGGCGGGCAGGTCTACACCTTCGGCGCCGAGGGCGTGCTGCACTGCCTGCAATTCGCTGGCGGAACCAAGATCTGGAGCCTCGACGCCAACCGCAAATTCGGCGTCGAGAAGGGATTTTTCGGCTCCGCCAGCTCGCCCGTGGTCGAAGGGTCGCGCATCTTCCTCAACCTCGGCGGCAGCGACGGCGCGGGAATCATCGCGCTCGACAAAGACACCGGCCGCCTGCTGTGGAAAGCCACCGACGACGACGCCAGCTATTCCTCGCCGATTGTGGCGACGTTGGGCGGCAAGCCGCACCTGCTGGCGTTCACGCGCGCCGGGCTGGTGGGCGCCGACCCGGCTTCGGGCGAAATCTATTTCCAGCTTCCCTGGCGCTCGCGCAGCCGCGCCTCGGTGAACGCCGCTACGCCGTTGGTCGTTGGCGATCTGATTTTCCTCTCCGCCAGCTACGGCACCGGCGCCGTCGTGCTGCGCGTCAAAGGCACCGAGCTCGAAAAGGTCTGGTCGGGCGACGACAACCTCACCAACCACTACTCCACCAGCGTTTACTACGACGGCAATCTCTACGGCTATCACGGCCGCCAGGAATTCGGACAGAGCTTTCGCGCGATCGACCTTCACACGGGCAAGGTGCACTGGAGCGAAGACGGCTTCGGAGCCGGCACGGTGACGCGAGCCGGCGACCGCCTGCTGCTGATGCGCGAAAGCGGCGAACTGGTGATGATCCGCGCCACCCCCGAGCGCTTCGATGTGGTTTCCCGGGCGCAGATTCTGCCCGGAGTCGTGCGCGCCTACCCCGCGCTCGCCAACGGCCTGCTCTACGTGCGCAACACGAACAAGCTGGTCTGCGTGAGCCTGCGCAAGTAGCGAGGGAATCGCCCCCAGAGCCCATAAACGGCACTCGGAGCCGCGGGCGTGAGCCCGCGCTGCGATGCCAGCGGTAACAGCCAACGGCCGGGCGACCGTCATCCTGCGCGTATCGCAACGCGGGCTCACGCCCGTGGCTCTGAGTGGCGGGCCCGACCTCACGTCCGTTCATTGCTGATGCGGACGTCGAGGTGTGGCACAGGCGATTGCGCCTGGGCAACGCAGGCAGGATTGCCCGTGCCGGCGGGCTACCCGCAACTTCCTCACCGCCGACGAATCTCCCGCCCGCCAACGGTGTAGACTGTCAGAACGTCTCGGCCTCCCATGAGTGAAACCGCCCCTTCGACCACTGCCGCGCCGCCCGTTCCGCATTCCTTCGGGGAGTTCCTGAGCGCTTTCGGCCCCGGCATCATCATCGTGCTCACCTGGCTCGGCGCCGGCGACGTCGTCGACATGGGCGTGGCGGGCAGCAACTACGGCTACTCGTTGTTGTGGGTGCTGGTGCTGGCGGTGTTTCTGCGCTTCGTGCTCGTCTCCGCCATCGGCCGCTACCAGCTCTGCAACCAGCACGGCGAAAGCGTGCTCGACGGGCTCGTCCGGCTGCACCGCTGGTACGCGCCCATCCTGTTCGTCGGCGCGATCGTGATGGGCCACGTCTACGAGTCCTACATGACGGTGGGCGTCGGCGAAGTCTGCCGCAACGTATCGGGCATCGGCGCGACCTGGATGTGGGCGATCCTGTGCAACGCGGTGGCGTTCCTGTTTGTTTTCGGCGGCGCCTACAAGCCTCTGGAATGGATGTTCAAGTTCTTCCTGGCCGTGCTGTCGATTTCGTTCCTCGGCTCGGCGATCTGGGTCGGCTTCAACGCGCTCGACGTGGTCCAAGGCCTCACCCGGTTAGAGATGCCCGGCCAGCACGGCCCGTTCGAGTCGCTCACCGTCGCGCTGGCGATGATCGGCGCAGTCGGCGGCTCGTTCATGAACCTGGTCTATCCCTATTTTCTGGAAGAGAAGGGTTGGAACGGCCCGCAATACCGCCGCGTGCAGGTCTACGATTTGCTGCTCGGCGTGATCGTCATGATCCTTCTGAATCTGGCGGTGTGGATCCTCGGCGCCGAGCTGCTCTATCCCAACCACCACATTCGCGAGCTCGACGATCTGCCCAATCTGCTCAGCACGGTGCTCGGCCCGGGCGGACGCATCCTGTTCTACCTCGGCGTATTCGCGGCCGTGTTCACCTCGGTGGTCGGCCACGCCGCCGGTCTGGCCGCGCTCGGCAGCCACGCCTGGATGCGCTGGCGCACCGGCTCGCCCGCGACCGCCACGCAATACCGCGCCCACCCGATCTACCGCTGGATCATCGTCTGGTGCCTGGTCTCGCCGCTGCTGTGGACCATCCCGGGCATGCCCGACTTCGTGACCCTCACGCTCGCCGCCAACGGAGGCCAGGTCGTGCTGCTGCCGCTGCTGGCCGGAGGCCTGTGGTGCATCACCGCAAGCTCGCGCTACATCGGCCCCAAGCACCGCAACCGCTGGTGGGAAAACCTGGTGCTGGGCCTGCTGTTTGTCCTCGCCATCTACGGAGCCTTCAAATCCATAGGCATGCTGGCCAACTCGGTAACGAACGGGTTCTAGTCGGGTGCCAGTGGCCAGTGGGGCAGGCCTCCGGCCTGCCCGGCGATGCCGCGAGCTTCCGCAACAGCGGCGAGGATGGACGCTACCCGCCGAAGGGGCGGGATATCACAGCCGCCTCAACGAGGTGCTGCGCACGGCCATGCTGAAGGATTTGAGTAGCCGATCCTAGGGTCGCAACCCACCCGCAAAGCCCGCACGCGGGACTGGGTACAATTCCCAGACCTGCGGCCCCTCCTTCCACCTGTGTCCGCTGCAGGGCATTGCTGCCCTGGGTTCGCTCGTGTCGCCCCGCTAAACCACCGTCTCCACGCCCGGCTTCTTGCGAATCTCGATCCGCCGGTTGCAATTGGCGCATACCGTGTAGTCGAGCGGGTAATCGGGGCCGAGTTGGATCGTCTGGCCGCAGGGGCAGCGAAAAGCGTCCCAATCGGCCGAGCGCCTTTCGTAGCGCAGCACGCCGCCGGCGGCCTCGGCGGTGGGCAACTGCGGCTCGGCTTGGGATTCCTCCAGCGGTGTCGCCCCGGCCGCCGGCCCCGCCACCGGCAAAGCATTCATGCGCGAGCATCGCGGGCACTCGATCGACTCGCCGTGATACTCGGGCGGCACCTTGATGCGCATGCCGCAAGAGCAGGGAATCACCAGATAGTTGGCGAAGCGGTCGATCAGGTCGGCCACCTCGCGGGCGCGCTCCACGCCCGCGGGCGCGGCCTCGGGGACGCTCGAAGCGGCTCGCGCCTTGACCCGTTCGCCCGCCTTGGCCGCGGCTTCCAGCGCGCCCAGGCGCGTCTCGCGGCCCTGAATGCGTTTCCACGCCGCCTCGTAATCGACGTATCCCGCGCCGCCCCCCATCGCGCGCAAGATCTTGATACGCGTTTCGGTGGGTGGGTGCGTCGAGATCACGCTTGAAAGATTGAGGTGCTGCAGCGGGTTGACGATGCAGAGCGCCGCCACCGCGCGGTTGATGTTTTCGACCTTGTAGCTGCCTTGGTGGACGGCGATTTTCTCGAGCGCCGATGCCAGCCCCTCGGGGTAACGGGTGAAACGCGCCGCCGACGCGTCGGCCAGAAACTCGCGCTGCCGCGAGCAAGCCAGGTAGAGAAGCTGCGCCAGCAGCGGCGAAACCAGCGCCAGCACGAACACCAGCGCCAGCAGCGCGCCGGCGCCCTTGGTCGAGCGCCCGCCCCCGCGGCGGCCGCTTCCCGCGAAAGGCCCCACCTGCAGGATCCCGCGCGACAGCAATTCGACGCTGCCCACCAGCACCGCCGCCAGCGTCATGAAGCGGATATCGAGGTTGTGGATGTGGCCGATCTCGTGGGCCACCACGCCCTGCAACTCGTCGCGGTTGAGCAGCCGCAGCAGGCCGGTGGTCACCGCCACCGCGGCGTGCTCGGGTTTGCGGCCCACCGCGAACGCGTTCGGCGCGGGGTCTTCGACCAGATAGACGCGCGGCATCCGCTCGAGACCCGCGGCCAGGCTCATTTCCTCGACCGTATTCCAAAGCTGCGGCGAATCCGCCTTGCGGATCTGGCGCGCATGCACCGACTGCAGCATCAACTGCTCGCCGCCGAGCACGGCCATCATCCACAGCACCAGCCATACCGCCGCCGCGCCCGCCGCGCCCCAAAACGCGCCCAGCAGCGCCACGTCCGGCGAAACTTCCGCTCCCGGCGCGGCCGGCGGGCCGAAATTCGTCGCAAAGACCATCCCGACGCACGCGCCCAGCGTCATCAAGATGATGCCCATCAGCGCGATCAGCATCGCCGAACGGCGGCGGTTGGCTGCGATGGCTTCCCACATGGAGGGCGGCTAGCAGGGCGGCGCGATCGATGGCCGCCGAAGCGGGCGGTGCCCGAAGCGGCTCACGAAAAACTCACCTTCGGCGCTTCGCGCTGCGCGCGGTCTTCGATCTCGAAAAATTCCTCGGGCTTGAACTGGAACATGCCGGCGATGATATTGGTGGGGACCTTCTCGGTGGTCGTGTTGTAGAACATGACCGCGTCGTTGTAGCTCTGGCGCGAGAAGCTGATCTTGTTCTCGGTCGAAGTCAGCTCTTCCTGCAGCGCCAGGAAGTTCTGGTTGGCCTTGAGATCGGGATACTGCTCGACGACCAGCATCAGCCGGCCCAGCGCCGCGCTCAGCCCCTGCTCGGCTTGCGCCTGCTGCCCCACGCCTTCGGCCGAAACCGCCTGCGCGCGCGCCCGCGTCACGTTTTCGAGCGTCTCCTTCTCGTGGCCGGCATAGCCTTTCACCGTTTCGACCAGATTGGGAATGAGGTCGTGGCGCCGCTTGAGTTGCACATCGATCTGCGACCAGGCGTTGCGTACGTTGTTGCGCAGCGTCACTAGGCGGTTGTAACCCGACGCAAACCACAACCCGAGCACCAGCACAATCGCGAAGAACAGCACTACTGCCATGAACACTTGCTTGCCTCCCTCTCGTCCCCGGTTGCCGCACGCAACGCCGGCAGCCGTCAAAGCACACGCAGCCACGACGCCCCACTCAGAGTCGCGGGAGTCAGCCCGCGCTGCGAACTAGCCCAACCTGCAATGCCGGTCCAAGGTGCGAACCCGCTCCAGGTGCGCACTCGGCGGCGGCCTTCGCCATCCCCGCACCGCTCCGTGCAAGCTCAAGCTTTCGGCGCGAGTGGCATTTCGCCGCCTACTGCGCATTTACCCGATCCTTCTGCCCAAACCAGTCGGCGAAAAAGCGCGCCACCGCTCCCGGCTCGCCTTCCTCGAAGCGGGCGATGAATTGCCGCATCTCGCCGTCGTCGAACCACAGGCCGCAGCCGCCCGGGCAGCGGTCGATTTCGAGCGGCGCCGAGCCCCCCACGTCGATCGGTTCGAGCCGCCGCAGGCAGCGCGGGCAACGCCGCCTGCCGCTGCGCCGGCCTTTGGCCGCCAGCAGCGCTTGGGTCAGGCCGCCCGGCGCCACGCCCGCCCGCTGCGCGATCAGCTGCACCTCGCCATGGTCGAGCCAGGTCCCGCGGCAAGCCACGCAGCGGTCGATCTCGACCCCTTCGAGCTCGAAAGCGACCATCGGTTGCTGGCAGGCGGGACACATCGGGCGCGAGACAAGTGTAACACTGCCCCGGACCCTCCCGGAGATCTCAAGTCAAAGATAAGCGGCTGCTTAGGGGTTCTTTCCGAGAGGCGCTAGAGGGTTTTCTTCGGAAGAAGAGCAAGGTGGCGGTGGACACGGAAAGCGGGCGCTCGGACAGTCTCCGCGGCTCAGCAGCGTCGCCAGGCCGCAGGTCTGAAAAACGCGCTCAGCCCTACGCTGCGGGCGGACCGCTACTTTTTGGCCAGCTTCTGCAGGAGCTCGTCGCCCGCGGCCGCTTCGGGGAGATTCGGATCGAGGCTCTTGGCGTACTCCAGCGTGCGGCGGCCGGTTTCCACGTCGCCGCTCTGGATCTGGCACAGCGCCAGGTGGTACTGCACCGAGGCGTTCTTTTTCCCGGTGTCCGATTTCGCCGCCGACTCCAGGTATTGCAGAGCGGTCGCGTAGATCCCTTTGCGGTAATAGACCCAGCCCAGCGTGTCGTCGACCTGATCGTTGGTCGGCGCCAGCTCCTTGGCGCGCTGCGCGTAGTTCAACGCTTCGTCATAGGAGCCGTTTTCCGCCAGCCGGTAGGCGAGGTTGTTGAGGCTGATCACCGCCAGCGGTCCCTCGGGCTCGAGGCTCAACGCTTTCTGATAGCCGGCGATCGCGGCGTCGTAGTTCTTCGAGCCCTCGGCGGCCATCGCCAGGTAAACCATCGCCGCGACGTTATTGGGGTCTTCTGTGCGAAGAAACTGGCCCAGTGTATCGCGCACGCTGTCGTAGCGGCCCTCGGCCAGATCCAGTTGCGACAGCGCCAGCCGCGCCTGCACGTTCTTGGGATCGGCCTTCAGCGCCGCCTGGTAGGCCCCGCGGGCCTCGCTGCGGTAGCCGGTTCTCACATACCAGGCGCCCAGGAAGTTTTGCATCTCGGCCGAATCCGGCCGCGAGGCGGCGTGCTTCTGGATGATGTCGGCGGCGCGCCCCTGCTGCTTTTCGGCGATGTAGGTCTGCGCCAGCGCGCCCAGCGCCCGCGTATCGTCGGGCTCTTTGTCGAGCGCGGCCTGGAACGAGCGCCGCGCCGCGTCATACTGCCGCTCGTTGAGCTTCAAGGCGCCGTCCTGCAGCAGCACTTCGGGCGCCTGCGAAATCTTCAGCGTGGCGTCGACCATCTTGCGCGCGTCGGGACTGTCGGTCTGAATCAAGGCCCAGTTGCGGGCGATGGTGTAGGCCAGGACCTTTTGGCTGGTGGGCGGCGCCTCGTCGAGCAGCGTCAGAGCCGCCTTGGCGTCTCCGGAGCCGCGCAGCGCGTTGGCCAGTTCCAGCCGCGCCATCAGGAAGTTGGGCTCCAGCCGCACGGCTTCGCGCAATTCCTGCTGGTAGAGCCGCGGCTGATTGCGCGCCTGGTGTAGTTTGGCCTGGAAAAAATGCGCCTCCTGCGAATTGGGGCGCGATTGCAGCACGTCCGCCAGATCCTGCTCCGACTGCTGGATGCGGCCCGTACGCCAGTAGATTTCGGTGCGCTGCAGCAGCGCGTCGGCGTCCTTGGGGTTTTTCTCGATCGCGGCCGCCAGGATCGCTTCGGCATCCTTGCTGCGGTTCATCGAAACCAGCAGGCCCACCAGTTGCTTGCGGGCCACGCGGTCGTCGGGATTGTCGGCAACCACCTTCTTGAGGAAAGCTTCGGCCTCGGGGGCGCGGTCGGCGCGTAGGTAGGCCATCAGCAGCATCGCCCGCCAATCGGCGTTCTCCGGATCTTCGCCGACCAGCCGCTGGAACTCGTCGATGGCCTGCCCCCATTTCTCGTGCTGCATCAGCAGCCGGCCGTAGTAGGGCTTGAAGCGTTTGTCGCCGAGCGCGGAGACCTGCTTCATCTGCCGCTCGGCTGCGGCGCTGTCGCCAGCTTTCTCGCTGACCACCGCCAGCCCGATCATGGCCTGCGGATTCTGCGCGTCGCTCTGCAACACCTGGCTGAACTGCTCTTTGGCGTCGTCGGGGCGTTTCAGCAGCAGGTACAACTGTCCCAGCGCCAGCTTCGGAGGAACCGTATTAGGAGAGTCGGCCACCGCCTGCTGGAGCACCTTCTCGGCGCCCGCGAAATCGCGGTCGTTGAGTTTCGCCTTGGCCAGCGCCAGCGAAGACTGCAGATGCTGCGGCGAGGCCTGCAACGCCTCTTGCAGCAACTTCTCCACTTCTTCGTTGTCGCCAATGCGCGCCTGCGTGGCGGCCATCAGATAGAGCACGTCCGGGTCGTGCGGGTTCGCCGTACGCAGCTTTTTGAGCCGGTCTTGGGCCTGATCGGTAAACTGCGGATTCTGCGCGCTCATCAACACCGTGAGCTGCGCCAGCAGCATCTCGTTGTCCTTGAGGTTGGGGTCGAGCTGCTCGGCGCGCCTGGCCAGCCGCAAAGCCTGATCGCCGCGGCCCAGCCGAAACTCGGCGACCGCCGCCTGGTAGTGCGCGTCGGCCGCGTTCGGCATCACACGGGCGGCATTGCGGAACTGCAGCACGGCGCTGGAGTAATCTTTCTTCTCCATGTACTGCTTGCCGCTGCTCATGAATTCGGCGTATTTCTCTTCGGGAGAACGCAGGCAGCCTGCCATGGCGAGCACAACCGCCAACAACGTCGAGATCCACCAGATCGTGCGAGCCGAGTTGCGCTGCCGCTGCATGCTTTTCCTCCTGTGGAACTATTGAACCGCGATGGTCGCCACGTTGCCGGGCCGGCCTCGCATCACCGCGCGAACCGGCACCGCGTCCCCGCTCACGGCGCCGTCGGGAATGCGGACATTGAGCTGCCAGAGCCCCACAAATCCCGGGGCCAGCCCCGAAAACAGCACGTCGCCGAAACTCGAGCCCACCGCCACGCAAACCGACGGCTGCACCGAAAGGCAGGTGGCGCCGTCGCTGGTCGGCGTCGCCACGGTGGTGGCCAGCGGAGCGCTGGAGGGCGCCGCCTGGCCCGAACTGACCGTCGGCTGCACCGGCCCCTGCCCGGTGCCGAACAACGACACCACGCTGCCCCGCGCCGCCGGGTTCGACGGCCCGTTGAGCGAGCCGTTCTGATTCAGCGCCAGGGCCTGTCCGGTGCCGTTCTGGGTCGAGGTGAACAATCCGGGGCCCGCCTCCAATACTGAGAGTACTCCACCTGCTAGGAGTTCGTTGGTGTCGGCCCGCCGCACCGCGACGCCCTGCGTGCCCGCCGGCGTTTCCACCGGTACCTGCATGTTGATTTGGGTCGACGATACGAACAGCAGCGGCGCGTCGACGCCGGGCGTCACCTCCACCCGGCGGCCGGCCATCTCCCGCGGCAAGGGCACCTTGGCAGCCTGCTCTGTCTTGCCCTCGTCGGTAAACCCGGTACCGAATAACGATACCAAAGACCCGGGCGCCACCGGGACCTGCGACAGGAAGTGGGCGGCGTTGACCGCCACCCCGGGCTTGAGGAAATGCAACACCCGGTTGTTGCCGGTGTCGCCCACATAGAGAGTCGCGTTGCGGTCCAGGAACAGCCCCACCGGCGCGTAGAGGCCTTGCGGGGTCGCATTGCCGTCGGAGCTGTTGAAGTTGGCCGAGCCCGAGTTCAGGTTGCTCTGGCCGACCACCCCCGTCGCCGAGGCGCCGAAAATCGGCAGCTCGACCACCGGCGGGTAGATCACGATGCGGTTGTTGCCGGTGTCGGCGATGTAGATGTTGCCGTCGGGGTCGGTCGTTACGTTGCGCGGGCTATTGAGCCGGGCCGCGCCGCCTGCTGAACCGAACACCCCAAACGAGGCTTGGCCCAGCACAATCGAGGCGCTGGGGCCGGTCGTGGCGGCTTCCGAAGCGTTGGGGTAGATCAGCACGCGGTGGGCGGCGGTGTCGGCCACATAGAGGAAGCCAAAAGCGTCGACGAATACGCCCTCGGGCGAAAACAGCGATTCGGCGCTGATCTGCCCCGGCGCGGCGCCGCTGACGAAGTCCTGCTGCCCGAAAACACGCATGGCCGCGGCGGCGTTGGCCAGGCCGGGCCCAAACTCCAGCACGCGGTTGTTGCCCGTGTCGGAGACGAACAGATTCCCCTGGCTGTCGAACGCCAGGCCGCTGGGCAGGCTCAGCGAGCGGGCGGTCACCGAGGCGGAAATCGAGCTGAAAAAGTCGCCTTGGCCCAGCACCAGGTCGGCGGTGATCCGGCCGCTCTGCTCGACCGGGCGGGGAAACCGCAGCACGCGATTATTGGCGGTGTCGGCCACGAACAGGTTCCCGGAGGAGTCCAGGGCGATGCCGCGTGGCCCCGCCAGCGAAGTCGCCGTGGGAGTTTGCCCCGCTCCCGTGTCAACATTCGCCACCGCCGTGGTCAGATCGGGCTGCCCGATCACCAGGTTGGCGGGGTCGCCGTTGCGGAAGCCGGTGGAGTCCTTCCAGATCAAAATGCGGTGATTGTTGGTGTCGCTGACGTAGAGCGGGAACGGCTCGGTCGTGTAATCGACCAGGATCTGGTAGGCGCCGCTGATGCTGTTGGCCTCCAGGCCGTTGGGCGCGTTGTGCTTGAAATCGGGCTGCCCCCATACGCGGTTGGCCGTGCCACTGCCGCTGGGGTAGCCCAGCACGCGATGGTTCAGCCCGTCGGCCACGAATACGTTGCCGTCGGCGTCCACCGCCACGTCGCTGACCCCGCTCAAGCCCTGGGCGTTGGCCAGCGGATTGGTGTTGATGTTGCGAATCCCGGTGGTCAGCACCAACTGGCCCAGCACGCGGTCGGCGGCCGCGCCGGCCGGCGCCTGCGCCACCTTATTGAACACCAGCACGCGGTTGTCCAGCGGAATGGCGACGTAGAGATCGCCCGCCGCACTCACATCCAGACCCACCGGACCGCGCAGCGTCGTGGCCGACGGCGTCGTGGGCGCGCCGCTGGCCGTGAAGGTAAGCTGCCCGATCACGCGGCTGGCTTCTTCGGACATGCTCAGCGGAGCGTTGAACACCAGAATTCGAGCATTGGTGAAATCCGAAACATAAAGATTGCCGGCGCCATCGAAAGCCAGGCCGAAGGGCGTATTGAAACCTCCCGGGCCCACGCCGGTGCTGGCGTTCGCCCCGCCGGAGTTGAAATCCGCCTGTCCCAGCACGATATCGGCGGCCGGCTCGGTGGCATCCAGTGCGCTCACCGGCAGCCGCAACACGCGGTTGTTGCCGCGGTCGACGACCCACAGGTTGCCCAGTTTGTCGAAGGCCACCGCCGCCGGACCGTTCATCGAGCGCGCGCTCAGGCCGCCGGCATTCGCCGTACGCGACGACAGAGTGGGCTGCCCATAGAAGTGGTCGGGCTCGACGCGGTCGGGGTTCTCGAACGGGCTGGGAAAGCGCAGCACGCGGTGGTTATTGGTGTCGGCCACGTAGACGTCGCCGTTGCCGGGATTGACCGCCAGGGCCAGCGGCCCGTTGAGTCCGCCGGCGCCGATGCCCAGTGGCACGGTCGCGCGCAGATTCGGCTGGCCGAGCGCGAGATCCGCCGTCGAACCCGCCATGTAGTTATTGGCGTCGCGCCAGCCCAGCACGCGGTTGTTGCTGGTGTCGGCGACATAGAGATGCAGCACGCCGCCGCGCGCGTCCAGTGCCACCCCTGAGGGCGAGGCCATCTCCGAACCCTGAACGCCGTTCAAGCCGTTCTGGCGCAGGTCGGGCTGGCCCAACTCGCGAAACGCGCTGGGGTTCAACTGCGCCAAGGCGGGCGCCACCAGCAGCGCCATGGCGAATAGCGCCGCCAGCGGCCTGCTCCATCGGTATGGTGAGCTCGGCTGCGAGCCCCGGCGGCACGCCTCCAGGCGCGCGGCGGAGCGGGCGGCACACGATCGGTTCGGGTTCGGATTTGTATAGGTCATAAGCAAAGGTATGGCTGGGATGGGATCGTTGCCTGCACGAGGGGGACCACTTGGGCACGGTGCCCTGGAATCCGTCCCCTCGCGGTCGCGTAAGGCTTTGGGAACATTTGGTATCCCGCATCGCGGCGCCAGAACGGCTCTATTCGTGATGCGTAGCCGGCGTCGGCTGTTACGGGCGTGGCCGGACGCCACAGTTGGAACACACACAACGCGTGCGGAGTTTGCGATCCATTTCGGGTGCTCCGCGGGCCGCGGTGGCGGCAGGCCCGCCCTTGGGCCAAACACGTCGTTTCGCCAACCGGCCGTCCGGCAGGCAACCCCAATTTTATCATGCCATTGGCGGCGCTCCAGCCCCGCCGCAACCGGCTGCCGAGCCCGTATTTCCCCTAGTTCCGCCCCAGGATAGCCTGATTTGAGCCACACTGCCGCCCAAAAACGGCCCCATAGTCGCAGGGCTGGGTGTTTTGCCCAGACCTGCGGCAGTCACTGAGGCTGGGAATATCGCAGTCCGTGAGCGCCCATTGCGCACCCTGCGCCAAGCAGGCATCGCCCTCCACCACCGCGCCAGGCCCACCACACAACTGCCGCAGGTCTGGAAAAAACCAACCCTGCGCTAGGGGTCCGAAAACTCACCGAATGCGGCCGGCGACGTCCAACCCGCAGCAGCTTGTGGTACACAGGGGGCGTTCCACGAGCTGATCGCAACCCAGAAAGGGCGGGCTTCAGGGCCCGGGTAAACACCCATGGCATCCGATCTTCGCTTCGCCTGGCGCGGTCTGAAAAAGAGTCCGGCGTTCGCGCTCACCGCAGTCGCTACTCTGGCGCTGGGCATCGGCGCCAACACCGCCATCTTCAGCCTGGTCAATCAACTGCTGCTCAACCCGCCCGGCATCAGCGATCCTGGGCGCGTCGTTGCTGTGCGCGTGCGCTACGACAAGCTCAACATGACCAGCATCGGCATGTCGGCGCCCGACTTCGCCAACGTGCGCGACAGCCGCGAGCTGTTCGAGCACGCCGCCATCGTCGGCGACGGCCAGTACAACTACACCGGCGGCACGGTCCCCGAGCAGCTCAACGGCTCGCCGGTTTCGGTCGAGTGGTTCGACGTATTCCACGCCAAGCCGCATCTGGGCCGCGTGTTCCGGCCCGAAGAGGACCGCCCCAACGCCAATCACGTCGTCGTGCTGGCCGATGCCGCCTGGAAGCGGCTCTACGGCGGCGACCCCTCCGTCATCGGCAAGACCATCGAGTTGAACCAGACGCCCTACCAGATCATCGGCGTGATGGGCCCCGAATTCCGCTGGCCGCGCCAGGAGGATCTGTGGACCCCGCTCGGTCTCGAAGACAAAACCTACACCGAGGACTACCGCTTCAACGAAAGCTTCTTCGCGGCCGCGCGCCTCAAGCCGGGCGTGACGCTCGAGCGCGCCAACGCCTTCATCAACGTGCTCGCCGACCGCGTCCGCGGCAACGGCACGCGCGGCGGCCAGTACGCGCAGGACTCGCAGTGGGGCATGTTCGCGGTGCCGATGACCGACTTCATCGCGCGCGATACGAAAACGCCGCTGCTGGTGCTCTCGGCCGCGGTTGGGCTGGTGCTGCTGATCGCCTGCTCGAACATCGCCGGGCTGATGCTGGCGCGCGCTTCGGGACGCGGCCGCGAGGTCGCCGTGCGTATCGCGCTGGGCGCGCGCGGCTGGCAACTGCTGCGCCAGACGATCGCCGAAAGCCTGCTGCTGGCGCTGACCGGCGCCGCGGCCGGGCTGGCGCTCGCCTACGTCGGGACCGAGTTGCTGTTGCAGCTTGCGCCCGAAAGCGCCGCCGCCGGCCTGCAGGCGCGCATCGACCTCTACGTGCTGCTGTTCACCGCTGCCGCCGCCGTCGTCTCCGGGCTGCTGTTCGGCCTGGCGCCCGCCTGGCAGGTGGGCCGCCTCAATCCCTACGAGGTCCTCAAATCGGGCGGGCGCTCGGCCACCACCGGGCGCGCCCGGCAAAGGCTGCGCGCGGGCCTGGTGATCGGCGAAGCGGCTCTGGCGCTGGTGCTGCTGGTGGGCGCGGGCCTGTTTCTGCGCAGTTTCGGGAAGCTCCAGGAAGTTAACCCCGGTTTCGAGCCCCAGGGCCTGATGACCGCGATGCTGGCGCTGCCGCCGGTGCAATACGATCAGCCCGATCAGCGCATGGCCTTCTACCGCGCGCTGATCGACCGCCTGCGGGCGTTGCCCGGCGTGACCTCGGCCGGGCTCGGCGTTCCGCTGCCCTTTAGCGGTAACAGCTCGTCGGCCTCGTTCCGCGTCGAAGGCCGCGATGCGCCTGCCGGCGACCCCGGGCCCCACGGCAACGTGCGCTGGGTGACGCCGGGTTATTTCGAATCGATGAACATCCCGCTCAAAAGCGGCCGCTATTTCGCCGACTCCGACCGCCAGGACACTGCGCCCGTGATGGTCATCGATGAAAACCTGGCCCGCCAGTATTGGCCCAACCAGGACGCCCTCGGCAAGCACATGAAGCGCGGCGGCGACAAAACGCCGTGGTCGACCGTGGTCGGCATCGTAGGGCACGTCAAGCATTCCGACCTCGCCACCGAGGAAGAAAAAGGCACCTACTACTTCAGCCTGTTCCAGGAGGCGCCACCCTTCGCCGGGATTGTCGCGCGCACACGCCAGGAGCCTGCCAGCCTCGGCAACGCGATTCGCCAAGCTGTATTGGCCGTCGACCCCAAACAGCCGGTCGACCGACTCAAGACCATGCCGCAAATGATCGGCGATTCGCTGGCCGCGCAGCGCCTCGCGACGCGATTGCTGGGCTTTTTCGCCACCGCCGCGTTGTTCCTGGCGGCGCTGGGGCTCTATGGCGTGATCAGCTATTCGGTGCTGCAGCGCACCCAGGAAATCGGCGTGCGCATGGCGCTGGGAGCGCCCCGAAACGCCGTGCTGGCGCTGGTGGTCGGCCAAGGGCTGAAGCTCGCCGGCATCGGGGTCGCCCTGGGCCTGTTGCTTTCGGTGATCTGCAGCCGCGCGGTCGAGAGCCAGCTCTTCGGAGTGCCCGCGCTCGACCCCGCCACGTTTCTGTCGATGGCGGCCGTCTTACTGGTAGCGGCATTTCTAGCCAGCTACCTGCCGGCGCGCCGCGCAACCAAAGTCGACCCGCTCCACGCCCTGCGCTACGAATAGGAAAACGGCGCAGGAGCATTGCCGCAAGATCAACGCCGCAAGCCGCAACGGCGCAAGGAGTAACACCGCAAGAGCACAGAATCCAGCTCCAGCACCCGTGGCGTGAACCTCCAGGTTTGCCGCGTCGCGATTCGTCGCGACGTACGGCCAGGAGGCAGTGCCGCCGGGGGAACGCATCCAAGCCGGGACTAGCTAGAAGCCCTTCTTCGAAACACGATCAAGGGTTGGAGTACGCACAGAGGTCCAGCCAGCTACACCAGTCCACCGGCAACCAAGCTCCCAGCCACTCAAGACATCGAAGAAGCAGCAGCCCCAAGTCAGGCTGAACGCGATTCACTCCGGCCGCGGCGCCTCCAGGCCCTCCGTAGCGACGAATCGCAACGCGGCAAACCTGGAGGTTCACGCCACCGCTACCTGACCAGCTTCTGTGCTCTTGCGGGTAGTGGCTCGGGAGGCAGGCGCTAGGTCTCGTCCTCGGGATCGCCTTCAACCCCCGACGTCTGGCGCTTGCGGACTTCCATCTTCAGCTCCCGCACCGTCTTGACCAACTCCGGCAGCTTCGCAAACACCGCCGTCGAGCGCAGCCATTGGCGATTGTCCAGGGCCGGCGATCCGGAAAGCTTCTGGCCGTCCGGCACATCGTGGCCCACGCCGGTTTGCGCCGTCACCAGAACGTTGTTGCCCAGAGTGAGGTGATTGATCAGCCCGACCTGCCCGGCCAGGATGCAGTTGTCGCCCAGCCGCGTGCTGCCGGCGATGCCGACCTGCGCGCACAGGATGTTTTTCGCGCCGATCTGCACGGCGTGGCCGACCTGCACCAGGTTGTCGATTTTCGTGCCGCGGCCGATGCGCGTTTCGCCCACCGCCGCGCGGTCGATGCAGGAGTGCGCCTGGATCTCGACGTCGTCCTCGACCACCACCCGCCCCGCCTGCACGATCTTGTAATGCGAGCCGTCGCTCTGCCGCGCGAACCCGAAACCGTCCGAGCCCACCACCACGCCGTTTTGCAGAATCACGCGGTCGCCGATTTCACAGTGCTCGCGCACCACCGCATGCGAGTGCGCCACGAAGCCGTCGCCGATGCGCACGCCCGGGTAGATCACCACATGCGGGTGCACGATCGCGCCGCGGCCGATCACCACGTTGTCGCCCACCACCGCGCAGGCGCCGATGCTGGCGTTCGGGCCGATCGTTGCCGAGGGTGCAACCACCGCGGAGGGATGAATCCCCGCCGGCGGAAGCGGCGGCTGGTAGAACCACTCCAGCACGCGGGCGAAATCCAGATAAGCGTTTTCGGAAATCAGGCACGGCAGCGCCAGCCCGTCCAGCTCCTTTTCGAGCAGCACCGCGGCGGCGTGTGTCTCGCTGACATGCTTGGCGTAGCGCGTATTCGAAAGAAAAGTTAGCTCGGCCGGGCCGGCTTCCTGCAAGCCCGCCACCCCGGCGATGTCGATCTCCCCGTCGCCCAAAAGACGGCAACCCAGGCGCTCAGCGATTTCGCGTAATTTCATAGGAATGACACAACGGTGAGCATCGTTACACAGACTGCGGGTATCGCCACTCCGACCGCGAGGATCACCACTCAGAGCGGCGGGCGTCAGCCCGCGCGCAGCCGCCGGGTCGGCCAAACCGCCCGCCACTCCGCCCGCGCGCAGCGGACGATCGGGCTCACGCCCGCGGCTCTGAGCGGCGTGGCACCGGCCGCCCCTCGCGTCGCGAAATCGCCCGCGCGAATCAAACCGGGGGCAGAACGTGGCTCCAATACCAGCTCAGAATAACATCCCCCCACAGCGCCACCACGATGCCCGTCGCCGCCAGATAACTGCCGAACGGCAGCGCGTAGTGCCATTGCTTGCGGCCGATCACGACAATCAAAATTCCCGTCACCGCGCCGATCAGCGAGCTCAACATCAGGATCAGCACCGTCTGCGAGATCCCCCAAAACGCCGCCATCATCGCGACCATCTTGACGTCGCCCAAACCGAGGCCCTCGATCTTGCGCAGCCGGTAATACGCCTCGCCGACCAAAAACAAGAAGCCGCCCAGGATCAGCGCCGAGCTTGCGGAATCCGCGAGCGAAACCGCCCAGCGCGGCGCCGCCGTGCCGCTGAGCAGCAACACCACCGCGGCGGGGCCGGCGTCGAGGGGAAGCAGCACGCTCAGCGCCAGCCCGAGCAGCGTGCCGCCGATGGTGATCTCATCCGGCAGAATGTACTCGGCCAGGTCGGTGAAAAACAGCACCAGCATCATCGACCCGAACAGCGCCACCTTGAAGGCCAGCGGCTCGAGGCCGAAGCGCGCCGCGATGGCGGCGTAGAGCACCGCGGTGAGCAGTTCGACGGTGGGGTAGCGGATCGAGATCGGCGCGCCGCAGCGCCGGCATTTACCCCTCAGCAATAGGTAGCTGAGCAGCGGCACGTTGTCGTACCAGGCAATCGGCGCCAGGCACGCCGGGCAACGCGAGCGCGGCTGCACCACCGACTCCTCGCGCGGCCAGCGATGAATACAAACGTTGAGGAAGCTGCCGAGCAGCAGGCCAAAGAGGAAGGCGACAAGAATGATCACAGCGAGGGGCGGGCTTCGAGCACCGCACGGTAGGTCTGCTCGGTTTGCCGCACCATTATATCATCGCGGAAACGCTCCGAAACCCGCTCGTAGGCCGCCGCGGCGCAGTGCCGGGCCAACTCGCGGTCGTCGAGCATGCGGCGCAAGGCCGCGGCAACGGCAGCGGTGTTGTTTTCGACCAGCAGGCCACTGACGCCGTCTTCGACCAACTCGGGAATGCCGCCGACGCGGCTGGCGACCACCGGCGTGTGGCGCGCCATCGCCAGCAGAATCGCCGAGCCCAGACCCTCGTTCTCCGACAGGTAGACGAATGCCGCGGCGCGCGGTAGATCTTCGAGCAGGTTCGACGAAAAGCGCAGCTCGACGTCGGCCTGCGCGCAGGCGGCGCGCAGCAGCGCGGCCCCTTTCAAGGGATCGTCGATCCGCGGCGCCAATACATACCCGCCGCGCTCGCCCGCGGCGGGCGCCGCCTTGTGGCTGAGTGCCGTGCCGCCGAGTGTCTCGCCAGGGAGTGCCACGCCGTCGTAGATGATGCTGACTTTCGTTTGCGGGATCCCCGCCGCGAGCAATTGTTCCCGCACGTGCCGCGAAATCGCGATGTAGTGATCGGCGCGCGCGTACTTGCGCTCGGAGAAACGATTGCGGCGAATCGGAAACGCGACGCGGCGCGACACGATCAGCGGCTTGCCGCCGGCAACCAGAGCGGCCAAGGCATGGCCGCGCGCGTCGTGAGCGTGAATCAGATCGACCGTTGGGGCCGCCTTCCAAAGCTGGAACAAGCTCGGCTCGCCGGAAACAATCGGAAGACCCGGGCCCGCTCCGGCCGGCGCGCCACGACCGCTTGCCTCGCCCGCCAAGCGCCGGGTCGGCTCGCGAGCCAGTAGCACCTGCTGGTGGCCGCGCGCGGTGAGGCCGGCGAGCAGCAGCAGCAACTGATGCTGTCCGCCGCGCAACTCCCGGCCCGTGTCGACATGCAGGATTTTCATCGCACCGCGCCAAGCCCACAAAGAAAGCGCAAAGCGCCAGGTAGGATAGGCGCTCGCGCCTGTCGTCGCCGCAAAGCGGCGACCTGCCTCGACCGGCGCCATCCGTCGCCCGGCAGACCACACAGCCCACAGGCGCCGCCGCGCGCCCGGCAACATTGCCCGTGGGGATAGTCACCGCGTTTCGCGCCGACGCGAATCGTCCAAGGTCTCAAGGGCCAGAGCGCGAAACGCGGTGACTATCCCCATCCGGCACTCGCCGCCTCGCCGACGCGCCGCAAAGAACAGGCGCGAGCGCCTGTCTCTACTTGCCCGCGCTCTCCGGCCACCTCAGCTTGGCGTATTTCGCAAACACGTAAAACGCGGCCATCGCGGCGATCAGAAATCCGTTGCGGCCGTCGAGAAATCCGCGCCGCAAAAAATAGCTCCGCACGAATTCCCAGGGCGGCGCCGCCAGCAGCCGCGCCAGGCCGACCCGCCGGCCGTTCGCCGCCATCTCCCGGGCCGCCAGCGTCGTGTAGCGGTTGACGCTGTCGATGTGCCGCGTCAGCGTCGCGCAGGTATAGTGCAGCAGATCGCCTTGCAGCAAGCCCAGGCTGCCCTCCACGCGCACCGACTCGTGCACGTAGTCGCCCACCCAGCGCGCCTTGCGGCGGTCGTAAAAACGCACCTTGCGGTCGGGGTACCAGCCGGAATGGCGGATCCAGCCGCCGCGATATTGCGCCAGCCGCGGGCAACTGTAGGCGTCGCAGCCGGCGCCCTGCCGCTTGAGATCCAGCAACTCGCGCTGCAGCTCTGGGGAAAGCTCCTCGTCGGCGTCGAGCGCCAGAATCCAGTCGTGCGACGCTTGCGCGGCGGCGAAATTTTTTTGCGCCGCATATCCCGGCCAGTCACGCTCGATCACCCGGGCGCCACCGCGCCGCGCCAGCTCGACTGTGCCATCGCTCGAGCCCGAGTCGACGATGACAATCTCGTCACAACAGCCCAGCGATTCTAGCGCCCGCGGCAGGTTGTCTTGCTCGTTGTAGGTGATGATGGTGGCGGAAATCTTCACCGGCGGTCCGTGGCAAACCCGGCGGGCGAACGCCGCCCGGCGTCCTCCATTATGGCCGGAGCCGAAAGCCGGTTGCAGCCGCACGCTTGCAGGGGCCCGGTTGCAGATGGGCGCACTCGCGCCAGCGCGGGCGTGTGCGGTGCCCACCGCCGTAGGACGCACCGCCGCGCGAGGTCAGGGCCGGCCTGGCCATGAACGAACGCAGGGGATAGGTGGTGAAAGCGGCGAACGGAACTAGCCGATGGCCACAACCGCGCGGTCCGACCCACGGCGCCGCGCCGATCCGCTCAAAGCGACTGCAATTCTTTGCCGGGCTTGAAGCGAACAGCCTTGCCGGGCGGGATGAGTACTTCTTCGCCCGTGCGCGGGTTGCGGCCGATGCCCGTTTTGCGAGGCCGGATGTTGAAGACGCCGAAGCCGCGCAACTCGATGCGCTCGCCGCGTTCCATGGCACGCTTCATCGTCTCGAACACCGTCTCTACAGCCATCTCTGCCTTGGTCTTACTTAGACCCGTACGATTTACCACCGCCGTTACGATGTCGTGCTTGATCATGCTGAGTGATTGCTGGGACCAGTGAGCGGCTCTGCGGCCGCTTACGAGTTCATGCTAGGGAAGGGGTTTATCCTTTGTCAAGGTAACTCTTTGGAGCCCTAGGACATCCAGGAGTCAAGGAGTTCAAAAACAGGACTTGACAAGGGTCGATTCATGTTACTATAGGTCTCACGTGGTCCGATTCGCGGACTACGGGTTTTTGGCTTGTTCCGCGTCGCTGCAAAGAGTGAGTAAGTGCCGAGGGGTTGTGGGCTGCAGGCCCAGCAATCCCTCTTTTTGTTTTCGGGGCGGCGATCGCGGTGGGCTGGTGTTTGTGCCGCACGGCGGCGTGAATCGCGGCCGCGGCAGCCATAATCGGAATCTCTTTCGACCGCCGGACCCGCAGCTTGGGCCGATGAGGCGGTTGGGAATACGGCGCCGGATGGCCCTTGCGGGCGCCGCGCGTCAACAGCAATCGACCGGCTGCCGGTAGTTTTGCCGGCGCGCATCGTTGGCGGTGCGGCGGGCAAAACGGCGGCGGTAACAGCAAAAAGGAGGCTTTTATTATCAAGCGGCGTTTTCGGCCCATTCGTAGGGCCCGGAAGCAGAATGTCAATGAGTTCATCCGAGCTCGTGAGGTGCGCGTGGTCTTCCCCGACGGCGCCACCGAGGTGCTGCCGACCCTGGTCGGCGTGCGCAAAGCCAAAGAGCTCGGCCTCGACCTCGTCCTGGTTTCCCCCAGCGCGATTCCGCCGGTCTGCAAAGTCATCGACTACGGCGAGTACACCTACCAAGAGAAAAAGAAAAAGAACGAGGCCAAGAAGAAACAGCATCGCATTGAAGTCAAGGAAGTGAAGTTTCGGCCCAACACCGACGAGCACGACTACAACTTCAAGAAGAATCACGCCCTGCGGTTTCTCGAAGAAGGCAACAAGGTCAAGGCCACGGTCTTTTTCCGCGGACGCGAAATCACCCACTCCAATCTCGGCTACAAGCTGCTGACGAGTCTGGTCAAAGACCTCGTCGAGCACGGCGAGTCGGAGGGTTCGCCGCGCATGGAAGGCCGCTCGATGCACGTGATCATCGGGCCCAAAAAGAATGTCCCGCGGCGCGACGCGAAACCGGAAGAACAAACGGCGGCGGCCAGGCCCGCGCCTGCGCCCAGGCCCGCGCCGGCGAGCGCGGCGGCCGATGTGGCTGCAAACAAGCCCGGTTGAAGTAGCCTGAGCGCGCGACCAGGTAGAGACAGGCGCTCTGTAGCCTGTTCCTCGCGGCGGTAGCGGTGAGGTCGGCCAGCGGCAGGCGTGTTGCCGCCGTCCATGGCCTCCCAGCCCTTCGCGGACAGGGCGATCCCCTGTCTACAACTTGACTCGCGGTCTGCCCACGACGGCTCTCCCACCGCGGGAATGATCCCCGTGTGGATACACCGGTAGCGGCGATCGACCCACCAAACCCACTCCTGGACCCGCCCGCAATCGCTCAGCTTGCCCGGCCCGGCCTCTTGCCTCAGACTCCTTCCCCCGCGATTTCGGGTGAAGCCGGCGCGCCGCCTAAGGCGCACAACGACCAGCGCTTTCCGCCGCGGTGGGGCTATACTCCTTGCGCAAGCGGCGTTCGGCTGCTGGATCTCTCAGGTGTTTCGCCGGTCTTGCTTCAAGAGCCCCCCATGTCGTTCCCGAAGCTGCTGCTGGCTTTCGTGCTGATGGTGTCGCCGTCCGCGGCGGCCAAGCTCAAGATCCAAATCGTCGATTCCGGCGGCAAGCCGGTGTGGGCCCGCCTGGAAGTGCGCGACGCCGCGGGCAAGATGCACCAGCCCGCCTTCTCTCTGCGCGACCTCGACGCCCATGTTCCCCCTGGCGGCGGCTCCTGGTACCTCGGCAGTTTCGTCGTCGACGGCAAATCGACGCTCGAGGTGCCGCCCGGCGCCTACACCGTGATCGCCGAACGGGGCACCGAATACACCCGGGTTGAACAGCAGGTCGAGGTGAACGACAGTGAGCCGGCCCAGGTCGTGCTCTCCCCTCAACCCTGGATTCGCATGAATCAGCGCGGCTGGTGGTCGGCCGATTTCCATGTCCATCGTCCGGTCGAAGATGTTGCCAAGCTGGCCCTGGCCGAGGACCTCAACCTCAGCGCCGTATTCACGATGTGGAACGACCACGATCTGCTGCCGCCCGGCGATCTGCCCCAGAACCCGGTCGTCAAGATCGACCCGACCCATCTGATGACCGTGGTCAACGCCGAAGACGAGCGTGGCGGCGGCGCCTGGATGCTGCACATGCTGCACAAAAGGCTCGGCCTAGGCTCGGGCAGCCTGTGGTATCCCCCTGGCCTCGACTACATCGAGAAGGCCAAAAAGCAGCGCTACGTCGCCCACGCCTTCCCGTGGGTCGATTGCGACAAGCCGTTCTGGTGGGAGACGCCCGTAGTGATGGCGTTGTCGCCCTGCGATTCAATGGGCGTCGTCCACAACCATTTCAACGAGTACGGCATTCTCGACAACGAGGCCTGGGGCCGTCCGCGCGACACGCAGAAGTATCCCGGCCCCGAGGGCTTCGTCAAGGCCTCGCTCGATCTCTACTACCGCTATCTCAATCTCGGCTTCCCATTGCCGCCCTCGGCCGGCTCGGCCAGCGGCGTGCTTCCCAACCCGGTCGGCTACAACCGCGTCTATGTCCATCTGGATGAGCCGTTTACGGTCGAGGCGTTCTACCGCAACCTGCGTCAGGGCCGCAGTTTCGTCACCAACGGCCCGATGCTGTTTTTGGACTCGCTGGCGCTGCCCGGCGACAAGATTCAACTCACCGTCGACGCCGTGGCGCGCGGGCCGCTCGACCGCATCGAGATCGTCGCCAACGGCAAGGTGATCGAGACCTTCCGGGCGCCCGAGGGCAAGACCGAGTTTCATACCACGATGGAAATGCAGGAAGGCCCCTACAGTTGGGTGGCGGCGCGCTGCTTCGAGCGCAACGAATCGACTATCCGCATGGCCCACTCCCGGCCGATCTACCTGCGCGGCCGCTGGAACATGCACCAGGACGCCATGTTTTTCATCCGCTGGATTGACGAGCTGATCGAGCTGCCCCGCAACGAGCCCGGCCAAGCGCTTTCGCCCGAGCAGCGCCGCGAGCTGGTCGCTCTCTACCTCAAGGCCCGCCAGTTCTACGAAGAAAAGGCCAACTAGAGGCGAACCGGCAAGCTGGGCGGAAGGGTGGTATTCCCGAGGCTTGCTGTGTCTATGTGATTGAAAATAGGTTGGTTAATGCCGCAGGCCGAACGCCTGCGGCAGAACACAACTCTAGCGATGTATTTAAGGATCCCCTGCAGATAGTGCAGGGCAGGATATCGCAGGCGAGCGGAGCGCCCGCTCTAGCCGTTACGCGGCTCGGCCGTCTTTGTGGTGAACTCCACTGTCGGCGATCGAGGACGCGTGTTCGTCGTCATGGCTGTCTTTGCCGCCGCCCTTCATGGCGTCTTTGAACTCACGGATCCCATCGCCGAGACCTTTGGCGACTTCGGGGATTTTGCGGCCCCCGAACAACAGCACCGCTATCAGCAAAATGACGAGTAGCTCTTGAATTCCTAAAGTAGGCATCGAACCCTTCTCCTTCCCTCAGTCATTGTACCCGCCGCCTGAAAGCGGGGGAGGCATCGCGGGTGGTTAAACCCGCGATGCCTCGGAGGCCTGAGGGTGGCCTTGGGGAATGGGGCCCGGTAGGGGTTGCCGGTTTTCGGGGTAAACCGGTGCAGGCTGGTGTTGGGCGGGCCCCAAACTCTTCCAGTCGAGCGCCTTGGCGCCCGCTGGCGAAATTACTTGCTCGGAGTCTTTGCAGCAGTAGACCCAGTCGTACTCCCCGCTTCGGAGTTGTGACTGGCCTTCTTGTGATGCTTAGCCTCCTTATGAACCTTGGCGGTCTTACCGTTCATGTCGGCCGTTTCCGAGGACGTGGTCTTATCCTTGTCCTTCTTCTTGGCCGGAATGGTCGGCGCCAAAAAAGTCGTCGCTGCGAGCAACACGGCAGCGGGAGCGATGCGAAGCAATTTGCTCATATCGCTGTGTTACCTCCTTGCTACCGGAACCGTAGTGGAGCAACTCGAAGACCAAATCCCCGGCAACTGGGAAATCTCTTTAAAGTCAATGAGTTGCGATTTTGCTCGTAGAAAGGCCCAGCAAAGCGGGCGGGCTGCGAAGGGCGGCACTGCAAGAGTTGCAGAGATTCGGCCCGCCAGCGGGCGTTCGATGAGCCTTGGAGAGGCGGGAAAAATCGCGGTTTCGAGGCGCCAAGGGCTCAACTGAGGGCTTCGGAAGGACCCGCCGTCGAGGTTGTTATTTGTATATAACCTATTTTATATGTGACAGATAAGTGTATTCCGAAGTTGGCCGCCGGGCCTGTTTGCGGCCCATTGCAGCCAGCCCAAGCAGCCGGCTGGAGCGGCTTTGGACGCCGTGCGGAACAACTAAGGTGTTTCCCCGACGAGACGACCCCCTCGCACGAAGCATTCCAGGCCCTTATGTATCGGTCCTCGCGGCCTCCGGAAGCCGCCCCCGCCGCCGCGCTAAGGGTTCCCGCGCCTGCACAAAACGCAGCCACACGAATCGATGCAGAACGTCCCAAGCCCGAAAACAGAGCCGCGGGCGGAACAGGCTGCGGAAAAACGGAAAAACTCCAGTCTGGCCTGGCAGTGCTGCCCGATGGGGACAGTCACCGCGTTTCGCGCCTCGGTTTTTCAGAGGGTTACAGGATTCGCAGGGTGCGAAACACGGTCCCCCTCAGGCAAGGCGGCCCGGCAGGCCCGCCCCATCCGCTTGGGCCCGCGCCCCTCAGGGGCGCGCTTCCGGCTCTTCCTGGCCCGCTTCGAGGCCGTCGTCGGGTTCGCCGGAATCGTTGGCGGCGCTGTCGTCGTCGCGGCGCAGCCCGTAGCGGCTCAGCTTGTAGTGCAGCGCGCGCGGGCTGATGCCGAGGATCTTGGCGGCCTTCTCGCGATGCGTGGTGACCTCGGCGAGGGTGCGCCGAATCACCAGCTCCTCCACCTCGGCCAGCGTCGTGCCCAGGGCGACCTCCACGCTGGGCGGCGCGATTTCGACCGGCCGGTATTGCGGCGGCAGGTCGCCGGCCTCGATCAGGTTGTCGTGGACCGTGACCGTCATCCGCTCCATCAGGTTGCGCAATTCCCGCACGTTGCCCGGCCAGGGGCATTGCAGCAGGCATTCCAGCGATTGCCGCGCCAGCCTCTTGCGCGGCTTGTTGTAGAGGCTGGCGAATTCGTTGAGGAACGTCTGCGCCAGCGTCGCGATGTCGTCCTTGCGCTCGCGCAGCGGCGGCACGTCGACCGGGACGACGTTGAGGCGATAGAACAGGTCTTCGCGGAAATTGCCGCCGGCCACTTCGACCTCGAGCCGCTTGTTGGTGGCCGCCAGCACCCGGATATCGACGTGGATCAGCTTGCTGCCGCCCAGCCGGCGCAGCTCGCGCTGGTCGAGCACGCGCAGGAACTCGATCTGGGTGCGCGGCGACATCTCGCCGACTTCGTCGAGAAACAGCGTGCCGCCGTTGGCCAGCTCGATCTTGCCGGCCCGCGAGGTGTCGGCTCCGGTGAAGGCGCCGCGTTCGTAGCCGAACAGCTCGCTTTCGAGCAGGCTTTCGGGTACCGCGCCGCAATTGAGCGAAATGAAGGGCCCCTGGCTGCGCGGGCTGCGCTGGTGCAGGGTGCGCGCGATGACTTCCTTGCCGACACCGCTTTCGCCCTGCAAAAGCACGGTGGCCGGCGTCGGCGCCACCATGTCGATCATGCGAAAGACCTCGCTCATCACCGGGCTGTCGCCCACCAGCCGGCCGTATTCGTCCTTGGAGCGCACCACCTGGCGCAGCCGGGCGTTGTCCGACGCCAGGGCGTGCTTTTCGAGCGCTTTTTCGATCAAAACCAGCAGGTGCGAGGGCTCGAACGGCTTGGTGATGTAGTCGTAGGCGCCCTGCCGCATGGCCTCCACCGCGGTCTCGATGGTGCCGTAGGCGGTCATCACGATCACCTGAATATCGGGCAGCAGCGGGCGGATCTCGCGCAGCAGCGAGATGCCGTCGATATCGGGCAGCTTGAGGTCGGAGATGAGCAGGTGAAAGCGGTGCTGTTTCGCCAGCGAGAGCGCTTCGCTGGCGTCGCCGGCCGCCTCGACGTGGTAGCCTTGCTTGGCCAGGATTTTCGACAAGGTCCGGCGGATGTTGACCTCGTCATCGACGATGAGCAGATTGGCGTTCATGAATTGCGCCGGAGGTAAATTGAGGCTCCAGGGACTCGCCCTCGCATACCGGGAACCGGACCCGTACCGACAAGCCGCCGCCGGGGTCGTTCTCCAGCGTGATATCGCCGTCATAGTCGGCGACGATGCGGTGGACGATCGCAAGCCCCAGGCCCGTGCCGGTCGGCTTGGTCGTGAAATAGGGATCGAACAAACGCGGCAGATGCTCTTCGGAGACGCCCGGACCCTGGTCGGTGATGGCGGCCTCGACGAACTGATCGCCGTTGAACTCGACCAGTCCGACCGAGGCCAGAATGTCGCCGCCCTGCGGCATGGCCTCGACGGCGTTGACGAACAGGTTCAAAAAGACCTGCTCGAGCCGCTCCAGATCGCCCGAAACCGGCGGCAGACCCGGGGCCAGGGCGAGCTTCAGGTTGATGCGCTTTTCCTTGGCCTCGACTTCCAGCAGGCGCGCCACGCGCTGCAACACGTCGGCAACCACCAGCGGCCGGCGCACCGAAGGGCCGGGGCGCGAAAACGCCAGAAACTCCTCGGTGATGCGGTTGAGGCGGGCGGTCTCTTCGCTGAGGATGTCGAAATAATCGGCCAGGTCGGCGGCGCCGTTGAGGCGGGCGGAGACCTCGTCGCGCAGCAGCCGGAGGTTTAAATCGATGGCGGTCAACGGGTTGCGGACTTCGTGGGCGACGCCCGCGGCGAGCGTGGCGGTGGCCGCCAGGCGGTCCAGCCGGCGCAGTTGCTTCTCGACGGCAAGCAGGCGCGTGACGTCGGCCAGCATCACCACCACGCCAACCCGCACGCCGCCGACCACCAGCGGCCAGATCGCCGCGCGCAGCCAGATCTTGCCCAGTTTCTCGGAAACGTGCTCCAGGTCGGCGTCCTCGACGTAGCTCTCGCGCGTCACCGCGGCCTTGACCAGCTCTCCGATATGGGGGTGCCCGGCGATCAGCCACGAGAGGTCCTGGTCCTCGTGGGGGTCCAGATTCAGCATCGCGTGGGCGGCCGGGTTGGCGACCGTGATGGCGCCCCGCAGATCGAGCGTGACGATGCCGATGGCCATGTTTTCCAGGATCCGCCGGCTCAGCTCCTGGACGCGGCTCAGCGCGCGCTGGGTATTGCGGTAGTGCTGCAGCAGGGCAAGCGAGACGACCGCGGTTCCGCCCAGCAACACCGAAATGATCACGAACTTGATCAGATCGGACTTCAGGTTGCCGTGCGGATGGCTGTCGAGCAGATCGCCGACCGCGGTGTGCCAACGCTCCAGACTGATCACCAGCAGGGCGGTCAGCGCCAGCGCCAGCACGAGCAAGGTCGGGATGGCGACGCGATAGGGCACCACGCCCCAGAGCGAAGACTCATCCTCGGATTCCCACATGAAAAGCCGTCGATGTCAGTGTAGCGCTTCGGAAGCATGCGGGGGCGAGGGGCCGTTGGAGGGACCCGACCCAGGCTCGGAATCCTGGCTCAACAGTTCCTCGCGGAGCTTGCGGGCGACAAGGTGGTTGGGGTCGAGATGCAGCAGTTCGCGCAGCTCGGACAGGGCTTCCTGGCGGCACCCGCGCTCGGCCAACCGCTGCGCCAGATGCAGGCGTAAGGCCGCGTTATGGGGAGCCAGCGAGAGGCGGTGCCGCAGTTCGCGCAGTTCCACGGCCTCGGGGCTTTGGCGCCCGCGAGCCTCGGATTCTCCATTCGACTCGGCGCGATGACTCATGATGCGTCGCTCAGGAACGATACACAGCCACCTTTCCGGTCCATGACCGGCCGTGGCCGACGGCGATATTGCCCAAAATAGCGATCGGGCCCGGCCAGCGTTCTGACCCGGGCGACGATTCTGGCCCCGGTGGCGGTTTGAGGAAGCTCACCCCTCGTCACGGCCCGGCCGAAATTTCGCCGGGCCTCAGGACGCGGAAAAACGTCCCGTGGAGTCCCCCGTCAACCGCGCACGCTTGGTCGGCTAGTCGGCGACCATCGCCAACTGTTCCTGCCAACTGTCGTATGGCGGACTAACCGTGTCGAGCACGACATCGATCTGGTCGGAAGAGAGGCGACACTTCTGTTCGAGATAGAACACGAACTTCAGCTTGTACACCTCGCGGTCCGACAGGAACCGCAAGCCGCGTTTTTCGGTCGGAAGGATCCGGCCGCGCAGAATCTGGTCCTCGATCAAGTCGGGCGTGGTATCGAGCTGACGGGCCACTTGGTCAATCGTCAGATATCGTTCACCCATAGCAATACAGCGGAAGCACGGAGAGTGCCACCCTGGGACACCCACCATGTTTTACTCGAAACAAAAGAGTTATAGGCGGAGGGCTCGGAATTTCCGGCGGCGGGAGCGCTGCATTGGAGCGATCTTCTGCAAAGTCTGCAGCATCCGGGGCGCTCGCCGCCGGCCCGAGGACGGCCGGGGGCTAAGAAGTGATGTTTCAGGCGAGTTTCCGCCCTAGTACCCCGGGGGGGCGGTGCTGAGGTGGTGCAGAGCGGGTGATCCGGCCGCCGTTGAGTAGGCAGTATTACCGAATTGACCGGCCGGGGAACGGCTGCTGTCCCCATCGAGCTCCGGACACAGTCGGGGCGCTTTCGCGGCGGCCCGGGCGGAGGTAGTGGCGGTACCCACGGCCCGGGCCTGCCGGCCGGCTTCGCCTTGCTCAGGCAGCCGATGGGGTGGCCAGCCGCGCTGGATGGGGCCGCGTCAGATGCGGCCTCGAGCGCAGCGCTCCTTCGAAACACTGGCAGACGTCGTTCCAGTCACAGGGTTGCACCAGCAGGTCGTAGGCTCCGCGCCAGAACACCTCCGACCACAGCGTTGGATTCACCTCGCTGGTATCGACGATGACACTCGCCGGGACGCTCCAGTCGTTCATCAGGCGCAGCACGTCGCACCAGTTGCCGTCAGGAAGTGTGACGTGGGTCACGACGAGTCCGAACGAATGGGGCCTCTCCAGCAGCCTACGGGCCGCGCGGCAGTTCTCCGCGCAGCAGACCGAGACGCCCAACTCGTTGAGCACCTGCCGAAACAGCGTCCGGCGGCGCGGCGGCATCACCAGCAGCGCAGCGGCCGGCCCTGATCGGCCCGAACGAGATTCTGGCTGCCGCCCGGCGGGCTCCGGATGCCGCAATTCGGTGCGGCCGGATCCGGAGTGGGTTGAGGACAAAGGGGAATTTTTGGCGTACACGGGATCCATTCTCCGTCGCAGTTTTGGATTTGGTGCGCTTGGGGGTGCAAGAAGCCTGCCACTATTCCCAGAAACTTTCCAACACGATCGAAGTCAGCGACTTAGCGGGGCGCGGCGCCGAAACGCGGTTCTGTCTAGCGCGGCGCCGTTTGCAACATTTGCAGGAAGGCAGCGCAGACAACCTTGCGTGACCGCCCTGTGCGGCGGCTTACCATGTTTTGTCGAGACCAGCGGTAGCCGCGTCGCCCTTACTTGCCGCGCCGTCAGGACCATCACGTAGGACCTTCCGATGCAAGAAGAGATGCAAGAAGAGAAGCCCCCGAGTCTTCGCCGGGACATCTGCGTGAGACGTGATTCCGCATACACAAGGATCATTCGGCCCCGCCATCGGGGCATCCTCGTCGACTTGGGTAGTCACTCGGTTGCCCATAGCAAATCGAGGCTTTCGGGTGATCTTCGAGCGGTTCGTTTCGCCAAAACAGACAGAGCAGGCTGCGGAAAAACTCCGTGGGAGCGCGCGGGAGGAAGTCACCGTGTTTCGCACCCTGCGAATCCTGTAACCCTCTGAAGAATCGAGGCGCGAAACGCGGTGACTGTCCCCATGGGGCCCAAGCGGAGTTCCGAAGAGGAGGGATCAAGCGATGTCGACCAAAACGTACGCAACGATCACGGGAATCATTTTTCTGATCGTCGCCCTGGCCCATCTGGTGCGCCTGTTCGGCGGACTGGAGGTCCGGGTGGATGGATGGGACGTGCCCAAATGGGGAAGCCTGGTCGCTGCCATCGTGGCCGGCTACTTGAGCTATGCGGGCTTCCGAATCTGTAGCCGCCCCTGACAGAAGAAGCCCGAAACCGAGAGGGAAAATTTTGTAACGATGATCCGCGGCTTCCGATCTTGAATGTAGTTTCGTGTCGCAGCGGCCGCCGGGTAGGATCGTCGCTTGTCCAACCCGCGGGCCGTGGAGACTCCACTACCTTTGCGAGGTCCTCAATGTCAAAATTCCGCGTGCGGTTCCCCCATCTCCGTGTAGGGCAATTACTGGCCATCATCACGGCGCTCACCGTTTTCTCTTATACGACTTCGTTTCAACCTCTGCGAGCGGCTGAGACGCACGTGGTCCCTCTCGACCAAGTGAGGCAAGACCTGAACTCTTCGCGGGCAACCCGCGCCCAGAATCTGGCGGACATCGAGCGCGTGCTCTCCCTACCCGCGGCACAAGACGCGCTCGCTAAAGCTCACCTGACCACGGCGCGGGCAACCACCGCGATTGCGGAACTCAACGACGCGGAACTTTCGCGGCTTGCCGATCGCGCCCGCGACGCCGAACAAGACGTGCAGGGCGGTTTGATCGTCGGAATCCTGGCTTTGATCGGATTGGTTGTCGTGATCCTGGTGGTTCTCTCCGTCGTGCATGACAACAAAGACTAGCCGCCCGGAGGGGAACCTGGTTTGCGTTTTCGGTCCCCTCGCCGCGAGAGCTGCCTCGCCCAGAGCCGAGGTGCTCTTCCCGTGGCGTGAAGGTGCGCTGTTTCGTCTGGCTGCGCCATACCGTTTTTAGTACTCAACGCTGGTGTAGAACACGCCATGGCCCCCTGCCAGGTCGCGGCCGTAGACCGCCGACCAACTGAGCCCGCCGGCAACAACGACCTTGGCTTGGAGGCCGGTGTCGAAAAGCCATCCCTGTGACCCGAAACGGCCGGATGGTTCGCTGATCCGTCCGGTATCGAGGAAGGGTCCGGCCCGGACATCCAGGAAGCGAAATCGGGCGACGGTGCGGTCGAAGTCGGTCTGCAGCAGGGCGTAGTCGGTGCCGAGCGGCGCGTTCCCCTTCTTCCCATCGCGTGTCCCAACATGTCCGCGTAGCCACAGATCGTTATCGCGCTCCATGCCCAGGGAGAAGAACTTGTCGAACGGAATCTGGCCCAAGGTTTTCGCCGCCCGCAGCCGCGCGTGGGCTTCCCAGGCATTCTGTTGAGTCCGCGGGGTCCAGGCGCCCGCCAGATCTGTCTCGACGATGCTAAAACGCGAGGGGGCGGCGCCCGTGAATACGCGGCCGGTTCGCAATTGGGCGCTCGAGTCGACGCGGATCCGCCGGTCGGGTATCTCCAGCAGACGGTAGGACAAGCGGTTGCGCTGCTCGAATGACCAGCTATTGGCGAAGATTTCGGCGTCGTCGTTGTTGCGGAAGCCTCGCTTGGTGAGCTGCGCTCCCGTGGTCCACTCGAGTCTTCCGGTCAGCGCTACCCGGAAATCGCCTCCGAAAGCGAGAGTTCTCAGCTTCAGATCGCCGCCATCCGAGGAGGCGCTTCCGTCGGATTCGGCAAGGTCCCAGTTTTCGTCGCGCGCGTCCGCTCCAATGCGGAAACCGAAGCGGGGTTTCATGTGGATCGGCCCGGCAAGTTCCCAGCCGACCCGCCGTTTGTTCGCATCCCAGCGGCCCAGCGAGCGGAAGTTGATGGCGCGGCCGGCTATATTGGTGCGGTCGAAATAGACGGTTTGATAGGGCAAGCCGCGCGCGATCGGCAGCAGGCGCCCCAGCCAGCCTCGCAGCGGAGAGCCGGCAGTCAGCAGGCGGACCGTGACATTGTAGCGGTCGCCGGGCCCGGGACTCAGTTCGATGCGCCGGGCCGAGAAGACGTCGAGACGATCGAGATTGGCTTCGGTCGCGCGCAAACGCGCCAGCGTGAAGATTTGCCCCGGGGAGATCGCGATGGCGCGCTCGCGCAGCGTCGGACGGATCGGCGGCGGCGGGGTGACATCCACCTGCTGGATCAGCGGCTTGTCGATTCGATTCCAATATTGGAGAGCTGCCGCGACGTCCCCTTCGACCAGATAGAGCGAGCCCAAAAAGTCGTTGCCATATTCATCGGACGGATCGAGTCGCAGAGCCTGGCGCAAGAAGCGGCGCGCCCGCCCGAACTGCTGCTCTCGGTAGGCGACTCCGGCAAGCTCCAGGGGGAAGCGTTTGTCGCGGGGGTAGCTCTTTCGGCCTGCCGCGAGGACCGCACGCGCCCCTTCGTTGCGGTCGAGTCGGGCCAGGGCGAGACCGTGATAGAAGATGACGTCCGCCGGCGGCTCGACGGCCGGTTCGGCCTCGGCGGCAGCCTTGGCGTACTCGCCGGCTTCGTAAAGCGCCCGGACGCGGGCCGCAAGATCCTCGGCCGCGGGAGCGGTCCAAAATGAACCGAGCAGGAGCAGCAAGGCGAGCGGGCGCAAGCAACTCACCGGGCCGGGAGGGGAACCGCGAGCAGGGTCCAATTGCCGGTTGCCCTCCACTGTTCGAGGAACGTTTGCCTGCGTTCGCGGAACAGCTTTCCTCGCGCCGAATCGTTGAGCAGAATTTCGATTTCGCCGACGCCCACGACGACAACAAAGTGCAGCGGCCCGTTCGGTCCCTTGGGGGCGAGGCAGACGACCAGCGGCCGGCCCTTGGCCAGGTGATGAGCGAGGTCTTTGGGCTCGCCGTCAAACACGAACGCCGAGAAGCCGTGGGCTTTCAGATAGGTTTCAAGGTCGCTTCCCAACGTGCCGCGATCGGACGCCGGCAAGGTCTCGTCAATGTGCTCGGCGTCGGCCGCGATGGCGTCGAGTCCGGGCTCGTGCTGTACCCAATACTGCATCACCATGGCAATCGATGCCGGGCCGCACCCGGCGCGCACCTGGCGGACGAACGGCACGTCGATCCAGGGCACGTCGGTAGCCGCGGCCAGACTCGTGACCATCGCCGCGAAAGCGAGGACACCCCCCAGCCGATTGACCCGCCGCGCGATCGCCGCGCGGGCGTTTCCAGGGGCTGCAGTCAAAGCGCCAGCCGTGGGCGGCGTGGGAATCCCCAGCATCTTTCCGCAGTGTAGCGAATTGGCCCGGATTCCCGCCGTGAATCGCACTCCTGGCTAGAAGGCAAATTCACCTGGTTCCGGCGTTCCCACGCCAAGGGCAGCGCGCCGCCGATCACCTATTTTGAGGGCGAGGTCGGCATCACCGAGTGCCTTCCCATCGTCGCCGAGGGGGCTGGGCACTCCTGGAGGCGATCGTCTGCGGTCGCCAGCGAAGCGGGGGACTATGAATTGTGGAAAAGAGA
>CAWGNS010000007.1:0-835792 GCA_963824095.1 Terriglobia bacterium | reverse complement strand
TAGCGTGACACCATCGGCGCTGATGTCGTTCCAGCGCAGCGTAAAGAATGCGGTCGTCCTCCTCCCAGGGGCACTCGGTTTTGGGAGGGCCTGGCTCGCCGTGGGGGCCCAGTCCCAACACCAGCAGCTGCTCGTAGAGCAGGATGCCAAAGAACTGCTCGAGCTTCGCGCAGTACCACCCCGGGTAGTCGATCGGTCTCGATCAAAGCCGGTATCCTAAATTTCCATCCTGCGGGCGGCATTGTTCCAACGGATGCGGCGCCCCTGACGTAGTGCTTCGATGGCCATAACCAGCGCCACGCTGGTGTGCTGGCCGGCTTCGACGGGCGCGTTGGGCTCCTGCCGCGATTGGACGCAGGAGAGGAAATTGTCGACGTGCTGCGCCGTGGCCCGCTCAAACGAACCGTATTGGCGGCGCTCGAGCGACGGTTTCATCTCGATTTCATCGCTTTGGGGGAAGAGCGCGTGGGACTCGCGGGCGACGTCAAAGCGCGCCAGGGAACCGTGGAACTGCTTCATCTGGTCGAGCGCCGCGTTGTAGTGCATGGCGCGGTAGCCCACGGTAAAGACGGCCAGGAAGTCCTCGGGATACTCCAGGATCATGCTGGTGGTCTCGGGGATCTCGACGCCCTCCAGGTGCACGTTACCGCCGGCGCAGGTGACCGCGGAGGGGTAGCCGGCCCCCATGTACCAGTTGATGGCGTCAATGATGTGCGCGGCCTGACCGATCATCAATCCGCCTGAGTAATCGTAGAAGTAATACCAATTGCGGAATCGCATCGGATCGAGCGGCCGGTTGGGCGCGCTGCCAAGCCACTTTTCCCAATTCAGTTTGCCGTCGACTTTGGGCGGCCGTACCGAACCCTGGTAGTTGTACCACCAGGCGTTGACCAGCCGCACGTCGCCGAGCTTGCCCGACTCCATGACCTTCTTGCCTTCAAGAAACAGGTCATAGCTGCGGCGTTGGGTGCCTACCTGCACGACGCGTTTGGTGCGCCGGACGGCCTCGATGACGGCAAAGCCTTCGTCGACGGTGTGGCACATCGGCTTTTCGACGTAGACATCTTTGCCGGCCTCGACCGCGTCGATGACCATGCGGGCGTGCCAGTGGTCGGGCGTGGTTACCAGGACGGCGTCGATGTCCTTGCTTTCTAGCAGGCGCTCGTAGTCCTCATATGCGGTGACCTGGCCGCCGGCTGCCTCGACGCCGCGCTGGAGGTTTTCTTCGTAGACATCGCAAACGGCGCGTACTTCGGCCTTGGCGTTCTCTTTGAAGTAGAGCGTCACGGTGCGTCCGCGTCCGCCGGTTCCGATTGTGCCGATGCCGATCCGGTCGTTGGCGCCCCGGACCCTCTGCGCCGAGAGCGCCGTCACGGCAGCCGCTGAACGGCTCAGAAACTGTCTGCGGTCCATAGGTGTGCCCTCCTTGCCGGGTCCAGCGTACCGAATAGAGCCGAGGGAAGTCAGCCGGAATTTCCGTTTTGGCGCACTGGCCACGGTCAGGATAGCCGAGCCACGGCAGCGCTGCAACGTTTTTCGTGCCTGTTCCACGTTGGATCTTCCTATCTGCGGCAGTCGAGCCCCCGGAGCGGGTCGGATCGGGACTCTCCAGTCCCGCTGGCTCAGATTCAGCCGACAACTCTCCGACTCTACCGCTCGGGCAACTCCGTACTTCAGTTCCTCCCACGCTCGGCAACTCATCCACCCGGTGCAGGCAGCGAGGCCAGCCGATTGAGCATCTCTCCGAACAGCTTCCGGTTGAGATGGCCCTCGGCAAGCAGCAGCCAGTGGTACCGCGCGTGCTTGACCAGCCTGCCGCCGGTCTTCATCAGCCGGTGCTGCAAGCTCGTCAGCGACCAACTCTTGATCCTGTTCGACAGTCCTAGCCGCCGCCACAGGTTGCCCAGGTTGTAGGCCAACACTGCAAGTTGGAGCCGCACTTCATTCGACCGAAACCGATGACACGACAACCTAGTCCAACTCGCCGCCTGCTTGCCTTCCTTGATCCACTGCTCTGCCGTGCCGCGTCTGTTGTAGAAGCGCACCAACGAACGGCTCGGCAAGCTCATGTTCGTGACCATGAAGCCAACACCCGGAAACAGCTCGCCCGCTAGATGCTCGACCTTGGCGACGATCCTTCTCGGCTTCGACCAACTCGCCGCCTGATAGCGGAAGCTCTTGTAAGGCACCAGCGGTTTGGCGCTGGGCCCGCCCGGCGGGCGGAATAGAACGTCTTCGATCTCCAACTCCAGGTTCTCATTGGCCAGAATGCGGATCACAGAGTCCACGCCGCGTTCTTCCAACGCCTCGTAGGTTTCCGGTTTTGCGAAGGCGGCGTCGGCCCGGAAGGTGACTCGCTTGCCTTCCGCCTGTTGGCGCTCCACCTCGGGCAGCAGCAACTCGTCCCAGTCCTCGGCGCTGGAGACGTTGCCTGGCCGCAACTGCGCCGCCAAACAGTCGCCGTGTTGGTTGAACAGCAGCAGCGGGTGATAGCAGACCGACTCGAGGTGGCCGTTGTAGGCGCTGCCTTCCTGTTGGCCGTGGAACGGGCTCTCGGGCGAGTCCATGTCGAGCACCACGCGCGTTTCGGAATCGTCGGTGGCCCGGTTTGGGCGATCAGCTCGCGGTTCACCGCCATCAGCCCGATCAGGTTCTCGTCACCGGCCAGCATGCCTGTCTCGAAGCTCTGCAACCGGGAGGTCAGCGCGCTGCCGCGATCCCAGTTCTACTTCGAGTCGAGCAGTCGAAAGGTTGGATCGGCGGAGACGCGCACGGCGTCGTTGAGATCCTCGTAACCCGCCAGACGCGAGTAGACCGACTGCCGCACGAGATCCGCCAGCGGGAACTTCTTGTTCTCGCCTTGTCGCGTGTCGGTGAGATGCTCGTCGATCAGCTTGCCCAGACCGAGCCGCTCGTCCAGTTCGCGGACGAGAACAAGCCCGCCATCGGAGGTGACCCGAGAGCCTTGGAAATCGACCTTCAGAAACCCGTTGAACGACAGCTGAAACGGTTTGTTTTGCTTTTCACCCACTCGGTGTTGGCCTCCTCGCCCTGTCCAATGCGCTCAAACCCGCATAAATAAAGGCGTCGGAGGCTATCCGATAGCTAGCAGAACTGCAGCCAAAGTGGAAATCTGGGGTTATATGTCCATGTGGCTGCGCGTAGGGCTACACTCTAGGCGACCAGCGGGGACAAATCTGACACGGGATCCGTCCCGGCCTGGTTTCCGAGAACGCCGTTTCCTCAGGCACCAGCAGAGTCTTCCCCCTCCGGCAGGTGCTCGGGCAGTGCTACGATCGGAGAAGTTCAACGGAAGTCTGTTTTCACCGTCGAAAGGGCCTGCTCGCCAGCCTTGGTAGAAATCGCTACGCAAGAGCAGCCACATGGAAATGTCGGACGTACTCTCCTCTTCACGTCGCCTATGGGTTCAAGGTTTAGCCGGAGCAACCATCCTCTCGGCCTTCTCCGGTCAGTCGAGCGGTCAATCCACTTCGGGCGAATACGGGCTGCTGTGGGGCATGCAGACCCACAACGACAGTCGGCTGTGGCCTAGGACTGTCGCGCTTCACGCCAGGCTCCCAATGCCATCCCGACGCCAGTTACCTGCCCACGGTATGTAGGTGAACCGAGATTGCACGACCCGTCGGATCAACTTCTCAACTCGGCCTCCTCGCAGCGCCAAGCGTTGCGTCTTGAAGAACTGTCTCCAGGACTCGTCAGGAAGGCGGCGGTTATCGTGGCCCACCCGGATGACGAGGTGCTGTGGGCTGGAGGCGCGATCCTGCTGCGACCACACTGGTCCTGGCATGTGGCGGCGCTTTGTCGGGCGCGCGACGCGGACCGTGCGCCCAAGTTTCAATCGATAGTGGCGCAACTGGGGGCGGTCGGCTCGATCGGGGAGCTGGATGACGGTCCGGAGCAACATCCCTTGGATGATGCGCAGGTGCGGGAGACGGTGCTCTCTATACTACCTGCCACTCGGTATGACCTGATTCTGACGCACGGCCCGCGCGGCGAGTATACGCGTCACCGTCGCCACGAGGAGACGTGTCGGGCGGTGATCGGTCTTTGGGCGGATGGCGCGCTCTCGGCGGAGGCCGTCTGGATGTTCGGCTTCGAGGACGGCGGTGGCACCTACCTGCCGCGGGCACAGGCGGAGGCGACAAGGCAGGAGACCTTCGGCGAAGAGATCTGGCGGCACAAGTATCGACTCATGACCCAGGGCTACGGCTTCGGCCCCGACAGCTGGGAGGCGCGGGCCACGCCACGGTCGGAAGCGTTTTGGTGTTTTCACGACGCACAGGCCGCTTGCCGTTGGGTCGAACGCGAACGCAGACAAGAGCGCGAGGCTGCCGAATGAAAGGCTTTGAGAAATGAGAGTCTTGGTGCTCTATGACTACCCTGCCTCGCCCGGGGGCCTTGCCACCCAGGGCGATCTGATGGCTCGCGGCTTGAAGGAACTTGGCGTCGAGGTCGCAGCGGTGCATTTCGAGTCGGCGCAAGAGAAGGAATGGTACTACCGCTGGTTCGAGCCCGATGTGGTGTTGGGCGTCGGGTATTGGGGGCACACGCCGCACCTGGTGCTGCATCCGCAACGTTACGGCGCACGGCCGGTTCCCTGGCTGGTCGCGGATGGTTACATCGCGAACTACCACGAGGTGCTCAACGCGTTACCGCTGATTCTGGTCACCTCGAACTGGGTCAAGGAGATGTACATCCGCGATGGGATCGATGGGGCGAACATTGAAGTCCTTCCAGTGGGGTGCGACACGGACGCGTTTGTGCCACGCGATTCGAGTGAACTGAAGGTGCGAGCGGTGCGCGAAGCACTCGGCGTTTCGCCGGACCAGCTCATGGTGTTGACGATCGGGGGTGACGCCACGTCCAAAGGTGCGCAGGAGGTCATGCAGGCTCTGGCGATCAACGACCACAAGGCGCCGGAATGGAAGTACGTGTGCAAGGTTTGGCCACAACCTCGAACGACGCAGCAGAACGTGATCGACTTGCAATTAGCCACGCATTTGGGGATCGAGAAGAACGTTGTATACACAACAAACGTCATCTCGCGCAATTTCATGCCGTATCTAGTTGCGGCCTGCGACATCTATGCCGCCCCCTCGAGGCTCGAGGGTTTCGGGATGGTTCAGGTGGAAGCGGGGGCGTGCGGAAAGCCAGTGATCGGAATGCGGGCGATGGGCATGCTGGACACGTTGGTTCACGGTGAAACGGCGCTTCTGGCGGGCGTGGCGCAGGAGACTCGGATCCAGGAGGCGACGCTGGGAGACGAGTCAGGATTTGAAGAGGGACACCGCGTCGTCTTCGCCGGCGGCCGACCAGTGGACTATCGGGCGAGCGTGCACGACATCGCGAACTACCTCATGGATCTGATGCAAGACGAGGACTTGCGCCGACGAATGGGGGAGGCGGGCCGACGCCGGGTTGTCGAATTGTTCGACTACCGCGTTGTGGCGAGGCGGTTCATTGAACTGATCGAAAAACGACTGGGTATCCACTAGCGCATGACCATATCTACTCAAGGTCTGATTGAAGAGACGAAACTTGCGGCCCGCGAAGTGCTATTGAACAACGCACGCGGCCCCTTTGAGGATTTGCCGCGGACCGCAGCATGGGGCTATCCGGAGCCGTACACGCGGGACCTGATGATTTCCGCTCTAGGAATATTGGTTTGCGAAGACGACTCCCTGACCGCGTCGCTGCGGCGTGTGCTCGAGACGTTGGCACGGACACAAACGCGACTCGGGCACATTACATCACTGGCGCACGATCCGGACGACCGGGGGGCTAGTGACACAACGCCCCTTTTCTTGATCGGTGTCGCGCTGTACCGACGTACCACGGGCGAGGCGAATTTTCTGCAGCCTTCGGTGGATCGGGCGATGCAGTGGATGCGGTATCAGAGTCCGGACGATTTGGTGGCCGTCGCGCAGCAGCCGACGAGCGATTGGCGGGACGAGCAGTGGGTGTTGGGGTACGGACTGTATGTGAATGCGCTGGTCTATGCGTATCTCCGGCTGTACGGCCTGAACGGGGAAGCCGAGGGCCTCGCGAAGATTTTGGATTGCCTCGACGTTCGCGCGGGGAGTGGGGCGTGCCACGTACACGAAGGGCTGGCGGTGGCCGACAAACCGTACTACGCCCTTTGGGCCTACAAGGTAAGCAACAGTGAGCGATTTGATCTGCTGGGCAACAGTCTCGCGATTGTATCGGGGCTGGCTCCGCCGCGGCGCGCGCAGGAGATCGTGGCCTGGGTCGAGGCAGAGTGTGCGGCGCTGAGGGAGCGCGATGAGCTGGCGCTCGATCTGCCACCGTGCCTGTTTCCGTACATTCGACGGAAGGACCCTGACTGGCGGCTACGCTACGAACAGTTCAACGTACCGGGGGAGTATCACAACGGCGGGGTTTGGCCGTTCGTGTGCGGGTTTTATGTCGCAGCTGTTGTGGCGGCGGGTTACCACGGGTTGGCTCGCGAAAAGTTGGCGGCACTGACAGAACTAGTTCGCCGAGGGCGTGATCCCTCGCTGTCCTACGGGTTCAACGAATGGTTCTGCGCACAGGACGGCGTCGCGCGGGGGCAGGACTGGCAGAGTTGGTCGGCGGCCATGTATCTGTACGCGGCCGCCGCAGTGGAACAGGAACGGCCGCCCTTTTTTCACGACATCGTGCGTCGAGCCTGAGCCACGCTCGAAGACGGGTGCCGAAGGGTTCGGGCGTCAGATACTCCTGTACTGGTGGGCGAAGCAAGCTGACAGCGGAATCAATGCCCCCGAAGACCTTGGTCCGTCCTCGCCAAATGGCCCTGAATTGGTCACAGAGTAGCGTCTCGTGCCTCGAGTATCGTGATTTCAGCGATCAGCATTGCGCCCGCTGGAATCACTCCTGGAACGCCCCGATCCCCGTAGGCCAAATGAGGCGCGATTCCCAGGCGGCGCGTTCCGCCGATTCGCATGCCTTCGACACCATAGAAGAGGCCGCTGACGAGAGACCGCCGGTCGATTCGGACTTCGGTGATCAACGTTTCGCCGTTGTTGTCGAGCCTCGCGACACCCACCGGACCCCACGCGGTCTGCCAACGAACCGCTTCTCCCCGGTTCAGCCACAGCCGAAGGCGGATTCGGTACTTGTGCTGGCGGCGCACCAACTCACCGGTACCAGGCATGTCATCGAGTAGCGTCAAGCCAGATCGCACGCGTTGGCGAAGGGGCTTGCCTTTTCGTGCAAGCATCTTCGAAATGACCATCAATCCAGCCGCCTCCGCCATTTCTAGCGGCGTCTGACACTCGTCGATCCGCGTAGCCAGTGCAGGATCGGCGCCGCCATCGAGGAGAATCCGGACCGCGAGCGCGTCACGCTCGGCGACGGCCATGTGGAGCGGTGTGTAGTCATTGATGCCGCGCTGATTCGGGTCCGAGCCAAACGACAGCAGCAACCGAAGGATGTCGTCGACATCCGTCCGTCTCGTCGCGCCTGGCACATCGCGCGCACGGCTCAGCGCGGCGATGAGCGGCGGGAAGCCGTCGTCGACAGGCGCATTCGGGTCAGCGCCGATTTCCAGCAACGTGCGGATGAAGGCAACAGGGCTGTGATAGATCGCGTAGACCAGGCACCGTCCGACGCTGTCTGGCATGCGACCGTTCGGCACGGCCGTGGGATCGTCGACTGCTGCGCGCAAGCCGGCTAGGTCACCCTTACGAAAAGCGTCGTCGATGCGCTGAAGCTTGTTCGCCTCCGCGCAGCGTTCTTCTTCAGTCGCCATACTCTTGGCCGCCCACCAGTTTTGGGAACCGACCAAACCTTCACAAACTTTAGTTCTAGCACGCTCTTTCAAAGCCGACAGGATTTCTCGTCGCTACCCCCTGTTTGCTGAAACCTCTATCCCTTCTTCGCCTCGGTTCCGGAAGGGCCATAATCGAGTATCGACAATTTACCAATGCCCGCAAGCTTGGGAATCCGGACGCGCACCCGTTCCGGCACTCCGCTGCCCTTTGCAAAATTCTGAAGGCGTTCAATCCATATGGGTTTGAGAAACGTTCCCTCCTTGAAAAGTAGGGCTCTGGGTTTGGTGGTAAAAACTTCCTCATCTATGATCATGCCGGAGCGAACCTCTCGAATCGGCAGTTGTCGAACTTCAAACTCTGCTATTGTGGGAAAGTAGTTGTCGAGCGCATTCAACATACTAGGGTTGAATCGGCCCGAACTCTTGAGCTCGGCGACGGCGACGCGCAAATCGATGTCTCGATAGATCATGCGGTCAAGCTCCACTGCCAGATGGAGCATGTGAGCGCCTTGGCTTGCTTGCTCCATCGTGAACAGTCCTGCATCCGCTGTTTGCTGCCTCCGAATGATCTCAGCCACTATTTCCAACCGTGGAATGTTCGAAAGAAGGCCGGCGGCGATCTCTGGATGAGCGCGAAATGTCTCCTCCTCATCGGGCGAGAGCTCCTGGCCCCCGTAGGCCCTTTCGAACAGATCGTTGGGCATCACGATGCATCCCACCAGGCACAGCATGGCGGAGAGTTCGTACTGCCAGGAGTCCCTAAGCCCCATTGTCTTTGTGATCCAGAGGACGATATCCCGGATGGAATGAGATCGCAAGACCAGTACCGGCGATGTAACGTGGACTAACTCCAAAAGGGTCCAAACCGCGCCACCGAGGGTCTTTTCCAGCAGTTCGCGCTCTGCCTGTTGAGCGCGCCGTAGCTTGAGCTGAATCTCTATGCGTGCCTGTACTTCCTCGAACTGGAACGGTTTGGAGACGTAATCGGCTCCTCCCGATCGAAACCCCTTTACCTTATCCTCGGTTGCGTTCAAAGCACTGAGAAAAATTACCGAAATGTCAGAAAGGCGTGCGCTGGCCTTCAGCCGTTCACAGACTTCGTAGCCATTCATTTCCGGCATATTTACGTCCAGTAATATCAAGTCCGGAGGTTCATGGGCCGCCGCTGCGAGAGCCAGCCGGCCCAGTGGAAACGAGCGCACTTCATAACTCTGCTTCCGAAGCATGTCCTCCAGGAGCTTCAGGTTCGCGGGGTTATCATCCACAATCATGATATTCCCTTGGGGAGCAGGCTCTACTATCGACTGCATGCTTCCTCCAGCGACTGGGTTAGAATGTCGTATTCGTAACTGTCGGCGAGCTTCTGGAGAGCATGGGCCGATTCGGCATCTCCGGTATCGCGCACTCTGAGGATGAGCTTGTCCATGAGGCTCTTGTTGCCGCCTAAGGTAGCGTTGCGGAGTTCTTCAATTAACTCCACGGGCAAACGCCCGAGCCTTTCCGCGTTTATGGTCAACACTGCGCCAGCAGGTGCGCTTTCGTGCTCGCTCGCTTCCGCGTAGTCATAGGTAATGTTCAGGTAGCCTTTCATCTTGTCGAGCAGTTCGTCCTCATGGCAGGGCTTCGCGACGAAATCATCCGCTCCGCTTTCGAGAGCTGTCAGGCGCTGGTCGTCCATGGCGCTGGCGGTCAGAGCGATAATGATAATTTCGGCTCCGCGGGGTTCCGCCTTGATTCGTCGAGTCGCCTCGAACCCGTCCATGATCGGCATGTGCACATCCATCAGGATCAACCGTGGGTTCCATTCAGCGCAGCGTCGAATGGCCGCCTCGCCGTTGTCCGCCTCTTGTACAGCAAAGCCCAAAACCCGCAGCAATTTCACCAGCCAGTCACGGTTATCGATCTGATCGTCGACTACCAGGACTTTGGGGGCTTCCTGGCCGGCTCGTATGCCAGTGATGCGGCGGGGATGGCTCAACTTGCGGGCCACTCCTGACTCACCGCGTTCGATCGGTACTTCAAACACGAATACTGAACCTTCGGAGGGGCTGCTGTTAACCGTGAGATCACCGCCCATTAGTCGCGCGTAATCGCGGCTAATGGCGAGTCCCAGGCCGGTTCCCTGCACAGTGTTGAGACCAGCCTTAGTTTGGGTGAAGGGCTGGAACAACTTCTGTTGTTCTTCGTCCGTCATGCCCGAACCGGTGTCCTCAACCCGGGCTGAAAGCCATAGCCGATGGGCCCTCGTTTGAAGGGTGATGTGCAGATTGATCTGGCCACGATCGGTAAACTTGATTGCGTTTCCGAGGAGATTGATCAGCGACTGGCGAATCTTGCCTTCGTCTGCTACAACGTACGGAACGGATTCACCACTGAGAGATATCTCGAATCCAAGTCCTTTCGCATCAGTTCGTAGGCGGAACATGTTTGTGAGACCTTCTAGTAACGCCGGGAGCCTGAATGTCGTAGGATGGAGCTCGGTGCGGCCAGACTCGATCTTGGACATGTCCAGAACATCGTTTATGAGGGTTAGCAGATGCTCGCCGCTTCGGTTGATGATCTTGAGATTGTCTTTCGCGTCTGTTCCGAGGCCGGGATCCCGCAGCATCAACTGAGAGTACCCGAGAATTGCGTTCATCGGAGTACGGATTTCGTGTGACATGTTCGCCAGAAACCTGCTCTTGGCCTGGTTGGCGGCCTCGGCTTCCGCGTTGGCTTGCATGAGCAGTACATTAGCGTGTTGTAACTTCTGCTCTGCCGCCTTCCGATCGGTAACGTCGCGCGCCGTAGCGTAAAGTAGCCCTTCTCCGGGGAAAGGCTGGCTTTTCCACGAAAGCCATTTCCACGATCCGTCCTTGCACTGGCAGCGGGTTTCAAACTGGATCGTGGGCTCGCCGCGGCCGAGTTTTTCCATTTCCGCTAGCGTGGCTGCACGGTCCTCGGGGTGGACGAAATGCAGGAACGGCTTCGCCTGCAATTCGTCCTTTGTGTAGCCGAGCGTCTGAGTGAAAGAAGGGGTCAGGCGTTGGAAATACCCGTCCATATTCGCGATGCACAGCATATCGAGCGAGAGGGTGAAAAAGCGGTCGCGCTGGGCCTCCGCCTGTTTGCGATCGGTGATGTCAGCCTGAATTGCGATGTATTGAGTGGGGTTTCCGGTCGCGTCGACGAAGGGGGCGATGGTCGTGTATACCCAGTAGAACGTGCCATCCTTGGTGCGGTTCTGAATCTCGCCTCTCCATACACGGCCGCTCTTAATCGTCTGCCATAATTCGCGCATAAAGGCTTTTGGATGATGCCCCGAATTGACGACGCGGTGATCGTGGCCGAGCAACTCCTCCCGCGAAAACTTTGAAATCGCACAGAACTTGTCGTTGACGTAGGTGATCTTGCCGTGCCGGTCGGTAATGGCAACAATGGCATGTTCATCGAGCGCGTTCTTGAACCGCCCCAACTCGGCCTCGTGCGCCCTGGTTTGCGTCACGTCGCGAAAAACAAGCACCACACCAAGGATGCGATTTGCGCGGTCGCGCATGGGCGCTGCGGAGTTGGCGATCGGGTACTTGCTGCCGTCGCGGGAGATCAGCAGAGTATGGTTGGTCAGGCCGCGGACCACGTCGCTAGCGAGTACCTCATCCACAGGAATCACAGTCGGCCGGAGTGTCTCTTCGTCGACGATATGGAAAACTTCTGCGACTGGCCGCCCCAACGCTTCCTCGTGTGTCCAGCCGAGCAATCGTTCCGCCACGGGATTGAGTCGCGTGACGCGCCCCTCGTTATCCGTCGCCACCACGGCATCGCCGATGGAGTTGAGAGTAACGGCCAAGCTTTCCTCCTTATGGCGTAGTACTTGCTCTATTTCCCTGCGCCGGGCGAGGAAGCGCATCAGGGCGAGGATCGCGGCGAGCATAGCGGTGATCTCTAGCACGCCGCCCATCACGGCGAACCGTATCGCCACGGCATGAGTGGACCGCGCGTTCCGTTGGGCTTCCATGGCCCTTGCGCCGGAGCGGGCATCCAGTTGGGCGAGCGCCTCGAGTGCGGGGCCGTCATCGATATTGCCTATCGCATCGAGTTGCGCCGAGGTCGCGCCGGCAGCCAACATGGGCGAGATGAGGGCATATTTGGTCGCGTATTCCTCGAACACGGTACTCACCTGGGCGAGCGCCGCCTGGTCTTCCGCTTCAGGCAGCAGCCCACCGAGAAGAACCAGTTCCTTTCGGAATCCGGCGATATTGTCATCGAGTTTTTGCTGATAGCGCGCCAGGTCGCGGCGCAGCACAAGGTCCTTGAAGGTGTCAATGAAGCCGCCAAAACCAATGTGCCTCCTCAAATTGGCCAGGGCATCGCGAACGACCGTTGTGGTCATGTTGTGCTTTTCCCAGGCAGCCTCTACCTCATAGAAGCGCAACAGGCTGAGCATTCCGAGTAGTAGCGCGAGCAGGATGACGGCCAGTCCGGCGAAGGCGATCTGTTGCTCCTGGCGGCGGAACTCGGAAACAGGGGCGGCGGAGGGCTTGGTCATGATCGTTTCCTAGCGGCCTGCGAGCCTCGAACAGAAAGCCGGTGAGCACTGTTCGGCCGTTGGGTCAATGACCCTGATGCGAGGGGCGGGGCCGACGGCACGCAAGGCTTCGCCGATGGACTTCAGAATGACGGTAAGGTTTTCGTCATTGAGGCAGATGGTCTGGGGGAGCAGCGTGTCCATGGTTTTGTTGTTCCAGTTTCTATTCAGCATGGCTGGGGGCTGCTTTCCTTGCCGCGAGTGGAACGGAGCAGGGCGGCTCTGCCGAATTCGTAGGCGGCCGGTAATGGTTCACTCCATGACCGAAGCACCCTGGTTGCTCCATCGGGATCAGCGGTGTCTGGGTATGCAACCCTGGCCGAGGTCGGCCCGGAGCTCCTGTTTCAAGTGATCGCCGAGCTCTGTTAGACCGTCACTGAGCCCTTGGAATGATTTGTGCGCCCAAACGCCATGCGGGACTGATTGGGCGTGTACCCAAGCTTGCTCCGGAATGCTAAGAAACGTCTGGACCACATCCGGGTCGAACTGACGTCCGGACCAACGGGCAATTTCTTCTCGCGCGGTTTGAAAGGAAAGTGCTTTGCGATACGGCCGATCCGAGGTCATAGCATCCAGAGCGTCTGCAACCGAGAAGATCCTGGAGCCCATCGGAATTGCCTCACCTGCCAATCCCTGAGGATAGCCCGTACCGTCGTAGAATTCCTGATGCGTCAGCACGATCTCGGCGGCGTCGGCCAGGAAAGAGATTCTCTTTACGATGTCGTGGCCGATGCGCACGTGCTGCCGCATGACTGCGGTCTCCTCAGGCGTCAGGTTGCCTGGCTTGAGAAGAATCGCATCAGGAATGCCAATTTTGCCGATATCATGAAGGAATGCGGCGTGTGCAATCTGTCTGAGTTCCTCCTCGGCGCAACCCATAGCTCTCGCGATTACTAACGAATAGCGAGTCACACGCTGGGAATGGCCGGCTGTTTCATTGTTGCGCAAATCCAAAACGCCGCCCAGCGCGTTCAATGTTTCGTCATAGGTTGATTCAATCTGGTTCAGCGCCACCTGGAGCCCCTTCGTTCTTTGGTCGACGAGTTCTTCCAGGTGGTCATTCTGCGTTTGCAATGCCAGTTGGAGGGCGTGCAGTTTGAGATGGGTTTCGACGCGGGCCTGAACTTCTTCGATTTGGAAGGGCTTGGATATGAAGTCCGCCGCACCAGACCGGAAGCCTTTCACCTTCTCCTCGGTTTGGTTTAGGGCGCTAAGGAAAATGACGGGAATGCTGGAAAGTTCTGCGGTGGACTTGAGGTGTGCGCACACTTCGTAGCCGCTCATCTCCGGCATGTTAATATCCAGCAGAATCAAACCCGGAGGATTCCGCATCGCTGATGCCAGTGCCAACCGGCCCCCAGGAAACGAGCGCACTTCGTACCCTTGCTGCCGGAGCAACCCTTCTATAATCTTTAAGTTCGCGGTATTGTCATCCACGACCATGATGTCCCTCTTTGCCAATGAAGGTTCCATGGTCAACGACGTACCTCTGGCTGCATCCGAGGCGCTCCCCTCGATCCTGGACAACGAGATTGCGGCGCCGGCTCGAAGTCTCAGAAACTCACCCTTATTTCGATCTTGTTTATGACTATGGCTGATTTGGACGCTTTTGTCGTCGGGCGAATGACCGGTCTCCTATCCCGGAAAAACCTTAGAGATCTAAAGAAGCTATTTGGTGGTTATGAGCCGGAATTAGACAACGACCACCTCGCAATTCCTGAGCCCTCCCTCGTGTACGCCTATGCTTTGCGGTCAGGAACACCCGGAAACCGGGTTGGCTAGTTGTGACTGGTTGCTCCAGCGGCCAGGAATCGGACCGCCAAGCCACCGGCACCTCGGAAGGCGTCCAGGCTCAAGAAGACATGGTCATGAATCCCTCCGACAACGGCGGTGCCGACGCAGTCGCGATCCGACGACTTTCTGAGCAGATTGTTGACGCCGCCAACACGTCCCTGACCAGGTGTTTGGGCGTTCCGAGGCGTCAAGTTGGGATCTCACAAGCTGGGGTCCGAACGCCAATCGCACCGATCGGCGTCCTGGCCGCCCCGTCGATAGTTGCGTCCGGCACTCTCCCCATAATCGACTCGGAACCGGGCCCAGAGATTTCCTGTTCCCACTCCCGGAGGCACTTAAAAGGTTTGCCGGAACGTGGCGCAGTTGCGGTCATTCCGCACCCGGTTGACCCGTTGTCCGTTCCGCTGTTGCACTGCCCACCCGCGCGGGGTAATGCCGATCCCGTCCACAATGTGCTCCCCACTGCCAACCTCTTCCCACTTGCCATCGATGTCCGAGTCGATCCGTCCATTTCACCCATAGAAGCCGGTCGGCGCCGGCTCCAGCCGTATAGCGTGGACTGCCGGCGTCAGCCACGCACAGAGTGAACTCAACCTGGCCATTCCGGTTTCCTGGAGTGTAGGTCCGCGGGAAAAATGCCACCCCGTGATCGAAGCGATCGAGGTTAGGCCTTCGACCCACGTTGGTAACACCGTCGGGATCGACGGCGGCATCGGGGCCGTTGGCCTCAGTCTCCGAGTTTGGTTTGGGCCTGATGCCGTCGACCCCTGGCCGGACCAACGTCCACGCATCGGCACGGGCTTCTATTGGTGATCTTCATAAACAACTTGAACACTGGCGAGGTTCCGGAGTATTCTAGGTCTGTTAACTCTAGTCGATCATCGACAGGAAAATATGCCACGACGCGAATCTCCGCTGCAGTCCGAAATGGTCCAGGGGACCCTGGACATGCTGATCCTCAAGACGTTAGTCGTTGGTCCGGCGCATGGACAGACCATCGCTCATGCCATCGAGAGAGAGTCGCAAGACGTGCTTCAAGTCGAACACGGCTCCCTTTACCCCGCATTACGGCGCCTTGAGAACCGGGGTTGGCTCGCCTCGTTCTGGGGTACCTCGGAGAACAACCGCAAAGCCAAATACTACCGGCTCACGCCCGAAGGCAAAAAGCAACTGGCGGCGCAAACCTCGCGCTGGGAGGAGCTGGTTCGGGCGATCGGCCGCATCCTGAACCCGGCTCGCGAGGGCCGCTCATGAGTGGGCCCAGGAATTGGCTGACGAACTGGCGGCGGTTCTTCCATCGCGACCAGGCCGACGCCGAGCAGCGCTCGGAACTCGAGTTCTACCTGGATGCCACGGCCGAGGAGTTCGTCGCGCGTGGCATGGATCCGGCAGCGGCACGCGATGCCGCGCGTAGAAAGCTCGGCAGCACGACCTGGATCCGCGAGGAGGTCTATCAGATGAATACGTTGGCTTTCCTGGAAGGGCTGCTGCGGGATGCTCGCCATGCGCTGCGGATGATCCGCAGGAACCCGGGCTTCAGCAGCGCCGCGATCCTCTCGCTCGCGCTCGGCATCGGCGCCAACGCGGCCATTTTCAGTGTCGTGAATGCAGTGCTCATCCGTGCGCTGCCCTACCCCGACGCCGATGCGTTGGTGGGCGTCTTCAACTCCGGCGAGTTGCGCGGCAAGACTTCCAGCGACATGGGTTTCGGGCCCGGCCTCTATGCGGCATGGAAGGAGCATTCGGCGGCATTCCAGGAGTTTGGGGTGTGGTCGTCGGGCCCGGCGACGGTGACCGGCAACGGCAACCCCGAGCAGATCCACACGGTGACGGCCACGCAAGGAATCCTGCCGGCGTTGGGCATTCCGCCCTTGCTGGGCCGCTGGTTTTCCGCCGCGGACGATACGCCGGGGTCGCCCGAAACCGCCATCCTTTCGCACGCGTATTGGCTGCGGCGGTTCGGCGGCGACGCGCAGAGTCCTCGGACGCCAGGTTGTGATCGACTCGGTTTCGCGCCAGGTGATCGGGGTGATGCCGCGGAGTTTCCGCTTCCTCGATCTGTCGCCCGACGTTCTGCTGCCGCAACGCTTTGCCGCCGCCAACCTGCCGTTCTTCGAGCCGTTTTCCCTTTCCGGCATGGCCAGGTTGAAGCCGGGCATGACCATCGAGGTGGCGAACCAGGACCTCGCGCGCATTCTGGACCAAGTGATGCCGGAAGACTACCGCGCTTACGCGCAGGAGGTTCGACCTGAAGCCGAATCTGCGCCCGCTGAAGCAGGACGTGGTCGGCGACATCGGTATCGTCCTTGGCGTTCTGATGGGGGCGCTGGGTTTGGTGTTCCTGCTCGTCTGCGCCAATGTGGCGAACCTGGTGCTGGTGAGGGCGCAGGCGCGAACGCAGGAGTTTGCGGTTCGCACGGCGCTGGGCGCCGGGTGGGGGAGAATCGCGCGCGAGTTGCTGGTGGAAAGCCTGACGCTCGGGCTCGTTGGCGGAGCCTGCGGCATGGCGCTTGCTTACGCCGCGGTGCAGATCCTCAAGACGCAGGATCTCGCCGCCATTCCGCGGCTCGGCGAAGTCTCGATCGATGGGGCGACTCTGCTGTTTGGCCTGGCGTGCTCGGTCGGCGCGAGCCTGTTGTTCGGCCTGATCGCGGTTTTCAAATGCGGTATCCCAGGCAAGATTCTCCACGCGCGCGGCGCGAGCATGGGCCTCGATCAACTGCGGGCGCAGAACGTGCTGGTCGTCGCGCAGGTCGCTCTGGCGTTTGTTTTGCTGGTGGCCAGCGGACTGCTGATTCGCAGCTTCCTGGCCCTGCGCGGAGTGCAGCCCGGATTCACCCACCCCGAGAGCGTTCAGGCAATCAGCGTCGCCATGCCGGACACACAGGTTCCCGAGCCCGAGCGCGTGGCGCAGATGCAAAACGACATTGTCCAGAACGTCGCCCGCCTGCCGGGCGTCGAGGCGGCGGCCTTGACCGACGCGTTGCCGATGGACCCCAACGTTCGCAACGGAATGACGATTGCCATTGAGGGCAAGTTCGAGCCGGGCCAGATCCCGCCCTTCCGGCGCGTCAAATGGGCTTCTCCCGGGCTGTTTGCCGCGCAGGGGACGCGTCTGCTCGCCGGCCGCGATTTCACCTGGCAGGACGTGGCGCAGCGCCGGCCCGTGGTCATCGTATCGGAGAGCATGGCGCGCGAGAACTGGGGGTCGGCCGCTGCGGCGGTCGGCAAGAGACTGCATCCGGGCCCCATGGGCGACGCCTGGCTCGACGTGGTCGGAGTCGTCGAAGACGTTTCGGACGCCGGCGCCGACAAGGGGGCCCCGCCGCTGGTCTACTTCCGGTCGGGGCTGGACAAACCCAGGCGCCCGGGCCAGCCGCCTTGGATTCGGCGTGATCTGACGCTGGCGATTCGAAGCGACAGAACCGGCACGGAGAGTTTTCTGCGCGAGCTCGGCGCCGCGATTCACGCGGTCAACCCGAACTTGCCCTTGACCGAGGTGCGAACGTTGAACGACATGTACCGGCGCACGATGGCCCGAACGTCGTTCGCGCTGGTGCTGCTGGGCATCGCCGGGAGCATGGCGCTGACGTTGGCGATCATCGGCGTCTACGGCGTGCTTGCCTACGCGGTGGGACGGCGGCGGCGCGAGATGAGTATTCGCGTGGCGCTCGGAGCGCGGCCGGATCAAGTAAAAAGCCTGTTTGTGCGGCAAGGGGCGTCGCTGGCGTGCGTGGGCAGTGTTGTCGGCGTGGCCGCGGCCATAGGGCTCTCGCGCTGGGTTTCTTCGCTTTTGTTCGGCGTGACGGCGCGCGATCCGGCCACCTACGTGGTGTCAGGATTTGTCGTCTGTGCGGCAGCGATCGTCGCGAGCTACCTGCCAGCCCGCCGGGCTGCCTCGGTCAACCCCGTGGAATCGCTTCAGGCGGATTGAGCCCGCGTCGCGCGGAAACCACCGCGGCAGTCACCATCCAGGTTGACGGTTTGTCGGCGGCGCGAATAGAGGCCGTTTGGGCCGGCTTTGTAGGCCGACTCCTTGTTTTGCGGAAAGCGCCAGTCCGGCGAGGAAGTCTCCAGCAGACGGCCCTATCTCTCATGACCGCAGTCAGAGACAAACTCTGCCAGCGTTTGCCTGGCGGAGATGCGGTACTCGACTGGAAAACGATCTGCGACTATCTGCCAGACGCTTGCCGGCAGTGGGAGCGCAGCGCTCAATGTAGCGGGGGCGGTCCAGGTCGGTTTCCAAGACGATTTGGCGGTCGTTGCCCCGCTGCATGACATGGTGCGGTACGCCCACCGCCACCATGCGAGCCAGTCGAGCCATGGGTGGCTCATATTGTAGCCTGTCTCCCGTTTGTCCTTTTGCGGTTTGCGAGAGTGCGGGCTAGAATGGAACCGCGTCCGGTTGGGCGCCTGATGGGATGTGACAGGGGGAATTATGGCTGCTCAATGGAATCGCAGAGACTTCCTGGGAGTCTCGGGCGCCGCAGTCGCCGGCGGAGCGATCCGCGGCACGCTGGCGGCCCAGACCGCCGCCGCGCAGACCCGGTTGAGCCGCCCCGTCCGGGTCGGGTTTGTCGGCGTCGGTGACCGGGGTTCCTACCACCTGGATATCGCCCTGGGGATGGACGGCGTCGAAGTTCCCGCCGTGTGCGACATCAATCCGGCGGTGCTGCATCGCGCCAAGACGTGGATCGAGGAGGCCGGCAAACCCGCTCCGCGGCTCTATGGAAAATCGCGCACCGACTTCGAGCGGCTGTGCGCCGAGGAGGAACTCGACTGCGTGATCTGCTGCACGTCGTGGGAGTGGCACGCGCCCGTTCTGCTCGCGGCTATGCGCAACGGCAAGAACGCGGTTTCCGAGGTTCCCCTGCTGCAAAAGCTCGATGAGGCCTGGGAGATCGTCGAGACGCATGAGAAGACCGGCAAGTGGGCCACGATGGGATTCAAGCCTATCCACTCGGCGCTGACCAACATGGTCTACAACGACGTGTTGGGTGACATCATCCATTGCGAGAGCGGCTATGTACACGACCTGCGGCTGGTGAAGTTCGACCCCGAACGTGAGCCGTGGCGTTTGCAGCACTCGGTCGACCGCAACGGCAATCTCTACCCCGACCACCCGACGTGCCACCTGATGCCGGTGATGGACATCAACCACAGCGACCGGTTCGAGTTTCTGGTTTCGATGAGCTCGAAGGCCGTGATGCTGAATCGCTTTGCCAATTTGTTCTACGGCCCTGAGAATCCGTATGCCACCATGCCCATGAAGCAGGGCGACTACAACTGCACGTTGCTGCGCACGGTCAATGGCAAGGTCTATACGTTGAACTTCGACACGAATACCCCCCACCCGCGCGAGTTTACGCGGATTCAGGGCAGCAAGGGCGTGCTGTTCTACAGCAGCGGGATCGGGCGGTTCATCTATCTCGAGGGCATCAGCCCTCACGACCAGTGGGAGCCGTCGGAGAAGTATACGGAGCAGTACCAGCACCCGCTCGACAAAGAGTACAAGCCGCGTCCGAGAGCGGCTATTCGGGGCCACGGCGGCGGGGAGCAGTCCACGCCGCTGTTCTGGCACCGCCTGATTGAATCGCTCATCGAAGGCCACGTGACGGACTTTGATGTGTACGATTCGGTTACGTCGAGCGTGATCATCCCGTTGACCGAGATGTCGGTCGCCAAGAACAGCGAGCCGGTTGAGTTTCCCGATTTCACCAAGGGTAAGTGGAAAGAGCGGCTGCCGGTGGAAGTCGCGTTTCACAAGCAAAGAGGCGCGTAGCAAAGCAGCCCGGGGAGTGAGCGGATCGCCCCTGCGACGATTTCCGCGCGCGGCTTCGCATTCGTCACGGGCGTTCTGATTCGCGACCGCATAGGGAGACATTTATGAGCACATCCAACCGCCACCAAGCCGGCGCCGTAAGTGGTCTCGCTGCGGCGTCATCCGCGGTCGCGGCGCAGCAGCCGGCTGGGGCCAAGCCCATCCGCCTCGGATTCGTTGGGCTGGGAGGCCGCGGGTCCTACCATCTCGACGCGGCTCTCGGAATCGAGGGCGTCGATGTTCCGGCGTTGTGCGAAATCCAGCAAGACCGCCTCGATCGTGCCAAGGGCTGGGTGGAGCAATCCGGGCGGCCCACCCCGCACCTCTATGGCCGCTCCGAGAAGGACTTCGAGCGCCTGTGCGCCGAAGAGCAACTCGATTGCGTCATCTGCGCGACGCCGTGGCAGTGGCATGCTCCGGTATGCCTGGCTGCGAATCGAAATGACAAGCACGCCGTGAGCGAAGTACCGATCGTCCAGAAGGTAGAGGAAGCCTGGCAACTCGTCGAGGCCTTCGAGAAAACCGGCAAGTGGTCGACGCTCGGCCTGGAGCAGGTGCTGCTCGAAGTCAACAACGGAATCTATTTGACGCTTCTCAATATGATTCGCGCGGGGGTCCTGGGCGACCTCCTTCACGCCGAGAGCGGCTATGTTCACGACCTGCGCCGGGTCAAGTTCCCTGATGGAAGCGAACCGTGGCGCCTACAGCAAGCCATCGATCGAAACGGCAACCTCTATCCCGACCATCCTATGAACCGCATCATGCCCGCGATGGACATCAATCATGGAGACCGCTTCGAGCAGTTGGTGTCGGTGAGTTCTCTGGCGATCATGCTGAACGAGTATGCCGTTGCGCGCTTTGGGAAGGATCATCCCCTGGCTACTCAGAAGATGGCCCAGGGCGACTATAATGCCTCGCTGCTGCGCACGGCCGATGGGAAGCTGGTGACACTGAATTTCGACACCAACACGCCGCACCCGCGTGAGTTCACGCGCATTCAGGGCACCAACGGCGTGTATTTCGACAGCCGCGGCATGGGCGGTCCTAAGATCTACCTCGACGGCATCAGCCCGGAGAATGACCGCTGGGAGGACGCCGGCAAGTATCTCGAGGAATACCGTCACCCGCTGCTGAAGAGCTACAACCCGCCGCCGCGGCCGGCCTTGCGCGGGCACGGCGGGAGCTCGATGAAGACCCCGCTCACCTGGCATCTGCTCATCCAGGCGCTGCGCGAAGGGACCACGCCCTATTTCGACGTGTACGACTCGGTGACTTCGAGCGTCATCTCGCCGCTGACCGAGCAGTCGGTCGCCAACGGCAGCAAGCCGGTGGAGTTTCCGGACTTCACGCGAGGGAAGTGGAAGACACGAGCGCCGATCTCCTTCGTTTGAGACCTATCGGTTTTCTGCGTTGAGAGTGACGACGTTGGGAGCATTGACGGGCTGTTCAGCCTGTTGCGCCGTGAGCCACCCGGGAACTACCTTTTTTGACAACGTCCTCTGAGAAGCCTTGCCGTTTCCAGTTTGAATCCCGGTCCCGGTAGACATCAACGGTGACGCCGTTGTATTCGCTGCCGGTGCCCCAGGGATAAAACCTGAAGCAGGCGCTCTATGTCTTACGGGGATGGTCCGACGACTTGGCCGCTTCCTCGGCGAGCGGGAGCCTGACCTCGCGTTCAAATCCCTCTTCCGTGCTTCACGTGCGAGAAAAGATCTCCAATAAATAGAACAAATCGTGGTCAGGAGATAATTCCTTCAAATACGGATGGACCTTGGTGCTCTTTGCCACAACGGTCTAGTTTCGGTCGCGAAACTCTCCGAGATCGCGCGGTATAATAGCCTCACTTCCAGCATGAACGCCTCACTAGGCGGGCGGTGCCCCCGCTACGTTTGCCAATTTCTTCCCCCGATTCCGCCAGCCATTATTCCTACAAAATGCCTTGGTGATTCCCCTGAATGACGTAGTACCCCGGTTCTATTGATCGCTCGGCGACGAAAAGTTACAATCGTATATAGCGTGGAGCACACGTCGCTCAAGAACCTCTGGCACGCTGTGGCGCGCTTCAGACGGGAACAACCCGAAGAACGCCGCCGCGAGAGCCGTCTGCCGGCGCACGGGCTTGTCCGCATCTACTGGGAGGTCGAGGGGAAGACAAGGCGTGAGGACCGGGTGAGTCTCCTGGGCATTTCCGAGCATGGATGCTCATTTCGGACCGGCGAGGCTCTGGTGCAAGACCAGAAAATCTTCGTTGACGGAGCCAACGAGGCCCTCGCACCGTTCGAAGCTGTTGTGCGCCATGTCGAGCCGGACGGGCGCGAATACATTGTAGGCGCCGAGATCATCTCCCGCGACGGAAAGCCGCTTGAGCAGACCGAGAGGAACCAACTCGCAGCGGCTGAATTGGAGGCGCAGGCAGGCGAGCCTGAAGCAGACCAGGACGCCGCCGACCACGAAGCTGAATCATCGACACCTGCGATGAATACAAGCGATTGAGATCGAATCACAGCGAAGGTGCGCCCCCGCCTTTGTAGATATAGTCGACCCAAGGCCCCTCAAAACCTGCCCAACAAAGCAAGACCGGCAAGACTCGTGTCCTCCCCCTCACGCAAAACCTGAGTCCCCAGGCCCCGGATCTTGCCCGCTCCATGCACCGAATCCTGCCTGCCCAGGACCCGAAGTTTGCCCGGTCTAAAGCCCCCTCCCCCCGCATACCCCTAGAGCGGAGGCGTATCCGGTCTCCCGCGAGCACGTGGACGTAAGATGCGAGGCCTCCTTGTGCTTGGACTCACGGCGCGGTCGCTCTCTACTTGGCGGTTTGACGACAAGCCGTCAACTTGGATATGTAAACGCTACGCCGTCAGCCGACATTGATCGCGACGCGCCGGTCGGTTTCATTTGGCCGTTTGCCGACTTTTTCGTCTATGTGGATCTGATATGGCGAACGCTGCTATAAAGTTATGGCAGTATGACACCCACCGCCGTAGCCTTGGACATCAAACTCAGGAGACCGAGATGTATGGCAATGCTTCCAAGTTCTCGCCAGCGGCATGTATTGTCGCTGTCACCTGCCTGTCGTTAGCCCCGGTTCCAGCCAGCGCGCTGGACCCCGGCCAAGTTTCAAGAACCTCGATCATGGTGGCATGCCACCGCGCAATCACAGCGCGCGACCCAAACCCGGAAACGCGAAATCCGGACTACCTTGCCGAGAAATTGCTCGATACGGATCTGATGGCGCTCGTACCCGCCTGTGCTGACCTCAAGCGTCCGTTCGCGGAGGTTCTGGCGGAGTACACTCAGAGACGCGCGCGTAGTTTCTTCGCCGTTGTCGCGCGAACGAAGCACATTGACCAATCCCTACAAGCCAGTCTCGCTGACGGGGTCCGGCAGATCGTGATCCTCGGAGCCGGCCTCGATAGCCGAGCCTATCGCATGGGTCCGGACCACAAGGTCGTGCGTTTCTTCGAAGTCGATTCGCCCGCGACTCAAGAAGATAAGAAGCAACGGGTCGTTCGCTTGCTCGGCTCGCTGCCTGGGAATGTCGTCTATGTGCCGGTCGACTTCGAGACGCAGACTCTCGAGACACGGCTCTCCGAAGCCGGGTTCCAGGCCGGCGAGCCCGCCTTCTTTGTATGGGAGGGCGTCACCATGTACCTCAACGCCGAGGCCGTCGATGCAACTCTCGATTACATAGGGCATCGTACGACTCCCGGCAGTTCGATCATCTTCGACTACATCCCGGCCAGTGTGATTGACGGAACATCTACTGAGCCCGCCGCTGTGAGAGCGAGGCGTCTCGCGATGTTGGAGAAATTCGGTGAGCCGTGGCTCTTCGGTGTGCCGGATGGGAGAATCGGGGATCTGGTCGGAAGGCACGGTCTGGAACTGGTTTCCAACCTGAGAATTCGAGAGCTCTGGGACAGATACCTTCGCGCCGGAACTGCAGATGCGATTCTGGGTGAAGCCGACCCGGAAGGCGGCGTCGCTTTGGCCCGAGTGCCGCGCTAACGACCAAATTAGGAGAGAGAAAGCAGATGTTCGGAAGGCGCACACGCAGAGACTTCTTATCCCAAGCCGGGACCCTGGCCGCCGCCATCGCGGCCGGCGTGCCGGAACAACGTGGCGCAGCGGCCACCACGAAACGGCCGCGCGACTTTGTGATCGTGGAGGGGCATCGCGACATGTGGGAGCTCAGCGCCCGCACGCGCCTGCCCGGCGCCGATAACCACCTTCCGATCACCAATCACTTGGTGCCGCGGCTGATCGATGCCGGCATCACCGTCTGCATCGCACCGGCGGGAGGTGGAGATTCCTTGCAGGAGCGCGACGGCACGGAGGATTTGCTCGAAGGCGATTTGCGCGTGCTCGATCTGTATCTCACCGACATCGCGCAATCCAAAGGCCTGGCCTCGTTGCTCCTCACCCAGTCCGATATTCCCAGCGGGCCGACCCCGGGCAAGATGAAATTCTTTATCGATATGGAGGGCGCCGGCGGCATCCAGACGAACCAGCCGGAACCGATGTTCCCCGAAGAACGCAGCTTGGCGCTGCTGCGGCAGTTCTTCCGTCTGGGAGTACGCGGCATCCAGCTGACGCACAACGGCCGCAACCAGGTCGCCGACGGACGAGGGGTGGACAAGAAGGGCAGCCGGCTCACCCCGTTCGGGGTCGCCGTGGTCGAGGAAATGAATCGCTTGGGGATGATGGTTGGGGTCTCCCATCTGTCCACCAACGCGCTGATTCACGCGGCGGAGATTTCCAAGACGCCGCTGGTTTCCACACACCAGAACCTGGAAAGCGTTACGCAGAGCGACCCGCCGGTGGAGATCACGGACGAAGAGGCCAAGATCATCGCCAAGACAGGCGGCATTGTTGGAATCCGCTACCACTCAAACACCGCCACGCCGTACACCAAGCTGGCGCACGAGGTGGAGTATCTTTCCAAGCTGATTGGGCCGGAACACATCGGCGTCGGCTGGCTGGGCCACGACAAAGCCAATCCCAGCGCCGATGATGTGGAAGGTCACCTTTCCCGGACGTACTCCGGCGTCGAGACACAGACCATTTACGAACACTACGACAACTTCATCCAGGCGCTCTCAGAGCGCGGACTTACGGATGAGCAGATCGGGATGGTTCTGGGCGGCAACTATCTGCGGATCTGGAAGCAGATTCTTCCGGACGCGTAAAGCATTCCGCCAGGTTTGTTCCGCGGTCAGGCCCGGTGGCCATGTCATTGTCGGAGCCTTCGGAACGCAAGGGCCTCGCAAGTGCAGCGGTCTCGAAGTCATGAGATATGACGCCAACTCACTCCACGCGGAGTTTGGCGCACGCTTCCGTCTCCTGGAGAGCTCCAAGGAACTGCACCGCACACCTTTCGGAACCAGCCAGCAATTTCTCTACTGCTATCGCATAGTCGAATGAGGCGTGTCTCGAGGGCGCCGCGATGTTGTTGTTGGGAGAATGAGCAGGGCATGACTGACAATTCCAATCCACCAATCTTGGATCACCCTCTAGCTCAACCATCTGTCTTCACCGCAAGGAAGTTGATCGACGGGGTGCGCCGGAGCCGGCAGATCCCGAACGCAAGCGTCCCACCGATTTGCATCCTTGAATTCGACGGAGATTTGACGGACTGGTTGGTTCAAGAAGGCATCGCCAAGCCTTTCCTGCCGTGGGCGTGCTTTCATACCACGATGTTCACAATGGAGCTGGAGGGCGTCACGTGCGGAATCATCGCGCGAACGATCGGTGGACCCTACGCAGTCCTGATTGCCGAGCAACTTCAGGCGGTGGGGACGAAGCTCATCATCGGGCTCACGTCCGCCGGACGCGTGTCTTCCGATCTGCCGCTCCCATGCCTCGTTGTCGCGACGGCCGCGATTCGGGACGAGGGCACCTCCTATCACTACCTGCCATCTGCCAGTGAGGTCGCGTGCAACTCGTCGCTGATCCCTCTTCTCGAGCGTGAGTTGATCACGACCGCGTGGGCCGTCCGCTCGGGCAAGGTGTGGACAACGGATGCCCCTTACCGCGAGACTCAAGCGCAACTGGAACAATGGGCCCGTAAGGGCGTCCTCGCAGTCGAGATGCAGGCAGCGTCCCTTTTTGCCTTTGGCATCGCGAGGCAAGCTTGCGTAGCCTCGGTTGCGGTGGTCAGCAACGCCGTCAATCATCCGGGGGAGCAGTTTGATACGGGCTCACAAGATGATGGGCTACGGATTCTAAAGGGGATTGCGCGCGCAGCCCGGTCTTTCCTCGCAACTTGCTGATCGGTCCCGGCGCACTCTCCGGCACGTTGCACCCGTTGTGCGCTGCATCACTACAGCCTGGCAAGAAGCTATTTGAGTCTTAGGGCGGCGATTCCCTACGAGTCGTACGGCTTTCGCTTCCACACCTGGGTCGACTCATTCCTACTCGTGAGACTGCCTCAGTCCCAGGCGCCGACCCAAGCCGCCAATGTGAGTGGTCTCGTCGCGGGCTCGGTTGCACCCCCGGTGGGGGTCTTCTGGGTTGGATCGGTGGCGGGCGGCTCCTGGAGTCTCGAAGCCAGATCCGAGCGTTCGACTGTCACGTGGAGCAGCGCGTGTCACGTGGAGCAGCGCGCGGTCCAAAACAACTCACACAGGTGGTTCGACGTTTACCAAACCAGTCGGGGCTTGTTACTCGGCGGCTTAGCTATGGCGGCGGGGTTTGTCCTGGGCCTTTTGGGCTCTGTTGGGCGGCCTGACAATGATTGCAGCAATCTCCCTCCGGTACTGGGCAGGATTCGGCTGTCGGACCGGTTCCCAACTCCAGGCCGTGGGTGCGGTCCGACGGGATCAGTGCTTTGAGAACTCGGTTCGGACTCCGCGCCGAAAACCTGATGACGGCGGCGGGCGACCGTTCAAGGAATGCGATGCGCCCCGCGATTGCCGGTCCTGGGCTTCTGTGACCCCAGCGCGTCAACTTGTCGACGATAGGACTATCTCTGCGACGGTCGCCTCCGAACGCCGTTCAATTAGTCCCACGCGAATCGCCGGACGGACGTTGTGGCAAATACATTCGAGGGTAGGGCCCAGTGCCGGTTCTTGGGCAGCCGTCACAACGCCGATGCGACAAAAGCGGCATGCGCCTACTTCGCGATCGGGCGATCCCGCTGCTCCAGCCTCATCCTGACAGGGCCTCTCGGTTGCAGCGTGATAGTGGGCCAGGGCAATACGGGCTCGGGGTCGACGCGCCTCAGACGAAATTGCTGGGCGATCGTGACCAGCATCAATAACGCCTCCACCATCGCGAAGGACTCGCCCATGCAGCCCCGTGGCCCGCTGCCGAACGGGAAGAAGGCAAACGGCGGAAGGCGATTCACCAGGCCGTCTGCCCAGCGATCGGGATTAAATATGGCGGGCTCGGCGAAATAGCGCGGGTCGCGATGGATCACCCAGAGCGGCACCGTAATTGAGGTTCCTCGAGCCACCGTGAGCTCGCCAATCCTGCAATCCTCCACTGCAACCCGCGGGATGGACCAGGCGGGCGGATACAGCCGCAACGATTCCAGCAGAATGCGGCCGGCATACCTGAAGTGGGGCACGTCGTCGAGAGTGACAGGTCGGTCGCCGATGACGGCGGCAATCTCGGAGGCCAGGCGCTCTTCGACTGCGGGATGCTGCGAAAGCAGGTACCATATCCAGGTCATCGTGACCGCCGTGGTGTCGTTTCCGATGACGAGAAGAGTCTTCACCTCGTCGCACAGTTCCTGGTCGGTCAGGCACGTGCCGGAGTCCCCCGGTTGCAACAGCGAGGAGAGCAGATCGTCCGTACGGCGGGCCGACGTTCGCCGCTCACGGATCATTCTTCGGACGATTTCTTCCAGCCGCGTCAGGGCCCGCTTCATCCTCAGGTTGCCTGAGGTGGGGAAGCTTTGCGGGATCAGCAGCCCGGTGTCGACCTGCGCCCGGAAATGCTCCAGAAGGGTGTGCATGCAGGCGCCCACCTCTGCCGAGTAGGCTTCCACATCCAGACCGAACAACGCGCGCGCCACGATCTGAACCGTCAGCTCATTCATCGCGGCGTGGATATCAAACGTATCGCCATCGCGCCAGCGTCCCACCATGCGCCTGGCGCAATCCAGGGTGGCTCGCGCATACGCCGGCACGCGGTCCCGGCGAAATGCCGGTTGGTTGAGTTTGCGCAGACGAGCCCAGGCGGCGCCGTCGCTGGCGAACAGGCCCTTGCCAAATAGCAAGCTGGCGCGTATCAGTCGCCCTTTGATGAAACTGCCGCTGTTGGTCGAAAGTACGATTTCGATGTGATCCGGCCGGCACAACAGGTAAACGGGCACCCTCAGGATGCGGAACGAAACGGTATCGCCGTAGGTGCGGACGCAATGGGTGAGAAATTCCAGAGGATCGCGGCGGAATTCCGGGAGGTTGCCCAACAGCCAGTGAGGCTTCGGTCCAGGTGGCACGTAGTTCGCAGGAAGGGTCGCCTCCCGTTCCATCGTGCTAGGCACCTGGCGCCCCACCGGCATCCGCCACGGCTCGCGCAAGCTCGGCCACTGTGGGTTTGTTGAAGATCTCGGCCAGCGGAACCTCGATTCCCAGTTCGGCGCTCAAACGCACCGCCAACCGTGCCGCCAGCAGTGAGTGGCCGCCTACCTCGAAGAAATTCTCTTGGGCCCCAATGGGGCGGACCGCGAGTACCTCTTCCCAGACGCCGGCAATGCGGCGTTCCAGCGCGGTTGCCGGCGCAACCGCCACGGCGCCGCCGTTTCGCGGCGCGGGCAGGGGATCCGGAAGAGCCGCCAGATCCACCTTGCCGGCCGGAGTCATTGGCAACGCCTCCAGAAAAACCCAATGCCGCGGGACGATGAATCGGGGCAAGTGTTGCATCAGATACTGCGACGCCTCGGAGGCTGTCAGGGAGCATCCAGCGTCGAGCACGCACCAAGCTACCAGGCTGGCGTCACCCGCCACGGTTCGCAAGTCCACCACCGCTTCCCGGACCGCTGGATGCAGGCGCAAGGACGCCTCGATCTCTCCGGGCTCGATGCGAAGACCGCGGAGTTTGATCTGCCGGTCCGAGCGGCCCAGCAGCTCGATGTTGCCGTCCGGCCGGAAGCGGCCCAGGTCGCCGGTGCGGTAGAGTCTCGCTCCCGAATGCGGCTGAAACGGGTCGGCCGGAAAACGGCTTGCGGTCAGATCCGGCCGGTTCCAGTAGCCGCGCGCCACGCCGGCTCCACCCACATACAACTCTCCCGGAACGCCGGCCGGCAAGGGCTGCAGGAATTCGTCGAGAATGTAGACCCGTGCGTTGCCGATGGGACGCCCAACGGGCGGCGCCGTGTACTGGCCCGCCGTCACATCGGGCAGGCACGTTGCGTCGACGGACGTTTCCGTGCAGCCGTAGAGCTGGTGAATCGCGGCGCGCGAGGTTGCGCGGAGTTCTTCGACGAGCCGGTTGTCGAGCGGCTCGCCGCCGCAAAAAACGTGCCGCAGCGAATCGCACCCGGCCAGCGCCCGCTGGTCAAGAAGAGACCGCAGCAGCGACGGCACGCCGTGGAGTACGGTGACGCCGTGGTTGCGAATCATCCGGCCGGCGGCCGCGCCGTCGGATGCGCCCCGTCCCTCCGGAATCACCACCGTGGCCCCGGCTGACAGCGGTCCGAAAATCTCCCAAACCGAAGGATCGAAGCTCAACGGCGTGGATTGCAGCACGGCGTCGGACGGCCCGAGCGGGAACGCGTTCTGGCGCCACAGAATCTGGTTGCAAATCGCGCGATGCTCGATCAAGACGCCCTTGGGCTCTCCGGTCGAGCCGGATGTGTACATCAAGTACGCCAGGTTCGCCGCCTGGACCGCGGACTCGACAGGGGCCGCCTCCCGCACGTTGCAGAGTTCTTCGATGTCTAAGGGTACGGCGATGGTCCCGAACCGCTCGCGCAACCCCGCGGCGAGTTGCGGCTCGGTCAACAGCAGATGCGGGGCGGAATCGCGCAGCATGAAGCCGAGCCGGTCCTCCGGGTACGCCGGGTCAAGGGGTACAAACGCGCCGCCCGCTTTGAGAATCGCCAGCATTGCAGTGACGGCCAGGGGAGACCTCCCGGCGCAGATCGCCACCCGCGACTCCGGCTGCACGCCGTGCGTCTGGAGCCGCCTCGCCAGGTGATTGGCGGCGCGGTCGAGCTGGGCATACGTCAACGACTGCGATTCCCCGATCACGGCTATCGCATCGGGTGTGCGCCGCGCCTGCTCTTCAACCAGATGGTGGAGACAACCCTGGTTCCGCCACGGGGCCGGCGAAGAATTCCAGCCGACCAGCACCTGGCGGCGCTCGGCCTCGGTCAGAATGGGGAGCTCGCGTAACGGAGCGTCCAGCCGGCTTGGAATGGCCGCCAGCAGCTCCTGCAAATGCCCGCTCATTCGCTCGATCGTGGCGGCTTCGAAAATGTCGGTGTTGTATTCGATCGCCGCCTCGCACCGCGCGGTATCGATCAGCAGCACTGCGTCGAACGTCGTACTTTGATTGCCGGTGTATTCCGCGGCCATCACGAGCCCGGGAAACTCCACTCGTTCCGGGGCGATCTGGTGCATCACCAGCAACACCTGAAAAATGGGAGGGACGCTGGCGTCGCGTTCCGGCTGCACGGCCTCAACAATCGTCTCCCAAGTCACGTCCTGATGTTCATAGGCTTCCAGCACGGTCTCGCGGACGCCACGCAGCAAATCCCGGAACGTCATTTCAGGGGCGAGCCGCGCGCGCATGGCGAGCGTGTTGACGAAGCAGCCGACGCGGTCCATGGCCTCTTCCCTGGCTCGAGCGGCCACCGGCGCGCCGACGCAGAAATCGCCCTGTCCCGAATAACGATGCAGCAGGACCTCGAATGCGGCGAGCAAGGTCATAAACAACGTGGCTCCGCCGGCGCGCCCGCATCGTTCCAGGCGCTCGACGACTTCCCTGTCGAGCAGGAATTCCAGCCGCGCTCCGCGGAAGGTACGGTCCGGAGGGTGTGGGCGGTCCGCGGGAAGTCGGAGACGCGGCACGCCGGCAAGCTGCTTCTTCCAGTAGGCGAGCTGGTCTGCGGCGTCGTGGGCCTGCTGCCAGCTGATGAAGTCCGCATAGCCGGGCGCGGGCGAGGGCAGCGTGGGAGGCTCGCCGCTGATCAAGCGCTGATAAATCACAGCGGTGTCCCGCGCAATGACCGGTACCGACCAGGCATCGACGATCAAGTGATGGATCGTGATGAACAGGATGTGCTCCTCCGGGGACAGGCGCAACAGCTTGGTGCGAATCAGCGGCCCACGGTCCAGCTCGAACGGAAGCGCTGCTTCCTCGTGCTTGAGCCGCACCACTTCGGCCTCACGCTGTTCGGCGGATAGGGCCGCCAGGTCGATCTCGGGCATCATCACGTCGATACGCGGAGCGATTCGCTGCGCCACTTCGCCGGACTCGACGACGAAGGTGACCCGCAGCGCTTCATGACGCTGCGCGACTTCCCGCACGGTCCGATGAAGCAGAGACGCGTTCAGGGCCCCGGAGAAGCGCACCACCAGGGGGATGTTGTAGACCGGACTGCGGGGATGCATCTGTTGCAGGAACCACAGGCGTCGTTGCTCCAGGGCCAGGGGCAGGTTGCGCTGCGCGAGGTCGCCGGCCGGCGCCGCGTTCTGCGAGCCAGGCGGCGTTTCGTCATCGATGCGGGCCAGAATCAGGTCAGCCAAGCCGCGCACCGTGAGGCCCTGCAACAGTCGTGTGGCGGCGATGCGAATGCCCAGATCCACATGGAAAAGGGTCTGCAGCTCCACGGCCATCAGGGAATCCAGACCAATATTTGTCAGCGCGGCATCGACGTCGATTTTCGACTCGGGTTCGGTCAGAACCTTGGCCACCCGCTGCACCACGTAGGCGCAGGCGGCGTCTCGCCTGCTCGCGGGATCGGCCTGCCGCAGCACCGCCAGGGCGGAGCCCGGTTCCCCGGCCCGCTGGACCGGCTCGTACGCCTCCCCAACACCGGGTAAAGCGGAGAATCGCCGTGAGGCGGCGGGAAATGAACGCCAGAACTGGCTCCATTCCATGCGTCCCACGATGGCCTGAGGCTGCTGGCTCCGCAACAGGATTTCCAGCGCATCGAGAGCCTCGGCCACGGTGACGCGACGAAGGCCAAGGTACTCGAGATATCGCTGCACTTCAGGCTGTCGCCAAACGTAGCCGGTGCCCGATAGAAAGCCCCAGCACATCGAGAGGCCCGGCAGGCCGCGCGCTCGGCGATTGTGAGCCAACCCGTCGAGAAACGCGTTGGCGGCCGCGTAGTTGCCTTGCATGGGGCTGCCCACGATGGACGCCGCGGAAGAAAACAGCACGAAGCAATCCAGCTTCTCGCCCGCGGTGAGGCGGTCCAGAAGCCAGGCTCCACACACTTTGGGCGCCAGGGCGCAACGCCAGTCCGACGGCGTCAAATCGAGGAGTGCGGCGTCCGCGAGAGCCATGGCGGCATGCAGGACGCCGCCCAAGGGAGGCATTTCGGCGCGAATCGTGGACAGCACGCGCCTGACGTCGGCTTCGAGCGAAACGTCACCCGGCAGAAATCGCACCTGGGCGTCCGAACGCAGCAGCTCATCGTAGTCGCCCTGGTTGACCGGCGCGGGCGTGCTGCGGCGCCCCATCAGGACGAGGTTCCGCGCCCCCTGGGTGAGCATCCACTTCGCCACGGCCAGCCCGACGCCGCCCAATCCGCCGGTGATGAGATAGGTCGCGTCCTTGCGGAAGAGCCACTGGGAGCGGGTCGGTTTTACGCGGTACTCGGGCTCGTGCGCGGTGAGCACGATTTTACCAACGTGCTTGGCCTGCGACATGCGGCGGAATGCCGCCGGCGCGTCGGTCAGCGGGAAATCCGCGCGGGGAAGCGGCGTATAGCGGCCGTCCGCGAATCCTTCCATCACCTCCGCGGCCAGCTTTCCGACTTTCTCGGTGCTTTCCCGGAACATGCGGTCCAGATCGATGGTGAAAAACGACAAGGTCTTCTCGAATGGAAGAAGGCCGATGCGCGAGTTGTCCAGCAGGTCGCGCTTGCCAAGTTCGATGAAACGGCCGCCGGACCGCAGGATCGAGAGGCCCTTGGAGATCGCTTCGCCGGGAAGCGAATTCAGAATCACGTCCACGCCTTCCCCCGCGGTGATTTCGAAGATCTCATCGGCGAAGGACAAGGAGCGGGAATCCATGACGTGCGCAATCCCCATCGAGCGAAGCAGCGCGCGTTTCTCCGGACTTCCCGCGGTGGCGAAGATCTCGGCGCCCACGGCCCGGCAGAGCTGAATGGCGGCCATGCCGACGCCGCCGGTTGCCGAGTGAATCAAGACTCGCTCGCCGGGCGCGACACCCGCCAGGTGATGCAGTCCGTGTTGTACCGTGGCGAAGGCAGCCAGGATGGTGGCGGCATCTTCGAAGCTCAACCACGCCGGTTTGGGAACCGCCGCGGCGGCGCGGACGATCGAGTGGGACGCGAAGGCGCCGTGCGTCACCGCGATCACTTCGTCGCCCGGGGCGAAATTCCGCACGTCTGCGCCGACGTCTACCACCACACCGGCACACTCAAAGCCCAGCGGCAGGCTGCTGTCGATGGCCGGCTCGCTTACGGGCAGCACGCCAAGCGCCAGCATGACGTCCCGGAAGTTGAGCCCCGCGGCGCTCACTTTGACCAGCAGTTCCTTCGGTCCGGGCCGAACCGGGCGCACCTCGCGGAGAGACAGAGAATCGAGCGACCCTACCTCTCCGACCTCCAGCCTCAACTGCGCGGAAGCGACCGCCGCCACCCGCTCTGTTTCGCAACGAAACTCGTCGCGGGCCGCCGGTTCCACCCGTCCCGCGAAGCATTCCCCGCCGCGGAACGCCAACTCGTCTTCGGTGTCGTTGTTAACCAGGCAGTCCGCTAGCAACTCGATTTCCCGCGACTCGCACGTAGCGCTCAGATCGACCAGATGGCAACTGGCGGCGCGAAACTCGACAGCCAGGACGCGTCCCAGCCCCCACAAGCCGGATTGCGGAACGTTCCGCAGCGGGTCCTCGGGGCCGGCGCACTGGGCTCCGGCAGTCACCAACCAAATCGGAGGCAGCTCGTCCCGGCGCGTGGTCAGTCCACGCAGCAGATCCACAATCCCCTCGTAGGTGGTCGCCTGGAATTCCATCACCTCGGAGGCGGTCAGTTCCGGCGACGGCGGCTGATCGAGGCTCGCGAGATGGATCACTCCGGCCCAGGCGCGCGTGCCGAGATCTTCCGGAAGCGCCTGGTTGACGAGAAGAGGAACTTCGCCACGCCGCTTGAGAGCCTGCGCGATCTGCTCCGCGACGCCGCCGTGATCCGGCAGGATCAGCCACTCTCTGCCTTTGCCCGGGGGTTGCCTGGCAACGAACACGGTTGCGGTGGGGCGTTTGCATTGGAGCTCCGGCAAAGTCGCGATCTCATCCAGCCCTTCGCCGCTCAGAAGATCGATCCACTCCTGTTTGGAGAGACAGGAATGGCTGGCGCGAGCTTCCGGGCCGGACAATCGCCACCATCCCGGGAAGAGCCCGAAGACGATGTCCGACCATACGACGGTGCGCGTGACTTCGAGCAGGATCAGCAGGCCGCTGGGCGCGAGCCGCCGCCGGAGGTTCCGGATGGCCTCCGGGACATCCGTAGCCGTATGCAGTACGTCCGCTGCGATGATCACATCGAACTCGGCGTGCGGAAGAACGCCTTCGGATCGTGCTGTTTCGATATCCAGCAGAGCGAAGTACAGGTCCTGCTGCCCGGCGAAACGCTGTTGGGCGCGGGACAGGAAAAAGGGCGAAATATCCGTAAAGACGTAATCTGCCGAGCCCTCAGGAAGCTTGGGCAGCACAAATGCCGTCGCGCTGCCAGTACCAGCGCCCACCTCGAGAATTCGCAGTTTCGCGGTTCCGGATCTTTCTCGCGCGATCGCCCCCACGATTTCGGCGACCGACTGGTTGTAGTAGGAGGTTACGGCGCTATTGGAGTAGAAATCGCTGAGACACTCGATGGCGCCCGGGCCGAACAGCAGTTCCTGCGCCTCCAGCGCGCCGCTCAGCACCTGGTCCAGCGACTCGCCGCAGAGAGAGGCCAGATCGACCATGCCGCCCGAAATCGGGTGAGCTTCGCGGAGGGCCGCCGCGAGCCGGCGGCAGCCTGCGCCGTCCCGGATGTCACCCGGGAACTTGCGGGCAATTTCGATCAACCGGCCGAACAGAGGTTGATGGCGCGCAATCACTCCCAGCCGCTCGGGCGGCGTTGCAAAGCCCGTATCCGGGGCAAGTCCGGCGGCCTCACACAAACGGTCGAGCGCCGCGCGAATGTACGCCGCCGCCAGTCGGTTGAGCGACTCCTCGACACGTGTGTCGTACTCAGCGATGCGAGTCGAGGCGGCAATTCGCGGAGCGGCCTCGATGGCCGCGGCCATCGCGTTCGCGGGTGACTCCAGACGCGGCCGGCTCTCGACGGAATGCTCCCGCCACTGCACCCGATACAGCAGATCGCCGCCATCTTCGGTCGGCTCCGGCGCACCGACCAGCAGACAGCGCAGGCGCTCGATGGACCCCACCGGGCGTCCCTGGTCGTCCAACAGGTGGATGTCGCCCTCGAAAGCGTCCGGCTGGGACTCGTGCAAGCTTGCGTAGGCCCAGAGGGGAACCACGCCGGGTCTGTACCAGCGCACCGCAGCCACGGAAGCCGGCAACAGCGAGCCCCGCATCGTGCCCTGGCCGGCATCGCCATGGATCGCCGCGCCGAGCACCTGAAACGCGGAATCCAGCAGGCCGGGGTGAATGCGATAACCGCCTGCGTCATCGGTCGGCCGGATTCGCCCTAGCGCCTCGCCGCGCCCCTTCCAAACGGCTTCGACACCGCGGAAGACGCCCTGATAGTTCAGGCCTTGCCCGCGATACCACTCGTACCAATCCGCGAGGGGAATCTCTTCGCCGCAGCGCGCGCGAATCGCCGCCACATCGAACGCGGCGGGCTCTTCGGAGGGCTCCTTCTTCCGCAGGCGCCCCGCCGCATGCAGCGTCCACGATGTACCGGGGGCGGCCGCGCCGGAGGCCGAAAAAATCTCGAAGGCGCCCTCGGCATCGCAGGTCCACTGAGTCAATGACGCGCGGCCTTCGGGAAGAACGAGCATTTTGCGGAATTCCAACTGCTCGATGTCGGCCCCGGCGCCCGGCCACAACGCATCGCCCGCGGCCAGACTGGTCTCCACGTAAGCGGCGGCGGGGAAGACCACCGCGTCCTGCACCACATGACCGTCCAGGTAGCTCAGGCGATCGTCGGCCAGGTTCGCCTGCCAGCATGGCCGGGCGGAGTGGATGCGTACCCCCAGAAGCGGGTGGCCGCTGTCGGCGCCGGCGGGCTGGCCTGCGTCCGACTGTCCCGCATTCCAGTCCGTTCTGTAGCTTTCTCGTTGCCAGGGGTATAGCGGGAGCGCCACGCAGCGGCCGCGTTGATGGAATACGTTGTGCCAGTCCACGGAGCGTCCATGGACATGAAGTGCAGCGGCCGCGCGGAGCACGGCCAGGCGGTCGTCCTCGCCTCGCCGCAACGAGGAGAGCACCGTCGCCGGCCGGTGGGCCAGGCACTCGGAAATCGGCGCCTTCAGAGAGAAGTGCGGTCCGATCTCCAGGAATATCCCGGCGCCATCCTCAATCAGCAAGGTTAGGGCCCGCTCGAATTGCACGGTGTTGCGAAACTCGTTCCACCAGTGATCGGCCTCCAAAGGCACGCCATTCACCCAATCCCCGAAGGCGGTGGAAACCATTGGGATGTTCAGCCGCCCGGGCGATAGCGGCCGCAGGCTGTCGAGCAGCTCGTCGCGGAATGGATCCAAGGCCGGTCCGTGATAGGGCACCGTGACGGGCACGAACCGGGCGAACAATTGTTGCTTCTCCAGATCTGCCGCTATTTCGGACAGAGCATCGCGGTCGCCCGAAAAGGTGACTGAAGCCGGGCTGTTCACCGCGGCCAATACAACGCGCGAATCGTAGCGGGACACCAGCGTCGCGGCGTCGGTGGCCGAAACGGAAGCCACCAGCATGCCGCCCTTACCGCTGGCCCGCTGCGCCAGCCGCCCCCGATGATAGGCCAGCCGTAAACCGTCCTCAAGACTCAAGGCACCCGCCGCGTAGGCCGCCGCCACTTCCCCGACGCTGTGGCCCGTCACCGCATCCGGGATCACCCCCCACGACCGCCATAGATCCGTGAGCGCCGCCTGGAGAGCGAAGTTCGTGACCTGCGCCACGGCGGGCTCGGTGGCACGCGACTCGTCCTCATCCTCAAAGGCGTCCAACAAAGACCATCCGGCCCACGGCTGAAGCAGAGCGTCGCATTGTTCCAGTACCTGGCGGAAGACGGGTTCCAAGCGCAGCAGTTGCTTCCCCATTCCGGCGCGTTGCAGTCCCATTCCCGAGTACACGAAGGCCAGTTTCGGCGCGCCGTCGTGGGGAGCGGATCCGGTGATCGCACCCGGAGCGCCCTGTTCGAGCCCGTTAGCCAACTCCTTTGGCGCAGCGGCAACGGCCGCCATGCGGTGCTGATGGTGTGTCCGCCGGACTGCGGCGGTATAGCAGACGTCCTCGACCGCGGCCTTCGGGTCGCGCAGAAATTCGAGGTGGCGCCGCGCCGCGTCGCTGAGGCCTTCCGGAGTCTTGGCGGAAAGCAGCAGGACGCAGGGCTTCGCGGACTCATCCGATCCCTGCGTCGGGGGAAGCGGATCCGGAGGAGGGGCCTCCAGCAGCACGTGGGCATTGGCGCCGCCGACCCCAAAGGAATTCACCGCAGCCATGGCCCGTCCAAGCGTAGGAGGCCAGGGCTGCAAACTGGTTGCCACACGGAGCCGTAGCCGCTCAAACGGGATCGCGGGATTGGGCGTCTCAAAATGCAGGCTGGGCGGGATCGTTTGATGCTTCAGCGCCAGCGCCGCCTTGATCAGGCCGGCTAGGCCCGCCGCCGCTTCCAGATGTCCGATGTTGGTCTTGACCGAACCGAGGATACAAGGGCTGCCGGCATCCCGTTGGCCGAACACCTCGCCGATCGCGGCGGCCTCAATGGGATCTCCGGTGGGTGTGCCGGTACCGTGCGCCTCGACATACTGAACCTCGGAAGGCGACGCGCCGGCCTCGCGCAGCGCCTCGCGGATCATCGACGCCTGCGCGGCCGCGCTCGGCACGGTCATGCCGACGGTGCGTCCATCCTGATTGATGGCCGTGCCGCGCACGACCGCATAAATCCGGTCATGGTCGCGTTCTGCCAGCGCCAAGGGTTTCAGCACGACGATGCCGGCGCCCTCGCCGCGCGCGTAGCCGTTGGCCCGCGCGTCGAAGGCTTTGGAACGCCCGTCCGGAGCGAGCATGGACGCCTTCGCCATGGTGATGGCGGTTTCGGGGGAGAGAAAGAGGTTGACGCCGGCGGCGAGAGCTAATTCACATTCTCCAGCCACCAGGCTGCGGCAGGCCAAGTGTACGGCTGTGAGAGAGGAAGAGCAGGCGGTATCGATCGCCATGCTCGGCCCGCGCAGATCGAACAGATACGACAGCCGGTTGGCGGCGATGCTGCTTGCCGTCCCGGTGAGGCTGTGGGAACCGATGCGATTGCGGTTCGCCTCACGCGCCAGCATGCTCGCGAAGTCGTGGCTCGCGATCCCGACGTACACACCGGTCCGCGTTCCGGCGATTTGCTCGACCGGTAAGCCGGCGTCCTCGAACGCTTCCCAGACCACTTCCAGCAGCAGGCGCTGCTGAGGGTCCATTTGAACCGCCTCGCGGCGCGAGATGCCGAAGAACGACGCATCGAAAGGTCCGCTGTGATCAGCAATGCCGGCGCGCCGCACGTAGGAGCGGCCGGGCTTGGAGGGATCGGGATCGTAGAACCGTTGGAGATCGAAACGCTCGCCCGGAATGTCGCGGATCGCATCGACTCCGCCGCAGAGCAGACGCCAGAACTCTTCCGGGGAATTCGCATGCCCGGGGAAACGGCACCCGATGCCGACGATCGCGACACTTGTCCCGGCAGGCACGGCTGTCATCGCGGGGCCGAGACCTTCAAGTCTTGCCCGCTCGAATCACGGAAAGTTTCTAGAAGCGCAGGACGGTCCTGCGGCGATTCGGTAGTTCGGCGTAGCCCCCAAACACGAAGGTAGCCGCCAAAGGACTCACGCTGGTGAGCGTTCCTTCCCCGGCGGATACGAGTTTGTAGGTCGATCCGATCTGTCCGAACGCATAGCGATTTCCGTCCAGGGTGAAAACCGTGCTGCTCTCCTGGTTCGCTTCCGTGGTGGCCTGGACAACGGCGCGGCCCGGACCCTGCTCGCTGATCGGGGTCTGTACGTTCAAGATGGTTTGCGCCCGGTTGTGGAAGGTCGCCACCGCGGTGCCTTGGCTGAAGGTCTCCGGCTTGGTGAAATCGCGGGCTGTGGGAAATTCGCTGAAGTAAATCGTCAAGGTTTCATCTTGTACACCGATGACCAGGTTCGCGTTTACAAATCGGTCGGTGAACGTTAGCGTCGTGACCAACGTCATTCTGGCGTTGACTTCGCTCTTGGTGCCGGCTGGGACGCCACTGGTCGAGAACAACGCAGCGTCGTCCATGCCATCCACATGACTCAAGTAGCCGAATGTCGTCGCGTTGTCACCCGTCTGACTCCCACGGGCCACAAATTCAAACGAGTGACCCTCTGGGTTGGCGGCCAAGTAGGTGATATTCTGGGCGCTCAGCAGGGTCGCGCCGACAGCCAAATACAGGTAGATGCAGGCTTTGCGTGCGATCATAGCTGACGAGTCTACCAGAGACCATAAAAGACAGCAAGGAAGATTTAATGGCCGGGCGCGGGCAAACGGTTCGGCCGGGAAGGCCGCCCGCCGCTCCCCCCAAACTGGGGAAGTTTTCTTCGCCGGCTGGCGGATTCTCCAGTGGAACCGGGAGCGGTTTCGTGAAAGAATGGGTGAGGTTCACGGCCCCGCTGGCTGGAGCGATTACCTTTTTACAATGCCATGACATTCCTCAGACGCTCTTCGCTATTCGTTTTGGTCGTCTCGGCAGCGCTGGCGGCGCATCCCGCGGCCGCCCAAGTCGACTGGGACACCAGCGGCAACAGTCTGCTCAACGGCACCTTTAACTATCGCGAAGTAACCTGGCTCACCGACTCTCAGGGCTCCAACACCCTCAACCAGGCTGTCACCGAAGACGGCACCATCACCTTCGACGGCGCGGGCGGATATCAGATCCAGGCGACTGTCTGGGATTCGAACAGCAGCAGCAGTTCCAACTTCGCGCTCAGCGGGACTTATCGGATCGCCGCCAGCGGGTTGGGCTTCCTCGCCCGGGACGGCCAGTACGGCGGGAATGTCTACGGCGGCGTCTCACACGACGTGTTCATCGGCAGCAGCACGGAAAGCGCGGTCAACAACCTGTTCATCGCCGCTCGCGCCGCCTCACCTACAACCAGTAGCTTCAACTCGACGTATGCCGTGGCCTATGTCAACTTCCCGAACCTCAACATGGATCAGGCGCGCGACGCCCTCTATCGGCTCACGCCCGACGGCAACGGCGGACTGGCGAGCGTGAACGCCGACGGTTTCATCGGCGGCGACTACACTCCGGTGAACCAGGTCGTCAATAGCGCGACGTATTCGTTCAGCGCCGGCGTCGGCACCCTGAGCTTCGGCGGCACGCCGGCGGCCCAGACTCTGCTGGCCGGGGACCAGCGGTTGTACGTCTCCCCGGACGGTGAATTCATCTTCGGCGGGGGTACCAACGCGTGGGACATGTTCGTGGGCGTGCGCGCGGCGAGCGACGTTTCCCCCGACGCCCTCAACGGTCTCTTCTACAGCGCCGGTGTGGACGTAAACCGGCAGCCTGCGGTGCCTGCGCTGGATACCTACTATGGGGCCTTCCAAGCCTATGGGAGCACCTTAGGGGACTCGAGTCACGGCAACCTGGTGGCGCACCAGCGGTTGTTGCAAGCGCCCGACGCCGACGCCTATGACTTCACGTTTTCCGACTACTATGCGCTGGATTCCGAGGGCCTCCACGACGATTTCCTCGGGGAGAGCTATGTATTGGGCGCCAGCCACCAGTTCCGCGTAGGCGTGGGCTTGAAGGACTATCTGGGGATTAGCGTGGGTGTCGCGGTGACTCCCGCGCAGGGCTCGGGAGTTTTCTTGAGTCCCACCGGCGTGCTGAACGGCGCGAGTTTCGTGCCCTTCACCGCGGGCCTGGCCCCAGGCACCCTGGTGACCATGTTCGGCACCGGCTTTGCGGATGATGGTGAACTCTTCGTCGACGGCACTTTCCCGACTACGCTCGGGGGTTTGCAGGTGCTGATCAACGGCGAACTGGCGCCGGTTTATGTGGTCAGCCCGACCCAGATTTCGGTCGTCATGCCCTATGACGTCACGGGCCCAGTGGCCGAAATCCACGCCGTGCGCGACGGGACGGAGAGCAACCATGTGACGGTCTTCGTCAACAACACCTCTCCCGGGATCTTCACCGTTCCCACGACCGGTCTTGGATACGCCGCCGCGCTGCATCCCGACTATTCGCTGATCACGCCGCAAAACCCGGCACTGCCGGGCGAAACGGTAGCGGTCTTCCTGACGGGTTTGGGCGCGGTCAGCCCGCCGGTGGCCGCCGGAACTCTGGGTCCGGTGGATCCCTTCAGTACAACGACCGAGCCGATTTCGTCGGACCTCGACGGTTCGGATGCCAGTATTGTCTATTCGGGTCTGGCCCCTCAGTTGCCCGGGCTGTACCAACTCAATATCAAAGTGCCCGCCGATGCGCGCGCGCCGTTCGCATACCTGGAAGTCGCCGGCCCCGATGCGCTCAACTCGCAAGTAACGATACCGGTCGGAGGCACAGCGGCGGCGAGTGAGGCCCAAGGGCCCGCCCAGGCTCCCAGACGCTTTCGAAAAAGCGGGCGGCGTCCCGCACCGCCCAGGGGAAGCCGGGGTGGCCGCCGGTAACCCCCCGCCCACGTTTCGAAAGCGCTGACTGCTCGGTCGCATCCTCAGCCCCATCCCCGATCAGGGCCGCATGGATGACCCGGCGACCCTCATGGGAGTCGTCTCGTCGCGGGCTCGGTTGCACTCGCGGTCGGGGGTGTTCTGAGCTGGATCGGCAGCGGTCCGCTGGCGGATTCTCAAGGCCAGATCCGTGCGGCCAACTGTCACGTGGAGTAGCGCGCGTTCCAGTAATTCACACAGGTGGTTCGGACCGTTACCCTGCCAGTCGAGGCCTGTTACTCGGCGGCGTGGCTATGTCGCTGGGCGTTGTCCTGGGCCTTTGGGCTCTGTTGGGTGGCTTGGCAATGATCGCCGCAGTCTCCCTCGGTTACTGGGCACGTGCAGTGGCCCTCCGGCAGTGACGTTGGCCGCCTTCAGAACGGGCACGGTCGCGAGACCCTTCTCCTCTTGTTCTCAACGCCCCAAAAAAACAGCCCCAAAACGGATTGTGGATCCGAGGTTCCCGTTCGATCCGGGCGCCAGTACCACCCGAATTCGTACAAATCGTAGAACTCGCGACAATAGCCCGGCGTCCCCGAAGGGCCTCTGTTGCGTGGAGCAGCAGCTCAAAACGGCGCCATGCTGCTCCATGGAAACGAGGCTGTGGGAGGGAATACGATGTGGAAGGTGATACTAGGATAGGAGGCCCCGTCCGCCTCTGCAGTCCGAAAGGAACTCTTTGCATGTCAGACCACGAGGTCTCGCGATCCTCTACAACCGGGGGGATTCCCGTCGCGCCGTCGATGGGACCGGCCCTGGAGTCGGCCCATGTCGGCCGAGTGCGCGCGGTGGCCGGCAAACGGCTCTTGTTGCTGGTCGGCCTGTCGGTCCCCATCGCTGTGGCTGCCGGTTTCGTAGCCCAGGGGCTGACCCGGCTGATCGGCCTGATTACCAATCTCTCCTTCTATGGCCGCTGGTCGGTGGCCTTTGTTTCGCCCGCAGAGCATCATCTGGGCGCCTGGGTGATCGTGGTGCCGGTGTGCGGCGGCGTCATCGTCGGTTTGATGGCGCGCTATGGCTCGGAAGCCATCCGCGGCCATGGCATTCCCGAAGCGATGGAGCAGGTGCTGTTCAACGAGAGCCGCGTGCCGCCGCGGCTGACGTTTCTCAAACCGCTTTCGGCGGCGATCGCCATCGGCACCGGGGGACCGTTCGGCGCCGAAGGCCCGATCATTGCCACCGGCGGGGCATTGGGGTCGTTGTGCGGCCAACTCATGAAGACCAGCCCCGACGAACGCAAGACGCTGTTGGCGGCGGGCGCGGCGGCGGGCATGGCCGCCACCTTTGGCAGCCCGGTGTCGGCGGTGCTGCTGGCGATTGAACTGCTGTTGTTCGAATACCGGGCGCGCTCGTTCATTCCGGTCGCGCTGGCCAGCACGATCGCCGCCGGAGTGCGCATGGCGTTCAGCGGCGCGAAGCCGATTTTCGCGATTCCGGCGCTGGCGGCGCCTTCGGGGCCGGCGATTCTCGGCTACATCGGGCTCGGCGCGGTGATCGGTGTCGCCGCGGTTTGGGCCACGCGCGCCATCTACGCGATCGAGGACGGTTTTGAGCGCCTGCCGCTGCATTGGATGTGGTGGCCGGCGCTGGGTGCGATCGCGGTCGGCGTGGTGGGCTACTTTGCGCCGCTGACGATGGGTGTCGGCTACGACAACATCGATAACATCCTGGGCGGCGCGATTACGGGGAAGGCCTTGCTGGCGCTGCTCGTGCTGAAGTTCGTTTCCTGGAGTATTTCTCTGGGCAGCGGCACTTCGGGCGGCACCCTCGCCCCGCTGTTCACGTTTGGCGGGGCCGCCGGGGCGCTGCTGGGGGGAGCGCTCGCCTCGTCGCTGCCCGGGCTCGGGCTGGATCCCAGAATGGCCGCCCTGGTCGGCATGGCCGCCATCTTTGCCGGCGCCTCGCAAGCGCTGCTGGCTTCGGTGGTGTTCGCCTTTGAAACCACGATGCAGCCCTTCGCGCTGCTGCCGCTGCTGGGCGGGTGCACCATGGCTTATCTGATCGCAAGGCTGATGATGGATACCTCGATCATGACCGAGAAAATCGCCCGGCGAGGGCTGCACGTCAGCGGCGACTATTCGGTCGATATGCTCGCCGGCATTGCGGTCCGCGATGCGGCCTCGCTGGAAGTGGTGAGTTTGCGGGCGGAGCAGACCGTGGGTGAAGTGCGCCGCTGGCTGGGCTCGCACCAGCCGGGCAGCTCCCATACCGGCTTTCCGGTGCTGAGCCGACAGCAGGCCATCGTGGGCGTCGTCACGCGCAAAGATATCGCCAGCGATGAACTCGATGCTTCGATGCTCTTGGCGGAAGTGATGAACCGCCCGCCGGTCGTGATTCTGGAGACCGCATCGGTACGCGAGGCCATGGACCGAATGGTCACCGAAGGCGTCGGGCGATTGCCTCTGGTCAAGGCCGACCACCCCGGTCACGTCACGGGGATTGTCACGCGCAGCGACCTGCTAGGCATCTATGGCGAGCATCTGCACGCCTCGCGTCAGGTGCGGCGCACCATCCGGCTGGGGTCGTTGCTATCGGGGCAGGAAGCCGGCGGCCGGGGGTAGCGGGGCGGCATCGTCCGCACAATCCCAAACAGGTCCCGCGCTGACGGCTCGCTGAAGCCTTGCGGGCCGTCAGCCCCCGGGCGTCGCCAAGCCAGCGTTTATTTCTCGACCCCGCTCACGGCCGTGGCGTTGTTGTAGCTCAGTGCGAAGACCGAGGCTTTGCCCATGTCGCCCCGGCCCCCCAGTACGAGCAAGACGACGTTGTGCCTGGGGTCGTAGACCATGGCCCGATTTTGGCTGCTGTGGCGCGGTAGATCGTTGCCCGCTTCGAAGGGAATGGAGAGCTTGCGCCAGGAGTTGTCCGACGGCGTGTAGGCCCAGGTGTTGTCGGGGCCGGCGTAGGTGAGCAGGACGTCTTGCTGCGGCAGGTAGACCGATTCGCGGCCGCAGACGGGCGGCGGCGCGCCGGCGGGGGCGGCGACTTTTGGGTTGCGGTTGCTCCAATGCTTGGTTTTCCAGTCGAAGGCCCATAGCTCGTCGCGGCGCTCGCCGCCTCCGTGCAGGAGAAGTTGCTGGCGTTTGGAGTCCCAGGCCAGGCTGGTCATTTCGTAAAGATTCTGGGGTGAGGCCTGCGGGGGGCCGAGTTTCTCCCAGCGCCGGTTGCGGTAGAGATAGACGGCATTGTCGACGGGCGGATCGGTGGGGCGCCAGAGACGGTTGTAGCCGGCGTCGTTGAGCCGCGCCGACCAACTCACCGGCACGCCCATCACGCCCAGCGGCGTGGTGACCAGGGTGTCGAGCCCGGCCGGCGCCGGACCGGCGATCTCCCAGGTCTTTGCGTCCTCATCGTAGAGAAAGGTCGCGAATTTGCGATAGGACGAGGGTTCGCTGATGAGCGCATCGGGCGCGGCGGTACTGATCTCCGGGTAGCCATGAACCCATCCCGGCTCGTAGCCGGTGGTGAGCCGGATGCCATCGGCCATGACGAGTTTTTTCAGATTGGGGTCGTAGGCGTAGATGCTGCGGCCGTGCTCGCTCCAGGGGGCGCCGTCGAAGGTGACGCCGGCCGGACGCACGCCGTGATTCCACAGCCGCTCGGGGTACTCGGGCTCGGTTTCACCCAACCAGGTGTGCTCGATGACGTCGTAGGCGTCGACGTCGCTGCCTTCATAACCGCAGTGGCCGCCGCCCCAGTAAAGGATGCGTCCGCGGTCGGTGTCGAAGGTGGCGCCGCCCCAGGTGCGGGCCGGGGCCACGCGGCCCGGCTCGTCGAGCAGAACCCATTGGTTCTCGGGCAGATTTTCGAGCCGCGCGGCCTGCGCGGCGCGGCGCGCGGGGTCGGGTGCGGCGCCGTTCATTTCCTCGGGATCGCGCTTGGGAATCGGGCCGTTGGCCACCGGCGGACCGCCGCCAGCGGCGAGCGTTGCGGCGTCGATGCGGAAGCCGTAGGTGGTGCGCACCGGAAACAGAAGGTTGCAGGTCATGCGGTCGTCGGGCTTGCGCGTGCTGGTAACCAGGACGATCAGGCGGCGCTCGGGGGCGATGTCGGCGCTGAGATAAAAGCCGGTGGGAACCTCGCCCGCAAGGCGTTGCCAGCGGTCGTGGGTGGCGTCATAACCCCACATGTCGGAGAGATCGGCGCGATTGTAGCCGCCGCCGACGATCACCATGCCGCTCTCGGGGTCGTAGACGGTGAAGTGACCGGCTCGGGCCGGTGGGCCTGGCGCGGCCGATTTCTTCCAGGTACGCGTGCGCAGATCGAACAGCCAGGTGTCGGCTAAGAAAGCCTTCTGGCTGTCGCCTCCGAACAGCACCAGCACGTTGTTGCGCGTGTCGGTAACGACGCGGGTGTTCATGCGCGGCGGCGGCGCGGCGGCGGTCTCGAGCGGACGCCAGGTGTTGTCGGCGATGCTGTAAGCCCAGCCGCCCGTATAACCGCGCACCTTGCTTTGCGGCATACCGGCTTGGGCACGGTCGCCATCGATGGCGCTCTCGGCGACGTGGCCGCCTCCGAACAGCAGCACCTCATCGTGCAGCGGATCGTAGGCGAGCGAGCCGGCGAGCACGGGCGGCGGGGAGCGGTGCGGACGCAGGTCGCTCCAGCGGCGGTGGGCGACGTCGTAGGAGGCGGTGAGTCCGCCGGTGAAGTAGTACAACGTGTCGTTGGCGGGCCGGTAGGCGACCTGATCGTAGACGACGTTGAGGTCGGGGCGCGGGGCGGCCTGCTCGTCGTCGGTCGACACGCGCATCACCGTGCGCTCGCTGCCGGTGGTGATGCCCGAATAGGCGCGGGGAATGGAGGCCAGCGGCAGTTGGCGGCTCCACAGCTTCTGCCAGGCGGGCGGCAGTTGGCTGCTCCAGCGGCCCTGGTCGGGATCGAAGGCCACGACGTCGTATTCGGGGATCCGCATCAGGGGCTGCTCCTGCAACAGATCCGGATCGTCGTTCATGAAGCCCCACAGCACGAACTGTCTGGAGGCGGCGGCGTAGCGGATGGCGCTGCCCGGGCGCGCGCCGGCAGTGTCGCGGGCGAGCTCTACCCAACGGTTGGCCGGCAGGTCGGCGGCGGCCAGCGGCAGAGCCGCCGCCAGCAGAGGAACGGCCAGCAGCGACATGGTCATCCGCCGGAGCGGGCCGGGGCCGCCGCGCGGCCGAAGAGTTGCACTTGCTTGCATGGGAATCGAGCTACCTCCGCAGTTGCTTTTGTTACTTCTGTTAATTCTGTCCATTCCGCGATCAACTTGGCGCGGTTTGACCGGTCTGCGCGGGCCTGCACCCGTCGAACGGCCGCGTCTCAGTCTGATAGCTTGCCATAACGTGGGCCTCCGCTTCGCTGCGGCCGACGGGCGAGAGCGCCAGTCGCTACCGTGAGAAGGCCAAAGGCTCGAGAAGGGCCAAACGCGAGTCCGTCCCGCGCAGGAGGGCGCTGCCGGCCGGAGGCCCGCGCCGCTTCGCCGTGTTGGCGGTGCTGTCAGGCGGCAGCCGGGCCCGTTATTTTAGGTCTACGAATGTTCAACTGTGGTGTTTTGCCATGGCTGTCATCGATTTGTAACGTTAACGGGCGCCGGATAGGGAATGCGGCATTGTACTCATCGTCACCAATTGTTTATAGTTAGTTTGAGTCGTGTTCGTCGCAATCGCAGGACGCGCGTTGCCGAGAGCAGGGACGCCAGCACCGAAAGGGGTCAAATTTCGGGTCTGGCGGACAGCATCGAGGCAGCGGCCCGCGGTTCGTGTGCGGTGCGGGTTCACGACTTGATTGGGCGAGCGGGGTTCGCCTGCCGGCAGTGCCGGGCAAACAATGTCCGGCGGCTGGCCAAGAGTAAAGTTCGGGCCGCTAGCGGCCGATCTAGAGCCGGGTTTGGTGCCATAGCGGACTAGAACAGCGCCTTTTTTGGTGTGATAGTTCACTTGCGACCGGTTTTGCCGGTCAGGGCCGTTGCGGCACGAAACTGAAACGCCCTTGACAAGGGTTGGCAACTCCGCGCTACGCTAAATGAACTAGTCCGTGGCGCCACAGAACTGACAGGAAACCGCATAACGCGATCACGGCATCCGCTCTTGCTTTTCTTTCCGGTAGGTAACAGGCCCCAGGGGTAAGTCGAAGATCCGACGTAGACAGAAGAAGTTATAAGGAGGCGAACCAGTGTTCTTGTCTTTACGAGCACCGGTGTGCACGCTCATGGCGTGCCTATTTGTAGTGAGCCTGGGCCTTGTGCCCATGGCCTCGGCCCAATTGGCCACGGGATACATCAGCGGTTACGCGAAGGACCCCAGCGGCGCGGCGGTTGCCGATGTAACGGTGACGGCCAAGATGGTGGAGCAGCAGTTCAGCCGCACCGCGCAAACCAACACGGAGGGTTTCTACGCTCTTCCGACGATGCCGCCAGGTACCTACGAGATCAGCTTTGAAGCCGCTGGCTTCGAACGGCAAACCCAGACGGGTATCCAGTTGTCGGTGAACCAGAACCTGCGCGTCGACGCGACTCTGGCCATCGGCGCGGTGGAAACGCAGGTGACGGTGGCGGCCGAAGCGCCTCTGGTCGATACGACCTCGTCCACGCTGTCGGGTTTGATCGACGACCGCCGGGTGGTCGACCTGCCGCTCAACGGCCGCAACGTGATCGGTCTGGCGAAGATTTTGCCGGGCGTTCTGAACGTCAAGGCGCCGCAGCAGATGAACGACGCGCGCGGCGGACCGGAAATGAACGTCAACGGCGGCCGCGCCAACATGAACCTGTTCACCTTCAATGGCGGGTTCTTCAACAACCCTTCGCGCAACACCGGTATGAACTATCCGCCGCCCGACGCGGTGCAAGAAGTGCGCGTGCTGACGCATAACTTCGCGGCCGAGTACGGCCGCAACCCCGGCTCGCAGGTGACCGTCGTGTCCAAGGCCGGCACCAATGCGTTCCACGGATCGGCGTGGGAGTTTCTGCGCAACAACAGCCTCAACGCCCGCAACTTCTTCCAGCCGCGGGTTGCCGCTCTGAGGCAGAACCAGTTCGGCGTCGCCGCCGGCGGCCCGATCGTTCCCGACAAGCTGTTCGTTTTCGGTTCCTACCAGGGAATCCGCGACCGCCGCGAAGCGGCGACCGTGGAGGCGTTGGTTCCCAGCGCGGCGCAGCGCAACGGCGATTTCACCGGAATCGGCACCACGCTCAAGGATCCCGTGGATCCGATCACCGGACAGCCTTACACCTCGCCCACCGGACAGCCTTGCGTGCAGGGCAACGTCATCGCGCCCGGCTGCATCAGCCCGGTTGCCAAGAATTTCCTGCAATACGTGCCGGAATCGTCCACCGGAACGGTGTCGTCGCTGGCAGCCAGCCCGCGCGACGGCAATATGGAGATGATTCGAGCCGACTGGAACGTGTCGGACGCGCACCGCATCTACGGCAGCTATTTCCGCGATCACAACACGCGCTCCAACCCGTTCTCGACGGGCAACGTCCCCGGGTATATCTCGGAAAGCTTCGTGCAGGATACCCATCACCTGGTTCTGAACGATACCTACACGTTCAGCCCGACGGTGATCAACCAGGCCGTGTTCACCTTTATGGACACGCCTTCGAACCAACTGCAGTCGCAGACCATCGACCCGTCCGCGCTGGGCATCAACATGCCGCAGTACGTGCCGACCGGAGCGGTCACCATGGACGTCGGCGGCAACTTCACGGTGGGTTCCGGCTTCACCACGCGGTTCTACAGCAAGAACTACCAGTTCCGCGACACGCTGAGCTGGATCAAGGGCAGCCACAACTTCAAGGTGGGCTACGAGGTCCTCAAGCTGCAGTTCCGTCAGGTGTTCATCGGCTCGCCGAGCTTCTCGTTCACGGGCGCGCAAAGCGGCGACCCGGTAGCGGACTTCATGCTCGGCGCCTTTGACAACCTGTCGCTGAACTTCGGCATTCGCGACACCGACACCAGCACCTGGGCACACTCGTTCTTCTTCCAGGACGAGTACAAAGTGACCCCGCGGCTGACGCTGACCTACGGCATTCGCTACGAGCCGTTTCTGCCCTGGGTGGAGAAGAACGACCGCATCAACACGGTCGCTCCCGGCGTGCAGTCGAGCGCGGTGCCCGACGCGCCTCTGGGCGTTTTGTTCCCCGGCGACACGCCGCGCGGACTGGCGGGCAACGACTACAACAACTTTGCTCCGCGTATCGGGTTTGCCTATGACGTGTTCGGCAACGGCCGGACGTCGGTTCGCGGCGGCTATGGTGTGTTCTACGAGAGCATCAACGCCGATTCGCTGGCGCAGGAGAACCCGCCGTTTGCGGGATTCTCGAACATCTACAGCGGCCGGGTGGAAAACCCCTACGGCTCGCTCGGCCTGACCGCGCCCCCGGCGCAGACCTCGGGCGCGTTCGGCTGCAGCCAGATCGGCGCTTACCCTGGCTACGACTGCCCGCTGTTCCCGCTGCCGGTTGGCGGCGTGTTCACCGACCGCTCTTTGCGGACGCCCTACGTGCAGTCGTTCAACCTGTCTGTGCAGCATCAGTTGACCCCGTCGATGATGCTGGAAGCCAGCTACGCCGGCAAGATCGGCACCAAGATCGAAGCGCTGCGGACCTACAACCCCGCGGCTTATGTTCCCTCGGCCAAGGACGGCTCGGCGCCTTCCGATCAGAACATCAACGATCGCGTGATCTTCGAGCCCGGCATCCTCAGCCCCAACGGCTACCTGTTGGGCAACGACTTCCGGAGCTGGTACCACAGCTTGCAGATCCAGTTGAACAAGCGGTTTTCGAAGGGCTTGACCGTGCTGGGTTCCTACACCCTGGCCAAGTCGATCGACATGAGCTCGACCGACAACCTGGGTGCCACTGTCGCCAACCCGTTCAACCTGCGTGACGAGCGCGGGCGTTCGAATTGGGACCGGCGGCACGCTTTCGTCGCGTCGTGGTTGTGGACCTTGCCGGTGCATTTCGACAGCCCGCTCGCCAACACGATGTTGGGCGGTTGGACGCTGACTGGAATTCACACCGCGCAGAGCGGTGGACCCTTGACCTTCGTGATGGGCGACGACGTCGCTCTGGACGGTACGGGCGGCGACCAGCACGCCATGCTGGCGTCGGGCGTGACGGCCGACAACATCACGATCAATCACTCCGACCGTGGTGCGATGGTCGCTCAATTCTTCAACACCGGCGCGTTCATCCCCACCGACCAGGTGCCGCGCGGCGTTTACGGAAATGCCGGCCGCGGGCTGATCAGTGGTCCGGCGGCTGTCAACACCGACTTCAGCGTGCTCAAGGATTTCCAGATCCGCGAGCCGATGCGGGTTCAGTTCCGCGCGGAGCTGTTCAACGCGTTCAACCAGGTGAATTTTGGAAACCCGAGCACGACCGTCAACTCGGGAGCGTTCGGAAGGCTGCGCAGCGCTTCCGACGGCCGAATCATCCAGTTCGGTCTGAAGTTCCTCTGGTAGACTCACAACCTCTAACGCCCCTCGGGGCAGGTCGGGAGCCCGGGACGCAAGTCCCGGGCTCTTGGCGTTTTGGACCGCCCGCGGGGACCCTTGGGAGGATTTGTTGGGTGCGACCCCGCCCGGTGCCGCGCCACGCGCCCGGCTCGCGCTTGCTAAAGTCGAAAGAATGAGGGTCGTAGCCTGTCTCTTGGTCGCGGCCGTGTTGCAGGCCTCGGCGGACGCCTCAGCCTGGTTGCAGAAGGCTCAGGCGAGCCTCCAGCAGCGGCACTGGGACGACGCGCGGCGCTCGGCCGAGCATGCTCTCGAGCTCGACCCGCAATCGGGCGACGCCGAGATTCTGCTGGGGCTGGTCGCCACCGCGCAGACCCATTTCGACGAGGCCGCAAAGCGCTTCGAGGCGGCGGTCAAGCTGCAGCCGGACAACCCGCGCGCGCATGCCTACCTGGGCTCGACCTATCTGCAGCTCAAGCGTTTTGACGATGCCGCCCGGGCATTCGACGAGACGCTGCGGCTCGACCCCGGCAACGTCACGGCGCACTACAATGCGGGCCTGATCGCTCTTTCGAAGCGCGATGCGGCCGCGGCGCTACCGCACTTTCAACGGGTGCTCAAGGCCGATCCGAACGACGCGCCGGCGATGATCGGGATGATCGAGAGCCAGCTTTTGCTCCAGCAAAGCGAGGAGGCGGCGCGCTCGGCTCAGGAACTCGGCGGGCTGCTGAAGACGGGCGATCCGCGGCTGTCTCAGACGGCGACGATGCTGGCCATGCGCGGCGAGTACGCGGCGGCGATACCGCTGCTCGAGCGCATTCATCAGGCGTCGCCCAACGACCACAACGCGGCATACAACCTGGCTTTGGCTTATTTGCGCATGTCGCAGCCCGACAAGGCGGCCGCGGCGCTCGAGCCGCTGGGCGAGGGGCCCGCCGCGGCGGAGTCCTACGACCTGCTGGGTTCGATCGAGGAGGCTCGCAAGCGCCCCGCCGATGCGGTGCGGGCGTACCAGAAGGCGGCCGAGCTGCAGCCCTACAACGAAGACTTCCGGTTCGACCACGCCGCGGCGGAGCTGCAGCACGGCTCGGCCGAGGAGGGGCTGGCGGCTTTCCTGGACGCGGCGCGGGTTTTTTCAAAATCGTGGCGCATGCAGCTCGGGTTGGGGTCGGCTTACTATCTGTCGGGCAAGTATGAGGATGCGGCGCGCGCTTTGCTGGAGGCGGTTCGGCTGCAGCCCGACGCGAAGCCGGCGTACTATCTGCTGGGCAACGCCTACGAGTCGGCGCAATCGCTGCAGCCGCAGATTGCGGCGGCGCTGGCGAAATATCTTCAGGAGAATCCCGCCGACCCGTGGGCTTACTACCACTACGGAACGATTCTCTATCTGCGGGCGCAAGCGCAGGGCCAGACGTCCTACCCTGAAGCCCGCAGCCAGTTGCTCAAAGCCGTGGAACTCGACCCCGAGTTCGCCGAAGCGTACGTGCAACTGGGCAACATCGCCGAGACCCCGGAAGAAGCCGTGGTCGCGCTGACGCGTGCCGTGAAATTGCGCCCGGACCTCGCCTCGGCCCATTTCCGGCTGGCGAAGGCGTACCAGCGGCTGGGCGAATCGGATAAGGCCAAAGCCGAGGTCGCGTTGTTTCAGAAACTACGCGCGCAAAGCGAGGCGAGCGAGCGCGAACGGGTGCTGGAGTCGCTGGGGCGCGAGAAGTAGGCCCGGCGCAAGTCCGGGTGGGCAAGGGGCCTGTGCTCAATTTTCGGTAACGATTTTCAGGATTTCGACCAAGCTTCCTTCTTCGTCGCGTTGCTTGGCTTTGGCCTTGGTGAAACGGTCGATCATCTGGCGGGCTTGCTGCGTTTTGCCTTGATCGCGGTAGAGGCGGCCGAGCTGATAGAGCGCGGTCACGTTTTCCGGATCCAGGCGGACGGCGGCTTCCAGCTCCACGGTGGCTTCCTCACGGCGTCCGGCGTCGAGGTACGCCTGCCCCAGCGAGGCGCGCGGCCGGGCATCGTCAGGGCTCAACTTCGCCGCTTTCTGGAGGGCTGCGAGGATCTGCGGGTTGCGGGACGGGTCGCCGGTTCGGCGCAGCGCCAGCGCGTAGAGGTATTCACCGCGAAAGTCGCGGGGAGCCAGCGCGGCGGCCTGCCGGAACGATGTGGCCGCGTCGTCGTAGCTGCCGCGCTCGAGTTGCGACACCCCCAGGGCGAGCAGCGGCGCCTCCCACTTCGGCTCGGCTTGGGCGGCCTGGCGAAAGCTTGCTTCCGCCTCCTCGTGTTTGCCTACAAGCGCCAGAACGACGCCTTGTTGCTGCCGCAAGCGCGCCGAGCCGGGTTTTTTCTCCAGTCCCTGCGCCAAAACTTTCAGTGCGTATTCGTTGTTCTGGTGCTGGCTGGAGAAGTGCGCCAGCGCCAGGTAGGCGTCTTCGGAGCTCGCATCCGCAGCGACGGCTTTGCGGAGTGCCTCGATGGCTTTTTCGGGTTTCTGCAGCCGGTCGTAGGCTTGGCCGAGCGCGATCAGCGGCGCGGCGCCGGGGGCTCCCGCCGCGACGCTCTTTTCAAGGCAGGTAACGGCTTCGGCATCCTTGCCGAAGCGCGCGAACGCCTCGCCGACATGGAAAGCCAGTTGCGGGTCGAGGTGGTCGGCGGCTTCGAGCTTGGCCAGCAACTGCCGCGGAACCGTTGAATCGCCGGCGCCCAAAAAACTTTCGACCACCGCAGGCAAGACCTCGGGATTGGCCAGCGCCAGATCACCGGCGTTTTGAAAATGCTGTCGCGCCTGCCGGTATTGCTTGCGCTCGTGCGCGGCCAGCCCCAGATAGAGCTGCGGCACCGGATCGGCCGGGGCCTTGCTGGCGACCGCCAGGAACTCGCGTTCGCCGGCGGCATGGTCCCCCAGAAACCACAGCACGACAGCGAGATTCTTGCGGGCCGGCGCGAAGCCGGGGTTGAGCTGTACGGCCTTGCGGTAGGCGTCGCGCGCCTTGTCGAGCTGTTGCAACTGGGTGTAGACGATGCCGATCAGGTGGCAGGCTTGCCAGTTGGCGGGTTCGGCCTTTTGCAACTGCAGCAGGGACGGCAGCGCTTCCGCCGCCTTGCCTTGCTGAATCAGGCCCTGGGCCTCGGCGAGGGTCGCCGCTGGATTGCCTTGCGGGGGCGCGGCGTGAGTCGACGGGGCCCTTGCCAGCAGGACCGCAATCGTCCACAGAGTCACTTGGAACAGCGCGCGTTGCATCGGGACCCTTTCATTATCGCCACAAGAGACCGGCGCTCGCGCGAATACGAGACCGGCGCGCGTTGTCGGGAGACGCGCGACGTAGTTGCCCGTCGACTGGCATGCCGATTGCCTCCGGTTGTCGTGGCCATCGCGCCACGTGGAAGGAGGACAGCATGTATCGCGCTGCTATGTGCTTCGGATTGCTGGCCGCACTGGCTGGCGCCGGCCGCGCGGCCGGCCGGCCTCGTGTGTTTGTGGAAGAGAGCCGTTCGTGGGCGATCAACGGCTGGAGTCCGTTCACGGGCTTGTTGGGAGCGTTGGGTGTCAGGTGATGCTGTCAGATGGCGCGGCGGCTTGTTCTTTGTTTCCTGGGTATGGTGGGGTGGGGCCCTTCGCCGCGAGGAATCGCGGCGCGGCAAACCCCTGGAGGTTCGCGCCACGGGTGCTCAGGCGCGGCCTCGGATGATGAGGCGTGGCCTTGGATGCTGAGGCCCGGGGAGCCGCTGCGAGGTCAAGGGCACGGGGGCCTGAACTTGCCGCACGGTCGGCGCTACTGGGGTCGGCTCTTTAGGATTTCTTCCACCTGCTGCTTCGCCACCGGCAGATGGTCGGCGTTGGCGCGCAGCCAGGCGGTGAAATCCTGCTCGATGGGGTCGCTCCAGCGCGTGTCGATCTGGCCGGCGGTGTATTTGCCTTCCTTGAGGCGCAAATGGCTAAACGTGTCGCGCAGGCGCGTCAGCTCCGAGGACTCGACGACGCGCTCGGCCAGTTGCGGCGGGATGAACAACACGCCGCCGTCGCGGCCCAGCACGACGTCGCCGGGCAGCACCGTCGCCGGACCGATGCGAATCGGAACGTTGATGCCGATCAGGGTCGAGTTCAGCCGGATGCCGGCGGCGGCGTTGCCGATGTGGTGCGAGGGGTCGTAGTAGCGCACGAAGGACGTGAAATTCTCCAGCTCCTTGAGCCCGTTGATATCGCGCACCGCGCCGTCGTAGACGATGCCGTTGCCGCTTTTGGCGTAAATCGCGCCGCCCACGTTGTCGCCGACCGACGCGCCGTTTTCCTTCAAGCCGAAATGGTCGCTCACGTAGACGTCGCCGGGCTGCAGCATGTCGACGGGCCAGGCATTGGTCCCGCCGATTCTGCCGTCGGCCTTGCCCTGGGCCTCGATGACTTTTTGAATGTCGGGGCGGCCCGGCAGCCACTGCGAGGTGAGCGCGCGTCCCACCAGTACTTTTTCGGGATGGATCGACAGCCAGCCGTCGGCGTATTGATGCCCGAAGCCGGCGGCGGTGACCGCGGCCCAGGCTTCCTCGAGCGTGACGTGCCGCATGCGCTCCAGGATGCCGTCGGGCACTTTAGGGCGGCCGTCGGCGAAGCGCTCCCCTTTCCATTCCGGCGTGTATTGCACCAGCATGTCTTTGGTGAGGATTCCGGGCTGCGCCAGCGCCGTGCCCGCCGTCAGGAGAAACAGGATGAACCAGATGATTTTCCGCATGCTTCCCCCTTTCCTTCTCAGGACACAGCCTCGAACCAGGGTGTGCCGGGCACTTGCGCCTTGCGCGCGGCGTCGTCATCCATTTCGACGCCCAGGCCGGCCCGTTCGGGCATCGTGATGAAACCCTTGTCGATGATCTCGCCTTCTTTCACCCAGCTTCGCCACAGATCCAGCGAATCGACCCAGTGCCACTCGAGCGCGAGGAAATTGGGAATCGCCGCGCAGACGTGCGCCGAGGCCATCGTCCCGATCGGCGAGGTCACATCGTGAGGGGCCACCGGGACATAGTAAGTGTGCGCCATGTCGGCGATCTTGCGGCCTTCGAGCAGCCCGCCGCATTTCTGCAGGTCGGGCATGATGATGTCGGCGGCGCGCTTCTCCAAGATTTCGCGGAAGCCGTGGCGCAGGTAGCGGTTTTCGCCGCAGCAGATCGGCGTGCTGGTGGATTCGCGCACGTCGCGCATGGCGTCGACGTTCTCGGCCGGCACCGGCTCTTCGAGAAACAGCAGCTTGAACGGCTCCATTTCCTTGGCAACGCGCTTGCCGGTGGTCAGGTCGTAGCGGGCGTGCATGTCGGCGGCCAGATCGACGTTCTTGGGGAACGAGTCGCGCACGAAGCTGATCTTGTCGATCATGTGATCCACTTCGCCGTTGGAGGCGGTCCAGTTGACACGGTCGAAGCGGGCGGGGTCCTGGCCGTCGTCGAGATCGATTTTCAACGCCGTGAACTGCAGGTCCTTGATGAGCTGGATTTTCGACAGGGAGTGTTCGCTGCCGCGTTCCATCCTCTCCAGGCCCGAATCACAATAGACGCGTACGCGGTCGCGAACCCGTCCACCGAGCAGTTGATAGACGGGCACGCCCAACGCCTTGCCGGCGATGTCCCACAAGGCGATCTCGACGGCGGTGAGAGCGGTGACGTATTGGCCTCCCTGGGCCCCGGCAAATACGCCGCCGGTGCGGATGCGCTCGAACACGGCCTCGACGTTGAGCGGATCCTGTCCGTTGAGCATACGCGCGAATGATCGAATCAGCGGCACGGCGCCCTGCGAGGCGTCGGTGCATTCACCCTGGCCGACGATACCCTGGTCGGTATACACGCGCACGTGGACCTGGTAGCCATGGACGCGAACTTCGGCGGTGCGCACGTCGGTGATTTTGAGTTTCGGGCGGCGGTAGGGGGAACTGGCTGCCTGCACGGCGTAGGACAGCGATGGGAGTCCCAAAGCGCCGCTCAGCGGCAGGAGAGAACTTCGGAGTAAGGTTCTGCGCGTAACGTGGCTCATGCCCACTCCTTTCCTCTGGAAACCTGGACCCGGGAATCGGTCACCCAGAGTGTAGTCGATGGGCGAGGATTCCGCACGACCTCGGCCAGGAACTCATTCCACCCAGACTGTCACGCCCGGCTGCGTGTGCAACGTGTCGCCAAAGTAAATGGCGATCGGAACCTGCCCGCTGCGGACATTTTCGGGAAGCCGCAGGTTGATCTGGAAGACGCCTTCGACCAGGTTGGGCGCCGGCCCCGCGTAGATGGGTTCGACCTCGACCCCGTCGACGAAGACCTGGATCGGCAGGTTGTAGGTCGCCGCGCCGGTCTGTACCCGGCCCCCGACCGAAGGAGGCGTGGTCTGGCCGCCGCCGATCCCGAAGACCTGGATGATCTCGCCCGGCCGGGCCGGCGTTTGCACGTTGTAGGTATCGTCCTGGTTGAGGATCGCGCCGATGCCGCCGCCGGACTGATCGGAAGTCAGCAGCGCCGGCTTGGCCGGCAACACCGCCAGACGAACCGGCGGCGAGGCTACGCCCTGGTACTCGACCACCATCTCGACAAACTTTTTGCCTTCCACCGAGAACGGTACAAAACAGCTTGCCTGATTGGCGACGGAATAGATCATCGGCGCCGGCTCGCCGTCGAACAGAATCCTTGTTTCTCCGATTTCGGTGGTGACCGCGCCGTTTTCGAGCACCAACCCCGCCAGATCGGGTGGCCCGAAACCTTTGCCGAAAATCACCACCGCTTCACCCGGCGCGACGACGCTGTTGGAGTAGCTGCCGGCGCTGGTGACGCCGAAGGTGCGTACGCGCGGCCCCGGCGGCGGCACCACCAGCTCCACGGGGACGACCACCGGGTCGACACCGGGTGGCACTGCCGGCCCGGCGGTGAGGCTGCCTTCGTAGGTTCCGGGCTCGAGTCCCTCGGGGTTGACGGTCAGCACCAGGGTGACCGGCGTCTGGTCGCCGATCTTCTCCACGCGCAGCCAGGAATCGCCGACGCTCTGGCCAGGGCTTGCGCTCTTGCCCGGAGAAGAGTTCGTCTGCACCGAAATCGTGAAGTCGCTCAAGCGCTCGTTGCCGGCCGAGCCCAGCCTTAGCCGCTTGGGCAGGTAGCCTTCCGAGGTCAGCTCAAAGCGGGGGGACGCGCCGGCCTGTTGCTTGTCTTCCTCCAGCAGAACCACCCTGCTGCTTCGTGAACTACTGCTTCCTGAAGGCTTCGACTGTTCGAGTACTTCCGCGGCTCCCTCCCACGCCCCGATATCGTTTTCCGCTTCGGGCCGTTCGCCGCGATCCGGAAGGACCAGCGCCAGGTAACCCTGCGCCAGCCGTTGCGCGCCGACGTCGCTGATGAAGGCGAAGCCGTGGGCGTATTGGAAATTGGCCTGGGCGATCGCGTAACCTTGAAAACCAGGAATCGCCGTGGAACCTGCTCTGTCCCAGGCGGCGGCGGAGGGCCCGAAACTCGGCGCCACGGTGGTGACGATCGTCTGGGCGAAGGGAGTACCCGCCGGCCAGATGCCATCGAAGGTAACCCGAAAGGTTTCGAGGACTTCGGGGTTGGAGTCGAGCACCTCCCAAGCCGCCGCGCAGTTTCCGGTCGTCTGGTAGTCGGGGCATATCGATTCCATCGGCGTGAAGCCATTGCCCGGATCATCCGCGGCCACGCTGCTGTCGGGCGATACGCGCAACTCGGCGAAATGGCCCGGCCCGGCGTTGAGGTTGTGGGTCGATACGAAGATCCGCAGCCCGCTCGGGATGTTGTTGAAGTTAGCGATGAGCCGCTGGCCGCCTCGCGAGACGCCGACGCGATCCGACACACCGAACGGGTCTACACTCGTGTTCGACACCTCAAGGCCCGTCTCGAAACCAGCGTTTTGCGACACGAACGGCCATAGAATATTGGTTCGGCAGATTCTGAGAGCATCGTCGGCGGTGGGGTGAGGGTCGGTGAAGCTGACGGCGCAGTTTTGCTTCTTGAACGCTGTGGCAAAGTTTTCCGTGAAGGCCAACGTTGCCAGCTTCCCGATGTGTCCCACCGAGCCCCGAATGCTCGCCGAGTCCTGGACTGCGAACTTCCCGGCGGGGGCGGTGTCCTGGACCTGTGTAATCTCGATGGGGTCAAAAGTAACCTCTCTGCCGGCCGGAGTAATGCGGATCGTCCTGGTGATTTGCACCGGGGCGTTCGGGTCGGGAAAAGCCGGGTTGAGCTGGGCGGCGTTGGCGCGAATATTCGTAAGCCGAATCGTCTGCTTGGATTCGTTGGGTGGCGGGTTGAAGGGAATGCCATACCAAATCAGGGAATTGGGTCCTGCCTGCCGCCCGTAAAAGACGTTGGGGCAGGTTGGGGACGGCTCACAACCCACCGTGTTCGGCGGTTCGCCGCCCGCCGCGATGTATTGATTCTCCGGTAGCGGGTCGTTGATGAGGAGCAACGCCTCGGTGAGGGAATCCCCGAGCAGCCGGCTGGTGACGTTTGTGTTGAGGAAAACCTGAACGTTGATCTGCGGCACGGGCGAGCCGGCCGGCAAGGGCGCCCCACCGCCACTGCATTGAAGCAACACATCGCCGACGAGTTCGGTGAGTCCCTCGGCGCGTATGGTGGGCGACACCGCCGTATTCGCGATGCACTGGATTGGCGGGCCGGATTGCGCCCAGACCGGCGACACCAGCAGCATCCCGAATAACGCCGCGACGAACACGTTGGATCTTATCGCCCTGCTTTTCGACATAGCCCTTCCACCTACACCTCCGATCCGAGTTTAGGAGGGATTGCGGGCGGTCTGCAAGATAGTTGCTGCAAAACCTGCAGCCGCGGCCACCGCGATGCCTGGCCGTAGGAAAGGGCGATGGAAGTCGCCACAACATGTCTTGAAGAAAAAGGCTGAACCGGCCGGCCACCCGCTTGGATTCCTTCGCACACCGCCGCGTAACCGGCGGGCGTAACCGCACACCTAACCATCAGAAGTGTCTGAATCAGGGGAGAAACGAGGTCTTGATCCCCGATGCGAGTCCAACTGTCCAAGGCCACCTGGATGGCCTGTGTCGCTGGAGGGTTGACCTTCGGCGCCTGGTTTTTTCTTCACGGCCAAAGCGCCACCCGCTACCGGACGATGCCGCTGCAGCGCGGCGACATCGACTTCACCGTTTCCGCTACCGGCAGCCCCAACGCGGTCGTCACCGTGCAGGTCGGCAGCCAGGTCTCGGGCAACGTCAAGGAACTGTTCGCCGATTTTAATACCAAGGTCACCAAGGGCCAAGTGGTGGCCCGGATCGACCCCGAGATTTTTCAGGCGCGCGTGAACCAGGCCGCCGCGAACCTGGAAGCGGCGCGGGCGGCCGTGGTGAACGCGCGGGCGGTGGTGCAGAAGAACCAGGCCGGGGTCGCCAGCGCAACGGCGGCCAGCGCCGACGCCAAAGCCAACGTCGCCAAGGCCGACGTGGCGGTGAAAGACGCCCAGGTGAAGCTGCAGCCGCGGCTTGATCTGTTCCAGCAGGGCGTACTGTCGCGCGAGGACCGCGACACGGCCCAGGCGACCTACAACGCGTCGGTGGCCTCGCTCGAATCGGCGCAGGCGCAGCAGCAAGCCGCCGACGCCAACATCGGCGCGGCGCAGGCCGACCTCGAGGTGGCGCGCACCGAGCTCGAATCGGCCCAAGCGCAGGTGAAGCAATCGCAGGCCTCGCTCGAGCAGGCCAAGCTCGATCTGGAACACACCTACATCCGCGCGCCTGTCGACGGCACCGTCGTTTCGCGCAACGTCGACGTCGGCCAGACCGTGGCGGCCAGCCTGCAGGCCCCGACGCTGTTTCTCATCGCCCAGGACCTGACGAAGATGCAGGTCGATACCAATATTTCCGAGGCCGATATCGGGCGCATCCAGGTTGGCCAGCCGGCCAGCTTCACCGTGGATGCGTTCCCCGGAGAGACCTTCCACGGCAAGGTGGTCTCGATCCGCAAAGCGCCCATCAACGTGCAGAACGTCATCACCTACGACGCGGTGATCGAAGTGCCCAATCCCGACCTGAAGCTTTTCCCGGGCATGACGGCGACGGTGAAGATTCTGGTTGACCGGCGCAAGAACGTGTTGAAGGTTGCCAACGCTGCCCTTCGCTTTCAGCCTTCGGAGGCCGCTGCGCGAGCCTCTGCGACGGCCGGAAACGCGCCGGCCGGAGACTCTTCGACCGGCAGCGCCGCGCCGCACGCTCACCGCAAGGGCGGCGCGGCGCCTCGGGCACAGCTCTGGGTGCTCGGCGACGATGGAAAGCCGCGCGCGGTGGAGGTAACCACGGGACTGAGCGACGGCAATTACACGGAGATCGTCTCGGGCGACGTCCATCAAGGCGACAACGTCATCGTCGACGAGTTGACCCCGGCCGAGGCGGCGACCGCGACCGCATCGCCCTTCGCCCCGGCCCCCAGACGCCGGCGCGGGCCAGGGTTCTAGCAGAGAGGCATCAACATGTCCCAAGCGCGACGCCGACAACCCGAGAGTGGAGCGCGCGCTGTGACGTCTTGGAATACCTCCTATGACGAATCTCATCGAAGTCATCAACCTCGTTAAAGACTATCGCCTGGGCGATATGCCGGTGCACGTGCTCAAGAGTGTCACGCTCGACATCGAGCGCGGCGATTTTGTTTCGATCATGGGGCCGTCGGGTTCGGGCAAGTCGACGTTGATGAACATTCTGGGCTGCCTCGACCAGCCGACGTCGGGAATTTATCGCCTCGACGGTATCGATGTCGGGCCGCTCGACCGCGACGCGCTGGCCGAGATTCGCAACCAGAAGATCGGCTTCGTTTTTCAGCTCTTCAATCTGCTGGCCCGCACCAGCGCGGTGGAGAACGTCGAGCTGCCGCTGCTCTACACCGAGACGCCGCCGCGCGAACGCCGCGAGCGCGCGCTCGCCGCGCTGCGCGAGGTGGGCATCGCCGACCGCTCCGAGCATCATCCGGCGCAGCTTTCCGGCGGACAGCAGCAGCGCGTCGCCATTGCGCGCGCGCTGGTCAACCGGCCGCGGCTGATTCTCGCCGACGAGCCCACCGGCGCGCTCGATTCGCGCTCGGGCATCGAGATCATGGCGATCTTCCAACGGCTCAATCGCGAGGCGGGCATCACATTGGTTGTGGTGACGCACGAGCCCGATATCGCCGCGTACGCGAATCGAGTGCTGCGCTTCAAGGACGGGCGGCTGGTTTCCGACGAACGCGTCGCCGAGCCGGTTCATGCTCAGTCCGAGTTGGAGCGTTGGATCGAGTCGGAAGAACAGGTGGCGGTATGACCCTGCTTGCCAGCGTGAGAATCGCTTTGAAGGCGCTGCGCATCAATCGGCTGCGCTCGGCGCTGACGATGCTCGGCATTATCATTGGCGTCGGCTCGGTGGTGGCCATGGTGGCGGTGGGCTCGGGCGCGACCGAGCGCATCGAACAGCAGATTCAGAGCATCGGCAGCAACGTGGTGATCGTGCTTTCGGGCAGCATCACCAGCAACGGGCTGCGGCTCGGCAGCGGCGCCGGCCTGACCTTGACCGAAGAAGACGCCAAGGCCATCGAGCGGGAATGCCCTTCGGTGGCCGCGGCGGCGGCGACCGTGCGCGGAGCGGCACAGGTCGTCTACGGCAACAACAATTGGGCCACGACGATTCAGGGCTCGGGGCCCGAATACCTCGAGGTCCGCGACTATTGGGTGCTCTCGGGCCAGGCCTTCACGCAGCAGGACGTCGATAGCTCGGCGAAGGTGGCGCTGCTCGGCGTCACCGTTTCGCAGAACCTGTTTGGCCAGCAGGATCCGGTCGGTCAGGTCTTCCGCATCAAGAACGTGCCGTTCACCGTGGAGGGAGTGCTTGCGCCCAAGGGACAGTCGCCGTCGGGGCAGGACCAGGACGACATCATCATCATCCCCATCTCGACCGCCAAGAAGCAGGTGCTCGGCGTGAGCCAGGCCAACGCGCGCGCCGTCGGCGCCATCCTGGTGCAGGCCCGCACGCCGCAGCTGATCCGCCCCGCGCTACAGGAGATCACCTCCCTACTGCGGCAGCGCCATCGCCTGCAGCCGGGGCAGGAGGACGACTTTTCGGTTCGCGACCTGACCGAGGTTTTCTCGGCGCAGGAATCTTCGGCGCGCGTCATGTCGGTGCTGCTGGGCGCGATCGCGTCGGTGTCGTTGATCGTCGGCGGCATCGGGATCATGAACATCATGCTCGTCTCGGTCACCGAGCGCACGCGCGAGATTGGCCTGCGGCTGGCGGTTGGCGCCAAGACCAAGCACATCCTGACGCAGTTCCTGGTGGAAGCGGTGACGCTGTCGCTGTTCGGCGGATTGATCGGGATTGTGGTCGGCGTGGGGGCCTCGCTGCTGATTTCCTATTTCGCGCAGTGGTCCACCCTGATCAGCACAACGGCGGTGGTGATGGCCTTTGCGTTTTCGGCGCTGGTGGGCGTGTTTTTCGGGTACTACCCGGCACGCAAAGCGGCGTTGCTGAATCCAATCGATGCTTTGCGGTACGAGTAGCTGCTCACAGCGGCGCAACGCGTTGTTGCCGCGGAATCCGTAGCGCAGGGCTGGGTGTATTTCCCAGACCTGCGGCTTTGGCGGGGTGGCCGTTCATCCAGCCCGCGGGTGGGGCCGGCGAATTCAACACCACCCGGAAATCAGCAGCCGCGAAACGTCCGCAAAGGTTGATGCGTTGCTGATTGCTGCAGGCGTTGACGCGTTCTTTACACCGCTTTGTTGATTTGTCTCGGTACGTTGCCGCTGGCAGGCTCTCTCGCCACCGCGAAGGACACACGTAATCGCGCAGGAGAGTTCTCCGCGCCGAGCCTCAAAGGCGCTTACGCAACAAGACCGACGGTAGATTAGAACACGTGCGGTACCAGGCGCTTCGTGGTGCGGGCGTAATCCGAGTATTGCGGATACCGTTCGCGAAGCAACCGTTCTTCGGCGATCACGCGAGCGACAGCCACGCACGTGACGGCAACGCCGACCGCCAGCGTCAACCTCGATGGATGACCGGCGACGGCCGCCCAGACAAACAGGAGCGCCGCTGAATACATAGGGTGCCGAATCAAGCGATACGGGCCGGTTCGAATGATCGAACCGCCGGCTGGCGCGGCTGAGATACGAAACGTGCCTTTCTGGAATGAGCGCCGCGCCCAGACGTTCAGGCCAACCGCCACGACTTGAGCAGCCACAATGAAAGGTGACGCGGAAAAGAGGTTGCCGGTTAGGCCAAGCACCGCGATCCCGGCGAGGACAAACACCAGGGGTAAGGCTGAAGCGAGCATCAGACCGGTCTCCAACTCTTCCGCACACGAACGCTTAACTTTTACAGCCGCAGGTCTCCGCGAGCCCTGCGCTACGGGGCCCCGGGGGTGTTTGGCTTACCAGACGCGGCAGCCCTTTCCTTCCGGCGGCACCATTTTCGTGTTGGCCTGGCAACTCCAGGCTTTCCGGAACGACTGCATATTGCGCAAAACCCCATTGACTCGGAATTCGCTGGGCGAGTGTGGATCGACCTGCGCGCGCATCCGCGACATCTCCGGCGTTTGATTCGAGCACCAGATCTGGCCCCAGCCCAGGAAAAAGCGCTGCGGCGCGGTGTAGCCGTCTTCTTTCTTGGCGGGGTCTTCGTTGTGCGCCGCCAGGCTGCTCATCAGCGCCATGTAGGCGAGCCGCATGCCGCCGTTGTCGGCGGTGTTTTCGCCGAGCGTCAGTTTCCCGTTCAGGTGCACGTCGGGCAGCGGCTCGTATCCGCCGTACTGGTTGACGAAACAGTCGGCCAGTTTGGTGAAGGCCTCCTGATCCTGTTTTTGCCACCAATCGCGTAGGTTGCCGTCGGCGTCGAACTGGCGGCCTTCGTCGTCGAAGCCGTGCGTGAGCTCGTGGCCGATGACGGCTCCGATGCCGCCGAAGTTGACGGCGTCATCGGCGTCGTTCGAATAGAACGGCGGCTGCAGGATGCCGGCGGGGAAGTTGATGTTGTTCTCGAGCGGCTCGTAGTAGGCGTTGACCGTAGGCGGCGTCATCTCCCATTCGGAGCGATCGACCGGCTTGCCGATTTTTTCCAGATCGCGGCGGGTTTCGAACGCATCGGCACGCAGCACGTTGCCGAGATAATCGCCGGCCTGGATCTCGAGCGAGCTGTAATCGCGCCAGTGTTCGGGATAGCCGATCTTGTTGGTGATGGCCTTGAGCTTCACGAGCGCCTGCTTCTTGGTCTCGGGCGTCATCCAGGAGACCGACTTCAGGTCGTCGGACATCGCCTGCTCGATCCGCCCGACCATGGCAAGCGTGCGCTCCTTGCCCTGCTCGCCGAATGTCTTTTCGACATACTTGCGGCCGATGGCTTCCCCGAGGGCCCCATCGGTTGCTTCGATACAGCGCTTCCAGCGCGGCTTGAGCTGTTTGGCGCCGCTGAGCGTCTTGCCATAGAACGCGAAGTTCTCGTCGACGAACGCCTGCGGCAGCGCGTTGGCACTCGAGCTGATGTAGTGCCAGGCGAGATAGTCCTTGAGGTCGCCCAGGTCGTTGTTTTCGATCACCTGGTTCACGGCTTTGATGAAATCGGGTGTCGCGACGTTCAAGGTCTCGAATCCGGGTGTGTTGATTTGCGTGAAATAGCGCTTGAGATCAAAAGCGGGGCTAAGCGCCGCGAGATCTTTTGTGGCGTACTTGTGAACCAGCGCCTTGGGGTCGCGGCGCGCGACGATGTCGAGCGAGCCTTGCGCCAGGGCGGTTTCGATCCGCATCACGGTGGCGGCCTTCTTGGCCGCGTCGGCGGCGGGCACGCCGGTCAGCTCGAACATCCGCGCGACATGCTTCACATATTGGTCACGGATCTGTTCCGATTTTTCGTCCTTGCGGAAGTAGTAGTCCTTTTCGGGAAGCCCGAGGCCGCCCTGGTCGAGATCGCCGATGTTATTTTTTGCGTTGTCGGGATCGGGAGACGCGCCGAAGGTAAACAGCACACCCAGACCGTCCAGATGCAGCTTGGCCACCTCGGGCACGAGGTCCTTTTTGGACTGCAGCGCGGCGATACGGTCCAGCCCGGGCTGGATCGGCTTGATGCCGAGCTGCTCGATGTGCCCCTCGTCCATGCATGAGCCGTAGAACGCGCCGATCTTCTGATCGAGCGCGGAACGTTGTAGATTGTGCTCGGAATCCTCGGCGATGCCGCGCAGGATTTTCTGGTTGCGCTCGTGGAGCTCATCGAACCGCCCCCAGCGGCCCTGGTCGGGCGGCACGGGGTGATCCTTGAGCCACGTGCCGCAGGCGTATTGGTAGAAGTTGTCGCAGGGGTCGGCGCTGGTGTCGATCGCACCGAGATCGAGCCCGCTGGCCGACGCCGCCGTGCCCGAAGCACTGCTTTGCGCAAGACAAAGGCCCCCGCAAAGGGCCAAAAGACAAAGGGAATAAACCATTTTCATATGCATCACAAGACGTCTGGAAGGAGCTAAGGTTAGCGCGACAAGCCGCGGAAGCATGGCCGGCCAACACGTGGCGCGGGCCACCAGCCGGCAGCGTCGACATCGAGTCGACGTCGACAAGCAAGGCCGAGGCAGGCCTCGCGCCGCAAGCGCCAAACCAGACCGAGTCTTCACAATGTAAACAAACTCTCGCCTATATAGATGAATGGTCCCGGGCTGGGTTACAAATCATGGGCCCGGGCGGGGTCGCCACCCTGTCCGAATCGGCTCGGTGGGGCCCGCGCGGCGAGTTCGGCATCCATGCTCTCGTCGATCCAATCCTCATTCGCAAGCGCGGCATGCCCGTCCCGCTCAGTTCATCTTTCCGCGATAGGCATCGTCGATCCCTACATGGTTCTTCTGTAGAATCTCGCCGGTCGCGCGGTCGAGCGAATTGCGCGCTTTGACGTAGGTATCCATGGCGGTGACTTCGGCCGAACGGGCTTGCGCCAGGTCGCGCTCGGCTTGAATAACCTGGTAGTTGGTCGATACGCCGACACTCAGCTTCTTCTGTTCGGCGTCGAGCGTCTGCTCTTGCAGCACCCGCGCCTCGACGGCGGCCTCCACGATCGTGCGTGCCTGTTGCACCGCCGTGAGCGCGTTGCGGATGTCGAGCCGGATCTGCTTTTCCAGTTGCCGTAGCCGAATCTCCTGCTGCCGCACGGCAAGCTGATCGCGCACGATGTCGGCTTGCGCCGAGCGATTGCCCAGCGGCACGCTCAGATTCAGCCCGAGGCCGTAGTTGGGAAATTTGCGGTCGAAAAGCTGCTCGATCCCGGTGCCGAATCCGCCGACAAAAACCGGGCTGGGCGTGCGCGGCGAGGGTTCGCCGCCGGTGAAGCTGATCGGGGGCGCCGGGTTCACCGGTCCGTAAAGCGCATTGTTCTGGGTGTTGAGAACGAGATCCAGTTGCGGCTTCAAAGCGCTCTTGGTCCCCTTCAACGAGATGTTCGAGTTCTCCAGTTGCAGCTTCGCCAGCGCCAGCTCGGGCCGCAGCTTGAAGGCTTTGCCCACCAGGTCCTGGATCGGCTCGACCGGCTCCTGCTCGGGCACCTGGATCGTGTCGGTGGTGACAATATGCACCTCCGACAGCAGCGGGTCGTCGGCGGTGCTGCGCGTCAGGTAGTCCTTCAAGACCGCTTCCTGCAGGCTGACCAGCGTTTGAGCGACGGTCAGGTCGCGGCGGCTGGCGGCGGCTTCGGCGCGTGCCCGCACCACTTCGATGGGAGCCATCGTTCCGGCTTCCACCTGCTTCTGATTCTGATCGAGCAGTTCTTCCGACGCCGTCACGCTGGTCTGTTTCACCTTGACGTCTTCGTTGAGGCTGACCAGGTCCCAGTAGAGCCGCACCACCGCCGAGACGGTGCTCATCACCTGCTGCGAAAACGCCAGGTCGGAAACCTCGCGGTTGTTCTTCGCAATGCGAATGTAGCGACGGTTGGTGGCCAGGCCGAAGCCGCGCAGCAAGGGTTGCGTGAGGGTGATGCCCAGGTTGCTCGCCAGGCTCGGATTGAGGTCGGAGCGCAGGTTATTGAAAAACTGCCGGTTGTTATTGAACGTCAGGCTGGCCACCGCGCCGGTCAGAAATCCCTTTTGCAGCCCCACGTTCCCAACGTTTGTATCAGCCACCAGGGAGTTCGTTCCGGTGAGGAAGGTTGAGGTTTGCGGGTTGGTGATGTGGTTGTAGCTCCAGTTTCCGATCAGGGACAATTCCTGGTTGGGCACCGGCGGTCCGCCCGAAAGGGAGGCCTGCGTGTCGGCGGAAGAAACGCCCGCCGTCGATTGGCCCTGCTGCGACGACAGCCCGGCGCCCAGACTCTGCGTCTGGGGAATGCTCGGGCTGCCCACGCCGGAGGGCCCTTCGCGCACCCCCAGCGGAACGCCGCGCAGCGTGAACCCCGACCGCGCCCGCTCCAGATCGGTTGCGGCATACAGCGGCGTGTAGCGCTGCAACTCGACGTCGAGGTTGTTCTCGAGCGCCAGAGCGATGGCGTCTTCGAGCGAGAGATAGAGCTTACCCTCGCGCAGCAGCGAGTCCCAGCGCGGCGAGTTGGTGATACTCACCGGCGGCACCTCGGGCACCCGATAGCGGCTCATGAAACCCTGCGCGGACGGCAGCTTGGGAACTGGCAGAATGAGACTGGAAGTTTGCGCGGACAGTGTTCCGCACACGGTCAACAGGCACAGCAGGGCCTTCAGATTCGTCAGACAGGAGTTCATCGGGGCATACCTTTCGTTTTCTCAGCTCCGCGGGCGGCCGGCCGATTTCCGACGGAACCGCCGGTCTCCGCCGCGTGGGGCAGGGAAGTGGGCTTGAGCGCGGTGCAAAACCTCACTATAGCTTTGGCGTTGTCACGAGGGCGTTGGATACGCCTCAGAGTTGCCTGTGGGGCCGCTTTTTGTGAGAAACATCCGAATCGGCGGCCCCCGGGAGTGGGGTGGCTCCCGGACTCCGCCAGCGGCCCGCTCTGCCCAGGACGGCCATAGTACACTGTGGGCATGCTGGGCGTCGGCAAACGTTTCAACCACGCTGCTCTTCGAAAGCTGGGGGTATTTATTCGCCCTCAGGTGTTGGATCGGGCGGAATGCGAGCGACTTTGCGCCGAAGCTGCGACGGGTCGGCTCGACCGCGCCACCGTCGGCACCCCTTCGAGCGGCGATCCGGCGACCCAGATCTACGAGAAGATGCGGCGAACCAAATACGTACGCGTGGCGCCCGCGACGATGGCCTCGCTCGAGCAGCGGCTGCTAGCGCTGCGCTCCGAGTTCGATGCGTTTTTCGAGCTGCGGCTCAAACGCTGCGCCGGAACCCAGTTGCTCGCCTACCAGCCCGGCGACTTCTTCCGCGCGCACCAGGACGCGCCCGATTCCCCCGACCAGCCCTGCCCGCCCGAGATTCGCCGCCGCAAAGTTTCGACGATCCTGTTTCTGAACGAGCAGTCGAAGAAACCCAAGCCCGACGAATATAGCGGCGGCACGCTGAGCTTCAACGGCCTGTTGGACGACAAAGCCGCAAAGGGAGCCGGCATCGCCGTGGTTCCCGAACGCGGCCTGCTGGTGGCGTTTCGCTCCACCGTCTGGCATCACGTCGACGCGGTGTCGGCCGGCACTCGCTACACCCTGGTGACCTGGTTTGAAGAGAGGGAAGCCGCGGAGAGGTTTTCGGCGGCAGGGGCTTGAGCCGAACGACGCTGTCTGGCGTCGCCGATGTCAAGCCACGAGAACGCGCCTCAATCCGGTAAGGGTTCAATCCGGCAAGGCAAAGGCCACAATGCTACCGCCCGCCGGCCGGCCCGATTTCCCGCCTCCCGCCGAAATCACCACGTACTGCTTGCCGTCGACCATGTAGGTGCTCGGCGTGGCATTGCCGCTGAAGGGTAGCTTGGCCTTCCACAAGATTTTGCCGGTTTCCTTGTCGAAGGCGCGGAAGGTTTCGTCGGCGCTGGCCCCGATGAAAAGCAGGCCGCTGGCGGTGACCACCGGACCGCCGTAGTTTTCGGTGCCCGTCGGCGGAATGCCGCGGGCCGTCAGTTCGGGATACTCGCCCAGCGGAACTTTCCACTTGATCTCGCCCGTGTTCAGATCCACGGCGTTTAAGGTGCCCCACGGCGGCTTGATCGCCGGATAGCCCTCGTTGTCGAACCAGCGCCGGAAGCCCGCGAAAATGTAGGGCGGATCCTCCTGCCGCGGTTCCCGGGAGCCGTGGCCCTCGCGTTTCAGATACGCCGCGGCCGGTTTTTCGGCGTCCAAGACAAAATCGATGATCGCGCTGCGCTCGCTGTCGCGAAGCTGATCGAACGCGGGCATGCGACCGGCGCCCTGCGTGACGAGCTGCGTCACCCGCTCCAACGTGCTGCGTTTCGCGAGACCAAGCAGCGAGGGGAATCCCGCCGTGGCGTCCCCATTTCGATCGAGCCCGTGGCAATAAGAGCAGTGAATTTTGTAACCGCGTTCGCCCATCGATACCGAGGAGCCGTCCGCATTGCGGGTCGCCACCAACTGGTAGATCCAGGGAATTTCGTTCACGTTGACGTAATAAATGCCGTCGGGATCGGCCGCTCCGCCGCCCCATTCCATGCCTCCGTCGAAACCCGGAAAGATGATCGTTTCCTTCAGACTCGGCGCCGGAAACGGTCCATGGGAGCCGACCTGCTGGTAGCGCAGCGACGTTGTCGCCTGGGCTTCGGGCGAGATGTCCGACACGTCTCCGGCGGTGTAGAGCTGCCGCGTCAGGGGCGGCGGCTTGGCCGGAAATGGCTGCGTGGGCCAGGTCTGCTCGCCGGGTAGATCGGTTTGGGGCACGGGAACTTCATAGATCGGCCACAGCGGCTCGCCGGTCACGCGGTCGAACACAAACAGCAGCCCATTCTTGGTGCCCTGCGCCACCGCGTCGATGCTCAGCCCGTTCTGCTGGACGGTGAGCAGTACTGGCGGGGTCGGCAGATCCTTGTCGAGCACATCGTGGTGGGCGAGCTGCTGGTACCAGAGCCGTTTGCCCGTGCCGGCATCGAGCGCCAGCAGGCAGTTCGCGAACAGGTCTTGGCCGTGGCGGTTGCCGCCCCAGAAATCGGGCTCGGCCGACTCGGTGGGGGCATAGAGAATGCCGCGTTTCTCGTCCAGCGACAGACCCGACCAGTTCGACACGGCGCCGGCCGTCTTGTAGCCCTCCGGCGGCCACGAATGATAGCCGTATTCGCCGGGCAGCGGAATCGTATGGAAGATCCACCTCAGCCCGCCGCTGCGCACGTCGTAGGCGCGAATCGATCCCGGCGCGCTGGTGAGGCCGCCGACAATGTAGAGATCCTTGTAGATCACGCCGGGGGTGTTGATCACCACGCTGGGCGGGTCCTGAGGGTTGACGGCGGCGCCCAGATGGATCGAGCCGTTCTCGCCGAAACTGGGGATCAGCTTGCCGGTCTTCGCGTTCAAGCAATAAAGGTAGGGTCCCGCGCCGGTGAAAATGCGGCGGTCGTCGCCGCTCGCCCAATAGACCACCCCGCGCTGCCGCTTGCCTGGTTCGCCGGAGCGCACGCTGGTGGGATCGAACCGCCAGATTTGTTTGCCCGTGGCCGCGTTCAGGGCGATGACCTTGCGGTTGGGCGAAGCCGTATAAAGCACACCGTCGATGATCAACGCGTTGGACTGAAACTCCCCCACGTCGCCGGTATCGTAGGTCCAGGCCACCTTCAGCCGCGTGACGTTGCTCTTGTCGATCTGATCGAGAGGCGAGTAGTGCGTGGAGCCTTTATCGCCCAGATAGACTGGCCAGTCGCGGTTGGCCGCCGCCTTCGAGGCCTGCTGGCCGTCGAGCTGCACGGCCAAGGCAAGCAGCACGGCAAGCAGAAAAAAAACGCCGGGCGAGGAAATTCGGTATGGGGCAGAGTGTGTCATGCGGACCTGACAACCTTCGGATAGGCGGCCCGGTGAGGGCAGCAACCCAAGATTGTTGCACAGCGGGCACAAAGCGAGCGGAAGGCAAAGAAGTGGGAAGGGCCACGACGTGGCGCGGGCCTTCGGCCGGCGGCGTCGACCTGCGGTCGACGTTCTTGCGATCTCCGCAACGAAGCGATCGTTGACTTTGGGGTCGCAGAAATCACCGACTGCGAAGCCACCGCCTTTGCCGCCTACTGCCCCGGGAAGCCCCGGCCTTTCTGCCGCTTCGGCCCGCCGGCTCACGCCTGCGGCTCTGTTGTCGAGGTTCGATCTTTTCCGACTCTGCCGGTGTTGGGTGTGCGCGCTTCAGCCGCGCTCGTTTTCAGCCGTGGTGCAGGCGCCGTGCCGGGTCCACGCGGGCGGCACGCCAGGCGGGGATGGCCGACGCGGCTACGGCGACCAGCATCACCGCCAGACCCGCGCCCACCAGTGCCGCCGGATTTCTTGCTGGGATGCCGAACAGTAGCCCTTCCAGTCCACGCGCCGCCGCCCAGCCCCCGCCGGCTCCGAGTAAGATCCCCAGCAAGCTCAGTCGTAGCGCGTGGAAGCTTGTCCAGCGCAGAATTCCGAAAGGCCGCGCGCCCAACGCCAGGCGGATGGCGATCTCCGGCTCGCGGCTGCGCGCCCAATAGCTGAGCAGCCCGTAGATGCCCACCGCGGCGAGCAGCATGGCAAGCGCGGCGAACAGCGTAAGCAGTAGCGTGCTGAATCGCCGCCGCGCCAGGCCGGCTCCCAGAGACGTTTCGAACGTCGCCAGCCGCTCGACAGGCAGGTTGGGGTCGAGCGCCAACACCCGCGCGCGCACCGTCGCGAACAACGTTTCGGGGTTGGCATCGGTTCGAACGACGATCGCCATGCCGCGATCGCGCCGCTGCGCATCGGGCAGATAGATCTCGGGCAACGGCTCCGCGTCGAGGCCGAATTGCCGCACGTCGCCGACGACGCCGGCGACTTCGATCAGCGGCCCATCGCGGTAGGGCCCACCGACCTTGATCTGATGCCCCACCGCAGGCTCGCCCGGCCACCAGGTGCGCGCGAACGTATCGTTCACGACGGCGACCTGCGCACCCCCGGCTTGGTCGATTGCTCCAAACTCGCGGCCCTCGCGGAGCGGAATCCGCATCATCCGGAAATAGCCCGGTGCGGCGCTGTTGAACAGCGCGACAGGAACCTCATTCTGCGCGGGGGCGGGACTGCTCCGGGATTGAATAGAACCAGTCGCCGCAGTCCCCCGCGCCGGGCGGGCAATGCACCGCGCTTGCGCCCGCCACCCCGGGCGCCGCGCGCAGCTCAGCCAGCAGGCGCGCGTAGAACCCGCTCACCGCTTCGGGGCTGGGGTAGCTCGATGGCGGCAGTTGCAGCGAGAAAGACAGCGTGCGCTGCTGGTCGAAGCCGGGGCTACTGTCTTCGGCGGCGGCCAGGCTGCGTAGCAGCAGTCCGGAACCAAACGCCAATACGAACGTCAGCGCGACCTCGGCCACCACCAGGGCGCCGCGGAACGACTGCCGCCCTTTGCCGTCACCCGCGGTCCGTGACCCGTCCTTGAGGGCTGCCGCCAGATCGATCCGGCCGGTAGCCAGAACCGGGGCGAGCCCGGCCAGCAGTGCGGCGCCCAGCGTAACGCCGCAGGCGAACGCCAGTACGGTGAGGTCCAGGGAAGTCTCGGCCAGGCGCGGGATATTCTGTGGCGCCAGCATCAGCAGCAGCCGCAGCGCCCCCTGCGCGAACACCACGCCGGCAAGTCCGCCCAGCAGTGCGATCACGACATTCTCGGTGAGCAGTTGCCGCACCAGGCGCAGCCGCCCCGCGCCGATGGCTTTGCGCACGGCCAGCTCGTTGGCCCGCGCCGTGTTGCGCGCCAGCAGCAGGCTGGCGATGTTGGCGCAGGCGATGCCGAGAATCAAAACCGCCGCACCCATCAGCAGCAGCAGCGTTCCGCGAACCTCGCCCGTGCTGAAGTCCGCAAGAAAAGTCCCGTAGCTGCGATGCTCGTTCTCGGGCCCGGGGTCGACCTCGGCCAGGTGTTGCATTACCGCATCGAGATCCGCGCTCGCCGCGGCCAGCGTGACCTGCGGCTTGAGCCGCCCGATCATGCGAATCGAGCCGTGCTGGCGGCGGTCGGCCAGGTTGCCGGCCGCGCGGCCCAGCGGCAGATAATAATCCACGCGCCACGGTTCCCACAGCGGCGCGGCCACCCCGACCACTTCGTAAGCGTCGCCGCCGAGGGTCAGCATCTTCCCGACGATGTCGGGGTCGCCGCCGAGTTGACTCGACCAGAAGCCGTGGTTGAGCACGATGGTCGCCGCGGCGCCGGGCCGATCGTCGCCGACGTCGAACAGCCGCCCCAGCAGCGGGTTCATCCCCAGCAGCCGGAAATACGGCGCCGTGACCTCCAGACCGGTTGTCGCCAGCGGCTCGCCGCGGCCCGTCAGCGTCTGTTGGCTGAATTGATACGCCGCCATCTCCTCAAAGGTGTGATTGCTCGCCCGCCAATTCTGGAAGTTGACCCAGGTGACGCTGATGCCCGTGGCCTCGCCCGCGGCTTCGCCGAACCACACCAGCCGTTCGGAGCCGGGGTAGGGCAGCGGTTTGAGCAAGACGGCCCGCACCACGCCGAAAATCGCGGTGTTGACGCCAATTCCCAGCGCGAACGTCAGCACGACGACGATCGAGAACCCCGGCGCGCGGCGGATGGCGCGGAACCCGTATTGGACGTCCTTGAGCAGACTTTCGAATGACGGGAAGCCCCAGGCGTCGCGGCTGCGCTCCGCTATGGCGGTGGCGTTTCCGAAGCGGCGGTGCGCCGCCAGCCGGGCCGCCTGCGGGTCCAGGCCGCGCTCCACGCCGCTCTCGGTCTCCATCTCGATGTGGCTTTGGATTTCCTCGGCCAGATCCGCGCCGATCTCGCGGCGTCCCGTGGCCCAGGCGCGAAATCGGCTCCACCATGCGCGCATCGCTCAGCCCTCCGGACTCAACACGCGGCTCATCGCCTCGACGAATCGCTCCCACTTCGAGGTCTCTTCGATCAACTGCTTGCGCCCCAGCGGCGTCAGCTCGTAGTAGCGTGCCCGCCGGCCGTTGGGCGACAGCTTCCACTGCGCCCGCAGCCAGCCGCGTTGCAGCAGGCGCTGCAACGCCGGGTAGAGCGATCCGTTATCCACCGTAAACTCGTCGCCCGACTGGCGCTCGAGGAACTGGCCGATGCCGTAGGCGTGATTCGACCCGGCTTTGAGACTACGCAGGATCAAGACCTCGAGCGTGCCCTGCAGGAAGCCGATCCGGTCAGGTTGACGGTCTACCGTAGACATTCTATCTATTGTGATCGCGTGGTTCTTCCCCTGTCAACCCTGCCCGTGTACCTGCTAACCCCGCAGAATCGCGACTCGCTGGGATCGCTGGACGCTGGCACACCGTACGATTGCGCCCCATCCCCCGTATCTTTGTCGAAAACTAGGCTACAAAGGCTATTCCCGAACATATGCCGTTTGGCTAGACTGAAAAGTTCGTTCCCCCCTGCACCTTCACTTTTGACGGAATTTACCAATTCGTACGACCCCATTTGCCGGAGGCCCCGGTTCGTCCCGGGCTCAACCGCGCACGTGGCTCCTTCTCGTTTTCGCAACCTCGGCACACCGGGGATGTGAAGCGCCCTTTGTTTCCGTAGGCGGCGCCGGGGCCGGCTTTCGACATGCGAAGGCGCGAACCCGCGGCGGCGCGAGGCATTTTCAAGAAAAGACACCATGAAGATATTTCGACTCTTTCTCCTTGCGGCTGCGTGTGCGGCCTCTCTGTTGGCGCAGCCGTCCTTTGACGCCGGCGCGGTGGTGAACGCCGGCGGCTACCAGTCGGTGCTGGCGCCGAATGCTGTGTTCGTGATTTTCGGCTCGAATCTTGGGCCCGGTTCGCTGGCCAGCGCGACCTCGACCGACTACCCCGAAGAACTCGCCGGCACGTCGGTGACCTTCACGCCGATGGCGGGCGGAGCGGCCATCAACGCCAGGATGGTGTACACCTCCAGCGGGCAGTTGGCGGCGCTGCTGCCGTCCGCCGCGGCGCCGGGCGACTACGCCGTGCGGGTGCTCTACAACGGCCAGAGCAGTCCGCCGCAGACGGTTACCGTCGTGGCGCGCAGCTTCGGAATCATTACCTCCAACAGCCAGGGTTTCGGCCCGGCGCAGGCGACCATCGGGGACGTCAACGGCGGCGTGAGCCTGGTGCGATTCACCAGCGGCAACGTCGGGTTCGGCGGCCTCAACTATGTGCTGACCCCGGCCGAACCGGGCAACACGGTGGTGATCTGGGGCACCGGCGGCGGCGCGGATGCCGACAACGATGCCGGCCGCTCCTCGGGCGACCAGACCGCGGCCGGCAACTTCAAGGTGCTGCTGGGCGACACCGAGATCGTCCCCATCTATGCCGGCACCTCGTTCGGACTGCCCGGCTTGTGGCAGGTGAACTTCACGATTCCGGCGGATTTCCAACCCGACTGCTTCAATCGGCTGCAGGTCTCGGCCAACGGCGTGCTTTCGAACAACGCGACCCTGGCCGTGGCGCCCGCCGGCGTAGGCCACTGCGTCAGCACCGCTTACGACGAAGCGGCGCTCGCCAAGCTCGACAACGGCGGCACGCTCACCGGCGCCAGCCTGGTGGCGGCCAGCGCCGACTACATCAACACCTTCGTGAACCCGCCGTCCGAGTATACCGGCACGTCGACGACGATCACTGGGTTGTTCAACCGCTACACGGCCGACGCGATCATCGAGCTCGCATCGGGGCTTCGCATCGGCCCCTGCACGATCCACCGCAAGACGGCTCCGCAGACGCGCATCGGCATCGGCATCCCCTCGAGCAACATGGACGCCGGCGCCAGTCTGGCGCTCAGTGGTCCCGACGTGCCCCCCGGCTCCATCCTGAAGGACACCAGCAATTTCAGCTATGGCTACGTGCCCGATATGCTCAGCCCGGGCAAGTACACGATCAGCGGCACCGGCGGCGCCGACATCGGACCGTTTGAATCTTCGGTGGATGTGCCGGCCAGTTTCGTCGTGCCCGACTTCGCAAACTACAAGAGCATCGATCGCACCGTCCCCTTCACCTTTGATTGGACCGGCGGCGGAGATGACAGTATGGTGTCGATCAACATCCTGACGTCGCGCACGGTTAGCGGCAGCGGCGACGACCCCAGCACCTGGATCATCGCTCGCACCACGGTTTTTTGCCAGGTCCCGGTGAGCCAGCACACGTTCACGGTGCCGACCAAGGTGCTTGCCTACCTGACGCCCGCCGAACTGGACCCGGCCAGTAACACCGACGCCTACATGGCGATTTACGACATCAAGGAATCCGGGGCGGCCACCTTCCGCCCGCCGCTCACCGCCGGCGGCGTCACCGACTTCGGTGGGTTCGTGTACTCGATCGGGTATTCGCGAAACCTGGTGGTGCAGTAGGCGGTCCGGCGAGTCTGGCTGCCGGGTTGGATTGCTCCAATAAGCGACAAACCCGCGCGGGGGGCGTAGGCGTCTACGCCCCCGCACTTTCACGTGCGCTACTGGCGGGCGCGCGGACGATGCGGCAAGCATAAGCTTGGGCTGAACAGCAGGACGGGGAGATGGTGCTGGTAGACGGGCGACGAGGTACGACGATTTGCCGCGTGCTGGGGGCGGCGAGGTTCGGGCAGGCACTCAGCGCGGGCTCATGCCCGCGGCTGTGAGTGACATTCGCATTCCTTCGCCCGCCGGCCAGAATATGCGGCGCTTCGGCCCGCCGGCTGACGCCTGCGGCTCTGTTGTGGGGGCGTTGGCCGCTTCGTTAGCCCAGCGCTCCGCGCTTGGCCTGGTCGACGATGTATTCCGACGTCTGCAGACTCAGCGACATCATGGTGAGCGTCGGATTCTGGCACGGCGAGGAGGGGAATGCGGCTCCGTCGCTGACAAAGATGTTCTTGACGTCGTGGGCCTGGCGCCATTTGTTGAGCACCGACTTGCGTGGGTCGATGCCCGCGCGCACCCCGCCCACCTCGTGCGTCGCTCCGCCCGGCCAGCGCGGCACCTTCTGCTTGACGACGGTGTCCGCGCCGGCCGCGCGCAGCATTTCCTCGGCCTCGTCGAGCATATAGCGGTAGAGCTTCAGCTCGTTGTCGCTCCAACTGGCGTGCATGCGCAGCGCCGGAATCCCCCAGGCGTCCTTGACCTCGGGGTCGAGCTCGACGTAGTTGTCATAGCGCGGCAGGCACTCGGCGTAGACGCCCAGGCTGAAACGCCACAGATCCTTGCGGTCGCGTACCGCTTCCTTGAACTCCTTGCCCAAACCGGCAACGCGCGCGATCGAACCCGGCGACCCGTAGCTGGAGTTCTGCGAGCCTTCCATGCCATAGCCGCGCAGCATGCCTTCGGTGCGCGGCCGGTCGATATTGAGTCCGCGCGGGACGTAGATGCCGGTAGGGCGCCGCGGCGGCCCTTCCCAGGCGTGCTCTTCGCCGACCGGCAGCACGCCCGAAGCCGAGCCGGTGATGTGGTCCATCACGTAGTGGCCCAGCGCACCGCTCGAATTACAGAAGCCGGGGCCGGAGTTGAGCAGCAGCCGGTTCGATTCGAGCGCCGAGGCGCACAGCACCACGACCTTGCCGCGGGCTTCGCGCGGCGCGCGCGATTGGCGATCGATGTAAGCCACGCCGTTGGCGAGGCCGGTATTGTGGTCGACGGTGATGTGCGAGGCCACCGAGTCGGTCTGGATCGTGCAATTGCCGCTCTTTTGCGCATCGGCCAGCGTCGTCCACAAGCTCGAAAAATACGAATGCGTCACGCAGCCCTGCTCGCAGGGCCCGCAGTAGTGGCATGCCGGGCGGCCGTTGTGGTCTTGCGTGATGATCGCCGCGCGGCCGTGGATCACCGGGTGCTTGAGTTTCGCCTCGACCTGCCTTTTGAAGTGCACCTCGCCGCACTTCATCTCCATCGGCGGCAGCATCACGCTATCGGGCAGGTAGGGCAGTCCTTCCGCCTTGCCGCAGATGCCGACGTAGCGCTCCACCCGCTCGTAGTAAGGCGCGATCTCCTCATAGGACACCGGCCAGTCCTCGCCATAGCCGTCGTAGCTGGCCGCCTTGAAGTCGTTGGGCCCGTAGCGTAGGCTGATGCGTCCCCAGGTCAACGAACGGCCGCCCAGAATGCGGCAGCGCGTCCACTGAAACGGCATACCTTCGGCGTGCGTGTAAGGGTTGAGGATGTCGTCGACGAACCACTTGTAGTTCGACTCGCGGCAGGCATACTTCATGCTCTGGATCGGGCGGTTGCGCGCGATCTCGGGCGAGTCGCCGCGATACTTGAGATCGTAGGGCTGGAGGTGCTCGGTAAAGTCGGCCTCGCTGATTCTCGGCCCGGCTTCGAGCACCAGCGTTTTCATGCCCGCCTCGCTCAGGACCTTGGCGACCCAACCGCCGCTCGCTCCCGAACCGACGACGATCGCGTCATAGACGTTGTTGTTGCGACTGATCACTTGCACGAGTGCATTATCGCACTCCCGCCATCGTCTGGCGTTCTCGCTCGTGAGGAGAGGCACTTTCGCCGGCTCGGAGCCCGCCGGCTCGTCTTTTGCGATGCGGGGAGATGCCTTCCATCGGCCCAGCCGCCGTCGCTGCGTAGGAGCCGCGTTCGATGCGCCGCTGAAGAGCGCCTGACGCCTCCGGGCAATCGCGATCTTCGGGCCGCTCTACTTGATGTAGCCCAGGGTCCGCAGCAGTTGCATCATTTCGGCGTCGGTCTTTCCCACATGGCCGGCGCCGACGACGGCGTTGGGGGCGCGGTAGCCGTACGTGGCCAGCTTGCCAATGGCGGGGTTGGAGCGCGGGAACAGCTCGGTGAGCGGGCGGCCGGGCATGTCCTTGGCCATGGGGAAGCCTTTGACCCACAGCAAGGTCGGCGCCAGGTCGTAGACGCTCGGCGAGGGGTTGGGCTTGGCGTCGCGCGGGGCTCCGAGCACCATCAACACGCCGTCGGGGCCGAAGTGGTGATCCATCGTGGCGGGGCCTTCCGGCTCGAAACCATGGTCGGAGACGATCACCACCAGCGCGTCTTTGCCGGCGGCCTCGACGATCCGCCGCAGGCGCGTAAACGTATCGGCATAATAGTTCGAGACCAGCTCGCCGTAGAGCGCGGTGCCCCGGGGGCTCACTCCACATTCGGGATAGAGCGTCGAGTGGCACATCGCGGCGTGGCTGACGATATCGACCCCGCGCAGGTAAACCCCCAGGAAACCCAGCGGCGGTTGCGCCTTGAGAAAATCCAGAGCGATGGCGGTGTGCGTGCGGTCGAGCGTGTAGCCGAAGCGCAGCTCGCTGATCGGGTCGAACCAGGCCGGCTTGAAATTTTCGACCTTGGGCAGATGCTCGATCTCCTCGGGCTGCTTGCCGAGAAACTTCGCGATGGTCTCGAGGGGCATCGCTTCGGGACGCTCGCGCAGCGGCTCGATCTGCGACAAAAGCTGCGGCGGATACGTCATCCCCTGATCGAAATCGGCCTCGCCTTTGTGCTCGAAGGCGGCGTCGCGGAAGAAATAAAACTTGTCGGAGACGATGAATCCGTTGGTGGGCTGCGCCGGCCAACTGGCCCACCAGCCGATGGAGGCGACGGTCTGGCCGTTTTGCGCGAACACGTCCCACACCGGCCGCATGCGCACGTCGAAGCTCGAGATCAGCGGTTGGCTGGCCATGCCGAGACGCTCGGCCAGGTGCGCCCAGGCGCGCGTGGTCAACAGACGGGGAACGCGCAGGCGCGGCGAACTCAGCCCGTCGAGCTGCCAGCCGCGGAAGCCGATCACGCCGTGGTCGCGCGGCGCGCCGCCGGTGGCCAGCGTCGTCCAGATTTCGGGCGACGCGGTCGGCCGGATGGTGCGCAGCGGCCCGAAGTAGCCGCGCTCGGTGAGCCAGCGAAAATCGTCGGTGGGGGGCCAGCGCTGCAGCGTATTCCAGGAGAGCCCATCGACGCCGATCACTACCACCAGGCCGCTGTGCGGCGGCTTGGTCGAGCGCAGCTCGCGGGTTTGCGCGGCGATCTGTTCGGGGGATGGCGAGCCGCCGATGCCCACCACGCAAACCACCACCGCCGCGGCCGCCACCGCCATCTCGGCTATTCTGGCGCGCGGCGCGTCGAGCAGCAGGCAGGCGACGATCCAACCGCCCAGCAACGCTTGCAGCGCCAGGTGATCGTGAAACAAATCGAGCCAGGCGTAAAAGCGCCAATGGACCAACGCCGCGAACGCGGCTTGCAGCAGTAGCCAGGCCACCGCGCTCGCCGCCGCGGCCGCCTTTCGGGGCTCGCCGAACAGCCGCGCGGCGATCCACAACAACCCCAGGAAGAGCAGGCCCGCCGGGATGCCGATGGCGGCGGCGTGCCACAGCAGCAGCTTCCCGGAATCACCCGAAAAGATCGGGAAGGAATTGATGCGGACGACGGCGGACCAGGCTTCGGCCACCGTGACCACGGCAAACAATAAGGCGAGGAGTTTCGGGAAAGCGAAGGCGGTGTTGCGAGTCATAAGGAAGGCGATACCGCGGAGTTTCCGTCACGAAATGGAGCTTCCGTCACGAAGTGGAGCCATCCCTGACTGGCTGGGGGTGGCGAGGACCGGCGCGCGCCGGTCCTCACGCAATGCCGGCGGGCGGTTAGCCGCGGAATCCCCGGCGGCGCGGCTCTTCGTGATTCAAGCCGTCGCCCTTGTATTCCTTGCGCTTCGGCGCCTCGTCGATGCGCCGTTCGTTCTCGGGGTCCCACAACATCATCTTACCTTCGCGGTAGCTGTCGACGCCGAGCTTGATGGCTGTCATCACACGGTAGCTCAGGTCGGGGTTGCAGTTGGTGGCCGCCCGAGTCCGCATGCACTCCAGGAAATTGGCGTGATGGTCCTCGTCCATGTTGTGCGGCGGGGTTTCGAAATACATCTTGGAGGCCTTCGTCTTTTCGACGAAGCCGTCGAGGAATTGCCACTCCGGCGTGACGATCACCACATCGCCGTCGAAGGTCACTGTGCCGCGGTGGCCGTAGATCGCCGGCTCCATGTTTTCGTTGCCGGCGGAGTTGGCCATCGAGCTGCCCATCAGCACATAGTCGTTGGCGTACTCGACGGTGGTCGAGTAGGTGTCGGGCACTTCGCGGTCTTTGTGCACATAGATACCGCCCAGGCCCACGACGCGGGTCGGAAATTCGACGCCCATGATCTGACGGAGCGGCGAAAGCCGGTGGTAGAACAGGTCGGTGGCGATGCCGCCCGAATAGTCCCAATACTTACGCCAGCGGAAATAACGGTCGGGGTCGAAGGGCCGCTTGGGCGCCGATCCCAGAAACTGGTCCCAGCCGATCTCCTTGGCCGTGGCGCCTTCGTCGATGTGGTAATCCCACTCGCCGTACACGGAATTACGCGAATAAGTGCTCTGCGCCCACAGGATTTCGCCGATCAGCCCCATCTCCTGCACGACCTCGCGGGCTTTGTGGTAGGTGATGTCGGAGGTATGCTGGCAGCCGACCTGCAGCACGCGGCCGGTTTCCTTGGCCTTTTGCGCCACCTGACGCGCTTCGTCGATGGTTAGCGTCATCGGCTTTTCGAGGTAAACGTCTTTGCCGGCCTCGAAGGCGTCGATCGCCATCGGAGCGTGCCAGTGGTCGGGCGTGGCGATGAAAACACCGTCGACGTCGGAGCGGGACAGCAGATCGTGGTAGTTGCGATGAACGTCTTTTTCATCCACGCGCGCCAACTGGCGGGCGGCGTCGATGCGTTTGTCGTAAATATCGCTGATAGCGACGATACGCACGTCCCCTTTCATTTCGGTGCGGCGGTTGAGCGTGCGGACATGGCTGCTGCCGCGGCCGCCCACCCCGATCATGCCGATATTGATGCGGTCATTGGCGCCGATCACCCGTCCGCGCTGCGGTGCGGGACTGGCGGCGGCCGAAGCCGAACGCGCGGCCGACGCGGCGGCGATGCCGGCGGCGGTGGTCAAAAATTCTCGGCGGGTGTTCTTGTTCTGAGACATGACTTACCTTGGCGTGGATTGATTTCGGGACGTTATCTGGTGCGGAAGTGCTACAACGACCCGCTAAGGCATGCTGCGATCAGGCGTTGTGAGGGCTCCGGCTCCCGAGCTTCCCCTTCGAGGGTACGAAGCAGGGGATACCAGAGTCAAATCCGGAGCTAGTGCATTGGGGTTATGCGAAAAGGCGCAACCAGCGCGTGGCGCGGCACAGCCCGAGGGCTTCGCGACGCCCTTGAAACCCGCCTGCCATCCCGCCGAATTCTGATACCATAGCGCGACGGAAAGCAGCTCGTATCCGTTCGCGGAGAGTCCCCCGATGCTCAAACTAAAGACGGTTATCGTTGTTTTTGCGCTGCTGGCGGTCCCCCTGCTCGCGCAGGAGTATGCGCTGGGTCCCGATTCCAAGCGCCAGCCGGGCGTGCCCGAAGGCAAGCTCATCCATCACACCTGGGAGAGCAAGATTTTCCCCGGCACCGAGCGTGACTACTGGATCTATGTCCCCGCGCAGTACAAACCCGAAACGCCTGCCGCGCTGATGGTCTTCCAGGACGGCCAGGGCTACATCAGCACTGAAGAGCGCGGCTGGCAGACGCCCATCGTGCTCGACAATCTGATTCAGAAGGGCGACATCCCGGTGATGATTGGTGTGTTCATCAATCCGGGCGTGCTGCCGGCACAAACCGAAGATCAGCAGGCGCGCTACAACCGTAGCTTCGAATACGATGCGCTCGGCGACCGCTACGTGCGATTTTTGCTGGAGGAGATCCTGCCCGAAGTCGCCAAGGACTACAACATTTCCAGCGACCCCAGCGCGCGCGGCATCGCCGGAGCCAGCTCCGGAGCGATCTGCGCGTTTACCGCGGCCTGGGAGCGGCCCGATGCGTTTCGCCGCGTGTTGAGTTTCATCGGCACCTACGTCAATATCCGCGGCGGGCAGATCTATCCCACCCTGATTCGCAAGACCGAGCCCAAACCGCTGCGCGTGTTTCCTGCAGGACGGCGAGCGCGACCTCAATATCTACGCCGGCAATTGGGTGATCGCCAATCAGGACATGGCTTCGGCGCTCGAATATTCGGGCTATGAAGTGAAGTACGTGAGAGGCACCGAGGCGCACAACAGCATCCACGGCCGCGTGATCTTGCCCGATGCGCTGCGCTGGCTGTGGAAGGACTACCCCGCGCCGATCACCGAGCCGCGCACGGCGCCCGGCGAACGCCACACGGTGACCGAGCTGCTCGATCCCGGAGAGGATTGGGAGCAGGTTGCCGAGGGCTACAAATTCACCGAAGGCCCCGCGATCGATCCCCAAGGCAACGTCTTCTTCGTGGATTCGCGCGGCGCCCGCATCTACAAGATCGACGCGGCGGGCCACGTCAGCCTGTTCAAAGACGACGACGGCGGCGTCAGCGGCCTGATGTTCGGCGGCGACGGCCGGCTCTACGCGGCCCAGGCAGGACGCAAGCGCATCGTCGCCTATGCGCCCGACGGCGTTGAAACCGTTCTTGCCGAAGATGCGCCCTCGAACGACCTGGCGGTGTCGGCCAAGGGCGATATCTACTTCACCGATCCGACCAACAAGTCGGTGTGGCATCTCGACCCGCAAGGCCACAAGAGCCTGGCGTACGAGGGCATCGAAAGGCCCAACGGCATCATTCTGTCGCCGGATCAGTCGCTGTTGATGGTCGCCGATTCCTGGAGCAAGTGGGTCTGGTCGTTCCAGGTTCTCCCCGACGGATCGCTCGCCAACGGCCAGCCGTTCTATCGCCTGGAGACGCCCGATCAGTCCAGCCGCAGCAGCGCCGACGGCATGACGGTCGACAGCCAGGGATTCCTCTACGTGGCCACCGCGCTCGGCCTGCAGGTGTGCGATCAGCCCGGCCGCGTCAACGCCATCATCCGCAAGCCGCAGCCCGGCCCGCTGGCCAACGTCGTCTTCGCCGGTCCCGATCTGCAAACGCTCTATGTGGCGGCGGGGGACAAGATTTTCCGCCGCAAGATAGAGCCAAAGGCGTGCTGCCCTGGCAGCCGGTGAAGCCGCCGAAGCCGGGGCTTTAGGGGCAGTGGGGCAGGCTTCCAGCCTGCCCAAACGGCATCCCTGACGCAAATGCTTGTCCCTATGGCCAGAGGGACAGGCGGGAGCGCCTGTCTCTACGACAATCAGCAGCGGCGTAGGTACAATAAGCACTGGCGTAGGCTTCCATGCTGCTCGACCGCTACAAACGCCCGCTGAAGGATCTTCGGATCTCGGTTACCGACCGCTGCAACTTCCGCTGTACCTACTGCATGCCGCTCGACAAGTACGAGTGGATCTCGAAATCGCTGATCCTCAGCTTCGAGGAGATTGAGCGCCTGGCGGGGCTGCTGGCGCAACTGGGTGTCGAAAAGATCCGCCTCACCGGCGGCGAGCCGATGCTGCGGCACGACCTCGAGCTGCTGATCGCCAAGCTCGCCGCGGTCGAAGGCATCCAGGAAATCTGCCTGACGACCAATGGCACCCACCTGGCCGAAAAGTGCTGCCTGCTCAAAGCCGCCGGCCTCGACCGCATCAACGTCAGCATCGACACGCTCGATCCGGCCAAATTCAAAGCGATCACCAAGCGCGGTGACCTCGACGAAGTGCTGCGCGGGCTCATGGCGGCGAAAGACTGCGGCCTGAGCCCGATCAAGATCAATACGGTCGTCGAAAAAGGCGTCAACGACGACGAGATCCTCGATCTGGCTGAGTTTGCGCGCGAGCACGGCCTGGGCATGCGCTTCATCGAGTACATGGACGTCGGCAACGCCAACAACTGGACCGAAAACAAGCTCGTGCCGAAGCGGCAGATTCTCGAAACGATCCGCCGGAAGTACGAGCTGCGCGAGCTGGGACGCGAAGGCGACCGCGCGCCGGCCGTCGATTACGAATACACCGATGGCGGCGGCGAGCTCGGCATCATCGCGTCGGTCAGCGAGCCGTTCTGCGGTTCGTGCAGCCGCGCCCGGCTGACGGCCGACGGTAAGCTGGTGACCTGCCTGTTTTCCGACAGCGGTTTCGACCTGCGGCCGCTGTTGCGCGGCACCGCCAGCGACGACGAAATCCTCGAAGCGCTGCGCGGCGTGTGGAGCGCGCGTAGCGACCGCTTTTCCGAGCAACGCCTGGTGGCCTTGCAGTCGGGCGACGGCTACCAGCCCCAATCCCACCACAAAATCGAGATGATCAGCCTGGGCGGCTGATTTGTTTTCGCCGCTTCTCCCTTTGAAACCCTGTTCCAACCTGGGATGATCCCTGCTCTTCTCTGTTGACAACCTACAGGAGCATGGGGGTATACGTTTCAGCGTGCTGAATGCGGTTCTGAATCCGACAGCTGGGCGCGGGCCAGATCGATGGGGTCTTCGGAGTCGAGCAAGGCGAACAGGGTGTCGGCGGCCGCCGAGGCGCCGTGCTGGAGGCGGGCGGCGGCGTGGGCGAGGGCCTGCTGGCGCAAGTGGCGGAACTCGTCCTGAAAATCGTTGTCGTGGCGGAGCCAGCGGTGCAGCGTGTGCAGGGGGACACCGGCCTGGCGGGCGGCGGCGGCGATCGAGCGGGAGGCGAGCAGGGCGGCGAGGGCGCGCTCCTGGGCGGGCGTCAAACGGTCGTGATAGGGTTCGACGGCGAAGGGCAGTTTTGGCACGATCTGGCACTGTTTGGCATGGTTTTTATGGCTTTTTGTGGCCATTGAGCGAATTCCCCCTTATGGCTGCTGCCAGTTTAGCTTGGGGTGTCAAGGAGTTTTGGTGGTTTTTGGGCGTATGTTATTGAGTTTATTGGAGTGGTGGGGTGGGGACTGGTTTGGGGCGGATACGGGTCCGACCGATTGGGGGCCCAAAATTTGTCCCCGACCTTCCCCATCGCCGGCGACGACGCCTCTTCTTGGCGCATCGGGGATCGCCACGTCTTGACGATTCGCGGCCATGTCGATCTGAGGCCGGGCCATTCGACTATTTGTTAGGAGGTCGAACCATGAAGCTGAATGCGTATGTGAATTTCGACGGCAAGTGCGCCGAAGCGTTCCGTTACTACGAGAAGCACCTGGGCGGGAAGGTCGGGATGATGATGACCCACGGACAGGCACCCGACCAAAGCCACGTCAAAGCCGAGTGGAAGGACGCCGTGCTGCACGCGACCATTTCGATCGGAGACACCGAAATATGGGGCGCGGACATCCCCGGCGCTCAGCCGATGCGGAGCGCCTACCTGTCGCTGGGGGTGCAGAGCGACGCCGAAGCGGAGCGCATGTTTTCAGCGCTTTCGGAGGGTGGCGAAGTGTTCATGTCGATGCAGGAGACGTTCTTCGCCACGCGATTCGCCCAGCTGCGGGATCGGTTTGGCATCAACTGGGTGATCATCCACGCGCGGCCGATGCCTACGCAGTCGTAGCAAGGTCTGTGAACGGAAGTTTGGAAGCGGGGCCGCAAGCGAACCGTCGCCTACGAACCCCGTGTTACGGGATGTTTGGCCCCTACGCGTGACGTACGGTCCACGTGTAACCCCGTGAGCCGTCACAATCCGGATCGACGTAGCCCTGTTGAGACGAGCCGCGCGCACGGAGGTGAAGTTCAGGAACGCCAACGCTGCGAGCGGCGCGTCTTCAACATCCAGGCGGCGTGGGGCTAGGCAAGTAGTGACCCTTGGGCCTTTTCTTCGCGCGCCTCCCGGATCAGGAAATCGAGCCGGCCAGCCTCGGAGTCGTTCTCGATTTCCGCATCCCAGCGCTCCCCGTCCTTTTCGGCCAACCAGCGATACAACTCCGCAAAGTCCTCGCTCGGGAGGCTCTCGATTTGGGCCTTGAGTTCCTCGACCTTCGACACGCTGCTTCCTCCCCACGGCTGCTGATGGGATGTTGTGGTCAGCGGTGGTACGCAGACCGCCGACTCATCTTACGACGTTGCCGGCCGCGGCCCGGCTGGCTCGGCAAAGTCCTTCGAGACGCTCGCGCCACGAGGGCACTGCGATTGGAGCCCGGCTTGCACGGCTGTTGGCTGGGAAAGGGCGGTGGCTAAGCTATTGCTCGGGGACCGTTTGTGCGAACCTGAGGCTGTCACAATTTCCATTCTGGCCCTTTGATTGGCTCGTTGAACCCGATTGGCCCTCTGATCTCAAAAAGAGCCAACTGAACGGAGACACACATGGACGCTGGGGAGAGAAAAAAAGCGAGTGTTATTACGAAATACGCTCTCGAGAACTTCTCGGCTGGAGATTGGCTGACGCTGGGTCAAATCACTGGCCAACTTTCGCTCATCCAGGAACATCCCCGGCTACTTCGCTCATTGAGTTTTGGTGATGAGGATTATGACTACTGCGTTGCTGAGGTCCTCGATAACGTCTTCTCCAATGACAGTGAAGCGATCAACCCCATTATTGAGCATTTTGATGTAGATCTGTGGTACGAGCAAAAGGAGCCGGAGAAATACGCGCGGGTCTTCGATACCAAACCTGTTGCCCCCGTGTTTTGGAAACCGAGCTACCTTCGGGCCTTTATTTCCCACTTGGCAAGTAGCCGCAGGAAAGTGGCGCAGTTGAAGAGTGCGCTCGAGGGCTGGGGCGTGTCGTCCTTCGTTGCCCACCAGGACATCGAGCCGTCAAAGGAATGGCAAACGGAAATCGAAACTGGTCTGATCTCGATGGATTTGCTCATTGCGTTCGTCGAGCCTGGTTTTCGGGATTCGCTGTGGACGGATCAGGAGATAGGATTTGCCTTGGGGCGCAATGTCGACGTCCTGCCGCTACTCGTCGGAGAGATTCCCCATGGATTTGTCGCGAAGACGCAAGGAATCCAAGCCAAAGGGAAGGTGCCGTCGGTCGTTGCCAATGAGCTCGTGCAGGTGCTTCTGCGGAAGCCGAAACATCGACGCAAACTTCTTCCGGGACTGTCGCGGGCGCTCGGCTTGGCTCCCGCAAAGGAGAGAATCACCAAGATCCAGAAGCTCGATGGTTGGGGTGTTGTGGATGACGCGCAACTGAGAGATCTACTAGAGAGGAGCGCGCTTTCGGACAACGACAAGAGGTCGCTTCGGACCCTGATTGATCGCGTGGGCGCATTCGAGGCGGAGGCGGCGACCACCGCAACCGATGAGGATGTGCCGTTTTGATATCCGTCATAACTTGCCGGGTCGCCCGCACCCTGGTGCTCGGGTCTCAGGCATCGCAGCCCCCCTCGCTCGGAACCTGAAGTCCGAGCATCTCCGGGCCATGGGACGAACCCCCGGGCTTATGCCCGGGGCTACAAGAATGTCGCCCCTAACGGGGCTTTGGGGCCACAAGACGATTCTTTCCCAGCTTTCAGTTGCCACGTTTCGTGCGCGGCGGCGGCGGAGATTCCTCGACGGTGTGCTGTGCGAAACGTGGTGAGTGTCCCCCTCGTGCCTGTCCCCCTCGTGCCTGCGTGCCCCAGCCGACGACGCCATTGCCGCTCTGCCGCTCGATGATCTTGCGGTTCGGCAGGGTGTGATTCACGTAGTGGGCGCTCGCTCCTTTTCACTCGCCGATCCACTCGCTGAGAAGCTGTCAAGAAATCGGGTACAGTCAACCGCGCCTCATGGATCGGCGTTGATTCTACGGACTTCGCAGCGGCGCTTGTGACAGTCCCCCGATTTCTTAACAGCTTCTGACCAACAGGGTCGGGGAACCGTCACGGCCAAGTGAACGTGGTCGTCGGTTCCGCCGATCGCGAGGAGCAACACTCCGGGCGCTTGCAGAATACGTCCCCGAAGCCAGCGGTAGAGTTGTGTCTCGATCGAGTCGGTGATTACGGGAGCACTATTCTTCGTGTGCCAGGTGAGGGCTTACGCCCGGGGCTACAAGAATGTCGCCCCTAACGGGGCTTTGGGGCCACAAGACGATTCTTTCCCAGCTTCCAGTGACCACGTTTCATGCGCGGCGGCGGCGGAGATTCCTCGACGGTGTGCTGTGCGAAACGTGGTGACTGTCCCCAAGGTGCTTTTGTGCCGAAGCTAACGACGCCATAGCCGGTCTGCCGCTCGGTGATCTTGCGGTTCGCCAGGGTGTGATTCACGTGGTGGGCGCTTGCTCCTTTTCACTCGCCCGGTCCACTCGCGGACCTCTGTGCTGATTCGGCCCGCAGGCTTCCCAGGCTGCGGAAAAATTGGGTTCGGGTCCGGCAGTGGTACCCCTCTGGCACGGCCACGGTGGCGTGGGGCCCTACGTCGCGACGAATCGCGACGCGGCAAACCTGGAGGTTCACGCCACGGGTGCGGCTTTTTGCTTCTGTGCCTTTTGGTCCGCCGGCTCAAGCTTGACCTGGGCCAGCTCTGGGTGCTTTTTCCGCAGGCTGTTGCGCCAGAGGCTCTGATTTCTGGCTGCGGTGCTTTGCAGCGGTAACCCGCTTGGCGAAGGCGGCAGGTGCTATCGTTCGAGGGCTTGTTTTGCGGTCAGGCCGCTTACTACGTCGCGGGCTTGTATTTGCCAGGTTCCCTTTGCGTCGTTGAGGGCGAAGGGGATGGGGAACTCGGCTTGGCCTTCGCGCACGGTGACGTTGCCGGAATAGTAGCGAACCAGCTTGCCGGCCGGGTCGAAGATTTCCAGGTGAACTACCGAAAGGTCGACGGGGGCGTTGTGCTCGTCGGTGAGGCGAACTTTTAGCTTGGCATTGTCGTCGGCGGACAGACGGAGGGCTGCGATGCGCGTGTTGCGTTCGACGAGCAGGACCGGCCGCTCGGGCGAGGCCTCGTAGCGCTCGTCGGCTGGGCCGCCTTGGAACAGGTCGTAGCGTACTCCTTGCGCTGAGGGCAGCTCGACTGTCGTCGCTTCGCGCGGCAGCAGGCCGATCAGGCGCGCGCTTCCGAAATTGCGGATGGTGGTGAGAAATTCTCCTTCTACCGGGAAGGCGGGCTTTATGGGGACAGGCCCGGGCTCTTGGCGCAGCAGGCCTTTGCGGCCTTCGGCCCACAGGGGCGTCTTGCGCCAGTGGCAGCGCTCGTCCATGCGGCCGGTTTGATCGTCGGCGATCACGATGCCGCCTCGATCGAGGAAGCGGTCGATGGCTTGGGCTTCGCGGTCGGAGATGGCGATCGAGTAGGGCAGGATCAGCACCCGATACTTGTCCAAATCGCCCTCTTCGATTTGCGGCGTGGCCAGGAAACGGAACTGTACCCCCTGCTTTTCGAGCTGCTTCACCCAGTCGCGGCGGCGCGAGACGAGTTCGTCGTAGTTTTTCGAGGTTCGCCGCACGTTGCCGATGGTGGGCAGGATTTTTCCGTCGGTGATCCAGGCGCCGCGAATGCTGGCCATCGAGAAGTGAATCGCGACGCCGTCCTCGCGCACGGTGGAGTTCATGAAGACGCGGCCGATGCCCGATTCGAGGCGGCCGAAGACGTCTTGCATCGCTTTGCCCTGCGAACTCAAGGTGAGATCGGGATTGAGGAAGGTGTAGTGCCAGAAGATCGAGGCGCCGGTGTGGCCGTAGAAGAGGCGCTCCCATTGCTGGTGGTGGAATTCGGGGCCGGTGGTTCCATAGCCGGTGAAGCCGGTGATTTTCATGCCGGGATGGAACAGGTAGTGCATGGCGTCCTGGTTGCCGCCCGAATAGGGTTGCAGGTAGTCGAAGATCTGATCGATGGCGTACCAGTTGGCGCCGTTGTGGGCGGTGGGGACTTGCGTGCCGGAGATGGAGGCGGGCGCGCCGGGATCCATCTCGCGCACGATCTGCCGCGCCTCGCCTAGCGCTTTGACGAAGGCGCTTTCCATGTAGGCGCGATGATCGGCCCAGGGCGCGAAGTTGCCGTGCTTTTGCGCCTCTTCGGTGGTCATCGGCACTACCTTCTCCCAGTCGGTGAAGCTGGTTCCCCAGGAAGTGTTGAGCACGTCGAGCGAATCGTATTGTCCACGCAGCCATTGGCGAAAGCCGGCGAGCGCGGCCGGCGCCCAGCCGACATCGAAGGCGTCGGTGTAGGTGGTGAGCGACGATTCGTCGGCGAGGTAGTAGGCGAGCGGCTTGAGGGGCGTGAGCGGATCGAGGCGTTCGTGCAAGGCGCGCTGCAAGCGGTCGACAAAGTCGGGGTCCTGCAAGACGACGTTGCGCCGCAGGTACTTTTTGTCTTTGGTCTTGGCGTAGGCGGCCTTGCGCTCGGCGTAGCTTTCGGCGCTATAGGCGTAGACGCCGAAGATTTCGCTGAGCCCGGCGCTGGCGATGATTTTGAAGTTGCGTTCGGGGCTGGCGAGGGTGGTGATGCCCGCCTTGCGGAACTGCTCGTCGAGCGTCGGCATCCAGGGTTGGTAGGAATGCGGGCCAAACCAGGGCAGGATGACTTCGTAGTCGTCCCAGGCGCGATTGGAGGCGGCGTATTGGACTGGGATTTTCGCGCCGCCGGCGTCGAGCACGCCGGAGTGCGTCAGGGGGCGGCCGGCCTTGAGCGTGGCGTGGTTGGTGCCGGTGGCTTGCGCGATAACGCGGCCGAAGCCGTCGCTGAGTTGCACGGTGACGGGCTCGGGGGCGCTCCAGGTGGCTTCGACCTCGTCGCCTTCGGCGATGACCTTCGAGCCGGTCTTCAGATCGGAGACGACGGTTTGGCGCTGCGGGGGCGAGGGTACCTGCCAGTCGGCGGGGGCATCGGACTCGCGCCGCGCGGCGTAGATCAGGGCGCGGCAGAGCATGGCGTAGAAGGCTTCCCAGCTTTCGCTCGCGACGTAGTGGCGCGCGGCCATCGGCATCCGCCAGCTCAGCCCGTCGTTGTGATAGCCGAGCCCGACGACGCGGCCTTTACCGACGTCGCGGGTTGCGATCACGGGATGGCCGGAGGCGGAGGCGACCAGCACAGTTGCTCCGGGCGCGGGGCGGTAGAGGTAGTCCTCGAGGTAGTCGAAGGGGAAGGTTTCGACGGGAATGGGCTTGGTGATGTAGTGATCGGCGACGCGGCGCCAGGGCGAGGCTTCGGTCTTTCCCGGCTCGAGCTCGGCGTAGGGATGGCTGGGTTCGGCGACGGGCTGCTCTGGCTCGAGCGGCGATAGCTCGCTGGTGAACGGCCGGATCCATACGAGGCCGCAACCCTCGCGCACGCGGCGCGCGAGCGCTTCCCTCGACCGCGGCGTCAGCGCGTCCCAGCCGTGGCTGGTTTGCAGCAGGACGACGTCGAACGGCTTGTCGCTGGTCAACTCCTGTTCGAGGTAGCCGTAGAGCAGGCTGAAGTCGTTTTTGTCGGCGCGCGCTCCGTAGTCGCGGCCGAGCGCCATCGTCCATTTGTTGACGTCGAAGCCGGCGTCGATGCTGACGGTAGTGAGATCGAGCGAGAGACGCTCGGCGAGCTCGACCAGGGTGCGGCCCTCGGCGACGCTTGGCACGGCGAGCACGCGGATCGGGCGGCCGTGGAGCGGCTTGGCCCAGTTCACGTGCGGCGTTTCGATATCCAACGTGTAGGGCGCTTCGAAGCGTTCGCCGCTGCCGCGGCGGGCTCCCATGCCGACGTCCTGTGCGTGGAGGAGGGGGATAAGCAGGAGAAGAGAAGCCAGAGCGGGTTTCACGTAAGGCATCTTAACTCTCGTTTGGGTTTGTGCGTCAACCGTTGATCGGTTGATCGGTTGATCGGGGATCGGGGATCGGGGATCGGTTCAGTCGGTTGAGCCGGGTTTCTTGCTTTCAGAAATTGCCGCGGGGTTCGAGCACCGGCTTGATGTCGACGATGGGGGTTCCGTTGATGGCCTCGAGGCCTTCGACTTGCAGCCAGCCGTTTTTGTCCATGCTGAGGATTTTCGTGCGGTGGAGGCCGATGGGGTTGGGGCGGTCGGGAGAGCGGGTGGCGAATACCCCTTTGATTGCGTTATTTGGTTCGCCTCGTGGATGCACTTTGAGCACTTCGCGGCGGGCTTCGTGGAGCCAGGTCAGGATCCAGATGTCGTGGCCGGGTTGGATTCCGTCGAGGGCTTCGAGGTAGGCGGGGTCGATTTCCAGACGGGCTTGGGGGGCGCCCTCCCAGGATTGACGGGGCGCGCCGCGGCGCTCGTTGAGCGTGGAGTGCACTCGGCCGATGGGCTTAATCGCGAAGTTATTTGGGGTTTCCATAGCGGGGCGGGGTTGCGCGGCGATTGGGTTGGATTTTTAGGGTAGCGGGTTTGGCGGACGGTTGCCGATTGCGAAGTATGGCAGTTGCGGGGTGGCACTTGGAGGCGTAAGCGTGAGCTTGGGCTGGGCGCGGGGGCGACGGGTTGGTGGTGGCCGGTGGGGCAGTGAGGGGGCTGCGCGGGCTTGCGCCCGCGGCTCGGAGTGGCGGTTCTGAGTGTTCCGCCGAATTGGGTGGATTTGTGGGGCTTCGGCCCGTCGGCTTACGCCTGCGGCTCTGTTTTGTTCGGTCGGGCGGCGGCGGCCGTTGGGTCGGGCGATGGTGAGTGGTTGGGGTTTTGCCGGGGCGGCCTTGGGGGTTGCGCTGGGATTGGTTTGCAATTCGTTGGAATTGTGATTGCAAGGGCCGTTTGGGCGGGCGATGGGGCTTGGAGTCGTGGTAAGATGCGGCCCAAAGGAGGTAGTCGAATGGCTCACTTTTCAAGACGCGATTTCTTGAAGACGACGTTGGCCGCCGGGGCGCTAGCGAGCACGGGAGCGCTGTCGCTGCGGGCGGCTCCGGCGACGGCGACCGATTGGGTGACGCTGGGTAAGTCGGGCGTCAAGGTGACGCGGCTGGCGTTTGGCACCGGCACCTTCAGCGGCCGCACGCAACGCGAGCTGGGGCAACCCGAGTTTACGCGGCTGGTGCGCTATGCGTATGACCGCGGCATTCGTTTTTTTGAAACCGCCGAGTCTTACGGCGAAATGCACAAGATGCTGGGCGTGGCGCTGGAGGGTATTCCGCGCGACAGCTACCGGCTGATGTCGAAGGTGACCACGCACGAAGGCGTCGACCCGCAGGCGAAGATCGACGAGTTGCGCAAGCTCGCCAAGACCGACTATTTCGACGTGATGCTGCTGCACTGGCAGCACACCGCTACCTGGCCGACCGATACGGCGCGCTGGCAGGACGGCGTGCTCGAGGCCAAGGAAAAAGACGCCGTGGTGGGATACGGCGCGTCGGTGCATGGGCTGCCGGCGCTGCGTAAGTTCCCCGGCAATAAGTGGCTCGAGATCGCTATGATCCGGATGAACCACAAGGGCACCAAGATGGACGCCGAGGACTACAACACGCACGAACTGGGCAACGTCAGCGAGGTCGTCTCGCACGTGAAGCAGGTCCACCACGAAGGCATGGGCGTGATCAGCATGAAGCTGGTGGGCGAGGGCACGTTCACGGAGCGCGAGGACCGCCAGGCGGCGATGAAGTTCGCGTTCCAGAACGCGGGCGTCGATTGCGTCACCGTCGGCTACAAGAACACGGCCGAGGTCGACGAAGCGATCGAGAATCTGAATATGGCGCTGGCGTAGCGCGCGGGCGGCGGTTTGTTTCCCGCTTACGCCGCGGGGAGGGTGTGCCTGGAAACGGGCACGTCCTGAACCGCCTCATTTCCTTATCCGTGGCGGCAACGGTTACGGCTGTTGCCGCTTAAATCCCACCTCGCTAACCCATTCGAAAGTTACGTGTCCGGCACCCGATCCACCCCAGGCCCTTGGGGCCGAGCGGCCAGCGCGTTTTTCTGACTCCGTCAGATCGTGCGGCGCGGGGCGGCCGTGGCGGGATCGCCGGTGTTGGGCGTGCCCGCGGTTTCCATCAGCAGGATGTGCACCTCTTCGCGGGCGATGGGGCGATGCTCGACGCCTTTGGGTACGACGAAGAGTTCGCCGGGTCCCAGGGACACGGTGCGGTCGCGCATTTCGATCTCGAGGTGGCCTTGAAGGACGAGGAAGAAATCGTCGGTTTCGTCGTGCTTGTGCCAGTGGAACTCGCCGAGCAGTTTGGCGACCATGATGTCGTGGCCGTTGAACTGGGCTACGGTTCTGGGCTGCCAGTGGTCGGAGAACAGGGCGAGTTTTTCGTGGAGAGGGACGGGTTGGGTTTGTGGTTCGGGCATGGTTTTGGTTTTACGTTGGATGGGGTCGCGGTTTCGGGGTCGCTGTTGATTGGTTTGGGTGGAGTCCTTCATTTTAGGCGTTCGGATGTTGTGTTTGTGATTTGGTTTGGGGGATGGGGAGCGGTTGAGCTTTGGTTTGGGCGTGCGATTCGGTGGAGGCGTTCTCGGGGTTGCCCGGGCGGCCGTGGGGACTCGGCCCGCGGGCTTACGCCTGCGGCTCTGTTTCTTCGTTTCGCCGTTGCTTTGCTTCGACCGGGAGGTGCGGCGCTCGATGTTATTTTTTTGCTCTTAGGTCGTAGCAGAGCAGGCGTGGAGATGTGTCGGCCAGCGGGTCGCGGTGGTTTTGAACGATATACAGTAGCCCTTGGCTGAGAACGGGCGGTGTCCAGCTTTCGGAGGCGTGGAAGAGCCAGGCGCGGGCGCGTTGTTTGTAGCCCTTGGGCGTGAGGTCGAGCCAGAGCAGGTGGCCGTGTTCGCCCAGGGTCAGGAATTGGCCGTCGACGCGCAGCAGCGAGCCGCGGTAGGTGCTTTCGGAGATGGTTCGGCTCGATCCGTTGATCTCGAGGGTTTCTTCCCACTCGGGGACTTCGCGCCAGGCGGTTTTGCCGGTGGCGAGCTCGACCGCCATCAACGCGGCGTCGGGTTCGTTGCGGCCGGCGAAGGCGTAGAGATAACCGTCGAGGTAGATCGGCATCGTGAAATGCAGGTCGAACTTGGGGGCCGTCCAGGCGACGTTGTAGCCGCCGCCGGGTTCGAGGTTGAGCAGGGCGGCCCCGGTGCGGTAGGTGGCGGAGAGGAAAACCTGATTGCCCAGGACGAGCGGGGTTGAGGCGTTGACGGATTCGTAACTGCGGCTGCGCCAGGGGAACGCGAAATCGATGCCGCCGTTGGCGGGGTCGATGACGAGCAGGCCGCCGGTGGGCGGCTGGCTTTCGCCTCCGGTGAAGACGAAGATGCGGCGGCGGCCGTTGACGTCGGCGGCGACGGGCGAGGCGTAGCTGGGCCCCCACTCTTCGCCGGCTCCCCAGATCATTTTGCCGTTGTTTTTGTCGAAGGCGGCGACGGTCGGGCCTCCGGGCGCGCCGACGTTGATGATCAGCAGATCTTTTTCGATCAGCGGCGTCGTCGCGGTTCCGAAGAAGTCCTGCGGCACTTTGAACTCGGCGTTGAGGTCGCGCTTCCAGAGCACCTGGCCGGTTTCGAGGCGGAAGCAGAAGAGCTTGCCTTGCGCGCCGTAGGTATAGACGCGGTGGCCTTCGATGACGGGGCTGGCGCGGGGTCCGTTGTTATAGCCGTAGCGGTCTTCGAACGTGGTCGGGTAGGAGAACTGCCAGTAGCGCTCGCCGGTTTCGGGCTGCAGGCACTCCACGATTTCCTGATCACCCTGGCGGTGCAGAAAGACGAGGCGTCCGCCGGCGATGGCAGGGCCGCTGTAGCCGGTTCCCTTGCGCATTTCCCAGACCAGGTTCGGCCCTTGGGCGGGAAAGCTGTGCAGCAGCTTGGTTTCGGTGGAGACGGCGTTGCGGGTGGGGCCGAGGAAGCTGGGCCAGTCGCTGGTGACGGCTCCGGGGGGCAGGGGTTTTGGTTTGTGGTGGAAGGTGGTGGCGGGATTGATGCGGGCGGCGGGCGGTTCGATTTCCGGCGGCTGTTCGAGGGTTGGCGGGGCCGGGTCGGCGAAGGTTCTGGCCTTGGTTTCGGCGGCGGCGGTGGGGTTGTTGTCCACGCAGGTGAGCAGGGCGGCGGCCAGGATTGTTGACAGCAGCAGGAGCAGCGAGGCGCGGGGACGTTGGGATTGGCCGATGGGCGGGAAGCTCATGCCTTGAGATTCTCGCATATGTTTTTGGGCAGAGGCTGGGGGGCGGGTCTTTAGGTCTGCGACGACGAGCGAACGGGACGGTGGGCGGAAGCGTTGAAGCGGCATAAGTCCAGGCCGGCGGGCGCGAGGTTCCACAGCGTCACTCAGAGCCGCGGGCGTGAGCCGGCGCTCCAAAACCCATGGCGAGATGACTCTTTCCCGCAGGTGTCGAGGTTCGGGTGGTTCTCAGCGCGAGCTTACGCTCGCGGCTCGGAGTGGCAAGTGTCGCACCTTGGCGCGAGTCTTGCGCTCTGGCTCACTGAATCGAGCAGTGCGCCAGACCGCGCTTTTCCAGGTATTGCTGGTGATATTCCTCGGCTCTCCAGAACGTGGTTGCCGGGACGATCTGCGTCACGATCGGGGCGGGGAAGCGGCCGCTTTGCTGCAGCTCTTCTTTGGAAGCGCGGGCTGCGGCTTCCTGCTCGGGCGAGTGGAAGAAGATCACCGAACGATATTGCGTGCCAACGTCGGGGCCCTGACGGTTGGGCGTTGTGGGGTTGTGGTTGTTCCAGAAGACCTCGAGCAGGTCTTCGTAGGAAACGCGGTCGGGGTCGTAGTCGACTTCGACGGCTTCGGCGTGTGCGGTGGCGCCGCTGCAGACGTCCTGGTAGCTGGGGTTGTCGAAGGTGCCTCCGGTGTAACCGACGGCGGTGGAGGTGACGCCGGGGACTTGGCGGAACTGGGCCTCCACGCCCCAGAAACAGCCCGCTCCAAACGTGGCTTTCATCGGTATTGGGTCCTCGCTGTGACGTTGGGATTTGTGACGGAGCCGGTTGGGAGCCGGCCGAGTCACTCTGCTTATCATGGCACAGGGCGGTTGGGGTGATTTTGGTTCTTGGGGGTTGGGTCGTGGTGGGGTCCCGCGGAACGTCGACGTTCAGGTCGACGCGGCCGGCCGGAGGGCCGCGCCACGAGGTGGGTTGGCGGCTCGTGTGCGCGCCGGGGAATGCTCGGCGGGGTGGCTTGGGAGTGGGTACAATCGGAACGTTATGTTGGATCCTTCTTTGATTGGCAAGGTCTTGTTGTGCGGGCTGATGGTGTCGGCGATCGTGTTGGGGGCGGACCGCCCCGGGGGGCGCGCCGATGCGGGGCGCTCGGCGGTGTTGGCTCGCAACGGCATGGTTGCCACCAGCCAGCCTTTGGCGGCGCAGGCCGGGTTGCGCATTCTGCAGCAGGGCGGCAACGCGGTGGACGCGGCGGTGGCGACGGCGGCGGTGCTGGCGGTGGTCGAGCCGATGATGACCGGTATCGGCGGCGATATGTTCGCCATGGTGCGCACCGCCAAGGGGGAACTGGCCGGCATCAACGGCAGCGGGTTTTCGCCGGCGGCCGCCAACATCGAGTTCTTTCAGCAGCGCAAGCTCGACAAGATTCCCATCCGCGGTCCGTTTGCGGTGAGCGTTCCGGGGGCGGTCGACGGCTGGGCGACCTTGCTCGACAAGTACGGCACGATGAGCCTGGCCGAGGTGCTGGCACCGGCGATCGAGTATGCCGAGAACGGCTATCCGGTTTCGGAGATCATTGCGTCGGATTGGGGCTCGCCCGCTAACGCGCCGCTGTTCGAGGACAAAGAATTCGCGCGCGTGTTCGCGCCGAACGGCAAGCCGCCGGCTCACGGCGACGTGTTCACCAATAAGGCGCTGGCGGCGACGCTGCGCAAGATCGCCGCGGGCGGCCGCGACGCGTTTTATAAGGGCGACATCGCGCGGCGCATCGTGGAGCGTCTCAACCAGCTCGGCTGGCCCATCACGATGGACGACCTGGCGAAGCAGCATGCCGACTGGGTGGAGCCGATCAGCACGACCTACAAAGGCTACAAGCTGTACGAGCTGCCCCCGAACGGCCAGGGGATGGCGGCGCTCGAGATGCTCAACATTATCGAGGGCGACGACCTGCGCGCGCTGGGGCACAACTCGGCGGATTACCTGCACCTGCTGATCGAAGCCAAGAAGCTGGCGTACGCGGATCTCGACGCCTGGCTGGCGGACCCCGAGCGGGCGCGCGTGCCGGTCGATCGCATCATTTCGAAGGAATACGGACGCGAGCAGCGCAAGCGCATCGACATGAAGACGACGGCGAAAGACGTCGAGACCGGCGTCGACGAACGCGTGCAGTTTCTGACGCGCAACGGCGATACGGTGTACCTGACCGTGGTCGACAAGGACCGCAACGCGGTTTCGTTCATCAACAGCCTGTTCTGGCAGTTTGGCTCGGGCGTGGTGGTTCCCGACACGGGCATTCTGCTGCAGAACCGCGGGGCGCTGTTTTCGCTCGACCCCAAGCACCCCAACCGGCTTGAAGGGCACAAGCGGCCGTACCACACGATCATTCCGGCGATGGTGTTTCGCGACGGCAAGCCCTGGATGTCGTTCGGCGTGATGGGTGGCGACATGCAGCCGCAGGGGCAGGTGCAGGTGCTGCTGAACATGCTGGAGTTCGGCATGAACGTGCAGGACGCCGGCGAAGCCCCGCGCTTCCGGCACCTGCCCGCGGAGGGAGTGGCGCTCGAGTCGGGTATCGATACCACGGTGATCACCGAGCTGGCGCGGCGCGGCCATACGCTCGGCTGGCATCCCGGGATTTTCGGCGGCTACCAGGCGATTCAGATCGACTGGAATCGCGGCGTGCTTTTGGGCGGCACCGACCCGCGCAAGGACGGGCAGGTGGCGGGGTGGTAGGGGACCGTTGGCGGTTGATCGGTTGGCCGTTGATCCGGATGGAGTGCGGGTTTGGGACTGTGGTTGGGAAACCAGGCGATGCGCCATCCCGCGGCCGAGCCCGGTCAACCGATCAACGGCCCACGGATCAACGGGGCTGGTTGACCTTTCCCGGGGGCTCCCGATAGACTGGATGTTAGCTTTTCGCTTTTCCTGCCTGACCAAGGTCCCCATCGTCTAGCCTGGCCTAGGACACCGCCCTTTCACGGCGGCAACGCGGGTTCAAATCCCGCTGGGGACGCCACCTTCCTGGTTATTTTTCAACAGCTTGCATCCATTCTGGAGCAGTTCGTGATGCCACCTGGTGACCGCAGCTTTCATTAGGCCACCCAAGTGGCCAGCCTTGGGTCGGGTAGCGGAAATTGAGCCTGTCACATTTTTACGTAGGGACATCAATGGGATCACGAATACCCCTCTCCGCTAGCGCTTCATGCAACGGCTGCGTGAGGAACTGTGGGTGCGGAAAATGAAGCTCATCCTGGGTTTGACCATGATCGTCATTGTTGGAGTGTGGGGGGGGATTAACGCGTTGTACATGATCGTGTCTCCCAGAGCTTGGTTTCGGCTGCCTGATTGGATTCGAGCGCAGGGCACTCTGACGGAGGACAAATACTCGAGTGGCTGGGGCGGCTTCGAACTACGACTGGCGGGTGCGGCCATGCTTGCAACCATTGCGTTGATTTGGTACGAGGTGTTCAGCCGCGGCCGATACATCCCGTGAGACTCGTGCGCAGGCGCTGCAGCAAGGCGATCTGCACGTCGATGCCGTCCGTCCTGCTGAAAGCTTTGCGTGGAAATTCAGGCTGTCACATTTAGGGGATGCCTAACTTCACGCTCTATGGGCAGGGAGGATCAAGGCTTGGATGCGTTCGGCGAGTTGCTCGCAAAGATCCTTATAGATAGTCCTCCTGATTCACCAATAAGGCTTCACAGCCGTCTCAAGAGTGTCCTCGCGGTCAAGAGCAGGAGTCCGATCCAGGCAACCTGCGTGCTGTATGAGATTGCACTGTACAGGCGAGGGTAGTCATATCCCCACAAAAAACGCGGACTTTTGAAGCCGTACTCGTTGCGTCTGTCCAGCCAGATCAAGGGTAGCAACACGAAACCCCAGCACGCCATGGCGGATACGGCCGCGATCAGATAAGCGCCGGGGGCCAAGACAACGACGCCAACGGCCTTTACGGCACCCCAGAAACCTTCATAGGCGTATCCGATCCAGCAGGCCCCTACCAGGAATCCAACCACGGCAAAGCGAGCGGCAACGTTCTCCCTGAAAGTGTAGGCCAGGGAGCGAGTATGTTCGTTGAGCCTTCGCAGTAGCTCGGTCATTTTCAATGACCCCGCCGTGTCGTTTTTTTTTCGAAAAAGGGCCCCCGATGATATGCCCCAGGCGCGGGCCGGTGTTAACCAGGAGTGGGGGGCAACTGACCGGTTTCGTGCTGCCATCGTGCTGCCACCACACGAACAGACAACCGGACCAGACCGGAAATTGGCTCTTCTCGATACAGCAGAATCAAGCATTTCCGGCTCAACCGTAGCAGGCAGGGTGTGGGGTCACGGTTTCAAATCCCGCTGGGGACGCCATCTTCCTGGTATATTTTTCAATGGCTTAGGTTCTGCCTGTGGCAGCTCTCTGGGCCGCGCGGCGACCGTGGGTCTTGCTGGGGCTTCTGGGCCGGTTGCAGGTGTTCCCGGCGGCCTTTGCGCCCCCCTGGGCAGGCCCATCCCGGATTGCCGACTCTCCCCCAGTCGGTGCCGTGGAAATTGACTCCGCCGACCGGAATGGAAATCCAGAACGGCGCTGTCACATTTTTCCGGAGGCCGTAGTGCGTCGTGAAGTTGAGTGGCTTCGTTGGTTACGCCAGCATTGGTTTAGTATTTGGGCCCTCTTGTCTTTTGGCGTGCTCTTCTTTGTCTCGGCATTCGAGATTGGCGCGCCAGCAACTCGCGAGCGATGGATTGGTCTTTACTTTCCAATGTTTTTTAGCATTTATTTGATTATCATTGGCCTAAAGGAGAAAGAGTTTACCTGGTTCGAATATCGTGATAAGAGGCTCACGATTCCTGCGTGGATTGCAAGGCCTGCGTACCTTGTCGGGGGCCTGTGGCTTCTTTACAATGTGGTATCTGCGATAAGATCCCATTAACAAGCACTCTTTAGCGCATCATCCCGAGCGCCTCGTCGCTTCACCGTCGGGCAACCTTTGCCGGCATCGCAGCCGAGGGGATTGAGACCTTTCGGTTCTTCACTCACACCTATTTACTTCCCGTTGTTCAAGGCCGCGACGCTTTCTTCTACCCAAGTGGCCAGGCGTGGGTCGGGTAGGAGGCCTTCGGAGGCCATGCGGTAGCTCCCACGGTACTCAAACCTGCAACTTGAGCGCCGGTGTCTTGCGCTTGAGTTAGCTCTTCTTGCCTTTTTTCCCGCTGCTTCCGCTGCCTCCGGCGGGCGGCGTGGCGGGCGTGGGCGTTGGGTTGGGTTGCTGGGAGGGGTGGCGGCGGCCGGGGCCTGGTAGGTTCCGGCGGTGACGGCGATCTTGTCGGCTTGGTGGCCCAGGCCGGCTTTGAGGTTGCCGGAGACTCGCGACAGGTAGGTGGCTCCGGCGATGGCGATTCCTCCCAGGACCAGGGCGTAGGCGATCAGGTTGTTCCCTCGCTGGTCGTGGAGGAGGCGGTAGACGAACTTGCGAAGCATGTTCTTTGTCCTTTGGGCGGCCTTTTTTGCGGCTGCCATTGATTGAATTGTGGGGCCGGTGGGGCTCTGTTCTCAATGGAGCTGGGGTACCGATTTTGGGGGGGGATGGCGGTACCGGGCCGGCGGGTTTGGGGTACTTGGGTGATAGAGGGATTTGCTTAGGGTGCGGGGGCGGCTGGAGGTTGATAGCGGGTGGTTTGGGGGGCTTGGGGGGCTGTTTGGTGGCGGGGGGTTCTGGGAAGTGGGTATGCGGTTTGGAAGTGGGCGGGTGGTTGCGGAAGTGGGCGTCGCGGTTGTGGTGGAGGGGTTGCTTTTGTGGGGGTTGGCCATTCGTCCCGAGGAATCGGGACGCGGCAAACCTGGAGGTTCACGCCACGGGTGATGAGTCGGGCTTCTGTGCTCGGTGGCGTAGCTGGTTGAGTTGTTGTGGCGGTGGGTTTTGGCGGGCTTAGGGCGTTGCGGTGGTTGTTGCTGGCGGGGCGGGGGTTAGCAGCCAAATGTTGCCGCTGATTTCGCTGAGGGGGAAGACCAGCTTGCCGGGGGCGGCGTCGAGCTCGAATTCGGAGAGGCTCAGGTTCGATAGCGACAGGCTGATCTGGTGGAAGTGCTGGATCGCGAAAACTTCGCCTTGGGGTTGTTGGGTTTTGGGGTCGAAGCGGCGCGCCCAGATGCAGCGGAAGCCGTCGCGGTCGGAATAGAAATAGATCAGGCGGCCGTCGCTCGACCAGCGCGGCAGGTCGTCCCAGGCGTCTCCGGCGGTGATCGGGATCCAGGCATCGGGGGACACCGGGCCCTCGGCCGGCATGGGGGCGGCGTAGACCTGCGTGCGCAGCGTTCCCAGGTCGCCTTTGAAGGTGAGCCAGTGGGCGTCTTGCGACAGGTTGCAGACGAACACGGGGATCTTGCTGTTCTGCACGATGGGGCGTTTTTCTCCGCTCACCGTGTCGAATTCGAAGATGGCGGCCGGGGTTGGTTGGTTGCGCAGGTAAAGGATGCGGGTGCCGCCGGGGAGCCAGGCTTGCGGCGAGCCGCAGGCGTCGCAGATTCTCTCCTGGGAGCCTCCGTTGGCGGAGACGACTGAGAGCAGGCGGCGGCCTTGCGACTGTTGCACGGAGAAGGCGACCTTGGAGCCGTCGGGGGTGATGCGCGGCATGCTTTCGAACTCGGGCGTCGCGGTGAGCTCGCGGGGCGTTCCGCCGGGCAGGTCCATCAGCCAGACGTCGGTGCTGCCGTTGCGGTTGGAGCGGAAGACGAGCTTGTCGCCGGCGGCGTCGATGTCGACTCCGATGTCGGCGGTGTCCCCGGTGGTGAGGCGTTGGAGCGGGCCGCTGGGAGCGTCGCCGTTGCGGTTGAGGGGCAGGCTCCAGACGTTGACCCGGCGCGAGCCGCTGCTGAAGGCGAAGCGGCCCCCGGCGACGGCGGTGGCTTCCTGTTCGTCGGCGCCGAAGGTGAGCCGCTCGGCGGGGCCGGCGAGCTTCAGCTCGGGCATCGCCAGCGGCAGCCGCCAGAGGTTGACGCTGTGCTCGCGGATGCCCGAGAAAATCAGGTCGTTGCTGTCGGACGCCCAGGCATCGAGCGAGATGAGCCGCAGGTCCTGGGTGCGCAGCTTTTCGGCGGCGTCGAGCTTGACGAGCTGGGTTTGGTCGAGCGAGGTGGCCCAGAGGTCGAAATCCTCAGCGGTGTGCTTACCCCAGAACACGATATGTTGGCCGTCGGGGGACCAGACCGGTTCGGCGGCGGCTTCCAAATCGGCTTGAATCGGACGCGGCACTCCGCCGTCGGAGGCGACGACAAACATGTTGCTGCGCTCGAAGGTGCCCGGCGCGGCGGTGTAGAAGGCGATCAGTTTGCCGTCGGGGGAAAAGCAGGGGCCGCGGCCGTTGCGGGCGAGCAGGCGGGCGTCGCCGCCGAGCACGGGAATGACATAGAGGCCGCCGCCGTCGGCTTCGGAGCGGAACACGATGCGGCTGCCATCGGGCGAAAAGACGGGCTCGTGCTCGTCGGCGTCGCCGCTGGTGAGCTGCACCACTCCGCCGAGCGAGGTTTGCTGCAGCCAGATATCGAGGTTGCCCTGGCCGGCGCGGTCGGAGGCATAGGCGATCAGCGAGCCGTCGGGCGATAGCGCCGGGGTGGTCGCCAGACCGGAGTCGCGCGTGATGCGGGTGAGCTGGAAATCGGAGAGCGAGCGCGGCGCGGGCCGCGGACGGCTGGCGGCCCACCAGGCCAGCGAGGCGCTGACGACGGCGGTGGCGGCGATGGCCAGTCCCCACCAAGCGACGGCCGGGCGGCGGCGTTTGACGCCTTCGGCGGCGGCGGTGGGCAGCGGCGAGACCGAACGCGGCGTCAGATTTTTGGCGCGGCCGCTTTCCATGCGGTGCGAGAGGCGCCGCAGGTCGTTGACGAACTCGTCGACGGTCTGGTAGCGCTCGCGCGAGTTTTTGGCGAGGGCTTTGCTGATGATCCAATCCAGCTCGACGGGCAACCCGGCACGCCGGCCGGTGAGCGGCTCGGGATCCTCGTTGAGGATCGAGTAGAGCACCGCTTCGTCGTATTCGCCGCGAAACGGCGGCAGTCCGCAGACCATTTCATAGAGCACGACGCCGAGAGCCCAGATGTCGGCGCGGTGATCGACCTTGGAGCCTTCGGTCTGCTCGGGCGACATGTAGCTGACGGTGCCGACGCGGGTGCCGACGCGGGTGATCGTCGAGCGGCGCACCAGCCGGGCCAGACCGAAGTCCATGATGATGGCCAACGGGTTGGCGCGGTCCTTGGACTTGATCATGATGTTGCCGGGCTTGACGTCGCGATGGACGATGCCCTGGCTGTGGGCCTCGGCGAGCCCCTCGCCGGCTTGCGAGGCGACGTCGATGGCGTCGGCCAGCTTCAGCGGGCCTTGCTTGATCTTTTCGTCGAGGCCCTGGCCGTCGATGTAGGCCATCGAGATGAAGGTGCGGCCCTCGATTTCCTCGATTTCGTAAACGGTGCAGATGTTGGGGTGGTTGAGGGTCGCCGCGGCCTTGGCTTCGCGCGTGAAGCGGGCGCGGATTTCAGGGTCGGCGACCAGGTGCGGCGCGAGGAACTTCAGCGCCACGGTACGGTCCAGGCGCGTGTCTTCGGCCTTGTAGACCACGCCCATGCCGCCGCGGCCCAACTCGGCGAGGATGCGGTAAGGGCCGATCTGCTCGCCGGCGCCGATTTCGCCCGGCTCGTTGAGGGCTTCGGCGGCCAGCGGCTGGATGGAGCGCTCCAGGATGCCCTGGCCCTCGTTGGCGGAGAGCAGGCCCTCGACTTCGCGTTGCAGGCCGGCATCGCCAGCGCATTGCTGCTCGAGCCAGGAGTCGCGCTGGTCGGCGGGCCGCTCGAGCGCCTGCTCGAAGAGTTCCCAGATGCGAGGCCAGTTCGGTTTGGAGTTCATCAGGGACGTACGGCTCAGGAAGAGGGCGGTTTCTCGTAGAGCTCGCGGTAGAGCCAGGCGCGGGCCTTCAACCAATCGCGTTGGATGGTGCGCAGGTTGACGCCGAGCAATTCGGCGGTTTCCTTTTCGGTGAGGCCGCAGAAGAAACGATATTCGACGACCTGACGCATGCGTTCATCCATCTCGCTCATTCTCTCCAGCGCTTCATCGAGGGCGAGCAGTTCCTCGAGCGGGGAATCCAGGCCGAGCTGCTTGTTCCCGATGGTGGTGCGGTTCCAGTCGGCGCCGCGTTTGTCGGTCTTGCGGCGGCGCGCGTAATCGATGAGGATCTGGCGCATGGCGCGCGCCGCGACGGCGTAGAAGTGCTGGCGGCTTTGCCAATCGACCTTGAGCTGGTCGACGAGCTTGAGGTAGGCCTCGTTGACCAGACCGCTGGCGCCGAGGGTGTGACCCTGACGTTCGCGGCGCAGTTGCCGCTCGGCGACGCGGCGTAGCTCGTCGTAGACCAGCGGCACCAGTTGATTGAGGGCGTCGTGGTCGCCGGCGCCGGCCTGGACCAGCAGCCGCGTTACCGGGCCAGTCCCCTTGGGATCGACCGCATCCATCGCCCTCCATTTTGTCATGACCCGGTGTCGTTGCGGCGTGGATTTTTGCGCAGCACTGGGTGAGAGCGAAATCACAGAAAGCAAAGCGCGGACCGGCGGCCGGCGGATCGGCCGGCGCGAGGTTGGGCGCGGAAGGAGTTGGTGATGGATCGCGTGGGAAATGTGAGCGGAATCGGGTCGCGGGAGCGCCGGGCGCGTGGGCTGGAACTTTCCGGTTTTGATGTGTTTGCCTGGGGCGGGCAGTATTTTGTGCGGGATCCGCGGGGGCCGTCACCCTCGCGAACGGCGGAGCTTTCGGGGCCGACGGCGGTTGGATCTCGCTCGTCCGGGGACGGCCGGGGATTGGGGCGGATTGAGGAGAAGGCGGCGGCCGGGCGTGGGGCCAGGACGGGGTTAGGACGGCGGAGAAGGTGGAGACGCTGGCCTCGGTTTGGATCGGTGGGTTGTTTGCGGTGGTGTTTCTTTTAGGGTGTTTGACTTTGGCTTAGGGGTGGGTTGGCGGTTGGGTTTTTGAGGTTGGTTTTGGGCGCGGTTGGCGGCAGTTGTTGGGTTGGCGGTTGGGTGTTGGGCGGTTGTTGCGGATTGGGCAGGCCGGAGGCCTGCCCCACTGGGTGGACTTTGAGTTCCAAACGTCAGTTTTGACTGCTTCGGTTTAGTTGGGTTTTAAGGAGGTTCGAAATGAAACGGATGGTCGGTTTTGCCTATGGCACGGTTGCGTATGTTTGCTTCTTGGCTACATTCCTGTATGCCATTGGCTTTGTCGGGAATGTGCTGGTTCCCAAGTCGATCGACGGTGGTATGGCCGGGCCGCTGGGCACGGCGTTGTTGGTCGACGTGGCGCTGATGAGCTTGTTCGCCGTGCAGCATAGCGGCATGGCGCGGCGCTCGTTCAAACAGTTTTGGACGAAGGTGGTGCCGCCTCCGGTGGAGCGCGCAACCTACGTGTTGTTCAGTTGCATGGCGTTGGGGTTGATGTATTGGCAGTGGCGGCCGATCCCGATGGTGATCTGGGACGTGCAGAACGAGGCCGGGCAGGCGCTGATCCTGGGCGTGTTCGGGATGGGCTGGGCGATCGTGCTGCTGTCGTCGTTCATGATCAACCATTTCGACTTGTTCGGGCTGCGGCAGGTGTGGCTGAACCTGCAACAGAAGGGCTACGGCGAGGTTCGTTTCCGGACCGTGGGCTTCTATAAGTTCGTGCGGCACCCGCTGCAGACCGGGTTTCTGATCGCGTTCTGGGCGACGCCGACGATGACGGCGGGGCACCTGCTGTTTTCGGTGGTAGTGACCGGCTACATCCTGGTGGCGGTGAAGTTCTTCGAGGAACGCGATCTGCTGCGGATGTTCGGAGACACCTACCGGCGGTATCAACAGGAGGTGACGATGTTTTTCCCGCTGCCGAAGCTGGGCGCGGCGGAGCGGCGCGTCGGCGCGGACTCGGTTGCCGGCGACTAGCGGGCACGGCAGCCGGGTTTGGCGGAAAAGGCGCGACGACAAACGGCCGGGCGGTGAATCCGTCCGGCCGCATTTTTTGGTCGCGGAGCTGATTCGAGAAGGCCGACGGCAGGTTTACCTCGGGTTGGGGCCGGCCGGGCCGGTTCCACGAGGGGCGGCACAGGGCCGCAAGGCCGGCTGGGTACTGGATTCAGAGACGGCAGATTTGGGAACGCGGTGTCTGTCGAGGACTAGCGCCAGTTGCCCCGTCCGTTTCCATTTCCGTTTCCGTTTCCATTGCCATTGCCATTGCCATTGCCATTGCCGTTGCCGTTCCCATTCCCATTCCCATTCCCATTGCCGTTACCGTTGTTGCCGTTGCCGTTGCCGTTGCCGTTGCCGTTGTTGCTATTGCTGTTCCCATTGCCGCCGCTGTTGGCAGTGCCACCGGAGTTTCCGCTCGAGTTGCCACCCGAACTGGGCGAGCTGGGGTTGCTGGGCGAGGTCGCCGCCGGCGTTGATGCTCCCAGGGCGGTTTCTTGCAGGCTCGACGCCTGGTGGTTGAGCGCGTCGGAGATGTCGGCCGAAAAGTCGGACATCGCGAATACGATCGCGACGGCAATTCCCCCTAGCAGAAGCGCATAAGCTACGAGGCTGTTGCCTCGTTTGTCGCTGGTAAGAGTTCTAAGAGCGCGTAGCAGATTGTTCAGCATGAGTTCTCCCTGTTGGTTGCCGGTTCACCGGCGTTATTATTTTTTGATATGCGATCTTCTTCTATTGTGTGGTCCGCCGGCTCGTAAGCCAATGGAACAGCAGTACCTTTCTTGGTGGGAGGAATCCCGACTGCCGGGGGTGCATGGGTACCACCGCAAAAAGGCCGGTCGTACGGGCGGGGTTAGGGGAAATGACCTAGAAGGGCCTGATAGCGGGGTTGTCCGGCGGACCGTTTTGGGCGGGCGCTTTGGCGGCCGTGTTGCGGTGAGGACAGGCTCGAACTCCTGTCTCTACGGCCGGATGTTACATTGGAAGCGTGCGGGCTCCCGGCAGTTTGTTGGATCGGCAGACTTTGGAGCGGCTGGAGCGGCTGGCGATTCGCTGGCAGCAGTCGTTTCGGGGCGTTTTGGGCGGCAGCAATGTGTCGCGCTACGCGGGCGTGGGGCACGAGTTTTTGGATCACCGTAACTTTCACCAGGGCGACGACTTACGGTCGGTGAACTGGCGCGCCTACCTGCGGCTGGAACGTTTGTTTCTGAAAATGTTCCGCACGGAACCGCGGACCCCCGTGCGCATCTTCCTCGATACCAGCGAGTCGATGGCTTGCGGCGGCGCCGAGGGCGGGGGCGAGTCGAAGTTCAGCTACGCCTGCCGACTGGCGGGGGCGTTGTGCTTCGTGGGGCTGGTGCGGCTGGAGACGATCGTGATCCAGCCGTTTGGCGAGCGGCTGGCCGAGAGCTACCGCGCGCAGGGCGGCCGGCACCGCTTCGCGATGGCTTCGGATTTCATCAGCGGGCTGGAGACGCACGGGCGCTCGGACTTTCGCCGCTCGATCCGGCAGTTTCTTTCGACCGCGCCGGCGTCGGGGCTGGCGGTGATCGTTTCGGATTTTCTCGACGAGTCCGATTGCACGATTCCGCTGCAGCACCTGGCCGATTACGGGCAGGAGTTGCTGCTGGTGCAGGTGGCGGCGCCGGACGACCGCACGCCGCCTTGGGAAGGCGAGCTGGAGCTGCTCGACGCCGAGTCGGGCGAGCTGCTGCGGGTGCACATGGACGAGAACAGCGCCGCCGAGTACACTGCCGCCTACGATGAGTTTTGCCGCACGATCGAATACGCGGCGATGCGCAACGGCGGGCGCTACATGCACCTGACGACAGACGTGGCGGTGCAGGACGCGCTATTCGGGTCGCTGATGCGCTCGGGCGCCGTGTCTTTACAGTAGGGTGTCTTTGCCGTAGGCGGTGTCTTTGCAATAGGTAGTACGTTGCCGCCGGGCCGGGCCGGCGCAACGGTTTTTCATGGATCTGCTCAATCTCACTCTGGGACAGTTTCTGGCCGTGTTCGTGCCTTTGGCGGGCGGGCTGGTGGCGCTGTATTTTTACGACCGGTCGCGGCGGCGGCTGGTGGTTTCGACGCTGCGGTTCTGGCCGCGGCGGCCGGCGCCCCCCAAGACGCGGCGGCATAAGAAGCTGCAGCAGCCGCTGTCGCTGTTGCTGCAGTTGCTGGCGATTCTGCTGCTGCTGTTGGCGGCGGCCGATTTGCGGTTGGGGAGTTTCGGCGGGCCGCCGCGGCATCATGTCTTGATTCTGGAAACGTCGGCTTGGATGAATGCGGCGGCCGGCGGCGGCAATGGCGCTTTGATGGACGAGGCGCGGCTGCGGGCGGCGGCTTATCTGCGGGCGATTCCCTCCAACGAGCCGGTGATGCTGATTCGCGCCGACGGGCTGCCGACGCCGGCCACTGCGTTCACCACCGACCGCGACGTGCTGCTGGCGGCGATCCGCGACTCGAGGCCGGGGCCGACGGCGGCGAACCTGAGCGGCGCTCTGGAGTTGGCGCGCAGTGCGCTGGAGTTGGCGACGAGCGACAGCGGCGGACACGGGTTGCTGGATCGCGTTGCGGCCGGGACGGTGGGCGAGGTGGCGTTCGTGGGCACGGCGCGTGTGCCGCGGCGCGACGTTGCTCAGATCCGGACTTCGGGTATTCCCGCGCTGCGGCTGATCGAGGTCGGCAAAGGGAGCGAAGACGCCGGCATCGGGCAGTTCACCGCGTATCGCAGCGCCGAGGAGCCGGGACGCTGGCGGGTGGTGGCGCAGGTTGCCAACCATGCGAGCGCGGCGAAGACTTTGCGGCTCGACGTGCGCTTCAACGGCGCGGCCTTGGGCTACCGGACGGTGCAGGCCGGGGCCGAAAGCGAGCAGACGCTCGAATTTGCCGTGCGCACGAAGAGCGCCGGAGTGCTCGAAGCGGTGTTGGGGCCCGACGATGTGTTTGCTGGCGACAACACGGCGCGCCTGGAGTTGCCGGCCTATCAGCCGCGCCCGATCGAGGTGTATTCGGACCGCGCGGCCGCGTGGCGTCCGCTGGCGGCGTCGATTTTGAGCGCCGAGCCGAGTTTCCGCCATACCTCGGAATTTGGGGCTTCCACGGGCGAACGCGCCGTGCGGCTGCTGGACCGTTTCGTTCCGAGCGCGGCAGCGGATGGCGTGGCGTTGGAGGGCGCGGCGATCTTCGTGGCGCCGCCCCAGGAGAACTCGCCTTTGCCGGTGGCGCGCGAGGTGTCGAATACGCGCATCACGCGCTGGGGATCGCCGCATCCGCTGGCGGAAGGGCTCAACGACGCCGATTTCCTGCTGCCCCACGCCGAGGTTTTTGAGATGAGCCCCGGCGACGTGATGATCGCCGAATGCGCCGCCGGGCCGGTGATCGTGCTGCGCGAGCAGGGCGGCAAGCGGCAGGTGTTCGTGGGCTTCGATCTGCTCGATGCAAAGTTGCAGGGGCGGCTCTCGACGCCGCTGCTGTTCGCCAACATTGTGCGCTGGTTCGCGCCCGAGGTCTTTCGGGGCGACGCGGTGCAGGCTTCGGCGCCGGGGCTGATCGAATGGGAGATGCCGCCGGTGCGCGAGCAGGACGTGCAGGTGGTGTCGTCGCAAGACCCGCATATTCCCTGGCGGTTGGTCGACAATCGCGTGCGGCTGTTCGCGGGCGCGCCGGGAGTGGTGACGATCCGCACGCCCGAGCAGGAATCGCGCTTGAGCCTGACGCTGCCCGAAGTGGGCGATGCGCGCTGGGAGCCGCCCGAGGGAACGCTGCGCGGAGTGCCGCCGCCGGCGCGCGGGTCGCTGCTGGCGGGCGTGCCGCTGTGGCCCTGGTTCTCGCTGCTGGCGCTGGCGATTCTGGTGGCGGATTGGCACTACTACGGCCGCGGCTTTACCCAGACCGCCGTCGCCGCCGAGGGCACGTCCGCGGCGCCGGCGGGGTTGACGGGGCTGGGCCTGGGCGGCGCGGCGGGCGCGTCGAGCGAGCGTGAGGAACAGTTGACGCGATGACGTTTGGCCGCATGTGGGTTCTCTGGCTGCTGGCCGCGGCGCCGCTATGGGCGTGGTGGGAATGGTCGCGCAGCTTGCGGCGGGCCGGCATCGTCGTGAAGGCGGTGGTGTTCGCGCTGATCGTGCTGGCGCTGGCCGAGCCGCAGATGGTGGTGTTCGAGCAGCGCATGGCGGTGGGCGTGCTGGCCGATGTGTCGGCGAGCATTCCGGCGGCGCAGGTGGAGCACGAGCGCGAGCTGGCGCAGCAGATCGAGTCGCAGCGCGGCCGCAACCTGGCGCGGGTGATCTCGTTCGACGATGCCACGCAGGCGGGCGAGCCGGCTGCCGCCGGCCAAGCAGCCGCGGGCGACGCGGCGGCGGGGCAGGCGGGCAATGCGGCGCTGGGCCCCGATGCGGCTGCAGGCACTGGCGCCGCGCAGGGCGGCGGGGCTGCCGGTCTTGGCACCGTGCATGGCACCAACCTCGAAGCGGCGCTTCGTAACGCCATGGCGGCACTGCCGGCCGAGCGCGTGCCGCGGCTGGTGTTGATCTCCGACGGGCGCGAGAACGAGGGCTCGGTCGAGCGCGCGATCTACCAGGCCCGCCAACGCGGGATTCCGATCGATACAATTCCGCTGGAGGGCCGGCAGCGGCCCGAGTTGGCGCTACTATCGCTGGCGGTCCCGGCGCAGGCGTTTTCCGGCGAGCGATTTCCGATCGAAGCGCTGGTGGATAGCCCGCGGGCGGCGCCGGCCGATGTGGTGCTCACCGCCGAGGGCAAGACGATCGGTCGAGCGCGCGTGAAGCTTTCCGAAGGCCAGACGATGGTGCGCGTGTGGGCGCAGCTCGACGCGGCGGGCGCAACGTTGATCAGCGGCACGATCGCGGGCGTGGGCCTGGGCGAGTTGCCGTTCCAGGCCACGATGACCCTGCGCCGGCCGCGCGCGCTGCTGGTGTCGGGCGATCACGAGGCCGAGCGGCAACTCACGCCGGTGCTGACGGCGGCGGGATTCGAGGTCGAGCACGCTGCCGACCGGCTGCCCGCCAAGATCGACGATTTCCACCTGATCATCGCCGACAATCTCGATCTCGAGCAGTGGCCCGACAGCGATAAGGCCGCGGCCGAGAAGTTCGTGCGCGAAGGCGGCGGGTTCCTGCTGATTGCCGGCGAGAACAATCTCTATCTCGAAAAGAAAGAGAACGCCAAGGAAGACGATCTGGCACGCATGCTGCCGGCCAAGCTGGCGCCGCCGCGCGCGCCCGAGGGAACCGCGGTGGTGCTGGTGCTCGATAAGTCGTCCTCGATGGAAGGCAAGAAGATGGAGCTGGCGCGGCAGTCGGCGATCGGGCTGGTGGAGAACCTGCGCGACATCGACCAGGTGGGCGTGCTGGTGTTCGACAATTCGTTTCAGTGGACGGCACCGCTACGCCGCAACGTGCGGCCCGAAGAGACCAAACGGCTGATCGGCGGCATCATCGCCGACGGCGGCACGCAGATCGCTCCGGCGCTACGCGAGGCGTTCCGTAACATCCAGCCGTCCAAGGCGATCTACAAGCACATCCTGCTGCTGACCGATGGGATTTCCGAGGAAGGCGACAGCATCGCCCTGGCGCGCGAGGCTGCCAAGGAGAAGGTCACGATTTCGACGGTGGGCTTGGGTCAAGACGTCAATCGCGCCTATCTCGAACGCGTGGCGCAAACGGCCGAGGGGAAGTCGTATTTCCTGCTCGACGTCTCGGGGCTGGCGCAGTTGGTGCTGCGCGACGTGATGGAGCACACCGGTTCGTCGGTGATGGAAAAGCCGGTGATACCGGAGGTGGTGGAGCATGCCGAGATTCTCGACGGCGTGAACATCGCCGAGGCGGGCCCGCTGCTGGGGTGGGTGAAATTCATTGCCAAGCCCGAAGCCGAGACGCTGTTGAGGCTCGACGAGAAAGATCCGTTGCTGGTGCGTTGGCAATACGGGCTGGGGCGCTCGGTGGTGTTCGCCTCGGACGTGAAAGACCGCTGGTCGGCGAACTGGATCGGCTGGGCGGGCTTCGACCGTTTTTGGTCGAACGTGCTGCGCGACTTGCTGCCGCGCTCGGCGCCGACCTCGACCGAAGCGTATTTCGACTCGAGCTCGGGCGAGATGGTGGTGCGCTATCACCTGGCGAGCGCGGCGGGGCGGCCGGCTCCGGTGACGACGCCCGATCTTTACGTGTTGGGTCCGGAGGCGTTTCGCCAAGTCGCGCGGCTGGAACGCACGGCGGCGAATACGTATGAGGCGCGGCTGGCGATCGGCGACCGCTTCGGTCTGTTCCGAGTGAGCGCGGAATCGGAGCTCGAAACGTTTCCGGAAGTGGCATTCTACCGGCCCAACGCCGAGTTGGAAGAGTATGGCCCGGACGAGGCGCTGCTGCGCAAGATCGCCGAGGGCTCGGGCGGGCGGTACAACCCCGCCGCCGCGCAGGTGTTCGACACCGGAGGCCGCTCGATCGAGACGACGATGAACTTGTGGCCGGCGCTGCTGGCGCTGGCGATTCTGCTGAACCTGGTGGAACTGATGGCGCGCAAGGGCTGGCTGGCGTGGCTGGGGAGATGGGCCTAAGGTTCGGCGAGGCGGTATTGCGGCGAAGTGGCCCGAGCGAGCCACTTCGCAAGACCGGGGCCCCGCCCGTTCCCCGTTGGATCGGAAGCGAGGCGCGGGTTTGCGGCCGTTCGCGGAATAGGCAGCGTCACGGGAGGCCCGCTAACGGGGCCGCCGAACCGTAGCCGAAGAACAACGAGATCAGGAACAGCACCAGGAAGACGACGAACAGCGCTTTGGCGATGCCCGCGGACGTCGAGGCGATACCCCCGAAACCCAGCAGCGCCGCGATCAACGCGACGACCAAAAAGATAACCGCCCAACCTAACATAACTCCTCCTTAAAGACCGGCCTTGCTTCTGCCGGCCGGATTGAACCAACAAAGAGTGACGCCCCATCTGGTTGTTGCGGAATCGATGGGCGCGGCGGCTGGCTGGCCCGCGTAGCCGGAATTGCCAACCAACACCCCCTAGACACGGCGACGGGGGCCTGTGTTGCTTTTTTCACGTTGTGGGTGGGGTCGGGGAGGCGAGGTGAGGGGGGCCAGGTGAGGGAGGATGACGTCGACTGGATGTCGACGCCGCCGGCCGGAGGCCCGCGCCACCTTTAGGGCGGGTGCCGCTGTGGATAACGGTGGCCCGCGGCGTGCTTCGGCTTGGGGCTTGTCGGGGGGCGGCTTCGGGTTGCGGTTCGCGGCCGAGGCGATACAATTGTAGGCAAGATGCAGTTTCCTGGAACGGCGGCGCCTAAGGGTTCGACGAGCCTGAGAGTTCTGGCGGTGCTGCTGAGCGCAACCACGGTCTTGTTCGGCAAGGTCGATTTCGGCCGCCAGATCCGGCCGATTCTCTCCAAGAATTGTTTTGCCTGCCATGGGCCGGACGAGTCGGCGCGGCAGGCCAATATGCACCTCGATACGCGCGACGCGGCGACGGGGGCCAGCGGCAGCTACGCGGCGATTGTTCCCGGCGACAGCGCCAGCAGCCGCATGGTCATCCGGATCACGTCCGCCGACACGCCGATGCCGCCGATGGGCGCGCGTCTAACGGCCGACGAAATCGAGCTGATCAAGACCTGGATCGACGAGGGCGCCGCCTACGATACCTACTGGGCTTTTGAAGCGCCGGTGCGGCCGGAATTGCCGGAGGTCAAGAACACGCAGTGGGCGCGCAACGAGATCGACCGCTTCGTGTTGGCGCGACTGGAGAAAGAGGGGCTGCGTCCCTCTCCCGAGGCTGATCGCTATACGCTGATCCGGCGGGTGTATTTGGATTTGATCGGCCTGCCGCCGACGCCCGAGCAGGTCGAGGCGTTCGTGCACGACAGCTCCCCGGACGCTTACGAAAAGGTCGTGGATGGGCTGTTCGCCTCGCCGCAGTACGGCGAGCGTTGGGCGCGAGTGTGGCTCGACCTGGCGCGCTATGCCGATTCGAAGGGCTATGAGGCCGACCGGCTGCGCACGATCTGGCCCTACCGCGATTGGGTGATCCGCGCGCTCAACAACGACATGCGGTTCGACCGCTTCAGCGTGGCGCAACTGGCCGGCGACCTGCTTCCCGTCTTCAGCGAAGACAACCTGATCGCGACGGGCTTTCATCGCAACACGATGACCAACGACGAGGGCGGCACCGACGACGAAGAGTATCGCGATCTGGCCATCAAAGACCGCGTGGCGACGACCGGGCAGGTCTGGATGGGGCTGACCTGGGGCTGCGCGCAGTGCCACAACCACAAGTACGATCCGATTTCGCAGAAAGAGTTTTACCAGCTCTACGCGTTTTTCAACCAGACGGCGGATTCGGACAGCTTTGAAGACACGCCGAAGCTGGAGATCGACAAAGACACCACGACGCTGGTGATGCGCGAAATTTCACCCGACCAGCGGCGCACGACGCACGTGGAGGTGCGCGGCAACTTCATGGACCCGGGCGAAGTCGTCGAACCGGGCGTGCCGGCGGCATTGCCGGCGTTTCCCAAGGACGCGCCGCGCAACCGGTTGGGCCTGGCGAAATGGCTGGTGTCGAAGGACAATCCGCTGACGGCGCGGGTGACCGTGAACCGCTTCTGGGCGCGGCTGTTTGGCGTAGGTATTGTGGCGACCGAGGAGGACTTCGGCAACCAGGGCGCGCTGCCGTCGCATCCTCAATTGCTCGATTGGCTGGCGACCGAATTCATGCGGCTCGACTGGGACATGAAGGCGATCCAGAAAGAGATGGTGATGTCGGCGACCTACCGGCAGTCGTCGGACGCGGCGCCGGAGCTGGTGACGCGCGATCCGCGCAACGAGCTGCTGGCGCGCGGGCCGCGGGTTCGGCTGTCGGCGGAGATGGTCCACGACCAGATGCTGGCGGTGAGCGGGCTGTTGTCGAAGAAGATGTACGGGCCGCCGGTGATGCCCTTGCAGCCCGCAGGCGTCTGGCAGGTGGTGTACAACGGCGACCGCTGGGAGACGAGCAAGGGCGAGGACCGCTACCGCCGCGCGCTGTATACGCTGTGGCGGCGCACGTCGCCTTATCCGGCGATGACGACGTTCGATGCGCCCTCGGGCGAGGTGTGCACTTTGCGCCGCGTGCCGACGAACACGCCGCTGCAGGCGCTGGTGACCTTGAACGATCCGCTGGCGCTCGAAGCGGCCGAGCGTCTGGCCGACCGCGCGCGCGAGGGCGCGAACGGCGACGTTGCGAAAACGATCGAGAACGCCTACATGCTGGCGCTGTCGCGCAAGCCCTCGGCGCCGGAGCTGGCCCGCCTGCGGCGGCTCTATGATCAGGCGCGCAACGACCTGCGCAGCGACGACGATTCGGCGCGGGCGCTGACCCATGTCGAGCGCATCAACTACGAGCACGACCGGCGGCGGACGATCCTGGAGACTTCGCGCGAGGGTCCGCAGATGTGGCGCTCGACGACCGAGGAGCCGGCGGCGGGATGGGAGAAGCCCGGGTTCGATGCTTCGGCCTGGACCGAGTCGGCGGGATTTTTCGGCCGCCTTCCCAAGGAAGACAAGAAGAAGAGCGACGACGAGGACGACGAAAAGCCGCGCACGATCCGCACTCCCTGGGAATCGGAGCGCATCTGGCTACGCCGCGAATTCCAACTGGACGATACGCCGCTCGAGCGGGCGCAGGTGCTGGTGGAGTACCGCGGAAGCTTCGATGTGTGGATCAACGGCGTGCCGGCCGCCGATTCGGGCGACGAGGTTTCGGGGCGCACCGAGCTCGACGTCAGCGAGGACGCCCTGAAGACGCTGCACCCGGGCACGAACGTGATTGCGGTTGCGGCGCGCCGCACGATCAAGGGCGATGGCGACCAATACTTCGACGCCGGGCTGCAGGCGGTTCGCAAGCCCGACCTGGGGCCGGAGCACAAAGACGACGCGGAGCGCGCCGCCTGGGTGATGGTGTCGCACGTGCTGCTCAACCTCGACGAGACGTTGACGAAAAGGTAAGCCATGTCGAAGAACGAGTTCGAACGACTTCAAGCGCAGACCCGCCGCCAGTTTTTGCAGGCGGGGCCGCTGGGCCTGGGCGCCATCGCGCTGGGCCACCTGTTCGGAGGCGCGGCGCGGGCCAACGACCCGTTGCGCGGCATTGAGAATCCACTCGCTCCGCGCACGCCCCCGCTGCCGGCCAAGGCCAAGCGGGTGATCTACCTGCACATGGCGGGCGGGCCGTCGCAGCTCGAGTTGTTCGACTACAAGCCCGAGCTGCAGAAGTACGACGGGAAGGCCTGTCCGGAGAAGCTGCTCGAAGGCAAGCGCTTTGCGTTCATCAAGGGCGTGCCGCAATTGCTGGCCGGCAAGCATCCCTTCCATCAGCACGGCGAGAGCGGCTGCTGGATCAGCGATCTGCTGCCGCAGACGGCGAAGATGGCCGACGATCTGACGGTGATTCGCTCGGTGCGCACCGATCAGTTCAACCACGCGCCGGCGCAGTTGCTGCTGCACACGGGCAACCAGCGGCTGGGCTACGCGTCGATGGGCTCGTGGATCACCTATGGGTTGGGGTCGGAGAACGAGAATCTGCCGGGGTTCATCGTGCTGGTGAGCGGCGGCAAGACGCCCAGCGCCGGCAAGAGCGTTTGGGGTTCGGGCTATTTGCCTTCGGTGTATCAAGGCGTGCAGTGCCGCTCGGAAGGCGAGCCGGTGTTGTACGTCAACAATCCGGCGGGGATCAACCGCGAGCGGCGGCGCATGACGCTCGACGCGATCCGCGATCTCAACCTGATGCAGCACGAGCAGTCGGGCGATCCGGATACGCTTTCGCGGGTCGGCCAATACGAGCTCGCGTTCCGCATGCAGACCGCGGTGCCGCAGGTGATGAACATCGCCGACGAGCCCGAAAGCGTGCTGAAGACCTACGGCGCCGAGCCGGGCAAGATTTCGTTCGCGAACAACTGCCTGCTGGCGCGGCGGCTGGTAGAGTCGGGCGTGCGCTACGTGCAGCTTTACGACTGGGGCTGGGACCATCACGGCACCAACGAGCGCACCGATCTGATTTACGACCTGCCCAAGAAGGCGAAGGCGCTCGATCAGCCTTCCGGCGCGCTGCTGGCCGATTTGAAGCAGCGCGGCCTGCTGAAAGACACGCTGGTGGTGTGGGGCGGGGAGTTCGGACGCACGCCGATGCGGGAGAATCGCGGCGGCAAGTATGGCTCCTACATCGGCCGTGACCACCATCCGTTCGGCTACACGATGTGGATGGCCGGCGCCGGCGTCAAGCCCGGCTTGAACTACGGCGCGACCGACGATATCGGGTACTACGTGGTCGAGAATCCAGTGACGCCGCACGATCTGCAGGCGACGATTTTGCGGGCGCTGGGTCTCGACGCTTTCCAGCTTAGCTATCCCTTCCAGGGTTTGAACCAGCGGCTGATTGGACCTACCGAAGAGCCCAAGGTGATTTCGGATCTGCTGGCCTGAAGTTTGGGCCGGCTGGTTGCTGGGCCGCTGCGCCGCCGGGCGCGGCGGCGGTCTTTCCATTTTTCTTCTCCTTTTTTGAGTTTTGTTGGGCCTGGGCCGGCCGGATTTTTGGCGGGTTTGGGCTGGAGTGTGCTTGGGTGGCGATGGCTCAGCGCGGGCTTACGCCCGCGGCTCTGCGTGGCGGTTTTTGGCGTCGCGGCGCGGCGCGGGCCTCCGGCCGACTGTTTCATCTTCGATCGACATCTTCTTGGATGGGTGGCTGTTTGGCTGGTTGGGGAGAGGGGAACGTCGACCTGAGGTCGACGCCGCCGGCCGGAGGCCCGCGCCACTTTGTGCCGCTGCGTTGATTCTGTGACTGGCCTTTCAGCAGACGCCGGAACTTCAGGTCGTTTTGAGGTCGTTGCGATCCAGGCGGTTGGCGGCGCGGAGCTTTTCGAACAGGGCGATGGTTTCGGCGATGCCTTCGCGCAGCGGCGTGTCGGGCACATTGGGCAACAACTCGCGCAGGTCGTGGTCGTCGAGGTCGCAGGCGACCGGGATGGGGCCTCCCGAGAGCTGCAGCAGGCCTTTGGCGGTGGGCAACAAGCTCTCGATCTCGGCCAGAAATTCGGTCATCGGGACCACACGTCCGCGCAGGTTGAAGGCGCGCGCCATGGGGCGGTCGCGCAGGGCGCAATCCACGAACAGGGCGGCGACGTCGCGGGCGTACTGCAGTGCGTTGCGGCCGCTGTAGCGGATGGTGAACGGCTCGCCGAGCAGCGCGGCCTTGATGGCGCGCGTGGCGTCGGAGGTGACGCCTTCGTCGCGGCCGACTCCATAGCAGGTCCAGGGGCGCAGGCCGATGCTGCTGAGGCCGTAGTCCCGGAAATAGACCGAGGCGTTGCCTTCGTTGCACTGCTTGAAGACGCCGTAGTGGGTGGCGGGATAGAGCGGCGCGTCGTTGGGAACTGTGCCGGGCGCATAGCGATCTTCGGGACCGATGACGGCGGCGGAGCTGGCGTAGACGATCTGGCGGATGGCGCCGGATTGGCGGGCGGCCTCGAACACGGCCAGCGTCCCAAGCACGTTGACGTGCGCGCCGCGTAAAGGATGCTCGCGGCAGGCCGGTATCTGCAGCGCGGCCAGGTGGATGATGCGGTTGACCTGGTGGCGCTTGATGACGTCCTGTAGCGCCGCAGCGTCGGTGACATCGCCGGTGACGACGTTCAAGTCCGCGGGGCGCTCGGGCAGGAGCTGATCTAGACGGCGCAGGTCGGGGTCGCGATCGAACAGCACGAAGCGCGCGCCGCGGGTGAGAAGTTCGCGGGTGACCCAGGAGCCGAGAAATCCCGAGGCTCCGGTGACGAGAAAGCAGTCAGACATAGTCATTGTGGGGCAGGGCCGCCTGCCTGTCCATGAGAGCCCGCATAGACAAGATTGTCTGTACCACGGGTTAGCCTTTACGCGCCAGCAGGCGCAGTCGCACGTAGTCGGTGGTCCAGACGCCTTGTTGGTCGCAGAGTTTGGGCCGCAGCATTGCGCGCATTTCTTCGATCGCGGGCTCGCGTTCCTCGGGCGGCAGCGCGTCGAGCATGCTGGAGGCAAACAGGCTCAGCCAGTCGGCAATGTCGCCGGGAAGGCGGGTCGGCTTGTCGTGCAGGCCGATCGCCACAACCGAAAAACCGGCCGTTTGCAGCAGCGCGGAATACTCGCTCGGGGAAGGGAAGTACCAGGGCGAGAGCGCCGCAAAATCGTGGCCGCGGCGGGCCAGCACGGCGGACAATGCCTGGCAAACCTGCGCGACGTTGCCCGCGCCGCCGAATTCGGCGACGAAGCGTCCCTTGGGGCGCAGGGCGCGGTGGATGCCGTCGACGGCCTTTTGCGGCGCGAGCACCCAGTGCAGCACGGCGTTTGAAAAAACGGCGTCGAACTCGTTTTCGAATTCGATGGCGTCGGCCGACATCAGGCGGGCATCGAGGCCGCGTTGGCGGGCGGCTTCGACCATCTGCGGGCTGGCGTCGACGGCGACGACTTCGGCGCCGCTGGCCGCGATGAGCTCGGTCAGCCGGCCATCGCCGCAGCCCAGGTCGAGAATACGCTCGCCGGCCCGGGGCGCAAGCAGCTCGACAACCGGCTCGCCCATCTCGGCGACAAAGCCGGCCGAGCGGGTGTATTGCTGGGCATTCCACGTCTTGGGGGAACGTTGTTGAGGCATAAAACTACGTCGAGAGACAAACTCTCATCGTAGCGAAGTGTCACGGGTACGTGCGAGAGGGCCCGCGACCGGTGGACGGACCGCCTACTGTACGGCCATCTTGGCCACGTTGCTGGTCACTCCGTTCAGAATCACCACGACGTCGACGCTGCCGGTCGGGCTATCTTGGGGCACGGTCACATTGATCTGGTAGAGCCCCACGTAGCCGGGCGTCAGGCCCGCGAAGCCCACCGCCGCCGGCTTTCCTCCCACCGTGACCGAAGGAAAGACAGGAGTCTGCGACAACATGGTCAACGAGGCAGGCTCGCCGGTTGCCGGTTGATTCTCGACCGCGCCGAGGCCCGTCGCGTAAATCACCACGACCTCGCCGCGCTCGGCGGGATCCTGTTCGGAGACCGCCAGGAGTTGATTCGCGCCGTGGACGATCGCTCCGTTGACGCCGTCGAACAGGAAGATCCCCGGCTGCGCATCGGCCAGTTGCATCAGCACCGGCGCGTTGCTGACGCCGTTGTTGGTGACGACGACCTCGGCGGTCTGCTGGGCCTGCGCCGGGCCCGGAAGAGAGGCAAAAGGAATCTGGAAGTTGATCTGCTCCTGGCCGTTGACGCGCACCACGGCAAACAGCGGCGCCAGAATGCCACCGACGCGAACCGTCGTTCCGCCGAGCTCGGTCGGGAGCGGCTTGGTTTGGGCTTGCAGCACGCCGTCCACGTTGCTCAGGTGGAGCCCGAAGATCGTCGCGATCGCTCCACCGGCCAGACCGCCGGGCTGAAAGCTGGCGCCGTTGGTAATGCCGGCCGATGGAAACGTCGGCACATTGTCCGGGGCCACGTTGAAGACCTTCCGGATGTGGTTGGCGCCCGACTCGGCGATGAACAGGTTGCCGAACGAATCGAAGGCGATGCCGAAAGGATTGTTGACCGTGGCGGCGGAGGCGGGTCCGCCGTCTCCGGTGGAGGTCTGCGTGCCGTTGCCGACCACGGTGGTGATGATGCCGTGCGAATCGACGCGGCGGATGCGGTTGTTGACGTTGTCGGCGATGTAGAGCGTGCCGGCGGCGTCCACCGCCACCGCGCCGGGAGTGCTCAGGGCGGCCGCCGTGGCCGGTCCGCCGTCGCCCGAATAGCCTTGTACGCCCGAGCCGGCGACAGTGGTCACCGTGCCGCTGCGATCCACGCGGCGAACGCGATTGTTGAGCTGGTCGGTGATATACAGGTTGCCGCCGCGGTCGACGATGACCGCCGTCGGGTGCTTGAACTGCGCCGCCGTGGCCGGCCCGCCGTCGCCGCCGAATCCGCCGAAGGCCGCGCCCGGCGTGCCGCTGCCCGCGACCGTGGTGATGATGCCATTGCCATCGACCTTGCGGATTCTATGGTTGCATTGGTCGGCGATGAACAGATTGCCGAAACCGTCGAAGGCGATACGCGTGGGGCAATCGAGCATCGCCGCCGTCGCGGCGCCGCCGTCTCCGCCGAAGCCGCCCACGCCGCTGCCGGCGAAGGTGCTGATGACGCCATCGAGGTCGACTTTGCGGATGCGGTCGTTGAAGGCGTCGGCGATGTAGAGATTGCCCGCGCTATCGACGGCCACGCCGGTGGGATCGTGCAGCGACGCGTCCACGGCCAGGCCGCCATCGCCGCCGAACGCGGCCACACCGTTGCCCGCCACCGTCGTGATCAGGCCGTCGGAGTCGACGCGGCGGACCCGCTCGTTCTCGAAATCGGCGATGTAGTAGCTGCCATCGGGCGCGAAGGCCACCATGGTGGGGGCATTGAGCGAGGCCTCCAGCGCCGAGCCGCCGTCACCTCCGAACGCCTTCGCGCCATTGCCGGCGATGGTGGCAATCGTTCCTGCCGCCTGAGGGAAGGCTGGTGAGCCCGCGCCCGCCGCGCCAATCCCCAGCACCAACGCCGCCGGTAACAGAGGTAAACGTTTCCACATATTCGGACCTCGCCAAAAGACGGAAGGTAGCACCGCACCCGTCTCGAGGTCAACATCGGCCGGTCCCACACAGCACCCCTTGTGTGGCGGCCAACGTCGCACGATGGGGGCGCGTATTTCAAGGGGCATACGACCCTCCAATTCCGTAATAGTGGTAGGCGATTTGTCTAATTGGCCGACGCTCGGGTGATTGATACGGTGGAGCAAGGAGGCGGTCTATCATGCGAACCAAACGGTGCTTGGCGAGCGCGCTGGGAGTCGGCCTGGTGTTTTCCTGCGGTGTGTTTGGCCAAGCAATGGTCGAATACGGGCATGGGGTTGCCAAGGCCGGCGTTGCCGGAGCGGCGTCGGGGACCGGGTTGGTTGGCATTTTCTCGACGATGAAGGATACCGCCGAGCCCAAGAAGAAGGAGCCGCATTCCATCGCCCCCAAGGAGGAAGCGAAGAGCGAAGCCGCCCCGGACCAGGCAGCGAACGCGTCCGACGGGCCCGCCAATGCGCCGCGCAAGATGACGACATCGAGCGGTGTGGTGGTTTCGGGGGTTGCGCCGGGTTGGATGAGCGCGGCCTATAGCGAGCCGACGCACAAGGCGGTACGGGTCAAGGACGTCGAGTGGTCGAACCCGGTTGAGGACCAGGCCGCCGCGGCGGCCGCGGCGAGCGCGGCAACCGAGCCCGTGGTGGCGGAGCAGGCCGGCGAGCCGGGCGGCACGGTTCCCGTGGTGGCGGCGGAGCCGGAGAGCGAGACCGCGCCGGGGCCCGTGGTTGGATATGGCCCCGAGTACAGCTCGTTGGCGCGGGCAAGCGCGGCGCCCAGGGGCCCGCGTGTCGAGAGCAACGACGCCGATATTGCCGGCGTGCGGATTGGTTCGAAGATCGACGAGGTGATCGAGAAGCTGGGCCGCCCGTCGTTTACTCTCATCGGGGTTACGGGCCGAAATTACACCGAGAAGTACCTGTTCAAGGGCGCGGACGGAGAGACGATCACCGTTTTGACCTGGAGCGGGGTGGTGACGTCGGTCTTGTTGAGCTAGGGCGGAGCCCTGGAGGGGCGCAGGGCGGGCTGAAGAGGCTGGCCTTGGTGGTATGCCTGTCGGCGCAAGGCCTTCGGGTTGCTGAACGCTTTCTTTTCCCTTTTGGTTTTAGTCTGAGTGGGCCTTGGCCACGTCTTCGGCCTGTCGGCTGTTGGGGTGTCGGTGTTGTGAGGGATCGGCCTGTCAGGCTGTGGGAAAAGGGCATTCCGGTCCGGTGGTGGCATCCTTTAGGGACGGTTTTGGTGGGGTGGGGCCCTACGTCGCGAGGAATCGCGACGCGGCAAACCTGGAGGTTCGCGCCACGAGTGCGGTCTCTTGCTTCTGTGCCGTTGCGGTTTGCCGGCTCACCCTGTGGGGTGGACTTCCTGAGTCTTTCCGAAACAGTCGGGAGTGTTCTTTCCGCGGCCGGCTAGGCCTGTGGCTCTGCGGCTTGGGTCCTTGGTGATGGTGTGTTGGGGCGGCCGGCGTGGGGTTGTGTTGCTGGGCGGTGGGGCCGGGGACAGCAGTCGGCGGCGCAGACGTCGGGCTCGGGGCCTAGCTGGCCCAGCACAGGTCTTTGGGAGCCTCCGCTGAGGCGCTCGACGATGAGCTCCCGGATCATGGCGATGAATTTGGGGTGCACTCCGACGGTGGCGGCGCGCACCATGGTGAGCCCCAGCCCGTTGGCGACTTCCTGTGCTTGCGTGTCGAGATCGAACAACACTTCGATGTGATCGGAGAGAAAGCCGATGGGTACGACGACCACGTTGGAGGAGCGGCCGGAGGCGGCCAACTCGCGCAGGTAGTCGCAGATGTCGGGCCCCAGCCAGGGCTGCGACGGGGGGCCGCTGCGGCTTTGGAACACCAGCCGCGGGGCAGGGCGGCCGATGAGCGCGGAGACCAGGCCGGCAGCCTCTTCGAGCTGCGCGACGTATTTCGTGCTGCCGGCCATCGCGGTCGGAATGCTGTGGGCCGTGTAGACGATCTCCACGCTGTCGCGCGATTCCGCCGGGAAGCGCTCCAGAGCCTCGCGGACGTGCTCGGCCATCGGTTCGAGAAAGCCGGGGTGGTTGTAGTAGCTGCGGATCTTGTCCACCAGCGGCGCTTGCTCGCCGACCTGTTGGCGGGCTCTCTCGATGTCTTCGAGGTACTGGCGGCAGCTCGAATACGAACCATAGGCCGAGGTCACCAGCGCCAGCGCCCGTTGCACGCCGTCGGCGGCCATGCGGCGCAAGGTATCGGCGAGGAAGGGATGCCAGTTGCGATTGCCCCAGTAGAGCGGCAGGGGCGGCCCTTTGGCGGCGAGTTCCTTTTCGAGCAGGGCCAGGATGGCGCGGTTGTGCTCGTTGATCGGGCTGCGGCCGTCGAAGTGGTAGTAGTGGTCGGCGACCTCGAGCAAACGCTCGCGGGGCACGTTCTTGCCGCGCAGCACGATTTCGAGAAAAGGGAGCACGTCTTCGTGCTTTTCGGGGCCGCCGAACGAGACCAGCAGCACGGCGTCGTAGGGCGGCAGGGCCAGGCTGGGCTCTTCGCGCATCTACTTAGCAGTATGACGAATTCGGCGGGGCGGGGTGGATGCAGGCGCGTTGGGCGCGGCGTGGGGCGGGGAAGTTTGTCTGTTTTGTGGGACAGACCATCTTGTCTGCGATGCCTGGCTGCGTCTGGGGAGGTGGTTTTGGTTTGGGCAGGCAGGATGCCTGCCCCACCGCGCAGGCAGGAGGGCCTGTGCCACGTTCTATAACCCTTGCTCGAAGATTACGTCGACCGGGATGCCGGACTGACCGACCTTGTCGAGGTCTTGCTTGAGCGTGTCGCTCACCGTGCCGTATTTGTCGACGAACTGGACCACGGCGTCGTAGTCGCCGTCGCCCTGCAAGCGCAGAATGCTTTCCGAGAGCGCGTTCACGGCCTTTTGCATCTTTTCGAACTCCACGCGATAGAGGCCGCTTTGGGGGTCGCGCGAGAATGCGCCGGCCTGCTCGAAGAAGTTGAAGCGCAGCAGGTTCGCGTTGCCGTGCGCGCTGGCGGTTCCGAAACGGATGGAGCGGAAAATGCCGGCCAGGAAGGTGACGTAGTTGTCCATCAGGTCGGCGTCGGCGAGCTCGCCGTGATCTTTCAGCCAGGTCACCATGTAGAGGCCCAGAATATCGGCCTTGCCCTCCTCGAGAGCCGAGGCTTTGTCGCGCAGCGCCTCGCGCACGGTGCCCTTGCCGTTGAGCGTGTTTTTGATGCCGAGCCCGTGCGCCACTTCGTGGAACATGGTGTTGGCGAAGAATGCGTCGAAGGCGACGTGCGAGCGCTGGTCCTCGGCGATCAGCATGTTGGCGATCGGCACCAGGATCTTGTCGAACTTCGCCCGCATCGAGTTTTTCAACTGCAAGCGGCGCGTGCCCTTCTTGAGCTGCACCTCTTCGTCGTTGGGCAGGTTGATGGCGATGGTCTTCGCGCCGGCGTTGCAATCGCCGGCGTAGTAGAGGGCGTCGTAGGCGTTGAGGTCCGAGTCGGTACCGGGGGTTTCCTGCTTGTACTTTTCGGGCACGGGCAGGCTCTGTTGCAGCTCGCCGAGCATGGTGGCGTATTTGGCGAGCCGCTGGCTCCATTGCTTGTCTTTGACCAGGACGTAGGCCTCGTAGGAAGCCTTGTAGCCGAAAAGCTGATCCTCGTAGGTCTCGATGGGGCCGATGACGATATCGACGGTATTGTTCTTCATGTCGAGCCAGGCGATATCGCTGGGTTGATAGTCGTCGGTGACCAGCGCCTGGGCGCGCAGCTCGAGGTAGTGCTTGAGGCCGGGGTCGTCGGCGAACTGCGCCGCCTCGCGCAGCTTGGCGGCGGCGGCCTCGAGATCTTTCGCGAACGCCTCGTGATAAGGAACCGTCGTCAGGGTTCCGGATGGATCGCGCCGTACCAGCGTGTAGAGACTCTTGAGCGCCTCGGCACGCGCGGGGCTTTCGGCGGCGGCGGCTTCGAACTCCTCTTTGGTCATGTCGGTGGGATAGAAGTTCGCGCCGGGCGGTTTCGGGCCGACGCCGTCGAGGAACGGCTCGTCGCCGGCCAAGCGGTCCCAGGGGCCGTAGTTGATCTCGATGAAGCGGCGCGCGTCGGCGCTGGGCGCGCCCTGCAGCAGCGTCGCGGGCTCGCCGTAGGCCTGCCGCCAGAAAAGCTGGTCCATGATGCGCGCGGCGTCGATCAACAGCGGCAGCATCTTGCGCTGGTTGGCGTTGAGCGCGGTGAGGTCGGTTTCCAGTCGGAAGCTGGTGTATTCGGCGAGGCGTTGTTGGATGTCAGGTCGCATCTTGGTCGTGTTTTCCGGGGCGGTTCCGCAGGAGAGGGACACGCCGAGTAGGAGCAGCAGGGACAATCGCGCTGAGGGAGGGGACATGGCTTTCTTTCTAATCTACCGTTTGCCGAGCGGGGGCGCTAGCGCGAGGTTGCCGGGGGCTGCGCCGTCTGGGCCCGTAACGCAGGGCTGGTGCTTTTTCAGACCTGCGGTTTTTCGGATGCTGCTGCGGCGCGCTTGTTCGTGGTGTTGGAAAAATGCCGCAGGTCTGGGCGCTGCGCCAGCCCTGCGCTACGGGGCTGCAATCCGCAGCGTATCTACAGTGTGTGGGGTGTTGCGCGATGCAACTGCGTTGCACGCCGTCGCATCAGGAACGAGCGGGGTAAACTGTTGGGTCGCAGTCTTGTTCTGCGAATGATGATTGGTTGGAAATATTCAGATGCTTTCCTTGCGTCAAGCGACAATCTCGCGCGGGTCGGTCTGGAGTTGCCTGCGGTTGGCTCTTCCCCTGATGGCGTTGTTGCCGCACGATCCGCTACTTTTTTCGCAGACGGTGCAGAACGGCGGCCTGGAGCTGCATTCGGGCAAAGAGATCTTCCACGCGGCTTGCATCGCGTGCCACGGCCCCGACGGCAAAGGGATGCCGCAGACCACGCTTGGCTTCGAGCCGCCGGCGACGTTTCCCGATTTCACCGATTGCAACGGCACTACGCGCGAGCCCAACGAGGACTGGAAGGCGATCATCTACGGCGGCGGACCCGCACGGGGGTTCTCCGAGATCATGCCTTCGTTCGCCGAGGCGTTGAGTTCGGAGCAGATCGACGAGGTGGTGGAATATCTGCGCGGATTTTGCCGCGACAAGTCCTGGCCGCGCGGGGAACTGAACCTGCCGCGGGCGCTGATCACCGAGAAGGCGTTTCCCGAGGACGAGGCCGTCACCACCACCACGTTCAATACCGAGGGGCCGGCGGCGATCACGAATCAGTTTGTGTATGAGCGGCGCTTCGGCGCCAGAAATCAGATCGAGGTGGCCGTTCCGTTCGCGTTCCAGCACGCGGATGGGCAGACCTGGCAGGGCGGCGTGGGTGACATGGCGCTGGGATACAAGCGCGCCTTGTATCACAGCATCGAATCGGGATCGATCTTCAGCGTCTCGGGCGAGATGACGCTGCCCACCGGCGACAAGGCGCGCGATCTGGGCGGCGGCGTCACGATCCTCGAATCATTCGCGACTTATGGGCAGATTTTGCCGCACGACAGTTTTCTGCAATTCCAGGGCGGCGTGGAGGTGCCCACCCACAGCGACGATGCGTCCAAGGCGGTGTTCTGGCGCACGGCGGTGGGTAAGTCGTTCGTGGAGGAAGACGGCCGCGGCCGCATCTGGTCGCCGATGGTGGAGTTTCTGGCGGACCGCGAACTGGCCACGGGCGAGAAGGTCAACTGGGATGTGGTGCCGCAGCTTCAAGTGACGCTCAGCAAGCGGCTGCACATTCGCGCCGATGTGGGCGTGCGCGTGCCGGTGAACAACACAGAATCGAGGCCGACACAGGTGATGTTTTATCTGCTGTGGGACTGGTTCGACGGCGGCTTGCGCGAGGGTTGGTAATGAGCAAAGATTTACGGCGCTTTGTTGTTTTCCGGCTTGCGGCGCGGAGCGCCCGGCGGCCGGTTCGGATCGGAGCCGCGCTGGCCCTGGCGGTTGCTGCGCAGGCGTTGTGGAGTCCGCCGGCGGCTCGCGGCGCGCCCCGCGTCGATGGCGTATCCGATGCGATTTTTCAAACGTCGGACCGCTGCTTTGCCTGCCACAACGGGCTTTCGACGCCCTCGGGCGAGGATATCTCGATCGGCTTCGACTGGCGCTCCAGCATGATGGCGAACTCTTCGCGCGACCCATACTGGCAGGGCAGCGTGCGGCGCGAGACGATCGATCATCCCGAATCGCGCGCGGCGATCGAGGACGAATGCGCCATCTGCCACATGCCGATGGCGCGCTACGTGTCGTCGGCGAACGGGCGCAAGGGGCAGGTCTTCGCGCATCTGGGTTTCGACCCGGAAAAGCCCGGCGACCGGCTGGCGGCCGATGGCGTTTCGTGCTCGGTGTGCCATCAGATCACGGAGCAGAAGCTGGGAACGCCGGAGAGCTTTATCGGCGGCTTCGTGATCGACACGGCCAAGCCGCGCGGCGAGCGGCCGGTTTACGGCCCCTTCAAGATCGAGGCCGGGCAGACGCGCATCATGCGGACGTCGTCGGGCGGCTTTCAGCCCACCGAGTCGAAACACATCCGGCGGTCGGAGTTGTGCGCGACGTGCCACACGCTCTACACCAAGGCGCTGGGGGCCGAAGGCAAAGTGATCGGCGAGCTGCCCGAGCAGATGCCGTATCAGGAATGGCTGCACAGCGATTACCGCGACAAGCAAAGCTGCCAGTCGTGCCACATGCCGGTGGTCGACGAGGACGTACCGATCGCGAAGGTGCTCGGTAAACCGCGCGAGGGATTTTCGCGGCACGTGTTTGTCGGCGCGAACTTTTTCATCCAGGGCTTGCTGAATCGCTACCGCGACGAGCTGAGCGTGGTGGCGCTGCCTCGGGAGTTGGGGGCCGCGGCGGAGCGGACCGTGCGGCATCTGCAATCGGAATCGGCGCGCATCCGCGTGGATCGCGTCGAGGTCGAGGACGGCCGCCTGCAGGCCGAGGTGTTCGTCGAGAACCTCGGCGGGCATAAGCTGCCGACGGCTTATCCCTCGCGCCGGGCGTGGTTGCACGTGACGGTGCGCGCTGGCAACAAGGTGGTGTTTGAATCGGGGGCGTTGGGCGCGGACGCGCGGATTCAAGGCAACGACAACGATTCCGACGCAAGCCGCTACGAACCGCACTATCGCGAGATTTCGAGCGGCGACCAGGTGCAGATCTACGAAGCGATCATGGCGGACTCGGCCGGCGCGGTGACGACCGGGCTGCTTTCGGCGGTTCGCTATGTGAAGGACAACCGGCTGCTGCCGCGCGGCTTCGACAAGGGCACCGCCGAGAAGGATGTAGCGGTGCTCGGCGCGGCGGCGAACGACCCGGATTTCAACGATGCGGGCGATCGCGTGCGGTATTCGGTGCCGCTGCATGGCGCCGAGGGTCCGTTCACGGTGGATGCCGAGCTTTGGTATCAGCCGATTTCCTATCGCTGGGCGAATAATCTGCGGGCGTATGATGCGCCCGAGCCGCGGCGGTTTGTGGGGTATTACGATGCGATGGCGGCGAGTTCCGGGGTGATGCTGGTGCGGGCTTCGGGGGGGACGCGGTGAGTGGAGCAGCGGGGGCGGTGGGCGGAACGGGTGTTGGGCGGAATGGCGGTCGGAGTGGCGCTTGGCGCCGCTCAGGGCCGCAAGTGTAGGGTTGCGTTGGTGGGTGGGCCGGCTGCGGAGGCGGGGTTGGGGCGGATGGGGTTGGGGTGGTGCTCAGCGCGGGCTGACGCCCGCGGCTCTGAGTGGGGTTTCAGGGCGGTGCCGTGGTCAGCGCTTTTTCTTTTTCTTGTGATTTTTGTCTTGCGGCTCGATGGGCGCCGCGACGAAGTTGACTTCGATTTGGGTGATCACTTCCACCGCCTGGCCGTTGAGGTAGGTGGGCCGGTAGCGCCACTGCCGTACGGCCTCCAGGGCGCTGTCGGCCAGTAGGGGCTCTCCCGAAAGCACTTTGATCTCGCGAATCGTTCCCGTCGCGGTAATGATGGCTTCGAGCTTGACGGTTCCGCCGATCCCTTGCTCCGCCGCCTCGGGCGGATACATCGGCCTGACCTGGGAGACGATTTTGGCGGCTTGGACTTTGCCTCCGAGGCGGAGGGGCTTGGGCGGAACGATTCCGGTCATGGAGCCGGTGACGCCGAGCACGCCGTCGGGGACGCCGCCCGCTCCTCCACGCACGCCGCCCAGATCGGGCGCGCGCAGACCGGCCAGCGAGGAGCGCTCGTCGTTTTTGACCAGGGCGACATTTTGGGGGATCGCGGTGGGCGCCGCCAGCACCGCGTCGAAGCGCGCCGGGGCCGGGGCGACGGGCTGCGTGGCCGGCCGCGGGGCGGCGGGCAGCGGTGGAGGCGGCGGCGCCAGCAACAGCGCGTGCCGCACCCAGTCTCCCATCGGCGGGTTGTAGCTGAACAGCAGCGGCATGACGACCGCGGCGGTCAGCAGCAGGCATTGCATCAGAAACGAAGCCGCCACGGCCCACGTTTTGACACCGCCGCCTGGTTCGTCGATGAAGGTTTGCTCGAACAATGCGGGTTTGGCTCGCCTGGGAATCTGTAGTATAGGGCCTGCGTTGGTGGGATGTTGGGGTGGCCGGGGGGCTGGTTGCCCGGCCGGGTTCGTGGTGTCTCGTTCGATGAGGCGAGGTGGCGCGGGCCTGGGGCCGGCTGTGTCGGTGTGGGGGCCGAGGTGGGGTTGGGTGGCGGGCGGAACGGAGGGAACGTCCGCCGCAGGCGGACGCGGCCGGCCGGAGGCCCGCGCCACGTCGGCCTGAGCCTGCGCTACGTCGGCCCGGAGGCCTCGCACATCGGCAGGAGCAGCTAGCCACGTCGAGGCGTCGAGCTGAGATCTGCTCTTTGGCGCGGCGGTTGTGGGTGCTCGGCCCGCGGGCTTACGCTTGCGGCTCTGTTTTCGTGATTCGCTGCCGCTGTGGCGTTGGGGATGGTGTTGCTTTGACTTCGCCGGGGGCTTATTCGGCCAGGAAGTCTTGGACGGCGCGGGTTACTTTTTGTTCCTCGCAGCCCGGGGCGAGGTGGCCGCAGGGGCTGTCGAGCAGCACGACGTGGGCTCCGATGCGCTTGGCGAAATCGAAGGAGGGGCCCGGGGTCACCATGTGGTCGTGCTCCGAGGAGATGACCATCACCTTGGCTCGCACGGCGTCGGCGGCTTTTTCAAGCGATCCGCCGTAGAGCGTGGATACGTCGTGCGTGATCATGGCGCGTAGTTGCGAGGCCCAGTCGTAGGGGTCGCGCTGAACCAGATCCGCCTCGTGCCCGGCCATCATTTTTTCCAGAGTCGGCTCGCGCGTGTTTTTGATCGAAGTCGGTAGGAGAGGTCAGCGCGAGCTGGTGGATGTCGGAGACGACGCTCATCGCCGCGCGGCGCTGCTCGGCCGGGTCGTCGTAGGCCTTCTGCGCCTCTTCGATGGCGTGAAGCTGGGTGCGCCACAGCAGCAGGTCGTAGGAGCCGAGCTGCGGCGAGCCGACGATGGGAATTGCGCGCGCCATGAAGTTGGGGTAGAGCACCATCCACTCGAAGGTCTGCATGCCGCCCATCGAGATTCCCATCACGGCGTGGACGTGGTCGATGCCGAGCTTTTCGGTGAGCAGGCGGTGTTGGGCGCGCACGGCGTCGCGGAGCGTGAACTGCGGGAAAGAGCCCTCCGGCTGTTTCTTGCTGTTGGAGGGCGACGAAGAGACGCCGTTGCCGAAGGCGCCGATCAGAACCGCGAAGTAGCGCGACGGATCGATGGGAGCCTCGGCGCCGACGTATTGCATGAGATCTTCGGTCGAGCCGGAAAACCAGGTCGGGAAGACCACGGCGTTGTCGCCCTTGCCGCGAAGCTGGCCGAAGGTGCGGTACGCCAGGCGGCAGTCTTCGATCACCTGGCCGCTTTCGAGCGCGCATTGGCCCAGGTCGGCGAACTGCAGCTCTTGCGCGCGGGCGGCGGCCGTGCTCAACAGCAACGCCACGGCGAACAGCGACGCCCAGCCGGAGCCGGGACGCAGCGAAACCGGGGCAGGGCGCAGGTTGACGAGGGGTAGCGGGGAACGGGGCATTCGACTCTCTTCTCGCACGCGGCAGGGGCCGGGAAACGGCGGGCCGTTTGACCCGACGGCTGCGAGCCATTATACTCCCTCAGTAACTGGTCACTTATTTTGAGGCGGTGGACGGTGGGCTTGGGTCAGCGCCGTCACTTCCGCCTAAGTCTCGTGTGGGTCTTGCCCTTGCCCGCGCCGGGGTCACGGCGATTGCGGCGAGGTCTGTCACGCCGAATCGCGCTGGCGTTGTCCCGCAGGCCGTCCCTTGCCTGGCCCGCGAAATATCGCAATGCAGTCTGCTCCCGATTGTCAGGAATGAAGGAACCTTCCCGACCCGATGATTTTTCCGGCGAGGCGCCCCGCCGCAAGCGGATGAAGGGGGAGCAGCGTCGGCGGCAGTTGATCGACGTCGCGATCGAGCTGTTCGCCCGCAAAGGGTTCGGCGGCACCACCACGCGTGAGATCGCCAACGCGGCGCAGGTGAACGAAGCGATCATTTTCCGCCACTTCGAGACCAAGGAAGGGCTGTACGCGGCGATTCTCGACCAGCGCGCGCGCGACACGCTGTCGGCCGAGGCGTTGGAGGCGCTGCGCGGGCTGGCGACGCTGGGCGACGACGAGGGCTTCTTTCAGTTTTTCGTGCAGCGCATTCTACACGCCTATCGCGACCATCCCCAGTACCAGCGCCTGCTGTTGTTCTCTTCGCTCGAGAAGCATCCTTTTGCGAGCGGCTATTACCAGCGCTTCGTAGCGCCGGCTTTCGTGTTTGTCCGCGACTACATCGAGCAGCGGCAGCAGCAGGGCGTGTTCCGCGCCTGCGACGCCGGCATGGCGGTGTTTTCGCTGGCGTCGATTGCGGCGCAATACGGCATGAACAAATGGCTGTTCGAGCGCGCCGACCCGCAGGCGACCGAGGAAGAGGTCGTGAAAGAAGTCACGGATTTGTTCTTGAGAGGCATGCAGGCCCGGTAGGTTGGCCGGGGTTTGGGCCGCCGCTGCCGCGCATTGCGGGAACAGAGCCGCAGGCGTAAGCCGGCGGGCCGAGGCTGCACCAATGCAGCGGAAACGGCCGAGAAATATCGAGCGGCCACGCCTTCCACCGCCGCGACAAGGCGGCACCGTGTGCCGCCGATAGTCGACGTACCAGCGCCCACCAATCCGCTTCGCCCCGTGCTCCCAACCCGCTTCGGCCCGCTGGCTTACGCCTGCGGCTCTGAGTGGCTGGGCCCGAATCTGTGCGGCTTTACCCCGAATAGTTCTGCCGGTATTTGTCAAAGTGGTGCTGGCAGTGGATAATGGAGCGCTCCGCCGAACCTGCGTCGGCGGTTGCGCCCGCGGCTTGATCGCGGGCCCGGAGGGAACCAAGCGGCGTGACGTGGATGCAAACTTACAATCCGGCGCACAACCTGCTGCTCTCGGCGCTGGTGGCGGCGATTCCGGTGGTAGTGCTGCTGGGCCTGCTGGCGTTTTTTCACGTGCGGGCGCACCTGGCGGCGCTGGCCGGGCTGGGGGCCTCGATGCTGGTGGCGATCGCGGTCTACGGCATGCCGGCTCCGCTGGCGGTGGCGGCGGCGGCCAGTGGCGCGGCCTTTGGGCTGTTCCCGATCGGCTGGATCGTGCTGTGCGCGATCTTCCTCTACGACATCACGATCGTCACGGGCACCTTCGAGATCGTCAAGCATTCGATTGCCGGGCTGGCGGACGACCGCCGCATTCAAGCGCTGCTGATCGCCTTCAGCTTCGGGGCGTTCATCGAAGGAGCGGCGGGTTTCGGTACGCCGGTGGCGATTTCGGCGGCGATGCTGATCGGGCTGGGCTTCAAGCCGTTGCCGGCGGCGGGGCTGTCGCTGATCGGCAATACGGCGCCGGTGGCATTCGGCGCGCTGGGCACGCCGATCCTGGCGTTGGCCACGGTGACCGGGCTGCCGCTGGAGCAGCTCAGCGCGATGGTGGGGCGGCAGTTGCCGTTTTTCTCGATCATCGTGCCGTTCTGGCTGGTGTGGGCGATGGCGGGCTACCGCGGCATGCGCGAGGTGTGGCCGGCGTGTCTGGTGTCGGGCGGCACGTTCGCCGTGACGCAGTTCGCGGTCAGCAACTTTCATGGCCCCTGGCTGGTGGATATCGCCGGCTCGATCTTCTCGATCGTGTCGCTGATCGCGATGCTGAAGGTGTGGCAGCCGCCTAACGTCTGGCGGTTCCCCGATGAAACCGACGCGGCGACGGCTGAAAAGCCGGCGGTGCGCGCCGCATCGCAGCACGAAGTGCTGTTGGCCTGGATGCCCTGGGCGATCCTGTCGGTGATGGTTTTCGTGTGGGGGCTGCCGCAGATGAAGGCGTTTCTCAACGGGCTGTCGACGGTGCAGGTGGAGGTGCCCTTCCTGCATCTGGCGGTCTCGCGGATGCCGCCGGTGGTGCCCGAGGCCAAGCCCGAGCCGGCCGTGTTTGCGTTCAACTGGCTTTCGGCCACCGGCACCAGCCTGTTGCTGGCGGCGATCCTGTCGGGATTGCTGCTGGGGCAGAGTCCGGCGGGGCTGGTGCGCGTGTTCGGCCGCACTCTGCACCGCGTGCGGTTTTCGCTGCTGACGATCGCCGCCATGCTGGCGCTCGGCTACACGACGCGCTACGGCGGGCTCGACGCGACGATGGGACTGGCGTTCGCCAGCACCGGCGCGATGTTTCCGTTCTTCTCGCCGCTATTGGGCTGGCTGGGCGTGGCGCTTACCGGCAGCGACACTTCCTCGAACGTGTTGTTTGGGAACCTGCAGCAGATCACGGCGCAGCAGCTCGGTATTTCGCCGGTGCTGTCGGCGGCGGCCAACAGCTCGGGCGGTGTGATGGGCAAGATGATCGATGCGCAGAGCATCGTGGTGGCGGGCGTGGCGACCGACCAGGTTGGCGGCGAAGGGGACATCCTGCGCTACGTGTTCTGGCACAGCCTGACGTTGGCGGCGCTGGTGGGCGTGCTGGTGTTTTTGCAGGCTTACGTGTTTCCTTGGATGGTGCCGTAGGGGGGGACGGAAGTACGATCAGAACGGCAGATAGGTGACCTTGTTTAGCCAGTCCTCGGGCTCGGACGCCTCCCAGGCCAACAGCAACCCATCAATCGCTTCGCGCACGGGGGGCTTTTGCGAGATCAGGAAGATGCCGGGGCTTTTACGGCGTGCCAGGAAAGATGCGAAGTGCAGGGGCATACTCGCGAAGTCGTGGGAGACGAGAATTCGCCCCTGCTCGGCCGCTTGCTGCAGGACCATGCGGTCCTCCAGCCCTTCCAGTTGCGCAAGCTGCGCGGTTTGGAAATCGATTTCCGGTTGCCGGCGACGCAACCCCGTCACGATGGATCTTCTCAGGTCGGCGTCCGCTTGGAAACGAATCTTCACGCCTGCCGGTTCACAGTTTGATGCCGCGTTTGCCGCAGTCTCTTGCGGACCTTCGGTGGGATGTGCGGCTGACTTTTTCGAGCGGCCTCGAATGCCTCTTCCTGCCGCTGCAGATGCTCGTCGATTTCCTGCTGGTGGGCGAGGTAGTAGGCAATGGCGCCGTAGACTTGCTCCAGATTGAGCGTGTCGAACTCGTCGCGAATGCTTTCGGGCGAGGCTCCATTGCGGAATTGATGAACCAGCGAAGCTAGGGAAACCCGGCGCCCGGTTACGTAATACGAGGAGTTCCGCCGCTCGACATATTCTTTTACCTTCGCCGTGGACATCTGTGGTGATTATAGCGGCCGGCGCCAGGTGCGTGCATCGCAAGCAGGTCGGCCACCGCTCGCTGACGCGCGCGGCTCGGATTGCTTTTTCCTGTTGGTGTTGGCTTATTGCAGCGGCCCCACGGCCGGTGCTCCTTGTTTCGGCAGGGGCTGGCCCAGGAAGTCGCGGCCTCCGTTTTCGGGGATCGGCAGGGCGGCGCCGCGCGCGGGTGAGTTGCTTTGGAGCCGGTAGCCGAGTAGGGCTTGGATCCCTCCGATCAGCCCCGGTTGCAGAAAGCGCGGATCGGCGCGAATGGCTTTGGCGTCTTCGGGCGCGTTGCGGTGCTCGCCCCAGTAGAGATTATTCACGAAGGTGGTGTTGACCGCCTTGCCGTATGCGTAATCGGCCCACTCCTCGGCCGCGAAAATGTTGTTGGCGAACCAGGTGTCGATGGGCCAGGGGCCGCCCCAGTTATCCATCTTGACCAGATGGTGATCGACGCCGGCGGGCTTGCGGTTCACATAGACGAGGTTGTTGTAGATTTTGGTGTCTTTCACCGGGCCGCTGATGTAGAACGCGGGTGAGGCGCCGGCGTGCTTTCCGGTGGCGCGCAGGCCGTCGTTGATGCTGATGTTATAGCGGACGATGGTGCCGACGTTGCCGACGTTGTCGGGCTCGCCGAACTCGCCGTTGGTGCAGACCAGCAGGAAACCGCCTTCGTTGTCGTGGCTGTAGTTGTATTGGATGACGGTGTTGCGGCAGTTCCAGTCGGAGTCGAACCCTTGGGCGTCCCAGGGCGATTTGTGGTCGCTGACTTCGTTGAACTGGATGACGGCGTTATCGCAGCTCCAGGGCCAGATGCCGGCGGCGGCCTCGGTGTCGGGCAGCATCCGCGGGCAATCGCGCATCACGTTGTATTCGACCAGCGGACCGTCGCAGCCGATCGGCACGATGCCGTCGCCGGGAACCTGCTCGATCAGGTTGTTGCGAACGACGACGTGCAGGCTGGGGTACCAATTGCTGCGGTGCCAGTAGCCGCTCCAGCCGAGGATGCCGTTGCGCTCACAGCGCCGCACGGTGCAGTTTTCGATGAGCAGGCCGTCGAAGCGCGATTTTTTCCCGGTGCCGCGATTTTCCCAGAGAATGCCGTAGCCGGCGCCTTCTTTTTTGACAAGGCTGCCGTTGACGTCGTGAACGTCGAGGCCGTCGAGCACGATATGGTGGGCGGTGCCGAAGTCTTCGAGGAGCACGTAGATGCCGCAGCGTTTGGCCTGGCGGCTGGGGCCCTTGTTGCTGATGGCGAGCCCGCGCACTTCCCAATATTCGACGTTGAACAGGTAGAGCGCGGCGGGCATCACGCCGCCGCCGGAGATTTCGGGCTTGGGCCCCTCGCCGTAGCGGTCGATGCGGATCGGCGCGCTGGCCGAACCCGAGCCCTGCGGCTTGAGCTGGCCGTCGAAGCGGGTGCCGGCCTTGAACAGCAGGCGGTCGCCGGGCTGGAAGACATGGCTGTTGACCGGATCGAGGCTCTTCCAGGCCGCCGCGGCGGAGCGGCCGTCGTGGGCGTCGTTGCCGCCGGCGCCGTCGACGTAGTAGTCGGCGGCCAGGGCGGGGCTGGCCAGGGAAACGAGGGCCAGGAGGGCGGGCAACAGGCGCGTGCGCATGCCTCCAGAGTAGCGGAATTACCGGCGCTAGGCGTGCGCAAGGCGGCCGTTTGCGAGGGTTTGTTTCCGAGACGGCTTCGGGTTTAGACTAGTCATTGACTAGTCGTTTTGGAGAGTCGCATGGGTAGCGTAACCGCACTGGAAGCCAAGACCCGCTTCGGCGAACTGCTCGATCGCGTCGCACGGGGAGAAGAGATCGTCATCACGCGGCACGAAAAGCCGGTGGCCCGCATCGTTCCCGAGGGGCGAGTTTCGCTCCGGGAGGTGAGCGAGGCAGCGAGCGAGCTCAAGAATCTGCGCCGTCAGATGACCCGCCGCAAGGAGTTCAAACTCCTCACGGACAGGGATATTCGCCAGGCAATCGACGAAGGCCGGCCGTGACCCTGAGTTTTGTCGTGGACGCATCGGTCGGTGTGGCTTGGTGCGTTGCGTCGCAAGCGAGTGACGAGACCGACCAACTGCTCGACGAGGTCTCGGAGGGCAGACCCTTGTGCGTTCCGGGCTTGTGGCTCTACGAAGTCGGCAACGCGCTGTTGGTGTTGACCCGCCGCAAGAGAATCAAACCGCAAGAGTCCGCCAGGGCCCGCCGCGCGTTGCGGGGCCTCAACCCCGTTGTCGATGAGGAAGGGCTGGGAGTGGCACTAACGGTGGTGTGCGATCTGGCTGCGGAACAGGGGTTGTCGGTCTATGACGCAGCTTACCTGGAGCTGGCGGTACGAAGAGGCCTGCCGCTGGCTACGCGCAACGCAGCCTTGAGCCGCGCGGCCCGGCGCTGTGGCGTCAAGGTTTTGTTGCAGACGCGCTCCTAGCTCTGATGCGCGACCCCGACTTCGCGGCCGGCGCGGCGATGCTCTACCGCTTCGGCCAGGGCTTCGCGGAAGGCTACGATCGAATCTTCGATCGCTTCGGCGGTAATCATCAGCGGCGGGCAGATCTTCACGGTGCCGCCCTTGAAGCCTACCGGGCTGAACAGCAGCAGGCCTTTCTCGACGGAGCGTTTTACGATCTCGAAGGCCAGGGTCCCGTCGGGCTCGCCGGTTTGCGGGTCGATCATGATGACGCCGGCGACCAAGCCGCGGCCCATGACCGTGGCGATTTCGGGGTATTCTGCCTCGATCTTGTGCAGATGCCCGTGCAGCAGCTCGCCCATGCGGCGGGCGTTGCCGGCCAGGTCTTCTTCCACGATCGTCTCGATGTTGGCGAGCGCGGCGGCGCAGCAGATCGGATTGCCGGTGTGCGTCGAGGTCATGCTTCCGGGCGGGTGCAGGTCCATGATTTCGGGGCGCCCGGCGACGGCCGCCAGCGGCAGCGAACTGCTGATGCCTTTGCCGAACAGCGCCAGGTCGGGGAGGATGCCGTAGTGCTCGAAGCCCCATAGCGTGCCGGTGCGGCCGAAGCCGGCCTGAACTTCATCACACACCAACAGCGCGTTGTGGCGATCGCACCAGCGGCGCAGTTGCTGCATGTATTCGGCGGGCGCGAAGGCCGCGTCGCCGCCCTGGTAGGTTTCGATGAGCACGCCGGCGACGGAGCCGGGCTCGACGCCGGCGTCGGCGAGGCTGCGCTCAAACACCTCGAACGAGGTATCGGGGCAGCGGTAGCCGTCGGGAAACGGCACTTGCACGAAGCCCGGATCGAGATTGACGATCCAATCCTTGAGCGCGGGGATGCCGCCCGCCTGTTGCGAACCGAGGGTGCGGCCGTGAAACGAGTTCCGGAACGAAACGATGGTGACCTTGCCGTCGCCTCCGGCCTTGTGGCCGTGGGTGCGGCAGAGCTTGATGGCGCACTCGACGGTCTCCGAGCCGGTGGTCAGCAGAAAGACTTTCTTGAGCGGCTCGGGCAGGATCGAGAGCAGCTTCTCGTCGAGCTTCAGGCGCGCCTCGGAGGCGAAACAGTAGGTCGTCAGCAGGCCCTGGTCGACCTGCGCGCGGATGGCCGCGGCGATGCGCGGCGCATTGTGGCCGGCGTTGGTGATCAGCACGCCCGAGGACCAATCGATCCAACGGTTGCCCCAGCGGTCCTGGACCGAAAAGCCGTCGGCGCGATCCCAGACCACGGGCGGCTGGCCCTGCATCGCCAGCGGTTCGGCGGCGTGCAACCGTTCGAGCAAGGGCACCGACTCGGGTACCGGAAACTGCGTCACGATGCGGCGGAAAGGGGTCTCGACACGCGCGACGGGGCGAGGCGTTAGATCATAAGCTGGCACTGGGGTGAACTCCGGAATCCTGCCGTTTGGGAAACGGCTGACGATTCCCATTCTAGCGCAGCGGCGCGGTGGGCCATGGCGCCTCGCCTAACCCGCCAGGATCAGCACGGCCGCCCCGGCGACCATCACCGCGCTGGCGAATGCACGCGAGGCGGCGTGGCCTTCCGCAAACAGCGAGCGGCCCAGGGCGACGTTCAACAGCGCGCTCAACTGGAACAGGGCCAGGGCATAGCCGACGAGCATGCGCTCGAAGACCAGGGCCGAGAGCAGCGCGAGGGCGAGAAACAGGGCGGCCAGCGACAGGATCGACTTCCATTGGCGGGCGGCGCGGCGCAACTCCTGGAGGGCGTCGCGGTCTGGCCGCGTACCGCCGCCGCGGGCGTTGCGCACCCAGATCCAGACCCAGATCGCCGCGGCGCCGAGTGCGCTGGCCCAGCCCCAGGCCAGAAACAGGTCGACGGCCGAGGACAGATTGATCGCTGCCTTGGCGAAGACCGATTGAATCGCCGTCAACGCGATCGATAGCGCCCGCCAGCGCGCGCCGCGGTCGGCGGCGAGCGCCCGCAACGTGCCCCAGCCGGCGCGGCGGCCTCCGGGAGCCAGGAACAACGTTCCCGAGAGCACGATCGCCACGCCCAGCAGCCCGCCCGCCGAAGGCGCCTCGCGCAACCAGACGGCGGCTAAGGCCAGGCCCAGCGCCGGCTTGTAGGCGGCCAGCGGCCCGACCACCGAGAGTTCGCCTTCGTGAAACGATTTGGCAAGCAGGATGTTGCCGGGCACGTCGAGCAGCATCGTCAGGGCTACATAGGCCCAGAAAGCGGCGGGCAGCGACCAGAGCGGGTGCCAGGCGGCAACCGGCGCCAGCGCCAGCGCCATGACGCCTATGCCGCTGGCGAATACCGTGGTCGGGGCCAGGCCGCTGGCGGCCATGCGCTTTTGCAGCGCGGCCGAGCCGGAACTGGCCAGCACGCGACCGAGAACGAGTAAGGAGAGCAGCAAATGGGGGTACCTGCTGCCAGTATAGGCACGGACTTGCTCGCCGCGGTGGGTGCGCGCCTGGCGAGAGCTGCTGACGCGGCTCGATTCGGATAATCCCTGGGAAATTGTACCGGTCCTTGGGCCCGAACGGTAGAAGTGGGTCGCACCCGCGTTTCACAGGGTTGCAGAATCAATGAGTTAGGCACGGAACGTTTGGCCACAGAGGTGCATCTACAGTGCGCAACTCATGTCGGCCGTCGCACCCATCATCGTCCGCGTGGCGAATCAGGAAAGGCCATCTCCAGGCCAAGAAACGCCATTCTGCCACCTTGAGAGCAGTTACGATTACCTCCACCTGCTTTTAGAAACGATTGAGAGCTCTCGCGAGGAAGTCGAGGCCGCCATTCAAAGTTTGCCGGGGCCAGGCGCCAAGCGCACCGAAGAGGCGCTGCGGCTCGCGGCGCTCAAGCTCCGGCAGCTATCCTCCCACGTCGCTAAAAGCCGTTCTCTCATGAACGACTTGCGGAGAGTGCGGAGTTTGCTGCTGGAGCATTCCGGGCCGCACGCGAACGGATCGAAGCGGTAGCGGCCCCGCTCGGGCGGCTCGACCACCCAAATGACGGCCGGCAGCCATGCCGTCCACGACTGCGAGGGCATGGCCGCGGAGCCGGGAGGACCGCTTCACCAGCCTGCCCAGGGGAACCCCAAGCCCTCCGCCAAACCTAGTCCCAAGGTGGTATCTATCGCGGGCTGAACGGTTTGCGGCCTGTCGATGGTGATATATTCAAAAAGATGCTCTTGCCCTTTGTTTCCGCTTGCTACCGCCAAAGCGTGCCGCACACGCCCGTTTGGTTCATGCGTCAGGCGGGCCGCTATATGCCCGAATACCGGCGGTTGCGCGAAAGCCATTCGATTCTCGAAATTTGCAAGAACCCCGAGCTCGCCGCCGAAGTGACCCTGCAGCCGATCGAGGCGCTGGGGGTCGACGCGGCGATTGTGTTCGCGGACCTGCTGCTGCCGCTGGAACCGATGGGGTTGCGGATCGAGTTTACGGCGGGAAACGGGCCGGTGGTTCACAACCCGGTGCGGTCCATCGCCGACGTCGACAAGCTGGAAACGCACCATGCGCGCGATCTGGCCTATGTCGGCGAGTCGATCAGCAAGGTCAAGAAGGCGCTGCACGGCAAAGTGCCGGTGATCGGTTTCGTGGGCGCTCCGTTCACGCTGGCCAGCTACATGATCGAGGGCGGCGCGTCGCGGCATTATCTGCGGACCAAGCGGCTGATGTATGAGGCCCCGGAAGCCTGGCACCGGCTGATGCACAAGATCGTCGACGTGCTCGCTCCCTATGCGGCGGCGCAGGTGGTCGGCGGGGCCGAGGCGATTCAGGTTTTCGACAGTTGGGTGGGGGCGCTGTCGCCGGCCGACTACGAGCAGCACGTGATGCCGTTCTCGCGCATGCTCATCCGGCAGATTCAAACCACCGGCGTTCCGGTGATTCATTTCGGCACCGGCGCGGGGGGCTTCCTGCCGCTGTTCAACGAAGCCGGCGCGGAGGTGCTGGGGCTCGACTGGCGCGTGCGGCTCGACGACGCCTGGAGCGCGGTGAACCACGAGGTCGCCGTGCAGGGCAATCTGGACCCGGTGGCGTTGTTTGCGCCACTGCCCGAGCTCAAGGCGCGCGTCGAAGACATTCTGCGCCGCTCGGGAACGCGCAACGGCTACATCTTCAATCTGGGCCACGGCATTCTTCCGGAGACGCCGCTGGAAAACGTCAAGGCGGTCGTCGAAATGGTGCACGCCTACGAACGCCTGCCGGCGGTCGAAACACCGCTGCTGAAACGCTAGCGCTCGCCGCGCCCCCCCGGGGCCCCTCTCGCATGAAACGTATCGTCATTGTCGGCGGCGGCATCTCCGGCCTTTCGGCGGCTTACTACCTTTCGAAAGCCGGGCATGACTGCACGCTGCTGGAATCGTGTTCCCGCCTTGGCGGCGTGATCCGCAGCGAGCGGCTGGAGGGCTGCGTCGTCGAAGCCGGCCCCGACAGTTTCATTGCGCAAAAACCCTGGGCGATGGAGCTGATCCGCGAGCTCGGCCTCGAGGATCAGGTCATCGCATCGCAGGACCACCTGCGCCGCACCTACGTTCTGCGCAAGGGCCGGCTGGTGGCGGTGCCCGACGGCCTGCAGTTTTTGATTCCCACCCGCGTCGCTCCGATTCTCAGCACGCCGCTTTTGGGTCTGCAAGCGAAGGCACGCATGGGGCTGGAGCTGTTCCGGCGGCCGCGCGAGGGGCCGGACCGCTCGGTCGCCGAATTCGTCATCGACCATTACGGCCGCGAGGTCAACGAATACCTGGCGCAGCCGATGCTGGCGGGCATTTACGGCGGAGCGCCGGAAAGCCTCAGCGTCAACGCCGTGCTGCCGCGGCTGGTTGAGTTGGAGCGGCGCTTCGGCAGTGTGACGCGCGGTGTGCTCGACGGCATGCGGCGTTCGGCGGAAGGCGGCGGCTCGGCAAACCATGGCGGTGGCGCCAACGGCGGCGGCAAGCCGCGCGGGTTGTTCCTGAGCCTGCGGGGCGGCATGCAGCAGCTCATCGATACGCTGGCGTCGCGGATCGAGGGCAAGGTCCGGCGCGTGACGGCTACGGTGGAGCAGGTCGCGGGCGCGCGCGGTGCGTTTCGGCTGGCCGCCGGCGGCGATGCGATTACCGCCGAGGAAGTCGTGTTGGCGACGCCCGCTTATCACGCCGGCGAATTGCTGCGCGAGACCGCGCCGGAACTGGCGGATCTGCTCGAGTCGATCCGCTACAATTCGTCGGTCACCATCGCTCTTCTCTATGCGCGGCCGGAATTTGAGCACGCCCTCGACGGGTTCGGCTTTCTGGTTCCGCGCGCCGAGAAGCGTCCCCTGACCGCCTGCACCTGGGTGAATACGAAATTTCCCGATCGCGGCACGGAGAGCCGCGCGCTGCTGCGGGCGTTTTTGGGGGGCAGCCGCGCCGAAGAGGCTGACGCCGACTCCGACGAGCAACTCGCCGGGTTGGCGCACCGTGAGCTGAGCGGGCTGATGGACTATCGCGCCGAACCCGCCGCCTGGCGCGTGCATCGCTGGCCGCGGGCGATGGCGCAGTATGAAGTGGGTCACCTGGAGCGCCAGCGCCGCATCGAGGAACGCCTGGCGCTGTATCCCGGTTTGTGGCTCTCCGGCAACGCCTACATCGGCATCGGGATTCCCGATTGCGTGCGGCGCAGCCGGATGGTTGCCGAGGCGATCGACGCCGGGACGTAGCCCAAGGACGAAACAGAGAAGAGGCAGCGGGAAACAGGTATGTCGAGCAACCAAGCCGTGCCTCGAGCCGCCCATCCCGAGTCCGGCGCGGCGTTGTCGCCGGGGGTCGGGGCGCCAGATGTGGCGGGACCGCCTGACGAGGCCGCGCAGCGCGTGGTTGTTGCCGTTGGGCTGCCGGGTTCGGGGAAATCGCGCTGGTTTCAAGAGCACGGGATTGTCCCGCTGTCGAGCGATCAGCTTCGCCTGCTGCTGGCCGACGACGAGAACGAGCAGCGCTTTCAGATCGAGGTGTTTCGCGCGCTGCACGCATTGCTGCGGCTGCGGCTCGAACTCGGCCGGCCGGTGAGCTACGTCGACGCGACCAACTTTCGGCGCGAGTTCCGGCTTTCGTTTCTGGAGATCGCCCGCGAGCGGCAATGCCGCGTCGAGGCGCTGTTTTTCGACGTTCCGCTCGATATTTGCCTGGCGCGCAACGCGGCGCGGACGCGGCGGGTTCCCGAAGAGGTCGTGCGCGCGATGGCGGAGCGGTTCGAGCCGCCCACGATCGAGGAAGGGTTCAGCCGGATAGTGATGATCGGCGAACAGGGCGAGACGCTCGGCGAGCAACGGGGTTGACCTGGCTGGTTGCTGGAGGCGGATGGCTATACCCCTGCGTGGGGCGCGCTTCGGCCCGCCGGCTGACGCCTGCGGCTCTGTTTCACTGTTTGTTACGTTGGCGCTCTTCGCGTTGGCCTTTTGTGTGTGGCCATTGACGTTGCCTGGGGGCGGTCGTATGCCGGGTGTCTAACCGTACTGCGGCCCGCGGACCGGTCGCGGTTCGCTCGATCTTAAAGCCGTTTTAACATTTCCCGATTTTTTGGCTGCGAAAACGGAAATCCGCAGGACGGGCATCGCCGGTGGGCGAGCTGATTGGTTGGCGGATGGGGAATGATTGACAAGGAATCGGATGCCGCAGCCTCTCTGTGCGCGTTGCCGCCGCCAGAAACGCGGTCGGCCGAGTGGACGCTCGAAGGCATGGCAGGCCCTATGCGGGAGGAAATACGCTATGCTATCTACGGCAGCACGTTGATTGTGCGCCCGTTGTTCCCGAGCGGCTTCCGGTGGTTCGACCTTCACGGCGCGTCGTATCCCCAAAAAACAAGGCGGTGGAGCAACCGGCCTACATGGGCCGGGAGCGGTGATGGAAACGAGCCGTTCGGGCGCGGTTGTGTCGCTGAGCCGGGGATCTCTCGGTTCCGCGGAGGCAAAGCGGCGCGGGCTGCCGTGTCTAAGGAGCAGAGTGCATGGACGTAGTAGAAATTATCAAGGAGTTGCGCCAGGAGCTGGAGCGAATCGATAGCTTGATCCTGGCGCTGGATATGTTGCAGTCGGGCCGCCGCCGAGGCCGGCCCCCCAAGCTGCTGCAGCAGTTGCGAGCTGCCCGCGGCGGTTCGTCGCTGGAAGGTCTAGAGCCGGCTCCTGCGCGCAAGAAATCGAAGAAGCGCCGCAAGGCCTCCGCCACGAAACGTGGGAAAAAGTCTACCCGACAAAGTTCGACGGACAGCTAGAGCTAGAGCTGAAGATATTCCGGTCCAAGAGGACTCCTCGAGTACTTCCCTCCTGTTTCTCGATTTCGCTCAGCCACGGGTGCGATTCAGCAAACGGGCGTTCCGTAGGGGACGAGCGTCTTGACGCGTTCGGCCGTGCTGACCCGGGCAATCTTCCACCCGGCGGCGGTTTTGTCGAGGAAGAATCGCTGCGCTTCGTTGCGGTCCTGGTAGACGAACTCGACTCGCACCTCGACTTGCGATTCCGCCGAGGCGATGGGTTCGGAAACAGCGATTCCTTTGATCTGCCGGTTGGTTTCCGCGAGATATTGCGCGAAGCCAGCCGGCGTCATCTCGTTGCGGCTCTGTTGGAGACGCCGCAGCAGGTCGCCGCGGTAACAATCCAGATACGTGGCGGCGTCGCCTTGCCCGGCGGCGTCGAGCATGCGGTAGATCACCTCTTGCGGCTTGGGTTCGGCGCGAGGCGCGGCCGGCGCCAGAGCGGCCGCGACGGAGTGGGGCGGCCGCCAATCGGATTGACGCCCGATTGCCACGAACGCAGCCAGAGCGAGGAACGCGATGGTCGCGGCGCGAACCTTTGCGCCCTTGGTGAACCGCGGGCGAGGTGGAGCGACCACGTCGCAAAAGCGTTCCGGTGCTTCACCGCGCTCGGGCGCCGGTTGGTTGGCCCGCGATGGGTCTGGCGGCGGGGGATCCGGTTTGCGGCCCGATGGCATGGTCTATCCCTAGTCTCGCTCAATTCCTTTTGTTTTCGTCAGGGCGCGGATTGTTCGCGGGGAGATCCCGGAAGGCACGGTTCTGGTGCCAGAGGGGACAGTCACCCGTGTTTCGCACCCTGCGAATCCCCTAAACCTGTGAAATGTCGAGGTGCGAAACGCGGTGACTGTCCCCATGGGGCACCATGGGGCACAACTGCCGTGCCGGACCGCGGCTTCGCGCTTCGCTCCCTGGTCGGGCTTCGCCCTCTGCTTCGTGCGAGTTCGGCCCGCCGGCTTACGCCTGCGGCTCTGTTTTCTTGATTCGTTGCGTTGGTTGCGGGTTGGCGGGGTTTGGCTGGGATGCCCGGCGCGATGTTTCGACTCTGCCCGGTTTCTACTCTGATCGGTTCTGACTCTGCTTGGGCTACTCCAGCCAGTTGACCAGGCCCGAGGACATGTCGTAGACGGCGCCGACGATCAGTAGCCGGCCTTGCCTCCAGCGCGGCGCGACCACGGGCTCGCATTGCTGGAGGGAGTCGCGGACCAATACCATGTTTTCCCGAATCACGTTCGGGTAGAGTTCGCCGGGCAGCGCGCCGGCGCGTTCGATGGCCGGCCGCAGCAGAGTTCGCAGATGGCCGAGGCGACCGGTATCCTCGTCGCCCAGCGCTTTGGCCACGGCCGCGCAGCCGGTGTGGCCCATCACGACGAGCAGCGGGATATCGAGGGCGTCGACGGAAAGTTCGATGGTGGCGATCACCAGGTCGTCGAGCACATTGCCCGCGATGCGCGTGACAAACAGATCGCCGAGCCCCTGGTCGAAGACGGTCTCGGGGCCGACGCGCGAGTCGGCGCAGGTCAGCACATGCGCAAACGGCTGTTGCGCGGCAGCCAGCGCCCGGCGCTGGTCGGCCGACGGCCAGGGGCGCCGCGGCGCGTCGCGCGCGAAACGGAGGTTGCCTTCCTTGAGCGTGGCTAGGGATTGGTGCGGATCGTGAAGCATTCAGAAGTCGCAGGGGGTCGACGGCGGAGAGCGCTGCGCGAGCCGCTTTCCCAGAGTGTTCTACAAGTATAAACGCTTCGCGCGGAGGCTTGCCGAGCCACGATCGGGCAAGCTGCGGAGAAAGGTTTTTGCTTCAAGCCTCCGTTCGGAGAGATTCGCTTTCTTGGGTGGATGTTCCTGGGATCGGTGGATCTCACGCGCGCGGCCAACGAGCGATCGGTCTACCCTAGCTGGCGCTCTCGGATTCCTGGGCCCGAAGGTATTTTTCGATTTCGTGTTGTCCGCAGTGGATGGCCCAACCGAGCGGCGTCCCTTGATAGACCCTGTCCTTGATGTCGAGCCGCGCGCCGCGCTCGACGAGCAAGCGCACTACGGCCTCGTGGCCGGCGCAGGTGGCCTGATGCAGCGGCGTCGAGTGCGCGTGATGCCCTTCGGGGTTGTAGCGGTTGGGGTCTTCACCCGCGTCGAGCAGCAGCCGGACGACCTCGACATGGCCGAGTTGCGCGGCCAGCGCCAGTGCGCGCTGGCGGTCCAGGGCGCCGGCGGCCGGCAGCAGGCGGGCGGTGTCGTCGAGCCGCCCCAACCCCGCCGCCGCGGCCAGATGATCGACACGCGCGCCGCGGCGAACCAGCGCTTCGGCGGTGTCGCGATATCCAAACACGAGCGCCGTCATCAGCGGCGAGGTCCAGTTGCCTTCGCCGGCTTCGCCGAGCGACGCACCGAAATCGATTAGCGTATCGGCCAGAGCGGCCTGGACGCCGGCCTGGGCCGGGTGCGCGCTCGAAACCAGCAGGCTCATCGTCGTGCAGCGGCCGCCGTAGAGGTCGGCCAGGGCATCGGGTTCGGCGCCGGCCTCGAGCAGGGTTTTCGCCACGTCAACGGCGTTCGGCGGCGTCTTCTGACGGTAGCCTTCGACGCCGTTGGCCGCGACATAGTGCAACAGGGTGGCGCCGTGCTCGGGTGGATCGAAATGCGTCACGCGCGTCGAGCGGGCGCACACCAGCTCGGGATCGTCGCGCAGCAGCGCCCGCAGCGCGGGCAGGTCGCCGGCGACGACCGCTTCGACCGCCGCTTCGAAGCGGTGGACCGCGGAGTTTTCGTCGGCGGCTTCGGCGGCGAAAGCGGCCAGCGCCGGCCAGTCACGGAAGTCGTACCAGCGGGCGAGCGCCAGGCGGGCGTCGGCCAGGTCTAACCCGGCGCCGCGGATTTCCTCGTCCGAAACGTCCTTGGGCAACCAGGGGATTTTTTCGTCGAGGAAGCGCGGGTGGCGCTGATGGATGAGCTGGATCGCCTCGGGATCGCTCGCGCGGTGGGCTTCGAGCAGCGCGGCGGCCTGTTTTTCGTATTGGGGCAGGTCGGCGTGAAACGGCAAGCGTGCCAGGTTCATAAGGGACGATCCCTCCGTTGGATGCCTTGCCCGACTCGGCTACACTCAAGAGCATAGCCGCATCTTGCGGCCGCCGGAGGCCTGTTGACCAGTCCGTTGCCGCTTCTCGATGCCGCCGCGCTACGGCCCCAAGCGATTCGGCGCGGCCGGCGACTCCAATATTTCACCGTTACCTGGAATAGCCTCGAAGGGCTCATCGCGCTCGCCGCCGGGTTTCTGGCCGGCAGCGTGGCTTTGGTCGGGTTTGGCTTCGACAGCGTGATCGAGGTGACCAGCGGCGCGGCCGTGCTGTGGCGGCTCTACCGCGAGGGAGAACGGTCGGAGCAAATCGCGCTGCGCATGGTGGGGGTGTGTTTCGTCGCTCTGGCGGCGTATATCGCCTACGACTCGGCGCACTCGCTGCTCGCCGGTCAGGCTCCCGAGCGCAGCATCCCCGGGATCGCGCTGGCGGCATTGTCGCTGCTCGTGATGCCTGTTCTGGCGCGCGCGAAACGACGGGTGGCTGTCAGTCTGGGCAGCGCCGCGATGAACGCCGACGCGCGGCAGACCGATTTTTGCACCTACCTTTCCGCCATTCTCCTCGGCGGGCTGCTGCTCAACGCACTGTGGGGCTGGTGGTGGGCCGACCCGCTGGCCGCGATGGTGATGATCCCGATCATCGCCAAAGAAGGCTGGCAGGCGCTGCGTGGCGAGAGTTGCTGCTCGACTTGCCAGGGCCACTGAAGCCCCATCATTCGCCGTTGCCGGCAGGAACCCAACAAACAGAGCCGCAGGCGTTACGCCTGCGGCTCTGTTTTCTTGGTTTGTGGCTGTTTCGGTCTTGGTCGGGTTGCCTGGGTGGTGGACCATACAACTTGGGTTGACATTCGACCCGTGTGAGTTTATGGTCAGGTAGGATGTCAACCCGAGAAGAAAAAACCCTGGACGAAAAAGATCGCATTGCGCTGCTACAAGGCACGCTCGACCTGCTGATCCTGCGCACGCTCTTGTTTGGTTCCGAGCACGGCCAGGGGATCGCCCGTTCGATTCAGGCGCAGAGCGGCGATGAGCTGCTGGTCGATCATGGCTCGCTGTATCCGGCTTTGCAACGGCTGGAGGGCAAGGGCTGGATTCGCGCCAAGTGGGGCGTCAGCGGCAACAATCGCAAAGCTCGCTTTTATGAGTTGACCAAGAGCGGCCGCGCGCAACTGGTTCGCGAGCAGGACCAATGGCGGCGGCTCGTGGCGGCGATCGGGCGAATCCTCGAGCCGGCAGAAGGCTAGCGGCGGGGTTTCCGACGGGCAAGTAAGAGTTCGCGCACCAGCGAACACCGCCGTGCCGACGCGGACGTCGTACGGGGAAGGGCCACGGAGACGGCCCGGCGGGGGAGTCGTCGTGCCAAGCGTTAGTGCCCGCGGGCTTCCACCCGCGGCTCTGTTCGCTGAGGGGAAAGGGCGGACCTTGCGCTCTGGTGTGGTGCTGATGGGGGCCTTGCGGTGGTGCTGATGATGGTGCGAGGTGGCTCCTCGACACAGGGAGGTCGCGCAACATGCGGAACAGAGTGAATCGCAGTGACGTGGATTTTAGCGAAGAGATCCGGGCGCATATTCAGATCGAGGCCGACCGGCTGGTGGAGGAGGGCATGAGCCGCGACGAGGCGCTCGACGCCGCGCGGCGCGCGTTCGGCAACGTCACCCAGAGCAGCGAGCGCTTCTACGAGGCAAGCCGCTGGATGTGGCTCGATCACCTGGCGCGCGATGTTCGCTACGCCTGGCGTCAGATGAAAAGCTCGCCGGTTTCGACGTTGACGGTGATCGTTTCGCTGGCGCTGGGTATCGGCGTCAACACGGCGATTTTTTCGCTTTGCGACCAGGCGCTGTGGCGCGCGCTGCCGGTCGAGAAGCCCGAAGAACTCGTGCAACTCGACTGGAATGGCCGCTTCATCGGCGGCGGTAATGGCTGGGGCAGCTTGTTGCCCTACTTGTTCTATCGCGATCTGCGCGCGGAGAACGACGTTTTTGTCGACCTGTTCGCGCGCTCGCCGGCGGACGTGAGCCTTTCGTACAAGAACCTGTCGGAAGCCGTCAGCGTTGACGTCGTCACCGGCTCCTACTTCCCGACACTGGGCGTGCGCCCGGCACTCGGCCGGCTGATCGGCGATTCCGACGACACCGAGCCCGACGCGCATCCGGTGGCGGTGCTCTCCTATGACTACTGGCGCACGCGCCTCGGGGCCGAGCCCAAGATCATCGGCGACAAGATCCAGATGAACGGATACCCGATGACGGTGATCGGCGTGGCTCAGGAGGGCTTTCATGGGACCGACTGGAGTGTCGTGCCGGCGATGTGGATTCCCATGATGATGAAGCCGCGCGCGACGATCGGGCAGGATTCGCTGAACGAACGCCGCACGCGCTTCCTGCACGTGTTCGGGCGCCTCAAACCGGGCATTAGCCGCGAACAGGCGCAGGCCCGGCTCCAGCCTTGGTTCAAGGCCTATCTCGAAGCCGACACGCAGCGGAAAGGTTGGCCGCAGGTCACCGAGCAGCAGATGCGGGAGTACCGCGCCTCGCATCTCGATCTGCTGCCCGGAGCGCGGGGGCAGCCGCGCCTGGGGGAGAGCATGCAGCAGCCCATGTTGGTGCTGTTGGCCGCAACGGCGCTGATTCTGCTGCTCGCCTGTCTCAACGTGGCGAATCTTTCGCTGGCCCGGACGCTGGCGCGCCGCCGGGCAACGGCCTTGCGGTCGGCGTTGGGAGCTTCCCGAAGCCGCCTGCTGACCGAACAGTTCGTCGAAAGCGCCGTGCTTGCGGTGGCGGGATGCCTCGCGGGCGTTCTGCTTGCGCCAGCGGTCAGCCGCGCGATCCTGCACTTCCTGCCGGCACAAGGGGCCTCGGACATCGCCTTAAGCGCCGGCGTCGATCCGCGCGTCCTGTTGTTTGCCGTCGTTGTCGCCGCCGTGACGGCGTTGGTTTCCGGGCTGGCGCCGGCACTGTTCGCCGCCTCGGTGAGGCCGCTCACCGCACTGAAACAGCAGTCGTTGGCGGTTACGGGCGGCCTTGGCTTTCGCAGGGCGCTGGTTGTCGGGCAGTTCGCGCTGGCTTTGATCCTGATGGTCGGCGCCGGCCTGTTCGCGCGTACGCTGTCGACTTTGCGGGCGCAGGGGCCCGGGTTCCCCACCACCAACCTGCTGACGTTCCGCCTCACGCAGATGAGCTATGGCATGGGCAACTACGCCGCGAAGAGCGTGAGCCGGCGGCTGCTGGCGGCGGTCCAGGAGCTGCCGGAAGTCGACCAGGCGGCGCTGGCCATCCGCAGCATGCTGACTGGAGGGTCATGGAACAACCCTGTGACCATCGAATCTGGCAAGCGCATCACGACCGACGAAAGTATCCCGCTGAATGCGATCACGCCCGAATTCTTTGCGACGCTGGGCGTGCGGGTGACGCGCGGCCGCAACTTCGACGAACATGACGCACGGGACGACAATCCGTTCGGGCTGCGTTCGGCCATCGTCAACGAAGAGTTCGTGCGGCGCTATCTCGAAGGAACCGACCCGCTCGGAGCCCGAGTCGGCATCGGCGACCGCCCCGACACGGACGCGGACATCCAGATCGTCGGTGTTGTATCGACGTTTCAGGACCGCGGCCTGCGCGAACAGGAGCCGCAGGTGTTCTTCCCGCTGTGGGAACTGCAGACGGGAGGCGGCGTGTTCTACGTGCGGACGCGCAGTTCGTCCCCGGCTGCGGCCGCGGCGATCCGGGCCACGTTGCAGAAGGTCGATCCTACTCTGACAGTCCTGGGAATGCGTACCATCGATGGCGAACTCGACCGCTTGCTGACGACGGAACGCATGCTGGCCGCGTTGGCCGAGGCCTTCGCCGGGATCGCAACCCTTCTCGCCATGATCGGCCTGTATGGGGTGCTGTCGTTTTCCGCGGCCCGCCGCAGCAAGGAGATTGGTATTCGCTTGGCGCTGGGGGCGCCACGCTGGTCTGCCTGCGGATTGATCGTGCGGGAAGCGGCGTTGCTGGCCATGCTGGGGCTGGCGATTGCGTTGCCGTTGTCGTGGATGCTGGGCCGCTTTGTCGAGAGCCAGTTGTTCGGCGTTCGCCCCATGGATGCGTTGACTCTGGCGGGAGCCGCCGCGGTGCTGCTGGTGGTGTGCCTGGTGGCGAGCGCGTTGCCGGCACGGCGGGCGGGCGCGGTGAATCCTTTGGACGCGCTGCGGGCCGAGTGAAGTTTTTAAGTGACGACGTGGTCGGCTCGAGTTGCGGGTTGGTAGCGGCGTTTGGCTGTTTGCCTGGCTGATTGGGTTGGGGGTGTTGGGCTTGCCCGGGCTCGGGCGCCTTGGGGCCCTTCGTCGCGAGGACTCGCGACGCGTCAAACCTGGAGGTTCGCGCCACGGTTTGTGTTGCCGCTTCTTTGCGCTGGAGGCCTCCTGCGCGAGTTTTTCCGTTTGGGTGTGCTCCCTCGCACGTCTTCCTTGGTGCGGTTCGGTGGGTTCTTCCAAGGCCGCTGTATTATGGAGTACTCGGGGCCTCGCGCCGCTGTGTCCGGGGGAACGCGACCACGCATGCCGTTTACTCGATACCTGTTGCTCTCGCTTGCCGCTGTATGGCTGGCGGCGCCTTGCTGGGCGCACCCTACGTTCAATTCCAATAGCGTCGTGAACGCGGCGAGCTTTCTGCCCGTCGAAGTGCCGGGCGGCAACATTGCGCGCGGCTCGATCTTTACGATTTTCGGGGACCAGATGGGACCGCCCGAAGGGATCGTGGTGAGCGAATTCCCGTTGCAGCGCGAGCTGGGGCGGGTCTCGATCACGGTGCGGCAGGGCAGCCAGTCGGTCGACGCGATTCCGCTTTTTGCCAACAACAATCAGGTCAACGCGATCATGCCGTCGAACGCGCCGCTGGGCGACGTAGCGATCTCGGTGACGTTTCCGGGCACCGGCGGCACCAGCTTCACGCCGGCGCTGGTGCGCGTGGTGCCGGCGAGTTTCGGCATCTTCACGATCAGCAGCACGGGGTCGGGGCCGGCGGTAATCCAGAATTTTGTCTCGCAGACCGAGCAGCCGTTGAACTCCACGCGCGAGAGCGCGCAGCGCGGCCAGTTCGTCACGCTGTGGGGCACCGGGTTGGGCGCCATCAAATCGCCCGACACCGAAGCGCCGCCGGTGGGGAACCTGGCCGAGGTGCAGGTGCTGGTGGGTGACCGGCCCGCCGGGCAGATTCTTTATTACGGGCGAAGTCCCTGCTGCGCCGGGGTCGATCAGATCGTATTTCAGGTGCCGCAGAACGCGCCGCTGGGCTGCTATGTGCCGGTGGTGGTAGTGACGGCGGCGGGCACGACCAGCAACGTGGCGACAATGTCGATTGCCGACACGGGAGGCGACTGCCAGGACGAGGTGAACGCGTTCACGGGCGCGACCGCCGCCGGAGGATCGCGTTTCGGCCGCGTGCAGCTCACGCGCAACAATCTGCAACTGGGCGGCGGGCAGGTTTCGGTAAGCGACGGCGCGGTCGCGGCGTTCGAATCGGTGGCGAACCCGGCGTGGTATTTCGTGGCGCCCGTGTCGATGCCGGCGCCGGGGACCTGCGCTTCGTATTTCTCGCGCGGCAGCTCGGATCCGCTGACCAATCCGGCGCCGCTCAACCCGATCGACGCCGGCGTGGAGCTGATCGTGCGCGGGCCCCAGGGAGCGCGCTCGATACCGCGCACCAATCCGGGCTTCTACGCGTCGCTGTTGGCGACCACGCAACAGCCGCCGCTCTATCTCGAACCCGGTCCCTACAGGCTGGAGTCGGGCGCGGGTAGCGCGGTGGGGCAGATCCAGGCGAGCCTCGAGATTCCGCCGCCAATCACCTGGACCAATGAGGATCAGATCAGCCGCATCGACCGTAAGCAGGGCATTTTTTTGACCTGGTCGGGCGGCGACGCGCAAACGCAGTTCGTTCGCATTCTGGGCGTTTCGGAGAGCTCGCCGACGCCAGCGAACAACGTCAGCGGCGCGTTCGTTTGCACGGTGCCGCTCGAGCTGGGCAGCTTCATGGTGCCGCCCTCGGTGCTGGCGAATCTGCCAGCGAGCGTTTCGAGCGGCTCGCTGAGCACGGGCCTATTGCTGATCGGTACCAGCCCGAAGCTCGCCGGCCCCAACATCACCGCCGATGGGTTGGATTTTGGGTTTGTGACCTATCAGTCGATGACCGGCAAACTGGTGATGTATCCGTAGGATCGGTCGACGGTTTATCCGTTTACCGTTGATCGGTTTGCCGTTTCTCGCTGATGCAGTCCTTATTTGACGGCCACGATCGTTTTCACAACATCCAGGTAGAGATTGCACACTTCGCGGATCGCGAAGCCCGCTTTCTGTACGTTCGCCACGGTCGGGCGGTCCAGGTCCGGACCGCCGCGGCGGGTGATGGGCGTTACCAAGTGGAGCATTGTGCTGAAGGGAAACCAGCGGCTGCCGGTGTGCTCGAACATGCGCAGTTCGCCGCCCTTCTTAAGCGCGCGGTGCAGTTGGCCAAGGCCGTGAACGGGGTCGGGGACCGAACAGAAAGTGCAGGCGGTGAAAACCTGGTCGAAGGTCTCGTCGGGGAAATCGAGGTCGTGGACGTCCATCTCGCGCAGGTCGAGGCGGCCGGAGTAGGCCTCGGCGCGGGGGCGCGCGCGTTCGAGCATTTGCGGACTGATGTCGATGGCGATGATCTCGCGGCCGGGCGGGAAGAACCGAAAGTCGAGGCCGGTTCCCGCCGCCAGGAACAGCACCCGGCCATGCATCGGGGTGAAGAACTCGCGCTTGGCGTCGGCCCAGCGTTTCTCGGCGCCGCCGCTGAACAGATCGAAGGTGCGCGCGGCGCGATTCCATTTTTCGCGCGTTAGGCTGTCCACTGCCGCTCCTTGCCGCGTAGGAACGCGTTGAGAATGTAGGTGGCCGCCAGGCTCAGCAACCCGATCGCCGCTCCCAGTCCGGCGCCGGCCAGCGGCGCGAGCGGCTGCATCGCGGCCCGCATCGGTAGCGTCATTCCCGCCAACATGCCGGTGAGCATCATCGGGATCATCAGCTCGAAGGCTCCGAAGAGAATACCGCAGAACACGCCGAGTACGACCGAGAGGGCCATACCCACGGCCATGCCCAACACCATCGCGAGCAGCATCGGCCAGCGGCCGTCGACGACGACGGCGGCGACGGCGCCGAGGATGGCGCCGAGGAGCGTGTTGCACAGGATGTCGCCGCAGAGGAAGTACGGGCGGGTTTCCATTGCGTTGTTTTATCGTAGCGGACGGCGGGGTGGGAGCGCAGGGGACGGGCGGAGGTGCGCTGGCGCGGCCTGGGGCGAGGTGGCGGTTGATTGTGGCGGTGGGGGCGTTTTGGGCCGGCGGTGGTTGGGGATTGAGCGGGTCAGGCCGCCGCTTGCTTACGCGCGCGGCTCTGTTGTTTGGGTGGGTGAGGTTGTTTGCTGCGCTAGCTCATCCAGAAATCGCGGTGCTCTTGGATGAAGAGGTCGTCGTTGAGGTGCGGGTAGGCGGCGTAGACGCGGTCGATTTCTTCCATCTGGCCCGGCGAGAGGGTTTCCTTGGGGTCGAGGCACCAGATGCCTTCGAGCAGGCCCTGGCGGCGCAGCACTTCGTGAATGCCCGCGATGCAGCCGGCGAAGGCGTGGGCGGGGTCGAAGAAGGCGGCGTTCGAGTCGGTCACCTGCGCATTGAGCGTCAGCATGCGCTGCGGAATCGGGATGCGCTGCTGCACGATGATGCGGCGGCATTCCATCAGGTGCGCGACGGCGCGGTTGGTCCACACGGCCCAGTGGCCGAGCAGCCCGCCGACGATACGCACCGGCTCCGCGGTTTCCGCGAATTGGAACAGGGTCAGCAGGTCGTTAATGATGTTGTCGTCGTTGCCGGTGTAAAGCGCGACGTCCTGGGCGCGGCCGGTTTCGACCACGGCGCGCACCACGTCGAGCGTCTGGTAGCGGTTGAACGGCGCCATCTTGACGGCGACGACGTTTTCGATCTCGACGAAACGGCGCCAGAAATCGAAGCCGAGAACACGGCCGCCGACCGAAGGCTGCAGATAGAAACCCATCAGCGGCACCACTTCGGAAACCGCGCGGGCGTGCTCGATCAGCTTGTCGAGCGGCGCTTTGGAGAGTGCGCCGAGGCTGAGCAGGCCGATGTGGTAGCCCAGGTCGGCGGCGAGGCGCGCTTCGGCCACGGCCTGGCGGGTGTCGCCGCAGATGCCGGCGACGCGCACGATCGGCAGGCGCTTGGGCGGCTGATGCTGGGTCATCGTCTCGGCGGCGAGCTCGAGGACGGGCCGGAACAGGCCGACCTTGGCCTCGCGGATCGCGAACTGCGTGGTGTGGACGCCCACCGCCAGGCCGTCCGCGCCCGACGCCATGTAGTAGCGGGTCAGCGCGCGCTGGCGGCGCTCGTCGAGCTTACGGCTGCTGTCGAGCGCCAGCGGGTGGGCGGGGATCACGCCGCCCTTGCGGAGACTTTCGAGAACTTCTTTGGGCGGCATCGGCAAGCGGTTGGGCATAGTGTTGTGGCTTGGTTGCTGGTCTGTGCGTGGCCGTGATTTTAGTTGCCGCGAAGCGTTCTAAGCCCTTCGAGGGATGGAACCGCTAGCAGCCACCGCTTGCTGACGCGCGCGGCTCGGATTCTGTTGTGCCTTTAGAAGGCGCCTTTGCGCTCCTCGTAGTGGGTTGGCTTGCCCAGGCTGCGGCCGCCGCGGGCGACCCAGGCGGCGATCCATTCCACCATCTGGTCGACCGAGACTTGCGGCGGACCGAAAGTTTGCTCGCAGCGTCGGGCGTTGCTGAGCAGCGCGTTCTCCTGTTCGCGGCCCTCGAAAACCGGCTGGATGCCCCACACGGCTCCGAAGCGTTCGGCCATCGTGCGCACCGAGAGCGTTTCGACGCCGGTCAGGTTGATCACCAGCGGGGGCGAGGCGCAGTGCGCGAAGGCGCGCAGGGCCACCGAATTGGCGTCGCGCTGCCAGATCACGTTGACGAAGCCCATCGACAGATCGATCGGCTGGCGCTCGTAGACGCGTTCGGCGACGTCGTGCAGCACGCCGTAGCGCAGCTCGTTGGCATAGTTCAGCCGCAGGATCGCAGTGGGCGTTCCATGGCGCAGCGAAAAATATTCGAACATGCGCTCGCGCCCCAGCGCCGACTGCGCGTATTCGCCGACCGGCCCGGTGGGGTCGGTTTCGAGCGGCCCGCCCTTCGCCACCGGCGTGAAGGGATACACGTTGCCCGTCGAAAACGCCACGATGCGCGAGTTGCGAAAACGCTCGGCGGCGATCGCGGGAGCGTAGGTGTTGGTCGCCCAGGTCTCGGCCTGCTTGCCGCTGGCGGTGCCGAATTTCTGGCCGACCATGAACAGCACGTTGGGGCAGTCGGGCAGTTGCTCGAGGCTGGCGCGGTCGAGCAGGTCGCAGACCACGGCCTCGACCCCCAGCGCCTCGATCGCCTGGCGCGTGGCGGGGTTGGAAAATCGCGACGCCCCGATGATGCGTTTGGAGACGCCGGCCTGCTCGCAGGCGCGCCGCGCCAACGACGCCATGCTGGGGCCCATCTTGCCCGAAACGCCCAGAATCAGCAGGTCGCCCTCCATTTGGGAGAGCGCCTCCACATCGGCGGGCGTTGGGCGGGACAGAGCTTCGTCGAGTTCCTGTTCGCTTTGCATTGATTTTTCGTGGTTACTTACGGTGGTCCGACAGTTCCTCGGGGAACAGCGCGAAACCGGCGGGCGGCGGCCAGAGCTCGCGCAGCAGCTCGAGGCGGCGGCGGATGTGACGGCTGGCCAACTGACGCGGGCCCGAATCGACGTCGATGTCGCAGCACAGGCCGTGCAGGTAGAGCGTCAGAGTGTCTTCGAGCGCCTGGCGGAAATAGCCCTGGCGCAGCTTGGTGTCTTTGCCGAGGTCGCTTTGGCGGCGGATGAGCTGTTCCTTCATGCGCCAGCTCTTCTCGTCGATCTCGCCGTGAGTGTCGCTTTTGAGCTCGCCGCGCAGCAGCTCGAAAAAGCGCTCGACAGCCGGCCCGTCGGAGCGTCGCGCGATCAGTTCGGCGATGTTGACGTAGAAGGTGTAGTGGTAGTCGGCGACCTCTTCGTCTCTTACGCCCAGGAACAGAAAGGTTTCGCCGTCGACTTCGGTGACCGCCGAGAGCAGGCGGCGGTTCTGCGCGGGCCGCTCGAAGGCGACCAGCTCAAGTGGGCGAGTGCCGTTCTTGGCGCGTCCGGAGTTGTTCTGCGACGCGCCGTCGCTGTTTTCCTTGCCGCCGGCCTTCTCCAGATAGGGCACCAGCACGATGCGCAGCTTGGGAATGGTCCCGGCAAGACTGGGCGGCACGGCGGCGACCGGATCGAACAACAGACGCCGCAGCTCGTCTTCCTTCAGTGGGAAGGCCGCGAAGTAGCTGATGGAATTACCGAGGGGAACCATCTGGCCGCCGCATTGAGCGGCGAACGATTCCACGGAGAGCTTGGTTTCTTGGGACATTCAAGCTAAATTCGATTTGCGTATGTCATTGTAACAAACGGGTTTTAGAGTACCGCGGAAGCGGGTTCCCGGGCGAGGCGAAAGTAGGCCCGGCACGGCGTGCGGCGGGCTTTGAGCCTTCGGCGCGCTCGTTTCGATCCGTTTCTAGGCAAGGATTCGCAGGTCCTGGCCGGTCATCTCGGCGGGTTGCTCGACTCCGAGCACCCCGAGTATGGTTGGGGCAATGTCACGTAGCGAGCCGCCTTCGCGCAGCTTGCCCTGGAATTCGCTCATCAGGACCAGCGGCACCGGGAACGTCGTGTGATAGGTGTGCGGCTGGCCGGTGGCCGGGTCGACCATCAGGTCGGCGTTGCCGTGATCGGCCGTGACGATCCAGGCGCCGCCCTGGCGTTCGAGCGGTTCGCGGATGCGGGCCAGACAGCCATCGACGGTCTCGACGGCCTTCACCGCCGCCGCGATGTTACCGGTGTGGCCGACCATGTCGCCGTTGGCGAAGTTGACCACGATCAGGTCGAAGCTGCCGCTCTCAATCCCCTTGACGACGATGTCGCAAACGCCGGCGGCGCTCATCTCCGGTTGCAGGTCGTAGGTCGCGACTTTCGGCGAGGGGACCATCTCGCGCTCTTCGCCGTCGAACGGTTTTTCACGCCCGCCGTTGAAGAAGTAGGTCACGTGCGGATACTTTTCGGTTTCCGCCGTCCGCAGATTGCGCCAGCCCTGCGCCGAGACGACCTCGCCCAAGATCCTTTCGGGGATGTGAGGGGTCAGCACGTGCGGAAAGTCGAACGCCCTGTCGTATTGCGTCATGGTGACGAAGTGCAGCTTCTTCGGCATGCTCTCGCGCGAGGGGCGTTCGAGGCTGGGGTCGTTGAGGGCGTGCGACATCTGGCGGGCGCGGTCGGCGCGATAGTTGAAAAAGATCACCGCGTCTTCGTCCTGGATGCGCGCGGTGGGCTGGCCCGACTCGTCGACGATCACGGTGGGCACGACGAACTCGTCGGTGACGCCCTCCTGATAAGAAGCGCGCATCACCGCGGCGGGATCCTTCGACTGCTTGCCCTCGCCGAGCACCATGGCGTTGTAGGCCTTCTCGACGCGCTCCCAGCGCTTGTCGCGGTCCATGGCGTAGTAGCGCCCGCTGATGGTGGCGATTTTGCCGACGCCGATTTCGCGGATCTTCTGCTGCAGCTCTTCGATGTAGCCGACGCCGCTTTGGGGCGGCTTGTCGCGGCCGTCCATGAAGCAGTGCACGTAGACGCGTTCGACGCCCTGTTGCTTGGCCATCTGGAGCAGCGCGTAGAGGTGCGTGATCTGCGAATGGACACCGCCCTGGCTGCACAGCCCCATCAGATGAAGCTGCTTCTTGCGGCCCTGCTCCATGGCGCCCTGCAGCACTTTGTCGCGGAACAACTCGCCGCTCTCGATCATGTCGTCGAGGCGCGTGACGTCCATCTTGATGATGCGCCCGGCGCCGATGTTGAGGTGGCCGACTTCGCTGTTGCCCATCTGGCCTTCGGGCAGGCCCACAAAGGGGCCGTCGGTGCGGATGTAGGTATGCGGAAACTGCTCCCAGAGGCGGTCGAAGTTGGGCGTGCGCGCCATCGCGACCGCATTGTTTTTGGGGTCGGGGTTGTGTCCCCAGCCGTCCATGATGGTGAGTACAAAAGGCCTTGGTCGTGGCATGAAATCGATTCCTGTGTTCATTATGGCAGCGCCGAGGGTGGCGGCGTTTGCGTTGCGGGCGTAGGCGAGGCGGTGTGGTTCGCGCGACGCAGTTCCCAGCGAACCGTAACCGCAAGCGTGAGTCGCGGCGATCGAGCGGCGGCCGTGAGCGTGAGTGAAGCCCGGCCCGCGTTCGTCCGAACCGCGCCCGCGTTTAGCACCAAGCCGTCAAGAAACCCGATGCGGCCTGGTGCGGTCCTCAGCCCAGCAACTCGACCGGGCGCGAAAACTGCACGGCTTCGAGCGCCAGCAGCTCATCCAGCACCTTCTTCGGCAGCGCTTCGTCGATGCGTACCACCGCGATGGCTACAGCCGGCCCGTTGGCCGACACTCCGTTGCCTCGGCCCAGCGAAAAGTCGGCGATGTTGATCTTGTTGGCGCCCAGGATACTACCCACGCGGCCGATCACGCCCGGCACGTCGTCGTTCTTCATGAACACCAGGTGCCCGGTCAGGGCGGCCTCGACGTAGATGCCGTCGACGCTCACCAGACGCGGCGAGCCGTCGGGAAATACCGTGCCTTCGACGACGCGCTCGCCCTCGTCGGTTTCGAGCGCCAAGGTCAGTGAGTCGCTGTAGTGCAGCCGGCCTTGGCGGACTTCGTTGACGCCGAAGGCGCGCCGCGCCGCTACCTGGGCGGCGTTGATCAGGTTGGCCTTCTCCGACAGAAAGCGGTTCAGAATGCCGCTCAGCGCGGCGTTGCGGATCAGGCTGCTGTTGGCGTCCCCGAAATTGCCGGAGTAGACGATGCGGACGTGCTTGGGCCGCCCTGTGGCGATCTGCGCCGCGAACGAGCCCAGCCGGTCGGCCAGCTCGAGGTAGGGACGCAACTGGCCGTATTGCTCGGCGGTGACCGCGGGCATGTTGACGGCGTTGAGCACGACGCCGTCGCGCAGGTAGTCGCGCACCTGCTCGGCGATGCGGATGCCGATCGCCTCTTGCGCTTCCTCGGTCGAGCCGCCGATGTGCGGCGTGGCGACGACGTTTTCGTGCTCGAGCAGCGGCGAGCCGGCGGGCGGCTCCTTGGCGAACACGTCGAGCGCGGCGCCTGCCACCTTGCCCGAGTTCAGCGCTTCTTCGAGCGCCGCTTCCTCGAGCAGTTCGCCGCGCGCGCAATTGATGACGCGCACGCCGTCTTTCATCTTCGCGAACGCCTCGCGGTTGAGCAGATTCTTGGTTTCGGCCGTCACGGCCACGTGCAGGCTGATGTAGTCGCTCACGGCATAGAGCCGGTCGAGATCGACCATTTCGACGCCGAGGTCCTTGGCCAGTTGCGGCGACACGAACGGATCGCAGGCGACCACGGTCATGCCGAAGGGCCGCGCGCGGCGCGCCACCTGCATGCCGATGTTCCCCAGCCCGACCACGCCGAGGGTTTTCCCGTTGAGCTCGTTGCCCAGGAATTTTTTCTTTTCCCACTTGCCGCCCTTGGTCGAGGCGCTGGCGTTGGCCACCGAGCGCGCCAAGGCGAGCATCAGCGCCAGGGTGTGCTCGGCGACCGAGATGGCGTTGCCGCCGGGCGTGTTCATCACGACCACGCCGCGCGAGGTGGCGGTCTCCTGGTCGACGTTGTCGACGCCGACGCCGGCGCGCCCGATGACGCGCAGCTTGGGCGCTTTCTCGAGAATTTCCCTGGTGACCTTGACCGCGCTGCGAATCAGCAGCGCATCGGCCTCGGCGAGGTGCGCCTCGTATTCCTTGGGAGACGAGACGATGACATTCCAGTCCGCCTGCGCGCGAAAGACATCGACGGCCGCAGGGGAAACAGCATCCGCAATCAATATGTTCATGGGTCCAATCAGAAGCTATTCGGTTCCAACGTTGGAAAGCACGGAGGCCGCGCGCGCCATTGGCGGCGTGAACCTCCAGGTTTGCCGACTTTCGATTCGCCGGCGGGTGTTTCGGGACAGAAATCGCGTGCCGGCGGCGCGCGTGGGTGGCCGGGGGGAGGGAACGGCACGCCGCGCCCTCCCGGCCCCGGAATTTTAAGCTACGGCCACCGGATTCAGCTTGGCCGCCTCGGCGTAGACCTGCTGCACGGCGCGCACGCCGCTGCCGAACTCGACCGGCTGGCCCAGGCTGTGCAGAATCACTTCCAGCTCGGCCACCACCGCGAACAGATCGGCGAAGTCGAAATACCCCAGGTGCGCAATGCGGAAAATCTCGCCCTTCATCGAGCCCTGGCCGTTGGCGATGATGGCGCCAAAGCGTTCGCGGAAGGCCTTGACGATCTGCCCCGAATCGGTGCCCTTGGGGGCGCGGATCGAGGTGACCGCGCCCGAGGGGTTGGTCTTAGCGAACAGCTCCAGGCCGATCGCCTGGGCCGCCTCACGCGTGGCGCGCGCCAGCAGTTGCGCGTTTTCGATGAGGTTCTCGCGGCCCAACTCGCGGATGTAACGCAGCACTTCGGCCAGGCCCAGCAGCAGCGAGGTGGCCGGGGTGAAGGGCGATTCGCCCTTCTCGGAAGCCTGCGCGTGCTTGTACAGATCGAAGTAGAAGAAGGGCTGGCGCGCTTTCTCGCGCCGCGCCCAGGCCTTCTGGCTCACCGCGGCAAAGGCCAGCCCGGGCGGGATCATCACCGCTTTCTGCGAGCCGCCGATGACTACGTCGAGGCCCCAGCCGTCGATGTCGAGGGTGCTGGTGCCCAGGCCGGTGATGGCGTCGACGACAAAAATCGCATCGGTCGCGCGCACGGCTTCGGCCATCGCCTTCACGTCGTGCGAAACGCCGGTGGAGGTTTCGGTGGCCTGCACGAACACGCCTTGCACGCCCGGGTTGGCGCGCAGCGTCTCGGCCACGCGCCCGGGCGCGACCGCTTCGCCATAGGGTTCCTCGATCACAGTGACGTCGAGCCCATACGCCTTGGTGATCTGCGCCCAACGCTCGCCGAACTTGCCGGCCGTCGCCACGATCACCTTATCGCCCTTCGAGAACAGGTTCGACACCGCCGCTTCCATCGCACCCGTGCCCGACGAGGTGAAGATCGCCACGTCGTTCGCCGTCCCCATGAAATACTTCAGGTCGATGGCGAGCTGCTTCGACAGGACGCGAAAGTCCTCGGTGCGGTGGTGGATATCCGCGCCGGCCATGGCACGCACCGCGGGCGGATACAGCGGGGTGGGCCCCGGAGTCAAAAGACGTAGTTTCTTGACGTACATGAGTAAGTCCTTACGGGTCTCCAAGACCCGGCGTGATTTAACGAATAGCGAGAGCGGGAAGCCGAAGGGGGACGATCATGCCCGCGCGGCGCTATTCCGCCGCGCACGACGACATGTGTGACGCGTTGTAGGGAAACCTGGCTTCCTGGAAGTTCTTCACGGGAGTGAAAGCCGCCCCGGTCGGGAACGGCCGCCCATGCTCTTAGGATATACGGAAAACGCGAGCGATGCAGCGCGGGGCGGTTGGTGGGGTGTTTTGGGCTACGGGTGAGGGTGGCTGGGTCTTGGACACGTCGCTCGGAGCCGCGGGCGTGAGCCCGCGCTGCGCGGTGGGGTCGTGCGTCGGTGGCCGTCTAGCGACAGGCGAGGCTAGGGTGGGCTCTCAGTGCGGGCTGACGCCCGCGGCTGCGAGTGGCGATTTGTGGCCGGGGCTATCTATCGGGCGGGCGGCGGGAGGAGGGAAATGCAAGGTGGACGAGGCAACGCATCGGAGGGCCGAGACGTTCGGTGTTCCGGCGGATTAGAATGCCGCAGGTCTGGCGAAGCGCCAGCCCTGCGCTACGGGCCGGGGTCTGGAGCGGGGACCGGCGGTCTTTGCGGGGTCAGGGGCGGGCGGTTTCGTCCTTTTCGGCTCCGGGGGCGAGTCCGCCGCTTTCTTCGGCGGCCAGGGTGGTGGGTACCGGGAGCTTGTATTCCTGGCAGAGGCGGCGGGCTTCGCGCGGAAACAGCGGGTTCTTCGGATAACGGTTGGAGAGCTCGGTAAGCATCTCGACCGAGTCCGACGGGCGGTCCTCGCGCAGAAATACGGCCGCCAGAAGCACTTTGGCGAACCCGGCGCTGTAGCGGGCGTTTTTCGAGACGTACTGCAGCCGATCGATCCCCTTCTGCTTGTCGCCCTCGACGCCGTCGAAGTGAATGAACCAGCGCAGGAAAAACGGCAGGTCGCCGACCAGGTATTCGTAAAAGCCACTAGTGAGGTAGGCGTCAGGATAATCGGGGTCGATCTCGAGCAGCTTCAGGCAATAGCCGTGGGATTCCTTGTGCAACTTCAGCGAGGCGAGGCGCTTCTTTTCCACGAAAAACAGATAGTCGCTCTCGATGCCGGCCGCGGTCGAAAGCGCGAACCAGGCGTCGGGATGGTCGGGGTTGTTTTCGAGCAGCTTTTGGGCCAGCTCGCGGGTGCGCTTGGTCGAGGCGAACAGCTTTTCCCGCAGGACCGGGTCGGGGTCGAGCTTGGTTGCACGCAGCCGGTCGCCGCGATCCTGAAAGAACTCCGAGGCAAGCAGGTCGAGCCGGTCCAGCTCGGTGAACAGGTAGACTGCCGAGCGCGCCGCGGCCGACATCGGATCGTCGGGATGCGCGCGGTCGTAGCGGTCCAGCGTTTGGTGCGCGGCGGAAAATTGGAAGTTATAGAGCTGGTCGAAGGCCACATCGACGCCGTCGCGGGCCGCATTCTGAGCCTGGGCGGAACTCGCCAGCATGGCCAGACTCGCCGCCAGGCAGAGCGAGAGTCGAAGGGCGGGAATTGTCAATACGCGGATAGGGGCCTCTCCCGTGAGACGGCCCGCGGCGCCGAAATGTTGCGTTGCGGCGTGAAAACGTGCCAGGCAGCCCCCGTTCAGGGAGCGCCAGCGAGCGACCCGCCTCGCGGCGGCTTGGCTGAGTTTCATCAAGAAACCTCGAACCCTCCCGCCTGTTCAAACGCGTTCGCCAGCCGCAGCAGCCGCGATTCCTCGAAATGGTTGGTGAGGATCTGCATGCCGACCGGCAGCCCCTCGGCCGATTTGCCGCACGGCACGCTGATGCCGGGAATGCCCGCCAGGCTGGCCGTAATCGTGTAAATGTCGGAGAGGTACATCTCCAGCGGGTCCTGCACCTTCTCACCGAGCTTGAACGCCGGAAAAGGCGACACCGGCCCAATGATAGCATCCACGCCCTCAAAAGCCGTGGTGAAGTCCGCCGCAATCAGGGCACGGACTTTCTGGGCTTTGCGGTAATAAGCGTCGTAGTACCCCGCGCTGAGGACATATGTCCCCAGGATGATGCGCCGCGTGACTTCCTTGCCGAAGCCCTCGCCGCGGGTGTTGCGGTACATGTCGCTGAGCGTTTCGGAGTTTTCGGAGCGAAAGGTATAGCGCACGCCGTCGTAGCGAGCGAGGTTGGAACTGGCCTCGGCGGTGCAGATCAGGTAGTAGGCCCCGACGGCGTACTCGGTGTGCGGCAGGCTGATTTCCCGGATCTCGCAGCCCAGCTTCTTGAATACGTCAAGCCCGCTTTGGATGCGCGCGCCGACGGCGGGGTCGAGGCCCTGGCCGAAGTATTCCTTGGGGACGCCGATGCGCAGGCCCTTGACGCCGGCGGCCAATTCGGCCGGGTAGTCGGGCACGGGCGCTTCGGCGCAGGTGGCGTCGGCGGGGTCGCGCCCGGCGATCACCTTCAGCAGCGTGGCGGAGTCCTTCACGGTGCGAGAGAACGGGCCGATGTGGTCGAGCGAGCTGGCGAACGCCACCAGGCCGTAGCGCGAGACGCGGCCATAGGTGGGCAGCACGCCGATGACGCCGCAGAACGACGCCGGCTGACGGATCGAGCCGCCAGTGTCGGAACCGAGCGAAATGGGCACGTAGCCACCGGCGACCGCGGCCGCCGAGCCGCCGCTCGAGCCGCCGGGAACGCGGTCGGGAGCGACGGGGTTGCGCACCGGATAGAACGCCGAGTTTTCGTTCGACGAGCCCATCGCGAATTCGTCGCAGTTGGTCTTGCCGATGATGATGCCGCCGGCGGCTTCGAGGCGTTCGACCGCCGTCGCGCTGTAGGGCGCGACGTAGTGTTCGAGCAGCTTCGAGGCGCAGGTCGTGCGGCGGCCTGCGGTCATGATGACGTCTTTGACCGCTACGGGTACACCGCCCAGCGGGCCCAGCGGGTTGCCGGCGGCGAGATCGGCGTCGACCTTCCCGGCCGCGGCCATGGCCTGCTCGGGCGCGAAGTGGAGAAACACGCCGAACTGCTCGTTTTCGCCTTCGGCCAGGCGCAGCGCTTCCTGGGTCAGTTCTTTGGCGCTGAAGCGTTTTTCGCGCAGACCGGCTTGGATGCCGTCGATCGTCAGTTTGCGGTAATCGTCCATGGAGAAGTTCGAAATGTTATGGGCGGGCCGAATGTTTCGGGTACTTGCGTTCGGTTGTGTTCCGGCTCGTTCGGTTGCGTTCAAGGCCGCAGGTCTGACCGCAGCGCCGAGCCCGCGCTAGCGGCGCTGCTTGCTTTAGCGCTCGATCACCTTGGGGACCTTGAAGTGCCCGGAGCCCGAGGCCGGGGCTGGCTTCAGCGCCAGCTCGCGGTCGAGCGACGGACGCACCTGGTCGGGCCGCAGCGTCGCGTTTTCCTCGCCGGGATAGAGCACCTGTGCCATCGGCTCGACGCCGCTGGTGTCGAGCTTTTCGAGTTGTGCGACGTAGGTGAGGATTTCCTCCATGTCGGCGGCGTATTTCTGCAGATCCTCTTCGCTCAGGCGCAGATTCGCCAATTCGCTGATGTAGCGGACTTCGTCTAGGGTGATCTTCACGCGGCGTGCTCGCTTGCCGGTTCGCTTACCGGGATCTCTTCATTGAAGCACGATAGAGGCGTCGAAGTTGAGGATCCTGAATCCCCGAGGCCTCATCGCGGGGCTCAGCCGTGGCGGCGCGTCCGGGCGGGCGGCGCGGCACCTGCGCCAGGCGGTAGTCGATCCACTGCACCTGCTGCCGGCCGAGCAGCTTGTTGAGCCGCACCAGGATGTTGCCGGTGAGAGGGAACAACTGCTCGCGCCACTCGGCGCCGTCGACATCGACGGTCAAGCGGCCGTTGTGGAACCAAGTGGGGCGCGTGCGGTGGCCGAGCTCGCGCCCCACCGCGGCCATCCAGAACGGCACGATGTCGGAAGCATGCCAGGAGCTGTCGTTGGCCGACGCCCGGTAGACCGAAAGCAGACTGTCTTTGGCGGGTTTCAAAGTAGCTCGGTGGGCTATTCTAGCACGGCGGTGGGGCAGGCCTCCGGCCTGCCCTGGGTTGTGGCGCATCACCCGTAGCGCGGGGCTCACAGAGACCTGCGGTTCTTTTGGTTGGCGGGTTGGCGGATGGGGTGGGGGTGGCGGTGGATTTCCCTTGGGGGCCGGCGGTGGGTAATACCGCAGGTCTGGAAAAACGCCACCCCTGCGCTACGGGGGGTGGCGGTTTGGCTGGGTCTTGCAGTTTTGGGCAGGCTGGAAGCCTGCCCCACTGGTTCTGCAAATCTGCCTTGCTGGTTTACGATACGTAGACCGATGGAATTGGTTTTGGCTTCCGCTTCTCCCCGGCGGTCGGAATTGCTGCGGATTGCCCGGGTTCCGTTTCGCGTGCGGCCCGCCGATGTGGATGAACGGGCTCGGGCGAACGAGGCTCCCGAGGCCTATGTGCTGCGGCTGGCCGAGGCCAAGGCTCGGGCGGTCTGGCGGCCGGGCGAGTTGACCTTGGGGGCCGATACGGTGGTGACTCTCGATGGCCTGCTGCTGGGCAAGCCATCCGACGCCGCCGACGCGGTCCGCATGCTGCGGCTGCTCTCGGGCCGCACCCACCAGGTGATGACGGGCATTTGCTTCTACGACGGAGTGTCCGCCCAAACCGCGGTCGAAACCACGGCGGTGGAATTTCTGGAGCTGAGCGGCGACGAGATCGACGCTTACGTGGCGAGCGGGGAGCCGTTCGACAAGGCCGGCGGCTATGGCATCCAGGGCGAGGCTTCGAAGTTCGTCGCGGGCGTCGAGGGCTGCTATTTCAACGTTGTCGGGCTGCCGGTGGCGCGCGTCTACAGCTTCATCCGCTCGATCTTGCGGTAGAGCGTCTTGCGCTCGATGTTGAGGATCTGCGCGGCGCGGGTCTTATTGCCGCCGGTCGCCGCCAGCACTTTGCGGATCTGCTCTTCCTCGGCGTCGGCCAGCGACTGCACCGCCTTGGCGCGGGGTTCGAGCGAGCCCAGCGCTTCGCGAATCGCTTCCGGCTCGATTACTTCCATTGGATTGAGAATCACCAGCCGCTCGATCAGATGCTGCAGTTGGCGGACGTTGCCGGGCCACTCGGCTTCCTCGAGCGCCTGCAACGCGCCCGGCCCCAACTGCGCCCGGCGGCTGTAGAGGCTGTTGAAACGCCGCAGGAAATGCTCGGCCAGCGGCCGGATATCGCCGCGACGCTCGCGCAGCGCCGGCAGCCGGATGCGCACCACATTCAGCCGGAACCACAGATCCTGCCGGAATTTGCCCTGCTCGAGCAACTCCTGCACATTGCGGTTGGTGGCGGCGACAACGCGCACGTCGACCTTGCGCGTTTTTGAAGACCCCAGCGGGCGGATTTCCTTTTCCTGCAGGAAGCGCAGCAGCTTGAGCTGAAAGCCGCCGTCGACCTCGGCCAGCTCGTCGAGAAACACGGTGCCCTGGTGGGCGGCTTCAAACAGGCCGCTGCGGTCGCGGTCGGCTCCGGTGAACGCGCCGCGGGTGCTGCCGAACAGCTCGCTTTCGAGGATGCCGGTCGCGATCGAGCCGCAGTCGACCGGGATGAACGGCCCGTGGCGGCGCTGGCTGTTGTCGTGGATCATGCGCGCCACCAGTTCCTTGCCGGTGCCCGATTCGCCTTCGAGGAAAACCGGCGCGTCGGTCGGCGCGGCGCGCGAAATCGTTTTGTAAACCGCCACCATTTCCGCTGAAAAGCCGACCATCTCGGTCGGCGGGATCTCCAGCGGCTCGTCGGCGGCGCGGCGCGTCTGCATGGCGCGCTCGGCCCGCCGCACGACTTCAAGCAGGCGGCTGAGGTCGAACGGCTTCGCCAGGTACTCGAAGGCGCCGCGCTCGGTGGCCTCCATGACGGTTTCCATGGTGCCCTGGCCGGTGATCACGATGACCAGGCACTGCGGGTTGTTCTCGCGCGCCGCCCGCAGCACGTCGAGGCCGGTGCGCTCGTCGAGATAGATATCGGTGATGACGATCGGATAGGAATGGTTGGCGAGCAGCCGCAAGGCTTCGGCGGTGGAGCTGACGCCCTCGATCGGATAGCCCTCCGCTTCCAGCCCGACGGTGAAGGTGGTGATCACCGCGGGGTCGTCTTCGACGAACAGAATTTCGGGACGTTCACTCATGCGATTGTTATTGGTTTAGGGCCGATGGTTCCGTGGGCGGACAATCCTGTCTATCTGTTGCGCTGCAAGGTGCCGGAAGGGGACAGTCACCGCGTTTCGCTCTCCGATCTGCCAGTCACTTACAGGATTCGCAGGACGCGAAACACGGTGACTGTCCCCCAGGGGCTGCCGGGAGCATGCAAGAGCCCGTACCCTTCCGGGCGCGGCTCTGTTTCCTGTTTCCCTTGCAGCCGATGGGCGCATTGCTTTTGTGGTCACCTTGGGATTGTCGGCCGCCATTAACTGTGTGAGACGTTGGCGCTTTGGCTTTCGGTTGCTCGCGGCAGCGAAAGGGTGAACCGCGATCCCTGGTTCACACGGCTTTCCACCTCGATCGTGCCGCCGTGCTGCACTACGATTTCCTCCACGATCGCCAGCCCCAGGCCGGTGCCGCTTTCTCCCGATTCCTGGGCTCTTTTCGTGCGATAGAACTTCTGAAAGATGTTGCGCAGCTCCTCGGCGTTCATGCCGTAGCCGCGGTCTTCGACGGCAATCAGGACGGAATTCCTGTCGCGCCAGGAGCGGACGGTGATGGCGGTCTGGGCGGGCGAATATTTGACCGCGTTGGTGATCAGATTATAGCAGGCGTATTCCAAAAATTCGCGATCGCCCCAGATCGGGTTTTTCCCGTTGACCGGATGTTCGATCTGGATTTGCTTGCGGCCGGCCAACGGCTGCGAGCGCTCGATGCAGGAAGCCAGAATCTCGTCGGCGTCGATCGCTTCGCGGTGCAGTTGCAGTTGGCCGCTGGAGAGCCGCTCGACGTTGAGGAAGATTTCGACCATGCGCGCCAGCCGCTGCGACTCGCGATGGATCAGCCCCGCCATCTGCTTTTGCTTCTCTTCGCTGAGGCTGTGGCGGCTGATCAGCTCGCTCGAGCCCTGGATGGCGGTCAGCGGCGTGCGCATCTCGTGGGTGATGTAGTGGACGGCCCGCTGGTAGCGGCTGCGCTGCGCCTCGGCGAGGCTGAGCCGGCCGCGCACGGCGAGGTAGTGGTAGGCGCCGCCGCTGAGGAAGCACAGCCAGGCGACCAGCGCCGGCGGCGCGAACGGCAGCACGCGGCCGGTCTGGAAGAAGGCTGGCGGCGTCAAAGCCGCAACCACCAGCACGGCCGCCGCTGCGGTGAGTGCCCGCGTGCCGGCCAGCTTCCAGAAAATCACTGCCAGCGCCAGCGCGAAAAGCAGCGAGACGGCCACGGTCACGGTTTCGCCGGTACTCACCAGAAAACGGCGATGCTCCAGGGTTTCGAAAAGGCTGGCGTTGATCTCGACGCCGGACTTGGGCTGCCCGAACGAATACGGCGTCATCAGGTAGCGGTCGAGGCCGCCCAGCACGTCGACGCCGAGGAAGACGACCCGGCCACGCGCCACCGCCGCCGTTTCGGGGTGCTCAAGCAGGCTCTTGAGCGAAAGCCGCTCGATCGATGAAACCGGATTGGGATACCAGATCCGCAAAGCGCGGTCTTCGCGGGCGGTAGCTGGAATGAACTGCTCGTCGACCACCAGGCCGGCCTCGGTTTCCAGAATCTTGCCGCCGCCGTGGGCCAACCGGTAGGCTTCGAGCGCCATTGCCCAGCGGCGCGTATGGCCGCCGGCCTTGGCCAGCAGCACCTGGCGGCAGACGGCGTCCTCGTCAGGGTCGGCGTGGACGTGGCCGAGCGCGGCGGCGTGGCGAGCGAAGATCTCGAGCGGCGCCTCCCAGGCGGTTTCCTCCGACTCGGCTCCGGCACGCAGGTGCGTCGCCAGCACCACGTTCGACGCCTCGGCCAGCGCCTTTTCGAGAGGCGCGTTTTCCTGGGGAGAGCGCGGCTCCGACAAGACGATATCGATGGCGAGGGCCGCCGGCTGGTAGCGCGCGAGGGTCTCGATGGCCGCCGCCAGCGGGGCACGCACCCCGGCCACGCCGCCATAGGCGTCGAGGCTCTCCTCGTCGATGGCCACAATCAGGCACGAAGAGCGCTGCGGAGGCGGGGTGTGCAGCCGCAACAGCAGGTCGTAGGCCCAGCGGTCGACCTGCACTCCGGCGTTGCTCCAGCCCAACGCCAGGCCCAGCGCCGCCGCCGCGGTCAGCACGGCGCCGTAGCCCCAGATCAGCGGGAGTCGCACATTCCGAAGTATATAGGCCGCGTCCGGAGGCCGTTTCTTGGAGTCCGGCGGCTGTCCGCCTGGCAATTTTTTTGCGGCGCCCGCTCGTCGTCGCAGGCCGTCCGCCCGTTCCGCTCATACAGATATGCAGTCCGTTCATCCGCTGATCTATCCCGCTCGGCTCGAATGCTTGAGGTGCGCGAAGCGGTGTTGCGATCCTTGGGGCGAGCCAGGCCGCAGTTAGTGCTTGCAGGCCTGTAGCTTACGGCCACCGGCCCACGTCAACTTATTTACGCCCTTTGGAGGAACCATGAAGATTTGCCGCGTGGTTTTCGGAGGCCTGCTCATCGCTGCGCTCGGCTCGGCGCAAACCTCCGACGAGGTTCTGCAGCGGATGAAGGCGCTCGAGACCAAGGTCGAGGAACTGCAATCGCAAGTGGCAAGCCTGCAGGCGGCGCTGGCGGCCGTGGGCGAGCCGGCCGCGCCCGCCGCTGAAGCCGCGGCGCCCGCGCCCGCTCCAGTGGCGCCGATGGCCATGCCCAGCCCCACGATCGCGGCGGTGCCGGCGTCGTCCGATCCGACGGCCTCGGCGCGGCTGGCGAACCCGGCCATCAGCATGATCGGGAATTTTCTGGGCGCCGCCGGGAACAATTCAATCGATCCCCGGCCGTCGATGGAAATGACCGAGAGCGAGCTGGGCCTCAGTGCCGCGGTCGACCCCTACGCGCGGGCGGACTTTTTCATTTCGTTTGGTGAAGAGGGCGTCGACCTCGAGGAAGGCTACATCACGTTTCCCAGCGTGCCCGGCGAGCTGCTGGTGAAAGCCGGCAAGCAGCGCGCGATGTTCGGCAAGCTGAACACGCTGCACCGCCACGTGGTTCCCTGGGTAGACCGCCCGCTGGTGACGGCCAACCTGGTGGGCGGCGAAGACGGCATCTCCGACGCGGGCGTCTCGGTGAGCCGCCTGCTGCCGGCGCCCGGCGGCCTGTTTCTGGAAGCCACCGGCCAGGTCTATCGCGGCGATTCGTCGGACGTTTTCCGCTCCTCCAGCCGCGGCCAGGTCTCGACGGTGGGGCACCTGCGCGCCTATCGCGATCTGTCCGACGATGCCAACATCGACATCGGCGGGTCTTACGCGCACGGCCACAACGACTCCGCCGACGCTTTGATCGCCGACTATGGCCCGGGCGCGTCGCGGGTCACCAATCTTTACGGCATCGACACGACGTTTCACTGGAAGCCGCTGTCGCGCTCGATCTACCACTCCTTTGTCGGACGCTCGGAGCTGGTTTGGAGCCGGCGCGATCAGCCCGACGGCATGCACGGAGCCTTCGGCTACTATGTTTCGGGCGAATATCAGTTCGCGCGGCGCTGGTTCGGCGGCGTGCGGCTCGATCACTCCGAACGCCGCGAGGGCCACGGATTCAGCGACAGCGGCGCGTCGGCGATCCTGACCTTCTGGCCCAGCGAATTCAGTCAACTGCGGGCGCAATACCGCTTCACCGACTATGCTGAAGGCGTGCAGGCCAACGAAGTGTTGTTTCAGTTGCAATACAGCATCGGCGCCCACGGCGCGCACCCGTTCTAAGCACGGGTCCAAATCGAGACGAGGTGAAAAGACCCATGTCCTTGACGAGAAGACGTTTTCTAGCCGCGGCGGCGGTAGGCGGCGCCCTGAGCGCCCGCCAGGCGTCCGCCGCGAAGACCCTGCGCATCGTCACCAGTACGCAGGACATGGCCGCGCTGGCGGCGGAAGTCGGGGGGGACCGTGTCAGCGTCGAGTCGATCGCGCGCGGCTATCAGGACCCGCACTTTGTCGAGCCCAAGCCGAGCTTCATCCTCAAGCTCAACCGCGCCGACCTGCTGATCGCGGTCGGGCTGCAGTTGGAAATCGGCTGGCTGCCGCCGCTGATTACGCAGAGCCGCAACTCGAAGCTGCAGCCGGGCGGCAAGGGCTACTTCGACGCCTCGCAGTTTGTCGAGATCCTGCAAAAGCCGGTGGGCGCGGTGAGCCGCGCCATGGGCGACGTGCACCCGCTGGGCAATCCGCACTACTGGCTCGACCCCGAGAACGGCCGCCGCATCGCGCAGGGCACCGCCACCAAGCTCGCCGAGTTGATGCCCGATAGCGCCGATTATTTCCAGCAGCGCTTTCAGGATTTCAGCACGCGGCTGACGGAGGCGAAGAAGGGTTGGTTGGCGACCATGGCGCCTTACAAAGGCCGGCGCGTGGTGGCCTATCACCAATCCTGGCCGAACTTTGCCGAGGCGTTCAGCTTGCAGGTCGAAGGCTACATCGAGCCGCGGCCGGGCATTCCTCCCTCGCCTCGCCACACGCTGGCGCTGATCAACCAGATGAAGCAGCAGAAGATCAAGCTGATCTGGGTGGAACCTTATTTCGACACCAAGGTTCCCAACTCGGTGGCGACGGCGGTCGGCGGCGAAGCGATCGTGCTGCTGCCGTCGGTCGGCGGCCGCAAAGAAGTCACGAACTACTTCGAGTTGTTCGACTACGATACCAAGGCGGTCTCGGAGGCGTTCGACCGCATCGACAAAAAGGCCTGACGAGAAGGGTAGCGAAACCTCGGCCGCTGGCGGCGGGCCTGGAAAGAGCTTACACCCGCGCCGCGGATGCACTACACTCGAAGTCATTTCTCTGGCAGTGGAAATTGAACTATGGATGCCTGGACCTTCCTAGCCGCTCCCTTCGTGGCGAGCCTCATTCTTGCGGGGATTCACACTTATCTCGGTGTGCACGTCGTCGAGCGCGGGGTGATCTTCGTCGATCTCTCGCTGGCGCAGATCGCCGCGCTGGGCGCCGCGGTGGCGATTCTGATGGGTACCGACGCGCACTCGGCCTCGACCTATTGGATCAGTGTCGCGTTTACTTTGATCGGCGCGGCGGTATTCGCCAACGTGCGCAGCCGCAAGGCGCGCATTCCACAGGAAGCGATCATCGGCATCTGCTACGCGGTGGCGTCGGCGGCCACCATTCTGGCGATGAGCAAGGCGCGCGGCGAGATCGAGCACTTGCAGGAAATGCTGGTGGGCAACCTGCTGTTCGTCTCCTGGGACCAGGTGGCCAAGACGGCGGCGCTTTACGGCGTGATCGGCCTGTTCCACTACATCTTCCGCAAGAATTTTCTGGCGATTTCGGCCAACCACGAACTGGAGAACGTGCAGGGCGTTTCGGTGCGCGTCTGGGACCTGCTGTTCTACGCCTCGTTCGGTTTCGTGGTGACCTCGTCGGTGTCGATCGCCGGCGTGCTGCTGGTGTTCTGCTACCTAATCGTGCCTTCGGTGGGCGGCATGCTGTTTGCGAAAACGATCGGCCGGCGGCTGATGATCGGTTGGGCGATGGGCACGCTGGTGTCCACGCTGGGCATGTTTCTCTCGCTGAACCTCGACTTGCCGACAGGGCCAACGATTGTTTGCACGTTCGGGCTGGTGCTGGCGGCAATGGCGGTGGTGAAGGTGGCACTGCGGCGGTAGCCAAACGCCATCCGGCGGGCGCTAACGCCGGACCCAAAGCAACAGAGCCGCAGGCGCAAGCTGGCTGGCCGAAGCGCGGAACCCGCAGAGGGAGAGTGCCGTCGCGGTACAATTTTTGGCCAGGATTCTGGCGCGGTCCTTCGTCGCCCGACATCGTAGTGCGGGCTCACGCCCGCGGCTCCGAGTGGGGTTTGCGGACGTTGCGCCCGCCCGCGCGGGCTGCGCGCTGTTTCGGCCCGCCGGCTCACGCCTACGGCTCTGTTTTTCTGACTTCCTGGCTTCCGGCCCGCTGCTCTGGCTCTGCGATCAAACCCGATACGTATCGGGGCGCCAGTTCTTGACGGCTTTCTTGATGGTATTGCCCGACAGGCTTTCGGTGGCCGCGCGCTGCGCCAGCGCCGGGAATTCCTCGTCGGAGGCAAAGCGCAGTCCCACAATCTGCAGGGCGGTCAGCCGCTTGTCGAGCAGTTTTCCCGTCAGTACGTAGTGCCGCAGGTTCTCTTCCGCGCGGATCGCCCGGTCCTGGGCCTTCAGGGCGAAGACGCGGGCCAGGAAAGCCAACACCACCAACGCGATCGCCATCAACAACATCAATAGGGCGCTGTGGAACCGCGTTGGGTCATCGAACGCCCGCAGGAAGCCACGCGTTGCGGCGATCAAGGTGTATAGCAGCAGCGGGATTAGGAAAAAGTGGAACGCCGGAACAAAGCGGCGGTGATTGGAATAGCTCTGCGCGGCCATGCGGGAATCCTCCTGCCAGAACCCGCCCGGAAGAAATCCGCAGGGTGGGGTTCCAACGCAACCACATCTTAGCAGCGGTTCGGGATTTGGCGGCGGTGGGGGGCGGAGCGTGAGTTTGGCGTTGGTGGCGGTTCGAAGACAGCGGCCCCGGCGTCGGCGGTGATCCGCGGCGGCCCGCACCCTTCCGGGCGCGGCTCTGTTTCCTCACTGCAAGGTCCGAGCCGTCGCTCGAAGCAGAAACAAGTTCTGGCTCCAGGCGATCAAGCCCAACCCCAGGAACCAGAGCCGCACCCGGAAGGGTGCGGGCCGTTTCGAATTGGATTTGACGCGGGGGCGGCGGCCCCTATCGCCCGTCTCGGGAACGGGCTTCCGGAGTCCTCGAAATGAACGCAGCGAGGACGTCAACGCACCGAGCCGCGGGCGTCAGCCTGCGATGGCACTCCACGATTCTCCTCGCGTTGCAGCAAAGGAGCGGTAAGTCGAAAAAGACGCATCGCAGGCTGACGCCGGCAGCTCCAGGTGCGCAAGGGGCGACAGTTTTCCCGCCGCCGGGAAGAGCCGGTATCTAAAGTTGGGGCGCAAAAATGAGCGATGGGGCCCGAAAGGATCACGTTCGGGCGCGGGGACACAGGGGCGCGACACGAAGAAACAAGATCGGGGTGCGAAAGGGGCACGCGGCTACGCCAAAGCACCGCACCGGGACGCGACAACAAGGCATAGAGCGGTCCAACCCGTTGTGTCGCTTCGCAATCAATCCCCTGAACGCGTTGGCTAGCCTGCCCCTGCCGCGTGCCGGCGAACGAAAAAAACCTCAGGGGGCGCTCCAGGGAACGCCCCCTGAGATAACGGCCCGTAGGCCGTGCCAGGGAAAACTCGTCGTTTTGCATCACTGCGAAACGGCCGCCGCCGGCCCGACCGTGGAAGCGCGCGCTTCTTCGGCGGTCTCGCGCTCCAGCTTGGCAATGGTGATCAGACGGGCGTCCTCGGCGGTTTGCGCCGCCTGCCGCGCGGTCTGGATCACAGTCTTGCTGTCGCTTTTGCTGTCGTAGAACTGCCGCGCGGTCAGCAGCAGCCGCTGCGCCTTGGCAATCTGCTCGGGCGCCAGCCTGTCGGCCCCCAGCGACTGCGCGATCTGTACAGCGTTCTGCGCCTGGTAGACGGCCAGCAGCGCCTCGTAGCGGTGCATCGGCAGCTTCTTGCGGTTGCCGGTATCGGCCTGCGCCGCCGCTGTGTCGTAGGCATACTCACCGCGCTTGAGCAGTTCGTAGCTGGCGTCCACCAGCTCGATCTGGCCGATGGTGTCTTTGCGGACGGCGTTCTCCATCACGACCACGTCGCTCGGTTGGGTCACCGAAAAATACGGCTCGGCGGTGACGATCAGGGCGAATGCCTGCAGATCAGACGTGACGTTCAGCTTGCCGTCGTTGTCGTTGTCGGTGAGAATTTCACCGAGATTGGTGGCGCGGCCCTCGGGCGTGATCGCCCACAGCACGTAGGTGAGGTATTCGCGGCCGAAACGAGTCGGCGCCGGAAGCTTCTTGAACTTCGTGCGGATTTCGGTGGAGCCCTTGTTGGCTTTGACCCAGGCCGAACCTTCGGCATCGGGGAGCAGCACCGTACCATGAAAATCGATCGGAGTGGCTACGCCGTCGCGGCGGTAGTTGACCGCCTTGGTCGTGCGGCCGACCACGCGCACCCGGTAAATCGGGGCGCCCGACTGCGCATCCGCCTGGTTGGTTTGGACGGTCCCGGCGGGCTGACTCTGCGCCTGCAGCATGCCAGCGAGCACGAGACCACACAGGGTTAATCTTTGCATGCGGAACCTCCTTGCCCAGAGACACTGCATAGCCGGGGCCATTCGTGGACGCTATTTGTTTTCAGCTAGATAGCTTGGTAGTTCAGTGCTGGAGATCGCGTAAAGATTACATGGGTGAGTGGTTTAGGGACACCCCGGGTTGGGGAGGGGGTGCGGCGCCCGTTTGCATTCGGTCGCCGGCTTCGCCCGGTTGGGCTTGGGACAAACGCAGATCGGACGCGGCGGCGAAGAAGAAAACGGCCAGGGTGGCCTGCGGGACAAAAGACCAGGGCGGATGCGACACCAGCAACAGCGCCGCCGGCGGGGAGAGCAGCAAAGCGCCGGCGAGTTTGAGCGAACGCCGCGTGGTGCCCGCCATCAGGATCAGCAAGGCCGGCAGCAGGATGGCGGCGTCCATCATGTAGCTGTGGTAGCTCAGCAGCAGCCCGCCGAGTAGGGTCAACGCAAGGCCGGAGGGGAAGCTGGCGGCGCGCAGAACAATCCAGGCGGCCGCCACCACAGCCACTACGGCCAGGGTTTCCAGATAGGCGCCGTAGGGGAGCGCCGCGAACAGGCCGTGCAAGTTGGGCATCGAGTCCGCCCCGGGATGTACCCGCCCGTCGGTGAGCACGGCAAAGTAGGCGAGCGGCCAGCGCCAGCCCTCGACCGCAAACGAAATCGTCAGCAGCGCCGCCGCGCCCGAGGCGAATCCGGCTGCCATCCGCCGCTTGCGCTGCCGCCAGAATAGCAGCGGCAACAGTACGAACAAGTGGAATTTGATGGCGCACAGGCTCAGCGCCAGCCCGGCGCCGTAGTCGTTGCCGCGTTCCCAGCAACGAAACGCCACGGCGATGAACAGCAGCAGCAGCACGGAGTCCTGCCCGGCGGCGAGGGCGGCGAACACCGGCAGCGACAGCACGGTGAAAAGCAAGGTGTCGGCGCGGGAGGGGATTTTCCATAGCACGGCGAACCCGGCCAGAGCCACAATCCGCAGCAGCCACCAGACGGCGTAAGCGGTCTTATAGGGAAGCAAGGAGAGCGGCCAGAGCAGCGCGGCGTAGAACGGTGGACGCGTGAAGCGCAGCGATTCGTGCAGTGCCGCGAAGCGCTGGATCATGAAGGCATAGTAGGCGTGAGAGTCGTAGAGATCGCCGGTGCCGGCGAGTTTTCCGGCTACGTAGAGCGGCAGAAAATCGTTGCGGGCCGAGCGGATCGGACCGTTGACCTGCCACAGCAGGAACAGCATCAGGGAGAGCCCCAGAAGCGTGACGAAGGCGTAGGCGACTCGGTCTCGCACGGTCTGCTGCTCGGCGTGGTTTTGCCCGCCGGAGGACCCCCTTTGTTCCTATCGGCCGGATCTGCGCCGTCGTAGAATGGACCGTGGCCGGGACGGGCCCAAGGGGTACCTATGCGACAGGTGAGGACACCAAGATGAGAGCGGTCGCCGCGCTGTGCCTGTTCTTGCTCCTTCCGTCGCTCCCCGCCCAGTTGCGCAAGGATGTCGCGTATGGTCGCGTCGACGATCTGACCCTGAAACTCGACGCTTTTGTCCCGGACGGCCCCGGCCCGTTTCCGGCGGCGATCCTGGTGCATGGCGGCGGTTGGGAGGCCGGTGACAAGCAGACCTACATCACTTACATCTTCGAACCCCTCAGCCAGGCCGGCTTCGCCTGGTTCAGCATCGACTACCGCCTGGCCCCGCTGCATCCCTTTCCGGCGGCGGTCGACGATGTGCGCCGCGCCATCCGTTTCGTCAAGGACAACGCCGCCCGCTATAAGGTCGACGTCAACCGGCTGGCGCTGATCGGCGAATCGGCCGGCGGTCATCTGGTCTCCTATGTGGGCGCGCGCGGGGATCCCCGTTCGAGCGTCAACGCGGTGGTGTCGTTCTACGGGATTCATGATTTCGTTGCGTTCCTGGCCTACCACGGCGGCACCCAGAAAAACGTGCGGCAGTTCCTCGAGGTCGAGCGGCTCAAATTTGATACGGTTGGGAAATTGATCGGCGCCTCGCCGATCACCTTCGTCAACGCCGGAATGCCCCCGTTTCTGTTCATTCATGGCACTGAAGATAAGTCGGTGCCCTTTCAGCAGTCGGTCGATATGTGCGATGCGATGAAAGCCAAGGGCGCAGCCTGCGAAATCATTCCCGTCGCAGGTGTCCACGGCATGGACCACTGGGAGCCCGACCCCAAGCTGCACTTCTATAAGCAGCAAATGATCGCCTGGCTGAAGAAGACCCTGCATTGAACGGGCTGGATTCCCTGGCGCGGGCGACGAATTATTTCGAAAGTGATTGCGGCCACCCGGATCTCTCACGGCCTATAAGCCAGCAGCGTCCGGAGATCCCAGAGGCGGGGCCGGGCGCTCCTCTAGGCGAGCGCGGAGTGCGCCGAGGCCGCCAGGAAGCTCTTCAGGTCGTCTTCGCTCACGGTGGGCTCGCCGCCGGCGACTTCATCGAGATTTCCCGCACGCATCCACTGCTCCAACTCGCCGACCATCTCGTAGAGCTGCTCGAACGACTCGACGACGTAGAGCAAGGGCTGGTAGCGGTCGATCCGGAAGGTCTGCTGCACCACCTCGTCGAGGCGCAGCAGCCTTCGCTCGACTGCCGGCGACTCGACCGCTTGAACAAGCTCTCCATAGGAACTCAACAGGCCGCTGCCGTAGGCGCAAATGCCGCCTTTGCCGCCGGTGGTCGAGCGCATCAGTCCAAATTCGACCGTGAACCAGAAAAATCGCGCCATGGCGCGCACGATGCTTGTGAGGCGCAGCAGCGTTCGCTCGTCGTGGGGCTGGCTGGCGGCGCGCCCGGCCGCGGTGTGGGCGCATTCTCCAAAGCGCACCAGGGTTTCGGCGAACGCCTTGTCGGTGTGCATCGGGACGTGTCCGGCGAGGTCGTGAAAAATGTCGGGTTCGGGCAGGTAGTCGAGCTTTTCGGCGGGGCGGATGGTGATCGTGGTGGGAAAGGCGCGGTTTCTCAGACTGTCGAAAAACACAAACGCCGGCACGTAGCCGCTGACGGCGCGGGCGCGAAAGCCGGTGAGCGGAGCCAGGAAGCGATTGACCTCGGCGAGCTTGGGGATGCGGTCCGGCGGTAGGCCCAGGCGGTCGAGGCCTCGCAGGAAATGTTCGTTGGCGTAGCGCTGCCAGCGGGGATGAATGCGAGAGTAGAGGCGCTCCCAGGTCTGGTGGTTTTCGCGGGAGTACAGCTCGTAGGGCTGCTCGAAGAAAAGCTGACCGCGGTTGCGGGCCCGCTCGACGAACGGCGCCTCGGCCGTCGTCAGGCCGGGCGACCCGGCCTGCGTGGTGTCTGCCATAACACGCCTCCCGGGGGGAATTTCGCTGGGTTCAGGGTAGCAGGATTCGGATTGGCTGACAACCACCTATAGGTGGTGCTTAGCGTGGGATGCGCTTCCGGGTACGGCAAGGCTACGCTTCGCCGAACCGCGCTCTACAGGTCGTAGGTTCGCCGCGACGACCACAGCGCCCAGAGCACAAACACCGCTTGCAGCGCCACGCGCGCCCAGTTGTACCAGGGCTGCTGCGGGGTCCCGGGCAGGTGAATGTTATTCATGGCGACGTGGATATTCGCCGGGACGATGCAAATCAGCAACAGCGCCAGGCACAACCCGGCCAAGCGGCGCGTTCGCGGCACGATGATTCCGAGGCCGCCGAGAATTTCGAACAAACCACTGATGTCAATCAAACGGCGGGGAAACGGCAGGTAAGGCGGAATCATCGGAACGAAGGCTTGCGGGGCGGTGAAGTGCCAGGTTCCGGTGAACAAAAACGCCAGCCCCATGGCGACCGCCGCCTTGTTCCGAGAGGTCCGCGTCACGACAAACCGGCTCAACGGCGGAATGTGTAGCAGTCCCCAGAACGCGACCAGCATGAACAAGAAGGACATGAGCGCTTATGACGATGACGCCAGGAGGCCTTCCAAGACGTTTCGAATCGTCAGTTTAGCGTAGCGGCGAGGTGTGGATTGAATCGCGCATGCCCGGGCCCCAATGGAAATCGCGTGCCCCGCTGCCTCGTGGACCCCCGCTAGCCCAATGGCCTGCGGCGCCCGTAGCGCAGGGCTGGCGTTTTTCCAGACCTGCGGCTTTTGCGAAGACCCGCGTTTCTGGGTGGGGTCCGGCGGCAAGCCTGCCGGAAGTCTGGAAGTACGCCCGGCAGGCCGCTTTGCGGTTTGGTGCGGTAGGCAAGCCGCAGGTCTTGGAAATGCACCCAGCCCTGCGCTACGGGGCTAGTAGGCGACTTCCAGCGAGTTGCAGCGGATCAGGCCGGGCGCTTCGAGGATGTAGGTGGCTTCGTTGTCATGGAAATCGGCGGGCTGGAGCAGTTTGCGATTCTCGCGCTCGCCGGACGGGGTCTGGTAGTGGTAGGTGACCACGACCGGTCCGTCGAGTTTGGCGGCGTCGTTCAGCCGGAAGTGAATGGTGTTGCGCCCGTCGAAGATCTGCGGAATCGACATGATGCCGTTTTCGAAATAAGCGACGAGTTGCAGCGCGTTCAGGCCGGCGGCGGCCGCGGAACTCGAATGGGTCGCGGAGCCGGAGCTGCCGGAGGTCCCCGTGGACGCCGCAGTGGCCTTGACGCGCACCTGAAACCGGTAAACGCCGTGCAGGCTGACGTCGCGGCCGTTGTAGCGCTCGCGGCCCAGCATTGCCTCGAAGGGGCCGTGTCCCTGGCTCAGCGTCTGCCACTCCGACCAGACATCGGGCTGGGAGCGATTGCTCGATTTGGCGCGCAAGGTGCGGATTTCGATCGCCGCATTTCCCGCCAACTCGCCGCGCAAGACCCCATCGACCAGAACGTAGGGCGAGTAGAAATCGAACGTCGCGGAGCCCGATTTCCCAGCACTCGGGAGTCTTAAATACGGGGCTTTTGCAGCGTGAGCCAGCGTCGAATCGGCGGTTAGAATCTCGAGAAAGCGCGGGTCGCTCAGATCGGGCTGATAGGTCAGCCGTCCCCAGGCCTGGCCGATGGTTTGGCCGCCGGCGACCTGGGCGTTATAGCCTTCATCGCTCGGGACGGTCGAAAGATATGGCTTGGCCCTCTTGTAGTTCGGGTCGTACTTGGGCCAGTTGCCGTCGTTCATCGTTTCGGTGACGCGATAGAAGCGCCCGGCGGGAAGAAAGGCTTCTTCTTTTTTGGTGTACTCGGCCGCGGGGACGTAGAATTTCCGCGCGGAGTTGTCCCAATGCCTTTCGATTTTCATGCCGGGGGCGAGCCGAAAATCCATATCGTGAAACGGCGTGCCGGGCTTGTATTGGCCGTTGCCAAAAACGCATTCGACCGGCTTTCCGGCGGCGACCCAGCTCGGCTCATCGGCATAGTAGTGGGGGTTGATCAGAAAAGCCCGCTCCCACTCCAGCCCGAAGAACTCGAAAAACGGCTGGCTGCGATTGCGATACGTCTGGTTCTTGCGGATATTTTCGTCGACGCCGATGTCGGCCCAGTCGAGAACGCGCGCGTCGGGCGCGTCGTGATCGATGAGGTAGTAGCCGTAGCGCGGGATCGAACGCGCCCCAATGGCCGTCGATGCGCAGGCGATACATGGTGTGATAGCCGTCGTTTTTGTGCTGCACGACCACGCGCTCGGCCGACGAGGGGTCGCCGGTGTATTCCTGCCAGGCGGCTTCGGCGATGCGGCTGGTGGTGTCGCAGTAGCCCCAGCCGTAGACGAACAGTTGCTTGTGCGCGTCGAGAACGTAGCGCTCCTTGCCGTACTCGCCCTCGTAGGCCTGAATCATGCCGCCGGTAGCCATGCGGTTGAACAACCGCAGCCACCGGAAGAAGACTTTGGCGCGCGCGGTTTCCGGAAGCCTGCTCGACGCCTTCCAGGCGCATCACATCGTGGGTCCAGTCGGCGAGATTGGTGGTGCGCGGCCAGTGGTCGGTGCGTACCAGCGGGCCCGAGATGCCGCCGCGGCTTTGGGCCAGAGCCGGCAGGCAGGACAAGGAAAACAGCAGCAGGGCGAGGAGTTTGTGGTACATCGGTTTGCGTTGCGATCTTAGCATAGCTATAATCGGGCACCCCCGAAAACCCGTCGTGAAATCCCAAGCAGAGGTGTAGGAACATGCTACGATTCTGTCTTCTTGCTCTTGTTGTGTTCGCTGCAGCCTTGGGCGCGCAGCCCTTGCCGACCTACAAGGCAGTCACGGTGGTCGGCCAACCGGACAACGGTGTTGGTGGCCCCGCCGCCGAGGCCACTATCATCGATCCTCAACGCCTCACCGGCGACGCCGAGGGTAACATCTACGTCGCCTTTCCGAACCGCGTCTTCAGAATCGATGCTGAAAGCGGTATCTATTCCCGCGTCGCCGGCAGCGGAAGCCCCATCGCCAGCGGCGACGATGGCCTAGCGAGGGAAGCTGGATTTGCCGTGGTGCGCGGCCTCGCCGTCCACGACAACTTCCTTTACATCGTCCAGGTCAGCCCTTGCCACATCCGCCGCGTCGATCTCGAAACGGGCATCGTCACCAATGCCGCAGGCACGGGGGATTGCGTCACGCCAAGCGGTCCCATCGCCGGGCCGATCGACTCTACGGCGCTGCCGGGTGGATTTTACATCGCCTTCGATCCCGAGGGGCGCTTGTTATATGGCGGCGGCACGGTGGTGCTGCGCATCGACCTTTCCTCCGGCGAGATCACCACGATCGCGGGAACCGGAGTGTCGGGTGACAGCGGCGACGGTGGACCCGCCACCGAGGCGCAGTTCGTCAGTGTGGCGGGATTGGCCGTCAACGCCGCGGGCGACATCTACGTAGCCGACTTCGGCGGAAGCAGAATCCGCAAGATCGACGCCGCAACGGGAACGATCAGCACTATCGCTGGCACCGGAACCGCCGGCGACACCGGAGATGGCGGGCCGGCCGTCGAAGCACCGATCCGCAATCCCGGCGGGATCGGCCTGAATCCCGAAGGAACGCGGCTGTACTTCGGCTCCGGTGGCATCGCCCGCGTCATCGACCTTTCGACTGGAACCATCGACCGCTTCGCCGGCGGCGGCATCCAGGTCGGCCCTGTTTTCCCTCGCCTGGAGCGGGTCTTCTTCGATCTTGGCTACAACTACTGGGTCAACGCCGACGGCGAAGTGTTCTTCACCGACCGCGCTCTGCACGAGGTGGTCAAGGTTGACAACGAGGGCATGGCCATCCAGATCGCCGGCGGCCGCACCTTCAGCGGCGACGGAGCGCCGGCCCAAAAGGCGCGCCTGGCGCCTCGCGATGTTCTGATCACCCCCGACGGCCGGCTGCTGATCAGCGACGGCCCCGTCAACCGACGCATCCGCGAAGTGGCCGGCGGCGTCATCACCACGTTCGCGGGCGTCGGCTACACGCCCACTTCCGTCGGCGACGGCGGACCGGCCACCGCAGCCGGCTTTATCCCCAACCGCATTACCGCCGATGCGCTGGGAGACGTTTTCCTGACCGACACATTGCAGATGCGACCCCGCCGGATCCGCCCCGACGGCATCATCGAATCGGTCGGAACCAACGTCACAGGCGCGACGGCCGGCATAGCCGTCAATCGCGCCGGGGATTTACTCTACGTCAGTCAGAACCAGCAGTATCGAGTATTTGTCGAAAATTTCGTAGACACGGCCATGACGGTTGCCGGCCTTGGCAGCGTGGACGAACCCGGCACCTCGGGCTTCAGCGGCGACGGCGGACTCGCCACCATGGCTAAGCTGGCCTTGCCCCAGGGGCTGGACGTCGACGACGACGGCAATCTCTACATTTGTGACCTGAACGCCCAGCGCGTTCGCATGGTCAACGCCGCCACGGGGGTCATTACCACCATCGCCGGCGGCGGTCCCGAAGTGTTTACCGGCCCAACCACCGGACCGGCCACCGAGGTTGGTGTCGGCTTCGTCCTCGACTGCGCCGTGGATGCGCAGGGGAACGTGTTCTTCACAGGCGGAAACCCCGCGGGCGTCACCGGCGTCTGGCGTCTCGACCACGCCAGTAACCAGGTTGATCTGATCGCGGGAGGACCCGACGCCGAAGTGCCGCTCACCCGGCTGTGGGCGATCGACGTGGACGCACGCGGCATCGTCTACCTCGCCGACGAGGAGAACGGCCGGATCGTGGCGCTGATTCCCGACAACCTCGAAGGCCCCTACATCACCGGCGTGATCACCCCCGGAGCCTTCGGCGCCGGAGACGAGCTGGCGGCGGGCGGTTGGATCGAAGTCTTCGGCTACAACCTCGCCCCCAGCACGGCGAACTGGGATGACGGCTTCGACGGAGACAAGGCGCCCACCATCGTCAACGGCACGCGCCTGCTCGTCAATGGCGAGGAGTCGGCGGTGAGCTACGTCAGTGCGGGCCAGGTCAACGGGCAGGCCGCCGATGGCGCCTTCGCCGAAAACGCCACCATCCAGATCGTCAACGAAAATGGCGCGAGCAACATCTTCGCGCTCACGGGCGCCAGTCGCGCGGGCACTTTACTGGCGCCGCCCTCGTTCGCGGCGGGCGAAACCCAATACGTGGTCGCCATCTTTCCCGACGGCGCTTACATGGGCCCGCCGGGCCTGATCGCGGGCGCAAACTTCCGGCGCGCCGCCGCAGGCGACACCGTTGTGATGTACGGAGTGGGCTTCGGGGACGTCACGCCGCCCGTTCCCGCCGGCACGGTCGCCAGCGGCGCGACGGCTCTGCCAAACGTCACCGTCCGCATCGGCGGCCAGGAAGCCCGCGTCGTCTATGCCGGGCTCTCCCCGGGCTCGATCGGCCTCTACCAATTCAACATCGAGATTCCGGAGGGCGTCAGCGGCGACGTGTTGTTCGAGCTTACCGTCGACGGAGTTACTGTTGCACAGGTGCTGTATGTGAGCGTTGCGTAACAGTATCCGTGCCCGTTGGGGATAGTCACCGCGTTTCGCGCCTCGATTTTCAGCGATTTGCAGGATTCGCATAGCTCGAAACACGGTGGCTTCCCTCCAGCACTTTCCCCTTCCAGTAACCTTCCAGTAAGGAGTTGCGGCAATCAGGATGAGGGCAGGCCGGAGCCCTGCCCCACTGGCTCGCGGAAGACCTGGCTGAAGGTCTGGTTACTCGGCGCGCAGGGCTTTCATGGGGGAAATGCGCGAGGCTCGAAAGGCTGGGATGAAGCCAGCGGCGAGGGCGACCAGCAGCAGGATCGAGGCCGCACCGGCGTAGGTCCAGGGGTCGCTGGGCGAGACTCCGTATAGCAGCGAGGCCAGCAGAGACGATAATGCTACGGCGCCGGCAATGCCGATGGCTCCGCCGGCCAGCGCCAGCCTGAGCGTGTCGCCGACGACGCCGGCGCGGATGCGGCCGCTCGACGCCCCCAGGGCCATTCGAATGCCGATCTCGGGCGTGCGGCTGGCGACCGAATACGAAATGACCCCGTAGATGCCGATCGCGGCCAGCGCCAGCGCGGCGGCGGCGAAGGCCGCCAGCAGATCCACGAAGAAGCGCTGCGGCGAAACCGCGCGGTCGACGAGTTGTTGCAAGGGCCGGAAGTTGCCGGTCGGCAAATCGGGAACGGCTTCGGCGAGCGCGGCGCGAAGGCCGGGCGCCACGTCGGCGAACGGGCGGCTGGTGCGCACGACGAGGCTGGGCGACATCGTATCCGTCTGCAGGATGGGCAGGTAGAATTCCGGTCCGGCGGATTCCTCGACGCTCAGGTGCCGTACGTCGGCTACCACGCCGACGACTTGCCGTTCTTCTTGGTTGACGATCAGCGTGCACCGCAAGGGGTCCTGACCGGGCCACAGTCGTTTGGCAAGCGTCTCGTTGACGATGGCAACAGGACGGCTTGTGGTGTCGTCGTGGTCGGTGAATTCGCGTCCGGCGATCAGCGGCGTGCGCATCGTTTCGAACAGGTGAGGGCCGATGATCTTGACTAGCGCTCCAAACGTATCTTCCGGCCGCTGGCCTTTGGCGCGGACGCCCCAACTGCGATTGCTGTCGAGCGGAACGGCGTCGGTGATCGAAGCCGCTTCGATTCCCGGGACGTCGCGCGCGGCCGCCATCAGACGCCGCATGTAGGCGAGGAATTTTTCGGCGTTATCGATGTCACGCCCGGCGTCGATGCGGAGCGCATAGGTGCGCTCGGGCTGAAAGCCGAGGTCTACATTGAGCAGAAACTGGAAGCTGCGCAACAGCAGCCCCGCGCCGACCAGCAGCACGCAGGCGAGCGCCACTTCGGAAACCACCAGGAGCGAGCGGGTGAAACGGTGGTCGCGGCCTTCGCTCGAACCGCGGCCGCTCTCCTTGAGCGCGGCGCCAAAATCGCCGCGAGCGATCGTGAACGCCGGCGCCAGTCCGAACAAGAGCGTGGTGAGAATCGTGACGCCAACCGCGACGCCCAGCGCGCCGGCGTTGATCTGGGCTGTCTTGAGCAGCGGGATGCTGAGCCCTTCCAACCGGCGCACATAGTTCACCGCGCCATAGGCAAACGCCACGCCGAGACCGCCGCCGAGCAGGGACAGCACAAAACTCTCGGTCAAAAGCTGGCGCACCAGCCGCCCGCGTCTGGCGCCGAGCGCGCCTCGCAATGCGACCTCTTTGCGGCGGCCGGCGGCGCGCGCCAGCAGCAGGTTCGACAGGTTGACACAGACGATCAGCAGCACGAGCCCGACGGCGACCCACAGCGTCAGCATCGGCCGCCGCACGCTGCCGGTGACCGACTCGCGCAGCGGTTTGAGAATCGCGCCATAGTAGTCGCCGAATTCGGGATGGTCGCGCTGCTGCTGGTCGATGACAGCGCCGGCTTCGGCTTGCGCGGCGGCGAGCGGGACGCCGGGTTTGAGCCGCCCCAGAATCGCCATCGTGTTGCCCCAGTTCCGGACCTCGTCGAAGATCACGGGCATGTAGAGGTCGACGTGCACGCCGGGCGCGAACACGGCGCCGAAGTCGAAGCTGGGCGGCATCACGCCGACAATCGTCGCCGAGCGGTCATTGACGACGACCGTGCGGCCGATCACGCCGGGGTCCGACGAATAGCGCCGCTGCCACAATGCATAGCTCAGCACGGCGGCGCCGGGGCCGTTCTTTTGGCACTCTGCCCCGGTGAAGGTTCGCCCGAGTAGCGGCGCCACGCCGAGAAACGGGAAGAAATTCGCGGGAACCATCACCCCGACCACGCGGTCGGGCTCGCGGTTGTCGCCGGTAAGCTTGTAGCTCGAGCGCGCGAAGAACGCTTCATAAGTCGTCATTTCCTCGAAGCTCTGCATGCGCGTCAGTGCTTCGTAGGTGGCGACGGTCGAGGTGCGTCCCGACAGGCCCGGCGTGTCGTGATTGATGATCCACACCAGGCGCTTGGGTGCGTGGAAGGCCAGCGGCTCGAGCAGTAGCGTATCGATGACACTGAACACGGCAGTGTTGGCGCCGATGCCGAGCGCCAGGATCAGCACTGCGACCAGCGTGAATGTCGGTTGGCGGCGAAGCTGGCGCAGCGCGTAGCGGATGTCGAACAGGAAGCTTTCCATGGTGGGCCATTGCCACACTTCGCGGCTTTGCTCTTCCAGGGAAGTGACGTTGCCGAACTCGCGGCGCGCGGCCTCCGCGGCTTGGTCGTGCGGGAGACCCTGTTCGACGAGCTCGTCGGTTTTTTCGGCGATGTGCTGCTGGATTTCTTCGGACAGGTCGCCGTAAACGCGGCGGCGGGTGAAAATCTGTCGGATCCAGTTCATGGTTGCCTTATCCCGGCCGGCGGTTTACGGCCCACGGTTCGCGCCGATAGTTCACGGCTCGGCGGCTCCTGGCTCGCCGGTTCACGGCTCGGCCGGCGCCAGCACGCGGCGAATACCTTCGAGCATCTGTTCGAAGCTCGAGACCTGGCGGTCGAGATGTTTCGAACCCGCCGGTGTCAGCGAATAGATCCTCACGCGGCGGTTGGTCGCCGAGACGCCCCACTTCGCTTTGACCCAGCCGTCCTTGAGCATGCGCTGCAGCGCCGGGTATAGCGAGCCTTCCTCGACCTGCAGCAGATCGCTCGATGCGCTCTTGATGTATTGCGTCAGCGCATAGCCGTGCATCGGCTGACGTTTGAGCGTGCGCAGAATCATCATCTCGAGCGCTCCGGGAAACAGGTCTCTGCGGTCTTGTGGTTTGGACAAGTCGATCGTACCCTATTTGAATCTATACCTAGACTAAAACAGGATGTGGACCTTGTCAAGGTGACCGATAGCAGCCCCTTTCTCGCGAATGCGCTACGAGTCCGGCAGGGGCGCGTCGTCCTTGGGGTCTCTGAGTCGAGGCTGATATTCGTGGCGGGCGGTGAATCCGGTGTGTCCGCTATTCGTTGCGAATCACGCTGGCGGGATCGACGCGCACGGCGCGCAGCGAGGGAATCAAGCTGCCGAGCATCGTCATGCCCAGCGAAAGAGTGACGGCGGCGCAGAAGATCGTGGTATCGGCCGGTGTGACGCCGGCGAGCAGCGCTTCCATGGCGCGCCCGGCCGCGTAACCGCCCGCCACGCCGCACGCGACGCCGGCGGCGGCGAGGACAAAGCTTTCGCGCAGGATCATGGCCAGAATATTGACGCGCTGCGCGCCGAGCGCCATGCGCACACCGATTTCCTGCTTGCGCTGCGACACGCTGAACGAGAGCAGGCCGTGAATGCCGACGGCGGCCAGCAGAAACGCCAGCGCGGCGAAGGCTCCCAACACGCGCACCTGCGCCAGCCGCGGCGCGGTATCGGCTTCCACGAGCTCGGCCAGTGTACGCGTGTCGGAGATGGGCTGCTCGGGGTCGGCGCTTTGCAGGATGCGGCGGACAGCAGGCAGCAGTGCTTCGGGCGCGGCCGCCGATCGCACGACCAGATCTTTCGGCGCATACCAGGTGAGCCAGTTGTCGTCCACCTGCTGATCGGGAAGGTAGACCTGCGGTTCGCTCTCCCGTTCGAGGCCGCGCACGCGGACGTTGCCCACTACGCCCACCACGGTGCGCTCCTTGAAGGCGAACTGGAAGCGCTGGCCGAGGGGATTCTGGCCGGGCCAATAGCGGCGCACGAACGATTCGCTGACCACGGCCACATAGAGCGAGTCGCGCGTGTCGGATTCTCGCACGTCGCGGCCCATGCGAATGGGGATATCGAGCGTCTGGAAGAAATCGGGTTCGACGTATCGCAGACTGGCGGTCTGGTTTTCCGAGCGCGTTTGGACCTCGCCGTCAACGCTGACGGGCCAAATGCCGCCGCGCACCGTCATCGGCAGAAAGCTGATGTACGACGCACTCTCGACGCCCGGCAGGGCGCGCACATCCGAGAGCACACGCGTGTAGAACTGCTCGCGGCGCGCGGTCTGTTCATATTTGGGCATCGGCAGCGACGTGCGCAGCGTGAGCACGCCTTCGGTGCGGAAGCCGGGGTCGACAGCCTGGATCGTCCAGAGCGCGCGAATCAACAGGCCGCCAGCGATCAGCAGCACCACCGATGCAGTGACCTCGAGAATCACCAGCGCGGCGCGCAGGCGCTCTTTGCGGCCGCCGACACCGGAGCGGGAGCCTTCGCGCAGCCCGGCGGCGCCCGAGCCGCCACAGGCGCGCAGCGCGGGCACGATTCCGAAGCCGAGCCCGGTAAGTACGGTCAGCAGGATCGCGAACAAGAGCACGCGCAGGTCCATGGAAGGCTCGGGGATCGGCAGCGATTGCGGCACCAGCCTCATCAGCAGCGGCAGGGCGCCCTTTGCGGCCAGCACACCGCAGATTCCGCCGAGCGCCGCCAGCGAGAGGCTCTCGGTGAGTAACTGACGCACCAGACGCTCGCGGCCGGCCCCCAGCGAGGCGCGCACGGCGAGTTCTTTCTGGCGAGCCAGCGCGCGCACCAGCAGCAGGTTGGCGAGATTGGTGCAGGCGATCAGCAGCACGCAGGCGGCCGCGGCGAACAGGACTGCCAGCAGCAGCCGCGACTGGCTGGACACTTCGTCGTGCAGCAGATTTACCGTGGCGCCGACGCGCTCGTTCTCCTTGGGGTATTGGCGCTCCAGTTGCTTCGCCACGACGTGCATCTCTTCCTGAGCCTGCCGCAGCGAAACGCCGGGCCGCAATTTGGCGACGACATCCAGAAAGTTGTTGTTGCGGGCTTCGAGGCCATCGAAGTCCTGCGGCGTAAACTGCATCGGCGCCCAGATTTCCACGTCGCGGCTCGGAAAATGAAACTCGCGGGGCAGCACGCCGATGATGATGTAGGGCGCGTTGTCGAGCAGCACCTTTTTGCCCAACACGCCGCGGTCCCCGCCGAAAAGCCCCTGCCACAAGCTGTAGCTCAGCAGCAGCGTGCTTTGAACGCCCTCGCGATCGTCGTCGGCGGTGAACAGCCGGCCCAGCACGGGCCGCACGCCCAGCATGGGCAGCAGATCGGCCGTCACCGCGGCGCCGTCGAGCCGTTCGGGCTGGCCTTCGCCGACCAGATTCACCGACAACCCGCGATAGGCGCCCATCGCTTCGAACGACGTGCTCATTTCTTTCCAGTCGCGATAGTTGGGCGGCGACAGTTCCATCTGCGTGTAGCCGGGCGGACTTTCCCACAGCTTCACAAGGCGTTCGGAGTCGGCGAACGGCAGCGGGCGCAGCAACACGTGATCGGTGATCGTGAACACGGCCGTGGTGGCGCCGACGCCGAGCCCGGCAACGAGAATCACGGTGAGCGCGAAGCCGGGCGCGCGACCGAGCGTGCGCGCGGTGTAACGGAGGTCCTGGCGGAGCAGATCGAGGTGCGCCGGGATGGCGTTGGCGACGATGTCGGCGATCGCTTCGATCCACAGCAGCGCGATGGAGACGGGGCCCGACGCCGCGTCGCGCCGCTCGGCGAACATGTGCCGCAGGTCGTCGCCGTATTCGGCGCGAAAGCCCGCCGGGTAGAGGCCGAGCAGCGCCGCGTAGAGCCGCGTCGAACGTTTTGCGTTGGGCATCAGGCCCTCCCCGTGGCGAAGCCGCTGGCTCGCGCGAGCTTGACCAGTTGTGCGATGCGTCGCGTCTCGGCGCGGGCGACGGCGATGCCGAATTTGGTGATGCGGTAGTAGCGGCGGCGTTCGTCGTCGAGCTCGGGGGCGGGTCGCTCGCGCGTTTCGACGATCACGCCTTGTTCGAGCATGCGCTGGATGGAGCGATAGAGCGTGCCGGCGCTCAGTTTCAGCTCGCCGCCGGTGCGCGCGGCGACATCCTGAATGATGGCGTAGCCGTGGCGGTCCTCATCGGCGAGAGCCATGAGGATGTGGAAGGTGGCAGCGGGCAAGGGGAGCAGGGAATCGGGCTTGGGGTCGGCGAGCATGGCCTTCATTATAGCCATAGTAGATATATTGTCAACGGATATATTCAGGTGGGCTATAGCGGGGAAGTGCAGCTTCGCCGGCGGCTGGGAACGCCGGGCGGTGGCGCGGCGGCGCTAGCCGGCCAGGTAGAGACAGGCGCTCCCGCCTGTCCGCCGCGGCGGAGCCGTGGCGCGGCGCTCGTTGGGGAAGAGGGGGGAACACGGTGGGGTGGCTGAGACGCTCGATCAGGGGATCGGATAACGTGAGGCGAAGGAAGAGAACGAGGTAGGAGAACGAGGGAAGAGAAGAGGCGCCGCCTTTGGCGGCGGACAGGCGGGAGCGCCTGTCTCTACTTTTGGCGGCGCTGCTGGTCTTGTCGCGGCGCTATTGTCTTGGCTGGTTTGGCGCGGTGCTGGGCGCGGCGGCGGGCACTCCCGGCTTTGGCGGCACGGTGTTGCGGCGGATGATCGTCAGATCCAGATTGCCTTGGTCGTCGACGATGGTTTTTTTCAGGCGCGGCAGTACCTGCTCCATCGTTTCGAGATAGAGGCGGCTGCGGGTGACCTCGGGGTTTTTGGCGTATTCCTGCAGGAGTTGCGTGAAACGCGAGGCGTCGCCCAGGGCTTCATCGGTCTTTCGCTGCTTGTAGCCTTCCGCCTCCGAGAGCAGTTGCTGCGCCTCGCCGCGGGCGCGCGGCAGGATGTCGTTGGCGTAGCCTTCGGCCTCGTTGACGATGCGGGCGGCGTCGGCGCGGGCGCTGGCCACATCGCGGAAGGCGTCGGCGGCTTCGGGCGGCGCGGCGACCTGCTCGATGTTGACTGTCGAGAGGATGACGCCCAATCCGTAGGTATCGATCAGCGCTTGCGCGCGCTGTCGCACCGTTTCCTGGATCGCCACCTTCTCGGTGGTGAGCACTTCATCGACGGTGCGCGCGGCGATCTGGCGGCCCAACTCGGCTTCGACCGCGGAAGAAACCGCGGCGCTTACGTTGTCGAAGCGAAACAGATAGTCGGCGGGCGTGGCGATGCTGTATTGCGCAATGGTGCGCACGTTGATGATGTTCTGGTCGCCGGTGAGAAATTGCGAGCGCAGCGGCTCGACGCGGCCGAGAATGGCGTCGGCCGGCTCGCCGCCGATGATGCTGCGCTGCATCTGGCGGACTTTCAGTTTGTGAACGGAAGCGACAGGCCAGGGCCAGGTGAAATGCGCGCCGGGCAGCACGCGCGGTTCGACGACTTTTCCGAAGCGCGTCACCACGGCCTGCTCGTCCGCCGAGACGATGTAGAAGCCGCTCAACAGCCACAGCAGGAGCAGCGCAGCGCTCACGTTACGGCGCCTGACGAATTGCCGCCACCCAGGCGCGGGAGGCCGAGGCTCGGGCGGCGCGATAGGCGCTACCGGCTCTTGGACAATCGGCTCGACGCTCAGGCTCATGAGTAAGGCCAAGTGGGGCAGGGCTCCGGCCTGCCCAAACAGCAACGCACAAAAACGAAATCCCGCGGACGGGAACTACTGTCCATGGGTCAACAACCGCAACAACTCCGAATCCGAGCTCAGGATGACCGTTGTCTGGTCATCGAGAGCCTTCTTATAGGTCTCAAGCGTGCGCACCAGCTTATATAGCTGCTGGTTGCGCGAATACGCCGCGCCGTAAACCCGCGCCGCCTCGGCGTCGCCCTCGCCGCGCGTCGTCTCGGCCTGCTTATAAGCCTCAGCCAGGATCTCCTCGCGCTGGCGGTCGGCGTCGGCGCGAATGCGCAGCGCCTGCTCTTCGCCCTCGGCGCGATACTGCCGCGCGATGCGCTCGCGCTCGGCGCGCATGCGGGCGAAGACGCTTTGCTTGTTCTGCTCGGGCAGATTGAGCCGCTTGATGCGCACGTCGACGATGCGGATGCCGTATTGCTCGAGCGCGGCGGCGCCGGTGCGCTCGGTCAGCTCATCGAGCATGGTGCGCGCCTGCACCTGCTCGGAAGCCGGTGCCACCAGCGCTTCGAGGTCCTGGTTGCCGAGCGCGGCGGCCAGCCCCGCCCAGGTGACGTCGTGCAGCCGCATCTCGGCCGATTCGGGCGAGCCGACGGTCTGCAGGAACGTCGCCGGGTCGGCGATCTGCCATAACACGTAGCTGTCGATGACCAGATTCTTCTTGTCGCGCGTCAGAAATTCCGAGGGCAGCGGATTGTAGACGCGGATGCGGCGGTCGAAATAAGTCGCCCACTGGAAGGGCCATTTGACGTGCAGGCCGGCGTCGGTGACCGTACGCACGGGCCGGCCGAACTGCGTCACCAGCACAAATTCGGTTTCGCGCACCGTGAACAACGTCGCGTAGAGCAGCAGGAACAACGCCAGTCCGGCGAGCGCGTAGCGATAACGGATGGCGAGCGCGCGCCAGTCGGTCGGCGGGCGTGGGTCGTGATGGTCATGGTGGTGCTCGTGATGATGGTCGTGGTCGTGCCCATGCTCGTGATCGTGCCCATGGTTTTGATCGCTAGGATGGTGCTGGTCCAAATGATCGTGCATCACGGCTCCTCTTGCGGCACGGGGGAGGGGGGCGGCGGTTGCGTCATCGAGGCTCCCGGCGGGGCCACCAGCACGCCGTCTTCAATCGAATAGAGCGCGCGGCGACCGTCCGATTTCGAATCGAGAATCAGCTTGCGGCGGCCCGGCAGAATCTGTTCCATCGTTTCGAGGTAAAGTCTGGACGCGTTGGGACCGGGCGCCAGACGCCAGGCGCTTTCGAGCTTGACGAAACGTGCGGCGTCGCCCTGGGCACGGGTCGAGCGGCCGACGCGATAGCCCTCGGCGTCGCGGATGCGTGCCTGGGCGCGTCCGCGGGCGAGCGCCACTTGTTCGTTGCGATAGCCTTCGGCCTCGTTGATGAGGCGGTTCTTTTCTTCGAGAGCGCCCGCCACCTCGCGGAACGCATCGACGACCTCGACCGAGGGGTGAACGTCCTGGAACTTCACCATCAGGATGCGTGCGCCGGTGTGGTAGCGCTCCATGCGCTGCTGCAGCTCGGCCACGGCGCGCTGTTCTAGAGCCTGGCGTTTTGTAGTCAGCAGATCGTCGAGCGGCGTCGAATTGACCAACCCGTGCAGCACCGATTCGGCGGCGACGCGAATCGTCGTATCCGGATCGGTTTGCTCGAACAGATAGTCGTCGGGGCGCTCGAGGTCGTAGTGCACGACGGCGGTCATCTCGATCATGTTCTGATCGCCGGTGAGCATCAACGCCTCTTCGGGCTGCGGCTGAAAGCGGCCTTCGCGGTGCTGCACGTTCCATTCGTAAGCGGGCGGCTCGGCGTAAGCGGGAGCTTGCGTGGTACGGAAACCGATTTCGAGCGCGCGCGCCTGGTGCGCCTTGATGCGTGTCAGCCTCTCGATCGGCGACGGCAGTTTGTAGTGCAGGCCGGGCTGGCTGTGAGGCAGGATCTTGCGGCCGAAGCGCTCGATGACGCCGGTCTCGTCGGGCGGCAGGATGTAGATACCGCTGAGCACCCACAAGGCCAGCGCCGTTGCAGCGCCGGTTTGACGAGCCGCCGGCGGCGGTGCCAGAGCCAGGCGAATCCGTGCGCCGGGTCGATACGGTTCAGCCAACTCCACGCCGCCTGCCAGCCGCGCGTGAACCCGAGCCTGTCCCGAAAGCCGCTGCCACCAGCCGAGCCGGCCGCGCGGTGCGCTCGACCTTCAGTAGCCGCACCGAATTGAGCATCACCGAAAGCGACGCGATCTGGTGAACGACCGCCGCGGCGATCGGGCCCAGCAGTCCGCGCCCGGCGGCGAGGATGGCGACGACATTGACGATGCCCGGCGAAGACGACGATGTTTTGCCAGATCGTTGCGACCGTGCGGCGGCTGACTTCAAATAGCCGCGGCAGCTTGTAGAGCGATTAGTTGAGATCGACCACGCCGGCGGCTTCGGCGGCGATATCGGCGCCTGAGCCCGCCACTGCCACGCCGACGTCGGCCGCCGCCAGCGCGGGCGCATCGTTGACGCCGTCGCCGATCATGGCCACGACGCGGCCTTGCGATTGAAGCTGGCGGATACGCTCGAGTTTTTGCTCGGGCAGCAGCTCGGCTTCGACGTTGGGGATGCCGACTTCGCGGGCGATGGCCTCGGCGGCGCGGCGGCGGTCCCCGGTCAACAGAATGACGTGGGTGAGGCCGAGATGCTCCAGCTCGTGGATCGCCTCGGCCGCGCCGTCGCGCGGGGAATCGCGCAGCAGGATGGCGCCGGCCAGCGTGTTGCCGGCGGCGACCAGCACGGCGGTGGCTCCGCTGCGGTCCGCTTCTTCGAGAAAGGGTTCGAGGCCTTCGACGCCGTGGTCCGGCCAGAAACGCCTGGTTGCCGACGCGAATGTCGCGCCCGTCGAGGCGGCACTCGGCGCCGCGGCCCGGGACGATGTGCGCTTCGGTCGAGGTGTCGAAGGGCAGCTTGCGCGCCTTTGCCGGTTCGACGATGACCTTGGCGAGCGGGTGGTCCGAGCCGCTTTCGGCGGTCGCTCCCAGCGCCAGTACCTCGTCCTCCGAGGCGCCGTTCGCTGTCAATATTTTAAGAATGCGAAAACGGCCCGAGGTCAGCGTGCCGGTCTTGTCGAAGACGACTGTGTCGACCTTGGCGCCGGTTTGCAGCACCGCCCCGCCGCGCACCAGAATCCCGCGCCGCGCCAACCCGCCGATCGCCGCGACCATCGCCGCCGGCGTCGCCAGAATCAAGGCGCAGGGGCAGCCGACGATCAGCACCGCCACCGTGCGCAGCCAGTCGCCGGTGAAATACTGCGTGGCGGCGGCGGCCAGCAATAGCGCCGGCAGAAAATAGCTGCGCGTAGTGGTCGGCGAGGCGAACCACCGGCGCCTTGCGCTGCTTGGCTTGCTCGACCAGATGGACGACTCGGGCGATCGTGCTGTCTTCGCCGGCGTGCGTGACGCGAATGTGCAGCAGACCGTGGCCGTTCAGCGTCCCCGAATACACTTCCTCGCCGGGGCCTTTGTCGCGCGGGACCGATTCGCCGGTGATCGGGCTTTCATCGATGCTCGACTGGCCGGCGCCGATTAGCCCATCGGCCGAGATACGCTCGCCGGCGCGTACGACGATGGTATCGCCGGGGACCAGGTCTTCCACCGGCACCTCGATTTCGAGCTCGTCGCGCAGCACGCGGGCCCGGCGGGGAAGCTGTTCGACAAAGCGGTGGATGGCGGCCTGCGTCCGCCCCGCGGCGTAGGCTTCCAGGCCTTCGCCCAGCAGCATGATGAACATGGCTTCGGCCGCGGCCAGGTACTCGCCCACCGACAACGCCGCAACGGCCGCCACGCAGATCGCCAGGTCCGCCGAAATGCGCTTTTCGAGTAGCTCGCCGATGGCGCGATAGAAGGTCTTATAGCCCGCCAGCAGGGTCAGGAAGATGGCCGTATCGATACCGAAAATGTAGCGAAACAGGCCCGTAACATTGAGCAGCAACAGCAGGCCGACGAACGCCGTGAAGCCGATGTATTTAACGCGTTCGGCGTGGTCCTGGTTGATGGCGTGATGTTCGTCGACGACGTGCACCGCGTCCAAGATAACAGATGCCGCGGACTGGGGTAGGGCGCGGGGTAGTGGTTACGACGCGAGCCGCCCCCGGGCCAGCCATTTCCACCCGGAGCCGCAAGCGGGAGCGTGCGAGCCGGGGTTGGTCAGGCGATCAGAGCGGCCGTCTGGCGAGAGCCAGCGAGAACCGGAACCGCCCGTGGTCGGCACCTTCGGGCTGGCGTTGGCACCCCGCGATCTGCCGCCTCCGCGGGCCGTTGTCCTCAATAGCGGACCCGAGCCCCGCGATCGACCACTGCAGACCCGCCCGGAAGGCGTTTTGGCGCACGCCGGCGTACAGGAGGCGCCGGGGCGGGCCCGACCGGGCCGCGGCGGGGTCGGTGTGGCTTGGGGGAGTCCAGCGCCGAGCCTCGCAGTGCCGCCTCTTACACCTGTTCTGTAAGACCAGTTACGCTTCGTCGAGGGCCGCTGGAGCACCGGCATGAGAATCATGATTTGGGCCACTCCGGACCACCGCATTCGCGAACAGCTTCCGCGGAGGCAGGGAGCGCCAAATTGATTCCGGACCCACTATATGGAGTAGCGTTAATCGGCTAGTACAATATCTAGTACGTCGCAGGAAAAGTATAGATACACCAGCACTTAGACGCATTTTCCCCTTGACAAAGGAAATCTGCTGCGGCATTCTTAAGGGGTTCCGAGTGGTCGAAAGTGGTCGAGAGTGGTCGATCAGAGCTTCCGCCGCCAATGGTTATAGAGCCGCATGAACCTGTTTCGAGGGCTGCAGACCGGACGGGTCGACGAGAAAGGTCGACTGAAGTTTTCCGCTCTGGTCAAGCAGCAGATCGAGACGCTGTACGAGGATCCGCGAGTGTTCATAACGTCATTGGACGGCGAGCAGGTCAAGGTTTTCCCCATCAAGGAATGGGAGGCCGTCGAGGCCAGACTATCGCAAAAGTCCACCGAAGGCAAGGACGGTGATGGCGAAGTCAAAGACAAGATTCTGTTCCAGGCCAATCGGTTTGGATCAGAGGAGTCCTTGGACAACCAAGGTCGCATCCTTGTGCCCGCGGTTTTGCGGGAGACCGCGGGCATGAGGGGCGAGGTCAAGATGACGTGGAACAGCAACCACATACTCGTCTTGAGCGCCAAGAGCTTCGATGAGACCGCCGTCGAGAAGCGGCTCACCGCCGAGGATAAGAAACACGCCGCGAACCTTGGGGTGTAGTGCTTGCCACACTACCCCGTCTTACTCGACGAGGTGCTGGAATACCTCCAGGTAGATCCAGCCGGCATCTATCTTGATTGCACTCTGGGCGAGGGGGGATACGCCGAGGCCATCCTCAAGCGTTTAACCACCGGGCGGTTGATTGTTGTCGACCGCGACGCCGAGGCAATAGAAAGGGCGAGGAAGCGCTTGCAGGATTACGAAGACCAAGTCGAATTTATTCAGGCCTGCTACGGCGAGATCGCGGGCCTGGTGCGGTCGCAATCCCCCGCTTACTCCCCCGTCGACGCCCCCTTGCAAGGAGTCGTGGCCGATCTGGGACTTTCCCGGAACCAGATCGAGGACCCCGACCGGGGCTTTAGTTTTCTCCGCGAAGGCCCGCTGGACATGCGTATGGACCAGCGCCAGGCGATGACCGCGGATCAGATTGTTAACCATTACCAGGAAAGTGAGCTTGCCGATCTGATTTATCGGTACGGCGAGGAAAGGAGGAGCAGAAGAATAGCTAGAGCCATTGTTCGGGGGCGACCCGTTCGTAGCACGGTACATTTGGCGGAAATTATCGAGCGCGCCGTCCCCCGAGCGCCCCGGCAGCGGATTCATGCGGCGACGCGCACGTTTCAGGCGCTACGCATCGCGGTGAATCAGGAACTGGAAGAGCTCGAGACGCTGTTGAAGACGGCTCCTCTGCTCCTGGCGCCGGGCGGGCGCATGGTGGTGGTGAGTTTTCATTCGCTGGAAGACCGGCTGGTCAAGTGGACGTTCCGGGACTGGGCCGAGCAGCAGGTGCTCGAAATCCTCACCAAGCGTGTGGTGCGGCCCACGGAACGCGAGACGGCGGAAAACGCCGCCAGCCGCAGTGCGAAATTGCGCGCCGCGCAAAGAACGGACATTGCATGGCGACAGCAGAATTAGTTTCGGAACGACTGGCACGATCTTCGCAGGGACACCAAGGTTCGTCCCCCCTGCGGCGCACAGGCGCTCGCGCCTGTGTTATTGAGTTCGACCCGGACGGTTCACGGCCCCGGACGTCAAGAAGACACGCGGCAATTCCGACCCACTCCCCCACGCCGCGGGGCTTCGTTTATGACGGGGTTCGCGCGGGGCCCGCCGTCCGGGCCGGACTCTCTCGCCGTCAGACCGCAACACGGCCGTTACCGATGGAAGAGGTAACGCTGTTCATCAAAGATATCGATAACTCGCGGGTGCGGCGTAAGGCCGATCCTCGGGGCAAGGTGGCCTGGCTGCGCTTCGTGGTGTCGGGCACGATGATTCTGCTGGCCTTGCTGGTGAGTTCGGGGCCGCGCGCGTGGCTGCGGCACTCCGGCTACCGCCAAGCCGACATGGACAAGGAATACCAGGCGCTGCTGGAGATCAACCGGCAACTGAAGGTGCGCCAGGCGATGCTCAGCGATCTGCAGCGCATCTCGGTGCTGGCCGCCGCCGAGGGCTTCGTCGAGCCGCCGCCGGATCAGTTCGACTGGCAGGATGGCGCCGCGGCTCCGGCTGGGACCAGCGAGCTGGCCGCGAACCATCTGGGCGAACCGCTGGCGAGCGGGGTGCAGTAACACGGCCCCGCCGCGGTCCGGCTCGAAGATCTCGTAGATGTCCACACCTCGACCGTACGCCCGCTTTGACGCCGACCGACCATGGCCGTTATACACTACCGCGGAGGCTCCCGGGTCGATAGCAGCGCCGTCAGCCGGCTGCGAGCCCCCGATAGCTCCGAACGCACCGCCCGCCGCATCTACCTGTTCGCCATTTTCGCGCTAGCCTGGCTGTTGATCGTGGTCGTCCGCATGGGCGACATGCAGATCCGGCAGGCCTCCCGTTTCACCGCCAAAGCCCTGCGCCAGCAGGAAGGCACCGTCGAGGTCAGCGCCAGCCGCGGCGCCATCTACGACCGCTTCGGCGAGGAGCTGGCGTTGAGCACTCCGGTCGACTCGATCGGCGTGTTTCCCGAAAAGGTGCAGGACGTCGCGTTCACCTCGGCGATGCTCCGCCAGGTGCTCGACATCGACCGCTCGACGCTCGACCGCAAGCTGCGCGGCGAAAATTTCGAGTGGGTGAAGCGCTTCGCCGAACCGGGCGAGGCGATGCGCGTGCGGCACCTGAATCTCACCGCCATCCATTTCGAGAAAGAGAGCAAGCGCTATTACCCCAAAGGCACCGTGGCGGCCCACATCCTGGGGTCGGTGGGCACCGATCACTTTGGGCTGGCGGGGCTCGAGCAGGAGTTCGACGCCAAGCTGCGCGGGACGCCGGGCAAAAACCTGGTGCAGTACGACGCGCTGCGCAACCACTACGCCAGCCGCATTTTGCGCGAGCCGGTGCCGGGTTCGGACCTGATCCTGACGATCGACCAGCGCATCCAGATGCTGGCCGAGCGCGAGCTGCGCCAGCGTGTGAAAGAGACGCACGCGCAGGCGGGCACGGTGGTCGTGATGGACCCCCACAGCGGCGACCTGCTGGCGATGGCGAACTGGCCGACGTTCGACCCCGAGGAGCGGCCGCACTCCAAAGCCGACATCAAGACCTGGCGCAACTATGCCATCAGCAACCTGATCGAGCCCGGCTCGACGTTCAAGATCGTGACCTTGTCGGCGGTGCTTGAAGAGGGCCTGGCGACGCCCAACGAAGTGATCTATTGCGAGAACGGCGCCTTCTACGCCGGCCGGCGTCTGATTCGCGACCACAGTCCGTATAAGAACCTGAGCGTCACCGACATCCTGGTGCACTCGAGCAATATCGGGGCGGTGAAGCTGGCACGGCGGCTGCGCGCGCCGCGCTTTTACGAATACATCCGGCGCTTTGGGTTCGGCGAAACCACCGGCCTGCCGCTGCCCAACGAGTTGGAGGGCCTGCTGCGGCCGGTCGACCAATGGCAGTCGATGTCGCTGGACTCGATTGCGTTCGGGCAGGAAATCGGCGTCACGGCGGTGCAGATGGTGCGCGCGGCGGCGGCGATCGCCAACGGCGGCCTGCTGGTGCAGCCGCGCATCGTCGACGCCATCGTGTCGCCCGACGGCCACCGCGAACGCTACGCCACCGACCCGCCGCACCGCATCATCACGGCGCAGACGGCTGCCATGCTGCGCGCGATGATGGAAAAGACGATCCAGGACGGCACCGGCGTAGCGGCCCAGATCCCCGGCTATCGCGCCGCCGGCAAGACCGGTACGGCCCAGAAGATCGATCCCGATACGGGCGCTTATTCCCCTAACGACTACATCGCGAATTTTGTGGGCTTCGCACCGGTAAACGACCCCTCGATCGTGGTGGTGGTCGCCATCGACTCGCCCGAAGGCAGTCACTATGGCGGACAGGTGGCGGGGCCGGTGTTTTCGCGCCTGGCCGCGCAGGCGCTGCGCTTCCGCGACGTGCGGCCCAGCTTGCCGGTCCCCCCGCAGAAGCACCCCTCGCGCCGCATCGACCCCGAGCAACTGGCGGAGTATGTCAACGAGCCCTGGGTGGAAGAGACCGCGAACTCGCAGGGCGGCGGCAAGGGCGCCATCGTGGTCACGGCGATGGGTGTACGGGGACCGCTTTCCGAGCCCGATCCCCAGGACTTGGTTAAGTCGAACAACGCGGCGGACGCGGCGCCGTCCGGCTCCGGAGACGTCGCCTTGCGCGTCACCGACCGCGTGGTACCCGATTTCCAGGGCCGCACGGTACGCGACGTCGTCGCCCAGAGCGCCTCGCTCGGCCTGCAGCTCGATATTCGCGGTAGCGGCGTGGCGTTGCGGCAATCGCCGGCCGCGGGCACGCCCGTGGTGCGCGGCGCGACGGTGCACGTCGCTTTTGCGCAGGGAGTCCCGGGGGGCTCGGCGGTGCGATGAAGCTGGACGAGCTCCTGGACGCGGAACAGGTTCGGGGGCCGATACCCGACTGCGTCGTCGCCGGCCTGCAATACGACTCGCGCAAAATCCGCCGTGGAGAGGTCTTTTTTCCGTTCCCGGGCGAGCACGTCGACGGACACTGCTTTGTCGAGCCCGTGCTGGCGGCGGGCGCCGCGGCGATCGTCAGCGAACGCGACGCCCCGGCCGGACTCGAAAACGTCTGGGTGCGTGTGGCTCACGGGCGCGAGGCGCTGGCGCTGGCGGCGCTGCGCTTTTACGGCCGGCCCGACCGCCGCCTCAAGCTGACCGGCGTCACCGGCACCAACGGCAAGACGACCACCGTCTACGCGGTCGACGCCATTCTGCAGGCCGCCGGCGCAGTGACGGCGCGGCTGGGCACCATCGAGCACAAGATCGGCGACCGGCGCTACGCGGCGGTCAACACGACGCCCGAATCGCTCGACCTGGTGCGCTACCTGGTCGAGTTGCTCGAGCAGGGCGGCACGCACGCCACGCTCGAGGTTTCCTCTCACGCGCTCGAGCTGCGGCGGGTTTTTGGGATGGACTTTCACACGGCCGTATTCACCAACCTGACCCGCGACCACCTCGACTATCACGGCGACATGGCCAGCTATGCGCGCGCCAAGCGGCGGCTGTTCGAAGGCGCCGGCGGCGCGCCGCCGCGCTATCGGAGTGATCAACGCCGACGACCCGGCGGGCCGCGAGTTCGCCGCGCTCGATGGCTTCGAGCCGATGCTTTACGGCTCGGGCCCGGAGGCGGCGTTTCGGGCCGAAAACGTGCAGGTCGACTTTTCCGGGATCCGCTTCCGGCTCAAGACGCCGCAGGGAACGGTCTCGATCGCCTCGTCGCTCAAGGGCGAATTCAATGTCCACAACCTGCTGGCGGCGGCCGCGGCTGGCCTGTCGCTGGGCATTGACCTGGAAGGCGTCCGCCGCGGTATCGCCGCTTGCCGGCCGGTCCCGGGGCGCTTCGAGCCGGTCGACGAGGGGCAGCGCTTCCTGGTGATCGTCGATTACGCCCACACCGACGACGCGCTGGAAAACCTGATTCAGTCGGCGCGGCAGTTGCTGGCCCGCTCCAAGCGGCCGGGCCGGATTTTGACCGTGTTCGGCTGCGGCGGCGACCGCGACCGCACCAAGCGCCCGCTGATGGGAGAAACTGCCGGGCGTTTGAGCGATTACGTAATTCTTACATCGGATAATCCGCGCAGCGAGGATCCGTTGCTGATCATCAACGACATCCGGATCGGGCTGCAGCGGGTGGACGCGCGCTTCGAGACCGAGCCCGACCGCGAGCAGGCGATCCGGAAAATCCTTGTGGAAGCAAGGCGCGGCGACATTGTTTTGATTGCCGGCAAGGGCCACGAGACCTATCAGCGCATCGGCGAAACGTCGATTCCATTTGACGATCGGGAAGTGGCCCGTCGGGTGCTCCAGGAACTGGGGTACGCTCCGGCGGCGGGCCGCGCGGAGCCTGAAGGCGAACCACGCTCGTGAAGCTTGCTCTGTCTCAGATCGAAGGAATGCTGGCGGCGCCGGTAGCGGCAACTGCGGAGACTGCGGCGCCCGGCGCGCCGGGCGTGGGTGAGCCGTTGGCCGGCGGCTATTCGATCGATTCGCGCACCGTGGCGGCGGGCGACCTGTTTTTCGCGATTCGCGGGCCCAACCACGATGGGCACGACTATATCGACGCGGCGCTCGGGCGCGGCGCCGCCGGAGTGGTGGCGTCGAATGCCTGGGTCGAGGCGCGCCGGGCGGCCGGCGGCAGCGTCGGGCGCGTGTGGGGCGTCGACGACCCCGCCGAGGCCTTGCGGCGGCTGGCGGCGGCGGCGCGGCGTCGCTGGGGAAAGCCGCTGGTGGGCGTCACCGGCAGCAACGGCAAGACGACGACCAAGGAGGCCGTGGCGGCTTTGCTGGCGACGCGCTACCGGGTTTCGAAAAGCGAGGGCAACCTGAACAACGAGTTCGGGCTGCCGCTGTCGCTGTTGCGGATCGGCGACGACGCCGAAATCGGCGTCCTCGAGATGGGCATGAATCATCGCGGCGAGATTCGCCGGCTGGCCGCGATCGCCCGGCCGACGGTCGGCGTGGTGACCAACGTCAACGCCGCGCACCTGGAGTTTTTCGAGTCGGTCGACGAGATCGCGCTGGCCAAGCGCGAGTTGATCGAAAGCCTGGGGCCGCAAGGCGTGGCCGTGCTCAATGCGGGCGACGAGCGCGTGAGCCGCTTCGCCCAGGTTCATCCCGGATGCTCGCGGACTTTCGCCGTCGAGTCCCAGGCCGACTATCGCGCGGAAAAACTGGAGTCGCTGGGGCCGCAGGGCATGCGTTTTACGCTGCGTTGGACGCCGCGCGGCGAGCGCCGGAATGCAGGCGCTGGAGCGAACGCGGGCGCGGCTTGCGAGACGGCGCTGGCGAGTCCGCTGCCGGGCCGCCACAACGTCGCCAACGCCGCGGCGGCGATCGCGGTGGCGGGCGTGTTCGGAATCGAGCCGCCCGAGTTGGTCGAAGCCGTCGCCGCGTTGAAGGCGTATCGCATGCGTGGGGAGTTCGTCGAAGCCGGCGGCGTGAAGGTGCTCAACGATTCCTACAACGCCAACCCGGCGGCGGTGCTGGCGATGCTCGAAGTGCTGCGGCAGACCCCCGCCCGGCGGCGCGTGGCCGTGCTGGGCGAGATGCGCGAGTTGGGCGAAGCCGCGGCGGCGCTGCATCGCCAGGTCGGCGCGGCGGCGGCCCAGGCGGCCGACGTGCTGGTGGCCGTCCAGGGCAATGCTCGCGAGATCGCGGCGGGAGCGGTGGCCGCCGGGCTGGCCGGCTCCGCGTCGCATTTTTTCGACGATGCCGAAGCCGCCGGCGAATTTCTGGCGGGATTTCTGGAGCCCGGCGACGCAGTGCTGTTCAAAGCGTCGCGGGCGGTGGGATTGGAGAAGGCGGTGGAGAAAGTTGCGCGCTAAGTTCCACGCACGAATGTCGGTCCGGCCAGTGGGGCAGGGATCTTGCCTGCCCAAGCATCTGGACGCCGGCGGTTGCCAACCGGGAACGTTGCCAGGCCGGCGGATTTGCACAGGCCGGAGGCCTGCGCCACTGTGCGGCCCGCGGCGCGCGATGTTTCTGTTAGCGGCAAGCGCGGGTGGCTTCTAATGCTGTACCACCTTCTCTACGAGCAACTGTTTCCGCATTTCAGCCCGCTGCGTGTGTTCAGCTACATCACGGTGCGCACCGCGTTCGCGAGCCTCACCGCGTTGGGGCTGGGGCTGATGCTCGGGCCGTGGCTGATCCGCAAGCTGCAAGCGTTCCAGATCCGGCAGCACATTCGCGAGGACGGCCCCAAGTCGCACCAGTGCAAAGCCGGCACGCCGACCATGGGCGGCCTGCTGATCAATGTCTCGATCGTGGTGCCGACCTTGCTGTGGGCGAACCTGAGCAATCTCTACGTCTGGATCGCGCTGTTCGCGCTGGTCGGCTTCGGATTCATCGGCTTTCTCGACGACTCCACCAAGATTCGCCACGGTCAGAATCTCGGCCTCACGGCTCGCAAGAAGATGCTGCTACAACTCGCCATGACGCTGCTGATCTGCGCCGCGTTGGTGTGGATGTATGCGCGCGGCGCCTACGAGCCCGATCTGGTGCTGCCGTTTTTCAAGAGCGTGCGCCCGACGCTGGTCATCGCCAGCCTGCTGGGGAACCCCTGGACCTATCCGTTCGCCTTCGTGTTTTTCTTTGGGTTCTTGTTCTTCGTCCTGGTGGGCTCGTCGAACGCGGTCAATCTCACCGACGGCCTCGACGGTCTGGCGATCGGGCTGACGATCATCTGCGGCGGCGCGCTGACGGTGCTCTCCTATGTCGCCGGACACCGCGAGTACGCAGTCTACCTCGACATCGCGCGCGTGCCGCAGGCGGCCGAGCTGACCGTGTTCTGCGGCGCGCTGGTCGGCGCGAGCCTGGCGTTTCTCTGGTACAACTGCCACCCGGCGGAAATTTTTATGGGCGACGTCGGTTCGCTGGCGCTGGGCGGCGCGATGGGCACGATCGCAATCTTGGTGAAGCAGGAGATTCTGCTGCTGTTCGTCGGCGGTGTGTTTGTCGCCGAGGTGCTGTCGGTCATCCTGCAGGTCGGCAGCTTCAAGCTGCGCGGCAAACGGGTGTTCAAGATGGCCCCGCTGCACCATCATTTCGAGGCGCTCGGCTGGCCCGAATCGAAAGTGATTATTCGCTTCTGGATCGCCGGGCTGGTCTGGTCGCTGTTGGCGTTGAGTACGTTGAAACTCCGTTGAGCAGTTGATCGGTTGATCCGAGTGATGGTGGGACTGATGAACGCATGCGGCGATAGGCCGGAGAGTATGGAGAGCGGATCAAGAGGGCGGCGGCCCTGAACGCACGGAAGCCACAATCGATGCCGAACCCGGATCAACCGATCAACGATCAACGGAACAACCGAGTTCAACCCATCGACTTCCACGGTCTTCGTGTGCTCGTCGTTGGTTTGGGCGAATCGGGCCGGGCGGCGGCTCGCTTTTTTGTGGCTCGCGGCGCGGTCGTGACGGCTACCGATAGTCAGTCTCCCGAAAAGGTGGGGGCGGTGGCTCCGGAACTGCGGAACTTGGGCGTCACGCTTCATCTGGGCGGGCATCCCGATGAGTTGTTCGCCTCGCAGGACATGATCATCCCTTCGCCCGGCGTTCCCTGGGATCTGCCGCAACTCGAAGCAGCGCGGCGCTCGGGCGTCTTGGTCGTGGGCGAGTTGGAGGTGGCGGCCTCGATTCTGCGCGGCCATGTGATCGGCGTTACCGGCACCAATGGCAAGACCACGACGACTTCTTTGCTGGGCCATATTCTGCGGTCGGCGGGTTGGAAAGTTTGCGTGGCGGGCAATATCGGCCGGCCGCTGCTTTCGATCGTCGACGAATCGGAGGACGATACCTGGAACGTGCTGGAGCTTTCCAGCTTTCAGCTCGAAGCGATGAGCCACTTGCGCTGTGAGATCGCCTTGATTCTCAACATCACGCCCGATCATCTCGATCGCCACAAGACGTTGGCCGGCTATGCGCAGGCCAAGGCGCACATTTTCCTGGCGCAGACCGCCGGCGACTATGCCGTGCTCAACGCCGACGACGCGGTTTGCCGCGAACTCGCTCCCCAGGCGCGCGGGCAGGTCTGCTGGTTCAGCCGCACGCAGCCGCTTGAGTCGGGCGCCGGCGTCCAAGACGGCTGGATCGTGTTCAACGGCACACGCATCGGCGAGACGGCCTTGCCGATCCGCGGCGCGCACAATCTCGAGAACGCCCTGGCGGCGGTGGCGGCGAGCTCGCTGGCTGGCGTGCCCGCCGATGCCATCGGCCCCGCGCTGCAGAGCTTCACCGCGGTCGAGCATCGCCTCGAATACGTCCGCACGCTCGACGGCGTCGACTACTACAACGACTCGAAGGCGACCAACGTGGATGCGACGCTGAAAGCGATCGAGGCGTTCGACGGCGGTCTGTGGGTCATCCTGGGCGGCTCGGAAAAAGGCTCCGACTACTACGCGCTGCGCGAGCCGCTCAAGCAGCGCGCGCGGGCGGCGATTCTGATCGGCGCGGCGGCGGCGAAAATGGCCGTGCAGTTCGACGGCTGGGTGGCGATTCATTCCGCCGGCGACATCGAGCGCGCCGTCGAATATGCGCGGGGGCAGTCGAAGCCCGGAGACACGGTTTTGCTCGCGCCGGCCTGCGCCAGCTTCGACCAGTTTCAGAACTACGGCCACCGCGGCCGCGTATTCAAGCAGTTGGTAGGAGCGCTGGCATGACGTGGCGCAGGCATATGAAGTGCCACAGGCAATCGTGCCTGTGTTTTTGCACGGGCAGGCGAGACGGCCCGGGGTCTCGTCGGAGCCGTCGGGCGGAAGCAAGCGTGCGCCACCAAACCAGCAACAGCACGGGTCAGACTACCTGTGCCATCAAGCCAGAGCACAGGCAAAATTGCCGGTGCCACGTGAGAAGACATCATGCCTAGGACACTGCAATACGATCGGGTTTTGTGCGGCGCCGTGCTGGCGCTGATGTTTTTCGGGATCCTGATGGTGTTCAGCGCCACGGCGGGCGGGCCGGTGGCGTCGATGCGCTACGTTGTCAAGCAGTTGATCGCGGTGGGGGCGGGCCTGGCCGCGATGCGCTGGTTGATGTATTTCGACTACCAGCAACTGCGCCGCCAGAAAACCGTGTTCGCGGTGCTGGGCATCACCGTGATCCTGCTGGTGGCGGCGCTCGCGGTCGGCCAGACGGCCAACACTCACCGCTTCATCCATGTCGGCGATCTGTTTTCGATCCAACCCTCGGAATTCGCCAAGCTGGCGCTGATCCTGTTCCTGGCGTTCTACCTCGAGTCGCGCACCGACCGCATCAACGAGTGGCACACCCTGGCCGGCGCGGGGCTGATCGTCGGCGTGCTCTGCGCGCTGGTGTTAGGCGGCCGCGACCTGGGCACGGCTTTCTCACTGGTGGTGCTGGCGGCCGTGGTGTTCTGGTTCGCCGGCCTGAATTTCCGCTTTTTTGCCGGCGCCGTGCTGGCGGGTCTGCCGCTGCTGGCGATGGCGATCTGGATCGAGCCCTATCGTGTCCGGCGCTTCTTCATCTTCCTCAACCCCGAGTCGGACCCGCTGGGCGCCGGCTTCCAGATCCTGCAGTCGGAAATCGCGGTGGGCACCGGAGGTTGGCTCGGCCAGGGGCTGATGCAGGGCCGCCAGAAGATGCGCTTTCTGCCCGAGGCGCACACCGATTTCATTTTCGCGGTGATCGGCGAGGAAGCCGGACTGATCGGCGGCTGCCTGATCGCCCTGGCGTTCGCGATCATCCTGTGGCGCGGCCTGTCGACGGCGCTGCGCGCGCCCGACCGTTTCGGCTGCTACCTGGCGGGCGGGCTGACGGCGATGATCGTCTGCCAGGCGATGCTGAACCTGGGCGTAGTGCTCGCCATGCTGCCGACCAAAGGCATGCCGCTGCCGTTTGTGAGCTACGGCGGAACGGCCATGGTCTCGGCGCTAGCCGCCGCGGGGGTCCTGCTCAATGTCAGTCAGCATCGAACCTAGTGGGGCAGGCCTCCGGCCTGCCCAGGGTGGGCACGGGCCGTTTTGTTTTGCCCAAGGTCTGTGCAACCGCGGCAAGAAACCCGCGAAGCGCGAAATCAGAGGCGCACCCGGAAGGGTGCACGCCGAAGCGGCAAGAACTCCCGGGCTCCCGTTGGTCTTCGCGGCCGCCCGCGGGCTTCCGCCCGCGGCTCTGTTTCCTGGGGCCTGGCTTTCGGCGCCCGGCGCCCGGTTTTTCGAAAATCGACGCGCTAGGCTGAGGATGTGAGGGAGGGCGCCAGCTTTTTGATCGCCGCCGGGGGCACGGGGGGGCACGTGATCCCGGGCTTGCAGATTGCGCGCGAGTTGCGCCGCCGCGGATATTGCTGCCGGTTTGTCGGCACCGCCCGCGGCCTGGAGAGCCGCCTGGTCCCCCAGGAAGGCTTTCCGCTGACGTTGCTGGCGGTGGGCGCGCTCAATCGCGTCTCGATCCGGCGCCAGATGGAAACGATGATTCGACTGCCCCAAGCTCTGTGGCAAGCGGGCCGGCTGCTCGACCGGCAACGGCCGGCGGCGGTGCTGAGCCTGGGCGGCTACGTGGCCGGACCTGTCCTGCTGGCGGCGATCCTGCGGAAGATTCCGATCGTGGTGGTCGAACCCAATGCCAAGCCGGGCCTGGCGCATCGTTTGGTTGGCCGCTTCGTCTCGCACGCGCTGCTCGGGTTCCCGCGCGGCGAGGAATACTTTCGCCCCGGGCGCAGCGAGTTCAGCGGTATCCCGATCCGCGATGAATTCTTCCAGGTGCCGCCGAAACCCCACGGCCGGCCCTTCACGGTGCTGATCACCGGAGGCAGCCAGGGCTCGCAGCGGCTCAACCGGGCAGCCGTCGAAGCGATCGAGCTGTGGAGCTCAAAAAAACGTCTGGAAGAGCTTAAGTTTCTGCACCAGACGGGCCCAAAAGAATATAATGGAATACATTCCGCCTACGCTTTGTACCGTGCCAACGCGCAGGTCGTGCCCTTTTTCGACGAGATGCCCCAGGCTTTCGCCGAAGCCGACCTCGTCATCTGCCGATCCGGCGCCTCCGCGGTGGGAGAGCTTGCCGCCGCCGGGAGGGCATCGATATTAATCCCGTTCCCGTTCTCCGCCGACGATCATCAGGTCCGCAACGCCGAGGCCATGCAAGCCGCCGGCGGCGCGCGCTTGGTACTCGACAGCGATTGGAACGGCGAACGCATGGTGGAGGAAGTCGAGCGTTTGCTCGATTCGCCCGCGACCCTGGAGCAAATGGAGCAAGCCGCCCGCACCCTGGCCAAGCCCGGTGCGGCCGCCCTGGCGGCGGAGAGGCTGATCGGGTTGATTAGCCGTTGAATGTTGATCCGTTGAAGGTTGACCCGGGTTGCGTGGCGCAGGGTTTGAGAGTGACGGGCAAGGGCAGCTGAGTAGCGGACTGACAGATCATTCGGATCAACCGATCAACCATCAACGGATCAACTGTTTCACCCATGCTGTTTAAAGAAATCCCCATCAAGCACCGCCACATCCACTTCATTGGGATCGGCGGCATCGGTATGAGCGGCATTGCCGAGATTCTGCTGAACCTGGGCTATCCGATCAGCGGTTCGGACTTGCGCGCCTCGGCGGTGACGGCGCGGCTGGCGAAGCTGGGCGCGCGAACCTTCGAAGGCCACCGCGCCGAAAACATCGCCGGCGCCGAGGCGATCGTGGTCAGCTCGGCGATCCCCGAGTCGAACCCGGAGTTGGCGGCGGCGCGCGAACGCAAGATCCCGGTGATCCCGCGCGGCGAGCTGCTGGCCGAGTTGATGCGGCTCAAGTACGGCATTGCGATCGGCGGCAGCCATGGCAAGACCACGACGACCTCGATGACCGCCGCAGTGCTCAACCACGCCGGCAAGGACCCCACGGTCGTCGTCGGCGGGCGCGTCGATTCGATGGGTTCGAACGCCAAGCTGGGCAAGAGCGACCTGCTGCTGGTCGAGTCCGACGAAAGCGACGGCTCGCTGTTGAAGCTGACGCCGATCCTGGCGGCGATCACCAACATCGACCACGAGCACCTCGACCACTACCGCTCGTTCGAGGCGCTGGCCGATACCTTTGTCGAGTTCGCCAACCGGGTGCCTTTCTACGGCTCGGCGATTCTGTGCATCGACGACGCGAACGTGCGCAAGATTCTGCCGCGGGTGAAACGCCAGGTGCGCACCTACGGCACCGTCGAGCGCTCGCCCGACGCCGACCTGAAGGTTTCCGACGTGCGTTGCGGGCACCTCGAAAGCCGTTTCCGGTTGACGCTCGGCGAGCGCGACCTGGGCGAATTTCTGGTCCACGGCGCGGGCCGCCACAACGTGTTGAACGCGGCGGCGGCGACCCTGGTTGGCCTCGAGCTGCAGATCGAGCCTGAGGTGATCCGCGAGGGGCTGGCGAGCTTCAGTGGCGTCGACCGGCGCTTTCAGATTCGCGGCGAGGCGGCCGGCGTCACCGTCATCGACGACTACGGCCACCACCCCACCGAGATCGCAGCCACCTTGGCGGCGGCGCGAACCTGCCAGTTCGGCAAGATCCACGTGATCTTCCAGCCGCACCGCTATTCGCGCACCCACCTGCTGGCGGATGAGTTCGCGCGCTGCTTCACCGACTGCGACTCGCTGTTCGTCCTCGATATATATAGTGCCGGCGAGCAGCCGATCGAGGGTGTCGACGCCAGCAAGCTGGCCGCGCGCATCCGGGCGGTGCAGGGCGGCAAGGTGGAATACGTCGATTCGATGGAGACGGCGATCGGCCGGGCGGTGGCGCTGGCCGGGCCCGGCGACGCGATTCTGACGCTGGGCGCCGGCAGCATCTGGCAGGCGGGCGAAAAGCTGCTGAGCGAACTGGCTTCGCGCGGTGCGAAGGTTTCGGTGGGGCGTTAGCCTCCGGGTAGTGGGAGATTCATGGCGCGAGGCAAAACCAACGGCGAGGCGGCGAAGGAATCCTCGTCCTATCTGCGGCGCAATAAACCCGTGCGGGTCAGCCGCCGGCTGGGCGACTGGCGGCAACTGCCCCTGCGGCGCATCGCGATCGTGGTGCTGGCGGGGGCGCTGTGCGTCACCTCGGCCTATTCGCTGGAGCGCTTTTTGCACACCGACCGGCGGTTCGCTTTCGCCGCCGACGGCAGCGACCTGCTGGTCAGCGGGCTCTCGTACGTGAAACCGGAGCAGGTGCGCGCCATCTTCGAGGCCGACTTCGGCAAGAACCTGTTCGACGTGCCGCTCGAGGAGCGCCGCGAGCAGATCGCCGCGCTGCCCTGGGTCGAGCAGGCCACCGTCGCGCGCATCTGGACGCATCAGATCTGGGCCCACATCGACGAGCGCCGCCCGGTGGCGTTTGCGCGCGTGAGCGAGAAAGGCAGCCATGGCGAGACGACGCAGTTGGTCGACGCCTATGGCGTGTTTCTCGATCTGCCCGAGGAAGCGCGGCTGACCTTGCCGGTGATTTCCGGTGTGACGCCCGAGCAGCCGCTCGCCGACCGCCAGAGCCGTATCCGGCTGTATCTGGATCTGCTCGGCGCGCTCGACAGCGAAGAGCCGCATTGGAGTTCGATGGTCTCCGAGGTCAACGTGGCCGACCCGCACAATGCCAAGGCGACCGCCGCCTTCCACGGCGAGGCGATCGAGCTGCAGATGGGCGAGGACAACTTTCGGCACCGCTTCGGAGTATTCTTAAGTAACTTCCCGGCCTGGAAACAGAAATACGGCATCGTGAAGATGGTCGACTTGCGTTTCAAGGGTCAGGTGGCGCTGGAGCACGAGCCGGTGGCGCAGCGCTGAGCGCCAGAGCAGTGAAGGAAACGAGCCGCGACGAGCAGTGAAGACACGTTGGACGATCGCCGAAGGTGGGAAAACGGGCCGCTTCACCGCCATCGCCAGCCGACGCGCGCGGCTCTGAACAATATGCCGAAACCACACGATTATCTGGTTGGGCTCGATCTGGGCAGCCGCTCCACGCGTTGTCTGGTGGCGCTCGAGGAAAATTCGCGGCTGCGCTTCATCAGCCACGGCTCGGCTCCGGCGGAGGGCTGGTCGCGGGGCGTGATCGCCGATCAGGATCCGGTGCTTGCCTCGCTCGAGAAGGCGATCGAAGAGGCCGAGCGCAACGGCGGGGTCACCATCGACAACGCCGTGGTCGGCGTGGGCGGCCCGCACGTCAAGAACAACGTCAGCCACAGCTACATCAATCTGCCCTCCTGGGAAAGCGAAATCCAAAAAGAACACGTCGACGCGGTGATCAAGGCCGCCACGCAAGGCCCGCTCAGCGACGACCGCACTGTGCTGCAGGTGATTCCGCTGGAGTTCTCGGTCGACGGCCAGTCGGGTTTGCGCAATCCGCTGGGGATGCACGGCAGCCGTCTCGACGTTCACGTGCAGGTGGTCTCGGCGCTGGCGCAGGCACACAACAACATCCGCGTGGTCGTCAACCGCGCTGGAGTGGTCGTCGAGGAGACGCTGTTCGAGGGCTTCGCCGCTTCGCACGCCGTGCTCGAACAGCAGGAGCGCGAGATGGGCGTGGCGGTCGCCGACATGGGCTCCAGCTCGGTCGAGCTGGTGGCCTACCTCGAGGGCGACCTGCAACTGGCGATGAGCCTGCCGCTGGGCGGCGAGCACTTCGTCAACGACGTGGCCTCGGTGTTGCGCACGCCGCGCGAGGCCGCCGAGCAGATCATGGAGCAGTATGGCTGCGTGCCCGCGGCGCAGACCCCGCTCAACGTCATGGTCGAGGCGCCGGGCCTCAACGACGGCCGGTTGCGCGAAAAGCCGCGCCGCCTGCTCAACGAGATTCTGGAGGCTCGCTGCGAAGAGCTTTTCGAGATGATGGCGTTGCAACTCTCCCGCAGCGGCTTTGAAAACCGCCTGGTCGCCGGCGTGGTGCTTACCGGTGGGCTGGCCTGCCTGGCGGGAAGCTGCGATATCGCCGAAGCCGTCTTGAACGCGAACGCGCGGGTGGGCCTGCCTCCGCAGCTCGACGACTTGCCCGACGAACTCGATCACCCCGGCTGGGCCACTGTGATCGGGCTCGTTCTCTACGCCCAGCGTCTTCGCCTGCATCGCACGCGCAAGCGCGACCGGGTTACCGAGTGGCTCAAAACCCTGTTTGAATAGGAAGCGGTCGAATGGAACAAAGCGGTCGAAACCTCAACGGGAAAGGGAACGACATGAACGAGAACCAAGAGCAGCAGCAACAGGACGCGGTGAAATTCACCTTTGAAGAGGACCTGCGTCCCACCGCGCGGATCAAGGTCGTGGGGGTCGGCGGCGGCGGCTGCAACGCCGTCAACCGCATGATCGAAGCGTCCGTCGAAGGCGTCGAGTTCGCCGCCATCAACACCGACGAACAGGCGCTGCGGGTTTCGCGAGCACCGATCAAGGTGCAGATCGGCACCAAGCTCACCAGCGGGCGCGGCGCGGGCTCCGACCCCGAGATCGGCCGCAAAGCCGCCCTCGAGGACACCGAGCGGCTGATCGAGCTGCTCAGCGACACCGATATGGTGTTTGTCACCTCGGGCCTGGGCGGCGGCACCGGCACCGGCGCCGCTCCCATCGTTGCCTCGCTCGCCAAAGAACTGGGCGCGCTCACCGTCGCCGTTGTCACCAAGCCGTTCTCGTTCGAAGGCGCCAAGCGGATGGCGATCGCCGAAAAAGGCCTCGCCGAGCTGGCGGAAGTCGTCGACACCGTGGTGACCATACCCAACGAACGGCTGCTCGAAGTGGTCGAGCGCGGCACCAGTTTCTTCGAGTCGTTTCGCATCGCCGACAACATTCTGCGCCAGGCCGTGCAGGGCATCAGCGACATCATCACGGTGCCGGGCATCATCAACCGCGATTTCTCAGACGTGCGCACCATCATGCACGGCATGGGCTATGCGGTGATGGGGACCGCCATCGCCGGCGGATCGAGCGCCGCGGTCGAGGCGGCCCGCAAGGCCATCTCAAGCCCGCTGCTCGAAGACGCCAGCATCGAAGGCGCGCGCGGCATCCTGATCAACATCACCGGTTCGTCGAAGCTCGGCCTGCACGAGGTGCACGAGGCTTCGACCATCATTCAGAAGGCGGCCGACCCCGACGCCAACATCATCTTCGGCGCGATCCTCAACGATGGCATGGGAGACAACGTCAAGATCACCGTGATCGCCACCGGCTTTCGCAGCGAAAACGTCGGGCTGTCCAAGAAGCAGTTGGACGCCGGTTCGGCGGCGGCGGCGGAAATGCGCGCGGCCGTTCACGAAGCCACCGCGTTCCGTCACCGCGGCGAACGGGTTCTGGAGCCGGCGACGGCCACGGCCCGCGCACACGCCGCGGCGGCGTCCCACCTGGCCGCGGTCAATCCCATCAACCGCGAGGTGGAGGAAGAAGAGCCCGAGGCCGAGATGGACCCCCACGATCTCGACAAGCCGGCCTACCTGCGCCGCAAGCTCAGCCGCGACTAATCGCCGTATGGGGCGGGGGAACCCGCCCCGTGGCATCGTCAGTGCTGCCCGTGACCTTGCCCCGCCCCTTCCAGGGCAGGATTTGAGTTGTAGCGTTTTCCCACGGCGGAAGCCGTGCGCTATTCGATGAGGCCGCCCCAATTGTGGGCTGTCCGGAGAGCCAGCCCAGGCGCTCCATCGCGCCCCCAGTCCCCCCTTGGTCCCGCCCGCTTGGCTCTTCGCGTGTCTCCCCGTGCTTTCGCCTGCGCCCCAGCTAGCCTCTCCCTTTTCCTTGCCGATTTAGCGCGTTAGTCCACCGCTTGCCGACGCGCGCGGCTCGGGTACGACGCGTTGCGAACGTGTCCCAATGGGCGCTGTCGCCGGGCCGGGACGGGGTTTTTCCCCACACTGGGGAACTCTCCGGATGCCATGGCGGGGCCTCGGTAGGTCGCTCCGTTCGCCACCGGTAGCCAGGCCGTAAACCGCGCTGGGTTGGCGGGCCCCCACCGGCCCTATTCCGGCAGTTGCGAGGGTCCCATCCCTCCACTAAGATAGGAGTTTGTTTCGCATCTTGACCCGTGAGGCGCGGGCCTGCGGGGCTTCTTGCCTTCCCAGTCATCACCGGGAGAACCCATGCCAACTCATCCGAAGTATATCTTCGCCGCGATCATTTCCATCCTTGTCTGCTTCGCGGCAGGCTGCAGAACCGAGGATCCGCCAGACCAGGTGTTTCAGTCGGTTGTCGAGCCGTTCGTCTTCGACCTGCTGGCGTTGACCCCGATCGAAGCTACTGAAATGGGGTACCACGAACACGTTCGTGGTGGTGAACAGGAAGGCCAGGAGGCCACGCAGTTGTCGCTGGACACGATGCTCGACGACTACTCGGCCGAAGGAATTCAGAAGCGCATTCAGTTGCTCAAAGACTTTCAGAAAAATCTGCACGACAAGGTGCCGGACCGCAATCGTCTCGCCGGGGACCCTTTCGCCGACTATGCCGTCGCGGAAAACCTGGCGGCGCGCGAACTGTTTGAGTTGGAGGACGTCAAGACCCAGGAGCACAACCCGGTGGTCTATGTGCAGTTGTTGGGCCGCGCCCTCTATGGCCCGTTCATCCTGGAGTACGCCTCCAAGCCCGACCGCTTTCGCCATATCATCGCCCGGCTGGGCAAGGTGCCCGAGTTTCTCAACCAGGCCAAAGAGAATCTGAAGTCCTCGCCTACGGTATGGACCGAGGCGGCGCGCTCGGAAAACGACGGCACGGTCCGCTTTGTGGAGAAGACGCTGGCCGCCGAAGTGCCCCAGGAATTGAAGGCCGACTACGACACCGCCGCCAAGGCCGCCCTCGCCGCGCTGCACGATTTCAACGACTACCTCGATAAGGACCTCGCCAAGCGCAACCAGGACGACTGGCGCCTGGGCCCCGAGCTCTACGCCAAGAAATTGCGGCTGTGGACCGGGAACGCCGACAAGACGCCCGACAAGCTGCTTTCCGAAGCCGAAGCCGAACTCGAGACCGTCACCAAGCAGTTGATCGAGACCGCGCGGCCCGTGCACAAGCAGATCTACGGCAACCAGCGCCCGCCGACCGACGACGCGCTGATCCGCGATGTGCTCGACGTCGTCAGCGACGAAAACCGGCTCAGGGACGGCTCGGGACTGTTGGACCAGATCAACCGCGACATCGAAGACGACAAGAAGTTCGTGCAGGACAAAGAGCTGGCGCCGCTGCCTCCCGGCAACAACCTGAAGGTGATCGAAACGCCGGAGTTTCTGCGCGCCAACAACCCCGTGGCCAATTTCCTGGGGGCTCCGCCGCTGCAGCCCAAGCTGGCGGCGCTGTTCATGGTGACCCCGATTCCCTCCGACTGGCCGCGGGCGCGCGAGCTGTCGAAGCTGCGCGAATATAATCTTTTTCAGCTCCGGCTGCTGACGATCGAATACGCTATCCCGGGCTATTACGAAGCACGCGAGTTTGCCAACGCCACCGAGCCGCTTTACCGGCGCCTGCTGCGGGCGCAGGGCAACCCGGCGTTCATGGACGGCTGGGGCGCCTATATGACCGATTCGGCGGTCGACGTCGGACTTCCGGGCGGCAACGAACTGAAAGTTATTTTCATCAAGCAGAAGATGCGCATCCTCACCGACGCCATCGTCGACATCCGCATGCACACCAAGAACATGTCGGAAGAGGACGCCATGAAGCTGTTGCGTGAGAAGGCCTACCAGGAAGTCGAAGGCGCGCGCGACAAGATCCAGCGCGTGATGCTCACCTCGGCGCGCCTGCCGCTGCAATATTTCGGCTGGAAAGAATGGCTGCGCGTGCGCGACCACTACCAGAATGAAACCCAGGACTTCAGCCTGACATCCTTTCACGAAAAAGCGCTGCGAGCCGGGCCGATGCCGTTCCCCGATCTGGGATACGTAACCGCCAAGACGCCCATGCAGTAGCTCGGGCGGCGCCGCGATGCTGCGCGGGGGTGTAGCGCGCTACGCCCGCTGCCGAACCGAACGCGCGCTGTGAGTCGTTGGCGAATTTGGGCAACGCGACTTGTCTCTCGGATTGTCCGCAACCCGAAACGAGGGCGTGGCCGCTACGCCCTTGCCGGCCCCCCGGGAATCCTATCCCTGACCCAACTGTTACGAATTCACCAGCGGCGTGTGAAAGTCCTCTTCGGTCTCCTCAATCTCGCCCTTGCGGTGCAGCGAGAAGTAAACTCCCACGAAGACGACCGCCAGAAATGCCAGAGCCGCAATCAGCAGAATCAGCCGCTGCGTAGTTCGGATCGCGGCGAAAGCCTCTGTGGTCGGTTGCGCCACGAGCACGACCCAACCCAGGTTCTTGAAGTCCTCTTTGAGCCCGGTATCGGCGAAGCCGATCATCGTTTTGCCGCCGGCCTCCCCCAGGTTCGCCACCAGATAGCCGGTCTGGCGTCCTTGAATGCTGTGGAGAGCGTCCATCACGGCCAGGAATTCCTCCGATTTCAGGCCCATCGACAGCGTCGTGTTGGGACCCCGGATCACGGTGCCGTCCTCTCTCACCAGCAGCGCCCTGCCAGTTGCCCCGAATTCGGCTGCGGCAACGATAGGAAACAGGCTCGATACCTCGACCAGCGCGTCGACTGTGCCCACGAAGCGATTCGTAGCCGGGTCGAGCACCGGGACGCCGATCCCCACGTAGTTGGCCTTGGTGACGACGTCGTTCTCGACATCGGTGATTCCGACGGCTCCGCGGCCTTCGTTATAGATCTCCTGCCAGTAGGGCTCGTCGGCCTGGAAGTAGTCGATGGTCTTGTGCGTGGCGGCGACGGTCGCGCCTCGGGCGTCGGTGACGGTGATGCGCAAGAAACGCGGGTCCAGCTCAAGGAAATGCCGTAGGCTGGCCGAGACGGGCGACGAGACGATGCGGTTCACAATGGCGTCGGCCTTCGGGGTCGGCCATATTGCCTCGATTTCCTCGATACGGCGGGCTATCGCCTCGTCGGACATGCCTTCGTAGGAACGGTTCGCCGCGGTCACCAGGTCGATGAGAGCGGGGTCGGAAGCGATGATGGCCACGTGCGTGGCACGTTCATGAATGAAGTCGGTGATGCGCTCGGCGGTTGATTGCGCGATGGTCTTGAAATAGGTTCCGACGGTGACCTGCAGGCTCCGGGCGCTTTCGGAAGCGGCGTAAAGGGCTACGAGGTTCACCGGTACTAGCGTTACAAGAAAGCCGATCAGCAGCTTGCGGAAGCCGATCCGGAACTCGAAGCTGTCCCTCGGCATACTTCACCTCCTGCACCGCTGGACCTGGGCGCCTCTGAATTGTCGCCCCGGCGGCTTTTCTAGCCGCCACGCATCGATTTAGACAGTAGTGCGCTGTCAGATCCTTCCCTTCAATTATCACCCCTTTTGGCGGCGCCGCAACCTCGAACGTGGCCGCTCGGCCAGGGTGACGGAACTCATAGCGTCCGCTTGGGGATAGTCATGGAATAGTGCTTGTTGCAAAACCTGGGCCCACAGGCGGTGGAAGGGACCGTGCCGCCTGTGGGGATAAATCAGCGCGTTTCGCTCCTTCGTATCCCCAATCACTTAGATGGCTTAAGAGCGCGAAACTGCGATGACCTTCGTCCAGGCGCTCTCGGGGATGAGGCGAGCACGCCTCCCATTGGGCGAAACGCACCACCGCAACGGTCCATGGCGCCCCCTTCGGGCCACCAAGAATTGGTGAGTGGACGGCTGCCGATTCGCTTCGGCGCCGCCCGATGTAGTATGGTCTAACCGAACCGCGAAGTTGTCTCCGGGGCGATTCCGAGCAAGACACCTCGAGCCCATTCCTTTCAGGAGCCCCCATGCAACGCAGGCACTTTTTACAAGCCGGCCTCGCCGCCGCCCCGCTGGCCGCCGCGCCGCAACTCCAGGACTGGGGCCGCGTCGGCGAAAAGCCGGCCCTCAAGATCACCGACATCAAGACGTTCCTCATCGGCACCGCGCGCCAGTCGGACCTCTCCGGCGGCAGCCGCACGATCTCGCAGCGCAACTGGCTCTACGTCAAGGTCGAAACCGATCAAGGCATCTCGGGCATCGGCGAAGCCTATTCGGTGGGGCCCGACGAGGCCACCGTCAAGGTCATCGAAGACTTCAAGGGCTGGCTGATTGGCCAGGATCCGCGCAACGTGCAGTTCCTATGGGACTTGATGTACAACACGACGCGCTTCCCCGGCGGCGCGGTTTCGAACGCGGCCCTCAGCGGCATCGAGCACGCCCTGTGGGACGTCGCGGGCAAAGCCGCCGGCCTGCCGGTGTGGGCGCTGCTCAACGGGCGCGTGCGCAACAAGGTACGGGTCTACCAGAGCATCGGCGGCGCAAATCCGCAGGAAGCCGCCGAGAGCGCGCACCGGCTCATCGAAAAGTACGGCTACACGGCTGTCAAGATGTCGCCGCACAACCCGGGCGACAACCAGATGCCCTACAACGAGGTCACCCGCATCGCCGGCCAGCGCGTCAAGGCCGTGCGCGACGCCGTGGGCCCCGACGTCGATATCGCGGTCGATATTCACGCCCGCTTTTTTGAAGTGTCACGCGCCATCCGGGTGGCGCGCGAGATCGAGCCGTATTACCCGTTCTGGCTCGAGGAGCCCATCCGCGCCGAGAACGCCGACGCCATGAAGAAGCTTTCCGAGCACGTCAACATTCCGCTGGCCAGCGGCGAGTGCAACTACACCAAATACGAGTTTCGCGACCTGATCAACATCCAGGCGCTCGACATCGTGCAGCCGGACATCTGCGTCTGCGGCGGCATCATGGAGCTGAAGAAAATTGCGGCCATGGCCGAAGCGCAATACATGATGGTCGCGCCGCACAATCCGATGAGCCCGCTGGCGACGGCCGTCAACGTCCACTTCGCCGCCTCCACCCCCAACTTCCTGATTCTCGAATACCACGCCCCGGATTCGGGAGCCCACAAAGACGTACTCAAAGAGCCCCTGATGGTCAAGAAGGACGGCTACGTGGAAATCCCGAACAAACCAGGCTGGGGAGTCGAGCTGAACGAAGAAGCGTTCCCCTACTACCCGCCGGGCCCCTGGAAGCGCACAACAGGCTATCGCGCCGACGGCTCGGTTGCGTTTATCTAGACAGCCCGTTGGACTCGACTGAGACGCCGCACCCGAGCCGACCGCCGCATCCGAGCCGTCGATCGCCGGCTTCGCCCCGAACTCTATTGATGCCTCGGCCCGCGGGCTTACGCCGGCGGCTCTGTTTTCGGGCTTCGACGCTATGGCGGGGATCACCCTCGTGCCAGCGGGCGGCCCTGCGGGTTTTCCGTGCATTGCCGACACGCCCCTGCGGCGGAAAGAGGCACCTGCAACGTATGCTGGACGTAACACCGGCCCGGCGCCGTTCTCGCTCCAACCCGGAACCTCTCGCTCCAGCCTGAACACCGCCACAGCCGCGCACGCGGACGCGTCCGGGAAGTTTTTACCGCGAACCCGGCAGAAAAATCTCTGTGGCGCGTGCGCGACCGACGTGAACCGCGCGCCCCGGCCGCGCACCAAACCCCGCATTCATAGGGCCTCAGCGGCCCTCACAGCGCCCGCGCGCGAGTTTGGTCCCTTGCATGCAAAACAATAAGCGTGACGCTTCACAGCACCAACGCATCGGGCGCGTATGCGCCAGGCGATCCGCAAACGGCCACCTTTACGGAACGGATCAAATCGCAACTCATTTCCTGGGCCACCGAGAAGACGACTCCGGCGCGCACGGCGCTCGGTTTCGCCAGCGGTATCTTCATAGGGATCTTTCCGAGCTTCGCCGTTGGTTCGGTGGTCGCGTTCTATGTGGCGAAAAGCCTCGGGCTGCATCGCGGAGCCGCGCTGTCGGGGACGTTCCTGATGAACCCGTTGACGGCGCCGCTGTTCTATTCGTTGAGCTACGCCGTCGGCGCGCGTTTCGCGGGGGTACCGCTTTCGTCCTTCCATGGCGGCCTGCTGGCCAGCTTGCGGCAACTGGGTTGGGCGTTCTTTCTCGGCAACGCGGTCGTGGCGTTCTCGGTGGCCACCGTATGCGGTCTGGCCGTCTACTTCTGGATGCGCCGCACGGAGTTGCGCAAAACCACAGAGTCTGTGCTCGAGCTGCCCGCGCCGGCGTTCCCCAGCTAAGCGTCGATCCTCACCACAAACTGCTGCCCGTATCCTGGCCGGGTCACTCGTCACATGCCTGTCCTCGACCCACACAACTCGCGTCTGCTGCAGCATTGGGTCAACCCGGGCGGGCCAGGAACCCCCATCCCGCGCGGTCAGATCGTGATGCTCAATCAGGCCGGCGCGCCGATCCGCCGCTACAACTTCTTCGAAGCCTGGCCGAGCAAGTGGCCTGGCGCCGGCGCCGACGGCTCCAAGACCATCGAACTCGCCGTGGGCCGGCTGACCCGCGGCTGACGGCCACACGATCCACGGCGGCGTTCCCCGCACTCGAAGCGGGGCGGCTCGCAGGGTGTTTCCACCCGACGCGCGGCGCCGCGGTATTCGATAATGCGTTCATGCCTTCCGAGGAAGAGATCTTTCACGTCAGCGATACCGCGTTGATGGTCGCCGCCTGCCGCGCTATGGAAACCGAGCGGCCCGACGGGCTGGTGCGCGATCCGCTGGCCGGGCGCCTCGCCGGTGCACGCGGCATGGCGATCGCGCAAAGCGTCGCGGTGTTGCCGCTGATGGCCTTTGGTGTCGCCATCCGCAGCCATTTCCTCGACGAACTGGTGCTCGACGTGGTGTCGACCCAACGCATCAAGACGGTCTTGTGCCTGGGATGCGGGCTCGACACGCGTCCCTGGCGCTTGCCGCTGCCCCCCGGGTTGCGCTGGATCGAAGTCGACTTTCCAGCCCTGCTGGAATACAAGACCGATACGCTCGCCGGCGAGCCGCCACATTGCCGCCTGGAGCGTATTGCCGCCGACTTGAACGAACCCGCCGCGCGCCGGATGGTCCTTGGCGAGCCCGGCGGCTCTCGCACGTTGCTGATCAGCGAGGGGCTGCTAATGTATCTTCCCTCGGCAACCGTCGAAGCGCTGGCGGCGGAAGTCGCCGCGACGAGCGCGATCAGTCACTGGCTGCTGGACCTATCGTCGAAAGAGATGTCGCGCCGGGTGACATTGGACTCGATCCAATCCATTCAGAACGTGCGGGCGCCGACCCATCTCGACGGCGTGGAGATCGTCGCCGCGCTGCAGCGAAACGGTTGGGTTTCGAGCCGGCACCGCAACTACACCAAGGACGCCTGGGAGCTCGCATCGGGCCGCATTCAGACGATGATGGCCGCCCATCCGGCTCCAAGAGAAGCACAGCCGCTTCCCGCGGGCGACCCCAGTGGTGTCCATGTTTTCGCGCGTGGTTAGGAGGGCGACGACATGAGCGCCAGGGGCTCGATCCCCCACGCAGTGCTGCTCGTCGTGTTGCAAGCCGCCGGCTCGGCGGTTTCCACCCAGCCGCTGAAGGCCCAAGCAAGCTCCACTCAGACCGCTTCTGGCCGGCCGGCGCAACGACTCGACCGCTTCCTCGATGCGGCGCAACTGCCGGGGGCGCTCGATCGCACGGCGCTCGGCGTGACGCGCCTCCAAACGATCATTCCGGCGCTGCTCACCGCCGACGATCTCGATTACGCGACGGCGAAGACGCGGATTCTGCTTGTCGGCGGACTCGACGGCTCGCCCGAGTCCGTCAACGCCTCACTGGCGGCGGCGCGCTGGCTTTATAGCGGCGACGGCGCACCCTTCCGCGCGCGCTTTGCGGTTTCGCTGGTTCCTGTCGCGAATCCTGACGGCTGGGCCGGCCATGTGGGGCCGTCGAATGCTTCGGGGGGCCACCCGTTGCAAGGCTATCCGCCGCAAGGCGATGCTTATGGCAGTCCCACCGATCCGGAAGCGGCTTATCTGTGGCGTTGGATCGGCATGCAGGCGCCGGACCTCGTTGTCGAAGTGCGCGCGAGTCGGGGCAGGGAAGCGCCAGCGTGGTTCGTCCCTGCGAATGGCTCGGCGGAGTTCCGGGCGCTGGCGAAGCAACTCGCCGGCAATGAATCGCCGCTTGCGCCCGATGAACTGGCCGCCGCGCTGGCCCAGGCCGCGCCGAGTAACACCGGCACGATTCCGGCGCTGCGGGTCGAAGTCCACGGCGACAGCGGCTTTCTACCGGAACTGTTACGCGCCGTCGAAGCGGCGCGCTTTCACGGCCCCTCCCCGGCCCGCCGGGAAATTCAGAAGCGGCTGAACCGCAGGCCGCTCGACGTCGCGCGGCAGTTGTCCGAACACTACGGCCACGAGCTCGAAACCGTCGAATACATTCACGCGCTGGCGTTGATCGGCCGCCTGCGCCTGGGCGAGTTGACCTCCGACCCCAGCCAACGCGAAGACGTCGAACGCATCGTGGCGCCCTTCGTTCGCGGCGAAAAAGCGGCGCTGGGGCCCAACCCCACGGGCAGTCATTTCGGCGGCCATCTGGTTTTCGCCGAGCTTGCCCACACGACTGGCAACCCGGCCTACATCGAGCCGCTGCGGCCTGTCGCAAATCTCGCTTTCGATGCACAGGGCCGGCCGCTCGAAGCGATGCCCGGGCACAACGAGATGAGCGACGCTGTGTTCATGTCGTGCCCCGTCCTGGTCGAAGCCGGTTTGCTCACCGGCGAAGAGAAATACATCGACATGGCGCTGCAGCACATGCGCTTCATGCTGAAGCTCAACCTGCGGCCCGACGGCCTGCATCGCCACTCGCCGCTCGACCAGACCGCGTGGGGCCGCGGCAACGGCTTCCCCGCGCTGGGGTTGACGCTCAGTGTCGGCGCTTTGCCCGCGGAACACCCTGCCCGAGCTGAAATGCTGGCCGCCCTGCGCGCGCATCTCGAAGCGCTGCTGCCGCATCAGGACGCTGGCGGCATGTGGCACGAGGTGATCGATTTCCCCGGAAGCTATCGCGAGCTGACGGTCACCGCGATGCTCACCTTCGCGATGGCGCGCGGCGTAAGGCTGGGCTGGCTCGATGCAACGCGCTACCGCCCCGCCATCGACCGCGCCTGGTACGCCCTGCGCACCAGGATCGAGCCCGGCGGAGGGCTGGTCGACGTTTGCACCGGCACCGGCAAGCAGAAAGACCTGCGGGCGTACCTCGATCGCACCGCCATCCTGGGCCCCGACCCGCGCGGCGGCGCGATGGCCTTGCTGGCGGCAACCGAAATGGCGCTGTTGGAGAATTAGGCGGCGAAGCGGCGCGTCAGCGAACGTGAGCGCGAGCGAACCCGAGCCGCGCGCGTCAGCAAGCGGTGGCCGGCCCTCTCTCAATCGGTAGGAGTTTCCATAGCAGACGAGCGACGAGGCGTTGTTATTCGGAGGGCCACAAAAGGGGTAGCCCACCGGAGGGCGCCTGCCGGACATCGCCAGCCCCCGTAGGAATCCATCCCGGGCGCCTCAGAACGCGATCAACGGAGCAATGACCAGCGCCACGATCGACATCAGCTTGATGAGGATGTTCATCGAGGGGCCGGAAGTGTCTTTGAAGGGATCGCCGACGGTGTCGCCGACCACTGCCGCCTTGTGCGCGTCGGAGCCTTTCTTTTCGCCAGGGACCTGGCCTTGCTCGATCGCTTTTTTGGCGTTGTCCCAGGCGCCGCCGGCGTTGGCCATGAACAGCGCCAGCAATACGCCGGTGACGGTGGCGCCGGCCAACATGCCGCCCAGCGCTTCGGGGCCGAGGACATAGCCGACCACGACGGGGGCGGCTACGGCGACCAGCCCAGGCACGATCATTTCGTGCAGCGCCGCCGCGGTGGCGATATCAACGCAGCGTGCCGCGTCAGGCTTGACACCGGGCTCTCCGGCGAGCAGGCCCTTGATTTCGCGGAACTGGCGGCGGATCTCGGAGATCATTTTCTCGGCCGCGCGACCCACCGCCGTCATCGTCTGCGCGGCGATCATGAACGGCAGAATGCCGCCCAGCAGCAGGCCGATTACGACCGTGGCGTCGTTGATCTGCATCACCAGCGGCGGCAGGTTGTGGCTGATGCGCACGCCGTCCACCGCCTGCGTGTAAGCGGAAAACAGCGCCAGCGCGGCCAGCGCCGCCGAGCCGATCGCGAAGCCTTTGCCCATCGCGGCGGTGGTGTTGCCCAGCGAATCGAGCGTGTCGGTGATGGCGCGGACCTCGGGGCCCAGTCCGGCCATTTCGGAAATACCGCCGGCGTTATCGGCGATCGGTCCGTAGGCGTCGACGCTCATCGTGATGCCGACCGTGGCCAGCATGCCGACTGCGGCGATGCCGATGCCGTAGAGCCCCGCCGCGTCGTGCGACACGTAGATCGCGGCGCAAATTGTCGCCACCGGCAAGGCGCAGCTTTGAAAGCCGACCGCCAGCCCCTGGATGATATTGGTGGCGGTGCCGGTACGCGAGGCTTCGGCAATCTTGAGAATCGGCCCCATCGAGGTGTAGTACTCGGTGATATAGCCGATCGCGACGCCACCCACCGTCCCTGCCAAAACGGCCCAGAACACGTGGTTGCTGACGCCCAGCTTCGACACCAGCACCCAGCCACCCGCGAGGAACAGCGCCGCCGCCAGCCATGAGGAATAGCGCAGCGCCTTGGCCGGGCCGATGCCCTTGAGAGCCTGCATCGACAAAATGCCGAGCAGCGAGGCAACCAATCCAATCGCCGAGAGCGTCAGCGGCAGCCCCATCAGAATGGCGCGCAGCTCGTCGCCGGTCGCGCCGCCGCTGAGCGACTGCAAAACGTCGGGGCTCAGCGTGGCGCCGATCGCCAGTGTCGCCACCATCGAGCCCACGTAGGATTCGAAAATGTCGGCGCCCATGCCCGCTACGTCGCCCACGTTGTCGCCGACGTTATCGGCGATCACGCCGGGGTTGCGCGGATCGTCCTCGGGGATGCCGGCTTCCACCTTGCCCACCAGGTCGGCGCCCACGTCGGCCGCTTTGGTGTAGATGCCGCCGCCGACGCGCGCAAACAGCGCGATCGAGCTGGCCCCCATCGCAAAGCCGCTGATATAGGTGGCGTCCTGAACGCCCGAAAACACCTGCGCGAAGATGCCTAGCCCCAGCAGGCCCAGCCCGGCCACCGCCAGCCCCATCACCGCGCCGCCGCCGAAGGCGACCATCAGCGCCTCGCCCACACCGTGAGCGCGGGCCGCCTCGCTGGTGCGCGAGTTGGCCTGCGTGGCCGACTGCATACCGATAAACCCGGCCAAAATCGAGCAAAACGCCCCGGCCAGAAAGCACAGCGCCGTCTGCGGGTTGAGCTGCCAGGCCAGCAGACCCATGACCACCACGACGAAGATCGCCAGAATGCGGTATTCCCGCTTGAGGAACGCCATCGCGCCGTCATGGATCAGTCCGCTGATCTCACGCATCTGCTCGTTCCCGGGCGAACGGCGGCGAATGGCAAAGAAATAGACCAGGGCAAAGAGCAAACCCACTAGCCCGATAAACGGAGTCAGACCGACGAGGCTAACCATGTGATTTCAGGGGAGAAACTTACGGACCGGCGGCCCGCAAGCGCAAAACCTACTTGACACTCGGGGAAACGATCAGGGGCGATCGTACTGTTACCGCAGACGAGCAACCGAAGCTACAAGACTACCACGACGTTCCGCCCCACCGCCACCCAACACCATGTTTCCTTGCGAGGTTACCACGATGTGGAAGTGTAGCACAAGATACAAAATCCTACAGGGTTGCCGGAGAGGGCGCCGACCTTCCATTTCGAGGAACCCGGACACTCCGCTTCAGAGGAGCCCGGCTTCCAAGACACAGCAGCCGGGCCGGGCACCGGTGGCGCGAACGGCCAGGTTTGCAGTGTCCCGAGTCGTCGGGACGTAGGGCCCCAACCCGGAAAAGCAGGGTCTGAGCCGGCAAACCCCGGCGGGCTGACCTGGGAAACCAGGGCCGTCAACCGGCACAGCCGGGCTCCAAGCGGACGGGAAACCTGTCCATCGTTCAAGACAGAAGCCCGAAACGGACCCCGGAAAGGACGTGCACGTCCCCCGGCCTCTTCGCCACGGGGCCTTACGTCCCGACGAATCGGGACGCGGCAAACCTGGAGGTTCACGTCACGGGTGCCGGGTCCCGCTTGGGTAGGCCAGCCGCGTCACTCGGCGTCGAACGGCAGGCTTGCCGCTCCCAGGACGCGGCCGGTGTGTTGCTCTTGCACAAAGGCCACCAGGCGTAGGTTGTGGCGCTCCCAGGCGGGGTCGAGAGGCAGTTCAACCGAATGCTTGAATGCCGCCGCGGCGCCTGATTCCGCCTTCGTCGCTTCATGCCCCGATTTCGCTTGGCGCCGGCTGTCGAACTCGCCAATCTTCTGCAGCACGTGGACCACCGCCGCGTGTTGCAACCTGCGGCCCCGGTTCTCTCCTTTGGCGACCTGATTGGAGAGCCCGTTTTCGGTGACCGCGACATAGACATCCACCTTAGGCGACGCCTGCGGTGGAAGGGCGTCGACCTGGATCGTCCAGCGTGCCACCCCGGCGCCGTCCGCCTTGGGGCCCGGCGACGATGCGGCGACGATGCGTACGTTCGCCTTGGTGCGTGCCGCGGCGCGCTGGATCGCCTGATCGGCCTGGCGCTTGTCGCTGCCGACAAATTCCTCGGCTCCGTCCACGATCATCTGCGGCGTGTAGATGCGGTCCTGCCCGAAGTGCAGCGAGTAGTCGCGCTGCCGGCCGGTCGATTGCGGCGACGAAAACCGGTCGCGCCAGCCCAGTCCGTCCCAATAATCGACGTGCTCGCCGAGCGCGATGATCTCGACGCCGGCAAGCGGCTGGCGTTCGACGAGATCGCTCAATAGACGATCGGCCGGCGGACAGCTCGAACAACCCTCGGAAGTAAACAACTCGACCAGCACCGCGGCGTTCGATTCACGGGGCTGTCCGGAATCGGCCGGCGCGCCGCCCATCGGCAGCACCGCCATCATCAGCATCACCGCAACCGTACTCAAGACGAAAGCGCTCGCAACTCTCATCCGGGTTCACCACCCTTTCGCTCTGTTCTTTTCAGACTCATCGCGACTCTCCGCTGCTCACAGCCGCTTTTCCGTCGGCCGCCGCCGTCGGGCCGCGCATCCTCCCAGTAACTCCGGGCCATTGCTCAGCGTCATTGCTAGCTTACTGATAATTCATCGTTTTGTAGCCAGAGGTTACGGAAAAAAACCGGATCCGGGGGGGCCGCCGCGGCGTTCGAAACCAATATTTGCTTTTGCGCCCCCGGAAATCAACGACTTGCGGCATGGGCGCGCTGCGAAATCGCTGAACGCGGTTTTCCACAGCCGGTTTCGCCAGGACGCGGTAGGCTGCACCATCTGTTGGAATCGTCCCGGCGCGCCGCTCTCATTTCCTGTTTGATCCGGACCGATGGAATGAATAGGACACGCCCGGCTCGTCCGAGCCGACCTTGGGGCGGGCCGAATTCTGACGCGGGGGAGTTGAATCTCGCCGCGTCGAAGCTTCGCGGAGTTCATGAGTGGGAGCAGATTTTGTACCGGCGGAGGGGCCGTTGATTCACAAGCCGCCGGGCACAGACCTTCGACCGAACCATGCCTCGCCGTGCACCGATCCTTCGCCTGCACGCAGCTTGCGAGCCCGCGCCGCGCGATTGCGCATCACCCTCTCGCGTGTCGATCGGCCACGCGCGGGTGTCTCGCGCCCTGGCAGTGTGCGCGGCCGGCCGGCGGCACGCGTGGCGGCCATCGGCCTGCAGGCGGCGATGCTGTGCGGCCCGCTGTGGCCGGCTTCGCCGGCGTCGACCGGCGACGTCGAACTGCGGCCAATTCCCGCCGAGGCGGGTTATGAGCAGGCGATTTCTCCCGGGGCTCTGCAACTCGCCTGCGCCAACGACGTGGTGGCCCTGGAGTCGTTTTTCGCCCGGCGCGGCCTGCCGTTCCAGTCGAGCCTGATCCGAAAGCACGGCAGCCGCCGCTGCCATATCTTTTTCGAACCGACTATTCCCGGCTTCCGTGCCGCCCCCGAAAACCTGCGAACATCCGAGCTGTTCTTCGATTTGGAAACCCTGAATTTCCTCACCCTGCGCACCGAGCCTTTCGGCGACGCGCTCGACATCACCAAGACGATCCTGGCAAAAATCTCGCGGCCGCTCGACATCGATATCGGTGTGGCGTTCACGCAGGACAAGGCTTTATACGGCCGCGCCCTGGCCTTCCATTTTCCCAACACGCCGCATCGCATCCGCCTGCGGAACTACGCGGTCGAATCCAACAACCCCTGGGTGCAGGACTACCTGAAAGCGGGGCGCGCCCGGGACCGCGAAAAGATCCTCGTGACACGGCGGCTGTTCGAGGGCCGCGCGGCGGACGGCGAGCTATTCCGCCCGATGCTCGACCTGCTCAACGAAAAGCGCTTCGTGCGCTCGAAACTTTCGTGGGAGGGCGGCGACTTGCAGTTCGTGCAGGATCCTAACGATGCGAGCAGGAACGTCCTGTTCTACGGGGATTCCGCAAAAGCCTATTGGGGCGAATCGCTGACCATGCCCGAGTACGAGTACGTATTGCAACTCGAGTTCGGCGCCGACCGCGCCGTCGACCTGACGAAGCTCGTGCCGCACGTCGACTATTTCGTGGCGTTCCTGGCGCGCGACCGCATTGCGCTGGTGTCGCAGCCGCTGACGGAGAACTTTCCGGCGGCGCGCGCGGCGCTCGACGTGTTGCTCGAACACTACGATCCGCAGGTGCCCAAGGAGCTGCAGGAGCTCGATCGGCTGTTCGCGAATCGCAAGCGCGCCTTCGAAGACGAATTGGGCGCGGTGCGCAAGACGCTCGCGCGAGCCAAAAGCGCTGCATCCACCTGGCCGCAGATCGAGGACGGCGCTCTTGCCTCGCAAATCGAGCGCTACATCAGCAAGAACTGCGCCGCGGCTCCCGCCGACTGCCTCGTCGGAGGCGGCTTAACCCGGCTGCTCAAATCCGACTTGCCGCTGGCGCGACGCTGGGTGACAGCCGCCCTGCAAAACCGCACGGACGAACACTTGGTGCCACGGCTGCTTTCGGTGATCGAGAGTCAGTTGCCCGGCTTTGAGGTCGAGACCCAATCGCGCATCGACGCGGCCGTGGCGGCGATCGAGAAGGTGGGCTTTCGCGTGATTCGGATTCCGCGTCTGGGCGGCGACCGCTCGCTGGCGGTGCCGTGGTCGGGCATCAGCTACGCCAACGCGGTACTGGTCGACAATCAGTTATTCGTGCCCGCGTTCGGCCTCGGCAAGTTCGAGGACGAAGTGTTCGCGCGCCTGCAGGAACAAGTTCCCAGCCAATACACGGTGGTGCCGGTGTATGCCCGCCACATGATGTTGTTCAACGGCGGCACGCACTGCGTACTGGCGATTGTGCGGCGTCCGCCCGCGGAGCGCGAGGCGGCGAGAGCCGCGCCGTGAACACGGACGCGAACATCGCCGGCGGTGCAATGGGCCTGGTATGCCGCATTGGCATACGGCGCTGGCATACTCGGGATGGCCCATCGACGCCCATCTAATGCTGCTATCCATTGGAGGAATACGTGCTCCCGGGTCTTGCCCGGCCGCGCCAATTCCCGCCCAATGCGACTGCTATTGTTTTTCGGAGGGAATCGCTTCGATCGATTGCACCGCGATTACGGCATCGGCGCCCGGCTCGATCCGCGACACGACGCCGCGAACCTCGTACAACACGTCTTCCTGGGGAGCGACCTTCGAGGCGTCTGCGGCGGGCTCGAGCAGATAGGTTTCGGTGAGGCCGCTCGGCTGGAAACCGGGCGTGGCGCCCGCTTCGATGATCCTGCCGCGCACCAATGCTTCGACGCGGCGAATCTTGGTGCCGTCCTGGGTGATGCGCGACAGCAGCGGTCCCAGGCGCGTCTTGTTGCCGGCCGCGAGGCCAATCGTCAGGCGATTGTGGTCGAGGTCGACATCCGCCTTCTCCACGCCGCGCACGCGCCCCAGCCGCCCCGGCAGCGACTCGGCGCAGGAGACACAGCCGGTGCCTTCAAAATCCACCACCACCTGACGGAACTCGCCGCTCGCGCCCAGGGCCGTTGCCAGCAACAGAATCGCGAAACGCATACTGGTCATTAGAGCAAACCCGGACCATCGGCAACCCAGCACCGAATCAAGAAAACAGAGCCGCAGGCATGGGCCGGCGAGCCGAAGCAGCACGAAACCCAGGGGCGAAGCGCACAATCTCTAGCCGTAAAGACCGTTCGCCGCAATGCCGTTCGCTTGCAAACAGCATTCCCTCGCCGCAAGCACTGTCTGATCTCCGTCGGCCCATGTTCGTCGACTCAGCCCGCAGGCTTTCCGCCAGCGGCTCTGGTTTCGCGGGTCCTACTTCTTCGCGTTTGGTTTTCACCGCTGTGCCAGCGTGAACTCCACCTTGCGCACCGAAAAGGCGTCGTCCCCCGAGAAAACCAGATACGCCGTGCGGCCGTCGGCGCTCATCCATTTCGTCGGCAGGTGCGCGTTTTCGCCAGGACCCACATCCCAGTTCTCGGTGTAAAAGACAGTGGTCCAAGGGCCCCAGGGCTCGGGCGCGTCGTAGATGCCGAAGCCGCCGTGGAAGCGCGGCACGTCTCCGGGCAGAATCTGCACCCACAAATAGCGCTTGGTCGGCGCGTGATAGCTGATCGACGAACGGTAACAGCGCCCGCGGTTGGAAAATACGGCCGTGCGCTCTTCGATGCGGCGCACCCAGTAGGGCTGGTCGCCTTCCACCGCGCCCAGAAATTCGTACATGGGCCGCTCGGTGACGCGGTCCTTGGGAACCCGCGCCAGCACCATGCGGTCGGCCGCCTGGTAGGCGCTATGGCTGTCGGGCGAGTAGACGTACACGTAGCCGTCGCGCGCGCCGTCGTAGTTCGCGCCGAAGTTGAGGAACGCGGGGTGGCCGAAACTGGTGCGGAACGTCCAGGGAGCCCAACTCCACGTAGCGCCGTGATCGTCCGACCAGGCGAGTTGAGAATTGCCGGCGTTGCGCGCCCACATATAGAGGCGGCCGTCGACGGCGAGCATGCCGCTCGCTTTCTTGCCGGCTTCGCCCTGGCCGGTCTGCTCCCCGCTCTCGGTGCGAATGTTGACGCCTTCGAAGTGGTCGGGCGGGCCGCCGATGCGCGCGAATCCCAGGCTGAGTTTTTGCGGCACCCGCGGCGCGAAACCCCAGCCATCGCCGTAGGCGGTGTAGAGATTGCCGTCATCGGCCCAGGTGAGCGGCCAGTTGTCGCTGCCTTCGGCCCGCCGCACGATTTCCGATTTCGGCGCGAATTGAACACCGCGAAAAACCGGGCTCGGGGGATACGGCGCGGCAGCGCGCAATCCGGTTTCGGGCGCGTAGCCGTCGAGCGCATCGAGCACCGGATTGAAGACGTACTTCTCGATGCCGCCCCAGAATTTCTCGGGCTCCGACGGCGCGCTCATCGCCGTGCCGTTGCGAACGATGATCAACTCCAGGCTCGGCACCACCAGCAGCACTTGCTGCCCGGCGCCCGCGCCCGAAAACGCGTCACGCGGCACTTGCGGCCACACGCCGTCGCTGTTGAGCCACCAGCCCAGGCCCGACGGCGGTTGCGGATTCCCCGGCGGGCGCGGCGCCAGCGGCATTCCCGCGTAGGCGGTGACGCGATCCACCCAGCCGGGTTCGACCAGTTGCCGGCCGTCCCAGTTGCCGCGTTGCAGCATCAGCCGGCCGACGCGCGCCACGGCGCGGGCCGTGAAATCGCCGCCGCCCCAGTTGGCGACCAGCGGCAGGCCGTCGACGTTGTACGTCTTGCCGTAGCCGATCGACCACTCATCGTCGCCGGCGCCGATCGGCCGCAAGATCCGCTCGCGCAGCAAGGTGCGCAGGTCGGGGTACTTCGTGCCGCGCAGGCTCGCCGTAACGGCGTAGGCGAGCGCCGCCATCCCGGTGTTGCTGTAGGCGTAGTCGCTGCCGGGCTCGAACACCACCGGCGCGTCGTGAATGGCGGGCGTAAACGGGTCGGGGTCCTGGCGCCAGAACGCTCCTTTCCAGCCGGGCAGCTCCATGTGCGCGATGTCATCCTGCTCGGCGTCTTCGATGCCGGAGGAATGCGTCGCCAACTCGCGAATGGTGATCTTCGATTTCTGCGGATCGCTTTTCCACGCCGGAATGTATTTCGAGGCGAGGTCGTCGGCGGCGATGCGCCCATCATTGAGCGCCAGCATCAGCGACATGCCGCCGACCAGAGCCTTGGCCATCGAAGCCGTGTAGTGGCGCTTGTGAGGACCCGAGTCGGCGGCGTACCACTCGTAAACGATGCGGTTCTGGCGGATGACGAGAAAGCCGCTGGTATGGCGAGCCGCCAGTACGTCGCGCGCGGCGTCGAGCTTGGCCTTGTCGAAGCCTTTGCTTTCAGGGGTGGCCGTGAGCCAGGCCGGTTCGCCCGCTCCCAACCCGCCAACCATCGAGCCGCCGGCTATGAAAAGCGCCAGCAGCAACAGCAAGGCAAAGAACGGGGGAAGGAACCGGTTCGGCGGAAGGCGCACAGCAGCTACAGTCTAGCTCACCTGATTCAAGGCGGGACGGAGCACTGCCAGCAGTGCGACAACGCCACAGAGCCACTCAGAGCCGCGGGCGCAAGAAGCTGCGGCCGGAGGGCTGCCGGAGGGGGACAGTCACCGTGTTTCGCACCCTGCGAATCCCGAAAACCTGTGCAAATCGAGGTGCGAAACGCGGTGACTGTCCCCATGAAGCAGCGCGGTAAGCCCGCGCTCCAAACCCTGACCCATCGAAAATTGTGCAAAGAGAAAAGCGGCAGCGATGTGGCACAGACAATCCTGTCTGTGTTGCTCTTTCTGTACAGCTCGCCCTTACACCAGAGCTTTGCGGATCGTACGCTTGAGGCGGTGGATCTCGCGGCGTGTGGTTTTCAGCTCCTTGTGGTTATGAGCCTTGACCGCCTCGTCGCGCTTGACTTTCAGCGCGCGAATCTCGGTTTTGACTTTGGACTTATCCACGCCAACCGCGTCATGGTGCTCGTGCTTGTCGATGCCGAGCGCCGTGCACAGGGCGTCGAGGAGCTGCTGCTTGGTGAACTGCGTGTAGCCCTTGACCGCTTCGTGGTCGAGGCCCGAAGCGATCTGGCGCAGGTCGGCCATCCGCTTGTGCTTCAGCTCCTTGTATTGGTAACTCACGAAAAGCTCTCCTTCTCTACTGCGCGGACCGCCCAGCGTAGCCGGCAAACGAACCGGACCTGACCATTATCCCGAGCGCCGAAGGCGGCTGTCAAAGACGTTCCAGGGGTGCACGGGAACCGTGAGGCGGGTACAACTGGCAGTCGCAACGAACGCGGCGCGGGCCGATGTGCCTTCCAGCGATCCAAGGAAGCCATCGAGCGGGAACGACCTGCAGGCTTTCCCGGGCTGCGGAGCAAGCACCCAGGAGCGCGAACCTCGGTCAAGCTGAGCCGGCGGACCGAAAAGGAACAGAAGCAAAAAACCACATCCGTGGCGTGAACCTCCAGGTTTGCCGCGTCGCAATTTGTCGCGACGTAGTGTCGTCGTGACGTAGGGCCCCGCGCCCCGGAGGCCTTGCTGGAGTTGTATCGCTGCCGGACCTGAATGCAATTTTTCCGCAAGTCCGCACTGGCCTGCGGAAACAGCCGCCGTTAGCGCCGGATCGGGAACGCCTCGCGATTGTGTTCTTTGAGCTCTTTGGCCTTGCCCACGGCGGATTTGAAATCCGAAAACGGCCCGACCAGCACGGTGTGGCGACCTTCCACCAACTCGCCGTCGATCAGCGCTCGAAAGCCCTCGGCGGCCAGTTCGTTGGTCAGCTTTTCCGCTTCCTGCTGCGCGTCGAAGGTAGACACTTGCAGATAGACGTTGCCCCCCGCATTGGCCGGCTTAGCGTCGGCGCGCGGGGCAGGTTTCGCGGCGGGCGCGCTGGCTTGGCCGTTGGCCGCCGGTTCGCTGTGAGATACCGGCGGCGGCGCGGCCGCGGGCTTGGCCGGCGCCGGGGCGGGCGCAGGCACCGAAGGAGGCTCCGCGGCGGGGACTGCAGCCGTCACGGCCGCCTGCGTCGCGGCTGCTTCGGACGCCGCTGTGGAATCGGCCGCCGGTGGCGCGGGCGTCCCCGTTCCGGTCGGAGCCGCCCCATTGGGAGCCAACTCGCTGGTCGCCTTCTCCATCTCCTGGACAACGTCACCGGCCGGCTGCGTCTGTGGTTGGGTGAGCACGGCCGGCATCTGGACCGGCGGCAACTCCCCGGCTGGCGCGGCAGAACTCGACTGCGGAGTCGTGGTGCTCTGGACCGCGGCGCGGTCCGCGTGGTCGCTGCGCGCCCGATAGTAGCCGATGAAAAACCCGGTACCGAAGATCAGTACTCCGAAAACCAGGCTGAACACGAGAATGTGATGGTAACCGAGGACGATGTCAACGTATTCGGTTTCGTGCGTCGCGGTTCTTTCCACGAAAAGACCTCTTTCGTTTGGATTTGCACCCTCACATTTGGAGGGGGGACTCTTTTGCGGTGCGGCTCCTAGTACTTCCCGTGGAGGTCGATCTAAATATAGCGCATCCGGAGTTACTTTGGCACGGGCCCGGAAACAAAAATTTGCGGCTCTTCCCACCCCGGTGGCGGCGGTTTCTGATGCGATCTATGCCATTGTAGACAGGACGGTTAAGCGTGGTGGAGAGGTATGCGGACAGGGCCTGTGCGGAAGCACCCGAGCAGGGTCCTATGAAGTACTGAACCATGGTTGGGAGGGCGCTCTCGGGCGTCCGGCGGGCGGGGCGAACCTCAAACATGTCCCAAAAACTCTGTTTCAAACAGTTTCGCCCGCAAGTTGCGCGGGACGCCGTAAGCGTGCCAGGATTCCTGCTTCGCGTGGGAATCCGTTTCGACAACTTCGCCGACTGGGCGCTGGGACGCTCCGGGCCGCGCTGGATCGTGGTCTTCGTGGCCGATGACGGCCCCCGATCGGTGGCCATGGCCGACCACGTCGGGCGATCGCACCCGACCGCGCCCCGCCTGATCGTCAGTTGGCGGAAGCTCGACGAAAAAAAGTTCCGCGACGTGCGGGAATTCATGGTCTTGGACCCGATCCGGCCTTCACGCAGCTTGATCGGCCTGCGGCGCAGTTTGTTACAACGCCGGATCGAGCTGGTCGTGTTCGAACTCACATCGGGCGGGGCGCTGGCCCGGCGCTGGCCGGCGGCGGCGCTGAGCGCGAGCAAGCTGCTGGTTTTCAACCAAGACGGCGAAAGCTGGCGGATCGACTGGCGCCACCCGATCGCTTCCTGGCGCTTTCTGCGCGGCGCGCCGGCGGCCGACCTCTGGCGGTCCACGTGGCTGGCGTTTTTGCGCGAGTGGGTGGCGTGGATAGGGGTCGCCACGCTGCTGGCCGGCTGGTGGCTACGCCGCGGCCGGGCGTCGCGCAACCCGGTGGCGCAAGGGCCCTCCCGCGACGGCTGCGCGGTGTTGTGCGGGCCCGACTCCGACGCCGCCAAGTTTGACCGTCAGGTCGCCCAATGCGATGCGGCCGAGATGGTGGTGTCGCCCGATCCGCTGCTGCCCGATTCGGACACTGTCGCGGCGTTGCGCCAACATCTGCAGCGGCCCGGCGTTTGGCTGGTATGCGGCCGGGCCGGTTTCAAGCAGGTGCTCGGCGAAGGCTGGGCCCCCCACCGTCCCGGCGAAAGCGGCACGTTTTGCCTGGGCGCACACTCGCCGCTGATGGCGTTCCGGCGCGACGTGTTTGTCGAACTGGGCGGATTGGCTGCCTGGGAAGCCGCGCTGCCGGGGCAGGGTTGGGCGGCGTTGAGCCTGCGCGGCTGGCTGCGCGGCCACAAGACCGTCTACGCTGGCGGCATCGACGCCACCGCGATTCATCCACCCGCACCGCCTCGGCATGAGGTCGAGGGGCCTCCCCTGGCGGCGCTGCTGCCGGCTTGCGACAGCCTCGCCGCGGCGGCGCGCTTGCTGCATCGCCACGCCCGCACGCCCGAGTTTCGCGACTCCTATCGGGCGGCGGTGCGCCGGCTGCGCGTGCCGCCGGGGAAGGGAAGGCCCAGCGCCCAGCTCGCGCCGCTCGCTGAGCCCGGGTCGTTGATTTATGAGGGCCGCCAACGCGGCAAGGCGTTGCGGCTGGCGATGCTGACGTCCGAATTGCCGCATCCGTCGGCGGGCGGCGGCGCGGCGCGCGCGCATCACTTATTGAGGCGCCTCTCCGCTGATTGCGATCTGTCCCTGTTTTGCTATGCCGCCAAGACCGCCGACGCGCAGGTCGAGGCGCTGCTTGCCCATTGTGCGCGACTGGTCGTGATCCGCCCCGGGCCTGAGCCGATTCCCGCGCTGATCGCGGGGCTGCCCGCCGGGGTCGGGCCATTTCAAACTGTGGTGATGCGGCGGCATCTGGAAATACTGCTTGACGACGACGCGATTCCGCTGCTGGAAGTCGAGGGCAGTTTGCTCGCGATGGCGGGCTCGTGGCTGCAGCACGGCTCCGCCGCGACGATTCTGCAGGCGCCCGAGCTGCGTTTCCCAAGCCTCACCCAGGCGCGCGCCGGCGGCATGTTCCGCGTAAGCCGCATGCTCCGTGCCGGCCGGCATTTCCGGCGCGAGGCCGCGGCGTGGCGGCGCTACGAGTTGCGCCACTTGCCGCGCTTCGACTGCATCGTCGCGGCCAGCGCGCCCGGCCGCGAGCAACTGGAGCGAAGCATGAAACCGCCGCTGCTGCGTGTCGTTGAAAACGGCGTCGACACCGCACACTTTCGCAGCCAGGGCCCCGACCCCGGCGAACAAGACCTGCTGTTTGTCGGCGGCATCGACGACTTTGCGAACCTTGCAGCGCTGCGGATTTTGCTCGAGCAAATCTGGCCGCGCATCGCCGAGGCTCGTCCGGGAGCGCGCTTGACAGTGGTCGCCGGCGAGCACTATCGGCTGCACTGGCGGCGGCGCTATCGGCATCCGCTGCCGGATGACCCGCGGCTCACCGTGCTGGGCCACGTCGGCGATTTGCGTCCGCTCTATGAGCGCGCCGCCGCCGTGCTGGCGCCGCGGGCCACGGGCGGCGGCGCGTCGTCCCGCGTGCTCGAAGCCATGGCGATGAGCCGCCCGGTCGTCGCCACCCCCGCCGCCTGCGAAGGGCTCGCCGTCGAAGCCGGCCGCGAATTGCTGGTCGAATCCGAGTCCGCCGCCTTCGCCGCCGCCGCCTTGCGACTGCTGGCCGACGACGGCCTGCGCCAGACCATGGGCCGCCAGGGGCGCGCCTGCGTCGAAGCGCGCTATAGTTGGGACCGCGCCGCGAAGCAACAACTCGATATTTACGAAGAGTTGCTGCGAACGAAAAGATAGGGAGAGTCAACTGCAATCGTTCGCCCTTACGGACAGCGATGAATTCACGAAGGTCGCGCCTGGACCAGGAGATTCGCCGAGCCCCACGGTTCGCCAAAAGGCGGGCGGCTCGACCCCCCCGGGTGCGGCTCTGTTTTTGCGCTCTCCGGGGGGACGGCGCGCAATTCCCCGCGGCTCCCGACTGCACTGGCGCATCGCGATCGCCCGCCAACCACGCGCGGCCACATAGGTTTGCTACACTCGCTTGGATGCATTCGGCAGGTTTCTGACAAAATTTCCGGCGAATGCGGCCGCTGCCGGCGCGCCGCTCCGGGAAGATTGCTCCGATCGCCAGCGAAGCGGCCCGCCTGTCGGCACTCATCCAAGCCTGTCAGTACCCATCCAAGGAGGAGCCATTCATGAGCCGACCCGTAACTTTGTTTACCGGACAGTGGGCCGATCTGCCGCTGAAAGTTCTGGCCAAAAAAGCCGCCGCCTGGGGCTACGACGGACTCGAATTGGCCTGTTGGGGCGACCATATGGACGTCTTCAAGGCTGCTACGGACAAGCGCTATTGCGCGCGGCAGCGCAAGATCCTCGACGACAACAATCTGCAACTGTTCGCGATTTCCAATCACCTGGTCGGGCAGTTGGTCTGCGACCCCAACAACGACAGCCGCTCGGACGGTTTCGCACCGCCCGAATGCGCCGGCAAAGCGGGTAAAAAGCGCGCCTGGGCCATTGAGGCCATGAAGGTCACCGCGCGCGCCGCGAAAAACCTCGGGCTCAGCGTCGTCAACGGCTTCACGGGCTCGTCGATCTGGCATCTGCTCTACAGTTTCCCGCCGGTGCCCGATTCGATGATCGACGACGGCTACAAATACTTCGCCAAGTTGTGGACGCCGATCCTCGACGTGTTCGACGAATGCGGCGTCAAATTCGCGCTCGAAGTGCACCCCACCGAGATCGCTTTCGATATCTATACGGCGCAGCGCGCGCTGGAGGCGATCAACTATCGCGACACGTTCGGCTTCAATTTCGACCCCAGCCACTTGCACTGGCAATTGGTTGATCCGGTGCAGTTCCTGCGCGAGTTCAAGGACCGCATTTACCACGTGCACATGAAAGATGCCGCGCTGCAGATCGACGGCCGCAGCGGCATCCTGGGCTCGCATCTCAATTTCGGCGACGCCAACCGCGGCTGGGACTTCCGTTCGCTCGGCCACGGCGGCGTGAAATTCGGCGAAATCATCCGGCAGTTGAATCACAACGGCTACAGCGGCCCGTTGTCGATCGAGTGGGAAGACAGCGGAATGGACCGCGAGGCCGGCGCAAAAGAAGCCTGCGCATTCACCAGACGAGTGGACTTCGCCCCCTCGGGCCGGGCTTTCGACGCCGCTTTTTCCGAGTAGCCCGTAGCGCAGGCCTCCGGCCTGTGCAAACATTCGCAAAACCAGGAAAAAGCCGGGGGCGAAGCCGGCGAACCGCGCCGTATTGCAAAGCGCACGGCGTAGCTCGCGGCCCCCAAACCTTCTCTCTGACGCGCCCACTACCCGCGCTTTTCCCCAAGCCGCGCGGTCGTCCCACAAACGGCCTGCCTCCTCTAAGAGGCGCACAAACTCTATCGCTAAAGGGCCCTGCCTCGCGAAGAATCGCGACGCGGCAAACCTGGAGGTTCACGCCACGGTGCGGGCTTGTGGCTTCTTTGCGGTGTTGGGCGGAACCGGGTTCGCTTCGGGGGATTTTCTGCGGCTTACCGATAGGCGCGGGTCAGCCATTCCGCTACCACGCACGGCTTGGGAGAGCCTTCCGCCTCGACCGTTACGGCCCACAGCAGTTGAATCCCTCCCTCGCATTGTTCCGTGCCCGCCAGCCGGAATCGGCCGCGAACGCGCGTCCCCGAACGCACCGCGGCGGGAAACCGCACGCGGTTCAAGCCGTAGTTGATGGTCATTCGAAACCCGTCGCCGAACTGCACCACCTGGCGCGCCAGCGTCGGCAGCAGCGACAGACTTAAAAATCCGTGCGCGATGGTGGACTGGTAGGGCGACTCGGCGGCGGCGCGTTCGGCGTCGAGGTGGATCCATTGGTGATCCCCGGTCGCCTCGGCGAACTGGGCGATGCGCTCCTGGCCGACCTCGACCCAGTCGCTGACACCCGCCTCCTGTCCGGCCAGGGCCTCGATTTGTTCGATGTTTTCCAGAATACGGGGGGACATCATGGGCGCGGCCGGGAGGGTGTCGCGATAACTGCGAACGAAAACGAAAGCTCTTCGCCGGCCCGTTTTTGTTTCACGCTGCAAAACAGCGACAACCGGCGAAGAGGTTTGTAGCAATTGTAACGGATTGGGCGCGCTCAGCCGAACTTGGCTTTCGGCGGCACCGCGTGGCAGGCGCACACCGATCCCTGGGCCGATGTTGTAACAATCGGCTTGCCTACCTTATGGCGGGCCGAAGCGGTAAATCTCTGAGTTGGATTTTACCTGACTATCCTCGAACTCGACGCCGCTGCTTAGTCCGCGTCAGAACCCATCGCGCTCGCCGCTTTGTTGTCCGGTGAAGCGACATTGACCGCTTGTGGGCCTTTGGGTCCGTCCTGCACCTCGAAATCCACTTCCATGCCCTCTTCCAGCGTGCGATACCCCGACATCTGAATCGCGGAATAGTGCACAAACACATCGTCGCCGTCGGAGCGTCGAATGAAACCATAGCCCTTGGCGGCGTTGAACCATTTCACTACACCTGTTTCTTTCGCCATTCCATCTCCATTCTCATTCCGGCTGCCGCGCGGGTCAACCCTTTCCGGCAGCGACCGACCTAGAAAGTATTCGACCTCTAGTCACCAGACCTCGCTTCATGGCGGTTCGCTTGGACTTCTTGGTCAAAAGCGTTGCAGCCCGATTCAGGTCGATACATTGTCGCACAGCACGAACTGAAATGCGAGCGGTTATCCAGCGTGTTTTTTCATGGCGAGCTCGGCCGATCGGCCCTGTTTTGCAACAAAAGAATAGATCGTTGTGGGGAAAAGGAGCAGCCGCTTCGCGGCGTGCGTCCTGTTCGAAGTAGATCGGCGGGGCCGTGGGTATTGCCTCGCCAGCGGCTGTGTTGTTCTCGATCTTGTAAGTAGCTCTCGATCGCTTCTTGCTGTTGTCGTTAATCGCGGTGAGTTCTGCAACCGTGCTCGTATCCCGGGTCGAGTCTAGTACTTCATGAATGCTACTGGTACCACGCGGGACGCAGTACTGTATTGGCCCCCGAGGGGGGGGCTTTCTTGCGGCGTGAAAGTAAGTTGGCGCTTGCTCGGGTCTTTTCTCCGTTTTATGGAATCGCGTATGAGTCGGACTGCCGCCGTCGCTCATTCCATGACCAACGCGCAAACAACCATCGTTGAGGCTGAATAGGCGGGAGTTAGAAAGGGGTAGGACAATGCGCACCACCAGGTTGGCCTTCTGGGAGACCGTGAGGAACCGCGGGGATCCATCGGGAAAACGAAGGAAAAGAGGTCGTCGTATCCATCGATAACCACGATAAACAATTCCGAGCGCCGTGTTTTTTGACTTTTATTCCTGGAGAAAACAACCCGATGTTTGCTTGCCCCAGGCGTGTCCACGGCCTCTGCGAGCCGGCGGTTGCGCGCTCCAGCTTAGCTCGCGAATCCGTCCTCCTGGAGCAAAGGACAAAGGAAGCGCTCGACTTCCGCGTCCGCGCTGCTTGCGGCGGGGGGCCGTTGCGCCGCCGGTCCGGATACGACAGCGAGGGTAAACCCTTAAATGGCCGAAGAATAGGCCCAAACAGCTTGTCGCTCCCACGGGGCTGTGATAGAGAGAGAGCAGGTGGCATCGTTTCCACCGTTCGCATCAGTCTGTTTCGCCTCCCGAAACGCTCGAGACCTGACTAGAGATTTTGCTGCCCGACCGCCGCGTGCTCCGCCGGGAGTGAAGTCACGCCAGCGCAACTCCATGACCGTAGAGACATACCTTGAGCCCGACACGGCCGCGGCTCCGCCGGACCCGGTCCGCGCCTCTCGGGGTTTTCGCCGCTTCCTTCGCGTTGTCGCCTTCGTGGCCGCGCTGGGAATTGCCGCCCAGGTCGTCACCGCTCTGCGGTCGCGGCACGAAATCACGCAGGTCGAATCGATCATCGGTTTTCACGCCACCATGCTGGCCAACGGCGAGGGCCTCTACTACGATTTCGAGCACTACCCGTTCACCGTTTCTCCCTACGGCCCTGTGTTCTACTCGCTGGCCGCGGTCTTGCATCATGCCGGTTTGCCGGTCTTGCTCGCCGGCCGGCTGATCTCACTAGGCGCGCTGCTGGCGACCATCTACTTCTGCTGGCTTCTGTTGCTGCTCTACACGCGAGATAGAACGGCGGCCGCCGCGGGGACTTTGCTGATTGCCTCGACCGCCAACCTCCTGAATTGGGGGACCGTCGGGCAAAGCGACATGCTCGGTTTGTGCTTTTCGATCGCGGCGTTCTACCAATACTCGCTGCACCGCGTCAGCGGCCGGGTGGCGCCGCTGGTCTGGAGCGGCGTCGGCATCGCGCTGGCCATCTTCACCAAGCAAAGCTTTATCGCCGCGGGAGTCTCTATCGCGTTGCTGCTGTTTCTCGCGAATCGCCGCCGCGGCGCGTGGTTCACGGTCTGCCTGGCCGCCTGCGGACTCGCGCTCGCCTTGGGGCTCAACACGCTGGTGGGTGGGCGCTACTTCGAAAACGCCGTGCTGGCCAATCTCAACCCCTTCAGCATGGACAAGGTTTGGAGCCACCTGCAGTATTTTCTGCCGGCGTCGGGCGGCCTGCTGGTGCTCACCGCGGCGGGCTGGGCAAGCGGCGGGCGGGGAAGCCGATTCCATCCGCTGCATGTCTATCTGCTCGCGGCCGCGGCGGTGATGGCCCTGACGGCTGCCAAGGTCGGCTCGGACCTCAACTATCAACTGGAAACGACGGTCTTGCTCGGCCTCTGCGCCGGCTGGAGCCTGCATCGTCTCGATTTCTTCCGGTTGTGGCTGCGTGGTGACCCCGGTTGGATCACGCTGCTGCAAATTCCTCTGCTGCTGCACCTGGTTCTCAACCTGGCCCTGACGGCCAACTCCGTGCTGCAGCGCAACGTGCTCGAACAACTGCGGCGGCAGGAAGTCGCCGCCTTGCGTCCGTATCTGATGCCGCGGAAGCGCATCCTGTCGGTGCAAATCGATCCGCTGTTGCAGACCGGCAAGCCTCTGGAAGTCGAGCCGCTCATCTACACGCTGCTGGTCAAGGCCGGAATGGTCGACCCCGATGCGGTGCGTCGGGATCTGGCGGCGGGCCGCTTCTCGCTGGTGATCCTCTACGACGACCTCTTTGACGGTCCCATGCTCTCGGCCAACCCGGAAATCCCCTCGCTCCCCGAAGCCCAGTTGGACGAGATCCGCCGGCACTACCGCCTGGTGGCGCACATTCCGGGACCGCTGCTGGCAGGCGACTATCTCTATGAGCCGATTGCGGAACCCGCGGCCGGCGGCGCGGCGGGCGCTTCGACTGGTTCGCAAAGCCCCTGAAATTCCTCCCATCCCTCGCGGGCCGAATAAGGGTAATACCTAATTGCCGCCCCTAGCGGGCAAACCTAGACTGGTCGTAGCTTGCCGGGGGAAGCCGTTGTGGGAGTGTCCCTGAGCGTCACCAATAACCCATCCCAGTTGGAGAAGGCGCGCGCCTACCATCGCGTGCGCTTTCGCTATGACGCCCGCCGCGCCAAAGTCTGGAAAGTTGTCAGCAGCTACCTGCAGCCGTTCGTCGACGACCAGGCGCCGCTGCTGGAATTGGGCGCCGGCTACGGCGAGTTCAGCCGCTTCGCGCGCGCGCCGCAAAAATGGGCGCTCGACATCAACGCCGAGATGGTTGAGTTCTGGGATCCCGCGGTGCAGCCGTTGATTCAGTCGGGCTTGAGCCCTTTACCTCTCGAATCGGCCAGCGTCGGCACCGTATTCGCCTCCAACTTCTTCGAGCACTTCACGATGCCGGAGGTTGAATCGATCCTCGCCGAAGTCCGCCGCGTGCTGCAAGGCAGCGGCAGGCTGATTGTGATCCAGCCCAACTTCCGCCTCGAACCACGGCGGTACTTCGACGACTACACCCACAAAACGATTTTCACCGATGGCGGCTTCCAGGATTTTCTCCACTCGCTCGGCTGGAAGGTCGTGCGGGGCGAAGGCCGCTTCCTTCCCTTCAGCATGAAGTCGAGACTGCCGGCGTGGGGGCCCCTGGTGAGTCTGTATCTGGCGCTGCCGTTCCGCCCTCTCGCCGGACAGTTTCTGGTGGTCGCCGAACCGCCGCGGAGTTGAGGAGCTCGCGGGAATTTGTAAGTCAATGTGGCACGGACAAACAGTAGCGGTCATCTTCCCGACCTACAACGAGAAGGACTCCATTCGGGCCGCCGTTGAGGATTACTTCTCGAGCGGCTACGTCGACGAAGTGCTCGTCATCAACAACAACGCCGCGCCGGGCACCTCCGAGGAACTGCGCGGCAGCCGTGCCCGCGAGATCCACGAAATCCTCCAGGGCTACGGCCACGCCCTGCGGCGCGGCCTCGACGAATGCACCGCCGACCTGGTGATTCTCTCCGAACCCGACGGCACCTTCAGCGGCCACGACGTCCTCAAGCTGCTCGCCTATTCCGACGACAAGCCGGTGGTGTTTGGCACGCGCACCAGCCCCGAGTTCATCTGGGACGGCGCCAATATGGGCCGCTTCCTGCGCTGGGGCAACTGGGCCGTCGCCAAGATGACCGAGCTGTTGTTCAACACGACGATCCTCACCGACATGGGCTGCACGCACCGGCTGCTGCGGCGCGAGGCGGTCGATCTGATCCGCCGCCATCTCACCATCGGCGGCTCGCATTTCGGTCCGCAGATCCTGATGGAAGTGGTTGCCCACCGCATTCCGTTCGTCGAGATCCCGCTGAACTATCGCAGCCGGGTCGGGGAATCCTCGGTGACCGGCAGCCACTGGAAAGCGTTCTGGTTGGGATGGCGGATGATCGGCTTGGTGCTCGGCTACCGCCTGGGGTTGCGCCCGGCCGCGCGCACCATGTGGAGCGAGAGGCCGCCGGTGGAGGTCACCCCGCGAGAGCCCGCCGTTCGCGAGCGCGAACCCGGGCCGCTGCGATTTTAGCGGGAGATGCAGGCTTCACCGCCTGCCGTGGCTGAGCTGCGGATCGTCGCCACGCTCCTGCTGCTCAAGCGCCCGCCAGCAGCGCCCGGATGTCGGGCAGCAGCGCTTCGATGGTCCCCGGATCGGATCCGTCGTAGTATCCCCGAATGCGGCCTTGCCGGTCGACCAGCACCAGGCGCGTGCTGTGGGTGACTGCGCCCGTGTCGCTGCCCTCTTCTTCGACGGCCAGGTGAAAGCCGTCGCCGATCAGATGATAGAGCGGCTGTTTGGGGCCGGTCAGAAACACCCAACGTTCCGGGTCGGCGAGGTAGTGTTGGGCGTACTCGCGGAGCACCTCGGGCGTGTCGCGGTCCGGATCGACCGTGAAGGAAACCAACCGCACGCCGTCGAGATCGCTCACCGCCTTCTGCAGCTTCGCCATCTTGGAGGAAATCAGCGGGCATGGGCCGGCGCAGTGGGTGAATACGAAATCGGCGACCCACACCTTGCCCTTAAGGTCCGCCAGGCTGACCTTCGAGCCGCTGCGTTCGATGAGATCGAAACCGGGGACGGTTCCGAAAACGCCCAACTCGGCGCCCTGGCTGGTGGCCGCTTTCTGGAACCAGTGCGCGCCGGCGATTGCCAGCCCGAAAGCGACGCCCGCCAGCGCCGAGATGAGGAGTTTGATCTTGAGACTCATCGAAGCGACCTCCGTTTCTCTATTGTGCCAGCCAGGGCAAATCTGTGTGCGAGCCCAGCGTGGTTGGCGGTTAACTCGCGTGCCCGTTTGGCTTGTTGCTTCGTTGCTGGTTTCTTGCTCAGACGCTGTGTTCCCCGAAACTAGCGAAAGCGCTCGGCAGATCGCGCTCGGGCCCGGGCGGCCTCGATTTCGCGGTTGCGCGGGGTTGACGTCGTCTCGAGCGAATCGATCAGACCGCGGGCGATGCGCGACACATCCTCCACGGCCCGTTCAAACACCACGGCGTTGCCCTTCGAGGGCTTCTGGAAACCGCTCAGCTTGCGGACGAACTGCAGCGAAGCCGCGCGAATCTCCTCGTCGCTGGCGGGCGGATCGAAGTTGAACAGAGTCCTGATGTTTCGGCACATAAGATCGGCGTCCGGGTCTTTGGCGGCAGCCCGCGCGATGTGGCGTAATGGCCGGGCGGCTCTTCCCGCATTGTAGGCCGTAAACCGAAACGCGGCGCCGCCCGCAGGAGGAAAGCCGCCGTTTCCTGCGATGAGCCTGGAAACACCAATCAAGATCCGGATGCTTCAGAGGAAGCTGTATCGGAAAGCTAAAGCAGAGCCGGACTACCGCTTCTACCTGCTCTACGACAAGATTTACCGCGAGGACATCCTGACCGCCTGAATCAGATTCTGAGAGGGTGTTCGGGTTACTTCAGCCAGGGAACCCGGGTGCCCGCGTATCGGGCGGTCGACAATCACGTCTATCAACGCGTGCGCGACTTTCTGACGAGGCCATCAGGTGCAATCGCGAGGCACCGGTCGATTCTCAGACGCAGTGGTCTATGGCGAACTCAGCGTTCTACGCCTACGTCATGTCCACATTGGCCCTCCGCCGAAAGCTTTGCGGTGAAGCCAGTCGGAAAGCCGGATGCGGGAAATCCACACGTCCGGTTTGATGAGCGGGGATGGGAAACGGAGTCATGATCGGAACTGAGACACCGGCATCACGGCGAAAGCCGCCGGCAACCGCAATTCCTCCGATCTAGAGCCACCACGTCCATCCTCGACTCCCCCACAGAATCGAGGCGGGATAAGGCCGGGTCTACTTCGTTGCGCTTGCTTGCCGTGCTCAACGTACTGCCCAGTACGCCTCCGCGCGCCAAGCGGCGCGCGCCTCGTATCCACGGCCTTCTCCCGCCTCTCGCTCCGATTCTGTGTGAGAGAAGCGGGCTACTTCTTTGACCGGGTGATACGTGGTCTTTTGTAACCGAACTTGCAGCGTGCGGTTTTGCGGTCGAATCGCCAGTCGAGTATTACCTGCTTGTGGTTGATCCGGCGGTTCCAGGCAGCCGCTTCGCGGCGCAGCGTCACCAGGTCGGCGACGCGCCGCTTCCCCAAACATTGCCGCGAGAACAAGTCGATCTCGATCTCCGCTTGGTTCAACCAACTGAGAGCAAGCGCGGTCCGACGTCTGGTATGAGTCTGTTTGGGTAGGATCATCGATTACCACGCCCAGGGCGTCCAGATCTCGTTTGCGGTTCGGAACTCCGGGGGCTGTGATCGTTAGGTTGATCGTCACGCAACCTTTCCTCATTGCACGGCCCTCCGCTCGTATTGCGCACCGCCAAATGCTTTGGCCCTCAGCGTGCTAGCAGCGACGGTCTATCGGGAAAGGGCCGCCAAGCTCTTGGATCATCATCTAGAGGACTACTCCCCGCGACGGCTCATCTCCGGAACGCATATCCGGTCAGAGGAAGGTGCACGGAGGCTTACCCGCTGGTCAGGCCAGCGCACTATTCTTCTCGTTTTCATCAGCCTATTCGTGTCTGTCGCATCGGTGGCCCAGATTTCCCCGGGCCCTTTGTCGGCGGCGCACGAATCGCTGGATGGGCCGACCCAATGCACCAACTGCCACTCGTTTGGCCTTGGCACGCGCCGCTTTCAGTGCGCAAGCTGCCACAAAGAGATCCAGCAGCGCATCGACGCGAAACACGGCTATCATGCGCGCGTCGCGGATCTATCCAAGGAGGGGCGCGACTGCGCGGCTTGCCACACCGAGCACTTCGGGCGAGAATTTGCCATCGTTCACTGGCCGGAGGGGCAGACGTTCCGGCACGAGGAAGCGGGCTACCGGCTCGAAGGCAAGCACGCGGGCCTGGCCTGTGAAAAGTGCCACAACGCCGCTCACGTCTCGCCGGCGGAGTTACAGACGATCAAGGTTCGGGACCCTAACCGGACCTTCCTTGGGCTCTCGACGGCTTGTACCACCTGCCATAAAGACGAGCACCGCGGCCAGCTCGGCGAGGATTGCGCGCGATGTCACGACTCCAACGCCTGGAAGCCGGCGTCGCGATTTGATCACAGCCGTGCTCATTTCTCGCTCACGGGCCGGCACGTGACCGTGACCTGCGCAGAATGCCATGCGCGCACCGAAGGGCCAGATCCGTTCACGCGCTATGTGATGGACGATCGAAATTCCTGCGCCGAGTGCCATCGGGATCCCCACCAGGGGGCGTTCCGACAATCCTGCGAGAGTTGCCACACGACGGTGAATTGGCAACCGGGAGGACAGATCCGTTTCGATCACTCGGCGACACGTTTTCCTCTGGCCGGCAAGCATAGCGAAGTGGCTTGCTCCAAGTGTCATCTCAGTGCTCGGTTCAGCGACGCGGTTGCTCACGAACGCTGCATGGACTGCCACACTCCCGATCCCCACAAAGGTCAGTTTCGGGACCGCCCTGACGGCGGCGACTGCGCATCCTGTCATGACGAAAAGGGATTCAAACCCGCGTTGTTCACGATGGCCAGTCATCAGGAAACGGCTTATCCGCTGTTGGGAAAGCACCGCGAGGTCCGCTGCGACCAGTGCCACGTACCAGCCGGCAGAGATACGAAGTATCGCATCGGCCATGACCAATGCCACGCATGCCACAAGGACGAGCACGCGGGACAGTTCTCGGGCCAGCCGCACTCTGACCGCTGCGAGGACTGCCACACCGTTGACGGGTTTCAGCCGTCCACGTTCTCCGCAGGCGATCACACAAAAACTCGCTTTGCTCTGGCCGGGGGACACCGGGCGGTCGCCTGCATGGAGTGTCACCAAGGCAAGGCGTCCTCGCAGGTACACGGACGGTTCCGATTCGACGATTTCTCTTGCCCTGTTTGTCATGAGGATCCTCACGGGCAACAGTTCCGCGCTACAAGCTCGCTGTCGCGAAATGTCGCCGCGGATCTCCGCTGCGCCGGCTGCCACACGGAGAGATCGTGGAAAGAAACGGCCGGATTCGACCATGCGAAGACAACCTTCCCGTTGGCGGGCGCGCACCAACGCGTCGCGTGCGTTGAATGCCACCGGAATGCAGGACCGCAGGCCGGAATCCGGGACGTGATGTTCAGCTCTGCTCCCGAGGCGTGCTCCGGTTGCCATGAGGACGTACACGCCGGCCAGTTCGACCGCAATGGAGTGGCGGCCGACTGCGGCGAATGTCATACACCCGTGGAGTGGAAGCAAACGAAGTTCGATCACGAAAGGTACTCCTCCTTTTCGCTCACCGGAGCCCACGAACGTGTCGCTTGTGGTCGATGTCATCTCGCGACGGTACGCGCAAATGGGCGTCGGGTCACGACATATCGAGGAACGCCGCGAGAATGCGCCGCGTGTCATTCCGAAGAACGACTTAGAAAAAATTTCCCGGGTACGAAATAATTTCCCGACCAAGCAGTATCATTGCGGCACGCTTCCCGGCCCTTCGCTCCTCTCGTCGTGTCGTTTGATCACGACAAGTAGTATCACCGCAAGCCCTACCTCGGCTGGGCGAGCGCCAGCCGCAAACTTGGGCGGGCTTTGGTGAACCGCGATCCTCAAAAGACCAACCAATCCTGCTGATTTGCGCCGGCAACACTGCTTCCCGTAGTGTCCAGGAGCCCTCCCTTCGGGGTGGCATTCGGGTGCCGCGCGGAATACGACCTCACGGCCGATGCTCAACCGGCGAGTGGGCACTGCCGACGTTCACCGCGTTATGAACAGGAATGGAACCAAGAATGCCTTGAGGACGATCCGTTCCGCACATCCCGCCATGCTTCGCGCACTGTTGTGCGCGGAAGGTCCTTAGAACGGCGCAACTTGGAAGTAAGCGGTGATTCTCGACAGAGTGCTGTCAGGCGGGTCGAGACGGGGTACGGTCTCGTTCGCAGAATAGCGATTCTCCTAGTACTGTTTGCATGGAGCGGCGCGGGCCTCGCGGCTCAGCAGTCATCGCGGGGATCTGTGCGTAATCCGCACGGCCCGCTCGCCATGCCTTGCCAGAACTGCCATACGACAACGAGTTGGTCGCCCATCCGGGCGGCTCCGGAATTCAACCACAACACGGAAACCCGGTTCCCGCTGCGAGGATTGCACCAAGGGGTCGCCTGCAGCCGCTGCCACCGGCAGATGGTTTTCAGCAACGTCGGGTCGAATTGCGCCGACTGCCATGCGGACGTGCATCGCCAGCAGTTCGGGGCGCGTTGCGAGGATTGCCATACCGTGCGGGGTTGGGAGTCCGCTCAGCAGAGCCTTCGCCAGCACCAGAATCGTTTCCCGTTAATGGGAGCCCACGCCGCCGTCGAATGTGAAGCTTGCCATAGTGGGGCGGCCACAGGGGTCTTTACCGGCCTCAGCACCGACTGCGTGGGCTGCCATCTGAAGGATTACCAGTCGACCCGTAGCGTGAACCACGTGGCGGCGGGCTTTCCGACTACCTGCGAGCAGTGCCACGGGATGGACCAGTGGCAGAACGCGCGGTTCGACCACGCGCGCTTCACGCGCTTTGCCCTACAAGGGGCACACGCTCAAGTGGAGTGCAATGCCTGCCATGTCGGCGGCCAGTTCCAGGGGGTCTCGACGGACTGTTTTGGCTGCCATGCCAAGGAGTTCCATTCGACCACCAATCCCAATCACGCCGAGGCTGGCTTCCCCCATGACTGCTCGACCTGCCACAGCCTGTTGAACTGGGAGGGCGCAGCGTTTGACCACAGCACGCGGACGAATTTCCCCCTCGTTGGCGCGCATGCGAAGGTCGAGTGTAGCTCTTGCCATTCGGGCGGGAGGTTTGCGTCGACGCCCCAGGAATGCGCCGGCTGCCATACGGCGGACTTCGAGCGCACGACGAATCCGGACCACCGCAAGGGGAACTTTCCGCTGCAATGCGAAAACTGCCATACGACCACGGCGTGGACCGGGGCGAAGTTTGACCACAACCTGACGCGTTTTTCGTTGACGGGGGCCCATGCCAGCGTCGAATGCTCGCAATGCCACAACGGCGGGCAATTCAGCGGAATCCCGGCCGACTGTGTCTCGTGCCACGAAAAGGATTTCGATGCCACCAGCAATCCGAATCACGTCGAGGCCGGTTTTGTCAAAGATTGCATCCAATGCCACACGACCCAACAGTGGACCGGCGCGAAGTTCGACCACAGCCAGACCGGATTTGAGCTAACCGGTAGCCACGCGAAGGTGCAGTGCTCCGAGTGCCATACCGGCGGTCCATTCCGCTCCGCGCCCCAGCAATGTGTCGGCTGCCATCTGAGCGATTTCCAGAAGGCGGACAATCCGAACCACGTCAAGAGCGGTTTTTCACAGGACTGCACGCTCTGCCATTCCACGGCGCAGTGGCAGGGGGCGAAGTTCGACCACAGCCAAACAGGGTTCGACCTGACTGGGGGCCACGCCACGGTACTCTGCGTCCAGTGCCATGCCGGTGGACAATTCAGCTCGACCCCCAAGGAGTGCGTCGGCTGCCACCTGAACGACTTTCAGAGAACGGACAACCCCAATCACGTCGCAAGCGGCTTTTCCCAAAATTGCACTCTCTGTCACACGACAGCGCAGTGGCAAGGGGCAAAGTTCGATCACACGCAGACCCGGTTTCCTCTCACCGGGGCGCACTCCCGCGTGGACTGCGCGCAGTGTCACGTAGGCGGGAAATACAGCGGTCTCGCCGTCGACTGCGCTTCGTGCCATCTGGAGGACTTCCGTAGAACGACCAACCCGAACCATGTCACGGCGAGCTTTCCTCAGGACTGCACGCTCTGTCACGGCACGGCGCAATGGCAGGGGGCGAAGTTCGACCATGGGTTGACGCAATTTGCGCTGACGGGTGCTCACGCTCGGGTGGACTGCACGCAGTGCCATGTCGGCGGCAAGTACAGCGGGCTAGCGACAGATTGCGCATCGTGCCACCTGAAAGATTTCCAGACGACGACCAACCCCAACCACATCACGGCCAACTTCCCGCAGGACTGCACGCTGTGTCACACGACGGCGCAATGGCAGGGGGCGAAGTTCGACCACGGGCTGACCAAGTTTCCGCTGACCGGGGCGCATGCCCAGGTGGACTGCACGCAGTGCCATGTTGGTGGGAAGTTCAGCGGACTGCTGACCGATTGCGCGTCGTGCCACCTCAAAGATTTCCAGGCGACGACCAATCCCAATCACGTCACAGCCAACTTCCCGCAGGACTGCACGATTTGCCACACGACGGCGCAATGGCAGGGGGCGAAGTTCGACCATGGGCTGACGAAATTTGCGCTGACCGGGGCGCACGCCCAGGTGGATTGCACGCAGTGCCATGTTGGTGGCAAGTACAGTGGGCTGGCGACCGATTGCGCGTCGTGCCACCTCAAAGATTTCCAGGCGACGACGAATCCCAATCACGTCACGGCCAATTTCCCGCAGGACTGCACCATTTGCCACACCACGGCCCAATGGCAGGGGGCGAAGTTCGACCACAGCCTGACGAAGTTCGCGCTGACGGGGGCCCATGCCCAGGTGGATTGCACGCAGTGCCATATCGGTGGCAAGTACAGTGGGCTGGCGACCGATTGCGCGTCGTGCCACTTGAAAGATTTCCAGGCGACAACGAATCCCAATCACGTTGCGGCAAACTTCTCGCAGAACTGCACTGTCTGCCATACGACGCAGAGATGGCAGGGGGCGAAGTTCGACCACAGCCTGACGAAATTCGCGCTGACCGGGGCGCACGCCCAGGTGGACTGCGCGCAGTGCCATGTCGGTGGGAAGTACAGCGGACTGGCAACCGACTGCGCTTCGTGTCACCTGAAAGATTTCCAGGCGACAACGAATCCCAATCACGTCAGCGCTGGTTTTCCGCAGGACTGTACGGTCTGCCACACCACGGCACAGTGGCAGGGGGCCAAGTTTGACCATGGGCTGACGCGATTCGCACTGACGGGCGCTCACGCCCAGGTGGACTGCACGCAGTGCCACGTCGGCGGCAAGTACAGCGGCCTCTCGATTGAATGCGCATCGTGTCACCTGGCTGACTTCCAGGGCACCACGAATCCGAACCACGTGGCGGCCAACTTCTCACAGAACTGCACGCTGTGCCACACGACCCAAAGATGGCAGGGAGCGACATTTAACCACAACACCGCGACGAGCTTTCCTTTGACCGGGGCGCACACTAGCGTCGGCTGCACCCAATGTCATGCCGGCAATAAGTTCGCGGGGACGCCGACGGCCTGCTCCTCGTGCCATCTCACCGATTACAACGGTACGACCAACCCGAACCACGCCGCGGCGGGTTTCCCGCAAAACTGCACACTATGCCATACGACACAGAGATGGCAGGGAGCGACGTTCAACCACAGCACAGCCACCAGCTTTCCTTTGACCGGGGCGCACACCAGCGTGCAATGCTCCCAATGCCACGCCGGCAACCGCTTTGCCGGTACGCCGAAGGATTGCGCCTCCTGTCACCTGACCGACTACAACAACACCAGCAACCCGAATCATGCCGCCGCCGGCTTTCCGCAAGACTGCTCCGTCTGCCATTCGACTTCAGGCTGGCAGGGCGCGACGTTCAACCATTCCACGACCGGATTCGCGCTCACGGGCGCGCACACTTCCGTAGCGTGCAGCACGTGCCACAAGAACGGCCAATTCGCGGGCCTCAACTCCGCATGTAGTTCCTGTCATCTGGATGACTACAACCGGGCGACGAATCCGAACCACGCCGCCGCCGGATTCCCGCAGGATTGCCGTGTCTGCCACAGCACGACCCGCTGGGAGGGCGCTACGTTCAACCACAGCACGACCGCGTTTCCGCTGACCGGTTCGCATCAGAACGTCGCCTGCGCGAACTGCCACGTCAACAACGTTTTCAGCGGCACGCCCAAAGACTGCTACTCCTGCCACCGCTCCGAGTACGACAGCGTCACGAATCCGAACCACGCCGCCGCAGGGTTCCCGACGAGTTGCCAAACCTGCCACACCACCACGACGTGGACCGGCGCGACGTTCAATCACTCCTTCCCGATCTATTCCGGCGCGCACCGGGGCAAATGGAGTACGTGCAACGAATGCCACACGAACTCAGCCAATTACGCCAGCTTCTCGTGCCTTAACTGTCACGAGCATTCGCAGACTCGCATGGACGACCAGCACCGCGGCGTCCGCAACTACGTCTACAACAGCGCCAACTGTCTGGCTTGCCACCCGAACGGCCGAGGCGACTAGGTATGGGGAACTCCGTCAAAGCACTGATCGTTCCGCTGTTGCTGGCTACCGGCCTGTTGAACGCGCAAACGGCCGAGCCGCGCACGACGTTCCGGGTGAAGTACGTCGCCAAGGAATCCATTTATCTGGACGGCGGCAGTGAGGACGGGCTCTCGGAAGGGATGAAGCTGACCCTCGAACGAGCCAAGGAAGGAGAAGCCCTCCTCAATGCGCGGACGATTGGCGAGGCGACGGTGATTGCGGTTGCCAGCGGTTCGGCGGCTTGCCGTGTCGAGTCGGCCGACGTTGCGATTCAGAAGGGAGACCTGGCGCGGTTCTCCGCCCAAGACACCGAAACGCTGCGCTACCTGACGTCGTCGGAGAACAGCCGAAAGTACGCCCAGGTCGTCACCTTCACCGAAGACGATCCCCTGGAAGCCGAGCTGCGAGCCGAGATTCCCCGCCCGCCGCTTCCCGAGATCAACCGTATGCGAGGGCGCATCGGATTCGAGCACAGCGCGATCCAGGACCACAGCGGCTCGGGCTATCGCTCCTATCAGAACGGCCTGTCCGTTCGCGTCGAGATGACCCGGCTGGGGGGCACCTACTGGAACTTCACGGGCTACTGGCGCGGCAGGATGAACTCGCGGTACGTGCCGGGGCAACTGGAAACGCTCAGTGACCTGCTCAACCGCACCTACCACATCGGTTTGTACTACAACAATCCCGACTCGCCCTACCAGATCGGCGTGGGACGCCTTTTGCTGCCCTGGGCGGGCAGCCTGAGCACGCTCGACGGCGGGTATTTCGCTCGCCGGCTCACGCCGTCGGCGACGATCGGGGTGTTCGGCGGGTCCACGCCGGACCCGACATCCTGGAACTACGCGCCGGACCGGCGCATTCTCGGCGTTTTCAGTAGCTTTGAAAAGGGCAGCTATGACCGGGTGCTCTACAACGGGACGGCGGGTATCGCGCAGACGCGCCGCCTGGGCCGGCCCGAGCGAGACTTCGCCTTTTTCGAGAACACGCTGTTTCTCGGCCGCGGGCTGAGCGTCTACCACAATCTGGAAGCCGATTACGAACGCGAGGGGCGCCTCGGCGCAGACTCCACGGGAGCGGTCGTCACGCGCAGTTTTGTCAGCTTGCGGTTGAGGCCGCACCGTGGCATTTCTTTCGATTTGAACCACAACTACTTTCGCAACACACCGTCGTTCGACGCCCGGCTGGTGGGAACGGGACTCGTGGACCGCTTCCTGTTTCAGGGCTTCAGCGGGGGCGTACGGTTCGAGCTGCCTGCGCAATCGGCCATCTACGCCAACCTGGGCAAGAGCCAGCGCCAAGGGGATGAGCGGGCGTCCTGGAATTATCTCTATGGTTTTACGCTGGGCCACTTGCCGTGGGTCGACGTGCGAGCGGACTTCCGGACATCGCGCTTCAACAGTTCCTTCGGCAGCGGCTCCTATGATTCGATCTCTCTGACGCGCCAGATCGCCGATACTCTGCGGTTCGAACTGCAGATGGGCCAGCAAGAGTTGCACTCACCGTTTACGGACCAGAGCCGCGCACGCTTTGTGAACACGACGCTGGATTGGTTGCTTGGACTGCACTACGTGCTTGGAGGAGGCGTGGTCTTCTATCGAGGCGATATTCAGGCCTATGATCAGTTTTTCTTCAATCTCGGTTATCGGTTCTGAGCTCCGAGCCGGCAATCGCCTGGCTTCGCGGCGCAGGGGGCGCCAGCGCCTCGGGACGTGGGGCACTGTGCTTCTGCTTTTCGCCTTCCAGGTGCGCTTGGCCGCCGCTGCCGAGTTGTCCGCCCCCGAGGGTCTGCTGGACCGCATCGGCGAGCAGGTACAGCACTTCTGGACGGATTTCTCGTCCGTCAACTGTACGGAGACGATCGAGCAGGAAAAGCTCAATGCCAAGGGAAAAACCATTCAACGAGAGACCGCTTCCTACGACTACGTGATCCTCATGCAACTCACCGGCGACGATCTGCGGGTCGAGGAATCCCGCATCCAGCAAGGAAAGAAGCGTGAGAAGGGGACGAAGAAGCACCGCTCTCTGCTGATCACTGACGGCTTTGCGACTCTCGTTCTGGTTTTTCACCCCCATTTTCGAGGGAGCTACAAATTCAGCCCGCCGGAGAAGGATTGGAGCGCTGGATGGCTCGAGTATCGCATCGACTTCGAACACTTGCCGGGGGCATCGACACCCGCTGTCCTGCAGGTCGGTGGCCGGGACTATCCGCTGGGCTGGAAGGGTACGGCCTGGGTCAACCCCGGCACGCTGGCAATTGTGCGTATTCGAGCCGGATTGCGCGAGCCGATGACGAATGTGGGCCTGCTGCGCTTGGATAGCGACGTCCACTACACCGGGGTCGAATATGCCGCGACCGGCGAACTTCATTGGCTGCCGGAGGTGGCCGTAATCGAAGCCCAAACCAAGCGGCAGCACTGGCGCAACACCCACCGCTTCTCCGACTACAAACACTTCTCGGTAGACACCGAAGTTACGATCGAGGATCCCAAATAACTATCATGACCGAGCACGCTACCGACCGACCTCTGCCGCGCTGGACGTTTGACGCCGAGCAGCGCCACCGGCTGCGTTGGATTCTGGCTGCGCTCGTGGCCGCCGCCTCGTTCGTGATGCTCGCCTTCTACGGGTATGGCTACTATCAACTCCCGCTTGTGGAGCGCCCGCAGTCGCCGCTGCACACCCTGCTGCGGCCCAGCGGCCCTCTCGGCCTTCGTCTGGGCATCCTCGGCGGAGTTCTGTTCCTCGGCGTCTATCTTTACCCGTTGCGCAAGCGCTGGCGGTGGCTGCGGCAGTTCGGGAATACACGCCATTGGCTGGATTTTCACGTCTTGCTGGGCGTGGTGGGCCCCTTGCTGATCAACTTCCATTCCTCCTTGAAATTCCACGGCCTGGCCGGGATGGCTTTTTGGATCATGTGGACGGTGGTCGCGAGCGGGTTCGTGGGCAGGTATTTCTACGGCCAGATTCCGCGGCACCTCGATGCGGCGGAGATGTCGCTGAAGGACATGGAGAAAATCGCCGCGGAACTCGGCCGCCAGATCGAGTCCCAGCGGCTGCTGTCGGCCGCGGACCTGGCGCCGCTGTTCCGCTTGCCGGCTATCGAGGAGATTCAGAGCATGCCCGTGGGGCGCGCGCTAGCCAGGATGGTAGCGATCGATGTGGCGCGCCCCTGGGTCGTGAGCCGTCTGCGCCGCAAATCGATGGGCGGATTGGGGAAGCTGATCAGTCTCGGAGGCGTGCTTCCGGGTGTTAACAGGCAGGTCGAAGAAGTCATCGCCGCCGCCCGCAGGCAGTCCCGCCTGAGCACGAAGATCCTGTTTCTGGATAGGACCCGGCAGGTATTCCACCTCTGGCACGTGGTCCATCGGCCGTTCAGCTACTCGTTCTTGGCGTTGGTGGTGATTCACGTTGTGGTGGTGATCCTGCTGGGATATTTCTAAGCAACTCGTCATGGATACTCTGCTCGCATTTGCGATCGCTTTTGCTGTGACGCTGTTCTTTGTCCGCGGCTACGTGCGGAAGTTGAGCGGCGCCAACCAGCGCCTGGGAAACGGAGAGGCGGCACCTGCGGTGTCCCAGCCGGGTGGAGCCTGCCCGCGCTGCTCCAAGCCTGTCGCGGCCGGGGCGTCGTTCTGCGCAAGCTGTGGCGCTCCGCTGGCGCTGTGGAAGGTGCACACTGCACCGGTGAGCCAGTCGCAAGAAGGTTCCGGTGAGAAGGGTAAACCGCGACCGGTCATCAATGCATCGCTTTGCATCGGCTGCGGGACCTGCGTCGATGCCTGTCCAGAGGCCGGCACGCTGGCCGTCGTCAACGGCAAGGCGATTCTGGCGCAGCCGGCAAGCTGCGTCGGGCACGCCAAATGCGTCGACGTCTGCCCCACCTCGGCGATTGCGCTGGCGTTCGGTGGCGCGCTGCAAACGCTCAAGGTGCCTTTCGTGCGGGAGAACTTCGAAACCAACGTGCCGGGGATCTTCATTGTCGGCGAGTTGGGAGGCATGGGGCTGATCAAGACGGCGATCAATGAAGGCCGCATCGTCATCGATCATGTCCGGCAGCGCGTGGGAACGAATGGTCACGCAGTCTCGAACGGCCACGGGCACGGCCCTTCCGGCGTTCTGCCCAGGAACGGCGGCGAGGAAGGCGTTGCGGATGTGATCATCGTGGGCGCGGGACCGGCGGGATTGAGCGCTTCGCTGACTGCGCAGCAGCACGGGCTGCACTACGTCACGCTCGAGCAGGGCGAGGTGGCTTCGACGATCCGCCAGTACCCCCGTCATAAGTTTCTGATGGCCGAGCCGGTGGAAATGCCGCTCTACGGCAGCCTCTACATCGCCGACAGCACCAAAGAAGCGCTGGTGTCCGTTTGGGAGAATATCATCGCGAACACAGGCGTCCACGTGCGGACGAACGAGCGGGTGGAGCGCCTGACGCGCGAAGACGACATGTTTGTGGCCGAGACCTCCACGGGGAGATACCGGTCGAAGCAGGTTGTTTTGGCGATGGGCAAGCGGGGGACGCCACGCCGCCTGGGTGTTCCCGGCGAGGACTCGAGCAAGGTTTCCTACAAGCTGATCGAGGCTGAGAGCTACTCGGACAACGAGATTCTGGTGGTGGGCGGCGGCGACTCCGCGTTGGAGGCGGCGCTGGCTCTGAGCCGCGACAAGCGGAACGGTGTCACGCTCTCCTACCGCAAAGACACCTTCGAGCGGGCGCGCGAACGAAACCAGCAAGCCATGGCGCGGGCCGAGGAGGAAGGATTGGTGAAAGTCCTGCGGCGATCGGAGGTGTGCGAGGTTCGCCCTGAGTCTGTCCTGGTTTCCTTGCCGGAGGGCGCGGTGGAAATCCCGAACGAGTTTGTGTTCGTGCTGATCGGCGGGGAGTCGCCCGAGGGATTTCTCCGCAAGACGGGAATCGAGATTGTTGAGAAAGTCGTGTCTGGATAGTGCCGTTGGGTACAAAGGCGCCGACGGGAGATTAAGGTATGCAAAGAAAACAAGTTGGACTGATCGCCGCAAGCGTGGCCGCCGCGGTTGGCATCTATTGGGGGTTCACGCAACTTACCCGGTCGCGGCCGGCTGCCGCGAGTCCGGTTGAAACGGTGAGTGCGCCGGGCGCCGAAGTTGCTGACCCGATCGCGGGCTCGGACCCACACGAGTGGGAGATGCTGCAGCAGCAACTCGAAAGCAAGCCGGGTCACGTGCCGATCTTGCTGCGCATGGCGCAGATTGCGCAGGGGCGCGGGGACTCCGTGGAAGCAGCCCGCCTGTTGCGCCAGGCCGTGGAGCAGGAACCCGAGAACCTGGACGCGCGCCTCGAATTAGGCCGGGCGCTCTACGAGAGCGGCGATACGACAGCGGCCATCGCAGAGACCGAGCAGATTCTGAAATCGGACCCCAATCACGTGGACGCGCTCTACAATCTGGGCGCCATCTACGCCAATTCGAACCAGATCGAGCAGGCTCGCAGCTTTTGGGCACGGGCAGTTGCCAGCGATCCGAGTTCGGAAAGCGGACACCAAGCGGAGATCGGGTTGAAGCACCTCTCCGGCACCATCGCCGCTAAGGGTGGCCCGGCGGGATTGAACTCTGAGGAGAGCGCCCGCTTACGCGATGTCTTGACGGACGCAGTGCAGCGACGGTGACCCTGTCGGCGCGTATCTAGCGGAGGTTTTTTTGGCTGTGGCAAACAGTCGGTTTCGGTTCGGTGCGGTTCTGGCGCTCGTGTTCTGGTCGCAGGCGCTGCCCGGACAACGCCTGCCGGCGGAGTCGCAGGCAGGCTGGCAAGAATACCTCGAAATCGGACAAAGGCTATTCTCGAAGGGTCTCTACGATGCCGCCGAGGAAGCCTTTCAGAGCGCGGTCAGGGAAGCGGGATCCGCCGAGGGAAGCACCGCTCCGTTGGGAACGGCGCTGACGCGACTCGGGCTCCTCTATCACGTTCAGAAGCGGTACCTGCAGGCGGACCAGGCCTACCAAACTGCCTTGGATGTCCTTTCCGCCAATCCGCAGGCCGTTCCCCGGGAGTACGCTCTGGCCCTCGCGTATCTGGCGGAACTTCAAGTCGCCGAGGGGCGTCGGGACGAGGCCCGCCAACTCTATCGACAGTCGATCGAACAGATTGAGACCCAGGTCGGAGCCGGGGAGAAAATCTTGATCCGGCCCTTGCAAGGACTGGCCCGCCTTGACCTTTTGGAAGGCAACTTTGACGAGGCCACCCGACTTGCCGAGAGAGCGCTGCGGTTGAATCGAAACGAAGCGAAACCCACGCTGGCAGAGACCATGGAGAGTCTTGAGATCGCGGGGACTGCCTACGCGCAGTCAGGTCACTACGGGAAAGCCGAGCCCGTCCTGGAAGAACTGTTTGGGCTAGTTGCGAAGGCGTATGGCGACAACGCCCCCCAAACCATCCGAATCGGCGAAAGACTGGCGGGCGTCTATCGCGAGCGCCTCCAGTTTGCCGAAGCAGAAACGCTGCTGCGGCAGCGGCTGTCGAGTTCCGCTGAGGAACGAGAAGAACTGGCTACGACACTGAACAACCTCGGCGAGTACCTGCTTTCTCAGCAGTCCTTGGAGGAAGCCGAAGACCTGCTGGCGCGTTCTCTGCGAATTCGCCGGTCCGTCTCAGGCGCGTCAGACCCCGAGGTGGCGGCAACTTTGTACAACCTTGCCAGCTTATATGCGGACCAAGGGCGCACCGACGAAGCACGGCAGGCTCTTTCTGAGGCATTGACTATCTGCGAAAAGAGCCTTCCTTCTGAGCATCCTCAGACTCGATTGATCCGGAGTCTTCAGCACAGGCTTGCTGTTGCTCAAGATGGGCATATACCGGCGGTCTCCGCCGCCGTGACGAGAAGAGCAAGGCGAACGGATTCAACCGCGGACCACACCGACCTGCGGACGCGACAGTTCGCCCGTCGAGGTCCATTGTGGTAAGGCTCGACGAACCCCGTCTTGACAACGCAGGGGGGCGTGGCCTGAGCTGAAAAGCTCGCTGCGTAGGCACGAGGGGTTGCGGGGAGACTCAGACGGTGGCGTGTTGGCCGAAGGTTTCGGCCAGCCGCGCGGCGTGAGCTGAGCGGTCTGCGCCCGCGGGTGGGTCGCCGCGCCGGGGAGGACATCGCGCAGGTACTCGAAGGGCGGGATATCGTTGACTGATCCACGAACGGGTACGAACCAAGTCCAGGGGGAAACAGGGAGAGAGCAAAGTCTTGATTCACTACCCAAAACTCGCGCTGTGATACCTGTAAGTTGTTGATTTTATTTGGCGGAGAGAGAGGGATTCGAACCCTCGGTAGAGTTTCCCCTACACACGCTTTCCAAGCGTGCGCCTTCAACCACTCGGCCATCTCTCCGCGGTGATGAAGCGAGGACTGCCACCGGGGCCAGTGGCGCGCTTCGGTCCCAACGAGTGCGGACTTTCCCTATTGTATGCGATGCCGCGGGCACTCGGCGGAGCCGGTGGGGCAGGGCTCCGGCCTGCCCTCTGCTTCCCGTTGGTTCGTTCGCGGCGAGGCCGGGCGGGAGCGCCTGTCTCTACGGCTCTCCGGGTTCGCGCTTTTCGTTCCGCAGTCCGAAACACGGCGCCTTATCGCGTGGGGGCGGACCCGGCCCTTGACGGCGCGCGGTGCTGGCGTCCACAATCTTGGCTTGCCCGGGGCGCTCGCCGGCATTGCAAGACCTCCGGCCGGCGTCCCGAGCAACTCGCCGTGTAGCGAGTCCACCCATGAGTGCCGCCTCCCCGACCCGAACGCCGACGCCGAGCAGCCTCGACCGGCTCACCTCGAAGATGGATCAGCTCTATGAGTTTGATCGCGAGGCGGTGACCGCGAACAAGCTGCAGGGGCCCGCCAAATTCATCGGGCTGTTCGCCGGCGAGCACGTCGCAGCGACCGAATTCGTCATCGGCGCGTTTTTCGTGCTGCACGGCGTCAGCGCGCGCGATCTGATCGGCGGGCTGCTGATCGGCAATCTGCTGGCGGTGCTTTCGTGGACGCTGATCTGCGCTCCGATCGCGACCTCGACGCGCCTGACGCTTTACTGGTACCTGCGGCGCATCGCCGGCCCTTCCCTCACTTCCTTCTACAACGTCGTCAACGCGGTGACGTTCTGCGTGATTGCGGGCGCGATGATTTCGGTATCCGCCACCGCCATCGGACTCGGGTTCGGCGTGCCGAGCCCGGCGCTCGACGCGGTGTTCCCCTCGAGCGTCGGCTGGGTGCTGATCACCGCCGGTATCGGGATGGCGATGACGGTGTTCGCGATCCTGGGCTTCGAGAAACTGGGTCAGTTTGCCGAGGTCTGCTCGCCGTGGATGTTCACGGTGTTCATCGCCGGCGCGATCGCCATGCTGCCGCGGTTGGGGGTGGCGCCCGATCTGAGCAACCTCTGGGATGTCGCCCAGCATCGCATCTGGACCGGGATTCCGACGCCGGGGCAGGAAAAATTCACCTTCTGGCACGTGATGTTTTTCGCGTGGGTCTGCAACGGCTCGATGCACCTGGGCCTTTCCGATATGGCGTTGTTCCGCTATGCGCCGCGACCCTCCTATGGATTGATTTCGGCGTTTGGCATGTATCTGGGGCACATGCTGGCCTGGATGTGCTCGGGTGTCATGGTGGCGGCCGTGGCGCGGGAGATGAACCCGGGCCTGATGGCTTACGAAGCTGCCGGCCTGGCCGGAGCCTTCGCCGTGCTGGTCGCCGGTTGGACCACCGCGAACCCAACACTCTACCGCTCGGGCCTCGCGCTACAGTGCGTCACGCGCAACTGGCCGCGCTGGAAGGTCACCCTGATCGCCGGCGCGCTGACGACGGTGCTGTCGTGCTTTCCGATCGTGTTTCTGAAGCTTCTCGACTACGTGGCGATTTACGGGCTGGTGCTGATCCCGATCGGCGCGATCGTTTTTTCGGAGCACTGGCTGTTGCCGCGGCTGGGCGTGGCGCAATACCAGGCCGAGAGCAAGGGGCAGGCCGTCAACGTGACGGCGGCGGCGGTCTGGGCGCTGACGCTCGCCGCGGTATTCGCGCTGCCGATCCACTTGTTCTTCAAACCGCCGCTGGCGTTTGCCATCGCCGTGACCGCATATACGCTGCTGATGAAGGTAAGGAGCTGATGCGATGGCGAGGTTGATCCTGGGGTTTCTGGCGCTGGCCATGCTGGGCGCTTGCCTGGTGCTGCCGGTTTTACACTTCCAGGGGACGCTCGACAACCCGACCTTCAAACAGTATTTTCTGGCGGCTTCGGTGGCCTGGTTCGTTTTCGCGATTCCGTTCGCGGCGCAGGGGAAGCGAAAGGGGAACTGAGGCCTGGGGCGAAGCGAAAAGCGGCAGGTCTAGCCTACGTCCTGCTGGCCTGGCCTCGCTGCCTCCTGGCCCTGCCGACGCGAAGACCTCCTGCCGCGCGAAGAATCGCGACGCGGCAAACCTGTCGGTTTACGCCACCAGTGCCCGGCTTTCGTTTCTTAGCGCTTCCGCGGCCCCACCTCCGAGCCGGGCATCAGGGAAAACAGAGCCGCCGGCTCACGCCTGCGGCTCTGTGTCTGGATCCGGGTGGCGCCGCCCGCTCTCTGGGGCAGTCTACAATCGTAAGGAACCAATGGAGTGGGCGGCGCCGCTGATCTTTGCGGCCCGCCGTTATTGGAGAGCCGCCCCGGCGGCCGGAGGTATTGATTTTGGCGCAGTCTGCAACACCGTCTGTCACCCGCTACGTGCGGTATGAACGCAACGGCACGACTTGTTATGGCGTTCTCGACGGCGAGACGATTCAAACGATCGGCGGGGACTTGTTCGGTGACCGGACGCCGACCGGCGAGACGGTAAAGCTGAGCGAAGTGAAGCTGCGTTACCCTTGCGAGCCTTCCAAAATCTTGGCCGTTGGTCTCAACTACGCCAGCCACCTCGGCACGCGCGCCAAGCCCACGGTGCCGGAGATGTTCTACAAGCCGCCGACTTCGCTGCAAGATCCGGGCGGGCCGATCGTGCTGCCTCCCGATGCGAAAGATCCTCATTACGAGGGCGAGTTCGTCATCGTGATGGGCAAGACCGCGCGCAACGTCACGGTGGAGAGCGCGCTCGACTACGTTTTCGGCTACACCTGCGGCAACGACGTTTCCGACCGCAACTGGCAGCGCGGCAGCCAGGGCGATCCGGCCGACCGTCAGTGGTGGCGCGCCAAGGGAGCGGACACGTTCGGGCCGCTGGGCCCGGCGATTGCCGTGGGACTCGACTATAGCGAGGCGCGGTTGCAGCTTCGGCTCAATGGCGAGGTGAAACAGTCGCAGCTCATCAGCGATCTGATTTTCAGCCCGCCCGAAATCATCAGCTTCGTCAGCCGCTATATCACGCTGACGCCCGGCGACGTGATTTATACCGGAACGCCCGGCAGCACCAGCGCGATGAAGCCCGGCGACGTGGTCGAGGTGGAGATCGACGGCATTGGCGTGCTGAGCAATCCAGTAGTCGCGGGGTAAAGGCCCAGAGACCCGCGGCGTCTTTCAACACCAGCGAATCGCTACCGTCGGCCGCAAATCGAAGCAACAGAGCCGCGGGCGGAAGCCTGCGGGCCGACGAGGCACGTGGCAGGGGCCGCACTGCCGAAGCGGCATACGGTAGGGGCGCGACCGGGTGCAACGGGTTGGGACCGGGCGCCGCCCGCCGGCTGCAACTGCGTCTCCAAGCCTGCCTGCCGTCTCGTTCTTTCCCTTAGCCGCGGCATCCGTTCCCGTTCCCCTGCATCCGTGCTTCTCCGGCCCGCGCCCTTCCGGGTGCGGCTCTGTTTTCGCGCTTTGGTACTTCGGCGGCGAGTCCCCGGGGCCTTTGGGTTTCCATCGCTTGGGCCTTCCGCTAGCATCGGTGAGCTAACGCGCAGTGGGCGGTGCGCTTCGATTTGCCTCTCTGGCATTCGCTACCGGCCTGTCTTACCATGAGGGCAGGTCGCCGCCATGCAGAGCCCATTTCCGGAGCGAATTCGCCGCCAACTGCTGATGTTGCGAGCTATGATGCTCGCCCATCTGGCGCGCACCGAGGCCGACACGGCCTGCTGCGAGCGCTGTCTTTTGCCCTATCCCGAGGGCGAGTTCGAGTCGTACAATTTTTGCCCCTGGTGCCTCTATTCGGTGCGCGGCGTCGAAGCCCGCATCGACGAATCCCGCAAGATCATCCTCACCGAGCGCTATGGCCACGACGAAATTCAGTGCGGCGAGTGCGGCGGCGAGTATGAGCAGCCGACCCGATACCCTTTCAAGTTTTGTCCGCATTGCGGCGCTCCGTTTGCGGCGTTGGATGAGATTTTGATCGAGCTTCCTTTCCTGGTGGTCTAGCGGCGCGGTTGGGTGTGCCCAAGGGCACAGCATCCAAAAGCCGCACCCGTGACGTGAACCTCCAGGTTTGCCGCGTTGCGATTTGTCGCTACGTAGGGCCCAGCGTCACCGAGGCCGTGCAGGAGGGGTGAAATCGGGCCGCGAGTCGCGGGCGCCGGCAATCCGCTACAGTAATGATTCGCGGGACTTCATGCCCATGCGCTTCATCTTCCTTCGCAAGCCACACGTCGTGCCGCTCACGCTGTTGTTCTTGGCGACCGCCGTTGCAATGGCCGGGAACTGGCCGCAGTGGCGCGGGCCGCACCGTGACGGCGTGGCGAGTCTCGATCACCAGGGCCCCTGGCCACAGAAACTCACGCGGCAGTGGACCATCGAAGCCGGCGAGGGGCACTCGGCTCCGATCGTGGCCGGCGACCGGGTTTTTCTGCTTTCGCGCCAGGGCGAAAACGAAGTCGTCTCGAGCCTGGCGCTCGATACCGGAAAGACGATCTGGCGTCAGAGCTACGCCGCGCCCTATGAGATGAACTCGGCGGCGCGCGGCCACGGCAAAGGCCCTAAGTCGACCCCCGTGCTTGATGGCGGCCGCCTCTATACGTTCGGGATCAGCGGCGTGCTATCGGCGTTCGACGCCGCGGCCGGTAAGCTGCTTTGGCGCAAGGATTTTTCGAAGCAGTACGCGGTGACCTCGCCGGATTTCGGCACGGCCATGTCGCCGATCGCCGCGGGCGGCCGCGTGATTGCGCACGTCGGCGGATCGCAGGGCGGCGCGCTCACCGCATTTGACGCCGCTAGCGGCGTGCCCGTTTGGTCGTGGAGCGGCGACGGGCCGTCCTATGCCTCGCCGATTCTGGTGACGCTGGGCGGCGTGCAACAGATCGTCACGCAAACTCAAAGTCAGATCGTGGGTGTCGCGTTCGCCAACGGCAAACTGTTGTGGAAGATCCCGTTCAAGACGCCATACGACCAGAACATCGTCACACCCGTGGTCTACAACGACACCCTGATTTTTTCGGGGCACCAGGAACGCACCTTCGCCGTGCGCGTTACCGCCAGCGCCGGGAAATGGACCGCGGAGCAGATCTGGACCAACGACGCTATTCCGATGTACATGAGCTCGCCGGTCGTCCGCGGCGACTACCTCTACGGATTCACCGAGAAGCGCCGCGGCAGCCTGTATTGCCTCGACGCGCGCGACGGTAAGGTGCTGTGGAACGACGAAGGACGCCAGGGCGACAACGCCGCGCTGGTACTGGCGGGCGATCAGTTGCTGGTGCTGACGACGGCGGGTGAACTGCTGGTGGTTCCCGCGAGCTCCAGTGGCTACAAGGTCACCGCTTCCTACGAAGTCGCCGACAGCCCGACCTGGGCTTACCCGGCTGTCGCCGGCCATCAAATCCTGGTGAAAGGCCAAACCACCCTAACCGCCTGGTCGCTGGAGTAACCGAGTTACCGTGGCGCAGGCCTCCGGCCTGTGCAAAGGGCTGCGAGTCTACGCGTCAGTCCGGGTAAGAACTCATGGTGTGGACTGTCGCCCGGCGGGCCGATCAAACCAGACTTCCCGCTGCCCCCCCTCTCCAACCCGTTCTTCCCAAATCCATCCATAACCGAGCGGTGTACAATGTCACCAGCGTCGCAAACAGTGCGATTGAGCACCTGCGTACACTCCGGCTCCGTCTATCCCCCGCGGAGGTAGTGATCGCCGCTGCTGCACTACGCATCTTGACCAGACACCGTCGTCAGCAGGTCCCGCAACCATGGCAGCCGATTCCCAAGAGATTGTTCGCTCGCGGCAGCACCACGGCATTCGCGAATTCATGCGCCGATTCCGCATCGTCGCTACCTTCGTTGCGTTCGTGCTGCTGACCGTTGGGCCGCAGCCATCGCGCGCCCAGACCGCGGCCGGACCCGCACCCGACTTCGTGCGCGATATTCAGCCGATCTTCCAGCGCTCCTGCTACGCGTGCCACGGCCCCGACCAGCAAATGGGCGAGCTGCGCCTGGATTCGAAAGAGATCGCCTTCGACGGCGGTGCCTCGCACGGCGTGATCAAGGCCGGCGACCCGGAACACAGCCCGCTGTATCAGCGCATCGCGGCGCTGACGAACCAGCCGCGTATGCCGATGGGAGGCAAGTTGGCGGCAGCGGAGATCGATCTGATCGCGCGATGGATTCGCCAGGGCGCCGCGTGGCCCGACGAGGCCAGCGTCGCCGCCGTCCCCGCCGAGAAACACTGGGCGTTCCTTCCACCTGAGCGCCCCAAGGTTCCCGACGTCGCCGGCGACTGGGCCAAGAACCCGATCGACCACTTCGTCCAGGCGCGCCTCGAAAAGGAAAACCTGAAGCCGTCGCCCGAAGCCGACAAGGCAGCCCTGTTGCGGCGCGTGAGCCTTGACCTGATCGGCCTGCCGCCGACGATCGAGGAACTTGACGCCTTTCTCGCCGACCGCAGCCCCGATGCCTACGAAAGACAGGTCGACCGGCTGCTTGGCTCGCCCCACTACGGCGAGCGCTGGGGACGCCTCTGGCTCGACGCGGCGCGCTACGCTGACTCCGACGGTTTCGAAAAAGACAAGCGCCGCCAGGTGTGGTTCTATCGCGACTGGGTCATCAACGCGCTCAATCGCGACATGCCCTACAACCAGTTCATCATCGACCAGATTGCGGGCGACCTGCTTCCCAATCCGACGCAGGACGACCTGGTCGCCACCGGCTTTCTGCGCAACTCGATGATCAACGAGGAAGGCGGCATCAACCCCGAACAGTTCCGCATGGAAGCGATGTACGACCGCATGGACGCCATCGGCAAAGGCATTCTCGGCCTCACGATTCAATGCGCGCAGTGTCACAACCACAAGTTCGATCCGCTCAAGCAGGAAGAGTACTACCGCATGTTCTCCTTCCTGAACAACTCCTACGAGGCGAACATCGCGGTCTATACGCCCGAAGATCAGGCCAAACGCGACGAGATCTTCCGCGGGATTGCGAAGATCGAAGCCGAGTTGCAGCACCAGACGCCCGACTGGCGGGCGCGCATGGACGCCTGGGAGCAGCAGGCCAAGAAAAACCAGCCCGAGTGGACCGTGGTGGAACCGGAAGTGCTGGAGATTTCGACCGGCGGACAGAAATACCGCCCGCTGGGGGATGGCTCGTTTCTCGCCGAAGGCTACGCGCCGACCAAGCACCGCGTCGAGCTTGACCTGAAGACCGACGTTCAGAACATCACGGCGTTTCGGCTGGAGTTGCTCAATCATCCCAACCTGCCGCTCGGCGGGCCGGGGCGCTCGATCTATGGCACCGGCGCGCTCACCGAATTCGAAGTCGAAGCGGCCGCGCCCTCCGCGCCCGACAAGAAGGAAAAGCTCAAAATCGGCGAGGCCACGGCGGATATCAATCTGCCCGAGAGCGAGTTGCAGGCGCCCTATCTCGACAAGAGCGGCAAACGCCGCGTCATCGGCCCGATCGAATACGCCATCGACGGCGATGAGCTAACCGCGTGGGGGATGGACGCCGGCCCTGGCCGCCGCAACCAGCCGCGCAAGGCGGTGTTTCGGCTCGAGAAACCGATCGCGAACGCCGGCGGCGCCGTGCTGTCGATTTACCTCAGCCAGAAGCACGGCGGCTGGAACAGTGACGACAACGAGAACAACAACCTGGGCCGCTTCCGCCTGTCGATCACCACCAGCCCGAATGCCACCGCCGATCCGCTGCCGACTGAGGTTCGCGACATTCTTTCGATTGACGCGACCAAGCGCACGCCCGAGCAGGCTCGCAAGATTTTCAGCTACTGGCGCACCACGGTTCCCGAATGGAGCGAAGCCAATGCGCGCATCGAGAAACTTTGGGACGAGTACCCGGAGGGCTCGACGCAGCTTGTGCTCGACGAACGCGAGCAGCGCCGCCCGACGCACATTCTCGAGCGCGGCGATTACTTGAAGCCGAAAAAGGAAGTCACGCCCGGCGTACCCGCGTTCCTGCCGCCCTTGCCCGAGAACGCGCCCGTGAATCGCCTGACCTTTGCGCGCTGGCTGGTGGACCGCAAATCGCCGACGACTGCCCGCTCGATCGTCAACCGCCTGTGGCAGGCGTATTTCGGAATCGGCATCGTCGATACCCCCGAAGACTTCGGAACGCGCAGCTCGCCGCCGTCGCATCCCGAACTGCTCGACTGGCTCGCTGTCGAGTTCATGGACCACGGCTGGAGCCTCAAGCACATTCAACGCCTGATCGCGACTTCGGAAGTCTACCGGCAATCGTCGCGGGTGACGCCCCAGATGCTCGAGCGCGATCCTTACAACAAGCTGCTGGCGCGCGGCCCGCGCTACCGCGTCGACGCCGAGATCGTCCGCGACATAGCATTGGAGGCGAGCGGCTTGCTCAATCCCGAGGTGGGCGGCCCCAGCGTGTTTCCGCCCGCGCCCGATTTCCTGTTCCAGCCGCCGGTGAGCTACGGCCCAAAAACTTGGAAAACCGAGACCGGCGCGGAACGCTATCGCCGCGCGCTTTATACGTTCCGCTATCGCTCGGTGCCGTACCCGATGTTGCAGACCTTCGATGCGCCGCCGGGCGAAGCGGCGTGTGTTCGCCGCAGTCGCTCGAACACGCCGCTGCAGGCGTTGACGACGCTCAACGAGCCGCTGTTTCTGGAAGCCGCGCGGGCGCTGGCGTTCCAAGCAATCGAAAAAGGTGGTGACGCCGAGAATCGCTTGACCTATGCGTTTCGGCGCTGCCTGTCGCGCCGCCCCAACGAAGCCGAGTCGACCGAACTGCTCGGCCTGCTCGCGCGCCAGGAAAAACGCTACGCCGTGGGCGATCTCAACCCCTGGGACATGCTCGAGGCCACTCCCGCGTTTCAGGGACATCTGCCGGGAGACGCTACGCCGGCCGAAGCCGCCGCCTGGACCGTGGTGAGCCGCGTTCTGCTGAACCTCGACGAGACGATTACGAAGGAATAGCCGGAGACCTGCCATGAACTGCCAGCAAAACCTCTACCGCCGCCCCAATCCCAAAAAGATTGCCCGCCGCTGGTTCCTGCAGCAATGCGGCGTCGGCCTGGGAACGCTGGCGCTCGGCGAACTGCTCGCCCGCGATGCCTACGCCATCGACACCAACAATCCGCTGGCTCCGAAAAAACCGCAGTATGCCCCGAAGGCCAAAAGCGTTATCTTTCTGTTCATGGCCGGCGGCCCCAGCCACCTCGAACTGTTCGACTACAAACCGCAACTGGCGAAATTCGACGGCACCCTGCCGCCCAAAGAGCTGCTCGACGGCTACCAGGCCGCGTTCATCAACCCGAACTCGACGCTGCTCGGGCCGAAGTTCAAATTCTCCAAGCACGGCAAGTGCGGCGCGGACGTATCGGAACTGCTGCCGCACACGGCGGAAATCGTCGACGACATCGCCATCGTGAAATCGATGTCCACCGACGCGTTCAACCACGCGCCGGCGCAGATTCTGATGAGTACCGGCTCGCAGCAATTCGGGCGGCCCTCGTTCGGCGCCTGGATGCTCTACGGCCTCGGCAGCGAATCGCAGGACCTGCCCGGCTTCATCGTCTTCAGCTCGGGAAGCAAAGGGCCAAGCGGCGGCAATTCGAACTGGGGCGCGGGATTTCTGCCGACCGTTTACCAGGGCGTGCAATTCCGGGGCAGCGGCGACCCGGTGCTGTATCTGTCGAACCCGCCCGGAGTCGACGACCAACTGCAGCGCGATTCACTCGACTCGGTGCGGCACCTCAACCAGATGCATCTCGATGAGATGGGTGACCCCGAAATTGCCACGCGCATCAATTCCTACGAGATGGCGTTCCGCATGCAGGCCAGCGCGCCTGACCTGATGGACATCTCGACGGAATCGAAGGAAACGCTGGAGATGTACGGCGCCGAGCCCGGCAAACCATCGTTCGCCAACAACTGCCTGCTCGCGCGCCGCCTGGTCGAGAAAGGCGTGCGCTGCGTCGAGCTGTTCCACGAGGCTTGGGACCAGCACGGCAACCTGGTCAAAGACCTCACCAAGAACTGCCACAACACCGACCAGGCGGCCGCTGCGCTAGTTAAAGACCTGAAGCGGCGCGGGCTGCTCGACCAAACCCTGGTCATCTGGGGCGGGGAATTCGGGCGCACGCCGATGGTGCAAGGGGATAACACCTTCGACGGCCGCGACCACCATCCCAACGCCTTCACGATGTGGATGGCCGGCGGCGGCATCAAGCCCGGCCTCACGTTGGGCACCAGCGACGACCTCGGCTTCAACGTGACCGAAGACAAGGTGCACGTGCACGATCTGCACGCGACCATGCTGCACCTGCTGGGCTTCGACCACACCAAGCTCACCTACCGCTTCCAGGGCCGCGACTTTCGGCTGACCGACGTGCACGGAAATCGCGTCGACAAGCTGCTGGCCTAGGGCCTTAAGCGGGATCGCCGTTCCAGGTAGAGACAGGCGCCCGCGCCTGTCCTCGTGAAAGCGCGGCCCGCGGCGCACCACGTCGACACCACGCCTCTCCGCCCCACTCCTTGCCCGCTCGACGGCACAGCGGCACGTCACGCCGGCCGGGCTCCTCCGCCTTGGCCGCCCGGCGACCCGCGAAGAATTAGCCATCGAAGATCGCTCCACCCGCCAACGAAGGTGCTACATTCACATCTATGGCAAGGGGGCAGCGTCTTCCACGCAATTGACTGCGCGTTGCGGAAATACCGCATCAACATCGCGTCCCACATTGCGGAAGATTCGACGGAGGGCACGATCAATGCGGGGCTGAACCTACCTGCCCAGCACATTCCCGTGGGCCGGAAGCGGCCGGGCCAGGTCGTCGAAGGAAGCACCACGCTGGTCGGCATCACCTTTCGGCCGAAAAACTTTCAACTGTTGATGGCCGCTTTTCGCGATGCCGTCCATGACGGGCTGCCCGTTTTTCACTATCACCCTCTCTCGGGCCGCAGCATGGGGGAGCAGATCTACAACAACATCATCCACGCCGACCCGCTGCAGATCTCTTATGCCGCGACTAAGACCGGCATGCCGGGCCACAAAGAGCTGCGGGCCTGGGGCTTCCGCGAGATCAAGGACCTCGCCCCTCCTCTCGACGACCGGCCGCTGCTGCCTCCCAAAATGCATGGCGATCGCGGTTTCGCGGCCCGCTTCGCCCCGCCCCCCGAGCGCAAGATTGAGATTAAGGCCCTGCACGCCGCCATCACGCCCGAGGCCTGCAATATCCACATCGACGATGCGGGGTTTGTGGTGCGCGAACCGCAGGGCATCGTGGGAATGAGCCCCGACTTCCTGCAGCATGTGTTCAATGAACTGGTCTTCAAGACTTACCTGCGGGGCGCCCTGGGGGAGTGGGTCACCGATCACTTCTCGGTTGTCTTGCCCAATTCGGACAACGGCTATATGCCGACGGTTGGCATCGGATTGGACCTACCCAAACAAAACCTGCGAATCGGGGTCACGTTCACCTTCGGGTGTAACTGCTTGGGCGCCCGGCAGCGCATCACGCTTGACGAGTCGATTGTGCCGATCCCCAGCGGCTGGTCGATCGGAGCCGGCCTGACGCTGCGGCACGACTGGCTGAGCGGCCGGCGCGGGCACAAGTGAGCGCCCCAAAAAAGGATTGGTGCGAACGGGGGGAATCGAACCCCCACTCCCTCTCGGGAACCAGAACCTAAATCTGGCGCGTCTGCCAATTCCGCCACGTTCGCATATTTAGAATCAGTAAGTTAGAATGGCTTCTCCTGCGGTTTTTCAGGAAGTTGTCTTAAAGTTGCCTTGTCACCACCCTTTTCAACCTCGGATAGATGCCGCTGCAACTTGTCCGCTGCGTCGTGCAGGTCCCTCTAGTGATATTGTATCTGTCAAACACAGACCGGCTCTTGTGACCGCTGATGGCCATTGCCACGCTCTCCGCGACACCCGCCGTACTAGATTCCTGACTCCGGTTCGCCTCAGGTCATGGAACAGGCGAGTAGGCTTTTTCAGATCAGCATCCCACAGTCCAGCCCTCTTTGATGCCTCGGACCAAGCGTTTTTGAAACTCAGAATCTGCTTGCCATAGCGGAAGAACACCCATGGGCAGTCGGGCCACTGCTGGTCACTGATCTGCCGCTGGAACTTGAGCACTTCGTAGAGATCACCGGTCAGGGGTATCACCCGCGGCTCATCGTCCTTCGTCTCACCTGGGTTCAGTGAGACCTCCTCGGAGAGCAGGTCAACTTGGCTCCACCTGAGCTTAAGGATCTCCCCTCGGCGACAGCCGTGTGTAAGCAAACGTAATTACCGGCTGCAGGTGTTCGGAAAGTTCCCGCCTGAGAAACGTGAATTCGTGGTGCTCAAAGAATCCTGAACGCGCTGCTGACTCCTTGAGCTTTGGTATGACTGGAACCCGCTTCACCTTTGGCGGGGTGGACCTCCGAGCAAGGTTGAACGATCTCCGCAGTAGAGCTAACTCTCTGTTGATTGTGGCGCTAGTGACCCCTTGCCCCCTTCTGTAGGCTACATATTCGTGCAGTTGATCGGTCTCCACCCTCGCAGCCCGCATGTGGCCAAAGAATGGCCGCAGTCTCTTGTCCACGTCACGTACCCAATTCACGGACTTGTCATTGGTCTCATAAACCGCGATGAGTCCGTCCAGCAGTGTGGCCACCTTGATCTTCTCAGCAGTGGGACCGGCATACTGTCCGGAATCCATCTCCACAATTCGTTGCTTGAGCAGGTCCTGTGCGGCGCTGTACTTGCGGCTCTTGCTCGACTCGTGAATCTGCTTGCCGTTGCTGTAGAACCTGATCCACCAAAATGACTGGAGCGTCCACCGGGATCGTTGCCCGGCTGGCTTGCGATTCCGGCTCGTCCCAAAGTCGAAACGGCGCACGCAGTGCAGTAGGGCCTTGATTTTGAGGTAGGGAAATTGTCGGAAGTGCAACCAATTGCAACCAAACGTGAAAAGGGCGGCTTGTAAGTTGTTGAAAAATGGTGGCCAGGGACGGAATAGCACAGCATTACAACGTCCTGACCATCCCTCTGACTGGAATTTATCTCGATCCCAGGCTGGATATCGATCGTCCCGCGGCATAGCAGCTAACTGCTTGCCAGCGAGGAGGTTGACTCCAGCTCATGCTCGAACTCCGCACAGCGGGACCTCTCAAGGTCGCTGCCTCTACCAGGGTCTCCACCCCGGGCCAGAACCCTGAACTGCAACTCCAGGAACTCCGCGACTACGCTGCCCGCCAGGGTTGGGAGGTAGTCGAGACCTACCACGACGTGATCAGCGGGACCAAGGCCCGCCGCCCTGGCCTCGACCGGCTCATGGCTGATGGCCGCCTTCGCAAGTTCGATTGCGTCCTCGTGTGGAAGCTGGATCGGTTTGGCCGCTCGCTTGTGGACTGCCTCAATGGCATTCAGGCACTGGACAGCTATGGGGTCCGCTTCATCGCCGTTACCCAGGCGCTCGACACAGACCAGCGGAACCCTGCCTCCCGACTATTGGTGCATGTCCTGGCGGCAATAGCCGAGTTCGAGCGTTCTCTCATTCTAGAGCGGAGTCAGGCAGGCCAAGCCCGATACCGGCGCGACTACGAGGCCGGCAAGGTGGGCAAGACCGTACACAGCCGATCGGGGAAGGACCTGCCGCCCCACCGTCCGAAGAAGATTTTCGATCGGGAAGAGGTGGTTAGGCTCCGGCAACAGGGGCTCTCATATCGACAGATCGCCGAGCGAATGGACCTCGGGCTTGGCACCGTGACCAGAACCCTTCAGGAGTGTTCCAAGCAGGGGTCGCTTGGAAAGTCAGGACGGGGGCCGAGTTGGTGTTCACCTACCGAAGAGGCCGTTTCCCAATCGGGGCATGGACACCCTCCTTAAGGCAGCCTTTCAGCGGTACAATTCCCGCAGATCAGGGTGGAAAGCCGTGATCGGCCAGACCAGCTCACACTACAAGACCGCCTGGAGGCTCGGGAGACGCCTGACGAAACTCCTATCGCTTGGTTGTGGCGGGCCCGCTTTGTGGCCTGCCCGGTTGAAACCACCGGGAGCTCATGACCATGAAGCTCATCTCCGCCTCGGTAGGATGTGGTTGCGACCGGGTTGATGAGGCCCGATGAGATTCTCGATCTGCCGGCCGGTACGTAGCTGTATTTGATTGCGTAGCCCTCCGAGAGACTCCTTCTCGAACCAGCGACGCTCGACGTCGTGCTGGACTTCGGCCTACCTCGTGCTCATGGAGACGCCTTCAAGCACAACTTCCGGCAGTTTGGGACGATGAGCAGGCGCCGGCCTCAGCGGCATAAATTGAACGAGATCCTTTGAGAACGCCAGATCCAGGGTCCAATCAAGCGCGACGCGGAGTTTCTTCTCCAGCCTCGGGAGCTTGCTCAGGTAGATAGTCCGCCACAGCCACCACGCGAGGAAGCCGGAAAAGTTGACCCCCAGAATGTTGGCGACGCCGGTGCGCCTGCCGATCGCGGCGAGTTGGCCCAGGGCGGAAAAGACGAATGGCTTCTTGCGCCCGCCACGGATTTCCGCCAGGACGTTCCGTGCAAGAACCTTGCCTTCCCGTAGAGCATGCTGCGCGGTCGGCGGATAGAAACCCCCATCCTTGATGTTCGGAACCATGGCGCAGTCCCCCAATGCCCAGACTTCGGGCCGGTCGGGGGTTTGCAGGTTCTTATTGACGACGACGCGGCCGCGTTGCTTGCTGCAGGGCAGCTCCATGAGCAACGGATTCGGGGAGGTTCCCGCTGTCCAGATCAACGTGCGGGTCTGGATCGAGGTTCCGTCACTGAGGTAGACGGTGTCGCCGCTGACACCGGTGACTTTGGTATTGGTCCGGATCTCGACCTTACGCTCGCTCAGTTTCTGTTGGGCGTACAGGCCCAGTTTCCTGCCGAGTTCGGGGAGGATCACGTCACCGGGATGGACCAGCACGACCCGGATGAGGTCCTCGCTCAGGTGGGGATAAAACTTGAGTGCCTCACGAAGGAAGTCGTTGATGCCAGCGATGGTCTCGACTCCGGCGAAGCCGCCGCCGGCGACGACGAAAGTCAAGAGCTCGACCCGCTCGCCGGCGGCGCATTCGAAATCCGCTTCTTCCAAATGAGCGACGAGACGGCTGCGGAGCGTGATGGCGTCGCTCAACGACTTCATGGTCAGGGCGCATTCCTCAAGACCCGCTAGGCCGAAGAAGTTCGTGATCGAACCGAGCGCCAGCACCAGGTGGTCGTATCCGAGCACATGCGGGTGGTTGTCACCGATGCCGTGCGAGACACAGACCCGGCGGTTATCGAGGTCGATCGCCTCAATGTCGCCGTTGAAGAAGCGCACTCTCCGCAACAGTTTGCGAATCGGGTTGACGATGTGGGTCACGTCGAGGTCGCTGGCCGCGACTTCGTGGAGCATCGGGGTAAACAGGAAAAAGTTCTCGCGGTTGACCAGGGTCACCTCGATGCCCGGGTCGCGGGCCAGCGCTTTTTCGAATTCGAGCGCGGCGTAGAGTCCGCCAAAACCGCCGCCGAGAATGAGGATACGCTTCGGACTTGCCATGGGTTTACCTCGTACCTTCCAACAGCCCGCGCCATTACGGACGAATCCCGGCGATGTTGAGCGTCATCCGGTAGAGCGCCGACCGCGCCGCGATGTAGAGAGTCTTGCCGTCTTCGCCGCCCCAGGCGAAGTTGTGCGGATGTCTGGGCGGGACGATCGTGCCCAGATGTTTGCCTTCGGGCGAGACAATCCACAGCCCACCTGGCCCGGAGACATAGAGGTTGCCCTGCTGGTCGACCTTGATGCCGTCGATGGCGTCTTCCCCCGGCGCGGCGGTCATGTCAATGAATACCTTGCCGTTGGCAAGCGTGCCGTCGACGGCCACTTCGTAGCGCATCACCACTTTCTTTTTCTCGTCCCAGTTGCCGACGTAGAGATACTTCTCGTCGGGCGAGAAGGCGATGCCGTTGGGGCCGGTCAGCTCCGCGGTCAACAGCTTCGGCTTTCCTTCACGCACGGCATAGACTCCGCTGAATGCCAGTTCCTTGCGCGGATCGTCGAAGAACTTCGGCAACCCAAACGGTGGATCGGTGAAGAACAGTGTGCCGTCAGAGCGATAGACCAGGTCGTTCGGACTGTTGAGCCGCTTGTCTTCGTACCGGTCGGCGAGTACGGTTGTCTCGCCGTTGGGCTCCAGCCGAATCACGCGGTGATTGCCGTGCTGGTTGATCGTCAGGCGGCCGTCTGGGTCGAGCGTGAGGCCGTTCGAGCCGGGCTGCCCGTATTCGGCGATGTCGGCGCCTTCGTATCCGCTGTTCTGACGAAAAACCGAGAGGGCCCCGTCGGCCGAGTATTTGTAGATGATGTTGCTGTTGGGGTCGCTGAACAACAGGTAACCGCCGTCGCGTACCCAAACCGGCCCTTCGGTGAATTCGAATCCCTCCGCAACCTTGAAAATTTTGGGATTGGGCGGCACGATGGCGTCCAGGCCGGGGTCGTTGCGAAGGACCTCGACGTTGACCTCTTTGGGCGTCACCGCAATCGGTCCGCGGATACCGTCGAAGAATTCGAGGCGGGCATAGCGCATCCAGATGAAATTGGTCGGCGGGTTCGAGATCGGGCCATTGATGCCGAACACAGCCAGTTGAATCTTCTGGCCGGGCCGGATGTCTCGTCCGACAATGAGCCGGTTCGGCGCGTTCCAGCCGTTGATCACCGAGCCGCCGCGCTGGCCGAGTTCGCGAGCGATCTCGCCGTCTACCCAAACTTCGGCGTAATCGTCGAGCGCAGTTTCAAACACCACAGTCGAACCCCTGGAATCAAAGCCGTTGACCGTCTCAGGAATGGTGAGGTTGATGCGGTACCAGTTGAAACAGATTCGGCCGGTCGAGCGGCGCTGCTGGAGCGTGGTGGGATCGAGGACCTGCCAGGTGGAATCGTCGAAGTCGGCGCCGCCGGCGTGGGGCATAACATCGTAGGTCTTGACGGGACGTCCGTTCGGCTGGCCGTCGGGGCCGGGGCCAGTGAAGTCCACCTCGATGATTCGGGTGTCACTGTAGCGCCATTGACCTTGGACCTGAGCCACGCCTTCCGCGCGTGGCCAGATCGACCGTGGCGAGCGCCGGCCCGGCGGGCGGGGCAAGTTCAGTCTGCACCGTAGCCGCCGAGGCAGCCAATCCCAGAGCCCCCACAACGACGAAAGATGCGATACGGACTGCTGTTTTCACGGCAACCTCCTCACTGTTCCGAGCGTACTTTCACGACGTAGTAGTTCAGCGGACCGGGCACGTCCTTGAACCAGTGCGGGACGCCGTTGGGAATAATCACAACGTCGCCGGGGACGATGCGGCGTTCGGAACCGCCGCGGATCGATGCGCCGCGAATCTCTTCGGGCGCAATGGGCTTCGCATCGATTGCCTCCCCGCCGGTAACCAGCGTCGCCGATCCTTTGAGGACGTACACGATGTCGGTGTCCCGCTCGTGAATCTCGACCATGCCGGGACCGTCGCGATGGCTGGCGTGCACCTTGTAGTTCTCGACCTCGATCAACGGCATGCCTTTGGCGAAGGCCGCTTCGACGCGGTGGCTGTCGAAGAAAGTGACATCGCGGGTCTTGGGTGTCTCGGCCGACAGAAAGGCTGCCAGGCCCAGAACGGAAATCAGTAATGTTTTCATAGGGTTTCTCTCCTTCCTGGGAACGAATGCATTTCGACTGGGACGTAAGGCGTGTGCGCCGCCCCGCTATTGCACTGCGGCTGCGCCGGCAATGGCCAGTTCTTCGTCCTGTTGGGCGCTGTTGGCGCCGCTGACCCCGATCGCTCCGATGATTTCACCGTCCGCGACGATCGGCACGCCGCCCTGCAGCGGCGTCATGTCGGGAGCGCCGAGAAAGGCCGTGCGGCCGTTCTTGATGGCGTCTTCAAACACCTTGGTCGGCTTGCGAAAGATGGCCGACGTGCGCGCCTTTCCGTAAGAAACCATCGCGCCTGCGGGGAAGGTGTTGTCGAGGCGTTCCAGATACATCAGGTTGCCGCCATCGTCCACGACGGCGATGACCCCGCCGGCGTTGTTCTTCCTGGCTTGGGCTGCTGCCGCCGCTGCAGCCTTCTTGGCGCCTTCGAGCGTCAAGGTCTTGCGCGCTGCCACTTCCGAGCCCATCTCCGCGTTCAACAACGGAGACAGACTGAGCAGGATCACGGGAATCCACAATGCCTTCTTGAATGTCATGGTCTTCTCCTGGAATCCGCGCCGGCCCGTGCCCGCCCTTTCGATCCGCGGGCACGACCGACGGTTGGGTTACTTCGCGGGGCTGCTGAACGAAGCTTCGCCGAGCAGCACTTCGGCAAAGGCGCACCAGATCTGGACCTTCGCCACGTTGGGGACGAATTTGGGCAACTCGATCTCGCGATTCGAGAGGCCCTCTTTCACTTTCAGCGCCTGCAGCCGGTAGACGACACCCTTGGAATCGACCACCTGCCAATGCGGGTCGGGCGAATTGGGGATCTGAAAATCGTCGGAGAGCCGCAGGATATTTTTGCCGTTCTCGCGGACATGCGCCACGGTGCCGCCGTTGACTGCTTTGCCTTGAAAGACGGTTGAGGTGTGCTCGTCCATGCTCCGGGCCTGTGCCGTCGAAAGGAAAAGGCCGGTGACGGCGAGGCAGAGCACTTGGATCGCTATTACTCGCATGGAAGCTCGTTTCATGGTTTGTTGACTCCTTTGGAGCATTGACTCGTTTGAAGCTGCGGCCCGGCGCGATGCGCTCAGTGCATCACTACGCGCTGGCCCGAGGCCACGAACGAAAAACTGCGGTGAGGCTGACTTGGTTTGCTGTGTTGCCTCGCCGTTCGAGTGTTAGATGTTTCCGGCGGGGTTGTTTATTCCGTTTGGGACCTGGGTGGGCAGAAGTCGAGAGACAGAGGACCAGACTAGCCCGCGGGCCGAGTAGACCGGAGGGGAGCGTGAGGCAACTTGATCGGGTCGGGTGTGGGCAACCGTTTCGACTGCGCGCGCCAGGCCATCGTGGTTGCCGTAACCGCCGGGTTCGTGCCGGCTCGACCTGCGGGCTCCCGCCGGCGACTCTGTCTCTTGATTCATGGCAGATGTGGCGCTCCGGATGCGTTTTTTGGTCCATAGCTCTTTGGGGACTGGCGGCGGATCTTTTTGACGAGAGACCTTCGGCGCGGCGGAATAATCCGGCGCCTTGCGGTGTTCTTGGGGATGAGACGTGCAGCAAGGTCGACCGAATGACCGCTGCGACCTACGCGAAGACAAGGAGATATTTCGATATGCAAAGCAAGAAGGTTCTGCTCGGAGTCGCCGGCGTGATTGCCATCGGCGTTGCCTGGTATGCGTTCCGGCCCGAGCTGTTGTTTGTCAACCAGGCCGTGAGCGAATCGATTCCCGCCGTCGCTCAGGCTCAGAGTTCGACGCCGCAGGCGATCGCGGAAGGCAACTTCCGGGGTGTCGCTCATGAAACCAAGGGTGCGGCGACGATCTTCCAGCTCGCGGACGGCAAGCGCGTGCTGCGCTTCACCGGGTTCGAGACCTCCAACGGTCCGGACGTGCGGGTGCTGATGGTTGCGGCGCCGGACGCCGGCGACAACGACACGGTCAAGAACGCCGGTTATGTCGAAGTCGGCAAGCTGAAGGGCAACGTCGGCGACCAGAACTATGACCTGCCCGCAGGCTTGGATCTGAACAAGTACAAAGCGGTCACGATCTGGTGCAACCGCTTCAGCGTCAACTTTGCCACCGCGCCCCTGGGCTTCCCCACGGGGAGATCCTAACCGACGATTGCAACAACACAACACCATCCCGGAGCGACCTATGACAACCCCTCGGCCCCTTTCGATTCCCGTCATCTTGGGTACGCCCCGGCAAGGGCGGCAGAGCGAATTTGCCGCCCGGCTGATGGCCGAGGAAGTCGCCAAACGGGACGGTGTAGAGACGGAGTTGGTGGATATCCGCGAACTGGGAGTTCTCACGCACGACGCCGGAGAGGCAGTCAAACATCCGGGTTTTTCGGCGACGGTCAACCGCGCGGATGCGCTGGTGATCGTCGCCCCGGAATATAACCACGGGTATTCAGGCCTTCTAAAACACGTCCTCGACACGAACCTGAAGGAGTACATCCACAAGGCCGTCGGCATCTGTGGAGTTTCGGCCGGCCCGTTCGGCGGCACGCGCGTCATTCAGAACCTGCTGCCAGTAATGCGCGAGTTGGGACTAGTCACGATCTTCTGGGACGTGAATTTTTCGAGTGTGCAGAATGTGTTCGATGAAGGCGGCAGGCTGAAGGATCAGGCTTATCTGCGGCGGATCGACAAGTTTTTGAAAGAGCTGATCTGGATGGCTAAAGTGCTGCGCTGCGGCCGCGAGAGCGTTGCCCTTGAGCCGTAGAACGGATTGCGGCGTGGGGAGGATCGTAATGGCTGTCGAGAAGATGATCTGTCCGGAATGCGGTGTGGAGATGAACTATCACGCCGAAAAGATCGACTACCAGGCCGCGCTGCAGAGCGCTGAGGTAATGGATCCGGAACTGGACGGGGCGGTCTCAGAAATTCACTTCTGCCCCCAGTGTGGCCAATCGGCTTCGAGAAGGAGTACGTCGTGACGAAAGAAGCGCAACGGCTAGAGGAATCCGAACAGAGAAAGGCCCATTGGAAACGCTGGGGGCCTTATCTCAGCGAGCGGGCCTGGGGAACGGTCCGCGAGGACTACAGCCCCTATGGAAACGCCTGGGAAGCGGTACCGCACGACCACGCCCGCTCGAAGGCCTACCGCTGGAACGAGGACGGCATCGCCGGCATTTCCGATCGTCACCAGAAGATCTGTTTTGCTGTCGCGATGTGGAACGGGCGCGACTCGATTCTCAAAGAGCGGCTGTTTGGATTGACCGGCAGTGAAGGCAACCACGGCGAAGACGTCAAGGAGTGCTACTACTACCTCGACAGCACGCCGACGCACTCCTACATGAAATACCTCTACAAGTATCCGCAGGCCGCGTTTCCCTATGGCCGGCTGCTGGAAGAAAACCGCCGGCGCGGGCGCGGCCTCCCAGAATTCGAGTTGGCCGATACCGGCGTGTTCGAAGAGAACCGCTATTTCGATGTGTTCGTCGAGTATGCCAAGGCGAGTTCGGAAGACATTCTGATCCGCATTACTGTGGCGAACCGTGGTCCCGATGCCGCGACCATCCACCTTCTTCCATCGCTGTGGTTTCGCAATACATGGTCGTGGGGATACGACGATCCGCGGCCATCGTTGAAAAGAATGTGCTGCCTGCCCAAGGGCGCCACGTTCGGCGAGACCGAGGCGACCGGGATCGAGCTACATCACCCGCAGTACGGCGGCCGCTGGCTGTTGTGCGAGGGCTCGCCGGCGCTCTTGTTCACCGAAAACGAGACGAACTTCCGCCGGCTGTACGGTGTCGACAATGGCGCGCTGTTTGCCAAGGATGGCGTCAATGACTTTGTCGTTGACGGCATGGCGGAAGCGGTCAATACAAGCGAAGTGGGCACCAAGGGCGCGGCGCAGTACATGTTGAACCTGGCTCCCGGCGAGGAGAGAAGCGTCCGGCTGCGGTTCATGGATTCTTCGAGCAGCGGCGCGATGTTTGGCACGACGTTCGACAGGGTCTTTGAGGAGCGCATCGCCGAGGCCGACGAATTCTACGACACGGTGATTCCCAAAACGCTTTCCGCCGATGGGCGCAACGTGATGCGGCAGGCGTTTGCGGGCGTGTTGTGGTCGAAGCAGTTCTACCATTATGTGGTTCGCGATTGGTTGCAGGGCGACCCCGCCGGTCCGCCGCCCCCGGATCAGCGCAAGCAGGGGCGCAATTGCGATTGGGGGCACGTCTACAACGCTGATGTCCTCTCGATGCCCGACAAGTGGGAGTATCCCTGGTACGCGGCGTGGGATCTGGCGTTCCATTGCGTGCCGATCGCGCTGGTCGATTCCGAGTTCGCGAAAGATCAACTGACGCTGTTGTTGCGCGAGTGGTACATGCACCCCAACGGGCAGTTGCCGGCTTACGAGTGGGCCTTCGGCGACGTCAATCCGCCGGTGCACGCCTGGGCGGCGTGGCGCGTTTACAAGATCGAACAGAAGCGGCGGGGCAAGGGCGATCTCAAGTTCCTCGAGCGTGTCTTTCACAAACTGCTGCTCAACTTCACCTGGTGGGTGAACCGCAAAGACACCGAAGGCCGCAACGTGTTTCAGGGGGGCTTTCTCGGGCTCGACAACATCGGCGTATTCGACCGCAGCGCGCCTTTGCCGACCGGCGGCCACATCGAGCAGGCTGACGGCACGGGCTGGATGGCGATGTATTGCCTGAATCTGCTGGCCATCGCCATGGAGCTTGCCCGGCACGATCCGGCGTATGAAGACGTCGCCAGCAAGTTCTGGGAGCACTTCCTCTACATCGCGCGCGCCATCAACCACCTTGGGGAAGACGGCGACAGCCTGTGGAACGAAGAGGACGGCTTTTTCTATGACGTGCTGCACCTCCCGGGCGGTGATCATGTCCCGCTCAAGGTGCGCTCGATGGTGGGGCTGATTCCACTGTTTGCGGTCGAGGCCCTCGAGCCGTCGATTGTGGAGAAGCTCGGTGGCTTCAAACGAAGACTCGACTGGTTTGTCGAGCACCGTCCGGATCTGACCGCCAATGTCGCTTGCATGCGCACACCCGGCATGCACGAGAGACGGCTTTTGTCCATGGTGGGGCAGGACCAGTTACGCCGTATTCTTGCCGTGATGCTCGACGAGAACGAGTTCCTCTCGCCGCATGGGATCCGCGCGATCTCGCGGTATCACGCCCAGCACCCCTACACGTTCTCGGTGGATGGCCAGGTCCACCGCGTCGACTATGAGCCCGCCGAGTCGTCAACCGGCTTGTTCGGCGGCAACTCGAACTGGCGGGGGCCGGTGTGGTTCCCGCTCAACTATCTGCTGATCGAGTCGCTGCAGAAGTTCCACCACTACCTGGGCGATGGTTTTCAAGTGGAGTGCCCGACGGGCTCGGGCCAGATGATGACGCTGTGGGAAGTGGCGGCGGAAATCTCGCGGCGGCTGACGCGGATCTTCTTGCAGGACGACCAAGGCCGTCGTCCGGTGCACGGTTCGGACCAGCGCTATCACAGCGACCCGAATTGGCGGGATCTGGCGCTGTTCTACGAATACTTTCACGGCGACACGGGCGCCGGTGTCGGCGCCAGCCACCAGACCGGTTGGACCGCGCCTGGTCGCGAAGCTGCTGCAACAGAGCGGGGAGTGAACCCGGACGTATAACAGTTGTCAATACAGTCAAAAGGAGGAGACCAAATCATGCCAACAGCAATCGCGGAAGATCAACTACCGGATGTCGTGATGCCGCAGTGTGCGGTCCGCAAGTTTCTCAAAGGTCAAAAAGCCCTGGTGACTGGGGCCAACTCGGGCATCGGCAAAGGCGTCGCCATCGCGCTGGGACGCGCCGGCGCCGACGTGGTGATCAATTTCCGGTCGGGAGAAGAAGCCGCGCAGCAGGTGGCCGACGAGATTAGCGCGGCGGGCAGCCGCTCCTACATTCATAACGCCGACGTTTCCCAGGAGTCCGAGGTTGTCGAAATGTTCGAGCGCATGAGGAAGGAGTTTGGCACGATTGACATCCTGGTCAACAACGCCGGACTGCAAAAGGACGCGCGTTTCGAGGAGATGACGCTGGCGCAGTGGAACAGCGTCATCAGCGTGAATCTGACCGGGCAGTTCTTGTGCGCGCGCGAAGCGGTCAAAGAGTTCAAGCGCCGCGGCGTGGTGAAGGAAGTTTCGTGCGCGGCCGGCAAAATCATTTGCGTCAGCTCGGTGCACGAAGTGATTCCCTGGGCCGGCCACGTCAACTATGCCGCCTCGAAAGGCGGAGTGATGCTGATGATGAAAAGCATCGCGCAGGAAGTGGCGCCCTACCGCATACGCGTCAACAGCGTTTCCCCTGGCGCAATTCGCACGCCGATCAACACGGCAGCCTGGTCGACTCCGGAGGCCTACGCCGATCTGATGCGGCTGGTTCCCTACAAGCGAATCGGTGAACCCGAAGACATCGGCCGCACCGTGGCCTGGATGGCCTCTGACGAGGCCGATTACATCACGGGCGCCTGCATCTATGTGGATGGCGGCATGACGTTGTATCCGGGGTTTGAGGCCGGCGGGTAGGCCGTAGCGATTCGGTTGCGCCTGAGATTTCACGGGAACGGCTTCAAAGGAAGGGCACACCATGGAATTCGGACCAGAAATCTGCCGGAATCTCGACGCCGCCCTGCAAAAAGAATGGCTCGAGACCAACGGCCTCGGTGGCTTCGCATCGTCGACGATTGTCGGATTGAACACGCGCCGCTACCATGGTCTGCTGGTTGCTGCCACCAAACCACCCGTCGGCCGGATGGTGCTGCTTTCCAAAATCGAGGAAACGCTCGTCGTCGACGGCCGGCGCTTCGATCTGTCGGCGAACCGCTATCCAGGCGTCGTTCATCCCCAGGGCTTTCAATACCTGAAGCAGTTTCGTCTCGACCCATTCCCAACGTTCGTCTACGAGATCGAAGGAATCGAAATCGCAAAAACAGTGTTCCTCGTACATGGCGAGAATACTGCAGTCATCGAGTACGAGATGAACCCGGCGAGTGCGATCCTCGCCGACTGCACTCTGGAGCTACGGCCGCTCGTTGCGTTTCGCGACTACCACAGCACGACTCACGCCAACGGCGCGATCGATCCGGCGGTGAAAACGAGCCCCGGCCTGGCCTCGATTCACCCCTACTGCGGCCTGCCTTCGCTCCATTTCGCGCACCAGGCCGGCGATGTCGAAACACAGGGCGGCTGGTACCACAATTTCGAATACGACATCGAGCGGGCGCGGGGCCTCGACTCTCAGGAAGACCTGTTCCAGCCGTTTACGCTTCGAGTGAACCTCTCCGAACGGCCGTCTTCGGCGATCATTGCCTCCACCGAACTTCACGATGCAACACAGGCTTCCGAATTGCGCCGCTTGGAAGCCGCCCGGCGCGCTCGCGTTGCGGCCTCCTTGCCTTCGCGGGAACCGCTGGTGGCGACACTGCTGCAGGCCGCCGATCAGTTCGTCGTGCGCCGCGGCGAGTTGGAAACCGTGATCGCGGGTTACCACTGGTTCGGCGACTGGGGCCGCGACACGATGATCGCCCTGCCGGGGTTGACGCTGGCGGCCGGGCGATTCGAGATCGCCAAGAACATTCTGCTCGAGTTTTCGAAACATGTCGACCGCGGCATGCTGCCGAATCTGTTTCCCGACGCGGGCGATACGCCCGAATACAACACCGTGGACGCCACGCTGTGGTTCTTCGAGGCGATTCGCGCCTGGAAGCAGAAGACGGGCGACTCCCGCTTCGTGCGCGAGAATTTCTACGGCGTGCTGTGCGACATCATGGACTGGCACGTGCGCGGAACGCGCTACGGCATCCGCATGGACGGCGACGGGCTGCTGCATGCCGGCGAGCCCGGCGTTCAGCTCACCTGGATGGACGCCAAGGTCGGCGATTGGGTGGTGACCCCGCGCCACGGCAAGCCGGTCGAAATCCAGGCGCTGTGGTACAACGCGCTGCGGATCCTGCAGGCGATGGCCGAGGAGTTTGGCGACCCCGAACGCGCCAGCCGATGCGCCTCCATCGCCTCGAAGGCGGCGCAGAGTTTCAACGCGGTGTTTTGGAACGAGGAAGCTGGTTGTCTCTATGACGTAATCCAAGGCGATACGCGCGACCAATCGATTCGCCCGAACCAGGTGTTCGCGATCAGCCTTGCCTACCCGATTCTGGCGCACGACAAGATGCACTCCGTGCTCGAAGTCGTCGAGCGCGAGCTGCTGACTCCGGTAGGGCTGCGTTCGCTGGCGCGGGGTGATTCGCAGTATCGGCCCACGTATGAGGGCGGACCGTTCGAGCGCGACAGTGCCTATCACCAAGGCACGGTGTGGCCGTGGCTTCTAGGGCCGTTCCTCAGCGCCTATCTGCGAGTACGCGGCCATCGGCCGGCGGCGCGGGAGCGCGCGGCAGGCTGGCTGCGGGCGATCGAGGCGCACCTGGAAGACGCGGGACTGGGACAGGTTTCGGAAATCTTCGACGCCGACCCGCCGCACCGGCCGCGCGGCTGCATCGCGCAAGCCTGGAGCGTAGCGGAACTACTGCGGGTTGCGCTGGAGGAGGTATTCGAGCCCGTAACCTTCCGCGAGACCACGGCCGTTTGATCCGCGGGATAGCTCTCAGCGGTTGTCACCCAGGAATCGGCTTGCGTTTGGCAGCCGGGAGCAGGATCGAGTTGCGATGGTGGGAGCGGCCCGCGCAGCTCACACCGTCGCGGTTGCCCGCCGGTACGAGGAGGCCATGTCGGACTCCGCCAGATGCTCGCGCAGTAATTGTCTCCCACGGCTGAGGCGCGACATCACGGTCCCGATGGGCACGCTGAGGGTTTCGTGCGCTTCCTTGTAGCTGAAGTCGTAGACATCGACCAGCATCACGACCTCGCTGAACTGCGGCGGCAGCTTCCCAAACGCTTCCAGGATCTCCTCATCGGACAGGTCTTGCGATACCGGAGGCTCGTAGACCATGGTTTCCTCAAACGTCTCCGGTTCGGACGCCAGGACCAGCCGGAACCATTTGCGGCGGTGATTGCGGATCACATTGAACAGGATCTTGAACAGCCAGGCCCGGCAATTGGTTCCCGGCTCGAAACGGTCGAATGCGCGCCAGGCCCGGAGGTACATTTCCTGGAGAACGTCTTCGGCATCCTGCCGGTGGCGCAGCATCGAATGCGCGGCGCGGTAAAGATCGTTCATGTGCGGCAGCGCCACGGCTTCAAAACTCTCCAAGGGGTCGACGTTGTCAGCCTGTTCGCTCATGCCATTCCCTCCAGAGATCCCTTCCCTGCTCTCGCCGTCCGGCCTGGCTCTTAACTCTGCCCGTCGGGTTTGGCGGCGTCCGAAAGACCGGGAGCCCCGGTCTCCGGCGTGGCGTCTCGTAGCAGCTCGGTGAGGAAGGGAGAGCAATCGAGGTCGGCGCCCTGGCCGGCCAGTGTTCCCAGGAGAGCCACTCCGGCCCGGTCCGCGAACCATACCTGGGAGAGGTCCAACTGGAGTCTCCGCCCTTTGCCCAAAAGGGGTCGACAGGTCTTTTCCAGTTCGTTGACCCACGGCCCCAGCAGTCTGCCCTCGACGACCAGGCGAACTTCGTTGGGGGTCACGCGCCCGTGGGAGATCCGCAGCACCTGTGCATTACCTCGTATCCTCCCCGAACCCAGCTAGGCTAAGGCACGAGGAGGACCAGTTGGCCGCGGTGCACCGCTTGTCAAGTATCTGTATTTGAATCAGCAGGATACAGCCAATGTAGCATCGGCAAAGAGGCCACGGGATTTCGTGGTCGTGGGCTCGGCGCGGCGGATCAGCCCACGACTACGATATTTCGTGGGTCGGCCTCTGAATGCCGAGTTTCTTCAGACGGCTGCGCAGGGTGTTGGGATGGAGGCGAAGCAGTTTGGCGGCTCCATTAGGGCCTTCGATGACCCAGGAAACCTGGTCCAGAACCGAGAGGATGTGCCCACGCTCGACCTCCGCCAGGGCGGTAGGACCATGGGCCGTCGGACTTTCGGGCGTAGAGCCGGCCGCGCTTGGCACGGCGTCGGCCAGTTTTGGAACACCGGCGACTCGCGCGCCGGGCGAGGAGGCAGGCAGCAGATCTGGGCCCAGGGCCAGGACCGGTCCGCGCGACAGCACGAAGGCTCGCTCGATCACGTTCTGGAGCTCCCGGACGTTCCCCGGCCAGGAATAGCGGATGAGCCGTTCCATCGTCTCCTGGGTTACCGATTCGATCTTCTTGCCGAACCGGCGGGAAAACCGCAATAGACAGAAAGTGACCAGTTGCGGAATGTCCCCGGCCCGCGTTCGCAGCGGAGGAACGGTCAGGGGCAGCACGTTCAAACGGTAGAACAAGTCGAGCCGGAAGCGGCCGGCGGCGACTTCTTTTTCGAGGTCGCGGTTGGTGGCCGCGATCACGCGCACATCGACGCGTTGCGTGCGGCTGCTGCCCACCGGCTCGAACTCCTGCTCCTGCAGGACGCGAAGCAGCTTGACCTGCGTCTCCAGCGGCAACTCACCGACCTCGTCGAGAAAGATCGTGCCGCCGTTGGCGAGGTCGAAGCGGCCCGTGCGGCGCTCGATGGCTCCCGTGAAAGCACCCTTGACGTGGCCGAACAGTTCACTCTCCACCAGGCCGGCCGAGATTGCCCCGCAATTGACCTTCACCAGCGGCCGGCCGCTGCGGCTACTGCGATTGTGGATGGCGCGGGCGATCAATTCCTTGCCGGTACCGGTTTCTCCGCTGATCAAAACGGTGCTGTCGGTGGGCGCGAGGTCCTCGACCTGCGAGAGCAATCTCAGAAGGACCGGGCTGCTGCCGACGATTTCGTCGAAGTTGTGCTCGCGCCGGATCTCCTCCTGAAGGTAGACGTTTTCCGCCTGCAACTGATTCTTGAGCCGCTCGACCTCGGCCATGGCCTCCCGCAGGCTGTTCTCGGCTTGCAGCCTCTCCAACTCGGCGGCGGCGCGAGCCGCGAAGATCTTCAACACCGACTCGTGCTGCCGCGACTCCGCCATCGGAGCGCTATCCAGCACCGCAAGATGCCCGATGACCTGACCGTCCGTGCTGAACATCGGGACCCCGAGATAGCTCTCGGCTTGCAGCGCGACCAGATCCGCATCGTCCGGGAACAAAGCCTGCACCTGGCGGGGATAGAAAGCGGTGTGGCCGGCAAGGACGGTTCGACACGGCGTCTCGCCGACGTCATACTCCACCGGGTCGCCGAAATCGCCTCCTTTCCAAAAGGCAAGCATCCGCGCCCGCTGGTCGCCCAGGCATTGGGTGACGAACGCGTAACGAACGCCGAGCGCGGAAGCCAGATGGCGAGCCAGGGAGCGGAAGAAGTCGCCGCCCGTAGCTGAGGCCGTACCCTCGACAACCGAGCGAAGCATCTGTTCGGCACGGCCACGCCAAAGGGCTTCCTGCCGCATTGCCTCGTACAGCCGGGAATTCTCGAGCGAGATCGCGGCCTGCGAAGCCAGCAGATGCATCAAGTGGGCGCGCGCGGTGGTAAATGCCTGACCGGCCAGCCTGTTTTCGAGATAAAGGATGCCCTGCGATTTTCCCTGGTAGATCACGGGTACGCATAGAACCGATAGGTGCCGGGACGAGGCCAGGTAAGGGTCGTCGCGAAAGCGGTCGTCTTGCGTCGCGTCTCCCAGCACAACACTATCGTGGGTTTTCTGTACGTAGTGCACGATCGTCTGCGAGATATCCGTCCGGGTTGCAAGGCTCGCCGATTCGCCGATCTTTACACTTTCGCGATCGACCCATCCTTCGGCTTCGACGTGCAGGCTGCCATTCTTCTCGCCCAACAACAGACCGCGTTGAGCCCCGGCATTCTCAATCGCGATCTTCATCAGCCTCTGGAGCAGGGTATGGAAATCGATCTCCTGCGAGATCGCGGTGGCGGCCTTGGTGACGGACGCCAGGTCGAGAACGGCGTGGGCTGGCTCGGGGCCGGCGCTTGCGCTTTCGGCGACAGGTTCGTCGAATTGCGGCGAAACAACAACGGCGCCCAGCACCGCGGGCCGGCGAGCTTCGAGATCCCCGACCTTAGCCGTCGCGCCCCACTGTGCATAGGCCCGCGACGCTTCACGGAGGTAGTGGTCCGCGACGGACTCATTGCCTCGGGCGCGCCAGAAGCGGGAGTACAACTCGTTTGCCCGGGCGCTGTTCTGTACGTTCGCCGCGAAGCGGGCCAGGCGCAGGGCTTCTTCATAGGCACTGACCGCCTCGAGATCGCGTCCTTCCGCCCGTGCGGTTTCCGCCCGCACCAGCGAGGCGAAACAGCCGAAGTTCTCAGGACAGTTTGCAGCCAAAACGTCCAGTGATCGCTGGATCGCAGCGAGTTCCGTCGCCCAGGACTTCCGCCGGGCTTCTGGCGCATCGCGATAGAGACCGGCGATGGTGAGCCCATAGAGGTAATCCAGGAGCACGGGCCAGATCGTGCCGCTCAACGCCTGGACGATTTCGCGGGCACGAAGGGCCGCCTCCAAAGCTTGTTCGTAAGCTTCGAAGGTGAGGCACAACGTGAGCTTGACGACGTAGTAAGGCGTCATAAAGAAGGGATTGGCCCTATACGTTTGGTGGTAGCCTTGCTCATCGAAGTCCTCGTATGACAGCGACATCCTGTCGTTCGTCAAACCCTGCAAGGCACGCGCCCAATTCACTATGACGGTCAGCGCCCCGAACGGATCCGTCACGCGCATCTTTGCGAGCAATTCCAAATTGGAGGATTGCTCGGTTACGAACCGCGAGAGATCCTGGCAAATCAGAAACGCAGACCAGCTCTCGGTGAATGCCCCGTAAGCGGCGTAATTGAAATCGCCGCTTTCGAGACCACTGCGGCAAGCTTCGCGGGCGTGGGGGATGCAGGTTTCAAACGGCCGGCGCCATAAAGCGACGTGCGCATGAAACTGCTGATGGATCTTGGCACGCTGCTTGGGGTCGGGGTGGCGTTCATTGACGCTGAGGGCCAGCCTGCCCCACTCGTAAGCCGCCTCGTAGTCTTCGCGCACAGGCCCGATGGTAATGGCGTGGGTCACGTAGCCATACGCCGACTCTTCGGCGCCGCCATGCTCCAACGAAAGACGCACCAGGGTCGCGGAAATAACGCGCGTCAATAGTTGCCTGGCGGTGATGTAAGCCGGCGCCCAGACCGACGTCAGCAGTTTCATCACCATGCGCTTTTCGGGATCGCGCATGGCGGGCAAGTCCACCAGCGAGCCGACCGGCCTGCCGGCGAGCAGGGATTGGATTAAAGCCAGCTCGTTTTCGAGGGCGGCCTGCTGCTCGGCAAGGTCGTCGGGAAAGACCACGCCGAGCAGCGCCAGACCTTCTCTTCCGCACTGCACCGCTTCGGGGTAGCGGGACCGGTTCTCGTTCAGAACAAGTCGCAACAGATGAACCGCGGCCTTGTCGACCGCCTGCCGCGCCCGCACCAGCAGCAGGTCGAAGCGCTGCTCCGCGGTATCGAAATGTCCGCAGAGGTATTCGCATTCGGCTGCCTCGATGTGCAGAGCAAACGTGAGATCGTAGTCCGTCTCCCAGCCTGCTTCACCGGCCAGGCGCACCCCGGCCCGCGCGTATCCCAAGGCGGCGTCATAGGCCGTGGAAGACTTGGCCTTGCGCAGCGCCGAAAGGTTGAGGCGAGCCAGCCTGCGGCGCTCGCTTGCGCCGCTGATCAGCGCCGAGCCAAAGTTCAGGTGTTCGATGACGTCGAAGATCTTCTCTTCCGTTGTCTCGCCCCAGCGATCGAGCAGCAACCGGCCGACTTGCAGCCGCACGCGTTGCTTTTCGGTGTCCGGAATCAGCGCGTAAGCAGCCTGCTGCACGCGGTCATGAAGAAATACGTAGCCAACGGGCGCCGGCTCGCTGTCACGCCCGGAAGTCTCCCCGAGGCTGCTGACCTGCAGGATGAGACCTTCGCGCAACGCCTCTTTCAGGTCCGCAAGGGCGCCCGCGGGAGGCTGTTCGGTGATGATGGCCACTGTCTCGAGATCGAAGCGGTTGCCGATGCACGCCGCCAACGGCAGCACGCGCTGTGTTTCTACCGAAAGCCGCCGGATCTTGCGCGTCATCAGATCGACTACATTTTCAGTGGTGGCAGCGGCCGCGATGGCTTCGATGCGGAAATTCCAGTGCCCCTGGTGATGGTCGAATTCGAGCAGCCCGTCCTGCCACAGCACCTTGAGAAACTGGATCACGAAGAACGGATTGCCGTCGGTTTTCTTCAGGATGAGTTCCGCGAGTTCCTCAACTTCGGATGGCGGGCGGCGAAGTGCGTCGGCAACGAGCAGAGTCAAATCCCGGACCGGCAGCGGGCCGAGCGTGACTTGGTGGACCTCCGCTCCGGCGGAGTGCAGCCGGCCGATGGTTCGCAGTAGGGGATGCCCTGCATCGACCTCGTTGTCGCGGTAGGCGCCGATCAACAGCAGATGACGGATGTCGGCGCTGGTCAGAACAGGCTCCAGCAGGCTCAAGGTGGCCGAGTCGGCCCATTGCAGGTCGTCGAGAAAGATAACCAACGGATGCTCGGGACCCGCCAGCGCTGCGAGGAACTGGCGGAAGAGCATTTGAAAGCGATTCTGAGCTTCGGTCGGGCCCAGCGGCGGAGGCGCCGGCTGCTCTCCAAGAATCAGCGCCAGCTCGGGAATCACCTCCGTGAGCACGCCACCGTTTGTGCTGAGCGCTTCGTTCAGTCGCCGCCGCCAGTAGTCGAGCCGCTGTTCGTTCTCGCCCAGCAAGCGCCCCACCAGCCCTCGAAAGACCTGCAGCAGAGCGCCGTGCGGAACGCTACGCACCACCTGGTCGAACTTGCCGGATAAAAAATAACCTTCCTGTTGAACAATGGGCCGGTAGAGTTCCTGAATCAGCGAAGTCTTACCAATGCCGGAATAACCAGCGACCAGGGTGAGGGCGGTTCGCCCCTGGCAAACCTGCTGGAAAACCTGGCCGAGCTTGCGGACTTCCTGCTCCCGGCCATAGAGCTTCTGCGGGATCAGAAAACGATCGCTAACGTCGCGGCGGCCGAGACGGAAAGACTTCACCGCCCGGCGCTCAGCCCACTGGCGGGCGCAGTTTTCGAGGTCCACTTTGACGCCGGCCGCGCTTTGATAGCGCTCTTCGGGCGTCTTCGACAGCAGCTTCAGGACGATTCGCGAAAGTACCTCGGGGATCCGCGGATCGTGCTCGACGGGCGGCACGGGGACTCTCGCGATGTGCCAATGGATCAGCTCGAGCTGGTCGGGCGACTCGAACGGCGGTGCGCCGGTGAGCAGTTCATAGAACGTAACGCCGAGGGAATAGAAGTCGGTGCGATGGTCGACCTCGCGGTTCATGCGCCCGGTCTGCTCGGGAGAGGAATAAGGCAGGGCAAGTGGCGAAAGCAACGGACCCAACGGGTGGTGCATTCCGCCCGATGCCAGCGTGGCGGAACTGAGATCAACAACCGTCAGCTTGCCGGCAGGAGCATCGCAAAGCAGTGTTCGGGGGCTGAAATTGCGGTGGATGACGTCGGAGCGGTGCAGGCCGTCGAGAATCGAGCAGAGTTGGATCGCGAGAGGGAAAAACCTGTCCAGCTTTCCGGCAAGGGACCGGATCAGCGCCGGCAGCGGAGTGCCGCCGCCGTCTTCTAGAAACAGGGCGCTGCCCTCGGTGGCGTCGGCCAGCCCAAGCGCCCCGGGGACTCCGGGCACCGAGAGCTTGCCGAGCAGCTCAAACTCGTGCCTCAGCAACTCGAGGTCAGCCAGCCGGGCGGGCCGCCGGCGGGGAAGCTTGACCAGCACCACCGAATCGCCGCTACGCTGCCGCGCACGGCAAAGGGTCTGCCAGTCATTCCGAATCAGCTCGTCGACGATATCGTAGTCGGCGATCCGCATAGAGCGACCTCACCGTTCGGAACATCCTGCGTGGATGCCCAGTGGAACCGAAATCGGGCCGGACTCCGGCGGTGAAGTCCTCCAGCCGTCAATCTTACTAAATCGACTGTTTCCCAGCCCGGTCCGCCCTCCGGGGACCTCGGGCATGGGAAAGCGTTGAGTTTCCTCGCGGGATCAGGAATATCTCATCAACGCGGAGGGTTATTAGGGTGTCGGGGGCGACGTCCCGACCGGCACGTCGAGATGACAACCAGGCCAAGCACCCACCCGCTCAGGTTGACCGCGATTGTGGGATGCCTCGTGCTTGTGCTGGCCGTCGCGCTGGGAATAGTCGTGGCGGAGTTTACGGGGATAGGGTTGGCCTATCCCACGCAGCCTGGGGCCGGCAGGCGGCAGCCCCGCGGAGGTTCGGGCATTCGGGCCCCCTACCGCCCCGGCTCCCCTCCCGCGCCCGATGCAGCGCCCACAAGAAAGCGAACGGAGTTGATGCAGGCGTGAAACACACAGTGCTACTGGTAGGACCGGGCGCACGCCGCCGGGCCCTGACCTCAAATCTCGAGTTCCTTGGAATGGAGATCCTGTTCGCCAACAACTGGCTACAGGCGCGGCGCACGCTGGAGGCTCGAACCGACATCGCCGTGGCCGTTACAGCGCTCACTCTGGGTGATGGTAATTGGTGCGACGTCGTCCAACATGTGGCCCAGAACGACTTCCAGACTGCGGTGGTGGTCGTTTCGCGCACCGGCAGCGCGAGACTTTGGGCGGAACTGCTTTGGCGGGGCGTCCACGATCTGTTGGTTGAGCCGCTCAACGATTGCGAAGTCCGCCAGACCATCGAGGGAGCCGTACGGGCGGCCGAGGCGGCGCGCCACCGGCTACGACTTCCCCCTGCTATCCCAGTTCGAATCGTCGATCCACAGCCCGCCCAGGCCGTGCCGTGACCAGGCCATCCGCAAGGCTGAGATGGCACTACGGCCGTAACAAATTGCAAGCACAGGACTTGGCCAGACTTCGTCCCTCGCGGACCGGGAGGGTTTAGGGGTCTGGTTCTGCCCGGCCCAAAAAAACTGAGGAATCGTGGAGTCCTGGGAATAAACCGCGCCGCTGCCGGTTTTTCAAGTCAGCCGTGCTGCCGGGGCGTCCAAGCCGCCGGCGTGTCCGCGTGGGCTCAGGGCCGGTAAGACCGGCTGGGCCGGCAACCCTTGGCGGGCTGCGGCATTTGATTTGAACAAAAGCGACGAAGGGGTGGATAAGTGAACGACTCTCTACCAAAAACCTGTCAGGGCATTCGGGGGCATCTGAACGCCTATTTGAGTGGGGAGGTTTCGCCGTCGGTCCGGGACGAGGTCTCGAGTCACTTGAGCGTCTGCGAGTCCTGCTCCGGGGAGTTTGAGTCCCGTCTCAAGTTGAAAGAGTCGCTGAAGACGGCTGTCGGGCGGAGTCCCGTGCCGCCGTTTCTCGAGGCGCGCGTGCGAGAGTCACTCCGGGTGAAAAAGGGGAACCAGAGGCCCCTGTGGGTCTGGGTGCCGGCCTTTGGAGTGGCGGCGGCCTTGGCCTTTGCTGTTTGGACCGGCTGGCTGGGAATGCGGAACAACCACCCCTGGGAGATGGCGAGAGCGGACCAGGAGAGGTTCATCGATACGCTCTATGGGCAGGTTGGCGAGGTCATGCGCGTCGGCCTCGGCGACCATGTGCACTGCACCTATTTCCGGAAGTTCCCGAAGAACCTTCCGTCGGCCGAGGAACTGGTTACCAAGATCGGGCCGCAATACGCGGCGTTGTTGCCTGTGGTCCGTCAGTACGCGCCTGCCGGGGATCACGTCCTGATGGCGCATCAGTGCGTCTTTCGGGACCGCAGCTTCATCCACATCGCGCTGGATGACCACGGCAAGCTTGTTTCCCTGGTGATTACGCGCAAACAGCCAGGCGAGTCCTTCGGGGGTGGTCCTGCCGGCTTGGTTGGGGATTCCGCCAGCGCGAAGATCTATCAAGCCAAAGCGGAGCGCTTCGCCGTCGCCGGGTTTGAGGCCGGCGACTACCTGGCCTTCGTGGTGTCCGATCACAACGAGCAGGAAAACAGCCAACTGGCCGCCAACCTGGCATCACCTGTACGAAGCATCCTCGCTGAAGTTCAAGGCTGAGATCTGTCGTGTCTGGGAAAAACGTAGCCACAGATAAACACGGATGAAGACGTCCAAGCTGTGTTTATCTGTGTGCATCTATGGTTCAATTTGATTCCTACGAGCGCCACGCTCCTTCGCTTACCCCCCTCTCTCGTTGCCTTCGCTCTCTTGATCGTCGCTGTTGGGAATAATCGGGTGCTGCCGTGACTTATGCGGATTGAGACCGCGAGACATGGCTTCGATTGCTTCCCAGACTCCGCAGGTTGCAGACCGCCGGCAAGAAATCTTTCAGGATGCGGCACGGGCTCTTTCTGCTCATTGGCCCGAATACCTCATTGAGGCCTCGGCGCTTGGTTTCTTCCTGCTTTCAGCGTGCTCGTTCGGGGTATTGCTGGAACATCCATCGTCGCCGCTGCGACAGGCCATCCCCAATGCGTTTGTGCGGCAGGCGCTGACAGGCCTTGCAATGGGGTTGACCCTGATCGCGATTGTCTATTCGCCCTGGGGCAAGCGGTCGGGCGCGCATATGAATCCTGCGATGACGTTCACGTTCTACCTGCTGGGCAAGATCGAGCGCTGGGACGCGCTGCTCTACGGCGCGGCGCAGTTCACCGGTGGCGTTCTCGGAGTTGCCATCGCCGCGGTCCTGCTGCGTGGAAGTGTCGCCGATCCCAGCGTGCACTACGCGGTGACCGCCCCCGGGGCCGGCGGCTCACGGGTAGCGTTCCTCGCGGAGACCGCGATTTCGTTCGGGATGATGCTGCTCGTCCTGATCGCCTCCAACACCCGGCGGCTAGCGAGATACACGGGGCTGTTTGCCGGATGCCTGGTCGCCGTCTACATCACGCTTGAAGCTCCCCTTTCGGGTATGAGCATGAACCCCGCCCGCACGTTTGGCTCGGCGTTTTCCGCCGGCGACTGGCGGTCGTTGTGGGTTTACTTCACGGCGCCGCCGTTGGGCATGGTGCTGGCCGCGGCTCACTATCGCCTCTGGCGCGGCCCTCACGCCGTCTTTTGCGCCAAGCTGCACCACCACAATAACCAGCGTTGCATCTTTCGCTGCAACTACTCGCAGATGGGGAGCTAGGAGAAACCATGTCGGCCAACAACCATTACGACATCATCATCATTGGGACCGGCGCCGGCGGTGGCACGCTGGCTTATAGTCTGGCGCCTTCGGGCAAGCGTATCCTCATTCTTGAACGTGGCGACCGCCTGCGGCGCGAGAAGGAGAACTGGAGCTCGCGCGCCGTCAATCTCGAAGGCCGCTACCAGACGAAAGAGGTCTGGAAAGACAGCGCCGGCAAGGACCTCCATCCTCACACGAACTACTGGGTAGGGGGCAATACGAAGTTTTACGGCGCGGCCTTGTTCCGCCTGCGCCGCGAGGATTTCGGTGAACTCCGCCACCACGGCGGGACTTCTCCGGCGTGGCCGATTTCCTATGAGGATCTCGAGCCGTACTACATGCAGGCCGAGCGGCTCTACCAGGTACACGGCCAGCGCGGCGAGGACCCGACCGATCCGCCCGCGAGCGCTCCCTACCCGTATCCCGCTGTGAGCCACGAGCCGCGCTTGCAGCACCTCAGCGAAGACTTTGCCGCGCAAGGCTGGAGGCCATTTCACACGCCGTTGGGCATCATGCTGGACGAAGCGAATCCGCACGTCAGCAAGTGCATTCGCTGCAACACCTGTGACGGCTTTCCGTGCCTGGTCCACGCCAAGTCGGACGCCGAAGTGATCGCCGTCGACCCCGCCGTGCAACACAGCAACGTCACGCTGCTGACGAAAACGTACGTCGAGCGGCTCGAAACCAGCCCTTCCGGACGCGAGGTGAGCCGCGTGGTCGTACAGCACGAAGGCGCCCGCGAGGTGTATTCCGCGGATATCGTGGTGCTTTCCTGCGGCGCCATCAACTCCGCCGCGCTGCTGCTGCGCTCCGCCAACGACAAGCACCCGCTGGGACTGGCCAACGGCTCGGATGTCGTCGGCCGTCACTACATGGGCCATGTCAATTCCGTGATGATGGCGGTCTCAAAGTGTCCGAACCCGACCATCTTTCAGAAGTCGCTCTCGGTGAACGACTTCTATTTCGGTTCGAAGGAATGGGCATATCCCATGGGACACATTTCCTTCGTCGGCAAGCTCGACGTCGAGGCGTTGCGCGGCGGCGCCCCGGCCATCGCGCCGAACTTCACGCTGGAATTGATGGCAAACCATTCGCTCGATTTCTGGCTGACGTCGGAAGATTTGCCCGATCCGGCAAACCGGGTGACTCTCGACCGCGACGGAAACATCGTGCTTGCCTACAAGCCGAACAACGAAAAGGGCCACGAACGGCTGGTCGCCAAGCTCCAGGAAGCCATGAACAACCAGCGCAAGTGCGACATTCACGGCGGCGAATGCCACCAGGGCCTGTTTGCGCGCAATCTCTACGTCGGGCAGCGCATTCCGCTCGCCGGAGTGGCCCATCAGAACGGCACGATTCGGTTCGGCCGTGATCCGAAGACATCGGCTCTCGATGTGCATTGCAAAGCGCACGATCTCGACAATCTATACGTGGTGGATGCGTCGTTCTTCCCGTCGTCGGGCGCGGTGAATCCGGCACTGACGATCATGGCCAACGCCCTGCGCGTGGGCGAGCATCTGCTGAAGCGGATGAACGCCGCGTCAAGGCGCGCCGAGGAGCCGGCGGCAGTCACCGCCTGACAAGTTTTCGAAGCAACCCTGAGGGACAGTCATCGAACGGCATGACGCCAACATCGGTCCGTCGTTTCGTTCCTCCTGTGCAGCGACGATGACGGTCCCGAAGGGCTGAGCCGCACGCGGAGCGAGCGGTGACGGGTCAGTTCGGAATCGACCAGTAGGGAGTAGGAAGGGCATTCAGCCGCGCATTGCAGATACACGTGGCCGGATCGCCCATCCCGGCAAGCCCAGCAAAGTTGATTTACCCGGAGGCACTTATGACTCAACCAAAACCAAAGCACATCCCACTGTTCATCACCCTTCTGCTCGTGCTCGTGTTGAGTTGGGGCGCGCGGCCGGCGGCGACAGCAGAACCGCGCGGGATCAACGGGCATCCCCTAGTCAAGGCTCTCGACTCGATTGGCATCACCGTTTCGGATCTTGACCGGTCGGTTGAGTTCTTCACGGGCGTGCTGACTTTCGAAAGGATTTCTGAGGTCGAAATCGCCGGCGAGGAGTTCGAGCATCTGCAAGGCGTGTTCGGAGCGCGGGCGCGAATCGCCCGATTGCGGCTCGGGGATGAGTCGATCGAACTAACCGAATACCTCGCTCCGAAGGGCCGGCCGTTCCCGGTCGACACGCGCAGTAATGACCGCTGGTTTCAGCACATCGCCATCATCGTCAGCGACATGGACCGTGCCTACCAGCGGCTGCGGCAGCACAAGGTGCAACACGCTTCGACGGGACCGCAGCGGCTCCCGGACTGGAATCCGAACGCCGGCGGCATCAAGGCCTTCTATTTCCGCGATCCGGACGGCCACTACCTCGAGATCCTCGAATTTCCTCCCGGCAAGGGCAATCCGAAGTGGCACAAACCTTCCGACAAGCTGTTTCTCGGCATCGACCACACTGCGATCGTCGTCAGCGACAGCGATGCCAGCCTGAGGTTCTATCGCGACACACTCGGCCTGCAGGTCGTGGGAGAAAGCGAGAACTATGGGCCGGAACAGGAGCGTCTGAACAACGTTTTTGGAGCGCGCCTACGGATCACGGCTCTGCGGGCTGAGTCGGGACCCGGAATCGAGTTTCTGGAATACCTCGCCCCGCGCGACGGCCTGCCGGCGCCCAGTGACGCCCGCGCCAACGATCTGCTGTATTGGCAGACGAGACTTATTTCGCACTCGTTCGATGAGGCAGGCCAAGCGATTCGAGCGGCCCGGTTCTCGCTGGTATCGCCAGGGCCCGTGACACTGCCCGACGACACAGCAGGCTTCCGTAAAGGAATGCTCATTCGCGACCCCGACGGGCACGCTGTACAGGTTGTGGAAAAGCACTAGGCCGGACGACATACCTGGCTTTTAAGCATGCAGTACGCCTGGTCGAGAGGGACACCAACAACGGGGAACCCTACGACCTCTACAGAGTGGGCCAAGCATAGTTCGTGTCTCGGCAATGCCTACCCGAAACCGCAGTTGCCCGCTGTGAGACACTCCAGCAGCAGCGGCGGCCCGCCGCACTGCGGACAGCGCTACAGTCCTTGCTGATGGGCGGCGGGCTTTGGTCGTTATGCGGGCGTGGTTGCGTTAGCGGATCGGCTTCGATCAGTGTCGGCACAAGGGAAGGAGTGTGGAGCGGTTACGAGTGCTGAGGATGGCGATTCGATGCGTGTAGTATACGCCTGATACTGTCGAACGTGCTGCGGGCCGGGTTGGTCGGAAGGGCCCTGGGGTACGCCGCGAAGTCCTTAACTGCGTGGACGTAGGCTCGGTCGGTTGCCTGAGAGTAGTCGCGGCGCTCGTGCTCTTCGAACATCAACTTGCGTAGGTGGGTCACGGGCAAATCCTCCTTGTGACCCGACACTACTACCAACGAGAAAGTCTACTGCAGCCGGCACACGAAGCGTCCGCGTCCTGGCTTCGTTGAAATCGCCAAGTCGCTCGGTGCCACTCCGAGCTCAGGACCCGAGGTAACCATGGGCGTGTTCCGAAAGCACCATCAAGCCGAGGCTTCAAGTCGCACTCGAAACACGTGACCAAACCCACCCTCTTCACGGGTACCAAAAGCTCAAGCTTGTGGAACGCAACCACGTGAAGCGGCTGACTAGCAACGTTTTCGACCACGGCTCTGTTTCGGGCGGCAGGTTTCAAGCAGCCGTCCGCCAAGGCGCGCCTCCGACACTTCCGCGACATGGCCGTTACACGTCCAGTTGATGGGCTTTGACTCTACACTCGACGACGAGGGTGGACCTATGCCTGGGGCTAGTTTCCAGGAAGGGCGTTTCCCGTCAACTTGTCCGCCCTACCAATTTTGGGTTGATCGGTGACTCTTGCCGGAAGTGGTCTTTGGCCATCCCGTGCAAAGCCAGACTCCGAATTCAGCCGAATCCAAATTCCATACGCTCACGGTTCTGCGGTGTCCGTCGCTACTTGGCGTAGGTCAGGCCAAAGCCGTAAAGGTATTTGTCGTTCGCACGGTTCTTGTAGGCGTAGTCGAATGCCTCCGCGTAACCTGGAACATCCGGGGCATTCTTGTCCACGGCCGCTTGATCGGCCGGAATCGTGAGAGGGAGTTTTCCGGTTGGGTTGAACCGGCCCCGCACCACATCCAGCAGTGCTTCGGCCTCAACGTCGAACGTAGCGAGGACTGCGGCCGCGTCCGGCTCCACCTCGTTGATGACCCAGGGATTGATGAAGTTGATCACCAGCACTGTGGGCTTCGCCGCTTCAATCTGTTTGACCTTGGCAACGTCCACACCCGTGAGCGGGCTCAAGGCTATGTCCGCATAGTCGTGCTCGGGCCGCTGGTAAACAACCGGGCGCAACCATAGCAGGGCCGCGTCGGCTTGGTCAATTGAGTCCACGATTTGCACCGATCGATCCTTAGCGAGCAAGGCTTTCAAGCCGGCAGTGCCATTGACCACTGCTGCGCCGCTGCGCCCACCGAACGCGGCGCGGCCGCCTCTTTCAGCCTCCGCCTGCGGATTACCAGTCGCTACACCGCCGGGAGTTCCCGGAGCTCCGGCGGGGCCGCGGGCTCCACGCCGGCCGCCGAAGCGCTGGGCTTGGCCGGCCATGACCTCCACGTAGAGCTTCGTCGCGCCCATGATCGGCAGCAGTTTCCGGTCGTTGCGCAGGAGGACGATGGACTTCCGATGCGCCTCGTCGGCCCGTGCCGCGGAAGCCGGTGAACTGGCGATCCTCTGCGCCGTTTCGGGATCTGTATAGGGGTTCTCGAACAGCCCGAGTTGGAACATCTCGTTCAGCAGCAGCGCCACCGCCGAATTCAGATCCGATTCTTCCAGCAGGTGCTGGTGTACCGCGTCGAGGAGCCCCTGCGGATTGTTATTGTCGGAGAACAGGGCCACGCCGGCCTTCACCGCCTTGGCAAATCGTTGAGGCGTGCTGAGGCTCTCGACCCCGAACGCATTGTTGGTGAGGACTCCGCTGTCGGTATTGACATATCCCTTGAATCCCACCCGCCCCCGCAGCAGCTTGGTGAGAATCGTCGTATTGTATGCGCCAGCGACTTCCTCGAACTGCAGCTCGCCGGACTGCCACCACTCTTTGGGGAATTGTTCCGCGCTCTTCTCGTTCGAGGGGTTGTTGTAATAGCTCATGATCGAGCTCGCGCCGGCGTCCACGGCAGCCTGAAACGGAGGCAGCTGGTACTTGAAAAAGCTGCCGGGCGTGGGATAGACAGCCCACTGTCCCCAGTTGTTGTGGGGATCGAGCCCTTTGTCCACGGCTCCGTCTCCCGGGAAGTGCTTGATCGATTGCGCCACCGACTCCGGCCCGAGAGCCGAACCCTGGAAACCCAGCACGATCTCCCGGGCGATGTCGGCGTTCAGTTTCGGGCTCTCTCCGAACGTCGTCTGGATACGGTACCAGCGCGGCTCGGTCGCGACATCCACCTGGTACCCGTAGCATTTCCGGATGCCCGAGGCGCGCCACTCCGCACGCGCGATCTCAGCGAAGCTGCGAATCAGTTTCAAGTCATTCGTCGCGGCCAAGCCGAGCGTGCCGGGCCAACTGGAGAACTCGCCGGCTGCTTCGGCTTCCTCATACACGAGGTTGTCCCGGACGTGATTCCGCGGATTCGAGGTGAAGACAATCGGGATGCCGAGTCGCGATTTCTCGGCGAGCTCCTGCGAACTGTTCGCACGCGCGGCCAGTTCACGCGCCGGCAAGTTGTCGCGGAGGATCAGGTATCGGATATGGCGTTGGTTGAGATAATCCTCCAGGGAACCGGCGTTGAAAGACGTGATCTGCATCAGTCCCGCCTTCTCCTCCAGGGTCATTCTGGAAAGCAGGTCCGACACGCGCTTCTCCACCGGTAAACGCCAGTCCTCATACGGGTCGAGTGCGCCGCTTCGATTCAGGTCCTTGAACGACAGATCGCCGATCTTCAGCAAGGGGGTACGGGCGTCGATCTTTGGCTGTTTGGGCGCGCTGTGCACTGCCTGCAGCGAGGCGAGTGCTAACACGACAACCACGGCAAGCGAGGTGGAAACGGTGAGGACAGATGTTCGGCTCGACATTCGATGTCACTCCTGACCGCTGTGGCGGCGAATCGGAATCGGCTCTATTTTCGGAGGAGTACTCCCCAATGATACCGCTACTACAAAGGATCGCTCGGCCGCGTTTCGCGAATTACGTGGTCTTCTAGTGCACTCTTCAGGGCGGCCATGTGCTAATCGACCGAATCGGCCAGACGCAGACCGAACCCGCTCCCGAATGGTCTGCGATTCAGAAGCAATCCAGATGAGGCCGACGAGTTCGAGTCTATGTCACCCGAAGAGTACGCCGAACACAAAGGCATCGAGATCGCCGAGAGCAATCCTACCTACGTGAGACTTCAATTGGGAAGGAGACCTGACGTGACCAAACAAGAGATGGAAGAGCGCATCAAAAGGAGGGCGGCTCGGATGCACGAACCGATACGGCACCTTCTCGTCTGGCGTCTTGGCCCATTCGTAGAATCCATCTGCAAGCACGAGGCAACGCCGGGCGGAAAGGGAATCCGTAAACCTCGTTCCCCACCCGCATCTGAAGCCAAGAAAACCGACCTTCCGGTCCCCATGGTCAAAGGCACGGTACCGTAGGTAATACCTCGCGTCGCCCAGTTAGCCCGCCCAGGCTCGCGGCGGATCTCGCCGCTTGACCCCCGAACGCCATGCCAAGTTGGCAAAAGGTTACTTCTCACGAACACAGGGGCTGTTATCTGGCCGCGTAGCAACACTCGATGACGAAAGCACCTGTTTTCCGGAAACGTTGTCGCCACAGTCACAACTACGTCCGCGGCATTTGGGGTGTACGGCACACCGTGATAGCCACAGTGTCTCGCCGAGCCTCCGATGTCCTACGCACCTTGGCGCCGGCAGGGGATGTTGGAGACCATCTGGAGGGACGGAGTTTGACATTCGTCCACTAAGGTGCTTGGCGGCTACACCTGACTCACCGCAACGAATTGCGGCTTGCGGCCAATGTGTGGGACGTTTAGACTATTAGCGGTCACGAACTTGACGAGGAGAAAAGCCATGGCGCAACCCCCGAAACTCCGTCTACGGTTAAGAGATGTTTTCGGGGATCCGATACGTGAATCGGTAACCATTCAGTTTTTTCACCAGCAGCTTTCCGAGCAAAAGATCCTTAAGGGGGTCGACGCGTCAAAGACGATCGAGATCACAGGATTACGCGGCGCCCCGAATGGCTTATACCGATTTTTTATCGATCCTCCTTCATACCTGCCGGTTAGCCAGTTCCTGAACGTTCCCGCTTCGGGATCCCCGCTGATTGAAATACCGTTCCCGGTCGATCCGGACAAAGTCACGGGAGTAAAATTCCCGGCCTTCAATAAGCTGCCGGCGGACGTTCGAGGTCTGCTCGAGCGCAGCACGGCTGTGCTGAGCTTCGAAGGTAAAAGCGGCAAGGAGTTGTATGATGATCTGGACAATCTTCGCAAAGCCGGTTTGCTCAATATCGCGGCGAAAGCCGCGGTCACGCCCTTAGTCGACGAAACAACGGTTCTTCCCTTCATCGGGGAGATTTCGGAACTACGCGGCGACCGCTTCTTCGCGAGAGTGCCCAAGTCGCTTCGCGAGGAGGTCAAGAACAGCGCCGCGGCCGGCCTGTTTGATTCCGTCAGCGGGCTTCTTCATCATCCGCCGGAAGGCTTCAGCTCGGCGGGAAGCTTTAAGACTCCCGACACATTCGGCAATCTGCAACTGAGCTTTTTCATGAAATCGGATGAATGCAGGGCTGATATCGACATCGATGACGCCCAGGGTCTGGGCCATGTATTCCAGGTACTGCGCAATGCCTTAACCGGGCGTCCAACCCACCCTTACGACATTCACCAAATTCTTTTTGCGCACCAGAAGATTGACGCGGGATACCGCTTCGAGGTTTGAGGCGCTCTAACTTGCCTCGCTTGCAGATGGCGTGCATCCGCATGCCTCGTTAGCATTCGAGCAACGGTTTGCCGTCGGGAAGCGAGGCTGGATTCCGCTGTGCGGTCCACCGAAGATCGCGGCTATTGAGTCGCACCTGGGTTCCCGCGGTATTACGATCCGCAGCGTGGAGCGCCAGATACATCGCCACCAGACCCCAGGGCTCACTCCACTTGGCTTTCGTCGTCTGAGACACGGCTTTCAGACGCTTGATAAATTTTTCACGTCTTTCCTGGAAAAGGTTCCTTCGTTGACGGGCAGTATTCTGCTCACTCCATTCGCGCCAGTCTGCGAGTTCACTCGACATCGCAGCCATCGACTTTGCCCAGTCGATCACGGCCGCCGCGTAAGAGTTTAGAAACTGCACCTGGACTTCGTTGAGGGCGAACCCGTGATCGCGGTAGATCCGCGCGTACTGCGTGAAGCCATGCTGTTTCATTTCATTCCAGATACCGGGGTTGCCAGCGACGAGCCGGATGTAGTCGTTCTCATCACCGGGCTCGAACAGACGCAGAAGAGCTTCGAGCCCGGCCTGCTCGTATTGCTCCGCGGGGCGCGCCTGGCTTCCATCGAGGAAGAGCTTTGAGGCCAGCGCGGCGTCATAGCCAGCCGCGGCGAACAGCGTGCTACGCCCGAATTGCTTGGGCGGCGAGCCGAGCAGCCGCCTCTTCTCGAGCGGCTGTAGCAGATCCAGCGCGCCGCCGACGTCCAGGTTGTCTTTCATGACGGGATAGCTGGTGTTGCTGTGCAGCTCGAAATAGACGTGCTCGATTCGAAGCCCGGGAACGGCCAAAGCCATCTCGCTGGCGTGATACGCTGCCGAGACGAGAAAGCTCTCCATCAACAGCTTGCGTAGTTTCTCTTCGTCGGCGCCGAACTGCGTCATCGAGACGCCCGCGCGTTCGGCGGTGACCTGGTCAAGAATCGTAATATCTCCGTTCGCGTCAACTGCCAGGCGGCTTTTTACCAACATCGTGCCGATCGAGATGTGGTTGTAGATGCCCAGCAGGTTGAGACGAAGGATGTGATGGCGTTCCTTGAGCGGGTGGAAGACTGTGCTTTTCAGCTTCACCCCACGAACCGTGGAGCCGGTGAGGGTTGTCAGATCGCCGTGGAGAGCCCGAACGATTGCGTCCTGTGCCGCGGCGTCCGCCTGCGCAGTATCGATCTCAAAGAGGAAGGCCACGCCGGCTTGCTCACTGGCGCCGAAGGTGGCATCCAGGCTGACTTGAACTTTGCGCTGAATTCCTTCTTGGATGATGTCTTCGATGCGATCGATCTGCCCTTCGTTGAGCCCGCCATCGGCCAGCGCTTTGCGATCCGCCTTGGCATTCGTGCTGATTGCTCCAAGCACGAGGCTCAGAAGATCGAACTCACCGACGCCCGCGCTCACACCCGCAACTGCTTCGACTGTGAACTCAAAACTCTTGCCCCGGCCCTTGTAATAGCCCAGCTCGACTAGCGAACCGCCAAGCGACCGTATGCGGACCTCGTAGTCTCCCGACACCGTGAACGTCGTTGCGACCCCGAAGGTTCCTCCCGGGGTCAACTGGATCTTCGCCTCCCCGGCGGGCAGATCGACAGAGAACAACGGATTGGGAGTCGCCGCCACTTGCGCTGCGAGAGAAACCCGCAGCGAGCCGATCCCCTCGGCGACCGCAACCACGTTCTTGGGCAGCGACACGAGGTCGTCCCAGTCGGCGACGACCGCGAAGCTCTCGATCGCTGCTCGCAGACAATCACCAAAACGATCGCTTTCAGAAACCTTGCAGTAGCTGATCAGCTTGAACTCGCCGTTCACGCCGAATCCAAAGTTGACCTCACCGAGTTTTCGTTCGGTTCCGGCACCGGCATGTCCGCTGACGGAAAACCCGACGTAAGCCTCTCCGGGCGCCATGTCAATAGTAGTGCCGTAGCGGTCGCCGCTATCGAGACTTTCCTGTTTGGAAGTTGCGACGCTGAATCCGCCCGAGACACCCGCGTCGATCGTGAGAGATAGACCGCCGTTACCGATATCAACGGGGCGATTGAAGTTGGCCCTGAAGTCCAGCGCGTCAAGGGGGAGTTTGTTCAGCGCAGGGTTCAGGATGTCTTCGAAGCGGAGATTGGGCAGTGTAAATTGAGTCAGATCCGAGAGATATTTGCGGAAGCTGAACGACCGGTCCATCTGCGGCTCGATGGCAACACCGGCATTGTCATTGATTTTTAGAGTCGGCATGGCAGTCGCATTTCTATCACAATATGGCAACGCGTGTCACTGGGCCCTGTCAGGTCGATAAAGTGGTTTTTGCGGTTTGCAACGGTAACCGGCGTTACCTTTCGTTCGGGTCTCTCTTGGATAGATAGACCTGATACTTCTTCAGATTTATGCCTGATTGTTCTTATAGGGTTTATCGCTTAGAGGTTTGCTATTCAAAATTGCAAGGTACTTTTTTTATTGCATTTAGCTCTCACATCACGCATACTCGTCTTCGCTATTCTGCTGGCATAGCGCGGCGTTACACCCGCCCTAGGAGACCCCCCATGCGCCGTCTTTCTTCCCCGGTTGAAGAGCTCAAGGAGCACTACCCGGTCGTGGTGATCGGCTCCGGTTACGGGGGTTCGATTGCCGCCTCGCGGCTGGCTCGTGCCGGCCAGCAGGTTTGCCTACTCGAGCGCGGCCGCGAGTTTCTGCCCGGTGAGTTTCCGGATACGCAGCCGGAGGTGATGGCCGAGCTGCAGCTCAACCTCGCCGACGTCACTCTCGGGCCGCGCAACGGCCTCTACGACATGACCCTCAATGACGACATCAATGTCTTCAAAGGTTGCGGGCTCGGCGGTACCTCGCTGGTCAACGCCAATGTGGCATTGCGGGCCGATCCGAGAGTCTTCGACGACGAGCAGGCTTGGCCGGCTGCCCTGCGCGCCGATCTGAGCACGCGGATCGAAGACGGCTTCCGACACGCCCAGGAAATGCTGAAGCCGCAGCCGTATCCCGAGACTTCGCCCAAGCTCAAGAAGCTCGAGGCGCTCAAAACATCCGCCGACACCATTGGCGAGCCCTTTCACCGGCCGCCGATCAATGTGAATTTTGAAGACAAGGTCAATCATGTCGGCGTGGGCCAGCAGGCGTGCAAGCTGTGCGGGGATTGCCTCACGGGCTGCAATCACGGGGCGAAGAATACGCTGGCGATGAACTACCTGCCCGACGCGCGCAACCATGGCGCAGTGATCTTCACTCAGGTCGACGTGCGCCGGCTGGAGCGTTCCGGCAACCAGTGGCTGATTCACTATCAGCTGTTGAACTCGGGGCGTGAAGCTTTCAATGCGCCGGAGATGACCCTAAGCGCCGACCTGGTGATCCTGAGCGCCGGTGCGTTGAATTCCCCGGAGATTCTGTTGCGCTCCAAAGCGAATGGGCTCGCGGTTTCGAATCGTGTCGGCGAAGGGTTTACGGGCAATGGAGATTTTCTCGGGTTTTCCTATAACTCGGAAGAGGCCATCAACGGTATCGGCTACGGCCATCGCGACCCGAACGGGCGCGAGCCGGTGGGGCCGACCATTACAGGCGCCATCGACATGCGCTCGACGCCGAAGCTCGAAGACGGTTTGATCATCGAGGATGGCTCCATCGCGGGCGGCTTGGCTGACTTTGTTCCGCTCGGGCTGTCAGTCGCCGCCAGGGTATTCGGGCGGGATACCAATCCTAATGACGAAGTCCGAGAACAACAGCGGGAGACCGAAAGTTTGCTATTGGGTCCTTATCGAGGAGCCATCAAGAACACTCAAACCTACTTAGTGATGAGTCATGACGACGCCAAGGGCCGCATTACGCTCGAGAAGAACCGGCTGCGAGTGCGCTGGCCTGGCGTCGGGTCGCAGGGTATCTTTCAGCGCGACAGCGATGAGATGTTCGAAGCGACCAAGCCGCTCGGCGGTACTTACGTCAAGAACCCTACCTGGACCGATCTAACGAATCACAACATCACGACCGTTCATCCGTTGGGCGGTTGCAGCATGGGTGAGAGCGCAGAAAAGGGCGTGGTCAATCACAAAGGCCAGGTCTTTTCTTCGAACGCCGGAAATGCCGTTTACGACGACCTCTATGTCACCGATGGTTCCGTGCTGCCGCGCCCATTGGGGGTGAATCCGCTGCTGACCATTTCGGCGATCAGCGAGCGGGCCTGTGCACTGATCGCCGCCGACCGCGGCTGGACGATCAACTACGCGCTGCCTTCGGCGCCCGCGCCCGAACCTCCGCCGCTGCGCAGGCTCTCGATCCGCTTCACGGAAACGATGAAGGGGTTTTTCTCGACTTCGGTCACCGCCGAGGACTATCGCGCGGGAGAGAGCAAAGGCAAAGCGGAGAATTCGCCGTTTCAATTTATTTTGACGATCACTTCCGATCTCGATGCAGCGCTTCACGACCCAGGACATCCAGGCCGCATCGTCGGTAGCGTCATCGCGCCTAAGCTGTCGGCGAAACCGCTGACGGTCACCGACGGAAACTTCAATCTGCTGATGCAAGACCCCGAGCACGCCGACGTGCGGTTGATGAAGTACCGCATGAAGCTGACTTCCGATGAAGGCAAGACTTTCTTTTTCTCCGGTTTCAAGACGGTACGCAACGACCCGGGGCCGGATACCTGGGAAGACACGACCACGCTGTTTATCACGTTGTTTGACGGTGACAGCATTGAAAGCCCCGTGCTTGCCCGCGGCGTGCTTGTGATCAAGCCCGAAGATTTCATGAAGCAGATGACGACGATGCAGGTGCTGAACGCGAAGAATCCGGCCGAGAGCATGAAGGCGATCGCGGACTACGGTAACTTTTTCAGCCAGCAGCTTTTCCAGGTTTATGGCGGTGTCCTGGCGAAGAAGTCCGACTTCAACACCAGCCCTTTGCCTCGCGTCAAGCGGCCGTTGCGCATGGGTCCGCCTGAAGTCTACTTCTTCAATACCGTCGATGACGTCACCCTCAAGCTGACCCGTTACCAGGGTGGCTCGAAGGGACCTGTGATGCTGTCTCCGGGATTCGGAACGAGCAGCCTGGCGTTCACCATCGACACCATCGAGACAAATTTTCCCGAATACCTGTTTGCCAGCGGTTATGACGTCTGGCTGTTGGACTATCGCGCGAGCCCCGATCTGCCTTCGGCCTCAACGCAGTTCACGCTCGATGACATCGCCAACAAGGACTATCCGGCGGCGCTGGCAAAGGTGCGTGAAGTCACTGGAGCGCCCGATGTCCAGGTCGTTGTGCATTGCGTGGGGTCGATGACGTTTCTGATGGCGGCCCTCGCCGGCAAGGCGACGGGGGTGCGCTCCGCGATCTGCTCGCAACTGGCCTTTTTTCCGGTCTCTCCGCCGCTCAACGAGTTTCGATCCGGGTTGCGCATCGCCTCCGTGCTTTCGGCGCTGGGCGTGGACTCGATGACCACCGACTTCAACGAGAACGATTTCGCCGACAAACTGGCCGATGCCGTACTCATGCTCTATCCGACCAAGGGACGATTCAAGAGTCCCGTCGAGCGGCGGATTCAGCTCATCTACGGCGAGGTCTACAATCATGAACGCCTCAACGCCGCCACGCACGCCGCGATGGGTGAGATGTTCGGCGTTGCCAACCTGAAAACGTTTGAGCACCTGGCGATGCTGGTTCGCAAGGGACGTATCCTCGATTCTCAAGGCAACGATGTGTACTTGCCGCACCTCGATCGCATGACGTTTCCGGTCACGTTCATCCATGGCAAGGAAAATCACCTGTTCCTGCCCGAAGGGACCTTGCAGACGTTGCACGCGCTAGGCAAGGGAAATACGGCGCATGCCACTCTCTATCAGCACATCCTGTTCCCCAACTACGGGCACATGGACTTTTTCATCGGCGAGCATTCGGCCGACGATGTCTTCCCGACCCTGGTTGCGGAACTCGATGTTCACAACCCGCAGCCACAACCAGTCAGCAGCGGTGCGGGGGCGGACTAATGGGCGACTCACCGGCAACTGGACCGGCCGCTGCGCCGAACGGCCAGACTCATCGCGGACTGCGTGAGTTGTTTCAATATCCGCTGCTGTCGGCGATTACCGAACGGCGCACGCGACGTGTAGCGCGCGGCGTCTCGATCGAGGCGGGTCCGCTCAGTCATCACAGCGAGAACCAGCCATCGCCGCTCAGCAAGGTCGAAGAGGCGGTGCTCATTGCATCGACCGGCGTGACGGGGCTGGTCCAGCACGACGGCCCGCTGTTCACTACGCACGGCACCAAGGAACTGGGAACGCCATTCACCAATGTGACAGGCCGCGCCGGCTCCAGCCCCGACAATGCCCAGGCGACGGTCTTCTTCATGGTCAATGACGAAGGCGTCTGGCTGCTCAAGCCGCTCAGAGGACGCCCGGCGTTCGATTTGCTGACGGGACTGCCGCCGGATCGCGCGGATTGGACGGAATCGGATTGGATCGCGTTTGCGGACGCTCACAAATTCAAGGTCTACGACGAACGGCTCGAATTGCCGCGCAAGTTTCCCTACTATCACGTGTGGAACAAGCAACTCTCCAACGTCCCTGGAACGACCTTGTTTCTTCCCTTCGTCGACTGCACGCGCGGGTTTCTCAATATCATTCTCAATCTGCTCTCGGAACAGGACGGCGAGCGGCCGACTTACCTTGACGACTGGCAGCAGTTCCATCCGACCGACATCACGGAATTCGGCGCCTGGATCGCTTCCGGGCTAGGATTGCTGGATCAGCAAATTCCGTATCAGCCGGCGGGCGGCATCGAGTGGGCGCGTAGCGGGTTTACGAATAAAGACATCGTCATCCCGCTTGGGCTCGGTCATGCCTGGCGTCTCGACTACGAGGCGCTGCTGCTGTTGCAGAACCTGATGCTGCTCGGCCAGGCGATGGGGCTGGGCGGCTGGATCCACGCCACGATCTTCCCGCCCTACATTTACGAGCGCGATCCGGCGAACGGAAAATTCGGTTTGGGGTTCCGCATGCACAAACCGGACAAGCACTGGGTTCACTGGCCTCCCACGCCGGCTCCGCTGCCCAACCCGGTCGGACTCGATGGCGTGGTCGAGGCGCTTTGCCCGCCGTATGTGGCCACGATGAATGAAGTCGTGGATCGGTTTCTGGAGGAAAAATACGGCGCACAGGGCACGTACGGCGACAAAGAACTCTTCGCCAAGGCGTATCGCTCGCCCGAACAGGCGGAAGCCTTTCTGCAAACCGCCGAGCCTTTTTCTAAGAAGGCGATCCAGTACGTCAAAGACATTTGCAACTACATCTACGACACGTACGGCCGATTTCCGGCGCACGTTGACGCGTTGCACTTGCCGGGTGTTCAGGTGCAGTTCTCACATCTCGAATTGGAATATTACGAGAAGTACTTTCGCCCGCAGCAGTTTGCCCGCCAAAGCCTCCACGAGGAGATCTGGGAGCGCAACCGATCAGGCTGAATACGATCCACAAAGGAGACCTCAGAGCACCTTGAGGAGTGCGGCGAGGAAACTCTAGGACCGCTACCGAGGAACCTGCGACAACGCCCTGACGATTCGCCGGGAACGTCCGGAAGCCCAGCTCCTGAGGGCTTTGGAGGAGCGCCTGCTCAAGCCGGAGATGATGGCCTACGCGCTAAGGCAGTTCACGGCGCAACTGCAGCAGCGCCTTGCGCAGATCCGGAAGCAGGGGGCGAACTCGTCCGTAGAGGCCCTACAGCGGAAACGCCGGGAGCTTCAGGCCAAGGCAGGAAAGCTTGTCAACGCGATCGAAGCGGCCGGGCATTCCCCGACCCTGCTCGCCCGTCTGGCTTCCATCGAGGCCGAAATCGGCAGGGTGGACGAGCGCATCCAGTCGCACAGGCCGGTTGACCTCAAGGCGACGACGGAACAGATTCGGGACCTCGCCACGAAGAACGTTATGAATCTCCAGGGCCTTCTCGGCGGGGACGTGACCCGAGCCAGGACGGCCCTGATGCACCACGTGAAGCAGCTTGTACTGACGCCACGGGAGCGGCCCGCGGGACCCGTTTTCGAGGTCTCCGGGGCCTTCGATCTGCTTGGGAACAAAGATGTAATGCCGGTGGTGGCCAGGGACCGAATCGAACCGCCGACGTCAGCCTTTTCAGGGCTATGAGCAACCAACCCTATCTCATTGATTCAGAACAGTATAACCCGGTTAAAGCCCTGTAAAAACCGGCTAGAAGTGCAACCATCCGGCCTGCTTCGGTTTGCTCAACGAAAACCCGCTTCGTCCGACCTGAGTTATCGTACGTTCGCGTCGGAGCTCAACGATCATTTCCCCGCCCGGCGCCCGGAATGGCTGCCACGAGGGGTTGGGGCTTTCTGCGCTAGACGAATCGCGGCCACGAGCTGGTCAACCGCATCGGTGAGTCCCACCGACGATGGAAACAGCCGGGCCTCGGAACGCTGGATGTCCGGGTCTTCCTCGGGAACTCCAGCCCCGCCGAGACAGACCAGACACTCCGCCTTTTGTTGTTCGAGAAACTCCTGCAATGCAGGCTTGTGGGCCACGTAGAGCGCAGGCCGGGTGACCGACAACAACACGACGCGCGGGCGCATGAGCCGGCACGCCCGTTGCAGGTCTTCGAAAGGGAGCGCCGCTCCCAGAAAGGCAACCGATATCCCTCGCCGCACCAGGTGGTAGGAGAGAATCAACAACCCCAACTCGTGATTCTCCTCAGGAAAACACGTGGCAACCACACTTAGGGAGACATTCGGGGACGCGCCAGCCGCTGACTCGATCAGTTTTCTTACGCGGTGCACGAACACGCCGGTGGCCAGATGTTCGCTCGCAACCGTACAGCGGCCGGTCATCCATAGATCGCCGATCTCTCGCGCGCTGGGAACCATCAAGTCGTCCAGGACGGATTCCGCCGAGACGGACGCGAAACTTTCGTCTAGCACACGGCCGACAGCGCGCTCGTCCATGGCCAAGGCAGCCTGGATGATCCTTTCCTTCCAATCCCTGAACATCCGCGGAGCCTCGAACGGCGGGCTCTTGAGATTATCGTGTCCATCCAGCGGCTCAGGATCGGGCACGGCCATTGATTCGTGTTGGTGAAGGAGAGCTTCCCGGCTCATCCCCGCGATTTCGCCGATCGATCGGCCGCTATCGATCAGGCGCCGCACTCTGCGAAGCACATTGAGGTCATCTTCGGTATAGAGCCGATGGCCGCCTGGCCCGCGTTTGGGCTCCAGCAGCTTGTAGCGGCGTTCCCAGGCGCGCAGCAGGATCGGAGAAAAATCGGTGAGCCGCGCGATGGTGCTCATCTTGTAGGGCGCGCGCTCTTCGATCGGTTCGTTGTCTTGTGTCACTGCCATGCTCGATACACCAACCGCTGGTTCCGCTATCGGAATTAGGCGGCAACCCTCATGCCTGACGTTTCGAGAGCCGCGACTTCCGGCACCGTCGTTGCCTCCCAATTCAGGGTTTCAAAAAGATAGTGCGCCACGAACCACTCCGTGCCGCCTCGGAATCCCCATAGTTCAGCGCAGGCCATCAGGAAGATGCGCCATCGCGCGAGCCATCGTTTGGCCTCCCCGCGGTGGTATGCCGATTCGAATAACGGCATGAGCTGGTCTCGCGCCTTGTCCAGGTTGCCGAGCCAGGCATTGGCCGTCTTCTCGTAGTGGGTTCCGCTCCAGCGCCACTGTCGGATCAACCGGACGTTTTCCTGATAGGCGGGCAGCAGCGCCTCGCTGGGCATCAGGCCCGCGGTAAAGAAATGCCGCCCCAGCCAGTTCGCCGCCCCCTCGGGCTCGAACTCGTAGGCGAACCTGCGGTTGCAAAACACATGGATGAAGAGCTTGGCACCGGGTTTCATCCACGTCGAAACGCGGCGGAGCAGCTCCTCGTAGTTACGCATGTGCTCAAACATCTCGACCGACACTACGCGGTCAAAGCGCCTCCCGGTTGAGAACTCGTTCATGTCCGCCGTTACGACCTCGAGGTTGCGGAGTCCCCGCTCCCGGCAGCAATCCAGGATGAAATCGCGCTGGGACTGAGAGTTCGACACCGCCAGGATCCGGCTGTTGGAGTACCGCTCGGCCATCCACAATGATAGCGAGCCCCAGCCACAGCCCAGCTCGAGAATATCTTGGCCGTTTTCGATCTGGGCCCGTTCGCAGGTCCTGTCCAGCGCCTGTTCTTCCGCCTCGCGCAGGCCATCGCACACCTCGTCCCAAAAGCAGCAACTGTATTTCAGACGCGGGCCGAGCACCTGTCGGTAAAACGCGGCCGGAACCTCGTAGTGTTGTTCATTCGCCTTTTCAGGCAGCGGCGCCACGGGACCTCGCGCCATGCGTTCTGTAAGACCTCGGTGATCGGCGCGTTGCTCTTCCTCGGCCAGCCGTTCGGCGCAGAGCCGCCGGATTCCCCAACGGATGCACACATCGGGAACCCAGCCCCGCTCGGCCGCCGACAGGGCGATTTGCAGGAACTCTTCTCTCATGTCCGCCGCTCCTTGGGAGGCCAGGGAAAAAATACGCTGGTCGTCCGCTGATACTCTCGGTAGGTTTCGCCGCGGCTGGAAACCGCGTTCGCTTCCGTGGGAGGAATCCCGGTGATCTTGAACAGGAACAGCAGCATGGCCGCCGGTCCCAGCAGCGTCGCCCAGCCATAGGGCGCCTGCCAGCCGATCAGGACGTAGGCCCACCAGTGCGTCCACTCAAAGAAATAGTTGGGGTGTCGCGAATAGCGCCACAGGCCGTCGCGGCAGACTCTTCCGCGGTTCTCCACACGGCTGCGGAACCGGGCAAGCTGCCGGTCGGCGACGCTCTCCCCGACAACGGCGGCCATCCAGATCACCGTGCCGCCCAGGTCCCTCCAGCTGAGGGGTTCCGCATTGTTCGCGGCGATGAGCATCGGGGTGGCGAACAGAACGCTCCAGAAAGCCTGCAGTTGAAAGAACCAGAACAGGTTTCGTTGCGTGGCGGCTGCCCATTGCTGGCGCAGACGCTGGTAGCGACCGTCTTCCTCGGCTTTCAGGGTGCGCATTAGCAGGTAGCCCGCCAGTCGCAGGGCCCAGATGCCGCCCAGCGCCGCGATCAACCAACGCCTCGCTGGATTTCCGGTCGCTCCGGCGGCGAATGCGAGCGCCAGCAGGCCGATACCCAGGGCCCACATCCCATCGACAATCCCGGCGTCTTGCGTGCGCTTCTGGACGAGCCACAGCAACGCCATCGACGCGGCTATCGCGACCCATCCCGAGAGCCAGAGGGTCCAGAAACTCACGGCCGCGCACCTTTCGGCGTTTCCGGCACGGTGTCCGGCCCGGATCGCACCCACCGCGCCAGAGCCGCCAGGGCCGGTGTCATGAGGACCCACTGCAGGCCGACAATCGCCAGCGCTATGGGCAGCGGCGTGCCGAAACCCAACGCGCCCATCCGTGCGCCCGCGTAATAGGAGAGCGGACCGCCGGCGGCGCCAAACACAGCCGCCAACCGGGGGCTGGCCCCTGCCCAGCGGAACGAACCGTTGAGGGTGACGGCGAAATTCACCCAGAGGCCGGTCATCCATACCGGAGCAGGCCAACCGACCTGGGCTTGCGGTGGAAACAGCAGCACGCCAAGCAGGATCAATACGGAGTCAGCTATATAGCCGACCCACGCCACCATCGCCAACAGTGCGAATTCATCGACCGCGTGCTGCCGGGATACGAGCAAGTGTATACAGACAACACCGAACAGGACCCCTACGCCGCACCAGACCTCACCGGCGGCGGCGCCTCCGACCAGTGCAAACCAAGCCGCGTAGAACCCCGCGATGTTGATGAGGACTTTCACTTGCCCTCCCAAAGCGGAGGAATGGGGGGACGACGATTCCCGGGTTTCGCCAGTAGCAGTTGGACGTTGCTGACGGTGCGCTCTTCGAATCCGGCTTCGCAGTAGCACAGGTAGAACTCCCACAGCCGCATGAAGGCGTCGGAATGGCCCAGCCGTCGCACATCCTCGCGTCGTGCGAGAAAAGTTCGCCGCCAGTGCCGCAGTGTCTCGGCGTAGTGTGGCGTGAGGTCTTCGAGATGAATCGGACGCAAATCCGTGGTGCGCGCCACGGCCGAGCTGATCGCGGCCAGCGAAGGTAGGCAACTTCCCGGGAAGACGTAGCGCTGAATGAAATCCACGGACTTGCGATACCGCTCGTAGCGGTGCTCTGCCATGAGAATCCCCTGCAGCAGCATCAGGCCGTCTGTTTGGAGCAGGCTATTGCACTTGCCGAAATAAGTCGCCAAAAACTCGTGCCCGACCGCCTCGATCATTTCAATCGATACGATCTTGTCGTATCGTCCGGTCAGATCGCGGTAGTCACAAAGCAGGACCTGTACACGGTGCTCGAGGCCCGCCTGCCGAACGCGCTCCGAGGCAAAAGCAAACTGCTCCCGGGAAACCGTTGTGGTCGTGATCCGGCATCCGAACCGGCTCGCCGCGTAAACCGCGAGCCCGCCCCAACCGGTGCCGATCTCGAGCAGATGATCCGAGGGTCGCAGGTCGAGCTTGCGGCAGGCGCGATCCATTTTCTCGATCGATGCGTCACGCATCGTCGCGTCCGGCTGTTCAAAGATGCCGCCTGAATAGTTCATCGTGTCGTCCAGGAACAGCCCGAAGAAGTCGTTCCCCAGGTCGTAGTGGGCCTGGATATTACCAGCGCTGCCGGGTCGGGTGTTGCGGTGGAGCCAGTGGAACGCTTTCGCCGCCGGCGCCGAAAGCCGCGCCCAGCCTGACTCCAGATCGTCCGCCAGGTCGAGGTTCCTCGCAAAGATGCGGCATATTGTCGTCAAGTCATCCGTGGTCCAACGCCCGAGAATGTACGACTCGGCCGCGCCCAGGCTCCCGCCGAATGCCACGTCGGACCAGAAGCGGGGATCCAGCACCTCGAGCGTGGCGCGAAGATTGCTGGGCTGACCGAAGCGCCGGGCCTGCCCACCATCGACCAGCGTAAGCTCCGCGTTGGAGAGGTTCTCCAACTGCCGCATCACCAGACCGGCTGCTACGCGGCGCAGCATCCCTCTCGAAGTGGGAGGCGATGCTAGTACGGGATCGGGAATCAAGGTTTCTTTCATCATCGTCGGACCTCCGCGGCGAGTCCGTGTTTGGGATGCGGATGGAAAGGACAGCGCTTCCACCACAGCTTCAACGCCTGCCAGTAGATGGCAGCGATGACCTTGCCCGTCATCAACGGATATCCCGCCAGCACCCAGGCAAGGGATCCGGCCGTGATCGGGGTCCGTTCGAGGCGGAGCGTGGCGTCGAATACGGCGCCGGCTGATTCGAAGTTCTCCATATGGACGGAAAGGCTGTCTCCCGGGTCGGAGAACCTCCACAGATAGGTCTGCTCCATGCTCATGAACGGGGAGACATGGAAGCCTTTGCGAAAGCGGAAGTGTTTGGTCGCGCCCGGCGTTCCGCTCTCGCGCTCGGAAAGCACATAGCAGTGCCGCTCACCCCAGGGAGTGTTGTGGATCTCGGCCACCACGTGGTGCACACTCGTGCCGGCTGCGTCGAAGCAGTAGTAGAAGCTCACCGGGTTCATCACGTACCCGAAGTACCGCAGATGCGTGAGCAGCCGGATGGGCCCTGCAGGACGCTCGCCCGCGACTTGCTCCACGAAACGCCGCACGGCTTCCTCCAGGGGAACCGCCGGATCGCCCATGTGGTCCTCACGGCGAAACCACGCCGGCGCCGGGCGCTTGGCGGACCACAGCCATCGCCCTGCGAACACTTCGTCCAACTCGGCCAGATCGAGGTAGACCTGGAATAGCCGGTAGCGGAATGCGTTCTCGACCGGCGTCCGCCGTCGGTGGCGCACCCAACCTTCATAGAGGCAACTGTTCATGCCGCCAGCTCCTGGTCGAGCGCCCGGCACACCGCCAGAGCGCTGTTGACGCCGTCTTCGTGGAAACCGTAGCCCCAGTACGCGCCACAGAAGGACGTCCGGTTCACGTCGATCAGCTCGTCATGCCGCCGTTGCGCTTCCGTGCGCCGGTTCGTGAACACGGGATGCTCGTAGTGAACGTGGCGCAGAATCTTGCTGCCGTCGATGCCGTCATCGTCGTTCAGGGTCACGTTGAATACCGGTTTGGCCACAAGGCCTTGCAGCAGGTTCATGTTGTAGGTCACCGCCGCACGGTTGGGATCGTCACGGCGGATGTGATAGTTCCAACTCGCCCAGGCCAGCCTCTTCCTTGGCAAAACTGCCGTGTCTGTGTGCAAAACGGCTCTGTTGGCCTTGTAGGGGAAGGCCTTCAATAGATCGCGCTCCCGTGGGGATGGATCCTGGAGCAGTCGCAAGGCCTGATCCGCGTGGCAAGCCAGGATGACGTGGTCGAAACGCGCGCTGGTCCCGTGGTCGACCACACGCACATGGTCGAATCGGCGTTGCACGGCGCGGACGAGCTGATTGAGCAAAATGCGGCGCCGAAAGGGCCGCGTCAGTTTCTCGACATAGCGACAGGATCCCCCTTGGATCACCCGCCAGGTAGGGCGCTCCTCCACCTGCAACATCGCATGGTTGTCGAGAAACTCCACGACGAACCGGATCGGGAAGCGCCGAAATGTACCGGGGGGGCACGACCACAGCGAAGCTCCCAGCGGGACCAGGTACTCCTCAAAGAACTCGCTACCGTAGCCGTGGCCTGTGACGTACTCCTGCACGGTCGTTTGGTCGCCATCGACGCCCAGCAGGGCCGGCGCCTCGCGATGGAAACGCACAATGTCGCGCAGCATGCGGTGGAAGCGCGGCCGCAAGAGATTGCTGCGCTGTGCGAAGAGCCGATTGAGGGAAGTGCCGTTGTACTCCAGGCCGCTGCGGTCCGAACGAACGCTGAAGCTCATCGACGTCGGCTCGGTGGCAACGTCCAGCTCCCGCAGCAGGCGCGTAAAATTCGGGTAGTTCCGTTCGTTGAAGACAATGAAACCGGTATCGATGAAATGAGTCTGGTCTTCGAGATCGACACGAACCGTGTTGGTGTGCCCGCCGATGTAGTTCGCGGCTTCGAAAACCGTAATGTCGTGGCGGCGGCAGAGGTAATATGCGGCCGTCAAACCCGAGATGCCGGCGCCAATGATTGCGATTCTCATTTCGCCCCCGCGATTGCCGTGGAGTCCAGGCGATTACGAACCAGCGCCCCCGCCGGAACCGGTCGCAAGTCCCAGATCAGGCCGAGCTTCGAAAGAAGCAACAGGCCGTAGTAGGTAAGGTCCAGCTCCCACCAGAAGAAGCCCTGGCGTGCCGCGCCCGGATAGTGGTGGTGATTGTTGTGCCAGCCCTCGCCCAGAGTCAGCAGCGCCAGAAACCAGTTGTTCCGGCTGTCATCCGATGTGGCATAGCGCCGGCTGCCCCAGCGATGGGCAAGGGAGTTCACGGTGAACGTGGCGTGATGGAGCCCAATCGTCGAGACAAAGAATCCCCACACCAGCATCTGCGGACCGCTCGTTCCCAGCGCCGGAGCCGTTTGCTCGAGGACCCAGCCGGCCGCGAAGAGCAGCAGCGCTAGAGCCGCCGCCGGCGCCCAGTCGAAGCGGTTCAGGAAACGCAACTCCGGGAACCGCTCCCAGTCGCTAACGTAGTGCCTCCGCGTCAGGAAGCCTCCCGGGGTCATGAACCAACCGATGTGACTGCGCAGAAAGCCGCGGATGCGCGGCGAGTGGGCGTCTTCCGGTTCGTCGGCGTGAGCGTGATGGTGGGCATGCTGCGAAGCCCACCACATGGGGTCCCGCTGAGCCGAGGAGCACGCCAACCACGCCATCAGCGTTTGGAACCAGCGCGAGGTCTTGAATGTGCGGTGCGAGAAGTAGCGGTGATAGAACCCCGTGATGGCGAACATCCGCGCGATATATAAGAGGACAGCTACTCCAACCGCAATCGTGCTGTAGCCCGTCCAAAACACACCGGCCACCGCGAGGTGCATGCCAAGGAAGGGGATGCACCGCAGCCAATCGACGCGCTCGTCCTTGGACCCTTTGATGGCCTGAGTGCCGCCGGCCTGCGTATCAAACCAGCGGCGCAGCCACCGAGGGAGGACCTGCCACTCCGCCTCGCGAATCGTGCCCGCAGACTGGTCAGGTCCTCCCTGAGCGTTTTGCGTAAGGGAACCATACGCCGCTATGGGTTCTTGTTGGCTCACCGTCATCTATACAAATACTATACAAAAAGTTGACTACATGTCAAGATTGATGTATAATTTTTGTATAGAGTCTGTTCGGGGTGGGGCCGCTCCCCATCAAAGTCTCTAAGTCAAACATTCAAAAAAGGTTAGGTGAATAAACGATGTTTTCGACAGCTAGGAGAATTCCAAGGTCATTGCAGGTGCTCGCCGCGGCGGCGGCCCTTTTTCTTGTGCCCGCCGCGGCTCAAGCCCAGAACGCTAGCGTGCGGGTGGTTCATGGAATCCCCGGCCCGGATGTAAGTCCGGATGTGGACCCTGATTTGCCGGTCGATGTGCTGGTGAACGATGCCGTCTGCCTGCTGTCCGGCTTCACTTTCGGTGACGTGGCAGGCCCGTTCACGATTCCTGGTGGGACCTATAACGTAAAGATCAGCCTGGCCAACACGCTCGAACCCTGCAGCGGGGATGCTGTCATTGCGGCGGATGTTCCGATCGGAGAGAGCGCGAACGTGTCGATCGTCGCTCACCTCGATATGAACGGCGCTCCCACGGCGAGTCTGTTCACTAACGATGTTTCCACGCCGGCTGCGGGCAAGGCGCGCTTGATCGCCCACCACGTCGCGGCGGCCCCCACCGTCGATCTCCTGGTCCCGGGACGCATCCTGGGCTCAACACCCGCCCTGTTCGTGCCATCAGTGAGTAATACCCCAGGCGCGAACCAGGCTGCCGCGGAGATTCCTGCCGAATCCTCGGTGATCAGCATTCTGCCGCCTGGTGGATCCGACGCGCTGTTCTTCCGAGGAGTCGCGCTCAAGCCGGGTGTCACCTACACGGCCTACGCCGTGGGGTCACTGACCAACGGCACCTTTACGATCATTGTCGACCAGATTGGCGGACTCAAAGGCTTTACCGTCCGCTATTGACAACCCAACATGGTCGGGCGGGCAAGGGCGCACGAGTTTCGTGTGCGCCCTGGTCCGTCAAGCTTTTCGAGGTAGCAAGCCGTCTCTCCTGCAAAGGAGCGGCACATCCCGGTCAGCCGGGACTCAGCGGAGGTGCAGTTATGAGGCTATTTACCTTGACGAGCCGGGTCTGGTTGCCGCGCCCGCTCTCGGAAGTGTTTCCGTTTTTTGCTGACGCTCACAACCTCGAGGTCCTGACGCCGCCGTGGCTGCGCTTTGAGGTCCTGACTCCGGAGCCGATCCCGATGCGTGCCGGCACCCTGATCGACTACCGTCTGCGGCTACGAGGCCTGCCGATACGCTGGCAAAGTGAAATCAGCGCCTGGCAGCCTCCGCACCGTTTCGTCGATGAGCAACGAAAAGGCCCTTACCGAATCTGGATTCACGAGCATCGCTTCAGTGAGCATGACGGCAGTACACTGGTCGAGGATTTTGTGCGATATGCAGTGTACGGCGGAACTTTGGTGAATCGGGTTTTCGTGGCCCGCGATCTACATCAGATCTTCGAGCACCGCCGCGCGAAAATGCAGGAGGTCTTCGGCAGGCTGCCGGGCGACTCGATCCCAAGCCAACGAACCAGCCTGTCGCAAGAATTAGTTGCCGCTGCGAATGGAAATGCTTTCGCTACGGCGGGGCGATTGCGGGGACGGGAGTAGTTGTGTCTGCACAGACTCCAGCGCTCCGGCCGACAGGGGTCGAGTTTCTGCTACCGGCCAAGTCCTCTGACTGGCGAATATCGCGTCGCGCGCGGCGCGGAACGAGCGATTCGCCCCGTGATTCCGGCCCGACTGTGGAAAAGCGGATCATCCGAGTCGAGTCGATATTGATCCTGATCACCGTCGCCGCCATCGCTTACGGCGATTCGCTGGTTGGACAGGACATCTCCCTCGGTTATCTCTATCTGGTCCCGCTCAGCTATTGCGCGTTGACCCAGCGACTTCAAACCACCCTTGGTTTACTGGTTGTCTGCGTTGCACTAAGGCAATGGCTAGGGCCACTGGACCGTTCGAGCTGGACGTTTTTTGTCCGGGACTGGGCTCTGGCCGGGATCTTCGCGGTCCTGGTGACCACCTTGCAGCGTCTGGGACAGGAACGTCGTCGCCTCTTCGAAAGAGCGCGGTCGCAACGCGACGAGCTGGTCCGTGAGGTCCAAATGGCAGCGCAGGTCCAACGGAACCTATTGAGCAAGAACCTGCCGCCCGTTGGGGACTATGAAATCGCGGCTCATATGTCTCCCGCCAAGGTCGTCGGAGGCGACTACTATGACTTCATTGCGCTCGAAGACGGCCGCACGGGGATCGTGATCGCGGATGTCGCCGGGAAGGGCTTGCCCGCGGCTCTTCTGATGCCGGCCGTAAAGATCGCCCTGCGGGCTGTGGTTGCACGTCACGAAAAAGCGGAAGACATCGTTCGCGAACTCAACACCGTTCTTCATGAAACGGTCGAGAACGCGTGCTATGCGACGATATTCTACGGATCGCTCGATACCGTGTCGGGACACTTTCGCTATACCAACGCCGGCCACCTGCCGGCTCTGTTGGTGCAGGCTGAGACGGGCGAGGACCGCTGGTTTAGCGTGGGCGGCTATCCGGTTGGCCTGCTGCCCGGGGCGACTTATGAAGCAGAAGAGATCTCCCTTCGTCCGGGAGACACTCTCGTGCTCTACACGGATGGAGTTGCGGAAGCTGAGAATCAGGCGGGCGAACAGTTCGGCGTGGAGCGATTGGCCTCGGTGGTTCGTGCAAAGCGTCACCTCCCATCCAGTGAGATTGTCGCAGCCATTGGATGCGCCGTCGATGATTTTCACAATGGCCGGCCGCTGGATGATGATCTGACCGTAATCGTGATCAAGGTACCTCACCCGGCCAGTCCAGAGGAGACGACTGATCCTACGCGCGGTGTGGCCATCTCGTCCATGCATCAGGTGCCCGTCGGAGACTGGAGCATTCGTGACCGCTGAGAACCACAATAGGATTCTCGTCGCCGGAGCCACCGGGTACGTGGGAGGCCGGCTGCTCAAGGTCCTGGAGTCGGACGGGCGTCGGGTGCGCTGCCTGGCGCGCCGCGCGGAGTTTCTGCGTCCCCGCGTGGCAGCTTCCACGGAAGTCGTGCAGGGCGATGTACTGCAACGGGAGTCTCTGATCGAGGCGTTGCGGGGCGTCCACACGGCCTACTATCTGATTCATTCGATGGGTTCGAGCGACGACTTCTGCGAGCAAGATCGCCAGGCAGCCGCAAGCTTTGGAGCGGCGGCTCGTGAGGCCGGCGTGCGGCGCATCATCTATCTGGGTGGTTTGGGCAGCGACGACGAGCTCTCGAGCCACCTGGCAAGCCGCCAGGAGGTCGGCCGCATCTTGCGGGAATCCGGCGTGCCCACCTTCGAGTTTCGCGCCTCGATCATCATCGGGTCAGGCAGTGTGTCGTTCGAGATGATCCGCGCTCTGGTGGATAAGCTGCCGGTCATGGTCACGCCGCGGTGGGTGCGCGTCATGGCCCAACCAATTGCCATTGAGGATGTCATCGCTTATCTGGTAGCGGCTCTGGATATCGACGATACAGGCAGCGCGGTGTTCGAGATCGGGGGCGCCGAGCGCGCATCTTACCTGGACATCATGGCCGAGTACGCCCGTCAACGCGGCATGAGGCGTTGGATGATCCCCGTTCCGGTTCTCACGCCGCGGCTCTCCAGTCTTTGGCTCGGGCTTGTCACCCCCCTGTACGCGCGGGTGGGCCGGAAGCTAATCGACAGTTTGCGCAATGAGACCGTCGTGACCGGGGATCTGGCTTCCCGCACGTTCCCAGTCCGCGCGCGAGGTTTGCGGGAGGCGATCTCGCGCGCCCTCGAGCATGAGGACCTCGAGTTCGATGCCACGCGCTGGTCCGACGCAGTCTCTTCGCTGGGTGAGACGGCGGCTTGGGGCGGCGTCAAATTCGGCTCCCGCCTACTCGATTCGCGGTCTGTCCACCTGCCCTTGCCCGCTTCGGCCTGCTTTCGCCCGATTCAACAAATCGGCGGGGCGGTGGGCTGGTATCAAAGCGACTGGCTCTGGCGTTTGCGCGGGTATATTGACCTTCTGCTGGGCGGCGCAGGCATGCGCCGTGGCCGGCGGCACCCGGTCGACCTGATGCCGGGCGAGACGGTCGACTTCTGGCGCGTCGAGGCTCTTGAGCCCAACCGTCTGTTGAGGCTTTACGCGGAGATGAGACTGCCCGGAAGGGCCTGGCTGCAGTTCGAAGTGGAACCCGACGCGTCTGGCTCCACCGTACGCCAGACTGCGCTATTCGACCCGCGTGGCTTTTTCGGACTGCTCTATTGGTACGCTCTGTACCCGCTCCACGCGATCATCTTTTCGGGTATGCTACGCGGCATCGCATCGGCGGCGCAGCAACCCATCCAGCAGCATCCGGAGCCGAGACGGATATGACTCCCTTGCTAGGCGAGCCTGGTGTAACGGAATGTGCATCTCGACTCGACGATCGACTGGCGGTACTGCCGGGGAGATTGGGACGAGCCGAAATCCGCGGCCAGCCGGGCAACGATCCCGGTGGACGCTCCAGTCATCGCTCGGATCGAGAAGCTCAAATCGCTGGAGGTTCTGGTTCGTGCCGGCCGCGCGACCCGTCGCTATCGGGCGGTCAAGGTCAGTAGCCAGGAGGACCTCGTTTTCCAATCCGTCCAAAAGGTGGGCCGTTGCGGGACAACAACGTGCTCGTGCGGCACATCAAACCGGCGGCGAGGAGTTTGGGATCGGCTGGGTGAACTGGCAGGTGCTGCGGCGTTCCTGCGCCACGTGGCTACAGCAGGCAGGAGTCGACGTCAAAGACGCCCAGGGGCCGTTGCGTCACAGCCGCGCTAGTACGACCCGGGACATCTACCAGCAACTCGTTCCAGCGTCTAAGCGGAGGGCTGTCGAGCGGCTCACCGCTCTGGTCGAAACGGCGCACGCAGCCGGGGACTCTCGCTACGGAAGCTCGCGGAGCAAATGGACCTCGGGCTAGGTACCGTGACCCGGACCCTTCAGGAGCGTTCCAAAAGTCACTAGCCCTGGCTGGACTATTTGGTCTACGTTCTTGCCTCGGACCCTGGAGTGCCGACCGCTTCACCCGCACTAGTTTTGATCGCTGATCGAGTGCTTTGGCGCAGTACACGGCCCGGCTGTGGGAGTGATTTGCACTGCCCTACACGCCCAAGAGCGGCAGTTGGCTCAACCAAGCCGAGATCGAGACCGGCCCGTTCTCGCGCCAGCGTTTGGGCTCACGCCGCATCGCCAATCTCCGCGCCCTGCGCGCCGAGGCCAAGGCTTGGAACCGCCGGATCAATCGCCACCGCGTCACGATCAGCTGGAACTTCACCCGTCGCGACACCCGCTCTCTTCTCAACTATTAGGCCGACCCTTTTTGGCGGTCACCGCACTAGTCCCGAATGTTCACTCAGAGATTACAGACAGTCAGATCCTCGCCGTCTGTCACCGGCGGCGGCCTTGAAACCGAGGGCGCTGCTCGATGCCCCGACCACCTTTGGGGCCGCCGGGGTTTGCACGCGCTCCTTCCGATAGCTGCGAATTTCGGGTCCCGCGGTCGCGTGCCGCCGCCTGTTGTCCTTGCGCCGCCACCTCGCTCTTGTCGATCGCATTCCAGGAACCGTTTTGATTCCGGTACCACTGACCGTCGTCGCGCTTGTAGACATTACCATTGGCGCCCGCATAGACATCGCCGCTGCCGCTCTTGCCGACGTAGCCGGACTTGCCGCCGGCGCCCTCGAAAGCAACCCCGTCGCCGCCTCTTGACGTTTCGCCCGCGGCCACTGTGCCCCGCCTGGTGGACTGATATCCTCCGCGCGCCCAGTTGTCGCCGTTCGTAACCACGCCCTCTCCCCAACTGCCGTACGGGTTCGCCGCCCGGTAGCCGGCTGAGTAAGTTCCCGTGCTGGGATTGTAGGTGCGTCCTGCCGCGGCACCTCCGTTGGGTCCCCTGACGGCTGATCCTTGCGCATATGTTCCAGTTCGCGGGTTGTAGGCGGCAGCAGCTCCATAGCCACCGTAGGGTCCATAGACGGCGGCACCACGCGCGTAAATACCCGTCGCGGGGTTGTACCAGGCGCTCGCTCCGTACGTGTAGTAGGGCGCTCCCCAGTAGACGGGAACGGCGACCACGCCCACGGCCACGTAGGGCGGATAGTAGTAGCCGGTCCCCCACACGACAACACCGCCGTAGACGAACGCGCCGTAGTAACCAGGCGTGTAACCGACGACGATCGTGGTCGGCGTGGAGTCGTAGATCCTTACATAAGTGACGTTGTATTTCGGCGAGCTTTCAGGGATCGTGTAGATCTCCTGCGGAACGCTGTCGGCGGCCTGCCACGGTCCTTGCGGACTCGCTGAGACGAACCACACCCCCTGTAGGCAGAGATAGTAGCGGTCGCCGACTCGAAGCACGTCGCTTGGCGTGTTCTTTGCGTAGCTCACCGGCGTGCCGGGTATCGAGACAAACTCGGACTCGCCGACGTATGTCACCTCCGCCTTCGCTTCGCTGCGCTTGACCTCCGCGGTGCGAGGAATTGCGGCGAGCAGGACGGCGTCTTCGGCTTCGCGCGTTCCCGGCACGGCAGCGAGAACGTGGGCTCTGGGATGATCCGCGGGGATTCGCTGAAAATCCTCGGGGAGAGTAGAGGAAGCATATTCCCACGGGCCTTCCAGGGTCGCGGCCCGAAACCAGCGTCCCGAAGTCAGGAAATAGTAGGCAGCGCCTGCCGCGTCATAGAACAGGTCGCTCTCGGTGTTCGTCACCCACAGGAGTGGCGTTCCGGCGATGGGCGCCATCGCGGGCGATCCCTGCACCACGATCAACTCGGCCGGCTGATGGACGACGACTACGCGAGGCGGCGAAGACGCCTGCGCGCGCGGGGCTTTGGATTCCTTGCGCGATTCCGCGCCATCCGCAGGGACGCGCGCCAGCTCGGCAGGGATCTCCACGGCCGGTGCGAACTCTCCGTCAAGATCAGCAGCCACCAACCACGACTGGCCATACCTTAGATAGTAGCGGTGTGTCCGCGAATCCTGAAACAACTCCCAGTTTGTGTTGATCACCCGCCGCAGAGGGGTGTTTTCGAGATCCAGTATCACCGCGTCGCCATCGACAATGACCAGAACGGCGGGCTTCGTGCTGACAAAGATGGGCGGCGGGTCCGTCAGCACCTGAGCCTCACGGTGCGGAACTTCGCCCGGGCGGATGAATGCCAGGAGCCGCTCGAGCGAAACCACCATTGCGTCGGCCGGCAACAGCTTTCTCGTCAAATCGGCGTATTGGGTGAATGTTCCGCCGGGAATGGACGGGAACTGCATGTCGAAGGCGCGAATGTTGCGCAACAGGACAAGCTTCTGGTCGGCATCCACCAGAGTTTCGCCCTCGAAACGAAACGTCCCGTAGACTAGCTCGGCGTCGCGCGTGGGCTTGAGCGCGAAGGCGCAGCGGCCCTTCAGAGCCTTGAACTCATTCCAGGAGTCGACCTGCGGTTGGTACACGACAAGGCCGGCGCTGCCGTTGGAGTAGTGACGGGGCCAACCGGGATCGGCAGCCAAGTTGTGCGCGTTCAGATTCAGGCCACACAGCAGAACGGCGAGGACGGATACCCGCGCGAGTTGGATGGATCGATAATGTTTCATGGGGCTAGTGTGCCTTTCGTACTCAGGCGCGCCAAGAATCATACGGTATGAACGTGTCTTTCCTCGGCTCCGTGTGACGTGATGCTGAGCTTTGCGATCGGTTGACGGATCGCCGACGAAGTAATGTCGATGGGGGCGAGAAATTGCTTCCCGCCCCCACCGGATTGATTGTGCAATTTGAACAGACAGGATTGCCTGTTCCACCGCTTACGGCAGCAGAGTGATCGTTCCGGTTGAACCGTCAACGGTGATCTGTTGCCCGGTCGTGATGCGAGCCGTGGCGTTCGCCACGCCCACTACGGCCGGGATGCCATACTCGCGGGCTACTACAGCGCCGTGGGAATTTGCACCGCCCATCTGCATGACCAGACCGCCGGCGGTCAGAAACAGCGGCGTCCAGCCCGGGTCGGTCGAGGGCGCGACGAGGATCTCGCCTGGTTCGAGGTGAGCGCCCACGGGATCGAGGACCACGCGCGCTACTCCTGTGACCGTACCGGCAGACGCCGGGGTACCGACGAGGTCGGCGTCGTTGCGCTGCGCCACGGATGGGGGTTCGGGTTCGGTGCCGTCTGAAAGCACGACTGTCGGAACGTGCCGCCGCCGCAACTCCGCTTCGTAAGCCTGACGGCGCGCGGTGACGCGAGAACGGCAGTCGAGGCCGTGGATCGCGAAGCGTGCCTCGGCGAGCTCGAGGAAGAACACGTCGTCCGCGGCTTCGATGCTGCCGCCACGAACCAGTTCGGCGCCAACTTCGGCCAGTTCCCTGCGTGCGGCTCCAATGGCGACGATCATGTTGTATTTGGGAAGCTCGCGAAGTCCCGCGAGCTGGCGCGCGCGTGTCAGCGCAAAACGCACCAGTCGGGCACGAAGCCGGCCGCGACGCCGTGCACGCGCTGCGAGGGTCTTGATCATCGCTTCCGCCTCGGCCGCGCCGCGAGCGAACAGCGCATCGGGCGCCAGCTCGGGGTTATCGAGCCGCAAGTAGTTGGCGAGCACACCGAGGATGTGCGAAGGATCGTCGGCCCAGCGCGGCATGCCGACATCAATCTCGGCGATCGCACGATGGCCATACTTTGACAGGAATTCCGCGAGACCCTCTTGCAGCCGGGGCGGTAGCGTGCCGGCGTGGAACTTGCGAGCCAGATCCACCGCCGGCTCGTAGCGCAACGCACGCGCGGAAGCGGCATCCTTGCGAACACTGCTGGCCAGCTTCCACAGCGTGAGGTCCATCGCCGTGGTGATGTTGTGCGGGAGCCCGCGCAGCACTTTCTCGAGTTCCTCTGCCTTCGTACTGTCGCCGAGCAGTTTGGCGGCGACTCCGATCATGGCCAGACCCGCCCCGGCAACAGGGAACATGGTGGGGCCCATCCGGATCACGTCGTCGCTGAGTACACGTTGAACGAAATCAAGTCGTGCGTCGGCGGTAGCCGCGCCGGGCAGGGTGAGCCGGGTTTGAAGGTCGGCGCTGATCCGCTCAACCCGAGTGCGCGCCGCCGCGGGCCGAGTCACAGCTTCGAAGACACGCAGCGGCACTCCATAGCGGGCCAGAGCCCGCAGGAACTTTCCCGCGAACGGCAGCCAGGAACGTCGCGTGACCGGCAGGCGCGGATCGTCAAACAGAGCGCGCAGGATAGCGGCCGAGCGGGCCTCCATCACATCAAACACACGGGGCAACAGCGTGCGGCCCGGAAGCCCGTGGAGCGTCTTCGTGAGATCGAAGAACAAGCGTTGGCCTGCCTCGACCAACGAAGGTGGTCCTACCAGCGGATCGTCGACGCACACGCCGAACATGGGCGCCGCCGCGGAACCGATCACCCGGAATGCTGACATGCCCATCGGAGTCAGCGGCCGATACAACCCCTGCGCCACGCTGAAGCAGAAGTAGACGCGAAGCTCGTTCTCCTGCTCCGCCCGTGTTTGTTCGGAACCCTGCGCGCGAATTGGCAGAGGAAACAGCGTCGTGATGGGACGCGCCTGCGTCAGCCAGAGCGCACCGTCGCTATCAATGGCCCACTCGGTGTCTTGCGGGGAGCCGAAGTAGGTCTCGACGCGGTCGCCGAGCACGGTCAGTCTGCGCACCTGCTCGTCGGTCACGCACGCGCGGTCGGCCGCGGATGCTTTCTCGACTTGCTCGGTGCCGCCTCCCGGCAGGGAACGCACCTCGATCCGCTTGTCACCGAGGCGGCGCTCGACAATGCTTCCCGTGGCGGTCTCGACTACGAAGTGATCAGGATTGACGGTGCCCGAGACAACCGCTTCACCGAGCCCGGGGCTGGCGTCGATCACCGCCTGGCGGCGACGGCCGGTGAGCGGGTTGGCCGTGAACAGCACGCCGGCGATCTCGGCTTCGACCATTCGTTGGACGACCACGGCCAGGCGAACCGCGCCGTGATCGATTCCATTCGTCGTGCGGTAGACGACGGCGCGGTCGGTCCAGAGCGAAGCCCAACAACGCTGCACGGCGTCGAGTACCGCGGCGGCGCCAGTAATGTTGAGATAGGTATCCTGCTGGCCGGCGAAGCTCGCGCCGGGCAGGTCTTCCGCGGTGGCTGAAGAGCGTACCGCCACGGGTGTGTCGGCGCCGAGCCGGTTGTAGGCCTCAACGACCGCTGCCGCGAGCGGAGCAGGAATGTCAGCCGCCCGCAACGCTTCGCGGGCCTGGCCGGCAAGCATGGTCAAATCCCCGGCCGCGGCGGAATTGAAGGCAGAAAAATCGATAGCTGTTGAGGCGGCGACTTCCCCGTATGCTTCAGTGGTTACGCAGAAGCCGGGCGGCACCGGCAAGCCGGCGCGAATCAGCTCGCCCAGATTCGCCGCCTTGCCGCCGACGACCGGCAGCATGCCGGCGTCCAGTGCGGAAAGATCGAGCACCATCTCTGGGGATCCGGTGGCCATCGAAGGCATCTCAGTGTTGGAGAGGGATTGCATCACTTTCGTTTCCTCGCTCTGTGGTTTGACGTCAGCTCAGGGGTAGGGGCGTGGTCCCGCTACGCCCCTCCAGGTCGATTGCGGCCGCTCCTGGTTGCGGCTCTCACTGACCGCTGCCAGGCGGATAGTTCTTCAACATCTTGGCCACCGCCTTCTGCAGATTTTGATAGTTCTTCTCGGGATCCTTCTTGATATCGAGAGTCTTCTCGGCCGACCCTTGCCAGACCAGTTGCTGCTTCGCCGGATCGAAGAAATCGATCACCAGCTTGCCGACCTGGATCGTTGACGAGGTGACCTGGCCGTTTCCCAGCAACCGCGGCCCGGTGCCCCACACATTGAATTGCTTCTCTTCGTCCACCGCGGCCTGATAAGCGATCTGCAGATCGCCGCCGTTCTCGACACGCTGCATGCCCTTCAGGGCGAGCTGCGAATCCACGGCCCGCTGGATGTTCTGGTGCATGAGCTGGTTGGGCGCGCGTCCGCTTGGCGAGTCAACCCACTGGTAGGTCTTGTAGTCGCTAAAGTTGGCTCCGCGATCGTAGTCAAATGTGACGTTCTGAGCTGCTGCTACGGCGCTCAGAATCAGTAGTCCCGTGAGACCGATGCGTTTCATGGTTGTGTTCTCCTTTGGCTGGATTCGTGTTAGTTGGCGTTGGGCCCGGCAAGACGGACGAAGTCAAACGACTCGACGTGGACGGCGATGTCCTCTTTGGGAATCTGAACCGTCATGCGCGTCATCATGCTCGGGCCATTCGGAAATTGTTCGTATTGAATAGCGATGGCAACAGGGCTGCCTTCGTACTGCGTCTTGCAATCGATTCGTGTCGCCAGGTAAGTGCTGCTGCTGACGGCCATCGTCATTTCATCCATCGGAAGAACGGCCGAGCGGGTCTCGACCCGCAAGCGGCCGTCTCCTTCCCAGACCTCGCCCTTCTGGATCGCCTGGCTGATTTGTTGGGGGCTCGCATAGCGCCGAGCCAGCTGCATCACTTCCTGGACCGACTCCTTGATGTCGGCTGCTTTTCTCGCTCGGACCGGCCCCATTCGTTTCTGCTCGGGCTTGACGAGGGTCATCTGCTGAAGCTGACCTCTGGCGTCAAAGCGAAGCTCTTCGATCATGGGGTCCAGTGCCTTGCCCTTTCGAATGACCGTAGTCTTCTGTTTCCACTGGAAGGAGGCCATTTGTTTGGCATTGGCGCCCATGGCCATCAGCAGGGCCTGCTTGGTCGAAGCCTGGCCCGCAACAGCGCTCACCAGCAGGGGAGCGATCAGAATCGTTTTGAGTTTCTTGTTGATCATGACCACCTCAGTCTGTCCGCATGGAATCTTGAATCGAAGTCTCATACGGTATGAGTCTCCGGTCCCGGGTCCGGTCTAGGACTCCTCCAGCAATTGCCGCCGTACGCACCATGCCTGTCGCAGATGCCGCCGTTCATGCGCCAGGGCGAGATCGAACGAAAAGCCCAGCGCATAGCGAATCCACGAGACAAACGGGGACTGCACCTTGATCCGGCTCACGTCCAGCCCGCGGCAGCGGTCAACCCTCCGTGTCAGCTCCTGGTGCATGCCGCAAAACCGGCCGACCGTATCGTCGATCGCATGGCGCGCGCACGGTACGAACGCCGGCGCGGTTTTCAGCTTCAGCCGGGAGGGGTTCTCCATGTATTCGAGAAGCTTGCGCTGCCACCACTCGTATCGAGTTGACCGCTGTCCGTTGCCTTCCCGGACGGCTGCTTGTTGCAGCACCAGGTCCCACTTCGGAAGAAAGGCGTACCCGGTCAGCACCAGATGCTCGATGCAATAGCCCACCGACCAGCCGCCGGTTCGCGTTGGCGCGTGAAACTGCGCCTCGGTCAACGCGCTGGTCAGTTGCGCCAGGTCGGCTTCGATGGCGGCTGCCGCTTCGAGGCACGCTGGCAGGTCGAACCCGTTCCATCCGGTTCCCATACGCTAGGGAATGCGCAGGATCCCGGCGAAAGCTATCATTCGGGTTCTTGCGTGGGAATCGGGGGAGCGGCGAGGCTGACCTAGGGGATGGAGGAAAGGATGGACTGCGTCCGGTTCAGGCGCCGTTCCGCATAGGGAATAGCCACTTTGCGGGCATTCCAGTCCTGCCAGATCGCAAGGCTCTTTTCATACGAGGAACGAGCTTCCGCTCGCCATGCGGCGCGGCGGCTATTGCTGGCGCCGGGCCGCGCGGCCAGCGCCAGATAGTAAGCCCCCATTGCCTCGAGAAGCTCGCCGCGATCGAGGGCCATCGACAGGCTGGACGCGTAATGCTGAAAAGACCGTTCCGCGTAGCCCAGGCCCTCGCGATAATTCGCCAGTGCCTGCTCGGTATTTCCCTGGTCCAGCAACACGTTGCCGATCGCCAGGTACGTCCGGCTGGTGCTCCGCAACAGCCAGAGCTGCCCGGGCGCCGCCGCTTCGATGGATTTCTGCAGTTCGAGGGCCTGGCCCAGTTTTTCGAGCGCCTCCGGCCTTCTTCCCAGCCGGAACAAAGCCTGGCCCAAGCCGAGAAGCCCATCCGCCAGCGCGCTGCGGTAGTGGATATTGCGCGGCTCCAAGGCATTGATCGCCGTCGAGATGGCCACAGCTTTTTGGTAAGACTCGAGCGCCTCCGCCGGACGGTCGGCGAGCAGAACCAGGCCAATCCGGCGGTAAGAACCCGCTAGGTTTCTGCGCGGATTCACGTCATTGGCGTCTCGGGCGACCAGCTTCTCCCCGACGTCGGCGGCAGCCCGGTAGTGAGACAGCGCCTCCGCCGGCTCACCCAGGTTGGCGTCATCGGTCGCTCCGAGCAGATCACCAAACAGGTGGTGAATCCCCACCACGCCCTCGATCAGCTTGTACTCAGGGTCGGACCGGCTCTTGAGTTGATCCGCCACCTGGAGCGCCAGCCGGAAGCTGTCGCGGGCACCATAGAGGTCGCCGGCGTGAGCCTGGGCCTTGGCCAGTTGACTATTCGAGTTCCGTAGTGAGAGCAGAGCATCGGAACTCTGGTCGGCATCAGCCCATTTCTGGCTCTGTTCGACCGCCTTCGACATATTGGCCAATTCGGCTTCGGTATCTCCGCGGTCGGAGGCCAGCGAACCGAGGTTTTCATAGAGCGCTGCCAGGTGACGAGGTTCGAAGACCACGCCGTGCGCGGGCGCATCTGCCGCCAGGGTGACTGCTCTTTGGAGGTGGAATTCCGCGGACGACGGGTGCCCGAGCACGACCTCCACCGAGGCTGCCTCCTGATGGGCGCCGACCGCGCCTCGGGTCGCTTTGTCGCGTGTCTCCGCAAGACCGGCAAGCCGCTCGAAGATCGCGATCGCCTTCTTGTAATGACCGAGCGCGACGACGGTTTGCCCGAGGTTGGGGCGAAAGGGGTGTCCTTCCAGGGACGCTACCCGAACGTAGGCCTGCGCCATCTCCAGATCCAGTCCGGGATCGCCGCCGGAATCCTCCGCGAGGCTATCCAGATACGCGACCACGGTTTGAACCATGGCCAGCCGCGCGGAGATCGACCCGGGCAGCGGTTGAATCCGATCGTGAATGTCGAACAACACAGAATTGGCGAGCTGCCGGCCGAGTTCAAATCGCCGTTCGGCGCGGCGCGCCTGGATGGTAGTGGTAATGATGCCGCCCACCAGGCTCGCGGCCACCAACACCGCCGCGCCGACGGCAAGCCGGTTGCGGCGAATGAACTTGCCGGCGCGATAGGTCCAGCGATCCACGCGCGCGACGATCGGCAAACCTTCCAGATGCCGCCGCAGGTCTTCGGAAAACTCTGCCGCCGACGCATAGCGGCGCTGCGGCTCCTTGTGCATGGCGGTGAGAACAATGTTGTCCAGGTCGCCGGAGAGCTGGCGTTTCAACTGCCCGCGAACGATCGGCGGGAGTTCCTCGTTGCGGGCGGCCGCCAGGCTGGGCTTCTCGGGCTCCACCTCGCAGACGGTTCTCTCGATCTCCGCGAACACGCCCAACTGAAAACGGTACGGGCGTACCCCCGCGAGCAGCTCGTAGAGAACCGTGCCTAGCGAGTAGGTATCGCTGGCCGTGCTGATCGGAAATCCCCTCACCTGCTCCGGGCTGGCATAGTCGGGCGTCATCATCTGGAATTCGCGCCGGGTTGCGGTGGCGTCCCCCGCAACATTCGGATCGACGACCTTGGCAATGCCGAAATCCAGCAACTTCGGCACGCCTTCTTTCGTCGTCAGGATATTGCTGGGTTTAAGGTCGCGATGGACCACCAGGTTCTGGTGGGCATGCTGCACGGCTTCGCAGACCAGCCGAAACAACCGCAGGCGCTCAGGAACGGAAAGATTCTTGCGGACGCAATATTTCGTGATCGGGACGCCGTCGACGTACTCCATCACGAAATACGGCAGGCCGTCGTCGGTCGCGCCGCCATCCATAAGCCGCGCGATGAAGGGGTGTTCGAGATTGGCGAGGATCTGCCGCTCCTGCCGGAAGCGGCTCAGCATGAAAGCGGTGTCCATGCCGCGCTTGAGCAGCTTGATAGCCACCTGTTTCTGGTATTGATCGTCGTCACGGACGCCGAGATAGACCGCGCCCATGCCGCCGTGGCCGATCAGGCGGGTGAGCCGGTAAGGGCCGATGCGGCGGCCCGCCATGTCGGGGTCTGATTCGGAATCGTCGGAGAGGCTGGCAGCGATGCCGTCGGGCATCTCGACGAGGCGCTGGTCGGGAGCGTCACAAGAGAGCAGCGATTCCAGCTCGTGGCGGAGTTCCAGGTCCGCGCCGCAGACCTGATCGAGGAACACGAGCCGCTCGCGCGGGGGACACTCCACGGCCTGCGCGAACAGCATCTCGATCTGGCGCCAGCGCTCGTCGGTCATCGGATTTCATGCCGCCGGATCTTCGCCTCGCATCGCCCGGCGCAGCCAGGCCTCGGCGACGCGCATGTCCCGCATCACGGTGATGCCGGCGATCCCCAGCGCTTCCGCGGTTTCTTCGACGGTGCAGCCCCCGAAGTAGCGCATCTCCACGATGCGGCATTTTCGCTCGTCGAACGCAGCCAGCTTGGTCAACGCGTCGTCGAGCGCCAGCACGTCCGCGTTTTCCGAGCGCGCCGGCACCAGCGCCTCTTCGAGGCTCACCTCGGCCATACCGCTGCCGCGCTTGCCCGCACGGTGACGCCGCGCGTGGTCCACCAGGATCTGCCTCATCACACGGGAGGCGACGGCGAAGAAATGCGCCCGGCTGTTCCATTCCGGCGGGCTGTCGCTCGCCAGCCGCATGTAGGCTTCGTGGATCAAGGCCGTCGGTTGCAGGGTATGGTCCGGACGTTCGTGGCGCAGATAGTTCCGCGCCCGCTGGTGCAGGTCCTGGTAGACCAGCGGGATCAGTTCGTCCAAGGCCGCCTGGTTGCCTTCGCTCCAGGCCGTCAGCAACTGGGTTACTTCCAGGGCCACAATACTGGCCATCGTATCAGAGCTGCCGGATGCCAAAAAGCTCTTCGATCGAATTTTTTCACTGCTCAACAGGCCTGAAAAATAGGCACTTAGCCTTCCCTAAGGGGTGTTTCGGGAACGGTCGCAAACGGCCCTGAAAGAAAGCCCTGCCCCGCCCGGTCCCGGCAAACCAACGTTCCGGCAACACCGAAACAGCCGTCGAGTTCGAAGCCGATGATAGGGTGCCCTGCGAATTTGCGCATCACCATGCAAGCGATCGAAAGCGTGAGGAAAAGGAAGGAGCACAAGGAATGGATACCCCAATCACCCCCCAGGCAGTCCGAGCGCAGCTTGGACGAATCCTTGCCAGTGAACCCTTCGCGCGTTCCGGCAGGATGAAGCGGTTCCTCGAGTTCATCGTCGAGGAGACCCTGGTTGGGCGTGCTGATCAGCTCTGCGAATACGCCATCGGCATAGCGGTCTTCGATCGCGGCCCGGATTTCGAGCCCGCAATCGACCCGATCGTGCGCAACGACGCCCGCCGGCTGCGCCTGAAACTGCTCGAATACTACCGCCACTCGCATCCCCGGCCCGTGGACCAGGTGCTCATCGACGTCCCTAAGGGCGGCTATGCGCCGGTATTTCTTGCGGTGTCTTCGCAGCAGAGCCGGGCGGTGCCGGCGGGCAGCCTTCCCCTTCGCGTTGCCGTGCTGCCCTTCGAGGTATTGTCCGCCGCGCCACGCGGTGCGATGTACGGCCGCGCTCTGCTGCAGCAGGCTCACGACGATAGCGTGTCGAAGTCCGACGGTGCGTTTCGCGTGCTCACTCTACTCGCTCCGGTCTCTGCGGATGTTCAGACCTGGGCGCACGAATTCTACTTCGAGGTGAGTGGGATGCCGCCGATTCAGCTCGAGCCGGCGGCGCAGCGATACATGCCATCAACGCACGTCCAGGCTGGCGTCGGCCAGGAGGTCGTATGATGCCCCTGCTCACAACGCTGTTCTTCGCTCTGACATTGGCGGCCACGTCATTTGCCGCCGAATCCCTGACCCTCGATCAGGCGGTGCAGCTTGCCCTCGATCACAATCGCAGTCTCGAGAATTCATCACTGGACATCGCCAGGGCCGAAGACCAGGTAGATGCCGCGAGGACGAGGCAGTTCCCCAGTTTCAATCTCTACGTGCTCGGGTCGCAGCAGTTGACTCCGATCGACTTCACCTTCGAAAAAGGCGTTCTGGGAACCTTCGATGAGATCGGTCCGGTTCCGGCGGAAGACACCAATATCTCGACACCGCTACGACCCACAGGATTCGTTTTCAGCCGCGTGACGCAACCGCTCACCAGCCTCGTCCGCATCCGCCGCAACATCGAAGCCCTGAAAACCGGCGCCGAGGTCGCCCGCGAGGAGACCCGCGCCGAACGCCATAAGGTCGTTCGCGACGTCAAACGCCTCTATTACGACCTGCAGCAGACCCAGGCCCTGCTGCGAAGCCTGCGCGAGACATTGAAGCTCTATCAGGAAATCGAGCGGCTCACCACGCAGTACGTCGAGCAACAGACCGCGCTGAAAGGGGACCTGCTCGACATCCAGACCCGTATCGCCGAAACCGACCAGAACGAGTTGACCCTCGAGAATCGCCTGGCATCGGGCAAGGAGCAGCTCAATCAACTGCTAGGCCGTGATGTGCGGACCGACTTCGATCTCGAGCCGGTGGCTCTGGCCGCCGAAATGGACGTCGACCTCTCCGAAGCGCATCGCTCGGCACTCGAGCACCGGCCCGAGATCCGGCAGGCGCGTCTCCGTCATACCCAGGCCGAATGGGACATGAAAGCCAAGAAGGCCGAGTACATCCCCGATCTGGCCGATCGAGTTCAACAGCATCGCCTTGCTGAACTTCAGCAGTTTCCTGCCAACGCAGTCGCAGAGCGTCGGCCTGAGCTTGTCGTGGGAGCCCTTCGATTGGGGCCGCAAGAAGCGGGAGTTTCCGAGAAGCGCCACGTCGTCGAGCAGGCCGAGAACGCGACCGCCGACGCCGAGAGCCTGGTGCTCATCGACGTCAACGACAAGTACCGCCAACTGCAGCAGAACCGGATGCAGCTTCGCGTGGCGCGCCTGAAGCAGGAGACCGCCATGGAGAACCTGCGCGTGGCCAAGAACAAATACACAGCCGACGCGGTGCTCCTTAAGGACGTTCTGCAGGCGCAGACAACCGTGGAAGAGGGCAATACCAGCTACGAGCGGGCTCTGCTCGCGTTTTGGGATGCGCGCGCCGACTTTGAGCGCGCCGTGGGAGAAGACCGATGAAATCCTGGATTCTGATCTTGCTGCTCGCGCCGCTGGCGTCCTGCTCGCGGGAGGCAGCGGCCGTGGAACCGACGGTGACACCCGTTCGCGTTGCCGCTGTAGAAATGTTCGAGCCGGCGCTGATGGAGCGCTATTCGGCTTCGATCTTGCCCGGACGACAGGTAACGCTGGCGTTTCGTGTGTCCGGATATGTTCAAGGCCTCAAGCAAACGAGCGGCGCCGACGGCCGCGTCCGGGCCCTGGAGCCCGGCGACACCGTGCCGGCGGGAACCGTGCTGGCGCGCCTGCGCGAAGAGGACTACCAGATCCAGATCGACCAGGCTCAGGGCAACGCCGACAGCGCTCGTGAAAGCGAAAAGGCGGCGCGCGGCCAGCTCACCCAGGCCCGCGCCGCATTCACCAAGGCCGAGTCGGACCTGCAGCGGGCCAAGACCTTGCTTGCCAGCCAGAGCATTACGCGGCCGGACTTTGATTCGGCGCAGGCGCAGTACGATTCCGCGCGCGGCAGCGTCGACGCCGCTCAGGCGCAGTTGGACGCCGCCACGGCGCAAATCCGCACCGCCGACGCGGCCTTGGCCTCGGCGCGGTTGGCGCACCGGGATACGGCGCTGGTTGCGCCCTTCACCGCGTCGGTAGTGCAAAGGAATGTCGAGCTCGGCATGCTCGTCTCGGCCGGGCTGCAGGCCTACACGCTCGCCGACATTGAAAACGTCAAGGCCACGTTCGGCGTTCCCGACTCGGTTGCGGTGCAGATGAAGCCGGGCACGCCGGTCTCGATCACCATCGAAGCCCTGCCGGATCAGCGCTTCGACGGCAAGGTGAGTGCCATTGCCGCCGTTGCCGACCAGGATACGCGTCTGTATCAGGTGGAAGTCACGCTGCGCAACGAGAAAAAGACACTGCGCCCCGGCATGATTGCGTCGTTGTCGCTGGCGGCGGCCGCCACGGTTCCTCCGCAGCCGGTCGTTCCTTTGAGCGCCGTCATCCGCGACCGCCACGGCGCCTCGAGCTTTGCGGTGATGGTCGTGGAAAACAACGTGGCGCACGAGCGCGCCGTGACGCTCGGGCCCACCTACGGCGAACGGCTGGTGGTGACCAGCGGCCTGAAAACCGGAGAGCGCGTCGTTCGGACCGGCGCGACGATGGTCACGGATGGAGAGACGGTGGAGGTGATTCCATGAGCAGCCACGCTTCGCACCACGGCCGGCAAAACATCGAAGAGGTCCACAATTTTTCGCGCTTCTGCATCGAGAATCCTCACATCTCGTGGGTGTTGTTGCTGGGTACGGTCCTCTGGGGCATTTACGGGTACCTGCACATGCCGCAGCGCAAAGACCCCGAAATCCCCGCGAAACAGGCGATGATCGTGACGCCCTGGCCCGGCGCCAGCGCGGAGAAGGTCGAAGATCTGGTCACGCGAACCATCGAGCGCACCCTCGCATCCAACGCCAATGTCGCCCGCATCGAGTCCACGTCGCGCTCCAACGTTTCGGTGATCACCTTTTCCCTCGCCGACGAGCTCGAGGAAACCGGTCAGGTGCTCGATGACATCGGCGGGCGCCTGGCGGCCGTCGAAGACCTCCCCGACGGCGCCGGACCGATCAACTACCTGCGCGATTTCGGCGATACGGCGACCCTGATGCTCACTGTCGCCAGCCCCAAAGCCGACGCCGCCGAAGCCGCGCTGCGCGCGCGAGAGATTCGCGGCAACATCGAAAGCGTGCGGGCAGGCGAGCAAGGGAGGACTTCGGTGGTGTTTTGCCTGCCGCTCCAAGGCGACCGGCGCCTGCCTCGCCTGGCGGCTCTGGAAGTGATCGACTATCTCCGATCGCAGGGTGTCGCGCGGGATCTTCGGGTCCTGGACGGCCCCGGCTTCATCGGCATCGATGGCAAGACGGATCAGCCCGAAGAGCAGTTCCTCTCGCGCCTGCAGGCTTTCCTGAGCCAGCGCTATAGCCGTTCCGAGATGCATCCCGACCTGTGGCAGCCCTTTGTGGTGCGGGACTTGTCGCAGATCGAGCAACGGCTCGCCGCGGTTGCCGGCGACAAATACAGTTATCGCGAGCTCGAGGACTTTACCGACATCATGGAGCGCGCGCTGCTCGGCACGGGCCGCAGCGGCGACAAGCAGCCGCTGGTCGCCAAGGTAAGCCGTTCCGGCATTCTTTCCGAGCAGGTCTACCTGGTCTACTCGCAGGAGCGTCTGGCCGCCTACGGAATGCAGGGCGGCACCTTGCCCCGCATCATGCAGGCGCGCAATGTCGCGGTTTCGGGAGGCGAATTCGAGACGCGCCAAAAGAGCGTCTTCGTGAATCCTTCCGGCGAGTTTCGCAGCGAAAGCGAGATCGGAGACGTGAGCGTCGGATTCACGCCCTACGGAACGCCCCTCTATCTGCGGGACCTCGCCGACACGGCCCGCGGCTACGAGACGGCCCGCTATTTGAACTACTTCTCATGGCGCGACCCCCAAGGGGCATGGCAGCGTACCCGCGCCGTCACGTTGAACATCCAGATGGGCTCCGGGCAGCAGATTGCTGAGTTCGCCACCGCGGTCGATGCCACTCTCGACGATCTGCAGAAACGGCTCCCCAACGACCTCATCGTGGCGCGGGTCAGCGACCAGCCGCAGCAGGTGGAAGAGAACGTCGAGCTGTTCATGTCGAGCCTCTACGAGGCCGTCGCGCTGGTCGTGCTGGTTTCGCTCATCGGCTTCTGGGAGTGGCGCTCGGCGATGTTGATGGCGTTGTCCATTCCGCTCACCTTGTTGATGACGTTCGGCATGATGCACGTGTTGGGCATCGACCTGCAACAGGTCTCGATCGCCAGCCTGATCATCGCCCTGGGCCTGCTGGTGGACGATCCGGTCGTGGCCGGCGACGCCATCAAGCGGGAACTCGCCGCCGGCAAGCCACGTGGTATCGCCGCCTGGTTGGGACCGACCCGGCTCGCGACGGCGATCCTCTACGCGACGATCACCAACATCGTGGCCTATCTGCCGTTCCTGCTGTTGAGCGGCACCACCGGGCAATTCCTCTACTCGCTGCCGGTGGTTCTGACGTGCTCGCTCGTCGCTTCCCGCATCGTGTCGATGAGCTTCATTCCGCTGCTGGGTTACTACCTGTTGAGAGGCCGCCCCGAGCGGCCCATTGAAGAGCGGCGCAGCCACGGCTTTGCCTCCCGCTACTACGGCTTGGGGCAATGGGCGATTCGCCACCGCTGGCTGGTGATGGCCGGCTCGCTGGGCGTCCTCGCGCTCGGTGGATTCATTGGCTCCTCCCTCAAGCAGCAGTTCTTCCCGAAGGACTTGTCGCGGCTCGCGTTCGTCAATATCTTCCTGCCCGAAGACGCCCCGTTCTCGGCGAGCAAGGAAGCGGCGGAAGAGGCCGAGCGGGTCGTGCTCGAAGCCTCCGCCGCCGCCGGCCGGCCGCTCGAATCGGTCAGCACGTTCGTCGGCGGGGGCGCGCCGCGTTTCTGGTATTCGCTGGCGCCGGAGGCCCAGCGCCCGAACTACGCGCAGCTCGTGCTGCTGTTCGAAAACAAGCACGACACGCATCTGGCGTTGCCCGCCATGCAGGACGCCCTTTCGCGCAGGATCGCCGGCGCCCGGATCGATGTCCGCCAACTCGAAACGGGGGACGCCGTGGGTCTGCCGGTCGCGATCCGCATCTCCGGGGAAGATGCCGACACTTTGCGCGCCACCGCCGAGAGCGTCAAGAAGATCTTGCGCGACATCCCCCTTGCCGACCGCGTGCGCGACAACTGGGGCGAAGACCGCTTCAACCTCGAACTGGCCATCGATACCGACCGCGCCAACCCGGTCGGCATCACCAACCGCGACGTCGCGCAATCTTCCGCGGCGGCGCTCAGCGGATCCTACGTCACCGTGCTGCGCGAAGGGGACAAGCAGATTCCCGTCGTGGGTAAGCTGCGCACCAACGAACGCGCCGGGCTCGACGACCTCAACAATCTGTATGTCTACTCGAGCACGGGAGGGCAGAAGGTGCCGCTGCGCGAGATTTCCAGCGTCGGTTACAGCTTTCGCGGCGAGGTGATTCAGCGGCGCAATCAATTCCGGACCATCACCGTGTCCGCCGCCCCGCGCGAAGGCGTGCTCGCCTCGGAAATCATGGTCGAGGCGAAGCCGAAGCTCGACGCTCTCGCTACCACGCTGCCTCCCGGCTATCGCCTGGAAATCGGCGGCGAAGCCGAGAAACAGCAGGACGGGTTTATGGACCTGGCCGTGGTGCTGGCGATTTCGGTGGTTTGCATCTTTCTGGCGCTGACGTTCCAGTTCAAGAACGCCATCAAGCCGTTCATCGTGTTCGCGGCCGTGCCCTATGGCGCGGTCGGCGCGCTGCTCGCCCTGTGGATCATGGGCACGCCGTTCGGATTCATGGGCTTCCTGGGAGTGGTGAGTCTGGTCGGCGTCATCGTCAGCCACATCATCGTGCTGTTCGATTTCATCGAGGAAAAGCACGCCGAAGGAGAGCCTTTCGAGCAGGCCGTGCTCGATGCCGGCATCATGCGCTTGCGGCCGGTAATGATCACGGTGGGAGCAACCGTCATCGCTTTGTTCCCTCTGGCGGCCCACGGCGGCCCGCTCTGGGAACCCTTGTGCTACGCGCAGATCGGCGGCCTGACGGCGGCGACCTTCATCACTCTACTGCTCGTGCCCGTGTTCTATGCGATTTGCGTCCTTGATCTGAAGATCGTGAAGTGGGACACATCGTTGGACTCTGATAGCCGCTAGGCACATCTGGACGGCCCTAAAGCGGAGGAGATCGTCCAGCACGCGCCCCAGACCACGTAACCGTTATGGATCGACGGAGGCACATCACTTAGCCGGTCTCTACATCGATACGGAGGTTAGTTGAATGCATCCTCAAATGAACCCCAAAGACCATCCTCTCTTCAAGAGGTACGCTCTCGACGGTGAAGCTACCATCTCAACTGGTGCCGTACCCACGCCGTATCACGTCTACAACGGCTATGGAGTGTTCATCGGCGGCACGGCTGATTTCGCTGCCGTTCAAGAACTGCTCCGGCGTGAAACGGTCTCGCCCGTGCAGACCCGGAGCGGTGATACCTTGATGGGAATCTGGGTCTGCGATTTTACTGACGCCAGCCTGGGCCCTCACCACGAGTTACAGTTTTCGTTCTTCGTTTCCACCGGCGACCCGGGACCCGTCGGCTCTCATCCGCTGAGCCTGCTGAATCTCATGCTGACCCGTACCGAGGTGCAAATGCTGTGCCACTGCCTTTGGAACAACAGCCCGGGCGTCGTCGCTTATAACCGCGAATTGCTTGGCCTGAACGCCCAAGCCGTCCGTAGCCGGATCGAACGTGATCCGCGCACGATGACGTTCACCTATACGGATGAGGCGACGAATACGCTGATCTTGGGCGGCCGGATAAACAATCCAGGACGCCTCTCGCTGCGGGCTAATCTGGAGCTGACAGCCCAGCTGGGTATCAGGCGGCTATCAGCGCTTTCTCGACAGCCCTGGGTGAAGATGGAAATTCTCAATCCTATCAGTGAGATGTTCGCGCGAAACGCCGTGGCTGAGACCTTCGCAAAGAATGAAACCACCGCGATTCGATACTTCGACCACTTCGGCGATTCCCTAGAGTTTGGGAGTACGCCTTATCAGCACCTGCAGTTCAAGCCTCAATTTGTCCAATTCATGGACGGCTTCAAGTTTGTCTATCTGGCCCCCAAGTGAATCACGACGCCAGCCGCTCTGCGCGACGCCATGAGACGTCGTGTGAGCTTCGGTTCGGGATTTACCCTATGCCAGACGCGGCCGTTTCAACGGGTATCCTTCATACGGTGGAAGGCCATTCGACCATACGTCGCGGCGGTCGCGAACGCGAACCGGTGCTAGGTGGCGATTAGCTTTCTCTTGGCGCGCATTAGCTGACTATTGTAATGAGCTGTACAGCTCAGCGTGAACCTGCTGGCCCAAATGCGCCACAAGTTGAGGCATCGCTTCGATGTCGACGGTCGAGGCCCGGAAATTCACAATGCAGAAGCGCAGAGCGTATTTCCCGGCGATCACCGCATTGGAAATGAATGCCTGGCCGCTTTTCTCGATGGCTTTAAGCAGGCGCTCATTCAACCGGTTCAGATACTCCTCTGTCACCTCCGACCCTAAACTGGCACGAAGTTCTCGAGGGACGTAACGCAGGGTCGTAATGCTGAGGTGATTCGTGATCGCCTCCAACTCAGGATGGTCTAGCGCCAAGTCATACAGGTATCGGGCCAGAGTGATGTCATCGTGAATCATCTCGCGGTAACCTGCGGCTCCTGCGTGCTGCATCGCGAGCCAGACCTTCAGTGCGCGAAACCCGCGCGAGTTCTGAGGGCCCATGTCGAAGTAGTTTGTGGCCTCAACTTCGAAGCTGTAGTAAGGCGGGTGATAGGAGAACGCATTTCTCAAAGCAGCAGGGTCGCGGACGAGTGCACACCCGGCTTCGAGTGGCGCGTACAACCATTTGTGAGGATCCAAAGCCACGGAATCAGCTAGCTGAAGCCCCCTGAGATCCGCCGGCGCTCCCGCCACGGCCGCGGCGAATGCGCCATACGCACCATCGACATGGAACCAAAGTTTGCGCTCTTGGCAGAATGCCGCCAATTCCGGCAACGGGTCGACCGCGCCGGTGCTGACCGTCCCGGCAGAGCCGACCACGAGAAATGGTTGATAACCCTCGTTGATATCCTTTCGGTACCGGACTTCCAGTTCATCCACATCCATGGGCTGCCTTCCATCAATCCAGTGAATCGCATCGGTGCCGAGACCCGAGAGATCAGCGGCTTTCTGGATCCAGGCGTGGGTTTCCGCGGAGGCGTAGATACAGAGACGCGGGCCGCCGGCTACGCCTTGCTTGCGGACGTCCCAGCCGGCCGTCGCGGCGCGGGCAGCCAGGAAGCACGTGAAATTGGCCATATTGCCGCCACTCAGAAGCAGGCCGCCGCAGTCGGCCGGGTAACCGATGAACTGCGCAATCCATCGAATTACCTGGACTTCTATTTCGGTGGCCATGGGAGAAAGGTTCCAGGCGCCAACATTCGCGTTTACGGCAGCGGCCAATAAGTCCGCAAGCATACCGATGGGCGCAGGACTGGATGTGATGTAGCCGTAGAAACGCGGATGGCCATTGAAAAGAGAGTGCTCAAACAGTAGATCCGAGGCGTCCCGCAGGACCGTCTTGGGGTGCTTGCCTTCTTCCGGCAGCTCGCTGGTCGCAGCTAGAGCCGCGCAAACTTCCTTCGGGGATTCCCCAGGCGTGACTGGGTGCGTACGTAGAGAAGCCAGGAACTCCGCGATCCGATCAACGAGGTCGTGACCGAGCACCCGAAACTGCTCGTGCGCCATGTCGAGAGGAGCAGTGCGTGATCTAAGCTGTTCGATGCGAGCACGAGAAGACATTTCTAATCACCGTAGGCCTTCAAAGAGGTCGTTTTCCAGTTTTCGTCCGCCGTTGAGGGAGCTATAGACGCGATAGAACTCCTGGGAGCCCCACAGAGCTGTCTGCTGTTCTTCCGTCAGATCTTCCAGCCGCTCGTAGATAGACATTTGTGTTCGATGGCAGCAAACAGCTTTCCAGACGACGGGCCATAGGGCGGCCGTGTCGATCTCGGTTGTCACGGCCCAATCAGGCCACGGATGGGCCTGCCGCTCAACGCCGTCGACGATCGACGTCAACTGACGAAAGGCGGCCTGATAGGCTTCCCACTTGTTTTTTCGCCATGCCAGGTAGTGGAGTTTTGCCACGCGGTGAGTCGGAAGCGAATCCATTTGCGGTCCATCATCCATGCGGTATCCGCAATCGGCGGCGCATACGGTGGCGGCGGTCGTGAATTGGGAAATGGCAATGTGGTCGGGGTGCCCATAGGCTCCGTCCGGACCAAAGGTGACGATTACGTCGGGTTGAATCCTCCGGATGTGCGCGACGATGGCTCGAATGGCGGTGCCGGACGGGACTGTATCAACAGCACCGTCCGGAAAGCCTAGGACGGAGACTTCTCGGATACTTAGCACAGCGGCGGCAGCTCGTAACTCCGCCTCGCGAACGCGTCCGACTTCCTTTGGGTCGCCGCGTTCTCCTCGTGGGCCGAAGCGGCCGCGTTCTCCTCGTGTGGCGGTGACGAGGTAAGTCTCGATCCCCTCAGCCGCGTACTTGGCGAACGTGCCGCCGAAACCGAGTGACTCATCGTCTGGATGAGCCAGAACGCCCAGCAATTTGAATCCCATAGTTAGCGGACCTCCCAACGGTGGACTCGGGTCGCGCCCACGAGGCCCTGGCGAGCCCGGAGCGCTTATCGACGCTCCTTCCAGTACCTCGGACGCAACCCAAGTAGGCCGTAATACTTGGCCTTAGGGTGTATTGGTCCCTCTTGGCCGCGTACTCAACCTGACACCTCAAGCTGCTTCACCCGCCTTCAACTCCGAGGCAGATGCAAGGGCTGCTCTGATCCGGGCCAGGTGGTGGTAGCTGTGGCGCACGGCATGGTCCTCAAGCATGAACTGGCAGGTGAGTGGAGCATCACTGTTCAGGGACACGGGGGCCGCGCGGTCGAGTTCTTCATCGGAAAAAGCACGGATCGCCTGGGCTGCCGCCGCGCTGTTCGTTGCCAGCAGAGCGAGCGCAGCTTCTTTGGTAACGCCGTCATTGTTTCTCGCATGATCGCGGTTCATGGCGTCAACAGCGTCCCAAGTCACATCTGTGATCGGCCGACCGGCAGCAAGCAAACTCGCGAGTTGGATCTCAATCGGGTACATGCTTGCAACATGGTGCACCACGAGTCCGACCTTGCGTCCGTCCTTGGGAAGGCGCATATTCCACTCGCTTTCTGAAAGCGTGGTCGCAAGTGCAGCCAATGCCGCCGCACCGGCCTCAAGACGGGCGGCGAGGGCTTCCGGTCTTTCGCTCGCCTTTGCTCCACGCGACGGAGATTGAGCCCGAGTGATTGGTTCGAAATCTTGATTCTTCATTTCTATCTTCCTCATAGGTCTACGGTAACTCGCAGGAACGTGGCAGGAATGGACGTGCCACCGTTGCTGCTCTGGTTTTGCGCCTGCGCCAGTTCCAAAAGCTGGCTGTAGAGTTCCTCTCCCCTTCCGTTCTTTTCGGCGGCTTCGAAAGCATTCATGGTCGGGCCGTAGAATCGCCTGAACAGGCCGATGAAGTGTGCCGGGTCTTTGTCGGGCGATTTGAAGTGGAACGTATCCTTAGCCATGGAGATCTTCTCCCGGGGCACACCGGCTTGGCCAAAGCGCTCGACGAGGTGCGTATCCACTCCCCAAGTCATGGGGCTGACAAAGCCGTCCGGAGGCGGAGGCGTGAACGCCGAGCTTATCTTGAGGAGCTGTGACACGAATGTCGGATCGTTGGGGATCCAGTTGCCCATCACGATGCGACCGCCCGGTTTCGTGACGCGGACCATCTCCTTGGCGACATTGAAGGGCTTAGGCGCGAACATGGCGCCAAACACGGAGAGAATCAAATCAAACGAATGGTCGCCTACGCCGTCCAGGTTGCACGCATCTCCTTCATGAAACTTCAGACGGTCGAGACCTGCCTCCGCGGCTCGCTTGTTTCCGGCTTCCACGAGGTTCCTGGCGATGTCAATTCCAGTTACTTCAGCCCCCGAAAGCGCCAAAGGCATCGCTGTAGTGCCGTCGCCGCAGCCGAGATCCAAAGCCTTCAGCGGCGGCCTTATCCCCATCGACTTCACGACCGCTTCTCCCGATTCACGCATGAAGGCGGCAATTTTTGTGAAGTCGCCTTTTTCCCATAGCGCTTTGTTTGGATTCATGATGGCACGTGGAATGGTGGCGGTCATTGTCTGGTCTCCTTATGTCCTTTGGTCTCTCACCTAGGTAATGCGCAGAGAAGAAAAGAAAGGCGACATTCGGCGCCACAGGTCGGTAGTGAAGTCGGCTGTCCTCAGGGCTAGCGCCGAAGTGTTCACCCGACTCTCTCCCCCACATACGAAGAGTCGGCATCTCGGGGATTGGCCGCGCTCGCCCTTGGTCTGGAATTGGTTCCTGCATGGCAGTCTCAAACAAACAGGGTCAGGCCCCCGGTGAGAATCAGTGCCGCCGCCCAGATCACATCCAGGTTGATCCAGGCCTTCCGCAGGAGCCCCAGCCCGAAGCGATCAACGACAAGCCACGCCGCCAGCGCCGTCACGGCCAGATACCCCAAGCCATGAACCAGCGTCGCCATCGCACCGTCAAACGCCTGGGTCGACGCTCCCCGTGCATGGCAGGACGGACCTCCGGCGACCGCTGTCATCGACAGAAACACCGGCAGAACCATCAGTCCCGCGCCATGTGCCGATGCCATTAGAAACGACCAGAGCGTCAAGCCGCCCATACCAACCCGCATGGCCGCCCACCGCGGGTGCACGTGACGGTAAAGTTGCCGCACGCCAAGTCCAGTCAGCAGGAGAGCCACGGGCCACCGCAGCATGCCAGGGGATAGCGCGGCGCCGGCCGCCATCGCAACGGCAATAGCTGCGGCAATTGCCAGTACGTGCCCGAGCGTCAGCGGAATCAGAGCCCGCCACACCGCGGAGCGCTTGCTCTCCTGCATCCCGAGCGCGACCGCGAATAACCAACCCATCCCAGGATTGAGGCCGTGAAAGGCCCCCAATCCCGCTAGTGTGAGCCACGAAGTGAATGTCATGTCCATGGTCGTGGCTCCCTATGCGTAGCAATACGAGTCGGAGGAAGCGTCGCCGCCCTCCAGCCTCGTCTGGTGTGGCCGCATGCCGTCAAAGTGCGGAAAGAACCGTGGATCGACGCGCATTTCGCCTGTTTCCGGATCCACGTCCATCTTCATCATCCAGCCCACGCCGTCCGGATAGAATTGTTCGTCGACCGCCGTATACAGGGAATTGGTCACGTACACGCGCCGGCCGTCCCGGCTCAGCTCCACCATCTGCGGACCACCGTTTAAAGGACTGCCTGGATTCGAAGGATGCGCGGCGCGCCGCACAATGCCTCCCATCAGAATCTTGCTACTCAGCTTCGGGTGGAACGGATCGCTCACGTCGTACCGGCGGAATTCGCCGGAGCCAAAGCACGAGACGTAAAGATTCTTGTCGTCGAGCGAAAGGTTGATGTCGGTGACAAGCGGCGGGACGGCGCCAAAACCCTTCAGCATGGGAGGCAGTAGTTCCGGATCGGCCGGTTCGGCGGGAATCTCGATCACTTTTTTGATCTTCCACTCCGCAGTCTCTTCGCGACCGTCCCTGTACCAGAGCCAGATCGATGACGAAAGATCGTTCAGCGAGATGACTACGCCCGCGAAGCCGTATGCATTGGTTGGATTCCTCGCCGGCCGGAGTTCGAACACGAGTTGCTGTTGGGCTCCGAGATCGAGAACCTGCTTGTGCTTACGCTTCTGCAAGTCCCAGACGTGAATCTGATGCCCATACTTGCCGCCCAGCAGCAGCTCCGGGTTCAGTCCGCTTTCAAACATGTTTGGCGTGCCCCATTCGCTGCTGATCATGGAATCGTGGCCCAGATGCCAGGCGAAATCGTAGGCCAGGTACTGAGGTCCGCGGTCCACTTCCCAGCGCCCGCGCACGTCGAACGTCTCGCCGTCCAAAACAAAGACGCCGCCCGGCCCTTCTCCTTCGGGGGATCCCAGGGCGTTCATGTAGATGCCTTCCGGCCCGCAGTGAACGGTGTGAGGACGGCTGTACCCGGTCCGTTTCATCGTCGTTTCCGGTTCGATTACCTTCACCACCTTCGGATTCCTCGGATCCGGCTTCGTGTCCAGAATATGGATGCGTGACGACCGCAGACCCGGAACGACCAGGTAACGGCGCTCCATGTGCGGATGCGACGAATACGGGCACACCGTGGTGGGAGCTGAAGCACTGGTTCGCTGGAACCATCCAGACAAGGGACTCATACCACCGGACGAATTTGTGCCTGTGGCGGAGGGGATCGGCCTGATTGTCCCGATTGGCAGTTGGTTGCTGACCAAAGCCTGCGAGCAGGCAGTGGAGTGGACCCGGCAGCTTGGTGTGCCGCTTCGTGTGGCCGTCAACTTTTCTCCCCGGCAAATCAAAGAAGCAAACCTATTGGACGTTGTTTCCGATGCGCTGAAGAAGAGCGGTCTCGCCGAGGGGTGCCTCGAGTTGGAGATTACGGAAAACCTCTTGTTGGATGACGATGATGATACGGCTAGTAAGCTCAAAGAGTTGAGGCTGATGGGCGTACGCTTGGCACTCGACGACTTTGGGGCCGGCTATTCCTCGCTCACTTCTCTGCAACGGTTTCCCTTCAACGTAGTCAAGATTGACCGAAGTTTCGTAAGCGGGGCCAGCAAGGATGCAAAGGCTTCGGCGCTGCTCAGCTCGATCATCGCCATGGCGCACGCTCTCGGTCTTGAGGTCACGGCGGAAGGAGTCGAAGAAAGCGACGATTTTGACTTGCTGTGCGCCGAAGGGTGTGATCTCATTCAAGGATTCCTTTTCAGCAAGCCCCTCGCCGCCCCAGGGCTCATGGAGTTCTTGAAATCGCACCCCCCGGCCGATCCGCTAGATCGGTAGCCCGGGGCAGTTCCCGGACTCAGAGCGACTCCGGGGCCTACCCGCGACACAGACTGGTGCATTCACTCCGGGGAAAGAGCCTATGTGAATGCCGACAAGACCATTTGGCACCTGGTGGATGTCCACGGTCCGGTCTCGGGCGAGAAGGGAAACAAGACGGCGTGGCTTCGTCCGTGGGGCGCGCCGCTTACCATCACCGGCCGTCGCCTCGACGGCGAGTCCAGTCCGCTGCGCGCAGACATTCCTGGGGGCTACCGGACGGGCCTGCAGATCGCCGGTGTTTATTTCCCGACGGCGGGCTGCTGGGAAGCGACGGCGACAGCGGCGAACAGCGTGCTTACTTTCGTCACCCAGGTGCACTAAACCGCGAAAGCCCCGTAGCGCAGGGTCGAAGCGCGGCTGGAATACTCACGCCGCCAGCAAGGGTACGCCCTTGAGGCCCGCATCTCTCAGGGTGCGGCCGAATTTTCCGCATGCCGTCTGTCCTGCGGTCGTGAATGTTTCCTACACCCCCGTCAGCTTCCATCCGTCGCGATATTCGCGCGTCAGGTAGGCGTTCGCCTCGCCGGCGTTGGTGAAGCTCATCTTCTCTTTGTCCCACAACAAGGCCGGCGCACAATGGCCTTCGTTGAAATGGGTGCGGCTGTAGCGAATGGCCGCTCCCGCCAGGGCGATCGTTTCCGAGCAATTGGCCGCGTTGAGGAAGTTGCCGGTCGAGGCCGGGCCGCCCTTGACGGCCGCAATCCACTCGGCTTCGGGGACTCCGCCCCTGCCGCCGTGCCCTTCGCGTCCGGGCTGCGGCTCGGGTATGCCCTTGGCGGCGCGGTACTGCCGCATCTTTTTCGCGGGGACGATTTCGTTGTCGAGGATCACTCCCTTGTCGCCGATGAAGAGGCTGCCGGTGGCCGGGACCGGTTTGCCGTCCGCCACCAGCTCGTCGGGCGCGAACGGGCGCATGCCTCCGTCGTACCAGTAGAGCTTGAGCTCGGGCCAGCGGCCGTGGGCGGCAAACTTGAAGCAGAGGCGGTTGGCGTAGGGGAAGGCGAAATCGTTGCTGGTGATCGTGCTGACCTGGTCATTGATTTCGCAACTGGAGCTGCACTGCGCTTCGACGCTGTAGGGCACCGGCAGGTCGAGAGCCATGAAGATCGGCCACAGGCTATAGTTGCCCATGTCGGCGATGCTGCCGCCGCCGAATTCGTACCAGCCGCGAAACACGGCGTGTGTGTAGCTGGGGTGATAGGGCCGCTCGAGCGAGGGGCCGAGCCACAGATCCCAGTCGAAGCCGGCCGGGACGGGCGGCGTGTCGGTGGGCAGGCTCAGCGCTTGCGGCCAGAAGGGGCGGTCGGTCCAGTTGTGGACTTCGCGCAGATTACCGATGGCGCCGTCCAGCAGCATTTCGCGCAGCGCGGTGAGCTCCCTGCGCCAGGCAAGCAAGTGCGTGGCAACGCCGGTCTTGCGGGCGCTGTCGACGACCATGCGGACCTCGGCCACGCGGTTCGATAGCGGCTTGTGAATCAGGACGTGCTTGTCTTTCTTCATGGCCGCGATCGAAATCGTGGCGTGCAAGTGGTCGGGCGTCATGATCTTGACCGCGTCGAGGCTGTTTTCTTTTTCCAGCAGCTCGCGGAAGTCGGCGTAGGAAGCGACGGCTTTGAATTTTTCGGCGCCGCGTTCCTTGGCGTAGTAGGTCTCGATGATTTCCTTGGCCATGTCGCGGCCGGCGCGGATGCCGCTGACGCCGGCGCCCCAGTTGGAGTCGCCAAGCGCCTTGCGGACGTTGTCGCGCAGGCCGGTCTTGTCCCAGTCGACGTAGTTGGTGCCGTCTTTGACCGGATCGCAAACGGCGACGATCTGCACCTCCGGCACGGCGATCAGCCGCAGCAGCTCGCGGGTTCCCTGCGTACCGCAGCCGATGTAAGCCAGCTCGATTTTGTCGCTGGGCGCGACGTGGGCCGGTCCGCCCAATACATACCGCGGGACCAGCGTCATCGCGAGACCCGCGGCGGCCGGGGCCAGAAATTCGCGGCGATTGAGACTGTCTTTGGGCGCCTGCGGAGCCTCGGGAGAAGGGGGAGTGTCGGGAGTCTTGGGATCCATGCCGTGCCTCCTGGGTGCGTTTGAGTGTCGCTTTGCCGAATGCGCTTTTCGTTCTGAGTGTCTCTGGGTCGGAGTACCAATGGGCCTGAACACTACCGGACCTGCATCTCTCTGGGCCTGAACCGCCCCTTGAGCTTGAATCTCGCCGAGCCTCAGGCGCGCTGCTGTGTCGGCGGCGCCGCGCTTCCTCGGGGCGGAGTCTGGCAGGTTGCCGCCGCGTCGGCGGTTTTCGCTTCAGGCTGCGTCCAGTATACTCCCGGCGATATTCCCCGGATTTCCAGCCGGGGCCGGTTCATTTTCCGATCCTGCCGCGCAGCACAATGATCGACGCCTTGGGAAGCGAATACAGGGTATCGGCGCCGGCCGCGGCGACGGTCGATTGGGACGGCGGGCCGTCGGGATCGGCATGCCCGGTGCCGCCCCGGCCGCGGCGGCCTCGCGGCGGCGGGGCTTCACCGGCTGGGACCGGGTCGTTGTGCCATTGGTATTGGGCCGGTCCGAACACCACGCGGTCCACCGTGCCGCTGAAGAAGCGGTCCCCCTTTGCGACCGGATCGGCAAACTTCACGCGCACCGCATGGTCGTGATCGGGGTCTTTGTTGATCAGCAGGATCGACCATTGCCCGTCGGGCCGCTGCAGGGCGTACGCGGTGACCAGCGTGTGGCCCGCGTCGTCCTTCACGTCGCTCGATGCCTGGAACAGCTTGTGGACCTCGTCGACGGGCTGCGCCCATTGCTGGGTGATCACCTGCGCCGCCAGATACTGCGGCGTGTAGCTGGTGACGTGGTTGTTTTCATCGATCGGCAGAAAGCCGCCGGAGCGCCTGTTCTCCGACGCCATGTAGTGGAAGTAGTAGGTGCCGCCGGCGCCGGCGGTCATCATGGCGCCGACATAGTCGGCCAGCCAGAGGCCCGATTTGACCGTGCCCGCTCCGCCGTCGCGCAGGTCGTTTCCCTCGGTCATGAAAAACGGCACGTCGGCGGGCAAACCGTTGTCGTGCCAGGCCTGGATCACCTGCCGGATGTTGTCGGGCTCGTCGTAAAGGGAGCTCCATTCGGCGCAGCTTCGGTTGAAACACGGATAGTGCTCGAACGAGAAGAACGTGAAGTCGCTGAGCTGTCCGTGGTCTTTCAGGTAGTCGAGGAAGCGGCGCGTGAACGAGACGCGGCCGTTGGCATCCGCCCAGGAATCAACGTCGGCCGGCGTGCCCTCGTACGACGGCCCGCCCAACGGGGCCTCGGGCACGAGTTTGTGGATTGCCTTCGCAAACTGCGCGTAGAGCGTGGCGTAGTCTTCGGGCAGCACGCGTTGGCCGTCGGCTTCCTCGCCCATCTCGATGTGCGAGATCGGATAGCCGCGTTTGTAGAGATATGCAATCTCGTTGGCCGCGTCTTCCGGTATGGTGTATAGCACCGCGACCGGAACCATCGTCGGCAGGCCGCGCGTGATGCCGCAGTCGAAGAAGAAATCGAGCCCGATCTGGTCGCCCTGCCCGTAGTCGACGCCCGAGGCGGCGTGCCACGGATCGACCGACGACGGCCAGGTGACGGTCTGCTGGCGGCTCGGCAGGTGCTTGACGATGTCGCTGAACTGGCCGCCGGCGGATAACGTGCCGACGTAGAGTTCGTTGATGGCGTAGCCGACGCAGTTGCGCGGGTCTTCGGAGCCGTGCGTGTCGCAGGTGTTCGACGATTCGGTCATCCAGATGCGCAGGTAGCGCACCTCGATGGGGTCGGTCACCAGCTTGAGCGTGGGCGTTCCTCCGGCGCCATCGAGAACCGTGCCCAGCGCGAACGTCTGCCACGTGCCTTTGTTGATACCGTCGTAGAAGGGCTCGCTCTCGCCCGTCCAGAATTGCACGTAGTAGCGCTTGGCGTAGGGGTTGGCCCAGGCGATCTTCATGGCGTTGACCGGGGTCTTCGCGCCCAGATCGATCATCACCCACTGCGGGTGCAGCGCGTCGTCCTCGCCGGTGTAGGCCTTGGTCAGGTAGGGGTTGGTCTTCCAGTAGGAAGCGAGGTCGCCGTCGGTGAGCCGCGACCAGCCGTTGCCGTCGCCCTTGGTGGCGCCGCGGTGCGGCAGCGGGTAAGCCCACGAATGCCGGATCTTCTCGGCGGTCGGCTCGGCGCTGCCGGTGAAATAACCTTCCTGTTTGGCGGCGTTACTCCAGGTGCCGTGCGGATTCCAGTGCCAGGCCTCGATCATCAGTTCCGTGTTCTGGCGATAGGTGACCGTGCCCCATCCGGCGCCCAGCATTTCCTGGAGGACCGGATTGGTCAGCATTCTGTCCGTATTCTGCTCGTTTTCCTCTTTGGTTTTTCCGCCGCGTAGGCGGTCGATCGAACCGCCCAGGGCCCGCGGCGGACGGAATGCATTCACGGCGTGGGATTCGGCGGCGTCCACGACGATCTGCTGCGCGGCGGCCGTGCCGATCCAACCAAGCAACACGCCGGCGCCAAAAACGATTCCAACAACGCGCCATCTTAGGGCTGCTGACATAACTACCTCTTGTACGGGCGGGGACAGTGCACGCGGAGACCGCCGCCACTTTTCGCGGCCAGGGAACCCCGGCAGAGTGTCGGTTTTTCAACGGCGCCAGAAGTGGGGACTGTCGCCTTCGAGCGTGTCGCCTTCGAGCCCACAGGCGATGCAGCACAGACAGGATTGTCTGGGCCACTTTTCAGGCTGCGAATCGGCCAAAAGGCGCGCCGCCCCCGGCTGGCCGGGAGCGGCGCCACCATCCAATCAGTAGTAGATCTTCACGGCGACCTGGAACTGGCGCGCCCCGCGGCCGGGCGCGTAGTCGTTGATCACGCCAAAGGTGTCGCTGCCGAAGGCTTCGTCGGGCCTTCCGAAGGTCGTCGTGTTGGTGAGGTTGTACGACTCCATGCGGAACTGGATCGACTTGCTTTCCGAGATCTTGAAGTTCTTCATGAAGGTGAAATCGCCGTTGCGGAGGCCGTACGTGCGGTAGTTGGGCAAGGTGCGCGGCGCGCTGCCGTAGACATCCTGCTCGGGCTGCGAGAACGCCGCTTCGTTGAAGTAGTGATCGATGCGCTCGCTCGATGGGCCGCTGGTGCTCGGGTCGCCGATCAGGTCGGGGCGCTGATCTCCCGACAGCAGATCGGGGGAATCCAGTTGCGGCACGATCGGGTAACCGGCGCTGAAGGTCAGGATCGAGCTGACTTCCCAGCCGCCGATGAGGGCGTCCGCCAGCCGGCCCATGTTCTTGCCCAGCGCCTTGCCGCGGCCGATCGGTAGCTCATAGCTGAAATTGACCACCAGCCGCTTGGGGATGTCGAAGGTGGCGAGCGACCGCTCCAGCCGCAGGTTTTTCCAGTTCTGAAGACCGGTATAGCCGGCAATCCAGTCGATGTCGGTGCCCGGCGAGTCGGAATCGGTGATCAGCTTGGAAATCGTGTAGTGCGTCAGGAACGACAACCCTTTCGAGAAGCGCCGCTCGTATTTGAACTGGATGGAGTGGTAGATCGAGTTGCCGATGTAGGGCGGGGAAGTGTAGCCGCCCACGTAATCCTCGTACTGCGGGTAGGGCAGCAGCAACTGCTGATAGGGAACCTCGGGCTCTTTCAAGGTGGTCGCCAGCGGATTCGTAATCACCCCGTAGAACGGATTGGGTACAAATTCCTCGAGCGCGTCGCGGCCGAGCGACCAGTAGCTGGGGTCGAGCTTGTTGCGGTTCCCCAGAACGTCGTCGGTGCCGAACGACAGGTGCGTTCCCTTGCTGCCGCTGTATTGCACCTCGACCACACCGTTGCCCGGCACCTCGCGCTGGATCGAGAAGCTCCATTGCTGGATCTGCGGGTTGATCGTGTAGGGGTCATAGGTGTCGAACCCCTGGCCGATGTAGCCGAGTGGATCGCGCGTCGGGCCCGGCGGGATGTTCAGTCCGTTCGGGAACGGGTTGTCCAACGTGGCGTACTGCGTCTTGTTGAAGTCGAGGCTGAACGGAATGTCGGTGCCCGAGCGGAATGCCGAGCCGACCTCGCCTTTGATGGAAGCGCGGGAAACCGAGTAGTAGATGCCGTAACCGGCGCGCACCGACATCTTGTCGCCGAGCGCATAGGCGATGCCGATGCGCGGCTGAATGTTGTTCTTGTCGCCGAGGTAGGGGCTGCGGCGGTTGCCGCCGCCGGCGTACATCATGACGCCCCTCAGGTCGGGGAACTCCGGCACCTGGCCCGCCAGAGGCGACACGGCGTTGTAGTCGAACCAGTTGAGCCGGTCGTAACGCTCGGTGCGCGGAATATCGAAATCGTAGCGGACGCCCAGGTTGAGCGTCAGGTTGCGGGTGATCTTCCAGTCATCGGTCAGGTAGGTTCCGAAGTAACGGGAAGCGGTGGCCGTCGGATAGTCGGTGTCGGTGCTGCCGCCGCTGCCCCAGCCCAGCAACATCGTGGCCAGGCCGTTGCCCTGGCTCGAGCTGTTGGCGTCGGGGTCCTCGCCCGTAATGCTGCGGTTAAAGCTGAGCGTGCCCGACGGATAGCCCGGCTGGAAGTAGTTTTCATGATAGGACCGGAACTCGGCGCCGGCCTTGAAAATGTGCGGGCCGGTAATCTTGGTGACGCTGCCGTTGATCAGCCCCACATCTTCGCCCTGCCGGATCAGCGACCAGCCTCCCATGCCCAGCGACCGGAAACCGGTCACCGAAACACGCGGAAAATGCAGCACGCCCAGCGCCTGAAACGTGGGCGAGAGGCCCAGCGTAGTGGCGTCGAAGCCGGTGCTGATCGGGGTGCTCAGCACGTGGTTGCGCAGCACGCTGATGCGCGTGGTGATCACCGTGGTGGGGTTTTGGGTACGGGTGTAGTCGAGCACGCCGTTCTGCGTGCGGTGCGACCCGTTGTTGAGGCTGTTGGAGATGTTGCCCCAGAGATTGGTGGGGTTGCTGTTTCCCCAGTTGGCGCTGTAGCGGCCCGTGAGGCGCTGCTTGTCGTTGATGTTGTGGTCGATCTTGAGGTCCAGTTGGTTGCCGAGGCTCGAGTTGGTGCCGACTTTGTAGAAGTTGTTGACGTGGGTGAACTCGTCGCCGTCGGAGGTCGGCCCCGGCCAGTACTGCAGGAAGCCGCGCGCGATCGGGTTCTGCATCGACATCGGGATTTTGTTATCCGGGAACGGATTCCGGAACGTCAATCCGTCTTCGTCCTCGTAGGTATCGAAGGGGTTGAAGATCGGGTAGAGCTTGCCGTTCGAACGCAGCGTCTCGGAAAAATCGCCGGCCTTCTGGAGTTCGGTCGGCACGCTGGCCTGCAGCGAAGTGGGGCTGTTGGCGCGCTGCTGCTCGAAATCGAAGAAGAAGAACGTGCGGCTCTTGCCGTTGTAGAGTTTGGGGAGGACGACCGGGCCGCCGATGGTGCCGCCAAAGGTGTGGCGCGTGAAGTCGGGCAGCGGTTCGCCCTCGCGGTTATTGAAGAAGCTATTGGCGTTGAGCGTCGCGTTTCGCATGAATTCGTAGCCCACACCGTGGATTTCGTTGGTGCCGCTTTTCGAAACCATGTTCACGATCGAGCCGCCCGTGTTGCCAAACTCGGCGCTGAAGAAGTTCGTCTGGACTTTGAACTCCTCGATGACATCGACCGAGGGCGAATACTTCAGGTCGGTGATGCTGCTGTTCTGCTCGACGCCGCTGATGGCCGCGCCGTCGAGCACCACCTCGGCGGTCGCGTAGCGCGTGCCGTTGGCCACGAAATTGACGCTGGCCGTTCCGCCGGCGTCGGCTTCGGTGGGCACCACGCCCGCCGTCAGCACCACCAACGACATCGGGCTGCGGCCTAACAGCGGCGCCGTTTGCAGCGTATGGTCCTCGAGCACCTGGCCGTTGGTGGCCTCGGTGGTGTTCAGCAGCGTGGCCGCGGCCTGCACCTCGATCGTCGTGCTCACGTCTCCGACGCTCAACTCGACGTTGATCGCCGCCTGCTGTTGTACCGCGAGTTCAAACGAGGGTACGTCGGATCTTTTGAAGCCCGCGGCCTCCACACTGAGGGTGTAGCTGCCGGGCGGCAGGGCGGTGAAGTTGTAGCGGCCGAGCGCATCCGACTCGGTGGTTCGTTTCAGATTGCGGTCCACGTCGGTGACGACGATCGTGGCCCCGGGTACGGCCGACTGCGTAGCGTCGGTGACGATTCCTCGGATCGACGCAGTGTAAGACTGCGCCCAGATCAGAGCCGGCAAAAAGAAAACACACAACAGCCGTTTAGCCATAACAGCTCCCTTTATCCGGAAGTACTGGTTTTCTTCACCCCGGGTAGATGTTTACCCGGAATCTTTTTTTGTTCTTTGGAGAATAGCGCAGTATACACCCGCCCGGCGGGGCGTCAACGACTATTTTTGACCGCCGCAGCTATTGCGGGCTTCGGCAACCACAGAGGATCTCGTAACCTGTCGGTCCGCGCTTATCGGGCGTAGTGCAGCATAGAAGCCGAGAGTCGCACCGGGCAGCACAGGCAGAGTTTGGCAAGTACATCGGACTGGGTGTGTATAACGCCGCGCGAGAGAAGGCGGAGCGCGAAAAGGAGGGCTACCAGGACACCTCTAAGGACATCGCCCAGGATTAGCCCTCAGAGACCATGGTTTGCAAAGTGTTGAATTGATTGGTGCGAACGGGGGGAATCGAACCCCCACTCCCTCTCGGGAACCAGAACCTAAATCTGGCGCGTCTGCCAATTCCGCCACGTTCGCTCTTGCGGGATCCCCGATCGAAGCTTATCCCGCTTCACTTCTCTTCGCCAAGCAGTCCTTTCATGGTACTCCGGGCCGGTACGCGACAAGGGACCGCAAGTCGAAGAACCTACAGCCAACAGGCCTCGCAGGCTGCGGAAAAAGTCTGCCGGAGGGGGACAGTCACCGTGTTTCGCACTCTGCGAATCCCTGTAAACTCTTGAAAAATCGAGGTGCGAAACGCGGTGACTGTCCCCATGAAGCATCGCTGCCGGGCCAGACTGGAGTTTTTCCGCAGCCTCCTCGGCCTGGCGAACGGGCCGGTCCGGCTAGTGTTGCGCCAGCAGGCTATAGAGCAGGAGACAGAACACCAGCAGGGTGACCATGGAGTAGAGCAGGTCCCGCTCGCGCACGAAAGCGTAGATCGAAAAGGCTACGCGCGCCACGGGGGTCGCGATCAGAAACAGGATGCCGAGTTGGATCGTCCCCCGGCCGCGGCCGGCGAGGGCTTCCGCAAACGAGCCGGTGAAGCTGCGCAGGTCGCCCGGTTCGCCTTCGAAGACTCCATACAGCGCCGGGTCGCCGCTGTGGCGCAGCAGGTAGAGCATGCCGCCGGCGGCCACGATCGCGGCGGAGAACACGACACCGGCGCGGAGCAGATTCGCCAGAATCGCCTCGACTTTTTCGTCGGTCCAGAGAGTACGCGTTGTCATCTAAAGACCGCCTATCACGCTGTTGTAGAGCATCTCGACCGCCAGAGCCAGAATCACTCCCGCAAAGATGCGGCGCAGCAGGGTGGTGTTTGCCCTCCCCAGAAAGCGGGCCCCGGCGAAAGAGCCGGCCAGCACGCCGAGCACTACGGGCATGGAGAGTCCGGGGTCGATGTAGCCGCGGCTGAGGTAAACGCCCGCGCCGGCCGCGGCGGTCACGCCGATCATGAAGTTGCTCGTGGTGCTCGATACCTTGAACGGCAGACCCATTGCCTGGTCCATCGCGATCACCTTGGCCGCCCCCGAGCCGATACCCAGCAGCCCGGAGAGAGTTCCCGCGCCGAACATCAGGCCGAAGCCGAGCGGGACGCGCCGAACGCAGTAACGGCGCGGGCCTTCGGGCGTCGGATAAGAGCCGTGCATCTTCAACCTGGTCGCGATGGGATCCTTCGGCGTGGTCTCATCGCAGGAGTGCGTACCGTGAGGCTGCAGCGATTGCCAGGCGGAATAGAGCAACACAAGGCCGAAGAGGAAGCCGATGGTTGGCGTGGAGATCATAGCCGTCAACCACGCGCCAAACAGCGCGCCGATCGTCGTGGCGATCTCCAGAAACATCCCGATGCGGATGTTGGAATAGCCTTCGCGGACATAGGCCGCCGCCGCCCCGGAGGAAGTTGCGATGACCGCGACCAACGAGGTGCCGATGGCGTAGTGGATGTCCACTTTCAGACCCAGAGTGAGCAGCGGGACCAGCACGACGCCGCCGCCAAGGCCGGTCAGCGCACCGAGGAAACCGGCTGCGAATGAGCCCGCGGCAAGAACGGTGGTCAGTTCAAGGACATTCATCGGGCGTCGGTTTATGATATCGTGGGCCGCGAATCGCGGGTGGCGAGTGAGAGCTTTGCAACTCGTCTCAAGCCTTGCGTGACCGGCCAACACCAGCAGCTCCGCAAGGGGCCGCGCCGTTTGCGTATTCCTGTTATCCTCGCGCCGCCTCCAGCAACACCGCCAGCGTCTGCTCGGCGGCGCGCGTCCAGGTAAACTGCGAGGCCTTTTCCAGCCCGCGCTCGACGAACTGCTCGCGCAGCGCTTTGTCGGCGAACATCTCGCGCAGCGCGTCGGTCATCGCTGGGCTTGATTCCGGGTCGAAAAAGTGCGCCGCGCCGTCGGCGATTTCGCGCAATGGGGCGATGTCGGAGCAGACGACCGGGATGCCCGCAGCCATCGCTTCGAGCACCGGTATCCCAAAACCCTCGAACGTCGAGGGAAACACCAGCGCGTCGGCGAACCGGAACAGCGCCAGCAGCACCTCGCGGGGCTGCCAGCCGAGCAGATGCACGCGCTCGGCCAGCTCGGCGTCCAGCAGACGCTCTTTCACGTCCCGCCAGGCCTTGCCGGCCAGGCCCGCCACTACCAGGTGCTCGCGGCGCCCCTCGCGGAGCAGATGCGTGTAAGCCTCCAGCAGGCGCTGCCAGTTCTTATGCGGGTGGACCGTCGAGACCGCCAGCAGATAGCGGCACTCGGGCACGCCCGCCTCGCGCAGCAGGTGCGCGCCGTAGCGCTCGTTGCCGGCCAGGCCGAAGAAATCGGCTTCGACGCCGTGGTGCACCACGTGGACCTGTGCGGGGTCGAGGGCGTAGGCTTCGAGGATGTCGCGGCGCGAGTTTTCCGATACGGTCACGATGCGCCGGGAGTGCCGCGCCGATCCCCACACCGAAAACTCCCAGGCGCGGCGCTCCAGGGCCCCGAAGTTTTCCGGCTGCTTGCGATGCTGCAGGTCGTGAATCACGGTGACGCCCGCGCTGCGGCACAGCAGCGGCGAGGTAAACCCCGGCGAGAACATCACGTCGAGCTTGAGGCGCCTCGCCTGCAGCGGCAGCACGAGTTGCTCCCAGGCCAGCCGCAGCGGCCGCAGCTTTGCAGGTAGCTTGCCGGGCACGGCCTCGAAATTGCCGGCCTGCGGGCAAAGCTCGGCGCCCGTCTCGCGGTTGGTGAACACGAAATACTGGTTGCGCCGGTCGACGCGCGCGAGCGCCTCCAGCAGGTTGCGCAGGTAGATCTCCGTGCCGCCTACGCCCCCGGGAATCAGGTACAGCGCATTGACGCCGATACGCAGTCGAGCTGGCATTCGAGCCGTTTTCCGGGCGCGGAAATCCTCCGAAGTGTTCCCGGTTCAAGACGAGGAAGGGTCACCAGGACTGTTGCGGGAAGAGCAGCTTCTATCATAGCGAGTTCGGCGGGAACCACAGGCCGCGTTTCTTCCGGCAGCGAATTTCCGCCGGCCAAACCGCGGCGCGGAGTTCGCCGAGACCTGCGGTTTTTTCCCGCACTGCCGGTTGGATGTGGGATCGGTGCCGAGGTGATCGTCGAGGCCGGTCGAAACCTTCCCGACCCCGATCACTGCACCGTCAGGAACGCGCCGGCGGGGGTCGCCGCGCCGCCCACGGTAATGCGCAGCGCCAGATTTCCCGCTGGGGCATCGGCCGGGACTCGGAAGCTGGCCTGGTAGAGCCCGGCGAACGAGGGCGTCACGCCGGCATAGATCGTATCGACGCTGGCGCCGCCGATTTGGATGCTGACGGGCAAAGTCGTCGATGCCGCCGCCGTCGGAAGCTGCCCCGGATCCCAGGGTGGGTCGGTCTCGCCCAGGCCGGTCAGATACACCGTCACGACGTCGTTCGGGTGCGCCGGTTCGAACACGGCACCGGGAATCAGCCCCGTGGCGCCGACATACCTTCCGCTCCCCTCGTTGACGGCGGCCACCGGGTTGACGCCGTCGCTGTTGTAGACGAAGAAGAAAAACTCCGGCGAGGCCGCGGCGACCGGCAGGCTGAAGGCGTTGCTGCGTAGCGCGTCGGGCTGATCGCAGTTGACGATCACCTCCACCGTGACCGGACTCACTCCCGGCGTGATTGCTGCTTGCAAGTTGATCTGCCCGGGAAACACGGCGAACAGCGGCGCGCGCCGGCCGCTCATTTCGACGCACACGCCGTCGATGATGGTGGGCAACGCCGTAGCCTGGTCCGCGCCCGGCCAGGACGCATTTGCCCGCCGCGCCGCTGGTGGCCGTAGCGCAGAGGACGCCGCCAGGAAATTCTCGCCAAAGAGGGTCACGATGGCGTTGTAGGAAGCGGCAGCCACCGGCGGAACACTAAGGCCTCCGCCCACCGCCGAGAGCACCACGGGCGTCGGAAACAGGCTGCCGCCGAACAGGACGTGCGCCACGCCGGCGTCGTTGTCTTCGCCCGGCGCGCCCACGGCCAGATCGGCGGCGGAGTCGGAGCCGAAGTTGCCCGCGGCCAGATCGAATCCGAAATCGTCGCTGCTTTCGGCGGAGTCCTGCAATCCATCGAAGCCTTGCGCAAACACCTGCGTGCCCTCGGTGGTGAGTCCGCCGCCGCCGCCGTAAAGAGTCTGCACGAGGCCGCGGTTGCTATCCTCGCCGCGCACGCCGATTGCCAGGTCGGGAAAGCCATCGGCGTTGAAGTCGCCGGCGGCCAGGGCGCTGCCGAAGCGGTCGCCCGCCTCGCGGCTGTCGCCGCCCACGCCGTCTTCGGCCTGACGCCAGCGGACGCTGCCCGCCCCGGTCAGCCCGCCGCTCGAGCCCGGAATGATCGTTACCGTGCCACGGCCGTCGTCTTCGCCCAGCGCGCTCACCGCCAGGTCCACGAAGCCGTCGCCGTTAAAGTCGCCTGCCGCCAGGACCTCGGCGAAGCCGTCGTTGTTCTCGTCGTCGTCGGGTACGCCGTCGTCGCCTTGCTGGCGGCGCACGTTGCCGTCGGCGGTGAGGCCGCCGCCCGAGCCATAGATGATGTTGACCGTGCCGCGGGCATTATTTTCCCCGGGGGTCCCTACCGCCAGGTCGTCGTAGCCGTCGCCGTTGAAATCGCCCGCCGCCAGGTCGTAGCTGAACAGATCGAAATTCTCGCCGCTGCCGCGCAGACCGTCGTCGCCTTCGCGCCAGCGTTGGTTGCCGTTGGAGCGCAGGCCGCTCGACGAGCCGAACATCACGATCACCAGGCCGGCCGAATTGTTCTCGCCCGGCGACCCCGCCGCCAGATCCGGGAAGCCGTCGCCGTTGAAGTCGCCCACTGCCAGCGAGAATCCGAACGAGTCGCCGACCTCGGCGCTGTCGCGAATATCGTCCTTGCCCTGCCGCCAAGCTTGGTTGTTCTGCGCCGTGAGCCCGGCGGGCGAGCCGTAGATCACCTGCACGATCCCGCGCGTGTCGTCCTCGCCGGGCGCCCCGATCGCGAGGTCGTCAAAACCGTCGTGATTGAAATCGCCGGCGGCGACGGCCGCGCCAAACTGGTCGCCGGACTCGGCGTTGCCGTCGATGCCTACGCCCTGTTCCCAGGTCTGGTTGTTGTCGGGCGTGAGCCCGCCCGGGCTGCCGTAAATGACGTTGACGATGCCCCGCGCGCCGCTCTCGCCCGGCGAGCCGATCGCCAGATCGTCCCAGCCGTCGCCGTTGAAATCACCGGCGGTTATCGCTGAGCCGAAGCGGTCGCCGCTCTCGTAGTTGCCCAGAATGCCGTCGAAGCCCTGGCTCCACAATTGGTTGCCGGCGGTGGAGAGCTGCGCCTCCGCCAGCGGCGAGCCCGCCATCACGGCCACAGCCAAAGCGAGGAAATAGCGCCCAATGACCATGCGTTCGACCCTACAACGACCGCCGCCCCGCGGTCAACAGCCCAGCCCCGAGCAACCGCGCTGGCCCCGTGGAACGGATCCCTTCTGTTCTGTGTAAAGACCGGCGCTTTCGCCCGTCGCCGCCGTCAGGCGGCCCCCTCATCCTGCATGCCAGCCTGGCTCCGTGCAGGTGCGCAGCATCTCCGCAAACGCGCCAAGGTTCAGGATAACCAATGACGCCGTAGGAGGATGTCGAGTTCCATCATCCGCCACCCTTCCCCACGGACAAATCGGCGGCGCAAGCCGCGTCAGAACGGCGTAGACGGGCGCTAAAGGGAAGTATTTTCGAAGCGCAGAACCAACTTCTGGACACTTATGTTTTACCATGGTAATATTGTTTTATCCTGGTCAAACAGTTTCATTGGGAGCACAGGGAATCTTTCATGCAGGAATCGCAACATACTCAATACACAGCCTTTGAAGGACCCCGCCGGATCGCTTCCGGCCCGCTGCGGACGGTCGCCCTCGAGGTCAAGGCAGCCGCCGATCGCGGCCACCGGGCTCCGGTGCTCGTCTTTGACGATGGCAATGGTCAGATGATCGACCTCGACCTTCGCGGCACGGCCGACGACGTTGTGCGCAGGCTGCCGGAAACGCCCGCGGAGGCGCCTGGGGCCAATCCCGCCGCAGCCGTCCGCAACGACCGCGAGGTCCCCCGCCGGCCCGGGCGCCCCAAACTGGGGGTGGTCGGCCGCGAGGTCACGTTGCTGCCGCGTCATTGGGATTGGCTCAATCGCCAGCCGGGGGGCGCTTCGGTCGCCCTGCGGCGTCTGGTCGACGAAGCCCGCCGCGTCCATCAAGGCCGGGACCGCGTGCGGCGGGCACAGGAGGCGTCCTATCGCTTCATGTCGGCCATGGCCGGCAACGAACCCGGTTTCGAGGAAGCGACCCGCGCCCTGTTCGCCGGCAACCGCGCGCGCTTCGATGAGATGGTGGAGGCCTGGCCGATCGACTTGCGCGACCACGCCACGAAACTCGCCGCGGAAGCATTTCCGGCAAACAAGTGATGGACGCCAAGCAATGGCCAGCGGGGCGCGGGTGGCGCGCTGCGGAGCGTGGAGCCGGCAGACGTGGCGTGGGCCTCCGGCCGGCGGCGTCGACGTGCCGTCGACGCTCTTCGCCGGCGAGCACGGAAACCCCGCCCCATCCCGCCGACAACCGCCGGGCATTGTCTGGCAGCGGCCAGCTCTCGCTGTCCCCAAACTCGCCGCTCCTGTTCGCGGCACCCGCTCGCCGTTTCACGGCGAGGACAGGCGAGAGCGCCTGTCTCTACCTTCCCCAGATCCTCCGGAACCACGAATTTTCGCTTCTTGAATTGGCGAGCAAGAAGCGGAGTGCCCCTCGCGGTCGGCGCGCCTAGACTGAAAACGATTCCGATATTTCGAACGAAAGTTCCCGAGGTGTACGATGAACGCAATAGCGACTGAATCGATGTTGCCGACCACGCCCAACCCGGCTGGACAGCCCTTTTCCACCACTTCGGAGAAGTGGGAGGCATTGCGCCGTCGCGACGCGGCGGCCGACGGGCATTTCTTTTTCGCGGTCAAGACCACCGGCGTCTATTGCCGGCCGTCGTGCGCGGCGCGGCCGGCGCGCCGCGAGAACGTGACGTTCTACGCCACGCGCGCCGACGCCGAACGGGCCGGTTACCGGCCTTGCAAGCGCTGCCGGCCTGACGCGCCGCCGCGTCCGGAGCGCGAGGCCGCCTTGGTGGCCGCGGCCTGCCGCGCGATCGAGTCGGCGGAGGAGCCCCCTCGCCTTTCCGAGCTGGCCGCGCAGTCGGGCGTGAGCCCCTACCACTTCCACCGGCTGTTCAAACGCATCGCCGGGGTCACACCGAAAGCCTATGCGGCGGCACACCGTCACAGTAAGGTGCAGAGCAGCCTGCAAGCAGGCTCGGAAGTGACCGCGGCTATCTATGACGCCGGCTTCAACTCGTCGGGACGCTTCTACGAAGTCGCTCCGGAAATTCTCGGCATGAAGCCTTCGGCCTACCGCAACGGAGGACAGGGCGAAGCGGTGTGGCACGCCATCGGGCGCTGCTCGCTGGGCCGCGTGCTGGTCGCCGCCACGGCGCGTGGCCTTTGCGCGATTCTGCTGGGAGACAAGGCCGCCGATCTACAGGCGGACCTCAAGGCCCGTTTTCCGAACGCGACCCTGACCAAGCCTCCGGCCGGTTTCGCCGACTGGATCGACAAGGTCGTGCGCTTCATCGACGACCCGGCGCACGCCCAAGGCCTCGACCTGCCGCTCGACGTGCGTGGCACCGCGTTCCAGCGCCGCGTCTGGGAAGCGCTGCGGCAGATCCCGGCGGGGAAAACCAGCAGTTACAGCGAGATCGCGGCGCGGATGGGCAGCCCCCGGGCGGCCCGCGCGGTCGCCGGAGCCTGCGCCGCCAACGCCTTGGCGGTGGCGATCCCTTGCCATCGCGTGGTTGCCGCCGATGGCCGGCTGGCTGGGTATCGTTGGGGCGTCGAGCGCAAGCGGCGGTTGCTCGAGCGCGAGCAGGGGTAGATGAATGGGCGCTGGGGCCGCGACCCGAAGAAACGACCCAAAAAAACAGAGCCGCTGGCGGAAGCCCGCGGGCTGAAGTGGCACGGTGGCCGGGGTTTTGGCCTCGGGTTGGGGGCCCGGCTTTTTGCCGGTGGGGGTTGGTGTCGGTGGGGCCGGGGGATGGCTTCTTACCGGCCGGGCTCCAGCTTTTTCGATGTCCTGCGCGACGTTGAGGGCCGGGGCCCTACGTCGCGACGCATCGCAACGCGGCAAACCTGGAGGTTCACGCCAAGGGTGGCAGGCCTAGCCTCTGCAGTGCTTCGCGGCGGGAAGCTACCTGAGGGCCTGTGTTTGCCAACTCCCCCGCGCTACTTGGCTGGCTTGACGGGCGCCGCCGGCGGCGGTGTCGTCAGATCGGTCGTGGCCAAGTGCAACGCGGGCAGGCCCATCTGCTTGCCCAACTCCGAGAGCGCTTCGAGGTCGACCGGGCCAACGATATTCACCACCGTAACTTCCTTATCGTCGGCTGAGAACACCGCGACGCCGGTCATGCGGTTGTTCTCGGTGTAGGAGTACACCGTCACGGCTTCGCTCTTGTTGTGGTTTTTGACGTCGATCATCGGCGCCCAGCCGGGCCGCTGGAGTTCCTTGCGGATCGGCTCGACGTCGGCGTCTTCATAGGACTTCTTGCCGCCGAACCAGAACCGCCGCAGGTAGACCCCCTTGAGACCCTTGACCAGTTCCTTGACCGACTTGCTGACGCCGTTGCGAATCGCGAGAATCTTGCTGCCCTCGTCGAGCGTCTCGCCCTCCAGGTTAACGCTCACCACCTGCTCCGCTTTGCTTTCGAGCGCCTGCAGGTTTTTCATATCGATCTGAGGGCCGGTCTGGGCCCAGCAGGGCACCACCAGCGATGCCACAATCAACCATCTTGTGATCATCTTCATTGCAATTTCTCCGGCGGCGCCTCGAAGACGGCTTCCCGCGCCACGTGGATTTGCCAACCGGCCAGTTGCAAGGCTTCGTAGAGCTGTTCGCCCGCCAGCTCGGCCTGCGGCGAGGGCATCGCCGGCGGCAGCGGGCGGCGCTGGTGGCGCACATAGATTCCCACGGTCAGCGAAGCCGCGATCGCCCCGACGATGCTCCAGCGCTTGAGCGGAAAGCGGCGCACCCGCCGCTCGGCCCGCACCTGCTGCATCACGCGCGCCGTAAAGTCGGCTGCGGGCTGCCGGCGCGCCAAAGCCTGCCTGAGTTCATCTCCCGTTGGATGCATAGGCGACCTCTAATTCCAGATCGGCGACTTTGCGTTTCAGGCGAGCCAACGCCCGCCGTAACGTCGTCTTGACCGTGTTCAGCGGCATCTCCAAAAGCTCCGCAATCTCCGAGAGCCTCATGTCCTCCTGAAACCGCAGAATAATGACCAGTCGCATCTTCTCGGGAAGCGTGGCGATCTTCTTCTGCAGCAGTTCGGCCAGCATCGGGTCTCCCGACACGGGCTCGAACCCCGGTTCGGTAATCTCTTCCAGCGGCTGGTAGCGGCGGTGCTTGAGCCGCCGCGTCTGGTCGATGCACTTGCGCGTCACCGCCTGCCTGAGCCAATAGACCAGGTGCAAGTCCGACTCGATCCGCCGCAGGTTGCGAAACAGCTCCAGGTAGACTTCCTGGGCGATGTCTTCCGCTACCGTCCGCTCTTGAAAAAAGTGAAACGCGAGACTGAACACCATCGACTTGTGACGGTCGATGATTGCGGCAAACGCCTCCGGGTCACGGAGCGCTGCCTCCACCAAAGCTCGGGGCGCGGTTTCCATCGCCTCGTGTATCGAACTACGCTCGGTGTCCATCGGAGGGTTCACTTTCATAATAAAACGACGCCAAGCGTTCCCAAACCTCGGGCAGGACATCGAGCAACTGGTGGTCGGAGTCCAGTAACTCCAATTGTACGTTAGGTTTGCCCCAGGAAAACTGAACCGAGACCGAGGGGTCAATCACGTCGTCGCGCCGGCCATGGAAAATCAGCGCCGGCTGGCTGATCGCCGGGTTTTCGTCGTACCACAGGGCGTCCTCGTAGAAACCGTAGTCGATCGGCATCATGCGCCGCTCGCCGTAGTGGTAAAAGGGCCGGTTGCCCTCCTGCTTCCATTGCTCGATGCCGTCTTCACCGATCTGCTCGGCCATGCGGCGGGTGATCCCGAAAGCGGGTGCCAGCAGCGCCAGCCGCGGTACCAGCGCCGGCTGCATCGAGGCGTAGAGCGCCGCCAGCAGGCCGCCAAGGCTCGATCCAATCACCAGGGCGGGCTCGATGCGCCGCACCTCGCGGTCGATCACCTGGAGCTGGCTGCTGAGGGTCATCTCGCGGAAATTGCCCTCGGAGAGGTCGGGCTGAAACACGTCGCCGCCGAGCATGCTGAACTGGTGGTGGAAGTAGCGCCCCTTCTGCGATAGCGGACCCGAAGCGAACCCGTGCAGGTAGAGGATATTGGGCATGCTGGCGGCAGCGGCTTGGAATTGGCCGGGGGGCGAGGCTCCGGCGGCGGCCGCCCGCGGACGGCTAGTCTCGACTATTATCGGCCGCCAGGACTTTTTTTAGACGCCGGGCGTGGCGTTCTTCGCCGGTGAACTGCGCCCCCACGAAGGCCTGGACCAGTTCGGCGGCCAGCGCGACGCCGACCACCCGGCCGCCCAGGCACAGCACGTTCATATTGTCGTGCTCGACGCCCTGGTGCGCCGAATACGTGTCGTGGCAGATCGCGGCCCGCACGCCGCGGACTTTGTTGGCGGCCACCGAGGCCCCCACGCCGCTGCCGCACACGAGAATGCCGCGCTCGCCCTCGCCGCGGGCCACCGCGTGGGCCACGGCCAAAGCAAAGTCGGGGTAGTCGTCGCCCTGGTCGTAGCGCAGCGCGCCGACGTCGACGATCTCATGGCCGCCCAGCCGCAAGGTCTCGGTCAGCTCCTGCTTGAGGGCGAAGCCGCCATGGTCGGCGCCAAGGATTACTTTCATAAAAGCACCCCATTGTACCCGAGCAAGAGACCGCCCGGCGAGAAAGCGTCCTGTTTCCCACGGCGCTTGCCAAAGGCATAGCAGCACCCCGCAGCGGATTCCATTCTGTTGTCCGCCCGCCGTTTTGCACGGGCGAAGCAGCACGCCGCGGCGGACCGAGAAAACAGAGCCGCAGGCGTAGGTCGGCGGGCCGAAGCGGCAGGATGTCTGCCCGAAGGGCCACCGGAGAAGGACAGTCACCTCTTTTGCTCCGCGAATCCTGAATCGATCGCGGCGCGCAACACAGCGACGTTCCCATGGGCCAGGTAGCGCGTCTCCCATGCCCCGCGGCACGTTCCGGCGGCCCGCGGGCTTCCGCCCGCGGCTCCATTTTTTGTTACGCAGGCTGGTTGCGGCCGGTCCTGCTGACCCGGCGCTTAGCCTTGCAGCACTTCGTGCAGCCGCCGGCCGACGATTTCGTCTTCGCCCGGCTCGAGCATCCAGACCCCGATCTCGAGGGCGTCCTGGGATCCGGGGCGGACTTCGATGCTGGGCTCGCCTTCGCGCATCTTCCTGGCTACATCGTGATACGACATACCGACCGCTTTTTCGTCCCAGACGATCCGCAGATGCGGCACGTGGTTGGCGATCTCGGGAACGAAGGTCTCGGACTGGACGGTCTTGATTCCAGCGACGGCGGCGCCGATCCGCGAGCAGCGCGCTTCCCAGTCTTTCCAGACCGCATCATGGTCGCGGTTGACGAACATCTCCAGCGCCACCAGCATGCCGATCATCTCTTCCTTGTTGACCTTGTTGGTGCGGCACAACGAGTCGGAGTTGGGGCTGTCGTTCATGCGCGCGGCGGCGATGAGGTCCTTGCGGCCCAGCAGCATGCCCGACGATTGCGGGCCGCGCATGCCTTTGCCGCCCGAGAAGGCCACCAGATCGAAGCCCATCTTGGTAAAGCGGTAGAGATTGTCGACCGGCGGCACGTCGGCGGCGGCGTCGATCACGGTGGGGATGCCGTTCTTCTTGGCGACCGCCAGGTATTCCTCGTGGCCGATCTGGCCGTCGGGCGTGGCGAAATTGAAGAACGCCATCATCGCGGTGCGGTGGTTGACGGCCAATTCCAGATCGCGCGAGGTTTCGACTTCGACGATCTCGACGCCGGCGTTGCGGATGGCGTGATCGTAGCCGTTGCGGTGCCCCTTCTGGATGATGACCTCGTTCTTGAGATTGTGGGTGTCAGGGATCTGGCGGATCTTGTCGCGGTCGGAGCCGGCCACGCAGGCCGCGGTGGCCAGCGACAGCGCCGAGGCACAGCCGGCGGTGATCATGGCTGCTTCGCAATGTAGCAGCTCGGCGATGCGCGCTCCCACCGCGTCGTGCAGTTCGTTGAGCGGCACGAATTTCCGCGAAGCCACCTGCATGGCCGCGAAAACCTCGGGCGGCATCAATGAGGCCGACAGCGTCGTGTAGGTGCCGGCGGCGTTGATGAGGGTGCGCACGCCCAACTCGGCGGCGACGTCGCGCGCCTGGAACTCGCGCGGCGCGGCGGCGAAGCCGGCCGGCAGCAGCGCGCCGACGCCGGGCAGGGCGCTCAACGCGGTCAGGAACGATCTGCGGTTCGGACGTTGCATGCTCATCGGAATGCTCCTTGAAAAGCTTCTGAAAGGGTAGCTCTTTTAGCCTCCAGAAGCGGCGCGGAACGGCCGACAACCAGAATAGCAGGCCGCGCCGGCCCGGAGTCCGCCGGCACGCGGACCCGGCAAAGGGTGATGGAGAACGCAACACTGGCGGCGAAAATTTACGTTTCACCATGCCGCCACGCTCTTGATGTGATATATGACTAATAAGCGGAAGCGCTAACGCGGCTGGGGGTAACCACGGCCGCGTGATCGCGTCCGTACCTCCACGTAGAGCTGTTCCGCCGTGTCCGGCTTCCGCAAACGCGGGCCTCCCCAGTTCGGTGCGCCGCCCTAGCGCCTTGCAACGCTCGACGCGAGTCGCGCGTCTAGAGTCTGCGCGCCAAGGAGCGCACAAACGTTGTCGTCTATGAATACAACTCTTCGCGATGAACTGCTGGCGATGCAGGCCGAGGACTTTCGCGTCCGGGAAGAACTAGCTCAAGAAGGCGTACTCGGCGAGGGATACGCGCCGCGGATGGAGCAAGTGCACCAACGCAATGCGGTGCGGCTCGAGGCGATCGTCGAGCAGCATGGCTGGCCCGTGCGAAGTCTGGTGGGAGACGATGGCGCCGAGGCCGCCTGGCGCACGCTGCAGCATGCGATTTCCCGCCCCGACTTGTTGCGCCGCTGCCTGCCGCTGTTGCAGCAGGCGGCCGCGACGGGCGAGGTCCCCGACTGGCAGCCGGCCTACGTTCTGGATCGCATCCGCTTTTTCGAAGGCGACCCGCAGGTATACGGAACGCAGTACGATTGGGACGAAGAAGGTTTCTCGACCTTATGGACGGTGGAGGATCCGGAATTCGTCAACCAGCGGCGCAAGAGCGTTGGACTGCCGCCGTTGTCCGAAGAGGGGGCACGCGCCAGGCTGGAAAAGCCGAGGTCGGCCGAGGAAGTCAAAGCGCGCCGCGAAGCGATGCATGCCTGGGCCCGCTCGGTAGGCTGGCGGGCGTAGCGACGCTGGAGGGCAACGCGCCAGCACACCGGTCGCATCCAGCACACGGCCTTGCCCAGCCCACTCAGAGCCGCGGACGTGAGCCCGCGGTGAACCCACCCACGCTTTCGTCCGAGAACTCTGCCGGAATCACGCTGCTCAGCGCAGGCTCACGCCTGCGGCTCTGAGTGCCGTTTCGCGCGGCTTCCTGCGTCAATCCTCAGCTTTACCCACCCAGCAGTCGTTGAATCCTCGCTTCCAATTCTTCGCCGCTCATGCGGCCGGGGTGATACATCCTCACGATGCCTTGGCGGTCGACCAGCACCAGCGTAGGTGTCGTGCTGACGCCGAAATGGAGGAAGTTCTCGCGGCCGATCGGCACGCTCATCCAGGACGGCAGCGGGTAGCTCTTCTGATAGGCGCCGCGCAGATAGTCGAGCTCCTGCGCGGGAGTCGCCTCCATCCCGCCCGCCGCGTAACCGTAGAACTGCGTCGGCCCCACGATCACCAGCCCGCGACCGGCGTAGCGTTGGTGGAGCTGTTCAAGAATCGGCTTCTGCATCTTGCAGTCGGAACACCAGTGCGCCCAGAAGAAAAACAGCACGACCTTTCCCTGGAGCTGTTGAGGGCTGCTGGGCGGCGGGCCGAGGTGCTGCTCGACGGTCAGCGCGGGGAAGGGCTTGCCCTCCAGGCTCAGTAGCAGCGTGTTTTTTCGAATGCGCGGCCCGATGGAAGTCGCGCGGTAGGCGGTGTATTGGCGCCGCAGGAAATCGACCGCCGCGCCGCGGTCGCCGGCGGCGTCATAGGAAAGCGCGAGTACTTCAATCGCCGCGCCCAAGGCCATCGGCAGGTAAGGCTCGGCGTCGAGGGAACGCCCGGCGAGCAGCCTGACGCTGCCGTCGAAGGCTTCCTGGGCGTAGGGCTGGGCGACGTCCCACTGGCCGGCGAAACTCGCGCCGCGCGCCAGCCACGACGCGGCCGCCAGCCACTCGACGGTTGTTTGCGTCGGCGGCCGGCGATTGCTTTCGACGAGTTGCCGCGCGGCCGCGATGTTGCGCCGCAACGCCAGCGCCCGCACCTGCACCATCAGGCCGGCCGCTGGCGCGGTGGTGGCCGACCAAACGAGCCCGATAACGATCGCAACGAGAATGCGAGCTTTCATCGACGCTTTTCCCGGTGGGAAGGGGTTTAGCTGGTAGCTTATCACGCAGGCGGAAGGCGATTCGAATGCAGGCGTGAAGGCCCAATTTGGCTCGCGATCGAACGCGGGCGCGATGCGCCACTCGGAGCCGCGGGCGTCAGCCCGCGCTCAAAGGCCGGTGGATGCGATCGCGGTTGTTAGCGAGCGTTGCGGCCGCGGGGCGAGCGCTCAGCGTGGGCTGACGCCCGCGGCTCTGAATGGCGCGTCGCGCTGAGTCCGGTGCCGCGCCGCGCCGCATCCGGTGTCCGCCGGCGCACGGTCGCGGCGGCCCTTCGCGCCTGCCCGGTGTTGATCTGCGGTTGTGTTCGTGTACACTGTGGGGACGCTTACAGTCGAAGTGCGCATGGAAGCGGTGTCCAGCCAGTCATGAAGTCAGCCAAGAAGAGTTTCTACGGGCCGTGGATTATTGCGGCCTGCTTTATCACCTTCGGTTTGTCGACCGGGTTTCCCTACTACAACATCGCGTTCTTTTTCGATTACCTGCGCGACGATCACGGCTGGACGCAGGAATTGATCACCACCGGGGCGCCGCTGGCGGTGCTGCTGACGATCTGGGCGGGCCCGATCATCGTGCCGCGCGTCAGCCCGCGATTGCTGATCATCATCGGCACGGGCATGACCTTCATCGCCTTCCAATGGTTCGGCCGGCTCGGCGACAGCCCCTACGAATACTACGCCTGCTGGTGCATGTACATGTTCGGCTACTTTCTGGCCGGGCCGATTCCGCATCAGATCATCATTTCCAACTGGTACAAAGAACGGCGCGGGTTCGCGATGGGGATCGCCTACGTTGGGGTCGGCGTGGTCGGCGCCATCGGCAACAAGGTCGGCCCCTGGCTGGTGAACCAGTTGCGCGACAGCTATCCGCCGCAGAGCGGTTGGGAATCGGGGATCCAGCACACCATGGCCCCGCTCATCAACGCGGCCCGCGGCGGCCCCGCCGGGCTCAGCGCCAACGACGCCTACACGCTCACGCTCAAGATCCTGAGTTTCCTGCTGCTGCTGGCCTGGCCGCTGGCGCTGTTGATGATCAAAGACAAGCCCGAGGATATCGGCCAGCTTCCCGACGGCAAAGAGTCCCCCGACGAGGTCGTACGGGTCAGCCTGCCACAGCAGAAGTCGTTCGGGTTCCTGATGAGCAAGTCACCGTTCTGGCTGCTGCTGGTCGGCAGCGCGGCGTCGATCGGCTCGATCGCGGCGGTGAACTTCCTGCTGAAATTCGTGCTCGAGGAGCAAGGCTTCGTGCAGCAGGCGGCGCGCGACGCGGTCTGGAGTCAGGCCTCGTCCGTCTATCTGATATCGAGCATCGGCGGGCGCCTGCTGGCCGGCTACCTGGCCGACAAGTTCCCGCGCAAGCTGGTGATGCTGGTGACGTACGCGATCGTGGCGGTCTCGATCCCGTTGCTGTTTTTGATTACGCCGCAGCAGCCGAATTTCGTTTACGTGTTCGCGATCTGTTTCGGGTTCGCGCTGGGCGCCGACTACATGCTGATTCCGCTGATGGCGGCCGATCAATTTGGCGTGGCGAGCCTGGGCAAGGCGATGTCGGCGATCCTGCCCAGCGACACGATCTCGCAGTTCTGGTTCCCGCGCATCGTGGCGGCGCTGCGCACCCTGTGGGGCGGCTACTCCTCGGCGCTGTGGGCCGTGTTCGGCATGGCCGCGATTGGAGCCACTGCTATCGCCATGCTGCCTCGGCACCAGAAGCCGGTGGACGACGAGTAGGCTAAGCCCATGGCTCCTTCCTTGCTGACATGGCTGTTTGGGCAGGCCAGGGGCTTGCCCCACTGAGATAGCGAATCGTCGCCGGTGGCGCGAACCCCCAGGTTTGCCGCGTCCCGATTCCTCGGGACGGAGGGCCCCGACGCAATCAAGCCGGTTGGAAGGTTGCAAAGGATAGGGTGGATGGCCGCTGGGGTCGCCGCGTCCCGCTTGCGGTGTGAGTAGGTCAAGGCTGTTTGGGCAGGCCGGAGCCCTGCGCCACTGGCTACTCGTTTCCCAGGCCGATGCAAAAAACGCCGAGCAGCACCAGCGCCAGGCCGATCACTTTGTGGCGGTTGAAGGGCTCCCCGAAGAAAATCCGCGACCACACCAGGGAAAATACGTAGCCCAGCGAAACCATCGGATACAGCACCGTGAGGCTGCCGTCTTTGAGGCCCCAAACGTAGAACACCGACGAGATGCAGAACAAGCCGATTCCGGCGCCCAGCCAGGTGGCGGCTCGAATGTAGGGTTTGCGCAGACGGTTGGCGCCGCACTTGAGCAACACCGCCGCCAGCGAGCCGATGACGCTCGCCACGAAGACCAGGACCATGGAAGAAAACGGAGTTCTCATGAGCGGCTGCCGAGGCCGATGAACGAAACCCCGAGCACGATCAAGGCCACACCGGCGATCTTATAGCTATTGATGACATCGCCGAAGAACATCGGCGACAGAATCGTGACCCACACATAGGTCAGGGCGATGATCGGATACAGCACCGACAGCTCGCCGTGCCGCAACGCCAGGATCAACAGCCCGGTGTTGACGGCCAGGCAGGCATAGCCCGCCATCAACTCCCAGTTCTTGAGCAGGCCGGCCGCTGTCGAGCCCTCCAGGTGAGCCGCCCCATGGCGCATCAGGATTTGCGCCGCGGCGCCGATAATCGTGCACACCACCACCAGGGCGATGGACTCGAAGGCGGTATTGCGCGGGGCGCTTGCTGGGGAGGCCGTCACGATCGGCTGATAAGAAAATTGCGAATCCGAAGACCGCACGGCGATCTCTGAATCAAGCATTGTGGTGATTGTAGCCGCTGGGCCCACCCCGAACCATCAGGGGTTTGGCTTAAAGCCCGCGGGAACCCGTGGAGGTGTATGTTCCCTTACGGCTTAGACAGACGGCCCCATCTTATCACAGGCTGGCGGGATCCAACAGCGAGAAATAACTCAGCGCCGCTAACGAGATGGGAAGCCCTGGTCAGCGAATAGTATAGCCAACCGGGCAGGGGGCCGCCAGCCGTCGCGTGTGCCTGTCCATACACCTCGATCCGCAGAGTCCCGGGCCGCCTGTTTCGTTTCACGCCGAAGCACAGCCGCGCCGACCCGGCTTTGTGTTCGGCTGGGTGGAGCGCGCCGCGGAAACGCGGGCCCCGGTCGTGGTTCAATGGAAAGTCAGGCGTTCCCAACGTGGCAGCGAAACCGATCCAAGCCGGCAACCCCATCCAGGCGGACCAACCGATGCCAGCCGCGCAGCCCGCCGCCCGGCCGCCGGTGGACGCGGTGTACCGCATCATCCGCGAAGAGCTGGCCCCGCACTTCCCGCAACTGGCTCGTCACGGCTCGACGCCGGAGTTGGAAAGCGATCCGCTTTATTTGTCGTTGGAGGATCGCGTCCACGCCGTGCTGGAGTCGCCCGAAACCGGCGATTACACCCGCGCCGCCGCGCCGGCGCGGTCGCGCTACCGCATCGTCGCCTGGAATCTGGAGCGCGGCATCCAGTTCGAGGGGCAGCTCGAAGCCCTCAAGAGCCATCCCCGGCTGGCCGGGGCCGACGTGCTGCTGCTCACCGAGACCGATGTCGGGATGGCGCGGTCGTCCAACCACGCGGTGGCCCAGGAACTGGCGCGCGAGCTGCAGATGCACTTCGCCTTCGCTCCCTGCTACCTCAATCTCGCCAAGGGCGCCGGCGTCGAGCATCACGTCGAGGGCGCCAACGACCTGGGCTTGCACGGCAACGCGATTCTCAGCCGCTACCCGCTGCGGAACGTCCGCGCGATTCCGCTGCGCAACGGCAAGGACAAGATGAAGGGCCGCGAGAAGCGCCTCGGCCGCCAGACCGCGATCGTCGCCGAAGTGGTGTTTCCCAACTACGAACTCGAGGCCGTTTCGGTTCACCTGGACGCGCAGTCGAGCCAGCGCCACCGCCACAACCAGATGCGCGACGTGCTCAACGCCTTGCGCGGCAGCGGCCCGGCCATGATCGGCGGCGACTGGAACACCACCACTTACAATTCATCGAGTGCCTTCCGGGCGATCATGGGTTTCTGGCTGCGGGTCTTCATGGGACCCGACAAGGTCATCCGCAACCACTACCTGCATCCCTACCGGCACTTCGAGCGCGAGCTGTTCACGCTGCTCGAAAGCCGCGGCTTCGAATACCGAAGCTGTAATGTGCTCGGAGAGAGGACGACATCCTACGACGTGGAGGACGTCAAGACGCACAAGAACCTGAACGAGTGGGTGCCGGGCTGGTGCTTCGCTTTCATCCGCTGGGCGCTGCGCAACCACAACGGCCAATGCCCGCTGAAGATCGACTGGTTCGCCACGCGCAAGCTCAAATGCGAACACCCCGAGGTCGTGCACGACCTGCGCGAAGGCCGCGCCGTGCCGCTCTCCGACCACGACGCGATTGCGCTGGACCTGCTGGTGTAAGTACTGTGGCGCGGGCCTCCGGCCGGCTGCGTCGGCCTGCGGGGCCGACGTTTCCTTCTACGTCGGTAGACCGGATCTATCGGGGGTGAGGGGAAAAGAGCAAGGGAAGGCCGACCTCCAGGTCGGCCCTGCCGGCCAGAGGCCCGCGCCACATTGGCGGGGAATGCGAAAAGGTCGACTCCGGAGCACAGGCAGGATTGCCTGTGCCACGCCCGGGGCAGACTGCCTGAACGACAAACCGCCCTGGCCGTCATCCCGCGCTAAAGCCGCCGCAAGTGGAACCCGCCGTCCACATCGAGCACTTGGCCCGTCGAGTAGTCCAGCAATCCGTCGGCGATAGCCCGCACGGCTTTGGCGATGTCGGCGGGCTTGCCCAGGCGCGGTTGCGGGAAGATTCCGTCGGCCACCAGCTTGTCGTATTTCGCTTTCACCGGCGCCACCATGTCGGTCTCGATGACGCCGGGGCGGATCTCGAACACGGTGACGCCTTCGGCGGCCAGGCGGTCGGCGAAAAGCTGCACCGTCATGCTCAGGCCGGCCTTCGATACGCAATACTCGCCGCGGTTGGTTGACGAGGTGTAGGCCGAGATCGAAGTAATGAACACGATGCGGCCCGTTTGCTGTTCGCGCATCCAGCGCCCGGCCGCTTGTGTGAGAAAGTACGGCCCTTTGAGGTTGGTGGCGATCAGCTCGTCGAAGCTTTCCTCGCTCGCCTCGAGCAGATCGGCGCGCACGCGCGGCGCCATACCGGCGTTGTTGACCAGCAGATCCAGGCGGCCGAACTTTTCCTGGCAAAACGCCAGCAGCGCCTGGCGGTCGGCCGCCGAGGCGATGTCGAGCCGGAAGATTTCCGCGCCGGTTTCCTGCTGCAAGGTAAGCGCGGCGTCTTCGCGGCCGCGGTAGGTGGCGATCAGGCGATGGGTCGCCGCCAGCTCGGTCGCGATGCCCCGGCCGATGCCGCGGCTTGCTCCGGTGACGATCGCGACGGGGCGGCCGTTCGTAGGGGTTTCACTCATTGCTTGAATTGCCGGGTACGGTTCACTGCGGAGAGGGTGCGGCGGACAGCGCCTGTTCGATCGCTGCGGAAATGTCTTCGACCGCGAAACTCTCGATGAACGGCTTGCGGCCGACGTAGACGGTGGGCGTTTTCGAGACGCCGCGCGCCACGCCTTCCTGAAAATCGTGGTTGACGAGCTGTTGCAGCTCTTTGTTGTCGAGCGAGGCCACCGCTTCTTTAGGATCGAGGCCGCGCTCGCTTGCGAACGCGGCGAGTTTTTCGCCGAAATTGTCGTTGGTGATCTCGTAGCGGTGGACCAGGCAGTAGCTGCGGAAGGCCAAAGCCACCTCGCGGTCCTTGGAGGCGAAAAAGCGGCCCGCGACGGCCGCCCGCGCCGCCCACACATGCTTGGGCAGCGGAAAATCTTTGTGCACGAAGGCCACGCGGTCCTTGAATTGCGGCAGCAGCTGCTCGTCGAGCATCGTGCGGTAGTTGGCGCAATCGCCGCACGCCAGGTCCTCGTACTCGACCACACGCACGGCGGAGGCAGCGTTGCCCTCAATGGGCAGTTCCTGGGCATTCATACCGGCAAGCGACATCACAATCAGCCAAGCGCCGCAAACCGACGCGCCAAGCAGACGCGGCAGCGGCTTGCGGGCCGCGAAAAAGCCGCGCCGGAGGTGGAAGGATCGACGAAACCTCGTAGTCATCCGGACCAGTTCCAATTATAGCCGCGAATCCGCACGAGCCAATCCGAGCCGCGCACGCGAGCAAGCGGTGGCGGCGAGCGGTTCTATCGGCGGGGGCATTGCTGATCGGCGGCGATTGCTGTCGGATTGCGCCGTGCGATGGGCCAAGATTTGTGCCCGCATTTACGCCGTGTCGGCCCTCATGCCGATTGAACGGATCGCGGCTACCGCTTGCTGACGCGCGCGGCTCGGATCGGCTTGTGCGAACCTGCGGCGGGTTGGCTATCGTTCGGTTCTCAACCCGGTCCCGGGCCCGGACCAGGGGTCCCGACCCCGCGGCACCTGCACGGCTCTGTTCCGAACTGCCCGGCCCGGCTCACATTGCGCCTGGGGGGCCGGCGTTTTATCCTCACGGTATGCGTTTGCTGGCGAGTCTTAGCTTGTTCCTGCTGCTCGGGCTGCCGGCGCGCGCCATCGAGGTCTGCCCGCCGACGCCGGTCTACGAACCTTGCGAGATCTCGTTCGAGATGACCGCGGAGGAAGCAGCTAAGTTCCCCAACCCCTACATGACGGTCGAGGTGCGCGCGGAATTTCGCTCGCCCAAAGGCGGCACCACCAAGGTCATGCCGGGCTTCTGGGACGGCGGCCGCTCGTTCAAGCTGCGCTTTGCGCCCGACTTCGAGGGCCGCTGGGATTTTCGCATCATTTCCAACCTGCCCAGCGTCGACAAGAAAATCGCCAGCTTCGAGGCCACCGCTGCCCGCTCGCCCGGCTTCATCGAAGTCTTTAACACGCGCTTTTTCAAATACCAACAGGAGAACACGCCGCACTACTGGCTCGGCGATACCTGCTACCCGCTGGCGACCATCCCCTGGGACGTGTTTCAGAAGCTGGTCGACGCGCGCGCGGAGCAGAAGTTCAATCACCTGCGCGGTCTCGTGCTGGGCCGCGATGAAAACGCACGCAAGGTGCTCGCCGATCCCGAAATGCCGCTGCCCGAGTATTTCCGCGAGGTCGACAAGCGCGTGCTCTACATGAATCAGAAGGGCATCATCTACGATCTCATCCTGGGCGGCGGCCACAATCAACTTGCCGAGCTGTTGCCCAAGCGCCAGCAGCGCGAGCGCTATGCCCGCTACCTGGTGGCCCGCTACGGAGCCTACAACATCACCTGGCAGGGCGTGCAGGCGTTCGAGGAATACGAAGACGGCCGCGCCTTCCTCAAGGAGATCTACGAGCACATCGACCGCTGGGATCCTTATCATCATCCGTGCTCGACCGACACCTTGAAGACCTCGAGCCCGCTGCTGGCCGACGGCTGGATGACCTACATCGTGCAGCAGTCCTCGGACGTCGATCTGGCGACGGTCGACTACGAGTTGCACGGCGCGCCGGTGGTCAACGCCGAATTCGCCGACGAGGATAGCGGCGCGGGCAAGTCGCAGCCCAACCACGTCGATAGCGACGAGTTCCGCCACCGCATGTGGCGCGCCGCAGTGCACGGCCAGTACGTCACCTACGGCAACACCGGCATCTACGGCGGCGGCACCTTGTCGGTCGATCCGCGCTTCCTCGACGCCCCCGGCGTGCAATACGCGCAGCACCTGCGCGAGTATTTCGAGCAGACGCGCTACTTCGACCTATTGCCTTACTATCGCGTCGAGGGCGGGGAAGCCCTGGGACTGCAAGTGATCCCCTACGAAGAAGAAAAGCCGGAAGGCATCGAATACACCGTCTATGTCGAGAAACCGGGTCCTGTCGAGCTGCTGATCCCCAAGCACAAGTACGACGTGAGCTGGTTCAACCCGATCGACGGCACCTGGCTTGACCAGAAAGACAAATTCAACGGCGAGCGCTTCCGCGGCAACCCGCCCGACGATGCCCACGACTGGGTGCTCTACGTGCGGCGCGAGGGCAAGAAGGAGAACTTCAACAAGTCGTTCTATCTGGAGTCGCGCAAGGTGAAGGTGAAGACGATCGAGACCGCCAACGCCGACCTGCCGTTCAAGATTCAACTCCCCGACCGCGAGGAACTGGTGGCCGGCCAGGAATACGAATTCAATGCCACGCTGACCAAAGACACCCACGCGGCGAAGAAGATCTATTGGCTATGGACGGTGGAAGTCGCCGGCTCGGGCGTCGGAGCTCGCGTGCTGGGCACAGCGCAGTTCGGCCGCTTCGCGGTGCCCGAACGGCTCGCCGACCATTACCCCGCCACCTTGCAGGTGCGCCTGGTGGGGGTCGACGGAGCCGGGCGCGTCTTCGAAGCCTTCAAGCCCTACCGCCTGGCGGCGCCGGGATCCGCCTCCGCGGAGAAGAAAGAGACGGACGAAAAGAAGTAGGAGAGAAGCAAGGATAGGCACACGAGAGGCAGGCGTTCGGTAGAGACAGGCGCTACCGCCTGTCCCTCGCCGTGGCGGCGGCGAGGCTCAACGCCGCACTGACCCACAACGATCGCGTATCCGCGAAGAGCCCGAACCTGGCAACCCGGAATCCGCAACCAACAACGAAACCCGGCAACAACCGCCCGGCTCTTGTCACAATTGTCTAACGCACAATGCTGATTCTCGCCCTCGACACCACCAGCCGCCAGGGTAGCCTGGCGCTTGCCCGCGACGGCGCCGTCCTTGAGGCGGCGCCGGTCGAAGCCCCCGACGGCTTCGGCCAAGTCCTTTACCAACTCATCGCCGAACTGCTGAGGCGCCACGACGTAACCCTGGCCGACATCGACTGCTACGCGGCCGCCTCGGGCCCCGGCTCGTTCACCGGAATTCGCGTCGGCCTCACCGCCGTGAAGGCGTTCGCCGAAGTTCACGGCAAGCCTGTGGCGGCCGTCTCGAACCTGCTGGCGCTGGCATCGCTCGCCCAAGGGCGCTATCGCGCCGCGGTGCTCGATGCCCGGCGCGGCGAAGTGTTCACCGCCGTCTACGACGAGCAGCTTCGTCCGGTCGTCGAAGAATCCGCTATTGCCTGGGAAACGTTTCTGGGCCCGCTGGCCGGCCGCGAAGTCACCTTCATCGCCCAAAGCCCCGGCATCTTCGAGCCGGGCAGCGTCGCCGAGCGCCAGCCGGGTGACCAATGGAGCTACACAACGGCCGGCGAGCCACTGGCCGCTGCTATCGCCAGGCTGGCCGGCGAACGGCACGCGCGCGGCGAGACCCAGCCACCCGAGGCCGTCGACGCCAACTACGTGCGCCGCGCCGACGCCGAGTTGAAGTGGAAGGACCCGGCCTGAGGCGTCCGCTACTTGCCGGCCGCTAGCCGGGCATCGCGCCGATCTGTTGCAGCAGGCTCATCATGTCGAACTGCGCCCAGTGCTCGGCGACCCGGCCGTCCGCAATGCGGCTGAAGTCGATCCCCGGCGCCGCGAACGCGTTTCCGGTCGGCGGCATGCCCTGGAACTCGCCACGGTGGGTGCCGCGAATCGTCCAACGGCTGGCCACGGTGTCGCCTTCGGCGATGGCCGTGTCGAGGGAAATGTGGGCGTCGGGAAACGCCGCCGTGATGCTGGCCATGAAGCCCGCCCAGCCGTCGGCGTTGAGCGGCTCCTTGGAGCCCGACAGGAACGCCTGGAAGCCGGCGCTGCGAAAGGAGGCTTCCAACGGCCAGTCGCGCTGGTTGAAAGCCTCAATCCAGCGAAGGTTCAACTCTTTGTGGCCGGTGGGATCGGCCGCCACGGTACCTTGCTTCGAGGTGCCGCCGTCAGCTGTGCTGGTCTTTATGCCGCCATTTGCTCGCTGCCGCTCAGGCAGCGGGCCGTGAAGCTCAACCTGATATTTCGCCGCCACGGCGGCGAGTTTCGCCATGTCGGGCGGCGACGGCGGCGACAGCGGGTCTGCTGCTGGCTCGCTCATCTCCACGACGAACTGTTCGAAACCGGCGGGGGTACAGATCAGCAGCATCCGGGCCGGGGCGGGGCCTTCCACCTGGAAGCCGTGAGGGATTTCACGCGGCCCGTAGACGAACGCTCCCGGCCCGGCCGCGAGCCATTTTCCGCCGCAGACGAAAGAGATTTCTCCTTCCAGCACATAAAACGCTTCGTCTTCGAGATGGTGCGTGTGATAGGGCGACGCGAACCCGGGCGGCATCGATTGCTCCACCAGGCCGAAGGCCCCCCGCGTGGTTTGGCCCGTCGACCTCAACCAAGTCGGCAGACCCAGAAACTGCAAGGGTGAATCCTCTCGTGTGTTGAGGTAGGGTTGTTGCTCTTGTGCGGTCACTTGCGCTCTCCTTTGTACAGGGCGGCCCGCTTCCGTGGGCCCGGTCTTCTCGGGGCCGGTCTTTTGGATTTGCCGCGATCGATACCCGGATGTGTAACACAGCGGCTCACCGTTACACATAAAATATGTGCTGATGGTGCTTGAGCGAAACGACCAACCTAGCGATGCCGACCTGGTGCGGCAAATCGGTCTCGGAAACGATCCGGCGGCCGAAGCCGAGCTGTTCCGACGCATGGCTCCGCGGATCCGGCTCTACGGGCTGCGTCACCTCCGCGACGAGCACGCCGCACAGGATCTCACGCAGCAAGTGCTCGTCATCGCGCTTGAAGCGCTGCGGGCGGGACGCCTGCGCGAACCCGAAAAGCTGGCCTCGTTCGTGTTGGGAACCTGCCGCATGACCGTGCTCGATCTGCGCCGCAACACGCAGCGCAAGCAACGCCTGCTCGAGCAGTTCGGGGCGGGTCTGGCGGACGCGGTCGAGCCGCCCAGGCCCCGCCTCGATCACGAGCAGCTCGCCCGCTGTGTGCAAGGCCTCAGGGAACGCGAACGCGCAGCGGTCGTGATGACCTTCTACGACGAGCAGACCGGGGCGGAGGTGGCCCAGTTCCTGGGTGTGTCGGAAGCCAACGCCCGGGTGATTCGCCATCGCGCGATGCAACAACTGCGCACTTGCATGGGGGCGGCATGAACTGCGCAAATCCACTGGAGGTAGCGGCCCTGGCCGACTACTGGCTGGCCGCGCTGCCCGAATTCGAGGAAGCCGCCGTTGAGGAGCATCTGTTCGGCTGCGATGCATGCGCGGCGCGGCTCGATGAACTCGTCGCCCTGGCCGAAGGAGTCCGCAGAGTCGCGCGCGAGGGCTCGCTGCAAATGGTCGTCAGCGAGATGTTTTTGAAGCGCGCCGCCGGCGAAGGCCTGCGCGTGCGGCAGTATGCTCCGCCGGCGGGGGGCAGCGTTCAATGCACGGTAACCGCCGAAGACGATCTGCTGATCGGGAGCCTGGCCGCGAATCTGAGCCGGGAAAAACGTGTCGATCTCAGCCTTTGCGACCGCCACGGCATCGAGCAGTCGCGGCTTTCCGACATCCCTTTTTCTCTGGCGGAGAGCAGCGTCCACTGGCAAATGTCGATCACCTACGCCAAGGCCGCCCCCTCCGAAACCATGATCGCGCGGCTGTTGGGAGTCGGCGAAGCGGGTGAGGAGCGGCTGCTGGGCGAATACACTTTCCACCACACGCGCACGATCCCCGGCCCGGCCGCGTGGTAGGGGGGCAGGGTATTGGGCTGCCGGGCTTACGCGACCGCTGAAGCCCGAACAGGGACCACCCCCCGGGGGCCGCTTCTAGACCCCGGCCTCGGCGTCTCGGCGGCCCCCCTAAGTTATTCTTGACACTTAACTTGCGCGCCATGCCCCAGGGCTGCTACTGTTATAGGGAATACGCTTGGCCGTCGGCCTTCCCGCATCCGGCGCGCATTCTCCCGCCATGCTATTCCGCTGAGCCCGCCGGGCTCTATACGTGTGCCACAACGCGCTACATGGGGTGCCTCATCGTCCATGAACTTTCGTTCGCTCTTTAGCCTATTCTCGCGAGATCTTGCCATCGATCTAGGAACCGCAAACACCCTGGTCTATGTCCATGGAAAAGGGATTGTCGTCAATGAGCCTTCGATCGTCGCGATGAACAAGGTCACCAACGAGGTCGAAGCGGTCGGCAAGGAAGCCAAGGAGATGATCGGGCGCACGCCCGGCAACATCGTGGCGATCCGGCCGATGAAAGACGGCGTCATCGCCGATTTCAAGGTCACCGAAAAGCTGCTGACCTACTTCATCCAAAAAGCACACAACCGCCGCATGCTGGTGCATCCGCGCATCGTCATCGGCGTGCCGAGCGAAATCACGCCGGTCGAGGAGCGCGCCGTGCGCGACTCGGCCTATCGCGCGCACGCCAGCGAAGTGCATCTGGTGGAGCAGGCCATGGTGGCCGCCATCGGGGCCGGGCTGCCGATCACCGAGCCTTCCGGCAACATGGTGGTCGATATTGGCGGCGGCACCACCGACGTGGCCGTCATCTCGATGTCGGGCATCGTCTACTCGCGCTCGGTGCGCGTCGCCGGCAACGAGATGGACGAGGCCATCATCAACTACCTCAAGAAGAAATATAACCTGCTGATCGGCGAACGCACCGCCGAGCAGGTGAAGATTCAGATCGGTTCGGCATACAAACTCGACAAGCCCTTGACGATGGAGATAAAGGGGCGCAATCTAATCGAGGGCGTGCCCCGCACGGTGACCGTCGACGACACCGAGATCCGCGAGGCGCTATCGGATTGCGTTGGCTCGATTTTGAACGCCATCCGGGTGGCGCTCGAGCGCACTCCGCCCGAGTTGAGCGCCGATATCAGCGATCGGGGCATCGTTTTGACCGGCGGCGGAGCACTGCTGCGCAACCTCGACGTGCGGATTCGCGAGGAAACCGGGTTGCCGGTGTCGATTGCCGAAGATCCGCTGGCGTCTGTGGTGCTGGGTACGGGTCGTATGTTGAGCGATTTCAAGCTGTTACGCCGGATTTCGCTGGAATAGGGCCGTTGCTTCGTGCCGTGCTGGCTTGCCAAGAAGGGCTTGGGCTGCGGCGGGGTTCTTTTGCCAATGGTTCTTCCCGCGGGGTCGGGCAGGCCCCGAGGCCCGCAGGGCCTTCGGTGACAGGCGGTTGCGCCTGTTCTAGCCACTACGCATGGCGCCAGGCGCCTATTGTTGCTGAGGGCGCGCCCGCGCCTGAACGGAGAAAGCCGAGACCATTGTGGACGAGTTTTTCGGCCGCTACCGCAACCTTTCGGTGCTTCTGGCGGTGGTGTTTGCCCAGATCATCCTGCTGGGTTACCAGGTACGCACCGACCACGGCTCGAGTTTGATCCGCGAGTGGACCGTGCGGGCCGTCACGCCGGTCACCAAGAGCGTGCGCGGGCTCACCCAATGGGCCGGTTCGGGCTGGGAAAATTACTTCTGGCTGGTCGGCACCAAGAAGGACAACGACCAACTGCGCCACGAGGTTGCCCAGCTCAAGCTCGAAAACGTCGGACTCCACAGCAGCTTGGCGCGCTTCGAGCGCGAGGAAAAACTGGTCGACTACCAGGGGGACCTGGCTTCGCGGACCACCCTGGCTCAGGTGATCGGCAAAGGGGCTAATTCGAACTCCCGCGAGATCTTCATCAGCCGCGGGCTGGATGCCGGGGTCACCTCGGGCATGCCCGTGATTACCCCCGACGGCATCGTCGGCAAAGTGCAGGCGTCCTACCCAGGCGCGGCGCTGGTAATGCTGATCAGCGATCCGGAAGCGGGCGTCGGAGTGCTGCTCGAACGCAGCCGCGCGGCGGGCATTCTCAAGGGCACCGGCCACACCGATTGCCGCATCGACTATGTCAGCCACGAAGTCGACGTCCAGGTGGGCGAGACCGTATATACCTCGGGAGACGACCGGGTTTTCCCCAAGGGGCTGCGGATCGGTAAGGTCGTGCGGCTTGAACGGGGCACCGACTTCCAGCAGATCTACCTCAAGCCGTTCGCGCAGCTCGACCGCCTCGAAGAGGTGCTGGTGATTACCGCCGGCGTCCACCAGGACCTGCCGGAATCGCCGCAGGCGCAGCCGCCGCAATTTTTGATGCCGCTGCCCAACGACGAGCCCGACCCGCTGCGCGCGGGCGCGGCGCCGGGTGCTTCCGAGCCGGCTGCGGCCGAACAGCCCGCCGACGGTGTCGCCGCCGACAGCGCCCGCGGCGACGGCGCTGATAGCGCTGGCCAAGCCGAGGTCGCCGGGCGACTCACCGACGCCGACCGCCTGCGCCAGTACTACGAGTCGATCGCGGCCAAGCAGGGCCAAAAGATCGGCTATGGCGGGCCGGGGACGGTCATTGAGTTCAATCCGGAACGCTTGCGGGCGCAGCACGCTTCGCCGGCCCGCGGCGCGCCACCGGCCCCTGCCGCCCCCGCCCCCGGCGAAGAAACCGATTCCGGGAACCGGGCGGACCCCGCAGACGGCGCCGCCGCGACAAAAAGGCCTTCGGCAACCGATCAGGCCGAAGGGGCAAACCGGACCGAAGCGGTGAACGGCGCGCTGCCAGCCGGAGCGGCCCGTTCCAGCAGGTCCCGCAGTGACGCGGCAGCCGGCCGCGGACCGGGTTCATCCGGACCGGGCGCCTCCACGCCGGACACGACCGGCAGCCCCTCGGGCGCCCACCCCTCCGCCGCCGTAGCACCGCGAACGGGGGCGCCGGGAACGACGCCGCCGGCGACCACCGCGGCGGCCACAGGGGCGGAAACGACAGGGACAGGAGCAACCGAGACTCGTGTGACCGGCGCCGGGCCGGCAGGCGGGCCGCGCTCCGGCGTGCGCACCGCAGTAACTTCGACGAACCCGGCTGGCGCCGCGGCGAATGCTTCGGGCTCTGGGGCGAATCGGGCGGCATCCACAAGCCCGGCCACGCAAGTTCGGGAGTCCCGGCGGGCCCCGCTGGGCGACCCCGGCCCCAGCCGCCTGGGTGCCTCCGGCGCCGCCCATCGCGACACGACCGGCTCGGGCTTCGTCGACGGCGGCGCGCCGCCCGCCGCCCGGCGCAGCGTTTCCGAGCCGCCGCCGGCGGCCGAGGGAAAGCCCGACGCGCGGCCCTAGCCGCTCGCGAACCAATCCCGGGCAGGCCCATGAACGACAAGGCAACCGCGGATGCGTCCAGGCCGGCGCGGCTCTCCATCTCTGGACGGGCCTCCCGCCGCAGGCGGCGCCGGTTGCGCCCCGCCGTTAGTTAGCCTACATGCGAGCCACCATGCAATCGGAAGCCTCGCCGCTGATCGAGCGCGAGGCGATGCGCCTGCAGCCGGGCGCCGCCGTCGGCATCGCTGTCGTTTGCCTGGTGTTGCAGATCACTCTGCCGCTTTATGTGCGCTGGGCCGGTTTCCTCGACCTGCTGCTGCTGGTGGTGGTCTACCTGGCGCTGCTGCGCCGCAACGTCATCAGCGGCCTGCTCAGCGGCGCCGCCATCGGCATCGCGCAGGACGCTCTGACACATGGGCCGATCGGGCTGTTTGGTATTATCAATACGATTATTGGCTATCTTGGCGCCTCGGTCAGCCAGTTTGTCGAGGTCGAATATCCGGGCGCCCGGAGTGTACTGGCCGGGTTGTTTTTTCTCGTCCACCAGGCGCTGTTCTGGTTGATTCAAGGGGGCCTGCTGGGGAACCCCGTGGCGGTAGACGTGCCTCGCACGCTGGTTCTGGCCGCCGTGCATGCCGGTCTGACCTTGCCTCTATACCGCCTGTTTGACCGCTTTAAGAAGGCGAATTGAACTCTTATTCCAGCGGCCGGCGAAAAAGCGCCGATGTTCAGATCGCAATCTTCCAGTATCTGAGCGTGGCGGTGTTTCTGTGGCTGCTGGCGGGCTTCTGGCAGTTGCAGGTGCATAGCCCGGAGATCTACGCCGAGCAGGCCGCCCGTAACCGCATCAAGTCGCTGCCGCTGCCGGCGCCGCGCGGCAAGATCCTCGACCGCGACGGCCGCATCCTGGTCGACAACACCCCCAGCTTCAAGCTGCGCCTGTCGCGCACGGAGCTCAACCGCGATCACCTGCCGGTCATCGCCGAAGGCCTCAATCTGCCCTACGACAAGCTGCTGGAGCGGCTCGACCGGCTGCGCAACTCGCGCGCCCCCGAGTACCAGTCGATCAGTATCAAGGAAGATCTGACGCCGGCCGAGGTGGCGTTCGTCGAGGCGCACAAGGCGGAGTTCCCCGAGCTGGAGCTGATCCGCTCGCAGCGCCGCCTTTACCCGCAAGGCGGCCTGGCGGCGCACGTGGTCGGCTATGTCGGCGAGGTCAGCGAGGCCGAGCTGCACCAGGCCGATTTCGTGATGTACGACCCGGGCACCGAGGTCGGCAAGGCCGGCGTCGAACGCCGTTATAACGACATTCTGGTCGGCACCGACGGCAGCCGCCAGGTGATGGTCGATAGCCGCGGCCGCAGCCGCGGCGAGTTGGGCTCGGTGGCGGCCATCCCGGGCCGCAGCCTGCGGCTCACCATCGACCTCGACCTGCAGGTGGTCGCCGAGCTGGCGATGGAAGGCCGCCGCGGCGCGGTGGTGGCGCTCAATCCCAACACCGGCGAGGTGCTGGCGCTGGTCAGCAGCCCCAACTACGATCCCAACAATTTCGTCGGCGGCATCAGCACGCAGCAGTGGAAGGATTTGACCACCGATCCCGACAAGCCGCTGCTCAACCGGGCCATTCAGGCGCAGTTGGCGCCGGGCTCGACCTTCAAGCCGATCGTGGCCATGGCGGCGCTCGAAAGCGGCGCGATCACGCCCGACTTCCGCGTATTCTGCAACGGTGGGGCGACCCACTACGGGCACTACTACGGCTGCTGGCAGCGCGGCGGTCACGGCTGGGTGGGGTTGCACGAAGCTCTGATGCACTCCTGCGACGTGTTCTTCTATGCGGTCGGCGATAAGCTGGGCATCGACCAGATCGCCAAATACGCCCACCTGGTGGGGTTCGGCCGGCCAACCGGCATCGATTTGCCCAACGAGGAGGAAGGCACGGTACCCTCCAGCAGTTGGAAGATCCGTCTGTTTCGCGAGCGCTGGTATGCCGGCGAGACGATCTCGGTGTCGATCGGGCAGGGCGCGCTTACCGTGACGCCGCTGCAACTGGCTTACGCGCTGGGCGGGCTGGCGCTGGGTGGAATGTGGCAGCAGCCGCGGCTGGTCCCCGACGAGGAAATGAGCCGCCTGCGGCCCAATCAGAAGCGGCCCGAGCCGCGCCGCGTGCCGCTGTCGCCCGTCGCGGTCGAAACCGTGCTGGATGGGATGTCGGCGGTGGTCAACGAGCCCGGCGGCACCGGCGTCCGCGCCCATTTGCCCGGCTACGACGTCTGTGGCAAGACCGGCAGCGCGCAGCGCGTCTCCAACCGCTTCGCCGCCACCCAGACCGACGAGGCCTACCGCGACGACGCCTGGTTCGTCGGCATGGCGCCCTGCAAAGCGCCCGAGATCGTGGTCAGCGCGCTGTACGAAAACGGCGAGCACAGCTACTTCGCCGCGCCGATCGTGCGTGACGTGATCAAAGCCTACTTCGACAAAAAAGAGCGCCAGCGCTGGACTCGCCAGCCGCCCGCCGCCAACCCCGACCTTTCCGCCTCCGCGCGGCCGACCGCCAGCCGCCGCCGGCCCGAGGCCACCCGATGACCGGTCAGTTTTCGACCCGCGATTTCGATTGGACCCTGATCGGGCTGGCCATGGCCATCTGCACCCTGGGTCTGCTCGAGGTCTACAGCGCCACCCGCAACACGCAGTGGCAAAACGCCCACTACAAGCAACTGGTGTGGATCGGCGTCGGCCTGGCTCTGATGTGGATCGTCTCGATGATCGACTACAACTGGCTGGTCGAGCACGTCTACGTCCTCTACGGGATCGGCCTGGCGTCGCTGCTGGTGGTTTTCGTGATCGCCAAGCCGGTGGGCGGCGCGCGCCGCTGGTTGCCGTTGCCCGGCGGCGCCAGCCTGCAAGTGTCCGAGTTTCTCAAGGTGGTGCTAGTATTGTTGATAGCGCGCCTGTTTAGGGACTTGCCGCAGGGGCGGCTCACGTTGCCGGCGCTGTTGAAAATCGCCGGCTTGTTCGCTCTGCCGATGCTGCTTGTGCTCAGGCAGCCCGACCTCTCGACGGCGCTGAGCTATCTGCCGATCCTGGCGATTGGCGTGTTTCTGTCCGGCGTGCCGTGGAAGTACATCGCCGCCGCGGCGATGGTTGCGGTTCTGGTTCTGCCGTTGGGCTGGCAGCATTTGAAGCCCTATCAGCAGGACCGTGTATTGACGTTTTTGAATCCCGAGCGCGATCCGCTAGGGTCGGGTTATCAGCCGATTCAATCGAAGATCGCCGTTGGCTCGGGGGGTATCTGGGGGCGCGGTTTTGCGCGCGGGGAACAGACGCAGTTACGTTTCTTGCCCGTTCCCCACACCGACTTCGTCTTTTCGGCGTATGCCGAGGAGACTGGTTTCATCGGCGTGATTCTGGCGTTGTCGCTCTATCTGGCGATTCTGATGAAGATCGTCACCAACGCGCAGACCGCGGCCGACACCGCCGGTGCTCTCATCTGCATGGGAACGGCGGCAGTGATCTTGTTTCATATCGGAGTCAATATCGGGATGGTGATCGGCCGCATGCCGGTAACCGGCATTCCCTTGCCGTTGATGAGCTACGGCGGGTCTAACCTGCTGACCATCTTTCTGATGTTGGGTCTGGTGAATAATGTCCGTTTGCGACGGTTTACGAACTAACCCGTTCGGCTGGGTGAAAGCCGGGCGGCGTCCAGGCGCCGGGCCCTGCGGCCAAAAAGCGCAGGCTGGCGCCCGATAGCCGCTTCCCGTTTTTGCTCGGGACGGCGACAGTAGCCGTTCCCGGGTGCGGATCACAATTGCCGTACCGAAATCTTTAAGGAAAGGACGGAGACCCACGGCTCATCAAGGCTGGTTGGGCGGTTCTCCGGTGCCGGAAGCGTCGAGCGCTGCGAGTCAGCGAAGATCGCTCCGCTTCCTGGCGATGACGACAGGGTTTCTTGGCTCCTATATTTCGTCGTTTTAGCGAAGTTCGGACCAATAACTAGGGTTTCGCGGATGCCCCGCGGAACGTGTCTGCCGGAGCGCCTCGCCTCTGCCTTGTGGGTCTGTTGCACGCCCGTTGACCCACATGACGAAAGAACTGATTGTCTCTTCGAATAACCATGAATCCAGCGTCGCCCTGCTGGAAGACGACCAGCTCGTCGAAATCTACATCGCGCGCGGCGCCCAGCATGGGCTAGCCGGCAGCATCTACAAAGGCCGCGTCACGCGCGTGCTCCCCGGCATGCAGTCGGCGTTTGTGAACGTCGGCCTCGACCGCGACGCGTTTCTCTACGTTTCCGATTTCGTCGGCGAGATCGACGATATGGACGAGGGCGCCGACGCCGCCGTCCGTGAGATCGAGAAGGCCGCCGCCAAGGCCATCGAGATCGTGGCCGTTCCCGCCAAGGGAGCAAGTTCCTCCAACTCGCCTGGTTCTCCCGCGCCCGCCGCTGGGTCTATGCCGGCCGGAGGTGCGCCCCGCGTGGGCGAGCCCGACGCGGGCGGGCCGCGGGAACGCGATCGCGAAGCCGACGGCGAGCGGGGCGGGGAACGGGAAGGCCGTGGCGGACGCGGCCGCCGCTCCCGGCGCCGCCGTGGGCGGGGCGGGCGCTTTCCCGATTCCAAGTACGCGCGGGTCGACGACGCAGCGCCGGCCGAGGGCGCCAGCGGCGAAGTACGCCGGCCCGACCCGGAAGAGCGCCAGCGCGCCGCCGAGTCTGACGAAAGCCCGCAGGGCGCCGAGCGCGGTGAGCGGCGCCGCGGCCGGGACGCTCAGCGCCGCGGTCCGGATGAGCAGCCCCGTGACGATGAGCCCCGTGACGCTGGGCCCCGTGACGCCGGGCCCCGTGGCGAGGGCCGACGCGACGAGCGCGGCCGCCCGGCGTCCGACGACTCGAGGCGCGGTAGCGGGCGTGAGGAAAGCCGCCGTTCGGGTGGCCGCGGCGACCGCCGCCGCTTCGGCGGGCGCGAGGATAGCCGCCGCTCCGGCGGGCGGGATGAGAGCCGGCGTGAGCGCGAGGATACCGGGCGCGCGAGTGAGCGCGACGACCAGGAGTTCACCGTGCTGCCGGGCGAGTCACTGGCCAAATACAGCGGACCCTCGGGCGGCGCTGAGGCGGACGAGGCCGCCGGCGGCGCCTGGGGCGACGAGGAGTACGATGGCAACGAGCGCTCCGAAGCTTCCGCCGCCGCCGACGCTCCACAGGCCTTGGGACGGGCCGATTTCTCCGGAGCCGACGACGACGCCGGCGACGACGCCGACAGCGAGTTCGGCCGCGGACGCGGGCGCAGGGAATACAGGGAGGCGATGACCGACGGCGAAGACGACCGCGCTGAATCGCGCCGCGCCACCGGTCCGGATGCGCGGGAGGAGGCGGCCGATGACGAGGCGTCTTTCGTAGAAGAGGACGAAGCCGAGATCGCCGCAACCCAGGTCGCCCCGTCCGGCGTGGACGGAACCGAGATCGCGGTAGAGGAAATCGAAGCAGACGAAGTCGATGTGGCGGAGGCTTCCGGCGAGGACGACGATCCCGATGCCGAACTCGACGCTGCCGCTTCCGACTCAGACGACGACTCGGACGACGGCGACGCTCGCGACGACGACGCCGACGGCAACCGTCTCAAACCCGAAGACAACCACATGGTGCTCGACGCTTCCGAGGCCGAGGAGGTCCGCGAAGCGCTGCGCGAGGCGATCGAACAAGACGCCGCCGGGGATGAGGAAGCCGCCGAAGAGGACGACGAAGAAGACGAAGAAGGCGGCGAGGAAGAGGACGAAGGCGGGCAAGACGAGGAGGCCGCTGAAGACGGCCAGCAGCCCGCCGCCGCGCGCGCCGAGGGCCAAGGGGCCGAGGGCGGCGAAGACGGCCCGCGCAACGCCCGCGTGCGCGGCGGCCGTGGCGGCTCGTCGCGCTATGTGCACCGCCGCGGCGGCCGCCGCGGACGACGCCGTGGCCGTCCCCGCGGCATGCAGGAGCCGGTCGAGACTTCCAGCCCCGAGGGCGAGGCGCCGCGCTCGTCGCCGACCAGCATCACCGAGCTGCTCAACCCCGGCCAGGAAATCCTGGTGCAAATCTCCAAGGAGCCGCTGGGCAAAAAGGGCGCCCGGATCACCTCGCACATTGCCATGCCGGGGCGCTACCTGGTTTATATGCCCACGGTCGAGCATGTCGGCGTCTCGCGCAAAATCGCCAACGACGCCGAGCGGCTGCGGCTGCGCAAGATCGTGCAGACTCACCGCACCGGCATGCCGGGCGGCTTCATCGTGCGCACCGCCGGCTCGGGCGCCAGCGAGGAAGAAGTCCGCGGCGACATGCTCTTCCTCTATAACCTGTGGCTCGACATTCGCCAGAAAGCCGAGCAGCGGCCGGCCCCGGCGCTGATTCACCAGGACCTCGACATCGTCGAACGCGTGCTGCGCGACCAGTTGGGTTCCGATTTCAAAACCATGTGGGTCGACAACGAGGCCGAGTACGAGCGCATCGTGCGCTTTGTCGAGCGCTTCCAGCCCGAGCTGCTCTCGCGCGTCAAGCTCTACACCCGCAGCAAGCCGATTTTCGACTCCTTCAACATCACCCCGGAGCTCGAAAAGGCGCTGCGGCCGAAAGTCTGGCTCAAGTCCGGCGGCTACATCGTCATCAACCAGACCGAAGCGCTGGTGGCGATCGACGTCAACACCGGCAAGTTCGTCGGTAAGTCCGACCGCCTCGAAGACACCATCGTCAAGACCAACCTCGAAGCCGTGCAGGAAATCGTGCGCCAGATCCGCCTGCGCGACCTGGGCGGCATCATCGTGGTCGATTTCATCGACATGGACGACCGCAAGAACCGCTACCAGGTGACGCAGGCCCTCGAGCAGGAGCTGCGCCTCGACCGCGCCCCGTCGAAATCGCTGCAGTTCAACGAGTTTGGCCTGGTGGCGATCACCCGCAAGCGCGTCAAGCAGTCGCTTGAGCGCACCTTGTGCACGCCCTGCCCTTACTGCACCGGCTCGGGCTTCGTGAAGTCGATCGACTCGGTCATTTTCGAGATCCTCAACGAGGCCAAGAAGATGGCGCCCCGGGTCCGCAACCGCAAGGATCTGACCGTGCGGGTCAATCCGGAAGTGGCCAGGGCGCTCAAGTCCCGTGAAAACAGCTACTTGCAGGAGATCGAAGAGATCTTCCGCGCGAATATCCTGATTCGAGGAGACGTCTCGCTCCACCGCGAGCATTTCGACATCAACTGAGTCCTGCAGAGGCCGGGAATGCCCGCTGGCGGGGACCCGGCCGACACAGGAGAACAACATGCCCGTGCGGCGGCCGTTGGATCTGAAGCGAGAACTGCTGGAAGCGTTCGACCATAGCGCTCGGGTCAGCGAGTATCTGATCGCCGTTCTACCGGAGAATCTGTGGCATGCCAAGCCGGACGGCGGAGGCCGCACCATTGCGGCCATCGTCGCCCACATGCAAAGCGTGCGGCGAACGTTCGCCAAGATGGGCGGCGCCCGCCCGGTGCCACCCTCGCTCGATCGGACTCGCTCCACCCCAACCCAGGCCCTCCGGGCGTTCGGGCAGAGCCGCGAGATTCTGGTGAAACTGTTCGAAGAATCGCTCGACTGCGGCGAGGCGAGAGTGAAGGGCATGCCCCGCCGCACCGCGAACATGATCCTCTACCTGACCCAGCACGACGCCCATCACCGCGGCCAGATCTCCACCCTGGCCCGCGAACTCGGCCACCGCTTCTCAAAAGACGACCTCATGCGCCAGTGGGGCTGGAAGAAACTGCCCTAGCTAGCCCGGCACAGTTTCGCTGGGCAACGGCCAGTGACGAGCAGTCCTAACCCGTTTATTGGCAACACTTTTCCGCCAACGGACACCGCCCGGGGACCCGCGCGTGCGGCCCTGTTTTCTCGAATTCGGGGATTGGCACCGGTCCGGGCTTTGAGCGGCTTGCGTCGGCGGTGTCGACGCGGGTACGGGGCATGTGCGTACCGTCTGACCCTCCAGACGATAGGCCGTGCTTTCGCCGTTTTGGCGGCCCTGCGGCGGGCATCGGGCGGCAAAAAAGAGTATAATACGTAATGTCGATCAAGATAGTAGGGATTGCCTCTCCAGGGGCAACCCTCAAGGAAGCTCAAGGAAGAAGGAGTACCGCCCATGGCCACCACGATCCCTACCGTTGGTAGCGAGCGTTGGTCCCACCTGCCGGCCGCCGTTCGCGAAGAACTCGATGTTTTTGAAACCGAGTTGCGCCGCGTCCAGGCCGGCCAGATGTCGGAGAAGGTTTTCTTGGAATTCCGGCTGCGGCATGGCGTTTACGGCCAGCGCCAGGATGGCGTGCAGATGCAGCGCATCAAGATCCCGATGGGGCTGCTGACCACGCGGCAGATGATCCAGTTGGCGGATCTTTCCGAAGAGTATGCGGACGGCGTCAGCCACGTCACCACCCGCCAGGACATCCAGTTTCATTACGTCGATATCAACGACACGCCGAACCTGATGCGGCGGCTGGCCGAGGTCGGCATCACCACGCGCGAGGCTTGCGGCAACGTGGTGCGCAACGTGACCTGCTGCCACCAGGCCGGGGTCTGCGGCGATGAGGCGTTCGACACCACTTCGCATGCGCGCGCCATGGCCTATTTCATGCTGCGCCACCCCGACGCGCAGAACTTCGGGCGCAAGTTCAAGATCGCGTTTTCGGGCTGCGCCGACCACGCCTGCGGGCTGGCCCGCATGCACGATATCGGCGCCATCGCCAAGGTGCGCGAAATCGACGGCAAGCGCGTGGAAGGTTTCGAGGTGTGGCTGGGCGGCGGACTGGGCTCGCTGCCGCACCAGGCCAAGCTCTACAGCGATTTCGTGCCCGCCGGGGAGATGCTGCCGCTGGCGCAGGCGATCGGGCGCGTGTTCGGACGCCTGGGCGAAAAGCAGAACCGCTCCAAGGCGCGCATGAAGTTTCTGATCGCCCGGCTCGGCAACGACGAGTTCCGCCGTCTGGTGGACGAAGAGCGCGCCAAGCTGCCGCTCGACGAGCGTTGGGAGCGCGATCTCGCCGAAGCCCATAAGCTGGTCGACGAGAAACCGCTCAAGCCGCCCACCGAGTGGAAGCCGGCGGACAACGCCGACCAGCAAATGCTGCGCTGGATCAAAACCAACGTGCGCCCGCAGCGCCAGCCGGGCTATTCGATGGTCGAGATCTTTCTGCCGCTGGGCGACATCGCCGCCGACCAGTTGCGCGGTCTGGCCAACCTTTGCCGGCGCTTCGTCGAGGACACGGTGCGCACCACCGTCGAGCAGAACGTGCTGGTGCGTTGGGTCAGCAATGCGGATCTGCCGACCTTCTACGCGGGTCTCAAGGAACTGAGCCTGGCCGACGCCGGTGCGCAGCGGCTGATGGACATCACGGCCTGCCCGGGCACCGACTCGTGCAAGCTCGGCATCGCCTCGTCGCGCGGCCTGGCCGCCGACCTGCACGAGAAGTTCAACAACGGCCTGCACGTGCTGGGCAACCGCAACGATCTGAAGGTCAAGATCAGCGGCTGCTTCAACTCCTGCGGCCAGCACCACATTGCCGACATCGGGTTGTTCGGCTCGGTGCAGCGCAAGCAGAATCACACCGCGCCCGTGTTTCAGGTGGTGCTAGGCGGCACGATGCAGCGCAACGCCGCCTCTTATGGCCTGGCGATCGGCAAGGTTCCGTCGCAAAACGCCGCCAAGGTGATCGAAAAGCTTTCGAACTTTTACAGCGCCGAGAAGCGCGGCAACGAAACCCTCGGTGACGTTGTCGAGCGCGTCGGCAAAGCGCGGCTCAAGGAAGAGATCGAGGAGCTTTCGGTGCTGCCGACGTTCGAGGAAGCCCCCGAGCTATACAAGGACGTTCGGCAGCCTTGGGAATACTCGAAAAACGTTGGCGTCGGCGAGTGCGCCGGCGAGATGGTCGATCAGGCCGAGTTCATGCTCGAAGACGCCGACCGCCTCAACTTCGAGGCGACCCTGGCGCTCGAGCGCGGCAACTCGCACGAAGCGGCCCACAAGGCTTATGAAGCGCAGCGCAAGGCCGCCGATGGACTGCTGTCGACCAAGGGGCTGCTGCTTTCCGACAAATACGACACGGTCGGCGAGTTCCGCAAGTTCTTCTACGACGGTCCCAGCGTGTTCTGGAAACCGTTTGCGGAGAACTTCCTGCGCTCGGCCGAGGAAAACGTCGACGAACTCAACGACGAGCAGTGCCGTCTGCGTGTGGAAGAGGCGACGCTGTTCATCGAGCAGGCCCAAACGGTTTACAGCCAAGCCTAACGGCCAAGAGGGGGCCAGGCCCGAGGCTCACAGTACGCAAGGCAAAAGGCAAAAAGGACAAGGCAAAAGTCGTACGGGCTGCCTGAAAGCAAACCGAGCCGAGCGCGTCAGCAGGCGGTGGCCGTTAGCTTCTCCATCGCTTGCGCGAGTGCTTGGCCCTTGAGATCGACTAGACGGTAGTGGACGCCAGGCAGGCGCCTTGCGGGAAGAATGGCGGGTTCGGTGGGTCCTTTTCGCGGCGATGCAGGCGCCGTGGATGGACGGGCGACCGGCGAGCAATCAGCTTGCGTTGCCGCCGGCGCGGCGCCCGAGTTCCAGCGGGATAGCCACGGCACCGGATCCATAACCAACGGCACGGATCGACCAACGAGAAAGCGAAGCCGCCCCGGGCGGCTCGGATAACCCGGCTTACTTCATGGATCTTCAACGCATCGACCTGAAAGCTCTGGTGGACGCCCCACGCGACGTCAACCTCAACGCATTGCTGGCGATCTTCAGCCGCTGGCGCAACGACAAGGAGCACCCGGCGCGCTGGGTCGACCTCGCCGACTACGCCCACATGAGCCGCGGCGCCGGCATCATGATCGTCGGCAAACAGGGCATCTTCGGAATAACCCGTTTCGAGCCGGCGCTGGGGCTGTTCTACTCCGGCCGCGCCGATTACGAAGGCCCGATCGAGCAACGCTTGATCGAGTCGTTCCGGCGGCATCTGGCGCTGACCGAGGCGTTGCTGCAGGAGCCCGACTACCCTGCCGGGCTCAAAACGCTCACGGGTTCCTGGGAACTCACCATCAACGACCGCCTGGAGTTTCCCAACAACGACGAAACCGACGAGCTGCTGGGGCCAGGGATCTGTGCGGCCCTCGACAAGCTGTTCGGCGCCGGCTCGTACGAGATCACCCGCGAGAACGACCCGCAGAAGCGCTATGGGTTTGCGCTGCGCTCGGGCCAGAGCGACCCCGCGCAGCTTCTGGCCGCCGCCCAGGGCGCGCTGGTGTGAACATGCCGAGGGTGCCGAAGGTGCCGAGGGGACAGTCACCGGTTTTCGCGCTCACCAACGGATCAGCAATCGTCAAAGACGTGTGGAGCGCGAAAGCCGGTGACTGTCCCCAACAGGCTCAGGCGAACGTCTTACCGCCCTATCCGCAGTTCGCCGGACGGCATTTCTCGTGCCGTTCGGGGGCGATCCCCGGGACCCGCCTCGTGGGGTGTCCGTAACCTCTTCATGCCACGGAATTTGCCTCTGAGGGCCGCTCCCTATTGACAGCGCCGCCCGATTGGTTCAACGTCAAAGTAGAGGTGCCAGTGACGCCCAGAGGGTGGGTGCGAGCGTTGTTGTTCGGTGCGGTGGCGGTTTGCGCCACGGCGGCGGTGATCCATTCGCAAAACACGCTGATCCGCCGCTCCAAGCAATACGGCGGCTACCGGCTCGATTTCGAGTTCGCCGGGCGCAAGGCGTTTCTAGTGCAGCCGCCTCGCGAGCCGCTCGATAATTCCAAGCCCTGGGTGTGGTACGCGCCCACCGTCGCGGGCCAACAGCCCGACGAACGGCACGACTGGCTGTTCACGCAACTGGTCGACCAGGGATTCGCCATCGCCGGAATCGACGTCGGCGGGCCTTCCGGAGCGCCGGCGGCCGAAGACGCCTTCAACGATTTCCGCGATATGCTCATCGCCAAGTATCGCCTCTCGCAAAAGCCTTGCCTGCTGGCGGCCGATTGGGGCGCGCTGTTTCTCTACGACTGGGCCGCGCGGCATGCTTCGGAAGTCCGCTGCATCGCCGGCATTCGGCCGCTGGTGAACCTCGAATCGGATCCGCGCATCGAGTCCGAGCTGGCCCGTGCCTACCAGTTGAGCGACGCGCAGTTCCGCCAACAGATCGCCGAACACAACCCGATCGACCAACTCGGCGCCCTGGCCGACAACGGCGTGCCCATTCTGCATCTGCACGGCCCGGGCGACACCGTCGTTCCCGCCGAGCCCAACAGCGGCGAGTTGGCCAAGCGCTACCGGGCGCTGGGCGGAGCGATCGAAATCGTCGCCCTCACCGGCGAAGGCCCCGATGTGTGGCGCTCGCCGAGGCTGCTGGATTTTTTCGTTTCCCGCGGCTTGACGGCTTCGGATTGAAGCCAACGCAGGCCCCGCTCGCCCTTCGGCAGATCTTCCCCAAGCCCCACTCAGAGCCGCGGGCGCAAGCCCGCGCTGAATGCTTCGCGGGCTGCGGAGGCGTGGACCAATGCTACGAGGTCATCGGGCTGCTGCGCGCGGGCTGACGCCCGCGGCTCTGAGTGGTTGGCCCTGAGCGCTTGGGTCGGGTGGTGGAGCTGAGCCGTTGGGTCGAGCCGTTGGCTACGGGGGGTGCCGCCGGTTCGCCAGCTACTGGAACTTCCGCAGATCTTTTTCAATCTTGGCGGCAAGTTGCGGCTGGCCTAGGTCCACGGCCAGCTTTTGGGCGCGGTGAGCGTATTCGAGGGCTTTGGAGCGCTCGCCGGCCAGGTCGTGGGCGGCGGCGAGGGCGTAGAGAAACTGCGGCGTCTGGTTGTCGACGGGCTCGAGAATCTGCTGAAATTCCGCGATCGCTTCGCGCGGCTTTCCCTTTTGCGCCAGCAGCCGGCCCAGGTGGTAGTGTGCCAGGCGCTGATTGGGCTGGTCCGCGATGGCGGCGCGGTAGTGGCGCTCGGCTTCGTCGCGGCTGCCTTCGGCCTCAAGCAGATAGCCGAGGTTGTTGTGGGCCGCGGCGTAGTGCGGGTTGAGCTTGAGCGCCTCCTCGAACGCCGCTTTCGCTTCCTTGGTGCGCCCCTTCTCGAACGCCAGCACCCCGAAGTTGTAGTGCAGTTCGGCGTAGGGTGCCCCCGTCTTTACCGCGGCCCGATAGTGCTCGGAGGCCTTTTCGAAATTGCCCATCCGTCCGTAGAGGATCACCAGGTTGATGCGCGCCTGCACCAGGTCGGGGTCGAGCTCGACCGCCTTTTCGTGCTCGGCGATGGCCTCGGCCAGGCGACCTTCTTTTTCGAGATCGACGCCGCGGGCCAGGTGCACGGTCGCGCCGGTCTTGAGCACGGTGACTTCGTTGAGCAGCGGATCGGGCGGCAGCGGGCCGCCGTCGCGGTCCTGCTCGTAGAGCGCCAGTTGCCGCTTGGCTTTGTCGGCCTCACCCAGATCGCGATAGGCCAGCGCGAGCGCGTAGTGCGCCGCGCCGAAGTTCGCGCCCAACTCGCAGGCGCGCTCCAATGGCTTCACCGAGCCCGCCTTGTCGCCCTGCGCTGCCAGCACGCGTCCCAGCCCGTAGTAGGCCTGAGCGATCCCAGGATTCGTATCGATAACCCCCTGGTAGAGCTCGCGGCTCTCGTCCAGCTTGCCCAGAGCCAGCAACGACTCGGCCAGATGCATCCGGACCGGCCCATAGCCGGGCTCCATGCGCAGCGCCGACCGGAAACTGGCCACGGCGTCCTCGTGCTTGGCCTGCCGCTGCTGCACAATGCCGAGGTAGTAGGTCCATTTCATCTCCTTGGGCGCGAAGCGCTGCGCCCGGCGGTAAAACGCCTCGGCGTGCTCGAACTGGCTGTGTGCCTGCAGCAGCATCGCCAAGGCGCCGTTTTTCGCGGCGTCCTCGGGCGCGGACTGCACTTGCGCGTAAGCGTCACGCACTCGGTCGCGAATGTTTTTGTCGAATTTCTCCGCATCGAACCGCGGCAGCGCGTCGCCGGTGGATTGCGGCGGCGGAGGAGGAGAAGAGGCGCAGGCGACCAGCAGAATCGCTAAGGGGGCGAAGAAGATACTGCGAGGGACCCGCATGGCCGAGTCTTATTCTCGCGGACGGCTCACAGGCCGCGCAAGCCACACAAGCCCGGCGGGACCGGGGCGACTGTAGGGGAGCGAGTCTTTGGGGCGGCGAGGCGGCGCGCTTTGTAGCCAGACCGGCCACGGATGCATCGTTCCGGCGACGAGCGCGCGGCGGAACGGGCCGCGGCCTGCCCACGGCCGGCCAACCTCACTGTTGCGTGTTGGTGGCCGTGGGGGCCGTTGGCAGCGTGCGGTTCAAGTAGGAGAAGGGCTTGGCTGGGCGCAGGCGTTTTCGTTCCTGGCCGGCTCGCGCATCCTGTTGCCGCGGTGATCCCATGCTCGCGTCTCTTGACAGGCTTGTCCCCGGATCACTTCCAGGAGAATGTCGAGGTTGCCCAGATACAATTCTTTCTCGGCATCCGACACATTGTCGGGGATCAACCCGGAATAAGCCGGCAGCGTGAGCCAACCTTCCGGCAGGATGCCGAGGTTAGCGGCCTCGGAGGCGTGCTTTTCCAGATCCTGGCATTGTTCCTCAAGCGATAGATAGAGCCATTCGCCGAACAATTCCCGGTGGCGATCGCTCAACCACTTCTTCAGGCTGGCCAGGCAGACCAGCTTGCCCAGTCCAGTCGGTATGTTGGCGAGCCGATCGAGATAAGCGTCCAGAGTCTCGGCATTCTGCTCAGCCGCGATTTGTTCCCAGGAGCCGCTCGCGCCGAAACCGTTGGCCCGGTGGCGGCTGCGCCGTCCGGAAAAATTGGGCGTGCAGGCCTTGCCCTTGCCGCTGTCTAGCGGACGTTCTTTGCGGAGTGTCGAAAACTGCATACTACTTCTCCGTGGTTATTGGAATTACGGAGCGGGAGCGTTGAATCACTACAGGGATTCTAGAGGAGCGGGATGAGCTGCTTTGTAACGGACTGTAACGCCGGAAGGCTGGGTTTCCCGTCCGCTGTCGCGTAAATCAACAGAGTTGGACTGCGGAATCATCGAAAGAAGTTACAATGTTTTACATTCTAAAGGCGATTCGGAATCGATAATCATGGGTTGGCGTGTGTCGGCATCTTTCCAGACTCATAAGCTCCAGCAGTGTCAGGCGGCAAATCGCCCGCCTGCCCGGTGGATTTGAGCCGCCGAGGGCGGCGCCGGTTGCCAAAGCCTCCTGGCTTCGCTCCGAGCGGGCCGTTTCGTGGTCGTTTGGGTAATATGGTTGGACCAGGAACGCCTATGCCAACGATTCCGCAACCCATTGCCGTCCCCGCGGCGGCGCCGCAAAACAATACCTATTCGCAAGCCGTACGTCTGGGCGACGTGCTCTATTTGTCGGGACAACTCGGCGCGCGGCCCGATGGCACGCTTCCCGAAAGTTTCCCGGACCAGGTGCGCCAGGCGCTCGACAACGTGGCCACCGTGCTGCGGGCCGCCGGCTCTTCGCCGGCGCTGGTGGCCAAGGTAAACATCTACGTCACCGACTTTGGGCGGCTGGCGGAGATGAACGCGATCTACCCCGAATACTTTCCGCATCGCCCGGCCAAGACGACCGTCGAGATAGCCCGGCTCGACAAGGGCGCGCAGATCGAAGTGGAAGTGGTCGCCGCTGCCGGCGATGCACAACCCTGACGGCGGGCTTGTGCCATAATCGGACCCACAATGCGTGCCAGCAACGTTCGCCGGCTCGTGATGGCCGGGCTGTTTCTTCTCTCCATCATTACCTACCTCGACCGGGTTTGTATTTCCGTGGCGGCTCCGGCGATGCAGCAAGACCTGCAGATGTCGCCGTCCCAGTTGGGCCTGGTCTTCGGCATCTTCACTCTGGCTTATGGGCTGTTCGAGGTGCCTGGCGGCTGGATGGGCGACCTTTTCGGACCGCGCCGGGTGCTGACGCGCATCGTGGTGTGGTGGTCGGCGTTTACCGCGCTGACCGGTTCGGTGACGAGTTTTTCGCAACTGTTGGCGGTGCGCTTTCTGTTTGGGGCGGGCGAGGCCGGCGCCTATCCCAATTGCTCGGGCGCGATTTCCCGCTGGTTTCCCACCGTCGAGCGGGCCCGCGCGCACGGCTTGGTGTGGATGGCCAGCCGCCTGGGCGGCGCGCTGGCGCCCTTGCTGGTGATTCCGCTGCAGCAGGCCTACGGCTGGCGCAGCGTCTTCCATATCTTCAGTGTCATCGGCCTGATTTGGGCGATTGCTTGGTTTGTGTGGTTTCGCGACGACCCGCGGGAAAAGTCTGGCGTCAACGAAGCCGAGCTGACGCTGATCGGCGCGGGTGGCGGGCCGGCGCAGCGGCTGCCTTTTCGCTCCATAGCGATGAACCGCAATCTGTGGGCCGTGATGCTGATGTATCACTTTTTCTGCTACGGCTCGTATTGGTACATTGCCTGGACGCCGACCTATCTGGTCGAGGCCAAGAACATGTCGGGCGCCACGCTGGCTACCTACTCGGCTCTGCCGTTTCTGCTGGGCGCGGCGGCGAACGGCATCGGCGGCGTGTTCGGCGACTCGCTGGTCCGGAAAATGGGCCTCAAGCGCGGCCGCCGCATCGTCGGCGCGGCCGGCGTCGGGCTGGGCGGCGTGTTCATGATCGTCTCGTTGTTCATCGCCAACCCCTATGTCGCCGCCACCGTGCTGGCGCTGGGGTTCGCGGCCTCCGACTTCATGTTGCCGACCTGTTGGGCGGTGTGTCTCGACATCGGCAAAGACAGCGCCGGCACGGTGACCGGAGCGATGAACATGGCGGGCCAGATGGGCGCCACCATCATGTCGTATGGTTTCGGCGTTATGGTCGAAACGTATGGATGGAACTGGCCGCTGGTGGTGATCGGCGGGCTCTCGTTTCTCTCCGCCGCGCTCTGGCTGAAGATCGACCCGACGCGGCCGATTCGAGCCGGGGAGCCGGAGGTTGTTCCTGCTTTGGCTCAGGGCGTGTCCGGCCGATGATGTAACGAAGGCCCGCTCCGAGCTGCGGGCATGGGCCCGCGCCAGGTGCAGGACGAAGTTGCCGTGCCGGCCGCCTGCCTCCGCGGCCGGGGAAGCCGCGTAGCCCCGGCTCACCTCCGTGGGCTCGCAGTGGGGCTTCGCTTCTGTACGGGATTTCCGGAATGGGCGGCGACGCCGAGTCCAAGTAAAATAGAGAGTTCATGGCAACATCCACCAAACCCGAAATGGTCGCGCGCGACCTCGACCACCTGATCCATCCGCTGCACAACCGCAAGACGCACGCGTCTGCCGCGCATGTCTGGGTGAAAGGAGAAGGCGCGATCCTGTTTGACGCCGACGGCAAGGAATACATCGACGGCCTCGCCGGGCTGTGGAACGTCGTCGCCGGCCACGGGCGCAAGGAACTCGCCGCGGCGGCGGCCGCGCAGATGGAAACGCTGCCTTATTGCTCGGCCTACGCCGGCAGCTCGAACCCGCCCGCGATTGAGCTCGCCACCAAGCTGGCCGAGATGTGCTATCCGTCGATCAACCGTTTCTTTTTCACCTCAGGGGGCGGCGAGTCGACCGAAACCAGCATCAAGCTGGCGCGCTCCTATTGGAAGATGCGCGGACGCGAGCACAAGACCAAGGTCATCTCGCGCGAATGGGGCTATCACGGCGTTACGCTGGCCGCGATGAGCGCCACCGGGATCAAGAGCTACTGGCCGATGTTCGAGCCGCGCGTGCCGGGGTTCGTGCTGATCCCCTCGCCCTACCCGTACCGCTATGAAGCGCCCGCGGGCGTGAGCCAGGGCATCGCCGCCGCCAACGAGCTGGAAAAAGCGATTCTGCGCGAGGGCCCCGACACGGTGGGGATGTTTCTGGCCGAGCCGGTGCAGGGCGCCGGCGGCGTGATCGTGCCGCAGGACGACTATTTCGCGCGGATTCGCGAGATCTGCGACCAGTACGAGGTGTTGCTGGTCGTCGACGAAGTGATCACCGGGTTCGGGCGCACCGGCAAATGGTTTGCGCTCGATCACTGGGGCGTGCAGCCCGACGTCGTGCAGTTCGCCAAGGGCGTGACCTCGGGTTACTTCCCCTTTGGTGGGGTCGGCGTCAACGACGCGATCGCCGCGGTGTTGGATAGCAGCACCACGCCCTGGATGCACGCCTACACCTACAGCGCGCACCCGGTTGGCTGCGCGGTGGCATTGCGCAACATCCGCATCCTGGAAGAGGAGGACTTCCCGACGCAGGCCGCCGAGAAGGGCGCCTATCTGCTCAAGGGCCTGCAAGCGGAACTCAGCGGCCACCCCCACGTCGGCGACGTGCGCGGCAAGGGCCTGATGTGCGGCGTGGAGATCGTCAAGGACAAAGCGACCAAGGAAGAGTTCGCCGCCAGCGAACAGATCGGCATCAAGGTGCACAACGAGACGCAGCGCCGCGGGCTGTTCAGCCGCTTGCGCGGGGACATCTATTGCGTGGCGCCGCCGATGGTGATCACCTACGAGCAACTCGACCGCATCGTCGAGGTTCTGCGGGACTCGGTGAAAGCCGTGCTGGGGTCCTGAGAGGGCTACGGCGAAGGGCCGTTCCGGGAAGGGCACTGGAGACGAACGATCCGGCGGAGGAGCCACGACCCGCCGCTCAGAGCCGCGGGCGTAAGCCCGCGCTGAGACGTGGGGCGCGGCGAAGGGCTTTGAGCACCAGCGGTTGCCGCGATTCCCTGGCAAATGAGCGCGGGCTCACGCCCGGGGCTCTGAGTGGTGATTCGGGGCTCCTATCGCAAGGTGGGAATGCGCTGCCGGCAGCGGCTCTTGTTCGCCGTCCCTATTCGTGCGAACGAAAAACAAACAGCCGGCTGGGGGCGTCTTCGGGCAGCAGCCACAGCTTGCCGTCGTGAACCGTCATGCCTTCGTTGGCGTAAGAGACGCCGCGGTTGGTTTGGCCGGCGGGGACGCGCCGCTCGCGCTCCAGGGACGGCCAGGCGAGCCAGTCAACCGCGCCCGAGTGGTCGGGAAGCAGACCCGAGACCACCAGCCGTCCGTCGCGAAACTTCATGTCCTGAACTGCGAGCGGCGATGGGTTCGCGAACTTGCGCAGCAGTAGCCCCTGCTTATCCCACAGGTAGAAGTCGCGGGCGTCCCAATTGGCGCCCAGCAGGCCTTCGGGGACGACGGCGATCGCGCCGATATGGTCGGCGACTTCGAACTCCGACTCGAGTTGCAGCGTTTGCTTGTTGCGGCGCTCGATGACCGATGTGCTGTTGCGGCGATACTCGGCGACGGGAATCCAAAGCGAATTGCCGTCGCCGGAAAAGCCGCCGGGGTGAAAGCGGGCGCCCTGCTGAATTTCCACGACCCGCCGGGGTTCTTTCGAGGGCAGCGAGTATTCGAGCAGCAGGCCGCGCTTTTGCTCGCGACCGACCGAGGTGACCCACAACCGCGAGCCATCCACCTCGATGCCTTGGACATGCTGGGTTGGGCCGGCCAACTCGATGGTTTGGAGCAGGTTCGTGGTTTCGAGCCTTGCCTGCGCAAGGGCAAAGCCGGGCGCGACAAGCAGGATCGGTATTCCGAGGAATACCGCGCGGCGGGTTGGCCGTGCGACAGGTCGCTCGTGACCGGGAAGGGAAACCCGCACGGGGAGCGGCTCCTTACACCGGCTCGGCTTCCATGGCAAACACACGCTCGTACTCGGCCACGGCGTGGGGGCCCAGACGCTCGGCCATGCGACGGTACGACTCGCGCCGGAAATCCCACTCCTTGGAGCGCGGGATCTGTTCCAGCCGGTCGACCAACTGGATGCCCAGCAGGTCGTCGAAGTCCTGCTCCGAGATCGCGATTGTCTCACCGCTAAAGCGGTCGATCATCTGGTAGGGAGGCGTGCCGCGCTCGATTTCCTGGTCGAGCGAGTCGTAAACGACGGCGCAGAACAAATAGGCCAAACGCTCGGCGCGCTCGCCGATCAACTCACGTACTTCACCGCGGCGCTCCAACGGCAGCTTGAATTTCTGAAACAGTCCGGTGCCGTAGATCGAGTGGAACAGCCCGCCGCGGGCCACATCTTCGTCGTAGCCCCACTTCTTCAGGTCGCGATAGACGGTGGCGACGTGGCCCAGATAGGTGCCACCCGAGTGCGGCACATCGGCGGCCGAGATCTGGCGCAGAAATTCGATCATTTCGTCGAAGGAAGCAGGCATAAGATACTCCGCAAGCTAGGTTCCTTACAAATCTAGCTGGTCCTGGACATGGGACGCAAATTCGCTGGCGCCGGTGGCACAACGCGAGCGCCCTGAAAGTCCGAGCCCCGACGGGGCTCCGGATCAGGGCGGGGACAATGACGAGGCCACGCCTACGTTCGGCGCACACCGAACCAGACCTGGACTGCCGTGTAGAACACCGCCGGCAGCGCCGCCAGCGGAGAACCGATCCGCAGATGGGAGGCGATGGCTCCGAGCGTCGTCACCGTGAGCATGCCGGCCGCCCACGGCGCGAAGCGGCGGACGAGCAAGCCGATGGCGCAGAGAAACTGAACCGCGCTCACGCAATAGATCAGTTCGGGCGGGTAGCCGAAACGCTGCGACAAGACATGGCCGCGGTACTCGAGAAACCCCACCAGGGGCGCACCCAACCCGTAGGACACCGCGAGGAATCCGGCCGCAACATTTACCCAGCGCTCGCGCTTGGACATTTGTGGAGCGGATGGCGAGCCATCTATCCGAAGAACGGCGCGGACCGGTCTGCAATCTGCTAAGACGCCTGGCCGTCGAGCACGCCGCGCATATACGCCATGGAAATAGCCATGCCCTCTTGCGGCGCCTTGGGGTGGATTTCGTATTCCAGATCCACGGTGCCGGGGTAGCGCAGTTTCTTCAGCGTCTCGAAGATCTCGGGAACCGGAATTTTCCCCTCGCCGACGTTGACCCAATTGTCGTTGTCGTCCAGGACCATCATGTCTTTCATGTGGACGTCGTAGATGCGCGAATGGGCCATTTTGATCTCGTCGACGACGTTGACGCCGGTTTGCGCGGCGTGGCCGATGTCGTAGCACAGCCCCATGCAGGGGTCCATATTCTTGACGGCCTTGAAGACGGCGGTGCCGTTGGGGAAGTTGTCCTTGGGACCATGATTGTGGATGGCGATCTTCAAGCCAAACTGCTTGGCGTACTTTTCCACGACGTCGAGGTTGTCGGTGCGGGGAGCGCAGATGACTATGGGGAAGCCGGCGTTCTTGGCGTAGGTCAGCATCTTCTTGACCTCGTCCTCATCGCCTCGCAACGAGATGTTGCCGCCGCCGATGATCTTCATGCCGGCGGCCTCGAATTCGGCGCGCGCCGCGGCCAGTTGCTCGGGCGTCGAGTCGTAGGGCATGTGCATCGACTTGACGTTGACGTATTTGACGCCGAGCCCGCTGATGATGCGGATCGCGTCGGCGCGGCTGAACTGGCGCAGCGAGTAAGTCGCCACGCCGAGCCGGATGTCACCCCAGTGGTGCTCCTCGGTGGTTGCGCCGCGGGCGCCGCGTACCGCGGCAATGGCCGCCGCGGTGGTCAGAAAAGTTCTTCGGGTGGAATCGTTCATGGATCGCCTCCTGCCTCATAGAGCATACTGCTTCCGAGGCCGGAAGTACCAGAAAACTGGGTGAGATCGGGAACAGAAGCCGGCAACGGCGGGGCCTGCGAGCCCGCGAGCTACTGGATAAGCCTTTGAATCTGCTCCTCGAACGCGGCCTTGTCGACCACGCCGGAATGGGAGCCGGCGATCCTGCCGTCCCGATCCATCAGCAGCGTCTTGGGCAGAGCCGAGGTGTCGTAACGAGCCGATCAATTCACGCGGCCAATCAGCGCTCTGCCGCGGCGGCTTCCTCGATGGGGCGCCGCGGAACCTTGTCGGACTCCAGAGGGCGTCCGATATGGACTATGCTAACTTTTCGCCGTCGCTTCGCTCGAATCTGAGATGGAAGGCGGCGGTAATGCAACGGCCAGAGCGGAAACGTGCCACCAGCAGCGGTCATCGAAGTTTCGAATCTGCGCAAGACCTACGGTTCCACCGTGGCTGTCGATGACGTCTCGTTTGGCGTCGTCGAAGGAGAGATCTTCGGTTTGATCGGCCCGAACGGCGCCGGGAAAACGACGACGATGGAGTGCGTCGAGGGGATTCGGAAGCCCGACCGCGGCTCGATTTCGGTTTTGGGGATGGACCCGCGCCGAGACGTCTATGCGCTGCAGAACCGCATCGGCGTGCAGCTTCAGCAGGCGCAATTGCAGAAGCGGATCAAGGTTTGGGAGGCCGTGGACCTGTGGTCCTCGCTCTATGCGCGCAACGTCGATACGAGCGCGCTGATTGAGCGGCTGGGGTTGGCCGAAAAGCGCAACGCCTGGTTCATGACCTTGTCGGGCGGCCAGAAACAGCGGCTGTTCATTGCTCTGGCGTTGATCCACGACCCCGAAGTCGTCTTCCTGGACGAGCTCACCACCGGGCTCGACCCGCAGGCGCGCCACGCAATCTGGGGGCTGGTAACGGACCTGCGCGACCGCGGCAAGACAGTCTTTCTGACGACTCACCTGATGGAAGAGGCCGAGCGGCTCTGCGACCGCGTCGCCATTATCGAGCACGGCAAAGTGATCGAGATTGGTAGCCCCGCCGCGTTGGTGAAAAAGCACTGCCCGCGCCGCGCCGTGGTGTTCACCTGCGACCGCGACGGGTTGCCGGTCCTGCTGGAGGGAATTCCCAGCGTGGAAGCGGTGAGTAGCGAGGGATTGACGCACCGGGTTAGCGGCATCGGCGAAGACTTCGTCAGCGACATGATCCATTTCATATCGAAAGAATCGCTTCGGGTGAGCGATTTCCGGACGGTCATTCCGACTCTTGAAGACGTTTTTCTCAAGCTGACCGGGCACGGGATCAGGGACTGAGGCGCGATGCTCAAAGGATTCTGGAAACTGACCTGGGTCGAGATCAAGATCTTCGCGCGCGAGCCGATGGGTTTGTTCGGGAACCTGGCCATGCCGGTGATCGTTTTTCTGCTTCTGGGCCGCGTATTCGCCGGGCGCGAAGACGCCGCAGCCTCGGCGCTGGGCGGCATGGACGAGCGGCCGGTGCTTATCGCTTCCCTGTTCATCGCACTGAGCGCTGTCGCGTCGCTGGCTACCATCATTTCGATCTATCGCGAGGGCGGCATTCTGAAGCGGCTGCGCGCCACGCCGCTGCGGCCGGTAACGATCCTCGGCGCACACGTCGTCGTCAAGCTGATCTTTACGGTTGCGGCTTTTGGGCTGCTGTTGCTGGCCGGCAAACGCTATTACCCGGCAGCGTTCGAGGTGAACCTGTGGAGCTTTGGAATGGCGCTGCTGGTGAGTACGCTCAGTATTGTGTCGATCGGCTTCGTCATAGCGAGCGTCGTGCCGACGGCGCGCTTCGCGCGGCCTATCGCGAGCGCCGTTCTGTTTCCGATGTTTGCCGTCTCTGGGCTGTTCGTGCCGGTGAAGGTGCTACCGCCGCCCTGGCGAATGCTGGCCGGAGCGCTGCCGATGACGCGCGCGGTTTCGCTGATGGCGGGCATCTGGCACGGAGCCGCCTGGTCCCAGCACGGGATGGACGTTGCGGCGTTGGCGCTGAATTTTGTATTTTGTTGCGCGCTGTCGGCGAAGATTTTCCGGTGGGAGTAGGAGGCGTGGGGGTGTGCTGCTGGTTGCTGGTGGGGCTGAATGTCATGAGCAACAAAATGAGTCCTCACCAAGTTTGAACGCATTGGTAAAATGTAGTTTCGATGAACATCACGCTCACGCCCGAGTTGGAACGACTCATTGAAGAGAAGGTCGAGAGCGGGCGCTACGCCTCCCGCGACGCGGTCGTGCGTGCTGCATTGGAACTGTTTTGCGAGCGGGAAGCCGCTGAAGACCGGCTCGAGGCCCTGCTCGAACAAGGCGGGCGCAGCGGCGATGGCATCGATCTCACGGCCGAAGCTCGGCTCAGAATCGAGCGTCGCGCCACCGCCGCGCTACGCGTGAAAAGACCTGCCTAAGCGAGTCCCGGATGGCGCGCGTGGTGCTGCAGCCTGCCGCCGAGGACGATCTGATCGAGCACTTTGTCTACTTGGGCGAGCACTCCGGCGAACCTTCAGCGCGCCGATTCCTTCAAGCTGCTTACACAACCTTCGATCAACTCGCCGCGATGCCGCTGATGGGCGTCGGTCGCAGGTATCGCAATCCGCGCTTTCGAGACGTACGCCTGTGGCGGGTAGGTGGTTTCGAAGCGTATCTTATTTTCTACAGGCCGATCCGGGATGGAGTCCGAATCCTACGCATTGTCTACGGAACGCGGGATATCGAGCGTCTGTTTGATGCTTGATGGATCGGACCTTTACACTTCGTCCGGAATCACGTATGGCGGCCGCCCCGAACGCTTCACCAGCGCGTTTGCTTCCTCGCAATAGCGGAAATGTTCGCCCGCGGTGTCGAATTCCAACTCGTGGCCGACGCGGTAAGCAATATTGCCGAGGTGGCAGAAGTCGGTCGATAACGCAGTCTCGCGAATCTCGGCGTTGAGCAGGCTGCGGTCGTTGGCGCGGACGGCCTCGATCCAGTTGGCGTAGTGGCTGACGTCGGGCATTCGCTCGAGCGGCGGTTCGGGTTGCTTGTTGCGGCCGAGCGTGACGACAGCGTTGTCGTCGTCCATGTGCAGGTAGCCCTTGGTGCCGAAAAAGTCCCACGACATCGGCTCGGTGGTGTAGAGATCGCGGATCTCGCCGACGATCGCGGTGCCGTCGGGATATTCCCAGCGGACGCTCTGCGTGTTGGGGGTTTGCGCCTGGTCTTTATAGCCGAAGCGCCCGCCCCAGCAGTTGACCCGCGTCGGCAGCTCTTTGCCCATGCCCCAGCGCGACACGTCGACGAGGTGAATGCCGTTGTTGCCCAGTTCGCCGTTGCCGAAGTCCCAAAACCAGTGCCAGTTATAGTGGACCAGGTTGGCGTGATAGGGCTGCTCGGGCGCCGGCCCCAGCCATAGATCCCAGTTGAGCCAGCTCGGCGGCGGCTCGGTGGGCTTGAAGCCGATCGAGTCGCGCGTGCCGGGGAAAAACCACTTGGCCAGATAGACGTCGCCGATACCGCCGTCGTGGATGAATTTCATCGCGGCGCGGAACAGGCCGTCGGAGCGGCGCTGCGTGCCGCCTTGTACGATGCGGTTGTACTTGCGCGCGGCGGCGACGAGTTGATGGCCTTCGAAAATGTCGTGCGAGACGGGCTTTTCGCAGTAGACGTGCTTGCCGGCCTGCATCGCCCAGATCGCGGTGAGCGTGTGCCAGTGGTTGGGGGTGGCGACCACGACGCCGTCGATCGAGGTGTCCTCGAACGCGCGGCGCATGTCGGATTCGACCTTGGGGCGGTTGCCGTTGTTTTCGCTAACCCAGACGGCGGCCTTTTCGGCGCGGTTGCCGTCGACTTCGACGACGGTTCCGATTTGAACGCCGGGAACCTTGGAGAACTGCTTCATCAGGGCCGTGCCGCGGCCGCCCACGCCGATCAGGGCGAGGCGGACCGGCTTTTCCTGCGCGGCGGCGAATGCGGCTGAGGCCGCGGCGGTGGCGGTTGTGGTGAGGAATTGACGACGATTCACGGAGGTTATGGTATCAAAGCGGGTTGCGGGGAGGCGGCGAGTGGTTGTGGCGGATTGGAATTGGTGGCCGGCCGGGAGGCGTGGCTTTCCTCACGCGTTGGTGCGGCGCGGGCCTACGTAGCGATGAATCCCAGGTGGAACGGCCAGGTGCTGGGGTTTGACCCTCTTGCACTCGCTGGTGCTACTGTGGCGCGGGCCTCTCGCCAGCAGGGCCGACCTGGAGGTCGGCCTTTTCTTGCTATTTTCCTTCCCACACCGATTGTTCCGGTCCACCGACATAGAAAGAAACGTCGGCCCCCGAGGCCGGCGCAGCCGGCCGGCGGCCCGCGCCACAGTACTTTGCAGAGCGCGCAGAAAGGGCCAGACCCGTTTCGGGCATCGATCTCCGTTGCCCAACGTCATGATCCTCACCTGTTTCGCGGGCTCCTACCCGTTTGGCTAGTTCGAACTACCCGTTTTATGGATGTGGCGTCCGACTCTTGTGGCGCATCCTAAGGATGGAGATTCGGACAACATGACCCATTCGCTTTCCTCTCTTTCGGAACAACTCGCCGCGACGGTGCAGAAAGCGGGGCAATCCGCCGTGGCCGTTCATGCGCGGCCTCGATTCGACTCCAGCGGCGTCCACTGGAGCCCCGAAATCGTCGTTACGGCGCACCATACCATCCAACGCGATCAGGGCATTCGCGTCACGACGCCCGACGGCGCGACGCTCGACGCCGAGCTTGTTGGCCGCGACCCCGGCACCGACCTGGCCGTGTTGCGCGTGCCCGGCCTGGCAACGCCCGTTGCGGCGCGCGCGGCAACCACCGCCGTGCAGCCCGGCAACATCGTGCTCGCGGTCGGCCGCTTCAAAGACAGCGTGAGCGCGGCGTTCGGGGTGATCAGCAGTCTGTCGGGCCCGTCGCAAACCGTGCGCGGGGGGCGGCTCGATCAGGTCGTGCGCCTGGACCTTTCGCTACACCCGGGCGCGGCCGGCGGCGCGGTCGTTGACGCCTCGGGCGAGCTGATCGGCATCGCCACGGCGGCCCTTTCGCAGGTTTCGGTTTTCGCGATCCCGGTTGAAACGGTGGAGCGCGTCACGGATACGCTTCTGAAGCACGGCCGCATTCCCAGCGGCTACCTCGGCGTCGGGTTGCAGCCGGTCAACCTGCCGCAGGCAGTGCGCTCGGAACTGCAACTGCCCGCTTCCAGCGGCTTGATTGCGGTGAGTGTCGATGACGACGCACCCGCGGGCCGCGCCGGCATGATCATCGGCGACATTCTGATTGAGTTGGGCGGACGCGCCGCCGACGAGTTGGAGGAGGTTCAGGAAGTGCTGGGCCCCGACTCGATCGGGACCAAGCTGAAGGCTCGCGTGTTGCGCGGCGGCCAGGCGGTCGAGCTCGAAATTACGATCGGCGAAAGGCCGTCGAGGGGGTGAGCATGAAACCGACCGGGTTCGGGGAAGTTGCGGAACGGATACGCCGCGGCACGGTTCAAATCAGCAGCCGCGTCCATCGGGCCGGGCGCGCGGCGCGGGGTCGGGCATCCTGTGGACGCCGGATGGCACGGTGATCACCAACGCCCACGTGGCTCGCGATTCCTCCCTGCACGTCGAGCTATGGGACGGGCGCACTTTTTCGGCGCAGGTGGCCGCACGCGACAATCGCGCGGATTTGGCCTCGTTGCAGTTGCCGGCGTCCGCGGCGCGGGAGGCGGTACTGCCTTCGCTCGGCTGGCGGCCGGCGAAATCGCTGCGGCCGGGCGAGTTGGTGATCGCGGTCGGCAACCCGCTCGGGTTCGTCGGCGCGATGACGACGGGCGTGGTGCATACTGCAGGACCGGTTCGCGGCCTGGGGCGCAACCCGTGGGTGCAGGCCGCGGTTCGGCTCGCGCCCGGCAATTCCGGCGGACCGTTGGCCGACGCTGAAGGCCGCGTCGTCGGAGTGAATACGATGGTGGTTGCCGGTGGGCTGGCCCTGGCGATACCGGCCGAGCGCGTGGAGGAGTTTCTCAAGCGCGGCAGCCGGCCGGCGCTGGGCGTCACTCTGCGGCCGGTGAAGTATGCGCCGCTGCGGCAGTCGCGCTTGCAGGGATCGGCGGTTCGTCACGCGTCGATCGAAGACGATGGCGTGGGCCTGCTGGTGCTGGCGATCGAGCGGGGCAGTCCGGCGGAATACGTGTCGCTGGCGATCGGCGATGTGCTGCTGGCGGCCAACGGACGCCGCTTCGAGTCGGTGGACGATCTTGCCGACGCGATCGACGGGTCGGCGGGCACGGTGCTGCGGCTGCGCTTCGCGCGGGGTGGCAGTCCTAACGAGCGGGAGGTCGCGGTCGCCATGCCGGGATTGCGGCGGGAGGCAGCTTGATCCGGGTTCGAGTCGAGACCAGCTCGACAGCGGCGCGTGCCGGTATCGAGGCGTTGCTACGGGACGAGCCGACGATCGAAATTGTGGACCCCAGGGCGCCGGCCGAGGTGGTGATTCGCGAAGACCTGCCGCTCGGCGACGACGCGGCGTACCGCCACGGCGCGCTGCTACCGCGAGGCATGCCGCAACGGCCAGGCATGCTGCACCCGGAAGACTCCCTGCCGGCGGAGGACGCCTCTGGCGCTGCCGATATCGCCGGCGATCTTCCCACCGTTGTGCTCACCGATGACGTTTCGCCGCAGGAAGCGCTGCGCTCGGGAGCCCGCGCGGCGCTCCCCCGCAGCGCTTCGCGGTCGCAAATCATCGCGGCGATCCACGCGGTTGCGGCCGGCCTGGTGGCGCTGCCGGCCGAGAGCCAGCCGATGCTTTCGGGGGCGCCCCCCGAGCCGATCGCCGAGCCGCTCACACCGCGGGAGATGGATGTCCTCGAGATGCTCGCCGAAGGTCTCAGCAACAAGCTGATCGCCGATCGGTTGAGCATTTCCGAGCACACCGCCAAATTTCATGTCAATTCGATTCTGGCCAAGTTGGAGGCCGGCACGCGGACCGAAGCGGTGATGCGCGGCCTGCGGCTTGGGTTGATCAAGATCTAGCGGAGCCCGCCGAGATTGCCGGCGAAAACCCGATCGATTCGAATCCACGCCCCGACCTCGGGCACCGCAGATCCGAGCCGCGCGCGTCAAGCAAGCGGCGGCCTGTAGTAGCTCAATCAGCTCGGGGTCCATCGGCTAAGGCTCGACCGATCACGAACGGTCGAACGCGCCCGCCAATGCGCCTGTCGCGCGCAACGCATCACGACGCGGCGGCCCGCACCCTCCCGGGTGCGGCTCTGTTGCCTGGGTTGCGGCTATCGAGGCCGGCGAGCGCGATGACCTACCCGCCCCACTACTCTCCTCGCGCGTGCCTTAGTAGCACCGCGCGAGCTCTTGGACTCGCTTGCAGGCCGTCGGTGATTTCAGGCGGACGGGCGCCGGCTTCGAGCAGGGCTTCAAGCGTTGCGGCGTAGTCGCCGGTCTTGCGGTGCCAGCCGTTCTCGGAACCGTGCAAGGCCCAGCCGAGCGGCGCCATCTGGTAATCGTGGCTTTTCAGCTCGAGCGGCGGGTGGTGGCGCAGGATCTCGCGCACCAGCGCGGCGTTGCCGTGCCAGGCCGCCCAGTGCAGCGCGGTGGCGCCGTGCTGGCCGCGCGCGTCGGTGGGCCAGCCGGCGGTGAGCATCAGGCGGACAGCCGTGGGGTTGTTGTTCTGCGCGGCGTCGGGTAGCCGGCGGAGGTCTTCCGGGCCCAGCGCGGGGACCAGGTCGGGACGCCGCGCGAGCAGCTCGCTGAGGGCGGCCTCATCCCCCATCTCGCAGGCTTGGGTCAGCTTCAGATCGTCGGGGCTGCGCTTCATCAGCAGGCGGAGAATCTCTTCGTGGCCGAGCTCGCGGGCGATCTGGTGCGCGGTCTTGTAGCGGCCGAAGGCCCAGATGTAGATCGTGCCGCCGGCGTGCAGATTGCGCATCGGGAAGTATTGGCCCGATACGCTCGTGCGAACCGCGGCCGGGTCGGCGTCGAGGTGGCTGCGCACCAGATCGATGTCGCCCAGCGCGGCGGCCATCAGGATGTCGGTGTGGCAGCCGCGCGAGACCAGATAGCGGACGATCGGCAGGCGCTCGCGCGGTGCTTGCGGTCCGTGGCCGCTCGGCTGCAGCATGTATTGCGCCGGTGTCGACTCGTGATCGATGTCGCGCGCGTCGATGTCGGCGCCCTGCTCGAGCAGGTAGCGGGCGATCTCTATGCTGGATGCGAAATGCAACGGCGTCTGGCCGTCGCCGCCGCGCGCGTGGACCAACTCCGGGTTGGCCGAGACCAGCTCGTGCAGCCTGTCGAAAAGGCCCAGCCGCGCCGCGGCGTGCGCATCGACGGTGGCGCCGCGCTCGATCAGATTCGCGGCCAACTCCGGCTCCGCCGTGTCGAGTACGCCGAAGCTGCCTGCCCACCAGTCGCTGCGCTTGTTGATGTCGGCCCCGGCGTCGAGCAGCACATCGATCATTGCCCGATTGCCGCTCCCGACGACACAGAGCAGCGCAGTCGATCCGAAGGCGAGGCCGGGCAGCGGGTCGTTGAGTTTCGCTTTCAGCTCGGGATGCGCGGCGAGCAGGCGCGCGAGAGCGGCGGGGTCGTTGGCTTTGACGGCTGCCACAGCGGCCTCGACGGGGTTGAGCGCGTTCGAGACGGCGTCGACGTGTTGTTTCAGCTTCCCCCAACTCGGGAAGCCGTACTCGCGGGCGATTACGTGCTGCGCGTCGGAAAGTTTTGGGACCGCTTCCGGCCCTGGCTTGGTTGAGCGGGAATGTTCCTGGAATCGCTCCTGGGCCGTGGCGTCGCCCTGGCGGAATTCGCGCAGAAGTTCCTTGGCTTGCTTTTTGAGATGTTCGAGATGGGGTTGCGGGGGTAGGCGTCGAGACATGCGTCCTCCTTCTTTGTCGCCCGGTGTCCGCTGAATCGGGCAGAAGAGAGGCCGATGCTCACTATTACTACGAGGTACAGGTGGGATCGTCCCTTCCCGCGGACGGGGTGCAACCTGATTTGCGATTCGAGTATAGCAAGAGGAAGGCTGGTGGGAGTTTTGGGGGCGGCGCCGGGCGGGCGAATCGGAGTTGGGTACGGGCGGGTGCGGAGGACTGCCCCCGGGTGACCGCGAGGTGCAGGGACCCCAGGAGAACGCCGGCGCGGGCGCCGGCTTCGCAGACCGGAGGCCTGGCGCCACGTTCGCTCCTGGCGGCAGGGCGCGGGCTATCGCGCAACAATCCTGCGGGTGCGTTGCCGAGCGCCTACAATAGGGTTCTGCGGTTTTCGGCGTCACGCCGCTTGGCGGACGATGCGGACCGCCACGACGCGGGATGGGGTGTTTCTGTGGTTCCCGCCGAGGAGGGGCTGCTTGCGTTCGAAATCGATTTTCCGGCTCTTGGCAGTGGGTGTCGGGGTTTTGGTCGCGGGCCCCGGTGGGTTGTCACTGTGGGGCGGCGACGTCACCTTCGATCGTCTCAAAACCGCCGAGCGCGAGCCGCGGAACTGGCTGACCTACGGCGGCAACTACCAGTCGTGGCGTTATAGCTCGCTCGACCAGATCCGCCCCGGCAACATCTCGCGGCTCGTGCCGGTGTGGAGTTTTGAAACCGGGGTGATCGAGGGCGGCTTGCAGTCGACTCCGCTGGTGGTCGACGGGGTGATGTACCTCAGCGCTTCGTGGAATCGCGTCTTCGCGATCAACGCGGCCAGCGGCGAGGAGATCTGGCACTATTTCCCGCCCAAGCCCGCGAGCATCGCCGAATCCTACGCGCCGTGGAATCGCGGCGTCGCCGTGGCTGACGGGCTGGTCTTCGAGGGCACGCTGGATAACCGGGTGGTGGCGCTGGACGCGAAAACGGGCAGGGAGGTGTGGAGCACCGAAGTCGAAGACGTCCGGCAGTGCGGCTGCAATATCACCGGCGCGCCGCTGGTGGTCAACAGCAAAGTGATCGTGGGCGTTACCGGCGGCGACTCCGCGCACCGCGGCTATATCAATGCCTTCGATACGCGCACGGGCCGGCACCTGTGGCGCTTCTGGACGATTCCCGGCCCCGGCGAACCCGGCCATGAGACCTGGTCGGGCGATAGCTGGAAATCGGGCGGCGGCTCGACCTGGCTGACCGGCTCCTACGACCCCGAGTTGAATCTGCTCTACTGGGGCGTTGGCAACCCCGCCGCGGATTTCTACGGCGAATCGCGCCAGGGCGATAACCTTTACACCGACTCGATCGTGGCGCTCGATCCCGACACAGGCAAGCTGAAGTGGAGTTATCAGCTCATTCCGCACGACGTGTGGGACTGGGACGCCGGCTACGAAATCGTGCTGGCCGATCTCGAAGTCAAAGGCCAAACGCGCAAGGTGCTCGTCACTCCCAACAAGGGCGGCTATACCTGGGTGCTCGACCGCGTCACGGGCGAGTTCCTCAACGCCTGGCCGCTGGTTGAAAACCTGAACTGGATCCAGGGCATCGACGAGAGCGGCAAGTTGATCGGCCGCAGCAAGCCCGCCATCGGCGAGCCGACGCTGGTTTGCCCCTCGATCGGCGGCGGGCGCAGTTGGAATCACGGCGCGTTCAGCCCGCGGACCGGACTGTTCTACTCCACCGGCATCGAATGGTGCCAGACGCTGACGGTGTTGCCGCAAGAGCCGCGCGCCGGGAAAGCTTTTTTCGGCGGCGCTTTTACGCTGGCGCCGACGCCGAAAGGCGACGCGGGCGGGCACCTCGCCGCCTACGATCCGATCAGCGGCAAGAAAAGCTGGATCTACCGCTCGAAATATCCGCTGCTGGCTTCGCAGCTTGCCACCGCGGGCGATCTGATCTTCAGCGGCGATTCGCGGGGCAAGTTTTTCGCCCTCGATGCCAAGACCGGCGAGGAAGTCTGGTCGTTCCGCACCGGCTCGGGGCACCGCGGCTCGCCGGTCAGCTACGCCGTCGACGGCAAACAATACATCGCCGTCCCGGTGGGCTGGGGCTCGGCGGTGGCGGGGCTGATGACGCAGATGTGGCCCGAGGCGGCCGACATCCCCGGGGCTTCTACGGTTTTCGTGTTTGCGCTGGCGGATGAAGGAGGCGCGCGATGAAGCCGCGGCGGATGGCTTTGCGCATCGCTTCGCTGTTGGCGGCCGGCATCCTGCTCCTGAGTGCGCCACCGCGCGCCGCGGGCCAGGCCTCCAGCGTCAATCTCCATGACGCCGCCCTGCTCTCGCGCGGCCGCGAACTATTCGCCCGGACCTGCGCCGTCGGCTACTGCCACGGCTCGGAAGGGCGCGCCTCGCGAGGCCCGCAACTGCGCGACCGCCCCTGGGAGCCGCGCCGCGTTCACGCCATCACGCGTGACGGCGTGCCGGGCACCTCGATGCCTGCCTGGGGCGCGATCCTTCCCGACGCAGATTTGTGGGCGACGACCGCCTACGTGATGAGCCTATCGTCGACGAAACTCGACGATGACGCGGCGGTGATCGCTCTGGAGGCAGCGGTGCCAACGCAAAAATCGCGCACCGCCGAACAGCAACAGGGGCACGACCTGTTTTTCGACTTGACCAACCAGAAACGCTGCGCGGTATGCCACCAGTTAGGGGGGCTGGGAACCGCGGTGGGTCCCGACCTCGCCGCCAGCGCGCAGCGCAAACCGGCCGCCGAACTGCTGCGCGACATCGTCGAGCCGGGCGCCGCCGTGGCCCCCGGTTACGAAGAGACGTCGGTCGCCACCAACGACGCTGAGCGGGTCGCCGGCGTCAAGCGGCAAGAGACCAAGGAATTCATCCAGCTCTACGACATGTCGAGCATTCCGCCGCCGCTGCGCACGGTTTACCGCGAGCAGATTCATGCCGTCAACACCGCCCGGCACTCTTCGATGCCGGCGGATTATGGCCGCCTCTACTCCCCCGAACAACTGCGGGCGATCGTGGCCTATCTCAAATCGGGGATTTACTGAAAGCGGGGCGGTCCAACCTTTTTTTCAATCGCTTCAAAGGATATTGAAATGGCACTTGTATTTTTGTTGCTGGCCGTGGGGGCCGGGGCGCTGGTTCCCATTCAGGCAGGCGTCAATGCTTCGCTGCGCACGGCGCTCGACCACCCGCTATTGGCGGCGATCACCAATTTTCTGGTAGGCCTGACCTTGCTCAGCGTTTTCGCGCTGGCGATGCGCGTGTCGCTGCCGAGCGCGAACCAGATCGCCCGCGCGCCTTGGTGGTGCTGGATCGGCGGCTCGATGGGCGCCGTGCTGGTGCTCTCGGGGGTGATGCTGTCCCATCGTCTGGGCGCGGCCACGTTTGTCGGCTGTATCATCCTGGGCCAGCTACTGGCCTCGGTGCTTCTGGACCATTTTGCGCTGGTCGGCTTTCCTCAGCATTCGATGAATTTCCCGCGCGTGGTAGGTCTGTTCCTGCTGATGGCGGGCGTGTACGTATTGCGGAGGTGGTGACCGGCGCGCTATAACAGCGCGCTGCACATTCGAAGAGGCCTGCGGCAAGCCCACTAGCGGCCTAAGACGCAGCCGCCCAGAAGCCGCATTGCCATCCTGGCAAGGTCCAAGCCCCCAGAAGCGGCCTAGCCACCCGTGGCGTGAACCTCCAGGTTTGCCGCGTCGCGATTCTTCGCGACGTAAGGCCTCGCCCCACCGGGACAGGGCCTCGCCCCACCGCGACGGCGGCCCCCGCCCTACCGAGGCAGCGGCCCGGCAAGGGCTCTGGCGCGCAACTCTTCAGGTCGTCGTCTCTCCCGTGCGACTCGCGGCGTCGCAGATCTCGCCCCGCCGGGCGACAGGGATTGACCCATTCCCAGCCACCGCCTGTTGACGCGCGCGGCTCGGATTGGTCGGACGCCTTCGCCCCAGCCGAGTCTTCCACCCGATCAGCTAATACGTCTCCGCCAGCCGCGCCTCCACCGGCACATATTCGCGCCGCGCGTGGCCGGTGTAAACCTGCCGCGGCCGGGCGATCTTCTGCTCGGCGTCGGTGATCATCTCCTGCCACTGCGCCAGCCAGCCGACCGTGCGCGGAATCGCGAACAGCACTGTGAACATGTCGGGGGTGAAGCCCATCGCCTGATAGATGATCCCCGAATAGAAATCGACGTTCGGGTAGAGCTTATGCTCGATGAAATAGTCGTCTTCCAGTGCGATCCGCTCGAGCTCGACGGCGATGTCGAGCTTCGGGTTGCGGCCGGTGACTTCGAAGACGCGCTCGGCGATGCCTTTGAGGATGCGCGCCCGCGGATCGTAGTTCTTGTAGACGCGATGCCCGAATCCCATCAGCCTGCCGTGGCCGGCCTTGACGTCTTTGACGTAGTTGGCGACGTGTTGCTTGGATCCGATTTCATCGAGCATGCGCAGCACCGCCTCGTTGGCTCCGCCGTGCAGCGGGCCATAGAGCGCGGCGGCGGCGGCGGCGGCCGAGACGAACGGATCGGCTTGCGCGCTGCCCACCGCCCGCATCGCGCTGGTGCTGCAGTTCTGCTCGTGGTCGGCGTGCAGAATGAACAGAATATCGAGCGCGCGCGTCAGGATCGGCTCGGGCCGGTATCTTGGCTCGACCATCTTCCACAGCATGTTCATGAAGTTTTCGGTATAGCTCAACTCGTTGTCGGGGTAGACATAGGGCAGCCCCTGGCTGTGGCGATAAGCGTACGCTGCGATGGTCGGCACCTTCCCCACCAGCCGCAGGATCTGCAGATGGCGCACCTCGGGGTCGAGCACGGCCTTGGCGTCGGGATAGAACGCCGACAGCGCCGCCAGGGTGCTGATCAGCATGCCCATCGGGTGTGCGTCGTAGTGGAACCCGTTCATGAACGTCTTGGTGTTTTCGTGCAGCATCGTGTGGGACTTGATCTGGCGTTCCCACTCGAACTTCTGGCGGTGGTCGGGCAGTTCACCGAACAAAATCAACCAGGCGACCTCCAGAAAGTCGCAATGTTCGGCGAGCTGCTCGATGGGGTATCCGCGGTAGAGCAAGATGCCTTTGTCGCCGTCGATGTAGGTGACCGAGCTTTGGCACGAAGCTGTGTTCTTGAAAGCTGGGTCGTAAGTCATGACCCCGAAGTCTTCGGGATCGGTTTTGATCTGCCGCAAGTCCATGGCGTTGACGCAGCCATGCACGAGCGGGAAGTTGTAGGTTTTTTCCGTGCGGTTGTCAGTTACGGTCAGGGAGTTGCTATCCATGGTAATTCTCTCCGTGGTCCTCATCACGCCTCGGCTGGAGTCGTGCGCATTTCCCGGTCGCGTTGGATGGCGCTGCCGGCCGACGTTGGCGTGCCGAGGGCTTGCGAGACCTCAGGACGCGACCAAGGGAGCGAGCCGGAGTCGGCATGTAGAGGCAAGGCGGACCAAGCCGGTCCGGGACCGCCACAGGAGTCTCTTGCAACGCTGTCTCCAATTGAGCGGGAGAGGGGCGGCCGAGGTGTGGAGTTTTCCAGCAACGCCTGTGGAGGAATCCGGACGATGTAGAGGACGAAACCGGATGGAACAGTAGCGGGCCGGCGACGCCGGAGGCAGATGCCCCGTAGGCAAGGTAGAAGCCTGGGTTATTTCGCCCAAAACAAATCCCTTGGACATCGCAATCCCGCCCCGTATGATGTTTATCGGCGGAGGGTAGGCCGAAATCCATTTCGGCACGGAATGCGGCCTTGGAGAGAAATACCGCCGACTGCGGAGCGGGGTCCACTCACTCTTTGCAGTCCATCCTTCCGCGGGTGTGGCGACCTGATTGCTAATTACGCACGACAGCCAGACAAGCCCTGTCGCTTTGGCACGCAGAATCCCCGCCGGGCCGAGGGGAAAGGCGGCTATGAATCCTGTCGAAAAGCCGGGGGCCGATAACGGCCGCCGCAAATGGATCGGCATTTTGCTGGGACTGGGATTTTCCGGCTCCGCCGTCTCCTTCCTCTATCCCGCCATCAAGTTCATGATGCCTCCGGCCGTTGGTGGTCCCGCGGTCGATGAAGTCGTGGTCGGCAAGGCCGAGGAGTTCGCCCCCAACACAGGCCGCATCTTCAAGTTCGGCAGCAAGCCAGGAATTCTGATTCATACCGAAGATGGGGAGTGGCGCGCCTTCTCGGCGGTCTGCACGCACCTGAACTGCACGGTGCAGTTTCAAGACGACACGCACCTGATTTGGTGCGCCTGCCACAACGGCCAATACGATCTGAACGGTAACGTCGTCGGGGGGCCTCCGCCAAGGCCGCTCGAGGAGTTCGAAGTCAATCTGCGCGGGGAAGACGTCGTCGTCTCCCGGCGCGCTTGAGAGGATGCATGCGGCTGCTGCGAGGGATCGGCGATTGGTTGGGAGACCGCATCGGTTGGAGCACGGTGCGGGAATTCCTGGCGCACAAGACCGTTCCGGTCCACTCCGCCACCATCTGGTACTACTTCGGAGGCGTCACGCTGTTCCTGTTTGTGATTCAGGTCATGACGGGAATGCTGTTGCTGCTCTACTACCGGCCGACCTCGGGGGAAGCGTTCGAGAGCGTGCAGTTCATCATGACGCAGGTCCAGTTCGGGTGGCTGGTGCGCTCGGTGCACAGTTGGGCGGCGAACCTGATGGTGCTCACGGCGATGATCCACATGTTCAGCGCGTTCTTTCTCAAGGCCTACCGCCGGCCGCGGGAGTTGACCTGGCTGAGCGGCATGGTGCTGTTGTTTCTGGCGCTGGGCTTTGGGTTCAGCGGCTATCTGCTGCCCTGGAACACACTGTCTTTCTTTGCGACCAAGGTTGGCACGGATATGGCCGGCGTCGTTCCGGTGGTCGGCGGCTGGCTGCTCGAGTTCCTGCGGGGCGGCGAGGAAGTCACCGGGGCGACGCTGACACGCTTTTTCGGCTTTCATGTGGCGGTATTGCCGGGACTGACGACGCTGATCCTGTTGTTTCACCTGGCCATGGTGCAGAAGTGGGGCATGAGCTCGCCCAAAGAAGAGCCCCACCCGCAGACGATGCCGTTTGTGCCGAATTTCGTGCTGCGGGAGTTGATTGCCTGGTACGCCGCGCTCGGCGTCTTGGGTGCGCTGGCGGCTTTATTCCCCTGGGAACTCGGCACGAAAGCGGACGCCTTCGCCCCGGCGCCGGCCGGCATCCACCCCGAGTGGTTTTTCCTGGCCGCTTTCCACACGCTCAAGCTGATCCCGAGCCAGATCTGGGTCATCGAGGGCGAGTTACTCGGTCTTTTCGCGATGGGCGCGGCGGTGCTGGTGTGGATGTTCGTTCCGTTCTGGATTCCGATGCTGGAAAGAAGAGGGAAGCACATGCTGGTGACCGGGATCGGCGTCTTTGTCGTGTCCTACCTGGTGGTGTTTACGGTCTTGGGGTATCGGGGATGACAAGGCTGTTGGCGGCAGCGGTGATGGTGGGCGCGGTGGCGGCCTGGGGCCAGTCTGCCCCTGCGACGAACACCTGCCTCGATTGCCATTCGCAACTGGAAGGGGAGTTGGCGAAGCCCGCGCAGTTGTTTGTGGATGATATTCACCGCCAGAACGGTTTCACCTGCGCCGATTGCCATGGCGGTGATCCCACCAGCGTGGACCCGGATGTATCGATGAGCACGGCGAAGGGTTTTCGCGGCAAGATCGCCCGCAAGGAGACGCCGGCGATGTGTGCCCACTGTCACAGCGATGCGGAATTGATGCACCGCTACAAGCCACAGCAGCGGGTCGATCAGTTGGCGCAATACCGCACGAGCGTTCACGGGCAGCGGCTGGCGGCGGGGGATCTGAATGTGGCCAACTGCGTGGACTGCCACAGCGTGCACGATATTCGCGAAGTCCGCCACCCCTTGTCGCCGGTGTATCCGCTACGGTTGCCGGCGACCTGCGCCCGTTGCCACGCCGATCCGCAACACATGAAGGCCTACAACATTCCGACCGATCAGTTCGCGAAATACCAGAAGAGCGTTCACTGGCAAGCGGTGTCGGAACGGCGGGATCTTTCCGCGCCGACCTGTGCGACCTGTCACGGCAACCATGGCGCGGCGCCGCCGGGTGTGGCAAGCGTGGAGAACGTTTGTGGCAACTGCCACGTAGTGTTTGAGCGCCTTTTTGACGGCAGCCCGCACAAGGAGGCGTTTGCCACGATGGGCCTGGCCTCGTGCATCGTCTGCCACGGCAACCACGACATCACCGCGCCGACGCCGGCGATGCTCGGGGTTTCGGAGGGAGCGGTCTGCGCGACCTGCCACAGCGAAGGAGACACAGGTTATAAGACTGCCGCTGCCATGCGCGAAAAGCTCGATGGACTCCGCGCGGCCCTGGCGAGCTCGGAAGCGATCTTACAGACGGCTGAGCAATCGGGCATGGAGGTTTCGCAAGGACAGATCGAATTGAGTTCCGCGAACGAATCCCTCGTCAAAGCGAGAGTTCAGGTGCACGCCTTCCGGCTGGACGGCGTTGAGGAAGCTGTTGCCGAGGGACTCAAGCAGGCCCAAACCAGCTACGACATCGGCAAGGAGGCGCTCCAAGAGAGGAACTTTCGGCGCAAAGGGCTGGCTGTTTCGCTGCTGACGATCGTTCTCACGATGATGGGTCTGTGGCTGGCGGTGCGCTACATCGAATCGCGAAAGAGCAGGGCGGGCCCGGGCTAGGCGCTGATCCGGCCGCGGTATCCGCTCGAGTCTTGTCCAACGATAGGAGGGCGACCATGAGGTACCCGGCTTGGTGCGTGTTGACGCTGCTGGCTTGCGCGCCAGCATTTGCCGCCCTGGAAGGCGTGAATCACGCCGAAATTTGCGGACGCTGCCACCGTGACATTCTGAGCGCCTGGAAGCAATCTGCACACGCCCACGCGATGGAGGACCCCATCTTCCAGGATGCGCTGGAACGCGCCGAAGAGACTAACCCAGGCGCCCGTCCGATTTGCCTGGGCTGCCACGCCCCGACGGTCAAGTACTCCGGGGACTTGTCCCTGAAGACGAAGGCCAGTTGGGAGGGCGTCACCTGCGATTTCTGTCATTCGGTGAAGTCGGTTGAGGTGACCGGAAATACGGCGACGATGAATGTGCGCTTCGACGGTACGATGACGGGACCTCTCAAGGACGTCTCTTCGAGCGCCCACGCCACGGCGTTTTCCTCCGTTCACTCCACGTCGCTCATCTGTGCGGGGTGCCACGAATACCGCAACGCGCAAGGGTTCGGCGTGTTGACAACCTACTCGGAGTGGGAAGAGAGTTCCTATGGCTCGAGCGGCAACAACTGCCAGGATTGCCACATGGCGGAAACCTCGGCCCAGGTCGTCGACCCCAAGATCAAGCGGCTGTCGGGGTCCACGGTCAACCTGCACGCGATGCCGGGCAGCCATTCGCTCGATATGCTCAACAAGGCCATCTCGCTGCGGATGCGCACGCACCGGGAAGGGGACGAACTGGTTGCTGAAGTAGACCTCGAAAATCGCGGCGCCGGCCATCGCGTCCCAACGGGTTCGCCGTTGCGACGCCTCGAACTCGAGGTCGAAATCGCCACGCGCGGGAAGCAACTGCGCCAGCAGAAAACCTTTCAGCGGCGGGTTGCGGATGCGCAAGGCAAAGAGATTACGCGCGAGGAACTCGTGTTCCTGCGCGGTGCCCGGGAATTGAGCGACAACCGGCTCAAACCCGGCGAAAAGCAGACGGAAATCTTTCGCTTTCCACTGCCGCACGCGGAAAGCGCACGGATCTATGCGCGTCTCTCGTATTACTACTCGCCGCTAGGGCGCTCTCCCGAAGCGCAGAGAGTCAAGTTCCTGGTGTTGCCCCGGTTCGTGCCCGCGAAGTGAGCCGCGCGGCTTGTCGTCCAGGTCGCTCAGCGGACGCCGGCGACCGTGCTGCGGCGTTCCAGGAGAATGACGTTTCGCCAGACGCCCTTGTGGCAGCCGAGTCTCTCCCGCACTCCGACTCTACGAAACCCGCACCTCTCACAGAGGGCGAGGCTGGCGGCGTTTTCGGGAAAGACTTTGGCTTCCAGGGTCCAGATGCCGGATTCTTCCGCCGCTTCGATCAAGGCGGCGAGCAGGGTACGGCCGATGCCCCGTCCGCGGCCTTGTTCGGCAACGTAGACGCTGGTCTCAGCAACCCCCCGGTAGACCTGGCGCCTCGAAATCGGACTGAGCGCCGCCCAGCCGAGGATTCCGTCCGCATCGCACGCCACCAGGCGACAGATCGGCAGGCGAGCGCTATCCCACTGTTCCCAGTCCGGAGCTTCGGTTTCGAAACTGGCCTGGCCCGTGCCCAGACCTTCGATGTAGATTTCGCGGACCGTGGGCCAATCCTCGGCCCGCATGGCTTCGATTCGTACCCGTGATCGCGGCTTTGTCATGGGCGCCAGATTGGGGGCCGACTAGCCGAAGGCTTCGCGCAGAACTTCGAGGCTCTTGGGCACGGCGGTCTGGGCCGGCTCCTTGCCTTCCATCTCGAGCGAGATCCAGCCATGGAATCCGGCTTTGCGCAGAATCGAGGCGATGCGCTTGTAGTCGAGGTCGAGCGTGTACCACACGCCGCCGCCGTAGTACGTCTTGGCTTGCACGATGGTGGCGTGGGGCGCCAGTTGCTCCATCTGCGGATAAGGGTCGCCGACGTAGTTGCCCGTGTCGACGTTCATGCCCAGCCATGGAGAGTCGAATGCGTTGGTGATGTGCAGCAGATTTTCGGGCTTGGTCGACAGGCCCCAGTGGTTTTCGAGCGCCATCACCACGCCGCGTTCTTCGGCGTGCGGCAGGCACTTCTCGATCGAGTCGATCACCCACTTGAAGGCGTCGTCTTCCTTGTAGCCTTCGATGGGCGGCTCCTGGCCGCCGGCCTTCATCAGGTCGTCGAACGAGGCAATGGTGTTCCAGCGGCCGGTGTTGAGCCGAATCGCCGGAATGCCCATCTGGTGCGCCAGGTCCATGGTGTGCTTGGTGTGGTCGATCGCTTTCTGGCGCTCGGCGGGGTCGGGAGAAACGAAATTCTGGTGGATCGACAACATGTACAGCGCCAGGCCGTTGACGAAGGCCAGCCGCTTGAGTTTGTTCATGTAGGCGGTCGATTCCTCCGCCATCTGGCGGTGCAGGATCTCGACGCCGTCGAAACCCATCCGGGCGGCATCTTCGATGACGTTTTCGATGGGATATTTCTCGGGCAAAAAATGCCAATAGGAATAAGTCGACACGCCCAGGGGAATACGCCGATCGGGGGGCGTGGGGGCGTTTGCCGCAGCCAAACTGTGCGGGGCCACCGCCGTCGCCGCGCCGGCCACAGCGAGACCGTGATGAAGAAAATTACGCCGCGAAATACTCATGGACAAACCTCCTGGAATGACAATCGCCGGAACTGGCAATCGCCAAACTGACAATTGCCCAAAATGACAATCGATTGTAACGGAGTTGCGGCCCCGAATGCAGGGCTGGCCCTGTGTGGAGACAGGCGCTCCCGCTTGTCCCGCCGTTGGGCGGCTCTTGGCCTGTTTACTTATCCAGGGCGGCGCCGGGCGCCGAATCTACGAAGCAGGCACCGGTCGCCCCGTCCTGCCGCGTTTGCGGGCCGAGTCAAGCTATTGTGCCGGTTGAAAATACGGGACCAGGCGGGCCTTCGCTTCGCTGCGGCCGACAGGCGAGAGCGCCTGTCTCCACGGTAGAGCCGACGGGGAGTGCGCGAAGGCGGAAGGGGGGAAAGCCGAAGGGCAACAGGCAAGGCAACAGAAAAGGCAAAAGGCAAAAGGCCAAACGCAAGAGGCAGCTAGCTCGGATCGCCTTGAAAAGCCACGATCTTGGAATTCACCGGCACGCCTCCGTGGATGTCGACTTCCACCACACATTCGAAGCGGCTCTTGACGCGTCCGCCGCTTTGTGGGATTTGCGAAAGCAGTGTCTGGAGAGTATCGGCGCGACAGACGAATTCCACCGCCGCCTGTGTGCCCAGTGTGGTAATACCCGCCAGAATCAGGATACTGCGGCCGGGTACGAAGCCTTCCAGCGAGCGGATAATCGCAAAATCGTGCCGCGGCGGATTGGCGGCCCCAGCGTCGAACACCTTAGGTTCTCCTTGCTCAGCGGCCCGGTTGAGGATCGCGACGCGGTGATGCCCGTCGGGATCGATGTAAGGTCCAAAGACGAACTTCGCCGTGCGACGCAGCTCGCGCACCGGCATGTTTTCGGCCGGGCCGCCGACGAAGATGACATTGGATTTCTTGACCTCGTCCCAATCGACCAGGGCTGCTCGTTTGACGTCGAACTGGCCTCCCAGGCGATAAAACAGGCGGCTCAACTCAAATACGCCGACTAGATCGCCCACGCCGGTATGCAGGGTGCGGATATCCTCGGGGCGGTCGACGGAAGGGTTGTAATAGCGCAGCCCCGTTTCGACATTGCCGACGAAACGGGCACTGCTGAACACCACGATGGTCTGTTCGGGAGCCTCGACAAACTGGTCCCAGAAGCGCTGCAGGTTGGGGGCGGCGATGCCGCGCGACGAGGCCCGCGTGCCGCCGCCCAGCCAGGCGGTCAGCGCGGCGCCAAGGGCGAATCCGGCCGCCAGCGTTGCCGCGAAACCGGCGAGTTGCCGAAGCCCGGAGGGCCGCCTGGCGGATCCAGCGGGGTGGGCGGCACCGTCGGCCGCGGGCCCGGTCGGCGGCGGTGCTTCCTCCTGGCGTCGGAACACCGTAATATACGACCCCTTCGGTATTTCGATGCGCAGCGCGTCGTCCTTGCCTTCGGTGGCGTAATACTCGATCAGTTTCGAGCGCAGCCGCGCCACGTTTACGCGCACGCTGGAATCGGTCCGCGGGTCGAATTGCGGCCCACGCCCAAACACATCGGTGGCTATTTGGAATTCTTTGACCGGGTGGGGGGCGTTCTTCGCCGAGTGTTCCACCAGGTAACCCAGGAGCCTCTGCAGCGACTCGGAGGAATGAAAAACGGTGCTAGAGAGGACTTTGCGGAGGTGCGCCTGTTCCGGCACGCCCCATCCTAACACAGGTTAAGCGGCATCAAATGGCTTGATTTTAGAGCCTGTAACCGGTCCCCGCCCCGGCCCGTGGCCTCGACCTATCTTGTTGAAATCAAGGTAAGTGATTCATGTAACCGTGATTAACCACGTTTTCACTTCCCAGTAAAAGCCCGCGATGCTACATTCGGTAGCTTGTCATACACCTGCATGATGGGTTTTTTCAGGAACCTCTCGATGTCAGGGACTGGGAGAGCGCTTCCCGGTCGGATTCCGTGACTTTCGCCGATCCAGGGGCAGTTGGATTTCGCCGCTTCGGGGTTGACGGTTGAGCGGTTAGATGTCGTACAATACAGGCAGTGGCTTTGTTCTGGGTCGAACAAAGCAGCATGAGGTCCGGTTGACCGGGCTTCTTGAGGTTAGTGCAGGGGCGTTGAGCCCCTAGTTGAGAAATTCTAAGTGGGGCTTCCCAATGCCGCCACTTATGGGTCACTTGGGGTCTACTCAAGCCGAGAGACTTCCTCAACTTTGCGTCTCGAACACGGATTCGGGCGATACATTGAACATCGAAACGTTTCTTCGAAGACCAAATTCGAAGGAAGGAATGGGGTAATGAGCAATTTGTCTAACTGTCCTTTCAGGTCAGTTGCGGCCGCGCTTTTTGCAGCGGTCCTTCTGTTCGGCCTGGCAGCGCCCAGCGCCGACGCACAGGTTCTTTACGGTTCACTGAACGGTCTGGTGACCGACCAGAGCGGCGCGACGATTCCGGGAGCGGAAGTCAACGCCACCAACACCCAGACGGGTCAGGTTCTCACGGCGACTACCGACGCCGGCGGCCGCTACTCGTTCGTGAACATTCAGGCTGGTAGATATGACGTCAAGTTTGCCGCCCAAGGTTTCCGCACGCTGACGCAGACGGGCATTCAGGTCAACGTCAACACGGTTACCCGCACCGACATCCAGATGGAATTGGGCCAGGTAACCGAGACGATTACGGTTGAGGCGGCTGCGGCTACGTTGCAGACGGAGAAAGCCGACACGGGCGCCGAGATCACCTCCAGCGCCATCACGCAGATGCCGCTGCCTGGGTTCCGTAACTACCAGAGCTTGATCAATCTGGTTCCGGGCGCGACGCCCGCGCGCTTCCAGAATTCGATTCTGGATACGCCGGCCCGCGCGTTGACGACCAACGTCAACGGCACCAATCGCAACAACAACGTCACCCGCATCGACGGCGCGGCCAGTATCAACGTGTGGCTGCCGCACCATGCCGGCTACATCGCGCCGGCCGAGACGCTGGAGACGGTGAACATCACGACAGGCTCGGGCGATGCGGAACAGGGGCTTTCCGGCGGGGCGTCCACGACGGTGGTCACCAAGTCGGGCACCAACGACCTGCACGGCGTTGCGTTCATGTTCCACGACAACCAGCACCTGAAGGCGCGCAACTACTTCTCGAGCACCAAGCCGGTCAGCAATTACAACAACTTCGGCGGCACGATCGGCGGGCCAGTCATCAAGAACAAGTTGTTCTACTTCTTCAGCTATGACAAGACCACGCAGCGGGTGGCTGCGGTACGCACCGGAGACTCGGTACCAACCGCAGACCAGCGCGCGGGCGACTTTAGCGCCTACGACTCCACCATCTTCGACCCGCTCACGGGGAACCCGGACGGGACCGGCCGGCTTCCGTTTGCCAACAACATGATTCCCTCTGACCGGATTGATCCGATCGCCCTCAAGGTGCAGGCCTACTATCCTCTGCCCAACCAGCCCGGCACCACCAGCAACTTCCACTCGGCGGGGGCGCCGCCTTTTGCCCGGCAGTACATCGACCTCAAGGTCAACCACAACTGGACGGAGAAATACTCCGCCTGGGGCAAATTCGGCAATATGCATGCACCGGTCACCGGCTATGCCATCTTCGGCGATGGCGGCGGGCCGGCGCCGGGCGGCGATCCAGGCCATGGAAACACGAAAGTGAACCTGGTCACCCTGGGTCACACCTACACCTTCTCGCCGACCTTCCTGTATGACGGCGTGGCCGGTTTCGAGCGTCAGGACCAGACCGTCACTCCGCAGGATTTCGGCAAGGACTTCGACCTCGGCATCCCCGGCATTGGTGGACCCGATCCGCGCCAGAAGGGTTTTCCGAACATCAACCCGGGCTACACCGGCTTCGGTTCTCCCGGATGGCAGCCGCTGGAACGCGTGGAAGAAAACTGGACGACCAGTCAGAACTTCACGTGGATCAAGGGCGCCCACCAGATTCGTTTCGGCGTTGACGGCATTTTGTTGAAGCTGAGCCACTGGCAGCCCGAGTTGGGCGGCGGCCCGCGCGGCGTCATCGATTTCGACGGCGACATCACCTCTCTCAACGGCGGCGCTTCGCCGACGCAGTACAACACCTACGCCGCGTTCCTGCTGGGGCAATCCAGCCACATGGCCAAGTCGCTGCAGTATGTTCTGGCGACCGGCCGCGAATGGCAGTTCGCCGGGTATGTCACCGATCGCTATCAGGTGTCTCCGAAGTTGACCGTCAACGTCGGCCTGCGTTACGAATACTTCCCGCTGATCACGCGGGCAGCCGGCAAGGGCATCGAACGCTACGATCCTCAAACCAACCTGATGTACCTGGGCGGGCGCGGCGATGTTCCCGTCAACGCCGGCATCACGGTCAGCAAAGCGCAGTTCTCGCCGCGGTTGGGCATCGCCTATCGCCTGAACGACAAAACGGTCATTCGGACGGGCTATGGCCTGAACTATGACCCCATGCCGTTCTCGCGGCCGCTGCGCGGCATGTATCCGATCACGGTCTCGCTGGACTTCAACCGCGACAACTCCTTCGAGTTGTTCCGCTCGCTGCAGGATGGCATCCCGCCGGTGAACGGTCCCGACCTATCTAGCGGCGTCATCCCTGTGCCTCTCGACGCCCTGTTGCGCAGCCCCTGGAAGGGCCAGTTGGACCGTGGCTACATCCAGTCGTGGAACTTCACGGTTGAGCGCAAGCTCCCGGCCGACATCATCGCGTCGGTCGGCTATGTCGGAACCAATTCGATCGGCATGCTCGGTGATCGTGATATCAACGCGTCGGACATCGGCCAGGGCAACGGGAACCGTCCCTACGTTGCCCTCACGGGACGCCGGACGTCGATCAACATGTGGGACAGCTATTTGAACGCGAACTACAATTCGCTGCAGATGGCTATCAATCGCAGCTTCACCAAGGGCTTGGCCCTGAAGGGCGCCTATACCTACTCCAAGGCCATTAACATGACCGACGACGACGGTTGGGCGGGTGTGACCTGGAACTCCGATCAGTACTTCAACCGCAACCGCGCTCGTGCTGCGTACGACCAGACCCACATGTTCCAGATGGGGTTTGTCTACGATCTGCCGATGGGCCCTGGCAAGAACGTTGCCAGCAACGGTCTGGCTTCCCAGGTTCTGGGCGGCTGGCAGGTTAGCGGCATTCTGGCGATGTTTACCGGCCGGGTGTTTACGGTAGGCTCGAGCAGTTCGTCGCTGAACGCGGCCGGGAACGGCCAGACGGCCGATCAGGTCGGGCAAGTTACCAAGATCGGAGGCTTTGGTCCGGGTCAGGTTTACTACGATCCGTCCGCCTTTGCTCCTGTCAGCGATCCCCGATTCGGCACCACGGGGAGAAACATCCTCAACAACCCTGGCGTTGGGAATCTGGACCTGAGCTTCATGAAGAACTTCTCGATCAAGGAGAAGGTGACCGCCCAGTTCCGAGCGGAGTTCTTCAACTTCACGAACTCTCCGCAATTCGGGGGCGTTTCCAGCAGTGCCAGCTCCAGCAACTTCATGCAGATCACCAGCGCATCTGGTGAGCGCAATATCCGGTTCGGTTTGCGGTTTAGCTTCTAAGGGGCTCGAACCACACCGTTCTTCATCAAGGGGCTCCCTCGGGAGCCCCTTTCTTTTTGCCACCACATCCGCCGCGCGGCGCTCGTTTACAATGCTGAAGAGGGCACTGGATATCTCCCGCGTTGCTCACAGCACGACCTTAACGTCCGCGTGGCCGCGGCTGTTTCTGCTCGGCGCGGTGGCGTGGCTGGCGTGCGTCCTGAGCCTTTCGGCGCAATCGCCTGAGCTGGCCGCCAAGGCGCAGCAAGCCAAGCAGGCGATGGCGGCGCGCAACTTCGAGCAGGCGGCCAAAATCTACGCCGATCTGGTCGAGGCCGTGCCCGACAACCCGGGGCTGCTGCTCAACCTCGGCATGGCGCGCCACATGGCGGGGCACGACCGCGACGCGGTGGCGCCGTTGCAGGCCGCCCTCAAGATCGATCCCAATATCTTTCCCGCGAATCTGTTTCTCGGCGCCAGCCTGCTGCGCTCGGGCAGCCCGGCGCAGGCCGTCGCGCCGCTGCGAAAGGCGGTCGAGATCAACCCCGACTATCCCGACGTTCGCGCCATGCTCGGCGATGCGCTGCTGGGGCTCGACCGGCCCGGCGATGCCGTCGAGCACTATCGCAAGCTCGCCAAGCTGCGCCCCGAGGCCGCCGGCGGCTGGGTCGGCCTGGGGCAATGCTATGAGCGCCTGGCGCAGGACTCTTTCGGCGAGCTCCAGAAAAAGGCGCCCGAGTCGGCCTATATGCTGGCCGTGCTCGCCAACGTGCGCGTGACGCAGCAGCAGATGTCGAGCGCGTTCTATCTCTACAAGCAGGCGATCGAGAAAGACCCGGCGCTGCGCGGCGTTCACCAGGCGCTAGCCGACATCTATCGCCGCACCGAGCATCCCGACTGGGCCGAGGTCGAGGCGCGCAAAGAGCAGGCCCTGCCGCCGCTGCACTGCGAAGCCGGTGCGGACCAGAGTGGCGCCGATCAGCTCGAGTGCGCCTGGAGCCAGGGGCAATTCGAGGAGGTGCTGCGGCTGGCCCAGGCGGCCGCGCCGCCGCTGTCGTCCTACTGGCAGGTGCGGGCGTACAACAAGCTGGCTTTGCAGTCGTTCGGTAAGCTGGCCGAGCTTCCCGAATCGCCGCAGCGCCACGAGTTGATGGCGACGATTTTCCAGCGCCACGGGCGCTATGCGGACGCCGTGAAGGAGTTGCACGAGGCGCTCAAGCTCGCGCCCGGCGAGCCGAGCCTCGAACGCGAGTTGGTTTCGGCCCTCTACCTGAGCCGCGACTACCCGGCCGCCGCCGAGCTGAGCGCCAAGCTGTTGAGCCGGCAGCCCGACGACGCGCAGTTGAACTGGCTGCGCGGCGACAGCCTGTTGTTTCTGCAGAAGGCCGAGGAGGCGATTCCGCCGCTGAAGAAGGCTCTCGAAGCTGATCCCAAGCTGCTGGCGGCGCACCAGGCGCTCGGCCGCGCCTACATGCAGCTCGGCCAGGACGCCGCCGCGGTGCCGCATCTGAAAGCTGCGCTGCCGCTCGATCAGGACGGCAGCCTGCACTATCAGCTTGGCCAAGCCTACCGCAGCACGGGCCAGATCGAGCTGGCCAAGCAGACCCTCACCACCTACCAGCAAATGCAGCGCGAGACGAAGCAGGAGCAGCGCGAGGCGCAGGAAGAGATTCAGATCACCGCGCCGTAGAGAATGGCTTCGCCGGTTGCTGGGCCGGAGGGGCCGGAGGGAACAGTCACCGTGTTTCGCACCCTGCGAATCCCGTAAGCCTCTGAAAAAATCGAGGTGCGAAACCGCCCTGATTGTCCCCATGAAGCACCACTGCCGGGCCAGACTGGCGTTTTTTCGCAGCCTGCCCAGGGCGCGCAGCGCTACCCGCCCGGCGCTGGCCGCCCGGGACCACACGCTCAGGGCGGCCCGGTCACCGTATAGTCCTTCTTCGCATCGGCGGCGATCTCGTCTTCGCGGAACAGGATCGGCCGCCATTTCTTTTGAGAAAACAACAGCGTCTGGTCGAAGAAATGCTCCGAGTGCGGATCGCCCGATTCACCGAAGGTCAGCAGTGCTTCGGCATGCGGGCCCTGCGCGGTGTATTCGAGCGCCATCACAAAACTGGTGCCCGAAGACACCGGGTAGCCTTTCTCGGTTAAAAAGCGGCTGCCCTCGACGGACTTGGGCATATCGAGCGGTTCGAGCGTCGTCGTGTTGGGGGAGCTTTGCTCGAAATTCAGAATGCCCTCGTAGGCGCCGTTGCCGCCGTGGATCGGCACACGGCGGCCGGGCTTGTTGGCGTACTGCAAATCGCCCAGCGGAGCGTCCAGGGCGATGTTTTGCGCATGCAACAACGTGACGGCCCGCGCCAGATTTTCGAGCGCGAGGTCGCTTTTGGGGCCGGCCGGCGCCAGATCGCGCGGGGTATTCACAGGGTCTTGCGGATCGAATGCGACGGCGAATAACTTGCCGCGGTGGGTCAAATCGGCGGGGTCATATTGGCCGAGAAATTCGCGAAACAACACCGCGCCGCGGCTGTCGAGATCGTAGCGGCCGTCCCAGGCGGCCAGCACTCCGCAGGCCTCGGCCAGGTCGACGCGGCGGCCGTCGATCTGTGGCGTGCGGCGTCTTGCGACAGCGCTCGACCAGCGTGGGCCGGATCAGCTCCGCCGTCAACCCCAGGTTGCTCAATACCGCGCGCTCGATCTCGTCGAGGCTGAACTTGCCGTCGTCGCCGGCGGCGTGGTCGGGGGAACGGTTCGAGAGCGTGCGGTCGTTCTGGCGCGTGCGCAGCGAGCGCGGCGTGCCGGGCTCGCCGTGCAGCGGCGAATAGGGGCCGGTCAGCGGCGCGCTCGAGTTCGCCAGCCAGTAGCTGTCGTTCGAGTTGAACACGTAGTCGCTGCGCTCGACCTGTGGCATGTGCTTGTAGGCGACGATGCCGGGGTCGCGCGCGCCTTCGTCGTCGACCCACTCAAATAGCGGATCGCTGCCGTCGAGCAGCACGATGCCCTGCTGCCACAGTTTTTCGGTGAAGGGATCTTTCTCGCGGCGCTGCTTCCAGGCCTCGATCGCCTCGGGACGCAGGTTGGGCGTGGCCGAGGTATCGGCGTACCAGGCGACACCCTCGGCGCTGGCGGCGATCGTATTGACCCAGGCAAGGCCCTGATTGGTGGCGTGCACCTGCTGAAATTCCTGGAGGCTGCGGGCGCGGTCCATCTCGAGCCACTGCCGCCAGCTTTCGTCGTTATCCCAGTTCGCATCGCGCACGGCCAGCACGTGCTGCGCGGTCCAGCCGACGCCGGGGAAGTCGAGGACCGGACCGTAGTGGCTGAAATACGCGGTGTGCTCGACGTCATGAAGCGATCCATCGGGCTCGCGGACCTGGACCGTGACGGGCCGCGGCGTCATTTCCCGCACGCCGTCGCCGTAGCGGTAGCTGGTCGGCTTGCCGTCGACGAGCTGCAAGGCATAGAAGGTGCCGCGCTTGCCGGCCGAAACCGTGTGCGTCCAGCCGACGGCCTCGTTGAATCCGATGGCGACACCCGGAACACCCAGAATGTGCGCGCCATAAACGTTCAGCTTGCCCGGTATGACAAGGTGCTTTTCCCAGAAGCGCAGCGCGCCGACCCACAAATAGTGCGGGTTGGCGAGCAGCATGCCGCGGCCGTTCGCGGTGAGATCCTTGCCCAGCGCCCAGCCGTTGCTGGCGCTACTCTGCGACCACAGCAGCCCCAACGGGTCCATAGCCTGCTCGGTCGGCCTCGGACGAACCGCGGCTTGGCCGGGGGCGGGAGGCTGGGCCGCGGCGACCATACGCACGGGAATCTGCAGCGAAACGAAGCGATGCCAGGCGGCCAAGTCGTCGACGGTCATCGGCTGCACCCAGTCGGCCCCGCGGCACCAGCCCGGAAGATTGTCCTTGCCGGTATCGGCGAGATATTTGTTGTAGCCCGCGACATAGCCCGCGTACCAGCGCTGGATTTCCTCGGGCTGGCGCTTGAGATCGGCGGCGGCGCGGTCGTGGATGCCCAGCGCCTTGACGCCGATGTCGTTGAGCAGATGGGCGTCGTTGTCGCCGCGTCCGAAATAGCGCGCCCGTTCGCCGCGCACCATCACCACCAGGTCGGCCATCGTGCAGGCATGGTCTTCGGCGTGCGCGTAGCCTTCGCCGAAGCCCAGGCTCGCCAGGTCGTTGGCTTCGATGTGCGGAATGCCGTAGCTGGTGCGGCGGATATGGGCTTCGTATTGGGTTTGGGAGCCCTGCTGGGCGCAGGCGCCTAGCAGCAGCACGAGGGCCAGTAGCGCGAGGTGGAGCCGTAGAAGGCGCGGCCGCAGTACGGGGCAGCGACGCGGTGGCGACTGGGCTATTGCTGCTTGGTGGGGAGAGTTGGATTGAGGGAGCGTGCGCATACGGGGCCATTTTCGCAATTCAGCGTAGCGGGGCGGGGGATTGGCGCCGCGCCTTGCTGGGATGGGCGGTTTCGACACCAGGTTCTGAGCCCCTACCCGGCTCAGAAATACCTGCCCACGGCATCTCTGGGCCGCCGTCCGCTGGTCTCGTGAACGCGTCCCTTCGGCACCGGGCAACACAACCCTGTTCCCTTCGCTCTACACGCTTGAGGCTCAGCGCCCGATTTATCCGTTAGACCGCCAAACTCGGCGTGTGCAGGCCCCGTTGCCGGGCGGAACGGTACAGCCGTACTGGCAGGCCTGTGTTAATCTTGGGCAGGATCTGCTTCCTGGAAAGGCTCGGGCTATGTTGGGCGGCCGCTACAGCAGGAAAGTGATCATGGCGGTGGTGTGCGTCTTGTTGACGGTGCCTCTGCTCGAGGCGCTGCAATGGGGGCGGCGCGGCCGGCGGCGCTCGATCGAAGCCTTTAGCGATCCGAACGAGAGAGCGGAGTTCTTCTTTACGCGTTTGCTCTATAGCGGCGACCGCGGCTGGGGCTGGCGTGGCGGCTGGGCCACCGACTATCCCGAGGCCGACTATCACTTCATGCAGGGTGTTCGCAGGCTCACCCTGATCGACGCCGGGGCTTCGGGCAAGGTCTTGCGACCGCTCGACGACGCGCTGTTCGACTGTCCCTGGGTCTATGCGGTCGAGGTCGGCGGCTGGTATCTCGACGAGCAGGAGGCCGGGCGGCTGCGCGAATATCTGCTGCGCGGCGGCTTTCTGATGGTCGACGATTTCCACGGCACCTATGAATGGGCGAGCTTCATGGAGAGCATGCGGCGGGTTTTTCCCGACAAGCCGGTCGTCGAGCTGGAAACCGAAGACGAGCTGCTGCACGTCCTTTATGATCTCGACCAGCGCATCCAAATCCCGGGGATCCAATATTTGCGCAGCGGCAGGACCTACGAGCAGGACGGCTACACGCCGCACTGGAGGGCGATTCTCGACGATGACGGGCGGGTGATGGTGGCCATCAATTTCAACATGGATATGGGCGACGCCTGGGAGCATGCCGACACTCCGCAGTATCCTGAGAAGATGACGGCTTTGGCGTACCGGTTCGGCATCAATTACATCATCTATGCGATGACCCATTAAAGCTGCTGGTGACGGCGCGTGTTTGAGTTCTTTTTTAAATATCCCCCGACGGTTTTCCGTAAGGGGGATTTTGTGTTTTCGAGCGGCTGGCCCGGCTGGCTGCTGGCGCTGCTGGTGATCTGTGCCGGCGCCGGGCTGTGGTGGCATATGCGCCAGAACCACGGCCGGCTCGAAGGCCGCCGTCCCTGGGCGATCTGGGGCCTGCAGTTCGCCACCGCCGCGCTGATCCTTTTCCTGCTGTGGCAGCCGGCGATCGGCATCCGCTCGCTGCGTTCGCAGCAGAACGTGGTGGCGGTGCTGCTGGACACCTCGCGCAGCATGGCGCTGGGCGAAGGCGATACCAGCCGCCTCGACCAAGCGCGCCAGGCGCTGGCGGGCGGCGTGCTCGCCAAGCTCGAGCAGAAATTCCGGGTGCGACTCTATAGTTTTTCGGGCCAGCTCGACCGCATGGCCTCGCTCGAGCAGGCGCCGCCGCCGGGCAACGCCACCCGTATCGGCGATGCCGTCGCCGGCGTGCTGCGCGAATCGGCCGCGCTGCCGCTGGGCGCGGTCGTGGTGGTCAGCGACGGCTCCGACAATAGCGGCGGCTTCGACCGCAAGGTGCTCGCCGAGATTCGCCAGAGCAACGTGCCGGTGCACACCGTCGGCGTCGGTCGAACCGAGCTTCCCGAAGACACCGAGCTTTCCGACGTCGTGGTCGCGCCGCGCGCGCTGCCCAACTCGCGGCTCAACGCGCAACTGACCATCCGCCACAACGCGGCCGAGCAAAAAGAAACCCGCATCAGCGTGCGCGACGGCGCGCGCATTCTGGCGTCGAAACCGATCACCTTGCGGCGCGGCGAGCCGGTGCAGACCGAGTTCGTCGATTTCAGCGCCGGCGAGCCGGGCATCCGCAACCTGCAGTTCGTGCTCGATCCGCTGCCGGGCGAGAAGATCGCGGGCAACAATTCGCTGACGCGGGTGGTCGACGTGCCGCGCAAGCGCCGCCGTATTCTTTACGTCGAAGGCGAGCCGCGCTGGGAATACAAATTCATCCATCGCGCCGTCGAGCACGACCCCAGTGTGCAACTGGTGACGATGTTGCGCACCTCGCCCAACAAGTTCTACCGCCAGGGCGTGGATCATGTCGACGAGTTGGCCGACGGATTTCCGGTCAAGCCCGAGGAGTTGTTCGCCTTCGACGCGCTGATTTTGGGCAGCATCGAGGCGGCGTATTTCACCCCCGAGCAGCAGGACATGATCAAGGAGTTCGTCAACCGCCGCGGCGGCACGCTGTTGCTGCTGGGCGGGCGTCACGGGCTGGCCGACGGCGGCTGGGGCGTCTCGAAGGTCGCCGAGGTTTTGCCGGCGGCGCTTTCGACCAGCGACGCTACCACCTTCGTGCGCGAAAAGGTGCCGGTCGAGCTGACCGTCCAAGGGGCCGATTCGCTGATCTGCCGCTTCGACGACGATCCCGAAAAAAACGCCAAGCTCTGGAAAGAGATGCCCGATATCGCCGACTACCAGCGCATCGGCGATTTGAAGCCCGCCGCGGTCGAGCTGCTGGGCTTCAAGCTGGGCGGTGAAACCCGGCCGTTGCTGGTCCTACAAAACTATGGCCGGGGCCGGGCGATGATTTTGGCCACCGGCGGCACCTGGCGCTGGAAGATGGGTCTGCCGCACGACGATACGCGCCACTACACCTTCTGGCAGCAACTGTTGCGCAGCCTGGTCGCGAATTCACCCGGCACCGTTACCATTTCGAGCGATCAGACGCTCTACGCCGACCGCAGCGACGTCACCTTGCGCGCCGAGGTGCGCACCAAGGAATACCAACCGGCCAACAACGCCACGGTCACCGCGGTGGTGACGCCCGAAACCGGCGCGCCGATGACGCTCGAGCTGAGCCCGTCGGCGGAAGAGCCCGGCGTCTATGAGTCGAACCTCACGGCGGCGGCCCAAGGAGCCTACCGGGTCGAGGTCAGCGCGTTCGTCGGTGATCAGTCGCTCGGTTCGGAAGCGTTCCACTTCCGCCGCCAGGACGGCGTCGCCGAAGATTTTCGGCCGGCGCAGAACCGCGAACTGCTCACCAAGCTCGCCGAGCAGACCGGCGGCCGCTACTGGACGCTCGCCGATCTGGCCGGGCTGCCCGACGAAATCCGCTTTTCCGAGGCCGGTGTAACCGCGCGCGAGATAATGGATCTATGGGACATGCCGTTCTTCTTCCTGCTGCTGCTGGCACTGCGCGCGGGCGAATGGCTGTTGCGGCGGCGCTGGGGTGTCGTGTGAGAACTCTGGCGTGTCTGTTGGTTCTGGCGGTGCTTCCCGGTTTGGCGGCCGAGACGCTCGAAACCAGCCATACGCATTTCGTGATCGTGAGCGGGCTGGGCGGCGAGCCGTTGTACCAAAAGCGTTTCGACGACGAGAGCCGCGACCTCGAAAAGATCGTGCGCATCACCGCCGGCGACCCGGCACTGGTCCACACCCTCAGCGGCCCCGGCGCCACGCGGCAGGCGATCGAGCAACTGTTTGCTAAGCTCGATGCCGAGGTCGCGCCCGAAGATTCGCTGGCGGTGATCCTGATCGGCCACGGCAGCTACGACGGCTACGACTACAAGTTGAACATCCCGGGCCCCGACATCACCGGCACCAAGCTGAAATCTTTGTTCGATGCGGTGCCCGCCCGGCGGCAGTTGATCGTCAACACTACGAGCGCCTCGGGCGCCACGCTCGACCTGTGGAAGAGCGACAAGCGGATCGTGGTGGCGGCGACCAAAAACGGCCGTGAGCGCACCGCGACGGAGTTTGCGCAGTACTGGATCGAAGCGTTGTCGAGCGCCGAGGCCGACACCGACAAGAGCGATTCGGTGACCGCGCAGGAGGCCTACGATTACGCCGAGCGCAAGGTCAAGGATTTCTACGACAGCGCCAAGCGCCTGGCGACCGAGCATTCGCGGTTGGAAGGCCCGCTGGCCGGCAGCTTCACGCTGGCGCGGCTGGGCAAGGCGCTTGAAGCGGCGGCCGACCCCGAAACCCGCTCCATGATCGCCCGCCGCGAGGTGCTCGAACAGCAGATCGGCGCGCTGAAGCTGAAGAAAGAGTCGATGGCCGAGGACGAGTATTTCGACCAATTGCAGAAGCTGCTGGTCGAACTGGCGCAGCTTCAGGAGAAGATCGACGGCGCGCTGGGCAAGCACTGATCCGGATGGGGACAAATGCGGACGTGCAAAATGCGAATCGGCAGAATGCGGGTGGGGACAGTCACCCGATGGATGCTGCCTGCCGAATCGGCACGAATCCTGCATCGGGTGACTGTCCCCAACGGCACCGCTAGCCGGTCCCCGCAGCCTAACGAGTCCGAGTGCGGCGCGTCTTGATACAAGCCATGGCGTTTTTAAGAGAAGCGAGGATTTTCAGCCGTCGCTGGCGGGACGGTGCTGGGCGGTTCGGCGTGGGTCTGTGCGTTGCGACGCTGCTGGCAGGTCTTGCCGCTCCGTCGCTCCACGCCTACGACCAGGCGCTGGGCAAGCGCAGCGACGCGCTCCGGCCCTGCGACGAGCACATGGACCACGGCCGCATGCCGCAGGCGCGCGGCTGCTACGTCGCGCTGATCGACAAGACCTCCGACCTCGCCACGCAGGCCGAAGCCTACTGGGCCCTCAAGGACTACAAAAAGGCCAACGAACTGTTCCGCGACGCCGTCAAGGCGCAGCCCGACAGCCCCGACCTGCGCGTGCGCTGGGGCTACCTCTATCTCGACACGCACAACGAGGCCGAAGGCGCCAACCTGTTCCAGGAAGCGCTCAAGATCGACGAAAACAACGTCCCCGCCAAGCTTGGCATGGCGACCGTGGTCGGCGGGCGTTTCGAAGGCAAGGCGCTCGACCTGGTGAAGGAAGCCGTCGAGGCCGAGCCCGACCAGGTCGCGGGCTATCTGCTGTGGGCGCGCATGGCGCTGGAGGAAGAGGACCAGGAGACCGCCGACAAACAGCTCGATATCGCGCTCGAAAAGGCGAAGAAGCTCGACATTTCGCCGCTCGACGCTTACGCACTCAAGGCCTCGCTCGACTACCTGCGCGGCAAGGCCGAAAGCGAATGGACGCAGCGCGCGCTCGACTACAACCCGGGCGACGGCCGCATCTACGCCGAGCCGGCGCACTTTTTCATCATCACGCGGCGCTACCGCGAGGCGATCGAGCTCTATCGCAAGGCCATCGCCGTCGAACCGACTTTGTGGTCGGCGCAAGCCGATCTGGCCGTCAACCTGCTGCGCGAAGGCGAGGAGCAGGAAGGCCGCCAGCACCTCGAAATCGCTTTCAACGGCGACCCCTACAGCCCGCAAACGGTCAACACGCTGCGTTTGCTCGACAGTTTTAAGAACTTCAAGACCTTCTCGAATCAGGACAACGTGGCGCTCGGCACCAAGGAAGAAATGGAAGCCGCGCTCGACAAGCCCAAGATCATCCTGAAGCTCCAGAAGGACGAAGCCGACGTGATCGAGCCCTACGCCATGGATCTGGCCGAGCGCGCCATCGCGACGTTTTCGGAAAAATACGGCTTCAAGCCGGCGCGGCCAGTGCAGATCGAGATGTACCCCAATCACGACGACTTCGCCGTGCGCACGATGGGCATGCCGGGCCTGGGCCTTTTGGGCGTCACCTTCGGCTACGTCATCGCCATGGACAGCCCCTCGGGCCGCCCGCCGGGCACGTTTCACTGGGGTACCACCTTGTGGCACGAGATGGCGCACGTGTTCACGCTCGAGGCGACCAATCACCTCATCCCGCGCTGGTTCTCCGAAGGTCTGTCGATGTATGAGGAGTGGGAAGCCGACCCGAGTTGGGGCGAGCAGATTTCGCCCGACTTCCTCGATGCCGTCAAAGACAAGAAGCTGTTGCCGGTGGACGATCTCGACAAGGGCTTCGTGCGGCCGCGCTATCCCAACCAGATCGCGATTTCCTACTTTCAGGCCGGTCTGGTCTGCAAGATGATCGATGACGAGTGGGGTTTTGACGAACTGGTCGAGTTGTTGAAAGGCTATCGCGAGGGTAAATCGACCGCCGACAACATCCAGCAGGTGCTGGAGGTCTCGCCCGAAGAGTTCGATACGCAGTTCACCGAGTACCTGAACGATCTGCTGGGCGACAAGGTCGAGGCGCTGCCCAAGTGGCGCGAGCAGATGAAGAAAGCGCTCGAAGCGGCCAAGGCCAAAAACTGGGCGGATGTGATCGAGCCGGCCCGGCAGGCCATCGACCTCTACCCCGACTTCGTCGAGGGCGGCAACCCTTATACGCTGCTCGCCGAGGCGCAACTCGAGCAGGGCAACAAGCGCGCCGCGGCCGACATGCTGCAGTCCTATCAGCAGCACGGCGGCAAGAGCCCGGATTCGATCAAGCAGCTCGCCGGCTTGCTCGACGAGCAGGGGCGGCGCAACGAGGCGATCGAAGCGTTGCAGGGGCTGATCTATATCGCACCGGGTGACGCTGAGCTGCACCAGAAGCTCGGCTCCTGGCTGCTCGAGGAAGAGGATCTGCCCGAAGCCCTGCGCGAGTTTCAGGTGCTGCTGGCGCTGCACCCTCTGGACCAGGCCGGCGTTCACTACAACCTGGCGCGCACCTATCATAAGATGAGGGACCACGCCAACACGCGCAAGCAGTTGTTGCTGGCGTTGGAGGCCGCGCCCAACTACCGGCCGGCGCAGAAACTGCTGCTGGAAACGACGACGACGCAGTAAGGGAACCCAGACCGGCGCAAGCCGGCCACGGAAGCGACGCACGCAAAGCACGCCACGGAAACCAAAATGAGTCTAGGCATCACACCGCGCCCCGAATCCGGCCCTCCGCAGGCCGACGACCCGCGCCAGTTGATCGAGTCGTTCCACGATCAGCAGCGGCGCATCATCGAGCAGGTCCGCCGCATCATCATCGGCCAGGACGAAGTCGTCGAGCACCTGCTGCTGACGTTGCTGGTCGGCGGCCATTGCCTGATCACCGGCATGCCCGGCACGGCCAAAACGCTGTTGGTGCGGACTCTGGCGACCGCGCTCGGCCTCAAGTTCAAGCGCATTCAGTTCACCCCCGATCTGATGCCCACCGACGTCACCGGCACCGACATCATCGAGGAAGACGTCACCACCGGCCATCGCAAGTGGACCTTCATCGAAGGGCCGATTTTCACGAACGTGCTGCTCGCCGACGAGGTGAACCGCACGCCGCCCAAGACGCAGGCCGCGCTGCTGGAGGCGATGCAGGAGCTGAGCGTTACCGTGCGAGGCAATACCTACAATCTCGCCCCGCCGTTTTTCGTGCTGGCGACGCAGAACCCGATCGAGCTCGAAGGTACTTACACCTTGCCCGAGGCACAGCTCGACCGCTTTCTGTTCAACGTCGTGCTCGATTATCTGACCACCGAGCAGGAAGTGGCCGTGGTGAACCGCAATACCGCAGACCCGCTGCCGCCGGTCGAGCCCTGCACCAGCCAGGAAGAGATTCTGCTGTATCAGCGGCTGGTGCGGCAGGTGCCGATCTCGGAAGACGTGGTGCGCTACGCCGTCGATTTCGTGCGCGCCACGCGCCCGCGCGACCCGTTGGCGCCCGAGGTGATTCGCAAGTACGTCAACTACGGAGCCAGCGTGCGCGCCACGCAGTTTCTGGTGATGGCGGCCAAGGCGCGCGCGCTGATGAATAACCGCTTTCACGTCACGGTGGAGGATTTGCAGGCGCTGATGCTGCCGGTGTTGCGGCATCGCGTGCTGACCAACTTCCACGCCGAGTCGGACGGCCTGACCGTCGACGACGTGCTGAAAAAGCTGTTGGCCGAGCGCCCCGCGGCGGTGCACCGGGCCTGAGCGCCCGTGGCGCAGGCCTCCGGCCTGTGCAAACCGCCTCCACGGCCTCCGCGGCGCGGGCCTCCGGGCGCTAGCGGCGTGGGCTATGCACTCGGCGAGAACGGCAGCGCGCCCCGGGCGCAGGAAAAAACGTCGACCGGAGGTCGACGCCGCCGGCCAAGGGCCCGCGCCACTAGGTTTGCGATTCCGGCTTCCGTAGCAAAGCATGGCGATTCAAACACTACTCGATCCGACGGTGCTGAGCCGGTTGTCGAACCTGGAGCTGGTCGCCCGCAGCGTGGTCGATGGCTTCCTCACCGGGCTGCACCGCTCGCCGTTGTTTGGCTTCAGCCTCGAATTCGCCGAGTACCGCCCTTACGTGCAGGGCGACGACCCGCGCTTCATCGACTGGAACGTGTTTTCGCGCACCGAGCGCACCTACATCAAGCGCTACCTGGGGGAGACCAACACGCATCTGGTGATCCTGTTCGACGCCAGCGCCTCGATGGGCTTCGGTTCGCCCGGCGGCGTCACCAAGATCCAGTACGCGCGCTTTCTGGCGAGCGCCCTGGCGTACCTTTCCATACGCCAGCACGACGCCGCCGGGCTGATCATTTTCGACAACAAGGTGCGCTCGTTCCGGCCGCCCTCGACGCGGCCCGGCCACCTGCTGGCGCTGCTGCACATGCTTGAGCAGGCCGAGCCGGCCACCACCACCAACATCGAGCTGCCCTTCGAGCACTTCCAGCAGCACTTGACGCATCGCGGCCTGGTGGCGGTGATCTCCGATCTCTACGCCGACCCCGAGCGCGTGCTCAAGGCGGTGCGCCCGCTGGCCTATCACGGCCAGGACATTGCGTTCTTCCACATTCTCGATCCAACCGAGCTGCAGCCGAGCTTCGACGGCTCGACGCTGCTCGAAGACATGGAGACCGGCGATCAGATCGAGGTTTCCGCCGATTACGCCCGCAAGGAGTATTCCAAGCGGATCAAGGAACACTCCGAGGCGATGAAGACCAAGGCGCAGGACGTCGGCGCCGACTACATGCTGCTCAATACGGCCGAGCCGCTCGACCTGGCGCTGCGCGAGTACCTGTTGTTTCGGCAGAGAAGACGATAGCCTATGGCCTTGCTTTCTCCATGGTTTCTGGTTGGCGCGCTGGCGGTGGGGCTGCCGCTGTGGCTGCACCTGCTGCAACGCCAGAACCCCGTGAAGCTGCCCTTCAGCTCGCTGATGTTCATGGAGAAACGCCAGCAAAGTTCGCTCAAGGAGCGGCGTCTGCGCTACCTGCTGTTGCTCGCCAGCCGCCTGGCGCTGCTACTGTTGCTGGCGCTCGCGTTTTCAAAACCGGTGTGGGAGCGGCCGCCGGCCGTCGTCGCGGGCCGCATCGCGACGTTGCACCTGGTGGTGCTCGACACCTCCCTGAGCATGAACTATGGCGACCGCTGGCAGCGCGGCGTCGCGGCGGCCAACGGCATCGTCGACGGCATGCAGAGCGGCGACCGCGCGCAGGTCGTCTCGATGGGGCCGGGCGTGCAAGTGTTGACGCCGATCTCGGCCGACAAGAATGAACTGAAGACGGCCATCGCCACGCTCAAGCCGACCTCTTCGCGCAACTCCTACGGCGAAATGGCCGAGGCCGTGCGTAGCCTCGCCGCCGACCGCGAGCTGCCGGTCGAGCTGCACGTGATCTCCGACTTCCAGCAGTCGGCGATGCCGGGGCGCTTCTCCGACCTGAGCCTGCCGACGGCGGCGCTGATGACGCCGCACGACGTCACCGAGCCCGACGCGGCCAACTGGGCGGTCGAAAGCATCAAGGGAACCACGCGCCTGTTTGGAACCCGCAAGCCGCGTCTGGAGGCGACCATCGCCGGCTTCGCGGCTGAACCCGCCACCCGCCGCGTCACCCTGCGAGTGAATGGGCAGGCCGTCGCGAACCAGTCAGTCACCGTGCCGCCCGCCGGCCGCGCCACCGCCACCTTCGAGGGCTTCGAAGCACCGAAGGGCTTCAGCCGCGTCGAAGTTGCCATCGAGCCCGGTGATAAGCTGCCGATCGACGACAAGCGCCTGATCACCATCGATAACAGCGACCCCGAGCCGATTCTGTTCGTCTCCGCCGACCCCCGCCAGCGCGACGTGCTGTATTACCGCGCGGCGCTCGATGCGTCGTCCGAGGCGGTTTTTGGCGTCGAGAGCGTTTCGCCCGGTGAGGCCGACCGCATCGTCCCCGACCGCTATGCCCTGGTGGTGCTCTCCGACATCGCGCAGCTCTCGTCGACCTTCGCCGATCGTCTGGAAAAGTACGTCCAGGCCGGCGGAGCCGTGTTCATCGCCGCCGGCCCGAAAATCGCCGCCGCCGGCAAGGCGCCGCTGAGCAAGCTGCGGATCGAGATGCCGGCGGCCGCGGGCGGTTCGACCGACCGCTTTCAACTTGCCGGCGAAGTCGAGACGTCGCACCCCGCGCTGGGCCACGTGGAGCGCCTGCGCGGCGTGAAATTCTTCCGCCACGTACGGGTGTGGACCACCGACGACGATGACGTGCTGATCCGGCTCTCCGACGGCTCGCCGCTGCTCATCGAGCAAAAGCACGGCGAAGGTCGCCTGATGCTGCTGGCTTCCTCGCTCGACAACATCTGGAACGACTTGCCGGTGCACCCCGTTTTCGTTCCGCTGGTAGCGGAAACGGCCCGTTATTTGTCGGATATGGAAGAGGGCTCGGCGCAGTCGACGGTGGACTCGGTTCTCGAACTGCGCCGGCGGCGGACCACCACCACGGCGGTGCAGGCCTTCGACCCCCAGGGCGAGCGTGCTCTCTCGCTCGGCGAGTCGTTGACCGAGCAGATGCTGCCGCTGACGCAACTGGGTTTTTACGAGCTACGCCGCGCCGGGGTGACCGAGCTGGTGGCGGTGAATCCCGACCCGCGCGAGTCGAACCTACGGCCGATGGAGGCCGACACGCTGGCGATGTGGAAGGCCACTGGGCGCGAGCCGGGCAACGCCCAGCAGGCGGTCGCCAGCGACGCCGCGCCCAAGACGCCGCCGATCCGGATCTGGCGGTTTCTGCTGGCGCTGTTGGTTTTGGCGGTCCTGATAGAATCAGTGCTAGGGAATTGGCATCTCAAAGTTCAGCGGGAGGTCTAGCGTGAACTCCTCGGCGAATCTACAAGAGTATCTCAACCAGATTCGACACCGCCTTCGTCTGACTACTGCCTCCCGCGGATTGGGCGGCGCCGCCCTCACCGCCCTGCTGGTCACCCTCGTCGCCGTCTTCATCGCCAACCAGTTCGCTTTCTCCGACGGCAGCGTGATCAGCGCGCGTACGCTGGTGTTCGCCGCCGTGGTCGCCGCGATCGTGCTGTTGCTGGTGCTGCCGCTGCGTAGCCTGAACCGCCGCCGCACCGCCAACCAGCTCGAAAAATCGGTGCCGGCGTTCGGCGGCCGCATGGCGACCTTCGTCGACGAGGCCGCGCGCCGCGACCGGGCCAATCCGCTGCTCGATCTGCTCGCCGAAGACACGCTGCGCGTGGCCGAGACGGCGCCGGCCGAGCGCGTCATCACCTGGCAGCACATCGCGTCCTACGCCGGTCTGGCGCTGGTCGCCGTCGTTGGCCTGATCTGGCTGGGTAACTCGGGCCCCGGCTACTGGGGCTACGGCACCGCGCGGCTGTGGGGCGGCTGGCTCAAGCCGGTCGAGAAACCGCTTTATCAGATCGTCGTCGAGCCCGGCAGCAACACCGTGCGGCAGGGCGCCGATCTCGCCGTCACCGCCAAGATGGTCGGCTTCGAACCCGGTGCCGCCAAGCTGTTCGCGAAATTCAAGAACGGCGTGCAATGGGAAGAAGCTCCCATGCAGCGCAAGATCGAGGGCTCTGGCTTCGAGTTTCTGTTCGCCGACGTGCGCGAGCCTTTCCGCTACTACATCTCCGCCGATGGCGTGCGCAGCGACGACTTTGATATTCAGGTCGTCGAGATGCCCACCGTCCAAAACATCAAGCTGACCTACAAATACCCGCAGTGGAGCGGCCTCGATCAGAAGGTCGAAGATCCCGGCGGCGACATCCGTGCCGTCGACGGCACCCAGGTCGAAATCGAGGTCAAGACCGACAAACCGCTCGAAAACGGCGTGCTGGTGCTCGATAAGAACCCACGGCCATTGCACGGCGGCGGGACCACCAGCGACGGCAGCCTCGAAGTCGCCCAGGACGGGCAGTATTATCTCGGCGCCATCTACCAGGGCGAGACCGTGCGCCTTACCGAAGATTTCTTCGTGAACGTCGTCCCCGACAACAAGCCCGAAGTGAAGCTGGCGCGGCCCGGCCGCGACTGGCGCGCCACCAACATCGAAGAGGTCGTCGCCGAGTTTCAGGCCAACGACGATTTCGGGCTCACCTCGCTCGACCTGCACTATTCGGTGAACGGCGGAGAGCCTCAGGTCGTGCCGCTGAAGAAGGCGCAGGGCGCCAAGCAAACCGAGGCCGACCACACCTTCTATCTCGAAAACCTGGGAGCCGAGGGCGCCGCGGTGGCCGGCAAGCCGCAGCTCGTTCCCGGCGATATCGTCAGCTATTATGCCGTCGCCAAGGACCACAACTCGACCGTGCAGACCGACATGTACTTCATCGAAGTGCAGCCGTTCGAGCGCGAGTTCATGCAGTCGCAGCAGGGCGGCGGCATGGGCGGCGGCGGCCAGCAGCAGGACGAGATCTCGCGCCGCCAGAAGGAAATTCTGGCCGCGACCTGGAACCTGATCAAGGAAAAGCAGGACGCCGACGGCCGCGCCAAGGCCGAAGTTCGCGACAACGCGCAGATGCTGTCGGAGATCCAGCTCACCTTGCGCGAACAGGCCCAAACGCTCGCCGAGCGCACCCGCGCGCGGCAGCTCGACAGCACCAGCAAAGACTTCGCATCATTCGTCGAGAACCTCGAGAAGGCCGCCGAATATATGAAGCCGGCCTCCGACACGCTGCGCGCCGAGAAGCTCAACGATTCGGTGCCCTCGCAGCAGAAAGCATTGCAGCACCTGCTGCGCGCCGAGTCGATCTTCCGCCAGATTCAGGTGTCGTTCGGCAGCCAAGGCGGCGGAGGCGGCGGCCAAGCCGGGCGCGACCTCGCCGAGATGTTCGAGCTCGAGATGGATCTCGAGAAGAACCAGTATGAGACCGGCGGCGGCGCCTCTTCGCAGCAGCAGCTCGAACGCGAGGTCGACGAGCAGCTCGAAAAGCTGCGCGAGCTGGCGCGGCGTCAGGAAAAGCTGGCGCAGCAGGCGCAGCAGCACGAGACACCGACCTTCGCCCAGCGCTGGCAGCAGGAAATGCTGCGCCGCGAAGCCGAAGACCTCAAGAAGAAGCTCGAAGAGCTCCAACAGCGCCAGATGGCCCAGAATCAGCAGTCCTCGCAACAGGGCCAGCAGCAGGGTCAACAAGGCCAGCAGGGGCAACAGGGTCAGCAAGGCCAACAGGGCCAGCAAGGTCAATCGGGTCAACAGGGTCAATCGGGCCAGCAAAGCGCGTCGGCCGCCGGGCAACCGCGCCTCGATGAAATCATCAAGCACATCGAGCAGGCCACCCAAGACATGCAGGCCAGCCAGAACGCGCAGGGCAACCGCGGCCAGCAACAGGGTCAGCAAGGCCAACAGGGCCAGCAGACCCAGGCGCAGGCCGAAGCCGCCGCGCGGCGCGCCCAATCGCGCCTGGAAGAGGCGATTCGCCAGGCCGACCAGCAGCGCCGCCAGGCTGCCGAGTCGAGCCTGTCGGAGATCGCCCAGCGCGCCGATAAGCTCGCCCAGCAGCAAGGCGAGATCGCGCCCGAGCTCAAGAACGCTCTGCGCCGCGCCCTCGAGGAAGCGCGCTCCGCCGGGGAAGATTCGAAAGCCCGCCGCGGGCGGCTCTCGAGCGGCCTCAGCCGCCAGCAGGAAAACGATTTGGCCGACCAGAAACAGGCCATGCACGACGAGCTCGAAGACCTCGAGCGCCAGATGCAAGACACCATTCGCCGTATGAACGAGGACCAGCGCAAGACCGCGACCAAGATGCGCGAGGCCTTGGTCGGGCTGCAGCAGGACGAGGTTTCCACGCGGCTGCGGGTCGCCTCCGAATACATTCGCCAGGGCGGCGCACCCTACATCGCCTCCAGCGAAGACGCCGTCACGCGCTCGCTCGAAGAGTTCCGCGACAACATGCGCGGCATCGAGAAGCAGGCGCAGTCGGACGGCGGCGGCCGCCAGGATCAGGGGCTCGAACGGCAGCTTGCGCAGTTGGAAAATCTGCGGCGGCAGATGGAGCAGGCGGCCGGGTTCGGGCAAAAGCCGGGAGACCAGCGCGGGGCCGGGCAGCAGCCCGGCGACCAACCGGGCCAGGGCCAGCAGGGCCAGCAGCAGGGCCAGCAAGGCCAGGGGCAGCAGCCCGGCCAGCAGGCAGGCCAAGGCCAACAGGGTCAACAGGGCCAGCAAGGCCAGGGCGGTCAGCAAGGTCAACAGGGTCAAGGGGGACAGCAAGGCCAGCAGGGTCAAGGCCAAGCCCAGGGATCCGGGCAGGGCTCCGGACAGGGCGGTAGCGGCCTCGCTTCCGGAAATCAGCAGCGCAGCGGGGACCCCAATGGCCGGGGCGGGGGCGGTCCGCAATACGGACCCAGCTCGGCCGCGCCTAGTGCCTCGAATTTCGGCGACTGGGGCCACCCCGGCGGCCTGCGCGCCTGGGACGCCCAGACCCGCCAGGAAATGGAACGCGCCTTGCAGGAAGGGGCGCGGCAGATCCCCAACCTGACCAACCAGCTACGCTCGGGCGGCATTTACAACGAGGACCTCGAGGCGATCCGCAAGTTCGTGCACAACCTGCCCAATTCGCGATTCCGGGGCAACCCGGAACTGCTCGAGTCCGAGTACAAGAAAATGCTGGGCCTGCTCGAGCAGTTGGAATTGCAGGTCCGCCGCCAGGTCGAAACCGCGGGCGACACCGAAGTGCGGGCCATCGTCAGCGAGCCGGTGCCCGAGCAATACCGCGAAGCCGTCGCCGAATACTTCCGCCGTTTGAGCGACGGAGCCAAGGTCAAGAAATAGCCGGACGAAGGTAAGTAACAGAGCGCGGGCGGGTTGGGTCACAGGTATAGCCGAAAGGTTTGCCAGGATTAGTACGATTGTCCAAGTAGGCTTGGCGGCGCCGGGTGGTTTATAATCTCGTTTCGATGTCGGCTCCGAACACAGGGACGAATCCCAGGCAAACCAACCCCAACCTGTTCCTGGGACTTGCCAATTTCAGCGACGAGGTCAACCGCAGGATCATTCAGTCGGAGATCGAAGGCGGCGTCCATCTGGAGGATTTACCGGACGGTTCGGCGCTGGAGGTACGGACCGAAAACCGCTCCTACGTGCTGGTGATCCAAGGTCCCGGCCAGGCGCTGATCTCGGGCCATCCCAAGTTTTGCCCCCACCCGGTTCTGGTCAGCATTCATGGCTCGAGTTGGGGAGGCTCGATGCTGAAAGTAGCCTTCATCGGAAGGGGCATGCATCTGGAATTCCAGCACCCCGAGTATCAAACGATCACCACCTCGCGCATCCTCGACATCCGAGCCCCCCATTAACCGGCATAGCGCGCCGCCCAACGCACCCGATCCGCTGACCCAGAGCCGCAGCCCCCAACAACAGAGCCGCAGGCGGTAAGCCGGCGGGCCGAGCCCCCAAGCTGCCCGGGGACGGGCACACCCGCCCGTAAAGCCACTCAGAGCCGCAAGCGCAAGCTTGCGCTCACCATCCGACAAGCATATAGAGCGCGCTAAGCGGGCAGGGAAGTCTGGCACTCAGCGCGGGCTCACGCCCGCGGCTCTGAGTGAGGCTTCTCGGCCCCTCACTCTTCCGCGAGGATGTGCGGCGCCCGGTTCCGGGCTTGAGGTGCTCCGGGCCGGGCCTCATGTCCCATTGCCGGAGCAGGGTTGTTGCAGTTGGTGGAAAATCGCGCTTACCCGCGCACTTCCACGCGGTAGGTCGGCCGCAGCGTAATCAGCATCGTCCCGGGGACGGGACGCCCGAAATTCATGGCCGGCTCGAAGCGGGTAGTGACCAGCGCCGACGCCAGTTCCGCGGTCTGCTTGGCGTTGAGCCGCTTGCCGTCGTTGGAGATGACCCGGAAGTCGTAAACGCTGCCCTCTCCATCGATGAAGGCCAGCACCAGCGTTTCCTCGGTCACCGAAGAAAACGGCGTCGGCATGCTCATTTCGGGATTGGCCACGAACGCTTTGTCGAAAAACGCCAGCGGCACGTCTTCAGCGAACATGCGCGGGGTGATCCCCACGCTGCCCATCAGCGTGACAAACGACATCACCGCAGCCAGCACGCCACCCGCCGCCGGCACCGCCAGCGGCCGCATCAGATTGTCGAGGTGGATCCTCCAGCGAGTCCAGGAGCTGGGCGAAAATTCGCGCGACACCGCCAGCCGGATGCGCGTGCCCAGATGCGCCGGCGGCTGCACATCGGAGAGATGCCGCATCAGCGCGTCCAGCGAGTCCGCCGACTCGCGCTCCTCGTACTCGTCGTACAACTCGGGCGAATGGGAGAGATGCTGGCGCATCACCCAGTTCGCCACCGGGCCGAGCTCGCCGTCGACATAGGCCGAAAGATTTCGTTTGGCCCAACTCGTATTCATCGGGTTCACTCCGTCTGCAGGGCGCAATTCTCGGGCGCCAGTTCGGGCACCTCGCGTTGCAACCTTGCCCGCAGAGCTTCTCGTCCGCGAAGAATCCTCGACTTCACCGTGCCCAAAGAGATCTGCAGCGTCTCGGCGATTTCGTTGTAGCTGAGGCCCTCGATATGCCGCAGCACCAGCGCCACCCGCAGCCGTTCATCCATGCCGCGCAGCGCCTGGGTGATCAACTCCACCTGCTCGCGCCGCCGGAGCGCCTCGTAGGGCGTGTCTCCGCCATCGACCAGTTGCTCCCATTGCGAGCCGTCTTCGTCGCCTTCGCCCAGCATTGGTTTTTCGCGGCGGCGATGGCGGAAAAACCAGCGCCGGCGGTTAGAAGCTTCGTGGATGGCGATGCGGTAGATCCAGGTTTTCAGGCTGCACTCGCCGCGAAACTCGCCGAGCTTCCGGAACACCTTCAGGAATACTTCCTGGGTGACGTCGGGAGCTTCGGAAGGGTCTTCCAGCAGGCGGTAGATGAAGCCGAAGACCGGCCCCTGGTAGGTGTCGACGAGTTGCTCGAACGCTTGGGACGACTGCTCCCGCAGCCTGCGGAGCAACTCGGAGTCGTCCTGGCTCAAGCGCGTCGTAATGGTCTGAAATTCCGGCATTAGCGGGAAACCCGGAACCTGTCAGTTCGTTCTTAGCGTATCAATTTGCCCAGGGGCTGACAATTACCCTTTCCTGGAACCGCCATAGGGACAGACACCGGCTCAGGCCCATTTGTTCCCCAGCGGGCCGGGGCCGGTGCGTTCCAGGACAGGACAGTGGGCCCTTCCCCCGGCAAGGCGCCCGTCGGCCAAGTCGAGCAAGACCCCAACAAACAGAGCCGCTGGCGTAACGCCTGCGGCTCTGTTTTCTTGTCCCGGTGCTGTGGCGACGGTGACCCTGCGTTGTAGGGTGGCGGGGTTTCCCTGTAGTTGGCTCACGCGACAATTCGCCGCGGCCCGCGCCATAATGCTCGCTGAGCGGAGTTCCGCTCGACCCGCGGCCGAGGTGCCCCCTGAAAATCAAAACTCTCCAAACCGTCATCGTCAATGCCGAGATGCGTAACTGGGTCTTCGTCAAGGTCGAAACCGACCAGCCGGGCCTCCACGGCTGGGGCGAAGCGACGCTCGAATGGAAAACCCACGCCGTCGCCGGCGCGGTGCGCGACTTCGAGCCGCTGGTGATCGGCGAAGACCCCACGCGCATCGAGTTCCTCTACCAGAAACTCTACCGGCAGTCGTTTTTCCGCATGGGCCCCATCGGCATGTCGGCCATTTCCGGCATCGAGCAGGCCTGCTGGGACATTCTGGGCAAATCGCTGGGCGTGCCGGTCTACCGCCTGCTGGGCGGTGCGGTGCGCGACAAGGTGCGCATGTACACTCACCTGGGCGGCGGTCAAATGAAAGCCGTTTACGAATCGTTCGACCCCGGCCCGGTGATCGACCTGGCGCGCGAGGTCATCGACCGCGGCTACACGGCGGTTAAAGTCGTCTTCGTGCCGTATTCGGAGCCGCTGATGGGGGTGCCGCCGGTGAAAAAGGTCGGCGAGCTGATGGAGAAACTCCGCGAAGGCGTCGGCGACAAGATCGACCTGATGGTCGACTTCCACGGCCGCACTTCGCCGGCGATGGCGATCCAATACATCAACGCCATGGCCCCGGCGCGGCCGTTCTTTTGCGAGGAAGTCGTGCCGCCGGAAAACGTCGCGGCGATGGCCGAGGTCAAGCGCGCCGTCAGCGTGCCGCTGGCCGCCGGCGAGCGGCTGGTGACGCGCTTCGGCTTCCGCGACGTGTTCGAGCAGCAGGCGGTGCACGTGATACAGCCCGACCTGTGCCACTGCGGCGGTTTGCTCGAAGCCAAAAAGATCGCCGCGATGGCCGAGACCTACTACATGGGCGTCGCGCCGCACAATCCGCTGGGCCCGGTCGCGACAGCCGCGGCGGTGCATTTCGATTTTTCGACGCCGAATTTCCTGATCCAGGAAGACATGCTCAACGACGTGCCCTGGCGCGACGAAGTCGTCCAGCGCAGCCTGCGCCACGACCAAGGCTACTGGCTGCCGCCCGAAGCCCCCGGCCTGGGAATCGAAGTGGACGAGGCCGCCGCCGCGCGCCATCCCTACCAGCCCGAGGTGCACCACCCCGCAACGGCGCGGGCGCAAGACGGAGCGATTCTGGATTGGTGAAGGGTAGGGGAGGATCCGACGCCCGGCCTTGCCCGGTTGGCGGGGAGGTGGGCTTACGCCTACAAGACCTCTACGCCTTGCGCAACAGCAGGCCTTGCGCAGGCTTTCATCCGAGGTTGCCAGCAACTCTGCGACTCAACGCGGATCGGAAGCGCTCTCAACCGCTCCAGGTATTCGCGTATCTGTGGTTCGGTAATCCTGCCGCGCTTGGCGAACGATACGAACAGAACGTTGGCGATTTCGAAGGCCCACACCTCGGGAACAACCGCGTCGCTGGATTGCAACAGCGACAGGATTCTACCGCTGTAGGGCGTGTCTTCGCTGGGGTCGGCGGGGAAGCACCACGACAGAGCCACCGAAGCGTCCAGCACGAACGCCGCCATCAGTAGCGATGCCCTTCGTGGACAAGCCGGCGTGTGACCGGCTCACCCAGGCTGAGCTGATGCCGCTCCCCGAACTGCTGCATCCGGCGGACGGCATCGCGCCGCCCGGCAGCGTCGAATGCCCCTGAGCCGCGGGCAAGCTCCGCGACGGCCTTGTCGACAAACTCGTCCACCGATCGCACCAATCCGGATTCGATGGCGTGGCGAACCGCTTGCTCCTGTTGAGGATTGAGTTTGATGGTCATGTAAGCCCACCCGCTTTCCGCACTTGGACGGGACGGGATCTATAGCTAAACATACCAAACAGCAAAACAGCCAGGAAGCCCATTGCTCCCCCGACCTAGGCATACTACACTGAACAGCTTGTAGTCCCTGGTCCGCCCTGGCACTGTAGTGAGGCTTTTCATGAACCTTCGCCCCGTCCTGTACGCCGCCGTGGGCCTCACGACACTGCTAGCCGCCGTCCATTTCTTGCCCTCGAGTGTCACCGCCGCATCGCCCGCTGCTGCCATGTCGCAAACCTGGAAGTTCGACCGCCTCGATCAGATCGGCGGCCATAAGACCACCATCCTCGGCAACCCGCGCCTCGTCGATTCGCCCGTCGGCAAGGCGGTCGAGTTCGACGGCGTCGACGACGCTCTGTTCCTCGACGTTCACCCGCTGGCCGGCGCCGCGACGTTTACCTGGGAAGCGATCTTTCGCCCCGACGGCGGTCAGGAAGAGCAGCGTTGGTTCCATCTCAACGAGAACCCGGCCACCGGCGCGGATGGGGAAAACCGCATGCTGTTCGAGGTCCGCATCGTCGATGGACAATGGTGCCTCGACTCCTACGTGCAGACCGGAGCGGCCAACGAAACGCTGCTTGACCGCAAGCACCTTCATCCGCTCGGCGCCTGGTATCGCGTGGCGGCGGTGTATGACGGCCATGAGCTGCGCAGCTACGTCGACGGCCAACTCGACGGCGCCGCTTCGCTGGCCGTGGGCCCGCAGGGGCCGGGCCGCACTTCGGTCGGCGTGCGCATCAACAAGCTCTACTATTTCAAAGGCGCCGTCGCCGAGGCCCGTTTCACGCGCCGCGTGCTGTCCCCCGAACAATTCCTGAAGCTGCCGGGCAAATAGATCCCGCCGGTCTCCCAAAAACATCCACGCCACCTTCTGTTCCCATCCATTACACTAGGGATTGTCCGTTTCAGCGGTCGAACCGCGCGAGGTGTTGGCGGCGGGGTGCGGTTCGATGCGGCGCGAACGGTCAAGTCGGGTCCGGGAGACTGCACGGGGAATGCTCCCAAGGGAGCGGATCCATGTGTGGCATTGCGGGTGCGGTAGGCCTGGGCGGCCGCGCTCTGGTGGAACCGATGACGGCGGTCATGGCCTATCGCGGGCCCGATGACTGCGGCATCTATTCCGACGGGGATGTGTGTCTCGGACATCGCCGCCTGAGCATCCTCGATCTATCGGCGGCCGGCCGTCAGCCGATGGAAAGCGACGACGGCCAGTTCGTCATCACCTTCAACGGCGAGATCTACAACTACCGCGAGCTGGGCTGCGAGCTGCTGCGCAAAGGCTATCCCTTCCGTTCCTCCAGCGACACCGAAACCATCCTCTACGCCTATGAGGAGTACGGACTCGAGTGCCTCGAACGGCTCGAAGGCATGTTCGCTTTCGCCTTGTGGGACCGCCGCAACCGGCAGTTGCTGCTGGCGCGCGACCGCACCGGCATCAAGCCGCTGTTCTACTACCAGGGCCAGGGCGGGTTTGCGTTCGCCTCCGAACTCAAACCGCTGATGTTGATTCCCGGTCTCGAGCGCAAGGTAAACCGCGCCGCGTTGCGCTCGGCGCTGCGCTATGCCAGCAACATCGAGAACGAATCGATGCTGCAGTCGATCCACAAGCTGCCCCCGGGCGAGTGGCTGCGGTGGCGCGACAATCGCGTCGAGCGGGGCGCTTACTGGAGCTTCCCGGCGCCGGCTCCCGAGCCCTGGGAAGAAGGCAAGCTCACCCACGAGCTGCGCTGCCGCCTGGAGGAAGTCGTCGTCTCGCACATGGTCAGCGACGCGCCCCTGGGGGCGGCGCTCAGCGGCGGCGTCGACTCCAGCGGCATCGTGGCGCTGATGAGCCGGCAGTCGGTGGCGGTGAAAACCTTCACGGTGGGGCACGGCGCCGACGATCCCGACCTGCGCAAGGCGCGCCGCGTGGCCGAGCACTGCCACACCGATCACCACGAAATCATCGTCAGCTCCGAAGACGTCGTCAACCTGCTGCCCACCGTGGTGTGGCATCTCGAAGAACCGCTGGGACAGATGGAATCGATCCAGATGTTCCTGAACTACCGTGAGGCGGCGCCGTTCGTGAAGGTGCTGCTGATCGGCGAAGGCGCCGACGAGTGCTTCGCCGGTTACCCGCGCTACAAACTGCTGCACCCGCGCTTCCCGCTGCCGCTACGCTCGCGTCTCGACCTCTACAACCGCGTTTATATGTACGCCGACCAGCCGCCGCGCACGTCGCTGGGCCGCGTGCTCGCGCGCGGACTGTGGGGTGTCCCGGCCGGCTCGCCGCTGCCCGATCCGCGCCCGTGCGCCGCCGGGCCGCTGGAGGGCGTCAACCGCCCCGGGCCGCTGCTCGAAATGGCGCTCGACCACGATCGCCGCACCTACCTGCACCATCTTTCGCTGAAGCGCGCCGACGCCATCGGCATGGCGCATTCGCTCGAGCTGCGCGTGCCGTTCGTCGACCGCCGTATCGTCGAGCTGGCGGCGCGCATTCCTTCGTCGCTGCTGATCCACCGCGGCATGGAGAAGTACATTCTGCGCCGCGCGCTCGAGCCCACGCTGCCCTCCTCGATCGTGTGGCGTCGCAAGCGGCCCTTCCAGATGCGCCTCAAGCTGGGCCTGGCCGATACGCTGACCTCGCTGGCCGACCGCCTGCTGCGGCCCGACGACGTCCGCGCGCGCGGCTTCTTCGAGCCCGCGAAGGTCGCCGCGCTGCGCCAGTCGCGCCCGCCCCGCCGCGCTACTCCGATGGCCCACAAAGTCTGGGCCTACCGGCTCTGGTCGATCCTGTTGTGCGAAATCTGGGCCCGCATTTTCCTCGACGGCCCGATCTCCTGCGTGCCCCCGGCAAGCCTGTTGGATCTGTTCTAGCGGCCCGGCTGCAGAGTGCGAAACCCGGCGGATTTAGCGGCTCACCCGTGCCGGAGTTACAGCCATTCTGTGGCGCGGGCCTCCGGCCGGCCGCGTCGGCGTGCACGCCGACGTTTCCTTGCCGGGCCAGGGAAGGAATGTCCGCCTCAGGCGGACGCTGCCGGCCAGAGGCCCGCGCCACAGAGCGGCCGCTTATTTCGCGGCGCCACAGCACAACCTCGCCACAGAGTGGCCGCCTTCCCGCCGCTCACCAAAAGGTTGTTCCCCGGAAACGCCGTGGGGCGCCGCCTTCCTGCTATATCTGAATCGTGCCGGCTCTTGGACTGTTTACCTGAGGGCTGGACGAAGAGAGGCTGTCGTGTTCGAAAAGTATCTCATCACGATCGAGCCGCGGGGCCTCAACCGGGCCGCCGCGAAGGCGTACCAGAGCGGCGTCGAATTCAATCTGTCCAGGCTCCACGAGACCGCCAGCGGCCGGATCCTATTGCAAGCCATCGGCTTCGACGCGAGGCGCTCGGCTTCGCGCGTCGTGATCGTGCCCTATGACGGCTCGCAGGGCCGCTGCAATGCCTTCGTCGAGACCGAGCCGACGGCCGCCGGAAAGATGGCGGCAACGGTTCTGTTTTCGCCCCAGACCTGGAGCCGTTCCGGACCCTGCGCGCGCTTCCTGCGCGACAACAGCCACAACAAGGCGACGCTGCCCCACGAGGTGCTGTTCCACGAACTGGTGCACGCGCTGCGCACGGTCGCCCAGATCACCAAGATGCCCAACCTTTCCGGCGGGCTCTACCGCTTCGACGACTTCGACGAGTTCTGCGCGATTCTCGCCAACAACGTCCACATCTCCGACCGCACCAACCGCGCCAAGACCGGCCTCAGTTCCGATCACCACGGCGGGCGGCCGTTGGACAAAGAGCTGTCGGGGTCTTTGCTGTTCTTTCAGACCGGCGGCAACGTCTTCCACTGGGTCGAGAGGTTCTGCCAGGAGAATCGCGGGTTCACCAAAATGCTGGCCGACGTGAAAGCGGATTTCAATCCCCTGGCCGCCTACTACTACGACCGCGAGAAAGCCCGCAAGATGTCGCAGTCCCCGCTGGCGCAACAACGCGACTCTCAGGGCTTCGGGCTCCAGGCCGACGATTACCAAAGAAGGTTCTTCGGAAACCTGGCCGCAAAAAGAAACCCGCAGACCCCGTAGTAAGCCCGGCGCAACGCCCGACAAGAAAAAGCCCGCCCCAAGACAACAGCCTGACCCAAGAAAACAGAGCCGCAGGCGTAAGAGGCTGCGGAAAAACTCCAGTCTGGCCCGGCAGCGATGCTTCATGGGGACAGTCACCGCGTTTCGCACCTCGATTTTTCAGGGGTTTACGGGACTCGCAGGGTGCGAAACACGGTGACTGTCCCCCTCCGGCACAAAGCGAGGGGGCGCAAGCAGACAACAGCGCCAAGCGTTCCCGGACCTGGCAGGGACCGTCACCGTGCTCTCGCCGCGAAGGAGATCACCCACCACAACCGACAGCCCCGGTCGGCGCGCTTCAGGCAATCTCGGGAAGAGGAATCTCCAACGGCGGACAACCGCCGGTGTCAGAGCGTTGCTCGCTCTCGGGTTCATCAGCCGGATCGTGCCCCGCAGCCGGTCCGCGCGGCTCGTGCCGAAAGCGCGGGTCCACGATTCGTTCGAGATAGTCGGTGGTAAACGGCGCTACCAGGATGTCGTGAACTCCCCGCCAGATCGCTTCCGACCAGAACCGCTCGTCGACCTCACGAGAGCAAATCAACACCTGAGCCGTCGACTCCGTCCGCACGGTCGCCGTCAATACGTCGCACCAGTTGCCGTCGGACAGCGACACGCCGGCGATGACCACCTCGGGCCGCAACCCTTGCCGCATCACCCGCTGAAACTCCTGCAGGCTTGCAACGCTGTACAAAACGACGTCGAGCCGCTCAAGCAACCCTCGGACTTCTTCCAGGACCGGGTCCTGCGCGGCCATCACCAGCACCACCGATGTCTTGTGTTGGGCGCTCGGGTTCGGGTTCATGGGTTACCTACAGCCAGCGTTCACACCCGCTGCCGTATCCTCAATTGCAAACCGCGGTCCACTACCACAACGCCAAGACAGTCAGTGAAATTGCCGCAGAGCGGAGCCTTTCCCGTGGTCGCCATCGGCGGCCAAGCCCTCGGCCCAACCTAGGTGAGACACCTGACCCCCCAGAGTGAGGGTTTTGACCCAACCCGGCTGCCGGGCAGAGTCAACCCAGTGGGGCAGGGCTCCGGCCTGACCAAAAGCCTCGACCTGCAAACCAAGTTCCCACCCCGGCCGCAATCGACCGCCAGAAGCCCAGAGCTAGCCGCAGGAGATCGCCGCTGCGCCGATTCCCAGGAAATCCTGTGTATTATCGGTGCATGAGCCTACCAAGCGCGGCGTTGTTGCACTATCAGGCCAGACTTCAGGAATTACAGGCCCGCCTCTCCGATGGTTTGGGCAAGCAAACGGAAACATTCATCCTGCTTGGGGTGATCGTGCTCGCTTTCGGGATCATCTCTTTCTTCGCCCTGGCAAGGAGGAACCTCCCGGTTTGGAGCCCCTTGCTGTGCATCCCGCCGTTGGCTGCGGTCACGCAAAGCATCGGAAGGCGCCGCTCGGATCTGTATCGCCTACAGCGGCTCCAGGAGTTCCAGGAGCGGGGGATTCAGAGGTTGGAGCATCGCTGGCAGGGAAGTGGGCCGGACGGAGAAGAGTTCGAGCCAGCAAGCCATCCCTACGCCTACGACTTGAATCTATTTGGCCGAGGTTCTTTGTTCGAATTACTGTGCACGGCACGAACCCAGATCGGCCAACGCTGCTTGGCCTCCTACCTGTCGGAGGCACCCGAGATCGAGGAAACGATGCGCCGCCAGCAAGCGGTTCAAGAGTTGCGGGACCGAAAAGCACTGCGCGAGGAGATCGCTCTGCTGGGCGACTATGCGAAGCAGCAATCCAGCTGGGACACTCTTGTCCGCTGGCTGGACCGCCCGCCAGAGCCCTTTCACCGGGCGACTCGAATGCTCGCGGCCATATTGGCTTGCGGAGCCACCACGTTGGGTCTCGTGGGTCTTCTCGGACTGGCACCGGCTCCGTTATTGATCGGCGCCTTGATCCCCATTGCCGCTTCCGAGGCCATCGTCGCGCTAGCCCTGCGGAAGCGAGTGCGCCGCACGATTGCGGATATGCAGATCGTTGGCATCGAGCTTGGCGTATTGCGCCAGGGGCTGGAGTTTCTGCTCAAACAAGATTTTGCTTGCCTAAAATTGCAAGGGATCGTGGCGCAAATCGGCCCGGACGCCACACCGAAGCTCCGGCACCTGCAACGACTCACCGCGATTCTCGATGAGCGCCACAAAGACCACTTCTACTATCCATCGCTGCTTCTGCTGACCGGAACCCAGACCGCCATGGCAATCGAAAACTGGAGAGCACAGAACCACGACGCCCTTCTCCGATGGATGGATGCCTGGGGTGAATTCGAAGCGCTGAGTGCGCTCGCCTGCTACGCGTTCGAGCGCCGGGAGTCAACCTGTGTTCCCCAGTTTGCCGGCGGGGAACGGGTATTCGAGGCGCAAGGGCTGGGGCATCCCCTTCTGTCGAGCGAAGAGCGTGTTGCGAACGATTTCGCGCTGAACTCCGCCTCGAGGTTTTATATGATCAGCGGATCGAACATGGCCGGTAAGAGCACCTTGTTGCGCGCGATAGGGACCAACGCCGTTCTCGCCATGGCCGGTGCTCCGGTGACCGCACGAACGCTGCGCCTCTCGCCGTTCCAAGTGTGCGCATCGATCTCGGTCGCCGATTCTCTTCTCGAAGGCAAGTCCAAATTCCTGGCCGAGGTAGAACGGCTGCGGGAAGCCATCTCGTCTACGCAGCAAACCCGGCCTGTGTTGTTTTTGATCGATGAGATTTTTGGCGGAACGAATTCGCGCGATAGGAGGGCGGCGGCAGAGGCGGTGGTCCGGACGCTCATTGAGGGCGGAGCGGTCGGCGCCGTTTCGACGCACGATCTGGCTCTTACCGAGATCGCAGAGGGAGCGGGCTTGGGCGGCGCCAACCTGCATATGGCGTCTCGGCAGGGGACGGATGTCCTTGATTTTGACTATCTGTTGAAGCCCGGCGTCACGCCGGAGGCGAATGCCGTGGCTATTGCGCGGCTTGCGGGAGTGCCGGTGGGGCACGGCTGAGGGGCTAGTTGGGGGAAATCGTTTGGCGGAGGCAGGGCTTCGATTTCAGCCCCATCGGCAAGCGATTCGAGGAATCGGCGAATGCGCTTCTTGGTGAGGTAGAAGGCGCTTAGGCGTTGCTCACCCGCTACCAGGGTTGGTATGCGACTCACGCCTTCCCGCCGCGAACGGCCGAGGTTCGTCAACAGCTCTACCTTCTCCACCGAGACGCCGGGAAACTCGGGAAGCAACTGCTTGAGAGACAGGCCTGCCAGCCGGCAGCGCGGGCAGGTTGCGGAGTGATAGAAGGTCACGGTTTTCATCGGCACGGCCCTGTTCGGACGAGATTCCTGGCTAGCCCAGGTTCGCCCCGGCCTGCGGCGTCGAACTGTGCCGTCGAGGCGAGAGAAGTGACAACAGCTTGCGGCCGACCACCAACCCGCAGATCAGGCCGACAAGAACCCGCGTAGCCGAGCCCGCCTCTTGCTGCGGCAGCGCCAGCCAGACCAGGACCACAGAAAGGCCGCCGAGCGAGGCCCCCCAGCCGGCGAACCGATGTACCCGCTGCCAATCGAAGGGTTGCTGGTCGGGGCTCCAGGGCGACATCAGCTTGGGGAGGTAGTTACCCCAAACCGCCAGGCTGGCTCCGAAGACAATTCCACCGACGCGGCGGAAGGCCGGCCCCCAGCCGGCATCGACAAGGCCCGTGGCGATTGCGAGTCGAGACGCTACAGCAAGCGCGAGCATGAGACTGGCCCAGGCCAGGCAAAGCCGGTGCCAATCCATGATCGCTTCCCGCTCGCGAACGCGGTCCCCTGACTGGGCCATCTCCACAAACCCCCACAGCGCCGGGAGAAACAACGCAACGAAAGCCCAACGCCCGGGGCGGTGCGGATCGACCGACCAGCCCCACAGGCTGACCCCGAGCAGGGCCGGGACCGACATCCAGGCCAGCGTGACGGGTTTCGGCATGACCCTCAGGCCCTCCTCTTGGCGGCCTGGCGAGCCAGCCGGCGTGCCTTGCCGGTTGTCAGCTCCAACCCAAACGACTCGGCGAACTCCAGCAACGCTTCCTCCAGCACAGACATCTTCAAGCGGTAGGTAATCGTCGTGCGCTGCTTGTCGGCATCGACCAGACCGGCCTCGCGGAGCACCGCGAAGTGCCCGGACATGGTGGCCTTCGATAGATCGAACTGCTCAGCCAAATCGCCGGCCGTCATGGGACCCTCGCGCAACAGTTGCAAAACCCGGCGGCGCGTGGGATCCGAGAGAGCTTTGAAGACTCCATTCATATTTCGTTATTTTACCAATTAGCGAAATATGTGTCAACCCGGGGGGGGGCGCGGACTCTGGCAACGGATCTTTCCCGCGGCTCACCGGCGAATACTCCACCCGGCCTGTGTCGCCTGAATGCCGCCTGCGTGAGACTAGCCGACCTCGTCGTTGGCGACAGCCTGCGCCATCACCGCTCGCACCCGCTCCATCACCTCGCCGCGGTCCGCTGCCGTCAACCCCGCGGTCGAAACCGGCGGGTGAAACCGCAGCGTGATCGTCCCCGGCAGAATCGAGCCCTTCCCCTTAGGCATCAACTTGCGCGTACCGTGCACGGTAACCGGCACGATCGGCTTCTGGGCTTCGATCGCGATGGTGAACGGTCCGGGGCGAAACGGCAGCAGCCGCCCGTCGCGGCTGCGCGTGCCTTCAGGAAAGACCAGCAGCGAGATGCCCTGGCGCAGCGTGCTCACCGCCGCCTGCAGCGCATCGCGCCGCGAGCCGCGCGCCTGGCGGTCGACGTAGATGAAACCGCCCAGCTCCATTACATAGCCCAGCAGTGGAATCCGCCGCAGCTCGCGTTTGAGGATGACGGCGATGCGCGGCAGCACCATGAACAAGGCGGGCGGGTCGATGTTGCTGACGTGGTTGCACACGAACACCGCCGTGGGGAACTCGGTCCTGTGCTCGGGGTGGACCAGCCGCACGCGCACGCCCGAGAGCCAGAACGCCAGCCGCACTCCGGTCCGCGCTACCCAGTAGATGGGGCGGATATCGCGGATGATCCAGGTCAGCGGAACGAAGATCACCGCCCCCAGCGCGACATAGACGGCCAGGAATGGATAGACAAGCAGGTAAGCGCGCAGCATGAGGTGAAGCTGTCATTCTGAAGGCAGGGCGGGATGCAACGCAAGCGGGGGCGCCGGCCGAGAGATTGGTTGGTTCGCGGAGATCGCGGTTGTTGGGGTGGATGGCCGCAAACCCACGCCGCTGAGCGCGGGCCGACGCCCGCTGCTCCGAGTGGCGCTTCGCGCAGGCCGTGGTGGTTGGCGCGGTGCCTTGCGGTGGGCGGCGAATTGCGCACGGCATCACTGCGCTTCGGGCGCGGCGTGTAACTGGAACTGCACCGTCATCTCGTCCTTGGTGCCGATCAGCCCCAGCGCCGCTGTCGGCGGCTTCATGCCGTAGGCTTTCATCGAAACCGTCGCTTCGCCGTCGAACAGCAGCATGCCGCCGGGGCCTTCGCTCAGGTGGACGCTGACTTCGACCGGCTGCGCGCGATCGCGAATCGTGAGGTTGCCTTGCACGGCGTAGCGCCCCTCGCCCAGGGCGCGCATTGAGCCCGATCGAAACCGCATCTCGGGGTATTGCTTCGCCTGCAGCTTGTTGTTCAACGCTTCGTCGGCGATCTTGGCGCGGTCTTTTTCGCTGACCCAGTCGTCTTTCACGACCAGGCTGCCCGCTTCGACCGTCCACGCGATGCGCGACTGCTCGGGATGCGCCGCGTCGTAATCCAACCGTCCCGCATAGCGTTCGAAAACCAACAGGTGCTTCTTGCCGCTCATCAGCCCGGTCTTGAAAACCTCGAGCGCGAAGCGCGAATCGGATGTGGGCTCGATGCGGTATGCGCGCGTCTGGCCCGGCAACGCCGCGGCCGCCAGCAGAACGAACAGACACCACCGTACCGGCGCGGGCAAACGCCGCTGGGTACGGTACCTGGGTCTCGCCAGCATGCTTCACTCATCATACTTGTGAGCCCAGTCGTTGCGCCGCACGCGCCAGCCGTCGAGAAAGGCGTCGGCGCCGGCCCAGGTGCTGACCTTGGTGCCTTCGACGTGATCCCAGCGCACCGCCACTTCCTCGACGCGAAAGCCGAACTTCTTCGCCAGAAACAGCACTTCGACGTCGAAGCCGAAGCGCTCCACCAACTGCCGCGAAAAGATTTTCTGCGCCGCCTCGCGCCGGAACAGCTTGAAACCGCACTGTGTATCGGAGAATGGCAGGCCGGTGGTCAGCCGCACGGCCAGGTTGAACACGCGCCCCATGGTTTCGCGAAATGGCGGTTGATGCACGCCGATCAGCGAGCGGTCGAGCGCGCGCGAGCCGATCGCCACGTCGACATCGCCGTTGACGACCGCCCGCGCCAGCTTGTCGAGCTCTTCGATAGGGGCCGACAAATCGGCGTCGGTAAACAACAGCCAGTCGTACTGCGCGCTGAGCATACCGTGCCGCACGCTATAGCCCTTGCCGCGGTTGCCCGGGTTTTCCAGCACGCGAATGCTCAGGTGGGGAGCCTCGAGCTTGCCGGCGAGCTGCCGCGCCACATCCGCCGTCGCGTCGCTCGAGCCGTCGTTGACGACCAGAATTTCGGCAGGCCGCCCCGGTTCGCGCTTCAGGTGGGCGGCGATGCGTTCGAGGCTCGAGGGCAGGCGGCCCTGTTCGTTATAGGCCGGGATGATAACCGAAAGGGAGGACAACAACGGGAACTCCGGCGGAAGAAAAGAAAAGGGATTATAGCACCGCGTTTCGGGGAATCGATCACCGCGGCGGAGAAACCCGCCGCGCCGGCCGCACCGCAAGCACAGCCAAGCCAGAGGCAAGACGGCGCCGCGAATCACCATCACCGATCCGAGCCGCGCGCGTCAGCAAGCGGTAGCATCGAGCCGTTCGATTCGCTGGGGACTCCGGCCGGTTCGCCCCGCACGCCTCATGGAAGCGCCTCGGCCGCAAAAACAAAGAGAGCCAGCATCGCATCTGGCTCTCTCGAAATGCGCCTCGATCGAGTCCGACCGGCGGCGCCAAAAACCGGCCGACTTTCTTCCGGGGATAGCCTAAAATTTCGCCGCGATCAAGGCCCGCAGGCGGCGCGCCCGGTCGGGGCCGCGCAGCGCCCGCAGCGCTTTGGCTTCGATCTGGCGGATCCGTTCGCGCGTGACTGCGAATTCCTGGCCGATCTCTTCGAGCGTATGTTCCCGCTCGCAACCGATGCCGAAGCGCATCCGGATCACCTTCTCTTCTTTCGGAGAAAGCGTCTTGAGCACGTCGGCGGTCTCTTCGCGAACGTTGGAGTCGATCACGGCGTCGACGGGCGAGCCCACCCAGCGGTCTTCGAGCAGATCGCCCAGCGCCGATTCGCCGTCGCGGCCCACCGGGGTTTCGAGAGAAACCGGGTCGCGGGAAATCGTCTTGAGCTTCTGCACTTTCTCCGCCGAAATCTCCATCCGTTCGCCGATCTCTTCGTTGGTCGGCGTGCGGCCCAGTTCCTTCTCGAGCTCGCGCGAAGCCCGCAGGAACTTGTTCATGCTCTCGTTCATGTGGACGGGGATGCGGATGGTGCGGGACTGGTCGGCGATGGCGCGGGTGATGGCTTGGCGAATCCACCAGGTGGCGTAGGTCGAAAACTTGTAGCCGCGGCGGTATTCGAATTTCTCCGCGGCGCGCATCAACCCGATGTTGCCTTCCTGGATCAGGTCCAGCAGATGCAGGCCGCGGTTGACGTACTTCTTGGCGACCGAAACCACCAGCCGGAGGTTGGCCTCGACCAGCGCTTTTTTGGCGCGCTCGGCTTCGATCTCGCCGAGTACGATGCGCCGCATCGTGTGGCGGATCTCTTCGATCGAGACGCCGTGCTGCTGCTCGACCTTGCGCAGGTCGCGCTTGATCTCGCGAGCCGCTGTCTGCGTCGCGGCGCTCTTGCGGTGGGCCTTGCCTTCGAGGCGCTTGAGCTGCTCGGCCAACGGCTCGAGCTCGCTGCGCACCTGCTGCAGCCGCTCCGTAAACGTCTTCCAGTAATCCTGCTGGAAGGGAACTTCCTGGATTGCCTGGGAAACCTGAATCAGCGACCGTTTGTACTTGATTTGCAGCCGACGCAGAACGTGGACGTTGCGCCGCGGCGTCGCCTGCACCTTGGCGTGCACCAGGGTGAACTGCTTGTGCAGCCGCGCCACGCGCGCCAGTTTATTGCGCGCCTGATTGCGCCGCTTGGCCTTTTCGTCGGTTCCTTCTTCGGCGTCGCCCAGTTCGGCCAGCGAATCGATCTCGATTTCGCCCTTCTTGGCCCGCTCGTGGAGCGCCAGAACCAGATCCACCGCCAGCGGCGAGCGCGAAATGGCCCGGCGCATCTGCGTCTTGCCTCGCTCCATCCGCCGCGCCAGGTTGACTTCCCCTTCGCGGGTCAGCAGCGGGACCGCACCCATTTCCCGCAGATACACTCTGACAGGATCATCGGTGTAAATCGACTCTTCGGGCACGGCGTGTTGCCCGAATTCAAACTCGGCTTGGTCCCCGTTACGGTTGCCGCCTTCCAGAAAGTCGGCGCCGTTCTCTAGTGCCGCTGCCAGCGGATCGTGGGAGTCGGAAATAAACTGGTCATCGAAATGGTCCACGATGCCTCCCTTGACGCCAGCCCTCATTGGAAACGCTAACAGGACGGTCCCCGGGCCAGGAAGATCGAGCGAAACAAGATACACCAAGCACGTAGTTTTTGGCTTCGCCCGCACGTTCGTGGCGGGTGCCCATCAACAGGCTGGGTGTTTCGGATTGCACCAAAGGCTGTTCCGAACAGGAAAAGTTGCCCACGTCCGAGTGCGGGAGTCTGGGGGCGCCGAGGCTCTGTCCAAAAAGTAGCGGGAAAGCACGCGTACGCCCTCCCCCTACGGTTTACCGATATAGTATCAACGAAGTACAACCGTTTTGCAACAAAAAAAGGGCTTTTGGGCCTACCCCGTGGCCTCGCTATTTCCTGGACAGCCCCATTTTTCCGGGCGTCCGGCCGTGCGCTCCCGCTCGTGGGCGCAAGGCAACCGTAGTATACACTACCGTTTCTCGCCGCTCAGCCCGCTGAGCACGGCCAGAAACTGCTCTTCGTCCTGGAAATCGCGGTAAACCGAAGCAAATCGCACGTAGGCGACCTTGTCGATGGCCTTGAGCCGCTGCATCAGCAGCTCGCCGATGCGGGCCGTGGGGCATTCCCGGTCGGGCGACTCGACCGTGGTCGCCTCGGCCTCGGCCACCAGTTCCTGCAGCGCGCCCATGCTCACCGGCCGCTTTTCGCAGGCCCGTAGCAGGCCGTTGAGCACCTTTTGGCGCTCAAACCGCTCCCGCCGGCCGTCCTTTTTGATCACCATGTAGGGGATATCGTCAATACGCTCATAGGTGGTAAAGCGCCGTGCGCACGCCAGGCATTCCCGGCGGCGGCGGATGACATTCCCCTCCTTACTTTCGCGCGAGTCGACCACTTTATCTGCGGTATGCTCGCAAAACGGGCACAACATAAACTCCTCACAAGACCCCGACGACCTTAGGGGACCGCACTCATTCTCTCCCGGACAGGGCAAGGAATCAACAACTTGCGGGCCGGCACAGCGCTTTTCGCGAGAGCGTTCCCCCCTGTGGCACCGCAAAATCAAGCAAATAAGGGGCTTGGACGTTGTCCCGAGGTGCGTGAACGGCGTATGAAGTGCATGGATGGTGTGGGGAAGGGCACCCCCGTGGGGCGCGAAACGGCCCGCTCAGGCTTCCGACTGGAGCTGCCGCAGCTTGCTCCAGCTCAGCCCGTTCCAGGCCACCAGGATCAGGGCCGGGGGCACCACCACCATGAAGGTCAGCACCCAGATCAGCAGCGCCATGCCCGAGGCGACCTCCACGGTGGCCCCGAAGAGCTCGGTCAGCGCCAGGACCGTGGTGATCTGAATGCCCCCTCCCACCCCGGGAATCTGCACGATCGAGCCGGCCATGATCATGCCCATGAAGATCAGGTTTTCCGAGAACGACAGGTTGGGCCCCGAGGGGCTGGCCCTCAGCACCGCGCAATAGCCCAAGGCGATGAACAGCCACAACGCCAAGGTCAGCAACAGGCAAAGCACCGTGCTGCCGGCGTCGCGCAGGCTGTGCAGCCCTTGCCCGAAAACTTCCAGAAAGTGTGCGATGGCATGCTGTTGGCGGCGGGAGAGGAACCTCAGCCGGGCGTTTAGCCACGCCGCCATGGTGTCGTAGTAACCCCGCAGCAGCACCAGCAGCAGCAGCAGCGAGGCCGTCCCCACGCCCACGGCGTGCCCCGCCATACGAATCCACTGGTGGATTTCGGGCGCCGCCTGCAGGCTGTTCAGGTCGATCTGGCCGACCGCGAAGCCCACCGCCGCCAGCAGGATCAGGGTATCGAAGGAGCGCTCCAGCACCCAGGCCGCCAATTGACTCGAAACCGGCAGATTCTCGCGGCGGGCGATCAGGTAGGGCCGCACCAGCTCCCCGGCGCGTCCCATCAGGCCGATGGCTCCGAAGCCGATGATCGTTGCCGAGATCAGACCCCGCAGGCTGGTGTCCTTTTTGAGCGGCCGGATGAGCACCCGCCAGCGTAACGCACGCAACAGATAAGTGGCGTAGATGGCCGCCATGGAGAGCACCAGCCAGCGCCAGTCCAGCTCACGCAGGGTCTCCAGGAAGACCTGCGAGTCGAACTTCTGCCAATCAGGATTGTGGCGGATCGAGTAATAGAGCGCGACGCAGAGGACCAGGAGCCCCAACAGCATCGGTAAGGCGTAACGTGACCGCTTCATGAACTCGAGTGGGTCGCAAATACCAGGCGGCAATAGGGGGGCAAACTTCCGGCCTACCGCGCGTAGCCCCTCATGATCTCACGATCCGCCGTCATGCGAGGCACGGCAGCGGGTTTCGCACCGGCGCGGCCGCGAGGCCCGGCCCGGCAGTACCGCCGAGACGAGCATCTGGGGTGAAAGGCTGCGTCAGGAACATCCTACCTGCGAATCCAAGGGATGCGCCCATCCATGAATCGCAACAGTCCTAAGGATCGTAACAGTCCGCGCACCAAATCTGGTAAGAATTTCTAGCCCGCGCCGAGGGGGGCGCGAAGGTAGGTTGTGGCGAGGCTGGGGAGGAAAGAACGTCGACTCGACGTCGACGCGGCCGGCCAGAGGCCCGCGCGCCGCCGACCTTAAGGCCGCGCCGCTCAGCACGACGCCCCCAAGGCAGCGGCAAGCCGCGAAGCCAACAAACAGAGCCGCGGGCGGAAGCCCGCGGGCCGCCGCGGCCGAGCACGCAAAGCATGTGGCGAGCGGCTGGGTGTTTCACGCGCCCCTGGTTCCGCCGCCTCCAGAGTACTTTTTCCGCAGCCTGCTAAGCCTGCGGCTCTGTTGCGGCGGGTCGCGCGGCGGAGGCGATTCTCTCTGCTTGCGGCGGTGGGTATTCCCATGGTGCAGCCCGAACGCGGACGCGGCGGGCTATTCGAGTTGCGCGATGCGTGGCGCCGGCTGCAGATCGACCGTGGTGGTTTGCCCGCTGTGGACCTCGACAGGCTTCGACCAGGCGCTCAGCTTGCGGGCGACGGCGGGGTCTTCGATGCGCCAGGCGTCCTCTTGGGCCGCCGCGAAGGCGCGGTAGCGGCCCGGGGGGAGGCCGTCGATTTCAAACGTGGCGTCGGATTTCGGGCGGGAATACAATTCCCCCAGGAAAGCGCTGGGCACGGTCTCGGAGATCAGCCGCACCACCGGCAGCGGCGGCAGCAGGCCCGTGTCCGGCAGCGTTTTGCCCAGGTCCACCTTGCCGGCGATTTTGCCCGCGTCATAGGCGACCGAGATGACCAGGTCCTCGAGACCGCTGTTGGGAACCTCCAGCCGCGGGCCGTCGAGGGGCCGCCCGGCGACGCTGGCTCCGCGAACATAGCCGCCCTCGGGTATCCGAAAAACATGGAGCCGGTAGCGGCCCGGAACACCCTTGAGTTCGAAGGCGGCTTCGGCGGACGCGCTCGATACGTCCGAGTAAATGCGATTAAATATCGCCGGAGCGCGCGGATCGCCCTCCTCCGGCTCCAACTCCACCGCTGCGTGCCAGGGTTCCCCCGCTTTGGGCCCGGCGACGGACTCAGGCGGGTCGATCAGCATCACGCGGCCGGATATCGTTTGTTCGTTGTGCATGTTCACCACGACCTGCGTGGTGCGGTCCTGGGCCGTCGTGAATTCCGCGCTGCCGAACGACTGCGACCCGTTGACTCGGTCCCAGGACTGTACTCGCACTGCGTAGTGGCCTACGGCCAGGCCCAGCATCGAGAAGATGTTATGCGAGACGGCAGGAGCCGCGCCGGTTTCAACCCACAAGCCGCCTTCCTGCCGCAGCAGTTCGGCGTCGCAGCTACTGCAATCGCCGCCGGCCTGCCGGAAGCTGACGAAACCCTCGACTCGGGTGGCGGCGGGCGGGCCCGGTTCCAGGTTGATCTCTTCCTGGACCTGGCCCCAATCGAGCCTCAACGGTGTGGCGCCGTCGGCGGTGGGAGCGTTCGGATAGTACACCCGTGTGCCCGTGAAGATCGCCGTTGCATGAGGCCCGCGCTCGCCAGGGGCATCCACCGCAACGAAATACTCCCCGGGTGGCAGGCCCCAGAGTCGAAAGATGCCGCGGTCGTCGGTGGTGTTCGAGCGCAAACCCCGAAGCCGCAGCCTGCCACGCTCGAAGGTCCTTTGAAACAGCCCAACCTGCGCCTCGACCAAAGGCTCGCCGCCGGCGCCCGTCACACGGCCCGTGACCACCGCCGCGCGGTTCATCTCGATGCGAACGTCCTTCACCTCCTGGCCGGCTGGGATACGGATGAGGCCCTGGTAGTCGAGATACCCGGCTTTGAAGGCGGCCACGGGTTGTTCGCCGCTGGGAGCGTTGGCGATGTCAAAGCGGCCCTGGACGTCGCCTTCTCCGCTGGCGGTGGTTTGGCGGCGGCGGCCAACGATGACGGTGGCGCCCTTGAGCAGAGCGCCGCCACGGGCATCGACGACAAGGCCGCGGACGCGGGCGCGCGCGGCCTCGGCGGGCGCTGGGTTTTCGGCGGGGGCCTGCGCTCCGAGCGTAGCGGCGAGCAGCACGCCCGCGATAACGGCGGCGTGCCCCCCGTTCCCGGCGCGGCAGCGGTACGGCTTCCCGGCGCGGTTCGGGCTCGCAGAAACTCGCGATTGCGATGCCTTGGCGATCATTCGCGGATCGTCGAGCCGTTTAGTCATCGAGTTGCCGCCTGTCTACTCATGGGTTCGCCACGATTCACGGATTCACCATTCATGGATTCACGGTAACGTCCATCTCAACGTCGAATCCCGGGTCCAGGTCCACGTTGACCACGCCGCGGGCGTCATCCCAAGCTTGATCGTCTTCGGGATCGATATCGGGTTTCGGCCAGGCGGCAATCTTGTACGAACCCGGCGGAAGCTTGGCGAACACGAAGCGGCCGTCGTCGTCGGTCTGCATCTTGTAACGGCCGTGCGGCCCACGCGCGCCGACGGTGAAGTGCGCCGCGCCCTCCCGAGCCGCGGCCTGCCCCACGCGCACCTGGCCGTGCAGCGAGGCAAACTGGTTGCCGATCTCGATGGTCAGCAACGTCGTTTGCCCATCTTGCAGGGTTACCGGATAGGGGCGCGCGAGATAGCAATCCGGATTCTGCAAGCGCAGTTCGTAGTTACCCGCAACCAGGCCCGACGCTTCGGCCTCGTAGCTGGGGCCACGCACGATCAGGTACCAGGGGACTCCTGCATCGTCGGTGGGCCGCAGCAACAGATCGAGGTTGCGCTTCGCCATTTCGTGGAACCCGACCTTGATCCGAAGGCTGGCCCCGGCTTGGGGCGTGAGCCGCAGGTCGGTCAGGTCGCGGTCGATATGCAACTCGCCCAGCGTGCGGAATGTCGGCTCTTTCTGTGCCCCGTTTCCGGTGATCAGGCGGAGGGTGTAGTCGCCTGTGTTCAGCCCGGCGATCGTGAACCGCCCGTCGTGCGAGACAGCATAGGGCCGATAGTCCCCCTGATTGGTGCCCCGGCGCCGAAGGCGGACGAATGCGAAAGTGCCTTCGCGCGTTTCGATCCCCTCGATGGTTCCCGAGATCGTATGCAGGGAGTCCGCCGAATCGACCGCGAGGCGCACTTCGATCGTTTTGCCTTGTTCGCCGATTTCGATCTCTTGCGGAGGCAGACGGTAGGACGGGCCGAAGCCGCCGAACCGCTCCATGCGGGGATCGCCGTCGAGGACATAGCGCCCGGGGCGCACGTTCCAGATGCGGAAATAGCCGCGGTCGTCGCTGGAGCCGCTTTGCCGAAAGCCCATGGCTTGGGGGCGCCGAGTCTGCCCTGCGGCGGCTTCGGCGGATTGTAGCCTGACCATGACCCTCGAAACCGGATCGCCGAAGCGGTCGGTGAGCCAGCCTTCGACCACCCCGGGCTTGCCGAGTTGGAAATCGACCTCGCCGCAGCCCCCACTCGCCGGGCAACTGTGCGTGACCGTTTCGGATTTGAGCCCGCCGGCCGAGAGGATATAGTAGCCGCGCGCGTTGACGGTCAGCGTAAACAGCCCTTCCGGCGCGTCGAGGTTGTAGCGGCCGTTCCCATCGGATTGGGCCTGTGCCACGATCTCCGGGGGCTCCCCGGCCATGGCGCGTACATAGGCGCCTTCGACGGGGTGTCCGGCGGCATCGCGGACCGTCCCCGTCAGCCGGCCGGCGTGCGCGGCCGAGGCCGACGCCAGCAACAGAACCAGGAATGTGGGGAGCATTTGCAGGATAAGACGCAGAAGCGGACCGAAATGTTTAGTATTTTTCGGAGAGAAATGGCTAGCCCCGAGAGGGGTAGGTCGCATTGATAGCCCACGGCTTCAGCCGTGGGAAAATATCACGACCGAATTCCGCCCCGGAAGGGCGGACGACATCCGATGGAATGGGCATGCGGGTGACGGACAAGGCCGGGGGGCGCTCCGGCCCGCGCTCACTTGGTGTGGGGGCCGTGTTCTCAGGGCGAAAGCCGTGGGATATTCGTTGGATCCGCCCCTGCGGGGCTGTGGGTCCCCTTCGGAACTGTAGGCGCCCTTCGGGGCTGTTCCCGCACAGGGTTTCCTCGCGAGGGCAAGCCACTCGGGCCGCTCGGGGTGGCTAGCGCGGGCTTACGCCCGCGGCTCTGAGCGGGTGGGGGGCGGGCACAGCGGTGGCTCGCTCGTTGCCACGACGTATCGTTCGGCGGCCCGCAGCCTGCCGGCGATGGCGCGCCGCAGGCTCACCGTATTCACCGGGCGGTGTTGCAAGGTCCGGCGCACCGCTGCGAGTTGCTGATCGAGGTTCCCGGCTTCGGCGCAGGCCGCCAGCGCCGTGGTGGCGTGGCGCTCGATGGCAGCGACGGCGTCTTCCACCAGCACGCGCGTCATCTGCGCCGCCGCCTCGCCGCGCCCTTCCCCGAGCAGTTTCCCGGCGCGCAGCAAGGCTGACTCGGCGGCGAAAATCTCCATCGCCATATCGCCGATCGCGGCGCTGATTTCCTGCTGCTGCTCGAGTTCGGACTGATAGCGCTGGTAGGCAACGCCGGCGCAGAATAGCATTACCTGCTTGGCGCGCCCCAACAGGCTGCTCTCGTTCGCCAGCGGCCCATCCGCGGCTTCCGGAAAACTGTTTTGCGAAACCGCCTTCGCCGCCGCCTCGATCGCGGGCATCAGCGGCAGGCGGTTCTTGGCCGCGCGCTTCAGCAGCATCCCGGTCGTCAGCAGCCGGTTGATTTCGTTGGTGCCTTCGAAGATGCGGTTCACGCGCGAGTCGCGATAGCAGCGCTCGACCGCATAGTCCTGGTGGAAGCCGTAGCCGCCGTGGATCTGCACGCCTTCGTCGACGATATAGTCGAGCGCCTCGGAGGCATACACCTTGGTGATCGAGCACTCGACGGCATATTCCTCGATGGCCGCCAGGGCCTGGCTCGCCGCCGCGGGGTCGTCCCAGGAATGCTCGCCGCGTTGGCGGTCGATCAGGCCGCTGGTGCGGTAGGTCAGCGACTCGGTGGCGTAGAGCCGCACCGCCATTTCGGCGAGCTTGTGCTGGATCAGCCCGAAATTGCCGATCGGTTTTCCGAACGCCTTGCGCTGGTTGGCGTAGCGGATCGAAGTGGCGAGGATTTCCTTGCAGCCGCCGACACAAGCCGCGCCGAGTTTGACCCGCCCCAGGTTGAGAATGTTGAACGCAATGATGTGTCCGCGGCCGATTTCGCCCAGTACGTTTTCGACCGGAACCTCGACCTGATCGAGCACCAGCGGCGTGGTCGAGCTGCCGCGGATGCCCATTTTGTGCTCCTCGGCGCCGGGACGCACGCCTTTCCAGCTCCGCTCGACCAGAAACGCCGTGAACTTTTTGCCGTCGATCTTGGCGAAAACCGTGTAGAGATCCGCCCAGCCGCCGTTGGAAATCCACATCTTCTCGCCGTTGAGAAGGTAGTGTTTGCCGTCGGGCGAAAGCTCGGCATGCGTGCGCGCCGCCAGCGCGTCGCTGCCGGCCTGCGGCTCGCTCAAGCAGTAGGCGGCGATCCATTCGGCGGAAATCAGCTTCGGCAGGTAGCGCCGCTTTTGCTCTTCGGTTCCGAAATAGACCAGCGGCAGAGTGCCGATGCCGGAGTGCGCGCCGTAGGTCGTCGAGAACGATGCGTAGCGGCCAATCCGCTCGGCGACGATCAGTTGCGAGGTTAGGTCGAGCTCGAGGCCGCCGAATTTCTCGGGAACCAGCGTTGCCAGCAGCCCCAGTTCGCCGGCCTTTTCCATCAGCTCGCGGGCGACGCCCGGCTTTTTCGCTTCCTGATCGGCGATCGTGGGCACGACTTCGTTGCTGACGAACTGATCGGCGGTCGCGTAGATCTGGCGCTGCTCTTCGCTGAAATCCTCCGGAGTGAAGACTTCCGCGGAGCCGGCCTCGCCCAGCAGAAAACCGCCGCCGAGCAGAGCGGACCGCGTTGCGGGGGCCGAAGTGGTTGTGGACATAAGACCTCGCTATAGCGTGCCGGGCACACGGGGTTGGCGCCACTTCTTGCGCCACTCCTGCTCCGAAGCGCGCGCCGCTGCCTACTGGCAATTCCTAGTTCAGCAGCTCGAAAATGCCCGCCGCGCCTTGTCCGCCGCCGACGCACATCGTCACCAGCCCGTAGCGCACGTTGCGGCGTTGCATTTCGTAGAGAATCGTCGCGGTCAGCTTCGCCCCGGTCGCTCCCAATGGGTGGCCCAGCGCCACCGCGCCGCCGTTGACGTTGGTGATGGCGGGGTCCAGCCCGGCGAGCTTCATCACCGCCAGGGCCTGCCCGGCGAAGGCCTCGTTCAGCTCGATCAGGCCGATATCGTCGAGGGTCAGCCCGGCCAGCGCCAGGGCTTTGGGAATCGCCACCACCGGACCGATGCCCATGATTTCGGGCGGCACGCCGGCGGTCGCGAAACTGACGAAGCGCGCCAGCGGTTTCAGTCCCAACTCGTCCGCCTTGCTGTCGGAAACCACGAGCGCGCCCGCCGCGCCGTCGCTGGTCTGCGAGGAATTGCCGGCGGTCACCACGCCGTGGGCGTGAAACACGGGCTTGAGCGAGGCGAGCTTGTCGAAGGTGGTGTCAGCGCGCATGCCCTCGTCCTGGTCGAAACGGACTTGCTGCGCTGCCGCCTTGCCGTTGACGGGCACCACGAACTCGACGTCGAGCGGCACGATCTCGTCGCGGAAGCGGCCTTCCTGCTGCGCCGCCAGCGCCTTTTGATGACTGCCCAGCGAAAACTGATCGGCGTGCTCGCGCGAGATGCCGTACTTAGCCATCACCTTCTCGGCGGTGAGGCCCATGCTGATGTAGGTCTGCGGCAGGCGTTCGACCAGCCAGGGGTTGGGCGCGAGCTTGTGGCCGGCGCGCGGCATCAGGCTCATCGACTCGGCGCCGCCGGCGAAGATCACTTCGGCGCCGCCACCGCGAATGCGCTCGGCCGCCAGCGCGATCGCCTGCAGGCCCGAGCTGCAAAAGCGGTTGATGGTCATGCCTGGCACCGAATCGGGCAGGCCCGCGCGCAACGCCGCGATGCGGGCGATGTTCATACCCTGTTCGGCTTCGGGCATGGCGCAGCCCAGAATCACGTCGTCGATTTCGTAGGAAAGCAGCTCGGGCGTGCGCTGCAGCACGGCGCGCATCACCGCCGCCGCCATGTCGTCGGGACGCGTCGTGCGCAGCGTGCCGCGCGGCGCTTTTCCGACCGCCGTGCGGAGCGGGCTGACGATGACTGCTTCGGGCATGTTGGGTCTCCGTGGGCGTCGGCGGGGTCCTGGGTACGCCTGTGCTTTTTCGTGCTTCGCCAGGAGTGTTCCGAACCGCGGCCTGACGATGTCTTCCCCGATTCTACCAACCGGGTCAGGCGTGGGTTGAAAGCGGCCGCGCGGCGGCGGGCCCGGTTCTCGCTCCCGGGGGCCCGCCGGATGTTGCTTGGAGGTGCTTTTTGTTATCGCTTTGGAGAATTTGGCCGTGCTACACTTTGCGCTTGCGCGGAGGGAAATCGGCGCCGCGCCGTGTTGGAAAGGAGTCGCGATGAGATTCAGCGCTTTGGCCCGCCTGGTTGTGCTCAGCTTCGTGGTCGTGGTGTGGATGTTGCCGACCGCGAGCGCTTTCGACCTGGCCGGGCAGTGGGAGTTTGTGTTCAACACCGACGATGGCGTTCGCCGCGCCCCGGTCACGTTGGAACTGCACGGCGACCAAGTCGCCGGTAAGTTCGCCGAGAGCGAAGTGAAGGGCACCTTCAGTGACGGCAAGCTCGAGTTGAAGTTTCCGTTCTATTCCGCGGATGCCGACCTGAAAGCCGATTTGGATATCCAGGGCAGTGTCGAAGGCGACGCGTTAAAGGGAGACTGGACCTTCGGCGAGTACCAGGGAACGTGGAGCGGCAACCGGACCAAATAGGCAACTCCAGGAAAGCCGCAGATCGCGCGCCGGCTTTGCGGTCTGCGGTTTGGTCTGTTCTCCCCTCCCTCCTTTCCCTCCCGGCTTGCGCAGGCGATGAGAATCCAGCGCGTCAGCGGCGTTCTGTGCTCGGGCAACATCTGCTTCGACATTCTGGTGCGGCCGGTGGACCGCCTGGAATGGGGCACCAGCACCTGGGTCGACGAGTACGTCGAAACGATGGGAGGCAACGGCAGCAACACCTCCTATGCGCTGGCGATGCTGGGCGTGCCGGTGCGGCTGCACGGCATGGTGGGGCCGGACGCCTACGGTGACACCGTGCTGGCGAAGCTCGCTGGCGCGGGCGTGGATCTGGGGGCGGTGAGCCGCTCGCGCGCGCCGACCACCACCACGATCTGCGTGGTGAATTCGCAAGGGAATCGGCTGTTCCTGCAGCGTTTGGGTTCGAGCGGGGAGGTTTTCTCCGAGCCGTTCGAGTTCACGCCGGAGTTGACCGCCGGCCACAGCCACTACCATCTCGCTAACCTGTTCGCGCTTCCCCATATGATTCGCCACGGGGCCGAAGTGCTGCGCCGTGCGCGCCAGGCCGGCTTGACGACTTCTCTCGACATGGGTTGGGACCAGAGCGGGAAGTGGATGGCGTCGCTCGAGCCTTGCCTGCCGCATACCGATCTGCTGTTCGTCAATGAAGAGGAGTCGCGGATGCTGACGGCGGAGACCGAGCCCGCGGCGATCGCCCGAGTGTATCGCGATCACGGCGCGAACGATATTGCGCTGAAACTGGGCGCGCGGGGCTGCGTGGTGTACGGTGCCGAAGGCGAGTGGGCGGCCCCGGCGTATGCGGTCCAGGCGGTGGATACCACCGGAGCCGGCGATGGTTTCGCAGGGGCCTTCCTGGCGGCGCTCTATCGCGGGCAGTCGTACGAGCAGGCGGCGCGGCTGGCCAACGCAGTCGGAGCTATGGTGGTCGAGAAACTGGGGGCGGTGACGGGGGTGCTGCCCTACCAGGAAACGAAAGAGTGGATGGAGCGGCACTCCTGAATGGAACGGGCACCGCGGCCGAAAACCAAGCAACAGAGCCGCACCCGGGAGGGTGCGGGCCGCGGCGGGATCGCACTGAGGCGGGGGTTGACGCACAGCCGTGTCGATGGCGTTTTCGTCACGGCCTCGTCCAAACGGACGCTTCGCCGCCGCAGCGTTGGCGTTTGCGCAGCCGACGACGCCGACGGCTTCATCAACGGGCCCAATCGATGCGCCGGCATCGTGCGCCGCCCAACACCACAGCTCATTCCCAGCGGCCCGCGGGCTGCTGCCCGCGGCTCTGATTTCGCTTATCCGTGGCTTGGTTGCGGGAAGTCCCGGCGGCTGTTTCCTACAGCGTGCCGGCGTTGGCTCAGGGGAACCCCACCGGCGGCCCGCCGCGGTGCTCTTCTTCGGTGGGTTGAATCTCGCCGGGCTTTTTCTCCTCGCCTGAGCCCGTGAAGATCAACTCGACGTCGACGGTCTTGCTGTCCTCGTTGACCTTTGTTTTCGAATCGGTCTTGGCGAGGTTGTCGAACATGTTGCCGACCTGCTCCAGGAAATAAGGCGGGTAGCCGGCGTCGAACGCCTCGCCGCGCTTCATACCCCAGCGCTTGCGAACGGCCGGCTCGGTGACCACGTCGAGCCCGGTCAGCGTCAGTTCGCCCATCGTATACTGCGCGCCGGGTTGCAGCAGGACCTCGATGTCCACCGTCTTCTGGTCGGTGTTGAGCTTCTGCTCGTGGCGCGCAAGCGCTCTCATGTAGCCGTTGCGCTTGAGCGTGTCTTCCATTGCGGAGAGGCCTTGGCGCACCTTGCCCATGTTGGCCGGCTCGCCTTCCTTGACCTTGAGCATCGACGCCATCTGCTCGGGCGTCAGCGGCATGTTTTGCGGAAACGCGACCGACCCGAAGGTATATTCGTCGCCCTGCTCGACGTGTACGGTGACCAGCACGCCCTTGGTTTCGGGGTCCTGCTCGGTCTTGCAGGGGCAGAACTGCACTTCCATGCGGGCCTTTTCTTCGTAGAGCGGCAGCACGTTGAAGCGCAGCAGTTCCTTGAGGCGCGTTTCGGAGTAGGGCACGCCCATCGCGACCTGGTTGAAGCTGCGCTGCAGATCGAGCGGCGAGAGCACACCGGTGTTTTCGAACTTCACGAACGAGATGGTCTGCACCGCGGTTTCGGGCTGGAACAGCATCTCGAAACCGTCGTTGCCGGTCGGCACCAGCCGCCCGAGCACTTCCGAGTCTTTGCCCTGGGCTTTCCAGAACGCCTGCAGCGTGTTGCCGATGCGTTCGACCATGGTGCCGGTGGGCGGCACTTTTTCTCCGAACAGCGGGACCTTTTCCGTCAATAATTTTTGGATCTGCTCGGACGGAACGCCAAAGCCGTCGGCGCGGAACGGATACAGCTCGCCCAATTCCTGAACCGTGTAGGTGACCTTGTAGCCGCCGTCGAGGGGGACGAAGCGAAACCGCACCGAGTCGAACACGCCGGCGTCGGAGATCCGCACCAGGCCGCGCTGGAAATCGTCCTGCGTGACCATGTCGCCGATCTTGAGGCCGGTAAGCCCGATGATGGCGGCCTTGCTGTAGTATTCGTTGCCGGTGACCTCGATGTCGCGCAGCGGGAACGGCGTCTTGACGGCGCCGGCGGATTTCCCCGTAGCGGCCGGGTCGCCGACGGGTTTTTGAGCGGCGAGCGGGAGCAGCGCAACGAACAGCATCAGCGCGGCCAGGCTTAGGAATCGCGGGAGCCGGTACAGTGGCGTAGGCCAGCGCCGTGGCATGGACTGGCGCCGTGGCATGGACTGGCGCCGTGGCATGGACTGGCGCCGTGGCGCAGGCCTCGGGCCTGCGGCGTCGACCTGCGGTCGACTTTTCCTCACGGCCCGGACTGGCTTGCCGGCGGCGCTCGCGGCGCAAGAGGCGGCTCCCAGGGTGGAACAGAAGGAACGTCGACCCAAGGTCGACGCCGCAGGCCCGAGGCCTGCGCCACGGTGCCAGTCCACGCTGCTATGCCGACCAGCCCTATGCCGGCCTATCACGTGCCAGCCAACTGCTCGCATGCCGCAATCTTCTAACGTCTTCCCGTCCAACAACATTCCCCCGCCGAACCAGCTCATTCCGCCCACAGTATCCCAGAAACTACTGCTTCCGGCAGCCCCGCCGGCCGGCCTATCCTCGTCAAAACGAACCATTCCACAGCGATGGACGCATCCCCGCCGGGATCGGTTGCCCTGGCGCTCCGGCGCGGACTCCCTCGCCGGGATGGTATAACCGTCTTCCGGAGTAAAATTCATGGACGACATCCTGCGCGGCCTGGGCGCCTTCCTGTTTGAGCGCGTCGAGGGCCGTGAGATCAATGAGATTCTTCACGTCGAGATCGAGCGGCGCGCGCCGCTCGACGATGTCGAGTGGCACTTCCATTTTCCCTCGCTGACGCGCGATCCCGCTCGCCCCGGCGTCCTTTACCTGGCCGCCGACCAGGGCCGCGACAGACCGGCCGCCAAGCTGCTGGTGTTCTCACGCGGATCGGGCGACGCAGTGGAGTGCGAGGTGCGGCCGTTTGCGGCCACCGACCGCGCCGCGGTGCGCGAGTTCGCCGAAACCATCGACCCGCGCTTTCTGCCGCGGCCGCAGAAGGACCAGCCCGCGATCGCGACCGGCAATCGCCATCCCGAGATTTCGCTGCCGGCGGCCTTCGCCGCGTTTGGACGCATCCTGCACGACACCGGCGTCAACATGGCGAGCACGGTGCAGCTTTCGGCCACGCGCGAGATGACCACCGACGAGGCGATCGCGGCGCGCACCGGCGACAGCCCCACCGAAATCGGCCACACGCGCGTCTCAATCGAGCATCTCTACCATTGCGGACTGTGGGCGGCGATCCGCTCTGGTTGGCGCCACGGCTATACGGCCGAGGCCGATCATTTCATCATCAACGGCCATACCGAGGCCGAGATTGCGGCTTCGATCGAAGCAACGCGCGAGGCGATCCGGCGCGCGGCGGGCTACACGAAATTCACCACCGACAGCTCGCGGATGTTTCGCCTCGAGGCCGATCCGCGGCATCCGTCGGCGTGGACCGATCGCCAGGTCGACGAGCAGTTCGAAAAGACGCTTTCGCCCGACGAGCAGAAGTGGGTGTTCGGCGAGTTCAGCCGGCCGATCGCGATCGACGGCTACCGCTATGAGTTCGAGCCCGCCGAGATCCGCCGGCTGGCCGTCAAATTCTGCGAGAGCCTCAAGCTCAACGAGCAGTTGTACGATTTCATTCGCGAGCAAAAGCAGGGTAGGGAATTCGACTTCGAGCCGTCGATCGACGAAGCCGAAACGCTGACCACGCCCAAGGAGCTGCTGTTCTACATGCACTGGCTGGCGGCGCGCGGGCGTCCGGCGAGTTTGGTGCCGCCGAATCTGGGTTTCAAGAAGCGGCAGGCATACCCGGAGACGCTCGATGCGCTCAAGGAATACGTCCATCACAAGATGTGGCCAGAGTTGGTGCCGCAGGTGGAAAGCGCCCACGCGGGGCGTCCAGTGGACGAGTTGGGCGCGCGCGTCAAAGAGCTGGCGGCGGTGGCGCGGCACTTCAACGGCACCCTGAGCATTCACTCGGGCAGCGGCAAGCAGGCGCGCGTGCTCGAGATGATCGGCCAGGCCACCGGCGGGCGCGTGAACTACAAGATTTCGGGCGAGCTGCAACTGCAACTGCTCGACGTGCTGGCCGAGCAGCCCGCCGGCAGCCCCTGGCGCGGGCTCTACGAACGCATGGCCGACGGCTGCGCGGAGTTCGCCGCGCGCAATGCGTTTGGCGCCGAGAGCGAACTGGCCGAAGAGTACCGCCAGCGCGGCATGCCCTATTGGCTCGGCGACCGCAACAAGGGCCGCGTCGACGGCAATCTGTTCCTGGTGTTCTGGATCGGCAACATGATCGGCAGCCGCGATGCGAACGCGCCCGACGGCGACCACCGCTTTTTCAAAGAAAAGCTCGACGAATTGCCCTCGGACCTGATCGCCGAAGTGCGCAGGCGCAACGCGGACTACATCGTCTGGCTGGCGCGGCATCTGCGGGGCTAGAGGAGCCGCGAGGCGCCCACCACAAGCGATCAAGGAACACAGAAATCGAAGAGCACAGAAGCGGGAAGCCCACCCGGGGCGTGAACCTCCAGGTTTGCCGCGTGACGATTCGTCGTCACGAAGGGCCCCGCCCCACCGCGGCCAGGGAATGGCTAAAACCCGTCCCCGCCAAACTTGAGGGGGCCACCCACCAAGCCCAGTGACACAACCAGGCAGTTCACGGCGGCGGCCTGCGGCCGCCGCGGCAGGCGGGAGCGCCTGCCCTACTCGCAGGCGCCAGCCCTCACCCAACCTGTAGAATGATTCCTTCTTTATGCCTTTTGCTTTCCGAAACGTTCGCTACCAAAGCGGGAGCCTGACGCTCGAAGCCGACCTGGCTTTCAGCGACGGCATGATCGTCGGGTTCACCGGCCCCGACGGCGGCGGCAAGAAGACCTTGTTGCGGCTGGCCGCGGGCACCCTGCAACCCGATTCCGGCTCAATTGAATCGCCCGGAGCGGCGCACTGCGCGACCGCGAGTTTCGCCTCCGCCGATCCCCAGCAGATCAGGCAAGCGCTCGACGACGCGGCCCTTGCCGGGGCACGTCTCATTGCGATCGGCCCGTCGCTGGCGCTCACCGACCTGGCTTTTCAGCATCGCCTGCTGACCCGCCTGCACGCCTGCCAGGCGCGCGGGGCCATCGTTCTGCTGGCGTCGCACGACCTTGCGCTTCTCGAGCGCCATTGCGACGAGATCGTCGTCGTCGACGCCGGCCGTATCGTCGAGCGCGGCGACCCCGCGCCGGTGTTGCGCAACTACCGGCGGCGCGTGCTGCGGGCCGCCAGCGCGCAGTCTCCGGCGGTGCAAATCCAGCCTTCGTCGCGGCACGGGGACGCACGTGCTGCAATCGAACAAATCGAAGTGCTCGACGCCGAGGGCCGTTCCGTCTCGACGATCGAAAGCGGGCGTGACACGGCCGTGCGCGTGGTGGTGCGCTACGATGCCGCTGTCGCCGAGCCGGTGGTCGGAATTCTGATCCGCAGCCAGGTCGGCGTCAATGTCTATGGCACCAACACCGAACTCGAACAACTGCGCTTGGGGCCCGCCGCGGCGGGCGACAGGATCGAGTTGCTGTATCGCTTTGCGGCGGCGCTCTGTCCCGGCGAATACACGCTCACGGTGGCCTCGCACGATCCCGACGGAACCGCGCACGAGTGGCTCGAGGATGCCGTGCGCTTCACCGTCGGCGACAATCGCTACACGGCCGGGGTCGCCAATTTGCGCGCCCGGGTGGAGGCCAAGCGGCTGGCGTAAGGGGCCGCGATGCCATTGTGCGCGGTGACTGTCACCAGCCCGCACAACAATGGTTGAACCTGGCGGCGCTGTGCGCGAAAATCTAGCCGTCGCTCAACCGTAACGGCACCTCCTCCCGTTGAGCCCTCACAGGAGCAACTCGTGGCGCAAACCGAAACCTATCTGGCGATCGACCTGGGCGCCGAAAGCGGCCGCGCCATGCTGGGCTCGTTCGACGGCGAACGGCTGGCGCTCGAAGAGGCGCATCGTTTCCCCAACCCCGGCATCCGCGTGCTTGGCAGCCTGCACTGGGACGCGCTACGGCTGTTCGAGGAAATGAAGTGCGGGCTGCGCCAGGCGGCCGAGCACAAGCCGGTCTCGCTCGGCGTCGATACCTGGGGCGTCGATTTCGCGCTGCTCGACCGCACCGGCGCGCTGCTCGGCAACCCTTACCACTATCGCGACGCCCGCACCAACGGGATGCTCGCCCGCGTCCTCGACATCGTCTCGAAAAAAGAAATCTTCGAGCACACCGGCTTGCAGTTCATGGAAATCAACACGCTGTTTCAGTTGTTTTCGATGAAGGGGACGCCGGCGCTTGACGCGGCCGCCACGTTCTTGATGATGCCCGACCTGTTTCACTACTGGTTCACGGGGCGCAAGGCGTGCGAATTTACCGACGCCTCGACGACGCAGTTCTGTGACCCGCGCAAGAAGGCCTGGGCGATCGGCCTGCTGGAAAAACTCGGGCTGCCGACCGGGATCTATCCGGAAATCGTCGAGCCCGGGACGGTGTGGGGCGAGTTGGACGCGGCCGTGGCCGAAGAGTGCGGCGTTGATCGGCTGGCGGTGGTGGCGCCGGCGTGCCACGACACCGGCTCGGCGGTGGCGGCGGTGCCCGCCTCCGGCGGCGACTGGGCGTTTTTGAGTTCGGGCACCTGGTCGCTGTTGGGGATCGAGACGCCGCGGCCCTACGTCAACGACGTCGTTCTGGAACGCAATTTCACCAACGAAGGCGGCGTCTGGGGAACGACGCGCGTGCTGAAAAATATTTGCGGCATGTGGCTGCTCGAAGAGTGCCGCCGCGATTGGGCGAGGCAGGGGCTCGAAACCGACTACGGCAAGCTGCTGGCCGCGGCGCAGCGCCAGCCCGCCTTCCGCTCGCTGCTCAACGTCAACGACCCCGGCTTTGTCGCGCCGGGCGGCATGCCCGCGCGCATCGCCGATTACTGCCGCCACACGGGCCAGCCGGCGCCCGAAAGCCCCGCTGCGTTCGCGCGCGCCATCTTCGAGAGCCTGGCGCTGGCTTACGGCGTGGTGATCGACGACCTGGAGGCCATCGCCGGCCGCCGTGCGCAGACCTTGCACATCGTCGGCGGAGGCTCGCAAAATGAAGTCGTCTGCCAGTACGCCGCCGACGCCACCGGCATGCAGGTGGTCGCCGGGCCGGTGGAAGCGACTTCGCTCGGCAACGTGCTGTTGCAGGCGATGGCCATGGGCCGCATTTCCGGAGGCGCCCAGGCCCGCGAGATCGTGCGCCGCTCGTTCCAGCCGAAGACCTACGAGCCGCGCGCCGACCGCGAGGCCTGGCACGAAGCCGCCGGCCGCCTCAAAGCTCTGCTGCCGCCCGACTAGCTAGCGAGCCGTCAGGCTTGCTTCCCGGTTGATTATTCACTACACTGAATAAATATACAGAAGGGAGGGCCCGCCCATGCCGGCAACCCAGAGCGTTCCCAAGCTGCCGCGAATCGCGGCCCCGCACGTGCTCCGCGATACTGACGTCACCGCCGACGAGCTGCGCGAGTTGCTCGATCTGGCGATCGAGGTGAAGGCCTCGCCGCGCCGCTACCGCCAGGCCCTGGAGGGCAGCTCGGTGGCGCTGCTGTTCGAGAAGCCTTCGCTGCGCACGCGCGTTACCTTCGAGCTGGCGGTCAAGCAGCTCGGCGGCAACTCGATCTACCAGGACCACCGCGACGGCCGCATCGGCGAGCGCGAGCCCGCCAAGGATATGGCGCGCAATCTCGACCGTTGGGTCGAGGCCGTCGTCGCGCGGACCTTCAGTCAGAAAACGCTCGAAGACCTCGCTCGCTGGTCGTCGGTGCCGGTGATCAACGCGCTCAGCGACACCTTCCATCCCTGCCAGGTGATGGGCGATTTTCAAACGCTCAAGGAACGCTTTGGAAAGCTCGAGGGTCTGCGGATGGCCTTTGTCGGCGACGGCAACAACGTTTGCCATTCGCTGCTGCTATGCGCCTCGCGGTTGGGAATTTCGATGAACGTGGCGAACCCGCCCGGCTACGAGCCGAACGTGAAGATTCTCGACGAAGCGCGCAGCCACGCCGCCAAATCCGGCGCGACGATCCAGCTCAACAGCGACCCCGAGGAAGCGGTCGCGGGCGTTTCGGCGATTTACACCGACATCTGGACCAGCATGGGCTTTGAAGCCGAAACCCAGCAGCGCCGCATCGCGTTCGCCGACTACCAGGTCACCGACGAGCTGATGGCCAAGGCGGCGCCCGACGCGGTGTTTATGCACTGCCTGCCGGCCTCGCGCGGCGAGGAAGTGATGGACTCGGTGATCGAATCGCCGCAGTCGATCGTCTTCGACCAGGCCGAGAACCGCCTGCACGCCCAAAAAGCGCTGCTGCTGATGCTGCTGGGCGGGCGCGAATCGTAGGCAGTTTGCCGCTGTCGCCGAGCGCCGGAAGCGGCGCGCGCGATAGCAGCGTCAACGCGGTTGCCGGTGGCGCGCCACTGGCCCTTGGCCTTCCGCCAAACTAACGTACACTACTGGATTACCCTCGCGTCCTGCCCGGCTTCGGCCGGGCGCATTCTAAAGGAAGACTCATGGCTCTGAAACCGAAAAAAGTCGCTCTCGCCTACTCCGGCGGCCTCGACACTTCGATCATCGTTCCCTGGCTTCGCGAAAACTACGGCTGCGAAGTCGTCGCCGTGTGCGGCAACATCGGCCAGGGCGACGACGAACTCGCCGGCGTCGAAGAAAAAGCGCGCAAGAGCGGCGCTTCCGAAGTGTATGTCGCCGATATGCGCGAGGAGTTCGTGCGCGACTACGTTTGGCCGATGGTGCGCTCGGGCGCCGTCTACGAGCACAAGTATTTGCTGGGCACTTCGATCGCGCGTCCGCTGCTGGCGAAGAAGCAGGTCGAGGTCGCGCTTGAGTCGGGCTGCGACGCGCTCTCGCACGGCGCCACCGGCAAGGGCAACGACCAGGTGCGCTTCGAGCTGACCTACAAGGCGCTTGCGCCGCAATTGCCGGTGATCGCACCCTGGCGCGAGTGGTCGATCGTCTCTCGCGAAGACGCGATCGACTACGCGCAGGCGCACAACGTTCCCGTCGACGTCACGAAAACCAAGATCTACAGCCGCGACCGCAACCTGTGGCACATCTCCCACGAGGGCGGCGAGCTCGAGGATCCCGCCAACGCGCCTTCCGACGGTGTCTGGATGCTTTCGTGCAGCCCCAAGGACGCGCCCGATACGCCGGCCGAGGTGACCCTGAAATTTGAAAAGGGCACGCCGGTCGCGCTCAACGGCGAAGCGCTCAGCCCGGCGACGATGGTCGAGAAGCTCAACCGCCTCGGCGGCCAGCACGGCGTCGGCCGCATCGATTTGGTCGAAAACCGCTTCGTCGGCATGAAGTCGCGCGGCTGCTACGAAACGCCCGGCGGCACGATCATCCTTGCGGCCCACCGCGAGCTCGAAGCGCTCACGCTCGACCGCGCCACGATGCACTACAAGCAGAAGATCGCGCTCGACTACGCCGAGTTGATCTACAACGGCCAGTGGTTCACCGCGCTGCGCGAGGCGCTCGACGGTTTCATCGACAAGACCCAGGAAGTCGTCACCGGCGAAGTGAAGCTGCGGCTCTACAAGGGCCATGTCGACGTATTGAGCCGGACCTCGCCCTATTCGCTCTACTCGCTCAACATCGCGAGCTTCACAATGGGCGCCGAATACGACCAGAAGGACGCCGCCGGCTTCATCAACCTGGTGGGCCTGCCGATCAAGGTGCGCGCCGCCGTGGTCTCGGGCGCGAAGAAATCATGAAGCTGTGGGGAGGCCGTTTTGAAAAAGGGCCGGCCGAGTTGTTCGAGCGCTTCTCGGGTTCGCTCGATTTCGACCGCCGGCTGCTCGAGGCCGACATCGTCGGCTCGAAGGCGTTCGCCTCGGCGTTGGAGCGCGTCGGGATTCTGAGCGCCGCCGAGCGCGGCAGCATTCACGAGGCCTTCGACCGTATTCTCGCCGAGTCGTCCCAGCCGGGGTTTCTCGACGGGGCGACCGACGAGGATATTCACACCTTCGTCATTCGCAAGCTCAAGGAAACGGCCGGCGAGGTGGCGGACAAGATCCACACCGGCCGCAGCCGCAACGAGCAGGTCGCCACCGATTTCCGGCTGTGGGTGCGCAGCGAAATTCGCGCCGTTCAGTCGCGCCTGCTCGACCTGATGCAGGCGCTGCTGGCTTTCGCCGCAGCGCGAGCCGGCGGCCATTCTGCCCGGCTACACGCACCTGCGCCGCGCGCAGCCCGTGCTGTGGGCGCACTATCTGCTGGCGTACTTCGAAATGTTCGCGCGCGACTGGGAGCGTTTCGAGCAAGCCTGGCAGCGCGCCGACGTGCTGCCGTTGGGCAGCGGGGCGCTGGCCGGCAGCGGCCTGCCGTTCGACCGCGACGCGATCGCCCGCGACCTCGGCTTCGGCCGCATCTCGGCGAATAGTCTCGATGTCGTCTCCGACCGCGACTTCGCGCTCGACTTCCTCTACGCCGCCTCGGTCACGATGCTGCACCTGAGCCGCCTCGCCGAGGATTGGATTCTCTATTCGAGCGAGGAGTTCGGTTTTCTGGAGCTGGGCGACGAGGTCACCAGCGGCTCGAGCCTGATGCCGCAGAAGAAAAATCCCGACGCGTTCGAACTGGTGCGCGGCAAGACCGGGCGCGTCTGCGGCCACTTGCAGGCGCTGATGATGACCGTGAAGGGACTGCCGCTCGCCTACAACCGCGATTTGCAGGAAGACAAAGAGCCGGTGTTCGACGCCGCCGATCATCTGGCGGGCTCGCTCGATGTCACTCGGCTGTGCGTCGAGACCGCGAAGGTGAACGCCGCGCCGATGGAGGCGGCGGCCGAGGAGAGCTGGACCTGCGCCACCGAGCTGGCCGAGGCGCTCTCGCGCAAGGGCGTGCCGTTTCACCGCGCGCATCAGATCGTGGGTTCGCTGGTGCTGCAAAGCGTGCGCGACGGCAAGCGGCCCTCGCAATGGACCGCGGCTGACCTGCGCGCGGTTGCCGCCGAGTTCGACGACGAATCGGCCGAGTTGCTCAAGGTGCGCCGGGCCGTGGAGAATCACACCCCGCCCGGCGGGACGGCCCCCAAGACGGTCGCGAAGGCGCTCGATCAGGCCGCGAAGCGCCTGGCTGCGATGCGCGGCTCGGGCTGAGCCCTGTTTTTGGTGTCGCGGTCTTTGGTCTGGTTTGGTTCGGGTGGTGGGGGGCCTCGAAAAAGCCCGCAGGTCTGGGAAGCCCAGCCCTGCGCTACGGGGCGGTGGATCGCACCAATAACGGCATCATGAGGAAGGCCTTCCGGCAAGCTCAGGTTCTCAAGCTCGTTCGCCGGGATTCCATCTCGACGCAGGACGAGCTGGCGGAAAAGCTCGCCGCCGCCGGGATCGACGCCTCGCAGGTCACCCTCTCGCGCGACATCCGCGAGCTGGGGCTGATCAAAACGGCCGCCGGATACCGCGAGCAAAACTCGACCCAGCCGCACTCGAGCAGCGACACGCTACGCCGCGTGCTACAGGAATTCCTGCGCGACCTGCGCGTGGCGCAGAACCTGGTGATCCTCAAAACCGTCCCCGGCGGCGCACAGCCGGTGGCCCGCGCCCTCGACACCGAAATCTGGCCCGAGATCGTCGGCACCGTCGCCGGCGACGATACGATCTTCATCGCCGCCCCCGGCGCCCCCGCGGCAAAACGGCTGCGTGAAAAATTGTTGGCGCTCTGGTAGCCCCGGGGGACTCCCTCCAAACTCCGATTCTCCTACTCAGAGCCGCGGGCGTTAGCCCGCGCTCGTCCGCCCGACCTCCGCCACGCCGCCGGCAATCACAGCCTCAATCGTGCTTCTTAGCGCCTCACGCATCTCAGCGCGGGCTGACGCCCGCGGCTCCGAGTACGTGGTCCGACTGCGGCGCCTCAACGCGGGCCTGCCGCCGCGACCCTGAGTGGTAGTTCCGACTGCACATAAAACCCTTCGTGCTGCAGCAGCCAGCGCTTACGCTCAATGCCCGCGGCGTAGCCCGTGAGCGAGCCGTTGCTGCCGATGACGCGGTGGCAGGGTATCACCACGGCGATCGGGTTGCGCGAATTGGCCATGCCGACGGCGCGTACCGCCGCGGGGCGGCCGATGGCGGCGGCCAGTTTGCCGTAGGACGTGGTAGTGCCGACCGGAATCCGCCGCAGCGCCGACCACACCTGTTGCTGGAACACGGTGCCTCCGGGCTCGACCGCCAGCGCGTCGAGCGCGTCCAGTTCGCCCCCGAAATACGCCGCAACACGGTCGCGCAATACCGGCGCGCCGCGGCTGAGTTGAAACCCGCCGAAGCGGCGTTGCAAGCGCCCCAGCACCGGCTCGCGCGTCTCCTCAAAATCGAGTGCGCACAGCACGCCGCCGGTTTCCGCCAGCACCACTTTGCCGATCGGCGTCTCGATCTCGTCGATGCAAATTTCCATCCCGTGGCCTCCACGCTACCGCGGCCGCGAACCGCGAAAACAGAGCCGCAGGCGTAACCGGCTGCGGAAAAACTCCAGTCTGGCCCGGCAGCGATGCTTCATGGGGACAGTCACCGGGTTTCGCACCTCGATTGTTCAGAGGTTTACGGGATTCACAGGGCGCGAAACACGGTGACTGTCCCCCTCCGGCATATCCGAGGCCGGGGAAACGGGAGGAATCGCATTGCGTCGGCCCGCTCCCGCATCCGATCGCCCGCCGCGTGCTTTCAACCCGTGCCCCGTCCGCCCGCATCGTGCCACTTCGGCCCGCGGGCTCACGCCTGCGGCTCTGTTTTTGTCGGTCTTATCTTGGCGGCCGCTGGGCTGCATGTTGTGGTCTGTGTTGGCCGCGTTTTTGTGCCCTCACTGGAAGTGCCGGATCTGCTCGACGTGATGGCGCATGTGTTGCAAGTAGTCAGGAATGCGGTAGGCCAGCGTCCAGGGCGCGTCGTCGTCTTCGCTCGGTTCGCCGCAAAGGTTCTGGAGCTTCCCTTCGGGGATCGATTCAATGGCGTGGAGCAGATGCCGGTTGATGGCGGTCCACAGCGCGACCAGCTCGTCCCAGGGGCGGTCGCGATAGTGCTGCAGATCGACCCACTGGTTTTGCTCGTAAAGCAGCGAAAAGCCGCTTTCGATTTGGGCGCGGACGAAGCGCTGGTGATTTACCGTCGCCGAATCGATCAGATGGCCCAGGATTTCCTTGCGCGACCAGCCGCCGCCTGCGCGCGTTTGCGCGGCATCGCTTTCGGAAATCCCCTGCAGCTCGCGGGGAAGCTCGTGCAACAACGTGCGCAGATTGTCGATGGTGTTGGCGACCGAGGCGCTCATGCGACTGGACTCCGTGCGTTACATATCCGCGAAGGCGTAGGGCCCGAAGTGAAACGAGACCATCACCTTGGGCTTGGGCGCGAGACCCAGGCAGGCCAGGTCCTTGCCTTCGAGAAAATCGTGGATCGCGATGTGCAGTTTCTCGACCGCTTCGTCGAGCGACACGCTGTCGATGACGATCGGAAGGTCAAGGCATTCGGCGCGATAGCCCGACTCGCAACGCTGAATGTGAGCCTGAATATAATCTTTCATGAGAAAACCGGGGCGGGCAACCGTAGGATAACATTCCGGCATAGGGCATCGTCTCGTTCCGGCAACCTCGCTTCGTATGCCGCTGCGTAGACGGCATTGCGCCCGATACGGCCGTGTAGGATACCGCCTCGCAGGATACGGTCGCGCCGTAAGCGGCGTCGCGGATAAGCTAGGATCATGGCTGTCGATTGGAATCACGCGCGCCGGCAGTTTCCGGTGCTCGAAAACTGGTGCTATCTCAACTCGGCGACGTTCGGGCCCATGCCGCAGTGCGCCGTCGAGGCGGCCGGCCGCCACTTCCGCCATCGCGACGACGAAGCCTGCATCGACTTTCTCGACTGGTTCGACGACGCCGACCGCGTGCGCGCCAAAGCGGCGCGGCTGATCGGCGCCGAGGCTGCCGACATCGCCTTCGTGCCGAGCGCGGGCGCCGCGCTGTCGTGGCTGATGCAGGGCATCGACTGGAAGCCCGGCGACCAGGTCGTGGCGCTGGCGCACGAGTTTCCGAACAATCTCTACTACCCGCTGGTGTGGGGCGAACGGCGGGTCGAGTTCATCGAGATGCCGCTGCCGGAAAGCCGTTTCGATCTGGACCGTTTTTTTTCGCTGCTCACCAAGCGCACGAGGCTGGTGTTGCTGAGCTCGGTGAACTACGCGACCGGGCTGCGTCCGCCGCTCGAACAGATCGGCGCCGGGCTTCGCGAGCGCGGCATTTTGTTCTACGTCGATGCGACCCAGAGCCTCGGCGCGCTGCGGCTCGACCGGGGCGCCGCCGCGATCAGCTTCCTCGCTTTGCACGGCTACAAGTGGATGCTCTCGCCGACCGGTATCGGGTTCGCCTGCATCCCGGCCGAAGTGCGCCAATGGCTTTCGCCGGCGATCTATAGCTGGCGCAGCCACCAGGACTGGCGCAACGTCGATCAACTGCACCACGGCGCGCCGCAATTGCCCGAAGCCGCCATGCGCTACGAGGGCGGCGTCCTGAATTTCCCGGGCATCTACGCGATGGAGGCCGTACTCGACCTGATCGCCGAGCTGGGCGCCGAAGCCATCGAGCAGCGCGTGCTCGAACTGGCGGCGAAGACCCGCGACGTGTTGCGGGCGTACGGCGGAGTGCTCTACGCCGACCAGCACCCCTGCTATGACTCGCCGATCGTTACCGCGCAGTTTCCCGGAGTCGATATGTCGAGCCTGGCCGCCGAACTCAAGCGCCGCCGGATTGTCGTGGCGGCCCGCAAAGGAAATCTACGCGTCTCGCCGCACTTTTTCAACAATGAGGAAGACCTGCGGCAGCTCGACGAAGCCTTGAGGGATTTTCGCAGAACCGGCTAGAAAGCCAGGAGCCGCGGCGACGCCCCAGGCCCTTCGAGTAGTCCACCCGCCACAGCCAGCAACGCAGCCCAGCAAGCCGCCAAGCCACACGTGGCGTGAACCTCCAGGTTTGCCGCGTCGCGATTCGTCGCGACGTAGGGCGAAGCGCGTGCGAGGCCTTGGGGCTCCCTAAAGGTACATCGAGGTGTGGTTGTCCGGAGGTCGGCGAACCGATCTGGTTAGGTACCTGCCCAGCGGGCCGGCTGTGCTGCTCGATGGCCCTACGTCGCGACGAATCGCGACGCGGCAAACCTGGAGGTTCACGCCACGGGTGGCCGGTCCCGTCTCTGCAGCGATCACATCCCGCTTCTACGGCGATTGCGTCCCGCCTCTGCAGGGATCGAGTCCCGCTTTCGGGGCGATCAAACGCCCAGCGGCCCGCCGCCGCTACTGCTTCACGTTGTAGAGAAAAACAAACTGCAGCCGGATCTCGTTTCCCGAAAACTCCACCGGCAGGGGTTGGAACGGCACCGAGGCGCTGATGCCGGCGACCGCGGCGTGGTCGAGCGCTTTCATGTTGGCGCTGTCGGCGATCACCAGCTTGGGAACCGCGCCGTCGTGCGAAATGATGAACTGGATGGCGACGCGCCCGCGGCTCATACCGAGCCGGGCGCTTTCGGGGATCACCGCGAACCAGTTGCGCCGCACCGCCGCCAGCACCTGGATCAGGTACGGCCGAAAGTCGACGCCTTTGGGATCGCTGAGCAGTTCCAGCGTGCTGTTGCGATTGCCCGGCGAGGGCGGCAGCGCGGCGCCGAGGCCCGACGAACTGTAGCCGTCGCCGACGATTTGCGATCCGCCGCCGGCGGCGAGATTGTCGGCGGCCGCCTGAATGATCTCGTCGGGCCGCGCGTTCAGCCGCACGTTGCCGATCTGCAACTCGCCGTCGCGGCCGGGCCCGGTGGCGGTCGCCTGCGCCACTTCCACTTTCGAATCGGCCGTCTTGGGCGCGTGCAACAGCGGCAGCTCGTCGGGACGCAGGTGAGGGCGGTTCTGCCCCGGCTGGGTCAGCCCCGCGGCCGGGCTGCGCGCCTCGGCGGGCTCTGGCTTGGGCTTGGGCGGCTCCGGCTCGGGCGGCTTCTCGACCTCGATCTTGGGCGCGGGCGGGGCCGGGCGCGGCTCGATCTTGGGCGGATCGGGCACCTGGATCACCGCCGGTTTGGGAGCCGGCTTGGGAGCGGGCTTCGGCGGGGCGACCACGGGCGCCGGCGCCGGTTCATTCGGCCCCTCGTCGAGCGGCGTGAACGGCTTGGGGGTCACCGGCTGTTGCGTCAGCTCGGCTAGTTCCCGGGCCGAGGGCGCCACCAGTGAAACGGTGTCCAGATTACGCAGGGTGTCTTCGCTGGGCGAGGGAGGCGGCCCGGCGTGCGGCAAAATCAGCAGAAACGCCAGCAGCAGCGCATGCCCGGCCAGCGACGAAAATCGCGACCACCGCAGCTGCGTCCGCGCACGACGGTCTTCCCAGTCGAGCTCCAGTTGCAGGGCGAGGTCTTCGCTGGAAAGATCCACGGGCGGAGCAACCTTGGCGGCCCGAGCCGCCGCCGCGGGAACGGCCAACCCGGCGTCGGCGCGCGTCGTCCCAGCCGCCGAGGCCGAGCCATTGCGCCCGGCCAGTTTCCGTAATTCCTCGACGAACAGCGGCCCTGGGCCAAAGTCTTCGAGCAAGAGATGAAGTTCGGGGGCCTCGCGGAGAGTCAGATTCGGGGGCGGGCCGCCGTAGGGCCCAAAGTCGGCCTGCTGGCGGGCGAAGCGTTCCAGCCAGCGCTGCGTACGGCCGGCCGGATCGAGCAGCAGGTGGACGTCGCGATCGGCACTTTCGGCCGGGCTAAGGGCTACGTGCTTGTAGCGATCGCGAGCCGCGGCGAAGGCATCCAACCAACACTGGGTGGCCTTCCCGTAGTCTTCCAGCAATAGCCGGGGCTCTGCATCTGGTTCGTTCCGCGGCATTTACCCCTGATGGGCGGCGAGCGTTGCTTGCACGACGCGCGAATGCCGCTCCATCTCCCCTATTATTTTAAGGGCTAACTCCAGAGCCCGGCGGGCGTCCTCTCCCGCGACTCTGGGGCGGCTGCGCGTTTCGACCGCGCTAAGAAAGCACTCGAGTTGGTGCGCGAGCGGCTCGGCCTTCTCCACCTGGAGCGGCTCGTATTGAAGCTGACCCGAGTCGTCGATGCCGGAAAGAACCCCTTCCTGGCGAGTATAGTCTACCGAAATGTATTGACGCGGCTGGAAATACCGCAGTTTCCGGATTTTCTCGACCGAGATGCGGCTGGCGGTGAGGTTCGCCACGCAGCCGTTGCGAAAGGCCAACCGGACGCTCGAAATATCGGCTTTGGCCGACAGAATCGGCAGGCCGGTAGCCTCGATGCGCTCGATCGGGCTGTCGACCATGCTCAGCACGATGTCGAGGTCGTGGATCATCAGGTCGAGCACGACGTCGATGTCGAGGCTGCGGCTGGAAAACGAGCCGAGCCGGTGGACTTCGAAGAACAGAGGCAACCGGGCCGCGGCCTGGGCGGCCTCGACGACGGGATTGAAGCGCTCTAGGTGGCCGATCTGCAGCAGGCGCTGGTTTTTCGCAGCGGCGGCGATCAGGGCGTCGGCTGCGGCCAGGTCGTGGGCGATGGGCTTTTCGATCAGCAGATCGAGCCCAGCCTCGAGCAACGGGACGCCGACTGCGGCGTGGTGCACCGTGGGCACGGCGACTGTGGCGGCTTCCACCTTGCCGGCCAGTTCGCGGTAGTCGGTGAGCGCTTGGCATTGGAACTCGCGGGCGGCGTCTTCGGCCCGCGTGGCGTTGGTGTCGACCACGGCGACCAGGTTGGCTTGCGGCAGCGCGTGTAGCACGCGGGCATGCTGGCGGCCAAAGGCTCCGGCGCCGACGACGGCGATGTTGGTGGGAGAGGGCATGGAGTATCCGTGGATGGTCCGTTGATGGTTGAGCCGTTGAGCGGTTGCTCCGCTGAGTGGGGGCGTTTTTCTATTGGCCTACGATGCTGATCTTGGCTTGGTCGGCGGCGGCGAGCAACTCGTCTCTGTCGATGAACAGCGTCTTGCCGGCGTCGACGGCCAGGGCGGTGGCGTTGGCCGCTTTCATTTTGGCGATGGTCGTGGGGCCGATGACGGGCACGTCGAAGCGCATGTCTTGTTTCGGCTTGGCGACCTTCACGACCGTCAGGCGGCGGCCGTTGCTGTATTGGCCGGCGCGCTCGATGACGGCGTCGGTTCCTTCCATCGCCTCGACCGCCACGCAGGCTTTTTCGCAGATCACGACGCTTTGGCCGATGTCGTAGCCGGCCAGCGCCCGCGCGACCTCGGTTCCATAGTCGATATCGGCCTGCTCGTCGGCGTTGGGTTTGCGCTTGGTGTTGGGGCCTTGCTTCGCGAGGTACGGGCCCAGCAGCGTAGTCGAGTCGATGAGCTGAATGCCGTCGTCGGCCAGAACTTTGGCCACCGCGCCGATCAGCGAGTCGGTGTTCTTGCGCGGCAGCGCGGCCAGCAGCTTGATCAGCTTCCAGTCGGGGCGGATCGACGAGAAGATGCGCTTGTGCTGCACGCGCCCCGCCATGATCGCTTCGCTGATCTGCTCTTGGTGGAACGTATCGATCAGCTTGGTCAGCTCGCCGAGCGAGATCCAGTAGCAGCGGTCGGCCAGCGATTCGACCTCGGGCGGCGCTTCTTCCTTGATGGCCACGACGACCATTTCGTGGCCTTGTTCTTTCGCCGAGCGGAGCACCATCAGCGGGAAGCGCCCGCCGCCGGCGATGAGGCCGTATTTCACTTCACGATTCCCCGCTCGGCCGCGCGGATGAAGGCGATCAGCTCGGCGACGCTCGCGTCGTCGTGGATTTCGGCGGCGATGCGCTCCACGGCTTGTTCGGTGTTCAACCCCGCCTTGGTCAACAGCCGGAACGATTTGTGCAGGTTCTGGATGGTTTCCTTGGAGAAGCCGCGCCGCTCGAGGCCGGTCTTGTTGACGCCGAAGGTGCGCGCGCCGCGCTCGGTCACCACCAGGGAAAAGGGCATCACGCTTTGCGTGATCACGCTGTAGCCGCCGACATAGCAGTGCTTGCCGATAACGCAGAACTGGTGCACGCCGCTGTGCGCTCCGACCACCGCCCAGTCTTCGACCGTCACGTGGCCGCCGAGCGTGGCGCCGTGCGCCAGGATGCAGTTCGACTTTACGCGGCAGTCGTGCGCGACGTGCGAATACGCCTGCAGCAGGTTGTCGTCGCCGATCGCGGTCAGCCCGCCGCCGCCCTCGGTGCCGCGGTGGACGGTGACGAATTCGCGCACCAGGTTGCGGTGGCCGACGCGCGTCGCGGTGCGCTCGCCGTGATATTTGAGATCCTGCGGCGAGCTGCCGATCGAGGAGTAGGGCTGGAAGACGTTCTCGTCGCCGATCGTGATCGGTCCCTCGACGTAAACGTGAGCGAGCATCCGCGTGCCCGCGCCGATCTCGACCTCCGCGCCCAGAACGCAGTAGGGGCCGATCTCCGCGGTTTCGTGAACGCGCGCCTCCGGATGGACCACGGCAGTGGGATGGATCGCCATCAAGCAGCCTCTAGGATCCGCTGGAGGCGTTCGGCGACAAAGCCTTGGGCATCTCGCCGAGCTGGCACATCAAAATCGCTTCGGCCACCAGCTTACCCTCCACGGTGACCTTACCACTCATCCTAACCACCGTGGCTTTGCGGCGCAGCACCTGCATTTCGATGCGTAGTTGATCGCCTGGCACGACCTGCTTGCGGAATTTCGCCTGCTCGATGGTGGCAAACAGCACCAGCTTGTCCGCGCGATCGGGAATGGTGCTCAGCACCAGCACCGCGCCGACCTGCGCCATGGCCTCGACAATCAGCACGCCCGGCATCACCGGGTAGAACGGGAAGTGCCCCGGAAAGAACGGCTCATTGGCCGTGACGTTCTTGATCCCGACGACGCGGGCCTCCTCCATCTCGACGATGCGGTCGACCAGCAGCATCGGATAGCGGTGCGGAAGGATTTCGCGAATTTGGTTGATATCGAGCATGAAAACAAAGAAGGCCGCAGGGAGTAGAGATAGGCGCTCCCGCCTGTCCCTTGCCGCAACAGCGGCGAGGCCAACGGCAGTGACCGGGCCATCCGCCGGAAAAGTTCAGAAAGCTGCGTTCAGCAAAGAACACTGCCACCGGCGGACTACGGCGAGTGTCCGCTGCCAGCCTAACGTGGAAAAGATGCGATTATACCAGAGGATACACCGATCACTCGTTATGGACCCTCTGCTTCACTACACCCAACAGCGCCTGCCGGCCATGCTCGACTGGATCGAAGGGCTGGTGCGCATCGAATCGCCCACCGACGACAAAGCGGCGGTGGACCAGGCCGTCGCCTACGTCGTCGACAACCTGCCCACGAAAGCGCCCACGAGAGCGAAGGTGAAGCTGCACCGCCAGCGCGGCTACGGCAACCACCTGCGGCTGGAGTTCCCCTTGTCGCCGCGCGGCCGTAAGTCGCAGCCCGCCGCCGGGCAGGTGCTCGGCCTCGGCCATCTCGACACGGTGTGGGCCAAGGGCACGCTCGCCCGCATGCCGTGCAAGCGCGAGGGCGGCCGGCTGTGGGGGCCAGGCTCGTTCGACATGAAAGCCGGCGCGGCGATGTTGCTGTTTGCCGCCGAGGCTCTTCGCGAGCTGAACATCCCGGTGGAGGGCGGCTTCGTCGTGCAGCTCAACTCCGACGAGGAAATCGGCAGCCCTACGTCGCGTTCCCACACCGAGGCCGAAGCCAAGCGCAGCCGCAGAGTGCTGGTGGCCGAGCCGTCGTTTGGCCCGAACGGCGCCGTCAAGACCGGCCGCAAAGGCGGCGGCGGTTTCACGATTCGCGTCCACGGGCGCTCCGCCCACGCCGGCCTCGACTTCGAGAGCGGATCGAGCGCCATCGTCGAACTGGCGCGCCAGATCGAGCGCGTCGCCTCCTGGACCGACCTCGCCGCCGGCGTCACCGTCAACCCCGGCGTCATTCGCGGCGGAACGCGTTCGAACGTAGTGGCCGAGGAAGCGTCGGTCGAGGTCGATGTGCGCGCGCCACGGGCCGCGCAAGCGCGCCGCCTCGAAAAACAGTTCCACCAGCTCAAGCCCTTCGACCGCAAGACGACGTTGACCGTCGAAGGCGGCCTGCGGAGGCCCCCGCTGGAGCGCTCGGCGCCCGTGCTGGGCCTCTATCGCATGGCCCAGAAGGCCGCCCGCGAACTTGGTTTCGAACTGGAACAAGCCCAGGTCGGAGGCGGCTCGGACGGAAATTTCACCGCCGCCCTGGGCGTGCCGACTCTGGATGGCCTGGGAGCGGTAGGAGAAGGAGCCCACGCCCTGCACGAAAGCATCCTCATCGACCGCCTGCCCGAACGCACGGCCCTGCTGGCAAAGCTGATCGCCGGCTAGTCACTCAGAGCCGCGGGCCTGAGCCCGCGCTGTGCACTAACCCCAACGCAGAAGCGGACCTCATCCGCCTCGCCCCGGCCCGCTATTCAAACGAAAGATTCTTTGAAAAAAACGGCAGCATCTTCTCCGCAATCCGGTCGGCGATATGGTTCACATGATCGCCGTCGTAGATCTCGAAAGTGTGCTTCAACTTGTAATTGTTCAGAATCGCGTCGAGATCGCGGATCGTCGCCGCAATCCCGCGGTCGTCCTTGCCTGCATCGAAAGCGAGCGCCTTGAGTTGCCTCAGCTTCAGAATGTAGCCGTCGATCATCGCCAGCGGCGCGTTGGCCGCCCAGCGCGCCCCCACCATCGGCTGCGGCTGGCCGTCCTTATACGGCAGATCGAGGAAGAACGGCGGGTTGGATGGGTTGGGCGACCAGGCCGCCGCCGAGGCAAAGACGGACTTGGTCCCGAACTCGGCTTTTTCGAAATCGTCCATGTCCTTGACGGCCTCGATTTGCGCAATCCGTTCTTTGTCGAGCGAGGGGCTCAGCCGCGGCGCCATGCAGCAGGGGCTCAGCAGGTAGACGCTCGAAAACACGTCGGGACGTTTCATGCCGATGCGCATCGCGCCGTATCCGCCCATCGAATGGCCGGCCAGCCCGCGACTTTCGCGCGAGGCCAGCGTGCGGTAGTGCGCGTCGATGTAGGCCACTAGTTCCTCGGAGACATAGTCCTCCCAATCACCGGTCGTCACCGAACTCGAATACATGCTTCCGGCGAACTTCGTGTAAGCGTTGGGCATCACGACGATCATTTCGCGCATCCCGCCGCCGGCCAGCGTCTGATCGAGGATCGCAGGCAGGTTGATCCAGTGCTTGACGAGCCCAAACCACTTTTCGTCCGAATCAGTGTAGCCGTGCAGCATGTAGAGCACCGGGTAACGCCGCGCGCTATCGGTTTTGTAGCTGGGCGGGAGGTAGATGCACACCTCGCGGTCGGCGGAGTCGCCCGAAAGATTTCCTTCGAGCCCCTTGCCGTGAACCGGAATGCGTTCGACGGTGCCTTTCTGGCCCGCATCCGATTGCGCCGCCAGAGGAGGAGCAAGCCAGGTGCCGAGCGCCACCGCCAGCACCGGAGCACAATACCGAACGAAGGGGACGAATTGAGAACATTTCATCAGAAGATCTCCCATCATGTGAGCTGCGCGGGCCATGACACCAACAGCAACCCAAGGGGCCGCCAACGGATCAGTGTAGCTCGCGAAGCCTTCCACCGACGGTCGCCCGGGCAAAGAAGCCGGCCTCCAGAAAAGTGGCGCGGGCCTCGGCCGGCGGCGTCGACCCGAAAGTCGACGTTCCTGGCTGGTCGTGGTGCCCGCAGAACGTCGGCGTTCACGCCGACGCTGCCGGCCAAAGGCCCGCGCCACAAGCCCCTGCTACGCAGCAAGAAGCCCTGCCGCGCGGCAAGAAACCCTGCCTTCCCGCAATCCCCATGCTAGACTAGGCCTCACCGTGCCCCATCGTCTGCTTCCTATCCTTGCGCTGCTGGCGCTTTGCCTGGGCGTTCGCGCCCCCGCGCAGCAGGCCAAGCCCAACGACCTGCTGCTGATCCTCGACGCCTCGGGCTCAATGTGGGGCCGCAACGGCGGCGAGGAAAAAATCGTCATCGCGCGGCGCGTGCTCAAGGGCCTGGCGTCGCGGCTGCCCGAGGGCTCCGAGGTCGGTCTGATCGCCTACGGCCACCGCCGCGAGGCCGATTGCGCCGACATCGAAACCATCGTTCCTCTCGGTCCGCTCGATCGCGCTGGCCTGACCGCTAAGGTGGCCGCCATCAACCCCAAAGGCAAGACGCCGATCACGCAATCGATCGAGCAGGCCATCGCGGCGGTGCAGAGCCGCCCCGACCCGGCAACGATCGTGCTGTTGAGCGATGGCATCGAAACTTGCAGCGGCGATCCCTGCGCCGCGGTCGGCACAGCCAAAAAAGCCGGCGCGCAGTTTCTGCTGCACGTCATCGGGTTCGATTTGAGCCGGGAAAACGTGGCTTCGCTCGAATGCACCGCGCAGGCCGGCGGCGGGCTTTACTTCGACGCGAAAAATGCCGCGGAACTGTCGGCGGCGCTCGACCGCGCGGTCGAACCGGCCGATCCCGGTGGCGGCGGCGTGCTTTCGGTAAAGGCCCTGCAGAACGGTGAACTGGTCGACGCCAGCGTCACCGTCAGCGACGCGGCCACGGGCAAGGACGCCGGCGGCGGACGAACCTACACCGCCTCGACCACCAATCCGCGCCTGCTGCCGCTGCCGGCGGGAACCTATAACGTCGTCGTGCGCGCGGTGAGCATTCGCGGCGACGTGCGCCAGAATTTTGACGGCGTCGTCGTGAAACCGGGGGAGACCATCGAGAAGGTCGCCGATTTTTCGACCGGCGAGCTGTCGGTGCTGGTGACGCGCAACGGCGAGCTGTCCGACGCCACCGTGGCGGTCTACGAGCCGGGGACGCGCAAGCAGGTTGCCGGCGGACGCACCTATCGCGCCGCGACCTCGAACCCCAAGATCCTGCCGCTGACCGCAGGCTCCTACGACGTCGCGGTCGGTTCGGTCGAGCTGGCGCATCCGGCAACCCAACGGTTTGAGGGCGTCACCCTCAAGCCGGGCGAGCGCATCGAGCTCAAGCACGACTATGCGAGCGGTGAGCTCCGCGTCGGCGCCCGAAACGGCGCCGAACTGATCGACGCCGCGGTCACCGTGTTTCGCGCCGGTGAATCCGGACAGCTCGCCGGCGGCCGCACCTACACCGCCGCCAAGTCCAATCCGAAAGGCTTTGTGCTGGCTCCGGGAACCTACCGCGTCGTCGTGACGCCGGTTCGCCTGCCGGGCAAGGCCAAGCGCGAATCACAACTCGAAGTCGCCGCTGGAAAGACCGCGGAATGGATCGTCGATTTCGCGCAGTGAGACGGCGAGTCGCAACGGGATCGCCGGAGTCGATGCGCCGGAGCAAACTCATCTAGTGCCCGCCAACAAACACAAAATCGTCCCCCATTTGGTCGGAATCGTGACGTTCGTCCTGATCGGCGTCGCCGTGGCGATTTTCTATATGCTGATCGTCGGCAAGCTGCTGGGGCGCGGCGGCGACGGCTTTGGACTGGTGGGTGCGATATTTACCCTGCCGGTGCTGGCAGGCACGTCGGCGATATTTTGCTGGCTGCCGCTGTGGCTGCTGCACAACCATCGCCTCGGAACGATGTCACCGCAGAGAGCGCTCGTGCTGGGAGCGGGTATCGGCGCGCTCGTAGCGATCGTCATCGCGGGCCCGAACGGGTTCATGCTGAGCGGCGGCGCCCCACTATTCAACTATTTTCTGATTCTGATGCTCGCCGCCGGGGCCTTTGTTCACAATTGGGTACTCACCAGGCCGGCGTAGCGCGCTGCCGAAAGCGCCACTCAGAGCCGCGGGCGTCAGCCCGCGCTGAGCGCTAGCAACCCCAACGAGACCCACCCCGCGAAGGCATTACCAGACGCGCCCCGAAGGGGCGAAACCGTCTAATAACCCACGGCTTCAGCCGTGAGCTACTATTCGGAAACGCCCTCCGGGGCGTCGCCGCGAAAACCGCCGCGCGTGCGTCGCCTGCCCGGCGTCACCGCCGCCCTCTTCCCACCGCCTCAATGCCGCGGCCGAATATACACCGCATACCCACCGCCCGGCGCCAGTTTCGCCTTGAGCGTCGTCGCGCGAGTCACCGCCTTGTCCCTCTCGATCGTTACGCGCTTGGCGTCGGTCGCGGCCTCGGGCGAGTCGGCATAGATATCGGCCACATACTCCCCGTCGCCCAGAAAGCTCAGCGGAATGTCCAACTCGCGACCCGTCCAGTCCGTCATCGATCCCAGAAACCATTCCTTGCCGTTGCGGCGCGCGATCGTCACGTAGTCGCCGACGCGTCCATTTACGACGCGCGTCTCATCCCAACTTGTCGGCACGGCTTTGATGAACGAGAACGAGGGCTGATCGCGATACGCTCCCGGGTGATCGGAAACCATCTGCGAGGGGCTCTCGTAGACGACGTACATCGCCAGTTGATGCGCCCGGGTGCCCATCGCCATCGGCGCCGTCGAGCGGCTTTCGAACTGATCGTAGGTGACGTTGTTGAATCCGCCCGGCGTGAAATCCATCGGCCCGGCCAACATCCGCGTGAACGGAATCGTGACGTGCTGCTCGGGATTGGAACGCGCACTCCACTTGCTGTATTCCAAGCCCAGCACGCCCTCGCGCGTCACCAGGTTGGGATACGTGCGCCGCAGGCCGTCGGGCTTGTAGGCGCCGTGGAAGTCCACCATCAGATGATGCGCGGCGGCGGTCTTCACCACACGGTGGTAGAAATCGACCATCCACTGGTCGTCGCGGTCCATGTAGTCGACTTTGACGCCCGCGATGCCCCACTTTTCGTAGAGGGCGAACGCCTCTTCCATCTGGCGGTCGGTCGCGGCCCAGTTCAGCCACAGCCAGACCTTCACGTTTTTTGATTTCGCGTGACTCAGGATTGCCGGCATGTCGATGTCGGGGTTGGTCTTGGTGATATCTTCCGGCTCGCCGCGGCCGCCGGCCGACCACCCGGCGTCGATCAGCATGTAGGGGAATCCCGACTCCGCCGCGAAATCGATGTAATAGTTCATCGTCGCCGTATTCATGCCACCCTGGAATGGCTGCGTGTCGACGATGTTATTGGACCACCAGTTCCAGGCGCACTTACCGGGGCGGATCCAAGAGGTGTCTTGGATCGCCGACGGCGGGTTGAGATTGAGAACCAGGTTCGACTCGATCAATCGGCCTGGCTCGGCCGCGGCCATGATCACGCGCCAGGGCGAGGTCAACGGCGTGGAGCCGATGACGGCCACCTCCGGATCGTCCACGCGCGGAGCTAATTTCACGGCCAGTCCGCCGGAGCGTCCGCGCCCGGCCTTCGGCGCCAAATACATGCCCGCATAGTCTTCGATGTGCGCCTCGGTGATCGCGATCCAGCCCGCGCCGGGCACTTGGGCCAGCAGCGGCAGCCCGATCAGCGAGTCTGGCAGCAGCGACGACAGCGGGCGCGCCTCGTTTTCCCATTCCTGGCTGGTCTGCATGTTGGGCACCAGCATCGGGTAGGTGGTGGCGTCGCGCGCGATGCGGAACTCCGTCGCTTCGCGCGCGCAGGCGCAGCGGTTGCGGCGGATTCTGCGCGGGCAGCAGGTAGCGGAACGCCACGCCGTCGTCGTAGGCGCGCGCCTCGACGCTGAGCCGGCGCTTCAGAAATCCGCCGCTCTCCTCGAGTTCGACCTTCAGCCAGTTGTAGTGATCGCGAACGGGGTTCGATTTGCCGGCAGGGATCTGGTACGTATCGTCCTGCTCGCCGCGGCTTGACGAAACGACCGCTACCGATTCGCCGAGCACGGGTTGATTTTCGATTTCCAGTCCGAGCGAGGAAGGTTCGATTACCGGCTGGCCGTGGAAATGAAGGGTATACGTGAGCTGGCCCTTGTCGCCGACCGCGAGCGAGTATGCAAGCTGTCCGTTGGGAGAGCGAACCTCCAACTGCGCGCCGGCGAGGGCGGGCAGAGCAACGGTGAGCAGGGCGATGATTGGCGTGGAGCGCATAGACATGGCGTTTCCCCAAAAGTGATTCGTGACTGCAGCGCAGACGCGGCGGCGGAATGCGGGCTCTCGCGGCGCGGGGAGCGCGGCACGGAACGAATTCCGTCGTTCTGTGAACACAGGGCGGAAAATCACCTGAAACGTTACCAGCTGAATCGAGAAATCCGCAACCATCGCGCGATTTCACCGCCCGCCATGCACAATTAAGCCTCTCCAGCATCGCGCCGATCGCGGCCATCCAAGGTGGCGCGGGGCCGGGGCCTTCTCCCAGACCCGCGGTTTCCCCACGGGACACGGCGGCGCAGTCCCCGGCGTTTCTGCAACGAAAGATACACGCGTCTCTGCGAGCCCTGCGCTACGGGCCGCGGCGCATCGTCCGGTTCGCCGCTATGGCGCTACCTTTGTTATGCTGGGGCCGCCATGAAACGCAAACTCCTGTCGGCATGCCTTGGTTGGGCGCTGCTGGCCGCCGCCCTCCACGCTCAGACCACCCAATACGAGCCCAACTGGCCGTCGCTCGATGCGCGGCCGGCGCCGGCGTGGTATCTCGATGCCAAATTCGGCATCTTTATCCACTGGGGCGTCTATTCGGTGCCGGCGTATTCGTCGCCCGAGGAGTACGCCGAGTGGTACTGGTATTCGCTGCGCGCCGATCCGGGCAGCGACCCGCGCGCCGTGAAACGGCACCAGGAGACGCTCGCGTTTCACAACCGCGTCTACGGCGAGGATTTCGGCTACGTCCAATTCGCGCCGCTGTTCAAAGCGGAGTTGTTCGACCCCGACGAATGGGCGCGCATTTTCAAGGAATCGGGCGCACGCTACGTGGCGTTGACCTCGAAACATCACGACGGCTTCTGCCTGTTCCCCAGCAAGGAGGCCAACCGCGACTGGGGCCGCCCCTGGAATTCGGCCGACGTCGGCCCGCGCCGCGATCTGCTCGGCGACCTCTCGACGGCCGTGCGCAAGGCCGGCCTCAAGATGGGCTTCTATTACTCGCTCTATGAGTGGTTCAATCCGCTGTGGCTCAACGACCGCGCGCTCTACGTCGACAAGCACATGATCCCGCAGTTCAAAGACGTGGTGACGCGCTACAAGCCGTCGATCATCTTCAGCGACGGCGAGTGGGACATGCCCTCCGAAGACTGGAAAAGCCCCGAGCTGCTCGCCTGGCTCTACAACGAATCGCCGGTCAAAGACGAGGTGATCGTCAACGATCGCTGGGGCAAGAACGCGCGCCACCACCACGGCGGCTATTTCACCACCGAATACGGCGCCGGCATGCCCGACGCCTCGCACCCCTGGGAAGAGAACCGCGGGATCGGTTTTTCGTACGGCTACAACCGCAACGAGCCGTTGAGCAACTACCGCACCGGCCAGGAGCTGGTCTGGATGCTCGCCGACCTGGTTGCCCGCGGCGGCAATCTGCTGCTCGACGTCGGCCCCACCGCCGACGGGCGCATTCCCGAAATCATGCAGGCCCGCCTGAAGGAAGTTGGCGACTGGCTCAAGGTCAACGGCGAAGCGATCTACGGCACTCGCACTTGGAAGCACACCGCGCAGTGGAGCGCAGGCAAACAGCCCGAGCAGGGTTTCGGCACCTACCGCGTCGCCTACGACATCCTCAAGATGGCCGGCCAGCAGCCGCACGACGGCAACGCCGTCAAGCAAGTGTTTTTCACGAAGAAACCCGACGCGCTCTACGCCATCACCCCCGGCTGGCCCGGCGCCAAGCTCGTCCTCAAAGACGTACAGCCGCCGGCGAATACCGTGGTCACCTTGCTCGGCATCGACGGGCCGCTCCAGTGGCAGCAGCAGGGCAACGATATCGCGATCGACGTGCCACCGCTGACCGTCGACGAAGTTCCCTGCCAGTACGCTTACACGTTCAAGCTTGCGGGAATCTAGGTCCTGTCTGCTGGTGCGGGCAGTGAGTAGTCGCCGCGGCAGGGCCAGTTGATCCGGATCCTGGGCGCGCTGGGAACGGCAGAGCAAGCTGCAGAGGCCTTCGCTTGGCGCGCGTGGCGGGAACCTCCTTGTTTGCCGCGCGATTCGTTGCGAGGCAGGGCCCCGGCGCTGCCTGCCTGGGCAGCAGCAAACAGGCCGGCGCCGCCGCCGTTTCAGGTTCTATCCCCTTCGGGCCACCGGTCTAGAAAAACTCCCGCCCCCTTCCCCAATCTTCCTTCTTCCTTGCCCCGTGCCAGCCGATAAGGGTTACGAAGACTCGTGGCGGGACCCGCAGAGTCACCGCGGCGGCCCGTCAGGCGCTATCGCCACCCTTTGCGGAGGGGGGCAAACCATGACGATTGGTGAAGTGCAACAGATTCGTGCCTCAGGAATCGATTCGCAACGGGATGGCCCGCAAGGGCCGGGCCTCGATGAGGTCGCGCGCAATCGCGAGATCGCTCGCGCGGTTCGTACGCTGAACGAAGCCCAGGCGGTGGGTTCCAGCAGCGAGCTGCGTTTCGCGGTCGATCGCGCCACTGGCGCGCGCCTGATTCGCATCGTCGACCGGACGACCGACGAGGTGATCACCCAGGTGCCGCCCGAAGCGGTGCTCCGGCTCGCCGCCGTGTTACGCGATATCCAGGAGGGCGCGGTGATCGGGTAGCGACCCCGGCGGCGCGCGGCGAACAACATCACTCGAGGAGAGTGCACAGCGGATGTCTGCCCGGCAATATGTCGAAAACGACCTGATGGATAAGAGTCCGGTCGAGCTGATCCGGTTGCTTTATTCCAAAGCGATCGAAAAGCTGCAACGGGCCGCGCGGCACACCCGCGCCGGCGAGGTTCGCGAGCGCAACAACTGCCTGGCGCGCGTGATGGAGATCGTCGCCGAACTGCAGGGCGCCCTGAACCTGGAGGCCGGCGGCGAGGTTGCGTTCGAGCTGGCCCGGCTCTACGACTACGTGCAGCGGCAGTTGATCGACGCCGCCGGCGACCCCGCCGCCGTTGCGCCGCTGGAGGAAGTGCGCCTGCTGTTCGCCAATCTTTACGAGGGTTGGAACGAGTGCGAGCCGCCGGCGGCTGAGCGCCAGGTTGGAGGGGAGGAGGCCCCTGGGCCGCGGGCGGATGGCCAGCAGGCCGGCGTCCCCGAGGGTTGGGCCGCGGTTGCCACTTCCGACCGTGGCGCTGCATGGGACAACGGCGCGGATAGAGAGCGCGACGCTGACGAAGCAGAGTACGCGGCAGAGGATCTACCGTCTCCGCCCGCGGCAGCCGACTACGGCACCGCCGGCGGCGACCGCGTCTGGACGTTGTAACTCAGAGCCGCGGGCTTTGGCCCGCGCTGTGCAGCGTGCCGGGCCACGGCGCCGCGGCGCGGCGCAGCGGCGCAGAGCAGCGGCGCAGAGCAGCGGCGTACGCAGCGGCACGGCGCGTTGGTAAAGCGCGTTAGCACAGCACAAACACGCTACAGCGCCGCGCTACAAAGCCGCAGGGAACATCGGCCCTCGGGCGGCACAAAAAATTCGGCGCCACCGCCAACTGCGGGGGAGCCCGTTCGCGATCAGGGGATCCATCATGGGACTGCCACCAATCAGCTTCACCGGCTTCAGCAAGTTCTCCGACAGTTTCCAGGAGATTCTGCAGAGAACCTTCGACGCCGGCTCGATTCCGATCCAGCGGCTGCAAACCGAGCAGACCGCGTTGGGCGACCGCCGCAAGCAGCTCGAAACGCTGTCTTCGACCTTCTTCACGCTCGACCAAGCCGTGCGCGCGTTGGGGTCGCTGTCGGGCGCGGGCGCGGTCAGCGGCGCCAGCAGCAACCCGTCGGTGGCCTCGGCCACGGTGACCGGCCTGCCCGAAAAGCTCAGCTTCGACATCGATGTCACTTCCGTAGCCAGCCAGGCGCAGGAAGCCAGCCTCAACTCGCTGGCGAGCGCTACCAGTGGCAGTCTCTCGACGCAGGGCGACGGGCTGTTCACGCTCACCGTCGGCGGCACCGTCACCAACCTCGGCGTCGAGGCGCAGGGTTCGGGCCGCAGCGCGGGTCTGACGGGAGCGGCCACGCCGGCCCCGCCGCTCAGCGTTCGGGTCGACTTCTCCAACGGCTTGACCGGCAGCATTACCGCTGATCTCAACAGTTTCTTCGTCGCGCCGTCGGCGCCGTCCAATGTCGGCGCCGGAGACACCATCACGGTGAATTTCGTCAGCGACGATCTCTCGATCAACCAGCCGATCACCACCGCGCCGCTCACGGGCGGCGAGGATGCCGACGCGATCGCTACGGCATTGAACGATCAGATCGCCCTCAACCCCGAGTTGAACGGCAAGGTCAGCTTCACGGCCGAAGGCGGCAACCTCAAGCTGATTGTCAGCGACACGGCGGGCCAGGGATTCAGCTTCACCTCGTCGAGCACCGGGACCACGGTCAGCGGCCTCGAGTCCGGGGGCGTGGTGGGCGGCCAATCGGCCGAGGAGATCGCCGCCGCGCTCAACGCCCAGGTGGCGCTCAATCCCGATTTGGCCGCCGCCGGGGTCACCTTTGGCGTGACCGGCGGAGAGGTTACCGTCGGCGGCAACTCGCCGTTCGACGTCACCGTCACCGACAACGCGCAGGGCACCGGTTTCGCCTCCGGGCTGGCCGGAACGCACGCGGTCGGCGCGGTCACCGACACGCTACAGGGCCTGGCGGACTATATCAACGCCAACAGTGCCGAGCTAGGCGTCAAGGCCAGCCTGATCAACACCAGCAGCGATCCCGCGGCCCCCGCCTACCGGCTGACCCTGACGGCCAACGATACCGGCGCCACCACCCTGCGCCTGCAAGACAGTGCTGGCGCCGACCTGCTCACCAATAGCAATCAGGGCACCAACGCGGTCTTCGAGGTCAATGGCGTTGAGGTCGACAACCCCGGCAACACGATCCACGATTTCATCGCCGGCCTGGATCTGACGATCGCCGGCCCCGGGCACGCCACGATTTCGACCGCCACCGACGCCAGCGGCGTCTCCCAAGGTCTATCGAATGTGGTCGATGCCTACAACGCGGCGGTGGCCGCCGTGCAGGCTCAGGTGGGCAAGAACGCCGGGGTACTTTCGGGCAGCGTCGAGATCCGCGAAGCCGAGCAGACCTTGCGCCGCATCACTTCGTTCTTCAGCCCCGAAGGGCTGCATTCGCTGCGCGAGGTCGGCCTCGACCTGCAGAAAGACGGCCAACTGCAGTTCAATGCCTTTGACTTCAGCCTGCTCAGTCCCGACCAGTTGCAGGGCGCGCTGGAGTTCCTCGGCGATCTCGGATCCGGCTTTGTCGGCAACGCCACCACCTTGCTCAACAATTTCACCAGCCCCACCGACGGACAGATCCAGACCGCCATCGACTTCATCGACGAATCCGACAACAAGCTCAGCGACCGGATTCAGGAAACCCAGCGGCGCCTCGACCAGACCATCAGCAATCTCGAGCAGCGCTTTTCCGCCACCGACCTGCTGCTCACCCAAATCGAGGGGCAACAGACCCAGCTCACGGCTTTCCTCGACGCGCAAGACTCGGCCAACAACAAGAAATGAAAAAACGGCCACAGGACCGACACGGTAAAACGAGGGACCTCAAAGGCGACCAGGGCCGGCGGTGCGAGTGAGAATCCAGGCTTACAACGGTGGCGCGGGCATCCGGCCGGCGGCGTCGACATGGGTCGACGTGTCCGAAAAGGCGAGGAACCGGCGCGCACGCCGTCGCAGCCGGCCCGAGGCCCGCGCCACCCCTAGGACCACCGCCCTCTAGTCCACCAAAAGGGGCGGGGCCCGGCCACCAACCCAAGGCAAACAAATGTCGACCTCCGACGCCGTGGATACCCTACTCGATCACCTGCTGGCAGCGACCGAGGCGCTGCGCGATTCGACTCGCACCCGAGCTTCCGAGCAGGCCGGCGGCCTGCTGGCCCGCCGCCGCCAGATCGTCTCGGCGTTGACCTCGGCGTTGGGCTCGGAGGCTCCAGCGTCCAGCCTCACCCAACCCCAGCGCCGCAAGCTCGAGCGCGCCGTGCAACTGGGAGAAGACACGCGCCAGGCGCTGCTGATCCAGCGCGAAACCAGCCGCGGCGAACTGCACGACGCCCTCGCCAGCCGCCAACTCAACGAATCCTTCAAACCCTACCGGCCCAAGAGGCCCGGTGGCCTGAATATCAACCTGTAGAGCAGGCGGCACAGCAGTCTGCCAAGTGGCACAGACAATCCTGTCCGTGATTGGCCAGACTCCGTTCCACTCAGCGGATCTGGCGCCGGCCTGGATAGTACACGGCCGCCTAACGGCGGCCGACAGGCGAGAGCGCCTGTCTCTACCCCAAGACAGACAAGAGTGTCCGTCCCACCTCAACGGCCAACATGCCAAGCCTCGCCGGGAAAATTCCCGAGGCTCCCGGGCAGGGTATTACAGTGACCTCCTTCGCCCGCCGTTACAAAAGCGTACAATTGCCGCCTCGTTCGCCCCGAATCGGCGCGCCCGGGAAACGCGCCGGGCAATATCCGCGAGTGCAATCGGCCGCTCTGGCAGCGGCTTCCCGGCACGGCAGCCCCTCACCCGCAGCGTCTACCCACCGCAAACCGACCTCGCGCGGGTTGTCGTTCAAATGTGAATTTCCAAAAGGTCGTACGACCTGCCTCCGGAATCGGGGTTCGCCGATAGGGAGTTCCTTCTAAAGACAAAGCCCGCCGGCGACCCTTATTGTTCCTTGTAGGTGTTCCGCGGCGGCACGTTCCGGTTCCGCCGAAGGGGCTGCGGAAACACCCTCGGAGAGAAGCGGAAGGGGGATTCATGAGGATTTTGCTGATCGAGGACAACAAGGCCGATGCGCGCCTGTTTCGAGAACTGCTCAGCGAGTTGACCCGGCCTGAACAGGGCGTGCCCGAACCGGAAGTGATCTGGGCCGATCGTCTCAGCGCAGGGCTCGATATCCTCTCCGAGCAAAGAATAGACGTCGTGCTGCTGGACCTGTCGCTGCCCGACAGCCATGGCCTCGAAACCCTCTACCAGGCCCAGGACCGCGCCGGCGCCATCCCGATCGTCGTCCTCACCGGCAACAACGAAGAGATGCTCGCCATCAAGGCCGTGCGGCAGGGCGCCCAGGACTACCTGGTGAAGAACGAACTGACCGGCCCTGCGCTATGGCGCGCCACCTGTTACGCGGTGGAGCGCGCCCGCACGCTGACGCGCTGGGAGGAAAGCTACCGCATTCTGCAGAACCTGCCCAACCCACTCTATGTCTACAACACGCGGCAGTGGAAGGTCGTCTACAGCAACCGGCGCTTCGCCTCGCTTGCCGGCATCGACGAGAATCTCATCTTCCGCTCGGGCGTTTCGATGGAAGAGCTGGTGCACCCCGAAGACTTCGCGCGCTTCAAGCAGGAACGCCAGCCGATGCTGGCGCCCAACAGCACCGAAATCGTCAGCGGCCGCTACCGTTTGAAAAACGCGCGGCAGAGCTGGCAATGGCTGCAGTCGTTCGAGACCGTCTATGCGCGCTCCAACGCCGGGGCGGCCGAGATGGTGCTGTGCACCGCCTACCCGGTGTCGGAATCGCTGCTCGCTGAAGAGTCCGACTCCACCGAATTCGAGCTGCTGCGCACGATCACCGACAGCCTCACCGAAGCGATTTTCGCCAAGGATATGTCGGGCCGCTATATCTACAGCAACGCCGCGCACCGCCGCAGCATCGGAGCCAGGACGCGCGCCGAGGTGAACGGGAAATCCGACTTCGACTTCCTGCCCGAGCATCTCGCGCAGACGCTGCACGTTAAGGAAGAGCAGGTGGTGCGGGGAGCGCGCATCGTCCCCGACGAGGAAGAGCCCTGGATCTCGCCCGACGGCCAGAAGCGCGCCTACCGGCTGATCACCCGCGCGCCGCTGCGCGACAAGCAGGGCCGCGTCAACGGCCTGCTGGCGATGAGCCGCGACATCACCGCGGAAAAGCAAGCTGCCCAGGCGGCCATCACCCAAGCCGGCGGAACCGTGGGCGCCGCCGACCCGCGGGTGAACCGCCGCCCGCCGCAAGCCGGCGCTCCTCAAACGCCGCAGCGTCCCGCAACGGTCGTCCGAAATTAGCCTGGGAGGATTACGCCGCCGAGGATCAGGCGGTGGGTTGTAGCCTAGGCGAAGGCGACGGAGGCACAGAACCAAAAAAAACGCACCCGTGGCGTGAACCTCCAAGTTTGCCGCGTCGCGATTCGTCGCGACGTAAGGCCCCACGCCACCGAGCCTCTGAGGAGACGGACCACCGCGGGGCCTGAGTGGGTTTTCCGCAGCCCGGTCCGCCAGGGATTTCCTTCGCCGTGAACATCGAGCCTCCCAGCCCTTGCGCTTTTCGCGATTCGGCTCAGCGGTGGCCAAAACCCAGGTATTCCGCCGGCTCTCCAAAGCCCGCACTCTATCGCGCGCGGCTTTGTTTCCGCGAGCCGTTGCTTTTCGGGGTTTTTGGCGCAACGGCCCGTTCTCAGTCGGTCGGCTTGCGGACGACCAGGCGCTCGGCGTCGACCGAAACCAGCGGCAGCACGTCTTCGCGGCCGTCGGGGAATTTCACCACGATTTCGGGGTGCGCGCCTCCGCGCAATTGCCAACTGCAAGACTGCCGTGCCGAGCCGTCGCGCGGCGACAGCCCCAGATAGTCGCAGGAATGGTCGGAGCGGAATTCGTATCCCGTACGCCCCCGCGCCGGCGGAAAATCGAAACTGTCGGGGCGATACACCGCTTCGCTCGTGGTATCTTCCTCGCGCGAGTGGCGCCACACGCCCACCAGGCGCTGTTCAACTTCGGAAGCCATAGCCGGGGTCCTTTCGGCCGACTGGGCAGCGGCGACAGGCGACATCCGCGCCGTAGATAACCTCGCGAGGAAGATCGCTTCAACGAACATCGTCGCAACGAATATCCCCGCGCACCAGCCGGTCGCTCTCACGCGCTTGTTGTAACACGAGATGGTACCGGCAGAGTGCCCCATGGGGACAGTCACCGTGTTTCGCGCCACGTGATTCCGACAAGCCACAGCTCTATTGCGGCGCGAAACGCGGTGACTGTCCCCTTCCAGCAGTCAGCAGAGGCGCGAAACGCTGAAGACTGTCCCATCCGGAGAAATCAGCAAGGCCCGTGTTCTTTGGCATGCTCGCGGTCGTGGCGCTCGAGCGTGGCCGCGATCGCCGCCGGAATCGGCTGGCCGGTCCGCTGGCTGATAAACAGATACTCGCCCACCGGGTTGACCTCGAGAAAAACGTGATCACCGTCGGGGGTCACCCGGAAATCGACCGCGCCGTATTGCAGGCCGAAAGCGCGCATCAACGCCAGCAGCTTTTCCGCCACCGCCGGCGGCAATTCGTACGGTACCACCTCCGCGCTGCCCAGCCCCGGGCGGTAGTCGGCCGCGTATTGGCTCTCGGACGTAATGGCGGCGGCGAAGATTTCGTCGCCGACGACGGTGACGCGAAGATCCCGATCGGCCGGCACGAAGCGCTGGAAGATCACCGGCGCGTAGCGCACGCTCTCGAGCAGCGGCAGATCCTGTTCGCTCAGCAGATGGGTCTCGCGCGGCGCCTGCGCGATGTTGCGGAACGCCTTGCGGATCACCCGCCCGACGCCGTGCGTCTCGATGAATTGCCGCGCCGCGTCGGGTTCGTTGGTCACCAGCGTCTCGGGCACCGACAGCCCCAGGCGCCGCGCCAGTTGCAGTTGCCGGATCTTGCGCTGCGACACTTCGTCGGCCATCGGCGGGTTCATCCAAAAACAGTCCAGCGAATACCAGGTGCCCAGCAGCGCCTCGTTGGCCTCGGACCAGGCAAACATCCGCGACGTCTCGTCGCGCAGGTCTTCGTGGAATCCGTAGGGACGGATGCGGCGGTACCAGACCGCCCCCACGCGGCACAGGCAGAAGTGTTTGCCGCCCGGCAGCCCCAGTTGAAGGCATTCTCGCTCACGGCCGATTGCCGCCGAAAGCCCCAGCGAAACCGGAAACGTGGCCGTGTCGACCACGACCGATTCGACCGTGAGGTGGCGGCGTACCTGTTCGACGTGCTCGTTGTTGGGAAAGCTAACGATAAGAATCATGGCAGTGCTCGCAGAAACGACGTGCTCCAGAAAACGGTGATCCAAAAATAGACGGTATTCAAAGAAACCGTGCCCGGCATGGCGCGCCGGGCACGGTCGAATGGAGTGGATGGTCGATGGTTGTGAACGCGTCAGAAGCCCGCGATCAGACGCTGATAGGCGGCCGCCAGCTCTTGCCATGCCGCCAGCCCCGCCGCGTCGAGTTGCCCCATCGCGTGCAGCCGCGAGTAGTGGCTTAGAAGCTGCTGGTAGGCGTTGGCCAGCGCGGCGCCTTGCTGCCGCGACGCGCCGCTTCCGGCCGCTGCGCCCGCACCCGCACCAGCGCCCGCGCCCGTCGCCAGCGTAAACGGCACCGCGCCGCCTGCAACCGGGCCCGTGGTGAACGGACCGCCCCCGAACGGGAAATCGATGGGCGGCTCCATAAACGACTTGGGCGGATCGAACACGCTCTTGGGCGGCAAATCCGCGGGCAGCGACTTGCCCGGGTCGATCCCAGGGTCCTTGGCAAGATCCTTGTGGAGCTCTTTCGAGAACTCCTTGGGAAGCTCCTTGATGATGTCCTTGGGCCAGTCTTTGTGCAGTTCCTTGGGCAGCTCTTTGGGAGGATCTTTTGGAAACTCCTTGTGCAGGTCTTTCGGGAATTCTTTCGGCGGATCCTTGTGCAGGTCCTTCGGCAGGTCTTTGGGCAGATCCTTGGGAATGTCCTTGGGGGGATCTTTCGGCAGATCTTTCGGCAGATCCTTGGGAGGATCTTTCGGCGGGTCCTTGGGAAGATCCTTGACGATGTCCTTGGGCAGATCTTTGGGCGTGTCCTTGGGCGGCTCTTTGATGACGTCCTTAGGCAGTTCCTTGCCCCCTTCTTTGGGGAGCGCTTTGGCGCCACAGGGTGTCGGGGTGCCGATCGAGCTGCGCAGCCCGTCGAGAGTCGCCTGCATGCGGCTGACTTGTCCCGCCGAAAACATCACCATGGCGGCATCGTCGACATAGTCCATGTAGTTCATGAACATGTCGCCGTTGGGCGCGTTGCCGCAGCTCACATGAGGAAAGGCCGGGACGCCGAAATTCGGGCCGCCCTGGTTGGGAGTGTCGGAAACGAAGTCGCTGCCCGAGCAGCCCGTGCCGTCGTCGCCCCAGATGTGGCGCAGGTTGAGCCAATGGCCCACTTCGTGAGTCGCACTACGGCCCAGGTTGAAAGGCGCCGCCGCCGTGCCGGTGGTGCCGAACGCCGAATGCAGAATGACGACGCCATCGGTCGCCGCCGGCCCGCCCGGAAACTGCGCGTAGCCTAGCAGGCCGCCGCTGAGCTGGCACACCCAGATATTGAGGTATTTGTCGCTCGGCCAGGGGTCAGCGCCGCCGCTGGCCGCCGATTTCACGGCATCGTCGTCGGTAAAGCCCGTTGTGTTGGTCGATGTGCGCGTAATGCCGTTGGTGGGGTTGCCCGAAGGATCGGTCGTTGCCAGTTCAAACTCGATACGGACATCGGTCGCCAGGGGCGCAAACGCGGCCGGAACCGAGCCGACATCGCCGTTCTTTTTCCGGAAATCGGCGGTTAGCACGTCGATCTGGCTATGAATCTGCGCATCGGAAATGTTCTGCGCGGCGGTGTGGTGAACCACATGCACCACGACCGGAATCTTGGTGCAGCCGGTGCGGCCCGACAGCGGCATGAAGGCGGCGCGCAGCGCATGATTCTCGCTGGCGTCGCGCGCCTCGCGGTATCCGGCGACGGTTCGCAGTAGGCGCTGATGGACCTGCATTGTGCCGCAGGTGCGTACGGTGGGCGGAGGCGGCTGGGCCTCGCCGTTGGTGGCGGCTTTTTTTGCCATGTCTTGAGTCCTCTCGAAACACTGTGAGTGCAAGTCCCTGGCGCAAGTCTGCCGTGCCGGCCGGGCCGATCGCGAAACCGTCTTACCGTGGAGCCGGATGGATTTCCGGTGGGGAATGTCTCAATGAGCCCGTCCAGCCGAGCGACAGCACGCCAATGTATATCACCTTCCTTTGGGCTGGTCAAGGAATAAAAAATAAATTACTGTGTTTATCTTAGATTGATTCATGGAATCAGGAATTAAATTCATTTGCGCTTTATCTTTTGTCCTGGAAAAAGGTAGTAAAGCATTAGTCTGAGGCTGTTGGTGCACACTACGTCGTCCGTCGGCCAACCTTCGATCGGCTTACTTTCGCGAGCTTGGCGGGCGCGCCGCCGGGTTCGCGCACCACCCGCCAGCAGTCCTGCCGTGCCTCATCGGGCCTGTTTCAAACCGCATCGCGAGCGCTCGCGGTCGTAGGAGAGCGGCATAGCACCCGCCGGAAAGAGCAACTCCGGCTCCCGCCGAAGGAGCTTTAACCGTGAAGCGGCAGCCTCGCCGGCCCCCAAAACCGGGCGCGCCAGCCAACTCGGCCGGAATCCAGGAAACCGTAACGTTCTGGGGGCCCCAGGCCGATAAGGATTAGGGTGTAGGTGTCGCCGGCGGCGCGGAATTCTGCCGCGGCCATCTGCTTGCACCGTGCCACGGGATCGAATCCAAAACCATGCCGACCAGGAGCGGTCCGGCGGTGCTCAGCGAGAGCGAGCCGCCCAAAGTGTTGCTGGTGGACGACGAATCCACCGGGCGCCGCCTGCTGCGGCGTTGGATTGAGCGCGGCTTTGACGGCCATGTGGTCGAGGCCAGCAACGGCCTGGAAGCCCTCGAAGCCATGGCCGCCGAAGAGTTCGACCTGGTGGTGCTCGACCTGATGATGCCGGTGCTCGACGGCACTGAGACCCTGTCGCTGATCCGCAGCGACCCCACTTACGGCGACATCGAGGTGGTCGTGGCGACCCAGTTGGCCTCCGAGCAGAAGGTCCACGACATCATCTCGCTCGGCGTCGCCGACTATATCCTCAAGCCGCTGCGCTACGACTCGGTGGTCGATCGCCTGCACCAGATCGTCAATCGCGCCCGCGAGAAGAAGCGGGAGCGCCTGCGGCACAGCGATCTGGCCACCATCCTGATCGCCGACCCCGATCCGAATTTCTGCGATTTCGCCGTCTCAGCGCTCGCCGGCCGCTTTCGTGGCATCGCGTCCCGCACCGCCGCCGAGACTCTCGTCCACGTCCTCAAGAACGAACCCGACCTGATCATGCTGTCGTCGACGCTGCCCGGCTTGCCGTTTGAGATGCTGGGGAAGAAGGTTCTGGCGCTGGCGCAGTCGCGCCACGGCAAAGTTTGCCTGATTACCGACACACGGCTCAGCTCCCTCGATAAAGCTTTTGCCGGCCAGGTTGTGCGCACCTTCGTGCCCGAAACTTTCGCGAGCCAGGTCGCCAAGCTGGTGGCCGGCGCTTCGGCGGTGGGCGGCGACGAGCCCTGGTTGAAAGCGCTCGAGCCCGAGATCATGACCGCCGTCCGCCAGGCTTTGGGCATGATGACCGGCTTCGAGCCGGTCCCGCTCGCCGAGCCCAGCGGCGGCGACCCCGACCTGTTCTGCACGATCGACCTGCGTGCCGAAAACGGCGAATTCGACCTGCTCGTCGACCTGCGCTGCCAGCGTTCTTTCGCCGTCGAGCTATGCAACACCATGCTGGGGGAAAGCGCCTCCGAAGTCGACAACGAGTTCCTGATGAGTGGCATCGGCGAGATCCTCAATGTCGTCGGCGGCCGCGTGAAGAACTCCTGTACCAACCGCAAGATCGACGTGCTGCTGGGCTTGCCCAAACTGCTCGAAGGGCCCCGGACCGAGCCCGACTCGTTCTATCGTTGGCAGCAGTACTTTCTGTGGCAAGACAATTACTGCTTCCACCTCAGCCTCAGCGGCACCGCGGGCACGGCTTCCCCCAAAGCCGGCGCCCAAGCCGGAACGAACACCGCCGCGGACGCCGAAACCAGACCCGTGCCATCCGACGCCCAAGCCGAGCCGTCGGAAACCGAAACCGGCGCGACCGAAGCCAAAGACCCCGAGCCCGACGCCGCTGCCGAAAAACAGGCCGCATCCGACGGCGCCCAGGTTCCCGCCGAGGTCGAGCAGACCCCCGAGCAGGCTCCCGAGCAGCCCGTCGAATCCCGCTCCTAGTTCCTTCGCCCCGCCGGTGTACGCCCTCCGCGGTTCACCGCGCGGCGCGTCGCCGAACGGCCGCCAGCTGCGTTCGGCCGTAACTTGCGCGATATAATGGCCACAGGGTAGACGCAGAAAAAATGGAGGCTTTTGTATGTCGAATAACCTGACCCGACGGACTTTTCTGGGTGGCGCCGGAGCCCTGGGAGTGGCCGCGGCAGCCAGCCCCGCGGCAGCGGCCGTCGCCGCCAACGACCGCATTCGCGTCGGCATGATTGCCGTCGGCTCGCGCGCCCAGGAGCTTCTGGAAGCCATCAAGGCCAATCAGGGGACCGAGATCGTCGCCGTCTGCGACGCCTACCAGGGCCGCCTCGAGCGCGCCGTCGAGCGCACCGGGGGCAAGGCCAAAATCGCCCCGGACCACCGCACGATTCTTGGCGACCCCTCGATCGACGCCGTCACCATCGCCACCCCCGATCACCTCCACAAACAATGCGTCATCGAAGCCCTCGAAGCGGGTAAAGACGTTTATTGCGAAAAGCCGCTGACCTACACCATCGATGAAGGTCTCGAAATCATCGCCGCCGTCAAAAAGAGCGGCAAAATTCTGCAGGTCGGCAGCCAGGGTATCAGCTCGCTGACGCAGCAAAAAGCGCGCGAGATCATCCAGTCGGGCAAGCTCGGCAAGGTGACCATGATCCGCGCCAGCTACAACCGCAACACCGCCAGCGGCGCCTGGATCTATCCGATTCCGCCCGACGCTTCGGCCAAGACCGTCGACTGGGATATGTTCCTGGGCTCGAGCCAGAAGCGCCCCATCGATCTCGAGCGCTTCTTCCGCTGGCGTTGCTATTCGGAATATTCGGGCGGCATCGCCACCGACCTGTTCGTCCACCTCTGCACCACGATCCACTACATCATGAACGCCAAAATGCCGTCCAAGATCGTGGCGATGGGCGAGCTCTACCGCTGGAAGGAAAGCCGCAACGTTCCCGATACCATCAACGGCATCCTCGAATACCCCGAAGGCTTTGTGGTCAACCTCAGCTCGACGTTCAATAACCAATCGTCGGCCGAGGCGGGGTTCCAGATTCTGGGGACCGAAGGAACGCTCACCATCGGCTACAACGGTTTGCACTTCGCGCCCGAGCAGGTCCACGAGGACAACACCTGGATCACCAATGCCTGGGCCAGCGACATGCAGCGGAAGTACTACGAGGATCCGAAAATCCGCAAGGAAGAGCTGCCCGAGACCAACCCGCCGCAGCTATTCAGCGGCTCCGAACAATACACCGAGGTCGGCCTCAGCGCCGATGTGCTGCACCTGGGGCATTTCTTCCACAGCGTGCGCACGCGCGAGCAGCCGGTGGAGTCGGCGCTGATCGGCCACCGCGCCGCCGCCTGCGCCCACCTCATCAACTACTCGGCCCGCAAGGGCGAGATGGCGTTCTGGGACTTCGAGAAGGAACGCCAGAAGGCGTGAGTAGCGGTGGTTCGGTTGATCGGTTGATCGGTTGATCCGGGATTGGTGCGGATACGCCTGTTTGGTTGGGCTTGCCCCGGCGCGGTGTTGGTTGCGGCGTTGCGCTTGCTAAACTTTGGCTCGATGTGCCCGCGCCACATGGGTCGGAGGCGGCGCCAGATCGAGCCAGAGGCCCGCGCCACATGAGGCGTCAAACTGAGACACTACGGATTTCCCGGGATGTGGATTTCTGGGATGTGTCTGGATCTGGGGCTTGTTCCCGGAGTGGAGGATGCGATGATGCGCGGTTTGCTGATGTTGTGCCGCAGGGTGAATCTGCGCCGTGGCCGCATGAGTGTTCTCGCGCCCGGGCCTTTCGCGGGCGGGCCTTTCGCGACGAGGCCTTTCGCGGCTAGGGCATTCGCGGCGGCGGTTTCCGCGGTTCTGGTGCTCGGCGCGTTGAGCGCCGGCGCGGCGTTTGCGCAGAGCACGGCCGGCGACGAGGCGGCCATTCGCGGCGTGGTCCAAAAGTATCTCGACGCCCGCGAGCATCGCGACCCTAAGGCGGTCGAAGCCTTGTTCACCAAAGACGCCGATCAGCTCGTCTCCACCGGGCAGTGGCGCCGCGGCCGCGACGAGTTGGTGTCGGGGACGCTGGGCAGCTCGGAAAACAACCCCGGCAAGCGAACCCTAACGGTCGAAACCATTCGCTTCGTGGCGCCAGGCGTGGCGCTCGCCGATGCGCGCTACGAAATCGTCAACCCCAACGGCGAAACAGCGCGCAAGATGTGGAGCACCTTCCTGATGACCCGCGACGATACCTGGCGTATCGCCGCCATCCGCAATATGCTACCGGCTCCTCGAAATCCCTAAGCGAAATCGCCGAACGGTCCCAACAAATCCAGCCTCCACCACCCGGAAGCGCGACGCCGCACCCGTGGCGCGAACCTGCAGGTTTGCCACGTCCCGATTCGCCGGGACGTAGGGCCCCAAGCTACCAAAGCGACCCCAGGCCGCGACATGCCGCAAATCGCAAACCAGAAAATCCCATACCCCCAGACCGGCCCCAACCTCGATCAGCTCAAGCCACCCGAGACAACACCAAAGTCGTCAAGGAATAAATCAGCCCCAACCCCAGCAAAATACCGCCGATCACGCGCTCCTCGTGGTGGCAGAACCACAGATAGATCCCCGTCGCGCCCAACAGAAACAGCCCGATCGAACCCAGCAGCGACAGTAGCGCCCAGCCGTTGGACGGCAGAAAATCGTGCCAGAAGCCGTGATTGGTGTGCAACTGCGCCAGCGTCTCCAGAAAACCCTGCCGTTGGCTTTTGATCTCCGCCTCGCCGCTGGCCCTGGCGTAGGTGACTTCGTTTCGCGTGCCGGGCCGCACTACGACGAACTTCATGCCCTCGTCGGTTTGCTCGATTTGCCGCAGGTCTCCCTTCAGGTCGTGGTTGCGCATCAGCTCGAGCGCCAGGGCGCGCGGCGTCGCGGCTTGGTCGGCGGTGACCCGCACCACGATCTTGCTTTCCTGCTGCGTCGAGGGTAGCCACGGGCGGTAGATGATGAACAGCGAGCTGAGGGCGAACAGCAGGGCGTAGACGACAAAGACCAAGCCCAGAATCAGATGAACGTTGCGCATCAAACGAAACATGGCGTTACCTCGTGATGACCCAAAGAAGTCCGCCCACGGCAACGGCGCCACCGGCGCAGATTCGCGCCCAGGGCAGTTTGGGGCGCGTCGCGATCCACATGTAGACCCCGGACACCGTCATGAACAAAAATGCCCAGGTGGAGAACTCGTTGAAAAAACCCCACAAGCGCGACGACAGGTCGGGCGCGCCGCGCCGCGAATGGGCGGTGTGCATCGAAGAAAGAAAATCACCCAGATCGTTAGTGCGGAACGCGATCCGCACCCGCTTGGCATCCTCGATATAGGTCAGGTCGCGCGGCCCATTGGCGGTATACGAGTTGAACGTCAGGTTGCCGTTCTCGTTGCGGTGCACGTTGTAATACCCGCCGGCCATCTGAAGGTCGGCGGCGTCGAAGATGCGCTTGGCGAGCTGCTTGTCGTCGAGGTCACCCGGGCCGTCAAACGGAAACTCCTTTTCGGAGCTGACCTGGGGAGGCGAGTAGCCTCCCGGCGGCGGCAGAAATACGGCGTGAATCCCGGTGATGCCCCAAACGACAAAGGCCATGAAGCTGATCAGCCCGGCGTACATGTGAATCTTCTTGGTCCATTCGTACATCGTTGCTCCTGCGTGATGCGGCTTGGCGATCGAACTCCAGCAGACCTGACTGCCGGAAGCCCCCGAGATGCTAGCACACCCTCGCGGGCGTTCAACAGTTGCAAATTCCGAGGGAAGGGAAGTCGCCCGCCCGGGCAAGTGGCACAGACAATCCTATCTGTGTCTCGAGTCTGGCTCTTTGACGTGGGACAGACAATCTTGTCTGTCATGTGTAGAGCAGGCGGTTTGTGCCTGTAAAGACAGGCGCCTGTGTGGAGACAGGCGCTCTCGCCTGTCTCCGCCGTCAGGCGGCCTCTTGCCGATTGCGTGCCGCTTCCCGCTTCGGTTGCGACGGGCCTGCAGAATCTCAGGAGGCAAAAGGCGCGAGGAAAAGACAAAAGAGGGAAGACAAGAGGGGGAAGGAAGGAGGGGGAAGGCAAAAGATAGAAGGCAAAAAGGGAAAGGGAAGAGGGAAAAAGGAAGGATCAACACCGGAAGCAGCGCCTGGCTTCGAAAAGCCGTTCACGGGCATGGTTCGGCGCGGGCCGCCGAGCTACTCCTCGATCGTAATCCGGAGCGCTTTCAGAAACGCCTGGTCCTGGGCGGTGAACGAAACCTCGGTGGGAACGGTCTTGCGCTGCAGCGAGGTGCCCGACTCTTCGCCGGGCCGCTTGTTGAACCCGATCGTCGCTTCCAGAACGAGAAACACGTCGTAGCCCGACCGCTTGATTTCGCCGATCACTTCCGCGATATTCTCCGACTCCGACAACGACTCGTTGATGGCGTTGCCGAGTTGCTGCATGAGTTGCTTGAGGTGATCGTCCACGGCGGACTCCAGATGGGGAAATTCGTCCCTCTATCGCCTTGGATGTCTGCGACTTCGGGGCCGTTACTTTTTTCCGGCAGGCCGCCCCCCGAGGATCGGTATTCCAGCCGCATTGGTTCGCAACGCAATGGCCGCCCGACCAGCATTGCGGCACACCCCAGCATACCACGCGAGTTCCGGCCCTTCGGCTGCTCGGCTGCATTGGGTGCGGCGTGTTGCGACGCCGTTTCGAACGCTCGATGGAGCGGGCGTTTGAGCCCTTTTGCGGCTTCTCGCGGATTCCTCAATCCAACGCCGCGTACGACGTCACACTGCAGCGCGCGCGAGCGAACAGGAATTCCGCCGGCGGGTCCGCGAGACAACATCAGCAGACGCAGCAAGGCCGCGTGAACCACCACCCGAAACGCGCCCGGTCCCACGCGCCGCCGCGGCCGCCAGGAACGGCCACCTCAGGAACGGGCCCGCGGGACCGCTACGGGACCCCTCGTTCCAGGGCAGGGCCGAAAACACGCCGCTTGGTGTCAGATCGGTGGATTCGTTGGAAAACCATAGTGCGGGTCACGATACGGACTGCCACCCCCGGAGCCGTTCGCGGCGGCGCCGGCGGGATTGGAACCGATTATTAAACCCTGTTTGGCCGGGCGCGGTTGGGTTAGGATGATGCTATGGACGACGGCGTATTCGAGGTCGAGTGCCCCTGCTGCGGGGCGACGCTGGAGATCGACGCCGAAACCGGCCACGTGCTGGCCCACCGCAAGCCCGAGCGCGCCGTCTCCCCGGGCGACCTGGGCGAAGCGGTGAAGCGCCTGCGCTCCCAGGAGAACACGCGCGACGAGCGCTTCCGCAAGCAGGTCGAAGCCGAGCGCGTCCACGGCCAGTCGCTCGAAAAGCGCTTCGAGGGGCTGCTCAGGAAGGCTCGCGACGCCGGCCCCACTCCGCCGCCCACCCGCGACATCGACCTCGATTGACGCGCTCGGCTACGCCATCCCCCGGCCCCGCTGCCGCCCGGACCCGAACCCCGCTGCACGGACTTCGCGACAGACCCCCTTTTACCGCCTCGCGTCCCGACGCTGGGCGCTTACGCGGTCCCGTCCCCGTCTTTGGAAAACAAATTGCTCCTGCAAGGGTAGCCCGTGTGTCGGATGGGCGCGACAACCCGGTGGAGGCTCCGCCTCGGGAGATCACCACGTTGTGACCGGGTGCGTGTCCCCTGAAAAACCGTATGCTCGGGGAGGTGATTATGACGAGCTATGACCTGATTCCCTGGCTGGTGGCCTGGGTGGTCGTCACCGTGCTGGTGATCGTGCTGGCGGCCTACCGCAAGCACCTGGATCGCCTGGAAGACACCGACCTGCACCTGGGCACGATGTCGCCCCAGGACGCGCAATCCAAGGCCTCATTCAACCAACGCGTACACCGCATCGAGTTGCTGGGCAAGTCCTTTACCGCGATGTTTGTGGCCTTGTCGGGACTGGTGTTCGCCTTGTGGGCCTACAACCAGTGGATCCGCGGCTACATGCCATAAATCGCAACCCCAACGGAAGCCCCAGCGCGCCCACAGCACAGGCGGAGTGGTACAGACAGTTCTGTCTGTGCTGCCCCGTCTTTGCTGAACAGCCTGTAGCGGCCCACGCCATCTCAGGGGTCCTACCAGGAGTGCGGTAGGTGCAATCAAGAGGCTCGGCAGGGGCTGCCAAGAGTCCCGGCAAAGGCGACTCCCATGAATAGCCCACGGCCTCAGCCGTGGGAAAACGCCACGCATCTAAGTCCGCCCTGGAAGGGGCGGAACAAAGCACAGGATCGGCACTAACCCGAAACCCAGCGCTGCCGCCCCTGGCCACCCAGACGCCTCGGCCCGCTGGCTTACGCCTGCGGCTCTGTAGCGGCAGGCCCCCCGCTGTTTGAAGGGAAATGGGCGAAATCACCCAAGGAAGGAAGCCTCTACATATAGCCCGACTTGCTCGCCACTTCCTCGCCGGCCAGAAACTCCTGGCGCGCGGCCTTCCAACCGGCGAGCAGCACCGCCACATCGGTCGAAAACACCAGAAACCTTGCGCCATGCTCCTGGGCGCGCTTGAGCAGCTTGGCGTTGCCCATGTGTACGCCCGGCGCGACGCCGTTCTTGCGGCAGGCGTCGACCATGCGGTCGAACGCTTCCCAGAACACCGGGTTGTCGAACTCCCCGGGAATCCCCAGCGAAACCGACAGATCGAAGGGGCCCACCATGATGGCGTCCACGCCTTCCACCGCTGTGATGTCGTAAATCGCCTCGACGCACTCGCGGCTTTCCATCTGCAGGATCACCATCGTCTCGCTATCGGCCGATTCCATCTCGGCGCGCGCGCCCTGAAACTCATAGTCGGTGATGATGCCGCGTAGCCCGTAGCCGCGTCCGCCCGCCGGCGGGAATTTCATCGCCGACACCACGGACCGCGCCTGCTCCACCGAGTGAATGCGCGGCGCGACAATGCCCATCGCCCCCACGTCGAGCGCCCGCGCGATCAGGAAATACTCCGCCTGCGTCACGCGCACCAGCGGCGTGACCTCGGCCGCCTTCGCCACCCGCACCAGGGTCTGGATCTCGCGATAGCCGGTCGGCGAGTGCTCCGTGTCGATGAAAAAGAAGTCCAGGCCGGCCGCCTTGACGATCGGGACGACCTCCGGTTCGACATAGTCGGTGAGGCAGGTGCCGACGACCGTGCCTCCCTCGCGAAGCGTTGCCTTGATGGTGTTTTTTTGCATGCTGATTGGGGCCCAGGGCCGCGCCCCGACAACGGGCGGGCGAAAAACAGGCGCCTTCCGGAGTGGAGCGGCGGTGAAACTTCAAGTTTTACCACACTGCGCCCCGGGGCGCGTCCCGCAGGCTGCCGGGCCCTTGCGCCCGGCTCGCGCCGGCCCGCTTGCCTCTTCCCGCGCCGTGCCACGGTAGAATGACTCTCGACCATGGAGTCATTCCCGTTCCGCGCGGTGGCGCCGTCGCGCTCCTACGAGGGCATTGATCGCATTCCGGCGTGCGTCGTGCTCGACTGCGTTCGCAGCCTCTACAACGTCGGCTCGTTTTTTCGCAGCGGCGACGCCGCCGGCATCTCGCGCCTCTACCTCACCGGATACACCGGGCATCCCCCGCATCCGCGGCTTTCGAAAACCGCGCTAGGGGCCGAGGACGATCTGCCTTGGGAGCACCACGACCAGGCCGTGCCGTTGCTGGAAACACTGCGTCGGAAGGGCTTCGAGCTGGCCGCGGTGGAGACCTCTTCGCACGCCATCGACCTCTACGACTGGCAACCGCGCTTCCCGGTCTGCGTCGTGTTTGGAAGCGAAGTCGACGGCATCCCCGGGGAGATCACTAAGCTGTGCGATGTCGACGTGAGGATTCCCATGCTCGGCGCCAAGCAGTCGCTCAACGTAGCGGTGGCGGGCGGAGTGGTGTTGTTCGAGCTGCTCAGGAAGTATCGGATGCTGCACGAGCGGTTTCAGCGGCCCGGCGCCCAGGAGCCGGGCGACGTTCGCGACTCCCGCCACGTTCTCCACGCACCCCACTCAGAGCCGCAGGCGTGACAGGCGCGGAAAAAACTCCAGTCCGGCCCCGCAGGCAGAAAAATCGAGGTGCGAAACGCGGGTACTGTCCCCATCAAGCACACGGGTATTGTGCTTTGTCCCACGCCTATTGAATGCGGCACACGGCTTTGGGCAGGCCGGAGTCCTGCCCCACGGGTAGCCGGAGCCCTGCCTTAGCGCTTCACGCAGTTCACGCTCTTCGGCGGCGTGTTGCTGCATTGAATGCTTTCGGTCATGCCGTTGGAAATGGGCGCGCAGGCGACGTCGGTGGCGGTGCGGGTGGCTTCCTCTTCGCTCGTTCCGGCCGCGGTCGAGCAGTTGTTTTGCCCCTTGTAGGTCATGCAGACCTCGCAGGAGTATTGCTGCAGATTCATCGAGGAATAGATGAGCGTGCCGAGCACCAGCAGGCCGAACAGAATGGCGATCAGGGTGGTCTTGTTCATGGCGCGGTTGCCGAATTGGTCATTATAGGGCTGTCGGGCGCGACAAGCACGCTGAGCCGCTCAGGCAGCAGTTCGACCTCGAGCGGCAGCGTCCCCAGGGCCTCGCCGTCGACTTCGATGCGGGTCACTTCGGCGGACTCGGCGCGAATCCGCCGGGCGCGGAAATGGCGCACCTTGGGGTGCTTGTACACGTCGTCGGAGTAGAGCACGGGCAGATCGCGCAGCAGCTCGAACATGCCCAGCCGGTCGATGGTGGTGACTTCGAGCAGGCCGTCGTTCATCACCGCGCGCGGGCAGGGGTGCATGCCGCCGCCATGGTAACGGCCGTTGCCGATGGCGATGTTGGTGATGAAGAATTCCTCGGGCCGCGCGCCGTCGAGCGTCAGCCGCACACGCTTGCCTTTGTAGTTGAGGAACACCAGCAAAGTCGCGCTCAGGAATGCCGCCTTGCCGCCCAGCCAGCGCGGGAAGCTCTTGGCGCGCACCGACACGTCGCCGCCCATGCCCAGGCTCAGCAGATTGATGAAGCAGCGTTTGACGGGCGCCCCGTCGTAACCCGCCAGGCGCGCGAGGCCGATGTCGATCGCGAGCGGGCAGCCTTCCACGAGCGTTTGCACGGCTTGCGCCGGATCGAGAGGAACCTGCAGCGTGCGTTGCAAATCGCCGCCGGTGCCGATCGGGATGAACCCCAACCGCGCGCCGGGCCGCACCAGTTTACCGTCGCGGTAGAAGCCGTTGACGACTTCGTTGGCCGTGCCGTCGCCGCCGACCGCGATCACCAGGTCGCAGCCCTCGCGCAGCGCCTGATAGGCGAGCCCGGTCGCATCGCCGCGGCGTTGCGTGAAGCGCGTGTCGACCGGCCCCAGCCGCTGCCGCAGCAGCCCATCGATGCGCGGCCAACGCCGGCCGGCCATTCTGCCCGCCGCCATCGGGTTCACAATGGCAACCGCTTTCGTCGGAAGGCCCATAAACGAAACAACCACGCAGAAAAAAGGCTACCCAAGCGACAGCCTGCCGAAACGGGGCCAGGCACCGCTGAGGCGAACCCTCAAGGCGGGGCCAAGCACCCGTGGTGCGAACCTCCAGGTTTGCCGCGTCGCGATTCCTCGCGACGTAGGGCCCCAAAGCACAACGCCTCGGCCCATGGGCAAACCACCCCACGAGAAACAAAAAGCCCCTAAACCAACCACTTCTTCAGGCCGCCGCCCCAGCCTTCCCGCGCTGCCGCAAATCCTCCACCGTATCCCGAATCGTCTCCATAGGCTCGCGAGTCGAAAACCCCAGTTCCCGCCGCGCCTTGCTTGTATCGCAATACCAGAACAGAGACGACATCTTGACCGAGGCGTCGTCGAGCTGGAACTGCTTGCCGACCAGCGGGTACACCTTGCGCATCACGCGCGCGCCAAATAGCGACAACGCCGGCGGCACCATCAGCTTCGGAGCGGCAACGCCCGACACCTTCGAGACCATCCGAATCCACTCGTGGAAGCTGAGGTTGGCGCCGCCCAGCAGGTAGCGTTCGCCCGCCCGGCCGCGTTCCATGGTGGCGATCAGTCCGGCGGCGGCGTCGCGCACGTCGAGCAGGTTCAGTCCGCCGGTCGGAATCGCCAGGATCTGCCCGTCGAGAAACAACGCCACGTCGCCGGTGGAAGACAGCCGCTCATCGCCGGGGCCCAACAATAAGGTCGGGTTGGCGATCACCAGCGGCAGACCCTCTTCGCGCGCGTAGTGCAGCGCCAGCTTTTCCGAATAGATCTTGCTCAGGTAGTAAGGCCACTCGGCGACGACGTCGTTCTTGAAGCGGGCGGTTTCATCGTAGGGCACAGGATCGGGTCCGACGGCGATCGTCCCCGAAGAGGAGACGTGAACCGCCTTGCCGATGCCGTGCTGCTTGACGGCCTCACACAGGTTGCGCACGCCCTCGACGTGCGTGGTGTACTGCCGCCAGTAGTCCTTGGCTTCGCGATCGACGACCCCGGCCAGGTGATACACCTCGGCGGCTCCTTCGGCGGCGCGCAGGAAATCCTCGCGCGAAACGATGTCGCCTTGCACCACCTGCACGGCACTGTCGGCGCTCCACGCCGAGGCGCCGCGGCACAGCAGGCGCAGCCGGGCGTCGGGCTCGTGTTGCTTGAGCTGCTCGACGAGATGCGCGCCGAGGAAACCGGTGGAGCCGGTGACCAGGATCGTCTTCATGGGGATTTCAGATGGCCTCGCGCGTGCCCGACACGTCGGCCATGTTGATCGGCGGGATGTGCATGTGCGTAATCGAGGGCTTGCGGCCGACGTGCGACTGCGCCATCTCGAGCGCTTCGTCCATCGACGCGGCGCAATCCCAACCCATCACCTTGGCGGCCATGCGGTCTTCGGCGCCGACGACGATCACTTTGCCGCAGTGGCGGTGGCCGTTCTCGCCCCAGTACCACATGTAGAACGGGTGCACGCCGTGATAGCCGTAGCCGTGGCGGTACATCTCGATGTACTCGGGGTTGTGGGCGAACTCGGCCTCGTATTTTTGCAGCACCGTCGAGTCGGTCGATTCGGGCAGCACGCGATGGAAAAACTCGTTGTAGGCGGCGTGGTGGCGCGGGTCGAACTGGTCGTAGAGCGGGTGCGTCAGGATCAGCACGCCGTTCTTTTTCACCACCGGCATGCCGCGGTACATGTTGAAAAAATAGCCCAGCGCCAGCACCCGCACCAGCAGCGGGTTGAGAATCGAGTTGACGTTGTAAGGCGAGATGAACGGCACGCCGAACACCACCACATCCGACTGCCCCTCGATCGGCACGCAGTATTGCGAATAGGAATAAGCGAGGTTCTTGCGGACGCAGGCTTCGGTCGCGCCGGCGTGCACCGCGGTGATGCCGTAGGGGGCGGGGAAGGCGAACAGCAGCTTGCGCTTGGTCGCGCGCGGCATTTTCTTCAGCGCCCATTGCGCCGTCTTGAACGAAGTGCGGTCGAGCGCCGACCAGCGGTCTTCGTTCTTCATGAAGAACGCGAGCTTGGGGTCGAACATCGCGTTGTTCGTGACGGTGTCGATGTGGAAGACCTTGACGTGCTGCTCGATGAGGCGGCCGAGGCGGTCGGTGGAGCGCGCCAGCGCCGAGCCGTGGTAGTCGAAATAGGAATCGCACTTGGCGATCGTCTGCGGATTGTGATGCGCCTGCAGCACGCCGTAATCGCTGAGGCCGACCGCCACCGATTGATGCCCGCCGCCCATCGGCACCAGCGAGATGTTGACGTAAATCAGCAGGTCCGACTCGGCTGCGCGGCGGTTGATGCGGGCGTGTTCGCCGTGGTCGGTGACGCCTAGCTCCACCATGCCGTCGGGCGCCTCGCCGTCGTGGTTGTAAAGACGCTCGGGGTGATAGGCGTCGAAGATGCGGTCGCCGACCGCGTGGCGAATCTCGAACGGCTCCATGCGGCGGTGAAACGCCGTCGCGATGATGATGTGAACGTCGCTGACGCCTTTGGCGGCGAGCATTTCGAGCACGATCTCGAGAATCGACTGCCGCGCGTCGGGCTTGAACATCTTCGGCAGCGGCTTGGAGATGTCGTCGATTGCGATGGTGACCTTCATGCCCGGCCGCAGCAACGCTTCGAGCGGGTCCATCTCCTCGGGGTGCGCCAGCGCGTAGCGGATGCCCGTGTCGCGGTCGGCGATGCCGGGAATCGTCGGCTTGGGATAGACCACGCGCGTGTCGGCGGGCAGCTTCACATCGAGCAGGTCCTCGCCCGACCACATCAGGCGATGGGCCGAGTTGGGCTCGAGATGCACCACGCAGCCCTGGGCGGAAACCTGCGCCTTGCGGCCGACCGCATTGGGCGTGGGGTCGCCAAAGTCAAACTCGGAAGCAACCGCAAGATCGTGGGATTGTGTCGCCATGCTGTATCGGCAAAGAAGCAGGGAGCGCAAAACGTGGCGCGGGCCTTCGGCCGGCGGCGTCGGCGTTCCGCGCCGACGTTTCTTAGGGCCGGGGCGCGAGGTTGTTCCCCTCGGGCACAAAGTTAGTTCTTCGGGCCGCGCCGCAAAGTTCTTGGGGCTGGGCGCTTGTTTGGGCCATGCACAAGAACGTCGCCCCGGAAGGCGACGCCGCCGGCCCGAGGCCCGCGCCACTTCTGCGGCCTCGCGATTTCTGTGCGCTTTGGGACGCTTTCGTGACCGCCCCCGCCCGAGCTTTTAGCCCCGCAAATCGAGCACCGGCCAGTTGCGTTCCGTCGCGACCTGGCGCAGGCGGCGGTCCGGGTTGACGGCTGCCGGCGAACCGACTGCTTCCAACATCGGAAGGTCCGAAAAACTGTCGGAGTACGCCTTGGCGCAAGCCGCTTCCACATTATACTCGGCGCAGTATCTCTGGATCGCGCGCACTTTCTCCTGTTCGGCTAGCAGCGGCGCGATCACGCGGCCGGTCGCGACGCCGCTGTCGAACTCCAAACGATTCGACAGCAAGTCGTCGAATCCGAACGCGCGCACGAACGGACCCAGATCGAAATCAAAACCACCGCTGACAAGCACCAGCCGGTAGCCCAGCTCGCGGTCTCTGCGCGATCAGGTTTTCCGTGCCCGCGAAAACCTTCGGCCGGATCTCCTGGTGGAACAACACTTCCGACTGCTCGAGCAGCCAGTCCTGGCGTAGCCCGCGGTACTGGCGGAAGAAAACCTCGTTGAACAGCCGCCGCGAAACCGCATCGAGCCCAAGCCACAGCGGCACGCCCAAGAGTGTCTTGCCATACCGCCAGGCCGCCGCGATTCGCGAGGGATGATTCTTGGCGAAGAAAGCGTAGCGGGTGACGACATTGCTCGACACCAGAGTGCCGTCGAAGTCGTAGAAGGCTACTGTGCCACTAGCTTGCAAACAGGTTCCTGAAGTTCTGCTGGTGCCGCCAGGCCAGAAACAGGGTCATCAGAGCCGCGTTGCGGGCCGCCACGGTATCCCCATAGAAAAACAGCAATACAGTGAAAAACACCCAGGTGCTGACCGAGGCGATCATGCCCGCTTCGGGCCATTTGCGGCGGCTTCCCAGCAGGCGCACGGCGACGAAGAACAACAGCGCCAGCGCCGCCCAGCGGGGAAATATCGCCAGCATCACGCCGGCCGATGTGGCGATGCCCTTGCCGCCGTTGAATTTCAGCCACGGCGAATAGCAGTGGCCGAAGATCGCTGCGAACCCGAACAGCCAGGCGTAGGCGGCCGGGTCGCCCGGTTGGGTCAGCAGCCACACCGGCAAAAAGCCCTTCCCCATGTCGCCGATCAGCGTCACGATGGCTCGCGGCTTGCTCACCCGCAGCACGTTGTTGAACCCCGGGTTGCCCGAACCCACCTTGCGGATATCGATGCCCGAGCCCAGCATCGCCAGCACCGCGAACGGAATCGAGCCGGCCAGAAAACAGGCCAACGCCTTGAGCGCCAGATTCGTGTCGAACATGACCATGAGAGGAAAGCTTAGCAGGAGTAGAGACAGGCGCTCCCGCCTGTCGCCGCCGCGAAGAGGCGGCCATCCAGCCTGGCGCCGGATCCACGAAGCCTGTACTGCGGAGCGCGGCTCTTTCTTCGTCTGCCAAGTCGAGTCAAGGCTGACGCCTCAGGAGGGCCGCCGCATCGCGGCGGCTGACAGGCGGGAGCGCCTGTCTCTACCCTCGGACGCGCTAAGGGCTCCCGACAGGCCCAAGGCTTCTCACACCCCATCGGCGGCCTCGAGTTCCACGATCGCCCGGCGGATTTTTTCGCGCGACTCGGTGAGCTGCCGTGGATCGTCCCCGGCCGGATACATCGGTTCGCCGATCGCAATGGTTACTCCCACCCCGGCCCCGTCCGCGGAGCTGTTCAAATACACCGGGTAAACCGGAGCCCCCGTTTCCGCCGCCGCCTGAATCGCCTCCAGCCGGAAGCGGCTGCGCGCCGGCGAAGTGCCGATCGGCACATCGGCGAAGACCACCACGGCCGCGCCCGAACCGAGCGCCTGGGCGATCCGCTGGCGCAGCGATCCGCCTGGCGGGCTCGTTTCCGAATCGACCGCGGGCACCACCAGCGGCGCGAATAAAAATTGCAGTGGCGCCGGTAGCGATGTCACCGCGACGGTAGTCCACCGGAAACAGCGCCATGGGCAGCGCCGCCGCCAACACCGGCAGATCAACCGGGCCCGAGCGATTGACCAGAAACACTGCGGGCTTTGTGGGGTCGAGCGAATCCGCGCCGCGCACGCGCATCCGGTCGCGCCGCAGGCCCAGCAGCCAGGCGCTCACCGCCGCCGCACCGCGCGCCATCGCCGCGCGGCTGGGTACCACGCGCAGCACCATGCCCGCGGTGATCGCCACGCTCCACATCCACGTGGACCGGACGCCACGCACGATCGCATCCGCCAAACCGCGCGCCGAAAGCCGCAGCCACGGCCCCAGGTTGCCCAGCCACAGCCGCACGACCTGCATCGCCGGCGACCGCTTCGTCTGGCGCAGCTTGCCGCCTTCAAACAGCGTGCGCGTCTCGTTGCGGCGAATCTTACCGCTCGACGTCTTGGGCACGCTGTGCGGCGGCACCAGTTCCACATGGTCGGGCGGCAAGCCGCATTTTGCGTTCACCGCCTCGACGATGCCGTTCTGGATGCGCTCGAATTCCGCCCCGCCGCTCGCGCGCGTTTCGGCGACAACCACCAGCCGCTCGGTGCCGCTTGATGGATCGACGCTGCCGAAAGCCGCCACGCAGCCGCGCCGCACGCCGGGCACATCCGCCGCCGCCATCTCCACTTCCTGCGGGATGATGTTGTGGCCGGCCTTGATGATGCAGTCTTTGCGCCGCCCGGTGACGAAGATCTCCCCATCGGCCTGGTAGGCGAGATCGCCCGAATCCATCCAGCCGTCGGTGACCACCGCCGCTGTCGCTTCGGCGATTCCGAAAATAGCCGTCCGTTTTCGAGGGCCCACGGAACCACACGCGCCCTTGTACGCGCTCGGGGACATCTTGATTCTGATCGTCGACCAGCCGCACTTCGTGCCCGGGCAGCGCGCGCCCGTTGGCGACGAAGCGCAGCACGGCGTCGCCGCCAGCCGCTTCCTTGGCGGATGAGGCCGGCACCGCACGGCCTTCCTTCTCGAACGTGTCGCGCAGGATCGTATCGATCACCGGCCGCCGGTTGACGGGGGGAAAGGTCAGCGCCACCGACGACTCCGCCAGCCCATAGCACGGCACATACGCCTCGGGCCGGAAACCATACGGAGCGAACCGGGCGGCAAAGCGCTCCAGCGTATCGGGCAGCACCGCTTCGCCGGCGTTGATCGCCACTCGCCAGCGGCTCAGGTCGACGCCCGCCAGTGCCTCGTCGGAAATCTTACGCGCGCACAGCTCGTACGAAAAATTCGGCGCCGGGCACAGCGTGCCGCCCGAATCGCTCAGCGCCCACAGCCAGCGTTCCGGCCGCGACAGAAACGCCAGCGGCGACATCACCGTGATCGGAAAACCGTGATAGACGCTGAACAGCCACGAACCGATCAGCCCCATGTCGTGATAGAGCGGCAGCCAGCTCACGACGGCGTCGTCGGGCCGCGCCTGGACCGCCCAGCCGATGCCGCGCACGTTCGCGAGCACATTCGAGTGGCTTAGCACGACGCCCTTCGGGTTGCCCGTGCTGCCCGAGGTGTACTGGATGAAGAACGTGTCGGCCGGCGCATCGCCGGGGACCGCCGCACCCCGCCCGCGCTCGATCAGCGCAGCCACCGTGGTGACTCCCAGCAGGCTCGGCAACTTCAGCCGCATGATCTGCGCCGCCGCGCGCACCTGGTCGAACGAGATCAAGAACCGCACCGCTGCGTTGCCCAGAATCAGCACCTGGCGGTTGACGTAGTCTTCGATCTGATTGGCCCGCGCCGGTGGATAGATCGGCACCGCGATGCCGCCCGCCAGCATGACGCCGAAAAACGCGTAGAAGAAATCCGAGCCGGTGGGCAGCATGATCGCTACCGTCTCTTCGCGTTTGAGCCCGGCGGCGCGCAGCCCGGCGGCCACCAGCGAGGCGCGCTCGAGTAACTGCCCGTAGCTGATCTCCTGGCCGCCGTCTTCCTCGAGCAGATGGATCTGCACGCGTTCGGGATGCGCCTGCGCGCGGCCCCGCAGAATGTCTGTGAAGCTCGCGGCGCTTTCGGGCGCGGGCGTTGCATCCCCCGGCTGATGGATCGGGTAGCGGCTGGCGGTGGAGCTGGCGCCGCCGCTGACCGCCGCGATCCAGTCGGCCACCGACTCGGCGCGCTGCGCGAAATCGTCGGGCAGCCGCACCCGGAAGCGGCTCTCGACCCGCACCAGCAGCTCGACGCGCTCCAGGCTGCCCAAGCCCAACTCCCGCTCGAGCGACGAATTGGCCCGCACCTGCTGCGCCGTCTGGTGCGCGCCCAGTTCGCTGAGCAACTCGCGAACGACCGTGAGCATCTGCTGCTCAACGGCGCTGCGGTCGGCCGGTCGTGAGGTTGTCGTCGCCATCGAATACCCGCCGCCCAAAAATCAACGGCGCAATACATTGTTTAGCAGACCGGGAGGCCCAACCGCGACCGAAAGGTCCGCCAAGCCGAACCGGGCACCGCCGGAAGCGCCTGTAGCGCAGGGCTCGGCGCATTTGCGGGACCCGCGGCTTTTCCCCAAGCGCTCCCACGAAAACCCCTCCCCCCAACAACACCCCGCCGAAAAATACCGCAAACTAAGAAAGACGACCCCGAGCCCCCCATATGACCCCCATTCTCAACGACCTAGGTCTGACGCCAGCCCATTCCGGAGCCTGCGGCGCCCAATGGATCGCCCGTCCTTCTGGCGGCGAACTCGCCTCCATCAACCCGGCCAGCGGTGAGCCGATCGCCGCCGTACTCGAAGCCGGCCTGGATGACTACAACGAGGTTGCCGAGGCCGCCCGCGAGGGCTTCTTCACGTGGCGTATGCTGCCCGCCCCCCGGCGCGGCGAAATCGTGCGGCAGCTCGGCGAGGAACTCCGCCGGCACAAAAAGGCTCTGGGGCGCCTCATCAGCCTCGAAGCCGGCAAGATCCTCAGCGAAGCCGAGGGCGAGGTTCAGGAAGCCATCGACATCGCCGACTTCGCGGTCGGCCTTTCGCGGCAGCTCTACGGCCTGACGATGCACAGCGAGCGGCCGCGCCACCGTATGTATGAGCAATGGCATCCGCTGGGCCCCATCGGCATCGTCACCGCCTTCAACTTCCCCATCGCCGTTTGGGCCTGGAACGCCATGATCGCCGCCGTCTGCGGCGACACGATGATCTGGAAGCCCAGCCGCAAGACCCCGCTCATCGCCGTCGCCGTGCAGCACATCTGCAACCGCGTGAGCGAGGCCCACGGCGTCGCCGGCGTGTTCAATCTGGTGATCGGGCCCGACGAAACCGTCGGCGAGGCGCTCATCCACGACCGCCGCCTGCCGCTGATCAGCGCCACCGGAAGCTGCCGCATGGGGCGTCACGTCGGCGAAGCCGTCGCGAAGCGCCTGGGCCGTTCGCTGCTCGAGCTCGGCGGCAACAACGCCATCGTGGTCCTCGACGACGCCGACCTCGACCTGGCCCTGCGCGCGGTCGTGTTCGGAGCCGCCGGAACCGCCGGGCAGCGCTGCACCACCACCCGCCGCCTGTTTCTGCACAAGAAGATCGCCGCCGCCTTCACCGAGCGCCTGTTGCGCGCCTACCGCTCGATCCCGATCGGCGATCCGCTCGACGCAAAGACGCTGATGGGCCCGCTGATCGATGCCCAGGCCGTCGCGCAAATGCAGGTCGCGCTGCGACAAGCAGAGTCCGAGGGAGGCGAGATTTTGACCGGCGGCAATCTTCTCGACCGCCCCGGCTATTTCGTCGAACCGGCGATCGTGAAGGCGCGCGCCGGAATGCCGATCGTCGAACAGGAAACCTTTGCGCCGATTCTCTACCTGCTCGAGTTCGACGACCTGGCCGACGCGATCGAACGTCACAACGCGGTCAGCCAGGGACTCAGTTCGGCCATCTTCACCAACAATCTGCGTGCGGCCGAACAGTTTCTTTCTCACGAAGGCAGCGACTGCGGCATCGCCAACGTCAACATCGGAACCTCGGGAGCTGAGATCGGAGGCGCTTTCGGAGGCGAAAAAGAAACCGGAGGAGGCCGCGAGGCCGGCAGCGACGCCTGGAAAGCCTACATGCGCCGCCAAACCACGACCATCAATTGGAGCAAAGAGCTCCCCCTGGCCCAAGGGGTCAAGTTCGAGCTCGAATAGAGCAACCTCGAATAGGCAACAAAGCAATGCGGGCTCGAATAGGAGCAACAGCGCAACGCTGGAGGCCGCCAACGCCACCCGCCAAACCGGGAGGTTCACGCCACGGGCGCGGGGTATCGCCTCTGCGGCCTCACCCAAACCTCACAAGCCGCATCGTCATGCCAAAGCGCCCCAATTCCCCGCACCGAATGCCAAAGCCCGATCCCATGAAACGAACCGCCGCCCGCGCGAGTCTAGCTAGTCTGGGCTATCATCTTGAAATCGCGGAACTAAGCTCCCAAAAACCATGATCCCTATGTTGCAAGCCGCCATCATCGGCGGCCTCGAATGGATCGGCATCGTCAGCACGTTCGGCGTGCGAGCGCTGCGCGAAGCCATCCGCCCACCCTACGAAACGCCGGAAATCATTCGCCAGATCTATCGCCTGGGCGCGCTTTCGGCCCCGCTGGTCGTGATGTCAGGCCTCGCCGTCGGCGTCGTCATGTCGATGCACACGCGCTCGTCGCTCGAGCGTTTCGGCGCCGAGGCGTTGATCCCCACCGCGCTGGCCATCGCCATGGTCACCGAAACCGGGCCGATCGTCACCGGCCTGCTCGTGTCGGGCCGCATTGGGGCCGGCATCGGCGCCGAATTGGGCGGCATGCGCGTCACTGAGCAGATCGACGCCCTCGAATCGCTGGCCGTCGATTCGTTTCGCTATCTGGTGGTCACCCGTGTCATCGCCTGCATCATCGTGCTGCCGCTGCTCACGACCATGTTCAACTTCGCGGCCATCACCGGCGGCTATCTCGCCGAAACTGTGATCAGCGGCATGTCGCTGCAGCTCTACTACCGGCGCGCCTTCGCGAGCATCGATTTTCTGGATTTGATCCCGCCGACCCTCAAGACCGCCGTGTTCGGCTTTCTGATCGCCACCGTGTCGTCGTACCTGGGCTATACGGCCAGGGGCGGCGCGCGCGGGGTCGGCGACGCATCCACGCGCAGCGTCGTCTATTCGTCGGTGGCGGTGATCGTGGTGAACGTCGTGCTGGTCAAAACGATCTTCTTCCTGTTTCCGGAGGTGCGGTGAGCAGCGGCGAGCCAACCAACAGCGGCAATGGCGCCGCCGCGGCTGTGCGCTTCGAGGGCGTCTCGAAATCCTTCGGTGACACGCACGTTCTGCGCGATGTCTCGTTCGAAGTCGAGCGCGGCAAGGCCTTTTGCATCATCGGCCGCAGCGGCGTCGGCAAAAGCGTCACGCTCAAGCTGACTATCGCGTTGATGAAACCCGACCAAGGGCAAGTCTTCGTGCTCGACGAGGACATCCACCAGCTCGGCGCTCAACAGTTGATCGAAACTCGCCAGCGCATGGGCTTCCTGTTCCAGAACGCCGCCCTGTTCGATTCGATCTCCGTCGGCGAGAACGTGGCCTTCCCGATCCGCCGCAACAGCGACAAGCCGGAAAAAGAAGTTCGCGACATCGCCCACCAGAAGCTCGCTCTGGTCGGCCTCGAAAACGACTACCGCAAGATGCCGTCCGAGCTGTCGGGCGGCATGAAAAAACGGGCTGGGCTGGCGCGCGCCATGGCCCTCGACCCCGACATTCTCCTGGTCGACGAGCCCAGCGCCGGCCTGGACCCGATCACTTCCACCGAAATCGACGACCTGCTCGTCAAAATGCAGGACGAACACCAGACCACGCTGATCATCGTCACGCACCATATTCCCAGCGCCCGCCGCATCGCCGACGAAATCATGATGCTGCACGAAGCCTCGGTGCTCGCCCGCGGAACACCCGAGGAGCTCCAGCAGAGCGACGAGGATCTGGTGCGCCGGTTCATGCAATCCGAGGGAGGCGCCTGACCGCCATGGAAAAATCGAACAAGACACTCGTAGGAATCTTCGTGGCGGCAGGCCTGCTGCTGTTCACGCTCGCCCTGTTTTTGATCGGCGACCGCCGCCAGCTTTTCACCAGCTCCATCGATCTTTACGCCGAGTTTCAGGAGATCAGCGGCCTGCAAACCGGCGCCCCGGTGCACGTCTCGGGCGGCGATGCCGGCGAGATCCTCGAAATCATCGTGCCGCCCGGCCCCAAAGCCAAGTTCCGGGTGCGCTTTCGCGTCATCGAAGACTACCAGACGGTGCTGCGTACCGATTCGGTCGCCACCATCCTCACCGACGGTCTCGTCGGCAACAAGTATCTGGAGGTGGGCGCCGGCAGCGAGCAGGGCGAGAAGGTCAAAGACGGCGACACCATCGACAGCCGCGAGCCGTTCGACATTTCCGACCTGATGCAGGAAGCTCGGGACACCGTCAGCAAGGTCAACGAATCGATCGACGACGTCAAAGACGATATCAGCAATACCCTGGAGGGAACCGCGCGCGTGGTCGACGACACCGACAAGCTCATCGTACGCGTCAGCGACAACGTCCAGAACGCGGTGGCGTCGGGCACCAAGATCGCCTCCAACGTCAACGCCATCGTCGACCGCATCAACCGCGGCGAAGGCACCGTCGGCAAGCTGTTCAACGACGACCGGCTCTACGAGAACCTGCAGCAGACCAGCGGGGAAATCCGCCAGACGGCGGGTAACATCCGCGAAACCACCGACCACGTTCGCGAGATGGTCGCGGATGTGCAATCGCGCCACATCGTCGACGATCTCAAGCAGACCACTCAGAACGTCAAAGATGTCACCGAGCGGGCGCGCCAGGCGATCGAAGACTTCCAGCCGAAGGAAGGTGAGGGCCTGGCGACCGACGTCCGCCAGACGCTGGCCTACGCCAACGAAACGATGACCGACTTTTCCGAGAACGCCGAGGCGCTCAAGCACAACTGGTTCTTCCGCGGCTTCTTCAAGAAACGCCGCTTCTTCGACCTTGGCGAGATTTCCATCGCAAAATACAAAGCCGGCGAGCAGGCCCCCGGCTGGCCCGTCGAGCGCGAATGGCTGCCGGCCTCGCGCCTGTTCGACGTGCAGCCCGACGGCTCCGAGCGGCTGTCCAAGCAAGGCAAGCAGGCAATCGAGCGCGCCATGGCGCCGATGCTCGATCGCGCGCGCACGCAGCCGATCATCGTCGAAGGTTACGCCGGCGAAGGCACGCCGGCCGACCAGTTCACGCGCTCGCACGATCGAGCGCAGCTCGTGAAGAAGTATCTCGAAAACACGTTCTTCCTGAGGTCGAACTACGTCGGCATCATGCAGATGGGCAAGGTCGCCTCCGACGAAGGAGCCGGCCGCAACTGGGAAGGCGTGTCGCTGGTGCTGTTTTCCGACAAGCCGCCGGACAAACAAAAAACCGCCGCGAACCAGCACTCGGGGCCCGGCAACTAACGCGCGGGGTAGAGACAGGCCGTGGTACAGACAATCCTGTCTGTGCCACAAAGCCTGTACACCCAAACCCTGTGCCCACAAACCCCAAAGGGCAGAGACAGGCGGTCCCTCAGAGAAACCGAGATCAGGAAAACAAGAGAACACGAAACACGACCAAAGGGCAAAGAAGCCCCAAGGGAAGCAACCCGTGGCGTGAACCTCCAGGTTTGCCGCGTCGCGATTCTTTGCGACGTAAGGCCCCAGCCCACTGGAGCTCAGGAAACGAGTCGACCCGAAGGAGCCCACTCGAAACCAGGCCTCACCCCGGCCCCTACTCCTCGCGGAGAGCCACCAAAGGATCAAATGAAACCGATCGCCGGGCCGGGAGATAGCAAGCAATTGCGGCCACCAAAATCAACAGCACGGGAGCAGCCAGAATTCGCATGGGCTCGGACAGACTCCAGGCAATCCCTCCAGCCGCCTGCGCTGAAATCGCGCCAAGCACGCGCGTGATCGCAAACCCACCGGCCAACCCTAGCAGCGAACCAACAACGACCATCGCCGCCCCTTCCCTCAGCACCAGCCGCAACACCTGTGAGGGCCTGGCGCCAAGCGCCATTCGAATGCCGATTTCCTTGCGCCGCCGCACTACGGCATTCGAAGTAACTCCCGCCAACCCCACTCCCGCCAGGGTCAAGGCAAAGATGCCGAGCAGGGCGTAGATCGCCGACACGTAGCCGACCCCTTCCTCAAACCGAGCCAGATTCTCTCGCATCGTCGTCTGGTTGAACATCGTCAAGCGGCCGTCCACCGCCTGCAGTTCTTCCCGGACCTCTTCGAATTCCGCGCCCTTCCGCAGGCGTACCAGCACCGCTACACTCTCGGCCGAGCTACCTTCGGGATCCCCCGCTTTCAAAGGCAAAGAAACGGTCGCGGGCGCTTTCGCCCGCAACGGCGCAGGCCGGTCGTCGCGCACGATGGCCGCTACCTGCCACACCCGGCCGTCCTGACGAATCAGCCGGCCGAGAGGCTCCGTGTCTCCAAACAACTCGCTGGCCGCCGACTGATTGAGTACGACCGGCAGAGGCTCACGTCCGCTAGCCACGGATCGCACTTCGAGATCCGTGAATTCGGCTCCGTGTAGCACCGGTACCCCCAAGGTCGCGAAAAACCCCGGCCCCACACTCTGTACGACCACCCGGTGAACCGACTCCGGCTCTCCCGCTCCGGCGCCGGGGACGGAAACGGCCGTATTGGGTGTGGCAAAGAGTTTCGACAGCGACTGGTCCGCCAACGCTGCCGCTTCCACACCCTTCAAGCGCATCAGCCGCTCCGGAAGATCGCGGAGAACCGCGGCGGATTCGTCGAGCGACAACCCGTCGCGCAGCGGATCGAGCGAAAACAGATAGAGGCCGTCCGGATCGAAACCAGGATTCCGATTCGTGCCGCGTTGGAGCCCGCTGAGCAGGATTCCCATGATCAACACCAGTGCCATCGCCGAAGCCATTTGGTAAACCAGAAAGAGGTTGCGCAGACCGAACCGCTTGTAGAGCCCCAATCCGGTCGCCGACGCGCCCTTCAACGCCGTCACTAGATCGGGACGCGTGGCCGCAAGGGCGGGCAGCAGCCCGAAGCCCGTGCCAGCCAATGCGGAGACAAGGAACGTTAGCAATGCTACCCTCAGGTCCGGAGTCAACCGGATTGACGGACCAAACGGCGCGGTGCCCGCCACCGAATGGGTCAGCAGGCTGAGCAAGCCATATGCGGCGGCGAGCCCCGCCGCACCTCCCACCGTCGCCAGCAGGATGCTCTCGGTGAGCAACTGCCTTACCAGCCGGAAGCGGCTTGCGCCCAAAGAAAGGCGAATTGCGATCTCCGCGCCGCGAGCTGAGCCGCGCGCCAACATCAGGCCGCCCAGGTTGGCGCAGGTAAACGAAAGGACCAGACTCATCAGCAGTCCGAAGAACACGATGGTCATCGAGCGCTGTTGCTGAGGCCACGGCACCATGCCGCCCGCTGCTATCAGGCCTACCGGCCTCCTCGGCGGGCTCTCCTGCCCCTTGCCCAACTGTTCTTCTAGGTTGCGTGTCTGGACTTCTAGGGCTGCTTCCGCCGCGGTCATCGTTACGTGGGGGGCCAGCCGCAGCACGACGCGAAAGACCGGCAAGTTGGTTCTGTCGAGAACGTCCCCGGCCAGTTCGGGCGCGATGGCGGGATTAGCAGTCACGGGAACGAAAATGTCTGCGGGGCTCGACGGGAACACGCCCAGGAAATCTTTCCGGGCCACCCCCAGCAGGGTCGCTGGTTGCCCGTTGACGTGTAGCATACGGCCGATGGCTCGGGAGTCGGCATGGAGCCGGGTGCGCCAGAATCGCTCGCTCACCACGACGCCCGGTGCAGCTCCACGTCGCTCCAGCACGGGGTCGAACCAACGCCCCAGCAACGGCTCGACGCCGAGCGTCGCAAAATAACCGGGCGAAACCAAATGTCCGAGAACACGCTCCGCCTGGGTGTTCCCCGTGTTTTCCGTAGCCACGCTGAACGGCACTGGACCTAGGTAAGCGGCTACGGCCGAGGCTACGGCGCTCTCGTCCCGGTAGTGCTCGAAGTAGGGGTAGGGGACGGGAGAATCGATCGCCGCCAGCCGCTGCGCCTCACGTGCTCCGGGCAGCGGCCGCAGCACGATTCCATTCAATGAGCTGAACAGGAAACTACATAGGCCAATGCCGAGAGCGAGTGTCAGTAAGGCCGCCGCCGTGAAGCCCGGGCTCCTGGAAAACGTACGGGCCGCAAAGCGAAGATCCTGGGCCACGCGCTCGGTCGCCATCCATCCCCACACCGCTCGGGTCTGCTCCTTGACTGCCGCAACCGGTCCAAACTCGCGGCGTGCCGCCGCCCAGGCCGTCTCGGACGACTCACCGCGTTCCACACGAAGCCTCATCTCCTCCGCCAGGTCGAAACGGATCTCGTCGTCGAGGTCGCGCTCGTCCCGCTCCCGTACGAGCATGTGCGGCCACCGCAACGACCGCAATCGAAGCCACCACCGCATGAGCCCTCCCGGCCTCGCCGCCACCGCGAGTATGCAAACCCTCTACGGCCTACTAGACAAGCCACCCTCCAACGAGAACGACCCGCCGCCGGTGGGCGACCACCCCTGGCGCGAACCTCCGGGTCTGCCGCGTCTCCCGCGACGTAGGGCCGCAGAGTACAAGTGTGTGTCCTGGTCACGACAGCTGGGGTAGAGGCCCATCCCCTAGACCGGTCGCATCACCCGAGCCACCGCCTCCACTAAGCGGTTCCAGCGCGATTCTTCCGATACAAGTTGCCTCTTTCCCGCGGGCGTCAGCCTGTAGTACTTGGCGCGCTGGTTGTTCTCGGTGATCTTCCATTCTGCCCGGACCCAGCCGCGTTTCTCGAGTCGGTGCAAAGCCGGATACAAGGAGCCGCGCTCAACGCGCAACACGTCGTCCGAGTTGGCGCGAATCGTCAGTCCAATCCCGTGGCCATGTTGAGGCCCCCACTGTAGTGTGCGAAGGATCATCATGTCGAGCGTGCCTTGCAGCAACTCGAGCCGCTCACGGTCTTGATCTTGGGAATTCATGGATAGTAGAAGACATTCTACTATCAAAAGTACTTGACTGTCTACTACTCCTGCCAGGAATCCCATAGTGCCGGGCTGGCATTGCGCCAGACCTGCGGCATTTCCTTTTTCTGGAATTGAGCGGCACGTCTTGCGGGGCGCTCGTCGCCCCGCCGACGCTTCGCTAGCTGTTTGGGCAGGCCGGAGGCCTGCCCCACGGGTCTACTCCGTAACCGCGAGCAGGGTCTTTGCCGGGTCGAGGGTGACGTTCGAGGGTGGGTTGCGCAGCACCAGGTTGAGCTCGGTTTCGCTGCCGTCGCTGCGGATGATTTCGGTGGTCGAGTGGCCCGGCAGTGTCTCGATGCGCAGCGGGACGGCCGCCGTGAAGTGATCGGGGACCCCCTCCTGGTGCAGCCGGGCTTGAAACTGAATATGCGGCGCTTTGCCCTTGGTGTGGTACTCCAGCTTGTAGTGCGGAATCCCGGTCGCATAGACCCATTGCTCGAAGAACACCTCGAGCTGCGGGTCGGGCCAGTTCGCCGGCAAATAGCGTACCGCCTCGCGCCGGAAATCGTCGGTGGTGATCACCTTGTTGCGGTAGCGTTCGCACAGCTCGCGCAACAGCGCACGGAAGGGTTCGTCGCCCAGGATGCCGCGCAGCATATGCAGGATCCAGGCGCCCTTCTCATACATGATGACGTTGGGCGCGTCGGGGAATTTCGACGAGCGCAAGCGGTAACCGAGCACCACCGGGCCGGCGCTTTCGATGGTTTCGCCGTCTTCGTTGACGCTGAGCAGCCGCTGCCGGTACTCGGCCAGCAGCTCATCGCGCGCCTGCGGGCCGCTGCGCTGCTCCACCAGCATCAGCGCCGAGTAGGTCGCCAGCGCTTCCATCAACCAGATGTCGGACTCGTCGTCGATGCTGACCACGTTGCCCCACCACTGGTGCGAAATCTCGTGCGAGCGCAACAACTGCGCATAGAACGTCTGTTGCCACGCCGGTAGATTCTTGAGCGGCGGATCGTCCGCGCGAAAGTAGCTGAGGGTCGAGGCGTACACCAGGCCCGGGAAGCCCTGTCCGAAACTGCGCGGCACCGGCGAGATCACGATGTGCGACGTGGCCGGCGGTCCAAACCAGTCCACCAGATGCTGCAAATCGGCGGCGCTCGATGCGGCGACCTCGTCGATCCGGTCGGTGGCTCGCACCACGGCGGCCGGCGGCGGCGGCGGCAGGAACACGGTGGCCGCCGAGCCGCGGCCGAAAGTACGATTGGCCGACACCGTAGGATCCAGCAGGACCATCGACTGCGGCGCCGGTTGTTTCAGGTTCGCTTCCAGCTCGCGATTGGCGCACACCTCCAGTGTGTAGTCGCCGACCTGCCGTGAAACCCGTTTGTAGCGCCCCAGATTGAAGCCCGCCAGCCGGATGGGCGACGGCGTGCGAAAGCGCGACATGCGCTCGGCGCCTTCCAGCTTGGTTTCGACCAGCTCGGCCGTCGCCACCAGGTCGAGCTCCGCCGGGTAGTGAAACGTGAAGTCGAAGTTGGCGAAACTGGAGCCCGTCTTGGGATACCACGTGCCGCGGCTGCCTACGTAGTAAACGCCTTCGTCGGCTTCGCTGACCACCCGGCCGTCGTATTGCATCTCCAACTCGTAGTGCGCCCCGGCGGGAGGATTCTCGGGCAGCACCAGCAGGATCAGATTGTTCTGCCGCCGCCGCACGTCGCTCGAAACCGGCTGATCGAGCTGCAAGAACTCGACCGGTTGGCCGTCGAGCAGCACCTTACGGACGTAGAGTTCCTCGGATAACTCCAGAGCGAACGCGCGCTGCTCGGTCGAATCGGGATAGAACGTCGCCTCGGACGTCACATTGAGCAGCAGGTCGGGCGACAGATGCGCGTCGATGTGATAGTCCTCCAGGCGCCCCGGCGGCGTCTGGCGCTTGTTCTGCCCCTGGCGGACGCTGCGCGCGGGAAAGTTGCACCAGGTTTCGAAGTAGTGATGGTTGTCGCGCCACACCGACTGGCCGACGGTGACCTGCCGGACCTGCAACGGGTCGACCACAATATCGAAGCGGCCCAACGGCGAGCCGCCCATCACCGCCCCGAAGAAACCCGACTCCTGAGGCCGGTTGGAAATCAGATCGTAGAGCAGGCGGATCGCCGTGTTCTCCAGCAGGTTCTTGAGCACCGGATTCCAGCGCGGCGCGAGGCTTTCTCCTTGCTGCGGGTCGGGCTTGGAAGAGGTGCTGGCCTGCAGCGCCTGGCGCAGTTGTTCAGCCGTGTCGTCGGTGAAAAACAGCATCGCCGTGCGGAACTTTTCGTTGAGCACTGGCTCCGAGGTAAACCGCGCCACCGACTGCCGTTCGCCCGCCGTCGGCGGAATCACCAGCAGCTCTCCCTGGTCCATCGGCGAGGTGGCCACGAACAGCGCGGCGAAGGTACGGCCCTGAAGCGGCTTGGCGAAGATCAACTGTCCGTCGGTGAAATAGAATTTGACGTCTTCGCGCTCCAGGAAGACGTCGCGCACGCGGTAGCACTGTTGGGGGTCGAGTTGCGTCGCAACGATTTCGGCCAGGCTTTGGGTCCCGCTGGGGCCGGCGGCGCCCAGCGTTGCCGGCAACACCAACAGCCACACCAGGAGCCATCCCATGGCCCTTATCATCGTTTTCCTGGCGGAGGCGGTCAACCTTTGTTTACAAGCCTGTGAGACAAACAACGCTGTCTTTCAGCCGCGTGGGCCAGACAATTCTGTCCGCCTCCGGCTAGAGAGAGCAATCTACCGTCAAACCACGCATTGTCCCGCCGAATCGCGCACAGGCATTTACCGGACACGGACGCCTTGGCAACTGTCTGTGCCACGGGGTCAGTCCCCGTAAATCGCGAACACGGCGACGATCAGCAGCAACAGCAACATGGCGATTCCGGTCGAGGTCAACTCGAACGCGTGCCACATTTGCAGCCAGATCGGTGGTTGGGGATGAACATTGCCGGTTTGAGCCATAGCCACCTCCTATTTGCTCTCTACTCCCATCTTAGCGCCCCCGGGCGTGGCCGTCCCGCGAAATCCTGGGATAGCCCGCCTCCCCCGCCGATTCTGTTAAGCATTTGTAAATCATTGACCCAAAAGGAGGATCTAGGTCGTCGAGCGCCCAGAAAATTGAATCCGGATCGGCCTGGAGCACGTCTACCACACGAAGGAGGGTATATGATGCGTCGGCGATGGAGTGTCTTCTTGCTTGCTGTGAGCCTGACTCTGCCCGCGGTCGGCTTGGCCAAGACAGACGAAAAGGACTCGAAGAAGCCCAAGAACGATGTCAGCGCGATCGGCGAACGCGATGTCGATGGCTCGCTGAACTTTTACTCGATTGAGAAAGAGATCGCTCTGGGTAAACAGATGGCCGAGGAGGTCGAAAAGACCGCCAAGATCGTCGACGATCCGATCATCTCCGAGTACGTCAACCGCATCGGACAAAATCTGGTCCGCAACTCCGACGCCAAGGTACCCTTCACCATCAAAGTCATCGACAGCAATGAGGTTAACGCCTTCGCGCTGCCCGGCGGCTTCTTCTTCGTGAACACCGGCATTATTCAGCTCGCCAACAACGAGGCGGAGCTCGCCGGCGTGATGGCGCACGAGATCGCGCACGTGGCCGCGCGGCACGGCACGCGCCAGGCGACCCGCGGGCAGGTGGCCAATCTGGCGACGATTCCGTTGATCTTTTTGGGTGGCTGGACCGGCTATGGCATCCGCCAGGCGGCCGGGCTGGCGCTGCCAATGACCTTTCTGAAGTTCTCGCGAGGCTTCGAGAAGGAAGCCGACTTTCTAGGAGTGCAGTATCTCTACGCCGCGGGCTACGACCCCACCGCGATGGTGCAGTTCTTCGAGCGCCTCAAGGCCCAGGAAAAGAAAAAGCCGAGCAGCATCGCCCGCGTATTCAGCACGCACCCGCTGACCAAAAACCGCATCAAGCTAGTGCAGAAGACCATCGACGACATTCTGCCGAGCAAGCCCGAATACGCCGTCGACACCAGCGAGTTTGAGCAAGTGAAGGACCGCCTGGCCCGCCTCACCAACAACCGCCACGAGCCCGCCGAAGACCCCAACCGGCCGACCCTGCGGCGCAAGCCCAGCGACGGCACCACGGTTGAGCCCGGCGGCAAGCCCGACGACAAGAACAAGGACGACGACCGCCCGGTTCTCAAGCGGCGCGACCCAGCCACGCTCACCGAGTTCCATCCGCCGCACCAAGGAAGCTAAGCCGGCGTAACTGCCAAGCCTTGGGAAAGTGGGGCAGGTCTCCGGCCTGCCCCATCCCGTTGGACCGGTCCGCGCAGCGTCAAGAGGGAACAACAAGCCAGAGAAAGGCGCTACCTCCAGCGTCCAGTTCCGCCATGGTGGCCCGCCGTCGCAGCCACCGCCACGCCCCCCTCCGCTGCATTGCGCCGCCACCTAGCCCGCCTCCACCGTCTCCTTCTTGCTCAGCGCCCCCGTCAGGCCCCAGCGATACAGCACCGACTTCAAGTCCGGCGGGTGAATCGGTTTGCTGAGATAGTCGTCCATGCCCGCCTTCAGGCACCTCTCGCGGTCTCCTTGCATGGCGTGCGCGGTGAGCGCGACGATCGGCACGCGGGCCCGCCCGTTCTCGCGGCGGCGAATTTCCGCCGACGCCGTATAGCCGTCCATTTCGGGCATCTGGCAGTCCATCAGGATCAGGTCGTAGGGGCCACGATGCAACGCTTCGAGCGCTTCCAGCCCGTTGCCGGCCACATCGGCTTGGTAGCCGAAATTTTTCAGCATCCGCACCGTCACTTTCTGGTTGACCAGGTTGTCTTCGACCACCAGCACCTTGCCCACACCGCGCGGCACGGCACGCCGGCCGTCGCGGGGCGCGCCGGGGGCGTCGACTTGGGCGCCGCGCGCCGGCGCCGCGTTGGACGAGAGCATCTCCACCAGTGTGTTGAACAGATCCGAAGCCGCCGCCGTGCCCAGCGGTCCCATCTGCACATGCAGCTTGCGCAGTCGCTCCAGTTGCGGCTCGAGCCGTTCGGGCCCCCAGGCCAGCATCTCCACGCCCGCGATGCGCGGGTCGCCGCGAACCGCGGCCGCGAAGGCGGCGAACTCTTCCCCCGCGCTGGTCCGCACCACCACCGTGGCGAAAGGCACGTTCTCCCCGGCGGCCCGCAACAGCGCTTCCAGCGCGCCATTCCAGCTCGCCGCGTCGTGGGCCTGCACCTCCCAGGAGTTGAGCGTGCCCTGGAGACTCTTGCGCTCGGCTTGTTCGTCGGCCAATACCAGCACCTTCAGATCTTTGAGCCATGGAACGCTGTCGGGGCTGAGCCGCCCCAGCCGCGCGGTAAACCAGAACAGCGAGCCCTCCCCGGGGGTCGACTCGCAGCCGATCTCGCCGCCCATGCGCTGCACCAGCTCGCGCGAAATCGCCAGGCCGAGCCCCGTGCCGCCATGCTTGCGGCTGGTGCTCCCGTCGGCCTGCATGAAGGCGTGGAACAGTTTCTGCCGCGCTTCCGGACTGATGCCGATGCCGGTGTCGCGCACTTGAAACCGCAGCTCGACCGGCTCCTCGCTGCCTTGCCGCACCGCCACATCGACCTCGACCCGGCCGTGTTCGGTGAACTTGATTGCGTTGCCGATCAGGTTCAGCAGCACCTGCCGCAAACGCCCCGGGTCGCCGCGAACCCAGCAAGGCACGTCGGCGGCGATCGAGCACTGCAAGCCGACTCCCTTGGCCGCCGCCGGCGAGCGCAGCAGTTGCACGGTGCCCTCGATGGTGTTGGCCAGGTTGAAGTCCAGGGTCTCGAAGCGCAGCTTGCCGGCTTCGATTTTCGAGAAATCGAGAATATCGTTGAGGATCACCAGCAACGCGTCGGCGCTGCTGTGGATCGTCGCCACGTAGTCGCGCTGCTCGTCGTTCAGCGCGGTGTCGGCCAGCAGGTGCGCCATGCCCAATACGCCGCTCATGGGGGTGCGGATCTCGTGGCTCATGTTGGCCAGAAACTGGCTCTTGAGCCGCGCCGACTCGAGCGCCGCGTCACGCGCCGCGGCCAGCTCGTCGGCCTGCCGCGCCAGCATTTCCGCCTGCCGCTCGGTGGTGCGTTGGGCGCGCTCCAGCTCGATCACGTAGCGGGCGCGCTCCTTTTCCGCCTCGCGCTGTTCGGTGACGTCCATGCCGCAACTGATCAGGAACTTCAACGCGCCGTCGGCGTCGCGCAAGGCCGTGTTCGACCACGCGATCAGCCGCTTGCGGCCGCCTTTGGTCAGCCAGTAGCTCTCGAAACGGTCGGGGTAGGTTCCCAGGCCCAGTTCGGCGGCGAAGCGCTGCGCCTCGGCCTGCCGCTCGGCCGGCACAAACACGTCCAGCACCGCCCGGCCGCGCACCTCGGCGAAGCGGTAGCCCATGGTTTGCTCGCAGGCGCGGTTGAACGAAACGATGCGCCCCTCCGGATCCAGCACCACCACCAGCGCCGGCGCCACGTTGAGCACCGCCGCCGAAAAATCGCGCTCGGCGCGCAGCGCCTGCGCGGCTTGCAGCCGCTCGGTGACATCGACCACGATCACCGTGTACATACGCTGCTCACCCATCAGCACCGGCCAGGCCGAAACTTCGATCGGAAAAGCCGTGCCATCGGCGCGCCGCCCGGTCTCCTTGCGGAAGCTGGAGAAACCCTCGAATCCGGCGCTCAGAAACAGCGCCGGATCGGCCAGCAGCTCCTCGAACGCGCGGCCCGCCAGCTCGTGGCCGCGATAGGCGAAAATCCGCGCCGCCGCCGAGTTCACCGTGGCAATCGACTGATTCGCCGTCACCGTCAAGATGCCGGCCGGCGCGTTCTCGATGACCGCCCGCGAAAAGGCTTCACTCTGGCGCAGCCGCTCGGTCATCAGCTTGGCGCCGGCCACCGCCCGCATCCGCGAAGAGGCCTGGGAGTCGGTCACCACGAACAGCACCAGGCTGGCCACCAGGCCCGCCACGAACACCAGCGTCGACGCTTCGGTTTCGGGGCCGACGAAATCCGGCGTGGCGCCCGCCGCCAGCGTCCAGGTGCGGCCGAACATCTCCATGGGCAGCGTTTCCCGCCTCACGAACTCCTTGCCGCCCACTGCCGCCCGCAGCGCCGGGTTGCGGTCGTAAAGCAGGTTCGCCTCTCTGGTGTCGGTGCCGGCGTACATCTCGAGGTCGAACTCCTGGGTCAGCGGATAGCGTGGCAGACCCAGCAGTTTGCCGGGTTCGAACCAGGCCACCACCCAGCCGATCGCGGCTCCCTGGCCGGCGCGTTCCGCGGTCGATTCGAGCGACGCATAGACGGGCAGGAACAGTGCCAGGGGCTGCCGCTCGGTGCCTGGCGGCGTCCCGGGGTATTCGGAAACCGTCGGTCGGCCGCTTCTCAAAGCTTCCGCGGCCGCCCGGCGGTATTGCGGCAGCGCGGCCAGGTCGGTTGGCGCCGGCCAACCCAAAGGCTCGGCGAGGCGCACCACAAGCCGGCCCGGCGTTCCGGCCCCGCTGCGAGACCTTCTCTCATCGTGCTCGAAACCGGATTGCTCGCCGTCGCCCGGTCCGGTTGCGAAGGCCAGCCGCGTGACCCCGCTGTCGGTTTGCACGATGTGCAGCGCACGCACGAACCGCGCCCACTCCGGCTGCGTGATCTGCTCGGAGCTGGAAACAAAAGCGGCCGCCGAGCGCATCGTCGCCTCATAGCCGTTGGCGTGCGCCTGCAACGCCTCCTGGATCAGTTCCACCCGCCCTCGAAACCGCGCCTCCAGAGCCCGCTCCCCGCGCGAGCGCACGAACTGCCAGGCCGACGCGGTCACGGTCAATCCCAGCGCCAGCACCACCCAGGCCGAGCCGCGTCCGCTGGTTCTCGCCAGTGCCCGCTCCGCCTGTGCCGCAACGTCCAGGCTGGCCATCGAAAGCGGCAGCAGCAGCAGCGCCAGTATTGCCGGTGGCAGTGGCGCAGCAGGGAACTCCGCCGCGAGCGCCGCCGGCACGCCCAGCAAGGCCAACAACACAAACAGAGCCGCCAAACCCGCTAAACTCGGGCCTGTGTGACATTTCCGTCTGGCGTTCCCAGCCGCCGCAGTGGCCCGGCGCGATTTCATAAATGCAGGAAACTTGATGGAGCCTGCCGCCAAGGGATAACGCGACTCAGGGGCAGGCGGGTGACCCAGAGGCAGACGGTGAGCCAGAGGACCGCTGGAGCGAACTTGCGGCCTCACCTTGCTTATCGGACCGAAGTCCAAAAGTATGAAGGGCTTAGTTGAACCAAACCGAACAAACGTGGCACAGACAACCCTGTCTGTGTCTTCTGTCTATGTCTAGCTGCCGAGGCCTGCCAGGGGTACCCGAAGCAGCCCCGGCCCCGGTGGCGCGAACCCCCAGGTTTGCCGCGTCGTGATTCCTCGCGACGTAGGGCCCCGGCCCGCGAAACCGACCCCAACTAAAAACCGCCGCAGCACGGCCACCCGACCGCCATGACCAGCCAAACAACAACCCTAAAAACCCGCTAGCTACCCTCAGGAGCCAACCGTTAGGAAGGAGTCCGCACAAACACCGCTTTCTGCTCCCAATCCGCCCAGCTCGAGTGCACCTGCCGCTTGACCGTCATCGTCTGGCCATCGGCCGATAGCGAGCGCCGCTCGACCATCTCGAACTTGGGCGTCCCGGGATTCTCGACGCCCCACTCGGTCACCAGCACTGCCCCGTCCCAGTAGCTACGCGTCTCGCGCGGCTTGCCATCGACCGTCTGTTCTTTCTCGGTGCCGTCGGTGACCAATTCGAGCTCGGCATGGCTCGTACCCATGAAGCCGTCCGAATCCGCCTTCACCCTCATCACCGGGTCGTGATACTCGATCACCTGAGTGGCGGACGAAGGCCCGGGCTCGGGCCCAAAGTCGCTTCGCGCCGGATCGAGTTGCCAGGAGCCCGAAAAATCGGGATGAGGGGAGTGGCTGCAGCCGATACTCGCCAGCAGGGCCAGCAAGGCAACAACGCCGACCGCGCCCCGACCAAAACACCGGGAATCGAGGCAAGACCAAAACCGGAAACTGCGTGCGGGCATGCTGCCTCTCATTGTGCACGACCCAACACGCCGAGCCAACGCAAGAGGCTACGAAAAACTCCCTTCCGGCCCGGCGATGGCGCCCCTCCATCACGGCGGTGGCCTGGGGCCCTACGCCGCGATGAATCGCGGCGCGACAACCTGGAGGTTCACGCCACGGGTGCGGTTTTTCGCTTTTGTGCCGCCGGGGAACGGCGCATGGCTTGGTTGTGCGCTTTTGTGCTGGACTTGTTGGGGCTTCGGCCCGCCGGCTTACGCCTGTGGGCCGAGGCGGCGCCAAAGCCGGGGAAATCGAGGAAGCAGATCCCCAAGCGAGAATACGAGCGAACGGCGAATACAAGCGCTGTTCCCTCGCGCTTTTCGATGGAACGATCCTAGTGTCCCCTCCGCTTTTGCCCCGCCGCGGCCCGCCGGCCTCAAGGCAACAAATTCAACCGCTGATACGCCACGCTGCTCTGCTCCTGAAACACCGGCAAAATCCCCTTGCGCAATAAATGCTGGCGCTGCGCAAACACCACCCCGGCAAACACCAACGCAAACGTTGCAAACTGGGCGAATTCCGCCGCATCGTCGAGCAGCTCGCGCTCATAGCCCGCCAGGGTATAGGCGAACGCCAGGAACGCAAACGCGTACGCGGTCCAGACAAAAACGATGTTGGCCCGCCCGGGCATATAGGGGCACGTAAAGGGAATCTTCGGAAAACGCAGCATCAGCAACTCGGCCAGCATCCACGACACGGCGACGAAAAACAGCAGATGCTTGGCCGCCGCCACCCAGCCCCACCAGGCCACCGTCACCGGCAGGAAGCCCACGGCCAGCGGCGCGACGCCCAGCAGCAGCATCGCCTTGCGCACCCCGCCCAGATAGTCCTCGCGCGGCCCGGTGGCGGTGGCCTGAAACACCCAATTGGCGGGCAGCTCGGCGGGCAGCAGAAACACCACCCGCATTCCCACCAGCACGAAAAATGCCAGGGTCAGCGGGATCGTCAGCCAGCCCGTCGTCAACGTGAACGGCGCCGCCTGGCCCGCGCCCGCGAACAACGCCAGTAGCTTCGCCAGCACCAGCGACAGCCCCAGCCCGACGAACGCCGTCAGAAACAGCCGCTGCGTGGCGTTGCGCGTGATCGTGCTCACCACGAAGTGAAACACCGCCAGCTCGCGCGGACGCCGCGCCAGCACAGCGTCGATCGGCTTGCTCAGCAGCGCTTGCACGGCCGCCCACGCCGTCGAGTTCGGCTCCAGGCTTTCGAGCGATTTGCGCACGTGCGTGCGATAGCTGATCCAATAGGTGCCCAGCGCCAGGCCTTCCACAATCAACAGCGCCTTCACCGCCATCCAGGCCAGCGCCGCGGAACTGGGCCGAAGCGTGCCCTTCGAGCCATTCCGACAAACCCACGAACCACATCGCCGGGTGGTAGCGCGCGTAGGCCATCCCCTGGGCGCTGCCCGGCCGCACCAGGCCCGCCAGCGCCGGCAGCAGCAGCAACATCGCGAACAGCCCAAACAGGCACAGCAACTGCACCCACGGCGAAATCCGCTGGAACAACCGAAACGGCAGCAGCGTCATCAACACGCCGCGCAGCGCCACGAAACACGACACCACGAAGAAACACGCCAGCAGCACGCTCAGCGCGTGCACCACGCCGAACCACACCTCGTGGCGGATGCTGCTGAGCGGATCGCCCGACGCCATCGGAAAGATCAGCAGCGACACCACGTTGAGCACGCCGAAAAAGATCAGCAGCAGCGCGCCCAGCGCCGTCGCCTTGGCCGCGAACAACGTCCGCAGCTTCACGGGCAGCACGTTGAGCACCGCGTAGTCGCGCTGGTCGGGGAACAGGCTATCCCACTGGATCACCGCCACCAGCGCCAGAATCACCATCGAAAACGAAATCAGGCTGCACTTGTCGCTGAGCACTTCCAGGTGGCGGTTTTCGGGCGGCGTGAAAATGTACTTTGGGATCAGGTTCAGCGCCAGGTACATCCCCGGGAACGTCAGGATCGCCAGCAGATTGCCGACCGTGAGCTGCTCTTCCTCCGCCGACGAGAGCAGGTCGTTGTAGAACAGCCGCTCCAGAAACAGATCGAACAGGCAGCGGAACTGGCTCTTGGGCAGGCCCCGAACCTCCGCGATCTCTTCGTTGAAGGGGATCCTCACGCGCGGCCTTCCCGCCCGACGACGGCCGTGACGATGTCGGCGGCGACCTGCTGGGTGTCTTCCTGCAGCACCAGTTGCGAAAAAATATCTTCCAGCGAAGGCGAGTGCATCAGGTTGCGCAGGTTCTCGACCGAATCGTTGGCGACGATCGTTCCCTTGCGCAGGATGAGCACCTTGGAGCAGATCTTCTCGACCGCTTCGAGCACGTGCGAGCTGTAGACGATCACCTTGCCCTGCGCGGCAAGCGCCTTGACCAGATTGCGGAACACCAGCGCCGAGGTCACATCCAGCCCCGACAGCGGCTCGTCAAAAACCAGCACCTGCGGATTGTGCAGCAGCGCCGCGGCGATCAGCACTTTCTGGCGCATGCCTTTCGAGTAGGCCGAAATCGGCGAGTGGCGGTCGGCGCGCATTCCCAGCAGCTCCATCAGCCGGTCGGCCTTGCGCGCGATGACCTCTTCGCGCATCAGCCGCAGCCGCCCCACAAGCTGCAAGTATTCGCGCCCGCTCAGGTAGGGGTAGAGGTGCGGGATCTCGGGCACGTATCCCAGAAGGGAGCGAAACGCCAGCCGGTCGCGCCGCACGTCGCGCCCCTCGAAGCGGATCTCGCCCTCGGTCGGCTCGATCAGCCCTGTGAGCATATTGACGATCGTGCTCTTGCCCGAGCCATTCGGCCCCAGCAGCCCCAGCACCTCGCCCGGAGCCACCGAAAACGTAGCGCCCTCGACCGCCGGAACCCGCGTGTAGTATTTCGTAAGCCGCCGAACTTCCAGCACAACCGCCGCCTCTCCAACACCCAACCCAAACAAGCCCTGGCACAGACAATCCTGTCTGTGTCTTCAAGCCTCGATCCCGCACCAAGCTCGGGCAGAACCTTCACACCAAGCCACCACGCCGAACCACACAGGCAAGATTGCCTGTTCCACCAAACCCTACTTCTTAGCCCCCGCCAGCAACTCCTCCCAAACATCGCCGTGAGGGCGCCAGCGCGTCGTCTCCAACTCATTCGTCTGCGGCTCGGGAACGTGCAGCGTGCCGTGCCCGTGCGTGCAGATGTATTCGGTCGCCGGCAGGTCGAACAGAATACTCCCCAGCGTCCCCAGGCTCACCGGCATCCGCAGCCGCCGGAAGCAGATCGGGCAGCGCAGCCGCTGATCGACCAGCGACCACCACACCATCGCCGCGCAAAGCATCAGGAAAAACGCGGTCGCCGTCGGACGCAGCCCCGCCAGCAGCCAGCGCGGTCCGCTGAGCCCGGCCGACTCGCTCAACACCAGCCACACCGCCGCCGCCGGCAGCAGCGCCAGCGCCGATTTCGCCAGCAGGAACGCGTAGTAGCGCGCCACCACCGCGCTTTTGAGCCGCGCCGGCGCCACCAGCCGGCACAGGCTCATGATCTGCAGGAAGCCGAGCGCCAGCGTCACCGCCAGCGGCACCAGAATCACCGCCAGCGCCGCGCGAAAATTGCGGTTGGCAAGCTCGGGCAGCGAGACGAACGCGCCGCCCCGTTCAAAATCCCATGAGCCGGCGGCGATCTCGCGCAGCTCGCTTTCCATCTCGCGGGCATCGACGCCGGCCTGCAGCCGGCCCACCGCCCGCAAGCGCCGGTTTTCGCCCGCTTGCAGCGGAACCCAGAAGCGCGGCTCGGTCGACAGGAACCAGAACCGGGGCGGCATCACTCCGGCCACCTTCACCGGATGGCGGTCGAACACCAGGTTCTTGCCGATCAGCGAAGGGTCGCCGCCCAGTTCTTTCCACAGCGCGTAGCTGAGGACTACGGACGGCGTCGCCGCGTCCGCCCCGCCCTGGCCTGAAAACGTCTGGCCCAGCAGCGGCCGCACATCGAACACCTGGAAAAAGTTGGACGACACCACCAGCCCCGCCAGCCTGCCGTTACCGGCCCCCGAACGCCGCAGCTCGACCGTCAGCGGGGCAAACCCCGCCAGGGCGGTGAACACCGTGTTGTCCCGCTGCCATTGGCGGAACGAAAACTTCGTCTCGTCGTCGCTCGTCAGCGGCACCGAGTGCTTGGTGACGTACAGGCTCTCGGGCGAGGGGTAGGGCAAGGGCCGCAACAGATGCGGCGTGAACAGCCACAACAAGCCTGTCGGGACCAGCAGGCCGATCAGCAGCCAGACGCTCATCGAGACGCTCAGCGGGCTGTAGGTCAGCACCGGATCGGCGTTGTCGGGCTCGCTGCGCGAAGCAAACTGGCAGCACACCCGGTGGATCTCGCGGAAATCGCCGAATCGCAGCCGCGCCTCTTCAAGAGCCTCGTGCGGACTCATCCCGCGTGCCAGGTTCTCGTCGACGCACATCTCCAGATGGAACGCCAGCTCTTCGCCGACCTCGCGATTCCGCCGCCGCCGTTCGAGCCAAAGCGCAATGTGTTCGCGAACCATGGCGCCCTCCTTCAGGCCAGCTTCATGATGCGGTCGACCACGCCCGACAGCTTCTCCCAGTTCTCTTCCTCGGCGGTCAGTTGCGTGCGTCCCTCGGCCGTCAGCTCATAGAACCGCGCCCGACGGTTCTTTTCGGTCATGCGCCATTCCGAGTGGATCCAGCCCTTCTTCTCCATCCGATACAACGACGGATACAGCGAGCCTTCCTCCACCCGCAATGACTCCTGGGAAAGCTCCTGAATCGTGCGTGCGATCGCATAGCCATGCATCGGCTGCGACTGGATCACCTTCATCACCAGCAAATCGAGCGTGCCCTGCAACAGGTTGAGTTTGGTCATCCCAACACCTTTAGAATGTCTAAGCTTAGATGCTCTAGGCAATCATCCCCAAACACCGCCCGATTGTCAAGCTAATCCGCCTCCGGCCTACCGATCGCGCCGGACCACCTGCCCATCGAGCCGGACCAGTAGAGACAGGCGCTCCCGCCCGTCCGCTCGACCCTTGGCCTTGTCCGAGCTCTGCAAGGTGTGGCGCGGGCCTCCGGCCGGCCGCGTCGGCCTTGGGGCCGACGTTTCTTCCTACGGTCAGTGGACCCGAAAAAATCGGGGGTGAGGGAAAAGGAAAGGCCGGCCTCGCTGGAGTTTGGCCCTTGCAGCAAGGCCGCCGAGGAAAGGCCGACCTCCAGGTCGGCCCTGCCGGCCGGAGGCCCACGCCACAGCGGCTAGCGGGTGCAAAGGCCGAACCAGACGAGGGCCACTTCGGGCGGCGAAAACTTCCTACAATCGTGTTACGCAACGCACCGCGTACTGTCGTATGACTCACATGAGTATGGTAGTATGCAGTATGAGCTATCGACTGCAGGTGTTGATTCCAGAGGAGTTAAACGCTCACATCCGCAAAGCGGCGCAGCGCGGCGGAGTTTCCAAGGGGGAGTGGGTCCGCAGGGCCATCGATAGCGCCCTGCTCGGCCATTTCGACGAATCGGAGGCGAGCGGCGACTTGGTGGCGCGGCTAGCTTCGCTCAACGCCCCCACGGCCGACATGGACGCGATGGTTAGGGAAAGCGAGCCAACGGCGGTTTGAAGATTTTCATCGACTCCAACATTCCGATGTACGTGGCTGGCAAGGACCACCCCAACCGCGAGCCGGCCCGGCGATTCCTCGACCGCGTCCAGCACGGCGAGATCGAGGGCTGCTGCAGCACCGAGGTCCTGCGCGAGATCCTGGGCCGCTATTCGACGATCCGCCGCCACGACTACGCCAGCAAGGTCTACGAAATTTTCGTCCGCATCTGCCCCACCATCTTCAGCGTCACCCTGGCCGACACCGACCGCGCCCGCGAGCTGCTGGCCCTCAGCTCCCGGGTCACCGCCCGCGACGCCCTGCACGCCGCCGTCATGCTCAACCAGGGAATCGAATGGATCGCTACCTTCGACGACGCCTTCGACCGCATTCCAGGTATCCGCCGCGTAGAGCTATAAGCAGCAACAGTGAGGCAGGGCTCGGGACTGCCCAAAGTAGGGCAGGCATCCTGCCGGCCCGAACACCCATGGAGTTCCACAGCCGCCACAGCTCCACGCGGCGCTGGTCTCAATCAGACGACCCGCAGCAGCTCCCGGCTGCCGGTCATCCAGTGGTCGGTGTAACCTTTCGCCTTCTCGCGGATCTCGGGGTCCGAGGTGTACTTCTTATTCATGGCTTCAAACTCGGCCACCGATTCCACGACGTATTCCAGCACGACCTGATTGAACCCGCCGGTCACATCGGTGAGGATACGGTGGTCGGGGAGATTCCCGGCCGTGGCCATCTCCTTTAGCTGAGCGGCAAGCTTGCCGGCCTGCCCCGGCTTGGCCGTAAAACTGTTGCGAACCACAATCATGGTGAAGTTCCTCCTTGGGAAAGATCGAGCTACGTAGCTCGCTGTGCGTTGTTCTTCTCCGGCGGGATTTCCGTTTTGGCCATCCCGGCGGTGCCAGGATAGCCGAGCCACCGCGCTGGGATCAAATCGGAGGCGCGAGTTTAGCGCTACCCGCTACGGCGGCTCACAGCCGGAATTTCCACTCGCGAACCGCCTCCGGCTGCACCCATTTCTGGATCCCGCCGATCTGATTCTCTACCCAATACCGCCGCCAGTCGATCGTCTCCGGACTCCACGGCAGGCGTTTGCGATCCGCCGCGCTCAACCGCTGGTAAGCCCGCCGGATATGATGGGTCTCGAAAACATAGCGGTTCTCGAGGATAAACGGCAGATACTGATCGAGCGTCTGCTCGCGAAACGAAGCCTGTAGCCCGAGCGTGCGCAACGACGCCGACCAGCGCGCCGCGGCGCGATTGCCCGGCAGCCTCGAGGCGGCCAACTTCTCGGCGAGCGTGCGCGCGGTTTCCAGCCGCTGCTGCAGCGCCTGCCGCCTTTCGCGCACCTGCGCCGCCGATAGAAACCGCAAGCGCCGCAGCGGGTCGAGCCACACAGGCGGCCGCGTGCCGCCGTTGGGCGACTGGCGGGCCGCTTCCTCGTCGAGCAACGTCACCAGGTCTTCGAGCTCGAACGCGTTCTGATCGGCGCTCGCCAGTTGATAGACCGGCGGCCGCTCGAGCGACGGCGTCTCCGCCAACAACAACGCCGCCACCGCCAAGGTTGCCGCCGCCACCTGATCGACCGGCACGACCTCGAGCGCAATATCGGGCCGCATCGGCCACTCTTTGAGTCCGCCGAGCGCCATCAGCACCAGCGGCGCGGCGGTGCGTCCGCCTTCGATCCAGCCGGGGAAGGGAAACCGCAGCGAGCTTTCGACGATCGCCGGCCGCACGATGGCGTATGCGAGACCGCTGCGCTCGGCCTCGCGCACCAGAATCTGCTCGCCCAGGCTCTTGGCGTAGGTGTAGGTGTTGACCCAGCCCCAGCGCTCACTCTTTTGCCGGCCCAGTTCGGTCAGCGCCTGCGCGGTCGCGCGCGAACGCTGCCCTTTGCCATCGCCCGCGGCGCTGTCGCGAGCGACGATCTCGGCGATCCGCTCGCGGCAGGAGGCCAGCTCGGCGGCGGCATCGAAGCTGTCGTCGTCCTCTCCCGTGCGGCGCGGATAAAAGCCAACCACCGGCTCGGTCTCTTCGACCAACCCATCGGCGCGCCCGGCGACATAGCAGGTCGAGATGTGCAACAGCCGCGCCTCGATCGCCTGGGCCAGCGCCACCAGCCGCTCGATCGAATCCACATTGGCGCGCAGCGACTGGTCGAGCGGAGGGAAAAACTCCACCAGCCCGGCGCAGTTGAGAATCAACCCGACGCGCCCCCGCCAGGCCGCCGCCTGCGGCCCGCCGGAGTCGATCTCGGCGGCATCGCCCGCCCACACTGTGACCTTAGAGCGAATCCACTCGGCGCCGCGCTGCTCGAGCAGCGGCTGCATCGCCGGCGACAGCAAGATGTCGGCCTCGAAGCGTTCGGCGGCCCCGCGCCCCTGCCGCGGGCGGATCAGCAAATGCACATGCCGGCAATCGGGGTAGCGGTCGAGCAACATCCCCAGGATGATCTTGCCCAAAAAGCCGTTCGCCCCGGTCAGCAGAATTTCGTTTTCGCGGAAGAGAGTAGAAACGTCGATCAATGCAACAACCTTGTTATCCATTGTGGCGGAAAGGCGGGGCAGCGGCGCAAGCGGAGGCGATCGCTATTCCGCCGTCACTGGCCCGCCATCGCCGCTTCCATTGCCGCCGCTTACGATCGCCACTCAGAGCCGCGGGCGTCAGCCCGCGCTCACCCGCCCGCGAACAACCGGGACCCCACCCGTTCCCCAAACCGCACCCCATCCCCCAGCATCACCGCGCTCCCCGACTGCACAGCGTTCCCCCTACTGCGCAGCGCGGGCTGACGCCCGCGGCTCCGAGTGGCGACCAGCGGCCTTTCCGGCGCGCCGCCCGCCCAACCGCTGCCCGGCGCCTCTCGCCGCTGCAATGGAACCTCTCGCCCTACAATGGAATCATGTGGCGCGACCCCAGCCTCCATCCGCTCTCTCACCAGCACCAGCACGGCTTGGCGCTCAGCGTCCTGATCGACCGCGGCCTCAAATCCGATCCCTCCGAAGCCACCGCCACAGGCTTGGCCAACAAAGTCGCCGCCGCCTGGCAAGTCGAGCTGCAAAGCCACTTTCAAATCGAAGAAGAAGTGCTGTTCCCGGCGGTTCGACCCCTGCTGGAATCCAACGACATTCTGGCCGATCTGGTCGGGCAGCACCGTCAGATGGAAACCTTGATCCACAATATCGCTGCGGCCTCGGGCTCCGCGCGCATCGAACTGCTGAACGAATTCGGGCAATTGCTGAGCAAACACATTCGCATCGAAGAGCGGCAACTATTCGAACAGATTCAGGAGCGCCTCTCCAAGGAACAGCTGGCCGCGCTCGGCAGGCAAATCGACGAAAACGTACAGCGCATCTGCCCCACCACGGGAACCCTTCCCTGGGAAGTCGTCAACAAGCCCCCCGAATCCGAGCCGCGCGCGTAAGCAAGCGGTAGCATCGAACCGTCCTTCGGCGAGGTCCGAAGCTGAACTAGCGACGAACCCGCATCAACCCGCGCGCTTCTCAAGGCGCCGGTTTCATGGCTGTCCGTGCTCTGCCGGTTTTTTCGAAGTTCTCTTCGCCACCGCGGGTTTCGCCGCCGTTGGCTCCTCCGCCGGCTCCTGCAACTCGAGCAGCAACTGCAGGTCCGGGATGCCCAGCCGCTCACCCAGCGCTTTCGCCAGAATCTGTTCGGCCGCCGCGTCGAGTTCGTGCGCGCCACTGTAGCCTATGCGCAGCAGAATGCCCGAAGGCCGGAAGGCCAGCTCGAATTGCTGCAGGGTCGCTTCGCTATCGGGCCAGAGATCCCTGAGCGGCTGTTCGAGCCGCGCCACCACCTCGGCGCGCAGCGTCTGCAGATCCTGTATCGCCGGCGTGTCGCCCTGCGTCGCGAGCCCCTGACGCAGGCTGACCAGTTCCTCCTCGTTGGCCACGCGGCGCACCCGCAAGCGCGCGTCGCGGCCCGTGGTCCGCTCCAGATAGCTCTGCGCCTCGGCCACCTTTTCCTCGTCCACCGGATCGGCGACGATCAGGCGCACGACGATCGGGTTGGGCTCCTCGGGCAGGCTCGTATCCTGCGTGATGATGCCTTCGCGCGGCGTGACCATCTCGACCGCCCGGCCGATCGCCTCGCGCGCGATGGCCTCGCGGCGCAGTTGGCGCAATGCGGCCGTCAAGGGGACGAACAGAATGCCGAGCGTGACCAGCATCATCAGTACGCGCCAGTGCAGCTCGCCCACCTTCGCGAAAACGCGCGACAGATTTGTGCGCCGCTCGAGCATCTTGTAGACCGGATCGCGGCCGGCGCGCTGCATCAGCCCGGTCGCGATGCCCAGGCGAACGTCGTTCGAGCTCATGCCGATCGCCAGAAAGACCACGAAGGCGGCGGCGATGATAGCCGCCAGGTTGGTCAGGAACAGCAGCCCGGCGCCGGTCACGATGGGCACCGCGAAACCGCTGCCCACGCCAAAACCCACCGAGCAAAGCGGAGGCATCAAGGCAACGGCGATGGCGACGCCCGGCAGAGCGCTCACGCCGCCGCCCTCGGGGCTGCGGCTGCGGCACACCAGCAGCGCGCCGGCCAACCCCGACGACAAAGCCACGCCCAGGTCGAGCAGGTTCGGGCGCGTGCGCGCCAGCACCTCCGAGGTCGGCGTGTCGAACGGCAGCACCCAGGTGATGAACCCCGCCACCAGAATCGCGCCGCAGGTGCTCAGCGCCAGTTGCGCAACCGATTTGATGCCCAGGTAGATATCCGCCGCCGCCAGCGCCAGCCCCGCGCCGATGATCGGCCCCATCAGCGGCGAAACCAGCATCGCCCCGATCACCACCGCCGGGCTATTGAGCACCAGCCCAAACGTGGCAATCGCCGCCGAGAGCACCAGCTCGATCCAATAGTTGAGGTTTTCAATGTCGACCCCGTCGAAGACCGTGAGGTAGACCTCGGGTTTCGACTCGGGCTTGATGCGCAGAAATCGCTCAATCTGAGGTTGAAGGAAAAATCGGCCAAGGGCGGGCATAAGCGTCAGCTCATAGCGTAGCCCAGCGGGACCCATCCTGCCCTAGCCCTCGCCAACCCTCCAGGCACGGAACCGCCCTCCGAAAACAGAGCCGCACCCGGGAGGGTGCGGGCGGCCGCAAAGCACCGCCACCGCGCGAGAACCGGCCGTTCAGCAGCGAGCCGAAAACAAAATCCGCAGCAGCAGCCGTCGGCGAGGCCTTCGCGCCGCCTCGGCCCGCGGGCTTCCGCCCGCGGCTCTGTTTCTTCGATTCGGAGTGTGGCTGCCAACGAGCGGGATGGCTCGAGGAATTTCCGGACCTACGCGTTCTTGATCCGGTCGCCAACAATCTGCGGAATCAATTCGCCGTGCACGTCGGTCAGCCGGTAATGCCGGCCATTGAAGAAGTATGTCAGCCGTTTGTGGTCGAGTCCCAGCAGGTTCAACATGCTGGCGTGCACGTCGTGGTAGGTAATGATCTGCTCTTCGGCCTTGTACCCGAACTCGTCCGACGAGCCGATCACCTGCCCGCCCTGGATGCCGCCGCCGGCCATCCACAGGCTCATCGCGCCGGGGTTGTGATCGCGGCCGACGCCGCGCTGCGAAATCGGCATGCGGCCGAATTCGGAATGCCACAGCACCAGCGTTTCGTCGAGCAGGCCGCGCCGCTTGAGATCGGTGATCAGCCCGGCGGTGGGTTTGTCGACCTCGCGGGCGTGCATCGTGTGGTTGTCGACCAGATTGGAGTGGGCATCCCAGGTGTCGACGTTCTGCTGCACGATCGCGCCGCTATAGAGCTGCACGAACCGCACGCCGCGCTCCACCAGCCGGCGCGCCAGCAGGCATTGCTTGCCGAACGGCTCGGTGACCGGGTCGTCGAGCCCGTAAAGCTGCTTGGTCTCGTCGCTCTCATCCGCGATATTGACGGCCTCGGGCGCGCATGACTGCATGCGGTAGGCCAGCTCATACGACGAAATGCGCGCCGCCAGTTCGCTGCTGCCGGGGTGATCGTCGGCGTACTGCTGGTTGAGCTTGGCCAGATGATCGAGCCGCGCGCGTTGCTGTTCGGGCGTCACGTACTTTTCGGGCGGCGTCAGGTCGAGAATCGGGTCGCCCGTCGAGCGAAACACCGTGCCCTGATACGTCGCCGGCAGGAAACCGCTGCTCCAGTTCGCCGGACCGCTGAACGGCCCGCCGCGGTGGTCGTAGATCACCACGAATCCCGGCAGGTTCTGATTCTCGCTGCCCAGCCCGTAGGTCACCCACGAGCCGACGCTGGGAAAGCCCATCAGCAGCGACCCCGTGTTCCACTCGTAGTGCGCCAGCACGTGGTCGTTGCTGCGTCCCTGGCCCGAGCGAATGAGCGCGATGTCGTCGACGATACCGCCCAGGTTGGGGAACAGCTCGGAGATCTCGATGCCGCTCTGGCCGTATTTCTTGAACGAAAACGGGCTCTTCATCAGCGGGCCGGGGAAGCCCTGCCGCACGCGAATCTCGCCTTTGCCCGTTAGCGGTTGGCCGTGATACTTCACCAGCATCGGCTTGTAGTCGAACGTATCGACGTGGCTGACGCCGCCACTCATGAACAGGGAGATGACGCTTTTTGCTTTCGCAGGGAAGTGGGTGGGGCGAGGGGTGAGCGGGGTCTCGATCGCCGACGGGCCAACGCAGCCGGTCGCGGTATCGCTGGAGGTGGCGCTGCCCGGGGTAGCCGCCAGGAGTCCATCTTGCGCCAGCATCCACGCCAGCGCAACGCCGCTGATGCCTTCGCCGGCCTGAAACAGAAAGTCGCGCCGGTTCACGAACCTTGGCTTCTGGCTACCGCAACCCGCTTGCTTCGACATGTTCGGACCCCACTGTATCGGCCGCTATCTACTGCAAATACACAAACTCATTCAGATTGAGAATCACGTGGCAAAGGTCCACCAGCGCCAGCAGGCTCGGGTCTTTTGCCGATTGAAGTCCCTGCCGGTCCCGGCGCCCCTCGTGATAGCGCATCTGGCGGTTTAGGAACGCCACGTTCTCGGCGATTTCCTCGGCCTTGGGCTCGCGGCCCAGCGCGATCCTATACGCCGCCCGTACGCGTGCGTTCTGCTCGCTGCCCGCCTGCGCGGCGACCCGCTGGGCGAAATAGCCGGCCTGCTCGAGCACGAACGGATTATTCAGCAAAGTCAACGCCTGCGTTGGCACCGTCGTCGTCACGCGGCGCTCGCAGGTGACGTTGAGATCGGGCAGGTCGAACACGTCGAACATCGGATAGCGCATACCGCGCTTGAAATAAGAATAGACGCTACGCCGCCACACCGCCGGCCCTTCCTCGCTGGCCTCCCAGATGCCTTTCGGATTGGACTCCAGCACTTCCTTGGGCACCGGCGGAAAGAACGGCGGCCCGCCGATCTCCAGGTTCAGGTTGCCGGCCGCGTCCAAGATCGCGTCGCGCACCACCTCCGCTTGCAGGCGCCGCTGCCGGTAGCGCCACAGGTAGTCGTCGTTGGGGTCCTTGCCGGCGTCGGCTTCGTCGAGGAACGCCGAGCTCATCTGGTAGGTTTCCGAATTCATCATCAGCCGGTGCATCGTCTTGATGCTCCAGCCCTGCCGCACGAACTCGGTGGCCAGCCAGTCGAGCAGCTCCGGATGCGTTGGAAGCTGCCCCAGGTGGCCGAAGTTGCTGGGCGTGGCGACGATGCCGCGGCCGAAATGGTTCTGCCAGATGCGGTTGACCATCACGCGCGCGGTGAGCGGATGATTGGGCGACACCAGCCATTCCGCCAACGCCCGCCGGCGGCCCGAGCTGACCCGCCCATCACCAGGAGGTAGCGCCGTCGGCGGATCCCCGCGCGAGAGCACCGCCAGGAAACCCGGCTCCACCGTCTCGCCCTGCGTGTGATAGTCGGCCGACGGCAGCAGGTGCGCCTCCGGGGGCCGGTAGGGCTTGCCCGCCACCGGCAGAAACGAGCCCTGCACGTTGTAGGTGATGCGGTCGCCCTTGCCGGGCTGCACTTCGTCGCCCTCGCCGTCGGGCGCGAAACGGAAGTCGCCGTCGCGAATCCCCATCGCGAATGGCAGCGCCTCGGGCTTTTCTTTTTCAATGTCCGCGATTTGCGTCCGCAGCTTGGAGACCTCGGCGCGATCCGCTTCGCTCATCAGCGGACCCGGGTCGCCGCCCATCGTCTCGACCTGCGCCGCCAGCAGCTTCTGCCCCGCCGTGCGCTGCTCCTCGGGCGTGTGCACGGCGACCTGAATCTCTTCGGGAAACGCCTTCAGCTTGTTCTCGAAAGCGAGCTTGCGGTAGGGCGCCTGAATCCCGGCGATGCGCTGCCGGAGCGGCTGGGCAAGCGCGTCGATCTCCGCCAGTTTCTTGTCGTAGGCGGCGACCTCGCCGGGCGCAGCCAGCGGCCAGTTGTAATTCACGTACGGAAAAAACACCGCCATCATGCGGTAGTACTCGACCTGCTTGATGGGGTCGAACTTGTGATCGTGGCAGCGCGCGCAATTCACCGTCAGCGCCATGAAGGCGCGGCTGGTGGTGCCGATCATGTCGTCGAGATAGTTGTAGCGGTACTGCGGATTGTCTTTTTCGCGAAAACCGACTGACGGGCCGACGCGATTGAATCCGGTGGCGGTCAGCGTCTCGTAGCTGACCTGGTCGAGTTCGTCGCCGGCCAGTTGCTCGCGCACGAACTGGTCGTACGGCTTGTCTTTATTGAACGCCTGGATCACGTAGTCGCGATAGCGCCAGGCGTAGGGATAATCGAAGTCGTGCTCGTAGCCGCCGCTATCGGCGTAGCGCGCCACATCGAGCCAGTGGCGTCCCCAGCGCTCGCCGTAGTGCGGCGATTCGAGCAGCCGGTCCACCAGCCGCGCAAACGCGTCGGGCGACTTATCGTCGAGGAACGCATCAACTTCGGCGGGGCTGGGCAGCAATCCCAAAAGATCGAGATAGGCGCGGCGGACGAGCGTGACCTTGTCGGCCCGCGGCGCCGCCTTGAGGCCTTTGTCTTGCAGCTTGCGGTAAGTGAACGCGTCGATCGGATTTTTCGACCAGCGCGCGTCGTCGACTTCAGGCACAGCGGGGCGCACCGGCGGTTGAAACGACCACCAATCCTCGGGCTTGTCTTGTTGGGGAGCCGCGGCCTGCGCGGAGCCGGATCCGGCCAGGGCGCCTTGGTTGATCCAATCGCGCACCTTCAGGATTTCGTCCTGCGGCATTTCGCCGCCCATCGGCATCACCGGGGCTTCCATGCCGGAAATACGCCGGTAGAGGCGGCTAGCGGACGCATCGCCGGGCACCAGAGCCGGACCATTGGCTCCGCCTTTGAGCATCCCGGGAAGCGTGCGCAGATCGAGGTTGGAGAGTTGCTGCGATTCGCCGTGGCAGACGAAACAACGTTGTTCGAGGACGGGATAGATGTCTTTTGGGAACGACAGCGCGTCGGAAGACTGGGACCAGGCGGCGCCGGTTGCGCAGAGTAGCAGGATAACCAGAGAACCGGTGCCGCTGCGGCGCATCCCCAGGCGCACAAGCGGCGAACTCAGCATCGGACCCTCACTCCATACCACGAGGCATGCTTGTGCAAAGTTTAGGGTTAAGCCCCTGCTTTGTCAATGGGTGGGCCAACGGGAAGCCGCCGGGAATCGAGGGCGCGGACCTGGGGCCGGCAGGGTCCGAAGTCCAACGTCGAATGCGGGCGTCGAGTCCCGTGGCGCAGCGCTCGAAGAGAGCTGCGGCCTGTCGAGGTTGGGTTTGCTGGAAGGCGGGAAGGGGCGGTGAAAAACCGCAGGTTTGGGAAAGCGCCAGCCCTGCGCTGCGGGCGCCCGCGAGCCCGCACTGCTCCCTCAGGCCTTTCCCCTAGCGACCTAGAACATTCGTTCCAAAACCGAAAGTGACCAAAAGACTATTGTGCGCCAACGCCGATTTGGCGGAATCTGTATCGCAAGAACAGTCTGTTACGGCATAACAATCCAGGGCCGGGAGCGCCATATCTCCCGGCCCTCCGCAAACCGAACGGGAAAACACAAAACCAGACCAATCAACCCAACGAGGAAACCGATGCTACCGGCTCAAGCCACGCCGATCCAACAAAAACCGTGCCCGGAGTGTCACCTGATGACGCCGGGCTGGCGCAAGCACTGCATCCACTGCGGCAAACGAACCCAATCGAGCGCCGCCCAAAACAACCGGGCGCAACAGCAACAGCCAAGCGAAGCCGCTGCAAGCTGAAGCCCGTGGTTCACCGATAACATCCCGGCGGCGGAGTCCCTCGCGAGGCAGGGGCCAACCCGCCGGCAAGCGGCCCCACAAAAAAAGGGGCTACCCCCGAAGGAGTAGCCCCGACTGGTTTGTAGTCTGAAATCAGCTCTAGAAAATGTACTTCAGAGCGAACTGAATCCGCCGCTGCGTGTCGAGGGCACCACGCACCTGCCCGAAGTTGACGCTGGTGACGCTAGTGGTCACGCTCTGGAACGCCGGAGTGTTAGTGATATTGAAGGCCTCCGCGCGGACCTGCAGTTGCTGCCCTTCCCGGACCTTGAAGAATTTCTGAAGGGAAAACGACGTGTCGAACAGCCGCGGGCCGCGGAAGGTACCGTTGCCGGCGCTGCCGAGCGTCCCCGCCAGCGGGTTGCGATAAGCGGAAGTGTCGAACCACTCGCCGCCGGGACCCACCGTGCGTGGGCCGTTGGTGCCGTCACCGATGCGATCCGCACGCGCGCCGCGTGAGCCGGTGCCGGAGTTATCCGACGCCCGTACGGTCGAGGCGAAGCCGCTGCGGGCGTAAAGAATACCGCCCAGCTGCCAGCCGCCCAGCACGCCGTTCATCGCCGAATTCCAGTCGCCGCCGAACGAACGTCCGCGGCCGAAGGGCAACTGGTAAACGAACGATCCGGTGAAGTTGTGGGTGGCGTCGAAGAACGACGGGCCCCACTCCGCCTTGCTGTCGAAGACATACTGCCAGTAGGCCGAGTTGCTGGCCACCTGCCCGACGTCGCCGTAGAAGCCAAGCGAGTCGGTCATCGTCTTCGAATAAGTGTAGGCGACCTGATAGGTTAGGCCCGTCGTCAGGCGACGGCGCATGTTGAGCTGCAGGCTGTGGTACTGCATGTTGCCGTTGGTCTCGGTGCCCGAGATCTGCGAGATGCTCGCCAGAGCCGGGTTGCCACTGAGATACGGGCTGGGCAGCGTCGTGCCATCCGACAACAGTTGCCGCTGGAAGTAAGGCATCGGCACCACCAGATGCGTGCCGTGCTGGCCGATGTAGCCGATAGACACCATCGTATCGGCCGAGAGTTGATCCTCGACGATCAGGCTCCACTGCTGGGTGTTCGCCGGACGAACGTTGGGATCCCACAGCCGGATGTTGGCGGCCTTGAACGGGTCGGACGGGTTGCTCTGTGCCGTGATCGCCTGGCCGGTGCTGATCGCTGGCTGCGCGAATGTGCCGTCGTCGAAGCGGGCTTCGGTCTCCTGCTGGAACGGCGGGTTGATGGGCAGGCGCAGGTTGGTGCCGGTTCCCTCCATGTAGGAGGAAATCGTGTAGGCGCCGCGAAGGACCATCTTGTCGGTCAGCGTATAGGCAAAGCCGAAACGCGGCTGGAAGTCCTTCTTGAAAGGATTGTAGAGCGCGCGGCTGTTGCCGTTCTGGCCGGCCAGTTCAATCTCGCCGCTGAACGGCGCGAAGTTGGCTTGGCGGTCCTTCACCTCGTAGAGCGGCTGGTGGTATTCCCAGCGTAGGCCGAGGTTCAGGGTCAGCTTGCTGGTGGCGCGCCAGTCATCCTGCACATAGAAGCCGAGGATGAACTTGCGGTGGCCCCACAGGTTGGTGACGCCGCGGCCGGTGCGCGAAACGCCGCCCAGGAAGAAATCCGCTTCGGGCGCGCCGATGGTGGTTGGCGTGGAGCCGGTGAAGCGACCGTCGAAAGCGATGAACCCGGTTCGACCGGTGTTGCCGGTGTAGAGCGTGTTCATGCGCTGCCGCAGCCATTGGCCCCCGAACTTGATGGTGTGCTTGCCGCGGATGTGCGTCATGTTGTCGGCAAGGTGGAACGTTGTGTTGGCGAACAGCGCCTGCGTGCCGATGTTCTGCGAGCCGATGGTGCTGGCCAGACCGTTGTTGAACTGGATGGCCGGCAGGCCGGGTCCGCGGTCGTTGGATCCGGTGATGCCCAGCTCTTCGCCGACGTTGCCAACGCTGTTGAAATCGACGCCGCCGTTGTCGAGGATGATGCGGTTCACGCCGAAGCGCGCTTCATTCACCAGCGTGGGGCCGAACGTCTTGGTGTGGTTGATGACCGCCGCTTTGAAAGGCGCCTGGTTCAGGCTTCCGAAGCTCAACGGGAAAGTCGTCGTGCTGGGAATATCCTGACGGCCCTCCGAATAACGGAACATGATGTCGTCGGTGGGGCCGGGTTTGTAGTCGATACGGGCGTCGCCCTGATCGGTTTTCAGCGTGCTGCCCTGTCGGTTGAGCTGGTTGAACTCGAGGCCCGGGCTGAGCGGCTGCGGGTAGAGGTCGGTGTGGCTGAACAGCGCCTGCGCCACCGGATCCATGCGGCTCATCGGGATCTGGTTGTTGGCGAACGGCTGGCGCGTGCCGTCGGGGGCGGTCGTCAGATAGTCGTAAAGCTGAATGTTCTTGTCGGTCAGTAACTGCGAAAAATCGCCCTGCCGGAAGGCCGACGGAATCACGTTGAAATTGTTGTTGGCCGGCGGATTGGACCGCCGGATGCCCTGGTAGTTGACGAAGAAGAACAGTTTGTCGCGCGCGATCGGGCCGCCGAAGGTGCCGCCGAACGTGTTCAGGCGAACCGGAGTCCGCTCCAGGCCGTTCCAGTTGCGCGCCCAGTTGTTGGCGTTGAGCTTATCGTTCTGGAAGAACTCGAACGCGGTGCCGTGAAACTGGTTGGTGCCGCCCTTCATGATGATGTTCATGATGCCGCCCTGGAAGTTGCCAAACTCCGCCGAAGCGTTGTTGGTGATCATCTTCACTTCCTGGATGGCGTCCACGTTGGGCTGGTAGGCGGTGTAGTTATCCGACACCTGGTTGTTGTCGATACCGTCGAGCAGGAAATTGTTGGCCTGCGCGCGGTTGCCGTTGACGTAGGGGCGCGAATCGCCATAGCCGCTGCGTTGGCTGTCGCGCATGCCCGCCAGGCTGGTCGTCGTGGTGCCCGGCGTCAGCAAGGTCAGCTCGATGTAGTTGCGGCTGGCCAGCGGCGTCTCGGTCAGGTTCGTCGAATCGACCGTCTGGCCGACAATCGTCGTATCGGTGTTCAACAGCGGAGCTTCGCCGGTGACCTCGATCGTTTCGGTGACCGCGCCGATCTGCAAGCTCACGTCGACGCGGGCGCGCTGGTTGACCTCCAGCGTCAGACCGGTCTGCACATACTTGCGAAACCCCTGGGCTTCCACCGAAAGTTCATAGGTTCCGCCCGGAATACGCGGAAACACATAGACTCCCGAAGCGTTGGTTTCCGTCGTGTATTCAAATCCGCGATCGGCATCCTTCGCGGTTACCGTGGCGCCGACAATCGCCGCGCCGCTCGGATCCGAGACGACGCCTGTAATGCCGGCGCTGACCTCCTGGGCGCTTGCCGGCGGGAGCAACCCCACCACCAGCGCCATCACAAGGCCGGCGAGCGCCAATGCGCCGCGTCGGCCTCGAAAAATGTTTTCGAAAGGCAACATGATTAGCTCCTAACTTGAAACGAGACGTGGCCGCCTCAACACGGCCGCAGCAGGAAGTCTCCGTCCTGCCTCTTATCGTCGGGGTTTTCGCGGCCAAACAGGCGCCACGCAAACCGGCTCCCGGCGAATGTTGTTGCCGAGAGGTGCTACAGGTACGGAAAAATGACGTCTTACGTCGCGAGTCCCCAGGTGCAGCTGACGTCAATGGTAGGACTCGCCGTGGCCGGCCGCTGCGTCCTCAACACGGAAGTTCCCCGAACGGCAAAACCCAAACACCAACGTCTCGCGCGTTCGTAATCCATGGCTACGCTGCCGGCTCAGAAACGACGATCGCTCAAGATGCGGCTCCTCCGAGCTAAAACACCTTGAATCCGGTTCCGCAAGCAAACGAAACCAAACAACGGGCCCAAACAAACAAGCTCAATCATGCGATTGAGACAACCTCTTGTTTCCAATTTACTACTAACGGCCTGCGATGTGTAGTCGTTTTCGCTTTTAAGTTGTTACTTAATGCGCCCGCACAGCGATCTGTCGCGGCTCTTGTAGTAAAACCCACAGAGTGCTAACTCGTTTGCACTAATGCTGGATGGATGTGTGATTTACCGGATCGCTCCGTAAATCCGGATCCGATTTTTGGAAGAGCTGGGATAACGTCGGTTCATTATCGATCATTTCCCGCGGTAAGCGCCCCGCCGCCCATTCGAAGCCGTCCAAACCCAAAAAAACGTCGCGCTAAACCGCAAGGCCCCACTCCCCAGAACAGGGCCGCAGGCGCAAGCCGGCGGGCCGAAGCGTCATACCCGCCACGGGGACCGGCACGGCCCCCACGCGCCAACTTCAGTTCCCGCCACAACCCTCAACCCCCGCCCCAGGGACCGCCCCATCGCCCACGAGCCAACTCCAGCCGCCGGCCCCTGGCCCCCAGCGCAACCTGCCACCCCCCAAGCGCCCCGGCCCAACCGCAGCCGGCCAACGGCCCCCCCCACCCCCAATCCGCCCGCGGCGCCTCTGGGCGGCCGGCATTCCCGGAGCCAAACCCGGGCGCAACCGAAAAACGAGCCGCTGGCACAACCCCCCGACAGAGATACCCAACCGCCTCCGCTACACCACGAGCACAGCCCCCACCCGCGGAAGCAAGTCCTTACCATCGTGGTAGATTAGGGACACTGGGAGAGTTAGAGGCGGATGGAACGAATCGGCCGCTATGAGATCCTCGACGAACTGGGTCGAGGGGCGATGGGCGTGGTTTATCGCGCGCGCGACACCAAAATCGGGCGCGAGGTGGCCATCAAAACCATCCGCTTGTCCGACAAGGTCGACCCCAACGAGGTCACCGCGCTGCGCGAACGCCTGTTCCGTGAGGCGCAGTCGGCTGGACGCTTGTCCCACCCCGGCATCGTCACCATCTACGACATCGAGGAAGAAGACGACCTGGCTTACATTTCGATGGAGCTGGTCGACGGCCGCACCCTCGACGCCCTGATTTCCAGCGGCGAGGCCGGCGAGCTGTCTTTCGTGGCCCGCGTCGTGCGGCTGGCCGCCGCCGCCCTCGACTACGCCCACAGCCGCGACATCGTCCATCGCGACATCAAGCCCGCTAACTTGATGATCACTCCCGACGCCCGGGTCAAGATCACCGATTTCGGCATCGCCCGCATCAGTTCGTCGCAGCTCACCCAGACCGGCACCGTCATGGGTACGCCGAGTTACATGTCGCCCGAGCAGGTCAAGGGCGACCCGCTCGACGGCCGCTCCGACCAGTTCTCGCTCGCCGTCATCGCCTACGAGATGCTCACCGGCCAAAAACCCTTCGCCGGCGAAAACCTGACCTCGGTGATGTTCAAGATCGTCTCGGAGACGCCGCTTGAGCCGAGCGCCCTGAACCCGCGCATCCCGACGCCGGTGCAGGAGTCCCTGCTCAAGGCGTTGTCGAAAAATCCCTCCGACCGCTATCCGGCCTGCGCCGCGTTTGCCGCCGCGCTCACCAGCCAGATCGAAGCCTCCGGCGCCGTCGACCTCGGCCCGGGCCTGGGCCGCCACCAGATCGACGACGCCGACGAGACCGTGTTCGATCTGAGCGATACCTCATCGCATGCGCTGCCCGCGGGCGAGGACGGAGCCGATACGGAGCGAACGCGCCCGTCCATCGCGTTGCCTTCGCTGCGCCCCCTGTCCTCGCGCGGCGGAGTCCTGAAGGGCGCTCCGGAAAAGGCCGGCGGCAAGCTCCCCGAGCCGGCCCGCCGCGTGCCCTTGATTCGCGAACGCAGGGCCGTCCGCCGGCTGTGGCCGTTCGCCCTCGTGGTCGCCTTGTTCGTCGCCGCCGCCGCCTTGCTGGCGCTCAACCCCTGGCTGCTCGACGACCCGGCCGGCCTGGCGCGCGTGCTGCTCAATCCCGGGCAGATCCACCAGGAGATGAGTTCGTCGATCCAACTGCTCATCGAGAAAAACCGCCTGCCGCTGCCCCCGCCCGAGTTGACCGCACCGCTCGAAGCGGCGGTACGCGAGCACGGCGGCACCGCCCAGGCTCAACAGCAGCAGCCGCCCGACCAGACCGCCGTGAATAACCCGCCGGCCGGGGCCGAGGAAAATCCGGGCGAGAATCCGGCTGCGGGTGCGGAAAATGGCGCCGCCGGAACGGAAAATCCGTCCGGCGCCCAGGTCGAGCCCAAAGTGGAGACCAAAGCCGCTACACCCGAAAAGGCCCCCGAAAAGAAAGCGGCGCCGCCACCGGCTCCCCGCGCCATCGCGGTCAACGTCAAGACCAGCGTCGCCGGCGCCCAGGTGGTGGTGGACCGCAACCCGCGCTGGTCGTGCGTGGCGCCCTGCGCGATCACCTTGCCCCAGGGCCGGCACGTCGCCGTCGCCTCTCTGGCCGGCTACCGCAGCTACCCCAAGATTTTCGAGGCGGCCGCCGACTCGCCCGCCGTGGATATCCAGATGCGCCAGATCACCGGCACGCTGCTCATCAGCAGCGACCCGACCGGCGCCGAGGTCCTCATCGACGGCCGAGCCGTGCCCGGCGCCACCAACCTGCAATATGACGTGGCCCCCGGCTATCACCTCGTGCTGGTGCGCAAGCAAGGCGCCGGCACCGGCGAGCGCAGCGTGCGCGTGCAGGAAGGTGGCCTGCACCCGGTGCACTTCATCCTGCACAGCGAAGGGATCGAGCGCAGCCGCCTGTCGGTGCGCAGCAATCCCGCCGGAGCCGAGATCGTTGTCAACGACAACCGCCGCATCGGAGTTACTCCGGCCGACGTCGACCTGGCGCCCGGCCGCTATCGAGTGGCCGTCTCGCGCAACGGCTACCGCCCCGTCATTCAGGAAATCGAGCTCACCGCCGGAAAGCCCCAGAGCCTCGACGTCACCCTGTCGCCCCAAAACTGAGCGGGGTTTCCCCTGGCGCCGCCCGCGTGGCGCAGGGCTGCGCGCTACGCCCAGACCTGCGGCTTGCACCAACCGTCGCATTGCCCAACGCCAAGCTGCGATACGACCTGACGCCTGCCCGCCGCCAGGCCCCGAAAAAGCCGCAGGTCTGGAAAAACGCCAGCCCTGCGCTACGGGTTCCGCGCCATGCAACGGCGTTTCCGCGTACCGCACGTACGGCGTGCCCAATGATCCTCATCGCAAAACGCGAACCTGAAGCCGCAATGCATCCTTCAAGGTATTCGCCACGATGCAGGAGCGCTCGGCGATCGTCACCAGCTTCTCGAGCGCCTCGAGATCTTCGCAATCGGCCGAAACCATAGCCTCGATCGAAACAAACCGCGGCGGCGTCCCCTCGAGGGCCCCCACTACCGCCGTCCGCACATTCGAGACCGGCGCCTCGCGCGCCGCGATTGCCGCCAGCAGATTGCTCATGAAGCACCCGCCGAGCGCCGCCAGCAGCAACTCGCCCCCCATCGGCCCGCGATCCTCGCCGTTCTTATCCAAAGGCCGGTCGACCAGGACACGATGCGTCCGAATCGCCGCCTCCGAAGTAGCCCGGCCGCGCTGCTCGACCGCAATCTGAATCTCATTCGCCACGTGCAACCTCCATTTCGTTCCATGGTAACGACTCAAGCTGGGCCCCAGTGGGGCAGGCCCCCGGCCTGCCCAAACAACCCGACCGCCAAAAGAGCAACCCCAACCCCAGCCTCTCCAACCGCAAACGACCAAATCAAAAAATAGTGACCGCAATACCCCAAAACCAAAAACCACCAATTACCCAACCCCAAAAACTTCCCATACCACCCTCAACCCGCTATCCTGATCGGGGCCAAAACCCAACCCGGAGACTCCCATGAACCCCAAATCCAACCGAAGACGCCTGTTCGTGCTGACTCTCTGCCTGCTGAGCCTGCCGCAACTCGCGCCCGCGGCCGATTGGCAAAACCTGCTCGCCGACCACCTGCAAAGCTGGCAAATCCTCGGCGACGGCATCTGGACGCTGCGCTCCGACGGAGTCCTGGTCGCCCACCGCAAACCCGACACCACGCCGCTCGAAGCCCTCGGCGACAAGCTCACTTTCAAGCAATATCGCGCCTGGGAAACCGTGCAGTCGTGGCTCTACACGAAAAAGATCTACGAGGACTTCGACCTGCGCCTCGACTACTGGCTACGCACGCCGGGCAACAGCGGCATCTCGATCCGCGACCCCACGCAGGCCAAGTACGCGCTGACCATCCCGCCCGACTTCAGCAAGACGCCCTCGAAGGTGGGCTACGAAATCCAGATCAACAGCCAATGGCCCGATCACTACACGACCGGCAGCATCTACGGCCTGGCCACCGCCAAGACGGGACTGCAGAACGACGGCGAGTGGAACACGATGAACATCGAATCGCGCAAAGACCACATCCGAGTGCTCATCAACGGAGTCCTGGCCGCCGAGCACGCCGCGGACCCCAAGCGCCCCACCCGCGGCCCGATCGGCCTGCAACTCCACGATCAGGCAAGCTTGGTGATGTTCCGAAACGTCTGGGTGCGCGAGGTCGCGCCATAGTGGGGCAGGCCTGCGGCCTGCCCAAAGGGCCTCTATTGGAGTCCAACTCTGCGGGGCGAAGCCCCACGCCTGTTTGACAAGAAAGTGACCACCCCTTTCCGGAACGGATTGGGGAAACCCAGCGAACCAGACCCGGGTAGGGTAGTTCGTACGCGGCGCGGGCCTCCGGCCGGGTGTGTCGACCTGAGGTCGACACCCTCCGGAAAATTACCCCACAGTTCGCGCTAGCAAAGGAAATGTCGACCAAAGGTCGACGCCGCCGGCCGGAGGCCCGCGCCACGTGGCGGCGACTTTCGCTTCTGTGCCCCCTGGTGCCCGAGACAACCGCCTTACAACCGCCCTTACTGACAGCCGCCGACACCGGGGTCGCGATCCCGCGGATCGCGCTTGGGTAAGGTGTTGTCGAGGCGCAGCTCATAAGTGTCCTGCACCTGGTTGCCGTCGTAGCGAATCGACTGCCGCAGCAGCACCGGGTGCGTCGCCGCGCTCTGCAGGCTGTACCAGTTGTTGGTCGACTGCGTATAGACGGGGCCGCAGCGCGCCAGCCGCACTTGCAGCCCCTTGGCGTAGAGCACGCCCAGCAGGTTCTCGCCGCGTGGGTGCATCCCCATTTCCTCGAAGTAGACGGTTTTCGCCTGCTCGGCCGTACCGCTCGCCAGCACGCTGAACTTGCGGCTGGCAACGGTTAAGTTGGCCGATTGCGCGACCGGGTTGGGATCGTTCTTGAAGGTCAGGTCCCACGGCTTGGGCGCTTCGAGCCAGACGATGCCGCTGGGCAAGGCCGCCAACGCCTTCCAATCCGCGAGCGCCGGCCCGGCCGCCGGTGGAATCAGCCCCGCGATCGTCTGCGCCAGCGCCTCGTGCGGCAACACGCTCGACACCGCCTTGCGCTCGGACGGCGGCGCCGCGCATTCCTCGGTGTAGAGCCTAAGCTGCGTCGGCTGCAGCGGAGGCAGCTCTTCGCCCAGGCCCAGCGCGAAGCCTTCGCAGGGTCGCCCGCTGCAGGAGGTCTGCACCGACAGCACCCCGGGGTTCGCGCCCGCCCCTTTCAGGCGATACCAATTGGTGCCCCCGGGCGTACCCGGAACCGGGCAGCGCGCCAACTCCGCCGTCAGGCCCGCAGATCCCAGCGCCGCTAGTGTCGCCGCCTCGCCAAACGGCGCGGTGGCGTTGCGCAGATACAGATGCCCGACGATGGTACGCGCGCCGCTGGCCACCGCGACCAGGTTGCGGCCCCCGATCGTCGCCTTGCCCAGCCGCGAAAAGCAGCCCCCGTCGGGCAGGCAGTTTGCGAGCGCGGTGGGCGGCAGGGGAGCCCATTGGATGCCGGGCAACGCTTCAAGCCCGCTCCAATCGGCGGTGAACGACGCGCTGTAGAAAGCCTTGATGGCGGCGGCCAGCTCGTCTTCGGGTTTACCAGCGGCGCCGGCCGGCGGGGAGAACAATAGCCAAGCGACCGTCGCGCTGACGGCGGCGAGAGAAAGCGGAAACCGCATCGGTCGTCCTCCCGGATTGTGGGTCGAGACCCCAATCTATCACGGACATGGGGGTTTCTGACGCCTGGCGCGCTAAGGGCCCCGCAAGGGCACGGTCACCATGGTTTCGCACCCGGCGAATTCCGTGAGCAAATGACGGTCGACAATCGAAAACTCAGGCGGACGCGGCCGTCCGGAGGCCCACGCCACGGCACCTTCCAGGCCATGCCACCTCTCGTAGCATCATGGGGCCGCTCGTTGAGACACTATGCAGAGCGGAGGCAAGAGGCCAGTTGCAAAAGGCAAACGCAGGGCGGCGGAAGCCATTCGCCGGGCTGGGGGGCGCGGGTCCGGCTGGCGTAACCGGATTGTAGGCCGGCGGCTTGGTTCGAAAGAATTGTCGGCGGCATGAAACATTGCGTCGAATTTCGACGCCTCAAGTGGTACGTACTCTTTCGGCGTGGTCGCGGTTGGGCCGTCCGCGCTGGGCGATTTGAGGACAAAAACAACACACCGGCCGTGGGGTTGGGCCGCACGCGTTTCCTTGACGTCCGGGACCCCGCAGGTATATGGTGCATGAAACAACTGGATCTATGTGCTGTCCGCAGAGGTTGATATGAGTCGCTGGCTCTCTCCGCCCGCCCTGTTGGCGTGCGCCGTTGTCGCCCTTGTTCCGGTATTGGCTGTTGCCGGCGACTGGCCCGACTGGCGCGGTCCCAACCGCGACGGCGTTTCCTCCGAAAAGAATCTTCCCCAGAAGTGGTCGCTCGACGGCGAGGGCCTGGCCTGGAAAGCTCCCTATGGCGGGCGCTCGACACCGGTCATCCTTGGCGACCATCTCTACCTGCAGAACACCGCGGGAAGCGGCGAGACCGAGCAGGAACAGCTGCTTTGTTTCAACGCCGACACCGGCGAGAAACTTTGGGAATTCCGCGCCAATATGTACCAGAGCGACGTGCCGGCGCACCGCCTGGCATGGGCTTCCCCGGTGGCGGACCCCGAAACCGGCAATGTTTACACGTTCGGCGGAAACGATCTGCTCACCGCGCTCACCGCCGATGGCAAAGAAATCTGGGAGCGCTCGATCACCGAGGAGTTTGCGCCGTTCACCACGCACGGCGGCCGCACGATCTCGCCGATCGTCGATGGCGACCTGGTGATCGTCGCCACGCCGACCTCGACCTGGGGCACGCAAGCCAACCGTGCGCAGCGTTTCATCGCGCTCGACAAAAGGACCGGCGACATCATGTGGATCAGCACGCCGGGCGGCCGCCCTTATGACACCAGCTACGCGCCGATGAACATCGGTACCGTCAACGGCATGCGGCTGCTGGTGACCGGCGGCTCCGACGGCGCGGCGCTGGCGATGAAGCCGCAAACCGGCGAACCGGTCTGGAGGCTGGTCGCCGCCAAGCGCGGACTCAACACCGGCATCGTACTCAACGGCAACGTCGCCATCCTCTCTCACAGCGAAGAGAACCTCAGCGGCAACGCCATGGGCATGCTGGCCGCTTTCGACGCCACCAAGACCGGCGAACTCGGCCCGGGCGATATCAAGTGGCAGAAGAGCGAATTCCTGGCCGGATTTTCCTCGCCCGTCGTCGATGGCGACCGCTTCTACCAGATCGACAACAGCGCAAACCTGGCCGCTTTCGACGTGCAGACGGGCCGCGAGCTTTGGCGGCAGAGTTTGGGCACGTTCCAGAAGGCCTCGGCGGTGTTCGGCGACGGCAAGATCTACGCCGGCACCGAGAATGGCAAGTTCTACATCTTGCGGCCGCACGAGGACCGCTGCGAGATTCTGAGCGAAGTGGATTTGCCGCTCAGCAAGAACGGCCTGTTCTCGAAAGAGGTGCCCGAGCCGGTGATCGCGGGCGCGGCGATCGCGCGCGGCCGGGTATATTTCGTCTCGAGCGACACGCTGTATGCGATCGGGCCCAAGAAAACGTCGAACGCGCCGTGGAAGCCGGTGAAGCCCAACCTGGAGCCCGGCGAGGGCGACCCGGCCTGGGTGCAGGTGGCGCCGACCGAACTGGTGTTGAAGCCCGGCGACACGGTGCAACTGCACGCGCGCCTCTATGACAAAATGGGCCGCTTCCTGCGCGATGGAAAAGCCACGTGGTCGCTCGATGGGCTGCAAGGCACGGTCGCCGACGGCAAGCTGGTGCTTGCGAAAACCGATGCCGGCCAGGCGGGCCTGATCAAGGCCACCGTGGGCGGCGTGACGGGCGAAGCGCGCGCGCGCGTGGTGCCCCCGCTGCCGTGGGATGAGACGTTCGAGTCGTACGCGGTCGGCAGCGTGCCGCCGCATTGGGTCAGCGCCACGACGGGCGGCTTCAAGGTGGTCGAGCTCGACGGCCAGAAGGTCCTCGAGAAAGCGCCGAACGAAACGCTGTTCAAGCGCATGCGGGTTTTCATGGGCCCCACCGACTGGTCGAACTACACGGTTGAGGCCGATATCCGCATCAACGAGAAACGCCGCCAGATGGGCGACGCCGGCATCACCGCGCAGCGCTACACGCTGTTTGCATTCGGCAACAGCCAGCGGCTGGAGATGAACTCCTGGCAGCCCGAGACGGCGCGCGCGGTGCAGGCGCCGTTCGAGTTGAAGCCCGACACCTGGTATCGCCTCAAGCTGCGCGTCGACAATAGCGCCGACGGCAAAACGCGCATTCGCGGCAAGGCCTGGAAGGTCGGCGACGCCGAGCCCGATGCTTGGCCGATCGATCGCGTCGATCCGATCCCGAACAAGCAGGGCAGCCCTGGAATCTTCGCCGACGCGCAGTTCGGAGTTTACTTCGATAACCTGAAGGTTTATCCCAACCCCTGAGTTCAACTATGCGCAGACGAGAATTTCTTTTGAGCGGCGGCGCCGCCGCCTTAGCGTTTGCCTGGCCTTCGCGGGCTGCGGATCCTTCGGGCAGCGACTGGCCCATGTGGGGCGGCACGCCCGATCGCAACATGGTCTCCTCGATGAAGGGCGCGCCGACTTCGTGGGATATCAAGACCAAGAAGCACGTCAAGTGGGTTGCGGAGTTGGGCTCGCAGAGTTACGGCAACCCGGTGGTGGCCGGCGGCCAGGTCTACGCGGGCACCAATAACGAGCTGGCGCGCAATCCCAAGGAGCCGGGCGACCGCGGCGTGCTGATGTGCTTCAGCGAAGCCGACGGCAAGTTCTTGTGGCAGCACACGAATTTGAAACTGCGTTCGGGGCGGGCCAACGACTGGCCCTTCCAGGGAGTCTGCTCGTCGCCGCTAGTCGAAGGCGAGAAGTTGTACTACACCACCAACCGCTGCGAAGTCGTCTGCCTCGACACCAAAGGCGACGGCCAGGGCGGAGCCAAGGAACTCTGGAAGTTCGACATGATGGAGGAAGTGGGCTCCGAGCCCCACAACATGTCGAATTCCTCACCGGTCTCCTACGAAGATCTGCTGTTCATCTGCACCGCCAACGGCCAGGACGAAAGCCACGTCCATGTGCCCTCGCCGCGCGCGCCGTCGATCATCGCCATCAGCAAGTCGACGCAAAAGCTGGTGTGGGAAGACAATTCCTGCGGCGAGCACATCCTGCACGGGCAATGGGCCTCCCCGGCGGTCGGCAAGATCGGCGATGTGGTGCAGGTCGTCCATCCCCAGGGCGACGGCCACGTGCGAGGCTACGAAGCGCTGACCGGCAAGAAGCTCTGGGAGTTCGACACCAACCCCAAGGATTCGGTGTGGCCCAAGACGCGCAACGAAACGATCTCCACGCCGGTGATCGTGGATAACGTCGTCTACGTCGCCAACGGCCAGGACCCCGAGCACGGCGAAGGCGTCGGGCATCTTTACGCGATCGATGGTACCAAGCGCGGCGACATCACCGATTCGGGCCGCATCTGGCACTACACCGACATCCGCCGCTCGATCTCGACCGGCGCCGTCTACAACGGCATGATCTTCTATGCCGACTTCAGCGGCTTTCTGCACTGCCTCGATATCAAGACCGGTAAGCCCTTTTGGAAGCACGATCTGCTGGCCGCGATCTGGGGTTCGCCGATGGTGATCGACGATAAGGTTTACCTGGGCGACGAGGACGGCGACCTGGTGATTTTGGAAGCGTCGAAAGAGGAGAAGGTGATCGGCGAGTATAACCTGGGTACGTCGATCTATTCGACGCCGGTGCCCGCCAACGGCGCGCTATTCATCATGAGCCGCAATCAGCTCTTTGCGTTTTCGAACGCCTGAGCAAAGATCCAATCCGCACAACTTCAAGCCCAAGGCCGTTAAGGCGCGACCACCGGGAACAGAGCCGCGGGCGGAAGCCTGCGGGCCGCCTGGCCAATTGCGCCCGCCTTGCCTACGGGCGCCTCAGCTTCTTCAGACACCTTGATTTCCGCGCAGGCCGCGGGCACGGCATACCGTGCCCCGACGCCGATTCCAGCTGACCCCACATCTGCGGTAGTGCGCTAGACCAAAGCGTCCTTGCAGTACTGAATGCACTTGGCCAGCTCGGCCATCGTGTTCGAGCCTTCCGGAATGGGGTGCTCCATCTCGATGGTCGCCATGAAGTCGTATTTCTCGTGCTGCATCAACTGCAGGATTTCCTTGATCGGCGTGTCGCCCTGACCCCAGGGCATGTTCGGTCCCTGGTTCTTCTTGCGGTCTTTGATGTGGAGGTTGGTGATGCGGTCGTGGTGCTTCTTGATGTACTCGGCGGGCGAGTAGCCATTGCCGGCGATGAAGTGGCCGATGTCGACGTTGGCGCCGTTGTACTTCGAGTAGGCCATCACCTCTTCCCAGCTTTGCGGGCTGCCGAAGGCCTGCGGGCCGGTGACGTTGGTGTGGCCGTGGTAGCCGACCATGAGTTTGTGCTTTTCGGCGAACGCTCCGATGCGCTTGGCTTCGCTGCGCGGGGGTTCGCAGGTGATGAAGCGGGCGCCCAAGGCTTTGGCGATCTGGAAGCTGTAGTCGAGCTCGTCGTCGGTCATGTTCTGGACGCCGTCGAACTTGACGATGTCGATGTTGACCCCGGCGTCCGCATACTTCTTGCGGAAGGTCTTGAAGCCGTCCATCGATGCCGACAAACGCCACTTGCGCAACTGTTCGACCGCGGCACGGCGCGCGGCTCGCTGCTCGTCGGTCGCGTTGCGGCCGCCGCGCGGCATGCTGGGGGCTCCGAGGAAGATCTCGACCGGCTGGGAGCGCAATTCGACCGCGCTCAGGCCCAGCTTCACCATGGCGTCCAGGACTTCCTCGGCGCTGTTGGCGGCGCCGTGGAAGCTGTAGGGCGCGTTGATTCCGATCTGGACGCCGCCGAAGTTGGAGTTCGGCTTCGCCAGTAGCCTGGCGGCGGGGAGAGCGGCCAGGGCGAGCTTTGCCAGGTCACGTCGGGTGCAGTTCATGGATACTCCTTGCGAAACGGTGGTGGAAGCAGCTGTTCTGGCCGCGAAGTGGCGGTGAGACGCGCGTGGCTCGGATTTGCCACGCGGCGAAAACCCCCAACTCTTCGGCTGATACATGATGCCTGATCGCATAGATCGCACATCAATATAGCCCACCCAAGGGGCCCAACCGCAAGCCGACTCACTACCCGCTGCCCATCAACTCCCCATACCGCGCCAGCAAAAACTTATCCGTCATCCCGGCGATGTAGTCGCAGACAAGGCGGTGCAGCGGCTCTTCGGCGGCCTGTTGCTGATAGGGCTGAGGCAGTCTTTCCGGGTGCGCCATGAAAAGTTGGAATAGCAGGTCCACCTTGCGGCCGGTCGATTCGCGTTCCTGGGCCAGCTCTGCGGAGCGGTAGACCTTCTGGTGTAGCAGTTGCCGGAGTTGGCCCGATATGTCCGCAGCTTCTTCGGTGAGTCTGGCGAGCAGTTTCGGATAGCTACGCACCTCGCCGGGGGTGGCCACTCCGGCGGTTTCGATCGCCTGGCGCGTGCCTTCGATCAGACCCGATACCAGCAGGTCGAGCACGCGCCGCAATGCCTCGTGAAAAATCAGCGTGAGCGGCGCGGCGGGGAACTCTCGCGCCGCCTGCCTCATCAGGCGATCGAGCATGTCGACCTCGCGGCGCGCCTCCGACGCCGCCAACAGCCCGGCGTCCACCGAATCGTCCAGATCGGCGCAGTTGTATGCCACCGAATCAGCGAGATCGATCAGTTGCGCCTCGAGTAGCGGCCGTTGGTCGAGCAAAAACTCGGCCAATTCGGGATAGGCAGACGTGTCATAGGCGCGCGAATGCTTGACGATGCCCTCGCGCACCTCGAAAGTCAGGTTCAGGCCGCGAAAGCGCGGGTAGCGGTGCTCGAAATGATCGACGATGCGCAGCGAATGCAGGTTGTGGTCGAACGAATCGCCGTAGCGGCGCATCTGGCGGTCGAGCACTTCCTCGCCGGCGTGCCCGAACGGCGGATGACCCAGGTCGTGGCTCAGAGCCAGCGCCTCGACCAAGTCCTCGTTCAACGCGAGCGCCCCGGCCACGGTGCGCGCAATCTGCGAGACCTCGATGGTATGCGTCAGGCGGTTGCGGAAATGGTCGGAGTCGGGCGAGGTAAAGACCTGCGTCTTGTGCTCCAGGCGGCGGAAGGCGCGAGCGTGCACGATGCGGTCGCGGTCGCGTTGATAGGGGTTGCGGTAGGGGTGCGCCGGTTCGGGAAAACGGCGGCCGCGGCTTTGTTCGGTGGGGAAACGAAGGTTTGCCGGCATAGCGGGAACGCGGCAGGCGGGTTCGGCGAGTTCGATCGAAACGGGTCCCTCGATCCAACCGGGGCCGGCGCGCGACCGCTGGCTGCGTGTCTCTACGATCTTGCTTATCACTCTAACTTACTCTTGGGGCTCGGGGCGGGCGTGGGACAGGCAATCTTGCCTGCGTGGGCTTGGGGTGGCGGCAGAGGGGATTCTGATTGTGGTGGTGGCTGGTTGAGAACCCTGGTTGGGAACGCTGGTTGATCTGGTTGAGAACGTCGACCCGAGGTCGACGCCGCCGGCCACAGGCCCGCGCCACGCTGTGCCGCTCCAGGCTTCTGTGCGGTTCCTGTCGAATTACGGTTGTGCTACCATGCCATTTTCTGGGATTGTTGTTGCGCTTGGAAGCGACGCGGGAGGAGTTGGAAATGGATCGAGGTGCCGGGAACGGAACGATGAAATACGAACGCTTTGTACTGGCTTGCCTGGTGGCGATGCTGGTGGTGCCGGCGCGGGCCCAGGCCTATCTCGACCCTTCGTCGGGCAGCATGATGCTGCAGATCGCGGTCGGAGGTTTTCTGGCCGCGGTGGTCACCGTGAAGGTGTACTGGCGTAAAGCGATGGCCGTTTTTCGCCGCAAGCAATCGGAGTAGCCCCGCACCCCGCCGGCCTCGAGGTCAGGCGTATCGCTCCGCGTTCGGTCCCGCACCCCTTCGAGCACTCCTTCCAGCCCCGTCTCTTCCATCACCTTCGGGGTAGAGTTTTTCCCCAGAAGGCCTCGACCTGAGGCTCAATTTTCCTAAGAATGTCCGGTAAACACCGCAGGTGCCGCCGCAGAGCGCTATGTTAGACTGACCGCAGGAGATTGGCTTGCAGAAGCGCCCAAGGGACGCCAACCGCGCCATAGCCAGGGGTGGCGGGTTGCTCGGCGGCGGGATGGCGTAGTCCACCAAACGCGCAACGACAGACGACTCTCCGCAACGATTGGGTCCCTCCTCCGAATACCGCTCGTGTTTTGCCAAAACCCGGCTTAGCAGTCCGTCAGGCTGGGGTTCTCCTGGAGTTCGCGATGCTGCGGCTGTTCGCTACCCTGCTAATCGGTTCGGTCGGAATAGGCCTCGGGCAAGCGCCGCCGCGGACGCGCGGGCCGTTGGACGGCACCTCTCCTCCCGGCAATGCTGTGGCCACCGGGCTGCGCGTCGAATCCATCAGCCACAGCTCGGTCAAGGTGCTGTTCGACACCGCGATTCCGGGCGCCAACACCGTCGAGCGCGTCGATTACGGCACGACGCCCGAACTGCGGTTCCAAACCAAGCCCTCGGGTGGCGGCAGCGCTAACGCGCGGGGCCGCATTCAGTTGGTCGGTGGACTGAGCCCGGCCACGCGCTACTACTTCCGGCCGGTGGTCAGCGACAACAAGAAGAGGTTCGACACTTCGTGGACTTGCCCGGACGCCGGCAAGTTCGAAGGCTATGTCTGCGAACAGCGCGGCGGCCTGCCGTATTTCGTCACCGCCGCCGCTCCCGCCGTCGTGCCGGTGCCTCCCGCGCTGCCCGCCCCGGTCGACACCTCGCTGCCCGAGATCAACGGATCGACTTTCACCGTCGCGGTGGATTCCCAGAATCGCTGCACCGATTTCCAGGAAAAGCTCGTGGCGGCGGCCGCGGCCGACACCTCGCGCAATCATCAGGTGGTGATCCCCGCCGGCGCCACCTGCTACGGGGAGTTCGAGCTTCCCAAGAAGATCGGGCCCGGCATGGTCGTGATCCGGCCCTCCACTCCCGACGACCAGTTGCCGCCGCCGGGCGTGCGCATCGATCCCTCCTACCGCCCGCGCCTGGCGACGTTGTCGACAGCGCCGCAGCCGACCTCGCTGGGGCAGGACCACCACACCGCCTTGAGCACGGCGCGCTGTTCCTCCGGCACCTGTACCGAAGGCTGGCGGCTGATCGGTATTGAGATCACCCATCCCCGCCACGATGAGATTCCGCCGACGGTGCGCAAGATCGTCGCCATCAAAGGCGACGTCGTGACCGTCGACCAGCCCCACGGCCTGGCGCACTTCAATCAGGTTTACGTGGCGGGCGTTGAAGGGACGACCGGCGCCAACGGCGTCTGGCAGATCGGCGTGCGGAGCCCGACCAGTTTTCGCATTCGCGGGGCGCAACCCAAGGGGAGCTACAGCGGCGGCGGCTATATTGTCCACGCGCTCAGCAGCGCCATCACCGATTGCTCGAACACCTCGCCGATCGTGTGCACGACGGCAACGCCTCACGGCCTCAACGAGCCGGCTGCGCGCCCTATTTCCTCGATCGCGGGCGGCGCGCTTTCGCTTCCGCGCGGACAGGGCCTGCAGCGCAATCAGTCGATCGAGATTCGCGATTCGTCGGTGGCCGAGTATAACGGCGTGTGGGTCGTCGATCAGACTTCGGTTGACAAAGTGAAGCTGCGCAACGGCCCGTCGCATCCCTGCCACTCCGATTGCGGAACGGTGACGGTGCGTTCCAGCGTCCAGATCGCCGAGGTACAAGGCAACACCGCCGCCAACGGCAGCCATCTGTTCCGCGTGCTGAGCCCGACCCAACTCGAGCTGCCGGGAACGGCCGGCAACGGACCCTATACTTCGGGCGGCTTTCTCAGCTACAACCCCGACATCTTTTTTCAGATCGTCGAGCTGGCGGAGGGTAGCGAACGGATCGTCCTCGACCGCTGCTACATCCACGGCCGCGGATTCCCGACGCGCGTTCTGATGGCGGTCGCGATGCACGGCAGCGACAGCGCGATCATCGACAGTTATTTCGACCAGTTCAATTACTGGGGGCCGGTTAATCCGCTTTCGGGCGCGATCGAACCGGGCGGGCGCGGCGCGACGATCGTCGAAATCGGCAACGGCCAGCGCCTGAAGCTTTCCAATAACGCGTTTCTCAACGCGCCCGGGGTACCGCTGTTCATCCAGGAATCTCGCAACGGCCCCGAGATGCGGCCGACCGACATCACGATCACGCGCAATCTGTTCTACAACAGCGACCGGCTGCGCTCGGGCAGCGCCGAGTCCGACGGCCGGCGCTACGTGTCCTCGCACCTGATCGAGATCAAGAAAGGCAAGCGCATCCTGATCGACGGTAATACCTTCGACGGCTGCTGGGCCGACCGCACGCCAACGGGCCCCGCCGTCGCATTCAGTCCGCGCGGCGTCAAGGGCGTCACCGACAACGTAGTCAGCGACGTCACCGTCACCAATAACGTCTTCCGGCGCGTCTCTCACGCCCTCTACGTCGTCGGCGACGACACCAATCGCGATTTCGGCACCGACATCAGCGCGCGCTTCAACATCAGCAATAACCTGTTCGCCGAGATCAACTATTGGAAGATGCACGCCGAGCCGGCGCAATCGACCGGCCTGACCCTGGCAGAGGGAACCGGCTCCGGCGGCGCGGTATTGTGGGTGTTTGGAGCGGTGGAGGATCTGGCGTTCACGCACAACACGGTGCTCGACCAGCGCGGCACCAACCCCAAGTTCGTGAACTTCAACAATGCGCGCAGCGCCGGCGTGGTGATTCGCTACAACATTTTTCCGCACAACACCGACCTCGCCAACGGCGGCCTCACCGAAGCCTGGGCGCTCAACTGGGCCGTGCCGCCGATCAAAGGCTCGGCCAGCGACGCCTTCCGCGGATATTTCGTGCAGGCTCCGGGGCCCGACCCCAACTCGGTGTTCTCCGATAACGTGGTGATCCCCGGCGTGCGCGGCACCACGCGCGACGAGAACTTCGACGACTCCTCGCCGAAAGTGAATTTCACCAAGGCCGACTGCGAGGAGTTCTACAAAGGGTTTTCGAACATCACCTGCGCCGCGGGCAAGACTGCGCAGCAGCGTTTTCTGTCGGTGTTCGGCAGCCTCGACAGCGTTCAGCCGAGCGTGGCGCTGCCGGGAAACCCCGGCGTCGATGTGAAGCGGCTGGAAGTGGCGCTGGGGACGAGCGTGCATGATGCGCTGCACGCCAGCGAGGCCGTCGAGGCGGCGCGAGCGGCGGCCGGCGAGCCGGACGGCGGCGGGCCGCGCTTCGTGCCGCAGTCCGCGAAAGTCGAGGCGGCGAGGGCTGCGCGGACGAGCGGCGGCGTGATCGCGCCACGCGCTTCCTTCGCCGGCGGCTGCGGGGAAGCGCCCTGCACGGCGGCGGACGAGAATCAACTCGAGAGTTTGCTCGCGGCGGCGGCCTGCGGCGACCGCATCGCGCTGCCGGCCGGCGAAGGGCTGCGTGTGTCGCGGCCCATAGCGCTTGGCCCGCTAGATTGCCCCGCCGATAACCCGGTGGTGATCACGACGACGGCGGAAGCGGCGCTGCCCGCGGCCGGCGGACGTATCACGCCCTCGCACGCGGCCTTGCTGGCGCGCCTCGAGGCGAGCGGGTCTCCCGGCGCCGTGTTCGTCTCCGAAGCCGGCTCGCCGGTGCGCGGCCTGCTGCTGCGCGGGCTCGAGCTGGTCGGCGACGACGCCCATAGCGTGCCGCTGCTGCGTCTCGAAGCCGCCCAGGACGTCGTCATCGACCAATGCTACTTCCACTCGCGTGGCGCCACCCGCTCGGGGCCGATCGCCCTGCTGGCGGGCGAGCGCATTAGCGTGACCAACTCGTTTCTCGAAGGCGACTGCGTGCTGCCTTCGGGCAAGGACACCTCGACCGTGGTGGCTGGTGGGGCGGGCCCGCTCAGGTTTCGCAACAACTACATCGAGGCCGCCGGCGCGGCGCTTGCGGGAACCGCCGGTGCGGCCATCGAGTTTCGCTATAACACCGTGCAGCGGCCGCCGTCCCGCAACCCCTGCCGTGCCGAGTGGGACGGGCTCTACCGTGCGCCCTCGCCGCTCATCGAGATGGCCGCCAACTCGCGCGGCATTTTCGAGTTCAATCTGTTCGAAGACAGTTGGGCCGGCAGCCGGGACTACCCGGCCGCGGTTTCGCTGGCCGCGACGAGCAGCACCGTGTTCCGGTCGAACATTTTTCGTGGCGTGACCGAAGCCTTTGAGCTTGCGCCGGTGGATCGCATGGCCGACACGGCGACGACGGTTGCGTCGATTAGCCCGGCGGCGGTCATCGAGGGAAACCTGCTCGACTCAGGCGTGGCTTCCGCGGCGGACGGCCTCTGCGGAGCCCAGAAGGAAGCAACCCCGCTCGAACGCCAAATCGGCGCGCAAGCCGCGCGGTCCAGCGCTCTGTGGTTGAGTTGCAACGCGGATGCCGGTTCCGGTGTCCACCTTGTGGCCGGCCTGGGTTGGGAAACCGAACGACAACCGCTGCCGGCAGCGCGATCGCTCGCGGCCAAGCCGCTGGCTCTTTCGACGGCCGCGAGTTCGCCGACCGGGGCGTCCTCGACCTGCGATGCGCTGCCGCCGCCGGCGCGGATTCTCGACCTGAAGGTCAACGCCAGCGGCAACAAAGCCGTGTTCCAATATGATGTCAGCGCGTCGTCGGTGGCCGAGCCCTGCGTGGTCGAGGCCTGGCCCGCCGGGAGCAGGGACGCCGACACCGCGGGCGGTACTGCCGCGGCCGACAATCTGACCGGCCGCCTGCGTTCCGCCGAGCTGGCCGTCGAACCGGGCGGTTCGTATGACTACCGCCTGATGTGCGGCGGCGACATGCGCAGCGGAAGCTTCCGCGACAGCGAGACGGGATTAGCCGGGGATACGCCGGAAACGCTTCAGTAGGTCCGCGAAGTGTTTCCCGTTAAAGGTAAGAAAGGTCAATAGATCCAGTATCCGCGCCCGTGGCGTGAACTTCACGGTTAGCGGCGTTGCGAATCCTCGCCAGTTATGACCCCGTCGCACCACAGCAAGGGTATTGCCCGTGCCCTGTCCCAATACCGCTCAAGGAACTTACAAAGGTCCTGCTCCCAACCTACTGGTTCGGCTGGACGTCGGGGTTCCCGTGCGTGCGTTCAGGCTCGCTGCCGACGGCTTGCGCTCTTTTTCCGGCTCAAGTACCCACCGTGTTGAAACACTCCCTGCTGGCTAGGAACGTCGTTACCAATCTGGCGGCCTTCGGGTTCGGCATCGCCATCACGTTCGTCCTTTCGCCCTATATCATCCGGCACCTGGGCGATGCGCGTTACGGGGCATGGGCGCTCATCGCCGAGATGCTTGGCTACTACGGGCTGCTCGACCTGGGTATTCGCGGCGCGGTGACGTTTCATGTTGCCACCTACCTTGCCCGCAGCCAGGTCGAGCAGACCACCCACCTGATCGCCTCGGCATTCTGGACGCTCTCTCTGCTCGGCGCGGTCGCTGCCGCCGGCGGCGTCGGCCTTGCCTTTGCCTTCCCGCACCTGTTCGTCAAAGGCGACGTGGACGCCACCGAAGTCCTGATGGCGATGAGCATCCTGGCGTGCACCATCGGCGCTACGCTGCCCATGGAGGTCTTTTCGGCGTCGCTGGTCGCGCAGCAGCGCCTCGACATCGTCAACGGCGTCGACGTCGCGTCCCGTGTATTCGTGGCGATCGGCATCTACGTCGTGCTGGGAGCCGGCGGGGGCCTGGTGGCCCTCAGCGCGCTGCAGGCGGGCGGCAAGGCGCTCAACTGGCTGTGCCTCTATGTGTTACTGAAACGCCGCCTGCCCAGCGTTTCGCTGCATCCAACGCTGTTTCGCCGCAGCGAGCTCAAGGCGCTCACCAACATCGGCACCCGCACCTTCGTCATCAACATCGCCCAGACCGTGCTGCGCCGCTCCGATCTGGTGCTGATCGCGATGTTTATGGAGGTCCGCTGGGTCACCTTCTACACCCTGGGCCGGATGCTGATCTTCTATACCGAAAACGCCGTGTTCGAGATCACGCGTGCCTACACGCCGCGGCTCACCGAGCTCTACGCCCAGCAGAACCGCGCCGTGCTGACCAAGCTCTACTTCACTGGGACGCGGTTCTCCGCCGTCACCGCCCTCGTCGCCATCACCGGCGTGTGGAGCTTTGCGACGTTTTTCCTGCGCCTGTGGGTCGGCCCCGAATACGTCTCCGGCCCGCTGACCCTGCGCAGCGACACGGTGGCTTTCGTGCTCGGCCTGGCCTATCTGCCGCATCTGATTCAAAGCATGTCGCGGCAGTTGATCTTCGCCTCGGGCAAGCTGACGTTTCTGATGTGGCTGACGATCCTCGAGGCCATGCTGAACATCGTGCTGACGATTGCGCTGGTGGGACCCTACGGGCTGGCCGGGGTTGCCGCCGGAACCGCCATCCCGCTGCTGATTTCGCAAACCGTCGTGTTGCCCTGGTACATGTCGAGAGGGCTGGGCATTCCGCAGTGGAAATGGTTGACCTACGGTCTGGGCCGCCCGATGGTGGTCGGCCTGCTGACCTTCACCCTCGCCGAGTGGATCGGCCGGGTTCACGCCCCGCAGAACTGGCTGGCGTTCGGGGGCGAGGTGCTGCTGGTCTGCGTGTTCGCCCTGGGGCTGTCGATGGGTTTGGTTCTGGAAAGGTCCGAGCGCGCGTCGCTATGGGCGAGGCTCGGCGTATGAGCGAAGCGGTCTAGAACGATGGCTGGTTTTTGTCTGGAAATTCGAGCGAGCGAGGCCAACCCGGCCGGTGCGCCCTTGCACCCTGTCGATCTGGGCGGCTCGGCTTGCGAGCAAACTTTTTCCTGGGGCACGGTGCGCCTGGCGTGGAGTTTTCGCCGCGAAAGCCGCCAGTGGTGGACCCGCGAGCAAGACGGCCGGCTGCTGTTGGTCGAAGGCCAGCCCGACCGCTATCCCGTAAGCGGCGAATCGCTCGAAGATTGGCTGGGCGGCGGGCGTTGGGGGAGCTTTCGTGGCTTCGGGATCCTGCAGCCGCGGCCGGGCGTTCCCGCGGAAGCCACGGTGTTCGTCGATCCGCTGGGCACGCGCCCGCTCTACCTCCACCGCGCCGCGGATCGTCTGCTGGTTTCCGACAAGCTTTCGACGATCGCGATGGAGGCCGGCGTCGAGGTGAACTGGCCGGCGCTGCTTGAAACGATGGCGCTGGGTTCGTTGTATACGCCCGACACGACGCTGTGCGGCGTCGAGGAGTTGTCGCCGGGCGACGTGCTTCGATTTCGCGGCTCCGAGCAGGTGGGCCGAACGCGCCTGCGCCAGCCGGTCGACGCCGATCTCGACCGCCGCCGCGTGCGCGGCGACCCAGCGGGCGCGCTGCTGACCGCCATGAAAAAGGCCGTCGCCGAGACCTGGACCGATCCCAATGTTTGGCTGCTGCTCAGCGGCGGACTCGACTCGCGCCTGGTGCTGGCCCTGGCCGGCCCCGGCCGCAAGACCATCACGCTGGAACTTTACGACGAAGAGACCGGCATCGCGCGCCAGCTGGCGTCCTGCTGTGGCGCCGAGTTGCGCGTGTTCCCGCACCGCGACGCCGACCTGCTGCCGCCCGCGAAACTTGCCGTGGCCACCGGCGGCGCCATGCACGACGCGCACTTTTTTAACCACCTCGGCTTCGGCGCGCAGTGGCGCTCCGACGGCGTCGCCGCCGTCACCCACGCCTATCTGTTCGACACGTTGCTGAAGGGTTATTTCCTTCTGCCCGCCAGCGGCTATTCCCATTTGGCGCTGGCCGCGTCGATGCCACGGACGGCGCGCTTCTTCGAGCGCATCTCGGGCCGCGGTTCGGCTTTCGCGGCCGACGACGCGATCGCGCTGTTGACCCCGCGGGGCAGGGAAGCGCTCGACGCTCGCCTATCGGCGCTCGATGCCACCTTCACGCCCGAAAGCAGCGACGGCTTCGATCTGGCGTTCGAAAAACGAGTCCTCGAACGCATCTCGCGCCAGATCCACTACGGAACGTTTCTGGGCTGGTGCGAGGAGCTCGACGTGCTGTCGCCGATTTTCCACCCCGCCCTGTGGACCTGGTACACGCACAGCCGCGCCCGCGACCGCGCCAACGGCCGGGCCTTCGTGCAGGCGCTGCTCAAGCTCGACCACCCGGCGGTCAAAGTGATCGACGCGAATACCGGAGCGCCCCCGCGCCTGCCGCCGCGCTCCTGGCGCGATCTGGTGCGCGAGAGCCTCTTCTACCAGCGCTTTCTGCAGCCTTTTCGGCGCAGCCTCGCCGGCGGCAGCGAGGACATCACCTTCCCCACCGGCCTCGGCGAGCGCTTCCGCCGGCCCGACGCGATGCATTTCCTCAACACCTCGATCGACGAGCTCCGAGGCCACGAATGGTTCGATGAAGCGGCCATCGAAGCGAGCCTGGCGCAATACGCCGCCGGCCACGAGCGCTACATCGAGCCCCTGCTGGCCTGCGCTTCGGCCGGCCGCTGGCAGCAACTGGTCCGCGACAAAACTCTCCCGCCCACGGACTAAGCGCGAGGCATCCAGAACACAAACGGAGACCAAAGAGCGGAGAAGCGAGACCTGCCACCGTGGTGCGAACCACCAGGTTTACCGCGTCGCGATTCCTCGCGAGGCCGGGCAAGCCCCTACGCTTTCCCCAACGGCGGCGGTCGCGTCAAGCCTGCGCGTTGTCCCACCTCACCTTCCCCCCAGGAAACCGGCGGACCACGTGTAGTAAAATCAAAAGCGGTGAGGTGCGAGAGTGGTTGAATCGGGCGGTCTCGAAAACCGTTGACCCTTTACGGGGTCCGTGGGTTCGAATCCCACCCTCACCGCCACTGATTTTAAAGAAGTTATCATTGTGTTGTACCTGGATTGTACCCTTCGCTCAACAAGAGCGGGTCGGACTGCCACGTCCGGCGCACGTCGGCTTCGGCTTGTTCCTGCCTTGCCTTGACCCACGGGGCGTAGTGCCGTTCGGTAACTCTGATGCTCGCATGGCCGAGCAAGACGGATACTCTCTCCAGTGGGACACCATGTAGCAACAACTCGACGGCGAAGGTGTCACGAAAACGGTGCGAGCGGGCTCCGGGGACTTTGGAATCGCGGAACACTTCGGCCAAACGGTTGATCCATGTCCGCGACACCCCGTCCGTTGTGCTTTCGCCTGACCAGAAGTAGTATCGGGCGTTGGCGTGAGGGAATGAATCGAGTGCGTTGACTGCCACGTCTGGCAGGGGAACATAGACGGGGATGCCGGTTTTCTGGGTATACAGCAGCAGCTTGCCGTCTCTGATGCGGCATTTCTCCAGCCTTGCCACGTCACCCACCCGGAGCCCAGAGTACCGCATCAACAGGACAAAGGCCCGGAACTTTGTGTTGGGGCAGGCAGCGACGATCGCGGCCATTTCTTCGGGAGCGTACGGTAGCGTTGGACTTGAGCGGATCACTGGGGCCTTGATCGGATCGGCTGGGTTTTCTTCGACCCAGCGATTCTCGCGACAGAAACGAAAGAAGGTTTTCAGCCGCTCGATGTGCTTGGCTGCCGTGTTGGGTCCAAATCCCCATTCCGAGACGAACCGCCGCGCGTCGGCCACGGTGAGCGAGTGCACGCGGACTAGGCCGGTCCGCTTGCTGAAATCTCCCAGGTCGCGAAGAAGGCGCTCATACTTGCGCACCGTCTCAGGGCTCAAGTTCCGCCGCCCGATGTCGGCCCGAAAGTCCGCGACTGCCAGCGCCATCGTGACGGGCTCGCCTTTGCCACCTTCCATGCGTCGGCGGATCTCTTCGGCCTCTTCCCAGGAACGCGTCCCGACCGCTTGCCGGGGAATTCGCTTGCCCTTGGCCGTTCCCTCAACCCAAATCGGGCACTTGCAGCGCTTGTATGTACGCGATTTCTTGCCGCATCGGGGGCCGTGGCGTCGGAAGATGGTCAGCATGGAAGTATTCTACTCGCTCCCGCTTAGCCCACGGTGCACGCGCTGTAGGACACTTAGGGGAATCGACAGTTGGACCTTGCGGCGCTTGTTGAGCGTGGACCTGTTGTTGCCGAGCCGGAGCACGCCGGGCTCGGCGGCAAACAACTGGCGAATGGTCTCGTCAGAGAGCCCCCACATCACCGCGACCTGCTGGACGGTGAAATGGAGTTCGGTCGCTTCCGTGAATTGGTTCCTCTCGGTCATTCTTGACTACGCGATTCCGGAGGGTCTGCTGTTGTGCCTCCTGGTTCCGCGTTCCCTAGGCTCATCCTGGAACATTCGTCGAACCGTGCTTTCACCCAAGGCCCACAACTCGCCGAGTTGCTTCGGAGTGTAGTGGCGCTCAAAACCGAACACACCGACCGCGCGCAGGTCTGCGGCAGAATCCTCGGGTGCGTGGCGCTCGCGCATCCACCGCTGCCGATCTGCAAGACTACTGTCGGCTCTGGGCATGATCGTAGATCGTCTGCTTCCGCGAACCGCGTTCTTCGCCGTTACTCTTTTGAACAATGAGCCCGCTAGAGGGGTCCAGGACCCCTCGTTCCTTGCCTCTCGGCAGTCGGAGTGACACAAGTGACACAACTACACTGCCAAATCTCCTAACGTAGGCATATGAAAGCTCAACCGCATTTCTGTGTCACCTGCGTCACTCATCGTCACCATCCCTAAACACAGTTACAGGCACTCGAACCTCTTCCTCCTCACAAAACTTCAACCCCCTCCAATGTCGCTCTCCACCGGTCCGCCTGCATTCCTCCGTCGGGCCTCTTTGCTTGCTGGCTGCAAGTGAACTCGCTCCCGCACGGTTTAGGTCTCAAAGAGCGTCCTGGGCGCTTTGACGCGGCGTCCCGGACCAGACGCTTGATCTGTTGATTTGTTGAGACAAGCGACGTGCTACCAGGATCATAGGACAGCGGGATTAGCTGCCAAAGTCCTGTCAAGTCAATTCTTAAGTGGCCTGTAATGAATGAGATGAAGGCCAGGCAGGAATTGACAGCAATTCCAAGAGTTGAACCGGAGGGCTTAACGGGAAGATTCTGCGAATTGTCTGAGTCGTTGGCGGATTACCTTGAGGACGGGCTCTCTACCGCCGAATTCAAGGGCAGTAACCCATGACTCTGCCAGATGGTCCCTGTCTTTCCAGGACTCGGGTAGTTTTGTTGGTCGTCGCCACGTTGTTGGAAGGCGCACACCTGCTCTATCTAGCTTGCGGCAGACCTTTGGCAGATTAGCTGCGCTACTCCAGCTATCTCCACAGGAATCAGTGGCTATTTTGAGTTTTGTGTGGTCATCAACCATCGCCTGGGGGCCGGGCTTCCCTCTACGCTGTGAGGCGGGACCGACTTGACGGGTGGTAGTACCTTCCCGTTTCCCATCCACCTTAGAGATTTCCTGCTGCTTCAATTGACCCGTTACGGTGAGCCTAAATCGCTGAGGTATCGCGCAGTCGCGTTCGAGTTCGATACACCCATCCTCTGCGAGTTGATAGGCCAGGACGAGAAAGGAATCTTCCCAAGGTTCGTCAATCAAAAACCCGTCCGTGAAGGGATCGTACTCGGCCCATCGGCCTGGCGCTCCGCAACGCCTTGCCAATAGTTCAAGAAGCTTTTCAAGCTTTGATCTGAGCGGGACCTGTTGGTGTGTGAGGGCGAGGACCTTCCAATCCTCCTGGCTGATCCGTATAAGCTTCGCCCCTTCGGGTTGTTGTCTTGTGTGGCAGCCGAGGTAGCGGCAAAGCCTATAGTCGGGGTCGGTGGACGCAAAGGCTGTAAGCTCGACGGCGAGGGCTCGATCGATTTCGTACTCACCGCAGGAATTGCAGCACACGAATACGTATCCTGATTCCGTATCACGAAGGACGCGGTGCCCGCGGTGACAGATTGGGCACCTGTCTCGCCAGCGACGCTGACTGAGCCCCTGAGGTGGACGATCTCCGGCTTCCATCGATTCCCTGCGAGCGAATCCCTGAAATCAGAGGCCGCCAACGGGTGAGGGTCCCGCGTTTCGCCCGGCCGAGGCTAAGCAGCCCTGAGTCATGGTAGCGAATCTAGCCGCAGTCAGGCATCAAACACGAGACCGGCGGCGGCGAGCCCATCGAACCAACGTTTTCATCGCATTAAGTAAACCGCACAGGGGAGGCGGGCGTGCTCGTTTTAGTCTTTAGCAATCAAGTACTTCCCTGGTCGCGCGATGCGGAGGACAGTTTTTGTAGGACCGTTTTTGGTAGGCAGGGTATCTGCATGTATATATCACTATCCTATCTTGTGGCCCGGCCTAGAGGCTGGCCCAAACGCCTGCGCTATGGGCACCCATCAGCCCGTGGTGAAAGTGACGCGGGCCGCGTTGCGCGCTTTTCTGGCTACGAAGCCGACTGGGACATCATAGACAACGACTTGTGCGCCCAGCAACGATTCCTAAGTCCCCTGACAGCGCGCAACCCGTTGGGCGGCGGACACTTGCGGCCGTCGGCGTTGTCGTTCGTCGGAGAAGATCGGGGCGGATCGCCGTCCTCCTCACTCCTAGCCGAACGACCGCAGAAGCCCGCCGCGCGACCCACGGCACTTTCACCACGGGCTGCTATCCTTTTGGGCACGGGCCAATGCCGACCGAGACGTCTAGATGGGCTGGGGCGCCCCCATCCCAGCCCTCGTGCTGCAGCTTTTGGAACGCGTCTGCGAGGCTTCCACGCCACAGGCCGGTATATGGGGGGGCAAGCCCCTGCCGGGCGCGTCGCCGGTTCCAGGAATTCAGTCGCCGGACTAGCCCGGAAATTTCACCAGCAACTGGCGGAGGGCTGGGAGGCAGGCTCAAGGGGAGTTGCGGCGGTGGAAGGGGCAGCGGCAGGCATTAAGTCAGCGCAACCAGGCTCGATTGCGACGGTTGCGGGCGGTGCAAGAAGTGGTTTGAGCGAGTTTGGGCACACTGCGGCCAGAACCAGCGCCAGAGAAGCCATCGATTAGGAGTTGTTCAACCGGCTGCTGGCTCAGCAGCGTAGTGCCGCCCAGGCGTGAACGAAAAGCTTCTGCCAGGGGTAGCCGGAAGACAGCGACAGCCGCAGGCGCCGCACACTGCCGCGAATCTGCGCACCGATTTTCAACAAGCGCAAGCGGATCGTCTGGGACTGCGCTCGCGCCATCGTGGTACCCGCCAGCGCCAGACGCCGCAGCGTGTCGACCAGCACGTAGGCCGCCGCCGACAGATACAAGCGCAGTTGATTGGCGCGCATCGTCTCGGCGCTCATGCGGTCGGCAAACAGACTCAGACTGCGCCACGATCCGTTGATGAACGTGCTCAGTGGCAAGCGCGAACTCAGCACGGCGCTGGCCAGTAAGAGTACCTTGTGCCGGCTGGAGAGCACTCCCGGCAGCGGTGCCCAACAGCAACGCTACAAGAAGGTCCGCTACGACCCAGCGGCCATCGATCGGCTGTTGGTGGAGCTGTTTGTGGAGTCCAAGCCCACTGCGCCGCGCCAGATCGTGATCGATCTCGACGTCACCGATACACCCTTGCATGGCCATCAGCAAGGACGCTTCTTTCACGGTTTCTACGATCACTACTGTTACCTGCCGCTGTATCTTTTCTGTGGCGATCAGTTGCTGGGCGTGCGCTTGCGAGAGGCCAACCAGGATGCCAGTGCAGGCAGTCTCGAGGAGATCCGGCGCATCGTGGCGCAGATCCGCGAGCACTGGAGTGAGGTGCACATCGTACTGCGCGCCGACTCGGGCTTCTGCCGCGAGGAGTTGATGCGCTGGTGCGAGGACAACGGCGTGGAATACGTATTCGGCTTGGCGCGTAACGATCGGCTGCGCCGGCGGATCGACAAGGCGCTGCGTAAAGCAGCGACTGCATCCCAGCGCAGCGGCAAGGCGGCGCGGACTTACACCGAGTTCCGCTATCGCACGCTGAAGAGTTGGTCGCGCCAACGGCGTGTGGTGGCCAAGGCCGAGCAGATCGAGGGCAAGCAGAATCCTCGTTATCTGGCCACTTCATTGAAAGGTGCTGAGTGGAGACCGCGGGAACTGTACGAGCAACTTGACTGCCCGCGTGGCGAGATGGAGAACCGCATCAAGCTGATCGTGATCGTTGAGGTCTTCGTAGCCCAGCGCCAACCCATAGACGCGCTGCGCCAACATCTGCTCGACGCCATGCTCGATGCGCTCGGGCGAACGAAAGTCGGTGAAACTCTTAGCCAGGCGCGGCAACAGGTTGATCCGCCGATCCACCTGCCGCAAAAGCAGCGCTCCGCCGTCGCTGGTCAGCCTGCCACCGTCGAAATCGGCCACGACCGCGCGTGAAAAATGACTCGCAAACTCGAACTGGGTTTGGCTACACTCTGTCATGGCGAAGGCCTTCTCCTGTTTGGCGCTAACTGCTGCCTGGTAACTCAGTTATGCCTCAAGAGAAGGCCTTTTGCCCATACCTGTCGTGAAATATTCGGGCTAGGGACTCTGACCGACGGCTGGAATGGATTTTCCCGGGGGAAATGCGGGCAGAGGGCAACCGATTCCCCGTGGGTCCGTGGGTTGGATGCTGAGAACGTCTCAATGCATCCCTTGTCTCCACGCGGGAGAAAGGACCAACGTCAGCCCGCTGTAGACGATTCTGTAGCTGTTAGAAGCCCCCATGAACAATCACCTTCAAGACGTTTCAACGAACTTGGCGCAAGCCCTTGAATTGTAAGCATTGGACACTTCGGGTTCTGGCGCCGGGTCAGCAAACAAGATATTTCGCGACGGCGTCTTCGTTGAGATCGATGCCCAATCCGGGAGCGTCGGGGATCTCGAGCATACCGTCCGTGGCGACGATGCGCTGTTGGGTCAGGAGGTCCCGGAGCGTTGTTTCTTCCTCGGCTACGAATTCGCAGATGAAGGAGTTGGACACGCTGTTCAGGAAGTGGAGTGCGGCCGCGACGTTGATATAGGTGGTGAAGCCGTGATTCACGACCGGCAGTCCGCGATCGGTGGCCAGGCTGGCGATCTTCATCGCTTCGGTAAAGCCGCCACAGCGCGTCAGGTCCACTTGCACAATGTCGATCTGGCCCTGGTCCATCAGGTCGATGAACGACTGGCGGTTGCTCTCTTCCTCACCGGCCGCGATGCGGACTTCGGTCGCGGACGACAGCTTGGCGTAGCCCAGATAATCGTCGGGGCGCAAGGGTTCTTCGAGCCAAAAGATGTGGTGCTCGGAAAAAGCGTGGGCCCTCTGGATGGCCGTTTTAGCGTCCCAGACTAGGCCGGCATCGATCATCAGGTCGGGGTTGTCGCCGAGACCCTCGCGGGCACGCTTCACGAGCGCGATATCATTGGCTTCGCTCTCACCCATCGGTTCCCACCCGAATTTCACGGCGGTGAATCCGCGGTCTGCCAGACGGCGGGCGATCTCATAGGTTTCGTCGGGTGTGTCCCCGAACAGCACGCTAGCGTAGGGCCGAATCTTCTGATGAAAGCCGCCGCCGAGCAGTTTCCAGACCGGCAGTCCGAGCGCCTTACCTTTGATGTCCCACAGCGCCATGTCGATGCCGCTCATGGCGTGCAAGCCGACGCCGCGCCGCCCTCCGTAGATCGAGCCACGATACATTTTTTGCCACAACCGCTCGGTCTCGAAGGGGTCTTCCCCGAGCACCAGCTCGCGCAGGCCGGCCGTAGCGGTGTGGGAATAGGGGCCTTCGATGGTGCCCTTGGCGGCCAGAGGCGCGGAGTCCACCTCGCCAATTCCGGTGATGCCGGCGTCGGTCGAGACGCGGACGATCAGGGCGTCCTGGCCGCTGTCGCACTGTTGTTTGACTTCGGGCAATCGAACGTAAAGGGCCTCAACGTTGGTGATCTTCAAGCTTGTACTCCCTGTGTTCCTGGCGTCGCCTCGACGAGCTGGGCAAAGAAGGTCCGCGCCTTATGCGCGCCGCTTGTCAAAAGGGGAAATGGCCGCGATAAGAGCGTCCTGTCAACCGCCTATCCTTTTGGATTCATCGCCCTTGTCCGCCGCCCTGGTCCTGGGGTGAGAGGCGGACTTGGGCTTGCGACCGCGGCGGGCGGTGGCCTCGAAACGGCGCGCCAGTACGTCCTTGGCGACCAGCAGACCGGCGCCGCGCGTCCAATCCACGTCTCCCAGCGAGGAGACCTCCAGCTCGAGATTGCGGATCGTCGCCGGCATGGCACGCTCTTGGAGGACACTGCGCGCCGCGGGCAGCAGGATGTCCCCGCCCGCCAGTGCCAGTCCGCCGCCGAGGATGATGTGCTCCGGGTTGAGCAGGTGGACGAGCCCGACCAGCGCCTTGCCCAGGTAGGCGCCGGCTTCCGTCAGAATGCGGTGCGAAAAGCGGTCCTGATTGTGGGCCGCCTCGACGATCGTCTCGACCGACAGCCGTTCGGAACGTCCCTGGCAGAGCTGCCAGAGCTGGCTGCTGAGTTCGTCGTCGATGCCGGCGCGAGCGCGCTTCACCAGCGCCGTCGCCGAAACCATCGTCTCGAGACAGCCGCGATTGCCGCACGGGCAAATCGGACCGTCCTCATCGACGGTGACGTGCCCCAGCTCGCCGGCGACTCCGTCACGGCCGCGGTGCAGCTTGCCGCCCAGAAAGACCGCCGACCCGACGCCGGCTCCCAGCGTGATATACACTAGGTCCTCGGCGCCGCGCACCGGGCCAAATCGTCTTTCCGCCAGCGCCATCGTGCGGGGTGTGTCCTCGATCGCGATCGGTTTCTTGAAGTATTCCGAAAGCCGTTGGTAGACCGGCACGTCCAGCCATTGCGGGACCTTTGGCCAGAACAGGCTGATGCCGCCGCCCTGGTCAAACACGCCCGAGATCCCGACGCCGATAGCGTCGAGATCCGAGACCTTCAGCGCAGCCTTCTTCAAGGTTTCCTCGATTTGATCGACGACGTGGTGCAGTCCGGCCTCGGGTCCCTGGCGCACCTGGCTGGGGCTGCGCGCGAACGCCTGCACATTGCCCATGATGTCCATGACGGCGATGCGGGTGTTCACCGTACCCATATGGACGCCGACGATGACGCCGAGCCCGGGCGTGATCGACAGCAGCGTCGGCCGTCGGCCGCCGGTGGAATCCCCCGAGCCGACCTCGGCGATGAACCCGCCAGCGATCAGCTCGTCGCAAACCTTGGAAACCAGGAACGTGCTGTAGCCGGTGACCTTACACAGGTCTGAACGCGATATTTTCGAGTGATCGTAAATGAGCTGGAGCAGTCGTTGCGAGTGTTGGGCTGATGCGCCGAGCTTGGGCATAGTTCGACAATCCTCAGGAGAGCGACAACAGGGTCAATCCAATCATTCCGCTCAGAACTCCGGAGCGCACCCGGGGCGAGATTTGTTGCCTCAGAAGGATGGCGCCAAGCAGCACGCCGATCGGGATAACCAGTCCATTGGTGATGGGGTAGACGATCACGCCGGCTTGATCGGTGAGGGGTTCCAGCGCCGAGAGCGCGGCCATCGTGCACATGATACCGACCCAATGGGTGGCCGCACCCAGGGCGCTGAGCCCGAGTAGACCCTTGTCGATGGGCTGGGCGGCCTTCCATTTGTAGGGCGCCGCCATGAGGAAGCTGATGCCGTAGAAGTAAACCGTGAACAGAGCGCCGCCTCCTTCGGGAACGAATCGGAACAGCATGGCCAGCACGCCGTTGAGCAGGAAAGCGACCAGGATACAGCGCATCCAGGCCGAGTCCCTCCACAGGTGCGCCAGGTCGCCGCCACCGCCGCCGATCAAGGCAATGGACAGCAAGGTGAATAGGACGCCGATGGCCTTGGTCGTCGTAAATGCGTCGCCGAACCATAGGATCGAGACGCCGATCGGCAGAATCACCGAGAGATTGAGAATCGTCCAATTGGCTGCGATGTCGCGTTCTCGTGATGCCACCAGGTAAGCCGCCAGAGTGGCCACGTAGCTGGCGGCGCCGATCAGGCCGAGCCAGATGAGTCTCGGCGAATAGAGCGGGGTGCCGAGCGCCAGCGTGAACACCAGGCCGATGGCGAGCCCGGTGATCTGCTTGTAGAAGATGAACGTCCAAACGTCATAGCGCCGTTTGCCGGCGGTTTCAAAGCTGATGCCGAGAAAACCGTACGAGAGGGCGGCGGCGAGGGCGAGCAGAATGCCTTGCGTCATGGCGCGAACCGGTCAAGGAAGCAGTGATGCGTGAGGCCGCTTGGGCCAGGTCGGCGAATTGCGAAACGATTCGGCGTACCGTACGCCCGCCTGCAGGCCGCGGAAACGGCCGACATATTCGATGAACTCGATGTAGCTCACCCCGTACTGATCTTCCAGCCAACGCGCCTGGCTCTCGTGGCAGGCCAGCATACGCTTCTTCAACTCGAACGTTTCGGAAACGTCGACGTAGTGCTCGGGGACAAAATCGATGCCCGCCAGGGTGTCCATGTAGTAGATCTCCGGGATCGTCTCGCAGGGCGGGTGCTCGGTCTTGATGTTAGGCACCGTCGTCATCACGCGGATGTCCCACAGCATCTCGCCCGAAGCGCGGTGGTCGGGGTGATAGTCGGTGGGGGCGTGGGCGAAGATCACGTCCGGCCGTGCCTGGCGCACCAGGTCGAGAAAGCGCAGCCGGCTTTGCTCGGTCGAGAACAGAAACTCGTCGGTAAACCCCATCCAGTAGAAATCGGCGCCGATCACCGCCGCCGCGGCGCGCGCTTCCGCCTCGCGGATGACCGCGATGCGCTCGTTGGGCAAGGTGGCTGACCCCACCTCCCCGTTGGTGGCGACCGCCATCGAGACGTGCGCACCCTGGCGGGCGTACTTCGCCAGGGTGCCCGCGCACAGGATCTCGAGGTCATCGGGATGGGCGCCGACCGCTAAGACTCGTGTTGCTCGATTCATATTCAACTCAAAGGCAAGACCCGATTGTAGACGACCGAATCGGTTCAATCAACTTGTTTTTTTATTTAAGAACATATGGATTGGCTTCCATGGGGGTGACAAAGGAAACTTTTATGTGCATGATATAGAAGACGACCGAGCGGTCTAGGTCGAACCGGAGGTTTTGCAAGTTGAGAAGGCTGGTATGGCAAGGTGGACGCCGTTTCTGCTGGGATCGGTCGGAAAACGGGCAACAGGCGCTGGGGCCGGGCCAGGCGCTCGTTCGGGTCCGCGCCGTCGGCATCTGCGGTACCGACATCCACATCCTGAAGGGCGCGCTGCCTTGGGTGCGTCCCCCGCTAGTGCTGGGACACGAAATCGCCGGGGAAATCGCTACGGTCGGCCCCGGAGTCGAACACCTGCGCGAAGGCGACCGCGTGACCATCGATTCGGTGGTGGGCTGCGGAAAGTGCCCTGACTGCCTGCGCTCGAAGCCCCAGTTTTGCCGCGAAGGGTTTGAGTACGGCGTCACCATGGACGGCGGCTGCCAGGAGTTCCTGGTGGTGCCGGCGACCAACGCGCACGTGGTGCCGTCCTCGGTTTCTGACGTTGAGGCCGCGATTCTCGATATCGAGGTGTGGCGCGCCATCCAGAAGTGTGGGGTGGATCGTGGGGACCGCGTCCTGATTCTAGGTGCCGGACCGATTGGCCTCATTGCCGCGCAGGTGGTGCGTGTTTTGGGCGCGGCGCAAGTCCTGCTTGCAGAGCCCGATACGGACCGCCGCCTAGCCGCCGAACGGAGCGGTTTTGCCGATCAATGCATTTCGGCGGACCGGGAAGAGCGCGATGCTGCCGTGGCCGCTTTGACGGACGGACGCGGCATGGACCTGACTATTGACTGCGCCGGCAACTCCTCCAGTGTGGCCGCGGCGCTCGATTGCGTCCGGCCGTGTGGACGCGTGCTGCTCTACGGAGTACACGAAAAGCCTGCCAAGTTGTTGGATCTGAACCAGATTGTCATTAGGGACCTGGTCGTTTACGGCGCCTTGAGCGATCGCTGCGGTTGGGCCGACGTGATTCGTCTGGTGGACGAAGAGCGAATCCGTCTGCGGCCGCTTATCACGCACGAGTTCCCATTCGCCGATGCGGAGCGTGCGTATGAGTTGGTGCGCCGCCGGGAAGACGGAGTCGTCAAGGCGGTGCTGGTTCTCTAAGGGAGGATCGGTGAAGCATTAATCATGTTTTATAAAAAAGTTGTTGACACGGTGACTGCTGTTCGCTACTCTTTGATCCAAAGTTTGCATTAACCGGAGGTCGCCGCCCTCGATGGGTGGCGAGTCGGCGAAATTCACTGGGAGTTGAACCAGTGCTTGAGGGGGTGAAAGTGAAGATCGAATCGAAAGTTCGTACAGGTTGCCTCGTTCTGGCGGCGATGGCGTGGATTGTGCTGGGGGCTCTGCCGCTGGCGGCCCAGACGGCTCAAATCACAGGCCGCGTCATGGATGCGAGCAGCGCAAGCATCCCCGGAGCGACCGTCACCGTAATCAACACCGAAACGGGCGTCGAACACGAGTTTCAGACCAACGAGCTGGGGTACTACACCGCCCCGTTGCTGCAGCCGGGCAGCTATAGGGTCACCGTGAGCGCCGACGGGTTCCGTTCCGTCGTGCGCGAAGGTGTGACGCTCGACGTCAGCCAGGTGGCTCGCCTGGATATTTCCCTCGATGTTGGCCAAGTCAACGAGCAGATCACGGTGCAAGGCAGCGCTCCCTTGTTGCAATCCGAGTCCGCCGCCGTGGGTCAGGTGATCACCAACAAGCGGATAGTCGATATGCCGCTCAACGGCCGCAACTTTCTGCAGTTGGCGACCCTGACCCCCGGCGCCACCTCCGCGGGAACCAGCCTGGTGGGTGGACAGAATATTCAGGTGAACGGTAATCGCCCTTCCAAGACGAACTACTCGATCGACGGGATGAGCGTGAACGACCAGCACTATGATGGCGCTCTGCTGAGCCCGTCGGTCGACGCCGTTCAAGAGTTTAAGATGCAATCCAACTCGATGTCGGCGGAAAACGGCCAGGGCGCCGCCGCCATTAGCATTGAGCTCAAGTCGGGGACGAACCAGTTGCACGGAACTCTGTTTGAGTTCCTACGCAACGATGCTGTGGATGCCCGCAACTTCTTCAATTCGACCGGCGAAACGGATCCACTAAGGCAGAATCAGTACGGCTTTACGCTCGGCGGGCCGATCGTGAAAGACAAGACCTTCTTCTTCGGCGACTATCAGGGGACGCGTGTCCGGCGGGGCGTAACCTCGAACGTGGCGGTGCCCTCTGCCGCCATGCAGGCCGGGGATTACTCCGCTGAAAAGACCATCAAGGACGCCTTCTCGGGCGCCGCTCTGCCAAACAATGTAATTCCCGCATCGGAGATCTCGCCACAGGCCTCCTACTTTCTCGATTTCATTCCGGTGCCGAATACAGCCGGCGGAACGTACAATCGCGTCGGGAGCCAAACGGCCGACACCGACCAATTCGACATCCGGATCGACCATCTCCTCACCCCGGCCGATTCTCTTTCCGGATCTTATAGCCTCCAGGACAACACGACCGTGTCTCCTGGCGCTTTCCCGGACAATGGCGAGTCGAACTCGGACGGACGGAACCAGCGCGCGAGTCTCACCGAGGTTCACACCCTCTCGCCGACTGTGTTTAACGAATTCCGGGCCGGGTACGTGCGCGTCGGCTTCGATCGCCAGCAGCAGGGACTGGGCACGAACCATACGGTCAACGCCGGCATCGGCGGCTTCGACGCAACCAGCGCCGAATTCCCGGGATTTCCGCATCTGACCTTCAGCGGCTACGCGCCGCTTCAGGGGCACCTATACTTCCCTCTGCCGTTCCGCTCCAATCTTTACAATGTCAGCGACTCGATTACCTGGATTCACGGCAGTCACAATCTGAAAGCTGGCACGTCACTCCGCTTGTATTCCAACGCCACGGCGAACGCGGCCTTCGCTAGAGGGCGCTTTCAGTTCAACGGGCAGTACACCGGCGACTCGTTTGCCGATTTCCTGTACGGTACGCCACGCACCGGCGACCGCTCCTTTCCCCGAAATGAGTGGGGCGTTTCCCGTATCCGGAATGAGCACTTCTTCGTCCAGGACCAATGGAAGGTGACCTCGAGCCTGACGCTGGATCTAGGTTTGCGCTACGAACTCAATCATCCGCCCAGGTTCATGAACAACGCCATCGCGTCGGTGGACTACCCGAACCGCCAATTGATCGTGGCCAGCGAAAAGGACGGGACCATCAACTTGGGCGGACAGCAGGTCGCGCAATTCCTCTATCCCATGTTCCAGGACATCATCGTTCCGTCCAGCGAGGTGGGTCTCAATTCGACGCTCCGCCGGCTCGACAAGAACAATTTTCTGCCTCGCCTCGGCGCCGCTTGGAGGATGGGGCACGATCTCGTTCTCCGCGCCGGCTATGGCAATTTCATTGGTCTTCAGAAGTCGCAGCGCACGGGCAGCGTTGGGATCATTACGCCGCCGTTCATCGGCGATGAAGTGAATGTATTTAATACGCAGCCAACGCCCGACTACACCATGGCCAATCTGTTCCAGCCCTTCGTTCCTGGACAAGTGCAGATCGCTCCGCCGCTGTTCTTCCAGACAGACCCGGACATGAACGATCCGTTCTATCACGAGTGGAATATCTCCTTGCAGAAGTCTTTCGGCGATATGCTGTCGCTCGAGGCGGCCTACGTGGGCAACAAGGGGGACGGCATCGAAAACTCGCTCCTGCTCAACATCCCCGATCCCGGGCCAGGCTCGATCCAGGAGCGCCGTGCGTGGAACCGTTTCGGCGCAGGGAGCTTCGTCGACAACTCCGGGTTCTCCAGCTATCACTCCTTGCAGATGAAGGCGGAGGTGCGCTCCTGGAGGGGACTGACTTTGCTGGCCGCCTACACGTTCGCCAAATCGATCGACAATCTCAGCGGCGACGTTCAGACCAGCCCAATGCAGGACCCCAACAATCCGGCGGCCGAAAAGGGTCTCTCCAACTTCGACCTGCGACACCGTTTCACGGTGAGTACGAGCTATACTCTCCCGTTCGGCAGGACGGGGACCAACCCGGCGCGGTATCTGATCAGGGACTGGGAAGTCGGCGGGATCCTGACGATCCAAACCGGTCTGCCATTTACTCCCGCCATGTCGGCGCGTCCGGCTAATACGGGGACCGACATCAGACCTGATCGGATCGCGAGTGGCCGGCTAACCGGCACTCAGCGGACACTAGACCGCGACTTCGATATAACTGCCTTTCAGGTGCCGGCCGCGTACACGTACGGCAATTCCGCTCGAAATGTGTTGAGCAGCAGAGGGTTTACGAATCTCGATTTGGTGGTGATGCGTTACTTTCCGATCAGCGAGCGCACCAGAGTGCAGTTTCGCTCCGAGTTCTTCAATGCAACCAACACCCCGGCGTTCGGGAACCCGGTCGCGAATATTCAGGCCGGCACGGCGGGTAGAATTCTTTCGGCTGGGCCTGGGCGTGAAATTCAGTTCGGCCTCAAGCTGATCTTTTAGGATCGCGCGATGCGGGGACAGGGCCTCTCCGGTCCTGAGCCAAAGAGTCTACCGGGTGCGCGACTAGCAGAGGGAAATGATGTCTTTCTCGTCCAGTGACAAAACGGCTATGTCATCCTCTCGATCGACAAGCCGCCGCGCTTTCAGCCGTCGTGAGATGCTGGGCTTGCTGAGCAGCGCGGCCCTCGCCACTTCGGCCTGCTCCTCGAGCGCGCAAGCGCGGCGCCCCCTGAATATCGTGCTATTCATGATCGACGATCTGGGGTGGGCCGACCTCGGCTGCTACAACTCCGAGCTATACCAGACGCCGAACATCGACGCTCTGGCCGCGCAGGGAGTACGCTTCGTCAACGCCTATTCTTCCTGCCCGGCCTGCTCTCCCACGCGCGCCAGCGTGATGACCGGCAAGAGCCCAGCTCGGCTTCACATCACGGACTGGATCCCCGGCACGCACGTGCTGCCTTACTCGAAGATGCTACCGCCAGACTTCGAGCAGCAGCTTCCGCTCAAAGAGGTCACCATTGCCGAGGAGTTGGCGCCGCTGGGTTACCGCAGCGCCGCCATTGGCAAGTGGCATCTCGGCAAGCGGCCCTATTTTCCCGACAAACAAGGCTTCAGCCTGAACGTGGCCGGCACGCAGTACGGCGCGCCAGCGAGCTACTTCTACCCGGGTTGGACGAAGAACGTCCCTCTCGACGGCAAGCCTGGCGAGTATCTTACCGATCGGCTCTGCGAGGAAGGCGACAAGTTCATCCGCGAGAATCACGATCATCCCTTCTTCCTCTATCTGGCGCACCACAGCGTGCATACGCCCCTCGAGGCGAAGCCGGCCTATGTCGAGAAATACAAGAAGCTCATCAAGCCTGGATATCAGCAGCGCAACCCGGTCTACGCCGCCATGGTGCAGAGCGTCGACGAGAGTGTCGGCCGCATTCTGAGGACCCTCGACGAGCTTAAGCTTACCGACAACACGCTGGTGATTCTCGCCTCCGACAATGGAGGCCTCTCGTTGCGCTGGGCGGGGCGTCCGGCGGCTACGTCGAACTACCCACTGCGGGAAGGGAAGGGGCACATCTATGAGGGCGGCATCCGGGTGCCGCTGATCGTGCGCTGGCCGGGAGTCACGAAGGCCGGTACGGTCAACAAATCCCCGACGATTAGCATGGACCTCTACAACACGATCGCCGAGATCGCCGGAGCCAACCCGCTCAAGGGCAATCCGGTCGACGGGACCAGCATTACCCCTGCCCTGCGCGGCGAAGAGATGGACTACGAGCGGCCGCTCTACTGGCACTATCCGCACTACAGCCGCATGTACAACCGGCCGGGCGGCGTAGTTCGCAAGGGACGATACAAGCTGATCGAGTTCTACGATCACGGCGACCTGGAACTCTACGATCTGGAGAAAGATATCGGGGAGACCAAGAATCTGGCCGCCCAGATGCCCGATGTCGCCAAGCGCATGCAGTCGCTGCTCCATGCCTGGCTGAAAGAGACGAAGGCGCAGCCGGCCCGCCTGAATCCCAACTATGACCCGAAGCGAGAGTGGGAAGGACTGGGCAAGGTCGATTTTGTGCCGCAACCGACGGCGCCACGCTGAGCACCAGGATTGCGATGCCGGTAAACCATGTGCGTCACGCGCTAATCGTGTCCCTTCTGGCGGCTGCGGGCCTATTGCACGCGGCTCCAGGTGCACGCCCGCAGATATCGCTCAACGGTTCCTGGAGCTTCCGGCTTGATACCGCCGGAGTCGGCGAGCAGCGGCTCTGGTATCGGAGTGAGCGCCCATTCGAGAGCCGGATCGACGTGCCCGGCAACTGGCAGGCCGAAGGCCAGGGTGACCCGACGCCGTTTCTTCGCAACGACTTCGAAGGGTCGGCCTGGTACGACCGCGAAGTCAACGCGCCGGCGGAGTGGCAGGGCAAGAAAATCGATTTGGTCTTCGAAGGCTCGGTCATCTATACGACCGCCTACGTCAACGGCACCAAGGTGGGGGACATGGCGTCGATGGACACGCCCTTCCGCTTTGATATTACGCATGCCCTGCGGCCCGGACAGCGAAACCGAATCACCGTCCGGGTCGCCAATCTTAATCCAGACGCCGACCGCGCCAACGCCGACCGATGGTCCGAGCCGCGAGGCTGCCTGCATCTGCTGACGCGTTTCGGCGGAATTCTGCAGCCCGTCTATCTCGAGGCGAGAGACCCGGTCTCGGTAGAAGGCCTCATCGTTTCAGCAAGCTTCGCTCGATCGTCGGTAGAGGTGTCTTTTCAAGTAGACCACGCCGCAACGGACCGGCTCGATGGGGTTGAAGCGACCGTCGAAGTCATGCGCGAGGGGGACTCGGCTGTGGTGGCCAACGGTTCGACGCGCATCGAGACGCCGGACCTACCCACAGCCCACGCAAAGGTATCGTTGGCCGTCCATGGCGCCTTGCCGTGGTCTCCCGAAACGCCGAATCTCTACCGGGCGCGAGTGACCTTGCAGCGCTCCGGGCAGCCGCTCGACCTGGTCGAGGAGCGATTCGGATTCCGCGATCTGGAGATTTCCGGGCGAAAGCTATTCCTCAACGGCGCCCCGCTTTACATTCGCGGCTATGGCGACGACAGCATCTACCCGGTCGCGGGCACGCCGCCGTACGACAAAGCGGAATGGAAGCGCCGTTTCCAGTTGGCCAAGAACTACGGCTTCAACGCGGTGCGCTTCCACTCCATGACGCCGCCTCGCGTCGGGTTCGAGGCGGCCGACGAAGTGGGGATGATCATCGACGCCGAACTGCCAGCCCTCTCCGTCGCAGCCCTTCCCCAGCACGTCGATTTTCTGAAGAAGGAATTGGTCCGGACCATCGAGGCCTATCGCAACCATCCTTCGTGGGTCCTGTTTGCCTTTGGCAATGAGTTCAACGCGGAGTTTCTCCACAACGACAGCGAGCGGCAACTGCTGCATGACACGGTACGCGAGTTCATGGCGCTCGCCAAGAAGACCGATGCGAATCTCTGGTATCTCTCCAACCAGGGATACATGGTGGAGCCGACCGACATCGCCGCGCTCTATCAGGGCGTGGCGCCCGACCGGCCGACAATCAAGCACGAGTACGGAGGGTACCTCGCGTCTCTCCCGGATATCTCGCTGATTGACAAGTACAGCGGCGTCGTCCGCCCCGGGTGGCTCGAGAAAGCCCGTGACTGGATTACCGCCCATGGCGATCTGGAAAAGTACCCGCAGTATCTGGAGCATTCCTGGCGCGTTCTGCAGATTGCCCATAAGGCCTATCTCGAAAAGATTCGGATGCGCCCGGACATCCAGGGCTATTTCTATTGGCTGATTAGCGACGTTCCCGAGAGCAAGGGTTTCGGAACGTCCTGGGAGTGGGGCTGGTTCAACGACTTCTGGGAGCCGAAGGGAATCCAGCCTGAGCAAGGCCGCGAAGTCCAGGCGGCCATAATGCCGTTGATCAGCGCCGGATTGGGCCAGCGTACATTCTGGGCAGAGGACGGCGCGTCGATGGATGTCTTCGTGTCGAATTACGGCGCCAGGGACCTGCGGGATACTTCGTTCGAATGGGAACTGCGATCGGCGCAGGGCCCGCTGCAGGCCGGGCGCGTACCTTTCGAGGAAGCCAAGCGCTCGACCGTGACCCGGGTGGGCGAGATCCGATGGGGCCGGATTGCGGCCGAGCGGCCGGAAAAGCTGCAGCTCATCGTGAAGATCCAGTCCGCCGAAGTGGAATCCCGGAATCACTGGGACTTTTGGTGTTTTCCCCAGAAAGATCTAGCCGCGGCCAAGCCGTCGAAACCGATTGTCAGCTTGCTTCCCGAGCGAGACCTCGAACGCTATTTTCCCTACGTGAAAATGGCGCACGAGCCGCCGGAACCAGGCAGCGTCCTGCTGGCGCCCGACCTGAGCGGCCCCGTCATCGAGTTTCTGGAGAAGGGCGGCCGGGCGGTGGTCCTCTCGAACCTGAAAGTGTTTGGAGAGCCGCACGGCTACAACGCCGCGGCCGGGATAGGTTCGTACCTTCCGGGAGCGTTCGGCAACTCGCTTGGCATGACGGTCCAGAACCACCCCGCGATGGGTAGGTTTCCGCACGACGGGTTTCCAGACACGCAGTTCTACAACTTGTTTGAGGAAGGGACGTACTTCGTGACGCCATTGCCGGCCCTGCCGATCATCGGCGGCCTGCTTGGGCGCAGAGTTGCGCTTCAGCGCGGGGAAAACCTGACGCACGTGGCCCAACTGATCGAGTACCGGGTTGGCCGCGGCAAGCTGTTGCTGAGCACGTTGAATATTCGGGGAAGATTGGACGACGCTTATCCGGAGGCGATCTATTTGCTGGACCAGATGTTGCGGTACGCAGCATCGGAAGACTTCGCACCCGCGCAGCGGTTGTCCATCGAAGAGGCGCAGAACCTCAGTGTGCCTTACACGAAGATGATTCACTAGCGGAGTGTCCGTCGAAGAGATCTTTGCCATGAAGCCCGTTGAGACGGCCGATGGGTCTCGCGGGGCGATTGAGCCAGAGGCACACACTGAGTCGTTCCAGGCCACGGCTCGCCAGCGCGCGCGGCCGGGTTTCGTGGCAACGATTTCTCTGCGACAGCCGGCCGGCCCACCCGGCCGGTTCCCTGGGGTGGCTGAACAGGCTTCTCGTTGGAAGGACTCAGATGATGAAACAGCTCCTACTTTATCCTTTGCTGCTTTCGTTTGCCGCGCTGTGCTATGGACAACAGCCGACGCGGCTTCAAATCAATCTATCGAAGACGGGCGCGCCGATGGAAATCAACCGCTACGGCCTGGGTATCGGGGGATTCACTGACGAGAACCCCTGGCAAACCCGCCTGGACGAGATTCGCGTTCTTCACCCGCGGCTGATCCGCCTATTCGTCCAGGAATACTACGACTTGATGCCCGCCAAGGGGCACTACAACTTCGAGAAGCTCGACCGCTCGGTGGACCTGCTGCGCAAGACCGGGGCGGAGCCGCTGCTGTGCATCGTGTTCAAGCCCAAGCTGCTATTTCCAAAGGTCGACAACCGTCTCGTCGAGCCGACGACCTGGCGGGAATGGCAGGATCTGATCGAAGCCGTCGTCAACCACTACAAGAACCGGGGAACGCGCGTTCCCTATTGGGAGGTCGGTAACGAGCCGGTCCACGGCGGTGGAACTCCGTGGAGCTTCAACCCCGAGAACTACTATCGCTTTTACCGCCACACGGTCGAGGCGATTCGCAAAGCCGACCCGCTAGCGAAGGTGGGTGGTCCGGCGCTGGCCGGAGGGTTTGATCGCGAAGCAGCCAAGGCCATTGGGCTTGAGTTGCTGGCGCGATGCGCCAAGGAGGGGACCCCGATCGACTTCTTCTCCTGGCACGGCTACAACAACGATGCAACCTGGTATGGCCGCACCACCGAGCAGGCACACGAGATGATCGCGAAGCACCCCAATCTGAAGCTAGAGACCGTGATCGACGAATGGAACGTCTCGCTGCGGGACATGGTCCAGGATCCGCAATTTCAGCCAGCGTATCTCATCGAGGCCACCTATGGGATGAAGAACGCCGGTTTGAGCTACTCGAACTACTATCACATCCGGGACACGTTCTTCTTTCCCAAGCTGTTTCTGCCGTTTTTTCCCAAGGACGAGACCTACCGGCAGCTCTTCTTTTGGAACTATCGCCCGCAGCCGTTGGGCTTGTTCGACCTGCAGGATCGCGTGCGGCCGGCTTACTTCGCCTTCAAGCTGTTGAGCCGCCTCACCGGCGACCGAATCGCCCTGAAGTCGGAGCAGGACGCGGTGCATGGCCTGGCTTCGTACGACGCCGAGATCGACGCGTACAACATCCTGGTCTGGAACTACTCCGATCATGCGGTTCAGGTGGAGATCGCCGTGGACGGCGCGCCGAAAAAACTGGCTGGGACGCACCAGATGCTGGACGCGCGCGGGCCGAGCGACGATGATATTCATCGCATCCGGCTGCTGGATTACGTCTCAGTGGAGCCTGGAAAGGGAGGCCTCCGGGCCGATCTGGATGCCTATGGCGTTCACTATTGGATGGTTCGCTAGCGTGTTGATCGGAAAGCCAACGCCATGAAGGGACTGATTCTGTGCTCGATTGCGGCCGCGTTGGTCATGACGGCCGGGCCGGCGCGATGCCAGACGCTCGAACGCGCGCGGATTTCGCTCGACGGGGAGTGGGGATTCCGGCTCGACTCGCACAACGAGGGCGTGGAGAAGCAATGGCCGATGTCCTCTGCGCCGATCGACGAACGCGTCGTGGTTCCGAGCTGTTGGCAGGCGCAGGGCTACGGCAAGCCAACCGAAACGCTGGCGCACGACTACCAAGGCGCCGCCTGGTACCAGAAGGAAGTTGACGTTCCCGCCGGGTGGCGGGGCAAGCACATCGAGATGCTCTTCGAAGGGGCGCTGATCCACACGACCGCCTGGGTCAACGGAGAGCGCGTCGGAGACATCGAAGCGTTCAGCGCGCCGTTTCGATTCGATGTGACCTCGGCCATCCGGCCCGGGGCCGCCAATCGGATCGCGGTGCGCGTTTCGAATACCGAGCCCGGGGGAGTGGAAGAAGCGGGCGGCCGCCGCGCGGTCGTCGGGCCCACGGGTTGCCTGAACTATACGGGGCGTTGGGGCGGCCTGTATCAACCGGTATCGCTCGAGGCGAGAGGCGCGGTCAGCGTCGGTCGGGTCGCGATCTCAACGAGCCTGGCGCAATCCACGGCTAGCGTCTCGATCCGGCTGGAGAACCACACGCCGCAGCCTGTTGAAGGCGGCCGGGCGGAAGTCGAGATTCTGCGGTCCTCTGACGGAGCCGTGGTCGGCCGCGCGCGACAGCCGGTCGAGGCGCAAGCGGGCGCCCCCGCTGAGATCACGATCGCCGCAGCGGTATCGGGCGTGGAGCCGTGGTCGCCCGAACACCCGAACCTCTACGCGGCGCGCATCCGCGTTTTCGACGGCGACCGGCTCATCGACGAAGTGCGGCAACCCTTCGGTTTTCGGGAAATCTCTGTTTTCGGCAAACAGATTCTGCTCAACGGCCGGCCGCTCTATCTGCGGGGCTACGGCGACGATAGTGTCTACGTTCTCGAAGGAACGCCGCCCTATGAAAGACAGGAGTGGCTGCGCCGCTTTCGACTGGCCAAGAGCCTGGGGTTCAACGCCGTTCGTTTCCATTCGATGACGCCGCCGCAGATTGCGTTTGAGGCCGCCGATGAGACCGGCATGCTGGTCGCCGCCGAACTTCCTGTGGTCACCGTCGAGCATTTCCTGCCGTACCGCGAGCTGCTACAAAACGAGTTGACCCGGACGATCGAGACATCACGGAACCACCCTTCGTGGATCCTTTTCGCGATGGGCAACGAGTTCAACGCTCGCCGCGTGGGCGGCGGTGAGAAGGCCCGCCAAATGCGCCGGACGGTTGGCGAAATGGTTGAGCTCGCCAAGCGCATGGATCCCGGCCGCTTGTATCTCTCCAATCAGGGTTATATGGTCGAGCCGTCCGACGTTGCTTCGCTTTACCAGGGCGTCGCCGCCGACCGCCCGACGATCAAGCACGAGTACGGGGCGTATCACACGTCGCTGCCCGATTTCTCGCTCATTGACCGGATGACGGGCGTTGTCCGGCCCACCTGGCTCGAAGCGCAACGTAAGATCGTCGAGGCGATGGGTGCGGCGGATCGCTACCCGGCCTATCTGCGCAATTCCTGGCGCATGCTCGATGTCAGCCACAAGGCGTTTCTCGAGAAGATTCGTTCGCGCGAGGATATCCAAGGCTATTTTTACTGGCTGATCACGGACTTCCCGGCCGGGACTCCCGAAGGGCCGGCTTGGCGCTGGGGATGGTTGAACTACTTCTGGGAGCCGAAGGGCTTTTCCGCCGCCGAGGCGCGCGAGTCGAACTCCGCGATCGTGCCGCTGATCGACCGAGGAATCGGCCGCCGCATGCTGTGGTCGGATGAGCCGGCTTCGATCGGGATTTCGCTGTCGAACTTCAGTCCGGAAGCCGTGCGGGATGCGAAGCTCGAATGGCAGGTACGATCGGGAGCGGCCGAGGTGGCGTCGGGCGTGTTGCCCATAGGTCGGGCTCCCGCTTCCAAGGTCAGCAACATCGGCCGGATCACCTGGGGACCGCTGAGAGCGGCTCGGCCGCAGAAGCTCGACCTGAGTGTAACCCTGCACTGTGACCTCGGAGAGTTCCGCAACCACTGGTCGTTCTGGAGCTTCCCGCGCGTCAAGCACACCGGCCTGGGAATGCCAGTCGTCAGTCTGCTCGAAGAGCGGGACCTGGAGCGCTATTTCCCCTTCGTGAAGCCGGCCGGCGAGACGTTGGAGGACGATGACGTCGTCGTGGCCCCTACGCTGAGCGCCGCCGTCATTCAGCATGTCGAGCAAGGCGGCCGCGCGCTCGTGCTGGCCAACGCGGGCACCTTCGGCAGCGCAGACACCTACCTGCCTCAAGGTCTGGGCGGCGCGCGCGGCCTCGTCGTCGAGACGCATCGCGCGCTGGGAGATTTTCCCCACGATGATTTTCCCGATCTGCAGTTCTACGCGTTGCTCGAAGGCGCCAGCGCATTTCCCCTTGCATCCGAATGGAGGGAGTCCGTTCCGGGGCAAGGGGCGGCGCCGATTGTGGGAGGGCTGATCAATACGCGCGATCGCCGCACGGGAACGAACGTACTGTCGCCGGTTGCCTATCTGATCGAGTTCCGACTCGGGCGCGGGAAGATACTAATCAGCACGTTGAACCTGAGGGGCCGGCTGGATGATGCCTATCCGTCGGCCATCTATCTGTTGGGCGAGCTTCTCCAATACGTCGGATCGAACGATTTTGACCCCAAGCAAACCTTGTCCGTGGCGGACGCGCAGATTCTCAGCGTTCCCTACACCGAGATGATTCATTGACGCCGCGGCGAAACACGGGAGAAAGCGGATGAAAACTCTGGGACGTGTATTCCATCACCGAGCTGCATTCGCCCTGTTTGGATTGCTGGCCTTCGTGCTCCACCCGGCGGCCTGGTGTGCCTCCGAACACCCGAACGTCCTGGTGATCCTGACCGACGACCAAGGGTATGGCGACCTGGGTTCTCATGGGAACCGTGTCCTGCGTACGCCCAACCTCGATCGCTTGGCGCAGGAAGGCGTGGAGTTTACGCAGTTTGTCGTTTCGCCTCTCTGCTCGCCCACCCGTGCGAGTCTCATGACCGGCCGCTATCACTATCGTGCCGGAGTGACGGAGGTGACGCGCGGGCGCCACCTCATGCCTCCCGACGAAGTCACGATTGCGGAAATGCTAAGCCAGGGCGGGTACAAGACAGGCATCTTCGGAAAATGGCACCTCGGTGATGAATATCCGATGCGACCCAGTGATCAGGGTTTCGACGAGTCGCTGGTCCACAAAGGAGGCGGTATCGGGCAGGAAGCCGGGCCGGAGGGCAACACCTACTTCGACCCGATCCTCCAACACAACAACCTCGCCACGCGGTTCAAAGGCTACTGCGACGACATCTTTGCGAACGCGGCGATCGAGTTCATCGAACGCCATCGAGCGGAACCCTTCTTCGCCTACTATGCGACCAATCTCCCGCACTTCCCGCTGCAAGTAAGCGACGAGCGCGCCGATCCCTATCGCAAGCTTGGTCTGCACGAAGACAACGCCAGGACCTATGGCATGATCGCGAACGTCGATGACAACGTCGGGCGGATCCTTGCCAAGCTCGAGGATCTCGGCCTTGCGCGCGACACCATCGTCATTTTTCTTTCGGACAACGGCCCCCGAACGCGGCGAACCAGGAACGACGTCTATCCGGGTCGATACGTGGCTGGACTGCGGGGCACCAAGACGAGCGTCTATGAGAATGGCATTCGTGTGCCGTTCTTTATCCGCTGGCCGGCAAAACTGCCGAAAGGCAAGAAGATCTCAACGATGGCGGCTCACATTGACCTGCTGCCGACGCTGGCGGACGCCTGCCATGTAAGCAAACCGGCGGGGGTGAAAATCGACGGGCTATCGTTGATGCCGCTGCTGCTCGGCAACTCGGCCGACTGGCCCGACCGGACCCTGTTCTTTCAGTGGCACAGCGGCCCGGTCCCTTACGAATATGTGCATTTTGCGGCCAGGACACAGCGCTACAAGCTGATTGGGCCACAGGATAATCCGCACGCGATCATCGATCCGCCGTCTTTCGATGAACTGAAGCGCTGGTTGAGCACCCTCGAGCTTTACGACGTTCAGAATGACCCGAGTGAGAGGATCAACATCGCCTCGCAACATCCCGAGATCGTCGAAAAGCTGCTGGGGGAGTACGAAGACTGGTTTTCCGATGTCACCGGCGGCCGCGATTTTCACTCCCCACCAAGAATCCACGTCGGAACGAGCCACGAGAACCCTGTTACTCTCTCCCGTTTCGAGTGGAGAGGGCCGCGAGCGGGGACGCAGGTAGGGGACTGGAATCAACAGCTAGGGTATTGGGAGATTCGCGCCGAGCCTGGAAGATACCGCCTCACCTCGCGGCACGCCAAGGCTGACCGCGACGGTGTGGCCCATCTGAGATTCGCCGGTGTGCATCTCACCCAGGGTGTCCACCAGGGCGCTGAGGTCACGGTTTTTGATGATGTGCGGCTGCCCGGCGGGCCCGGGCGGCTAGAGGTCTACCTGAAGCTCGAGCGGTTGGCCTGCGGTGTGCATTTTGTCGACGTCGAACGGCTCGACTGAGACCTGACAGGCGGTGTGGGTAGAAAAATTGATCGTGTGACTTTTTTGAATTTCGCCTCGACATTGACCGCCGGTTACGGAACGAGACCAAACGCCATGATCGTCGACCCGGCGGTCACGCCGATATATTGTTTGCCTTCCACCGTATAGGTCATGGGGCCGGCCTTCCAACGCTGGCCCGTATTGAAATACCACAGCAGCTTTCCGTCGTTGGCATCCGCCGCGACCAACGCTCCGCTGCCATCGCCGTAAAAGATCAACGCGCCCGCCGTCACCATTCAGGCCACTTTCCAGTATCCCGCCGCCGATATCGGGGATCTCCCAGGCAGTCTTGCCGGTCTGGATATCGATGGCCTTCAGAAATTTCCCGCCGTCTTCGCCGGGCGCGCGACGCGTACCGCCGCCATAGAACGATGCTCCTAGCGGCCACCACTCATCGTTCTTGCTATAGATGCTGCACGACTCCTCGGCGAACATGACGAATCCGCTCGAACCCGATCACGATTCCGCCACGAAGCCGATCAGCGTTCCGCTGGGAAGCCGATCACCATTCCGGACTGAAGCCGATCGCGATTCCGCTGGCAAGCCGATCACTTTTCGGACCCGCTGGCGGAACAGCGATCGGCTTGGAGCGGAATGTTTTCCACAGGCTCTGGGGCCGGGCGGCGCTGGACAAACCCACGGCATGCTCCCTCCGCTGGAAGGCGGAGGTTATGCGTGCCAGCCAGGAGATTGTCCATGCGCAAGATCAAAGAGATTCTCAGACTGCGATACGAGTTGGGACTGGGGCAACGTCAAATCGCCGCCAGTTGCTCGATCGGCCAAGCCGCCGTCGCCGACTACCTCAAGCGGGCCGCGGCGGGCGGGCTGAGTTGGCCGCTGCCGGCCGACTGCGACGACCGCCAACTCGCGGCCGCCCTGTTTGGCTCCCAGCCCGACTCACAGCCCGAGCCGTCACGGGACCTGCCCGACTTCGCTGACCTTCACCAGCAACTGCAACGCCACCGGCATCTGACTCTGCAGTTGGCGTGGGAGGAGTACCGCCAGCAGCATCCCGACGGCTACCGCTACAGCTATTTCTGCGAGTTCTATCAGCAGTGGCGGCGCAAGCAGGATGTGGTGCTGCGCCAGCAACACAAGGCCGGCGAAAAGATGTTCGTCGACTGGGCCGGAGTGACGCTCCCGATCCACGATCGCCACAGCGGCCAGGCTCGGCCAGCATCGCTGTTTGTCGCCGTGCTGGGCGCCAGCAGCTACACCTACGCCGAAGCCACCCTCGATCAACAGATGGGCGCTTGGGTGGGAGCTCATATCCACGCCCTGGAGTTCTACGGCGGCGTGCCGCGGCTGGTGGTGCCCGATAACGCCAAGACCGGGGTGAGCAGAGCCTGCCGCTACGATCCCGACGTGAACCCCACCTACCAGGATCTGGCGGCGCACTACGGCTTCGGCGTGTTGCCTGCCAGACCCTACAAGCCGCGCGACAAAGCGAAAGTGGAAACGGCGGTGTTGCTGGTCGAACGCTGGATTCTCGCCGCCCTGCGGCATCGCAAGTTCTTCGACCTGGCCGAGCTGAACGCAGCGATTCGCGAGTTGCTGGCGCGGCTCAACCAGCGCACCTTTCGTAAACGCGACGGCACGCGTGAAAGCCTTTTCGAGGCCCTCGATAAGCCCGCCTTGCAGCCGTTGCCCGTCGATCGCTTTGAACTCGGCGAGTGGTCGCGGGCGCGAGTGAATATCGACTATCACATCGCCTTCGACGGCAACTTCTACAGCGTTCCTTACAACCTGGTGCACGAGGCGGTCGAGGTGCGCTCGACACCGACGACGGTGGAGATCTTTCACAACAGCCAACGCGTGGCCTCGCACCTGCGGGGCCGCGGGCGCGGCCAAGCTCTCACCCACGCCGAGCACCGTCCGCGCAGCCATCAAGCGCACCTGGAGTGGACGCCCTCGCGGATGGTGAGTTGGGCCACGACGATCGGTCCCTCGACCGCGCAGTTGTTCGAGCGCATCCTGGCCGACAAACCGCATCCGGAGATGGGCTACCGCTCCTGTCTGGGACTGATCCGGCTGGCCGATCAATACAGCCCGCAGCGGCTGGAGGCCGCCGCTCAGCTGGCATTGGCCAGCGGCGCCTGCCGTTATCAAAGCGTCAAGTCGATGCTGAAGAACTCACTCGACCGCCAGCCGCTGCCCGCTTCGACTGCGGCGCCAGAGGCTCCGCCGCCGCAGCATGACAATCTCCGCGGCGCCGCCTACTTCGAGCAGGACAGGGGGTAGGCCATGTTGTCACAACCGATGATCGAAAAACTGCTGGCCATGCGGCTCAACGGTATGGCCGAAGGACTCCAGACGCAGCAGCAAGATCCGGCCGCTCGCGAACTGAGTTTCCTGGAGCGGCTGGGCTTGCTGGTCGACCAACAGTGGAGTTGGCGGCAAAACCAGGCGCTGGCCCGCCGGCTCAAGACTGCCAGGCTGCGCGGTAATGCTTGCATCGAAGACATCGACTATCGCGCCGCGCGCGGCTTGGACAAGAGCGTCGTCCGTGCCCTGACGCAGGAATCAGCCTGGGTGCGCAACCACGAGAACATCTTCGTGCTGGGTCCCACCGGCGTGGGCAAAAGCTTTCTGGCCTCCGCGTTGGCGCACAAAGCCTGCCGCGACGGCTACACGGCGCTCAACACCCGAGCGGCGGCGCTGTTTCGGGACCTGGCGCTGGCGCGCGCCGACGGCAGCCTGCGCTCGCTGCTGGCTCGTCTGGCCCGCATTGATGTGCTGCTGATCGACGACTGGGCCATGGCGCCGCTCAACGAGAGCGAGCGGCGCGACTTCTGGGAAATCTGCGAGGACCGCTACCAAACCCGTTCGACGATCCTCACCTCGCAGTTGCCGGTAGCGAAGTGGCACGAGCAGATCGGCGATCCCACTGTCGCCGACGGCATCCTCGATCGCCTCGTCCACAACGCGCATCGCCTGGAGTTGCACGGCGACTCGATGCGCAAACGCCGTTCGCAGGCGGCGCGCTGAACCGCGCGCGCCGGGTCTCTGCAGGGACTGAAGGGAAGGGGCCTCCCAAGCCGGCCCCTTCCCCCGACCCCCATCCCCGCAGGGGACTTGGCTGCCTGCGCTACGCTCCGGACCGTGCCGAGAGCCGCGAGGATCAGCCGAGGCAGCCCGCAATCTTGACGAAGCCGATCACTTCTTGCACACTTGGAAAACCAGCGTCGCTTCGCTCCGATCCCCGATCGGATTCCTCCGGAATCCCGATCGGCTTCCCAGCGGAATCAGTGATCGCCTTCAGCGGAATCCCCACCCGATTGGGCCCCTTCCGATTAGCCCCCTTCGCGGCGTTGTCCCCGGGATCGACCGGTGCGCCCCGCTGGAGTGCGCGATATCGCTCCAGAAACAGGAACTCGCCGGGCGTTCTCCTCGACTCTGCGTGCTATCTGTTTGCTCGCGAGTGAGATGGCGGCGCGTGTTTCGGAAATGGGATTGGGTTCGTTTTGCGACTTTTTCGTTCTTTTTGGGATGCGGGCTGTTGTCTTGTGATAGCCGGCGGCTTTTTCCGGAATCTCGTGGGTGTTTTCAGAAGCCAGCCTCACCGACACCAGGATACCGCGCTGGGGAGGCCGTCTTGCCGAACTGGAAAGCTAAATTGTTTGGAGTCAGCGTGGAATTTTGTGGAAGGGTTGTGACTGTTTGAGAACGAGAAGGAAACAAAGGCTCGCTTGCGGCTCCCAGCCGGCCTTGCGTGCCGGGAAGGGGTCGGTTCCGCTCCGGCCCCGTTTCGCCCCTTCTCGCCCGGGTCGGGACCGCCGGGTCCCCGCGCGGGCGTCTGGCGAGGCGGAACAGCCCAAAACTGAGGCCGCCGTCACGGTTTTCCTTCTGAAAACCGTGACCCAAGATACATTCCAGGTCATCAAAGGATCGGTTCGGTGGCTGTCACCGATCTGTCTTGGGCTCCCTTGGGCTCCATGATTTACTCCGGAGCCGTTGTTGCTGCCCAAGCCAGTTTCTGGGAGTGCTCTTTGATGACCGTGCAGATATTGGTCAACAAAGGCTTGAAGCCGCTGAAGTTGATAGTCTTGGCGTGCTTGGCAACGACCCCATCAGCAAAGATATGTTTGCCGTAGTGCTTCTTTTCATCGAGCTTATTCTCGGGAAAGAAGGTCTTGCCCCCGAGGATAGTCCCGAGAGTGGTGGTATCGAAGAAGTCTTCGATCTTGGACGATTCTTGACTCGCAATCAATGGCGTAGGAACCGCATAAAGGTTTTTCGTTACGTGTGTGAATGGAGCCGTTCGATCCATCTTCTTGTCAGGCCTGGCATTCTTGACGGCATTGCACACCGGGTCCCCACCGGAGTCGTTATCGAACAAGATGATAAAAGGATTCTCTAGCCCTGGAGCCTCGAACTTGTCGGTTTCCGTTTTATAATTGCCGATAAACTTCGGTAGGTGGCCCGTGCCTCCATCTTGAAGCTCGAGGATGCGCACGGTGCTGGATTTGGTGTATTTGTAGAGCCGGACCTTAAGGCGGACTCTCCCCTCGTCATCCTTCTCCGCAAGCTCAGGAAACTCGTCCACCAAGGTGCGAATCGCATGCTTCAGGTAGACGGCGTCCGTCTTACCCTCGCATAGGATGACTGGCCTCTCTGCGATATAGAAATCGCGGTAAATCAGAAACTGCCAATACATCAACTCCTTCTTCGACAGGCTCGGGGCTTTGCCTTTGGGCCACCTGCGCTTGTTGTAGAGGTCTATGGCATCGACAAAGCCGAGCCTTCCTTGCAACTCATCGAGCGAACCGTCGCGCATCTGGAAGGTCGTGACGCCGTCCTTGGTGACGGGGGCAAGCAGCTGAAAGCTCCCGGTTTTGAAAAGTCTGTGGACCATGGCGCGAACCGAGTGCCGATACTCACGACGGATGTTTACCTTCCGATTCACCACCAGGCCGGTTACATCCTGCCGCGAATCGCGGTATTGCATCCGGGTCTTGCGTTCATTGATGACAAAGCCGCAATGGGTAATGATCTCCACCAGCTTCTCGCCGGGCACCCAGACGTTAACATCTGCGTCCGAAGGGCGGGCGATATCCGGCGGGAATTCCGGTTTGCTCGTCGAAAAGGTCAGGTCATCGGCGTAGCGCGAATAAGTGCAACCGACTGCGCCGGCAAGCCGGACAATGTGCATATCCAGAACATGCGCAATCAGGTTGGAAATAACGGGAGAGCACGGGCTCCCTTGGGGCAGCGCCGCTCCATCGCACGCTATCTGGGCGAGAACTGTCGCTACATCCTTGTTCAGCAGGAAGTTCTGGTCCTTGATAAAGAATCCCCGGACGCGCCCGAAGTTGATGGAGGGGAAAAAGTCCTTCAGGTCGAGGTTGAACACCCAGCGCCGGTGATGGTGTTGTGCGACGTTCGAGACTATCGAGCACTTTCGCTTGAACCCGTGTGCCACAGTTCGCTTGACGCCCTTTGCAGTGTTGATCTCGTCGAGACAGTTCTGGAGGACGTCCGAAAGTTTCTTCTGGAGGAGCTTCAGCTTTTCGTCCGGGGCTTTGATGGTACGTGCTCCGCCGCCCTTCTTCGGGATATCGAAAACCGTATAGCGGTTCACGATGGGCATCATGTAGAGGATCGACGTAAGACCTTGAAGAGACACATGTAGCAGCATTGCGACATCGGTACGTGAGGCGGCCGTTTTGAGAGCAGCAAGCTGAGACATGAAAGAGTAAAGGACCCGCAGGCACTCTTACGCGAAGGGTATGGTAAAGCTGGCATAGGCATAGCGATCACATAGCGCCGGACAAAGCGTGCAAAGGCAACCGCCGGCCGTGCCCGTCTTCGTCGATCAAATGCCGGCGATTAAACCTCCGTCCACGACCAGGCTTGAGCCATTGACGAAACTGGAGTCGTCCGCCGCGAAGAAGAGCACCGCGTTGGCGATGTCCGCGGGTTCCCCGCGCCGGCGCACGGGAGTGCGGTTCACCAAGGCGTCGGACTCTTCCAGAGTCGAGCATTCCCACGTCAGGTCCGTGTCGATCTCTCCGGGCAGCACGGCATTACAGGTGATGCCATGGGGTCCAAGATAGATCGCCGCCGATTTCATGAAGAGAATGATGCCGGCCTTGGTCGGGCAGTAGTGCGCCTGGTAGTTGGAACCGACAATGGCGCTGATCGAACTGATGCTGACGATGCGCCCCTTGATCTGGCGGTCGAGCATATGACGCGCGACGGTTTGTGTGCACAGAAAGACCGACTTGAGATTGACGTCGAAGGTACGGTCCCAGATCTCTTCCGTCAGCTCCATCAGATTATGCGCCGGGCAGATTCCGGCATTGTTGACCAGTATGTCGATTCGGCCGAAGTGCTCGACGGCGCCCGCCACCATCGCCTCGACCTCGGGTTTGCTCGAGACATCGGCGGCATAAGGGAGCGCCTCGCCTCCCAGCGCTCTCACAGATGCCAGCACGTCGTCGATCGCGCCAGAATACTTACCCGTGTCGCGCGCCGGGCTATAGTTGACGACTACCTTGGCTCCCTCGCGAGCCAAGGCGAGGGCGATACCGCGGCCAATGCCGCGGGAGGCTCCCGTGACCAATGCTACTTTGTTGTCCAGTCGCATGTATCCGTTTCCGTATCAGCCCAGTGATAAGGGGTGAGCGCGCCGGCGTTTACCCCTTACCCTCGGCATTGCCGCGGGCGGCGGAATAGCCCAGGCGGGTCGAGATCTCGGTAGCCCGGTCGCGCACCAACTCGCCCAGCTTGTGCAGCAACAGGTCGGGCACCTGCCCCGCGATGCCGGAAACACCCACCGCCGCCACAACCGCGCCAGCGGCGTTGCGCACCGGCGCCGCGACGCAGCGGCCGCCTACCTCATCTTCCTCGACATCCACTGCATAGCCGCGGGCTTGCGCTTCCGCCAGTACCTGCTTGAATTTCTTGGTAGATATGATGCTGTTGTTCGTGCGCTTTAGCAGCCCGGTCTTGCAGATGGCGTCAATGTCTTCCGGCGGGAGGTGAGCTGCCAGAATCTTCCCGACCGCCGAAGTGTGGATGTGATTGCGTTTCCCGATCCAGGAATTGATCTTGATGAAGCCGTCCGGCTCGCGCTTGTCGATATAAACGGCTTCGTCGCGGTCGAGGATGGCCAGGTGCACGGTCATTCCGGTTTCCTGCACCAGGGCTTCGAGCACGGGGCCGGCGGTGTCGCGCAGACTGATTTCCTTGATCTGAATGCTGCCCAGGCTGATCAGTTTCAAGCCAAGATAATATTTGCCTGCCTGTTCGTCCTTGCGCACATAGCCGTACTGCTCCATCGTGTTGAGCAGGTTGAACGCGGTGCTGTAGGGGATCTTGACGGCCTGTGCGATCTCCATCTTCGTCAGGCCCACGCTGCTCATCGATAGCATGTCGAGAATTTCGAATGCCCGCGCCAGGGATGGGACAGTGTAGTGTTTTGTCACGGTACTCCCTTGCCTATCATATCAAAGGGCTGATAACGCCGCTTGGAATGTGTGATAATCGTCGGACTGTGCTGAGCTCCTATACGCTTGGGTTGGTCTGGATCCTGATTGCCGGCGTCACCCAAGGGATCTTCACGCTGCCCATGAAGTATACCCGGCGCTGGAAATGGGAGCACGTGTGGCTGGCCTACTCCCTCCTCGCCTTCTTCGTGCTGCCGTGGCTGACGGCCGTGGCTACCGTGCCACAGTTGGGCCGGGTATACGCCGAGTCGCCCGCTAGCGCGCTCTGGTCCACGGCCCTGTTCGGCCTGGGCTGGGGAGCCGGTTCGGTCTTTTTCGGCCTGGGCGTGGATGCGCTCGGCATGGCATTGGGCTTCTCCATGATGACCGGGATGTACACCGCGCTGGGGGCACTCATCCCGCTCGTGGTACTCACTCCGGACCTGGTGTGGACCGCCAGCGGCGCCTATATTCTGGCCGGCAATGTTGTGATGATCTCGGGCGTGGCCATCTCCGCCATTGCCGGAGAGCAGCGCGACAAGCAGAGGGGCGCGGGCGTTTCCGACTCGCTCAACCCAAAGATCTCCTTCGGCGCCGGACTTGCCATCTGCATCGCCTCCGGCGTGCTCTCCGGAATGCTCAATTTCAGTTACGCCTTCGGCAAGCCCATCGCCTCCGTTGCCGTACACCTGGGCGCAACCAAGGACAACTCCCTCAATGCGCTTTGGCTGCTGGCGCTGCCCTCCGGTGGGATTCTGAATGTCGCCTACTGCTTGTACCTGATGCAGCGCCGCCGCACCTGGGGGCTGTTGGTCCGCAAACCGTCCGTCATCGACTGGGGTGGGGCGCTCTTCATGGCGGGGCTGTGGACGGGCTCGGTAGTGCTCTATGGATGGGGCGCGGCGGATATGGGCCGGCTTGGCCCTTCGCTCGGATGGTCGCTGTGGAACGCCATCATGATTGTGTCGACGGTCATCTGCGGACTGCTGACGCACGAATGGGATGGCGCGCGCGGGCGTCCGCTCAAACTGCTGCTGGTCGGCATCGCTGCCTTGGTGATGGCCTCCGGACTGCTCGGCCTGGGCGGTGCGGGTCAGTAGCGTGGACTACGAGGGAATCTCCCATGCGCGCAGGTTCGCGGCGTTCAACTCCAGGCCCAGGCCGGGTTTCGCGGGGATTTCCACGTGGCCCGCTTCGGCCAGCGGGTCGCCGGAGAAGATTTCGAAGAACAGCGTGTCGTCGTCGAGGTCTCCTCCCTGCGAGGGCGCCGGCAGATACTCCGCCATGGGAGAGTTCAGGTGCGACATGACCAGATGGTAGTTGTGCATCTGGCCGGCATGCGGGATCACCGGAATATTGTGGGCTGCGGCCATGGCCCAGATCTTGCGTGCCTCGGTAATGCCGCCGACACGGTTGACGTCGGGTTGCAAGATGTCCACGGCTCTCTTCTCAATCAGTTCGCGAAAGCCGTAGCGGGTGAATTCGTGCTCGCCGCCGCTGATCGGCGTGCGCACGGAGCGGCGGATTTCCGCGTAGCCGTCGATGTCGTCGGGGATCACCGGCTCTTCCACCCAATGCAGATGCAGACCCGCATCTTCCAGCATGCGAATCATCCGAATGGCGTACGGCACGTCCCAGCCCATGTACGCATCCGCCATTAACTCCACGTCCGGACCGGCGGCCTCGCGTACGGTTCGCACCAGTTCCAGGTTGCGGCGCATCCCCTCCATGCCGTCGCGTGGGCCGTAGCCGAACCTTTGCTTGAGGGCCGAAAATCCCCGGCTGACGAACCCTCTGGCCTGAGCCGCCAGAGCGTCCATATCCCGGTTGGCATAGAGCCGGCTGGCATAGACGCGGATCTTCTCCCGCGTCCTGCCGCCCAGCAGGTTGTACACCGGTTGGCCGGTCGCCTTGCCCATGATGTCCCACAGCGCCAGGTCGATGGCGCTGATGGCTTCCAGCACGACTCCCTTCCTGCCGTAGTTCAGCGTGCTGCGGAACATCTTTTCCCACAGTTGCTCCACGTCGAAGGGATTCTCTCCCATCACGATCGGCTTCAGGTGGTGCTCCACAATATAAGCGGCAGCCCCGTTGCCGACGCCGGCGCTGCCCAGGCCATACAGCCCATCATTCGTCGTCAGTTTAACGATGACCGCGTAAACCGGGCCGCCGCGCAATCCCACGAAGCGCTCGCCCAGGAGTTTTTGGTAGTCCGGAAAGACATGCAGGGGGGTGACCAGGAATTCCCCCGGCGCACCCTCGAACAGTTCCGGCGGTCTGCCCACGCAGATGATCTGGCATTCAGTTATACGTATCAAGATGTTGATATTGTATCATACCTTGTCTAAAATCGGGTATACTGGTCTCCTGTGAAACTTCATGGCATCGTTCCCGTCGTACCCACCCCGTTTACCGAAAACGAGGATCTCGACCTGGAGGCGCTGGATGGATTGATTGAATTCGCCTGCCGGGCAGGAGTAGTGGCCGCGTGCCTGCCGGCCTATGCGAGCGAGTTCTACAAAATGACCGACCCGGAGCGTGCCATGGTGGTGGAACGTGCGGTCCGGCAGGCCGGCGGCCGCATTGGCATCGTGGCGCAATCCAACCATGCCTCGGCGCGGATGGCCGCCGAACTGGCCAAACGCAATGAAGCCGCCGGCGCGGATGTCATAGCGTTCGCCGTTCCCCGCCAATTCGCCCTGGGCGAAGAAGACGTGCTGCGCTATTGCGAGGCCGTGGCGCGCGCCGTCCAGATTCCGGTGCTGCTGCAGGACTTCAACCCCGGCGGCCCAACGGTCGGCGCGGCGTTTGCGGCCCGCCTGCACCAGAGCAGCGGCAATTTCCAGTATTTGAAACTGGAAGAGCCGATGATGGCGCCGAAGGTGCGCGCCATTCGCGAGGCCACGGGCGGAGCGGTCGGAGTGCTGGAAGGGTGGGGCGGTATGTATCTGCTGGAATTGCTGCCGGAGGGGATTTGCGGCACCATGCCTGGCCTGGCCATGTGCGATCTGTTCGTGCGGGTGATTCAACTGGCGGAGTCCGATGAACAGGAGCGGGCTGTCACCATTTTCTGTTCGATGTTGCCGCAGATTGTCTATAGCCTGCAAAACATGGAGTTGTTCCACCACACCGAAAAACGCCTTCTGCACGCCCGTGCATTGCTCAAGTCCACGGTCGTGCGCGAGCCGAAGCTCTCGCTCGACCGCGCCACAGAGGCCTACATTGAGCTTCTCAACCATCGCGTGCTGGATGAATTGAACCGGCATGGTATGGCGGGAGTATGCGTCTAAACCGACGCGAATTTCTGGGAGCCGGCAGTCTTCTGCTGGGCGCGCCGCCCGCCGCCCCGAGCGGGCCTACAGATGTGGCCGCGGCGTTCGCCAGCCTACCGGAGGCGGGCCGCCTGATCCTCCATTGGTACATCTTCGGACCCGCCTGGACGGTGGATGAGGCGAAGCGGCAACTCCGCTTGATGCGCGACGCGCATATCGGCGGTGTCCTCATCTTCCCTACCTACCCAATTGCGGTCGACGACGCCGCACGTGGCGTCCATAACCAGTCCTATCTGTCACCGGAATTTCTGAGCGTCCTCCATGCGGTTGTAGAGGATGCCCGGGCGTTAGGCATGACGGTGGACCTGGTGGCGGGAACCGGCTGGCCCTTTGGTGGTCCATCCGTAACGCTGGAGGATAGCGCGAAGATGATCCGCCGATCCGTCTTGCCCGCGGGAGAGCCGGTGCCTGCGGCGGGCCGCGCCGAGGAGCGGATAGCGGTGATCGCAGATCCGAAGTCCGGCGCGCAGCAGATCTTTTCCGCCGTGCCTACACGAATGCAAGTGAAACGGGCGTCGGTGGGAGCGGAAGGCTTGTGCGTCGATCATTGCAATGCCGCCGCATTACGCCGTTACCTGGATGAAGTGGCCGGCAAGCTCCTGGGAGCGATCCCGAAAGGCGCTTTGCGGGCCCTGTTCTGCGACAGCCTGGAGGTCTACCGTTCCAGTTGGACAAGCGGGTTCCTCGATATCTTTCAACGTCGCCGCGGCTACGACCTGAAGCCGCACATCGCGGCCCTGTTCGACGATTCGCACCCCGATGTCCGCGACCTGCGTTGCGATTTCTGGCGCACCCTCTCCGAACAAGCCGTCGACGCCTTTCTGAAGCCCTTCCAGGAGTGGACCCACGCTCATGGGGTGCAGGCCATGGTGGAGGCATACGGTTCGCCCCCGGTGAATCTCACCGGCTATCGCTACACCGACATCCCCACCGGCGAGCACTATGAGTGGAAGGAGTTCAACTCCTCGCGTTGGGCCAGTTCGGGCGCGCGTCTGGCCGGCAAGAACATGGTCATGGCGGAGGGGTGGACGTGGATCGGCCTGCCCAACCGCTTCGGGGATACTCTGGAGCAGTTGAAGTTGTGCAGTGACCTCCACTTCCTCAGCGGGATCAACTCGATCTACGGTCTCACCTACGCCTATTCTCCCGTGGACTTGGGTTCGCCCGGTTGGCCGCCCTATTTCGGACCCGTTTTTAACCACACCATTCCGGCCTGGCCCTATGCCTCGCACCTGGTCGACTACATCAATCGGGTGAGCTTCGTTTTGCAGCAAGGCACGCCGGTGGCCGACGTAGCCGTTTACCTGGGGGCGGAAGGCGCAATGGCGGACGCCAACACGGAGCAGTTGATGCTCAACTGGGCAACTCGCGACCGCCTGACCTCGAATGGGCCTCCGCCGGAGTTCACTCTGCACAATGCGCTCCACTACGAAGCCAATGTCGTCAAGACCATCGTCACCAACGGGTACTCCTTTGACGGCGTGGACACATTCGCCTTCAACGACGGCACGCGTGTGGAGGGCGGCAGATTGCGTCAAGGGGACGGCGACTACAGCATTCTGGTGCTGCCCAACCTTACCGGTATAGATGCCCTATCGCTCGAGAAGATCAAGAGTTTTGTGGAGCAGGGCGGCATCGCCATCGCCACCCGCCGCCTACCTGAGACGTCGTATGGCATGAACCATCGCGAGCGCGATCGGACGCGGGTGAGGAAACTGGCGGCCGAGATCTTCGGCCCGATTCCCTCCGGCACCGCACTGCGCGTGAACACCTTAGGAAAAGGGAAAGCGGTCTTCTGCCACGACGAGAAATCGACTCTGCTGGCCGCGCTGCGTCTGCGCCAGCCTGACGTAACCTTTACCGAAGCCAATGAGCACGTCAGCTTCGTCCACCGCCGGGACGGGCAGACGGATTTCTATTTCCTGGCGAATACAGGCGAAGCGCCCGCAGACCTGGAAGCGACCTTCCGCGTGGGGCAGGCGATACCGCAACGCTGGGACGCCCGGACGGGCAGGACCTCCGTCGAAAAGGTATACCGGCATGTGCCGTCGGGCACGCGCATGCGCATCCGCCTGGGACCGCTGGAATCCCGCATCCTGGTGTTCACCAAAGGCGACGCCGGGTCGTCGATCTCCAGCACCAACCTGCCTTCGATTGAAGCTGCCGGGGACGGCTGGATCAGCCGCGTGAGTGAGAACGGCGCTTACTTCGTGGACACCGCAGCCGGGCGCCGGCGCATCCTCGTCGAGGGCCTGCCCTCGCCGCGTCTGCTGGCGCCTGAATGGCGGCTCACTTTCGCGGAAGACTCCCTCGAGCCCGTCCGGCTGCGCGAACTGCGTTCCTGGACCGAGATCCCGGCGGCCCGCTTTTTCTCCGGGCGTGCGCGCTACGAAGCGGAGATTGAATTGCCTGACACCGGGGAACTCGGTTGCCTGCTGGACTTGGGGCGGGTCCACGAGACAGCCGAGGTCTTCTGGAATGGCGAGTCCGCCGGGGTGGCCTGGATGCGTCCGTATACCCTAGACATCACGCGCCTGCTGCGGCCCGGCGTCAACCGCGTCGGCATCGACGTCACCAACCTGCTCATCAACAAAGTGCTGGGACTTGGACCGATCGACTACTCGAAGGTGTCCGTGCGCTACGGAACCCGTTTTCCGGCTGGCGACGAGTGGGACTATGTCCGCGAGCCCTCCCGCTCGGGATTGCTCGGGCCGGTCCACCTGGTCTACTACCGAACCGTCAGCGCGCCCTAAAGGTCGTTGCGCACAGCACAACATTCACCGCCGCGATATTCCCGTTCGCCTTGTGTTACCGGATGAGGGCAAACTGGCGTCATGAGAGCCAAGGCTCGCGCGAAGGCCGGATTGCTTCCCACTGCGCACCACTACTACTGGGACCAGTTTCCCGACCTGCACCTAAGTACCGGGCAGATGCTGGGCGCCCTGCGCGCCAGGATGGAGGAGTGGGGGGAGGTGCTGACGGCCGACGTAACCGACTCTCCGGAAAAGTCCGCCCAGGCGGGAGAGATGTTCCGCCAACAAGAGGTGGACATCGTATTCGTTTTTCCACTCGGCTATACGCCGGCCATGAACATGCTGCCGGCGGTGCGGGGGCTGCATGTTCCGGTTCGCATCCTCAATGCGCATCCCGACCGCAGTTACGACTACGCTACCGCAGACACCTCCACATACCTGTTCCATGAGGGCGTTTGCTGCGTTCCGGAATTCGCCGGTACCCTCACCGGCATGGGGAAACAGTTCAAGGTCCGAACCGGCGCCTTCGGCGACGCCAGGCTGCAAGCTGAACTGCGCAGCGATTTCGACGGCGCCGCCGCCGCCGCGGCCTTTCAGCGCATGAATGCGGGATTGATTGGGCAAACCTATACCCACATGGGCGATATGCCCATTGACGAACATCGCCTGATGCGGGCAACCGGGAACATGCTCGTACGCCCGGAGGTGGAGGAGATTGAGAACGCCTATCACCGGGTCACCGAGGAGCGGCTGGCGGCGATGTACGCCGAGCTCCGCGAGGTGTATCAGGTGGATGACTCGGTAACCAACGAACACCTCCGTTTCAGTGCGCAGACAGCAATCGCGTTTGACGAGATCATTCACAAGTACGATCTCGACGCCTTTGGCTTTTACTGGTGGGGAGAACGGGCGTTGACCACTCAATTGCGGTCGCAATCGGGCCTGGCGGTCTCGCGCCTGACCGCTCTCGGCCGCCCCGGCGTCACCGAAGGCGATGTGAAGTCCGCGCTGGCCATGAAGATTCTCGATCTGTTGGGTGGCGCCGGCATGTTCGCGGAGTTCTTCTCGATGGATTTCGACGACGATTTCATCCTGATGGGTCACGACGGGCCGAGCAACACAGCGATGGCTGCCTCACGGCCGCGCCTGACCCATTTGGATGTGCACCACGGTAAGTCCGGCCATGGCCTGGGGATCGACTTTGAAGTCCGCACCGGCCCCGTCACGCTGCTCAATCTGACACAGTTCGGCGCGGGTGAGACCTTCAAGCTGATTTATTCGGTGGCGGAGGTCATCCCCGGGCCCACCCTGCAGATCGGCAATCCTAACTGCCGCGTGAAAGTGGCGCGGCCTATCCACGAATTCATGGAAGCGTGGTGCCAGCAGGGGCCATCGCATCACGTCGCCATCGGCCGCGGGGACTGCAGCCAATCGCTGGAAACCTTCGCTGAAGCCATGCAGTTTCCCATCGTCCGCGTTTGACACACGGCCGCGATTAGCCGTCCTTGAAGTCCATTGCCGCCGGCTGGGTTCGAAAGCCGCGGGTGCGGATGGCATCGTAAATCAGACCGGCCAGAAACCACGTGCCGCCCACCGCCTTCGCAAGCGCGGGCAGGTTCAGCCAGATCGCCAGGCAGAACAGGAAGCCGAGTCCGGGAGCCAAGGCATCGATCAGGAACCGGCGCTCTCCCGCGGTCGCGCGTCGAAAATAGTACTCCCGGATGGCTGCGAGGTTGACGCCCATGAAAGCGAGAAAAGCTCCGAAGTTGAGCAATTCGCCGGCGTGCTCCAGGTTCAGGTAAAGCGAACCCGACAGGGCGAGAATCCCCACCAAAGCGATGTTCACAGTGGGGCTGTTCGAAGCGGGCGCAAGGTAGCCGAAAACCCGCCGCGGCAGCACATTGTCACGGCCCATGGCGAAGAGCACGCGCGCGGCCGCCACCTGACCGGAAAGGCCTCCGCCCAAGCTGGCAATCGCGACAATCAGCCCCATTGCCTGAAACAGAAGCGTTCCACCCACACGTTGCGTCACATCCATGAAAGCGGTGTCGGGACTCGGAAAGGTGAGGTAGTCGGGCCAGATCAACTGCGCCAGGTACACGAGCAGGCAACTCGATAGGGTGGTGAAGATGCAGACGCCCACAGTGGCCAGCATCATATTCCGCCGCGGGTTCTCAACCTCTTCGGCGAGGGTGGTGACGCCGTCAAAGCCAATATAGGTGAGCGCCGCGAACGAAGTGGCCGTGGCCACTGCGTGGGCATCGAACGAACCGGGCGTGTAGAACGGTTGCGTGGAGAAAAGGCCGCCCGCACCAGCGGTCTGGAGCAGAAATCGGATCGCCAGGATCACGAACAGCGCAATCACGATGGACATGATCGCCAGCAGGCCGCTGTTGGTGTTGGCGGTGGCGCGGATGCCGCGCAGGTTTACCGCTGTGAGCAGCAGCGCGAAGACCGCAACCCAGGCGGCATAGGGCACGCCGGGGATCAGTCTCTCAAACGCCAGCGCCGCCTGGATGAGAGCGACCACCGGCAACACCAGGTAGTCCAGGAGCATGGCCCAGCCAGCGAGAAATCCAAGATGCGAGTTGAGGCCGCGGCCAACATATGTATAGGCGGAACCAACGGAGGGATAAAGCGTGGCCATGCGGCCATAGCTGAACGCCGTGAGGATCATGGCGATGCCGGCCAAGAGAACCGTGGTGACGGCGTGCCCGCGCGAGAGTTGCTGCATCACTCCGAAGATCGGCACCGGAGCGATGGGCGTGATGATGACGATGCCATAGAAAATCAGATCCCGCAGCCGGAGCATGGGCCGCAAGTGCGGTACGGCCGCCGGGTCTGGAAGCTCCGGGGGTAGCTGGTTCATGGCAGGTCTGCAGAATGTTTCGAGACTTGAGAATACCCGAGCCTGGACTGCCTCTGGGATGCCCGTTGCGGGGCCGCTTGGGTGTTGCGCATAGCCCAACGATTGTGAGAGAAGATGGGTATTCCCATGGAACGCCCCTCTCGCCCCCCGGCCCCGAAGCGCTCGCGCGACCAACGCTACACGGTCAAGTCCATCGTTCACGCCTCGGAAATTCTGGGGGCCTTCCGCGACACGGGCGAGACGCTGCGGCTGAGTGATGTCGTGGCCCGCACCGGATTCGACAAGGGCACGGCGTTCCGGCTGCTCTATACCCTCGATAAATGCCGCTTCATTCAGAGGGTGGACGCCAACCAGTACCGTTGCCTGGTCCGGTTGGGCCGGACCAGGCGCTACCGGATTGGGTATGCCTCCGGCGGCGACACCTCCCTGTTCGATTACGAAGTCATGGAAAGCCTCAACCGGGCCGCCGATCGGGAGAACGTCGAACTCGTGGTTCTAGACAACCGCTACAGCCCCAAGGTGGCGGTGCGGGTGATCAAGCAGTTGGTGCAGCAGCAGGTGGATCTGATCATCGAGTATCAGACCGACTATGGCGTCGCACCCATCGTGGCGGCCAAGTGCGTGGCTGCCGGTATTCCTCTGATCGCTGTCGAAATCCCTCATCCGGGCGCGACCTATTTCGGGGCGAACAATTACGAAGCCGGCCTGATGGGTGGCCGGCACCTGGCAAAGTGGGCGCAGCGGCACTGGGATGGGTCGGCGGACGAGATCATCCTGGTGCAGCAGAATCGCGCCGGTCCGCTGCCCCGCTCGCGTCTACAAGGCACGCTGGCGGGGATCATCGAAGTACTCCCCAAACTGAGGGCTTGCCCGGTCGTGGAACTCGACGGCGACAGCGACATGGGGCGCTCCATCGCCGTGGTCCGGAATCATCTGTGCTTCAGCGCCTCGCAGCGGATTCTGGTGGGAGCCATCGACGACACCTCCGCGTTGGGGGCGCTGCGAGCGTTTGAAGAGGCGGGCCGCTCCAGCCAGTGCGTCGTCATGGGGCAGAACGCAGCGCCCGAAGCGCGCGCCGAACTCAGGAGACCGGCCACACGCCTCATCGGTTCGGTGGGTTACTTTCCGGAAAAATACGGGGAGCACCTCACCCGCCTGGCGCTCGACATCTTGACGAAGAAGCGCGTGCCTCCCGCAGTATTCGTCAACCATACTCTGATCACGTCCGCCAACGTAGGCCGTTTCTACCCGAACGACGACCTGATGCGGTATCCGCTGTAGAGCTGCTATTCGTTGGGCTCTGCGCAACAGATAGCAGCCGAGCCGTGTCGGTTCGCTCTAAATTCTCGTGGCTTGCGGAGTCCCTGGGGGCGGCAAAGGCCGGGGATACACTCTCACACACGGCCCGCGGCCGCGGTTGTACAACGCACAACTCCATCCAGGCGTCAATGCCCTTCGCCAACGTGCCGGTTTCCCGGCTACGCTAGACGCTCAGAAATCAAGCCACCGCGTAGCGACGTTTTGGCGTTGACAACCCATGTCAATTAGGCTATATCTATATCAACTGGTTGAGATATACGCAATCTGCTGAGAAATCAGGGGAGCTGTGAGATCCCTTTCGCCGCCGCCGTTCGTGAGCCTGGAGGCAAATTCTATGAGACAGATTCTAGCCGCTCTTAGCATTCTGGTCCTGTTGGCGTTTTCCGCCCAGGCGCAGGAAACCCGTGGGAGCATTACCGGCCGCGTCCTGGATCCAAGCGGGGCAGCCATCGCCCAGGCGAACGTTACGGCTACCCACGTCGCCACCAATGCAACAGTTGCCACGGAAACCGATTCCGAAGGCAATTTCGATCTGCTGTTTCTGGTGCCTGGAGTTTACACCGTAACCGCGGCCGCTCCCGGCTTCAAGACTCTTCGGCGCGAAGATATTGAACTCCGCATCCACGACCGCATGCGGCTGGATCTCAGCCTGGAGCTGGGCGCCGTCACCGAGGAGATCCGTGTCACCGCCGAGACGCCGCTACTGGAAGCTGCCAGCGCGAATCTCGGCCAGGTGATCGACTCGCGGCGGTTCAGTGAATTGCCTATCGCTCACGGCAGTCCTTACTCCCTGATTTATCTGACGCCCGGTGTGGTCAACGTCTACCCCGGCGGTCTCAGCCAGCAGGAGCCGACCAACCTCAACGCCACCTCGACCCTAGTCAACATCAATGGCGCACCCAGCGGCAGCACGGACTTCACGGTAGACGGCGTGCCGAATACGCAGTCTTCCAACGCGGACCGGGGAGTGGGCATGGCGATGTCGCCACCGGCCGACATCGTCGGAGAGTTCAAGATTGAGACCGCGTATGATGCCAGCGTCGGCCACACCTCCGGAGCGGTCATCAACGTCAGCCTGAAGTCGGGAACGAACCAATTCCACGGCACCGCCTATCTGTTTCATCGCAATCCCAATTGGAACGCGAACTCCTTCTTTGCCAATCGCGCCGGACAGTCCAAGGGCGCCTTTACGTACAACCGCTGGGGCGGCAGTTTTCTCGGCCCGGTGATGATTCCGAAGTTGTATAACGGCAAGGATCGAACCTTCTTTACGTACGGCTATGAAGGCTTACACAACGACAATCTGCAAGCCATCACCACATCGGTGCCGGATACGCAACAGCGTACCGGCGATTTTTCGTCACCGCTTGGCCTGGGACCGCAGTATCAGATCTACGATCCGGCCACCATTAGCGCCGCCGGCGGGGGGCGCTTCGCGGTGCAGCCGTTTCCCGGCAACATCATCCCGGCCTCGCGGATCTCTCCGATCGCCAATAGCATCCTGACGCACTACCCGGATCCGAACGTTGCCGGACTTGCTGACGGCACCAATAACTACAGCTCGCAGACCCGGCCGGAACCGGTAAAGTACTTCAACCACATCGCGCGTTTCGATCACATCATCAGCGACAAGCACCGGATCTTTGGCCGCGGCTCGTTCAGCCGCAAAATCGACGGCCCCTACCGCAACTACTGGGAAGACGTTGCCACGGCAAATAACTATCTGGGCAAGACGCGGCAGGTCATGCTGGATGACGTGTACATGTTCAGTCCGCGGACGGTGATGAATCTCCGCTATGGGTACACCCGTTTCGCCGGCGGCCACTTCCCCCGGCGCCTGGGCTTCGATGCCGCCGACCTGGGCTTCAGCGCGAATGTGGTCAGCGAGCTAAACCCGATTGCCCAAATGTTCCCGCGCGTGGATGTATCCGGATTGAACGCCATCGGGTTTGAGTCGAGCGACGTGCTCAATAACGATGTGCATACCTTGATCGCCAGCTTTACTCACCAAAGCGGCGCGCACATCGTGAAGTTTGGCGCGGATCTGCGCTCCTACCGCGACAATGTGTTCTCGTATGGAAATGCGGGCGGACGCTTTACCTTCGCCACGGATTTCACGCGCGGCCCGTTCGACAACTCGTCGAGTTCTCCCGGAGGCGTCGGCCAGGGTCTGGCCGCACTACTACTCGGGCAGCCCACCGGCGGCACTATTGACCGTAATGATAGCCAGGCGATTCAGTCCACCTATTGGGCCTTCTATGTGCATGACAACTGGAGGGTGACTCCCAAGCTTTCGCTGGACCTGGGCGTGCGCTGGGACTATGAAGGGCCCGTCACCGAGCGCTTCAACCGCGCCGTTCGCGGTTTCGATCCCAACGCTACCCAGGCGATTGCAAGCGCCGCCGAAGCAAATTACTCGGCGAACCCCGACGCGGCCCTACCCGCCAGCCAGTTTCAGGTGCGTGGTGGTTTGTTGTTTGCCGGAGTTGGAGGACAGCCACGGCTGTTCTGGGACCGCTCGCTCCACAACTTCTCTCCGCGCGTGGGCTTCGCGTATCAGATAACCCCGACACACGTATTGCGCGGCGGTTTTGGAATTTTCCCGATTCAGATTGGCCAGCCCGCGCAGAACCGGGCCATTCAGACCGGTTTCAATCAGGCCACAGACATCGTGCCAACTCTCGATAATGGACAGAGCTTTATCGCGACCTTGGCGGACCCGTTCCCGAACGGCGTCCTGGCGGCCCCGGGCGCATCCCTGGGCGCGGCCACCTTCCTCGGACGTGGGATCTTGTTCTATAACCCGATCGCGCGTACCCCATATACGATGCGATATAGCCTCAACCAGCAGATGCAATTGCCCGGTCAACTCATGCTGGAGATCGGGTATGTTGGCAGCAAATCCGTCAAACTGCAGGCCGATCACGATCTGAACGCGATCCCGAATGTGTATCTGAGCACCTCGTCGACGCGCGATCAAGGCACCATCGACTTCCTTACCGGCAACATCGTCAATCCTCTCGCCGGGTTGCTTCCGGGCACCGGGCTGAACAGCGGCACCGTCGCCAGGAGCCAGCTACTGAGGCCTTTCCCGCAGTTCACCAGTGTCGTGGTGCGTGACTACCAGGGGTATGCGTGGTATAACGCGTTGCAGGTGCGGGCGGAGCGGCGTTTCCGCGGCGGGTTCACGACGCTGGTTGGGTATACCTGGTCCAAGTCCATGGGAGCTACCGAATACCTCAACGCGGGTGACGCCACTCCCTATCGCGTGATCCAGTCCAATGACCGCCCGCATCACCTTACTTTCAGCGGCATCTTTGAACTGCCCTTCGGCCACGGGCGCAGGTTCGGCCAGAGCCTGGGACGTGTGGCGGATGCCGCCGTCGGCGGCTGGCAGGTAGGCGCGGTCTGGATGGCCACCTCCGGCGAAGCCTTGAATTTCGGCAACGTCCTGTTTACGGGGGATATCAAGAGCATCCCACTTTCTTCCAGTGACCGGACCGTGGACCACTGGTTCAACACCGATGCGGGCTTCAACCGAGTGGCGGCGCAGCAACTGGATTCCAACCTTCGCACCTTCCCCCTGCGCTTTAATGGCATTCGTGCCGGCTCCATTAATACCTGGGATATATCCTTGCTGAAGAACACCAAGATCTTTGAAGGCCACCAGTTGCAGTTCCGCGCCGAGTTCCTGAATGCGCTGAATCATGCCACGGGCTTCGCACCGCCGAATACCTCGCCCACGAGCAGCGCCTTCGGGCGGGTAACCGGCACCTACATTCTGCCCAGGGTGATTCAATTCGGCATCAAGTACCAGTTCTAGCGGCCGCAACCCGGTATGATCGCCATCATGCGGCGCACGATTTGTTTGCTTCTCTTGTCCGCCTTGGGTCTGGCCGTTTTTGCGCAGCAGCCCAGACCCTGGCGGCACCTCGTGGACGCTACCGGTGAGGAAGCTTTTCGGAACTTCCAAACTCCTCCGCCCGAATATGGGCTGGTGATGTGGTGGTTCTGGAACAGTTCCATGACCGAGGAGGAGATTACCCACGATCTCCGGGACATGCACGACCATCAGATCCACTCGGTCATGTTGTGGGCGTACTACGGCCTGGGCATCCAGTATCTGTCGCCGGAGTGGTTCGAGCGGGTTCACTTTGCGGTGAAAGAGGCGCGCCGGCTCGATATGCGAGTCTGGCTGATGGACGAAGGCAGCTACCCCAGCGGGTTCGTCGGGGGCATCATCTCCAAGAGCTATCCGGAGTCGCGAATGCAGGTGTTGGCGGCGGCGCCACCCGAATCCGTCGCGTCGGGAACGACGATCGCGCGCGAACTTCCCCCCGCTACGCTCGCGGTGATCGCCACCGACAAGGTCAGCGGCCGTAGCCTGTTGCTGCCTGGAGCCGAAGGCAAATTTCAATGGACGGCGCCCGCCGGCGAGTGGACCGTGACCGTGGTCCGGCACGAGTTCCGTACTTCACCGACGCGCTACGTCAACAACCCCGGCTTCAAGAAGGACTCTACCTATTCGTTTCTCGATCCGCTTGATCCCAAGGCCACCGGGATCTTTCTGCGCTACGTCCATGAGGAATATAAGAAAGCGATCGGCGACGAATTCGGTAAGACCGTGCTGGGCTTCATGGGTGATGAGCCATCGGTGGCCGGCATGCCCTGGACCGCCGCCTTGATGGATGAATTTGAGCGGCGCAAAGGCTATGACCTGCGGCCGTACCTCGCCGGTCTCCTTGCGCGCGACTCGAGCAGCACGGCGCGCCGCGTGCGCGCGGACTATTGGGATGTCTGGACCGACCTTTACAGCGAGAACTTCTTCAAGCCCCAGACCGACTGGTGCGAACGCAACGGACTCGATTACATCGTGCATCTGTGCGGCGAGGAAGACCTGAAGTCGCTGATCGGCTTGGACGGCGACTATTTCAAAGTGAACCGCACCGTGCAGACTCCCGGAGTGGACGCCATCTGGCGTCAGATCTGGCCTGGCACCCGCGCCGACTATCCCAAGCTGGCATCGTCGTCGGCCCACCTGCGCGGCCGGCCGCGCGCCTTCACCGAATCGTTCGCCGTCTATGGCCAGGGGCTCTCTCTCGAGCAGGCGAAGTGGGTGATCGACTATCAAATGGCGCGCGGCGTGAACCACTTTCAGACGATGGAGTACCTTTCCTCCAATGCCGAATTCCGGCAGTATTTCCATCCTCCGAACTGGGCGGGGAGCACGCAATGGGCTCAGTTTCCCCTGCTGGCGACGTACACCAATCGTTTGTCGTATCTGCTGTCGGTGGGGCGGCCGGCCGCTCAGATCGCCGTCTACTATCCCACCACCAGCGGCTGGATGGGCGATTTCGATGCCGACAAATCGGCGCTCTCCCTCGCCGCTGCACTGATCCAGGGCCAGCGCGATTTCGATTTCATCGACGAAGACAACCTGCGGGAACCCGCTGCGGTGCGAGATGGCGCGCTATGGAATCGCAGCGGCCAGGGGTATCGCGCCGTAATTGTACCTGCGGTCACCGCGCTCTCGGAGGGCGCCCTTGCCACGCTCGAGAAACTGGAGCGAGTGGGCGGCAAAGTGATCTTCTTGGGAAAGCTTCCTTCCCTGGCGCCGGGCCGCACCTTTCTGGATGCCTCGGCGCCGGCCATGAAAGGGCGGGCCATGGATTTGGCGTCGGCCATCTCGCAATTGCCCGAGCCGGACTTGAAGCTGACTCCGGCGGCTCCTTCCGTCAGCTATCTGCACCGTAAGCTCAAAGATGCCGATGTGTATTTTCTGTTCAACGAAAGCGAAGCGAGCCTGACCCTGACGGCGAGCTTCCAGGGAAAGGGCGACCCCGAAATCTGGGATCCCCTGACAGGCGTCCGCGAGCCGCTGGGAACCTCGCTCACCTTCGAACCGTTTGGAACTCGATTGGTGGTGTTGTCGGGGCGCAGCGTTGCGCGCCGGACCGAGTCCGCGCCGGCGGAGCCTTTGACGACCCTGGACGGCGACTGGGAGCTGCGTTTGGGACCGGACACACTCACGACGCCCTTACGTCGGTGGTCCGGCCTTGGGCATGAGGCCTTCTGGGGGACCGGCGTCTATCGTAAGGACTTCGAGCTGGCCTCGGTGTCGAGCAATTTGGCCATCGACCTGGGCGAAGTGAAGTACTCGGCCCGCGTTCGACTGAACGGGCACGACCTGGGTCCCATCGCGTGGCGCCCCTTTCGCTGGGACATTTCCCGCTATGCCCGCGTCGGCGTGAATCATTTGGAAGTGGAAGTGACCAATACGCGAGCCAACGAACTGGCCGCGGACGAGGCGCGCTATCGCGAAATCGAAGGTCGGGGATGGTTCACCAATTCCTACATCGGCATGTATTTGAAGTTCGATCGGGAGATGATTCCCTCCGGCTTGATTGGCCCGGTACGCATCATGACAACTCAGGAGTAGGCATGCTCAACCCGACACGCCGGCAGATCCTGGGGGGCTTGATCGCTGGCGCCGCAATCCATCCTTCGCGGTCGCGAGCCGCGGTGACGGGCTCGTTCCAACACCCGCCCGACGACGCCAGGATGATCTTGTACTACTGGTGGTTTGGCCCTTCGCAAGAGGAAGCGACCGTAAAGCGGGAACTCGACGCCATGCGCGACGCCGGAATTGGCGGAACGTTTATCTTTCCGGTGTATCCGCTGAGCGCGTCAGACGATCAGAACTATCTTTACCTCTCCGATAAGTTTCTCCGCGTATTGCGTTCCACGGTCGATTACTCGCGCAAGATCTCCATGAGTGTGGATCTGCTCAGCGGCGCGGGCTGGCCCTTCGGCGGCCCGACCATCCGGTTCGAAGATAGTTCCCGCACTCTCCGCAGGATCGCCAATACGGAAGCGCTCCAGGAAGGCGACGAGGTCCTCGCCCGGGACGACCGGACGGGAACGGTGTTCGTCTCCAGCCTCACGCGCCAGCGCATCAAGGGCGCGGGACTGGGTGCCGAAGGGTGGGTGCTCGACCATCTCGATTCACGCCAGGTGCGGCAGTATCTGGATCGCGTGTCCGGGAAACTAGTCTCCGTTTTGCCGCCAGGGGGCTTGCGCTCCATCAACTTCGACAGTCTCGAAGCTTTTGCACAAACCTGGACACGTGCGTTTCCGGAGGAGTTTCGCCGTCGCCGGGGTTACGACCTGATTCCCCACATGCCGGCGCTTTGGGAGGATGCCGGAGAAGACACGGCTCACATTCGGTTCGACTACTGGCGGACGCTGACCGATCTATTTCTGGACAGCTTTGCGCGACCGTTTCACGACTGGACCAAGCGCCGTGGGATCGCGCTGCAGGGCAAGCCCATGGGGTCTCCCATGAACGACCTCCGCGCTTTTGCGCACGTCGACCTCGCGGTGAGCGAGGAATACGACTGGCTCGAGTTCGGCGGCCCGCGCTGGGCGGCATCGGGAGCGCATATCTACGGACAGAACCTGGTGGCGAACGAGGGTTACACCTGGCTGCGCCAGCCGCGCTATCTGGCCACCTTGCAGGACATCAAGGTGGGTTCCGACGTGCAATTCCTGGCGGGCATCAATGTGATTATCGGGCATGGTTTCTCGTACTCGCCGGAAGCAAGCGGCATACCAGGGTGGTCGTACTACGCGTCCGTCTTTTTCCACCCGAAGAACACGTGGTGGCCCTATTTCAAGCACGTTGCAAGCTACGTGCAACGAGTCAGTTTCATCCTGCGTGAGGGGTTGCCGGTTGTGGACGTCGCACTATTTCTGCCCGAAGACGATGAGATGGCTGCCTCGGCGGCGGGGGAGTTCAATCGCGGGCAGAAAGTGATCGTCAAGACGCGTCTGGCCGCGCCAGGGGACAAGCTTCCCCAATTTGGATTGCGTACTGCGCTCTCCAACCGTTCTCCTCTGGTCTCAACGATCGTCACGAACGGCTACAACTTCGATGGCATCAATAGCGATGGTTTAGGGAAGGCGCGCATTGAAAACGGGCGGTTGCGCGTTGGGCAGGGAAACTACGGAGTGCTCGTTCTGCCGCGGATCCAGGGTCTGCCGGTAGAAAGCATGGAAAAGATCCAGGCGTTTGCACGGTCGGGCGGCAAAGTGATCGCCATCGGACAGGCGCCCTCTCTGTGCTATGGGATGCCGGACTGGAAACAGAAGAGCGCTCGCGTCCGCGCGATCGCCGGCAGAGTGTTTGGACCGGGCGGACCGGGGATGATCGTGCCGGACGAGGGCCGCGGGTTGCTGAACGCGCTCCGCGAAAGTCATCGGCCCGACATCGAGTTCGCCGCCGCCGACCGGGAGGTCGGGTTCGCGCACCGTGCCACCCCGACCCATGACTACTACTTCATCGCGAATACCTCCGCAGCTCCGAAGCGGCTCGATGCCGTGTTTCGGGTCGAAGGGCGCCGTCCCGAGATTTGGGACCCGCTTACGGGGGAATCCCGGTTGGCGCGGCACACCCAAGTTGACGACGGGACGAAGCTCGCTGTCTCGTTGGGCCCCTTCGGATCGACGATTGTCGCCTTCGGCCCATCCTCGACGCCGGCATCAGAGGAGAAGGTACGGCCGCCGCAAGAGAACCTCCCTTCCATCGCGGTTTCCGGACCCTGGAGTCTCGAGATCGAAGGAACCTCCATCGCGTTACCAGCCCTGCGCTCCTGGACCGAACACAAACCGTTCCGGTATTTCAGTGGTACCGGCGTCTATCGGACTGAATTCACGGTGGAAGCAAGTCACGTGACATCCAACCAGGCCCTCTATTTGTCCCTGGGCGAAGTTCACGAAATCGCGGAAGTGGAACTGAATGGCGAACCGCTCGGGGTTGCCTGGATGGTGCCCTATCGCTTAAATCTCGGCGTCAAATTGCGGGCCGGCAGGAATCGTCTGGTCGTCAAGGTCACCAACCTGCTGATCAACCGGGTCCTGGGGCAACCTGCTCCCGACACCGCGAAGCTCGTGAAGAAGTACGGCCAGGCAATGGCTCAACTCGGAAACCGGCAAGATCTCAAATTTACTCAGAATCATGAGAAAGAGGAGATCCAAGAACCGGTTGTCTCTGGCCTGCTGGGGCCGGTGGAGATTCGTGCCGAGGAGTGGGATGGATAGGGACGTGTCGGTTGCGATCCTCGATCTGCCTTGTGGAAACGTTCCCGCTGGTCACGGGAGAGGATTCCGTGCAATCTGATCCGCCCCGTGCACATCACCACGACGCAGGAGAAGGCATGCTCACCCCGACGCGCCGCCAAATGTTAGGGGCCTTGATCGGCGGCGCCGTAATCCTTCCTGCATGGTCGCCAGCGGCAGCACCGCCTCCGGAATTCGACGCCGCCTCTTTTCGCAAACCCGCCGCGGAGTTCTACCCCAGCGCTTTCTGGGCGTGGAACGACGCCATGTACCCACAGCGCATTCGCGATCAGTTGGAGGATATGCGCTCGCACAAGCTGTTGACGGTTTGTGTGGAGCCGATGCCGCGCGATTTCCGTCCGGAGAACACTGGCAACCATCTGGATGTGGACTATCTCTCGCCCGAATACTTCGATCGCTATCGTCTGGCGATGACGGAAGCCCTCCGCTTGCAAATGAAGGCATGGCTCTATGACGAAGGCGGGTGGCCTTCCGGCGGCGCCACCGGTCGAGTCGTCAAGAGCAAGCCCGCATTCGGCGGGCAAGCGCTGGTGACGGAGAGGCGTCCGCTGCTGCTGGGAGAAGGTGCGGTTGCGCCACCCGGTGCCGTGGCGGCATTCGTGGAGAACGGTACGACGCTGGTGATCTGCCGCATCCAGCGGGATAACTTTCAGCCAGACCGCTTGAATCCCGCCTCGACGCGGGAGTTTATCCGGCTCACGCACGAGGGGTATCGCCAAGCCATGCCGGATTTGGTGGGTACTGTGATGCGCTGGGCCTTCACCGACGAACCCGCGGTACCGACATTCACTCCCGGCAAGAAGATGCCCTGGACCGATGCGCTGCCTGGAGTCTTCCGCGCGGCGAAGGGGTACGACCTGGTCGCGGCGCTGCCCCTGCTGCTGACGGATCCGCCTCTGGCCACGCCCGAAGCGCAGCGTGCCCGGATCGATTTCTTCGACGTCTGGAGCCAGCTTTTTCAGGATGCCTACCTGGCGCCCATCCGCGAATGGTGCCGCCGCTATGGTGTGCTCTCCGGCGGGCACTTCGGCGGCGATGACGAGACGATGGGGTCGGCGCTCTACGGCTACGGCCATATTCTGCGGGCTTTGCGCGGGCTCGACCTGCCGGGCGTGGATGCCATCTGGCGGCAAATCTTCCCCGGTCAACGCAATCACCATTTCCCAAGGTATGCCGGCAGCGTGGCGCACCAGCAGGGAAGTCGTCGCGTCCTGACGGAATCGTTCGGGGTCTACGGCAACGGTCTCACACTGGCCGAGATGAAGTGGATCGTGAACTACCAATACGTACGCGGCGCCAATATGTTGGTGATGGCCAACTACCCGGCGGGAACTTCGGGGAATCTCATCGCCGGGGAACGCCCGCACTTTGGACCGATGAGTCCGCTCTGGCGGCACCAAGGCCTGTTTCAGGACTACGCCGCAAGGCTCGGCTATGTGTTGTCACTGGGCGAGGCGGCATCCCGGGTGGCTTTGTATTTGCCAGTCCGGGATTTCTGGGCGGCCGCGCCGGCCCGCACTACCCCCGAATCGCAAGCCAACGACGACGTCGCGCTAGCGCTTGAAAAGCGGCAGGCGGATTTCGATTTCGTCGATGACGACTTGCTCGAGCCCAACAGCGTCCGCGGTGGCGTTATTCAAGCCGGCCGCATGTCCTATGGAACGCTAGTGGTCTCGAGAACACAGATGCTGCCTGACAGCACGGCGCAGGCGATGGCCCGGTTTGTGCGCGGCGGGGGCGCGCTGGTCGCGGTGGACACTCTGCCCCGCACGGGACCCACGCCGGAGCGGACATTCCTGCAACATCTTGGGATCGAGTCTCCTAGGCTGGGAGTAAAACGCCGCGTGGGAAAAGGCTCTATCGCGCTGACCACGCTCGACGCCCTTGCCCTCCACGTGCCGCCCACATTGGCGCTGCAACCTGCCTCCGACGCACTGCGTGTGACCGAGCGGCGTCTTCCCGCCGGGCGGCTGCTGGTGATCTTCAACGAATCCGGCGAGTGGGTGCACACAACTCCGCGGCTTGGGCCCCACGCTTCGGCCAAACTGCTCGATCTCGACACCGGTGACATCGCCGCGGCGCCGCCAACACTCGCTCTGCCTCCTTGGGGCGCGGTATGCCTCCTCGAAGATCGTAAGGCCAGCGCCGCCGGGCCATCCGTTCTGCCTGATTGGGATCAGTCCGCTACGATCACGGGCGAATGGGAAATCCGTACCATCGACCAGGTGGTGATCCGGGACGGCGACTTCTCTCACCGCTCGTCTGCCGCTGATGCCTGGGGGCCGGCCGAGCTTGGCGATTGGCGGGAGACCGTGGGGGCGGACTTCTCGGGCACGGCCGAGTACCGCATTCGCTTCGACTATGTGTGCCCTGCCGGTCAGGCTCGGTTTCTTGACCTGGGCGAAGTGGCTGCGGCTGCCGAGGTATGGCTCAACGGCGAGTCGCTGGGCGCCCGCGCCTGGCAACCCTACTGGTTCGATACGAAGCATGCGCTGCGGCCCGGAGCGAATGAACTCCGCGTCCAAGTCACCAACACGCTGGCCAACTATCTGACCTCGCCGGCCGTGCGGGCCGCATGGGCCGCCAAGAAAGGCCCGGGTTGGCCGGGGCCATATGATGCCCGCGCGAACGCGTTCGAAATGCAGTCGAGGGCGAGCGGGCTCTTCGGACCTGTCCGGCTGGCTCCCTTGTCGAGCGCGCAGAATGGAATGGAAGCCTAGTCGGAGGGCCTCGGGCGGCACTCGAAGGCCGCAGCGGCAGCGAAAGGAGTATAGAACGTGGCAGTAGGGCGAAAACCCTTGCAGGCCGGCCGTGAGGCGGCCGCCCAATCCCTGCGAGAGGGGCCCAAAAGCAAATCCTCGCTGGCTGGCGCCGCGCGGGCGCAAGCCGCGCCCATCCCCGTCATCGACGCACACATCCACCTTTTCGACCCGACCCGTCCCCAGGGCGTGCCCTGGCCGCCGAACGACGGCCCGATCCCTTGCCTGCCCACCCTGCCGGACCTCTTCCGTCAGGTGAGTCAATCGTCGGGCGCGGTGGGAGCCATCGAGGTCGAATGCAGCCCCTGGATCGAGGACAACCAATGGGTTTTGGACGTAGCCGAAAAGGACCCCATCCTGGTCGGAACCGTCGGCAACCTGGAACCGGGCGACGCCGGGTTTTCGCGGAACCTGGAGCGCTTTCACAAGAACCGCTTGTTCCGCGGCATTCGCTATGGGGAGTTGTGGGGCCGGGATTTCGGGGCCGGCGCCGCGACGGCCGGTGCGATCGCCGGGTTGAAACTCCTCGCGGAGGCCGACCTGGTTCTCGATACGGTCGGTTCGAGCGTTGAGTTCCTCGAAGCTGTGGTGCGCGTCACCGACGCGGTGCCGGATCTGCGGGTCGTGATCGACCATCTCCCCAACATTGACCGTCCAGAGGAGCCGCGACAGGGCGCGGCATACGACGCTGCCCTGCGGGAACTCGGACAGCGCACCCAGGTCTACGTCAAGGTTTCCGAAGTGCTCCGCAGCGTCAAAGGCCGGGTGCCCGGCGAGTTGAGCTTCTACCGCCCCAAGCTCGACGAGTTGTGGGAGACGTTCGGGGAAGACCGCCTGCTGTTTGGCAGCGATTGGCCGAATAGTGTTCCCGTCGGGACCTACGAACAGGTGTTCGGTATCGTGCGCGAATACTTCACCGCCAAGGGGCCGCTAGCGGCGGAAAAATACTTCTGGAAGAACTCGGTGTCCGCCTACAAGTGGGGGCGGCGCGCGGAGAACCAACCGGCGGCCGACACGGCTTGAGGGTTCGGGAGACGCCGACGAAGGAAAGAGAGCGGCCGATGCAACCGAACCACTGGGCGAAAAGGTTTGAAACGACCTCTTGTTGGATTTGGCCTATAGCTTGCTGCTGAGAATTGAGGGTAGTTGGAAGTTCTTGTTCGATATTCGTTGCACGCCGCGAGGTGATTTGTATCACCCTCGGCGACTTGCGTTGTCGTGGTTTTACCGTTTTGCGGTCCGCGGCGCGGCTTCGAACCCAGGTCTTCGCACTGGGCCGCACGAATATTCCGCCCCAACACGTACTTGGCATTAGCGGCTGCCAATGTAATCCTTGTCCACTCACGAGTGACCCGCCCGCAGCTTCCAATTCGACCCCAGCACTGACAAAGGTCCTAATGCTTCCGCCGGTTCGACGGCCGGCCGCCGCCGCTCAAGAGGCTGTCGGTGGCTCGGCCAAGTCAAGGATCACAATCAGACTTCTTAGGGATCGGTACCAACCAATGTCCAACGGTGGACATGACCCGGCCCGACCTCCCTTGGTGTTCCAAGGAACGACTGTTAGCTTTTGGAACGCTCCTGAAGTGTTCGGGTCACGGTCCCAAGCCCGAGGCCCAGCCGTTCGGCAATCTGCCTCAGGGAAAGCCCCTGTCGCCGGAGCCTAACCACCTCCTTCCGATCGAAGATCTTTTTCGGACGGTGCGGCGGCAGATTCTTACCTGACCTACTGTGCACAGTCTTGCCAACTTTGCCAGCGTCATAGTCTCGAAGATACCTGGCCTGGCCAGCCTGACTGCGTTCCAGGATCAGGGAGCGCTCAAACTCAGCCGCCGCTCCAAGAACCTGCAGCATGAATCGGGAGGCGGGGTTCCGGTGGTCTGTGTCAAGACCCTGGGATACAGCGACAAATCGCACCCCGCATGCCTCAAGGGTTTGGATGTTGTTGAGGCAGTCCACCAGCGAGCGGCCAAACCGATCCAACTTCCACACCAGGACGCAGTCGAACTGGCGCTGGCGTGCGTCTGCCATGAGACGGTCGAGGCTGGAACGGCGAACCTTCGTTCCGGAAATCACGTCGTCGTAGCCCTCGACGACCTCCCAACCCTGTTGATCGGCGTAGTCGTGGAGTTCCAGGAGTTGCAGCTCAGGGTTCTGGTCTGGCGTAGACACGCGAGTGTAGGCGCATACCCTCATGCCACACCCCCAGCGGTCGAATAGAGAGCCAATTGCCGAAGCGGAAACCGGGGCAGGACGGGGTGACGCTGATCGCGCCTAGGTCGGGTGAGGTCTGTGCCAAAAACACTCGCTCTCTCATCGCCCCGAAAATTGTACCTGAATTGTACCTTCGTTTGGCGATTTGGCTGGTATAGTTGGAATAGTTGGCTTGTGGAATCAGTAAGTTGTGTGTTCTCAATCGGGCGGGAAGTTCCGAATCCCACCCTCACCGCCACTTTGTTTTGAGTTGCTTCGCGGTTTTGCCGCACTCCCGGTGGGCAATAGATGCGAGAGTGCTCGCAGGCCGCACTTCTCACCCTTTACCGCCGCCGCTCCCGAAAGGCCGGAACGCGCCTACCGCGGACGGGCCCGCAAGGGTGGGTCACGAAGCCGACGATCTGCGGAGGCGTGATCAATTGGGAGGTAGCTGGCGAATTCCCGTGCCGAGTTTCAATCGTCGGATGAGGAGTTTTTAGGGGCTCCGGCCCCTTGGACCTCCTTTGGCCTAAGCGGAACTCCCCGATCACGGCGCATGGAGGGCAGTAGCTAGAGCACCCATGTCCAATCGATCGTCAAATGCACTCAGCCGGCGCGCGTTCATCGGCGCGGCGACCAGCATCGCCGCCGCACCCCTCGCGCACTCCGCGCAGGCCGACCGGCCCAACCTCCTGTGGCTGGTCTGGGAAGATATCGGACCGCACCTGCACTGTTGCGGAGACGAATATTCCACCACGCCGAACTTTGACCGGCTCGCAAAACGCGGATGCGTATACGGGAACGCCTGGGCAAACGCTCCGGTCTGCGCTCCCGCACGTACCGCGATCATCAGCGGCGTTTGTCCGACTTCGACGGGAACCGAACACATGCGGTCGATGGCTCGCATGCCGGCCGGTTGGAAGATGTTTCCCGGCTACCTGCGAGACGCCGGCTACTACTGCGTGAACAACGGCAAAGAAGACTACAACCTCGAGAAGCCCGACGGCACCTGGGACATCTCGTGGTTTGGGGGCCAAGGCGCCCGGCCGGGCAGCCCGCCAAACGACGCTCCCGGCCAAGGCGACCCCCTTCCGAGGGGCGCCCAACCCTCGATCCCGCCGCTCGATCCGGCCAACGGCCACTGGCGCACCCGCAAGAGCGGACAGCCGTTTTTCGCATTTTTCAACGATAAGGGCACGCACGAGAGCCAGATCTTCCCGAGCGCCACGGAGCAGAACTTCCTCCACGACCCGGCCGAGGCCTGGCTTGCCGCATTCCAGCCCGACACTACGGAGATGCGCAGGGACTGGGCGCAATACCACGACCTGCTTACTGCCGTGGATCGCCGGCATCAGGCTCGCCTGGATGAGTTGGAGCAGGACGGCCTGACGCAGGATACGATCATCATCGTCACGAGCGACCACGGATGCGGTGTGGCACGCTACAAACGCATGCCGTACGATTCCGGCCTGCACGTGCCCATGATCATGGTTTTCCCGGAGAAATACCGACACCTGGCGCCGAAGGATTATGTTCCCGGCGGCCGGAGCGATCGGTTGATCGGGACGATCGACCTGGCGCCCACCATGCTAAGTCTAGCGGGCGTCCAGCCGCCGGATTTTTACCATGGTTATGCCTTTGCGGGGGAGCACGAGGCGCCGCCGCGGTCGTATCTGCACGGGATGCGTGGGCGGATGGATGAACGCTACGACCTGATGCGGTCGACGCGCGACAAACGCTACGTCTATATTCGGAACTACAATCCGCACAAGATCTACGGTCAGCATGTCGACTACGCCTGGAGGCTGCCTTCCACGCCGGTGTGGGAGCGGCTTTACAAGGAAGGCAAACTGAAGCCGCCGCAGACCTATTTCTGGGAAACAAAATCTGCCGAGGAGCTCTATGATCTCCAGACGGACCCGAGCGAAGTGAACAACCTGGCGTCTTCCGCCGAGCACGGAGCGGTGCTGCAACGTTTTCGGAAGGCTCATCATGAATATGAGTTGAGGGTGAGAGACGTGGGCTTGCTGCCCGAAGGGGAAATACACGCCCGGGCGAAAGACTCTACGCCGTATGAAATGGGCCACGACCCGAAAAAGTTTCCGGCCGAGAGGATACTCGCGATTGCGGGCCTGGCGAGCTCCGGCCGGCCTGGCGTCACGAAGCAGCTAGAAGGTGCGATGAAGGATCCCGATTCCGCGGTGCGCTACTGGGGCGTGATGGGAGTGCTGATTCGCGGCGCCGAGGAAGTGCAACAAACCCACTCGCTGTTGGAAGATGCGATGAAGGACGCCTCGCCCCACGTGCGCATCGCCGCCGCCGAAGCTCTCGGCAAGTACGGGTCGGGCGAGGACCTCAAGGCTGCGCTCGCTGCCCTGATCACTTTGGCGGACTCGGAGAAGAACAACAGTTACATCGCGATCCATGCGCTGAACGCGATCGACGCGCTGGGGAGCAAGGCGGCTCCGCTAAAAGATCAGATCGCGGAGCTCAGCACGGTCGACCCGAAATCACCGGCCCGCGTCAACCAGGAATACGCAACGAAGCTGGTTGATCGGCTGAAAACCACTCTTTGAGACCGACCGCGACCGAGCTGTCAGAGAAGATGGCCGCGGCGCCCGTCTTGGCAATAGGGGATCTCCCCTGAGAGCTTGCCTCTCTCGCCCACGTTCCTCCCTGCATGTGCTCTCGCGTGCAGAGACAGGCTTGGTGTTCAATCCGTTTGAAGCCAACCAGCGTCACGCTGCAACCCAGCGCGTGTTCTTAACTCGTGCTTTCGGTGCCGCGATCAAGTTCGAGGCCACAGTTTCTCCGAACTAAGACCGTCTAGGGCGCCAGCTCCGTCGCATCCAGAATCTCACTGTTCGGCTTGAACGCTGTGACCTGTGCGGTCTTCCCGTCAACACTAACGACGACGAAGTTTTCGGTGCGAGCTACGAGCTGGGTGATGCCTTCCGGCGGTTTGTCTACATCGTAGAGCGGCGCGCCACCGCCACCGGTGGTGAAGTAGTGAATGCCGTTTTTCAGGTAGTGCTGATAGTTGTGGTCGTGGCCGAAGAAGCCGGCGGTCACTTTGTATTTCTCGAATAGGGGCATCAGCGCCGTCATGTGCGGGTTGCCGCCCTGGCGGCGTGAGACGGCGGTCAGCGGCGGATGGTGCGCGCTGACGAATCGGAAATCGGCGTCCTGGTTGTTCTGCAGATCTTCTTCGAGCCAGCGGACCTGCTCATTCCAGAATGCTTCCCGTGTGGCCTCGCTTTTGGAGACGTTCGCGACGTCGCTGTCCAATACGGCGAAGTGGCAACCGCCCCAATCGAACGAGTAGTAGGGGGTTGCCGGAAGATCGAAGAACTCGTAGAAGTTGCGATCGTTGCGCTCGTGGTTGCCCAGCGACGGGAAGAACGAGGTCTTGCGCAGCAACTCGCGCTCGATGTCGAAGAAAATCGGCCACAGCGAGGTGTCGGCGCCGTTGGCCACCAGGTCGCCGGTGTGCAGGATCAAGTCCGGCGAGGCCTGCCGCAGAATGGCCTCGATGACGGTGCGGTGTACGTCGTGCCGCGTGCGCGTGTCGCCGTAGACGACGAACTGGAACGACGACGTGCCGTGGGGCGCCGTTTTGAACGATCCCTTGCCCTGCTCGGTTCCGGTTGCGTTGTAGTAATAGGTAGTGCCCGGCTTCAGCCCGGCAAAGGTCACCTTTTTGGCTCGCAGCGCGGGCGCGCTGGTCTCGAGGTCGGCGGGGTCCACTCCCAGCGCGGCGCGGCCGGTCTCCACGATCCAGGCTACGGTAGCCGACCGTTCCCCTACGTTGACGACGTAGGGGCCGCCCGCGAGCTTGTCTTGCGCTCCCAGGTGCGGTGCGATCCAGAGCGCGGCCAGCAGGAGCAACGTCGTCTTCTTCATAGGGCGTCTCAGCTTAGACCACTATAGCTGCTGGTTGCATCGTGCGCTGTGACGGAACCGAAATGAAGGCGGTCATGCCCTTGCTCGGAACCTTGCCGCAGATCGAATCGTCGGGGCGGCAAGGCGGGGATGCCCTGGACGTGACCTTGCGCGGCAAAGCGTCGCGGTATTTCACTGTGCTGGCGTACAACCCCCATCCGATCACCCTCCCCATGTAGAGCAAGTGAACCTCAACCCCTGTTCATAGTTGAGTGCGATTTCTGAAAACGGCATCCACGCCCCATCGGGCCGGCTGGGCGAGTGCAATGCGTCCTGCCGGGAGGGCGGCACCCGGGGCCTCGCTGCGGCGCCCGGCCTCCTTGTGTCAACATTGGCCCGATGGCAGGCGACAACGCGAGGGACAACCGGCGTACCGCCGGCGCCTACATGCTCGGCGCCGCGCTGTGCTGGGCGCTTGCCGAACTTTCGCTGGGCGCGATCGGAATCGGCTACAACGCCGCTCAGGTGATTTGGAGCCGCTACATCCTTCACCTCCTGTTGATCGGCGGGTGGGCCGTGTTGCGCGGGCGGCCGTCCCTGTTGCGGTCCCGGCAGCCGGGGCTGCATCTGGCGCGCGGGCTTTGTCTGCTGGCGATGCCGTTTCTGTTCGTGGCCGGCGTGGTACATTTGCGCTCCCCCGGGTTGGTTTGGGCCCTGGTGTGGTGGGCCCCGCTGCTGGCGGCCGTGCTGGGCTTTGCGCTGCGATCCGAACGCATCGCTGGGCTCGGCTGGGTGATCGTCTGCGTCCTGTATGCCGGTGTTCTCCTGATGCTCCACCCGCGTCCGCCGACCGTGCGCGCGGCACTCCTGTTGCCGGTGCTCTCCGGCGCGAGTTTCGGACTGTTTCTGTTCAAGCCTGCCGCTTTCCGGGGCGAGTCGTCGCTCACCGGCGTCTTCTACACGGCGCTCGCGGTCGTCGCGCCCTTGAGCTTTGCCATACCGTTTGTGTGGGTGCCGTTCACCACCAAGGCCGCCCTGGCCGTGGTGTGGATGTCGTTGTGGTGGTTCGGCGCGTTGTATTGCATCGAGGAAGCGCTGAACCGTGGGCCGGTCTCGCTGGTCGCGCCCGTGCTCTGGGCCGAGCCGGTCTTCGGGGCCGCGCTGGCGTGGGCGCTGGCGGGCCAAAGGCCGCACATCGCGGCGGTCGTCGGCGCGGCCGTCATCGTGGCCGGACTGCTTGCGCTCACTCGCGTCGCCGTTCACGGCGGCGGCTCGATTCTGGGCTCGTGAACCGGTTGAGGCGTGGAACCGCCACTGTGCGGGGTCCGGGACGAGCAGGGAACGGGGCGATGTGCGTGACGCCCCCCTGGGCGATTGAGACACTACAGTCCACCGCCTGTGGCCCGGATTTGCGGTAGACCGCCGGACGCGTTTCTGCTGGGTTTTGCGCGCCGCCTCCATCGCCTCCTTCAGCCTCCCAGACCGAAGCGAATCCCGAGGGTCTCCCGATGCAGCTGTTCGATGGCATGCGCGCCGGTGTCTGTGGGATGGATACGCAGGCCAGGGGCCGTCTGACGGCGGCCGACAGGCGATAGCGCCTGTCTTTACCCCAAGACAGACCAGACGGTTTGTCCCACGTCAAAGGGCCAAGGTTGAGAAGTCCCATGAGCGGGTCATCGATCAAAACCGCGCCCGATTCCGGAGCGCGGATCACACTATCTCGTGAGCGATCGCGCGGCGGCGGGCGCAGCTTTACGAAATGGCGTCGGCGCCCGTCGCTTCGCTCCTTACCGTATCGCGCTAAACCATTCAGCCCTTGGCAGATTTCGGAACGCCACACGACCGGAGCGGATTGGACACTCGCTTGCATTCTCGACAGGCGAACGCAGAGGAGATTCGCGATGCGCCAACCATCGAACGGGAAGGAAACGATGCAGGTGCGGGGTGAGGCCGTCAACGAGCTGTTTGCCCGGCACTACGATGTCTGCTTCCGGGTTGCCTACAGGATTCTTCGCTCCAAAGAGGATTCCGAGGACGCTGTACAGACTGCATACTACTCTGCCTTCCGAAACCTGCACAAGTTTCGGGGCGAAGCGAGTTTCAAGACCTGGGTCACGCGCATCGTCGTGAATTGCTGCCTGGCTCAGCTGCGGCGGCGTCGCGCTCGCCCGTGGGTTCCGCTGGACGACGCCGACCGCGCCCTTTCCGCGATCGAGTCCCATGCCACGCCGGAAGCTCTTTGTGGTTTGTCGGAGCTGCGGGCCGCGCACGCCAGCGTGGCGTCAAGACTTCCGCGGCGTCTGCGGGATGTATATGTGCCTTGCGCGATTTCCGGCTTGGAGCTTCCCGGCGTGGCGCAGAGTCTCGGCCTGACGGCGGTCGCCGCCAAGGCCCGTTTTTTTCGCGCGCGTAGAAAAGTCGAGGACTCTCTGCAGTCAGTCGTTCGACCGAAGGCAGCCTGAGGGCCGCCTTCGCGGGGCGGGACCACGGCCGCCGGGCCGCTGGAGAGACCCCTCGCATCCAGTAAAATGGTGCGATGGGGACCGTCGCATACGACGATGCGCTCGCAGCCTTTTTCCGGGTACGTCCGCGCCTGTTCGGCATCGCCTATCGCATGCTCGGAAGCGCGGTGGAGGCCGAGGACGTCGTGCAGGACGTCTGGCTGCGGTGGCAATCCACCAATCGCAGCGCGGTGCGCGACGCGGCCGCGTTTCTTGCTACCACCGCCACGCGATTGTCGATCAACATCGCCCAGTCCGCGCACGCACGCCGTGAAACCTACGTCGGGACATGGCTCCCGGAACCGGTCGACACGAGCGGCGATCCCCGGCTGGGAGCCGAACGCGGCGAAGCGTTGGAACTCGCCATCCTGCTGCTGCTCGAGAAACTCTCCCCCACGGAACGAGCCGCCTATATTCTCCGGGAAGCGTTCGACTACCCCTATCGGGAGATCGCCGATATCCTTCAAACGAGTGAAGCCAACACCCGGCAGTTGGTGTCGCGCGCCAGAACCCATATCGCCGACGGACGGCGCGCGCGCGTGAGCTCCGGCGAGCAACGGCGTCTTCTGGATACCTTCATCGCGGCCGCGCAGCAGGGCGACCTCGCCGCCCTGGAAGGCCTTTTCGCATCGGACATCGTGTCCTACTCGGATGGCGGTGGCGTCGTGCGCGCGGCCCAGAAACCCGTCCTTGGCCGTGAACGCGTGGCGAAGTTTATCGCGGCGGTTTCTTCGCATTTCTGGAGCGGCGTGACCCTTTCGTGGATCGAAGCCAATGGGCAGGCCTGCGTACGCATTTTGCGCGCGGACGGCATCGGCGCGCTCGCGACCATCAGCGCCTCGGACCAGGGTATCGACCAGATCCTGTGGTTCATGAGGCCGAGCAAGCTCGCCGCGATTGCATCGTCACCCCAAAGGTTACGCGACGGTTGCACACCGGAACCCGCCAGGAGCTGACCGGTCGGCAGCGCCAACACCTGCCCGCCCCGGCAGATCGAGCGGCGCCTTGCTGGGACGGCCATTTCCGCGTTCCCAAAAATCCTGTCACAAAACGAGCCGGTACCCGGTCTCAGCTAGCACCTGAACCGATTGGTCCGTGAGGGCCTGAGCGCCGATCGTGAGGAGAGGAACATGGAACCCACGACTATCGAAGAAGCCGTCGAAGAGACCGCGGAACAGATCGAACGCAACGCCCAGCTTCAGGCCGACATCTTGCAGAACATCCCCGCCGTGGCGTGGACGGTAACACCCGACGGACGGATGGACTTCATCAACCGATTCTATCTGGAGGTCACCGGACAATCGCTGGGGGCCTGCATCGCTCCTCTTCCCTCCTGGAACAAAGCGGGTAGCGATCTGCCGCCCTTTCTTGCGGCGCTGCACCCCGAGCACAAAGAGCGCATCCGCAAGATTTTCTGGGACGGCATACGCTCCGGGCGGGGTTGGACCTTCGAGGCGCCCTTCTTCCACTGCACCGACGGAAAATACCACTGGCATCTGGACCGCGCGGTGCCGGTTCGCGATCGCCACGGAAACCTGGTGCGCTTCGTCGGCACCTGCGCCGACATCGACGAGTTGAAGCAGGCCGAAGCCAAGAACAACGCGCTACTGGAGATCAGCAACGCCATTACCGGCGCGCCGCCTCATCGCCCGCTCGATACGCAGTCGCCTCCGACTTATTCCTGCCCCGCGTTTTCCGCTTTGTGCGAAGCCTTGCGCAAGGTTGTCGCGTTCGACTGGGCCGAGCTCGCCATGTACCAGCACAAAAAGGATGCGTTCGAGGTGCTGGCCGCCAGCGGAGAGCAGAACCTAAAGCATTTCGAACCCGAGCGCCAAGTCGGATGCGAGCAAAACAGCGTCGGCTGGGTATTCGACCATCGCCAGACACTGCTGCGATCCGATCTGGGCCGCGAACAGCAATACGATGACGAGCGCCGGCTGGCCGCCGCGGGAATGCGGGCCTATGCCGTCGTGCCGTTGCTGAATCAGGGGCACTGCACCGGAGTGTTGCGGGTTGCCAAGGGGCATGCCTTTCGCTATTCCGCGGCGGACGTCGAGTTCTTATCGGAAGTGGCCAGGCAGCTCTCGCTGGCGGTGGAGAACCTCAAGGCCTACGAGGAAATCGCCGCTTTGAAAGCCCGGCTGGAGATAGAAAACACCTACCTGCAGGACGAGATTCGCAAAGAGCACAATTTCGACGAGATCCTTGGCAACAGTTCGGAACTGCTCAAACTACTCGACCGGGTCGAATCCACCGCCCCGACCGACGCCAACGTATTGATCATGGGCGAGACCGGCAGCGGCAAGGAGTTGATCGCGCGCGCGATTCACAACCGAAGCGCGCGCAAGGACAGTCCTCTGGTCAAGGTAAATTGCGGCGCCATCCCGGCCGGTCTGGTGGAAAGCGAGCTCTTCGGCCACGTGAAGGGCGCCTTCACCAGCGCCTCGGAGCGCCGCGTGGGCCGCTTCGAGTTGGCCAACGGCGGCACCTTGTTCCTGGACGAAGTCGGCGAGCTGCCGCTGGAAACGCAAGTGAAGCTGCTCCGCGTTTTGCAGGAGCAGGAGTTCGAGCCGGTGGGCAGCAGCCGGACCGTCAAAGTCAACGTCCGGATCATCGCCGCCACCAACCGCGACCTGAGCAAAGCCGTTCAATCGGGAGGCTTCCGCTCCGACCTTTACTACCGCTTGAATGTCATACCGCTACACGTGCCGGCGTTGCGGAACCGCCGGGCCGACATCCCGGAACTCGCAATGTCGTTTCTGCGGCAATCGGCGAAGAGAATCGGCAAGCCGATGCAGTCGGTTTCGCACGAAACCATGAGTCTGTTGGTCGATTACTCCTGGCCTGGCAATATTCGCGAACTGCAAAACGTGATCGAGCGGGGCATCGTTCTCTCCAAGGGCCCGGTTCTTAAACTCGGGGCGGATCTGCTGCCGATCGAAGAGGCCGGCAGGGGCGCGGAACCTGGAGCGGCCCTGGAGCCGGGTTGCGCCGATTCGCTCGAGGAAGTCCAGCGCCGGCATATTCTACAAGTGCTCAAAAAAACCGGCTGGGTCGTGAGCGGACCCAACGGAGCCGGGACCATCCTGGGCATCCATCCCAATACGCTGCATAGCCTCATGAACCGGCTGGGCATCCGGCGTGCGGCCCACGCGGCGGGGAACGGCGCGTCGTAGCGTTTGGCGTTCGCGACAAATTGCGATTCCAAGGGCCGCACTCCGGCGCCGAACGGCGTTCGCGCCGAATCGAGTTGCCCACAAAGCGGGGCGGACGAATCATGCCATTGCGTAAACAAGAGAGCCACAGCCCGCGCGGCCAACGAACTGCCGGCGTCCTGTGTCAGCTCATTCCCATAGCGATTGCCGCTAAATAGCTGGTTTCCAAACCGCGTTGACGTACCTCCGTCATCCACGCCAAGGTGGGCCGCCGGGTGCATTGTCAGGGACCAGCGAAAGGCAGGGCGCCCCGACCCTAACGCCTGTGGAGTGACAGCGCAGGGCGGCCCTGCCATTTGACCCCAAGGGGAGGTTCACCACTCTGTTTCCGATGTCAGCCCTGCTATGAGGGGTTTTCGTGTCCGTCGGAGACACCGCGAGAGGCTTGGATCGAGCGGCGCGCGAACGGCCTTCAACCGCCCGTTCGTAAAAAAGACCCTGCGCGGGGTGAGCCGGGTCCACCTGAGGCAGTTCTAGGGACCGCCCGCCTTCCCCAGGCGGGCGGTCCCCTTTTGGAATCGAATCGCAGCCCCGCAGCCCGGCTCAGACGTTCTTGGGCGTCGCCCAGTGGTTCCGGTAGAGCCGTTTGACGTAAAGATTGGCTTTGGGGTCGTCTTTGATCGTCTCGGTTTCCTGGTCGAACTCGAGATTGTGGCCGGTGCGCGCCACGATGTTGGCCAGGTGGCAGTGCAGCGTGGAGAGGTAGCCCTTCATGATGTCCGCGTTGGGGAACTTGCGCGACCGCACGCACTCGGTGAAATTCGTCTGGTGCTGGCTGCCGTCGTTGTCCTCTTTATCGTGGAGCACCAGTTTGCCCTTGCTGTCGTAGACCTTGTAACCCCAGACGCGGTCCCAGCGGCCGATGTGAACCATGCCGTCCGAGCCGTAGACCGCCACGCCGTTGCCCTGGTCGGCCATGCCGTAGGGCGCCCAGATGCGCATCTCCCACATCATCGCCTTGTCCTTGTAGTCGAAGGTGACGTTCATCGTATCGGGCGTGAGCTGGTCGTCGTCGAAAAACAGCTTGCGTCCCGTGCCCCGCGCGGTCAGCGGGTATTCCACGTCGAGCGCCCAGCGGGCGATATCCATCTGGTGCGCGCCGTCGTTTCCGGCGTCGCCGGTACCGAAATGCCAATGCCAGTGCCACTTGTAGTGGAAACGGTTTTCGTTGAAAGGAATCCAGGGAGCCGCTCCCAGATAGGTCTCGTAATCGACGCCCTCGGGGACCGGCCCGTCGGGCTTGTGGCCGATGTCGTCGCGGAGCTGGACGTTCCAGGCCTTGGCCATGTAGATCTTGCCGATTTTGCCGGATTGGGCGTACTCGACGCCCCGGATCGTCGACGGGCGGCTGCGCGACTGCGTGCCCAACTGCACGATGCGGTTGTTGCGGCGCGCCGCATCGACCATCAGGCGGCCTTCGCGAATGTTGTGCGAGGCGGGCTTTTCGACGTAAACGTCCTTGCCGGCGTCGCAGGCGAGGATGGTGGCGGGCGCGTGCCAATGGTCGGGCGTCGAAATCGAGACCGCGTCGATTTCCTTGTCATCGAGCAGCCGCCGCAGGTCGGTGACGGTGCCGGGTTGCGTCATGCCGATTTTCTTCACCACGGCCTGCGCCTTTTCCAGCGACGCCTGGTCGACGTCGCAGAGGGTTTTGATGCGCAATCCGGGAACTTTGTTGAAAGCTTGGATCAGCGAACGGCCGCGTCCGCCGGTCCCGATGACGCCAATCACGACCTGATCGCTCGCGGCGACCGCCTTCCTGGCAGCGGCGGCGGCAGCCAGGGTCGTTCCAATAAAATACCGTCGATTCATGCGTTGACCTCCAGACTGGGGAGACGAGGATATTATCGATTTGCACCCTGCGGGGTGGAAAACAAGAGCACTCGGACCGGTTCCCAGGTTGCCCTTCATGCTAGGCCCCGCCGGCGGGGGGCACAAGTTCTGTCTGGTTCCGGCCTGACTCCCTGGCGCCGGATGCGCCCCCGCATGGTTCCGGAACGTTCCCGGCGACCGGTTTGCTCCATGGGGACAGTCACCGCGTTTCGCACCTCGATTGTGCAGAGGGCTATGTTCTCACGGTGCGAAACACGGTGACCTCTTCGCACTAAAGCTTGAACAGCGTCTTGGCGTTGCCGCTGAAAATCTTTTCCTGCTGCACGGCGGGCAGATTGAGGCCCTGCACCAGACCTACGATCAGCTTGGGGTCGACCCAGGGATGATCGCTCGAGTAGAGCATATGGTCGATCCCGAAAAAGTCGACGCCATATTGCAGCGCCAGGCCGATGGGAGACACCGCGTCGGTGTACACATGCCGCAGATATTCACTGGGCGGCTTGGTAATATTCTCGGCGCCGCGCTTGAGCACCTGCGTTTGATGATCGACCCGCCCGACGATATAGGGCAGCGTTCCGCCGACGTGGGGATGCACGATCTTCAGCCGCGGATATTTATCCAGCAGCCCGGAGAGAATAATGCGCGCCATCGCGATCGTCGTATCGAACATCAACCCCAGGCCCGCCGCCATGCTGTAGCCCTTAGTGGCGTCGTAGGTCATCGGGTAGGCCGGGTGCAGCAGGATCGGGATATCCATGTGCTGCGCGTGCTCGAATAGTGGATGAAACTGCGGCTCGTCGGGAAACTGGCCGGCGAGATTCGAATACAGCAGGACCCCCTTGAATCCCAGTTTCGAGACACAGCGGTCCATCTCCTTGAGCGAAGCGTCCATGTCGAGCAGAGGCAGAGTGGCCAGCCCGAAAAAGCGGTTGGGATGCTGCTTGGCGACGTCGGCGATGAAGTCATGGACCAGCCGCGCCACGGCGGGACCGTCTTTTCCAAACAGCTCGGGCCCCGGATCGTTGATGCTCAGCGCGGTGAGGTCGATTCCGGCCGCGTCCATGTCGGCCAGCTTAGCGTTGATATCGGTGTGGTGCGGCATCAGCTTACGCACCCACTGCTCGACGACGATGAAGGTGTTGCCGTCTTTGCGGTAGACCGTGGGCGAGCTCTTGCGCTTCTCCATCAGCGAGATCAGCTCGGGCACGAAAATGTGGCTCTGGCAATCGATCGTGTAGTGGCCCGGCTTGTCATAGGCGGAGCTGACCGCGCTCATGCCGGCCCCAATCGCGGTAGCCTGCAAAAATTCCCGCCGGTTCGGATGGCTCATGGGAGCATTTCCCCTCTATACCAGTGGGGCAGGGCTCCGGCCTGCCCAAATAATCGTGGCCTCGCGCCACGGCATCGAGCCCGGAAATCTATACGCGACATCCAGCCCAAACATAGTGCCACAACATCGCCCGGACGCTGCCCGGCCGGCACCGCTACATCTCGCTGGCGGCAATCAAAGACTCCTGCACCATCATGTCCTCGTGCGGCGTCACTGAAAGAGGCTTGCCGTCGCGGATCGCCGCGGCCAGTTCGTGAAAATCGGCTTCGAATCGCTCGTAGGGAGCCAACTCCACCTGCTGAATTCCCTTCTTGTAAGGGCCGGCCGGTTTGTGGAGGTCGAACTCGAGCATCGGCGGCTCGATGGAACTCATGCTGGCGACGCCCTCGGTGCCGCTGACCACAAAGCTGCGATAGTGGTTCCCGTTGGGACATAGCGCCGAACCGATCACCAGTCCCAAGGCATTGGGAAATTCGAATACCGCCGTCGTATTGTCGACCAGGTCGTCGTTGAACTTGCCGTCCTTGCGCAGAAACGGCGTGATGCGGTCGGGCCGGCCCATCAGGCGCACAACCTGGTCGATCACGTGCGAGCACAGCTCGAACATCTGGCCGCCGCGATAGATCTCCCATTCCTTGCGCCGCTCGGGTTTGAACGACTTGTTCATCCGCGCTTCGACCATGTAGACGTCGCCCAGCCAGCCGTTGTGGACCGCGTCGAAAATCGCCCGAAAACCCGGATGATGGCGCCACATGTAGCCGATCTGCACGAGGCGGCTCTTTTCGCGCGCCAGATCGAGAACGGCGCGCAGCGAGGCCACGTCCAGAGCCGGCGGCTTTTCCAGGTGCAGGTGCTTGCCCGCCTCCAGAACCATCATGCCCATGCGGGCGTGGTCCACCGGATCCGATTCCACCGCCACGACTTCTATTTCCTTGCTGCCGAGCACCTCGTCTTGCGACAGCATGCGGATGCCCTTCTTGCGGTATTGCGCCTGCAGTTCGGGGTCGGGCTCGTGGATGCCGGCCAGCTTGAATTCGCTCGACTTCGCCAGTACGCCCAGCTTGCCCTTGGCGTGCGAGTAGCTGCAGCCGAGAAAGGCGATCTGTATGGGGCCCGTCGACGCCCGCAGCGGAATTCCCGCGGCCATCGCGGCAGTCAGAAAAGTACGCCGGTCCATGGTGTTGTTCTCCGTGTCGGCCCTCGGGCCAGACTTTTCTTTGCAGGCCTTACTTCTGGCCCGCGTATTGAGCGTACGCCGCGTCGATCGTTTCCTTTGAATAGGGAGCTTCGCTGATGACGGTGCGGTAGTGGAGCGTGAGCGTGTCGCCGGCATCGATCGTGTAGCCGCCGTCCTTGGTCTTATCGCCGGTAAAGCTGCGCAGCGCAAACGGATTGGCCGAGCACAGGCTGTAGCCGCGCGCATGCCAGCGCTCCGGGTGGCGCAGATTCGAGGGGTTATCGAACATCGCGACGTTGACCTGCTTGCCGTCGACAGTGGCCGCGTAGTCCACCCACAGCGCCGGCTTGCCCCAGACTTCCTTGGTGCCCTCGAGCCCATCGGAGTTGTGCAGCATGCCGCCGCGGTCTTCGCGGAATTCGTCGGAGAGGCGGATACCGAAGCCGCCGTCGTCGGAATCGCCAAACTTCAGCGCCTGCCCCTTGTCGGCGGCGATCGAGATTTCGGCGTCGATGAGCACGCTGTCGCCCTGCCGTTGTACGGTATAGGCCGTCGTGATCGTGCCCATCGCCGGTTTGCCGCCGGGCGGCAGCATGTCCATCACCGCGGTGATCGTCCCCGAGTTGTTGTCCTGCGTCAGCGTCGGTTCATGGCGCAGCACCAGCCGGCCAGCCACATCGGGACCCTTTTCCCGCCAGAAGTCGACTCCGTTGATGTCGCCGTGGCCGTACCAGATGCCGCGGTGCCAGGGGTGATCCTGCTCTTCGCCTTCACGCGGCTCTACCGGGTAGCCTCGCGAAACGGTGACCCCCGAAACGGTCTTGATCGGGAACAGGAACGGCTTATCCCACTTGGTGTTGAAAATATAGTTGGTCAGCTCTTTGCCGTCGGAGAGCACCTGCACGCGGTCGTCGTGTACTTTGAGCGAAATGCCTTCGGTCTCCGAGGCCTGAGCGCCGGTTTCCGGCGTGGGGGTGGTGGGAGCTCCACCGCAGGAAAAAAGCAGGAAGCCGCAGGCGCAGAGCGCCAGTCGATTGCCGAGCATCTGAGTCTCCTAGGTAATTGCGACGCCAAATTCCGCCGGGGGCGCGCGCGGAGCGGCCCTGGGGAGAGCATAGTTTCCGGGGTGAGCTTTGGGAAGTGGGGGAAGGTTCCGGTTTGTGCTTGGAACGTTCCAAAAGGGACACGCCACGGGGCTGGGCGGGCGGAAGCCACCGAAACGCCCAGGCCAGGGCCTGGATTGCGCGAGGATTTGCCGCCCGGAACGCTAGGTGGGACTAGTGCGCCGAAGAGGCCGGCGGCGTGGAAGGGCGCGCTTTGATCGCCTCCGCCAGCGGCAGCGGGTGGTCCATTTCCTGGTAAATGCGGTAGATCAGCACCGGCGATTTAGCGCCGGGCGTGGTCCAATGCGCGGTCGATGTGCCCACGCCGACCGAATGCAACTCGCCCAGGCTGGCGGCTTCCACCTGGTAGGGAATCTCGCGGAAGCGCGAACCGTCGCGGCTGAAGCTGGCCGAGAATTTGCCGTCCCGCAGGGCGACGCGCAGAAACAGCGGCGGCGATCCGGGAAAATCGGGCACGCTGACGTCCTCATCGTCCTTGCGCTGCAGCCGGATCGAGCCGCCGTTGAGATCGCGCCGGCTGATGTTCATCCAGCCCTTGGATCCACGCACGATCAGGTTGGCGCCGCTGCCCGATGTGGCCGCGAAATCGATCAGCGCCGTGACGGTCCAGTTGGCGGTTTGCGGAGGTTTTCGCGTCAATTCCCAATTGCAACCCAGGGCCGCGTCGGCATAATCGACCTCCAGAACCCCGTTGCGGACCTGAGTCGATACGAAGTCGGGGCACGGCGTGGAGGCCGTCCAGCCGGGAAAATCCGCCATTTGCAGCGGCCCGTCGGGACGGTCGTGGAACGAGATCCCCACGCCCAGATTGTCGAACGACGCCCGCGCCGAGGCGATGTCCGTGCGGCCATTGAAGGCATAAATTCCCAGCCGCGCTTCGTTCATCGGATCGGCCATTTCCAGGTCTTTGCCGAAACGCTGCCAGTGGAAACCGTCGGCGCTCAGAAAGCCGGCATAGCTCGAACCCTGCCGCCGGATCGAAAACCAGCGTGGCATTCCGAGTTGCCCCAGCGGATCGAACTTATACAGCGCCTCGGGGTCGTGGTATTGCCCTTGGGTCTCGTAGGCGAACTCCATCATGGGGCGAATTTTGAAGTGTTGTCCGAGGCGCACAAAGCGGTCGGGGCTCTCCAGGATCATCATCCCGGCCTGCTGAATCGCCTGCTCGGGTACAAACTTCATGCGCCCGATCGCTTCCTCGCCGTCGCCGACCAGGGGTCCCAGTTGCACGGCTCCGGGCGCCACGTCGAGCAGCGGGCCGCGCAGGTCTCCGCGCGTTGTATCGATGATGGTCGGCGGGATGCGGAAGCTCGCCAGCGGGTCGGGGTGCGTACCGCCGCGATCGGGTCCCCAGGTCGCATCCAGCGCCGCGATCAGCAGCAGCACCGCCGCCGCCGGCGCCGCGACCCACAACACGCGCGCCAGCCGCAGCCGCGAAAAGGCCTCGCCGAAGCCGCTCGCCGAGCCCGCGCTCTGCTTCGCGGGCGCTTCGCCGGAGAGTTCGGCCTCGCCGGCCGCCTTTTCCAGCGTGGTCTCCGCGGTCTCGGACCGGTACCGGAACCGCGGAACGTAGGTCCGGCGCGGCAGGCTCAGTTGGACCGTGTCCTCGGTTCCTTCGCGTTCGTAGTAGTCGTCGAGTTTGTGGCGGATCTGGCTGGCGAGCTTGCGGACCGTGGCGTCGTCAAGAGGGTTGAAGTCGCCGTTCTTGTGCAGAACGTTTTCGGCGATCTCGTACTGGTCGAGCTCCCGGCGGCCTACCAACGCCGCCTCGCCCACGTACGCCAGAAAGTCGCTCAAGCGGTGCGATCCCGAGAACGCCGGACTATCGAGCACCCGGCGCAGAGCCTTTCGGAAGTCCGCGGTCTCCTGTTCGGAGAACAGTCCCGCAGTGCGCTCCTGTTCGGATTCTGGAGGGGCCGAAGATACCGAATGCGACATTTAGTGCTCCTACGCGGGTTAGGAATGGCGAAGGAACGTCAGGGAACCTTTGCCACACCAGCTGGAACTTCCGGCAAGCGGCGGCCAGTGCAAGAATATTCTGGGCGATCCAGCGTACGACGATACTGTCTCGCGCGGCCGAGACCACCCCTGGTTGCCGCACGACGATCTGGCCGCCATGGTTGCGGTCGGGCCCGCTATGGTGCCGGTAGCATTGTATCGCTCAAACGTTTTCGCAGGCAATCGAGCTGCGGGCCTTTCCCACCATCCGCGCGTGGTGGACGTGTCCGTTGGGCGTGCCGCGTAGCCGTATCGACATGAATCTGCAACACAACCGCGACCGCATCCGCACGGGCCCATTCGCACATTCGCGCGCCTGTTTGACCCACGGCCGCTTTGCGAACCGCAAACGCGCGCTGGATACCGCGCCGCGGCCGTCATCGGTTGCTAGGGCAAACACCTGACGGGCACGGATCTGAAATGCAACTTTCACGCAGAGAATTTCTGGCAACCTTGGCCGCGCCAGCGGTCTTATCGGCCGCGCCGCCGGCCCCGAACATCGTCTTCATCATGGCGGACGATCTCGGCTACGGCGATCTGAGCTGCTATGGCCAGAAGAAATTCGACACGCCCAACATCGACCGGCTGGCCGCCGAAGGCCTGCGCTTTACGCAGGCATACGCGGGGGCCTCGGTGTGCGCGCCCTCACGCTGTTGCCTGATGACCGGCCTGGACACCGGGCATGGTCGCGTGCGCGGCAACGCCGCCAAGGGCGGCCGCCGCGTTCCGCTGCGGCCCGACGACGTCACGGTGGCCGAGGTGCTCAAAGAGGCCGGCTATGCCACCGCCGCCATCGGCAAATGGGGACTGGGCGAAGCGGGGACCTTCGGCGTGCCCAACTCCCAGGGGTTCGACGAGTGGTTTGGCTTCCTCAATCAGGATCACGCCCTGGAGTACTATTCGACACACTTGTGGGACAACCGCACGGAGATCTTCCCGCACGGCAACCAGGGAACCAAGCACAAACAGTACGTCCACGACCTGTTCACCGAGCGGGCGCTGCGTTTCATCCGCGCGAACACCTCCAACCCCTTCTTCCTCTATCTGCCCTACACCGTTCCTCACGCCGACAGTGAGCGCAGCCGCGACACCGGCGACGGCTACACGGTCCCCAGCTACGCGCCCTTCGAAGACAAACCGTGGCCGCAGCCCGACAAGGGCTACGCGGCGATGATCGCCATGCTCGACCGCGACGTCGGGCGCATCATGGATGAGCTGAAAAAGCAGGGCCTCGACAGTAATACGCTCGTGATCTTCACCAGCGACAACGGCCCGGCCAAAGAAGGGCGGCATACGCCGGACTTCTTCGACAGCAGCGGCCCGCTGCGGGGCTTCAAAGGCAGCCTCTACGAAGGCGGTATCCGCGAACCCGCGATTGCCCGCTGGCCGGGGCGCATCCAGGCCGGCCAGACCAGCGATGTTCCCTGGGCGTTTTGGGACTTCCTGCCCACCGCGGCCGAGCTGGCTGGCGTTCCCGCGCCACCCGGCCTCGACGGAGTCTCGATCACGCCCGCGCTCTTCGGCAAAGGGGCGGTCAAGGACCGCTATCTCTATTGGGAGCAAAAGAACAAGGAGGGGTTCCAGCAGGCGGTGCGTCTGGGCAACTGGAAAGGGCTCAGCCTGCAGGGGCCGCACGGCCCCATGGAGCTGTATCGCCTGGATCAGGACCCCGGCGAGGCGCATGACGTCAGCGCGCAGCACCCCGACATCGTCGCCAAGATTCGCACGATCATGACCGAAGGGCGCACCGAGTCGGCCGACTTTCCCTCGGAATAGCCCGGGGGTATTACAACGAACGCATTACGGGTGCCGCGGGGCGGCGCACTTCCGGCAACCCTGGACCCGGGCCCTGGTGGGACCACGGCGGGCCGTGTCGAACTGAAAAAAGCAGGGCTGCGCCGAAACAACCGGGCTGTGCCAAAACAATCAGGCTGTGCCGTGGCTGACCGGCTTTGGCATGCCGTGTTCCCGGCCAGGTCCGGGCCCAGCCGTGCCGATGAGAACGTTCTCCGACCCAATTGGAACCAAAGGGCACTTCTCGTAAGTGACAGTACGCGTTACGGTCACCTGAGGTGGGTCGAGTTCCTTGACGAACTGGGCGTGTAGCCGGTTCCTTGTCTAACTGACTTCCCGCAAACATCATACGAGGAGAAGTAGGGCACATGTGGCGAACCAGAATCCTACCGGGCATCGTGGGATGCCTGCTGTTTTTGATGGCGTCACCGGGGTTTTCCCAGGTGGTGTCAGCGACGCTTTACGGGACCGTAGTGGACCCAAATCAAGCCGTCATTCCTAGCGCCAAAGTAAGCATTAAAAATGAAGGGACCGGGCAGTCCCTCTCCACGGAAACCGCCGGGACCGGTGAGTTTACCTTCGTTTCGGTTCCCGCCGGAACGTATACCATCACGGTCGAGGCCTCGGGCTTCAAAACCCGCGTGCAATCGGGCCTGGAACTGCGCGCCGGCCAACAACAACGGTTGACCTTCGCCCTGGAAATCGGCCAAGTCACGGAGACCATCGAGGTCACCGGGCAGGCGCCCCTGATCAACACCGCCAACGCCGAGCAGCGCAGCGCTCTGGACTCGCTCGAGGTCAAGGATCTTCCGACCACGAAACGGGACTGGACGAGCCTGCTGGGCCTGACTCCGGGCATCGATTCGGGTTCCAGCAACGTTCGCTTGAACGGTCTGCCCGGAGCCTCGTTCCGGCTCACCGTTGACGGCACCGACGCCACTCAGGACACCGAGCAGCCCTCGTTCGCGATGAGCGGCGGATTCAATTTCATTCGCGGCGTCAGCACCGAGGCCGTCGCCGAAGTCAGTGTTGCCAAAGGCATTGCCTCGGCCGAAATCGCCAACACCATGTCGGGCAATGTCAACATCACCACCAAGAGCGGCACCAACCAGTTTCACGGCAGTGCCTTCCTTCTGAACAACGTCGAGAACTTCAACGCGCGGAGCCAGACCTTGTCCAACAAGCCGGGGCTGGTCTACAACCAGTTCGGCGGTTCGCTGGGCGGCCCCATTGTCAAGGACAAAGCGTTCTTCTTCGGCGTTTACGAAGGCTACCGCCTGGCCGGGTTCAGCGCGCTTTCCGACGACGTGCCCACCCCCGAGTTCAAGGCGATGATGCACGACGCCAATCCGATCTACGACAAGGCCCTGAGCGTGTTTCCCGACCCCAACCAGCCCTACGACGCGGGCGCGGTCACCGGCCGATGGGTCGGTTCGGGCACGGCCCAGTCGAGGGATAACTACGCTTTGGCGCGCGGCGACTACTACATCACCGACCGCACCATCCTGAGCACCCGCTACACGCGCAGCCGTCCGTTCCAGTTGAATCCGCGCGTCGTTACAGCCAATAACCGTACTTACGAGGGCAAGATCGAGCAAGGCAGCGTGAATGTCACTCATATCCGTCCCTCGGTCACGTTTGAAACACGGTTCGGCGTCAACTACAACTTCGTGCCGCGCCTCGATCACTACTATTCCTTGTTCGAGGGCGATACGGCCTACAACGGAATCGGCGGTCTAGGCTTCGGTGTCGATGGCGAGACCAATACCCGCGAAGGCTGGTCCTGGTCGATCGAAGAGAGCATCGGTAAGACCATCGGACGCCACTCGATGAAGTTCGGCGGCATTCTGCTGCATACCGTTGGCAGCCGTGACAACATCCAGACCCCCAACCTGACCTACAGCTCGGTACAGGACCTCATCAACAACATCCCCAACCGTGGGCAAGTGACCATGGGGGTACGGGAATACCGTGCCTATACCAGCACCATCGGCTTCTTCTTCCAGGACGATTTCAAAGTCAATCAGAAGCTGGTGCTGAACCTTGGTATGCGCTACGACTACTTCACGGTTCCCAAGGAACGCGACGGGCGTCTGTTCAACCGCGCCCAGCCGTTCGGCACCGGCCCGGCCGTCTCGCCGGATCAGATCTGGGAGCCGGCGCACGCCAATTTCTCGCCGCGTTTCGGCTTTGCCTACACCGTGGATGAATCCGCCAAGACCGTGGTTCGCGGCGGGTTCGGCGTCTTCTACAACCCGCGTCCGCTCTACGGCGGCCCGGTCGACATCGTCGGCAACGCCATCGACGAACCCTTCCGCATCGAGTATGGCCGCCAGGACGCCATTGCGCAGCCGGCCTACCAGTGGCCGGTCAGCAACGACACCGTGCGAGCGCTGGTCAAGGGGAAAAGTACCCTGCAGGGTGGCACCGCCATCAACACCTACTTCCCCTATCCGTTCAGCTACCAGTGGAACCTGGGGATTCAACGCGAGATCGCCAGGAACCTCGTGCTCGACACGGCCTATGTCGGCACCCGCGGCAAGAACCTCATGATGGTTCGCTTCTGGAACCAGGTCGACCGCGTTACCGGCGTTCGGCCCTACCCGGGGTTCACCGAGTTCCGTTACCGCGACGCCGGCGAGAGTTCCTTCTATAGTGCTTGGCAGACTTCGCTGCGCAAGCGCTTCGCCAACGGATTCGCCCTGGGCGCCAACTATACCTACGGCTACGAATACTCCTACACCAACGATTCCGATTTGCTGCTGCCCACCTCGGTGCAGGACATCTACAACGTCCGCGCCGACAAGGCGCCGCCCGACTCGTTTGTTCGCCACCAGTTCAATTTCAACTGGGTCTACGAGCTGCCTTTCGCGCGGCTGGCCGACACCAACAGTCTGATGGCGCGCAATCTGTTCGCCGGCTGGCAGATCTCGGGGATCTTCCGGGCGCAAACCGGCCAGCCCGTCAACGTCACCCAGAGCAGCGGTCTGCAGGGTAGCCGCGCCGACTACGTCAGCGGCGATCCGACCCTGTCCGACTACACGGACACGCTGCAGTACATCAACAAGAGCGCGTTTGCCCGCGTTCCCATCGGCGACGTCAGCGGCGTGCCGCTGCATCCCGGTACCGTGGGCCGCAACGCTTTCTTCGGACCGGGGTTGTGGAATCTCGACACCTCGTTGAGCAAGCGCTTCTTCATCACCGAGGCGATCAACGTCAAGTTTGAAGCTCAGATGTTGAACGCCTTCAACCACACCAACCTGAGCAACCTGCAGGGCAACGTGACCAGCGGTTCTTTCGGCCGCCTGAACGGAACCCGCGGCGCCCGGGTGATTCAGTTCAACCTGCGTCTCGAATTCTGAGCGTGGGTTCGCAGCGCCGTCCCGGAGGTGCTATGCGGTGCAATGCCGCATAGCCTTTCGGGGCGGCGATTTTCTCTCCGGCCCTGGCGCGGAATGTCCCATCCCTTCGCGGCCAGGGACGTCTTTCCGTGCGGCGAGCAGCGGGTTGCGGTCGGAATCAACACAAACCTGGCGGAGCCATGGACCTAAACTAAACCAAGGGATTGGCAACAACATGAGCGCTGGATCGGTTTCAAGAAGGTCGTTTCTCGGTACCCTATCGGCGGCTTCGATGCTGCGGGCGGCGCCGGCGGCCCGTCCCAACGTGTTGTTCCTCATCGCCGACGACATGAACACGGAGCTTGCCTGCTACGGCAGCCCCAATACCAACACGCCCAACATCGACCGGCTCGCCAAAAAGGGCATGTTGTTCGAGCAGAACCACTGCCAGTTCCCGCTGTGCCAGCCCTCGCGGGCCTCGCTGCTCAGCGGCCGCCGTCCCGATACCACGCAGGTCTACACGCTCAAGACGCCGACCCGGGCGCACATGCCCGACACCGTGTTCCTGCCCGAATACTTCCGTAAGCACGGCTACTACAGCGCTCATGCCGGCAAGGTCTACCACACCGGCGAGCACGCCGAAGACGCCCGCTCCTGGGATGAAGAACTCCGCGAGTTCGGCAAGAACCCGCCGCGCGAGGCCGTCATCCGCAAGGTCAAGGACAAGGGCCCCAAGGGCCATTCGTTCGAGTGGGACATCCTCAACTACACCGACGACGAGACGCCCGACGGTATCGTCGCCCACAAGGCCGTCTCCTACATCGAGAAGGCGGTTGGGGAAGGGAAGCCCTTCTTCGTCGGCGCGGGTTTCCGCAGGCCGCATTCGCCCTACGCCGCGCCCAAGCCGCACTTCGACCGGCATCCCTGGCAGAAAACGACCCCGCCGCCCGGCTCGCCCGAGCAGTTCGACCGGCTGCTCAAAGCGGCCATCAACTACCTGCCGCCCGACACGCCGCTCACCGATCAGCAGGTGCGCGAATACCGCGCCGCCTACTTCTCGTGCATCGATTTCGTGGATGCGCAGGTCGGCGTCGTGCTCGCCGCCATGGACCGTCTCAAGCTCTGGGACAACACCATCGTCGTGATGACCGTCGACCACGGCTATCACCTCGGCGACCACGGCGGCCTGTGGCACAAGCTCTCGCTGTTCGAAAACAGTACGCATGTGCCGCTGATCGTCTATCAGCCCGGCAACCCCAACAACGGCCAGCGTTGCCGGCGTCTCACCGAAGGCGTCGATATCTATCCGACCTTGATGGAGCTATGCGGCTTCGACCAGCCGAGTGGTCTGGAAGGCACCAGCCTGGTTCCGGTGCTCAAAAATCCGACTCGTTCCTGGAAGCGCGGCGCCTTCAGCATGGTAGGCCGCGGCGAGCTGCAGGCCGGCGCCCCCGAAGACATCGCCTTCTTCGGCCGCACGGTGAAGACCGAGCGCTGGCGATACACCGAGTGGGACCACGGCAAGCGCGGCATCGAGCTGTATGACCATGCCCACGATCCCGGCGAGGTCGACAACCTGGCGGAGAAATCGGACCTGGCTCCCACCCGAAAGCAGCTTGCCGAATTACTCCACTCAGGCTGGCAGGCCGCCCTGCCGTCATCGGGCGCATAAGCGGGAAAGCCGCCAGGCGAAAGTGGCGCAGGCCTCCGGCCTGTGCAAACTCCCGGCATCGCCATCGAATCCACCCCCGGGGGTCGGCCCGCCCACGCCACCCTCCGGGGACCCATCGGGAACGGCGCCCATCCCCAGGGGATAGCATTCCCCCAAAAATCGGACATCGCACCGCGCCATTTCCTCCCATTCGAGATAGAATTCCTTTGGCTGTCATCGATCCTTGGGAGGATGGGCTATGGCACCCGTCCGGGTACGATCGGCGTTGGCGGTCCTGGCGTCGTTGGTTCTGGCGGGCGGGGTGGTCGGCCAGGAAGCTCCCACCGAACCGGCGGCGATTTCGTTGAGCGATGCCGGGCGGGAGCAATTCCTGCTGAGCGCCGAAGTGTTGCGCATACACGGCCTGTCGACCGGCATCACCGGCACCAAGCGCGTGACGCTCAGCGACGGCAAGCGGACTCACGACGCGAGCTTTCAAACGATCGATGTTTTCGCGCCGACCTATCAGACCGCTAGCGGAACCGACCTGGATTTCCGCGACAGCTTCAAATACAACATCGCCGCTTACCGGCTCGACCAGTCGCGCCGTCTATCTTGCGCGAGCGCCTTTGAGGAGATCGGGCCGCTGGCCGGGCCTTGGGGAGGGCCCATAGTTGCTGGGTGAGTTGAGGATCAGGCGGCATCAGATCGCCTTCATCAACTGCTCGCGCCGCTCGGCCCACTCCTCGCTCGAAAATATACGGGGACCGGTTTCGATCAGCCGCGGCAGCAGCTGGAAGATCGCCACCGGGCTCCATCTGGTTCCTTGCCGCGTGCGGTGGCCGAGGCGGTTGAGTTCGGCGGCGGCCTGTGAGAGCGGCTGGTCCTGAACGATCTGCTCCATGATGCACACCAGTACTTCCTTCTCGGCCGGATTTTCCTCCAGATGGTGGCAGTCGCTGGCGATCTGCAGGCCATAGGGGATCTCTTCGCGTCCGGTTGGGACGACGGGCGCCTCCCCGTTCAGGCGCTCCCACTCGACGGCGACGGCGCGCCAGCCTTCCTCTGCCCTGCGCGCGACGTATTCGATAGTGAGTGGAGTCGTCAACACTTCCCGCAGCCGTTGCTTCGCCATGGCGCCCCTCCCTTCGGGTTATTTCCATCGGTTCCTTGCGCCCGGGTGGTTCTTCGCGGCGCGCGGCCCGTCGTTTGCACGCTCCCTTTGCATGCGACGGGCCAGAGGGGGCAAGGCTGCGGGAGGGGCGGAAAAGCGGCTCTTTGGCGATAACCTTCGAGCCCGCCCTGTCCGTTGCTGGGACGGCGTATCCCAGCAACGGGACCCGAGGACGCGGAACGGGCATCCTGTCTGCCCAAGAGCACGCTCCCCGCGACAACGCCACGAGTCCACCACCGAAAACAGGCGTAGCGATATAATCTGGCTACCCAAGCAGGCGTTGGTTGCCTACGGCAGGTTGGAGAAGGACGGAAACGGGAGTAGGAAATGTCGGCGTGCTCCAACGCCGCCGGCCACAACTCCGCGCCACACCGGCCTTGGGCCTGCATGCCGCCTGGGATGCACAACAAGCCAAGTTGCTAAGGAGAACCGCATGCGTTATTTGCTTTCCATGATGGCCGTGATGTCGGCCGCTTTGCTGGTGACCGGCGGCGCTTCGGCGGCCGATGAAGTCACCTACGTTTCCAAAGATCAGGTGTCCGCGGCCCTGAGCAAAGGCGCCCCGTTGACCGAGGGCAGCAACTACAAGGTCAGCATGAGCCGCCGCACCGGGCCCGGCGAGGCCGAGCTTCATGCCGACGAGACCGACATCTTCTACATCGTGGAGGGCTCGGCCACGTTCGTCACCGGCGGCACCGTGACCGATGAAAAGACCACCGGACCCGGGCAAATCCGTGGCAGCGGCATTCAAGGCGGCAAGACCCAGGCCCTGTCCAAGGGGGACGTGATCGTCATCCCCAAGGGTGTTCCGCATTGGTTCAAAGCGGTGCCGGGGCTGGTGGTTTACTACGTGGTGAAGGTGATCTAGCCCGCTTCTCTCAGTGCGCCCCGAAGGCGCAGATCAGCAGTGGGGGAGGGACCCACCCATGCAGTTGTCGGTAGGACACAGTAGCTGGCCAACAAAGGCGCGCCGGGGGTGGATGAGCAGACCTTCGAGCAGATCGAGTCCGAAGGGCGGCGGAGTGGTTGGACGGCATCGGAAAGCAGTTACGCGCCAAGACCTACAAACCACAACCGGTGCGGCGGGTCATGATTCCGAAGTCCGGGGGCGAAAGGCGGCCATTGGGAATCCCGACGATTCGGGACCGGGTGGTGCAGACCGCCGCCAAGCTGGTCTTGGAGCCGATCTTTGAGGCGGACTTCGACCCCAATGCCTACGGCTATCGACCGCAACGAAGCGCGCGCGATGGGAGAAAAGGGGGCAAGGAGAAAAGGGGACAACGCCCGATTCGCAGCCCCTGGCGACTGTTCCCATCGACCCCATCGGCCATCAGGCATCGCCCTCGTCGGGGTCTTGGCTTGTTGGGCTGATGGGAAATGACGGAGCCAAAGGAGACAGAGATCTGCATCTCTCCTTGACAGATACCTATCACGGATGTCATCGAGTTCCCTGTCACCCGATCACGTCCCGGCGGCAGATCCTCGGGGCAGATCGGCGGGTGTCACCGATCTGCCCCGCCTCCATTTCCTCTTTCCCTAGTTCTTGATGTATACGTAAGCCCCGGTCTGGCTACTGGCGCCTCCGACCGTGACCACGATGGAGTATTGCTGTGCGACGGTCGATGCCGTTGGGCTCAACCCAGCCAGGGTCGCGGCCGCCGGGAGCAGTACGTTGACTTGGTAGAGACCGGCTACCGAGCCAGCGGTCCAGCCCGCGTAGTTGACGCTGGCCGAGGCGTCTGCGCCACCCAGCGTCAAGGTAATGTCCGCCGGGTCAAGGCAGGGTGGAAAGACGTTGGGAGTGATGTCAACGACCGCCCCGTCGGGACTATCCCAGTCGGGCGTGGCGGTTACGTTCAAGCGGGTCAGATACGACGCCGCGCTGGCACAATCGGCGGGAGCCGTTGCCGGCGTCCCGTTGGCAGTAGCGATATCCGCACCGCCGTCCACCGCGCCCAAGCCGGACAGGTAAAGCTGCAGAGCCTGGCCCTGGCCGAATCGGGCGGGATTGCTGCTGGAGTTGATGCTGCCGTCGGAATTGATGGCGACAGCCTGGCCGAGTCCGCCCCCATAGGTAAACAGGCCGGGGGTGACGCCGCCCAGGGGTACATCCAGGAGGTAGGCGTCGCTATCGTTTCCGTCGGCCGTCACGATCATCTCGAGCGCCTGGTCCCCCGCGGGAGGCAGAGTCGATGGGATCAGCACGTTGATCTGTGTCGGCGTCCACAGCAGCAGATAACCGTCGGGGTCGGCGGTCAGGTCCGAGTGGTCGGAGGCATCATTGAAATGCACCTTGAACTGGTCGGTATCGAGCACATTCGGGAAACGGCCGTCCACGCCCAACGCCGGGCCAACCACCGGAGTCCCGAAATTTTCGCCGAAGATGCTGATGATCTCGAACGGCGCTACATCCAACTCGTCCGGCGGCGGCACAAACGAAGCCGCATCGGTCGTCGCGTAAATGATCGGTTTGCTCTCGATGGGGACGCCGATGGTGACGCCGACCGCGTCCAACACACCCGGGGTTCCCGGTGTTCCGAGAGCCAGTGTTGCGGCCGATAGTCTCAAGAAGAAGAGTTGGCTGCTCTGGAAGCACCACGCATCGCCGGTGCCGCTGGTGCAGGACTCGGTGATGCTGGCTGCGGGCGCCCCTCCCGTATCGTCCGGGTCGAACTGGACGGGCATGCCACGCGAGAAATTGGTGCCCCGGACCGCAATCGTGCGCGTGGTGTTGGCTTGAATGGTCTGTGGCACCTGGCCGGGAGAGATGCCGCTGAGCGTGGGCACGGGGGGATCAATCGCAATAGAGAGGGTGATTGCCGGCAGCGCCGATCCTCCCACTTTGGTAAGGGTCAGTTTGCCCGTGATCATAGACCCAACCACAGCGCTTTCAAACGCGGAAGGGGCGAACGTTACCGTGAGTTCGGTGCCCCAACTGTAAGCAATTCCGGCGGTCGGGCTCACACTGACCCAGGCCGGCGAACTCGGCGACGTCGAAGAGGCGACCGCCGTGAAGTTGATCGGTTCTCCATCGGAGGTCAGCGTCAGAGTGGCGGTGGGAAGAGGATCGCCGGTTTTCCAAATTGCCGAGCTGTACTCCACCGGGGATGCCGTGAGTGTGGAAACGGCGGCCTTCACCACCAGGACCACGGGAATCAGCAAGGGAGAATCGACGCCCAGGCTGGTGCTTGTGAGGCCCACCTCGGCGGTGAATGTTCCCACCGGCTTGGACTCGACGACGGCGCTCACCCCGAACTTGATGGCGGTCCCGACCGTCAAAGTGGGCGAGCCGCTGGTCTTATCCAATGTCAGCCAATCGGGTAGCGTTGCGGGATCCACGGTGAAGAAAATCTGGGTCGAAGTGGGCGCTTTGATGGTAATCGTCTGGAGGGCCGGCAGCGAGCCCCCCTTGGTGTAGGTGAACGTGATGGTCCCCGTCGGGGTTCGGGTCATCGGTGCGGCGTCGAGAGCCGCCGCGCATACCATGAGCGCGACGAAGGCCACCAGAAGATGTGAAAACAGGCGTGTCTTCATGGGTAAGTTTTCCTCTTATCGTCCGATCTCTCCTGCGAACCCTCGGACCATCTACGCGTCAGCGGGACAGAGCCTCGGTTCCCTGGGTCCGCAAAGGTCACATGCTCGTCCGATCCGGACCCTGTTTCTTATCGGCAGACATGGCGGCGGCTTGAGGCTGCCCTTTTCGCCGACCCCGATTCTGTGTTTTTCCGCGAAAAGGGCAGTTTGGTGTGGCAGACGGGTCTCACCGTCCCAAGCCGCCGGGCGAAAGATCGAGCCCGTTTAACTGTGTGGTTTCCGCACAATTGGCCCAGCGGTTGCGGTGGGATTGAGGGAAGGTCGATGTGAGGAGGACGCCAAGGGGGGCGCCAGAGGGGGCAGTCGCTAGGTCTTATTGTCAACTCCCGCGCGCGTCAGCAGCATCATCCCGAGAGGAAACCTGATGACTGTACCTCTCTCGCACCAGCCGGACCTCGCACCGGCCTGCCGCCAAGCCTGGCCGCCCTCCTCACTTCCCGCCGCCGGGACCGAGGGGGCATTCTCCGGAACTCCGCACTTTCCGGGTTTCCCCAGAGTGCGGCACGGGCCAGCCGCGGGCGCTCAGGGGACGGCGGCCTCTGCAAATCCGAACCCGCCGAAAGCAGTGTCTTGGGTCCGCGGATAGGAGGGTGACTTGAATCCAGTTGCAGGACGAAGTTGGGAGACCCGTGCCCTGTCGGCGCACTCTGGCACCGACATCTTCTCCGGCGGCAGCGGCGATCGCTCTCGGAGAAGACGGTTTTGGGATTCCAGGTCGAGTCTCCCAGATGCGGAGCAGCCTATTTCGTAAGAAACGGCAGTAGGTCGGTGTGATGACCGATCATCTTCCAGGCACCGTCTTCCTTGCGGAACACGTTGGTCGCGCGGATGGAGACGAGCTGCGTTTTGCCGTCCGGCCCCACGTTCTGGCCTCGCTCCCAGCCGCTGGTGAAGGCGAGATCCTGCCCCACGATGACGTGCGCGTCTTCGAACTGCACCTTGCCGCCCATCTTCAGCGCCGCTTGCGCTTCCCAGTCGGCCCGTACCGCGGGCCATCCCCGCTGCACTTTGCCGCCGGGGCCCATGAAGGTCACGTCGGCGCTGTGCGACCAGACCTCTTTCATCGGGCCGATATTGCCGGTGAACATCAATTGAAGGGCGCTGTAGAACTTCGCTGTGGCGTCGCGCACAGCCTGTTCCTCGCCACCCGCTTTCGGCTCCGCATTTGCGGGCGAATCACTCGTCAGGAATGCGCTACTCATCATTACCCCCAATACTCCCACTTGCAGCCAACGGTTCATTTGGATTCCTCTTTCCTGTGCCGCTTTTGTCGTGCCACTTCCAGGCAGCCAGCCGGCGATCTCCTGCTTCCCCGGTCCTTTTCGGAAGAAATATCTTCGCTATCCGAAATAGTTCCGAGGGCGCGCGAGCAAGCCACGCGCGGGCATGTCCGTAGGCACCCCCAGAGTTTGAGGCCTCTTCCCCGGGGCGTCAATACCCGGGCGCCGAATGGCTCAAGGACTATTTCTGAAATGACCACCACAATCTTCCGTAATATCCTATGATTTCAAACAATAAGATCAGCTTCTAAGGCCTTTACCGCTGGCGCTGCTAGGGCGCGAATAGCGAGCCACCAATCCAGCGGCCTAGGGGTGCCGCTCAGCCGGTTGGGGGGGATGAGGGGGACGAACGGCAACGAGGGGGACGGAGCGAAAGCGCCGGGATAAACCGGCAGGAAGCAGGGGATGCAAGAGCCCCACAGGGGGACGTGGTTGCTCATCAAGCAATAGCCCAGCAATCGCACGCCGTGACGGCGAACTTGGAGGCGTAGGTTGTCGAGGTAGAACCGCCGGCGTACTGCACCCCCTTACCGCGATCTCATGAGCTGTGCGGTTGCCGATAGAAGGATTTGACCCGCTCGTGAATCTGGTCGCGTATCCGGCGAAACGCCGCCAGGCGTTCTTCCTCACTCCCCTCCACGGCTGCCGGGTCCTCGAAGCTCCAGTGGATGCGTTCTGTTCTCGCGGGGAATACGGGGCAGGCGTCCCGCGCGTTGTCGCAGGCGGTGACGACATAGTCGAAATCCTGTCCGGTGAATTCATCGACCGATTTCGAACGGTGTGCGGAGATGTCGATGCCGATCTCCTGCATCACCGCGACGGCTTCCGGCCGTACCCGGCTCGGCTTCGTTCCGGCGCTCTCGACTTCGTACTCGCCTTGGCCTTCATGGCGAAAGAGTCCTTCTCCCATCTGGCTGCGGGCGGAATTGCCGGTGCAAAGCACCAGGATGCGTTTCATCACTTTATCCTTTGCAAGGCTTGATGACGGCCTCCGGTTTGACGGCCTTACTTCGCGTGCAACACTCTGAGTACAGGAAGTTCAGCAGGTCCCGAAGAACTTCTTCATTGGCGCTGTACCAGAGAAATGTGCCCTCGCGTCGGACGCGCGCCAACCCTTCGTTCTTGAGCTTGTCCAGGTGATGGGAGAGTGTCGAAGGGGGAATGCCAAGTTCGTTCTGAATATCGCCAACCACCATTCCCTCCGGGTGTGCGGACAGCAGCAGGCGGATGATGCGAAGCCTGGGCTCGGCGCCGATCGCCGCGAACATATCGGCATAGCGCGCTGTGTGATCCAGGATTTCCATCTTCCTCTTCGGTTGGGCCATGCAATCCCCCTCTTTTCATTGTTGCGAACATTCGATGATTCCAATATAATCGAAGTATACACCGGAAGGCAATCCAACGAGTTGAGCGGTGCCGTTCTGAGCGAGCTGGCTGCACGGGAAAGCCCCTATCCGGATGCGATGCGAAAGCCGCCACGCGTCGTGCTTCGCCGCCGTCGCTGAACGCAACTCTGCGGTAGTCGTTGGGGATTGCGGTCCCCGACGCAGGTCGCCCAAGGTGAGCCGTCAGGAATACGAGGTATTACATGACCCAGGTCGCTGCACCGGAGCCGGCCAAACGCCTCAATGTATTCGAGCGCTATTTGAGCGTCTGGGTAGGGCTGTGCATGATCGCCGGAATTGGTGTGGGAAAACTGCTCCCGGCGTTTGTGGATGGGTTGCGCGAACTGGAATTCGGACAGGATAGTCAGATCAATGCGCCCATCGCCATTCTGATCTGGCTCATGATCATCCCGATGATGATGAAGGTGGACTTCGGGTCCGTTCGCAACGTCGGGAATCGGCCTCGCGGACTCCTGGTCACGCTGTTTGTGAATTGGCTGGTGAAGCCCTTCTCGATGGCCCTCATCGCCTGGCTGTTCTTCCGGCACGTCTTTTCAGGTCTGATTGCGCCTGCCGAAGCCGATCAGTACATCGCCGGAGCGATCATTCTCGCGGCGGCCCCCTGTACGGCGATGGTGTTTGTGTGGAGTTACCTCACCGATGGCGATCCTGCCTACACGCTGGTGCAGGTTTCCGTAAACGATATCATCATGCTGTTCCTGTTTGCGCCGATTGTCCGGTTTCTGGTGAGCGGCGCATCCAGTTTGGAGGTGCCCTTCGGGGTGCTTCTCTATGCGGTCGTCGTCTTCATCGTGGTTCCCTTGACGGCGGGAGTGCTGCTGCGGCGTTGGTTCGTGGCCAGGCGCGGGGTGAAGTGGTTCCAGGAGGAGTTGCTGCCAAGGTTTGCTCCCGTCAGCATGATGGCGCTACTCGCAACCTTGGTGCTGATCTTCGCCTTTCAGGCGGACAACATCACGGGCAAGTGGCTCCATGTCCTTTTGATCGCTGTCCCGATCCTGATTCAGGTTTATTTCAACGCCTCGTTGACCTACGGCCTCATGCGGCTGTTCGGCGTGCAATACTCCGTTGCCGCACCCGGGGCGTTGATCGGCGCGAGCAATTTCTTCGAGTTAGCCGTTGCGACCGCGATCGCCCTGTTCGGACCGGAGTCCGGGGCAGCGCTTGCCACCGTTGTCGGAGTTCTCATCGAGGTCCCCGTGATGCTATCGGTGTGCTCGGTCTGCAACCGAACACGGCACTGGTTCCCGAGCTCCGACGCCGCACTATCTTGAGAGCGGAAAAGCTGCCTGCTGTCCTTTACTACGAGTACTCCCGAGCTGGCGCCGGGATTGAGATTGTTGGTTGTGGCCCCGAGCCGTGATCGCCTTGGGAGGTGTACACTGGACGCAGGAGACTGCACATGGGAGCGGCCTTATTTGTATCCATATTTGTAGCCTTATTTGTAGCCATTTTCCTTCCGTTGATTCTGTCGGGAAAGCAATGGAGAGCAGCGGAGGACAGGGCGCGCGCGCGCCGTATGGCTGAGCATAGGATGAATGCAAGACTCCTGAGACTCAACATTTGATGCGTTGCTAACTGGGATTTCCGCTTTGGCCGTCCCGACGCGTTGACCGTAGGCGAACTCGGACCTTCGGTGCAACCGTCATCCGCTTTCCCTGCTACATCTCGCCTCGTACCTCCTGCGTTGGGCCCCTCGCGGGGCGGCCCGCGCCGCGCCACGGCCTCACTCGGGCTCGGGCGGACCGCTTCGGCGGCACTGCTCCGACGTTGCGTTCCACAACTCCGTGCTTTGCGTCCTCGAAAGCTCGTTACTCACCCTCCCGGTGCTGGTAGCGCCGCCAGTCTCGCCAGGATCTCGTAAAAGGACCGTCCCTCTCGACCCGACTGCGAGGAGTTCACGACTTTGCGATGAGCTGTTGCTGCAAGCCCAGACGGTCCATGGTGGCCGCAAAGGATTACCGGAGGAATTCTTCGATCGACGGGGCGTCGCCTTCGCCGACATAGCGGTAGCGATACGGCGCGCCCAGCGGCACCACGTGGTCCATCCAGTTTGTGGGGTCGGTCCAAAATACGCGGCGAGCGCCGATTGCGGTAACGAGGTCCTGAAAATCCCAATGGAGCACAAAGCCCGGGATCATGGCGTCGAACAGGTGGTCGGTCAACGGTTCTTCGAGCGCGTCGGCGAGGCTCCAGGGCGTGCGGTCGAGCCAGATCTTGCCGAGGCGCTGGTCGACCGCGGCGGCCAGCAACAGCCACTCGCCCTTGACGCCGCGGGCGTATCCGCGAATGGCGCTGGCGTCGATATCGGGGCGCGCCGTGAGCACGTCCACGGCGACCAGCAGGTCGTGAGCGCGCTGGGCGGCCAGGTTTTGCCCCACCAGATCCACGCGTTCGTTGGTGACCCAGTTTCCCAGGAACGGGCGGCCGTCGTCCGCCTCGGGCGAGTCGCGCGGGTAGACCTCCATGACGATCTGTCCGGATCGCGCCAGCGCCTCGGCGATGGCCTTCGTCGACTGGCTGGGCTGAACGTGCAGCGGCACGTGCAGTCGCTTTTCTTCGAACATCACGACCGCCGGCCTGCGGCCAGCGCCGTTCGGAATATTCGGAATATACAGTCTCGCGGACACGGTCACGCCCGGCTCGCTCTCGAACCGAATTTCTTCGACGCGAAAATCCGGTCCCTCGACCTTGGATGTGGTGACCGCGGATGGAGCCGGACCTTTCGAAGGAACGCCGAGGCGCTGTAGTTCCGTCAGCAGTTGGGGAACGCCGCGCTTCTGCCTGCGCGCGTGGAACTCATCCGCGATGACCTGATACAGCTTGCGGCTGCCCGGTTCGCCGTCGACGTTGCCGCTCTCGGTCACCTGCAGTTCGAGATTGGTATAGAGTTTCACCGGCTGGTCCCGGAAGTCGCCTTTGCCGTCGGCGAGCCAGCGGATCATCCAGCGATAGACTTCTTCGCGCGACTCGCGCGGCGTGCCGTGCGGGCCCTCGCCGACGAAGAAGCGAATGCGGTCACCGGCGCCGTAGAGTTCGTACCAGCGGCGCGCTTCCGTATAGACGGCTCGCGCGCCCTCCGGACGAAAATAGTCTTCGGTGGTCGCCATCATCAACCAGGGAAGGGGCGCCGCCGCTTCATAAAAGTCGGCCATGTCGAGACCGCTCGCGAGAAACTGGGGGAAGCTCATTTCCGAATCGGCCGTGGGCCCGGTGAATAGAGTGCGGAAGGAATTGATGGAGCAGCCCGGCGCGGCCGCTTTGACGCGCGGCTCGAAGACGCCGACATAGGTCGTAATCGCGCCGCCGCCCGAGCAGCCGGTTACGCCGATGCGATCGGGGTCAACGTCGGGCCGGCTGACCAGATAGTCGATCGCGCGTTTGGCGTCGAAGATGAAGTATCGCGCCACGCTCTGGCCGATGAGGATGCTGCGCGCGCCCAGCTCGAGATGCTCGTTGCCGCCGCCGCCCGACAGTACCCTGCCCAGTTCCGGCAGATACGTCTGGCCGCGCTCGCCTTGCCCGATCGGGTCGTAGGACAGCGCGATGAATCCCTTGGCCGCCAGGTTCGCGGCGACGATCTGCGTTTCCGGTTTACCCTCCTCGGTGTGCCCCGATGGCACGAGGACCGCCGGGTAGCGTCCGGGCTGGTTCGGCCGGTAGAGGTTGGCGGTGATGTAGAAGCCGGGCAGGCTTTCGAAGATGACCTTCTCGATGGTGTGCGTTTCGCTCACCAGGCGGCCGGTGACGCGAGCGTGGAGCGGGCCGTCGTAGGTGGGCAGCCCGCCGATGAGCTCGGTCAACTTGGCGCGCACCATCGCCTTGCGGCGGTCGGCGTCGGCCTGTGTGTGGACGGCGGCGACCGCGCGTTCGCGGTCGTCCAACTGCCGCTGCGCAATGCGGTCGAGATGGGCGAGAAACGGGTCGCTCGATGGCGACTGGGGGAAGCATACGGATGCAGTGAGACAGAGTGCGGCCGCGAGTCGAAACATCCCAATAATATACCAGCGATATACTGGCTTGAGCGGACCGCGATTCGCGGCCTGCCGCCAGGCCGAGGAATGATCCCAGAAAAGGGCACTCGGACGGGAAATCCCCGCTGGACGGCCTGGCGGAGCCCGCGGGCCGGAAACGGGCGGCGGCTGAGCCGTTGATCGAACAAAACGACGCAGCCGCCCCGCGCGCCCCGCAAGGCAGAGTTACTGGAGCGGCGGCCACAGGGACCCGGCTCGACCCGTCACAGGGACTCGACGATGGCTTTGTACTCTTCCTCGGTGAACGCGCGCAGCGTCTGAGTTCGCGTTCCGCCGGCCGCGGCGATGCCGAGCATGACTCGTGCGTAGGTGGCCTCGTCGGGCGCTTCGATCACCGCGACCATGTCGTACTGTCCCATCGTCATGTAGAACGTCTTCAATTTAGCCCCGGCGGCCTTCGCCGCTGCTTTTGCCTTGGCAAGCCGCTTGGGGCTGTCTTTGATGTTCTGGACTCCATCCTGCGTCCAGTTCAACAGAGCAATGTAGGTTTGCATCGTATTCCATCCTCTCTTTTCGCGGCGACTGGAAGCCGCCGGGGTGCGCACCGGCGCAAAATGGACGCACGCATCGAGCTTAGCTGCTGCTTTCCGGGCCGGTCAACAATCCGCCGGCTCCATCTTGGATCACGGCATTGTGGCTACCCGGGACATCTCGGCTGCACGAGGGGGGCTACCCGAGAACGCATTGGAATGCAAACGGCAAGATCCGGGTGGGGGGCCTTGGGCTACCCAAGACTGTCCTGAAGAAAGTTTAGGCATGGCGTATCTTCCCGACGCGGGTGACGAGACAGGGTCATACGAGTGTGAGCGGATGGTCACGGAATGTCTGCGAAGGTCCGCTAGATCGGGGAGGCCACTTTCCACTAGATTAGTAGTGCACCAATGGCCGGGCGGTTGAAGGCGGCGGGCTGGAACACTTGCTCACGCGCGCGGCTCGGTTTTTTGGCAACGATTCCCTTTGCGACGCTCCCCTAGCAGCCCGTGGTGAAAGTGCCGTGGGTCGCGCGGCGGGCTTCTGCGGTCGTTCGGCTAGGAGTGAGGAGGACGGCGATCCGCCCCGATCTTCTCCGGCGAACGACAACGCCGACGGCCGCAAATGTCCGCCGCCCAACGGGTTGCGCGCTGTCAGGGGACTTAGGAATCGTTGCTGGGCGCACAACTCGTTGTCTATGTCCCAGTCGGCCTCGTAGCCAGAAAAGCGCCCAACGCGGCCCGCGTCACTTTCACCACGGGCTGCTAGCCCCGACGAAATGGAGTATTCCGAATGAGCTCGCACACCCGAAGAGACCTCTTCCGCACAACTGGCCTGGGCGTTCTGGCGGCTGGCGTCGGTGAATGGCTGGGATGCCAGGCCCCGGCGCCGGCCCCCAAATCCGTGATTGGCGGCGCGGCGGAGGTGGAATTCCTGGCCCCTCCGATGCAGCCGCCCGACTATTCGCGCGATCTGGAGCGCTACCTGATTCGCGTCGCCAACGAGTTGGGCGCCAAGCGCAAGCAAGCGCTCGATGCGATCCAGGGCCGCGATGCGTTCGTCGAACACCAGAAGTCCGTGCAACAGCAATTTTGGAAGATGCTGGGCGGCTCGTTCGACAAGACGCCGCTCAACCCGCAGATCACCGGAACGCTCGCGCGCGACGGCTATCGCATTGAAAAGGTGATCTACGAGAGCCGGCCGCAGCTTTACGTCACCGCCAATCTCTACGTCCCGGAGGGGCGCTCGGGCCGGCTGCCTGCCATTCTCGGTCCGCTGGGCCATGCGAACAATGGGAAAGCCTGGTCTTCGTACCAAAGGCTGTTTGCGAATCTCGCGCGCAAGGGATACGTGGTGCTCGCCTATGATCCGTTCGGGCAGGGCGAGCGGATCGAATATCCGGGCGCCCACCCGGGACAATCGAAGCTTTCCGGAGAAGGCGAGCACGAATTGGCCGGCGAGCGGCTCATCCTGCTGGGCGTGAATTTCGGCCTCTACCGCGCCTGGGACGGCATTCGCGGGATCGATTACTTGCTCAGCCGCCCGGAAGTCGATCCCGAGCGGATCGGCTGCACCGGGCAGTCGGGAGGCGGCGCGATGACGCAGATCCTGGTGGCGCTCGACGACCGCATCCGGGCCGCTGTTGTTTCCGAAGGCAATACGGAGAACATCGCCGAGGCGAACCTCGAGCCGCCCGGCTCGGCCGACGACCCCGAGCAGAACATCGTGCCCTCGCTCGCCCAGGGCCTCGACCGCGCCGACCTGCTCCACATTTTTGCGCCCCGTCCGCTGCTGATCACGATCACCACGCACGATATTGGCAATACCTACTCTCCCGAATACGTCAGCGGAACCGTCGAACAGTTGGAGGAGCTGAAGCGTTCCTACAACCTGCTGGGCGCGCCCGACCAGGTGGCGCTGGTGGCCACGACGCAACAGCACGGCTATACCTACGAGCAGCGCCGCGCCGCTTACGGCTGGTTCAACCGCTGGCTCGACAACAAGCAAGCCGACGACCACGAAGCCGGGGCGCCGGTCGAGCCCGACGAAGCCCTGTTGTGCACCAAGACGGGCTTTGTCGTCACCTCGCTCGGCGGCGAGACCGCGCTTTCGCTGACCCGGAAACGGGCGGCCGGCATCAGCGCGCCGCCCGCGGCAGCTTCGCGGGAGGCTTTGCTGACGAGCGTACGCCAGGTGCTCGCGCTGCCCGACGACAGCGCCGAGATGTCGTCCAGGCTGCTGTGCCGCATCCAAAAAGCAGGTTATGTCGCCGAGCAATTCGAGAGCGTGAGCGAGGCAGAGATTCGCACACCGGGTTGGCTGCTCAGCCCCGATGCGGGCGCCGAGTCGGTTGCAACCATCCTTTACCTGGGCGACCGCGCCACCTCCAGGGCCGTCGCCGAGGACGGGCCGGCGGACCGCCTGTGCGCCGGCGGCGGATTCCGCGTGTGCGCCGTCGATTTGCGGGGACGCGGCGACTGCTCGCCGGCGTATCCCGCCCGGGGGCCCCACTATTTTTCCTACCGAATGAACGAACAGTATTTGAACTGGTTTACGCTCATCCTCGGCAAGCCCCTGCTGGGCGGTCAGGTATTCGACGCCTTGCGGGCGCTGGACTACCTGCGCAGCCGAAAGGAAATTTCGCAGGAGCGGATTTGGGTGATGGGCGACGGCCCTCATGGCTTGATCGCGCTGTATGTGGCCGCTCTGGACGACCAAGTGCACGGAGCGATCGTGCGGGGCTCGGTAACCGACTATCGATCGCTGGCCACGGCCGAGGAATGCGACCAGCCTTTTGGCATTTATCTCCACGACGTGCTGCGGAATTTCGATTTGCCCGACCTGGCGGCTGCGGTCGCGCCGCGTCCGCTGCTGTTGCTCGACTCAACGAGCCCGGATGGCAAGCCGGCGCAGACCGAACAGACGACATCGATCTATGGCCGGGCGAGTCAGGCCTATGCGGCAGCCGGAAACGCGGAGCAGTTTGCGATCCGCGCTTCCAGTGAGAAAACGCCGGCGTTCGATCTGGTCCAGCAGTGGATTGTAAGCGGAAGCGTTTGAGGGGGAGCGCGCGACGCATGCGTCAAGGGGACAGTCACCGCGTTTCGCCCGTCGATTTTTCATACGTTGAGGGAATTCGCAGGGTGCGAAACCCGGTGACTGTCCCGCTCCGGCACGGTGACTGTCCCGCTCCGGCAAACGGCGGGTCCAAAGGCACAGAATCCAAACCCGGCACTCGTGGCGTGAACCTCCAGGTTTGCCGCGTCGCGATTCGTCGCGACGTAGGGCCCCGACCCACCGAGGCCGTGCCCAAGGGGTACCACCTGACATGAGTCGTCCTTCGTCTTGTCTTTGAATTGCGCTCAGTTGAGCTCTTGGGCGAGTCCGATGAGAAGCCCTTCAGGCCCGCGGATGTAGCAGAGCCGATACGCGTCTTGATACCGGACTACCTCGCCTACGAGCTGCGCGCCGCGCTTGCGGAGCCTTGCAAGAGTCTCGTCGATGTCGTCCACGGCGAACATGACGCGGAGGTAGCCTAGAGCGTTCACCGGGGCGTTGCGGTGATCCGCGACGGCAGGTGGCGTGAGGAAGCGGGAGAGCTCAAGCCGGCCGTGGCCGTCCGGCGTGCGCATCATGGCAATCTCGACGCGCTGACCGGCCAGTCCAGTGACCCGTCCGGCCCATTCTCCTTCGATCGTGGCCCGCCCTTCGAGCTCGAGGCCGAGCTCGCGAAAGAAATCAATCGTCCCTCCGAGGTCCTCGACGACGATTCCTACGTTGTCCATCCGTTTGAGCGCCATGTGTCCAATCTACATGTCAAAATTGAGCCTGTCACCTTTTTGGTTAACGATGTCCCGCTGGTCAAACCGTCAGGCCGCAAGAAACGGCACGCGCATCCCGCCAAGCGTTCGGGCAAGGCGCCCGGTCGGTGAGCGAGTGCGCAAGGCCCCTTCGCTAAAGGGCTCCGTCCCCTTCTCACCTGGCGGTTGTTCCCCCGCTGCGTAACGTGGTGGGGCACACCCACCGCAAACCACGCGCGCGATGCGTGGCATGGACCCCTTGAGCCTAGCATCCCGCCTGGGCGACAGCCACCAGGTTTTCCCACGCTATTTGCCGCTGGGCACCGCCGCAATTGGGCGAGCCGCCCTGAGTTCGGGGGCTGTCCCCGATCTCCCGCACCGATCTCCCCAACTCGGCGTCAACCAGGCCTTGGGCACCATCAGTTGCGGCTCCGGAGACGTGGATCGAGACGGTGTCTGCAATATCATCGACGTGCAACTTTTGGTGAATTCCGCTCTGGGGGGCGAGTGTACCGTGGGCGATTGATCCCGCTGGTCGGTTCGCTCTTCACCGCTAATCCGGTGAGACCGGGAGGAAAGGAAAAGGAAAAGGAAAAGGAAGGAAAAGGGGACAGCGGCTAGGAAGAGCCAATCCGGAGTCCTGAATCTACTCTTCGGACCGACTTTGCCACGCCGGAACAGCTGTTCCTGTGAACTCCTTCAACAACGTGCTGTACCTCCTCGGCCCGTAACGGCGCCACTAGGACGTCGTGTCCGCCACGCCATAACACCTCCGACCACAGATGCTCGTCGGCTGCGGGGCTATGGACAACCAACGCGGTGTCGCTGCCGGCATCTACAAGACACCGCAACACATCCGACCAATTGCCATCGGGCAAAGTCACGTCCGTGACGACCACAGCGATCCCTGGATGATGGCGTACGTAGTTCCGAGCCCTCTGCAGGTCGTAAGCGCACAGAACATCGATCTTCAGGGGTGCGAGGGCCGTCCTGAACTCCTTGGAGCTCTCTGCTGACATCAGTAGCAGTACGATGGGTTGTTCGCCTCGTTTCATTTTCATCCTCTCAACTCACTTGGGTTGCGTACGGCCTTGGATGGGCTTCGGCGGAGTTACTTGGTTGTTGGTATCGCAGCAATGCTCCAACGCCTCCAAAGCGCAAGGCTCCGTTAACGATCTCCACAAGGCCGCCGCGACGTTCGGCACGCCGAACGATCTCCTCCTTGACGTCCACGTCTCGAAGGTCGCTCGACTCACAATCGGGACAGGTCGAAGGTCTGATTTCTACGCTCACGAGGCCGCACTGCGGACACGACCAGCCCGGGTCCGGGTCATATGATTGGGCCATAACCACGACATCGGCCTGACCTCGCTGCACTGCCCGCAGGGTCTCTCGAGTCCCGACAACCGCCGGCCCGCCTGTGCGCACTTCCGAGAGAAGCTTCCGGGCGAAAAACATCGATCCTTCTTCCTCGAATGGCACGAAAGAACATAGCGTCAGGGCAACGACTTCAGGCAAAGGAGCGTCGCCACCCGTGGCGACAGTGTTAACCAACTTCGTTACCAGCCGTTTTGGCAGCTCTCGCTTCACCCGCGCCGTCATCTCCGGCCTGCCGGCGAGCATGAGATGGCTGTAACCCCGGGCACGCATGAGCCTGTCCACAGCTACGATCGCCTCACGAACGAGTTGATCGGTTTTCTCCCGGCAATGGCGCTGATAGTGCAGTTTCGTCCATTCTCGACCCACTCTGGCCCTAAGCTCAGGCCGTTCTATCCAAAGCTGCTTTGTCACGGAGCCCACGTTGACTTCGACGATTCGAGCGCTCTCTTCCGTCGAGAGGAGAATCACATAGCGGTCGTACGTGTCCTTCAACTCGACCAAGTGATAGATGTTCGGAGTTGAATCGATCGAGACCGAAGTTGGAAGAGGGACCTGGAACTCCAAGGGGATCAAGAATGAGAGCATTCCCCCACGCGCGAAAAGGGCAGCAGACCGGGCTCCTATTGGCATCTTGTTCGCAAGGTAGTCTTCGATTTGAGCCCAGGCACATTCAAACGGCTCCTTCTCAGCCGGACTCAGCGCGTCTCGCAGGACCGCGATGCGTTGATCCAAAGCAGCACCACAGGCGCGACGCCCAGGCCTAAGGGTCACGTAGCAACTGATAACGGGGGCATTCGTCTCCGGAATACCGGCCAGTGTTCGAACGTGTTGTTGGAGTTTCGCGAGTTCCATTGCCTTCCTCCTTAGCGGGCTTCTTGGCGCGGACGTTGCTTAGGGCTACGCCCGTCTGTTCCCGGGGCCATCCTCAAGACGTTGCTTCGTCCCACGGGGAGCCCACAATGCATGTACTCGGCACGCCAGGCCGGCGTCAGCAGCTGGCGCCTTGGGCGGCCAGTCTCCTCAATTGAGCTTTCATTTCTCTTGAACAGCATTGGGCTTCCTCCTTTTCTCGCAACCCCGTCGATCGCTCTGCAGGCTCTGGTTTACCCTGCTCGCTGCATGGCGACGCCCTCCAACTTCAAGGCTAAACCGACCAAAAGGTTTTAACAATACGAAAAATCAGTAAAGTGATATAGATAAAATCTATCTGCAGGTCGGCTCACTAGAGCAAGAGGAAGGGAACGCGGGAAGGGCAAAGCCAATCTTGCTCAGCTACTCGGTCCGGGGCACGGAAACGTACACAGGTCAACCTGATGCATCAACTCCATCGAGTCGAACCCTTCAGCCTTGACGACCGATAGGACGCTGAAGGTTAGCTTCCGACGTGCACTGCAGGCGGAGCCGCCGAGCACGCAGGAGCTTCTCTACGGCCCGCAAAGGCTCGCGATTCTCGAAGGGCTTCACTACCGAGACAATTTCGTTTTTTCAGATGGCACCCATCTCTCTTCCATAGGAACCGAGGAAGACGGTGGGAACGCCAAGCCAGTCTTGAAGCTCGCATGCTGCGCTGGGGCGTCGTGGCTGCCGTCAGGATCCGCGTCGATGATCGCCAGTTCGACGCGGTTCTCCGCCGTGTGCCTCAGGGCGCCACGGACGCCGGAAACAACTGCCAGGTCGCGGAGACCGGCGTCAAGTAAGCACTCCTCGATGTCCAGTGCCATGACGGCTCGCCGTCCGATGATCAAAATCTTGGTCCTGGCGGTTAACATGGTCGCGTTCCACCTTTTGTCTGCCACACTCCTAGAGAACTTACTGTACGTCCGGTCGAGCATTCTGGAATATAGAAACGTCGATCGCTTCTGATAGACTGGCCCTATATACTACGGCAATGGACTGGCTGAACTACCACCACCTGTTTTACTTCTGGATGGTCGCGAGAGAGGGGACGATCACCGCTGCGTGCGAGAAGCTGCAGCTCGCTCAGCCGACGATATCGGCACAGCTCCGCATACTGGAGAAGAGCCTTGGGCACACCCTTTTCGATCGGGCGGGCCGCAATCTCGAGTTAACGGACGATGGCCGGGCTGTCTACCGCTATGCCAACGAAATCTTCGCGCTCGGCCAGGAGCTATTGGACACAATGCATGGAAGGTCGACGGGCACAAAGCGGCAGGTTTTCCGGGTGGGAGTCGCGGATTCCCTTCCGAAGATCCTTGTACGCCGTATCCTCGCCCCTGCCGTGGATCAGAGTACGAAAGTACATTTGATCTGCTCTGAAGGCAAGCCACGGGCCCTGCTCGCACGCCTGGCCATTCACGAGATCGACCTTGTCTTGTCAGACTCTCCCCTCGGACCGGAAGTCCGAGTGCGCGGTTACAATCACAAGCTTGGAGAGTGCGGAGTTGGCATGTTTGGAGTGAAGAAACTGGCAACTCTTTACCGACGGAGTTTTCCCGAGTCCTTGGACGGAGCACCCGTCCTTTGGCCGGCGGAGAACACAAATCTTCGGCGGGAGGTCGATTACTGGTGCCTCACCAAGCGCATCCGCCCCTGGGTGGTGGCGGAGTTCGAGGACAGCGCTCTGACGAATTCCTTCGGCCATACCGGCGCAGGCCTATTTCCAGCGCATTTAATCGCAGAGAGTGAAGTCAGAGAACTGTACGGCGCTGAAATGGTTGGGGAGCTAGACGGCGTGAAGGAGAACTTCTACGCGATCTCCCTGGAGAGAAAGATCAAGAATCCAACGCTGGCCGCTGTCGTCGAAGCCGTTCGGGAACAGTTGTTCGCTTAGCCGGATCAGGCCGAAAACGTGACAGGCTCAATTTCTCGTAAGCAGTTGCCCGGAAACGACTTGCCGGAAAGGGACGGAGCGGGACGGGGCCGGGCGGCCACCTGCACCGCAGGGCTGGCGAATCGACTCCTGAAGCGGATCGAGTCGTCTGGTGGAAGGTCGACTGCGAGTCCGGGGGCTGTCCCCGATCCCTCCGACTGAGCCCGATCCCTCGATCTCTCGGGTTCAAGCCCACGCCCGCCGGCGCACACGCCGAATGGGCATCGCGGCCGGCCCGATCGCGGCGTAGGCGGCTGCTGAACGGTCGATGCCTGGGCAACCGCTGGACGGCCCGCGTCACCAACGGCGGCATCCGCGTGGGGTTCTCATCGCGGTCAGACCGATCGATTTCCTCCCAAGGTGTTCCAGAAGGGCCTCTTGACTCGTCAGGGACTGATGAAGAGCGACCGCAGCACTACTTCAAATGAGAAGTGCACCGGTGCTTCCTTCTTGACGAAGACTACTTCAGGCGGCACGAGACCCCGCAGGCCGGCGCTGCCGATGCCGAACCTTCCGCCCGGTATTTCCCAGCCGATGTCGTGCCTCAGGTGGGGGAGGATGTGCGTGTAGGTGGAGTGTTCCGGTAGTCCATCACTGGACTCGCCTACGGGCAGATTGGGCACCATGTAAACCACGCGCCAATAGGCGCCATCGTCCTTGCCGTCCCACCAGGACGGCAAATAGGGCACGCGAACGGGTTGCCAGTGAGCTGCGCCACCAACGTCGCCGACCAGCACCATTTCGGTTCGCCAGGCCTCTACCGTAAAGCCCTCCGAGAGCCTCGAGGCGTTGGGCCGTCCGAGGGCCTTCTTCCAAAAAATCTCTCCAAAGGCGTATTGACTGAGCGTATTGTCGACGCCTCGGACGACGTCGACCTTCCATTTCATGAAGCGGTCGACGGAAACAACGTCGGAGAAAAGCGCGCCTAAGCGTGTGACTTCGTCAAAGTGTGGCATCGTGGATCTCGATATAGTACACCCTTTTCAACAAAGACAAGCCACTGAGTCCCAAGGAACAAAAGATCGGAGATCGGGGACAGCCCGCGAACTCAGCGCGGTCCCTGTCTTGCCCGTTTGCCCCTGGTACTGCTGGCCGCCGGCCAGAGCCGACCGTCGTGAAAAGGAGCGGAAGCCGAATCCAGCCGCTATAGCTCCACCCCCGGGCCCAGCGGAGCCATCGCCACGGTGAGATAGGGATTGAAGACCTGGTCCTTGTGTTCTTGCGCGAACTTCCACATGCGCTTCACCAGGTCACGCCGCACTTCGGCCAGATTCGCCGGCAGGGGAGGCCACGGAATATCATCCTGGTTTCGCAAGCCGGTTCCTTCCTCCATCCAAGCCCGCGATTGCCGCACGTCAGGAAACGCCAGGTTCACCATTTCGTGGGGGTCCTGCTGTAGATCGTAGAGTTCGTCGAAGTCGAAACCGTTGTACACGTACTTGTGTTGCTTGGTCATGACGATGCGCTGCGTGTAGTACAACTCGACCCCGTTGAGTTGCATGAACACCGCGTCTCGCCAGTTGGCGGGAGTCTCTGCGCGCAGCCACGGCAACAGGCTCGCACCCGACATGGGCGTGAGCGGCTCTACGCCCGCCGCCTCCAGGATGGTCGGGGCGAAATCCACCGTCGAAACGTAGGCGTCCACGGTGCGGCCAGGCCGCACGGCGCCGCGAGGCCAGCGGATAATGCACGGAATATGGTAACCGCCGCGGAAACTGGGCACGCCCTTCGCCCACAGCCCGTGCGCGCCCGCGTAATCACCGTGATCGGACACATAGATCACGATGGTGTTCTCGGCCTGGCCGGTCTTCTCCAGCGCGTCTAGCAGGAGTCCGAACAGCGCATCCTGCATGCTGAGTTTCGCCCAGTAGTGCGTGATACTCTCGCGGACCTCTGGATCGCTGAGCTGCGACCAGTATTGATACCGCATGCGCTGATAGATGCGCGGCTTGTCTTCGAGCGTGTCCTGGAAACTCGGCGGAAGCTCGGCGCCGCGCGAGCGGTACAGGTCAAGAAAATTCTGCGGAACGATGTAGGGGTCGTGGCCTCCACCGTTGGAGACCATCAGGCACCAGGGCTGGCTGCCGCCGGCGAGGCTCTGCAGCCCCTCGATACCCCGCTGGATGATTTCGTAATCGGCGGTCCCCTCGTACCCCTTGGGACCTTTCGGCGCATACGAGCCATACAACTGGAGATTGCCCCAGCCCGGACGCAACACCTCCCCGCTGCGGCGAGCTTCGTGTTTCTGCATCTGGGCCCGCGCCGTGCTCCAGGTGCTGGCTTGCCTTCGCCCGCCCGGCTGGTAGGCCTTCGGTTTCGGATTGAGATCCTTCCATCCGCGGTCTTCCGGAAACTGGTTCCGCGCGACGTGCCACTTGCCGGCATAAGAGAGTTGATAACCGGCCCCCTGCAACGCTTCGCTGAAGAACCGGACGCCCGGGTAAGGATTGTCGTGGATCGACGTGTCCGTATCGACGTTGTTGAACACGCCGTGCTCGCTCGGATACACGCCGCTAACGAAACTCGCGCGCGACGGGCAGCAGTGCGGGGAAGGGCAGAACGCGTGCGAGAACAAAACGCCCTGCGACGCAAAGCGGTCCAAGTTGGGAGTGAGACAGCCGGACCCGGGCAGCACGGTCGCGCCGTTCTGCTGATCGGGCATGAAGATGAGGATATTCGGCCTGTCGCGGCCGGCCGGATTCGCTGGCGCGTTCTGCGCCGCCGCGCGGCTGGCGGCCAACGCCCCCGTTGCCTGAAAGAACGTTCTCCGTGTCAACATCGTTCTCCCCTTTGTGTACGCAGTCGCCTTGGTACACTCACTCGCCTTGTTGCCCTCACTCGCCCTGGCCCTGCTACAGCCCCCGCTGTTCGCATCAGCCAGGATTTCTCGTTTGGAAATGAGGGACAGGTCCGCAATTCGGGCCGAGGGGTGCAGTCCACCAGAATCTAACAACAAAACTTGGTCACTGCCCCCATCGGCCCCCTAACTGGGCCCATGTGCTGATTCAGCGAACCACTTCCGGCGTGTCGATCTGAGCAACCGCCGCGTCGATTTCTTGCTGCGTGAGTTCATGGCGTTCGAGCTTACCCGCAAAGTACGCTTCGTAGGCCGCCATGTCGAAGTGGCCATGTCCGCAGAGGTTGAACAGAATCGTGCGCGAGACTCCCTCTTGTTTGCACTGGTTTGCCTGCCGGATGGCGCTGGCGATGGCGTGGTTGGCCTCGGGAGCGGGAATAACGCCTTCGGCACGGGCAAACATTACGCCGGCCTCGAACGATTCGATCTGGTCAACGGCTTCGGCTTCGATCAACTTGTCCTTGAGGAGTTGGCTGACGATGACCCCGGCGCCGTGATAGCGCAGTCCACCGGCGTGAATCTTCGCGGGCACAAAATTGTGGCCGAGCGTGTACATCGGCAGCAGCGGCGTCAAGCCCACGGTATCGCCAAAATCGTAACGGAACACGCCGCGCGTCAACTTCGGGCACGATGTCGGCTCGGTCGCCAGGCAACGGATGGTCTTGCCTTCGGTCAGGTTGAGCCGCAGGAAAGGAAACGCAAGGCCGGCGAAGTTCGATCCGCCGCCGAAGGGGGCAATCACCACGTCCGGCAAATCGCCGGCCATTTCCATCTGCCGCACGGCCTCCTGGCCGATCACGGTCTGGTGCATTAATACATGGTTGAGCACGCTGCCGAGCGAGTATTTCGTCTGCTCATCCTGGGCGGCTCTCTCGACGGCTTCCGAGATGGCGATGCCGAGGCTGCCGGGGGAGTCGGGATCCTGTGCCAGAATCTTGCGTCCGGCGCCGGTCCGATCACTGGGTGAAGCAATGACGTTGGCGCCCCAGGTATTCATCATCAGCTTGCGGTAGGGTTTCTGCTCGTAGCTCAACCGCACCATATAGACTTCGCACTCGATGCCGAAGGACTGGCAGGCAAATGCTAACGCGCTGCCCCACTGCCCGGCTCCGGTTTCCGTCGTGATGCGCCGCGTGCCTTCGCGCTTGTTGTAATAAGCCTGAGCGACGGCGGTGTTCGGCTTGTGCGAACCCGCCGGACTGACGCCCTCGTACTTGTAGTAAATCTTGGCCGGCGTATCGAGGACCTTTTCAAGCCGCCGCGCGCGATAGAGCGGCGTGGGCCGCCACAACTTGTAGATCTCGCGGACTGCTTCCGGGATATCCACCCAAGGCTCGACGCTGACCTCCTGCTGAATCAGCGCCATCGGAAACAACGGCGCCAGCGCGTCGGGGCCGATCGGCTTAAGAGTCGCCGGATGCAGCGGCGGCGACGGTTTGTTGGGCATGTGCGCCACAACGTTGTACCAGCGCTCAGGGATCTGCTTTTCGTCAAGGAGGTACTTGGTTGTCATGATCGGGTTCTCAGGGTGTCTGTTCGCGAGACCAATGTGACGTTCGTCCACGAGCTTTGTCAAGCGAACGCCGGTGGGCGGCAATCGATCGCTGGAATCACTGGATCGCCTCCACCGCTTTAGACCTGGGATCGCCCTTCCCCCAACGCGACGGTTCCCAAAACTCGCGCCGTGCTTCGTCAATCTCAGCGCCCTTGATCCAGATCGTGTCCGTGTCCCAGCCACCCAGGCCAAGGAAATCAGGGACAGGTCCGCAATTCAACCCGACGCGACCGCGCCCCCCACCACAGGTCCTATCCCCCCGCAACCAGTCACCGCCCTCCCAAAACCCCTAACCCGCTGATCCCAAAACCACTTCCCCCGCCACCCCCACCAGAATCCTTCGCCGCAACGCCACCCTCAGCACCGGACCGCAATCACCCCAAGCCAAGGCCATAAGCCTGACATCGAGAAGGATGGCGCTCCGAGACGGACAATATCGCCGAGATCCCGCGGATCTGGCTTCGCCGCTCAATGGCTCAGGGCGGCCGGCTTAGCGTCAAACGACATCGACTCGTTTGCCATCGTGACGTGTGTCAAGGCTCCCTTGTGGGTCATGCCCATAATCCGCAGCCCGTGAAACCCGACGGCGAGATAAGGATGGCCCCCGCCGGGGCGCAGGTATTCGAGCGAGCCTTTCTTACTGCTGGCGGCTCCCTTTATAAAAAGCTCGAACCACTGCTGGAAGCCGTGAGTGGCTTTATTGGGCAACGCGATGACGAGCCTGGAATACCCTACGCCCGTGGGAAGGGCCTCCGGAAATCGCTGCGGCCCGATCCGAAGCTGCTTGATGGAAACGTTTGCCGATACGGCGGAGACAGCTTCGACGTGTTTGCAGTCGCTCTCCAGGCCGTCGATCCATAGCCTGAAATCGCGGACGAACCAAGGCTTGGGATGCGGCCGGGCCGGGGGCCGGGAGCGAGTGAATTGGACTCCTTCGTGCACAATGCCGACCGTCATCACCGCCGCATGGCCGACCGACCTGTCCAGCTCGGGAAGAACGACTTGCTTCACCAAGGCGTCGCGGAATTCCAGGCGGTCGGCCCCGCTGGAGAAGGGGGCCACCACTCCATCGTGCCGCATAGTCTGCTGCGAAAACGCGCTTTTCAACCAGCCATAGAACGGGGCTGACATGCCGACTCCACACTGGAAAGTGAGGCTGCCGCCCGACGTTGCGCGCGGCATAGTAGTGTCGTACAAGCCACCAGCCCGTTGTCCACTCAACTCGAGATAGAATTTATTGACCACGATACGATGCACTCCACTCGTTAGGAATGAGTCGGCATCGAGAAGGCTCGGTCCGGTCCGCAAAGCCAGCAGCTGCGCTCTGACGTAAAGGGTGCCTCGACGGGACAGCGCGCCAAGCCTGGACTCCGACTCTCGCCAATTCCGGCACAAACAGTGTAGTAAAACAGCGGCCAAGCCGCGCCACAACACAGCCGCAGGCGTAGGCCGGCGGGCCGAAGCCGCAGACTGTAGCGCCGGCGGCCGAAACATTCCACCGACCCGCCCGGCACGCGGCTGTACAACACGGTGCCGGGTAGTCTAATATTGTTACCGCTAACAATATTGGCACACACAGCCTGACTGGAGGATCCATGAAGCTCACCAGACGAAGCGCGATGGGACTGCTCGCGGCGGGATCGAGCGCCTTGTTACGGCAGCCGGCGGTCGGCCCAGCAGCCGGCCATCGATATCGAGTCCGGACCCTTTCAAGCGACCCGCGAGTCATTGCGGCAGTACCAGATCCCCGAATGGTTCCGCGACGCTAAGTTCGGCATCTGGGCCCATTGGGGTCCGCAGTCGGCGGCCGAGGACGGCGACTGGTACGCCCGCAATATGTATATGGAGGGCGGCAAGCAGTATCAGTATCACCTCGAGCACTACGGACATCCCTCGAAGGTCGGCTTCAAGGACGTCATCGCCACCTGGAAAGCCGACCGCTTCGACCCCGAGCACCTGATGGACCTCTACAAGAAAGCGGGGGCGAAATATTTCGTCAGCATGGCGGTGCACCACGACAACTTCGACCTGTGGAACTCGAAGTATCAACCGCGCTGGAACGCGGTGGCGTCGGGGCCGAAGAAAAACGTTGTGGAGATGTTCCGGCAGGCGGCCCGGAAACGCGGGCTGCGGTTTGGCGTCAGCGAGCATCTGTCCAACAGCTACAACTGGTTTGCCACCTCGCACCGCAGCGACAAACAGGGGCCGCTGGCCGGTGTGCCCTACGACGGCAACGATCCCAAGTTCGCCGACCTCTACCACGACATTCCGGCCGACAAGGTCTGGACCGCGGAGGCGATGAGCCGCGACGCGCCCGACTCCTGGAAGCGGCAGTGGTTCAACCGCATCAAAGACCTCGTCGATCAGCACGAGCCCGATCTGCTCTACACCGACGGCGGCATCTCGTTCGAGGAATACGGCCTGGGGCTGGTCGCCAACCTCTACAACAAGAGCGCCCGGCTGCACGGCGGCAACGTCGAGGGAGTTTACACCAGCAAACGCCGCGACGACTCGACCGAAGGAACCTGCGTGCTCGACCTCGAACGCGGCATCGTGGACGAAATCTGGCCCACGCCGTGGCAAACCGATACCTGCATCGGCAGCTGGCACTACAAGAAAGGCATCGAATACAAGACGCCCAAGATCGTCATCGACATGCTGGCCGACATTGTCAGCCGCAACGGCAACCTGCTGCTGAACTTTCCGCTGCCCAACAGCGGCGAACTCGATCCGCAGGAGAGAAGCGTGCTTGCGGCGATCACCGAGTGGATGAGCGTCAACAGCGAAGCCATCTACAGCAGCCGTCCCTGGAAGACGTACGGCGAAGGCCCTTCCACCGTGAAGGCGAGCGCGCCGGCTTCCGAGCGTCACCAAGGCGCGCCGCCGCCGGGCGCATTCCGGCCGTCCCGCCAGGCCTTCAACGAACGCGGGCGTCAGCCGCTCACCGCCGAGGACGTTCGCTTCACGACCAAAGGCAATGCCCTCTATGCCTTTGTGATGGGCTGGCCCGCCAAACAGGCGGTGATTGCGGCGCTGGGGACCAAAAGCGCGCAGGGCGTCGGCAAAATCGAAAACGTCGAGCTACTGGGCCACTCCGGCAAGTTGAAATGGAGCCAGGAGGCAACCGGCCTGAAGGTCGACATGCCGGCCGAAAAGCCGTGCGAGCACGCGGTGACGCTGAAAATCACCGGAGCGTGAAAGGCCAAGGGGGACAGTCACCAGGTTTTATTGTCAAATCCACGCGCGTCAGCGGCGCCAGCCCCAGGGAAAACCTGGTGACTGTCCCCCTCCCGCACCCCGACCACCGGTACGCCTCGGCTGGACCGACCATTTCCGCCCGCACCGGGTTGAGGCCCACGTAACGCAGCGCGGTGAACAAATGCCGCGAATCGAGCGTGGTCGAGAAGAAGCGGTTCTGCCACAAGTGTCCACTCGTGCCATGACGAAGGGGAAACTCACGGGCGTACAACGAAATCCATGGAATCTTCCCCTCACCTTTCAAAACCCATCCCCGCCCCCGTCGACCCCCTCGGCCAGCGGGACAGTCACCAGGTTTTCCCATCCACCCCGCGGCCGATGGCACCAGAATTTAACAATAAAACCTGGTGACTGTCCCCATCGGCCCCGCCCCTTCTGAGCCCCGTTCCGGGGCGGCACTATCGAATAGCCCACGGCCTTCAGCCGTGGGTAAGCCAACCCCAAGACCAACCGAGCCCTGGAAGGGCGACACAAACCCCCGAGCCAGAGCATCGCCCCGCTCGGGAACCACCACCAGAGGAACGTGGTTGCTCATCCAGCAGTAGCCGAGCACGCCAAGCCCGCAGCAGCGGCTCCAGTGGCCGAGCAGTTTGCAATAGCAATGGCGGTCGAAGTTGTCCAGAAAGATAGGCTGGCGGTTATTCCCCCGCTGCGTAACGTGGTGCGGCACACCCACCGCAACCACGCGCGCGATGCGTGGCATGGTGCCCTTCAGCCTGGCATCCTGCCAGGGGGACAGTCACCAGGTTTTCCCAGCCACCCTGCGGCCGGTGGCACCAGAATTTAACAATAAAACCTGGTGACTGGAACGTGTGAATCAATTCAATATTTCGATGTTCTAGACCACCTAAGACGTTTATTTGCAAGACTGGCAATCGGAATGCATTCGACCATTTCCCAGGTTCCTGTCCCCATCGGCCTGGCTTACTAAAAACTCGGTCGTCCCGACCTTTCTCCCGGCTTTCCGACTCCCGATAGTCCCTCGCAGCGATTTCACTGATCCACGTCGTCAAAGATGCTCCGCTCCGGTTCACTACCTGGGGAACTCCTGTATCGGGGCTCCGCACCAGTTGTCTGGTGCGTCCGATTCCGACGGATACCCTTCAATCCACCCATCAATCAGGTCCCTTTGGCTAGCGACCTCGCCTGTAATCGCGGGATCTGCGGAGAATTCCTTTTCAATTGTGGCAAGCATAGTCTGGAATGGTTCAGCTGCAGTAGTCCCCTGGGCGCTCGTCGCCCAAATAGTTGCTCTCCCAATTATCTCGTACTCTGTCTAGGTCAGGACCAATATGTCTCGGGATTGCGACCAAGAACTCACTGAACTGACAATCCATCGAACATGCGTCGAACCTCGGTATCTTCCAGCGCGTAGGGGTCCTGTCCGGCGATGAAATCCCTTGTGATCGAACTCAATGGAGATTTTTCGCTTTTCCTTGGGTAAGAGTCCAAAGTCGTGGAACTTCTTGAGTACGAGACGCTCAGACCGCAATCAATGGTCGCCGCGGATCGTAAGGTCGGTGAGGGATTTCTGGGCGTCGGGCGATATAAAGCTTAAGAAAGGCCCTATCACACCTCTGAGCTAAAAACGTATCGTGGCTCACCCTATAGAGCCACACTTGCGCGTCGGTGACGTCAGGCTTCAGTTCCGAGAGTCGCTCGATGACAGTCTCATAAAGACCGCTGGGCACTATCACAGCTTGTTCGATTCCCACATCCCCGCATGTGACTTGCCTGAGAAGTTCATCTACTGGCGCTCCACGAACATAAACCTCGAGCAATTCCGGGTGTCTCAAAACCAGGACTCCGAATGCATCACCGATGGTCGGGTGCCTAAACTTCCAAAATCCCTTGCTCTGGTCAACTTCGTATCGGATTAAGCTATCCTTCAGCGCTTCCAAGGCTTGCGTGACGCCGCCCAACTGACTATTGAGCCGCTTAAGCGCAACCTCCTCAGGTTGAGAAAGGGCAACGGGACTCTCAAGCGAGCCGTTTCTCATGAAGATCAGCGCTAGAGCAGCCCGGCTGTCGTGGTCCAAGTTCTGAATAACCTCTATCAAAAACTCTTGTTGCCTCTCCACAAATTCCATCAACGGGGCATTACTGATTCTAAGGTTCTTGGTGAAGACGCTGTTGCCGAGCCGCCGTGCAATTTCCGGTATGAATCGGTCATGTTTGGCAATGTTATCCAGGTGCGGTTTGAGCTTTCGACGGGCGGAGGTAGGTTGAGTCCCGAGCTTGATGTGGTTATAAAGAATCTGCCTTTTTTCTGTCAGAGTGAGGTCGCCGGCGTCGATCACAACCTGGCTCTCACGCAGTAAGGGGAATGATCCTTGCTTCAGGTCATGGCGCGCGCGACGGTAAATGTAGTCGCGGGACGTCATTATTATTCTTCCGCCAGAAGCGAGCATTGCCGTGACTTTTGCAAAGATTCGGTTCCAGGCGAAAACGAGGTCAGGCTCATACTGCGTAACGCCGAAAGCGTCATCGATCCAGAAAAGCTGCGAGGGCTCGCTAGGCGACCAATGCTGGACAACATCTGATGGCTCGTCAAGCTTCATCGAAGAAGCGTTCCAATTGTCGAGGGCCGCCATCGTCAGCATCGCGGCGATCGTGGTCTTTCCCGACGCTGGTTCCCCCAGTAGGAACACAAACCTGTGCTTATCAAGGGCCCTGGCCGCTTTGTCGTAGACCGTTGTAAGAACCACTTTGGCAAGGTCGTCTCCCATCGAGCTGAGGACCTGTTGGGCTTGGTCGTACGCGCGCCCATCCAGGATCTGGCTTAGATCGCCGATACCATAGACACGGGGAACAAGCATCCGCAACCGCTTGTTTCTCGGATCTGCTGCCAAATCCACTGACTTCCGAAACAGCAGAAGTGCTTGACTCCTATGTTTGAGAAGAGATCCGTGAGCTTTTCATCGGTGGATCCGGAAACGCCGGCATTGGTGATAAGAATATAGCAATCACAGCGCTTCTGCTCTACCAGTCGCCTTGCCTTCGCCAGTTCATCAGAAAGATTAGAAGGGCGCAACGAAGTGCTCGGTTTGCTTGTAAACTTGCACTGAATGACAAACTTTCCAGAGAGATCTTCGCCTCCTTGCTGCACCCAAGTCCCCGAGAAGGCGCCATCTCGACCGCCATCCTTGGAGTCAGAAATGCCTGGACAGTTTGACCAAGAATTTCCTTAGCGATTGTAAGACACAGTTGTTGAAAGCTGTGCCAGCCGAGTCTATGCAAATCGTCCATCTACCGATGAAGCTCGAGCTCGGCGCCAGCGACAGCTTTGAGCCGAGTAGAACGACAGTTTAACCCAGACTCGAAGGGGTTCGGGAAAATCGGGGAAAAGACGGGGGACAAGAACAGGGGAAAACGTGACAGCCTCAATTTCATGTAAGTGATTAAGATTCAATGACATGGACCCAATGGAAAGTCATGGAAAGTCGGGACAGCCTCGACTTATCGGTCACATCGTAACGCAAATCCAGGCGCAATTGGGGTCCAGAGCCCGAATTTCGCCGCATCGGAGGGACTTCCGTTGGGGAATGCTCGGCGGATGGGTGCCCCTTTGCCCCAACCTCCATTCACGCCGGCGCCGCAAGATTCTCCCGCAACACCCGCGGATGCCGGGCCGCCACACGCAGCAGGGCGAGCGCCGGACCTTCCGGGCTCCGGCGGCCTTGCTCCCAGTTGCGCAAAGTATGAACGCTGATGCCCAGCGCCTCGGCGAACTCTTGTTGCGTCAGGCCGGCGAACCGGCGCAGTGCGGCGATGTCCTTCGGCGGGTCAATCTCGCCCCGCATGATCCGCTCGCGCTGTCGCCGCGGCATGGCGCGCGCAAAATCTTCGCTCGTCAACTCGCGAATGTCGTCAACCATCGATGCCCCCAAGGTATTGCTGCAAGAGCAGGACTTCTCTCTTCGTCGCTCTCCTCGCGCTCAACACTCGAATGAGATCCTCTCGAGGCTCGCTGTAGACCACCACCACGACACCGCTGCGGATCGGGCCAATGGCAAGGAAGCGGTCCTCTGCGTCCGAGTGCCCCTCGTCGTAGATCTCCAGGTAGTCCCTGTCCCCGGTAAACAGTTCGACAGCCTGGTCGAACGAGAGCCCGTGCTTTTTCTGATTGGCCCGTTCCTTGCGCGGGTCCCATTCGAAGCGCACTTCTCAGTGTAAGCCATTGGCGGAGTCGGTCAACGGACAACGTGGGGAATGAGCGACAGGGGAATGAGGGGCAGGTCCGCAACCGACCCCTCACACCAGCTCGACTCGCACCCGCCGCCCGACCATCGCCGCCGCCCGTTGCAGGCTGGAGAGCGTCACGTCGTTCTTGGGGTCCAGCAAACGATCCACTTGCGTGCGGCTGGTCTTGAGCAGCCGGGCCAGGCGCGCCTTGGAGATTTTCTTTTCCTTCATGGCCTCGGCGAGCTGCCAGGCGATGACTTCTTTCACCGCCTCGGCTTGCGCCTCTTCGAAAATTCCTTCCTCTTTGAGGAAATCCTCAATGCTCGACCCCATATGTTTCTTGCTCATCGCTCCAGTTCCTTCTTTCGCTTGCGCGCCACGGCCAGATCCGCGGCCGGAGTCGTCCGCGTTTTCTTGATCCAACCATGCAGCGCCACGAGGTGTCCCCGGTACAGGCAGAGCAACACACGCGCGGTGCGATTCGCCGGCAGGTCCGTGCGCACTTCCCACAACCCTTGTCCTAAGGGGCGACAGAGCGGCATACCGACCGGCCAGCGCCATTGAGCTCGCAACAAATCTTTGCCGATGGCTTGCCGTTCTTCCTCCGTCAAACCCCTCAGCCACTCGCGAACCGGCTCGCCTCCCGCATCCGTGCGGAAGAAGATCAGGGGCGTTTTCTGTGGCGTTGGATGCTCAGCCATCCTGCACCTTTTAAGGTACACTATCTGCCGCCCGGTTGGCGCTAAGGACCTCCAGGCGATTGCCTGGAATAGCTGCGAGATCGCTGAGGGCGGCCGCCCAGCCCTCGCACGCCCCGGCAGTACAATAGAAACGTGACGAAGCTACTGGAAACAGCCTTCGCCGCGGCCTCGGATCTGCCGGCCGCCGAGCAGGATAACCTGGCTGCCGAGATTCTCGACGAAATCGCCTGGGAACGCGGTTCCCCGGGCGACGCCGGCCGCGAAAAGCTGCGCCGGCTGGTCGAGCAGGCGCGCGAGGACATTCGCGCGGGCCGCGTTCGCGAGCTGCGCCCCGAAGACCTATGAAGTCGCTGGCGACCGAGGGCTTTTGGCGCGCCCTCGAACGCCTCTCGCCGGAAGCCCGCCGTCATGCCCAGCGCGCCTAGCCTTTTTCCCGCGCGCCCTCGCCATGGGGGAATCCGCAGTGGCGGCATCTCGCAACAAAGGGTAGTCACATCCCGCCAAAAAACCCTAACCCACTGATCCCAAAACACTTCCCCCGCCACCCCCACCAAAATCCTTGGCCGCGCCCGCTATCCTGGAAGAAAAGCAAGCGCCGAGGTACCGCATATGGCAACCGAACGTCAGATCCAGGCCAATCGCCGCAACGCCGCCCTCAGCACCGGACCGCAATCGCCCGAAGGCAAGGCAATTTCGGCCGCCAACGCCGTCACGCACGGATTCTCCGCTCGAAATGCCGTCCTGCCGTCGGAAAGCTCCGAGGATTATCAAGCCCTGCTCGACCAATTCGAGAACGAATTCCAGCCCCAGTCCGCCCTCGAGCAAAGCCTCCTCCGCCAGCTCGCTGACTCGGATTGGCGCCTGCGCCGCGCCGCCCGCTTCGAATCCGCCGTGTTGCTCCAGCGCATCGAACGATCCCGCCGCTTCACCGACAAATACCCCGACGAGCTCCCCGACGATCCCGCCCTGTCGGAAATCTGCCTGCTCGGCTACGCCCTCATCAACGACGCCGACGCCTCCGACCCGCTATCGAAGCTATCCCGCCACGAAGCCCGCTTGAGCCGCCACTATTTCAAAGCCCTGGCCCAACTCCTCAAAGCCCGCCGCGCGGGCCCAACCCGCCGCCCCAAACCCCGCCCCACCGCCTCCCCAGCCCAATCGGGCTCTGCCCAATCCGGTCCAGCCCAACCCGCCCCAGCACAATCCGTCGCCGTCATTCCCTCCGCAGCCACTCCGTCCGCCGCCACTCCATCCGAGACCCCCACCAAAGCCAGCGCTTCCAACGCCGCCCATCCCAACAAACCCGCCCGGGCCGCAAACGCTGCCTCTCAACTCTCTACGGCGAAATCCCCGCGCCGTCCAAAAAACACCAAAAACTGACAAAACGAACCCAATCCCATTTTCGAAAACGTCCATGCCGGGCGGCACAGTCACCAGGTGTGGCCCGCGAGCCGAAGTGTTTGAGGCGGTTGGTGTATACTCTACGGATCTCGGTAAGCCAAAGACAGGGATCCGAGGTAAACCTGCCCGGTGGACTTGGACGGCAAGCGCGTTCAACCCCGGAATTTCTGCGACGCAACGGGAGCAGGGGCGGTGCCGGTTCTTGATGGTTCGAAGGCTGTTTACATTCTTAGCGCTGGATGCCGAGCGCTTGTGGTCGCTGGGCTCCTGACTGTCTCGGCGGCGGCTCAGAAGCCCTACATCTACTACCGCGCCATCTTCAACGGCGCGAGCTACGCCCCGGGAGGCGTGCCCGCCGGCTCGCTGGCGCGCGGGTCGATCTTCACTCTGTTCGGGACCGACCTGGGCCCGGACGAACCGGCGAAAGCGGAGTCTTTCCCCCTCGGCACAACGCTCGGCGGGGTGTCCATCAACATCTCTCAGGGCGCCTCCTCGGTGGATGCTTTTCCGCTCTACGTTTCGGGCAACCAAATCAACGCCGTGCTGCCGTCGAACGCACCGCTCGGCAAAGTCGTCGTCCGCGTCACCAGGGACGGCGTCGCCGGCAGCCCCTCGCCGGCCGTCGTGACCGCCTCCTCGGTCGGAATCTTCACGCAGAACAGCCAGGGAATCGGGCCGGGGATTTTCCAGAACTTCGAGTCGCAGGAGAACCAACCGCTGAATACTCTGGCGGCGTCCGCCAAGCCCGGACAGGTGATCACCTTGTGGGGCACGGGTCTGGGGGCCATTACCGCGCCAGACAATGTGGCGCCGCCGGCCGGCGACCTGCCGGTTCCGGTCGAGGTATTCGTGGGAGGGCGGCCGGCGAAACGGCTCTATAGCGGGCGGTCCCCGTGTTGCGCCGGGCTGGATCAGATCGTCTTCGAGGTGCCCGCGGACGCTCCCGCGGGCTGTTGGGTGCCGGTGCAGGTTCGCACCAACGGAACCACGCCGAGCAATGCGGCAACGCTGGCAATCGCGGGCTCAGGCGGCGCCTGCTCGGAACCCGGCCAGCCGATCGCCTCGCGCATGCTCGCGGGAGGCAAACTCGGCGTCATCGCGACGCAACGCGTCGAGCAGATGCAGTACATCAATCCCACGACAACGCCGATCTCCACCGCGGATTGGGCGCTGGCGACATTTCGACAGGAAGCGAACTTCCAGTTCAATCCCGTGTTCTCGCTGCCGCCGGCGGGTTCCTGCACGGTGTATCTCGTCAACGGCGACCTGCTGGGCGGCGCCTGGCCGGCCGGACTCAGCGCCAGTGGACGCGAACTCGACGCCGGGGACGCCGTGACGGTGGCGGGAACCGCAGTCAATCAGGTCGCCGGTCCACCGGGCTGGCATTGGGGTTTTCTTGGCTTCAACTGGAACGACGAAGGAAGCGCCAACTTGAAGCTGGGCGCCGCGTCCGCAATCTCTGCGCCGGGCGGCGCGGACATCGGGGCCTTCCAGGTTGCGTTCAACCCGGCGTCATCGATCCAGTGGACGAATCGCGACGCGCTGCAGGGAGTCGACCGCAGCAAGGACCTCGACATCCATTGGTCGGGAGGCGATGCGGAACGCGATCTGATCATCGCCGCGGGAGTCAGCGTCAACCTGGCCGCCGACTCTTCGTCGCTATTTGTTTGCTCTGCTCTCCCAGCCACCGGGAAGCTCACCGTGCCGGCCTATGTACTGGCATCGCTGCCGGAGTCGCCTGCCTACGCAAAATCGGCCGACGGCGTCTTGCTGGTTGGCTCGGCCCCGTTGCGCCAGCCGACCGGTTTTGAAGCTCCGGGCCTGGACGCGGGCTGGCTGCTGTATTCGGCCTGGAGCGCGAGGACCGTATGGTGGTACTGAGGCCGATCATGAGCAGACTCCTACACTGCGTCCTGCTGATCGCGTTCCTGGCTCTCCAGGCAGCGGCGCAATATCCGCCCCCGGCCGGATGGAACGGAAACAACTATCGGGTCCAGGCGCAAGCGACGGCCCCGGGCGAATTCGAGGTGTGGTGGATCGCCCCCGACCCCGACTACAAGTGCGTCGTGCAGACCTATCGGCGTTTCAGCGGCATGTGGATTCTGCGCGAGACCAAGGACTGCGGCGGCGGCAAACCTTCTCTTCCGACGGACACCACGATCCTGCCTCAGGAATTTGAAAACCCCTTCCAGCTTCCGTCTTTCAGCTTCCTTCGGGCGAATGCAGCGAGTTTTTCCACGCCGAGGCCGACGGTGCAGGCCGCGTTCCAGACTCCCGCGGACCAAAGGCTGTACGTCGTTGAGTACGTCGGGCAAGACCGGGTCCGCGTCCTCGATACCACCGATTTCCACCAGGTGGCGGAGATTGGAGTGGATCCATCACCCCAGGCGGCGCTGCTGACGCTGGGCGGAAAGCTGCTCTTTGTTTCCCATTCCAGTCCACCGCAGCTGACCATTATCAATACGGAGACCAATAAGATTGATGCGAAGCTGCCGATGCCGGACAATACCCGTCCACAATGGATGGCCCTATCGCCCGACGGCAACACGCTCTACATCGACGGCTACTCCTCGATACTGGTCTTCGATATCGCCAGCCGGAAGATCACCGGCCAGATTGCCGCCCCCACGAACGGATGTTTCGACCGCCTGGCGCTCAGCGCCGACGGCAACCTTCTCTATGCGCTGCAGGCGTGCGCCTCGCCATTTGGTACCACGGTGATCGACACGGCCACGGGTGAGATCGTCACGACGGTGAGGCACGGTAGCCATGGCCACGGACTGGCTGTGAGCCCCAACGGCCGCCGGGTCTACGCCAGCAGTTTCCGCGGCGTCGAGATCATCGATGCGATCACCAATACGATCCTCGGTTTCGCGCCGCTCGATTCATCCAACTTCGTGCAGTCCATCGCGGTAAGTTTTGACGGCTCGACGGTGGTCGCGGCGGACGCAAAAAATGGCAAGCTCATCACCATTGACGGCACAACGGACGAGCCTGTCGGGGAAACGGCGATTAACGTAGGCACGGGTGAGTTATTTCAGCACGCGGGGATTCCCTGAAGGCTGGCGACGCCAGAAAATGTACGAGAACCCCCACAGCACACCGGTTGCCGCCGCCCAGCCCCAGGCCTCGGGCCCGTCGCCCAACGCGAGGTGCGCGATGAGCGCCGAGGCGAGGTCGATGGCGAAGCCGGCGTAAGCCCACTCCTTGAGGCGCGGCGGCAGCGGCGCAAGCAGCAGCACTACGCCGACGAATTTAGCCCACGCAAGTTCCACCCGGAAGTAGGCCGGAAAGCCGAGGTGCTGGAACGCCTCGGCCACCTGCGGCAGTTGCAGTTGCGCGTAGGCGGTGAAGCTCATCTGCAGGCAGAAGAGTGCGGTGACCGTCCAATAGAAGATGGTCGCGGTTTTGGAACTAGCCTGGGTTTTGGACATGACCTGGGCTTGGGCGTCGGGCTGGGCTTTGGGGGTGGGCTGGCCGGCGGCGACGGCCGGCTTCTGCAGGATCGATTGCATGAGATTCTTCCTCCTACGCTTTCCTTGAGCGGGGCTTCAACGTTTCCTGCCTTCGGGCTTCAAAGCTTCGAGCCCATGGCGACTTCCGTAACGCTTCCAGGCTCCCACTCGTGCCTCAACCGTTTGGAGCGGCTGGCGGCCAGGCAGGGGGCTCCACTCCGAACTGCTTGGCGTACTCGGCGTTCAATCGCTGCCAGCCTCCGAACTTCAGGGCGTCGGGACCGACGATGCGGCCGATGGGAGTCCCGCTGAGCAGGCGGTCCAGAACGTCGAGACAAATGTGCCACCCGGCGGCGCCCATCGAGATGAAACGGCGATCGATGTTGGTCCACAGCGTCAGGCGCGTGCCGCCGCCAACGGCTTCGAGTTCCCAGCGCATATCGAAGCCACCCCAGTTGTACTCGAGCACGTTGGGAGCGTCGGCTCGGGTCACGGTTGTTTCGGAAACATGCGGCGTGGGGGCCCCCACCGTGGTGAGCTTCACCGTGTTTCCAATCGTGCCCAGGCTCCCGTCGGCGTCGAAAGGCGCCCACTCGCGCAGGTGCGCCGGATCGGTGATCGCCTGCCAGACTTTTTCCGGCGGATGGCGCAGGTCCCGGACGACAATGAGCGTCCAGTTCTCTCCGTCCTTTTGCACCTTCGCTCCGCTGGCCGGACCCGGCGCGTACTGCTCGCGATCGGTCATGTTCTTCTCCTTGTCTTCCTTTTCGATGCCCGAGTCTTGGTTGGTGTCGGCCGAGTTTTGGCAGGTGTCGCTTGAGCCTTAGTCGGTGTCGACTGCTCCATGCGGTCGAGGTGGCGTTCGAGAGCGTCCAGGTGAGCGGACCAAAAGCGGCGGAACGGCGCCAGCCAGGCGTCGACCTCCTGAAACGGTTCCGGCTTCAGACGGTAGAGACGGCGCTGGGCGTCCACCGTGGATTCGACGAAACCGGCCTCGCGCAGCACGCGCAAGTGCTTGGACACGGTCGGCTGCGGCATGCGAAGTTGCCGCTCGATCTCGCCCACCGACTGTTGGGACGAGACCAGCAGGCTCAAGATCGCCCGGCGGTTCGGCTCGGCAATGACTTCGAACACGGATTCCACTTCCTTGGTATACCTTGACAGGCATATACGTGTCAAGGCATATAGAGGCAAGGGACGCACTGCCATTTTTCGCGATCGTGGTCCCGTGGGGGCGGGGCGCCGAGTCGCGCTGCGCCGGGCCCGCCGATCAGGGCGAACCAGAGACGAATCGTAAACCCTGCTCTGGACTGCCCGGGCGGCGGTGTCCTAGTATGGGGTTCGCTTGGAGGGATGGTGTGTCTCGCTTTGTTTGGATTTTCGGTTTGCTTTTGCCGATGGCGGCACTCGCGGCGCCGCGCGACGTGACGTTTGCGCAATCGGCCGGCGCCGTCGAGGCCTACGATTTCGTGGAAGTCACCGCGCATGTCGCCGCCCCCGACGTGGGCAATCCGTTTGTGGGCGCGTCGCTGCGCGGCTCGTTCGGCAAAGGCGGGGAAGCGGCCCGCACGGCCGTCGAGGGCTTCTGCGACTCGGCCGACGGTAGCGTGTTTCGGATTCGGTTCACGCCGGCTTCGGCGGGCGAATACAGCTACTCGATTTCTTATCAGCAGGGCGGCTTCGAGAAGACGTACAGCGGCAAATTCAGCGCCACCGACGGCCACCGCCGCGGCCCGGTCCGCGTGGACGCGAACTACCCTTGGCACTTCGTGTGGGAAGGCACCGGCGAGCACTATTTCTTCAACGGCACCACGGCGTTCTGGCTGATGGGCTGGCGGGACGATCGAACCATCGATTTCAGCATCGCGCGCCTGGCCGGCATGAAGATCAACCGCATCCGGGTGTTGCTGGCGGGCGCGGCCAATATCTATTGGGGCGAACCGGTGATGACGGGCAAGAACTTCTCGATGATGCTGCGGCCCTGGGTGGCCAGCAAACCGGAGAGCTTCGACGAGCCTGGCATCGATTTCACGCGTTTCAATATCCCCTATTGGCGCCGCTGGGAACGCATGCTGCGATTTGCGCGCGACCGCGACGTGATTATCTCCGCCATCCTCGATATCTCGACGCACCACACGCAGGCCGCCGCCGGCAGCGACGACGAGCGGCGCTACATTCGCTATGCCGTGGCCCGCTTGAGCGCGTTCTCCAATATCAATTGGGATCTGGGCGACGACCTCGACAGTTTTCGCGATGAGACTTGGGCGCACGAGACCGGCACGCTGATCGAAACCTGGGACCCCTACCATCACCTCGCCACCAGCCATCCGGTGCATCGCGAGCATCAGGACCGCGCCTCGGCCTGGTTCGGCTTCACGTCGATTCAGGAGTGGTCGCGCAACCAGCACAACCTGATGCTCGAGGAGCGGCAGATTCAACTCAAGACCGGGCGCATCATCCCGCAGTCGAACGAAGAGTACGGCTATGAGGACCACTATCCGCACTGGGCGCCGAAACCGCCGGCGGACTCGGCCGACGTGCTACGCCGCACGGCCTGGGACATCGCCATGGCCGGAGCCTACGGCACGGCGGGCGAGACCTGCCGCGAAGGCACCAATGTCTGGCCCGACACCGGCGGCGGCTGGATCAACGGGCGCGGCGACGACACGATGACAATGCTCAAAGGCTACGAGCACATCGTCGATTTCTTCACCAGCTTCGCGTGGTGGAAGACCGAGCCGCATGACGAGCTGGTGGACGGCGGAAACTACTGCCTGGCGAAACCCGGCGAGATTTACGCCGCCTATCTCCCCAAGGGGGGCAAAGTGACGATGCAACTCGAGCCGGGGGAATACGAAGCCAAATGGTTCAGCGCCTTTACCGGAGAATGGATTCCGCTGCCGCCGGTAAAGGGCCCGAATTGGACTTCGCCCGAAGCGCCGGCCTGGCTTGATTCGGCATTACTGCTCGAGAGAAAGCGCTGATTCGGGATCGGGGCACATCGATGTTCTCCCATTCGAGGATCGCGGCCGAGAGGCCCGCGGTCTCGGGCCTTGAGATCATATGTTGCTGGCTTGGCCCAGGGACGCCGGGCAGGGAACTGGGGCAGCGAACGGGGTGCGGTCCACGCCGGGTTCTGACATTGAGCCGGATTCAAAAAGCTCGTGATGGCGGCCACAGCAAAAGCGCAATTTTGGCAGAATGTGGCACGGTTTGGCATGGTTTTCATGGCTTTTTCGGGTCATTGGACACGGCCCTCCCTTCTACTGGTGCCAGTCTAGCTTGGGGTGTCAAGAGTTTTGGGGCAGTTTTGAGGGTATGTGGTTGATTTTGTTGGGATAGCGGGGTTGTGACTGGTTGGGGCGGATTTCAAGGTTGGACGCGGTTCCGTCCGTAGGCTGACCCGGAACGTGGCAGGCTGACCATGAGTTCGGGGGCTGTCCCCGATCTCCCGCGGGGGCGAACGAATCCCCGCCCCGACGAGGCGCCCGGACCCGTGATCTATTGAGCTAGAGGCGGCCCGCTCGCCGGCGGGCGGGGTAGCGGTGCTACTCTTCGGTGAAGTAGTCCGAGTCGAGGCGCTTGAGTTCGTATGTCTGGACCGGAGCAACTCCGATGTTGTAATCGATCATGAGGTCGGTGAGACGGTCCCCGTCAATGAGGATGATCTTCGGATCGTGATTTAAGGCGTACGCTTCAGCATCCTTAGAGAATCTCGTCGTCGTAATGAAGACTCCCTTTTTTGCCCGCTGGCCCGAGAGGGCTCCGGAGAATCGCTGGACCTCCGGACGCCCTATGGTGCTTGCCGGCTTCCAGCGCTTGGCCTGAATGTAGATGACATCGAGGCCCAGGCGATCTTCCTTGATGGTGCCATCTATCCCTTCGTCGCCACTCTTCCCGATGGCCTCACCTGCATCCTTTAGACTTCCGCCGTAGCCCATCTTCACGAGGAGGTCCACGACAAGCCGCTCGAAGTGCTGCGGCGGGCTCTTTAAGATCTGCTCCAAGAGATCATTTGCGAGCGAGGTGCGCAGTTCTTGGGCATGGCGTTCCAAGGCCTCCTCCGGTGTCTCGGTCTCACCTGCGCTGGTTGGAATTTCGTCGGTTTTGTCTTTTGCGCGTCTTGGACCCGACTGGAACTCGAGAAATTCGGGGTAGCGTTTCAGCAAGGCCGGGTCGATCTTCGCCGGGTTCTCTCTCAAGAGGTCAAGGCCTCGATCGGTGATCCTGAAGTGGCCACGCCGTGTGTATTCAATGAGTCCGGCCTTTTTGAGGAATGTTCGTGCCCAGCCGACGCGGTTATTGAAAAGCAGCCCCTTTCCGCTCGAGAGAAGCGCGCGTCGCTCCTCGTCCGTCAGCTTGAACTCTTGGGCGAGTGCCTCTCGCGCTTCACCGATCGCGTGCTCGTTTCCGTCCTTTGCGTAGCGCAGGAACGGTGGCATGACGGTATCGAACGTGGGGATGGGCATATGCGGGAAGGGTAGCACTAACGGGCAAAGTCTTGGCCGCCCTGGTCACTTTCCGCTCGAATTGCCGCCGCGGTAAGGCCTGAGTGACGCGGGGATCCGGTGTAGGCAGCGGCCGACTCAATATAGCGTTCGGCGCTTAGTTTTGCCGAGCTGGGCCGATCTCGAGCAGCGCGAAGCCCGGGGCCGGCAGGCGGACCTGGATGCGGCTGTTGTTCACGGGAACGGTTTCCGGCTCGCCGGCAGCGGCGGCGGCGCGTAGCTTTTCGATTTGCTCGCGATTGGGCGAAGCGGGGCGGCCCATGCGGATCCACTGTTCGAGCGCGGCGTGATGCCGGGAATCGACCCGTTGCAGCCGCGCCGAGGGCGCGGAGATGCCGCGCAGGTCCAGCGTCACCGTCTTGTCGGGCCCTGATACGCCCGGTTCGGCGTAGTTCCACAGGGCAATCGCGAGCGAGCCATCCGACCGCCGCGTGACAATCGCCTGGTCGGCGGGCGCTTCCATTCTCTGGTCCCCCAACAGGTGCAGCAGGCGGAATACGTGGAAGGCCGCTTTGGGAATTTCGCGCGGCGCGATGAGGCCAAAGCCGCCGTAGAAGGGTGTTTTGAAGATGCCCTGCTCCTCGAAGACATCGGAAAAGGTCCAGTAAGACATCGTGGTGACTTTGCCGTCGGCGGCGGCGATTGTTTCGCCAAGCCAGGGGCCCATGTAGGCGGAGTCGGTGACGTCGACTTCGTTTTTGTAGCTGGCGTTGTATTCGCTCCAGTGAATCGGCAGCTCGGGTTTGCGCGACCCGCGAACTTCCCGAAACACCTTTTCGACGGCGCGGGCCAGCATCGTGCGCCGGTTGATGGGGCCCTCCTGGTTCAACACGTCTTGGGGCGTGTCGTTGGCGTAGACGTGAGTCGATACGAAGTCGATCGGCAGGTTGTGCTCGACGCAGGCGTCGATGAAACGCCCGCACCAGGCGGCCTGAGCCGTGGCGGGTCCGCCGACGCGCAGCCGCGGGCTGACGTTCTTCAAAGCCTTGGCCGCGCCGCCGTAGAGCGTGAGGTAGCTGTCGAATTTCGGCTCACCCGCCCAGAAGTCGATGTTGGGTTCGTTCCAGACCTCGAACCACCAGGTGGCGACCTCGTCGATTCCGTAGCGCTCGACCAGGTGGCGCGCGAAGGCCTCGACCAGCGCCGACCATTTCGCATTGTCTTTGGGAGGCGCGACGATTTGCTTGTACCAGAAGGGATGTTCGACGGGCTTGGAGGCCAGGGCGCGGGGCATGAAGCTGAGCTCGATAAACGGCTTGACGCCGCGGTCGAGAAGGCCGTCGTAGATCATGTCCACCTGGTTGAAGTTGTAAACCGGGTGGCCTTGCGGGTCCTCGGAGTAGACGCCGTTTTCATCCTGGAAGATGGCGTGAAAGCGAACGTATTCGAGGCCGGTGACGGCTTGGACGGCAGCGAGGTCGTGGCGGTAGCTCTCGCGCAGGCTCAACACGGCGCGGCCCGAGCCGAACACGCGTTCCCAGAAGTGCGGGAAAGGGTGAGCGGGCGCGGCGGCGTCCACCGTGATCGTCTGGGCGATTTGCGGCCGGGCCGGGGAAACGCTCAGCAACAAAGCGACAGCGGCGAGCAGGTAGCTCATCATCGCCGCTCGTCTTCGATTGCGCGCTTCAGGCATCGCGACGTTGTGGGGCGTGTGCGGCCGCGTCTGGGTGACGGCGGGACTGGCCGCGGCCGTGTGCTTCAAGATTAGCCGATCTGTGGACGTTCGGGATAGTGCGAGCAGGGCCGCTCCGCCGTCGCTCATCGCCGAGTGGTCTTGCGACAGGCGCCGGCGGCGGCGGCCGCGAGAAGGTTCCAAAACGGCGTGACAGGGGTCGGCGGGAGGGGGCGATCTTGGCTTGATTTGGCACGGTTTGGCATGGTTTTCATAGCCTTTTCGGCCCATGGCGCGTAGCGCTCCCTTGTACTGCCGCCAGTGTAGCGGGCGGTGTCAAGGTTTTTGGAGTAGTTTTGGCGCTATGTTGTTGATTTGGTTGGGGTGGAAGAGTTGTGACTGCGGAGGCGCGGTGGATGGGTTGGAGGCGTGTCCCTGGGTGTTCGGGCAGGCCGGAGGCCTGCCCCACTATCTAGCTTCCTGATCCAGGCCGCGGGCCGGCAGCGGGGCTGGACGCACTTCCGGCCATCTCGACTCTGGCAAGCGACTCAGCGCCGGCCCGTTGCGGTCGGCCTGGCCCGCGACGGGGTGGTCGAAATTCAGCGCGCCACTCACCGGCATACCGTTATCGAGCGCTAGAATGACCTCGGTGGTCAAGGCGCGGATCGTCCGGGCTGTCGCAACACCGGGCCACGGTAGCAACGACGATTTCATGGCGGTGAGGCATCACCTCGTTGCGGGTGAGGATCAAAACGGGGCGTCGCTGGAAGGCAAATCGGCGTGTTGCCTCGGGCTGCCAGGCTTGGCCAAGAGGAAGATCAATGCAAAACACAAGACTCATGCTGGTCGGGTTGTTTTCCGCGGTAGCGCTGCTGCAAGGCGCAACCGGGTACAAGGTCGTTGGTCGTTATCCGATTCCCGGTGACGGCGGTTTCGACTATGTGACCTTAGACGGTTCGGCGCGGCGGCTTTACGTCTCGCATGGGACCGAGGTCAACGTGCTGGACGCCGATAGCGGCAAGCTCGCCGGTACGATCCCGGATACGCCGGGTATACACGGTATCGCGATTGCGGCTGCGTTGCGGCACGGCTTCACGAGCAATGGCCGCGAGGACAAGGTTTCGATGTTCGATCCCTCCACCCTGCGGCTCATCAAGAAAATCGATGTCGGCAAGGGGCCGGACGGCATCTACTACGACGCCGCCTCCAAACGGGTATTCACCAACAACCACGGCACGCACGATATCAGCGCCATTGACGCCGCCAGCGGCGAGGTCGTGGGTACGGTCCAGGCGAAGGGCGACGGGGAGAGCGCGATCATCGGGGCCGACGGGCTGATCTACGTCAACATGGAAGACACCAACGAGGTGCTGGCGTTCGATCCGAAATCGTTGGCTGTGAAGAAGCGATTTCCTATCGGTGTGGCGGAGGGTCCGACGGGCCTGGCCTACGATCCCAAGACCAACCGCTTGTTCATCGGCTGCCGCAACGCGCCGAAGATGGTCGTGATGGATGCGGCTACGGGCAAGGTGATTACCAGCTTGCCGATCGGTGGGCGTGTCGACTACGCCGCTTTCGATCCACGGGCTCGTCTGATCTTTTTTTCGTGCGGAGATGGAACCCTAAACATCTTCCACGAGAAATCCGCGGACGAGTACGAAGACGCGGGCGCGGTCAAGACGCAGCCGAGCGCCAAGACGCTGGCTTTTGATCCGAAGACCGAGAAGATTTTTCTGCCGGCGGCCGAATATCAAGAGGCTCCAGCCGCGGGCGCGTCGAAAGGGCCCCGGCGTTCCATCAAACCAGGAACATTCGTGCTGCTGGTGGTGGGAAAGTCGTGACCGGAGCAAACAGGGAAAACTAACTTCGGCAACGGTTCGAAAAGGGCGGCTGGGCGGTGGGAGACGCCGCCGACTTTCTCGGGCTGAGCGGGGAGGAAATCCGCTGGATCGAGACCAGGCTTGCCCTGGCTGCGGGTCTGCGCCAGCGGAGGGAAAGGTCGGCCTGACCCACAGCGCGTTTGCGCGCCGTCTGGGTTCCAGGCAGTCCCGGGTAGCGAAGATGGAGGCGGTGGATCGGACGGTAAGCCTGGATTTGTTGTTCCGCGGACCGGCTTTTGCTGGGGGCCAGCCGCCGGGTGGTGGTCCGTATGCTGGCGCACGGGGCGGCGGCGGGGGGCGTAAGTCGGTAATGTTAAGGTTATATTTCGAGGCTGTCCCGCTTTTCCCCGCTTTTTTCCCCGCTTTTGCCGCTTTTCCGAAGGAAGAGGGAATGGACGCCCGCCTCGATCGCATGTTCCCAAGCCCTGATGCGTGTTCTCCGGACTGGTGCCGGTGGCCGAGGCCTTGGAGAATTTCAAGGCCTATCTCGGCGAGAACTATCCGCAATTCGCCGAACCGACCGTACGGACGATTTCTCAGCGCGTCGGCTCTCTCAAGAGATCACCGCACAAGGGCAGGCGCGGCCAGCGTAGCGGCACGCGGGAACTGACCATGTTTCCGCTGCCTTACGTGGTGGTCTATGCGGTCCAGGCGGAGGCGGTCGGAATTCTGCCCGTCTATCACGGCGCGCAGGACTGGCGATAGGTCGCGAGTTCTGGGTGTCCAGGGCTGTCCCAGATCTCTCGAGAAATCGGCTGTAGGCCCGTAAACTGTCATCCACGCTACGGTCCCAGCGAAAGTCGAGCCTGTCCCGACTTTTCCCGACTTTTCCACCGACTTTTCCAATGAAGAGGGTTGATTCCTCCACCGCAAGATTTTTTCTCGTATCCGGATTCGCTGTAGAATTTCGTTGCGCGCGGTTGAGGGTTCGCGTAGGCTAAGTGCGCTGGAACGGCGCTCACGGCAATCTCTGACAAGGAATCAACGATGACGCATTTTCGTTTCGCTCTTACCCTCTTTTATGCCGGCGCTCTAATCGCCCAGGACGGCGCGATTCCGCGCGACGGCTTTTCTCTTCACTACCGTACCGAAGGAACCGGAACGCCCATTGTCTTTCTGAGCGGCGGCCCTGGCTTGAATGTCGACTACTTCATACGTGCCGCCGAACTCTTTCCCGGCAGCTACCAGCGCATCTACCTCGAACAGCGCGGCACGGGTCGCTCCCGGCCCGCCAAGCTGACTTCCGAGATGATGACCCTCGTCAACATGGTCGACGATCTGGAAGCCCTGCGTACTCACCTCAAGCTCGAACGCATCATCCTCGCTGGGCACTCCTGGGGAGGCATGCTCGCGATGGCCTACGGGGCGGCCCACCCGGACCGTGTGGACCGCCTGATCCTCATCGATTCCGGCGGCCCCACATCTGAATTTAGGCAATGGTTCTCTGCCAATATCGAGGCGCGCTTACACACCGAAGATCGCGAAGCCCGCGATTATTGGGCCGCGGCTGTCAAACGCGGCGTTGACCCCGACAAAGTCATGACGGAATCCTCGCGTGCCATCTTGCCGGCATATTTCTATGACCGCGCCAAGGGCCTTGCCGTCGCCGCCTCAATGCCCGACGGCCGCTCCCACAGCGACGCCAGTCGGCTTCTCGACGAGGACCTGCAAAAATCCTACGATCTTCGCGACGCCCTGCCGAAACTCTCTCGCCCCGTCCTAATAATTCACGGCCACCAGGATCCCATCGGCGACAAGACCGCCGAAGACATCCACGCTCTCATCCCCTCCTCCACTCTCCGTTACATCAACCAGTGCGGCCACTTCCCGTGGATCGAGCAACCGGAGGAAATGCGATCCATCATTGCCAAGTTCCTCGCCACGGAGTAGCCACACCATTTTCTCGGCACCGGCCCAGTCTCCCAATGACCCGCCTGAACCTCGAAATCTGCCTGGGGCGTTTCTCAAGGCAGAGCGGAAACGGAACATCTCGGGTAAAGAGTACAGGAGCAGGCGGCTTGAACTAGTCTTTTACGCGCAAACCGCGGCCCGCTTTGGCGGGTCGCGGTTTTTGTTGGAGCCGTATTGGAAGATGAAAGGGATTAGAGGTCGCGGGGGCCGAGGGGTGCGGAGAGGTTGTGGGTACTTTCCGTCGGGGCTTCGGCAAGTGTGTCGGCGCTCACTGCTTGTAGATCACGCCGCCTTTCATGACAAATCGCACTTGCCGTAGGGCGGAGATCTGTTGCGTTGGATCGCCGTCGACCGCTACCAGGTCGGCGAGCATGCCTGGCTTTATCTGGCCGATGTCCATGTGCAGGACGCGGCCGGCTACCGAGGTTGCGGCTTTGAGGGCGTCGGTTGGTGGCATGCCGTATTCGACCATGATTTCCAACTCGCGGGCGTTTTCGCCGTGGGGGAATACGCCGACGTCGCTGCCGCTGAGGATGGTGACGCCGGCTTCGAGCGCGGCTCGAAAGGCTTCCTTCTTGTGGACGACGTCGGGGGGCGGGGGCTGCTGGCCCTTCTTCCAGCCGGCGTATTCGGCGTAGGCTTCTCCGGTGGCGAGCGTGGGGCAGTAGGCGACGTGGTGCTCGGCCATCAGGCGGAAGACGGCGGGGGTGCCTTCGTCGCCGTGCTCGATGGTTTCGGCGCCGGCGAGAACGGCGCGGCGCATGCCTTCGGGCGACATGGCGTGGACCGCGACCGGCACTCCGGCATCGTGCGCGGTCGAGACCGCCAGGTTCATCTCGTTTTGCGAGAAGGTTGGATGCGGGCCGGGCTGGGGGCTCCAAGGGTAATCGCCGTAAAGCTTGATCCAGTCGGCGCCGTGGCCGATCTGGTCGCGCACGACGCGGATGACGCTATCGCCGCTGGCCTCCTCGGCGCCTTGCGGCACGCGCCATTCGAGGGCGAAGCCTTTCGGCGCGTAGGCTCCGGTGGCGACGATGGCGCGCGTGACGGCCAGCACGCGCGGCCCGGGAATGATGCCCTGCTCGATGGCTTGCTTCAGCTCGACGTCGGAGTATCCGGCGCCTTCGGTGCCGAGGTCGCGCGTGGTGGTGAAGCCGGCGAGCAAGGTGGCGCGGAGGTGATTGACGGCGCGCGCCACGCGCAGCGCCAGCCCTTCGTGGGCGACCTGGTCGTTCCAGAGCGTTTCGCTATAGGGGTGGAGCATCATGTGCGAATGCCCCTCGACCAGGCCCGGCAGCAAGGTCGTGCCCGGCAGATCGATGACCTTGGCGCCGGCGGCGTCGATGGCGGCGGCGGGTCCCGCGCGGTCGATGCGGTCGCCTTTGACGAGCACGGCCCAGCCTTCGTGCAGGGTTTCGCCGTCGAACACGCGCGCGGGGCGGAGCACGGTGGTTTGGGCGCTGGCGGCGGATAAGGTGAGTGCGAGGAGGCAGAGGACGAGCGGGCGGATTTTCGTCATGCGGCCATTATGGGGCAATTCGGTGGGAATCGTCGCCGGGTATACGACGCGACCGGGGTTGGCCGGTCAGGCGAGCGACTCAAGGCCGCGGGGATCGGGGACAGGACCCGCCTCCGCCGTTGTTACTCCATGAGCTTGCGCTCCGCAAGCTGCTGGCTTTGCGGGTACGGCTAGGATCCTATTGTTGCCTTTCCCCTTTTCCCCCAGATCCGTTTCGAGTTTTCGGTGGGTGTGATATCGCCGCGGAACTGTAGCGGATCGAAACGGTAGGGTTACGCGGGCGGCCGTGGACTCAGGCGCTTGCGAAAGGGCTGTTGGCGTGCTTTGGAACGGCTTTGTGGATGCGTTTGGCAAGCCGGCCATCGCGGCAAACAACCAAACGCGGCAGGGAACGAGGCAGATGTCGACCGGAGGTCGACGCTGCCGGCCGGAGGCCCGCGCCACGCCGTTCGCGAGCCGACCTCCTGGCTGTTTGCGGACTTTCTTGGCCGTGAATGCGCGATTTACTAAGAGATTCGGATTTGGTGATGCAGACGAACCGCTTTGTTTGGTTGCCGGCGATTGTTGTATTGTTCGCGGCGGTTTCCCCGGCGATTGGCAGGGCCCGGGTTCGACTCGGTTTTTGGCCCGGGGACTACGGTCTCGGCCGTGACCAGCGATGAAACCGGCGATATCTAGAAGTCTCGAAATGTATGCTACGCTGTCGCTGACGAGATGCCGCCAGGCGGGAGTGGCGTAGGGTCATCTTTCCTGTTGGAAGCGGACTCGAGCGCCGGTTGCCGTGCGAGAGTCGGCCGGTGCAGTCGCTACGGTTTGCGGCTTGCTCCGTCTGGCCGGGCTCGTTGTATTTAGTTCCTAGCTGTTGCGGTTTTCCCCTTGCCCCACCACGAATTGCCCCGCAAGTTGGGTGTGTTCGACGCCAGCTCGATCGTCATCGGGATTGTGATCGGGTCTGGCATTTTTCTGCTCCCGAACCTGATTGCGCGGGAACTGCCGTCGGCCCCGGCGATCCTGGCGGTCTGGGTGGTTTCCGGCGTGCTCTCGTTTTTTGGCGCCCTCGCCTATGCGGAGCTGGGGGCGATGATGCCGGCTACCGGCGGGCAGTATGTGTATCTGCGCGAGGCCTATGGCCCGCTCTGCGCGTTCGTTTGCGGCTGGACGTTCATGCTGGCCGTGCTGGCGGGCGGAACCGCCTGGCTGACCGTCACGTTTTCCCTCTACCTCGGGCAGTTCGTCACGCTCACGCCCACCGGAGCGAAGCTAACGTCGCTGGGCGTTCTCGCAGTGCTTTCGGCGGTCAACTACATCGGCGTGAAACAGGGCGCGTGGGTGCAGCGGGTGTTCACGCTCCTGAAAATCACGGCCTTGCTGGTGCTGATCGCCGCCGCGCTGCTGAGCCCGCCCGCCGCGGTTTCGCCGGAGACAGCCGCGTCCCCTGCCGAGGTTTCCTTCGCGCATTTCGGCGCCGCTATGGTGGCTTGCCTGATGGTCTATAACGGCTGGAGCTACGTCAGCTTTGTCGCGGGCGAGGTACGCGAGCCGCACCGGAATCTGCTGCGCTCGCTGGTGCTTGGAATGACCGCGATCATGGCGCTGTACTTGTTCACCAATGTGGCCTACCTCAGGGTCCTGTCGATTCCCGAGATCGCCGCCAGCGAACGGATCGGCGCGGCGCTGGCAACGCGAACCATGGGATCGATCGGCGCCGGGTTCGTGTCGCTGGCGGTGTTGCTATCCATCATCGGAGCGATCAATGGGTGCATCCTGACCGCGGCGCGTCTGCCGTTTGCGCAGGCCCAGGACGGCTTGTTTTTTCAGCGCTTCGGGCGCGTCCATCCGCGGTTTCAAACGCCTGCGTTCGCGATCGTATTCGGTGGCCTGTGGACCGCGGTTCTGATTGTGACCGGCTCCTACGATACGCTCTACTCGTACTCGATCCTGGCGGCGTGGGTGTTCTACACGATGAGCGTCGGGGCCGTATTCGTGCTGCGCCGCAAAATGCCCGACGCGCCTCGGCCCTATCGGATGTGGGGCTATCCGTTCACGTTGTGGGCCTTCATCGTCGTGTCGGTGTGGTTCATCGGGAACGCCTTGCTCACCCAACCACGGCCTTCGCTGATGGCTTTCGCGATCATTGCCGCCGGAGCCGCGGCCTATCCACTTTGGCGCAAACCTCTGGCCGCGCCCCTGGCGATGGGCGCTGGAGTCGCGACGGCAGAGGCGATAGAACGAGTGGACGATTAGGCCGCCGGATGCAAGGATCGTTGGCGGCGGATCGAGTACGCTTTCGTCGTGGCTACGGGCGTCGAGCCGTCGCCGCGCGGTGGCTACCACTTGACCAGTTCCACGCGACGGTTTTGGGCCCGCCCCTGTTCGTTGTCGTTCGACGCCGCCGGCGCGTAGGGGCCGCACCCGAAGGCGTCCAGCCGGCTCGCCGCGATCCCGTAGCGGGTAACCAGCGCGCTTTCCACCGTTGCCGCGCGGCGCCGGCTCAGATCCAGGTTGTAGTCGGGCTTGCCTTGATTGTCGGTGTGCCCCACCACGTGAAGGTTCAACGTTGGGTTATCCGCCAGCAGCTTCCCGATCTCTTTCAGCGTGGGTTCCGAATCGGGCCGCAGGGTATCTTTGTCCGTATCGAAATTGATTCCATACAAGGCGACCTTGCCGGCGTCCGCCAGGGCGTTCGACATATCGGCCGCGTTGAGTAGCGTCATGTTCTGTTCCACCGCCTGCGGCGTGATGACGACCAATTCGGCCAGGGCGCTCTGTTTCGTCACCAGATTCTGGAGCCGTTCTGGGATCACGCCGTCCCGATAGCTGGTCACAAAGACGTAGTAATAGGTAGGCGTGGCGTTCTTCGATTTCGCGACCAGAACGCGCTCCTGGGCTTCGTTGTATGCGAGAATCTGCCCAATTTGATCTTCGTCCGCGGCCTGGTTGAAGGTCGGACCGAACCATCCCCTCTGGCCGGCGTCCTTTTCATAGAGCGGCGTGAGCCCGAGGCGTTGGTATTCGAGCTGGTAGTTGCGGAACAGTTCGGCGGGCGTGCGGCCGGCGGGCGCCAGGTAGGTGTAGCGGCTGAGCAGTCCCGCGACCTGGATGCTCTTGGCATAGGCCGGCGGGGCCAATTCGGTTGGCGGGCCGAGAGGCAGCAGAAATTCCTCAAATGTGGGAGCGTGATAGCCGATGATCTCGCTGCCGGTATAGCGTTTCACGCCGGCGGGGTCTTGGGATCCCGGAACATCGGCCGCGCGGCCGTGGAATGACAGAGCCAACGCCAGCAGGCCCAGTGCCGAACTGATTCGAACGTTCATGACGTCCTCCGGCCGCCATTGTAGAGGAGTCCGCGAGCGCGGAAGCGGCGGCTTTCCCAGAATGCGGGATGAATCATACGTCGGCCGGGGACCGGGCCAAAACCCGGTTGCCGCGTCTCCCCGGGGCGGCGATGGAGAAATCATCTGCCGGTCCGGATGAAGGTGTCACCGCAATCAAGCATTGATTCTTCGCTTCGGCCGCGGAGACCGTTCGGCTAACGGTGGCGGCACGTTGCGGTGTGGTTCCGCGTACGGTACCATGACAACCTCTAACGGCGAGGCGCCTGACAAGTGAAGAAAAAGTCTCCATCGCGGCATGGCGGGCGTTTCTCTCGCGCTCCATAGGAGGTTGCTTTTGTTGCATGACGACGTGATTCGTTTTTCGCAGATTCGCGCTTTTTGGAAACTCACCCTCGCATCGTTTCTTGGCTGCTTTTGTTGGCAGGCGCAAGCGGCCGAACTCAAACACTCCCTCAACCTTCCGCTCAGTTTTGAAAAGAATGACGGTCAGATGGCCGGGGACGTGCTGTATGCGTCGAGCGGCGACGATTCTATCCTCTATCTGACTTGCTCCGCGGCCGTGTTACGACTCGCCGGCGCGACGCCTGGGGGCGCTGACGCCGCTTTGGATCGCGGCGCGGGCTCAGCGTTCAGCGCGCCGCGCGTGCTGCGCATGGGCTTCGGCGACGATGCGGAATCGTGCCGCGTCGAGGGCGTCGACCAACAGCCCGGCCGATTGCACTACTTTCAGGGCCGCTCGGCCGAACAATGGACCAGCGGCGTTCCGCTCTACGCGAAGGTGCGCTACAGCGAGATCTATCCCGGTATCGATCTTTCCTTTTACGGAAACCAGCGGCAAGTCGAATACGATTTCGTTGTGGCCCCGGGCGGCGAGCCATCGCGGATTCGCCTCACGTTCGAGAGGCGCTCAGGACTCAAGGACGGCCGAGCCGGCCGGCTGATGGTCCTCTCCCGGAGTGGACCGCGTCATCCAGCAAAAGCCGGTTGCCTCTCAAGCGGGTGGGTCATTGCCCGAAGACGGAAGCACGGAACCCCGGCGGACGATCGTCGACGGTCGTTGGACCGTGTTGGCGCCGAACGTCGTTGGATTCGAGGTCGGCGACTACGACCGCACGCGGCCGCTGGTCATCGATCCCACCATTGCCTACTCCACCTACCTCAATGGCAGCATGGCGGCCACGGGGTACGATATCGCCGTCGACGAGCAGGGGTTCATGTACGTCGTCGGCGAAACCAGCGCGCCGGACTTTCCGGTAACCGCCGGCGCCGTGCAGACCGTCTATGGCGAGACCGTGCGGAACGCCTTCGTCGCTAAGCTAACGCCAGCGGGGGATCAACTCGTCTTCGCAACTTATCTGGGAGGCCGGCAAATCGACGGCGCTTTCGGCGTTGCGCTCGATCCGCAGGGCAACATCTATGTGACTGGTGACGCGCGCAGCAACGATTTTCCGGTGACGCCCGGGGCGTTCGATACCGAGCCCGACGGCAGCACGGCCTTTGTGGCCAAGCTTTCGCCCGACGGCTCGCGGCTGATCTATAGCACCTTCGTTGGGGACGGCAGTGGTGGAGACGAAGTGGGCCGGGGAATCGCAGTCGACAGCGAGGGGTCTGCGTACGTCGCCGGGCGCACGACGTCACCGACGTTCCCGGTCGTCAACGCAGTGCAGCCGCAAGAAGCCGGGCCGCGTCCGGAAGCGTTCGTCGTCAAGCTCAATCAAAGCGGTTCCGCGTTGTTGTTCGCTACCTATTACGGCGGCGGAGAAGACGACGATATGGCGGAAGCGATCGCGGTGGACGAGCACGGCATGGTCTATGTGACGGGCTGGACGTTGGCGAGCGACTTTCCGACCACTCCGGGTGCATTCCAGAGGGCTTTCGGGGGGATTCGGGATGCCTTCCTGATCCAGATCTGCATCCTTCCGGATCTCGCCGTTTTCTACGCCACGTTGCTGGGTGGCAGCAATGTCGATCAGGGGCTGGGCGTAGCGGTTGACGTCTATGGCAACGCCTACGTCACGGGCGAGACCAGCACGACGGACGGCTCATTCCCCGTCACCATGGGTGCGATGAAAGAAGAGCCTCGAAACATCGAAGGCTTTGTGAGCAAGTTCAGCGCCAACGGGGACGCCCTGGTCTATTCGACTTTCGTGGGAGGCCAGAACAACGAGACGCTACGTGACATCGCGGTCGACACGGCTGGGCACGCCTATGTTACCGGCGACACGACCATGCTCAGCACCATCGCGACCGTCAACGCCATTGCGGGTGCGCAAGGGGACGGTCCGCGCGCCAACGATGCGAATGTGTTCGCGAAACTCCGCACGGACGGATCGGCGGCGTGGGCGCTGCTGGGGTTCGGCGGCGGCGACGGAATCGACGAGGCCACGGCGCTTGCCGTCGACGGCGACTGCCAGGCCTACATCACGGGCGCGACGCGTTCGAAGAACTACATCACGGTCGATCCCTTCCAAGGCCAGTCGGCCACCAGCAGCGGGAACTCGGACGTGTTCATCACCAAGATCGATCCGCTGACCGACGTCGCCGAGCCGGCGATCGGCTGCCGGGGTGTGGTGCAGGCCAACGGCACGCCCGTTTTGCGGGAGGGAAGCGCGAACGCGATCATGACCGTATACGGACGCGAATTTGCGCCGCCCGGAACGCAGGCTCTGACGGCAGAGCAGGATAGCGCGGGGCGCGTAGCGACGCGCCTGGCGGACACTTGCGTCGAAGTGAACGGAGTGCGCGCTCCGATGTTTGCCGTGTTGCCTGGCCAGATCAACTTCCAGAACCCACACCAGGCCACAAGCGGATACGCCGCCTATCGCGTGATTCGAGGATGCGGCACGGCGAACGAACAGTACAGCGAGCCGGAGAATATCCGAATTCAGCCGGCGACTCCCGCATTCTTCAATTTCGTGAACAACGCGGACGGCGTGAACCCGATCGCCGCGTTTCATCAGGACGGCGTGATGCTGGTCGGCGCTCCCGGGTTGTTCGGCGCCAATGCGGTGACGACTCCGGCCGCCCGCGGGGAATACGTCAGCCTCTACGCGACAGGCTTCGGCGCGACCACTCCGGCGTTCGAGGCCGGCGAACTGCCGGGAGTCCAAGCCCCGCTCAGCACCACGGACTTCCAGGTGACCATCGGTGGCATCGAAGTTCCCCGCGAGGATATTTACTATATCGGCGCCGCGCCGTGCTGCGCCGGGCTTTATCAACTCGTCGTCAAAATTCCCGCCAACGCGCCCGTCGGCAACCTCGCGGTTGTGGTGACGATTCAGGGGCGCTCCTCCGAGCCCGGGCCGTATATCGCGGTTCAGGCGCAGTAGGGGGAGGGAAAAGGCAGGGGCAGGCGGCGATCCGCGAATGTGACATTGTGCGGGTCGCCGCTACTCGCGCCGGGGCCCGATCAGGCGGGTCCATCGATGCAGCTCTGCGGCTGTCACCGCTCGATGAGTTGGACGCGAAGGTTCCTGGCCCGTGCGTGTTCGGTATCAGTTGACGCTGCGGACGGTTGCTCCGTATCCTCGGTAGTCGCGACGTGTTGACTGCGCCGCGAGAAATACCCATGCCCACACTCCAGGAGCAATTCGGCCAGATCGATATCTACCTTTTCGACCAGCTCTTGAAGGGCCGCATCGCGCCCGGCATGCGTATCCTGGACGCGGGGTGCGGTAGCGGCCGAAACCTGGTTTACCTTCTGCGGGAGGGCTACGAAGTGTGTGGCGCGGACTCGGACCCGCGGTCGGTGGAGCGCGTCCGCTCCCTGGCGCGGATGTTCGCGCCGACGCTGCCGGCGTCGAACTTTCGCGTCGAACCGGTCGAACGGATGTCGTTCGAGGATGGCTGGGCGGATGTGGTCATCAGCAATACGGTGCTGCATCTTGCCGGCGACGACGCGCAGTTCGAGGCGATGCTGCTGGGGTCCTGGCGCGTTCTGAAGCCCGGCGGGCTGTTCTTCTGCCGCTTGGCGTCCACGATCGGCATGGAGAGCCAGTTCGTACGGATCCAGGGGCGGCGCTACAGGTCGCCGGATGGCGCGGAGCGGTATCTGGTGGACGAGGCCATGCTGGGCGCTCTTGCCGAACGGTTGGGCGCCGAGCTGACCGAACCTCTAAAGACGACCGTGGTCCAAAATCAACGCTCGATGACGACATGGGTCTTGCGGAAGAGCGCCGGGGACAAACCGGACGGACCGCAAGAACGCTAGGGTGAGGCATTCTCTCCCGCGCGGCGCTGGTCGATCCGCGAAACCGCGGCTGCGCCGCGGGCGGCAGGGCAGGGAACGCCGCTCCGTGATCCAAAACAGGGGGATTCGATGAAACGGCTGGTATTGGCTCTGATCGCCGTAGCGGCATGCGCCGCCGAGATTCCTTTCGAAGTGCACGACATGGCGATCGGCGACGCCGTGGAGGCGCGCGGCGCGCAGATCAAGCTGCTAGGCGTGGAGGAAACGAAGGACGCGATCGCCGGGGCGATCCGGCGCGCCGAGGCGACGCTCGCGGTGGATGGAGAGACGGTGCGCCTGGAGTGCGGCAACTACCATCTTCCACGCACGGTGGGCCGCGTGCAGTTGGACTGTCCGGTGACCGGGGGCTATAAGGCCAACGCTACGTCGGACTTTTGGAAGCTGCGGAAAGACGCGCGGATTCGGGTCTGGGCGGCCGGGGCGTCGTGGCTGCCGCCCGGGGCGTGGCAGTATCCGGCGCGGCAGAAGTGGTTCGTGACGGCCACCCAGATGGGCAACGAGCCGACTTACATCGATGGCGGCGACACCGCGACGCGCAAGCAGATCTACTATCACACCGGGCTCGACATCGGCGGCGCCGAGGGGCTCACGCCGGTGGTGGCGGCGACCGACGGGCTGATCGTTTCGCTGGGCGATGCGCGGATGAAGGAGCACACCGCGCCGGTGATCGAGCCTCGCTACGATGTGATTTACCTGTTGGATGAGCGCGGTTGGTATTACCGCTACAGTCACCTGCATTCTTTCGATCCTTCGTTGCAACTGGGGCAGCGCGTGAAGCAGGGCCAGCGGCTTGGGTTGCTGGGCAAGGAGGGCGGCAGCGGCGGCTGGTCGCACCTGCACTTCGAGCCCTACATGAAGTATCCGAATGGCGAGTGGGGGACACTCGACGGGTTTGCGTTCCTCTTGCAGGCGTACCAGGCCGAGTTTCCGACGCCGTTGCTGGCGATTGCGCGGCCGCACCATCTGGTGAAGACGGGCGAGAGCGTGACCTTGACCGTGCGGGCGCTCACGGCGCAAACCGATCCGCCGGAGAAAACCGTCAGCCGCACTTATACGAAGCCCGGCACCTATTCCGAGCTGCTCGCGATCACCGACGCCGAAGGACACATCGCCAAGGATTCGGCGATCGTCGATGTGGTGGACGCCGCCCATCCCGAGGCGCCTTACCCGAGCCTGCACCTTTCCTACTATCCGTCGCTCGATCTGCATGCCGGAGAGCCGATTACCTTTTTGGCGCGCAGCTTTTTGATGAACTACAAGCCCATCCCCGCGGGGGAGGAGCATTGGGATTTCGGCGATGGCACGACCGGGGTGACTCATAGCGACGGCAACGCCGTGAAGCATGCCAAGAACGGATACGGGCGCGTTGAGCACACTTACACGAAGGCGGGCCGCTACGTGGTGAAGGTGGAATCGACGGCGCCGGATGGGGCTACGGCGACGATGTACTTGGACGTGATCGTTCAACCACAAGGTTGAGCCGTTGCCCATTCATCAGCACGAATCGCAAGTGTCCGGAAATACTCCGCCACCGATCCGCTGGAAAGATGCGATGCAGGTTCGCGGTCGACCCGCCGAAGTCTTCTAAGGCGCGGCGGGTGCGGGCGGGGCCGGGGGCCGCCAGTCGTTGTCCCAGTAGGTGATCAGTTGCGGCGCGATTACCGTCGCGGTGAAGCGCAAGGGGGCCTCGCCGCGCGCGGGAATCAGATGGTGGCGCAATTGCGTTATCCAGGGCCGCGCCTCTCTCCCGGTGACATGGTCGCCCATGCCCATCAGATCCTCACGCTGCTGGAGCGTGATGCCGTAGTTGGCGTCACTGTTTCCCGGCCCGGCGACGTGGTCCAGGCCGAGCGTATGGCCGAACTCGTGCAGGACTGTGCTTTGGAGATAGCTGACGCTGTGCCGCACGCGACCGACCCGGGTCCGCCGCGTATTCCAGCCGAGGGCGAGGTCGCGGTGGGTGAACAGCCCAAGCCGCTTCGGCGGATCGGCGAAGGACCGGAAGTTGGTCTCGCGGGGCTTGATGATGAAGTACCGCTGGTTGGCGCTCGCGGCCGTCCCCACCAGCCCAAGAGAGAGGTTGCACGTGATGTTGGCCGCCGAGGGGGCTCCCTGGGCACCGCGCGGCCGATACCATGGCCGGCTCGGCGTGAGCCGGAACTTGCGGTCCCAGTAGCGGGTGATGACGCCCACGAAATTCTTGCTAAAAGCTATCCACTCGGCATCCGTCCATGGATCGAGATGAAACCGGCCGTATGTGTCGTGTAGAATGCCATGGCCGGTGCAGTAGGTGCCCGAGACATTGAAGTGCGTTGTCGGTTCGCACCGCACGAGCTGGATGCTGTACTGCAGCATCAGATCGGACTCTTGCGGATCCATCGGCATGAAAAGCGAATCGCGATCCCTGCCGTTGTGAATCATTCGGATTTCCATGGGCGCGCCCTCCCTTTGAAACAGGACTTTCCTTTTGACCCTGGCATGGCAAACAGTATACACCCGCGCTGCCTGTATCCACCGTCTTCTCGCGCTGGCCCCCGTGGCGCGGACTACGCAGTATTCTGACGGTAATCGTTTACCACGTCGGAAACCGTCGCATAGTAGGCGCTGGGGCCGATCCGCGTGGAAATCCCGGAGCGATCCAGCTCGGCCCTGACGTCGTCGGAGACCTCGGCGAACACCAGCCGGATGCCCTCTTTCTGAAGAAGGCCGGCGACGGCAAGCAGATTCTCGGCGGCGGTAAAATCCACATCGTCGACGGCGGCGGCATCCACGCAGAACCACGACAACGGCGGCTGCGCGTTCCTGGCCAACTCTTCCACCTGCCGCGAAAGCAGTTCCGCGTTTGCGTAGTACATGCCGTGCGTGAATCGGTAGACCAGCAATCCCGGAACGAGCTGCGCCGCGGTGGTCACCGGCAGGCTCCGCCAGCTCCCTTGCTGGGTCGTCGCCAGCACCACGTTCTGCGGCCGGTAGCCATGCCGCGTGTGCGCCAGCAGCGAGAGGATGATGGCGAGAACGATGCCTTGCTCGACGCCCCAGAACACGACTACCACCGTTGCGATCAGCGCCACCCAAAATTCCCAGGGGCGCTGCGCATAGATCTTTCGCATCCCTTGGACGTCGATCAGCTCCACGCCGATCAGGAAGACGACGGCCGATAACGCGGCCTCCGGCATGTACGCCAGGGGCGCCGTGAGAAACAACAAAACGAGGAGCACGATGACGGCTGTCGAAAGCTGCGCGAGCTGACTGCGCCCGCCGGCGCTGTCGACCATCTGGGTCTTGGTCGGGCTGCCATTGACCACAAAGGTTCCCGACAGAGCGGCGCCCACGTTGGCCAGACCCAGACCCACCAGATCGACGTTTTCGTCGAAACGTTCGCCGTAGCGGGCGGCATAGGCGCGCGAGGTCGCGGCGCTTTGAGACAGGATGACGACGAAAATTGAAAAGGCGGGAGGGATCAGCGTCTGGACCAGCGTCCAGCTCCAGTCGATCTCGGGTAGCCCGAGGGGCGGCAGTCCGCCGGGAATCGCGCCGAGCACGCGGACGCCGTGAGATCGCAGGTCGAGCGCCCAACTGGCCGCGATGGCAACAGTCACGGCGATCAACGCGCCGGGAACCTTTTTCGAGACGACCTTCGCCCCGAGGATGATCACCAGCACCACGGCCGACAGGGCCAACCCCTGGGGGCTGGCCTGTCCGAATTGCCGCCAGTTACTCCACATGCGCGGGAGCGAGCCATGCGTGCCTCCGGCGACGCCGAGCATGCCGGGGATCTGGCCGACGGCGACCTGGATGCCGACGCCGGTCAGGAACCCGACGAGCACCGTGCGCGACAGGAAGTCGGCCAGAAAACCGAGGCGGATGACGCGCGCGAGAAACAGGTAACCCGCGGCCATCAACGCCAGGACGCCCGCCAGCGCGACGTACTCGGCGGAGCCCCGGGCGGCGATATCCGAGAGAGTGGCGGCGAGCATGGCGGCCGTGGCCGAGTCGGCGCCCACGACCAGATGCCGCGACGACCCGAAGAGGGCGAACAGCGCCATAGGGATGAGGATGGTATAGAGGCCGGTCATCACGGGCATGCCGGCGATCTTCGTGTAGCCCATCACTTCGGGTATGGAGAGGGCGGCCAAGGTCAAGCCCGCGACGATCTCCGCCGGGATCTGCCGGCCCGTGAGGGGCCGCACACCTTGCAGCAAGGGAAGGCGCAAAGTCCTGGCGTGACCGTTTGTTGGCATTGTTGAACGAAACTCGAAACTCGGCTCAGGCCGACGGTCCGGATGGACGATCCGTTTGTCTCTTGCGGCGAGCACGCGGAACGCGACAGCCGCCTGGTTTCGGGGGGCGCATCGATCGCTGTTGCCTTGGCCCCGATTACTTCCCGTATTGTTCGTCGCTGACCTGCTCCATCCACTCAACGACCTTGCCTTCGAGCCTTTCCTGAATGGCGATGTGCGCCATCGCGGTCGTTGGCGCGGCGCCGTGCCAGTGCTTTTCTCCGGGCGCGAACCAGATGACATCGCCGGGCCGGATCTCCTCGACCGGTCCGCCTTCGCGCTGGACCCGGCCACAGCCTGCGGTGACGATCAGAGTCTGACCGAGCGGATGCGTATGCCACGCCGTCCGCGCACCCGGCTCGAAGGTGACGCTGGCGCCTTGCACCCGCGCCGGTTCTGATGCCTGAAAAGGGGCGTCGATACGCACCGTCCCCGTGAACCAATCCGCCGGTCCCTTGGCGGAAGGTTGCGAGCCATTTCTTTTGAGTTCCATTTGTCTGCTCCCGGCAGGGCCATCCTGCTGCTGGTGAAGGTGTGAGTGGGGACAGCGCCCGGTCACCACGATACGATATTTGCCGTCGGGCCGACATCCGAGGCCAGCGTGCTGGGCGGGGAGAGCCCGGCAGTACGTTGTTCTACGATGCGGCCCGATTCCTGCTGCCGTCGGCCGGCGCAAGCAGCCCGCGGGCGCATACCGATGGAGGGGCTGCCGCAGGAAGGGGCCGGGCGCAGAACTCGCGGCCCAAATCCGGTAGCTTTTCCGCCGCGAACTAGGTCAAGATCGCGTCGAGAGGCTGCGCATCGGCCGGTGTACCTGTGTTAGAAAAGGAGCAAGTTCAAAAAGCTCTTTTTCAGGGGCCATCGATTGCGACGGTTGCGGCGTCGAACTCAGGCTTTCCGAGGACACGATTGCGCTGGCGATTGCCGTTCCGGTTCTACTGCTTGTGCCGTTGATCTTTGTGTTGATGCCGACGATCGGGCGCGGTGGAGTCATCGCGGTAGGCCTGATCGGCGGGCAGTTGTTGCCCTGGCTCATCCTGTGGCGCTTTCACAAGCTCGTGCCCACCGGGAAATTCGACCTCCATCACCCGCCCAAGACGCCGCGACGTTGGACCGGCGGTCCGGATGCATGATTCGGTTGTTGTCGGCGGGGTCCGCTCAAAACACGATTACTGGTTGACTTCGGACTCTCCCCGCGGTTGATCCCACTGCGGCTGAGCCGTTTCGGGCCGGTTGCCGCCGCCACCCTTGGTCTGTTAGGTTGATGCGCGTTGTGGAAGGGGAACAGGATGACCCGGTTACTTTCGATGCTCTCCGCTATGAGTCTGTTGCTAATGGGGCTCGCTCCCCCGTCTTTCGGCGCCGGGAAAGGTTCCCTGCGTGCCGGCGCGGCGCGGGCCGACGTCACGCCGGCTGAGGATCTTGCCGTGCCGATGAGCGGCTATTCGAGCCGCGACCAGGGCCATAAGGACATTCACGACCCGATTTATTTCCGGGTCATCGTGGTGGACGACGGCTCGGCGCAGGCCGCCATCATCGGCTCAGATTTTGTCGGCATCCCCAACGGCTTCTGGGAGACGATGTCGGCGCGGATCAGCAGCGAGACCGGCATTCCGCGCGAGAATATTCTGCTCACGGCCACGCACACGCATGCGGCGCCCGATTTGGCGCGGCTGGCGGATACCGACAATCCCCGACACGCGGCCTACTATCAGGAGGTCCAGGATAAGCTGGCGGCCGCCGTGCGCCAGGCCCGCGATAAGCTCCAGCCGGCGCGTTTCGGGTTTGGAACCGGCAAGGCCAGCGTCAACATGAACCGCCGCGCCCGCATGGCCGACGGCGGCTACTGGCTCGGCGATAATCCCGACGGCCCGTCGAACAAGACCGTCGCCGTGCTGAAGTTCGAAAGCGCGTCGGGGACGCCGCTCGCGATCCTGGCGAACTACTCGGTGCACGGCACGGTGATGGGCCCGCGCAACTACTCGATCTCGGGCGACCTGCCGGGCGAAACGGCGCGCGATGTCGAGCAGCACTACGGCGGCGACGTGGTCGTACCGTGGACCAGCGCGGCGGCCGGCGATCAGGACCCGATCTATCGCGTCGGCACCGATTTCGACAACGTCACGGTGCTGGGCCGTATTCTCTCCGAAGAAGTGATTCGCGTGGCGGACACGATCCGGACCTCGAACCGCGTTTCGATCAGCGGCGCGCAACGCGTCGTCACCTGCCCGGGCAAGATGAATCCGCCGGGGCCGGCGCGCCGTCCCGATTTGAAGTACGAATTCCTCGACGCCGACCCGGTGGATATCCGGCTTTCCGTGTTGCTGTTGAATCACGTCGCCATCACCGGCGTCTCGGGAGAGGTGTTGACCGGAATCGAGACGCATCTCGACAAGGAGACGCCGTTCCGGGCGACGATGATGCTGACGCACGCCAACGGCAGCATCGGTTATATCCCCGACGACGACGCCTACGAGAAGGTTAGTTACGAGATCGTCAGCACGCACCTGAAGCGGGGCTGCGCCGAAGACGCCATCGTGAACGGGCTGGTGGATATGATGGATACGCTTTGAGAGCCCGAGGACCATCGCGAACGGGCTGGTTGCGCCCCTCGCGGCGCTTGGCACGGCACGCAACCGTCGGAGCGGTTCGGGATTCCGTCAACGATCCGGAGGCGCCCATCCCCGTAGCGCGTAGTACTTCTCTCGTGGCTCGCCCGTCCAGCCGTTGACGCCGTGGCTCGGCAGCCAAATTGCGTGGACATAGATCACGGGCAGTAGAGCAATAGCTAACGCTAGGAGGACGCCGGTTCTACCGAAGTAATACGAAATGACCGCCGTCACCGCGAGCACTACGAAGGCCTTTAGCACACGGCGCCACCATGGTGTCTGGGGCTCGAAGTGCCGGAATGCCAGGTTCCCCACAAGCAGGAACACCGCCATGATAGCCACATCGAGAATCATACAGCGATCCTACCGACGAGTTGACTCGGCGGCAAGAGCCGGTTACCTAGTGGTAGCCGCCGCCAAATAGCTCCCCATGAATGCCGTCACCCAAGCGGTACAACGAGACAGGGCATTGCTAACCCAAGCCGATCGGATCTGATCACAAATAGGTGAGGCCGTGAGCGCGAGCAGTACAGCCAGGGGTATTGCGCATACCGCTGCCACGGAGAATAAGGTCGTCGCACGACGGTCGCACATGATCGAACGAAGCGTAGTCCCATCCCTTTTCACCCGGCCCCGCCACTACTTGAATTCAACCCCGTCCAGATTCACCGCAATGCCGCCCGACTTATCGAACTGGAAATCCAGATCGAAGCCCGTCACGTGGCGGGTGTCGAATGCGCCTTGGTTGGCGACCGCCCAGTTCGCGTCGCCGTTCAGCGGGGCGTTGAGGCGCTGGAAGAAGTTCGGAGTCCAGTCGGTTTGCTCGACCAGGGTGAGTGTGCGGCTGCCGTGGGCGGAGTGAAGGACGATTCGGGGATGCCCCGCGCTTAGACTCGCGTTGGCGCCCAGGCTCACCCAGAATTCGAGCGAGCGGCGGTCTGACAGATCCCAATTCGTTTTGAGCGCGGCGGCGCGCGGGTAGTGCAGAATCAGGCGATTGGCCGACGGCGCTACGCCTGTCAGAAACGACCGGCCCACCACGGGGGCGGCCCCGTCGCCAAGCCGGATGCCCGGATCCACGGGCAACTGGCCGCGGTAGGCGACGAGCTGCCAGTCGCTCAGATTGCCTTCGGTGAGTTCCCCAAGCGGGGGCGCTTCGCCCGGCGTCTCGCTCAGCGGGGCGGCGGGCGCGGCGACGACGACGCTATCGCTAAAGAGCGCAATGTTGTTCGACGGGTCGGTGTCGTTCTCGATCTGCACCCGCATCACCGGCCGGTAGGTGTCGATCGGTAGGTCGACGGGCGTCGCCACTTCCCGAACCAGTTCGCGCTCCGCGCCTTCGAGCATCACCGGTTCGGTGAGCAGAACCCGGCCGGAGCTCGAAGTGGAAAGCTGAAACGTCACATCCACCGGCCCGCTATAGCCGCTCAAATTGAGCAGTTTGTATTTGTAGGTGAGAGTGTCTCCCGGGGCGATCTGCGCGGGCGTCACGCTTGTGATCTCGACGCCGACGTCGTTCGGTTCCCCGCTGCGCGCCTCGATGACGAACGGCTGCTCGAGCGTGAAGTTGTCGTTCGAGGGGTTGCCGTCCCCCGGAATGCTGACCTCGCCCTGAAGGCTGTAGCTGCCGGGAAACATCGTTTCGTGAGTCGTCAGATCCCGAGAAAGAGCCACGTCGACGCCGGTAAGCTCGACGGTGAAGTGTTCCAGGGTCGTATAGCTGTTGGCGAGTTGAAGGAAGAAAGTGACTTCCGCCTCCCCGACGTAGCCGGTCGGCGTCGCCAGCGTGTAGTCGACGCGGAAGGAGTCGCCCGGGAAAATGCTCGACGGGGTGACGTTGGTGATCTCGATGCCGACGTCGGGCGCCGGAGGAGCCGGAAGCACCACGGGCAGGTTCTCGATCGGCGCCGTCGATCCATCAAAGTCGATGCTCAACGGCAGAGCGGACCCCGTGCCCTCGGGCAAATTGGCGGGCAGGCCGAGGTTGAGCTGTCCCAAGCCGACGTAACCCGGGGCCAAACCGGCGTAGTAGACCGTCACCTCCTGATCGCCCAGGCGGACACGCGGGATGGCAATAGTGCGCGCCAGGGGGTCCACCGGAGAGGCAGCGCCGGTTGCGGGCGGATTGTCGAGGAGGCCAAAGCCGTTTATGAACACCGTCAGCGCCTGGTCCGCCACCGCCGGGTGTTCGGCGTCGATCAACTGCGCCGAGCCGGCGATAACCACAATCGCTTCGCCCGTCGCCGCGTTCTTGAACGCCGCCGGCACATAGGATTTGACCTCGACGGTCTCCGCTGCGCTCGCGACGCCGTCATGGAACACGACCACGCTCGCTTCACCGAGCTGCGTCTCAAACGGGATCTGGAAATTGATCTGGCCGGCCGAGACAAAGTAGAGCGGCGCGGGGACTCCGTTCACTTCCACGCGCACGCCGCCCAACTCGAGCGGTAGCGGGATGGAATCCGCCTCGAATGAGTCGTCCGCAAAATTCTCGCCAAATGCCGTGGCGATCGAGCCCGGCGCGACCATATGAAGGAACTGGGCGGCCTCCGTGACGCCACCCTCCGCGATGTGCGGCGGCAAGGTTTGAGCGGGTAAGGCGAGCCCGCAACCCAGTAGAACGAGGACAGCGGCTAGCCGCCGGGCGACTCTCTCGGATATCGAAATTTTCATTGCCTTCTTTTGTACCACGCTCGTTGCATCGGGTATTGCGTCTTCGACGTAGCGCACTGCGTCTTCGACGAACTGCTATTGTGGCCGGCACCTGCGCGGCATTCAGGAAGCGATGGAATCGGGGCGGGTTTGAGGTGTCGCCCGTTCCAGGGCTCGTTCGTGTTTCTGTGGGTTACCCATGGCTGAAGCCATGGGCTATTGGTTGGGGTCGCCCCGCTGGGGCGAGTGATCGCACGAACACGGAGGCCGACAGGCGGGAGCGTCCATGCCACGTGTGGCGGTGGAATGCATTCGTGGGCCTGCGATGGCGAACTAGCGCTCGTTGCCGGCTGGAAAGGCCGAATCCGCCGGAACGGCGCGCGCGAGTTTCGAGCGGTAGTGAGCGCGCGCCAGGTCCAGCATCTCGGCGGCACGCGCGCGGTTGGGCTCGGGCCCGAAATTGTCTCGCTCGTTGAGCAGTTGCCAGAGGCGGTCGATCCAGCGCAGCATCAGCTCGACGTCTTCGCGGACGAGCACCGGTTGGCCGCCGAGGTGGACGTACACCGCGCCCGAATGAGCGCGAGGTACGTCTCGTACGCCGCGGGCGGGCGGTCCGCTGACGCGCACGGCGAACCAGGAACTGGCGCCGGCGGTGGCTTCGGTTTCGAACGAAGCTTCGCGCGTGTCGGGCGGCAGAGACTTTGATTCGATGACGCGGCCGTTCTGCAGGAACTCGATGCGATCGACGGGCGCTTCGGAGTTGACCTGGGTCGCCAGGCGCGCGCGATAGGGCTGGCCGGCGGGCGCATCGATGACGGCTCCCATCGGTTGGCCGTTGACGGTAAAGGTCAGCAGCGGAGCGTTGGTTACGAAGTCGCGGCCTTCGCGAAAGCGCTCGACCCAGTTGCTCCATTGAAAGTCGTTGCCCACGTTTACGTATTCGCGCGAGTCGCCCGGCACCACATTGATGCCGCGCCAGTTGGTGAATGAATCGGTTCCCGCGCCCGGGCTGAGGCGAAAGCCGGCGTTGAGGAAGCGGTACCAAAGCTGGTAGGCGGCGGGCCCGAACGGCAGAATGTCGATGGAGTGCACGGCGCCGAGCGCGGCGGTGACCGGACTCTCCTTGGCGCCGAGCGAAGTGTCGAAGACGTCGCGGAGGTCGCCCCAGATCGGGTGCGCGTACGACACCAGGCCGCCTTGTTCGGTGGCCTTCTGCGCGGCCATGGTGTTCAACGGGAAGTCGTAGGGCGAATCGCTGCCGGGAACGCTGGTGTAGAACGGCGGAACGAGCTCTTGGAGGTTCAGAAAAACCATGTGCCCCAGCGGGTGGCTGTTGCGGTATTCCTCGCCCCAGTAGAGAATCCGGTTGCGCGTCGATACCGCGTCGACCGCGCCGCGGAAAAATTCCTTGTCGTGGACAAACGATCCGTCGGAATTGGCGACGATCATGTTGGCGGCATTGAGATCCATCGCCTCCATCCACTGCAGCGACTGTTTGGGGCGCAGATAGTAACTGCCGTTGTAATTGGCGTGGATGTGGTTCTCGCCGGTGTACCAGCCGCGCTCGTTCCAGTTCGCCCAGCGTTCCAAGCGGATGGTGATCTCCGAGCTCCGGCCGGCGCTGGCCTCCACCGTCTGCTCGGCGATGCGGTACTCGATCCCCTTGCGAACCACCAGACGCACGGCGCCGGCCGGCACCGGGAAGGTATCGTCGCCGCTGCCGAGGAACAGTCCCTCGCGCGGCTGCCCCGGATCGAGCGCGTAGTAGTAGATCCGCGTTCCGCGAGGGCAATAAGCCTTGCCGTCGGAGGCGCGCACATACACCATCGCGTCGGTGGGTTCGCCGCGCTCGTCGAGAACGCGGACGCGCAGCCGGCCGGACGCCTGCCGAAATTGGAGATCGTCGATGCGCACGTGTTGCTTGGCGCCGCCGTTGGCCGGCATCACAAACAGGTCGATGTTGCCCAGGTGATTCGATACGTGCGCGATGCGCGTGCCGTCGGGAGAGACCGCGGGAGAAAACTCATCGCGGTCGCTGTGGGTGAGGTTGACCGACTCGCCGCCGGCGTGGGGGGCGCGATAGATCTCGTAGTTGCCGACAGTATTGATCAAGTCCGCCGAATAGACCACAGCGGCGCCGTCGGGCTCGGCGGCGAGACCTTCGATGATCACGCTGTCGTTGCGGCTGTGTTCGGTGATGGCGCGCTGGACGATCATGGGATCGCGCCCGGCCGGGATCGTCCAGACCTGTGGCGTGTCGCCGGCCGCCGAGCCGAAATAGATTTCGTCGTGCTGCCCGTTCCAGGCCGTGCCCAGCCGCCAGCTCACGCTACGGCTTTCGAGCGGACGGAGCTGCCGGTCGGCAAGCGTGATCTCGAACAAGCGCGAGCCCTGGCGCGGGATTTCGGTGGCGGCCACAATCCGCCGGCCGTCGGGCGACCAGGCTACCGGCCCCCAAACGGGGTTCGGGAAGGGAAGTAGCTCTTCGAGTCCGGTGGCGACATCGACCAGAACGAGCTCGCCGGAACTGTGCGGGATCTCGCCGCCGGGAGGCTGCGCCGCGCGGATGAAGGCGATGCGATCGCCCTGGGGAGACCACGCCGGAGAGAGATGGTAGCCGGGCGAGGTCGACACCTGCAGCGCCGTGCCGCCCGCAACCGGCACGCGCCAGATGCCGCCGAACAACGCGAACGCCAATTGCGACCCGTCGGGCGACCAGGTAGGGTCGGACGCACCCCAGGTGACTTCCTCGCTATCGGCCGCCGATGTCCCCATCGACAACCACAGCAAGCCCAAGCTCACGAAAAACAAGGTGGCAAGAACCAGCCGCAGGTAAGACCGCTCGCGCATGAGGCACAGTATAGCCGCTACCTACCCGCCGCAGCTTGGGGCGGGCGAACGGCTGCCAGACAGCGGTTGGCCGCTCCAGATGGATCCATGCGTGATCCAGCCGCGCGTGCGCTGGCAGGCCCACGGGCGGCCGCCGTTGATCGCCGGCGAGGAGGACGGCAGGGTCCGCGGGCTTCGATAGCGATTCGCGGCACCCTTATTCGTGCCGCAGGGCAATGAGTGGGTCCACGCGCGAGGCGCGGTAGGCCGGGAACCACGCTGCCGCCAGTCCGACGGCGCTCAGCACCGCGATGCCGACGGCAAAGGCTGTTGGATCCGTCGATGCCAGGCCGTAGAGGCGGCTTTGGATCAGGCGCAGGGCCATGGCCGCCAGCGCGATGCCCGCGGCCAGCCCGATCGCCAGCAAGAGCCCGGTCTCGCGCAAGACCATCGACATCACCGCGCTGTGCTGCGCGCCGAGTGCTTTGCGGATGCCGATTTCGTTGGTGCGCCTGGTCACTCCGTAGGAAAGGATGCCGTATAGGCCCACCGACGCCAACAGCAGCGCCACCACGCCGAACGCAATCGACAATCGGGCGAGCAGCCGGTCTTGCACCATGCCTTCATTCAAAAGATCGTCGAGCTGGCTCGTGGACGCGATCGGGAGGTTTGGGTCGATCTCGCGCACCGCGCCCCGCACCCCCGCCAACACGCTGGAGGGTTCGCCGGCGGTCCGCATCTCGAAGATGGCGCGGTTCGGCACGGTCACCGGCTGCGTCGCCGGCACGTAGAAGCGGGGGTTGATTTCGCCGCGGATCCTGTTGGTACGTACGTCCTTGGCCACGCCGACGATCTGAAACGTGTTGCGTTGGTTCCCATAGACCTGCGTGACGTGCATGCCCAGCGGCGGGCGGCCGTCGAAGAACATCTTGGCGAAGGCTTCGTTGATGACGCAGACTTTGCTGGCCGATGGTTGGTCTTCCGCGGTGATTTCGCGTCCTAAAATGACCGGAATGCCGAGCGTCGAAAAGTAGCTGGGCCCGATGTGGTCATACCCCGATCCGCGGTCATTGTCTCCCTTTGCGGTGTAGCCTTCCACGAGGATCTCGTCGTGGGAGTCGGAGCCCTGAAACAGGCCGTTGTTCGAATAGGTGGCCGCGCGCACGCCCGGCACCGCGCGAATCCGTTCGAGCAGCCGGTCAAATAAGGGGACCCAGCGGGACGGTTCGTATCCGGCCGTCTGAGCGTCGATCTCCACCAGCAACAGCCGGTCTTTTGCATAGCCGATGTCGACGCGTTGCAGGTTGTAGAGCGTCTGCACGAGCAGCGCCGCGCCTACCAGCAGCGGCAGCGAAAGCGCGAGCTGGCCGACGACGATGAATTTGCCGAGCCGCAGCCAGGAGGCCGAGCCGGTCACGCCACGCCCCTGCTCCTTGAGCCCGGCGGCGGCTTCGACTTTGGTGGTCCGCAGGGCCGGAAAAATTCCCAGAAGCAGTCCCGCCAGCAGCGTCAACGCGAACACGAAGGCGAGCACGCGGGCGTCCGGCGTGGCGTCGAGCACGATCGAATCCGAAACCAGGCGCAGCAGCCCCGCTCGCAACAGATAGGCCGCTACCAACCCGGCCGCGCCTCCCAGCAGCGCGAGGACGGCGCTCTCGGTCAGGAGCTGCCGGATCAGGCGCCCGCGGCTGGCTCCCAAAGCCAGGCGCACCGACAGCTCGCGGCTCCGCGCCGTCGCGCGGGCCAGCAACAGGTTTCCCAGGTTGGCGCAAGCGATCAGCAGAATCAGCCCCGACGCCGCCAACAACATCCACAGGGGTTCGGAAAATTGCCTGCGAAGCTGCGAGGCGCCGGTCGCGGCCGGGCGCAGCTTCAGGTGCTGGTTGAGGAAATTCTTGTGATCTTCCGGCGTCAAGCCGGAGCCGTAATAGGCAGCCAACCCCTGTTGAAAGATGACGTTGCTAGCGGCGTCGGCCTGCTCGATGCTCACCCCGGGCCGGAGCCGGCCGAATACGCGCAGCCACATGACTTTCTCGACGTTGGCGGGATTGTCGTGCAACCAGTCGGGGCCGGGCAGCACAACGGCCTGCATGCTCAGCGGCAGCCAGACGTCGGGCCGCTCGCCGACCGTTTCGCCGAAGAAGGCAGGCGGCATGACGCCGATGATCGAGAAAACGCCGCCGCGCAGGGCGATCGGAACATCGAGAATGCCGGCGCGGCCCCCGAAGCGGCGCTGCCAGTAGTCGTAGCTGATCACGGCGTAGGGCGCGCCGCCCTCGACGCGGGTTTCCTCAACGTCGAACGTTCGCCCCAGCAACGGCGGCACGCCCAACGTACGAAAGTATTCCGCCGACACCATGCGCGTGCGAATCTGCTCCGGCTCGCCTCCCTCGACTCGGGCTTCCATCCGGCCGGAGATGCTCTGCGCAGCCATCACATCGGAGAAGACCGCCGGCTGGCCGCGCAATTGCTCGAACTCGGCGTAGGTCAGCAAGCTGCGATCACCACCCTGCGATCCGACAAAAACGCCGGCCGCGTTGGGATCGCTCAACAGGACCAGTTGCTGAGGATCACGCACCGGCAGCGCGCTCAGCAGGACGCTGTTCAGAAGGCTGAAAATCGCCGTGTTGGCCCCGATTCCCAGGGCCAGCGACAGAATTGCGACCGCCGCAAAACCGGGATTCGACGCCAGCGTGCGAATGGCGTAACGCATGTCTTGTCGGATCACGTGGAGATGCTCCTTGGGCGCGATGTGGACGAGGTCCACGAGAGCGTGAAGCCAGAGCGACGCTTCGGTCCACGGCGAGTGATCCTGCCGCGCTTGCTGAACCTGCTCGGCGAAGGCCCCTGCCATCTCCGAGCCGTATTCGCGGCGGAACGGCGCCGGGTAAAACCGGAGCAGCGCGCGGTAGAGGCCGATGGGAAACATATGCCCTACAGCTTTTTCGGAATCAAGCCCGTGGCGCGGGCCTGCGTGAGCATCTCGCTCAACCGCCTGGCGTCGGCAACCGCCACTTGGCGGCCCAGTCGCGTCAGGCGATAGTAGCGGCGGCGCTCATCCTGGCTCGACGGGTCGGGACTCTCCCGCAATTCTTCGACCAGGCCCTGCTCGAGCATGCGGCGGATCGAGCTGTACAACGTGCCGGCGCTCAGCCTGACCTTGCCGCCGGTGCGCGCCGCGACGTCCTGCATGATCGAGTAGCCGTGGCGGTCGCTATCGGCCAGCGCGACCAGAATGTGAAATACGGCCGTTGGGAGGGGGAGGAGGGATTCAAGACGGTACTCATCTCTTGGCATAGCAGTCTATATCGTAGGAAAGTATAGTTGATGACGATATAGAATTGCAAGCGCCATCGCCTCCCACCAGGGAACTGGCCCTACCAGGGACTCAGGTCCACAGGAACGATATACGTCTCCCTACCTGACGACGCTTACCTGGCAGTTCGCCGGCATCGGCATCATCCTTGGGGCGCGCCGACATACGGTGGTCTGGCCGCTCCGGCAGCGCCTAAGAGCCTAGTGGTGGTGCAGCGGCGGCATGTGATGGCGCCGGAAGAATGGGGCGCAAGTTCCCCATACCAGTAGGAAGAGCATCAGATTGTCGTAGGGCAAATTGAAAAACTGGGATGGGTTGTAGACGCTGAACCGTAGGATTCCCATTCCGATCGCGGCCGCGACGCTGAGCGCGTGCCAGTACCAATGCTGCGGGCCGAACAGATAGAGAAGACCGAAGGCCAGAATCACCATCGCAGCGTAGGTGTAGGTTCCAATTGCGAGAAACATGGCAAATTCCCTCCTTCCTTCTCAGGTTAGCTCCGTATCTCTTGGCGAAAGGGGACGTCTTCGCACGCGAGGGGCTTTGCGATACGATTGCCGGATGGTTACTCGATACGGCCTTGCCGGCGGCCGCGAAAGGTTTCGAATCGTACGCGGCTGGACGCCGATGGTGTTCAGCGCTTTGTTGGCAGGGATGCTGGGCGGAGCCGTTTCGGGGGCGGAGATCGAGCAGCGTGGCGCGGCGGACTGGCCGACCGCGAACCATTTCCGTGTTCGATATCTATCGCAAGCGGCCGCGCGTCAGCCGGTCTTATTCGAATCGCAATTTCCCGGCGACTTCGATCCCGACTCGGTCCGGGTATTGAAAGAAGGTTCGGCGGAGATCGTTCCCGCCAAGGTGGATTGGCGGACGGGTTCGGCGCGGATCAGTTGGCTTTCGAGCGGCGCCGGAAATTACTTCGTTTACTTCGACCGCGGCGGGCACGGCGAGACGAAACGGCTGGTTGAGCCGGCGATGGTCGGGACCGGCGACCGCATCAGCTATGGACGAGCCGGTGTGCGCGGCCGTCTTGCCGTGGGTTTGTGGGCCTACCCCGCCGCCATCGATTTCAACGGCGACGGCGCGATGGACCTGATTGTGTCGTGCACGGACCGGCCTTATAACGGCACCTACCTGTTTGCTAACCTCGGCACGAACGAGGAGCCGCTGTTCGATCGCGCCGAGTGGATGGGGCCGGGGAAGAAGGATCTCGTCGCCGCCGATTTCAACGGCGACGGCGCGGTCGATCTGGTTGTCCATGGCGGCTACTACAACGACGTCCGCAAGAACGGCCTTGGCGCGTTTGTGGCCGTCGAGGTGCACCGCGACTACCACGTAGGGCGCGACGACTTGTGGTATCCGGTCGATTGGGATGGCGACGGAACGATCGACCTGCTCAACGGGGTCAGCGACTGGCGCGACTACGGTTGGGACGATGCGTTCAACGACAAAGGGGAATGGACGCGCGGGCCGTTGCACGGCTACGTTTACTTCTTTCGCAACACGGGTACGAACGCGGAACCGCGTTACGCCAAGCCGGTCAAGCTGAGCGCCGGGGGCGAGGTGCTCGATCTGTTTGGCAGCCCGGCGCCGAACCCGGTCGACTGGTTTGGGCGCGGCGTGCTCGATTTGATCGGGGGCAGTTTTCTCGACACCGTCACGATCTTTCGCAACGTGGGGACGCGAACCGACCCGCGCCTGGCGGCGGGAGAGAGAGTGCAAGCCGGCGGCCGGCCGCTGCAGATGGATTTGTGCATGATCCAGCCGCGCGTTGTGCGCTGGCATGGCGACGGGCGGCCGTCGTTGATCGTGGGCGAGGAGGACGGCACGGTCTCGCTTTTCGAAAACACTGCGCCGGCCGGTTCGGAGCCTCGGCTGGCGGAGCCGCGCTACTTCGAGCAGGTCGATCCTTACGTCAAAAGCGGGGCGTTGTCGCGTCCGGTGGCGGTGGACTGGAACGGCGACGGGCGGCTGGACCTGATTGCGGGCAACTCGGCGGGCTATCTGCAGTATTTCGAAAACACCGGCGAGGCCGGGGCCCCGGTGTTCGTCGATCGCGGCTATCTCAAGGCGGACGGCAAGGTCATTCGCCGCATGGCTGGGCCCAACGGTTCGGTTCAGGGGCCGGCCGAGGCGAAGTGGGGATACAGCAATCCGTCGGTGGCCGATTGGGATCTCGACGGCAAGCTGGATATCCTGGTGAACGACATCTGGGGCGCGGTGCTTTGGTATCGCAACATCGGTACGCCGAGCCAACCTCGGCTGGCCGCCGCGCAACCGATCGACGTCGAGTGGCCGGGGACGCCGCCCAAGCCGGATTGGGTGTGGTGGCAGCCGCGGGGAAAGCAACTCGTCACGCAATGGCGGACAACGCCCAAAGTGGTCGACTGGAACCGCGACGGGTTACCCGACCTGGTGATGCTCAATTACCAGGGCTACCTTTGCTTGTACCGAAGAACGAAGGACGATGGCGTGTTGAAGCTGCTGCCGCCCGAGCGGATCTTTCTGCAGCCGAACGGCCGTTTTCTCAACCTGAGCGCGGGCCGGGCCGGAAGCAGCGGCCGCCGCAAGATTGATCTCGCCGATTGGGACGGCGATGGCGACCTCGATCTGATCACCGACTCCAATCAGGGCCCTTTGTGGTACGAAAACATCGGGTCCCAGCAGCGCCCGGTGATGGAACTGCGCGGCACCATCGTCAAAGCCGACCTGGCGGGTCACAGTCCCACGCCGAATGTGGCGGATTGGAACGGCGACGGCAAGCTGGATCTGATCGTCGGCGCCGAGGATGGGTTTTTCTACTACTTCGAGAGATCGTTTATCGACCGGACGCGATAGCGGTGGGCGTCCCTGGTTGGCTTCCCTTCGACCTCCGGCTGGAGAATGGTCCACATGCATCGTGTTTTGGTGATCGGAGCTACCGGCAACATTGGCCGTGAGGTTGTCGCCCAATTGGCGGCGGCTGGCGCGCCCGTGCGCGCGATGACGCGCAACCCCGATGCGGCGATTTTGCCGCCACAGGTTGAGCTGGTACGCGGCGATCTCACGGTTCCCGAAACGCTCGATGCGAGCCTGGATGGCATCGATGCAGTGCTGCTGGTGTGGACCGCCCCGCCGGCCGCTGCCGTTCCCGCGGTGGAGCGCATCGCCAGCCGCGCGCGGCGCATCGTATTCCTCTCGTCGCCGCACAAGACGCCACACCCTTTGTTTCAACAGCCCAACCCGATGCGCGGCCTGCACGAGCAAATCGAGCGGCTGATCGAGAGCTCGGGACGGCAATGGACGTTTCTGCGGCCCGGAATGTTTGCGGGCAATGCGCGGTTCTGGTGGGCGCCGCAGATTCGTGAGGGCGATGTTGTGCGCTGGCCCTATGCGGCCGCTCCCACGGCTCCGATCCACGAGCGCGACGTTGCCGCGGTCGCGGTCCGTGCCCTGTGCGAGGACGGTCACGCCGGAGCCGAGTATGTTCTGACCGGGCCTGAATCTCTGAGCCAGGCCGAGCAACTGCAAACCATTGGTGGTGTGCTCGGCCGGCCCTTGCGGATGGAGGAGATCTCGCCGGAGGAAGCGCGGCGCGAGTTTCAACATCGCATGCCTGCCTTCGTGGTGAACATGCTGCTCGATGCATGGGCCGCCGCCCTGGGCCGGCCTGCGTTCGTGACCTCCACGGTTGCAGAGATTACCGGGTCTCCGGCGCGAACCTTCCGCGACTGGGCCGCCGATCACGCCGCGGACTTCCAAGGGTGATTCGTCGCGAACCGGGATTTTGGGGGGGAGTGCTGTGTAGGCCGGCAAGCCGGCATGCGGAGTGCTCCTGCCGGGCTATTTCAGGGGGCGAATGCGAGGGTGGAGGGCCCCCCTCGCCGGGCTTTCAATGCTCTGATATAGTGGCGCGAAGGATGCCCGATTGGCGGGGTGATGGAAGCTATGAAACTGGGTGGTTTTCTTTGCCTCAGCGCGGTGCCCCTGCTTGGCCTGCTGGGTGCTTGCGCCTCGGGTGGACAGTCCGCCGAGCCGCAGGCTCCGCCGAACATGTTCCCGGTTAAACCGGTCGCGTCGGGAACGGCGCCGGCTGCATCTTCGGGCGCGTCCGCTCCAGCGGGAACCGCGCCGGCGACGTCGGGAACCGCGCCGGCCACAAACCTGCGCATTGCCCGCGGGCAGTTTTTTTCCTACGCCCTGCCGGAAGGCTGGCGGGTTGGCGAGGACGGCCAGTTTGCCTTGACGCTGGTCGCGCCCGACAACAAAGCGATTACCGTCATGGTCGGCAACGCCGGTTATCCGCCCAACTACAATCCGGCGCAGTTCGTTTACGAAAAGCTGATGGCGCTGCAGCCCCAGAATCTGCAGATCGGCCCGCCGCGGCAGGTGGCGCCGGCGGCGAGCTTCCAATACGCCTATCAGTTCGACGTGAGCTATGTCATGGGCGGCGTGCCCTGCCGCGGCGTGGCCAAGTGCAACATCGCCCCCGCCTACGACACGGCCGTCATGGCGATGACCTCGGCCCTTTCCGACGCCAGCCAATGGGAGGGCTATTCCTCCTGGCTGCCGCTGGTTGCCGACCAGATCGCGGCAACCAACGGCGCCGCCTTCGGCATGCGCGGCATCATGGCCCAGAATCTGCAGAACTCGACGGCTTACGCCGAGGCCGCCCGCCAATATCGCGACTGGTCGCAGCGCAACTGGCAACAGGTGACCGACGAGCGCAACGCCTCGCAGGACCGCCAGAACTTTGCCGTTCGCGAAAACCTCGGCGGGGTGCAAACCTACGTCAACCCTTACGACTCCCGCACGCCTCTCGAACTGCCCACTACCTATCAATACTTCTGGGTCGACCGGCAGGGGAATATCCTGGGCACGAACGACCCTAGCGCCAATCCCAATACTGGTTCGACGGGGGATTGGCAGCAGATGAAGCGGCACCAACCCTGATTGGCTTTGGCGGGTCGCGATTTGTCTTAGCAGAGTTGCCATTTGCCGATTTTGGCCACAGATCGGCAACTCAGGCCACGATGTCACACAACAGCGCCGCCGGCTTACGCCTGCGGCTCTGTTTTCTTGGTTCGCGGGTCTGGTGGGCGCGGCGGAATACTTTTACTGGGGCCGATGGACTTGCCTGGCTTCAGTGGGTCATCGAGTAAACAATATAGTCGATGGCGATATGCACGCCCATGGCGGTGTATTTCTCGGGGTACTCGGGCGTGTCGGCGTGCTCCCAGGAATCGCCCAGGTCCATGTCGAAGCAGATGGCGACCATGACGCGGCCGTCGTCGTCGTAGATGCCGCGCCAGTGGGGTTCGTAGCCGTCCTGCTCGTAGCTGCGGCCGGTCCATAGAAATTGGGCGCCCGGCACTTGAAAGCGGTCCTTGAGGTCGAACACGGTGTGAAAGATCGGGTCGTCGTTGGGGATCTCGACGATCGGGCGGTCGGGAAAGATTCGGTTCATGCTGGCGAGGAAGACCGACCATTCGCGACTGCCGTGAAAGTCGTCGACCATCAGGAAGCCGCCGCGGAGCAGATACTCGCGCAGTTTCTGAACCTCCGCTTCGCTCAAATCCCAGTGCCCCACTTCGACGGCGTAGAGCCAGGGCCAGTAGAAGACGTCGTCGCCGTCGTCGAGGTTGACGGGTTGCTCGACCGAGCGGGCGTCGATGCGCGTGAGGCGGCGCACGGCCTCGGCCAGATGGCGGTCCGAGCGCGGGTAGTCAATCGTCCAGTTCGAGGCACCGTTGGTCCAGTCGCCGCCGCCCCGGCCACGCCGCGAATAGCCGTAGTAAGCCGGGGGATACATGAGCCGCGCGAACGTCCACTCCCCGGGGACTTGATAGTCGGGCGGGAGCGGAAAGCCGTAGTATTCGACGCCCGGATATTCGCGAAAGGGAAGTTGCAGGCCGCTGAGAACGCCGACGAGCGCGATGGCCACGACAATGACGGCAAGACTTCGAGTACTCACGGAACCCTCGATCGCTTCTAAGCTTGAGTTTCCATTTCGACCCTGGTGCCCGAAGTATACACCCGCGCCGGGACAATATTTCGTTTCCGCGGTAAGCAACCGCACGGGCCCGGTTTCGGGCGCTGGAGTTGTGGGGAACGGCCAGGCTGGACCACCACCGTGGGGCGACGCCCCAGGTTTGCGGGGTCCCGAGTCGTCAGGGCGTAGGGCCAACATCCACCACGGCCCAGGTTCCGACCACCAAGCGAAAGTCACAAGACATCCGCGCCCAGGGCGCGGCCGGGGTTGGTGATCCCACACCGCTTTGCGCGGCGCGGCCGTCGCACGTTGTATCCTATCCGAGCAGCCCGCGGCCCCGTGTCGCGTGCCGATGCAGTACGCGTGCTGTCGAAGCCGCGGTTGTTGGTAAGGAATATCATGCGTCTCGCTTTAAAAGTTGTGTGCGGCTGGCTGGCCGCGGTTTGCCTGGTCTGGGGCGCCGATGGGATGCGGGTCTGGGCCATCGGCGATACCGTACGTATCGACCCGATCCGTAGCCGGGCGTTTGAAGACAATCCAAAATTGTTCCCCGACGGCGTCGGCGGGGACTACAAGAGCTCCAACCTGGTCTGGGATGGCGCCTCGCGCCGCATCGCGGTGCACGCCGCGCGCAACGAGACCGTGGCCTTCCAGATCGTCATCGAGCGCACCGGCGAGAAGCTGTCGAACGTGAAAGTCGAGTTGGGGGACCTCACGGGCCCCAACGGGGCGCGCATTCCCACCGCCAACGTCGATCTGTTCCGCGAGTGGTACGTGGACGTCGAAGAGCCCTCGGAGCGCAACGTCTCGCTCGGAACCGGCTGGTATGCCGACGCCTTGCTGCCGTGCCTGCGCTGGAGCGGCAATCTCTATCCACATACCTACGTCATGCCGTTTGATTTGCCTGACCCGCTCAACTACGTGGGCGACAAACAGACCAGCCAGGCGATGTGGGTGGATGTTTATGTGCCGAAGGAGCGCGCCGCGGCGCCGGCCGGCACCTACACCGCGCCGGTCACGATCAGCAGCGACCAGGGCAGCGCGAAGCTCACGCTCGAGCTGAAGGTCTGGGATTTCGCTCTGCCCGAGGTCAGCCACCTGACGCCGAATATTCACACCGACACCGAAGTGAATACGTTCGCCGAGAAGCTCGAGCTGCAGTATTACCAGTTGCTGCGCAAGCATCGCTTGTCGATGTATCCGCTCGGCTACGCGCCGGCGCTGACGGTGTCGGGCAGCGACGTGAAGATCGACTGGAGCCAGTATGACGCGCGTCTGGGGAAATACCTGGACGGCAGCGCGTTTACCGAAAAGTACGGCTACAACGGCCCCGGCTACGGCGTGCCGATCGAGTTCCTGATGCTGCCCTTCGACGCCTACCCCATGAATCTCTACAAGCTGCCGCGCGGCATTCAGAAGAGCGGCAAAGAGTGGAAGTTCTACGCGGCTTGGCCGGTCTCGCTGCCCAAGCAAGGGCGTACGCCCGAGTACGAGCAGATCTGGAAGAACACCTTTCGTGCGGTCGAGAAACATTTCGACGACCATCCCGGGTGGGATAAGACGCGTCTGCTTGTCTATTTCCTGAGCCTCGACGAAGCCTACGACGACGTCGCGCGCGAGCGGATGTTCTACTACGGCCAGCTATTGAAAGACGCCCACACGCCGCGGCTGGAGTATCGCGTCGACGGCTCGTATCCGAAGGACACAATGGAGAAGCTGGCGAAGATCTTGAACATCGTGATCCTCGGCATGCGCAGTTGGCAAAAGGCAGGTGTCGCCGAGATCAAGAAGCAGGGAGTGAACACCTGGTTCTACACCGGCAGCGTGGTGACGGATGGCGACGGGCTGAACGCGCGCTCGCTGAGCTGGCTCGCCTGGAAGCTGGGCGCCGATTCCTGGACGCTATGGGAGCTGGATTTCAACTCGCTGCGCGCCTGGCAGGAACCCCGGACCCACATCGGCTACAACGGCCTCGGCATGCTGGTTTATCGCGGCGAAACCATGGGACTCGACGAGCCGGTTCCGAGCATGCGCCTGAAAGGATTGCGGCGGGGCAGCCAGGACTACGAATATTTCTGGCTGCTCTCGCAAACCCCCGGCGGCAAGCAAGCCGTCGACGAAGCCGTGAACGGAGTGCTGCATGGGCGCTTCGGCGAAAGAGACGAGCTGGGGATGCCCGACATGTGGAAACACGACCCCGACGCCTGGGACCAGGTGCGGCTGAAACTGGGCGACGCGATTGAGAAGAGCGCGAGCCAAGGACAATAGGCAAGCGAACAGAGCTGCGCGGGTCGGCACTCGGTGGCCAGCAGTCGTCCATTCGTGCCCCCGGCGGTCGTGCCCTTGGGGACAGTCACCGCGTTTCGCGCCGCGACTTTTCAGGGATTCGCAGCATTCGCATGAGCGAAACCCGTTGACAGTCCCCGGTCCCGCTCAGTCCCCGGTCCTGCTAGGCGGCTCGGCCGCGAACAAACTGTAGCGTCGCTGTGGCCACGCGTCGCCCGAGATGGCGGGCTGTGGCGAGATCTGCTTCGGGAGGGGCGAGGTCGGGGCCCTGGTCGGTGTTCGACTGCGCGCCGGCGCCCAGCCAGAAGCCGAGCCGGTTGAGATCCTGTTCCGATCCCGTCGTCGAATGGTTCGCGGGCGGCAGGTCGAGATTGACCCAGTGCATGCCGTGCTGGGCGGCGAACAGGGCGAGTTGGATCAACGTCGCCAGCTTGTCGCCCGATCGCGACCCCGAGTTGGTGAAGCCGGCCGCAAGCTTGTCCTTCCAGCCGCAGTTCTTCACCAACACCGCGTGCGAGCTCGCGTCTTGAAACGCCTTGAATGCGGCCGACACGCTGGCCATGTAGGTCGGGGTGCCAAAGATGATCGCCTCGGCCGAAGCCAGATCGTCCCAGCGCGTCTGCGCTTCCTCGACGGTCAGCAGCAGTGCTTCGGCGCCGTCGACCTGCTCGACGCCCGCCTTGACGGCCTCGGCCTGCCGCCCGGTGTGGCCGTAGCCGCTGTGGTAAACAATCGCGATGCGCGTGCGTGACATCGAACTGGTCTCCTTCTTCGCAGAGAAAGACGAGAGCGCCTGTCTCTACCAACCCGTCGCTCTTACTGAATCGTTTCCCCGCCGATGTGCCGCAGCTTGTCCGGGTTGCGGACGACGTAGACTGCGGCGACCTTGCCATCTTCGATCTGCAGCGCGGTGGTCTGCAAAATATTGCCTTGCTCCATCGTGACGAATCCCGGCAGCCCGTTAATGAAGCCGTAGCGCACGATGCGCGACATCTGCGCGGCGAAAATCTGCGCCAGGCGAGCGTGAAGCCGCAGCACGGCGTCGAGACCGGCGACCGGCTCCCTGACCGCCGACGCCTTGCCGCCGCCATCGGCGTAGACAGTGACATCGGCCGCCAGCAGCGAGCGCAACTGCTGCATGTCGCCGTTGCGGCTGGCCGCGAAGAATGCGGCGGCGATCTGCAGGCCGCGCTCCTGGGGCATTTGGAACCGAGGACGCGCCGCGCGGACATGGGTTCGCGCGCGGCTCGCCAGTTGGCGGCAAGCCGCCGGTTCGCGCCCGATCGTCTCGGCGATTTCCTCGAACCCGACGCCGAACACGTCGTGCAAGAGAAACGCGGCGCGCTCCAGCGGCGAGAGGCGTTCGAGGGCCATCAGCAGCGGCAGCGTGACATCGTCGGTCTCATCCTGCACTGCCTCGACCAGTGGCTCGGGTAGCCACGGGCCGACGTAGGTCTCGCGCTGATGCCGCGCCGATTTCAACTGATCGAGGCAAAGGCGCGTTACCACGCGGCGCAGGAAGGCTTCGGGCTCACGCACCGCGGCGCGGTCGGTATCGAACCAGCGCAGGAACGCCTCCTGCACGACGTCCTCGGCGTCGGCGACCGATCCCAACATGCGGTAAGCGATGCGGATTAGCCGCGGGCGCAGCGGGTCGAAGCTGGTTGCCGCGTCTTGACTGGCTGTGCTTTCCATCAAGCCACCTCGCGTCTTGCTGTCATGATGGTCTGTCTCCTTGGTGTTTCTCAAGTGCGTTTCTGCAATGGAAGACGAGTCGGACCGGCGGTGTGTGACATCCGCGGGGTCGGTGAGATCGAAATTCTTAAGGGCTCTTGTCAGGGGCGGCGCGTAACTCCTGCCCCACCATCGCCGGCGCAGACAATTTCGGTGACTCGGAGCCCTGGCCCGCGCGGTTGCCGGGTAGGGGTTCGAAGTCGGGTTCCCTGTGCGAAAATGGGAACCCGCCGCCAGGGAGGAACATTCACACATGAGCGCGCGCAGTATCGCACTCGTCCTGCTTCTGTTGTTGGGCTTGCCCCTGGTGACAGTGGCGCAGGCATCGCCGGATCAGGCTCCAAAGTCCACGCCGAATCAAACCACGCCGCCGGCGCCCGATGGGCCGCCGCAGGAACTGATCGCCATCCCGGCCGCGCACGTCGCGCTGCGGCGGGCGGGCTCGATGCCCGGCACTACCAGCCGCACACTCGATCAGGAAATGGTGCTCAACGGTTTCGAGATGGGCCGTAGCGAGGTCACCCAGGCTTCGTACGAGCGCGTGATGGGCCGCAACCCCTCGCAGCCGCTGGGGGCCGATCTGCCGGTGACGAACGTGAGCTGGCGCGATGCGCTGCAATACTGCAACCGGCGGAGTGAGCAGGAAGGGCTCACGCCGTGCTACGACCTCGACACGCGGCAGTGCGACTTCCGGCAGACCGGCTACCGCCTGCCGACCGAAGCCGAATGGCTCTATGCCGCGCAGTCGTCGGCGATTCCCGGCGATCATCCCGAGCTGGCCAATCTCGGCTCGCGCAACACCAAGAGCCTCGCCGAAATGCGCGCCGACCTGCAGCGGCTCGCGGTGCGGCCCGTGGCCAGCTATCCGCCCAATGCGCTGGGGCTGCATGACCTGCTCGGCAACGTTTGGGAGTGGACCTACGACTACTTCAACACGCAGACCGCTTTAGTGACATCCACGGAATTCCCCAGCGGCCCGTTGCGGGGATTCGAGCGCGTGATTCTGGGCGGCTCGTGCCGCAGCGGCATGTGGGGACGGCCCGAGGACGCGATCGCGGCGCGCGATTTTCGCCGCAGCCTTCCCGAGACGGCGCGCTCGCCCTACACGGGCTTTCGCGTCTGCCGCACGATCCCGAACCCGAACTATGTCGCGCTCAGTCCTGGCAATGTCGACGGCGGCAATGTCGACAGCGGTAATCTCGAAAAATGGCTGGCGCAGTTTGACCAGGCGCCCGAAGCGGTTCGCGGCAGCCTGGGCGAGTTGACCGCGCTGGCCGCCGCGGGCGAGAGCGCCGCGCAGTGGCCGCAACACGCCGCCGCGCTGCGCGCCAAGTGGGACCGCATCCTGGGCCACCCCGCCGGGCTCACTCCGCCCCAGCCCGAGACGCGCCTGCTGCGTGTGGTTCAAGGTGGCTTCTATACCGGGCAGGTCCGCGAGTTGCGCACCGAGCCCGATCGCTGGACGAAAATCTACCTCATGCTGCCCCTCAAACCGGTGCGGCGGCCGACGCCGGTGGTGATCGCGCCCTACTACGACATCGATACGCCGGCAGGGACCAATCTCGGGGGCCACGTTTTCTCGACGTCGTTTACGCGCACGTTCGGCGAACAGATGGTGCGCCGCGGCTTCGTGGTTCTGGCGGTGCGCTGGTGGGGCGAAAGCTACGGCGAAGACTACGCCGAAGGGGTGATGAATCTCTACGAGCGCTATCCCGACTGGAGCGGCCTGGGCAAATGGGTTTGGGATGCGCAGCGCGCGCTCGATTATCTCGCCACCCTCGACGGCATCGACATGAGGCGCATCGGCATGGTCGGCCATTCGCTCGGCGGCAAGATGACGCTCTACGCCACCGCGATGGACCCGCGCATTGCGGCCGCGGTGTCGTCCGAACCCGGCATCGGGCTGCACTTTTCCAACTACGAAGACTATTGGTACCTCAGCAAGGAAGCCATCGATTCACCAGCCGAACCCTTCGACCAGCACGAGTTGCTGGGGCTGATCGCGCCGCGGCCGTTCCTGTTGATCGGCGGCGATTCGGCCGACAGCGACAAGAGCTGGTATTACATCAACGCGGCCAAGGCGGTGTACAAGCTTCTCGGCAAGCCCGAGCAGATCGGCTATTACAACCATCGCCAGGGGCATTCGCCGACGCCCGAAGCGTTCGAGCTGAGCCTGGAGTGGCTGGAGCATTTTTTGTTGTCGGGGCAATAATGCGGCAGTGCCGGTAGCGGTCCGGTCGAGGGCAGACCCCGGGCCGGCTCTACGGTTGCTCGGGTTTGATGGCCTCCCAGCTCACGAGTCCTTTGCGCGTCATCGGCCGCTTGTACACTTTGTCTCCGCCGGTCAGGTAGAGGGTGTCGCGGTTTGGCCCGCCGAACACGACGTTCGAGATCGGCGCGGCCTGCGGCTTGTTGAGAATGGCGACGAGCTTGCCTTGCGGCTCGAAGATTTGGAGGCCCGTGTTGGTGGTCACGTAGAGCCAGCCTTGGGTATCCATGGTCATGCCGTCGGCGTCGGTGGCCGAGGATTCGTCGGGCATTTCGAGGCGGTAGAAGGGGCTGCCGTTGGTGAGCGAGCCGTCGGGCTGAATCTGGAACGACCACACGCCGCGGCCCCTGTAGTCGTCGACCATCAGAAACGACTGGCCGGGCGAGAGCTGAATCCCGTTGGGAGCGGCGATGCCTTCATAGGCGATGTGCTTTTCGCCCTTCGCGTCGATGAACCAGATGCGCTTGTTTCCGAAATCGGTGACGTAGATTTCGCCGCGCGCGGTGATCGCCAGGTCGTTCGAGGGCAGCTCTTCAGCAATCACCGACTCGGCGCCGTCCATCGAGTAGGCGACAATGCGTTTGCGCTGGTTTTGGCAGGCGTACAGGCGGCCGTCGGGGCCGAACATGAGGCCGTTGGCGCCGCCGGTGTTTTCCTGAAACAGGCTCACCTTGCCGTCGAGGCCGATCTTGTAAATGCGGCTATTGGGGATGTCGGTGAAGAATACGTTGCCCTGTTGGTCGACCGCCGGGCCTTCGGTGAACTTGTAACCCTCGCCTACCAACTCCCAATCGGTACCGGGTTGCGGCAGCAGCACCGACCACTGCCGCTCGCCGCCGCCGCCCTTGGGTTTTTCGATGGGGGCGGGGAAGCCGCGCCACAACCAGCGTAGCGCGTCGGGCAGGATCGAGCCGCCGTGCCGGCTGTTGTGCTTTTCAGTGCCCCACACGTGGGTGACGTCGTAGCCGGCGTATTCGAGCGCCGCGACCATGGTCTGGTTGGCGAGAAACCAGCCGCCGGCAAAAATATTCAAATCGTTCGAGCCGTCCTGCATGAAAATGCGGATCGGTTTGGGCTCGGTGGCGCGGATGAGGTAGGGATAAATCATGCCGCCGCGCAGATTCGTGTAGCTGCCGATGAAGCTCAGCACGCGGTGGAACGCGTCGGGCCGCTGCCAGGCCACGGTGAAGGCACAGATCGCGCCCGAGCTCGATCCGCCGATGGCGCGCAGATCGGGGTCGGTCGACAGGTTGTAGTGTTTGGCCACCTCGGGCAGGATCTCGTCGAGAACCAGGTGCGAGTACGTATCGGTGATGGTGTCGTATTCGAGACTCCGGTTGGCGCGCGGCGGATCGTTGGGGCCCAGTGACGGCAGCACCCCGGGGTTGATCAGAACCGCGATCGTTACCGGCATCTCGCCGCGCTCGATGAGATTGTCGAAGACGATGGGCACGCGCCAGGAGCCGGTTTCGGACACGTAGCCCGCGCCATCTTGGAACACCATCGTGGCCGCGGGCGTATCCGGCTTGTACTGCGCGGGCACGTAGACCCAGTAGTCGCGCGTGGTGCCCGGGTAGACCTTGCTCGCCCAGGTGTACTGGGTGACCTTGCCCTGCGGCACGCCGGGCTGGCGCTGCGAGTCCGGCCCGAGCTTATAGTCCTGGGCCATGGCGCACATCAGAGAAAGTAGCGCCGCGGCGATCAGCTTGCGAAGCGTCATGGGAACTCCGATCGGGAACCGGGATTGAGGCCACGAGAGGCAGGGGCGCTCGATGGACCCTACCTATCCTAACCGCCCAAGGCCGGCCCCGCCAGAGCGGGGGAAGGGGGCAGTCGGTGTGTGTCGCCTCCTGCGGTCCGTGTAAACCTTGGAAGCGCCGTGCCCGGCAGCGAACTCCATACGTGCGGCCTCTAAGGCCGGCCCGGCCGCCCAACGCGGGCTGACGCCCGCGGCTCGGAGTGCTTTTGACGGCGTCCTCCAAGAACAGCCTATCCGGCCGGCTCTGGGCGGCGCTACAATAGACGTTCGTGCATTCCCCCTCCAAGCCGTCGCGCTGTTGGTCGTGAGACGGCTCCTTTTTCCTATTTAGAGGTTTTTCCTTTTATGGCTCGTCGTGTGTCGTTTGCTGACGGCTGTCGTCGTCGCTGCGTGGCTCGCGTCCACGCGCTGAGGTTCGCCCGCGCTTGCGGCTTCTTTCTCCCGTTCTCGTTACTCCTGGCCGCCATTTCCTGGACCGCCCCTTCGCTCCGCGCCCAGGGTTTCGTGACCACTGTCGCCGGCAACGGCGCCACGGCTTACTTCGGCGAGGGACTCGTCGCTACATCAGTGGGCTTGCAGGATCCCTCGGGATTGGCGGTGGATGCCGCCGGCAATCTCTATCTCGCCGACGGCGGCAGCCGCATCCGGAAGATTACGATCGCGTCGGGCGTCATCAATACGGTGGCCGGCTCCACTTCGGCCGCGCCCAATCTGGGGTTTAGCGGCGATGGCGGTCCCGCCACCAGCGCGGCGATGCTGGGGACGGGCATTTTTCAGGGCGTTGCCGTCGACGCTCAGAACAATTTCTATTTCGCGGACATTCTAAACAACCGCGTTCGCAAGGTCGATGCCAATGGCATCATCACGACCTTCGCGGGTAGCGGGCAGTTGCTCGGCGACACCAACGGGCAGGCGACGACGGTGCCGCTGTTCAACCCGCACGGCGTGGCGGTAGACGCGCAGGGCAATGTGTATATCGCCGACACGGGCCACAGCAAGGTGTTGAAAGTAAGCCCCGCCGGCCAGGCGACCACCATCGCCGGCACCGGCGTGCAGGGTTTCAGCGGCGACGGCGGAGCGGCCAGCGCGGCGCAACTCGCCCTGCCACGCAACGTGTTCGTGGCCCCTAACGGCACGGTGTACATTTCCGACTACGGCAACAATCGCGTGCGCAAGATCGACGGCGCGGGCGTCATCACCACCGTCGCGGGCAACGGCGACGTGCAGTTCACCGGCGACGGCGGGCCAGGCCCCAACGCGGGCGTCAGCGGGCCGCTGGGCCTGGCGCTCGACGCCGCCGGCAACCTCTACATTGCCGACAACGGCCACGATCGCATCCGCAAGGTCGATACAACGGGCATCATCACGACGGCAGTGGGCAACAGCGCCTTTGTCGATCCGTTCAAGGACGGCAACCTGGCCACCGAGACTCGCATCATCGCGCCGAAGGGCATCGCGATCGACGCCCAGGGCACGCTCTATTTTTCGGATTCGGGTTTCCATCGCGTCCGCAAAGTCGGCGCTACCAAGCCGGGTAAGAAGATCACGGGATCGTTCTCTTCGCTGTCGTTTACCGTTCCGGTGGGCTCGACGACCAAGCCGACGCAGTTGGTGCAGATCGGCAGCTCGTCCGATGCGTTGACGTTCACGCCGAGCGCGACCGCGGCGGGCGGCTCGTGGCTGAGCGTCACGGCGTCGGCAACGACCACGCCAACCTCGATTCGGATTACGCTTGATCCGACGGGGCTCGCCGCGGGAGTCTATGACGGCACGGTGAAGCTGACGCCGGCCGAGCCGCAGGATATCGCGCTGAATGTGTTTGTGACGCTGACGGTGACTCCGGCGGCGCCGATCGAAGGAGCGCCGGCGCTGCTCGATGGCGGGGTCGTCAACGGTGCCAGCTTCGCGCCGTTCCCCAACCCCATCGCGGCGGGCGCCATCGTGGCGTTGTTTGGGTCGAACCTCGCGGCCGACACGGTCGAGGCGTCGACGGTTCCACTGCCCACGACGCTCGGCGCCACCCAGGTGTTGATGAACGGCATCGCCGCGCCATTGTTCTTCGTCTCCACGGGACAGATCAATGCGCAGGTGCCCTGGCAACTGGCCGGCAACGGCACGATCAATGTGCGCGTTGTGAACGCCAACCAGCCGTCAAACACGGCGGTGCCGAGTCTGCTCGACGGATCCCCGGGCATTTTCACGCTGCCGGGAACGGCGACGGCGATCATAACCCACGCCGACGGCTCGCTGGTCACGACGGCCAGCCCGGCGGCGCGCGGCGAGGTCGTGATCCTGTACGCAGCGGGGTTGGGTCCGGTGACGAATGCGCCGGCGTCGGGCGCGGCGGGGCCGTCGGATCCGCTAGCCCGGGTCGTTGCGAACGCGCTGGTACAGGTCGGCGACAAGTTCGCGACGGTGCTGTTCGCGGGCCTGTCTCCGGGCTTTGTCGCGCTGTATCAGATGAACATCCAACTGCCCAACGACGCGCCGCTGGGCGACGCGGTGAACCTGCAGGTGTATTCGGGTGGCATCAGCAACGTGGCGACGATGGCGATTCGCTAGCGGAGAGAGGGCCTGTTAGCCGGGGTCCCATGGGTGGCCCCGTTCGAATGGTGATGGCGAATCGCAGGCAGCGTACCGCCATCACCTTGCTCTTTTTCTTGCTGCCGGGATATGTCGCCGCTTGATGCGTCGGTCCGTTGAGTTGCGATGTCAGTCCAGTTGGCCTATCGCGTGGAGTGGCTGTCGCTTTCCATGAGTGCTCGCAGCATGGCGTTCATGCGGGTCTGATAGCCCTTACCCTTGGATTTGAGCCACTCTACCACGTCGGCATCGAGGCGGACGTAAACCCCTTTCTTCGGCCGTGGCATCTGCAACTGGGCGCGCCGCCAGAAGTCCCCGGTCGCTTCGGGAATATCCGAGTAGTCGATGTCGTCGTCCGAAATGGCCTCAATTTCCTTGAGCCGCTTCTTCGAGATGCTCATGATACGCCTCCCGTTCTTTGCGGTTGGCTTTGCGGGCCGAAATCAGCCGAACACGCTCGCCGCGCGTGGCGTGCACGACTGCGAGGACGACGGATGCACCGAGTTGGCCATAGCTGACTAAGCGCTGCTCGCCATAGTCGTAGCGATTGTCGGCGGCGGTGAGAACGGGCCCGTCGAAGATGGCTTAGGCCTCCTCGAAGCGAATGCCGTGCTTGGCGTAATTGGCTTGGTTCTTCTGCTCGTCCCATTCAAACCGCGCGGGCATCGGATGTCGCCGCCAGGGGCTGTATATACAATTAGTATATATGATTTTCGGCCGGCGAGGAGCCGCGTCCGTCAGTCAAGGCACCCACAGCCACAGGCGTAGCAGGGGACGGCGAAACTCCCTTCAGGTCCGGCAAATGGTCCCTATCGGAGACAGCCCCCCTCCCGCCGGCTAGTTCGGCATCACCGGCAGCACGATTCGCGACGCGTGCTCGCCCGTGTGCGTGATGGTGTTATGGGCGACCACGCCCTCGGTCTCGTCGTAGTTGTTGCCGCCGGTGTTGAGGTTCCGCATGTACTGCGGAAACTTGCTGGAGGCCACTTCCACCCGCATGCCGATGGCCTTTCTTGAACTCGTAGCTGGTCGACATCGGCGTGGGGTTGAGTTCATAGACCTCGCCGGGCTTCATGAAAACTTCCTTGTCGTAGCCATCGCGATAGCGGGCGCGCAGGATCGTGTCGTCGATGTTGTAGGCGGTGCCGTCGGGATAGACGTCGACGAGCTTGACCGTGAAGTCGGTGTCTTTGGCGTCGGAGGAAATATACAGCGTGGGGCGAATCGTTCCGGTGACTACGAGGTCGTCGGCCAGGGCGTCCGAGGTATACACCAGCACATCCTGCCGCGCCTCGATGTCGCGCTGGTCGAAGCTGCCGCCTGGAGTCGCGCCGCCGTTGCAGCAAACGCCGCCGCCGTGCGAGGGCACCGGGTTCATTGGGTCGTAGGGATAGGTGTCCGACGGCGCGCCGCTGGGCTTTTCCTTCGACAAGCGGCCGTTTCCGAACACGCTGTTCGCCGAACCGCCGCTGGCGAGATAAAACGTCGTCGGGACCGCGGCCTTGGGGGGCCAGGCGTCGGCGTGAGCCCACTCGTTCTTGCCCATCGTGTAGTACTGCACGCGCGGCGTTTTCTCGCCGAAGCCGTTGTTTTCGCCCTTGACGTAGTGGTCGAGGTAGCTGAACACCAGGTCCCACAGCGGAAACGTGGCGCGCCCCATGTTGAGATCGCCGACCTTCAAATCCTTGTGCTCGGGGATGCGGTAGTACCAACAATGCAGGGTCGGGGCGATGACGACGTATTGGCCGTCGCGCGTGGCGGCGTCGGCGCCGTGCTCGCGGGCATGGTTGAACAGCGCCAGGTTGGGGCCCTGGCTGATGTCGAACCAACTGTCGAACCAGAACGCCGGCACCGTGAACGGATCGTTGTCGTGGTAGAGGCCGCCGCGATACCAGGCCGGATCGTTGGGCTTGCGCCGCAGCAGTTCGTTGGCCGGGCCCTTGTTGGCGCCGGCGCTATCGAGCCAATCGATTTCGGGCAGCTTGAGCAATTGCTTGGGCCAGTCGACATCGGGCATTTTGGCCGCGAGGTCGTACATCTTGCGCAGGCGCTCCAGCTCTTCCGAGGAAAGGTTGGGAGGGAACTGCGGACGGATGCCCTGTTGCACGCCGTAGAGCCAGATCAGCATCAACTACTGCGGAACGCCGCCTTTGTAAAAGTTGCCCTGCTCGTAGAACTCGCCCACGCGTCCGATCCCGGCGCCGGCCGACATCGGAATCATCGCCTTGAGCGCGGGATGGTGCATGGAGGCCAGCGCGAGCTGCCACTCGGCGGTCGACGAGCAGCCCAAGGTAGCGATGTTGCCGTTGGACCAGGGCTGCTTGGCGATCCAGGTCAGCGAATCATAGCCGTCGGTGCGCGGATGGCCTAGGATCTCCCACTCACCCTCGGAATAGAAACGGCCGCGCTCGTTCTGAATGACGTAGGCATAGCCGTGCTTGATGGTTTCGATGCCCCAGTCGAGCGTCGCTCCCTCGATCTTGTTGAAGGTGTAGGGCGTCTTGACGAACACAACCGGGAAGGGGCCCGGCTTGTCCTTGGGCAGATAGACGTCGGTGGCGAGGCGCACGCCATCGCGCATCGGCGCCATCAACATCGGCATGGCCGTGGTGAGGTCCTGGAACTCGAGCTTCTTCGGGTCGGTTTCCTCGACCTGCGAGCGCAAGGCCGCCGGGAAGAACGAAAGAGCGAGGATGAGAAGGAGCAAACGATAGTGCATGGGTTTCCGTTCGCGCGGTGAATCGTGAAGCCGGGAGCCGCGCGGCAACCAGCCTGGAACCGGTAGCGTACCCAACGTGGAAGGCCAAGCGCAACGGGTCCAAGTGGGGCAGGGCTCCGGCCTGCCCAAACAAGCCGGCACTCCCACCAAAGCCCGCCCCACGGCTTCGCATTGGAGGTCGGCCACGGGTACGTGGTCAGCCGCGCGGGCTTCGTGCGGATGAGGCTCCGCCTGCGCCACTGCGGAGTCAGGGCCGTCGTGGCCGAAAAGGTGGTAAGGTGGTGAGGATCGTTTGGAGAAGTAAGGAAATGGTAGTACTCCCCGATAGAATCATTAGATCGTTTGCTTATTATTTGTCGATCCTTCTTAGCAGTATTCTTCTCAGTGGTATATGGCTCCTGGCGCAGGCCGCGCCTTTGCGGCAAACCGTGAACTTGAACGCCGGCTGGCGATTCGAGCGCCAGGTCGCCCCCGGTTCGGCCGTGGAATGGCCTTTTCGAGACGCCTGGAAAACCGACTACGACGACTCCGCGTGGTCGACCGTCGTTATCCCCCATTCGTGGGATCAGACAGCTCATAGCCCCTTCGTGGCCGTCAATCATTGGCGAGGGATCGGCTGGTATCGCAAACATTTTACGATCCCGCAGTCCGCCGCGGGACATCAAATCTTTCTCGAATTCGAGGGAGCTTCGAATGTCGCGAAAGTTTGGCTCAACGGCGTGGAGGTCGGCCAGCACGTCGGTGGATACACCGGCTTTGTGCTAGATATCACTAAGACAGCCAAGCCCGGCGCGGAGAACCTCCTGGTGATGCGTCTGGACGATACCAACAGCCCGGATATCCCGCCGGCCAACGAGAGCAATGTCTCGACCTACGGAGGGATCTACCGGGACGTGTGGCTGCACGTCACCGATAACACCTACGTGCCCGACTCGGGCGTTACGATTACAACCCCTGAGGTGACGCGGGAACACTCCAGCATCCACGCGAAGACCGAGGTGGTGAACGCGCAGGACAGCGCCGGCGAAATCAAAGTTCTCTCGGAAGTTCTCGCCGCGGATGGACAAGTCGTCGCGCGAGGAGAAGCGGAGAAACACGCCGCCGGCAACGAGACCGTGTCTTTCGATCAGGCGGACATGGTGGTGCAGAAACCGCTGTTGTGGTCTCCCGATCACCCCAATTTGTACACGCTCCGCAGCCGGGTTTACCGTGACGGCACGCTGCGCGACGAGGTCGAAAACAAGTTCGGCTTCCGCGTGATGGGCTACATCCCTGGTAAGGGATACACCATCAACGGCGAGTTCATCCGCCTACAGGGCGTCGACCGCCGCCAGGACTATGGCTACCTGGCCGACGCGCTTCCCGACGCGGTCAGCCGCCGCGATATGGAAATCATCAAGGAGATGGGCGCTAACTTTGTCCGGACCGCCCACTACATTCAGGATAAGAGCATCCTGGAAGCGGCCGACGAGATGGGCCTTCTTATCTGGGAAGAAATACCCAATATTAAGATCTACGACTATAGTCCCACGGCAGCTCCTAATAAGGATCCTCGGTATACCAGAAAATATATCGATAACTGTCTTTTGGCAATGCATGAGATGATTCGGAGGGATTACAATCATCCATCGATTATTATTTGGGGTATTGGCGACGATCTTACCGGATATCCTTACCTCGACGATCTGAGAGAGCTGAACGACAAGGTGCACGAACTCGATCCGACGCGCTGGACAGCCGGCCGGGTATTCCCTCTGATCACCGACGTGCGCGACCCCACCAACGACCGCTACTTCGATTTCTACAAGCTTTCCAAGGAGCACCCCGACTGGAAGTGGCTGTGGAACGAATGGGGCGCCTATGTGAACGAACGCGGCGTCTTGACCGAACCGTCGGCGAGCAGCGTAGGGCGCAGCGATACCGGCAACGTGGACGAATACCTCCGGACGGCCATTCCGTCGGAACTGGCCGGAGCCATTTTTCAGGAGGCAAGCTGGCTGAAATTCGAAGCCATTCCGTGGATGGCGACCGCCAAATGGGTGATGTTCGACCCGGGTTCTCCGGCTACGAATCGAGCCAAGGGAATCTTCTACTATTACGGTCCGCCGGAGAGCCGCCCCTGGGGGACTCGTTTCACCGGCGACGACTATCGCGGCCTCAGCGACCTGTGGCGCATCCCGAAGGCCAGCTACTGGTTCGTCAAGGCGCAATGGACCGAAGACCCCTTCGTTTACATCGTCGGCCATTGGACGTGGCCGGGAACCGAAGGCAAATCGAGGATGGTCCGCATCTATTCCACCTGCGATGAGGTGGAGTTATTTCTGAACGGCAAATCCCTCGGGAAGAAGAAGCCGGAGACGACCGAAAACCTGATGAAGGAATGGAAGGACTACCACATGTGGGAAGAGCGCTTTCCGCTTCCCAAGGGCGTCAAGCTGCGCCATGGTCCTTTTATCTGGAACGTGCCCTATGAGGCGGGCGTGTTGAAGGCGGTCGGCACCAAGGACGGTAAAGAGTATACCGACGAAAAGAAGACCGCTGGCGAGCCCTACCAGGTCATTCTCACGCCCGATCGGCAAACTTTGCGCGCCGATGGGCGCGACGCGGTGCGGATCGTGGCGACGATTGCCGACAAGGACGGCGTGATGGTTCCCAGCGCCAACCCCTGGCTCAGCTTCAGCACGGAAGGCCCGGGCGACGTGCTCGGAACGCCCGAACTGGACGCGGTGTGGGGGATGGCCGCGATCAACGTGCGGACCACTTCCGACGCCGGCAAGGTCGTCGTGACGGCCACCTCGCGCGGCCTGAAGAACGGCACCTGCGTGCTGACCTCGGGGACGAACTAGTTTCGCCCGAGCACTGACTCAGAACGGGCCTCCCGGGCCGATGCCGCCGTTGCGGTAATCGCTCGGGAGGCGCCGCCTCCGCGTCACCTCTTCGCGTCACCGCCTCCGCGCTACCGCCCCAATCTGGCCCGCCGCCTCGGTTCGCGAGGCCGGCTCATCCCTTCTGCGCTGCATCCCCGTCTTCTTGTCTTGACAAACGAATACCACCGTACTAATTTACTAGTATGCGGCGACCGGCCACCGTCCTGACCGAGCAAGAGCTCGAAATCATGAAGATCGTTTGGGAGCGCCCCAGCGCGACCGTGCGGGAGGTCTACGAGGACCTGCGCAAGCGGCGCCAGATCGCTTATACCACCGTGATGACCATGATGAACATCCTCGAGCAGAAGGGCTATCTCAGCAAGGCTCGGCAGGAGCGCGCTTTCGTCTACCAGGCCACCCGGCCGAAGAAGCAGGTTGTGCGCGAGATGGTGCGCGACTTCGTCGGCCGTGTGTTCGACGGCGCCGCGCAGCCGCTGCTGGTGCACCTGGTGCAGGACCGCAAGCTCGATGAAAAGGACGTGCAGGAGCTTCGCCGCATGGTCCGCGAGCGAGGAGACAAGTGAAGGCCGAATGGGCGCGAAGGGTATCAGACACGAGTCCCCTGGGCACGGACGCCGGGTACAAACAGGTGCGGGTGCAAGTGGTGGACATGGGCGCGAATCGAGATGGGCGTGAATAGACAACGGTACGCGCATTCGATAGAAGCGGAGTAGGGCGATGAGTCCCGAGCTTTGGCTCAACAACCTGACCGCGTATAGTGCGCAGATCGCCGCGTTGGCCGCCGCCGCGGCGGCGCTGGCCGCTGTGTTGAAGGTGCGCAACCCCGCCGCGCTCTACCGCGGATGGCAGTTGCTGCTGGCCGTGTCGGTGGCGGTTCCGTTGCTGCAGCCCTGGGTGGAAGTCGAGTTGTCCCGGCCCGCCGCCACGCTCGCTACGGCGCGGTCCACGTTCCACCTGGCGAGCCCGGCTTTCAATCTGGCTGCGCTGATTCTGGCGGTGATTGGGTGCGGAGCGCTGGTGCGGCTCGCGCTGCTTTCGCTGGGGTTGCTGCAACTGCGCAGGATTCGCCGCGCAGGCCGCGGGCTGCAACAGGCGTTGCCGCTGGTTGCGGAACTGCGCGAAGTGCTTGGCGTCGACGCGGAGCTGTACGTCTCCCCGCTGTTGGACGGCGCGGTGAGTTTCGGCCTGCGGCATCCGACGATCCTGCTGCCGGAGGGCTTCTCGTCGATGGCCCCCGCCGCGCAAAAGGCCGTGCTCTGCCACGAGCTGCTGCACGTCCGTCGGCGCGACTGGGGCTTTGCGTTGGCCGAAGAATTTCTGCGGGCCATATTCTGGTTTCACCCGGCCATCTGGTGGGTCGTCGAGCGCATCCATCTGGCCCGCGAACAGCTTGTCGACCGCGAAGTGATCGCGCTGCTGGGCGAGCGCGAGCCGTACCTCGACGCCCTGCTGCAGACCGCCGCGCTGCGCGCGCGAACCAGCCTGTCGGCCGCGCCCAGCTTTGTGCGCACACGCCACTTGCGGCAACGCGTGGCGTTGATTCTCAAGGAGGACATCATGTCGCCGAAACGTCTGAAACTCTCGTTGGCCGCCGTGGCCGGAGCGCTCGTGCTGACCACCGCCTGGGCCATTTCGACGTTTCCTCTACAATCGCCAACCGAGCCCGGTCAACCGGCTCCGCTCGGCAAGGTCTACAAAGTCGGTGACGGCATTTCGGCGCCCAAGCTGAGCTATAAGATCGAGCCGGATTACACCGCCGATGCGCGCCAGGCGAAACTGCAGGGGACCGTTGTGTTGGCGATCGAGATCAGCCCCGCCGGCACGGTGCAAAGCGCCAAGGTGAGTCGCGGCCTGGGTCTGGGCCTCGACGAGAAGGCGGTGGAGGCAATCCAAAAGTGGCGCTTTTCGCCGGCGCTCAAAGACGGCCAGCCGGTGGCGGTGTCGGCCAGCGTCGAAGTCAACTTTCGGCTGCTGTGAGCGGGGCGGGGGAGCAAGGTTGACGCAGTTCGCGGCGGATCACAAGACGCAGCCCCGACCAAACTTCGTCGATGGCGCACACCTTATTGTCGACCAAGCCGGTGGGCAGGATGATTTCGCGGATGATGTTTTCGTTCAGGTCGGTGGCGACTCCCGATTTCTTTTTCGGCCAGGCGACCCAAAAGCCTCCGGCCTGAGCCATGCGTTTGCGGATCGCGTCCAGGCGCCTTTCGAGATCGGCTCGCCGTACGGCAAACAGCAGCACGACGTCGAGGGCGTGGGCGCCTGCCAGGCTGTTGTAGAGTGCGGCCACGGGTGGAAGTTCGCCCAGGGTTTGGTCGAAACCCTCGGGGGCGTTGAGCAGCGCGACGCGCTGGCCCGGCCGGATGCCCAGCTTCTTGGGGAGTGGGGTTGCGGAATAGCCGGCCATGTTTTGCGCTTGAGTCGGGTTGGTTGGCCTACCGGATACAAAGGTGCGAGTTCTTGTGACAGCTCGAAGCGTTTTTGGGTTTGTGTTCGACGGGTGCGGGGTGCGGTGACCGCCGGGCCGAACGCTTGGCTATTGTAGCTTGTTTGCGATTGGTTTTTGGTCTCCCGTTTTGCGGAAGAATCCTTGGGGTTTCCAGCTTGCACGCGGCCCGCTGGAGGCTGGCGCTGTGTTCGTTCGTGAACAGGAGCCCCGGATAGGGCGGGGGAGCCGTGTCGTCGCACAGGCCAGTCTGTCTGCGTGGCGCCGGCGTGAAAGCGTGCCGCCGGCGCCACTGCCTATCACCATTGCGATCGCCGATGTGCGCTTTGGACAGATCATGTCTGCCCACCTCTAGCGGCGGTCGTAGTCGCGATCGTGGTCGCGATCATGTTTGTGGTGCTTGTGGTGGTCGTAATGCCGCCCACGCTCATGGACGTAGCCCGGACCGCGGTAGCCGTGCGCGGGATAGCGAGAAGCACACCCGGAAATCCCAAACGCCAGGAATGTCACCGCCGCCAGACCCAATAATTTTTTCCACATGGTCTTACCTCCTCAACACCTCAATTGCGGGCGCGGTTGACTAGAAGGCACGTCCGATGCCAAACGCTGTTCGCGCCTCTAACTGTCAGACAGTCAATGCGCTAGCCTTTGTTACTTGCCGATGGTTACCCGCCGGCGGCTCACTCGATCGCCCGCCAGCAACCAGTAACGTGCGTGATTTCGGCCACTCTGTCTACGAGTGGGGGCGACTCGCGGCGAACCGCGTTGTGCGAGCGGATCCTGGGAGTCTCCCGCCACGCGGGCAACGTATCACACCGTGGGGATCTCGCCCTTTGGGCCGAGGACTCGGAGCGTTCCCGGACCGCTGATGAACCGGCGGCCCGTGCTTCACTCGAAGCGGTACGCGATTCATCGTAGCTGTGGTAGCGGCGAAGCCCGCGATGTTCGCGGGGCTCGCCGCTCTTTGAATAGCCGGCGGATTAAGAAAGTTCACCACATCGAGTGGCTGTCACCATCCGTCCTCCGGAATTGCTAACCTACCGCTGGGTCACATTCAGCGGTCAGCGACGCTCATGCGGAATGCATGCCGCCGGCGGCGCCGGCGAGTGCGGACCACACACAGACTCTGATGGCAGCACACACCACCTCCAGACGGCATTTCCTGCAGTCCCTCGCCCTGGGCGGCGCCTTGTCCGCCGTGGGTTGTTCCCGCGAGAGCGCACGCGCCGAACGCCCGCCTAACATCCTGTTCCTGCTCACCGACGACCAACGCTGGGACACGCTCGGCATTCTCGGTAACAGCCCTATCCAGACGCCCAACCTGGACCGCCTGGCGCGTGAAGGCGTTCTGTTCGAAAACAATTTCGTGACGACGTCGATCTGCGCCGTTTCTCGCGCCTCGATTTTCACCGGTTTGTATGCGCGTTGCCACGGCGTGCACAATTTCTCGACCCCGCTCAGCGACGAGTTGCACGCGATGAGCTACCCGGCGCGGTTGCGCGAGAGCGGCTATCGCACCGGCTTTATCGGCAAGTATGGCGTCGGCGGAAAGGACGACCTGCCGGCCGATCGCTTCGACTACTTTGAGGGCTTTGCGGGGCAGGGAGAATACTTCAACCAGGTCGACGGCAAAACGGTCCACCTGACGAAGATTCTCGGGCAGCAGGCTTTGGACTTCCTGGGTGGCTCGGCGTCCAATCAACCGTTTCATCTCTCGATCAGCTTCAAAGCGCCGCACGTGCAGGACGGTGCCGCGCCCTACTTCCTCTCCGACCCCGAATACGACAAGCTCTACGCCGACGTCGAATTCAAGCCCTATCCGAAAAACGATCCGCGCTATTTCGACGAGCTGCCCGAGTGCCTCAAGACGAGCGAGAACCGCGTGCGCTGGGAGCAGCGCTTTGCGACGCCGGAAATGTGGCAGGAATCGATGCGGCGTTACTACCGTCTGATTTACGGCGTCGACGTGCAGATCGGGCGGTTGCTTGCCGATCTCGAACAGCGCGGCTGGCTCGATAACACCGTGGTCCTGTTCACTGGCGACAACGGCTTTTATCTCGGCGAGCGCGGCCTGGCTGGCAAGTGGTACATGGATGAGGAGTCGATCCGCACGCCGCTGATCATTCGCGACCCGCGGCAGCCCGACACGGCGGGAACGCGCCGCACGGAGATGGCCCTGAATATCGACCTTTCCCCGACGATGCTGGCGCTGGCCGGCCTGCAGGCCCCGCCGTCGATGAACGGCCGCGACCTGGGGCCGCTGCTGCGCGGCGAAAAGCCGGCCTGGCGCAGCGAGTGGTTCTACGAGCACCTGTTCGAACACCCGCGGATCCCCAAAAGCGAAGGAATTCGCACCGAGCGCGCCAAGTATTTCAGCTTCTTTGAGCAGCAGCCACCGCTGGAATATCTCTACAATCTCGAGCAAGATCCCGGAGAGGAACACAACCTCGCCACGGACGAGAGTCACGCGGACGAATTGGCGGCAATGCAACAGCGGCGGCAGGCGTGGGTCGAGAGCCTGGAAAGCTGGCAATTGGATCAAAAATGGGTCGAGCCGTCGCTCTCCTGACGCAAAAGGACACCGTCAGGTCACTGCATTTGAGGTAACCAGTTGCCCGGGGATACTCCTCTGACCGACAAACCTGTTGGTTCCGAGATCGGCATCTGTCACCGATCCCGACTGACCTATCCGCGTGTCTATGTCGAGTAATATCGGGACGTCCACCGCGACCACGCGGGCGTTCGGGCTACGGAATGAACGTGCGACCCAGGACATCCGATCACCCTCATGCGCCGGCCGCCCGATCAAAAGGCATCGCCGGTTCCCCGAGTTGAATGCTCTATTCATCCGCTGAGCCGCCGGTCTCTAGCCTAGGGATTGTAATGAATTGTCACTTTTGGCGGGGAATTGTCGGCCTTGCCGATTGGATGCGCAGGGGGGTGGAAAGGCCTGTTTGTGGGCCTGGGGATCTCGGCCTATCTCGTTGATTTGAAGTTGATTAGGTTCTGTCCCGGCCGGTGTGCCAATCCCTGTCCCCGGAGGTGTGGGGGGCTCCGGGTTGGGCTGGAGCGGGCCCGATTTGTCGTTTGCCGGGGGCCTCTGCCCGGACGATGCATTTTTTCACACTTTCCAAACCCGGTTCCGGGCTAAATTGACCTCGGATCACGGGATGAGAGTCACCGGACACGGTTTTCAAGTTTTCCTGCTGGCCGCGGTTGCCGTGGCCGGCTCGAAACAGATCGTGGACCGCTCGGGCTCCAACGGGAGCGAGGCGGCCGGCGAGACTTTCCAGCAGGTTCGCTCGATCGAGTCGCTGACGTCGGCGGCCGGCTGCAGCGCTTCGGGCGCTTCCTGGATCGCCTCCGCGAACCTTCCCGAAGCCGCCACGCCGTCGCTGCGGCAGGCTTCGGGGCTGCGTATCGGCGCCGCCGTCGAGCCCAGCCTGCTCGCCGGCGACAGCGCCTACCGCACTACGGTGGCGCGCGAGTTCAACACGCTGACGCCCGAGAATGTGATGAAGTTCGATCACATTCATCCCACGGCCGGTAGTTTCGATTTTTGCGATAGCGACGCGCTGGTCTCCTACGCGGCGGCCAACGGCATGCAGGTGCGGGGTCACACGTTGGTGTGGCACCAGCAACTGCCGGAGTGGCTCACCAGCGGCAACTATTCGCGCGATGAGCTGATCGCCATCCTGCGCCATCACATCGAGACGGTCGCCGGCCGTTACCGCGGGCACGTCTGGGCCTGGGATGTGGTCAACGAAGCGTTCGAATCCGACGGCAGCCTGCGCGATTCGCTGTGGCTGCGCGGCATCGGCCCCGAATACATCGAGATGGCCTTTCGCTGGGCGCACCAAGCTGACCCCGACGCGCTGCTGTTCTACAACGACTACGCCGCCGAGGGCATGGGCGCCAAGTCCGACGCGATCTACGCGATGCTCAAGCGGCTGCGCGGCCAGGGCGTGCCGGTTGACGGCGTCGGCCTGCAGATGCACCTGGAAGCCGGCAAGGCCAACCGCGCCGAGATCGCGCGCAACATGAACCGCCTGGCGGACCTCGGGCTCGAGATTCACGTCACCGAAATGGATGTCCGCGTGGCGCTGCCGGCCACCGCCGCCAAGCTACGGCAGCAGGCCGACACCTACCGCGAAGTGGTCGGCGCCTGCGTCTCGGTCGCGGCCTGCCGCTCGATCACTTTCTGGGGCGTGTCGGACAGCCACTCCTGGATCGCCGGCACGTTCGCCGGCTTCGGGTCGGCGCTGCTGCTCGACGAAAGCTACGGCCACAAGCCGGCCTACCAGGGCGTGCAAGAGGCGCTCGCCCGCGGCCCGCTCGAGGTGGCGATGCGCTAGTTGCCCGGTTGGAGAAACCATGCCGACTCGGGCGCAGCACCAGGAGAGTTTGACAAACAGGTTTTGCAGAGATCGATCACGCGAAGGGGGAACAAGTCTTGAACTCGTGGTACTACGAAACGGAAAAGCGTATCCAAGGCCCGGTGCTGGTTGGCTCGACCAGCCGCTCCGGCGTCCGCGAGCAGCGGCAGCCCTGGTGCGAGTTCGAGATTCGCGTGAAGCTTACGCCCACCCAGGCACGGCTCCTGCGCCGTTTGCCGATCGTGGGCTCTTGTGTTCGTCAGTGGAGCGTGCCGGTTCCGGCAGGCAGCTGGCGAGCGCACCCCACGGTGCCAGGCGTCGAAATTCAATTCGGCGCAGCATGACGGCTACCGTCCACCGTCGGTTGCCGTGGGTCACCCCGCCTGAACCACCACCGCTCTGAACCACTGACCGCAGGGCACGGCGTACCCGTCACGCCGTGCCCACCCCACCTTCCAACGAACCGGGACAAGCTGTTCACAACATACTAGGGCAGGCCGCCGGCCTACCCTGCGTCGGCGTGAACGCCGACGTTCTCCAGCCACTCCTGCCTGTGCCGCGGCAACCCGCAACCGAAGCCAGCCCCCGCCCCTCCACTGCCCCAAATCCCAACAACAGGGCCGCAGGCGTAGGCCGGTGGGCCGAAGCCGCTGGATGCCAGGGTGAAGCTCAACGCCGCCAGCGAAAGGCGCCTGCCCCCCACCGCGGCGCGGCCGCACCGAATCGCTCCTCCCATTCCCCCGAACTCCCGCCTCGCTTCGGCCCGCCGGCTCACGCCTGCGGCTGTGTTTTCGCGAGTCCCGTAGGGCTGTCGTGGGCGCATGCGCCGTAGGCCGGCGCGTGGCACAGGCAATCGTGCCTTTGCAGGACAGGCAAATTGTCTATCCCCCCGTCAAAGGGCCAAACTCGAGGGGCACTTCGCTGTGATTCGTTGGGACGATTCGTGGGGGCGATTCGTGAAGACGACGCGTGAGCGTGGCGCGCGGGTTGCGGGACGCGGCGGCGATCCGTAGCGCGATTAGTGATACAGACGGCTGCGCGAGGTGGCGGCGTTCACCAGCCACTGCAGTTGATCGCGGTCGAACGGCTCCGACATCAGGCCGAAGGCGCCGTGATCGAGCAGGTCGAAGCACAGCGTCATCGACTGCTCGGCGCCGGTGCACACGACCACTTCGGCCGACAGCCCCGAGGAGGTGACGTCTTGCAAGACGTCGCGCCAGTCGCCGTCGGGCAAGCTTTCATCGGTCAGAACGATCGGCACCCGCGGGCTTTGGAGCAGCAGGATTTTGGCTTCGCCCCGCCCCGCGGCGGTGATGACCTTGACGCCGTGGTCTTCCATCTGCTGGATCAGGATGCTGCTGCGGGCCGGGTCCATCACGGCCAACACCAAGGGGAATTTCGCTGCGTTCAAAGGGCCCTCCGTAGGCTTTCCGCTCTATCTTGGGGCCGGGGGCCGCCTTTCGGGTACAGGGCAAAAGGCTGGAGCCTGCCGGTAAAACCACCCGCCGTCTTCCGGGATCCGCTGTAGGCCGGTGCGGCCTGGAGAGCTGGTCTTGCCGGGAAGCAGTGGGGCAGGGCTCCGGCCTGCCCTGGGCGGTGAAGGAACAGAAAACGGTGCAGGGGGCCGCGCGCTGGGCACTTTCTTGGCGGTGAGATTCGAGGGTTTGGTTTGGATGCCCAGGCCTTGGGTGGGGCGGGGGCCCTACGTCCCGAGGAATCGGGACGCGGCAAACCTGGAGGTTCACGCCACGGGTGCCGGGTTTTGGCTTCGTTTGGGTTGGGGTTGGCTGTAGCCTCGCGTCAGGATGGCTGGTTGTGCCTGCCAATTCACCGCTGGACTACGCGGGAATCACGACCGGCTATAGGCCGGGATTACGACCGGCCGTAGACGGGGATCAGGGCTCCGCTGGTATCCGAGGCCGCCTCGGAGCAGAGCCACAGAATCTGCTGCGCGATCTTCTCGGGCGTCACCCAGTGGCTGAAATCGGCTCCGGACATGGCCTTGCGGTTGGCGGCGGTGTCGATGACTCCCGGCAGCACCGCGTTGGCGGTGATGCCTTGGGCGCGGGTCTCGAGTGCGATGGTTTGGATCAACGCGTTGAGGCCGGCCTTGGAGACACCGTAGGCGCTGACGCCGGCGGCGGGTTCGACTCCGGTTCGCGAGCCCACCGCGACGATGCGGCCGTAGCGCGCCTGAACCATGTAGGGCAGCACGGCGCGGGCCATCAGAAACGCCGAAGTCAGGTTGAGGGCGAGCATGCTTTGCCAGGCCGCTTCGTCGGTTTCCTGGACCGGATGGCCGCCGGCGAAGCCGCCCATGGTGTGGACCAGCACGTCGATGCCGCGGGTCTGAAGGACCGTCTGCTCCACAGCCAGGCTCACCCCGGCTGCGGTGGTGAGATCGGCCTGCACTGCCACAAAGCGCTCGGTATCGTCGCGCGGCGCAATCGAACGCGCCACGCCGCTGACGGTGGCGCCGGCGGCGAGAAAAGCTTCGACGACCGCCGAGCCCAGACCGCCATTGGCTCCGGTCACCAGGACCACCTGACCTGCAAATTCAGACATGTTCGTTAGGGTAAGCCGACGCCGAACGCGGCGGCAAGCAGCAGGACCAGAAGGGCCTTCGCTTCGCTGCGGCCGACAGGCGAGAGCGCCTTTAGAAGGGCCGGGGCATCAGTGCGCCAGCACTACAACGCCCCACGGCGAATCGCCGGCGGGGATTTTCTTGACCACCTTCTGCTCGGCCAGGTCGATCACCGAAACGTCGTTCGACGGGCCGTTCGCGGTGTAGAGCTTGGTGCCATCCACCGACAGCGCGATGCCCCAGGTCCGCGCGCCCTCGGTCGGGATCAGCCCGGTCACCTCGTCGGTAGTGGTGTCGACGATCGCGATGTTGTGGCCGCGCCCGGTGCTCACATAGGCATGGGCTCCGTCGGGCGCCACGACCACCTTCATCGGCCGGTTGCCTTTTTCGAGCGTCAGCTTCTTGATCAGCTCGTGCTTCACGGCGTCGACCACGGCGATCTGGCCGACCGTTTCGAGCGAAACGTAGGCCTTGGTGCCGTCGGGCAGGAACGCCGCCCAACGCGGGCGCGACCCCACCTCGAAGCTCTTGACCACCTCGCCCTCGGCGGTGTCGATGACGAAGATCTTGCCCTCTTCCTCGGAAGTCGCATAGAGGAACGCCCCATCGGGGCTGAGAGTAACGCCCTCGGGCTCGCCGCCGACGGTCAGCTCTTTGATGACCGCGCCCTTGGCCAGGTCGACGATGCTGACCTTGCCGGCGTCTTCATTGGAGGCGTAGAGCAGGCTGCCGTCTTTGCTGAGCGAGAATTCCTCGGGGTCGGTGCCGCTCTGGATCAGCTTGACGATCTTGTTTTGCGCGACGTCGTAGACGCCGATGCCATCGGCGGTGCGGTCGGGCGGCGGCAGCGTGCTCTCATCGACCCCGGGAGGCGCCGGCGGCGATCCGCTCAGCGCGACATAGATCGTCTTGCCGTCGGGGCTGGCATGGATGCCGCGAGGCCGCTTGCCCAGCGGGATGGTCCCGAGCGGCTCGAGCGTGGTGGCGTCGATGATGGTCAGATCGCCCGACATCTCGTTGGTGACATAGATGCGAGGCCCGGTCGGTGGCGGAATCGTAACGGTTTTCTGCTCGGGTTGGCTCGGACCCCCGCCGCAGCCCGCCAGCAGCAGGGCTAGAAGTAGAGCAATATCGCGGGGATTCGACTTAACCATCCCGGAATCATAGTCCACTGAGACGACGGGCGCAAGGCGGCCATGTGCGGCGGCAACCCATCGCAGTAAACAACGGCCGCTGTAGTGGGACAAACAGAAACAGAGCCGCCGGCCTACACCTGCAGCTCTGTTGCGCGTTTTGAGGCCGCGGTGCCCGACGGGTGTGTAGGTCTCCCCGCAAGCGCCGCTTCGCGCATTGGCCGTCTATACGGAGCGCCCGTCCATACTGAACTCACCCGTCTATACTGAACTCAAATGAGACGCTTGCTTTTGCTGTTGGCGCTGCTGCCGGTCGTCACCCTTGCCGCCGGTACTCTCGATATCTATTGGATCGACGTCGAGGGCGGCGCTTCGACCTTGATCGTCACGCCCACCGGTCAGTCGGTGTTGATGGATGCCGGGTACGCCAGCCCCGACGATCGCGATGCCAAGCGCATCGAGCATGTCGTCAAGCAAGAGGCCAGGCTTTCGCGCATCGACTTTCTGCTGCTTTCGCATTTCCACCCCGACCATGCCGGGGGCCTGGCGGCGCTCGCCAAGCGCGTCGAGATCGGCCGCTATTTCGATCACGGCGAGAGCATCGACAAGGACACGAAGGACGGCAAGGCGCTCTGGCAGAGCTATCTGAAACTCGCCGGCGACCACCGCCAGACGCTCAAGCCCGGCGATCGCCTGCCGCTGGAAGGCGCCGAGCTGATGATCGTGGCGTCGAACGGCCGGGTGCTCACAACGCCGCTGCCAGGAGCGGCGCCCAACCCGCTGTGCGGCTCATTCCAGGCGAAACCCGAGGACACCAGCGAGAACGGCAAGAGCCTCGGCTATCTGTTTCGCAGCGGCAAGTTCGAGTTCGCCAACCTCGGCGACCTCTCCTGGAATCTGCAGCACGAACTGGCCTGCCCGGTGAATCTGTTGGGCAAGGTCGATCTCTATCAGGTCACCCATCACGGCACGGGCGACGACCCCGTGCCGCAGCAGATGTGGGCGCTCGACCCAACCGTGGCGGTGATGAACAACGGCCCGACCAAGGGTGCCGGCCCCGCGGGCGTCGAGACGGTGCTCAACTCGCCCGACCTCGAGGATCTCTGGCAGTTGCACCGCGCCACCCACAACGACGACGAGCACAACACCGAGGAGAAGCTCACCGCCAATCTGGGCGACACCGAAGGCTGCGCCGGCAACTGGATCCGCGCCCGCGTCAACGCCGACGGCTCCTACACGCTCACCAATAGCCGCAACGGCTATGCGAAGACATACCGCGTGAAGTAGAGGCATGCCGCGACGGTTGGCGAACGTGTAAGATCGAAAGAACTGCATGGTAAACACAATTGAATGGACCGACGGCGGCGTGGTGATGATCGACCAGCGCCTGCTGCCGGCCGAAGAAACTTATGTCACGTGCCGCGATTACCGCGAGGTTGCCGAGGCGATTCGTTCGATGGTGATTCGCGGCGCTCCGGCGATTGGCGTCGCGGCGGCGATGGGCGTGGCGCTGGGCGTCGAGAAGTCCTCCGCGAGCGAGTCGTCCAACGGCAAGCTCGACGCCGAGGTCGAGACGATTTGCGCCGTGCTGGCGGCGACGCGGCCGACCGCGGTCAACCTGTTCTGGGCCATTGAGCGCATGAAAAGGCGCTACCAGGAACTGCGCGCCGGCGGGGCCGGTCTGGCGGCGATTCGCAAGGCTTTGATCGCCGAAGCGCTCGAAGTGCATCGCGAGGACATCGCGATCAACAAAGCTATCGGACGCCACGGCGCGGCGCTGCTGCCGGCGGGCGCCGGCGTGATGACGCACTGCAACGCTGGGGCGCTCGCGACGGCCGGTTACGGCACGGCGCTGGGAGTGATCCGCGCGGCGATCGAGTCGGGCAACAGCGTGGCGGTGTTCGCCAACGAGACGCGGCCGTTTCTGCAGGGTGCGCGATTGACGGTTTGGGAACTGCAGCAGGACCGGATTCCGGTCACGCTGCTCACCGACAACATGGCGGGTTATACGCTGGCCTCGGGCAAGATCGGCGCGGTGGTCGTAGGCGCGGATCGTATCGCGGGCAACGGCGACGTCGCCAACAAGATCGGCACCTACTCGGTGGCCGTGCTGGCCAAGGAGAACGGCGTGCCGTTTTACGTCGCGGCGCCGATTTCGACGCTCGACCTTACGCTGGCTTCGGGGAAAGAGATTCCGATCGAGGAGCGCAGCGCCGACGAAGTCACCCACGTGCAGGGGAAGCTGGTGGCCCCGGCCGGAACCAGCGTGATGAATCCGGCGTTCGATGTGACGCCGGCGCGGTACGTGACGGCGATCATTACCGAGCGCGGCGTGGCGCGCGCGCCGTATGACGAGTCGCTGGCGGAGTTGGCCGCGCAGCCCAGCGTGGCGTAGGCAGGCGGGCGCGGGCGACACCGCCTTTACGAGCGCTACCGACGCGGCGAGCCCCACTCAGAGCCGCGGGCTTCCCAGGCTGCGGAAAAAGGGCATTCCGGTCCACCTGTGGCATCCTCCAGCACGGCTTCGGGTGGTGTGGGGCAGTACGTCGCGACGAATCGCGACGCGGCAAACCGGGAGGTTCGCGCCACGAGTGCGGTCTCTTGCCTCTGTGCTTTCGGTCTAACCGGCTCAGGAATCGGCACTAGCTCCCAAAATACCTTTCGGTCAGCTCGCGCGGCGGCGGCGCCGATAGCCTCGTCCCCACCACCGAACAAACCAGCGAAACCAGCAGCGCCCACACAAACGGGTCGAACTCGCCGAAACTGCGCGTGCCAAAGGCCAGATACTGCGCCACGAACGAGACGAAGCCCCCCAGCATTCCCGCCAGACAGCCCGCCGTGTTCATGCGCGGCCAATAGATCGCCAGCAGCATCGGGAAAAAGAAGGTCGCGGCCAGGCCGGTCCCCGAGAAGATCACGATGTATTGCAGGAACTCGGGCGGCCGCAGCGCCAAGGTCAGCGCCACCGCCGTCACTCCGAAGGTCGCGAAATGGCTCCAGCGGCGCGCCTGCTGCTCGGTCAGCGGGCGGTCGAGATTGCGCTGATAAAGGTCGCGCACGATGGCGCTCGACGATACCAGTAGAAACGAGCTGATCGTCGACATGATCGCGGCCAGCGGGGCGGCGAGCACGAACCCGGCCAGCAGCGGCGGCACCGCGGCCAGGATCGTCGCCGGCATGGCGTGGTCGGGCGTTTCCAGATGCGGCACCAGCGCGCGGCCGGTGATGCCGATGATGATGATCATCGGATAGAGCAGCAGAATGTAGAGGCCGATCAGGAACGAGGCGCGCTTGACCGCGGCGGCGTCGCGGCAGGCCAGAAAGCGCGTCACCAGCGAAGGCTGCCCGGCGGTTGCCAGCGCCCAGATACAGAAAAAAGAAATCGCCGCCGGCAGCGGTAGAAAGCCTTCGGGCCCCGGCAGGCTCAGCGTGTCGGGCGCCTGCGCCTGCAGGTTGGCGAAGATCGCCTGCAGTCCGCCGGCTTTGTGGATCGCGAAGAAGCCGGTGATCAGCACGCCGATCAGCATCACCATCGCCTGAAAGCTGTCGGTCCAGGCGACGGCGCGGAATCCGCCGTAGACGGTGTAGAGGCTGACCGTCACCGCGAAGGCGAATACGCCCCACAGATAGGGCACGCCGAGCACGGCCTCGATGACGCGGGCTCCGGCGATGTATTGCGCCACCAGGTAAGCCGTGTAGAGGATCAGCACGGCGACGCCCGAGACGATGCCGATGGTTTTGCTTTCGAAGCGGTCGCGCAGCAGGTCGGGGAAGGTCAGCGCGCCGGTGCGGCGCCCGATGTCGGCGACGCGTTTCCCCAAAAGCCCCATCCCGATGGTCGCCACCACCATGTAGGAGCAGATCCACAGCATCACCGGCCAGCCGTAGGTATGCGCCAGGGCCGGGGTGCCGATGAAGGTGCCGCCGCTGGCCATGGTGGCGGTCCAGGTGAGCGCCAGCACCCAGGGGCCGATTTCGCGGCCGGCGACGAAGAAGTCTTCGAGGAAGCTTGCGCCGCGGCTGCGGCGGTGCGCCAGGTGGGCGAGCGCGAAGGTCACCACCAGGTAGAGCCCGAAGGCCAGCCAGACTTGGGGACTGGAGGCGTACATTGGCTAGCCGCCCGGTCCGCGGGAAGGGGTTGTTGAAGTTGGCGCGTCCGGCGGCTCGCTGTCGCCGTCGTCGGCGCGCATGAAGACCAGCGAATACCAGCTATGCAGGACGAACAAAACGACCCAGGGCAGCAGCACACCCCACACCACCCAGTTGGGAATGCCCCCAATCGAGTGGACCGGCCGTTGGTAGCCCAGCCAGTAGGACACCGAGATGACCCAGATGCCCGCGCCGAACCACAACAACAAGGCGACGACGGCTTCTTTCAAAGTGCGGCGATAGGATGATTGCACGACGACTCCGGGCGGAGGGAAAGCAGTGATGATAGCAAACGCATCGCCGCCGGGTTGTGCCGGCCGGGCGCTTCGCGTCATATTGAGACCTATGAAGCTGCGATCGAATTGTGGGACCGTGTCGTTTCTCTTGCCGTTGACGGCGTTGCTCATGGCGCTGGCGTTGTTGGGGGCGTGCCGCCCCGGCCAGCCGGAGGGCGCCGCGGTGGCGACCGACGACGCGGCGGACTCCAAAAGCGCCGACGACGGGTTCCAGCGCTACGAGGTGGTCGGCGAGGTGCTGCAGCTCGACGCGGAGAAGCAAACCGCCACCATCAAGCACCATGAAATCGTGGGCTGGATGGACGCCATGACGATGGAATTCCGTGTTCCAGACAAGGCCGAGTGGGATAAGCTCTCGGTCGGCGCGCACATCCGCGCGACGTTGTTTGTGAACGACGACGGATTTCATCTCGGCGAGATCAAGCTGGTGCAGCCCGACGCCGCGGCCGATGGCGCGCCCGGAGCCACGCCTGGGGCTACGAACTAGCGGGCCGGTCTGAGGCCAGAGCCGCCGGCTACTCGTATTGAGCGCTTGCCGGTTCGTTTATTGCGGACGGCTTGCGGCCGGCATTCCGCGGCGCGCCGGGCGCGGCGGCGGTACGTAATCCACCAGCTCATCCACCGGCTTGTTCGCGGCCCAGGCGATGCCGCGCAGCAGCGTTCGCTCGATCTGGTAGTTGGCGAAATCGGCGTAGGTGTGGCCTTGCATCCAGACGAAGGCGCGGGCGGGCTGGCCGCCGGGCGCGGTGTGCTCGTAGGTCCACATCTGCGGCACGACTTCGCCCTTGTGATCGCCGGCGCTGCGCGTGGGCGGGATCGCCGTCGTCGCCAGCACGTGAACGCCCGGGTCTTTCGCCCAGGTCATGTTGAAAAACGCTTCGTCGAAAATGGTGAGCTCCGACATGTCTTTCATGATCGGGTTCGTCTTGTCGACGATGTTGTAGGCGATCGGCGCGTCGAGCGTGAAATTCACCTCGCCGTGCTTCTTGCCGCCGCCGACCAGCGACGCGAAATAGGCCGGGTCGGGGCCGCATAGGGAATCGTGAAAACTCACCAGGCCGCCGCCGCGTTTGACGAACGCCTCCAGGGCGGCCTTGACGCCGGGGTCGAGATAGCCGGCGTCGCCTTTGTAGATCACGACGACGTCGGCGTGCGCGAGGTCGGCGCTGCTGGGGCCGTGTAGCGCACCGTCGACGACCGCGCCGTGCTCGGTGAGCAGCTTGCTCCAGTCGGCGAGAAACTGCGGGTAGTCGTGCTGGCCCGCCAGATGCGATTTGAGCCCCGCCCACAGGTAAATGTGCATGCCGTCGGGATTCTGGCCCGGAGTGCGCGGCGCGGCTTGCGGGCCGGCGGAGTTTGCCGATTGCGCCGCGGCGGGTCGCGGCGGCGCCAGCGGTAGTAACAGCAGCAAGGCGCCCAGCGCCAGGGTTCTCGTTTGGAAGAGTCCGCGGTATCGTTCAGGCGCCTTGCTCGATAGCCCGGCTGCGCTTTTGGTGGTGCTGCCGTTTGCTGTGCTGGTCACCTTCATCCCTCGTCTTTGGCTTGGCGGCCGCTATCGTACGACCCGAAATCGCGGACTTGCCCGGCCCAGGAAGAAAATTCCATCGAGATTTCGCGACTCACTATACACGATCCCGCAAGTCCGGTGGCGCAATCCCGAGGAAGACGCGCAACGCCATGCAACTCGCGACACGAAAGCCGGCGGAATGCCTCTGGTGCAACGAGCCCAGGAAACAGAGCCGCGGGCGGAAGCCCGCGGGCTGCCTGGCCGCGCTCGGAAGCAAGTTCGCCGGGGAGGAGGGGGAAAGAGAGGAAAGGCAAAAGACAAAGTTCAATTCGCGGCATCGTGGTGCGGCCCGTCCACATTCGTTGCGACTCGGCCCGCTGGCTTGCGCCTGCGGCTCTGGTTTCGCGGGTCTGGCTTTGGTGCGGTGGCTGGAGGAACGCGCTCCAATGCGGACTGCTAGAATCGGTTGATGTCGAATGCCGTTCGGTTCGCGCTCTTCGATCTTTCGGAATGGGGTGGCCTTTGTCGAACGGCTTAGGAGTATCGAATGTCCAAATTGTGGTGGGCCGGCGTCGCTTTTTTGGCTCTGGCTGGGTCCATGTGGGGGGCGCCGTTGCAGTTTAGCGACGTGCACCCGATCGATGCGCATGCCCACGTCTTTGTCGCCGATCCGGCGGTCCGCCAGATGCTCGAGCGGCTGGACCTGCGGATCGTCAATATTACCGTGGTCGACCCCTACGAGCGCGGCTTCGGAAGCTGGGAACCGCAGCATGAAATGGCGCTCAAGGTGACGCAGGGCGCCGCTGGGCGCGCGCCCTGGGTTTCGACGTTCGATCCTACCGATTGGGAAAGCCCCGGGTTTGCCCAGCGCGTGATCCCCGAGCTGGAAGAGACCTTCCGGGAAGGCGCCATCGGCGTCAAGATCTACAAGACCATCGGCATGTACCTGAAGTCGAAGAGCGGCCGCTATGTGATGCCCGACGATCCGGTGTTCGCACCCATCCTCGACATGATCGCCGCCCACAACAAGACCGTCTACGCCCACATCGCCGAGCCCATCGCGGCCTGGAAGCCCTACGACCCCAAGGACCCCGATTCGGGCTACTACCAGGAAAACCCCGGCTGGCTGATGTACGGCCACCCCGAGCGGCCCGCCAAGGCGACGATTCTCAAGGCCCGCGACCACCTGCTCGAACTGCACCCGAAACTGCGCGTTATCGGCTGCCATCTGGGCAGCATGGAAGACAACGTGGACGAGGTCGCCAAGCGCCTCGATCGCTACCCCAACTTCGCCGTGGATACCGCCGCGCGCGTCACCCACCTGGCGCTACAGGACCGCGACAAGGTCCGCGCCTTCCTGATCCAGTATCAGGACCGCGTGCTCTACGCCACCGACCACGTCATCATCGCCGGCGACGACGTCGAGGCGAAACTGAAAGCCTGGGAAGATACCCTGCAACGCGACTGGAAGTTTTTCGCGACCGACGAGCAGGTGGAATACATGGGCCGCCCGGTGAAGGGGCTGGCCTTGCCCGAGCCGGTGTTGAGGAAGCTCTACCGCGACAACGCGGTGAACTGGGTTCCGGGGATCGTTCCGGGGAAATAGGGGCAGGTTCGCTTGGGCCGCATCGGCCCGGCTGTGGTGCCTCGTGGCCGCCGGCAGCGAGGCCCGATGGAGTCCAAACCCTAAGGCCCGAAGGGGCGACCCCCATTTAATAGCCCACGGCCTCAGCCGTGGGACTCCGCCGCAAAACCGAGTGAGCCCTGGAAGGGGCGATCGAACCTGGATCGGCGGTCTACTCCGAGCGATCAGTGCGGAAGGGGTATCGGCGGGCCCAGATGCCCAGGTGGGGGCATGCGGCCGAGGACTCGCCGCTTGGCGGCGAGGACAGGCGCGAGCGCCTGTCTCTGCCTGCAGCCGGCACGGTGATGGCGGGAGTTCGGACCGGCGACCGCCTGTGCGAGAACGCCCGACAGACGATCCCAAGAACCCGTCAGGCCTGTCAGATCAACTATATGTTTTTCAGTGGTTTGAGCGAAAAGACCTAAACATGCCCGCTCAGCATGGCGGAGACTTTGTCGCGCCCGACCGCGCCGACGACTTGCTCGACGACCTGGCCGTTTTTGAAGAGCAGCAGGGTGGGGATACCACGGACCTGGTAGCGGCTGGCGGCGCCGGGGTTGTGGTCCACATCGAGCTTGCCGACCTTGGCCTTACCGATGTATTCACTGGCGATATCGTCGATGACGGGGGCCATCGCGCGGCAGGGGCCGCACCAGGTCGCCCAAAAGTCCACCAGAACGGGAACTTCCGACTGCAATACATCCTGGTCGAACGTGTCATCCGAGAAATTCAGCGTATTCGCTCCTGCCATGCCATGCCTCCGATCGTTGTCAATGGGCGCCGGGCCACTTGCGGGGGGCCTCAAACGGCTACCTGCTGTTTGGATGCCCCCGTCTGCGCAAAAGATTCACCGCAACTGCCTGGCTCCCCTGTGGATAAGCCTGCCGAAGTGGTGATTTTAGAGTAACAAATCCCACTGCGTGGAGTGGCCGCCAGGCTGGCTCAGGAGCGCGGTTCGGTTTCCTGCTGCGGCTGCGTCTCGGGGGCTTCCTGGCCGTCGTAGAGGGCCAGGCGCAGTTGCTCGACCGAATCGGAGTTGGCGGCGCGGTGGTCGACCTCGATGCGGTTGCGGCCGAGCCGCTTGGCCTCGTAGAGCGCGCGATCGGCGCGCTGGAACAGTGAGGCCACCGAGCGGTCGCTCGATAGCAGCGCCGCGCCGAGGCTCACCGTCACCGGGCCGACGTCGAAGGGGAACGACTCGATGGTGAGGCGGATCTTTTCGGCCATCAGCCGGGCGTGGCTCAGGTTCGAATCGGGCAGCAGCACGGCGAACTCGTCGCCGCCCCAGCGCACCGGGTAATCCGAAGGGTGTACGACCGAGCGTACGACCTGCGCGAGCTGCCGCAGCACGCGGTCGCCGGCGTCGTGGCCGTGGGTGTCGTTGATCTGCTTGAAACTGTCGATGTCGAGCACGATCAGGCTCATCGGGCGCCCGTCGGGGCTTGCCGTCGAGAATTCTTTTTCGCACTTGCGCTGAAAGGCGCGGCGGTTGGGCAGGTTGGTCAACGCGTCGGTAAGGGCGTATTGCTGGAGCAGGGAATTCTGTACCGCCGAGCGAACCTGCAGCGTGCTGAGCCGCGAAAAGATGTCCATCAGGCCGATGGCGATGGCGCCGGCTAGCAGGAATCGTATCGTCTCGGAGGTAATGCCCGGCGCGACCGTGCCGCTCAGGGAACTGGCGGTCATGCCGGCAATGGCGGCCGCCGACGAGCCCAGCCACAGCACCAGGCCGGCGAAGCGTGCGCCAGAGGGGGTGTGGACGGTGTGTGCGGCGATGATCAGAACGGCCAGGCCGTAGTGTTCGCCGCCCCCCGCAACCGGGTTGCCCAGAGCTCGACTGGCGCCGTGAAACTGCAGGAAGACGCTGAGCGTGAAACCGCCGAAGGCCAGCCACAGCGCGCCGCGCAGAATCAGCAGCGTTTGGTCGGGCAGCAGGCGCAGCACCGCCCAGGCAAGCACCAGGATGGCTATGATCCAACCGCGGGCGGCGGTGGTCCAGGGGTCGCCAGACCAATCGGTGTAGAAAAACGTCGCCACCCAGGCCCCGACCAGCGGCAAAACGCGGGCGTAGGTGTCCCGGAGCCGTTCGACATGGTCGGGCGAGAACGGTTCCGGAAAGCTCGAAATCTGGGGCCCAAACATCGTGGTGGTTTAGTGGCTTACGCCAAATGCTTTACCGGAGCGGATGGCCCGTGTGCCCGTCACGGGCGGCCCGCGCGAGGCGGTTGCGGCAGTTGCGGTAGGACACTCCTCCCTGAGGGTAGTCTGCCTGTACAGGGCCGCAAGGGGCAATAGGCCATTGGTCACTTTGTGCCAGGGACGGCAGTTTAGGGTCGCTAGGGGAAAGACCCGATGCGCTGGAGCGAAGCGGGCGCGGAGCGCAACTCGAAGGCCACCGGACGCGTTGCCGGCCGTGCCACGTGTTGGCGCGCCGCACGCGCCGCCAGCCGCGCTCCGGCGGCGGCGCCGGATTCGCCTCCGGTTCGGCCGGTTTTTGGTTACCATACCGGTGCGCCCTGGCCGTCCGCCCCGTTCCGTCTTCGGCGCGCACGTTTTTTTCCGACTGCTCCCGTTGTGGGGCGAAGCCCTCGGTGGGCAAAGCTGGCCGCAGGAGGTTTTTCATGGACTATACCCACTGGGCGGAGACGCTGAGCCTTTCCGCCACCCGCCTGATCGAGCGCGGCATTGCTTTCTTGCCCAACGTTCTGACCGCCCTGGCGCTGGTGCTGCTGGGCTGGTTGCTGGCCCGCATCCTGCGCGGCGTGTGCGAGCGGATCACCCGCCTGGGCTTGGGGCGGCTGGCGCGCGGCATCGCGTTGCGGCGCGGCCTGGAGAGCACGGGCCTGAGCGAAACCGCGCCGATGGTCATCGGGCGCGTGGTGTTCTGGGTCGTCTGGCTGTTTTTCATCGCCGGGGCCCTCGAAAAACTCGAGCTGTCGGTGGTGCGCGATTTCCTCAGCAATCTCGCATACTACCTGCCGCGGGTGCTACTGGGGATCCTGGTGGTGTTCGTCGGGATCCTGGCCGGCAACCTCGCCAACCACGCCCTGGTCAGCAGCACGGCGCGGGCCGGCGCGCGCTACGCGCAGATCGTCGGGCGCGTGGTGCAAGGGGCGATCCTGCTGGTGGCGATCATCGTGGCCGCCGACCAGATCGGCATTCAGAGCACCTTGCTGATGGTGACGGTGGCGATCATTCTGGGGACGACGATGGGCGGCGCGGCGCTGGCGTTTGGGCTGGGCTCGGGGCCGACGGTCAGCAACATCATCGCTTCCTACTACCTCCAAAAGACCTACCGCGTCGGACAGCAGGTGCAGATCGGCGACATTCGCGGCCGGATTCTCGAAATCGGCCCCACCGCGGTGTTCTTGGACGCAGAACGGGGCAGGGTGTCAATTCCGGCCAAGCGATTCAGCGAGGAATCCTCGATCCTGCTGGCGGGGGAATAAGCCGTGGACGTCGAACGAACCCTGGTCAGCGAGTTTCTCTCCAGCCATCCCGAGGACGCCGCGCGGGTGCTCGAGCAAATGCCGCTGGAGCAGGCCGTGGCGGTGCTCGGCGAAGCGCCGGCCGCGGCGGGCGCGCGCGGCCTGCGCGGCATGGGCGCCGACCTGGCGGTGCGCTGCCTGGAAAGCGTCACGGTCGACAAGGGCTGCGAGTTGGTCGAGGCGTTGGGAGCGGGCACGGCGGCGGTGCTGCTGCGGCGTGCGGCCCCGGCGCGGCGCGCGGTGCTGCTGGGCGGCGTCACCGCGGAGACGCGCTCGCACCTGGAACTGCTGCTGCGCTACCCCGAAGACACCGCCGGCGCCATCATGGATCCGCTCACCGCCACGGTCCCCGACGACATCAGCGTCGAGCAGGCCCGCACGCGGCTGCGCGAATATCCGGTGCATCTCTACTACTACGTCTATGTAGTGAGCCGCGACCAGACTCTGGCGGGGGTGGTGGGGCTGCGCGAGCTGTTCCTGGCCGGCGGCGACCAGAAGATCGCCGCGGTGATGAAAGAGAGCGTGATGCGGGTCGCCGACCGGGCGCCGCTGACGGCGCTGATGGCCCACCCCGGCTGGCGCGACTTTCACGCCCTGCCGGTGGTTTCCGATCACGGCGTGTTCGTCGGCATGGTCCGCCACAAAACGCTGCGGCGGCTGATGGAGCAGACCGAGTCGGAGCGCGGCCCGGCGGGGTTGGAAACACTACTCGCGCTCGGCGAGCTCTACTGGACGGGGCTGGTCGAGTTGTTCGGCGGCATGAGCTCGGGGCCGCGGACGCCGGGCAGAGGCTAGCGGGCGCGGAAACTTCACCGGGGATCGGCCCGCGGCAAGGCTTTGTGCGCTCACCCTGTCCTGTTTCGTCTGAGGCAGGGCCCGGCTCCACCTGACGTACGACCAATCAGCGAGGTACGCAAATGGCCAACGATACAGCGGCACTGGCGACAGCGGCAATGATTCAAGGCTTCGCGCACGTTCATCCCGGCGAGGTGGCGGGGGTGCTGGAGGACGAGCCGGTGGAGGAGGCCGCGGGTATTCTGGAGCGGCTGCCGGCTGGGGAGTCTCTGGCGGTTTTCCAGCGGCTGGCGTCGGGAACCGCGGCGGGCGCGCTCAGCGAGTTCAGCGAAGATACCGGCGTGCGGCTGCTGAGCGAGATGGAGCCGGTGCGCGCGGCGACGCTGCTGGCGCGGCTCGACGACGAGCACCGCGAGCGCCTGCTGGGGCGCATGCCGGCCGGCCGCGCCGCCGAATTCCGCAAGCTGATGAGCTACCCCAGTGATGTCGCCGGGCATTTCATGGACCCGCGCGTGATGAGCTTCCGGCCGGCCTCGAGCGTCGGGCAGGCGCTCGACCGGCTGCGCGAACTGGGGCCGGGCCGCCGTATCTATGAGTTGTATGTAGTCGACGAGGACGGCGTGCTCGAAGGCGCCGTACCGCTGCAGCAACTGGCCCTGGCGGCTCCCGAAATGGAACTGCGCTCGCTGGCGCGCGAACGGCCGCTGTCGGTCTCGACGCTGACCTCGCGCGAAGAGGTCGTCGAGCTGCTCAATCAGGCGCGGCTGGCGAGCATCCCGGTGGTCGATTTCGAAGGCCGCCTGAACGGCGTGATCCGCCTGGAACAACTGGTGGCGGCCGCCGAACAGGAGGCCAGCGCCGACATGCAGAGCATGGTGGGCGTCAGCAAAGACGAGCGGGCGCTTTCGAAGATATCGTTCGCGGTGAGCAAACGGCTGCCCTGGCTGCAGATCAATCTGCTGACGGCGTTTCTGGCGGCGTCGGTGGTGGGCCTGTTCGAGGATACGATTGCGCGCGTCACGGCGCTGGCCGTGCTGCTGCCGGTGGTAGCCGGGCAGGCCGGCAATACCGGCGCGCAGGCGCTGGCGGTAACGCTGCGCGGCCTGGCGCTGCGCGAGGTCACCGAGCGGCAATGGCCCAGGCTGGTGGTCAAGGAGTTTTTCACCGGCCTGTTGAACGGCATCGCGGTGGCCCTGGTCACAATGCTGAGCGTTTATATCTGGAGCGGATCGTGGGGGCTGTGCCTGGTGATCGGGACAGCGATGGTGGGCGCGATGTCGATCGCCGGCGTGGCGGGGGCGGCCATTCCGGTGCTGCTCAGCGCCATGGGCCAGGACCCGGCGCAGTCGTCGTCGATCGTGTTGACGACGATCACCGATATTTCGGGGTTTTTCAGTTTCCTGGGCCTGGCGACGTTGTTTTCGAGGATGCTGTAAGGAGTCCCCGCCACGCAGCGCCATCCAGACCCCGTTGTGCAGGACTGGAGCATTTTCCAGGCCCGCGGCTTTTTCGAACGCGGGGATGGGCGGACGGCCGCCCGGTAGCAAGGAGATCTCGATGAGTCTACTCGTCACGGTTGCGGCTCTCACCGTGCTGGTCTCGGGTCTGTGCTCGTTGTTCGAAGCAACGTTGTACTCCACCCGGATGGGCGCGCTGGAGGCTGCCCGCGCCGAAGGCAAGTATCGCCGGCAGGCACAGACCTTCATTCAAATGAAGAAGGAGATCGCGGTGCCGACCTCGGCCATTCTGGTGCTCAACACTTTGGCCAACACTGCCGGTGCGACACTGTGCGGCATGCTCGCCGCCAGTTTGTGGGGCACCGAGTGGGTGCTGGCGTTTTCGGGCATGCTGACCCTGGCGATCCTGTTTCTGGGCGAGATCCTGCCGAAGACCTATGGCGCGATGCACTGGCGCAACACCTGGCGCCTCATCGTGTGGCCGCTGGTGGTGATGCAAAAGGCGCTGTACCCGATTGTGGCCGTCACGCGCGGCTTCGCGAACTTCTTTACCGGCCGCGGCGGCGCGCCGGGAGTGACGGAAGACGAGATCGTGGCGACGATTCGCATGGGCGCCAAATCGGGCGAACTGACGCCGAACGAACTGCAACTGCTCGACGCCGTGTTCCACTTCGACGAGATGGTGGCGCGGCAGATCATGATTCCGCGCCGCGAGGTAGTCATCTTTCAGACCGGCTGGCCGCTCACCAGGTGCCTGGAGCTTGCTAAGTCGACGCAGCACACGCGTTATCCGCTGTGCAAAACCTCGCTCGATTCGATGGTCGGGATGGTCCATATCAAAGACCTGGTAGGAGTGCCGATCGATAAGCCGTTCGACGTGGCGACCGTGGCGCGGCCGGTGCGGCACGTGCCCGATACGATGCGGCTGAGCCGCCTGCTGCGCGAAATGCAGAGCACCCGGCAGCATATGGCCGTTGTCGACGACGAGTACGGTACGGCGGTGGGGCTGGTGACCCTCGAAAACGTCGTCGAGCAGATCGTGGGCGCGGTGCAGGACGAGTTCGATATGGAGCTGCCCGAATTCGTCAGCGAGGGGCCGGGCGTCTATATCGTGCTGGGGAACCTGCCGATCGAGCGGGTCAACCGCGAGTTGGGACTGGAACTCTCCGACGACGAAGTCGACAGCATGTCGGGGCTTCTGGTGAGCCGCACCGGGCGGTTGCTGCGCAACGGCGAAACGGTGGAGCTCGACGGAGTCACCGCCGAAGTACTCGAGGTCAAGGCTGGCCGCGCGACCCGCATTCGACTCCGCCTGCACCGCCCCGGCGAAGAGGTCGCGGACGACAACGTGGCGCCAACGAACGGCGACGAAGCGCACTCCTAGCCTGGACGAGCAATGACTGCTTTCACTAGCAACCAGCGCCGCAGGCCGGCAAGCCGGCATTCGAGTCGCCGCTGCGCCGAACCCGGGCGCGGGCGCGTCGATTCGTCGCGCCGCGGTGCGCTATAGTCGTACGCGGTAGATCCGAACCCCGCGACCACGAAGTCCACTGCAGGAGGCTGCCGCATGGCAGACGAAACGAACCCAGCCGCCGAGACAAATCCGCCAGGCAGCGAAAAGAAGCGCGAAGGCACCGCGCGCCGGACGTTTATCGGCCAGGTCGCCGCCGTGACCGCAGCCGGCGCGGTGGCGGGCTCCGAAGGTTTTGCCGCGGCGCCGCAGTCGCTGTCTCCGCCGGTGAGCCTGGCTCCGGCGGCGGCGGCCGCCGCTCCGCAAGCTGCCACTGCGCGAGCCGCCGGACAACGCGCCGCGGTCACGTTCCCGCGCCGCTTCGAAGGCGAGGCCTTGCGCACGATCGCTTTCCCGATGGGCGGCATCGGCACCGGCTCGATCTCTCTGGGTGGGCGCGGCCAGTTGCGCGATTGGGAAATTTTCAATCAGCCCGACAAGGGCAACTCGCCGCGCTATGCGTTTCCGTCGATCCGCGTTCATGCCGGCGATCAAGTCGTCACGCGCGTGCTCGAATCGCGCCTGCTGCCGCCTTACGAAGGCTCTTCGGGTTTGGGCGCGAATAATGTGCCGGGCCTGCCGCGCATCGAGCAGGCCACCTTCCGCGGCGAGTTCCCGTTCGCGGGAATCGAATTTCGCGACGAGAAGCTGCCGGTCGAGGTTTCGCTCGAGGCGTTCAGCCCGTTCATTCCGCTCGACGACGAAGCTTCGGGACTTGCCGGTGGCGATCCTGCGCTATCGCGTGCGCAACCCGTCGTCGGCGCCGGCCGAGGTCTCGATCGCCTACAGCATCGAGAATCCGGTGGGCAAGCAAGGCCGGCAGAACAGCTTTCGCCAGGAAGACGGCCTGCGCGGCCTGCTGATGACCAACCCGTTCGCCGATGCCCGCGATCCGTTGAAAGGTTCGTTCGCGCTGGCGTTGGCTGGAGATCCGGGCGAGCTGACCTATCTCAGCGGTTGGCGCGGCGGCGGCTGGTGGGTTGCGCCGATGGCCTTCTGGGACGATTTCAAGGACGACGGCCGCCTCGACCAATCGCAGCACATCATTCCGCAGCCGATCGGGTCGGTGTGCTCCACCAAGACGATCGCCGCCGGGGCCGAGGCGGAGTTCACCTTCGTGCTGGCCTGGCATTTCCCCAACCGCACGCCCGAACGCTGCGGCTGGGGTAACAACGCGCCCGAGGAGATGAAGAAGGCCCTCATCGGCAACTACTATTGCCGGCAGTTTTCCGACGCCTGGGCGGCGGCCTCGCACGCGGCGAAGAATCTCAGCACACTCGAAGCCGAAAGCCGCGCGTTCGTCGACACGATGAAGCGCACGACGCTGCCCGAGGCGGTGCTCGACGCGGCGATGAGCAACCTATCGACGCTGCGCACCAACACGTGCTTCCGCACCTCCGACGGCGCCTTCCATGTCTTCGAGGGCTGCAGCGATCACTCCGGCTGCTGCTTTGGCAGTTGTACGCACGTCTGGAATTACGAATCGGCGCTGGCGTTTCTGTTTCCGAAGCTTTCGCGGTCGCTGCGCGATTACCAGTTTGGCTGGACCGTCGACGACCGCGGGCTGCAGGACTTCCGCTACTTCCTGCCGCCCGAGCAGAAACAGTTCGGCAAGGCCGCTTCCGACGGCCAGATGGGCACGCTGATGAAGCTCTATCTGGATTGGAAGCTGTCGGGCGACGATGCCTGGCTGGCCGAACGCTGGCCGGTGGCCAAGCGCGCGTTGGAATTCGCCTGGGTCAAGGGCGGCTGGGACGGCGACCGCGACGGCGTGATGGAAGGCTGCCAGCACAACACCTACGACATCGAGTTTTACGGGCCCAATCCGCTGAGCGGCATCTGGTATCTGGGCGCGCTACGGGCCGGCGAAGAGATGGCGCGCGCGGCGGGCGACACGGCGTCGGCGGCCGAGTACCGCCGCTTGTTCGACAACGGCAGCCGCTGGATCGACGCCAACCTGTTCAACGGCGAGTACTACATTCAGCAGATCCGGCCGCTGCAGCGCGATCACATTGCCGAGGGGCTGATCGTGGGCATGGGCGCGACCGATTCGCAGAAGCCCGAGTTTCAGATGGGCGCGGGCTGCCTGGCCGATCAGGTGCTGGGGCAATACTTCGCGCGCATCGCTGGGCTGGGCGATCTGGTGGACGCCGCGAAATCCCGCGCCGCGTTGACGTCGATTCACCGCTACAACTTCAAGAGCGACCTGAGCGAGCACGAGTCGGTCGAGCGCATCTACGCCGTCAACGACGATGCGGGCCTGGTGATCTGCGACTACGGCAAGCAGCCGCGGCCGCAGATTCCGTTCCCCTACGAAGCCGAAATCTGGACCGGCATCGAGTATCAGGTGGCGGCGCACATGTTCTTCGAGGGGATGCACGAGGAAGGCGCGCAGATTGTCGAGGCGGCGCGGCAGCGTCATGACGGCATTCGGCGCAATCCCTGGAACGAGCCCGAGTGCGGCCATCACTACGCGCGGGCGCTGGCTTCGTGGAGTTCGGTGCTGGCGCTGAGTGGTTTCGAATATGCGCGCCGCAGCGGGCCGTTCGGTGCGCCGCGCGGGCTCCGGGCGACAGCCACACCGGATTCTGGTCGGTCCCCGGCGGCTGGGGCACGGTCGAGCGAAGGGCTTCGGGCAGCGGCGTCGAGGTCAAGATCGAAGTGGTGCGCGGCGAGCTGCGGACGGACTCGCTGGCGACCGTGGCGGCGCGGGCGAGCTCGGTTGCGGCGACGCTGGGCGGCACGGCGGTGGCGGCCAAGCTGGAGGGCGGTGGCAGCGGAGAAGCTCGATGGGCCGTTTTGCGGCGGCGGTGCGTGTTACCCCCGGGACGGCGCTGGAGGTTCGGTTTAGCTAGACAAAGGTCGCGGGGCGCGCATCGGGCCCGCGTCCGGCGCTGGTTTCGTGAGGCTGGTTCTTGGAGTCCTGCTTGGCTTTGGGCCGGCGGTTGGCTTGGTTCGGTATTGTTTGGGCAGGCCGGAGGCCTGCCCCACTGTTTTCCCAATAGGAGAGTTTACGGATGATGAGACGAAGTTGGATTTTGCTGTTTGCGGCCTTGTTTTCGGTGGCACTGGCCGGGTTTGCGCAGCAGGGCTCGTTCGATGGGCTCAATGTCAGCCTGAGCAATCTTTATCGCGTGTCGGACGCCAAGACGTTTTCGATCAGTCCCGAGAACCTGACAGGAGAAAAGGGCAAGGGCGGCATGGCCATCGAAGGCTCGGCGTCGAGGGCGGCCCGCGACCTGGGGCAGGGCTGGAAGGTGAATCCCTTCGTCGTCATCGAGCCGGGCCAGACCTTTACGCTGGCCGAGATCGAGGGGCCGGGGTCCATTCAACACATCTGGATGACGCCGACCGGCAACTGGCGCTTCTCGATCCTACGCATGTATTGGGACGACGAGACCTCGCCGTCGGTCGAGACTCCGGTGGGTGATTTCTTCGGTATGGGCTGGGGCAAATACGCCAAGCTGACCTCGCAGCCGATCTGCGTCAATCCCGGCAGCGCATTCAATTCCTATTGGCAGATGCCGTTTCGCAAGAAGGCCAAGCTGACGCTCGAGAACCTCGACAGCAAACGCATGGTGATCTATTACCAGATCGATTACACCAAGACTCGCGATCCCGGCCGACGCCGCTTACCTGCACGCGCAGTTTCGCCGCGTGAACCCGCTTCCTTATAAGGACGTCTATACGATCATCGACGGCATCCAGGGAAAAGGGCAGTACGTGGGGACCTACCTGGCGTGGGGCGTGCACAACAACGGCTGGTGGGGCGAAGGCGAAATCAAGTTCTATATGGATGGCGACAAAGAATTCCCCACCATCAACGGCACGGGAACGGAAGACTATTTCTGCGGCTCTTATAATTTCGAAAACAAAGAGAAGAAGGAATACGAGCCGTTTACGACGCCTTACTCGGGTTTGATTCAGGTCATCAACCCGGATGGCCTCTATGTATCCCAGCAGCGCTTCGGCCTCTACCGCTGGCACATCGTCGACCCGGTGCGCTTCTCGAGCGATCTGAAGGTGACGATTCAGGCCCTGGGCTGGCGCGAAGATCGCCGCTATCTGCCGCTCAAGGATGATATCTCGTCGGTGGCTTACTGGTATCAGATGGAGCCGCACGCGGCGTTCCCGAAGCTGCCCAGCAAGGACGAGCTGGAAGTGGACTGAGCAGGGCGGGGAACGGGAGCCACCGGATGAAGCCCCACGGAAGAACGCCGAGCCACGCGCGTAAGCAGGCGATGGCCCGTGGCGGTTCAATCGGCCGGGGGCAACGGTTTGGTGGTGGTAGTGGCGTTGCCGATGGTAGCCGCGCAGCGGGCGTCGGGCACTTCCGTTTCCCCGGCGGATTGAACCGCTAGCGGCTACCGCTTGCTAACCCGCGCGGCCCGGATTGCGTTTGGTGGGTGGCGCGGCGCTTTGTTTGCGCCATCGCCGTCGGCTGCGGCATAATCCGGGTGCGTACTGTAGTTTGATTTGTAATCCAATGGAAATAAAAAACCTCGTGATGCTGACCCTCTTGGCGATGGCGTTTGGATCGGCGGCTTCGGCGGTCGAGATCGTGGGGCACCGCGGCGCCGCTCATGATGCGCCCGAGAATACGCTGCCGTCGTTGAAACTTGGTCTGGAGCAAGGGGCCGACGCGGTCGAGATCGATATCTATCTCAGCAAAGACGGCAAGATCGTGGTGATGCACGACGAAAACACCAAGCGCACCACCGGCGTCGACAAGCTGATCGGCGAGCAGACGCTTGCCGAGCTGCGTCAGCTCGATGCCGGGCGCTGGAAAGGCGAGCAGTGGGCCGGTACGCGGATTCCGACGCTCGACGAGGTGCTCGCGATCATTCCGGCCGACAGGCGTTTGTTCATCGAGATCAAGAAGGGCCCCGAGATTCTGCCGGAACTGGAAGCGGCGCTGGATCGTTCGGGCAAGCGCGATCGGGTAGTGATCATCAGTTTCCGCTTCGATTCGATCGAGCAGGCTAAGAAGCGATTTCCCGGGATTCCGGCGTATTGGCTGTATGGGTTCAGCGGTCGAGAGAAAAGGCTGTATGGGAATCCGGCGCTGGGGGACCTGATCGCCAAGGCCAAGGCGGCCGGGCTCGACGGGCTGGATGTGAACTATCAGGGGCCGTTTGGGAAGGAGTTTGTCGATCAGCTCGCGGCGGCGGGAATGAAGCTTTACGTTTATACGGTGGATGAGCCAGCCGATGCGCGGCGGCTGGCGGCGATGGGGCTGGCGGGGATTACGACGAACCGGCCGGGTTTTTTGCGGCAGGCGGTTGAGGGGAAGTAGCTGCGGCAGCGGTCCGCCCTGGTTTTCTGCCGCTTCGGCCCGCCGGCTTACCAGGCTGCGGAAAAACTCCAGTCTGGGTGCTTCATGGGGACAGTCACCGCGTTTCGCGCCTCGATTTTTCACGGGTTTGCGGGATTCGCAGGGTGCGAAACACGGTGACTGTCCCCCTCCGGCAGAGTTTTTCCGCAGCCTGTTAGGCCTGCGGCTCTGTTTTTTGGTTTTTGAGTTCGCTGCCCGATGGGCTTGGCGAGCGGGCCCGGGTGATGCACGACAGGTGTCGCCCTTGGCTGGCACCCTTTCCAGCCGACCCCGCCGGATGAGTCCCTCTAAATAACGCATATTGCAAGGGTTTTTGCCCTCCGGCCGGATGGGCCGTGGGATGCTCCCTTCCCGGTTGCGCAGACCGAGGAGGGTACGTGAGAATTTTTCCGCCCGGCGGTGTTGTGGCGGCGATGGCGGCGGTGCTGGTGGCGCCGCTACTGATCGCGCCGCTACTTTCGGCGCAGGCGGCGTCCGAGGCCGAGGTTGAAGTCGGCTCGACGCCCAGCGCTCAGGGCCATGCGTATTTCGGGTTCGCCCATTCGCTTGGCGATGCGACAAACCTCTCGAATCTCGGGGCCGGCGGCGAACGGTTTCTCTACAAGGGGCTGGCGGCGGGCGGCGACCTGGGTTATGTCTACACCGGCGGACGCTTCGGCTATGGGTTGGGGCTGGGCGCGGCGAACCTCAGCTATCACTTCCGCGGCGTTGACCCCGACGGGCATTGGGTTCCATTCGTCACTGGGGGGTATGCAGTGGTGTTCCGCGATGGGGCGGCCAGCCTGGCGAACTATGGCGGCGGCGTCACCTGGTGGTTTCGGCCGCACTGGGGCGCGCGGCTCGAAGTGCGCCAGTTCCAGCGGGCTCATCTGACGAGCCTGTTCTTTCGTTTTGGGATTTCGTTCCGCTAGGGCGCGACGTCCTGTGGAGGCGAGAGCGGCGAGCCGCGGCCGGCGCCGATCAGTCGCTGCCGCTTTTTGGCGGCGGGGCCTGGCCTCCGCGCGCCAGCTCGGCTTCGATCTCGAGCGTCACTTCGTCGCTGACGGTGACTCCGCCGGCTTCGAGCATGCGATTCCAGGTGAGGCCGAACTCGCTGCGGTTGAGCTTACCGGATGCGGTGACGCCGGTCTTTTCGCCGCCGCGGCCGTCGGCGATCGCCGGTGCGGGCGGATCCTCGATCTCGAGCGTGACTTGCTTGGTGACGCCGTGCATGGTCAGGTCGCCGATCAGCTTCAGGCCGCTCTGGGCGTCCCCTTCGACGCGTTTGGAGACGAAGGTGATCTTGGGATACTTCTCGACGTCGAAGAACTCGTCGCTCCGCAGGTCGTGGTCGCGTTTTTCGTTGCTGGTGTCGATCGAGCTGGCGTCGATTTCAATCGAGATTTCGGACTTCGACCAGTCGTTGCGATCGAAGCGGACCGTACCGTTGAACGAAGAGAATCGGCCGCGGACCCAGCTCACCATCATGTGGCGGACCTTGAATCCGACATAGGAGTGCGCGCCGTCGATGCGCCATTGCTGGAGCTCGGCCGAAGCCGGAGCCGCCAGCGTGACCGCCAGCAGCACGGCAAGCGAGAGAGTACGGCAGAATCTATTCATACAGACTTTCGACGCTCACGCCGGGGCCCGAGGTTACCCCCGCGATCCCGTAAAATCCCCTGAAGCGGCAAACCGGTGGGGCAGGGCTCCGGCCTGCCCCAAATCGCCCGTCCTCACCAACAAAAAACAACGGCCGCTGAGCTCACTGCCGGTCAGCAGAGCCCCGCCGGCAAGCTCCCGACAAGCGCAACGGCTTCCCGCCATTCTACACTCTCTACCAAGCGCCGCACACAGCCGCCAGAGCAACAAGGGCGGCAAAAAGCGGCCCCGCGAAGCTACCCGCGGGCGGCGAAAAGGAAACTCCGCCGCAAAAGCAGGTAACTCCGCGAGCGGCTCCACGCCACTATTCCATAGGCGTGATAGACTAACGTCGCCCCCAAGGCACCACTCGAGGAGGCCTCGCATGGCAACCATAGTTGGCGCTCCGCCGGAGACGTTTCGCCGCGTCCCCGTAGAGCCCGCCCCATCCAAAAAAGACACTTCCAGCGACCGGCTGATGTCGCTCGACGCATTCCGCGGTTTCATCATGACCATGCTCGCCGCGCATGGTTTCGGGCTGTACACGCTGATGAAAGACCCCACCTGGGGCTGGCTTGGGCGTGAGTTTGAGCACGTCGAGTGGCGAGGCATGATGTTCTGGGACACCATCCAGCCTTCGTTCATGTTCATGGTGGGGCTGGCGATGCCGTTTGCCTACGCGGCCCGCGCGCGCCGCGGCGGCCAGGAAGCGGTGTGGCGCCATACGGCCTATCGCGCCCTGATGCTGATCGTGATCAGCAACGTGCTGATGGCGGTCGCCTCGGGGCGGCTGCATTTCCAGCTCATCAACGTGCTGGCGCAGATCGGCTTCACCTATTTCCTCTGCTACTTCATCATGAAGCTGCCGTTCAAGGGCCAGGTGATCACCGCGGCGCTGATCATGGTGGGCTACACGATCCTGTTTATCGCCTTTCCGGGTTCGGCCGGGCCGTATTCGATGGGCGATAACATTGGCGAGCGCATCGATCAGTTCATTTTCGGCCAGAGCAACCCCGGCCATTGGGCCAACATCAACTTCATCCCGAGCACGGTGGTGACCTTGCTGGGCGTCTGGTGCGGCTACCTGATGATCGAAAAGCACTCCCACGCCTACCGCATGAAGGTGCTGGCCGCCGGCGGCGTCGGCCTGCTGATCGCCGGATACGGGCTAAACCCGGTGATCCCGATCATCAAGCGCATCCACACCACCGCGTTCACTTTCGCCAGCCTCGGCTGCGTGCTGCTGATGCTGTTGGCGTTCTATTGGCTGGTCGAAGTGAAAGGTTTCCGCTCGCTGGCATTTCCGCTGGTGGTGGTCGGCATGAACTCGATTTTCATTTACTGCGTCGAAGAAGCGCTCTACGGCTGGCTCGACCGCTCGGTGGGCGTGTTCACCGGCAACTACGAGTTCCTGGGCAAGTTCGGACCGATCGCGCAGGCGTTTTGCGTGTTCCTGGTGATGTGGTACCTGTGCTACTGGCTCTACAAGCGGCGCATCTTCATCAAGGTCTGAACGCCACGCCGAGCGCGCTACGCTCGCCCAGATAGCGCTTCACGAAGGCCTGGTTGACGGCGGCGAGATGACGCCCGGCCTCCACTTCCTGCGCACTGTCTGTGACCAATCCTGTCTGTGACCCGCAGGTTCCGTGGGGCAGACAATCTTGTCTGTCCTGCCGGGTTTTGCTCTGAAGGTAGAGACAGGCGCTCTCGCCTGTCGGCCGCCGCGAAGCGGAGGCCTTACTGGCGGGGCCGTCTTGCGAGTTCGGATTCAGCGCTGGCCTGGATGGGTAGACAGGCTAAGGCCGCCTGGCGGCGGCGACAGGCGGGAGCGCCTGTCTCTACACAAGACAGACAAGATTGTCCGTCCCACCCCTTGAAAACCGGCGCGCGATCGGGCGCCCGTCGCCTCACTCGCTGTGCGCGGGCTTGGCGTCGTACCCCGAAAACTCTTCCTGATACACGTTGCCCTTGTATTCCAACTCGGTGTGAATCCCGATCTTCGAGGTGTAATAGGCAAACGTGGTGCGCGACTTGAGCTCGTCGAAAAAGTGCTCCTCGGGCGTCTGCGGGTTGTCCTCGTTTTCGGCGATGCTGGTCAGTACCGCCACGCGCTGCTCCGGCGTCGCCTTCAGGAAGTTGGCGCCGTGCATCTTCTGGCACAGCGCGTTGACGCGCCCCAGCCCATCGCGCCACAGCGTGCGCTCTTCCTCGACCACCGTCTCGTGAAGCTGCTGGTCGACGAACGCCGCCACCTGCGCGGCGCGCGCGCCGGGCGAATGATCGTCGGCGGGCAGGATCAACTCCGTCAACTCGTCCACCAACAGAAACTCGTCGGGGGTGAAAAACGCCGTCTGCGCCGTCGGCGCGGCCGACCCGCGCAGCGGTACGAACTGGCTGGCCACCACCGCGCCGGCGGCCTTGAGCACGTCGCGGCGCGTAGCGTGCGGTTCACCCGGGGCGTATGGTTTACCCGTACCTTGGGGTTCGTTCGTTTTCGCCATCAGATGTTCCCCTTTCCGAGTTCCTCGGCGAGATGATCGCACGAGCGCCAGGCCAGCGCCATGATCGTCCAGGTCGGGTTCTGGCACGACGCGTTGACGTGCGTGCTGCCGTCGACGACGAACAGGTTATTGACGTCGTGCGCCTGCTGGAACTGGTTCACCACCGAGGTCTTGGGGTCGCTGCCCATGCGCGAGGTGCCCATCTCGTGAATCGACCAGCCCTCCAGGTCGACCGACTCGCGCGCGTTGACGATCTCGATGCCCGCTTGCTCGAACATCTCGCGCGCGCTGTCCACCATGTCCTTGGCCATGGCGTGCTCGTTGTCGCCGAAGCGGTAATGAAACCGCAGCACCGGCACACCCCACTTGTCTTTGATCTGCGGATCGAGATCGACGTAGTTCTCATAGCGCGCCAGCACTTCGCCGAACGCGCCCATGCTGATGAACGCCCCGGCGTGGTCACGCACATCCTTCTTATACGCCGCGCCGAAGCCCTTGCGGCCCGTGCCGTTGGGGAACATCTCCGAGCCGCTGCCGCCCTCGTAGCCGTAGCCGCGCAGAAACTTCGAGCTGCGTTCGGCGAGGTTGCGAAACCGCGGCACGTAAAAGCCGCCTGGCCGCCCGTCGTCGAGCGTCGGCGGCTTGCCGACCAGATCCTTCACCAGCCCGGTCACTCCCGGACCCATGACGTGCTCGCAAAAATTGTGGCCGACGTGACCCGACGAGTTGCCGATGCCGTTGGGATACGTCGTCGATTTCGACAGCAGCATCAGCCGCGCCGTCTCGAGCGTCGACGCCGCCAGCACCACCGTCTTGCCCTTGGCCTCATACGGCTGCTTGCTCTCGCGGTCGATGAAGGTCACCCCGCGCGCCTTGCCGCTGTCTTTATCGACCAGCACTTCCGAAACCACCGCGTTGGGCCGCAGCGTCAGGTTGCCGGTATCCATCGCCGGCGCGATCAGGCCCGAGGGCGAGTCGAAAGCGGCGTGAATGTCGCAGCCGCCGGTGCGCCGGCTGCACGCGCCGCGCCCGAAGCAGCGGCTGCGGTATTTGTTGTGCTTCAGGCCGTCGGTGGTGACCCCGGCGCGATACGGCGTCAGCACACGCCCCATTTTTCCCAGCGAATCGCGCAGCTTGACCTCGGCGATATTCAGCTTGGTCGGCCGCTGGAAAATACTGTCGGGAAGATACGGCAGGTTTTCCTTGACGCCGGAAATGCCGAGATAGCGGTCGACGCGGTCGTAGTAGGGCTCGATGTCGCTGTAGGAAATCGGCCAGTCCATCCCGAAGCCGTCGCGGCTGGCGGCCTTGAAATCGTAATCGGAAAGCCGCAGCGCCAACCGCCCCCAGATGTTGCTCTTGCCGCCGACACAGCGCGCCCGCACCCAGGCGTAGGGCGTCCCGGTGTAGGGCAGCTCTTTCTCGTTCACTACGATGTTCTTGCTGTAGTCGGGGCCCGACCAGCCCTGCACATACGAATGCACGGCGTCATAGCGGCTGAACCGCTTGCCGCGTCCGTAGGGCGGCTGTTCGCGGTAGTCGCGGTCCGACAGCGCGTAATGGTCCGGCGGCATCTCGCCGCGCCGCGGATGATCATACGGCCAGCGCATCGACTGCAGCTCTTGCTCGAGATTCAACTCCGGCCCCGCTTCGAGCAACAGCACTTTGAGGCCGTGCGAGGTGAGCACATGGGCGGCCATGCCGCCCGCCGCGCCCGAACCCACAACGATGGCATCGTAAACGGTTTTCAGATCGACTTCCGGCACAATAACCTCACTCTCAGGGCGAAACCGTCGCCGCCATAGTTACTACTATAGGACCGTCGGCCGCTCCATCGCGGGGGCCATGGACACGGTTTTGCGGATAACGCTCCGCCGCGCGGCCACAAAATAGCCGCAGGCCGCCGCCTCCCGCCTATCGCCCAACGACCGCGGCGACCCGTCGGGTTAGACTGGGGAGGGTACGGAAAAACCCGCTTCGGAGCCTCTCGGCGCCCTTTGCGACGGCTTCCTTGCGCCGCCGCCGAACATACCGGCGGTCCTGATTCCGATCGCACGCATTATGAAAGTTCTTCGATCGCTCGCTGTCTTCGCCTTCCTGCTGGCCGCGGCCGCCCCGGCGCAGCAGGACCCGCGCTGGGTCGTGGCGCCCAACATCAATGACCTCGACGACTGGAACGTCGAGCCCAATTCGCCGGCGCTCGAAAAGGCGATGACCGACGCCGCCGAATACGTGCTGCGCTGGAAGGTTCCCGCCACCGCCGACGAATGGCGCGCGCGCCGTCCGCAGGTCGACCACGCCCTGCGCGAATCTCTCGGCCTCGACCCGCTTCCCGAGCGCACGCCGCTCAACGTGCGCATCACGCCCGGCTACGACGGCGGCGACTTCGTCGTCGAAAACCTGATCTTCGACAGCCGCCCGGGCTTTCCGGTCACCGCGAACCTCTACCGCCCCAAAAACCCGCCGGCCGGGCGCCTGCCCGCCGTGCTGTGCCCCATCGGCCATATCCTCGCCGCCGGCAAGCGCAACGACGAAGTGCAGGCGCGCTCCATCAAGCTTGCCAAGATGGGCTTCGTCGTTCTCGCCTACGACGCCATCGGCCACGGCGAGCGCAATATCTCGGGCAACAGCCACCACGAAGCGGGCTGGGCGCTGCTGCCGCTGGGGGAAACGGTCACCGGCTGGATGGTCTGGGACAGCATGCGCGCCATCGACTATCTGCAGAGCCGCCCCGATGTCGACCCCGACCGTATCGGCATCACCGGCAACTCCGGCGGCGGCCTCAATACGCTCTACACGGCGGCGCTCGACCCCAGGCCAAAGGCCGCTGTGATTTCGGGATACACGTTTTTATTCAACAATTGGATTAAGTATGGCGGAGCCCACGGCACCTGCTCTTACATGCCGGGCCTGTTCCACGAAATGGAGTGGTTCGAGATCGCCGGCCTGATCGCTCCCCGCCCCGTCTTGATGCTCAACGGCGAGCGCGATGCCATCTTCCCCCTCAGCGGCGCGCGCAAGACGTCCGCCAACACACGCGCCCTCTACGCGGTGCTCGACTACGCCGAACGCGCCCGCTTCTACGCCGTGCCCAACCAGCCGCATTCCTACTCGCGTCCCTTCCGCGAGCAGATGTACGGCTGGATGGCGAAGCACCTGCTCGCGCGCGGTGACGGTGGCCCCATCGACGAAGGCGATGTCCAGCCGCTGCCGGAAGACGACGCGCGCCTGATGGGCGACCCCGGTGGAAAGCTGATGCCCGGCGCGCCATCGGTGGTGGAACTGGCCCGCCAGCGAGGCCTCGAGATGGTGAGGGCGATGCCCGACACGCTCACCGCCGGCGCACGCGCCAATCTGCTCGCCTGGGTAAAGGACCTGGCCGCCCCGCCCGACCCCGAGCCGCACAACCTGATGCCGATCCGTGTCGAGGAAAGCAAGGGCGACGGCCCGGAAAAAGTCTACTTTCTGAGTGAAATCGGGCAGTACGTTCCCGGCCTGCTCTGGAAGCCGAAAAACAACGCCACACCGAAGCGCACCATCGTCGTCCTCGACGAGGCAGGGAAGGGAGCCGTCGCCGAATCCGGACTGGTCGAGCCGCTGCGCAACGCCGGCAACGCCGTGCTCGCGATCGACACCCGCGGACGCGGCGAAACCCTCGGCGTGATGGGCAACCGCGACAACAACTATCACCTGATCTCGATCTTGATGATGTATGGCCGCCCCATCGCCGGCCGCCGGGCGTTCGATCTGACCCGCGCCGTCGATTTCATTGCCCGCCGCAACGACCTGCCGCTCGACGGCCTCACCGTCGTCGGCCGCGGCGACGATGCCTTGCCCGCGCTGCTGGCCGCCGCCGACGATGAACGCATTCGCAGCGTCGTGGCGGCGGGCTACTTCCACAGCTTCGTCTCGCAGATGATCGCCGCCCAGGTCTCCTCGCCCGAAGACCTGCTCAGAAAATGGAACTCGATGGCGATGCACCACGGGCGCATTCAGGGCGCCCACTACAGCGTCGATCTGGGAGCCATCATTCCCGGAGCGCTGCGTCACGGCGACATCCCCGACATCCTGACGCTGTTGCGTGGAAGGAAGGTCCTGTTCTGCGGAGCCAAAGACCGCGGCGTAGCGGAACTGGAGCCCGTCCGGGAGCGCTTCGAGCGCGTCAGCGCCCCGGCCATCCAAGCCAAAACGCTGACCTACGCCCCGGCCGGATCCCTGACCGCCGCGCGTCTGCTCGCCTGGCTCGGCAACTGACACACGCCGCGTGGCCACCCATGGCGCGTGCGCACTTGTGGTGCGTGGGCACCGTGGCGCGGGCCCGTGGCGCGGGCCTCCGGCCGGTTGCGTCGACCTGGAGGTCGACGTTTCTTGCCACGCCACCACGCCGGTGTACCGGAACAATTGGGGTGGGGGGGATAGCCAGGAAAGGCCGACCTCCAGGTCGGCCCTTTTTACTGGGCGTCCGCTGCGGTTCCGTGATCCCGGGGAGTTTCGCAGATTGGGTCTGGGTGGCCTTCTTCGGGCGGCAGCAGGACGGCGGCCCGAGAGCGGCACTGCCAGCCGCTGGCCCGCGCCACCAGCGTGGTTGGCCGTGGCGCAGGATTGCGTCACTTGGCGCCGAAGCCGTGGCGCGGTCTGACGGTGTTGCCCTAGCCGGCGGCCGCCCATTACATCACATCCGTGGGCATGCAGACGAGGCCCGCCTTCTTATTGTGACCAAGAAAAATAATTGTGACCACAAAGATAGAAAACTTTTACCGCTTCTTATCGGAGCGTGATAGAATCTGCTCCTAGCTCACTGAGCTGGTAATGGATAAAGGACAAAGATCGTTCTTGCGGCAAGCCATCCTGGGGTGAAGTTTGCCCGCAGGTACACCGCGCACTGTCACGAGCTGGCGCCGTTTCGAAATCCCGCTGCCTCATCCCTTCGCTCCCCAGACGGGAATGTAGCGTGACCGCTCTCCAGAACCTGGAGGTGGCAAGCGTGGCCTTGTGCGCCGCCGCAGGGAGAAAGGGACCCAACATGAAAACCCTCTTTGGGAAGCACGGGATTCCCCTCGCGGGACTCCTGTTTTCTTCGTTTCTTCTATCGACGAACGTGGTACGCGGACAGGACGCCCCCGTGGTCGGCTCGATCACCGAGCTTTCTTATCAGGCGATCACCAAGTCCGCGCCCGGTTCCGAGGTCTACCTGTTCGGAAGCAACCTGGTCACCCCCGGCACCGAGTGCAAAGCCACGATTCCCCTGGCGATCGATAGCAGCCCTTGCGGGCTGACGGTAACGGTCGGTGGAGAACATGCGGCGATCGTGTTCGCCAACGACACCCAGGCGACGCTCTACCTTCCCTGGGACCTGCCGCTGGGGCCGACCGAGCTGGTCGCCAACGTGGAAGGCGCCGGCTCTTCGGAACCGGTCCCGCTGACGATCGAGAAATACGCGCCGGCGGTGCTGATCGATGACCAGACCGGCAACGGTTTCTTCACCGACTTCCAGTTCACCAAGTATTCACCCGAGCACCGCGCCAAGGCCGGGGACAACGCTGTGGCGCTGGTCGTCGGTTTGGGAAATACCGAGGACGACCCGCCGTTCGGGGACGTCACTCCCGCCACGAAGATTGCAGCGTTAGGGACGGCGCGGGTTTTCCTCAAGAAAGCGCCACTAACCCAGCAAAACCTCGGCAAGCAGACGGTTGTCGCTCAGGAAGAGGGTGAGGTCGAGGCGAATGTATTCGCCGCGGTACTGTTGCCGGCGGCGGCCAATACATTTCAGGTGAACTTCCAGATTCCCCAAGGACTCTCCGGAAACCAGGAAGTCGTCGTGCAGATGAGCGATGAGGACGGCATGAACGCCGTTCGCAGTACCCCGGCCGTATTGCCGATGGAAACGGTGCTGTCGATCAGCAGCATCGTCAACGGGGCGAGCTTCGCCGCGGGACCGGTCGCACCCGGCTCGATCATCACCACTTTCGCCGACGCTCTGCCGACTTCGGACAACCTGGGGGTCTTCCCGGCCACCGAGCACGAAGGCCTTTCACTCACCTTCGACGGGGAAGCCGCGCCGTTGTTCCACGTCATCGCCTCGCAGAACCAGATCAACCTGCTGGCGCCCAACGATCTGCCGGGAACCGGAAAGGTGAACGTGGTGCTCAAGGCCACCACCGGCGAAACCATCGCCTTCGAGCTGCAGATGACCGAGGCGGCGCCGGGCATCTTCCCGATTCATGACCCCGGCAGCGGCCGCGTCTATGCGGTAGCGACGCTGACGACCCAAGTCGGCGATGCGCTTGCGAATACGGTCTGGCTGCCGATTCCCGATGCGGTATCCGTGGCGTTGGGGGCTCCGATCAACTGCGCCGCCGACGGGATCAACGCATTGTCGACTTGCGGCCAACCGGCCAAGCCGGGGGACACCATTCAGATCTACGCCACCGGACTCGGCCGCGCCACCCCCGACGGCGAGCCGGCGGGCGACGTGCTGCCGAGCGACCAAGTCGCGCCCGGCGACGTTCTCTACTGGACGGTGATGCAGCCCGAAGTCACCATCGGCGGCCTGCCCGCGCAAGTGGTCTTTTCGGGCCTGGCGCCCGGGTTCGCGGGACTCGACCAGATCAACGTCGTGGTCCCCCAGGGCGTCGAAGCGGGCGACGAAGTGGAACTCAAGATCACCATGCCTAACGGAGCGACGACCTCGGCGCTGATCGCCATTCAAGCGGCCGCGCCGCAAGTAAAGTAACAGGGCCCTGGGTTGGTTGGGGGGACAGGCGCTCGCGCCTGTCCTCATAGTTTGTCACCTTGCCGCGGGGCGTGGCCCTGAGACGTGGGACAGACAATCTTGTCTGTCTGGCAAGTTTGGCCTTTCTGAACCTCGCAAGTCCGGTGGCGCGAGCCTCCGGCTGGCTGCGTCCGTCTTGGGGCCGACGTTTGGAGTTTGGCCCTTTGCCCTTCGCCGGTTCGCCATTGCGGCGCGGGCCTCCGGCCGGCAGGGCCAGGGCAAGCCGGAGGCCTGCCCCCACTGGTTATGTCCCACTGGTTATGGTGGGTGGTATCCGTGGGGCAATTGGTATGTATGTTTTCTCTATGGCCAATGGGTGGCGGGTTTGGCGCGGGGTGGCGGTTGCGGCTGTTGTGGCCGCGGCGCTGTGCTTCGGCGGCGGGGCCGGTGGAGCCTCGCTTCGGTGCGGACAATGAGCTGATTCGGCCCGAGGGGTACCGCGAGTGGGTGTTCGTGGGGTCTTCGCTGGGGCTGAGCTACCAGGAAGGCCAGGCGCCGAATCACGAACCGCAGTTCCACAATATCTACATCCAGCCGGCTTCCTACCAGGCGTTTGAGAAGACGGGCGAGTTTCCCGAGGGGACGAGCTGGTGATGGATCTGGCAACCACGCCGACGCCGCCGGCCAGAGTCCCCCGTCACCTTCGGCCGCAGGCCCGCGCCGGCGCCAGCCAGAGGTCCGCCTCACACCCAGGGGCATCGAAGCGTCCAACCCAAACACGACCTCTCAGTTGGCTCTCATCGACAGGCAGCGGTTGATCTTGCCCAGCAACTCCTGCCACTCGAAGGGCTTGGCGACAAAATCGTCGGCGCGCACCGCAAACGCCTTTTCCACGTCGCCCACCGTGGTCTTTGCCGTCACCATGATGATCGGAATATCGTTGGTGTCGTCGCGCGATTTCAGGATCTCGCACAGCGCCAGCCCGTCGATGCCCGGCATCATGATGTCGAGCAGAATCAGGTCGGGATGCTCCGACACCGCCGTTTCGAAGCCCAACTCGCCGTCGGGCTCCAGCAACACCTGGTAGCCCTGAATGTTGAGCCGGAAGGCGATCGGGCGCACCACATCCTCCTCGTCGTCAACGATCAGGATGATCGGGGTTTGCCCTACGGCCGCCATCTCCGGGTTCGCTGCTCTGAGTTTGTCCATACCGCCCGTCCGGTGGCTGCCTCCAAGACAGCGCCCTCGCCAGAGTGATGGTCGCCGTGCAGGCTGTCTGTTCGACCCCGCCTGTCCTGTTCGACTCCGCCCGGCTTGTCCAACGCGGTCTGGCCATCCTCGTCGGCTCCGCCCGGACGTCCCCCGCTCCCGCGGGCCTATCGTCTCCAGCGCGGCTTTCCTTCCAGCGCAGCTCCGCCGGGGGCCGCCAGGCTAGTCCAACCCCGCCGGCGGACGCCCGGCCTGGACGGTCAGCTTGCGCGGGGCGGCCGCGGGCTCGCTGGCGCCGCGCTCGGCCACGCTGCGAATGTCGTCGGCGATGCGCGACGCCGAATCGAGCGCATACTGCGTCGAGGACGGCAGCCCCTCGGGCATGCCGGCCAGCCGCAGCACGTCGATCAGGCTTTGCGCCAGGCTGCGCAACTCGGCGTAGCTGGGCGCGCCGGCGACCGCCGCCGCCGGCGCCGCCTTCGCTTCGGGCTCGTCGAGCTCGAGAATCTCGTAGACGCGGCTGACGATGGCATTGGCTCCGTCGGTCTTGGGTAAGTAGTCCAGCGCTCCCAGCTCCAGGGCGCGCTGCCGGTATTGCGGCTCGATGTTGCAGGAAAACAGCAGCACCTTGGTCTCAAACCATTTGGGGTGCGCCTTGACCATGCGCGTCAGCTCCAGCCCGTTCAACTCCGGCATCATGAAGTCCGCCAATACCAGGTTCACGGGCTTTTCCCGCAGAATCTCGAGCGCCTGCGCGCCGTTGGACGCGGTCAGCACTTCGCAGCCCGAAACCCCCAGTCGGAATTTCAGCGCGCTGACGACGTCTTCTTCGTCGTCGACGATGAGAATCGTATTTCGCTCCACGTTCAGCACTCCTTTGCGTTGGCCCCGACGGCGGCGACGCGGCGCCGGGCCGCGCCCCGGCGTCGGCGGCGCCGTCCACCGCCGGCCGCGGCCTGCCTCCGGCCGGCGTCGATCACTCTGCCGGCCGTTGGGCCAATGCCTCTTGCGCCTTCAGCGTGAATAGGAACTTCGACCCGCGGCCCAGCTCCGACTCGACCCAGATCCGGCCGCCGTGCAGCTCGATGATCTTGCGGCTGATCGCCAGCCCCAGCCCGCTGCCGCCGGTGCGGCGGTGCGGCCCGCTGCTGAGCTGCAGGAAGGCGTCGAAAATCTTCTTGAGCGACTCGGCCGGAATGCCCGGTCCGGTGTCTTCGACCTCCACCAGCACGTCGCGCTCGCGGCGCCGCGTGTACACCCGGATCGCTCCCTTTTCGCAATAGCGGATCGCATTGCCGATCAGATTCACGAGCACCTGGCTGATGCGGTCGGTGTCGAGCCACACCATCGGCAGCTCGGGGTCGGGCGCGAACTGCATTTCGAGGCCGTTCTTGCGCGCCGCCAGCGCCTGCTGCCCGACCACCTCCCCGACCAGCGCGTTGAGGTCGTGCCAGTCGGGCTGCAGCCGGAATTCGCCGCGCTCGAGTTTCGAAAAATCCAAGGTCTCGTTGATCAGCCGGTGCAGCCGGTCGACGTTGCGCTTGGCCAGGGTCAGAAAATTCTTCTGGTGCTCGTTGATCGGCCCCGCCGTCTGATCCTCGACGATGTCGATGGCTTCCTTGATGGCGGTCAGCGGCGTGCGCAGCTCGTGCGAAACCATCGAGGTGAATTCGCTTTTCACCATCACGGCGCGCTGCAGCGTGTCGACCATGCGCTTGCGCTCGGTGATGTCGCGCGTCACGCCCGACGAAGCTGACGATCGCGCCATCGTCGTCGCGGACCGGGGCGATGCTCAGGTCGGCCTCGAACAACTGGCCGTCGATCTTCTTGTTGAGCATCGTGCCCTGCCACAAGCGGCCGGCGCGGATCGTCTCCCACATCTGGCGGTAAAACTCCGTCTGATGCTTACCGCTCTTGAGCAGTCTCGGGTTTTGCCCCAGCGCCTGCTCGCGCGAATAGCCGGTGATCTGCTCGAAGGCCGGGTTGACGTACTGGATGGTGCCGTCGATTCCGGTGACGCAGACCGCTTCGCCGATCGACTCGACCGCCGCCGCCAGCCGGTCGCGCTCGCTTTCGGTGCGCTTGCGCTCGGTCAGGTCAAAACCTACCCCGATCAACCCGTCGGGCTCGCCGTCGGGGCTCAGCACCGGCGCCTTGATGAACAGCACGCAACGCGGCTCGCCGCCCAACTGCAGCGTCACCTCCTGACTGCACGGCGCCTGTTGCTCGAGGGCCTGGCGCTCCTGGTTCGACAGCAAGGTAGCGCTCTCGGGCGAAAACAACTCGAAATCGGTCTTGGCCAACACCCGCTGCGCCGGCATCGCCAGCGCCTCGCAGTAGAGCCGGTTGACCGAGCTGTAGCGGAAACGCTGGTCCTTGAGGAAGATAAACGCCGGCAGGTTGTCGAGCAGCGTATTGATCTCGCGGATCTTGTGCGCGTAGGCCGAGGCCAGCCGCAGATGCGAGCGGCGGTCCATCTCGAAAGCCTGGTCGTAGGCGCTGGTGAGATCCTTCTCGGCCTCGAGCACATGCTCGAGCGCGACGTCCAGGCGAGTGTGCGAGGCGTCGCGAAGAGCCGGCGCGGCCGCCGTCCATAGCGCCGTCAACATCTGCGGAATCGGCACGTGCTGCGTGGCCAGCTCGCGGCTGAACCGCGCCAGCCGATCCCGGCCGGCCGCGTCGCCACGCAACATATAGGCCCGCACCGCATCGCCAAACCCGGACGCCCCGGCCCCCACCCCGGCAGCCTCCAACCCGCCGTCGGGCTCCCCTGAGTCGGCCAGCCCACCGGCGGCCACCGCCGAGCCGCCCGTGGCCGGGGTCGAAGCATCGCTTGGGGCCGTTGAGCTGCTTGCGCTTGGGGCCGTCGAGCCGTCGATTGTCGGGGGCGTCGAGCCGCTTGTGGCTCGGGCCGCGGGCGAGGCCGCCCCGGCGAGTGGAGCCGTGCTGCCCTGAGCCGGTGAGTCCCCACCACCTGTGTTCGGCAAGCCGCCAGCGGAAATCAGGGGCTCGCCGGCCGGGAAGCTTCCCGACCCGGCAGCGGCGGCAACCGCCCAGCGCGGTGCGGGAGCCTGCGCGGAAGGGTTAGCGGCACTGTGCGCGCCACAGTGCGCCTTGGCGGGGTCAGGCGAACAGCCGCTAGACGGGGAAGTCGAACCGCCCACGGTGGAAGGCAGCGAGCCGCCCCCTGGGACATTCACCGCGTTGCGCGCCGCGTTGGAAAGTTTGCCTCCTTCCGCGCTGGGGCGGGCCGTGCCGCCTTCCGCGCTGGGGCGGGCGAAGCGGTGCCCGGAGGGCTGGTCGTCAGTAGCTGCCATGGAGGATCGGCGCTCGCCCACATCGGCGCCGGAACGGCAGTCCGGGAAACAAGAGCTGCCCAGCGCTCCCGACTCTGCGGGCGAGTCTATGGACATATCGGCCCAAAACAGCCACTCCATAAGCCGAGTTCGAAGCGGTCCCGGACCCTCGAGCAAGGCAAAGAACGGCCCGTGCAACCCTTGCCGCGACACTTTCCCCGCGCTGGCCCGAAACCCCGCCGCCGCCGTCGGCACCGCCACCGCGCCTCCGGCACGGGTAAAGCAGCACGGCAACCACGAGCCGGCACCGGTGGCGTGAACCTCCAGGTTTGCCGCGTCGCGATTCGTCGCGACGCAGGGCCGCCAAGCACCACCGTCAGCCCACGGCCACGATGCCCGCCGTCGAAAGCCTGTATTCGCTCACCCCCTGGTAGACCCCGTAGCGCAGGGCTGGGTGTGTTTCCCAGACCTGCGGCCTTTCGCCCGAGCCTCTAGGAACGCCGCAGGTCTCGAAGAGCCCCAGCCCTGCGCTACGGGCGCCGGGCAAGATCCAGGCACGGCGCCACGGCCGTGTTGGTCCGATCGTTGATTCTGGGTGTGGGCCTGCTGCGGTTCTTGCTGGCCCTACGTCGCGACGAATCGCGACGCAGCAAAAACCTCGAGGTTCACGCCACCGTTGCCGGCTCGTTGCTTCTCGTGCGCCACACCCGATTTTTGCGAAACAACGTTCTTCCCCCCCGCCGCCGTCGGCCTCTGCCGGCGTTCACACCCGCCGTTCGCTGTCGAGGAATACGGTCGGCGAACTATAGCCTCCGGCGCGCAGCGCGCTGCCCAGCTTTTCGAGGGCGGTCTTATGAATCTGCGAGACGCGGCTCTCGTTGACGCCCAGCTCGTTGCCGATCTGCTTCATGGTGCGGTCCTGGTCGTAATACAGCTTGATGACCCGCTGGTAGCGCGGCGGCAGGGTCTCGATAGCGCGATTGAGCACGCCCCGCAACTGGTGGTTCGAAAACAGCTCGTCGGGGCGCTGGTCGCTGCTTTGGCTGGTTTCGGCGAAGCTGGTGTGGTCGGGCTTTTCGACGCGGTGCGGTTGGCCGGCGGTCAACCCGGCGCTGAACAGCTCCTGGGTCTGCTTGCGAAAGCGCTCCTCGCTGATGCCCAGCGACGAGGCCACCTCGGCTTCGCTGGGCAGCCGCCCCAGGGTTTGCGCCAGCCGCTGCGTGGTCGACTCGATCGACTTGAAGCGCTTGCGCAGGTCGCGCGAGGCCCAGTCGAGCTGCCGCAGGCTGTCGAGAATCGCGCCGCGAATACGGTGCTTGGCATAGAGATGAAACACCACCTTTTTGCGCGGATCGTATTTGTCCACCGCGTCGAACAGCCCCAGGATCCCGGCGTGCACCAGGTCGTCGAGCTCCACCTGCACCGGCAGGTTCTCGCGCACCCGGTTGGCGATCGCCCGCACCAGCGGCAGATGTTTCAGAATCAGCTCGTCGCGTCGGCCGCGCTTGTCTTGCTCGGCCGCGCCGCCGTCGAACGGCGAGCGGTTTCGAATCGCCACGCTCTGGGTGGCGGTGGCAGTTGCAGCAGTCGGCATCAGTCCCCTCCGCATCAGTTGGAGCCCCCCGCGAACCCGTTTCGCTGCCGCCCGCATCGCGTACCGGCGGCGAGTTCACGCCCGGGGCGCGAATCGGTCGTCTGCCGCGGTTCCCATTCCCCGACGAGCGACCGGGCTTATCTCTGCATCGCGCCTGCCATCCGCGCCGCTGGTTGTAAATGACTAAAACTACGGGAATATACGCTCCCTTCCGCAGCAGGATAGTGTCCGAGGATCTGACGCCAAACGTCAAGATTTTGACGTCAAGGCCCGCTCCAGAGCCCGTCTCTGCTGGCTAAATTCATGAATGGACGGTATTTCTACAGCGATTTCCAATTTGACATTGCGGTTTCCATTTGAAAATGGCCCCGAAAACGACTCCAGACCCCTTGGAAACGGAGATATCGGAACGGGGGGACGCTTCGCTCGCGTTCCATTTTGAAACCGGGACGCTGCGGGGGCGGCCCGACCCGCCTACCGCCCGGCCGGCGCCAAGCCGCCGTGGTGTCAAACAGTTCGGGCGCCGGCATTAACCTTGACATCCCATTTGCCGATGAGAATGTTTGAAGGAGGCGCCCACGCTCGATTTGCCCAGGCCCGACTCGCCCCAGCGCGATTTGTCCCGGCCCGACTCGTTCGGCCGCGGCTGCTCGTTCAACCCGACCGCGGGTGCGCGCCGTGTCGAGCTGATCGGCCCCGACTGTCAAGAACGCGATCAGGTGGTGTCAACTCTGGAGGCGGCCGGGTTCCGGGTCGACGCGGTGGCCGGTGTCGGAGAAGCGCGTGGGCGACTGCTGGCGCTCAAGCCCAACATTGTGCTGCTCGACCTGCGCCCCGATCTGGCCCTCGAACACGAGCCCGACTGCCGGGAGCTGCGCGATTTTCGGGATTTGTGCGATCGTCGGGATCTGATCGATTGTCGAGATCTGATCGACACCGCCAGGACTTTGCCGCAACCGGTGCCGCTGGTGCTGCTTACCGAACCCGACGGGTTGGTGCTGGCCGGAGAGCTGTTGCGGCAGGGAGCGAGCGACTATCTGCTGAAGCCGTTCTCGCCCGAAGACCTGTTGCACCGGATCGGTCTGGCGCTGCGCCCCCGGCTCGCCGCGCCGCCGACAATCCTGCCGCAGTCAGCCCTGCCGCAGTCAGCCGTATCGCGGTCGAGCGTGCCGCGCCTGCCGCCGGCCATGGCGGCCGATTCGCAGGGCCCGGAGCCACGGCGCCCGCCGGCGTTGACGCGCGATGCGGTGAGCGACAGGCTGCACGACACGATACACGACACGATACACGACACGGTACACGACACGGTACACGACACGGTGCGCGATGGCGTGCGCGACCGGCTGCCCGAAACAGCGACCGATCGGGGACAGGATAGGGCGCACGATGCTGTCCGTGCGCCGGGCAGCGGGCGCGATGGGCGGACAGCTGGGCGACTTGGGCGACAGGTGGGCACAGGCGCGCGGGCGCGCGGGCGTGAGAATCGAGGCGCGGCGCGGGATCGCGACTTGCGCGATGCGCGCAGGCCCGAGTCGCTCGATCTCGAGCTGCTTGGCGTCCGGCTCGCCTCCGAGCAACTTTTGATCGGCCGCAGCGAAGCGATCCAGCGCGTGCTCGAACAAGTGCGGCTGGTGGCGCCCAAAAGCACCACGGTGCTGATCGCGGGCGAAACCGGCACCGGCAAGGAACGCGTGGCGCGCGCCATTCAAGCCCTCAGCCGCCGCCGCGAGCGCGCCCTGGTGTCGGTGAACTGCGCCGGGATCCCGGCTACCCTGCTTGAGGACGAGTTTTTCGGCCACGTCAAGGGCGCCTTCACCGACGCCCACCAGGCGCGGCTGGGCCGCTTCGAGCAGGCCCATCGCGGCACGATTTTTCTGGACGAAATCGGCGACTTGCCGCTCGAGCTGCAGCCCAAGCTGCTGCGCGTGCTGCAGGAACGCGAGATCCACCGCATCGGCGGCGTCGATACGATCCGCGTCGACGCGCGGGTGATCGCCGCCACCAACGTCGACCTGTGGAGCCGGGTTGGAGAAGGGCGCTTTCGCGAGGATCTGTTCTACCGCATCAACGTGTTCCCGATCGAGCTGCCGCCGCTGCGCGAGCGCCGCGAGGACGTGCCGCTGTTTCTCGATTTTTTCCTCGAACGCTTCTGCCGCCGCGACGGGCTGCCGCGCAAGTACGTCGAGCCGCGCGCCGAGGCCGAGCTGATGGCGCGGGCCTGGCCGGGCAACATCCGCGAGCTCGAAAACGCGGTTGAGATCGCGGTGATCCGCTCGCGCGAGCGGCAGTGGCTGGCGCTGGAGGATTTCCCCGAGCCGCGTCCGCCGAGCACGGCCTGGGAGGCGCGCGAGGCTTACGGACCGCACGGCCGCGCCCCGGCGGGCGAGGGTCCGGCCGACTTCAAGCAACTGGTCTCCCGCTTCGAGCGCGCCCTGATTCACCGCGTGCTGGAACGCGCCCACGGCAACAAGAGCCAGGCCGCCGAAATGCTGCGCATCAAACGCACCACCTTGATCGAAAAGCTCAAAAAACTCGACGCCCTCGACGACCCGCTCGAGCTGGGCCCCGAAAGCGGCGAACAGCAACTGTTGTCCGGTCTGACCCACTGAAGCAGCCA
>CAWGNS010000006.1:0-273583 GCA_963824095.1 Terriglobia bacterium | reverse complement strand
GCAAATCCGGGACAGCCTCGAAATATATGTAAACTAGCCGGCCTTGAAGGTTTGTCAGGAGCCCGATTGGGGTGGCCGACCGCGGGGCTTTGGCTGCAGATTACGCCCCAGTTGGCTCTCCAGCCGCTTGGCAAATTCCGCTTCTCCGAAGGGGAGTCCCCTGTAAGTCGCCTCCCGAAGTGCCACGGCGTCGGCAAGCTCCAGAGTTCGCGCGGCCAGAAACTCCTCCCATTCGCCTCGTGGGTCGAGTTCCCCCCACTCCCAGGCGTCCAGCAGGCCGCTGCGATCTTCTCCGCGGCTGTGGGCCACAGCGCTCGACCAAACATAAGCCTTTGGGTCGCCAGTCAGCCCGGCTCGTACCGGGTTCAGGTCCACGTACAACAACGCCCGCCATAAGTGGGACCTCGCCAGCGGGCAGGAGTAGAAGCGGTTCTGCCACAGATGGCCGCTGCGCCGATAGCGACGGTTGAAGCGCCTGGCGTAGCAGCAGTGGAGCTGCCCGAGGGCAAGAGCCAGACTGTCGGAACGCTCGGGTATGGCCACCAGATGGACATGATTACTCATCAAACAGTAGCCCAGTAGCCGCACGCCGTGATGGCGTGCCTGCGCTCGCAAATGATTGAGGTAAAACCGGCGATCCTCGTCGAGCAGGAAGACCACTTGCCGGTTGTTGCCGCGTTGGGTGATGTGATGCGGGACGCCCGCCGCCACCACCCGCGCTTGGCGGGGCACGAGGTTAGCAATAGCTTACCATGAAAGTCGAGGCTGTCCCGATTTTTCCGATTTTTCCCGCTGCCCTAATGGAGTTTCTGAAATGCGACTCACGATTTACTGCGTGCTTATGGCAATAGGTTGTGCGGTTCTGTTGAACGTGGTCCGCGCGCAGACAGCCAAGGAGAGAGCCGCCTTGCTATTGCCCAGCCCCATTCACTTAACCGGCATTGTGACGGACATCGATGGCAAGCCACTCGTTGACGCATGGGTAGACCATACCGGCATCGCGCGTCAGTGGGTGAGGACGAATGCGGAAGGCCGCTTCGAGATCCAGACCCGTGCGCCGGCGATCGTATTTCGGAAAAACGGCTTCAACAGCAGATACTACCGCGTTGAGCGGGACGCCGCTGTCGAGATTCAGCTTGAATCCGATTCAGGTTCGTTGCATGCTTGCGCTACTTCTGCCAATTGTTTATCCCTCAAGTGGTTCCTGAGTACGTTTTGTCTGCCAAAGGTGCGAGGTGTAAAAGCCACAACGCAAGGTAATGACATCGACTATGTGGAACGGGAGTTCGTGATCAAGACACCAGGCGGCACAAAGGGAATCCGGCACGGTGCAGGTCCGAATTGGGGGTTGGGGATCCCCTCGGACGACGAGGTATGGTCCTCCGTGGAATACCATGAGACGAACTATCGTGACCTGGATGGAGACCAAGTTGTCGATGCTCGTGGAAAAGCCTCGAACGGGGAATACTGGAGGTTTCTTGCGCGTTCCTCTGAAAGCGCAACGTACTACAACCTATCAGCCGATGAGGCCGAGTTGTTGGATAAAGTGCTTGATGGCGTGTGCCTCCGGCGTCAACCGCAAAGATGACGTGAGGAGTCGGCGAGCCGCGCTCAGAGCGCCAGGGCAAATCCGGGAACTGTCCCGGGTTTCCGAAGTAGGCGTGAACGGACAAAAAGTGCTGAACGACATTGAGAGTGTCGTTTCTACGCCTCCGCCACCGAAGTGTACTCAGGAGAACGGGTGTAACTGATGTCAAACACGCTTCGCTCAATCATGTGCGATCGTCGAGCGAGCATTTTGTTCGTCACGGCGGCTCTATGTGCGATTCTGGCGACTGTGTCAATCGGACTGACGATCACGCCCGCCTATGAACAGTTTGTGTCTAGTTTAGCTGGCAACATGCTTTTGAAGATCCTGGTCGCGTTGATATGAGTGATTTTTGTGATTTCGGGGATTTTGATTTTCTTCGGCATGGTCACATACCTCCTGGCGATTGATCAGAAGTCTTGGAAACTTGGATGGCTGGTGCTGTTCTTATTCACATCCAGTTTTGGGGCGGCGATCTATTGCTTGATGGTGTATAGGAAGCAGCTATCGCAAATACAGAGCGCCTAAGAGGAACGCTATGCTACCTCGCCAGCGCCCGTTTGATGGCGGGATCGTCCCGGCGCTGGCATTTGAGCTTGGCGATGTTGCCTCGATTGCCGGCGATGACCAGCTTGCCATCGGACCACTCGGAGTCTGCGTGAGCGCCGATGAGAGGCCGAGGGGGGCCGAGGGGGACGGAGCCCATAACATTTGTAAACAGGATAGAATAGGGCGACCCAACCTCATGCCCCGCCCAGCGCGGGTGGTGGCGGTCGGCGCACCGCATCACATCACCCACCGCGGCAACAATCGCCAAGACGTCTTCCTGACCGACGAAGACAGGCGCCGCTACCAACATCTGCTGCGACTCCATCTCGGTCGCTGCCAGGCCGATCTGCTGGGCTGGTGCTGGATGTCCAATCACGTCCACCTCATCGTCGTCCCGCACGCAGACGACTCGCTGGCGCGCCTGGTTCGCCGGGTGCATTCCAGCTACGCGCAGGACTTCAACCGGCGCCGCAGCCGCGACGGTCATCTGTGGCGAAGTCGTTTCTATTCTTGCTCTTTGGGGCCGTCTCACCTCGACGCGGCGCTGCTTTACGTCGATCTCAATCCGGTGCGGGCGGCCATGACGGGAACGGCGACGGCGTGGGAGTGGTCGAGCGCGCGGGCGCATGTCTCCGGATATGACGAGTCGGGGCTACTCAGCACCGACGGGCTGGCGCAGTTCGGTGGGTGCGCCGATTGGGAGCGGCGACTCCGGCGGGGTCAAACCACGACGACCGAGCGCGCTTTGCGGGCCGCCACGCGTACCGGCATACCCTTCGGGGACGCCGTTGTTCCGGAGGAACTCGCGTGTCAAGTCGTGCTCGCCGCGGGCCGTGGGACGGACGGGGCCGCCGAAAGTGGTCGAGTGCGGGCGGCAAGGGATTAGCCGCTTAACTCATTGCAAATTGGTCGGTTATGCAACCAAGGAGCCAGGATGTTACAAATATTAAGGGCTCCGTCCCCCCTTCGTCCCCCCTTCGTCCGTCCCCCCCTCGTTTGGCGCGCAGCTCGGCTGGGCCGAGGCAAAGCACACGGGAGGTTCATGGACCTTCGGTCCCATGCCAGGCAGCGCCCTGTCCCACGGAAGCAGCTTCTTTCACCATCGGTCACGGCTCGAGTCACTGACGTTTTGTCAGCACGACATGAGTTGCGGCGGCGGTCGGGACATGAGTCGTGCACTCATAGCCCAAGGCAGTGAGATCGAGGCCGTATAAGAGATGCTCGCCGGAGCCGAGCAGCCTGGGTGCGATCGCCACGTGTAGCTCGTCGATGAGTCTCGCCTCGAGGTACTGGCGGACCGTCGCCACGCCGCCGCTGATCTGCACGTCCTTGCCCTCCGCGGCCGCCACGGCGCTCTCCATCGCCTCGCGAATACCCTTAGTAACGAAGTGGTAGACCGTACCCCCTTCCATCTCGACCGACGGGCGGGCATGATGCGTCAGTACGAAGACCGGACCGTGGTACGGGGGGTTCTTTCCCCACCAGCCGCGCCACGTGTCATCGGGCCAGGCACCTCGAATCGGGCCGAACATGTTACGACCCATGATCCACGCGCCGACGCCATCGCCAAATCGTCCAGCGAACTCGTCATCGACGCCGGTGGTGCCGCCGGTCTTCCCGCCCATGCGCTGGAACGTGCGGGTCGGGAAGAACCACTCGTGTAACGCCTCCCCACCGACGCCGAGGGGCTCCTCGCGAGTCTGGCGCGGGCCGGCCCCGTAGCCGTCGATCGAGATCGCAAAGTTGTGCACGCGTACGCGAGCCATTTGTTCCTCCCAGGCAAGAATGACGTCCGCCAAAGGGCGAGAGAGCGACGCACGTCGAATAAAAACGTGACAGGCTCAATTTTTAAGGCTACGACCTTGGCCAAAGCCGGTAACCCGAGCTGCCCCAACGAGTTCGTTTAGCGGCTAGCTGCGCTGACTGCCAGGTGCTTGCGCGGCCGGCCGCGGGGTCGTAGCTCTGGACGCTGGCCGGCCTGCCGCTCCAAATCGTTCACGAACGGCTTGCTTCCTATCGGCTTGCCCGATTGCCTCGCGAATCCTCGCCAGCAATGCTTCTTGCTTGGTCGCGGCCTCCAGATACGGCGCCCAGTCGTTGCATGGACAGATCTCTGCCCACCCTTCCAGGTCGAGCAACCCGCTGGGATCTCGACCGCTGGTGTGGGCGCTGGCACTGGACCAAGGATACTCGACCGCCCGCTCGATCAACCCTGCCCGCACGGGATTGAGGTCCACGTAGCGTAAGGCGGTGAGCAGGTGATCGCGGCCCAGAGGCGCCGAATAGAAGCGATTCTGCCACAGATGTCCGCTACGGCGCCGGCCGGCGTTGAACCAACGGCTGTAGCAATTGTGCGCCCGACCCAGAGCGCGCGAATGCGTCCGTTGCCGTCCTCGAAGGGATGGATGGACTCAAAGTACAAGCACAACTGCCGGGCCGGACTGGAGTTTTTCCGCAGCCTGTTAGGCTCGCGGCGCCGAGTGCGGTAGTCCGGAATCTCAGGGGACCTGGTGTGCGGTCGAGTGGCGTGCGGTAGAGTGAGGAACTGCGGCCCGGCGTCCCTTTGTAGCCGGTATTGGGGCCAGAGGCCCCAATACGCTCCCGGAAGGCCCGGCAAAGCCGCCGGCGGGTGGCCGGGCGCGCAATACGCCGGTCGCCGCTCTGGCCGCTCTCGGCCGGGCGTGAAGGCGGCCGTCTGCCGCAGCATCCCAACCTCCCCCACCATCCCAACATGCCTGTTTCCGCCGCCCGCCGCGTTGCTTTCGACATCCTGTTGCGGGTGGAACGCGATGCCGCGTTCTCTTCGGAGTTGCTGCACGCTGCCTGGCGCCGGCCCGGCGCGGGCGGCCCGCGGGGCGAGGGGGCCGGGGAAGGGAAGTTCGACGCGCGCGACCAGGGGCTGGCTACCGAGATCGCTCTGGGATGCCTGCGGCGGCAGGGCGAGATCGACCACCTGCTCGACGCGGTCGGCCGCCGGCCGCTGGCCAAGCTGGACGCTGAAGTGCGGGCGGCGCTGCGCATCGGCTGCTATCAGCTCTGCTTCCTCGACCGGATTCCGGCGCGCGCCGCGGTTTCCGAAAGCGTCGAGCTGGTGAAGGCGGCCCGCAAGCGCTCGGCGGCGGCGTTTGTGAACGCCGTCTTGCGCAAGCTGCCGCCACGCGAAGCGGTCGAGGCAACCCCCGCGCTGTCATTTCCCCGTTGGATGGTCCAGCGTTGGGAGAAGGAGTACGGCCCGGAGGCCGCGGCCGGGATCATGCGGGCCGGCATCGAGACGCCGCCGGTTTATCTGCGGCTCAGCACGAGGTTCGACCTGGCGGAAACCCTGCGTTTGCTTTGCGAGGAAGGCGTCGAGACCGAGGAAACCGAGCTGCCCACGGCGCGGCGGGTAATCCGGGGCCGGGTCCACGAGACGCGCTGCTTCCGGGAACGCCGCTGCCGCATCCAAGACTTGAGCTCGCAGTGCGTCGTGCCGCTGCTCGAGCTGCGGCCCGGGCACTCGTTTCTGGATCTGTGCGCGGCGCCCGGCGGCAAGACATTCCAAGCCATCGACGCCCTCGGCGCGACCCGCGGCGTGGTGGCGGCCGATCGCCATCTCCACCGCCTGCGTCTGTTGCGCGATCTGGCCGGGGAGCCGGTCGATTGCGTGGCGCTCGATGCCCGCCAAGGCCTGCCGTTGCGGCCCGGGTTCGGCAGGATTCCACGCGGGTTTGACCGCATCTTAGTCGACGCCCCCTGCTCGGGGACCGGAACCCTGGCGCGCAATCCCGAAATCAAATGGCGACTGCGGCCGGCCGATATCGAGGACCTGGCGGCGCGGCAGCGTGAGGTTTTGGGCCGGGCTTTGGAGTGCCTGGCTCCGGGTGGGGTTCTCGTCTACTCCACGTGTTCTTTGGAACCGGAAGAAAACGAAGGGGTTGTGGAGAAGTTGCGGAACGAGAAAACCTCCTTCGAGGTTGGTGCGTATCTCTCTAGAGTGCCCGGGATAGCGGCCGGAGACGGCTTTTTTGCCTGTGCGATCCGGCGACCGGCTTGAGTGTGGTTGGTATTTGGTTTGTTTTGTGTGGCTTGGGCGATCTGGTGAAGACTTTTAGCGTTGCTTGCCTGCCCGGCGGGGGCAACTGTTTGGGTTGGGGCCCTCCGTCCCGATGAATCGGGACGCGGCAAGCCTGGTGGTTCCCTCCACGGGTGGGGCGCCTGGCTTCGGTTGGCTGGCTCTTGGCCTTCGGCCCGGCAGGCCCGTGATTGCTGGACAGGCCATGATTGCCGGATAGGCCCATGATAGAATGACACTTAGTCCCTTGGTTAGGGTTTATGGCTGAGATTGCTCCTTCCATCCTGGCCTCGGATTTTGCCCGGCTTGGCGAACAGGTCGCCGCCGTGCAAGCGGCTGGAGCGCATATGCTCCATGTCGATGTGATGGACGGCCACTTCGTTCCCAACCTGAGCATCGGCCAACCGATCGTGCGGTCGCTGCGCGCGTTTACCGACCGCGTGCTCGACTGCCACCTGATGATCGAAAACCCCGACCTCTACTCTCATGAGTTCGTCGCGGCCGGGGCCGACATGGTTTCGGTCCACCAGGAAGCTTGCCCGCACCTCAACCGCTCGCTGCAACACATCCTCGATCACGGCGCGCGGGCCGGTGTGGTGATTAACCCGGCTACTCCGGTCCACACGCTTGACGAAGTGCTCGAGATGGTGGACTATGTGCTGGTTATGAGCGTCAACCCCGGTTTCGGGGGGCAGAAGTTTCTGCCGTCGTCGCTGGATAAGATCCGGCGGCTGAAGCAAATTCGCGAAGACCGCCGGCTCGGTTTTCGGATCGAGATCGATGGCGGCATCACGCAGGAAAACGTAGCCTCGGCGGTTCAGGCCGGAGTCGATATCATTGTCGCCGGCAGCAGCATCTTTGGCGGCCCCGACCCCGGCGAGGCGTTCGGCGCCATGCAGCGGGCGATCGAGCAGTCGCAACTGCTGCGGGCGTAAGCGCCTGCGCGCGATTCGAATCGGGATCAGGTCCAACAGGGATACGTCCCGCAGGGAACAAGTTCATCAAAGAACAGGCCCAGACGATTCGTGCGACGATAGGCGAAAGGAGTCCAGGATCTTGAGAGCAAACTCGATCAAGCTGTGCGCGCTCATCGGGTGCGCGGCGTTGGTATTCGTCACCGGCTGCGGCCGCGACCCCTACGACAACCCCATTGCCAACAACTCCCAGCAGCCGGATAAGATTCTGTTCGACCGCGCCATCCACGACATCGAGAAGCACCGCTACGAGCTGGGTCGTATTACGCTGCAGACTCTGATCAATACCTACCCCGACAGCGAATACATGGCCAAGGCGAAGCTCGCGATCGCCGATAGCTGGTATCGCGAAGGCACCTCGCACGCGCTGGCCCAGGCCGAAGCCGAGTACAAGGACTTCATCACGTTCTTCCCGACCATGGAAGAGGCGGCCGAGTCGCAGATGAAGGTCTGCCGCATTCAATACGAGCAGATGGAAAAGCCCGACCGCGACAATACCCACGCGGTGAAGGCCGACAACGAGTGCCGCCAGATGCTGCTGCAGTATCCCAACAGCGTGTATGCCGACGAGACCCGCCAGATGCTGCGCGAGGTCCAGGAAGTGATCGCCGAAGGCGAGTATCGCGTCGGCGAGTTCTACGCCAAGAAGGGCAGCTACCGGGCGGGCGTCAACCGCCTGCAGGCCGTCACCGACCACTACCCGCTGTTCAGCAAGAGCGACGAGGCGCTGTGGACCTTGGGCAACACCTACGAGAAGATGGGCGAGCAGTACCAGGACAACTCGGTCGACGCCTACGTCAAGCTGGTGCGCGATTATCCGCTGAGCCCGTTCGTCGATCCGGCCAAACAGAAGCTCACCGCGTTCAACCACGCCATTCCCGAGGCCGACCCGGAGCGCTTCTCGACGATGAAGTATAACCTGGAAAACAGCTCCGAGCAGGGCATGTTCGGCAAGGTATTCGGGATGTTCGGCACGCGCCCCGACCTGCGCCAATCGGCCAAGAAGGGCGACCCGACCATGACGGCTTTCGTGCCAACGACGCCGCCCGGGGTCACCCAGACCACCGGCATTGCGCCCGTACGGCCCAGCGCCGAGGTTAGCGCCGAGACCATCAACGGCCCGAGCAAGCTCGATACCGAGCCCGATGCACGCCAGGGCGGCGCCCCCGGCGGGCAGCAGAACCAGCAACAACAGCAGCCTCAGCAGCAACCCCAGCAGCAACCCCAGCAACAACCGTAGTAAACTGGCTCTGGGGCGGGCATAAGGGCAATTTCCGATGGCACCCAACCGCCGGTGCCTGCGAAACTACCACCGACGGGAAAAGGCGGGAAGCCTCAAAAAACGGTAGGGGCGTAGGGGACTACGCCCGCTGGCGGCAGTGGCGGCCTGGCCGGGCCTTTCCGGCGGGGCCGCCGGTACGTGGGTGGAAATCGGCTGCGAATGAAATAGTACCCCCGATTCAGGTACGATAGGGGTGCATTGTCGCGTCGAAACCTCCCGCTACGGAGACAACAGTTCAGGTGAGTGCGATCCTTCTTGCCGACGATAACCCCCACGCGCAACGCATGGGCAGCCAGATCCTCAGCCAGGAAGGGCACAGCGTGGTGACTGTGTCGGATGGCGACGAGGCGATGCTGTACCTGGAAGGGAACCTCCCCGACCTGGTGATGGTGGATACGCGGATGCCGGGGCCTTCGGGCTTCGAAATCTGCAAGCACATCAAGTCGCAACCCAAGTTCGGCATGGTGAAGGTGGTGCTGCTGGCCGGCCCGCTCGAACCGTTCGACACGGCCGAGGCGGAAAGCGCCGGGCCCGACGGTGTGCTGCACAAACCGCTGGACGCCTACACGCTCATCGACACCGTCAATTCGTTGCTGGGCCAGGTTCTCGAGACGCAGGACCAGGTCGAGGCCAACCGTCCGCCGGTGGTCCCCACATTGGAAGAGCGGCCCGCCGTGCAAGAGGTGAGCGCGTCGCGCAGCAGCGCGTCCGCCTCCGGCGCCAATACCGCCGCCAGCACCGCCAGCGCCATTGCGGAAGCGATCGCCGCGGCCGAGGCCATCGTCGACCCGGGGGCCAATCCCTTTACGGGCAATACCGTTGCCGGCAGTACCGTTGTGGGCAATCGCGGCGCGGGCAGTGCGGTCGCCGACAATCCCGTCGTCTCCCGTACCGCGGCGGCGGCCGCTTCCAAACCGGCCAACCACGTTGCCGCGTTGTCGGTCGATTTGTCCGACCACTTTGCCTCGGTCGTCGAGCAGGCGCTGGGCACCGAAGACAGCCTCGAAAAACAGCGCGCTCGCGTCGAAGCCATCGTGCGCGACGTGCTCGAAGCGGCGCTGCCGGCGATCGTCAAAAGCATCACCGAGCGGGTCATCCACTCGCTCGAAGAAAACTAGACGCCTTTCCGGCGCGCCTTTGTTTCCCTTTGGAATCTCCTGGATATGCCTCAAGCGAGCTTTGACATCGTTTCCAAAATCGATTTGCAGGAAGTGTTGAACGCCGTTCAGCAGACGTTGAAAGAGGTCCAGCAGCGCTACGACCTGAAAGGGACCGACAGCACGGTCGAGCTGGACCAGGCGAACAACAAGGTCGTGGCAAAGAGTCCCGACGAGTTCACCCTCAAGCAGGTGCTCGATATTCTCGGGCAAAAACTGGTGCGGCGCGGCGTGCCGCTCAAGGGCCTCGACTACCAGAAAATCCAACTCGCGGCGGGTTCCTCGGTGGTGCAGGAGATCAATCTGCAGCAGGGCATCCCGATCGAGAAAGCGCGCGAGATCGTCAAGCTGATCAAGCAGACCAAGCTCAAGGTCCAGGCGGCGATTCAGGGCGATCAGGTGCGCGTCACGGGCAAAAACCGCGACGATCTGCAGCAGGTGATCGCGGGGCTCAAAGAGCACGACCTGGGCATCGACATGCAGTTCACCAACTACCGCGGCTAACGGCGCGGCGAACGGCACGGAATCATCAACCCACGAAAGCAGCCCGCCAAAACAGAGCCGCAGGCCGTAACAGGCAGCGGAAAAACTCCAGTCTGGCCCGGCAGTTGTGCTTCATGGGGACAGTCACCGCGTTTCGCATCTCGATTTTTCAGAGAAGCCGGCTTGCGGAGTTTGTTCCGTCAGGCAATATCTCGTGGTATAGCGGCCGTGTTGCCCGGCCCAGGCGGTCAGCGCGGGCTGACGCCCGCGGCTCCGCGTAGCGCTGGCTGGGCGTCGCGCCGGGGCTCCGTATGCCCCTTGCCGAGCAGCCCGATTCACCCCGCGTGGCCGGCTGCCCGTTCGGGGGGGCCTTTGCTCGGCGAGGTGAGCCGGTAGCCGACGCCGGGTTCGGTGAGCAGGTAGCGGGGGATCGTGGGGTCAGGTTCGATTTTCTTGCGAATGTGGCCGATATGTACGCGCAGCGTCTGCTCATATTGGCCGTGATGTGGGCCCCAAACCTCGTGCAGAATGGTCTCGGAGGTCACCACGCGGTCAAGATGCCGCGCCAGGTGGGCCAGCACGTCGAACTCGGTGCGCGTGAGAGCGATCTCTTGGCTGCCCCGCACGACGCGCCGCCGCGCCAGGTCGAGCCGCAGATTCCCGGCGCGCAGCGTGGATTTGCCGGTCGCCTGCCGCGACGAGCGGCGCAGCAGCGCCCGAATGCGCGCCAGCATTTCGCCCGGACGGAAGGGCTTGGTGAGATAGTCGTCGGCGCCCAGGTCGAGCGCGCGAATGATGAGGTTCTCCTCGCCGTAGGCGGAAAGTACTAGAACCGGCGCCTGATACCAGGTCCGCAACTGCCGGCAGACGTCCAAACCGCTGAGCACCGGCAGCGAAAGATCGAGAATCACAAGGTGTGGAGAGTTGTCGATCGCCTGGGCGATGGCTGCCTGACCATCGTCGGCCCGCAGAACGGCGTAGCCGTTCCGCTTCAGAATGGTGCCTATAAACTGCTGCACGCCCTCATCATCGTCCACGACGAGAATTCGTGACGTGCCTTTGGCTGGCGACACGCTCTACATTCCCCCTAGAATGCAATCGCAACCGCCTCTATCCTAACATGAACCATCGCGGGCGCCTCAAATCTTTTGCATCCGTGAGCTGTTTTTCTGACATACGCTTTCAAATAACTTCAGATATAAAGAAAACATGAAGAACGGAGGGGAGTCGGCGCCGTTGCCGCTGAAATAGTATCGGGGCGGACGGCCTTTTCGTGCTGCAATCCAGTACGTGCGCGGGTCAAACGCGTGCTGCGCGGAACACGAAGTTTGCCCCTGGCGCTGACGCTCCCGCAGTCTTGTCGCGCTGCTGACCCGCAAGCAAATGGAACCACGGAGATTGCCGCGAATCGCCTCACTTGCGGTCGCCCACGCCGGCGCATCGCCAAGGCACCGTGCCGTGCGAAACCTACAGCGGCCGGGCCAGCCGGCCGAGGCGCGAACCTCCAGTTGCGATTCCCCGGAAACGCAGGCTCCAAACCCAAGACTCGACACCAGAGCCAAACGGTAGGGGTTGCAACGGTTGCGGAAGCGCGTTGGGGACCGCGGAGCGTTTTTCTCTCCGCGCCGCTGGTTGTCAGGTTGTCATTCCGCTAGTGGTTGGCGCGGCGGCGACTATCGCCGCCGGGGTCACGGTGTTTCGTACTGCGAATTTCACGGCGTTTCTGATTTTTTCGACGCGAAATACGGTCACTGCCCTGCCGCCGGCCCCCCCTGCCGGTACCTATCCCGCCTCGCAGCCGATTCCGGGTGAGAGAAGCGGGCTAGCCCTGTTCGCCGTATTGCTGCTGCACGCGGCGCAATTCCTGCGTCAACTGCGCCGTTAGATCCTGCGCGCCCGGTTGTCCATAGAGGTTGCGCAACTCGTGAGGGTCCTGCTCGAGGTCGAACAGTTCCCAATAGTTGCCTTCGCCGTAATACTCGATGAGCTTGTGGCGGGCGGTGCGTACGCCGCGGTGCGGGCCGATACGGTGCGGGGTGAAGTATTGAAAGCTGGGGTCGGAGCGGGCCTCGGCGCCGAGCCCGGCCAGCGCCCAGGAGTTTTCGTAGTAGGAGTAAAAGGCCGCTTGACGCCAGTCCGCCGGCGCATCGCCCTCCAGCAGGGGCCGCAGGCTGCGGCCTTGCATCTGCTCGGGAACCGCGACGCCGGCAAAGTCGAGTATCGTCGGCGCGATGTCGACGTTGAGCGCCATGTGTGGCTCGACGCGCCCCGGTTCGACCAGCCGCGGATAACGCACCAGCAAGGGCAGGCGCAGCGACGGCTCATACATGAAGCGTTTGTCGTACCAGCCGTGCTCGCCCAGGAAGTAGCCGTTGTCGCTGGTATAAATGACCAGGGTATCCTCGGCAAGTCCCGCCGTATCGAGATACTCGAGCACCTGGCCGAGGTTCTCGTCGACGCCATAGACGGCGCGGTGGTGATCTTTGACGAAACGCTGGAAAATCCAATCGCGTTTTTCCTTCGGGCCAAGCTGAGGCGGGATGTCTTTGTAATCGGCGGCAAGGCTGATGTCGAAGCGCATATCCTCGGCCTGTTTGGCAATTTCGCGCGTGGCGTAGTCGTCGTTGTAGGTTTCCGGGTAAGGCCATTCGATGTCTTCGAACAGCTTGGCGTGGCGCGGCGCCGGCTTAAAGGGCCGGTGCGGAGCCTTGTGCTGGTAGAGCAGGCAGAACGGCTCGCCGCGGTTCTGGCGCAGAAAGTCGAGCGCGAAGTCGGTGGTGATGTCGGTGGCGTAGCCGCGCTGCTGGGTGCGCTGCCCGTTGATAATAAACTCGGGGTCGAAATAGACGCCCTGGCCGGGCAGGATTTTCGATTCGTCGAAGCCCTCGGGGGCCTGCGGCAGGTGCCATTTACCGATCACCGCCGTCTTGTAGCCCGCCTCGTGCAGCACCTTGGGAAAGGTCGGCAGGTTGGGGTCGAGCCGTTCGGTCGAGTCGCGGCCTTCGGAATTGCCGCGGATGCCGTGCACGTGTGAATAGCAGCCGGTGAGCACGGTGGCGCGTCCGGGCGCGCACAGCGAGTTGGTGCAAAAGGCCTCGGAGAAGCGCACCCCTTCGGAAGCCAGCCGGTCGATGTTGGGCGTCCGCAGCAGCGGATGACCGGCGCAACTCATCTGCGCCGCCGTCTGGTCGTCGGTCATCACAAACAGAATGTTGGGCCGGGGGTGCTTGGGAGCCGAGGAGCAGCGCGTCAGAAACGCGGCCGCGCCCGCCTGCCCCAGATGTTGCAAAGCCCGGCGCCGGCTGATCTTGCCACGCTGCGCTCCCGAACCCAAAGCAGAGAGAAGAGGAGTCGAACTGTTGGGGGTATCCATGAAGCAGTGAGGCAAGCCTCTGGCGCTGCCGGGAAAGTGCGGTAGGCCCCTGGCCTGCCTGATCCAGTGGGGCATGGCTCTGGGCTGCCCGATCCGAAAAGAACTTCGCCCCGTTTCGCCGCCTGCCTCCGCTGCGCCGGCGCGTCGCAGGCCACAGTCACGGTCAATCCTAACATCTTGAGCCGGGCAGCGTGATCCCAGAGGTCCCCCGAGGATTGGCGCTCCGCCGAACTGTCCGTGAATCTGCGGACCGTCAAGCTTCCCCAAAAGCTTCGCGAAGGCCAGCAGTAGCCCCATCCGCCCCCCCCGGACATTTTCAAGGCCCAGGCCCCCGCACGCCCGCGCTCACGATGCCGCCGCCCGCCGAAAGCTCGCTAAGCAAGACTTGAGGTTGCCTGCGCAAACCATTTTGGTTGTTTGTGTTTCTGCGGTCTGTCCGGTCGGGATCTCCAAGCCGGCCCCGGGGCCACAGCCGAACCCAGGGCCCGCGCAACCAAACACGACCCGGGCCGCGCCTGTGGGCAAGGGGAAGCCGCGCCAAGTAACTCCGTTGACACCGCGAGATCGGGAAGCTTAGAATGAGCAACGGACGCGGGAGTAACTCAGTTGGTAGAGTGCGACCTTGCCAAGGTCGATGTCGCGGGTTCGAGTCCCGTCTCCCGCTCCAGATTTCTCCGACGAGGGAGCCCCGAACCGGGGCTTTTGTTTTCTAGGCAAAGGCGTCGGCTTGGGCGGAATCCAAGTGGCGCTACAGCACCCAGCGAACGACCTGAGGGCAGGCAACTGGGACGGAACGGTTAGGGCGGCAAGCGAGGCATTCTGGCTACGGGAACCCGCCAAACTGAATCTTGCAAGGCGCGGTAGCCGAGTGGTTAGGCAGAGGTCTGCAAAACCTCGTACACCGGTTCGATTCCGGTCCGCGCCTCCACAACCAAACCGGCATCCCGAACCGGAGAAAATACACCACCCGCAAGGCGCGGTAGCCAAGTGGTAAGGCAGAGGTCTGCAAAACCTTTATTCGTCGGTTCGATTCCGACCCGCGCCTCCATTCAAAATCAGTGGTTTTGGCTGATTTCATAGGGTTTGATCTCTCCTCTCTCGTTCATTCTCGCTCCTCCTCAAGCCCCCTCAACCACGTCGATTCACGCTCGGGACTGACTTGAAACTGACTTGGCGCGGCTCTCACTGCACGAATGTGTGCTCTCGGTTTCCCGTATCCGATGGCTCTGCGACTGTTTCGTCGCAGGTTGCCTGCCGATTCTGGAATGCCTCGTATCGGGCCATGGCGGCATCTTGGTGGGCCTGGGTAATGTGGACGTATCGTTGAACCATGCGGACGCTTGAATGGCCGAGAATGGCCGCTAACGAGGAAAGATCGCAGCCCGCCTCGGCCATCCGCGTGGCGAATGTGTGGCGCAGATCGTAGAGCACGAACTCGAGTCCGGTCTCCGCCACGATCTTGTCATGGGAGGCGTTCACCTTGGTGAGGTGAGTTCCCGCCTTCTTCCCGGGGAAAACCCACTTTCCTCCATCAATCCTTCGCCCCAAGATGGACAGGCTTTCGGTGTGTAGCTTCAACATCCGCCGGGCGGCCCGGGTCTTGCCTCTGCGAACGAGCAGCATTCGCTTGTCAAGATTCACATCCTCTTGGGGCAGCCCCATGACCTCGTCGGGCCTCATCCCCTGTAGAAGAATCAACCGGCCCGCGTCGTAGAGGTTGGGGAATCGACGCTTCGCGGCTTCGAAGTAAATCATCTCTTCAGCGGGAGGTACGAGGTGCATCCGCACCGCGTCCTTGTCGCTCGGGATTTCTACATCTTCAACTAGGTTCCGCCTGCACCAGTTGTGTCTCATTGCGTACCGGAAAAACTTAGAGAGGGCGTGCAAGTCGTGCCGTAGTGTCACCTCCCGCACCTGATGTTCGGTGCGTCGCCAAGACTTGTAGTCATCGATAAGGCCCGACGTAATGTGGTGGACCGGACGCGTCCCGAAGAACAGACCCAGGCTGGCGAAGCTTGTCCTCAGCCGATCGACCGTGCTGGGATGGTCTCTGTGTTCCCCTCGCGCCCAGGCCAAGAACATCCGCGAAGCGTCACTGAACGGTTGAACCGACAGCTTCAGGCTGTGCTCTCTCCCCTCTGTTACCTCTTTGCGGGCTTCGGCCTCGACCCTCATCGCGGGCGTCTTGTTGCGTTCGGTGGCGGCCAAGCCGGTCGGTCCGCAATACACCTTTCCGTTCACTTGAAACCGGTACTGCCACGTACCGTTTTGCTTTCTCACTGTACTCCTGGCTGGCGGCGGTGTTCGCGCCGATGACACGAGCCCGATTCGCTTTATCGGCAAGACGAAATACCTCAACAACGCGTGCGCCGTGGTGACCCACACCATCGACGACTCGACGAGGTTCGTCCCCGATTGCCTGGATGCGATGGACAAGTACGGCATCAAGGCCACCGTCTTCGTGAGCACGGAGCAGGATCCTCCGCCCGAAGCGCGTTTTTTCAATCAACTGCAGATCTGGAACCTTTGGCCGCGCCTGCGGCAGGCTGTCGACAACGGGCACGAGATCGGCTCGCATGCGCGCACGCATCCCTGCCAAAGGCCCACCACCGAGGCGTTCTGCCGGGAAGCCTACAACGACTACGAGATCAAAGGGTCCAAGGCTGACATCCTGCGCCACACGCAACAGCCCTATGTCTGGACCTGGTGCTACCCCTGCGGGCACTGCGCCGATCAAAAGTTCGTTCAGGAGAGAATCGCTGCGGCCGGCTACATCGTAGCGCGTAACTATCCCGGAGAAGCCCAGGAGTTGCACGTCGTCCCCGATCTGCAAACCTGGGATTCCAATCCCTTTGACGCCGCCTATACCCAGGTCGTGCAGAAGGGTAGCCGCTCGGGCAAGGGCAACCACACCGACGTTACCGTAAACAACGCCAAGTTTGATGAGATTTATCAGAGCGGCGGGATCTACAACTTTCTCTCCCATCCGCAATGGCTCGACTTCGGGCCCGACAGGTTTTACGAGCAACATCTCGCCCATATCGGCAAGCGACGCGACGTCTGGTATGTGCCGATGGGTCCCCTTTACGCCTATCGCGCGATTTTCGAGCAAACGGACGTCCGGCCGATCAGTAGCGGCGACGCCCAAGCGCGCTTTGCGGTCGTCAATGACCTCGATCCGCGAATCTACAACGGAAGCGTGACCCTGGAGTTCCGCGCCCCCGAGGGCGTGGAGATCCGGTTCAATGGGGGGCGGCTGGCCGAGCGCGCCAACCAAATGACGGACCGTTGGGATAGCGAGTATTATCGGCGCGACGGCGAGCATCTGTATATAACGGTGCGGCCCGGCGCGATTCTGGAGTTCCGCTAGCTTCCATCGCTGGGCGTGTGCCACGCGGGCGAGAGGCCACACTCGCGCCAGCCAAGCGGGCCGCGACAGGAGGGCAATCGTGCAGTCCTTGATGAGAATCGTTTTTTTGCTGATGCTCTTCAGCGTGGCGGCGACCGCCGCCGACGTGGCCGGCGTTTGGGAGCTGGCCTACACGACCTCGACCGGTCAACCCCGCGAGGCAAAATTGACCCTGCAGGTAGACGGCGACAAGATCTCGGGAACCCTGGACGGCAAGCTGGGCTCAGCCAAGATCGAGGAGGGCCGCGTCATGGGCAACGAGATCAAGTTCACATTTGTCCGCGCTGGCAGCAGCGACCTCATCACGGTTACTTACACGGGTACGATCGAAGGCAACACGATGCAGCTCAAAATGCAGTACCGGGAACGCGAGTCGACGGAAATAATCGCTAGGCGGATATCCGGGTAGACTGCATTCCAGGTGCGTTCGATGGAAATGAAGCATCGGTATGCTCGAAGGAGGGATCTTGACCAGGCGTAAATTACTCGCCGCGATTCCAGCGGTTGCTCTCTCCCGCGCGCTGCGGGCGGCGGAGTCGCCAGAAGAGGGCTTCGTCTCGCTGTTCAACGGCAAGACGCTGGACGGCTGGACGGTTCGGGACGGACCCGATACGGCCTTCTATGTCCGCGATGGCGCCATTGTCGTTCATGAGTCTGCCGGCTTTCCTGCATGGTTGAGCTCGTCCAAGCAGTATCAGAACTTCGACTTCCGCGGAGAGTTCTTCCTCGAAGGCTGGATGGACTCGGGAATCTATATTCATGCGCCCGAGCACGGCCGGCCTATGCAAAGCGGGATGGAGATCCATCTGTTTCATCAACATGACGATCAGCCGAAGCCCGAATCGATGGGGTCAATTTTCCCGACCGTCCCCCCGCTCAAAGTCAACGTGAAGAGCAAGGGCGAGTGGAACAGCTTCCGCATCCTGATGGATGGGCCGCAACTGCGGGTCTGGACCAACGACGAGCTGATTCAGGATCTCGACGTTACCAGCGTACCCGAGCTGCGCTATCGCTTTCGCAGCGGCTATCTCGGTTTCCAGTCTTTGTCGTATCCCATCCGCTTCCGGCACCTGCGCGTGCGCGAATTGCCGTCGAAGGACGACTGGCAAACGCTCTATCGCCGTCCGGAAGACTTTAAGAACTGGGGCATCACGGGGGAGCCCCATGTGCAGTTGCTAGGCGAAGTCATTCACGCCGACGGCAACGGCCAGATCACAACGAAGGAGAAGTTCAGGGACTTCGAACTGCAGTTCTTCGTCCGGCACCAGAAGCATCACAACAGCGGGATCATGTTTCGCGGGGCTGAAGGCGGCGGCGGACCCCGCCGCTACGAAGTCCAGCTTCACGACGTCGAGGGCGCCCACTATCCGACAGGTTCGCTGTACTCCATCAAGCGCTCGATCTATCCGCGCATCAAACCGGAGGTCTGGTACCCGGTTCGACTTGTCGTCGACGGCCCCAACTGCCTGGTGCGCGTTAACGGCGACACGGTCCTCGAGTACGACCAGTTGGAGAACCTCGCGGAAGGTCCCATCGAGCTTCAGGCCCACGCTCCCGGCAGGTGGACCGAGTTCAAGGAGATCCTGATTAGACGCGTTTGAGAGGTGCTTCCGCCATCGGCTGTTGGTGGCCCCACTCGTAACTCCCGTAGCTGCTGGGATTTGAGACTCAACCCCGGGGTGACCAGTCGTAGCGCCGACGGGTCCAGAAACTATGAATGGTCTCAGATGTGGAAACAGCGAGTGCCCATTGTTGGGAAAAGCCAGGGCCGGAAAGATCATCCGGCACGGCTTCTACCGGACGAAATGGGGGAGGCGTCGTCGATTTCGCTGCCGGGCTTGCGGCAAGACCTTCTGCACGAGCATTCCGACGCCCTACCACCGACTCCAGCATCGTCGCGCGACCTTCGACGAAGTCGCCGCGCTCAGCGTCGAGGGCCTCAACAAGTCCGCCATCGCTCGCGTCAAGAGAATCGCCTGGAATACGGTCGGTCGCTGGCTGACAAGAGCCGCTCAATCGCGTCATCGATTCAACGATCGTAAGATCACAGGAGTGGCCGTTGAGGAACTTCAGGCCGACGAGATTCGCACGATCGTCGGTGGCAAGAAACAACCTTTCTGGATCTTCGCTTCGATCGACGTCTGGTCTCGGCTGTGGCCTTCGACCGTCGTCGGCAGACGGAGTTACCGAAACACGCTCACGCTTTTTCGAGACGTTGCGAAGCGCCTGAATCGCTCCTGTTTTCCGCTGATCGCCACCGACGGATTCGAGTTCTACGAAAAAGTCGTCCGGCGCGTCTTTGGGCCAGCGTGTCTCTACGGCCAAGTGATCAAGACGCGGCGAAACGATCGCGTGGTCCGAGTGGAGCGAAGAACCCCTTGGCGGTGGGAGCAGGCGTTGAGGGAGTCCGAGGACTCAGAGAAACTGAACACGTCGTTCATCGAACGGCTGAATCTCACGATCCGACAGGGCTCGGCGTATCTTTGTCGCCGAACGATCTGCTACGCGCGATGCAAGGAACGTCTGGCGGCTCACCTCGAGCTGCTGCGATGCTATTACAACTTCGTCAGGCCTCACCGGGCGCTGCAATTCGGACGCGAAGTCAGGACGCCGGCCGTCCAGGCTGGTCTGACCACGCGGCGGATCACGTTAAGGGAGATCTTCTCGTCAGCGACGATTCTCTTGGTATGGAAGAAGGTGACGTGCGTGTTCGGCGTGTTCGTTTACTCTAGGATCTCGGTCACGGTCGACGATACGCGAATCCCTGTGGCAGCGTAGCAACACTCGATGACGGAAGCACCCGTAGATCCCGTATCACGCGCCATCCGGGAGTTAGGCCTTCGTCACATTGACACGTCCAGTGCTTCCGTGTGAGGGACTCAGGCGCGGTCAGTCTTCACTCGGCGGTTCGCCGGCTTCTCGCTCATGTGGATTGCTTTCGGATGGCCGACAAACAGGACGGGATCATCCCCACGCCGGGCGCTGCACATTTCACCACGTCGGAGGTTTCGATTCGGAATCATCGGAACTGCGGGAAGCGACAGGCTAATGCTCAGCATCACTGCGGCGCGAAGAGCCGTCAGGTCCGGGAGCTTCCCCCAAGTTGATCTGCCAGATTCGTAATCTCGGACCGCATCGCCAGGCGTTCCAGCCAACGCGGAGGAATCCCGTTCTCCCCGTAGTACGCGCCGGCAATCTGACCGCACACTGCGGAGGTCGTGTCGGCGTCGTCGCCGAGGTTCGCCGCCATCAGGATTGCGTCTTCGAAGGTGTCAGAACGCGCGAAGGCCCACAATGCTGCTTCTAGGCTCTCGACCACGTAGCCTGATCCTCGAATAGTCTTGTCCGACTTTGTCCGGTAAGACGCGCGCGCAATCGACGCGATCCCCTCGCACGAGAAGAATGAACCGGCGTCCCCTAGGAGGACATCCTCCCTGGAGCGTCCCAATAGGGCACGGCAGATGACCCTTGCGAAAAGCCGGCAGGCGTCAACGCACTCCTTCGCGCCATGCGTAGTACGCGAGCTGTCGGCTGCGAAACGCTCGACCGCGTCAAGATCTGGAAAGAAACGCATCACGACCGGCGCGAGCCTCATGATGCATCCATTGCCGGCCGTGTTCGGATCGGTCGATCCGGCGTACGGGTTCCCGTCGCGCTGATACCTTCTAAGCGCCGTTACGACAGTGGTTCCGATGTCGAAGCAAGTCCCGGTGCTGCTCAGATAGCCCGTATTTGCCCAGCGGCAGTAACGATCCATTTGATCCCGAGGATCGAACTCACCTCGCTCGACAAGACTTGTGGCCAGACACAGCGCCATCGAGGTGTCGTCAGTCCACTGACCGGCCGCGAGCGCGAACGGGCCACCGCCGACCATGTCCTTTAAGGGCTCGAACGTGCCCCGACGATGGAACTCTACCGTCGTCCCGACGGCGTCGCCCACCGCGAGCCCTAGTAGACATCCTCGAAATCTCTCGGTTGTGTTCATCCCGTATTCGGCGCGATTCAATACGTGAGTGTAGACAATCGTTGTCTGAACGTCCTTATGTCCCAAAAGTTCCTGGAGGGTTCGGATGCCATAGCCGCCCCTTCGTGCAGTCGCGTTCCACAAGGTTGAGCTTTTGGTACGGTCCAACTGAGCGCATCAGACGGCGTGTTTTCGGTCTTCTGAAAACCCTGTTAGGGAGGTACTTTTGGAACGATGCTCCCGGTGATGGTTGTGCGGTCATGCCTCACAGAACAGCACTTGCAATGGAGGCTTCCCGTCCCACTCTAGGCAAGTAGACCAGCAAGAGACAAGTCTGTCGCTACCGCCTACTTTGCGGAGGCGGTGTCAATGCTCAGTCACAAGGATAAGTGAGGCGAGTTGCTCAATCGTGGGGCGTTCGACTAAGCACGCGACCGCAGGCTCCGCGGCCAGGCGGGTTCGAATCGCTGCGACCAGACGCACAGCGAGCAGACAGTGCCCCGACGAGCTCAAAGAAGTTGTCTGTGTCGCGAGCCACTTCCCGCAGCAAGGGCCCGGTCAAAGGGGTTTCCCTCAGGAACGTTCCTATAGTCAACTCCGAAAAATGCCAGGTTGTTGCGGAAAGCGTACAGCCCCAGCCGGTTGTTTTCGAGGATGTCTCGCTTGCCGATGTCGAGGGGTGGCTCGACCGACTCGGATGTCGACTGCACATCGGCTACCTCAGCAGCGACTCCACATTCGTGCCGCCCCAGAGCCGGCCGATCGCGGCAACGGCGCGTGCGCCCTCACACTGCACGGGCACGCGCTGCTCTCCCCAGTACAGGCGCGGCGGCCCGAGAACCGTGAGAGGAAACCCCAAGTTGTTGTAGAACACCACGAGCCGCTCGGGTGTGACCCCGATCGCGACGGTCGCGCCGCGCGCCTCCATCGCCATCCAGCCGCGCGCCGCGAGACCCATCATGAGGCGGTGACCCTCGCCACGGCGGCCCGAATCGATGGCCAGGCGCCCCCATTCGACGGTCCGCTCTCGGGACGGCAAGGTTAGAGCGAACTCCGTCTCGAGCGGAAAGGGACGGCCGGGCTGCTCGAACACCAGGCGGCAGGTCGCGATGGCCTGGTCGCCGTCCCAGCCGACGACCTGCACGGCTCCGGCGTCGTGCGCATCACTTTCTAGGCCGTCCGGGAACCGATCAGCCGTGTCCATTCCGCCTTCGACGACAGCCCGATATCGAAGGCGGTAGGCCTCACGGCGCTCCGGCTCGCTAGCGGCCTCGTCAAAACGCAGTGGGGAGAGCCAGTTCAACAGGTCGGCGGCGACCGCGCGACCCATGGCGTCGGATTTCTGCGACATCGCTCGATCTCATTTCGTCACGGACGTAGCTGTGAACTCCGTCGTGAACGTCACATTGACTCGCTTCCTGTCGAATCTTCTGCAAGACGCAGGCACTCGCCGGTCACGAAGCCGGCGGCCGGCGATGCGAGGAACAGCGCCGCTTCCACCGCCGCGCGCTGCGCGCCGGCCGACAAGCCGCCCGCCACCACGTTGCAGGTAATGCCCCGGCGCCCGTACTCCTTGGCGATACTCCGCGCCAACGACAGCAGCGCGCTCTCGACGATCCATCCCGAACCCGGTCCGCCTTCGTCGCCTCCGGAGGCGATGACGAACACGACCTGCCCCCCATGGCCTGCCGCCAGCAGTTCGTGCACGCCCCGCCGCGCAAGCCAGAAGGTCGTGCGCAGCGGCTGCATCACGCAACGTTCCCAGGACTGCAGATCTTCCTCGGCGAGCGGCGGCATCGGGCCCGTCTCGATGGCGACGATCAGTCCGTCGAGCCCGTCCACCCTTTCGAGTGCGATGTCAACCGCGCGCTCAATCTCGGGCTCGGATGCACCGTCGTACCGGATGGCGTCGGCCTCTGTCGAAGCCCCGCCCTCGCCAGCCGCGTCTGTAGCCAGCGTGACAACCGCGCCACGCCGGACGGCTTCGTCGGCCACGGCGGCCACGGCGCGGGGATCACCCGCGACGAGCAGCCGGCGTCCTGCGAGGTCGGTCACCATCGGTCGTCAGCCGGCCTGGCCCTGAGAGCGCTCACGCATCGAAGCGACCTAGCACGACGGTCGAGTTCAGGCCGCCGAACCCAAACGAGTTCGAGAGCGCCAGCGAAACCTCCGCCTGTCGCGCGCGGTTGGGAACGACGTCCAGATCGATCTCGGGATCGCTCTGCTCCTGGTTGATCGTGGGGTGCACCATCCCGTGCGTCAACTGCAGCACGGTGGCAATCGCTTCCACGACGCCGGCCGCCGACAGGCAGTGGCCGATCATCGATTTGGTCGCATTGACCGGGATGCGGCGCGCACGCTCCCCGAGGACGCGCGTGATCGCCGACGCTTCGACGGCGTCGCCCAGGCGGGTCGAAGTGGCGTGCGCGTTGACGTAGTCGACCTCGGCGGCGTTTACCCGGGCATCGTCGAGCGCCAACTCGATGGTTCGCACCTGCCCGTCGAGGTCCGGGCGCGTCAGCCGGCACGCATCCGACGCCGTCGCCGCCCCGAGCAGCTCGGCGTGGATAGGCGCGCCGCGCGCCCGCGCGCCATCCATCGGCTCGAGCACCAACGCGCCGGCACATTCGCTCGGCACGAAGCCTTCGCGCAGAGCGTCGAACGGGCGGCTCGCCCGCTCGGGCTCGTCGTTGAACGACTGATACGACAACGCCTCGATCATCGTCCATCCGTGCAGAGAGACCGGTTCGAGCTCGATTGGCGCGCCCGACACGAGCATGGCGCCGGCGCGCCCGGCGCGCAGCAGGTCGAGGGCGGCCAGGATCGCCATGTTGCCGCTGGCGCAGGCGCCGCCGACGCTGAAGCTGGGACCTTTGAGCGACAGCAGCTCCGAGCTGGCGGCGAGCACATCCGTGTCGAGACAGAGCAGACCGAACAGCGGCTCGATGTAGTCGGGGTTGCTCTGATGAAAGGTCAGCGTGTTCTCGACGATGTAGCCGGCGTTCACATTGTGTCCGGCCATCACGTGGCCGATGCGCCCGGCGTCTGGAAACCCCATAAGCCCGGCACCATGGTACGCCTGGAGCGCCGCCGCGGCCACCAGCTTCGGCACCAGCGGCGAGGCGCGCATCAGCGACAGGCAGCGCTTCCCCAGCTCTGGCGCGTAGGTCTGCCGCCCGAGGTGGGCCGCCAGGTCGAAGTCGCTCAGATCGCCGCCGATTCGGGCGTAGCAGCCCTCGTTCATCGGACGCTTCCAGCGGCTGATGCCCGAGCGGCCGCCGACAAGCGACGTCCAGAACGTCTCGATGGTGTCGCCAATCGGCGTGACGACGCCCATCCCTGTCACAACGACTCGCTGGCTGTCCGGCCGCCTGGCTACCATGAGCATGCGTCCGCGGCTAGCGCGCCGCCGGCTGCTGCGCCGAGCGCTCGAACAGATCGAGCAGATCCTTCACCGTGCGGGCGCTGGCCAGCTCGGTCCGAGGGACTTTTAGCCGGAGCTGCTTGATCGAGCGGGACACGACCTCGACGATCTGCAGGGAGTCCGCGCCGAGATCGACCATGCTGGTGCTTTCGGTGATCTCACGGCCGGCGGCCTCCTCAACAATGCGTTCGATATGCGCCTTCACTACCTCGAACATCTCGGATCGAGTCATGCTCATGCTCCTTCCAAGCCTCGCACCACCGCTGCCGAACAAACGCGATCGCGCTGCAGACACTGGCCGACGACCATGGTGAACAGACCATCCGGCACGACGCAGGCGACAATCTCGACGGGCAGGCCGGGCGTCACCGCAGTTTTGAACCGCGCGGACAGGACGTCGGTGAGATGAAACGGGCGTTCCGGCACAGCGTCGGACGCCGCCCGGGTCGCCCGAACAAGGCATAGACCGGCCTGCCCCACCGCCTCAATCTGCAGCACACCCGGCCATACCGGGCGCCCGGGGAAGTGACCCGCCAGCAGCGAGGAATCCTGCTGAATATCATAGCGCCCGACGATCACGCCGTTGGCCGTATCGAGCCGGGTTACTCGATCAATGAAGACAAAAGGGCGGCGATGCGGCAGCAGGACACGGATGGCGGCCTCATCCAGCGCCGGGCCCCGCTCGCGTTTGGTCCGCTCGATCAGGGGCTCCCGGCAGGCGCGTTCGAATAGCGCCGCCGCGGTGCTCTCGATCGTCAGCATGTCTCGTCCTCGTCGTTCTGAAACCGGCCGGGCCAGCCGAGCCCCGTCGCATGGGTGAGTGAACTCACGAGCGACGCCCCTTCGTCTACCGTGATCACCTGACCCGTGACGCTGTCCATCAGACCGCTGCACAGGGCGACGCAAGCTCGAGCGACGCGCTCGGGCTGGATCGCGATGTCGCGCTGGGCCGGCCTCATGGTCACGGCGGTGTCGTCGAAGGTGGCTCGCGCGCTCGCCGTGTCCACCAGCCCCGGACGCAGCGCGTTGACGCGCACCCCTTCCGGCCGCAGGCGCAGCGCCAGGTAGCGGCAAAGCGTTTCGAGCGCGGCTTTGGCGACGCCGGCCATGTCGTACCCGGGATGGCAGACCGCTCCCCCGTCGCTCGACACGGCAACGAGATAGCGCGGGTAGTAGCCGAGCGTCTCGCGAGCCGCCTCGGGCAGCTCGAAGATGGGCCACGTCGAGTACCGCAGCGAGAGTTCCAGCGAGCCCCGTTTCAGATCTCCGATGCTCTGGACGGTTTTCGCGAACGCGACATTGCTGACGATGGCGCGCAGCGGCGTCTGGAGCCGACCGATCGCCTCCATGAGTTCTCGGGTCGCCTCCGGGTCGCTGACGTCGCTCTCGACCACGCGGGGGGCGGCCAGGTGCTCGCGGGCGAACTCCGCGGTCAGTTCTTCCTCGCTCACGCTGCCCCAGCGGTGCGTCAGGACGACCGTCGCGCCGGCGCGGCTGAACTCCTTCCCGATGGCCTTGCCGATGCCGCGCGTGCCGCCGGTGACGAGGACGGCGGAGTTTCGAAAGTCGATCGTCATCGCGGCGCTCCGGTGTCGCGGTCCGATCGGGGGTATCGACGGGCAATCTCGTCGAACAACTGCCCGCCGGCAAACAGGGCGGCATGACAGTGTTGCTCGGCATCGAGGGCTCGCTCGAGCGCCTCCTGCCGGCACGCCGCAATCGTCTGCTTCAGCAGAACGAGCGCCTCGCGCGGGGCCTCGGCCATCTCGCGGGCGATGGCCAGCGCGCGGTCGCGGACCTGAGTGCGCGGGTGGACCGTGTGCGAGAGCGGGCAACCGGCATCGCGGATCTCGCGCCCCGTCACGAGCTGCCCGGTGAACAGGAGCCGGCGGCCGAGGAACGGACCGAAGGCTTCCGGCACGGCCGCGGTGGCGCCCATTCCGGGAGTGAATCCCAGCGCCATGAAGTTGGCGCCGTACATCGATTCCTGGGCGAGCACAACGGCGTCGCACCACAGGCCAACCAGAAGTCCGCCGCCGATGGCGTGTCCGGCGAGCGCGGCCACGACCGGAACCGGCGTTGCCAGCAGCGCCGGAGGGACTTGCGCGGCACACTCGGGCGGAAAGTCGCCCCTCGTCAACAGGGCCGCGCGGCTTGCTCCAGCGCAGAAGACGCGAGCGCCGCCTTCGATTACGAGGACGCGAACCGCTGCATCGCGTCCAATCGCGTCCAGCAATTCGAGGAAACGCTCCGACCACTGCGGATCCATGTGAGACTCGTCGTCGGTCGCGATCCGCAGCGAGAGCACGCCGTCGTCGATGACGGTCGTCGTGAAAGGCGCGGTCATAAGGGCGTCTCCAGCATGCCTCCTGACGCAAAGACGGCTCGACCGTTCAGGCCGCGGGCCGCGTCGGACAGCAGGAACATGGCCACCGCCGCGATTTCGTCCGGAGAGCCCGCACGGTGGAGCGGGCATCCGTCGACGAGACTGCGCCGTTGGTGATCGGACAATGTGGAGGAGAGCGCCGTTTCGACGTAGCCCGGCACGACCATGTTCGCACGAATGCCCAGCCGGCCATACTGTCGTGCAATCAGGCGCGTCAGCCCTAGCGCGCCGCCCTTGCTGGCCGCGTAGGCGCCGTTGCCGGCGACACCGTTCTGCGACAGGGTTCCCATCAACACGAGCCGTCCGCCGAAGCGCTGTTCGAGAAACGAGCGAATCGCGTATCGCGCGACGAGGAAACTGCCGGTGAGGTTCGTCGCCATCACCGTATCCCAGGAAGCCGTCTCCATGGTGACGAGCAGCGATTCACTGCTCGACGCCGCGTTGCTCACCACCGAATTGACCGTGCCGAACTCGCGCCGGGCGGCCTCGAACACGCCGGCGAGGTCGTCCTCGCGCGTCACGTCGGCGGGGACGCCGACCACCGCGCCCGGCATGCCGCGGGAGGCGGCCTCCGCTTCGACGGCACGGAGTTCGTCGCCATCGTGTCTCGCGCAGAACACGACGCGCGCGCCGAGTTGCGCGGCCTGGAGCGCGCAACTCCGACCGATGCCGCGCGAGCCGCCGGTAACCAAGACGACCTGTCCGCCCAGGTTCATTCCTGCTCGTCCTCCGGCCAGGGCGCGAGTCCCTGAGCAAACCGGCGGAGCCTCGCTTGTGTCTCGTCGCTCTCGACAAGCTGTCCGAAGGTTTCGATAGCGGCGGATTTGTACGCCCCCTGCCCGGCGCGGTTCAATCCGGCAAGGTGCAAGGCGGCCAGCCTCTTCACTGCTGCGATCGACCGCGCGTCCAGCCGCGTCAGCCGCCGCAAATACCGCGCGAGCGCGGCCTCGGGATCGTCGGCCACCATGTCGACGATTCCCCATCGCATGGCCTCGCCCGCGTCGATGGTGACGCCGCTGAGGGCCATCCACCGCGCGCGAGGTACGCCAATCCGCCGTGCCAGCACCGGGAACGCCAGTGGCGGAAAGATGCCGAGCAGCGTCTCGGGAAGCCCGAAGGTTGCCCGTCTCGTGGCGATGACCAGGTCAGCCGCCGCCGCCAGTGCCACGCCACCGCCCGTGGCCGCGCCGTCGACGAGGGCAATTACGGGGCACGCCGCGCTTTCGACGGCCTGCAAGAGACGGTCGAATCGTTCGAGCGCCGCGCGTGCGCGCTGCCCGGCCGGCGGCGCATCGGCCTCGGCGATCAGGAAGCTCGGATCGAGACCCATGCAGAAAGTCCCGCCGCGGTTCTCGAGAACGATGGCGCTCGCGTCGATGTCGCCTTCGAGGATCGACAGGAGCCGCTCGACCAGCGCCTCCGACAGAAACCCGCTTGGCGGCTCTGCCGCGAGATCGACTCGCACCGCGTCACGCCGTCCACGCATACTCGCGATGATAGTTGCGGATGCCGGAGAGCACCAGGCGGGGTTCGCCATCGTGCGAATCCCCTTCGAGATCTGGCCCTGCGTCGAAGGGTGGTGGATCGTAGTGGCAGCTTGTGAGCATGACGTCGGTCTCGCTTACGAAGCGCTCGTAGTCGGGCAGGTCGAGCGCTCGCCGACGCGCGAGCCGGGCGCCGATGCAGTGCCTGGATACCCTCTGGCGGGCGCCTTCCACGATCACCCCGCCGAAAAGCTCCGCGCACGATCCCGAGCCGTAAGAGAAGATGCCGACTCGCGCGCCCGGTTCGAGGTCCGCTGTCTGATCCACGAGACTCGCCAGCTTGCTATACACGCTTCCCGAGTAGATGTTGGCGAGCTCTCGCGGGTAGCCGAGCGCCGGCGCTACCATCCGGTCGAAACTGTCGTCGATCTGCGACGGGGACAGATCCTCGCGGCCGGCGCGGAGCAGGGTCTCGTGCGCCTGCTCAATCAGAGACACCAGCGGCGTGTGGTAGAGCATGTAGCGGAATCGCTCGTCCACGGGAGCGTCGCACGCGGCCTGCTTTTGATAGCCCTCCCAGGCCATCTCGAGGAGATCGAGATACGCGGCCAGCGAGAGCACCGCATCCCCCCATTCGATGGTGGTTGTCGGACGGGCCACGTCATAGACTTCGCGGCAGGCGTACCCCGTCGGCTCCTCGATGCGGAGCACCAGCGGGTCCGCGGCTATGACGACGGCGACGGCTCCGGACCCGGCGCTCAGTTCCGCCGGGTCGCCCAAGTGCCGGCGCGCGAGATCCGTCATCACTACGAGCGCCTTCGCGCCGGGCGCGTGGGAGCGGATCCAACTCACGGCGAGCTGAATGCCGGTCGTGCCGCCGTGGCAGGCATACTTGACCTCGAAGTTGCGGCACGCCGGGTTGAGTTCGAGCAGGTGGTGCACGTAGGTGCTCAGCGGCTTGCCGTAGTCGACCCCCGATTCGGTAGCGACAATCAGCAGCTCAAACGCGCCGGGACCGGCGGCGTCGACAAGCGGCTTGGCGGCGTTGACGGCCAGCGTGACGGCGTCCTCCGATGGCGGCGTGACGGAACGCCGGAGGAACTGGACGGCCTGGAGTCCCTTGCCCGACCGCCCTCGTGCGCGGGCGATCGTCTCGATGTCGATCGAACAGGTGCTGCCGTACACGTTGAGATCGTCGATTCCTACCGGACGGTCCATCTATGTAGTCTCTCTGCACACCCATCGGTGCCGGCAAGGGTGCCGGAAGGGGACAGTCACCGCGCTTCGCGCTTCTGCGGGAGGCCGCTACCGCCTTCTGGGCGGCAGCACCGGCTGTGCGGTGACCTCCGCGAAGCCCCCTAGCAGAAAGTTCGCCAAGAATGGATTGATGGCCATCAAGGTACCTTCGCCGGTGAGGGAGTAGTGGAAACGCGTACCTTCCAGGCCGAGCGCGTACTCTCCACCGTCGAGAGTGAAGGTCGTGGCGCTCTGTTGGAGCAGGTCGTTCGAGGACTGGAAGACCGCCTTGCCCGGCGCGTCGGCGCTGAGGGGCGTCTGCACGTTCAACACGTTTTGCGTATGGGCCTGAAACGTCGCGATCGGCGTTCCGGAAGAGAACGTGTCGGGCTGGTTGAAGTCCCCGTGCGGCGACTCGTTGTAGTAAATCGTCAAGCTACCGTCCAGGACGGAGGTGATGACGTTCCCGAGGACATAGCGGCCCGTCACGTTCACGGTCCCACTGACCGTAAAGCGCGCATTGGCCTCGCCGGAGGGAGTCGTACTCGACTGCGGCGTCGTAAACAACTTGCTGTCGTCAAGACCCCAAATGTGCACCACATAGCCGTAGATCTGGCCCGTGTTGCCGTTCTGATCGCCACGCACGACGGTTTCGAAGGCGTGTTCCCCGGTGGGCGCACCCACGGTGGTAACGCCTTGCGCCAACAGCAGATTGCCGGCCAGCGAGCAACCCGCCAGGATCACCCACAACTTGAAAAGTCTTATCATTTGTGACCTCTCCGAAGCAGATTCCGTAGTCTCGAACTGAAACCTGACGATCCGGGGGAGCCGCTTGGATCGGGCCGCCGTTCCGCGAGCCCTCACTCCCACGGTCCCCGGTTCCCATCCACGCTAGTTCCCGATCGGCAGGTCCACTAGGTCGCTAAAAGCGTCGCTGGTGGAGATCGCCACCGGGATGTTCGTACCCGTCCGTACCGTCTTTGGAATGACGGCATTGATCTGGTTGAGACCCGCAAAGAACGGCGCGCCGCCGGCGTAGGTCAACTTGTCGGCGATCTGATCTCCAAACCAGATCTGGATCCGCGGGTCGATCGCCGACGACAAGGGGCCGCCGGGATTGGCCGCACCGGTCGGCACGGCCGGAAGAAGCCCGCCAAGACCGGTCAGCCAGATGAGAACGGTTTCACCCGGCTGAGCGGGCTGGTCCGGGGTCACGAGGCTGTAGTCGGCATGAAGGATAACGCCACGCTCCATGCTTTGCCCATCCGCATACGCAAAGATCCCGGGACTGCTGCGGGCCAGCCGGACCGCGACCTCGTTGGAGCGTTCGCCGCCGTTGGTCACGGCAATGGTGGCGGTGTCCCCCGTCAGCCCGAATGGCGCCTGAATGTTCACCTGCCCGGGCGACACAAAAAACAGCGGAGCCGGAACGCCGTTGACCGTCACCGAGACGTCCTCCAGCGAAACCGGGAGAGGCAAACTCTCGGCGCTGCTCTGACGTGGGGCGAGGCCGGAGCCAAACAGCGATACGATGGCTCCCGGCGCGATCGGGTTCAGAGCCGGCGCGAACGACGCACCGTTCACAACGCCGTTCGGATCGAGAAACACACCGTCGCCGGAAAACACCGGGGCCCGAATCGCGAAGAACACCCCGTCGAGATCCGAAACGGCGTCGACAGCGCCAATCTGAGCGCCCACTACACTGTTCGGCGATGCCGTGCCGCCGACGGTGACAGTCCCGCCCAGGGCCATGTTGTTCACGCCCTCGGTCACAGTCGCGGCGAGGTTTCCTGTGGAATCGGAGTTGACCAGATAGGAACTGGTGGTCGTGAAGTCAAGCGTGGTCGTGTCCTGGTGCAGCCGTTCGGCGAGGACCAGGCGGCCGTCACCGATCGCGTTCAAGGCGCCAGAGGCGGCGCTGAACCGGGCGGCGCCGCCGCGCCTTTCGACAGTCAACTCGGCGATCCAGAAGTGGCCGCTGAAGGCAGCGTTCGAAGCCGACGTGCTGAAATTCTTGGTGGCAACGAAGAGATCTCTGCCGCCCGCCGTGCTAGAGGCCCCGATCAAATAGTTGCCGTTCTGGGAGACGAAAATGGCGCGCGAGCCGGCCAACAGGCTCGCCCCGGCTCCGAAGTCCGCCGTGCCGGTGCCGTCGGCGTTCAACATATAACTGGCGCCGGCCGCTTCCTGGCTGACATTGATGCTGCCCTGGCCGGCATCGTGTCCAGTGACCGTGGCGCCGCTGAACTGACCGTCGCCCCCGGCCACCAGGTTGACGACCGCGGATTTCACGGCCGACGAGTCGCCGTCCGGGAATTCGATCGACGCACCGGTGTAGCTCCCACTCAGCACGGCATCCGACACCGCGTCCGCCGGCGCCTTGATGGCGATGAACAGATCGTTGCTGCCGTCGCTCGTTTCCGGGCTGGCGCCCAGCAACAGGTTGCCATCGCCACTGACCCCGCCGAGCACCTGCAGCGTGCCCCGAATCGGGCTCGTCAGAGCAACCGTTCCGTCAGGGAAAAGGGTGTAAGTGCCGGCGCCGTTCACGGACGCAGCAGCGTCTGTATCGACGCCCAAACTGCCGCTGTAGGCGAAGCCGCCTTGTCCGTCGAAAGTGATGGCGCCGGAAAGGTTCTGGGCGCCTGTGCTCTGCCCCTGTGAGGCGTCAACCTGAAGTTGAACAAAATAAAACTTGCCGTTCAACGAGGTGTTGTCGAGCGTTTGTGAGAATGCCGCCCCAACACCTATGAGTGCCATGAACCCGGCCGCCACAACGTAACGCGTCATGCACAACACTCCCGGTCTAACTTTGAGCCACCCAGGACTTAGTCCGACTCCAGACGAACTAGTGTACAGCAGATGTCAAGCGTTTTCACATTGGGCGCACGACGGAATGTAGTGGCACTTCCTGGCACTTCCCCAATTCACCGGACTGGCGCTCTCGCTCGACGCAACACCAGTAGTAAGAACATAATCGTGACCGCGTGACCGTCAACGGTGACTCCAATACCGTCCGGCTAGTTCTTGGCTAGGAATTGGGGACCCGAAAACCGCTCTTGAAGAGTCCGCGTCACCGTTCCAAGCCCTAGGCCCATCCGGTCCGCGATCTGTCGCAATGAGAGCCCCTGCTGTCTCAGCTCGACCACCTCTTCGCGGTCGAAGATCGTCTTCGGACGATGCGGCGGTAGATCCTTCCCTGATCGGCTGTGAACTGACTTGCCAACTTTTCCGGCCTCGTAGTCGCGGCGATACCGGGCTTGGCCAGCTTGGCTCCGCTCCAGAATGAGGGACCTCTCGAACTCGGCCGCTGCCCCCAGCACTTGAAGCATGAATCGCGATGCAGGATTCCGGTAGTCTGTGTCAAGCCCCTGAGTCACGGCAATGAACCGGACTCCGCAGCTCTCCAGCGCTTGGATGTTGTTGAGGCAGTCCACAAGAGAACGCCCGAAGCGATCCAGCTTCCACACCAGGACGCAGTCGAACTTGCGAAGGCGGGCGTCGGCCATGAGGCTGTCGAGGCCAGGGCACCCGCTCCAGCGGGACGCCCTTCAGCAGCAACTCGACGGCGAAGGTGTCCCGGAAGCGGTGAGCGTGGGCGTTCGGAATGCCGACCGCTCGAAACATCTTCACGAGTCGCTTGTTCCAGAGACCCGCATTGGCTTTGGGTGTCCCTTCGCCTGTCCAGAAAAAGTACTCGGTGGATGAGTGTGGACCCGCGCCGGGTTATGGTCCATCCAGCGAGTCTCCAGACAGAAACGAAAAAAGGTCCTCAGGGCCGCCTATGGAATCGCGTCGTGCTTGATTTCTTTCCCTAGCCAGTCTCGCTTCGGAGTTCGGTGCCCGGAATTCGGTGCCTGTTTTAATGCATAGGCGAGAGGATCGGTTCGGTGGCTGTCACCGATTTGTCAAACTAGCCGGCCAGCAGACGCCTGGGCCGCGTCCGCCTTCGGGCCGTTGGCTCAGGTGGGCCGGCGGGTGCGCCTGAGAAATTGGGGATCGGAAACTGTCCCCGTCGGCGTCCCTGAAGCAAAGTCGTATGCCTTTCGCCGGATGCTCTCCTCGACTTTGCCTGCTATCTGTTTGCTCGCGAGTGAGATGGGGGCGGGTGTTTCGGAAATGGGATTGGGTTCGTTTTGCGACTTTTTTATTCTTTTTGGGATGGGGGCTGTTGTCTTGCGATAGCCGGGGCTTTTTTGCGGAATCTCGTGGGTGTTTTCCGAAGCCCGTCTCACGGATACCAGGATACCGCGGTGGGGAGGCCGTCTTGCCGGCCCGGGAGGCTAAGGCGTTTGGAATCAGCGTGGAATTTTGTGGAAGGGTTGTGACTGTTTGAGAGCGAGAAGGGAAACGAAGGCTCGCTTGCGGCTCCCAGCCGACCTTCCGTGCCGGGAAGGGTCGGTTCCGCCCCGGCCCCGTTTCGCCCCTTCTCGCCCGGGGTCGGGACCGCCGGGCCCCCGGCCAGGGGGCTGGCGATGCTGAACAGCCCAAAACTGAGGCCGTCACGGTTTTTCACCTGGCGCGTAAGGTTTCCAGGTAGAATCGCCGGTCCTCCGATAGCAGGAAGACATCCTGACGATTGTTGCCCCGTTGGGTGATGTGGTGCGGAACGCCCTCCGCCACCACACGGGCCATTCTCGCCATGGTGGTGTGGGGTGGTTGTGTTCCCAGCGGCTCACAGTCGAGAGAACTCAGGCGCGCTGAGTTCGGGGGCTGTCCCCGATCTCCGAGAATGGAGCAGTAAATAGAATGCGACAACGTGCGTGATCATTAGCAAGGGCACGTAGATGATTGGGATCGCGTATGCGGCCCCCAACTGCCCCGCCAGCGCAGGTAGTCCGACCTGGGTTGCGTGGTAATAGTCCAGAACAAAATCAACCGTGCCCACAAGATTAAAGGCGACGACAAACCCCCAAAACAGCGGACGCATCCTTACGGTGAGAAGCGACAGGATGGCAAGGACTCCGGTTGTCAAGTCCCAGTAGGCGGCGAACGTGGCGAAGCTAGCGGGCAGATTCGGACCGACTACGCCTGGGACGATAAAGACAAGCCCAAAGAAGCGAAAGCTGTGCAAAGTCGCGATGGCTCGATGAGCTTCGACAGGGTCCATCGACTTGAGCTTCGGCCAGATGTAGGCGCGGAAGCAAAGCAGCCACGCGGTGTAACCCAGAATGAGGTGCATGAGGAAGATGACTTCTGACGACATTGGACCTCCTAAATTGACCATTGCCCTTTAAAGGCAGCTTCAAGACCGTTATTGCGACGCCAGCAGATCACCAATCAACGCAGTCAACGGCAGCAACGGACCGGCGGAAGTGGATTCGGTTGGTCTGGTCGCTGCTCTGCGTGGTACCGCTCGGTACCGCATGTGCTTGTATGGTACTATGTGGTACCACCGTTGTCAAGAGGAGGAGTACCGCAGAGTTGACTAGGACACCGGCATCAAACCGCCGCAAGGAACGTACCGCCGAAACCGCGGTGCGGGAGCGCATTCTCCAGGCGGCCTTCGCGGCCTTCCTGAAGAGCGGCTACGCCACCGCCAGCATGCTTGAGATCGCGACGCGCGCACGTGTTTCCAAGCGAGAGCTTTACGCGTTAGTCGGCAACAAACAGGAAATGCTCATCGCCTGCATCAGCGAGCGCGCCAAGCGACTCGACGTGCGCGTCGACCTACCCATGGTGCGCGATCGAAAGACCTTAGCCCAGGTGCTGGCTTCTTTTGGGACGAAGCTGGTCCGCGAGATAAGCGATCCGGTGGTCATTGCCGTATTCCGGCTGGCGATCGCTGAGGTGGTTCAGGCTCCTGAAGTGGCGCGTGCGCTCAACTCGATGGGACGCGAGACAAGCCGCGCTGCGTTGCGCAAAATCATGGCCCGCGCCCAGGAGTCCGGACTGCTCACAGGCCGTCCTGCCGAACTTGCCGAACAATTCACCGGGCTGCTTTGGCGCGATTTGATGGTGAGTTTGTTGCTCGGCGTCGCCGAGCGGCCAAACCCCAGCGACATCGCTCGGCGTGCTCGCGATGCAGCGGATGCGTTCCTGCAACTTCATTCGCTGCCGGCCGACGCGGCACCTACCTGGCTCGCGCAGCAGTAGTCCTGACGCCAGCAGCGGACGCAATCGAGGTCGAAGAAGTCGAAGAAGTCGGGGACAGGCGACGACTAATGCACCCGCGGCCGCGCGGCCGTTGCCGGAGTCGTTTTTCCAGCAAAAGTAGATGAGCGGGTCGGGTTCTGCGAAGAAGTGCTCTTCGAGGCGCTCGATGCGGCGGCGCAGGTCGCGATGGTACTGGCGGATCATTGTTTTTGACCGGCGGCGAGGTTCTCGAGGGCGGCCGTCTTTGCCGGGAAGGCCCAGCGGCGGGCGCGGCCGGGGTGGGGTTGGCGGATCATCGCTTTTGCCCGGCGCCGATGGGTTCCAGCGCGGCCGTCTTTTCGAGGGCGTCGAGGCGGTCGGCGAGGTCGGCGTAGGAGCCGGCGCGGAAGGCGAAGTCGAGAGCGGTGCGGATGAGCAGGGCGCGGGCCAGCTCGATGGGTTGCTGGGAATCGAACAAGGTGAACATCGCGTCGGCGGCGGAAGAAGCGCCGTGCTGCAGGCGGGCGGCGGCGTGGCCGAGGGCCTGCTGGCGCAAATGGCGCAGCTCGTCCTGAAAATCTTTGTCCTGGCGGAGCCAGCGGTGCAGGGTGCGCTCGGGGACGCCGGCCTGGCGTGCGGCGGCGGCGATCGAGCGGGAGCCGAGCAGCGCGGTGACGGCGCGCTCCTGGGCGGGCGTCAAACGGTCGTGATAGGCCTCGACGGCGAAGGGCAGTTTGGGCACGATCTGGCAGGATTTGGCATGGTTTCTCTGGCTTTTTGCGGCCATCGAGCGGATTCCCCCTTATCGCTGCTGCCAGTTTAGCGCGGGGCGTCAAGGATTTTGGGGTGGTTTTGGGGGTATGTTGTTGATTTTGTTGGGGTGGTGGGGTGGGGACTGGGTTGGGGGATTTTGGGCTTTGAGCCATTGAGCGTCCAAAAGTCGTTGCCTGTCCCCGACTTTCTGACTTTCATTCAACGCAACCTGGCGGCCCGGGCGGCTAGCATCTGAACTCAATTCGGTGGAGGCATTCACCAAGTTCCCCATCGAAAATTGAGCCTGTCACGTTTTCTTCTTGCCGGAAAACTGTCCCCCTCGCGTCTCGCCTCCCTCGCGTCATGCGCAAGTATACTCCGTCAGAAGTACTGGCAACTACGAGATTTTTTGGTCTCGATCCAATCCTTTACACTGCAACTGAGATGTTTAGCGCGAATCCGTCAGAATCTAAGTGGATTAGAGTCTTGTCACGAACCACGAACGTGTGATAGGCCTGTAAGCAGACACAAGATTCCTTGCGCCAGAACAGTTGGCGTGTCGGTCGAGGCCCCGCGATGCTGCGACCGAAAAGGTGAACACCATGAAACTGTTCGCTAAGTTGGTGCTTTTCTTTGCTGTAATGTTCACTTTCACAGCGAACACTACGACTGCTGGTGAAGTACCTCATAAAGATCTACAGTTCTTCTTGCTTGAAGAGATCTTTCCACACATTGCGGTTGGCGGTCCGTGGTCAACTACTATCGTGCTGATGAACCTCGATCCGAGCAAGATCGCTCAAACGACCATTGCGTTCTATCACCCCGACGGAACACCTTGGATTGTTCGTGACTCAACCGGGCAAGCATACTCTGCTCGTGCTCTCACGCTGAACCCGCTAACATCAATGACCATCGAACTACCGCAGACGGGTGGCGCAATTGAAACAGGGTGGGCGATGGTCAATCAACCTGCCCAGGGTGTCATCGGTGGGCAAGCGATCTTCCGCGACAACGGTAGCGTTGGCCGGCCGACACCATACGAAGCAACCGAGCCGCTGACGGACTGGGGCGAGGGTGACGATTACAATGACGGAGATCAGCCCATCACGTTCAACTACTTGCCATACGACCAGACTCGCGGGTTCAATACTTGTCTTGCTGTCGTGAACCCTGCCACCTATCAAAATCCATTAAAGTTTGTGGTGTTGGCGACTGACGAAAAGACCGGCACGATTGGAATGAAGAACCCCGACGGCTCAGCGATTGGTAAAGCATTCTCGCTTCCGGTCTATGGGCAGGCATCGTTCTGTCTTCGCGACACGATTCCACAGTTGCAAGGTCATCGGGGTTCGTTGATCATCATGAGCTATGACAGTCTAAAGGTCGGCATCATCGGTCTCCGGTTCGACCCATCAGGGTCGTTCACGACCGTTTTCCCGATGAGCCCTCTTTGAGTAGCGGTCACGAGCTTCCCTGCTGCTGATGCTGCTGAAGGAAACGTGCAGGAGATCGGGGACAGCCCCGAACTCGGAGTTAGCCTACCGCCAAGGCTGCCCGATCCGCCTTGGGCGTCGGTCCGGGAGGCTTGTGGCGCAGTTGGCGGCCAGCGTGGCGCTCCATTGGCGCAACGAATCCAACGTCCCCGAACGGTAGGAAAAGTTGGGGACAGGCGACGACTTTCCATGCGCTCGGTAAACTCAACTCTGTGTAGCTGCGTGGTGGTAGCCGGGTCTGTAATCCAGAATACTCAGTGCCGGCAAGTCGTCGCCTGTCGCCGACTTTCCTGACGCCGATTGGCCCCAATCGAGGGCGGTTGTGACAAAACGTGGGCAAACGATGCAGCTAACGGATTGGCTACCCGTTGTCGGTGTAATTGCGGGCACGGTCCTGGGCTGGGTACTAGGCCAACTCGGCCAATGGTTCGTTGCACGCCGCGAAGAAAGGAAAGCAATCGCTCGAGTTTTGTCGGAGTTGCTTGAGATTCGTCTTCGCGTCCTTAGTATCCCGAAAATCGCAGAACTGATTTCGGAGCATTTTGCTGTGCCGCCTGAGAGCCAGACAGCGATCAAAATTGCTATCACGCGGCTGCTTCCCGCAGATGTCGATCTAGGGAAGCGCTATGGCGAGGCGGTTAACCTTGTCTCCGCATCCAATCCCATACTCGGATATCGCTTGCGGTCACAGGATCTAGCATCCCCTCTGCTCGACACCTTGCGGCAACTATCCGTTGCCGATAGTCCGGCTGCAGCCGCAAGGCTAGCGAGATTGGAGATAGAACTCAGAGGGCACATCGAGCCGCATCTGGGAAGATTGCTGCGAGAGGTTGCCTCGATGCACAGTTTAGGCACCTGGTGGCGCCTACGACGTTCTTTGCTCCGACCCATGGAAATCCCCGAGGGGTTGTTGGCCACTCTGAAGAGCGAGATTTCCCACACCGAGCAAGGAGCATCTTCTCGAGCAGAGCCTCCCGCAGGACCGCCCCTTCTCGCGATGCCTGAAGGTTTCCCAGACGCAACACTGGAAGCGGTCAAGGATCGCATCGTGCCTAAGATGAAAAACCCATCACCTGAACTCGACAACTTTCTGGGTGCGGTAAACGGCATACGTTTCCGGCTGCATGCCTGTGCCAACCACTCGGAGGAATTCGTGCAGTCGGTCCGCAACTTCGGAGACGCGCCATCAATCGTGGAACGGTGTAGGCAAGAGACGCTCTTGTTTGGCTTTTTCGTTTCCGGCTTCGCCACGCTAGATAGCTTCAGCTTCTTCATATACTTTGCCGCAGCAGCAATCAAGCCGCCCCACTTCCCAATCCAGAAGTCAGGACATCTCAAGCGAATCAACTGCAAATCCACGGCGGATGACTTCTGTAGGCTGTTTCCGAACGACGACATGACAAAAGAACTGAGAGCGTTAGTCGAGGACCAGCATTTCAAGGAATGGGACACTTACCGAAACGTGCTCGCTCACCGTTCGGCCCCTGGGCGCAGAATATACGCTTCAACTCGCAACGACTCCGACCTCCCATCGGCAGACTGGAAAATTGACCCTGCCCACGATGTGAAGATCGATAGCAGCCTTACAGAGCCACGCTTACGGTGGCTCGTCAGGCGTATGGCCGGCCTGATAGCCGCTGCGAACGACTTCACGCAGGAGCATTCTTGAGAAAATCGTACCGCTGCCAACCGTGTTTGGGTTACGATCAAACAATCGGGGCACCGGAAAAGTTGGGGACAGGCGACGACTTTCCATGCGCTCGGTAAACTCAACTCTGTGTAGCTGCGTGGTGGTAGCCGGGTCTGTAATCCAGAATACTCAGTGCCGGCAAGTCGTCGCCTGTCCCCGACTTTCCGACGCGGAATGGCATGATTATGTTTTCAGGTAGCCAATGACATTCGTGGTAAATCCGGGCGGTCCGAACGATCGGGAAAGCATCCGTCTTGCGACTTCAAAGAACCGCTGGATTCCGAACGAACGGCGACGCGAACGGGCGCCCGAGGCACTCCAGGAAGCCTTGAGGATCGCCACGGAAGGATACCCGGGTCGAAAGCTACGGTCCTTGACCGCGACTTACAATTGTATCGGCATGGCCTTCGCCAACCGGAGGACCTGCATAGAGCCGGAGCATGTGTCGATGATTCTACACGACGATGGATATGCTCTCGTGGGGTCAAAGGCTGCGCTCATGCCGGGTGATGTGGTCGTATATGAAAGCGAAGACTCTCCAGGCGAGATCTCGCACGTGGCTGTCGTGGTTTCGAATGACCCAAATCTACGAGACGGCTCTTCGGCGATACGCGTGTTGAGCCAATGGGGGTCGGATGGTGAATACCTGCATGACTACAGGGATGTGCCTCCGTGGCTGGGCAAGCCGGTCCGGTTCTATACTGAGAGGAAGGGATGAATCATGACGCTAACCGAGCTAACCCGGGCAATTGAACAACATCGGTTCTCGGCGGAGGTAAACCTCGCTGCCGGGACGAAGGCGTTCCGCCGCGGCTTGCGACATCATGAGCTATTCCGCGAGTTGGCCGATCTGGCGAATGAGCCGCAAGTCCGCAGCGAGATTGCAGAGCGGGTCGCCATGCTTTCCCACGCAGAGATAGACGCGACGTACGAGAACCCTTTTGACGCGGCTTTGAGCGCCTATCTTACCGTTTTGGGTGACACGGCCGAACCAGAGGTCGTCATCGAAGCGGCCTCCGCAGCCACATCGGCACCTAATTGCTGGTGGACGGTCGGGATTTCGCGTGAGCTCCTGATGCGTGCGGTCGCGACCGGCCATGTGCAGTCCCCACAAGTTGGGTATGTCGACACGAGTGTGCTGATACCCGCATGGAAGGACACACTCGCCGAAAGCTATCGGCAATGGTTTGACGAACAGAGGGTTGACAGCTCGGTCGAGACTTGGAGCTTCGTGTTCTTGCATCTCCTGCGCGACGCACAACCGATGGGTCAGAAGAACGCTTCTTTGGTGTCGCCACCCGAGAGTGATCGACCTATTGTTTCATTGAACCTCCGGCGACGGAACAGAAACCGACCCCGAGCCGCACACAGCGGTACGGTGATTCGACACAGGTCACGGATTGCTCGTGGCTGATTACCGAGGTTTTGATGGACGACACGAAATCTACACCCTCTGAAACCGAACATGAGCAGCTCGAGGAGATCGTTCCTGTCTACGCGAACAACAGCCGTTTTGAACCGACCGCGTGGGACCTGCGCATATTCTTCGGCCAGCTCATGCCGAGCGGGCGCCAGAAGATCGACTGGCACACTGACGTAACGATCCCGTGGGCACAGGCGAAATTGATGCATCTTTACCTCGGCATCAACCTCGGTCTGTATGAACTGGAGAATGGCAAGATCAAGATACCTCCGGGTGTGCTTCCGCCGGAGATGGTGACTTTACCATCGGGAATGGACCGGTCAAACGCACGGGCGGTAGAGAGCTTCGAATTTGTCCAGAGGGCGATACGGACATTTCGCGACGCTGAATCTTCCGACGACTGATACGCCGGTGTCGATTTTGACCATTTTCTCCGGCCCAGAGGTACTCCTTCCCGGATCGACGTTAGCGCCACGACGAATCTGACAACAAATCCTGGTGGCTGCCCCCTTGGGGCGGAAAACGTGACAGCCTCAATTCGGTCAATGATCGTCCCGAGCGTAATGCACGTTACGTATACGGACTGGCGAACGTCGCATCTGTAGCGATTCGGCGCCCCGCGCTCGCCCGATCCGAGGCCTTTTGTCAAGAATTGAGGCTGTCACATTTTTTCTTTGCTCGCTGCAAGGTAGTTCCAGCGCGTCGGCCCAGTGCATCGCGCTGGGCACTTCACTCCATATCTCCCTGTCGATCAAGCCCGGGCGGAAAACGTGACAGCCTCAATTCGGTCAATGATCGCCCCGAGCGTAATGCACGTTACGTATACGGACTGGCGAACGTCGCATCTGTAGCGATTCGGTGCCCCGCGCTCGCCCGATCCGAGGCCTTTTTTAAGAATTGAGGCTGTCACATTTTTTCTTGTCACATCGCGGCTGAGCGCCAGAGTCGTTAGGCCGCGCAAGCACATAGGAGAATGCCATGACAGAACCGACAACCCCCAGAATCGTTACCCGTGATGAGTGGGAGCGGGCCCGTGCTGAACTGCTGGTCCGCGAGAAGGCGCACATGCGCGCTGGCGACGAACTTGCCGCCGCTCGGCGGCGCCTGCCGATGACGCTGATGGAGCCGGCCACGGTCGTGGGGCCGGATGGCCCCGTCCCTCTGCTTGATGTCTTCGACGGCCGGCGGATGCTGATGGTGTATCACTTCATGTGGCACAAGGGCGCGCCGCATCACCAGCAGTGCGAGGGCTGCACGCACAGTCAGGTTGCGATGAGCGAGGCGGTGTGCGCCTATCTGGCTGAGCGCGATGTGACCTACGCCGTTTTCAGCAGCGGGCCGTGGAACGAGATCGCCGCCTACCGAGACTTCATGGGCTGGACGACGCCGTGGTACTCGACCGCCGACTCCGCAGACGTGTTGGCGACCCGAAACGGAGGGGACCTCCGCTGCTACCTACGGGTCGGCGACCAACTCTTCGAAACATATGAAACCACGCGGCGAGGGATCGAGCCCATGCTGCCGACGCTGCAGTTGCTCGACCTTACTGCGTACGGCCGGCAGGAGACGTGGGAGGACTCGCCCGCCGGTTGGCCTCAGGACCACCAGGCTGGGTCGTGGTGGCGGCGTGATGGCCGACCCATTGCTCAGTGGACGCGTACCAACGCCGCGGTTAAATAGAAGGCAGTCACGCCATGGCCGATAGGCAGGCACGTGGGGTCTGGCGCAATCGGGGTCAGAGCCCGAAATCATGCACGAGGGGCTGCTAGGCTGGGCTCACTCGCTCCTTTGGGGATACGCCGTTGGGGTCGTTGACAACAGCGCCTGGAGGCGCGGCTACGTCCCCCTGGAGCAGTGGATCGCGAGTCCTTTGCATCCAACCGTCGAGACGGGCGCGCATCTGCTGCAACGTCGGTTGGCTTGCCCGATCCCCGGCCATATTGCGCACTTCGTTTGGATCAAATACCAGGTCAAAGAGCTGTTCCGATTCCACAGGCCGGTTTCGCCACCCATATTGAAGCCAGATATCCTTGCTTAGGCCATCGTCGCAATTGGGAAGCACGGGCTTATGGCGATCCCCGAAATGACGGATGTATTTCCAGCGGCCCGTTCGCACGGAGCGCTTGGGCTCGTAGGCGGCATGATAGTTCACTTCGGCGAATATTTCCTCGTTCACCTCGTTGCTCGTGCCTTGGATGAGAGGCATGAGGGAGCGGCCCTCCAGCCACGAAGGGTAAGGCAGCTCGGTGAGGTCACAGAGCGTCGGAAACAGATCGAGATGGGAAACCATGGACTCGCAGACGCGGCCTCCGGAGAAGCCGCCCGGCCCGCGCAGGATCAGGGCGACACCGGTGCCGTGATCGGTCAGGTTGCACTTCATGGCCGGAAACGCGATGCCATGATCGGTCGTGTAGATGACCAACGTGTTTTCTGCCAGGCCGGCCGCGGCAAGAGCCTCCAGGACTTGGCCGACTGCCGTATCCAGCACGCGAGCGCTTGCTTTGAATCCGGCCATATCCTGCCTGGATTGCGGCATGTCGGGTACGGTCGCCGGCGGCATGCAGTAGCGGGGATCCTCATCCTTCCCGGGCGCTTCGAACTCTCGATGTGTTTCGAAGAAGCCAACATTGAGAAAGAAGGGGGCCTTCGGCATGTTGCGGATGAATCGGGCCGCGGCCGGGCCTACGTTGATGGCGCGGTTTCCGGGGATTTCCTCAACGCGATCATACCCGATGGTTGCCGGCGAGCGAGCGACGTGCTGAAGCCCGATCAACGTGGAGGTGTAGCTCTGCCGGCGGAGGGTGTGCAGCAGGTGTTGGCTGTAGTCATTCAGACTGAAGCCACGGTGAGCCAGGCCCAACATGCCGTTTGCATGAGGGCACGCCCCGGTCAGAAGGGCGGATCGACTTGGGGAACACGTCGGCGCGGCATTGAACGCCCTCCGGAACAATACGCCCTCGTGCGCCAGCTTGGTCAGATTGGGCGTGGGAACGTCATGACCGTATGGCTGGAGATAGCGGCCGGTATCGTGCGAATGCAAGTAGAGAATGTTCGGCGGCTTCCGCCCTTGTGCGAACGCGCTCATGGCAGCCAGGGCGCCACCTTCCAGGAATCTACGCCGCTTCATCGATTACACCATCCTTCCACGAACTGGAATGCTCTATCGCGTCCCCGAGCAAACGGAATTCGGCGAGGGACCCGGCAGGGCGTCTTGCCCAAAGGACATCGCCTCGTGGCGCGCAAGCTGGCGGCGCACCTCGGCGCCGGTCTGGCCTGGAAACACCCACCGGGATTCGCCGGCCATGCGGTGCCCCAGCACGCGCCTGGACGCCGTAGTCAGGTGAATGACGCGGTGACCGTCCGCATGGAGCACCACTGCCGGACCGGAAGAAATTTTTCGCTGCCTGATCCCTGGTCAAGGCTGCGCCAGCTTGCGGTAGCGGATGAAGATCAGCGTGCGGGCGCGGCCGCTGTTGTGAATGCGCAGCCGGGACCAGTTGTTGGCCGCCGACGGCGCTTCGACGAGTTCCAGGCTGTCCTGCGGTGAGATTTCGACCTGCATGGGGAACGCAGGTAGTGGACGGCTCAGCTCACCCGATGCGGATTTGCCGCCGTCGACGACCAGCGTTTCCGATGTGCCCAACTCTCCCTTCCAAACCAGGGTCACCAGCGGACCCAAGGGAACGAGCTGCGGAGCGGCGTTTGGCGAAGCTGGCGGAACGCGCTGCGAGGACGGGCTCGACTCACTGCTGGGTTGGCCGGACGATGCCGCCGCGGCGGAAGACACGGGAGCGGATGAACCTGGCGCGGATGAACCGGGCGACGAGCCGGGCGGCGATGACCCTTGTGGCGGCGAGACAGGCGACGCCCCGGACTTCGGCCGGCCGCCGGAGGCTTGTTCCCCCGGTACCGTCCGGCCGGGCGTAGCGACCGCCGCTGTTGCGGGGGCAGCAGTCCCCGCGGGCTCTTGTGCCTCTCCCGCGACTTGGCTCGCCTCGGTGGCGGATTCGCCGCTGCCGGGCTCCGGGGTGTTGGGGCCCTGGGGAACGGCGCTGTCCGCCGCGCCGGTTCCGCCGTCAGCCCCACGAGAAACGGCTGCGACCGGCGAGCCGCCTGGCTCGCCGCCTCGCGTTCCCGGGCCGGCTCCGCCGCCCGAGAACGCCAGCCACAGGGCCACGGCCGTGGCGGCAACTCCACCCGCCACCCAGGCCGCCAGCGGCAGGCGCGAGCGGCGCTGCGGTGGGGAGGCGGCTCGCACCGTCGGCGAGCTGGTCCCAAAAGCCGCGCTCAGCGCTTCGCCCAGCGCCGAGCACGACGGATAGCGCTTGGCGGGGTCTTTGGCGAACGACCGGCGCAGGGCGCTGTCCACGGCGGCGGGAATCGACGGATCGATCGAGCGCAGCGGCGGCGGCTGTTCCTTGAGGATCATCGCCAGCAGCTTCGAGAAGTTGTCGGCGTCGAACGGCTTCCTTCCGGTTAGCGCCTCGTAGGCGTTGATGGCCAGCGCGAACTGGTCCGCCGGAGGGCCGACCTCGCCGGTCCCCAACTGCTCGGGGGCCATGTAGTGCGGCGTGCCAACGATCATGCCGGTCTTGGTCAGCCGCTCGCCGGAAAGCATGCGGGCGATGCCGAAGTCGGTGATTTTCACCCGGCCGTCGCGGGCGATCATGATGTTGCCGGGCTTGACGTCGCGGTGGATGATGCCCCGGCTGTGGGCGTAGTCGAGCGCCGCGGCGGTCTCGCGCAGGATCTCGACGACCCGGGCGTGGCTGGGCGCCTCACCCGATTCGCGGAGTTGCCACAGCGTGACGCCGTCGACATACTCCATCACGATGTAGGCCTTCGAATCGAGCTCGCCCACGTCGTGAACGGTGACGATGTTGGGGTGTGAAAGAGCACCCGCCGCCGAGGCCTCGCGGAGCACCCGCTCGCGCAGCTCACGGCGGCTGGCGGCGTCGCCGGCATCGGAAAAGTCGATGGTCTTGATCGCCACCAGGCGGTCGATCATGGGGTCGCGAGCGCGATAGACCGTCCCCATGCCGCCCTGCCCAATCGGCTCGAGCAGTTCATAACGCCCAATCGTTCTGGGAGTGGCGGCCACTCTGCCGATTGTAACCCGCCTCAGAAACGCCCCCGAGCCGAAGGACATCCGGCCTGCAGCCCCACGAATTGCGGCGACGCGGTCAACCGATCAACGGTCCCCGGATCAACGGTCCCCGGATCCACGGATCAGACCGATCAACCGATCAACGGAATCACGCAACTCTGCCAGGATCTGACGATAATACTTTTTCATGCTTCGTCTCAGGGCGCTACTTCTCTTCTTCTGTTGTATTTGCGCGGGCCTGGCACAGACCACCGGGCGGCTGACCGGCAATGTGGTCGATCCGCAGGGTTCGCCGGTCCCCGGGGCCGAGGTGCGGCTCTACCTGCCCGGCGGCGAGGAGCCCGTCGCCCAAACGCTGAGCACCTCCGATGGGCTGTTCCATCTCAGCAGCATTCCGGCCCAGCGTTACGATTTGCAGGTCGAGGCGGCGGGCTTCCAACTCGAAACCGTGCGCGGCGTGAAGATCGACGCCGCCCGCGAGGCTACGGTGCCGGCGGTGCAGCTTCAGTTGGGCGCGGTCACTTTCTCGGTCGAGGTGGTGGCGGATCTCGAGTCCTTGCAGGCTTCGACCTCGGACGTGTCGGTGACGGTGGACAGCGAGCAGATCCGGCGGCTGCCGCTGCTCGACCGCAATCCGCTGCGGCTGGTCAGCACCCAGGCCGGGGTAGGGAATAACCGCGCCGGGGCATCGGTGATCAACGGCCAGCGCGCCTCGTTCACCAACATCACCCTCGACGGCGCGAACATCCAAGACAACTACGTGCGCTCGAACGGTGTCGACTTTTTACCCAACGCGCTGGTGCTCGACCAGGTGGCCGAGTTCACCGTGACGACCTCGAACGGCGATGCGTCGCTGGGAGGCGGGGCTTCGCAGCTCAACTTCGTCACACCCTCGGGCGGCAACAATTTTCACGGCTCGGCCTACTGGTCGCACCGCAACAATGCGCTGGCCGCCAACGACTGGTTCGCCAACGCCGACGGCCTCGAGCGGCCTTCGTTCGCGCAGAACCAGGTGGGATTCACCCTGAGCGGACCGATCTCCAAAGACCGGCTGTTGTTCTTTCAGTCTTTCGAGTTCTTCCGGCTGCCGCGGCGACGGCAACAGTTCCGCGTCATTCCGACCGAAACGGCACGGAACGGCATCTTCTCGTATGTCGATGCGAATGGTGAGTTGCAGCGCTTCGATCCGCGCTCGCTTGGCTTGAACTTCGACGATCTGCTCGACCCCACGATGCAGTCGCTGCTGGATCGCGTACCGGGGCCCGAGGCCATCAATAACTATCGTTTGGGAGACAGCCGCGAAGGGCAGCTTCTGAACACGGCGGGGTACTCTTATTTCGCGAGCAGCAATCTCGACCGCATCAACAGCACCAGCCGTATCGATTACCTGCTCTCATCGGCACACTCGTTTTCGATCTCGCTGAACCTGAGCCGGGCAAACAACCAACGCGCCGATCTGCTGAGCAACTATGAAGAGGAGCCGCCGATTTCCGAGAAGCGTACCCCGAAGGTTGTCTCCGGCAACTGGCGCTGGAACCCCACGCCGCAGTTCACCAACGAACTGCGCGGCGGATTCAATCTCTCGCCGGTCCACTTCGACTCGAAGCCGGTGAGCGACAGGTTCGTGATCAATCCGCAGTCGTTGATCTATAGCAGCCCGATCAACACCTTCGTGCCCGAAGGCCGCGATACCAACTATTGGTTCCTACAGGACAACGGCGGCTATGTAAGTGGGACGCACCACGTGCAGTTCGGCTACCAGATGGCGGGGATTCGCGCCCGCAGCTTCGACGAGTACGGCATCCGGCCCAGCGTCACGTTGCGGGGTGTCTCGGTGTCGGATTTTTTGCCGGATCTAACCCCCGAGCAGGACCTGATGGCGTCGTTCCTCTACGCCGCTCATTTCGGCACGGTCAGCAACGTGGCGCAGACGTTCAACGTGACCAGCCGCACGTCCGGCTTTATCCCCTACCAGCCGCGGATCCGGCACTACCGGCACGCAAACTACGCCTGGTATCTCCAGGATGACTGGCGGATCTTCCCGCGCTTCACTTTGAACCTGGGGGTGCGCCACGAGTTTCTGACCCCGGTGAACGAGCGCGACGGGCTGGCGCTACTGCCGGTCGGTTCCGAAACCGATCCGCTGGGCACGCTGCTGTCGAACGCGACACTTGATTTCGCGGGCAGCGCGGTCGGCCGCCCGTTCCATCAGCTCGACAGCAACAACCTGGCGCCGCACGTCGGCTTCGCCTGGGATCTGAGCGGCTCGGGCACCACCGTTCTGCGCGGCGCCTACAGCATTCACTACGTCAACGACGAGACGCTGCGCACGGCCAGTTTCATCACCGAGGCTTCCGAGGGATTGACGGTCGAGCGGGTGGCGCGAGTTGCCCCCGGTGGCGCGGCTTTCGTCAGCGACCTTCCCGACGCTCCCGTCGACACGCCCCCGTTCCAGGTGCCGCTCACCTTGGCCGAGAACTATCTCAACAATTCGCTGCAGACGGTCGGGACAATCGATCCGAATCTGCGGACTCCGCTGGTTCATGAGTGGAGTTTCGGCATCCAGCGCAGGCTCTCGGCCGGGATGATTTTCGAGGGGCGCTACGTGGGTAATCGCGGCTTGCGGATGCTGCGTACACTCGATTTCAATGCGCCCATCCTGCGGGAAAACGGCTTTCTCGACGATTTTCTGCGGGCGCGGCAAAACGGCCAGCTTGCGCTGGCGGCGCGAGGGACCTTCGACCCCTCTTACAACCCCGCGATTGCCGGCAGCAGCAAGCTGACAGTCTTTCCGCAACTCGACGGCGGCGGTTTCCTGGACGATGGAACCGTTCGCAGCTTGCTGCAGACGGGCGAGGCCGCCGGTTTGGCGCTGTTTTATCAGGGTCTGGGGCTGAATGGGCCGGTGCAGTTCCAACCCAATCCGCTGGCTTTGGGCGCCTACTACCTGACCAACGCCAGCAGCTCTACCTATCACTCCGTGCAGCTCGACCTGCGGCGGCGGCTGAAAAACGGATTGCAGTTGCAGGCGAACTACACCTTCTCGAAAGTGCTCAGCGATGCCGTGGGGACCGCGGCGGACCGTTTCGATCCGTATCTGGACCCGCACAACGGCGGGGTCGAGAAGGCGCGCGCGCCGTTCGATCTGAGCCATGCGATCAAGGCGAATTTCATCTGGGAGCTGCCGTTTCACCGCGAGGGCGGCGGCGCCGCCAGCCAGTGGCTGGGCGGCTGGTCGCTCAGCGGCGTGCTGACCTGGCAATCGGGCAGCCCGTTCTCGATCGTGTCGGGCCGCGAGACGGTCAACGACGTGGTTTCGGCGAAGTGGAATACGGTGGATACGGCGCTGACCAAGGAGCAGATTGACGCGTTGTTGGGTGTGCGGGCGACTGCTGCAGGACCGTCGTTTCTCGATCCCGAGGCGATCAACCCGGATGGGCAGGCCGACAAGAGCGTGTTTGCGAATCCCCAGCCGGGGCAGTTGGGCTCGCTGCAGCGAAGGCAGTTTTCGGGGCCCTGGACGTTCAACCTGGATTTCGCCGTGCTCAAGACGGTGAAGTTGACCGAGCAGGCCTCGCTCGAGTTTCGCGGCGAGGCGGCGAACCTGCTCAATAACTCGAGCTGGGTGGTGGGGGATCAGAATATCAACAGTGCGCAGTTTGGAAGGATTACGGCGGTGGCTTATGATTCGCGCCGGGTTCAGTTGGGGCTTTACCTGCGGTTTTGATGAGCCCCGTAGCGCAGGGCTGGTGTTTTTCCAGACCTGCGGTTTTTTTGGGGCTGTCGCTGACGTCGGCGTTTACGCCGACGCACGTCGACCTTGATTAGGCCGACGCCGCCGGCCGGAGGCCCGCGCCACGTTGTGCCGGGTGTCTGGCCGCCGTGCCCCCGGGCACCCTGTTTGGGGCTGATACACTGATTCCAACGTTGTCTTGATGCTTCGATTTCGCACCGCTTTTCTGTTGCTTGCCGCGGCTGTGATCGCGGCGGGGCAACAGTCGGTCTGGCAGACGTACTACCAGGCCGGCGTGGACGCTATCGATCACGCCGAGCCGGCCAAGGCGGTCGAAAACCTCACCGCCGCGCTGGAGGTGGCCGAGCGGTTTGGGGCGTCCGATCCCCGGCTCGGCTCAACTCTCTACCAGCTCGGCCGCGCACATCTGGCGCAGGGCAACGGCGAGAAGGCGATCCCGCTGCTGACGCGCGCTCTCGATCTCGAAACGGCCAACTCGGCGCCGGCCTATCCCGATCGCGCCGATACGCTGCGGGCGCTGGCCGAAGGTTTCGCGAAGCAGAGCCGCTTTGCCGAGGCCGAAGAGCGCTACCTGCAGGTTCTCGAAATCGAGGAATCCGCGCTCGACGCGAAAGATCCCCAGCGCGCCGTGACGCTGTGGGCGTTGGGGCGCCTCTATCAATCCCAAGGGCGTTTCGCCGAAGCCGAGCCGCTGTATGAGACCGCGCTGGAGCTGGAAGAGCATGCGCCGGGCGTGTCGCCCGCGGCGGGGCTTGGGGCGTTGGGCGTGGTCAAGGTGCGGCTTGGCGAAACCACGCAGGCCGAGGCGCTGTTTCGGCGCGCGCTGCAACTGCTCGAAGGCAGCGGCCGCGACGAGCAGCTCAACCGCTCGACGGTGCTGGCCGACCTTGCCGATCTGCAACAGCGCCGCGGCGACTACAACGAATCGCTGAAGCTTTACAACGAAGCTTTGGACTTGCGCCGCAAGCTGCTGCCGGCCGGGGACCCGGGGCTGGCGGAAGCCATGGACGGCGTCGCCGAGTTGGACGGCGACCTCGGCCGCTACGACGAGGCCGCCAAGCTCTATGCCGAGGCGCTCGAGATCCGCGAAAAGGCGTTCGGCGAGATCAGCGTCGAGGTGGCGCTCACGCGCGCCGGGCTGGCCGATCTGCTCAGCCGCCAGGGCAAACTCGACGAAGCGCGCAAGCACTACCAGGCCGCGCTCGATATCGCCGAGGCGTTTTTGGGTGAGCGCCATCCGATGGTGGCTTCGCTGCAGGAGCGCTATGCGCGCTTTCTGCAGGCCAGCGGCGACAGCGCCGGCGCCGAGCAGGCGTTTCGCAAGTCGATCGCGGTACGCGAAGAGGCGCTGGGCCCCGATCATCCCGAGCTGGCCGGCGCGTTTTTCGGCCTGGCGCGGCTCGAACAGCAGCGCCGCCACTACACCCAGGCCGAGACGCTCTACCGCAAGGCGCTCGGACTGCGCGAGAAAGCCTTTGGAAAGAACAGCCCGGCGGTGGCCGGCATTCGCACCAACCTCGCCGCGCTGTATCACGAGCAGGGCCGCCTGGACGACGCCGAACCGCTTTACACCGCGGCGCTTGCGGCGCTGGAAGGCGCGCTCGGGCCCGATCACCCCGAAGTGCTGCGCGTGCGGGCGAATCTGGGCGCGGTGTATATCGACCAGCGCAAGCTCGACAAGGCAGTGGCGCTCTACGCCGAGCTGGAGCCGCTGCAGGAACAACGGCTGGGCGCCGAAGATCCCGATGTCGTCCGCACCAAGTTGACGCTCGGCGAATTGCGGCTGCGCCGCGGCGAGTTCGAGCAGGCCGAGGCCTTGTTCCGCGAGGTGCTCGAACAGCGGCGGCGTAGTCTGGGCGCGCAGAGTCTCGACGCCGCCGCGGCGATGCAACTGCTGGCGCGCAGCCTGCTCGAACAGCGCAAGGCGCCCGAAGCGCTTTCTCTCGCCCAGGAAGCCCTCGCCATCCGGCAGAAGCAGTTGTCCCCGAGCGATCCGCTGATCACCGAATCGACGCTGACGTTGGGCCGCGCGCTGCAGCTCTCCGCGCAGCCTGACGAAGCGGCGAAGGTGTACAACGCCCGCATTGCGGCGCTGGAATCGATCGACGCGCCCCCGGAAGCCAACACCGCCACGGCCGATGCCCACGCACACGCCGCCAGCGGCAAAGCGCCGCCGGAGCCGCTCACCACCACAACCGCTTTGCCGATCTGCTCTACGCGCTCGCCTCGCTGGAGCACGACCGCCAGGACTACGCCAAGGCCGAGCCGCTCTATCTGCGCGCGCTGCGCATCTACGGGCAAGCGGGCGACAAACCCAGCCTGCGGCGTCTGGAAATTCAACGCTCGCTGGGGCGGCTGTATCACGACCTCGGCCGCTACACGCAGGCCGAGGCCGCGTTCGAAAAGGCGCTGCAACAGGCCGACCGGTTCGAGCAGGGCCGCGTCGAGATGCTGCCGGCGTTGACGCTCGATCTGGCCGAAACCAAAGCCCGCCAGGGTAAGTACAGCGAAGCCGAGCCGCTCTACAAGCGGGCGCTGAGCCTGGCGGAGGAGCTCTACGGCAAGCAAGACGTGCGCACGACGCCGGCGCTCAATGCGGGCGGGCGGTTTTTCCGCGACCGTGGCCGCTATCTCGAAGCCGAGCAATACTTCGAGCGTTCGGTGGCCATCCTCGAAAAATCGGCGCCGAATCACCCCGACCTGCCGGCGGGCCGCAACAACCTGGCGACGGTCTACCGGCTGCGCGGCAAGTACGGCGAGGCCGAAAAGCTCTACCGCCGCAGTTTGGCCGATCTCGAACGAACTTACGGACCCGACGACCCCGAGGTCGCCACCGCGCTGAGCAACATCGCCGAGGTGTCGCTCGAAATGGCGCGGCCCGACCGCGCCCAGGATCTGCTGCGGCGGGCCATCGACATTCTGCGCAAGGCCGGCCCGGCGGCGCAGGCGCGGCTGCCGCCGACGATGGACCAGCTTGCCAAGGCTTACTTCGCCGAGAAGAAATACGACGAGGCCGAAAAGACGCTGCGCGAGTCACTCGAAACCGGGCGCGCTCTGCTCGGACCCGGCCACCCCGGCACGGCCCGCACGCTGAGCTATCTGGCGACGGTCGAGGCCACCAAGGGCCGCTACGGCGACGCGCAGAAGTTCTACGAGCAGGCCCTGGAAAGCCTGGAGGGCGCGGTCGGCAAAGACAACGTGCTGATGGCACCGATTCTGGAGGACTACGCCGCGCTGCTGCGGCTGCGCAAGCGCGATGCCGAAGCGTCGCTGGCGCTGGAGCGGGCCAACGACATCCGCCGCAAAGCCGCCAGCGAGCACAAGCCGTGAGCGGCCCCCGCGGGCGGCAAACCGCGGCGCGCCGGCCTGGTGGTGCCATTTCATCCCAAGCCTAGGCAACATCCCGGGCCGGACTCCGATAATCCACTCCTGGAGAGGCCGCCCCCCGGCGGCTTACAATGGACGCTGAACCGTGACCCGCGGGCGTGGGCGCGGCCTCCCACAACCGAAAGTTATTGGAAACATGGAGCGTACTCGCCTAGAGGACCGCTACGAACTCGGCGAAGTTTTGGGACGCGGCGGCATGGGCGTCGTCTACAAGGCCCGCGACCGCCTGATGGGCCGCGAAGTCGCCCTCAAGACCATCCTGGACGTCGAGAATAACGTCGCGCTCGATCTGTTCTACAAGGAGTGCTCGATCCAGTCGCGGATCGTGCACCCCAACATCGTCGAAGTGTACGACGTCGGCGAATTCGTCGATACCGACGGCATCACCAAGCCGTTCTACGTGATGCCGCTGCTGCCGGGCGTGACGCTGAGCAAGCTGATCGCCGACGGCAGTTCGCGGCTGACGATCGAGCGCGCCATCGAGATCATTCGCAGCGCCTGCCGCGGTCTCGAAGCGGCGCACGAAAACGGGCTGATCCACCGCGATCTCAAGCCCGGCAACCTGTTCGTGATGAAGGACGATTCGGTCAAGCTGATCGATTTCGGCATCGCCTTCGTCCTGGGAGCCGGCACCAAAACGCTCGTCAAGGGCACGCTGCACTACATGGCGCCCGAGTTGATGCGCATGAAGCAGCCGACCGCCATGTCGGATGTGTATTCGCTGGCGATCGTCTGCTACCAGACGCTGTGCCGCCGCCTGCCGTTCGAGGGCTTGAGCGAAGGCGCGCTCACCGACGCCATTCTGAACCGCATTCCGCCGGCCGTCTCCGAGGTCAACCCGGCGATTCCGCTGGCCGTCAGCCAGGTGCTGCACAAGGCGATGGCGAAGCAGCCCTGGCACCGCTTCGGGCGCGCCAAGGAGTTCGGCGAGATGCTCGGCGAGGCGCTGCGCAACGGCGCGGTGCAGCTCTATGACACGGCGCAGTTGCAGGAACGGTTGCAGCGCGCCGCGAAGGCTTACGAAGAGGGCGACTATGAGTTCGCGTCCGAAGTCGTGCGCGAGCTCGATGCCGAGGGCGTTCTCGACCCCCAACTGACCTTTCTGCGCAAGCGCGTCGAGCAGGCCGACCGCCACGGGCGCATCCAGAAACTGCTGTCGGCGGCGCAGCGCTTCCGCGACGCGGGCGAGGCGCCGGTGGCGCTGCGCAAGGTGCAGGAGGCGCTGGAGCTCGATCCCGAGGACACTGGCGCGCTGGCGCTGCAGTCCGAGATCGAGCGGCAGCGCCGCGAGCAGCAGATCGGCGACTGGTTCCGGCTGGCGCGCGAGCATCTCGCCAATCACGCCTTCGAGCGGGCGCACGAGGCGATCGGCAACGTTCTGAAGGTCAAGCCGAACGAAACGCAGGCGCTCGAATTCCGCAACGAGATCGAACGCATCCAGCAGGAGGTCGAGCGCGACCGCGAGCGCAAGGAGCAGATCTACCAGACCGCGCTGAAGGCCTGGAACAAGGGCGACGTCACGCACGCGCTGACGCGCTTGGAAGACCTGATCGCGCTCGAACGAGACCGGCCCGATTCGGAAGGCGGCCGCGGCGCGACCTACCAGAAGCTCTACCAGGAAGTGCGCTCCGAGCACGAGTCGATCGACGACGCTCACAAGCAGGCCATCAAGCACCTGTCGGAAGACCGCCTGGCGGAAGGCGAAAAAGTCTGCGATCAGTTTCTGGCCAAATACCCCAGCAACGCGCTGTTCCAGTCGCTCAAGTTCGACATCGAGGAGCGCCGCCGCCAGAAGCTCTCCGAAGCGATCGCCGAAACCGACCGGCGCGTCGAGCAGGAGCCCGACCTCAAGAGAAAGCTCGGCATCCTCGAAGAGGTCATCGAGCGTTACCCGGGCGAACCCCACTTCGAGCGGGCTCTGAACCTGGTTCGCGAAAAATACAACCTGGTCGAGGCGATCGTCGCCAAGGCGCGGTTCCACGAGGAAAACTCGCAGTGGACCGAGGCGCTGACGCAGTGGCGCATGCTGAAGTCGATCGACCCGGGTCGCCCCGGCCTGCAATACGAGATCGAGCGTATCGAGAAGGAGCGCGAGCGCCACGCCGCCGCCGAGGCCAAGCAGCGTTCAATCACCGAAATCGACGAGTTGCTCGAAGCCGGCGACGCCGAACGCGCCATCGAGAAATGCCAGGCGGCGCTCGAAGAAGTTCCCGACGATCCCGAGATCAGCGAGCTGCTCAAGCTCGCCGAGAAGAAGCGCGAAAAAGTCTCCCAGGCGAAAGTGCTGCTGGAGCAGGCGCGCACGGCGCTCGACGCCGGCAACATCGACGAGGGCCTCGACCTGCTGCGCGAGGCCAACCGCCGCGACGACCGCAACAGAGTCATCAAGGCGGTTTTCGTCCATACGCTCGTCGAGAAGGCGAACGCTCTTGCGGATTCGGATTGGCAGCGCGCCGCGGTGCTGGTCGACGAGGTGAACCGCCAGGAACCGCAGCATCCGGCGCTGCAGGGTCTGCGTAAGAAGCTGGAGACCTACAAGAAGCAGCAGTTCGTCGATCAGTTCGTCGATCGGGCGCGGGTCTTGCAGAGCGCGGGAAGTCTCGACGAAGCGCGGCAGGTTGTGGAGAAAGCGATCGCGCTTTACCCGGGCGAAGCGGCGCTGACGCAGTTGCTGGCCACGCTGAAGCGGGCCGTCGCGGAGCGGGCCAGCGAGACGACGCCGCAGCCGCGGGCCGAGCCGCCGAACTTCGCGGTTCCCGAGCAAGGCCCCGGGCCCGCGACATTGGGGCCGGCGACACTGGGGCAGGCGACACCTGGGCAAGCGCCCCCTGAGCCCGCCGCTTTCGGACAAGCGGCGCATGGCGAACCGGTCCCTGGGCAATCGGCCACGCAAGCTTCGGGGAAGGAAGCGGCGCCCGCAGCGGCTTTTCCCTCGCGCGCGGAACAGCAGCCTCCGCCGCCCGAGCCTCCACGGCCGATGCCGCAGCCTCCGCCTCCGTTACCCGAGCCGCCGCCGCAGTCTTCTCAACAGCAGCCGCCGGCGCCACCCAAAGCGGGCAAGGCTCGCGGGGGCTGGGATTTTCCGATCGGCTGGAAGCCCGCGGCCGCTCTGTTCGGCGGGGTTGTACTGGGCGGGCTGCTGTTGGCTCTCGGGATTTCGTGGATGACGTCATCCAAGCCCGAGGCGCCGCCGGTGGCCGCGACTCCGGCCGTGCATCTCAGCGTTGTGCCCGCCGCGGCGGCGATCGCCGTCAACGGCAAAGCCTGCGGAGTAGGGAACTGCGAGCTGACGCTCGAAGCGGGGTCGTACCAGGCGACCGCGCGCCTTGCCGGATACGAGCCGGCACAGCAGACGTTCGTGGTGGGCGGCGACCCGCAACAGGCGCCGCCGCCAGTCGAGTTGCGGCTCGAGCCGCGCATGCCGGCGCTCTATATTTCTTCGAACCGTCCGCGCGGGACGATCCAGATCGACGACGAGCAGGTGGGCGAGCTGAGCGACGGCCAGTTCGAGCTGCCCGAGCTGCCGGCAGGGGAGCATGTGATCCGCGTGCACGACGGCGCCACCGACGCTCGTTTGCGGATCTCGGTGGACCCGGCCCAAGCACCGCAGGTTTTGGAAGTGTCGGCGGTGAACGCTCGGGTGACGGCGGCGAGTTCGGTAGGCCGCGATGTTCGGCTCTACGCCGACCGCGAAGGGCTGCCGGTGGCGATCGACGGCAATGCGGTCGAGGGTCAGGCGGGTCCGGGCGGGCTGCACCTGGACGATGTCGGCGAAGGCTGGCACGACGTGTTGCTGGGCCCCGACGATTCGGCCGCCAGCCTGGCGTTCGAGGCCGGCATGCAGCCCTCGCTCAGCGCCGTGATCTCGGCCGACCTGCCGACCGGCGTGCTCTACGTCGTCGCCGGCGAGGACGGCGCCACGGTCGTGCTCAACGGTAAGCCCTACACGCGCCGCAAGACCTACCGCGGCCGTTTGCGCATCGATCCGATGCCGGGCGAGCTGCGCGTGCGCGTCGAGAAGCCGGGCTTTCAGCCGAGCGACGAAAAGACGGTGACGATTCGCAAGGGCCGCACCTCGCGCGTCGAGTTCACGATGGCCCCGCAGCCGAAGATGGCCGGGCTGCGGCTGGTGGGCGGCGTACCCGGCGCCACGGTCTGGATGGGCGGCAAGCAGGTCGGCACGGTGGGGTCCAATGGAACGATCGAGCTGGCGGGCCTCGACCCGGGTACGGCCAGCGTGGAACTGCGCCGCGAGGGTTACCGCTCGAAGACGATCGGCGCGGCGCTCAAGGCGGGTGAAACCGCCGAAGTCGAGGCCTCGATGGCGCGCGCCAACGGAACGCTAATGATCGCGTTGGCGCCGCCGGGCGTGGCCGCCAAGATCACGCTGCGGCCGCAAGGCGGCGCGCCGCGCGAGGTGCAGCCCGGCTCGTTGAGTCTCAGCCCCGGCAGCTACGTCGTCGAGGCCGCGGCGGAAGGCTACGAGCCCGCCCGGCAAAATGTCGAAATTCAAGCGGGCACCTCGGCCGCGGCGCGCCTCGAGCTGCGGCAAAAGGCGGTTGCCCCCAAGGGCCCCGTCGACTACCTGCCCGTGCTGCTGTCGCAGGAAGGCTGGAGCCCGCAAGCCGACCGCGCCGTCCGCAAAGGCGGCGGGTTTGTCTATTTTCCGGTGAAGCCGCAGAGCGGCGTCTATCGCTTTACGGTCTCGCGCATGAGCGGCGACCGGGTGCACTGGTTCTTCCGCTTCGGCGAGGAGCAGGATCACTGGTTCTACGAGCTCGGCAAGAGGCATTTCGAGCGTATCCGGGTGCGGGGGAATAAGCGTACGCGCGAAGCTCGCTATGACCGCGGGGTCGACCGCAACGAGCCTTTCGAGGTGGTGATCGAAGTCGAGCCGGCGGCGGTGACCACGCGCATCGTCCACGAAGGCCAGGTGATCGCCCGCGACCAGCTCACCGACGCGGGCGCGTTCCCGACGGCGCGCTGGGGGTTCTGGCTCGGCAACGGCGACCAGATCGCGATCGCGGCCTTTAGTTTCGAACCGCACTAGCCGCATTGCGGCGGCGAAGCTCGTCCCAGCAATCCAACCCCGTTAGACTACCCGCCTTCTCAGAGCGCGGTGCCCCTCAGAGTGTGGGGCGGATCGCAATCGTCGCCGTGCGGCTAGGCTGGCCCGCGGCGTAGATCACCAGCTCGGCATTGCCGGGGGCGACGCCTTGGGGAATCACCAGATTGACCTGGTAGAGCCCCGCATAGCCGGGGCTGAGCCCGGCGAACAGCACCGCCGCATCGAGCCCGCCGACGGTGACGCGCACCTTCTCGGCGGCGCTGGCCAGCGGGTCCGCCGGCGCGCCTTGTTCGGTGGCGACCGGGCGGTCCGTCAGGCCCAGGCCGGTGGCGTAGACCTGAACGGCGTCGCCGGGCCGCACCGGGTTATCGGCATCCACCAGGCGGAAGTTGATGTCGAGCACCGACGCCGGGCCATCGCCCGAGCCGGTTTGCGTGAACACGCCGGGTCGTGCCGCCGAAATCGCCACCGGCTGCGCGGTCGACAGCGCGTCGCTATCGGTGCGGCGCACCACCACCGGCAGCTTTTCGGTCGAGCGGTCGCCCAGCTCGAACGGCAGAATGGCGTTCACCTGGTCTTCGCGGACGAACAGCAGCGGCAGAGGCTTGTCGGCGATCGTGACCTGCGTGCCGCCCAGCTCGGTGGGCAAGGGCAGCTTAGCCGGCGCCATGCCGCCGGAGGCGACGCTGGCGGCGGAAAGCCCCGATCCGAAGATCGAAAGAATCGTGCCCGGCGCCAGCGGTTCGGCATCGAAGCTGGCGGCGTTGACGACGCCGCGCGTGGTGAACGCCGGCGGCGGGTTCGGATTCGGTTCGAGGGGCACGGTTTCGCCGGTGGTTCCCGTGACGCCGTCCTCGGCGGTGGCGGTCACGCTGAGGTTGACCGCGGCGGTATCGCTGGTGGCGTCCGGCGTCCAGGTGCCCGACCATTCGCCGTCGATATTCTGCATCGGGACGTAGGTTTCGGTGGGTCCGTTGAAGGTCGCCGCGACCGAACCGCGTGTCATGGCGTTGCCGCAATCGTCGACCACCTGCACGGTGATCGCTTGCGCCTGGCTGGAGGTGGCCGGGCCGCCGTTGCCCACGCGGGTGAGCACCGGCACCGTTTGGTTGGGCGTGCAACCCACCTGGGCCGGGCCGCCGGCCGTGAGCGCGGAAGACTGCGGCGGCGTGATCACCAGGCCGACGCGCATCAACGCCGTCGATTGATTGCTGAAGGTCGCGCTGACCGTGCCGCGATAGACGCCGCGCGCCAGCCCCTGCGTCTTGGCGCTGGGGTGGTAGTTGACGGTGGCCCCGGGAGCGATCGGAGTGGTTGGCCCGGCGGTGAGCCAGCCGCCGCCGTCCTCGGTATCGACGGTGGTCGTAAACGTCAGCGTCGACGCGCTGCGGTTGGTGATCTGGAAAATCGGCAGGATTTCGGTATTGGCTCCCTGACTGGCGATGAGCACCGCTCCGCCGGGATTGACCACGGGCGAGACCACCGCGCCGGGCGGCCGCACATTCAGGGTCACGGTGGCGCGCTGCGGCGAGTTCCCGGCGTCGGCGGCGGAAACCTCGATGAAGCCGTAGTAGACGCCGGCGGCCAGGCCGGCGACGTCGATATCCGCTCCCTCGCCGTAGCTGCTGTCGTCGCTGGTATTGCCCGAAGCCGAGGTCGTTCGCAGCCATGTTCCACCCGAGGTGGTCGCCGCCCGGGCCGTCCAGTTGATGCCGGCTCCGGTAGAACCGGTCGCGCCTTCGTCGCCGACGCGGAAGAAATAGTTGGTCACCGGCGGCGCGCCCTGCTCCATCTCCAGGCTTACGCCGGTCTGGCTGAGGATGAGCTGCCGCTCGAAGCGGCGGATGGTCAGGGTCACCGGCACGGTGAGGTTTCCGCCGGAGGAGGCGATCTCGATCGAGCCCTTGTAGACGCCGGGCTCCAGGCCCGCCGGGTCGGCGCGGGCCGTCAGAGAGCGGGGCGCGTTCGCGGCCCACCGAACCGGTTTGCGGGGTGACGCTCAACCAATTGCCGCCCGACTCGGTCGCCGCCGAAACCTGCAGCGTGGCGCTTTGAGCGCTGACGGTCGACACCACCACGGCCTGTTCGGCGGGCGCGGGGGACTGCCCGTCGATGGTGAACTCCAGGCGATCGGGCGCGAGCGTCAGGGCGGCCGGCGCGGTTTGCAGCACGTCGACGCCGATTTGCGCGGTGGCGATGCGGCCGTTGGCCGCCGTGCGCACCACGGTCGCCGTGTAGCTGCCCGCCGCCGACGGCGTTCCGCCGAGCCCGCCGTTCCCCGCCGCCAGCGAGACCCCCGGCGGGAGCGTCCCGCCGGTCACCGCGAACGAGAAAGGAGACTGCCCGGACCCCAGGTCGTAGGACTGCTGGAAGGCTTGGCCTACGACTCCTTGGAAATGGAATGCAGGCTCCGGGTCGATGTTGCTGCCTAGTTCGATCGAGAGCGTCAGGGCGGAAGATTCGCAGCGCCACACGAAGCCGTAGGAGCCCTCTTGTGTGGGGACGCCCGACATCAGCCCGGTGGCCGCGTCGACGTTGACCCCAGGCGGCAGAGATCCGTTGGAGATCCGGTAGTTGAAGGTCTCGCCGCCGCCGCTGCTGCATCCGAACGGCAACTGGAAGGTGCTGCCGACCCGGCCGCTCACGGTGGTGCAATAGTCCACCGGAGTGATCTGAACCGAGTAGCTTCGCGTACCGCTGGCGCCGGTCGAATCGGTGACGCGGATGGTGAAGCTGAACGAGCCGGTCTGGGTCGGCTCTCCCGTCAGCCGGCCGTCCGCAGACAGCGATACTCCGGTCGGCAGCGAACCGCTCGACACGCTCCAACTAAAGGGAGGGGCTCCGGACGCCGAAAACACGACCGGTTGGCTGCGGTAGGTGCAGGGAGCCGGGATCAGGGTCGGGTAGGTCGAGCGAGCCATCGCGGTGGGCAGGCTGTCGGGAGAAATCGAGAGCTGCGCGAACGCGGCGAGCGCGGACAGCGCCGCCAGAACCGCCAGGCGTGGCAGAAATCGTTGCATCGGCATAGAGTTTTGTTCGACACGAGACCAACCGCCAACGGAATCGGAAGCCCGCCGGGCCGCCTCAGTCTGGCTGGGGCGCCTCCGGCTGGACGCAGGGCGGCTACCGCACGTCCCCCCCGGGCGCGTGGTTGCGCGCCGTACACGCTCTGCCGGGCTGCCGCAGAGACCCGCTAGGAAAGCACATACAAAACGATGAGAGCGATGGAGGCGCCGGCCAGCAGCAGTACGATCCATTCGAGCGCCGACAAGCGAAACCGCCGCCGTTTTTTTTCGGGAACCGGCGGTTCGGCGGCGCCGCCGGGCGCGGGCTGCGCCTTGGCCGCCGGTTCGGACGCCGATTTTTTAGGATCCGCCTTGGGGGGAGGGGGCGGCTCGTCAGAAATCAGCCGGAAAGCGAACGAATAGCCCGCCGCGCGGACTTCGTCCTCCTCGATGATGCGCTGCGGATCGTCGCGCTTCAGCCGCTGGCCGTTGAGGAAGCTGCCGTTGCTGCTGAGGTCGCTGACGAAGACGCGCCCGTCGCGCACCTCGAAAGCGAGATGTTCGCGCGAGACCGCCGGCCCGTCCATCGGAACGGGGCTGTCGGGCCCGCGGCCCAAAACGATGCGGGCCGGTTCCGGAAACGAGTAGAGCTTGGGCGGTTCCCCGGCCGCTTGCGAAACGAATAGCTGCAGTTCCACTTCGTCTAAGAAAGGAATTTCTGTAAATACGAGGTGATCTTTGCCCGGATCGACGGGTCGGCCTGCATGAAATCCAATAGTTTTTCCAGATGCTCGGGCGCCAAGCCCGCCGGCGACGGGCTGCTCGCTGACGAGGGCGCGCAGCGAATCGCGAACCGCCGCGTCGGCCTTGCCGGCATCCTGCAAATCCGCCGCCGTGTAGCGCGATGCAACCCCGCTCAGCGCCCCGGCCGAAGCTCTCTCGGGCGCAACGCTGAACCCGGCGCCCGTGGCGGCCGCGCCTTTCCCGGGCGGATCGCCCGGCGAAGACGGCCGGATTGCCCCCGGATTATTGTTCGAGATTTTCATCGCACGGTTTCGACGGCTAACCGAAACGCACTTCCTTGGCAAGCTGCAACAGCTTTCTTGCCATATTGCCGTGAGCACCCTTCTCGTCGAGCTCCACAGCCTTCTTCAGAGAACGCACGGCATCCTCTTTCTGCTTGCTGAACAGTTCGGCTTCCCCCAGATGTGCATAGGCCCAGGCATCCCTGGGATTGGCGGCGATGGCGCGCCGGTAGTGCTTCTTGGCCGTTTCGAAGTCGCCTTCGTGGAAGGCGACCGCGCCCAGCGCCACTTCGGCCTCGGTCGAGGCCGGCGCCAGCGCCTTGACGCCTTGGAACACGACGCGCGCGTCGCCGAAGCGCTTGGCGTCGCGCAGGATAAAGCCCGCTTCCATCAGGGTCTGCAATTCTTCCGCGGACGGTTTAATGTTCCAAGGCATCACTCACCTATGCGCAGCCGGCGGCTAGCTCTTCATGTTTCGAATGGCGGACATGGCCGCGTCGTGCCGCGACTTCATCACCGCCGAGGCGGTCTCGAAGGCGCGGCTTTCGGTCTGCATCTGGCGCTGCAACTCCAGAAACTGCATCGTCTCGCTGCCCATCAGGCCGCTCGAATCCAGCTTCCCCCCGGAGATAACGTTGCCGATGGCGGTGCCGACGCCGGGCATCAGGATGTTGCCGACGCCGCCGGCGACAGCGCCCAGGACCTTGCGGAAACCGCCGCCTTTCTTCTTGGCGGGGGGCTCGGTGGCCTTCAGAATGTCTTCGATCCGGTAGTTGGGCGTATAAGCCGCCCCAATTCCTGTTTGCACCGACATCGCTTCGACCCTCCTTGCTGCCTACATGGAAATTATCGCCAATGGAGGAAAACTGTTGCTAGCGGATGTGGATAAGGTTTCCACGCGCGCCAGGCCGGGGCCCGGGCGCTAGGAGCCCTGCTCCTCGGGCCCGTTTTCGAGCATGCCGCGCAATTCCTGCAATAACTCCAGGGTTTTGCCGTAGCCTGCCATGGCCGCCCGGGCGCGGGCCGCCTCCCGCTGGTTGCCGCCGTCGATGAGTGCGTCGAGCTGGCGGCAGGTCTTTTCGGAACGTTCGAGGAACGCCGGCAGGGTGCCCGATTCGAACAGCTTTTCGATCGAGGGGTAGTGCCGCCAGCTTAGATCCTCTTTGCTTGGAGTTGGTTGCGAGCCAGGCGTCTTTGCCATGGGTGTCCTTCTCTCTGGCGGCCTGCTACGCCGCCGCGGCCCAGTCGAGCATGCCCAGGGGCACGATATTGATGTCGGAGGTCAACTGGTCGTAGCTGAGCACGACCAGCTCGGGGAACTCGTAGCTGAGGATCTGGCGCGCGAACGGCCGGATATCCTCGCTGGTGATCACCACCGGCGTTTGCGCGGTGGGCGGCAGATTGCCGAACAGGCGGTAAGCCGCCGCGTTCACCGATTGGATGGTCTCCTGGTCCATGCCCAGGTAGGGGCCGCTGGGGCTGTTGCGGATCGAATCCCGGAAAGCGTCCTCGATCTCGGGCGACAAGTGATAGACGTGCAACAGCGGCCGGCCGGCCGAAATGTGGTAGCAAATCTTGCGCCGCAGCGCATAGCGGACGCGCTCGGTGAGCTTGGCGGTGTCGGCCTCGGTCTGCGCTTCGCTGCTGAGCGCCTCGAAAATCGCTTTCATGTCGCGGATGGAGACCTTCTCGGCGACCAGTTTCCGCAGCACGGCGGTCAGCTTCTGCAGCGACACCGGCTTGGGCGTCAGCTCGTCGACCAGCGTCGGGTACATCTCGCGGACCTTGTCGACCATCCACTGCACTTCCTGGGGGCCGAGGAACTCGGCGGCGTGCTGGCGCAGGAAATGGGTGAGGTGCATCAGCAGCACCTCGGGCGTGTCCCAGCTTTCCAGGCCGGCGCCGACGGCCAGCTCGCGCTGCGCCGGGGGAATCCAGGTAGCCGGCTTGCCGGTGGCCGGGTTCTGGGTCTCGTCGCCGCGAATGCCGTAGAGCACGACGTCGGATTTACCGCCGCTCACCAGCACCGCGCCGGTGCGGACCTGGCCGGTGATCAGCGGAACTTCCTGCAGCCAGATCTGGTAGGTGCCCGGGCTGAGACGCTCCTGCACCAGCACCTGGGCCGGCGGAAAGATGATGCCGGTCTCCAGATACAGCGCGTTCCAGATGTTGCCCATCAGCTCGCGGAACTTCTGCCCCTGCTCGGTCGCCGGATCGACCGCCGGACCCAGATCGGCGCTCACCTGCAGCGCCAGCGGCGCGGTCGGCTTGATCTCGGGCGCGCGGAACGACGGCAGCGACTTCTCTTCCTCGCTCGGCTCGGCGGCCTGATCCGCCGCCTTGAGCAGCCCATACCCGATCGCGCCGGTGATCGCCGACAGCATCAGGAACGGCAGGAAGGGCATGCCGGGGACGATCGCCAGAACGAACAACAACGCCGAGGCGATGGCGATCGCCTTGGGCTGCGACAGCAACTGCCGGGCGGCGTCTTTGCCGAGGTTGGAGTCTTCCCATTCGGAAGCGACGCGGGTGGTCACCAGGCCGGCGGAAATCGAGATCAGCAGCGCCGGAATCTGCGAAACCAAGCCGCTGCCGATGGTCAACACCGAGTACACCTGGACGGCTTCGCCGACCGGCATGCCGAGCTGCATGACGCCGATGATCAGCCCGGCGATGATGTTGATCATCACGATGATGATGCCGGCGATCGAGTCGCCCTTGACGAACTTCATGGCGCCGTCCATGGCGCCGTAGAACTGCGACTCGCGGGCCAAAGCGTCGCGGCGCTTGCGCGCCGTCTCGAAATTGATGGTGCCGGCGCGCAGATCGGCGTCGATGCTCATCTGCTTGCCGGGCATGGCATCGAGGGTGAACCGCGCCGCCACTTCGGCGACGCGCTCGGCGCCCTTGGTGATCACCAAGAACTGCACCAGAGTGATGATCAGAAAGATCACCGCGCCGACCACGAAATTGCCCTGCACCACGAAGTTGCCGAAAGCGTAGACGACTTCGCCGGCATTGGCCTGCAGTAGAATCAGCCGCGTCGTCGAGACGTCGAGCGAGAGCCGGTAGAGCGTCGTGATCAGCAGCAGCGTGGGATAGGAAGCGATCTGCGGCCCTTCCTTCACGTAAACGGACACCATCAGCACCACCAGGGCCACGGTGATATTGACGGTGAGGAAGATATCGAGGAGAAAAGTCGGCAGCGGGACGATCATCAGGCCGACCATGGCGGCCACGGCGACCACCAGAACTACGTCGGCTCCGCGGGTGAGCACCTGGACCAGATGGCCCTCGGCGATCTCGCGGTTGATGTCGTCCCACTGCTTCTTGAGATTGGCTATCACTTGATTCCCAGGTTCGCCGGCCGCGTCAGTTGGCGCTCTCGAGCTCCCCGAGCACGATGCTCATGCCCTGCAGCAGGGCCCGGGCGCGGTTGGCTCCGGGATCCTTCTGGTCGGGGTCGAGCTCCAGGCTGTTGCGGAACGCCTGCGAAGCTTCGTCCATTTTGGACTGCCGCAGGTAAGCTTCGCCCAGGTTGGCTTGCACGGTCGGATCGTTGGGATTCTTTTCCGCCGCCTTGCCGAGCAGCTCGACCGCTTCGTCGAGCTTGCCGTCGTTGAGCGCCAGGCTACCCAGGCCCGCGTAACCATAGTAGCTGTTCGGGTCGAGCGCAATGAGCCCCTGGAAGGCGGTCTCGGCTTCCTGATTGCGGCCCTGCTCGTAGGCCTGGTAGCCGATCATCGCGATCGCCTGAATCTGCTGCTCGCTGAGCCCGGCGAAGTCGTTGAGAGCGCGCTCGCCGGCGATGATCTGTTCGAGTTCGTTTGCCATGATTGTTCCTTTCGAATCGGTTCGCTGTTGGGGTTGCGCGGTTTACTTGATGGCCTGGATGGCCTTGGACTGCATCTGGCTGCGCTGCTCCATCATTTTCGAGATCATCTCGAACATGCGCATCGCCTTCTGCATCATCATCTGCCCTTTGAGCTGGTCGGAGGGCTTGTCGGAAGCCATCAACTGCTCGGCCTGCGACATCATCGAGTCGATGCTCGAGCCGGCCTTGTCGACCATCTGATCCATGCTGGAGATACCGGAGCCGCCGCTGGCGGGGGCCGCCGAAGATGCTCCGCTGCCGCCGCCGACTCCGCTGCCACCGCCGACACTACTGCCGCCGCCGGCCGCCGAGCTGCCCGCCGCCGCGCCCGCCGCGGCACCGGCGCCCGCACCGCCTTTGCCGGTGAGGGCCTGCAGCAGCTTCTGGAGCATTTCCATCAACTGCTGGAAGGGGTTGGCGGAACCGGCCTGCGAGGCGCCGCCCGACTGCGGCGCGGCCGAGTTGGAACCGCCTTTTCCGACGCGCCCGTCGAGAAACGCGCCGACGGCGTTATACGCCGCGCCGTTGCTGGGGCTGGCTCCGCCGGCGTTGGCGATCTGCTGCTTCACCTCGTCAAGCGAGGCGACATTGCGGGTCGAACCGTCCGCGTTGGTGACGTAGAACTGCTTGTTGTCGGCGTCGAACTTCACCTTGTCATTCTTTTGCATGGCCCAGGCGACCGCCGCCATATCCGACTTGTCACCGGCCTTGTTCCAGGGGTTCGAGCCGTCGAGCGAAAAGCCCTTCTTGGCGGCGTCGCTGCCGGTGATGCGGCTGTTGACCGCGTTGGCCAGTCCGGGCCACTGCGAATCGTTGCCGACCTCGGGCGCCCGGCCGAACGACTGCAGCGGGCCCGCGCCGGCGGGCTGTTGCAGAGCGCCCAGCGGGTTGATGGTGATATTGATGTTGATGCTTCCCGAAGAGAAGGGAAGGGGGCGGGGCGGCATCGCCGTTCCCGCGGTCCCCTGCGCTTTGCCGAACAGGCCCTGCAGGCCTTTCAGCATCTGACCCAGTTGGCCGATCTGGCCGCCCTGCATCGAACCCAGTACCGCTGCAACCGGCCCGCCAACTCCCGATCCGAGGATGCCCATGACCATGGGCTGAGTGATTTTGTTGATATTGATCATTTCGAGTACCGCCTCTCTCCCTACGGCTGAATTATCGTGAGCCCGGCGCGGCTGTTGCGTCTGTTCCGCCTCTTACGCGCCCAGTTTTTCGGCCTCCGCGATCACGATCTGCATGCCCTGCAACAGCGCCCGGGCGCGATTGGCCCCGGGGTCGCTGCCCTTGGGGTCGAGCGACAGAGCCGCTTCGAAGGCTTCGCCAGCCTTGTCGAGCTGCGACTGCCGCAGATAGGCTTCGCCCAGGTTGGCGCGCACGGTGGGGTCCTTGGGTTCCAGGTCGATGGCTTTGGAAAGCTGCTCGACCGCCGCCGCGAGGTCGCCGTCGGCCAGCGCGATCGCACCCAGCCCCGCATAGCCGTAATAGCTGTTGGCGTCGAGCGCGGTGAGCCCTTCGAACAGCGCCTTGGCGTCTTCGCCGCGGCCCTGTTCCCAGGCCTGATAGCCCAGCATCGCGATCGCCTGAATCTGTTTCGGTTGCAGCCCGAGAGTCTCGTTGAGCGCCCGGTCGCCGCTGATGATCTGTTCGAGTTCGTTGGCCATGATGATTTCCTTTTGTCCTTTGCGTGTTCGCTTTGTTGATTTCGCGGTGGGTTGGGTTTACTTGATGGCCTGGATGGCCTTGGACTGCATCTGGCTGCGCTGCTCCATCATCTTGGAGATCATTTCGAACATGCGCATCGCTTTCTGCATCATCATCTGGCCCTTGAGCTGGTCGGAGGGCTTGTCGGAAGCCATCAACTGCTCGGCCTGGGACATCATCGAATCGATGCTCGAACCCGCTTTGTCGACCATCTGATCCATGCCGGAGAGTGCGCCGCCGCCCGAGACGCCGCTGCCGCCGCCGACACCACTGCCGCCGCCGACGCTGCTGCCGCCACCGACGCTGCTGCCACCGGCCGGGGCCAAGCTCGATCCGACGCCGCCGGCGCCACCGGCTGCCGCCCCGGCACCGGTTCCGCCCGCCGTCTGGCCGCCCAGCGCTCCAAGGAGTTTCTGCACCATCTGGAGCAGTTGCTGGATCTGACCCTGGAGGCCGTTGGCTCCGCCGGGGCCGCCCTGCTGCATGGCGCCAAGGGGATTCATGGCGGTGTTGAGGTCCATGCCGCTGGGCGAGAACGGCAGCGGGCGGGGCGAAACGCCTCCGGCCGCCGAGCCCTGCGCTTTGCCGAACAGACCCTGCAGGCCGTCCAGAAGCTGTTTGATCGGGCCCAGGCCGCCGCCGCCGGCGGCGCCACCCAGAATGGCCGCAACCGGACCGCCGAGCCCGGCTCCCAGCAGCCCGACCACGAACGGCTGCTGAATGGCTTTCATCGGATTCAAGTTGATTCCCATTGCCTTTTTTCCTCTCCTGTGGGACCGTTTGTCCCTTGCTTTCGGTTGAGTTATCGCAACCCGGTGGCGGAAGTTGCCGCCCGTTCTCGCAGAAAAAACAAAGCCGCGACGGGACGGCTTCCCAGTCCGGACAGGTTCGCCGCGGCCGCCGGGAGTGGTCAGGAGGTCTGGGCGGGCGGGGCGCCGTTGCGGACGAACACGCGCCAGCGCAGCTCGAGACGCCGCGGCACGCTGCCGCCCGAGGACTGAATGCGCTGCCACTCGCGCTCGGCTTCGGCCCGCCGGCCCCAGTCGATGTAAGCCTCGAGCAACAGGTGGCGCGCTTCCGAGTCGGCCGGATCCTGACGCAGCCGGGTTTCGAGCAGCGCGGCGGCGTCGCCGGCGCGGCGCTGCTTGAGGCGGACCGCCGCCAGGGTAATCAGGCTGTAGCGATCGTTGGGGTCGACCGCGCTGAGCCCTTCGAGCAACGTAGCCGCCTGCTCGTAGGCGCCTTGCAGCGCCAGCTCGTAGGCCCGCTGCGCGATCAGGTAGAACTCGGATTCGCCGAAGCCGTATTCCCTCATTGCCACCCCGCCGATGCGTGGGCGCTGCGCGCCACAATGGCGTCCTGCTGGCGCTGCTGCTCCAGGAGCAGATCCAACATGCGCTGCACCGCCTGGCGGCGCGGGTTGGCCGGTTCGCTTCCGGTGGATCGCAAGGCTTCGGCGCGCTGCCGCACGGCCTGCCGCAGGAAGCCGCGCTGCTCGACGGCGTCTTGGGCGGCGTAGCCTGGCGGCGGCGCCGGCGGGCCGATCAGCGGATCGACTTGAGACTCGCGGTTGATGCGCAGCAACTGCCGCCAGGAGGCGGCTCGTACCGGCGAGCTGCTCCGCGTGCGGCCGCGGAACGTCAGCTCCCCCGCGCGGCCGGCGGGAGCCGCCCCGGAGCTGCCCGTGAGGCCGCTCGAAAGTCGGTCGAGTATCTTCATAGTGCTTCGGCTCCTTCGGCCGCCCGCAGCGTGTAGACCCAATTGAGCACTTCCGCCACGGCGGTGTAGAGCTCTTCGGGAATCTCCGATCCCAGGTCCACCTGGATCAGGCCGCGCGCCAGCGGGACGTTCCGCATAATCGGGATGCCGTGCCGCCTGGCCAGCTTGAGAATTTCCTGGGCCTTCTGGTCCTGCCCCTTGGCGATCACTCGCGGCGCGGGCATGGTCTCCTCGACGTAGCGCAGCGCCACGGCCAGGTGCGTCGGGTTGACGACGACCACGTCGGCCTGCGGCACCTCGCCCATCGAGCTTTCGTTGAGCAACTCCTGGTGCAACTCGCGGCGCGTCCCCTTGATCAGCGGGTCGCCTTCGTCGGTCTTGAACTCGCGCTTGACCTCGTCTTTGCTCATCATCAGCTCCTTGAGATGGAGCTTGTGCTGGATGAAGAAATCGGCGGCGCCGATCGCCAGGAAGGCGACGCCGAATTGCAGCAGCAGGTTGGAAAGCAGCGGGCCGACCAGCGTCGGGAGCTGCTCGGGCCGCAGCCGCGGCGTCGCCAGCAGTACCGGCAACAGCGCCTTCACGTTGAAGTAAACGATGCCGAACACGGCGGCGAACTTGACGAGGTTCTTGAGCAGCTCGATGTAGGTTTTGGCCTTGAGGAAGATGTTCTTGAAGCCCTCGGCGGGGTTGAGTTTCTGGGGCGAGAACTTGATGGCCTCGGGGGCGAACAGCGCCTTGGTCTGGGCAAAGCCGATGACGGCCGAGACCACCACCATGCCGACCAGCAACGGCATCGGCAGCAGCACGACCTTCCAGAGCATGTCGCCGGCGCGCATCAGCACCTCCGGCAGCGGATGGTGCGTGAAAACCTGCGCGTCGAAGGCGTTGATCAGCATCGCCTTCAGTTCGTTGTAGAGCGAAGCGCCCATGAAGGCCAGGATGCCGGCCGCGCTCAGGAACAAGAAGGCGTTGGTGAGGTCCTGGCTTTTCGAGACCTGCCCCTTCTTGCGAGCTTCGCGCAGCTTTTTATCAGTGGGCTGTTCGGTTTTTTCACCAGCCATGGCAACTACCCAGGCAAATACGCATTCGCGGCGCGGCGCTCCGGAAGCGCGGCCCGCTGCCGGACAACCTGCTGAAAACGGCCCCGCCCTCGATCAGGGACCGCCCAGAATCCCCATCACGTGGCGGATGGAGCCCAGCATGTCGACCATCGAAATTCCAAACTGCTCGATCAGCAGCGGCAGGCCCAGCAAGACGATCACCAGGCCCACCAGGCTCTTGACCGTGGACGATTCGCCGTGCACCGAAACCTGCGGCGCGATCTTACCGATCGCGCCGAAGCAGACGTCGATCAAAAACAGCGCGATCAGCACCGGCGCGCTCAGCTTCACCGCGATCACCAGCGTATCGGCGCCCAGCCGGGCCAGTTGATCGAGAATCAACTCGCCATTGGCGTTGATCGCCGGGAACTGCGCCACCGGGATGCCGACGAAGCTGCGCGCCAGCTCCTGAATGAAAATCAGGTGGCCGTCGAGCGCCAGAAAAACCACCAGCGCGGCCTGGAACTGCAGCAGGCCGAGCGCCGAGGTATTGCCCTGCAACTGCGGCGCGAAAAAGCTGAACTGGTTCATGCCGCGCTGCGTGTCGATGACGGTGCCCGCCATTTGAATGGCAAAGAACACGAACTGCGACAACAGCCCCAGCAGCGCCCCGATCAAGACTTCCTTCACCAGCAGGGCGACCCATAAAATCACCGGTAGGGGCGTGCCGACGGCGGGCTCGATCACCGGGAACAGCAGCACTGCCAGCGCTCCGGCGACGCCGATCTTGACCTGCGACGGAACCCCTTTGCCCCCCAAAAACGGCGCCAGCGACACCGTCGTGACCAGCCGCGCCATCGCCAGTCCGAATACGGCGATGTAGGCGGCCGCGCTGCCTTGAAAGCCGAGGCTTCGCCAGATCTGCTCCAGAGTCGGGATCAGATCCATCAGCTTACTTGGGCGATCGCGGAGAACAGCGCGTTGGCGAACTGCACCGTCTGCTGCAGCATCCAGGGACCCATGATGGCGAGCGTCACGAAGATCGCCAGCAGCTTGGGCACGAAGCTCAAGGTCTGCTCCTGCACCTGGGTGGTGGCTTGCAGCAGGCTGACTACCAGCCCCACCAGCAGCGACACCAGCATCAGCGGCGCCGACACCATCACCACCAGCAGAATGCCTTCCCGCAGAATTCGAATGACCGCTTCGGCGCTCATGTTGTCTCCCGCCCCGGCGTCCGGGGCCGATCGCAAAACCTTCCCGATCCGCCGGCTAGCGCACGTAGCTCAGCACCAGCCCGCGTACGACCAGATACCAGCCGTCGACGACCACGAACAGCAACAGCTTGAACGGCAGCGAAATCACCACCGGCGACAACATCTGCATGCCCATCGCCAGCAGCACGTTGGCGGTCACCATGTCGATGACCAGAAACGGCACAAACAGCAGAAAGCCGATGATGAAGGCTTCCTTGAGCTCGCTGGTGACGAAGGCCGGGATGAGGATGCGGAACTCGTCGCGGCCGGGCACCGCGGCGTCGGGCTGCAGCCGCGCCGCCAGCTCCATGAACAGCGCGCGGTCGCGCGGGTGGGCGTGCAGCGCCAGAAACTCGCGCACCGGTTCTTTGGCCGTCTTGGAGGCCTCGTAAAGACTCTTGACGCTGGCTTGCGAGAACAACTCGCGGCTTTGCGGCACCGTGCCCGCCGCGTCGTAGACCTTCTGGGCCACCGGCGCCATCACGAACAGCGTCAACACCAGCGAGAGCCCCGTGATGATCATGTTGGGCGGCACCTGCTGGGTACCCAGCGCGTTGCGCAAAATCGAGAGCACCACCGCGATTTTGACGAACGAGGTCAGCATCACCAGCACGAACGGCGCCAGCGCCAGCGCGCCCATCACGATGACCAGCACCACCGGATTGGGCAGCGAGTCGGATTGCTGCGCCATGGCCGGATGGGCCACCGTCAGCAGCAGAAATACGAGACTGAAAAGGATCCGCTTCATTTGCGTTGTTGCAACTGGCTGAGTGTTTTCAGAAAGGCGCTCGGCGGCCGCTCCGCCGGGCCAACAGGCTCTTCGGGAAAGCTACCGGGATCGAGCGCCTTGAGCAGCGCGACCGAGTTCTCGGAGGTTCCCAGCAGCAGGGTCTCCTCGCCCACGCGCACCACGTAGAGCGTTTTGCGGGGCTCGAGCGGATAGCGGGCCAGCACCCGGATCGGCCCGCCGGTTTGCCGGAACCCCGACAGCCGCGGCCCGGCGTAGCGCAGAAACGCCCAGGCGGCGGCGACCATCGCGCCCAGCACCAGCAGGATCTTGGCGTAGTCCCACCAGATGATCTCGACGTAGCCGGTCGGCGAGTCCTGGGCGGCGATCTGGATCAGCGCCAGCATCTTACTCCTGGCGCCAGCCGAGCACTTTGACGCCCAGCGAGCCTTCGTAGCGGACCAGTTCGCCGTGGCCGACAATGCGGCCGTTGACAGCCAACTCGACCCGCGATTCGTCGCCGCGATCGAGCTGCACCACCGTTCCCGGCGCCAACTGTTCGAGCTCGGCCAGACTCATATGCTTCTCGCCGAGGATCACGTGCAGTTGCACCGGCAGTTGCCCGGCGTCCAGGGTGGGGGCGCCCGCCTGCGGCGATTCGTCCGGGGATTCGTCCTCTGCCGAGGATTCTGGTTCAGCCACGATTTGCTCCGTATCGAAATAGTTATCTACGCGGAAGCGGGAAAAGTTGCCTTCTTCGGGCGAACAGGTCCAACCTGCCCGGAAGCTTCCCGGGGAATGCCGGCCCGATCCGCTAGGGCCTGCCTCACCCCGGCCGTTTCGCTCGCCCCGGCCGTCGATCGCGCCCGGCAGCCACAAGGCCGGGCCGCGGTCGGGCAGCAGCACGTCGAGCCGCTCGATCGAGCGCAACTCCGCCGCCGTCAGCTCGACCGAACCAATCGTAACAGGGCAGCGCCAGCTCAATCGCGACCGGTCGAGCCCGGTGGCGGGGTCGCGGTGGGGAACCTTCATGGCCTCGATCGTCGCGAAGGGCAGAAACAGGCGGATGGTCCGGGTCTGCTGCCGCAGCCGCAGATTGATCGTCGAGGCGACCCCACGCAGCCCGCGTTCTTTTGCGGAAAGAGCGCCGCGGCCGGCGAGAGCGATACGGCAGTCCCACTGCAGGTCGCGGTTGACGCGCTCCCACAGCGCCAGCAGGAAAAACTCGAGCATGCCGTGGTCGGTTTCGAGCAGCCCCGCGGCCGGGGCCTGGCGGCCGAGCGACGGCGCGAGGCCAGTCAGGATCTCTTCGAGCAAACGGCGGTCGGCGTCGATCCAAAAAGGGGTCCCGGCCGGTTCGACGCGGGCCGCGAAACGCTCAAAGCCCGCCACCTGCGAAGCCTCGAACAGCTCGCCGCTGATGGCGGCGGCCTGCGAGCCGCCGATTTCCAGATCCGTTTCGGGCGCCCAGACGTGTTCGAGCGAGAACTGAAAATTGTAGGGGAACACGCTGAACTGATCGCGCTCGAACAGCTCGACCGGCGTTTCGGGCTCGAGCTTCTTGTTGCGGCGGTGCGTGCCGAGCGAGCTGCCCAGGTCTTCGAGCAGGAACTGCTCGCCCTGCCGCGTAATGCGCGCGTGGCGCTTGGTGATGACCTGCTCGGGCAATACGATATCGCAGTCCTGCTCGCGGCCGATGGTGGTGATTTCGTGCTCGAGGACGTAGCGCTGCGGCTCTTCGCCGGCCCGCATCACGTTCGAAACCGACAGGGTCGCCTTCAGGCCGGCGGGCGCGGAAAGCACGTCGGCCAGCACCGCCTCGCACCAGGCCTTGCAGTCGCCGCGGCCCGGAAAGCAGCGCTGGAAATGATTCCACAGCCGGGCGTCGGGGTCGCTGAACGACTCCAGGCCCTCAAAACGGAATGACTCGCAGGTGGGCAGCCCGGCAGTCACCGCTGGCGCTCCTCGTCACGGTCGCGGGCGGGCCGCTTGCGGCGGAAGCGCTGCGCCGACTCGGGTGTCGCCGGGGCGACCGCGCGCGGCGCGATCTGGACGCCGGCGACGCTCACCTGGCGGGCTTGCAGCGCGGCCATCAGTTGCGGCATGCCTTCGTTGAGCAGGCGCGCGGTCTGCTGCGAATCGGTCATCAGTCGAATCGAAACTTCGCCGTTGCGCTGCGTGATCGAGATGCGCAGATCCTGGAGGACTTTCGAATCGACTTCGAGCTGAACTTCCTGGGCGCCGTCGGCGTGGGTCAGAACGGCGATCTCGTCGGCGACACGTTCGATGGCCTGCGTGGGCGCGGCGGAGGCGGTTTGCTCGACCGCTGCGGGCGTTGGCCCCCCACGGAACTGCGCGGTCCCGGCAAGCGCGATATCGGCGGGCGCGGCGGACTCTTCCCCGCGCTTTTTCTTTCCAAGGCCTTCCGCTGACGGACCGCCGCCCCGGGCATCCCCCGCGGCGTCTGGCGAACCGGCAAGCTTGCCCGCGCCGGGGCCCGCCGGCCGCGGCGTCTTCGGCGCCGTCCCCTGGCCCTTCTGCTCGGAGCGATTCCCGGGCGGCTGCGCCTGTTTGCGCCCCTCTTCGAGGACTTCCCCAAAAGCCTTGGCGGGCTTTTTGTCCGCCGGCGCCGGCTGCTTTCCTACCGAGGGCTTGTTCTCAACGCGCATCTTCCCGGCGCCTCCTCAAAAATGCCGCCGTACCGGCCTCATCCAACTCCAGCGCCTCGCGATGCTGCAGTTCCCGCTGGAACCGCTCGGCGAGCTTGGCCTTGTGTTTCTCGAGAATCTCGACGCCGCGGGCCGCGTCGGCCAGCAGGCGGCGCGCCTGCTGCAAGGCGTCCTCGCACTCGTCGACGACGATGCGCTGGCCGAACACGTCGGCGCCGGCTTCTTCGATCTCCTGGTCCATGCGCTTGAGATAGGCCGCCCGGCTGCGCAGGTCGGTCGCGCCCAGCGCCTGGCCGGGGCCGCTCGAAAACAGGCTACGGCGCAGTTGCTCCTTCTTATCGTGGAGCGCGCGCTCTTTGTTGCGCAGCTCTTCGAGCATTTCCTTGGCCTGCTCCACCTCGCGTAAAGCGACGCCGACGCCGCTCTGGGCCTGTTTCTTGGCCTCGACCTTCTGGTCGAGAAGCGTCTGCAGGCGGTAGGTGAATGCTGCCATGCCGGGTTGGGTGGCGCGCCGTGCCTCGTACGCTCGAAACGGGGGCTGGCGCGAGTTGGGGAGAGCGCTACACGGCCGCCGAAAGATGCTCGATCGTCGACTCGAAATGCGTCTCTTCGTCCACGCTCTGGCACAGAAACGCGTTGATCTCGCCCACTTTTTCGATGGCCTCGTCGACGGTGGCGTCGCTGCCGTGCTCGTAGGCGCCGAGCAGGATCAGGTCGCGCTCCTTTTCATAGGCTGCCATGAGCTTGCGCATGCGGATCGCCTGCTGGATGTGGGATTTTTCGGCCACCGCCGTCATCACGCGGCTGACGCTCTGCAGCACGTCGATGGCGGGATAGTGCCCTTGGGCGGCCAGCGCCCGCGAGAGGATGATGTGGCCGTCCAGAATCGAACGCACCTCATCGGCCACCGGCTCGTTCATGTCGTCGCCGGCGACCAGCACGGTATAGAAAGCGGTGATCGAGCCGCGGTCGGAATTGCCGGAGCGCTCCAGCAGCCGCGGCAGCTCGGTGAACACCGAGGGCGTATAGCCGGCCCGCGCGGGCGGCTCGCCGCAGGCCAGCCCGATTTCGCGCTTGGCGCGGGCGAAGCGCGTCACCGAGTCCATCATGAACATGACCTTGCGGCCCTGGTCGCGAAAATACTCGGCGATCGCCGTGCCGACGTAGGCAGCTTTGAGGCGCACCAGCGAGGGCTGATCGGAGGTCGAGCAGACCACGACCGAGCGTGCCAGGCCTTTTTCGCCCAGGCTCTCTTCCAGGAAGTCGCGCACCTCACGGCCGCGCTCGCCGACCAGCACGATCACGTTGACGTCGGCTTCGGTGTTGCGGGCGATCATACCCATCAGGGTCGATTTGCCGCCGCCGGCCGCCGCGAACAAACCGACGCGCTGGCCTTCGCCGCAGGTCAGCAGCCCGTCGATGGCGCGCACGCCGGTGGCCAGCGGATGCAGCACGCGCTGCCGCCGCATCGGGTCGGGAGGCTCGCGCTCGACGTCCCACTCGATGGTGTTTTCGAGCGGCCCGCCGTCGTCCATCGGCTCGCCGAGCCCGTTGACCACGCGCCCCAGCAGGCTCTCGCCGACCTTGACGGTCAGGCAGCGGCCGGTGGGCACGACCTCGCTCGCCGGGCCGATATTGGCCAATTCGCCCAGCGGCATCAGCAGCACGTCGCCCTGCTGAAAGCCGACCACTTCAGCGCGCAGCGGCACGCTCGAACGTCCGCTGTAGATCAGGCACAGCTCGCCGATGAAGACCTCGGGAACCCAGGCGCGCAGCAGCAGCCCGACGACTTCCTTGACGCGGCCGCGAACCTCGACGGGCGTGGCGCGGTCGACGATTTGCAGGAAGCGTCCGAGGTCTTTCGGCGCCGTGCTCATCGTTGGCTCTCCCGCAGGAAACGCTCCTCGAAATAGCGCAGTTGATCGCGCAGCGAAGCGTTCACCGTACTGGTGTCGGTTTGGATGACGCAACCGCCCGGGTCGACCGTCTCATCGCCCTTGACGACGAACACGCAGCCCTCGGGCATCTCGCGGCGGAGTTGTTCCAGTTTCGCCTCGACCTCGGTAGCGGCGTCGGGATGCACACGAATGGTCGCCTGGCGGGCCTGCCGCACGCTTCTGAGCGCTTCGCGAACGATGCTGACCTGCAGGGCGGGGTCGAGCTTGAGGCTTTCGCCGATGATTTTTTCGGCCACGCGGACCGCCAGCCGCAGCACGTCCTGCTCGCAGCCGGCGAGGTAGCTGTCGCGCTCGTGGGCGGCCTGGATCTGGGCGTCGTTCCACGCGGCCAAGCCTTGCCTCAAGCCCTCTTCGCGGGCCTGCTCGAGGATTTCCTGGCGGCGGGCTTCGGCGTCGCCGACGATCTCACGCGCTTTTTGGCGCGCCCGTTCGAGCACGTCTTCGGCGGCCGCTCCGGTTTCGAACGCGGCGCGGCGCACCACCTTGCCGCCGGCGGGCGCGTCGTCGGCCGACGGGGTTGAATCGATCGCCTCGAATCCGGCCGCGTCGCTCTTGATGATCTTGGGAGCCATCCGATTTACGTTTTGCTCCAGGCCCAGAAACGGATTGCGGGCGAAAACTCGCCCCAGGCCGCTCCGAACCGCCGCTCGCATTCGCGCTCGAGCGTTTCGAGTTCTTCGGCGCGAAGCCGCCGCAGCTCGGCCTCGGCGTCGCCGGGCGCTTCCGCCAGCAGCGCCGCGATGCGCGCGCGGCGTTCGTCGTCGAGACAGGCCAGCAAGGGCTCGGCCGTATCGCCGCCGCGCGCTTTCAGGATCAGGGCCAGAGCGCGGTCGCGCAACGACGTCGTATTGCCGCCGGTGGTCGCCGGAGATGCCGCGGTTTCACGTTGCTCTTCCATGCAAGACTCAGCGGACACAACCCTGCGGCCGAAGCCTAACCTGTACCTGGGCTCTGCGGCGACCACGCGCCAGACCGAACCCGGCGGGCCGTCAGGTCCGCGGCACGGGGCTGGTTTCCTGGGTCGAGGAATACAGCCTCTGCTGCAGCTTCTTGACCTGATTGCCCTGCATGCGCAGCCGCGTCATCAGCACCAGTGTCAGCAACGCCAGACCGCCCAGCAGACACAGCGCGCCCACCAGCAGTTCCTCGTTGCCCAGGTACCAGAAACCGCTGGGTTGCTCGACCGGGGTCTGCTCGACCTTGTGGAACACCACCGCGATGTCCTGCGGCTGCAAGCCTTCGACGCCTTTGGAAACCAGGCTCAGCACCTCGTTTTCGGTGAGCGGCGGCTTGTCGCCCTGAAACTTGATCAGCACCGCGGCCGAGGGATGCGGACGCTCTTCGGGACGCAGCAGCGGGTTGTCGTCGGGCAGCACGAAATGCACCCGCGCGTCCACCACGCCTTTCACCGAACGCAGCGTGCGGCTCATCTCGCCCGAGAGCCCCACCAGGATCTTGGCGCGCTCCTCGGTTTCGGTCGCGATCATGCCCTGCTCTTTGAAAACGTCTTCGAGCCCCTGCACCGGCACCCGCGGCAGGCCGTTTTCCTGCAGCACGCGCCAAGCGGTGACCAGGCTCTGATCGCCGCCGCGCACGTACACGGTCCAGGTCGGCGCCTGCCGTTCCTGGGCCACCATGGCGCGCGAGGCGGTCAGTCCGCGTTCGGTGAGCAGCACGATGATCTCTTGCGATTCGCGCTCGTTGAGACCGGTGACCAGTTCCTTTTTGAGACAGCCCAACGTTAGCAGGGACAATCCGACGGTCAGGAAAAGCAACGCGCGGCTGGAGGGGTTAGAGCTGCGTTTGAACAATCTGCTTGACTCCACTGTTCACCTGCTCGACAACTTTCGAGACGATTTCAAAGTTCTGAGAGAGTTGGTAGACCTCGAGCTGCAATTGGAGCATCGCCCGAGGATTGTCGAGTGAGCCCAGATTCTTGGCCTTCGCCCCGGTGCTCGAGAATTGCTGCTCGAGACCTTCCAGGCGATTCCACAATGGCTCGAACTCTGAAGTCTTGGGGATCTTGTCGACACTCTTGCGAAGCTTGCCCATGTCGGTCTCGATCTTGGCCATGTCGGGACCAAATACCTGATCGGGAGACGTCGCGCCGCGCAGCTTGCCGTGCAACTCGGCGGTCTGGGCCTTTTTGACCTCGGGGGTGGGGGCCGGAGCCGACGCCGGCATCTGGATCGTCTCGGGAGGCTTTTGGGCCATCTGCTGGCGGACCTGCTCGAAGGGCGGTCCTTTGGGTCCCGCGCCGGGACCTTCCAGTCCGCCGGTCTTCGGGGCAACCTTGGAAACGAGTGAGCGGCTGATGACCGGGTCTGCCATAGCTGTCCGAGTTATCGCGCCGGGCGGCCCAGAGTTGCGCCCACTTCCGAACCAACCGGCATCATCATCGGCGCCATGGCCTCGCGCAGCATCTCGACGCTGCGCGCCACCACCCGCGAGGCGCGGCTTTTCGACAGCCCGATCTTCTTGCCGACTTCCTCCAGGGTCAGGCCCTGGTAGTAGTAGCTTTCGATCGCGACGCGGTTTCTCTCGGGCAGCTTGCCGATGACCTCGCGCAGCATGCCGCGCTGCTCGCTGTCGATCAGGCGCTCTTCAGCGGCCGGTGTGGGGTCTTCGGGCGTGCGGACGCCCTCGGCGTCGAGCGACAACAGGTAGGCGGTGGCCAGAGAATCGGTGAGGCCTCGAACTTCTTCCAGGCCCGTTTCGGGCGAGCCGCCGGCCTCCGAACCCGAGCTGTAGTCGGCCAGGAAGTCGTTGGCCGACGCTTCAAAGCGCAGCTTGTCGTAATCGGTTTTCGAGAGCCAGGTGAGCTTGCGGATACAGTCGTAGACAGCTCCCCGGATACGGTAGTAGGCGAAGGTACGGAACTGGACGCCCCGTGAAGGATCGAATGCATTTGCGGCCTCGACCAAGCCCAGGTCTGCGGCGCTTTCCAACTCGTCCCGCTCCGCGTGAGGGGGTAGCTTCTTCAGAATCTCAGCCGCAAGCGCCCGCGCGTAGCCGCGGTGGTGTTCGATCAGCGCTTGGCTCTGGGCCATGGCTGCATCCGCCATCAGGACCTCCAAGATACACGTCCGCTTTCAGGATGCAGGGGGACTGTAGTATAAGATAGCACTGTTTGCCGCCGGGAAACAGCGTTTTTCGCAGCAAACCGCAACGTTTGGCTCTGCCCGCCGATAACCTGGGCGTACCACGGCGGCACACGCCGGCAACCGACTCGAGGCGAGAGGGGCTCCGATGAAAAAGATCGACAACCAACGCCGGGCGACGCCGCCCATCGCGCCGGCCGCAAAAGAACTGTCGCCGGTCGAGAGCAAAAAGATGGGCGCGAAGTTCCGCTCGATTCTGCGCGAGAAGGGAACTTCGGGCAGCGGCGACACCGCCGGCGCCGAGTCGGCCGACGCCGCGCCCCAGGAACCCCAACTCGAAGCCAAGCTCGAAGTCCAGGCGCGCTCGACCACCAGCGGCGGCGTCGGCGGCAAGGCCGATGTCCCCGATTCGTGGAAGTTTCCCGAGGGTCCTTACCATCAGGCTCCGGCCGAATACGGTGGCGGTTGGTGGCAGGTCTCTCCGTTCACCGGTTCCGAGCCCTGGAAAAACGCCGCCCTGCAAGCGCAGCGCAAGGCCGATGGCACCGCCGCCACGGCGCAAAAGCAGGATTCCTACCCCGACGGGTTTCTGGAAGCCTTTCCCAAGCCGGAGCGTTCGCAGTACAAGTCGGCAACCGAATTCCGCGGCGCGATGGGCCGCTGGGAAACGGATTTGAAATATTTCAAGCAGGTCGGCACGCCCCCGGGCGTTTCCGAGGCGCAGATCAATGCCGCCAGCGACATCGCCCGCCAATGGGGCCTGGGAACGCCGCAGATCTACGAAGGCCGCTACGGCTGGGCGGTACGCTACCCCGAGTCGCAGTTTCCGACCTTCGAGACCAACCTGAACGGCCTGATGAACAACATTCAGCAAACTGTGGCGCAATATCAGGTGAAGCTGATCCGCAGCGGAGTGGAGCCGGTCACGCGGCACCCCATGGTCCCCCCTCACGTCAAGGTTAAGACCGACGCCTAGAGCTCGCTGTTGCGCAGGACCTCCGAGCGCAGGCCCTGTTTTTGCGTCGGGCGCTGTGGCGCAGGCCTCCGGCCGGCTGCGTCGACCTCGGGTCGAGGTTCGCATCGAGCAGAGGATGGGCCGGGAGTGGGACAGACAATCCTGTCTGTCCCTTGGCCCTCCGCAAGGTAGAGGCACTGTCTCTACCTCGCCACCGATGGCGGCTATCCGGGCAGCCGTTCGACGAACTCGCTACTCTGGGCCGGGCGGATGTGGAAGAATGTCTAGACGAGCGGCAGGCCGCTTCCGGGCCTCATGGAATTGGACACAGGACAAGTCGTCGCCGAGCGCTACGAGGTGCTGGGGCTCGTCAGCACCGAGACCAGTGGAGACGTCTATCGCGTTCACGATCTGCAAGACGGCGAAATTCGGGCTCTGAAGCTGATCCACGACCTGGCCGCCCGAAGCCCCGTCCTGCTGGAGACTTTCCGGCGCCAAGTGCGTGTCGCCCGCGCCCTCGACCACCCCAATCTGGCCAAGGTCTACGAGCTGGGTGACTACCAGGGGGCGCCTTTCCTGGTCACCGAGCTGGTGATGGGCGAGAGCCTGGCCGACTATATGGCCCGCACGGGCCCGATCGGCGCCGACAGCCTGCTGCCGATCGCGGGCCAGATCTGCTCGGCGCTCGCATTCCTCCACCGCCAGAACATCATTCATCGCGACGTGAAGCCGGCGGCGTTTGTGTTCGCGCCCAACGGCTCGCTCAAGCTGCGCGACTTCGGCATGGCGCGCGAGTTGGGCGGCCAGCAGACGATCGCGCTGCCCGGGGCGGCCTCGGCGCATCTCTCGCCGGAACAGTTGTTGGGGCGCCAGCTCGACCCGCGTTCGGATATCTATTCGGCGGGCCGCATCTTTTTCGAGCTGCTTGCCGGGCGGCCTCCACATACCGGCGTGGATGTGATCTCGCGCTACACGCAGCAGCCGCCGCCGGTGACCGCGTTCGCCCGCAAGACTCCGCCGCACATTGCCGCCGCCATCGACCGCTGCCTGCAGCCGGAGATGGATGAGCGATTCGCCACGATTTCGGAGGTGCTGGACGCCCTTCGGGCGCCGATTTCCGTTGATCCGTCGGCGGTTGATCCGAGGTCGGCAGGACCGGGCAGGGCCGTGCCCGAAGACCCGGGCTTGCACAACCCGGCTTGGAGCAATCCCGCGCCGAGTAAACCTGCGCCGAGTAGTCCTGCGCCGTGGCAGCGTGTGACGCCTCCCGCTGAGGCTCCTTTGCGTCCGGAGACTCATTCGCGCCCCGAGCCTTCCTGGCCGGGCAGCGCGACGCCGCCACCCAGTCCGGCGCCTCCTCGGGAAAGCGGAGTTGGACTTGGGCCGAAAGCGGGTGTGGAGCCTGGTCCAAGAACGGCTGCGGAGACACCGTCGTCGGCTTTGCCACCGCCCGGGGGAGAGCCGCGGCCGGTCCGCCCGGCAAAGACGCCTGCGTCGCCGCAGGCTCCCGCGCCGCGGCAGGACCCCGCACCGGCGCCTGCAGCACCGCGCGCTTCAGCGCCAATCCACGAGCCAGTTCCTCTGCCTAAGGCTGCGGCTCCGCCTCGGGCTCCTCTGCCGCCGCCGGTTGCCACGCCGCCTCAAGCGCCTGCCCCACCAGAGGTTGCAGCGCCAACGCAGGAGGCCGTGCGGATGGAACGAAGCGGTTCCCCGGAAGGCTCGATGTCGCCGGGCGGGGCTGCGTCTCCGAGCGGGATCCGGTTTCCACCAGAGACAGCGGCTCGGCGGAAAACGGCGTCTTCAAAAGAGATCGCACCCGAGCCGCAGCCTGTGCCGCCGCAGCCTGCGCCACCAATGCCGGTACCGCCAGAGCCTGCCCCGCCGCAGCCGATGCCGCCGCAGCCGATGCCGCCGGCACCTGTTCCGCCGTCACCAGGGCCGCCCGAGCCCGCGCCGCAGCCGCCGGGGCCGTCGCCCGTGCCGCCGATTCCAGCACCTTCTCACGGCCGATCGGTCGACTCATCCGGGGCCATGGAGTCCGCGGGGCGGGGGACACCGCCCGATCCCCGGCCGGCGGAGCCGCGGATGCGTGAAACGGCTGAGGCTGGGAGCGGGCCGGCGTCCAGGGCGGGGGATACGACGGCCAAGCCGCCTGCTCCTCGCGAATCTAAAGCTGCCGATCGGCCGCGGCCCACCGCGCAGCCAATGGCTTCGCAGCCGTCCAGTTCAAAACCGCCGGCCGCGCCCCTTGTGAAAGGCCCGGCCGTGCCTGCTGCACCCGCTGCGAAAAGCCCAGCCAACCCCCCTTCTCAAGCGCCCGCTTTGCCCGTCGCGAAGAGCCCGGCCGCGCCTGCCACGAAGAGCCCCGCGCCGCCTGATGTGCCGGGGCCGCTCTCGCCGGAGGCACAAAGCCTGGCGGGGTCCCGCGCGGCCGCTGCTCGGGCCGCCGAGCGCGTTGCCGGTGGACCGGGAAAGGCTCGCGACGATACCAGGACGCTGCGCAACAAGATTAGCCAGGAGCCCGGGAAACCGCGCGACGTGGTGGCGATGTTGCTGGCCGTCACTCGCCGGCTCGAGGAGATGGGGCAGGCGGGCGCCTATCACGCGCCGCTCACGCCCGGCGCCATCCGCATTCTTGCCGGCGGCGTTGAGGTGGCCTCGGCGCCCCCGCCCGAACCCGGCAAAACCCTCGTCGTTACCGAATCGAAGTATCTGGCGCCCGAGTGCGTGTTCTCGCGGCCGGTCGAGACCAAGGCAGTCACTCTGAGCGACGTCTATTCGTTGGGCTTCATGGCCTACGAGTGGCTCATTGGCGAGGACCTATTCGCTAAACAGTTCCCGTTCGAAGACATGTCGCAAGGCAGTTTCGAATGGATGCGCTGGCACGGCGACCATTCGGCGGCGGTGGCGGCTCCGGCGGAGGTCTGTCCCTGGGTTCCGGCGGCTTTGTCCCAGCTCATTCAGCGGATGCTTGCTAAGGATTCCGCGCAGCGTCCCAGCACGTATGCGCAGCTCATCCAGGATCTGGAAGCCATTCAGCATCGCATCGAGGACACCGATCACATCGCGGCGGTTCCGTCGATGGAAGCGATTGCCGGCTTTGCGGGGGCAAGCCGCTTTGGATCTTCGCGGGTCTGGTTTTTGCGCTGGCCCGGGATCGTGCTGCTTGTGCTGGTGCTGGCGGGAGTCCTCGGGTTCTTCCTGCTGCGCTGAAGGTTGCGTTGGGTGCGTCGCCGCGGCGGCGATGAAAGACCGGGTACGTCCGCCTCAGGCGGACGCTGCCGGCCCGAGGCCCGCGCCACGTCGGCTTCCATCCAGGTGTCGATCGATAAAGTTCGCTCCTATGGGGCCTACTCCAATAGCTTGGGCCTGCACAACCTTTATTCGTCGGTTTAATTCCAGCCTATATTCCGATGAATTAACTGGATTTGTTCCTTTCTGTTGGTAGCTCGCGACTTGCTCCCTCTCTTCGGTCTCGTCTGAGGATTTCGTCTGAATCACAGCTTTTTGTAGCCGTTGCCGAGCCAGATACTTTCCGAGCCCCCACTGGGCACCGAGTGCCAGACTGCGTACACCAGAGCGCCGTTTGCCGGTCGCCGGCACATGTCCGTCGCCACTGCATGCTAAGCGCTGCGCCGCCGCTGGCTCAGCACGGCCGCGACGATGATCAGTCCGGTCAGCATCAGCCGCCCGGCTTCCGGCACGGCGTTGATGCTCAGAATCTTGTCGAGATACCCGATTGTCAGCGTACCGATCAAGGTGAGCCCGATGCCGCCGCGGCCTCCCATCAGGCTCGTGCCGCCGATCACCGCGATGGCGATCGCCGTCAGCTCGTATCCGACGGCCGCTTCGGGGTCGCCCTGTTGTTCCTGCGCCGCCTGGCAGATGCCGGCGACGGCCGCCAGCAGCCCCGAGGCCGCGTATGCCAGCACTTTGGCGCGGTTCACCGCCACGCCCGACAGCCGCGCCGCTTCTTCGTTGCCGCCGACGGCATAACATTGCCGGCCCCAGCGATGCCGCGACAACAACAGCCACGAGACGGCGCCGCATAACACGAAGATGACGGTGACCACCGACAAATTGCCGCCGAGAATGCGCGAGTCGATGAAGCGAAACACTGCCGGCACGTCGACGTACTGGTAGCTGCCGTCGGCCTGTTGAATGGCGGTCGAAATCTTGACGCCGCCGCTGACGGTCTTCGCCAGCCCGCGCGCGAACACCATCATCGCCAACGTGGCGATAAAGGGCTGGATGCTTAAATAGCTGACCAACACGCCCGAACACGCGCCGCACGCCGCTCCGATCGCCAGGCTCAGCGGGATCGCCACCGCCGCCGGCCATCCCCACCAGATGCTCATCAACGAAAAACTCACCGAGACCAGGGCGAGAATGCTGCCCACCGCCAGGTCGATGCCGCCGGTGATGATCACCAGCGTCATACCGCAGCCCAGAATGCCGTACACCGAGGCCTGCCGCAGCGCGTCGCGATGCGTGGTGATGCGAAAGAACGCCCCGTCGGCGGGAAAGATCACGCCCAGCAGCAGCACGAACAGCAGCGCCAGCCAGACGCGGGCCTCGGAGCTGGCCGCGAGGCGGCTCCACCATTTCTCGCTTGCCTTCACGCTCTCGTTGGCGTTTGATCTCTTGTTGGTTTTCAAGCCAGCCGTGTTGCGGGTCATGCGCTTCGGTCCATCTCCATTCCCATGGCCGCTTCCAACACCGTTTGCGCCGACGCCTGCGCGCCCGAAAACTCGCCGGCGACGCGGCCGCGATAGAGCACCACAATACGGTCGCTCAGCGCCAGCAGCTCGGGCATCTCGGTGGTGATCAGCAGGATCGCCATGCCCCGCGCGGCCCAGGCGCGCAGCAGGCGGTAGATATCCTGCTTGGCGCCGATATCGATGCCGCGGGTCGGTTCGTCGAGCAGCAGCACTTTGGGCTCGGTCTGCATCCATTTGGCGAGTACAACCTTTTGCTGATTGCCGCCCGAAAGCTGCCCGGCCTCCATCTCGAGCGACGAAGCGCGCAGGTCGATCTCGTGTGCGTGCCGCGCCGCCAGCGCCTTCTCGCGCGCCGGCCGGATCCAACCGTTTTTCGCGACGCGGTCGAGGTCCGCCAGGGTGATGTTTTCGGTGATCGAGGCGGAAAGAACCAGGCCGTTGGCCTTGCGGTCGTTGGTGACCATCGCAATGCCGCGGCGAATCGCATCGCGCGGCGTCCGAATGCGGACCGGCTTACCGTCGAGCAGCAGATCGCCCTGGGCGCGTTGGCCGTGCGCGCCGAAGATCCCCAGCAGCAGATCGCTCGAGCCCGAGCCGCGCAGGCCCATGATGCCCAGAATCTCGCCGGCCGCGACGCGGAGCGAAACACCGTCCACCACGCTCTTGCCGCCGAGCGACACGTGGAAATCGCGGATGCGCAGTAGCTCCTCGGCGGCGGTCGAGGGCTGTCGGGTGGCCTCTTGCGTCACTTGCCGCCCCACCATCCAGGCAATGAGCTGGGGTGTGGGCAATTCGCGCGCGGGCAGCGAGCCGACGCGCTCGCCGTCGCGCAACACCGTGATGCGGTCGGCGATCCGCTCGATCTCTTCCATCTTGTGCGTGATGTAAAGGATGCCGCAGCCGCGTTGCTTGAGGCCGTCGATCAGACCGAACAGCGTCTCGACCTCGGGAGCGCTCAGCGCGCTGGTCGGCTCATCCATCACCAACACCTGCGCCTTCTGCCCGAGCACCCGCGCGATCTCGATGATCTGCTGCGTCGCGATCGGGAAATCCTCGACGTTGCGCCGCACGTCGATGTCGAGCCCCAGCGGCTCGAGCACCTCGCGCGCCCGAAGCTGTTGCGCGTGGTCGTCCACCAGCCCGTGGCGCTCAATCGGCTGCCCCAGGAACAGATTGTCGGCCACGCTCATCGAGGGCACCAGGGAGAGTTCCTGGTGAATCACCGCGACGCCCAGCGCTTTACTCTCATGCGGCGACGCGGGCCGAACCGCCTTACCGCCGATCTCGATCGTGCCGTCGAAATCCTGATAGGCGCCCGCCAGAATCTTGATGAGGGTACTCTTGCCGGCGCCGTTCTCGCCCGCGAGAATGTGCACCTCGCCAGGCCAGATGTCCAGATCGACGCCGCGCAGCACCGCGACGCGCCCAAACTTCTTGGCGATGCCGGCCATACGGACCAGCGGGGTGGGGATCAAGGCGGAACTCTGTTCTCGCACCTCGGGAGCGCCGCGTCGCGTGGCATTCCCTTCGGGTTGATCTCGGTTCAACTTGGGTTTTCCTTGCTGGCGGCCTGGCCGGCACGGTCGGTTACGCCAGGGCCGGCCCATGGTCGGCCCTCCGACGTTGTACATCTGCGGAATCCGTTCCGCCACCGGCGGCAGCGGCTTGCGGAGCCGGTGCGGACCGAACGGGATGACCGGGCACGACTCTGGACATCGCGCCCGGCCGGAAAGCCTTTTCTTGTTTGTCCCTGCTCGTATTTGATTCTAACGGGGCTGAATCTTTCTGCGCAGCTCTTCCATGGTCTTTCCGGGCGTGTTGTATCCCTGAAGCGCCCAGCGTCTAAAGGCGTCCTGGACGACGCTGGCCGCGCTCGGCCCGAGTTGAACTTGGCTGGCTTGGATTTGTTCTTCGGACGGCTCCCGGAGCCTGGCGAGCAGGAGTCTCTGCGCCGCCGGGTTGCCATCCGCGGCGCGAAGAGCGGGTTCTCCGACTTCACGTACAAACGAGACCAGCGCGCTATGCCAGGCCACACAGCCGGACAGGATGTAGGGCAGGTTGGCGGCCGCGCCGCCGCCGGAGCGATGTACCTTCTCCAATTCCGCAAAGGCGTGCTCGCGGAGCTTGTTGATTTCTCCGTTGGTGAATGCTTCACCCGCGGCGGCGGTCATGTGCAGCGCTGCTACGGCTGTGAACAGTTCGCTGGCGTGCGCGAAGTTTTCCTGGGCCTCCGCCTGTGGAGTGCTGGTGAGGACCGAGAAGAAGGACGAGCAAGTAATCAATCGCCCGCCGCGTTCGGCCATTGACCGCGAGTAGGCAGAGATCTGTTGGGGGGCGGCGTAGGCCTCTGTGCCGGCGGCCAGGACCAATAGTCCGGCGAGGACCAGGACCCATCGTGGGAATGTGCTGTGTTGCGTATCCATTTTCACTGCTCCTTGTTATTGATTGATTTTGGCGACGGCAATCATCAAAGCGACGATCGAGATCACCGTGGTCGCCGCGATCGCGTTGCAAATCTGTCGAATCATCTCGATGGGCAGTTTCAGCAGCCCCAGCCAGACGCTCGTCAACAGGCCCCACAAGCCGCCGATCACCGCTCCGGCGAGAAACCCGGCGCCGCCGGCGAAGTTCGCCCCAACAATGCCGTAGGCGATGACGCCCAGCAGCGGAAGAACGCTTCCAGTACCTTTGTTCGGATTCATCACGCGGCCCCTCCCTGTGGCCGATACCGTGTCGTTTCCAGGCGAGCCGCCGCCGAAGCAGAGAAATGATCGCCGCGGCAGGTTTTCGGGCTCACGACGGCTTTGTCGTATGGGGGAGGCGGAAGTTAAGTACGGCGTGGCCAATTTCCCGGAATTGGCCCTCGATCGCCAAAAAAGAAATGGAGACGGAAACGGGCGCCGGCTTTCTCTCTCCAAGCGTTTGTGGCGCGGGAAGAAGGCGCAGCACGGAATTGCTCGTTTCTGCCCGCCAATCCGGCCACTTGAGGGAGTCTGGGCAGCGTGCGTTGTTGGTCTGCCGCGGCCGGGTGCATGCCGAAATGGCGAATGGAGCAGGCTCCTCACCACAAAAAAGCGCTTGGCCGCCGCCATGGGTGCTTGAGTCTCTCCGGCAACTGGAGTATGATCCGTTGCATTCCTTGATGGGCCCAAAAGGCTGGAATGGGTCCTCACACTCGCATCCCCCCCGCGAGTGCCGGAAATAAGAAGTAATTCGACCGAGTTGGATCGCAACGGGTAAGCGCTTCTCGCTCGACTGGACGTGAGCCCGTGGGGAAGGTCTGGCTGCGATGGATAAATCGTGTCAACCGACGCGTCTGCCGGGGGAGCTGCTGTCGCTGTCTCTTGCCGAAGTCGAGCAGTGCGCCGTCGAGGCGCGTTTCGCCGGCATCCTGGAATCCTCTCGGCACGATCTGGCCGCTGCCCTGCAGTCGTTTCAAGACGAGGGACTGGCCGGCTCCCCAACCCGGGGCGTCGAACGCCTCGCCTGGGCGATCGCCTGCAATGTGGAGGGCCCGCCGCCGCCGGCCAACGCAAAGGACACGAGCCGGGGCATCCGCGGTTACCGCGACCGTTGGCCTCTCGAAACGCCCTGGAGCACGATCTGGTCCGCGCTGAGCAGCCCGCTCACGCAGGCGAAACCCGGGGACCGCCGCACATTTCTCTCCGAGCTGTCGCTGTCGGTGCTCTGTGAGCAGCGCGGCGACTGGCAGCCGGGCGGCACGCGCCCGATGGACCTGGCCACGGCCCAGCGAGCCTTCGAGTTCGTCTACGCCCGCGACAGCCCCAAAGTCCTGGGCGACCTCTACAAGAGTTTTGGAAACCGGCTGGGCAGCCCCGAAGCGATCGCGCAGGAAGCCTGGTCCAGGGTCTTCTGCGACTACTGGAGCTCCCGGGCGCGCCGCCGATTCCTCGGGCTGTGCTGCATCTCGACGCTGATCTCGCAGGTTGCCCGCTTCGTTGCGATCGACGCCATCCGTGAACGCAGCCGTGAAGAGCCGGCGGTGATCGAGCGCAACGGCGAGCGGCGCGACACGCCCGCGCTGGAGGAACTCGGCGTCACGATCGATCCGGGGGACGACATCGCGGCCGAGCAGCTCGAGGTGCGGATTCAGGAGTGCATGAAACAGTTGCCGACGCGGCGGCGCATCGTTGCCGAGATGGTCTGGTTCCGCGAGGTTCGCGCCAAACGGGCGGCCGAGATCCTGCGGGTAAGCGAAGCGGCGGTTAGCCAACATCTCAAAGCCGCCCGCGAAGGCATGCGTTGTTGTCTGGCGGAGCGCGGCTTCGGAGGGCCGCGGAAATGAGGGCAGCCGGAGAAGGGAAGGGAGGCGCGGCAGTGACGGGAAGCGCGGCACAGACGGGAAGCGCGGCGGGAAGGCCGCGGCCTGCGGCGAGCCGTTTTGCCGGCGGCGGGTTAACTCGGCGGGCCGCTGCCCGACTTAGCCAGGAAGGGCGTTGATGGCGACCAACCACGATCACCGCAAACGTGTCGATGCGATCCTCGCGCGTGCCGGCGAATTGGCTGCGTCGAACGAGACGCGTCCGGAGGCCGGCGATGCCGAGCTGCTGGCGGCGCTGGCCGACGGCACGCTGTCGTTGAGCGAGTTGGACGACGACACGCTGGAGCGCTGTGTCCAGACCTATGGAGCCGATTCCGTAGTGGGCGCCCTGCTGCGGAGCGCCGGCACGCCAAGCGCCGCCGACGCCGCTCCGCAGCTCAAACCCAGGGAGGTTCTGACGATGCCTCGCGATACCGACATGGCTTTGCGCCGGAAGGCGGCCCCTGCGCCGCCGGTGTGGTGGCGCCAGCAGCCGGCCTGGATTCTGGCCGCGGCCGCCTCGTTGCTGATCGTGGCGGGCGCGGTCTACTGGCGCTCGCAAGCGCCCGCCCCCGTCGAGGTGGCCCAGCTCAACCTGGCGCTCGACTGGCCTTCCGAATCGCCTTTCGACCCCGCCGCGGGCGGCGTCTGGGGCTTGCCCCACGCCCCGCTGCCGCGCGACATGCCCGATTTCGCCCGCAGCGTGGGGACGCTGGGCGCCGGCAGAAACAACGAACAGCTCAACCGCTGGCGCCGCGCCACCGTGATCATCCGCTCCGAAGACGGCTGGGGAAGCGGCGCGGTGATCTCCGCCGACGGCTGGCTGCTGTCGAACTATCACGTGGTGGCCAACCAGGCGCAAACGGCCGCGGTGACCGGCCGGCCCGCCAAGGTGGAGGTCATCACCGCCGAGATCACCCGCGGCCAGGCCAAGCCGCGCGCGGCATTGACCGCCACGCTCTACCGCGCCGACCCGACCCGCGACCTGGCGCTGCTCAAGCTCGACGCGCTGCCCGCCGGCGTCACCGAATTGCCCTTCTTCCCGCTGGGCTCGCAGGTGGAAGACGGTGAGGATTGCTTCGTCATCGGATCGCAGCACAATGGGCCGGCGTGGTGGGTTCGCAGCGGAACCGTTTCGCTCCAATTCGACTTTCCCGACGACCTCAGCCAGGTGGCGGCCGGCGTCGCCAGCTCGGGCGCCAGCCTGGAGCGCAACCGCGTTTCCGTGGTGGTGAGCGACGCGCGGGTCTCCCCCGGCGATTCCGGGGGCCCGCTGCTCAACCCCAGCGGCCAGTTGATCGGCCTCACCTTCGCCACGTCCGCCAACGCCAGCGCCGGGTCGGTGGGTTGGCACATCGCGCTGCCGCACCTGCGAAGTTTTCTGGCCGAAATGCCGGCCCGGCCCGAGGGCGTGCCCTTCGACCCCTGGACCGCCGGGCTGCCGCAGGCCCACCCGGTCGAGCCCGAGTTGGCCGACGCCGATCACGACGGCAAGCCCGACTCGCTCCACTACCGCTACGTCGTCGCGGCGCCGGATGAGTCCGGACAGGTTGCCCTGCGGCCCGTCGCGGTCACCATCTACGTCGACTTCAGCGAGCGCGCGGTGCGCACCGACGACCCGCTCGAACGGCTTCCGTTCGGCCTGTGGGGCATGGAAGGCCGCGGCCGGTTCCGCTTCAATCTTTTCCTGAGTACACGAGCCGATGGGGTGACCGCCGTGGGCTATCCCGGCAGCGACGGCGTCGTGGACGAAATCCGGATCGGCCGGGCGGGGCAGGGCACCGCGACGGTCGTGTGGCAGCGGGAAAAGAATGGCCAATGGCGCTCGTCGGCGCCCACTGCGGCGGTCCCGCTGGTGGACCCGCAGCGAGTGGGGCAGAGCAACCTCGGCCGGCTGCAGGCGATTGCCGGCCGGATCGTGAGAGTCCCCCGCGGAACTCCTCGTGTGCCGGAGCGGCAGAGCCCGGGCGTCCCCGAGCCGTCCGGCGGCAAGGGACCCAACAAGATCTGAAGCGAATGGGAGAGTCGTCCACAGGTGGCTGTGAGAGGCGCCGGCGAGCGGATGGGAGGGTCGCCGGCGAGTGTGCGGGGTGCAGGTTTGGTTTCGTCGGGTTGGTCCTCTCGCAACCCGGCCCTGGCCGCAACGGTAGGGATGGCGGCCGGGGATACAGGGCAAGGTTGGACGGGAACAGAACAAATAACAGCTCGGCCACTTAACTCCCCCCAGGCCGGGCCGACTAAGAAGCGTAAACCGAAAACGCCGGGCAAGCCATTCGAAAGGCTGGCCTGGTCCGGAGGGCGGATCTTTCCGCCTCTCGACACAAAACTGCGAACTTTCACAAAGGAGAAAGACCATGAAACGATCGATGATCATGCCCGTGATTGGTTTGGTGGCAAGCGCCTGGCTCGGAGTTGCCCTGTTGAGCGGCCAGGCGGCGGCGGCCGACGCGAAGGAAGCGAATCAGTCGGCGGAAAAAGGCAAAGAAGGCAGCGCCGCGTCGGTGGCCCTGATGGCGCAGGCCGGTCAACTGGTGCGCTACGCCCGCGACAACGAATCGCCCCTGGCGATGCTGACGGCCGTGCAAATGATGCGCCGGGTCCATCTGCAGGAGGCGTCGGACCGGCTCGAAAAGAAAGAGCCGGTGCCGATGAAGGAGGGAGAGAAGGTTCCCGAGGACAAGAAGGCGGAAACCGCCAAACCGGCTCTGGATACCCAGCAGCTTCTGGCCGAAGCCAAGGGGTGGGCCGCGGGGGATGAGCATGTGTTGGCGCTCCTCGAGGCCGAGTCGCAGAAACCCGAGACCCAGGCTGGCGGCACGCTGGGGTCAGCCACGGGAGCGATCAAGCATATCGACCGCGTCTCGGGTCGCAGATACCAGGACTGGGTCGTCACCTTCCGGGGTGGGGATCTGGCGCAGGTTCTGGTGTTCGGCGACGGCGACACCGACCTGGATCTCTACATCTACGACGAGTACGGCCACGAGATCGTGAAGGACGTCAGCCGCTCCGACCGCTGCCTGGTGCAGTGGACGCCGAAGTGGACGGGCAAGTTCAGGGTTCGTATCGCCAACCTGGGCTACGTCCACAACAATTACCTACTGGTCACGAACTAACCGGGTGGAGTACATTCGACAAGGGGCGTAGCCATGACGAGGACCCAACGAGCCATGCCCGGCCGCCGCGCGGCGGCATCGCGGAATCCGATGCTCGTGATATCCGCGGCGGGACGGGCACCCGCCGCGGCTCCGCGTCCGCAACGCCCCTACGTTGCGTGCGGCGCATACCCTGTCGTTGGCCGCTCGCACTCCTGCCAGGTTTTGGCGCTCTTGTTCACGAACGGCCCGGGGAGTGTGCCCGGGCCCGATAGGTGGGAAATGACTTCGTATTCCAACGCCACCGCGATTTCGGTGGACCTGGTGCTGGGCTTGAGCCTGTATGGCACCAGTTTTTTCATGACCGCGGTTCAGGACGGCAACAATCCTCTTGTGGGCTGGTACTGCGCCTGGGTTGCTCTTTGGCTTCCGGTCGAGTCCAAAGACTGGTTGGCGCAGGAAGGCTTTTCGATCCGGTTGTGGATCGCTGGACTGACAAACCTCTTCTTCCTGGCCTACCTGCTGCTGCGCTGCCTGCGAAAGCTGCCGCAGGCGCGGGCCTGGCTGGTCATCGCAACGTTGGTCTGCATCGCCGATACCTGGCAGGTCCTCGCCAGCGGCGACCTCCACATCAAGCTGGGGCACGTGGCGTGGGTTGCCGGGATGCTCGTGATTCTGGGCCCCGAACTGGCCCGTTGGAACCTGCTGTTGGAACGGCTGCGCGGAGCCCGAGCCGGTGACGCGGACGGCAGCATGCGCAACCCGCTCTAAATGCCGGGGCTTGAGGGGGACAATCACTGCGTTCCGCGCCTAATTTTTCAGTCGTCCACAGGACTTTATGTGTCGCGAAACGCGGTGACTGTTCCCCACCGGCATCCCCCACCGGCATCAATCGCTAGCCGGGCAAAGATCGCTCGGTAACTTCAGGGGAGGATACGATGCGGGAAGCCCGGCCAGCCGGCAAACCTCTCGGAATACTGCTCCTGGCGGCCGCCCTCGCCGCAATCTTGGTGCAGAGCGGCGGAGCCCAGCAGCCTCCCCAGACGACAACAGCGTCGCCACCGGCGGCGGGCGCGCAACCGCAAGAGCCGGGGCAGGCCGCGGGCGCGTCCGCGGCAAGCGCGCCGGAACCCGACGCCGAACCCAATGAAGAGCTCCAAAGCCTGGTCGGCAAATTTCAGGAGTTGATCGACAAAGAGTTCGCCAACGTCTCCTTCCTGCTCAAGTTCGCCGTCTCCACCTTCTCGGATCAATTGCCCACCGACAAGCTCAAGGAGCTGGCGGCGATGTCCGAAAAACAGACCGCCTATTGGGAAGACCGCTACGGCCCCGAGTCCTGGCAGGCTAAAGACTGGCAGCGGCACCTGGCCAATTTGCGGCGCCTCACCGAGCTCGACTCCACCCAGCGCCTGGAAGTGGCCGAAGCGCGGGCGGCGCTGCTAAAGGGCATGAACCTGCAGCGCAACGGCGAGTTCGAGCAAGCGGTGTCGGAACTGACCCGGGCCGGCGACTCGCTCAGCCGCACGGTGGGCGAAGAAAGCCTCGAATTCTCGCAGAGCCAGCGGCAACTCGCCGCCGCCTATGCGGCATTGGGCCGCTACGATCAGGCCGAGCGGTTGTACCGCCGCGCTCTCGAAATCGACCGCCGCGTGCTGGGCGAAGAGCACCCCGAGTACGGCATCGACCTGTTCAACCTGGCGGCGCTGCTGCAGGTGGTGGGCCGCTCCGAGGAGGTTGCGGGATATCTCGGGAAATCCACCGTCGTGTTCGCCAAGGCAATGCGCTCCGCGGTCTGGGACCCGGTGCAGGGCATCCATGCGCTCGCCTACATGGGCGGCGTGGCGCGCTTGAACACCAAAATCGGCCGCACCAAGCTGGCCGAATTTATGCTGCCGGAGTTGATCAAAAAGATGCGCGAAGTCCTGCCCGCCGTGGTGGACTCGCAGAAGGAGCTCCAAGAGCTGCAGAAGATCCTGGCGCACCCCTCGGCGGGCGTGTTGACTCCCGAGGCCGAAGCCAAGCTCATGGTGCGCGCCAGGGATTACGTGGAGCCGCTGTTTCTCACCTTCTATTCGAGCTACGTCGACGACCTGCGGCAACTGGCGGACCTGCGGCAGGCCTCCGGCAGCAAAGAACCGGTGGAGCCGCTGCTGCTGGAAGCGGCGCAGATCGCCGAGAACCACCTTGGCGAAACGCATCCGGACTACGCCGCCAGCCTCGACCGCCTGGCTTCTTTCTATAGTTCGACCGGGCAGTATGAAAAGGCCGAGCGGCTGTTTCGCCAGGCGCTCGAGGTGCAGCGCAAATCGCTGGGCGAAGAGCACCCCAGCTACGCCCTCAGCCTCGGCAATCTGGCCGCGGTGCTGGCCGCCGAGGGCAAGGATGCCGAAGCGTCGGCGTCGTTCCTGGCGTCGGCCCGGGCGCAATGGAAATACCTGACGCAGAATTTCCCGGCGATGTCGGTGGATCAGAAGCGGCAGTTCCTGGCGCAGAGCGCGTTCACGCAAAGCGCGCGCCTTGCGAGCCTGGTATTCGCCGATCGCGGCGACCCCAAAGACGGCCTGCGCGGTGTGCTGTTGAGCAAGCAGTTGCTCGCGGAAGTGGCCCGCCAGGAGAGCGGCGCCTTGACGGCGGCGTTGGCCGCGGCCGGCCCGGAATGGCGCGCTCTGTGGCAACAGCGCAACGAAGCGCGCAGACGGTACGCCACCCTGGCGCTGGCGGCAATTTCGGACAGCGGCCCGCAGGCGCCCGGCCGCGATGCGACCGACCCAGACCAACTGCGCTCGCTGGCCGCGCACATTCAAGAGCTGGAGCGCCAACTACGCCAGACCAACCCGGTCTACGCGGCGGCGGCCCGCTTGCAGCAGGTCACCCTCGACGACGTCACGCGGGCTCTGCGGCCCGGCGAAGCCCTCGTCGAATACGTGCAATACGAGCCCTACGATTTTGCACAGCGCCGGCCGGCCGCGCGGCGCTACGGAGCGTTCGTCGTGTTGGGCGGCAGCGGACGCGTGGCGGTCGTCGATCTGGGCGAAGCGGCCGGCGTCGACCTGGCGGTGCGGCGCGTGCGAGAGAACGTCAGAGGCTTTATCGAGCAGTGGAAGAACAACGGCGAGATCACGCCCAGCGCCGCCGCGCTTCGCCGGCAGCAGCGCGAAGATCCCGAAAATCCCGGCGTGCTGTCGGAAACCCGCACCGCCCTCGCCTCCGCGCAACTGCGCGCGCGGGTCTGGCAGCCGCTCGAGCCGGACCTGGCGGCGGTCGAACGCGTCTACGTGGCGCCGGACGGTGAGCTGAGCCTGGTCCCCTTCGATGCGCTGGCGAAAAGGGACGCCAACGGCGCCTGGCGCTACCTGGCCGAAGACCGCGAGATCCTCTACCTGGGAACCGGCCGCGACCTGGGCCGTTTGGCTTTGAGCGAATCGGCGGCCGCCGGCCGGCCCCACACGGCGGTGTTGATCGGCGACCCCGCCTTCGACGCCAAGCCCCAGGAAACGGCGGCGGTGATCGCCGGCCTGGCCATTGCAAACACGCCGCCCATTCCCCCCGCGCCAGCCAACCCCGCCCCGGCCACAAGCGCCGTGTCCTCCACGAGCGCCGCGCCGTTCACGGAGACCGCCTCGCTCGGAGCCGCCGCCGGCGGTGGCACACTGCGCCACGAGGTGCCCCGTAGTTGGCCGCGGTTAACGGCGCTAACCGATCTGGTACGCCGCGCCGAAGCGCAACTGAAACGGCCCGGCTGGTCGGTGACCACCTGGACCGGCGCCGCTGCCATCGAGGAGGCCGCCGAATCGGTCGCCGCACCCAGCATCCTGCAGTTCGCCACCCACGGCTACGTTCTCGACAAGCCCGAGCAAGACGCCCGCGGCTGGGACAATCCGCTGTTGCGGTCCATGCTGATCCTGGCGGGAGCCAACAACACGCAACCCGGCGCCGTCTACTACCACCTGGGCCCCGACATCCTGACCGAAGCCGAAGCGCGCGCCCGCGGCATGAGCGAAGAGCAACTGCGAGCGGCGCGGGTCGAAGTCGGCGACGGCATTCTCACCGCCTACGAAGTCACCGGCATGGATCTGCAGGGCACCCAACTGGTCAACCTCACAGCCTGCGAAACCGGGCTGGGGGAAGTCACGCCCGACGGAGTCGCCGGCTTGCGCCAGGCTTTCCTGCTGGCGGGAGCTCGTTCGCTGAGCATGAGCATGTGGGAAGTGCCCGCCGAGGAAACCACGCTGGAAATCGGCGACTTCTACGATCGTTGGCTCGGCGGAGCCAAGGCCGAGACCCGCTACAAGGCTTTCCGGGCAGCCCAACTGGCCGCCCTGGCCCGAGCCCGGCAGCAGCACGCGGCCGCCCACCCCTTCTACTGGGCGGGAGTCGTCTACGTAGGAGACCCCGGCGACCTCACAGCCCAAAGGAAGTAAGGCTCGGGGGCCCGCCAAAACACCCAACCAACGAATCGTCACTCAACTAACGGCCAAGGCGTCCGCCTTGTGCCTTCTGCCTTTTGTCTCTTGTCTTTTGCCTTAACCCCGCATCCGAAACCAAAAAGTGGCGCGGGCCTTGCGCCGGCAACGTCGGCCTTCGGGGCCGACGTGTTTTTCTACACCGGTGGACCGGACCCCTGCAGGGAAGGAAGCAAAACAGGAAGGAAAGCCCGACCTCCAGGTCTGCCCTGCCGGCCAGAGGCCCGCGCCACGGCCGAGTGTGACAATAGCCGCCGCCGGCGATCCAACAGATAACCGGCTCTCAGGGAGTTTCGGCCGCGGCCGTGTCGTTCACAAACCGGTACCCCACCCCGCGAACCGTCAGCAAATGCCGCGGCCGCGAAGGCTCTTTTTCCAGATACCGCCGCAGCCGCACGATGAAGTTGTCGATGGCGCGCGTGTCGGTGTCTTCGTGAAGGCCCCAGACGTCTTCGAGAATCGTTTTGCGGCTTACCGTCTGGCCTTCGTGCTCGATGAGATAGCGCAGCAGCTTGGCTTCCATCAAGGTCAGGCGGAGCGTCTGATCGCCCATGCGCAGCTCCAGGCCGTCCAGGTCGATCGTTCTGCCTTCGACCGTGAACACGCCGGGGGTGGACTCCGGCGCGGCGGGCCGCTGCAGCCATTCGCGGCGGCGCAGCAGGCCGCGGATGCGCGCCAGCAGAATTGCCAGCTCAAACGGCTTGGGAAGGTAATCGTCGGCGCCGGCGGAAAAGCCCTGCAGCACGTCTTCGGGCCGGCTCCGGGCGGTCAGCATCAGCACGGGAACGAACTGGTTGGCCTGGCGCAGCTCGGTGACGACTTCGAAGCCGTCCTTGCCCGGCAGCATCACGTCCAGCACCACCAGGTCGAAGGCTGTGGGCGTGCCGGTCAGCCAGGTCAGGGCGGCTTCGCCCGTGTCGACCACATCGACCGCGTAGCCGTCCGCCTCGAGATTGAATCGCAAGCCGTCGGCGAGGTGTTGTTCGTCTTCTACGATCAGTACACGCGTCATGAATCCGTCGAGAGAACCTAGGAGGACGCCGCCGGGAGCTGCAGCGTGATGGTGCTGCCCTGTCCCGTGCCGGCGCTCTCGGCAAAGACGTTTCCGCCGTGGCTCTTGGCGATCGAACGAACGATGAACAGGCCGAGCCCGGTGCCGTTGACGCGCCGCGCTACCGTTCCGGGGATGCGGTAGAAGCGCCTGAAGATGCGTTTGAGCTCCGACCGCGGGATGCCCACTCCCTGATCCCGCACGCGAATCGCCACGTAGCGCGCGTCGGTCACGGCCAGCTCGACCAGCACATTGACCTGCGAACCCGAATATTTCACGGCGTTGTCGATCAGGTTGGAAACCGCGGTCTTGAGTTGCTCGAGATCGCCGAGCACGCTCGGCAGGACGCCGGACTCGAGCGATTCCTTGTAGTCGAGCGACTCGGCGGGCAGGTGATGGTGCGAGCGCGCGGCGGCCAGGCACTCTTGCACCATCTCGCGCAAATCGACCGGCACGCGGCTCTTGTGCTGATGCGCCGCGCCCAACCGGCCGGCGTGCAGCACCTGGTCGATGGTGCGCAGCAGGCGCTGGTTGTCGGCCAGCATCACGTCGTAGAACTCGTTGCGCTTTTCGTCGTCGATGTGGCGCGTCCGCAGCGTTTCGAGATAGAGCCGCATGGAGGCCACCGGCGTCTTGAGCTCGTGGGTGACGGCGTTGATGAAGCGGTCCTGCTGCTCGTTGCGGCGCACTTCGCGCACCAGAAAGACCGTGTTGAGAACGACGCCGGTAATGATCAGGGTGAAGAACAGAACGCCCAGCACCAGGAAAATGCCGGTCTGCCAGTTGAGCAGAACCCAGGTGATGTTGAGCGTGACGGCGAGGCCGACCAGGCACGAGCCGAGCGTGATGAAGAGGGCAATCGACTTGCGATGTCCGCCAAGCGGCATGCCCTTAGTATCCCAAACGGCACCCTAGGTTTCCGAGCGAACCGGCGTGCGGGCCTTGGGGGAAAGCGCCAGGTTGGGCACCTTCACCGCCTTGACCAGGCCGAGCAATTGCAGCGTGCGGATCTGGATCCAGGTCAGGTCGAACTCGTACCAGCGCAGGCCATGGCGAGCCGAGGTGGGGTGGGCGTGGTGGTTGTTGTGCCAGCCCTCGCCGAAGGTGAGCAGCGCCACCCACCAGTTGTTGCGCGAATCGTCGGAGGTCGCAAAGCGCCGCGCGCCCCACATGTGCGCCGCCGAGTTCACCAGCCAGGTGGCGTGCAGGCCGATCACGACGCGCACGCACAGGCCCCACAGCATCATCGGCATTCCGCCGATCGCCAGCAGAATCAGCCCCAGCGCAATCAGTGGGACGTAGTGATAGGTATTGAGCCAGACGTAGAAGGGGTCTTTGCCCAGGTCGGGCGCATAGCGCGACATGCGCTTGGTGTTGTTGTGATTGGCTTCGCCGCTGACGATCCAGCCCACGTGCGCCCACCAGCCGCCGTCGCGCGGCGTGTGCGGGTCGCCGTCCTTGTCGGAATTCTGGTGGTGAATGCGATGCGTCGCGACCCACGAGATCGGGCCGCCCTCCAGCGTCAGCGTGCCGCAGATCGCCATGAAGTATTCGACGAGCCGGGGGACTTCGTAGGAGCGATGCGTCAGCAGCCGGTGGTAGCCCATACCGATGCCGCAGCCGATCGCCAGCCAGTAGAGCACCGCCGCAACCGCGACCGATTGCCAGTTGAACAGGAATAACGCGGCGACCGCGCCCACATGGAACAGGGCAAACACGACCGCCGTGAGCCAGTTGATCTGCGCCTCATCCCGCCTCGTGACAACCTGTGAATCCACCACCAGCATGCTCCTCTCGTACGACTTCTATAACCGTAGCATCGGAGCGCGTGGAAATCGGGGTGTTTTGTGTAAGAGTTTTGTAATTGGTGATGCGAAATGGGCCTGCATGGGCGTAAGTGCGCTGCGAAGGCGCATGCCTAAGGCCGGACTTCCGCGGTGACTACGGCCTTCGATCGGCGGCCGCTCAGCGAAGACGCCTATTGCGGCCGCCGGGGCGGGGTAGCCACCGCCGCCGAAAAGCTCACGCCGTTGCGAGGTGCGCCACGGTGTAGGAGCGCGCCGGCAGCTTGAAGGTCATGCGCGCGGCGGGCTGGGGCGCGTCGAGCGATTGCGGCGCGACTTGCTGGGGGTTCTCGAAACTGTTCGACGCCTTGAGATCGGCGCCGGTGAGGGTTTGGCAGGCCAGCACCGCTTGCGGCGTACGCTCGCGCCAGTCGAGCGTCACCTCGCGCTCGGCGTGCAGGTCGCGATTCAGCAGGAACACCGCGGCCTGGCCGTTTTGGCGGTTCAACGTCGCCGCAACGTCGAGGTAGGGCACCATATCGCTGCGCGCGAAATCGCGCTGCAGGCCGTCGGGATGGATCGCATACGCCTGCGACTCGCCCTGCAGGTCGAGCACGTCGCCCTGGGCATATTGCAGCGCCCATGCGTAGGGATAGTAAGTCGTCTGCCGCAGCACGCCCGTCGGGTTGGTGACCAGCGGCGCGATCACGTTGAGGATCTGCGCCAGGCACGAGACGTGCACGCGCTCGGCCTGCCGCAGCAGCGTGTTGACGAAACCGCCGACCAGCAGCGCGTCCTCCAGGTTGTAGACCTCTTCGAGCAGCGGCGGCGCGAACGTCTTTTGGCCGTTGGTGAAATTGCCGCCGCGCGCGCGGTACCAGACGTTCCATTCGTCGAACGACAGATACAGGCGCTTGGGCGAGCGCTGCAGCGCCTGCACGTAGTCGCAGACGGCGACGATCTGTTGAATCTGCCGCTCCATATCCAGGTTCATCGCCAGATAGCGCGACGTGTCGTTGCCGCTGAGCGCCGCCGTGTTGCCGTAGTAGGCGTGCAGCGAAATGGCGTCGACCTGGTCGAAGCATTCCTCGAGCACCTCACGGTCCCAGACCAGGTATTCGGGCATGTTGGTGTTGCTCGACCCGCAGGCGATGAGCTCGACCGACGGATCGACGACGCGTATCTGGCGGGCCGCGTCGCGCGCCTTGCGGCCGTAGTCGCGGGCCGGCATGTGGCCGATCTGCCAGGGGCCGTCCATCTCGTTGCCCAGGCACCAGTATTTGACCTTGTGCGGCTGCGCGTAGCCGTGCTCGCGCCGTAGTTCGCTCCAATGCGTGCCTTTTTCGAGATTGCAATATTCGGCGTAGGCGGCGGCCATCTCGGGCGTGCCCGTGCCGAGATTGCAAGCCAGCAGCGGTTCGGTGCCGACCAGGCGGCACCACTCGACGAACTCGTTGGTGCCGAACTGGTTGGTCTCGATCGAATTCCAGGCGCGGTCGAGAACGGTGGGGCGCTTGTCCTTGGGGCCGACGCCGTCGAGCCAGTTGTAGCCCGAGACGAAGTTCCCGCCGGGATAGCGCATCACCGGCACGCCCAGTCCCTTGATCTGGGCGATGACGTCTTTGCGGAAGCCGTGCTCGTCGGCGAGCTTCGAGCCCGGCTCGTAGACGCCGCCGTAGACGGCGCGGCCGAGGTGTTCGAGAAACGAGCCGAACAGCCGCCGGTCCATCGGCGCGCGGACCCGGCTTGGCTCGATCACCACGCGCGCCGGTCCGCTGCTTTGCGCCAGCCCCGTGGAGCCCAGCCAGGAGCCCGCCGCCAGCGCCGCCGTCGACGAGAAGATGTATTGGAGGAATTCGCGCCGGTCCAAGGATCGCATCGTGGCCCCTTTTGACTCGAGTGTGCCCAGCCAGTAGCCGTGGCTCGCAAAAACGTGGCGCGGGGCCAGGGGCCTGCGGCGTCGGCGCAAAAACGCCGACGTTCCTTCCCACCGCGGACCAACCGCCAACACCCAACTGTGCCGCACAGGCAGATTGCCTGTGCCACGGGCCCTAACCGCTGCCGGACTGCGTACTTGGGTAACATGGGGGCCGTGGGGCTGTCAACACGATGCTAGTCTGCTCCGCCGCGTCAAGCGGCCCGCGGCGTCCGGCAGCGGCGCCGGTTCGGCGCGCCAAAAAGCGCCTCGCCGGCGGTGTGTCGCGCGCCGTTGCGCTGCTGATCCAAGCCGCTCTGGCCCTTGCCCCCATCCTCTGCCTCGCCCAAAACACCGCCGTACAATTCGTGGATGTCACCGCGCAGGCGGGCATCCCGTTCCGCCACCGCAACTCCGCCACGTCCCAGAAATATCTCATCGAAACCGTCACCGGTGGCATCGGTTTTCTCGATTACGACAACGACGGCTGGCTCGATCTCTATTGCGTCAACGGCGCGCCGCTATCGGACCCCCAATCCGACGGCAAGCCGCTCGAAAAGACCGACCCCAAGTTCTGGAATCGCCTCTATCGCAACAACCACGACGGAACGTTCAGCGACGTCACCGAAAAGGCCGGCCTGCGGGGCACGGGCTACGGAATGGGCATGGCCGCCGCCGACTACGACAACGATGGGTTCAGCGACCTGCTGGTCACCACCTACGGCGGCGCCTATCTCTACCACAACAACGGTGACGGCACTTTCACCGACGTAACCCAGCACGCCAAGCTGCGCACCGAGGGCTGGACCACCAGCGCCGCCTTTTTCGACTACGACAACGACGGCCGCCTCGACCTATTCATCGCCCGCTACTTAAGCTGGAATTTCGAGCTTGGCAAGAAATACTGCGGCTCGAAGACCGCCGGCGGCCGCGCCTACTGCCATCCCGACGAGTTCGAGCCGATCGCGAGCTACCTGTTCCACAACGAAGGCGACGGCACCTTTCGCGACGTGAGCGAGGCGAGCGGCATCGCCGCCAGCAAAGGCAAATCTCTCGGCGTTGCCGTCAACGATTTCAACCAGGACGGCTGGATGGATATCTCGGTCGCCAACGATTCCCACGCGCAGTTTCTGTTCAAGAACAACGGCGACGGCAGCTTCGAGGAAGTGGCGCTGCTGGCCGGCTCGGCCTACACCGAAGACGGCCAGGTCTTCGCCGGCATGGGCACCGACTTCGCTGACGTCGACAACGACGGCCTGCCCGACATCGTGACCACGGCGCTGCCGCACCAGTCCTACGCCTTCTTCCACAACCGCGGCGGCGAGCTGTTCAGCTACGCGAGCTTCCCGTCCGACCTGTCGAAAATCACCCAGCTCGACAGCGGCTGGGGCATGCGCGTGTTCGATTACGACAACGACGGCGCGAAGGATGTCTTCGTGGCCAACAGCCACGTCATGGACAACATCGAGCTGACCGACCCCAACCTGCACTACCGCCAGAAGCCGCTATTGCTGCGGTTTCGCGATGGAAGATTCGTCGACGTTTCGGCGAACGCGGGAGCGGTCTTCTCCCAGGCCTGGGCCTCGCGTGGCGCCGCGTTCGGCGATTTCGACAACGACGGCGATGTGGATATCGCGGTGGCGACTTGCGATGGTCCGGTCCACCTGCTGCGCAACGACGGCGGCAGCCGCAACGCCTGGCTCGGAGTCGAGCTTCGCGGAAAGAGAAGCAATCGCGAAGGGCTGGGGGCCCGGCTCGTCGTCATTCAGCCCGGCGGACGCAAGCAATACGCACTCGCCACCACCAGCGGCAGCTATCTCGCGGCGAGCGATCCGCGCGTGTTCTTCGGCCTCGGCGCGGCGGGCACCGTCGAGGAACTGCGCATCGAATGGCCGAGCGGAGTCCAGCAAACGATCCACGCTCCAAAACCCAACCAGGTATTGAAAGTGGAAGAGCCGGCACAGTGACTGAGCGGGCCGCAAAAACGCAAATCCGAGCCGCGCGCGTGAGAAGCGGCGGCCTCTTTCGGTTCAATTGGCAGGGGGCCCGTAGCGCAGGGCTCGAAGAGACCTGTGGCCTTCTGGCGAGGCTGAGTATGCGGGAAGGCGGGAACGGTCGGTGAAAAGCCGCAGGTCTGGAAAAGCGCCAGCCCTGCGCTACGGACGCCCGCGGGACCGCGCAGGGTGGCCGCTACGGCTTCTGCTCGCGCGGCTCCATCAGCCACACGCTGCCGGCCAGTTCGCTCATCGGAAACACCAGCCGGTCGCGCGTCGCCGCCAGCCGCCGCTCGATAGGATCCATCAGAATGATCGAATTCCGCATGAAGGGAAAGCGCCGCACGACCTGAGCCTCACCCGCGGGCCGTTTGGTCGCCGGCTCCAGGCGCTGCATCCAGATATCGGCCGACCCGGCGCGGCTGGAGGTGAAATAGATTGCGTTGCCGTCGGCCGACCAGGCCGGCAGCGCCGCCGAATCGTCCTTCATCAACGCGATCCACTCCGCCTGCGGCATTGGCTGATCGCCATGGAACGGAGCGATCAGCAGGCCCGCATCGCCCCCCGTTGCATGAAAAGCGACCCATTTGCCGTCGGGCGAGATTCTCGCCGAATCGAGTCCCACACCGTCGGCGCGGAGAATCGGCGACTGCTTTCCGGTCTCGACTTCGAACACGTATGTGGCCTTGGGGTCGCCGCGGTCGTAGAGAATGAAATGGCCGTCGGGGGTCCAGCTTCGCGGCCAACCACAGTCGGCGCACAGCGGTCTGCCGATGCCGCCCGCGAAGGGACGGACGTACAGCGCCAGCTTGCCGTCTTCGCGCGTGAGATAGACGATCCGCTCGCCGTCGGGACTCAGCACGGGCATCCATTGCTCCACGCTGTCGCCGCTGAGATTGGCTTCCTTGCCGGTGGCGAGATCCTTGGCCCACACATCCAGCGCGCCCTCGCGGTTGGAAATGTAGACGAGCCTGCGCCCGTCGGGCGAAATGTCCGATCCGGTGTCGCGCGCTTCGGTGTCGGTCAGCCTCTCCAACTCGCCGGTCGCCAGTCCGGTGCGCGGATCGAGCCTGAGGGCAACAATGTTGCGGTCTCCCCGCACGTCCGTGAAAGCGATGCGGCCCGTGCTGGAGCACGATGGCAGCGCTTCGAGAGCCGACCCGAACGTCAGCCGCTCCGGAGGGCCGCTGAGCCGCCGCGTCTTGGCGTCGACCGGCAGGCGGTAGAGTTCGCCGTCGTTGTCGAACACGATATGGTTTCCGCACCAGCCCCAGGCTTCGGGGTCGCGCATCTCCAAGCCGGCTTTTCGCAAAATCTCGGTCGCGCCCAGATTCTTCGGCGCCGAACCGTCCAGCGGAATCGCCCACCACTCGCGCCCGCTCTTGCCGACACTGCCCTCCGCGATGAGGTGCGTGCCGTCGGGCGCCCACAAGGGCGGGCTCTCGATCGCAAACCCGCCGTCGGAGGGCAATACCACCGGCGTGCCCATGCTGATCGAGGAATAGTAGAGCTTTTCTCCTTGGATATAGGCAATGGTTTTCCCATCGGGCGCAAAGCTCGGGGAATACGCTTTGGCGGCCACCAGGTAAGGGTCGCCGCCCAGGGCGGGTACGATATAAATCCCCTGGCCGAAGCGGATGAAGGCGATCTTGGTCCCGTCGGGCGAGAAGGTGGCCTGCAACTCGTCGGCCGGATCGTTGGTCACCTGCAACGGGCTGCCGCCATCGACTTGCTGCACCCAGATGTCGAGGTTGCCCTTGCCGGCGCGATCGGACGAGTAGGCCAGGAATTGTCCGTCGGCCGAGAGAGTCGGCGCGGCGGCCAACACGCCGTCCCAGGTGATGCGGCGCAGACTATATTGTGGGGCGGACTCGGCCTGCGGCCCGGAGCGGCCGACGGCGAGCGTGAGAGCGGCAGCCGCGACCGCGACCCCGAGCGCAACGAGAGCGACCTGGGTCTGGCTGAATCGCCTTGGCGTTGGCTCGGTTGCCGCGGTTCCGCTCCCGGCGGCAACAACGGCTGCTCCTTCGCCCGAGTCGCTGGCCGCATCCGCTTGTCCGGGTAGGGAGGGCTGCCCGGGTACGGACGGCTGGACAACGCTGGCGCCCGCCACGCGCGAGGCCATGCGCTCTCCACTGCCCTCGACGGTGCGCTGGAGCGCCTGCAGGTCGACGAGCAGATCCGTACAGTTCTGATAGCGCTGGTTGGGTTCCTTGGCGAGGCACTTGGCGGTGATGCGCTCCAGCTCCATCGGCAGGCCCGTGCGCAGCGCCGTCATCGGCTCGGGCTGCTCGTTGAGGATGCCGTAAAAAAGCGCCTGTTCGTATTCGGCGGCGAACGGCAGCCGCCCGACCGCCATCTCGTAGAGCACCACGCCCACCGACCAGATATCGCTGCGCAGATCGACCGCCGCGCCCTGCACCTGCTCGGGCGACATGTAGCCGGCGGTGCCGAGTTGGCTGCCTTCGCGCGTCAGCTTCGTGGCCTGCGTCAGCCGCGCCAGTCCGAAGTCCATCAGCACGCAGTGCAGCCGCCCGCGGCCACGGTCCTGCACCATGATGTTGGCCGGCTTGATGTCGCGGTGCACGATCTGCTTGCTGTGCGCTTCCTCGAGCGCCTCGACGGCTTGGACGGCGATGGAGAGGATTTCGGTGATCGGCCGCGGCCCCTCGGCGATGCGTTGGTCGAGGCCGCCGCCTTCGACAAACGGCATCGCCATGAACAGCCGGCCCTCGGCCTCGCCGATCTCGAAGATGCCGCAGATGTTGGGATGGTCGAGCGAAGCGGCGGCCTGCGCCTCGTGCAGAAAGCGCGCCTTACTGTCCTCGCTGGTCAGCCCTGTTCCGGAAAGGAACTTGAGAGCCACGGTGCGCCGCAGCCGGGTGTCCTCGGCGCGATAGACCACGCCCATACCACCCTCGCCCACCTTGTCGAGGATCTTGTAGTGCGAAATGGTCTTGCCAACCATAGGCGATACGGGTCCCAACGACAACCCCTACGGCTCGATTGTAGCCTGCCCGGGTGAGGGAGGAGCCACTGCCGCCCTCAGGGGTACAACGCTCGGGACCGGTTGTTTGTTCCCGGGTGGGTTTGCGGGGGGAGGCAATGCCGGGAGGCGGGGATCATCTTGATGCCGCCGTCACGGTTTTCGTGGCAGCCCCTGGGCCAGACAGCCGGATCCATTTCTTTCACCTGGCGCTGCCGTTTGATCGCACGGAGACAGTTTCTACTCGGCTGAATGATTGCGCGGCTCTGGAAACTTGGGGTGCCGAGTGCCCACGGGGACAGTCACGAGTTTTTCGTCGAAGGACCCGGACCGACTCCCAAGGCGGATCGGGCAGCCTTGCCGGTAGGCTTAGCTAGCTCCGAGTTCGGGGGCTGTCCCCGATCTCCCCGATCTCCCCCCGATCTCCCCCTTCATAGAAAAACACGTCTCCAGTGCCGGCATCGGGGCGCTGCCGCGCGCCCGGCACGCAAGGCCGTCTGGCTCCACTTCCTTATCGTGCTTAGCGGCAAATGCTTGCCGTCTGTTGAGGGCGGCGGGGAGGGGGTTCTACTCCGGCCTATAGCGCGGATTGGGCGCCGGCATGGTGGCGCCAAGCCGGTCCCGCCAAGCCTTCAGTTTGCCGTGCAATTGCTCGGCCTTGTCGGGATAAAGCCCCAGCAGGTTGTATTTTTCGCTGAGGTCCTGCCCCAGATTGAACAGCTCGAGGCGGCCGTCTTCGTACCACTCGATCAGCTTCCAGTCGCCCTCGCGTATCGCCCCGGAGGGTGTACCACCCTGGTTGCCGTAGTGGGGGTAGTGCCAGAACAACGGCCGCGGAGCGATTCGCCCGCCCCGCAGCAGCGGCACGAAGCTGACGCCGTCGAGATGCTGGTCGGGGCGCGCTGGCAGGCCGGCCAGCTCCAGCAGGGTAGGGTAGAAATCCGTGCTGATCACCGGCTCGGCCGAAACGCTGCCGGGCGCGGTGACCCCGGGCGCGCGAACGATCATCGGCTCGCGAACACCGCCTTCATACATCCAGCCCTTGCCGGCGCGCAGCGGAACGTTGCTGGTGGGCGAGCCTTCCGAAGTGCTCAGTCCGCCGTTGTCGGACATGAAGACCACCACGGTGTTGTCGGCGAGTTTGAGCCGCTGAAGGGCGTCGAGAACTTTTCCCACGGCTTGGTCCATGGCCTCGACCATGCCGCCGTAGATGGCGTGGTCCTGCACCTGGCGCGCTTCGCGGCTGTGCTCGGGGAGAAAGCGCGGACCGGCGAACTCAATGAGCTTGGCTTTGGCGGCATACTTCTGTTCAAGGTCGTGGCGAGCCATCAGCGGCGTGTGGACCGAGTAGAACGCCAGATAGGCCAAAAAGCGCCGCTCGCGGTTGGCCTCGATAAAGCGCACGGTCTCGCTGGCGAGCCGGTCGGGCAGGTGCTCGCCGCGCGGGCCGTCGGAGAGGCGCGGGTTGCCGTAGGGCGAAAAGTATTTGTCGCCGCCGTAAGGCCCGCCCTGCTCGATGCCGCCCTTGTTGATATCGAAGCCCTGGTCTTCGGGCCAGAAGCCCTGCGGGCCCAGATGCCATTTGCCGGCGAAGAAGGTGGCGTAGCCGGCTTGGTGAAAAGCTTCGGCGAGCGTAACCTCTTCGAGCGCCAGGCGGTCCTTGTAGGGGGCCGGCAGCAGTTTGGTGTTGCGCGTCCACTTGTCGGGCTGATTGTTGCCTGGTGGATTGATGTAGTCGGTGATGCCGGTGCGCACCGGGTACTTGCCCGTCATGATGCTGGCGCGCGTCGGCGAGCAAACCGGGCAGGCCGCGTAGGCTTGTGTGAAGCGCATGCCGCTGCGGGCCAGCGCGTCGACGTGGGGTGTTTCGTAGAAGCTGCTGCCGAAGCAGCCCAGGTCGCGCCAGCCCAGGTCATCGACCAGGATGAAAACAAAGTTGCGCTGCGCGGGCGCGGCGGCGGGCAGCAACACGGCAACAGCCATGACCGCCAGCAGGCCGCGCGCCAACGCCGGGCAGACGCGGTGAGCGGAGCTAACAAGTCGTCCGAAAATGGTCAACAACAGTTCCATCGCGTGGCGCCCGGAATCCGCTGGCGGAGACACAAAACCGCAGCCGAGCCGCGCGCGTTAGCAAGCAGTGGCGTCCAGCCGATCCATCCGCGGGGGACACCATCCAGAGGCCGACATCCTCGCCGCGCGTAACCAGCGCCTGACCCCGCCACCGCGGCGGAAAAGCAAACGCCCTAGTGTCGCGCAGCAGCCCGCCGCGGATCAAATCGGCGGCGATGCGATTGGACGGTTTTTGTTTGCGGCGGGCTGCCCGATCATGACGCGATCGGGGTGGACGCAATGGGGTCAGAGCCCGAAATCAAGCCGCGACTGCCGCACTCGTCCCCCCTCGGTTTTTCGAACGGACTCGGCGTGGTGTGTTTCGTAGCCTGAACGATCTGGAATCGGCAATTGGGACAGGAACCATGCTGTATACTGGTCGACCGAAGTTGAACCATATGAAATCGATCGTCGCCATAGCCGAAAATTTCTTTGAAGCCTGTGAGACGGGCCAAGGGTGGGAGGCCTGCAGTGCCTTTTGTACTTCCGACGCCACGTTTTCCGCCCAAGCTGAACCGCTGCGGGACGTCAAGACGCTCGCTCAGTATACCGATTGGATGAAGGGCCTCATGGCGGTGTTGCCCGACGGCCGCTATGAGGTGAAGTCGTTTGCCCTAGACACGGCTCGGAACAACGTTGCTGCCTATGGCGTTTTTCATGGCACCCACACGGGTCCCGGAGGCCCGGTCCCGCCAACGGGTCGCAGCACCAGCGCCGACTACGTCTACGTGATGCAGTTCAACGGCGACAAGATCGTCCACATGACGAAGATATGGAATGCGGGGCTGACACTGAAGGACCTTGGCTGGTCCTAGTGGACTGTCCTGACGTGACGGTAGCCACGAACACGAAGAGGCACGAAAAGGGGACGCGAAGAGGCACGAAAAGGGGACGGAGCCCTTTTCGTCCGAGTAGTGCTCCGGGCTCAGCCGGCAGAGTACTTCTTGAGCTTCTGAACAACCTCATCGTATTGTTTGGTGACCAGACCTAACGTGGGGTGATAGCGAAATCCGGAATGATCAAGAGCCGCTGCTTCCAAAGCACTTTGGGCATGCAACTTAGCGCTAGCGGCATCGTTCCTTTCAGCCGCGATTAAGGCGTAGGCTGCGTGCCAGCGAAAACGGTCGGCCGGAAATGCTACGGGAGACAATCGCGCCTTATACTTTTCCAGGGCCTGAATCCCATCATCGTACTTCTCCCGAATGCCACGCGTGGCGATGAGGTACGGCAAGTCGAGGTACGCTGGCGTCTGCAGGTTGGGGAACTCTGCCTCCCGTGCCAAAGCGGCGTTGTAGGATTCGATCGCTTCGTTCACACGGCCCAGCGCCAACAACGCCGTCGCTCGGTCCACATATGCCTGGGCGTGATCGAAGTCATCTTTCAATGCGAAATATCGATCTAAGAGTTGGAGGGCCACCTCCGGGTGGGATCGTGCCAGCGTGCATGCCTGAATCCGGAGATACTGTTCCTTTCTTTTCGCCCGATGCAGTTTTTCGTTGAACGACCGCTCGACAGCTTCGTTCCATGTGGTGTTGCGAAACCAGTCAGCGCCCATCCTCAGTGCAGCATAACGTATGTTCGTTCAGCCCGGCGAAAAGGGGACGGAGCCCTTTTCGTCAGAATGCACGCAGCGCCAGGGCGGGATAGCCCGAAACCGACCAGGATCGGCGAAAGCGCGGGCCGCAAAAAGGGCTCCGTCCCCTTTTCGTCCGGTCGCGGTCGCAAGGTTAAGGTGTCTGTCCCTCTGTCCGCCGATTGTCAGGCGTAGAAAGGTATAATCTGCCCAGACTCCAGGCTGCGGCGCATGATCGACCAAACCATCTCGCACTACAAAATCGTCGAGCAAATCGGCGAAGGTGGCATGGGCGTGGTCTACAAAGCCCAGGACACCAAGCTCGACCGCCCGGTCGCGCTCAAATTTCTGGCCCCGCACCTGCTGCGCGACGAGGAAGGCCGCAAGCGGTTCCAACGCGAGGCCAAAGCCGCCGCCGCGCTCGATCATCCCAACATCTGCACGGTCTACGCGATTGACGAGGCCGACGGGAAAACCTTCATCGTCATGGCCTTCCTCGAAGGCCAGCCCCTCAGCAAGAAAATCGCAGCCGGCCCCCTCAAGATCAACGAAGCTCTGGCGATCGCCGAGCAGATCGCCGAAGGACTGCAGGCCGCGCACGAAAGCGGCGTTGTCCACCGCGACATCAAGCCCGACAACATCATGCTGCTGCGCGGCTCGCGCGGGCTGGTCAAGCTGATGGACTTCGGCCTGGCGCAGCTCTCGGGAAGCTCGAAGCTGACTCGCGGCGGCTCGACGCTGGGCACGATGTTCTACATGTCGCCCGAGCAGGCGCAGGGCGCCGAGGTCGATCGTCGCACCGATATCTGGTCGCTCGGCGTGGTGCTTTATGAGATGGTCAGCGGGCGGCCGCCCTTCCGCGGTGATTTCGACCAGGCGATCGTCTACTCGATTTTGAATGAGCCTCCCGAACCGCTGACCGCGTTGCGTACCGGTGTTCCCCAGGAGCTCGAACGCATCGTCAACAAGGCGCTGGCCAAAGACCCCGCCGACCGCTACCAGCATGCCGAGGACATGCTGGTCGATCTGCGGCGTTTGAAGAAGGAAGGCGAATCGACGGTGACGCGGCAGGCACTGGCGCCGGTGGTGGCGCCCGCGGTGAGCCGCAAGGTCTGGTACGCGGGCGCGGCGCTGCTGCTGGCGGTTGTCGTGGTGAGTGTTTTTTTGGGCGCGCGTTTTTTCGCGCCGACGGAGCCCAAGGTGGAGCCGCCGCTGCGGCCAGAGCCGCTAACCAGCTTTCCCGGTATCGAGAGCACCCCGGCCTTTTCTCCGGATGGACGCCAAGTTGCCTTCTCGTGGAACGGTGAGAACGAAGACAACTTCGATATCTACGTCCAGGTGATTGGCTCGGGCGCCCCCTTGCGGCTGACGACGGACTCGGCCGATGACTACACTCCTGCCTGGTCCCGGGATGGGCGCTATATTGCTTTCGTTCGCCACTCAGGGGGCAAAGATAGTCTTTATATCGTCCCGCCGTTGGGTGGCGCCGAACGTTGGGTGAGCGATGTTTTCCCGCCATCCGATTCCTGGACGATGGCATGGGGACCGGATTCAACCTCCGTGTTCCTGCCCAATCGTGACTCTGCCGATGATCCGTGGTTCATCGAAAAGCTGTCGATCGGCACTCGCGAGCGACAGCCGCTGACTTCCCCTCCGCCGGCCTCCTACGGCGGCGACACGCAGTTGGCGGTCTCTCCCGACGGAAAGTGGCTTGCGTTCGTGCGAACGACCAACCACACGCTCTTCGGAGATGTCTTCGTGAAGCCGCTGGCCGGCGGAGAGGAGAAGCAGATTACTTTTCTGAACCAAACTTTTGCCGGGATAGCGTGGACTCCGGCCGGGGACGGGATCGTGCTGTCAGCCGGTGACTTGGGCGCCACGCCGTCCCTTTGGAGGGTTTCGCTTTCGGGGGGAGAGCCGCGCCAGGTCGCTGAGGCAGGGAGCTACCCGGCAATCTCCAGCCAGGCAAACCGCCTGGCGTACCAACAGGTGCAATTCGACTCGAATATCTGGCGCTCTGAGCTGCCGCCGGAGGGGGGCACTGCGCCGCCGCCGCGCAAGTTGATTGGCTCCACCCAACTGGAAGCCAGCCCGCAGATCTCTCCCGATGGGAAACGAATTGTGTACTATTCGCTGCGATCGGGCAGCCGCGAAATCTGGGTGTGCGACGCCGACGGTTCCAACGCGGTGCAGGTGACAACGTTTGGGGGACCGCCGGCCGGCAGCCCGCGCTGGTCGCCCGACGGGCGTCAGATTGCCTTTGATGCTTCCCCGCGGGGCAACTGGGATATCTTTGTGATCAGCGCGCAAGGAGGCTCGCCACGCGCTCTGACCACATACGAGGGGGAAGATTCGCGGCCGAGCTGGTCCCGCGATGGGCGCTGGGTTTACTTCAACTCGCTCCGCTCCGGTAGGGCAGAGATCTGGAAGGTTCCTCTAGTGGGTGGCGAGCCGCTGCAGGTGACAACCAACGGAGCTTACCACGCCGTGGAATCGCCCGACGCGCGGTATCTGTACTACGGCAAGACACACGAATCCACCCTCTACCGCCTACCGCTCGCAGGAGGCGACGAGGAGGCGGTCATGGAAGGGGTCTGGGCGGAAATGGGGGCGTGGGCGTTTGGAAACAACGGGATCTATTACCTAAACGCCGCGGATCGGGCGCTCCGTTTCCTCGATCTTGACAGCGGCCAGACTCGAACGCTGCTGACTCTATCGCTGTCGTTTGGGGACGCAAACCCGCTGGCGCTCTCTCCCGACGGGAAATGGGTCCTGTATACCCAGGCTGACCTGAGCAGCAGCGATCTGATGCTGGTCGAAAACTTCCGCTGATCCACCGGCTCTAAATCGGGCGTTGTCCCAGGCTCGAAGGGAACCAGGTTCCCGGCCCTCCACGTGCCACCACATGGCCCATGGGCCGAGGGTGGCCGAGGGGGACGGAGCCCATAACATTTGTAAACAGGCTAGAATAGAGGCCAACCAAACGCGATGCCCCGCCCAGCGCGGGTGGTGGCGGTCGGCGCACCGCATCACATCACCCACCGCGGCAACAATCGCCAAGACGTCTTCCTGACCGACGAAGACAGGCGCCGCTACCAACATCTGCTGCGACTCCATCTCGGTCCCTGCCAGGCCGATCTGCTGGGCTGGTGCTGGATGTCCAATCACGTCCACCTCATCGTCGTCCCGCACGCAGACGACTCGCTGGCGCGCCTGGTTCGCCGGGTGCATTCCAGCTACGCGCAGGACTTCAACCGGCGCCGCAGCCGCGACGGTCATCTGTGGCGAAGTCGTTTCTATTCTTGCTCTTTGGGGCCGTCTCACCTCGACGCGGCGCTGCTTTACGTCGATCTCAATCCGGTGCGGGCGGCCATGACGGGAACGGCGACGGCGTGGGAGTGGTCGAGCGCGCGGGCGCATGTCTCCGGATATGACGAGTCGGGGCTGCTCAGCACCGACGGGCTGGCGCAGTTCGGTGGGTGCGCCGATTGGGAGCGGCGACTCCGGCGGGGTCAAACCACGACGACCGAGCGCGCTTTGCGGGCCGCCACGCGTACCGGCATACCCTTCGGGGACGCCGCTTTCCGAGAGGAACTCGCGTGTCAAGTCGGGCTCGCCGTGGGCCGTGGGACGGACAGGGCCGCCGAAAGTGGTCGAGCGCGGGCGGCAAGGGATTAGCCGCTTAACTCATTGCAAATTGGTCGGTTATGCAACCAAGGAGCCAGTACAAATATTAAGGGCTCCGTCCCCCCCTCTCGGTTCAGATCCGCACCACGAACTTCGGTTACCGCCGGTGAACACCTGAGCTTGGACTCTCGGGTTGCCGCTCGCGTTGAGGATCGATCGCTGGCTTTCCGACTGGGGGAAAAGGGGACGGGGAAAAGGGGATGGAGATGGACCGAGCCCTTTCCAAATTCGCCAGCGACGAAGATCAGCCCTCAAGCCCGAAGAATGCCCGAAAACGATTGAAGGCATATCGCACTACGCCCGCATGAGGCCAAGGGAACGTGACGGAAAAGCTCTTTTGCCTGGTCCGGGCTCGGTCCTGTCACAACGGTTCCCAAAAAAACAGACATTGATTCCAAACCACTTAGCCCGCCCGCGCGACAGCAGCCCTGCTCGGCCGCGGTATCCTGTGGTTTTCGCTTGGGTGTGTCGGTGAAGAGCTCTCGAAAAGTCCCCGCAATGAGCAAAAGCAACGCTCATGGGAAAACACATTCAAAAAGTGACAAAACGAAGCCAATCCCATTTTCGAAACACTCCGCGCCGCCGGGCTGATGGGAAATAAGATCGCGCATTGCGGGCACTTGGGGACAGGTCCACAAGGCGCGACGCGGCGGAATTGCGGCGGTCCCTCACGCCGGTGAGCCGCAGGGGGTGCCTGAGTTCGTAGCCCGCCTGGAAACGGCCGCGGGCCGCGAAAACGCGGTTTCAAAGCTGTTCGTAGTCGAGACGGAACGTATCCATCATCTTCGACAGGTCGCCCGCCTCGAACCCACGGCGAAACCATCGCACCCGCTGCTCGGAGGTGCCGTGAGTAAAGGAATCGGGCACCACGTAGCCCTGGGACCGGCGCTGCAGCCGGTCGTCGCCCACGGCGCTTGCGGCCGTGAGGGCTTCCTCGAGATCGCCGGGCTCGAGAATGCTTTTCGTTTTCTGGGCGTAGTGCGCCCAGACGCCCGCCAGGAAATCCGCCTGCAGCTCGGTTCGCACCGAGGTCTCGTTGGACTCTCGCTCGCTCATGCGCCCCTGCCGGCTGTGAACCTTGGAGAGAATGCCCAACTGGTTCTGGACATGATGGCCGACCTCGTGCGCGATCACATAGGCGGCGGCAAAATCGCCCGCGGCATGGAACGTCGTCTGCAGCTCGCGGAAGAACTGCAAATCGATATAGACCTTTTCATCGCTGGGGCAGTAGAAGGGTCCGGAGGCCGCGCTGGCAAACCCACAACCGGACTCTGTGGACTGTGAGAACAGCACCAGGGAGGGCTCCGCATAAGCCGTATGGAACCCTTGCTGAAAGAGCTGGCTCCAAACGTCTTCGGTGTCCGCCAGAACGACTGCGGTGAACTGCGCTTGCTCGTCCTGCGCGCTGTTGGTCGTGGTCGGGTAGTTTGCCGTTACGCCCGAATCGGTAAGGAGCGCGCTCGGGTCCACGCCGAGGAACAGCGCGATGACGATGACGACGAGGCCGGCGATGCCGCCCCCCACAGACCTGCCGGAAATACGCCGGCGGTCCTCCACGTTGCTACTTTGCCTTCGCCCTTCCCAACGCATCTTGCATCCTCCCAACCAGCACCGCCGCCCCACCCCGCGGGCCGGCCACACCCAGCGGCCGGCGCGAGAAGGGGCCGGATACGATTCGAGCAGAAGAGTTCATTCTGACAAAAAGGGGGCCAGACCCCAATTGGCCCTGACCCCAATTGGCCGAATTGGCCCGGCGGCCACCCTGACGTCGCAGCTCTGGCGGCCATCGAGCAGACCGATGCGGCGCAGTCAGCCGCGGCGGCTGCCGCCGCAGCCCGGCGCATTGCCGCCCGCCACAAACAGTTCACGGGCTTCGACGCGCGCACAGAGCGCGTGGGAGCAGCTTCTAGTTAAGGAGTGGGAAGCGGCGGCACGGCGCGCTCTCCGCCGTCCGAGTTCGCCTGCCGGAACCGGTCCGTCAGGAACGCGACAATCTGTGCGACCGTGTTGGCGTTGCGGAGCGCGTCGTTGGTGTTGTTCACCGAGATATCCGCCAAACCGAAGATGTGAAAGAGTTCATGGGTGACGACGTCGCGCCGCAAGTCCCGGGAATCGCGGGTGAAGAACGGTTCACACAAGTGCGTCTTGGGGTCCGGCTGAGTGGCCACCGTCCAGGCGTGAGGCAGACCATGGGCGTTTCTCGAATGGGTAGGATCGCACAGTCCTGTCGTTCCCGCCGCTAGGATCGTTTTCCCAAGAGCCAAGTTGCGCTCGCAGAGGCTGATCACCTTGTCCAGCGAGTCTCGAAAGGCTCTGCTGGTAGGGTCGGGGGCGAGCACCAGCCGTTTGGCGACGACACCGATGTTCCTGCGGTGCCTGAATAGCAACCTCGCCATGGCGCCTCCGAATGCCGGATCGGAGCTATTGGGGAGTGCGTTGGTGTCGTTGCGAAGACTTCTCAGGTGGCCGAGCGCCGTCCGCAGGGCCGCGCGGCTCTCCGTGAATGCCTGGTCGGCGATGGTGTCGCGGGGTAGCCGGGGCGAAGGCGCGCCAACAAGATCCGCGTCCATGAATGTGATTGTCATCTGTCCGACGATCTTATCCGGAGTTTTTTGGTACGCGGTGTTGATGATGGGCGGGACGTGGGTCTTCTTGTAATGCAGCACCGCAGCCGCCGTCGAGGGGCCGTAGCTCATCGAGGCTTTCTCGCTCGGGAGTATCGTCGGACCGCCGGGCCGGAGTTTCTCGAGCGCGGCGTGAATTTTGGCAATGTGCGGGCCTGGCGGAGTGCCAATCAACAGATGTGCCAGCGGTTTGGTGGCGCACGCTTCCAGCTTCGGGTCGTCTTTGAAAAGATCGGACTTGAGAACACCCATAGAGCCTCCCGCAATCCGTCGAGAGCTGAGGATAGCAGAAGCCTACGATCCGCGTCGGCAGCCCGCCAGTTTTCCGGGGAGATCGGGGACAGCCCCCGAACTCAGCGCGCCTGAGTTCTCTCCTGGTTTCACGAACCAGCGTGGACAGCAGTACTCCGCCAGGCCAGCAGCCGTTTCGCCCGGACGGTCACTCGCGTTTCCATACCTGGTACGCAACCGACAAAACCAGCAGCAGGGTGACAACCGGAGGTTTGGGAAGCGCGGCGCGGAGTGACGGGGACAGCCTCGAAATATGTTCTTAACATGAGGTCGGAAAGTTGGGGCCAGGCGACGACTCAGGAACCGGCGGCGGCTGCCGCCTTCGGCAGACGGCCCGTGCGCGCCGCGCGGAGCTCGCATCCCAGGCGGCGCTCCCACTCGGCCAGCACGTCTTCCTCGGCACAGGGGCGCGCCGTCCGAGTTGCCTGCCGCAGTGCTTCGATCGGCCCAGGCGTGGGGCTGGCCCCTCGCAAGACTTGTTCCCAGTCGCCCAGCGGACACAACTGTCGCCAGGCCTCGCCGTCCAGCAGACCGCAAGTATCGGCTTGTCGATAGAAGCGATAGGGGCGATACGGGCGCGAGTGGTGGACCAGGGCCATAGCTCGGCCCACTCTACCAGCCCGGCGCGCACCGGATTCCGGTCGACAGAGTGTAACGCCAGGCCCCGTCACAAAAGACTCATCGGCCGGCGGTCGAACGGACACGAATCGAAGCGGTTCTGCCGCAGTTGTCCACTCCAACCGTGACGCGGATTCCGACCCAGGGCATAGCGGAAGCGGACGCGCCCCAGCCCCTTGGTGAACGAATCGCACCTGTCGGGAACAGCCACCCGATGGACGTGGTGAATTCATCAGCCTGTGACGAGAAGAAACTCGTCCCTGGGACCAGAAACCGGGGTTGGTTTCTGGAGAGGCACCAGCCGAGCAGACGGATTGCCCGTACGCCGCGTTTCGGAGCGCAGTATTTCGAGGCAAATCTGCCTGTCGGCGACGGCAGGAAAGACGTCCCGGCGATTGTTGCCGCGTTGAGTCATGTGGCGGGGGATAGCTACCGCGACCACGCGAGCCAGCCGGCCCACGGAATGTCGTTGCAAATCCAGGATATCCGAGCGCCCTCATGCGCCGGCTGGTCCAGTCAAAAGTCGTTGCCTGTCCCCGACCAGCCGTGTTCATCGGGTGGCCGGAAGCCGTGGAGTAATGCTGGGACAGGCGCGCTGCCCGATTGTCTTTGTTGAGCGCCAGATTTATCGGTAGCTCAACGGGCCACCCGTGGCGTCAGGCAGGTGAAGGGTGCAGCCGACCGTCTTCGGTCGCCCCTCCGGGGCTTGCTTGTTTGGTGGGATTTTGAAACCCAGGGTTCCGCCCGAGGGCTTCACCGTGGGCTATCATCCGGCGCCGCTTCGCGGCTCCCTACACCCGCGGGTTCGACGAAAAGGGAAGGGAGGCGGAGCCTTTTCAGTAACTGTGCGACAGTGGCATTGGCTACCCCTGCCCCGCCCAGCGCGGGCCCCCTTACAATATCCGCACCCCCCGGTTCGTTTGAAACTTAGGTGAAGACGGCGGCGGGCACGCAGCGGATGGCACTCGAGCAGAACCAGCGGATCTCCGAGGTGGTCGAGCGCGAGCAATCGCGCCTGCTGCGCTTCATTCGCCGGCGTGTGCCCGATGCGGGCGACGCCGAGGACATTCTGCAGCAGGTCTTCTACGAACTGGTGGAAGCCAACCGCCGCCTGATGCCGGTCGAGCACGTCACCGGCTGGCTGTTCCGGACGGCGCGCTATCGCATCATCGATCGGTTTCGCAGGAAGAAGCCGGAAAACTTCAGCGACGCCGCCGCCGGCCCGGATGACGAGCCGCCGCGGTGGGAAGAGCTGCTGCCTTCCCCCGACGCCGGTCCCGACGCGCTCTACGCCCGCAACGTGCTGCTCGAGGAACTCGACGAGGCTCTCGACGAGCTTCCGCCGGAACAGCGCGAGGTCTTTGTCGCCCATGAGTTCGAGGGGCGCAGCTTTCAAGAGATGGCCGACGAAACCGGCCTGAGCATCAATACGCTGCTTTCGCGCAAACGCTATGCGGTGCTGCGGCTGCGCGAGAGGCTGCAGAGCATTTACGACGAATTCACGAAACCGTGAGGACGGCAAGATGAAAAAGAAACGCTTCTACTTGATCCCGCTTGGCATTCTGGCTGCGGTGGTGTTTGTCAGCATCGGCGGACTGCTGGTGATGCAGCTCTGGAATTGGCTGCTGCCCGGGCTGTTCTCCTGGCCGCGCATTGGCTTCTGGCAGGCGGTGGGCCTGCTGGCGCTGTGCCGCATTCTGTTCGGTGGGTTTGGCTGCCATGGTCCCTCGCGGCCCGGTTTCCGCCGCCGGATGGCTGAGCGGTGCGAGTGGATGACGCCGGAGGAACGCGAGCGATTCCGCGAAGGGCTGCGGCGTCACGGCAAGTTCGGCCCGCTGCCCGGCGAGAGCCAGGAGCCATGAAGAAGCGCCGGGGGGTGAGCGCGGCTGGATGCGCGCTCGGAGCCAATCAAGCCACATCGCCATTCTGCATATTGATTGCGACGTGTATTCTTCGACGGCCGTCGTCTTTCAGCACGCGCTCCCATACTCCGGGCCAGGCACGGTCGTGTTATTCGATGAGTACTGGAATTACCCGATGTTTGCAGAACACGAGTGGCTGGCATGGCGGAGGGCACGCGCCGAGTGGTGCATTGTGGCGCAGTGCATCGGCTACGACGGGCGGCGAGCTGCGTTCCGGATCGGCAAGATGGCGTCCGCAATCGTGCGGGATGAGGTCGGATCCGGAAGGCAGGCCTGAAAAGCGCAGGTTTTGCTTTGCTGCTGACGCCAACTCTTTTGACGGGACGAACCTGGATCTTCCGCTTATTCAGATGAGCGTTGCGTTTGCGCATCCCCCCGCGTCCGGCGTGCGTCTTGACCCGCCGGACCGGGGAAGCGCCTACGGGTAACTCTAAGGAGAGAAAGTCGATCTACGACAGAGGCGCTGATGGAGGGATAGCAGGATTGGCCTGCTATCCCTCCGGCAGGTCCAACGAATCTGCGGTCCTGTTTCCCGGCGGTATGCCAATTCAGGCCTCCGTTCGCTTCGGGCGTCTGGGAGTTCAGGTCCCGGAGCGGACGATGCGGCTACTCTTGTGGCACAATCCCCAGCCGGCGGGTCAGTGCTTCAACATTCGCCTTGATGGATCCCAAATCCGCCGCCGTGGCGGCGGATGCCGGATCGATGCGCTTCAGATTCACAATCCCGATGATTACACCGGCAGGCTTCGTGAAGGTCGCCTGGCACTCCCGCTGGCCGTTCGAGCAAACCATCGCGAACTCGAATACGACCTCCCCCGGCTGATATCCAAAGTTGGCGATCAAAGGATGTTCGGGCGGCAGATCCTCTCGCAGCGACTGCGTGATCTTCCCCGTGCAATCCGGATTGATCGTCACCTGCGTATCGAAAACCGGAACAAAGTCGAGCTCGTTAGCCCCCACGGAGGTGCTATTCGTCTGCTTGAACACCACGGCCTTCCCCTGCTCGTCGAATACCGCGAGCCCAGTTGCTGCGGCTGGCCCCGCAGCCAGGAAGATGTCGGGAGTCTCTCTTTCCTGGATCCAACTCTGACCGTAATGCTCCCATGCTCCCGCCATGAGCTCCTGCTTGCACTCGAACTGGCCCCACAATGCCTGCGGGGCCGCAACTGTAAGCAAGAGAGCGGTAGCGCTCAAGTAGCCGAAGACTTTGAAGATATTGGTCATTTTCAAAATAGTCTCTCCCTTCTTGGTTGTATACTCTGGGCGGCTGGGCGCCCGGCAGCCCCCGATGCGCGAACCGTTCCGTTGCCTGCCTCTCAGGACTGCTCTCATCTGGTTAAGTGCAAAACGCGCAAGGGAACTACAATCAAGACTTAGACTTATCCAGGAGCCGTCCTGCATTTTCCCGAGGCTGTCGCGACTTTTCGTTATTTACCGAGGTATTGCCGCGCGAATAGGCCGATTTCTTTATGCCTTGGTTGAGCCAACTTCCGTCAGCAGGGATTGTTGAATCGTGAAGGGGTTCCAGACCCTGCTGCCCATCTCGATTCCGAACAACTCAGCAGGCCATTTCGTGATGGAATCTGCCAGGCAGTTGATGCCGGGCGCCACAACCTCGCATGGAACCAGTCGGCTGTTGTCGTTGTCTGTCTTGAAGACCAGCGCCCACACGATTCTATCCCGACGCCGCATGAGGAGTGCCGAGGAGCCGCCGAAGTGGGTGGTTAATATTGTAGCCTGTCCAAGTCTGTCCCCCTTTTTCAGTTGGGATACAGCAGGGTCGCGGCGTGATTGGCGATCGCTGTGGCTTCGTTCTCGTCTCCGTGCTTGCGGTACTGCGCAGCGATCGCCTTTTGCATCGCCTGCGCGAGCTTCGTCTTTCCGGCAGACTTCATGCACAGCCTCATTGTCTGCTGCGCCCGGTCGGGACTCATCTGCCAGGAAGCCGCCGCCTTGTGCAGCATCTTGCGAAACATTTTCTTGGTGTCGTTTTGCGCGTTTTTCCAACCCAAATTGAGGTCCGCTTCCTTCGTCGCGCCATAGCCCCAGGTTTTGTTCCGGTTCAGCAGGGCCTGTGATTGCCGTGGATAAGGGTCTTCGAAGACCCAGGCAGTCACGGTATAGGCGATCGCGGTCGCTTGATAAACCCTGACGCCCGCCGACATGGCCTCGTCCAAGGCCACGACGAATCCGGCGAACTGGGTGAAGGGGCCGAGAAAACCCAACCATTGCCCGACCGTCCAACAGACGGTGCTCGCGGTGCTCAAGCCGCTCCCGATGGGGGCGCCAGCGAACCCATACTTGACCATCGCGGCGACGTCAAGGCCGATGTCGACCACCGTCTGGATATTGCTCAGATTACCTTGGAAGTTTGATGCGGAGCTCATCGCCCCCAGCAGAAAAGCTTCCACCTGAGCATGCTGAGCCGTCGTGAGGCTGACCTTCTTGGAGATTTCCTCCAGGGCACTCTTTACCTTCTCTTCGCGATTGAATTGTTTGAATTTTTCCTCTAGGCCCGGGTACCGCGCGTCTTCATCTGACGCTGTCGACTTAGGCTTTCGCGGGGCCTTGGGGCTGCCTTTGAGCGCTCTGATGGTCCCGCCGTGTCTGTCGATCCTGCCATCGGGCTTCGATATTCCGAGGACTTCACGCTGGAAGATGGTGATTGCGACGACGGTCCGGTCATGGTGGGACCACTTGCCGATGCTCCCGTCCGCCACCAGCGGTTTGATTCCCCACTTGCTGAGCGTGGTTCCGAAGCTGATGTGGTTGTTCAGCAGCAACTGGACCAGAACGACATCACCGAAATTGTTCGTTCCTCCATAGCCGACGGAGGCAGAAAGATCATCGGCCATCAGCCCCTCCCAAGCTGTTCTTAAGCGATTTTTGGCCAGTATACACCCGAATTCCGGGTGCGGCAAGTGGTTCTTGGCAGACCTGTCCCCCATGTCCCGATAGGACGAGGCAGGCGACGGCGCTCGTTGGGTGTAAGGCAGCCAATTAATGGGAGAACGTCGTCCGCGCTGAGAGGCTTGGGCATGGGTAGCCTCACGGCTTAACAGATCAACGAGAAGCTGGGAGGAACAACAAACATGGAAAAGCAACTTCGGCAACGCTTGGAAAGGGCCGGCTGGGCCGTGGGAGACGCCAGCGATTTTCTCGGGCTGAGCGATGAAGAGAGCCGCTTGATCGAGACCAAGCTCGCTTTGGCTGCCGGTCTCCGCCAGCGGCGGGAAAAGCTCGGCCTGACCCAAAGCGCGTTTGCCGGCCGTTTGGGTTCCAGCCAGTCTCGGGTAGCCAAGATGGAGGCGGCCGACCGCACGGTAAGCCTGGATTTGTTGTTCCGCGCCTTGTTTCTGCTGGGGGCTAGCCGCCAGGAGGTGGCCCGCATCCTGGCGCACGGAACGCGCCGGCGGGCGGTGTGAAATCACGGCGTTTAAAGGGCTGCGTCCAGCTCCGTCCCCTTTTCGTCCCTTTTCGTCCGACTTTGACCACACGCTCCAACCAATTCCACACATTGCCCAACGCCACGGCGGCAATCACCGGCAAGAGACGTCCCTGGCAGACGAGGATCGCCGGTCTTACCGCCATCCTCCGCGCGGGCGGATCAAGTACTTGGCTTGACCACTGCGGCAAGCGGGTAAACTCACCCGTGCGGCACCCGGGAACACCAGCTTTCGCCGAGATCGCACCCCAGAAATTGAGCCTGTTTGAATGCGTAGGCAAGAGGAATCAATCCTGGGTGCAAAATGCTGACACCAACGTTACGTTGGCTCAGCGACCACCCAGTATGGCTCCATGAATGAAATCGAATCGACCGAGGAAGGCTCAGGAGATCTGCATCTCTCCTTGACGGATACCTATCATGGAGGTCACGTATTTCTTGCCGGAATCACTCGATGCCGTGCTCACGAATCTTGTCGTAGAGTAGCCGGCGGGCGATCTTCAGTAGTTCGGCGGCGCGAGTCCGGTTTCCGCCGCTGACTGTGAGCGCTTTCTCGATCAGGCGTTTCTCGAGCAACGCAACTTGCTCGTGCAAGCCGCGCGAGAACAGGTCTGTTTCGGTCGCGACAGAAATCCCGTCGCTGAGCGACACGTGCTCGGGGGAGATGGGTAGCCCCCGACACAGGATGAGCGCCCTCTCCAGCGCATGCTCCAGTTCACGGACATTACCCGGCCAGTCGTATGCTTTCAGAACCTGCATAGTCGATGGCAGAATGCCTGCGTAGGGTAATTTCCTTCGAAACGACACTTTGTGCGCCAAGTGCTCCACGAGTCGCGCGATGTCTTCGCGGTGCTCCCGCAACGGAGGCACACAGATCGCGACCACATTCATCCGGTAATAGAGATCCTCGCGAAAGCGGCCGTCCTGGACCGCTTTTTCCAGGTCGCGGTTGGTCGCGGCGAGGATACGAACGTCCAGTTCCACCGAATCTTCCGCCCCCAGCCTCTCGATGGTTCTCTCCTGGAGCACACGCAGCAGTTTCGATTGCGTCGCCGCCGACAATTCCCCGATCTCGTCCAAAAATATCGTCCCTCGGTGGGCCAGCTCAAACTTTCCCTTGCGCCGCGACACAGCACCGGTAAAAGCCCCTTTTTCATACCCGAACAGCTCGGATTCCAGCAGCGAGTCGGGTATGGCGGCGCAGTTGACACACACCAGACGGCCGTCTTTCCTGGAGCTGTTCTGGTGAATGGCGCGAGCTACCAGTTCCTTTCCCGTGCCGGACTCGCCCCGGATCAATACCGTGGAATCGGTGGCGGCAACCTGGCCAATCAGCTTGTAGACGCGCTGCATGGAGTCGCTGTCGCCCACCAGATCTGGTGCGCTCTCCTCGGCTTCGCCGCCTCGGTATTCTTCGAGTTCCCTGCTTTGGCGGCGCCCCACGATCGCCCGCTCCAACTGAATGAGCAGTTCATCGAAGTGAAGCGGCTTGGTCAGATAGTCGTAAGCGCCCAACCGCATCGCGTCGATGGCCACGGAGGAGTTTCCGTACGCGGTCATCACCAACACTGCGGGGGCTGCGGGGTGGTGCCGCAGTTCTTTCAGCACCGTCACGCCATCCTTCCCCGGCATACGAACGTCCAGCAACGCGGCATCAAACTGCTGGGCGGCGAGCAGGCGTGTCGCCTCATCGCCGTCGGCAGCGGCTACTACTTCATAACCTTCCTCCGCCAGCAGCGCCTCCAGCGCCTGCCGTGCGCGCCTGTCGTCCTCGACCACCAGAACTCGGGCTCGTGGTTTCAAATGTCCCCTCTTTCAATGGGAATGCGCAGCACAAACTGCGTTCCGCGGTCCCCCGTGACAAACTCGAGTGATCCGCCGTGATTGGCGGCAACCTCGCTTGAAATCGCCAGCCCCAGCCCGCTCCCCGCTTCCTTGGTCGTGAAGTAGGGATCGAAGACATGGTCGCGCACCTCATCGGGGATGCCCGGTCCCTTGTCCGTCACACAGATCTCCATCCAACCGTCCCGGCGGCGGGCAGTCAGGATGACAGCTTGTTCGGGGGGCGATGCGTCGATCCCGTTGAGCAGGAGGTTCAAAACGACTTGTTCCGTCTGCAGCCCGTCCACATTCGCCTCGAGAGCGCCGCCCTCGGGAGTCCGCAGCTCCAGCCGCACCTGCTTTCGATCGGCGGGGTCTCGAGCCAAGTGCATTGCTCGCTGCAGCAGCGGGACCAGATCCTGAACCCTCCGCTCCTCCAGTCCGGTGCGGCCGAACTCGAGCAGCCGGGCCAAGATGCGGTCCAGCCGGTCGATCTCCTCAACGGCGCCCTCCACCTCCTCCCCGGTTGCCACTCCCTTTCTGATCCGGCGGTTCAGCAATTCCAGCGTGAGCCGCATGGAGTTCAGGGGATTGCGGATTTCGTGAGCCACTCCGCCCACGACTTTACCCAGGGCGGCCAAGCGGTCTTGCCTGCGAAGTGTCCGTTCCAGACTCGCGCGTCTCTCGGCCATTTGGTTGATGGCGTCGCTGATTTCTCCGAAATCTTCCCGGTTAACGGGTAGGCGATAGCTGAAGTCGTTCTCCAGGCGGTGCAGTCCGGCCTTGATAAACTGCACGCCTTGCCTCAGACGAAGGCTGATGGAGATGATTCCGCCCAGTCCGATCAGCGTCGACAAGATCAGCGCCGCAATCCACCAGCGCCTTTGAGCCAGTACGGGATCTCGGACGCCCGCCAGCCGCTTCGTGGTCCAGGCTACCGCCTTGTCCCCTGCTCCGGCGATGGCAGCCGCCACCAGAATGTCTCTTCCATGGGCAATGGCTCCCGCCTGTCGTTCGCCTGCAGCGGCTGCCTTTCGCACCAAGCCGTCCAGAAAGGCGCGATCGGCTGGAGTCGGATTCCATGGGCCATTGGTTTGCGATACCTCCGAGACACCCGCATACCGTTCCAGGCCGATCAGCCAATACCCTCCGGATACCCCATCGAATGGGTTCAAAACGGCTATGGAAAGGCCGCGGAGCGACACGTCTTGCGCCGGAAAGGGAAGCTGATCGATCGGTTGTGTGCGTACCGCGCCTTGTTCCACGAACTGTCGGAGCAACTCCGCCGCGGCATTGCTGCACTGCTGTTGTGCATTGCGCACGAATGCCTGCTCGGTGGAGAGAAGCACCTCGCGCACCAGGATGAACGCAAGCGCCAGCATCGACAGCGAGGCCAGCACACTCACGACAACCTGCAATCGAAAGCTGTTGGCGGAAAAGACTCGCATCGAACGTCTGGCTCACATTCTCGGCGGTTCGGGTATGCGCACCGAAGCCTGAGCCAGGCTTTCCAGAGCGTTGATCACTTCGTGCGCCGCGTCCGCAAGCTTTCGCGCCGCGCGGTAGTGCGACGCGTCGTACTGCGCGCGGGCCAGGTGGTAGAGACGCTGCGCGGTGCTCACATATTGAGCGCCGAGCCGCTCCTTGCTCTGGCGGGAGAAATAGTCTCCCTGCTTGACGCGAAAGTAAACCCGCTCCAGATGGCGGGCTGCGTCTTCACGTCGTTCCTCGTCGTCATCGTCGCTGTTCGTGCTCCGGGCCTTCTGCAAGGCGTCTTCGACCTCCCCGATGTCCTCGCAGGCGTCCAGCAGGCTGTCTATCGCATCCAACTCGCGGTCCAGCACGTAAGAGCCCGCCGGTTTGAGTACCGCACGGTGCAGCAGTTCTTCCGCCCGCGCCTCGAGAAAACGCCTCTCTTGGGTCTGATAGGAGTCCGATGCGACCTTACGCTGGCGGTCCGCATACTTGCTGAGCTTCTCGACCTTCTCCTTCTCGCGCCGGGACTCCTTGTTCGCCCCGAGCGAGGGGAGCGTCCCCAACGCAGCGATTGTGAGCAACAGAATGAAGCGATACATGTTCAAAACTCAAAGCGCAACGAGGCCTGCATCTGCCGCGCATCACCCGCCGCAACCGGCTTCAGAAAGAAAGGGGAGCTTTGGTTTCCGACGAACCGCGTATAGTACACCTGGTTCAAAATGTTAAAACCGTCCAGACTGAACTGCAACCGCGGACTGTTCTCAGCCTTTGGGCGTAGAACGAAGTCTCTGCTGAGCCGGACGCTCAGTTCGCTCCTGCCGGTCTCCCGCAATGCATTCCGCGACACACCGCTTGGCCGATCGTTCGCCGTTCCGTCATTGTTCCCATCGAAGCCGGTCGTCCAATTGTACGGTTCGCCCGAGGAGATCCTGAATGACGCGCCGAGATTAAAGCCGGCGGGCAACGCCACGCTGCCCAGTAGCCGGAAGTTGTGCCGGCGATCGAAACTGGCCGGGCCCCACTCGTGGCTGAGATCGTATGTGTTCGGAGGCAGGCTATCCCATCCATCGCTATTGTTGTAGGCCCGACCAAAGGTGTACAGCACGGCTCCGTTGAACCACTTCGTCATGTGCCCTCGAAGACTGGCATTCAGTTGATGCGACTTCAGATCGGCGGACGACTGCAACTCGGTGATGGTCTGGAATCGAGGGTCGGGCCGCTGCCACCCGGGGGGTGCCGGCGCGTTGGCGTCGATCGGACGAAACAGATCTACGCCTCGAAGCCACGTGTAGCCGACCGATAACGATAAGGCGCGGCTCAACTCTTGTTCCAAAGCGATGTTTGCTTGAAAGAGATAGGGTGTCTTCAAGCGCCGCGATGTTCGAAACACGGCGGGAGCGGCGGAGTTTGCGCTGCCGAGATCGGGTTCGGGCCAGTGCGGGTCGGAGATCTGCAAATCACGAACGCGCTGGCCGTCGAGAAGCAACTTATCCACAATCACATCGCCATTTCGGCGCTCATGGAAAATGCCGGCCCCGGTCCGCAGCACGGTCTTCGTGGAGGTCTTCGCCTGCTCGCCAAGGCCGATCGCCAAGCTGGCCCTGGGTGCGAAGTTGACGTGATCCGGCACATAGTTTTCCCAGTCGTAGCGCAATCCAAGCCCCAGGGAAATGCGGTCCCGGAGGTGGATGTCATCCTGGAAAAACCCGGCAAGCCTTCGAGACGAATAGCGCAGCCGAGTGTCGCCCTGCCGTTGGGTGAAAGAGTACGGCTGGCCCGCCTGATAGTCGGCGAGCGACCGGAAGTAGTAGGTGCCCCCAAAATTGTCCAGATCATTCAGGTGGTTGAACTCGAGTTCCGGGACCAGCGCCCCCATCCTCAAGTAGTGCCTGCCGGCGCTATAGCTCACCACGTAAGAGAGCTCCAGGTCGGTGCCCTGCTCGGTCTTGTTCCGTTGCGCTCCTCCACGGGTAAAAGCATCCAATACCACGATCTGCCGTTCGTTCGGGTTGAGGCTGATCGTCGCGTTCTGTCTGCGGCGTACCCGCAAATTCAGCTCACTCAGCCAGCGGGGGCTGGGAAACCAGCGGTGATTCACGTAGATCCGATGCGAGGACTCATTCGAATCGTAGGTGGCCTCGGGAAGCACGAAATCGTGAGCGCCGCCTCCCTGTTGGGATTCCGTGTCGTAGGCATAGCGAACGGAAAAATTCTGTTTGTCGCTCTGGTAGCGGTTGAGGCGCATGGAGAGTTCGGTTTCGTGCTTGGGGTTGGGCACCGCAAACGTCACCACCCCTTCCAGCGTACTCGCAAGCACGATATCCTGTTCATCATCCTCATCCCGCTCCGCACTGAACAGAAAGGTGTTCTTGGCGGAGGCGCCTATAGGGCCGGTAAGATGTCCCTCGTATCCGCGCCGCTGCTGTTTCGGGCGTTCGGCAGCGAAGGCGTTGCGCGCGTCCAGTCGGTAGTCGCGAACGCGGAAGTTGAAGGTCCCGTGGTATTTGGGCGATCCCTGCTTGGTGATAATTTCGATGCGGCCCCGGCCCGGGCGAGAGTACTCCGCTGAGTAGGGGTTTCTATTCACCCGCACTTCCTCAATCGCTGAGGGAGTCACGCCAATATCGCTCGTCTCCACGCCGTCCACGACCAGCGAGACGCCCCCGCCCACCGCGCCGGGATCCAGAAATTCCGATGCGGCACGGACGAGGTCCTGATCCATTACCGGCAAACGATCCAGCATTGCGCGATCGAGTTCTACAGCGTCCCGGTTCGATTCGCCGTCTGTGGATAGCAGCGGCCCGTCGTTCCCCGTCACGGTAACACTGGCCCGCACGTTTGTGATTTTCAACTTCAAGCAAACCGGTTTCATGCCGGGCATGGCATCGACGTCCTGCGACGCCGGATCGAAACCTGTCGATTCCGCCTGCAGACGATAGTTTCCGGCGGCCACGGCCGCAAACTGGAAATGCCCGTTCGCATCAGCCGAAGTGGTCAGCCGTTCGTGCGGTGCGGCGCCTGAAGTCAGCGGTGTGCCTGTATTCGCAAGCGTGATCGTGGCTCCAGGAATTGGCAGCCCACTCGGATCGACGACAACCCCCTCCAACGAAATGTGGTCTTGAGGCGAATCGGCTCCCTGTGCGACGGCTGGCGCCGCAATCAGCAGCAGAAGGATGCCCAACCCAAATCCGGAAGGAGATACCATGCCCTCGCTTACGCAACTCGTCCTCCAAACGGCAGACTCTTTAGAATCGATAACTTACACGTTGAAGCCTGACTCAGCTTGAGACCGATCCGTACAGCCGGATGAGAGCAAATCGTACATGAGAGAACTCGGGACATCCATGATAGGTACCCGTCAAGGAGATGCTTTCCGGCATGGCTCCTTCTGAAGGCAATGGGGGACAGGTCCACAATTCAGCACATCGAAACGCCGGCGGCACGAGCCTTGGGCTTGCGCTCGGGTTTGAGCCGCCGCAGCGGGCGCTGGACGGCCTTCTCCAACTGTTCCACGAACTCCGGCTCTCCGTACGGGAAACCGGCGTAGGTTGCCGCCCGCAGATCCGCCGCGTGCTGTTCGCGGCGCTCCAGCAGCGCGGTCCGGTCTGCCGCCAGGCTCGACTCGTGCCACTCCCACGAATCGATGCAGGGATCTTGGGCCGGCATCCTCGACGTGTGCCCAAGCACTCGACCAGGGGTAGTCGGTGGCGTGGCCCACCAGCCCTGCACGCACCGGGTTCAGGTCCACATACGCCAGCGCGCGCGGCAAGTGCGAGCGACCCAGCGGGCAGGAATAAAAGCGGTTTTGCCACAAATGCCCGCTGCGCCGGTAGCGCAAGTTAAAACGCTGTGCGTAGCAGGAATGCGTGCGTCCCAATACCGACGCGAGAGAATCAGCCTGCGTCGGAGTCGCGACCAGATGGACGTGATTGGTTATTAGACAGCAGCCGAGCAGCCGAAGCCCGGCCTGTTGCGCCCGATCGCGGAGCAGCCTCAAATAGAAGCGGCGATTGTCGTCGGTAAGGAAAACATCCTGGCGATTGTTACCTCGCTGGGTGACGTGATGCGGGACTTCCACCGCAACCACGCGGGATTTGCGAGCCATTCGGTCATTCGGTCGAAGTTGGTTCGGTTGCAGAATCGAGGATTGGTTGAATTATCGCACGAGCTGGCTGCCCCATTGTGGATCTGTCCCTCATTTCATCGGGCTGCCCTCGCCCGGGCCTTGGAGGCGGGCATCGGTCTCTGCTTCGTGATGGCGCATGGTTTCAAAATCGGTATTTCCGAACCACCTACTCTTCGGACACGATCGCCAGTGCGGCGGCGTTCTTGTCATCCTCGGCCAGCATCAGAACGTGCCGTAGCAGTTCCATCATCCCGGCCACGCCGGGCATCGGGCCTTGCAGCGGAAGCGGCGTTTGCTGCGGCGCCGGCGCGACAATCTCCACGCGCCGGCCGTCACTCTGGCGGAAGATCGCGCCGCCGGAGATGTGCACGTCGTAGCTGTCGAGCGTGCCGCGGACGTGGACGACTTCCGTGCCCACTTCGACGCGGCCCGCCAGTGCCGGCGCCACCATCGCGTTGACCGGAGAAAGCGCCGCCGACAGGGCCCGCACCACCAGATCGTCGAACGCGGGCGCCGCGGCGGGGGGCTGCACGGAGTAGGGCACCGTGGGGTCGGGCAGGCCTGCCGCCTCGGCTGCCGCGCGGATGACCTTTTGCCCGTTCGCCTTGGGCTTGAAGGGGACTTCGGCGATCTCGGCCACCTTCGCCCGTAGCCTGGAGTCTTGGGACGCCTGCGCCAGCCAAACGAACGAGCGCAGCAGGAAGCTTCCTTCGCGCGACAGCCGCTGGGGCACGTCTTTTCGGAGGGGGTCGAGCCACGCCGCCAGCCGCGCGCGAAACGCCTCCGGCCCAATCCTCTCGATCGCGGCGCTCGTTTGGGCGGTCCACTTCGCCGCCGGGCGCGAGCCCTCGTCTCCGTGGATACAGTACAGGAGCCGGCGCCAGTTCTCCCGCTCCGCGCCCTGCAACGCGCGGAAGTCGGCGCGGATCTGCTCGCTCCAACAGCGCTTGGGGTCGAGGGGAGTCCACTCGTCGCGCCACGCGAGCATATCGAGTCTTGAGCGGAATAGCTGCAGGCTGGTCTGACTCACCACCAGGCAGTGGTCATACACCCGCTCGCGAAACGTCCGGATCGCCGCCGCCAGCTCGGGCGTCAGCCCCTTCGCGTCGATGTACGCGAACACATGCGGCATCGGCGGATAGGGCGCCAGAAATCCGGCCACCTCCGCGGTCGCGACGAGGATCTCGATGAGGTCGGTTTCGGAAGGAGCCAGCGTCCACTTCTCGATGCGCTCGGCCAGACCGCGCAGCGGGCTCAGGCAGGCGCTTTGCGAACCGCTGTCGCCCAGCCACCGCATGCGTTCGAGTAGCGCCTTCCAGATGAGCAGCTTGCGTTGCTTGTCCTTGATGCGGTTGACCTCGCCGAGGGCGGTCTTCCAGCCGGCCTCTTCGACCCGAACCAGGTATTGGTTCAGCGCATGGTGGCCCTCGGCAAGCGCCGACGCTGCATCGAGCAGGTAGCCGTCAGGGCAGGGGATTTGGTCCATGGGGTTGCTCTTTCCAGCGAATGTTTTTCGATGGAACTCGCGAAAAGTATATCAGCAGACTCGTGCTGTGCCGATCGGGTGAAAAGCGGATTCCCGGGGAGAGGACGGACTGCCTTTGGGCAGAGAATCAGGGGATTCGGTGTGGCGGAGGGCCTTGGGCTTGCGCCAGTCAATCTGTTCTCGGAGGAAAAGAAAGGCGACGCCCGAAGAAAGACTCGCTCCGGGCCGCGTGAAGAAAAGCGAAGGCCCGGGCTACCAAAAGCCGAAACCCGGAAATCAGAGCCGCAGGCGGAAGCCCGCGGGCCGCCGCGACCTCAAAGCCAGAGCAGGGGACATCGAAGGCCATCGTAAGGGCCAGGGCAGGGCACACCACCGCCGACGCCGGCCGCGTTCGCCGCGCCGGCCCACGTTCTCTAACGGCCTGCCGCTTCACCAACTCCAAGCGGCCCGCACCCTGCCGGGTGCGGCTCTGTTTGTTCGATCTCGCTACAGCGCCGCCAAAACGGCTACTCCGTCATCGACGTTCCCAGCGACTTGAGAAACGCGGCGATGGCCGCCGCGTCTTCGCGGTTCATGCGGAACGGCGGCATCGGCGCTTTGGGCACGGTGCCGTTGGGCCGCATGCCGGTTTCGAGAAAACGGATCAGGCCCTCTTCGCTCCAGTTGCTGGGCAGGCGCGCGATTCTCGGCGCGCGGGTTGCCCAGTCGCCGGGCAGGGAAGCCAGCGGAATAGGCGCTCCCAGAAACAGCTCGTGCTCGATCAGCTTCCCGTCGTGATCGCGGGGGGAATGGCACTGGACGCACATGGCCACGTGTTTGGCCAGGTATTCGCCGCGCTCGCGCGCGTTCGATTGGGCTTGGGCGGCACCGCACATGAGCAAAACAGCGGTGGCGACTCCGATAGCTCGCAACATCGATGAACTCCTTTTTCCGGTAGGCCACGCAAACGTAGGGCGCCCTTGGGGGCGCTCCGCCGCCGGGCCGTGTCTCGCCCTCTCCCCAGGGCGTTGCCGCCGGGCCGGGTCGTGGCGCGCGTTCCTACCCCTTTCTTTCCAAATCGACACACTTAGTCCGGACAAGGCTTTATTCCGGGAAGCTGTGGCGCCGCTTCGTCTCCCATGGAATCAACGGCCATAGCTTGGCGGCCTGAATGGGCGGCGAGGGGTAGCGGCTTGGCCACACGGGGCGTAGCGCTGCTACGCCTTCAGCGGGATCGGAATAGGTCCGGCGTTCGACTCTGGTGCCACGACAAGGAAGGCCGGCTACAAGGCTGATGCTTTCCGTTGGGCGGGCGTTTCAGAAACGGGGCGAACACCTTCATTATGGGTCAATCGGCAAGAGAAGGTGTAGGGCAAGTCCAAGGGGCCCCCGATCGGGGATCTGGAACCGGCGGCCGGGATGTTCGCCGCCAGTACCACCTCGAATTTTCTAGTACTGGTACAATTTCCGAAGCGCATCCGCAGCCCCGGTCGGTGTCGCGCTCCGCGTGGCATCCCAAGACCCCTATTGAAACCTGGAGCGTGCCATGTCTCATATTCAGAAATCGACACCCCGCCGGCCCGCCAAGTTTCCGCCGCCGATCGCCGCCCGCAAGCACAACGTGAAAAGCGGCGACAATTGGTGGACCTTGGCCAGCCATTACGGCCGCAGCGACCCCTGGGACATCATCGAGTTCAATTTCCGCACCCGCGACCCGCGCGAGGTGAACTGGTATCTGGAGTTCTACGTCGGTTGCACCAAGCCCTCCGCTGACGGCGCCAACTTCAGCTTCGACACCTCCGACAGTCCCGGCGTCATCTACATTCCGCCGGCCTCGTGGACCCCCAGTGAAGACCTCGCCCTGCGTCATGTGGTGGCGGGGGCGCTCAGCGGGCCGGTGGTCGCGCGCGTCAACGTCACCTACAAGGCCAAGGTCATCACCGGAACGACCCTGGCGGTGATCGCCAACCGGGTGATCGACGGCGAAATCGGCGTCGTGGTTGACCCCAAGCTCTCCGCCCACGAAGCCGAATACGATTCCGGCACCGACACCTTCCATCTCGGCTTCCGGACCGCCCCCTCGAAGACCAAAAAGGGCCTGATCGTCCACGAAGCGGTGCATGCCGCGCTCGACCTCAAGGCCGCCACCATGACCATTGCCGAATCGGAGTCGATGGGTTATGTGGTGCAGTGCTTCTACGTGCGCGAGTACACTCTCGACCCCACAACCGAGCGCCTGGAGGACCCCAATCCGCGCAAGGACGAGGTCTATAGGCTGGGCTGGGACATGGCTGAGACGCTATCCAAGGGAGCCCAGCCAAGCGCGATCGAATGGCTGGCCATGGATCATGCGGTGCGGCGCCATCCCAAATACAGAAGAACCGCGGGCCGAGCCGCCATCTTCGACGGGATCTAGGGATGGGGTGGGGCAGGGCTCCGGCCTGCCCAAACAACCGGGAAGACCTGCGAGGCCAAGGGGCGTAGCCGCAACGTTCCGACGCCCCTGCGCGGCCAGCCGCCCCCGTAGCGCAGGGCTGGCTTTCCCAGAGCTGCGGCCTGCTCACAGCCAGCCCGAAAACAACTCGCAAGGGGGATCGGAGGGGATCGAACGCGATTCAGACGTCCAGCTCGCTTCAAAAGAGGGTTCAAAGTGCGATGCAAACGCGATCCCAAAAGGGCAGGCCGGAGCCCTGCCCCACTGGTGGGCAGCCCTCGCAGCCCTACCCACTAGGCGTGCGCCGCTTGCGCCAGCCCTTCGTCGCTCCAGGCCACCGGCACAAAGGCGACGATCTCGGTTCCCGCCCCGCGCCGCGAGCGCACGTCGAAGCGGCCATTGGCCAGGCGCACTCTTTCCCGCATGCTGACCAGCCCCTTGTGGCCGGTGGCGGTTTCGGGGTCGAAGCCCACGCCCGAGTCGGTGACCACCAGCATCAGGCCGTCGTCGGTCGCTTCCAGAACCACCTTCGCTTCTTCGGAGCGGGAGTGCTTGGCGACGTTGTTCAGGCTTTCCTGGCAGACGCGGTAGAGGCAAACCGCCATCTCCTTGGGCAGCATGCGCGGCACGTTGTTCGCTTCGAAATGGACCCACAGGGCGCCGCGTTGCTCGACGCTGCGGCACTCCGACTCGATCGCTTCGGTCAGATCGAGCCGGTCGAGCGCCCGCGGGTACAAGCTGTGCGCCAGGCGTCCGAAGTCTTTGCCCAGCTCGATGAGCTGCCGTTGAATGCCCAGGGCCCGTTCGGCGGCGTGCGCGGGGTCCTTCCGCAGCGCCTGCAGTTCGTCGGTGGCCAGGGCCAGGCGCGGCGCGAGCTCGTCGTGCAGTTCGCGCGCCAACCGGTTGCGTTCCTCTTCCTGCGCGAAAACCACATGGCCCGCCCCGCCGCCATTGAGCGAATCCGGCTCGATACCCAGCGCCCGCAGCGATGCCCGGCGGCGCGCCCGAACGCGGCGCTGCCGCTTCTCGGTTCGCTTCCAGCGCACGACCAGAGCCGCCTCCACCCAGATCGCGGCGATGGCGACGCCGCGGTTGGCGGTGGCCACCTCCAGAGTCGTGCCATCGGCGGGGCTGAGGAAGAACCCGGCGATCAGCAGTCCCGTCGCGGCCCAGGCCATGGTCAGCGTCGGACGCCGCCCCTCCTGGCTCAGCGAAATCAGCAGCCAGGCCGCGTAGGCGACGCCGACCGCGAAGCCCTGCGACAGCAGCGCGTCGGCGGCGAAAATCGCCAGCGCCACCGCCATCGGGACTACGCGCGAACGAGGGGGGTGTGATTGCGAATCAGAGGCCATACTGTTTTTCGGCGCACGCCAAACACGACGGCCAGTGGGGGAAATGTCGATCCAAAACGACCGGATACCCAGCGAGTTCGGGCGGAAACGTTACTACCTAGATACCTAACCTACGCTTCCCGAATCGGCGAGTCAACCGGGCTTGCGGGGCCTGCGGATCGTCCTTTTTGCGCGCACCAGAAGGTCCCAGGACGAACCAATCCGAATTCGCCCATAAAAGCACGGGACGATCCCCCACGTTACCTGCCTGGAGTGCTCGTTGGTACCAGGACTGTTTTCCACGACGGGGCTGTCCGAACGCCCAATGGTGCCGCCCCAAGCGAGGTGTGCCCCCACCCGTGGCGTGAGCCTCCCGGCCGGCTGCGTCGGCGTAAACAACGACGTTGGGGCAGGCCTCCGGCCTGCACAATCCTCAGCCCTAAAGATCTCCGCGGGCACCCGCGACCGCAAGCGCAATCGCCGGTTGATGTGCCACCGGCAGGCTGATATCATCAGGCCGTGTTAAGCCCCGCAACTTTCCGCCCGCGGAAACGCAGGAACCTCTTACTCGCCGGCTGTCTGGCCGGTTTCGCGGCATGTTCCGCCCATGCGCAGCCGCCGGCGTCGAGCTCCCACAAAATCTCCGCGTCCCAGCTCGGAGTCGTGCTCGGTTCCACCGGTCAAAAAGAGCCGCGCGATGCGCTGCGCGTCGTCAACGCCGTCGGCCTCAAGCTGATCCAGGTCAGCCGACTGCCCGACCGTTTCTACACGCCCGCGGGCGCCAAAGAATTCACCGCGCTGCTCAACGACGCCGGCGTGCGCGCCGCCGCGGTGATCCTCGGCTTCTCCGGCGAAAGCTACAAGGACCAGGACGCTGTTCGGGACACCGTCGGGTTCCGGCCCGCCGCGCTGGTCGGCGAGCGCCTGGCGCGCGCCCATAAGGTCGTCGATTTCGCGGCTGCGATCGGCGTCAAGATCGTCACCTTCCATGCCGGCTTCATTCCCGCCGACCCCAGCGACCCGGCCTACCAGCGCATGCTCGACGCGGTTTCGAACCTCGTCACCTACGCCGCGGGAAAGGGCATCACGATTTCACTCGAAACCGGCCAGGAAACCGCGCAGCACCTGATTCATTTCATGGACCAGGTCCAGGGCGGAAAGATCGGCGTCAACTTCGATACCGCGAACCTGGTGTTGTACGGTATGGACGATCCGCCCAAGGCGCTGCAAGCCCTGATCGGCCGCGTCACCTCGGTCCACGTGAAAGACGGACTGCCGCCGAAGGATCCCCGTCTGCTCGGAACCGAAGTGCGGCTCGGAGAGGGCAAGGCGCGGGTAAAGGAGTGCCTGCGCATCCTCGAGGACGCCGGCTTCCAGGGGCCGCTGTTCATTGAGAATGAGGTCCGCTACCCCGGAACCGAGCCGGTCGACGAGCTGCGCAAGGCGAAGGACTTCATTCTGGCGGCGCTTCAGGAACTCGGCGCGGGCGCCGCCGCTCCGGCCGCGGCCTCGAAATAGACCCTGCCGTGCCGGCTTTTGGCCCTCGAAAATTTGCCGCCGTAGCCGCACATCGCAAAAAAGCCAAGTGCGCATCGCAACGGCTCACGCTATGCTGCTAGGCTGCGATGCGCGTTCCTCCCCTCATCCACGCCATCGCCGGAGCGGTCCTGCTACTGCTCGGCGTCCTGTTCACCCTGCAAAACTTCGCCGTGCTCGCGTTCGGGGACGCGCAGCTTTTGTGGCCGCTGATTCTGGTGGCCTTCGGGCTCAGCCGCGTGCTCGAGCGCGGAGGGCGCGTGGAGGGCGCGGTTCTGCTGCTGGCCGGTGTCGTCATCCAACTCGCGAACCTGGGGGCATTCACCTTGCCGGCCTACGAAAGAGTGCGCTACTGGCCGCTGGCCGTGTTGCTGGCCGGGCTCAGCGAGGTGCGTTCGTTCCAAAGCCCCTGGACGATCCTCGAGGGCTGCGTGATCGTCTTTGTAGGATCGTGGCTGCAGCTATCCTACTTTGGGCTGGTCCACATTGGCTCGTATCGGGCCTGGCCGCTATTGATTGTGGCTGTGGGTGGCTTGATGCTGTTGCGCGGCCTGGCGCGGCGGAGCCTGCGAGCCAGCCCGGCGGCCGGCTGAAGGATCGCGTACCGGGTGGACGGATCGCTGCGCTGGCGCGGCGCAGATCCTAAGCCCCGCAGGGGCGACACGGTCGAATAGCCCACCGCTTTAGCGGTGGGACAAGGTCCCACACCGAACGAGCCCTGGAAAGGACTCTTCGCGGCCTTGTCCCCTTGGGCGGCGCTTGCGCCATCCGCTGTCCTGGCGAATCTCGACCCGCCCTTAGGGCGGAACTCCACGCAAAACCCCGACCCGCGGCTGAAGCCGTGGGCTATTCAAGGGTTGCGCCCCTGCAGGGCTTAGGACTCTTGCGCGCTACTCGCTATCAAGCAACCCCTACCAGGCCAGCGCATAAGCCGCCGCCCGCGGATCCGCCCCCGCCGCCAGGGCGCCGCTTTCGGGGTCCACCAGAATCGCCGCGTTCATCGACATGCTCCATGGCGGATTCACCGTAACGTGATGCCCGCGCCGCACCAGCTCGGCGCGCACCGCCTCCGGAATGCGGCTCTCCACCTTCAGATCGCCCGGATACATCGTGTGCGGAAACACCGACGAGGGAAAGCTGGTCGTCGTCCAGCGCGGCGCTTCGATCGCCTGCTGCACGTTCATGCCGAACTCGACGATGTTCAGAAAGGTCTGGATGGTGCGCATGCACTGGTCGTCGCCGCCGGGGCTGCCGGTCACCAGAAACAGCTTGCCGTCCTTGAGCACCAGCGTTCCCTGCAAGGTGCTGCGCGGGCGCTTGCCCGGCGCCAGCGCATTGGCGTGGCCGGGGACCAGCGAAAAATAATCGCCACGGCAGTTCAACAAAAATCCCAACTTGCCCATCACGACCTTGCTGCCGAAATTCGAGTGCAGGCTCGGCGTGAATGAAATCGCGTTGCGCTGTTTGTCGACGACGGCGATGTAGCTGGTGTCGCCGGTGTGGTCGCCCTGGCCCTTCAACTTGAAATCGGTCGGCCGGTTGACCGCCTCGAATCCCTTCATGTATTTGCCGGGCTCGCCGGGCCGAAACTCGTACGAAGCCTTGGCGGGATCGATTAGCTTGCGGCGATCGGCGGCGTAGCGCTCCGACAGCAATCCTTCGTAGGGAATGCGGATGAAATCCATATCGCCCAGGTAGGTGTCGCGATCCGCCATCGCCAGCTTCACCGCCTCGACCGCGGTGTGAATATAGTCGGCGCTGTTTTGCCCCATCGCCTTGAGGTCGTAGCCTTCGAGCAGGCTCAGCATGAACAGCTCGGAGGGGCCTTGCGTGGCCGACGGATTCTTGTAGACCTCGTAGCCGCGATAGTTGAGCGACACCGGTTCCTCGACCTTCGCCTCGTAGGACGCAAAATCCTCGTAGCGAAACAGCCCGCCGTTTTCTTCCGAGAATGCCGCCATCTCGCGCGCGATGTCGCCTTTGTAAAAACGGTCGCGCGCGGCGCGCAAACCCGCTTCGCGTCCCTGCGGCGCGGCCTTCTGCTCGGCCTCCACCAGCCGCCGCAGAGTTTGGGCCAACTCGGGATTGCGGAACACCTCGCCTTCTTTCCACTTCTTGCCGCCGGGAGCATAGACCTGCGTCGACGACGGATATTTGGCCATGCGCTCGTTGCTGAAGCCGTGCGCATCGTTGCCCGGCAGCGGGTAGCCCTCCGAAGCCAGCTCGATGGCCGGGGCGAGCACCTCGCCGAACGACTTGGTGCCCCAGCGCGACAGCAGAATGTACCAGGCGTCGACTACGCCGGGCACCGTGCCGGCCAGCAATGAATCGTCCACCGGCAAGGTGCCGTCGTGATTCTGCTTGTACCAGTCGATGGTGGCGAGCTTCGGGGCGGTGCCCTCGGCGTTCACCGACCACACTTTCTTGTGGGCCGCGTCGTAGACGAGCAGAACCGCATCGCTGCCGACGCCGTTGGCGCCCGGGTTCACCAGGCCCAGCACGGCCTGCCCGGCAACGATCGCATCGAAAGCGTTGCCGCCGTCGCGCAAGATCCGCTCCGCGGCCAAGGTGGCCTGCGAGCGCATCGAGCTGACCGCATATTGGGTGCCCCACAGCACGGGTTTCATCGTGTGAGGCGTGCTGTCGTCGCGGATCACGACGCGTTCATAATGTTGGCCACGCGTTTGCGTCACCGTCACGGCAACGACCGCCGCGGCGAGGAAAAGCCACTTCAACTTCATAACCCTGCCTTCCGGAGCCTTGTGTTTGCGAGATACCCGTCGGCGCGACAAGGGGCTACGGCAAAATCCGAAGGTGTTCAGGAGCGGGTAGATCCCAACCTCAGCCTCTCGGAGTTGTCCCCGATGCTAGCAGGGTTACCCGCGACAATCTACTGCCGAATGGATTGTGAGGGAGGCAATCGGAAGGTGGAGACAGGCGCTCCCGCCTGTCACCGCCGCAAAGCGGCGGCCTTGGGGTCTTGGCCCGCCCCTTCCAGGGCGGGCGGCAGGTCGTTGTTTTCCTACTGAAGCCGTGGGCTAGGAGTTGGCGTCGCCCCTTTTTGGGGCTGAGGATTGCGTAGGCCGAGGCCCGCACAGCAACGCTCGGCCTGCCCAAACCCCGCCCACGCTCCAACAAAACCCAAGAATCAAACTAATCGATCCGAATACTCCCCGACGAAGTGCTCACCGCCAGCAGCGAGCCGCCGCCGCGCACCGTGCCGTGCACTTCGTGCTTGCCGATGCGGCCCTGCACCGTCAACGGATGGTTGACCTCGATACTCCCCGACGACGAACGCGCTTCGACGGTAAACGCGGCCTCGGAAGGCAGCCGCACGTGCACCGAGCCCGAGCTGGTGCGCAGGTTCCAGTTGGACGTCATCTCGCCTTCGGCGCTGACCCCGCCGCTGCCGGTCGATGCGTTCAGCGCACCGTGTACGCCGCTGGCTTCGAGGTTGCCCGAGCCGGAGTTCATCTCCACACTACCGCCCGAAGCCTGATCGACAACCACGTTGCCGCTGCCGGTTCGCCCCGAGAAATCGCCGCTGACGCTGTGCGCTTCGATGTTGCCGCTGCCGGTGCCGGCGCGGCTGCTGGCGCCGATCGACGACAGGTGGATGTTGCCCGAGCCGGTGTTGCTCTTGGTCGTGTTCGCGATGTTCGCCAGCTCGATGTTGCCCGACCCCGTATTGGCTTCGACCGGGCCGCGCACGCCGTCGACGGTCGATGTTGCCCGAACCGGTTTGGGCGTCGGCGTGGGTGTCGGCCGGCGTCGTGACTTCGTAGCTGATCGACACGCGGCGCCGCAAATCGTCGTCGATGTTGCGGATCCGGATCGTGTTGCCCACCTGCTCGAGCGGTGGATTGCTCTGCAGCTCGCTCACGATGCGGTCGGCGTCGGCAGCGTCACGGCGGCGCACTCGGATGTCGGCATGAACGAACACCGAGCCCGCCGCGCCGCTGTGCACGCTAATGTTCCCCGAATGCGTCTGCGCTTGCAGTTCGACTGCGCCCGAGACCTGGAAGGTCTTCTCAAAACTGCCGTCGGCGGCGCGAGCCCGGGGCCCCGCCACGACAAAAAGCAGGCCAGCAGCCAACAAGGCCACGCTATGCGCTCGTCGGAATCTCATATTCACCTCGTTCTTCCTTCGCTTTTTTCGTAAAACCGCGGGCAGGTTTCGTAAGTCCATCGGCGGTTCGCCAACCCATGCGGCGTTAGCCCAGGGCCGGCCGGGTTCGCGTGGAATCGACACCCACCAACGCCCGCCGGGCCGGCTAACCCCTATATACCGGTCCGCCACCCACGAAGTTCCCCACGAGTGGAAATTCGACGTCAAAACCTGGATCCGGACGCCGGGTGTGTGGAAATAGACGCGAAAGAAAACAATCGGTTAGCCCACCCGCCAACCCCAGGCACAATCCACCACCCAACCCAATTTCCAATCCACAAGACAACACTCAACAAAGACCCACCACAAACCGCCCCCGCCGCAACAGGGCCCCAGGCGCAAGCCGGCGGGCCGAACCCCACCCGAGTGCAACACCGACAGAGCAAAAACCAAAGCCCCCAACCTCGCCTCACCCCGAAGGCCGAAACGAGACACCCGGTCCTCCGCCGCCACAAATCCCCCAAGCAAAACCCAAATCCAAGCGCGTTAGCCGCACCCAACCACGCCCCCAAGCAACAGAGCCGCGGGCGGCCGCCCGCGGGCCGCCCGCAGCCCCCTCGAAAGCCAAGGGAATCCGGCCAGCGACGGCCCACAACGACGCGAAGCCACAGGCATGAACCACAGGCATGATTGTCTGTGCCACCCGAGTCCCGCCCCGCAACTCAGGACAATTCCCAAAGATTTGGGAGCGCACCTCACTCGGACCGCAATTTTCGGCTATTAGGCCTCACAGTGGGAACACTTTACCCATTTCCCGGGGCGCCACCGCCACGCCCAAAATGGCCGCGGAACCCTGCAAAACGCACACCCAAGGGGTCCCGGTTAGCTCCTCGCCAGCGCAGAACTTGCAGACTTATTAAGGTTAGCGGCCTTCCCAAGCCGCCGCGCGCCATCACCGCCCTCGGCAGCCTCCTCCGGACCGCGTCTCTTCAAAACGGGGAGAGGGGTATAGTCCCACCCCGGAGTGTCGGAAAGGGGGCGCGAATACACCCCTTGGAATCGCTCTGCCCGAACGCTACTCTAAATTGGTCCCAAGTCAAAGGATTCGGGATCGAGGACAGTCGTTGTGCTCCTTCGCCGGCCGCTCTAAGGCAGGCGTGTTTCCCGCAAAACACGGGAGCGTACCCCCCTCATCCAACGGCTGCCGTACTGGTACAGGCAAGTGCGTCGCTGCGAGGCCTTCTCGCCCTAGGGTCTCGCGTCCCTCCCGGAGCCCCACCCGGGGGGCCGTGATCGCTGGTATGAAGATTCGCTTGGTCTCACGTGACCGACAAGTCCAAAGGCTGTGCCGCGAAGGCTTGGCACCTCTCCGCGGGACCGGCGGGTGCCTGGGCCTGGACCCGCAAGGGCGCCACGATGCGTCCGCCGATCTGTCGATCCTCGGCCTCGGCGCCGTATCGCTTTCGGGCAATGCGTGGGAAAATAGCAACACTACCCCCCGTATCTTGCTCTACAACCAGGAAGAACTCGACGTCACGCAGGGGTCGCTGCCGCTGGCCATGGCCGAGCCTGGCGAGCGGGGCGCCGTGTTTTGTTTTGCGTTGCCCTTCGCCGGCCCATCGATCTGCCCCGCGCGCCGCCCGCCGCAGTCGGAGCCGGATCTCGCCGCCTGGCCCGGGCAGCGAATCTCCGAGGAGACAGCATGAGGACCCACGCAATTCTGGTGGCCGACGACGATCCCGAGGTACTCAACTACCTCGAGACCGCGCTGCTGTGCGACAAGTACCCGGTGCTCTCGGCGCGGGATGGCAATGAAGCACTGGCGTTGCTCGAGGAAAACAAGAACCTGGTCTCCACCGTCGTGCTCGACGCCCTGATGCTCTGCAAGGGCGGCCTCGAGACGCTGCTCGAAATCCGCCGCCTCTATCCGTCTGTGCCGGTGGTGATAGTCTCGGGCGCGTCCGACCCCGAGCGCATCGTGGAAGCCATGAAATCGGGAGCCCAGGAATACCTCACCAAGCCCGTCGACCAAGAGAAGCTGCTCGCCGCGGTGCGCCGCAGCGTGGCCGCGCGGCCGCCTGGTCCCGAGCCCGTGATGCAGCTCGCGGCGCGGTCCCCGATCGAGGGCCCGGTCGAGGGCCGGATCGAGGCAATCCAGCCGGTCCCGCCCAAGGCCCCTGAGCCGGGCTCGCCGGCCGAGCGCTACGTGCAGGTCAACCCGCGGATGCGCGCTATCAGCGAAGCGCTCCGTAAGACCGCCTGCTGGAACGTGCCGGTGGTGCTGCGCGGCGAAAGCGGCGTCGGCAAGGAAGTGCTCGCCCGCGAGCTGCACCTGCTCTCGCCGCGCGCCTCCAAAGAGTTCGTCAAGATCAACTGCGTGGCGCTGCCCTCCGAGCTGCTCGAAAGCGAGTTGTTCGGCTACGAGCGCGGCGCCTTCACCGGCGCGTTTCGCTCCAAGCCCGGCAAGTTCGAACTGGCCGACGGCGGCACCATCCTGCTCGACGAAATCGGCGACATGGATCTCAAGCTGCAGGCCAAGCTGTTACAGGTGCTGCAGGACGGCGAGATCCACCGCCTGGGCGGAAAAGAGCCCGTGCGGGTCGATGTGCGCGTTCTGGTTGCCACCCACCGGGATCTGGAAAGATCCATTGCGGAAGGTAGTTTCCGTGAGGATCTCTACTATCGCTTGAATGTTGTGAGTATTGAGGTGCCGCCCCTGCGCGAGCGCAAGGACGAGATTCTGCCCCTGGCCGAGCACTTCCTCGAAAAGCACTGCCAGGGCGAACAGGCGCCGACCCTGACCGAGGGCCTCCGGGCGGCCTTCCTGCACCACGACTGGCCGGGCAACGTGCGTGAGCTGGAAAACGTCGTGCGGCGCTACCTGGTTTTCGAGGACGCCCCTGGCCTGGCGCGGCAACTGCTGGCGGCCGCGGCGGCTCGCACCGGGTTTCGCTCGATCGACGACCGCTTTCCGGCCGATCCAGCGAATATTGCCACCGCCGGCACGCAGCCTGCGCCGTTCCCGGCCGTGAGCGGCGACGGCCGTCTAGCCGCGTTCCGCCAAGCGGCCGGAGCCAGCGGGGGCCTGTCCTCCGGCCCAGGGGGCATGGCACCCAGCCACGGCGCGCCGAATCCGGCTATCTCGGGATCAGGCACAGCGATCGCGGGTGGGCCGCCAGCAACTCCGGGAGACCGTCACTCGGCTGGCGCGGCACACGATTTCTCGCCGGCCCCTGGGTTTTGGCAGGGACCTGGGCCCTCGCAAGGTTCCGCTCCCGCCGGCCCCTCCTCCAGCTCGACCAATGGGTTCCATGCCCCGACCGGGCAGGCGGGTTCGCGCATACCCGATCGGACCGATTTCCCGCCGCATGCGAGTGCTTCCGTCGACGTGACGCTGGAGGCGTTCGAGGCGAACTCAGCGCCGCAGGCCACGCCGCCCGATGGGCGTTCGCTAGCCGACCCCGATCTGGCAGCAGCCCTCGCCGGCGGCCAGCCCCAAAACTCCGACGGCTGGATGTCGCGGCTGGCGCGGCTCGAAAGTCTGCTTGGCTGCCTGGTTCTGGGGGTCTCCGAGAAACAGCAGGCGGTTCCCGCCGAGCCCGAACCGCCGCCCGGCGAAAACGTCCGCCAGTTCGTCACCCTCGACGAGCTCGATGAAGAACGCAATCAGGCCGAAACGCAAGCCATCCTGGCGGCCCTGGAAAAAACCGAATGGAATCGCAAAAAAGCCGCCAAGCTCCTCAAAACCGACTATAAAGCCCTGCTTTACCGAATGAAAAAACTAGGAGTTGGTGAGCGCAACGACCAGGTAGGATAAGCCAACAAACAAAGTCCGCCAACAAGTCCACCGCCAACATCCACCAACAACAAGTAGAGACAGGCGCTCCCGCCTGTCCCTCGCGTTTTGGACTGTATCTGCCCCCGGAGGACAGACAATCCTGTCTGTCTTCCCACGCCGGAGAAGCGGTGGAGGCCCTGGAGTTTGGCCTTTTCGATGTGCTGCTGCAGCGGATCCCAGAGCCAGATGCCATGGGAGTCGGCTTCAGGGGCTTCTTCCGACGAAGTCAGGCGATCTCGCCTGGACCCCGTCAAGCGGAAAGAATCTGATTCGCCAGCAGCGCGCCGAAATACGCCAGCGCCAGCATGTAGGCAAACTGGATGATCGGCCACTTCCAACCGCCGGTTTCGCGGCGCACGATCGCCACCGTCGACATGCATTGCAACGCGAAGGCAAAGAAGATCAGCAGCGCGACCGCGCCGCCGAAGCTGAGATCCTGTCGCAGGGCGTCTTGGAGGCTGCGCGAGCCTTCGTCGGCGTTTTCCATGCCGTAGATCGTGCCGAGGGTGCCAACGATGACTTCGCGGGCGGCCAGCGAGGTGACCAGGCCGATGCCGATTTTCCAGTTGAAACCCAGCGGCTTAACGACGGGTTCGAGCGTGCGGCCGATCGTGCCTGCCAGGCTCTCGCCGATCGGCGGCGGTGTGCCGTTGTGCAGCGGCACGCTCGCCAGGCACCACAGGATGATCGTCGTCGCCAGAATCACGGTGCCGGCGCGGCGCAGAAATACTTTCGAGCGGTCGTAGAGCCGCAGGCCGAGCGATTGCAGCGTCGGCAGCCGGTAGGGCGGCATCTCGAGCATGAACGGCACGCGCTGGGTCGAGCGCAACACCGAAGACTTCAGCATCCAGGCCGTGAAGACCGCCGCGGCGAATCCCAAGACGTAGAGGCCGATCATGGCGGCGGCGCGCGTACCCAGAAACGGGCCCAGCAGGCGATGCTCGGGCAGAAAGGCGGCGATGACCAGCGTGTAGACCGGCAGGCGCGCCGAGCAGGTCATGAACGGCGCGATCAAAATCGTCGCGATGCGGTCGCGCTTGCTTTCGATGGTGCGCGTGGCCATGATCGCCGGCACCGCGCAGGCGTATGCCGAAAGCAGCGGGATAAACGACTTGCCCTGCAGGCCGATCTTGCTCATGGTGCGGTCGGCGATGACGGCGGCGCGCGCCAAATAGCCCGAATCCTCGAGCACGCCGATGAACAGGAACAGAATCAGAATCTGCGGCAGAAAAATGACCACCGAGCCGACGCCGGCCCAGACGCCTTCGATCAGCAGGTCTTTGATCCAGGAATTGGGCAAGGTCGCGGCGAGCCACTGGCCCGAGGTGCCGATGAGCCAGTCGATGCCATTCATCAGCGGCGTGGCGGCGGTGAAGATGCTTTGGAAAACGGCGACGACGACGAGCGCGAAGATGGCGGGCCCGGCCACCGGATGCAAGAAGATTGCGTCCAGGCGGCGTGTCCAACGGGGCGGCGCGGGGGCGCGGTAGCCGGCTTGATGGCCGACGCCGGCGGCCCATTCGCGGCAGCGCGCGACGTCTTGCAGGATCGGCAACTGCACCGGGGGTGGGACCCCCAGCGTGCCTTCCAGGAATTCCTCGACCGCTTCGACGCCGTGGCCGCGGCGCGCGCTGATCAACGCGACCGGCGCGCCGATGCGTTCGGCGAGCGCATTGGCGTCCATCTCGCCGCCGCGCGCCTTGAGCTCGTCGGCCATGTTGAGCACGACCAGCGTCGGTACGCCCAGCGCGATAATCGGCCCGGCCAGCGCCAGGTGGCGGTTGAGACTGGTGGAATCGAGAATCAGGATGATGGCGTCGGGGCGCGGCAGTCCGGCGGCGTTTCCGGTGAGCACGTCGTGGGTGACCTGCTCGTCGTCCGATCGCGGGTGCAGGCTATAGATGCCGGGCAGGTCGACCAATTGCACCGAATGGCCGTGCGCCAGGCGGGCCAGGCCGGTGCGTTTCTCGACCGTGACCCCGGGATAGTTGGCGACTTTCTGGCGCAGTCCGGTGAGGCGGTTAAATAGGGTCGACTTGCCGGAGTTGGGCGGACCGACCACCGCCACCAGCCGCCGCGCGCGTATCGGAACATCGGAAGCGGGGTGGGGAAGAGTCGCGACGGAAGAAGGGTCGTGGCAACTGCTCATGCCGGGACCTCACGCCCCGTTGGTTGGCGGGCGCAGGGTCACCTGCTGCGCCGTCTCGCGGCGAATCGCGATTTCCGAGCCATCCACACGAAACAGGCGTGGGTCGCCGAACGGCGCACGGCGGGCCGCGGTTACCAGCGAACCCGGCAAAAACCCAAGCTCCATCAAGCGCCGGGCGTCGTCTTCCGGAAGGTCGATGGCATCGAGGACGGCGGCCTGCCCCGGACGCAAGTCCGCCAGGCGCGCCGGAGCGGCCAGGGAAGCCAGTCCATTTTTGCCACTCAGTTGCAATTCGCTTCCAGTATGGAGTCGGCGGCGGTGGATTGTCAAGTGGCGGCGAGTGGGGCGGGAGAGGAGGATGACGATGGCGGGGTGGGGGCGATCGGGAGGGGAAGCGGGGGGCTGTGGGGGGTGGCCATTGGCCGGGATCGTGCGCCCCGTCGCCCCGTCGGGGCGATACCGTCTAATAGCCCACGGCTTTAGCCATGGGTCATTGTCGCATCCCGAGTCCGCCCTGGAAGGGGCGGATCACCGATACCGGTCGTCGATGTGATATACGATGGGGCGGTACAAGATGGGCGGAATCGCCCCTTCCAGGGCTCCCTCGGTGTGGGGGCTGTTTCCCGCGGCTAAAGCCATTACTGGGAATCGCCCCTACGGGGCGACGGGCGCCGCGGGGCCCTCAGGTGCGCTGCCACGCTGGGCCTGGCCTGGGCCAGGCCCACAGTCCAACTGCAACACCTGCAATTCAATTGCCCGACACCATGCCAAACAACCACGACCCATTCGCAACCCATCCTGACGCACCCCGCACCCGGCGCGCCCTTGACGGGCCGCTGCCGGCCCTGTTGGCGGCGCTTTGCCTGCTCGCCCCCCTGGGTGCGGCTCTCGCTGGGCTGGCTCCGCGGCTGCTGCGCGCCGCTGCCGCTTCCCCATCGCCCGCCGCTCAACCGCAACACCCTGTCAACTTCGTGGTCTTTCTCGCCGACGATCATGGCGAGGGTGACCTGGGCTGCTACGGGCATCCAACTGTGCGGACGCCCAATCTCGACCGGCTGGCGGCGGAGGGAATGCGCTTCGACAGCGCCTTTCTCACCATTTCGTCGTGCAGCCCGTCGCGCTCGAGCATCCTGACCGGCCGCTACCCGCACTCGACCGGCGCCGAAGACCTGCACCTGCCGCTGCCCGCCGACCAGAAAACAATTGCATCCTACTTGCGCCAGGCCGGCTATCACAGCATGTCGGTCGGCAAGTGGCACCTGGGCGAGGCGGAAAAGGCGAACTGGGACCGCGTGGTCGAGTGTGATGGCCGCGACACGGCAACGCAAACCATCCAGGCGCTGCGTGAGCGGCCCAAGGACAAGCCGTTTTTCCTGTGGTGCGCCTCGAAAGACCCGCACCGTCCCTTCGACGCCGACGCCATCGCCCAACCCTACGACCCCGCAGACGTCATCGTGCCGCCCTATCTGCCCGATCAGCCGCTGATCCGCAAAGACCTGGCGCTCTACTACGGCGAGGTGACCCGCTTCGATCAACACATCGGGCTGATCCGCCAGGAACTCGAACAGCAAGGGCTGCTCGACGATACGGTGATCGTTTATCTCTCCGATAACGGCATGCCGTTTCCGCGCGCCAAGACGACGCTTTACGATTCGGGGATTCACACGCCGATGATCGTGCGCTATCCGCGGCTGGTGCGACCGGGCACGGTGCAGAAGCACCTGTTCAGCGTGGTCGATCTGGCGCCGACCCTGCTCGACATGGCCGACGTCGAGACGGCGACGGCGCAAGGCGAGAGCCGCCTGGCGATGTGGGAGAACCGCGCCACGGCCGGTCCCGACGAGATCTATGCCGAGGCGAACTGGCACGATTTCGAGCAATTTACGCGCGCGGTGCGCACCGAGCGCTTTCTGCTGATCCGCAACTACTATTGGGATAAGCCGCTGTGGAATAGCGTCGATTCGATCCAGTCGATCACCTGGCAGGGTTTTCAGGACGCCTTGCGCACGGGCCTGCTGACGCCGGCGCAACGCGTGGTGTTGATGGAGCCGCGGCCGTTCGAGGAGTTTTACGACCTGCAGGTGGACCCGGTTTCGCTGCAGAACGTCGCCGCGGAACAGCGCTACAGCGCCGATCTGAATCGGCTGCGTACGCTACTCGACAATTGGCGCGTCGAAACCGCCGACCACATGCCGGCCCAGCGGCGCCCCGATGGCTGGACCCGCGACGGCGTGCCACTACCCAACAACCAACCCTGGTACGACGATTACATCAAGGCCGGCCGGAGTAACTTTTGACGATCCGGAAGGGCTCGTGAGCCGGGGATGGCGGCGGAGTCGCCGGCGGCGTCCCGTCGCCATCTCGTGGTTCGCGCAGGCGCTCCCAGACACGCAGACTTGCGAAAATCACCAGTAGCTCGGTCGGGACCAGAACCGTCGGCTCGACCGTGCCGTGCCAGTGGCGGACCAGCGTCACGGCCAGCACAAACCCCGCCAGCACCAGCAGCATCAGGCAGAAACCGCGGTGAAAGCGGCTCATTTCCGACTCGGTCCACGATTCGAACGAGTGCGTCAGCTCGCGGCCTTCGTCCGAATCGGTGCAGGTGTGCTTGATGTCGCAGCGGTTGCAGTGCCGCGCTTCGGCGCGGTAACGCACCAGGCGGGATTGCTGATCGACCTCGTAGAGCCACAGGAAATTGCCCTGCGGGCATTGCCAGGCGCTTACGCCGGAGTCGAAGCGGAAGCCGGCCGTCTTTGAATGCCGCAGGCGGTGGTGCGAGAAGCGGGCCACGACCTCGATGCCCAGCGCCGCCAGCAGCAGGAACAGGGCGTAGCCGAGCGCCAGCTCGGTTTCGGCATGTACGGCGTCGAGGAAGCCCATCAGCGCGCGCCGACCTCCTCGGTTACTTCGGTGAACAGCGAATCGCTGGGTTTGCCGGCGACTACGGGCGCCGCCATGTGGCGGAGGCTGAGCCAACTCAGGTAAAGCAGCGGCAGAATGCCGGTGATGAACAGCGCATCGCCCGGCAGGCGCATCCATTCCAGGGCCGAGGCGGTCTGGTTGGTCAGGAATTCGAGCGAGCGGGCTTCGAAGTAACCGGAGCTGACCGAGTGATAGAGCTGCAGCAGGCCCAGCGGCAGCAACGTCGCGAAGGCCATCCAGGCGAGGCCGAGATTGAGCGCCCAGAAGCTGAAGCGCACCGCGCGCTCGGGCCAGCGTTCGGCGGGGACGAAGTAACGCTGGCAAAACAGGGCCAGCCCGACCGCCAGCATGCCGTACACGCCCATGAACGCCGTGTGGCCGTGATTGGAAGTGAGCGCCGTCCCGATCTCGTAGTAGGAAACGATCGGCAGGTTGATCAGAAAGCCGAATACGCCCGCGCCGAGGAAGTTCCAGAAGCCGACCGAGGCCAGGAACATCACCGCCCAGCGGTGGGGGAACGGCGCTTTCGACTGGCGCAACTGCACGGCGCCGAGTTGCAGGAAGCTCCAGGCTTCGACGGTCAGAAACGTCAGCGGCATCACTTCGAGCGCCGAGAACACCGAGCCCAGCGCCATGTGCTCGACCGGTGCGCCGCTGAAATACATGTGGTGCATGGTGCCGATCACGCCGCCCATCGAGTAGATCACGAAGTCGAGATAGATCAAGGTCAGCGCCACGCGCTCGGCGACCACGCCCAGCAGCACGAAAATGTAGGCGACGATGACGGTGGTGAACAGCTCCAGGAAGTCTTCCACCCACAGGTGCACCACCCACCAGCGCCAGAAGTCGGCGGTGGTGAAGTTGGAGGTCGACTGCGCCAGCAGGCCGACGGCGTAAAACGCCGGGATGGCGAGGGCGGCATAGAAAAACAACCACGGCAGGTTGCCGCGATGCTCGCGCCGCAGCCGCACGCGTAATACGCGGAACAGCATCGCCACCCAGAAGAACAGCCCGATCGAGAGCAGCACCTGCCAGAAGCGGCCCAGATCGATGTATTCAAAACCCTGGTTGCCGAACCACTCCCACGATTCCTGCACCCAGCCGAAAATGCCGGCGTATTCACCGGCGAGGCTGCCGAACACGACCACTGCCAGAGCGCCCAGCAAAGCATAGGCCAGGTAGTGCTGGCCGCGCGGCTCGTCGCCGGCGACCATCGGCGCGACAAAAATTCCGGCGGCGAGGAAGGACGTGGCGACCCAGAAGATGGCGAGCTGCAGATGCCAGGTGCGCGCCACGTTGAACGGCAGCACGCGCGCCAGGTCGATGCCGAAAAAGTCGGTGATCTCGGCGCGGTAGTGCTGAATCGAGCCGCCCAGCAGCGCCTGCAGCAGGAACAGCAGGGCCATCACGGCGAAGAAATAAGCGCAAGCGCGCTGCGCCGGGGTCAGCGCCACTCTGCCGGGCTGAATGAACGACAGGCTTTGCTGGTCGCGGCCATGCCAGCCGAGCATTCGCCAGCGCCCGAACACCGCCATCAGGGCGCCGATGCCCCCGAGCAGGGCGATCAGCGAAACGACGCTCCACAGCACGATCTCGGCGCTGGCCGTGTTGCCGACCAGCGGTTCGGGCGGCCAGTTGTTGGTGTAGGTGTAATGCTTGCCGGGGCGCAGGGTCGACGCCGCCCAGGCGGTCCAACTGAAGTAGGCGGTGAGCTGGCGGACGGCTTCGGGGTCGCGGATCGCCTCGGGCCTGAGGCCGAAGCGGGTGGTCGGCTCGGCAAATACCTCCTGATAATGGGTACGCGCCGCGGCGAAGCCCGCCGCCTGCCCGGCGGTGTAGGGCAGCGTGCGGGTTGCCGGGTCATAGCGGTTGGTCTTGAAGTCGTCGATGGTTTGTTGCCGGGCCTGGTCGGACGCGGCGCCGCCGTTCGATTCCTGATCGCTCAGCGCCGCCCGCCGCAGATAGTCGGCGGTGTAGTCGGGGCCGAGATAGCCGCCGTGCCCGAAGATCGAGCCGTATTGCATCAGGCCGTTGCGCAGAAACACCCGCTGGCCGGCGATGATGTCCTCGGCGGTGAACAGCACGCTGCCGTCGGCGGCGACGACTTTTTCGGGAATCGGCGGCTCGTCCTGGTAGGTGCGATAGGCCAGCAGCCCCAGGACGAAGAACCCGAAAGCGAATACCAGCACGGCGGCTTGTACCCAGGCTTTCGAGATCAGCAGGCCGCGCCGCTCGGGCTCGGGTCCGGAGGGCGGTGAGTTGCGGAAAGTTCCTGGCTTCATTCATTTTTCTCCATCGACGAGGTGGAAACGAAGGATGAGCGCGAGACTACGGAGCCGGGTGCCGGGCTCGTCGTGGAACGCCGGCTGGAAGATTTTCGGGCCCGTAAACCGCCCCAGGATATCAAATTGGCGGATTTTGTTTGTTTCGTTTGTTTCGGGTGATCGACCGCGTTCAACGGCCTTCAGCAGCGGCTTGCGCGCGGGCGAAGTTTCGGTTTGGATTTACGAGTTGCCGGGTTGGTTGGAGGCCGCCGCGGTTTTGGGCAGGCCGGAGGTCTGCCCCGCTTTACGATGTTCCTCCGAGGATTCCGTATTTTTTCAGGAAGGCGTCGATCGTCTTTTGCACCTTGAGCATTTCCGCGTCGGTGAAGCCGCCGTGCTTGCCGCCGGGAATCGTCAATAGCTCGTTGGGTACGCCCGCCTTGTCGAGGGCCGCCTTCAAACGCACCGAATGCTGATAGGGGACGGTGGGGTCGGAATCGCCTTGGATGCTCAGAATCGGCGGCAGGCCTTTATGGACGTAGGTCAATGGCGAAACGCGCTTGGCGACTTCCTGGGCGTCGGCGAGGCTGCCCAGCCAGCGCACGGCGTAGCTTTTCTCGTTGGGGCCGCTGAGCAAATCGTTGACGTCGGTGATGCCGTAGAAGTTGACGATCGCGGCGACCTTCAGCGGCTTGCTGCCGGGACATTCGTTGTCGAGTCCCGCCGAAGGATCGAGCATGCCGGTCATCAGCGCCAGGTGGCCGCCGGCCGAGCCGCCGGTGACGACGATGCGCGAAGTATCGAAGCCGTGTTCGTCGGCGTGCTCGATGACCCAGCGCAGCGCGCAGCGGCAGTCGGCCACCGCCGCCGGCGCCAGCGCCACACGCGCCAGGCGGTATTCGACGTTGACGACCGCCATGTTGTGTTTCATGTAGGGCAGCAGGCGCAGTACGACGCCTTCTTTCGTGCCGCCGACCCAGCCGCCGCCGTGAATGTAGATCACGGTCGGAGTCGGTTTGGGGGCGTCATGCGGCAGATAGACGTCGAGCTTGGCTTCGTATTGATCGGCGACCTGGTAGGTGATATTGGGCAGCACGCGATATTCGTTCCCGGCGACCACGGCCCAGTCCATCGCGGCCGCATCGTCGGCGCCCGAATTGTCAGCGGCGAAGGCGGGAGCCAGCGCCAGGACCAAACCCGCGGCAAGCGCGAGACCACGGGCGAAGGAACGAAACGTGCGGCGATCGAACATAGCAATACTCCTCAACAACAAAGCACTCCTCAACAACAAAGCCGTTCCAAGATAGCAAATTCGCACAACGTGGGACAGGCAACCCTGTCTGTCCTCGGGAGTTTTCCCCTTCGGAAGGCAGAGACAGCCGCTCTCGCCTGTCGGCCGCAGCGAAGCGGAGGCCGTGACCGGTCGCGCCCGATGAACTCGAAACACAGACTTGCTTCGGCACACAGGCGCGGCAGAACCGGGCGAGGCACACGCATCGTCGATTCGGCACCAGCCTGGATGGGTGCACGGGCCAAGAGCCACCTGTCGGCGGCGACAGGCGAGAGCGCCTGTCTCTACACAGGACATACAAGCTGTCTGCCCTGAGCGTCGAGCTTCAGTTCGACGCCAGGGCAGGCCCGGCCTGGCCCGAACCGGCAGGATTGCCTGTTCCATGGGGCGTGACTTTTTTGGGGTATTTGTGTAGCTTCAAACCGAGGTTGTTCCATGAGTACGGTTCGCGCGGCGGTTGTGCAGGCTACGCCGGTCTTTTTTGATTCCAGCGCCACCATCGACAAGACGGCCGCGCTGGCGGCCGAGGCCGCGCGGCAAGGCGCTCGCGTGGCCGTGTTTCCCGAGGCCTTCGTGGGCGGCTACCCCAAGGGCCTTGACTTCGGCGCGCGCGTCGGCTCGCGGCAGGCCGCGGGACGCGAATGGTTCCGCCGCTATTTCGAAAGCGCCATCGATGTGCCGGGCCCGGCTACCGCAGCCCTCGGCGAAGCGGCCCGCGCCGCCGGACTGTTCCTGGTCGTCGGCGTGATCGAGCGCGGCGGCGGAACGCTCTATTGCACTGTGTTGTTCTTTGGCCCCGACGGCGCCTTGCTTGGCAAGCACCGCAAGCTGATGCCGACCGCCATGGAGCGGATCATCTGGGGCTTCGGCGACGGCTCGACGATGCCGCTGGTTGCGACGCCCTGGGGGCCCCTCGGCGCGGTGATCTGCTGGGAAAACTACATGCCGCTGCTGCGCACCTACATGTACTCCAAAGGCATCGCGCTTTATTGCGCGCCGACCGCCGACGACCGCGACACCTGGCTGCCGAGCATGCGGCACATTGCGCTCGAAGGCCGCTGCTTCGTGCTGTCGGCGTGTCAGTATCTGAGGCGCGGCGATTGCCCGCAGGACTACCCCGCGATCCAGGGCGACGACCCGGCGACGGTGTTGATGCGCGGCGGAAGCTCGATCATATCGCCGTCGGGCTGCGTTCTGGCCGGGCCGTGTTTCGATGGCGAAACGATTCTTACGGCGGATCTCGATCTCGATGAGATTGTGCGGGGGAAATATGACCTCGATGTGACGGGGCACTACGCCCGGCCCGATATTTTTCGCTTGCATGTGGATGAGCGGCCACGGCCGGCGATAGTGAGCGATGCGACCGTGGTGAGCGATGCGGCGGCGGAGCCTCCGCTGTAAGGGCATCGGCCCAACAAGCCGAAAGCCCGCAAACCTGGAGGTTCGCGCCACAGGTGCTGGTTTTCAGCTTCTTTGGTCTGTCGTGGTTTTGTTGCCTTTGTCCAGGGAGGTTTGGGCAGGCCGGAGGCCTGCCCCACTTGCCCCACTTTTTTTACGGGGCGTGGTACGATACCGCCCGGAGTCTGGCCAGGATGCTTTCCGCGGAGGAGCGAAACATGGCTGCAAGGCGTTTGGTTTTGTCGGTTTTGTTCGGCGTTCTGCTGGGTTTGGCGATGCCGGCGGGCGCTTTCGCGCAAGGGCGCATCTATAATACGGTCAAAGAGAAACTGGCGCAGGGCAAACAGGTCGTCGGCGGCACGGTTTCCTCTTCCGACCCCGATATCTATTGCGCCATGGCAACCTCGGGCTTCGATTTCTTGTGGATCGAGATGCAGCACAGCCCGTTGAGCCATCACGAAGTGGCGCACATGATCCGCTCGTGTCCCGAGGCAACGGCGATTCCTTTCATTCGCGTACCGGATGCGACCGAGGGCGATATCCAGAAAGCGACCGACATGGGCGCGCTGGGTATCATCATCCCGATGGTCGACGATCTGGCGAAGATCAAGGCGGCGGTGACGTTCGCCAAGTATCCGCCCAAGGGCAAGCGCAGCCTGGGCGGCGGGCAATACCGCGCGGTGTGGGGTAATGACTACCGCCAGACGGCCAACGACAACATCATGATCGTGGCGATGATCGAGTCGCCGACCGGCGCGGCGATCGCCGACCAGATCGCCAATGTCGACGGTGTCGATGTCGTGTTCGCCGCCAGCACCGACCTGGGCAGTTTTTCGGGCTACAAGCAAGGCGAGCCGCAGTACGAGGCGCTCGTGACCAAGATCCACGACGCGACGCTCAAGGCCGGGCGCGTGCTGGCCGGTCCGGTGGCCTGGAAGGATCGCCCCGAGCGGCCCGACTTCCGGTTCTTCCAAGGGCCCGGCGAGACCAGCCTGATTCGCAGCGGCGCCAAGATTCTCATGAAGAGCGGCGAATCCGAAGGCGGCCGGCGCGGCGTCGCCCCGATCGAAGGTTCGCACCCCTAGGACTCGACAAACAGCCCTATCCCCCGCACCTGATTCCCGAAGCGAGGGAAAAGAGCCGCAGGCGTAAGCCAGCGGGCTGAAGCGGCAGGAAGGTGTGGGTTGAAGCGCCAGCGGCGGGAAACGCCAGTGGAGCGAGACCCGTTTGCTACCGCTCGCGACCCGGTCTGGGCCTTTCAAGCAGACCGACATCGAGCAGTTAGTGTGCTAATTTGAAAGCCCGGTTTCGCCCGGCCGGCTCCGCCTCTGGCTCGCTGCACGCCACCTGCCTTGCGACGCACTTCACCATCGGGCCGGCTTTCGAATCGACGCCTGGACCTGCTCGTCTTCGCCGCGGCGTCCGCCGTCGTGGTCGTGTTCTGGCTGTTCGTCCCCGGCGAGTGGACCATCCAGGCCAATAATTTCCGCGACTATTATGGCTACTTCGGCCCCGTGGCGAAAAATCTCGCCGCCGGCAAGGGCTTGGTTACCCCCGACGGCGGCCTGGCGATCCTGTATCCGCCAGGCTACCCGCTGATGCTGGCCGCGCTGGTGTACCTGGCGCAGTGGACCGGCACCGCCTTCCCCTCCTGGGTCGCGCTGTTCACCCTGACCAGCATCGCGCTCTCCGCCGTCCTGCTGTTTAACATCGCCTGGCGCATCGCCGGCTTGCGCTGCGCCTGGATCACCGCCGCGTTGTGGATCAGCTATCCTTCCGCGCTGTGGCTCGCCAAGCAGCCCACCAGCGACACGGCGTTTCTGCCGTTCTTCTACGGCGCGTTGGTGCTGTTTCTGCCCTTGCTGTTGGATGAAACCGACAGCCCGCGCGCGGCCGCCGGCGTGGGGGCGATGGTGGGGCTGGCTGTTCTGGTGCGGCCGATCGCCTTGTTCGTGCCGCTGCTGCTGGCGCCGTGCCTGGCCTACTACGGCTCGCGGGAATCGTGGTGGCTGCGGGTGCGCCCGGCGGCCGCGTTGCTGGCCGGCTTCGTGGTGGTGCTGCTGCCCTGGGAAGTCTGGATGTGGGGGCACACCGGCCGCTGGATCCTGGTTAGCACCAACGGGCCCTCGAGCGTGTCGGACGGGCTCACCCAAGCCGTGTCTCCGCGCGGCTACCGCGAGCCGATCCACATCCCGATGGGGGTGCGCCAGATCATGGACGAGGCCCGCGCCCGGCAGCTCGACCATCGCCTCAATACTCGCGCTGAAGTGCTTGTATTTTTTAGGGATGCCGCCCGTAAGCACCCCCTGCAATTCGGGCAACTGCTGTGGTGGAAGGCCAAGCGCGCCTGGTATGGCACCGATTCGCAGCGCGACGAAGAGACCTGGCTGGCCTGGACTCACGGCCTGTACCTGCTGTTGATGATCCCGGGGGTGCTGCTGCTTTGGCAGGGGGCCGGCGTCGGCCGGCGTTGGCTGGCTATTTCGGGACTGCTAATCCTCTACTACTGGGCGATGACGGTGCTGGTGCTCTCGATTGTGCGCTATATGCTGCCGGCGGTGGGGTTGCTGTTTGTCTGGCTGGCGGTGGCCTTGGAGCGGGGCTGGGAGCTTTGGGCGCGGCGTAAGGCTTGAGGCCTGCGGAAATGCCCGCTACCCGGGGACCCTCCTCGGCTTCTTTGCTTTGGGGCCCTACGTCCTGAGGAATCGGGATGCGGCAAACCTGGAGGTTCCGGGCAGGACTCGCGAAAACGGAGCCGCTGGCGGAAGGCTGCGGGCCGAATCGCCGACAATTGGGTGGAACGGCATGAACCGCACCGCTTGGAACGGACCCGGCCAGTACGTACCCAAGGCCGGTACGTAGCCGCGGCCGATATGCACCCGCAGCTTTCTGGGACCCGCTCGCGGTTGGCCGGCCCTTGCGGCACACGAAACAGTGCGGACCTGTCGGGAATCTGTGGAAAGAAGGCCGATACCGAAGGCCGATACCGGCGCTTCGCCCCGCCTGCTGTCTGCCGGCTCGGCCCGCCGGCTTACGCCTGCGGCTCTGTTGGCGCTTGCTACGCGGCTGAACAGCGGACCCCGGCAGAGCTTCCTGCGTCACCAATTCGGCAACCTTTGTAACCCAGCGGCGGACGATGCGTCAGAATGGGGATACCGGGGCCGGGTTTGCCGCGGCGGCAATCGCCGATTTCCATGAGCGCACGCATCTCCAAGCACGAGCCCGGGCAGCGGCCGATCGATACGATCATTCGCCCGTTTCAGCAGTTCGCGCACACCGAGGCGTCGGGCGGCGTGCTGCTGCTGGCGTTCACGGTGGTGGCGCTGGCTTGGGCGAACTCCCCCTGGTCGCACTCCTATCACGAGATCTGGCACACCACGGTCACCTTGGGCTTCGGCGGCCACCTGCTGGCCAAACCGCTCGAGCTTTGGATCAACGACGGGCTGATGGCGATTTTCTTCTTCGTCGTCGGGCTGGAGATCAAGCGCGAGATCCTGACCGGCGAGCTGTCCTCGCCGCGGCAGGCGGCGCTGCCGATCGCCGCCGCGCTGGGCGGCATGGTCGCGCCGGCGCTGCTCTATTTCGCCTTCAATGCCGGCACGCCCGAGGTGTCGGGCTGGGGCATCCCGATGGCGACCGATATCGCCTTTGCGCTGGGAGTGCTGGCGCTGGTGGGCAAGGGCGTTCCCGATTCGCTGAAGGTGTTTCTGACGGCGCTGGCGATTGTCGACGACCTGGGCGCGGTGCTGGTGATCGCGCTGTTCTATACCTCGGAGATTTCGCTGCCGGCGCTGGGCGTCGGGTTTCTGTTTCTGGCGTTGATGGCGGCGGCGAACCGCTTGGGAGTGCGCAACCCGCTGGTGTACTGGGTGCTGGGCTCGGTGGTGTGGCTGGCATTTCTGCTTTCGGGCGTCCATGCCACGATCGCCGGCGTGCTGGGGGCGATGACCATTCCGGCCAGCAGCCTGATCGACGAACGGCGCTTCGTCGAGGCCGGGCGCTTCATGCTCGCCGAGGTCGAGCGCAAAGTCGAGCCGGGCCTGGAGCCGCTGCACTTCGGTACCAAGCACGCCGCGGTGCGGGCGCTCGAGAAGGCCTGCGAGAACGTCGAGACGCCGCTGCAGCGGCTGGAAGAGGCGCTGCACCCCTGGGTGGCTTTCTTCATCATGCCGCTGTTCGCGCTGGCCAACGCCGGCGTGGCCTTAGGCGAGGGGGTCACCGCCGCGCTGACGCAGCCGGTGACCTTGGGCGTGACGGTCGGGCTGGTGCTGGGCAAGCAGATCGGCATCACGGCGTTTTCGTGGCTGGCGGTGCGCTTGGGCCTGGCCTCGCTGCCCAGCGGCGTGAGTTGGCGTCACATCTACGGAGCGGCCGTACTGGGTGGCATCGGTTTCACGATGTCGCTGTTTATCGCCGGCCTGGCCTTTTCGGACCTCGAAACGCTGGAGACGGCCAAGACCGGCATTCTGCTGGCCTCACTGATCGCGGGCCTGGCGGGCTTCTGGTTTCTGCGCAGCGGCGGGAGCCAGGCCAAGACATAAGGTCAACCGGATTTCGACTCTCGGGCAGCAGACAAGACCACCGACAACAGAGCCGCCGGCTTACGCCTGCGGCTCTGTTTTTGGGAGTGGTGAGTTGGAGGCAGGGGCCAGGGCCGTTTGGAGTTGTCCCCAGAAGGCCGCGATCAGGTTCCTGGTATAGATGTAGGCGACGCGCGGGGGTTTCGCGGCGATGAACTCGATCCACTCGCGGTGCTGACCGACCAGGGCGTTGAGATCCAACTGCGGCTGGCCGTTGGAGTCGAATAGCGCGCCCGACAACAGCGGCACCGCGGCCAGGGCGAGGCACTTTTCGAGATACACGCTACCGGCGGTCTTCCACAGACAGCGGTGGAATTCGGTGTCAGCCAGCGCGTAGGCGGCGAAGTCGCCGGCGCGGGCCGCCTGAGCGCAGTCGTCGAGATGCCGGCCCAGCCGCGCCAGGTCGTCGGCGTTGGGCCGGCCTTTCTCGCGCGCCCAGTAAACGGCCAGCGCTTCGAGCTCGATCCGCAGCCGGAAAACCTCATCGACATCGCGTGGCGAGAGTTTCGTAACGAAGTTGCCGATGTTGGGAACCTTGCGCACGAAGCCTTCGAACTCCAGCGTCTGCAGCGCCTCGCGCACCGCGTTCTGGCCGACGCCCATTTTCTTGGCCAGACGGCTTTCGACCACCGGGTCGGCGGCTTGCAAACGCCGGCGAACGATGGCCGCGCGCACCACCGCGGCGATCTTTTCGGGCAACGAAGCTTGGTCGAGAGTCGAGAACGTGGACCAGCCGTTGGAATCGCTCAAGGGCCACCTCGCAAGGGATGCGTATGGGGGAACCTGTGTAGGACCTTTCCCTGCATGGTGTATCGGCGGGTTGGCCGCGGCGCTCCAGAGCAGCTGAAGAAGCTGGACGTCCGGCAAGTGGCGCAGGCCTGTTGGCCTGCGGCGTCGGCGTCCATGCCGACGTCCTGTGTTTGAGTCCGCCCGTGTTGGCTTTTCGCTTGGGCCGCGCGGCTTTGGGGCAGGCCGGAGGCCTACCCCTCCACTCTGGCCCTTTCCGCGCACCTCAAGGTGTGGCGCGGGCCCCCCGCCGGCTGCGTCGGCCTTCGGGACCGAGGTTCTTTCCAGGTCAATGCACCGCAAGCATCCCGTGAGACGCGACTATCTCGGGAGACACAACAATCGCATGGGACGGAAAATAGCAAGGCCGACCTCCAGGTCGGCCCTGCCGGCCGGAGGCCCGCGCCACAGCAGCGCCAGCGAGTGCAACGGGCCAAACCTGGGGCAGGCGGGACGCCTGCCCCAGCGATGCCGAACGATGTACTATCGACGGATGGGTCTTGCTCGCTTTGGTTTCGTTTGGATGGTCTTGCTTGGCCTCGGCGGCTTGCCCGCTCGGGCGCAGCAAAGCATTCTGCTGGACGGTGGACGCCTGATCGATGGCAGCGGGAGCACTCCGGTCGAGGACGCGCAGGTTCTGATCCGCGGCAATCGCATCGCGCGCGTCGGGCCTCGCGGCAGCTTCGCGGCTCCGGCCGGCGTCGAGCGCATCGATACTTCCGGCAAAACGTTGCTGCCGGGGTTTGTCGATCTGCATTTCCACATCGCCGACGACCCCACGATGGTGCCTTTGTTTGTGGCCAACGGGGTCACCTCGGCGCGTGATCCGGGCGCCTGGATGGAATTGTTCGAGCCGGTGCGCCGCTGGCAGGCCGAGCACAACATCGCGGCGCCGCGGCTGTTCCTGTGCGGGCCGCACCTCGACGGGCCCAACCCCGCTTACCCCAAAGACTCGGTGGTGATTCTGAGCCCCGAGGAAGCCCGTCTGCTGGTGCGCCGCGAGGTCGGCCGCGGGGCGACGGCCATCAAGATCTACTTTCGCTTGCCGCTCGATGCGGTGCGCGCCGCGGTGGATGAGGCGCATCGCCTGCGCGTCCCGGTGACGGCGCACCTGGAGATCCTCAACGTGCGCTACGCGGTGGAAGCCGGCCTCGACGGCGTCGAGCACATCACCTCTTTGGGCATCGCGCTGATTCCGCCGATGCAAGCCGAGCGCTATCGCCAGCAGATCCTCGCCGACAACAGCGCCCGCGACGACGGCCGTTACCGCATGTGGGCCGGCATCGATCCGCGTTCGGAACAGGCGCTCGATCTGGCGCGCTACCTCGCCGAGCGCAAGGTGTTCGTCGACCCCACCCTGGCGGTGTTCGAGCGACGACCCGATCCGAAGGATAAGGACAGCGCCGAAAAGGTATTGGCGACACAGCACATGAAGGAATACGTCGGCGTGCTCAACGAGGCCGGCGTGCGGCTCGTGGTCGGGTCGCATTCCGACGTTCCCTTTGCGCCGCGCGGCTTTGCCTACCATCGCGAACTCGAGATGCTCCACGAGTCGGGGTTGACGCCGATGCAGGTGCTGGTGGCCGCCACCAAGACCGGCGCGCAGTTTCTGCAGCGCGAAAACGACCTCGGCACGGTCGAGGAAGGCAAGCTGGCCGATGTGCTGGTGTTGGATAAGAACCCGCTCGACAACATTTCCAATTCGCGCAGCATCTCGACGGTGATCGTCGACGGGCGCGTGCTCGACCCCAAAAACATTCCGCCGTTGAGGATGCCTTGAGCGGTGGCGCGCCGTGGCATCGGGAGCACCGCCATGCGAATCGCCCCGGCCGGCGCGCTTGCTTCTCTGCGCGGGGCAATGCAGGAATGGGTGTTCGAAGTCAAGATTTCGCGCTCGCTTTGCCCAATATTTACAGCACTGTGCTACGTCGTACAATCCGAAATCGGTCGAGCGCAAACAGTTCGTAAAAAGTGCGTCGTAGGTGCGTGCATACGCGCGGAAAACTCTTTCGCGTCCTGCAACGCTCGGGTATAATCGGAGTCGCTCTCTCGCTGCTCTATGGATGCCTCTCTCCCTTCGACGCCCTTGATGCGTCAATACCACTCGATCAAGAAGCAAGTTCCCAACGCGCTCCTGCTTTTCCGGCTAGGAGACTTCTACGAGCTGTTCTACGACGATGCGCTGGTGGCGTCGCGCGAGTTGCAGATCACGCTGACGTCGCGCAACAAGGAGAAGGGGCAGCCGATTCCGATGTGCGGCGTGCCGGCGCACTCCGCCGACGGCTATATCGCGAAGCTGATCGCCAAGGGCCACCGCGTGGCGATCTGCGATCAGGTCGAAGACCCCAAGAAGACCAAGAAGCTGGTGCGGCGCGAAGTGACGCGCATCGTCACGCCGGGCACGGCCAGCGACGCGAACCTTTTGCGCGCCAACGAGAACAACTATCTCGCCGCGGTGGTCCACGACGGCAAGCGCAGTGGCCTGGCCTATGCCGACATCTCGACCGGCGAGTTTCGGATGACCGAGATGGAGCCGGGCGAGGCGCCGGCCGCGCTCGATCATCTGGGCGCGCGCGAAGTGTTGTTTGCCTCGGCCGGACCGTTGTTTGCGGGCGAAACCGCCGCGGCCGAACGCGGCGCGAAGTATCTGCGCACCGAAATCGACGCCTGGGTCTTCGATCTCGACTACGCGCAGCGCACGCTGTGCGCGCACTTCAAGCTGCACTCGCTCGACGGGCTGGGGGCGGCCGGGCACGGCGCCGCTATTCGCGCCGCCGGCGCCATTCTGCACTACGTGCGCGATACGCAGCGCGTAGCCTTGGAGCATCTCGACCCGCCGCGGTTTTACGATCAGCAGGACTGGATGGCGCTCGACCTGGTGACGGTGCGCAACCTCGAGCTGGTCGAGCCGCTGTTTGGCGGGCCCGAGGAATCGACGCTGCTGTCGGTGATTCGCAAAACCGAGACCAGCATGGGCGCGCGGCTGCTGCGGCAATGGCTGTCGCGGCCGTCGCTCGATCGCCGGGAAATCGAATCGCGCCTCGACGGCGTCGAAGAACTCAGCCGCCAGACGATCACGCGCACCGAGATTCGGCGCGAGCTGGGCAGCGTGCTCGACATCGAGCGGCTGCTTTCGCGCGTCACGATCGGCTCGGCCTCGCCGCGCGAACTGCTGGCGCTGGGCATCTCGCTGCACGGGCTGCCGATGTTGCGGGCGCTGGTCTCGCAGCTCAAATCGCCGCGTCTGAGCGATCTTTATGAGCGCCTGGAGGATCTGCCCGACGTCCGCGACCGCATCCTCAAGACGATCGCCGACGCACCGCCGCTGCATCTTTCCGACGGCGGCGTGGTCCGCGCCGGAGTCGACCCGGCGCTCGACGAGCTGCGCGACCTGCGCCAGAACGGCCGCACCTACATCGCGCAGATGGAAGCGCGCGAAAAGGCGGCGACCGGTATTGGCTCGCTGAAGATCCGCTTCAACAATGTCTTCGGCTTTTATATCGAGGTGTCGAAGCCGAACCTGGCGCTGGCGCCCGACTACTACGAGCGCAAGCAGACCCTGGTGAATCACGAGCGCTTCACCACGCCCGAGCTCAAGGAATACGAGCGCAAGGTACTCGAGGCCGAGGAGCGCATCGAGGAGTGCGAGCGCAAGCTGTTCGAGGACTTGCGCGCCGCCGTCGCCGCCGAGGCGCAGCGCATACGCGCCACCGCCGCTGCGATGGCCGAGCTCGACTGCCTGTGTGGGCTGGCGCTGGTGGCCGCCGAATACGACTATGTGCGCCCACAGTTCAACTCGCAAGGCGCCATCCAGATTGCCGGCGGCCGGCACCCCGTCGTCGAACGGCTGATGGAAACCGACTCGGGCGATCGCTTTATCCCCAATGACGTTTACCTCAACAACAGCGACAACCTGCTGGCGGTGATTACGGGGCCCAACATGGGCGGCAAGTCGACTTATCTGCGGCAGGTGGCGCTGATCTCGATCCTGGCGCAGATCGGCTCGTTCGTGCCGGCCGCCAGCGCGACGCTGCCGATCGTCGATCGCATTTTCACCCGCATCGGAGCCAGCGACAATCTGGCGCTGGGCCGTTCGACGTTCATGGTGGAGATGACCGAGACGGCGCAGATCCTCAATACCGCCACGCCCCACAGCCTGATTCTGCTCGACGAGGTAGGGCGGGGAACTTCCACTTTCGACGGCTTGTCGATCGCCTGGGCCGTGGTTGAGCACATCCATGCCCAAACGCGCGCGAAGACCTTGTTCGCGACCCACTATCACGAGCTGACCGAGCTCGCCGAAGTGCTCACCGGCGTGACCAACCTGCACGTGTCGGTAAAGGAAGCGGGCGACGGCATCTTGTTCCTGCGCAAGGTCGAACCGGGCCGCGCCGACCGCAGCTACGGCATCGAAGTGGCGCGCCTGGCCGGTTTGCCCGACGAAGTCGTCAACCGCGCCCGCTCGGTGCTCAAGCGCCACGAAGAACGCGAGCAATCGGTATCCGAGGAACTATCGATCGAATCGCACTCCACGCCGGTGCAGGTGTCCATCTTCACTCCCTGCGACGAGGGCATCGGCGACGAGTTGAGGAGTATCAACCTCGACGAGTTGAAGCCGATCGAAGCGCTGAGCCTGCTGCACGAGTGGAAAGAACGGCTACGACGCAGGAAGTCGGCCTGAGCGTTCCGGAGACACGGGCCTACCGAAGTAGGATCACCCACAACAGAGCCGCAGGCGAAAGCCGGCGGGCCGAAGCCGCGCGCGGCGCGGGGTGAAAGGCCGCGGCGGCGGCGAATCACGTTCCTGGTCCGAGTGCGGCGGCAAACGGCGATGCCCCTCGCGGCCGGCGACGGTCTCTTTCCCCCTGTTTTTCTGCCGCTGCCGGCGGCCCGCGGGCTTCCGCCCGCGGCTCTGTTTTCGGTTCTTGTTGCTTGGCGGGTGTTTCCTCGCTGCCTGGGTCATACTGCGCGTCACTCCGCTCGCACGGCCGGCATGCCAGGAAAGTAAGACTCCCCACTCCCCCGCCCACCGTTACCCACGGGCCAACGCTTAAAATGGTCGTTCATGCTTGTTGCCGGTTTGATCAGCGGCACTTCGGTGGACGGCATCGATGTGGCCATTGTCGATATTCGGGGCGCGGGGTTCGAGCAGCGCGTCTTGCCGCTGGCGCATCATACGGTGGAATACCCGCCGGCGGTCCGCCGTGCCGTGCTTTCGGTGTCGAACGCCGACACCCACACCTCGCGCATCAGCCAGCTCAACTTTTTGCTCGGCGAGTTGTTCGCCGAGGCGGTGCTCGAAGCCTGCCGCCGCTCGCAGGTTCCACCGCAGAGCCTCGACCTGATCGGTTCGCATGGCCAGACGATTTATCACCAGGCGGTCGCCACGGAGTTCTACGGGCGGCCGATGGCCAGCACTTTGCAGATTGCCGAGCCGGCCCTCATCGCCGAGCGCACCGGGGTTCCGGTGGTGGCGGACTTCCGTCCCGCCGACATGGCCGCCGGCGGGCAAGGCGCGCCGCTGGTGCCCTATGTCGACTACCTGCTCTATCGCGACGCGAAGCTCGGCAGGGTCTCGCTGAACATCGGCGGCATCGCCAACGTCACCGCGATTCCACCCGAGGCCGCCCCCGAACAGGTTATCGCCTTCGATACCGGCCCGGGCAATATGCTGATCGACGCGCTGGTCTCGCAGTTTTCGCGCGGCACGATGGGCTATGACCGCGACGGGCGCATGGCGGCCTCGGGGAAGGTCGACGACAGTTTACTCGCCGAGTTATTGGACGCGCCCTACCTGAAACAGCCGCCGCCCAAGAGCGCCGGCCGCGAGCAGTTTGGGGTAGAGTTTGTCTCCGACCTGCTTGACCACGGACTGGCTCCGCCGGACCTGGTGGCCACCGTCACCGCCTTCACCGCCGACAGCGTCGCCGACGCACTGCGGCGTTTCGTCGCGCCGCACATGCCGCTCGACCAGATGATCGTCTCGGGCGGCGGGCTGCGTAATCCGGAACTGATGGGCCGCATGAAGAAGGTGCTGAGCCAGGTCGAGTTTCGCGAGTCGAACGATTTCAACATCGACACCGACGCCAAGGAAGCCATCGCCTTCGCCGTGCTGGCCCACGAGACCTACCACGGCCGCCCGGCGAATCTACCCTCGGCAACCGGAGCCAAGCACCCGGCGATCCTGGGAAAGCTAGTGCGGCCTTTCCGATGAGCGAAAAGCGGATCGAAAGAGCGCCAAAGCTTCGAAGCAACCCAACAGAGCCGCAGGCGTGAGCCGGCGGGCCGAAGCGGGGCGGGAACCGGGGAAACAGGAAACCGCACGCGGGAAATAGGCCACCGGGTAGAGGCCGTGCTGGACGGGGCCGGTCACCGTGATTCGCGCCCGGACTTCGCAGTGTTTGCGATGATACAACGCCGCGAAACACGGTGACTGGCCCCAACGGCACGGCTTCGGTGGCGACCCGCGGCTCTGTCTCGCACCTAGCCGCTGTCGGCTTCTCTCGCGCAGGCATCTTTCTATTTCGAAGAGGGAGTTCTCATGTCCGATCGCATCGCTACCGTCCAACCGGTTTCCGAACAAGCCGCCAGCGGCAAGGTCGCCGAGATCTACGCCGACATCAGGAAAACCAAACAAATCGATTTTGTGCCCAACTTCTGGCGCGTGCTGGCCACCAACCCCGACCAGTTGGAGCTGGTCTGGACGCGGCTCAAGTTCCTGATGCATCCCGAAGCCGTGGGCCGCACCTCGCGGCTCGACCCGCTGACGCGCGAGATCATCGCGCTGGCGGTCTCGGCCACCAACGGCTGCTCCTACTGCATCAACTCGCACACCACCGCCGCGCTCAGGCTCGGCCTCGACGTCGAGGCGCTGGGCGAGGTGATGGGCATCATCGGCCTGTTCAATTCGACCAACGCGCTCTCCGACGGCTACCAGATCGAACCCGACGTGAAGCCGCCGCTGGGAGAATAGTGCGGAAGGCTCCCCGACGGGCCCCGCGAGTCGATCTGATATCATTCACTACGTTTCCCGGTTCCGCGGCGTTCGTCGCCCACCGCCCTGATTTCGGAGGATCCGTGTGCGACTCCGGCTCTGTTTGCTGCTGCTGATTGCGACCGCGGCCGTCTCGTTCGCCCAGCGCCCGATGTTCAAAAAAGAGAAGTTCGAAGGCCGCGACGCCTATGTGTTGTCGAACGGCGCGATGCGCGTCAGCGCGTTGCGCGGCGCCGGCCATATCGCCGAGATCCGGCTGCTGTCGCCCGACCCGCGCAAGAGCGTCAACCCGATGCGCGTGCCGCACTATCCGACGATCGACCCTTGGGAATACGATCCGGTGAAGCACGACGCGATCTACGGCAGCGGCAACGACCGCCTGCTGATGGCCGGTTACATGGGCCATCTGCTCAACTTCCCCACCTACGGCGATCCTTCCGCCGACGAAGCGCGCAACGGCCTCGAAAAACACGGCGAGGCGCTGGCGGTCGAGTGGAACGACGACAAGGTCGAGACCACCGCCGGCGAGGTCAGCCTGTGGTATTCGGCGCAACTGCCCAAGACCAAATATAGAGTGGGGCGCGTGCTGACGCTGCCGCGCGACGAGACCGTGCTCTACATCGAGGAGTGGGTGGAAAACCTGGAGGCGTTCGACCGCCCGGCGGCCTGGGTGGAGCACGCCACCTTCGGAGCGCCGTTCGTCGAAGCCGGCAAGACCGTGCTCGACATGTCGGCGACGCAAGGCGAGGTGCGCGATAGCGGCGACAGCGACAGCCTCGACGCCGGGAAGATCACCTGGCCCAACGGGATCGCCAAGGGCGGCGGTGCCACCGGCCTGCGCGTGATGCAGGCCAAGCCCCACAGCGGCAGCTACGCCGCCTACCTGATGGATCCAAAACGCGACGTCAGCTATTTCACGATGTACAACCCCGGCTACGGCGTGCTAATCGGCTATGCCTGGCACACCAAAGACTTTCCCTGGATCGGCGACTGGCAGGAAAACCAGCGCGTCACGCAGCCGCCCTGGAACGGCCAGGTCGTCGCGCGCGGCATGGAATTCGGCACGACGCCCTTTGGCGCCCCGATGAAGCAAGTAGTCAGCGAGGGCAGTCTGTTGGGCGTGCCGCTGTTTCGCTGGATCGGCGGGCGCCAGCGGCTGACGGCGCGCTATGTCGCCTTCGTCACGGAGATCCCCGACGGCTTTCAAGGCGTCGCGAACCTCGAGGTGAAGGCAGGCGCCATCGAGATCACCGAACGCGAAACCGGCAAGGTGTTGTCGATCAAAAGCGCCCGCGAGTGGTAGGTACTCACCCGATGAGCGAGCAAGCGGGAATCCACCGTTCTCTAGCAAGCAGGCTGCCGGCTCGACAGCGGCCCGGTTTACCCCTTCGAAGCCCGCGGACGGGAGGTGGCGCGGGCCTGCGGCCGGCTGCCTCGGCCTGCGGCCGACGTTCCGGCACTCTCGCGGGGCACCGAAACATACGTCGGCGTGCACGCCGACGCGGCCGGCCGGAGGCCCGCGCCACCTCTGTGCCGCTACTCGTCCTGGCGCTGATTCTCGCTGGGTTGGCGCCGGGTGCTTTGTCGGCGCAACAGGCCAAGCTGCTGGTCACGGTGTTCAACCAGAAGACCGGCGAGCCGCTCACCAACCTGACGGCGGCGAACTTCGCGGTCAGCGACGACAAGACGCCGCTGACGGTGGTGAGCGCCCGCTACGCGACCAGCCCGCTCGATATCATGCTGCTGGTCGACACTAGCCTGGTCGGCGAGATGGTGCGTCCGCTGGGCATGGCCTTCATCACCGGGCTCGAGGACAAGGATCAGATGGCGGTGGTTTCCTACCACAGCCAGGCAGACTTGATCCAGGACTTCACCACCAGCAAGCAGCTCTTGCAAGGGGCGCTGGCCAAGGTGCAATACGGCAACAACCCGCGCGTGCTCGATGCGTTGTTCGCCACCCTCGACGGCGGTTTTGAGACTTCGACCGCGCGGCGTGTGGTGGTGGTGCTCTCGGCCGGCGTCGAGGGCAACAGCCGCGTGCCCGAAGGCGAGGTGCACCGGCTGACGCGTGCCAAGCATGTTTCGATCTACCCCGTGTTCGTGATCGGAGCCGAGCGCGGCATGTTCGAACGTCTGGCCGATCAGTCGGGCGGCGCCTTCTTCGCGGCCCGCAAGCTCAAGCTCGACCCGCGCCCGCTGGCCGCCCGTGTCTATTCGGTCGCGCGCGGACAATACGAGCTCGAGGTCAGTGGTGTGTATACGCTGGGCAATCGCGTCGAGGTGACCGTACAGGGGTTGCCGAAAACCGACGGGAAGGTTCGGGCCACCGCGCTGGTCGTGGACTGACGCCGGAGGCCGGAGGGGGACAGTCACTGGATTCTCGCTCATCGTGTTGTCAGCCTCTCGCAGGATTCGTAGGGGGCGAAATCCGGTGACTGTCCCCAGGGGGCACATCATGCGAATGCGCACGGCCGGAATCGGCGCGCTGCTGTTGCTGGGGGGCCTTGGTGCGGCACTATCGCCGGCCCAGCCGCTGCCAGTGGCGAACTCCTCGCCGGCGAGTAACGCGCTGCCAGGAACCAGCCCGCTGACAACCGGCGGCGACCTGGCCGCGCAGATGGTGGCGGGGATCGATCGCTACCTGACGCGGCGCACCGAGAGCGCTCCCCAGAGGCGGCAGAGCTACTGGCGCCTCGACTACTCCTCGCCCGCAGCCTATCAGCAATCCATAGCCGAACGGCGCGAGCGTTTTCGTGCAATCCTCGGCGCCGTCGACGAGCGGGTTGCTTCGCCCGACTTGCTTTGGAACGACAGCCACGGGGCCTCGTCTCTGGTCGCGCGCATCGGCGACGGCTCCGAGCCACAGGTCGAGGTTCACGCCGTTCGCTGGCCGGTGTTTTCGGACGACGTTCCGGCCGCCGTGTATGGAGAAGGGCTGCTGCTCGAACCCGCCGGCGAGCCGAACGCTCCTGTCCAGCCCAAGGCCAATGTGGTCGTCCTGCCCGACGCCGGCGCGACCCCCGAAATGATGGCCGGGCTACAGGCGGGACTGGAGCCTTCCGCGCAGCTTGCCGAGCGGCTGGCGCTGGCCGGCTGCCGCGTGCTGATCCCGGTGGTGATCGACCGCGACGATACCTGGTCGGGCGTCGCCGGTGCACGCTACACCAACGAGCCGCATCGCGAGTTTCTCTATCGCATGGCCTTTGAGATGGGCCGCCACATTGTGGGCTACGAAGTGCAGAAGGTGCTCGCAGCGGTCGATTGGTTTGCGCGTAACGACCCGCAAGCGCCGATCGGCGTCGCCGGTTACGGCGAAGGCGGCCTGCTCGCCTTCTACAGCGCGGCGCTCGACCCGCGCGTCGACGCGACGCTGGTCAGCGGGTATTTTGGGCCGCTCGACGAGTTGTGGCGGCAACCGATTTACCGCAACGTGTGGTCGCTGGTCGAGGAGTTTGGCCAGGAGGGCGTGGCGCGGCTGATCGCGCCGCGCGGGCTAATCATCGAAGCCGCGCGAGCGCCCCAGGTCGATGGGCCGCCGCCCGAGACCGCCGACCGCAAGGGGGCCGCGCCGGGCGCGATTCGAACCCCACCGCTCGCCGCGGTGCGTGAGGAGTTCGATCGGGCGCGGATTGCGTTCGACAAGCTCGGGGCCGGCGGCAAGATCCAACTGATCCCCAGCGGCGACGGCAGCGGTCCGCCGGGCGACTCCGGCGCGCTGGCCGCGTTCGCCGCAGCGTTGAAGATCGCAGGCGGCGTACCCGCCGGCGGGCGCCACTACGATGCCCGACCGTTTGCCATCACGCAGCGTCCGCGCATGGAGCGCCAGTTCCGCGAACTGGTGGCGCACACCCAATACCTGCTACGGCGCGCCGAAGACACCCGCGAAGCATTCTGGTCGAAGGCCGACGCGAGTTCGGCGGACACCTGGCGAAAGACCTCGGCCTGGTATCGCGATTATCTCTGGAACGAAGTCATCGGGCGGCTGCCCGACCCCAGCGAGGCGCTCGAGGCGCGGTCGCGGCAGATCTTCGACGAGCCGAAGTGGAAGGGCTACGAGGTGGTGCTGCCGGTGTGGCCCGACGTGTTCGCCGAAGGCATCCTGCTCGTCCCCAAAGACCTGCGGCCCGGCGAGCACCGGCCGGTGGTGGTCTGCCAGCACGGGCTCGAAAGCCGCGCCGTCGAGGTCGTCGATCCGCGGCTCGACAGCCACTACTACCACGGTTACGGCGCGCGCCTGGCGGACGAGGGGTTCATCGTGTTCGCGCCGCAGAACCCCTACGTCGGCGGCGAGCATTTTCGCGTCTTGCAACGCAAGGCGAACCCTCTGAAGGCGTCGCTGTTTTCGGTGATCGCGGGGCAGCACCAACGCATCCTCGAGTGGCTCGGGACGCTGCCGTTCGTCGACCCGGCGCGCATCGGTTTCTACGGGCTCTCCTACGGCGGAAAGACGGCGATGCGCGTTCCGGCGCTGCTCGAAGGCTACGCGCTGTCGATCTGCTCGGCCGATTTCAACCAGTGGATCTGGAAGAACGCGCGCGCCGATTCGAAGTACAGCTACCTGCTGACGGGCGAATACGAAATGGTCGAGTTCGACCTCGGCAACACACTCAACTACGCCGAGTTGGCGAAACTGATCGCGCCGCGGCCCTTCATGGTCGAGCGTGGGCACCACGACGGAGTCGCGCCCGACGAGTGGGTGGCGTACGAATACGCCAAGGTGCGGCAGTTCTACGTCGGGCTGGGGTTGGGAGAGCGAACCGCCATCGAGTTCTTCGACGGGCCGCACACGATTCACGGCGTGGGGACGTTCGCGTTCCTGCGGCGGCATCTGAACTGGCCCGGCGGAGAGTGAAGGCACAGCCCGTGGGCGCAAGCGCCGGACCCGAGCAAACAGAGCCGCAGGCCTCAGCCGGCGGGCCGAAGCGGGACGATGCGCGGGAACGATCCAGCAGCGGCGAATCACGATTTTCTTCCGAGGCAAGAGCAGCCGCTGCCAGACGAAAGCGTCGGCCCCGCACTTTCCTGCCACTCCCGGCGGCCCGCGGGCTTCCGCCCGCGGCTCTGATTGTTGGGTTTGTGGCCGGGCGCGGATAGCCCAGGCTTTGGTTTCGCTTGTGTCCGCTAGCTTCCCGCGCTCAGGATGCGGTCCGCTTCGGCCAGCCCGATCATCAGCGTCATCGGATCGAGGGGGGCCGTCGATTCCAGGACGGGTATGCGTGATGGCGCGTTACCCAGAGACGAAGCCGTGGGCGATGGGTTGGGTGCGCCCCTTCGGGGCGAGGACTCGCTTACGTTTTTCGCTTGGTGAAACCGCCGGACCGCCGCCCACCGCCTATTCGCGGTACATCTTTTCGATCTCCGCCGCGTAGCGCAACTCGACCTGCCGGCGGCGCACTTTCATCGTCGGGGTGATTTCGCCGTTGGCGATCGTGAAATCCTCGGCGAGCAATACGAACTTTTTGATGCGTTCGAATTGCGCCAGGTCGGCGCAGGCTTCGGCGATCTCACGTTCTACCAGTTGGATGATCTCGGGGTGCGCCGCCAGCTCGGCGCGCGTCTTCACCGCGAGTCCTTTCGCGGCGGCGTATTTTTCGAGCTTCTCGAAGTGCGGCACGATCAGCGCGCTGGGGAAGCGGCGGGCCTCGGCGATGACGACGGCGGTGGAGACCGACGCGCACACCTTGAGGTGATTTTCGATCGGCTGCGGCGCGATGAATTTTCCGCCCGAGGTCTTGAACAGGTCTTTCTTGCGGTCGGTGATCGCGAGGTAGCCGTCGGCGTCGAGCTTGCCAACGTCGCCGGTGTGCAGCCAGCCGTCGACGATGGTCCGGGCGGTCTCCTCCTCCATGCGATAGTAGCCGTGCATGAGGTTGGGCCCGCGGACCAGGATCTCGCCGTCGGCGGCGATTTTCACCTCGACGTTGCGGATCGGTTTGCCGACGGTCCCGAAACGCAGCGCGCCGGGGAGGTTCGAGCTGATCAGCGGCGAGGTCTCGGTGAGGCCGTAGGCTTCGCAGATGGTGACGCCGGCGGCGTAGAAGAACTCGGCGAGGTGTTTCGCCAGCGGCGCCGCTCCGGAGACGAAGAAGCGCAGCCGCCCGCCCAGGCGGCGGCGGAGTTTAGCGAACACCAGGCGGTCGGCGAGGCGGTAGCGCCAGCGCAGCCCGGCGGGCATCGGCTTGTCTTCGAGCCGGTAGGGCAGGGCTTCGCGGCCCACCGCCACGCCCCAGTGGAAGAGCCGCTGGCGCTGGGCCGAGGAGTGGGCGATTGCGTCGATCACGCGCGCATAAAGTTTTTCGAAAAACCTGGGCACGCCAAGTACAACCGTTGGCCGCACCTCGGACAGATTTTCGGCCACCGTATCGAGCGACTCGGGGTAGGCGACGCTCGCGCCGTTGTAGAAATAGGTGTAGTCGGCGGTGCGCTCGGCGACGTGGCTCAGTGGCAGAAACGAAAAGCACACGTCGCTGGGTCGCAGGTCAAAGCCGCTGTCGCGCACGTTGCTGGCGAAATTCTCGTGTGTCAGCATGACGCCCTTGGGCGTGCCGGTGGTGCCCGAGGTGTAGATGATGCTGGCGAGCTGCTCGGGGCGCACCGCGCTCACCGCCGCCTCGAAGGCGTCGCGCTCCTCGGCGCTCAGCGGCTCTTCGCCGATCAAGGCGCTCAGGCTGGTGACGCGCTCGTCGCTGCCCTCCACGTCGTCAAAGGCGACCACGCCTTCGAGATTGGGCAGCCGCGGCCACTGGCTGATGATCTTTTCAAGCTGCTGCTGGGTCGAGACGAAAACGACACGCGCCTCGGAGTGCTCCAGCATGTAGTGGAGCTGCTCGGCCGAAAGCGTCGGATAGAGCGGGACGGTGCAGATGCCCGCCGTCACCATCGCGAAATCGGCCGCCGCCCACTCCCAGCGGTTCTCGGAAAGCAGTGCGCAGCGGTCATCGGCCTCGATCCCGACGCTCTTGAGGCTCAGGTGCAGACGCACCACGCGCCGGTAGAGTTCGGCGGAGGCGATAGGCTGGTAGCGCCCGCCGCTTTTGGTCAGCATGGCGTCGGGTTTGTCGTAGGAAATGGTGTGGCGGAACAGACGGGCCAGGGTCTCGGCCATGCTTACTCTCCCATCACCTTGATGATGGCTCTTTTGCGGCGCTGTCCGTCGAACTCGGCGTAGTACACCTGCTGCCACGGCCCCAGGTCGAGCTTGCCGGCCGTGATCGGCAGGATGACTTCGTAGTGAATCAAAAGCGATTTGAGATGCGCGTCGGCGTTGTCCTCGCCGGTAAGGTGGTGGCGATAGTTGGTGCGGAACGGCGCCAGCGTTTCCAGCCACTCGTCCAGGTCGGCGATCAGGCCTTCCTCGGCGTCGTTGACATAGACGCCGGCCGTGATGTGCATGGCCGACACGAGCACCATGCCCTCCTGGATGCCGCTTTGCTCGACCGCGGCGGTGACCTTGTCGGTGATGTTGATGTACTCCCGGCGGTTTTCGGTATGGAAGTGCAGGTACTCGGTATGAGATTTCATCTCCACCACTGTAAACTGTAGAGTCGCCGTTGGAAAGGGGCCCCCGAGCGCCATGTGGAAGAAGTTAACCGAAGTCTATGGCTGGAACATCTCCGCCGAGGATCTGGAGCGGCTGACGCCGCCTCTGGATGCGCTGCGCGAGCGCGCCCGGAGGGCCTTGGACCGTGATTTGAGCACCGTAGAGCCGGCGCCGGTGTTCCGGCCGGCCGGCAGGGGCGAGACCTCTTCGGGTGATTGAGGGACCCGCGCGGCAGAGTCCGTTGGGAAACGACTCGTCGGGGGCGGCTGAGTAGTCCCGGTTACGTTCGCGAGCCAGACGCCTCGATAAGAGGCAGTGTGTCCGCGGCGTCGGTTGTGCCTGTAGGGCTCCGCCTGGTTTCGAACGCTAAGGGGTTTAACCTAGTTACTCCTGGGCTGGCATTTCGTTGGCGGCGTCGGCCGGTTTTTTTTGATCGATAGCGGGCCGCGTGTCGTATATATAGAGACTGGTAGATAGAGACTGGGTATTAGCAAAACTGTGACGATCACGGAACTCGCACCACAAATCCGCGCCGGCAAACTCTCTCCGGTGGAGCTGACCCGGCAGCTGCTGGCTCGTATCGAAAAGATGCAGCCGGTGCTCAATGCCTACATCACCGTGACCGCCGACCTGGCGCTCGAACAGGCCCGCCGCGCCGAGCAGGAGATCCGGGCGGGGAACTATCGCGGGCCGCTGCACGGCATCCCCTATGCCCCCAAGGACCTGTTCTACACCAAAGGCATCCGGACCACGGTGGGCACCAAGATCCTGGCCGATTTCGTGCCCGACTACGACGCAGCGGTGGTTGAAAAGCTCGCTGCCGCTGGCGCCATTGTGATGGGCAAGGCCGGGCTGCACGAGTGCGCGTTCGGCATCACCAGCAACAACCCGCACTACGGGGCGATCCGCAATCCCTGGGATCGCGAGCGCATCCCGGGCGGTTCGAGCGGCGGCTCGGCGGCGGCGCTGGGCGGCGGCACGTGCTGCTTTTCGCTGGGCTCGGATACCGGCGGCTCGATTCGCATTCCGGCCGCGCTTTGCGGACTGGTCGGGCTCAAGCCGACCTTCGGCCGCGTCAGCCGCTATGGCGTGTTTCCGCTGGGCCACACGCTCGACCATGCCGGGCCGTTCGGCTGGACGGTGGAGGATACGGCGCTGGTCTATGAGGCCATCGCCGGCTACGACGCGCGCGATACCAGCAGCGTCGCGGCGCCATTCGCGCTGCCGTCGTTCGCGCCCGACGCCCGCCTCGACGGCAAAAAGATCGGCGTGCCCCGCAATTTCTACTTCGAAGGACTCGACCCCGAGATCGATGCCTCGGTCCGCGACGCGGTGGCGACACTGGAAAGTCTCGGCGCGGCGCTCGTCGACATCGACGTCCCCGACATCGAGGAGTTCAACACGATCGCGCAGCTCATTCTGCTGGCCGAGGCCGCCTCGGTGCACCACCGCGAAATCGAGCGGCGGCCCGAGGATTTCGGCGAAGACGTGCGGGCGCTGTTGCAGCAGGGCCGCTTCGTGCTGGCCACCGACTACCTCGACGCGCAGCGCCGCCGCCGGGAGTTTGCCGCCGCGTTCAACCGCCTGCTGACACAGGTCGATATCATCGTGACGCCGACGATCCCGATTACGGCCGCGAAGATCGGCCAGAATACCGTCTCGATCGCGGGCCAGGAAGTCAACGTGCGGCTGGCCACCACGCGCTTCATGCGCGCCTTGAACCTGGCGGGTATGCCGCTGCTGTCGCTGCCCTGCGGCTTCGATTCGCGCGGCATGCCGATCGGACTGCAGATCATCGGCCGGCTGTTCGACGAGGCCGGCGTGCTCGAAATCGGTCACGCCTTCGAGCGCGCCACGTCCTGGCACCAGAAGCGGCCGAAGCTGGATTAGCGAACGATGACAACCCGCAACAGCGCACGCCACCGCGCCACGGCCGGACCTCACGGATCCGGGCGTAGTGGTCCGGCTGGGCCAATGGCGCCGGCCGGGCGCCGTCATCCGGGGCGTTGCACGTTGCCCCCGTCGCCGTTCGACACAGGGGCTGTGTATAAGGGGTGGCTTCCGCGCCGTCGAGTGCATCCAAGTAACGCCAGCCCCGCCCGGGCGTCTTGCCCGCTGGACGCCGGACGGAATCCCGCTGCGAATTTCAGGGTGAAAAGCGCGGGGTTTCCGGTAGCATGAGGTTGTTTTCTTATGGCAGTGTTTCTTCAAGCCATATGGCCGCTGTCGGTGATTCTGGCGGGTCTCTGGGCGTTGCGCTTATGGCGAACTGGCCTGTTTCGCCGTTATCGTTGGCTGTTTACCTATCTGGCGCTGGTTTGCGGCGATGGGATGATCGGCCTCTTCTTCTATTATTCCCACTATAAAATCGGCGGACGCCCCGCTTATAGCCTTTGGTGGCCGTTGCTACAGCCGATCCATTGGCTGCTGACCTTCGGCGTCGTGTTCGAGATCTTCGACCGGCTGTTGCAAGGTTTTCGCGGTTTGCAGAAGCTGGGCCGGATGGTCGTTTATGGATCGCTGGGACTGATCGGCGGAATCGTGGTTGTCTCGCTGGCGGTCAACGCCTTCACCGTGGTCGACCTGGACCGCTGGAAGGTGTTTTGGCTGAAACAGGAGCAAAGTATCGCTTTGATCCTGGCCGGCTCGCTGTTCCTGCTGTTCCTGTTCCAGAAAGTGTTCCCGACGGTCGCGAACCCCAACGTGCGTCTGCTGTTTGTGGTGTTCGGGCTGACCTTCGCGGTGCAGGCGATCCTGTCGGTGGTGCGCAACTACCTGGGCCCAGAGTTTCGGAACGCGCGCGACGTGACGGAGGCGACCGCCTATGCGGCGTGCCTGCTGCTGGGCTGGCTGCGTTTTTCGCCCCAAGGGGAAGTCAGTCCGGCGGCGGCCTCGGCGCAACGCACCCGCGAGGAACTGGCGGGTGCGGCCGGCGCCGCGGCGCGCCACATGAAGAACTTCAACGACCACCTCGAGACAATCCTGCGCGCTTGAGGCGGGTGTGACGGGTGCCGCCCCCAAACAGAGCCGCGGGCGTAAGCCGGCGGGCCGAGCCACCGTCGACGCGCGGGGCGAAGCGCACCAACACGCCAACAAGGACAATCCGGAATCGGCCCAACGCATACCGCGCCGCCCGCCAACATCCCGGCAACTCGGCCCGCTGGCTCACGCCTGCGGCTCTGTTGTCTTTGGTCTTTGCGAAAGTTCGCCTTCGCCGGCGCTATTGCGCCCGATCCACACCGACTACGCGAAACCTTTCGCCTCGTTTGCGCAGGTAAACGGTCACCGATTTTCTGGCGTCTCCGGCGTGAATGGCGGCCGCGAAATAAGCCCCATCCGGGCCCTGAACAACCTCGGCGGGCAGCCCGGCGGCGTGAGCCCCTACAATCTCGGTCAGCTTTTCCGCCTCGTTGTCGAACTGGAACCACGACACAGCGTAGGGCCGCGCCGCGGCCAGTCCGTGCTCCACGGCCAGATCGTCAAACGCCAGCCGGCCCTGCTCGACTCGAAAACGATCGAGGGGCAGCACCTTCTGGAAATAGGTGCGGCCGATCTTGTCGCGTCGCGCCATCAGACTAGTGGCGAGGTACTCGACGGCTTCGGGGTGGCTGAACTTCCCGGCGCCGACCAATGCTCGAATCTGTTCGCCCGTGAAGGCCATCACTTGCTTGGCCGCCCAGAACTCGTCCTCGGGCAGCCGATTCTCAAACGCCGGGATCGGATAGTTCGGTTTCCATTTTTCGGGGTCGAAGATCTTCGACTCGAAGTTGCCGACCGAAGGGATGTGCGGATAGTGCGCGCGCGCCCAGCGCGGCAGATAGAACCCCAGGCTGAACAATTGCTTCGCCGCCAGCCCCCACTCGAACATGTAAGCGTTGCCGCCGCGCGGGCTCTTGGCTTCGAAGCTGTCGCTGCCCAGGCTGGCGCCGAAGTCGATCAGGTGGTGCTCGACGAAGTGAACGCCGTCTTGCTCGATCAGCGTGTCGAGGGTATTGAGCGCCTTGGCGTCGGTATGGGATAGCCAGGCGGCGAACACGAACAGGCCGCGCAGGTCGCGCCGGTTTTCGTGGGGAACGATGTCGTTGGGGTCGTCGGCGCGCGTGCCGTAGTAGCGGAACGGCCCCAGGATCTTGCCCGGCAGGTAGCGGCTGGCGATGGCGCGGTAGCCCTTGCCCGGCTCGGGGTCGACCTGCGCCAGCAGTTCGGCGATATCACGCCCGGTCATCTTGCGATGCTTGCCGCCGGCGTCGACCAACTGCGCGTCGGGCGATACCGTCAAGCGGTCGCGGTCGAAATAGACGATGTAGTTTTCCGGAACGTGATATCCCAGCGCGTAGAAGAACAGCGAGCCGATCACGTCGGCCGCGGTGGCCATCTCGGGGTTCTGGCGCGGATCGAACTTGATGACGTAGCGCCGGCCGCGCTCGTCGTCGATGGTGAAGCCGGGGGTGACGCCTTCGGTTTTGGCGGCGACCACCTTCCAGGCGCCCTGCGGCGGCTCGCCCACGCGCGGGCCGCGCACCAGTTCCTCGGTCGTCATGGGATGCCAGTAGTGGCGCTTCACGTACCAGCCGCCGTCGGGCACCTCGCCGAGCGTGTTGACGCCGCCGGCCGGGATCGGCGCGCCCGGCTGGTTGCGCTCGCCCGGCCTGCCGAAGGTGTGGGTGAAGAAATCGTAGTATTCGTTCAGCTTGCGCGACTTGGCCTGCGCGACGTTGAGCGGCGCCGGCTCCTTCTCGAGCGGGTCGTCGTCGTAGAACTTGCGCGCGCCGGCCGGCGCCGCAAGCGACAACAGCAACGGCAGCAGCGCCAGCAGGGGCCACAGCCGCCGCCCGCCCCGGATCATCGAGTTTGCGTTCATGGGCATCAGAACGGATTCTTGAATTTCAACCAGACCTGCGTGCCTTCGCGGCTGAAGCCGACGTCGATCCGCAGGAACACGTTGTTGCGGACGTTGAAGCGCAGGCCGAAACCAACCGTCGTTTTCAAATCGTGAAAGTTGATCTCCGAACGCTTCGGGGCCACCTTGCCGGCGTCGAAGAACAGCGCCGCGTCGAGCCCGGAAAACGTTTCCCAGCGATACTCGGCGTTGGCGACGATCTGGTTGTCGTCATAAAACCGGTAGCTGCGAAAGCCGCGCAGATCGTCCGAGCCGCCCAGCGTGGGTTGCATATAAAAAGGCACGCTTTGCCCGTCGGCGGTATAGCTCATTTGCGTGTTCACCCGCAGGGCGATCACGCGGCGCTTGTTGAACATCGGAAAGTATTGCTGGGCGTCGAGCTCCAGGCGGCGGAAATCGTGGAGCCCCAGCGTGCGGTCGTCGTAGTAAGCAAAGCGCGCCAGGTAGCTGCCGCCCGAGCGCGGGCCGCCCGGGTTATCGCGGTAATCGAAGTGCGCCAGCAGGCCGCCGCGCAGATAATTCGGCTGGTCCCCGATTGCCGGCGCTGTCGCGGGACCAAAAACCTGCTCGCTGGACGCAATGCCTTCGCGGTTTCCGGGCCCGGCGTTGGTAGTGATATAGCCGCCGGTGACGCCCAGCTTGAGCCGCGAGATCGGCTTCACCCCCGCCGTGAAATCGTAGGAGTTGGTCTCCAGCCGGAAGTTCGTGCGGCTGCCTTTTTCCGAGTCCGGCCCCGGCCCGTAGTAGTCGATGCGCGGATAGTTCTGATGCAGCGCGTAGAGATCGACAAAGGCGTGGTCGTTGGCCAGCTTGGGCAGGGTCAGTTGCAGGTCGAACAGCAGCGCGCCTGAGGTCGCCCCGCGCGCCGAGCCGCGAAACTGCACCTGGCCGTGGGCGATCTCCTGCCGCGAGTACTCGGGCCCGACGGCGAAGCCTTGGCCGGTGGCCAGCCCGCCCAGCCGGATGCGAAAGCCGCCGATGCCCTGGGTCAGCCGCTCCAATATGTGGCTGTCGCGAAACGCGTTCAATCGCGCTTCGGTCTTGGAAACTTCCTCGGGCTCGAGATGCTCGGCCTTCAGCTGGCGCGCCGCCTCCCATTCCGCGGCGCGCGAATCGGGCGCCGCCGTTTCCGAGCCGGGCGGTGCCGCCTGCGAATCGGCTTGAGCCCGTAGCGCGGACGGCGCCAGCGCCGCCCAACAGACCGCCACGCAGAGCCAGGTGGCGGCACGGCCTGCCCGTCGGCGGCCGGACGCAATGGAATGGAAGTTCATGGGCGGCAAGGTACGTGGGTCCGATCGCTCGTGTTGGCGTGTCTGAGTCGTCTGGGCCGTTCCGCGCGGGCACGGCAGAACACCCGGCGGGTCCGGCAACTCGTCCATCTCGCGAAAACCTCTGCCCCCGAAGGTACTGCCGGGCCGCCCTCTGCCGAAACCGGGTAGTTCCATCATCGATGCCCGAAAACGGGGTTGGGTTGCTCGCCTCAATCCGCTAACGCCGGCACCGATTCTACGGGGTCAGGCCGCTCAAAACGCAGCACTTGCACAGCTTCTCAGTCTGCCACAAGTCAGCTACGGCAGCCATCGGCCGGCTACAAATTCCGCCCCGACCGCCGGAGCCGCGCTGGAACCCCGCCGGGTGGCGCGGGCCCCCGGCCGGCGGCGTCCCGCTTGAGGCGGACGTTCCTGGTCGCTCGTGGCCCAAGCTTTTCCTGGTTCCGGGCCCCGGAAGTTCGTTAGGGGCCCGGCAGGGGAACACCGGCCTTTACGCCGGCGGCTCCGGCCAGAGGCCCGCGCCATCTTGAAGCGCAAACGCAGACGCCGCGAAGTGGCCTCTGTAAGTCATCGATCCGGGGGAGGGCGGAAACGTCGCTGCGGCGGCCGTGCGCCCGGTGGGGAAACGCACATTTCCGCGGGGGCCTGGCGCGGGTGGCGCTGGTTGCGCGGAGTGGAAAAGGGATCGCGAAAGTTCGACGCGGCGCCGCGAATCGCAAAACCCGCCGCGGGATGCCTTTCGCGCCGGCCGCGGGCACGGCAGGACGTGCGCCCACGATGCCTATTCGTAGCGCAAGGCGACGATCGGATCCACGCACGTTGCGCGCCGCGCCGGAAAGTAGCAGGCGGCCAGGCCGGCAATCGCCACCACGCCCAGCACGGCCGCGAACGTCACGGGATCATATTTCGACACACCCCAGAGTTGGCTTTCGAGAATCCGCGTCGCGCCCAGGCTGCCCAGCATCCCCAACCCAACGCCCGCCAGGATCAGACGCGAGCCCATCCAGATGACCATACCGAGCACGTGCCAGCGGCCGGCGCCCAGAGCGATGCGGACCCCGATCTCCTGGGTCTGCCGCGTTACGGTGTAAGCGATCGTGCTGTAGACGCCGATCGCCACCAGCAGCAGGCCGACGCCCGCGAACACGCCCAGCAGCACCAGGCTGAATTGCGGCTCGGCGTAGGAGAACTGTCGCAGGTAGTCGGTGAGGCTTCCGGTCAAGGTCAGCGCCACGCCGCGGTCGACGGCCCAGATCTCGTTGCGGACCGCCGGCAGCAGCGCCAGCGGCTCGCGCGCCGTGCGCACCAGGATGCCGCGCTCGAAGGCGCCGGTGACCGTGTAAGGGATGAACAGTTCGGGGCGGATGGGGTCTTGGATGCCGCTGTTTTTGGCGTCCGCGGTGACGCCGACGATTTCGAACACGGCGTCGGGCACGGCGTTCTCCGGCAGCGTTTCGAGCATCTTGAGCTCGATGCGCTGGCCGATGGGGTCTTCCTTGGGGAAGTACTTTGTCGCCAGCGTCTCGTTGATGACCGCCACCTTGCGGGCGTCGTTCACCTCGACTTCGGTCAGCAGCCGGCCGCGCCGCAGGTGCAGCCCGAGGGTCGGGAAATAGCCGTCGCCGCAAAGCTGGAAAATCGCCTGCCAGCGTTCGGTGTGCGTCTTGCCGGGAATGTCGATGTCGCTGCCGATGCCACCGTAGGGCGGTAGCGAACTGGTCTCGCTGGCGGCCACCACGCCGGGCAGGGCCTTCAGGCGGTCCACAACCTGGCGGAAGAAGCGGTGCTTTTCCTCGGCGGTGTTGTATTGCCCGCGCGGCAGCGGCAGCCGGGCCGTGAGAATGTTGTTGGGGTTCATGCCGAGGTCGACCGCTTGCAGCGCGATGAAGCTGCGCATCAGCAGGCCGGCGCCGGTCAGCAACACCAGCGACAAGGCCACTTCGGCGATCACCAGCGTGTTGCGCAGGCGGCCGCGCCGGAAGCCGCCGCTGACGCCCCGGCCGGACTCTTTCAGCGGCTCGGTCAGGTTGCGTCCGACGCTTTGCAGCGACGGCGCCAGCCCGAACAGCAGCGCCGTGAACGCCGCGGCCGCCAGGCTGAACAGCAGAGCGGGCACGTTGAGCCGGATGACGGCCTCCTGCGGAATCATGCCGTCGGGGATCAGCGTCACCAGGGCCTTGATTCCGCCGTAGGAGAACAGGCAGCCCAGAGCCGCGCCGCCCAGAGCGAGCAGGAAGCTTTCGACCAACAGTTGCCGCACCAGCCTCGAGCGGCTGGCGCCCAGCGAGCCGCGAATGGCCAGTTCACGCTCGCGCGAGGCGCCACGCGCCAGCAGCATGTTGGCGACGTTGCTGCAGGCGATCAACAGCAGCAGGCCGACCGCCGCGGCCAGCGTGTAGAGCGTTTTGCGGAACTGCCCGACGAGCGTATCGACCCAACTCGTGATTTGGACGCTGAAATTCTTGGGGTAGTTGTCGGGATACTGCTGGGCGAGCCGCCGCGCCACCGTATCGACCGCCGCCTGCGCCTGGGCGTTGGTGATGCCGGGCTTGAGCTTGGCCTGGAACATGAAGTACTGGCGGTTGAGCTTCGGGTCGGCGCGGGACATCTCGAAGGGGGTCCATAAGTCCGCGCCCAGCTTGGTGAAGCGCTGCGGCATGATCCCGACCAGCGTCGTCGGAACGCCGTTGAGCACGTAGCTGTGGCCGACGATCGAGGGGTCCTGGTTGAAGTACTTGACCCAGGCCTTGTAGGCCAGCACAAACACCGGCGGCGCGGCGGGTTTGGCGTCCTCGGGCGTGATGCCGCGGCCCACGAGCGGCGGCACCCCCAGGAAGTGAAACACGTTGCCGGTGACCTTGCCTCCGGTGAAGAGCTCGGTGCCGTCGCCGGTGGTGTAGAGGACGTCCTCCATGGTGCCGCCGATCACCTCTTCGAAGACGTTCGATTGCTCGGAGTAGTCGAGGAACTCGGGAAGCTGGAAGAAGGTGCGGCCGCCGGGGCGCGCGTTTTCGGTGTCGTGAATCTGGATCTGGACCACTTTTTCGGCGTCGGTGTAAGGGAACGGATCGAGCAGCACGTTCTGGATGACGCTGAAGATGGTGGTCGAGGCGCCGATACCGAGCGCCAGGGTCAACATGGCCAGCAAGGTGAACGAAGGCTCCTTGCGCAGGCCCCGGAATCCGTAGGAAAAGTCACGCCAGACGCCTTGCATGAGGACTTAGACGCAGTGCCGGCGCTTTGGTGTAGGGGTGGATGTGGAAATATTTTGTCCCGGGTGCTGGGGACCCGCGGGCCCGGAGCCTTGAGGGCGCTGCCGGGGCCAGGAACCGGGCGCCCCCTATTTCTTACCGCCACGCAAGCTTTTTCCTGCCGCGCCAGCTTGGCCCGCACCCCTGCCGGGGGGCTTTGCTCCCTCGATGTCTTATAAAGGTACTCCGGCTATCTGGTTATTGGCTTAGCTTCCAATGCCTTGGCGTCACGACTCCAACCGGCGCTCTCATTCTGGAAAGGTTTCCGATAGCAGCGATTGCCTTTCTTTGTAAACCGGACGTGGGCGTCTCGAATAGGCGCTTTCGGGAGAGTTTTGGAGTCTTGAGGCTTCACGGTCTTTAAGTGAAAGTTTCATCGAAAAGGAACCGCTCTGTAACAACTTCGAATGAATGAATCGTTAGCTTGGAGTTTGCCCAAGCCCTCTTACTTTCTAACCTATTTAGTGAGAAAACATTCTTCGGTAATTAATCGTCCATTGAAGAGGGCTTTCGGTGCAGCTAAAGAAAGAGAGTGTGCTATGAGAAGCCTGATTCGGAGTTTGGCCCTTTTGGGGGCCTTTCTTGCCTTGGCGGGCCTGGCTTCGGCCCAGTCCACGTTTGGCACCATCCTGGGAACGGTGACCGATCCTTCCGGGGCGGGTGTTCCCGACGCCACGCTGAAGATCACCAACACGGATGAAAACACCACCCGTGAGTTCAAGTCCAACGCCAATGGCGACTATGAGGCCGTGAACTCCAAGCCGGGCCACTATCGACTGGAGGTCGTCGCGGCGGGGTTTCAATCCTACACCACCACCGACCTGATGCTGGTGGCGCGCCAGACGCTGCGCGTCAACGTCCCGCTGCAAATCGGCGAAGTGAGCGAAACGGTGACCGTGGAGGCCAGCGGCGGAGTGATCACCAGCGAGACGCAGACCATCTCGACGACGATGAATGCGGACAAGCTGACGGCGCTGCCCGGCAACGTACGCGCCGCCGACAGCACCAGTCCCTACAACCTGATCGCCTTGCTCCCCGGCGTGCAGGCCGACAACAGCAACAACTTCACGATCCAGGGCAACCTGCCGTCGCAGACGCAGTTTTCGCTCGACGGCATCTCGACCACGCAGGTCACCGGCAACAGCCCGACGAAGAAGGGCTTCACGTCGGTTGAGATGATCTCGGAGATCAAGGTGCAGGCGGTCGGCAACAACGCCGAGTACGGCCAGTCCGGCGACGTGACGACGATATCTAAAAGCGGCACCAACGAATTTCACGGCGCCGCCTTCTGGTACCACCAGAACCGCGCTCTGGACGCGCAGCGCTACGGCGCGCTCGAAAAGCCGCAGAAGGTCGCCAACGACGTGGGCGGCTCGGGCGGCGGTCCGGTGATCATCCCCAAACTCTACAACGGCAAGAACAAGACGTTCTTCTTCGCCGATTTCGAGCATTTCACGTTCCCGCGCGGCGCGACGATCCAGAACCGCGTACCGACCGAAGCCGTGCGCAACGGCGACTTCAGCAACGAGGGCGTCACGGTCGTCGACCCGGCCACGGGCCAGCCGTTTGCCAACAACGTGATTCCGGCCTCGCAGATCAGCGGCGCCGCCAAGAAGATTCTGGGGCTCTATCCGCTGCCCAACGCCGGCGACCTGACGCGGATTCACGACGCCAACTACATCGACAACCGCGACAACAGCTACGGCTCGAACCAATACGACGTTCGCGTCGATCACTACCTGACCTCGAAGCAGTCGCTGTTCGCCCGCTGGAGCTGGCTCGACACCACGACCAACACGCCCAAGCCGCTGGCGCTGCCTTCGGGCACCGCGGTCGAGAACAACAAGATGTTCGTGGTGTCGCACAACTACACCCTGTCGCCCAGCGTGCTCAATGAGTTTCGTTTCGGTTTCTCGATCTTCGACAACAGCAATTCGATGCCCTTCGACGGGCCGGCGTTCACCAACTCGCTGGGTCTCGAAGGCATCGGCCCCAGCTTCCCCTACAACGGCCTGCCCGACGTTTCGATCGACCAGTTGACCGGCCTCGATGTCGACCGCGTCGACGGCTTCGGCAAATCGCACACCTTCCAGGTAACCGATAACGTGACCTGGATCAACGGCCGCCACACGCTGAAGTTCGGCCTCGACATCCGCCGCATGCGCGCCGGTTCGGACCTGGGCTTCATCGGCGGCGACAACTACGGCAACTACAGCTTTGACGGCACCTTTTCGAGCGTCCCGATGGGCGATTTTCTGCTGGGCCTGCCGGTCGAAACCGCTTTCGCGATAGTCAAGAACGACAACGACGGCCGCACCACGCACTACGCCTACTACGCGCAGGACAGCTTTCGGATGAGCCCGCGCCTGACGCTCGAGTTCGGGCTGCGCTACGAATACCACCCCTCCTACCGCGACTCGGGCGGAAACATCGGCAACTTCGATCCCAGTGTTCCCAAGTCGGGCCGTGTGGTGTTCCCGACCGGCACCGAAGCCAACCTCGCTCCGGGCTACCTGCAATCGTTCAACGCCTGCCCCGAGATTGGCAGCACCGAGGGTCCCTCGGCCAACGGCGCGCCCTGCACCCCGGTGATGTCGGCCAGCCAGGCCGGTATTCCCGAAGGTCTCCGCTTTGTGCCCAAGCTGCGCTTTCTGCCCCGCGTCGGTTTTGCCTACCGGCCTTTCGCGGACAACAAAACCGTGGTGCGCGGCGGATTCGGCGTCTACAACGTAATCGTGCTGGGCAACGTGTTCTACTCGCTGACCGGCACGCTGCAGTCCGACGCCCGGCAGTTCCTCAATCCCGATGTGAACGGCAAGCCGACCTTCGCCTGGCCGAACATCAACGCCGGCGGCAGCGGTATCTCCGCCGAGGATTTCGGCAACGCCTACTTCGGAACCGCCAACGCCATTCACTTCAAGGATCCCTACTCGTTCCAGTGGAACCTGTCGGTCGACCGCGACCTGGGCCGCGGCACGGGGGTGCGGCTTTCCTATATCGGGCAGCGTACGGTGTCTCTGGTCTGGGCGCCGGACCTGAACGAGTCCTACTACTCGACCGACTTCTACGCGGCGCAACCGTTGAGCCGCCGGCCCTTCCCCAACTGGGGCACCATCAACACCCGCACCACCGGCGCCGGCGCGATCTATCATGCCGCCCAGGTGGAAGTGAACCACCGCCTCAGCAGCAGCCTGCTGTTCAACTCGACCTACACCTTCGCCAGCAACCTGGCCGATAACCAGGGACCCAACCCCAGCGGCTTCGCGGGCGAGACCGCCGGCGGACGCGCCATGGATCTCTACAACCGCGGCGCCGAGTACGGCCCGGTCTATGCGACCCGCCGCCATCGCTGGATCACCACCGCCAGCTATCAGCTTCCCTTCGGCCGTGGGCGCGCCTTCGGCCGCGGCATGAACCCGCTGATGGAAGCCGTGTTGGGCGGCTGGCGGCTTACCTCGAGTTTCCTGGCGCAGAGCGGACCGCATATGACCCCGACCTTCTCCAAGGGCGACCCCTCGGGCACCGGCTCGGGCCGCATCGGCCGGCCGCAGCACCCCGACCGCCTCGCCGACGGCAACCTCAGCAACCCGACCCGCGACAAGTGGGCCGATTCGTCGGCGTTCGGCTGCCCCGGCACGGCGGGCTGGCAATTCGGATCGCCCTGCACGATTGGCGTCAACCCGGCCTCCGACCTGGCCCCGATCGGTCGCTTCGGCGACTCCGGTATCGGCATCATCGAAGGTCCCGGCACGGTCAACCTGTCGCTGGGCCTCAACAAAACGTTCGCGCTGACCGAGCGCGTCCACCTGCGTATGGAAGGCACCTTCACGAACCTGTTCAACCACGTGAATCTGGCCGACCCCAACCTGTCGGTCGACAGCAATAGCTTCGGGCGCATCACCTCGGCCCGCACCGCCGAATTCGGAGGCAGCCGCACCGGCCAGGTCGGCGTGCGCGTCGAGTTCTAAGCGAGATAGACGAACGCTGCAGGTTGCGGACAAGGGATTTCGCCCACGACCGGAGCCTGCGTTCCCGGCCTGCCGTTTGCCCCTCGGGCGCGGCAGGCCTTTTTTGTCATCACCTGTTCGAACTCAGATGGAGTGGCCACCTACCCGCGCAGGCAACGAAGCCACAAAACAGAGCCGCAGGCGTAAGCCGGCGGGCCGAAGCGCACCGAAGGCGGCGGGCGAAGCGGCAGTACGCCAACGACCAACCGGACAAAGAGACCGTGCCGGAAGGGCTGGACAGTCACCGCAGTTTCGCACCTTGCGGAATCCCGTAAACCTCTGCGAAAAATCCGCAGATGCCAGTTAACCCGCCGGTGACCATGTCCCCATTGAGGGCAGCAGGTTTCGCCTGACCGCGATCGAGATGCGAAGCGACTTCCCCTGAAGCAGCTGGCCAGGCTGGAGTTTTTCCGCAACCTGTTTACGCCTGCGGCTCTGTTGATGCGCGTTGCGCGGTTGGGGCGGCCGCTTGTGGTCTTTTTCGGCAGACACCCTCCGCCATTTCGCACCATAATAGGGTCAGGAGTCGAACATGAGGGTAGACATTCTTTCCCGCGCGGCGCTGGCCGTGGCCTTGCTCTTCGGCGCGGCTGGGTTCGGACAACAGCCGGCGAACCCGTGGCCTGCGTCCGACGTTGTCGAGCCCGCGGCACTGGCTGCCACGCTCGAATCGTCGTCCGGCGACGCTCCGACCATCCTGTGCGTGGCGTTTCCGGTGCTCTACCAGGGCAAGCACATCCGGGACGCCATCTTTGCGGGCCCAACCTCGAAGCCCGAGGGGATGGAGCTACTCAAGAAAGCCGTTGCCGATCTCGATAAGGACGCCGATCTGGTGATTTATTGCGGTTGCTGCCCGATGGAGAAATGTCCAAATGTGCGCCCGGCGTACAGCGCGCTGAAAAAGATGGGATTCACGCACGTCCGCGTGCTGCACATCGCGACCAACATGCCGGCGGATTGGTACTCGAAGAACTACCCGTCCGAGTAGCGCCAGCAACGGCGCGGCGCCAGCGGTGCGGGGCCTCGCCTTCCACGCCGTTCCGCGTCCCACCACGGAGCCACGAATCGCGAAATCAGAGCCGCAGGCGTCAGCCGGCGGGCCGAGGACCCAAGCAAGTCCAGGGCAAGACTCGCCCGTCGCATCCAAAGGGCAGCGCATTTTTGAGACACGACACGAGCGGTGCCAAAAGGCACAGAATCAAAAAAACTGCGTCCGTGGCGTGAACCTCCACGGTTTGCCGCGTCGCGATTCGTCGCGGCGTATGGCCCCACGCTGCCGGGGCCGGGCCGGGGGGGACCCTGCTTGGTACGCTGCCCCTGGCCCTTCGCTTGTGGATCGATCCCGGCGGCTTCGTGCCGCTTCGGCCCGCCGGCTTACGCCCGCGGCTCTGTTTCCCGCTACCAACCGTTTTGCGTTACCTTCCGCAATGGTTTCTTGCGTTAGGTTCGATCTCACTCCCAGCCACAACTCCAGTCGGCCATGCCAATCGGCTGGCCGGGCGGCGCCTCGGCGGGTTCGGGAAGCAGCATCTCCTTGGGGTGCTCGAAAAACCGTGCGATTTGTCCGGCGACGTACTCCCGATGCGCGGCGAGGTCGACGTCGTCGGAAGGCTGGGCCGCCACTTTCTGCCATTGCTTGAGTTGGTGGCGCGCCAGGGCCTGTACCGTCGCCGAGGCGCCGTCATCGGCGGCCAACGACATCAGCCTGCGCAACACCGCCAGCTCGGCGACACGCTCCAGTTGCACTTCATAGCTTGCTCCCGGCGTCCCGCGCCGCACGCTGTCGACGATGTGTTCGAGCACCTCGGCCAGGCCGGGTTGCTGAGCATCCCGCGCGTGAAATTCCACCAGACGCGCCGCCCGCTGCGGGTGCAGCAGCAACGACGCCACGTGATCGGCAGCACCCTCGGCTGCCGCCAGTGCGTCGAAGGTGACTCCTGTATGCGCGGCAAAAGACTCGGGGGTCCTGGGGAACCCGGGCGGACGCGGCGCCAGCAGCTTCAGCACGGTTTCGGGAATCCGCAGCGCCTGGGGCGAGATCGTCGACAGCACGGCGTCGAGCGCGCGGCGCTGCTCGGCCGGGGCAATCATCGTGGTGATCGGCTGGCCGTCGCCGCGCAGCGCGTAACGATAGGAGAGCCCCCCGATGGTCTTTGCCGCGGCCTCCACCTGGTAGCGCTGCAGCAGATATAGCGGTACCAGCGTGTCGGCCAGGGTCGCCATCGGCGCGCCCTCGGGAATCTGTTTCTCCGAAAAGCGTCCCAATACAGCGGCGCGCACCGTCATCAGGCGCTGCAGCTCGTCGACCGCGTTCGAGCCGTTGTCCCACAGGTGATTGGCCGGGTGCGCACTGCCCAGCGGCCGGGCGTCGGCGTCGGTGAGGAAAAAGATGCCGCGTTGGGCGGCGTCGCGCAGAATGCGGTCGAGCGCGGCGGGGTCGTCGCCACCGGAGGCGAACTCGCCGTAGCCCCAACGGATCGCCACCTTGTCCCACTCGCCCATGCCGGTCGCGTAGGCGTCGCTGAGGTCGATCCCGCCAGCGTCGGTGAGTTTGATCAGCGGGTGAGGATAGTCCATCACCGAAGCGCGCCCGGCCGTGCTCGCTACATAGTTGTGCGAAAGACCCAGCGTGTGCCCCACTTCGTGGGCGGCGAGCTGCCGCAGACGTGCCACGGCCATGCGCTCCATGGCGGGGTTGCGCGGTTGGCCGGGTTCATAGGGGCCCAGCAGCGCTTCGGCAATCAGGTAATCCTGCCGCACGCGCAGCGAGCCGAGCGTCACCTTGCCCTTGATAATCTCGCCCGTGCGTGGGTCGACGACCGCGCCGCCGTACGACCAGCCGCGCGTCGAGCGGTGCACCCACTGGATCACGTTGTAGCGGATGTCCATCGGGTCGGCGCCGGCGGGCAGCATCTCGACGCGAAAGGCGTTGCGGAACCCGGCCGCTTCGAACGCCTGACTCCACCAGCGCGCGCCGTCGAGCAGTGCCGACCGTACCGGCTCGGGCGTGCCCGGGTCGAGATAATAGACGATCGGTTCGACAACGTCGCTGACCGCGGCGCTGGGGTCTTTCTTGTGCAAGCGGTGGCGCGCGATGAACTGCTTGCGGATCGGTTCCTGGATCGGCGTCGAAAAATCCAGATACGACACGCCGAAAAAACCGCCCCGAGGATCGAACGCCCGCGGCGTGTACCCCGGACCGGGCAGTTCGACAAACGAATGATGCTCGCGCACCGTGACCGCATCGCTGCTGGGCGAAACCGATTGCAGCCAGTCGCCGGCGGGCCCGCCGGTGAACGTCAGGGTCGCCTCGACTTCAGTGTTTTTCGGGAAGTTCTTGGTGTATGGCAGATAGAGCGCGCTGCGGGACGCATCCACTTTGTATGTGCCCTGCTTGGCATTTTTTAAACTCTCGGCAACGCCATGCGTATCGCGCAGGAAAAACTCGGTGGCGTCGACGAGCACGCGGTCGCCCTGTTCGGCCGCGACCGTAAAACCCCACAGCACGCTGCGGGCGAACGACTCGCTGACGGCCTCTTGTTCGGCTGCGTCGCCGGTGACGGCCCGGTAGCCATAGTTGTGCTCGACCAACAGCACCTTGGGCCCAACACGCTCGAAGGCGACAACCGCTTCGCTGCCGAGTTGGCCGCGGTCGAGCCCGATGTCGTTCGAGCCGATGCCGGCCGCCAGCGACTCGGTGTAGAGCATTTCCGTGTCCCAACGGCCGATCTCGATCCAAAGCTTGCCCTCCCGCGCGTCCCAGTAGAGCGGCAGAAACCCATCGAGGCTTTGCATATCGGCGGTCTTTTCCGCGATGGTCGGGGTGGGCTTAGGAGCCTCCTGCGCGGGCAGCACGGCGCTGAAGAGCAAGAGCACGGCGGCCATGCCGTTAAGAGTGGGGTTGGTGGCGATTCGCATGGTTCTTCCCTGGTGGGTTCGTGTGGGCCATCCGGGGGTAGAGACAGGCGCTCTCGCCTGTCGGCCGCAGCGAAGTGGAGGCCCCTCCCGGTCCCTCATCTGAACTCGGGACACAAGAGCAACATGCACAAGTACGCGAAGACTGCGGGACCGGCGCAGGCGTTCGGGGTTCAGCGCCTGCGCCGGCCTGGATCTGTGCACAGGACGGCCTTGTAGGGCGTCCTGGCCACAAGGGCCGCCGGCCGGCGGCGACAGGCGGGAGCGCCTGCCGCTACATCAGCCTAGTTCAGAACCTCGCCGTCGGGGCTCATCTTGTGAATCTCGCCGAAGCCCAGCTCGTCGATTCCTTTTTGGATCTTGGCCTGGTCGCCGACGATGATCCAGACCATCTGGTCGGGGTGCACGATCTGCTTCGCCGCCGCGGTGACCTTACCGAGGTCCATCGCGTTCACCTTGCCGGCGTAGGTCTCGTAGTAGTCTTCGGGCAAACCGTAGACCACGATGTCTTCGAGGCCGGACTCCAGTGAGCTTTTGGTCTCGAAGCGACCGGGCAGTTGCAGCGTCATGTTCTTCTGCGCCTTATCGAGTTCCTGCGCGGTCGGCGGCCGGTCGCCGAGAATGCCGCGCAGCTCTTTGTCGATTTCGACCATCGATTCCTTGGTCTTGTCGCTCTGTACCGGCGCGTAGGTGAAGAACAGCCGCTGCCCCTTGGCGTCGTACAGGATGCTGCGCGCGCCGTAGGCCCAGTGCTTGTCTTCGCGCAGGTTCATGTTGATGCGCGAAGTGAACGAGCCGCCCAGGATCGTGTTCATCGTCTCGATGGCGATCTCGTCGGGATTGTTGGTGGGCGGGGCGGGCACGCCGGCGATGATCATCGATTGCATGGCGTCGGGCTTGTCGACGACATAGACGACGCGCTTGGCCGGCAACTGCACCTCGGTGAGGTTCTTCTGCGGAGGTTTGGCCTGGGTCTTCCAGGCGGCCAGCTTGGCTTCGAGCTTGGGCACGATGGCGTCGAGCGTGGTGTCGCCGGCGACGATCAGCGTCGCGTTGGAGGGCTGGAACCAGGTGCTATGGAATTTCGCCAGATCCTCGCGGGTCATGCCCTTGACCGAGGCCTCGGTGCCGCTGCCGGTGAGCGGGTTGCCGTAAGCGTGCTTGGGGCCGAAGATCAACTGCGGCAGCAGCCGCAGCGCGATGCCCACCGGCTGCGCTTTCTCCTGGCCGATGCGAGCGAGCCGCTGCCGCTGCAAGCGCGCGAAGTCGGCTTGCGGGAAGGTCGGATTCAGGATCACGTCGGCGAAAATGTCGAGCGACTTGTCGAGGTTTTCGTTCAGCGCCGAGAGCGACACGGTGCAGGTATCGAGGTGGGCGCCGGCGTGTAAATTCGCGCCGAGCTGGTCGAGCGCTTCGCTGATCTCGAGCGCCGAGCGTGTCTTGGTGCCCTCGTCGATCATGTCCATCGTAAGGCTGGCGGTGCCCGGCGCGGCAAATTGATCGGCCGCATAGCCGGCGTCGACGAGCAGATCGAAATCGACGATGGGAATCTCATGCCGTTCGGCCAGCACGACCTTGAGGCCGTTGGAGAGCGTGGCGCGGCGCGTCTCGGGAAGATCGAGGCTGGGGAACTGCGTGACCTCGGGCAGCTTCGTGCGGTCGACGCCCTTTTCGGTGTTCTTGAAGTCGGGGAAGGGGTGCACTTCGAGAACGAACAGGCCGTCGGAGAGCCAGTCGTTGGCGGCCCGCTTCAGCTCCTCCGCGGTGGATTTCGCCACGCGGTCGAGCCGCACCTTGTAGAAGTCGGGCTGGCCCAGAAACACCTCGCCCTGGATCAGGATGTCGGACTTGCCGCCGAAGCCGCCGATGCGCTCGATGCCGCGCAGGAAGCGGGCGCGATATTGCGTCTTGATGCGGTCCATCTCCTCGGCGGTCGGGCCGTCCTTGAGGAACTTCGCCAGCTCTTCGCGAATCGCCGCCTCGACCTTGGCGAGGTCGCCGCCGGGCTGCGCCGATGCCTGAATCAGCACCTGGCTGCCGATCTCGCGTGAATCGAGGAAGGCGCCGACGTCGGTGGCGATCTGGTCCTGATAGACCAGCCGCTTGTAGAGCCGCGAATTCTTGCCTTGCGCCAGCACGTCGGTCACCAGGTCGAGATAGGTGGTGTCGGGCGCGCCGTATTGGGGAATGTTCCAGACCATGTAGAGGCGCGACTGCGGCACGCGATCCTGCGTGGTCTGACGGTGCTCGCCGGTGCGCTTGGCGACCCAGCTCTGCTGCCGCGTCACCGGCGGCCCCGACGGAATGTCCCCGAAGTACTTCTCGACCTTCTGCTTGGCCGTTTCGGCGTCGATGTCGCCGGCGATGCAGATCACCGCGTTGGCCGCGCCGTAGTAGTTCTTGAACCACTCCTTGACGTCGTCGAGCGAGGCGGCGTTGAGGTCTTCCATCGAGCCGATCACGGTCCACGAATAGGGGTGGCCGGCCGGGTAGGTGTTGGTCGTCAGCAGATCGTAGGCTTTGCCGTAAGGCTGGTTCTCGCCCTGCCGCTTTTCGTTCTGCACCACGCCGCGCTGCTCGTCGAGCTTGGCCTGGTCGATGGCGCCCACCAGGTGGCCCATGCGGTCCGATTCCATGAACAGCACCAGATCGATCGCCGTCGACGGCACGTTCTGGAAATAGTTCGTGCGGTCTTCGTTGGTGGTGCCGTTCATGTCGGTGGCGCCGACCTTTTCGAGCGGAATGAAATAGTCGTCGTTGAAGTTCTCCGAGCCGTTGAACATCAAGTGCTCGAACAGGTGGGCGAAACCGGTCTTGCCCGGCTTCTCGTTCTTGGAGCCGACGTGATACCAGACGTTGACGGCGACGATCGGCGCCTTGTGGTCTTCGTGGACGATCAACGTGAGACCGTTGTCGAGCACGAACTTCTTGTAGGGGATATCGATTTGTTGATCTTGCGCCGAAGCGGGCGGGGCCATGATGGTCATTACATTACAGATTAACAAGCAGGCGGCCAGAAGCAGGCGGCCCGCGCCGGGTTGCGCGGCAAAGGCGGCGCGTAGCGTGCCGAGGGTACTGCGAAGGGTGCTGGGGGTAAGGGTGCCAGGTTTCGTCATCGTCATGGGTCTCCCAAGGGTATCCGCCGCAGCACTGCCGCGGCGCTGGTCGCGCTCGATCTGGTTCGCCGGTCGTTGCGGCCGAGGTCTCGGGGCGCGCCTGCCCGTCGTCGCACACCTGGGCGGCTGGAAAGCCGGACCTGGAAAACAGCCCGCGTCAGCCTGCGGCGGCTCGCCGTGACGCAACCGCCGCGACCCCCGGGCGTCTTCCGCGCTTCAAGGTAGCAGAAATGGTATATGCCCAGCCCGCAAGGTAAGCAACCGCAGGCGACCAACCTGCCTTGGTTACGGTACCTGCGCCCAACCTGGCCGGTGTTCCACCCAACCGGCGCGATGTTATCTATACGCGCGAGAACCGCCAGGGTTCCCGCCAAAGTGCAAACCGTCCCGCCGGACCCCGGGCGCCATGGCCACGGGTGCCCCGTTCGGCCTCGCTTGCTCTGGGCCGGCCCTCTCCCGTATTTTCGGGCGCCGCCGCTAGCCAAGCCGGCCCCGGGCCGATTCCGGACCGGAACGTCCCTGCGTTCGACGCTCGACGCGGCCTTTCGACAGCCATCGAGCCCGTAAATTTCCCGAAATTCGCAACGCCCGGCCCCCACGGAATTCCGGCGTACACTACACCCCGCCGCCCCTGGAAACCTGGCACCTGGTTCCCCAGCAGCCCGCAATGCCCTCATCCGCCGGCACAACCTGCAGAGACTGACGAAAACGTCAGGGTTTCTTTCCCTGTCCGTCAGGGCGGGACGGGCAGTGGTCCGGGCCAGCGGGGGTGGCAGGGGAGCTAGCCTGGCTGGAACCATGGACTTACGGCCGGTTTGAGCGCGGGTGAGGCGCCTCGGCGGGTTTGGCAACCCCGTTGCACGTAAATTCTCCGTAAAGCCCTAGCCGGCGTTGCCCTTCGCTGCCGGCCCGGTCCGTCCAGTGGCTGGAGTTCTGTCGCATAAATAGAAAGGTTATCTTTAGCTTAGCGGTCGATCCCTCGAAATTACTTTCACTATGGAGAAGCAAGCTTACGCCCAGCGTCTCAACTCGCGGGAACGCGAAATCCTACGCCTGGTACGGGAGGGTGCGCGCGACCGCGAAATCGCCGGAAACCTCTCGCTGCCGCTGGACGCGGTAACCATCCAGTTGCAGGAGATTTCCGAGAAACTCTCGGTGCGCGACCGGCTGGAGCTGGCGATCTTCGCCGCGCGCCTCGACTCCTAGCCTCGGCTGCGGCGACACGGCCCACCCTTCGGTTTGGAACCGATTTTGGGACCGATAGTTGGGTGTGTCCCGACGCAAGGACAGGCGCTCTCGCCTGTAGCCGCCGTCAGGCGGTTTCTTGCCGGCCGCGGAAAAAACGGCACATTCCGGCCCGCGCAGTGCCGCCCTCCACCACAGCCCCGTTGGCGTCGGGTCCTTCCTCAGAGACGAATCGCGACGCGTCCGTCGATCTACGGAATCACCCGCTCGGGCAACTCCACCGCCCGAATGTCCTTGAAATCGATGTTGGTGGTGATGTCGTGCGCCTGCAGGCTCAGCACTCCCGGCGTCAGCCTGGCCTGCCGGCGGGCGTTGTGGCCTTCGGGCCGGGTATCCTCGAAATCGCTCACCTGAATCCCGTTCACCCAGACCGACAAGTGCCGGCCGTAGGTGACGATGGTCTGGTAGAAGAACTCGCCGTCTTTGGCGACGATCTTGCGCGCGGGCTGGCGGTTGTAGATGGCGCCGGTACCGTAGTCGAGCGGAATGTTGGGGTCGCCGTACTGCATCTCGTTGCGGATCTGCGACTCGTAGCCCGATCCGACGACGCCTTTGTCGCCGCGGAAGAAGATGCCGCTGTTGGGATGGTGCTGGGCGTCGGGCGGGTTGGTGCGCACCGCGAGTTGCAGCACGAAGTTATTGAACTCCTTCTCCGACTCCAACTCGCCGGGGCCCTTTTCCACGTGCAGCATGCCGTCGCGGACCGACCACTCGTGCGGCGAGGGGCGGTCGGTGCGGTCGACCTTGGTCCAGCCGCTGAGGTCTTTGCCGTTGAACAGCGGCTGCAAGCCCAGCGGCTTGATCTTGAGGTTGCGGTACTCGATCGGCTTATCCACGTTGTATTGCAAGCCGATGACCCCGACCGCGTGGGTGGGGTTGTCGCCGTCGAAGATCACCTTGCCGTTGAGGGTGACCAGGAAGTGGCTGCCCTCGACCTGGATGTCGTAGCTGTTCCAGTCGTCGGGAATGATTTTCGTGGGCTTGGCCTTGGCGTAGAAGACCAGGCTGCCGGTGTTGAAGCCAAGCTGCTGGTTGTCGAAGATCTGCAGCTCGTAGCCGGTGCGGTGCGGCTGCCCGGTGCGCGCTGAGCGCAGGAACACGCCGCTGTTGCCGTCGGCGGCGGTGCGGAACTCGAGCTTGAGGTGGAAGTCGCCGAACATCGTTGTTGTGCCCAGCCATCCCGAGCCGCCCGAAGAGCAGCGCAGAATGCCGTCGTGGATCGTCCAGTTGCTGTCGCCGTGGAACTCCCAGCCGTAGAAGCTGTGGCCGTCCCAGAGCTGCAGCCAGCCCTGTTCGGCTTCTTGCGGGGTCAGCGTGTTTTGCTGCGCGGCGGCAGGGAGTGCGGCGAGCAGCAGGACGAGGCAGAGGCAGAGTTTATTCATGGTGTTTCTCGTGTCGTTGGATTCAGCGAACGCGCGATGGCGATGGCCCGCCACTGGGTTCAACCCGCCACTGGGCTCAACTCGTCCCTGTTCGCCCTGCCATGTCCGACCGCCCACTCAGAGTCGCAAGGGTGAGCTTGCGCTGAGCGGTTGGAGTAGCTGGCAAACCAGCGCTGCGGCATAGCGCTTCGAGAGCGCTCAGCGCGGGCTCACGCCCGCGGCTCCGAGTGGCCGGTCGAGCGGGCAGGCCGCAGCGGGTAGAGCAGTCTCGCGCGGCTCTCCGGCGGAAGAGACCACATAGTGTCGCGCAAGGCCGTGCCAGAAAGCAAAGCGTTCTGTGGCGCGGGCCTGCTGGTCGCCCCAAGACCGCGCGACTGCTCTTACCCGAACTGCTGCAAAGTGGGCGTGAGGATCATCTCGGGGATCGTCGCCCGCGGGTGCAGAGTGGCGATCAGCAGCGCCGCCTGGGCCAGGTCTTCGGGCTGCAGGATTCGGGCGCGCTGCTCCGGGCTGGGCACCACCGGGCGGCGGTCGAGAATCGGCGTGTTCACCTCGCCGGGGCAGATCATGCACGAGCGAATGCCGTTCTTGCCTTCCTCGAGGCCGATCTGCAGGCTCAACGCGGCCAGCCCGAACTTCGACGCCGAGTAGCCGCCGCCAGCGACCTCGCTGACCCGCACGCCGGCGGTCGAGGAGATGTTGATCAACAAGCCCTCGCCGCGCTCGCGCATCTGCGGCAGCACGGCGTGGACAAAATAGAATGGCCCGTTGAGGTTGGTCTCGATCATCAGCTCGAAGTCGTCGGGCGAGAGGTCTTTGATGGCGCGCCGCGCGACGTTGGTGCCGGCGTTGTTGACCAGAATGTCGACCGAGCCAAGCTGCCGCGTCGCCCAGGCGACGGCCTCCTGCACACTGGTGCGGTCGCGGGCGTCGGCCACGCACGGCAGGATGCGCTCGCCGGCCTCGCCGGCCTCGTCGCGCACCGCTTCGAGCTTGGCGGCCGTGCGGCCGACGATCACCACCCGTGCTCCTTCGCGCGCAAAGCATTCCGCGATACCGCGGCCGATGCCGCTGCCGCCGCCAGTGACGAGGGCGTTCTTTCCCTTGAGTTTCATCCAACCTCCCATGTGCTGCGAATTGCGTCCAGGCAAATCACGTTGAGAAAAGCCGAACGCTTTGCGACGAGCCACTCAGAGCCGCAAGCGTGAGCTTTCGCTAACTGGCCCGGGCGATACGCCGGCCGTGCGGCCGGAGAGCGCTCAGCGCGGGCTCACGCCCGCGCCTTCGAGTGCCTGCTGCCATCCGCGCCAGCTCATGGCATGCCGGGCTCGGGTGGCAAGCTGTCTATTATGGCATCGCGGGCGGCTCGCCTAAACCATCTCACCTGAAACCGGGTTGCCCGTTGCCGCCCGCGAACCCGTAGCGAAGGGCTCGCAGAGACCTGCGGCATTTGTATCCTCCCGCGTGCCAGAGCGGAACAAAAGAAAAGCCGCAGGTCTCTCCGAGCCCTTCGCTACGGGGCTTTTGGGTGGCGTCTGGCCGATCCGGGCAGGCCGGAGGCCTGCCCCACTCGCCGCCGCTTTGCGGCGAGGATAGGCGGGCGCGCCTGTCTCTACTGGAAGGCCACGGTTGGAAGTACGGCGTCAACCGGCGCCGCGCGCTGTAAGCTGGAATTGCTCATGCCCGACATCCTGCGCGACGTGCGATTTGGTCTGCGGCTGCTCCGGCGCAGCCCGGTCTTCACGACGACCGCCGTCGTGCTGCTCGCGGTCGGCATCAGCGCCAACACCCTCATCTTCAGCGCCGTCAACGCCTTGCTGTTGCGCCGGTTGCCGGTGACACGGCCGCAGGAGCTGGTGCGGCTGATTGAGGTCCACCCGACCAACTTCCTCACCTGGGATTTCCCCTACGGGCTCTGCGAAGGACTCGCCGAGCGGTCGGCCAGTCTCTCCCAGGTGCTCTGCCAGGGCTGGGCCGACGTGCCGCTCACGGGCGGTGAAACTACCGAGCGCGTGCGCGTTCACTTGGTCTCGTCGAATTATTTCTCCGACCTGGGTGTCGGTGCGGAGTTGGGCCGTGTGCTCGGTCCCGAGGATGAGCGGGCCGAGCAGATGCCGGCGGTGCTCAGTCACAGCTTCTGGAAGCGCCGGTTTCAGGCCGACCCGGCAGTCGTCGGGCGGAAGCTGACGCTCAATGCCCACGCGTTCGTCGTCGTCGGGGTGACTCCCGAACACTTCAACGGCCTCACGATCGACACCAGCCCGGACATTCGCGTTCCGGCCACCGCTGACCGTTGGCTCGGAAACCATGCGGAGGAACGCGGCGGCCGGGGAACCGGCCCGACCGTCTACGCCGAGATCTTCGGAAGGCTCGCCCCGGGAATGACTTTGAAAAGCGCCCAAGCCGAGGCCGGGCCGGCGGCGCAAGCTGCCTACGCGGAGTTGATGAGGCAGACTCCCGACGAGGCGGGGACCAGCCCGAGGGCGCTTCAGCAGGCCCATTTTCGCCTGGAGCCGATCGCCAACGGCGTTTCGGTCTTGCGCGAGCAGTTTCAGGACGGCCTGGTGGCCTTGATGGCGGGCGTGGGACTGCTGCTGATCATGGCCTGCGCCAACGTCGCGGGACTGCTGCTGGCTCGCTCCGCCGTGCGCACGACGGAAATGGGCGTCCGCATGGCGTTGGGCGCCAGCCGCTGGCGCGTCGCGCGTCAGCTTCTGGCCGAGAGCCTGCCGCTGGCGTTGCTGGGCGGGCTGGCCGGCATTCTGCTCAGCTATGCCTGCCTGCCGCTGCTGGCCGGCGCGCTGCCGCCGATGCGCGACCGCTCCGCGGTCTTACAGCCGCTCGCGGTTCAGGTTGACGTCGACTGGCGGGTGCTTGCCTTTGCCGTGATCGTGACCCTGCTCAGCTCGGCGCTGTTCGGCGTGTCCCCGGCGCTGGCCGGCGCGCGAACGCGCGTGGTTCGGGCCTTGCGGGCCGGGCGCACCACCACGCGGCGGCTGGCCTTGCATAAGATGATCGTCGTGGCGCAGGTTGCGACTTGTACTCTGCTGCTGATCGGCGCGTCGCTGCTGGTCGAGACGCTCTCAAGAATGCGCTCGATGGACCCGGGTTTCGACCGTGATCACATCGTGACGTTTACCATCGACCCGCGCATGCGGGGTTACTCGCCGGAGCAGGCTCTGCAGTTGGGAAGGGAACTGCTCGAGCGCAGCCGCTCGCTGCCCGCGGTCTCGGCGGCGAGTATCGCCAGCCGCGCCCTGATGCGCGGCACCGGCATGAAGGCGAGTGTGGCTCCCGCCGGAGAGCTCATCCGCAAGGACGACTTTCTCAATTGCAGCATGAACGCCGTCACGCCCGGCTACTTCGAAACCGAAGGCATGCGGCTGATCGCCGGCCGCGATTTCACGCCCTTCGATAAAGCCGGCGACAAACCGAAGAACGTAATCGTCAATGAGGCGCTGGTGCGGCTTCTGTTCCCGCAGCAGGACCCGATCGGCCGGCGGATCGGAATCGGGATGACCGACACCGCCGCGCCTCCCGATCTGGTGATCGCCGGAGTCGTGAGCGACACGAAATATCGCTCGCTGCGCGAGCCGATCCAGCCGATCGTCTACGGGCCGTTTACGGGTGATTACGAATACGGCTTCGTGCTGCACGTGCGTACCCGCGGCGATCCCGAGGCCGTGATTCGTCCGGTCGGCGAGGCGCTGCGCTCGCTCGATCCGCAACTGCCGTTCGTCGAGGTCCACACGCTGCACGAAGAGGTGGAGGCGTCGTTATGGCAAGAGCGCCTGCTGGCGGCGCTGTCGTCGATTTTCGGGGCGATTGCAGCCTTCCTGGCGGCGATCGGCCTCTATGGGGCATTGGACTACGCCGTGAAGGCTCGCACGCGCGAGATCGGTGTTCGGGTCGCCCTGGGAGCCGCGCCAAGCCGTGTTGTGCGCGCTTGTTGTCGGGCGAAGTACTGCTGCTGGTGTCCAGCCGGCTTGGCGCTGGGTCTGGCGGCTCATGCCGCGTCGGCCGGATTCGCTGCGCCGCGTGCTCTACGAGGTTCGGCCATGGGATCCCGCCGCCCTGGGCGCCGCGCTGGCATTGGTTGCGGCCGCGGTGTTCCTGGCCGCGCTGCCCCCGATTTTACGCGCGATTCGTATCGACCCTGCCGAGGCCCTGCGCCAGGAATGAAACCCAAGCTGAATCAGCGACAGCAGAGCCGAACCCGCGAACACAGAGCCGCAGGCGGCCGGCGGGCTGAAGCGGCACTAAGCCGGAGAAACGCATCGGTTCCGCCCGTTGACAGCATCCCGGCCGCCACGCTCTGCGTTCGCCTCTTCTCGCCTGCGGCCCCCGACCGCGCTGCCAGCTCGGCCCGCCGGCTTACGCCTGCGGCTCTGTTGTCGCTGATGTCGAGCTGTTGTGTTCCTAAACCGACTGCCCCGTTCGCAAACCCCGTCTGATACACTACGCGCGATGAAAACACCGAGCTGCGCCGGAAATCGGGTCATCAGCCTGCCGCTGCTTGCCTTCCTGGCGCTGGCCGTGTGCGCGCCCCTGGCCGCCCAGCCCATCCAGCGGCCGAAAATCCTCGGCGTCGCGCACATTGGCTTGCGCGTCAGCGACATCGCAAAATCGCGCGCCTTTTACAAAGACTTCCTCGGCTTCGGCGAACCGTTTTTGCTCAACAAGTCCGACGGCTCGCTCGATCTCACTTTCATCAAGGTCAACGACTATCAGTACATCGAGCTGTTTCCCGGTCTCGAACCGGGGCAGGACCGCCTCTCCCACATCTCGATCTACACTGACGACGCCGAGCGCATGCGGCAGTATCTCGCCGCGCGCGGCGTCAAAGTCCCCGAGCGCGTGCCCAAAGGCCGCAGCGGCAACTCGAACTTCAACGTCGACGACCCCGACGGCCACAGCGTCGAAATCGTCGAGTACGAGCCCGACGGCTGGTCGATGCGCGACAAGGGCAAAGCGATGAGCGACGCCCGCATTTCCAAGCGCATGCTGCACCTGGGGATTCTGGTCGGCAACCTCGCCAAGGCGATGGACTTCTACCACGGCATCCTGGGCTTCGAGGAATTCTGGCGGGGCGCGTCGCGCAACAGCGACACGCTGTCGTGGGTGAACATGCGGGTGCCCGACGGCCCGACCTACCTCGAATTCATGCTCTACAAAAACGAGCCCGCGCCCGACCACCGCGGCGTCGAGCACCACATCGCCCTCGAAGTCGACGACGCCGCCAAGGCCGTCGAGCGCCTCGAACAACGGCCCTATTTCAAGACCTACGAGCACAAAATCGAGATCCACACCGGCGTCAACCGCCGCCGCCAGGTCAATCTCTACGACCCCGATGGCACCCGCATCGAGCTGATGGAAGCAACGACGGTGGATGGCAAGCCGCCGCAGTCGTCGAAGCTGGCCCCGCCGCGCGGCTGAGGGCCGCGGCTCGGTTCAGTATGGCGGGGCCGGAGGGGGAGGCGGATCCTCGCACCGCAGGCGTTCGACGAAATTGTCTCCCGATTCCTCGCGCCAAAGGTCGCTTCCGACGCCGAGCATCAACAGGACCGGGTCCGTCGTTTCGGCCGGCTCGCGCTTCTGCGGACGAGTGTGCTTTGGGACCTTAGTAGGACCCATAGTGCGCCCCCCTCCATTCTCTACTATATGAACCGGTAGAGAGAGAATCCATCGGAGGGCGCCACTCCCCGGTTTGCCCGGGCGCCGTTTGACTCTCAGGCGGTCAACAATGTCGACGGCCTCGGCCGGTCGCCATCCCTCACGCGCCAGGCTCTCGCCCCTCGTGGCCACCCAAGCGCGTCTGAAATCCCCCGCATCCCGTCCTTCCTACATGGGTTCTAGGGCCCCAATTCCCCCGCCGCTGCGCAAGAAACCTATTGACTCAGGCCATTAAGGTATGATTACAGTAATGTTAAGAAAAGATTAAGGCATTGGGTTTCCTATCGATCCGCGTGGTGCTGCCATTGGCGCTCCTGGCCGGTCTAGGCCAGGCGCAGACCCGGAAAGTCTGTCTGGACAACCAGGCCGACCTCAAAGCACCCGCTCTAGGTTCCTTCTACACCGAATTCCGCTCGCTGGTGGGCTCCCACGGGGTGGCGCTCACCGAGTCGGCCTGTCCGCCCGACGCCATCCACCTGGCCCTGTATCCCCGGGCCGCGGTCGCCGAAACCGATGTATTGGGAGCGGCGCGCGTCGAGGGCGACAAGGTCGAGCCCAAGCTGGAAATCTATCTCGACCGGGTGGTCGCCCTGATGCCCGAGTCGCACTGCTGGGACACGCTGGGCCGCGCCCTGGCGCGAGTCGCCGCCCACGAGGTCGCCCACTACATCGACCAGGACCAGCGCCACGCCGACACCGGCCTGCTGCGGGCGCAGTTTTCCGGCGAGCAGCTAGCCTCCGAAGATTCCTACCCCTTCCGTTGGATCCCCGCCGAACATTGACCCGCTAAGGCGGCGTCTGGCGCCGCATCCCGGGTTCGAGAAAGACCACGCCGCAATCCGAGCCGGGCGCGTATGCGTGCGTTGGCCGCGGATTGCTATTTGGTTTGTCGGCAGGCTGCCGCAGAGGGAGTAGCGAAAACAGAGCTGCAGGCGTAAGCCGGCGGGCCGAGCCGGCAGGGGGCGGGGGGGAAGCCCGCTATTTCGCCCGGGACACCCTCTCGTGCGACTGCACTCACGCCACTCTGCGCACCGTTGTGCGGAAGCCGCCCGCGTCGAAACGACGCTCTGCGGCAGCGCGGCGCTTGCTTTACGGCTCAGCTACTGCTTGGTGCTTCGGCCTGCCGGCTTACCCCTGTGGCTTTGTACTTGGCGGTCTTGCCGCGGTACCCCGCTGTGGCCGCGTCCCCGTCGCGCGAACACCCCCAGACGCTGTTTTCCTTGTCAACTCCAAGCTTTGCTTGTGTAGGCCGATAAGGGAGCCAGGGTTGCCTAGATGATTGGTTTGACTCGGCTCAATGGGCACCCTGTGGTGGTGAATGCAGAGCTGATCGAAACGGTGGAGCCCACTCCCGACACGGTGGTCTCCCTGAGCAGTGGGAAGAAGCTCGTCGTGTTGGAAAGCCCCAGCGAAGTCATCGAACGGGTCGTCCACTACCGCCAAAGGATTGGGACCGCCGTTGTGGCGGAGCCGGCTGGCGACACACCTCCGGCGCCGCGGCCCGTGTTTCGATATGAAGATTGACGCAGGCATCTTTCTGGGACTGCTGGTCGGCCTGGGCGGAATTATCGCCGGCCTAGTGCTCGAAGGCGGCACGGTTTCGGAAATCCTGCAGCCGACCGCTGCGATGATCGTCTTCGGCGGGACGCTGGGGGCGACGCTGATCTCGCAGCCGCTGCCGGTGGTGTGGGGGGCGGCGAAGCAGTTTCTTGCCGTGTTCAGCAATAGCAACGTCGACCTGGACGAAGTGATCGACCAGATCGTCGATCTGGCGCAGGAGGCGCGCCGCAACGGCATTATTTCACTGGAAAAAAAGCTGTCGGTGCTCCCCGACCGCTTCCTGCGCAAGGCCGTCACGCTGGCGGTCGACGGCACCGAGTCGAAAGAGCTGCGCGAGATCATGGAGGTCGAAATTCACCAGGAATCGGCGCGGCGCGAAGCCGAAGCGAAGGTGCTCGAGGCGGCCGGCGGCTATGCGCCGACGATCGGCATCATCGGCGCGGTGCTGGGGCTGATCCAGGTGATGAAGCATCTGGAAAACATCGAGGAAGTGGGCCGGGGAATCGCGGTGGCCTTTGTGGCGACGATTTACGGCGTAGGCCTAGCGAACATCGTGCTGCTGCCCGGCGCTAAGCGCATGATCAGCCGCATTGAACGCTTCGTGGTGCGCAAAGAGGTGATGCTCGAGGGCGTGATCTGCCTAACCGAGGGACTCAACCCGCGGCTGATTCGCTTCAAGCTGGGCGGCTATCTGGAATCCGACAAACAGACCGACGAGGAGTTGGGCGGAGCGCCGGGTGGCGCGCCGGAGGTCCAGCATGCGGCGCAGAAGTAAAAAGCCGCCGGAAAACCACGAGCGCTGGCTGGTTTCCTACGCCGATTTCGTCACCTTGCTGTTCGCGTTCTTCGTGGTGATGTTTGCGACCTCGCACGTCGACGCCGCCCGTATGAAGCGGATCTCGGCGATGTATTCGGCGGTGCTGAGCAACGACTCCGCAATGATGCAACAACTGCTGGCGACGATGGCCGCCGAGGATCTGGCGCAGCAGCAGCAAGCGAACGCGCCCGATGCGCGGCGCGTGCTGACCATGGCGGAACTGACGCCGATCAAGGCGCGCATCGAAAAGAGGCTCGCGCCGTTGATCGATGCCGACAAGATCGGCCTGTCGCTGACGCCGCGCGGACTGGTGATCAGCCTACGCGAGTCGGGTTTTTTCCCGCCGGGCCAGGCCAGCTTTTTGCCGGGCGCTGCCGATCTGCTGAGCGAAGTCGCCGCCGTGGTTGCCGAGCTGCCCAATCAGCCCGTGCGCATGGAAGGGCACACGGACAACACGCCGATCAGCAACGCGCGATTTCCCTCCAACTGGGAACTGTCGACGGCGCGCGCGATCGCGGTGCTCGACTTGTTCGTGGACCGTTTTGATATGGACCCGCGGCGGGTTTCGGTGGCGGGGTATGGCGAGCGGCGGCCGATCGCCGATAACCGCACGGCGGCGGGGAGGGCGAAGAACCGGCGGGTGGATATTGCGATTCTGAGCCGCTCGGCGGCGAGCATGGCGCCGCAGCAGCGGGTGGATGATGCGGTGGGCGGCGCGGCGAAGCAATGAAGACGGTGGCATGGGCCGGCAGCACGGGTTTGCGGAACAGAGCCGCAGGCGTAAAGCCAGCGGGCCGAGGCGGCGGAGACGTTGGGCGGTGGTGGATGCGGCGGCGAGCTGGGACTGGCGGTGGTGGATGCCGCGGTGGGTACCGGCTGGCGCGGAAGGCTGGCGTGGGATGCCGGTGGGACCTACTGGAGTTTTCAGCAGCCTGTTGCTTCTGCGGCTCTGCTTTTGGGTTGGTGGATTTTGGTCGCGGAATGGCTACACGCGAGGTTCGGAACGAGTCGGGTATGGCGCGGCTTGGCCGCCGAAACTTGTGGGCGATTGAGAGCCTACTGGCCACCGCTTGCTGACGCGCGGGGCTCGGGTTTGTGGTGGCGGTGCTTCGGGACAGTCCACTATTCGGGGAAGGGTCTTCCTTGAATGGACTCCAGGAGGGTTGGGTTTTCCCGGCGGAGGCGGAGGGAGAGTTCTTTTTCCTGGTGGGCTTTTTGTTCTTCGTGCATTCGGAAATAGACTTGCGAGAGCAGTAGGTGAGGTTGGGGGTGTTTGGGCTGGCGGCGGGCGGCTTCCTGTAATTCCTGGATCGCGGCGTCCCAGTTGCGTAGGCCCATCCAGGCACGGCCCAGAGTGACTCGGGCGGCGACGTAGTCGGGGCGGTCTTCGATCGCTTGCCGCAAGGGTGCGATGGCTTGTTTGTATTCGCCGCGCCGGACTAGTACGTCGCCGTAGAAGAAGAAAGGCTCCTCGTACTTGGGGTCGATCTCCATCGCTTTCTTTAAATAGGGCAAGCACTCGTCGAATTTCCCCGTTTTCTGTAAATGGAAGGCGTATTCGAAGTTAGCGCGTGCCGAGTCGGGGAATTTCTTGACGGCCTGCGCGGCGATTTCCATGGCCTCGGCCTGGCTTCCGGCGTCCTGGTAGGCCTTGATGGCGATGAAGTAGAGGTTGGGGTCTTCGGCGTTCGATTGCAGGGCGCGGTGAGCCAGTTCGGCGGCTTCCTGGAAGTAGCGGCCGGCTCCGTATTCGACGGCCATCACCTGCATCAGGCGTTGATTGTCGGGCTGGATCGCCAGCGCCTGGCGCCAGGCGCGCAAAGCGTCTTCGCGCCGGCCGAGGCGTTGGCAGGTGGCCCCAAGCAGGTAGTGGCTGTTGAAGTCTTGCGGGGAGGCTTGCGCGGCGCGTTCGAGGAAAGGGCGGGCCTTTGCGAACTCCTGCTGGGAGAAATGCAGGTAGCCGAGGTTGAACAGGGCAGGGAAGAAGCCGGGATCGAGTTCCAGAGCGCGCAGCCAGAGTTTTTCGGCGGGCGCGATTTGCTGGGCGACGGCGAGATGCTGGGCGGCGGCGGAGAGGGCGGCGGGGTCTTTTTCCTGGGTGAGCAGTCGGGTTACGTCGGGGGTTTGGGCGGTGGCGGTGGGGACCAGGGCGGCGGCCAGTAGGATCGCGAGGAGTCCCGTTGACACGATAGCGCGGAGCCGTGCGGTTTTCGGGTGGCCGGGATGGGGTTGTGGCGGTGTGTGGTGCGTTTGGTTGGAGTTTGGGGATTGCATGGCGGTGAGATCGGACTCGCCACTCGAAGCCGCCGGGCACGGCGGTTAGCGCGGGACCGCTACTCGGAGCCGCGGGCGTCGCGCCAATTCGCATGCCGTCAAGTGGCGATTCGCGGCTACGGTCCGCCGTACCGATTCGCGGTGCGCCGCTTATCGGGCGGGTTCGGCTTTCGTCGCTTTCGCCGCTCCGCTACCTTCTACCAATTCATACACTTGGCCGGCTGCTACTCCGGCAAAGTTTTCTTCGGCTCCGCTGGGCCAGCGGACCAGAATCTTGTCGACCTTGGCGGTTTCTCCCAGGCCGAAGTGGACTCGCAGGTCGCTGTGCGAGACGTAGCTCGACTGGCTGACGACGGGCTTGGTCTGCGTCGCGCCGCCGGCTTCGATCGTTACCGTCGCGCCGATCGCGCTGCGGTTCGACTTGGTGCCCTCCAGGCGCAAGGCGACCCAGTGGGCCTGGCTCTCCAGATCGTTGCGGTAGAGCGACGGCCCCTCGCCCATGTTCATTACCGCGACGTCGATATCGCCGTCGTTGTCGAAATCGCCGAAGGCGGCGCCGCGGCTGGCTTTTTTCACCGCGAGCGCGGGGCCCACGCGCTCGGAGACATCCTCGAAACGGCCTCCGCCCAGGTTGCGGTAGACCAGCGCCGGCTGGCGGTACTCTTCCTGCACGCGGTCCTGGTGGTCGAGCTCGGGATAGACGTGGCCGTTGACCTGAAACACGTCCTGCCAGCCGTCGTTGTCGAGGTCGACCAGCCCGACGCCCCAGCCCACGTACTGCGGGTTCACGGCCAGGCCGGCGCGCACCACGACGTCCTCGAAAATGGCGTCCTCGAGGTTGTGGAAAACGTTGGGGTAGTCGCCGGCGAAGTTGGTCTTGACCAGGTCAAGCCAGCCGTCGCGGTCGTAGTCGCCGATGGCGATGCCCATGCCGCCCTGCTCGAAGCCGTGCTCATTGAAAGCGAGCGCGGTCTCGGCGCCGATCTCGCTAAAGGTGCCGTCGCCGTTGTTGCGGAAGAACAGGCTGGGAGTCGAATCGCAGGCCACGAACAGATCGACCCAGCCGTCGCGATTCAGATCGGCGGCAACCGCGGTGAAGGCGTAGAAGCCCTTGATGGCGCCGATGCCGGTCTTGGCCGTGACGTCTTCGAAAGTGCCGTCGCCGCGGTTATGAAACAAGGTCACCCGGCCGTAGGGCAGCCCGCGCGGCCCGCAAAACACCGGCATGCCCTTCCATTCGCAGTTGGAACCCTCGCCCGGCGGCGGCGCCTTGGCGGGGTCGAATTGCTGGTAGCTGGTGACGAACAGGTCGAGGCGGCCGTCGCGGTCGTAGTCGAGGAACGTGCAGCCCGAGCTCCACTCACTGCCAGGGCCCGCCACGCCCGATTTGGCGGCGATCTCGCGAAAAGTGCCGTCGCCTTGATTGTGATAGAGACGGTTGGGCCCCCAGTAGGCCGCGAACAGGTCGAGGTGGCCGTCGTTGTCGACGTCACCGGCGCACACGCCGCCTCCCCAGCCGGCAAAACCGAGGCCGGACTTGGCTGTTACGTCGGTAAAATGTCCGTCCCTCGTGTTGTGGAACAGGTGGCTGGTGGGGGCGGCGGCATCGCCGAACCCTTCCAGACGCGAGCCGTTGGTGAAGAACAGATCCAGCCAGCCGTCGTTGTCGTAGTCGAAAAAGGCCACTCCGCCGCCGTTGACCTCGACAATGTACTTCTTCGTCTGGTCGGCGCCGTAGGTGAACTTCATGGCCAGCCCCGCTTCCTGGGCGACGTCGGTGAACCGCAAGGGGAACGGCTTGCCGGACCACTCGGCGCGCGGCGCCGGAGTGGCGTTGGATGTAGCAACGCCTTGCGCGGCCAGCCGGAGCGCGACCAATCCCGGTACAAACAGCAGTGTCGCAAGGAGCAGGAACACGGTCCACGGGGCGCGGCCGAATCGTGCCGGCGGGGCCTGAGGGGGACAGTCACCGTGTTTCGCACCCTGCGAGTCCCGCAGACTTCTGAAAAATCGAGCTGCGAAACGCGGTGATTGTTCCCGTTGAGCTGTCGAGGCGCAGCGCCGCTTCCGCCCGTTTGCCACCGCAAGTGTTCGCACGAAGTCCATGAAAGGGCATTCCCTCCGCCTGCCGGTCGGGACGGTTTGAGGCGTTCCCGGTTTAGGCCCCTTACGGGATCCCCGCGCCGCAAGGAGCCACATCCTCTCGCGGGCATCCCAAACGCTCTCGCGCGGCATCCGCGGGTGCTCTCGCAGGCTGTCCCGAGGTGACATTGTAGCAACGGCGCCCGGCCTGCCCCTGGCCTGGGATCACAGCCCCTCCCGTGATATTTCAGCGATTACCCTCGAAAAGAGTTGCCAAAAATAGTCTCAATGGGTTATAGAATAGGGGCCGGGGTGGCCCGTCCTGCTTCGGGTAGGGGTTAGATCTGGAAACCAGGGGTTTACCAGGCACTGATTTGTTAACGGTATCAGGATGATAGCCGTCCGGGACGGTCCGCCGTCTCGGGCGAGGTGGTGGTTGCTAAGGAGGGTCACTCCGGGACGCTATTTGTTAACGATACCATCCGCCTTGAGGCGGCCGCTGTTGGCCGTCCGACGGGAGGATGTCGAGGTTCAACTCCGGCCTGCAGGCCGCAGGCAGAGAAGACTGTATGGGGCGTTGGAAAAGTGGGGGTTGGGATTCACGCCATATTCCAGCCGGACGCTCCACCGGGAACAATTGGCTCGCCTCCTCAGCGCCGCGGCGCGATTTTTGGAGGGGAGCAACCTTGAGGGAATGCAACATATGAGAATGACGACCAAGAGCATAGCCGTATTTGCGTCTTTGCTGGGCGTGGCCCTGTTGCTGTCGCCCGTATTGATGTTTGCCCAAACTGCCGCTACGATCGTCGGCACCGTGAACGACCCAAGCGGTGGCGCGGTTCCTAACGCGGCGGTGAAAGTAACCAACGAAGGCACCGGCTTCACGCGTGAAGTGCCGACCAACGAGGCGGGGCACTACCGCGTGACCCCTCTCAATCCGGGAACCTACACCGTGGCGGTGGAAGTGTCGGGATTCAAGACCCAAGTCCGCAACGGTATCGTGCTGCAAGTGGCGGCCGTGCTGGCGGTCGACTTCACTCTCGAGCTCGGCGATGTCACCGAAACGATTGAGGTGACCGGCGCCGCGCCGATCTTGCAAACCTCGGAAGCTTCGGTCGGCAACGTGGTCGACGCCAACGAGTTGGAGCGCATGCCGGTCAACCAGCGCAACTACACGCGCCTGATCCTGCTCAGCGCCGGGACCAGTTCGGTGACGCGCAGCCAGAGCAAGGGCACCGGCCAGTCGGGAACGCAGCTCATCTCGGTGAACGGCGGCCGCCCGCAGGATAACAACTTCACGCTCGACGGCTTCGACTCCAACATGCAGATGATGAACTCGCCGGGCATCTCGCCGCCGATGGACGCGCTGCAGGAGTTCAAGGTCGCCACCAACACCGGTTCGGAATTCGGCCGCTCGATGGGCGCCAACGTCTCGATGGTGATCAAGTCGGGAACCAACGAGTTGCACGGCACCGTGTATGAATACCTGCGCAACAACTCGTTCGATGCCAACGAGTTTTTCGCCAACCGAAACGGCCTGCCCCAGACGCCGTTCCGGTTGAATCAATACGGCGTGGCGGTCGGCGGACCGATCCCGAAGTTGGAGAACAAAATGTTCTGGTTCGTCAGTTGGGAAGGCTTTCGCCGGCGGCGCGGCAGTACGCAGCTTGCCAGCGTACCGCCCGACGACTTCCGGCGAGGCGACTTTTCGCGTCTGCTGAGCCAGGATAAACCGGTCATCCTGCAGAATCCGATCAGTGGCGGGATTTTCGAGAACAACGTGATTCCGCAGGCCCTGATCAATCCGGCGATTCCCACCACCATCAGCCTGCTGATGCCCGAGCCGAACCGAGCCGGAGACGTGCAAAATCTGGTTGGGAACCGCAGCCAGGCCAACGACCGCGACTCGATCCATTGGCGCTGGGACTACAACATGAACGAGAAGAACCTGTTCTTCTTCCGTTACAGCTACCAGAACGCCGACCTGCTCGACCCCAACTCCAACCCCAACTACGACGGCGTTAGCCAGTTCGACGTATTCAACTACGCCTCGGGCTGGACGCACATCTTCAGTCCCAACACGACTCTGGAGGTCGGCTTCGGCACCAATCAGCCCAACAACCCCGGCATCACCACCAACAGCGTGATTTCACGCGCCGAGTATTTCCAGCAGACCGGCATCCAGATGTACCAGCAGGACGTTTTCGGCGACCCGCTGGTGAATATCAATTTCGGCTCCTACGGCCTGACGAGCGGCGGCGGCGATGTGACCGGCGACAACATCTGGCAGTGGCGCTCGAACTTCTCGCACATTCACGGCAACCACTCCATCAAGGTGGGCGGCCAGTATCAATACCGCAAGTTCTACACCAACACGTCGAACCCGATGAACGGCGACGCCACCTTCGACGGCGGTCTCACCGGCTTCGCGATGGCGGATGCTCTGCTGGGCTACCCCAGCGAAATCCGGCGCGGCCAGGGCAATACGCTCACCGACGGCATCAGCCACTTCATGATGGTTCACGTGCAGGACGACTGGCGCATCACCAACCGGCTGACGGTCAACTTGGGTTTGATGTATCAGTTCGGCAGCCGCCCCTACGACTCGACCGACCGCCTCGGCAACCTGCAGGTGTTGCGGGATTCCGACGGCACCTACTCAGGCCGCCTGCTGTGGGCGACCACCAACCCACAGCCGGCTCCGCCGACCGGCGAACGCAACCTGCCGGCGCGCCAGGACGGCTACGGCCGCGCGCTGATCCAGAGCGACAAGAACGACTTCGCGCCGCGGTTCGGTATTGCCTACCGGCTCGGCGACAAGACCGTGATCCGCTCCGGCATCGGCATGTTCTACAACTCGACGTTTGTGCAGGAGCTGCAGGACCTGCGCAAATTCTGGCCTTTCACCGTACAGCAGGTGTTCAGCCCCAACCGCGGCGGCGTGCTCGATCAGTCGATCACCGCGCCGGGTCCCTCGTTCGAATCAACCGCGGCGATCGGTGGCTGGCCTCAGAACCCTGAAAACCGCTCGCCGTACTCGACGCAGTGGAACCTGTTCGTGCAGCGGCAGCTTCAGGACGACCTGACGCTCGATATCGGGTATGTCGGCTCGGCCAGCCGCAAGCAGATCGGCTATTCGCCATTCAACAACGCGCTGACGCCGGGGCCTGGCGCCATCAACCCGCGGCGGCTGTTGACCGATTTCGGCGACCTCGACGGCGGCTCGAACCAGTTCGCCGGCGCCTACAACTCCCTGGAAGTCTCGCTCAAGAAGCGCTACTCGAACGGCCTGCAGTTCAACATGAGCTACACGTTCCAAAAGTCGCTCGACAACGACTCCTCTCTTGCCGAGAGCAATAAGACCCAGGATCCGTTCCATCGGCGGTCGGACTGGAGCCGCTCGAGCTGGGACATCAACCATGTGTTCATCTTTGCCTACGTGTATGAACTGCCCTTCGGGCGCGGCAGGACGTTCGGGGGCAACTGGAACCGGGCGACCGACCTGCTGCTGGGCGGCTGGTCTCTCGAAGGCCTGACGCGGTTCGACAGTGGCCCGCCGATCATGGTCTACACGGGCGTCGATATCGCCAACACGGGCCGCAAAACGCAGCGGCTGAACCTGGTCGGCGATCCCAACAACGGTCCGAAGACTCCGGACGAGTGGTTCAATACCTCGGCGTTCGTGGCGCCGCCGCAGTACACCTTTGGCAACGCCGCGCCGTTCATTACCAACGCGGACGGGATCATCAACCTGGACATCGCGATCCAGAAGGTGTTCGCGATCAACGAACGCCACCATATCGAGTTCCGAACCGAGATGTTCAACTTTCCGAACACCGTCAGTTTTGGCGATCCGAACGGCCAGTTGAACAACGCCAACTGGGGCCGCGTCAGCAGCCAGCGTGTTGACCCGCGGCAGATTCAGTTCGGTCTGCGCTACCGCTTCTAGGCGCCACGGCCGCCAGCGTCTTGGGGCGCAGCGGCCTTGGTCCAACGACAATGCGGCCCCGGCCAGTCCGGGCCTGCCGCTCACCGCAAACCAACAGGGGAGCCCCGAACGGGCTCCCCTTTTTCTTGCGTCTTGTTCTTGCGTGGTTTGGAACTGCGTCCGCCCGCGAGACCGCGGCTGGGCCCGTTCGTGCCGGCAGCAAGAAACCGTTGCGTCCCAGCCATGTGTCGGCTACCCAAGCGTTGCCAGGAGGCCAACCTGGAAATCCTGGTTCCATGGAGCTGTTGCGACGGCGGGCAGGTTTTCCGGTCCGACACCGCACTGGCCGAGATCGAAGTTCGGGTTCTGGACAAGAGCGGTAACCCGATCCTCGATCTCTCGATCGCCCTCAACTCCTGCAAGGGTCGACCGACGACCGGCTCGGACTCCATGTGGCACGCGAGCTGGGCAGACTCACCAAGACACACGCCTACGTCCAGCCATGGTTGTCACGGCCTAAGTGCGCCAGTTTTGCGTCCGGCTTCGCGGTGGATCAGGAACCGAACCCGACCTAATTCGCCGGAGTGATGTTCTGGTTGACGCGGAAGAAATTCGTCGGGTCGTACCTTTTCTTCACCTTCGCCAACCGCTGGTAGTTCTCGCGGTAGGTTGCCTGGATGCGCTCCTGACCCTCGTCCATCAGGAAGTTGACGTAGGCTCCGCCGGCCGAATGCGGGTGCAAGGCCTGCCAGTAGTTTCGAGCCCAGGCGATGAGTGCATCGCGATGGGCCGGCTCAGGGTCGATCCCGACGATCACCATCGCCCAGGTGACATCGCGATAGCTGAAAGCGGTCTCCTTCTTGCCCGTGCGGTGCACCGCACCGTTGATCGGATACAGATGCATGGTCGACAGCGGCGTCGGCAGCCGTGAGCCGTTCTCGATGTGCAGTTGGATCGCTTCGTCGCTGAGTTCCTTGACGAAGTCCGCCTTCCAATACCATTGCATTCCCGACGGGTAGAGGGGATCGAACAGACTCTGCAGCGTCGGATACGGCATCCAGCCCACGTGCTCGAAGGCAGGCGCACCGATCTTGCGGACCGTCTGCCCTAACCCTGCTCCTCAATCAGCAGTCGCGCAACTATGCTTTTGACACGCTCTTGCGCGGCTCCCAGAGAGGCCTGGTGAGAGACTTGGTTGGGTCTGTTGGTATATCTGGGCAATCTCTCGCGCAGACTTTGGCCGCTTGCAGCACCTCGGCTTGTGGGCGCGCAGCTCGCGGGCTCCGAACTGCTCGCCGCAGTGGGGGCATGGGCGCCCGACTTTGTGTCGGCCGCGGCGGTCTACCCGGAGCAGGCATCGAGGTAAATGGACACGGAGTTCGCGGGCTCCCAGCAGCTCCAAGCAGAACGGGCAGAACGAAAGAACCGAAGGTCTGCCAACGCCGTTGCCGATGCCTTTCACTTTGTCAGCCCCTCTCACACTGCAGCCACTGCAGGTAATCCTACACTTTAGTTAGCACAAATCGGTACAACTCGAAGTCAAGGCCGTCGCTCGTCTCACCCTTCGGTCGTAACCAGCCGCGAGTTTTCTGCTAAGTCCCAATGGACGGGAAGGACTATGAACGAAGTCGCTTGGCGACGGACGCTTCGCATGGTCCGATTTGGCAGGGAAACTGCGTTGCTGCCCGACAACGTTTTGGGCACTAACCAGTTGGCTGATCGACCTCAAGTAGCAAGACTCCCGCATCAACCAGCACGATTACCTCGGCCAGAGGATTCGTGCCCGCAATCGTGGAGGGAAGACCTATCGCTCAAACGTTCGGATCGGCTTCGCTGCTTGTCCGCAAGACATTGGCCAGCGACTCCGAGGCGCCGCTGGCAATCCCGTGCAGCAACTTGGCCAACTCGCCAAACCGATTGCGGTCCAGACTCTCGACCCGGCCGGAAACGCTGATGGCCGCGATCACTTCTTTTTCCGAAGAGAAGACCGGAACGCCCACGCAGCGCACGCCAATCTCTTCCTCTTCGTCATCGACGGCATAGCCCATTTCCCGGACCGATTGCAATTCCCTCTCGAGTTTCGCCACCGAGCAGATGGTGTTCTCGTTGTAGCGAATCAACCCCCGTTCCCGGATCACGCCATGCAGCACATCTTCCGGCAGCCAGGCAATGAGACACTTTCCGAGGCTGGTGCAGTGGACCCCGATCCGTTTGCCGGCCCAGGTCGTAATCGGAGCTTGGCGGTGAGATTCCACCTTGCCGACCAGCATGGCCTCCCCATTTTCCAGGGTGGCGAGGTGCGAGGTCAGGCCAGACTGCTGCGCAACGCGGTAGAGCAGCGGCGTAGCCGTTTGGTGCAGGGCTATTCCGGGCGTGGCGATATCCGCGAGCGTGATGACCCTGGTCGTACAAAGGTATCGCCCCGACGTTTCGATTCGCTGTAGATACCCAAGCCGAACCAAGGTCAGCAGCAGACAATGCACGGAGCTCTTGGGGAAAGGTACCGCCTGCGCGATCTGCGAAAACGTCAGCCCGCTGCGCGAGGCAGCCACCAGTTCCAAAACCGTCAGGCCTCGCTCGAGTCCGGGAACGGACGGCGTTTTCAGCGACATCGTGGGGACACCCAATCCAATTCCAGCAGGCTGGATTTGCTTCTCGCATCCTAACGGTTCCGGTTTGACTTCGTCCAGCGGCCTCCAAAAAATGGATGCATGGCTCGACTGGAAAATAAGGTCGCACTCGTCAGCGGAGGCGCCCATGGCATCGGAAAAGCGATCGCGGAACTGTTTGCCGAGGAAGGCGCCTGGGTAATGATTGCCGATATTGACGAGGAAGCCGGGGCACGGGCGGTTACGGAGATCGAATCCAAGGGTGGCACGGCGGTATTTTGCCGCACCGATGTCAGCAAGGAGGCGGACGCGGCCCGGGCCGTCACGACGGCTGAGAGCCGCGCGGGTGCGATCGATGTGCTGTGCAACAACGCGGCTTACCTGGGGGATTTCAAGGGCGCCGTCGATGCCACCGACGACGAATGGACGCGCTGCATCGAGGTCTCACTGCTCGGCACGCACCGCCTCACGCAGCACACCTTGCCGAAGATGATCGAGCGCCGCAGCGGGTCGATCGTCAATGTAGTTTCTATTCAGGGAATGGTGGGATGCCCGACCTCGGTGGCGTACACCACGGTGAAGTCAGGGCTTCTCGGCTACACGCGCAGCGCGGCGTATGACTATGGCTCGCACAATATTCGCGTCAATGCGCTGTGCCCGGGGCCGATTCAGACGCGTATCTCGCCCAAGCCCGGCGAGGCGGCGTATCAGTGGCAGTGCGACCAGACGGTGCTGGGGCGGGTGGGCTATCCTCGCGAGGTTGCCTTTGCCGCTTTGTTCCTCGCTTCCGAAGAGGCTTCTTATATCACGGGCGCGGTACTGCCGGTCGATGGTGGTTGGACGTCAAAGTAGCCGGGGATACGAGTGTTTGTTGCTGCGTGTTCGCTACCCGAGTAGCGCATGGAGGTCTCCGGGTTCCAACGTGGTTGTGGGGCGGAAGTTGGGTCCGGCCGCGTAGCGCAGAATGCAGTCGGCCAGATATATCGCTTCCGGGCGGGCCGACTTCAGCGGTTCGCTTAGGCTCAACAAGCTGAGCAACAGTTGCCCTGCGCCTACATTCGCCTCGAGCAGGTAGGCTCCGTAGCTGAGATCCTTGCGTTTGCTTAGAAAACTCGAGGTCGTGCGAATGATGCTGAGGATTGGCGTCACGTTTTGCGCGATCCCTTCCAGCGCCAGCGGCATTGCCTTGTCGAGAAGGTGATAGAACTGCAAATCGCAAAAGCCGCGATGCGGGAAGTCTCCCAGGGCCGGATGTTCGTCGAGCATCGTGGCTTGAGCGCCGCCGGAGGCCGGCAGATAGCTTGGCGCGTTTTTCGCGGCGGCTTCGGTTTCGTGAAGGCACCAGAGCCGGCCGCCAGCTTTCAAATGCTCGAGGGCCGCCGGGGTTATTTCCGGCGTCACGAGCAATCCCCGCGGCGAGGCTTTTTCAGCCGGCTGCACGTCGAGAAACGGCCAATGGTGAAACAACGGCAGCAGACGCTCGTCGGCGGCGATGGGCACGCCCGATTCGGGCCAGGGCTGCGGCTTGGGGAAAGCCCAGAGCGTCCAGTCGTTGCGATAGAGGCGGTCACCCGAGCGTAGCTCCACTTCCAGACGTAAGGTCTGCGGCGCGGCGGAGTTCGGCTTGATTTCGATTTGCCCGATTCGCTCGACGCGGCCTCGCTCGACCGAGCCGGTGAATTCCGCGGCGGCGATCACTTTCGTTCCTTCCAGCAGCCGCCAGCTTAGAACGCCGTTGCGGATGTCTTCGTCTCCGAAATTCGAGACGCTCACTGAGATCGTCTGGGGCTCCCCCGCCCGCAGTGTCCTTGACTCGATGGGCAGGTCAATCATCGGCAGCACGGGGCTGTTCAAGCGGCGGCCATCGGCGGGAGTGATGGACTTGGGACGCCAGAAGTAATCCAGCCAGCCCTCTTCCCAGGAATCGCCTTCGCCCGTTCCACCGGGATAGTCGACGATCAGCCAGTAGTGATAGCCGCTGACCCGCTGATCGCTGCGGACTTTCTCGATCTGATATTTCCTGCCGATCTGCTGCAGGCGTTCGGAATGGCCGACGTAGGCGGGATAGACGCTTTGCAGCCCATGGGACGCAGCCCAGCTTCGCCGCTCGCGCAGCCACTGCGGGTCCATCACGCCCGTGAAGCGGTCGATCAACATTGTATTCGGCAGCGAGCAATAATAGGCTCCGAACTCGTGCCGGATCGTCGGGATGTCGTCGGCGACCTCGCGGAACGTGCTGATCAGGTCGGTGGGGCGGATGTTGAAGCCGTCGTTCGACAGGATCAGCGTATCGGGCGCGATCGACTTGGCGAGCGTATAGAACTCCTGGATGGTTTCGAGAAACTCCTGCTTCTGGGCGTCGGTCTTGAGCCAGTTCAGGTTGAACTCGTTGCCGAACCCGAGCGAAAGCAGCGACGGGCGGTTGCGGTGCAGCTCCAATACGCCGCGCAACTCGTTGCGCAGGAAGTCTTTGAACGGCAGTAGGTATTGGGTGTAGGCGACCGGCAACTCCGCCATCACCAGCATCCCGACCTCGTCCGCCGCTTCGAAATACGCCGGCACGGGCGTCATGGAGTGGAACCGCACGGCGTTGAACCCGAAGCTGCGCGCGCGCTTGAGGCGCTCGAGGTAGACACTCTTGTCGGCGGGCGGCGTTCCGGTCAGTACTTCCACGTTGTCGTCGCCGTAGCCTCTGAGATAGAGCGGCCTTCCATTGAGCAGGATCTGCGTGCCGCTGGTCGTTACCTGGCGCAGCCCGAAACGCTCCGTGGTTTCATCGATCAGCCGGCCGCCGCGGCGAAGTCCTACCGCCAGCGTGTAGAGAAAAGGATCGTCAGGAGACCACAGGCGGCCGTCCGGGATGCGGATCTCGACTTCCGCCGGGGTCGTTGCTTCGCGGCTCAACGTGAGCGGCTGGCGCAGGCTGGCGCACTCTTTGCCATTCGGATCCGAAACCGTCAGCTCGACCTCGAGCGGCGACATATTACCGCCATTGCCGATCTCGAGAGCAACCGTAATCGCGCTGCCGGCGATGTCGGGACGTATGTGGATTGAATGGGTCCAGGTGGGGCTGGTCGCAATCAAGAACGCCTTGCCGTAAATCCCGCCCCAGTTGCCCATGTAGTTCAGCATCCCGGTCGGGTACTCGGGCGTTTGCTTGTCGGGCGAGTCGCTCACGAGTCCACCCGGGTTCGACGCGGCGACCACGATGACGTTGCTCTTGCCGGGGCGCAGCCATTGAGTGCCATCGAGCAGCAGAGGGCGGCTGAACCCGGAATGTTCTGCGACTCGCTCGCCGTTCACGAACAGGACCGCCTCGCGCAGCACGCCTTGCATCAGCAGCTCAATCCGGCGGCCGCTCCACGCCGCCGGAATCGCAACGCTTTTGCGGTACCACGCCGTTCCGCTGTATTGATGCCGCAGTACGCCGGCGGGCTCGCCGACGCCTTGCGCCTGCCAGCACGCCGGCACCTCGATCTCGCGCGTGAACGGCGCACCCGGTTTGTACCACTGCTTCGCGACGCCGGCACCCTCGGGGTCGGTGCGAAATTCCCACGCGCCGCTGAGGTCGAGCACGTCGCGGCCGCCGCCGGCTTGCCCGCGCAAAACGCATGGCAGCAACGCCGCCAGGGCCACCGAATTCCCGAAAAGCGCGCGCCGAGTCATGTCCATGATGTTATTGCTATCCATTCCCGGCGTGTGCCGCAAGACTCTGCCCTGGTTGCGGCACCGTCTTTCCAAGGGACTGGAAACTCACCACAGGATGGGCTTTCCCGCGAGAGCCGGTTTTCGAGCGGGCCGTTACAATTCTGAGTGATATGTGCCATCGGCCCTCCCGATCCGCTTTCCTCGCAACGCTCGCGGCGTGGGCGATTCCCGCCCTCGCTCAATCGACGCTGCCGCTGCGGATTCTGTGGGGCGAGCAGTCGCTCGACTCGGCCCCTTATCGGATCGAGCTGACAACGACCGAAGGCCTCACTGTGGCCGAAACTTCTCCCTATTCCCTGGAAGCGGGCGAATCGTTACAGCAGAGCCGCGCCGGCGCGGGCGACGTCGACGGCGTCACCTTGCAGTTGCGCTTCGACGAGCGCTCGCGGGCGCGCCGGCAGGACCTGAACATCATCTGGTCGGATCTGATTCACGCCGCGGATGCGGACACGGCACAGCGGCTGGCCTTCGATGCCGCCATGACGCCCGATTCCCCCAAGCTCACCGTGACCCTCGACGAACAACACCTCCGGGGATTCTCGGTGACCGTCGATCAGCTTCTGCGAGAGAAATCCATCTGGATTCCCGACTTGTACGTCTTCCTGACGACCACCGACCCGCCGGTTACGCTCGATCAGCACCTGGCGGCGCTTGCGACCTGGCGCGGCAAGCGAATTCTTCAGCAGGTGAAGGACGCGCCCGAAGCAAGCTACGCCGAGTTCGCCGCGCGATGGGAAGACATGGGCAGCCCGAGTTATCAGAACCCGGAACAGCGCGGCCCCGGCCACATCGTCGGGCTGAGCTGGGACAGTTCGCTTCACAAGTTCGGCATCGACCGTGGGGCGGGCGTTTGGAATGACTACGGCAATCCCGACAAATTCCAGTTCTGGTTTTCGTTCGCCGATATCGCCAAGGGGCTGCCCGGCTGGACGGGACAGAAACTCGTCGACGGGCTGCCGATCATCCAGACCACCTTGGAAAGCGACGGCGTAGCGTACCAGGTCGAACAGTTTGCGTACCCCTTGGCCGGCCCGCCCAACGAGCGCCGCGGCGACATCGACATGGTGCTGCTCCAGAAGGTGACGTTGACGAACCTCACGCAACAACCGCGGACCGTCCCGGTAACGATGGCGCACCGCCGCCAGATGCCGAGAGAAGCGACTACCGATTTCGGGGCCGACCACCAGGACGGCCTTCTGGTGGTGCGCGAGGAGGCGCGGCAGCGGGCCCTGTTCACAGTGCAGGGCGATTTCGAAAAGCCGTGGTGGAACGGTGTCGCGGATTACCAGCATGAGATGCGCCGCGTGGACGCCGGTGTCACCATCAAACTGCCTGCCCGCGGGTCGCGGTCGCTGATCATCAAGCTCGCCTCACCGGCGGTTGCACCCGAAAGTCGCTCGCAACTCGTCGAGCTGAACTACGAGTCTGCCCGCCAAGCATACTATCCAGTTCTGGGAAAGCTATCTCGCTCGCGGCGCGCAGTTCGAGGTGCCCGACCCGGCCGTCAACGAACTGTTCCGCGCCAGCCTGTGGCACGCGCTGCGGCTGCCGAGACGGCATGGCGGGGAAGGCGCTGACACGCAGATCGATCTGCCCTATTCGAACTTCGCCTACTCGCAGAGCGGCACGCCCTGGCCGATCAATCAGGCTGTCTACGTGGACTACATGCTCTACGGCCTGCGCGGCTATGGCGCGATTGCCACCGAAGAACTGCTGGCGCAGTTTCGCAACAACCAAGAAGCCAGTGGACGCGTCAACGGCTTTGCGCACTGGTTGTCGTACACGCCCGGGATGCTCTACGCCGCTGGCAACAATTTCCTTTTGACGCAAGACCGCGAAGCGTTCGCGCGGCTGCTGCCGCAGGCGCTTCTCGCCATGGAATGGTGCCTCGACGAGGCCGAGCGGGCGGCGCAGCGCACCGGACTGTCCGCCGGGCTGATCGAAGGGCCGCTGAACGACGGCACGGCCGAGGGCTACTGGGCCTTCAACCAGGCCTACATGTACGCCGGCCTCCAGGTGTTCGGCGAAGCGCTCGATAAGATCGGGCACACAGCGGCGGCGCGCTGCCTGCGCGCCGCCGAGACGTTGCGCGCGGCGATCGAAACCAATTTTCGCGAATCCAGTGTCAACGCACCGCTGGTGCAGTTGCGCGACCACACCTGGGAGCCCTACGTTCCGAGCGAAGCTCGCACGCCGCGCCGCCTGCTCGACGTCTGGTATCCCACCGACATCGACACCGGGCCGCTGCACCTGGCGCGTCTGGAAGCACTACCGCCCGGTGGCGAACTGGCGTGGTGGATGCTCAACGACCACGAGGACAACCTTTTCTACAAGGGCTGGGGCGCCGCCAACGAGCCGGTCTATAACCAGCAGTGCACCGTTTATCTGCTGCGCGACATGCCCGAGGCGGCGATTCGCTGTTTTTATAGCCACATGGCCGCGGCATTCAGCCACTCGACCTTCGAGCCGGTGGAACACCGCTGGACGCACGGCCAATACTTCGGACCACCGTCCACCGACGGCTCCTGGTTCGAGCTTTACCGGCGGATGCTGATCCGCGAAACCGAAAACGGCACGCTGTTTCTCGCCCAGGCAACGCCGCGGCTCTGGCTGGCCGACGGCAAGCGCATCGTGGTCCACAACGCGCCCACCTACTTCGGTCCGCTTTCGATGACCATCGAATCTCACGCCGATCAGGGCGCGATCACGGCGGAAATCGAGCTAAGTAAAGAACGCCCCGCAATTCTGCAGCTTCGCATAAGGCACCCCGCCAAAAAACCGATGCGTGCGGTCCGGGTTAACGGTCAAAACTGGACCAATTTCGATCCACAACAGGAGTGGGTCAAGATCGAAAAGCCCGACGAAGGCCGCTACCGGATCGATGTTTCCTACTGATTCCGGCCTGATCCCAACACTTTCCAGCCTGTTGGAAAGTCTCCCCCATCGCTGGCCCACGAGCATTGATCGACGCGCCACCCCGCCAGAGACTGAAATGAGCGAGCAACATTCTCGTAATGGGGCTCTAGGGTTTCAGACCTTTTGGTAGGAGGAAACGAAACGATGCAAAAAGCGAGAGCCTATACGCTGACGTTGGCTTTGCTTCTGGCATTCGCCGCAACGTTGGCGGCTCAGGTTGGCACGCAGGGGTCGATCCTGGGGGTCGTCACCGATCCCTCGGGAGCCGTCGTGCCTACCGCTGACGTCGCAGTCAAGCAGCAGCAAACCGGACTGGAACGCACCACCCAAACCGACAGCGCCGGAAACTTCGAAATCATGGCCTTGCCGATCGGACCTTACACGGTCACCGTCACGGCCCCCGGTTTCAAGACCTGGACGCTGAACGATGCAACCATCAACGTCGGCCAACGCGCCCGGGTGTACCCGGTGCTGGAAGTCGGCCAGATCAGCGAGCAGATTACGGTGGAAGCGGAGGGCGAACTCCTACAGACGGATAAGAGTTCCGTCGAGACTACCGTCTCGCTGAGCCAGATTCGCGAGCTGCCGTTGGCGAACCGCAACCCGCTGGTGCTGGTCGCGCTCGTCCCGGGCATGCGCTACCAGGGTTCGGGCGGCCCCGAGTTGGGCAGCAGCGTGCAAGGTCTGGGCATGCGCACCAACCAGACGCAGTTCCAGCTTGACGGCGTGAACGCCAACGCCGCCATGGACGAAGGCGGCATGGCCGTCCCCAACGTCGATGCCGTCGCCGAATTCAACGTATCCACCAGTTCCTTCAGCGCCGAAAACGGCCGCAGCCCGATTCAGGTGCTCGTCGCCACCAAGTCGGGCACCAACGAGCTGCACGGCACCGTCTACGAGTTCCTGCAGAACGACGCTCTTAACGCGCGCAACACCTTTGCGAGCCAGGTTCCGAAGCTGCGCCGCAACCAGTTCGGCGCCTCGGTGGGCGGGCCGATCCTTCACAATCGCACGTTCTTCTTCGGCAGCTTCCAAGGGACGCTGGTGCCGTCCGATCGCATCTACAACGACACAACGATCGACCCCGCGATGCTGAACGGAGACTTCTCCAGCCTCAGCAAGGCCATCACCGATCCCACGACCGGCAATCCGTTCCCGAACAATCAGATCCCGGTGGATCGATTCTCCTCCGCCTCGAAGTTTTTCTTCCCCGACATGTTGCAGCCCAATACCTCCGGGAACCTCTTCCGGGCTCTGGAAGGCGTCAGCCACGATACTTGGGAATACACCGGCCGCATCGATCACAACCTCAACGACCGCCAACGCATCTACGGCCGTGCGGTCGTGGTTCACGATACGCAAAAGAGTCTCGGCTATCGGCCGGACCTTTCGCGCAACGACAGCATCGACCAGGAGAGCATCGCGGCCAACTACACCAACACGTTGAGCCCGACCGTTCTGCTGACGATCTCGGGTGGCTATCTTCGCTCCGAGAATCTGGGTGACTCCGATCACGTTGGCAAGACCAACTACGCCGAAGAGGCGGGTATCGTGGGCTTTCCGACCGCGGGCCGCGAGCGCTTCATTGGTTACCCCAACATCTACCTGACCGGTTACCCCAGCATCAGCGAAGTGGGCTTTGGCACGCCGCTGCGTCTGTGGAGCCACGCGTTGAACTTCAAAGGGTCTTTGAATGTCATCCACGGCGAGCATACCCTCGCCTTCGGCTACGAATATGATGACTTCGCGGTTTTCGGCAACCACGGTTCGCACTCTCCGCGCGGTTCGTTCGACTTCAACGGCCAGTACACCGGCGATGGTTTTGCGGACTATGTTCTCGGTCTCACTGCGGGCAGCCGCCGCAACTTCCCGCTGGCGCCGTTCGGCCAGGAGCACGCGCCCTACTCGGCGCTTTACGCGCAGGATTTCTGGCGCATCAAGCCGAACTTCACGTTGTCGCTGGGACTGCGCTACGAGCGCTGGCTCGGGCACACGCTCAAAGACGGCAACGGCGCCACCTTCGACCCCAGTGTCGGCAAGGTCATTGCGGCCACCGACAACGGCCAGATCAACCTGAACGCGCAGCCGGTCGCGAAGTTTCTGGCGCCGGCCTTCGAAGGGCTCTGGGTGCCGGCGAACGACGTGGGCGTTCCCGACGGGCTGTTTGAAGCCAATGGCAACTGGGCGCCGCGCATCGGCATCGTCTGGCAGCCATTCGCGCAAACCGACATGGTTGTGCGAGCCGGATACGGCCTCTACTACAACAGCTACACCGGCAACCGCTCCGCTTCCTCGATTGTCGGCATTCCTTACTGGACCTGGGAATCGCTGAGCTTCAGCCCGCTTTCTCCGCAGGGTTGGGAAACCACCTGGCCCGCGGATCCCGAGACCTTCATCCAGCCCTCGATCGGCGAAGCCCCGGCGTGGAATATTCGCTCCCCGAAGAACCACGAGTGGCACTTCACAATTCAGAAATCCATGCCCGCGAGTTCCGTCCTGTCGCTCTCGTACGTGGGCACGCGTATCACCGGTCAGCATGTGATGGAAGCGCTGAACGAAGTCGCGCCGGGCAACTACTCCGACTTGCAGGCGGCGAAGCCTTACGTGGCATTCGGCCAGGTCAACGTGCTGAACAATATCGGCACCTCCACCTACCACGGGTTTCAGACGAAGTGGGAACGCCGCTTCTCGAAGGGCCTTTTCTTCATGCTTTCTTACTCGTTCTCGAAGCAGCTCGGCAACCTGCTGCCCGACTACGAAACGGATCGCTTGCAGCCGTTCACGCCCGAGGGTTACCTCCGCGGCCGCACCGGCTTTGACCGCACCCACAACCTGTTTGTGAACGCCATCTACGAAATTCCGTTCGGCCGGGGTCGAACGCTGGGCAAAGACCTCTCGCCGCTGGCTGACGCCATTGTCGGTGGGTGGCAGGTGAGCTTCATCAATAGCTTCACCTCGGGCCAACCGTTGTCCATCGGCGTTCCCGGCGCAACGTTGGGCAACAGCTGGGGCACGCGGGCCAATACCGTGGGCGATCCGAATGTATCCGATCCCAGCCCCGCCGGCTGGTTCAACACGGCTGCCTTCGCCGCCCCTCCGGCGCTCGCCTACGGGAGTTCGGGACTCGGCATCATCGAGGGCCCCGGTTCGCACATTCTCGACTTCGGCCTGATGAAGAACTTTCGCTGGGCCGAGGCTCGTTACGTGCAGTTTCGTTGGGAGATGTACAACGCTTTCAACCACGTCAACTACAACAACCCCGGAACGACTCTCGGTACTTCGTCGTTCGGTAGGATCTTCGGCGCCGGCAGCGCCCGAACCATGCAACTGGGCCTGAAGGTTGTCTTCTAGGCAATTTCTTACCGGCGGCAAAGCCGGAGCTAACCTCGCGCGGTACGGCTCCTCTCCGGGGCCGTACCGCCCTGCTCCGCCGTGAGAGATTGGGAACCGCGACAGGTAGGGCCCCCTCGCCGCCGCGACGGTTGCACCGGCACGTTTTCCAAGATCCCCCAGGAGGCCCACAGCTCATGTCGATTGGCATTATCTATGCCCTGAGCGCGCTGCTGAGTTTCGGTGCGCTGGGCGTGCTGCACAAACTGGCCGACACCAGGCACTGCCGGCCGAGCGCGATCACCGTGCTGCTGGCGTTTTCATCGCTGGTGATGAGCGGCCTGTTGCTGCTGACGCGCGGCCATAGCCTTAGCGCGGCGCCGAGAGTCATCTGGATCGCGCTGCCTTTCGGAGTCTCGGCGATGCTAGCCATCTATGCCTTTCAGGCGGGCGTGCGCCACGGCAGCATAGCGACAAGCTGGCTGGCGATCAATCTTTCGGCCGGTATACCGACGTTGGGCTCGATCTTCCTTTACGGCGAACCGGTGGGAAAATGGACCGTGGCCGCCCTGCTGCTGATTCCCGTGTCGATGGTTCTGTTGTGGATGGACAAGAAACAGAACGAGGCGAAGCGGCTCGCGAGCGACGCGCTGGAACCCGCCACGCAGGGGCTGCGGGAGCAAGCATGAAAGCCGATTCCAAACTCTGGCTGCAACTGATGCTGTTGGCCTTTGTCGCCAATGGCCTCGGGCCGTTCGGGCTGAAGGTGCTCGAAGAAGCCGGGCTGTCGGCCTCGTTCCAGCAGTATCTTCTGTACTGGTATCTTGGCGGTCTGGTTTTCGCGGCTGCGGCGTTTTTGAGCAGCAAGGCGGCGCGGGTATTTCCCGAAGGCGCGCCCGCGAAGTATGCGTCCGGCGCGCGCTGGTTCTCCCCGGCGGAGTGGATTCTCGGCGCCGCCATGGGCTTGAGCAGCCTGGCCGGGCAGGCCTTCACCGGCCTGGCCCTCGCCAACAAGGCGCCCGGCCACATCGTGTTTCCTTTGACGACCGGCGGTTCGTTGTTTCTTGTCGCCGCCGCCGGCGTTTTATTCTTTCGCGAGAGGGTGGGTAAATATGGGGCGGCAGGAATTGGTGTCGGAATTCTCGCGCTCGTGATCCTGAGCGTTTCCGAAGGTGCATGACGAATGAATAACCCCGGCAAAGCAACCCAACCACCGGCCACGACGCCGGAAGCGGAAGACCGCACGGACCGCAGCTCCCGCTCCGAAGACATCGAGTTGTTCGACTACATCTCGACCAAGCTCTACACGGCCGTGCTTTCCGACGCGCTCGATGATCTGGGCTTCCGTAACCAGGCGATGCGCGAATACCTGCACGCGCTCGATACCGGCTCTGTATTTGCCGGTTGGGCCCGCACGATCTCCTGCATGGACGTCTTCGAGGAGTCCGAGGATCCCTATGGCCTGGAGATCGAGGCGATCGACAGTCTGCTCCCCGGAGAAGTCGCCGTCGTCGGAACGGGCCAGTCAAAGCGCAACGCACCCTGGGGTGAGTTGCTCTCCACGGCGGCAAAAGCCCGCGGAGCGCGCGGCGCCGTGGTCGACGGGCTCGTGCGGGATGTCAACAAGATCAACGCGCTGGGGTTTCCGGTGGTCGCCGCCGGAGTGAAGCCGGTCGATTCGCGAGGACGTGGCGTTGTGGTGGCCTACAACACAGCCGTCGAATGCGCCGAGGTCATCGTGCGGCCCGGTGATTTGGTCGTCGCGGACCGCGATGGAGTGGTGGTGATCCCTGCCGCCGCCGTCCAGCAGACGGTGCGCCTGGCGTCGGACAAAGCCAGCCGCGAGAACCAAAGTCGCGAGGAATTGATGCAGGGCCGCTACCTGCGCGATGTTTACGAGAAGTATGGAGTATTGTGAAGGGCGCGCGAGTGAGTGGTGGCCTCGTATTGCTCGGCCGGTATCGAGCATAACCCCGTAGCGCAGGGCTCAAAGAGACCTGCGGCTTTTCTGAATGGCCTGACAGACCGAGCGGTTTAGGAAGGCTGGAAACAGCCGCGGGTCTGGAAAAACGCCAGTCCTGCGCTACGGGGCTTCGGCGGTTTCCTGTTGCGCCTGTGTCAACAGGCGCCTCTCAGCGGAATTCTACAAACCCAACCAGGCCAACCATGATCGTCGACATTCACACTCACGTCTGGGAAAACGAGCACATCAGCGAGAAATTCGTCGCCGACGCCCGGATCACTTCCGGCAACCCCAATTTCGAAATCGCCGTCGACCTCGACAAGCACTGGGCGGTCATGGAGGCTGTCGACAAGGCGGTCGTGCTCGGGTTTCGCGCGCGCCATGTCGGCGTGCTGGTTCCCAACGAATACGTCGCCGACTATGTCGACCGCCATCCGGAAAAGCTGATCGGCTTCTGTTCGATCGACCCGATCGACCCCGATGCGGTCGAGCAGCTTGATTATTGCGTGAAGAACCTGGGCTTCCGCGGCCTCAAACTCGCGCCGATCTATCAGAACGTCGCGCCGGGCGACTCCCGCATGCGCCGCCTGTTCGCCCGCGCCGAGCAACTCGAAATCCCGGTGCTGATTCACCAGGGAACGACTTTTTGCGAGAACGTCTCCATCGAGATCGCGAACCCCGTATTGCTGCAGCCGATCGCGCTCGAGTTCCCGCGCCTGCGCATGGTCATCGCCCACATGGGACACCCCTGGATCAACGAAGCCGTGGTCCTGATCCGCAAGAACCGCAACCTCGTCGCGGACATCTCGGCCCTCTACTACCGTCCCTGGCAGTTCTACAACGCCCTGGTTACCGCAATGGAGTACGGCGTACTCGACCGCCTGCTCTTCGGAACTGACTACCCCTTCACGACGCCGCTGGCGACCATGGAAGCCCTGCGCAAAGTGAATGAAATCGTGAGCGGGACCAATCTGCCGCGCATCCCGGAAGCACGCATCGAAGAAATCATTCAGAGCGACGGCCTGGGGATGCTTGGCCTCGACTGATCCTCGTCGAGTGATCCTCCTCAAGCCCAAGCCCTGAAAGGGCGGCCCCATCTAATAGCTCACTCGTGGGTAGGGTTCCCATCAAATCGAGCCCTGGAACGAGCGACACTACACAACCACCGTTTAGCGCTCTAAGCCACCCGATATCGCGCCAGTACCTCCTCGTCGACCTCAACCCCCAACCCTGGCCCCACTGGCACGCACAAGCAGCCATCCGTCTCCAGCCTGAGCGGCTCCTTCACCATTTGCCGGCTCAACGGTCCCTGCGAAGTTGGCCATAGCGGCGAAAAACGTCCTTCACGCCCTCAAAGATATGCCGCACCCCAAAAGGATTCACCGTCTCGCCCGAGCCGAACTCGCCGCCGACGCCAACCTTGCCCGCGTGCTCGGCCTCGTCGGTCAGCAGGCCCGAGGCCATCTCGCTGCCATACAAAAACGAAAGGCGTATCGAAGCACTTGGCAACCGCGGCCATCTCCGCGCGCTGCTTGTCGTTGCCGACGGGACGAATCGACGTGCAGATCGGGAAAACCGCCTCGCGCCCGCCCGCGTGAAGATCGAGCACCACCTCCACTTGCGGAAACACACGAGTCGTCACAAAGTGCGCGATGCGTGCCGAAACTGTCCCCCGCGGATCACCCGGAAACGCCCGGTTCATGTTCACGCCATCCAGCGGGGAGCAGCGTGTGCCCGCCACACAGGCGCTCTCGCTGAGCTGCGGAATCAGAATCACGCGGCCACGAAGCTGTTATTTGGCGGAAGTTTGCTGGAACGAAAAGGTTCCTCCTGAGCAAGTCGCGGCAATTCACCAAACCCTTACTTTCGCGCATGCCGCACGTGCGGCGATTGAGGAACTGATTCGCCGCATAGAAAGCAGCCCCGCCGAGTTCGTTCAGCCATTCCTGCGGGACTTGTACGGCAACCAGGAACTACGCAAGGTATTGTCATGAGTAATGTTTCGCGCGCTGATTTCGCAAAGCTGCCGTGGTGGGAGCGGATTCCCGACCTAGATGCAGTCCGACACCGTGAGATCGAATGGCTTGTCGAGGAGTTCATCCCCGTTGGAGCCCTTGTGCTGCTGGTGGGTTTGCCGGGCTCTTACAAGAGTTGGATTGCGCTGACATAGCCCGCGCCGTCGCCAAGGGCGAACGATTCGCACGGTGGCAAACCATGAAGCGTGAAGTGCTCTACATCGACCGCGAGAATCCCGAAAACCTCGTTGCTCAACGGAAAGAAATCTGGACGATCGAAGAGGTTCCCGGCCTGCGGTACTGGGGTCGCTGGCACCCTATCCCGTTCTTCGGTGTCGCGTCGAAGGAACTCCGTGAGTACGCACGTGAGGTTCGACCACTGGTGATCTTTGACTCGCTGATCCGCTTTCACAAGTTCAACGAAAACGACAACTCGGAGATGGCCCGAGTAATGGACGGATTCGTCGAGCTTGCCCGCATCGGTGCCACGGTGTTAGTACTCCACCATGCCGCTAAGGAGAAGAGGGGCGAGCGCAAGAACTTTCGCGGCGCGATGGAGATTGAGGCCGCGCCGGACATCGCGTACCGTGCAGATCGCAAGGAGCGAGTTGTGACCCTACGCCAGTTTAAGAACCGAGTTGCCGAAGAACGTAGCTGCACACTTCATTGGCAGCAATTCGGTTTCGACGAAGCTCGGGACGGTTGAATGATTTTAGGAAGTCGCCGGAAGAGACACTCCTGGTATGTGGACGGCACACATTGCCGTACGTCCCGTGGCTGCCAAGACAGAGCCGAACGATGCCGGCCACCAGCGACGTGTCGCCCGCGCACGAGCGGCGTACGTACGGTGGCGCGATGGCTGCGAGGACAAACTCAGCGTTCTGACCAGTGCAGTGACTGCACTTCGAAATTGACGAATGAGCCGAGCGACGACACTGGCGGAAAAGCAAGCGTGGATGCGTGAGCGCCGCGCTCCCACCCGGCCAGTAGACGGGATGCCCGGTGTCGTCGCATTTGAACGTCACTATTCGCCCAAAGAACTTGCCGAGCTGTGGGGCTTCAATCCGACCACGGTGCGGCGCATGTTTGAAGACGAGCCGGGCGTGCTCATGGTGGGCAAAAGTCAGCGGCACGACGGAAAGCGGGACTATGTTTCGATGCGGATTCCTGAATCGGTGGCTCTGAGAGTCCATCAGAAACACTGCCGGTGAGGTGTGCAATGCAGGGCATTATGCCACTCGAACTCTACCGGCGGCACACTCCCCGTTGCAAGGAAGCGAAGCGCGTTGCCAAACTCACCGGACGGCGCGAAGGGCGTGATGTAAAGAAGTGCGACTGCCCATGGTGGTGCGATGAGTTTGTCGATGATGGCGTTGACGCCAACGGCAACCCCAAGAGAAGGCGCATTCGGCGCTCGACCGGGACGCGGGACAAACGCAAGGCGCAAAAGAAGGTTGATGTATGGGAGGGCGGGGAACAGCAACAGCTGCAAGCCGAGCGGGTGACGATCACCGCGGCCATTGCTCGATTTGAGGTCAACCGCTCAGACCTACGGGGCTCGACCAAGCGCAAGTACAAAAACATCATGAATCAACTCGCGGCGTTCTGCGAGGGGGAAGGGGTTCGGACGGTCGATGAATTCACGCCCGACTCACTGGACGACTTTCGCGCAAGCCGTAAAATCGGCAGAACGACCTGGGGCAAGGAACTCCAAACGCTAAAGCAACTCTTCAAGCTCTGTAAACGGCGCGGCTGGATTGCGGAGAACCCTACAGACGACGTAAAGGCCCCGAAGGCCGAACCGAAAATCGAACCGTTCACTCCCAAGGAGATGGCAAAGATCCTCGCGGCGTGCAACGAGTTTGGGCGACGGCCTTATGAGCGACTGCGGGCTAGGGCGATGGTTCTGCTACTGCGGCACACCGGCCTGCGGATCTCCGACGTCGCAACCTTGCGGCGCGACCGGATACAAGATGGAGAGATTTTCCTCCACGCCAAGAAGAACACGGGCGTGGTCAAACTGCCGCTGCCCCAAGAAGTGCTCGACGCGCTGGCGGTGCTGCCCCCGCCGATCGGGGCACCCCAGATGTCCCAGTGCTTTTTCTGGAACGAGGTCACGTCCGAGCGGGCCGTAGTCGGAATCGCTGAGCGCACCCTGGCTGCGGTGGTCAAAAAGTCGGGCGTCCCAAACGCCCACTCACACCGCTTCCGGCACACCCTGGCGACGGCCATCCTGGAGCGGGGCGGAACCGAGCAAGATGCCGCCGACGTTTTGGGCATCAGCCCAGCGGTCGCGCGGAAGCATTACATCCACTGGACCCGCAACCGACAGGAGCGGATCTCGAAATTGATGGCCCAAAGCCACACGCCGACTGGTACACTAGTGGTACAGATGGAAGAAGCGTCAGTAATTCAATGATTCTAAACTACTTAGTGTGGTGCGGAGAGGGGGACTTGAACCCCCATGAGATTTCTCCCACTAGCACCTCAAGCTAGCGCGTCTGCCAATTCCGCCATCTCCGCTTGTTTGAAATCAACTACTTAGGAAGGCCTACTCGGCTGCGATTCAGAAGGTTGACCCAAAGTTCGCCTATCGTGGTTTGGATTCGACCTTGGTGAGGTACCGCTCAAGCTTCGCCGCAGCTTCGTGCAAGTCACGTTCACTCACAATATTGTAGCGGTCGAACACCGGTCTTGTCTTCCATCCGTGGTAGGCCGCGGTTTCGGCCGGCCACCCATGCAGGGAACGGCCGGAGCATCCATCAACGAGCATTCCCATGCCAGGTCCGTATCGATCTCTCCCGGCAGTACCGCAGTGCTAGGTTTCGAGGACGCGGATGCTGCCCGACAGCACGGCGCGGGCGACGTCCCGGTTCGCGCGCGGCGGGGGCGCGCTGGTCGCGGTATCGGTGGGAAAACACGGGTTTCGTTGGCGCCGCCGGGCTTCGCCCCGTGGTTTTGAGTGGGTCCGGCCCGCTGGCTTACGCCTGCGGCTCTGTTTCTGGATTCGTGTGGCGCTAGGTCAGATCGTTCGGGTGCATTTCGTCAGGGCAGGGCGAAGGCTACGAGGGCGTTGTCCAGCTTTCCGAACTCGGGGGTGTGGCCTCCGGCGGCGATGACGAGGTATTGCTTGCCGTTGGGTGCGGTGAAGCTCATGGGGGTCGAGCGGGCGCTGGCCGGCAGGGTGCCGTGCCACAGCTCGCGGCCCGAGCTGACGTCGAACGCTCGAATCGTTGGGTCGAGCGTGGCTCCGATGAAGACCAGTCCGCCGGCGGTTGCCAGCGGGCCGCCCAGATTGATCGAGCCCCACTCGGCGACCACTCCCGGCGCCGGCAACGAGCCCAGGGGCACTTCCCAACGTTTGCTTCCCGTCACCGCGTCGACTGCGACCAGCGCTCCGAAGGGCGGGGGATTGCACGGCAGCCCGCTGGGCGAGCGCAGAAACTGCCGCGACATCGCAAAGGGCGCGCCGCGCTGCGCCGTCGTTTCCCAATCGGGATGCTGCTTGCGGTAGGACTGGAACTGGTCGCGCGGAATCAAGCGTACGACCGCCGCGAAGTGGTTCACCGGCGCGATCAGCAGGCCGCTGGCGGGGTCGAACGCGGCGCCGCCCCAGTGCATCCCGCCGATGTTGCCCGGCACGATCAATGAGCCGCCGAGGCTGGGCGGAGTGAAGATGCCTTCCGAGCGCAGGCCCTTCATCTGCTCCCGGCAGGATTGGCGGTCGGCTTCGGTGGGTCCCCAGGCCTGATCGACGGTGAAGGTTTGCGGCACAAGCGGCGCGGGTAGTTCCGGGACCGGCTGCGTCGCCGACGCCTTTTCGCCCGGCACGTCGCTTTTGGGGACCGCGCGCTCCTCGACGGTGAACAACGGCTTGCCGGTTTCGCGATCGAGCAGAAACAGGTGACCGGTCTTCGAGCCGACCGCGACGGCGGCAACGGCGCGGTCGCCGCGGCCTACGGTATAGAACGTGGGCGGCGAAGCCACGTCGTAATCCCAAAGGTCGTGGTGCACGGTCTGAAAACTCCAGACCATTTCGCCCGTGCGCGCGCGCAAGGCCACCATCGAATTCGCATAGCGATTGTCGCCCGGCCGCAGACCGCCGAAATAATCCGGGCTGGGGCTGCCGGTGGGCAGGAATACGAGGCCGCGCTCGGCGTCGACACGAATTACCGACCAGGCGTTGGCGCCGCCGGCCTCGGGGTTGTGCGGTAGCGGATCCCAGGTCCAACGCAGCTTGCCTGTGCGCGCGTCGAAAGCGCGGACCTCGCCGGTGGGTCCGCTGGCGCGGCTGTTGTCGGCGATGCCCGACCCGACGATCACCAGATCGTCGAACACGGCCGGCGGCGACGTCTCCTCGTATTCGCCGGCGTATTCAGGCCCGCGCCGCAGGCCTTGGGTCAGGTCGATGCGCCCGGCCTTGCCGAAATCCTGGCAAGGCGCGCCGCTGGCGGCGTCGAGGGCGAACAGTTGTGCGTCGACGCTGGCCATGAAGATGCGCTTGCGGCAGGGGCCCTCGCGGGTTGCGTCGGGGTCGGCCCAGAAGGTGACGCCGCGGCTGGCGAAATCGCCGTAGCTGCCCTTGGCGTTGATGTGGGCGTCGAACGACCAGCGCGGTTTGCCGGTTTCGGGATCGAGCGCGATGGCTTTGCCCCAGGGCGTGCTGATGTAAAGGAGCCCATCGGCGTAGACAGGTGTCGTCTCGAAGGCGGGCTGGCGGCCGCCGCCCGAGGCTGCCTCGAGCGACTCGCCGCTGCGGTAGGTCCAGGCGACCTCCAGGCGGGCTACGTTTTCGCGATCGATTTGTTTGGCGGGGGAATACTGCGATGGCGGCGTTTGGGCCAGGGCGGTCACGGCGAGGCAGGCGACTAGGGCGAGCAGCCGCAGGGCGTGGGTCCGGCTGCTGGCCACGAATCGCAGGGTTGGCATGGGGTCTTGGGCGGGCAGGATTCTCATGAGCCCAGCATCGCGCCCGCGAGTCCGCCGGGGCAAGCGCGGGACACGAAGAGGGAGAGCAAGCGTCGGGCTTACCTCGGCGCTGTGCCGTTGGAAAACGACCCAACCGGCGAAAGCGACACGAAACCGTTTCGCCAAACGTTGGAACAAGAGTGCGCCACCTGGTCGCCAACTGAGAGAGTCCTCGGGGCGCTAAACCGCGTCCGCAACGTACCGGTTTATCCCTGCGCCTTTGCCCCGATGCCGACTACCCTCCGCGCCACGCGGGAGTCTGCCGCCGCTCCGTCGGAAGGCTTGCGGCCCAGGACATAACCCAGCCCCGTCGCCAGCAGAAAGACCGCGCCCACCAGCATGTTGGGGTAAACCACCATTCCCGCCCAATGCGGCACCCTCGCGGGGTCGCCTGCCCACGGCGTGGAACCCGGCAGGACCGAGGCAACATAGAATAGCGGAGTCCAAAACGAGGCCGAGATCAGAGCCGCAACCTTCAAGGCTACCTCGGGCTCCTTGCTCTTCCGCCAGAGCAGCCACACGCCCGTCGCCGACACTCCCCCCAGCAGAAACAGCAGCAGTGCGCCATGAAAGCGCGCGTGAGGATGCCAGGCGGGGTTGAGTAGATGGTTAGGGCTCCAGTCGAGAAGGAACGACAAGGCGGACCCGACCACCAGCACCACCGTCAGGATCACTCTAGCCAGTTGAGTACGATTCATTTTGTATACCTCGATCTCTTATTCCTGTGACTGCGCTGTAGGAGTTGGTCCAGGTTGTTCCGGTTGTCTCAGCGCTACACCCGCGGGAAGAGCCCACTCTGGTTTCAGCGCAAACAGTCCGTCACACAGAAAGACTCCTGGGAGATTACGATGCTCGCGTGCCATTTCTTCCCAGTGGGAAAAAAAGGGGGAACATGGGAAAGGGGACAGGCCAAAATCAGCCACAAGCATCCGGATTGCCGCACTACTAAAGGGTCCGACCCAAGAGGCAGAGAAGCCCGAAACCCGCACCGGTGGCGATTCTTCGCTTCTGTGCTCTTTCGTGCGAGCGATGTTGCTTGCAATCCCGCCGCCGGGACGAATTTGCCGTGGTGCTAGCGCGCTTTTGCCGCCGGGACCCGATAGATCTTCCAACAGCCCACCACCAGCACCGGCAGCAGGAAAAAGATCCAGTAGCCCCAGGTGATCAGGCCGTAGCCCTTGCTGATGAGGCCGATCAGGCCGATGCGGTCGGCCAGCCAGACCGAGATGATCAGCACGATACAGGCGATACCGAGGCGGTGCGTGTGGGTCATCACACGGCCGCGCTCCTTCAGCGCTCCGGCGATGCGCTCGTTGAAGCCGTGGATCATGCCGGTGCCGGTTTCGATGAAGGTCCCGAACAGCACGATCTGGAACATCAGCTCGAACGAGGGCCAGTGCAGCTCACTGAGCACCAGGGCGGCCGGAATCGCTTCCTTGACGATGTCGGGGTAGTGCGCCAGAAACGCGGTGTAGATCAGTGCTCCGGGGAACATCGCGATCAGACCGGCGAGCATGCCGGCCGTGAGGGCCTCGCGGCGGGTCTCGATGTGGCGCACCGAGAACAGCATGGCGGGCAGCGCGGCGAGGTTGTAGGCTCCGTAGCGTAGCCCGGCCAGCACCCAACTCGAGTTCGGCTCGCGGAGGCCGGCGGTTTCGACGATGGTGTGGCCATGCTGGCGAAGCACCAGCACGATCAGGATCAGATAGACGGCGTAGAGCACGAACGACCAGACCGAGAACACCTGCTCGATCAGGTTGCTGCCCCAGTAAAGCAGCAACACCACCAGGGCGATCATCAGCAGCGTGCCGGCCAGCCGCGGCCAGCCCAGCAGGGCGTGGAGCAGTTCGCCCGACGCCGAGCCCACGACCGCGACCGTAAGCAGCACCGAAAGGACGTAGAGCACGTCGAAGGCGACCCAGGCGCGGCCGAGGATGGCGCTCAGGAACGTGCGGTAGTCGTAGTGGCGGCCCATGCGGGCCAGCTCGAAGCCCAGCGCCAGGATCACGCCCCAGATCAGCGTCGCCAGCAGCATACCGAGGTAGCCATCGAGCGGCCCCTGGGTCAGGAAGAATTCCACCAGTTCGCGGCCCGTTCCATAGCCGCCGCCGATCACGATCGACTGAAACACGAACCCGGGTAGTAGATATTTCTTGTAGAAGTTCGGCATCATCCTCACGACTATAGGACACTGGCGCCGTCGCCGTCCGGCGAGTAAGGCGCTCGGACCGTGGGATCGTGAATTCCTGGCCAGCGTCCCAAGGGAAGAAGAGAGCCGCAGGCGTTAGCCGACGGGCCGTGGGGCCAATCGTCGTTGCCTCGAGTTCGAGAACAGCCTGCGGGCCCAAGCCATCACAAACCGGCCCTACCTGCCCTGCGGCTCTGTCTCTTGAGTTGCGGGAATCCCAGTTGCGGGACGGGCGGTCCCATCCCCGCCACGCGTGCGGCGCGGTGCCGCGTGGGAAATGAGTCATTTCGGCGGCGGCGCTAGAATTGCTTCCGTGGGTGATCATGCCCAAAACCGGATTGTTGTGTGTCGCAGTTGCCGTCGGCGCTTGTAGCCTGGCGGGGCAAACCAGGTCGTATCCGCTGGACTCAACCGAGGGCCTGAGCCTGAGCTACGTGAGCGCCGAGGCCGCGACGCTCGATGGCCAGCGCGGGCTGCGCGTCACGATTGCCCCCGAGGCCGAACGCCGCATGGCGTCGATGACGCCCCAACAGGCTGCGGCGAATCCGATCGATCCGCTGGCGATCGTCGAGGGGCTCCGCTTTTCGAACGGCGTCATCGAGGCCGAGATCGCCGGCGAGCCGGCCCCGGGCGCTTTCGGCGGCGCGCGCGGTTTTGTCGGCATCGCGTTCCGGGTTCAGCCGGATAAGAAGACTTACGAGGCTTTCTACCTGCGTCCCACCAATGGGCGGGCCGACGACCAGGAACGCCGCAATCACTCGGCGCAGTATATTTCGCACCCCGCGTGGCCGTGGTATCGGCTGCGCCAGGAGTCGCCGGGCAGGTATGAGTCCTATGTGGATCTCGAGCCCGGCAAGTGGACGAAGGTGCGCATCGAGGTCCGCGGCGATAAGGCGCGCCTTTACGTGCAGGGCAGCGAGCAACCGACGCTCGTGGTGAACGACCTCAAGAGCGGCGCCGATGGTCAGGGCGGCGTTGCGTTGTGGTTGGGGCCCGGGACCGTTGCTCACTTCCGGGATCTCAAAGTCGACCGGCAATAGGTCCAGCCTTCTCGGGCACGGTCTCTCAAGGCTCTGCTCGAGTCCCTGAAACTTTGTCGGGTTTCGGCCATCGCTCGCTCACGCGCGCGGCTCGGATTGGCTTGGGTAGTGGGCAGCTTGCTGATTGCGAAAGGCCGAGCCCTGCTTGACGGGATTCGACGGCGTCGGCCACGGTGGGCATTTTCCGGGTCTGAGGGACAGAACGCTGAGACGAGATCGTTGCCGCTGGCGGGTGGGGTGCGGGAAAGCGCTTGCCCGGCCGGCGCAAGGGGCCGCTGGCCGGGGGCAAAAACTCTGCGAAGCTTAGCCGCGGCGCGCGGCGAACCGTTGGGCGGCGCTCTTGCCGAATCCCAACACCGCCATGCCCAGCATCATGCTGGTCAGTTCCCAGGCTCCGGGCTCGGGAGTCGGAACCACTTCGGGTTCCTGCGGGTCGAAGGTCACCTTCGCCAGCGACACGTTATCCAGAAGCAGCCCGATCCAGTCGGCTCCCTGCTGGCTGAAGCTGATCTTCGCGCTACCTGTGCTATCCACCGCGATATCCCGGCTGATGGTTTGGAACGGGTCGTATTGGTACATCGTGAAGGCCTCGGCGTAGTAGTCGCCAAAGGAGACATTCACGGTGTTGACCTGCGAGCCGGTCCAGCGCCGGTTGGCGCCCGCCAGATCGAACTCCAGACGGTAGGTGCCCGGGTCGAGCGCAAACGTCACCTTGGTTTGAATGGTGCCGGCCAATGCGCCGGTGCCATCCAAGTCCAGACAGTTGGAAACGTCACCGGCCGTAGCGCACACGTTGCCGGCGGACAATACGTCGATCGAACCGGACGTAATGTCCCAGTTGACCAGCTTGGAGTCGAGAACGTCGCCCTTGTCGGCCTCGAAGCCGTCGAAGAACAGCGGTGTGATGGTGTCAGCCTTGGCCGGGCGCGGCGTGAATACAACCGCCAGCGCCAGCAACGCCAGGGCACTATAGATACGATACCTCATACGAAAAACTCCCCCTTGTCAGCGCCCGCGCGCTCCGAGTCGCACAAGACTGAAACGGATTGGTTGCCCACCTGTTTCAACTCTCACCGTAATCCTAACGTCTTTCCCCGATATGCTCCATAGCCCATTGGTCACATTTTTAGGTCCATAACCTTAGTCCCTTACGAACAAACTTTAGTTTTCCGTTGGGCAAGGAATAACGCGCGCTGTGGGCCTCTAAGTTACTGATTTAAAATACACAATCCGGATATTGCGGATGGCCCCCAAGACCTGCGAGTGGCTGTCTTGGCGTGCTTTATCGAACACGGTGCCCGGAAGATTCATTGGTACCGGTAAGGTTTGTATGGGGATTGTTATGTATTTTATATTACAGTTTCGAAGCGGCCGACGGCGAAGGGCCACTCCCCCCGGGCGGTGGCGACTGGGCCCTGATCCGGCAGGAGTGCCGGTTGGATGACGGCGATGCCTCCCCAAAGGTCGACGCCAAGTGTTTGGCCCTTTGGGGACCCGAGCGGGAAGGCAAGCAGCGCGGTCCCGCTGGCGTGCGTAGCGCAGGGCTGGCGCTTCTCAAGACCTGCGGCTTTTCAACGGCCCGTCCCGCCTTCCACAACAACCCTAACCCCGTCCGAAAAGGCCGCAGGTCTCTTCGAGCCCTGCGCTACGGGACCCGGCGCACACGTCGACCTCCGGGCGGGGCGTTTTCCGTGCGCCAAGCTTCGACAACGTCGGCCGGAGGCGGGCGCCACCTCGCTCCGCCGGGCTCCCGGTAGAACCGCGGGCGGCGCGCTATAATGGCCGCTCTTCGCCATGCAGCTCACAACGCTCGACTGGGTCATTATCGTTGCCTACTTTGCGCTGAGTCTGGGCATCGGGCTCTACTACCGCAAGAGGGCAGGGAAGGGCATCGATGAGTTTTTTGTCTCGGGCCGCCAGGCAAGCTGGTGGCTGGCCGGCACGTCGATGGTCGCCACGACGTTTGCCGCCGATACGCCACTGGCGGTGACCGGCATGGTCGCCAACGGCGGCATCGCGGGTAACTGGCTGTGGTGGAACTTCGCGTTCAGCGGCATCCTCACCGTATTCTTCTATGCACGGCTGTGGCGGCGCAGCGGCGTGCTGACCGACGTCGAGTTCGCCGAGATCCGCTACGCGGGAAAGCCAGCGGCGTTTCTGCGCGGCTTCCGGGCGCTCTACCTGGCCGGACCGATCAACTGCATCGTGATGGGCTGGGTGAACCTGGCGATGGTGAAGATCCTGGGCATGGTGCTGGGCGTCGACAAGCTGACCGCCATCGGCATTACGCTCGGGATCACGGCGCTGACGTGCGCCATCTCGGCGCTGTCGGGGCTGCAGGGCGTGCTGATCACCGACTTCGTGCAGTTCATCATCATGATGGGCATGGCGATCGTGCTGGCGTTCTTCGCCGTCGACGCGGTGGGCGGCATCGACGCGCTCAAGACGCAGTTGCTGGCGATCGACCGGCATGGCTCGCCGCTGGCGTTCTTCCCCGAGCCAAACTCCGCCTGGATGCCGATGATCACGTTCTTCGTGTACGTGGCGGTGAACTGGTGGGCGACCTGGTATCCGGGCGCGGAGCCCGGTGGCGGTGGTTTCATCGCGCAACGCATGCTGGCCACGCGCGACGAGCGCGAGTCGGTGTTCGCGACGTTGTGGTTCAACGTGGCGTTTTACGGAATGCGGCCGTGGCCCTGGATTCTGGTAGCGCTGGTGGCGCTGGTGGTGTATCCCGGGCTGGCCGATCCCGAAAGCGGCTACGTGAAGGTGATGATCGACTATCTGCCGGCGTATTTGCGCGGGCTGATGGTGGCGGGCTTCCTGGCGGCGTTTATGTCGACGATCAGCACCGAGCTGAACTGGGGCGCGAGTTATCTGATCAACGATTTCTATCGCCGTTTCCTGGAGCCCGACGCCAGCGAGCGGCGGCTGGTTTTCGCTTCGCGCGTCGCGACGATCCTGCTGGCGGTGGTGGCGTCGGTGCTGACCTTCTACATGGACTCGATCGCAGGTGCGTGGAAGCTGTTGTTGGCGACGGGTGCGGGAACCGGCGGCGTTTTGATCCTGCGCTGGTTTTGGTGGCGCATCAACGCCTGGAGCGAAGTGTCGGCGATGACGGCGGCGTTCGTGGTCTCGCTGTACCTCCAACTGGGCCTGGGGATGAACACCGACGATCCGGTCGCCTTCGCGCACGTCATTCTGATCACGGTAGCCGTAACGACGGTGACCTGGGTGGCGGTGACGCTGCTGACCAGCCCGGAGCCGCGCGAGACACTACTGGCCTTCTACCGCCGAGCGCGGCCGTATCCTGGGTTATGGGGGCCGATTGCGGCCGAGGCGCCCGAGGTGCGCGCCAGCAGCCACGCCGGGCACGATTTTCTGAACTGGGTTTGTGGCTGCGTGCTGATCTATGGCTCACTGTTTGGCGTGGGCAAGTGGATCTTGCACGATTGGCTGCCGGGCGTGCCCTATCTGGTTGCGGCGGTGGTTTCGGCGTACGTGATCTACCGCTCGCCAAGTTGGAAAGAAGCCTGACGGGCCGAGGCTTGCAGCTCGCGCAACGGCGGCGGATACAATTCCCTCCATTCGTTCCAGAACTCCCGACCGTTTTCGCTCATGGCCGACCACGTTTTTCTTGTGTTCGTCCGACGAGAGTGTGCGTTGGGGCTGGAGAACAAGGAGCAGGCACAACTGGCGTAGGCCTCGGGCCTGCGGCGTCGACCTCCGGTCGACGTTCTTCTTTCGCCCGGAGGGGTTGTGCGATACGTTCCAGGTGGCCACGGGTTTCCAGATGGCACGCCGTGACAAACCCAAGGCGGAAAAGGTCGAGCGCCGCTCGACCCCGCAGGCCGGACCCCTACACCCTGGTCTTGGCTTCAAGTCTCCTGCGCTAAACTGGAACCACGAGCCTCAGAGTGGCGCGCATCGGTTTCTTCGGGCCGCTGGTTTTCTACGCCGGCGGAAACCGGTCGGGCGCTTCATTCGCACGCGAATCTCTCATCGCCTCGGCGCTTTTCTGAACCAAACGGGACCCGCGAACCCTTCGCACCGCGCCCGCCGCCGCGGCCAAGTGGAGCAGCGTTTTTGTCAACGTCGAGCCAGTTGCAACTTTCGAATCCGGGGCAAGCGCGCGATAACAAGACCGATCTCATTCTGCGCTGCCCGGGTTGCCGCCACCAGACCGCGCCGTGGTCGAGCGCGAGCGCTGACGGGTGGCGCTGCCCGGAGTGTGGGTTTTCCCTGAGCCTGCGCAACGGTATCCTTCACGCTCTGCCGGACGAGCGGCGCGGCTATTACGCCAACTTCGCCGAGGAGTACCTCACCATCCGGCGCGACGAGGGGCGCGGCAGCACCGACGCCTCCTACTATCTGGCGCTGCCGTACGAGGACCTCAGCGGACGGCTGAGCAGCCAGTGGGCGATGCGCGCCAGGACCTACCGCTACTTCGAGCGCAAGGTGTTGCCGGGACTCGAACGCGAGCTCTGCGGCACGCTCAACGTGCTCGACCTCGGCGCAGGCTCGGGCTGGCTTTCCTATCGGCTGGCGTTGCGCGGACACCGCCCCGCCGCCGTCGATCTGCTCGACGACGAGCTCGACGGGTTGGGCGCGGCGCACCACTACCACAGCGCGCTCGGGGGCGAATTCCCGGCGGCGCAGGCCGAGTTCGACAACCTGCCGTTCGCCGACACGCAGTTCGACCTGGCGATTTTCAACGCCTCGTTCCACTACGCCACCGACTACCGCCAGACCTTGCAGGAAGTGCGCCGCTGTATGCGCTGGGCGGGGCGCATCATCATTCTCGACACACCGATCTACGAGCGTTACGAGCATGGCGAGCGGATGCGCGAGGAGCGCCACAGGCAGTTTGAGGATCAATACGGCTTCCGCTCCGACAGCGTGCCGAGCATGGAGTACCTCGACCAGGCGATGATGCGCGAATTGTCGAAAGACCTCAACCTGCGCTGGACCGTCTACCGGCCGTGGTACGGCTGGCGCTGGCATCTGCGGCCGCTCGAGCGCCGCTGGAAAGGCCACCGACCGCCGCCGCGTTTCTGGATTCTCGTCGGAAGCTGGACCAAGGCATGATCCTGCTGCTTCATCCGCGCAGCACCAAACGCAAGGACCGCCGCTTTCCGCTTTCGGTGCTGGCGATCGCGGCAGCGCTCTAGCCCGCTTCTCTCCCACAGAATCGGCTGCAAGGCGGGATAAGGCCGCGTCTCCTTCATTGCACTTGCTTGCCGTGCTCAAGGTACTGCCCAAGTACGCCTCCGCGCGCCAAGCGGCGCGCGCCTCGTATCCACGGCCTTTCTCCCACCTCTCGCTCCGATTCTGTGTGAGAGAAGCGGGCTAGGAACGCGAAGATTACACCATCATCGACGGCAACCTCGATGCCGATTCCGAGGCGAGTTGGAGTGGGCGCAGCGATTTGTGAATCTGCGCAAGCCGCGTCTGGAGGGTCTGTAAGGCGGGCGCGAGTTCCGCTCCCCTGGCACCGCCCGAAAAGGACAAAGGCCGTGAGCGCCTTAGCGACGTCCACGGCCTTGTTGATCGCGATGGCGCGAAGGAATGAGTCAACCGCCGGTCGAAGGAGCGGCTAGTCCGAACCCGAACCCGAAGCGGCGCGGCGCTGCTCGACTTTTGGCGTCGCCAGATAGCCGCTGATGTGATCCTTGGTGAGCTTGTTAACGACGAGCTCGTAGGGCATGCGCGAACCTTGCACATAGAACTGCACCGGCTCGAGCAGCGTCTTGTCTTTCTTCTCGATCTGCTTGTCGTCGGCCCAGACGTCGATATTGAAGCGGTTGTGCTTCATGTCGGCCTTGCGCAGGCGGATACTGATCGGCCCTACGCGCTGCGGCTGCTTGGTCTTACCCAGGTCGAACTCGAAATAGTTCTTCTCGCCGAGCTCGCGCAAGGCGTTGAGTTCCTTGCCGTTGGTGGCGATCAGACCGCTTTGCACGCCGAGGTCGCCCTTGACCGAAGTCAGTTCCTTGATCGTCTTCTCGATCTCTTCGCGATTCTTATCGACCGCCGTCTGCACGCCGTCGACCTTGCCCGACAGGCTGCCCACCGCGGTGTCGGTCTTCTGGCGCAGATCGCTCAGCTCGCCGCCGACTTGGGTCAAGGCGGCTTGATGCTGGCTGCGGGTCTGCTCAATTTCCTTCTTGAGCGTGTCGGTGCGGCCGATCACCTTGGTCTCTACCGCGGCGGTTTTCGCCGTGAGTTGTTTTTCGGCGTCGGCCACCAGCCCCTTCACTTCGTCGACCCGGGTGTCGACCGCGCGCGAGGTCTGGGTGACGTTGCCTTCCAACTTCGCGATTTGCTCTTCGGCAGCCTGCATGCGGTCGGCGAACTCGGTTTTGGCCGTCCGCAAGTCCAGGTACAGGTAGACGGTGGTACCGATCAGACAGGCCACGAGCACCAGTAGTACGATTGCGATCGGTGGGATACGGTTCGGAGTACTCTGCGAATCCATCGAATCTTCGATCACGTTCTCTCCCCCTTGAACGGGTATTGGAAACGAACTTATTCTAACATCTATGGACGAATGCAACGCCCTCAGGGTTCCATCCCGGCAACGGAGTTCTAGGGCGTTTGCCGTAGGATGGGCATGGTTTGGGTAGCACCAGGGCGCTGTCGCGCCGAACCCGCTCCGCGCTTCGGGTCGCGCCGATAGGTAGTGCCATTTTTGGTATCATCGGGCGTTGTGTTGGCGCGCGCTGCATGCTTGAATCCCCCCGCATTTCAATAGTTGTTCCCGTTTATAACGAGCAGGATGATGTTGCCGAGCTGACCCGCCGGTTGAAAGAGGTGCTCGGCGGCTCTTTCGAGATCCTTTTTGTCGACGACGGCTCGACCGACGCCACCTGGGAGCGGTTGGTCGCTTTGTACGAGCCCGGCGTCGTGCGGCTGGTGCGTTTCCGCCGCAATTTCGGCAAGACCGCGGCCCTGCGGGTCGGGTTCGCGCTCACGCGCGGCCAGGTGGTCTTCACGATGGACGGTGACCTGCAAGACGATCCGCGCGAGATCCCCCGGTTTCTGGAGAAGCTCGAGCAGGGTTGCGACTTGGTGACCGGTTGGAAACGCAAGCGCCACGACCCGGCGCACAAGGTCGTCGCTTCGCGCATTTTCAACCGCGTGGTGCGGCTGACGACCGGCCTGTCGCTGCACGACATCAACTGCGGATTCAAAGCCTATCGCGGCGGCCTGGCGCGCTCGCTCGATATCTACGGCGAGCAGCATCGCTTTTTGCCGGTGCTGGCGGCCGCGCGCGGCTACCGCGTGGGCGAGATCGAGGTCGAGCATCACGCGCGCGTGCACGGCCGTTCGAAATACGGCTTCAGCCGCCTGTTCAAGGGCTTTTTCGATCTGGTCACCGTGCTGCTGATTACGCGTTTTGCCGAACGGCCTTCGCATGCCTTCGGCTTTGCGGCGCTGGCGGCCGGCATTGGCGCGGCGTTGTGTTCGCTGGCGGCGTTGTGGCTGCCTTACACCTGGCTGGCGGTCAAGGCGACGGTGCTATGGGTGGGCGTGATCGTGTTGCTGGCGGCGGGCTGGGTCGCCGAAGTGGTGGTCCACCAGGGCCCGGTGACGCGGCGTCCGACCGGTGCCCTGATCGAGGAACAGCTTGACTAAGCGCCTGGCCCAGATCGCGAAGTTCGCCGTTCCGGTCGTCATCGGCTACTTTATCGGCCGGACGATCTACCGCAACTGGGCGCAGGTTCGCGACGCCGAGTGGCACCTCGCGCCGGTCTATCTACTGATCTCGCTCGCTCTCACCGTGCCCTGGTTCACCTACCGGCCGCTGGTGTGGAAGATCCTGCTCGGCCGCTTTGGCTATGACCTGCCATTCCCGGTTTGCTTTCGGGTGATGCGCCAGGCCGAAATGAGCCGCTACGTACCCGGCGCGGTGTGGCAATACCTCAGCCGCGTCTATTTGGCGGGCCGTTGGGGCGTTCCGGCCACGGCGAGTTTGGGCGCGACGATGGTCGAGACCGTATTGCTACTACTCGCCGCGCTGCCGGTGGCGGCCTGGAGTCTGCGCGGCGTGATGCCGGTGTCCGGCGGCTATCCGCGCATTGCGCTGATCGCGTTTCTTTGCGGCTCGATTTTCGTGGTGCACCCGCGCATTCTCAACTGGTGGGCCTCGATCCTGTCGCGCAACACGCGCCAGGAATATCGCCCGCTCGAGGTCCGCTGGATCACGCTGGCGGGCATCTGGGTGTCGTATCTGTTGCTGTGGCTGGTACTGGGCCTGGCGGTGGCGTTTTTTGTGCGCGGCGTAATGGCGATTCCTGCCGCCTGGTTTCCCGCTGTGGGCGGCGGCTACGTTGCGTCGTGGGTCGGCAGTATGCTGGCGATCGTCGCGCCGGCGGGCATGGGCGTTCGCGACGCGATCTTTGGCTTGCTGTTGCGGCGCATGATGCCGGTCGGGGCGGCTTTCACGGTCGCGCTGGCCGTGCGGCTGTGGCTGATCGTGCTGGAGCTGGGTTGGCTGGGAGTCGCGCAAGTCACCCCCAGCGCCCCAAGACCGGCCGAGGCCCCGTAGGGGGTATGGGCGTGGGACAGGCAATCCTGTCTGTCCTGTGTAGAGACAGACGCTCTCGCCTGTCGCCGCCGTCAGGCGGCCCGTTTGCAGGGTTCGCAAAACCCCATTCGGGTCTGCGGTGGTGCCCTTCGACACGCCTTGGTGGCTTGGGGCCCTACGTCGCGACGAATCGCGACGCGGCAAACCTGGCGGTTTGCGCCACGGGTGCGGCTTCCGGCTTCAGTGCTTTTTTGGGCTCACCGGGGAGCGGCGTCGAAATATCCCCTGGGCCGGCCTGGCCGCGGTCGCTGCCCCCTGGCCAGCCAACGTCGCTACCCTCTGGCCCGGCCGCTATTACGCTCTGCCCCAGCTCCGGTGACTGCCGCAGGTCTGGCGAGGAACGCCAGCGCCGCGCTACGGGGGCTACGGGCCTAAGTCGCTATAATGAAACCGAAAATGCGTGGCTGGACCCGCCCCCATGACGCCGCTTGAACTCGATGCATTGGTCCGCGACATTGGTCGCGAGCTGCAGCGGCGGCTGGCTGGTGCGGCTCCGGTGTCGCATTTTTGTGGGTGCGGCACGGCGAGCCCGCCGCGGACGGGCGCTTCCGCCTCGATCCCGCAGCTCGGCAACGGTTCCGCATCTGGCACGAGGGCTGGCAACGGGTCTGGATCCCACCCGGGATCCGGCGGGCAGGGCATTGCCGCGACGATCAATCAGGCGCTGCTGCCGCCCGATGCCGGCTCCGACGATATCCGCGAGCTCTGCCGCGAAGCCCGGCGCTTCTGCTTCGGCTCGGTCTGCGTGCAGCCGGCCCGGGTGGCGCTGGCCGTCCGCGAGCTGCGGGGCAGCGGCGTGGCCGTCGCGACCGTGATCGGCTACCCTTACGGCGCGACGCTGACGCCGGTGAAACTGGCCGAAGCCGCCGAGGTGTTGAAGCTGGGCGCGGCGCAGTTGGAACTGACGATCCATCCTGGGGCGCTGCGCTCGGGCGATCTCGACGCGGTTTACACCGAGATCCGCCTGGCTGTTGCCTGCGCCCATGCCGCAGGGGCGACGTTGAAAGTGCTCACCGAGATGGCCGCGCTGGCCGAGGAACAACGCGCGACCGCCTGCGCCCTGGCCAGGCTGGGCGGGGCCGACGGCGTCAAGACCTCGCTCGATCTGCCCGGCGCGGTGGCGGCGGCGGGCGACGTCGCGCTGGCGCACCGCATCGTCGGCGGAGAACTGTCGATCGAGGCCGCTGGCGGCGTCGATAGTTATCCGCGTTTTCGGGAAATGCTGGCCGCCGGAGCGACGCGGGTCGCCACTGCGGCGGGGGCCGCGATCGTGACCGCCGCCGGCGCCCAAGGATAAGGCCGCCGCGGTTCCATTGCGTAGGGTCCATCACGCACGGTAAATCGCGCGGGGTGAATCGCGAAATCGGAACCGCGCAGGCGTGACAGGCTGCGGAAAAACTTCAGTCCAGCCCGGCAATTGGCCCCCTGGGGACCGCGTTTCGTCCCTCGATTTTTCAGAGGTTTCGGGATTCTCAGGGTGCGAAACGTGGTGACTGCCGCCTTTCGGCAAAGTGCAATGGCATGGCTCGATCTTCCTTCGTCCGGTCATCAGCTAAGAAGTTCTGTTCCACCAAGGCGCCGGACTGATTCGGCGTAGTTGCAAGGCTTCCGTGTCGAAGCCGCCAGCGCTTGCCGTCGGCGCCGAGGAGTCGCCAAAACTTTTCCATGGACGCAACCAGTCCCATCACCGCCCGGCGTCGCACCGACCCGATGGAAATTCTGGCCGAGGCTTCCGAGATCGTCTCGGGATACACCCTCGACTTGGACGAGTTGCTGCGTCAACTCGCGGCGCTGGTCCTCAAGGTCGTCGAGTACCAGGTGCTGGCGGTGTTCCTCAAAAGCGGCAAGGAGTCGCTGCGCATCCGCTTCGCCATTGGCTATCGCGAAGAGATCGTGCGCAACCTGCGCCTGTCGTACGGCGAGGGCATCGTCGGCGCAGCGGCTCAGACGCTGCAAACCGTTGCCGTGAACGACGTCACGCACGACGCGCGCTACCTGATGGCGATCGACGCCACGCGCTCGGAGGTCTCTGTGCCGCTGCTGGCGCGCGGCAAGCTGGTCGGCGTGATCGACCTGCAGTCGGCCAAACTCGACTCTTTCGGCGAATACGAATGCCGGCTGCTGGAACTGATCGCGTCGCGCTTCTCGCTGGCCATCGACGGCGCGCGCGCGCACCGCGCCACGATCCAGCGCAACCGCACCCTGCAAACGCTGTCGGACATTGCGCAGGAGTTTTCGCAGATCCTCGACCTCGAGGAATTACTACAGAAAATCTCGTCGCTGGTGCGCGTGCTGATACCTTACGACGCCTTCAGCATTTTCCTGATCGACCACAAGGCCGAGATGCTCGAGCACTATTTCGGCGTACGCTTCGACCAGCGGATGCAGTTGCGCAGCCTGCCGGTGGGCAAGGGCATCGTCGGCAGCGCGGCCGCCAACGCCGAGCCCATTCTGGTGCGCGATACCGTGCTCGACCGGCGCTACGTGGCGGCCGTCGACGGGATCCGCTCCGAGGTGGCCGTGCCGCTGATGTTGCAGCACAAGGTGATCGGCGTACTCGACATCGAGAGCCAGCAGGTGGGCGCCTTTACGCGCGAGCACCAGCGCACGCTTTCGCTGCTGGCTCCGCAGGTAGCGGCGGCAATCGAAAACGCGCGGCTCTACGAGCAGGTCACCCGCAACGAGGCGCGCATGGAGCGCGACCTGCGGGCTGCGCGCGAGCTGCAGAAATCGCTGCTGCCGAGCATCTGCCCGGAGTTCGCCGGCGTCGAGATCGCGGCCCGCAACGAACCGGCCCTGGAGGTTTCGGGCGACCTCTACGACTTTTACCCGTTCCCCCCCAGCCACCTGGGGATTCTAATCGGCGACGTCAGCGGCAAAGGCGCCGCCGCCGCGCTCTACGCAGCGCTGGTGGCGGGGCTGCTGCGCAACCAGGTGACGCCGGATCTCTCGCCCAAGCAGTTGCTCGAAGCCGCCGACCGCGGGCTGCTGGCCCGGCGCATCGAGGCGCGTTACCTCACCGCGCTCTACGTGCAGTGGTTCCCCGAGGGCCGCCGCCTGCTGCTCGCCAACGCGGGTCAACCGCTGCCGCTGATCCGCCGCGGCGGCCACGTGGAATATCTCGCCGCGGCGGGCGTCCCGGTGGGGCTGCTCGAACACAGTTCCTACGATCAGACCGAGCTCGCCATGGAGCCCGGCGATCTGCTGTTGCTCGCCTCCGACGGCATCACCGAGACCCAAAGCGAATCGGGCGAGGAGTATGGAGTCCGACGCCTCCGGGAATTTGTCGAGGCCTGCCCGGAATGCTCGGCAAGCGACCTGCTGGCCGGAATTTTTCGCGACGTCGTTGAGTTTAGCGTCGGCGCCCGGCAGCGTGACGACCGCACGGTGGTAGTGATCAAAGTGACAGGGTAGTAGTACAGCCAGTCCTGGGCATGGCGCAGACAATCCTGTCTGTGCAGCTGCACGCTTGCTGGGTGGCGGCTACGTTCCCGGAATCTTTGTGGCGCTTAGGCGTTGTTCCGTCTTCAGGTCCCACGACTCGACGGCTCCGCCCGCGGTTCCGAACAGGATCGCGGCTCCGTCCGGGCTTGGCACTAGATTGCTGGTGGGGTGCGCTGCCGGCAGGGTCCGGTGGTGTCCCGTTGCCGGATTCCAAAGCTGCACTTGTTTGCCGAACCCGGCAAAGATCACCCATCCGGTTGGGGAAACGCCGAGCGTGTCGACATAGGTGGGTTGTGGCGGGGAGACCGCGATCCGCTGTTTTGTGTGCAGGTCCCAGGCGTAGACGCGGCCGTCTTGCGAGCCCATGAGAATAGAGCCACGGGTGGCGTCGAACGCGATGGGGCGAAACGTGGCGAATTGCCGGTTTGCGGTCAGCCGCGCGATGAGCTGTCCGGAGCGAGCGTCCCAGAGCCTGGGCCAATGGCCGGCGTTGGCGATTTGCTGCCCATCCGGGGTGTAAACGGCCTCGCCGTAGATGGTCGAGCAGCAGACTTTGAGCCCGACCGCCCCGGAGTGTGCGTCGATGGTTTCGATGACTCCGGCGCCGGTGGTCACCAAGAGGTCCTGGCCGTCCCGGCTGAAACGCACGCCGCCGTAGTTTGCGTGATCCGAACGGAGGAGTTGGGGAGCGGGCGCGCCGGCGGGAGCATATAGCGCCAGATCTTTGGATGCGATCGCCAGCGCCTGCTCGTCCGGGCTGAAGCGGAGGTCATTGAGCGCTCCGTGAGGAAACGCGAACTGCTTGAAGGAGTCCGGATGCGTCTGATCCCAAACCGTGATCCTTCCCTGGGCGTTTCCGGCGGCAAGCCACCGGCCGGAACGGCTCAAGGCGACAACCGCGACCCTTGGGTCGACGGGCGGATTGCTGAAGCTGATGAAGACGATCCAGGCGCAGAGGAGAGCTGCGCACAACGAAACGGCCCCGACGACGGGTTTGCTCGCGATTCCCACGATCCTCTCCACGCCACTTTAGGACACTGGGCCGTTTCGTTTCGGCCCCGGTTGTTTCCACGGGCGCAGGCTCGGTGGGACGTCGCGGCGCTGTGGATGGAGAGGAGTGCGATTCCGTCGCCCCTGCTAGGTCAGACATGCAGCGTCTTCAAATAAGCCACGCCCTGCACGGTCAGATCCCAGGGCTGTTCGACGAAGTAGTTCTTCAGGCCGCCAGTTTTGGCCGCGGTGAAGACTTTGGCCCAGTCGACGCTGTCTTTTCCCACGGCAATTTGCGGCGGGCGGCTCCGGCGGCGCGGGCCTTCTCCTGAGGCGGCGGCGCTGCCGGCTTCCTTGGGCGGGTTCAGGTCGACGCCTTGCAGGTGCATGGAGAGGAAACGGCCGGGGTACTTGTTGAAGTACATCACCGGGTCGCCGACCTCGGGCATCGCCGACATCTGAAACTGCATCTTCACCAGCTTAGGGTCGAGCAGTTCCAGCAGAACTTGATAGGTCAGGCGGCCGTCGACGTGGGTCGTCTCGAAGCCTTCGTCGTGCAGGAACTGCTGGATGCCGGCTTTGGAGGCGGTCTCGGCGATCTTGTTGTATTCGTCGGCCGCGCGCTTGACTTCCTCCATCGTGGTGACGCCGTTTTGACTCTTGCCGCTGAGCGTGGCGGTGCCCATCTGCGTCATGCCGATGTCTTTGGCCCAGGCGATCATCTGCGGCTGTTTGGTGCGCAGCTCGTCCAGGTCGAAGTGGGCGCTGTGGCAGATCAGGCCGTGGTCCTCGATGATCTTGCGGGTTTGCTTGCCGTCGGTGAGGCTGGCGAACTCGCGGTAGCCGGGCGAGCAGAGCTCGATGGCGCCCACTCCCAAAGCTTTGAGATCCTTGCACAGGCCGGCAAAGTCGCCATCCTGGACTCGCTTGCGGTGGGGATAGGTCTGGCTGCCGATGGGCAGGCCGAGCGGATTGGCGCGAAGTTCCCGCGGGGCGAAGGCGAAGGCGGCTGCGGCTGCGCCGGCGGCCGATTTTGCGAGGAACTCTCTTCTTGAATGTGCAGGCATGTTGGTCTCCCTAGACGCTCGTCAACTTCCCTAGGCGCTCGTTGGTTGGCATCGGTTACGACATTGTCCCGTCGGTAGGGCGGAGCTGGCCTGGTGTTCGGGCTTGGATGGCCTTCGGCAGCTTTGGGAACCAGACTGCCCCTGTCCCACAATAGCACCGGCGCGGGCCTTCGCTTCGGATGGGCGCGACGGGGCAGAGGACACCTGGCGAGGAATTGGCAGGCGGCAAACCGGGAGGTTCACGCCACGGGTGGCGGGGCCGGCCTGTTGGGATGTCCTCGTCAAACTTGGGCGCGCCAAGAGGCAGCGTTCGATGGCGGTCGATAAGGGATCGCAAACCGGCTCACGACACGGCGCCGTTCGCGGGAACCAACACGGCACTGATGGTGTTACAATCGAAACCCCGCAAACGCAGCGGGACTGAACTGATGCGACGATTTTTATTCGCCCTCCCCCTCTTTGTTCTTTTTTGCGCCGCCGCGCAAGCGCAGATCACCGGCAGTCCGGCCGCCGATGCCATCACGCGGTTGAACAAGGTGCGCGACGCGAGCATCGTCGCCAACTCGGTGGATACCGGCACCGGCGCGTTCTCGATGCAGGCGACGGTGCTTTCGGTGAATGGCGCGCGGCCGCTGAGTTTCCCGCTGCTGTTCGATTCGATCGAGATCCCGGCCTTCATCGTGGCCCGGCCGCGCGACTTGGGCGCGGGCTGGACGCATCCTTACGCGGCGCAGATCCAAGGCGATCCCAATTCGCTCATCACCGTCTATTGGGACGATAATCGCCGCAACAACTTCGACTTCGACGGCAGCGGCTACGTTCCTCGCGAGGAGGCGGTGCGGCACGACCGGCTGACGCGCCAATCGGATAATACCTGGCGGCTGGTGCGGCCCGATGGCACCGAGTATCGCTTTGACGCCAACGGCCGGCTGACCAGCCTCGCCAACAAGATCGGGCAGAAGGTGCAGGTCGACCACGACGGCACGGGCCGCATCTCGCGGATTCTGGAGCCGGCCTCGAACAAGCAGATCACGTTCAACTACGCGACGCCGGTGGCGAACCGCATCTCCTACCTGGTCGACCCGGCCGGCCGCGAGACGCATTTTATCTACGACCGCACGGGCCGGCTGAGCGCGCTCCACAACCCGACGACGTTCGGACCCGAGATCGGCGAGGCGTTTGTTCCGATGCCGATTCCGGATAACGATCCGGGGGGCCTGGTTTACACGCTGAATGTGAGCCGCACCAAGCCGATCGGCCTGGTGAAGTTTCCGGTGATCAACATCGAGCACGAGAATATCGACGAACTGAATATCTCGCTGGTGTCGCCGCAGGGGACCAGCGTCGATATCAAGGACCTGCTGGACCGGCCGAGCGTCAACGATCTCAATGGCAACGAGCTTGCGGTACAAGGGTTCGAGGGTGAGAATCCGCAAGGCACCTGGCGGCTGGTCGTGGTGGATACGCAGCCGGGCAACACCGGCCGGCTCAACGGTGTCACGATCGCGCTGTCGGACCGAACCTTCCCCACCTACCTGACCTATGAGAATTCGCGGCTGGTGGAGGCGGTTGACGCCGCCGGGGACCGGCTGTTCGCCAATACCTACGACGAGCTGGGACGCGTGGTCGCGCAGGACGACGGCCGCGACGATACTCCGCCGAGCACGTTTGCCTATGCCTCTTCGCCTTCGGGTGGAGTGATCACCACCTATACCGACCGCACCGGGGTCGAGCAGGTCTTCGAGCACGACGCCGGCTACCATCTGTTGCGTTACGTGAACCCGCTCGGCGCGACGACGCTCTATACCTATAACGGCGCGGGCGAGCGCACCAGCATCAAAGACCCGCTGGGGCGCACGACGACGTTTGCCTACGACGACGACGGCAACCTCACGCGGGTGACCGACGCGGCGCTCAACGTCAGCCAGATGGAGTACGACTCGCAACACAACATGACGCGGTTTGTCGACGCCGCCGGCGCCGAGACGCGCTTCAACTACAACAACGGCAACGTGACCCAGGTGATCGACGCTCTTGACCACCGCACCCAAAAGACCTACGGCGCCAACGGGCAGCTTGTGCAGAACATGATGGACGACGGCGCGGGCGTGCAATACACCTATGCCAACGGCATGGTGGTGGGGGCGCGGCGCATGGACGCCGGCGGCGACAAAATCGAGCGTACCGACTACGACGCGCTGGGGTTCCCGACTTCGCTCACCGACGCCGAAGGCCGCGAGACCAAGCTCGAGTATGACGAGCGGCTCAACGTGGTGGCGCACACCGATGCGCTGGGCAATCGCGAGACGAAGGAATACGACGTCCGCAACCGCCTGATTCGCTCGGTCGACGCCAACGGCAACGTGACGCTGTTGCGCTACGACGGCAACAACAATTTGGTCGCCCGCACCGACGCGCTGGGCGAGACGACGACCTACGTCTATGACGCCGAAGACCGCCGCATCGAGTCGATCGACGCGCTGGGCCACTCGACGCGCACCGAGTATGACGCCGCCGGACGCGTAGTTCGCACGACCAATGCCGTGGGCGACTCATCGCGCCAGGAGTACGACGCAGTGGGTAACCTGATCGCGGTGTACGACGGGGCCGACACCCTGATCCGCAGCGTCGTCTATGACAATCGCGACCTGCCCATCATGGTGACCGATGCGGTCGGCGGCATGGTCCGCAGCGCCTACGACGAGGTGGGCAACCTGATCCGCATCACCGATGCGAGCGGGAAGGTGACGCAGTTGCGCTACGACGTGCTGGGCCGCCTGATCGAGGTCGAAGATCCGTTGGGGCGCGTGTTCAAGAAGGAGTACTTCTCCGACGACGTCGTCAAGGCGATCGAGGACGCCGGGGGCAAGCGCACCAGCTTCAGCTACGACAGCGCGAATCGGGTTACCAGCATCGAGCCTTACACCGGCAGCGTCGCCGCGGTCAATTTCCGGTACGACGAGGCCTATCAGCTTCTGCGCGACTCGCTGCCGGGCGGCGACCAGCGCAACTATGAATACGATGCCGGCGGGCGGCTGACCGCGGTGCGCTACAGCGGCACGAACAAGCCCGGCGACCGCAACATGAGCTACGACGCCAACGGTAATCTGCTGCGGATTCGCGTCGATTCCGGCGGCAACGACTCGAGCGGCGTGCAATACGAGCGGAGCTACGACGCGCTCGACCGGGTGGTGGAGTTCACGGATGCGTTCGGTTCGACGCTGCGCTACGGCTACGACGCGGCGGGCAACCTGCAGAGCGTGACCTACCCCGACGGCGGCGTGGTGCGCTACGTCTACAACGACGCCAAGCAACTGGTCGAGGTGGTCGATTGGGCCGAGCGCTCCACCAAGTTCACCTACGACGCGAATTCGCACATCACCAGCATCACGTTCCCCAACGGCATCGTGCGCTCGATGACTTACGACAAGGCGGGCCGGCTGACGCGGCGCTTCGACGTGCGCATGCCGGGCACGATGATCGTCGATTATCACTACGAATACGACAAGCTGGGCCGCGTTTCGGTGGAGTCGGGCGGGCAGGGTAGCGTGGCGTCGCAGCCCTACATGCCGTCGCCGTTGTCGATGACCTATCTCAACGACGGCCGGCTGAATACCGTCAATGGAAACGAGGTCAGCTACGACCCGCATCAGAACATCACCAGCGCGCCGCTGGGCAATCAGACTTACCAGTTCGAATACAACCTCAACGACCGGCTGACGAAGGTGAACGGGTTCACGCGCGAGTACGACGCCGCCGACAACCTGATCGCCTGGAGCGGCCCCGACGGCCGCACGCGGCTGACGGTGAACCCGCAAGCCGCGCTGCCGCAGGTGTTGATGAAGCGCGACAGCGACGGCACGACGCACCGCTACGTCTATGCCGGCGGCCTGCTCTACGACGAAGTCAGCAATAAGATCCGCGTCTACCACTACGACTACCGCGGCAATACGGTTGCCTTCAGCGACGACTCGGGCACGATTACCGGCCGGGTGTCCTACGGCCCGTATGGCGAGATTGCGGATCACAGCGGCGACTCGGATTCGATTTTTCTGCACGGCGGGCTGTGGGGCGTGATCACCGAGCCCGACAGCGGGCTGCAATACATGCGCTACCGCTGGTACGCGCCGCAGATCAAGCGCTTCCTGTCGAAAGACGCGCACGTCGGCGACATCGGAGACCCCGCGAGCCTGAACCAATACGCCTACGGCGGCGCCAACCCGGTGAGCTACAACGACCCGTCGGGCGAGTTTCTGAACTTCATCGCGGCGGCGATCGGCGCCGCGGTTGGCGCGGTGGTGGGCGTCGCGGTGACGGTGGTCTCGAAGGCCATCAAGGGCGAGAAGATCACTGCCGGCGACATCATCGGGTCGGCCGTCGGAGGTGCGGTTACGGGAGGACTCGTCGGTTTATGTGCCGGGGTCTGTGGGCCGGCGGCCTTGCTGGCCGGCAACATCGTGGGAGGCGCTCTCGGCGCCGCGGCCGGCAACCTGGCAACGCAGGGCATCAACCTGGCGCGCGGCGAGGACGAAGACGGCAAGTTCAGCCTGCAGGAATTCGGCGTCGAGACGGCGGCGGGCGCGGTCTTTGGAGCCATTCCCTTCGCCGGCAAAGGCGGTAAAGCGGTGGCGGGGCTCGGCCGCGGGGCTGCCGCCGGCGCCACGCGGACGGCCGCGAAGGGCTCGATCAGCAAGGCGACCCGCAAGGCGCTGACTCCGGCGGGAGAGATCCCGTTGCTGATTCCCAAGCGAGATCTGGGCGGGCGCACCGTTTTTCCCTCGATCGTCGCTCACAGCGCGGTGCAAGATGCGGCGCGGTCGGCGGCGAAATCGGCGGCGCGCAAGGCGGCGTTTGGCGAGCACGCCGGGGCGTTTCTGATTGACGTCGGTGTCGGTTTGGCGCAGGAGGCGTTTGTCGATCTGGTGACCGGCGGCAACTACAGCGCGCCCTACGAGCCGCACGGCGCGGCGGCCGTGCAGAGCGCGGCGCGCCAGGAAATCAACGCCGGCACCCGCGGCGTCTACGGCGAGTTCGCGCACTGGGGCCTGTATCAATCGTTCTATGCGCTGGCCGGTTTAGCGTTGCCCAACAATCCCAATAGCCCGCTGGCGGAGTTTTAACATGATGCGCCGTGACACCACTGTTCGCATTTCCGGCGCGCCGGCCAGCGGCGAGAGCCGCTTCGCGCAAGCCGTGTTTGTGGCCCTGCTCGGCCTGACTTTCGTGGTTGCGGCTGCCGCGCAGAGCTATAGCTACGACGCCGCCGGGCGCCTGATTCGGGCCGTCTACCCGCAGGGCGGCGGCGTTGCCTACACCTACGACGTGGGGGACAACCTCACCAGCGTGATGCCGCTGGGAACGCTGCCGGCGCCGATGGAGCTGCAGGTGACGCGGCTTTCGCAAACCTCGGCGCGCATCGGTTGGACGGCCGACGCGGGCGCCACCGGGTACGTCATCGAGCGGCGCGTGCCGGGCGAGGACTGGGAGCGCGTCGCAACCCTCAACGACGCGGCCAGCGAATTCGTCGATACTTCGATCGAAGCCGATATCGCCTACGAATACCGCATCCGCGCCGTCAACGGCGACGGCGAATCGGCTCCGTCGGAAGCGGCGACGTTCAGCGGTCCGCCCAAGCCGTCGATCTCCGAAAACGGCATCGTCAACGGCGCCAGCTTCGACGCCAGCCGCGCCATCGCGCCGGGCTCGATCGTGTCGGTGTTCGGCGACAACATCGGCATCCGGGTTACGGAAAGCGGCATCGAAACGATCTCCGAAGCCGCCCAGGAAGTGCCGCTTTCGACCGAGCTGGGCGACTACTCGCTGCGCTTCGGCGACAAAGAAGCGCCGCTGTTTTACGTAGGCGGCCAGCCCAATGGCCAGATCAACGCGCAGGTTCCCTGGGACGTTCCGTTGGGTGAGTCGCAGGTCAGCGTGGTCTATGATCCGCAGGACGGCGAGCGCCAGGAAAGCGACCCGGTTGCGGTTTCGGTGGCGATCGTCTCGCCGGCGCTGTTCACTTTCGAATTCGGGGCAGGGCGCGTCGCCGCACAGAACGTCAAAGTCAGCGACGACGACGGCGTGACCGACGGATCCATCGCGCAACCCGAAGGCGTTTACCCGGGAGTCACCTCGCAGCCGGCGAAGCTGGGCGGGGTCGTCACTCTGTTCGCCAACGGGCTGGGCCCCACCGATCCGCCGGCGGTTACCGGCGACAACAGTCTCGATAAACTACGCTCGACCACCGTGCCGGTGCGTGTCTTCGTCGGCCAGGCCGAAGCGCAAGTGCTGTTCGCGGGCCTGGCGCCGCAGTTCGTTGGGCTCTATCAGATCAACATCGTGGTGCCGCTCGGCGCGGCGCCCGGTGACGCGGTGCCGATCGTCATCGAGCAAGGCGGTTTGATGAGCCGCGACGACGTTACGATTGCCCTCCGGCCTTAAGCCGCGACGGCCCGCCGCTGCCTGAAGGGGTGGTTCAGCGTGTTTCGCGGCGCGCGGATCCCGGCAATACCCCATAATCGGGGCGCGAAACTCGTTGACGAACCCCGACCGCCGCCGCATTTCGATTTATCCAAAGAGTATTCCCGGCCGTCCGACCGGCCGCTGCGGGAAAGCAGCGGCTAAAATCGATCGATTTGTTAGGCTAGAATGTGCGTGCAGGGGTGCAGCGTTCGCAATGGATCCCTGAGCGATGCGGGCAAGCGGGCGCGGCTCGCGGCGGAAACGGGAGGAACGGCATGAAACGACGCACGGCTTTGCAACTGATCGCGATCGGGGCCGCGGCTCCGCTCGAGGCGCAACACGCCGCGCATGCGCCGGCCACTGCCGAGTCCGCTGGAGAGCTGCACTTTTTCTCCGCGGCGCAGAACGCGATGGTCGATCGCCTGGCCGAAATGATTCTGCCCGCCGACGACCACTCCCCGGGCGCGCACGAGGCGCAGGTGAGCCTGTTCATCGACGAAGTTCTCTCCGATCTGGACGCCGCTGAGCAGAAGGTCTGGACCGACGGCCTGGCCGCCGTCGATGCGGATGCCAACAAGCGATTTACGAAGCCGTTCCTGGAATGCTCCGCCGAAGAGCAGGATCAGGTTCTGGCCGGCATGGCCGCTTACGAAGAGATCCCCGACAGCGCGTTGGGGCGCTTTTTTGTGAAGCTCAAGACGCAGACCATCTCGGGCTACTACACCTCGCCGATCGGCCTTCTCCAGGAATTGGAATACAAAGGGATTGTTCCGATCGCGGAATTCCCACCCTGCACCCACCCCGAACACACCCAATAGCCTCTGGGGCGAAAGCGGTTCCCAGTCGAAGCGAATTCGAGACGGAAGAGGCAGCCAATGGATATCACCCGGGATACACCCACGCGCGAGTTCGACGCGATCATCGTCGGCACGGGGGCTTGTGGAGGCTTCGCAGCCAAGGAACTGGCGGAGCGGGGTTTGGAGGTGCTGGTGCTCGATGCCGGGCCGATGCCCGAGCCGAGCCGCGACTTCGCGCATCACGAGTTTCCGTGGGAGAGCCCGTCGCGCGGCCTGTCGGCGCAGCGGCGCCGCTGGGCGCCGGTGAAGGGCCGTCTGCCGCTGGCCTGGGCCCGCAATCCGGATCATCCTTACACCACGCCTCCCGATAAGCCTTTTACGTGGATCCGCTCGCGCATCGTGGGTGGGCGCACGTTGCACTGGTCGCGCGCGGCGCACCGCTTCAGCGACTACGATTTTAAGGCGGCCTCGCGCGACGGCTACGGCGACGACTGGCCCATCGGGTACGCCGACATTGCGCCTTACTACGATCACGTCGAGCGGCACATCGGGGTCAGCGGATACGCCGAGGGCTATCCGCAGCTTCCCGACGGCCAGTTTCTGCCGGGCATGCCTTACAACTGCGCCGAGCAGATCATGCGCACCGCTGCGCTGAAGATGGGCCTGCCGGCGACGCACCGCCGGATTGCGCAACTCTCTCGCCCGCACAAGGGGCGGCCGGCGTGCCACTTTTGCGGGGCGTGCAACAAGGGCTGCGATATCGGCGCGATGTTCAATTCGATTGTGTCGACGCTACCGCCGGCCGAATCGACGCGGCGCATGACGCTGCGGCCGGACTCGATCGTGCGTGTGCTGCTGATGGGCGACGACGGCAAGGCGCGCGGCGTTTCCTACATCGACCGCGTGACTAAGCAGGAATATCAGGCGCGCGCCAAGGCGGTGATCGTCGCTGCATCGACGCTGGAGTCGACGCGCATCCTGCTGAACTCGGCCCCCGGCGGGCTGGGGAACAGCAGCGGCGTGCTGGGGCGTTATCTGATGGACCAGGTGGCGGGCGCCAGCGTGAACGGCATTCTGCCGCAGTTGCGCGGGGCGCCGGCGCGCAATGACGACGGCATGAACAGCGGCGCCTTTATCGCGAATTTCCGCAACCTCAAGGAACGCAATCCGAAGTTCATTCGCGGCTATTGCATGAGCATGAGCGGCGGGCAGAGCTCGCGGCCGGTGTTTGCGCTGTCGAAGCCCGGCTATGGCGAATCTCTAAAGCACAGCATCCGCGAGGACTATCCGGCGATGGCGCGGATCTACATGTCGGCCGGGGAAATGCTGCCGCGGGCCGAGAACCGCGTCGAGATCGATCCTCACGTCAAAGACGCCTGGGGGATACCGGTGCTGCGGATCACCTGCACGCATGGCGACAACGACCGGGCGTTGTGGGCCGATGGCGCCGAGACGATGAAGGAGATCTTTACCAAGGCGGGCGGCGAGATCCTCTCAGTCGGCGAACACATGTCGACGCCGGGCGGGTTGATCCATGAAGTTGGCACCTGCCGCATGGGGGCCGATCCGAAAACGAGCGTGCTCGATCCGTTCTGCCGCATGCACGACATCGACAATGTGTATGTGTTCGGCGGCGGGCCGTTTGTGACGACGGGCTCCTATCACCCGACGTTGACGATGATGGCGTTGACGGTGCGCGGGTGCGAGCATCTGGTAGAGCGGATGAAGAAGCGCGAGGCTTGATGGTTGGCTTGCGGGGGCCGCGTCCTTGCGTCAGATCCTTGCCGCGCCCTGCAAGCTGCCGTGGCGCGGGCCTACGGCCGGCAGGGCCGACCGGGAGGTCGGCCTTTTTTCGATCCCCCCGATTGTTCCGGCGCACCAGCCTAGTAAGAGACGTCGACCTGTAGGTCGACGCCGCCGGCCGGAGGCCCGCGCCATTTGTTGGGGTCCGTGTTTCTGTCTGCTAGAGCGTCGCGAAGGCGATGGTTACCGGGCTGGCGTTTTGCACGGGTTTGCCGGTTGCGGTGAGGGCGCCGCTGTGTGCATCGGCCTTCCAGTGGACTACTGTGTCGCCCTGTTCATTCGCTGCATAGAGGAAGTGCTTCGCTGGATCGAAGCCGATGAAGCGCGGTGAGCTGCCTTGGCTGGGCTGCCATCCGCGCGAAGTGAGCAGGCCGGTCTTGGGGTCGGCGGAGAACATCGCGACGCTGTCGTGGCCGCGGTTCGAGCCATAGACAAAACGCCCGTCGCGCGAAACCGCGATTTCGGCGGCGGTGTTCTCGCCAGTGAAGTCGGGCGGCAGCATGGGGAGAATCTGCAGCGCCCGCAAGCTGCCGGCCTTGGGCTCCCAGGCATAGGTCTCGATGCTGCTGGCGATTTCGTTGACCACCCAAAGGATGGGCAGTGTGGGATGAAACCCGGCGTGGCGCGGGGCGGAACCCGCGCGCGCTACGGCGGAGCCTTGCGCGGTCGGCGTCAGCCGGCCGGCCTTGGCGTCGAAGCGGAAGATAAAGACGCGGTCGAGGCCTTTGTCGGGGACGATCACGTAGCGGCCCGAAGGGTCGAAGACCACGTGATGGGGATGCGAGCTGGTTTGCTCGACGCGATGTGGGCCCGGCTGACCGGGCAACTCGACCACCTGCGCCGCATCCGACAACCGGCCGTCGGCGGCCACCGGCAGCACCGCGACATTGCCGCTGGCGTAGTTGGCCACGACCAGGAAACGGCCGCTGGGGTCGAACGCCGAATGCACGCCATTCCGCCCGCCGGATTCGGCGCGGTTGAGCAGCGTGAGTTGGCCGCTCGCTGGATCGACGGCGAAACTGGTCACGTAGGTTTCGTCGCCGTGCACCGAGCAGACGCAGCGCTGATCGGGACGCATGGTGAGGAACGAGGGATTCACCAAGCCGCCGACGTGCTGCAAGTGCGTCCAGGCGCCGTTGGCGGAGTCGACCCGGTAAACGTGAATGCCGTCGCCGCGCGCGGCGCGCTCCGCCGTGGTGTAGCTGCCGACGTAGGCGTAAAGGCGCGCCGAGCCGTTCCGCTGGGCCCGTGCCAGCAGCGACGCGGCGCCATAGGCCATCAAGCCGCGGCGGGTCATTGCGCGGCGTACTCTTTGTAGAGCTCGGCCACGTGTCCGGTCTCGGCGTCGCCGGGGTGAATCACCACACGCCAGCGGAAGGTGAGCTTCTCTCCCTTGGGCAGCTTCCAGTTGCTCTCTTCCTGGCTGGGGTCGAAGGCGTTGCGCCCGAACGGATCGAGGGCGAACAAACCGTAGTCGCGCGCGTGCCAGTAGGTCGGGTGGCGCGGATTGGAGGGATGGTCGAACATGGCCACGCCCAGCCGTTCGCCATCGATCACGCCGGTGTAATCCACCCAGTTGGAGCGCTTGCCCCACACGTTCACCATGCCGACCAGGCCCTCGGCGTTGACCATCTTGCCGCCCTGCCGTTCGGTGAAAGGCTCGGCGAGGCGAATCGCGAACGCGCCTTCCTTGGTGTCGCCGAAGGTGACGTCTTCATTCGCGGCGGTCATGGTAATCTGGAAATCGATCACGCGCAGCTTCGGATCGGGAAGGAACGTCATATTGCGGTTTTCGACGATCAGCACCTTGCCATCCGGCGCGCGCCATTCCAAGGTCGCCATCAGGGTATCGCCCTTCCATTGGGCGTCGCGCACGACAATGCGGCCAATATGCGGCTTGGTGTAAGAGGGATCGTTTTCCCAAAACTTCACGCCGTTCACGTCGTCATAAGAAAACCACAGACCGGTATGGTGGAGATGGTCGCGGCTTTCGCCGGGGATTTGCTCCATCGGGTAGTGCCGGGTTACCACCTTGCCCGAAGCCGAGCGTAGCGGCGCCAGAAAGGGTTTGCCATTTTCGGCGCCGTAGTGAAACGTCGTGAATGGTTTACCATTGATCACGACATCGATTTGGTCGCGCGAGAATTGAACTTGCGCGGAAAGGCTTGCAACGCAGAAGAGAAGGATCGGTAGGACGCGCATTTCAGAGTCAGTATAGCGCCGCGCTTTGCCGGAGAGGAGAATCGCACTCATGTCTTTCGACCAGATTGCGTTCGTGGAGGCGCGTCCGGCGCGCACGCAGGTTGCGCCGCCGCGCCGCGCGGCATTGCGGCTTGCGGTATTTCTGTTGCCGGTGTTTCTGTTCACGGCGGCAGCCCTCGCCGCCGAACCTCTCCCCGAGTTGCGCACCGAAGCCATCGCCGGCGGCTCGATCTTTCACGTCACCAATCCCTCCAAGCAACCGCTCACGGCGTTTTTGATCGAACTGGTGGGCTATCCCGGCAGCTCCTACTGGCTGTTCCAGGACGATGCGGCGGCGCCGATCGCGGCGGGCGCCGAGAAGCCGATTCCGGTCACTAACATGACGGTGGGCGCGGCTCCCGAGTACGTCAAGATCACGGCGGCGCTCTACGCCGACGGCAGTTCGGCCGGAGATGCGGTCAAGGTGGCGCTGCTCAGCGGCCACCGCAAGGCCGTACTCGACACCACGCGAGAACTGATCGAGCGCCTCCACAAAGCCAAGCAGGCGGGGACGGCCAAAGGTGCCGTCATCGCGGACCTGAAGCAGTGGGCTGAATCGCTGGAACCGCAGGGGAAGCGCAAGCGGCTGACGCCCGAGACCGTCCAGCAGGAGGCGGCGCGGGAGACAGTTTCGGATGCGGCAGGCTATCTTGAGCAGCACTCGGTGGAGGAAACTCTGGCGGAGCTTCACGCTGGCGAATAGGCGAGCGGCGCGGGCAGGCGGGATGCGCGTTGTGTGAATCGCGGCGCTGGTGCGATGCGGCGCGGTGGCCGGATGTTCCGCGAAACGCTTGCGGGTTAGGTGCTTCGATCTACCGTTTGCTGACGCGCGGCTCGGATGCGCGTTGCGTTCTCTCTGCGATAGTCGGCTAGAACGGCACCAGGGGCGGCGGCGCCGGCATGCTCTCAAAAGGCGTATCGGAGAGATAGAGGCTGCCCGCACCCGGGGCCAGCCGCCGGTGTTCGGCGGGCATGCCTTCCACTGCGGTGGTGAACACGAGTTTCACCGCGCCGTCGAGCTTCACGAACTCCGGACACGTAACGCGCGGCGCGCCCGGAAAGCGCCACTCGCACAGCACCTCTCCATCCGCCACGCGAAGCTGCTGCGCGATGCCGTCCGAAACCGGTTCCGGATTGTAGAACGCTACGATGACGCTCGCTCCCTCGGGCGTTTCTTGGGCCGCTTCGCCGGCGCTCGCCGACTGCAAGCCGGCCGGCGCGGGCCGCAACCCGTCAGGCAGGGCGGGCAGGGAATCGGGCGCGATGACGAGCGAGGATGCGAGCACGCGTTCGAGCCGGGAGTCGAGCCGGTAATTCGTGATCGTCTTGGGAAACGAATCGATGTCGATGAGCGTGGCGCCGCCTACGTCGCGGCTCAGATATTTGCCGTTGGAGCAGATCTGTTTGTCGACGACGGTTCGAATGCCGCGCGTGGCGAAGTCGAAGAAATAGAGCGCCGCGACCGGTTGGTTGAAGGCGAGATGTTTGGTCCCGAACAGCACGCCTTCGTCGATTGCCAGCCCGTCGTTGATGATCACTCGCTCATCGCCGGTCGCTTCCACGCCGGTCTCACGCAGCGTGCCGGTCAAGAGGTCGAAGTAGACCAGCCGCCGTTCGAGCCCGATCAAGACCATGCCCGGCCTGGTGGTCTCCGAGAAAAAACCGGGCCGGCCGGGCAGCGGAAAATTCTTGTTCTCGCCGGACACGAGATCCAGCACGTTGATGCTGCCCTGCTCGACGTCGGCGGCGTGCTGGATGGCCACCCACCCCAGCCGCACACCGTCGGCGGGATGATTCTGCAACAGCCGCGGCCCCTCGGGAAGAAATCGCAGGCTCTCGTCGGCGGGCTCGAAAAAAGGGCTCGCGACAAAACGCGGCCGATCGGTCGCTACTTTATTCGACATTGCGTTCAACTCAGCGGCGCGCCATCTCCACGCAAAGGCCTTTGCCCGCTGTCGGGCGCTGGCCGTGGTCGGCGTTGTTTCCGGATCGCGCAGGCGTTGCGCTTCGCGGGCATCCCAGCCGTGCGCGCAACGCTTCAAGTCATGGCGAACACCCATGGTAACAGTCCGCCGCCACCAGCACCTTGGCCCTTCCTCCAGTGCGTTTCGCCACAATAGAGTGGTGAACACTTGGCTCTTCGCCGCGCGCGCGCTGCGGTCCCGCAACTACCGGCTGTTCTTCAGCGGCCAGAGCATCTCGCTCATAGGGACCTGGATGACCCGCGTCGCCACGGGCTGGCTCGTCTACCGGCTGACCAACTCCGCTTCGTTGCTGGGCGTGATCGGCTTCGTCGGCCAGATTCCCACTTTCTTCGTCGCGCCGCTGGCCGGGGTCTGGCTCGACCGTTGGGACCGCCACCGCACTCTGGTGGTCACGCAACTCCTCTCCATGGTGCAATCGCTCGCCTTGGCGGCGCTGGCGCTCAGCGGAGTCGTCGCTACCTGGCACATTGCCTTGCTGGCGCTGATGCAGGGCTTTATCAACGCCTTCGACATGCCGGTGCGGCAGGCCTTTGTAGTGCAGATGGTCGACAACCGCGAAGACGTCGGCAACGCCATCGCGCTGAATTCCTCGATGGTCAACGCGGCGCGGCTGGTGGGGCCGGCGCTCGCCGGAGTGCTGATCGCCGCCGCCGGCGAAGGCTATTGCTTCCTCGTCGACGGCCTCAGCTACGTCGCTGTGGTCATCTCGCTGTTGATGATGCGCGTGACGGCCGCCGCACCTCCCCGAACGCAACCGGGGCTGCGGTACGCGCTGGGCGAGGGCTGGCGCTACGTCGCGCACTTTGCGCCGATCCGCTCGCTGCTGCTGTTGCTGGCGCTGGTGAGCCTGGTGGCGATGCCCTACACGATTCTGATGCCGGTGTTCGCCACCGACGTGCTGCACGGCGGCGCGCACACGCTGGGTTTCCTGATGGCGTCCTCGGGCGTGGGCGCGCTGGCCGGGGCGATCACGCTGACCTTACGCAAGACGGTGCTGGGCCTGGGAAGGCGCATCGTCGTGGCGACGGCGATGTCGGGCGCGGCGCTGGTCGTGTTCGGACTCTCGCGGCACCTCTGGCTGTCGCTGGCCGTGCTGCCGCTGGTCGGTTACGGCATCATGCAGCAAATGGCGGCCAGCAACACCATCCTGCAGACGATCGTTGAGGACGACAAGCGGGGCCGGGTGATGGCGTTTTACTCGATGGCGATCATGGGCATGACGCCGTTCGGCAGCCTGCTGGGCGGCAGTCTGGCGGCGGTGATCGGTGCGCCGCGGACGATCGCCCTGGGCGGCGTGATCTGCGTCGCCGGAAGCCTCTGGTTCCGCCGGGAGCTCCCCGAAATCCGCAAGCTGATCCGCCCGATCTATGCCCGGCTGGGGATTCTGCCCGAAGTCGCCACCGCCGTGCAGCAAGCCTCGTCGCTTGACGCACGCGGAGGCTGAGGGGCGAGCGGGGCGCTAGGCGAGGCCCGGTAGGGGCGTATCCGTCCAATAGCCCACGGCTTCAGCCGTGAGAGAAATAGCCTATTTAGAGTGAGCCGTATTTAGAGTGAGCCGTGGAAGGGCGATTGGGGAAGGCCGGGACGCTGTGCGGCGGGCTGCAGTCTTGAGCCGCCCCTCCCAGGGCGGGCGGCCGGCCATTGTTTTCCCACGGCTGAAGCCATGGGCTATCTGTTGGGGTTGCCCCTTTGGGGCTGGGGATTGTACAAGCCGGAGGCCCGCAACTCGAGTTTGACGTGGAACAGACAATCTTGTCTGGCCTCTGGAGTCCCGTAGCGCAGGGCTCGAAGAGACCTGCGGCCTTTCGGACGTTAGGTTTGTTGGGGCAGGGAAGGGCCGGTGAAAACCCGCAGGTCTGGAAAAACGCCAGCCGTGCGCTACGGACTCACGGCAGCCCGCCTTAACGGCTGCCGCCTCTCGATCCCGACCCAGTCCGACCGCGCACGACATTCCTGGACAGAGGTGATATCATCCCGGGATGGCCGATACCGCTTTGGCACCGAGTATGGCCGCTGCCGCCCCAGCCGCCGCGGCGCCTCCACGGCACGCCGCCGTGGTTCGCGTCACGCACTGGCTCACCGCGCTGTGCTTCTTCGCCCTTCTCGTAAGCGGCATCGAGGTGCTCATCTCGCACCCGCGCTTCTATTGGGGCGAGACGGGCAACGTGCTGATGCCGCCGCTGTTCAGCTTGCCTATTCCGGCTTCTCGGTCGAGCGTGCCGACCGGCTACGATTTCGTGCTGCCCGATCAGAACGGCTGGAGCCGCTACCTGCACTTTCAAGCCGCCTGGGCGTCTGTATTCACCGGGCTGATCTATGTCGCCTGGGGCCTGTTTTCGGGGCATTTCCGCAAACAACTGCTGCCGGCCGGCGCCGATCTGAACTGGCGCACGGTGTCGAAAGTCCTGGCGAAGAATCTGCGTTTCGCGCGGCCCGCCGAGGCCGAAGCCCGGTCCTATAACGTGGTGCAGCGGCTCACCTACCTGGGCGTGATCTTCGTGCTGTTCCCGCTGATGATCTGGACGGGCCTGGCGATGTCGCCGGCGTTCACGGGCGCGTTTCCCGCCACCGTGACGATGCTCGGCGGCCAGCAGTCCGCCCGCACGATTCACTTTTTCGGCACCTTGGCGCTTGTCGCCTTCCTGCTGATCCATGTCGCGATGGTTTGGCGCGCGGGATTCCGCAGCCGCATGCGCCCGATGTGCACCAGCGGCGGCGACGCGCACAAGGAGCGCCCATGAGCAAGATATCGCGCCGCAAGTTGATCACCACCGGACTGGCGGCCACCGCCGGCGTGTCCGGCCTTGCCGTGGCCGCACGTGTGGCCGACCGCTATGGCCTGATCCCGCCCGATTCCGGCGGCATTTACGGCCCCGGCGAAACGCTGACCTTTGCGGCGCACCGTCTGCTCGCCCCCCACGGGTTGGCGCGCGAGTTTTCGCGCAGCGAGATTTCGAAGACGCCGTTCCCCAAGGGCAAGCATCCCGAGGGCGAGGAGTTCGAGCGGCTGCGAGCGGGAGGGTTCGCCGATTGGCGTCTCGCCATCGACGGTCTGGTCGCCCGCCCGGCATCGTTTTCGATGGCGGATCTGCGCAGCTATCCGCTCCGCAGCCAGATCACGCACCTGGCCTGTGAAGAGGGCTGGTCGTTCATCGCCGAATGGATCGGCGTGCCGCTGGCGCACGTGTTGCAACTCGTGGGCGTGCTGCCCCAAGCGCGCTATGTCGTCTACGTCTCGATGCAAGAGCGATGGTGGGAAAGCATCGATATGGACGACGCCCTGCACCCGCAAACTTTGCTGACCTACGGCATGAACGGCGCGGACCTGACAGTGGGCCACGGCGCTCCGCTGCGGCTGCGCGTCGCCCGCCAACTCGGCTACAAGAACGTGAAATTCATCAACCGCATGACCGTGACCGATAGCCTGAAAGACCATCCGCCGAAAGGGCGCTATGCCTGGTACGCGGGAGTGTGAGGGGCGGTTGATCCGTTGATCGGTTGATCCGGGTGTGTTGCGGCGTTCCTGAAGTCCAAAGAAGCCCCAAGCTGTCGACCGAAGAGTACAGAAACCAAGGTCCCACACCCGTAGCGTGAACCTCTGGTTTGCCGCCTTTCGATTCCTCGATAGGCAGGCCACATCGGAAACCGGCCCGGTCCCCAACTCTGTTCTCTATCTCTCCATCGGGCCCCGCCTGTCGACGAACTGCAACGTGCATTTGTGATAATCGCGGGCATGAGCACGCGCAGAGGATTCTTCCGCCAGGCTGCCGCCTTGACCGGCGGCGTCAGAACTTTGAGCACGCTGCTGGGGTCGATCGAACGCGCCTCGGCGATCGATCCGCCCGAGGGTAGCTCGTTTCTCGACGCCGAGCACGTCGTCATCCTGATGCAAGAGAATCGCTCGTTCGACCACGCCTTCGGGATGCTGCGCGGCGTGCGGGGCTTCAACGATCCGCGGGCGGTGACGCTGCCCGACCAGAAGCCGGTCTGGCTGCAGACCAACGCCGCCGGCGAGACCTATGCGCCCTTCCGGCTCGATTTCCAGGGCAGCCGCGCGACCTGGCTCGGCGGCCTGCCGCATTCCTGGCGCGACCAGACGGACGCCCGCAAGCACGGCAACCACGACGGCTGGTTGGAAGCGAAAATTTCCGGCCGCAAGGATTGCGCGGGCATGCCGCTCACTATGGGCTACTACGATCGCCAGGACCTGCCGTTCTATTACGCCTTCGCCGACGCGTTCACCATTTGCGATCAGAATTTCTGCTCCACCCTCACCGGAACCACGCCCAACCGGCTGCACCTGTGGACGGGGACGATCCGCGAAACCCCCGATGCGGCGGCGATGCCTTACGTGCGCAATTCCGATATCGACTACGACGCCACCGCGAGTTGGAAGACTTTCCCCGAGCGGTTGGAGTCGGCCGGCGTCTCGTGGCGTATTTATCAGAACGAGATCAGTGTGCCGTCCGGCCTGGAAGGGGAATCCGACGCCTGGCTCGCGAATTTCACCGACAACCCGTTGGAATGGTTCGACCAATATAACGTCGGATCCCGCAGAACCCATCTTGAATATGCCGCGCGGATGGCCGTCGAACTGCCCGCCGAAATCGAAACGATGCGGGCGGCCGGCGCTCCCAGGAAAGAGCTGGCCGAGAAGGAAAAGCACCTGCGGTACTTGAACGCGGAGCGGAAAAAGTGGACTCCGGAAGCCCTGGCGCGGCTTTCGGATCTCGACCGCAGCCTGCACGACAAGGCTTTTTCGACGAATGAGGAAAACCCCGGCTACCGCCAGTTGTCGAAGCTGCGCTATCGCCAGGGCGGCGTGGAGCGCGAGATGGAGGTGCCGCAAGCCGACCCGCTGCATCGCTTCCGCAAGGACGTCGACAGCGGCAATCTGCCGACGGTTTCCTGGCTGGTCCCCTCCGAGCGGTTTTCCGACCACCCCGGCTCGCCGTGGTACGGCGCCTGGTTCGTGGCCGAGACGTTGAACATCCTGACCAAAAATCCCGAGGTCTGGAAGAAGACGATTTTCATCGTCACCTACGACGAAAACGACGGCTATTTCGACCACGTTCCGCCGTTCGTCGCACCCGACCCGGGCAACCCCGAGTCGGGTAAGACGTCGTCCGGCATCGACCCCGCGCTGGAATATTTGCCGCTCAAGCAGGATCTCAAACGGCATTCGCCCAAGGAAGCGCGCGGTGGGCCGATCGGCCTGGGGTTTCGCGTGCCGCTGTTGGTCGCCTCGCCGTGGAGCCGCGGCGGCTATGTGTGCTCGCAGGTTTTCGATCACACCTCGGTGCTGCAGTTGCTCGAACGCGTGCTGCGGCAGCGCTCGGGCAAAGACATTCACGAGAGCAACATCACCGCTTGGCGGCGGACGGTGTGCGGCGATCTGACGGCGGCGTTTCGTCCGTTCGAGGCCGGCTCGGCCGCGGTGGCTTTCCCGCCGCGCGATTCCTTTTTCGAACAGGTGCACCGCGCGCAGTTTGAGCGCATGCCGTCGGGATACCGCAAACTGACCGCAGCCGATGTGGCCCGCTTCGACAGCGAGCGCGCCCAACTCGACTGGATGCCGCGGCAGGAACCCGGCCTGCGGCCGTCGGCGGCGCTGCCTTACGAGTTGGCGGCCGGGGGAGCGCTCAGCTCCGACGGCAAGCATTTCGAGATCGTGCTCGAGGCTCGCAACGAGGCTTTCGGCAAGGCTGCCTCCGGCGCTCCGTTTCATGTTTATACGCCGGGAAGGTTTCGCGGCCGGCTCGAATTGCGGACCCGCGCTTACGCGGTGGCCGCTGGAGACCGCCTGACCGATTCGTGGGAGCTGGCCGGCTTTGAGCGCGGAGTCTATCATTTGCGCGTGTGCGGCCCCAACGGTTTTCTGCGCGAATTTGCCGGCAGCGCCAAAGACCCCCGTGTCGAGGTCCGATGCGAGTACGCCCGCGATAACGGTCTACTCAGCGGCGACGTTGAGCTGCGCCTCGTCAACCGCGGGGAAGGCACTTGCACGCTGCAAGTCCGCGACCACGGCTACGGCAGCGGCAATCATACGGCGGCGATCGAGCCGGGGGCCGAGCGCACGCTGCTGCTGGCGCTGGAGCGCAGCCACCGGTGGTACGACTTCAGCGTAACGATCGACGGCGCGGACAAATTTCTGAGACGTTTTGCGGGCCGCGTCGAGACCGGCAAGAGCGGTTTCAGCGATCCCGTCATGGGCGGCGTCGAAAGCTAGCCCGACTGTCCCCGGCGGTCAC
>CAWGNS010000005.1:0-243919 GCA_963824095.1 Terriglobia bacterium | reverse complement strand
GACGAAACTCACGGTGGCGGAGCATGCGCAATGTGAGCGTTCGGCGGCGCGGATGGAGCGCATCCTCGAAGACTTTGCCCGATGCGGCGTGGTGGGCGAGGAGACCAACAAGAAGGTCGCGTATCTCGCCGCGGTGTCCAGGCTGCTGGATGCGCCGCTGGCGGTGATCGTGCAATCCAGTTCCGCCGCCGGCAAAAGCTCGCTGATGGAAGCCGTGCTCGCGCTGATGCCGGAAGAACAGCGCGTGCAGTACTCGGCCATGACCGGGCAGTCGCTCTTCTACATGGGCGAGACGGATCTGAAAAACAAAATCCTCGCCATCGTCGAAGAGGAAGGCGCGCAGCGCGCCGCATACGCGCTGAAGCTGTTGCAGTCGGAAGGCGTGCTCACGATCGCATCCACCGGCAAAGATCCGGCCACGGGGAAACTGGTCACGCATCAGTACCGCGTCGAAGGTCCGGTCATGATCTTCCTCACCACCACGGCCATCGAGATCGATGAGGAACTGCTGAACCGTTGCCTGGTGCTGACGGTGGACGAAGATCGGGAGCAGACGCGGGCCATCCACCGGATACAGCGCGAATCCCAGACGCTCGAAGGCTTGCTCGCGAAACGCCGGCGTCAGGAGATCGTCACGCTGCATCGCAATGCGCAACGGCTGCTGAAGCCCATCGCCGTGGTGAATCCGTATGCCGACCGGCTCACGTTCCCAGACAGCCTGACACGCACGCGCCGCGATCACATGAAGTTCCTCTCGCTGATCCGCGCCGTGACGCTCCTGTTCCAGCACCAGCGCCCAGTGAAAACCGATACCAGCGATGGCAAGCCGCTCGAATACATCGAATCCACGCAGGACGACGTGGAGCTGGCCGAGGAACTCATCAAGCAGGTGCTCGGCCGATCGCTCGACGAGCTGCCGCCGCAGACCCGCCGCCTGTTGCTGCTGGTCGATGACCTGGTGCGGGAGCAATGCGAACAGCTAAAGATGGAACGTACTGATTACCGCTTCAGCCGCCGCGACGTGCGCCAGTACACCGGCTGGAGCGATCCCCAGGTCAAGCGCCATCTGCACAAGCTGGAGGAACTCGAATATCTGATCGTGCATCGCGGCGAGCGCGGCCAGAGCATCGTTTACGAGCTGTACTTCGAACGGCCCGCCGATCCGCGCCAGCTCTTCCTGCCCGGCTTGAGCGAGATCGGAAAGCTCGGGAGCTGTGACTACGACGAAAACCGGGACGGGCAAAAAGCCGAGTTGGACGGGTCAGGGATGCCCCAGGTACGGGCGGCGTTCGGAGGCCGAGGGGGACGGAGCCCATAACATTTGTAAACAGGATAGAATAGGGCGACCCAACCTCATGCCCCGCCCAGCGCGGGTGGTGGCGGTCGGCGCAGCGCATCACATCACCCACCGCGGCAACGATCGCCAAGACGTCTTCCTGACCGACGAAGACAGGCGCCGCTACCAACATCTGCTGCGACTCCATCTCGGTCCCTGCCAGGCCGATCTGCTGGGCTGGTGCTGGATGTCCAATCACGTCCACCTCATCGTCGTCCCGCACGCAGACGACTCGCTGGCGCGCCTGGTTCGCCGGGTGCATTCCAGCTACGCGCAGGACTTCAACCGGCGCCGCAGCCGCGACGGTCATCTGTGGCGAAGTCGTTTCTATTCTTGCTCTTTGGGGCCGTCTCACCTCGACGCGGCGCTGCTTTACGTCGATCTCAATCCGGTGCGGGCGGCCATGACGGGAACGGCGACGGCGTGGGAGTGGTCGAGCGCGCGGGCGCATGTCTCCGGATATGACGAGTCGGGGCTACTCAGCACCGACGGGCTGGCGCAGTTCGGTGGGTGCGCCGATTGGGAGCGGCGACTCCGGCGGGGTCAACCCACGACGACCGAGCGCGCTTTGCGGGCCGCCACGCGTACCGGCATACCCTTCGGGGACGCCGTTGTTCCGGAGGAACTCGCGTGTCAAGTCGGGCTCGCCGCGGGCCGTGGGACGGACAGGGCCGCCGAAAGTGGTCGAGCGCGGGCGGCAAGGGATTAGCCGCTTAACTCATTGCAAATTGGTCGGTTATGCAACCAAGGAGCCAGGATGTTACAAATATTAAGGGCTCCGTCCCCCCAACTCTTGGCCTTCCAGGTGTTGGAATCAGCTTCGGCTACACGGGCTGCACAACCACATCATTCACTGACCTATTTTAATAGTATGACTCACTTAGCCAAGGTATTCTTTATGTCGTTGGCGGCAAGCCTCTTATTGGCTTGGGTCTTTATTGCCGGTCTGATGTATTTATGGAATCCTCAAGCCTGGGCTCGATCGTGGTGGTCGCTATACCCGCCCTGGTTTTTAGAAGATCTGGAAAGGCCTGCTTTCAGGCTGATGATGCGATTTACCGGCCTATTCTTTGTTGTCTTTTGCTGTGTATTCGGGTGGCCTCCTATTCTTGCCTTGCTAGGAGCCATTCGTGCTGGGATCCGCTTATTGCTTGGTTGATTGAATGATTATTTTTAGTACGGTTTTCGAGGTAATCTTGGCAGCAGCTTGATCGCGGCCCAGAGAGCCACCGGGCCGCTTCCGAATACGAGCCAGACCGAGCCGCTCACAGGAACCGGATCGTACGCGCCCGCTGCTACGTTCTGCGGAGAATCAGCATGGAACGGCCGGGGATGGTCCAGTCGTGTCCCGGCGCGCTCTCCGTTGCTGTGTCTGCCAACTGCCAGGCTGTCTTCACGGTCGTGGGTTGTGTGCCGTAGTTGGCCAACACCAGCCATGTGTCGAGATTCGTAAACACCGACACGGTGAGATCGGGCGGATGCCAACCCTCGATCAAGCTCGAATCGCTGACTTCAAGGTAAGCCCAGGTGCCCTCTTGAACCAGGGGTAGGTAGCGTTTCAGCCAGCGCGCATGGACTTGCTTGGTGTCGGGCTTGGGAGGAAACGCATCCCAGGGGCCATAAACGTAAGGCCCGTTGGGATGCTGCTTGTAGTAGCGGAACATCTCGCGCCATTCGTGCAGCAGCTTGTCCTTGTCCTCGGGTTGATAGGGCACGCCGGGAATCTGCGCGCGCTCGCCCGTAAAGGGCTTGCCGGCGAGTAACAACGGGAACTGCATATAGGGGATGGTGTTCAGATAAGGCTCGTTTTCGTCCGGCACCGTCCCATATCGGAAATCGAAGCAAGGCACCACATAGGGTGGATAGTCTTTGGTGGCTTCCCGCGTCCCGTCGAGGGTCCCCACTCCTTCGCCGACCCAGAGATAGTCGTAGAGTTGCGTCTTGGTCTTGGGGCGCGCATTGCGGTCCGCGTGAACCTTATAGATCCCGCCGCGCCGTTTCACTTCCGAGTGGACCAGCGATACGAGGTCTTCCCACGACGCGTCGTAATAGGCGGAATCGGGTAGCGCCAGCACTTCGTCTTTCGTCGGCGGCAGCGGATTGTCATAGAGCGTCTTATAGCCCCAGTCGTTAAAGAGGCCGTCGGGCTGGTAGTTGTCGAGCACCTGCACCGTCTTGGAGAGAAGATAGGCGCGCCAGCCGGCGCTGGCCGGGCTGCAGCGCACCAGCCTCCAATGGGCGGCCTGGTGTACGGGGCCGGGCAGACTCCGCACCCACTCGTCTTTCAGGTCGGGATCGCCGGCCTGCATGTATCCCGTCGAAACGTAGAGCAGCAGCTTCATGCCGCGCTGGTGAACCATGTCGATGAAGCGGCGCAGCCCGGCGGGGTTGACGGCGGTGAACTTGTCGCCGCCGAACAGACGCAACAGGTCGTTCCAGTCCTCCATGATCTGGACGAGCCGGATGCCGCCGTCGCGCAGCCGGTCGAGCTCCTGCTCGTCGTATTCGCCCGGATCGTAGGGCGTGCGCGTGGGATACTCGCCGAGGTTGTAGGAGACCTGGCCGGGGATGTAGCCGGTAATCAACTGCCGGCGCAGGCAGTGCCGGATGGCGCGCTCGCAATCGCCGATGCGCTCGAGCCGGCGGCGATGGTCCTCGGCCGTGAACGACCGCATGATTGGAGCAGGCCCCAGATCGGCCACCGCCGGCCTGGAGCTTGCCGCTGAGGCCGCGGCCGCGGCCTCAGCCGCAATGGCTGGCGGGGCAAGCAGGGCGCTGGAGGCCGAAAGCCCCGCGCCTTTGAGAAAGTCACGACGAATCATCCAGGGAGCTCCGTTAGATCGGCCGGGCAGGTCGGTTAAGTATATCATATCATCATATAGTATGACCATTGATAGGTAGTAGCAACGTGACGGACCACGAGGAAATACGGCCTCGTTTCGGCGCAGTGCCTGGATTCGGGCTGCCGCACGCGATGTTGCTCACGGCGTCCGCGTCCTCCACAGGCGCCCTGCTGTTTTCGCGAGCGCGGTCGCGGTGCTGGGAGTGACCACCGGCGCCATGATCTCGCTGACCGTGCTCGTCGAGTGGCTTCGAGCCGGAACGCGCGCGGACGCAATCGGTCGATGCAGCCATCTTTGCGACCCTGGGAATCGGGTCGGTTCTCGGTCGCGTGTTCGATGACGGCGACGGGCGGCCCGCACCCTTCCGCGTGCGGCTCTGTTTTCGCGCTTCGATATTGCGGCGACCGATGGCTTGCCTCTTCTACTCGTATCGCAGCGCTACCAGGGGATCGACTTTTGCGGCGCGGCGGGCCGGCACGTAACTCGCCGCGAGCGTTACCAGCAACAACAACGCCGCTGCCGCCAGGAATGCCGGCGGATCGAGCGCGCCGATTCCGAACAGTAAACTCGACATCGCCGTTGCCGCCGCGCTGGCCGCCGTTGCGCCTATGACGAATCCGGCGGCTGAGAGGCGCAGGCCCTGACCCAGCACTTGTCGCACCAGCCGCGCCGGTGGCGCGCCGAGTGCCAGGCGAACTCCTAGCTCGGGCGTTCTTTGCGCGACCGCGTAGGCGAGCACCGCGTAGAGCCCGATGACCGCCAACGCCAGCGCCAGGCCGGCGAAGGATGCCAGCAGCAGCATCACGAAGCGCCTCGCCGCGACAGAGCGCCCGACGATGTCGTTCATTGTTCGGACGTCGAATACAGGCAGGCCGCGATCGACCGATTGAATCGTCTCGCGCACCGCCGACGCCAGGGCTGCCGCGTTGGCGGAGTTGGTCTTCACGACGAAGACGCCGCGGGCGGTTGCGGCGCTTTCCACCTGGTACACCGAGCTGTAAACCATCGCCGGAACCGCTTGGTCGAGCGCCGCAAGTCGCACATCGCCCGCGATGCCGACGATCGTCAGCGTGCGGCCGCCCCACAGGATGCGACGGCCGATGGGATCCTCACGCGGCCAGACCGTGCGCGCCATGCTTTCGTTGATGACGGCCGAGATCGGCGCATCGGGTATATCCGATGCAGTGAAGGTTCGCCCTCGCAATAATGGGATGCCCATGGTTGCGAAATAGTCGCCGCTGACCAGGGAATTGCTGGCCCAGTGGAACTGCTGCGGCGGTCCGCCTTCGATCTCGAAGCCGATGCCGCGCGAATCGGCCAGCGGCAGATGCGTCGCGACCGCCACTTGTTCGACGCCGGCGAGCGCCGCCAGCCGCTCGGCGATCAGACGCTCGGTCTGGTGACGCTGGTTCGAGTCGGCGTAGCGCGCGCGGTTGAACGAGGTGCGCGCCACCAGCACGCCGTCGGGGTCAAAACCGGGCGCCTGGCGCATCACCTCGCCGAAGCTGTGAATCAGCAGCCCCGCGCAGACCAGCAGCACGACGGCGCTGGCGGCTTCGATGACCACCAGCGCGGCGCGAGTTCGCCGGCTGGCGCGGCTGAGTCCGCCCGATTGCCGGCCCGACTGCTTGAGCGTTTCGCCGACGTTTGTTCGCGACAGCCCGAACGCCGGCGCGAGCCCGCACAGCAGGCCGGTCGCGAGCGACAACGCGAGCGTGAAGGCAAGCACGGTGGGGTCGATTGCCGCCGCGCGCAGGCCCGGCACTTGCTCGGGTCCGAGCCGGGCCGCCAGCGACGCGATAAGTTGCGCCGCCGCCGCGCCGAATACGCCGCCCAGGCAACTCAGCAGCAGGCTCTCGGTCAGTAGTTGGCGAATGAGGCGGCCGCGGCTGGCTCCCAGTGCGCTGCGCAGCGCCAGTTCGCGACGGCGCGCGGCGGCGCGGCCCAACAAAAGGTTCGCGACGTTGCTGCACGCGATCAGCAGCACGAAGACGACCGCGCCGACCAGCGTGAATAGCACAGGCTGGGTGCGGCCGGCGTCTTCGGCTGCCAGCGGTTCGACGATTGCGTGCAAGCGAAAGTTGCCCGAGTAGATCCGCGGATTGTCGCGTTGGAATTGCTCGGCCACGCGAGCGACATCGGCGCGCGCCTGTTCGAGCGAAACGTCGGGCGCGAGACGCGCGACCACGTTCGTGCCGAAGTCAGCGGCGCGGTCGGCGACCTGTTTCGGCGTGAACGCGATGGGAATCCACAGCGCGGGAGGTTCACCGACGCTCGCCGCGGTAGCCGGAAACTCGAACCCCGGCGGCATGACGCCGACGATCGTGTAGAGTTTTTCGTTGAGCCGCAGCGTGCTGCCGACCGCCTGCGCGCTTGCGGCGAAGCGGCGCTGCCAGTAGGCATGACTGAGCACGGCGACGTTGTCGCCCCCGGGCCGATCCTCTTCGGCGGTGAACGTGCGCCCCAGCAGCGGCGCGACGCCGAGCGTGTCAAACAGGCTACTGCTGACGCGCGCGGCCTCGATGCGCTCGGCTTCGCCGGTATCGGTCAGATCGAACGCCTGGCGCGAATACGCGGCGATCGAAGAAAACACCCGGTTGCGGTCGCGATAGTCGAGATACTCCGGCGGCGAAGTTCCCAGCCGACTGTCGCCCATCTGGAGAAAGCTTTCCAACAGCCGTACCAACCGCGCCGGCTCGCGATAGGGGGGCTCGCGCAGCAGCACGGCGTTGATGATGCTGAATACGGCGGTATTCACGCCGATGCCGAGAGCCATCGTTATTACGGCGACCGTCGCGAACCCCGGGTTCTTGCGCAGTTGCACGGCGGCGTGGCGCACGTCCCTGGTGAGATGTTCGAGCCAGGTCCAGGTCCACACCTGGCGCGTTTCTTCCTTGATCTGCAATGTGTTGCCGAGCGCACGGCGCGCTGCATAGGCCGCTTCGCGGGGTGGCGTTCCGGATTGGGCTTGTTCTTCGGCCTCCAGGTCGAGGTGCGCGCGTAGTTCGCGCTCGATGTCGCTGTCGGCGCGACCGGTGACCCATCTTGCGAATTGTTTCCAGGCCCGCACTATTCACCTCCGACTTTTCGAGCCGCAGCGACAGAGCCGCGGGCGGAAGCCTGCGGGCTGCCATGGTGCGCAGTGGTCGCCGCGCCGGCAGGGCACTCACACGGCACACGATGGCCGCCTGCATCGCCCGTGGGCTGGCTTCGGTGCCGTGGCGCGGCGGCCCGCACCCTTCCGGGCGCGGCTCTGTTGCGCGATTCGATGTCGCGGCGCCCGCCCGATATGCATCGTTGCTTTGCCGCCAGCCGCTGCTTGCGGTCCATCTCAGCCCTCCTCGGCGGGCGACATCACCTGCCCGATGGCTTGCGCCAGCTTCTTCCACTTCGATTCCTCGACGGTCAGGTGCTTGCGGCCTTTGGCCGTCAGCCGGTAGAACTTGAACTCGCGGTTGCGCTCCTTGGGCGTTTCCCATTTCGACGCCAGCAGACCTTTGCGCTCCAGGCGGTGCAGGGCGGGGTAGAGCGAACCGTGCTCCACCTGCAGCACTTCGTCGGAGGTGCGCTGGATGTGCTTGGCGATCTGGTGGCCGTGCGCCGACCCGAACAGCAACGTCCGCAGGATCAGCATGTCGAGCGTGCCTTGCAGTAGATCAATGCGGTCGGATTTCTTGTCAGCCATGGTGGTGGTAGATATTCTACCCTGAACTGCCGTCTTGAGGGTAGACGCTCGACCCTGGCAGGGTTAGCCGGCCCCGGAGAACTTTTTTGGGCGATCGGGGCTGCCCGCCCGTGGATTGCGATGCAGTCGGCCTTGCCGTATACTTCCAGCACTGACGGAAGCGCCTCCTTACACTCCGGCCGCGTCGAAGGGGCCTTACCCTTCGAACCCGCGGCCGCACCGGAAAGGACCCTCATGCGACCGATCAAGAAACTCTCCCTTTGGATCGTCTTGCTGGGGCTCGGCGTCAGCCTGGCTCCGGCTCAGCAAAAGAAGCTGCGCGACCCCGACGTGATCTACGTGCCGACGCCGCAGGAGGTGGTCGACGCGATGCTCAAGCTGGCGGACGTGCACGCCGCCGATACGGTCTACGACCTGGGCTGTGGAGACGGCCGTACGGTCATCACGGCCGCCAAACAATTCGGAGCCCACGCCGTCGGCATCGACATCAACCCCGTACGCATTCAGGAATCGCTCGACAACGCCAAGCAGGCCGGCGTCATGGATCAAGTTACATTCCGCAACGAGGATTTGTTCGAGGCGGACATCCACGAGGCGACCGTGGTGACGCTCTATCTGCTGCGCTCGCTGAATTTGAGGCTGCGTCCGAAACTGTGGCGCGATTTGCGGCCCGGCACGCGCGTGGTTTCGCACGCCTTCGACATGGGCGACTGGAAGCCGGAAAAAGAAGTCGAGGTGGACGGCCGGCGGATTTTCCTGTGGCGGATTCCGGAGCCGGCACAATCGGTGGCGAAGATCGGGCCGTCCGCTACGGGCATTGAGCCGACCCCGGTCCGCTAGCGCCGAAGGGAGCCGCCGAAGCAGGGCCGGCGAAGCCGACTACCGAAGCAGGACCCCAGGAGACAGAGCCGCCGGCGGAAGCCCGCGGGCCGGGTCGCCAAGCGGTTGGACCGTGAACGGCGTCGTGTCGACACCGTTCCGGCGCGTGCGGCTTTTTGACCACTGCGCTTCGCGGCATGCATCGTGCCGGCTCGGCCCGCCGGCTTACGCCTGCGGCTCTGTTTTCGTATTGGGTTGCCTAGCCGGCGATGGACCCCACCGTCCGCGATTCGCGGGCCTACGCCCCCGCTACCTTCCCCGGTTCGCCCGCCGATCCGATATCCTGGTTGGCATGGCCGCGAAGAAGAACTACTGGCTCGTCAAATCGGAGCCTTTCAAATACTCCTGGGATCAGTTCGTCAAAGACGGCGAGACGTTCTGGGATGGCGTGCGGAACTACCAGGCGCGCAACAATCTCAAGGAGATGAAGAAGGGCGACGAGGTGCTGTTTTATCACAGCAACGAAGGGCTCGAGGTGGTGGGCATCGCGAAAGTCAGCAAGGAAGCCTATCAGGACCCTACTACCGATGACGAACGCTGGGTGGTGGTGAACCTCAAACCCGCCAAGACCCTGAAAACGCCGGTCACGCTCGAAGAGATCAAGAAGGAAAAGAAGCTCGAGAACATGAAGCTGGTGCGGCAGGGCCGCCTGTCGGTCTCGCCGGTTACCGAAGACGAATTTCATACCATCGTGGATCGCGGACACAAGGGCTAGGCCGTGTCCCGTTGTCGGTTTTTCCGGTGTCCGTCTTCCTTGGCGTGAACTTGTGCGTGCCACTCAGAGCCGCAAGCGTACGCTTGCTTTGAGCGGCCCGGGGTATGAGCAGCGGGGAACGAAGGGCTGGAATAGAGAGGTCCGGAATCGGGCCCGGCTTCGCGCCGAAAACCTATCAATTGCCACTGATCGCGAGCGCCCAGCGCGGGCTTACGTCCGCGGCTCCCAGTGGGTTCTTGCGGCGTTTCGCTCTGGCGCAGAAGCGCCTCGGGACGGGTAGCTCCGATCGAGACAGGTAGAATAGAGGCACTGGGAATCGGGTTTCCGTTCTCTCAACGTCGTACCATTGTCGATTCGTGTGCACTTGTGGTTCCCCCTTCCTTGCCGCCGGGCACACTCCACCCCAGGAACGCATGCATGAAGATTTTGATGGCGGCCTCCGAGGTCGAGCCCTATTCCAAGACCGGCGGGCTGGCGGATGTCCTTGGCGCGTTGCCTCCGGCGCTGGCGCGCGCCGGCCACCAGGTCGCTGTCGTCACGCCGCGCTACCGCGCGGTCGAGCTCGAGTTGCCCGAGGTCGCGCTGGACTCGCTGCCGGTCACGATCGGCCCCGATACGCACCTCGTGCGCGTGCTCGCGGTCGAGGCCCGTGGCGTGAGGCACTACTTCCTCGACTACCCGCCGTTTTTCGATCGCGCTGAAATCTACGGCACCTCCGCGGGAGACTACACCGACAACGCGCAGCGATTCCTGCTGCTGTCGAAGGCGGCGATCGAGATCGCGCGGCGCGAGTTCCATCCCGACGTGATCCACTGCCACGACTGGCAGACCGGCCCGGTGCCGGCGCTGTTGAAAACCTTGTACGCCGGCGACGCGGCGCTGGCGGGCGTGCCCGTGGTTTTCACGATTCACAACCTCGGTTACCAGGGCAACTTCCCGATTTCGGTGGCGGGCCCGCTGGGGTTGCCGCGCGCGTTGCTGACCGTCGACGGGCTCGAGTTCTACGGCGGGCTCAACTATCTCAAGGGCGGCCTGATGTTTGCCGACGCGCTCAACACCGTCAGCGAAGCCTACGCGCGCGAGATTCAGACCAAGGAATACGGCTTCGGCCTGGAGGGGCTGCTCAGCTTTCGCAGCAGCGTGCTCAGCGGCGTGCTTAACGGCGTCGACTACCGCCAGTGGGACCCCGCGACCGACCCGCTCATCGCCGCCAACTACACGGCGGCCGACCTTTCGGGCAAACAGATCTGCAAGCGCGATCTGATCGAGACCTTCGCGATGAACGTCTCGCCCGAGGCGCCGCTGATCGGCATGGTCTCGCGCCTGGCCGCCCAGAAGGGCGCCGACCTGGTGGGCGCGGGCGTCCTCGACCTGATGGCGATGGACGTCTCGATGGCCGTGCTGGGGGCCGGCGACGCCGTCTATGTCGATCTGTTTCGCAGTCTCGAAATGCGCTTCCCGGGACGCTTCTCGTTCAAGGTCGCCTACGACGAGCCGCTGGCCCACAAGATCGAAGCCGGCGCCGATCTTTTCCTGATGCCCAGCCGCTATGAGCCCTGCGGGTTGAACCAGATGTACAGCCTGCGCTACGGAACCGTGCCGGTCGTGCGCGCCACCGGAGGCCTTGACGACACCATCGAGCCGTTCGACCCGGCGACCGGGAAGGGCAACGGCTTCAAGTTTCGCGAATATGCCGCCCCGGCGATGGTCGCCTCGGTAACCGAAGCCCTCAATCTCTATCCCAACCGCCCGCTCTGGCAGCAACTCATGCGCAACGGTATGGCGGAAGACTTTAGCTGGCCGCGGGCCGTGCCGAAATACGAGCGGATTTACCAGAAGGTTTTGGGAGCCACGCCGGCGCCGTCTCGTATCTAGACTTCGAGGACGTGCACAGTGGGGCAGGCCTCCGGCCTGCCCAAACAACCGCGAATTCCTAATGAGCGGGTGGCGGAGCGTGCGCTTCGTGGGGCTTGCATTGGCCCGCGGGAACGCGGTATAGCCTGGCTGATCGAGCTTGCCGGACGCCAGCTCCAGGACGGCCCAGGCGGCGGCTTCCTCACTGGCCGCAAAATGGCAGCCGTTGAGTTCGAGGAACGGGACGTCCAGGACGAAGGACTGCGTTTGTTGCTCTCAGCCCGCCACCTTGCTTTCGAGTTCGGCCCAGCGGGCGTACAATTCTTCGACCCGGGTGTGGGCGTCCTGCAGCTTGGCGTAGGCTTCGGGCAGGCGTTCGGCGTCGGAGGCGGCTTCCTGCACTGCGCGTTCGCGGCGGGCCAACTCCTTTTCCGACTCGAGAATCTGGCGTTCCATGCTGTCCCATTCGCGCTGCTCCAGATACGACAGCTTCTTGCTCGACCCCGCAGACTCGCGCGATGCTTTCTGGTTCGCGCCGGAGTCTTTCGCGTTGCCCGCCCCATCGCGGCTCGATTTGGCTTCGCGCGGCGCGTTGCGGGACGCCTCCCACTGCGAGTAGTCGGCGAAAACGCCCGCTTCGCCTTCTCCATCGAGACCGATCACGACGGTCGAAACGCGATCGAGCAGATAGCGGTCGTGGCTGACCAGCACCAGCGCGCCGGGGAATTCGAGCAGGCTTTCTTCGAGCACCTCGAGAGTGGGAATGTCGAGATCGTTGGTCGGCTCGTCGAGGAATAGCACGTCGGCGGTTTCGAGCATCAGCCGCGCGATGAGGACGCGCGCCTTTTCGCCGCCTGACAGGCGCGCCATCGGCATTTCGAGCTGCTCTTCGCGGAACAGAAAACGCTTGGCCCAGCCGGCGACGTGAATCGGGCGGTCGCGGTAGATCAGCGAATCACCTGCCGGGGCGAGCATGCGGCGCAGGGTGGTTTGCGGGTCGAAGTGCGCCGTGCGGTCCTGCGAGAAGTGCACGACGCGCAACGCGTCGGCGCGGCGGATGGTGCCCTGGTCGGGGGCGATCTCGCCTTGCAATATCTTGAGCAGCGTCGTCTTGCCGCTGCCGTTGGAGCCGACCAGCCCGACGCGCATACCGGGCGACAGCGTCACGTTCAGATCGCGGAACAGCCGCTTGTCCCCGAACGATTTGCCGATCGCCTCGGCCTCGATCAGCCGCTTGGTCTTGCGTTCGGAGGGCGTGAAGTCGATCTGCGCGGTGGCCGTGGCGGCGCGCGCGTTTGCCTCGGCCAGTTGATCGATCAGGCGGCCGGCGGCGTCGATGCGCGAGCGTGCCTTGCTGGTGCGCGCTTTCGGCCCGCGCCGCAGCCATTCGACTTCGCGCCGCACCTTGCCGGCCAGCGCCTCCTGCTGTTTCGACTGCGCTTCGAAAAACTCCTGGCGGCGCTCCAGAAACTCGCTGTAGTTGCCGCGCACCTGAAACACGCCCTGCGGATAAGCTCGGTTGATCTCGGCGACGCGCGTGGCGACGTTTTCGAGAAAGTAGCGGTCGTGGGTGACCACCAGGCAGGCGTTGGCCTGCAGCAGCGCTTTCTCCAGCCACAGGATGCCGTCGAGGTCGAGATGATTGGTGGGCTCGTCGAGCAGCAGCACGTCGGGCGCGGTGACCAGCGCCGCGGCGATCGCCAGGCGCTTCTTCCAGCCACCCGACAGGGACCCGGCCGGCGCATCGGGATCGTCGAAGCCGGCGCGGCTGAGCATGATCTCGAGCTCGGTGTGTTTGCGGTCGTCGTCGAGCGTCACGATGCCGCGCGAGAGGCCCTCGCCCGCCCCGCCCTTGCCGGAAGATCCGTCGAGCGCGGCGGCGAGCACCGAGCGCGGCGTCTGGTGCGGCTCGAACAACGAATCCTGCGGAACATAGGCCACGCGCGTCAGCTTGCGCACCGCGATGGTCCCCGATCGGGCGGTTCGTTGCCGGCGAGAATTTCCAGCAGCGTGGTCTTGCCGCTGCCGTTGGGCCCGATCAGCCCGGTGCGGTCGCCCGCCGCCAGCGTCAGCGAAAAATCATCGAAGAGGGTCCGCGCGCCCAGCGCCTTGCGCAACCCCGAACAGCTCAACAACGACATACCTTCTTAGGATGGCATTGGCAGAGGCGGTTGGGCCAGCGGCGGCCTGGATACTCGCGGCGGCGCCCCGGGAGCGGGGTGTCCGGTTCCGAACGGCAAATTCCTCCCATGCGGCGCGTCTTGCCGCGAAGTGTCCTGCCCTTTGGCCGGAAGCGCAGTCTGGCGGCCCGCCGACATGCCCGGGGCCGTCGCGTCACGCTATACTTGGCCCTGCCAGGGTCAGTTCGAAGGCCCTGGTTTCATTTTTGTATCGCGCAGTTTGAAGGAGCACCGAATGGTCAGTTTAGAGGACGCCCGTAGAGTCATCGCGGCGGCGGAAGCGAAGGCGGCTGAGATTGGGCAGCCGATGAACATCGCCGTGGCCGACGGCGGTGGAAACATCGTCGCCCACGTGCGGATGGACGGGGCCTGGATCGGCAGTATCGATATTTCGCAGAAGAAGGCCTACACCTCGCGCGCCTTCGACATCGCGACCAAGGACCTGGCCGCGCATTCGCAGTCGGGCGGGCAGTTTTTCGGGATTCACGCCTCCAACGACGGCAAGATCATGATCTTCGCCGGTGGCATTCCGCTCAAACGCGACGGGAAAGTAGTCGGCGCCATCGGCGTCAGCGGCGGATCGGGCGATCAGGATCACGCCGTGGCTGAAGCGGGCGCCGCGGCGTTCTAGCGGGAACGATCGGGCGAAGTCTATAGGCTTTCCCGCAACTGCGGCCTGCGGTCGAGATGACCGGTCGCTGTTTCGTATGCCATGGCGAATTCGAGCAGCGCAACGTCTTCGCCCATGCGCCCGATGAATTGCATGCCCATGGGCAGCCCGGCGCTGTTGAAGCCTGCCGGTAGTCCGGCTACCGGCAGGCCCGATAGCGTTCCGCCGACTACGACCTCCATCCAACGGTGATAGGTATCCATCTCCCGGCCGTCGATCGATTTCGGCCAGTGCGTCTCGACGGGGAAGGGAAATACCTGCGCCGAGGGCAGAGCGAGCACGTCATATTTTTCCAGCAGCGTTCGCAGCGCCTGATACCACTCCGTGCGGGCCACGCCGGCGTCGTAAATCTGCTGGCCGCTCATCTCCAGGCCGCCTTCGTATTCCCAGACTACCTCGGGCTTGAGCAGGCGCCGCTTGGCCGGGTCGTCGTAGTATTCTTTCACCCAGCGCGCCGACCAGTGCCGCAAAGTCAGCCAGGTTTGCCATAGCCGCGCCATGTCGTATTGGGGACGGCAGGGCTCGACGATCGCGCCGTGGCCGCCGAGCTGCTTCAGGTTTTTCTCGCAAACATCGAGGACGCCCGGCTCCATCGCCAGATATCCGTCATAGTTACCCAACCAGCCGATCTTGAAGCCCTGCAGCTTGCGCGGCCGGAAGTCTTCATAGGCGGGGATGGGGTCGGTGCGGCTGAGCGCAAAGCGCGGATCGGGGCCGGCGATCGTGTGCAGCAGGCGAGCGGCATCTTCGACGTTGCGCCCCATCGGCCCGGCCGTAGCCAGTTGTTGGTAGAACATATCGGTTGCTGGATAGCGCGGAACGAGTCCCTGGCTTGGGCGGAAGCCGATCACGTTGTTGAACGCGGCGGGGTTGCGCAGCGAGCCCATCATGTCGCTGCCGTCGGCCGAGGGCAGCATGTGCGTCGCCAACCCGACAGCGGCGCCCCCGCTGCTACCGCCCGAGGTGAGCCGCGGGTCGTAGGCGTTGCGGACGGCCCCGAACACAGGGTTGTAGGACTGCGAGCCATAGCCGAACTCGGGCGTATTGGTCTTCCCGATGAAGATCGCGCCGGCCGCGCGGATGCGCGAAATGAACAAGTCGTCAGCCTCGGCGATCGATCCCACCAGCAGCGGCGAACCCTTGACGGTCGGGAATCCCTGGGCGTTGGCGAGATCCTTCACCGCGTGGGGGAAGCCGTGCATCCAGCCGCGGTAACGGCCTTGTTCCAGCTCGCGATCGGCCGTAGCGGCCAGGCTTAGCAGTTCGCCGTCGTCGCGCATGCTGACAATCGCGTTGTAAACGCCGTTGTAGCGGTGAATGCGCGCCAGGTAGGCCTGCATCACCTCGCGGCAACTCGCCTTGCGAGCGCGAATCGCCGCCGACAGCGCCGACGCGCTCAGCTCGGTCAGATCGTTCGGAGCAGTTTGTGCGGGGAGGGGCATTGGGAATGGTACGGCCAATCGCGCAGGCAACGTCGCGGCAAAGCGGCCAAGCGAACAAACCGCGCCGGCGGCCTTCAAGAAGCGGCGGCGCCCAAACGCGTCAACGCCAAGCGGGCCGTGGCGGGATTCCTTAGACATACTCTGGTGCAGCCATTCTAGCCGAAACAACCGGGTGGTTTGGGAGGAGCGCGATCATAGCGAAGCCCGCAACAGAGCCGCAGGCGTCAGCCGGCGGGCCGAAGCGGCACCAGGGCCTGGGAAAGCCGGAGACGTGGCGAGTCGTATTTCCTACTGGCTCTTTTCGCCGAACGGGGCCGCTTTGATGTGCTGCCCCGGGCATCGAGATGGTTCGGCCCGCCGGCTTACGCCCGCGGCTCTGTTGCGGGGGGCAGCGCCCGCCGCCTTGCGGCACAGCCATGGCTCGGTTATGCTGATCGTGTCTTCCTTCACGCAAAACGGAAATTCCGGCCGGAAGCTCCCCAACTGCTTTACCGCAATTGCCGTATCTCTTAACCGCTGTGAACGTCGTACGACTTACGTTCTGCCTGCTTCTGGCGCCGGTGCTGTTCGCCGGGGCCGACTCGGCGCCCGCGCCGCATGCCGACGCCACTTCGCCCGCTCATGCTAGTTCTTCCTCCGAGGCCACGCCGGCTGGCGAACCCGCTCCGGACGCGGACTCCGCACCGGCCGAAGCCGCCGACGAGGTGTTGGAGTCGCAAACCGATTCGAGCGGCGTGAACCTCCTGGGCCACGCCGACTCCGCGGCCGGCGAGAGCCGCCGCAACGAGAACGTGCAGTTCGACCTGATCGACAACAACGCTTTCAAGGAATCCGCCATCCGCTTGGGGACCAGCGCCACGATCGTCCGCGAGTTCGAGGCCGAGGACAGCTACTTTGGCGCGGAGCTGGGCACTTCGCCCGACACGCCGATCCATCTTCAACCACTCACCGCGCGCTCGGTGCACGGCGAAGCGCACTGGAGCCATCTCAACAGCGTCTTGAGCGCGCGCTCGTTCTTCCAGGTCGGCGCCGTGAAGCCGGCCCACGAAAACGGCTACGGCGGCTCGTTGACGACGGGCTTGTGGAGCGGCGCGGCATTGTCGCTGTCGGGGTCGCAGCGCCGCATCCGCGGCAGCGTCAACGGCAACGTGCTGGTGCCGCGCGCCGATGAGCGCACGGCGCTGGCCACCGATCCGGCCGTGCGCGCCAAGGTCGAATATCTGCTCTCGCTCTATCCCGACGAGCTTCCCAATCGCACCGACATCGATGAGCGCATGCTCAACACCAACTCGCCGCAGAGCATCAACGACGACTCCGGGGCCGTCATTCTCGACCAGGGCTGGGCCGACAAGAATCACTTCTCGGCGTCCTACGCCTATTTGCAGCAGCGCGTCGAGGCGTTTCAGCTCGTTCGGATTCAAAACCCGGACACCACCACGCGCAGCCACAACGCGACGGCGACTTACTCGCGTACCTTCTCGCCGCGGACGACGTTCGAGCTCAGCGCGGGCTTCCAACGCATCGGCTCGCTGCTGACCCAGCCCGGTGGAGGCAGCGACCCGACGGTAAACATCGGCGGCACGCTGACCAGCCTGGGGACGCAGTCCACCATCCCCATCGATCGCGCCGAAAATCGCTTTCGTTACGCCGCCCTGGTCCGAGCCAGCCGCGGAGCCCACGAGCTGACTTACGGCGGCGGGCTCTCCCGGCGCCAGACCAACGGCTTCGAGGCCGACACCCATCGCGGCTCGATCTCGTTCGGCAACGCCTTCGGCAACGACGCCATCACCAATTTCCGCCTCGGGCTGCCGGTCACTTATTTCATTTCCGTCGGCGATGTGTACCGCGGATACCGCGACTGGACCGGCGAGCTCTACGCCGGCGACCACTGGCGGGCAGCCTCGAATCTCGACCTCTCCTTCGGCCTGCGGTACGAATTCATGGCGCGCCCGACGGAGGTCAATGCGCTGGACGAGGTTCCCTACGACTGCGACTGCAACAACCTCGCCCCCACGTTCGGCTTCGCCTACCGGCTGCCGCGGGGCTACGGCCTCGTGCGCGGCGCATTCGGCGTGCAATATGGCTCGGTCCTGCCGGTGACCTACCAGCAACTGCGCTACAACGCGCCGACCAACGTCAAGCAGATCATTCAGGAGCCCAGCATCGTCGATCCGCTGGCCGGCTTCGACCCGAACAACCTCGACGGCGTGCGCAGCGTGCGTTACGCGCTCGACCCCGAGCTGGCCTCGCCCTACTCGATGCAATACAACTTCAGTTGGGAACTCGAGCCGGCCTCGGGCTGGAATCTTTCGCTCGGCTACGTCGGAAGTCGCTCCCCGAAGCTGCTGACACAGTGGTATCTCAATCGCGCCGTGCTGCTCGACGGCGTGCCGGCGACGCTGGCCACCGTCAACGACCGCCGGCCCGATCCGACGATCTCCGAGGAACGCCGCATCCTCAACGGCTCCCGCGGCTACTACGATGCCGCGCGAATCGAGCTGCGCGTGCCCGATTGGCACGGTTTGAGCGTCGACGGCTCCTATTGGTTTTCGAAGCTGCTCGACCTGGGGACCGACTACACCAACACCGCCGCCGGCAACGACGCCTGGCGCTCGCGCAGCCAGACCGATCACGACATCCAGGCCGACATGAAGAGCTACGGCCGCTTCGACCAGCCACACGCGGCGCTGATCCGGGTGAGCTACCAGACGCCCAACATCGGCCACGGCGGCGGCCCGCTGCAAGCCATCCTGGGCCGTTGGGTCCTGTCGACCGTATCGCTGCTAAAGTCGGGGACGCCGTTCAACGTCGAGGTCGGTTCCGACGCGCCCGGCTACGGCAACGTCGACGGAACGTTCGGCGACCGGCCGACCTTACTCGATACTTCGATCCTGGGCCGCACGATCGGCAATCCCGATACCTCGCGCCAGTTGCTGCCCCGCGAGGCGTTCGCTTATCTGCAGCCGGGCGAAGCCGGCACGCTCGCGCGCTACGCCTTCCGCAAGGGAGCGATTCGCAACATGAACTTCGCCGTCTCGCGCCGCTGGAGCGTCGGCGCCGATGCTAGCCTGACCTTCCGCACCGAATCGGTGAACTTCTTGAACACACCGCAGTTCGCCGAGCCCAGCGGCAAGCTGACCGACTCGAATTTCAACGCCATCACCAATACCTTGAACGAAGGGCGCACCTTCCGCTTCACCCTCGAAGCCCAGTTCTAACCGGCCACGCCCTGGGCTCACTTCGAACCGAACAGGTTGTGTGTTCCCCCAAAGGTCAATCCGGCCGAGCAATCGCCGTTGACCCCGCACGAGGCCGTGATCTTCAGCTTGTAGGTCTTGGCCTGGACCAGGTCCACGCTCACGCCCGGCAACGGCACGCGGCTCAGGATCGGCCCCACGCCCGACAGCCGCCCGACCTCGCGCAGCAGCGGCACCTGGCCGATCCGCGGACCCATGCGCGAATAGTTGTTGGCCGAGTTCGGATAAATCAGCGAAATGCGGTCGAACGCGCCCCTAGCCCAGCCCGGCGCCATCCCTTTCAGGTTGGTCTTGAGCACCAGTTCGTTCATCAGATGCTGGAAGAAATCGGGCGTAAGCGAGATGTTGCCGTTAGGGCCTTCGAGGACGAATCCGGTATGGTCGATGTGGATGTTACAGATGTCGTCGGCGACGGCGCAATGCAGCGACGTGAGGTCGGGCAGGTCGCTGTCTCCGAAACGGCCGCTGAACTTGGCGGCCGACCGCGCCGCGTAGGGGTCGCCGGAACTCATCAGCGGGCGGCTCGTCAGCGGAGGGAAGCGCCAGGTTTCCCGAAAGCCGGTGCCGTGGGTCGCTCCGAAAGACAACTTGAGCGCCCAATGCGGCTCGTTGTTGATGCGGGCCTCGGCGAAGGCCGGCTTGCCGTAGCGGTCCTTGGCTTTGCGCAGCGCCTCGAGCAGCTTGTCTTTGTCCTTGGGCGGAAACGTGATGCCGTCCAGGACCGAAGTGGCCACCTTGAGTTTTGTGCGATCCGCGATGTGGTCGGCGATCTTGACCGGAGGCCGCAACTCGGCCAGCCGGGAAGCGATTTCCGAATAGGTGTTGCTCATGGCTCGTATTCTCCTGGGGAGGACCGCCGGTCCTATGTGGGGGCCGAGTTCGATCCAGCGCTCAACTGGGTAAGCGACGAAACGAGGCCGAATCCCGCCAAAGAATTTTCAGGTGGGGTCGCTTTCGTGGCCCGCGGCGGGCCTCCGTGGTGGTCCGAGTGGATTGGTTGCGCCGCTGTGCGGCGGGGCAGGCGGGAGCGCCTACCCTACCGGGCTCAGAGCGCTACAATGACCCTTTGCCATGCTGACACGCCGCCAACTCATTGCCAGTGCTTTGCCGCTGGCGTTTCATACCTCCTTGCGGGCGCAGCCGCGCCCCAAGATCGCCTGTATCTCGACGGTCTTTTTCAAGTACTCCCATACGCAGCACTTCGTCGACCGCTTTCTCGATGGCTATGGCTGGAATGGGACCTACCATCATCCGCCGATGGACCTGGTGTCTCTCTATGTCGATCAGGTCGGCGAGAACGACTTGAGCCGCGAGCGGGCTAAGCGGCATCCCTCGATGAAAATCTATCCGTCGATCGCCGAGGCGCTGACCTTGGGCGGCAGCAAACTGGCGGTCGATGGCGTGTTGTTGATCGGCGAGCACGGTAAGTATCCGCGCACCGAGCAGGGGCAGGTGCAATATCCGCGCTACCAGTTCTTCGAGGAAATCGTGAAGGTCTACCGCGATAGCGGCCGCTCGGTTCCCTTGTTCAACGACAAACATCTGTCCTGGAAATGGGAGTGGGCGAAACAGATGTACGACACGGCCAAGGAGATGGGCTTTGCGTTCATGGCCGGCTCGTCGCTGCCGGTCACCTGGCGGACGCCGCCGGTCGAGATGCCGCTGGGGTCGAAGGTCAACGAGGCGCTTTCAATCGCCTACGGCGGTGTCGACAGCTACGACTTCCACGCGCTCGAGACGATTCAATGCATGGTCGAGCGGCGCGGCGAGGGCGAGGTCGGCGTGAAGTGGCTGCAGGCCTACCGCGGCGACGACTTCTGGAAGGCGTTCGACCAGAAGCTGTGGTCGCACGAGCTGATGGACGCCGCGCTTACCCGCAGCCAGAATCTGACGCCGGCGCGCGAGGGCTTCAACGACATCTTCCCGACCGTCGACGACATGAAGCGGCTGGTGAAAGACCCCATTGCCTATCACTACGAGCATCTCGACGGCCTCAAGTGCACGATGCTGCTGATGCGCGGTTTGGTCGACGATTTCAACTTCGCCGCCGACGTCGAAGGGCGCGATACGCCGCTGTCGACGCAGATGTATCTGCCGATGCCGCCGCGGCGCACGACGCTGGCGAATTTCTTCTCGCCGCTGGTGAACAATATCGAGAAGATGTTTCTGACCGGCAAGCCGACCTACCCGGTGGAGCGCACATTGCTGACCACGGGGCTGACCGCGGCGGCGGTGGAGAGCCTGTTCAAGGGCGATACGCGCTTGGAGACGCCGCACCTGGCGATCCGCTACCAGCCCACAAAGGAATCGACGTTTTGGAGAACTTGAGTTTGATGAACCGCCGTACGTTTCTGACTCTGGCCGCCGCCGCGGGCTTGTCCTCGTGCGCGAAAACTTCGGCTCCGCAGGGCCCCAAGCGGATCGCGGTCGTGACTACGATCTACCGCTATCTCTCGCACGGGCAGCATATCGGCGACCGTTTTCTGGTGGGCTATCCCTACAACGGCGCTTGGCATCACGCCGATATGAAGGTGGTGTCGCTGTATGTCGATCAGCATCCCGACGGCGACCTGAGCGAGGCGCGGGCCAAGGAATTCGGCTTCAAGGTTTATCCGACCATTGCCGAGACGCTGCGCTGCGGCGGCGACAAGCTGGCTTGCGATGCGGTGCTGATCGTGGCCGAGCACGGCGAGTACCCCGACAATGAGTTGGGGCAGAAGCTCTATCCGCGCTATGAGTTTTTCAAGGAGTGCGTCAAGGTTTTCGAGCAAGACGGGCGCGCGGTGCCGGTCTACAACGACAAGAACCTCTCCTACAGCTTCGAGAAAGCCAAGGAGATGGTTGCGGATTCCAAGCGCCTGCACTTCCCCATGCTGGCCGGCTCGTCGCTGCCGGTGACCTGGCGGCTGCCGGATCTGGAACTGCCGCTGGGCTGCGAGATCGAGGACGCGCTGATGGTGGGCGTGGGCGGCTCCGACGCCATGGACTATCATGCGCTCGAAGCGATGCAGTGCATGGTCGAGCGGCGCAAGGGCGGCGAGACCGGCGTCAAGCGCGTCGAGATGATCGAAGGCGACGCGGTATGGAAGGCGGGCGAGCAAGGGCGCTGGTCGAAAGAGTTGCTGACGTCGGCGCTGTCGCGCAGCGATACGCCGCTGGGCCTCACCGTGGAAGACGGCCGTACCCAGGACTTGGTGGGCTCGGGCGAGATTTACAAGATCGTTGAGAAGCCGGCGGCCTATTTCATCGAGCGCAACGACGGCTTGCTGACGACGCTGTTGATGCTCAACGGCGCGGTTCGCGATTTCAATTTCGCGGCCCGCGTGAAAGGCATGGAGGGGCCGCAGTCGCTGCAGTTCTTTCTGACGCCCGAGCCGAACGTCACCTATTCGGCGTGCCTGGTTCACGGGATCGAAGAGATGTTCGCGACGGGGGTGGCGCCATACCCTGTGGAGCGGACGCTGATTGTGAGCGGGGCGCTCGAAGCTTGCTTGAAATCGCTCCACGAGGGCAAGCCGCTCGATACGCCCTATATCGACGTGACCTACCAGGCCCCGAAAGAATCGCACCACTGCCGGGCTTAGGGATTGCCGGGAGGCGGATTGCCTGCGGATAAGCCGACTCATCACTGTTGCTGGTAGCACGTCCTGTTAACCCCTGCCCAATTGTCTGGTCAGACCAATCGTCGCGCCGGGTCCATTCGTTCCGCGCATCACTCTGCTGCTCACCGAGCCATCCTGGTCGGCCCTCCCACATGCCGTGGAATTGCTGGAAAGATCCATTCGCATCCTGCGGCCTGTGTGGGCTGAATGCGGTTCGAGCATGTCGCGTCCAGCGGCAACGGCCCTCGCTTCGGCCTTCTCTCGGGCGCCCAGAGGCCAGCCGGCGTATTTTGTAACGGTCGCATTCTGGTGTCATCTAATCTGGTAGTAGCGCCGATGGTCAACAGCTCTGCCTTGGCCCAGATGGTGGTGACGAAAGGAGACGCGGGCTGGGTTGGAGCGAGACGGGCCATTCAGCAGGCACGGATCAGGACCTGTCAGCGAGGTGTGAGATGTTTTTCGATTTTGCGAGCCTGCCCGCGCGGGAGCGCTACAAGCTGTTGGTGGCGACGGTCGTTCCGCGTCCGATCGCTTGGGTTGTGAGCCTGGGGCTCGACGGCCAGCTCAACGCGGCGCCGTTTTCCTTTTTTAACGCTTTTGCCGGCGACCCGCCCGTGGTGGGCGTGGGAATCGGCAGTCACGAGCCGGGCCGGCCGAAGGACACGCGGCGCAATATTGTCGATACGCGGCAGTTCGTCGTCAACCTCGTTTCCGAAGACATGGCCGAAGCGATGAACGTGACGGCCATCGACTTCGAGCCGGGCGTCAGCGAGATCTCCGAGGCCGGGCTCGACACTTGTCCCTCGGTTCACGTCAAACCGCCGCGGATTGCGGCCAGTCCGGTGGCGATGGAATGCGAGCTGATGCAGTTGGTTGAGTTGGGGCCCGACTCCGGGCTCGTGCTGGGCCGCGTGCTGGCGATGCACGTGCGCGAGGATATGATCCTCGACCCGGTGCGGCACTACATCGACACGCCGGCGCTGAAGTTGATCGGCCGCATGCACGGCTCCTCGTATTACGCGCGCACGTCGGACCTGTTCGAGATGGAGCGCATTCCCCGCGCCAACTGGCCGCGCGATGGCGGCAAGCGGCACAGACCGTGACGGGGGAGCAGAACCAGTGGCTGCCCGCAAAAGTGTGAGGTGCCGGAACCAGAACCACCGTGCCGCGTACGAAAAAGCAAATCGATGGATCGAATGGAGGACGAAATCACGATGAGCAATCCAAAACCTTCCACCACTCCGGACAAAGCCGGCATTGGCCCGGCGGCAAGCGCGGGCGAATTTCGCATCGGCGGCGATCTGCCGGTCCACCGTCTGGGGTTCGGAGCCATGCGGATCACGGGCAAGGGCGTATGGGGGGAGCCGGACGACCCCGCCGAAGCGATTCGCGTGCTGCGCCGCGTGGTCGAGCTGGGCATCAATTTCATCGACACGGCCGACTCGTACGGCCCCGAGGTTAGTGAGCGGCTCATTGCCGACGCTTTACACCCCTACCCGGCCGGTTTGGTGATCGCGACCAAAGCCGGCTTTGACCGCCCCGGGCCGAATCAATGGAGAGAGAACGGACGCCCCGAACACCTCCGCGAGGCTTGCGAAGGCAGCCTGCGCCGCCTGCGAGTCGACCGCATCGACCTGTTTCAGCTCCACCGCATCGACCCCAAGGTCCCGGCCGAAGACCAGCTCGGCACGCTCAAGGATCTTCAGTCGCAAGGGAAGATCCGCCACATCGGCCTCTCCGAGGTGAACGTAGCGCAGATTGAGCACGCCCGCACCATCGTGTCGATCGTTACGGTCCAGAACCGCTACAGTCTCGCCGATCAGGCCGCTGAGCCCGTTCTCGAATACTGCGAGAAGGCCAACATCGGTTTCATTCCGTGGTTCCCGCTCGCGGCCGGTGACCTGACGGCGCCGGGAGGCCTGTTGTCGCGCTCGGCCGCGCAGTTCGACGCCACGATGCCGCAACTCGCGCTCGCCTGGCTGCTGTGGCGTTCGCCGATTCTGCTGCCCATCCCCGGGACGTCGAGCGTTGGCCACCTCGACGAAAACGTTGCAGCAGCCGCTCTGAAACTCGACCCCGCCAAGTTGCGAGAACTCGGCACCGCCGTCGCGGCGCGGGCAGGCGGCTAGCCCGCTTCTCTCACACAGAATCGGCTGCGAGGCGGGATAAGGCGGCGTCTACTTGGTTGCGCCTGCTTGCCGTGCTCAACGTACTGCCCAAGTACGCCTCCGCGCGCCAAGCGGCGCGCGCCTCGTATCCACGGCCTTCTCCCGCCTCTCGCTCCGATTCTGTGTGAGAGAAGCGGCCTAGGACGAGCGATAAGCCAGTTCAACCCGCAACGCACGTTCCGGCTGGCGCCGGTGTAGAAACCCTGTCGCAGCGAATCCAACCCGGCCTAGCAATGACGATGTCGGAACCGCCGAACAGGAAGTATCCGAATGGGTCGCCTTTGCGCGCTGGCACTCGTCCTATCTGTCCCCGCCGGCAATGCAGTCCTCAGCGGGGCAGCGTGAATCCACCATCGACTCGCAGCACCGAGCCGAGAACATAGGAGGAGTCGTTCGATGCCAGGAACACGGCCGCGCGCGCTACTTCCTCGGGTGCGGCGAGCCGGCCGAGTGGTAGCTTCGCGCCACCGGCGGCCAGGGCTTCCTCGTTATAGAATTGCCGCTCGCCCGGGGTGTCGGTCCAGCCGGGCTCGATTACGTTGACGCGAATGCCTTTGTCGGCAAGCTCGAGGGCCCAGGTCGCGGCCATCTGATTGATGGCGGCTTTGGCGCCGTTGTAGGGGGAGGCGCGCGGGTAGGGGCGGAAGGCGTGCACGGAACTGATGATGATGATGTTTCCGCCGCCGTTTGCCGCCATATGGCGGGCGGCCAACTGGCAGGCGTGAAAGACGCCCCACAGCGACACGGCCCAGGTCTTCTCGACGTCTTCCACGGTCAGATCGAGCAGCGGTTTGCGGATGCTGAACGCGGCATTGGCCACCACGATATCGAGGCGTTGGGAAGTCGTTGCCGCTGCGAACATGGATTCCACCTGTTCGCGACGGCCCACGTCCGCTTGATGCGTTGTTGCCTGGCGGCCGAGCGCTCGTATCTCGTTCGCTACGCTTTCGGCCTCGTCGCGGTGCCGCGCGTAGTTGATGGCGAGGTTGGCGCCTTCGCGAGCGAATTCGACGGCAATCGCCCGGCCAATGCCGCGCGAGGAGCCGGTCACGAGGGCCGTCTTCCCGGACAGTTTTAGCTCCATCGTTGTCTCCTGGTTGCGTTTCGGTTGTGCTGAGATCGGCGTCTAGCGAGCATTGGTTTCATACGAGTGTCGAACCGGACGCCATGGGAGTCGCCTTTAGGCGGCTTGCCCGGACGCAGCCGGGCTTAGGCCGGTCGTTTACGGCCGGTACCTCGAACGCCCTCCGCCCCGGGCGAGCCCGCTTCAACGGGCTTTCGTTTCTCGATTTCGATACGCTCCAATCGCTTAAAGGTTGTTCGGCGGGCAGGATGCTGGCGCTGCTTCTCGACGTAGCGAACCACCCACGGCGTTGCCTTCGTTCCAAAGCTGACGATCCCGTAGCCGGACTGCCACTCCAGAAATTTGCGGTTCATCAGGCTGTGGTTGACGTAGTGGGCGCTGGCTCCTTTCAACTCGACGCGTTGTTCTTCGTGTGCCAAGTGATATGCAGGTGAATTTCGGAGTAAATGGTTCTGGCCATGGCGATGGCTAAAGCCGGCTAAAAAGGCCGCTGAAGCGGCCTGTCATGCTCACTATTGTCGCGCAATCCGGCCGTAAACGACCGGCCTATGCCCGACTGATGTCGGGAGAAGCCGCCTGAAGGCGACTTCCGTTCGTTGCTGCGACTTGACATGTTGCGCCGGCGCACCTGTCGGCCACGCTATCCCCAGGTGATCGTGAACTATCTCACGTAGCTCGCGGACGCGGGACGGTAACGACGTCCCTGGGTGTTCGATCCCTGGGTGTTCGATCGACGAGCCGCGCATTCTCCGGACCTTCGGCTCTGCCGGAGAAGCCCACGGCGAATGCTGGCAAAGGTCCGCCGGATGCTAAGCTGTAGTGCTGTTCCGGGTAGCTATCCCGCTTCGAACCCCTGAAAGGAATCCGTTCGATAGGACGGATCTGTCTTTGGCTTGGGTCGCTTTCTGTTTCCGATGCCCTGCCGTCACCGATTTCTGGCGCATCCTTCTGTGAGATCCCATGAGCTCCGAGGCTGATCTTCTGATGCACAGATTCGAGAAATGGACGACCGGCTCGCTGGTCGATGGGGCTTTGGGCTCTCTGTTCGGCAGTCTGCTGTATAGCGGCGGCCATGGAGCCGGCAACGGGCATCTTGGGTTCGGCTTGATCTACTACGTGATCGCGGCGGGGCTGCCGGCCAGCGTGTGTGTGTGCCTGGGCTCGGGAGGCGGCTTTGTGCCGGGGCTGATGCGCCAGGCGCAACGGGATCTGGCGCGGCCCGGGATGCGGACCTATCTGGTCGACGCGATCCTGCCCGAGCTGGGCACCGGCACTCCCGAAGGCGGCTGGTTTAGCGAGAACAGCCTGCTGCGGCGGAAGTTTCCAGACATCGTGCAACTGTGTTGCCTGACGACCGAGGCGGCGACCTATTTTGAAAAGAACAACGTTCGCATCGACTTCCTGCACATCGACGCCGACCACTCGCGCGAAGCCGTGTTGGCGGATTTTCGCGCTTATCGCGGCCTGCTGAGCCCGCGCGCGTTTGTGACTTTTCACGACGCGAGCATGTCTTCGGTGCAAGAAGCGCTGGAGACGATCGAGCGCGAGTTTCCCGAGTTCTCGGTGCTCCAGTTGCCCGACATCGGAAACGGCCTTGCCATTTTGAGGCGTAAAGACCCGTCCGCGAGCACCGCGGGCGCGCCATTGGAAGGCCCCGGCGGGCAAGAACCGGCTCGGTCCGACGACCGGGACGGAGAGATCTGGAGCTACCTGCTCGATCCCGCGCTACGGACGCGCTATGCGCTGGCGGCCCACTTTCTGCGGGGTTTCGACGCGATTCTGGAAGTGGGCGGATACCGGACGCCGATCACGGATTTCCTGACGCATTCGCCGGGCAAGGTCGTCGTTGTGGATCCCTATATCGAGCCGCGGGAGGAAAGCTCGCTACGCGGCCGGCCCTGCCAGGTGCACCACGTGGCCGCGGACCTGGACCGGTTCGACGACAGCGAGATCGTCGGCGGGCCGTACGCTCTGGTGTTTCTGGGCATGGATCTTTACGATCCGCAAAAGACGATGGCGCAGACCGTCGCCACTTACACGCGGTTCGCCGAACTGCTGAGCCGCGCCCAGCGCGCCGTGCTGGAGTATCCGCCGGCGTGGGGACGTTCGAAACGGCTGTTCGACGTGTTGCTTTCCTTGCTGCAACCCCGCATCGTGTACGAGTGCTTCATGGATCTGTCGAACAACCCCGTCGACGGGCTCGAGGATGACATCAAGGCGGAGCGCCTGGTGCGGCGGTTCGTCGTGCTCGACCGGATGGAACCCGTTGCCGATCGGGCCGAAGTGCGCCGCAAACTGGCGCGCGGACTCTATGGCAGCGGCGCCGAGGCCGTGCTGGCGGGGGGCAGGGAAAGCTTCGATCTGGTTCCCGGCGCGCTGCGGATGCGGGACGCCCGGCTTGCCTTCCCCGAAGCGGCGTTCCAGATCCACGACTCGGGCGAGCTTTGGGTGAGGGCATCCCAGAAGCCTTGGTCGTACGCATTCTTGGTTCCGTTTCGATGCGCGCAGCCGGCTCGCCGCGCGGCCATCGTTCATGTCCGCGGCTGCGTGGAGAAGGGGACGCTCACCTTCGGGGCGTTGCGCGACGATGAATCGGAAGTGGTCGGCGAAAGATTTATGACAGCCCGGCCGGGGTACATGCAGGAGATCGACATCTTCGTGCCCGATCTGGCGACGGTGCAAGGACTGCTGTGCCGCAACGGCCAGAGAGCGGAACCGTCGGAGGGCGTTGTATTGCAGGCCGAACTTCTGATTCAGCCCGCGAACCGGTAGAAGCTGCGGCGGACTCGAGGCCCGAGGGCGGGCCCCCTCGCGGGCAAGCCCTGCGCGGCACCGGCGAGGCGCCTGCGGTATTGTAGGAGGAGAGCGCCGCCGGCGGGGAAAATCCGCTGTCACCGGCGTCCCTGCTCGTGCGTCTAGCAAAAGGATGCTCGGCGCCGGCCCAACGGGTAGCCCCGGCGGTCCGCGCGCTCGGCAAGGAGAAACGACTATGAAGATGCTGGTTCTCGTTTTGGCCCTCTCGTTTGCGGCAGTTTGCTCCGCCGCCGACGCCAAGGCCGGTAAGCCTATTTACGACCGGGCCTGCAAAAGTTGTCACGGCGCGGATGGCGTCGCCAACCCGGCCATGGCCAAGATGATGAAAGTCGAAATCAAGGACCTCGGCTCCTCCGAAGTGCAAGGCATGAGCGACGAAGAGCTGGGTAAGATCATCACCGACGGCAAAGGCAAGATGAAGCCCGTCCACAGCGTCACAGGCAAGTCGGTCGACGATGTGGTCGCCTATGTGCGGACGTTGAAGAAGTAGAGTCGCCTAAGACCGCCAAGGGCTTGGAGGGCTTGAGGGGGATAATCACCAGGTTTTCTCGCTCGGCTCCACGAGCGTCAGCGCTGCAATTTCGAGAGAGGACCTGGTGACTGTCCCCGGGCCACCAGAATTGGAGTCAACGTCGCGCGGACCAAAGAAACCGTAGGAGCCGTTCTTGATCAGCTACCGGATGATTGCAGTCTGGAGGATGTGCTTTATCATCTGCACGTCGTTCAAGCGGTGGCTCAGGGTCAAGCCTAGGCTGGGGCCGGCAAAACGATTTCGCGCGGGCAGGTCGCAAAACAACTTCGCCAAAAACAAGCTGGTTGAGGAATCGACGAACGCTGGACACAGTGCCTTTCCTTCGTTGTTGCAAGACCACGCTTCGTCTACTGCGGCAGGGGTACGCGGCGACCAGTGGAGACCGACCGCCTCCCACGGGGCGTGTCAGAATGTCTATCTAAGGGCTGGCCATGAGCTCCTTCCTCAGCTTTCTCGCGGCACAACGTGATGGCATATCCGTGCTAATCCTTTGCTGGTGATGGTTGTCGCTTTGACGCATTGGATCTTGTGGATGTTTTGGCTGGAGGCGCTTCTATCGCGAGCCGGCATCAGGCGATCGCCATCCTGGCGCAACCGCCGGCGGCGTACTCAGTGAGCTGCCCACCAAGATCATGCCGCCGGCCGGGAGGCCACGTGCGTGCGGGGCGGGGAACCGCTACCCCTGACCGAACTCGGCCGCGGGCTGGACGTCGTGCAGCAGCCGCAGGTCAATACTGAGCGAGCCGTTGGGCGACGCTGATTCGCGGAAAATGTCGCTGAACCGTGCTCCCCAGACCACTTCATCCTGCTTGTAGGAAGAGCGCGCGTGCACGGTCTGGGAGAATGTCTCGTCCAGTGCGGTCAGCAGCACCAAGAACTCGGCGTCGGAGGCGTGCAGATCCTGCTCGCTCAAGCCGTGGAGCGGGCTTGATTCGCTGATCGGGTGGACGATCACCCAGTGAAGCGGGAAGAACATCACCTTGTCGCGTTCCAGGTTGAGCGGGTGAAAGGTTCTCTTGATGGTGCCGCCGTGGTTTTCGAGCCGGCTCAGGACCACCGCCGCTTCGAGGTTGGTGAGTTGATTGCGCCGCTGGTTGGCGATGCGGAACTCGAAGGCGCGTCCGCCCTGATAGGGAGCGATCACGGCGCGCTGGCTGAAGACGATCTTGGCGGTGGGCCGCGAGAACCGGGCGAACAGCAGACCCGCGGCCAGCGCCAGCCCCACCCAGCCGCCGAACACTTCCACCGTCACCAGCGCGTTGGCAGCCAGCCCGTGGGGCGTGAGGCCGCCGTAGCCGATCGTCGAAAGCGTCTGCACGCTGAAGAAAAACGCCTCGCTGTATCGATCGACGCGCGTCACCGCGTGCGCCCCGAGCAGCGCATTGGGGCCGCACAGCACGTAGCCGGCGGCGAACACCAAGTTCGTCAGCAGGTAAGCCACTACCGCCAGCCCATAGAAGCGGGTCCACGACATCGTCAGCAGCGAGTGGTAGACACTGAGCGAGCGATAGAACGGCACCCCCTTGCGGATCACGTTGAAACTGCCGTCCTGGTTCAATAGCCGCTGGCGGCTTTCTTGCGCGACGCGCTGCCCGAAGCCCAGGTCGCGGTTGATTTCGCTTGGCGCCGTATTGACTGGCTGATGCTCACTGACTGCCTGATCCCGATTGACTGGCTGTTCCATGCGCCGAATTATAGCTGGCGGCGGGCGGGTATTCGCAGTTGGCGCTGGAGGCGCGGGAAGTGCCAGAGGCGCGCCACCGCGGTGGTCGCCGGCGTCTAATCCACGACGCAGATCTCCACAGCGGTGGGCCCGGCGTCGGTAGCGCAGTCCCGCGGCGCCTGTGTTCCGAGTCCAAGTGTGGCGCCAGGAGGGCCTTCGCTTGGCTGCGGCGGCTGCTTTGGTCTTTTTTGTATATTTTTTCGACGGTGCGCGGGGTGGGCGTTGGGCTATGTGTATGTTTGCCAACGTTGGGTTGAGAGGGGACATGGGCGCGCCCCGAAGGTGACTTGCGAACTGCTGTGATAGCCGCTAGAATGCTTGGCACCAGGGTTCCGGCACCGGTTCAGGGGGTCCGTGTTGAGGTTGCTTCGGTCGGACGAAACGAGAATATGGGCGCAGAAGAGGCCTCGGCTCCACTACCTCAACCAGACCATAGCCTGATTCAGCCTCTTTGCAGTGATCCCCCCCCAAGGAATGGATTTGGGACGCACGAACGCGTCCGGGGGGATAGTTTGTCTTCTCTACCGCGCAGGTCTTATGAGCCGCATGCGCGTCCCCCGGGGATGCGGTCGGGGGAGCGGCGCTTGGCTGGGGTGGGCTTGGCGCTGGGGCCGGCTCCGGCCGGGCTGTTGTTCGGTTCGCTGCTGGGGCATTCCATCCACGTGCCGTGGTACCGCTCGCTGGCCGGCGCGTTCCGCCGCGAGCATCTCCCGCCGCTTGAGTTGACCTCGAAGCCAATCCCGGTCGAGGACATCTGGGGCGCCTTCAACTACCGCAAACGCTGCCTGTTTTCTTCGAGCGCGATGCATGTGGCGCTGTTGGCGCTGGTGTTCACGACGGTTTCGCGGCACCGGCTGCCGGAGATGCTGCGTGGCTCGATTGAACTCGCGATTCCGGTCGAGATCACGCGTTTTCTGCCGGCGCCGGCCCATCTGGGCGGCAGCGGGGGCGGCGCGGCCTCGGATCTGCCGGCCGATTCCGGAGTGCTGCCGCGATTCGAGCTGACGCAACTGGCTCCGCCCGTGCCCACGATCCTCAACCCGAACCCCAAGCTGGCGGTCAGCCCGTCGTTGCTCGGCCCGCGCGACGTCAAGGCGAGCATCCTCGACCTAGCGCTTTTGGGCAGTCCGCTGGAGGAAGTCGGGCCGCCGTCGGGAGGCCCCGGCAGCGGCGGCGGTATCGGTTCGGGGCAGGGACCGGGCGTAGGCTCGGGGACGCGGCCCGGCTTGAGTCCGGGCGACGACGTGGGCTCCGACCGGGTTTTCCGGGTCGGCGGCGACGTGACCGCTCCGGAACTGCGCGTGCAGGTCGATCCCGAATATACGGAGAAGGCGCGCGTGAAACGCCTGCAGGGCGCGGTGCTGCTTTCGATCGAAGTTTGGCCCGACGGGCGTGCCCACAGAGTTCGCGTTGTCCGCGGTTTGGGCATGGGGCTGGACGAGCGGGCCATGGAAGCCGTTCAGAAATGGCAGTTCAAGCCCGGCGCCAAGGACGGCAAGCCGGTGCGGGTGGCCTGCCGCGTCGAAGTGACGTTTCAGTTGTTCTGAGAAAACAGAGCCGCAGGTGTAAGCCGGCGGGCCGAGTCAGCGAGCCACCGGACGAACCGCGGTCGGATGCAACGAAACGCGCTCCGTGCAGCGGCAACCGACTCGCTCATCCCGCGCCGAGCCAAACGGCCCGCGGGCTTCCGCCCGCGGCTCTGTTCCCGCGATTCGGGCGAACCGAGGCCTCCCCCGAAGCAACCCCTTCACGTCAACGGAATGGTGACCATGTGGGCCAGGCCATCCTGCTTCTTCATCGTCTCGGTGCTGAACAGAGTGGTTTCGGCGGTGAGCGCGGTCACCAGTTTTCCCCGCGGCACCTCCGTGCCGGCGCTCTTGCTGCCGTGTTTGCCGGGCAAGGTCGACATTACCGCCTGCAAACGATTCTTTTTGGTGGCCGGGCCGCGCTTCTTGAAGCTCTGAAACAGCGATTTGGGCGTGGCGTTGAGGCTGCCGTGGTGCCCCACCTTGTAGACGTCGACCTGTTCGAGCAGGCTGCGTTTGCCCTCGTCCTTGAGGGCTTGCAAGGCGAAGCTCCAGTTCTCGATCTGGGCGTCGCCGGGGAACAGCAGCCGTTTGCCGGCGGCCTCGAACAGCAGAATGACGCTGGTGTTGTTCATCGCCTTGTCGAGGACGCGCACGATGCTGAGCAGTTGCTCTCCCTGCAGGGCGCGCGCGCGTTTGAGAAACCAGCGCGTCTCGGGCGGCGCGGCTCGCGAGCCGACAACCGCGGCGCGCGGAAACAGCGGCTTCGAGGGAGAAACGCCGCTGGCGGCGGCCGCTTGCAGGCTCCAGAACTGCGAGAAGTGCCAGAACTCGTCTTTGTCGCGCGAACGCTGTTTACGGATGGTCTCGGACTGTCGCAGCGTCGGCGGTCCCAGCACGCGCGTGGTGACGCCCGGCAGGATTTTCTCCAGCCCCGACTTCGAGCCGAAGTGAACGTACATTGGCTTGGAAGCCTGGCCCATGGCGATCAGGTTGTCGACGGCGCTCTTGTTGGCGAGGTTGTCGTCGCCCAGGAAGCCGAGCTGGCGCTGTAGCTCGCGGGGATACCATTTCGAGCTGAGGCGGCTGGCGTCGACGGCCATCTGCGCGACGCGATGCATGTTGCGCAGCGCGCCGACGAAGTTTTTCTTGGCCATGCCGGGGGCGTGGACGGGCTCGAGCGCGTCGGGCTCGGCGTCGGGGTCTTCGGTCCAGGGCTGAATCACCACGTCGGGCTTGAGCGAGCGGATGATGTCGCCCGAACCTTTGCCGGACTTCAATGTGCTGAATCCGCTGATGTGGTCCTTGTGGCGGTGTGTGGCGACGACGGCGTCGAGCTTTCCGTTGCAGACTGCGGCGATGTCTTTGGCGATGTCGAGCAGCAGGCTCTTGCTTTTGGAGAAAGCCTTGGGCGCGCCGGTGGAGCCGAAGTCGATCAGCACATGGCGGTCGCGCTGCGCCGCCGTTGCGCCGGGGTAGTGGAACGTCAGCAGGAAACAGTCTCCGAAGCCGACGTTGTAGCAGCGCAGGGTGATGGAGTCGGGTTGGATGGCGGCGGGCATGGCTTAGATCTCCTCCGTGGTGTCGAGGCCGAGCGGCCAGGGCGCCATGCGCTGCATGTGCATCGCCGCAAAGCTGCGCCGCGCCGCTCCGCCCTGGTCGTAGTGGCCAAAACGCCACAGGTCCCGCAGGCGAAGCGTCTGTTGGGCGGCGTTATCGACGCGGTTGCGGATGTGGAATTTTAGCCTTCCGTATTCGCTGAAGATCAGGGTTCCCCCGCCGTAGAGCGGCGTGTCGAGATCGTCGGGCATGCCCTCGGGTTTCTCGATGCCGAGCCCCTTGAGCTCGCCCGCCACGACGTTCATGATCTGCATGTATTCGACTACGGTTTCGCGCAACAGGAAGCCGTCGGGCCCGACGCGGCGGCAGGGCCGCACCGACAACACGCGCGTATAGGCGTGAGGGTCGAGCTTGAGCTGCTGGCGGTTCTCCCACAGGAAACGAAACACCTCGTCGTTATCCTGCTGCATCGATTCGAAATGCACCGAGCCGTAATCAAGCGCGCGGCCGTCTTCTTCGCCGGGTGGCTCCCAAAGGCCGGGTTCGCTTCCCGTCGACGAATTGGAGCTGGGCCGGATGCCGTATTGCGCGAAACTGCGGCGCAGCGCATTGCGGAACCCGTAACGCGAGTCGTCGGGCACGATTTCGTGGTCGGACGTGAGGATGGCGCTGAGAAAGTCGCCGAACTGGAGGTGCACCGGCGGGGCATAGTCGAGGGCGCGGATGGACAGATTGAGCAATCGCTGGGCGGTGTCGGCCGCTTCCAGGATGACGCGTTCGCGGTCGAGCTGCCCCGAAGGCTTGCTGCCGGGGGCGGGCTGATCGCCGAGCGAGGCGAACGCATTGGCGAGCACCATCAGAAACGCCTGCATCACGGCGGCCACCAGAATCTCGCCGCGCCGATGGGGCTCCTCGAAATCGAGGTCGCGCTTGTAGTAATGCGTGGCGGGCTCCAGGTCGACCGAGCGGCGCAGCGGATTGCCGCGGACCCCGCTCAGCTCCTCGCCCATCTGCTCGGCCAGGCTGGCCAGGATGTTCTTGCGCAGCGCCTCGAGCTTCAACGCGCTCCGCGAGATCGTTTGCTTGCCCCGGGAAACCGAACCCAGGGCCGCGCCAACCACTTCGGGAATCGCATACGCCGACAACAAAGCCACCACATCGGCAAAGCCCTCGTGGAAGGCCGCCTGGTCGGGGCTGGAGGGATCGGTGTAGCGCTCGCGCAGCCCGTCGAGCAGCGCGTGGGTAGTTTCGTGGACCACCACGTCGTGTGAAAGGCAGCACAGCACGGGCCCTTCGGTCTGCGGCGAAGGGAAATAGCCGAACATTAGAGCGCGGTCGCGTTTGGAATAGAAGGCGTTGGCGGTGGCGAAGGCGTGCGGCGCGACGAAGAGCTGGTGGCCCTGAAAGCTCCAGCTCACGCGGCGTCCCAACGCCGCCTCAAAGCGCGCCAGGGTCCGCATGACGACGGCGTACACGTTTTGCGCGTGAAAGCGTGGGTCGGAGAGCACGGTGCGGTCGCTGGGGTTGCGATAGGGATCGGCCGGCTGCGACGTCGTGCCGTACTTCTCCGAATCCAGCGGCGCATACAGAGTGTCGGTCGAGGAGTCGTAGTCGATGACGGTGACGCGATAGCCGCGAGGTCCGGTGTCGAGTTTCTCGTTGGGGACGGGAACTTCCGCGGTCAGAATCCGTTTGGACTTTCCGGAACCCACGGTCAAGCTGGGATCTTGCGCGACAATCGTCAGGGTTCGGGTGGGGGACATGAAAGATTGTTATCACTGCGGGCAGTGCATTTCAAGGATTATCTAAAGCTGGCGGGGCCTCAGCTGCAGGATTAGCCACCTGATGGGTAAGAGGGCATGGTCGTATTTCCAGAAAAGTATTACCATTCTGAAAAAATAGGCCGGTGTGGGCGATTCCGGCGGCCCGCGGCCCGGTGGCTCTGCAGACTCTGATGGAAGAGTATCAGGACCGGCTCATGGATTTCGCGGACGCGACCTTGGTTCACTTGGCGGAACGCGAAGGCATCGCCACGGTGTTTGCAGTCGACCGCGCCGATTTTGAGACCTATCGAATGGCCAAGCGGCGCCGGTTCCGGTTGTTGCCGGGAAAAACACCGAGGCGCTGACCGCGGCGCCAGGAACTCGGCTGCCCAGTGGGGCAGGCCTCCGGCCTGCCCAAAGCGCTGGGCCTCCCACCGATCCCGGTAGAAGACCAACCAACCCGCCGCTCAACAAAACCAAACCAGCAAACCACTCACAACCGCCGCCGCTCTCCGGCGGATTGAATCACCTGAGGCCACCGCTAGCTGACGCCCGCTGCTCGGATGGGTTTGCGCGGTTGCCTTAGCCTTTCAGCCAGTGATCGAACCACTCGAACGCCTCGGCCTGCATGTCGCTGTCGAATTTGTGAAGGCCCGGGTAGAAACTCGCACGGTAGCGGTCGGCCGCTTTCGCCTTTTCGTATACGGTCTTCAGCATGCCAGTGGCGCGCTGCATTTCGGGCATGGTGAAGAGCTGGTCTTCACGGTTGCAGAGCACCAGCAGCGGGTTGGGTACGTTGAGGCCGACGATTTCGGGGTAGTCGAGATCGCGCGGCAAGCCCGGGATGTAGATCATCCAGGTGTGCGTGTAGCACTTGTTGAGCAGGTAGTCGCGCCAGGTGGTCACCATGCCGACCGGCACGGCGCAGCGGATGCGTTTGTCGAGCCCGGTGAGATAGACCGTGCGCAAGCCGCCGCCGGAAAGGCCGCCGCAGCCGACACGATTGGCGTCGACCTCGGGGCGCGAGCAGAGGTAGTCGAGGGCGCGTTGATCTTCGGCGGTGAACACGCCGGGCCAGGTGGTGCCGGCGCAGAACAGGCTTTTGGCGATAAGGTGCTCGTGGCCCGAGGCGAAATCGTTGTACTTCTTGATCTCTTCCTCGGACTCCGGGTTGACCTCGGTGAGCCCGCCTTTGATGACGTCGGGCAGATCGCCGGCGCGCATGCGGCGGCTGGCGAAGGCAAACGCGTCGTGCACGAGCACCGCGTAGCCGCGCTTGGCGAGGTCGTTCGCCCAGGCCCTTCCACTGTAGTAGTGCTGCTGGTGGTAGACCATCGCGGGATGCATCTTGTCGCTGATGCGGGTGATCTTGCGCGTACCGAAATATTTGTTGCCGCCGTGGTCGTGCAGCGCAAGCACGCCGGGCAGCGGCCCCTTGGCGCCGGCGGGTTTGAGGAACAACGCTTCGGTCGGCGGGCCGTAGGGGAGCTGCCAGCTCATGTGCTCGATGTCGAGGCCGTCGTATTGGATGTGGTGCTGCACGGTGGGCTGGGGCGTCGAGCCGGCGTCGGGCTGCAACAGCGCGTCGTGGTAGCGCGTGCGGGCGCGGGCGCGCCAGGCGTCGAGGTCGCTGAATTCCTCGCGGCGAAACGACAGGCGCGGCGGATCGGCGACGAGTCCGGCAGCCCATTCACCGTATGCGCCCAACATGTTCTGTTGCATGCGTGTGCCTCCTGCTTCTTGGCTAGGGCTATTTTACTGGGTTGGACGCGGGCTCGCCGGCGGCCTATCGTGTGGCCGCTTGTCAGGCGCAAGTTGGGGCGACATGAATACGGAACTTCCGGCGAGACACGCGCGGGATCAACGGCGATCGTTGCCCCGCGGCGAACCTGCGTGGAGCTGGAATGCGGCGGCCTGCGGTTCAGCGCAGCCGCTTCCACTGAATGTTGATCGTTACGTTGCCTTTGGTCGATTGCAGGCAGCGGAAGGCGACGCGGCTCCAGTTGTTCTGGGCGTTGGGGCGCTCGGCCAGCACCACCGCCGGCGAGGGCAGCCAGACATCGACCGGGGTTGCCGGCAGACGGCCGTCGGCGGACCCAACCGAGGCTTTGTTGCTCTCGATGACGATGACCTGGTTTTTGGTGAGGCGTCCGGTCCAGTAGATGATGCCTTCGTTGCGTTCGGCGGGGGCCGGCGCCGGCTGGACCTTGGCGATAGCGGCGGGGGGCTGCTGCGCCGGGGCGCTCGCGGGCGGCGTTGGGGCGTCGGGCTGAAAGACGTGATCTACTTTCGGGCCGCGCCGGATCGAGGGAATGGTATCGGCGGCAGCCGGTTCCGGGTTGGTTGCCGCCGTCGGGGTGGCCTGGGCCACGGTCTCGGGAGGCGACACGGGTTCGGGTGACGGCGGAGTTTCAGGAGCCGGCGCTGGGCTGGAAGGCGCCGCTTGCGTTGCCTCGGCATTCGGGGCTACGGGCGCGCTGGAAGCGGTGTGCGGGCGTTGCGCGGCGGCGTCGGCGCTTCCGGTACGAGGCTTCGAGGGCGTCGCCGGCAGTTCGGCCTGCAGCGGCTTTCGAACGGGCGCGGACGGCGGGGTCACGCTTGAGGGCTTCGGCGTGGCGGCCCCCGAGGGCGCGGTTGCCGGCGGCGCGATGGATCCGCTCGCCGCGGGTTCGGTGATCGGCGTCCCAGGCGCGGCCGATGGCGCTTCGATTGGAGCGTCCGGGGGAGCCTCGGAACCGGAAACGCCCGGCTGGCCGGAGTCGGCGGCGCCGCCGGCAGGTTCGCCAACTGCGACGCCGGATGGAGCGGCGGGTGGCGGGGCAACCGGTTCGGCTTCGGCGACGCTGGCAGTCTGATCCTTGTGGAAAACAGTGCGCTGCAGCAGGTAGCCACCCGCGGCCGCCAGGCAGAACAGCGCCAAAAGAACCACCACCAGCCCGACCCAGCGGCCTTTGGAAGGCGGCTCGTCTTCGGGCGCGGGCTGCCAGCCCATGGCAGGGCTCTCCGGGACGCTTTGCTGCGGAGCGGGCGTTGCCGGACTGTCGCTCGCTGCGGCCCAGCCGGCGGGCTCGGCCGGCGGCGGCTGCCAGGGTTCGGTCGGCGGCGCGGATGCTTGCGGCGGAGATGCTTGCGCCGAGATGCTTGCGGCGCGACGCCGGGCGAAGCGGGCGCCGGTTGGCTGAGCAGTGCTCCGCAGTGCATGCAGAACGAGTCGCCTGGCTGAACTTCGTTGCCGCAGCTTGGGCAGTTCATGGATTTCTACCGTGCGGTTGCGGGCGGCCTCGGGGACTTGGAATCGGGTGAGGCCGCAGGGCCGTGGACTCTGCGTGCTGAGCGACGGCGTGAGTGCCTCGCGCGGCACCTGTTTCGAGGATACCAGGAGTGGCGCGGTGCGGGGGTAGAAGCCAACGGTGTCTGTAGGAGAATGCTGGTTGGGCGGCCTCGGGCGGATGGGTGTGCTTGGGCCGTGGATGTTTGCACAGGCCGGAGGCCTGCGCCACTGGTTTTGGTCCGGGCGATTGGCTTTCGGCCATGATAGGGGGATGAGTACGATTCGGACTTTGGTGGACGACCGTGGCGTTGCCACGGTAACGCTTTGCCGGCCCTCGGTTCACAATGCTTTCAATGAGACTTTGATCGCCGAGTTGACCGCGGCGCTGGTTGGGCTGGGCGGCGATGCGGGCGTTCGCGTGGTGGTTTTGCGCGGCGAGGGGCGCAGCTTTTGCGCCGGGGCCGATCTGGACTGGATGCGGCGTACCGGGGCCTATTCGTTCGAGGAAAATCTGGCAGGACGCGCGCACGGCCGCCCGCATGCTGCGCACGCTTGACGCGCTTCCCAAGCCGACCGTGGCCGCCGTACACGGCGCCGCTTTCGGCGGCGGCGTCGGACTGGTGGCTTGTTGCGATATGGCGATCGCTTCCGCGAGCGCCCTGTTTTCGTTTTCCGAAGCACGTCTGGGTCTGATTCCGGGCGTGATCAGCCCCTATGTGATCGCGGCGATCGGCGCGCGCCAGGCGAGGCGGTATTTCCTCACCGCGGAGCGTTTTGCGGCGGAGGAGGCTTGCCGCATCGGGTTGGTTCACCAGGTGGTCGCGCCCGAGTCGCTCGATGCGGCGGTAGAAGAGGTGGAGAACGAACTGCTCCAGGGCGGGCCGGCGTCGTTGGCGGCGGCGAAGGACCTGGTTCGCAGCGTTGCCGGCCGGCTGGGCGATGCGGGATTGCCGGACGAGACGGCGCGGCGGATCGCCGAAACTCGCGCCGGCGAAGAGGCCCGGCAGGGGATCGCGGCGTTCCTGGAGAAGCGGCCGGCGCCCTGGAGGCGGAAAGAGCCGCAGGCCTGAGGCCGAAGAATCGAGTGCGCCGGGGCGGTAGCTTTCGCTCGCCGCGTTGCGGCGAGGACAGGCGGGAGCGCCTGTCTCTACGTGATACGCTGATTTCCAATGCCAGCGGGCCATACTTTATTGGTGGTCGACGACGAAGCGGCGTCGCGCTATTCGATCACGCGCGTCTTCCAATCGCTCTACCGCATCGTGGAGGCGTCGTCGGTGGCCGAGGCGCGCGAGCGGCTGCACGCGGACCGGCCCGATGTGGTGCTGCTCGACTACAACATGCCGGGCGAAGACGGCATGGTGCTGCTGGCGGAGCTAGCGGCCGATCCCGAAGCGCCTGCCGTCATCATGATCACCGCGCATGGCTCGGAGCGCGTGGCGGTCGAGGCCATGAAGGCGGGGGCTTACGACTACCTGGCGAAGCCCTACGAGCTCGATGAGCTGCGGCTGGTGGTGAGCCGCGCGCTGGAGCGCCAGGAGCTGCGCAGCGAGGTCCACGGGCTGCGCGAGCGGCTTGCCGGCGAAGGGCAGTTCGGGCGCATGGTGGGGGCGGCGGCGGCGATGTGCGAGCTGTTCCGCAACGCCGACCGCGTGGCGCAAAGCGATTTGCCTGTATTGCTGCTGGGCGAAAGCGGCAGCGGCAAAGACGTTCTGGCGCAGGAGATTCACGCCCGCAGCCCGCGCGCGAAAAAGCGCTTCGTGGCGCTCAACTGCGCCGCGCTTCCCGAAACCCTGGTCGAGAGCGAGCTGTTCGGATACGAAAAGGGCGCTTTCACGGGCGCCACCGCGGCCCGGGCGGGGAAGTTCGAACTGGCCCACGGCGGCACGTTGTTTCTCGACGAGATCGGCGACATGGACCCGGCGACGCAGGCGAAGATCCTGCGCGCCGTGGAGTCGGGGGCGGTCGAGCGGCTGGGCGGATCGCGCCCGATCGCCGTCGACGTGCGCATCATCAGCGCCACCAACCAGGAATTGCAGGCGGCGATTCGCGCCTCGCGTTTTCGCGAGGACCTTTATTTCCGTCTGGCCGGCGTGACGCTCGTATCTGCCGCCGCTGCGCCAGCGCCGCGAAGATATCCCGCTGCTGATCGAGCGCTTCTGGGTCGATCTGCGGCGCAAGTATGAGCGGCTCGGCCCCGAACTGAGCCGCGAAGCGCTGGCGGAGCTCGAAACCGCGCCCTGGCCCGGCAACGTGCGGCAGTTGCGGAACGTGATCGAGCGGCTGTTCGTGATGGCGGGCGGTGAGAAGGTCGGGGCCGGCGATGTGATCGGCCGCGCTGGGCCCGGGGGCGCCCGGCGCGATCTCGGCCCTGGAAGGGCCTCTAAGCGCCCCGGACTTGCGTGAGGGGCGGCGCCTGTTCGAGACCGAATATCTGACCCGCAAACTGCGCGAGTACGGCGGGAACGTGACCCGCACCGCAAAGGAAATCGGAATCGAGCGGCAGAGTTTGCAGGAGAAGATCAAGAAGCTGGGGATTGTGCGCGGGTGAGTTGGCGGCCAGGTTGGTTGGCGGTCGGAGGGAATCGCCACTCGGAGCCGCGAGCGTAAGCTTGCGCGGAATGGCCGACCGCAAGCGTGGCACGCGTCTCTACGTTTAGAGCCCGTGCCAGCGCCCCACGTCCAGAGCCCCCAAAGGGGCGAAACCGCTTCATAGCCCACGGCTTCAGCCGTGCAAACACGCCGCAACGGACTGTTGCGGGTATCGGGCCTCCGCTTTCGACGCGGAAGCCCGATGCTTGCCGGCGATCCGGCCGGAGACGGTTTCGCGTCGTTGCGCGACACCGAGAACTTGTAGATCTTCTTGACGCGGGCGGCTTCGTTGGCCTGGTTGTCGCGCTCGATGACGGAAATCTTGTTGTCGTCGACCGCGACGATTTCGGATAGCCCGAATGATCCTGTTGTCGCCGTAGACGGTGAATTCTCGCCGCCGGCGGCTCGCCGCCGCGGTCGATGCTGCCATCATCGGCTTTCCCCTCCGGAGGGGTCAACGGCGTTAATGAATGGTTAGCGGATTTTCATGTTTCTGTAATATTCGCGGTAACAAGGAAGGTTGCTGCACCCGGAAAATCGGCAGATGGGTGAGCGTGCCTTGCGGATGTCGCGCGACTCGTTCGCGGTGGCACGAGGAGGCGTGCCACACCGCGAGTAAGCGGGAATCTCGAAATGCTATCCTGTCGCCGATGGCCGGCCGGCTTCGATTTCTGGAGCCGCGATAGATCGCGGCCGTGATTCATCGAGGAGATCGCATTGAAGGAACTGACGGGGAAAACAGCGGTGGTCACCGGAGCGGCCACCGGCATCGGTTGGGCGCTGGCGCGCCAGTTCGCCGCGTTGGACATGAAGGTGGTGTTGGCGGATCGTGACGCGGCGACGCTCGAACCGCGCCGCGACCGAACTGCAAACGGCCGGGCACGCCGCATTAGCGGTCGAAGCCGACGTGACGCGCCCCGAAGACATGGAGCGGCTGGCGGGCAGCGCCTACGAGAGGTTCGGGTCGGTCGACGTGTTGTGCAACAACGCCGGCGTACTGGGGCGCATTCTGCCCAGTTGGCAGCAGCCGGCCGAGAACTGGAAATGGGTTTTCGACGTCAACGTTCAGGGCGTGGTGAACGGCATCCGCAGTTTCGTGCCGCGCATGATCGAGCAGGGCAGCGAGGCCTACGTGCTCAACACCGGCTCGATCGCCGGCATGGTCACGGGACCGTTTTTTGCGCCCTACAACGCCAGCAAGCACGCCGTGGTGGCGCTGTCGGAGTGCCTGCACCATGAACTGCGCGCGATGCAGACCAAGGTGCGTGTCGGTGTGCTATGCCCCGGATGGGTCCACACTGGCCTGGCCAAGCTCGAGGAGCGGCTGCCAGCCGAGCTGCGCGCCGCCAACGCCGGGATCGAGCCGCCCGAAGCCGCCATCGGCGCGCGACCAAAGCGTGCGCCAGATGGTCGAAGCGGCAGTCAGCCCCGAGCGTATTGCCGAACTGGTGGTCGAGGCGATCGGCGAAGAGCGCTTCTATATTTTCCCGCAACCCGAGCGCAAGGCCGACGTCGAAGCCCGCATGGAAGACATCCTGGCCGGGCGCACGCCGATGTTTCCGCCGGTGATTCGAAACAAAGCAGTGATTCGAAAAAAGGAAGAGTAGCGGGCGGCGGCTCGGCGGGGTCGCTTGGGTAAAACCGGCGAGGCCGCGCCCAGCCACTCCAAGGCGCAGACGTCAGTCCGCGCTGAGCGGCCCGGGCGATGGGTAGCTTGCTGGGAGCGCCCGGGGGGTCGCGCGGGTGAGCGCGGGCTTACGCCCGCGGCTCGGAGTGGCGTTGGAAGCGTTGGCGGCAATCGGCAGACGGCCACCGGTAGCGGCGATTCGGCAGATGTTTGCCTTAGGCGGTCCAGCCCGGGCGGCCTCCGCAGCGCATGCAGTGGACGGCCCCGAAAATTTCGTCCCATTGGTCCTGGTTCGAGGCCGCGTAGTCGATGAGTACACGCAGGGCTTTGGACTTGTCCTGGAGTCCATACTTTTGCGCGGCTGCTTCCAGCATGTTCAGCGCGTCCTGCTGTACGTCGAAGCTGACGGGTTGTTTGACACCGGCCATTCGTTGTTTCTCCTCCTCCAGAGATGCTACCGCGTTTTGCGGGCGCGAGTGGTTGGCGACCGATCAGCGCTGACCGCGGCTGTTCCCGTGCCGTCTGCGCGCTGTTCGCGTACCGTTCGCGGACGGCTCCGGCGCCACACCGCCCAGGCACACGGAAAGCAAGCAGGCACGGCGACTGTCCTGGAGAACCCGGCCTGGGCTCGAGAAATGTGTCATCTTGAAAACTTGGATGTCTGAGTTTGCAACCTCGGCGCGTTCGATCGGCGCGTGGCGTGGGCCTCTGGCCGGCTGCGTCGGCGTGCACGCCGACGTTGCACCGATAGCCCGGTGAAGGGCGGGGAAGTGGCTTGGTGAGAAGGCGGGAACGTCCGCCACAGGAGGGCGCTGCCGTCCGGAGGCCCGCGCCACATCGTGTTGTGCACCCTATCGGATCGTGATCACTCTAAGCTGCAGCGGGTAAGGGAGACTGTATCCACCGGGCCGCCGGGCCCGTTGATTTGCTTATGAAGGCACTGGTCTTATCGGGCGGCGGCGGCTTTGGAGCCTATCAGGTGGGCGCGTGGCAGGCGCTCGCCGAGGCGCGCTGGCGGCCCGACGTGGTGCTGGGCACTTCGATCGGCGCGGTGAACGGGTTTCTGATTTCGCGTAGCTTTGGGGCCGAGGAATTGCGCCGCGTGTGGCTCGAAATGCCGGCTCAACTCGCCGCGGTTGACGGAGCGGCCAACGGCGTTTTCCGGCTGCTTCCCTATTCGCGCGAAATTCCCCGCTTCCGGGCCTGGACGGCGGAAATCGTGCGCCGTTTCGCGGCCCGGCCGCTGAGCTGCGGCCTGCGGATTTGCATGGCCGAGTTATGGAACGGCGCCATGCACGTGGCAACCGACGCCGCCGTCACCGAGCGGCACTTGCTGGCGGCCTGCGCGCTGCCGCCGTTGATGCCGCCGGTGCGCCTCGACGGCCGGCTCTACGTCGATGGCGGCACGCTCTACCCGGTACCGCTCAAGGAAGCGGTGGCGACCGGCGCCGACGAGATCGTCGCGGTCGACCTGTTCCGCGGCTCGCCGTGCAATGCGCCCCGCGTCATTCGCATGACGACGCTATGGATCCGCAATCTGCTGCGCGGCGAAACGCATCACCCTGCGCCCGAGCAACTGGCGCGCGTCCGGCTGCGCTACCTGGGCCACGGTCGTTCGCTGGGCACGATGCGCGAGTGCTTCGAATGGGACCCGGCCCGCGTCGAGCGCCTGATGGATCTGGGGTACGGCGACGCCCGGACCGAACTCAACAGTTTCTAACGACAGAGCCGCAGGCGTGAGCCGGCGGGCCGAAGCGAGGCGGGAGGCTTCGCGGGGGGAAGGCGCGTTTCGCTGGCGGCGTTGAGCTTCACCCTGGCATCCAGCGGCTTATAGGCCAAACTCGAGCTCACAGACAGGATTGTCTGTGCCACACCACAAGCAAGAGTGCCTTGCCGCGGGGCAGGCTTGTCCCGGCATCTATCTCCCCAGGAATTTTTCGAGTTTCTCCAGCACCGGTTCGAGCTGGTCCATGGCGCGCACGCCGCGGCGGAGATCGCGTTTGCCAACGCTGCTGTCGGCCTGGTTGGCGAGCATTTCCATTTGCTCAGAAGCCGCCGCCATGTCGCCGCGCAGCGAGGCTCCCTGTTGAGCCTGGTCGGAGCGCAGCTTGTCGAGGCTGGTGCGGATCGCGGCGGCGCGCGCCAGCAGCTTGAGCAGGCGGTCTTCGGCGGCGTCCTGGGCGGCGCTGGAGTCGGCCACGGCCTGGCGCGGCGGCGCGGCTACGGCGGGCGTCGCCGCCATCTGGACGCGGACGCGCGGCATTTGCGTGTCGTCCTTGACGACCACCAGATCGCGCTGCGGCGCGGGCGGCGGCGGGGCGCCGGCCGGCAGGAAATAAAAGTCGCCGATCACGCTCGAGCTGGTCCAGGCCAGTTGCTTGTTCTCCGACGCCTGGTAGACGTCCTGGCGCACTTCGTTAAAGACCTCGTCGAGCTTGAGGCCGGGTTTGCGGATCGCCTCCAGCAGATAGCTGGTGAACAGGCCGTTGCGGCCGCGCGGGTTGTCGCTGGCGGTCGAGCCGGGCGCGGTGGAAAAGGCGATGAAGCTGCCGCGGGCTGCGTTCATGGCGGCCAGGCCGGCCGAGCCCGAGCGCGAGGCCGCGAAGCCGTTGTTGCGGCAGGCGTCGAGAATCACGATGTTCAGCCGCACGCCCGAGTGCGCCACGCGGTCGTGGATCTTCGAGGCCGGGTAGGCGTCGTACTTGACGCTGGCCTCGTCCTTGAGCTCGAAGTCGACCGGTACCAGGTAATTCTCCTGGTCGATCTGCATGCCGTGCCCGGAGAAGAGAAACAGCGCCACGCTGCCGGGCGACAGCGAGGAGACGAAGTGGTCGATCGACTGCTCCATCGTGCGGTGGTCGGCGTTGGTGACGACCTGCACAGTGAAGCCGAGTTCCTGGAGCACGGCACCGAGGTCAGTGGCGTCGTTGACGGCGTTGCGCAGATGCGGGGCGTGCTGGTAGTCGTTGTTGCCGATCAGCAACGCGAAACGAGCCTCGTGCGCGGTTTGCGAAAACGACGGCAGCGGCGCCAGCAGCGCGCCGAGCAGCAGCAGCGCTGCGAATGGCCGAGGGAAGGGAAGTATCGACATCAAGAGTCTCCCGGCGCCCATGGCTGCGCCTTGGTGGTATGCCCTTGGGTGGCCATCACCGCGTTTCGCGCGGCGGGTTTCCGGCGTTTCCGGAATTTGCCCCGGCGCGCAACACGCTGACCGTCGCCTGCGGGCCTTTGATCGTGTCGCGGTCCCGGCCGGGTCAGTTCCCTACGGTGTCGCCGACTTTCGGCGGCGTCGATCCGGCGAAGGTACCCACCGCCGAGCTGGCGTCGACCTCGGTGACGGTCATCTCGCCCAGCGTCTCCTCGATCTGGCGCAGAACCTTGCCCGTGGCCGGGTCTTTCACCTCGCGGGTGACGCGCTTGATCTGCAGCTTGTCGCCGACCTTGATGCCCGCTTGGCTTCCGACGTTGACGATCAGCGTGCCGTTGCTGAAGTCGGCGACCAGCCCGTCGATTTCGACCTTCTTGGAGGCGATGCGGTCCGCGTAGCCCTCCAGTTCGTGGGCGACCGGATCGACGGCCTTGTTGGTGGCCTCGCCGATGATGGTGTTGGCGAAGTTGGAGCTGGTCATGTCGATGGCTCCACCGCCGCCTCCGCCGCCGCCGGCTCCGAACCCGGCCAGCGAGGTGCCTTCGCGCGTCGATTCGCCGACGCCGGTCGACACGCCCAGAATCTCGGCGGTGTTGACGTCGATCATGCGCGCCGTAATCGCGGCGACGGCCTTGGCCTTGCTGCGCCCAACACCGCCCAGAGCCGCGCCGAAGCGGCCGAAGCCGCCGGTGTTGATCTTGGTGCTCTTGTCGTCGCGGCCGAACTCGGTGATGCTGCCGATGATGATGGCGTCGACGCCCAGAAGCTGGCCGAGTTTGGCGGCCGAGGTGGGGTTGGCGCGGTCGCTATTGGAGAAGTTCTGTTCCTGCAGGATTTTATCGAGCGCCGAGCGTTCGATCACGGAGTAGACGCCGCCCTGCACGAGCTTCTCGACCATCAGGTCGCGGATGCCGACGCCGATGTCGTAGTTGCCGCCGAAAATGGCGTAGATGTTGGGCGCTACGGTGCCGTATTCGAAGTCGAGCACCGCCACCCGCTTCTTCTGGGCGGCGGCCGTGGCGGCCAACAACAATACCAGTCCGAGAACCGCGGCCAAACGTCGCATTTATACCTCCCGTGAAAAACCCTGCCGGAGGTCCGAGCCGTCCAGGACGCGCTGGCGCGAGTGAAGAGCCTTCACCGAATGGGGGGGACCCTCGCGCTGGCGATCGATCGTTCGGGCGCTCCGGGAATGCGCTTCGCCCCTAATTATCGAACATCGGCCCTGGGCCTTGCACCCAGGTGATCACCGTAGTATCCGGGTGGGTTCGGGAGCACCTTGCGCGGTGAAACCGCTTGGGATCTGAGGCGTGGAGCCCCGTGGGGCCAATTCCCTCCAAGGTGGGAGATTCGGCAACGGTGAGAGATGCGACAACGAGCAGTCCTGGTCTCCGAGCGGGCGGTTGCCGCCGGATGTACACCTGGTGTGGAATGTTGATAGGCCCTCCGTAACTTCCCCCGGTCGACGATAATCAAGAATCAAGGTGGAAGCCAGGGAGGGGCCGCTGCCGATCCAGCGACCCTGCATCGCGATGGACGATGCGGCGCGCGATCGGCAGGCCGTAGTGAGGTCCGATCTGCACGGGGATGATTCGAATGAATATGCCAACGACAGGTTCAGCGGCTGTTTCGTCTTCCACTTGGGAAGGCCTCTCCCGGAAGATTCAAGCGCGCACGGCCAAGGCGGCTGTGATCGGGCTCGGTTACGTCGGCCTGCCCCTGGCGACCGAACTGGGCCGTGCCGGGTTTGCGGTGGTTGGACTCGACAAAGATGAATCGAAGGTCGATGCGATTCGCGCCGGACGATCGTATATCCCCGACGTCGATTCGCAGTTGTTTGGGCAATTGGCCGCGGCCGGCAAGTTGACCGCCTCGTTCGACGCTTCCGTGCTGGCCGAGTGCGATACGGTCAGCATCTGCGTGCCGACGCCGCTGCGCAAGACCAAGGACCCCGATCTGAGCTTCATCCTGGACGCGACCTCGCTCTTGGCCGCCTACCTGCATCCGGGAATGCTGATTATCCTGGAGTCCACCACCTACCCGGGCACCACGGAGGAAGCGATCCTGCCGGTACTCGAAAATTCGGGCTTAAAGGCCGGCCGCGACTTCTTCCTGTGCTTCTCGCCCGAGCGCGTCGATCCGGCGAATCCCCAATTTCATACGCGCAACATCCCCAAGGTCATCGGCGGTGTGACGCCGGCCTGCACCGAGATGGGCGCGCTGTTCTATTCGCAGGTAATGGATACAGTGGTGCCGGTGAGTTCGACGCGCGTCGCCGAGATGGTCAAGCTGCTCGAAAACACCTTCCGCATGATCAACATCGGCCTGGCGAACGAGATGGCGCTGATGTGCGACCGCATGGGCATCGATGTGTGGGAAGTGATCGACGCGGCGGCGACCAAGCCGTTCGGCTTCATGCCGTTTTATCCCGGACCGGGCCTCGGCGGGCATTGCATTCCCGTCGACCCGCACTACCTTTCGTGGAAGATCAAGCAATCGGGCTACGAGCCGCGTTTTATCGAGTTGGCGTCGCACGTCAACCGGCAGATGCCGTTCTTTGTGGCCGATAAGGTGCAGGCGGCGCTCAACGAGCACTGCAAGCCGGTGAAGGGCTCGCGGGTACACATCGTGGGTGTGGCCTATAAGCGCGATGTCTCCGACATTCGCGAGTCGCCGGCGCTCGAAGTGATCGCCGCTCTCGAACAACGCGGCGCGTTGCTGAGCTACAGCGACCCATTCGTGCCCGAGCTGAAGCTGCACGGGCTGACGCTGCGCTCGCAGGACCTGGCGACCGCGGCCGCCGAATCCGATTGCTGCGTGATCGTGACCAATCACTCGAGTGTCGACTACGCGGCGCTGCTCGAGGCGGCCCCGATGGTGGTGGACACCCGCAACGCGCTCAAGGCCATAAACTCGGAAAAGATTTTCCGGCTGTAGAGTACCCGAAGGGCATCGCAAGCGCCGCGCGCGCCCACAAGGTCCCACAACAAAAAAGCCCCGGAAGGCGAATCGAAATTCGCATTCCAGGGCTTTTCTTTTCTGACGACCCAGTTGACACGGCAAGCCGCGTTTCGAGCACTACCTCCGCGACTCACGAAAACAGAGCCGCGGGCGGAAGCCCGCGGGCCGCTCCGGATGGCCGCGAAAGTCTGGGTGTGCTGCGGAGACGAAGGCGTTGAGCGGGAGGCCCGGACTAGCTAGCCGTCGGGCCTGCGATCGAAGCCACTGCGCTATCGCGCCAATGTTCCTGGGGGCCGGCCCGCAGGCTTCCGCCAGCGGCTCTTCTTCCTGTTGCCTGGCTGCGGTGGCGATTGCCCCGCTTGGTGAGCGGCGATTCGCAGGGCGAACGCTATTGGCTGTGCGGCGCGGCAGCGGCGGCGCCTTCGGCCTGCGCCACCCGCTCGACCGGGTCGCCTTCGGATGTGGGCTTCACGGTCAATTCGAACGAACGCGTCGAGGTCGCGGCAAACAGATCGCTGACGCTGATGCTGAAGTGGTAAGTCCCGACCGCCTCGGGACGTCCGGCGAGAAATCCGCTGAAGGCGTTGAGCGACAGGCCGGGCGGAACCGTGCCGCTGGTGAGCGCCCAACGGTAGGGGCGGTGTCCGCCTTCGACGCCCAGGGGGTGCGAATACTCGCGGCCCATCGCGGCCGAGGCCAGGGTGTCTGCGGATTTGATGCGCGGCCCTTGCTTCACCGTGAGGCTGAGCTGTTCGGTCGCCGTCGCCGGCGTGGCGCCCGATCCCCGCACTTGCACCTCCACATGAAACACTCCGTTTGCCTCGGAGCGGCCCTTCAGGACGCCGTCCGGCGCGAGGGTCAGGCCCTTGGGAAGACTCCCGTCGACGACGGACCACTGGTAAGGGCCCTCTCCGCCCCGCGCCTGCAGCGAGTAGGCGTAGGGTTGGCTGGTCACGGCCGGGGGAGGCGAAGCGGTGGCGACCCGCAGTTCCTCGGTGGCCTTTTCTCCCGGCGACGCGTTCAGGGCCCAGATCAACGGCACCGCCGCGGCGATCACGCCGATCGCCGAAAAGCCGGCCACCTTGAAGTGCTTGCGAATCGAGTCCAGACCCTTGCGCGGCGAGGGCCGCTCGACCAGGACGTCGCGCAGCAGCGCTTCGGTGACTTCCCCTTCCAACTGCCCGGCGCCCGCCTCGCCCGAACCCACCTCATGCCCGCGGTATTCCTCGGGAAGGAGCCAGATCGGCGGCGTCTCCAGGGCATCGTCGAGCGCCTGCACGAACTTGAGGCAGCTCACGAAACGATCGTCGGGGCTCTTACTCAGCGCGCGTAGCAGGACCGCGGAGGCTTCCTGCCCCAGCGACGGGTTCAACCCGCTGGGGTCGGCCGGCGTATCGAGCACGATGCGGTTGCGGACCGCGATGGCGTTGCCGTGAAACGGGGGCGTCCCGCTGAGTAACTCATAGACGATGGAGGCCAGCGAATACTGATCGGCGGCGGCTTGCGGGGGCAGCCCGCGAATCTGCTCGGGCGCGGCATAGTGCGTCGGGTCGAAGGCGGAAACGGTGCCGCTGGCGGCCAGGCCGGGTTTCCAAAACCCCAGGATCCTCAAGGTGCCGTCGTCCTGGAACAGCAGCTCGGCCGGCGCCAGCCGCCCGTGATAGACGCCGAGCTGGTGCGCGTAGTCGAGCGAGCCGGCTGTCTGGTAGAGCACGAAACTGATCAGATCTTTAAAGATAGACTCGGTGCACAGCAGGTTTTCGAGCGTGTCGCCCTGCACCGGCTCGTGAGCCACCCACAGCAGGCCGTCGTCCTCGACGACCTCATAGCTTTCGACAATGTGCGCGTGACGCAGAACGGTCGATTGCTGCGCCTTGAGGCGGTTGGCCTCGCGGCTCTGCTCGCGCTCCTCGGCGTCCGAGCCGGCGTCGGGGATGCATTCGAGCACGACGTTACGGCACGACTCGGGGTCGAAGGCGAGGTAGGCCGGCAAGCCTCCTACCGGTTCTGTCTCGCGGTCGATCTGATAGCGTCCAATACGTTTCTTCATGGCTGTCGTCCTTGGATGCTGAAATTTTGCCGGATGCCTGGCTGGCGGGTGCGCAAGAACCGCAGACGCCGCACCGAATGCCTCGCGGACCTTCGCCAAGCGGGCCTGCGGCGCCTAGCCGGCGCCTACCGCGGACGCTCTCTCCTGTTCGAGCCGCTCGCTGGAATGGGAACCATCGCGGCTCAGCCGGTCGCGGCGCGCGACCCATGCCTCGCGAAATTCGCTCAGCGTCGCTGCGCGGAAATGACCGGAGGCCGCTGCGAACAGGGCCTCCAGGTCGTCGTAAAGCTTTTCGATGCTCGCTTGGGTGCGAAAGGTAGGGCTGCCTCCGGGCATCAACTCGGAAGAGTGCAGCATGAATTGCACGTAAGGCCAGCCCTGCTCGCGAGCCTGCTCCAGAATCCCGATCAGGAAGCGGCGATTCCAACCGCTGGGGCGCATCCAAACCACGGCCGGAAAAACCCGCGCGACCAAGTGGCGCGCAAGCGGCACGTATTCCTCGATCGGCTGTGCAAAACGATATTTTCGCACGATCGTCAGCGGCATTTCGAGCAGGCCGGAGGCCCCCTCCAGGCGGATGTCGTCGAGGTCGAGGAAGTAGGGCCGGGCAGGGAAGCCGCGGAAGTCGCAGCCGCCCGAGCCGTCCGGGCTGCCCGGGTTGCGCTTCCAGCTCACCCCCGGCGTCACCGAGCAATCGACGGTGTAGCCCTGCTCGGCGAGCAGCCGCGCATAGTCGCTGGTGAAACCCCAGCGGCCGGCGCGGTGGCTGCGCATCTTGGCGTCAAAGCGTTCTTCGAGCAACGCGGTGAGGCGCATGATCTTTTCGCGCATCAGGCGCTCGGGATACTCGAACAGATAAGGGCGGTGGCGGCTGTCGTCGGGCGTGCGGGGAACCAGCGGCGGCGTGTCCCAGGCGTGCAGGTGCATGCCGATCTCGCCGGCGCTCCGGCACAACACGTCGCGGCCGAACTCGCGGAACGCCGCCGAGTTCGCCATCTCCCAATCGGTCAGCCAGGTCGGCCGCAGCCCGTAGCCCTCGCACAGCGCCTGAAAGCGCGGCAGAAACTTTGCATTTTCGGTGAGGGCATAGGCCGGCCTCGACCAAAGATTGTCGCCTTCGGTGTCGAGCGTGATCAGGAAGGCCGGCTTTTCGCCATCCATGGTTGTCATGGACTCCGGAGTGTTCGCAGCTCAGAGCGTTTCGGAAACGAAGCGGTACGCCACGCGCGTTCCCCGCCGCGCGAAGATTCCGCGGGGGCTTAGGCGCCCGCCGAGGTGGCGGCTAGCGCCTGGCGCGGCTGGTGCGCGGCCACCCACTGCTTGATCGTCCCGAAGCGATGATTCTCGAGCAGCCAACGCACTTTGTTTTCCACGCCGCGGCGTCCGGCCCGCTGCTGGAAGTTGAAAAAGTGAAAGTGGAGGCTCTGAGCCATCGACAGGCCTGGCAGGGATTCGACCCGCGGCCGCGGCTCGAGTTCATACGGATGCAGGTAGCAGACCACCGGGTCGCCCGCCTCGTGAATTTGCCGGATGGCGCGCTGCGTGTAGCGTAGCGGCAACAGCCGCAGGGGTCCGCCGCCGCAGGCTCCGAAGCGCCGGCCGGCAATCCCGGCGGTGCTCAACGGCATCTCCCAAATCGTTTTCTCGTTCGGGAGGTGATAGAGATACGGCGAGCGCTGGCCCAGCGGTCCCTGGTAACGCCCCCGCGCCGGGATAACCGAGGAATCGTAGCGGAAGCCAAGATCCGCGACGATCTCCAACGCCCACAACGTCGAGGCGTCCAGCGAAAAGCAGGGCGCGCGATAGGCGTCGGCTTCACGCCCCACCAGGTCTTCGATCAGCCATTTGGCTTTGCTGATCGACGCCCGAAACTGTACCATCGTCTGCTGTTGCAGCCGCAAACGATGATAGCCGTGCACTCCCAGGTGGTGGCCTTCGTCGCCGATGCGGCGCACTAGGTCCGGATAGGCCTTGGCGATTTCGCCCAGAATGAAAAACGTGCCCTTGACACCGCAATCATCGAAGATCTCGAGTATTTTTTCCGTACAGCGCTCGGCCTCCGCGTCGGGAGGCGTGATGACACCTTGAAAATTGGCGGCGAGCTGATTGTGATAGTCCTCCACGTCGACGGTGAGGACATTGAGGGGCGCTTCCTGCTGGGCGGTAGCTTCGTTAGCGTGCATCGGTATTCGAGCCTTGTCGCAGGCTTGCCGGGATGGGCGCTAATTGTTGCGGATGCGGGCCCCGGCCGTCAAGCCCGGCGGCCTCCCAGCCTCTAGAGTCGCGCGCCGGCCGCGGCCGGCCCTCGAACAATGCCCTGACGTTGTCGAGGCAGAAGCCAAGCAGCGGCCCCGGGTCGCGTAGCGACAGGATCTGGTCGTGCAAGTCTTTGCCGAAAAACCGGAAGAAGCTGGGCCGGGCCCGAAAGCGTTCCGGCGATTGTAGGAACCATAGCACGTCCAGCGGCAGGTCGCGCACACAAACGCCGCTGCGGTAGCCGGTGACGGCAGCAGGGGTCTCGCCTATGGCGTGCCGCGCGATCATGCCGGCGAAATCGATCCCGGCGGCCTGCGTGATACGAAAGCACTTGGGGATGCGCGGGGTGATTTCGACCAGCTTGGGGACGCCGTCGCGCGGGTCGGTGATAAAATCCACATCGGCGAACCCGCGCCAGTTCATCGCCCGCAGCAGGGCCGCCGCGTTCGCCAGAATTTCGGGTTGGACCACGGTTCGATGGGCGACGCTCGATCCGCCGTATAGCGGATAGTAGCGCAGCTTGCTGTAGACGACGCCGGCCTTGGTTTCGCCGTCGGCGCCCACGAACAGATCGGCCTTATACTGCAGCCCGCCGGTGGGAATGTATTCCTGGATGTGGCACTCGCCGTACTGCGCCTTGATCTTGCGGTAGGCCGGCTCGAGCTCTCGGGAGCGGCCGACCAGGGCCATGCCGCGCCCGCCATGGCTGATGTTGGGCTTCACCAGCAGCGGGTAGGCGGCGGTACGGGCGATCTGCGCGATGTCCTCCTCATCCGGGTAGCGCGTTCGCAGATGGGGAATGCCGTGGTCGCGGGCGCAGCGTAGCGTGAGCGATTTGTCGCGTCCCCGGATGAACGTCGAGAAGTCGGCGAGCGGCACCCGGGTGAACAGCGAAAAGCTGGTCTTGTAGGCCGACAGCAGCTCGCTCGAATGGTCGTCGAGCGGAAAGACAAAATCGTAGCGGCGCTCGCGAACCAGCGCCAGCAGCCGCTGCACGAAGGCCTCCGGGGAATCCTTCGGCGACGGGTAGAGCACCCGCTTGCTCGGGTAGCGCGAGAAGAAGCCCGTGTTGATCGGCTTGTAGCTGCCCGCGGTGATCGCAAAGCCCTGACGGGCGAGCGACTCCAAGACGGGCAGCGAGCTTTGCCCTTCCACGTCGAGCACCAGACATTCGCGCCTGGCGCCGACCAGTCCCGATTGGCCATTGCGCTTCATCGGTTGCACGCCTGCAGCAGAGACATCCGAACTCCCGACGTCGCCGGCATCGTCGTGGATGCAAGCCAACGGGCAACGCACCCTAGGGCGCGCGCCGGCGAGCGAACCAGAGACAGCGCAAATGCGCGGCTAGGTTGGCCCATGTCGGCTCGGTCGCGGTCACGGCCCAATCGGGGCCGAGCGCCACCTTAGGGGAGCTCTCTCAGAGCTAAGGAGTTTCTTGGGATTTATCTACGAATTGTTGCCGGTGAGAAACAGCACTGCGGCCCGTGCCGCGTGGTCTTGGGTTCCCGATTGCCGCGCCCCGGAAGTCCCGAAGTTTCCCGGATATCAGGCGCAGCGCAGCGATTTGGCGGCGTCGATCGGAATCACCCATTCTTCCTGAATCTGTACCGCCACCGAACGCTTTAGCAGTGTGACTCCGACCACCAGGCGCTGCTGGTTTTCGACACCCAGCAGGATCCCCGTCAGCCCTCGCAGCGGCCCGTAGCCGATGCGCACCTGCTCGCCCAGTTGCAGGTAGGCCCAGGGGTCGGCCTGCAGATTCGATTCGACGATGGCGCGGATCGAGGCAATCTCCTGATCGGCAACCGGCACGGGCGCTTTGCCCACGCCGACCACGCGCACCACGCCCGGGCTGGTCAGCACGCCCAACCGCGTCGAGGGGTCCATATGGCAGAACAGGTAGCCCGGAAACAGAGGCAGATCGAGCTGTTTGATGCGGTCGGACCAACGCCGCCGCGATTTATAGAGCGGTACAAATGTTTCGAAATCGCGATGTTCCAGGTGCGTCGCCGTCAACCGTTCGTGGTTGCGCTTCACCTGCACCGCGTACCATGCACATTGCCCCATTCTTGACCCTCTACTACGATTTATCATGGCCTCCGGCCGGTCTGACATCAGGAAGATACCTGAGCCGTATCCGGTTCATAAGCATAGGTCGAGTAGGAATAGTAGCCGTATTTGGCTTCTTTCGGATCCCAACCGTTCAGTATCGTCCCCAGCACGGTGGTGCCGTCTTCGGCCAGGCGCTGCCGCGCGGCGCGGGCGGTTTCGAGCGTGGTACGTCCCGAGCGCAGCACCAGGATGACGCCGTCGGCCAGGTGCCCCAATACGCGCGCGTCGGGCAGCCCCAGCACCGGCGGGGCGTCGATCAGCACGGCGTCGAACTCCTGCCGGAAGCGGTCGATCAGCTCGGGCAGCCGCGGCGAGTGCAGCAGGTTCGAGGCATTCGCGGTCCGCCGGCCGCTGAATAGGGCGTGCACGTTGGGGATCTTGGTCTTCTGCACCAGATAGTCGATCGGCCGCTGGTGGAGCGGTTCGTCTTCGCGCAGCAGATCGCTCAGGCCCCAGCCGTTGGGTTCGCCCAGGATGCGGTCGAGGCGTGGCCGGCGCAGGTCGCCGTCGATGATCAGCACGCGGCGGTTGATCTCCGCCAGCGCCACCGCCAGATTGCTGACCACGGTCGTTTTGCCTTCGCTCTGTTGCGGGCTGGTGAAGGCGATGACGGCCGGCGGCTGGCCGTTGCGGGAATACAGAATCGATGTCAGCGCGGCGCGGAACGATTCGGCGTCGGGGCTGGGCTCGCGCTGCCAGGTGACCAGGTCGGCGCCGTGGCTTGCGCCGCTGGGCGGGCCCGGCTTGGCGTTGATGCCGAGGCCGCCCAGCAAGCTCTTGGCCTTGCCCGCGCCGGCCGTCGCGCGGGGGTTCCCCGCGGCGCCCTGGAAGCGGGGAATCACGCCCAGCTCGGGTACCCGCAGGTGAAAGTGCATTTCGCCGGGCAGCCGGATGGTGCGGTCGGCGCGCTCGCGGCCGAACGCCACCACCACGCCCAGAAACAGACCCGCGAGCAGCCCCATTCCGCTGTTGAACAGCGGGTCGGGCTTGTGGGGGGCCAGCGGCGGCTTGGCGCGGTCGAGGATGCGGCTGGAACCGGCCGCGATCGCCGAGTTCACACCGGCTTCCTTCACGCGGCGCATCAGGCTTTCGTAGAGGTCGCGATTGGTGTCGACCTCGCGCTTCCTCAGGTTGTATTCGACCGACTTCGACGACTCGCTCGAGACGGCGTGAATCTGCTGCGCGTAGCGCTGCGACAGCAGGTTCTCGCGGCGCGTGGCGGCGTCGTATTCGTTTTCGAGGCGCTGCAGAATCTTCCCGCGTTCCTGGGTCAGCGCGGTTTCGATCTCGGCCACCTGCGCCCGCACGCCCTTGATCTTGTCCTGGGCCGGCGCCGGCGAGGCGGACAGATCCGCCAGTGTCCGCTTCAGCGTTGTCAGATCCAACTGATACTGCCGCAGGGTGTTGTCGTCGAGCACCTCGGGCAGCGATTCGAGCGGGCTCTTCGAAGCCATTTCGTATTGCGACTGGCACTGGATGCGGTCGGCCATCGCCCGCGAAAGCTCGTCCTGGACGCTGCGCAGCGCTCCTTCGGAGACGCTGGCTGTGTCGTGCGTGAAGATCAGATGATTCTGCTCGGCGTAGGCTTGCAAGGCGCGCTCGGACTCGTCGAGCTTCTTCTTCATGTCCGCGAGCTGGGTAGTCATCCATTCGGTGGTGCGTTGGCTGACCGCCCAGCGCGCCGACAGGCTCTGCTCGATGTACTCGTCGGTGAGCGTGTTGGCGAACAGCGCCGCCTGTTCCTTGTCGGGCGCGTCGTAGTGGACCTCAATGATGTCGCTGTCGGGCGCGTGGGTCACGCCGAGATTGCTGGCGGCCGCCAGCACGGCGCGCTGCCGCGGCGTGGCGTCGGGAGGCGGCGCCGCCTGGAACCATCCCAGCAGTTTGGAGAAGAACCCTGGTTTTCGCGACAGGGCGGGGTCTTTGTCGAGCCCGAGTTTGTCGACCACCCGCTCGATGAGCGTGCCGCTTTTGAGGAATTCCACCTGGTTGTGGACGAAGGCGGTCTCGTCGCGTTGCGAGTAAATCTGGGGCTGGCCGGCGGCCGCCAGCACGCTATTGTCCTGGCGAATCACTTCGAGCGAGGTGCGCGCTTGGTAGAGCGGGGTTTGCGGCAGAGTCAACAGCCATCCCAGGGTTCCGCAAGCCAGGCAGATCCAGAAAATGGACGCTTTGCGGCGGCACAGAATGTCCCAGTACTCGAACAGGCTTACCGACTCACCCTGCATCGATGGATGCGCCGCGGGACCGGCCGGCGGCGGTTGCGCCTCCCCCCGGCGCAACGGCATTCCGCTATTCTGGCCGTTCCCCCAAGGCTGCGAATGCTTCATAGGTGCTTCCTTGCTGCGCTGCTCGCTGCGGCGGCCGGTGCGTTCCCCCCCGGGCGTACCGGCCGCCCTGCCCCCAGGCGCTAGTAGGGCGATCTGCGAATTCGCCAGATCGCCGCATTGGTGCAGGGCCTGCAGCACGGCCCGCCCCAGCGCCAGGGCAATTTGTTTCGTCCCGATCAGCGGGATTGTAAGAATGATCTTCACGGCCCAGGCGAAACATCGGGCTGCTTGCCGGCCCAGCCGCCGCCCCTGCCGGCTGTTGCGGGGTTCCAACTCCACGGCTGGGCACGCTACCGCCCTGAAAGTCCCAATCGGAACCCCATACATCAGCCCCTCGGGGCCGCCTTCCAATGTCACCCCGGAAGAGCGGTCTCCCGGCAGTGAACGCTAACCGCGCCGTAACGAAAGCAAGGGGGGGACCAAATCAGAACGCCGTCGTGGGGTTGCGCCCGGAATTGTCGTTAAGCCAAGGTAGATCTACTGGTTAGGATCGTCTGTTCAAGCTGTCGCCGGGGTCGGGACGAACCCTCGGCGCTTTTGAGCCTGATGCTGCCATCCGAAAAGTCTGATGCCAGCGTCAGGCAGCCGGCGCAAGACCGCTAACTCTAAGACCGCTCAAACCTTTACCGCTAGCGAACTACATCCGCGCCGCCTTCCGCGGCTCTCGGAAAACAAGGAAGGGCCCGGCCCAAAGCCACAGTACCGCAGGCGTAGGCCGGAGGGCCGCAGCGCCAAGCGATCCAACTGAAGTGGCCGCAATCCAGCGAATCAAGCGTAACCGCGCGCCCACAAACCTCTCCACCGCCCTATCCAGCCGGCGTCTATCATGGAGAGAACCCATGGCACGCTATCTGGTTACCGGAGCCGCCGGCTTCATCGGCTCGAAGGTCAGTGAACAATTGCTCGAAGCCGGTCACGAGGTAGCTGGCCTGGACGAACTCAACGACGCCTACGATCCGCGCCTCAAGCACTGGCGGCTCGACCGCCTCAAGCCGCGCGCGGGCTTCCAGTTCAGCCAGACCGACATTCGCGACCGGGCCGCGCTTGAGCGGGCCTGGGAGCGCGCTGGCCCGTTCGACGCGGTGCTGAACCTGGCCGCGCGCGCCGGCGTCCGGCAAAGCCTGGAAGACCCCTGGGTCTACCTGGACACCAACGCCACGGGCACGCTTAACCTGCTCGAGCTATGCCGCCAGCGCGGCACCGGCAAGCTGGTGCTGGCCTCGACGTCGAGCCTGTATGGCAGCCGCAACGCGGTTCCCTATCGCGAAGACGCCGACACCAACCACCCGCTGTCGCCTTACGCCGCCTCGAAGAAAGCCGCCGAAGCGCTCTGCCACAGCTACCATCACCTGTTCGGAATCGACGTGACGGTGGTGCGCTATTTCACCGTGTACGGGCCCGGCGGACGCCCCGACATGAGCCTGTTCCGCTTCGTGCAGTGGGTGTCGGAAGAGCGCCCGGTCGTCGTTTTCGGCGACGGCACCCAGTCGCGCGATTTCACCTACGTCGACGACATCGCGCGCGGCACCATCGCGGCGCTGCGGCCACTGGGCTACGAGACCGTCAACCTGGGCTCGGACCGGCCGATGGTTTTGATGGACGCCCTCAAGCTGATCGAGCAACTGGTCGGCAAGGAAGCCAACATCGAATACCGGCCCTTCCACAAAGCTGACATTCACGCCACCTGGGCCGACATTACCAACGCGCGGGAGAAGCTGGGCTGGGAACCCAGCGTGAGCCACGAGCAAGGCATCGAGAACCTGGTGCGCTGGTACCAGGAAAACCGCAAGTGGGCAAGCGAGATCCGGACGGAGTGAGATGCCGTTGACAGTTGATCGGTTGAGCAGCCGTTGATGGTTGGTCCGTTGATCGGTTGATCCAGACGCGCGCCCGTCCCCGTAGCGCAGGGCTGGCGCTTTTCCAGACCTGCCGTATTGCAAGAGTCCTGTGGGGGCCATGCCAGGCGCAAGGCCGCAGGTCTGCGAAAAACACCCGGCCCTGCGCTGCGGGGATTCAGAGCCGCATCCGGATCAACCGATCAACCGATCAACTGTCAACGGCCCCTCAACGGACTCACGGCCGTCAGTCCTTCCAAGCCGGCACGCGTTCGATCGTTTGCTTCTCGCCGATCTGTTCGCAGAATGCGGTGAGCGGGCCGCGTAGCGCTCCTTGCCAGCGCAGATCAGCCAGCGTCTCGGTGAGCGGCACATCGATTCGCAGCGTGGCCAGCGTCTTGAAGAGGGCGGCGTCCGCGGCCCGATCGCGCAGGTTCGCGGCGAGTTGTTTGGCGCCGCGCAGCGGGACTTTCCAATCGGCCTCGGCCGGCGGGATGGCTTCGATCGTCCCGTACGCGGCCAGAATCTGCGCCGCCGACTTGGCTCCCCAGCGCGGGATGCCGGGATAGCCGTCGGCGCTGTCGCCGACCAGCGCGAGGTAGTCGGGGATCGACCCCGGCGGCACGCCCCATTTCCGGACGACTTGCTGCTCGTCCATGATGGAGTCCTTCATGCGGTCGAGCATCACGACCTTCGAGCCGCGAACGCATTGCGCGAGATCCTTGTCGCGCGAGCATAGCAGCACCTGCTCGACATCGTCGCCGTCGGCCCAACGAGCCGCGGCGGTCGCCATCGCATCGTCGGCCTCGAACTCGACCATCGGCCACACCACCAGCCCCAGTGCCCGGCTGGCTTCCTCGGCGAGCGGGAACTGCGCCCACAGATCGGGATCGATGCCCGCGCCGGTCTTGTACCCAGCGTACAGATCGTTGCGGAACGACTCGATGACGTGGTCGAAGGCGATCGCCACATGCGTCACCTCCTCCTGGCGCAGCATCGCCACCAGAGAGCGCAGCAGGCCGCGGGTCGCCCCGACCTCGGCGCCGTTGGGCGCGGTTGCCGAAGGAACGGCGTAGAAGTTGCGGAACAATTCATAGGTTCCGTCGATCAGATGAATCTTCATGGCGGATGAGCTCAATACGGCTGCGTACCCAAACCCTCCTTGCCTTCCGCCGCGCCCGGCTCCTTGCGGTTCAAAAAACGCGATAGCCCCCACAAGCCGGCCGCCAGCACTAGGCCCAGCATCGTCCAGCGTAGCGCCGACGCAAGCAGCGCCGCGTCGATCACCGGCCATTGCCAGTCGAACTGCCGCAGGCGGGCGGCGCGGTCGATCATCCAATGCCATCCGGTATGAGCGATTAACGCCGACAGGATGATGGTTCCCATGCGCTCGGCGACGACGTAGCGGAAGAGCACCTGCAGCAGCGGCACGAGCGCGGCCAGCACCAGAATCTGCCCCAGCTCGACGCCGATATTGAACGCCAGCAGCGAAGCCAGCAGGTGTGAGCCGGCGAACTGCAACGTCTCGCGCAGCGCGAACGAAAACCCGAAACCGTGCACCAGTCCGAAGCCGAACGCGATCACCCAGCGCCGCTGGGCGCTGCTCGCTCCGACGATATTCTCGAGCGCCATGTAGACGATCGATGCGGCGATCAGGGTTTCGATCAGCGGCGGAAACCACAATGCGCTGGGCGCGAGGTCGTAGGCCGAGGCCAGCAGCGTCAACGAATGCGCGACGGTAAACGCCGTCACTACCAGGACCAAAGGCCGCAAGCGCCGAAATGGAATCACCAGGCAGGCCAGAAACAGCAGGTGGTCCATGCCGTCGAGGATGTGAAAGAACCCCAGCCCGACGAACCGCCCGGCGGCCTGATACCAGCTCGGGTCGAGCGGAACGACGCCGGGGTCGCCCACAAACTCGTAGGCGCGAACCGCGCCGCCGGGCGGCACCAATAGCAGCGACGTGACCACGCGCGCACCCAGGCGATCAAGGCCCGGGCGGATCGAGAACGCATCGCGATCCGAGGCGATCGGATATTCGAGCAGCACGTCGAGCAGCACCTGGTTCCAGACCAGATGGTCGCTGTTGGCCGGCTCTGGTCCGCGGATGTGCGCCAGAGCTTCTTCGAACGAAGCAAACGAGCGGTCGGATTCGATCGAGATCCGCGTCGCGGCGACCCGCGGCCTGGGCAGCCGCTTACCGCCCTCGTACACCTCGACGAAATTCCCGATCCATTGCGTGGCGATGCCGGCGAGTTGCGGTTCGAGCGCTTCGACGTCCAGATAGCCCGGGCCGAATTCGGGAAATTCGACGTCGCGCATGGCCTGCAAGGGCGCCCGCACCAGTATCTGCAGGCGGTCGCCGGAAGGCTTCACGAGCATATGGACGGCGATGTCGCTCGGGATGTCGTGCGCCGCGGCTTGACCAAGAAACGCGGCAGACACAACCAACAGCGCGACCGGGAGGCGGTTGCGGCCCCGAAAACACCGCTGCCCGCCGAGGCCTGGCTTATCGGCGCCGCGCGGGAATCCGCCGGCCAGGCGACCCAAAATTCCACTCTTCGCCATGTAAACCCGTGTATGATAGCCTACGGCGAATCGGCGAGGTGAGCATGGCGCGCAAGTACTATGTGGGTTTGGCCTTTGTCGTGGCGCTGGCGGCGCTGGCGATCGCCGCGAATCTGCTACAGCGCCAGGCGGCCGTCGAGGCCGCCGCCGTGCAGGCCCCACGTTTCGAGGTCGACCCGATGTGGCCCAAGCCGCTGCCGAACCACTGGGTGATCGGCGCGACGATCGGCGTCGACGTCGACGCCAACGACCACATCTGGATCATTCATCGCGCCAGCTCGCTCGAAGCCAAGGAGCAGTACGCCACCATGGATCCGCCGGCGGCGCAATGTTGCGCCGCCGCGCCGCCGATCCTGGAGTTCAACGAAGATGGCGACCTGATCGGGCACTGGGGCGGCCCCGGCGAGGGTTATGACTGGCCCGTGTCGAACCACGGCATCGACGTGGACTACAAGGGCAACGTCTGGATCGGCGGCAATGGCCGCGGCAAGCAGCCCGCCGCCGCCGCTCTGCCGTCGGACGAAAGTCGCATGGGTGCGGGCGCGGTTCACGACAGCATGGTCCTGAAGTTCACCCAGAGCGGAAAATTCCTGATGCAGATCGGCAAGCCGAACCAGGGCACCGGCAGCAACGATATTGCCAATCTCAAGCTGCCGGCGAAAACGCTGGTCGATCCGAAAACGAACGAGCTGTACGTCGCCGACGGCTACGGCAACCGCCGCGTCATTGTGTTCGACGCCGACACGGGCAAATACAAACGCCACTGGGGCGCCTATGGCCACAAGCCCGACGACACGCAGCTTCCGCCCTACAATCCCAAGGACCCGCCGGCGCAGCAGTTCCGCACGCCGGTCCATGCCGTAGCGCTCGCCGACGACGGCCTGCTCTACGCCTGCGACCGCACCAACGACCGCATCCAGGTGTTCCACACCGACGGCACGTTCGTGAAGGAGGTCTTCATCGAGCGCAACACGCTGGGCGACGGCTCGACGTTCGATGTCGCACTCTCGCGTGACCCCGAGCAGCGGTACCTCTATGTCGCTGACGGCTCGAACATGAAGATCCACATTCTGCGGCGCGATACCCTCGAAATTCTGACCAGCTTCGGCGACGGCGGCCGGCAGCCGGGCCAGTTCTACGCCGTCCACAGCATCGCCACCGATTCCAAAGGCAATTTATTCACCACCGAAACCTACCGCGGCCAGCGCGTGCAGAAGTTCGTCTACAAGGGCCTGGCGCCGGTCACCACCAAAGACCAGGGAGTGGTCTGGCCCAAGAAGCCCATCTAGCTGCTTGCTCAACGGCGCTGCCGCTCGACTTTTTCAGCGTGTCTCTTGCGGCCTCGCGCCGCGTTCGAAAGGAAAACGCATGTCTCGTTCGGAAAGTACCCATTCGCCCGCGAAGGGGCCCAATCAAAAGGAGGCTCCCAACCCGGCCGCGATCTTCGCCACCCTGAATGCGCACCAGAACACCGCGGCGCTGCGCGGCGGCATTGAGCTCGATGTTTTTACGGCGATCGCCGAAGGCAACCAGACGCCGGAAGCTCTCGCCAGGCGCTGCAAGGCGAGCGAGCGCGGCCTGCGCATTCTTTGCGACTACCTGACGGTGATGGGGTTCCTCGAAAAACATGCCGGCAACTATCATCTGGCGCCGGTGAGCGCCGCGTTTCTGGATCGCCGCGAGCCGAGCTATTTGGGCGGGTTGACCCACTTTATCAATTCGCCCGACCTGATGAACGCGTTCAGCAACCCGGCCGAACTGGTGCGCCGGGGGAGCACCTTGCTGGAAGGCGTCGGAACGGTGGAGCCCGAATACAGCGGCTGGGTCGAGTTTGCGCGCAGCATGGCCCCCATGATGGGGCCGCCGGCGGAGTTCATCGGAGGCTACTGCGCCAAGCGGAAACCGGGCGCGATTCGCGTGCTCGACATCGCGGCCGGGCATGGGCTGTTTGGCGTCGCCGTGGCGCGCCAGAACCCGAAAGCGCAGGTCGTCGCGCTCGATTGGCCCAAGGTGCTCGAAGTCGCCCAGGAAAACGCCATCGCCGCCAACGTGCAGCAGCGCTATCACCTGCTGCCGGGCGATGCCATTTCGCTGGGCTATGGGGACGGCTATGACGTGGCGCTGATCACGAACTTCTTCCACCACTTCGACCCACCGACCTGCGAGTCGCTGATGCGCAAGATTCACGCCTGTCTCAAACCCGGCGGGATGGCCATCACGCTCGAGTTCGTGCCGGACGAAGACCGCGTCTCGCCCCCCATTCCGGCTACCTTTGCCTTCACGATGCTGGGAACGACGGGCAGCGGCGACGCCTACACCATGCCCGAGTACGAACGCATGTTCGGGTCGGCAGGCTTCGAGCGCGTGGAAATGGTGGAAATACCAGAGAACCCGCAGCGGCTGGTGATCAGCCACCGCTGACCGCAAAGCACAACGCGGACCGGCAAAGAAGCGCCGAATAGAGGCCCAGTGGCGCGGGCCTCCGGCCGGCGCCGTCGGCGTAAACGCCGACGTTCTTCGTCTTCGACAGACTGTTGCCGCCTGCCGGCGGAAAGGCGGCTACGCACCAAACCACCAAAAACAAAAACAACGTCGACCTTCAGGTCGACGCCGCGGGCCCGAGGCCTGCGCCACGCTGTGCGCCGGCCGGCTTGGGGTGCTTTGTCAGTCCGGCTACGATGTCACTGCGGTAGCGCGAAGGCGACGTAGGTTCCGTTGATGGTTTCCTCGGTGTCGGGCGAGAGGCCGACTTGCGCCGAGGCGCAGAACAGGATGTATTGCCTGCCGTTGACCTCGTAGACCGCCGGCGTGCCTTCGAGCGCGGCGCCGACTTCGCGCTCCCACAAAATCTTCCCGGTGTCGACGTCGATCGCGCGCACTTTCTTGTCGCGCGTTCCGGCGAACAGCAGCCCCGTGGCGGTCACCACCGGCCCCGTCTTGGGATACACCGAACCCGTATTGTGGATGCCCTTGGCCGCCAGCCAGGGCACTTCGCCCAGCGGCATCTTCCAGCGAATGGTGCCCTCGTTGAGGTCATAAGCGGTCAGCGAAGACCATGGCGGGCCGATCGGCGAGAGGCCGTTGCTGGCCCGCATCAGGCCAAACCCGCTGACGTAATGCGCGCCGTCCCAATCCTCATCGCCGCTGCGATGGGCCGCGCCGCCGCCGTTCGATCCGGCCAGGCCCAGGGCGGACACCGGCGTGGGGTCGTTGAGGTACCTTACCAGCAGATCGACATCCGCGGTCGGCAGGTCGGCGAACGCGGGCATAGGCCCGACGCCGCCGCGGATTGAGCCGGCGAGTTGCTCGGGGGTGCGCTTTTTGCCGACGCCCAGCAGCGAGGTGACCGCGCGGCGGCTATCGTCGGGTGTGATCGCGTGGCAGACGTAGCAGTGTATTTCGAATAGGTACTGCCCGCGCAGGGCGGGCTCGGCCGGCGGCGGGATGCGCTGCTCGGGGTCGGGGTCGAGCTTGAGCATCGCCGGGTGGTCCTTCGAGACGACGTACAGCATGCCGGTCGTCGGGTTCACCGCCGCGCCGCTCCAGTTCGCGCCGCCGTTGTTGCCCGGCATCTGAATCGTGTTCTGCCGCCCGGGAGGCGTGAACAGCCCCTCGTTGCGCGCCCCGGCGATGTCGTCGCGGTAGCGCGCGCGCTCCGCCGGTTCGAGGTAGGGATTCAGATCGTCCACCGTGAACGACTGCCGCGCGAACGGCGGCGGCTTCGTCGGAAACGGCTGCGTGGGCCAGGTCGTCTCGCGCGGCATGTCGGAAGCCGCCGGCACCGGGCGTTCCTCGATCGGCCACAGCGGCTCGCCGGTCACGCGGTTGAACACGAACACGAACCCCTGCTTGGTGACCTGCGCGACGGCGTCGACCTTCTTGCCGTCGTGGTTGACCGTCAGCAGTTTGGGCGCCGTCGCCGGGTCGTAGTCCCAGATGTCATGGTGCACGAACTGGAAGTGCCACAGCCGCTTGCCGGTGCGCGCGTCGAGCGCCAGGATGCAGTCGCTGAACAGGTCGGAGCCGGTGCGGTCGGGGCCGTAGAAATTGTACTTGCCGCTGGCGATCGGCAGATAGACGATGCCGCGTTCTTGGTCGATCGAAAACTCGGTCCAGACATTCGCCCCGCCGACGGTCTTCCAGGCGTCCTTGGGCCAGGTCTCGTATCCAAATTCGCCGGGGTGGGGAATCGTGTGAAAGGTCCAGACGAGCTTGCCGGTGCGCACGTCGAGGGCGCGAATATCGCCCGGCGCCGAGCCATAGCCCTGATTCGTCGCCGTGCCCAGAATCAGCAGGTCTTCGAACACCCGCCCGGGCGACAATGACTGCACGCGCGTCAGCTTGCTGGTGTCGCGCCCCAAACCTTCGCGAAGATCGAAACCGCCATCGGTTCCCCAGTTGGGGATCAGCTTGCCGGTAGTGGCGTCGATGGCGTGCTCGACTTGCCGCGACGCATAGAAAAGCCGCCGCTCGGTGCGGTCTTTGCTTTCCCAGTAGTTGATGCCGCGGTTGGTGATCGCGCCGGCCCCGGCCCCGGTGTCGTGCACCCAGATCTGCTTGCCGCTGGTAGCGTCGATGGCGACGATCGAATTGTTCTTCGCCAGCACGTAGGCGACATTGTCGACCACGATCGGGCAAAACGAATATTTGTTGTGATCGCCGGTGGAGAACGACCAGGCCACCTCGAGGCGGCCGACGTTGGAGCGGTCGATCTGCTTGAGATTGGAAAACTGCGCGCTGTCGGGCGTGCCGCCATAGGCGCGCCAGGTGGTGTGATCCTGCCCGAACAGGGGAAGACTCGCCGCCAGCGACAACGAGCCGAGAATGAGTGCAATCGTTACGGCTGCGGAGCGGCGGCAAAGGCCGGGTCGAGCGTCGCGGATGTGGCTTTGCATCATGATTTCCAGAAAAACTCCCGCCCGCGGCACCGCCGAAGGCCCGGCGGTTCCCCGCAGGTAAGGAGTTATTCTGTCACACGAGGCCGCTGACTTGCCGGTCGGGCTGCTGCGGCCGGGGGCGTAGCGGCAAGGAGCTACAAACCCAAAAGCAGAGCCGGAGGCGTGAGCCGGCGGGGCGAGGCGGCAGGATGCCGATCCTCGGTGGGTTTTGTTCGACTACCGGTGTGGACCACGGTGTGGACCACCGTGTAGTATTCCCACGCCGTGTGCCGCTTCGGCCCGCCGGCTTACGCCTACGGCTCTGTTCCCGCTGGCCATCCCTCGGAGGCCGCCGGCTCGGCCGCCAGCTTGTCGGCCTTCGGACGCTATCGATAGACTAAGGGCTGCATGACCGGCGCCGGCTATTGGATGCTGCTGTTCTATGCGGTGTTCACCCATTCCCGCATCACCGAACTCCTTGCGCCTGGCGTGCGCCTGCCGCTGGTGCTCGCCGTGGGCGGACTGCTGCTGGCGCTGGTGGGCGGCACGATCGTCCGGGGTTTCAACACCCCGATCGCCATCGCTTACATCGCGCTGACCGCCTGGTTTTTCTTCGGCGTGCCGTTCGGCGCCTATCCCAGCGGCTCGCTGCGCTTCATCTTGAACGCCTGGTCGAAGAACTGGGCCCTGTTCCTGATGGTCGTGTCGCTGGTGAGCACCCGCCGGCAGTGCTCCCGTCTGGTCGTGGCGCTGGCCATTGGCTCGACGCTGGCGGCCGTCGGAGCCCTGGCCACAGGTACGACTGGCACAACCGAACGGGAAGAAAGGTTAGCTCTCGACGGCACCTCGCTCAACGATCCGAACACGCTCGGTATGACGCTGCTGATCGGCCTGCCGATGTGGATGACGGTCATCGCCGACCGCAAACGCTATCTGACGACGCGGCTGGCCGCGGTGGCCTGCACGCTGCCCATTCTGGTGGCGATCCCGATGACCGGCTCACGTGGCACCCTGGTCGGCGCCTTCATCGTGGCCCTCTACCTGTTCAAGGACCTCTCCATCGCGGGCAAGACCGCGTTGCTGGCGGTGGCTTCGGTCGTTGTGATTCTGGCCGGCACGTTTCTGGGCGACGCGCTGCTCGATCGCTATTCGATGATCACCGACCCGGGCCAGATCGCCGAGACCGCCTCCACCGACAGCCGTGTGTACCTTTTCAAACAAGGCCTGCGGCTGATCGCGCGCAATCCCGTCACCGGCGTCGGCGTCGGCATGTTCGCTGTTGCCGAGAACAACCTGTCGATTGAGCAAGGCATGGTCCACGGTAGCTGGCACACCTGCCACAACATGTTCATGCAGGTCGCCAGCGAAACTGGGCTGCCGGCCTTGCTGCTCTATTCGATGATTTTGTGGAGCATCTGGAAGAAACTTGGAAGGCTGCAAAAGGTCACGCTCGAACGATCATCCCGACGCCTTGCAGATCGTGCGGCAGGCGTTTTGGCTGCGGGTCGCCTTTCTAGGGTTTTGCAGTTGCGGATTGTTCTTGAGCAGCGGCCTGAGTCCCGACGTTCATCCTGCTGACGAGCTTGCCGTTGGCTTTCGAACGGGTGGTTCGCCTGGAGGTCGGGCAGCTCGAGCAGGAAAGACTGGCCGAGCCTGATGAAGAAGTGGCCCCGCTAGCGCCCCTGGAGCGAGTCACCGCGCCCGTTCAGCGTCTGAGGGGCGAAGCTTGAGTTGAGCACCGCGCTGCTGTGCCCTGGCCGTTGCCGTGCCTCAGAGGTGAATCGGTCCGTCGCCGTCGCCGCGGTTGAAGTGCATGCGGCCCCGCTGGGCGTCGAACGGATCGAGCCGCGCGGCCAGCTGCGGCGAGGCGGCAAACAGGAAATTCGACGGACCCTGCAGGCAGCCCGCCCTTTGCAGCCCCTTGCCCCAGGCGCGGTGCGACTGATTGGACACGATCAGATCGACGCCCCGCCGACGCAGGAAATCGACCGCCTTGGCGGCGACCAGCGCGGCGTGCCCGGGAGCGCCAAAGCAATCCACGATCGAGCCCACCCGCAGATCGCCGAAATACTTGTGGCCGTGCATCGTGCTATCGAGCACCACGGCCCAGCCCAGCGCTTTGCCTCCGCCGCGCACGACCAGGCGAACGAATTGGGGATTTTCGGGCGGGTAGAGAATGTTGAGGGTTGTGCGGTCGCGCAAGGCGGCCAGCGAGTATTCGCCGTGGCAGCTCTCCCACAGCGTATCGGCCCAATCGCCGAACTCCGCTGCCGGTTCGGCCGCCGCTTCCGCAAACCCGGCGGGAGTGCGGCGGCGTAGCGCGTGCACGGCGCGCAGCCCGGCCCAGCCGGTGCCGCTCCAGGCCACCGCATCGGCGACGGCGGCCTTCCACGGACTCGTGCGCAACGGCCGAATCTCGCGCAAAAACCGGAACGGCCGGGCGACGAAAAAATAGAACGGCACCTCGAACATCTTCCAGCGCATCGCCCGCAGCATGCGCGGCAGCGGCTGCTCCCAGCCGCCCATTCCCAGCGCAAACAACCGCGGCTGCACTTTCAGCGCGTGGCGCGTGAGCAGCGCGCCGACCGAGGCATACTTCTTGTTGAATAGTCCCTCCGAGATCGGGGCATGGAAGAACGTCAGATCGTCCACCTCGCCCTGTAAGGAAAACGGCTGGTGCTTGAGGACGTAGCCGCCGCGTACCGCGCCGCCCTCGGCCGCCACGAAATATTCCTGGTAGATGCGGCGGCCGTCGCGCTTGGGAAGCCAGGCGCACACCGGCGACTCGTGAAACTGGAATTCGTGGAAGACGCCCCCGGCGAGCAGCCGCGCGTTGAACTGCTTGACCGCGGGGACCAGGTCGTCGGTGAAGGGGGTGATGGCGAGCGGCATGGATCGAGGTTGGGCGAACGAGCGGGGCGGCCGCCGCTGCCGAGCCGGCTAGCTGCCGGCCAGCTTGCTGTCGACGAAGGTGGCAATCGCTCCCAGGCTGTTCATCTTCTCAAACTCCTCGGGCTCGATCTGCACACCGAAGTGATCTTCCATCGCCAGCACGAGGTTGAGATGCTGCACCGAATCCCAGCCGTCGATATTCTCGGGCGACGAGCCGGGCTCGAGCGAATCGGGCGGCACGCCCAAAATGTCGCCGGCGATGGCGCGCACCGTCTCCCAGGTGGTTGTGGTCATGCTTCGGAACTACCTCAACGAAATACTGCCTCGATACTGTTTTGAACCGCGGCTTCGAAAATGCGGCGGTTTACGCGTTTGCTTCCGCCAGGGACGCAAGGCGAATCCAGTCCGGCGCCGCAACGGTTTTGCCGGCGGCCAGACCTAGTTCCCAGAGCGAGCCGCTATCGTCGCTCGAAACTTTCTCGAACCCGTGGCTCGAGAAAAACTCGCGGGCCGGCGTATTCTTCTTCGTGGGCAGAAAACGGCCGCGCACCAGCGGGTAGCCGCTCTTGCGGGCCTGCTCGCACAAGAAACTCAGAAACGCGGTTTCGATGCCGCGGCCGATCACGCGGCAACTCAACAGAAACGTATCGATTGCCGCCCCGCCGCCTTCGCGGCCAGGATGCCGACGCCGACGATGCCGTTGTCGCCAAAGCGGTCGCGCACCCGCAAGGAATAGACCCGCCAACCCGGCCGGGCGCCTAGCTCGGCAATCTGCTGCTCGCTGTAGCGTCGTGTCGTCACGTTGAACTGGTTGGTTTTCTGGGTGAGCTGCGCCACGCGCGCCAGGCTCATCGCGTCGAGTGCGGCGATCTCGACTTCCTGATCGAGCGAACGAAGAAAGTCCTCTGGGGTCTTGCAGGCCGTCTCGGCCTGGCGGCGCTGGCGCTGTGCGGCATAGTATTCGCCCCGCCGGGCGTCTTCGCTCGACAAAGTAAGCCGTTCGAATACCGGCTGGTCGCGCAGCAGTTGCGGCCACAGCATCACATCGGGCGGCAGCTCGGGAACGGTCACCTCGGGCAGCGCGGCGCGCACGGCCTCGCGCTCCACCGGGTTATCGTCGAGGAAGGCCAGCGCGTCGACGCCGATGTTGAGCTCGGCGGCGATCTCGCGCAGGCTGTGCGCCTTGTCGTTCCAGTTGATGCGCAGGGCGGCGAAGTGTTGCGGCGCAAGCAGCATCCCGGGATGCTTTTCGAGGGCCGCCATGGCGTCGTCTTCGTTGTTCTTGCTGCACACCGCCAGCAGAATCCCGCGCGTATGCAGATCGAGCAACACGCGCTGCACGGCCTGGTACGCCGCGCCCGGATAGTCGGGTCCCAGCCGCAAGCCTTCCAGCCCGTCTTCGCCGACCACGCCGCCCCACAGCGTATTGTCGAGGTCGACCGCGACCGCCTTGACCAGCTTGCCCGTCAACGGCTGCAGGAAGCGCATCCATTCGAGCACCAGATAGCGGAGATAACCGGCGGCGATCGGTAGCCGAACCGTCAGCCATTTGCGTTCGTCGCGCCAGTTCTGGCGGCCATGGCGCGCCGTCAGCGCATCGTAGTCGAGCACGTAAACGCCGTGCCGCTTGCGGGCAAGCTCGCGCAGCTCGCGATTGGCGGCTTGCACTTCCTCCCACGCCCCGCCCGGCAGTTGCGCGTCGAGCACGCCGCGCGGCGGTGTCACGGGAGCTTCGCGCGTGTGGACGATCAGCGCCGCCGCGCTATGGCTGCGGAACGCCTCGACTGCATCGCCCAGTTGCGCGGGCGTAGCGTCGTGGATCGCCAGGATCACCGTATCCGGCTGAAATGCGTACAACGCGGACGAAGGGTCGAGCAGCTCTTGCAGCCAGACGTTGAATGCGCCGACATGCACGCTCAGATCGATGCCGGCCAAAAACGCTTCGGCGCGCAGCAGGGGGACGAGCGGCTCGACGGTGAACGAGCGCAGCAGCGCCAGGCGATAGGGCGTCAGGGGCAGACGGCCGCGCAGTTTTTCATGGCACGAAACCACAAACGCAGCCGAGGCCGCATCGGGTTGCGCACGCCACATCGCGCGCAGCGCCGCCGCCGCGCCGCCGGCATCGTTTGCCTCGATGAGGTCGTTGACCTGCTTGCGCAGCGCTTCGGAAACCATGATCAGAGCGGAAGGAGGGCGCTAAGTTCGTAGAATAGCATGGCCCTTCGCGCGTTACGCCGTGCCGAAGCGTACCTTGTGGGCCAGCCAACGGCGCTCCAGCTCGCCGCGCTGCGCGTCGCTCAGAACCGCGTCGGGCCGCCGCTCGAGCAGATAGTCCAGCAAGGTTGAAACCGGCACGAACCAACCGCCGCGCTTGCTGAGCCGCTCGATGCGCGCGCGAAACTCGGCGTCGAGCCGGCCGCCTTCGACGTAGCCGTGCCCGAAGTGCGTGTAGAGGATGCAGGCGCCGCCTTCGGCTTCGAGCCGCTGCTGATTGGCCTCGCTGAGCTGCCGCGTTGCGGTGCGGCAGTTCGACCCCTCCGACCCGGCGAACCAATAATTCACCCAGGGCCGCTGCGGGTCGTGGTAGGGCATGTAAGGGCAACACCGTAGCGTGTTGATGTCGCCGAACACGAAATTCCGCACGTAGCGAATCCGCTCGCGGCACAGGTCGCCCCAGAAGTTAGGGTGCCCTTCGAGGTGCCCGGTCGATCGGCCGCGATTCTTGCCGCGCGTCAACACGTTGTAGACCAGCCGCTGCGCGCCGCTGACACGCTGGTCTCCCCAGTAGATTTCCTCGTGCGAGAAAAAATGGTTAGCCATTGACTTGGGCGGACCGCCGAAATATTCTTCGAACTGGTCGAGGCCGCGCAGGGTTTGGGCGCGGTCCGAGGTATGGAACGTCGCGTTGTGGAACCCGATCTCGAAGCCGGCGCGCTGCAGTTCCAGCGTCCATTGCAGGTAGTCGTCGTCCTGGCAGGTTTGTCCCAGATCGGATGGCGGACCCGCGCCGCGAATCGGCCACACTGCCTTGGTGGTCCGCAGCCCCACGTCGGCCAGCAAGCTCGTAGACGAGCCGGCCGACCTCGGTCGGCTGTCCGTCGGGGTCGTCAAAAATCGTAAAGGCAAAGGCCTTTCCGTCGGGCCATTCGATGCGAGGGGGCATGGGTTCGGCGCAAGGCGTCGGCCCGCTGAGCCTCCACCCGCAAAGGCTTTATTGTAAGCGCCGGATGGTCAACGCGAAGGGGGGACCCCATTTCGCCGTGCCGCTACCCCCGGAGGCCAGATCCGCTTGCTCTGGAACGCGCGCTGCGGCGCTTCATTTGATATACCCCAAACTCCGCAGCCGCTCCAACTCCGCCGGCGAAAGGTTCTCCTCCGAAACGCTTTCGGGAAGCTGAGCCGCCTCGACCATCTTGTGCCAGTTCTCCAGTTCGCCCTTGAGCCGCTCGACGATGTCGGGATGCTCGGCGGCGACATTCTTTTGATCCAGCGGATCGCCGGCGCGCTGGAATAGCTCGAACTCGGGCTTGTCCCCAACGCGGTGGATGTTGTGAATCAGCTTCCAGCCCTCGAGGACGATGCTGTAAGACTCCGTCTCGCGCGGCGGCGGGCCGCCGCCTTGCGTGGTCGCTGCTTTCTCGCTGACGGCGGGTTGGTCGTTCCAGCCGGCGGCCGTGGGGCTATCGCCTTCCGGGCCGGCGGCGGCTTCGCGCGGACGGCTCGCCGCGGCCAGCAGCGGCACCAGGCTCTGGCCTTGCACTTCGGCCGGCGGGGTGAGGCCGCTCAGGTCGAGCAGCGTCGGCATCAGGTCGATGCTGCGCACGGTTTCGGTGATCTTCACCGCGGGAATCGTGCCCGGCCTGTAGAGCATCAACGGCACGTTGGTCAGCTCGCTGTAAACCGACTGCCCGTGGAACATCTTGCCGTGATCGATGAACTCTTCGCCGTGATCGCCGATGAAGGCGACCTGCACTCTCTCGGCGAGACCCATCGCGCGCAGCCGCTCGAGCAGGCGGCCAACCTCGGCGTCCATGCCGCGAATCGAGCCGTCGTACCAATCCTCGTCGTAGCCCACGAACTCCGCCGGGTCGAGCCCCGCTTTCTCCATCTCGGCGCGGTTGGGCATGTGGAATTGTTTCATCAGCGGATCTTCGATGAACTTCAGGGCTGTCTCGACGTCCTTTTCATGTTTCTCTTTCTTGGCCGGGTCGGCATACAACGAGGCGTAGGGCGCGCGCGGCTCGAACGGATCGTGCGGGTCGAAGACATGCAGGTACATGAAAAACGGCGTGTCCTGGTGATGCTCGATCCAGTCGGTGGCGCGGTCGACGTACGTGCGCGCCGTCTTGGCGGAATAGCGCGGGTCGGCGACCGAAGTCGCCTCGTGCAGCTCGTCGTAGCCCTGGTGCAGATTGCTGAACTTGCCGGTGAACAGCACCGACGAGTAGGCGACCGTGGCGAAACCCGCCGCGCGGTAAACCTCGGCGATTGTCGTCGCAGCCGGCGACAGACGGTCGGTGAAATCCCGGACGCGGTGCGAGGAAGGATAGAGCGACGTCACGATCGACGGCGTCGCGACCTTGGTCCAGGTCGCCTGCGTAACATCGTCGAGGAACAGCGCGCCTTCGGAAGCCATCGCGGCCAGGTGCGGCACGGTCTCGCGCTTGTAGCCGTAAGGGTTGAGGTGATCCTTGCGCAACGTGTCGCACATGATGAGAATGACGCCCTGCGGCGCTTGCGCTCCGCTCAGCGCCGGGGCCGGGGCCTGTTGCGTCGGCGGCGTCGAGTCGTGGGTGCGAATCACCGGGCTGCCCCAGAACCCCACGCGCCTTTCGGCCGGCACGTCGAGCGAGAACAGCAGCGTGGTGTCACCAGCGTAACTGCTCAAGTCGACCGGCGCGCGCTCCCAACGATGCGGCGTCGTCACGGTTTGGTCGAGAAGCACGTGCTCGTTGCCGCCCGACACGGCGGCGATCTTGAATGTCACCGGCTCGTTGTCGACCGTGCCGATGTTGAGATCGAGCCAGGCGTTGGCGGGAATCTTCAGGTCCATGCGAATGCTCTCGGGCGAGCGCGACACGATCGTTTCGCGATAAATCTCGCTGAGGCCGCTCCAGCCCACCCCGCTGGGGATCGCCTCGCGGTGCTCTTTTTGCGGAACCAGCCGCACGGATTCGATTTCGAACGTGGCGCCGGCGACGTCGACCGGCCGGACGGCGATCGTCTCGGCGGTGCGCAGCGAGAGGGAAGCCGCCGGCTGCAGGCTGAGATTCTGAAAGGCATCGCCGGCGCGAATCGGGCTCGTCATGGCCCAGGGCAAACCGCGGGCGACTTTCACAGCCTGATTGAGATCGAGCTTGGCTGTGTGCATTCCATTGGCGCTCATGTTGGCCCCGTCGTTGGCGCGCAGCCGCACGTCGAGCGAGTATACGGTGTCGTTTTCGTCGACGGCCGGCCGCTCGGCGTAGATGACGGGGAAGTCGGTGGTCGAGCGGCCGGTCAGACGGCCATCGACAACTTTCAGTCCCGTGACGCCCGGGCCGGCCTTCCAGCCGAGGGTGGCGTTGTCGCCGCCGGTTGCGGTCGAGAAATCCCACAGCGCCGCGGGTTTCGCCTCGGCGGATTGCGGGGAGCCTTCGATCATCTTCGAATCGAATCGATCGACGAGGTGGATGGTGCGTTCGCCGCCGCCCGGTCCGGCGCATCCGCCGAGGCTGAGCAGCGCCGCGCAACAGGCCGCCAGTAACACCGGTCCGGCTTTTCTCCTGATCGGCAGCGAATGATTCATGGCGCGGGTGGAACGGAGTTTTGACGACCTCGTGGGCGACGACATGGTAGGTCCCTCCAGGGATCCGGAAATGCCCGGCGACACCGGGAGCCGTTAGCGGCCTTGGTACGATATGGCACAGCCGCCCGATTGTAGCCTTTGTGTGTATCGGGGTGGGAGATATGTTTGGGTTTTCGGCGGGGCGGAACGTGCTGGCCGGCCGACCTCCGGCGGGCCGTTAGGTTCGGGCGTCGGCACCGATATATGCGGGTTCGGGGCGCGATGAGGGCTCTGCACCGGGGAGTGGTGGACGCAGCCACGCCGCCTCAGAAGCCGTCACCAAGGTGGCGCAATCGAGGTCCAAGCATGGTTGTCCCGTACTGTAATCCGGCATACGTAGATGGTGCTTCTCCATCCGTTTGGTGGATTTCGGCCACCGTTTGGCCGCCCCGGAAACTTTAGAACTGGCTGAAAAGAAAAGGTTTGGTGGTTTGGCGCGCGGAGTGCTCCCAATACAGGAAAATCGGTGTGTCTCGCCTGGGACACGCAGGATCCAAGGGAGCGCTATGAAGACCTGGGCAATCGCCGTGGCGGCTATGTTGGCTGGGGCGTTGTGGAACCCGCCGGCCATGGCGCGAGACTCGGGCGGGCACGCCAAGGCCCAGAGTAGGGCGGCCCAGAGTAGGGCAGCCCAGAGTAGGGCGGCCGACGGCGCGGGGCGTCGCGAGGGCGGTGGGGATCACGAGGCCCGCGGCACGCGAGTGCGGCTGGGCGGCATCTCGGCCGGGGCCGGCTATTCGCACTTCTCCGGATACCCCTATTTCGGCGCACCCTACCGGGCGTGGCCCTACGGCTGGGGGGCGTGGGACCCGTTCTTCTACCCCTCCTACGGCTGGCTCGGGGGTTTCGTGGACCCGGGCTACTATCGCGGCTATCGGCGGGGGCCCGACACCGGCCATGTCCGGCTCAGCACCGAGGCCAAGGAGGGGCTGGTTTATCTGGATGGCGGCTATGCCGGCGTCGCGAAAGACCTCAAGAGCATCTGGCTGCGGCCGGGAGCCTACAACCTCGAAGTCCGCACCGACCACGAAAGCTTTTCGCAGCGCATCTACGTGTTGAGCGGCAAGACGCTACGCATTGACGCGAACCTGACGCCGACCGAAGAGACGCCGGGTGAGGAGGAGCAGCCATGAAAACCTTGCAACCGGAACCGAATCGTGTAGGACGGGCTTCGAGCGCCGATGTGCGCGCGTGCAAACGCTGGCTGCTAGGCGCCGGAGCAAGGGTTCCGGTTCGTAAGGCGGGTCCCTTGCGCCGCGGAGCTTTGGTGCTGCTCTGCGCGGCCGCGGCCGTCGCCTGGGCGGGCGACAAACCGGGATTGATCCCGTTTCCGCAGCCGGCAGACTATCCCTATCACCTCGAGGGCGACGCATTTTCGCTGGGCGTCAAGGCGCTTTCGCGCGATCAGGTCGAGAAGAACTTCGCGTCGACTCTGAATCCGGACTACGTGGTTCTGGAAGTGGCGGTGTATCCCGCGAAGGGTAGCTCGGTCGAGCTGCGCGAGGGCCAGTTTGTTCTGCGCCAGGACCAGGGGCATGACTACGCGCGAGCGGCGAAGCCGGCAGACGTGGCGCGCGTCCTGCAAAAAGGCAACGCCAAACGCGGCGGGCGCGACGTGACGCTCTATCCCACCGTGGGCGTAGGGTATTCGAGCGGTGGGCCCTACTACGGCCGGGGCGGCGGCTGGCAAACTTCGGCCGGCGTCGGCGTCGGCATTGGAGACAGCCAGCCGGAAGCGAGCACCGACGCAGACCGCAAGACGATGGAGACCGAGCTACGCGAAAAAGGCCTGCCGGTTGGCACGTTTGACCGGCCTGTGGCCGGCTACCTCTACTTTCCGCTGTCGGTCTCGAACCCGCACTATGCGCGGCTGATGCTCGACTTCGTTGCCGACGACACGGTGGCGGGCGCACCGGTGACCCGCATTGAGTTGTTCTAGCGGAGTTGTTCTATCGCACTCCCCCAAATACCCGCGCGGTCCGAACCACGCCAATCCGAGCCGCGCGCGCCGGACGCCCGCTGCCGGGCCTTAGCGGAAGGTTCGCATTTCGGGCCTCAAGTGCGGGACACCGTTGAAGGTGAACAGGCGGCAGTCGTCGCTCGAGACGCGCAGCGTGGTGATGCCGCTGTTATAGACGACGCCGGCCAGGCGCCAGATGTTGGCGTCGTTGAGGCCGAGCGAGCGCCCCACCCAGAGGCTAATCGGCGTGGCCGACGTGAACACCGCGATCTGTTCGCCTGGCTTGGCTTGCGCCAGCGCCGTCCGCGGGCGCTCGACGCGCGATCGAAAAGCCTCCCACGACTCGCCGCCATACTGGTAGCGCCGCGCCACCCAGGCGCGAATGATTGCGATGTCGCAATAGTTGTGGGTACGGTGCAGCGCGTGATCTTCGTCGTCGATCAGCCGCATCATCTCGGCGTACTCGGCGGCGAACTGGGCGTCGTCGCGGCTGAGCGGCTCGGCCATGCCGCGATAGACGTCGCCCAGGTCGAACTCGTCCCAGTGCGGGTCCTGCTCGATTGCAGGGAAGGGAACTCCACTGTTGCGATAGGCCTGCTCGACCGCTTCGGCGGTGAGCCGCTGCCTGGCCAGGCCCCCGCAATAGGCCGCGCTGAACGAAACGCCCTGCGCGGCCAGGGATTCGCCGAGCCGGCGGGCCTGCTGCCGGCCCAGATCGGAAAGCTGGTCGTATTTGTGACGCGGCCCGGCCTGCGCGTGGCGGATCAGATAGAGCGCGCTCACCCGGCCGACTCCATCACCAGCACGGCGGCTTCGGCGAGGCCGCGCACGCGCTGGTCGAAGTCGCGAAAGCGCGCGTCGTGGGTCTGCCCGATGAAATAGCGATAGTAGATTTGTTGCAATACCACGGCCAGCCTGAACACTCCAAACACTTCGTAGTAGGGGATGGCGGTGAGGTTGAGGCCGCTGCGGGACTGGTAGCGTTCGAGGAGTTGCCTGCGGGAAAACCAGCCGGGCCCGGTCGTTAGCGGACTGATCGCTTCGCGGCGCACCCGCGGATCGCCCGCCTCGGGCCAGTAGCACAGCACGATGCCCAGATCGACCAGCGGGTCGCCGACGGTCGCCATCTCCCAATCTAGCACTGCGACCACGCGGCCCGGATCTTGCGGGTCGAGCATCAGGTTGTCGAGCTTGAAATCGTTGTGAACCAGGGTCGGCGGCGGCGAATCGGGCCGGTGTGCGGCCAGCCACTCGCTGAGCCGTTGCATCTGGGGCAGGTCGCTGGTCCGGGCGCGCTCCCAACGTTGCGTCCAGCCGCGCACCTGGCGTTCCAGAAAGCCGTCGGGACGTCCCAGAGCGTCCAGACTGCTGCGGCGAATATCGATCGAGTGCAGCTCGGCCAGGCAATCGATGAAGGCTTCACTAGCGCGCCGGGCATAGTCGGCGATCGCCACGAACTCGGGCGCGGCTTCGCGGCGCAGGATCACGCCGCGGCGTCGTTCCATCACATAGAACACGCTGCCCAGCACGGCGGGGTCCTCGCACAGCAGATACACGCCCGGCGCGTGGCGAAAGTGCGGGCCGACCGCTTCGAGGACGCGGAACTCGCGGGCCATGTCGTGCGCTTTGGGCGGAACCGGACCGAAAGGCGGCCGCCGCAGCACATATTCGCCGCGCTCGCAGCGCAGCAGGTAAGTCAGGTTGGAATGTCCGCCGGGGAACTGTTCGACGCCGAGTAGCGGCCCAGCCGCGGGCAGTTTGTCGCGCAGGAAAGCCCGCAGCGCGGCAGGGTCGATTTGTTCGCCCTCGCGGACGGGTGCGCTGTCGTGGGCCATGTTGGGGAAACCCGGCGCGCCGCGGCCGGGGCGGGGCGTGGTTCCGTCCAACATATCACCGTGGGGCGCATGACCGCGGCGGGGAAGGCGCTTGCCTCGATGTGGATTGGCGAGGCAGGGCGGAGGAATCGGGGGCGGCCGGGAGTGCCGGCGGCGTTGTCACGCTCACCATGCGCCGTATCCGCTCGAACAGCTTCTCGGGAAGGCGCGGCAGGGCCCGCAATTCGTCGACCGTGCGGAACGGGCCATTGCGCTCGCGAACGCGCACGATCGCTGCGGCTCGCACCGGCCCCACGCCGGGCAGTTGCATCAACTGCTCGACGCCGGCGCGGTTGATGTCGATCGGCGGCCGCCGCTCATTTTGAGCCGGCGCCGGCCACGGCGCCCAAAGCAAGAGCGCCGCGATCGCGGGTAGAATCGAGGAACGACAACTCATGGCTCTTCATCCGCAGGATTTCCAGCGTGCGCCGCGCCGCATTGCGGTAGTCGTCGGCCAACGCCGGGTCGATGCCGTCGAGGGCGTCGAGATAGCGGCCCACGGTCAGCGCATCGTTTTGCAGCAGCGGCCCCGGCCGCGCCCGGCGCCCCGCGCGCGCATATTCGCGAAAGGCCGCATCGAGCAGCGGTATTGCCGCGCTGAGCGATCTTTTCTTCAAAAATCCCGCCAAAGCAAGCTGCCGGACGAACATTTCGAGCAGCCCCGGCAAGAAATCTCCGGCAATCGAGCAGGCGATTCCGAGGTGGATTTTCTGCGCGGCGCCCACCAGTTGGAACTCGCCGTCCCAGCCGCGAATCATGCGGCGCGCCATGCGCGTGGCGGCCGGGTCGCCTTCGACGGCGCACTGCACGCCGGCCAGGCTCGGCACGGGCCGCTGAAACGCGAACAACGGCTGCAGCGATCCGACTGCCGCGCCGCGCCGCCGCAGCGCGGCGAGGTGGCTGCTATCGTGCAGCCGTCCGGTCTGGATGATGACCTTCTTGGCGAACCGGAACTGCGCCTCGGCCAGCTTGCGCACCACTTCTTCGAGCACTCGATCCGGGACGGTGACCAGAATCACGGCGCAGGATGCCAAGGCTTCCAGGTTGGCCGCCGCCGTTCCCTGGCGCATCTCGCGTACCGAGCGGCGCGCCGAAGTCCGGGTACGGCCCACCACCGGCCCCAATTGAAACTGCTCGCGGGGAAGCAGAGCGGTGAGCGTGCGCCCCACCCGCCCCGCGCCGATAAGACCAACCTCGACCACTCGAAACCTCTCTCCATAAACAACAGGGAGTGTAATGCATTATCCAAATAAATGATGAGCATATCAGAGTTTGTCTATTATACAGATTTGTTATTAATCTGTCATCTGTTGGCGGTAAAGGAAATGCCCCAGGCTGCGGCGTTAGAAAGTCGTGTTATCTGGCGTTAATATTTCGTAAATAAACGGAGCGGCGGAAGGGCATCGTGGGCTGTGAGGTGTGGTGCGCCCATGTCGTAGCCCGACAAGGGCGCGGTGCGGAGGTGATCGCAGTGCGCCGCCATCGGTCAACCCCGTAGCCTGGCCTACCACCCGTGGCGTGAACCTCCAGGTTTGCCGCGTCGCGGTTCCTCGCGACGTAGGGCCCGTGAACACCCTGCCAAGGGAGACACCCAAAATGCCCCCCCGGACAACCGCTCGCCCGCCCACCGCCCGGGCGCCTCGCCGCAGCGCCCACCCAGCCTTCGAGCGACCTCGGCCCGCAGGCTTCCGCCCGCGGCTCTGTTTTCGCGATTCGTACGCGACGGAGGGTTCGGCGACACCCTGGTACCCGGTCTGAGTTCTCAAGAATCCCGATTCTACCCTTGGGGGCCCTGCTCCCCAAGACCTGGCTCCGCCGTGGGTCTTCTGGCGCACCTGGGAGCTTTCGCGCCAAAGCCCGCGTCGGGCGGCCAGGCGCCCTCCGCGATCCATCGCACCGAAACCTCCGCCGCAAACGCCCCTGCGCCACGCAGCCGGGGGCGGCCGTGATGGCACGCCACGTGCGGCTTGCAAGACTCTGCAGATCGCGACGAACCCCCCGGCCAGAAAGGAGCCTCTCTTGCGCCTAGCTCGTACTCTCGCGTTGATCCTGCTCGCCAGCCTGGCGGCTGCTGCGCCGCCCGCAACCACTCTCGACGCGTCGCAGAAGGCGCTCTACCAGAAGCTGTGCCAGTCTCTGATCGCGCCCTGCTGTTGGCGCGAACCCGTCGCCATCCATCGTTCAGCGGAGTCGCTCCAGGTGCGCGACGAGATTGCGGAGATGATCCTGGCCGGCAAGTCAGAGCGTGAGATTCGGGACGATTTCGTGGCGCGCTACGGGACCCGCATCCTGATCGAACCCCAAGGCAGCCGCGCGCAGTGGCTCTATCTCATCCCGATTGGAGTGCTGTTTCTGGCGGCGTTGGCCGCGGCATGGTTTCTACGGCGCAAAGCCCGGCCCGCGCGGCCGGCGGGAGACGCGGTCGCCGGCGTCGACGATTCCGAGTGGGATTGGTAAACCGATTGCTTCCGTCGTCGCGGTGTCTCACCGAAGGAGGAATCCCATGCCATCTTTCAAAGATCTGGCTGCGGATTTTCTGGCGCAGAAAAGTATTGCGGTCGCCGGGGTTTCCCGCAGCGAGCATAGCGCCCCGGCCAACGTGATCTACCGCAAGCTGCGCGAGTCGGGGTACGAGGTTTTCGCGCTCAACCCAAACACCGCGACGGTGGAGAACGGCCCCTGTTACCCAAGCGTGAGGGCGCTGCCACAATGCGTCGACGGGGTGGTTGTCGCCACCACGCCGGAGACCTCGGATGAGCTGGTCCGCGAGTGCGCCGAGGCCGGAGTGCCGCGCATCTGGCTGCACCGCTCGTTTGGCGGCGGAAGCGTTTCGAGGCAGGCTGTCGAGTTTTGCCGCGATCACCAAATGACGGTCATCGCCGGCGGCTGCCCCATGATGTACTGCCAGCCGGTCGATTGGGGCCACCGCTGCATGCGCTGGGTCCTGGCGGCCACCGGAGGCCTGCCGAGATAGGAGTGCGGAGCGATGCGCCGCAGTCCGTCCCAACCGAAGCCGGCAACATCGCAAAAGAAGCCCCTGAATGCCCTTTTCCCGCAGGCGTAAGCCGGCGGGGCGAAGCAGTACGAAGCGTGCGCAACGCGTCAACACGCCAAGCGCGGAGGATCGCCGAAGCGCCGCAGGAACGGCTGGCCGAGACGCTAGCCCGACCGAAACTCTAGCCAGACCAAAACGCCAAGCGCGGCGAGACGGGCGCCCAGAGCCCCGGAGGGGCGAAACCGTTTATTAGCCCACGGCTTCAGCCGTGGGTGGGGATTCCATGTGGAGTTCCGCCCTGGACGAGGCGGTTCGCATCCCATTCGAAGCGGCAGATTGGGAACCATGCGGGCTTGGCCGCAGGGGCGGCAAAGACACGCCCCTTCCAGGGCACGCTCGCTACTAGGGCATGTTCCTACGGCTGAAGCCGTGGGCTGTCCAACGTTGGACTCGCCCCGTCGGGGCTCAGGAATACGTCTTTTGCGGATACCCCGATGGTGGTAGCAAGAGATTCCGCACCTTGGGGATTCGCTGGCCTGCCTTAAGCCGCTAACATGAATTTTGGGTGCTCGAAACGCGGCATTCCCGAGACGCTCGAGCGCGGTATTGGTGAGATCCGACCGCGGCATTTCGAAAAGCGAGTGGGGCATTCCCAGGCCTGAACGCGCGCCGGGCGCTTTTCGATTTCCTGCCGTGCGTTTTCACTCGTTTTGGGCGTGGTAGGCGGCGGCTGGTAAGCGCGGAAGGGCGCTTCGGCTGCTAGAGTTGAGTCGCTATGCGAAAGCCGGTCATAGTCACGGTCGACGACGATCCGGAGGTGCTGCGGGCGGTTGAGCGCGACCTGAAACGGCGCTACGACTCGCGCTATCGCGTGCTACGGGCGGAGTCGGGCATGGCTACGCTCGATCTGCTGCGGCGGCTGCAGCAGCGCAACGACGCCGTGGCGCTGCTGCTGGTGGATCACCGCATGCCGCAGATGAACGGCGTCGAGACGCTGCGGGAAGCCGCCAAGCTCTATCCCAAGGCAAAACGAACCTTGCTGACCGCCTACGCCGACACCGAGGCCGCGATTCAGGCGATCAACGAGGTGCAACTCCACCACTACTTGCTGAAACCTTGGGATCCTCCCGAGCAGCAACTGTTTCCCGTTCTCGACGATCTGCTCGACGACTGGTACGCCGGGTTTCATCCGCCTTTCGAAGGACTGCGGGTGCTGGGCACGCGTTGGTCGTCGAAGTCGTATGAGCTGCGCGAATTTCTGGCGCGGCATCAGGTGCCTTACCAGTGGCTGGACGCCGATGCGGCCGGTCGCGACGAGGAAGTGGCGCGCTTGTTGGCGAGCCTCGCGCCGGGGGACCGCAAGCTGCCGCTGGTGATGCTGGCCGATGGCAGTTGCGTTTCCGACCCTGCCACGCAAGAACTCGCCGAGCGGCTGGGACTGCGTACACGCGCCGGGCTGGAGTTCTACGATCTGGCGATCATCGGTGGCGGGCCGGCCGGTTTGGCGGCGGCGGTCTACGGGGCTTCCGAAGGCCTCAAGACCATCATGGTGGAGCGCGAAGCGCCCGGCGGGCAGGCGGGGCTCAGCTCGCGCATCGAGAACTACCTGGGCTTTCCCTCGGGGCTTACCGGCGCCGACCTCACGCGGCGGGCGGTGGCGCAGGCGCGGCGTTTTGGCGTCGAGATCGTCGCGCCGCAGGAGGTGAAGCGGCTGCGTGTCGATGGGCCCTACCGCTATCTGCTATTGAGCGACGGAACCGAGGTATCCTGCCACGCGCTGCTGCTGGCCACGGGCGTTCAATGGCGCAAGCTCGACGTGCCCGGGATCGGCCGCCTGCAAGGGGCCGGCGTCTACTACGGCGGCGCGGCGACCGAGGCGATGGCCTGCCGCGGCGAGGACGTTTATATCGTCGGCGGCGCGAACTCCGCCGGGCAGGCGGCGATGTTTTTCGCAAGCTACGCCCGGCGCGTGGTGATGCTGGTCCGACGCGACTCGCTGGCCGCCACGATGTCGCAATACCTGGTGGATCAGATTCAGAGCACGGCCAACATCGAAGTGGAATACTGCACGCAACTCGTCGAGGTGCACGGCGACGATCGCCTGGAGGCGATTTCGATCCTGTGCGTGCAAACGGGCGAGACGCACCGGGTGCCGACCAATGCGCTGTTCGTGTTCATCGGCGCCGAGCCGCGCACGGCCTGGCTCGACGGCATGGTCGAGCGGGATCCGCGAGGGTTCATCCTCACCGGCGCCGATTTGATGCGGGCGGGCAAGCGACCCAAGGGTTGGACGCTCGAGCGGGACCCGAGTCTGCTCGAAACCAACATTCCAGGCGTATTCGCCGTCGGCGACGTTCGCTATGGCTCAATCAAGCGCGTCGCCTCGGGCGTGGGCGAGGGATCGGTGGCGATTCAGTTTGTGCATCAGTACTTGAGCAAGGTGTCTTGATGGGCGGCATGGAAGCGCCGCAAAATCCACCGGCTGTCGACGTCGAACCCGTTGTGGCGGCGCTGCGCCGGATCGGGACCTTTTCGGATCTTCGCGACGAACAGTTGGAGTGGTTCGTCGCGAGTGGCGAGGAGCGCCGGCTTGCCTCCGGGCAGGTCATGTTCCAGGAGGGCGAGCCGGCGGATGCGCTGTTTGTGGTGCTGGCGGGCGAGATTCGCGGTCGCCGCGAGAACGCCGGCGGCGACGCCCCGTCGTTTCTGGTGCACGCGGGCGAGGTGACGGGCGTTCTGCCGTTCTCGCGGATGACCCTGTTTCCGCTAACGATGCGCGCGACGGCGTCGAGCCGTGTCCTGCGTTTTCCCAAAGATTTGTTCCCGGCGATCAGCGAGCGCGTCCCGGAGTTGTTGCCGCGCCTGGTGGGGCTGATGGCGGATCGCATCCGCGAGGTCAGCCGCAGAGAGCAGCAGAGCGAAAAGCTGGCGGCGCTCGGCAGGTTGTCGGCGGGCCTGGCCCATGAGTTGAACAACCCCGCGGCGGCGGCACGGCGCTCCGCCGAAGGCCTGCGCGATGCTATGTGCGAGTTGCGCCGCATCAACAACGCGCTCGACGCCGAGGCGCTCTCTGCGGAGCACCGTGTGGCGCTGGCCGCTCTCGAGGAGGGCTTGATCTCGTTATCGGCGACGGTTGCGCCGCTCGATGCGCTGGAGCAGAGCGACCTCGAAGACGAACTGGCCGCATGGCTCGACCAGCACGACGTGCCGGGCGCGTCGCGGTTGGCCTCGGGCCTGGTAGAGGCGCGCGTCGATTGCGACAAGCTCGAGCAGCTCGGCGAGAAGTTCCGCGGCAAGGTACTGGAGTTGGTTCTGGCGCGGGTGGTGGGAGTGGTCGACGCCGCGCGGCTGACGCGGGAAATCGAGGCCAGCACCGGGCGCATTTCCGAGCTCGTGCGCGCGATCAAGGAATACTCCTACATGGACCAGGCGCCCGAGCAGGAGGTCGACGTCCACCGCGGGATCGAGAATACGCTCACCATGCTCCGTTTCCGGCTCAAGCATGGCGTCGAGGTGAAGCGCGAATACGACTCCGCCCTGCCGCATATTTCTGCCCACGGCAGCGAACTGAACCAGGTCTGGACGAACCTGATCGACAATGCCATCGATGCGATGGGCGGCAAGGGCCTGCTGACGGTGCGTACTTCGCGCGAGCCGGGTTTCGTTCTGGTCGAAATCATCGACGACGGCCCGGGAATTCCCGGCGCGGTGCAACCGCGCATCTTTGATCCGTTCTTCACGACCAAGGGCGTGGGCCAAGGCACCGGCATCGGGCTCGATACGGTCTATCGCATCGTGCGCGGCCATCACGGCGACGTGTCGTTCGACTCCCGGCCGGGCCATACGAATTTCCAGGTGCGGCTGCCGCTCGAGCAGCCCAAATAAAGGAGCGCAAGCCATGGACGAGTGCACGCACGCGGATCAGATCCACGATGTTCAACCGAACACGCCGGGCTGCGAAGAATGCCTGAAGATAGGCCAGACCTGGGTCCATTTGCGGCTTTGCATGACTTGTGGGCATGTCGGCTGCTGCGATTCGTCGATCGGCAAGCACGCGACGAAGCACTTTCACCGGTCCAAGCACCCGATCATGCGGTCGCTCGAGCCGGGCGAAGACTGGGGCTGGTGCTTTGTGGATGAAGTGGATCTGGACTTTTCTTGACCTGGGGAGACGGACCTAGCTCTTCGAGGCAGAAAGCGGAAGCGACAGCCCCAGGGTGAGTGCTTTCGCCCTGCGGGAGTCGCCGGTCTCGTTTGCGGCGAGACGCGGGTTCGGCGAGTCGCTCAGATTAGGCTCGTGCCGGCACCGCGAGGTAGCAGCCAGCCTGGTTGTTGCGATTGGTCGCAACCTTGCGGATGGCGCAGTGACGCCCCCGGGGCCGCCGACAAGCATGGCTCACAACGCCGTGGACTTCTCCCGGCAACCGTTCACTGCGAGGCGAGCATCTCCGGCGAAAGCCGTGCGGTATTCAAGCCTGCGCGTACGGCGCGCGGCGGCGCCTGGCTACGCAGCTTGTGGCGCAACGCGGCGCGGGCCTGAAACAGCCTGGAGCGTGTCGCTCCCTCGGAAATGCCCAACAACTCGGCCGCCTCCTTCATCGAGGGTTCGCGCGTCTGCTGGATTTCGATCGCCTGACGCAGGCTCGGGCGAAGGGCGCGGATGGCATTTTTCAGAACCTGGGTTCGCTCGTAGCGGGCGTAGTGCGTTTCCGGATCCGGAGCGTGGTCGACGAGCCGCCAGTTCCGGCCGTTTGCCGCGGCGTTGGCGCCGTCGTCAATGGGCAACTCGAGAGAGGGCCGCTTCTTGCGCAGAATGCGCAGCGACGAGTTGACGGCGATGCGTGTCACCCAGGTCGAGAAGGACGAGCGGCCGTCAAAGTCCTTGAGGTGCACGAACGCACTGAGCAGGCAGTCCTGGATCGCATCTTCGGCGTCTTCGCGATTGCGGGTGATGCGATAGGCGGTTCGGTGGATTCGTGGAGTACACCGCTCGCACAGAATTTCAAAAGCCGCGGTTTGGCCGCCCTTGGCCGCGGCGACCAGGGTCTTGTCGCTGACGCGCTGCAAACGCTCGCGCGCCACCGCGTTGTTGGCCGGCTGGCCTCCGGCTGTCGATTCGGTCCTGTACAAACTCGCCATTTTGCTCTCCTCGCCTCTGTCCTCACGGCCGTCTTGCCGTCTACGGGGTTCTCCCGTCCCTGTGGGTTGCCGGCCCGCGCCTTGCGTCCCCTGGGATACGAACGCCGTTGTCGCTTGGGTCTACGACGAACTCACCCTCTGATGGGAAAACAATCGACCGCCTGTTTTTCATCCTGAATATGTTGCATTTGTGTTGCACGGCTGTAATTTTGCCGCCCTTCCGGGCGCTGCAACTCGCTTAAATCTGTTTCTCCACACTATGCGGGATTGCGCCTTTGGAATCATCCCGAGATTCAGTAATCCTTGCCTACCACTGTGGGTGCCGTCCTTGGTACCTCTATCGTGGTATCGGCTGCCTTGCCGGTACGCCACCCGGAGGGGGCGTATGGCGGCCGGAGCGAGAGAGGGTCGGGCAGGAGTCGTCGCAGGCGGGGCTGCGACCCTCGCTAGAAGTACAGCGGAGACTGCCTGTGCCGGCGTTGACCGCGTGCTCGCGCACGCGATGCCCTCCATCAGGGGACCGAACCGTAACCCTATCGGGGTATTTTGCCCAGAGCGGAGCTTTTCGCCGCTCGGGATGGACTTTGGTAGCCGTATACTTGCTGACAGGTTTACCGCCGTCGCTGGCAGCAGGTCGAGGCAGACTGCTCGCGAACTGACGGCGGTGTTTGCCGTTCCACGCCGGGCCATTTGTGATCGGACTTGCAATCCGCCTCGCTGGCTGTACGGCGGCGCTGAAAATCTCGAGGCAGAGCGTTGGAAATCAGAACGATTCTTCGTTGGGTCGTTTCCGTTGCGGCCATGGCTGCCCTAGCTTTGGCGCAACAGGATCGGGCAACATTTACCGGCATGGTCAGCGACCCGTCCGGCGCACCGTTGGCCGGAGTCGAGGTCCACGTTGCGAACACCGCGACGAATGCACTTTATGAGTCGGTCACGAACGAAGCCGGGCGATATGTGGTGCCGAACCTGCCGGTCGGCATCTATCAGCTCAGCTTTCGGCGGGCGGGTTTCAAGAAGCATGTGCGCGAGGCGGTGCGATTGAGCGTGGCGCAGGTGGCGCGCGTCGACGTACAGATGCAGCTTGGCGTGGTGACCGAGTCGATCGAGGTTCACGCCGACACGCCGCTGCTGCAGACCGACACGCCCGAGGTGGGCACGGTCTTGAGCAGCCGCCGCGTCAACGACCTGCCGCTGGGTTTTGCCGGCGGCCGCTATGCGGAAAACTTCGCCTACAAGTTGACGCCGGGCGTCGGCGGTAACAACTACGAGAGCCACATCAACGGCAGCGCGTCGTTTTCGAAGGCAGTGGTGCTCGACGGCGCCGACGCCTCGATCTACATCGGCGGGCATTTTGGCGAGTCCAGCCCCTCGATGGAGGCGATCGAGGAGTTCAAGGTGCAAACCTCGGGCATGAGCGCCGAGTTCGGGCGCACCGGCGGCGGCGTATTCAATTTCGTGTTGAAGTCGGGGACCAACCGGCTGCACGGCTCGGCGCTGGGGCTGATTCACAACGAGTGGATGGACGCCAATTCGTTCGTGAACAACTTCTATGGCCGGCCGCGGCAGCGTGACCGGCGCAACGACTGGGGCGGCTCGCTGGGCGGTCCGGTGCTGCTGCCGGGGCTCTACAACGGGAAGAATCGCACGTTTTTCTACGTCGCTTACGAGCGCTACGTGGAATCCTACGCCGGTGGCGGATCGCCGACGGTGAGCGTGCCGCTCGATGAGTTCTGGAGCGGCGACCTCAGCCGGCTGCTGAGCAGCGAGGTGATCGGCCAGGACGCGCTGGGCCGCAACGTCTTGCGGGGGGCCATCTACGATCCGGCATCGACCGCGATCATGGATGGGCGCATGGTGCGCGACCCCTATGCCAACAATGTGATCCCGCAGAGCCAGATCTCGGGGCCGGCGCAAAAGCTCGGCGCGATCTTTCGCGGTCACTATTCGCCGGCGGTGCAGTCGCCGGGTGGGCAGGCGGCGCTCGTCAACAACGCGTTCTTCCCCGTCTCCAATCAGGCCGGGTTCACGCAGAATCAGTTTTCGGTGAAGCTTGATCACTACCTTGCGGCCGACCACAAGATCAATGGCTCGTTCGTCTATGTCGATCGGCCGCGCGTGCTGCTCGATCAGGGCGGAGTGTGGGATTTCAACGACCCCTCGGGCGGACCGCTGTCGCGCGCGCGGTTGCAATGGGTGCGGAGCTGGTACGGACGCATCGGCTACGACTGGACGATCTCGCCCACGATGCTCAATCATCTGCAACTGGGCTTCAACCGCCAGCGCAACCCGAGCCTGTCGGCGCACCTGGACGAAAACGGCGTTGCGGCGCTCGGCCTGCAAGGGCTGGCCAAGGACTTCAACTATCCCGAGATCAACTTCGGATCCAACAACTACCTGGTCAATTACCCGAAGCTCGGGTTCCAGACGAACGATTTTGGCGCCGGTCAGAACTTTCAGATCATCGATACGGTTTCGTGGATCCACAACCGGCACTCGTTGCGGGCCGGGGTCGATGGCCGCCGCTCCTATCTGCGCTGGAGAACGGACAACGGCCCGGCAGCCATCAACTTCAGCCAGGCGCAAACCGGGCTGCAAGGGTTCACCGACACCGGCAACGGTTTCGCCAGCATGCTGTTGGGCCAGGTCGCCGACGCCAACGTGCCGACGCCGACTCCCACCGGCTCGCGGTTTCTGAACCTGGCGCTGTTCGTGCAAGACGACATTCGCGCCACCAGCCGGCTGACCTTGAACGTCGGCCTGCGCTGGGATTACCAGCCGCTGCCGGTGGAGCAGTACAACCGGTTGGGTAACTGGAACACGGCGCTGGTCGACCCGCTGTGGGGCTTTGCGGGCGCCATGGAATTCGCTAGCGACGAGCGCCGCACCTTCGCGCCCAACCATCGCCGCGACTTTTCGCCGCGCATCGGCTTTGCGTATCAGTTGACGCCGAAAACGGCGCTGCGGGGCGGCTATGGGATTTTCTACCTGGCGCGCAACGGCAACGGCTGGTCGGGCGTGCCGTGGGGACAGACGGCGGGCTTCGGCCAGGAAAACCGCATCAGCTCGAGCATCGACTACGACTCGCCGTGGAACTGGTCGAATGCCTATCCCGGGGTGGTTCGCGATCTGCCGCAGAACGCTTCGCTGGCGAACGGATCGCCGGGCGTGTGGGGCATTGTCAGCTACGACCCCAACAGCGGCAAGAACGGTTACACGCAGCAATGGAACTTCAACCTGCAACGCGAGCTGGGCTACCAGATCGTGCTCGACGTCGGCTACGTCGGCTCGAAGAGCACCGCCATCCAGGCTAACGAGCTGCGCCGCCTGGATCAGCTCGACCCGAAGTATCTCGCCCTCGGCGATGCACTCGGCGCCGGCGTCACCAGTCAGGCGGAAATTCCCGCCGCAGTCGCGGCGGCGGGTGGACGCTATCCGTTCGGCGATGCGGGCATCTGGGTGCCGGCCTATCAGACGCTATTACCCTACCCGCAGATGATGGCCTGGAACGAGATCAAGAGCGCGTTCAGCCCGCTGGGGTTTTCAACCTACCACGCGCTGCAGATCCAGTTGAACAAACGCTTTTCCGGCGGCCTGAATTTCCTATCGAACTACACCTTCTCGAAATCGATCGACAACGTGCAGTCCGCCTTTGGAGATACCTGGGGGATGAACAGCGGCCGGCCGGCGGACTACTACAACCAGTCGCTCAACAAGTCGATTTCCGACGCCGACCGCACGCACACCTTCAAGATCGCGGTGCAGTACGATCTGCCGTTTGGCAAGGGCCGGCGATTCGGATCGAATGCAGCGGGAGTGCTCGATCTCGTGCTGGGCGGCTGGACCGTGCAATACATCGGCAACTACAACAGCGGCTCGCCGCTGGGGATCAGCGGCTCGGGCACGCCCAACAGCAACTTCGCTACCAATCCCGGTTTCGCGATCAACCCCGACGGCGAAGCGCTGACGGCCGGCTGGGACTCGGCGGATATCGACATGAGCCGCATCAATCAGCCCGGCGAGGCGAACCGCTACGTCAATACGTCGCTGTTCGTCAATCCGACATCGATCGGCCGCTATCAGCGCGGCAATACCTCCTACCGCTTATCGCAGTTGCGCGGGCCGTGGGAACTTTCCGACGATATGGCCGTGCAGAAAAACTTCCAACCCGTGGAATCGCTGCGGGTGCAGGTTCGCGCCGAGTTCCTGAACGCCTTCAACCGTACGTTGTGGGGCAACATCCAGACCAACACCGCCAACCCCCTGTTCGGGCAGGTGGTCGGCGCCAGCGACTGGTTTGCGCCCAGAAAGATTCAGTTCGGTGTGCGCGCCGACTGGTGACGAAATTGCCTTGAGGGAACGCTGGATAGCGCGGGGCGTGGTTGGTCTGCTCTGCATTCTGCCGGGATGCCAAGGAACGCCGCAGCCCGCGGCCGAACCCACGATCGAGTTCACGAAACTTCCACCGGCGGGGCAGGGCAGTCCCGACAAACTCAACCCGATCGAGGGCCGCGTGCGGGGCGCCCGGCCGGGCCAGCGGCTGGTGCTGTTCGCCCGCGCCGGGTTATGGTGGGTGCAGCCTACCGCCGACAAGCCGTTTACGAAGATTCAAGCCGACTCCTCCTGGAAGAGCTTCACGCACCCCGGCTCGGCCTATGCGGCGCTGCTGGTGGGGGCCGGCTACCACCCCCCGACCACGGCCGAGACGCTTCCCAAAAGGGGCGGCGCGATCGCCGCGATAGCTACGGTCGACAGCTCGAAGCTGGCGCACCCCGCCGTCAAGACGATCGCCTTCAGCGGCTACCAATGGGAAGTCCGCCAGGATGCCAGCGACCGCGGCGGCACCCGCAACTCCTACGACCCCGCCAACGTCTGGACCGACAAGAACGGCTTCCTGCACCTGCGCATCGCCAAGCACGGCGAAGAGTGGACCTGCGCCGAGGTGAACCTGGCCGTCAGCTTGGGCTACGGCTCCTATCGCTTCGTGGTGAGCGACATCTCGCGGTTGGAGCCGGCGGCCGTGTTCAGCATTTTCACCTGGGACGAGGGAGGCCCGCCGCGCGAGGTGGATATCGAGGTCAGCCGCTGGGGCGAGACCGCGAGCAAGAATGCGCAGTATGTGATCCAGCCGTACTACGTTCCGGCGAACGTGATTCGATTCATGGCGCCGGCGGGGCTTCTGACGCACTCGTTCGTCTGGGAGCCGGGGCGGCTCTCGTTCAAGACCGAACGCGGAGCCGCGCCGGGCGGACGCCCGGAGGTGGCGGACCACACCTTTACTTCGGGGGTGCCCTCGCCGGGCGGCGAGTCGGTCCACATCAACCTGTATGTTTACGCGAACCAGAGCAATCCGCTGCGGCACGGGGCCGAGGTGATCGTTGAGAAGTTCGAGTATCTTCCGTGATCGCCTGGACGCGCGCCGCGCGCTGTTCTGGCTGTTGACGGCAGCGGCGTTTTTCGTGCAGCCGGCGCGGGCGGTCGATCCGGCGCGGGCGATGTCGCAGTATATCCGCGACCGCTGGGGCCGCGAGCAGGGGTTTCCGCGCGGGCCGGTCTATGCGATGACGCAGACTCCCGACGGCTATTTGTGGATCGGGGCCGAAGCCGGCCTGATTCGCTTCGACGGCTTCAGCTTCCGGCTGATCGACTCGGGTTCGGGGCCGCTGAGCGGCGTACTGGGGCTGGCATCCGACGACGCCGGCGACCTGTGGGTGCGGTTGGTGGGCCCGACCTTGCTGCGCTACCGCGGCGGGGTTTTTGAAAACGCCATGTCGACGCTGGGCATGCCCTATTCGAACGTCACCGTAATCTGCCGCGGCAACGACGGCGGCCTGCTGGTGGCGCGGCTGGAAAACGGCGCGCTGAGCTACCACGCCGGCAAATTCCAGACCCTCGCGGCCGCCACGCCGCTGGCGCGTTCGCCGGTGATCGCGATGGCTCAGACCACCGACGGCGACCTGTGGATGGGGACGCGCGACGCGGGCCTGTTCCGGGTCCGCGGGGACCAGGTTTCCGCCGTGAGCGACGGCCTGCCCGACAGCAAGGTCAACTGCCTGCTGCCCGCCGCCGAGGGAAAGCTGTGGGTCGGCACCGACCGCGGTATCGCCGTCTGGGACGGCGCGCGGCTCACCACACCGGCGATGCCCGACGCGCTGCGGCAGCCGCGCGCGCTGGCGATGGCCGGCGACCGCGACGGCAACGTCTGGGTCGGCACCAATTCGCGCGGGCTGCTGCGGCTCAACGCGCAGGGCGTGGCATCGCTGGCCGACGCCGCCGGCGAGCCCAACGAAGCCGTCACCGCCCTGTTCGAGGACCGCGAGGGCAGCATCTGGATCGGCAGCGCCGGCGGCATCGAACGGCTGCGCGACAGCGTATTTGTGACCTATTCCGCCGCCCAGGGTTTGCCGTCCGACAGCAACGGCCCGCTGTATGTCGATGGGGAGGGGCGTACCTGGTTCGCGCCGATCGACGGCGGGCTGTACTGGATGCGCAATGGCCAGATCGGACGCGTCACCCAGGCAGGCTTGGACTCCGATGTGGTCTATTCGCTGGACGGGAGACAAGACGAGTTGTGGGTCGGCCGGCAGCGCGGCGGGCTGACGCGTTTACGGCTGGGCGCGGGCTCGTTCGAAGCCGCGACCTACACGCGGGCCGAGGGCCTTGCCCAAAACAGCGTTTACGCGGTACACGAAAACCGCGACGGCACCGTGTGGGCGGGAACCCTGAGCGGCGGCGTTAGTAGCTTCCACAACGGCAGGTTCACGACCTATACCGCCGCCAACGGGCTGTCGTCGAACACGGTGGCCGCCATTCTCGAAGGCGCCGACGGCACGATGTGGTTTGCGACGCCCAATGGTTTGAGCGCGCTGTCGGGCAACCGCTGGCGCGTCTACAAGGCCAGCGACGGCCTGCCTTCCGACAATCTGAATTGCCTATTGCAGGATTCCGCCGGAGTGATCTGGATTGGAACGGCGGCGGGCCTGGCTTTCCTGAAGGCGGGCGCCGCCCCGGTTGCGCCGCGCGTACCCGACGCGCTGCAGCAACAGATCCTGGGGATGGCCGAAGACGGCAACGGATCGCTTTGGATCGCCACGCTCGACCATGTGTTGCAGGTGCAGCGCGACAAACTGCTGGCGGGGGAACTGGCCGACGACGACGTACACGAGTACGGGCTGGCCGACGGCCTGCAAGGCGTGGAAGGCGTCAAGCGCCAACCTTCGGTGGTCACCGACGGGCTGGGGCGGATCTGGTTTTCGATGAATCGCGGCCTTTCGGTGGTCAATCCCGGACGGCTCCGCGGCACTGCGCCGCCCGCGATCGTCCACATCCAGACGCTTTCGGCCGATGGCTCGCCGGTTAGCCTGCGCGGCGGCGTGCGCGTTCCGGCCCGCAGTCAACGGGTCATGTTCGGTTTCGCCGGCCTGAGCCTTTCGGTCCCCGAGCGGGTGCAGTTTCGCTACCGGCTCGACGGGTTCGATCACGACTGGAGCGCGCCGTCGACGACCCGCGAGGCGATCTACACGAACCTCACTCCGGGTGCGTATCGATTTCGCGTGATCGCCAGCAACCCCGACGGCGTCTGGAATGGCGCGGAAGAGGACGTCGCGTTCGAGGTCGAACCGGCGCTGTGGCAAACCTGGTGGTTTCGGCTGGCGCTCGTGCTGGCGCTGGCCGGCGCGGTCGCGGCGCTCTACCGCTTGCGGCTGCTGCAGCTTACCCACCGCTTGAACGTTCGCTTCGAGGAGCGGCTCACCGAGCGGACGCGCATCGCTCAGGAACTGCACGATACCTTGCTGCAGGGGTTCCTGAGCGCCTCGATGCAGCTTCACCTGGTGTCGGACGAGGTGCCCGAGGACTCGCCGGCGCGGACGCAGCTCAATCGCGTCCTGCAACTGATGGGGCAGGTGATCGACGAAGGCCGCAACGCGCTGCGCGGACTGCGCTCGCCGGGCGCCGAATCGCTCGATCTGGAGCAGGCGTTTTCGCGGGTGAGCCAGGATCTGCCGGTCGACGACGAGATCGAATTCCGCGTCATCGTCGAGGGCCGGCTGCGCGCGCTGCACCCCATGCTGCGCGACGAGGTCTACCGCATCGGGCGCGAGGCGATCGTCAACGCCTTCCGCCACTCGGGCGCGAAGAATATCGAAGTCGAGATCGAGTACGCGGCCCGCCGCTTCCGCTGTCTGGTTCGCGACAACGGCCGCGGCATCGATCCCAAGGTGTTGCAGCAGGGGCGCGACGGACACTGGGGACTGCCCGGCATGCGCGAACGGGCGGAGCGGATCGGCGGCCGGCTCAGCGTCTGGAGCGGGCAGGCGGCCGGCACCGAAGTCGAGCTGTCGGTCCCCGGACACGTGGCCTTTCCGGCGGGGGCCTCGCCTGGGCCGCTGCGCTGGCTGTGGCGTTTGTCGGGGCGCGCCAGGGAATCCGACGCCGCGGCGGCTGGCGGCCGCTTCCAAGATACGCCGATTGTGAGGGAATCCGATGAGCGAAACGATGCCGATTCGAGTTCTTAGCGTGGACGACCATCCACTGTTGCGCGAGGGGATCACCGCCATCATCAACAACCAGACCGACATGACGATGGTGGCGCAGGCTTCCAGCGGCAGCGAAGCCATCCAGAAGTTCCGCGAGCACCGCCCCGACGTCACCCTGATGGACCTGCGGCTGCCCGACATGAGCGGCATCGACTCGCTGATCGCGATTCGCAACGAGTTTCCCGAAGCCCGCGTGATCATGTTGACCACCTTCGAAGGCGACGTCGAGATCCGGCGGGCGCTCGAAGGCGGCGCGCGCGGCTACATGTTGAAAAGCATGCCGCCCAAGGACCTGGTCGATATCATCCGGCAGGTTCACGCCGGCAAGAAGCGCCTGCCGCCGGAAATCGCCGCCCACGTGGCAGAGCATCTGAGCGAGGAAGCGCTGACCGAGCGCGAGGTCGAAGTGCTCAAGCACCTGGCCGGCGGAAACCGCAATCGCGACATCGCCGAGCGGTTGTTCATCTCCGAGGAAACGGTGAAGGTGCACGTCAAGCATCTGATGGAGAAGCTGGGCGCGAGCGACCGCACTCAGGCGGTGGCGATCGCCGTCCGCCGCGGCATCATCCAGCTCTAGCGGCGTTCGAGCCGCCAGCCCGTCCCGGGCAAAGGCCCAAAATCCCAAAACCTCCAGGCCGGGGCGCCTGCGGGGTCCAAAGCCACAGAGGCCAAAAACGTCGCCGTGGCGCGGGCCTCCGGCCGGCAGGGCCGACCTGCAGGCCGGCCTTTCTTGGCGGTTTCCCCTCTCACCCGATTGTTCCGGTCCCCCGATGTAGAAGGAAACGTCGGCCCCCGGAAGGCCGACCGGCCGGCCGGAGGCCCGCGCCACACCCCAGCCGCGCAGCAAACGGCGCCGCCGCCGGTCCTGAACTGTCTTCCGCAGCGGGGTAAGCCGGCTCCGGCTTTGGCCGTAGCCGACCAAGGCTCAAGGATCGTCTGCCCGATGCCGATATCCCCATTGGGAAACCGTCCCATCCGCAAATGCCTGACGTGCTTGTGTTTCAACTGCGTGGCGAGCACTGCGCGATCCGCGCCGAGGAGGTCCAGGAGATTGTGCTGATGGCCAGTCTGGCCCGGCCGCCCGGGCTGCCCGCGATTGTCGAAGGTTTCCTCAATCTGCGCGGCACGGCCATCCCCGTGATCCGGCTCGAGCGGTTGTTTGGGGGCTCGCCGGCGCCGTTCGGTCTGTATTCGCCCCTGATCGTCTTGCGCGGCCGGCCGGATTCGCTGGCGCTGCTGGCCGAACGTGTCGATAACGTAGTTTGGGCCTCGGAATCGACCCTCAAGCCGGTTCCGGCGGGCCACTGCTTCAACGACTGCACCGAGGCGGAGATCTGGCTGGAACCGCCAGCCACACCGATCCATTTGTTGTCGCGTGAGCGCCTGCTGCTCGCGCAGGAACGCAGCCGCATCGCCGAGCTGCGCGGTGCCGCGCAACGGCATCTGGCGGAGCTGGAGCCGGGCCCGTGACTCCCCATGCGACGACCCCCAGCGCGGCGCCCCCCAACGCGGTGACCACCCGCGCGGTAATCGCCGACGCCGACTACGCGCTGCTGAAGAGCCACGTCATCGAGTCGACGGGGCTGGCCTATTTTCGCGATAAGGACGAGGATCTGGCGCGACGCATCGCGGGGCGCCTGGAGGCTTTGGACGTGCCCGATTGCCGCGCCTATCTGAGCGTGTTGCACGGTTCCGAGGGCGGCGCGCAGGAGCTGGACGCGTTGATTGCGCAGTTGACCATCGGCGAGACCTATTTCTTCCGGCACACCGAGCAGTTCGACGCGCTGCGGCGGACCGTGATCCCCGACATCCTGGCGCGCAACCAGACCAGCCGGCGGCTGCGCATCTGGAGCGCCGGCTGCTCCACCGGCGCCGAGCCGTATTCGATCGCCATCCTGCTGCGCGAGTTCGACGACCGCACGGCCGGCTGGGACGTGAGCGTACTGGGCACTGACATCAACCGCCAGTTCCTGGCCCGGGCGAGCGAAGGCCGCTTCGAGAACTGGGCCTTCCGGGGCGTACCGCAAGGCTTGCAGCGGCGCTATTTCCGGCAACTGGGCAAATCGTGGGTGATCGCGGACGATCTCAAGCGGCAGGTGACGTTCCGCTACCACAACCTGGTGAAGCACCACTGCCCGTCGCTGGCCAACGATCTGTTCGGCTTCGACCTGATTGTCTGCCGCAACGTGATGATCTATTTCGACGCGCCGGTGATTGCCGCGGTGGTGGCGCGATTGCGCGCCTCGCTGCTCGACGGCGGCTGGCTGGTGGTGGGGCACGCCGAGTCGGCGCCCGACTGGTTCCGCGAGTTCCGGGTGGTGAGCGAGCACGGCACCGCGGTGTACCAAAAGCCGTTGCCGGCCGGGCCCCTGCAGCCGCTGGCGGACACCGCGCCGGCGCCGCCGAACGGGCTTGCCGGCCTGGAGCCGTTGGCCGCGGCGGCGGGTTTGCCCACCGCCGGCGACGCGGCGGGGCTTCCGAAGGCAAGGGCTCCCAGGCCCTGGCGCCGCGGGGCGAAGGCCGCCGGGCCGAAGCTGAACGCCGCTGTGATTCCGGACGCTGTGAAGCCGGCCGCTGTGAAGCCCGCCGGCGGTGGTTCTGGAATCGACGCCGTGCGCCGGCTCGCCGACCGCGGCGAATGGCGGCGGGCGGCGGTCGAATGCCGCAAGCTGCTCGACCACAACGGGCTCGATCCGCTGGCGCACTTCTACGAGGCCTTGATCCTGGAACACGCCGGGGCCGGCCTCGAAGCGCGCCGGGCGCTGCGGCGGGCGATCTATCTCGATCGCCAGTTCGTGCTGGCTCACTACCATCTCGGCCTGTTGCAGCAGAAGCAACGCGAGACGGCGCAGGCGGCGCGCTCGTTCGAGAACGTCATCGAGCTGCTGGCGCGGCGCGACGAGGGCCAGGCGTTCGAGCTGGCCGACGGCATCACGGTCGGCGAGCTGCGCGAGCTCAGCCGCGCGCACCTGGAGGTCTTGCGAGTTCGTGCCTGATAACGAATCCCCGGCCGATTGGAACGCCGCGCGCCGCCGGCTGCAACGCGGCGCTGCCGCCCTGGCCGAAGGCGCCGGAGCCGACCCCGGGCATCTGGAGCGGGTCTACCGAAAGCGCGCGGCCGAACTGGCGCGGCCCGTCGCCGCCGCGACTGTACGGGACGAGGCCCAGGAGGTGCTGCTGTTCGCGGTCGGTGCGGAGCGCTACGCGCTGGAGCTGGGGCAGGTGCGCGAGGTGATCGAAGCGCCGGCGATCACTCCCATACCCGGCTCGCCCCGGGAATTGGCCGGGGTCGTCAATGCGCGCGGCCGGATCGAGCCGGTCTGGGAAACGGCGCTGTTGCTGGGTCTGCCGCCGCCGGCGGCAACCGTCGCCGGCCCGGGCTCGGTTCAGGCCGCGGGCGCTGGCCGGCCGCCGGGCTATGCCGTGCTGCTGCGGCGCGGCGAGCGGCCCGGCGCGCTGCGGGTCGATCAGCTATTGGCGGTGCGCGCGCTGCGGCCCGGCGACTGGCAGCGCGCCGCGCAGTCCTCCCCCTACTCCAAGGGGGTGACGGCGGACCGCGTCACGCTACTCGACGCCGAAGCGCTGTTGGGGCAAGGAGATTTCGCATGAAATTGAGGATCGGCTTCCGGATCCTGCTGGGGTTTGGTGTCGTCGTTTGCGTGAGCCTGGGGTTGGGCTGGTATGGGCTGCGGAAGCTGTCGCAGGTGACCGCGCTTGCGGCCGAAGTGGCCGACCACGATTTCGTCTTCCTGGCGCTGTTGCAGGAGGTATCGGAAAACCAGCAGCAGATGCGCACTATTGCCGGCAAGGCCACGGTTCTGCCGTTGCTGCGCAAGATCCACCTGCCCAGCGAGGACCCCTTGCAGCCGCAGCAACGCTGGCGCGAGGTGCAGGCCCGGACGACGGGGTTGCTCGACAAAGCGCAAAGCGCCGCCCGCAGGGCCGAGCAGTCCGCCGAGTCGCCGCCGCGCGTCGCGCAATACCGCAAGATCAGGCAGCTCGTCGAGGAAGCGAGCGAGGCGCTGCAACAGCTCTCGGCCGAGAGCGAGCTGCAGTTCGGGATGATCAACCGCGGCGCATGGAACAAGGTCGCCGGCCGCACCGCGCAGCAGGAACAGCTGCGTCAGGCGTTCGACGCCAAGCTGGTCGAGTTGCGCCAGGCGACGCTCGAGCAGGTCGAGATCGGCCGGGCCGAAAACGCCCGACTGTACGCTTCGGCCAGAACGTCGACCTTGCTGGCGCTAGGGGCGGCGCTGTTGATCGGGGTGCTGTCGAGCGTCGCCATCCAGCGCTCGATCACCGCGCCGCTCAAGACCTTCATGGACTTCGTCGGCCGCATCGGCGAGGGCGACCTGACCGGGCAGGCGCAGGCCGTGCGGGGCGACGAGCTGGGCGAGTTGGGCGCCAGCCTCAACGCGATGGTCGCCGGGCTGCGCGAGGTTGCCTCGCAAACCCGCCAGGCCACCGAAAACCTCAACGCCGCCACCGGCGAGATTCTGGCTTCGACCCAGCAGCAGGCCGCCAGCAGCAGCGAGCAGGCCAGCGCCGTGCAGCAGACCACCGCGACGATGGCCGAGATCAGTCAGGCCGCGGCCCAGATCTCCGACCGCGCGCGGCAGGTGGTGGCGGCGGCCGAAGCCACCTCCGCCGCCGGCAACTCGGGGCTGCAGGCGGTCCAGAACACCACACGCACCATGGAGATGATTCGCGAGCAGGCCGAAGCGGTCGCCGAGAACGTGCTGACCTTGAGCGAGAAGACCGCCTCCATCGGCGAAATCATCGCCACCGTGAACGACGTCGCCGAGCAGTCGCACCTGCTGGCGCTCAACGCCGCCATCGAGGCCTCGGCGGCCGGCGAGCATGGCCGCACCTTCTCGGTAGTGGCCAGCGAGATCAAAAACCTCGCCGACCAGTCCAAAGAGGCGACCGTGCAGGTGCGCTCGATCCTGGGAGAGATTCAAAAAGGGATCAATACCTCGGTGATGCTCACCGAGGAAGCGGTGAAGCGGTCCGAATCGGGCAAGCAGCAGGCCGATATCGCCGACGGCACGATCCGGCAGTTGACCGAAAGCGTCGCGCAAAGCGTGCAGGCTTTTCAGCAGATCGTGGCGGGGGCCAACCAGCAGCAGATCGGTTTCGATCAGGTGGCGCAGGCGGTGCGCAGCATCGGGCAAGCCAGCGAGCAGACCGCCGGCAGCACCAGGCAGCTCGAGCAGGCGGCGGCCAACGTCAACGCCCTGGCGCAGCAACTCTCCAAGGCGGTCGAGAGATACCGGGTGTGAGCGACATACGCCAAAAACTGCTGGGCATCTTCCAGATCGAGCAAAAGGAGCACGTCGAACAGATGCGCTCGCTGCTGGTCCACCTGCAGCCGTCGGCGGGGCCGGGCCCGCAGCTCGATGAGGCGTTCCGCCGCGCCCACAGTCTCAAGGGGGCCGCGCGGGCGGTCGATCTGCGCCCCATCGAGACGCTGGCGCATCGCCTGGAGACCTTGTTCTCGCGGGTGCGCGAGGGCGCTTTGGCGCCGGACCTGCAGGTGCTCGAAGTGATCCAGCAGGTGCTCGATGCGATCGAGGACGCCGCCTCGGGAAACCCGCCGGCGGCGGATGCAGCCGGCGGGCGGCGGCCGGCGCTGGAGGCGATCGACGCTTTGCTGGGTCTGCAACCGGCGGCCGCAACGCCGCTTGCCGCCCCGGAAGAGAAAGGCGCCGGGCCTTTGGGAAGCGGCGCGAGGTCCGCAGGAGCCAGGGGATCGGACGCCTCGGGGGAACCGGGCACGCCGCCGGCCGAAGCTGCCGCGAACGCGGGCATCCTGGGCGTCGCCCCCGACACCGTGCGGGTGCGGACCGAGACGCTCGACCGGCTGCTGGCCTCGGCGGGCCAGTTGACCACCGCAACGCTCGATCAGGATCGTCTGGCGGGACAGGTGGGCGCGCTGCGGCGCTCGATCGCCGCGATGGAGCGCGAATGGGACCGCCTGCGCGAGGTCGCCGCATTGCCGCTGCGCCGCATTGCCGCGCAGCCCGAATTTGCGCGGGTGGGGCGCTATCTCGACGGCCTGGACACGCAGTGGCGGACGCTTTCGAGCCAGGCCCGCGCCCTGGGGCAGGCCCAGCGGCACAACGCCTGGTCGCTGCGGCACCTCGGCGAACACCTCCAGGAGCAGGTCCGGCGGGCGCGGATGGCGCCGGCCGAAAGCGTCTTCGGGAACTTCCGGCGCATGGTGCGCGAGCTCTCCCGCGACGAGGGAAAGCAACTCGAATTCCACTGCGAAGGCCTCGACGTCGAGGCCGACCGCATGGTGTTGCAGGCGCTCAAGGACCCGCTGATGCATCTGCTGCGCAACGCCGTCTGCCACGGCATCGAGCCGCCGGCGGAGCGTTCGCGGGCCGGCAAGGAGCCGGCCGGCGCGGTCACCCTGCGCCTGGAGACGCGCGGCAACCTGCTGCGGGCGGCCGTCGACGACGATGGGCGCGGCATCGATATCGAGGCGGTGTCGCGCGTGGCGGTGTCGCGGCGCTTGCTGGCGGAGGACGAAGCCGCTTCGCGCTCGCCCGACGAATTGGCGCGGCTGATCTTGCGGCCGGGATTTTCGACTCTGGCGTCCGTCACCGACCTGGCGGGCCGCGGCATGGGGCTTTCGGTCGTCGACGAGCAGGTGCGGCGGCTCCACGGCAGCCTCGAGCTGGAGTTTCGCGGCCGCGCCGGAACCTGTATCGCGCTGCTGGTGCCGCTGACGGTCTCCAGCCAGAACTTCGTGCTGGTGGGCTGCCGCGGCCGGCAACTCGCCGTTGCGGCACATTCGATCGAGCGGCTGTGCCGCGTTGCGGCGAGCGAAGTCGAAACCGTCGGGGGCAGGGCGGTGTTCTCCTACCAGGGTCGGCCCCTCCCGTTGACGAGGATCGAGGATCTGCTGGGACTCGAAAGCGAGCCCGCGCGGGCCGGCGAGCGCTGGCTGCCGGTGATGGTGCTGCGTTCGGGAAGCGCCCGCCTGGGCGTGGCCGTGGAAGGCTTCGTGGCGCAGCGCGACGCCATCGTGCGCGAGCTGGGCCTCAAGCCGCGGCACGCCGGCCACAGCGCCGGGGGCATCCTGCTCGACGACGGCACGGTTGCGGTGGTGCTCAACGCGGCCGGCCTGGTTGCCGCGGCGGGGGACGCGGCCACGCGGCCGGCCCGCTTCGCCGTCGCGCCGGCCGAGCGGCCGCAGGCGCCGGCGATCCTGGTGGTCGACGACTCGATCACCACGCGCTCACTCGAAAAGACGATCCTCGAAACGCACGGCTACCGCGTGCGGGTGGCGGTCGACGGCGTCGAGGCGCTGGCGCAACTGCGCGTCCAGAAGGCCGATCTGGTGATCACCGACATCCAGATGCCGCGCATGGACGGCTACGCGCTGCTGGAGGAGATCAAGAAGGACAAGCAGCTCGCGGGTATTCCGGTCATTATCGTGACCTCGATGGAGCGCCGCGAGGAACAGGAGCGCGGCCTGCTGCTGGGCGCCGACGCCTATGTCGTGAAGCGCAAGTTCGACCAGCAGGAGCTGCTGCAGACGATCCGACAGATGGTATGAGCAAGATTCGGGTCTTGATTGTCGAGGATTCGGCCGTGATCCGCGAGTTTCTGGGCTACATCATCGGGCGCGACCCGCGCCTGGAGGTGGCCGCGGCGGTGGAGAGCGCCGAGCGCGCCCTGGAGATTCTCGAGCGCACTGCGCCGGACGTGATCTCGCTCGATATCCGGCTGCCCGGCATGAACGGGCTGGAGGCGACGCGGCGTATCATGTCGCGGCGGCCGACGCCGATCGTGGTGGTGTCGGCGAGCGTCGAGGCCGAGGACTTGAAAATCACCATGAGCGCGCTGCAGGCCGGCGCGCTGTCGGTGGTCGAAAAACCGGTGGGAACCACGCAGGCCCACTATGCGCTGCTGGCCGAGCGGGTCTGCACGCAACTGGCGATCATGAGCCAGGTGCAGGTCGTGCGGCAGCGGGTTCCGCGCAACGTTGCCGCCGCGGCGCCGCGCGGGCCGCGGCGCTTGCCGGGGACGCCGCGGGCGCTGGGGATCGGGGCCTCGACCGGCGGGCCCAACGCGCTGATGGTGCTGCTCAACGGGCTGGGCGCCGATTTCCCGCTGCCGATCGCCGTCGTGCAGCACATGACGCCGGGCTTTCTGGCGGGCTTCGCCGCCTGGCTCGGCTCGGTCTGTCCCTGCCCGGTGGAGGTGATCGACGCCCCCAGGACGATGACGCCCGGCACGGTCTATATGGCGGCCGCCGACCGCCACCTGCGCCTGGCGCAAGACTGCGTCTGCCTGGACGCGGCCGACCCGGTGTGCGCGCAGCGGCCTTCGGCGACGGTGTTGTTCGAGTCGATGGCGCAAAGCCTGGGGCCGCAAGGCCTGGGGGTGCTGTTGACTGGGATGGGCGAAGACGGCGCCGACGGCCTGCTAGCGCTGCACCGCGCCGGCGGCTTCTGCATCGCCGAGGACGCCTCGACCGCGGTGGTCTATGGCATGCCCGCGGCGGCGGCGCGTTTGGGAGCCGCCGACGAGCTGTTGCCGCTGCCGGCCATCGCGCCGCGCATCGTCGAGTGGGTTGCGAACCTCGTGGAGGGGGAGTGATGCCCGAAACGCCGGCCGATCCCTCGACGCCGGCCGATTCGCCCGGCCCGGCCGGCCCGCCGAGCCCGGCTGATTCGCCCACGCCGCCCTCGCCCGCGCCGGGCCGCTTGCCGGTGCAACCCGCTTCGTCCGATACGCCGCCAGAGGCGCCTTCCATCCTGGTCGTCGAGGATTCCGAAACGCAGGCGCTGAAGATGAAATACCTGCTGGAGGGCGAAGGCTGGCGGGTGGTCTCGGCTCCCAGCGCCGAGGTCTCGCTCGATGAGCTGCAGCGCGCCACGCCCGACCTGATCGTGGTCGACTACTACCTGCCCGGCATGCGCGGCGACGAACTCTGCCGCCGCATCCGCATGAACGTCGATACGCGCGGCATTCCGATCCTGATGCTGACCGCCGAGCAGACCAGCGCGGCCGAAACGCACGGTCTGGAGAGCGGCGCCGACGACTACCTGCCCAAATCGGTCGAGTCCGACATTCTGTTGCTGCGGATTCGCGCCCTGCTGCGCAAGGCGCAGGCGCAAACGCTGATCGTCGGCAAGCCGGACTCGTTTTTCGCGCGCGCCCGCCTGCTGGCGATCGACGACAGCCCTACCTATTTGCAATATGTTGCGGAAGAGTTGAGCCAGGAGGGCTACCACGTGGAGCAGGCCGCCGGCGGCGGCGAGGGCATCGAGCAATTTCGGCGGCAGCGCTTTGACTGTGTGCTGGTGGACCTGCTGATGCCCGATTTGAATGGCATCGAGGTCTGCCGCCAGCTCGCCGAGATCCGCCGCGGGCTCGACGACCCGGCGGTAATCCTGATCCTGACGGCGCAGGAAAACAAGGAGGACATGACCCGCGGCCTGGAAGCCGGCGCCGACGATTTCGTCGGCAAGTCGAACGACATGGCGGTGCTGAAGGCGCGCATTCGCGCCCTGCTGCGGCGCAAATTCTTTCAGGAGGAGAACCGCCGCATCATCGAGGAGCTCAAGAATAAGGAGCTCGAAGCGGTGCGCGCGCGTGCCGAAAAAGACGCCGCCGAGGTGCGCGCCGCGCTGGCCGGCAAAATCGAGGAGACCAACCGCGAACTGCAGCAGGCCAACCGTCTGCTCAAGGAAACGCAGATGCACCTGGTGCAGAGCGAGAAGATGGCCTCGCTCGGCCAACTCGTCGCCGGCATCGCCCACGAGATCAACAACCCGCTGGCGTTTGTGGTCAATAACCTGCACACGGTCCGGGCACAGCTCGCCAAACTGGAGCCTGAGCTGGGGCCCGAGCCGTCCGCCGCCGCCTACCTCGAAAAGGCCCGCACGCGGCTGGACGACATGCATCAGGGGCTGGAGCGCGTCCGCGAGCTGGTCGTCGATCTGCGCACCTTTTCGCGCCTCGACGAAGGCAAGTTCAAGACCATCGACATCGCCGAAAGTCTCAACTCGGTGCTGCGTTTCCTAGGCCACCGGATGAAGGGCCGCATCCGGGTCGAGACCGAGTTTGGGCCGGTTCGCAAGCTCTCCTGCTATGCCGGTCCGTTCAACCAGGTGCTGATGAACATCCTTGCCAACGCCATTGACGCCATCGACGGCGAAGGGACGATCCGCATCCGGACGAGCGCGCACGACGGCATGTTCGCGGTCGCGATTCGCGACACCGGCCCCGGCGTGCCGGAATCGATCCGCAACCGCATTTTCGAACCGTTTTTCACGACCAAGCCGGTCGGCAGCGGCACGGGGCTGGGTCTGGCGATCTCCTACGGCATCATCCAGTCTCACAAGGGCTCGATTCGGGTTCGCAACCACGAGCAGGGCGGCTCGGAGTTCGTCGTCGAGATCCCGCTGCAACTGGAGGGAACGACTTGATGCAACACGACGCACGGCAGGCCCGCGTGAAGGTCATGGTCGTCGACGACGAGCCGCAGATCCTCACCAGCATTCAGGATTTGCTGGAGGACGAGTTTGCGGTCGTGACCAGCACCAGCGGCGAGTCCGCCCTGGGCCGGCTGCGGGAAGACGGCGTCGCCGTGATTCTGTCGGACCAGCGCATGCCCGGCCTTTCGGGAGACGAATTTTTGCAGGAGGCCCGCTCGCTGTCGCTGGCGACGCGCCTGCTCATCACCGGCTATAGCGACTGGGACGCGCTGGTGCGCGCCGTCAACGACGGTAAGATCTATTCCTACGTCCAGAAGCCGTGGGACCCCGACGACCTGAAGATGAAGGTCGTCAAGGCGGCCGAGCACTACCAGTTGCAGGTCGAGCTGGCCCACGAGCGCTACCTGCTGCGCGCGCTGCTGGACAACATGCCCGACACGATCTATTTCAAGGACACCGAGTCGCGCTTCGAACGCATCAACCAGTCGATGGCCCGGCTGCTGGGCATCGCCGATTGCGCCGAGGCCGCCGGCAAGAGCGATAGCGACTACTTCGCCGCCGAGTTCGCCGGCCCCGCGCTGGAGCAGGAGCGCGAGATCATCCGCTCGGCCAAGCCTGTCGTCGACAAGGTCGAGCGGCTGAGCGGGGCGTCGGGCGGCTCGCAGTGGTACTCGACCACCAAGGTGCCGATCATCGACTCCCACGATCGCGTCCGCGGCCTGATCGGGATCTCGCGCGACATCACCGAACGCAAGATGGCCGAGGAGCTGATCATCCGGCACGCCGAAGAGCTCGAACGCTTCGCCTTCATCGCCGCCCACCACCTGCAGGAGCCGCTGCGGACGGTTTCGAGCTTCGCGCAGCGGCTGGCGGCGCGCTACCACGCCCGGCTCGATAGCGAGGCCGACCAGTATCTGGAATTGGTGACCGGCGCCGCCTCGCGCATGAGGCAACTGGTTCAAGACCTGCTGGAGTACGCCCGCGCCGGCCGCGCCGAAACCGAATTCCAGCCGACCGACTGCAATGTCGCCCTGCAAGACGCCCAGGCCCAGTTGGGCGGACTCATCCGGCGCAGCGGCGCGGTGGTGAGCTGCGGCAAGCTACCGACGATCCACGCCGACAGAATCCAGATCGTGCAGTTGTTCCAGAACCTGCTCAGTAACGCGGTCAAGTTCTGCGGCGATGCCCCGCCCGAGGTTGGCGTGGCCGCCGAAGCGGTCGACGGGGCCTGGGAATTCCGCGTGGAAGACCGCGGCATCGGAATCGACCCGCGCTATGCGGAGCAGATCTTTGGTGTGTTCGAGAAGCTGCACCACGCCGAGCAGTACCCCGGCACGGGCATCGGCCTGGCGCTGTGCAAAACCATCGTGGAGCGGCACGGCGGGCGCATCTGGGTGGAGTCGGAGGCGGGCAAGGGCGCCACGGTCCGCTTCGTCATTCCGGCGGAATGAGCGGCGTTAGCAGCCGCGGTGCGCGCGAGACCCCTAGTTGGGCCAGCCGCCCAGAGAACTCGAGCGCAGCCCCACGCTGGCCCGCCAGAACAGCTCCACGAGCTGCCCCATCGCATGCTTGCCGAACTCGGCCTCCCAGTCCTGCAGTTGGCGTTGCAGAAACAGCAACTCGCCCGGGCGCATGCGAGTTACGTCGACGCTGACCGCGTGGCGCAGCGGTACCTTCAGGCGGCGACCGTGGATCTCGCGCTCGGATTCACGAGCCACCCAGAACAGAAAGCGGTTGAAGGCCTTCGACCGCTTGCATTCGGTAAGAGTCTCAAACAAATTTGAGAGCCGGACCAACTCGAGACTGCTGAGCCCCTCGAGCTCCAGTTCCACCTGCATTGTCGTTTGCTCCAGCGGTGCGTCCCATCGCGTTGGGGCGCGGCGCGGCTCTTTTCGAGCGCGATGTTACCTTGGTTACGGGCGGCGCCGGGTACTCGCCATCGAATACGCCGAGAAGCTGGCGGCAAACAGGCGCGGGCGGGATCCCGAAGGGCGCGACTGCATGCCCGCCGGCGGGAGAGCTCCAAAGCCGCTACCGCAGGCTGACCCAGAATGGCAGCATTTGCTGGGCTTCGTCAATGGGTTTAACGCCTGAAAGCGATGAAAACAATACAGCGCGATGAAAATGTAAAATATCGTCTCGTTGTTTGGCGCGGGCGGCTTTGGTTGGATGCCGGTTTGCCGCGAACCGGCGGGCTTTGGATACATTTCGTTACAGAATCGGCCATGATTTTACCGTTAAGATCTCCAGGAAGTCCGCAAGGTAACTTCATAGTTAGCCAGGGGGCGTTGGGAAGAACGACTCTCCAGGGGGGCACCGGGAGTGTGGTTCTTTCCTTCGCTTCCCGATAAGTCTCGCCGATAAACCTCACCGATTGGTCTCACTGCGAAGCGTAGCGCTTGCCGCGGGTTCCCGATGCACTCACCTTCCTTCATCCTCGCGTTCGCTCTCGCCGTGGTGCTGCTGATGGGGGACAGTCTGCGCCGCAGGAAGCGCAAGGCCTGGATCGTCCAACGGGTCGCGGGACGCCGCCTGCCGCGGCCTTCCGGGATCAGCGCTCCGCGGTACCGGGCAGCACGCCGATCTTGAACCAGAATTCGCACAGCACGGTGATCGTGCGCACCAGTTCGCCGAGCGAATCGGGCTTGGGGATGTAGCTGTTGGCGCCGTGGGCGTAGCAGTCGGCGATGTCCTCGTCGGCACGCGACGAGGTGAGCACGACCACCGGGATCGATTTGAGCTGCGGGTGCGTCTTGACCAGGCGCAGCGATTCGCGGCCGCTCATGCGGGGCATGTTGAGGTCCAGCAGAATCAGATCGGGAGCCGGCGCCGCGTCCCAAGGCGGCTGGCGGTTGAGGTAGTTCACGAGGTCTTCGCCGTTAGCGACAAAACGCACGTCGACCACAGCGCCGCTCAACTGAAACGCTTGCTGCATCAGGGCGCGGTCGCCGGGATCGTCTTCGGCCACGAGAACGACAGGCAAAGGGTGACTACTCATTGCGGCGGAGACTTCTTTCTGGGGCGCCTCAGGAGGGTAAAGTTCCGGAAATGCGCAGTTTTGCGGGCGTGGGTGCTCCATCCCGGAAATATTTAGAGCCCCGATCTTCGGGAAAACAACACTGTTATGGTTCTGTTTGTAGCAGTGATACCCACCCAGCGTCAACAGCAACCGAGGTGGCTCCGGCGATTCAACCGGCCGTCGCCGGCGCTATGGGAGGGTCTTGTTCGGCTTACCGAACATCAGCGCGCAATTACGCCATGATTTTTCCGGCCTTAGCGTCCGCTCGATTGCGGGCAGGGCGCGCGTGTTTCGTTTCCGGAAAAACATCCCGTTTGCCCGCGGGGCGGGGAGGCGCGCTGGGCCTGGTGCCGCCGGGCCGTCACGCCGCCCTCGGTTGGCGCGGCGCGACGGTATGCGGGCGGCTGGATCCGGGCAGCTTCCGGGCTGCGGCTGGCACGGGAATCAAGGATGGGCGGGGGCCGGTTTGTCGAGGTTGATGTTGTAGGCCTGCAGCGTGCGCGCGGTGGCGCGGTCGAACTGTGCGACCGCCTTGTCGACATCGGCCTGGGCGCGCAATTCGCGGCTGCGGGCGGAGATCATCGTGGTCTGGCGCTGCAGCACCAGGAACACGGTCGAGGTGCCGGCCAGGAAGCGGCGCTGCTCGCTTTGATATTGTTCTTCGGCCGAGCGCCGCTCCTGCCTGGCCGCTTCGAGGCGCGCTTCCGCCGATTGCACCGACTGCAATGAATTGCGCACGTCGGCCTCGATGGTCTGCTCGACCGAGGCGCGCTGGTTTTCGATCTGGCGGCCCTCGGCGAGCGAGGCGCCGTAGTTGCCTTCGGCCGTACGGTTGCGTAGCGGCAGCGAGATTTGCAGCCCCACCTGCGCGGTAGGGAAACGCCGCCGCAGCGCATTGGCGAGCGATTGCCCATATCCGCCGACGAGTATGTCGGGTACGCCGCCGCCTCCGCCGATCGCAATGGGCGGTAGTGGAGGCAGGTTGGCGATTTCCGACAGATCGTTGATGCGGTCGATGAGCCCGGTGAAGCCGGCGGTGAGAGGGTTGGGCCCCGAGACCAGTTCGGAGCCGGCCAACCCGGCGCTGGTATAGGCGCCGACCAGATCGACCTGCGGCTTGGTCTGCTCCTTGTAGAAGCGCGAATTGGATTTGTTGATGTCGCTCGAGATGCCGACCTGCGCCAGCTCCGGCCGTTTCGCCAGGGCTTCCTGCACGGCCTCGTCGAGCGGCGTATCGGGAATCAGTAGGCGCGGCTGGGTCACCGGGATCAGCGCGCGGCCCCACAACGGCGCCTTGCGGTCGGGTAGCATCAGCGTCTTGAGCGTGTTTTCGGCGCGTGTCAACGCCTCTTGCGCCAGGTACAGATTCTGCTCGAAGGTCGCCAGTTGGGTCTGCGCCTCGACCACGTCGATCGGCGCCAGGATGCCTTGGTCGGCCATGCGCTCGTTGCTGCCCACCTGTCGCCGGGCAAGCGCCACCGCCTCGGCCTGCACCTGCAGATTGCGCACGGCGTAGACCAGATCCCAGTAAGCCCCCGCCGCTTGGGTCACCGAATCGATGACCACCTGCCGGAACTGCTCGTCGCTCAGGTTTTTGTTCTTCTTGGCAATATCGACGCGCCGCCGGTTGTCGTCGTAGAGCAGCCCGCGCCACAGCGGCTGCACCAGTTGGAATTGCAGCGAGGTCGGAAACAGCGGGTTGAGGGTCGCGAACTGGTTGTCGCTGGTCTGACGGCTCGACTGCCAGTCGAAGCGGTAGGAGCCGCCGGTCCAGGGGACCAAGCCGGAAACGCCGGGCTTGACCGTGATTTCTTTCTGGGTGAGCTTGCCAGTGTCGGAGCCGCCCAGCGACGAGCTGACCGGCGTGGTGCTGTCGCGCAGGTCCGAGTCCAGGTTGAAGCGCGGATCGAACAGGCCGCGCGCTGCGAGCACGTCGAACGAGCGGATGTCCTGATCGATGCGCGACGCGTCGATGTCGTTATTGTTGGCGAGCACCTGAGCGATCGCCTGCTGCAGCGTGATCGGCGTCTTGCCGAAAATGCCGACGCGCGCCGGCAGCCGGGTCTGGTCATCTGCCGTGGCCGGTTGCGGGGACTCTGGTTCCGGCTGAGCTTGGGCCGGCTCCGCCTTTGCCGTGGCCGGCGCTCCAGGGTCCGTGACCGCCGGCGTCTGCGCCCGCAGCGCGCCCGCCGCGACGAACACCAACAGGAAGAGCATGGTCTTCGAACCGCCGGCGAACACCGCGCCGATGCGCGTTCCCAGCCGTTCCATGCCGTTCGAGACGGCGCTCATGCGCGCAGCCAGCCAACGCCAGAAGCGCGCTTCCTGGAATTCCTCGAACAATTCGTAGAACACCGGAACGGCCAGCAAGGTCAGCAGCAGACAGAGCGTCTGGCCGCCGACCACCAGCACGCCGATCGAGCGGTTGGTCGCCGAACCGGGGCCGGTCGAGACGACCAGCGGGATCATGCCGGCCACCAACGCGAGCGTTGTCATCAGGATCGGGCGCAGGCGGTCGCGGTTGGCCTGGATGATCGCGTCGTAGCGCGCCATGCCTTTGGCGCGCAGGCCGTTGGTGTGGTCGATCTGCAGAATGGCGTTTTTCTTGACGATGCCGAACAGCAGCAACAGCCCCAGTCCCGAAAAGATGTTGATCGTCTGGCCGGTCACCAGCAGCGCCAGAATGCCGAACGGCACCGCCAGCGGCAGCGTCATCAGAATCGTGATGGGGTGGATGAACGACTCGAACTGCGCGGCCAGCACCATGTACATGAAGATGAACGACAGCGAGATCGCCAGCACGAAGTAGTAGCCCGTCCGGCCGAGCTCTTTGGAGACCCCTGCCAGCACCAGCCCGTATTGCGGGCCGAGGTTCATCTGCTGCTCGATCTCGGTCATGCGGCTGATCACAGCCGCTTGCGAACCGCCCGGCAGAATGTTGGCGGAGAGGGTGACCTGGCGCTGGCGGTTCAGCCGCTCGATCGCGGAAGGTCCCTTCTCCTCCTTGATCCGCGTCACTTCGCTGAGGCTGACCCAGCCCCGCTGCACTTTGGTGGAGGGGACGGTCATGCGTTTGAGCCCTTCAGAGCTGGCGCGAAACTGGCTGTCGGCGCGCAGTCGCACGTCGTACTGGTCGGAGTCGGCGTTGAAGCTGGAAACGATCTGCCCGGCGACCAGCGTGTTGAGGGCCTGGGCGATGTCGCTGACGCGCACGCCCAGGTCGGCCGCGCGCAAGCGGTCGATCTCGATGCGCAGTTCGGGCTTGCCGAAGTTCAGCGACGTATCGGCGTCGACCACGTACGGGATGTCCTTGAGCTTGGCCAGCAGCTCGCCGGAATATTGCTCGAGCTTGTCGAGGTCGGGGCCCGCGATGGCGAACTGCACGTCGGCGCCGCCGCCGCCGGTGTTCGAGGTCGACCCCACGCTAGTGCGCAGCTCCTCGGGGTAGTGTTTGAGGACTTCGCGCGCTTGGCCCTCCATTTGTTGCTGGCTGTGCGCGCGGCGGTTCATGGGCGTCAGCTTCACCAGGATGGTGGCCGTGTTGACGGCTTCGCGGGTTCCCCCGCCGACTCGGGAGAGCGTGTCGGTAACGCCCGTGAGCTGGCGCAGATCGCGCGAGATACGCTCGACGACGCTGGCGGTGGCCGCGAGCGACGAACCTTCGGGAGTGCGCACCGTGACCTGGAACTCGGCGCGGTCGTCCACGGGCGTGAAGTTCTTGCCGATGACCATGAACAGCGGGACGATGCTCAACACCACGCCCACGCTGATCGCCACGATGGCGCGGCGATGGCTCATCGACCACTCCAGCATGCGCGTGTAGAAGCGATCCACGGGCTGGAACAGACGCGACTCTTTCGAGGAGTGGCCCTCGCCCCGTTGCGCGGCGGGCTTGACGAACCGCGAGCACAACATCGGCGTGAGCGTGAACGAGACCAGCAGCGAGACCGCGATCGCGAACGACGCCGTCAGCCCGAACGACGACATGAAGCGGCCGACGATGCCGCCCATGAAACCGACCGGCACGAACACGGCCAGCAGCGAGAAGGTCGTCGCCATGACGGCCAGGCCGATCTCCTGAGTCCCCGCCAGGGCGGCTTCCATCGGCGAAAGGCCCTTCTCCTCCATGTAGCGATAGATGTTTTCGAGCACGATGATGGCGTCGTCGATGACGATGCCGACCATCAGAGTCAGCGCCAGCATGGTGATCTGGTTGAGCGTGTAGCCCATCGCCGCCATCAGGCCGAACGTCGAGATGATCGACGTGGGGATGGCGATCGCCGCGATCAGGGTCGTCCGCAGATTCGCCAGAAAGATAAAGATGATGATCGAGGCCAGGATACTGCCTTCGACCAGGTGCGTCTCGATCGATCGGACCGCCGCCTCGATGAAGATCGATTGATCGCTGACGACTTCGGCGCGCACATCCCTGGGCAGGTCGGCTTGCAGCGCCGCCAGCCGCTGCTTGACGCCGTTGGCGACCGCGACCGTGTTCTGGCCCGACTGCTTGGAGACCACCAGCGTCACGGCCGGCTGGCCGTTGAGCCGCGAGACGCTGCGCAGTTCCTCTTCGCCGTCTTCGGCGCGGCCGATGTCGCTGACCTTGACGACGTAGGAGCCGCGTAGCGCGACGGCGATATCGTTGAAGGCTTTGGGGTCGCTGAGGCGGCCCATGGTGCGCACGGTCAGCTCGCGCGGCCCCTGGTCAACGCGCCCGCCCGGCAGCTCCATGTTCTGCTGCCGCAGCGCGTTGGCGACTTCCGAGATCGTCAGGTTGTAGGCGCGCAGCTTATCGGGGTCGACCCAGACGTGAATCTCGCGGTCGGCGCCGCCGACCATCTGCACCTGCCCGACGCCGGGGATGTTTTCGATCTGCTCCTTGATGCGCTTCTTGGCGATCTGGGTGACGTCGCGCAGCGGTCGCGGCGCCGCGACGGCGATCTGCATGATCGGTGCCGCGTCGGGGTCGAATTTCTGGATGATGGGCTGCTTGGCGGTTTCGGGAAGATCGCCGACGATCAGGTTGACCTTGTCGCGCACTTCCTGCGCGGCGACGTCGCCGTCCTTTTCGAGGATGAACGAAACGATCACCTGCGCCACGCCTTCGCTCGAGGTCGAGCGCAGCTCGTCGATGCCGCTGATGGTGTTGACCGCGTCTTCGACGCGCTTGGTGATCTCGGTCTCAATCTGTTCGGCCGAGGCGCCCGGGTTGTTAACCGTCACCGACACGGTCGGCAGGTCGACTTTCGGCAGCAGGTCGACGCCCAGGCTGAAGAACGAGAAGATGCCGACGACGGTGATCGACAGGATCAGCATCGTCGCGAACACCGGCCGCCGGATGCACAGTTCGGCTAGCTTTTGCACGACGCGCCCTCCTTGCAGGCCGACAGGACCGCTCCGGGCGAGCTGCTTTGTTGGCCGGAGCGCTGCACCGCGACGCCGTCATAGAGCTGCTGCAGGTTGCTGACCGCCACGGTTTCGCCGGCCGAGACGCCCGAGAGGATACGCACCATGCCGTCCTGCGGGTCGCCCAGCCGCACGACGCGCACGCGGGCCTTGCCGTCTTCGATGACGAAGGCTTGCGCGGAGTCGGTATTGGGGTCGGAAAGCACGGCGCCGCGCGGCACCAGCACGGCCTGCTCGCTGCCGGGCAGCAAAACGTGAGCGGTGGCGAACATGCCCGGTTTGAGCTCCAGTTTGGGATTGGGGAACTTGGCTTCGATCGTCAGGGCGCGCGAGTTGGGATCGACCGCCGGGTTGACGGCGCTGATCTTGCCCTCGAAGTCGCGGCCGGGAAAGGCTCCGACCTGGGCGGTGACGGGCATGCCGGCGTGCAGGCCTCCGGCGTCGCCCTCGGGCACTTGCAGCGCCAGTTTGATGGGGTGCGCCCGCAGAATGGTGGCGATTTTAGCGCTGCTGCCGACGTATTCGCCGACCGCGATCGGCCGCTCGCTGACGTAGCCCGAGATCGGCGCCCGGATCACCGTATCGGCCAGCGCCTTTTCCGCCAGCGCCACCTGGGCGAGCGAGGCGTCGCGCGACGCCGCCGCTGATTCGACGCCGCCGTAGTTCTGGCGCGCGGCGTTCACCGCGGCTTCGTACTGGCGGCGCGCCGCGTCGGCCCTCGCCTTGGCGGTTTCTTCCTGCGTTCGCGCTTTTTCGTAAGCGCTCTGCGAAACGTCGCCGGTCTTGATCAGATTGGCGTAGCGCTGCGCGTCGGCCTCGGCGAGCTTGTCCTCGGCCAGAGCCGACTCGTAAGACGCGCGCGAAGCCTGCACCTCGGGCACTACCGCCGGGTCGAACGACGCGCCGCCATACAAGCCGATGCGCGCCTCGGCCTGACGCAGCGCCGCCTCGGTCTGCGCCGCGCTGGCGCGCGCCTGCTGCAAGCGCAGTTGCGCGTCGCTGTCGTCGAGCCGCGCGATCACCTGGCCCTTTTCGACGAACGCTCCGACGTCGACCGGCGTTTCGACCACACGGCCCGGGCTCAGCGGCGCGACATCGGAATACTCATCCGCCACGAAGCTGCCCGTCGCCTCGATGTAGACCGGCACGTCGCGCACCTGAACGGCCGCGGTCGACACCGCCACTGGCTGCGCCGCGTTGGTGTCGGCCTGGACGCTTCCCTGCGATGCGTTTCGTCCGCAGGCCCCCGCCCCGAGCACGATGGCGGCGAGCGCGGCGCTTGCGGCTATCGTGCGGGCTTTGCTGGAATGCCCGATCTTCATTTCTTCCTCCCTGTGTCGGGCGGTTTGGTTTCGCCGCGGCGGCTCTCCGCGACCTCTCGCTTGGTTGGACCGGAAGCAATGCCGCCCCCGCTACCCGATCCCGCGCGCTTGGTGAGTCCATCCAGGATCAGATCGGTGAACGGCTCGAGCGCCGCCTCGTCGGGCAGTTCCAGCGCGTCGATGTCGAACAGCCGGCGCACGATGGCGTAGTAGGTGGGCAGTCCGATCAGCGCGAACGCGATGGTGCGCGGATCGCCCGCCACGAACGCTCCGTCTTTCTGGCGCTGCTCGACGTACTGCGTCAGAAATCCGAAGATCGAGCGGCCGCGGGTCTCGTTGAAAATGCGCGAGATTTCGTGCCCCTCGAGCGCGGCATAGAGCATCAGCCGCTGGTAGGGCGCGTCGGTGCGGTAGCCGTCGAGAATCTTGCCGACCAGGCAGCGCACAAAGCCACGGTCGTCCTTGAGCGCGGCAAGCCGGCGCAGCTCTTCCAGGGCCTGTTCGGTACCCGATTCCTTGGCCTTGTGGTCGAGGATCGCCGTGTAGAGCCCCTGTTTGCTCCCGAAATCCCGAAACAGCAGGACCTCGTGGACGCCGGCGGCCTCGGCGATGCGCTTGGTGGCCGCGCCGTCGAACCCGCGACGCGAAAACAGGTCGATCGCGGCTTCGATCAGCCGCAGGCGGCGTTCTTCGCCCGAAATGCGGTTCTTGCGCCCGCGCGCTTTGTCCGGCGCCGTCGTGCCGGCCGGTTGGTTCATGGTGGCCTCTTTGGTCATTGTGAGTGAGTTAGTGCTTACTAACTATATGCTGGGTTGGGCTTGCTGTCAAGCGGGAGCTTGCGCGAACGCGCCGGCCGGGCCGCGGGAAGGGACAGCCGCCTCTCGCCCCGCTCGTTCTGTCCAGCCGGAAAAGAGCACGCGTGACGTTGCGATGACTTTCCCCACGGCATGTATATCCGGCGGTGGTGCGTTTCAATCCGATCAACACACCTGGAGTCAGGCGCCTACTGGCTTTGCTAGAGGAAATACCTTAAGGCGTTGAAGACCAACGTTCGGTACAGTTTTACTCGAGTGCGAAAAACCGGCCCTGGCAACGGCGGGCCGGGATGGGCGCCGGCGGGTACAACGAATTGGCCTCGAGGCTGTCGTCTGGCGTTGGCCGCCCAGGCTGTGTGCCCCGTTGGAGAGCAACAAAACCTACCGTTTGCGGACCAAAACCCCCCTTGTCCCCGTTGCTTGGGATGCGGGTTCGCAGTGCTCGTAAAGTGCCTCGGAAAAGGCACTTGCCGATCGAGGCGGATGTTTGGAACTGCGATAAACGCCACCTCGGCGGGCGAGTCGAATATTTGGGGCCGCAGGCGCGTGCTTGACGCCCCGCTTGGGCCACGGAATCTCTCTTCCGGGAATCAGGAGAGTAGGATTTTGAGCGACTGTTTCGGATTTGCGTCGAGTTTGGCGGAAGGACGGTGGAACGGTAGGCTCAGGAAGCTAGGAAAATGCTCATCGCCACCAGATGGTACTTGGAATGCAACTCTTGCAGACGTTGTTGGCGTCATCTTGTCGCCGGCAGAGTCAGTTCTCCTCGAGGGACCGAGCATGTATGGCAGGAGCAGGCTGGCTCTGCTGGGCTAAACGCGGGGGAGGAACTGGCAATTAACGAAATCGGGATCGGCGTCGCAAGGCCAGTTCCCATCGGCATTTGTGTGCGTGAGCGGCGTTTGGTCGATCGCGTAGGGCGGTTTGGTTCGGGGACTTGGCGTGGCGCGGCAAGCCGGGGGCTTGCCATTCCCTGCGGGCGGGTGCATGTTGGGCGGACCCGGACAACTCCGATCCATGCGCAAGGCGGCCTTTTCAGTTCGCTTTCGGTCCGTTAATTGGTCACGCGGAACGATGAATACACTGGAATTTCTTTCGCGTCTGCGCGGTCTGAACGTCTCGCTTCGATTGGAGAACCAGAAGCTCCAGATCAGTGCGCCCAAGGACGCCCTGACGCCGGAGCTGGTCGAGCAGCTCACGATCCGCAAGCCGGAAATTCTGGAGTTACTGGCGGCCTCGGCCACCCCCGAACCGAGCGCCGGGCCGATCGAGCGGCTGCCGCGCGACGGGTCGGTCGGGTTTCCGCTCTCGTTCGCCCAGCAGCGGCTGTGGTTCCTCGATCAGCTCACCCCGGGAAACTCCGCCTACAACATCCCGATGGCGGTGCGCCTGCGCGGCGAATTGGACCACGACGCGCTGGAGCATAGCGTTTCCGAAATCGTGCGCCGGCACGAATCGCTGCGCACCATCTTCCAGGAGACCGGCGGCTCGCCGAGCCAGGTCATTGTGCCGCCGTCGCCGGTGTCGATCGGCGTCATCTCGTTGATGCACCTGCCGCCGGAGGCTCGCGAGGCTGCGGCCCGCGAACGGGTCTCCATGGAGGCGTGCCGGCCGTTCAACCTTTCCAAGGGACCGCTGTTCCGGATTCAGCTGCTGCAACTCGACGAGCAGAATCACATCTTCCAGGTCACCCTCCACCACGCCGTCTCGGACGGTTGGTCGGTGGGCGTGTTTTGCCAGGACCTGGCGGCGTTCTACAACGCTTTTCGCGCGGGCAAGCCCTCGCCGCTGCCCGATCTGCCCATTCAGTACGTCGATTTCGCTTCCTGGCAGCGGCAAATGCTCGATGCCTCGGGGCGGGAAACGCACAAAAGTTACTGGGGCGAGCAGTTTGGCGGCGACCTGCCGACCTTGGAGTTGCCCACGGACCGGTCTCGCGCCCACGGCTCGGTATCGCGCGCGGCCCGCAAGGGTTTGACTCTCGAGCCGGCACTCTGCGCCGCGTTGAGAAGCCTGGGCCAGCGCGAGGGCGTGTCGCTGTCGATGACGCTGCTGGCCGCCTTCACGGCGCTGCTGCATCGCCTCAGCGGGCAGGACGACATTCTGGTGGGCATGCCGATCGCGGGCCGCAGCCGCACCGACGTCGAGGAGATGATCGGGTTCTTCGTCAACACCATCGTGGTGCGCGCCCGGTTTCCCGAGCCGCTGGCGTTTCGCGAGCACCTCAGCCGCGTTCGCAAGGCCATGCTGGGGGCCCACGAGCATCAGGACATGCCTTTCGAGGAACTGGTCGGGGCGCTCGATCCGCACCGCGATCTCGACCGGACCCCGTTGTTCCAGGTCTTTTTCAATCACCTCAACCTGCAATCGAAGCCCGTGCAGCTCGATGGGCTGCGCCTGGAGCCGTTTGGCGATTTCGATCTGGATTCGAAATTCGACCTGTCGCTCTACGTCAACGAACGCAGCGATGGGATCGGATTCACGCTGGTCTACGACACCAACCTGTTCGACGAAGCGCGCATTGCGGCGCTGCTCGACCAGTACGAGCGGCTGCTGGAACAGGTCTGCGAAAACCCGCTGCGCGCGGTGGACCGCTATCCGCTGCTCACGGCTTCGATGCGCGACCGGGTGGCGAACCCCAGCGAGCCGCTCGAGGCGCAGTGGTTCGGCGCGGTGCACTCGAAGTTCGTCGAGGCGGCCGCGCGGACTCCGGAGCGAATTGCCGTCGAGGAGCCGAACGGGCAGTGGACCTACGGCGAACTGGAACGGCTTAGCGCCGGCCTGGCGGCCTGGCTGCACGAGCGTGGCGTCGGGCAGGGCGACGTGGTGGCGATCTACGGGCATCGCAGCGCCCCGCTGGTGCTGGCGATGCTCGGCGGGTTGCGCGCCGGCGCCGCCTTCAGCATTCTCGACCCGGCTTACCCGGCCCCGCGGCTGGCCAAGAGCCTGCGCGCGATGCGGCCCAAGGCCTGGGTGCAGATCGCCGCCGCGGGCGACCCGGCCGAGGCGCTGCAAGAGGCCATCGACGAGCTGAGTCTGGCCCGGCTCATCCTTCCCGACGCCCGGCAGACGCTGTCGCTGCCCGAGTTGAGTGGCCGTTGGAGCTCCGAGGCGGAAGTGGACCCCGAGAGCCCGGCCTATGTGACCAGCACCTCGGGCACCACCGGCGAGCCCAACTGCATTCTCGGCACGCACCGCCCGCTGTCGCATTTCATGGACTGGCACATTCGCGAGTTCGGCCTGACTCCGACCGATCGCTTCAGCATGCTGTCGGGATTGGCGCACGATCCCTTGTTGCGCGACGTGTTCACGCCGCTGTGGCTGGGCGCCACCGTGTGCATCCCGGCTCACGACTCGCTGCTTGCGCCGGGCTGGCTGCCGGACTGGATGCGGCGGCAACAGATCAGCGTGGCGCATTTGACCCCGGCGCTGGGCGGCCTGCTGTCGGAGTATCCCGGTGGCGCGCCAAAAGACAACGCCGCGGCTCGAGACAACGGCGCGTCCCAAGATAACGGCGCCTCCCAAGAAAATGGCGCGGGGCAAGGCAAGGGCGCGGACCGGGCGCCGATTTCGGCCCTGCGCTACGTGTTTTTCGGCGGCGATGTGCTGACCGGCCGGGACGTAGCGCAAATGCTGGCGGCGGCGCCGCAGGTGCAGTGCGTCAACTTTTACGGCGCGACCGAAACGCCGCAGGCCATGGCGTTCCACCGCATCGACCCCGCGCCGGCCGCGTTGTACCGCGGCCAGGACCTTTCCGCGCAGCCGGTGCCCATTGGTCAGGCCGTGTCGGGAGTGCAGATCCTGGTGCTCAATGCGGCCGACGATCTGGCTTCGATCGGCGAGTTGGGCGAGATCTATATCCGTACGCCTTATCTGTCGCAGGGCTATCTCAATGACGCCACGCTCACGGCCCGGCGCTTCGTTCCCAATCCATTCACGCGCGGTGAGGGCGACCGGCTTTACCGCACCGGCGATCTGGGGCGTTACCGTCCCGACGGGCTGGTCGACTTCGTGGGACGCGCCGACCGCCAGGTGAAGATCCGCGGCCACCGCGTGGAGCCCCAGGAAATCGAAGCGGTGCTGGCCAAGTACCCGGGAGTGCGCGACTGCGTCGTTCTAGCCCGCGAGCACCACGGCGGAAGCCGGCAGCTCACCGCGTATATCACCGCGTCGGACGATCAGGGTCTGGCTCGCGAGGGATTCCGCAGCTATCTGAACGCGCTGCTGCCCGAGTACATGGTGCCGTCGGCGTTCGTACTGGTGGAGAGAATGCCGCTGACGCCCAACGGCAAGGTGGATTACAGCGCGCTGGAGCTGCTCGATACGCAAAGCGTCGAGCTGACGCGTGCGCTGGTACACCCCACCAACTACGTCGAGCGCGCCATTTTGAAGGTTTGGAGCGAGGTGCTGGATATCGAGAGCGAGAAGATCAGCGTCTACGACAATTTCTTCTCGCTCGGCGGTCATTCGCTCACCGCCACGCGCGTGATCGCCCAACTGCGCACGTTTCTGGGCGTGACGCTGCCGCTGCGCAGCATCTTTACCGAGCCGACCATCGCCGGGCTGGCGAAACACATTCGTTACAACACGATCACGCGGACGTATCAATATTTAAGCGAAGTGCCGCGCTGGAACTATTTGGTTCCGGCGCAGCCGCGCGGCACGCGCACGCCGCTGTTTCTGGTCGCCGGATACGGGGATATCGACGAGACGCTATTGTTCCTGTCGAGCATGTTGACCCAACTGGGTCCCGACCAGCCGGTCTATGGTTTCAAGCCGCGCTGGATCGACGGGCTAGGCGGCGCCTACTCGAGCGTCGAGGAAGCGGCCGCCGAATACCTCACCGAAGTGCGCGCGCTGCAGCCGACCGGCCCTTATCTGCTGGGCGGCGACTGCATCAACGGAATCGTGGCCTTTGAAATGGCGCAACAACTCCGGCGGGCGGGCGAGGAAGTCGCCCTGCTGGTGCTGCAGGATACGGCGCGGCCCTCGCGGCTGAGCGCGCTGATCGGGGACTTCTACCGCTTGGGAAGACGCTTCAAGCGCGTGTCGAAGACCTTGCGCAGCATGATCCGTCCCAACTCCGGTTCCCCCAAGGACATCCTCCGGGGTGTGGTCAACAGAAAGCTCGGATTGTTCCGGCCGCCTTCGGCCAACGACTCGGCCATGGACAACGAAGCGCACAAATCGGCGTTCCGGAGGCGGATGCTGAACTACGAGCCCGCGCCCTATTCCGGCCACATGACGCTGCTGGTGAACGAAAAGACGTATCGCTTCAGGAAGGACCTGGGCTGGGCGGATATCGCCGCCGGCGGCATCACGGCTCACAAAGTTCCCGGCAGTCATCAAACGCGCTTGACATCGCATCGCAAGGAGCTGGCGCAACTGCTGCTGGCCTGTATCGACGAAGCGCTCCCCCCCTACCAGGCAGAAGTGGACCCGTCGCGGGCAGATGCGGCGTGATCGGTTCTTGAAAACGAAGCTCGGGCGGCCCATGGCATCTCAATACACACTCAACCCTGAAGAAGTCAGCACTTTGTCGGCGTCGTCGCAGGACGGAGCCGTCGCTCCACAGCCGACGATTATCGGCGTGCAAGGCGTGACGATGCGCTTCCCCATCACCAAGCGCTACCGCGAGATGCTGCTGCATCCGCTGCGGCCGCGCCGCGTGGTGACAGCGCTGCACGACGTGCATCTCAACGTGGAAAAAGGGGACCGCATCGCGATCCTGGGGCCCAACGGAGCCGGCAAGACCACGATGTTGAAGCTGATCGGCGGCCTGCTGCTTCCCAGCGAGGGAGACATCGTCGTCAACGGTTTCAGCACCACGCGCGATAACACGGCGGCGCGCAAGTCGGTCGGCTTCGTGCTCAACGAGGAGCGCAGCTTTTTCTGGCGGTTGAGCGCGATTCAGAATCTGCGGTTTTTCGGCGCGCTCGACAACCTGCAGAGCGACGAGTTGAACGATCGCATCCGCGAACTGATCCACCTGGTGGGTCTGGACTCCTCGGCCCACCTGCAGGTGGCCGACTATAGCTCGGGGATGAAACAACGGCTGGCGCTGGCGCGCGGCCTGATCGCCGAGCCCGACGTACTGGTGCTCGACGAGCCGACGCGCGCGCTCGATCCGCTGGCTTGCGAGCATCTGGTCCAACTGATCCTGAGCCGCGTCTACCGGGACTCGCGCCGCACACTGCTGATCGCCACCCACCGGCTCGAAGAAGCGATGACGCTCTGCAACAAGGTACTGATCATCGATAGCGGGCGGCTCAAGGCATTCGACTCGATTGCCGACATTCTCGCCAGCGGCATCACTCTCGCCGACTACTACCGTAAGCACGCAACCATGGGGCGCCAATGAGCGGAAACCTACATAAGGCCGCGGCCTTTATTGCCCGCGATTTTCAGATCGAATCGGGCTACAAGCTCAACTTCCTGATGCGGGCTTGCGAGTCGATGCTGATCCTGACGCTGTTCTACTTTGTCGGCGAGCTGATCACCGGCCGCAACTCGGCAGGCTTGTCGAAATACAGCGACCATTACCTGCCGTTCGTTCTGATCGGGCTCGGGTTTGCCAGATACTTCGACCTGACCTTGAAAATGTTTTCGGAGTCGGTTCGCCTGGCGCAGGTCACCGGATGCCTGGAAGCGATGCTGAGCAGCCAGACCGATTGCGTGCCGATCGTGTTGATGTCCTCGCTGTACGGGCTGGTTTCTGGGGCCGTGCAACTGGTGATCATTCTGGGCGTCGGCGTGGTGGCGTTCGGCGTCGACTTCAACCAGGTGAACGTGCCGGCGACGCTGTTGGTGTTCGCCCTTTCGGTGCTGATCTTCGTGGCCTTCGGCGTGGTTTCGGCGGCCACCATCCTGTGGCTCAAAAAGGGCGACCCGGTGACTTGGATTCTGAGCGGTTTCGGGGCCGTGCTGGGTGGCGCCTACTTCCCGGTGGACGTGATGCCAGGATGGATGCGGCACGTTTCCGACATGATTCCCCTCACCTATTCCCTCGATGCCTTGCGCCTGACCATGCTGAAGGGCTATTCGATCGCGATGGTGGAGGCGCCGTTGACGAAGCTGACCCTGATGACGGCGGTTCTGCTGCCGCTCAGCCTGTACCTGTTCACGGCCGCCGTGCGGCGGGGGCGCAAAGAGGGCACTTTGATGCACTACTAGGCTGGCCGTCTTTCCGGAGTCGTTGGAGGGCTTCGCCCCATGCCGCTGCTGGAAGGGGACAGTCACCGGGCGGCATCGCTCTTCGTGCCCAGCGGGTTGGGTCGAGGTTTCGTTGTCGGGGCTTTGGATCAGAACGCGGTGATGCCGCCCTGGCCCTCCCGTTCGGGGACGGGGGACACCTGAGACGCTTCAAGGCGATCGGTCCGCAATGTCGCGGCGACCACGTTCAGCAGCTTCGCTCGCTCGCTTTGCAGAAACAAGTGATCCGCCTCGAGCATGTGAAGCCGGAAGTCGTTGCTGGTGTGCATCCGCCAAGGCTCGATGGCGCCGGGGCTGACTACCCGGTCGCGCGTTGCGCCGAAACAGGTGATGCCGCAAGCCAGCGGATCGAGCCCCACGTATTGGTAGGTTTCAAACAGCGTCAGATCGGCGCGCAGGCACGGCACCAGCAACTCGCGCAGCTCGGGGTCGTTGCGGAGTTGAACCGGCACCGAATCGTAGCGGCGGTGAACCTCGTCGAGCAACTCGGAATCGGGCAGGTGGCAGACCGGCGGGTGCTCGCTGGGAAGGTGCGGCGCGCGGCTGGCCGAAACGAACAGGTGAGCGGGTTGGCGCCGGCCTCGGCGGCGGAATTCCCGCGCCAGCTCGAACGCCACCAGTCCGCCGACGCTATGGCCATAGAGAGCGTAGGGCCGGTCGGTCCAGCCGTCGAGCTGCCCGGCAATCGCCTCGACGAGCGCCGGAATCGAGGTGAAGGGCTTCTCGCGCAGCCGGCTCTCACGGCCGGGCGGCTGGATGTAGGAAACGTCGAGGCCTGGCGCGTTCTCGGCCCAGCCTCGATATGCCGCCGCCCCGCTGCCGGCATAGGGAATGCAAAACAGGCGCATGGGGGCGTCTGGACGAGGAACGGGCTGAACCAGCCAGGGATTGGACACTCTCACCAAGCTACGGGGTAGCAGGCAGATGGCCAATCCTGCGGTTGCTGCAGGGACAGTAGTAGTCGGAGCCGGCCTTTCCGGGTGACGCCGCCTCGGGGATGGAAACAGAAGTGCTTCCATTGCAGGTGATCCTGCGCCGCCATGGGACCCGGCGCGCTTGGAGGGAGTGAGGTCCGGCCCGACAATCACCGGGAAGTACTGACAAAGACAGGGGATGGCCAGGTTGGGATTTCAAACGACGACCCATTTTGTTGCGCATTTGCGGGAACTGGACGTGGAGCTGAGCCTGGTCCACGACAAGCTGAGCTGCAATGCGCCGAAGGGTGTACTAACAAACGACTTAAAGGCCGAGCTTGTACGCCGCAAGGCGGAGATTGTGGAGCTGCTGCGGGGGCAGGCATCGGGAAAACGTGCCCCTCTGCAGGAGATTGTTCCAATTTCTCGGACGGCGGATTTACCGTTGTCAAACGCTCAGGAACGGGTTTGGTTCCTAAGCCAGTATGACCACGGCGAATCGGCATATGCCGTGGGCCTCCCTCTGCGGCTGAGCGGGCCGCTGGACCGGGCGCGCCTGGAGGCGGTTCTGCTGCGGGTCCTCGAACAGCAGGAAACCCTGCGGACGGGGTACCGGAACCAGAACGGCAGCCCGCTGGCTTTCCTGGGCGGAACGGCCGGGTGGAGTCTGGAATTCGAGCGCTTGGCGGCGGACGGCGCGGACGCATCGGACAAGGCGGCGTCCGATCAGATGCGGCTTGATTCGGCGCGGCTGGATCGGGCGCTGCGGGAGTTCGCGGCGCGCCCGATCGATATCTCCTCTCCTCCGCTGCTGAAGGCGAAGCTGTTCGAGCTCGCGGCCGAGGAACATGTGCTGTTCCTGCAGGTGCATCCCATCGCGGCTGACAAGCGGTCGATGGGGATTCTGGCCGAGGAACTGGTTTCGATCTATTCCGAGATCGCCGCTGAACCATGTGCCGCCCGTCAGCCTGAGGCCAACTCCGAAAACAGGACCGCCGCGGACGCGAGCTCGGTGTCGGGCGTGCCCGCGGTGCAGTTCGTGGACTACGTTGCCTGGCAGGCCGCCAATTTCGGCCAGGAGCGGCTTGCCGACGAATTGGCTTGGTGGAAGCGGCAGTTGCGGGGGGCGCTGCCGGCGCTCGAGATTCCCACCGATCATTCCCGGCCGCCGCTGATGAGCTTTCGCGGGGCGCGCGAGCGGTTCGTGCTGCCCGCCGAACTGCTGGGGGCCTTGCACCCTTTCGCGGAGTCCACCGGGACGACCTTGTTCATGGTGTTGTTGGCGGCGTTCGAGATCACGCTGCAGCGCTACACCGGCGTCACGGACCTGCTGGTGGGTACAGCGACGCCGGGCCGCAACCATGCCGACGTCGAAAGGCTGGTGGGGCGCTTTGCCAACACACTGGTGCTGCGGACCAGTCTAGCCGGGGATCCCACGGTGCGCGAGCTGCTCAACCGGGTTCGCGAGACGACGCTCGCCGCGTTGGCGCACGCCCACGTGCCGTTTGAAGAACTGGTCGCCGCCATCGGGCCCGAGCGCGATCTGAATCACGCGCCGCTGGTGCAGGTGCAGTTTACGCTCGACGAGCGCGCCCGGTTCCGCGGCGCTGTGATTGAAAGTGCGGCGGGCAGCGTGACGGTCTCGGTTCTCGACTTCGATCCGCGGGTCGCCGGCTTCGACCTGAGCGTCGAGGCGTACCAGCAAGACGGCGCACTGGTCTGCGAGCTGGAGTACAACACGGATCTGTTCGAAGCGGCTGCGATGCGGCGCTTGCAGGGGCATTTTACGCAGACGCTCGAAGGCATGCTGGCCGGCGCCGAGCAGCGGATTTCCGCGATCGACATGCTGAGCGACGCCGAGCGCGATGCGCTGATCGCCGCGGCGATGCCCGGCAAGCGCGGCTTTCCGCGGAGTTGCGTCCACGAGCTGGTGGCGCGGCAGGCTGCGGCGACGCCCGATCGCGTGGCGGTCTCCTGCGGCAGCGAGCGGCTCAGCTATGCCGAGTTGATGGAGCGGTCGGGTGCGCTGGCGCGGCATCTGCGCGGGCTCGGCGTGGGTCCGGGCGTGCTGGTGGCGGTGGGGCTGGAACGCTCGGCGAGCATGCCGCTGGCGCTGTTGGCCGTGCTGCGGGCCGGCGGCGCTTATGTCCCGCTCGATCCGCAATATCCGCCCGAGCGGCTGGCGTTCATGCTCGAAGATTCGGCGGCGGCGGTGTTGCTGACCGAAACCGCGCTGCGCGAGGCGATTCCGGCGGGTAAGGCTACGGTGGTGTGCCTGGACGATTATGCGGCTTCAGAAGCGGGCGGCGCATCGCAAATACCGGCTCCGGAATTCGCTCCCGAACCGCCGCCGGTCACGCAACGAGATGCGGCCTACGTGATCTACACCTCGGGCTCGACCGGGAAACCCAAGGGCGTGCAGATCAGCCACGGTGCGTTGGTGAATTTTCTCGATTCGATGCGCGACGAGCCCGGGATCAGCGCCGAGGATGCGCTGCTGGCGGTGACGACGCTGTGCTTCGACATCGCCGGGCTCGAAATGTATCTGCCGCTGATCGCGGGGGCGCGGCTCGAAATTGCGCCGCGCGCCGACACCCTCGACCCGGCGCGCCTGGCGGCGACGCTCGAAACGGCGGGCGTTACCGTGATGCAGGCCACGCCGGCGACCTGGCGGATGCTGCTCGATTCGGGCTGGCAGGGGAAGCCGGGCCTGAAAGCGCTCTGCGGCGGCGAAGCCCTTCCTCGGGACCTAGCCAATCGGCTGCTCGAGGTGGGCTGCGATTTGTGGAATCTCTATGGGCCGACCGAAACGACGATCTGGTCCGCTTTGTGCCACTTGGAAGCATCTGTGCAAGGAACGGTTCCGATTGGCAGGCCGATTGCGAATACGTCGTTCTATGTCCTGGACGAGCACGGCCAACTGGTACCTCCGGGCGTGGCCGGCGAGCTGTACCTGGGCGGCGCGGGCGTCGCCGACGGCTATCTGAACCGGCCCGAGCTGACGGCGGAGCGGTTTGTGGCGAGTCCGTTCGAGGCCGGCGAGCGCCTCTACCGGACCGGCGATCTGGTGCGGCAGCGCGGCGACGGCGTGCTCGAATATTTGGGGCGGCTTGATCACCAGGTCAAGATCCGCGGTTTCCGGATCGAGCTGGGCGAGATCGAGGCGGCGATCACGGCGCAGCCGGGCGTACGCCAATCGGTGGTGGTCGCCGTTGGGGAAGACGGCAACACGCGGCTGGTCGCTTACCTGGCTTGCGGCGCCGAGCGGCCGCAGCTCGAGTCGTTGCGGGCGGAGCTGGGCAAGACCTTGCCCGACTACATGCTGCCGTCGGCGTTCGTGCTGCTCGACGCGCTGCCGCTGACGCCCAACGGGAAAGTCGACCGCAAGGCGCTGCCTGCGGCGGATAACCAGGCGGTGCCGGCCTCCTCCTACCTGGCGCCGCGTAACGCGGTCGAGAACGAGATCGCCGGCATCTGGCGGGATCTTCTCAAGGTCGAGCAGGTGGGCGTAAACGCCAACTTCTTCGATCTCGGCGGGCATTCGCTGCTGGTGGCGCGGCTGCAGAGCCGGCTGCGCGAGCGCTTCGGCTGCGAAATTCCTTTGGTCGAGCTGTTCCAGAAGCCGACCGTCGCGGCGATGGCGACGTGTTTTGAAAACCAGCGGGAGCCTCTGACCGCGGGCGGGTAAATCGGCGAGCTTCATGAGAGACGACAACAACAGCGTTGCGGTCATCGGCATGGCGGGCCGTTTCCCCGGCGCCTGGAATATTCGGGAGTTCTGGCGGAACCTGGCCGGCGGCCACGAATCGCTGCGCGAGTTTTCGGACGAAGAGATTCTCGCCGCGGGAGTGCCCGCGGAGTTGCTGGCGGACCCCAACTACGTCAAACGCGGGTCGCTGCTCGACGGCGCGGATCAGTTCGACGCCGGCTTCTTCGGATTCAATCCACGCGAGGCCGAGGTCATCGACCCGCAGCAGCGCGTGTTTCTGGAGTGCGCCTGGGAGGCGCTGGAAGACGCTGGCTACGCCGGGGACACGCCGCTGGAATCGACTGGCGTATTTGCCGGTTCGAGCCTCAATACCTATCTCATCTCGCATCTGCTGACGAATCCGGCGGTCAACGCGACGGTCGACGGCTACCCGATGATGATCGCCAGCGATAAGGATTTCCTGGCGACGCGCGTGGCTTACAAGCTGAACCTGCGCGGTCCGGCGATGACGATCCAGACGGCTTGCTCGACGTCGCTGGTGGCGGTCAACGTGGCCTGCCAGCAACTGCTGCAGGGTTGTTGCTCGATGGCCATGGCGGGGGGCGTCTCGATCGGCTTTCCTGAGAAGTCGGGATACCTCTACACCGAGGGAATGATTCTTTCGCCTGACGGCCACTGCCGCCCCTTCGACGCGCGCGGGCGTGGGATTCGCGGCGGGTCGGGCGCTGGCATCGTCGTGTTGAAACGTCTTGCCGACGCGGTCCGCGACCGCGACCACGTACGGGCGGTGATTCGCGGCGGCAGCGTCAACAACGACGGCGCGGCGAAGATGGGCTATACGGCTCCCAGTCTGGATGGCCAGATGCAGGCGATCTTGGCCGCGCAGCAGGCGGCTGGGGTCGATCCTGAAGAGATTTCTTACATCGAAGCGCACGGAACGGCGACGGTGGTGGGCGATCCGATCGAGATCGGCGCGCTCACGCGGGCTTTTCGGCAGCGCACCGCAAAGAAGCAGTTTTGCGCGCTGGGCTCGGTGAAGAGCAATCTCGGACATCTGGATGCGGCGGCCGGCGTGGCCGGTCTGGTGAAGACCGTGCTGGCGCTCGAACACAAGGCAATCCCGCCGAGCCTGAACTTCGAAACGCCCAATCCGCAGATCGATTTCGAGAACAGTCCGTTTTTCGTCAACACCGCGCTGCGGCCTTGGACCGCGAATGGCGCGCCACGCCAAGCCGCGGTGAGCTCGTTTGGCATCGGCGGCACCAATGCCCACACGATCCTCGAAGAATCGCCCGCGGTTTCGGACCAGACCAAGTCGTGGGATGCCGGCCTGCTGACGCTTTCGGCGCGGTCGGCCGAGGCGTTGGACAAGGCTGCCGCGGAGTTGGCCGCGTACTTGGCTGAGAACCCCGAAATCGATTTTTTCGACGCCTGCTACACGTTGCAAGTGGGGCGCAAGGACTTTCCCTACCGCCGCAGTGTGGCGGCGGCAGGCAGCGCCGAAGCGATCGCCGCTCTGCAGGAGCGCAACACGGTTTCGCAAGGCTGGGACGGCGCGGCGCGCCCGGTGGTGTTTCTGTTCAGCGGCCAGGGCAGCCAGTACGTGCGTATGGGCGAGCGCCTCTATGCGGCCGATCCGACGTTCCGCGCGGTGTTCGATGAGTGCGCCGAGATCCTGCTGCCGCAGTTGGGCGTGGATCTGCGCGAGGCGGTCTACGGGCCGGGCGCGAGCGCCGAGATTTTGGGCGAGACGCGCCTGACGCAGCCGGCGTTGTTTGCGGTGGAGTATGCGCTGGCGCGGATGTGGATGCACTGGGGCGTCCAGCCGGCGGCGATGATCGGGCACAGCATCGGCGAATACGCGGCGGCCTGCCTGGCGGGCGTGTTTTCGCTGGAGGATGCGCTGCGGGCGGTCGCCATTCGCGGCCGGTTGATGCAGTCGATGCCGGCGGGCAGCATGCTGGCGGTGCCGCTGCCGGCCGAACGGCTGCGTGCGCTGTGTACGGACGGCATCGAGCTTGCCGCCGTGAACGCGCCGTTGCTGTGTACCTTGTCGGGTCCCGACGCCGCGATCGAGCAACTACACGGGAAGCTCGAGGCGCAGGGCACGCATTGCAGCCGGATTCATACCTCACACGCGTTTCATTCGGCGGCGATGGAAGACGCCGCGCAGGCGTTCGCCGCGGAGTTGGCGAACATCCACCTGAAGCCGCCTTCCATCCCGTTTGTGTCGAACCGGACCGGCCGGCGGATCACCGACGCGGAAGCGACCGAACCGGCGTATTGGGCGGCGCACTTGCGGCATACGGTGCAATTCGCGGCGGGGCTGCGCGAGTTGGCCGGCGCCGAGGCGCCGATTCTACTTGAAGTGGGGCCGGGCGAAGTGCTGGCGACGTTTGCGCGGCAGTCGGGGCTGGCGGCGAGCGAAATCGTTTCGTCGCTGCCGCATCCGCGCTCGCCGCGGCCCGACAGTGAGCATGCGCTGGCGGCGCTGGGCCGCTTGTGGGCGGCGGGCGTAGCGATCGATTGGGCCGCTTTTCACGAACACGAACGGCTGCGGCGCGTGCCGCTGCCCAGCTATCCGTTCGAGCGGCAGCGCTATTTCGTCGATCCGCGGCCGAACGCGACCGCGCGGGCGGCGGCCGAACCACAAACGCCGCCGCGCGCCGCGCTCGACGATTGGTTCTACGCGCCGTCGTGGCGCGAAACGCCGCTGCCGGCGGCGCACCTGAGTGAGGTCGAAGCAAGCCAGGGAACCTGGCTGGTATTCGCCAATTCCAGCAACGCCAGCGCCGCCGTTGTCGATGCGCTATCGGATTCGCGCCGCATCGCGCTGGTCAATGCCGGCACCAAATACACCCGGCTCGCCGCGGGCGTTTACACGATCGTGCCGGGCGAGCGCGACCACTACCGGCGGCTGCTGCGCGACCTGACCCTGGACGGCTACGACCCCGACACCGTGGTCCACCTGTGGAACGCGACCGGGGACGCCGCGACGGGCGACCCCGCGCCCGAACAGCCGCTCGAAAACGCCTCGTTGTTCAGCCTGTTGTTTCTGGCGCAGGCGTTCGCCGAAGCGGGCGAATCGAAGTTGCGGCAGTGGATCGTGGTCTCCGATGGCGTTCATGCGGTGCTGGGCGATGAGCGGACGCAGCCCGAAAAGGCGCTTTGTCTGGCGCCGGTCAAAGTCATTCCCAAGGAAATGCCGTTTCTGCAGACCCGCGCCGTCGACTTGCCGGCGGGCGCCGGCGTCGAGCAGTGCCGGAGGTATGCGAAAAACCTGCTGCTCGAACCCGCGGTGGAGCAAGGCGGCCGTATCGTGGCCTATCGCGGTGGGAAGCGGTGGGAGCAGGTCTATCAACCGCTGCCGCTGGCGAAGACCGAACGCGAGCTGCCGCTGCGGACGCGCGGCGTATATCTGATTACGGGCGGGCTGGGTGGCATCGGCTTGCTGCTGGCGCGCCATTTCGCCAGCCAGGCGCAGGCGCGGCTGGTGCTGACGACGCGGTCGCCGTTTCCGGCACGCGGGGAGTGGGAAAGCTGGGCCGCCGCGCACGGCGAGCAGGACCTCACCTCGCAGCGTATACGCGCGCTGCTCGAGATCGAAGCCGCGGGCGGGGAAGTCTTCGTCGGTGTCGCTGATGTCGCCGATGAGCGCGCCATGGAGGCCGTTGTGGGCGAGGCGCGGCGTCGTTTCGGGGCGATCCACGGCGCGGTGCATGCGGCTGGTCTGATCGAGCGCGGCCTGATCGAAGAGAAATCGCGCGAGGGCATCGAGAAAGTGCTCGCGCCCAAGGTGCGCGGCACGCGCATTCTGGCGCGGACGATCGCGCCTGACCGCCCCGATTTTCTGTTGCTGTGCTCTTCGATCGATGCCTATGTCGGACTGGTTGGCTCGGTGGATTTCGGCGCCGCGAACTTGTTTCTCGACGCCTACCCGCAGGCGGCGGACGAGCTGGCGGGCAGCCGCGTGATCTCGGTGGCATGGGACACCTGGCGCGATGTCGGGATGGCGCTCGCCGATGATATTCCCTCGCACATGCGCGCCTCCGCGTATTGGCAGGATTGCATTCGCAACGAAGAGGGGCTCGAGGCGCTGCGTAGGATTTTCGCCACCTCGCTCGAGCGGGTCGGGGTAGTTCCTCGCGATCTGGTTGGCCTGCTCGATCAAGCTCAGGCGGCCTCGAAGTGGCGGCCCGTGGCAGAGCCCGGCGACGGCGGAGCGGTCGCGGCGGTGTCCGCCGAAGCCGCCGCGGCGAATGGGTTTTCCCCGACGCAGCAGCAGATCGTCGGTATCTGGAAGGAGATGCTGGGGGTCGCCGAGGTGCGCCTCGACGACAACTTTTTCGAGCTGGGCGGCCATTCTCTGCTGGGAACGGGCGTGATGTCGCGTATCCGGAAACAGTATGGCGTGCTACTGCCGTTGCGAACGCTGTTCGAGGCACCGACGGTGCGGGAGTTGGCCGACCAGGTTGATACGCTGCTGTGGGCGTCGCAGGCGGCCGGCCCCGGCGCGGAAGATGGTTCGGAAGAGCGCGAGGAAATCGAGTTGTAGGTCCGGAGCGGCGAGGTTTCGGCCCAGTGGGGTCGGGGCCATTAGGGGCCCGAGACCAAGTGGGCCAGGACCAAATGGGGTCAGTCCCCGCGTTTCCCTTCTCGATTTCGTCGCGTGTTCGCTTCGCAGGGCGCGAAACGCGGTAACTGTCCCCTTCCAGCAGCGAGCGCGCCGGCAGGTTCATCCCCCCATCGCCCGTAGGGCCGCGTGAGCGCCCGGTGGACGCGCAGACGTGTTTGGAACTTTAGAGATCTGGAATACGGCTTCGCGCCGTCTTAGGGGCATTCTAAGGGTCCTGCGCGATCGCGGTTTCGCGAGACCGTCGTCGCGGTGTTGCGCTAGTTCCAAAAAACTTGGAACGGTGGCGGAAAAGTTGCGTGCCGGGATAGGCCGCCGCGGGCGCCGGTCGCGCGGCGGTGGTTGGGCCGTAAGTTGATTGTCTAGAAGTGTTTGGGGTTTAGCCTGGAAGCGAACCGACGGAGTCGGCCTAGAGCGGAGCGTAGGCGGCGGCCGGGCGGCGCAAGCAGGGTGCCGGCGGCCGCGGCGCACTTGTCCGGTAGCGGCGATTTTGCCCCCGGCGGCAGCTGCCGGAAGGCTTTCCGGCGAGGCTCGCGGGGCGAAATCCGAGTTGTTTGTTTGGCCATCAAACTGCAATTCTTGCCGGGGGGCAGCCGGTCGGCTGTGGTGTGCGCGCTGGTGTTTTCGTGGCATGCGGGGGGACGTCCCGGGCAGGCGCCGCTGGATGACCTGAGGCCGCGGCTTGCTTTGCCCCCTAGATTGCGATGGGAAAAGGAATCATCTGCCCTAAGGCGAAGCGGGTAAGCCGCAACCCTGCGCGGCGAAGCGCCCCGGTTTGGTGTGGCGCGGTCTGGGGCGGAACGGTTCGGGAAAGGACATAGCAGGATGCCGGTGACGGACGACAAACCCAGCCAGCAATTGCGGACTCCGGCCGGGCGTCTCGAGACCGTGCTCGCACGGGTCGAACAGGCGTTGCTCGAGCAGTCCGCGGTCGGCGACTGCGCGGTGATGGCGCGCGCGGGCGCTGCTGGGACCGAACTGCTGGGCTACGTCGTTCCGAATGGGCCGTTCCAGGCCGAGCGCGTGCTGGCGGGTGTTCGGAAGGGCATCGAGGATCTGGCTCTGCCGCTGGTCTGCGTGCCGGTTTCGGCGATTCCCCTGCGCGAGGACGGCACGGTCGACGAAGACGCACTAATGGCGCTGCCGCTGGCCGACGCGGCGACGGCGGCGCAGTGCCGCGAAGTGTTCGCCCGCCTGCCCACAGCGGCGAGCGTGGAGATTCGGGAGGACCGGCGGCGGACGCGTCTGCTGCATGTTTCCGATCTGCTGGAAACCTGGAAGGCGCACGCGACGGCGGAGGCACCCAGCACAGCGGCCCGCAAGGCGGTTGCGGCGGAGACTACGGCCGAGGCGGAGGCGGTTCCGGCGATCAGCCACGGCGAACCGCTGCCGGAGGAGCCGGGAGTGCCGGCGACCTTGGCCGAGGCGCTGCGGCGGGCGGCGAGCGAGGCACCCGGTAAGGGCGTGATTTATGTTCACGCGGGCGGCAGCGATTCGTTTCAGTCCTACCCGGCGCTGCTTGAAGCGGGCGAACGAGTGTTGGGCGGCCTGCGGCGGGCGGGATTGAAGGTCGGCGATCCAGTGCTGTTTCAACTCGACCGTGCCGAGGATTTTCTGGCCGCGTTCTGGGGTTGCACGCTGGGCGGCTTCGTCCCGGTTCCGGTTTCGATTGCGCCGACCTACAACTCGGTGAACGGCACGGTGGCGAAGCTGCACAACGCTTGGCAGATGCTGGAACGTCCCATCGTGGTAGCGAGCGACGGGCTGGCGGCTGGGGTGCGCGGCATCAGCGGTTTGCTGCCGGCCGAGGGCTTCGCGGTTCATGCGATCGGAGATTTGCTGCGCGGCTCGCGCGACCACGACTGGCACCCGAGCGAGCCCGACGATCTGGCGATCCTGCTGCTGACCTCGGGCAGCACCGGCGCTCCCAAGGCGGTGATGCAGAGCCATCGCGCGCTGCTGGCGCGCTCGGCTGCCACGCGCCGCATGAACCGCTTCACCCCGCAGGATGTTTCGGTGAACTGGCTGCCGCTCGACCACGTGGGCGGCATCGTCATGTTCCACCTGCGCGACGTGACAGTGCCCTGCATGCAAGTCCACGCGCCGACGCAAGAGATGTTGGCCGACCCGCTGCAGTGGATCGACTGGCTGGACCGCTACCGGGCGACGGCGACCTGGGCTCCGAACTTCGCCTACGGACTGGTCAATGCGCAGGCTGACGAAGTCGCGCGGCGGCATTGGGACCTATCGAGCGTGCGCTTCATTCTGAATGCCGGCGAAGCCATCGTGTCGCAGACGGCGCGCCGCTTCCTGTCGCTGCTGGCGCCGCACGGGCTGCGGGCGGGGGCGATGCACCCCAGTTGGGGGATGTCGGAAACCTGCTCGGCGGTCACCTTCGTCCGCGACTATTCGCTTGAACGCACCTCCGACGAGGATTTGTTCGTCGAGGTGGGCGAACCGGTGCCGGGTTTTTCGATGCGCATTGTCGACCGCGAGAACCAGGTCGTACCCGAAGGGGTCGTTGGCCGTTTGCAGGTGCGGGGAAGCAGCGTGCTCAAGGGCTATTTCCGCAACCCCGAGGCCAACCGCGACTCGTTCAGCGACGACGGCTGGTTTATCACCGGGGACCTGGGGATCATCCGCAATCGACGGATGACGATTACGGGCCGCGAGAAAGACGTCATCATCATCAACGGGGCCAACTTTCACGGCCACGAGATCGAGAAAGTCGTCGAGGACATTCCGGGAATCGAAGCGTCGTTTACGGCGGCTTTCGCGATCCGCGAGCCGGGCAGCGACACCGACCGGCTGGCGATCTGCTTCAGCCCGTCCGGCGGTGCTTGGCCAGGCGATGCGGAGATGGCGGGGCTGCTGCGGCAGGTGCGCTCGAAGGTAATGGCGTCGATCGGGGTCAGCACGACATATCTGGTTCCGGTCGAGCGCGAGGAGATCCCCAAGACGTCGATCGGGAAAATCCAGCGCGCGCAACTGGCGTCGCGGCTGCGGGCGGGCGAGTTCGACGGCATTCTCAAGCGCGTGGACCTGGCGCTGGAAACGGCCAATACGATCCCGGACTGGTTTTACCGCAAGATCTGGCGGCGGCGGCAGGCCGTCGCGGCGGGTGGGCTGGCGCCTGCACGGTGTCTGATCTTCGCCGACGTGGGTGGCGTGGGCGAGCGGTTGGCCGAGGATTTGGCCGGGCGCGGAGGGGTCGGCGTGGTCGTGCGGCGGGGCGCGGCGCTGGCGCGGACGGACGCCGGGGAGTATACGATCGACCCAACCGATGCGGCGCAGTATGTGGCGCTGCTCGAGACGGTTTCGGCGGATGGGCGTGTCGACGCGGTGGCGCACTTGTGGGGCTGTGACGCGGACGTGGAGCCGGAGTCGCCCGCAGCGTTCGACCGCGCGCTCGATAGCGGCCTGCTGTCGGTGCTGCAGGTGGCGCAGGCGCTGCAGAAGGTTCAGGACGGCGCGGGGCCAACGCGTCTGGTTGTGGGTACGCGGTGCGCGCAGCGCGTCGCGGCCGGCGAGGCGATTCTCACGGGAACAGACGCGGCGGCGCACGCGGCGCTTTCGGGATTCGCGAAGACCGTGCAGCAAGAGCTTCCCTGGGTCACCTGCTGCCATGTGGATCTCGACGCGACGCCGGTGGCCGATGATGCGCGGCTGCTGGCGGCGGAGATCACGGCGCTGCCGGCCGAGAGCGTGGTCGCCTACCGCGGCGGCGAACGCTGGGCGCCGCGGCTGGCCAACGCCGCGCTGGCTGCGAGCGAGAAACAGCCGCCGCCGTTCGAGCAGGGCGGCCTCTACCTGTTGACCGGCGGTCTGGGCGGAATCGCTTTGGAGGTGGCGCGTCATCTGGTGAAGGAATATGGCGCGCGGCTATTGCTGGTTGGCCGGACTGCGCTCGATGGCCTGGACGCCGAGCGGGGCAAGGCGCTTGGCGAGTTGCAATCGCTCGCCGAGTCGCGGGCGCCAGGCGCCGGCGTGCGATACGAAGTTGCCGATGTTTGTGACGCGGAGGCGCTCGCGGGTGCGGTGGCCTCGGCCGAAGCGCAATGGGGCGTAGCGCTGGGAGGCGTGCTGCATCTGGCGGGCACGTTTCGCGAGCGTCTGATCGCGGACGAGACGCGCGACGATTTCCGCTCGGCGATCGCGCCCAAGGTGCAGGGTACGCGGGCGGTGATCGAGGTGCTTCGGACGCGGCCCGAGGCGTTCCTGGTGGGGTTCTCGTCGGTGAACGGATTTTTCGGCGGCTTCTCGTCGGGCGCTTACGCGGCGGCCAACGCGTTTCTGGACGCCAGCATCGAACGCGAGCGCGCCCGGGGACGCCGCGCGATTTCGCTCGCCTGGAGTCTGTGGGACGAAGTAGGCATGAGCCGCGGGTTCGCGATGAAAGAGCTGTCGCGCGCGCAGGGCTACATCCCGGTATCGCGTGCGCAGGGCCTGCGGTCGTTCCTGGCTGCGCTGCGGAGCCGCGAGGCGGCGATCTGGATTGGCCTCGATGCCGGCGGCCCGCAGGTGCGCCGCCATCTCGAGGGCGCGGTTTTACCGCTGCAGAAACTCGTCGTTGCGACCAGCGAAGCGGCTCGCGCCGAAGCCGTGAAGTTGGCGGAGAGGCTGCCCCGCGACCGTTACGGATGCGCGATCGCGGTCGATGTCGTCGCCTCGGCCGAGGGAGCCGCAGACGCTGCTTCCTCTGCTGCAGCCGCGGCCGAGCCGGCGAGCGCGCTGGAGCGAAGCGTGGCGCGGATCTGGGCCGAGGCGCTGGGCACCGAGATCGATCTGGACGGCAACTTCTTCGACCTGGGGGGCACGTCGGTGCTGGCGGCTCAGGTCTATCGCAAGATTCACGAAGTGGTGGGCAACGGGTTGACGATGACCGATCTGTTCCAGTTTCCCACCGTGCGGACGCTGTGCGAACACCTCACTGCGGGAGACAGCCGCCCGGCGGGCCGCGTGGCGGCCGACCAGGATCGCGGCCGGAGCAGCCGTGAACGCATGCGGCGCCGGCGGGGGGGCACGGGCGCGTAGCCGCGGCGGGCGGCCAGGTGCGGAAGACACCAACTATGCCGGTAGAGATCGACGAGCTTGATGTCGCCATCGTGGGGATGGCGGGGCGCTTTCCCGGCGCCCGCAACATCCAGGAATTCTGGCGCAACCTTCGCGAGGGCGTCGAGGCCGGCCGCACGCTGACGCGCGAGCAACTCGAGCGCAGCGGGGCGGGCGGAGCGCGCCTGGATGAGGCGGACTATGTGGCGGTCTCGTCGATGCTCGACGACGTCGAGATGTTCGACGCGTCGTTTTTCGGCTTCAGCCCACGCGAAGCGAGCTCTGCTCGATCCGCAGGGCCGCGTGTTTCTGGAATGCGCCTGGGAGGCGCTGGAGTCGGCGGGTTACAACCCGCAGGAGACCGGAAGCTCGGTGGGCGTGTTCGCGGCGCAGTCGCTGAGCACCTACCTGCTGCACAATGTGCATCCCGAAATGACGTTCCGGGAATTTGTGCTGGCCGGGCGGTAATCTCAAGGCGATTCTTGCCAACGGCAACGATTTTCTGACGACGCGTGTTTCCTACAAGCTGAACCTGAGCGGGCCGAGCATCAACGTGCAGAGCGCCTGTTCGTCGTCGCTGGTGGCGGTGCATCTGGCGCGGCAGGCGCTGCTTGGCGGCGAGTGCGACATGGCGCTGGCGGGCGGGGTGTCGATTTATCTGCCGCAGGAAACCGGCTACCGCTTCGAGCAGGGCATGATCCTGTCGCCCGACGGGCATTGCCGGCCGTTCGACGCCGATGCGCAGGGGACGATCTTTGGGCGCGGCGCGGGCATTGTGGTGCTCAAGCCGTTGGCTGCTGCGGTGCGCGACGGCGATGAGATTTACGCGGTGCTCAAGGGCTCGGCGATCAACAACGACGGCGCGGCGAAGGTCGGCTACACCGCGCCGGGCGTCGAGGGGCAGGCGGGAGTGATTGCGCAGGCGCTGGCCAACGCCGGCGTCGACGCCGATTCGATCAGCTATATCGAAGCGCATGGGACGGGGACGCCGCAGGGAGACCCCATCGAGATCGCGGCGCTGACGCGGGCGTTTCGCGAAACCACCGAGCGGAAGCAGTTCTGCGCGCTGGGGTCGGTGAAAGGTAACATCGGCCATCTCGACGTTGCCGCCGGGATCACCAGCCTGATCAAGGCTTCGTTAATGCTGCGGCACCGCACGCGGCCGCCGAGCTTGCATTTCACGCGGCCGAACGAGCAGATCGATTTTGCGAACAGCCCGTTCTATGTGAACGCGGCGCTTGACGATTGGCCGTCGGCGGGACCGCGGCGCGCCGGGGTCAGCTCGTTTGGCATGGGGGGCACCAACGCGCACGTCGTTCTTGAAGAGGCCCCGGAGTTCCCGCGCGAGACGGCGCCCATGGAGCGGCCGGCGCATATTCTGATGCTGTCGGCGAAGACTCCCGAAGCGCTGCGGTCGCTGGTGGAGCGCCAGGAAGCGTACCTGGGCGAAATGGAGTTCATCGACGAGCGCGCGGCTCCGCTGGCTGACGTGTGCCACACGGCAGCGGTGGGGCGCTCGCACTGGCCGCATCGCGCGGCGGTGGTGGGCGATTCGGCCGCAGCGATCCGCGAACGTCTTCGCGAGTTGGTTCAGAGCCCGGACGCGTTCCAGCGATCCGTGCCCGGCAAGGCGCCGCGGGTCGCCTTCCTGTTCACCGGGCAGGGAGCGCAGTTTCCGGGCATGGCGCGGGGCTTGTTCGATACGCACCCCGGATTCCGCGCAACGATCGAGCGCTGCAGTGAAATTCTCGAGCGCGACCTGCCGCGGCCGCTGCTCGATGTGCTCTACCCGGCCGATCCTGAGGACCGCGCCGTCGATGCGACGCAGTTCACGCAGCCGGCGCTGTTTGCCGTGGAGTACGCCCTGGCCCAGTTGTGGCGCGAGTGGGGCATCGTGCCCGACGCGGTGATTGGCCACAGCATCGGCGAATACGTTGCGGCGTGCGTGGCCGGTGTGTTCAGCCTGGAAGACGCGCTGCACCTGGTCGCCGAACGCGGCCGGCTGATGCAGGCCGCGCCGGGCGTGGGCGAGATGGCGGCGGTGTTCGCCGCCGAAGACATCGTGGCGCGCGTCGTCAGGGGCGTCGCGGACAGCGGCGCGGGTAGTGGCTCGGGCGGCGGTGCGGATCGTGTCACGCTGGCTGCCATCAACGGACCCTCGCAAGTGGTCGTATCGGGCGAGCGCGATGCGCTGGCCGCGGTGCTCGAAGCCTTGGACCGCGGGGCGATCCGCTGGCAGCGTTTGGCGGTGTCGCATGCGTTTCATTCGCCGTGTATGGATCCGGTGCTCGATGAGTTCGAGCGAGCGCTACGTCTGGTGCGCTTCGATGAGCCCAAACTGAGCGTGATCTCGAACGTCACCGGGCGCGCGGCGCTGCCGGGCGAGCTCAGCAACGCGGGCTATTGGCGGCGGCATTTGCGCCAACCGGTCCGCTTCGCCGACGGGATTGAGTCGATGCTGGGGCAGGGCTATCGCTGGTTTGTCGAGATCGGCCCGCACCCGGCGTTGAGCGGCGCGGCGCGCATCGTGGCAGGCGAGCGGCAGGCCGAGTGGCTGCCGTCGCTGCGGCGCGGCGGCGACGACTGGACGGCGCTGCTAGAGAGTCTGGCGGCGCTTTATGTGGGCGGCGCCGCGATCGACGGCCGGGCCTTCGATGCGCCGTATGAGCGGCGGCGGTTGGCGATACCGACGTATCCGTTCGAGCGGCAACGGCATTGGATTGACGCGCCGCTTGGGCTCGACCCGGAGCGGAGGACCGATACTGCCGGCGCCGGAGAAACGCGGGGCACGAGCCGGCTGCCGGGGCGGCGGCTGAAGTCTCCGGCGATCAAGGCCGCTGTTTTCGAAGCTGTTGTGAGCGCCGCGGATTCGTTTCTGAACGATCACCGGTTGTTCGGGATGGCGGTGTTTCCGGCAACGGGCTACCTGGCGGCGGCGCTCGGCGCGGCGGCCGAGTCGTCGCTTGGTGCACCGGTTGCGGTCGAAGGGCTGACGCTGGCGCAGGCGCTGATCGTTCCCGATGGCGAGCGCCGCGTAGTGCAATCGGTTTTGACGCCGCACGGCGACGGGGTTTCGCAGTTTGAGTTTTTCAGCGAGGCGTCCGGTTCCCACGAGGATGCCGGTTGGGTGTCGCACGCCTCCGCCACGCTACGCGCCGTTTCACCGGCGGCGCCGGAAACGCAGGACCTGGCGGCGCTACGCCAACGCTGCGGCGAGCGGGTCGACATCGCGGCGCACTACGACAAGCTGCACGCGCGCGGCCTGCAGTTCGGGCCGGCGTTCCGGGGGTTGGTCGAGCTGTATCGGACGGCGAACGAAGCGTTCGGCCTGGCGCGGCTGCCCGAGCATCTTTTCGCGGAAGCGTCCGGCGCGATCGTACACCCGGCGCTGCTCGACGCGGCGCAGCAGACGCTGATTCAGGCCGTTGGGGAGAACGACACTGAGCCGGGTATCCTGGTGCCGGTCTCGTGCGAGCGGGTGACGCTGCACGGCGAATTTCCGCGCGCGTTGTGGAGCCACGCGCGGGTGACCCCGTGCGGTTCGCGCTGCTATTCGGCGGATATCCGGCTGTACGATGAGAGCGGCCGGCTGGTGGCCGATGTCGCCGGGTTCCGCGTGCGGCGCGTCGAGGAAGAAACTCTGCGGCGGGCGACCGATCGCGACCCGGTCGCCGAGTGGCTCTATGCGGTGGAATGGCAGCCGACGGGCCGCGACTACGCGGCGGCTCAGCCGGCGGCTCCGGCGCTGGCGGCCCCCAAGGCATTAAGCGCGCAGATCGCGCCGGCGTTCGAGGAACTAGGCGCCGCCGAGGGCCTGCCGCGATATCGCGAGATGCTGGCCGGGGTTGACCGGCTGTGCGCGGTCTATGTCGAGCGCGCTTTGCTCGAGCTGGGCTGGAAGCCCGCGGCCGGAGATCGCATCACCGCCGCGTCGCTCGGCGCGCAACTGGGCGTACTGCCGCGCTATGGACGCCTGCTGGGCTGCCTGCTCGAAATGCTGCGTGAAGAAGGCCGTTTGAATCGAGACGGCGACGGCCCCGAAGATGGTTATGTAGTGGCTGGGCCGTTGGAGAACGGTGAATACGCGGCTTTGCGCGACGGCCTGTTCGAACGTTATCCCGAATCGCGGGTGCAGCTCAAGCTGGTGGCCGATTGCGGCGAGCAGCTCGCGGGCGTGCTGCGCGGCACGGCCGATCCGCTGCAACTGCTGTTCCCCGAAGGCTCGGTGTCGAATCTCGAGGCGCTCTACGGCCACTCGGCGTTCGCTCGCGTCTACAACCGGCTGGCGGGAGACGCGATGGCCGCGGCCTGCGCGCAACTACCGGCGGGCCAGCGCGTACGCGTGCTCGAAGTCGGCGCCGGCACCGGCGGCACGACGCGCTACGCGCTGCCGAGGCTGCAGCGGGCGGGCATCGAATATGTGTTCAGCGATCTGGGGAACCTGTTTCTCCACAAGGCGCGCGAGAACTACAAGCAATACACCAATACCCGCTTTGAGATTCTCGACGTCGAGCGCGATCCGCTGACGCAGGGCTTTGCGCCGCATCAGTTCGACATCATCCTGGCCTCGAACGTGCTGCACGCCACCGAGGATCTGGGCCGCACGGTCGGCTACATGAAAGACCTGCTGGCTCCCGCGGGACTGCTGGTGTTTGTGGAAGGCACCGGGCCGGCGCGTTGGGTGGACCTGACGTTCGGGTTGACCGAAGGCTGGTGGAAGTTTACCGACAGTGAGCTGCGGACGAGGCATCCGCTGTTGTCGCGCGAACGCTGGATGAGCCTGCTCGGCGAGCTGGGTTTCCGTGAAGCCGCGGTGTTTCCGCAAGTCGAGCGCGGCGAAGGCGATGGCTGGCAGGTGATCGGGGTGGCCCGCGCTCCGGCCATCGACGCCGAGGGACTGGCGCAGAAAATCGAGAAGCGCCGCGATACCTGGGTGATCGTCGGCGACCACGGAGGCTTTGCGGGCGGGCTGCGGCGCGAGCTGGCGCAGCGCGGCGAGGCGTCGGTCGTTATTGCAAGTGATGCGATCGAAGGCGGCCTGGCGGAGCTTTCGAACCACGGGCGGGCGGTGCGCGGGGTCGTCCACCTGGCGTCTTTGGACGCAGCCCTCGTTTCCGATTGGGGCGCCGGCGGCGGCTCGGGACCGGTTGCGGGCGCGGCTTCGGTCGAGGAGGCAAGCGCGGTGGCCGCCGGCAGCGCGTTGTCGCTGGTGCAGGCGATTGCGGCGGTATATCCGTCCGATCCACCGCGGCTTTGGATGGTGACGCGCGGCGTTCACGATGTCGCCGGGGAACTCGATGCGTCCGCGCTGCCGCAGTCGCTGCTGTGGGGCCTGGGCCGGACTCTGGCCTTCGAGCATCCGGAATTGAAGACCGTGCGGATCGATCTCGATCCCAACGATGAAGACGCGGCGCGCAAGCTGTGCCAGGAACTACTCGAACCCGATGACGAGGATCAGATTGCGATCCGCGGCGGGGAACGCCATGTCGCGCGGCTGGTTCGCAAGCCGATTGCGCTCGATGCCGGCCTCGTTGCGGAGACGCCCGAGAATGAGCAAAACCGCTGCCTGAGGATCGGCGAGCGCGGCGTACTCGATAACCTGCGTCTGGAGAGCGCCGAGCGGCGCTCGCCGGGACCGTCGGAGGTGGAGATCCGCGTTCAGGCGACGGGATTGAATTTCCGCGACGTGCTGAATGCGCTGGGGATGTACCCGGGAGCTGCGCCGCCGTTTGGGGGCGAATGCGCAGGGACGGTGGCCCGCGTGGGCCAGGGCGTGGACTGGCTGCGCGAGGGCGACGAAGTGGTGGCGCTGGCCTACGACAGCTTCGCGACGTTCGCCACGACGCGCGTGGAGTTTGTCGTCAAAAAACCGGCCGCCCTCCGCTTCGAACAAGCGGCGACGCTGCCGGTGGCGTTCCTGACGGCGAGCTATGCGCTGCACGCCAAGGCGGGCTTGCGCCGGGGCGAGCGGGTGCTGATTCACGCCGCGGCGGGCGGCGTGGGCTACGCGGCGGTGCAGCTTGCGCAGCGCGCCGGCGCGGAAGTTTTTGCGACGGCCGGCAGCGAGGAAAAGCGTGCCTGGCTGCGCTCGGTGGGCGTTCAGCATGTGTTCGACTCGCGCAGCACGGCGTTTGCGGCGGGGGTTCTCGAACACAGCGGCGGCGCCGGAGTCGACATAGTGTTGAACTCGCTGTCGGGCGAGTTGATCCCGGCGAGCTTGTCGGCGACGGCGCGCGGCGGCCGCTTCGTCGAGATCGGCAAGGCCGGCATCTGGGAACCCGAGCGCGTGGCGGCCGAGCGCCCCGACATCGCCTACCACGTCATCGATTTTGCGGCGGATTCGGAGAACAACCCGCGCCTGGTTGCCGACATGCTGCCGGGCATCGTCGCAGACGCCGCTGCGGGCCGGCTGCGTCCTCTGCCGTCGAAGAGTTTCCCGCTCGAAGAAGTCATCGCGGCGTTCCGGTTCATGGCGCAGGCCAAGCACACCGGCAAGATCGTGTTGACGCAGGAGCCGGTCTCGGGCGGCCGGTTCCCTGCGGAGGCGTCTTACCTGATCAGCGGCGGCTGCGGCGCATTGGGGCTGGCGGTAACCGACTGGATGGTGGAGCGCGGTGCACGGCATTTCGTGCTGCTGGGCCGCAGTGGGGCATCGCCCGAGGCTTTGGAGCAGATTCGCAAGATCGAGCAGAAGGGAGCATCGATCCGCGTGGTGCGGGGCGATGTTTCGCGGCCGGCGGACGTGCAGGCGGTTGTTGACGAGATTGCGGCCGGGCCGGCGGCGCTGCGGGGCGTGATTCATGCCGCGGGGGCGCTCGACGACGGCGTGTTGCTGCAGCAGAACTGGCAACGCTTCGAGCGCGTATTGCGCGCCAAGGTCGGCGGCGCGTGGAATCTGCACACGGCGACGGCGGGCGCGACGCTGGACTTTTTCGTGCTGTTTTCCTCGGTGGCGTCGTTATTGGGGTCGGCGGGCCAGAGCAATCACGCGGCGGCGAACGCGTTTCTCGATGCGCTGGCGTTCGCGCGGCGCCACAACGGGTTGCCGGCGCTGTCGATCAACTGGGGCCCGTGGAGCGAGATCGGCGCGGCGGCGACGGCGCGGGCCATTGTCGAGCGCGTCAAGCTACAAGGCATGGGCGGCATCCCCACCGCGGAGGGGCTGCGCGCCTTTGGCGGGCTGCTTCGCTCTGACGCGGTGCAGGCGGGCGTGCTGCCGGTCGATTGGGAGCGCTTCGTCGCTCCGTTCGGCGATCGCGTGAGCCCCTACTTCTCGGCCGTGGCCGGCCAGCGCCGCGCCGCGAGCGAGCGCCGGCAGACGCTGGAGGCGTCGAGCGAGAAGACGTTCGCGGAACGGGCCATGGCGGCTCCGGCCAACGAGCGGCGGCCGATGCTGGTCGCGCATATCCGCGAGCAAGTACGCCGCGCCCTGGGGTTCGATGCGCGCTACGCGATCGACGATCGCCGTCCGTTGAGCGACATCGGGCTCGACTCGTTGATGGCGGTCGAGCTGCGCAACATGCTCGGCGCCAGCCTGGCGGTCCGCAAGTCGCTGCCGGCGACCTTGCTTTTCGATTACCCGACGATCGATACGCTTGCCGGGTACCTGTTGCCAGCACTGGGGCTCGCGGCGGAGCCGGCGGCCGGAGCGGCGGCGAGGCCTGCGGGCGCCGGGGACGCGCCGGGCGCGATGGCCGCCGAGATCGAGCAACTCTCCGATGCCGAGGCCGAGCTATTGCTGCTCGAAGAACTCGCCGGCGGGCGGAAGGGGACGGTCCATTGAGTCAGCAGGAAGCAACGGGGAATGAGTTGTCCCCGGTCAAACGCGCACTGCTCGAGATTCGCGAAACGCGCGCGAAACTCGAGGCGCTCGAGCGCCAGCGCAGCGAGCCGTTGGCGATCATCGGCATGGGCTGCCGCTTTCCGGGCGGCGTGCGCAGTGCCGAGACCTACTGGGAGTTGCTGCGCAACGGCGTCGATGCGATCACCGAGATTCCCTCCGAGCGCTGGGACGTCGATGCCTATTACGATGCGGCAGTCGACGCGCCGGGCAAAATGGCGACGCGCTGGGGAGGTTTCGTCGAGGGCATCGATCAGTTCGACCCCGCGTTTTTCAATATCTCGCCGCGCGAGGCGATGACGATGGACCCGCAGCAGCGTCTGCTGCTGGAGGTGGCCTGGGAAGCGCTCGAACGCGCCTGCCAGGCGCCCGACCGTTTGAACGAGAGCGCCACGGGCGTCTTTGTCGGCCTGTCGACCAACGACTACGCGCAGCTCCAGGTGAAGCAGGGCGACGTCGCCGGCATCGACACCTACTTCGGGACCGGCGGGGCGCATAGCGTGGTGGCCGGGCGCCTTTCCTACATTCTGGGACTGCGCGGACCAAGCCTGGCGGTCGATACGGCCTGCTCGTCGTCGCTGGTGGCGATCCATCTGGCGTGCCAGAGCCTGCGCGCGGGCGAATGCCGCATGGCGCTGGCGGGCGGCGTCAATGCGATTCTGCTGCCCGAGTTGACGGTGGCCCTCTCCAAAGCGCGCATGATGGCTTCCGACGGCCGCTGCAAAACCTTCGACGCCGCCGCGGACGGCTTTGTGCGCTCGGAGGGCTGCGGCGTTCTGGTGTTGAAGCGGCTATCGGACGCGCTCGCCGACGGCGACTCGGTGCTGGCGGTGATTCGCGGCTCGGCGGTGAACCAGGATGGCCGCAGCAGCGGGCTGACCGCGCCGAACGGCCCTTCGCAGACCGCCGTGATCCGGGCGGCGCTGGCCAATGCCGGGCTCGAGCCGCGCGATATTCACTACGTCGAAGCGCACGGCACGGGCACGGCGCTGGGCGATCCGATCGAAGCGCAGGCGCTGGGCGCGGCGCTGGGCGAAGGCCGCGGCGCGGGCAATCCGTTTCTGCTGGGATCGGTGAAGACCAACCTTGGCCACATGGAAGCCGCAGCGGGTGTGGCCGGCTTGATGAAGGTCGTGCTGGCGCTCGAGCACGAGGAAATTCCGGCGCACCTGCACCTGCGCGAGCTGAGCCCGCAGATTCCCTGGCAGGAGATTCCGGCCGTCGTGCCCGGCAAGGCGACCGCCTGGCCGGCGGGCGAGACGCCCCGGCGAGCGGGTGTGAGCTCGTTCGGATTTGGCGGCACCAACGCCCACATCATCGTGGAGGAAGCGCCGGGTCGCGAGCCCGCGGCGCAGCGTCCCGCGCGGCCGGCGGAGGTGCTCACGCTTTCGGCCAAGAGCGCGGCGGCGTTGCGCACCCTGGCCGGCGTGTACGCCGGCTGCCTTGGCGCGCCAGCTCCCGAATTCGCCGATGTTTGCTTTGCGGCGAACACGGGCCGGGCCAGCTTTGAGCATCGCCTGGCACTGGTTGCCGGCTCGCGCGCGGAGGCGCGGGAGGCACTCGCCAGTTTTGCCGCGACGGGCGAAGCGAACGCGGCATATCGTCTCGCGACGGGCTTCGTTCCGCCTTCGGCGGAGCCCGGCGTGGTGTTTCTGTTCACGGGGCAGGGCAGTCAGTACGCCGGCATGGGCCGCGCGCTGTACGACTCCGAACCGGTGTTTCGCACCACGATCGAGCGCTGCGCCGAGATCCTGCGACCGCTGCTCGACCGCCCGCTCACCGAACTGATGTTCGAGCCAAGCGGCGACGGCGGCCCGTTGGCGCAGACCGTCTATGCGCAGCCGGCGTTGTTTGCCCTCGAGTATGCGCTGGCCCAACTGTGGCTGTCGTGGGGCGTCAAGCCGGTGGCGGTGATGGGGCATAGCCTGGGCGAGGACGTCGCGGCCTGTGTGGCCGGCGTCTTTTCGCTCGAAGAAGGCCTGCGGCTGATCGCCGAGCGCGGCCGGCTGATGCAGGATCTGGCCGGCGATGGCAGCATGATGAGCGTGTTCGCCGACGAGGCGACAGTGCGCGCCGCGATCGCCGATGAGGCGCAGGCGCTTTCGATCGCGGCGCTGAACGCACCGACGAACGTGGTGGTCTCGGGGACGCGCGAGGCCCTCGCGCGGCTCGCGGCCAAGCTCGCTGCGATGGGCATCAAGACGCGGGATCTGGCCGCAGCCCGAGGGTTCCACTCGCATCTGATGGACCCCATGATGGACGCGTTCGAGCGCGCCGCCGCGCAGGTGCGCTACAGCGAGCCGCGCATCCCTTTGGTTTCCAACGTCACCGGCGATTTCGTGCGGCCGGGCGAAATCACCAACGCCGCCTACTGGGTGCGCCATATCCGCGAGACGGTGCAATTCCGGGCCGGGCTCGAAGCGCTGACTGCGCGTGGATACGGCGTCTTCGTCGAGATGGGGCCCGAGCCGACGCTGGTTGCGTTGGGCGTGCGCTGCCAGCCCGACAACAAAGTGTGGTTGCCTTCGATCCGCAGCCATGGCGACGACATCGTCGAGATGCTGAATTCGCTGGCGGTGTTGTCGGCGAACGGCGTCGCGGTGGACTGGGCGGGAGTGTATCGCGAACGGCCAAGGCCCAAGGTGGCGCTGCCGACCTATCCGTTCGAACGCGAGCGCTACTGGCATGATGCCGTGTCCGCTGCCGTTTCGACGGCCGTGCCGACGTTGAGCGCGGAGGCCCGTTGGGGCTGCGTGGTGGGGGCGGCGGAGCGGCAGGCACAGACCGGCCCGCTCGATTTGCATCTCGATAGCTATCGGGCGCGCTGGGCGGCGCTCGATCGCCTGACGGTCGAGCACATGCTATTGGCGTTCGGCGCGGCCGGTGTATTTACCGGCGGCGAGGACGCGCTGACGGTCGAGGAACTGATCGAGCGTTCGGGATTTCTGCCGACCTACCGTCACCTGATGCGGCGCTGGCTGACGCGGCTGGAGGCGGCGCAACTGCTGTCGCGGCGCGACGACGGGCGCTGGGTCAGCCGGGAAGGACTGCGCGCTCCGCAATTGGACGAGGCCTGGGCCGAAGCGGCGCGGCTCAACGCCGATCTGCCCCCGCTGATGGACTATCTGGGCCGCTGTGGCCGCATGCTGGTCGGCGTGTTGCGGGGCGCCGAGAGTCCGCTCGACACGATTTTCCCCGGCGGCGAATTCGCGACCGCGGAGTTCCTCTACGAGCGTTGGGCGCTGCCGCGCTATTTCAACGGCATCGCGCGGGCGGTCGCCGAAGCCGCCGCGGCCAGCGCGCCGCAAGGGCGTCCGCTGCGCGTGATGGAACTGGGCGCCGGCACCGGCGGCACGACCTCGGCCCTGTTGCCGGCTCTGTGGCGCGAGGGGTTGACGTATTGGTTCACGGATATGTCGGAGGCGTTTCTGGCGCGCGCGGCACGCAAGTTCGAGGCGTATCCGGGCGTGCGCTATGGGCTGTATGACATCGAGAAGCCCCCGCTGGAGCAGGGCTTCCCGGCGGCTGGTTTCGATCTGGTGGTGGCGGCGAACTGCGTCCACGCCACGCGCGACCTGCGGGCGTCACTGGCGAACATCCGATCGCTGCTGGCGCCGGGAGGCGTACTGCTGCTTTACGAGGTGACGGATCATCTGCCGTGGTTTGAGATGTCGGTGGGGCTGATCGAGGGTTGGGAGCGCTTCGAGGACGATATCCGTGGGGACGATCCGCTGCTGAAGCCGGCACAGTGGACAGGGCTGCTGAGGGAGTCGGGGTTTTGCGCCGCCGAGTCGCTGCCTGAGCCGGGAGCGCCGGCCGAAGTGCTGGGCCATCACATCCTGATTGCGCAACTGCCCGGTGAGGTGGGCTCGGAAACCGCGGGTGCAACGAACGAGCTGCGCAGCCAACCGGCAGCGGCGAGCGTTGCCGATATAGCGGAACCCGAACCGGGGACAGGGGGCACAGCGGCGTTCGCCGAACGGCTTGCGGGCGCCGACGGCGACGAGCGGATCGATCTGCTCGTGGACTATGTGCGCGAGCACGTTTCGCAGGTGTTAAGACTGGCGAAAGGCAAGGTGGTCGACCGGCGCCAACGGCTGATGGATTTGGGGATCGATTCGCTCATGGCGGTCGAACTGCGGAATCAGTTGGGCCAGGGATTGCGCCTGGCTCGTCCTCTGCCGGCGACATTGATGTTCGACCATCCGACGATCGAGGCAGTCGCCAAATTTCTGGCGCGCGAGTGGTCTGCCGCGAGTTCGGCGGGCGCGGCGAACGGCGCCGGCAACGGGGCCGCAGGCGATTCGCTTTCGCGCGAGCGCGAGGTCGCCGAGCTGTCGGAGGAAGAGGTCGAATTGATGCTGTTGAAGAAGCTGGAGTCGCGGTGAGGCGCGTTTGATGAGCCCGTCCAACCTATCTCCGCTCAAGCAAGCGTTCCTGCGCATCGAGGAACTCGAAAAGCGGCTCGAACAGAAAGAACGCACCGGCCACGAGCCGATTGCCGTGGTGGGCATCGGCTGCCGGCTGCCCGGCGGCATCGACGGTCCCGAGGCTTACTGGCGGCTGCTGCGCGACGGCGTCGACGCCACGCGTGAAGTGCCCTCCGACCGCTGGGACGTCGAGCGCTTCTACGACCCCGAGCCCGACACGCCCGGCAAGACCTACTCGCGGCGGGGCGGTTTTCTCGACGCCGTCGACGGCTTCGACGCGCCGTTGTTCAAGATTTCGCCGCGCGAAGCCGCGGTGATGGACCCGCAGCAGCGCGCTGCTGCTCGAAGTCGCCTGGGAAGCGTTCGAGCATGCCGGCGTGCCGCCGCGTTCGCTCGAAAACAGCCGCACCGGCGTGTTCGTCGCGCTGTCGACCAACGATTATTGGAATCTGCAGGTCCGCCAGAACGATCTGACGCAGATCAGTGCCTATCACGGTTCGGGGATCGCCTATAGCGTGGCGTCGGGCCGGCTGTCGTACGTGTTCGGTCTGCAAGGCCCGTCGATTTCGATCGATACGGCGTGCTCGGGGTCGCTGGTGACGGTGCATCTGGCGTGCCAGAGCCTGCGCTCGGGCGAATGCCGCATGGCGCTGGCGGGCGGCGTCAACCTGATTCTGTCGCCCGACAACAGCGTGATTTTCGCCAAGACGAAGATGCTGGCGGCCGACGGCCGCTGTAAGACCTTCGATGCCGCCGCGGATGGTTTTGGCGAAGGCGAGGGCTGCGGCCTGGTGGTCCTCAAGCGGCTCAGCGACGCGGTGGCGGACGGCAACACCATCCTGGCGGTGATCCGGGGTTCGGCGGTGAATCAGGACGGGCCGAGCAGCGGCCTCACCGCGCCCAACGGCCCTTCGCAGGAAGCGGTGATTCGCGAAGCGCTTGCCGCGGCGGCGGTAAAGCCCGGCGAGGTCGGCTACGTCGAGGCGCACGGCACGGGAACGTCGCTGGGCGATCCGATCGAGGTGCAGGCGCTGGCGGCGGTGCTGGGCGAGAATCGCGCCCCGGAAACGCCGCTGTGGATCGGCTCGGTGAAGACGAACCTGGGGCACCTGGAGGCCGCGGCCGGTATTTCGGGGCTGATCAAGGTCGTGCTGGCGCTGCGGCATAAGACGATTCCGCCGCACCTGCATTTTCAAACGCCGAACCCGTTTATTCCGTGGGCGGAGCTGCCCGTGGCGGTGCCCACCTCGGCGGTTGCCTGGCCCGAGCTGGCGGGCCGCCGCATTGCGGGCGTGAGCGCGTTCGGGTTCAGCGGCACCAACGCCCACGTGGTTCTCGAAGAAGCGCCCGAAGCGCCGCTGGCCGCCGCCGACGCGGCGGACCGGCCGGTACACATCCTGGCGTTGTCGGGCGCGGACGCGCATGCGCTGCGGGATCTGGCGGCGCGCCACGCGGCTTTGCTGGGGGACGCGTCGTTGTCCGGCGAGGCGCGTCTGGCCGATATCTGCTGGAGCGCGAACGCGGGACGCAGCCACGAGCCGCAGCGGCTGGCGATCGTCGCCCCGGACGCGGCGGAAATGCGCGCCGCGCTGGCCTCCTTCCTCGACGGCGAAAAACCGGCGGACGCAACCGCGGGCGTCGTCGAAGCGGGCGAGCGTCCCAAGATCGCGTTCCTGTTTACGGGCCAGGGCTCGCAGTATGCCGGGATGGGGCAGGCGCTCTACCGCACCCAGCCGGTATTTCGCGAAGCGCTCGCGCGCTGCTCGGAAATTCTGAAACCGCATCTGGACCGGCCGCTCGAATCGATTCTGTTCCCGACCGCCGATGCGGCGGAGCTGCTGCATCAGACGCAGTACACGCAACCGGCGTTGTTTGCGCTGGAGTATGCGTTGGCCGAGCTGTGGCGCTCGTGGGGTGTGAGGCCGTTCGCGCTGCTGGGGCACAGCCTCGGCGAATACGTGGCGGCGGTGACAGCCGGGGTGTGGCGCCTCGAAGACGGCTTGGCGCTGGTGGCGGCGCGCGCGCGGCTGATGCAGGGGCTGCCTGCGGGCGGCGCCATGGCGGCGGTTTTCGCCGGCGAGGCCGAGGTCGCCGCGTTGTTGCGAAGCAGACCGGGAGTGGCGATCGCGGCGGTCAATGGGCCCCAGAACGTGGTGATTTCGGGCGACGCCGCGGGCGTCGGCTCGGCCGTCGAGGAGTTGAAGGCAGCGGGCGTCAAGGCGCAGCCGCTGACGGTCTCGCACGCGTTCCACTCGCCGTTGATGGAACCGGTTCTCGACCGCTTCGAAGCGCTGGCGGGCGCGACGCCTTCGGGGCCGGCGGGCATTCGCATCGCCTCGAACCTGTCGGGCTCGATCGTGCGGGGCGGCGGCGTGTTCGACGGCGGCTACTGGCGGCGGCATATGCGTCAGCCGGTGCGATTCGCCGACGGCATTGCGGCCCTGTACGAAGCCGGCGTCCGCGTGTTTTTGGAGATCGGCCCCAACCCCACGCTGGCCGGCATGGGGCGGCGCGCGATCGAGGCCGGCGACGCGCTGTGGCTGCCGTCGCTGGCGAGAGGACGCGAGGACTGGCCCGTGATCCTGGGCAGTCTGGCGCAGCTTTACAGCCGCGGCGTCGAGGTCGATTGGCAGGGCTTCGACGGGCCCTACCGCCGCAATCGCGTTGCCATTCCGACTTATCCGTTCCAGCGGCGGCGCCACTGGTTCGAGAAAAAGGCGGTGGCCGGACAAGCCTCGGCGGTTGCGCGGACTCCCGCTACAGCGGGCTTCCAACAGCACCCCCTCCTACAGCGCCGGTTGCGCGCGGCGGTCGGGCTATTCGAGTCGGACCTCGGCTGCGCGACGCTGCCGTGGGTTGCCGAACACCGTGTTCGCGGCCGCGTGGTGCTGCCGGCGACGGCCTATCTCGAAGCGGCGCGCGCCGCGGCGGCGGCCGTGCTGGGTTGCGAGCAGCTTCGCCTGGAAGGCGTGGCGATCGGAGAAGCGCTGGTGCTGCCCGACGAGGGGAGTCGCACGGTGCAGATCGTGGTGACGCCCGGCAGCCGCGGCGAAGCTTCGTTCCAGATCTTTAGCGCGCCGGGTTCCGGCATGGACGCGGACAGGGCTGATTCGGATGAGGCGGATGCGTGGCGGCTGCACGCCAGCGGACGCGCAACCGTCGAGTTGCCCGCTGCCGGCTTAGCGGAATCAGGTTCGCCGGATGCGGCCGCGCGCGAGCGCTGCAACGAGTCCCAAGACGTCGATGAGCACTATCGCGCCATGGCGGAACGGGGCATCGAACTGGGGGCCAGCTTCCGCGGCGTCGCGGCGCTGCGCTCGGGCGGCCACGAAGCGCAGGGCGAATTGCGCCTGACCGAGGAAGCGCGTTCCGGCGGGTTCGCGTACGGCGTACACCCGGTGTTGCTCGACGCCGCGCTGCAGGTGGTGGGCGCGGCTTTGGCCGGCAAAGAGGCGCAGGGAACGCAGCGGCCGACCTACCTGCCGATGGGCTTCGATCGCGTCGATTTCCACGCGGTGGCGCGGGGAGAGCGGGCGACGAGTCACGTCCAGCTACGGCCGCTCGCGTCGCCTGATCCGGAAACAGTCACGGCCGATATCCGGCTGTTGGGCGAGTCGGGCGAGTTGCTGGTGGAAGTCTCGGGTCTGCATCTCAAGAAGATGCCCAGCGGCGCGCTGAGCGAGGGCGGCATCGAGGATTGGCTCTACGAGGTGCAATGGCAGGAGCAGGAGCTGGCGGCGGGCGGCACGGGTCGCGTCAGCCCCCGCGAGTTGCACGAGGTGCTCGGCGAGGCGCTGCCGCCGCTGCTCGACCGCGCGACGATGTCGCGCTACGACGAACTGGTACCGCGGCTGGAGGCGATCGGTGGGGCCTGGGTGGTGCGGGCGTTCGTCGAGATGGGCTGCAAGCCGCGCGTCGGCGAGTTGCTGACGGCCGCGACGCTGGCGGACAGCCTGGGAGTGATCGAGCGTCACCAGCGCTACTTCGGCCGTCTGCTGGCGATCCTGGGCGAGGACGGTTTTCTCGAAGCGCAGGGCCCGGCGTTGCGGGTGATGCGGGAGCTGGAGGCACGCGATCCGGCGGCGGAACTCGAAAGCCTGCTCGCCGCATACCCCGAGTACGAAGCCGAGATCGCCTTGCTCGGCCGCTGCGGGCCGCACCTGGCCGGCGTGCTGCGCGGGCGTGTCGATCCGCTCGAACTGCTGTTTCCCGGCGGAGACACCAGCACCGCCGAGCGATTGTACGAGCAGTCGCCGCTGGCGCGCGCCTACAACGGCCTGGTGCGGGCCGCGGTGGTGGCCGCGGCGGAGAAGCTCAGGGCCGGGCGCAAGGTGCGCATCCTCGAAATCGGCGGCGGAACCGGCGGCACCACCAGCGGATTGCTGCCGGCGCTCTCGGCGGCGCACACCGAGTATGTCTTCACCGACATCTCGCGGCTGTTCACCACCAAGGCCGAGCAGAAATATCGCCAGTACCCGTTTGTCCGCTACCGCACGCTCGATATCGAGCAAGACCCCGCCGCGCAGGGCTTCGACGGTGAGCCGTTCGACATCGTGGTGGCGGCCAACGTGCTGCATGCCACGCGCGACCTGAGCGAGACGCTGTCGCACGTGCGCGGTCTGCTGTCGCCGGACGGCGTGCTGGTGGCGCTCGAAATGGTGCGCATGCAGCGCGACATCGACCTGGTATTCGGTCTGACGGACGGCTGGTGGCGTTTTACCGACAGCGAGCGGCGCGCTTCGTCGTTGTTGATGACCCCACCGTCTTGGCTGGAATTGCTGGGCGAGCTCGAATTCCGCGACGCGGTGGCGGTGCCCTCGATGCTCGAGGAGGAAAGCCGCGCCGTCAACCAGACCGTGCTGGTGGCCGGGGGAGCGCCCGCCGGCGCGAACGAAGCCGCGGCCGGTGGGAGCGCCTCGCCGGGCGCGGCATGGCTGATTTTTGAGGATCAGGCCGGCGACAGCCGCGGGTTGACGGCCGCCATTGCTGCCCGCGGGGAAAAGGTAGTCAGCGTGCGCCGCGGCGCGGCATTCGGTTCGAACGCCGAGGGCCATTTCGTCGTGAACGCGACCAGCGCCGACGATTACAAGCGCCTGCGGGAAGCGGCGTTTCCGGCCGGACGCCGCTGCCGTGGCATCGTCCACCTGTGGAGTCTGGACGCATCGTCGTCGGCGTCGCTGGATGCCGGGGCGCTGGATGCCGAGCAGGCGCTCGGCGCGCGCAGCGTGCTGAACCTGGTGCAGGCGTTCGGCGGGGTGATGACCGACTCGGGACGACTGTCGCTGGTGACGCGGGGCGCGCAGGCGATGGGTGGCGAGCAGGATTTGTGCGTATCGCAGGCGCCGCTGTGGGGTCTCGCGAAAGTGATCGCGCTCGAACATCCCGAGCTGCGCTGCCTGCGAATTGATCTCGACCCGGCGCACGACCCCGACGACCGGGCGCGGCTGGCCGCCGAAGTGTTCGCGAACACGCGCGAAGACCAAGTGATGCTGCGCGGTGGGAAGCGTCATGTGGCGCGGCTGGCGCGGGCCGCGAGAAATGCGGCCCTGGCGAGTGGGAATGGGCCGGTGGCGGCCCCGTCCCGCGAGGTGGGCGCCCGCGCAACTTTGTCGGAGGCGAGCTTGCCGGTCCGATACGAGGTCGGAACGCGCGGGCTGCTCGACAGCGTCGTGTCCAAGCCGATGACGCGCCGTGCGCCGGACGCCGGCGAAGTGGAGATTCGCGTCGCGGCCACGGGCCTGAACATGCGCGACGTGCTGGGCGCCATGGGACTTTATCCCGGCGATCCGGGCCCGCTCGGCAGTGAGTGCGCGGGCACGATTACCGCGGTGGGTCCGGGCGTGGCGGGCCTCGAGGTGGGCGATGAGGTGCTGGCGATTGCCGCCGGCTGTCTGGCGAGCTATGTCACGGCGCCAGCGCATTTCGTCGTCCGGCGACCGCCCGGGTTGAGCGTCGAGCAGGCGTCCTCGGTTGCGATTCCGTATGTGACCGCGCATTTCGCGCTGCTCCATGTGGGACGCTTGCGCGCCGGCGAACGGGTGCTGATCCATTCCGCCGCGGGTGGCGTCGGGCTGGCCGCCGTGAATCTGGCGCGGCGGATCGGCGCTGAGGTGGTGGCGACAGCCGGCAACGAGGAAAAGCGCGCCTACCTGCGATCGCTAGGTATTGAGGTGGTGCTCGATTCCCGCTCGACTGCGTTCGCTGCGGCGATCCGCAACGAAGCGGGCGGCCGAGGCATCGATGTCGTGCTGAATTCGCTGGGCCCTGAGTTTGTTGAGCCCGGCTTGGCGGTGCTCGCTCCCGGCGGACGTTTCGTGGAAATCGCCAAGACCGGGATTCTGAACGCCGAGCAGATTGCGGCACTGCCTGCCGGCATCGAGTACCACGTCGTTGATTGGAGCGTGCAGGCGCGCGAGACGCCGTCGTTGATTCGGGGGATGCTCGACGAAGTCATGGCACTGCTGGCGGTGGGCGATGCTGACCCGCTGCCGGTGCGCACGTTTCCGGCACGCGAGGCCGTTACGGCGCTGCGCTTCATGGGCAACGCCCGGCACATCGGAAAACTTGTGCTGGTGCAGGAGACGGCCGGGCCGGGCATGGCCGACCGCGCCGCGGGGGAACATGCGGGTGCGTTGCGGCTGCGGCCCGATGCGACGTATCTGATCACCGGCGGCCTACGCGGGTTGGGTCTCTTGGTTGCCGAGCGTTTCGTCGAACGCGGGGCGCGGCACTTGGTTTTGATGGGCCGCAGCGAGCCCTCGGCGGCGGCGCGTGAGGCGATCGAACGCATCGAGGCGCGAGGCGCGCGTGTAGTGACTGCGCGGGCCGATGTGTCGCAGTCTAGTGAGGTAGAGCGCGAGCTGGCCAACGCCGCCACCCTATTGCCCCCGATCGCGGGCGTGGTCCACTCGGCCGGCGTACTCAACGACGGTGTGCTGCAGCGGCTCGACTGGGCACGCTTCAGCGAAGTGCTGGCGCCCAAGGTCGGCGGTACGTGGAATCTCTACCAAAGCCTGCGCGGCCAGCCGTTGGATTTCTTCGTGTGTTTCTCTTCGATCGCGGGGCTATTCGGTTCAGCGGGCCAGGCCAACCACGCCGCGGCGAACGCCTTTCTCGACACCTTCGCCTCATTCCTGCGGACGGCGGGGATTCCCGGCCAGAGTATCAACTGGGGCGCCTGGGCGGAAGTCGGCGCGGCCGCCGAGCGCAACGTCGGAGAGCGGGTCAGCGGTCGCGGCGTCGAAGAGATTGCGCCGGCGCTCGGTCTGGACGCGCTCGAAATGGCGATGCGTCGCGGCGGGGTGCAGATCGCCGTCACGCCGATGCGGTGGGGTAAGTTTCTGGAGCCGTTCGAAGCGGGCGCCGAGCCACCCTTCTTTTCGGCTATGGCGCCGCGGACACGGCGCGTTGCGGCCGCCGCAGGATCGCGGCCCGCGGCAAAACCCCAGCAGCCGGTTCTGGAGCGTGTCCGCAACGCGCCCGCCGGCAAGAGGCATGGCGTGCTCGTTGGCTACGTCAGCGAGCAAGTGGCGCGGGTGTTGGGGCTGGGTGAAGCCGATGTGATCGACCAGCGCCAGCCGCTCACCGACATGGGTCTGGATTCGCTGATGGCGGTGGAACTGCGCAACCTGCTGGGGCCCGGCCTCGGTCTCGAACGCAGTTTGCCGGCGACCATCGTCTACGATTATCCGAGCGTGCGCGAGATGGCCGCGTTCCTCGAAACCCAACTGCCGTTCGATCGCTCGGGCGCGGCCGCCCCGGGGCCAGCGGACGGGCCGGCGGAAGCCAACCGAGCCGAGCCCGCGGGCACGGGCTCCGGCGGCGCCGATGCCGGCGTGCTCGACGATATCGAGCAGCTCTCCGACGAAGAAGTCGAGCGGCTGTTCGCCGAGCGCGTCGGGTCTTTGGAAAAGCAATGAACGAGTTCCTGGAGCGCATTCGAAATCTCTCGCCCAAGCGGCTGGCGCTGCTGGCGCTGGAGTTGCAGACCAAGCTGGAGGCGAGCGAAAGCGAGCGGCGCGAGCCGATCGCGATCGTCGGCATGGGCTGCCGCTTTCCGGCCGGCGCCGACGGGCCCGAGGCCTATTGGCGGCTGCTCGACGAAGGTCGCGACGCCATTCGCGAAGTGCCGTCCGATCGCTGGGACGTCGATGCCTACTACGATCCAAACCCCGAGCAGCCCGGCAAGATGAGCACCCGCTGGGGCGGGTTCCTGGACCGCGTCGATCAGTTCGAGCCGCAGTTTTTTGGGATCGCGCCGCGCGAAGCCGCCAGCATGGATCCGCAGCAGCGCCTTCTGCTCGAAGTGACCTGGGAAGCGCTCGAGCACGCCGGCTACGCGCCCGACGGGCTGGCGAAGACTCCGACCGGCGTTTTCATCGGCATCTGTGGCAGCGACTATTACCACATGCTGATGGGCTCGGCCGCGGGCGCCAGCAATACCTACCTCGCCACCGGGACAACGCATAGCGTGGCGTCGGGCCGGTTGTCTTACGTGCTTGGACTGCAAGGCCCTTGCGTGTCGGTCGATACGGCGTGTTCGTCGTCGCTGGTGGCGGTCCACCTGGCGTGCCAGAGCTTGAACAACCGCGAGTGCCGCATGGCGCTGGCGGGCGGTGTGAACACGATCCTATCGCCCGAGGCGACGATCGCGTTGTCGACGGCGCGCATGATGGCGCCCGATGGGCGCTGCAAGGCGTTCGACGCGAGCGCGAACGGTTTCGTGCGCGCCGAGGGTTGCGGCCTGGTCGTGCTCAAGCGGCTCTCCGACGCCGTCGCCGACGGCGACCGTGTGCTGGCGGTGATCCGAGGCAGCGCGGTCAACCAGGACGGACGCAGCAGCGGTTTGACGGCTCCCAATGGCCCGTCGCAGGAGGCCGTCGTACGCGAAGCCCTGGCGCGCGCCGAGGTGGCGCCGGCCGATGTCGGCTACGTCGAAGCGCATGGCACCGGAACATCGCTCGGCGATCCCATTGAGGCGCGGGCACTGGCCGCGGTGATGGCGAACGCAAGGCCGCCGGAGCGTCCGCTGCTGGTCGGGTCGGTGAAAACGAATATCGGCCACCTCGAAGCGGCCGCCGGCATTGCGGGGCTCATCAAGGTGGTGCTTGCGCTCGAACATCAGCGCATTCCCGCGCACCTCCACTTGCAGAAACTCAACCCGCACATCCCGTGGGCAGAACTGCCGCTGGAGGTGACTTCGGAGGCGCGGTCCTGGCCCGCCGATGGCAAACGCGTCGCCGGCGTGAGTTCGTTCGGGTTTAGCGGCACCAATGCACACATTGTCCTCGGCGACGCCCCCGCTTCCGTCGCGCCCGCCGATGCGCTTGCGGACCGTCCGCTGCATCTGTGTTGTCTGTCGGCGCGTTCGGCGAGCGCGTTGACGAGGCAGGCCGCGCGTCTGGCGAACCATGTCGAGGCAAATGCGAACGAGGCGTTGGGCGATGTCTGTTTCACCGCCAACGAGGGACGAGCGCACTTTGCGCATCGCGCGGCGCTGACGGCGGCGACACGGGACGAACTCGGCGCGAAGCTTTCCGCCCTTGCCGCGGGGGAACCCGCTGCTGAGGGGAAGGGGGCTACTGTCGCTCCCAGCGATGCGCCCGAGATCGCATTTCTGTTCACGGGGCAGGGGTCGCAGTATGCCGGAATGGGCCGCGCGCTCTATGAGACGCAGCCCGTGTTCCGCAGCGCGCTCGACCGTTGCGCGGAACTGCTCGGCGAGATCGAGCCGGGCCGCAAGCTGCTATCGGTGCTCTACGGGGAAAACGCGGCACTGCTCGACGAAACCCGCTTCACACAGCCGGCGCTGTTCGCGATCGAATACGCGCTGGCGGAGATGTGGATGTCGTGGGGCGTCAAGCCGTCGTTCGCGCTGGGACATAGCATCGGCGAATACGTCGCCGCTTGCGTCGCGGGCGTGATGAGTCTCGAAGCCGCGCTCACGCTCGTGGCGGCGCGAGGCCGGCTGATGCAGGCGTTGCCCGCCGGCGGCGGTATGGCCGCGGTGCTGGCGGACCGCGAGGCGGTCGAGCCGGTCGTGAAGCAATTTGCTGGCACGCTGGCCGTGGCGGCGGTCAACGGTCCGGAAAATACCGTGATTTCGGGCCGTATGGAAGCCCTGGACGCCGCCGTCGCGGAGTTGGAGCGCCAGGGCCTGCGCACGCGCCGGCTGACCGTCTCGCACGCTTTCCATTCGCCTTTGCTCGATCCGATGCTCGACGAGTTCGAGCGCGTGGCCGGGGCGGTGAGCTACGCGCCGCCGCGTATCGGGCTGGTGTCGAACCTGAGCGGCGTGCTGCTGGGCGGCAACGAGGCGCCCGATGCGGACTACTGGCGGCGGCACGCGCGCGGCGCCGTCGAATTCGCCGCCGGCATGCGAACGCTTTACGACGAGGGTTGCCGCGTCTTCCTCGAGATCGGGCCCGCGCCCGTGCTGACCGGCATGGGCAAGTCGTGCATCCCCGAAGCCGGCACGGTCTGGCTGCCGAGCTTGCGCCGGGGAGCCGAGGACTGGGGACAACTGCTCGGCAGCCTCGCGGAACTTTACCGCCGCGGCGCACGCATCGACTGGGCGGGCGTCGATCGCGGACACCGCCGCCGAAGACTCGCCTTGCCAACCTACCCGTTCGAGCGGGAGCGCTACTGGATCGAGGACGCCGAACGAGTACGCCAGGCGGCGACGCGGGTTCCCGCCGCCGGCGAGGGGCATCCGTTGCTCGGCCGTGCGTTGGAAACCGCGCGCGGCGAAAAGTTGTATACGGCGCGTCTGAGCCTCGATCGGCAGGCGTTCTTGCAGGATCACCGCGTGCATGGCCTGTGCGTGTTGCCGGCGCCGGTTTATCTGGAACTGGCCTTGGCCGCCGCGCGCGAGTTTTTCGGCGACGTTACGGCGATGGTCGAGGATGTGGCCGTGCTCGAGCCGCTCCTTGTGGGCAACGAGGAGATTGAGACGCAGGTCGTGGTGGACCGGGACGGCGAAGACGGCGCCTCGGTCGAAATCTTTGCGCGCACGCCGGGTGAATCCACGGCGGCGGCGTGGAAGCGGCATGCCACCGCGCGAGCCGTCGTCGGCGAAGCGGCCAAGGACGGCCTTGGGAAGGCGCCGATCGAGCAGCTTCGGCAGTCCTCGGCTGAAGGCGATGGCCGCGAATTCTACGACCGGCTTCACGGCCTCGGCGTCGAATTCGGCCCCTGTTTTCAGGGGATCGAGCGCCTCTGGCGGCGGGACGGCGAGGCCGCGGGCCATATACGCGTGCCCGCGGGTCTGGCAACTGCCGGCTACCATCTGCATCCGGCACTGCTCGATTCCTGCCTGCAACTGCTCGGCGCAAGTTTGCCCGAGGGGGGCGAGGCCGCCGGCGACGATAACACCTACCTGATGGTCGGCATCGGCCGCTACGCGCTGCGGCAGACGCCCGGGGCCGCGTTCTGGAGCTACGCGCGGATCCGTGATGCAGCGCAGGGCGGGGAAGTCTTGACCGGGGACATCGTGCTTCTCGACGAAGAAGGGCGCGAGTTGGCGAGCCTGGAGGGCGTGCGCCTGAAACGCGCCCGGCGCGAGGCGTCTACTGCGCGGCGCGCACGCCGACATGGGCGAGTGGCTCTACGAGGTGCAATGGCAGCTTGCCGGAGACGGGTTGGGTTCGCCGACGGCGAGCCGGCTGGCGCCGGTCGCGCAGATCGCCGAGGCCGTCGCGAGTGTCACCGAGCCGCTGGCGGTCGAACACGGCCTCGACGCCTATCAGAGCCTGATTTCCAGCCTGGAAGAATTGGCGACGGCCTATGTCTGGGGCGCGCTGGAATCGCTGGGCTGGCGTCCGGTCGTGGGTGAGACGCTGTCGCCCGACGCGCTCGCGGCGCAGCTTGGGATCGCGGCGCCGCACAGGCGATTGTTCGGGCGGCTGCTCGAAATGCTGGCGGAAGACGGCGCGCTGGCCGCTGTGGATGGCGGCTGGCGCGTGATGCAGCTTCCGGCCCGCCAGGAGCCGGCCGCGCTGGCGGCGGCGATCCGCGCACGATATGCGCAGTTCGAGGGCGAGGTCGCGCTCCTGGAGACCTGCGGCGAACCGCTCGCCGGCGTGCTGCGCGGCGAGGTCGACGCGGTGCAGTTGCTGTTCCCGGGCGGTTCGATGACAGCGGTCGAAAAGCTGACTCAGGGATCGCCCGCCGCGCGCGCCTACAACACGCTGGTGCGGCGCGCTGTCGAAAGCGCCGTAGCAACCACCGCGGGCCGTCCGCTGCGTGTACTCGAAATCGGCGCCGGAACCGGCGGTACGACGGCGTCGGTGTTGCCTGCGCTGCCCGCCGATCGCAGCGAGTACGTGTTCACCGACGTGTCGCGGCTGTTTCTTTCGCGCGCCGAGCAGAAATTCGCGGCTTACCCGTTCGTCGAGTACAAGCTGCTCGACATCGAGTCCGACCCGATCGGCCAGGGGTTCGCTGCGCACCAGTTCGACATCGTGGTTGCAGCCAATGTGCTGCATGCGACCGGCGACCTGCGCCGCACCCTCGCCAATGCGCGCCGGCTGCTGGCGCCGTCGGGTTTGCTGATCCTGCTCGAAGGGATGGGCCCGCAGCGCTGGGTCGATTTGACGTTCGGGCTGACCGAGGGCTGGTGGAAGTTCAGCGATCTCGACCGGCGGCCGTCGCATCCGCTGCTGCCGCGCAAGGCTTGGCTCGAACTGTTCGCCGAAGCGGGTTTCGAGGATGCGAACGCATTGCCGGCGCTGGCCGATGGCGATGCGCGCTACGCGCGGCAGGCCGTGGTCGTGGCGCGCGGACCCGACGCCGCGACCCTAGCCGCTTCCGACGCGACGGCGGCCTTGGCGCAACCCGGCGCGAGGCGTTGGCTGCTGGTTGGCGACGGCGGCGGAATTGCCGATCGCATCGAGGCCATGCTGGGCGAGGCGAAGGTAGCCTGCACGCGTGTGCGCAGCGGTGGGGAGTTCGCAAGCAACGGCGAGTGCGGGTTTGTTGTCGATCCCGAGCAGCCCGCCGATTTCGACCGGCTGCTTGCCGAGTTGCCGGCCGCGCCGGGCGAAGGAATCACCGAGGTCGTCGATTTTCTGAGCTACGACAGCGTGCGCGGCGACGACACCGTTGCGGCGATCGATGCGGAAGTTGCTGCCGGGTGCCGCCCCGCGTTGTATCTGGCGCAGGCGTTGGTGCGCGCGCAAGCGACTCTGAAGCCCAAGCTGTGGCTGGTTTCGCGCTGCGGCCAACCCGCCGGCGAAGAGCCCGGGGCGAGCAAGGGGCTCGAGGTCGGGCAAAGCGCAATCTGGGGACTGGGCCGCACGCTCGCCAACGAGCATCCCGAAGTCTGGGGCGGCCTACTCGATGTTGCCGCGGAGGATGACGCCGGCCTGCTAGCCGCGCTGATCGCCGTGGAGGTCAACCGCGAGCCGCGTGAAGACCAGGTTGCTTACCGCAGTGGCGCGCGCTACCTCGCCCGGTTGCGAAAGGCCCCACGCAAGCCCGCGGCTAACGGACTTGAATTGCGCGCCGACAGAACGTATCTGGTGACCGGCGGCACCGGCGGCATGGGACTCAAGGTGGCGGCCTGGCTTGCCGCCAAAGGCGCGCGCCACCTCGTGCTGACCGGCCGCAGCGGCGCGGCCCGCCTGGCGCCCGAAGAGCGGCAGCCCATCGAGGCACTGGGCGCGAACGTTGCCGTGCGCGCGGCCGACGCGGCGAGCGAGGATCAGATGCGCCAGGTGTTCGCCGAGATCGACAGCTCGATGCCGCCGCTGGCCGGCGTGATTCACGTGGCGGGGATTTTCGACGACCGCGTCCTGATGGGGCACGATTGGGCGCGCTTCGAGAAGGTGCTCGCGCCCAAGGTGAGTGGCGGCTGGATCCTCCACGAGCTGACCCGGAATCTGCCGCTCGATTTCTTCGTGCTGTTCTCGTCGGGCGCATCGTTCCTGGCGCCGGTGGGTCTGGGCAACTACGCCGCCGGCAACGCGTTTCTCGACACGCTGGCGCATTATCGCCGCGGCCTGGGGCTGCCGGCGGTCAGCATCAACTGGGGCCCGTGGGAGAAGGTCGGCATGGCCGAAGCGGTGGGCGACCGGCGGGAGGATCAGTGGACGCAGGCGGGCTTTGCGACCATGACGCCCCAGCAGGGGCTGGAGGCGATGGAGCGGCTGATCGGGGCGGGCGCGGCGCAAACCGGCGTCCTGATCGTCGATTGGCTGAAATACGTCGAGCGGTTTGGCAGTGCCGTGCCGCCGCTGTATGCGGAACTGGCGCGGAAACGCCACGCCGCCGCGCCCAAGGCAAGTGCCGCGCCGGCCGCCGCGCTCGAAGCCATCGAGCGGGCGCTGCCGGCCGAACGCATGGGCCTGCTCAGCGACTACGTGCGCTCCAACGTGATCGAGGTGCTCGGTTTCGAAAACGCGTATCAACTCGACCCTGAGGTTGGCCTGTTCGACATTGGCATGGACTCGCTGACCGCGGTGGAGCTCAAGAACCGTTTGCAGATCGCTATTGGGCGGCCGCTGCCCTCGACGCTGCTATTCGACTACCCGAATGTCGAGAAGCTATCGGGCTATCTGGCCCATGACGTGCTGCGCTGGGCGGACGCCGCGTCAAACGGAGCCGCTTCCGCCGAGGCGGCGCCAGAAGGAGCGGACACGGCGGAACACGACGATTTTTCCGAGGACGAGCTGGCGCGGTTGCTTTCCGAGAAGCTCGAGCAATTGCAGTGAAACGACCCATGAGATGCCGACCGGAGACAACCCGATGAGCGACGAACGACGGCCCGACGACCGGCGCGCGCTCTTGAGCAGTGCTTTGCAGAAGCTCGAGCAGATGCAGGCGAAGCTCGACGCCGCCGAGCGCGCGCAGAAGGAGCCGATCGCGATCGTCGGGTTGGGCTGCCGTTTTCCCGGCGGCGCGAACGATCCCGAGCGGTATTGGGAGCTGTTGCACAACGGCGTCAACGCGGTGCGGGAAGTTCCCGCCGACCGCTGGAACGTCGATGACTACTACGATCCCGACCCCGATGCTCCGGGCAAGAGCTATACGCGCTACGGCGGGTTCCTCGATCAGATCGACCAGTTCGACCCGCAATTTTTCGGAATCTCGCCGCGCGAGGCGGTGACGCTCGACCCGCAGCAGCGGCTGGTGCTCGAAGTCGCCTGGGAGGCGCTGGAACATGCCGGGCTGAGTCCGGCGCGGCTGCGCGGCAGCTCGACCGGCGTGTTCATTGGCATCGGCAGCAGCGACTACGCACAGCTTCAGATGCCGGCGGGCGTCGAGTCGATCGACGCCTACACCGGGTCGGGCGGCGGGTTGTGCTTCGCCGCGGGCCGCCTGTCGTATTGCCTCGGGCTGCAAGGGCCCGCGGTCGCGGTCGACACGGCTTGTTCGTCGTCGCTGGTGGCGGTTCACCAGGCTTGTCAGAGTTTGCGGTCCTCGGAATGCCGCGTGGCGCTGGCGGGCGGCGTCAATATCATCGCCAAGCCGGATCTGTTCGTATATCTGTCGCGCGTCAAGGCGCTCGCGCCCGACGGCCGCAGCAAGGTGTTCGACGCGTCCGCCGATGGGTTTGTGCGCGCCGAGGGCTGCGGCGTCATCGTACTCAAACGTCTGTCGCACGCCATCGCCGATGGGGACAACGTGCTGGCGGTGATTCGCGGCTCGGCGGTGAATCAGGACGGCGCCAGCAGCGGACTGACCGTTCCCAACGGGCCCGCGCAGCAGGCGGTGATCAGCGAAGCGCTGGCGCGCGCCGGTGTTGCGCCGGCCGATATCGATTTCGTCGAGACGCATGGTACCGGCACCGCGTTGGGCGATCCGATCGAGGCAGGCGCCCTCGTAGCCGCGCTGGGGGAAGGCCGCGCACCGGAGCAGAGCCTGACGATTGCATCGGTCAAGACGAATCTCGGACATCTCGAAGCGGCCGCCGGCATCGCCGGATTGATCAAGGTCGTGCTCGCCCTGCAGCACGGTGAGATTCCGCCGCACCTGCATTTCGAGCGGCTCAACCCGGGGATCTCGTTCGGCTCGATGAACGTACAGATTCCGACGCAGGCGCAGCCCTGGCTGCGTACGGAGCGGCGGCGGCTGGCGGGCCTCAGTGCGTTTGGCTTGAGCGGCACGAATGCGCACGTGGTGCTGGAAGAGGCTCCGGCTGTTGCATCGTCGCCGAGCCATGCCGCGGAGCGGCCGCTGCACGTTCTTGCGCTGTCGGCGCGCAGCGACGAGGCTTTGAAACAACTGGCCGGCCGCTACGAACAACATCTGGCGGCGCATCCCGAGGCGTCCGCCGGCGATGTTTGTTTCACTGCGAACACCGGCCGGTCTCATTTCGCGCACCGCCTCGCCATCGTTGAACCCAGCGTCGAGCGCATGCGCCAGAGCCTGGCTGCGTTCGGCGCGGGGGACAGTTCGGCCGCGCTGGCGGGATGGTTTGAGCCCTCGCGGCGCCCGAAGGTCGCGTTTCTGTTTACAGGCCAGGGTTCGCAGTATCCGGGCATGGCGCGTGGGCTCTATGAGAGCCACGCCGCGTTTCGAAGCGCGTTCGATCGCGTCGCCGCTGCGTTTCAGGGAGAGTTGGATCAGCCGCTCGGAGAGATCCTTTACACGGGAACTGGCGGTGAAGAGGCGCTTGCCGATTCGACCTACGTGCAGCCGGCGTTGTTTGCCGTCGAGTACGCGTTGGCGGAGTTGTGGCGAAGTTGGGGTGTCGAGCCGGCCGTGGTGGTCGGCCATAGCATCGGAGAATATGCGGCTGCCTGCCTCGCAGGAGTACTTAGCGTCGAGGAGGCGGCGAAACTGGTGGCCGCGCGCGGGCGCCTGATGCACGCGCTGCCGGCGGGCGGCGCGATGGCCGCGGTGGCGGCGGATTCGACGCGCGTCGAGTCGGCGATTGCCCGCGCGGGCTCGGGCGCGGTGACGATCGCGGCAGTGAACGCGCCCGAGAGTCTCGTTGTTTCCGGCGCGGAGCAGGCCTTGCAGGCAGTAGTCGAAGCGCTCGCGGCGGATGGGGTTCGCGCGCAGCGCCTCGATGTGTCTCACGCCTTCCACTCGCCCTTGATCGACCCGATGCTCGATGCGTTTGAATCGGTCGCGCGGGGGCTGTCGTTTTCGGCGCCGCGGATTCCGTGGATCTCGACGGCGAGCGGCGAAGCGGTCACGGGCGCTGTGGACGCAGTTTATTGGAAGCAGCAAACGCGCGGCACGGTGCGATATGCCGACGCCGTCGCGGCTTTGCAGAAGCGCGGCATTGATTTGGCGGTGGAGATTGGGCCCGCGCCGGTGCTGGTCGGGCTGGCGGCGCAGTGCGGCGCTGGCGGGCCGGGCTGGGTTGGATCGCTGCGCAAGGGGCGCGACGACTGGGGCGAGCTGTTTCGGGCTTTGGGCACGCTGTACGTCCACGGTGCGGCCGTTGATTGGACGAGTTTCGAGAAGGGTTATACGCGCCGCAGGGTGGCCCTGCCGACCTACCCGTTTCAACGGCAGCGCTACTGGTCGGCGCCGAGCCCGGCGGTGTCGTCGGCGGCTGCCCATCGCGATCGCTTGCACCCGCTGCTCGCGGTTGAACTACGCTCGCCGCAGTTGACCGGCCGCGTGTTTGAGACCGAGATCGGAGCCGACACGCATCCTTTCCTCGCCGATCACCGCGTGTTCGGCGCGGTGGTGTTTCCGGCCGCCGCATACCTGGAAATGATGCTGGCGGCGGTTCGCCAGACGCTCGGTGATGATGCCCGCTCGCTGCAAGAGGTGGGCATCAACGAGGCGATGGTGTTCGCCGCAGGCGAGCGCCGCAACGTTCAGGTCGTGGTCGAGACGCTGCCGGACGGTGCGGCCGGCCTGAAGGTGTTCAGCCAGACCGCGGACGGCGCCGGCGAGTGGACGCTGCATGCCACCGGACAAGCGCTGCGGCTCGACAAGAAGGCGGCGACAGCCGCGGCCAATATCGAACAGATCCGGTCGCGCTGCCCGCGTGAAGTCGAGATGGAAGCGCAGTACGAAAGACTGCGCGTCTTCGGCGTCGAATTCGGGCCGAGTTTCCGAGGCGTGAGCCAACTGGCCGCGGGCACGCGGGAATCGATCGGGCGGATCGCGCTGGCCGAAGCCCTGCGGTCCACCGCGACGGGATACGGAATTCACCCGGCGCTGCTCGATGCGGGCCTGCAAGTGCTCGCCGCGGCGATGGCGGACGACGTCGAGGCCACCTACTTGCCGATCGGCCTCGACTCGCTGACGTTTTTTGGTCCGGTCCCGTCGGAGTTGTGGAGCCACGCCTCGTTGCGTCCGGCGGCGTCGGGCAGCGAGAGCCTGACCGCCGACGTTACGCTGCTCGACGAGCGCGGATCGGTGGTCGCGGCGATCAGCGGCCTCCACCTCAAGCGCGCGTCGCGCGTCGAGGGGCTCGCGGCCGCGGATCGCTCGGACTCCTGGATCTATCACACCGCGTGGCGTGCCGCGCCTCAAGCCGCGGGAACCGGCGCCGCGCAGTATCTCCAGAGCGCCGCGGCGATTGCCGCGCAACTCGGCTCGGAAGCGCCGGCCCTCCGCGACGAGTTTCGCATCGAGCAGTTCCGCGATCTGCTGCCGTCTCTCGATGCGCTGGCGCGCGCCTATCTGCTGCAAGCGTTTGGCGAACTCGGCTGGTCGGTCGAAGCCGGAGACCGCGTCACCGTCGATTCGCTCGCCGCGCGCCTCGGCGTTGTCCCCGCTCACCGTGCGCTGCTGCGCCGGACGCTCCAGATGCTCGAAGAGCGGCAAATTTTGTCGCGCGAGGGCGAGAGCTGGAGCGTCATTCAGGCTCCGGTGGCGGAAGAACCCGAACGCTTGCGCTCCGCGCTGGCGAAGCGCTTCCCGGTTTGCCATACCGAGCTGAGCCTCATCAGCCGCTGCGGCCGCGCGCTCGCCGACGCTCTGCGCGGCGAAGCCGACCCGTTGCAGTTGCTCTTTCCCGATGGATCGATCGAGGAAGGCGAGAAGCTCTATCAGGACTCGCCCTTTGCCCGCCTTTACAATGCCGCCGTGGGCCGCGCGATTGCGAAAGCTATCGCGCAACTGCCGGCGGACCGCACGCTGCGCGTGCTGGAAGTCGGCGGCGGCACCGGCGGCACGACGTCGTCGGTGCTGGGCCAGTTGCCGCCCGAGCGCACCGAGTATGTCTTCAGCGACATCTCGCCGATGTTCCTGGCGAAGGCCGAGCGTAAGTTCGCCGCGTTTGGTTTCGTCGAGTATCAGACGCTGGACATCGAGCGCAGTCCGATGGAACAGGGCTTCGCATCGCAGGGATTCGACCTGGTTGTAGCGGCCAACGTGCTTCACGCGACCAGCGATTTGCATCGGACGATGACTCACGTGCGGAGTCTGCTGGCTCCCGGCGGCCTGGCCGTGCTGCTCGAAGGCACCGGGCCGCAGGATTGGGTCGACCTGACGTTCGGCCTGACGCCCGGCTGGTGGAAGTTCACCGATCGCGAACGGCGCCCCGACCACGCCTTGCTCTCCACGGCGAGTTGGATCGAGTTGCTGGGCGAGACCGGCTTTGCCCGACGCGGCGAGTGTTCCCGACGAGGCGTCGGCCGACGCTTTCCTGTCACAGCAGGCCGTGATTATCGGCGAAGCGGGCCGCGATGCCGTTGTCTCGACCTCCGCGGCGGAACGCGCGCCCGAGCCCTGGTTGATCTTCGCCGATCGACGCGGACTGGGCGACGAACTCGCGGGGCTGCTGACAAGCGCCGGCGAAAGCGTCGTGCGGGTGAGAGCGGGCAGCCGGTACCTGCGGACCGACGGCGGTATCGAGATCGATCCGCGCCGCCCCGAAGACTTCGAGCGCGTGCTGGCGGACGTTCAGTCCCAGGGCGGGGTCTGCCGGAACATTGTGCATCTGTGGTCGCTCGACGCGCAGGAGCCCGCCGGGCAAACGCCCGAGATTTTGGAAGACCGCCAGGCGATGGCCTGCGAGAGCGCCCTTCATCTGGTGCGGGCCGTTGTGCGGCGCGGCGGCGCGGCAACACCGCGCGTCTGGCTGGTGACCCGCGGCGCGCAAGCGGTGGGCGAAACCGCCGGGGCGGCGGTGCTACAAGCACCGGTGTGGGGACTCGGCAAAGTCGTCGCGCTCGAGCATCCCGAGATCGCGTGCGTGAGACTCGATCTCGACCCCGCCGGATTTCCGGGTGAAGCGCGCGCATTGGCCGGCGAGCTTCGAGCCGGCAGTCGCGAGGATCAGATCGCGCTCCGCGCTAGCGGGCGTTACGTCGCGCGACTCGTGCCCGGATCGGGAGTCGGCAAACCCCGGCGCGACGCGCCGCCACTCGGCTTTCGTCCCGGCGGCGCCTACCTCATCACGGGCGGCCTTTCGGGACTGGGACTGCTGACGGCGGGGTGGATGGTGGAGCACGGCGCTCGTCATCTGGTCCTGATGGCGCGCAGCGAGCCTTCGCCCGAAGCCGGAGCCGCGATTGCCGCGCTCGAGGCGCAAGGCGTGCATGTGAGCCAGGTGCGGGGCGATGCCTCGCGCATCGAAGACCTGTCTCGTGCGGTTGGCGAAGCGCGAACAGCGGCCGAGGGTCTGCGTGGCGTGATTCTATCCGCCGGCGTGCTCGACGACGGCATGGTGGCGCAGCAATCCTGGAATCGCTTTGCCAAAGTGATGGGGCCCAAGGTGAGCAGCGCCTGGAATCTGCACGTGTTGACGCGCGACCTGCCGCTGGATTGCTTCGTGATGTTCTCCTCGGCCGCCGCGCTGTTGGGATCGGTGGGCCAGAGCAACCACGCCGCGGCCAACGCTTTCCTCGATGCGCTGGCGCACCATCGCCGCGCGCAGGGCCGCCCGGCGCTCAGCATCAACTGGGGCGCCTGGTCGGAAGTCGGCGCGGCAGCGCGGCTCCAGGTCGGGCAGCGAGCGGCCGCCAGCGGCATGGGCAGCATCCCGCCCGCCCAGGGCCTGCGCGTGCTCGAGCGTTTGATGCGCGACGGCGCGACGCACGCGGGCGTGCTGCCCGTGGAGGACTGGGCCAAATTGCTCCGCGACTACGCTTCCGGCAGCGAGCCGCCGTTCCTGGCCGAGATCCCGCGGCGGCCGCGCGCGGCAGCGCAACGAACCACGCAGGGCGCAGCCGCGCCCGCCCGCGGCGAGGCCGACGTGGTCGCGCGGCTCCAGGCGGCGCCCCGCGCCGAACGCGCGCGGATCCTCCAATCCTTCGTTCGCGAACAAGCGCTCAAGGTGCTCGCTCTCGATGCGTCGCAGCACATCGATGCGGGGCAGGCGCTCAACGAACTGGGCCTCGATTCGTTGATGGCCGTCGAGCTGCGGCACGCCATCAGCGCCGGCATCCAGCGGCCCTTGCCGGCCACGCTGCTGTTCAACTACCCGACGATCGACGCGGTCACCGAATACCTGCGGCGCGACGTGCTCGCTCTCGACACCGCAGAACCCGAGGCGGCCGATGCCAGGCCAGCCGAGCCCGAACTATCCGGCGAGGCCGCCATCGAGGGCCTCGGCGACGACGACTTGGCCGCGATGTTTGCCGAAAAACTCGCGTCGCTGCAACCAGAAAACGAGGACGCCTTGCATGACTAGGTCCGACCGGCCGGACTACGGCGCGCTGCTCCGCGAAGGCTACCGCACGATCGAACGGCTCGAGAAGAAACTCGAGCGGCTCGAGCGCGCCAAGTCGGAGCCCATCGCGATTGTCGGCATGGCCTGCCGGTTGCCCGGCGGCGCCAACGATCCCGAAGCCTACTGGGAGATCCTGCGCAACGGCGTCGATGCGATCGCGGAAATTCCTCCGTCGCGCTGGGACGTGTCGCGCTACTACGACGCCGATCCCACCGCCTTGGGCAAGATGTCGACGCGTTGGGGCGGCTTCATCGACGACGTCGATCTGTTCGATACGCATTTGTTCGGGATCTCACCGCGCGAGGCGGCCAGCATGGATCCGCAGCAGCGCATCCTGCTCGAGGTCGCCTGGGAAGCGCTCGAACGCGCCGGCATCGCGCCCGATTCGCTGATGGGCAGCCGCACGGGCGTGTTCGTCGGCATCAGCACCAGCGACTATTCGCACATTCAGACCACCACCGGCGGCGCCGAAACCTACGACGCCTATCTGGCCACCGGCAACTCGCACAGCCTGGCCTCGGGCCGCCTGGCCTACGTGTTTGGACTGCAAGGGCCCACGTTCTCCATCGATACCGCGTGCTCTTCGTCGCTGATCGCGGTGCACACAGCGTGCCAGGCGTTGCGCGCCGGGCAGGGCCGCGCGGCGCTCGCCGGCGGCGTGAATCTGATCCTCATTCCCGAGGCCAGCGTGACGCTGTCGAAGGCGCAGATGATGGCGGCGGACGGCCGCTGTAAAACCTTCTCGGCCGAAGCCGACGGTTTCGTGCGCGGAGAAGGCTGCGGCGTTGTGGTATTGAAGCGTCTCTCCGACGCCAAGGCCGACGGCGACCGGATTCTGGCGGTCCTGCGCGGCAGCGCGATCAATCAGGATGGCCGCAGCAACGGGCTCACGGCGCCAAACGGCCTGGCGCAGGCGGCATTGATCGCGCAGGCGCTCGCCGACGCCAGGGTCAAGCCCGCCGAAGTCGGCTACGTCGAAGCGCACGGCACGGGCACGCCGCTTGGTGATCCGATCGAAGTGCAGGCCTTGGCCGACGCGCTGTCGGCGGGACGCACTGCGGACAACCGCCTGAAGATTGGCTCGGCCAAGACCAACATCGGCCATACCGAAGCGGCCGCCGGTTTCGCCGGCCTGCTCAAGGTCGTGCTGGCGCTGCAGCATCGCGAGATCCCGCCGCACTTGCACCTGCGAAGCCCCAATCCGCATATCGCCTGGGATCAGATCCCGATCGACGTGCCCACCGTGTTGACGCCCTGGGAATCGGCGGGGCCGCGGATCGCCGGAGTCAGCTCGTTCGGCTTCAGTGGCAGCAACGCCCACGTGATCGTCGAGGAGGCCCCACCGGAGGCACCGCTCGAAGACGCCGGGCCGGCGCGTCCGCTGCATCTGCTGGCGTTGTCGGCGCGAACCGCGCCCGCGCTGGAGAATCTGGCGTCGCGCTACGTCCAGCACTTCGAGCGCCACCCGGATGCATCGCTGGCGGACGTTTGCTTCACCGCCGGCGTCGGCCGGGCGCATCTGTCGAACCGCCTCGCTCTGACCGCCGCCACGGTGGAGGAAGCGCGCGCGAAGCTGGTGGCTTACGTCGCCGACCCTGCCGCGACTGGGCTTCTGCGCGGCGAAAACCGCCGGTCGGAACGGCCCGAGGTGGCGTTTCTGTTTACCGGGCAGGGCGCGCAGCACGCGCAGATGGGGCGGCAGCTTTATGAGACGCAGCCCACGTTCCGGCGCACCATCGAGCGGTGCGCCGATCTGTTGCGCGAACAGCTCGAGCGGCCGTTGATCGACGTGCTCTATCCGGCGGCCGGCGGCGAGGGGCTGATTCACGAGACGGCGTATTCGCAGCCGGCGCTGTTCGCCGTGGAGTATGCCCTGGCGGAGTTGTGGCGATCGTGGGGGATCGAGCCGGGAGTAGTCGCCGGCCATAGCGTGGGCGAGTACGTCGCCGCCTGCGTCGCCGGCGCGATGAGCCTGGAGTCGGCGCTGATGCTGGTGGCCGCTCGCGGCAGGCTGATGCAGGCGCTGCCACACGGCGGAGCGATGCTGGCCGTGGGCACCGGCGCCGCGAGCGTCGAGGCCTTCCTCGCCACGCTGGGGGGCCATGCGCGTGTGTCGCTGGCCGCCCTCAACGCGCCCAACGCCACGGTGATTTCAGGCGACGCCGCCGCAGTCGAGCAGGTGCGCGCGCATTTCGAGGCCGAAGGTGTTCGCGCCCAACCGCTGGTCGTATCGCACGCTTTCCACTCGCACTTGATGGAGCCGATGCTCGAGCCGTTCGAGGCCATCGCCCGCAGTGTAGCCTACGAGACGCCGCAGATCGCCTGGGTATCGACGGTCACCGGCGAATGGCTGCGCGCGGTGGACGGCGCTTACTGGCGGCGGCAGGTGCGGCAGCCGGTGCGGTTTGCCCAGGCAGTGAGGACGCTGCGCGCACGGGGCATCGAACTCGCCGTCGAGATGGGACCCTCGCCGGTGCTGTTGGGTTTGGCCCGCCAGTGCGAGGTCGATGCGCCGGGCTGGGTCGGCTCGCTGCGCAAGGGGCGCAGCGATTGGGGCGAGATCCTGAACGCGCTCGGGACGCTCTACGTCCACGGCGCCACCGTCAACTGGGCGGGGGTGGACCGGGACTACCAGCGCCGCCGCGTCGAGGCGCCGACCTACCCGTTCGCGCGCGAACGCTACTGGTGCGCGACGCGCGAGAGCACCGGACTCACACCCGAGGCGGTCCCGGCGGACACCGCTCGCGTCGTTCATCCTTTGTTGGGCGCGCGGCTTCGCTCGCCGCTGCCCGAAATTCAATTCGAAAACGCGATCGGGCGGGGAGGGCCGTCGTATCTGGCCGACCACGTCGTGTTTGGAAGGGCGATCGTGCCGGCGTCGGTGTATGCCGCGCTGGCGCTGGCGGCCGCGGGTGTGGCGATGCCATCGCGTTCGCACGCCCTCGCCAACGTTGCTCTCAATGAGCCGCTGGTATTTCCCGGCGAGGGAAGCCGTGCCGTGCAGACGGTGCTGAGCCCGCCGGCCGAGGACCGCAGCGCGTTTCGCATCTTGAGCCGCGCCGCCGACTCCGACGAGTGGACGCTGCATGCATCCGGCACGATTCGTCATGATGCGGACGGCCGGGGCCCAGGGAGCGGCGACGCGAGCGGCAAGGCCAACGTGGAGTTCGAAACCGTCCGCCGCGCCTGCGGCGAGGAGTTGCCTGTCGCCGCCTACTACGACCGGCTTCGTGGCCAGGGCCTCGAGTACGGTGACACCTTCCGCGGCCTTCGCGAGCTTTGGCGCGGAGAGCGTCAGGCTTTGGCTCGCGTCGACCTGGCTTCGGAACTGCACGAGGGCGCCGCGTCGTTCGATCTGCATCCGGTGCTGCTCGATTCCTGTATCCAGGTCCTCGGCGCGGCGTTATCGCTCGATACGTCGGTCGACCAGGTCAGCCAGACCTATCTGAAGATGGGGTTTGATTCGCTGCAGACCTGGGTCGCGGGCGCGACCGAGCTTTGGAGCCACGCCTCGATTCGCGAAGCCGCTGCGGGCGCCGAGACGCTGGTTGCCGACATTGCGCTGTTCGACACTGCGGGCCGGTTGGTCGGTCTCTTGACGGGACTGTTGCTGAAAAGGGCCAGCGTCAGCGCCCTGCGGCGTGCCGCGCAGCCACGCGCGGGCGCGGACTGGTTCTATGAGGAGCGCTGGGAGCCTATGTCGATCTCCGAGGCGACTCGCGCGTCGGGTGGGCCTTCGGGCGTGGAGTCTTCTGCGCCGTGTCGAGGCGCCTGGCTGGTCCTTGCGTTCGACGAGGGACCGGGGGCCGCGGCGGCCCGCGAGTTGCGCGCTCGCGGCGAGTCGGTCGTCGTGGTTCGTCCGGGCCAGGAGTATCTTCGGCCGGGGAACGGTGGCTCGGGCCTCTGGACGATCGACGCGGCGGCGCCCGGCGACTACGTTCGTCTGCTCGGCGATGTGACCCGCGATGGGCCTTGCGCTGGAGCCGTGCACGCCTGGGCTGCCGCCGCTGAACCCGCAACGCAAACGACAACCGATCGGTCGAACGGCTTGCCCGAACCCGACGTGTTCGCTTGCCGCAGCGCGCTCTACCTGGCGCAGGCGGCCGTCGCGCGCGACGACTCGCCCACACTGTGGTTTGTCACTCGCGGCGCTCAGGCTGCGTCCGATGTTGCGTCCGATGTGAATCTGCCGCAGGCGCTGTTGGCGGGTTTCGCGCGCAGCCTGGCCCTCGAACAGCCCTTGCTCGGCGCGCGTCGCGTGGACCTCGATCCGCAGGCCCAGCCCGATGGGAACGCGAAGCTCCTGGTGGACGAACTGCTATCCAGTGGTGGGCGGGACGAGATTGCGTTCCGCGACGGCCGGCGTCTGGTGCGCCGTCTGGGACAGGCATCGGTACCCGCGCACGCTGCGCCTGAGATGCCGGCGATCCACCCCGACGCGACGTACTTGGTGACGGGCGGATTTGGCGGGCTGGGGCTGATTGTGGCCCGCTGGCTGGTGGAGCGCGGCGCGCGCCATCTCGTGCTCATCGGCCGCAGCGGAGCGACCGGCGCGGCGGCCGAAGCCGTCGCAGACCTGCAGCGCCAGGGCGTCAACGTGCGCGTGGCGCAATCGAGCGTCGCGGACGAAGCGCAGATGCAGGCGCTCATCGGCGATATCTCCGCCACGATGCCTCCGCTGCGAGGAATCGTCCACGCGGCCGGTGTGCTCGAAGACGGTCTGATCGGCCGGCTGGATTGGGACGCCTTCGAACGTGTGCTGGCGCCCAAGGTCGACGGCGCGCGGATCCTGCACCGGCTCACGCAAGGTCTGGCGCTCGATTTCTTTGTGTTGTTCTCGTCGGTAGCTTCGTTGTTCGGCTCGCCGGGACAGAGTAACTATGCCGCAGCCAACGCTTCCCTGGACGCGCTGGCCCGGCATCGCCGCGCCCTGGGGCAGCCCGCCTTGAGCGTGAACTGGGGCCCCTGGGAAGATGTTGGCATGGCCGCATCCGTCGACGCCGCGCATCAGCAACGCTGGTCGCGAGCCGGCGCTGCGGCTCTTACGGCGGAAAGCGGCATGGCCGCGCTCGAACGCGCCTTCGCGCAACCCAGTGGGCAGATCGCGATCGCACCAGTCGACTGGAGCAAGGTCCGCAGTGCGGGTGGCGCGTTCGCCAGCGATCCTTTCGTCTCCCATTTGCTGCCGCAAACGGGAGGCGCGCCGCCGGCCGCGCGTCCGGCGGCGTTGCCGCGCTCCAAGCTGTTGGCGATGTCCGGCGAGGAGCGTGACGCCGCCGTGACCGATTACCTGCGCGGTGTCGTGGCGGCTGTGCTGGGCTTGGCGCCCGCGGCTCTCGATGGCGACGAAAAGAGCACGCACATGGGCGTCGACTCCCTCATGGCGATGGAACTGAAAAATCGCCTCGAAGCCGGTCTGGGCGTCGCCTTCCCGATGGCGCGCCTGCTCGATGTGTGGACGCTGAACTCGCTCGCGGCGCTGGTGCTCGAGTTGATCGGTGGGGGCCCAAGCGGAACTCACGTCGAGGCGCTGACGGTGACCGCGTCCATCCAGGAGGGCGAGATCTGAGCGTCGCCGCCCTGTTGAAAGATCTGGCCGCGCGCGGCATCGAGTTGTGGACCGAGGGAGGCCGTCTGCGCTTCCGCGCACCCGAAGGCGCTCTGACCGCCGCGCTCCGCCAGACGCTGGCGAGCCGCAAGGCGGAGGTGATCGCGGCACTGCGCGAGCGGTCGTCCGGGGCCACGTCGCATCATCCCGTTTCGTACAACCAGCGCTCGCTGTGGTTCATTCACAAATACGCGCCCGACAACGCGGCGTACAACGTGGCGTTCGCCGCGCGCATCTGCTCGCCACTGGACCGGACGGCGCTTCGCGATGCGTTTCAGGCGATCGTCGATCGTCACGCCGCGCTGCGCACGACCTATCAGATGGTGGACGAAGAACTGCGCCAGGTGGTGCACGAGTCCGCCTCCCTCGCCTATGAGGAACTGGACGCGTCCGCATGGACGGACGAAGCCTTGCACCAGGAGATCTTGCGCCGCTTGCGCGCGCCGTTCGATCTCGAGCGCGGTCCATTGCTTCGCGTCGACCTGTTCACGCGCGGCGCAAACGATCATGTGCTGCTGTTGGCGGCGCATCACATCGCGGTCGACGGCTGGTCGATGTGGATTTTGCTGGACGAGCTGCGGCAGCTTTATGCGGCGCGGGTTCAAAATATTCCCGCCGTGCTGCCGCGTCCGGCCGTCGAGTACACCGACTACGCCGCAGCGCAGGCCGCGCAGCTTGCCGGGCCCGAAGGCGAGACGCTGTGGGCTTACTGGCGCGACAAGCTGGGCGGCGAGTTGCCCACGTTGCAGTTGCCGACCGATCATCCCCGGCCGGCGGCGCAGACCTTTTCGGGCGCATCCTGCAGCCGCTGGTTCGCGCCCGAGTTGCAGACGGCAGTGGGCAGCCTGGCGAAGGAGTGCGGCGCGACGCCGTTCGCGGTCTTGCTCGCCGCCTACTTCACCTTGCTGTATCGCCATGCGGGGCAGGTGGACCTCATCGTCGGATCGCCCACATTCGGACGCAATCGCACCGCGTATCAGGATCTCGTCGGGTATTGCATCGGCATGGTTCCCGTGCGGGCCGATCTTTCCGGCGACCCCACCTTCGCCGAGCTGCTCGAGCGTGTCCGTCAGACCGTCGTCGCCGCCCTCAAGCATCAGGACTTTCCGTTCGCGCTGATGGTCGAGCGGCTCAATCAACGGCCCGACTTCAGCCGGTCTCCCGTGTTTCAGACGGTGTTCCTGTTCCAGAAACCGCAGCGCGCCTCGGATCTGACCGCGCTGTTCGCGCCCGGCGATACACCGCCCCGGGTGGACTTCGGAGGGCTGCTGCTCGAAACGTACCCGCTGCCCCAACAAGAAGGGCAGTTCGATCTCTCGCTGGATGTGTTCGACGGTGGCGATAGACTGGCAGCCATTGCCAAGTACAACACCGACCTGTTCGAAGCGGCGACGGCGGAGCGGCTGCTGGAGGATTACGAACAGCTATTGGAAGTTGTCGTGGCGAACCCGGCCGCCAGGCTCTCGAGTCTGTTGAAATCCAATGCGCGAACGAACCCGCGCTCAACGGCAGGGGAGCCACCCAAAGCCGGTGAGCGGGACGGCGAAGACCGCGACGTCTTCGAAATATGACGTGGCGCGACTCCAGTCTTCGATCAACCCGCGCGCGACGGTAATCCCATTCCACGCGTCAGGCCCATGCTCGACGTTTGACCCAAACTTCGCGGTGGATTTCCGCTTCCCGGTTGGCAACCGCACCCTACTGCTTGGCCAACTCGGCCGCGATCGACTTTGCCACCTGCCCGGCCAGAGCGTTGTAGCCTTCTTCGGTGTAGTGAACGTTGGCGGGTCGCTGTATCTGCGTAAGGCGGGGCAGGGCAAAGGTGTAAAGATCGTCGACGGGGATGTCATTCTCTTTCATGATGCGCAAGGCCACTTTATTGAAGACCGCGACGTCTTCGGGGCGCCGGGGCGGACTCAGCTTGCCTCGCGGAACGGGCGTGGTGCTGGCCCAGACCAGCGTCGCCCCGGTTTCCTTCAGACGCGCAACGAGCTGCCGCAGGTTCTTTTCGTACTGATCGATCGGCACTTGGTGCTGGCCGTCTTCCATGATCTTGAGGTCGTGGAGGCCCCAGTTGAAGTGAATGAGATCCCACGGCCCGCCCTCTAGCCACGAGTCGATCTTTTCGATCCCGTGCGGCGTGGGGCCGCCGTTCTCCGGGATGCGATGGACGTTTGCCTTGCCACTCAACAGGCGCTGCGCGGGGACCGTGTAGCCGATGGAGATCGAATCCCCGATCAACAACACCCGGGGTAGCGAAGGGACATCCGTCACCGGATCAAACGCCGGGTCGCGACGAGCGGTCTGTGATGCCAGGGGTGACGCTGTAAAGGCCACGGCCACGGCGAGCAACGGGAGAGTAATTCGAGCAAAGCGCGTCTTCATCTCGTGAAGTATTTTCGCGCAATGTTAGAGCGGCGCGCAATTGATAACGGCAGTGAATTGAATTCCTAACCCCCTTGTGTATGGATGCTCCACGAAGCGTCTTATATCCTGGACCTTGCAATCGGAAGCTCGCGAGCCGCGTTTGACTCCAACAGCCCTCTCGGCCACGGCGGAGCCGTGGCTCTGGCACTGCCGCGGCACGACCGTCGCACCTTCCTGGTGGGATCACCGGGGTCGGCGGCGCTGCGAGCTCAGCCGCGGTTCGCGAGAATCTCGACCACGTGCCGTACCGCGCGATCCAACCCACTGGACTGGGACCATCGGCAACGCGCGCGAGCACCCCCCAGGCGTGCTATTTTGGGCGAGTCAGGAGTAATCGAAACCGTGATCGTCGACGTACACAGCCACTATTTCCGGCACCCCGAGCATTTTTCGGACGACTTCCTGCAGCAGGCCCAGCGCGCTCGCAACGGTCTGGAGGTCGATCTGACGGTTCGCTGGGACGAATACGCGGCATCCGCCACACACGCACAGAAAACCATCGTGTTCGGAGGCAAGGCGCGCCTGGCCGGACTGTGGGTACCCGACTCCGACGTGGCTGCCTACGTCGCGCAGCATCCCGATCGCCTGGTCGGGTTCCTCTGCGTCGATCCGACGCAGCCTGGCTGGCAGGACGAGCTTGAACAAGGCCATCGCGACTTGAAGCTGAAAGGCATCAAGCTGCTTCCGATGTACGCGGGTTTTCGGCCTGATGACCGCATGCTCGACCCCCTGTGGGAGTACGCCGCCAAGTGGAACCTCCCAGTGCTGCTTCACACCGGAACCACTTTCATCGACAAGGCCCCGCTCGAGTGCACGCTGCCGCGCCACCTCGACGTCGTGGCCAGCCGCCACCCGGAAGTGCGGATGATCCTCGCCCATTTGGGGCATCCCTACGAGGGCGAGTGTGTCGCCGTGATCCGCAAGCACGCCAACCTGTACGCCGACGTATCGGCGCTGCACTACCGCCCCTTTCAGCTCTATCACTCGCTGATGCTGGTGCAGGAATATGGTGTTTGGAATAAGCTGCTGTTCGGCAGCGACTACCCGTTTACCAGCGTCGACGCCAGCATCGCCGGCCTTCACAAGCTGAACGACATGCTGGAGGGGACGCACCTGCCGCGATTGGACCAGGATCAGATGCAGCGGATGCTGCAGCGGGACAGCCTTCAGGTGCTGGGTATCGAATAGGCTCCGAAAGTATTAGGAGCAGGTGCGGTATAGACCGATCACGTCGTAGTTGTCATCGACGAGCGGGACGACTCGCCGCGTGTCGAAGGCGGTGTAGGGGCTGAGGTCAGATCGAATGGAAGGACGGATCATGCCGGATCGGTCCCGGCACATCGATAGGTAGTCCGTTAGTTGTTGCGGAATGCGGCGGACGCCGCTTCCCACGGCCCCGAGTAGATGCGGATATTGGGCTTGGCCGCTCGCAGAACGGCAAGCCCCTTCGCGGTGACTGCAGAACCCTTCAAGTCGACTTCCTTCAGGGACGGAAACTCCGCCAGTACATTCATCGCGTCATCTTCTACGCCGTCGCAGCCTTGCAGCTTCAGCCTTTCCAGCTTCGGCAACGCTTTCATTTGTTCGAGCCAGCGCGCGCTCACATTCATCATTTTGACGGTGGCGAACCGCGCGCCCTCGCTTCCCACGCCGAGCGTGGTGCATCCGAAACGCAGCTCGCGAAGCTCCTTGAGCGTGAGCAGCGCATCCAGGCCGCGATCCGACATGCCGATGGTCCACACGTTCGAGTCGGTCCCCTGCCTGCCGTTCAGGTCGAGATAGGTGAGGCCGGGCAGCAACCGCAGCGCCTGCAGCCCCGCGTCGCCCAGCTCATTGCCCCCCATCGTCAGCTCCTTGAGACGGGTCAGCGAGCTCAGCCGCTCGAGGCCGACATCGGTCACCATCGACGAGCCGATGTCCAGGGACTCGATCGTGGTGATTCCCGAAATGTGCTCGAGCGTCGTGTCGCTGATCTTCGTTCCGTGAACGTTCAGCCGTTTGAGGTTTTTCCATCCCTTGACGGCCGCGAGGCCTTCGTCGGTCACATATTCGGCGAAACGCAGGTTGAGCTCGACGATGCCAGGGAGGTTCTTCAACTCCTGCATCCCCTGATCGGTGATGCGCGTGAGCGAGAGGTTCAAATAAGTCAGCTTCGGGAATTCGGCTAGCTTGCGGAGGTCGGTGTCGGTGACCCAGGTGGCTCGCAAGTCCACGCCGGTAACCTCGCCTGACGCATCGCGCGTCACCGCGCCGCCAAGGTCGTCGATCCAATCCGTGTTGGACGCCGCAAGCGTGGCGGCCCACAGCAGGCAAATCAACACGACCCTGACGTGAAGAAAGGGCGAGGCGGCTCCACCGAAAAAGCGGCTGCGCTTGCGGCCGTGGCGTCCCATCCTCATTTGCTCCTCCGGCTCGGAAGCCCCGAGTCGCGGTCGAACACGATTACGCAGTCGGGCAAGGCGCTTTTCAACTGCTTCATCCCGGCTTCCGTCACGAACGTGTGGTAGAGATTCAGATCCTTCAAGCCACCCATCGACTGCAGCAGCGGTACGCCGGCGTCGGTGATGTTGGTCGCATCCAGGCTCAGCTCGCGCACCCGGGGAAGGCTTTGCAAGGCCGTCAGACCCTTGTCGTCCAACAAGGTGTAGTCGAGCTTGACGATGCTCAGGTTTTTCAAAGCGGCCAGGGATTCGATGCCTGCGTCGCCGGCGCGCGTGCGGAACATCTCGATGCGTTCCAGCTTCTGCAGTGGTTGGAGAGCGGCGAGCCCCTCGTCCTCGAAGCGCGTGTGGTTCAGATAGAGCTCCCGTAGATTCGTGAACGCGGCGATCTGCTGCAAGCCGTCGTTGCCGATATCGGTGGCGGTGAGGTCGAGAACCTGCAAGTTGGTGAGACCCGCAAGCTGCTTGAAACCCTCGTCGGTGATGTCGCTGTAGGCCAACCGCAAATTCTCGAGCGAGGCCATTTTGCCCACCGGGCCGAGCACCTCGTCATTCACCGGCGCGCCGCCCAGATCGAGATCCCGCAGCGCGGTCAGGCCCTTCAACACACCGAACGTGTGGCCTTCCACCAGCGTTCCACCGAGATTCAGCACTTCGAGCCGGTGCATTCCGGCGAGCTTTTCCAGCCCGGCGTCGGACACGGTAGTCAACCCCAGATTGAGTTCCTTGAGGCCCGTCAGGCCTTCCAGGGCCTTCAAGCCCAGATCGCCGACCTGCGTCACCGAGAGATTGAGCTTCTCGAGTCCGCTCAGCCCGGCCAGATGCGACAACTGCGCGTCGCTCACCGGCGTCGAGGATAGGTCGATGGCCGTGAGCCGGTCGCCGCTGAACTCCGTGTGGCCGCCGATCGCCGTCACCCAGGCGCCGATTGCCTTGTCCGTATCCGCCGCGGGACGCTCCGCCCCAAGCGGCATTGCTCGCACGTTCGTGGAGCCGACGAACTCAATCTTGGCGTCGGGTAGAGCGGTCCGCAGCGACTCCAGGCCGTTCGCCGAAACGCGGCTGTAGCGCAGATCGATGTCGCTCAGCTTCTTCAAGCCGTGCAACTGGGCCAGCCCCGCGTTGGTGATCTCGGTCCGGTAAAGGCCGACCACTTCCAGATCGGGCATGCCCGCCAGGATTTCCATGCTGGCGTCGCCCGCTTTGGCGCCCAGCAGATCGAGCTTGCGCAACTTCGTCATGCCGCGCAGATACTCGATGCCCCGCGCGGTCACGCGCGTGCCCGAGAGATTCAGCTCTTCGAGCTGCGTCAGTCCGGCGATCTGCTTCAGCCCCTCGTCGGTCACCATCGTGTCGCGAAGAATCAGCCGCCGCAGATGCTTCATTTCGGCCAGGCCCGCCATGCCCGTATCGCTGAACGGGCTGTAGCTCAGGTCGAGGCTGCGGAGCTTGGTCAAAGGTGCCAGGTTGATATCGGTGAGGCGGCACTGCGCGCAGCGAATATCCTGCAACTCGGTCAGGCCGAGCAGGTGTTCGAAGCCGGCGTCCTTGATATTGATCTGCGCGGCGAAATGCCAGCCGAAGCCGATCTTTTCCAGGTGGGTGAGGCTGGCGAGCGCCTGAAATGCGTCGTTGGAGTCTTCCCGGCCGCCGCCCGGATTCCAGATCGGGCCCGGAAGGTACAACTCACGCAACGAAGTCAGCGAGCTGAGCATGGCGAGGTCGTCAGGGGGCATCACGGCGCCCGTGAGGTCGACGCCGACGATCTGAAACTCGCCTTCCGGGATCTCGGAAAGCCTCCCGATCGGCTGCCGGCTGCCCTCCACGGTGAACTGACCTTCCCAGCGGATGATCCATTCGGCGACCTCGCGCACGGAGGCCGCCTGCGCGATGGACGCGGCGAAAAGAATGGCAAAGACTGTGCGGAACATGGGACGCATCACGCGAATTTCGTGATCGTCAGTATATCAATATCAGCCACCGGAATAGAGCAGCCACCGAAATCCACCATGTACACTCGGCGCGAAATGTAATAGCATATTTTCCATAGGTATCTTCATGAGGCTTCTGGCCATCCTTGTCTTCATCCTCGGAATCGCGCCGGTCTTCGCGCAGACCGGCCCTTTCGAATCGAGCCTGTTTCCGGTGCTTAAAAAGGCCGGCTGCCCTGCCTGCCACAATCCCGACGGCGTGGCGTCGCCCACGCGGCTTCATTTTCCCGACCAGGACGCCCCGCCCGACCGTATCGAAGCCTTCGGGAGGTCGCTCGTCATCCTCGTCGACCGCGAGAACCCCGAGCAGTCGCTGCTGCTGAACAAGCCGACCAATCGTATCCCGCACGCCGGCGGGCTACGCATCGTCCCCGGCAGCGAAGAGGAAGCCGTTCTCCGCCAGTGGATCCAGCGGCTGGCCGCGCTTTCCGGCGATGAATTAGCGGCCGCTCTGAAATATCGCGAGCAGGAAGATGCCGGCAACGGCAAAGAGGCTCCCCGTGCCGACCTCCGGCGCCTGACCAACAGCCAGTACGATCACACCGTCCGCGACCTGCTCGGCGACCAGACCGCCCCCGCCGACCGCTTTCCGCCGGAAGACTTTGTCGACGGTTTCCGCAATCAATACGAGTCGCAGTCGCTGTCGCCGCTGCTGATCGAGGCCTACAGCGCCGCCGCCGAACGCCTCGCCGCCAACGCTTTCCGCGGCGGCGATACCCATGAGCTGATTCCCTGCAAGGACTTCACAGCCGCCTGCCGCGCCCGCTTTGTCCGTGAGTTCGGCCTCAAGGCATTTCGCCGCCCGCTTGAGCCGGTGGAACAGGCCCGCTACGAAAAGCTGATGGCGGGCGAAAAGGATCTCATCCCAGGCGCCCAGCTCGTTGTCGAAGCGATGCTCCAGTCCACGAGCTTTCTATTCCGCCTCGACGACAGCTCCGATGCGCAATGGAAGCCCTACGCCACGGCCAGCCGGCTCTCCTATTCGCTCTGGGACACCATGCCCGACGCGACTTTGCTCGCCACCGCCGCGCGCGGCGATCTCGGCAGCCCCGATGGCGTCGCCAAAATCACCCGGCGAATGCTCGACGATCCGCGGGCGCACGAGGCGCTCAGCGAGTATGTCGGCCAGTGGATGCGCTTCGATCGCATCCTGCAGGCGAGTAAAGACCGCCGCCGCTACCCGCAGTTCACGCGCGAAACGGCCGTTGCGATGACCGAGGAAGCGCGCCGCTTCGTCGCCGACCTGGTTTGGAACGACCGCGATTTCATGGATCTGTTCACGGACAAGTACGGCTATGTCGACGCCGATCTCGCCGGGATCTACAAGGTGCCGCCGCCGGCCAAGGAGTTTGAGCGCGTTGCGTTTCCCGCCGACTCGGAACGCGCCGGCGTGCTCGGCCAGGCCCTGTTTCTCGCCCTCACGGCCAAACCTGAGGATTCCGCTCCCACCGCGCGCGGGCTGTTCGTGCGGGAACACTTTCTATGCCAGCACGTGCCCCCGCCGCCGGCCGGAGTCAACACCAACCTTCCTCCCGTCACCGAGGATCAGCCGCAGACCAACCGCGATCGGATGAGCGCGCACGTCACCAACCCCAGTTGCGCCACCTGTCACAAGCTCATCGATCCCATCGGGTTCGGGCTCGAACGCTTCGATGCCATCGGCGCGCGGCGCGAGAAATTTCAACTGCAATTCCCCCTGCCCCGCAAGGAGGGGGAACACAAGCGGGAAATGAAAACCGTGGAGCTCGATATCGACCCGACCGGGTACGTCGCCGGCCTTCCCCATTCCGAGTTCAGTTCCCCATCGCAGCTCGGTGGCGTGCTTGCTAAGAGCGAGCAGTGCCAGGAGTGCATGGTGAAGCAGTATTTTCGTTATACTTTTGGAAGGATGGAAACGCCCGCAGACCGTCCCTTGATCCACAACGTATTCAGTACATTCCGGGAGTCGGGCTTTCGATTCAAAGAGTTGATCGTGGCGATGATGCGCGAGAGGGCATTGTCCGATTCAGGAGAGGCTGTTCATGTCGCAAGTAATCACCAAGCGCGATAGGATCTCCCGAAGGTCCTTGTTGAAAGGATTGACGGCCGCTGGCTCGCCGATCGTCGTCGGCTTGCCTCCGCTGACGGCGATGTTCAATTCGCTGGGCACCGCCTATGCCGCCACCCCGGCTACGGTCAGCGGTGAGAAGCCGATCGAGAGCCGCTTCGTGCTTTGGTTCAACGGCAACGGCATTCCGGAGCGATATTGGATTCCCTCCGAGCAGGGCGCCGACTACCGCATCACACCCTGTCTGTCTCCGCTGGCTCCTTACCGCCACGAGGTCCACGTGCTGAGCGGCGTCGACAACGCCGCCGCCGGCGGCATGGGCAACGGCCACACCAACTCGATGAGCGGCCTGATGACCGGCACGCCGTTTACGGGCCGCGGGCCCTCCGGACCCTCGATCGATCAGGTGATCGCCGCCAAGATTGGCGACGAATCGCGCTTCCGGTCGCTGCAGATCGGCGTCTCGCAGGAATCGTTCGGCGAGAGCATGCAGCGCAACATGAGCTGGTCCGGCTATGAGCGCGCGCTGCCTCCCGAGATGATCCCCCACCGCCTGTTCGACCGCCTCTTCGGCGAGCGGGAAGAAGGCTGGGTGAATCGCAAGCGCAGCATTCTCGACGCCGTGCGCGAGGACGCCACGCTCATTCGCAAGAAGCTCCCCGCCGACGATCAGGCCCGCGTCGACGAGCACCTCGACGGCGTCCGCGACCTGGAGCGCTCGATCGCTGGGCTGCCGCCCGAATATCAGCGCGTCGATCCGCCGGACTTTGACGGCGATATGAAAGACTGGCCGCGCATCGCCAAGCTACAGAGCGATCTGCTGGTGCATGCCCTGGCGACGCACCAGACCCGCGTCGCTTCCTACATGCTCACCAAGTGCCAGGGGCTCTCCCGCTTCCCGTGGCTCGGCTATACCTCGGCGCGCCACCACGATTACACCCACGCCGATGGACGCGCTCCGGGCGCCGATGGCGTCGAGGGCCAGCGCGTCCTTCGCGACATCTGTAAGTGGCATGTCCAGGAGTTCGCCTACCTCATTAGCCGGCTGAAGTCCGTTCCGGAAGGCGAAGGCACGCTGTTCGACAACACTTGTGTCGCCTACGTACACGAGCACGCTGAAGCCAACCCGCACAAGAATAGTGGACTGGCGATGATTGTCGCCGGCGGCATGAAGCGCATCGCCCGCGGCACGCACACCCGCGTCACCGGCACGATGGGCGACGTCTATCTGACGCTGGCCGATGAAGTTCTCGGAGCCGGCATCGGCAGTTTCCCGACGGGCACCAGAAAAGTCGGCGCGCTGCTCACCTAACCGAACGGCGGTTGGCGCCCTCAGTCTTACGAAACTCTCCCCCCGCGGGAGATCACCGGGAGATGCGAATCTCCGCGCCGTGCCCGGGCGCGGGTCCGGTCGCATTGCCGGATTCGTCCTCGGCCGCAATACTCAGGCGATAGAGTCCCTCCGCCGGATTCGGCAACAGTCCGCTGAACCATCTATGCCCTGCCGCGAGGTCGCCGCTCAAGCCTTGATCGTTCAACCGCACCTTCAGCGTCGTGCTGCCGCTTTGCAGCGTAGCGAGAGCTGGCCGCACCGCCGCGCCGGGAGGGTGACTGCGGCGACCCGTCGAGGCGCCGGAGCGCAGACTTGCGGGCGGCAGGGTCTTAGAAGTGTCGCCGAGGTGGCCCCTGCCCGAGTCCCAACGAGGCCGTTGCGCCGTGCGGGACGCCCGCGAGCGGCCCAACAGAGGAGGAATGCGGTTAGACGTGGCAGAGAAGGCAGAAACCCGTTGCGTCGGAGGCGCGAGCCCGGCTACACTACGCGCGTCGGGACGGCCAAGATGGAAATCCCGGTTAATTGGAGGATCGAATGGCACTCAGCTCTCCAAGATTCCGGTGGAGCAGCAGGCTGCAAAAGGTTGAAAGTAACAGTCCACCCATGCGCAGCGGCGAGAGCGGTCAGGCGGTCCGGCTGATTCAGCAGTCGATGATCGACCTCGCTATCGACCCGATGACGGTTTCGATCAGGAAGTACGGCTCGCCGGACGGGATCTACGGCAACGAAACCAAGGCGGCGGTTAAGAAATATCAGAGGAGCAAGGGACTTTCTCAGGACGGCGTGGTGGGCCGGAACACCATGCGAGCCCTCGATGCCGACCTGCCGGGCGCCGGCCCGGATTTGCCGGCGCTGCCGTCCCGGACAACTCGATATGTAGTCCCGGGGCTGGTGGCGGCGCGAGATCAGTTGCGACGCGGCCACAGCAATCTTTGCTGGGCATATACTTACGCCATGATAATGTCCTGGAGGCGTCAGCAGAGTGTCGACGCCCGCGAACTGGTGGCCGCCGTTGGAGCCAGATGGGTGACGAAGTTCGATAACAACAACCAGCTATTGTGGACGGAAACGTCGACCTTCTACCGCAACGCCGGGATGTGGGTCGAACCGTTGATGAGCTTTCCCATCGAGGCCTGGGTCGAAATGCTCAGGAGATTCGGCCCGTTGTCGGTGCACGGACTCAGCAGCTCCCTCAGCGGCGGCCATGTCCGCATGCTCTACGGCGTTCAGGGCGACGGCGACCCGCTAAGGACCACGATGCTGATCCTCGACCCCTGGCACGGCAGGGATTACGGAGAGCCCTACGAGAAGTTCATGGCCATATACGAGGGTGGCGGCGCCCAGACGGGCCGGACCGCGCAGATTGGGCATCTGTAGAGAGCGTTCGCGCACGGGCTAGTCTGCGCGTTGCGTGCAACAAAGCAGAGCAAACCGATCTCAAAGCTTTGGGGTTGAGCTCCGCAAGAAGTGGGGCCGGTCGCCCTTCGAGGTGCGGTGTGTGGTTCGTTGATGCAGGTTGTTGATCGGCTCCGATCTGCCGAAAGACTTGTGTTCCAGACAGGACTGCACCCTTCCACCTCATCGCATTCCGGCCCCGCCTTGTGTTCCGGATTCGGAACGGTGTATCGTCACGCCGCCGGTCCCCCTCCGGATCTCCGCGAAGAGTAAACATAGGAGGTTTTTCATGCGATACCTAGTCACCGGGCAATACGTCGAACCAGGTCCGCTGCTGCCGCCCGACAAGGTGGTTGAGATGGTCGAAAACGTCGCCATTCCGAGCTTGCAGATGCTGGCCAAGCTGGAGAGCGACGGGAAAATCGTTGCCGGGGGGATCCACACCGCCGCGCGAACGGGAACGATGATCGTGGAGGCAGCATCGCACCAGGAAGTAGATGAAATGGTCGGACAAATCCCGTTCTGGGGTCTTCTGCACTGGACCGTAACCCCGTTGGTCGCTTTCAGCGACCGTGCCAGGTTCGAGGCCGGACTCATGGCCGAGCTCAAGAAGAGGCTTGCGGGATAGGGATCGAGCGGCCGCCCTGACACGGCGCTTACACGATGCCGTCACGGAGATCGCTGACGGCCGGGAGATCACCGGCAGAGAGATCGGGGATGCGACAGACGGCGGTCTGGACAGACCGGCTGCAGGCTCCCGATTCCCGCGAACTCTGCCCCGGTTAGCGCTCTCTGCCGCCGGATCAGGGTCAGCAAAACAAGCCCACCAAAAACAGAGCCGCAGGCGCGAGCCGGCCGGCCGAAGCGGGAAGAAAGCTGACACGAAGGGGGCGCAAGACCGCCTCGATCGATCTGTCGCCTACGGGGTCGGCATGGCGCGCGCAGATCGGTGACACGCAGATCGGTGGCAGGCACCGATCTCAGACATCCGCTAGCGAGGGGACGGTATTAAATCGAAAAAGCTTGGCGGTGACCTCGATGGCTACCGGACGTGAATCAACCATGAGCGGCGATCAGGATGCCATCATCACACGGCGCGTGTTTGTGGCGCAGATGGCGTCGGCGGTGGCTCCCAAGAAGAGCCGGCTCATCATCGACACCCACCTTGAGGTCTGGACCCTCGATCCTGAATTTCCCTTTGCCCATCCGGAGCGACCCAATCTCAAGGTCGCTGAGGCGGCGCCGATCGAGAACCAGGTCGAGCAGATGCACGACTTCAACATCCGGTGGGCGGTGTTGATCAATCCGCGCTACTACGGCTGGGACAACTCCTACATCAGCTACTGCCTGCGCCGCTACCCAAACCTCTTCGCCGCGCACGGCCTGATCAACCCCGAGGATCCTCAGATCCACGAACGCTTGCGCTACTGGGTGGTTGAGCACGGTTTCCAGGGCATGCGCTTTAGCCCGATTTACCATCCAACGTCGACGTGGCTGAACTCCAAGGAACACTATCGGCTGTGGCGCGAGGCCGAGAAACTCGGAGCCGTGTTCAATTTCTATATCCTGCCGCACCAGATGCCGATGCTCGAAGACATGGCGGCGCGGTTTCCCGGGGTGAAGATCGTCATCGACCACGCCGGTAAGCCCGACTTGAAGCTCAAGGACCCATGGCCCGAGTTCCGCAGAATGTTCCGGCTGAAACGCTTCCCACAGGTCTGGATCAGCGCCTCCGAGCCCTATGAGATGTCGGAGCTGAACGAATATCCCTACCGGGACACCTGGCCTTTCTATAAGGCGATCTATGAGGAGTTCGGGCCCCGGCAACTCATCTGGGGAACGGGCTACCCGCGGCCTCGCTGGGAGCTGCCGATGGACAAAGAGCTCGAGTTCGTGGACAAGTACTTGGACTTCTACACGGACGAGGACCGCTCCCTTCTCCTCGGCAAAAATGCACTTCGGATCTGGAAGTTCCCAGGCGCGTGACAACATGTCCAAGATCCCGTCACATCGTATCCGCCACACCCGTCTGGAGGCGAATTTTCGACGGCGGGGAGGAGTGGCCTGGCAGGACTCCCGGGATGCCATCGGTATCTTGAGCCTGTTCCGGTTCCCACTGAGTCAACAAGGCTCCGTTGCCGAGAAGGGGATTCCCGAGAACTGGCACCCAATTGTCGTTCAGGGGTACAATCGCCGAGGTTCTATTTCAGGCAGCCATCATCGGCTAAAGCCATCGCCTATCGGAAACTGACGTGAAACAAAAGAGCAGCAGGCGGGCTATCTCCCGCCGCAACTTTTTTCGCACCGGCCTGGTTGCTCCGGCCGTCGCACAGTCTTTGGCAGGGCAGCAGACGTGTCCTGGCGGGGTGAGTGAAGAGTTCGGGGGCGTTATCGGACGCACGGCTGAGGATTCCAAGCCCGACCCTCTGGTGCCCGTGAAGGCCGAGCCAGGCAGCCCGAACGTTGTCTACCTGGTGCTCGACGATACGGGATTCGCCGACTTGGGCTGCTACGGGTCCGCGGTCAAAACACCGAACATCGACCGGCTGGCCGCCGGCGGGCTGCTCTACAACAATTTTCATTCCAAGGCGGTGTGCTCGCCTTCAAGAGCGTCCTTGTTGACCGGGCGTAACGCGCATTCGGTCGGGATGAAGGAACTGCCGGGACGCGACCAGGGTTACCCCGATACGCGCGGACGGGTCACGCCCGCGGCGGCCAACATCGCGCAGATTCTGAGTCGCTATGGTTACAGCACTCTGATGGCCGGTAAATATCATTTGGTTCCGCCCGAGGACATGGTCGCGAACGGCGACCGTACGCACTGGCCGCTGCAAAAGGGTTTTGACCGCTTCTACGGTTTCCTTTCGGGCTGGACCGATCAGTACAAGCCCGACTTGGTCGAAGACAATCATGCCGTCGAACCGCCCGATCGTCCCGACTATCACTTCTCGGAGGATATCGTCGACAAGTCGATGGAGATGTTGAGCGCGGGCTTCGAAGCGGATACGGAGAAGCCATTCTTTCTCTATTTAGCCTTCGGGGCGCTGCACGCGCCGATCCAAGTGCCGAAACGATACATCGAGAAGTACCGCGGTGCTTTCGACGCGGGTTGGGACGTGATTCGGGAACGGCGCTATCGCCGTCAGTTGGCGCTTGGCGTGATTCCGGCCGGCACGGAGTTACCCCCTCGCAACCCTGGTGATCCAGCCTGGGACGACTTGAGCGATGAGCAGCGTACCGTCTATGCGCGCTTCATGGAGGCCTATGCCGGGTTCGCCGAGCACACCGACGAGCAGATCGGGCGGCTGCTGCGGTTCCTCGAGGAGAGCGGCAAGCTCGAGAACACGCTCATCATCCTGCTGTCGGACAACGGCGGCGCACCCGAGGCGGGTGTCGGGGGCCACTTTGCCCATCCCTATGGCGACAACATGACCGTTCACGACATGTACGAGCGTCTCGACGACCTCGGGTCACGGAATTCGGAGCCGCTTTATCAGCGGGCGTGGGCAATGGCATCGAACGCGCCGTTCAAGTACTACAAGCTGTGGCCGTTCAACGGTGGCGTAAGGACGCCGCTGATCATTTCGTGGCCGAAACAGATTCGCCAGCCTGGGCAGCGCACGCAGTTCCTCGACATGATCGACATTACTCCGACGGTGCTCGACGTATTGGCGTTGGAGGCTCCAGCGGTATTCGACGGCGTTTGTCAGATACCGATGCAAGGCAAGAGCATTCGCGCGACCTTCGACGATCCGAACAGCCCGGCGCCGCGCGATACGCAGTTCTTCGAGCTGTGGGGCAGCCGATCGATCTATCACGACGGCTGGAAGGCGCTTGCGTTCCATACGCCAGGGACGAGTTTTGACGAAGACCATTGGGAGTTGTACCGCTTACAGACGGATTTTTCGGAGACGAGCGACTTGGCATCACAATATCCGGAAAAGCTCGCGGAGATGAAAGAGCTTTGGTGGTCCGAGGCAGCGAAGAACGGTGCCTTACCACTGCTGGAGGCACGCGGCGGACGCCGGAGGACTTACAACCAGATCTTGGCCGAGCCGGCAAAGTAGATTGGCAGTACACCTAGAAACGTGGCCGCACCAGTTCGACCGTGAAAGCATCTCTCGAGAGCTGCTGCTCCGCAGTGTGCGGGGCTTGGTTCCAAGATAATCGGCCTGAAGTCGCAGGACGCCGGCAACTGCCCGGAGTGCCTTGGGACGGTGATGGGCGGGCTAGCAGCCCGTGGTGAAAGTGCCGTGGGTCGCGCGGCGGGCTTCTGCGGTCGTTCGGCTAGGAGTGAGGAGGACGGCGATCCGCCCTGATCTTCTCCGACGAACGACAACGCCGACGGCCGCAAATGTCCGCCGCCCAACGGGTTGCGCGCTGTCAGGGGACCTAAGAATCGTTGCTGGGCGCACAGTCGTTGTCTATGTCCCAGTCGGCTTCGTAGCCAGAAAAGCGCGCAACGCGGCCCGCGTCACTTTCACCACGGGCTGCTAGGGTTCCAGTCGCCAAACGTCCGCCAATAGCAGCAGAATCTCCGATCGCGGCACGAAGCCGGCTGGCAGACTGGCAGCGGGCGATCTCTTCCAGTTCGATCTTCTTTGTTGCGGAGTTCGAACGAGCGGTTCCCCTTCGAAAGGCATACCCAAGAGAGGACCGCCTTATGGATAAAGTTACTCTGCGACAGCCCACTGGTGCCGTTCGGAAAAAACCGCAGGTCTGGAAAGCAGTCTTGCGCTACGGGCGCTCGGCGATGGGCTGTCGCCTACGGCCCCACGGCCTCGAAGTGCGAAATCGCCAGCGTAGTGCGCCCTGGCACGAAAAATCCAAACTTCCCGTCGGCGAGATTCTCGCCCTCCGGCCGCCACTGGTCTAGCTGTATCCACTTCCCCTCGCACAACAGCTTGTGGGTCACCGCGCCGGGGGTCACTTCCACCGCGATCGAATAGTAGTCGGATTTGGGGCAATCGTAGGGAATCTTCACCGTCTCGGCGCTCTGCCCGCCGCTGACCACCGTGCGCGACAGCGCGTCGTCGCCGAGCTGAAACAGAACGTGATTGCCGATATCGGCGTAGTCGACCACCCACTGGATGTGCGCCTTGCCGATCCCGACGCTGTGCAGCAGTCCTCCGCCGCGCACGTTCGCCGTGAAGGTGTAGGTGCCCGACGAGGGCGACAGCGGCAGCACGGCGTAGTCGCCGCCCTTGCGCACCATCACGCCGTCGACGTTGCTGAATCCATCGACCTTCCCGAGATCCGCCAGCCCGAAGCTGCGCCGCGCCTGCTGCACCACTTCGCGCGTCAACGTCAGCCGGAACACCGTGGTCTGGCCCAGGCTCACCCGCCGGCCGGCTTCCGATTTCTGATAGCCGGGCGCGGTGGCCGTCACAATATAGTCGCCCGGCGCTTCGTAGCGCGTTCCCGGCTGCACGCTCTGTTCGGCGCCGCCGGCGGGTTTGATCGTCACTGCGGCATTCACGCCCGCCGGCTCGACCTGAATCTGGATCTTCCCCTTGACCGTCCGCAGCGGCAATTGGATTCCGGTGAGCGACACCGTGGCTCCTTCGCCAAATTGCTTCTCGATCGCCTGGGACACGAACATCTCCGGCAGGTTCCGCAGCTCGATGTGATGCGGCCCCGCCGTCACCTCGGTCGAGAAATTGCCGCCGGGGTCCACTTCGCCCGCCTGCCGGTTATCGATCCACACCTGGGCTCCGGGCGGCGCGCCGGCCAGTTGCAACGAGGCCATCTGCGGCTTCACCGGTAGCTCGAAGCTCACGCGCGTCTCGTCGCCCTTGCGAACGGTGAACGTCTGCGGAGCCGGCGTCTCATGACCCTCTTTGGAAACCGAGATGTTGTAGTCGCCGGGCGTCAGGGTGAACCGCGCGCGGCCGTTGCTCGAAGCCTTCTGCCGATAGCGGCCGTCCTCAACCAGTACTTCGGCACCGGGGACTCCGGTCTCAACGATCACGCTGCCCAGATTGCGGTCGGTGATCAGGATCGCGGTCAACACCGGCCCTTCGCCGATCTCGATGTTGCGGCGGATCTGCTTGTCGCCGCTGCTGAAAGCCATCTCGTGCATGCCCGGCGCGAGCCCGGCCAACTGTAGCGTCCCATCGGACGCGGCCCCGCGGTCGGCGCCGTCGACTTGCACCGCAACCGAGGTCTCGCTGCTACGCAACTCCGCCGAACCGGCGAAACTCGAAAGCACGTAGGCCTGCAGCTCGTGCGACGCGACGCCTTGCTCGAAACGAGGTGCGCGCCCGGGCTCGACATCGATCTGCATCGACGCCGTCAGCCGCCCGCTCCGCACTTCCACTGGATAGGTCCCGGCGCCCAGAATCAACTCGACGAAACCCTGATCGAGCGGCGCCGCAACCTCCTGGCCGCCGATCACGATCGAGCCGCGCTGCAGATCGGTGACGACGCGTAGCAACACCGGCAGCGGCTGCATCTCGATGGCGAGCGGAACCACTGCGCCGGCCCCCAGCGAAAGCGTTTCCCGCGCCGGCTGATATCCCGCCAGGCTCGCCTGCACCGTGTACTGCCCCGGCGGCAGGCTGAGGCGGCAGTCCGGAGCGACACACTCGACGGTTTTCTCGCCGCCGGTGACCACCAGTTTGGCGCCGGGCTGTGCCGTCACCTGCACCTCGCCCAGTTCGGGCGGGGGAGGCGCCGTGTGGCGCGTGAGGCCCACCACGATCAGCACCAACACGGCGCAGACCGCGGCGGCGGCGATCAGCCATAGATAGATTTTGCGCGCGGCGTGTCCGGCGGCCAGCGTATCCGTCTTGGTTCGCGATTGGCGGCCTGCCGGCGCCGCATTCGCCCCAGCGGAGGGCAGAACCGCGGAGGCCTGAGCCGCGGAAGCCAAAGCCGCCGAACCCTGCGACGTTCCGGAGGCCCGCTTCTTTTTTGAACCCTTGCCGCGCCCGCTGCGGGCCGGCGCCGGAGCGTCGCCGATGGCCCCTCCGCTTACCGCCGCTAGCGGCGCGGTTTCCGCCGCAACCCCGGGAACCGCGCCACCCGCTGTCGAGGCGCGCCCCGGAGGTTTGGCCGGCAGCGAAGGCGATGCATCGGCGGATGGCGGCATCGTGCCGAGCTTGCGCAAAACCTCCGCGGCTGCGGCCCGCACGGCGTCGTCTTCGGGCCAGCGCCGCTCGATTTCCCCAGTGCGGGCGGCCAACCCCTGCTTGATCGCATCCGGGGCGGGCTGCTCGGCCTGATGGCTGAGCAGGCGCAGCTCCTCGAGATCGCGGCTCTTTGCCGCATGGCTTGCGCCTGCCGCATAGCCGGGCGTCGTCCCATGACCCGGAGTCGACGTGAATCCCAGTCCCGCGGCGTAACCCGGCGGCACAGATCCCGGTGTCGTTGCGTAGTGGGGTGGCGCCGCCTGGCCGCTTCCCGCCGGATCGCTCAGAGCCCCCGGCGCCAGCGGCCGCAGCGTATCGCGCAGGCGCTCCAGCCGCGACACGCCCGGGTAAGTCGCTAGCACCCGTTCGACCACCTGCAGCGCCTCGTCGATCTTGCCCTCGGAGCGCAGTTGGCGCGCCTTGGTCAGACACCACGACACCGCTTCTTCGCGCTTGAGTTCGTCGATCAGCGGCCGCAGGCTGCGGCTCAACGGCTGGTCGGCGTGCAGCGCATCGGCTTCGTTCACCAGCGCCTCGGCCTGGCGCCAGTCGGTGTGGATCAGCTTGCGCGCCTGTTCCAGCAGCCCATCGGCCAGCGGCGCGCGCAGCGCCGGGTTCGACTTGTCGAGATGGATCGCTCCGCGCAGTTTCTCGACCGCGTCGTCGAGCTGGCCCTGGTCGAGCAACCGCTTGGCCTCGGCCAGCCATTCGACCGCTTGCGCGGCGCGCTCGTCGTGATGCTGGGCCGCCTCGGCCAACTCCAGCAGTTCGGCGTCGCCGGCAAACTCTTCGAGCGCGCGGCTGCAGGTTTCGGCGGCGCGTTCGGCGTCACCGGCCGCCAGCTCGCGCTCGATGCGCTCCACCCATGCGGCCTTGGCTTCCGCGCGCGCCTGTTGCCCGCGCCGCACCGCCAGCCGCTCGATCTCGATCTGCAGCCCGGGGTAGGCCGGGTCGATGCTCTCCAGTATTTTCCACTGCTCAATCGCTTCGTTACAGTGGCCCGCCTCTTCCAGCTCACGCGCCTTGCCGACGATCGACTGCAGCAGCTCGCGCCGCTGTCGGGCCTGCTCCAGGCCGCGCTCGAAATGCGCCTCCCCGGGATAGCGCCCGCACGCCTCTTCGAGCAGCCCGACGCGCTTATCCAGGTCGGGCTCCGCCGCCGCCCGTCGATCGATTTCGGCCACGTAGCTCGACAGGCTGCGGCTCTGGCTCTGCTCCACGTCGAGCCGCAGCGCCCGAAACATGGCGTGCCCCGGATACTTATTCAGATACTGATCGCAGATCTGCAGCGCCCGCGAAAACTCGCCCTGCTCGAGCAGGCCCCGCGCCTCCGAGTAGGCGTTGTTGACGGCTTCGTGCTCCGAGCGCACGCGCTGGTAGAGCTTCTGGTATTGGCTGGTGCGTTCGGCGTCGCCTTGGGGAACCGCGACGTCGATCTCGAGCAGGCGGTCGAGCTTCGAAAGCGCCGAGCTGATCTCGCCTTTCTGCCACGCCGAGACCGCCTCGTTGTGCAGCTTAGTCTTCTGTTCCTGGGCGCGCGTGTATTCGTTCTCGCGCTCGTTGACCTCCGAGAGCAACGCTCGCGCCTGGCTGTGGTCGGGTTGCGTTTCGAGAATGCCATCGAGCGCCTGCCGGGCCTCGCCGAACGAGGCGTTCGCCAGGTGCCGCCCGGCCTGCTCCAGCCCGTCGTCGATCTGGTGCGACTGGCTGCTGGCCTCGATGCGCGAGCGCAGCGACAACGCCGTGCCGTCCTCGGGGTCGAGCTCGAGCGCCTCGCGCACCTTGCGCAGCGCCATAGCGTACTCCTGCTCGTCCAGGCAGCGCGTCGCCCCTTCGATCAGGCTCTGCACGCGCTTGCGGCGCTGCACCTCGTTCAACTGCCGCCGCAGCAGGGTGAGCTGCGGATCCAGACACCCCTCGGCCTCGATCTCGGCCACCACCTCGGCGGCGAAATCGAACTCGCCCGCGTCGAACGCCGTCTGCGCGCGATCAATGCGCGGCTGGATGCGCCCGGGGTCGAAGATCTCCACCGGCTCGTTGCGCAGCACCTTCTGCAAGGTCTCGCTCAGCTCGCGCGCGCTCGCGAAGCGGTGCCAGGGCTGCTTGGCCATCGCCTTGTGCAACACCCGGCTCAACAGCTCGCTCACCTCGGGGTTGAGGTCCGACGCCGCCGGCGGAATGTGATGCAGAATCGCCTCGGCGATCTCCGAATCGGTGGTTCCCTCCACCGGTCGCTGCCGCGTCAACGCCTCGTAGGCCACCAGCCCCAGCGCATAGATGTCGCTGAGCGCCGAGGGCCGCTGCAGGCGCACCTGCTCGGGCGCCATGTAGAACGGAGTGCCTTTGAGCCCCGTCGAGCCGTCTTTTTCAATCAGATGCGCCACGCCGAAGTCGATGATCTTCACCGAATCGTCGTCGAGCACCAGGATGTTCGAGGGCTTGATGTCACGGTGCACCAGATTGGCTTCGTGCGCCGCCTGAATGCCGCGGCAGGCCTGGCAGACGATATCCACCGCCCGCGTCACGCTCAGCCGCCGGCTCTTGTCGTAGATCAGCTTGCTCAGCGGCTGCCCAGGCAGCAGCGGCATCACGAAAAAGGGCACCGTCTCGCCATCGGCCTGGAACTCGCCGACGTCATACACCTGAACGATGTTGGGGTGAACGAGCGAGGCCAGTACGCCCCACTCTTTGTAGAAAAGGTCGATCGCGCTGCGGTCACGCAGGTCGTTGAGGGTCTTGACCGCTACGGCACGCTGGATGAGCGTGTCGTAGGCCTTATAGACGACACCCATTCCCCCTCGGGCCAGGACCTCCCCGAGCTGGTAACGGGACGAAATTGCCCCTGGTTCCCCCACGATTCCAAAAAGAGTTTCTCACAAAACTATGCATTGCGGAAGCCCATATATTAGGTGGAATACCCTACGAACCAAAAACTCTCCGGGAGTGCCCCAAAGGCCTAGGAAAGCGGTTTTCGAGGGCCCCTCCTCAACCAGTACTCGAAGTGCAAAAGTGGGGCAGGCTCCGGTCTGCTCAAACCGCCAGTCTCCCCCAAACCACCCCACCCAAACAGCCCCCAAGGTCCCGAGTTCCCACCCAGTCTCATCCGTAGCCCAGCGGCCAGCCCGATCTTTCGGTCAGCCCACCCCCGGTCCCATGCCAAAATTAAGGTCATCCTCCCACTGCCCTGGACAAAAATCAGTCCCGAACAGCGCCCCCGCCGCTCGTCCAAGAAGGGTCTGCAGCACCCGCGTCTGTGTTATCAATCACTTGGCTATTGGTGGCCCGTGGCGTGCTCAGAGGTCGTCGGACATCCACTCTCGCGCCGCAATGGATCCGCAAAAAGCGGTCCGAGTGGCCGCCGGAGCGGAAGCCGTGTTCGGCCGAAAGCGGCCAGACACCCGAGTTTCCCCAGGGACTGCCTCAAAGCGCCGCTGCTTGCCCAGCGGCGCTGTCCCACTCCCTCAAGGCCCCCCCCCACAAGGCCCACTCCCTCCAAGTTCGAGAAGAAACGAAATCTCCCAGCCCGAAGAAGCACAGAAGCGGGAACCACCACCCGTGGCGTGAACCTCCAGGTTTGCCGCGTCGCGATTCGTCGCGACGTAAGGCCAGCCCGCAGCCAACCACGCCGAAGAGCAAGGAGCGTGGCCAGGTCCCGCTAGGTCCGCGCTCAGGCTCAAGGCCGCCAGGGCCAAGCCCCAGGGCCAGGCCAGAGCCAGGTCAGACCAGGTCAAATCGCCCCAGGGCCAAGTCCGCGCCCAAAAAAACACCCCCGCGGGATCCTGCCGTCTCGGCCCGCCGGCTCACACCTGCGGCTCTGTTTTCGGGGCCCGACGCCCTTAGCGCCGGACAGGCGGGAGCGCCTGTCTCCACCTCCCCCACCGCCCGGCCACACTATACTTTCCCGGCCTGCCTATGTTACGGTGACACCCGAATTCGGTCCCACCACGACACTCGCTTTGGAGGACTCTTCCCGATGAAATCGCTGGCCTGCCCGCGACAGGTAGCCACCTGCCTTGTCGCACTCGCTCTCGCTGGGGGCGCCGCCCATGCCCTGGCGCAGGAACCGGGTCCTAACACCGATATCCACTACCAACTCGGTCCCGATTCGCTGCCGCAGGAGGGTGTGCCCAAAGGCGAAATGCGCGGGCCGTTCACCTTGCCCAGCGAGGCCTACCCGGGGACCCAGCACACCTATTGGGTCTACGTGCCGGCGCAATATGATCCGAAAACGCCAGCGCGGCTGATGATCTACAACGACGGCCAGGCCTACAAGTACGAAGACGGCGACCTCCGCGCGCAGAACGTGATGGATAACCTTATCTACCGCCGCGAGCTGCCGGTGATGATCGGTGTGTTCATCAATCCCGGCCGGCGGCCCGACCAGCCCGAGCCCACCCCCAGCGACTGGGGCGACCGCGCCACCAACCGGCCCGAGGAATACAATTCGCTCGACGATCGCTATGCGCGAGTCATCTGCGATGAGCTGCTGCCCAAGCTCTACAGCGAGTACAACATCTCCAAAGACCCCGACCACCACGGCATCGGCGGCTCGAGCTCGGGCGCCATCGCCGCGTTCACCGTGGCCTGGGAGCGCCCCAATCAGTTCCACAAGGTACTGAGCCTGATCGGCACCTTTGTCGATCTGCGGGGCGGCAATAAGTATGCCGACATGGTGCGCGCCAGCGAGAAGAAGCCGCTGCGTGTCTTCCTGCAAGACGGCCGCAACGACCATCGCGGCATCGGCCGCGACGGCGCCTACAACCAAGACCGCGACTGGTTCTACCAGAATGTCCGGCTAATGCACGCGCTCACCGACAAGGGCTACGAGGTCAACTACGTCTGGGGCATCGGCCCGCACAGCTCCAAGCACGGCGGCTCGATCCTGCCCGGCATGCTGCGCTGGCTTTGGCGCGATCATCCCGTCTCGACCGATTACCAGGACAAGGTGGAGCGCTCATTCCACGAAGCGCACGGCGCGGCTCCGGCATCGCAGTAGGGGCGGAGTCTCAGAACACCCGAACTCAGCCTCGCTGCGACGCGGCCGCCCCGGCCGCCGTGCGAACCGGGAGAAACCCATGCGCCGACCGTTGCTCGCAAGGGTCGGATTCCGTTTCTTGTTCGCGTATCTGGTCCTCGCCGGACGCCCTGCTCGCCGAAGGCCGGCTTCCGAGGCATGCGATTGCCGTGCGAATACATCGGCTGAAGCCGGATGCATTCCGGTTGGTTCATCGCGGCTGTGCTTCCGCCCGCGGCTCTGTTTGCTCGATTCACCGCTGCGGCGCGCCTCGGCTCGGCCTTCGGTCACTGCAAAACCACGGGCTGCACAAACGCTCCGTTGCCCGCCGAATCCCACACCGCAAATCGCACCCACTTCTTCCCCGTTGCGTCAAACCGAATTCGAAACTCGTGCTCGCCGAAGGGCGCCAGCTCCGTCGCGGGAATCACCTGCCGGTCCGTGTTGTCGCCGTCGCCCCACACCACTTCGACGAACTCCAGGGGAAACGTCCACTCGACGTGCGCGGAGATCTGCCGTTTTTGCCCCGCGCCCTCGACCGCGAACTGGTCGATCAGGATCTCGCCGGTCGACACGAAAAACTCGCCGGCACGCATCGCTTTGGTAATCGGCGTCCAATCCTCGTCGTAGCGCGGCAGCCGGTTGAGCTTGATGTAGTTGACGATGAGCGCGGGGTAGATCTCGTCATCGGGAAATTTTGAATACGTATCGCCCTCGGCGATCATGTATTTCGGCGCGGCCCAGTTGTTCATGTCGTCGAGCGCGCCAAAACAGCGCTCCTCGCAAAGCCGCGCCTGCGACAAATCCGCCGGTAGCGACTGATACGCCCCGCCCAGGAAACGGTCGCTGCGAAAATACTCCGTCTCCCGACTGGCGTCGGGATAGCCGGTCGAGCCCTTCGTCCGCGGATGCGACTGCCAGATCAAACCGTCCTCGCGACGCAACATTTCCAGCTCGTCCGCCGCCGAGCCGGTGTGATACACGCGTCCATACTTGGGCACTTCCTCGACAAAGGGCTGTCCGTCGGCGCGAACCTTGGTCCAGTACAGCGGCCGCGGCAGCACCATCGTGTAGTGGCCGCCGAAATGCGCGTTGGGTTCCTCGCCCGGCATCAGCAGAAAATCGCGGTCGGAATGCCGCCGGCAGGCTTCAAAATAGGTGTGCTGCTCGGCAAGACGCACCGGTCCGGGGTCGGTCGGATGCCCGTCGGCGTGGAAGTCCGACATCATCGCGATGTTGATTCCCATGCCGCGGAAGGCGGGAATCCAGGGCGGCTGCACGTCGAGACTGCCGGCGTCATCGAGTTCCTCGGCGAAATGCGTGTGGAAGTGGCTGATCGCAATCTGATACCCCCGCAGCGGCTTGTAGCGGTCGCTGTGCGTGAAAGCGAGCACCGCGTCCTGCGTCGCGTGCGCGTCGTCGGGGCTCAAATAGAAATAGGCTGCCATGCGCTGCCAGGTTCCCGGAGGCGCGTTGTAAAGAGCGAAGTTGCCCTGAGTGAAACTGCGCGCCTGCCGCGACCGCCGCTGCCACAGATCGTCGGAGATGCCGTAAGCGCGGTAGGCTTCCTCATGCTCTGCCTGCCGCACCCCGACTGAAAACGAGTTGTCATCGTCCTTGCGATACCAGACATAGCCGAGGTTCAACTCGATCTCGCGTGCGAAGAAGAACTTGTGCGGGGCGGGGAACACGGCAACCGATCCACCCGGCGACTCGACAATCGCCAGCCGATTGCGGGCCCGCAGCGCTACCGGATCGTCATTCGGGGACCCTCCAAACTCGTACTTCTGCCAGTTGCGCGCCACATCGCGCCACGCGACACGGCTCGCGGGGCCGGCCGTGAAGCCTTTCAACCCGGCCGTATACATATAAGCGACCGAGGGCTCGTCGGTCTTGGCGATGGCCTCCATGCGCAACAGGTTCGTCCCGCGATACACGGTGAACTGCAGCCGCCCCGAAAAAATCCCCAGCGAGAGGCCCGGAAAACTAACCTCCAGGCGCGCGCCGTCGGTTTTCACGGTGCAGCCGCTGCTTTGGAACGACGACGCGGCGCGGCGGATCTCGCCCGGCTTGCGCGGCATGTCGAGGTTGGTGCGTTCCGAACCGGGCACGACCAGCGGAGCATCCCAAAACACCCGCCACTTCTCGCGCTCGATGATCCCGGGCGTGATCTCGCGGCCGAGCGCGCGCAGCGGCTCGAGCTGCTGGTTGGAAATGCGCCGCACCCCGCTGGTGAGGTGGAACTCGGGCGCAAGGCCGCTTCCCAATGTCGACCAGGAGCCGCTGCCGCCGCGCACTTCCATCGCGCGCACCACCGGCCTGCCTTGATCGATCGCGAAGCGGGTTCGCAGAGCGGCGTCACGGGCTCCCTGCCAGGTAACGGTAAGCGTGTCGCCGTCGAGCTGAGCCTGGAGGCCTTCGGCCGGTTTGTAGCCGCTCATGTCGCACGGCAGAGCGGCGGCAGCGGAGGGCGCGGCCAGCGAAGCCAGCAGAGCGCCAAGCCCAACCACGCTGCCAAGCGCGAAGCCGGCAGCGCGGCGAATCGAATGCAGGAACTGCTTCATGGGACTCTCCCGCAACATCACCCGGCGGGGATGGTAGCACAGTGGGGCAGGGCTCCGGCCCACCCAAAGCACCGGGGCCCGCCTAAACTCTCACGGCCTACCCCAACTCTTTTGCGCCACCGCTACTCCTCTGCGCCACCCCTACTCTTGCGGCCGGGCCGGAGCCCTGCCCCACTGTGTAGTTCTTTTCCCGCGAACCCGATTGGGTTCTCCCAGCGTCATAGACATATAGCGAATTGGCGTTGTCGCTCCAGACCGCGGTTCGCTACACTCGGACCAGGATGGAATGCGGAACTTCGAGTCCCCCAACGGCGGACTCGTTCGCGTGGCTTCCGAAATCCATTGGCGAGATTTTGGTTTCCAGGAAAAGGGAATCCCTCATGAAGCGAGTCTGCATTTTCGGCGTGGCGTTGTTTGTGGCGTTGGCGGGCGGTCTCAGCGCCGCCCCCAAGGGTCCGGAAAAGGAAAAAAAAGAAGACAAAGGTCTTCTGGAAAAGATGGGCCATGGCGTCAAGGAAGGCGTCAAGGGCGCCGCCGATGGCGTGGAAACCGCCGCGGATGCGACCAAAGACGGCCTGGGCACGGCCGCCAAGGAGACGTCCAAGGGCGCCAAGGCCACCAAACATACCTCGGTAAACGTTGGCGAGAAAATCGGCGAGGGCGCTAAGGCGACCAAGGATACTTCGGTCGACGTCGGCGAGACGGTCGGCAAGGGCGCAACCAAGACGGCCAAGGTTGGCGAGACGGTCGGCAAAGACACTGCCGAGGGCGCCACCGTCGTCGGCAAAGACACCGCGAAGGGCGCCACCGTCGTGGGCAAGACGACCGCCAAGGGAGCCAAGGCCACGGGCAAGGGCGTAAAAAAGGGCGTCGAGGCCGTTACGCCCTAGGCAGCGCCAGGGCCTGCGGGAACGACGGTCCTGTGGGGGATGAAGCGGATGTTCATCCCCCAGGGCACGCATCGAACAACGCGCATCAGACAAAGCGCAGCGAAGAAGGCGGCGGCATGGAAACGAACAACAAACCAATGTCCCTGCGCGAGCGGGACAGCGATTCGAGCTTGAGCCCGATGGGACTGCTGCGGCACAGCGGCAAGGCGGTGCGAATCGGAGCCGTCACTGGAGCTGTGGCCGGGGCTATGGCTGGAGCCGTAGCCGGCGCCGCCGCCTGGAGCATCTGGATCCTGGGCCGAGAAGCCGTAAAGGCCCTCCGCGACCGAGCCGGAATATAGGGTCAAGTGGGGCAGGCAATCCTGTCTGGCCCACCTTTCTGCGCCGTAAGGTGCTGTGGCGCGGTCCTCCGGTCGGCTGCGTCGACCTTCCGGGCCGACGTTTCTTTCTAGGTCGATGGACCCGGGACAATCAGCGGTGAAGGGAAATGGCGAGGAAAGGCCGACCTCCAGGTCGGCCCTGCCGGCCAGAGCCCGCGCCACGGTAGAGCCAGCGGGTGCAAGCGGAAGCCCGGGGACAGGTTTTCGGCCTGTCCAAAGGAAGGTAGAAACCCCTAAAACTTCAGTACCGGCCAGAGGCTGGCGAAATCATCCGTCCACGACAGCACCCTCGCCGACGGCATCGCCGCCGCCGACCTCGCGATAGCCGCCACGACTTCGCGCTGCCGGCAGAACGCCTCGTTAGAGGTCAGAATCATCCACGTCGAGCGGCTGATGCCGCGGCTTTCGTCGGGGGTGGTTTCCACGAACAGCGCCTCCATGCCCAACTCTTCGGCCAGGCCGCGCACCACCGGCACCAGATCCACCGCTTGGTTCGAGATGTGAAACAGCAGCAGACCGTCGGGCTTGAGGTGCTGGCGGTAGACCTCGGCGCACTCGCGCGTCAGCAGGTGGGTCGGAATCGCTCCGCTGCTGAAGGCATCCACCGCGAAAACATCGAAATGCTGCGGATCCCCGTCGGCCAGCTCGCGTTCGAGCTGCACGCGCGCGTCGCCGAGAACGACCTCGATGCGGCCGGGGGCGTCCTTCTCGAACGTGAAGTAGCGCTCGGCGACCCAGGCCACGCGCGGGTTGAGCTCGTAGAAGCGCATCGTGTCGCCGGGCTGCGCGTAGGCGGCGATGGTGCCCGCGCCCAGGCCGATGACGCCGACGTGCAGGGCGTGTTCGGCCAGGCCCGTCTGTTCGCGGCGCGGGTGGAAGCGCATTGCCAGCCCGATGCCGCTCGAAGGGCCGAAATAGGTCGTCGGCCAGTCGCGCTTGGCGGGATCGAGATATTGGAAGCCGTGCGTCACGCGGCCGTGCGTGAGCAGCCGCTTGGGGCCGTTGACGTCGCGCTGTTCCTGAATCCGCACAATGCCGTAGAAGTTGCGGAAGCGCGCCAGAACGTGCGGGTCGGTGTCGGAGGTCCAGGTGACGACTGCGGCGAGCAAGCCCATGATAAGCCCCGCCAGCGGCGCGATCACCCAGTAGGGTTTGCCGGTATAACGCAGCCAGGCGCGGCTGCGATACCAGCCCAACGCCGCCAGCAGGCAGCAGAAGCCCAGCCCCAGTGGATATTCCGCATAGGTAGTAAAGAGCGCCGGGGCCAGCAGCGCCACGAACACGCCGCCCAGCGCGCCGCCGGTCGAGATCAACAGGTAGTAGAGCGTCAGATAGTCGGGGTGCGGCTTCGATCGCGCCAGCTCACCGTGGCAGGCCATGCAGGTCACAAACAATGCCAGCGAATCGACTACCAGGTGAACCCACAGATCGACGGCGAAGCCCACCACCATCACGCCACAGGCCACCGGCACCATCACGCCCACCGCGATCGAATACCAGCGGCGATCGAACCAGGCATCGCTGTGGAACACCATCATGAAGGTCATCAGATAGATGGCCAGCGGTAGCACCCACAGAAAGGGGATGACCGGGATTTCCTGGCTCATCTGGTTGGTGGTCGCCAGCAGCAGAACCGAGCCGCAGGCCGACAACGCGAGCCAGTAGAGCATGGCGCCCGTCGCCGGGGGCGCCGGTTTGTCGCCGCTCAATCCCTTGCCGGCCGGGGCGGCGCCGCTCGGGGTTGGAGCCGCCGCTGGCGCCGCGGCCCATCCGAAACGCACGGCGCACCACGCGCCCAGTCCGACAAACGCCACGTACGACCACGACCACACCGCCAACTGATTGCCCAACGCGAGCTCGGGCTCCACCAGCACCGGGTAGGTCAACAGCGCCAGCAGCGAGCCGGCGTTCGAAAGAGCGTAGAGCGGATAGGGCGTCTGGCTGGGGTGCGCGGCATGGAACCAATGCTGCACCAGAGGCGCGGTCGAGGCCAGCAGCAGGTAAGGCAGGCCAATGTTCGCCAGCAGCAGAACCAGAATGTGATTGGTGGGCGTGTCGGCGGCGAGCGGTTTCCAGACGGCCGGGTCGGGCCCGATCGGCAGCAGGGCGAGCGAGCCCGCCAAAAGCGCCAGGTGCACCACTGCCTGGCGGCGTGGCGCGAGCCAGGCGCTCGTGCAGTGTGCGTAGCCGTAGCCCGCAAGCAGCACCGCCTGGAAGAACAGCATGCAAGCCGTCCACACCGCCGGGCCGCCGCCGAACCACGGCAGAATGTATTTGCCCATCAGCGGCTGTACCTGGAACAACAGCCAGGCGCTGAGGAAGGTTGTGACCAGAAATCGGAGCATGGATGGAACGAAGCCGTGGGCCGTGGCGCGTGGCGGCGGACCGGCCAGATCGCTGCTCGGGGGCACTGCCGCGCACGGGCGCCTCTTTTAGTGTCGACGTAGCTCGGCGCCGGTTGCGGTACCACCGGTTGGCGACAACCTTCGCTCAGAGAAGGCACTTAGCATAGTAGCGAAGGGCGCCTGGCGCCCGCGCGGCAAATATCGCCCGCGGGCCGGGGCGCACGAACCGCCACCGCGCAGGGGTCGCCAAAGGCCCCGCAGCGCGGGGCTCGCAGAGACCTGCGGCTTTGCGAATCCGGCGCAGCGCAGAGGGTATACGTGGGGGATACCCGGAGGCGAGAGGCCTCGGGTCAAGGCCCGGGGATGGCTGCCGACAGGCGAGAGCGCCTGTCTCCACGTCCAGCAGGGACAAATCCCCGGGAACAGACAGGATTGTCTGTTCCACATCAACGGGCCGAAAGCCAGCCGCAGGTCTGGCGAAGCGCCAGCCCTGCGCTACGGGGGCTTTTAAAACTATCCCGAAAATTCGCCGACGTCGCCGCTGCGGCTGATCGGCAATTCGGCGACCAGTTGCCGCGCTCCGGAGGTGGCCGGGCGGACGCCCTGTACTTCCTTCTTCAGCGCCAGCAATTCGGCGTCGCTCATCCTGGGGTTGGCCAGGTCGGCTCGCCGGGCGTCTTCATAGCCGACGATGATGTGATAGTTGACGCGGTCGAAGAACTGCGAAATCGTCATCATCAGTTGCAGTTCCATGTCGCGCTCGCTGGCGTCGGCCTCGACCGAGCTGCGGATGTACTCCAGCAGCATCGTCTTGGTCTTGGTGAACGCGAAGGTGACGTGAGCCAGCGGCATGCCGTCGTGGTAGCGGTCCCGCCCCTTGCGCTCGTATACGGTTTCGAGCGCGCTCCAGGTGCGGCTGCGCAGCCAGTGGCCCAGGTTCTGATACAGATCGAGGACGTATTCCTCGAACTTCTGATCCGAAAGCATGTGATAAGCCGCGGCGCGCTTGTCGGCTTTGATCGATCGGACCACATCGGCGGCCAGCTTGTCGGCGTTCTGCTCGATCTGACGGACGAGAGTTCTTGGGATCACGTTCTGCTTCCCTCCTGGTGAGATGCACGCTTCCGGGGGAAACGCGCGGGGGAGACCGTGGAGGGTATCCCCGTGGCTGGGCTCCGCGGCCGCGGACGGGGCGGCTGGAAATGTGCAGCCACCATGATTGTACCTTGGTTCTTGCTCGTGGATATGGGGGGGAGGGGGATGAGGCAGTACCGGGTGGGTGGGGAAAGCTGGTTGTGGGCGATGGAGTGGTGGAGTTTGGCTTCGATCGCCCTGGTTCCGTGGTGGGCCGGTGCTGTTTGCACAGGCCGGAGGCCTGCGCCACTGGGCTTCAGCGAATGAAGGGCGGCTTCTGGCCCGGCGTGTTTACCGGGATCGACCACAGCGTTCCGCCGGCGGTGATGAACAGCGTTTTCCAGTCGGCGCCCCCGAAAGCTACGTTGGTTACTTCGTCCACGGGTACGGGGATGAAGGTGAGCAGCTTTCCCTGGGGCGATATCACGTAGACGCCGCCTTTGAACTTTTCCGACGATTCGTACGGCGGATTCGGCTTGTTGAGCCCGCCCGCCACGTAGAGCCGGCCTTCCTGATCCATTTCGAGACCGTCGGGCCCGCGGCCGTCTTCCCAGTCGAAAATCAGTTGTCTGGACTGCGGGTCGATCCCGCCGTCGGGAAGCAGATTGAACCGCCATAGCTTGCGCGCGCCGCCGGGGTCGCTGTTGTTGTTATCGGCTACGTAGAGGTATTCATCGTCGTCGGATACCAGCAGGCCGTTGGGGCGATCGACTTCGTGGGTGATAATGCGGCTCACCTCGCCGGGTGCGTCGATGCGGTAGACGCCTTCGACGGCGCGGCCTTCCTCGTCGAACATCTCCATGCTGTCGCGGTTGCCATAGCGCGGATCGCTGAAATAGATGCGGCCCTTGGAATCGATGGTGAGGTCGTTGGGCGAGTTGAACGCCTTGCCGAGAAACTGGTCGGCCAGCACGGTGATGGAGCCGTCGGGTTCGGTGCGGGTGACGCGCCGTTTGCCCGACTCGCAAGCCAGCAGGCGGCCTTGCAGATCGAACAACAGGCCGTTGGTCTCGCCGTCGGGCTGCCGGAAGACGTGGTTCTTGCCGTGCAGGTCGCGCAGCGTAATGCGGTCGCCGCCGGTGAAATAGAGGCCATGCTCGGGATGCCACACCGGCCCTTCCCCGGCCTGCATCGAGCCCAGGTTCTGGGGCTTGGCGCCCTCGTCGATCGGAAGATCGGCGGCGAAACCCAAAACGGCCGCGGAAAGCGCCGCCGCCAATACCACCCAAGCTAGGCGTGCTGATCTCATGCGATGGAATCCCTCGAGGTCAATTGTACGAGCAGACGAAACTTCCATTGTAGGAGCAGCCGGGCCGGCGGAACACCCGGTTCAGCAAAACAGAGCCGCGGGCGTAAGCCGGCGGGCCGGTGGGACAGACAATCCTGTCTGTCCTCTCTCAAGGTTACCTAGTCTCTCAAGGTTTACCTCGTCCCAGTTCCCCGTGCATCATGGCCTTCTGCCTTCTACCTTTTGCCTTCCGCTTTTCACCATTTGTCTTTTGCCATCTCTTCTACTCGCACCCACTCTGTTCCCTCGGTCGCGTTTCAAGGGACGGGGATGCCCAGGATTGTCGCTCCGCCCTAGAGACCGGCGCCATTTGCACAGACACGATTGTCTGTGTCACGGCCAAACCTACAACTCGCGCCGCCCTTCCATCGACTCCATCATGGTCGCTTCGTCGATGAACTCCAGATCGCTGCCGATGGGAATGCCCATGCCGATGCGCGTCACGCGCACCCCGACCGGCTTGAGCAGCCGCGCCAGATACGCCGCTGTCGCCTGGCCTTCGGTCGTCGGGCTGGTGGCCAGGATCACTTCCCTGACGCCCTCGTCGCCGATGCGGCTGAGCAGGTTTTTCAGCTTCAAATCCTCGGGTCCGACATTGCGCAGCGGCGAGAGCACGCCGTGCAGCACATGATAGCCGCCATTATACTGGCGCGTGCGCTCGATGATCATGATGTTGTTGGGCTGCTCGACGACGCACACCGTCGCTTTGTCGCGATTGGGGTCGTTGCAAAAACCGCACAGTGGGCCTTCGGAAATATTGTTGCAGCGGTCGCAAAGCTGAATGCGGCCGCGCATGTCAAGAATGGCATTCGCAAGCCGTTCAGCGTCTTCGGCCGGCGCACCCAACAGGTGAAACGCCATGCGCTGCGCGGATTTTTGACCAACGCCCGGCAGCCGTTTCAGCTCATCCACCAGGCGCGACATTGGTTTGGCAAGATCTTCCATCTGCGTATTCGGGCCGGGCTCGGCGGCCGGCCACGAATCTCAGTATCCCGCACCCAGCTCACCGAGCGCGCGCCCACGTGGCGCAGGCAATCCTGCTTGTGAACCGGGCCTGTCGATCCACGTAGAGACAGGCGCTGTCGCCTGTCGCCGCCGCAGGCGGCCCCTGGTCTGTGTTCCCGGATCAGGAGGGCCTCCGCTTCGCTGCGGCCGGCAGGCGAGAGCGCCTGTCCCCACCTTCACAATGGCCACACCCCAGAGATGGCTTCAAGCCCAGCCCAGCCAGGATTGCCTATCCAACCGGTTTTAGGGGCTGACCCAATAGCGCACGGCGCCGCTCGTTTTCCCCGCCGTCTCGATGTCGAGGTAGGATTGGCCGATCAGTCCGTCCGCCGGCACGACGAAGTTGATCTGCGCTACCCCTTGGACGACGCCCGGCGCCGCTCCGGCGTAGGTGATCTGCGACGGGGAAAGCCCGACCGCCGCGATATCGGTGGCAGCGGGAAAAGGCGCCTCGAGCGGCGTGACTTCGCCGTCGGCCAGCGCTGGCGCGAAGGCTCCGACGCCAGTCGCGAAGATGCTGATCGTGGAGCCGAGAGGAGCCGGATTGTCGGCCGCATTGATGCTGCCGTCCTGGTTGACCGCCAGCGCGTACTGCTCCTGCCCGGTGTCGAACGAAAAGACCGCCGGGCTTGCCGTATCCGTCGTCAAGACGAATACGTTGGACGACACGCCGTCGCGCTCGACGCGAACCGGAACGAGGGGGCGGTTGCCAAGGTCAACGGGGCTGACGGCGTTGATCTGCCCTTCGGAGACATAGAGCAGCGCCGCGGGGCGGTCCCCGAACAGAACGCGAACCCCGGCCAGTTCGGTCGGGAAGCGGCCGTCGCCGGGCTCGCCGGCCGCGGCCGTGGCTGGGCCGAGGTTCGAGCCATAGAGCGACACCACGGTTGCCGGCGTCAAGGGGTGGCCGCGCTGGTCGGCGGCGTTGACGATCGCGCGCAGGAACGGCTGCGCCGTGTTGCTGGTTGTGTCGTTGGCGATGGCATCCGCGTTGTAGTCGACCACCGAAACCGCGATCGCGGGGATATCGTAGAGCCGCGCGTCGACGTTCCAGATGCCGGACGCGCCGGCGACTGCCGTAACGATGTTGCCCGCTGAGCGCACGGCCAGCACGTCCACCGCGATCGGGTCCACGTTCGTAAGGTTGCCGGCGGCGTCGATGCGCATCAGAAAATCGCGGTCTTGGGTCAAACCGTTTTCATCGACAACGCTGCCGGCGCCGCCCACATAAGCGAAGCCTTCGCTGTCGGCCGCCAGGGCCAACGGTCCATACGTGTCGCTCGGGGTCAGATATCCGGCGAAGGCCAGGCGGTTCTGCTGCGTTTGAAACCCGGCGATCCAGTCGCTTTGCTCCCCGCCCGGCTGCGTCTCGATCGGGTTTTCGAGTGGGAAATCGATCGACTCAGTGAGGCCGGCCAGCACCACGCCGCCATCCTTGCCGAGCGCGATGTGCGAGGTGAATTCCCGCCCGCCGCCGCCAAGCGAGGTGGAAAATTCGATGCGGTCGGCGTTGGGGCTGACCACGGTGAGGAATGCGTCGTCTTCGAAGCCCGTGCGGCTGGAAACCGCTGGCAGCGTCGCCGGAAAATCGGTGGATGCCGTCAATCCGGTTGCGTAGGCGCGCCCGTCGTCGTCGACGGCGAGATCCTGGACATAGTCCGCGCCGCTGCCGCCCAGCAGCGTGAGGTATTCAGTGCCGCTGGCGTCCGGGTTGAGCTTCATCAGAAAACCCTGCCCCGCCGCGCCGCCACCCAGCACATAGAGAGTCTGCGGCCTACTCGAGTCGGCCGCGACGTAGTGGACGGGCACCGGCGGCCCCGAAGTTTTCGCCCAGGTTTGGCCGCCGTCGCTTGACGCGTAGAGAAAGCCTTCGGCAGTGGTCACATACAATCCGCCGGCGCCGAGCGCCAGGCGCGACACGTCACCGATGCTGCCCGCACCCTCCGGCAGTTCCGAAGAGGTCCAGGTTTCGCCGCGGTCAAGGCTGCGGTATACGAGCTTGTTGCCCGCGGGGAACTCCGCAATCAGAAACACAGTTCGCGGCTCGGCGGGATCGATCAGCGGCACGCCCCGCGCCCCCGTGAAGATGCGGCGCCAGCTCTCGCCGGCGTTGTCGGTGCGAAACAGAAGAAGACCGTCGCGGGTGACTCCAGGCGCGCCGGTCTCCGCAACAAAGCTCGCGTACACGATATCGGGATCGCTTGGATCGACGGCGATGTCGGACACTCCCGAGAGCGTTTCGCCCGCGGGAACGGGGATTTCCGACCAGCTCTGGCCGCCGTCGTCGCTGCGGCGCATCGACACCACGCCCGGAGTATCCCGGCCGGTCGTGGAGTCGCCCGCGTAGATGGTTTGCGGCTGGCCCGCCGCCAGCGCGACCCGCGAGACGCAACGGCCCGAGGGCTCGTAGTCGAGTAGCCGACTCCAAGTCGCGCCGCCATCGGAGGAAGCGTGCAGCGCGCAGCCATACGTCGCGAACACGTGCTGGGGCTGCGTTGGGTCGACCGCCATGCCGCTAAAGTAGGCAAACTCGCTCGCCTGCGGGTGGCCAAAATTCCGCCACGTCCCGCCGCGATCGTCGCTGCGATAGAGCGACTGCGAGTCCAGGGCGTAGAGCCGCACGTCGTCGCCCGTCCGGGCGGCGACGAGGGATTGCACACCCAGCATGAGGTCGCTGCTCGCGAGGCCGCCGTTGCGGAACTCCCAGGTCTGGCCGCCATCCTCGCTGCGCAGCAGTTGAGCTCCGTCGGGCTCGATGCCAAGGCCGCCGACCGGCTCGATATCACCGTGACTGCCGCCGCCGATGTAAGCAGCCCCCTGCCGGTCGACGGCGACCGCCCAAGGCTCCAAGCTGGCGGGCAGCGGTTTCGCGTAGACCAGATCCCCTTGGGGGCTGAATTTCATCACAAACGCTCTCGACTCGGGCGAGGTCTCGTCGGGAAAATCGCGGTTAAACGGGAACAACTCGGAGCTGGTGGAGCCGACCAGATAGGCGTTGCCCTGCGAATCGACGGCAAGATCGGAGACCGTTTCGGGCCCTGAGCCGCTCAGGTAGGTCGAGAAAACCGCACCCTGTCCGTCGGCGCGAAGGCGAGCCAACACGCTCGGCAGGCACTCTCCAAACGGCCCGCAGGCCCCGGGAATAAATGCGTCCTGAAACGCGTTCACGATCGGAAGAGTGTTCCCTGGCGCCACAGCGACGACCCAGATATCCCCGCCCGGGCCGGCGGCTACGGCCTGCACGCGCACCGGAATCGGGGTCGAATCAGGCCCGCCATCGGGTGCGGGCGTGCGCCCGCCGCGCCCCAAAAAATAGGTCAACGGCGTCGAGGGCGTGCTGGCCGATTGCGCAAAAGCGGCCAGAGTCGAAGCCAGCAATAAGCAGTAAAGTCGATAGCGCATGAAAAACTAAAAGCATTTTACCGGCCACCCACGAACAGTACCGGAAAAGTAACCGAGGCCCGTTTCACCGCGGTCACGCTCGAAAATCCCCCGCGTGGTCGATGGCCCAATCGAAAAACGTACGCGCGGGCTTGCCCGTCAGCTCGGCAACGGTGGATCTGACCAGTGCCGGTTGGCCCAGCGCGGCGGCCCAGGCGTCGAGCAGCATGTCGACGATCAGAGCAGGCATCCTAGCTGACAACTCGCGCCGCGCCTGATCGGGCGAGATCTCTTCGACACACGCTCAACTGGTGTCCATTGTCAAACTGAAGAAGCAAGTCACCCATCTCTGTCGTGCGAGTCGAAAGGACACGGAAACCTCGAGAGAAAAATGTGACAGGCTCGTCATCGGCCTGTACCTGAATCCACCCCCAAATGCTGCCGTGTTCTGTGTGAACGAGAAGAGCGCCATTCACGCCCTGGATCGGCTCGACCGCCGCTTGCCGTTATCGCCGGGCCAAGCTGAGAAGCATGGTTTCAAATACTACCGTCACGGAACCTGCACAACCAGCCCGGTGTACTTGTTAAACTCTGCCATGACCTGTCCTCATCGATGCGGCTTTGCTCATCTTTGCTCCGCTTTCAAGTGTAATCCGCGACAAACGCAGACGGACAGGTCACTCCATCTTCTCTAGTTCGCTTTTGGAACGAGGAACCATGATGAAACGGATCACTTTCTCGCTGGTTGCGGTTGCAACCCTGGCCGGGGTTGTCGCCTTTACGGTGCCCAAACCTCTAAACGCCGACGACGAGGCCGCCCCGCTCTACGTCACCAAGATCCCTCCCGGATACCGCGACTGGAGGCTGGTCTCCGTAGCTCGCGAAGAAGGCAGCCTGCAGGATATCCGCGCCATTCTGGGCAACGACAAAGCGATCCAGGCGTACCGGGAAGGGAAGCTGCCGTTCCCGGACGGCACGATCATCGCCCGGATTGGCTGGAGTTTCGACGCCTCGGAGGAAAACAACCAGGTCTTCGGCCAGCCGCAATCCTTCGTGGCCGGACAACCCAAGAATGGGGTCACGTTCATGGTCAAGGATTCCAAGAAATACGCGGCGACGGGGGGTTGGGGGTTCGCTCAATTCAACGACGGCAAACTCGCCGACGAGTCCGTGCTGAAAACCTGCTTTCCCTGCCACCAGGCGATGCAGGCTCGCGACCTGGTGTTTAGCCGCTACGCGCGTTGATATCGTTTTTTGCGGGAAGCGCGATTCCGGAACAGCGGTGGGCCACTACTTCGGTCCCATTCCATTGGTAGTGCGAACCTGATCCAAAGCCGACCAGTATTCGTCCAAAGCCTCGCGCCCGGCGCGCGTCAACGCGTATTCGGTGTAGGGCAACTTGCCGCGGAAGCTCTTGAACACATCCACATAGCCGGCTCGCTCGAGACGGTTCATGTGCGAATTCAGATTCCCTTTCGTCAGGCCGAGCGTGGAAACCAGGAAGTTGAAATCCGCGCGATCGACCGCCGAAAGGATCATCGCGATCCGCAGCCGCGCCGGCTCGTGAATGGTGCGGTCGAGTTCCACTACGGCTCGCGCTCCTCGTCGCCGCTCGCGGTTCCGGACGGAACCGCCGCCAGCACCTTGAGCTTTCGCAGAGCTCGCCGGCTGTAGGCATGCGCGATCAAGGCGCTGAGGATGCCGTAGCCACCCACCGGCAACAGCATGTTCAGCGATTGCCACTCGCCGCCGAACAGGATAGGCGCGCCCGCCACAACCAGAACAGCATGGAGCGCGTAGAGCGCGGCGAAAAGCCACGGCCAGAGCCCGGCACGGAAGCGGACGGCGCCATAGAGCAGCGCCGGGACGCAGTACAAGGCGGAAATAGGCTGCATCCATTCCAGGCGCAACCTCCCCAGCAGACCCAACAGGACGGTCGCCTGGACTCCCAACAGGAAGCCGATTCCAACGAGGTAGTCTGTCCAACTGGGCTTTTGGGGACAGGCCGGCTCCGCCACGCCGTCGGAAGGAGAAATCCACCGCCCTAGGCGCGTCGCATAGTGCAACAGCGCCGAACGCTGGCGGCTCATCCACAGCAGGGTGAGAGCCGCCAGGGCCAGGAACCCGAACGCGTACAGCACATATCCGGGAATTTCGTTTCCCGCGAGCAACCGATCGACGCCTCCCAGCATGAGCAGGGGGCAGATGATCAGCCAGACAACAAAATGAAAGATCGATAAAGCTGGGCCCGCGGCGCGGAACGCCGCGACGACATCGCCCCAAGCCGTGCAAGGGGCACGACCCAACTCTTGCTCGAAGCGCTCCAGCTTCGCTGCGTTGACGACCAGCACCATCACGCCGAGGCCGGCGAAAAACACCCAGAACAAGCCCACGCAGAGCGTGGCCAACCCGAAATGGCCCGTGCGGCGAAAATAGCCGCCAAGTTGCGGAGCCAGATAGCAGCCCACGCTGAGAGCCAGAAAGATTCCCATGACGTAGGCGCCGGTCAGGACCCGATTCTTGGCGTAAGCCTGGGTCCAACGGGGAATGTCTTGAAGGGGGAGGGGCGGGTGTGAGGGCTGATGGGGATCCATGTTCGACCTCTCGGGGTCTCACCCTCGACTCTAGTCTGCATTGCAGACCGGTCTGTTGTCAACAAGAAAATCGCTCGCTTCCCGGACACGGCCGGTCGGACCGTTCGGCGGTTTCGGCGGACGGCCCTACCGCGCTCTCGGCGAGCCCGGCAACGGCGGCAGTTTAGCGCTTTCTTAACCCTGCCTCCCCCAATCTTGGCGCCATCTTGACGCGCTTGGGGTCAGGCTGAAGGAGTCAGCGTTGCCGTGACCGGCTCAATCCGACTGCGGGGAACCGGCCGGCACCACGGGAGAGGGTGATGAGCGATTTGCTGTGTCTGGTCGTTGCGGCGGCCTTCTTTGCTCTTTGCCTTGGCTTTGTTCGGTTCAGCAGCCGTATGCAGTGAGGGGGAACAGCGATGGAAACCTGGTACAGCATTGCCGGAGCGCTTGCGGTGGGTCTGCTGGTCTATCTTGGCGTCGTCTTGCTGAAGCCGGAGATATTTTCATGAACGGCATGGCGCTGCTTCAGATCGCGTTCTTCCTATCCGTCCTATTGCTGTTGGTCAAACCATTGGGCTCCTACATGGCCGGGGTCTATGCCGGACGGCGGGGCGTCTTGAGCCTGCTGCTGGGCCCGGCCGAGCGCGCCTGTTACCGGCTGGCGGGTGTCGACGCGGCGGCGGAAATGTCCTGGCCGCAGTATGCGCGGGCGCTTCTGGCATTCAACGCGTTCGGGTTGCTGTTTCTCTACCTGCTGCTGCGCTTGCAGCGCTGGATGCCGCTCAACCCGCAGGGCTTCGGCGCGGTGAACGCGGACAGCGCGTTCAACATCGCGGTCAGCTTCATCACCAACACCAATTGGCAAAACTATTCGGGCGAGACGACGCTCGGCTACCTGGTCCAGATGCTGGGTCTGAGTGTGCAGAACTTCGTCTCCGCCGCGACCGGCATGGCGGTGCTCGCCGCCCTGGCGCGGGGACTCATCCGCAAGAATGCGGCCACGATCGGGAATTTCTGGGTGGACCTGGTCCGCACGACGCTCTATATCCTGCTGCCCCTGGCGTCCTTGCTGGCGATCGCTCTCGTCTCGCAAGGCGTGGTGCAAAGCCTGGGCGAATACCAAACAGCGACCGCGCTGGAGGCGGGGACGCAACGGCTGCCGCTGGGTCCGGCGGCTTCCCAGATCGCCATCAAGCAACTGGGAACCAATGGCGGCGGATTCTTCAACGTCAACTCGGCACACCCTTACGAAAACCCGACACCGCTATCGAATTTGTTGGAAATGCTGGCGATTCTGCTGATTCCGGCGGCGCTTTGCTACACCTTCGGCCGTCTGGTGAACGATCTGCGGCAAGGCTGGGCCCTGCTGGCGGCCATGCTGTTGGTCTACGTCCCTTGCGTGTTGCTGGTCACCGGCCTGGAGTCTGGCGGAAACCCGGCGCTGGCTCGCATGGGCATCGATACGGCGGTCAGCGCCCAAGCCCCGGGCGGCAACCTGGAAGGCAAGGAGGTTCGCTTCGGCGTGGCGAACTCGGCAATCTGGGCGACAGCGACGACGGCCGCTTCCAACGGCTCGGTGAATTCGATGCACGATTCCTACCTGCCGCTGAGCGGGATGATCCTGTTGTTTTTGATGCAGGTCGGCGAGGTGATTTTTGGCGGCGTGGGTTCGGGGCTCTACGGCATGATCATGTTCGTCGTCTTCAGCGTGTTCCTGGCCGGGCTGATGGTGGGCCGCACGCCAGAGTACCTGGGCAAAAAGATCGAGGCGTTCGAGGTGAAGATGGCCTCGATCGCGGTGCTTACGCCGCCGGCGATGGTTCTGACCGGGACCGCGATCGCCGTGATGACGGCCGATGGCCTCAGCGGCATTCACGCCGGCGGGCCGCACGGGTTCAGCGAGGTCCTCTACGCCTTCAGCTCGATGGGGAACAACAACGGCAGTGCATTCGCGGGCTACGGAGCCGATACGCCGGTCGTGAACATCGCCGGGGGCATCGCGATGCTGTTTGCGCGCTACTGGGTGGCGCTGCCGGCGCTGGCGTTGGCGGGTTCGCTGGCGGCCAAGAAGACTGTGCCCGCCGGGCCGGGCACACTGCCGACGCATACGCCGTTGTTCGTCGGTTTTCTGGCGGCCGTCGTCGTCGTTGTGGGCGCTTTGGCATTCGTTCCCGCCCTGGCGCTGGGCCCGATCGCCGAGCACCTGCAGATGGCGGCCCGTTGAGGGAGGTCCGGATATGCCTGCCCGATCCCAAAAGCTGTTCGACCTCGCCATTCTGAAGCAAGCGCTGGCGGGCGCGGTGTGGAAGCTGGACCCACGCGTGCAGGTCCGTAACCCCGTGATGTTCGTCGTCTGCGTGGGCGCGACATTCACGACGTTTCTTTTTTTCGACGCCTCGCGCGGTGGAGGCGAATCGCCGGCGTGGTTCACCGGAACGATCACCCTCTGGCTCTGGTTCACCGTCCTGTTCGCCAACTTCGCCGAAGCGATGGCCGAAGGCCGCGGCAGGGCGCAGGCCGACACCTTGCGCAGGGCGCGCAATACGACGCCGGCGAAACGGCTCGAACAACCCCGCTACGGCGCCACCTGGCAAGTGGTGCGGTCGGACGAATTGCGCCCGGGCGACGTCGTGATCACCGATGCCGGAGACATCATCCCCAGCGACGGCGAGGTCATCGAGGGCATCGCTTCGGTCGACGAGAGCGCCGTCACGGGAGAAAGCGCTCCGGTGATCCGCGAAAGCGGCGGAGACCGCTCGAGCGTTACCGGCGGCACCAAGGTGCTCTCCGACTGGCTGGTGATTCGCGTGACGGCGCAGCCTGGCGAGAGCTTTCTCGACCGCATGATCGCCATGGTGGAGGGCGCCGCCCGTCAGAAGACCCCCAACGAGATCGCCCTCACGATTCTGCTGGCGGCGATGACCATCGTCTTTCTGCTCGCCACCGCGACCTTGCTGCCGTTTTCGTGGTTCAGCGTCCGCGCCGCCGGCGGCCACGCCGCGCCGGTGCCGCTGACGGTCCTGGTGGCCCTGCTGGTGTGTCTGATCCCCACCACCATCGGCGGATTGCTTTCGGCGATCGGCATCGCCGGTATGGATCGCATGCTGCAGGCGAACGTTCTGGCGATGTCGGGGCGCGCCGTCGAGGCGGCCGGCGACATCGACGTGCTGTTGCTGGATAAGACCGGCACGATCACCTTCGGCAACCGCCAGGCGACCGAATTTCTCACCGCCGAGGGTGTCTCGGAGCGGGAGTTGGCCGACGCCGCGCAGCTTGCCTCGCTGGCGGACGAGACCCCGGAGGGCCGCAGCATCGTGGTGCTGGCCAAGCGACGGCATAACCTGCGCGAGCGCGACATCCAACAGCTCGGGGCTACGTTTGTGCCCTTCAGCGCCCGAACGCGCATGAGCGGAGTCGACCTGGATGGACGCCGCATTCGCAAAGGCGCGACGGAGGCGATCGAGGGCTTCCTGAAAGAGTCGGCGGCCTCGCTGCCGCCCCAGATCCGGCGTTGCGTCGATCGCATTGCGAAAAGCGGCGGCACTCCTCTGGTGATCGTCGATGGGGCCAGAACACTCGGCGTCGTCCATCTCAAGGACACCGTCAAGGGTGGCATCCGAGAGCGTTTCGCCGAGCTGCGGCGAGCCGGGATCAAGACCGTGATGATTACCGGCGATAACCCGCTGACCGCCGCCGCCATTGCCGCCGAGGCGGGCGTGGACGATTTTCTGGCCGAAGCGACGCCCGAGAACAAGCTGGAATTGATCCGCCGCTCGCAGCGCGAGGGGCGCATGGTAGCGATGACCGGGGACGGCACCAACGACGCGCCGGCGCTGGCCCAGGCGGACGTCGCCGTGGCGATGAACAGCGGCACCCAGGCCGCCAAAGAAGCGGCCAACATGGTCGATCTCGACTCCAACCCGACCAAGCTGCTCGAGGTGGTGCGGGTGGGCAAGCAGATGTTGATGACGCGCGGCGCGCTGACGACGTTCAGCACCGCCAACGATGTCGCCAAATACTTTGCCATCATCCCGGCCGCCTTCGCCGGCACCTATCCGCAGCTCCAGGCGCTCAATGTGATGGGATTGGCGAGCCCCTCCAGCGCGATTCTGTCAGCCGTCATTTTCAACGCCCTGATCATCGTTGCGTTGATTCCCTTGGCGTTGCGAGGCGTCGAATACCGGCCCGAGAGCGCCGCTGTGCTGCTGCAACGCCATCTGCTGGTCTACGGGTTGGGAGGCGTGGCCGCGCCGTTTGTAGGGATCAAGGCGATCGACCTGCTGTTGACCGCGTTGGGAGTGGCCTGATGAGTATCGCCCTGTCATGAAGGCCTTGGAGGACGCATGAAGATCATCCGGCCCACGCTTGTCCTGTTCGCGTTGCTGAGCTTGGTTACGGGCGTGCTCTATCCGCTGGCGATCACCGCGGCCGCGCAGCTCTGGTTTCCGCTGCAGGCAAACGGCAGCCTCGTTTCGAACGACGGCAAGGTCGTCGGCTCGGCGCTGATTGGCCAGCAATTCCAGCAGCCCCGCTATTTCTGGGGCCGGCTCTCGGCGACAAACCCGGCTCCCTACCAGGCCGCGGCATCGTCGGGTTCGAACTTTGGCCCGCTCAGCCCGCAACTCGAAGCGGCCGCCCGGCAACGCCTGGACGCTCTCCGCGCCGCCGACCCCGGGGCCGCGCGGGACGTGCCGGTCGACCTGGTGACGGCCTCGGGCAGCGGGCTCGACCCCCACATCAGCCCGGCCGCGGCGTACTATCAAGCAGGGCGTGTTGCTCGCCTGCGGGGACTGCCGATCGAGCGGGTTCGCGCGCTGATCGACAGCCACACCGAGGGACCCTCGCTTGGCTTTCTGGGAGAGGCGCGGGTGAACGTACTGCTGCTGAACCTGGCGCTCGACCGGCAAGCGGCCCAACCGCAATGAGACCCGATCCCGACCAACTGCTGGCCCGCGTTCAGGAACACGAAGCCCGGCAAAAGCGCGGCCGCCTGAAAATCTTCTTCGGCATGGCGGCCGGGGTAGGCAAGACCTTCGCTATGCTCAACGCCGCCCGCCGCTTGAAGCAGGCCGGCGTCGACGTCGTGGTGGGCTACGTCGAGCCTCACGGGCGGCCCGAAACCGAGGCCTTGCTGGCGGGGTTGGAGACCCTCCCGGTTCGGGTCAGCGAATATCGCGGTACAACGCTGCGCGAGTTCGACCTCGACCGCGCGCTCGAGCGCAGCCCTGCCGTGATCCTGGTGGACGAGTTGGCCCATAGCAACGCGGCCGGCCTGCGCCACGCCAAACGCTGGCAAGATGTCGAGGAACTGCTCGAGGCCGGCATCGACGTCTACACGGCGGTGAACGTTCAGCACGTCGAAAGCCTCAACGACGTGGTGTCGCGAGTCACCGGCGTGGCGGTACGCGAGACCGTCCCGGATTCGGTGTTCGAGCAGGCCGATAAGATCGAGCTGATCGATCTGCCCCCCGAAGAGCTCTTGCAGCGTCTGGCCGAGGGCAAGGTCTACGTTCCAGAGCGGGCCAAGCATGCCGCCGAGCGATTCTTTCGCAAGGGAAACCTGATTGCCTTGCGCGAACTCGCCCTGCGGCGCACGGCCGAAAGCGTCGACGCGCAAATGCGCGACTACCGCTTGGACCATGCGGTGGAAGAGACCTGGCCGGTCGTCGAGCGGCTGATGGTCTGCATCGGCCCGAGTCCTTTTTCCAAACAACTCATCCGCGCCGCGAAACGTATGGCCGATCAACTGCGGGCCGGCTGGGTGGTGGCCAATGTCCAGACGCCGCGCTGGGCGCAACTGCCCGCGGACGTGCGTTCGCAGGCATACGACGCGCTGCGTCTGGCCGAGCAGCTTGGCGCCGAGACGGTGACTTTGAGCGGCGCCGACGTCAGCGCGGAAGTCCTGAACTATGCCCGGGCCCGCAACGTCAGCAAGATTCTGATCGGCAAGCCCGCCGGACCGTTGTGGCGGCGGCTGTGGGCCGGGTCCATTCTGGACAAGCTGGTCGAGGGTAGCGGAGAGATCGATGTCTACGCGGTGAGCACGCGCAAGCCGGAATGGAGCGCCCCCGCCAAACCGCGCCGCAAACCGGCTCCGTGGCGTCAATACGCGGCCGCCGCCCTGGTCATCGCCGTTTGCACCGCCGTCGGATGGGTGTTCCATCCCCAGCTTCACCTCGCCAACATCGTGATGATCTATCTGCTCGGCGTTGTCGCGCTGGCGATGCGCGCGGCGCGGGGGCCTTGTATCTTTGCCTGCGCGCTCAGCGTCGCGGCGTTCGACTTTTTCTTCACGACGCCCTATCACACCCTGGTCGTCGACCATGTGCAGTACGCGATCACCTTCGCGGTGATGCTGGTGGTCTCGCTGATCATCAGCGGGCTTACCTTCCGCGTCCGCAACCAGGCCGCCTTCGCGGTGGAACGCGAGCGGCGCACCGAGACGCTCTATCGCATGAGCCGTTCGATGGCCGGCGCGGCCGGGCAGGCCGAGTTGCTGCAGGCGGCCGCCCGCCACGCCCGCGAAACCTTCGGGGGGGATGCCGCGATTCTGCTTCCCGATGAGAACGCGCGGGTGGCCGTCGCCGCCGCCGTTTCCGGCGCCGAATGGCTCGACGTCCGCGAGGCGGCGGTGGCCCAATGGGTTTTTGACCACGGCAGGCGAGCCGGCCACGGCTCCGACACGCTCTCCGCCGCCGCCGGCGTGTATACGCCGATGGTCGCTTCCTCGGGCCGCACGCTGGCCGTGCTCGCCGTGAGGCCGGCGGGCGACGCGGTCTTTGAGGACCCCGAGCGGGTGCATCTGTTGGAAGCCTTCGCCACCCAGGCGGCGCTCGCGTTGGAGCGTACCCAGCTCGCCGAGCTCGCCAAGCGGGCGGAGGTGGACATCCAGGCCGAGCGCACCCGAAGCGCTCTGCTCAGCGCCGTGTCCCACGACCTGCGCACGCCGCTGGCGACGATTCAGGGGGCCATCAGCGGAGTTCTCGAACAAGGCGCGCGCCTGACGCCCGAGCAGCAGCGCGATCTGCTGCAAACCGCGCACGACGAAACCGAGCACCTCAGTCGTCTGGTGCACAACCTGCTGGACCTCACTCGGGCGGAGTCCGGAGGTCTGCAGCTACGCCGCGAGTGGCAGTCGCTGGAGGAAATCGTCGGCGCCGCCTTGACGCGGCTGGAGCATCGTCTGCAAGGCCGCCCGGTCGCGGTCGACATCCCGGCGGACTTGCCGCTTCTGTTTGTCGACGAACTGCTGATCGAACAGGTGCTGCTCAATCTGCTCGAAAACGCCGAGCGCTACAGTCCGGCGGGGTCGCCCATCGCGATCCGCGCCCGGGCCGCGTCGGGCTCGCTGACGGTGGAGGTATGCGACAGCGGGCCGGGTTTCGCGCCCGGCGAGGAGCGGCGCGTGTTCGACAAGTTCTTTCGCGGCAGCTCCGCCAAAGGGCGCGGCGCCGGAATCGGCCTGACGATTTGCGCGGCAATCCTTCAGGCCCACCATGGAGAAATCGAGGCCGGCAACCGCCCCGAAGGCGGGGCCTGGATTCGCTTCACTCTGCCGCTGGCCGAAGAAGTGCCTGTGATGTTGGGACAAGGGCCCACCAGCGATGTCTGACGGACCGAAAGCAGCCGGGAAGGAAGCCGCCGGCGTGCCTCCCGTGGTCGTGCTCATCGAGGACGACCGCGAGATCCGCCACTGGCTGCGGGTCGTGCTGCAGGCCGAGGGCTATACGCTCTTCTTCGCGGAAACCGGCGAGCAAGGACTCACCGAAACCGCGTCGCGCCAGCCCGACCTGGTGTTGCTCGATCTGGGCCTGCCGGACCTCGATGGCGTCGAGGTGATCCGCCGCATTCGCGAATGGAGCAAGGTGCCGCTGATCGTGATCTCGGCGCGCGGCCAGGAACAGTCGAAGGTCGACGCCCTCGATAGCGGCGCCGACGACTACGTCAGCAAGCCGTTTGGAACCAAAGAGCTGTTGGCGCGCATGCGCGTCGCGTTGCGGCACGCGGCCAAGCAGGATGGCGCCGATTCGGTGGTCTATGAATGCGGCACGCTGCGCGTCGATCTCGCCGCGCGCCTCGTCTACGTCGAAGGCAGGGAAGTCCATCTGACGCCGAATGAGTACAAGCTGCTGGCGGCCCTGGTTCATCACGCGGGCAAGGTCCTGACGCACCGCCACTTGCTCAAGGAAGTCTGGGGCCCGAACTTTGTAGAACACACCAACTATCTGCGCGTTCACATGTCGCAACTGCGGCGAAAGATTGAAGCCGAGCCGGCGCGGCCGCGCTATATTCTCACCGAGTCCGGGGTAGGCTACCGGCTGCACGCCGGCTAACGCCGGTAATCTGGAGAGACTCACGACAGAAAGGCTGGGGACAGCCCCCCGTGACGCCCCCGGCCGGGTTTGGCCGAAGGCCTGGCCACACCGCCAGCCCCGTTTCCGGCATCAGCGCAGTATACTAGGGTGCTTCGCACGCAAACGAAACCAAACGAAAGCTCAGGATCCTCATGAAACAAGCGATGAAGCACGCCATGACGCACCTCATGCAGCAACGGCCCAGCAACTCGCCCCTCGCGTGGCTTGCCGTGGTGCTCTGCGCCGCATCCTGCCTTGCTCCGCTGTTCGCCGCGCAGGAGGTCGAGCTCAAGGACGAGGCCGGCCAGACCATCGTGCGCTACGTCATTGAGGTTCCGCCCGGCATCGCGCCGGCCGGGACAACCGATCCGGCACGGCAGCTCGGGCTAATCCTTTGCTTTCAGGAACACGACCAACCTACGGGAAATGATCTATTTCCGGTTCGCCAAACTCTGATTCGGCAGGGTGAGTCGGACCACTATATCCTGCTCGCGGCCGCGCCGCAGGCCCGCAAGTTCGGCCCGGCCGACCACGAGCCGCTCGCCAAGCTGATCGCCTGGGCGATCAAGACCTACCCCATCAATCCGCGCCGCGTGTACATGTTCGGCAAAGGCGAAGGCTCCAAGATCTCGATGGAGTTCATGATGACGCACCCCAACGTCGTGACCGCCGCCATCGGCTACAGTTGGGGCGCCTGGCTGATGCCGTCCGAGCTGGACGCGCCGATCGACTTCGACAACCACGCCGGCGAGATCTATCTGACTCTGGGCTTGAGGGACCTGGCCCACCATCTGACATGCGTCCGCGACGCCTACCGCCGGCTCAGCGCCAAAGGCTATCACCTGATCTATCGCGAGTTCGATGAACTCAACGACCGCAGCTACCACCCGCCCAGCAACGACGACGCCATCGCCTGGGCGACCCGGCTGCGCAACAAGAACCTTGCGCCGTCGGCGGCCGAGACGGCCCTGCTGCAAGCGACCGCATCCGAGCCGCGGCCCGATGCGGACGGCTACTATTCCAACCTGGCGCTCGTCGGAGGCGCGCCGGCCGGCGCCGTGCTGGAAAAGCTGTTCCAATCGCCGGACCCCTCCATTCGCGGCGCCGCCGCCGCAACCTGCCAGCACGGCATTTTTGGAGCGTCGACGGTAGAGGCGCTTGCCCGGCTGACCGCCGACCCTTCCGCCGAAGTGCGCCAGACCGCGATTCGCGCGCTCGCCATGTATGCCAACTGGCGTTATCAGGGCGGCGCAGAAGGCGCTCATCCAACTCGCCACCGATACGAGCGCCGATCCGCGCGACCGCCTCAACGCCACCGACGGGCTCGGCTATGCGGTGCGGCTGCAGGTGAATGGCTCGCGCCAGGACCCGCCATTGTTCGAGGCGCTGGTGTCGTTGCTCGACGACAAAGACGAGCCGATCCGCGCGACCGCGAGCCTGGCTCTCGCTCCCACTTATGAAGCAGGGCCGCCCGACGGCCCCCGCCAGCGCTCCCCCGAAGGCGGCTGGGAAAAGTGGCTGGCCGGCCTCACGGCGCCCGGCGACACTGCCCTCAAAAGCTACGCGGTTTGCGGTTGGGGAAAAACCAGCCATGCTGCCGACATGCCCGGTAACCGCGGCACGCACGAACCCGTCGATCTGTTCTGCTCGGGCGGCTCGGCTTTGCTGGGACAAAACCTCGCTACCGGCCAGCCCACGAAAGTGGATCTCGCCGCCGCCTTCCGCTCGACCTTGCAAGCCGCCGAAGCCGGCTACGTTCCGGCCCAGTCGGCGGTAGCCATGATGTATGCCAACGGCAAGGGGGTGCAGCAAAACTATGCCGAAGCCGGCGCCTGGTGGAGGAAGGCCTCATCCGGCGGCGACCTGGCAGCCGCCCGCTATGCCTGGAACCTCTACCGCAACGGAGAAGGCGTAGCCCGCGACCCCGGCCTCGCCAACCAGATGGCGGTGCTCATCGGCGAGCCGATCCAGGCTCCACGCGCCAGCGCAAACCGGCCGCCCGCGGTAACCGCCGGAGGCGCGGCCCGGCCAAACTCCACGTCCCGGCGCTAAGCGCCCGCGGCGCTTACCAACGATTCCGCCCGCCCGTAGAAGGGCAGGGAACGCTCTTCGCCAATGCCTGCGAATGGGACGAAAAAACCCCCGCGCCCGGGCGGCGGAGGCGTCCCGTGACGTCCACCCCGAAACAGCCTCTTTTGCGGCTCAGCTCAGGTGTATACTGGCTCTCATGCCAGCGCCGCAGTTGAAGTTCTGGCTTAGCAAGGCGGGTCATCATCCATGGCTCTCTCGTCCCATCTGTTTAAGGGCGACCGTGCGCTCGAAGCTTGTGCGACAGAAAATCCGGCTCACATCACTCACGGAGCAAAAGGAGAACACGTCGCCAAAATACAGTTCGCCCTGTCGGCGCTGGACGGACTGAAGATAGATCGGGGCGAGCTTCTGTCCCAACAATATGGCCGCTCCACGGCGGCGGCGGTTCTGTCCTACAAGCGGCGGCGCAAGATCATCAATACCAGCTACCAAAAGACCGCCGACGACATCGTTGGAAAGATGACGATCGCGTCGTTGGACCAGGAAATGAGACGCAGGGAGCTGTTACCCAAGCCACCGGGCGATTGCGTCCTCAGCCCGCCGGGCCTGCCGAGTCCGTTGAGCGCTTTAGCAGTCTCTCCCGTCCGGTTTTCCGAGCGAACATTGTCTTTCGCCGGATCGAAAAAGGCCAAGACCTTGGCGCCCAAGCAACTGGCCCCTAAGCAACTCGGCGGAGTGGTTCCGGTCTTCTTCGCCATCACCTTGAAATCGGCAATCGAAGACGGATACCCCCTGTCGGCGAACATTGAACGGGCTCGCGACTGCCTGTTCGAATACGGGATCACGCTTTCGGTTGAGATCCGGAACGGATTCGCGGACACGCTGAAGTTTTCCGCGCCCATTATTTCCAGTCCAGGCGAACCGGTGGACAACGTGGACGAACTTCGCAAACTGAGTGAAGACGTCCGGCCCGGGCTGCGTGGCATATTGCGGGTTATCGTCTGCCAGATGGCCGGCAACCGGGGTGGAGAGACGTTTCGAAACAGAACGGTCAACGGAAGAATCGTGCCGCCATTCGCCTACTTGAATTCTCAGTCCGTTGACCGTTCGCACGCCACGCTGATCCATGAAATGATTCACGCCTCGAAAGACGGACCCGTCAAGCATGACGACGAACCCAATAGCGTGTTCTTCGAATTCGGTTCCGAGAAACCGGGAGGCGTGGAACGCACCTTCCTCAAGCCGGAACACGCCGCCACGCTATCCAAGATTTCTTCGAAACTCTAGGGCCCGATCCAGCCTGCGGGCCCGCCAGGCTGAAAAACTCCAGTCCGGCCCGACCGTTGTGCTCGATGGGGACTGTCCCCTTCCCGCTGACCGTCCCCGCGTGGCGCGTCTCAGCCCACCCTCACCGCAAGTGCTCGTTGAAAAACTCGAGCGTGCGTTTCCAGGCTAGCTTGGCGGCAGCTTCGTCATAGCGCGGCGTGGTGTCGTTGTGAAAGCCGTGGTTGGCGCCTTCATACATGTACATCTTGTAATCGACGCCGTTCGCCTTGAGGGCTTCTTCATAGGCGGGCCAGCCCTGGTCGATGCGCGTATCGAGCGAGGCGTAGTGAATCAGCAGCGGCGCCTTGATGCGGGCAACGTCGGCGGCGGCGGGCTGCGAGCCGTAAAAAGGGACCGCCGCGGCAAGGTCCGCGCCCAACTGCACGGCGAGGTTGTTGGCTACGCCGCCGCCGAAGCAGAATCCGACCACGCCGATCTTTCCCGTGCAGTCGTCGCGCCCTTTCAGCCAGCGCGCCGCCGCCACGAAGTCCGCGGCCATCTTCTGCCGGTCGACCTGCGTGAATAGCTTCCTGCCCTGGTCTTCGTCGCCGGGATACCCGCCGACACTGGTCAGGCCGTCGGGCGCCAAGGCGATATAGTTCTCCGTGCCGAGCCGCCGCGCTACATCCTCGATGTACGGGTTGAGTCCGCGGTTCTCGTGCACCACCAGGACGCCCGGCAGCTTTCCCGCCGCGCCGGCGGGACGAACCAGGTAGCCGTCGATGGTCCCGTTGCCTTGCGGCGAAGGCACTGTAACGCGCTCGGTCTTGACGCGGCTGTCATCCGCGGGAACTTGCTGCGCCCACGCAAAATTGGGCCGCAGGCTTTCCAGTAGAGCCGCGGCCGTCACGCCGCCCACGGCGTACTTCTTGGCGCGGTCGAGGAATTGGCGGCGGTCGATATCGCCATGAACGTAGAGGTCGAAGATGTCGAGCAATTCTTGCGGAAACTCGCTGGCCTTCTTGCGATCCATGGGGGAGCCCTCCTGCGAACACCATATCAGGCTCCCGGCCCGGCACGGTAGCTGGCAGGCAGCGTGGTTCCGGAATGTTTTTGGTAACTCGCGCGGCCACCGCGGGATCACATTGTACGAGGCCAAGGGGCCCCGCCGCCGGCCGGCAGCGACTCCGGTTCGCCGCGTTTCACGGCGGCCTTGGCGGCGGCCCGCTTCTGCCGCGCATCGTAGCGCTGCCGGGCTTCCTGAATGGCGGTGCGGTATTTGCGGGCCCAGCCGGCCAGGGCAGTGACCGGCTCGAGCAGGGTCTGGCCCAGGGCGGTCAGTTCATAGTCGACGCGCGGCGGAATCGTGGGCTCGACGCTGCGGCTCACCAGCCCGTCGCGCTCCAAGTCCGCGCAAGGTGAGGGTCAACATGCGCTGCGAGATACCTTCGGTCGAACGCCGCAATTCGCTGAAGCGTTTGGGCCCGTCGCTGAGCAGCACCACCAGCAGCACGCTCCACTTGTCCCCCACGCGGTTGAGCACCTCGCGAACCGCGGGACAGTCGTCGTGAGGCATCCGGGTGTTCTTTAGTGACATGAATGTGCCCTCTTGCGCGTCGGCTTCATGCTGCCTATTCTAAACTTAGTTACTAAACAGAACTTAGAGTAAACGGAGAACTAAGTCAATCATGCCAACCTCATCCGCCTCCCCATCGAAAGCCGCGGCGAGCGACCGCGTCGCGCCTGAATCGCTCGACCGCATCTTCCGGCAGGCCCGCACGTATTCGGCGTGGAGCTCCGAACCAGTTTCCGAAGCGCTGTTGCGGGAGGTCTATGATCTCGCCCGTTTGGGACCGACCAGCGCCAACACCCTGCCGGCCCGCTTCGTGTTTCTGGCCACGCCCGAGGCCAAGGAGCGGCTGAAGCCCGCGCTCGCGCCGGGCAATGTTGATAAGACCATGCAGGCTCCGGTGACGGTGATCGTCGCCTGGGACACCGAGTTCTATGAAAAGCTTCCCAAACTGTTCCCGCACGTCGACGCGCGCTCCTGGTTCGCCGGAAACCCGGCCTTCAGCGAAGAGACCGCCTTTCGCAACAGCACGCTCGGAGGCGCCTATTTGATCCTCGCCGCGCGAGCGCTGGGCCTCGACTGCGGCCCGATGTCGGGCTTCGACGCGGCCAAGCTCAATGCCGAATTCTTCCCCGATGGGAAATGGAAAGCCAACTTCCTCTGCAACCTGGGTCACGGCGACCCCAGCAAGCTCCGTCCGCGCAACCCGCGCCTGAGCTTCGAGGAGGCCTGCAAGCTGCTCTAGCCAGTGTGGGCGCCGCTCCGTGGGACAGACAATCCTGTCTGTCCCACGGTTTTTAGTCTGGCGCCCACTCTCGGCCCCTAGCGTCCGCCCGGCCGAAAGGTCTGCGCCAGCGCCGCCGTATCCCAGCCCGCGCAGCGCGCCGCCGCCTCATAGGTTGTCTCCAGAAACTGCAGCAGCGCCCCTTCCGGATTCTCCGCCAGGCGAACGTCCTCGTAAGGCAGCACAAACTCTCCCAGCCCCGCGTTCCACTGTGCGGCTGCGGGAGCCACCACCGCATCGGAGAAACCCGGCGGCGTCGGATAGGCGTAAGAAAAGAACATCGGATACGGCATCCCCTCGCCCCCCGGCCAAAACCCGGCGCTGCTGACCTCGTGGGAATAGGCCTCTTGCATCACCGCGAGCGGGATGTTGGGGTAGCCGCCCGGGTGCGCGGGGGCCGTACGCCCCGAGAAACGTGTCACCGCCAGATCGAAGCTGCCCCAGAAAAAATGAACCGGGCTGTTCTTGCCGAGGAACTGCGCGCGAAAGCGCTTGAACACCCGATCGACCTGCAGCAGGGCGCGCCAGAAGCGCTGCACGGCTTCGGGGTCGTAGGCGGCATGCGTGCGGTCCTCGGCAAACGGGATCGGCTCGGGAACCTCGTTGGGCCGGCCATGAAAGTGCACATCGAGGTCTAACCCCCGCAGGGCCTCCTGGATCGCCGCATGGAACTCGGCGGTCGTCTGGGGCCGCAGCGGGAGGCTGCGCGATTCGCCGTCACTGGTCGAGATCCGCAGCTCGTGCTGAATGAAATCGAAGTCGATCTGAAACGAGCGCTCCTCGTAGGGAATCGGAGAGGTCGTCAATCCGCGCGGCGACACATAGAGCGTCACATGCCAGGAATGGTTGACCCAGGGCGACTGCGCCAAGCGGATCTTGCCCACGATCTGAGCCCACATATGGAGCGTCGCCAAGGTATCCTTCCAGGGCTCATAGGGTATTGCGGGCCAGGGTTCGTTCATGTGTGCTCCTTCGCTGCGCTTCAGGGCAACTCAGCGATCGCCAAGCTGCAATTGTACCGCCAGTACCGCCCGATCTTGTGCCCCCAGAACCGCGGCGCAATCCTTGTCGGTATGCTAGCATCACAACGCACGTAGTCCTATGATTAACGACGTCGTATTGAACGCTTATCTGGGCAAGCACATCTCCCTGGTATGTCCCGTCGGGTACCACAACGACGCCGACAATCACTGCGCCCATTTTGTCAGCCACGTGCTCGGCTTTCAGTTTGGCGCCACCTGCCGCACCATGATTCGTGGCAACGGCACGCCGGGATCGATTCGTGTCCACGAAGTCTTCGCCCGCTCGCTGCAGGTCGGGCGCTGGGCCGACCTGCCCCAGGCGCTGACAGCCGGCTTGGTTTTCATCACAAATGCCGGCAATGTCCGGATCGCGCGCAAGTCGATGGACAACGTCCCCCGCAAGCACGTCGGCATTTTCTGCGGCGCGTCGCGGCGCATCTGGCACTACTCGAATTCCCGGCACAAGGTGGTCACCCAAACTCCCGCCGAGTTTTCCCATCACTACGCCGCTCCCGACAACGCCATGTTCTGGGGAAAAGTCGCGCTATGAGATACGCGGTACCGGTCCTGCTCGCCGCCGTCTTGCTCACCGCGTGCGGCACGGCGCATGCGCCGGCCCCCGGCCCCCCGCACGGGTTCCAGGTGCAGCATCTTCCGCCAACCGCCAAGGACGCCATCGACGTGCTGCTCGCCAGTTCCCAAGTGCCGTTGTCGGTCGACCCGAGCTGCCAAGGCGTCGGCACCGAGCAATCGGACCAGACCATAGGCCGCTATCTGAGCGGCTTTCTCGCCGAGCTCTCCGATCCCCAGGCGAGCAACGCGATCGAGACGACGATCGAAGCGCAACAACTGCCCTCCGGCGAACCCGCGTGGGTCTGCAAAGTCATGCTCCGTCACGCCATGGGCGAAGACATCTGGCGATGGGGCGTCGAGTTCGCGGTCCAGCAAAAAGACGGAACGGTCCGACCGGATTCATTCCGCTGTCTAGGCGGGGGATAGGCGGAGCGCTGGACCCGTGGAGCAACAGCCGCGTGGATAGACAGAACTCGTTCCTCAATCCGCACAGAGAAGCGCGACCCAGCCGCCCAAGCAAACGAGCCCCCCAGTATGAAACTCAATCGCAAGAGAATCGGCAAAAAAGCCCGACTCCAAACAACAGAGCCGCAGGAGTAAGCCCGCGGCCGGCGCCGCACAAACACCGCGCCGGCGCCCCCGAGCGCGACGTGCTGTCCGCAACTGCGATGAACGGCGTTGTGCGGGCAGCGAAGCCGTCCCGCCGCAGCCCGCACCGGGTGCGGCTCGTTTCCTGTTTTCCTGCCGCAATGCCTGAAATACCTGCACTCATATCCAGCATGCTTGCGTCCGGCCAAGCTGAAAACCGGCAGATTTACCGGGCTCAACCCGCCTCACCCTGTGGTAATCTGAGCCCGGAAACGTTACGACAAAGGGAGCGACTTATGCGAATCTGTCGTGTTGTGACGAGTTGGATCTTCCTGCTGAGTACGGGTGTGGTGAGCGCCGCGCAACCCTCTCCAGTCGCCTCGCCGGCGCCGTCCGAGTTTGCGTGTCCAGTAACCCGGCCGGTTTACGCCACACCGCCGGACCAGCCCAATGGCGGTCCTTGGAAGCCCAGCCTTTTCTACGTGAATGCCGACAAGACGATCTGGTATCTGCTGGATGTCCACGGTCTGGTCTCGGGCGACAAGGGAAACAAGACGGCGTGGCTTCGTCCGTGGGGTGCGCCACTCACGATCACCGGCCGGCGCCTGGACGGCGAATCCGCCTCGTTGCGCGCAAACATTCCTGGGGGCTACCGCACGGGCCTTCAGATCGCGGGTGTGTATTTTCCGGCCGCCGGTTGCTGGGAAGTGACTGCCGCGGCCGCCAACAGCGTCCTGGCTTTCGTCACCCAGGTACATTGAACTCCGAAAGTCCGTAGCGCAGATCTGGCCCAGCCGCGCCATTTTCGGCATAAGTCGGCGTCCCGGTTTCGATCGCCAATCAAAATGAGTTGATTTCGGCGAGGAGCGCCTCTACAATCGGCTTCAGAGGACCGGGTTATCGCGAAATCTTCGACGTCATCGTCGTCGGGCCGCGAGCGTGCTCTGCGTGGTTGTTTGAACCGTCCGGAAGACCGCCCGGGGTTCTTCGAGCTGGCAGTACAAGCCTCTCCCAGCGGGCTTCTGGTCGTGCGCAGCGATGGGCTTGTCGAGTTCGCTAACGCTCAGGCGAGGAACATCCTCGGCTACGCGGCGGGTGAGCTTGTCGGTCTGCACATCGATGAGCTGATACCGGATCGTTTCCGCAAGAGCCACCCCGCCAACCGTGCCAACTACCTGATCCATCCGACTACGCGTCCGATGGGCGCCGGACGCGACCTCTACGCCCTGCGCCAAGATCGCACCGAGATCGCGGTCGAAATCGGGCTGAACCCGATCCAAGGCGCCGGGGACGGGCAGGTGCTGGTGTCGATCGTCGACATCACCGAGAGACGTCGAGCTGAAGATCGCTTCCGCACCGCGCTCGAAGCGGCCCCCAGCGGAATCATCATGGTCGACGCCGAGGGTGCGATCGTTCTCATCAACTCGCAAGTGGAAGAGATCTTCGGCTATTCGAGCGAGGAGTTGATCGGCCGGCCCATTGGCGTTCTGTTGCCCGACGATGTCCAGCAAAGCCACCCCGCGCTGCGGAGCTCCTACATGGTGAACCCCACGAAGCGTCCCATGGGTGCCGGGCGCAACCTTCACGGTCGCCGCAAGGACGGTTCGCTGGTTCCGCTCGAGATCGGCCTCAATCCGCACCGCTCCGGCGATGATTGCTTTGTGCTGGCCTCGATCGTCGATATCTCCGCCCGTCTGGCGGCCGAGGAGACCAACCAGCGTTTGCGGGCCGAGCGTCGCGTCGAACATGCCCAGCGTCTCGAAAGCCTGGGCATCCTTGCCGGCGGGCTGGCGCACGACTTCAACAATCTGTTGATGGCCATGCTCGGTTACTGCGAGTTGGCGTTGACCGAGGTGGTCCCCGAGACTTCCACCGCCAGGCACCTGGGCGCCATCAAGGAAGCCGCCCTGAGCGCCTCGGAGTTGACCAAACAGATGCTGGCGTATTCGGGCAAGGGGAAAATCTTTGTCCGCTCGACGAATCTGAATGATTCGACCCGCCGTATCCGCAGTCTGTTGCTCGCCTCGATGTCCAAACGAGCCACCGTCACGATGCGTCTCGACGACGCCATCCCCGAGATCGTGGCCGACGAACGCCAGATCCAACAGATCGTCATGAACCTGCTGACCAACGCCTCCGACGCGGTCGACGAGCAAGGCGGGGTCATCACCGTGCGCACGGGCGTCGTTTCCCTGACCAGCAAGGCGGCCGAAGACTACATTTTTACCTGCCCTCAGCCGGCCGGCAGCTATGTCTATCTGGAAGTCTGCGATACCGGCGTCGGCATGATCGAGGCGGTAAAACGCCAGATGTTCGACCCGTTCTTCTCCACCAAGTTCCAGGGACGCGGCCTGGGCATGGCGGCGGTCCACGGTATTCTCCGCGCCCACAACGGCGGTATCCAAGTGCAATCGACTCCCGGCCTCGGCACGACCGTGCGTGTCGTGTTCCCGGTCCCCAACCCCGATGTCGATGCCGCGCCCGCAATCGACGAGTCACGGCCCACGGTGATGATTGTCGACGACGAGTCGAGTGTCCGCGGCCTGTTTCGAAAGCTGCTGGAGAGGTGTGGTTTCGCCGCCGTCTGCCACCCGGACGGAGAATCCGCCCTGGCGGCTCTGCAGCATTCCGACGTGAAAACCTCGCTGCTCATCCTGGACGTCACCATGCCGGGAATCGACGGGCGCGAGACCCTTCGCAGAATTCGGGCCATGGGGTTGGATATCCCGGTCATCCTCACCAGCGGCTACCCCGAACACGCCGCGTTGTCGGAGATCTCGCAGGAGGGCCCCGTCCACTTTCTGCCGAAGCCCTTCACGCAACGCCTTCTTATACAGATGCTGGACGAGATCTTTCCCGACCATTCGCGCTAGAGCGGTGGCCTTGGGCTGCTTTTGTTGCCCCCTTTCGACGTAGCTTCCTTGTCCCTCGGTCTCCCTCGATTCCCGGCGCCTGTTCACCCCTCTACGCTATGTGGATCTCAACTCCTCTCGAAGAGGAGACGCTCGCCCCGTCCAAGCTAAGAACCCGTCGGCTTGAGTCTGTCCGTGGTGATCAGGGACGGTGCGATCAGGGACGAAACCGTTTTGGCACACGAGTGAGCTGTGAAGAGCGGTTGTCGGTTCGCGCGCTATCATGTCTGGTGTTGAGGCATGTCTGATGCTGAGACATGTCTGATGTGTTGAGGCATCGTTGCGGCCGGCCGGGAGAGTGTCTGTGAGAACGTCTACACGCCGGGTTTGCAGTGTGGCAGCCCTGCTGTTGCTGGTTTCTTCCTCGCCAGCGCTGTCGGCGCCGCAGGCCGCGCGCGATCTTCGGGTGGAGCCGCTTGCGCAGCCGTCGAATTTGCCCGACGGACGCACTCGATGGGCCGTTGTGATCGGCATATCGCACTACAGCAATGTTCCACCGCAGGCACAGTTACAATTCGCAAATCGCGACGCGGAGGATTTCGCCCGCTTCCTGGGCAGCCCGCAAGGCGGTGGGCTCTCCGCCGGCCAATTGCGACTGCTGACCGATGAGAACGCGACCATCGGAGCGATCCGGGCGACTCTGCATAACTGGCTGCCGCAGGCCGCCGGGCCCAACGATATCGTCTACATTTTCCTGGCGGGGCACGGCGTGGTGGCCGAGCAAGGCAAAGGCTACTTTGTCGCGCACGACTCCGATCCCCAGAATCTGCACGCCACGGGGTTACCCTTCGATGAACTCAACCAGGCGCTCAGCCGAGAGGTGCGAGCGGGGCTGGTCGTGCTGCTTGCCGATGTTTGCCATGCGGGCGAAATCGGCTGGGCCAGCGTTGCGGGAATTCCCAGCCAGGCGCAAGGCGCGCTGGAGGCGATCGGCGGCGACCGCTCCGTGCTGAAGCTGCTGGCTTCGCGGCCGACCGAGCAATCCTTCGAGGCCAAGAAGTGGGACGGCGGGCACGGCGTGTTCACCTATGCGCTGCTGCGCGGATTGCGCGGCGCGGCCGACCGCGAAGCCGACGGCGTGATCCGGGCTTCGGAGCTGATTGATTACGTCTCGAAGCGGGTGCCCGAGGAAACCGGCGCGCGGCAGAATCCGCGCGTGGCGGGGAACTTCGAGCCACGGCTGCCTCTGGCGATCACCTCGGTCCCGCCGGTGGCCGCGGGATCGGCGACCCTGAGCGTACTCGCGCCCGCTGGCTCGGCCCTCTACGTGGATGACGAGTTTCGGGGGACCGTGCGGCCGAGCGGCGAGTTGCGCATCGAGCGGCTGAATACGGGCGCGCACCGGCTGTCGGTGGACGTGCCCCAGGAGGAGCCGTTCGAGGCGTCGGTCACGCTGACCGAGGCGCACTCGACGCTCGACCTCGAGCAAGTTCCGCAGTACGCCCTCGCGCGGTTGCACGGGCTGGTGCGGCGCGGGCGCGTGCTCGATGCGGGAGGCGCCTGGGACGTCTATCGCGGTCTGTCGGTCCCCAGCGATTACAAACCGCTGGCGGACGCCATGATTGTCGCGGGGCTCGAGAATGTCGGCCAGGAATGCGTGAATGACTATGTGCAGTCCACCGCGGGAGGGCTGAAGCGCGCGATGCTTCTCGAAGCCGTGGATGCCTACGGAAAGCTGCAAGCCTTCCGTCCGTCGGATGCCTCACTGGCTGATGAAGCAGGCGTTCTGCCGCGGACGCGCGGAAATCGCCGCGGGAGAGTTTGACGCCGCGCTCGAGAGCCTTCAGAAATCGCTCGCGATCGATCCGCAGTTTGCCTGCGCGCACAACGCGCTCGGTGTGGCGTTGTCGCGGCTGAACCGGCCCCGCGAGGCCCGGGCGGCCTTCGAAAGCGCCGCGCGCCTCACGCCGCAGTGGTCGCTGCCGCTCTTTCAGATCGCCCAACAGTTGGTCAACGCCCGGGATTACGCCGGCGCCATTCCTTATCTCGAGAAAGCCGTCCGATACAATCCGCGCTCGATGCAAAGCCGTTGGAATCTGCTGCGCGTCTACCGCCTGGCGGGGCGCGGAGCCGATGTGGAATCCCAGGCCAAGCAGATGATCGCCCTGGACCCCAATTACGCGCCGACCTATTTCGAGCTGGCGACGCACTACGAGGCGCAGGGAGACTATGCGCAGGCGGCGCAAGCGTTCGATTCGTATTTGGTGCTGGCCCCGAACTACGCCGACAGCAGCCAGGTCCGGGCGCGGGCGCAGCGCAATCGGGACCGGCTTCACGGACGGCGCCGAGCCTTTTGCGGCCTGAGGAAAAGGAGCAATAAGGCGCCGATCCGCGGGTGGCTGAGATGACCAGAGATCGGTGGCTGTTACCGACCTGCCGGTCACCGATCTGCCAAATCCAGATTCGCAACGGCTCGTACCAACGAAACCACAGTGGGGACCCAGCAGCCCCCTGCCCCCGGGCGGCCTCGGGGGATCTGCATCTCTCCTTGACAGATACCGATCATGGATGTCCCCGGCTTTCCGTCATAGAAGGTACAAATCATGGGAACTGCTTTGGCTCCGTTCGGATCACTGGTCCGCGTGTTGGGTTCTCCACACCATGCGTAGGCCGGGCTCGATACGAAGTCGTTTCGCGCGGATGTAGAGTTCGCTGGTCCCCGGTAGCGGGGTGGAGCTGTAACTCTCGACCGTCGTACGCTGCATTCCTTCCCCTGCCAGACCACCTCCCCGCGTCTGGTAGCTCACCTGCTCCTCTCCGAGGTGGTCAACCAACCCGCGGAACGGTGTCACGTGAACCAGTTCGGCAGCGATCCGCGCGTGCCGCTGGGGTGTTTGCAGTTCCGTGAACTCCAGCCCGAGGATGAAATGGTCTTTGGGATCGCTGAATCGCTCTAGGCGCCGGATGCGCCCCAGCAGCAGGCTCCCTTTGGGCGCGAGTAGTTCTCCATTTCGCTTCAGGTCGGAGGTGAGCGTGGCTTGAATGCGCCCGCCGACGACGGAGGTCCCGGAGTCGATCCCGGTGTCGAGCCGGACGGGGATGGAGACATCCGGGGGAAGCTCGAATTCCTTCCGCGCCGCCGGCGATTCCGGGCTCTCCGCCGCCACCGTTTCGTCGAATGAGAGCAGCGATTCGGCGCCAAACGCTCGACAATTGCTGAACTCGGTAGCGTTGATGGTTCTGCGGCCGGAGCGAAAGTTGGTGATGAGCCGGGCGGAGGCTGGTAACAGGAACTCACCGTCACCCAACGGCACAGTGCGGTAGTCGACCGTTGTGGTCGTATCGGCGATGCTGAGCGTCGGCGGCACGTCTTCGGCCCGCACCTCGATGCGAATCAGGTCGGCGGATTCGGCATCGGCCCAAATCGAGCCCGCATACGGGACTGTGGCCCGGCTTGTACCATCGGAGATCGTATAGCGGCTCATGAACAGCGAGACGCGGAAGTCGTAGCGTAGCGTGCGCCGGCCGTCGAGTTGCTCTTCGCCCGCGTAGTCGAGCCGGGCGGCGTCGTTGACGAACAGGTCGCGGGCGTGGCTGGCGAAGTCCCCTGTGCCCACCATTCCGAAACCAACGATCTCGGAAAGGGGCCGCTCCTCGAAGTGGTTGGCGCCGGGCCAGGAGTAAAGCTCCTTGTGGTCAATGAGAGCGACTTCCAGCTCCAACGTATCGGCCGAGTCGAGCGGCAAGTAAGCGTCGATGCGACCCGGACTGTTGTGCCGCGCGATCTTTTTCTCCGTCTTGCGGTTTGCCTCGACGTTGAGGCGCGTGCGTTCGATCCGTTGGCGGCAGGTGTAGTTGGGAAGTTTGTCGAGACTGGTACGCATCTTTTGTTTGATGCGGACGAGGGTCTTGATCTCGGCCGGCAGTTCGACTTTGGGTAGCGCGGATTGCGCGGCGGAATGATTGGCAGCGAAAAGCAGCAAAGCCGCCAGCAGGACGGGGAAGTGGCGACGGGAACGCGGCCTCAACTGAGATGCTCCGGCTGTTGGCACCCGTTTCGCCCTCGCCTGTCGCCGGCCTCCGCCAAGAGTCGTCACGTCTCCCCAATTTTTGTACGCCAGCAGCCGTGATTGGCGGGCCGCGCGAATGCGCGGTTATTGTCGCACAGTGGAGGGAAAGCAGCCCCGCGCGGACAAAACGGGGACAAAACGGAGGACAGGCTGCAACGTTAGCACACCTGCCGCGCAGAGCCTGGATGTAGGATCGCCGGTCTTCGTCAACCAGGAACACGGCCTGTCGGCGTTCTCCCCAGTGGCGTTCCCAGCAGCGTCGCCCTTCGCAAAAGCGAGGCGCAAGCAGCGTACGCCGACCGCAACCACGCGGGCCATGCGCGCCATTGATTATTGCTGGATTGTTCCACGAACCCAGCCCAGCCGTCGTGTCGAGTTGGGAAACTGTCCCCCTCGCGTTCGCCCAGGTCGCGCTGTGCCCGGCGGCTGTCCCCGGTCTAATCCAAAGATCTATTCTTCCTAATAACGGTTTGTGGAATCGCTCGTGAGCCCCCGGTTCGATCGACGATCCATAGCCTCAAGCGCCACCGCCACCAGCAGCATCGCGATCGCCACGTACGTCATTACTGTCGACTCGACCCGCCGCAATCACGTATGCGGTCCCCAGCGCGGCCAGCACGGCGCACGCCGCGACCTTCGTATTCGTGAAGACCTGTTGGACGGCTTGCACTCCTCCGCGCCACGCGAAGAAAGCGCCGATCAGGAAGACCACGAGGAGCGCACCCTGCCAGACGGTCGTCATCGGAACATTGATAATGACATGAGCGATCATCGATGGAATCAGTGACCGCGCCCAAGCGAAAGCGATCCCCAACCCGATCGCCACACGACAGACTCTCTCGTGCCCCGGCTCCAGTCCTGGATCCAGGCCGCTCATGGCTCCGGCCGCATCGGCACGCTAACCAGGTCCAGGAAATCGCCTTCCCCGCAACCGACGGTAAGCGAGGCTTCCGCCGCGTCGGGGTCATAGGATTCCGGATAGTGCGGCAGCCGCAGTGAGATCTGATAGACGCCAATCATGCCGGGCGCCAGTCCCACATAGAAGGTTTCCAGTGGCCGCCGGGCTCCCTGGTCGTAGTAGTAGCATTCGACCGGCGGAGTCACGGCGGGCAGCGGGTCCGCCGGAGTCGGAACGCCGCTGGCCACGGGCGCGGCGACCGGTCCTCCGCCGGTGGCGTAGAGGTGCACAATGTCGCGCTCGCGCGCCGGGTTGTCGGGTGTGACCAGAGCGGTGAAGTCCTGCGTGACAACAACCGCCTGACCGATCTCGAGTCCTGGAGTCCAGGCTTCGTAGCCATTGGTCACGAACTTGAGTTGCTGCCGCCGCAGTTCGACTTGCATCGGCACGGCCTCGAAAGGAGCCGCCGGACCGAGGATCCGTACACTGGTTTCGCCGGGTGGCGCTTCGAACGGGATCTGATAGACGATCTGCTCAGGCGCTACGGCCACGATGGGGGCCTGCAGATCGCCGACCGATACTTGCGCGCCAGCGAGCGACTCGGGCAGCGGAAACGGCGCGTACAGCAGCCGCTCGGCCAGCCCCGAACCTCGAATCCAATTGAGAGAGCCCGGCACCGGAGCGCCAAACACCGTCGGCACGCTGTTGGCTGTCCCCAGTTGGCGAAAAGCCGCGCCCACCGCGGGGATCCGCGGCGTCAGCTCGTCGACTTCGCCGCTGGCCGCCTCGACGCGCAACAAGCGGTTCGCGCCGGTCGCCACGAAGATGACGTTCCCCGTGCCGGAAATCGTGGTTTCGGCTACGCCGTCATCGGGCGCGATCAGCTCGCGGCTGGTTCCCGCAACCAGGTCCACCAGCACCACGCCGCCGCCGGCTTCAAAAACCACCCAGCGCCCGTCGTTCGAAATAGCCGGCGCGTATTCGTGTTCGCGGTTCGGGGCCAGTTGCCGGGCTTCGGTTCGATCCGTTCGAACCGCCCACAGCGAATATCCTTCGCCGCTGGAAACGTTGAGCACCACGCGCGAGGCGTCGTCGCTGACGATGGCGGTGCCTTCGGCCACGAAACCCGTCGCGACATTTATTGGCCGCGCCGGGGACCACAACACCAACATGCCGGGGCCTCCGAAACCATGCACCAGCAACTCGCCGTTGGATGTGATCGCCTGCCGGTCAGCGGCAACATACCCTCCGTTGGGAATGCGCTCGCCGGTTTCGAGATTGACGCGGCTGCTCAAATCCGTGGACCCATAGAGAGCCGCATAGCGGCCGTTGCGGCTCAACTGCGCGCGGCCCAGCCCGAGGTCCACTGGTTCGCCTCCGGTCCTGAGCCAGCTCGAACGGTAGTATTCGTGGAAGGCGCAACTGCTACCCCCGAAACAAGGGCTGTAGCCGACGAAGGTAATCACCGAGCCGTCGCCGCTGACGTCCGGCTGAATCAGCTCATGGAAATTAAAGAACCCCGGCCCCGGGCCCTCGATGGCGCGTTGCTCGACCAGGCGAAACCCCGCCGCGCTCCAGGCAAACAGCTTGGCATGCCCAAGTTGATCCGAGCCGGTCTGGCGAAACGGCGACGAGAAGAAGAGCTGGTCGCCGGTGTCGGTCGCCACCAGGTTTCGGAACTGGGCGAAGGCCGGCGCGGCCAGCAGCAGCAAGGCGGCGATGCGGCGCATACCGTTTCCAGAAGCACGCCGCATGCCGTTGGGGTGGTCAGCAACCGGCACGGTTCCAGGGGAATCGGGCCAGGGCGCGGCGAAAGCGGGAAAGAAAAAGGGAGACGGCTGCGTCGAAACGACACGGCAAATGCCCCAAGGGAAAGTCGGCACAGCCCTCAAACACGGAGTGGACTTTCCACCTGACAACGGGAAGATCGCTCGATCAGATCGAGGACTGAGTCCCCGGATCCCCGTGTCAACGATCTCCTGCAATTCGGCAAGGAATCGCGACCGCCTCAGCTAGCGTAAGTAACCCCACATCAATGGACTTAACCCCAGGGCGGAAGCTGCTCCGCCTCGCCACC
>CAWGNS010000004.1:0-45985 GCA_963824095.1 Terriglobia bacterium | reverse complement strand
GCCAGTTCTTTTTGAGCGTATGTTGTTGAGTTTGTTGGGGTGGCGGGGTTGTGACCGGTTTGGCGAGTTTGAGTCCCGATCGGGTTGAGTTCGACCGACGGGGCCTCTCGCCTGCAGCGCTGTAGAAGAGGCGGCCAGGCGCGCATGGCCACTCAGACGCGGTGTCTGTCACCGATCCGCCGATCTGCCCGCCCGATTTGCCGCTTGCTCTTCCAGGTTGGCTGCACTATACTGCCTGGCTAGTAATGGAGCAAAATCCCTTGGGAACAGTACTTAAACAGAGGTGTAATCATGGGACACACGTACCTGAGTCCGTTCTTGGATAGCCCCAGTCGAAATTCACGGTTTCTCTTCCGCAGCCATCAGAAACCTTCACGCCCCTGCCTTTGATCGACGTCTTCGGCGCATCCTTGTTGGCGCATTAGCGAGATTTGGAACCCTTTGCGTTGCGATTCTAGTCTGTTTTCTGCCGCTGAGCGGAGCGAGCATTGAACTGGCATTTGCCTCGGAGTATTCGATCACGGACCTTGGCCCGATCACGGAGTTCCAACCCCCTACGGAGGGTTGACGTTCCAATCGGACGATCTGAACACCCTGATCATGGGTGGAGCCGCGAATACTCCCAGCGGTCAACTCTACTCCGTGGGCGTAACCCGCGACAGCTCGGGCACGGTCATTCGTTTTTCCGGGTCCGCGTCACTTTTCGCCGCGGGGGCGTACAACGATGGATGCGTCGTCTATGGCCCAGACGATGTTCTGTTCCTCGCCCGTTGGCCGGTCAACGAACTCGGGCAGACAAAGGCAGGCAGCACCACCACGGACAAGATTGTGGATATGGCGGCGCCTGGCGTGACAGCGAGCGGGTCTGGAGGGCTTTCGTTTGTGCCCACCGGATTCCAGGGGCGGGACAATTAAAACTCGTCAGTTGGCCTTCCGGCGATTGGTACACGATTGGAATCGCGCCGGACAGCTAAGGCACGTTTGACGTGACCGGCGCGGCCCTTGAGAATCGATTGTCGGCGGCCCGGAAGGAATCTTCTATGTTCCGCTTGGATCGCCGGGATTTCCCAATCCGAGCATCCTGGTTTCCGAGTATTCTGCCGGCCTCGTAACGGCCTATGAAATCGATTCGAATGGCGACCCGATTCCATCCACTCGCCAAATTTTCATCTCCGGCTTAAGCGGGGCAGAGGGTGCAGCGATTGATCCGGTGACGGGAGATTTCTTCTTCTCCACGTTCGGGACCGGGACCGACCGAGTGTTTCGGGTCAGCGGCTTCGCACAGCCTCCGGATGTCTCCTGAGCCCCCAACCGCAGTCCCCGAGCCGCGAAGCCTCTCACTTCTCGTGGGAGGGCTGGTCGTCCTGTGGTCCGTCCGCAGAAACTTCAAAACACTTGGGTAGGCCGGTACTGTCGCACGACACGGCATCCGTCGTTCATTGGCCCTTCTCACAGGCCGCGTACCCCGGTCGATCAGGATGCGCGACAGCTGCACGCCTGAAAAGGGCTCCGTCCCCTTCGTCCCCTTTCCGCCTCAACAACTCTACGCCGAGCTGCTGACGCTTGTCGCGCAGAGTCTGGATGTAGGTTGGCCGGTCTTCGTCTACCAGGAAGAAGTCTTGGCGATTGTTGCCCCGCTGAGTGTCCACGGTCATATGGGCTATTCTCGGCGTTGGAGGGTGTTGTCGGGATGACGCAGACCGGTGCCTGTCACCGATCTGCCTCGTTCAACCAATGAGGCCGGGGTAGCCGTCTCGTACCCATTCCGCGAATGTGCTGGCCACTGATCGGAAAACGATATCGGTGTACATGCCTGAGAGGGTATTCTTAACTGCGGCTGAATCGGGGGAAACAATGAGTACCTGGTGGCCTCCCTCTGCTACCGCATTTAGAATCGGTTGGAAGGAATCTTGATCGTAGCGGTTGAAGCTGTAGCCAATCACCACCAACACCGAGTGGCTACGCGCCAACTCCTGAGCTTGCTGATACATGATCCTGACAAACGGGGAAGCAATGGACTTCGCCTTGTTCGGTACTGGGGCAACCACCCATTCTGGCGCATACTGCGAGTGCCCCACGCGGGCCCCCCGGAAAGGCGAGAAGCAAAATGCGATCGGGCCAGGCTCGAAATAGAACTCGGGTTCCGGCAAGGGCTCGATCCAGGCGATCTCATTGGCGGCATCGTCGGACGTGAAAACTCCTCGGTCTCTAAGCAAAAGGTACCGTGCAAATGCAGCACGAGAGAACCTGTCTCTAGCACTGGCTGCACGCTACCAGTGGGTTGGAGCCCGACTCGGACTGATACTCCGTACCCAGTACGGGGATCCCATCGCCCTAGCTTCATCAGAAAAAGTTCGGGCAGAGAGTCGTAGTTGAAGGTGAGATAGCTGGAAGTTTGGAAGTCCGAAAAGAAGTCAAGGTAGCAATTACCCAATGGGTCGGCAGCGCAACTTAGCCCACTCGCAAGATAATAGTCCGCCTCTTGAACTACGTCCACTAACCGCCTCATGGGTTCCGTGTCCCTTCGATCCATCGCCCGCTGGAATAGACCCTCTATCGACTCGCCGTGGGGGAGATCCCTGAGTCCGAAACAAAGGCTCTTCAAGTCAGAAACCAGAGGATATGCGGCACTGGGTTGACGGTGTCCGTGGGGGGAGCTAGCGCTTGTCCGGGCGAACTCCGTTGCCGCGTCACCGTTGAACCCAGCACCCAGGAGGAAAAGCGGTTCTGTTCGCAAACGCCCCCTCTCATTCATCTTGAACCCCACTGGGCACGACTTTTAGGGCGAAAAGGGGGCGAAAAGGGGACGGAGCCCTTTACCAATCCGCCAGCCACCCGGATCAGCCCTCGGGCCCGAAGAATGCCCGAAAGGTTTGCAGTCATCTCACACCACGCCCGCATGAGGCCCTGAGACACCGGATAGAAGAGCTCTCTCACGTGGCTGGGCCGCGGTCTCATCACAACGGTTCACAAAAAACTCACACTGATTCCAAACCACTTAGCTTACCAGCGCACCAGCAGCCCTCCCCGGGCGCGCTATCCTGTGGTCAGAAAGGTTTGGCTCGTGTGCACCGTTGAAGAGCTCTCAAGAAAGCACCCCCGCGGTCAGCAAAAGCGTCCGCACGGAAAACGCATTCAAAAAGTGACAAAACGAAGCCAATCCCATTTTCGAAACACCCCGCGCCACCGGACGGATTAGGAACAAGATAGGCGCCAGAGTTGAAGAAAACAACAAGCGAAAGTCCCACGACTTTCCTTCGGCCGTTATTCGTCCCCCAGAGCTGGGGAATCGGCCGAGCGGATTAGCTTCTGAGCAGATGGGAGGACAGGTCTGCGATGCAAAGCGACCACGCCCACTCGAATACTCCTTCCCGGACTCCTCGATTCCAAGCCCCGTTCATGGGGCTTTCCCCGACAGAGTCGGGCATTCGGCCGGTCCCTTACGGCCGGTAGGACGATTGCCCTCCTCTTCCAGGAGTTTGACCCTCGTGGCGAGGATATTGTAAGACGGCGCGTCCAGCCGGAAGCCTGCCGTCTTCCCTGGGCGAGCGGGCGATTCTGTCTCAGGGTAATATGGATTGGCCGAGGTTCTGAATCGGCAGGAGGCCCCGCGAACCGCTGCGGTTGCGGTGAAATGCATAGTAGGAGATCAGAATATGGCGAAGAGCGACAAGATGGGTCCAGAGACGCAGAAGTTTCTACTGCAAGTGTTGGCGCAGCTACGACGCGAAATTGTTCATCTCAATGTAGCGGCTCAAAAGCTGGAATCAGCGGTACGGGCCAACCGAGGCAATGGTGAGGTTGTACGAGAGCTGAAGTTATTCCGCGACTGGCTCCTCAGTTTGGCGGCCGCCTATCCGAAGATCGGCCTCAGCATGTATTCGTTATTCGGCAAGTGGAAAACTCTTCCAACAAAATACAGATTCTACTATGAAGTGATGCCCTGGGAAGGTGACTTACCCTGGGAATGAATTGAATGTATTCGAAGACAGAACGGGGAGCGACCCTGGCCTGCGGATCGAACCCAGCGCGACGCTACGCGCGCCATAGCTCCGGCCGGGTTTCCCGGAGGACGCTCAGAACTCTCGTTCCGGACTTCTTTCGATCAGCCTCGTCACTTCGGCGCGTCACAGTTGACCATCCACCGGACGCCGAACTTGTCGGTCACCATCCCGAAGGCCGCCGCCCAAAATGTCTTGTCGAGCGGCATGATCACCGAGCCGTCTTGGGAGAGGTTGTCGAAGAGTTGTTTGGCCTTCGCCGGGTCGCTCAGTCCGATAGCCAGGCTCATGTTGCCGGCCTTCTCGGGCGCTTCGGGGCTCGGGTCGTCGCACACCATGACCGTCGAGTCCCCGATTTTCATCGAGCAGTGCATGATGTTTTCCGCCGGGCCTCTATCGGACATGGGTGACTCGCCCACGGTCTGAAGGAATAGCACCTCGGCGCCCAGCGCGCTCTTGTAGAACTCAATCGCCTGGCGGCAATTCCCTTTAAATGCGATGTATGGACTGATCAGCACGGTTACTCTCCATGGAACACAGGCCGCGGGGGCATCTGTCGGCCGCGCGCGCGGGGACGCTATTTGGCCCGCAAAGATAAACGACTCCCCAGTATAGCCCTACGTCGAGAGGCCCCAGCAACCCGTGGCTACGGCGTGTCTTCCCCACCAACGTCGCACCGTGGGGTTTCGGCGCGCTTCGGTGCGCGGCCAAGGCCGATCCTTGTATTTCCCAGGACGAGCGACATTGGGAAATTGATATCATTCTGGGGCCGGACCATGAAAAACGTTAGCCGCTTCCCTTCCCTATGGATCACCGTAGCTCTGCTGATCTCCGCGGTGCAGCCGGTTTTCGGCCAACAGAAATCGGAGCCGCCTCCGGGACAAAGCCCGGCATCCGAGCCGCGGCTGAAATCGGTGACACCGCAAACCTACGCCGATGAGCAGGTCAGCGAGGGCCAAACGCGGTTCGGCGCGCAATGCGGCTTCTGCCATGGCAAAGACGCCGCGGGCGGAGAATCGGGCCCCGACCTGACCCGCTCGGAACTGGTGGCCCAAGACGTCCGCGGCGATAAGCTCGGCCCCATGGTCCGCGCCGGGCGGCCGAACGCAGGCATGCCGGCGTTCAAGGATTTGGGTGCAACCGATCTGGACGCCATCGTCGCTTTTCTGCACAGTCAGATGGATAACTTCGCCGCGCTCAAGGGAGGCCGGCGCTCGGTAGAGGCGGAGGATCTAGCTACGGGCGACGCTACTGCCGGCCGCGCCTACTTCAACGGAACGGGAAAGTGTTCCGCCTGCCACTCGCCCGAAGGCGATCTCGCCGGAATCGCCACCCGGTTTCAAGGACTGGAGCTACTGCGCAAGATGCTCTATCCCAGAGACAGAGGCGGTCCCGCCGAATCGAGAGCGACGTTTCTGCTGCCTGAGGGCGACAAGGTGCTGGCGCCGGTCGTCGCCGAAGACGACTTCACCGTTACGGTCCTCGATCCCTTGGGCGAACGTCAGACGTATCAAAAAAGCGCCGTGAAGGTGACGGTCGACGATCTGCTCTCGGCCCATTTCGAGCAGCTTGGAAAATACACCGACGCGGACATGCACAACGTCTACGCATACCTGGCGACCTTGAAGTAGAGCTGCCATGCACATCCCAACCCGAATCGCGACCCTTCTCTGTCTGGCGGCCCTGCCCCTCTGCGCGCAGAACGTGGACCCGAAGGAACTGCTGCATCCCCCCGCCGACACCTGGCCCACCTACCACGGCGACTACAGCGGCCGGCGCCACAGCATGCTGACGCAGATCACGCCCGACAATATCGACCGGCTCAAGCAGGTCTGGAGCTTCGAGGCCACCCAGACCCTCAAGGCTTCGCCGATTGTGGCGGATGGAGTCGTCTACATCACGGCGCCCGATAACCTGTGGGCGATCGACGCCCACACCGGCAAGGAAGTCTGGCATCACGAGCACACCCAAAACGACGCGTTTCATATCGGGCACCGCGGCGCGGCGATTCACAAGGACACGGTGTATCTCACCACGCCCGACTGCCACCTGATCGCGCTGAGCAGCAAGAACGGCGAGATCAAATGGGACGTCGTGATCGCCGATTCGAGCAAGGGCTACTGGTCGACGAACGCGCCGCTGGTGATCCGCGATCACGTCATCGTCGGCGTCGCCGGCGACTTTGACAACCTCCCCGGCCTGTTGCGGGCGTTCGACGCGGAGACCGGCAAGCCGCAATGGAGTTTCTATAGCACGCCTCCGCCCGGGCAAAGCGACCCGCCCAGCGGCGGCGCCACCGGCGGCCAGATGTGGAACACGGGCACCTACGATCCGGAGCTGAATCTGATGTACGTCGGCACGGGGAATCCGACGCCGGTGCTCAATGGCGACGCGCGGCCGGGCGACAATCCCTGGACATGCAGTATCGTCGCGCTGAATCCCGACACGGGAAAACTCGCCTGGGGATTCCAGGTGTCGCCGCACGACACCCACGACTGGGACGCGGCCGAGGTGCCCGTGCTGGTCGATGCCGACTTCAACGGCCAGCCGCGCAAAATGCTGCTGCAGGCTTCGCGCAACGGCTACTTCTTTGTTCTCGACCGGACCAACGGCAAAAGCCTGTTGACCAAACCGTTCGCGACGGTCAACTGGGCGAAGGGCATCGACGAGCAAGGCCGCCCGATTCCCAACCCGGCCAAGGAACCGAGCCGCGACGGCGTCCTGATCGCGCCCGACGAAGGGGGCGCCACGAATTTCTATCCGCCGAGCTTCGATCCCAAAACCGGTTTGCTGATCGTGAATGCGAAGGACGCCTACGGCATCTACTTTTTCAAGCCTACCGACGGAGCCTACGGCTGGGCCGGCGCGGACTACGGTCTGGCTGCCAAGGGGTTCCTGCGCGCCATCGATTACCGCACGGGAAAAATCGTCTGGGAGCACCCCTATGCGAGAGGCAGCTCTGGTGCAGGGGTACTTACTACCGAAACGGGCCTGGCCATCACCGGCGACAGCGCGGAGAATTTACTGGCGGTTCGAACCAGCGACGGAACGATTTTGTGGCACGACGAGATCGGCCGGGTGAGTGGCGCGCCGGTGACTTATGAACTCGGGCGGCAAGCAGTATTTGCTCGTATCGGGCGGGGACAGCTTGTACGCCTATGCGCTCGAGTAGAGAAAGGGGTCCCGCGCTGGCCTTCCGCATTTTGCCTCGGGATGGGAGAAGGCCCCGGCGCAGGAATCAAAGCGCCACCCCCTGGTGAACCGTTTGCGGCGTTGCACCTTCATGGCCGCGTATATTATCAATCGGGATTTATGTGGGGAGGCTGGTCGGTCGGCGGTGGACGCATCGCAATGATGCTGACTGAAGGCACCGGAAACATCTGGATCCTATCACGCTCGCGCAACTTGCATCCCCGAAATGAGGGCAGCAACACCGGTGCGCTGCGCCCCACGGCTCAGACAACAGATAGATCTCGCCGGTCCACCTCAGCGTGGTGCGGGCGCCGGCACGCTACCCACGCGGCCGAGGGCGATCGAGCCAAACCCGCCGCGTGCTGCCCTTAACGAAGGGGATGATACTCACGACGGGTGCGCCGGAGGAAGAAGGCCAACGCGGCCAGACCCAACCCGAGCGAGATCCCCGTGGTCGGCTCGGGAACCGCGGAGACGTCGGACTGCGTGAGTTGATAAGCTCCGCTGTTGTCGCCGGTGTTGATGTCGTTGATACGGAACTCCAGCGAGCTGCCGTTGGCAATCATCACGCCGCCGCCGAAAATATCTCCCAGCGTACGGTCTGAGATCTCGACAAACGACGGCGGGGTTGGGCTCCCAAAGCCGGCCGAGGCATCGGCAGGAAAAACAGGGAAGAACCCCAGCGAGCCGTTGCCGATCAGCAAGGCAGCGTAAGGGAAACCGCCGCTGAGCGTCACTTCACCCGGGTGCCCGCCCGTATTGGTGGTGGCAGGCGCAACGATGACTCCGGCGGCGTTGGCCATAAAGTTGCCGCTGGCCAGGTCCACCAGCCCATCGGCGCGCAGAGAGAGGGTGTCCGTATCGGAGAAATCGCCGGACACCACGAACGACGGCCCCGAGAATACGTCCGTGCCATTGACCGTGATCGGTGTCGAAAACGTGAGTGGGGTTGCCCAGGCCGCTGATGCAAACGACAGAACGAGGGCCAGCAAGAAGAGCAGATAGCGTTTCAAACCAATTCTCCTTCTGGGTATGCGGACCGGGGAGGGAATCCAGTAGGAGGACGCTACAAGAGGAATTATACGCCCGAAATCGCGCGCGCAACGATTTTTTTTGGGTTACGTTGTCTTAGTACCGTTACTCTAGTCGAATTTCCGCGGCCAGCCGTTGCGCATTCCGCATAGTCCAATGCGGGAGGGTGCGGGTGGCGAAGGCCTGACAAGGCAGTCGTACCCTTTGGCGGTGAGGTTTTTGGTGCTCATCGTTTTTCACCTCAAGAACAGGTGTCCGCTATGACACTGTCCGCTATGACACATTGACTCGGGAAACCTTTCTGTGTGGCGGGTCAACCGTCACGCTTCGACAATCACAGACCACGGCGCAAACCGCGCTGCTACCAACACATAGTCTGTTTCAAGGCGAAGCCCGTGCCGACTCGCGGATGGACCGTTCAGGGCCACCTGCTGTTACCGCAGCGGGACCAATAGAGTCTCGCGCAGTTCGACGGACAGGTGACTGCTCGTTGCCGCTTCGATGGACGTGCAACAAGCCTGAGAGCGACCGTCTTGACTCACCGACTTGTCGCGTCCGCGTGTGATGCGGCTTGTACTTGAACCGGAATCGTGAGTTCGCCGGCGTTCGGACGAGATCCGAGCCGCAGTGAAACGCGGCCGGCCGGTTGATGGCGCCGGATCGGGGAAGCGATTTCACGTCTCAAGCAATTCGGAAAGCGCAAGACACATTGCATCGCAGCGGTGGATTGGTTATCCTAACGGCCCCGATTGGCCAGAAGGGAGATCCGCTGAACGATGTCCTTCCGCGGCGCGCAGTTAGTTCACCACAAATCACGCCTGACTCGGAACCTTGCCATCCTTCTCATCGCCATCAGCGCTCCGGCCGGCGCGGCCGGACGCGATTGCAGCGCGCCGAAAGATCATCATGAGGCCCTGATCTGCGCCGTGCAGAAGCGTTGCGACCCGACACGCAGCGGTTTCGAGCGCAACAACTGCGAGGCCAAGCTGATCCAGGCAAGCAAGGAATTCCAAGGCACGGCAGGCACGGCGTTTCTCAGCCTGCTCAAATCCCAAGCCCCCAGGCGCGGCGCCGTCGTCACGGTTCTCGGCTTCTCCGAACAGCTCAGTCCGGCCTGCTATACCGACTACGACAACCCCGTGAAGCCGATTCCCGTCGGCGAGGCGGGGCTGACCGTGCAAGGAGACGAGCGCAGCGCCATGGAGGACATTGCGGAACTCTGGGAGCTCGGCTTTGACGTGTATTCCCTGCAGTGGTGCAACAAGTCCGACTACATCCAGCGCAATGCCTTCACACTTCTCGAGGCGCTGGACATCATCAACAGCGGCTCGTTTCCCAATTTCGACGGGCCGCAGCGCCAGCAAGAACCTCTTACGGCGGATGACGACCTGATCGTCATCGGCGGCAGCATGGGCGGCCTCGTATCGCGTTACGCGCTCAGCTATGCGGAAAAGCACGGCATCGATCACGGCGTCGATCTGTTTATCTCCTTCGATTCGCCCCAGCAGGGCGCCTACCTTCCCATCGGGATTCAACATTTGAGCGCGCTGCTCGAAGGCCCGGTGGCGCTCGCGTCGCTGTTCTCTCCTGCCTTGAATAGCAACCTGCGGCAGATACGCGGCGCGGACACACCCGCCGCGCGGCAGATGCTCCTCGTCCACCACGATGGCCCCGGGCAAAGCGCTCCCACCCAAGACTTCGAGGACCTGTTTCAGGAGCTCGACGAGCTGGGCTATCCCCACGCGAACGGCATCCGCAATGTAGCGATCGCCAACGGCTCCGGCGGAGTGACGTCCACCATTCGGCCGGTGCAGCCCTTGCACATCACAACGACCGATGGGTTCGAGCGCTCCATCGAACTCCGCTATCCACTCAACAAGGACCTGCCGAAGATCTGGTCGGCCACGCTGAACCTCCGGGTCCCCTCCACGGTCGAAGTCACCATCACGCCGCTATGGGAAGCCAACACCACGATGCCGGTGTTCGAGACGAGAGTGAACACAGCGGGCGTATGGATCAACGATGAGGTTTTCCTGGGAGTGCGGGGCATTAATGCTACGAAACTCGCCGAAGCACTCGGCGTCCCCGAGGAACTCCCGATTCAGACGCTTTTGAGTCCGGTCGTGTCAACGATTCGCGATATCGTGGACACCATCGTCGACAACACGGCGCTTTTCAAAACCACCCGCAGCGCCAACTCTCCCATCGCTTATGCCAAGGCCCCCGCCGGCACCAGCGGCAAGTTCGAGGAGGTTCGCAAACAGTTCGACGCAAAGAAAGCTTTCCACGCCTTCGGCGGTGCCAAGGAGGAGCCCTTCATTCCCACGACCAGCGCCCTCGGGCTCAGCCGCAAGCAAGAGCCTCCCCGCAGGGGCGTTGAACAGGCGATCGCTGACGGCACTCTCGATACGCCGTTCGACAAGGTCTACGTCCATGGCCACGACACGGGCCATGTCCAGTTCACTTCTAATGTCCGTCGTTGGATGTGTAACGAGGTGAGCGAGGTCAGCGACGTTCCCTACCTCACCGACATTTTCCCGGCGCAGCGCCCCGTCGGCGGCGACGCCTTCACGCTCACGGCCCACGGCGTCGGGTTGCGCGACGGAATGTCGCTGGTTTGGACCAACGCGGACAAGGGAGAGGAGGTGATTCTCCCCACCCGGTTCGAGGGCGGCAGGTTGCGCGCCGATGTTCCCGCCGCGCTGATCGCAACCGTCCCCGGATGCCCCGGAGGATTCTGCGGCCCCCTCCAGCGGCCCGTAGGCCGAATCCAGATCAGTGTCGTCGAACCATCGAGCGGCCTGCGCCTGTGCAGCTACCTGGAGCTGACCGTCGAGGAGAGCCGCGTCACCGTCGCACCGGTCACGCCGGTTGCCGGCGAACCCTTCACGGCCACGCTCACCGACAACTGGCGCAACGGCTGTTCTCCACGCCTGCCCAGCGATCTCGGCGACGCCAAGCCCTATAGTGTGGAGAACAACACCATCACCGTCGAAACCAACGGCGGCAGCAGCGACATCTGCACCCTGGCCATCGTCACCTACGAAGTCCCCGTGGAGATCGAGGGCTTGCCAGCCGGGGAATACCAGGTGGTCTACCGCTACGACCACTTCACCGAACACAAGGAACTGGCCCGCCTCTCGTTCTCGGTCCACGCCGGGATTCCGGAGATCGACGCGCTCGATCCCGCCTCGACGCCCGCGAGAGGCGAAGACTTGGAACTAACGGTCAGCGGCAGCGGATTTCTGGAAGGCGGCTCCAGCATCGTGTGGAACGGCTCGCCGCAAGCCACCGAGTTTGTCGATTCCCAGACGTTGAAGGCTGTCGTTCCGGCTGAACTCGTGTCGGCGCCGGGTACGCTCTCCATTGCGGTAGTCAACCAGGACGCCGCGGGCACGGTCGAGTCGGAAAGCGCCGAACTGACGGTCACCGACCCGCCGCTCGCAGTCACGACGAGCTCCGTGCCCGAGATCAGCGCCGGCTCCGGCCAGACCACGATTGTTCTCAGCGGGCAGAGCTTCACCGAAAACTCCGTGGCCTACTGGATCGTCGAGGACGGCGAGACGCAGCAACTCCCCACGCGATTCGTCGATGCGACCCAACTCGAAGTCGATCTGCCGGCGGAGTTGGCCGGTACCCCGGGCACCTACCTGCTGCGCATTGTGGACGGTGACGCCACCACGACCACGATTCCCGTGACGGTGACGGCCGCAGGCCCGCTGGTGTCGAACCTGCCGGCGATCGGCGGCGTGGGCCACGGCGCCAGCTTCCAGCCCGTGATCACGCCCGGCGCGTTCGCCACGGTTTTCGGTACCGCGTTTGCGTCCGAGGCCATCTCCGCCGAAACGATTCCGCTTCCGTATGAGATGGGCGGCATCCGCGTCACGGTCAACGGCATCCCGGCGGCATTGATCTATGTATCCGAAGGCCAGATCAATTTCCAGGTGCCGTGGTCCATTCCTGCCGACGGGCCGGGCCTGGTCGTCGTCAGTCGCGACGGACTCGAAGGGGAAACTTTCGAGGTAACCGTGGAACTCAACGTCTTCGAGCCATTCCGCTATGCCCGCACCGCGGACGTCTTCGATCCGGTGATCGTCCACGCCGATAACCAACTCTTGACGCCCGACAATCCCGCGGTGGCAGGCGAAGTCGTGGTCGTCTACGGCACGGGGGTGACGACGGTGAACGACCCGCCGGCTGACGCCGACGGCAGCGCCGTCGATCCGCTGGCGCAATGCACGATCATGCCGGAAGCGACGCTGGTGACCGACGCAGGCAGCGCGCCGGTCGAGGTGCTCTACTGCGGGTTGACGCCGCATTTCGTGTCACTAGCGCAGCTCAATCTCAAGCTGCCAGCGGCGCTGCCCGCGGGGGCGAATCCGAGGATCGTCTTTCAGTTTGGAGATTCGCGCGAGTCGCAGCCGGTGGTGATCTATCTCAGGCGCTAGAAAGAAGAGGGTGCCAGGGGGACAGTCACCAAGTTTTCGTACAGCATCCTGCGTCTAGCGCAGACGGGTTGAACCACAAGACCTGGTGACTGTCCCCAGCGGTCCCATCGGCCCCTTGGCCACGGATCGCACCGCGCCGATCGCTATTGAAAGGTCACGGGGTGCAGGATCGAATCTCCCGTGGTCAGCTTCATCAGGTCCACACCCGTTGCCGAGAAGGTCGTCACCGTGAACGCGTCGAACAGAATCGTATGCAGTATGGGCGCGGGCCCGGAGGGCGGAAGGGCCTCGAGCACGTAGTCGGGAACCGTGAATTTTCGGTCGCCGATGTGGGCGAAACACGTGAAGTAGCCGGCCTTCAGCGTATCGCCGGAAATCGCAAGAGCGCTGCTGCCGACGATCTGCGCCTCTCCGTTCGGATCGCCGCCGATCCATTCAATCGTGAGTCCCTTGTCGCGATCCACTGTCGTGATCGAAGACTCGTTGGTCCACGTCAACGGCTCGAACATGTCGAAGGACAACGAAAACGGCCCCACATCGGCGCCGCCGGGCCCGCTCGCGGTATAGTGCCCCGCATCGAGATACAGGCCTGTCGCGGTGGATCCAAACGCGCCGAGGTAGACGTTCGGCGTCGTGCTGGGAGGGTAGGCGATGCGGTCGATGCTTCGGCTCCCGGCGGGGCCCATTACCGGAATCGTCGACCCGGCATCCAGATTCAGCCCTTCCAACGGAGACGGGACGGGCTGCGGAGGCCCCGAATACGTGGTTACCAGACACGAGCCGTCCGTGGAAATCTCCACGCCCGCCGCTTGCAACGCCCCGAGTGGATCCCCCCGATACTTCGCGAACGAAAGAGTCCCAGCATCCGCCCGATGGTTCTCTGTGCTCGAACCCGGCGCTGGCGTTATGGCTCTCGTGACGCTCAGATAGCCCACGGTCAGTTCCTGCAACGACAACAGTCGCGTCAGTTCTTCGTCGGCAAGCCCGGGGATTGCCGGCGTACAGGTTCCGCCGTTCGCTGTAATCGGGATGGTCGCCGTGTTACTGACGAACGCGCCGATTCTGAGAGTCACGGGCACCAGACAACCCGTGACCCCGGAAGGAACGCGAATATATACGGTGTCCACGGAAGTACAACAGGCGTTGCGTCCGCGATAAAGAACCGACGCCTGCTTGCCGCCGACATAGACCTCCAGCGGAACGTCGGTCATGTCGCCGCCCTGCGCCGCCGTGGTTTCGTCGTAATCGACCGGACCCAGGCCGTTGGCCCAAAGGATCACCACATCGTCCGCCTTGGCCGAGTTGGTGCGCGTAACGAAACTGTCGGCGAAGGTCGCCACGGCGGCGCCGGTTCCCGAACTGTTCACCGTGTAGAGCGCGACGTTGCTCTCCACCACCTGGATCGGCGCCGGCGCGCTGGTTTGGCCGTTGTAGCTCACCGTGACCGTGCCGCTGCCAATCGGGGGGCTGGACTTATCTTGGCATACGCTTGCGCCCTCATCGAGAGATCGGTGACAGTGTCCCCGATCTCTCCCTTCACCATCGCTAGAAGACACCCGTCGCGCCAAAGAAAACCTTGCCATCGAGCTCGATGCGGGGCTTCGACTCGCCGCGCTTGGTATCGAAATTCAAAAATGCGCGGCCGTCACCCCAAGCGCCGAACACGACGGTGGGCAGCCCATTCTGCCCGCTCGAGAGCAGAAAGGTGAAACGGGCGTTGCCTTTGACACCGAACCCGGTCGGGTCGAACGGGTCGAACAACGGCGACGCCCCCCAGCCGAACCCCGGCGTGGGCGGCGTGAACACGGTGATCGGCTTGGGGACGAACGAGATCAGCAGATCTTCGGCGTCCGGCCCGAGATCGGTGCTACGGATGAGCGAGACGACATTCGCGTACGACTGCACATACGGATCGACGGGATCGTTGCGCTGCGGCACCGTCGTCTTGAAATGGAACGCGAAGCTCGAGCCCCGCAGCGGCGGCAGGCCGGTGACGCTGGCCTGCTGCAACTGGAAGCTCGGCCCAGGCAACAGCGAAGGCGGCAGTTGGTCGCTGCCAGGGGGCGCGGCCAACGGACCAAACCCCGGCAGGCTGAGGTGCAGCGGTGGGACCAGCCGCGGCGCCTGGCCCCCGAACGACAGCTTGCGGGTCTTGTGAAGCGACAAGGACGGGGTCGTCAGCTTAAGCCGCCGCATGATGAACAGGGCCGCTTCGACGCGAGCCATTTCCAACAGCTTGCCGCGGGTGTTGGGGCCGACGATGCCGTCCTGCTTCAACGAGTTCGACTTTTGAAACTCGCGCACCCGCACGCTGGTCAGCGGCCCGAAGATGCCGTCGACCATCAGCGGCGCGCCGCGTCGTATGTGATAGTTGAGCAGGTCCTGGACAGTCTTAACGTCCCTGCCCTGGCTGCCGATGCTGAGCAACTGTTGCATTGGTTTCTCCTCGTGTTTGGGCCGTGGAGGCCCTCGCGATTGCCGCATCCGGGAGTGGGTTCGTCTAGTGGTAGGGTATAGCCCTTTGGGGGCGCAAGGCCAGGGGCCGCAGCGCGGCGCGGCGAGATCGGAATGAGTCTGAGCGGCCCTAAGGCAATGAACACACGATGGTTAAATGAGGGCGGCCGCATTCCCGGCCAAAGGAAGTTAGGGTGACTGTCCCTCCATCTCTCGCTGAATCTCTCAGGCGCACTCGGCTCGCGCCTGACTCTGGAGGTCGGGGACAGCAGACCTACTTTTCGTAGGGATCAATGGCCGCCCTTACTCGGTCGTATTTAGAGATCCAAATCGCTAACCTTGTAGAATTATTTCACACGTTCCTGTCACCCTTTTTTTCCGATCTTGCTCTGTTATTAGTTCAACTCTGCCCGGCGCAGTCTGCCCGTCAAGGGTCTCGCGCCGAGGAGTCAAGGTGCCTGTCCCTTGAACGACATGAAGATCACCAATAGAAGCTAGTGCGAATGCGTGGACGTGGATCCGGCCAGGAGTTGTACCGTCGCCAGGGCCATTGGGGCCGGAACCATTTCTAGCCCGTCCGCTGAGTGGCAAACGGCTGCGGCTGGCGCTGCGCCACATTGATTGGGCTGCTCGATCGCGCCGTGGAGCAGGCCTCCGGCCTGCTCAAAACCGCCCCGGCGCACCTCAGCGGCCGCGGCCCGCGCGACCTGGCCGTGCGCAGCGAGTGCGGCAACGATTTACCACGGACCCCGATTGACCACGTGGGTGATCAAAAAGCGGCCCGCGGCTTGCCAACCACGTGTGGGTCGCGGACGATGCGTTCCCGCTAGTTCATGACGCCTCTCATTGTCGTGCTGACGGCGCAGATCGAAGTCAGGAAAGGAAAAGGAGGAACCGCCGGAGGCTTGCCCCCCTGTGAGACCGCCCATCGGTTACGACGCGCAAACCAACGTCCGGACACGGTCGATCCAAGCCTTGCCGTGGGAGCGCCACCGGATACACAATGGGGTTGCCACGATGAGACGCAAAGTTGCCTGGTTCGTTTTGCTGCTGGCCGCCGGCATTGTGCTGCTGGCGATGCGTCCCGCCGCGGTCGATTGGCGGCTCGCCTTGCTGCGGCAGAAAGTGCGCGGCGAGGAGCTCGGACTGAGCTGGGCCGAGGTCGGCGTCCGCATGTTTCCCGCTTCCTGGGGCGTCCGGCGGTTTGTCGATCCGGGACCGGATCATTGGGTCAAAAAACTCGACTACCCGCCCGGACAGGAAGCGGCCTGGAGAATCTATAACATCTTTGCCGGAAAGACCTCCTGCCTGGATCTTCTTGACGTGCACGTTTCGACCCTGCAGGCGGGGCAACTACCTCACGATTTCCATCACCACCCGGAGGAAGAGATCCTCATTCCGATCTCCGGAAAGGTTGATATTCTGCGGGCCAAAGACGGCGCCGGCACGGATCAAACAACCGAACGAATCGGTTATGGCCAATTTGTCTATCACGCCTCGGAGGGTTTCCACACCATCCGCGGCGCCGGGCCGGAGCCGGCGATGTACCTCGTTTTCAAGTGGTCGGCGAGCGGGGCCGGCGCGGGAGGCGACACCGCTTTGCCTTCCTCCACTTTCGAGTTCGACGCGAGCGGCGCGGCGCAGATGGGCGAAGGCTTTCAGAGGAAACTGCTGTTTGAATCCCCGACCGCGCATCTGAATAAGCTGCACTGTCACTACAGCACGATGCAGCCCGGCGCCGGCTATGAGTCCCACGACGACGCCTATGAAGTGGCCATCCTGCTGTTGGATGGAACCGTCGAGACCATCGGCGAGCAAGTCTCCGCTCCGAGCGTGATCTTCTATTCGGCGCACAAGGCCCACGGCATGCGCAATCGCAGTGAAGCGCCGGCGAGGTACCTCGTTTTCGAGTTCCATGGCTGCGGTCCGGCCGGCAGCCATGAGCAACACAACGCCGCCATGCTTCCGGAAGGGGCGCCGCGCCGCGAACGCAGCGTCCGCCCGCCGTCAATTGCAAGGCTTGCCGCTGACGGCTTGTCCCGCCCCCTAGCAGCGCGAACGCAATGATTGAGAGCAGCCTGTTCCGCTGGCTCTGCCGCCTGCTCATCGCCGCTTGTGTCGTGGTCCGCGCCGTGGACGGTCTGTTCTCTCACTGGAACGCGATTCGATTCTCGCGGGCGCTTGCTTTGGTCCTGGGTTATGACCTGTACACGCCGCCGGACTCGGGTGTGATTTCGGGAGTGATTTACGGGCCGGTCGGGTACTTCCTCTACGCGCCGGCGGCGCTGTGGAAGTCGCCGCTGCCCGCTATCGCCACCGCCTGTCTGGTCAGCGCCCTGGTGACGCTCGGTCCCGCGGCATGGATGCTGTCGGAACGCCGCAACACGGGCGGTGCGAAACCCTGGATATTGCCGGTCTTCACGGTGCTGGTACTGCACTTCTATGCCTCCGGCGCGACGGTGGGAGTATGGATGGTCCACACCGACGCGGGCGCTCTCGGATTGACTTGCCTGGCGCTCATCTTTACGTTGCGGCACCCCGTCGAGAGGGGATTTTCGTGGAATATCGCGGCGGCGGCCCTCTGCGCCGCGCTGGCCGTTTGGGCGAAGCAAACCAGCGCCCCGATTCTGGTGCTGCCGTGCGCCTATTTGCTCTGGCGCGGCTGCCGCGCCGGCGCTGTCTGGGTGTTGACGCTGACGATCGGCTCCGCCGCCTTGCTCGGCGCCGTCTTTGCCGGCTTCTACGGGTTCGACGACCTTCTACTCAGCGTTTTCCAAGTTCCCAGCCGCCACCAGCGGTATCCGGGCGCTCCGCTTCGGGAATGGCGCCTGATTACCGATTTCATGGAGATGCTCTACCTGTTCGGCGCAGCCCTCGCGGCTTCGGTGGCATGCGTGCGGCCCACTTCGGCTGCCACCGACTTATCGCGCAGCGCATCGCTGCTCGAGCGCTGGACGAGGCGGGCCGGCGCCCTCGTACCCGACTGGACCGCGTGGCCGCTGGTTTTCGCCACAGGCCTGGCAATGCTTCCCATGTCGCTGTTGGGCCGGATGAAATCAGGCGGAACGGCTAACAACTTCGGAATCACCGACTACTTCCTGTCGCTTGGCATCGCGCTTTTGATCCTGCGTCTTGCTGCTCGCGACGAATTCCGGCAGGGCGCCGCCCGGCGAGGCTTGGAAGCCTCGCTGCTCCTTTTGTTGGCGGTAATGGGCGCGCGCACGGCCGCGAACCTGCTGCTGACCTGTCATGGGATTGCCGGGCAGTGGCCGCCGCCGATTCAGGTCGCCTATGACTATGCGCGGAAACACCCCGGAACGACGTACTTCCCGTGGCATCCGCTGGCGACCTTGATGGCCGAAGGACGATACGTTCATACCGCCTGGGGAGTCATGGAACGCGAGTCGGCCGGTTTCCCCGTGAGTGACGCGCACTTCCGCGATAGCCTGCCGGTAAATCTGCGGCGCATCGCGACCAGCGATGACACCAGCCTGTTTAGCGTCATGCAGTCGCGCCAGTGGGACGACTACCTGCTGCGGCGCCTGCCCGAGCTGCGCTGCCCGGTAAACCTGCCCGAGTTGCCCGGGTGGGCTGTGCTGGAACAGGGCGCCGAAAACTGCCGCTCGTCCGGAGGACCCTGAGAACGAGCCCAGCGCCTACGGCAGTTGAGCTGAGCCAATCGGGTGTGAGCAATCAGGGTCAGAGGCCGAATTCCACCGATCGACGGTAGTACCCAGGAGCGTCTTTGGCAGAGTGCCTGTTCGCCCGCGGCGTGATTCGATTCAGGCTCTGACCCCGATTTACCCCCGATTTACCCGCCGATTTACCCCAGCAGTTGTACCGCCACCGGGCCATTGGGGCCAGAACCGTTTCCATTCCCGTCCGCTGAGTGGCAAACGCCTGCGGCTGGCGCTGCGCTACTTTGATGGGCACCCGGTACGGGCGGGGATGGCAGCCGGGGCCGTCGCCGATCGCTGCTCGAGCGCGCAGTGGAGCAGGCCTCCGGCCTGCTCAAAACCGCCCCGGCGCACCTCAGCGGCCGCGGCCCGCGCGACCTGGGCGTGCGCAGCGAGGACCGGTCGCCGCCGCCGGCCAAGGCCGCGTCCTCTCTCACGAAGAAATCGAGAAGCGCATGTCTCGATGGCTCGACAAGGAATCGGGTCCGACCCGGCCTGGGAGGACCTCCAAGCCGCTGCGGAATACATCAGCCGGGGCATTTGGGGGGCATTGGGGCATTGGAGGGCATTGGGGGACGGGCATTGGGGGACAGGTCCGCAATGCGGCGCGGCGGAATTGCGAGCGGTCACCTACCCGCAAAGACCGACGTGGGACAGACCATCCTGTCTGTCCTGTGTAGAGACAGGCGCTCTCGCCTGTCGCCGCCGGAGGCGGCCTGCTGGATGGCGAGACGTGGCGGGAATTGTGTCCGCTGGGCGACAGGCAACAGATCTTGCGCGGCGCCGGGGAGACGCCGGACCAGCTCAAAGCCCCGCGGCAGGCAACCCGGACCGGGCGGCCTTGCGCGGAGGCAGCCGTGGTGGCGGAGTGGGAACGGCGACTGGGCCGCAAGCTCCACGCGGCCCGCACGGGCCGTCCGCCCAAGGCGCGAGCTGCGGCAGGTTCGTAAGTCGTCGCCTGTCCCCGACTTCCCAGTCACAGCCCCCCAAATTCCCAGCCACTTCGATGCCTTGTCCCGGATCTCCCCGTCTCCCCGGGGCCCCACACCCCTATAACAACGGCGCTTCCAACATCAAGATATCGTTGTCATTCCGCGTCGTCTGGCACCACAGCAACGACTGGCCGTCGGGCCGCGCCGAAAAGCCCGTCCAGACGCCGGCGGGACCCGGTATCCGCAACACCGGCTCGACCTTTCCGGTCGAAAAACGGTAGACGCGAATCTCACCGTCCACGATGTAATAGATGCCATCGGCCGCCACCGACCACAGGCCTTCGCGGGCATCGTCCACCACGAAGGCCTCCCTGCCGCCATCGACCGGGACACTCCACACGCCGCGATGCGTGCGGTCTTTGGTGAAAAACAGCCGGCTGCCGTCGAGGGCCTCAAACGGCTCGTAGCCTCCACTGCTGGTGATCTGGACGGCCACGCCGCTGCCGTCGGCGCGTGTTTTCCAGATCTGCTGCCTGCCGGAGCGGTCCGAGCGGAAGTAGATCCAGCGGCCATCGGACGACCAGGCGGCGCGGCCCTCATGCGAGGTTTCCCGAGTGAGCCGCTGCAGCGCCGCGGTCCGCAGTTCGGCGATCCAGACGTCGCGGTTGTCGTCGATGCTGGTGGTGAACACCAGGCTTTGTCCATCGGGCGACCAGCGCGGCGAGTCGGTGTACTTGCCCACAAGCGAAGTGACGCGCCTGGGCCGCGTGCCGTCGGCGTTGCAGACCCAGATCTCGCGCTCCCCTTCCCGGCTCGATACAAAAGCGATGCGGCTGCCGTCGGGCGAGTATTGCGCCGACAGGTCCGAGCGAGTGGAGGGACAAACCACGCGCGGCGCCTGAACCGCGGTTCCCTGGCCCACCTTGCCTCCCGCGGCCAGATTCGCCCCGAGGTCCCAGCGGCGTATGTTCACCGTCAGGCGGCTTTGCGTATAAGCGATGCGCAGCGCGCGGCGCTGCGGAGCCGCCGCGACCGCCGGCCACGAGGCGTCCTCCTGAACACCGGGAATCCGCACCGGCTGCGCCGTTCCAAACGCGGGCACCTCCAGCCGCCACAGGCCCCAGGTCTGCGACTGCCTTTGCGCGCCGTAGAGGATTGCGCGGCTATCGGGAGTCCAGGCCAGGCCGTTGTGGTAGATGCGGTCGTAGGTCAGCCGCCGCGGCTCGCCGCCGTCGGACGCGACCACGTAGAGGTCGCCGTCGGTTCCGTTTTGATAGCGCACCAGAGCGAGGTAGCGGCCGTCGGGCGAAAAGGCGCACTGCTGATCGCCTCGGCTCGTTCGCGGTGGCGTAGTGAGCTGCCGCCTCTCGCCGCCTTGCAGCGGCACCCGGAAGATCGCGTAAGGTTCGTCGGGCGAAGGCCGCTCAATGATCGCCACCGATTGGCTGTCGGGCAGCCAGGTGACCCAGCGAACCGTGCTGGCCCCGCGATAGGCGGGGCTTTCCATCTTTTCGAGCGTGCGCTGCCGCGTGCCATCGGGCGAAACCAGCAGGATCTCGACTTGCGCACCGCGCAAGCGTCCCAACGCGATCCACCGCCCGTCGGGAGACCACTGCGGAAACTGATCGCGCCAGTCGCCGTTGGTGAGGCGGCGCGGAGTCCCGCCCGCTACCGGTTTGACGTAAAGATTGAGCGGTTCGAGGCCCGAGTCGCCATCCCAGACATAGGCAAGTTGTGTCCCATCGGGCGAAAGCGTAGCCTCCCATTCATCGCCCGGGGAGGTGGCCAGCGCAACGCTGAGCGCCGCCTCGGGTTGCGACGTATTGCGGGAGAGCGCGATCCAGCCCGAAAGCGCCAGGGCGGCCATCCCCAGCGCCAACAGCAAACCGCGTCGGCCGGTCGAGCGCGCTGCCGCTGTTCCAAGGCCTGCGGTGCCGCCTGAATTGCCGTTGTCTCGATGGCCGTTGCCGGCAGCAGCATTGCGTGGGCCGCCCCCACACGATTTCCGCCACGCCTCCAGCTCCGCCGCTTCGGCCCATACCAGCCCGCGGCCCCCGGGCACGCGCCGGACGGGAAGCCCGCGCTGCGCCTCCCAAAGCTGCGCGGTGCGCACCGAGACCTGCAGGTAGGCGGCAATTTCTTTCCACGAATTTAGATGCTGCTTCGCGTCGTTCGCCATCTTGCTATCGCGCGGATCACGCCGCGCGCAACAACCATCGACCGGGGGGAGTGTCTTGAAATGGGCGGAGGGGGTAGCCGCAGTCGGACATCAAGGTCCGATTGATTATATCGCGTTCCTCTAATGACGCAACGAAACGCAATACCGCCGGTTTCGCCTCATTGCGCTTGTTGTTGCCCTTCCCGGCGGAGATACTGCTCACGACACACACCAGGGCGCCCGCAGCGTTCCACGATACCGGCGCATTTCCCTCCCCCCCAACGCGCGGAATATTCGCCAGGGCGCGCGCGGGGAGTCGCGGAAAGCGCGAAGCCTGTCCTCTCGGTTCCCGAATTAAAGCCCCCCTGAAAGCGAGCAGAAAACGGAATGGCACACTCTCGACGCGCACGATTCCTTTTGAAAGGCCTCCCGAGGAGCTTTCACTGCGGCTGCCGAATCTTTTCCGGCCTGGCAATCCCCGTCGTTTTGGTACTAGCCCAATTCGCCTTTTTGGGGCCGCTCAAAGCTCAGGTTTTTAACGAACCGCCTGCCGGCAACATCGCGGCTCTCATCAACTCGGTACAGGCACTGGTAACGGCCGGCAAGCTAAACTCCGCGCAAGGCGCCGCGTTGAACGGTACGTTGCGGCTAGCCGAGCGGAGCGTCGAAGAGGGCAACACCAACGCCGCCATTGTGCTGCTGAAGGGCTTCGTCGTCGAGATCAAGCTGCTCGTCAAGCTCAGGCGGCTCAAAAACAGCGATGCACAAGCCCTGATCGACGCGGCCGAGGCGATTGAGCAGCAACTGGCCGACCTGCCGCCGCCATGCCCGGCCTGCGTTTTTCGGCCCGCAGGTCTTTCGTGATTTGATCCTCCTGCCCATCACACAGAAAGCAACCTTCGACGCCGATCCGGCAGCGGATTACGTCATCGACATGGATGACAAAGGCAGCGAAGGGTCCGACGGCAGCGTCACGCTCAACGACCAGGTGGTGCTGGCGCCGCGCACGGCCGCCGACGTCGGACCGCGGCACGTTCGGGTTGGAGTGTCCTTGCGCGCCCACAACACGCTGCTGGTGCGGCTGACGGGAAAGCCCGGCTCAAAGCTCGTCGTCCAGGTGCAGGGCGGCGCCAAGTCGGTGGGTCCGTCGGGTGGAACGATAACCGTTCCAGGCGGCGGCGTGCGGCTGGAAATTCCGCCGCTGGCGCTGCCGCAGGATACTGAAATCAACATCACCAGCACGCCCGGGGCCGCTCCGCCAAACGTTCTCGACGGTGTCGCGCCGCTCGGTCCGGCGTGGTCGATCGAGCCCCACGGGCTGGTTTTCGACCAACCGGTGACGATGTCGATCCATTACGAAGGGGTGCTCAATCAGGTCTCGTCCCCGGACGAAATTGGCGTCGTCCATTGGGGTGACAACGGAACGTTTGCCGAGCCGGTCAGCGCGGTGGACGACCCCGCGGCGCACGAGCTCACGTTTTCGCTGGGGCAGTTCAGCGTGGTCGGCATCGTTCGAGCCTCACCGGGGTTCACCACCTATCGCATGCACTGGAACCTCACGCCGTTCAGCATTACGCCCCTGAAAGAAGAAGCGCTCTGGGCGGCGCCGACTCGCGACCTCAATTTCACGATGGCCGACGGCGGACGCATCTCGGTGCTCCACCGGCCGTCCTACAATTCGTTTACCTGTCCCGCCCAGGAAACCTTCCACATCGTGGACCAGACAGGGATGACCTGCATGCCCGACCCGGGTCTCGGAGTAGAGCGTGTATTCGATAGCCATACCCACGTCACCATCGTGATATTCGACTCCGAGACCACCCACGCGGGCGAGGCCTCCACGGCGCTGCTGCATCAGCTTGGGCATGCTCTCGGCATCGCGCATCCCTGGCGTCTACCCGTGGCCGACCCTGTGACCAACCCCGATGTGTTTCCTGTGATGTCCGACATCTGGTGCAACTGCGCGATCACGGGACCCAAGCTCGTGCGAAAGACTCTCCATCCACTCGACATCGCGGCCATCCAATCCAAATACGGAGTCGGCGTTTCCCTGCCCCCGCTGCCCGCACCGACGCCGCTGACGCCGGCGGCCGGTGCGCATATACCCCAGAACGACCCCAGTACCGGATGTTCGCTTTCGAGCGAACCCGAAAGGGGCTACGGTTTCAAGATCGCCTTTAGCTGGTCCACCGTGCCTGGGGCTACGCAGTACCGGCTTGTCGCCAAGCATCAGTCCTCGGTTGGCGCGCTCGTCGATGTCTTTGTCTCGCAGCCGCAATACAGCTACCTTGACTGTAATGCCTTTGTGCCCGACGGAAACCTGACCGATTGGTCCTGGCAGGTGCAGGCAATGTTCAATGGAACGCTGGGCGCCCTCAGCAGTCCGCAGCCGTTTCAGTTCTTGCCTTGTCTGCTCGACGACGGCAGACCCTGCGGCACCTCGCCGCCCCCTCCGCCGACGCCGGGGCTCGCGACGCTCTATTTCTCGGGAACCCTCGGTGGCGCCTTCCCAGACACCTTTACCGGCTTCTTCGTGTTCGATCCGAACACGCCGGACGCAACCCCCGGTCCCGACTACGGCAACTACCAGGGAGCCGTCAAGTCGATCAGCATCACCCTTGGCTCGACCACGCTGCTCTCAACGAACCCGACGCTGAGCAGGATCGACGTCGTCAACGACGCTTCGAATCCGGGCCTCGGGGTCAATGACTTCTATACAGTGGACGTGACCGGCGGATTCAGCGGCGCCGTCAACGGCCTTTCGCTCGACGAGTTTTCGATCGTGCTTCGAGGCGGCCCGCAGTGGTTTTCCTCCGACAGTCTTGTCACGGACCCGAGCCTCACCGCGACCGGAGTCGATTTCTCGCGAGCGAACTTCTTCTTTTCCGATGGGAATCTCTATACCGGAACGTCGACCGTCCCCACCGCCACGCCGCCTGGCTCTGGCCCCCCGCCCGGTGTAGTCTTCAACAACGGCGCCTGGTCCGGGCCGCAAACCAACACTGCAAATATCGCGGGACAACAAATGCTATTCGAGAGCTTCACCGTCAGCCAGGATTCGGTCATCACCGGAATCGGCTGGAGTCAGCATGATCATCAACTCTCCAGCTACGTGGACACCGAGGTTCTCGTCTTTGCTGGGCTACCCTACAGCGCCCCGCCTGTTTTTAGCGGCAACATCGTCGCCTCCAGAACGCCCAACGCCGCCGGAACAATCTTCGGCTCCTGGGACGGTTTCGACTATGCAATCAACGGGCTGTCCATCAACCTTGCGCCGGGCACCTATTGGTTGGGTCTCAACAGCCACGTTGCCGACGGGTTCGGAACCAGTTGGGATGACACGACGGGTGGACCAGACACGATCAGCGGATCGCGTGTTGTGAACAGCAACTTCCCGGCTCCGGGTCAACCCTTACCCAACAATCTGGCCTTTACTCTGTTCGGACAATAGGGAAAGTCGGAGGGAAAGTCGGGACAGCCTCGACTTGTCACAAGAATCGTAACAGAGGTTACGGTTCACGCGGTGCGGCCGACCGGAATCACCGGGTGATGAGCGACGGTAGCGCCCGGCTGTTCGGAGGATCGCCGCACGGGTCGGTCCTAGGAGATCGGTGACATCCATGATAGGTATCCGTCAAGGAGAGATGCAGATCTCCTGAAACCTCCCGGAGGCGGGGGGCTGGATGGTCCCTACGGTGGTTTCGTCCGGCGAGCTGTTTTCGAATCCGGGTCGAAGGGTCCAAGCGACCAGACATCCATTTGCCGCATCGGGCGCCATCGCCGTCGCGGAAGATTCAGTTTGGGTTTCGCTTGCCGGCCTCGAAACAGGCACTCTGGGCGCATCGGAAACCGCAGTTTCCCAGCGCAGTCCCCGACCGGCGAGGACCGGCAAGCCGCTCGACTCCACAACGAAACTTTCGGCTTTCCTTTCTCAAGGAAATTCTTCGTGGGACGCCGTCAGGCGGCCCGCGCTTCTTCTACAAACGGCTGGCCGCTGCGATCCACCGCCAGCAGGTAAGCCACCAGCTTGCGCGCCACCGCCAAAGTGGCGCGGTTGCGGTGGCCGCGTTCGAGTTCGCGTTCGCGCACCTGGCGCAGGCGCGGGTTCCAGCGCGGCGCCAGCTTGGCCGCCTCGATCAAGACGCGCTGCAGGTGCTTGTTGCGCTGCTTCGACAACGGGCCGCGATACGATTTGCCGGCCGATTCTCGTTGTGCGGCACACAGCCCGCAATAGCTCACCGCCTGGCGCAGCGACGAAAAGCGTTGGACTTCGGCGATCTCCAGCGCCCAGCTCAGCGCCAGCACTTCGCCCACGCCCCGAATCGACTGCAGCCGCTCGACGCGCTGCTTCAATAACGGCTGACGCTGCAATCCCGCCAGCAGCCGCCGCTGTAAGCGTTCGAACAGCTCCAGGCTCGAGCGGCTGATGTGCAACAACTCCACGACCGATTCCGGCGTGTTCTCCAAGCTGTCCAGGTATTGGGAGAAATACTTCTTGCCGTGCAGCCGGCGCGCGTCATACGGTTCGCCCATTTCCATCAGCAGGCCGCTGATCTTATTCTTCATGCGCACCGCCTCGCCGACCAGCAGGTTGCGGTAGCGCAGCACGCGCCGCAACTCGCGCAGCTCGGGCGGCGCCACATAGCACTGCGGCAACAACTCGCAGCGCAGCAGGTCGCAGATCTTGTCCGCGTCCAGTCGGTCGTTCTTCTTTTTCGAACAGGTGATTGCCTCCAGCATCGCCGGATGCGCCAACTGCAGTTGCTCGGCATAGGGTCGCAGGTGATCGTAGATCCACCCGCTGAACAGAGTAGCTTCCAGCGCTCCGATCCAGGGCCGCTCGATCGACCCGGCCCAAGCACTCAACGCCGCCCGCGTCGCCGCTACTTGACCGGCTCCGACGCAGCCGCCCGCGGCGGTCTTGATCACATAGCTGACGTGTTTCTTATGCACGTCGAGTCCGATATAGTAAAGTCCGTTCATGGAGTCCTCCTGGGATTGGCTTCTGAGCCAACTCAATGTTGTTCTCAGCATTTTGCCCCCAGGAGGATTCCTCTCGCCTATGCATTAAAACAGGCGACGACTTCCTGAGACGCGAGGCTCAGATTCCAATCTCCTCCAATCCAGTCACAACCCCACCACCCCAACAAATTCAACAACATACCCCCAAAACCACCCCAAAACTCTTGACAGCCCAAGCTAGACTGGCAGCAGTAGAAGGGAGCCCTGCGCGCGATGACGCGAAAAAGCCATATAAACCGTGCCAAACCCTGCCAAATCGTGCCAAAACGGCCCTTTGCCGGCGAGCGCTGTCCCGGCTTTGAAGAAAGTCCGAAAAAAGGCCGGGGGCAGGGGGCAAGAGGGGCCCATCCAAAAAGGAATCAAAAAGTCGCAAAACAAACCCAATCCCATTTTCGAAACGCTCGCCTCCATCTCGCTCACGAGCAAACAGATAGAAGGCGAAGTCGAGGAGAACGCCCGGCGAAAGCCATACGACTTTCCTTCGACGCTTGTTCGCCCGCTGACGCCCTGGGCTCCCCGTTTGGGCGCGGAACGTCGGGGCCGGGATGCTGAGCGATCCGACCGCCTGACCCTGGTCGAGCGCGGCCGCCCATGCAAACCATCGCTGTGCCGACGGCCTGCTGGTACTCGCCGGAATACGGCAGTACATCACCCCAGCCCCGATGTGCGACCCAGGGCTCGCCCAGCGCCATGGCTGGGCCCGCTCCACCACAGCCCGACTTTCCCGCGAAACGGGCCCGTCCTCGCCTTGGACCTCGAAGTCGTGCCCCTGTCAGGGTAGGATGAAAAGGACAAGCTGAGAGCGACCGATTTGAACCGTCGGCCGCGGCAGATCAGCGGATGAACCGGCGGGTCCCTGGTACGAACCGCCGCAAACACCCCAGCGCTCGCTCAGATCCAGCACACGGAGCACAGGAACATGAAGCCCAAGAACACCATCTGCCTCTGGTTCGACAAGGACGCGGCTGAGGCGGCGCGCTTCTACGCCGCCACCTTTCCGGATAGCAAAGTAACCGCCGTTCACCATGCGCCCGGCGACTATCCGAGCGGCAAGAAGGGCGATGTGCTGACGGTGGAGTTCACCGTCCTGGGCATTCCCTGTCTCGGACTCAACGGCGGCCCGGCGTTCCAGCACAGCGAGGCCTTTTCCTTCCAGATTGCGACCGACAGTCAGGAAGAGACGGACCGTTACTGGGACGCGATCGTCGGCAATGGGGGCACGGAAAGCGCCTGCGGTTGGTGCAAGGACCGTTGGGGCCTCTCCTGGCAGATCACCCCGCGCGCGCTGACCGACGCGCTGGCGGCTGGTGGCGCTGAGGCAAAGCGCGCCTTCGAGGCGATGATGACGATGAAGAAGATCGACGTCGCCGCCATCGAGGCAGCGCGTCGAGGCTGACGGAAAACGCCGGCCCGTCCCTACCGGTTGTGGATCGCGCGCCGCTCGGAAGCTGAGCCATCTCGAAATATGAGTCGAGGACAGGCTACGACTTACGGACGGGCGATCACCCCGCCTTCGGCGGCCTACCCGTGCGGGCCGCGCGCAGCTAGTGTCCCAGACGCCGCTCCCACTCGGCTACCACGCCCGGCTCCGCACAAGGGATATTCCGGGCGGCCCCGTCAAAAAGTCGTCGACTGTTCCCGACTTGCGCTTATATAATTGTTCTGGCCATGTCGTGGTTCTGGTAATGTCACGCTGGTTCCTCATTGTTGTCGTCGGCCTGCTCCTGTTCTCGTTGGGGCTGGCAGGGTCTGAATGGTGGAATGGGCGCTATCCGACGAGCCTCCCCACTGTTTTCATCCTGCTTGCGGTACTTCTCGGACGGCCGCCAGTCTCGCAAGCCCTGGGAGCCCTGAGCAAGAGGCTTTCCTGGGCCTGCTTGATCGTTGCCATGACCGTGGTGGCGGTCGATGCATTCCGGTCTTGGGATCGAGACCGTCCAGCTGTTCGGGTCGGCGATCCCGGGGAAGCTGTGGTACGCGCCGCGGCTGAGGCCAGCGGCAAGTTCCACAGCGCTGTGTCCGAAAAGCGGTACGCGGAAGTCTGTCGTGTCGCGCAGCATGGCGCGTTTCGCGGGGTGACCGAGCTGCGCTGCGAGGAGTTCCTCTCCTATATGCGCGAGCGCCTGGGCGCGTTCGTGGACGCGGAGGTCCGCACGTTCCTGGTGGAGACCAACAGTGACACCCCGTATGTGAGCTTCGATTCGGAAAGCCGCTACGAAGTCGAGCAGGCGAAGGAACACTTTGAGTGGCTGATCGACGTGGCTTCGGGTCGGGCGGTCCTTGGGTCGTACGCGGTCGAGGCGGAAGCACTGTCCAAGTAGCGGACCGTCGCGTGCGGGCGGCGGCCCATGGGGCAGAACCGTTTCTATTCCTGTCCGCTGAGTGGCGAACACCTGCGGCTGGTGCTGTCCATCACGCCAGCATCTTGTTCACAACATTCCCTTCAACATCGGTCAGCCGGAACGCCCGTCCCTGGTGTTTAAAGGTAAGCTTGGTGTGGTCAATGCCCAGGCAGTGCAGCAGCGTCGCCTGCAAGTCGTGCACGGGCACCGGGTCGGCAGTCACGTTGTATGAGTACTCATCCGTCTCACCGATCGTAATCCCGGGCTTCACGCCGCCTCCGGCTAGCCACATCGTAAAGCAGCGCGGGTGATGGTCGCGGCCGTAGTTGGCGGCGGTCAGCCGCCCCTGGCAGTAAACCGTGCGCCCGAATTCCCCGCCCCAGATCACCACCGTATCGTCCAGCAGGCCGCGCTGCTTGAGATCGATGATCAACGCCGCGCAGGCCTGGTCCGTCGCCTTCGTCTGTTTCTCGATGCCCTTGGGCAGGTCGTTGTGGTGATCCCAGCCGCGGTGGTAGAGCTGAATGAACCGCACGCCGCGCTCGGCCAGCCGCCGCGCGAGCAAACAGTTCGCCGCGAAGGTTCCCGGCTCGTGCGCGTCGTCGCCGTACAGCTCGAACGTCGAGGCCGGCTCCTTCGACAGATCGGTCAACTCCGGCACCGAAGTCTGCATCCGGTACGCCATCTCGTATTGCGCGATGCGCGTGTTGATTTCGGGATCGCCAAACGCCTCCAGCTTGATCTGGTTCAGCCGCCGCAACGCATCGAGAAAGATGCGCCGCTTGTCGCCGTCGAGGCCCGCCGGGTTCGAAAGATAAAGAACCGGGTCGCCCATCGAGCGGAACTTGACGCCCTGGTAGCGCGTCGGCAGAAAGCCGCTGCCCCACAGCCGGTCGTAGATCGGCTGCCCGCCGGTGCCCTTGGTGATCAGCACGACGAATCCCGGCAGGTCTTCGCTCTCGCTGCCCAACCCGTAGGTGATCCAGGCGCCCATGCTGGGACGGCCGGCCTGCTGCGATCCGGTTTGGAAGAAGGTTGTCGCCGGGTCGTGATTGATGGCGTCGGTCTGCATCGATTTGACGATGCACAGATCATCGACGACGCCGGCGGTGTGCGGCAGCAGCTCGCTGATCCAGGCGCCCGCCTGGCCGTGCTGGCTGAACTTGTAGCGCGACTCGGCGACCGGAAAACTGTCCTGCGTCGAGGTCATGCCGGTCAGCCGCTGGCCTTTGCGAATCGATGCCGGCAGGTCTTCGCCGTGCAGCTTGGTGAGATTCGGCTTGTAGTCGAACAGCTCGATCTGCGACGGCCCGCCCGCCATGAACAGGAAGATGACGCGCTTGGCCGTGGGCGGAAAGTTGGGGAAACCCGGCAGACCGAGCCCCTCGACGCGCGGCTCGGCGCTCGCCTTGCCCGCCAGAAGGTCGCCAGCGCCGCCGTGCCGATGCCGGTCGCCTGCCGGCCGAAAAAGTGCCGCCGCGTCATCAGCAGTGGGTATTCATCATGCATAGTGTTCCCTCCGCGCTGCCGATGGGGACAGTCACCACGTTTCGCGCCCTCGAATCACGGATCGTCTACAAAGCATCACGGCGCGAAACGTGGTGACTGTCCCCCTGCGCACTACTCTCGCGTAACCGCTTCGTCCGTATTGAGGATCAAGCTCGCCACAGCCGTATAAGCCGCTACGTCGCCGGCGTCCAGCTTCTCGTTCCGAACCGCCTCGCCCTCCTTCAACAGCCCCTGGGCCGATTCCGGATCGCCGCGGTAGGCGTCGAGGAACTTCTCCACCGTCTCCGAGAGCACGGCGAGTTCCCGCGGCCCGGGCTTGCGCCCGGTGACCAGCTCGAAGCCGTAAGCGACGCGGGCGCCGCTCGCCTCACCGCCCTCGGTCATCATGCGCTCGGCCAGCTTGCGGCTGGCTTCGACATAGGTGACATCGTTCATCAAGGTCAGCGCCTGCAGCGGCGTGTCGGTGCGCGCGCGCTGCACGGTGCAGGTTTCGCGGTCGGTCGCGTCGAACACGATCATCGACGGCGGCGGTATCGTGCGCCGCCAATACGTATAAAGACTGCGGCGGTAGAGCGCCTCGCCCGAGTCGCGTTCGTATTCGCCGCCGGAAACTTCGCTCCACAAACCCGGCGGCTGGTAGGGCTTCACGGGCGGACCGCCCATCTTGTCGTTCAACAGCCCCGAGGCCGCCAGCGCCTGGTCGCGAATTGTCTCGGCCGGCAGCCGGAAGCGCGCGCCCCGCGCCAGCAGCCGGTTGTCCGGATCGCGCTCGAGCAGTTCGGGACGCGTTTTCGACGACTGCCGGTAGGTCGCGCTCATCACCATCGTTTTGAGGATGTGCTTCATGTCCCAGCCGCTGTCCATGAACTCGACGGCCAGCCAATCGAGCAGTTCCGGATGCGAAGGCCGCTCACCCTGCGATCCGAAATTATCGACCGTCTTGACCAGCCCGGTTCCGAACAACATCTGCCAGAAGCGGTTGACCATGACGCGCGCGGTCAGCGGATTGGAGCGGTCGACGAGCCAGCGCGCCAACCCCAGGCGGTTGTTCGGCCACTCCGGCCGCATCGGCGGCAGCACGGCCGGCACGCCGGGCTGCACCAGCTCGCCCGGATTGTCATAAGCGCCGCGCTTGAGCAGGTGCGTCGGCCGGTCCTCGCTTTCCTCCATGACCATCACGGTCGGGATAGTCTCCGCAAACTCCTTCCGCTGCTCGCGAGCCGCATCGAGCGCCGCGATCGCTTGCCGCACATCCTCGGGCGCGGCCAGGTCGAGGTAGGCGCGGCGCAGCTTATCGCTTTCGCGCGCCGACCGCTTCGCCGCGTCGAGCGCCGCGATCTCGTTCACCGTCTCGGGCTCGGCGAGGATGCCGACTTCGGAAGGGTCGAGCACGCGATTGTAGATGCGCAGTTCATCGAGGCGTCCATCGAGGCTTGGACGCCCGCCGCCGGCGCCGATCCGGAACGGCATCGAATACGGAATCGGCCACTTGAGGTCGTCCCACTCGACGTCGAAGTCGCGCTGCTCGCCGTCGACGTAAAACCGCGTCCCCGACGAGCTCGGCCGCTCGCCCGTGTAGGTCACCGCCACGTGCTGCCAGCGGCGCATCTCGAGCGGCTGCTTTGCGACAACCCGCATGCTCAGGTCGGTGTAGCGCATCGTCAGCTCGAAGCGCAGCTTGCCGCCGGAGAGGAACAGCCCCAGCCCCTGCGGATCTTTGGCGTCCTCCATGCGGTTGAAGATCGCGCCGTCGGGCGATTCCGGATAGATCCAGAACGAAAAGCTGAAAGGCTCGTTGTAGTCGAATCCGGCGACATCGCCCGCCTCGGCATAGCGGCGCTCGCCCAGCGCGGCCGCCGCGCCGAACTTGCCTTCCGCCAGCTCGACGGTGCGCGGCCCGGGCTTGGGCTGCTGCTTCGCCTCGGGCTTGTTGTCGCCGGCCGTCTTGCGCGGGTTGACCTCGTCCTTTTTCTCGTCCTCGGGTTTCGGCTTCGGCTCGACATACTGGATCGTTTCGTTGTCGAGCGGCGCGTAGTAGGCGAGCCCGTCGGCGAGGCCCCAATCGACCGCCTTACGCGATTGCGTCAGCTCGGCCGCCCATTGGCGGACGCCCGCCGCGATCTCGGGATCGAGGCTCCTCCAATGCGCCTCGGCCTTCGCCACCGCGCCATCGAGCTCGGCCAGTTTCTTTTGCTGCTCGGGGTTGGGCGCCGCAATCATCGGCTTGTCGTTGCCGAAGTTGTAAACCAGCCCCCGTTCGGGCATGTTGTCGAAATACGCAAAGAGCTGATAGAACTCTTTCTGCTTCAGCGGATCGTATTTGTGATCGTGGCAGCGCGCGCAGCCCATCGTGAGCCCCAGCCATACCGTCGACGTCGTCGCCACGCGGTCGGCGGCGTACTCGGCCAGAAACTCTTCCTCAACGCTGCCGCCCTCGGCCGTGGTGCGATTGTTGCGGTTGAACGCGGTGGCGATTTTTTGATCGAGCGTGGGGTGCGGCAGCATGTCGCCGCCGATCTGCTCGATCGTGAACTGGTCAAACGGCTCGTTGCGGTTGAACGCGCGCACCACCCAGTCGCGCCACGGCCACATCGTGCGGACGCCGTCGGTCTGGTAGCCGTTGGTGTCGGAGTAGCGGGCCGCATCCAGCCACCAGATCGCCATCTGCTCGCCATAGTGTGGCGAAGCGAGCAGGCGATCGACGACTTTTTCGTAAGCGCTGGGCGATGCGTCGTGGACGAAGGCCTCGACCTCGGCCGGCGTCGGCGGCAGACCGGTCAGATCGAGCGACAGCCGCCGGATGAGGGTCGGGCGATCGGCCTCGGCGGAGGGCTCGATCTGTTCCTTCTCCAGCCGCGCCAAAACGAAACGATCGACCGCGTTGCGCGCCCAGTCCGCCCGGCTCACCTCAGGCAACTCAGGCCGCCGCGGAGCCACAAACGACCAATGCTTCGACCACGGCGCACCCTCGGCGATCCACTGCCGCAGGATTTCGATTTCCTGATCAGGCAGCTTGTCGCGACCCATATAGGCGGGCGGCATGCGGCGAACCGGATCCTCCGAGCTGACGCGCTGAAACAGAGCGCTCGCGGCCGGATCGCCGCGTAAGATGGACTGGCCGCCATCGGCCAGCTTCACAAAAGCGCCTTCCTCGGTATCAAAGCGCAGATTCGCTTGGCGGGCGCCATCGTCGGGCCCGTGGCAGGTGAAGCAGCGCTCGGAGAGGATCGGCCGGACCTGGCGGTCAAAGTCGACGGGCGTGGCCGCGATGGCGAGCCCCGGAGAGACCATCGCCCCAAGCGCAGTCAGCGCCCCGAGCAGGCGAAACAGGCGAAGGAGGGGCATGAGATCGTTAACAATCAGCATGCCACGATGGGGGCATCCGGCGCCACCAGGAACCCCCAGACCGGCCAATTCCGGCAAAAAGAAGCCAAAGGCCCGCCGAAGCCGCCTGGGACGCGCCACAAGCCCCACCGCACCGCACGGTTGATTTCAAAGGCGCCGCCGCCTAGAATGAAAAGACCTCTCTGGCGCTATCGTCTAAGGGTTAGGACGGAGCCCTCTCAAGGCTCAAATACGGGTTCGAATCCCGTTAGCGCTACCACGTTCGCATGTTTCGCAGCTTACCTTAAACCATTCCAGATTAGATACTTACACGACCCTCTGCGCTGCCACGCCTGCACGCTTTCTACCCTTTGCGCTGCCACGCGCTGCCAAGATTTTCCGAGGCGCTTTTCAGGAGCCTCTGGCATGCTGTTCGGTCCGCGGGGAATCAAACAGGGCAAGCCGGCCCGCCAGAGCGCCGAGACAGGCCGGTGGTTCGAGGCGAGGCGGCTACTGCTTGGGAAGCTGGTCGAGGGAGTGCTGGCCGGAGAAAATCTCATCCATTGGATCGGCCGCGCGCTGCTCGTCATGGGTAAAGTGTGGGCGTAGATGTTCAGTGTGGTCGCAACTTTCGAATGCCCCAGCCGCTTCGACACGGCCGCCGCCGACACACCCCTCGCGAGCAACGCCGACGCATGCCCGTGGCGCAGCGTGTGGAACGAATACCCGGGCTTTCCGATCTTGCGGACGTGCGTCGCAAAACGCGGCCGTGAACCGATCCGGGTAGAACGGGGAGCCGTCCGGCTGGCAGACCACTAGGTCAAGATCGGAACGGTACGTCTCACCGAACGTCTCGCGGTGCTGCCGCTGCCCCGCACGGTGTACCCGAAGCGCGTCGACCAGAACCTGCGGGATCGGAAACGACCCCGGCTTGCGGCCCTTCGGAGTTTTGAACGCGAGTTGGTCCTTGACCTGCTGTAAACTGCGAACGATCTTCAGAACGCGCCCGTCGAGGTCGACGTGCTCCCAGGCTACCGCCAGGCACTCGCCGCGGCGGGCGCCCGTAAACGTTGCGATCAGTGCGGGGATGTGCAGCGGCGTGCCCATCAACGTCTGCAGAATAAACTCGGCCTCGGTCTGGCTTGCCGCCTTCGCTTCTCTATCCTCAACTTTTGGAAGCTCGACCATATCGGCCGGATTTACTTCGAGACGCTTCCATTGGATTGCTTTCGCCAGCGCGGAATGGATGGTCCCATGTACGTGGCGCACCGTCTTCGCAGACAACGGCCGCGGGGCCTCCACCCCATCGCTGTCTTTTGCGAGTCGGCCGCCGCGCTCGCGCAGATCGTTGTACATGCGCTCCAGTTGGATGGGCTGCAGTTCCTGCAACGGAATCTCGCCGATGCGCGGTATCGCGTACTTCTCAAGTAACTCGCGGTAGCGCAACGCAGTCTTGCCGGCCCGCAGATTCTGCCCATTCGAGAAAAAGCAGCCCCGCCAATGGACGCTGAAACCATCGCTGCGGCAGCCGGCTCAAACATCGAACGCACCGGCCCGCCCGCTAAGTTGATCCAGTACGACTTTGCCGCTCGCGATCGATGGAAAAATTACTGCTAATTCTCCGGATAATCCATTGACGGTCCGCGGACTCCACTGCTACAAACAAGCATCTGTGTCGAACTTCTCAACACTTAAAACTGCAGCGCAGCAACCGCCACCGAGTAACGTTTACACCGCGATTCAGGTCTAACCGCCAGGAACACAACCAGCATGAACGATCGCGGTTTACCGATAGTCCTCATCGCCGAGGACGATCTCGGCGATCGGGCGCTGCTGCAGCAGGCCTTTGACGCCACGGGATGCCCGGCGGATCTTCGCTTTGCAGCGAATGGCGAAGAGTTTTTGGCGTACGTCCGACGGGAGCCACCCTGGGAAACAGCAGAGCCCCCAGACCTGATCCTGCTGGACCTCAACATGCCACGGTTGGGGGGCCGCGAGGCGCTTCGAGAAATCAAGGGCGACCCCGGCCTGCGATCCGTCCCCGTCGTGGTGCTCACCAATTCCCGGAGCCCCAAAGATATCGCGGCCGTCTATGAAGGTGGCGCCAATAGCTACGTCATCAAACCGCACTCCGTGGAGGAGCTCTGCACGGTCGTCCGGGTACTGTGCGAGTTCTGGTTCAAAGTTTCAACCCTGCCCGGGACCAGCAGATCGCCAACTAGGTAACAAGGCTGTTACGATTGGTCGCAATGCCACACCCAGAACGCGGGTCGGGATCGGCATTCCAACCCAAACACAGCTTCGACGCGGCGTATGCCTTCGTTGGGCCCACCGGCGCGACCGGAGCCGATCGGTCGTTGCCTTTCGGGTTCGAATCCGTTAGCGCTACCACGCTGGCCTCTTGAATTCCCTGAACGGGGCCGCCCACGATAACGGAATCCGTCCCTAAGTAGCGCTCGGCGATTCAGCCCCCGTGGAACCACTCCGAGCCCTGATGTCGCTGCCACCGTCGGGCCGGCTCCAAGATTGCCCTGCATGCGTCTGCCCTTCCGCCGACCTGCGGCGTTTTCCTCCGCGTGACTTTGCAGATGCGCTTTGGCGATTTCTACAGCTGGGCTTATCGCTGATTCAAGGAAACGATCAGGCAGGAACGATCAGGCAGGAGCCGCAATTGTCAGCAACGGACATTCACGTTCCGTGAAGCGATTTGTACGCTTCCACGGCGGCAAGCACGTATTCTTCCAGCAGATCCTGCCACTGTTGGGCGGGAGCGCCGAGGGAAAGCGCCTGGAGTTTCTGGTGCGTGGCGTTCATTTTTGTCCGGCTCTGTCCAAGTTTGATCGTCGAGGCCGGCGCGGCTCCGGCCGGCCGACGCGACGAGCCGGTGTTGGGCAGGGGCGCGGGCGCAAACGGCGCTGGTGGAGCCGGAACTTTACAAACGTCCGGGAAAGAAATCTGCATTCCCGTCGTCGATTTGCTGAAAAAAGACATCGCTAGTCCCCCTCGCTTCTTCGTGGCCGACGCTATTCCGTCAGTAAGCGCGTGAAATATCGTGTCGCGCCCAATCCCGGGCGGCGCCGTGCCACGGATCAGCTCATCGATGCTGTCGGGCGAAAGGGCGCCGTTGTGCTCGCAGCCCTTCCAGTCGCGCAACACAGCGGCGGGTTCGCGGTCCGGGAACCACTGGCCCAGCAGGCGGAACACATCACTCCGTCGGTGCGCACACATCAGGATCGACGCGATCATGCGGTCGTCGTCGCCGCCAAACTGCTCGCGCCATTGATTGTTGAGCTGAAGACGCGTCGCTTCGCGGATTCCGGGTTCGATCAGGTCCACGCGGTCACCGTGCCGGCAACGGGCGCAGGCGATCAAGTCATCGACGTCTTCCTGGCCCCAGGCCGCGGAAATGATGCGAAACGCGGTCTCGAAATCGCTCGAAGCGATCAAGGCGCGAACCTGCTCAGGGTAACTGGGCTCGCGCGCACCGCGCAACCAATCCATGAGCTGAAGTTGGCGCGCAATGGGGTCATCGGGTTGATCCATGGCAAGGGCGATCGCGGGAGGAAAGTAGCGAAAGTACTGCCGTGTAAGGATGGTCCGGATCACCAGGGAGACGGTCGGAACGGGAACGTGAACCAACGAGTGGATCAAAGGATGTTCCACGAACGAGAACGGCACGACGTCACCCTGGCGTAGAATCGTCAACTCGTTCGGTTCCAGCGCGCCAAACAACACGCGGTCGCCCGCATGCTCGCGCGCTTCAAAGGTATAGGTGTCGTGGAGGCTGAATCCCTTGAGGATGGTAAAGCATCCCGTGAACGGATGGTTATGGATGGCCGGCGCCGCGTTGAGCCAGAAATAGATGTCGATGACGAACCCGCGCCCGTAATAAAGCGTCAACCCCGGTTGCGCAAACGCATCGGGAGGCGCCAGTTGCCGGGTGGCCACCTGCTGGGGCGCGAGGTAGGAACGGATCACCGCTTCCACGTCGGAATCGGGCGGAGTCTTCGCCAGCTCTTCGGCGGCCAGTTCGGGAAACCGTTCCGGATCGCGATCGGCACGGCTCCAGCGAAGCTCAATTCTTGTTCCCAGATCGGAGTAGAAGTCCATTCGTTTCTCCGGGGCACACGTCGCGGACATTCGGGGCGGGTAGCGTCCCGGTTTGCCAACTCGCGCCGACGTGGCGCGGGCCTCCGGCCGGCGGCGTGGGGGTAAACGCCGACGTTTCCTTGCGGCCAACTCTCAGAACGTCGACCTGAGGTCGACGCTGCCGGCCAGGGGCGCGCGCCACGTCGCGAGTGAAAACCGAGACACGGTCAAGCGTTGAAACTCCCGCTTTCTACTGCTTGAGTTTACAGGGCCTCCCTGCATTGATCAGACGATGGACCAGACAACGACGAGTCCCCCGCACGGCGCATTCCCTTCCATGCGCAGCGTCGCCTCCGTCAATGTCCGTTCCTCGAAGCCATGGTCTTCCCTGAGCCTGTCGAGATAGGCCGGCGAATGACGGTAGCGTCCGGTTTGGGATAACGAGTAGCCGTCACCGGCCTCTCCTTCTACGGTGAACGCCAGCAGCCCGCCTGGCCGAAGGACTCTCCGTGCTCCGGCGATCACGCCTTCGAGCGCGCCGAGGTAGGTCAACACGTCCACAGCCGACAAGAGATCGAACGAGCCGGTGGCAAGAGAGCACAGGTGGTCGAGAATATCGATCTCGCGTAATTCGTCATAGATCGATTTCTCCCTGGCTCGGTCGAGCATTGCGGACGAGACATCGATACCGGTCAGGTGGGAAGCGTAGCAACGGATTCGCGGCCCGAAAAGACCCGTGCCGCAGCCGAGGTCGAGCACGTCGAGGTTGTTTCGTCCCTCGATCAATGGCTTGAGCGCATCGAGCAAAAGCTCTGGCGCGCGATAATGCAAGACGTCGACCAGATGCTGGTCGAAGCTCTTCGCGTAGTGGTCGAACAGGTCTCGGACGAACCCGATTGGTGGTTGAGAGGATAAGCTCCCGGCCAAGGCGCTGGCCATGTGCCGGGCTGCGGGATGGTCTGGACTGAGCCCACAGGCTGTTTCATAACAGTAGATTGCGCTCGGCCCATCACCCTTTGCTTGATAGGCGGCGCCGAGGCCATACCAGGCATCCGCATCCTTTCGGTTGAGGCCGATCGCAGACTGAAACCAGCCAATCGCATCCTCCGCCTGACCGAGAGCCTGCAACGCGCAGGCGCTACCGTAGTGGAGTCGGAAATCGAGTGGCGACCGCTCCAGCGCCTGCTGCAAAACGACGACCGCCTTTTCGGCATCGCCGCGTGCGCACAGGATCGAGGCCAGGTTATAGCTTACGGCTGGGTCGTTGGGCGCACTCTCGAGCGCCTGCTCGAATTCGGCCATCGCCTCTTCAAGACGCCCGGTTCCATGGTAGAAAACACCAAGATCCGTGCGAGTGCGAACGTCTGAGGGATCTTTGGCAAGTTGCGTCTTGAGTTCTTCTTCGGGCCTGTCCACGGCACATTCTCAATCGCAACTTCGATGCATTGCCTGCCCTCGCCGAACCCTATCCGGCCCTCAATCGCTAGCCGGCCATTGAGCCCGACGCCATGGCCGTATCTGACAGGCAACCGGAAGCAACCCACGGGAGTGAGCAGTCACGGGCAGAGCAAGGAAATCGGGAGTTTTAAAGGAAGGATTGCGCACACGCAAAGGCACGCCCGCAAACAGCCGCGGCCGACCCGAACACTACCGGGCCATTGGAACGGCCGCTACGGGCCACTCGAAAAAGCCACGGGCGCATACCAAAGCCCCTCGCGCAAGAGGCTACGCGCCCACGGGGGCCCCGCTCATTTCCCTGCGCTCGGGCGGGCGCTCGGTTCAGGCAGGCCGATGGCCCGCGTGCGCGGCGTAGGCTTTCTGTGTCGAACGCCCGGCCGCGACCGGGAACGCCGTCGCCTGCTGCCGGCCCGCTCGCGATTGCAGCGCGTTGGCCAGCGCCACCTGGTTGAACAGTTGACCCAGAAGGTCCTCGACCGCCTCGACTTCGGTCGGGCCGCACCCGATCGTCATGGCGCTATTCTCGCTACCGTCGAGCCAAGCCGACCAATCCGAGCCAACCGGGACCGGGGGACGGTCCTGGCTCGTCTTGACTCGCTTACCACTCCAGCTGATCTGCATCATCGGGCGACTCCCTTCCTCCAAAATGGGGGGACCTTTTGGCGGTTCCGGTCCGTCGAAGTTTAGTCCCAGTCAGACTGCACTTTCGTACCGGACTTGCGGGGCCTTGCAGCAGCCCTCCTACGGGGGCGGCCAGGTCGTACCAAAACTTTAGCATGAAGCTCGATGCCCTGGGAACCTTAGATGCCCTCACTCCTTCCGGCGCCGCGTTACCAACCCAGAGGAGGTGTTGCCGGGTTTCGCCACAGGACTCTTTCGAGTTTCACCACCTGCTGCTTTTGCACGCCCCTGGCCATCTTTCGGGCTTCCAATCGCCAACGCCTCGATTCGGGCGATTGGCGGGCCATCCCGTCCAGGCACCCGCGCTGGGGTCCTCCCCCACCCCCGGCTAAACCGGTAAATTCTTAGACAGGTAGGTAAATTTGACCTAGTGCGGTGCCGCAGCCGGGGCCTTCCCATTCTAAGTGTCCCTCGGTGTATGGACAGATGGCCTACTAGCGCTACAAGTAAGTGGTCTGATAGTTATCCGGGACCATCTGGAGCCCGCCGCCGTTCCGGCATAGCGCCGCGCCAAGCAGGGTCTGGGCACCCTCAAGTGCTGCTGCTGCTGGCTGATAACCCCCAACCGTTCAACTATTGAATCGAGGCAAGCCGCCCATCGCGAGCGAAAGGGCCGCCCACTCGCGGCGCTTGCCTGAACCCGCCCCCGGCCATTCCAGGCAGCCGTGACGCGCCGGCGACGCGGTTCATCAGGAGCCGTGCAGGCGGCGCTGGTCGGAGAGACGCCGCATGACCGCGTAACCGTCCCGGGACGATCGAAGCAGCAGACCTCGTTTTCGTACTGGAACGCAGATCGCCGCAATTCACGACAGGGGGGCCGTGCACCGGCGAGATCCAGGGGCTCGAAGACCCCGTCTACGAGGTAAACGGGCAGCGTCTCAGAAGGGCCCGCGGGTTTCCGCCCGCGCTCAGTTTGTTGGGTTGGCCGCTTGCCGTTTCCTTGGGGGGCGGCATGGTACGACCCCGCGGCTGTTGCCGCCATCGTGTGGCGCGGGCCTCCGGCCGGCAGCATCGACGTCCTGGTCGACGTTCTTGCTCCGCCGCCGGATCAACCACGTGCCGGGCCGTTGGCGGACCGCGGCGGCAGCCATCAAATCCTATTCGTATGGATTGTTGTTGGGGTGCCTGGCCCGGCCTTCGAGAGGTCGGCTAACTTACCAGGCTGTCTCCCTGCAGGCGCATCGCCTCTTCGGCGTGGCCTAGAAGGCTTTGGGCCACGTCGCAACCAATCGCGACGCGGCCGCTGCACACCAGGGGTGCGGCTTTGGGCCGGCTCGGCCTTTAGTTAGGCGCGGGCCGTTATGCGGCCGAAGGCTGGATCGCCATCTGCTCGACCGAGGTCAGCGTCGTCAGCGCGATGCGGCGGGCCTGCCGCAAGGCATTGAGCAGTTCGGTCAGCTCGACGCCCGGCTGGTAGGTCTGCGCCAGCATCCGGACCTCGACGCAGGCATACAAGCGGTAGAACGTCACCAGTTGGGTCACCAGCGTGACGCCGAAATTCGGATCATCACTGAATGGAGCCAGAAAGCGGCCAACGTTCCAGGCCTGCTCGAAGTCTCGCCGCAACACCCGCAGGTACGACCGCATCACCCGCCGGCGCGAACGCAGCAGCTTCTTCTCGAGTTCGCCCGAGTTGCCGGTTCGGGTACGCAAAAAGCGCGTATCGGCGCTGTCGAAGAGCCTCTCGACCGGGCCGTACTTGTCACGGCCGGAAAACTCCGCGGCCAATTGCGGCAGGTCCTGCGCCTTCGGCGCCCGGCCAAACAGCCGGACCAGTTCCATCCCCAGCACGGCGGCGACACTGCCTACTACGGCCAGAAGGATGAGTACTATGGTCATTTTGGTTTTCTGTCGATCCTTTCGTTTTCCTGGGCTCTGATTCTGCCCCCGGGACGCTTACGTCTACGGCAGGGTAGGCTTCAGCGGTTCTCCGGGTCCTAGCTTGTACCTGGATTGTCGCCCGAAACCGAATCGCGAACCATCGAGTGATAGCCCTAGTCGGACCCAAGGGTTGAACAAAGAAGGAGATACGACCCCAGGCCCGCCGTAATCTCCGGTAAGATTCAGTTCCAAGCCTCCGAAGGGCCCTGTTTCCAGGCCATTAGAGCCACTCTCCAGGGGGACTGGAAGAGGCAATGTAACCGATTGTCCCGGGAAGAGGTCCCCCAGGTTCCTACTACGTTCAGCGCCCAGCGAAGCAAACCCCTAAAAAAAATTACGGAGACCGCGCCAAGGCATCGTCCGAGTCCGCAAAAGCACCTTTGTATTCTGTTGCCCTGCCGAGCCGCCGGCCGCAGTCAGACACACCTGTGATTCTCGGTAGCCCGCGGGCTGGCGGCGAGGGGCCGTTGCCCCGGCTACTTCGGCGGAGACTATCGCGATTGGCTGGCCGATGCGCGCCGGTGTGGTAGCGTTGAGCGCTGCGAAATTGTCAAAGCTGTCGCCGCATTGTCAAAGCTGTCGCCAGCCGAAAACCAGGTTGCCCGGCGTAGCTCAACACGCCCGTGCGGGTCGCGCCTTCCCATTCGTGCGCCCAGCGGACTTCGCCTGTTTTGTAGTCGATGGCCCGCACGCTGGGGCGCGTGTAGCCGCCGCGGTCGGTCCCTCCCCAGCCTTGCGGGTTGTCGTCGGTGTCGTAGATGTAATAGACGCTGTAAGCCTTGGAGTTCGTGGAGTTCGGTGACAGGGCGCCGATCTCGGGGCCGCAACGGGCCAGTGGCTCCGACCGCTGCCGGCTCTCCGAGGAGAGGGGTGCCGACATCCCCTAGCGAAAACCGTAAGCCGTGATACATCAGCGTATTTCAAGGGCAGTTCGGTGGCTGTCACCGATCTACTCCGCCAGGCTGGCTCCCGGCGACCTGCTCGAGTTGCCGGATCCGTTGGCGGATGGCCAGGCCGAAGCGGCGCGCCTCGCCCGGATCGGCGCCGCTTGCTCTTAGCCCCTCTTGAATTTGCACGTCTGTTAGCTGACCCAGATACTGAAGCAACCAGCGAACGTCCTCGACCGAGATACCCTCTGTGAGGTCGCGCCCGTGCTTGCCCGAAAAGCCCCATTGCACGTAGCCGTTGCGGACGCCCCGGACGAAATGAGGTGTCTGCTTCACATAGCCGTCACAATCCCATTTTTCGCGCACGCAGTAGTTTCCCCATTTGCCCAGCGTCGCGCCCCAGTCGTCGAACGCGAACAGCAACTGCGCCACGTGCCCGCGCCCGGTCACGCGGTAAATAGCTGTGTTGGGCCCATGCCCGGTATCGCGCGCGTCCTTTGCGTCCCAGTTGGAAGTCAACATCATGAGAATCTTCAAGCCATTGAGTTGGCGCGCGCCACGCCGGGTTTCGAGAAAGGGATTGTCTATCCAGGCCCAGCTGTAGCCCTTCAGGTACGGCAGGTCCGCGGAGATCAATTTGAAAGCCGCTTCGTTGAAATAGCCGTCGCTGTGGACGTAGTGCCGAGCGCGCCGCAGTTTCGTGATGCCGAAAATTTGGCCCTCGCGAACATAGTACGCGGGGCGAGCGAAGTAACCCAAAGCCGTGACCAGCTTGGTAGCAAACGGCTCGCTTTTGATTTCAGCCGTCCATTTCACGATCCAGAGCCGCCCGCGGGCATCGCGAACCTTGACCTTTGGATTCGTTCCCCCGAGGTCCTCCTCGACGAACTGGAATGGTGGAGCCGGTAGGCCTGTTTTGCCGCCGGGAGCCGTTGCGAAATCAATCCCGCTGATATTTCCTGGATCGTGCCACAAGTATTCGGGTAAGATGCCCGCATTTCGCGCTGCGCCCGGCCGGTCCGCGGGGCCGGGCAACTGTTGGGCGAATAGACCGCCGGCAAGGGGGAGAATGAGCACGACCGCCGCCAGGCTCAATATCCCGTTCACCAAGCTGGTGTGGCGAGGCATGTGCGCTTTCCCACCGGCTATTAGGTTGTTCCGCCACGATGGGCGTTACCGCGAAAGCGAACCGGCCCACTTCGTCATGTGCGGTCAAAGACATTCGCGCGCCGGCCCCGTTGCTGGTGGGAGATCGTCCATCGAAGTGAACAGCGGGAGCGCGGCTCGGGGGGCTGCGCGCCGTGTCTAAAAATCACTTTACGGTAGAAGTGTTTCACCGCAAAATCAGGCATGGCGATGGGAAGGAAGCGAGGGCGGGAGCGGCAGGAAGAACTGTTCTACGATGCTGGCGTACCCAAGCGGGAGTAGATAGCACGCGATCGCCCAGCGACTCTCACCCCACCGCCACGCAATCGTTGAGACGCTCCTCCCCAGGTAGGCGCACGCCGTAAACGCCCCCAACGCCGGGCACCACATCAGGCAGCCAATGTAGTCGGCCCAGCTTCCACCGCCACCGCTGGCGATCAGAAAATAGAAGATCGCACTGAAGCCAAAGGTGAACAATAGATACGTAGGCAGCGCACGATCTTCAGCCGTTGAGGGCATTGGAATATGGTAGCCCAAGCACTCTGGAAAATCCCCCGAAGACGTGAATTCAAGGTGAGTCGAATCCAGTTCCGCCGCCCAAAACTGAGGCTGGGCGCCGAACTGGCACTTGGCGCGCAGGGCATTGAGATAGTCGGTGCGAGAAATAGGTGAGCCGGTTGCCGGCAGGCCAGTCCACGCTGTCGATCGCAAGATGCCGCCTCCATTCCTGCTGGCTTTTCTCTTCGAAACGCTGGGCCTCGAATCGACTGGAGAGATCGCGATCAAGGCCGATGTGCCGGAACAGGATCATAGGCGTCCGGCTGGAGTCGAAATCCATGATGTCGGCAAGACGAAGGATGAGGCCTATGAGCGCGTAGTTCACGCGCTCGCCGCTGCCAACCACCGTGTGAAAACCGCCCAACTCTCTTGCGGTTTGGTCCCGCAGCCAGTTCACGGGCTGGTTGTGGCTTGCCGCGATCAACTCAAGGGCCTCCCGAAACGGCACTCCGCGGTATTCGAAGAGTTTCGTGTCACCGGTCAGCGCAGTGATTGCGTCCAGCCGGCGCCTTATGCGCTCCGGCTCGCTGGTAGCGTGTGTCTTTCGGATGTGTGCGGTCAGCAGGTGGCTTTCGATGAGGTCGGCCTGGAAGTTTCGGCCTTTCTTCCGCAGGCGGTCGATTTCGACGCGTTCCTCGAGAAAACCCGAGAAAACCGTCGCGGAAACGAAGGTAGTCGCGGCGGGCCGGGGAGTCGCTGGCCTCATTCAGTGTGTCTTCCCATTCCTCGCGCGTCAGGGTCATCCCGAGGTCATGTACATAGGCGGCGAGAATGCAGAGAGAGAGCTCCAGAGGGGAGAGTTCCTTGATTCCTTCCGGCCCAAGCAGGCGTTCCATCCAGGCGATGACGTTCAGGCTGTGCCTCTCGCTGTGGAGCGTGTAGAGAGGCATGTAAGTGACGATCTGGTCCAGCAGGATTGCAGCTTCTCTTGCGGCTTTTTGAACGTTGTTGGCCAGATTCTTTTGTTCGGCGTCGGCGCCACTGTTGAGCCTTTTCCACAGCTTTGCTTCCACGAGGTTGAGGTAACGTTTCGGTCCTTGCGGTTCGGCAGCTCCCATGTTGCTCTAGATTATGCCAAACGGGGCAGCATATGGCAGAATTCCGCGGCCGTTGGCAGTTCTATTTCGGGGAACTCGGCGAAGGGCTCTGGAGTTGCCCCCAAACCTGAGACACCTAAAATAAGGGACACTTTGG
>CAWGNS010000003.1:0-28040 GCA_963824095.1 Terriglobia bacterium | reverse complement strand
ATCCGGGCGACTGCATAAACGGCAAGCCGTAGTACTTGTTCCCCTAGCCTTGCGAGTCGGCGACCAGGGGGCGCGCAAGACCCCGATACCCCCTCGGAGCCTCAACGCGAGCCGCTAGTTGCAGCGCCCGCGACGCTCGCGCGGCCCGCTATTTGAGCGCTGTGAGCTATTCGGGTACATCGCCAGCAAATCTGGAAAAAAACACGACGTTATGGGTGTTCGTATGCCCACGGAGCAGTGAACAAGGGCAAAGTTCTATATCTCCCCACTGCTGGGATTCTCCACATCTCACATTGCTCTACGCTCCTTTGTAGGCGTTGCGACTTCAGACCTCGTTGTAAGGCACCGACGGTCGAAATCCTCGCGTGCCCCAAGGCCAGATGCAGTAGCTGCTGGGATCCCGGGGTGGAACGGACTTCCGGTCGCGGCAGCCTGTCGAAAACTAAGTCCACTTGGGTACTCGATCTCAAGCAGGGCGCACATCGTTGGCACATCGAGGCTTTGGCGGATGTCCATTTTTTTTAGAAGACTGTCTTTGGCCCCGACGACAACGCCACCCGCGGCCACCTCGAGCTGATCGAACTCGTGCTCAAGGAGCTCGAGTACACCTGCAATCGATGCGATCCGCCGTTTAATCTCTGGTCGCCAATTCGCTCCAACTTATAGAAAACATCGTGTTCAATTTCCGCCCATACATGGTCCAGTAGGCTCCGAATCCGTACCTCGAACTTCTGGCTGCGTAGATTCGCCAATTCCGGCGCCGCAGTCACGGCCTTTGGAGCGAACCTATGAGGTGATATTATCGGTTGCCAAATTCCGCAGGCCAGGGCCAGCCGTTCGCCCGAGGAGTCGGTCATCCAGGATTCGCACCCTACTCCTGAACAATGTCGCAACATCATCGACTTCCGTGCGTGATAGAGGATTATTGAACTCCAGCCTGTCAGTTAGCCGGGTACGAGGCCCCTTGTACCGCTTCCGCAGAAGCTTCTCTCGCACAGAGTCTAATGTCTTCGCCCGAGCAGCTATAACCACTGCTTGCTGGTTGCGATCTGACAGCAATCGTTCGACGTACTTCTCGAGAGCGCTGGCCGCCGCCTGGTTATCGCCCTGAGTTTGCGTGTACCACTCGAGGAAACTAGCCCTGACATGGTCCAGTCCTTGACGACGATAGGGCCTAACCGAGCAGGCGCGGTCAAAAATTCGATGCGGACATTCCGTGGGCCGATATCATCGGCTCGCTAGCGCCCGGAACATCGCAGTTGCTTGGCGGGAGGGCGCTTACTCCGTGCATCGTCGTCAAATCTGGTTAGCGCTACGCCTGCACTCTCGGAATCTATTCGTCGCAGCTTTGCCCCGCCTCGACTGACCCTTTCAAGCGCACCCACCAATCCATAGAGGTCAGTGGGTTTTCGATATCGTGTACTCCGGAATTGCGGGAGCGCAGCTATGATCCATGTGAGGTACGCGGTCAGCCTTCGCCGCACGTCGCTACCATAGGGAAAGTGGTCCTGGTACTCCCTGTAGTCGAGTCCAGCGACGACTTCTCGTCTTGCGGACCTTCAAATCACAGGATGGCCGATACAGCGGAGAACTCTGCAGCCTTCATCCGATCGAGCTGATGCTTGGTAAGACCCGCTGCTCTCTCAAAACGGAAGTTTGCCGAGTGCCTCGACGAATTCGGACAACTTCCCTTGATCGCGTGCGTGGCGAGCTCCTGTGGTGACAGCCTGACCACGGTACTTGTTCATTCGAATCAAGATGTCGCGACGCTCGTCTTCGCTGAGCGCGAGAGCAGTTCCTCGACGGTAAGGCCATAGTTCCACCAAATTCTCTTGTAGTACTTTTGCAAGCTCAGAGAATCGCCTACCCTTCCATCGACTATCCTTACTTTCCGTAAGAGCAAACCGGTCTTCCATAAACTCAAAAATCGCCCGTAGCCGCTGTTGACCGTCGACGACTGAATACATCGGCTTTCCCGTTTGAGCCGACCTCGCGCGTTGAAAGAAAAATAGGGGCATCGGCCGCTCGGCCAAAATCGTGTCGATCAGGTATGCCTTTGCGGCTCTTGGCCAAACAGCATTTCTCTGAAACTCTGGGGCTAGTCGCAGCTGCGAGGTTTCGAGTAGCTGTTGGACCAACCCGATGTCCTTTGTTGTAGTGGATCGTTTTGGCACGTGGGCTAAGTGTCTCCGTCTCAAATATCGCGCAGCAACTCCACGCTGCGTATCGGCACACACTGACGAACGAGAGGCTGCTGAACTCAAGGAAACACAGCAAGTATCTCGGCACTTAAGCTTACGGCGTCGATTTCGTCTTGAAACATCAACGTTATACTATTACACCACCGCCCGCCAAACCGTCGCCACCACAAAACAAACCAGAAACGCGATCACCAGCGGCATCAGCGCGCCGATGGTGGTCCATTTCGCGCTGCGGGTTTCTTTCCAGATGGTCAGGATCGTCGTCGCGCAAGGGTTGTGCAGCAGCGAAAACAGCATCAGGTTTACGGCGGTGAGCATCGTCCAGCCGTGCTGGTCGACTAACACCGTGCGGATCTGGTCGTACGACGACAGGTCGCTCATCATGCCGACTCCCAGATAGGCCATCAGCATGGTCGGCACCACGATTTCGTTGGCCGGAATGGCGATGATGTAGGCCAGCAGAATGACGCCGTCGAGGCCGATAGCGTAGCCCAGGGGCTGCAGTGTGTTGATGGCGTGCTGCGCCAAGCTCACGCCGTGCCAGTCGATGTTGGCGAGGATCCAGATAACCGCGCCGGCCGGGGCCGCCGTCAGCATGGCGCGGCCGAGAACGAAAATCGTGCGGTCGATCAGCGAGGTGTAGAGAATGCGCAGAAAGCTCGGTCGGCGGTAGGGCGGCAGCTCGAGCGTGAAGGCCGAGGCCTCGCCTTGCAGCACCGTGCGTGTCAGTCCCCACGAGACGATCAACGTAAACGCGACGCCCAGCAGTACAATGCCGACCACGGCGCCGGCCGCCGCGAACGACGCCAGCACCGGCGGGAAGGCCGCCGCCACGAAGATCGTCGCTAGCATGATCAGGGTCGGGAAACGGCCGTTGCAGGGAACGAAGTTGTTGGTCAGGATCGCGATCAGCCGCTCGCGGGGCGAATCGATGACGCGCGTGGCGATCACGCCGGCGGCGTTGCAGCCAAAACCCATCGCCATCGTCAGGGCTTGCTTGCCGTGCGCGCCGGCGGTGCGGAACAGCCAGTCCATGTTGAAGGCGACGCGCGGCAGATAGCCGAGGTCTTCGAGGATGGTGAACATCGGGAAGAAGATCGCCATCGGCGGCAGCATCACGCTGACCACCCACGCCAGGCCGCGGTAAACGCCGTGCCACACAAAACCGGTGAGCCAGGCGGGCGACCCCCAGGCCGTGAACAGCGCCGCGGCGCGGTCTTCCAGCGCGAAGAACAGGTCGGCCAGCATGGACGACGGGTAGTTGGCGCCGACGATGGTCAGCCAGAAAATCGTGGCCAGCACCCCCAGCATGATCGGCAGCCCCAGCAGCGGCGAGGTGACGATGCGGTCGATCTTCTGATCGAAATCCCACTTGCGCGCGGTGCCGCGGCGCACGCTGCGGTCGGCGATGCGCTGCGCGTCGCTGTAGAGCGAGGTGACCATGCGGTCGCGAAAATCCTGTCCCACTCCGCGGCGCAGCTCGTCGGCGCGGGCGAGTACGGTGTTGGCATCGAGGACTTGTTCGCTCATGGCGTTTTTGGGATCAGAGAGATAGCCGGGAAACTAGCGATGCCTCGGCGGACCTTGCCTCGGTGGGTCTACAGGCCGCCCGCCGCCTTCCGGCCGCGGCTCTGTTTGCGTTGGGGCGGCTTTTGGACACCATCGGGCTGGCTACTCGGCTCATTGCGCTCCCTGGATCGCGATGACCCGGCTGCGCTCTTCGACCGGCGCCTGCTGTTGGGCTTGCAGCGAGGCCAACTCGCCGCTGAGCAGCGCCTGGCGCACTTTGTGATCGCCGTCGAGCAGACGCAGCGCGATCCAGCGCGCGTTGGGCAGTCCGGGCGCGAGTTGCTCGATCATCGGCGCCAGCTCGGTCACGGCGTGTTCCACTTCCGGCGGACTCTTCGGGCGCAGCGGCTTGGTCAAAATTTCGCCACTGATGACTTCGGCGACCGTGCGTACCAGCTCGCCCAGGCCTTCCTTGGTGCGCGCCACCGTCGGCACCGCCGGCACACCCAGATCGCGCGACAGGCTGCGCACGTCGACGTCGATGCCTTTGCGATGCGCCTCGTCCATCAGGTTGACGCAGACCACAACCTTGTCGGTAATCTCCATGACCTGCAGCACCAGATTGAGATTACGCTCGAGCGCGGTGGCGTCGACGACAACGACGGTGCAGTCGGGTTTTCCAAACAGCAGAAAGTCGCGCGCGATTTCTTCGTCCTGCGAAGCCGATAGCAGCGAATAGGTGCCCGGCAGGTCGACGAGTTTGTACTTGACGCCCTGCAACTCGTAGCCGCCCTCGGCGCGCGCAACGGTTTTACCGGTCCAGTTGCCGACGTGCTGCCGCAGTCCGGTAAGCGCGTTGAACACCGACGACTTGCCGGTGTTGGGATTGCCCGCCAGCGCCACCAGGTAATCGTGCTTGTCGAGCGAAACGCCCATCTGCGCCAGTTGCGCGTGCGCCGGGCAGGTTTCGCAATTGTCGTGCGAGAGGGGCATCAGAGTCATGCGAGATTCGCTCCTGCGGAATTCACTCCCGTGTTGTTGTTTGCCTGGCTGTTGTTTCCCGCCGCATGCACCGCCGGCAGATCGGGCCGCCGGGCGGTTTGCGATTCGGCCGCGACCGGCTTCACCCAGATCTGATCGGTCTGCTGATTGCGCAGCGCGATCGTCGTGCCGCGGACGCGAAACGCGCGCGGTTCGCCGAACGGATTGCCGAGCGCGGCCTGGATGCGCGTGCCCGGCGTCAGCCCCAGGTCGAGCAGCCGCCGCCGGCTATAGCCCTGGCAGGCCGCGCCGATTTCGAAGACCTCGGCGATCTCCTGGTCTTTCACATCGCTGAGGCGCTTGGCCCCAGCCGGGCGGGCCGGCGGGCGGCGCTGCTCGGCCACCTGAATGTTGGCCGCCACCACCGGCGCCAGCAGATGCTCGCGCTCGCCGTCGCTGATGACGATGCGCTCGGGCAGTTGCTCGATCACACGTACGGTGACGCCGGGGCGCAGGCCGGTGGCCAGGATTTGCTGAAACAGTAGGTCGGGCTCGTCTTCGATGTGGACGACCAGCGCCGGCTCGCCCGAGGGCCAGTCGGTGAGCGGCACGCCTTTGAGCGCGTCCATCGTGCCGTCAGCGGCGGGGATCGGGTCGCCGTGCGGATCGTGCAGCGGGTGACCCAGGTGCGCTTCGAGCGCTTCGAGTCGTTCGGCCGAGAGCTGATGCTCGGCCTTTTCGGCGGCCTGGTGCAGGCGGCCCAACGGCATGCCGGCATCGTCGGCGAGGTAGCGCTCCCACAAGCGGTGCGCGCGCACCACATGCACGGCCATGCTCTCGCCCTTGGGCGTCAAATGCAGCCCGCCGGCGATGCTCTGCACCAGTCCGGCCTGTTCCATGTGCTCGATCAGCTGGATCAGGCGGCTCTCCGAGACGCCCAGCGTGCCGCGCAATGACTCGGGCGTGGCGTCCTGGCTGCGACGCTCCCAGGTCAGCACGTGCTTGAGAGCGTCTTCGACGAGCGCCCGCCGGCGCATCTCGCGCTGCCGGCTCAGTTGGGCCCAGGCGCCGCTGCCGGGCCACAATACGAGGCCCAGTAGCAGAGCTGTCAGCAAGATGATCCAGGGCCAGGACATGCCTTCTCCCTATCTGATGTTCACCGCCCGCCGCGGGTGCCAAAAGCGGGTGCGGTTGACCGCTGCTTAGGATTCAGCCACAAGCTCATGCCCCACGGCGACTGCCCCTCCCCGCAAACACCGCCGGCAGAGCAACGGGTCCCGGATCAACCGATCAACCGATCAACCGATCAACCGAAACCACATGTATCTCCGCCGCCACGCGGCTGCCTAGCGCTCGAACCTCGGGGGCCTCACCCACCCGCAGCATCGAGGGGCCGTCGAAAGGCCCGCGCTCGGTGAGCAGCACGGTCGCGCCCGGGACGATTCCCAGGTCACACAAATAACGCAACATCTCGGGGTCGCTGTCGGAAACGCGCGACACGGTGGCGCGCTGGCCGACTTCGAGCTCGAGCAGGCGGATCTCGCGCCGCTCGGGAATCGTGCCGTCCTTGCGCGGGATGGGGTGGCCGTGGGGGTCGACCTCGGGATCGCCCAGGTCCGCCGCGATGCGTTCCTCGAACACCTCCGAGATGGCGTGCTCGAGCTTCTCCGCCTCGTCGTGCACCTCGTCGAGCCCATAGCCGAGCTTTTCGTGGAGGTACTTTTCGAGCAGCCGGTGGTGGCGGATGATCTCCAGCGCCCGCACCCGGCCGCGCTCGGTCAGCCGCGCACCGCGATGCTTCTCATAGCGGATCCAGGGGGTTTCGTCCTCGGCCAGCTTACGGAGCATGCCGGTGACCGAGGCCGGGGCGACGCTGAGTCGCCGGGCCAGCGCGGTCGTGCTGGCGCGACCCTCCCCTCCGCCGATCTCGAAGATGGCCTTCAAGTAGTCGTCCACAGCTTCAGAAACTGTCATGGGGCGAATTTAGCTGATCCTAAATTTGATTATAGTGGCGGGCTGCGGAGGCGTCAAGTTACGTGGGGTGGCGGGGGCTTGATGGGCACTTCTATATGGAAATCGTTTTTTTTCAGTCGTTTACTCTCAACTCGGGGGATTGCGATGGAGGGGAATGAAGAGGGGCCGGTGAGGGATCGTAGTGAAGATCGTCTAAAGCTGGGACGGGCTTGCGGCGCTGGGACGCGGCTCTGGGTCCTCCGCGTTGGCCCATGCCCGACTTCGTCGGGGGAAGCCGCCTGAAGGCGGCTTCTCTGGAGTTTGGCCTTTTGCCCCCGCCCGGTGCTACTGTGGCTCGGGCCTACGGTGTTCTGTTTCATGACATGGTGGACACTTTTCTGCCACCGGACCGGGGTGTACAGAGGCTTCGCTTTCTTATCAGGAGAATACAGAGAGCGGCAGCGTTGTCAGTCAAGGGCGCCAAAGGAGTTGGTGGCGAAGCTTCCCTTGACGGAGAACGCTGCTGCGGCAGAATTCAGGTCTGCAAAAGCGAAGCCGTTTTTCAATGACTTACAAACACCAGGCGTTAGTGCCCTAGACGTTCTAAGGTCTCCACCATGTCATGAGTCTGTACACCGAAGGCCCGCGCCACTTCGTGCGGCGTCAGTCCTCGTGTCGACCATCGCCCCCGGGCCGCTCGTCACCGCCCGCCGCCTTGATCAGCCTCCTCCGTGATAAGATGGTCACCGCCCGCAATCAGCAGTCCTTGGCCCTTTGGCGACTTCGGCGACCCGGTTTTCGTGCTCGTTGTGCGAGCCGTTTCCGGCGTCCTGTATGTTCCGCCGGGCAGGACCGTTTCCGCCGCCCGAAGGCTCACTCGGGTTCGACGCTTTCCACAAGAGGTTCCATGACACGAGTTTCGCTTGGAGTGATTGGCTTGCTGCTGCTGGGTTCGCTGGCGGCGCCGGCGCAGACGCGCCTGGGCCCGGGCCAGCTCGCCACCCGCCCCCTGCCGGTAGTGGCCGACCCCGTCCTGTTCAACGGGAACGAGGGCTTCTACGTCGACGTGCCCGCCGACGCCACGCGCGTGGTGCTCGAGCTCAATACGTCTCCGCCGGAGGCCGCCGTCGATCTGTTCGCGCGGCTCGGCGAAGACGTGCAGCTCACCGCCGCCGATACCATCGTGGCCGACTTCCGCTCCGAGTCGACCGGCGGCTCCGAGCGCATCGAGATCACTCCCTCGACCAGCCCGGCCTTGGAGCAGGGGCGCTATTTCGTGGCCGTGCGCGCCGGACCCGACAACGGCGGGTCATTCTACTTTCTGCGCGTCAGCATCGACACCCTAGTGGTCGGCGATGTCATCGAAATCGCGAAATCCGACTTTACCGGCGGCGTCGACAACTGGGAACGCAACTACCCGGCTCCGACGCCCGAAGTTCCCTCTTCCACGGTGGGCGAGGCGACTTCGCTGCTGCGCACCGTGCGCGACGACGACACCGACCACGGCCGCTATCTCGAGATCGAGGCCAGGGGCAGCGACTCGTTCGTGGCGGCGCGGCAGTTTCTGGGGAACCTGGCGCTGCTGGGCAGCGATCCGCGCATTGAATTCGACCTGCGCTACCGGCCGCCGCAGTCGTTCGCCAACCAGGACGTCGAGATCAAGATCTTCGGCCGCTTCACCGTCTATCGCTGGTCGGGCAGCCATCCCAAGACCGAGTTCGAGCACTACAGCGTCTCGTTGCACTCCAGCGCCTGGCAGCTCATCAGCGGCTCCGACAGCTTCGACAAGGTGCTCAGCAACGTGCTGCGTATCGAGATCCGCGCCAACTACGGCCAGGAGCACGGGCTCACCGACCTCGATAATTTCACGCTCTACGGGCGCGCCCAGCCGCCGCTGGTGCCGGTGCAAACCGACTTCGACGTTACCGATGGCGGTTGGAAGCTCAACTTTCCCGATGCGCCGTTCCTGATCCCACGCGCCTTTGGCGTCACCATGGGCGACCAGCGGACCGTGACCCGCATCGTGCGCACCGATGGCGTGACCGGCGGCTACCTGCAGGTCGACGACGACGATAACGACGTCAACCAGGACTTCATGGTGGCCCCGCCCCAGTATCTGGGCGATTTGTCGCAACTGGGTCCGCAGGCGGCTTTCGAGTTCTACCGGCGGCACCAGAGCACCTTGGGCGCCTCGCGCCCGGTCGAGATCCGCCTGATCGGCTTCGGCGCCGCCTACCGCTATCTGGGGCCGCTGCCGGGCCGTGAATGGAATCCGGTGGCCTACCGCGTGCCGCTCGACCCCGACTCCTGGTCCCTGGTCGAAGGGGACCGCACTTTCGAGCAGACCCTGCAGGCGGTGCAACGCATCGAGGTCAGCGTCGACGACGTGTTGGGCAACGAGTTGACCGGGCTCGATAATTTCCGCCTGGTCGGCAGCCCGTCGGAAGTGCCGGTGCTTTCGGCCGACCCCGACAGCTTCGTGTTCACGGCGGTGGTCGGCGAGGCGGACCCCGAGCCGCAACTCACCGAAATCACTTCCAGCGGCACAACCACCGAGTGGAGCGCGCACACCGCCGGCGGCTCCAGTTGGATTGTGCTCGATCTCGACCACGGCGTCACGCCGGGCGGCCTGGTGGTGCGCATCGATTCCTCCAGCCTCAGCCCGGGAACCTATAACGATTCGATCGAGGTCGCCTGGGCGGGAGCTCCTGGTCCTTTGACCATCCCCGTACGGCTGACGGTGATCCAGCCCACCACGCCGCGGCTTTCAATGGGCGGCGTGGTGAACAACGCCAACTTCTTGCCCAACAGTCAGCCGGGCGGCGAACTGAGCGGCGGCATGTTCGTTGCCCTGTTTGGCGAGCGCCTCGCCACCGATGTCGAGGTGGCCGCTTCGGTGCCGTTTCCCAGCGTACTGGCGGGAACCTCGGCCACCATGGGCGGGCTGCCGGTGCGGCTGGTTTATGTCTCGCCGAAGCAATTGGTCGGGGTCGTGCCGCAAGCGCTGACGCAGGTCGCCGGCGTGGCCCAAAGCGGGCCGCAAACCACCGCCGATGTCGTGGTCAAGGTCAACGGCGATGCCAGCCCGATTGAAACCGTTCGGCTCAAACCGGTGCAGCCGCTGATTTTTACCCAGAATCAGTCGGGCACCGGCCTGGGCGCGATCCAGAACGTGCTGGGCGACGGCGGCGTCGCGCTCAATACCTTCGATACGCCGGCCCGGCCTGGCCAAACGGTCACGATTTTCGCCACCGGCCTGGGCCCGACCGAAACCGCGGTTCCCGACGGCTTCGCCGCCAGCGGCGTGAACCGCGTCACGGGCCAGACGAAGGTCTCGATCGGCGGCATCCCCGACCTGGTGCCGTCGTTTGCCGGCCTCAGCCCGAACTCGCCGCATCTCTACCAGGTCAACGCGACTGTGCCCGACGATACGCAAATCGGCTGCTCGGTCCCACTGCGTGTCAGCGTCGACGGGGTAGCCAGCAACGAGGTCACCCTGGCGGTAACCGCCGACGGGACCCCCTGCCGCTAGGCGCGGCCCACGAAACCTAGGCGGGGCCCGCCGCAGAAGCGAGGCCCCCCACCCCGTGGCGCGGACCTCCGGTGTTCAGACTCATGACATGGTGGACACCCTAGAGCGTCTAGGGCACTAACGCTTGGTGTTTGTAAGTCATTGAAAACGGCTTCGCTTTGCCGCCCTTGATTCTGCCGCGCCAGCGCTCTCTGTCAAGGGAAGCTTCGGCACCAACTCCATTGGTGCCCTTGACTGATAACGCTGCCACTCTCCGTATTCTCCTGATTAAGTCCGTATTCTCCTGATTAAGAAAGCGAAGCCTCTGTACACCCAGACTTGGTGGCAGAAAAAGTGTCCACCGTGTCATGAAACAGAACACCTTCGGCCGGCGCCACCGTGTTGCGCTCTGTTGCCTCTCTGGTGCGCCCCCGCGCTTTTTCTCGCGCTTCGGCCCGCAGGCGTACCCGGCGGGCCGAGGCCCCCGATCAGTGAAGGGCCAAGCGGACGACACCAAACATCCTAGCCGTGCACCTCTGCGGTCGGTCCAACAGGCTACAGAATCAAGAAACCGCACTCGTGGCGTGAACCTCAGGTTTGCCGCGTCGCGATTCGTCGCGACGTAGGGTCCAAGCCACCGAGCCGTGCGGGAGAGGTTGTGCTTACCGGCCGCTGGGTAGCAGTTCATGCCGGGCCCGCATGAAGTTCTTTCGCAGTCTGGCCCGCGGCCACGCTAACGTCGGCCCCAGGTCGACGCCGCCGGCCGGAGGCCCGCGCCACTCTCCGCTACCGCTCTCGTGTGGTCCGCGCTTCAGGCCGTTTCCGTCAGCGGGCGCTCGGCGTCGATCAGCAGCCAGAACAGCGCACTGACGACGTAATATCCGGCCGAGAGCAGCAGCGGTAGCTGCCACGAACCAAAGCGCTGCACCAGCCAGCCGATCAGCACCGGCGCCGTCACGCCGCCGATCTGGCCCAGCGAGTTCATCGTTCCCGACACCGTGCCCGAGTACTCGCGGCCGATGTCGAGGCAGGTGGCCCAGCAGACCGCCAGAATCATGTCGGAGGCTCCGAAACTGAGTGCCAGCGCCAGCAGGGCCCAGGTGTTGTTTTCGAGCAGCGCCGCCAGCACCAGAAATACCGCCGCCGCCAACAGCCCGGCCATGGCCGGCAGGCGGCGGGCCCAACGCAGACTCATCCGGCGGCTGAGGACGTCGGTCAGCCAGCCGCCCAGCACGCTCGAGACGCAGGCCACCAGCCAGGGCAGCCCGGCGTAAAACCCCAGTTGGTCGTCGGCGACCCCGCGGCCTTCCTGGAGGTAGGTCGGCAGCCAGGTCAGATAGAAGTAGAGACCGTAGGTGTAGCCCGAATACATGGCGCACAGCGCCCAGACGTTGCGGTTGCGGATCAGCCGCTCCCAGGGGACCGGGCCGCCGTGGGAGATCGGGCCGCGGTTGGCGACGATCAAGTCGCGTTCGGCGGCGCCAACAGCGGGGTGCTGTTCGGGCGCGTCGCGGAACCAGGCGGTCCAGGCCACCGCCCAGACCAACCCCAGCACGGCGAAGGTGGGGTAGACCCCTCGCCAGCCGATGGCGGCCATCAGGGCTAGCACCAGCCCCGGCGCCAGCGCACCCCCCAGACGGCTGCCAAGCATGAGCGCCGCCTGGGCTTTGCCGCGCTCGGCGGCGGGAAACCAGCGCGAGACGGCCGAGGCCATGCCCGGGAACGCGCCCGCCTCGCCGCAGCCGAACAGAAAGCGCACCGCCAACAGGCTGCTGTAGCTCCAAGCGGCGCCCGTCAGCGCGGTAAACACCGACCACCACAACACGATGCGGGTCAGCAGGATGCGCGCCCCAAAACGGTCCGCCAGCCAGCCGCCGGGGATCTCAAACAGCAGATAACCCAGCACGAAGGCGCTGAACACCTCCCCCATCTGCACTTTGTCGAGGCCCAGCTCGGCGGACATCGCCGCGTGGGTGGCCGCGATGCAGACCCGGTCGATGTAGGTAACCACGGTCAGCGCAAACATCAGCGCCAGGGCCTTGTAGCGGACAGGCATGCCCGCAAGGATACTACGGCGGACCGGGACACCCCCGCCGGCGCCACCGGCGGCCGCCCCGGAGAGCCCGACGCCGATGGAACTCCGATCGGCAGTCGTCACGAGCCCCCCGGGGCCCGGACAGCCATGAATCCCCTCGATCCAGCGAAATTCCCCTTGGCGGCAGGCCCTGAAATCGAAACGGGCCCGCGCCTAACTGAGGCCGTCGAAAGCCCCTAGCCCGGGCAATGAGGGGAGAAGCGAACGCTAGGGCTGGGCGGGCGCCGGGGGCGGATCCGCCGCCTCGCCCGGTGCCGCCCGGGGCGTAGACCCCGAGTCCGTTTCGCAAGGATTGACGCGCAAATCGGCGTTCTGGCGGGCGGTAAGGCGCGGCGGTCGGCGGACGCAAGGCCATGGCGACAACGACGCGGCCCCAATCTCAGGGGGCCTTAAATGTGACATGCATTACATAAAGACAACAGTCATATGGGTAATAGTACGACTAGACCCAACCCAAGTCGTACGATGACACCCGGATGGACGCCTTTCCTCCTCCCACGTATTCTGGCATTGGATCTGCCGGATTCCCTCCCTCCGCTCCGTAGCCTTTTCGTGTCAAGCAGATCCGAGCTTGCGAGGCACCGCGCCCCAAGGCATCGCGCTTTGGTGTGTCTCGCGGCTTGAGTCCACCGCAAGGCAGGTGGTCTCGCGCTCAAAAGATCGGAAGTGGTCTACCCATGGAAGTAAGTTTTCGTCCGTCGAACGGAAACCGCCCCTCCACTGCGGCCGTTGTGTCGTTTGCGGGGGGCTGGCGGACCGGCGTATCCACGGCTTTGGCGCTTTTTTGCTGGCTGTCGCTGGCTCCCGCGGTGCTGGCGCAGTCATCGCCGGAGATTTTTAGCGAAATCGCGGCGCCGAATCTGAGCGCGGAGGATCATGCGGCCGAGTTACAGGGACCCAGCGTGGTGCGAAGCCGCTACGTCGCGGTCGACGTGCAGCAAATCCTGGAGCCGCCGGTGGCGGCGCACCCACGGCCGGCCCGAGCCCGGGGCGAATCCCCCAAGAGGTTGACCTTCAATCTGTTTGCCGACGCGGTGCAGGAGTTCGAGGAAGATCACTCCGCCTATTCGGCGGACGGCCACTCCTTCGCCTGGTATGGCCGGCCAACAGGCTCGGCGGGCGGGCAGGCGCTGCTGGTGGTCACCGACGGCAGAGTCGCCGGAAGCGTGCGGACGGCGTCGGGAGAGTTTTACCGTATCCGCAGCGTGAGCCCCGATGTGCAGGTGATCCGCCAGGTCTCCTACCAGGGCACGCCGCCGATGCCAGACGCGGTACCGGTGCCGGACTCGGAAGTTCCGCAGGCCGCCAAGGCCCAGCAGGCCAGCCCGGCGGCGGCCTCGGCGACGCTGGACGTCCTGGTGGTCTACACGGCGGGAGCGCGGCAGGCGGCGGGCGGCACTTCGGCGATTCAAAACGAGATCCAACTGGCGATCGCCGAACTCAACCAGAGCTTCGGCAACAGCGGTATCGACCTGCAGGCGCGGCTGGTCCATAGCGACGAAATCGTTTACAACAACGAGCAGACCGACCTGAGCACCAGCCTGGCGCGGCTGCGGGCGACCAACGACGGCTACATGGACGACGTGCACGCGCTGCGCGATCAGTATGGCGCCGACGTCGTGGCCTTGCTGGTCAACGGACCGGGCTCGGGCGGCGGCACCGTCGGCACCGGCTACATCATGCAGACCGTGGGCAGCTACTTTTCCGCGTACGCGTTCAGCGTGACGGAAGTGAATTTCGCGACCGGGCCGGCCTACGCGCTGCTGCACGAGATCGGCCACAACCTGGGCTGCGCGCACGACCGCGCCAATGCCAGCTCGGCCGGGGCCTATTCCTATTCCTACGGCTACCAGCGGGCGACCAGCCCGCGGTTCCGCACGATCATGTCGTACAACTGCTCGGGGGTGAACTGCCCGACCATCGACTACTGGTCGAACCCCAACGTGAGCTACAGCGGCTACTCGACCGGCATATCGAGCAACGCCTCGAACTCGGCCGATAACCGCCAGACGCTGAACAATACCAAGGCGACGGCGGCGGCGTGGCGCGACACCGTCAGCGGCGGCGGGAGCGGCGGCAGCGGTGGCGGCGGCTCGGCCAACGTGGCTCCCACGGCGGTGAGCGTGTCGCCTGCGTCGGGAAGCGGTTCCTCAAAAACCTTCAGCTACACTTTCTCCGATGGCAACGGCTACGCCGACGTGCCGGCCGCGCAGATGCTCATCAACAGTGCGCTTCGCGCCAACGGCGGCTGCTATCTCTATTACTCGCGGGCGGCCAACAGAGTCTATCTGATGAACGATGCCGGCTCGGCGTGGCTGGACTCGGTCGCGCTGGGCTCGGCGGGGACCTTGCAGAACAGCCAGTGCACCGTCGATGGCAGCGGCTCGTCGGCCTCGGCCGCGGGCAATAACCTGACGGTCAATGTCGCCGTGAGCTTCAAGGCTGGCTTCGCGGGAAGCAAGTCCAACTACATGTTCGTGCAGGATGCCGGCGGCCTTTCCAGCGGCTGGCGATCCAAAGGATCGTGGACGGCTTCGGCACCGACCTCGAGCCAGCCGCCTCCCACGCAGCAGCCTCCGCCGCAACAGGCGGCTCCTCCCGAAGCGACATCGGTCTCGCCGTCGTCGGGCAGCGGATCGACGAAGACGTTCAGCTACGTGTTCACGGATCCGAATGGTGCCAGTGATATCGGCGCGGCCCAGATCCTGCTGAACTCGACGCTTCAGCCGGCGGCGGCATGCTACGTCTACGTCGCCCGCGCCGCGAACATGTTCTATCTGGCGAGCAACGCCGGGTCGTCCTGGCTGGGACCCGTATCCTTCGGATCCTCAGCAACGCTCTCCAACAGCCAATGCAGTATCAGCGCGGCGTCCTCATCGATGAGCGGGTCTGGAAACACGCTCACCGTGCAACTGGCCGCCACGTTTGCGTCCAGCTATTCGGGCTCGAAAAACAACTACATGTGGGTCAACGACTCCAGCGGACGCAGCAGCAGCTGGCAGGTCAAAGGTTCGTGGAGCGTGCCCAGCGGCGGCAGCGGAGGGGGCGGCAGCAGCGGAGGCGGCGGCAGCAGCGGAGGAGGCGGCGGCGGTGCAAATCAAGCTCCCAGCATCACTGGAGTAAATCCCTCGTCGGGTAGCGGCTCTTCGCGGGCCTTCACGTTCAGCTTTTCCGACCCTAACGGGTACGCCGATATTCCGGCGACGCAGATGTTGATCGGATCGGCCCTCAGTGCCGGCGGAAGCTGCTACCTCTACTACGCGCGCGCTGCCAACGCGTTGTATCTGATGAACGACGCCGGCAATGGCTGGCTGACCCCGATCAGCCTGGGAAGCTCAGCCATCGTCGGCAACAGCCAGTGCACGGTCAATGGCGCGGCCTCGGCGGCAGCGGCCTCCGGCAATAACCTCGCGGTGACAGTCTCGATCAGCTTTAAGCCGGGTTTCGGCGGGAGCAAGCGGACGTTCATGCTAACCCAGGACGCGGCCGCGGCATCGACCGGCTGGCAGCAAGTCGGTACCTGGTCGGTTCCGTAGCCGTTCAAACGTCGGAGAGTTTGGATCGCCGGGGAAGTCCGGCGGCGGCGCGGGCCGAAAACGCCTGGCCGACGCCGGCCCCACTGGGCGACCAGTCGCTGAAGTTGTGGACGGCTGTAACGACCTCGTTCTGGTCCTGCTCGCTGAGGTCCGTATAAAAGGGCAAGCGCAACAGGCGGCGGCTGACATCCTCGGCGACCGGGCAATCGCCGTCGCGCCCGCCCAACTTTCGCCCCATCGGGGACTGGTGTAGCGGCAGATAGTGAAAGGCGCTCGCGATTCCCCGCCCCGCCAGGTGCTCCACAAGACGGTCGCGATCCTGACTCGAGGGAGTCAGGAGGTAGAACAGGTGATACGGCTGGCGGCAATGCGCGGGCACCACCGGCAGGCCAACGCCGTTGTCTCCGGCCCAGTCCTTGAGCCCATCGTAGTAGCGCTCCCAGACCTGCTGCCGTTTGCTCTGAATGTCCTCGGCGGCTTCGAGCTGGGCCAGCAGAAACGCCGCCGACAGTTCGGAAGGAAGGTAGCTCGAGCCGACGTCAAGCCATTCGTACTTGTTGACGTGGCCTCGCAGGAACGCGCTCCGGTTGGTGCCTTTTTCGCGCAGGATCTCCGCTCTTTCGCGCAACCCCACCTCGTTGACCAGCAAAGCGCCGCCTTCGCCGCACTGCACGTTCTTCGTCTCGTGAAAGCTCTGCGCGGCCAGCGCGCCGAACGTGCCCAGATAGGCATCGCGGTACTTACCGAAAAGCCCGTGGGCGTTGTCTTCCAACACGCTCACCCCATGCCGCCGCGCGATTTCGAGGATCGTGTCCATTTCACAGCCAACACCGGCGTAGTGAACCGGCACGATAACTTTGGTGCGAGGCGAAATCAGGCTTTCCAGGCGCGCTTCGTCGAGGTTCAAGGTATCGGGCCGGACATCCGCGAAGACCACGGCAGCGCCGCGCAGGACAAACGCGTTCACCGTTGAAACAAATGTGAATGCGGGTAGAATGACCTCGTCGGCGGGGCCGACCTCGAGCAGCAGCGCACCCAGTTCCAGGGCATGTGTGCCGGAAGTGGTCAGCAGGGCCCTGGGGACCCCAAGCCGTGTTTCGAGAAACCCGTGACAGCGCTTTGTGAATCCGCCGTCGCCGGACAGATGCCGGCTGGCGCAGGCTTCGCGGAGGTAGTCGATCTCGCGGCCGGCCAGACAAGGGCGGTTCAGTGGGATGCGCGCGCTCATCGCCGGGTGCTAGCTCCGTTCCGCATTCCATTCCTCCAACCGGTCGTCGATCTCTTGGGAGAGTTCCGCGATCGAGTCCCGGAAATGCCCGTCCAGCAATTTTCTCAGATCCGCGGGGACTCCGTTTCCGCCACCGTCGGAGGCGTTGACGCGTTCGTCGGCGTTGCGGGGCACGAACGACGGGTCCACCCCGAGCGCCTGGTAGACCGTCCGCAGGTACCTGCTGTCTCCAACGAGTCTCTCGAAGATCAGCGCCTTGATCTGATCCCGTTCAAAATACCTCTTCCACAATCGAAAGTAGCGGACATAGTGCCCGCGTTTCAAATAGGCGAAGGGCGAGGCGGAAAAACGATCGTCATCGTAGTCGTTCAGGCGCTCATGCTCTGTCGAGAACGCTTCTTCGATACTAAGGGTTTCCACTCCGTTTCGCACGCTGAACCAATAGTTCGAAATGGCGCGCTCCACCGGGTTGCGAAACACCATCACGACCGTGGCGCGAGGATAGGTTTCCGCGATGCGCCGCGCGGCGAGCTCGTATTCGATATAGCTAGTCGACTTCTCGCCCTTCACCCGCGCCGTCGAAGCGGGGTCGAAAAACTGGCGCTCATAGTAGCCTACGCCTTGTTCCGTGAAGGAACTACTGATAAAAAACTTCGGCTCGGGCCATACCGGCTTCGCCATCTCGATCTCGGGATGGGCATCGAGCATGCCGTGCAGATAGGTAGTGCCGCACCGCTGGGCCCCGACAACGAAAAATCGCTCAACCCGGTTTGCCAACTCTTTCGACGACCTCGTAAGGTTGCTCAATGCTCGATTGATTGATCAGCCGAACGAGGTACTCGCCCAGCATACTGAGCATCAACAGAATGATGCCGCTGAAGAACGCCACGAGAACGGCAAGAGTAGTCCATCCGGGGACTTCGGTGCCATGGACAAAACGGTTAACGAGAACGCCGGTTCCAAGAACGAAACTGAAGAACGCCGTAATCATTCCGGTGAAGGCCGCGACATGGAGGGGGAAGGAGGAATAACTCAATAAGATAGTAAAGCACGAGCTTCGAAATTCTGAAAAAACTGTAATTGCTCTTCCCCACGGGCCTCGGGCGGTGTTCGACGGGCACATGGGCAGGGTTTTGCGAGAGCATCACCGCCAGCCCGGTAATGTAGGGATAGTGGGTCTTGTAGCGGCAGATGCGCTCCACCACGTCCTTTCGCAAAATGCGGAAGTTGGAAACGGTGAGCGCCTTGGGCTGCCCGAATACACGCCGGTTCACAAGGCTGATCAGATTGCTGCCAAGCCGCCGGCGCAGTCCGTGGCGCTTGACGCGGAATTTTCCGAAGACCACGTCATGGCCTTCCTCAGCTTTCGCGATGAGGTGCAGAATTTCTTCCGGGGGATTCTGCAAGTCATCGTCCATCGTGATGACGTAGTCTCCCGAAGTGTGCCTGAGCCCGCAAAGATTGGCGACGTGCTGGCCGTAGTTGCGCAGCAGGTTGATCGCGATGATGTTGGGGTTGCTGCCAGCCTTTTCCTGCAGCACGCTCCAGCTGCGGTCGCGGCTGCCGTCGTTGACCAGCACCAACTCGTAGTCCAAGCCGTGCTGCTCCATGACGGCGACCAGAGTGTCGATGGTGCGGCCCACAATCTGAACACTGTTGAACACGGGAATCAGTATGCTGTAGGTGACGCGGCTGGACTTGCCGGCGGACTCAGCGTGCAGGCGCGACTCACTGCTTGACACAAATGTACTCATAGTTGTCGGGGGCAGGCACGCGAACAACGACCTTGTTCAAAGCGTCGAGGTATCGAAATACTCCCGATTGTACCGCTCCCGGAACTTGGCTGCCCATCGAAATAACAGGTACTTGAGGCTCGCATAGGGCGTGTCGCGCCGCTCGAAAGCCAGCCCGAACCCATGGGACCGCAGCAGCCCTTTGAGTGTCTTGCGGGAAAAAATCTGACCGGTGTTGAGAGCCAGGATGTACCAGTTGGAGCCCCATCGGCGCCCACAGCCCATTATGGAAGGAGGTATTGAAAGCGAACACGCCGCCGGGGCGAAGGGCCTTGGCGAACTTGTTGAGCGCCGCAGCAGGGTCGCGCAGAATGGTAAAGACGCCCCAACTCGCGATCACGTCGAAACTGCAGGCGGGCAACTCCACGTCTTCGATGGAATCCGCGGTGACCGGAACATCCCAGCGGCGTGAGGCGTACTTCGCCATGGGTTCGGAAAACTCCACGCCTTGCACACGAAAGCCCTCGCGCTTGGCCTGGTTGAGGAAGAAGCCGGCCGCGGAAGCCACTTCCAGAAGATCACGGCCCGGAGCGAAGGGAATAATCCGGCTCAAGCGACTGGCCGCGGTCCGGGACAAGTAGGGCTCGCCGGCCAGAAAGGAGTAGTAGTTGATGTTGTCTTCGCCGCCCTCGAAGAACTCCCGCGAGGCATAAATCTGCTGTAAGGATTGCCGCGTCGCCCGGGGATTCGCATAGAGCGTGTCGCAGGACCGGCAGATCACATAACGCATCAGCCGCTCGCGAATTCGCTTCTCAAACTTGGGGCGGAACTCCTTGGCTTGGCAAACGGGGCAGTTGGTCGGCTCGAAGTTCACGTCGCCGAGTGGCTGCCATTGGGGCGAATCCATCGAATCGATAGGTCCAAATTAACGCGTTATCGTGTAAGATTACCATAATCGCGTTGCGGCGCGGCAGCGAGCGGTGAAAAAGTGTGTCTCATGTCAGACGGCGTTCGAGTCCGCCGCCTGGACCTGTCCGTCATGCGGCTATGGCCCCGCAATCCGCGATGGCGTGCCGGTTTTTTCGCCCGCGCTGGCCGAAAGCGCCGCGAGTTATGACACCGAGCGGCACGCCCTGGTCGAGCAGGCCGAGCAGGATCACTTCTGGTTTCGCACACGCGCCGATGTTCTGGTCTGGGTGCTGCGCCGGTTCTTTCCGGACGCGCAAAAGTATCTGGAGGTCGGCTGCGGCACGGGCTTTCTGATGCAGCGCCTGGGGCAGGCGATGCCCGCTGTGGAGATTGTCGGCTCCGATCTGCTGCTGTCAGGCATCCAGCGGACCGCCCGCCGCCTGCCGGGCTGCCAACTGCTGCAGATGGATGCCCTCAATATTCCTTTTCGGGAAGAGTTTTCCGTCATCGGCGCCTTCGATGTGATCGAGCATATCGAAGACGACCTGGGCGTAATGCGGGAATTTCGCGATGCGCTGCAGCCGGGCGGCGGGTTGGTGTTGACCGTGCCGCAGTATGCATCTTTGTGGAGTGAGCACGACGAGCGGGCGCGGCATGTGCGGCGTTACTCGTCGGCCGGGTTTCGCAGCAGGGCGCGCGAGGCGGGCTTTGAAGTGGAGTACCTGGGTTCGCTGTTCGCTTCGACGCTGCCGCTGCTGTGGCTTTCGCGCCGCGCCATACGGTCGCGGCGGCGTGAAAGCGGCGAGTTCCGGCCGGCGGGCATCGTGAACAGGGCGCTTGGGGCGATGCTGGCCGGAGAAACGACGTTGGTTCGTGCCGGTTGGCGGCTTCCGTTCGGCAGCTCGCTGCTCATGGTGGCCCGTTCGACTCACGCTTGAGGGGTCATGAATCGAACATTTATCCGGAACAACACCGGGGCCATCGGGATATCGGCAATCGCGTTGCTTGTCCCGATTGTGATATTCACGTCCCACATTCGAGTATTGCCCTCCAGCGGATCGATCGACCCATGGCTGTACATAGGCATTTTCCTTGACTTTGATCAGATCTATGGGCGGTTCGGCCTTACCTATTACATTTCGCGCCTTCCCTGGGTGCTGACCGGCAGAGCGCTCTACAGCGTGGTTCCGCCCCTCATGGGGCAAATGGTGCTGGGCACAGCCGTATGGCTTGCCTACACCGCCGGCCTGTTCGGCATCACGAGGCGATTCTATGCAGCCGAGATTGCCTGCTTTGTGGCGTTCTTCGGCGCGCTGAACCCGCTGTTCATCTACCACTCGTTTTGGGGCCACGTGGATGTCCCCTCGATCGCGGTTTGCCTGCTCGCGATATCTTTGCTGGTCCGATCTCTACGCGGCGCCCGTTGGCCCGCGGTCGCTGCCGGAGGATTGTTGGCCGTCTCGGTCAGCGCGCATTTATTCTGTCTCGTCGTTTGCGCGGCCGGATTCGTCGCCTGGGTCGCGGTTTGCCTCCCCGATCGCCCATCGCGCGTCAACGGCGTGAAGTGGACGTTGCTGGGCAGCGCGATCGGGACGGGGGGCCTGCTGATCGTGGGGTGGTTGGCGTACGGAAGATGGGATTTCTGGGTGGCGCAAATCCGGATTGCGACCTGGGTTGTTTCGGGTGGCTGGCACAACTGGGCCAAGCCCATCAGTCAATGGGTGCCCGACGGGGGCTTGTCGATCCCGATTGGAGTGCTGGGAATCGCCGGGGTATCGCTGGCGCTGCGTCGGAAGGCGATGCTACAGGACGAGGGCGCGCGGTTTCTCGTTCTGTTCGCAAGCCTGATTCTGTCCGCGTTCCTGGTCACCGACTTTGGCATGGGCGGGGCCAGGTTACAACACACTTTCTACTACGTATTTCTGGCCATGCCGACGGTGCTGCTGTTGGGGCCGATTCTTCACACCTGGGGCTTCGAGGGACCGCGGGTCGCTTGGTTGGGCGGCACATTCGGCGTGGCCGCCATCGCCTGCATCTATATCTTCGGAGCCCTGCCTAAGCATTTTCCCTTGCACTCGTCGATTCTCTACGGCGGTTTGGCGGCCGGCGTCGCGGCTTTTGCCGTGGCCACCCCAAGGAAGCGCATCACCGGCCTTGCTTTGCTATCGATGCTGAGCATCTGGATGTTCGTCGGCTGCGTGACGGGAGAACGCATGGGGGCCGTCCTGGACCACCATGATCAGTGGAAGGAGTTCCGCCAGGTGGTCGCCTTGCGGAACGTGGTCAACGGCTATCTCGAACGTGCCAAGCCGATCTACTTCTTCTATGACAACTCGGGGAGAACCCCATACATTTTCAATGGCGTCAACGCCTTGTATCTATGGGGTTATTCGCGGCTGAGTTCGACGATGCCGAAAGTGACCGCGGCGCAGGTGAGAGCGGTGCGCCTGCCTTCCTCAATCGTGACCCTGGGCTGGTCGCGCGAGCAGCTCGATGTCGGTCTCGACAAAGTGCGGCATCTGTTTCCGGTCAATAAGGTACGCGTGTGCAACACGGTGACCTTGTACGGGACGCCCTACTACATCGCGGTTGTCGACGTAGAGCCGGGCGCCCCGCACGGCGTCGGCGATTAGTGACGGCCGCTGGGATATCTCTATCGCGCGGGAGTCTGGCGGCTGCATTGCAGCACGATATGGCTGTAAGGAACTCGCAATAGGTCGTGTTTCTGTTCCGAGCGCACGCGCGGAAAGACCTTCGACGCCAGGGCTTCATATTCGGCTTGCGAACGCACGAACGCGCCACGGTCGCGGCTGAGCAGGAAGCGCGCGATTCGTGGCTGCCCATCGACAAAGCAGCCATCGAAGGTAACCAGGCGGCCGCCGGGCCGAAGAACATCGCGGGCATAAGCCAGCATCAACGCCGCTTCCTCGTCATTGAGATGATGCAGGATGCCTTTAGCAATGACGATATCGAAGGAGTCCGCGGGAAAGGCCGGGGGCTGCCCCACGGAGGCGACCTGGAAGGCGCCGCGATGGCCGTATCTGCGGCGTGCTTCCTCGATGTAGCGCTCGCTCCAATCGAATCCGGTGTATTCGATTTCGGGCAGCAGGTCGAGCAGATTGGCCGGACCACAGGCTATGTCGAGCACACGGTCGCCCGGACGCGCCCGCACTTGAGTTTGAACGAGCCATTCGTCGCGCTTGCCGCTGCCAATCACGCTTTTGAAAAGCCGGTAGACCCGCGGATGAGACAGCACCGCGCGCAAGCCGGACGAACGATCAGACATCGGCGGCCCCGGCGAGAAGAGAATGTGGCATGGAAGAGTCGGCGGTTATACGGGTTCGCATCGTTTGGGTTGCGAGTGCGGACGGCGACACTGGCTCATCAACCAATAAGAACCAAGTCCGCTGCTCGACCAGTCGATCTTATCAATCCTGGGCGAACTCGTTCGCCTCGCTCTGGCGCATACCGCCGGGAGGACAGACAGGATTGTCTGCCCAAGCCGTTCGAGATGAACATCTGACGCTGCGTGCGCGCTACGCTCGGCCATTGCGCGCTACCGCTAGTAGCGACGTTCCAAATGGAAGCTTGCGCCTTTGCAGAATGCGTGGAATCTCTCTTTCGAGACAAAACCGCAGCAGCCCATTGATCCCGGGAGTGAGTTGTAATTCGCGCAACGCCATGTCCGTCGGGCTCGAGCTACGGCGCCTACCGCGGGTCAGGGTCGCCAGCCGGCGCCCCAGCCACATCAGCGGCAGCAAGGTCAGCATGTAAGGCGTCAGGTACTCGATCTCAAAGCCGGCCTGCTCCAGCCGCTCGCGCAGTTCGTCCATTTCGTAGCGCCGGCAATGCCCGGACGCTTCATCAAAGTAGCTCCACAGCGACTTGCGGGCCGGAACGGTGAGCAGCAGCGCGCCTCCGGGCCGAACGATCGCGCGAATCTGACGCAGCAGGGCGGCATCGTCTGGGACGTGTTCGAGCACATCAAACAAGCCCACCAGATCGAACCGCGAGCGGAACGGATGTTGCGTGGCGTCACCCTGCACCAGGCTGGGACAGTTCCTCTTCCGGGCCAGCCGCAGGCCTTCCTCGAACGCGTCCATGCCAACCACCAGGCGCCCATCGCAAGCCCGCTGCAGATGCCGCAGCACATTTCCGTTGCCGCAGCCGATCTCGAGAACCTTGGAGCCGGCGGGAAACGAGCCGCTGAGTTGCGCGGCCAGGGCGGCGAGGATGCGGTTGCGCGTGTGAAACCAGAAATGGCGGTCTTCGATCCGAAACAACTGCTCAAAATAGGCGGGGTTGAAGCGCGCCGTGGAGGTTGGACCGCCAATCATGGGACCTGGGGATGCAGCCAAAGGTGGTACCACAGATCGAGCGAGTCCACTCGAAAACCGGCTCTCTGATACAGCCTCAGCGCGCCGCGATTGCGGCCTTGGGTGACGACGCGACTCTCGACGGCGCCCCGGGAGCGCAGCCATTCCAGCCCACAGTGCAGCAGTTGGCGTCCCACGCCCCGGGAGCGCGCGTCGGGGCCGATCGCGAATAAACCGATGCCGTTATCGTTGGGCGCAGCATAATTCAGCGTGATGTAGCCGGCTGCTGCATTCTCGATGCGAGCAACCAGAACGAGATCGGCGAACGTCTCGGTGCTTTTCACGATCCAGGTTTCGAACAAATCCGCCGATTTCGCACGCAAGTTCGGGTCCCAATAAAATCGGGAATCGTGGTGGCTGACCCTGGCGATGCGCCGCAGAGCCGGCAGATCGTCCGGCTCGAACGGCGCCACACGCGCCGCACCGGCGGCCGGCGGCACGGCCGGCTGCACAACCTGAAAATCGAAGCAAAGGGTGGTGCGGATATCCAGGAGGCCGAATCCCGAGGCTTCCGCCCAGGCTACGGCCTCGGCGCTCATCGGGTCCGCCAGAAAATAGAGGCACTCGATAGCCTCAGCGGCGCACCATTCCAGAATTTTCCCGCTGGCCGCGGCGTCGACAGGGCCCGGGCGGACGCGCGCGATGCGGCACCCGAAGAACTCGGAATCCCAGGGCAGAAACTCGACCAGATCGCTCTGCATCATCCAGCTCAATCCCTGCCAATCACGGTGCGCACCGCGTAGGCCGGCCGGTCCATCATCCGAAAATGCATGCGGGCGAGATATTCGCCGAAAATCCCGATGGCAAAAAGCTGCGCTCCGGAAAAAATAGCGATCGCCGAGGCCAGGAAAGCAAAGCCGGGCACGACGCCCCCTTCCAACAAGTAGCGCCCGAGCACATAAATCAGCAGCAGGATGCCCAGCAGCGTCGAAGCAAAGCCGATCATGCTCGCCAGTTGCAGCGGCAGCGTGCTGAACCCGGTCATCATGTTCAGCGAATGCACCATGAGTTTCGAAAACGTGTAGTTGGACCTGCCGCTTTGCCGCGGTTGGTGCTCCACCGTGACCGACCCGAAATTGGTCGTTGCCCAGGTCAGCAACACGTCGAGCGAGACGTAAGGGCCGCGGAAGTCGGAAAACGCCCCCCTCAGATTGGCGCGGAAAGCGCGAAAGGCACTGACCCGCGTGGCGGTCTCGGCGCCCATGGCGCCTTGCAGAGTCAGCTTGGTGACGTACGAGGCCATGTCCCGCCACAGGCCGTGCTGCCGCGTTCGCGGCACTCCATAGACCACGTCATAACCTTCCCGAAGGCGCTCCAACAGCTTGGGAATCTCTTCCGGCGGATTCTGCAAGTCGTCGTCCAGCGTGACGATGACCTCATGGGAAGCGGCGCGGATGCCGCACAACAGCGCGTTGTGCTGGCCGTAGTTGCGCATCAGGTCGATACCGACGACCCAGGGATACTGTTCAGCGAGTTGCCGCACGTGCTGCCAACTGCGGTCGCGGCTGCCGTCATTGACAAAGAGCACCTCGTGGCCGCCGCCGAGCGCGCCCAGCGCGCCGTCGATGCGCTTCACCAGCTCCGGCAGCGACTGCTCGCTGTTGTAGACAGGCACGACAATCGACACACTCATCGCTTTGTGGGGCCGGTTCGGGACGGCATCGTTTCGGCCGGAAGTCGATAGGCTTCCAGTCCCTGGATGGTGACTCTGGAGGGGTAGTCGCCGAGGGGATGACGGTTCCCGATCATCAGCCAAAAAGTTTCGCCGGCCGCTGCTTCGAGAGATAATACCGCAGTTCGTTCGCCCGGCTGCGATACGGGGATATGCGCCTGCTCGAGCCAACGCGACTCGTCCAGCGATTTGGCGCCGAAAGAGATCCCGCCGTTCTCGAGTCTGTACTGCAGCTTGAAAAGATAACGCCCGGCGCTTTCAGCGAGCAGCGGACCAAAGCGGGAGGCGTAGCGCTGGCGGTCTTGAGGCGTCGTCATCGAGATTCCCCCGGCGCTTTTCGACCGCGTATGGGCGTCGGAGGATAGCATCCAACCTGCCAATGGCAAAGCCGCCGAAGCCGATTCAGCCTCGGCCAGTGCGCTGCAGTCTCCCGATTCGCACGGCCGCAGTTGCTGCGGGTCGAGCCGGCTGGAGTCGAATCGGGTTCGCGCGAACCACAGCGAGTAGCTGACGCCGCCCTCGGAAATCTCGCGGCGGGCGACCGGTTCCATCCGGAAGATTCTGGAGTACAGCGCCTGGTTGGCGCAGGAGAACACCTCGCCGCTCGAAGAAGGAATCACGATCAGCGCTCCGTCGGTGATCGAAACGCCGGGCTGGATGGCCGGGAACTGGTTTCCGATCAACGAGTATCCCCAAAGATAGATGGAGTTCAACGCATGAAACTCGTCGAAGTGAGGGTCGGTCCCGCTGTACCAGAACCACACGAATTCATTGCCGCGCACGGCGTCAATGGCGTCGGCTGCATGCGAAATGCGCACAAACGAATCTCGGCCGGCGTGGCCGTGGGAGAACCCGTAACCGCCCGCGGCGCTGACGACACAACCGGCGAGCGCCGCGGCCATGGTCCAACCCGCCGCCTTGGGCGGAAGCAGCGCTCCAGACGCAAACACGGCTCCCAACAGCAGCGGAATCGCCGGCCAAGTTTCGGCCCGCAGTTGGCCGAGAATGGGACTGTATCCCCACAGCGGGATCGTGGTGATGAGCAGCACGGCGCAAGCGATCGAGACGGCGCCCGCGCCCGGGAGCAGTTCGAGTGGTCTTTCGAGCAGCGCTCCGAGCGCCAGGAACATCGGGGGAATCAGATAGCTGGCGTAGTAGGAAAACTGCAGGACGGGGATTCCCCTCCATTCGCAGCAGATCATCAGAAACACGGCGAGCAAAAAAGCGCCGGCCATCGCCGGGCCGGCCGTCGATTGGCGAAACCGGCGGGTCATGAGGGCGACCAGCGCCGAGACTGCAACCACCAGCGGCGGCACCAGCCAGTCCGCCTGGCCGAGCCACTCCGCCGCGGCTTCTTCCACGGGTTGGGCTCTCCGGCATGGACCCAAACGTAATACAGCGAGGGCATGTAGAACGCAAACTTCCCCTCGACCAGCCAGTTCGCGCAGCCCAAAACCACGGTCACCGCAGCTAAACCGGATGCAAACCACGCCAGGGACGTTACCGCTGCGGGGAGGCTGGTGCGGCCTCGAACGCGGTGGGAGAGCAACAGAAAATAAAGGGCCACCACCGGAGCAAAGACGATCGTGAACAGGTTGGAATAGATGACCCCGGCGTAACACGCGCCGGAGAGGAGCAGCGCGGGGCCGCTTCGTTGCCTGCAGGCCGCCACGGTCAGCAGGGCCAGGCAGGCCAGGAAATACACGTCGGCCGGACCATCCACATAGTCCGATCCAACCGCCCGCAGGAAAGGCCCGTACGATCCCAGAAAGACCGCCGCAACCAGAGCCGTCCGGCGGCCCGCTGTCATGCGCAGCGCGCAATCAAGGGCCATCACCGCCGCGTACCAGAGACCGAGGTGCAAGGGTTGTTAGCGGCCAGCGGAGGCAGAACCGGTAGGCCAGATACCCGGGAAGGATCCACGAGAGCCGGCTGCCATAGTAGGTGTCGCGAAAGAAAACGGTCTTGTACTCCTCGAGATTCCGGAAGTAACCGTGATAGACCCAGGAATCAATGGAATGCAGCGACGAAAAAATCCAGTCGGACGAAACGAAAAGAAGGTAGAGCGGCACGAGGGCCAGGAGCCAAATGTAGGGATCCGAAAGGAGTTCGGAAACGAGACGGCGATCTCCAGGCTGACTTCGCGATGAGGAGTCCATGAAGGGGTTCAGTCTGCCGTCCGCCGGCGACCCGGAAACCAGTCCGCCGGGAACATCGCGCACATCAGCGTCGATGCCGGCGCGTTCTCTTGCGCAGGAACCGTCCGAGAGCGCCGAGATCAGGCACAGGGCCGGGATTACTTCTTATGACGATTCGAGTGCCCGCCAGCTGCTCAT
>CAWGNS010000002.1:0-166388 GCA_963824095.1 Terriglobia bacterium | reverse complement strand
CTCAGGCTTGTTGCACGTCCATCGAAGCGGCAACGAGCAGTCACCTGTCCGTCGAACTGCGCGAGACTCTATTGGTCCCGCTGCGGTAACAGCAGGTGGCCCTGAACGGTCCATCCGCGAGTCGGCACGGGCTTCGCCTTGAAACAGACTATGTGTTGGTAGCAGCGCGGTTTGCGCCGTGGTCTGTGATTCTCGAAGCGTGACGGTTGACCCGCCACACAGAAAGGTTTCCCGAGTCAATGTGTCATAGCGGACAGTGTCATAGCGGACACCTGTTCTTGAGGTGAAAAACGATGAGCACCACAAACCTCACCGCCAAAGGGTACGACTGCCTTGTCAGGCCTTCGCCACCCGCACGCTCCCGCATTGGACTATGCGGAATGCGCAACGGCTGGCCGCGGAAATTCGACTAGAGTAACGGTACTAAGACAACGTAACCCAAAAAAAATCGTTGCGCGCGCGATTTCGGGCGTATAATTCCTCGTGTAGCGTCCTCCTACTGGATTCCCTCCCCGGTCCGCATACCCAGAAGGAGAATTGGTTTGAAACGCTATCTGCTCTTCTTGCTGGCCCTCGTTCTGTCGTTTGCATCAGCGGCCTGGGCAACCCCACTCACGTTTTCGACACCGATCACGGTCAATGGCACGGACGTATTCTCGGGGCCGTCGTTCGTGGTGTCCGGCGATTTCTCCGATACGGACACCCTCTCTCTGCGCGCCGATGGGCTGGTGGACCTGGCCAGCGGCAACTTTATGGCCAACGCCGCCGGAGTCATCGTTGCGCCTGCCACCACCAATACGGGCGGGCACCCGGGTGAAGTGACGCTCAGCGGCGGTTTCCCTTACGCTGCCTTGCTGATCGGCAACGGCTCGCTGGGGTTTTTCCCTGTTTTTCCTGCCGATGCCTCGGCCGGCTTTGGGAGCCCAACCCCGCCGTCGTTTGTCGAGATCTCAAACCGTACGCTGGGAGATATTTTCGGCAGCGGCGTGATGATTGCCAACGGCAGCTCGCTGGAGTTCCGTATCAACGACATCAACACCGGCGACAACAGCGGAGCTTATCAACTCACGCAGTCCGACGTCTCCGCGGTTCCCGAGCCGACCACGGGGATCTCGCTCGGGTTGGGTCTGGCCGCGTTGGCCTTCTTCCTCCGGCGCACCCGTCGTGAGTATCATCCCCTTCGTTAAGGGCAGCACGCGGCGGGTTTGGCTCGATCGCCCTCGGCCGCGTGGGTAGCGTGCCGGCGCCCGCACCACGCTGAGGTGGACCGGCGAGATCTATCTGTTGTCTGAGCCGTGGGGCGCAGTGCACCGGTGTTGCTGCCCTCATTTCGGGGATGCAAGTTGCGCGAGCGTGATAGGATCCAGATGTTTCCGGTACCTTCAGTCAGCATCATTGCGATGCGTCCACCGCCGACCGACCAGCCTCCCCACATAAATCCCGATTGATAATATACGCGGCCATGAAGGTGCAACGCCGCAAACGGTTCACCAGGGGGTGGCGCTTTGATTCCTGCGCCGGGGCCTTCTCCCATCCCGAGGCAAAATGCGGAAGGCCAGCGCGGGACCCCTTTCTCTACTCGAGCGCATAGGCGTACAAGCTGTCCCCGCCCGATACGAGCAAATACTGCTTGCCCCCGAGTTCATAAGTCACCGGCGCGCCACTCACCCGGCCGATCTCGTCGTGCCACAAAATCGCGCCGTCGCTGGTTCGAACCGCCAGTAAATTCTCCGCGCTGTCGCCGGTAATGATCAGGCCTGTTGCGGTGGTCAGCACTCCCGCACCAGAGCTGCCTCTCGCATAGGGGTGCTCCCAGGCGATTTTTCCCGTGCGGTAATCGATGGCGCGCAGGAACCCCTTGGCAGCCAGACCGTAGTCCGCGCCGGCCCAGCCGTAGGCTCCGTCGGTAGGCTTGAAAAAGTAGATGCCGTAGGCGTCCTTCGCATTCACGATCAGCAAACCGGTTTTGGGATCGAAGCTCGGCGGATAGAAATTCGTGGCGCCCCCTTCGTCGGGCGCGATCAGGACGCCGTCGCGGCTCGGTTCCTTGGCCGGGTTGGGAATCGGGCGGCCTTGCTCGTCGATGCCCTTCGCCCAGTTGACCGTCGCGAACGGTTTGGTCAGCAGGCTTTTGCCGTTGGTCCGGTCGAGAACAAAGAAGTAGCCGTTGCGCGAAGCCTGCAGCAGCATCTTGCGCGGCTGGCCGTTGAAGTCGGCATCGACCAGCACGGGCACCTCGGCCGCGTCCCAGTCGTGGGTGTCGTGCGGCGACACCTGGAATCCCCAGGCGAGTTTTCCCGTGTCGGGATTCAGCGCGACGATGCTGCATGTCCAGGGATTGTCGCCCGGCCGCGCGTCGCCATTGAGCACCGGCGTCGGATTTCCCGTGCCGACGTACATCAGATTCAGTTCCGGATCGTAGGTGCCCGTGTTCCACATCTGGCCGCCGGTGGCGCCGCCGCTGGGCGGTTCGCTTTGGCCGGGCGGAGGCGTGCTATAGAAACTCCATTGCGGCTTGCCCGTCTCCGCGTCGAACGCCCGCAACAGGCCGGGGAGGTTGTCAAAGTCGCCGGCGACGCCGACGATGACGTGATCGCGGATCACCAGCGGCGCGTTCGTCGACCAGTAGCCCTTGCTCGAATCGGCGATCACGACGTCCCATTTGATCTCGCCGTTCTTGCTGCTCAGCGCGATCAGGTGGCAGTCGGGCGTGGTGAGATACACCGTGTCCTTGTGAATCGCCGCGCCGCGGTGCCCGATATGAAACGCGTCGTTTTGGGTGTGCTCGTGATGCCAGACTTCCTTGCCGGTGTGGGCGTCGATCGCCCACAGGTTATCGGGCGCCGTGATGTAGACGACTCCATCCGCCACAATCGGCGAAGCCTTGAGGGTCTGGGTGGCCTCGAAGCTCCAGACCTGCTTGAGCCGGTCGATATTGTCGGGCGTGATCTGCGTCAGCATGCTGTGGCGCCGGCCGCTGTACTCGCCGTGGTAGGTGGGCCAGGCGTCCTTGGGAGGATGCAGCAGTTCCTTCGGGTCGACGTTCTGCGCGCAGAGGGGCAGAGCCGCAAGACAGAGCAAGGTCGCGATTCGGTTTGGGATGCGCATGGCAGCTCTACTTCAAGGTCGCAAGGTATGCGTAGACGTTGTGCATATCCGCGTCGGTGTATTTCCCAAGCTGCTCGAAATGGGCGGCGAGAAGATCCTCGACGGTTACTTTCACGGCGCTCTTTTCATACGTCTGGCGTTCCCCCAAGGGATCCAGGACCGTCACCGTGAAATCGTCTTCCGCGACCGCCGGCGCCACCACCTTGTCGCCCTCAGGCAGCAGAAACGTCGCTCTCGATTCCGCCGGACCGCCCCGGTCTCTGGGATAGAGCATCTTGCGCAGCAGCTCCAGTCCTTGAAACCGGGTGGCGATTCCGGCGAGATCGCCTTCGGGCGAGTGGCAGGCGGAACACTTTCCCGTTCCGTTGAAGTAGGCGCGGCCGGCAGTAGCGTCGCCCGTAGCCAGATCCTCCGCCTCCACCGAACGCCGGCCTCCCTTGAGCGCGGCGAAGTTATCCATCTGGCTGTGCAGAAAAGCGACGATGGCGTCCAGATCGGTTGCACCCAAATCCTTGAACGCCGGCATGCCTGCGTTCGGCCGCCCGGCGCGGACCATGGGGCCGAGCTTATCGCCGCGGACGTCTTGGGCCACCAGTTCCGAGCGGGTCAGGTCGGGGCCCGATTCTCCGCCCGCGGCATCTTTGCCATGGCAGAAGCCGCATTGCGCGCCGAACCGCGTTTGGCCCTCGCTGACCTGCTCATCGGCGTAGGTTTGCGGTGTCACCGATTTCAGCCGCGGCTCGGATGCCGGGCTTTGTCCCGGAGGCGGCTCCGATTTCTGTTGGCCGAAAACCGGCTGCACCGCGGAGATCAGCAGAGCTACGGTGATCCATAGGGAAGGGAAGCGGCTAACGTTTTTCATGGTCCGGCCCCAGAATGATATCAATTTCCCAATGTCGCTCGTCCTGGGATACAAGGATCGGCCTTGGCCGCGCACCGAAGCGCGCCGAAACCCCACGGTGCGACGTTGGTGGAGAAGACACGCCGTAGCCACGGGTTGTTGGGGCCTCTCGACGTAGGGCTATACTGGGGAGTCGTTTATCTTTGCGGGCCAAATAGCGTCCCCGCGCGTGCGGCCGACAGATGCCCCCGCGGCCTGTGTTCTATGGAGAGTAACCGTGCTGATCAGTCCATACATCGCATTTAAAGGGAATTGCCGTCAGGCGATCGAGTTCTACAAGAGCGCGCTGGGCGCCGAGGTGCTATTCCTTCAGACCGTGGGCGAGTCACCCATGTCCGATAGAGGCCCGGCGGAAAACATCATGCACTGCTCGATGAAAATCGGGGACTCGACGGTCATGGTGTGCGACGACCCGAGCCCCGAAGCGCCCGAGAAGGCCGGCAACATGAGCCTGGCTATCGGACTGAGCGACCCGGCGAAGGCCAAACAACTCTTCGACAACCTCTCCCAAGACGGCTCGGTGATCATGCCGCTCGACAAGACATTTTGGGCGGCGGCCTTCGGGATGGTGACCGACAAGTTCGGCGTCCGGTGGATGGTCAACTGTGACGCGCCGAAGTGACGAGGCTGATCGAAAGAAGTCCGGAACGAGAGTTCTGAGCGTCCTCCGGGAAACCCGGCCGGAGCTATGGCGCGCGTAGCGTCGCGCTGGGTTCGATCCGCAGGCCAGGGTCGCTCCCCGTTCTGTCTTCGAATACATTCAATTCATTCCCAGGGTAAGTCACCTTCCCAGGGCATCACTTCATAGTAGAATCTGTATTTTGTTGGAAGAGTTTTCCACTTGCCGAATAACGAATACATGCTGAGGCCGATCTTCGGATAGGCGGCCGCCAAACTGAGGAGCCAGTCGCGGAATAACTTCAGCTCTCGTACAACCTCACCATTGCCTCGGTTGGCCCGTACCGCTGATTCCAGCTTTTGAGCCGCTACATTGAGATGAACAATTTCGCGTCGTAGCTGCGCCAACACTTGCAGTAGAAACTTCTGCGTCTCTGGACCCATCTTGTCGCTCTTCGCCATATTCTGATCTCCTACTATGCATTTCACCGCAACCGCAGCGGTTCGCGGGGCCTCCTGCCGATTCAGAACCTCGGCCAATCCATATTACCCTGAGACAGAATCGCCCGCTCGCCCAGGGAAGACGGCAGGCTTCCGGCTGGACGCGCCGTCTTACAATATCCTCGCCACGAGGGTCAAACTCCTGGAAGAGGAGGGCAATCGTCCTACCGGCCGTAAGGGACCGGCCGAATGCCCGACTCTGTCGGGGAAAGCCCCATGAACGGGGCTTGGAATCGAGGAGTCCGGGAAGGAGTATTCGAGTGGGCGTGGTCGCTTTGCATCGCAGACCTGTCCTCCCATCTGCTCAGAAGCTAATCCGCTCGGCCGATTCCCCAGCTCTGGGGGACGAATAACGGCCGAAGGAAAGTCGTGGGACTTTCGCTTGTTGTTTTCTTCAACTCTGGCGCCTATCTTGTTCCTAATCCGTCCGGTGGCGCGGGGTGTTTCGAAAATGGGATTGGCTTCGTTTTGTCACTTTTTGAATGCGTTTTCCGTGCGGACGCTTTTGCTGACCGCGGGGGCGCTTTCTTGAGAGCTCTTCAACGGTGCACACGAGCCAAACCTTTCTGACCACAGGATAGCGCGCCCGGGGAGGGCTGCTGGTGCGCTGGTAAGCTAAGTGGTTTGGAATCAGTGTGAGTTTTTTGTGAACCGTTGTGATGAGACCGCGGCCCAGCCACGTGAGAGAGCTCTTCTATCCGGTGTCTCAGGGCCTCATGCGGGCGTGGTGTGAGGTGACTGCAAACCTTCCGGGCATTCTTCGGGCCCGAGGGCTGATCCGGGTGGCTGGCGGATTGGTAAAGGGCTTCGTCCCCTTTTCGCCCCCTTTTCGCCCTAAAAGTCGTGCCCAGTGGGGTTCAAGATGAATGAGAGGGGGCGTTTGCGAACAGAACCGCTTTTCCTCCTGGGTGCTGGGTTCAACGGTGACGCGGCAACGGAGTTCGCCCGGACAAGCGCTAGCTCCCCCCACGGACACCGTCAACCCAGTGCCGCATATCCTCTGGTTTCTGACTTGAAGAGCCTTTGTTTCGGACTCAGGGATCTCCCCCACGGCGAGTCGATAGAGGGTCTATTCCAGCGGGCGATGGATCGAAGGGACACGGAACCCATGAGGCGGTTAGTGGACGTAGTTCAAGAGGCGGACTATTATCTTGCGAGTGGGCTAAGTTGCGCTGCCGACCCATTGGGTAATTGCTACCTTGACTTCTTTTCGGACTTCCAAACTTCCAGCTATCTCACCTTCAACTACGACTCTCTGCCCGAACTTTTTCTGATGAAGCTAGGGCGATGGGATCCCCGTACTGGGTACGGAGTATCAGTCCGAGTCGGGCTCCAACCCACTGGTAGCGTGCAGCCAGTGCTAGAGACAGGTTCTCTCGTGCTGCATTTGCACGGTACCTTTTGCTTAGAGACCGAGGAGTTTTCACGTCCGACGATGCGCGCCAATGAGATCGCCTGGATCGAGCCCTTGCCGGAACCCGAGTTCTATTTCGAGCCTGGCCCGATCGCATTTTGCTTCTCGCCTTTCCGGGGGGCCCGCGTGGGGCACTCGCAGTATGCGCCAGAATGGGTGGTTGCCCCAGTACCGAACAAGGCGAAGTCCATTGCTTCCCCGTTTGTCAGGATCATGTATCAGCAAGCTCAGGAGTTGGCGCGTAGCCACTCGGTGTTGGTGGTGATTGGCTACAGCTTCAACCGCTACGATCAAGATTCCTTCCAACCGATTCTAAATGCGGTAGCAGAGGGAGGCCACCAGGTACTCATTGTTTCCCCCGATTCAGCCGCAGTTAAGAATACCCTCTCAGGCATGTACACCGATATCGTTTTCCGATCAGTGGCCAGCACATTCGCGGAATGGGTACGAGACGGCTACCCCGGCCTCATTGGTTGAACGAGGCAGATCGGTGACAGGCACCGGTCTGCGTCATCCCGACAACACCCTCCAACGCCGAGAATAGCCCATATGACCGTGGACACTCAGCGGGGCAACAATCGCCAAGACTTCTTCCTGGTAGACGAAGACCGGCGATCCTACATCCAGACTCTGCGCGACAAGTGTTAGCAGCTCGGCGTAGAGTTGTTGAGGCGGAAAGGGGACGAAGGGGACGGAGCCCTTTTCAGGCGTGCAGCTGTCGCGCATCCTGATCGACCGGGGTACGCGGCCTGTGAGAAGGGCCAATGAACGACGGATGCCGTGTCGTGCGACAGTACCGGCCTACCCAAGTGTTTTGAAGTTTCTGCGGACGGACCACAGGACGATCAGCCCTCCCACGAGAAGTGAGAGGCTTCGCGGCTCGGGGACTGCGGTTGGGGGCTCAGGAGCATCTGGAGGCTGTGCGAAGCCGCTGACCCGAAACACTCGGTCGGTCCCGGTCCCGAACGTGGAGAAGAAGAAATCTCCCGTCACCGGATCAATCGCTGCACCCTCTGCCCCGCTTAAGCCGGAGATGAAAATTTGGCGAGTGGATGGAATCGGGTCGCCATTCGAATCGATTTCATAGGCCGTTACGAGGCCGGCAGAATACTCGGAAACCAGGATGCTCGGATTGGGAAATCCCGGCGATCCAAGCGGAACATAGAAGATTCCTTCCGGGCCGCCGACAATCGATGTCTCAAGGGCCGCGCCGGTCACGTCAAACGTGCCTGAGCCGTCCGGCGCGATTCCAATCGTGTACCAATCGCCGGAAGGCCAACTGACGAGTTTTAATTGTCCCGCCCCTGGGAATCCGGTGGGCACAAACGAAAGCCCTCCAGACCCGCTCGCTGTCACGCCAGGCGCCGCCATATCCACAATCTTGTCTGTGGTGGTGCTGCCTGCCTTTGTCTGCCCGAGTTCGTTGACCGGCCAACGGGCGAGGAACAGAACATCGTCTGGGCCATAGACGACGCCTCCATCGTTGTACGCCCCCGCGGCGAAAAGTGACGCCGACCCGGAAAAACCAGTGACCGTGCCCGAGCTGTCGCGGGTTACGCCCACGGAGTAGAGTTGACCGCTGGCAGTATTCGCGGCTCCACCGATGATCAGGGTGTTCAGATCGTCCGATTGGAACGTCAACCCTCCGTAGGGGGTTGGAACTCCGGTGATCGGGCCAAGGTCCGTGATCGAATAGTCCGAGGCAAATGCCAGTTCAATGCTCGCTCCGCTCAGCGGCAGAAAACAGACTAGAATCGCAACGCAAAGGGTTCCAAATCTCGCGAACGCGCGAACAAGGATGCGCCGAAGACGTCGATCAAAGGCAGGGGCGTGAAGGTTTCTGATGGCTGCGGAAGAGAAACCGTGAATTTCGACTGGGGCTATCCAGGAACTGGTACTCAGGTACGTGTGTCCCATGATTACACCTCTGTTTAAGTACTGTTCCCAAGGGATTTTGCTCCATTACTAGCCAGGCAGTATAGTGCAGCCAACCTGGAAGAGCAAGCGGCAAATCGGGCGGGCAGATCGGCGGATCGGTGACAGACACCGCGTCTGAGTGGCCATGCGCGCCTGGCCGCCTCTTCTACAGCGCTGCAGGCGAGAGGCCCCGTCGGTCGAACTCAACCCGATCGGGACTCAAACTCGCCAAACCGGTCACAACCCCGCCACCCCAACAAACTCAACAACATACGCTCAAAAAGAACTGGCAAGAGGGGGACGGAGCCCTTAATGTTTGTAACATCTGGTGTCTTGCCCTATATTATCTTTCAATTTATCAACGACTTAGCGTGATGGAACCGCTGCGAATCGGGCTCGGGCAGCTTGGCGCGGCCTCGCCCGCCGGGCGGTCTGTGGCGAGGCACAATTGGTGCTCGATCTGTTCTCGGCAGACGGCGTCGGCGAAGGGTGCGCCGCTGCGTGTGGCCAGGCGCAAGTCACGCTCGATCGTCTCGGGTTGACCTTGTCGGAGTCTGTGCTCCCACTCCGGGCAGCCACCGAACTGCGCCAGGCAGGCGGCGCTGAGTAACCCCGACTCGTCGCGTCCGCAGACGTGCGCCCGGGCGCTCGACCATTCCCAGGCCGTCGCCGTGCCGGTCATCGCCGCGCGCACCGGGTTGAGGTCGACGTAGAGTAGCGCCGCGCCCAGATGGGACCGTCCCAAAGGGCAGGAATAGAAACGACTTCGCCACAGGTGGCCGTCGCGTCCGCGGCGTCGGTTGAAGTCCTGCGCGTAGCTGGAATGGACACGGCGAACCAGGCGTGCCAACGAGTCGTCCGCCTGCGGGACGACAATCAGGTGGACGTGGTTGGACATCCAGCACCACCCAAGCAGGTCGGCTTGGCAGGGAGCCAGGTTGAGCAGCAGCAGTTGTTGGTAGCGGCGCCGGTCTTCGTCGGTCAGGAAGACGTCTTGGCGATTGTTGCCGCGGTGGGTGATGTGATGCGGTACGCCGACCGCCACCACCCGCGCTGGGCGGGGCATCGCATGCGAGTGCTCTCCAGTCTATCCTGTTTACAAATGTTATGGGCTCCGTCCCCCTCGTCCCCCGGCTCCCGCGGCTCCCGTCCCCCTCGGCTCCTCCCCTCGGCTCAAATGTTATGGGCTCCGTCCCCCTCGGCTCCCGGCTCTCCCTCGGCTCGTCCCCCTCGGCTCCGGCTCGTGGGCTCCGTCCCCCTCGGCTTGGAAGAGCTTCAGGTCGAACTGATGGCCGTCTGCCGCGGCGGCGATTGATCCACCTCAAGAGGAAGGGATCCCCGGACGGCTCCTGGAAGCGGCGGCAGCCCGCCGCGGAATCCCTCCAACCGCTCGGGCAAGACGATCCCTGAAACGTCCGGGCTGAAGATTACGCCATTGAAGGTAGAGGGTGGGGTGTACGGGCGTACGGGTCGGGTGTTTTTTCCGGACGTTCCGTGGAGTTGGCGCTCGGCTGTTTGGCCGGGCGGATTTCCCCGAAGTGAAGGATCGGAGACGCCCCTTATGTACCCAACTAACTCTTTACGGAAAGTTCTTGTTGCTCTGGCTGCTATTGCTGCTGTCCTGTTGATGGCCGCGGTAGTGGCCTCCCCGGCGCTGGCCCAGACCAAGGTCAAGAAGGTCCCCATCAGCTCGGAGAGTGCCGCCCTGACCGGCGGTGAAGAGATTTACCAGGCCGTTTGCGCCGTTTGCCACGGAAAGACTGCCCAAGGCGGCGGGCCTGCCGCGGCGGCCCTGAAAAGGATGGTGCCCGACCTGACGACTTTGGCTCGTCAAAACGGCGGAGAATTCCCCGCTGCGCGGGTGCTGGCGACACTACAAGGGAAAGGACCAACCTCCCACGGCTCGGAAGACATGCCGATGTGGGGACCCATATTCAAGAGTACCTCCAGTGATACGCAGGCGGCTCTGCGGATCTCCAATCTGGTCGGCTATCTCCGATCGATCCAGGTGAAATGAAAGCAATACGCTCAGCGCGCGGCGCTGCTGCGAGATCGCTTTCGGCCGCCGCCCGGCTGCGGCCCAGCTAACGGCAACGCCGCGCCGGCGGCCCCGGCTTTCAATTATTGGGCCAGTGCTTGCCAGGAGCCAGTCACGGGGTTTCCCACCGCGCCGGCAGTTCGGCGCGGCGTGGCTGAACAAGAAATCTGGTCCCCTTCGCACCCCACAGCCCACCTACAAGGTGAGCACAGCAGGGGTGAGGAAGCAGATTGCCTGCAGCCCGGTAGAGGCGCCAGAATGATGCTCCCGAAGTCGCCTTGAGGCGGCTTACTCCCGACGAAGTCGGGCTTAGGTCGGTCCGTTTACGGCCGTTTGACGCTCGCCCAGGAGCGCCGTGGGCGCCTTGCTCGCCTCCCGCTCGATCGCCGCCGCACGCCAGGCGGGTTCGAGGGACGTCCATGATACGGGCGAGCGGCGGATCAGCAGGACATCGCTCCTTTGCATCGCTGAAAGAGGCCTGCGACCATCGGTGAGAGGTGAAACTGTGAGCACGACTGCCGCTGCAACTCACAACGTAACCGCTGTGGTGCCGCTGCTGATGGTCACCGACATCCAGCGATCGCTGGCTTTCTACATCGATGGCCTCGGCTTCACGATCCAGAATCGCTGGGTCCCGGATGGTCGCCTGCGTTGGTGTTGGATGTCGCTCGGCGGCGCCGCCCTCATGCTTCAGGAGGCCAGCGAATCTACCCGCGAGGAAATGCTGACAAGCGGCACCCTCGGCAATGGCGCCGCTATGTACTTTCAGTGCACGGATGCTATCGCGATCTACCGCGCCGCCGCTGGACGCGGTATCCAGCCGCTGCGCGAACCGCAAGTCGGTAATTCCGCGTGGGAGGTGTTTTTCGCCGATCCCGACGGCTATAAAATCAACTTCTCCAGTCCTACCGAGCTGCCCGACGAAACGCTTCTCTCCCAGATCCAGACTTGATCTGCCGCGCTGAGGTTCGCTGTTTTCGAGAAGCATGGCGATGACCTCTTGGAGATTGCGGTTCCACCATCGAGCGTTTTGGCCTGGGCGCAGAGAGGAGGGACCGCGACAAAGGCTAGTACCCATGGGGGATAGGGTATACTCCGTTGACCGATGTATCAGCTCGACTTCATGGCGTGGATTCGGTCTCGCCAGCGAACAGCCGAACCGCCAGACGGCCCCGATCCTGCTGCTTCCCTGAAGGTAAGCCCGACGGTATGGAAGCTCGGATTGACAAGCCTGCTGACCGATATTTCCTCGGAAATGGTGGGCAGTATTCTGCCTGTTTATTTCGTTCTGTATTTACACTTTAGTGCGATCGAATTCGGGTTTCTGGACGGCGTGTCGCAAGGCGCCGCGGTAGCATTGCTGAGTTTGTGGGCGGGCGCCTACGCCGATCGGCGGCGGCGGCAGAAGGAAGTCGCCACCGCCGGCTACGCGCTCTCGGCCGTGAGCCGCATCGCTTTGCTGGCCGCCGGAAACCTTTGGCTGCTGATTGCCGGCGTTCTTGCGGTCGACCGGCTGGGTAAGGGCATTCGGACCGCGCCGCGCGACGCCATGATCTCGTTGGCCAGCGCGCGCGAGCGGCTGGCGACCGCGTTTGCGGTGCATCGCGCGCTGGATACGTGCGGCGCCGTCGGCGGCCCATTGGCGGCGTTCCTGATATTGCGGCTGCTGCCCGACGCGTTCGATGTCGTCCTGGTGATGAGTTTCTGCGTCGCCCTGATCGGTTTGGGGGTGATCGTGCTGCTGGTGGACAAGCCCGCCGCGCTGGCCGGCGCGGAGCCGCCCTCGTCTGACGCTGCGGTCTTGCATCGGCTTGCTGCGGCAACGCGATTTTCGCGTGCTGACGATTGCGGCGGGAGTGCTGGGAGTGGTGACCATCAGCGATGGGTTTCTGTTCCTCGTGATTCAAAGGAATGTGCAGTCTTCGGCGGCATCGATTCCGCTCTATGCCTTTCTCACCGCTGTTTCCTATTTACTGGTTGCGGTCCCCGCCGGGCGTCTGGCCGACCGCTGGGGCCGCGCGCGCGTGTTTTTCCTCGGCTACGGTCTACTCGCAGCCGTCTACGGGTTGACGCTGCTTCCCGAAATCGGTGAGCGTGGGGCGATGGCCGCGGTGGCGCTGCTGGGCGCCTACTATGCCGCAACCAACGGCGTGTTGGCCGCCATGACGAGCGCCACGCTCGCAACGGAGCTGCGCACCACGGGCCTTGCGTTGCTGAACACCGCTTCCAGCCTGTCGCGGCTGGTTTCTTCGGTGCTGTTCGGCTGGTTGTGGTCCTCGGGTACCGTCAAGACAGCCGTTGCGGTGTTCCTGGCAGGCTTGATGATGGCGATGGTCTTCTCGGCCGGCATGATTGTGCGAAAGAGGTACGCATGAGTCGGGACCGCCGCCGCAAGCTGTTTTTGTTGCTCTGCGCCGGCTGCGTGGTCTCGATGATTGCTTATGGCCTGATCGTGGCGCGGCGCTATCGCAACCCGCCGGTCTCGCAGGCCGCCCCTCCGCCCCGCGCGGTGGGTTCCGAGGTCGAACCAGACAACGGCCCGGGGCCCGCGCCGCAACCGGCGCTTCCTTCCACGCCGCCCGCAACGGCAGAGAGTGCGGCGGGCGGGCGCGAGATAGCTCCGGCGACGACGCCCGCAGTCGAATCGCCACCGTCTGCGCGAGCGAAGCCTGCTCCCGATCGTCCCGCCCCTCAACCGAAACAGGCGCAAGAGCCGGCGAAACAGGGGCAAGAGCGGGCTGCTGCCACATCCGGCGAATCGGCGGCTGTCGCCCCGGGGCGTTTGGTCGCGCTCAATCTTCGCCCTTCGGCTGAGCTGGGCACGGTTGAAATTTCGCCGCTGGACGCGCTGGAGGACCGCAAGGCGACTAGTCTTCATTGCGAGCGAATCTATTTCGCGGCGGGCAAAGGAATCTGCTTGACGCGCGAGATCAAGCTGTTCAGCGCCCAGACGATCGCGACTCTCGTCGACGCCCGGTTTCAGCCGCTGTCGAGCGTGCGGCTCGACGGCATTCCGTCGAGGGCCCGGATCTCGCCCGATGGCCGCTACGGTGCGTTCACAGTTTTCGTCTCGGGCCACTCGTATGCCGACACCAGTCTGTCCACGGCCACGTTGCTGTTGGACATGAAGACCGGCTCCACGCTGGCCAACCTGGAATCCTTCAAGGTGTTTCGGGATGGGGATCGAATCGAGTCGCCCGACTTCAACTACTGGGGGGTGACGTTCCTTCACGACAGCAACGCTTTCTACGCGACGTTGCGAACCGGCGGCGTGAATTATCTGGTGCGCGGCGATATTGGGGCGAGATCCGTCAGGATCCTCTACAAGGGCGTCGAGTGCCCCTCGGTGTCGCCCGACGAGACACGCATCGCCTTCAAGAAAATGGTCTCGCCCGGCAGTTGGCGTTTGACCGTCCTGAACTTGAGCACGTTCCAGGAGACCGCGCTCGCCGAAATCAGGAGCGTGGATGACCAGGCCGAATGGTTGGACGACAACCACGTGCTCTACGGGATGGTCCCCGCGAAGACGCCGCCCTTTATGAACATCCTGGTCGTCGCCGCCGATGGCAGCGGAGACGCGCAAGTGTTTGCCCCAGGCGCCGGCTCGCCGGCGGTGGTGCGCTGAAGCAGTGCGCAAGAGGGGTGCCGCCACCGCTGTGGACCCCATGCTCATCCCGCGACATAGGGGCAGCCCCCAGTCTGTGCGCAATTTGCGGATCAGGGGTTTTGGCGGGCTAGCAGGAACGCGTCCAGCGACGCCGGGCCGGCGCCGACGAGCGAGCAGGAACAGAGAGCCCAGCAGCATGGCGAAGTCGGTGCGCCCTTCATGCGCCATGCTCCAGAATCCGGCGTTCAGCAGAATCGGGATCTTGGTGGTCGTGATCGCCGTCAGCATCACGGCAACCAACGGGATCGAAGCCAGTCTCGTCAGGAGCCCGAACAACAGCAGCGTCCCACACACGATCTCGAGGCAACCGACGAAGGGCGCGAGCGTCTGCGGGGCGGGAATGCCGATCTTGAGAAAGCGCCCGACGCCCAGCCGGTCCGGAAAGAGGAATTTCTGAATTCCTTCGGAGAGAAAGACCGATCCGACCGCCAGGCGAATCAGCACGGTGGCTGCCGGAGCCTGCGTGTGAAGGGTTTTCGTCATCGCGCCCATGGTTCTGTGCCTCGATCTTACGCCGGTGGTGTGAATTTGGACAAGTCGTAGATGCCGAGAGTCTTTTCGAACCCGGCAACTCTATCCACGTTTTCCTCGAAGCCGTCCTCGCCGAAAAGCTCGTGTTCCTTCTTTTCGAAATCCTCGCCCAGTGCGGCGTATTCGTTGGCAGAGACGATTTTGCGGAACGCAGGAAAGAGCACGGTGTCCTCACGGGCCTCGTGCGGTTCGTACATGCTCACGAATCGCTGCAAGGCGGTGCGAAGCTCGGCTCGGCTGGCGGCATCTTTGAAGGAGTCGGCCGTGGCGAGGCGCTGGATCGTGGCGGTCAAGTCGCGGCCTCTGTTGTGCTGGAGTTCGAGCTCATCCACCAGTTCGACGAGATTTCCGGCCTTACGAAAGCGCGGAAAGAGGTGCTCTTCTTCCAGCTTCTCGTGATAGTCCTCGATGAAGCTGCGGATCAGGTTCGCCGAGCCCGATAGCGGTTCGGGCGGAAGCTGCTGCTTGGAGTCGATCCGCGCGATCCCTTCGCGGTAGATCAGCAGCACGCGTTTGAGCACCCCGTGCTCGCGCATCAGGTCTTCGGCCGGGGAGACTTCTTCTTCCTCGTGGCCGGGTTCTTGTTTACCGGAAGATGCTTCGTCGTCGCCGGCAGCGGCTGTGGGGCCGCTTGCGCAGGCGGTCATCAAGAGTCCGCCTCCCGCCGCGGCTCCGGCCAGAAAACGCCGGCGGTTGGTGATTATAGGTAGAGCCATGTCCGTTTACCTCCGTTACCTAGGACATTCGGTTTGGTGGGGACGTTGCAAGAAGATGGTCAATCGGACGGGCCAATCGGATGCCAAGCCGGAAGTTTCAGAGCCATTCCGGCACGCCTATTCCGGGACAATAGCAGTGCCCTTGCCCCAAGCACCGTGGTCCGATGGCAGCTTGATTTCGAGCTCTGACCGCGCTTGCGCCTGCCCGGCCTGCTGTTTTCCGCGGCGTTTCTCCTCCACCCCCGGGGGTGTTTGCCGCCCACCCCGGGTGCCCCACTTTACATTTTTCGGAAACAGGGATAGACTCGCCTCAATTCCCCCCAAGTCCCCTGATAGCTAGCCGAGTTCTGTGAGGGTGGTGGCTGATGCGGTCGCGTCCGTATTCCGTCGTTACGCGGTCCGAGTTGACCGCGTGTTTCTTCTCGCTCGTCACGCTGATTCTTCTGTTTGCAACAACCGCCAGGGCACAGAGCAATCCGATCGTGATCGAGAACGAGCAGCCCGGCACGCTCGGGTGGCAGATCTCCAACAAGGTTGCGAACGATTCCACGGGCCAGATCAAAGGCTACGCGTCCGCCACGAGCGTCAACAAAGGCGGCAGCATCACCTTGTATGTGAGCACGAATCCGGCTCAGACCTTCACGATGGACGTCTATCGCATCGGTTGGTATCAGGGCCTTGGTGGACGTCTCATGCTCCACGTTGGCTCGATCAATTCCGTAACGCAACCAACGTGCCCTCGTGACTCAACTACCGGAATGGTCGAGTGCGACTGGGCTCCAACCTACACTCTCGCCACCCAAGCCTCGTGGACCAGTGGAGTCTATGTCGCCCTGCTCACCAACACCCAGGGCTACCAAAACTACATCTCGTTCGTGTTGCGCGACGACAGCCGTGTGGCCGCGCTGCGGTACAACCAACCCATCCTGACCGCACAGGCTTACAACAACTATCCGGACAACAATTCAACGGGCAAGAGCCTGTACGAATACAACAGCTTTGGCCCGAACGTGCCCGCGACCGGCACCACGCGAGCGGCGAAGGTCTCGTTCGACCGGCCCTTTGCCGATTCAGGCGTCACCGATTTTTGGTCCACCGGGCAAATCAATTTCATCCGTTGGATGGAGCGGTCGGGGTATGACGTTACCTACGCGACCGATGTGGACACACATACGGATGGGAGCCGCCTGTTGGACTATCACGGCAATCTCTTTGTCGGTCACCCCGAATACTATTCCAAGCAGATGTACGACGCTGTTGTCAGCGCTCGTGATGCCGGTGTGAATCTTGGCTTTTTCGCCGCGGATTCCATCTACTGGCAGATCCGCATGGAGCCGTCGAGCAACGGCGTGCCCAACCGCGTGGTGGTTTGTTACAAGGACGCGGCCCGCGATCCGATAGCGGACCCGACTCTGAAGACGGTGCTGTGGCGGGAGTCGCCGCTCAACCGTCCCGAGCAGGCATTCGTCGGCCTGCAATACACGAGCCAGACGCCCTTCAACAACGGTTACTACACGCCCTATGTCGTGACGAATAGCAGCAACTGGGTCTACGCCGGCACCGGCCTCCACGATGGCGATAGCTTGATTGGGCTGGTTGGGTATGAGGCGGATCGGGTCTACCCCGAATACCCGACGCCGGATGCGGTCCCGGGCACCTACACTCTGCTATCGAATTCTCCGTACCAGAGCGTGCAGGGTCCGGACCACGGGAACACAACGGTCTATCAGGCGCAAAGCCAAGCCTGGGTCTTCGCAACCGGGACGATGAATTGGAGTTGGGCGCTGGACAGCGAACCGTGGGGACTCGACCATGGCAATTACCCGCCCGGCGTCGTGGACACGCGTATCCAACAGATGGCGGCGAATATTCTCGACCGCTTCAGCGCCGGTATTCTGCCCGACTTCCGGGTCACCGCGGATCCCGCGACTCAGACGGTGGCGCCGGGGAATTCGATCAGCTATTCCGTGACTATCACGCCCAGCAACGGCTTCAGCAACGCGGTGACGTTGAGCGTCAGCGGATTGCCGACCGGGGCGGCCGGAACGTTCACGCCGAACCCGGCGACGGGAACGGCGACGCTGGTGGTGACCACCAGCGGCAGCACGCCGCTTGGCTCCTATCCGCTCACGATCACGGGTGTGAGCGGCACGCTGACGCACACCACCACGGCAACGCTCGGGGTAAGCATTCCCGATTTTTCGCTGAGTGCGACACCGGCCACCCAAGGAGTGCTGCAAGGGGCGTCGGCGAACTACAGCGTGACGATCAACCCCACGAGCGGCTTCAGCAACGCGGTGACGTTGAGCGTGAGCGGATTGCCGAACGGCGCGACGGGAACGTTCACGCCGAACCCGGCAACGGGATCGTCGACACTGGCGGTGACCACCGGCGGGGCTACGCCGGTTGGCTCCTATCCGCTCACGATCACGGGTGTGAGCGGCGGTTTGAACCACACCACGGCGGTTTCGCTGTCTGTGGTGTCGTCGTTGCCGCCTCCCGGAGTCGTGTTCGATGCCGTGGGGCCAGGTCCGGGTGGAGCGTCGGTCGCGAGCGGTTCGAGTTTGAGCTGGGACCACACGGTCGCCGCAACCGGATTGAACCGGCTGCTGACGGTCGCTGTTGCAGTGGGCACAAGTCCGGATACCGGGAAAACACTTGCGGTCACGTATAACGGCGTTGCGATGACGTCGGCCGGCATCGTACACAGCAACAATCAAACCGCGGGGTTTGGTGAACTGTTCTATCTGACGGCGCCGGCGACGGGTACGCACCCGGTGCAGGTCACCCTGAGCGGAGGGACAGCGTCGCTGGCGGCAGGGTCCTCCAGTTTTACCGGTGTAGACCAGACGACGCCTCTTCGCAATACAGCGACCAGCTTCGGCAGTAACGCGTCGCCGCAAGTTGCCGTGACAAGCGCCGCGGGGAACATGGTGCTGGATGCACTGGTCACCGGCTGTGACGGCAACATCGTCTCCAGCAAGACTCTGAGCTGGATGAAACAAGTGAATTGCTCTACCGGCGCCGGCAACGCCGCACAATCCACGGCGGTTGGAGCGGGTTCGGTCACGATGGGATATAGCGTCCCGTCGGATTGGTGGGGCATGATCGGCGCCGATATCGTCGCGGCGGCCGGACAGGCAGCGTTTGATTTCAGCTTGGGCAATGAAGGAAACAAGACGGTAGCACAAGGCTCGGCGGTGACGAACACGGTTACGGCAAGCTTGTCGGCCGGGGTGACTCAGAGCGCGACGTTCAGCGCGTCGGGCCTGCCCACGGGAGCAACGGCATCGTTCAACCAGCCGAGTTGCTCGCCAACGTGCGGCACGACCATGACGATCAACGCCAGTGCATCCGCTGCTTTGGGCACGTGGCCCATTACGGTGACGGCAACTGCCGGTGCGGTTAGCCGCACGACGAACTTCACGTTGAACATCACAGCCGGTGAGGATTTTGCGCTGAGCGCGACACCGCCGAGCCAGACGATACAGCAAGGGGCGTCGGGGAACTACGATGTGACGATCAATCCCGCGAACGGCTTCAACAGCGCGGTGACGTTGAGCGTCAGCGGCTTGCCGGCGGGGGCGACGGGAACATTCACGCCGAATCCGGGGACGGCATCGTCGACGCTGGCGGTAACGATGGGCGCGAGCACGCCGGCGGGAACGTATCCGCTGACCATCACGGGCGTGAGCGGCACGCTGACGCACACCACGTCGGTATCGCTGACCGTGTCGCTGCTGCCCGACTTTGCGCTCAGTGCGACACCGCCCAGCCAAACACTCGAGCAAGGGGCGTCGGGTAACTATAGTGTGACGGTCAACCCCACCGATGGCTTCAACGGCGCGGTGACGTTCAGCGTCGGCGGATTACCGGCGGGGGCGACGAGCAGTTTCACGCCAAACCCGGGGACGGCGTCGTCGACACTGGCGGTGACGGTTGGCGGGAGCACGCCGGCGGGAACGTATCCGCTCACCATCACAGGTGTCAGCGGCACGCTAACGCACACGACGTCGGTATCGCTGACTGTGTCACTGCTGGCCGACTTTGGGCTGAGTGCGACACCGCCCAGCCAAACCGTACAGCAAGGGGCGTCGGGCAACTATAGCGTGACGATCAGCCCCAGCAACGGCTTCAGCAGCGCGGTGACGTTGAGCCTCAGTGGATTGCCGGCGGGGGCGACGAGCAGCTTCACGCCGAACCCGGGGACGGCGTCGTCGACGCTGGCGGTGACGATGGGCGGGAGCACGCCGGCGGGGACGTATCCGCTCACCATCACGGGTGTGAGCGGCACTCTGACGCACACCACCACGGTATCGCTCAGCGTGCCTGTGCCCGACTTTGGGCTGAGCGCGACACCAGCCAGCCAAACGATAGAGCAAGGGGCGTCGGGGAACTACGCGGTGACGGTCAACCCCAGCAACGGCTTCAACAGCGCGGTGACGTTCAGCGTCAGCGGCTTGCCGGCGGGGACGACGGGCAGCTTCACGCCGAACCCGGGGACGGGGTCCTCGACACTGGCGCTGACGGTTGGCGGGAGCACGCCGGCGGGCACATATCCACTCACCATCACCGGTGTGAGCGGTACTCTGACGCACACCACCACGGTATCGCTCGACGTGAGCGCCGCGAGCGTGCCCGACTTTGGGCTCACTGCGACACCGCCGAGCCAAACGGTACAGCAAGGGGCGTCGGGCAACTATAGCGTCACGGTCAACCCCAGCAACGGCTTCAACAGCGCGGTGACGTTCAGCGTCAGCGGCTTGCCGGCGGGGGCGACGGGTGGTTTCACGCCGAACCCGGCGACGGGATCGTCGACGCTGGCGGTGACCATGGGCGGCAGCACGCCCGCGGGAACATATCCGCTCACCATCACCGGTGTGAGCGGTACGCTGACGCACACCACCACGGTATCGCTCACGGTTCCCGTGCCCGACTTTGGGCTGAGTGCAACACCGCCCAGCCAAACCCTAGAGCAAGGGGCGTCGGGCAACTATAGCGTGACGGTCAACCCCAGCAACGGCTTCAACAGCGCGGTGACGTTCAGCCTCAGCGGATTGCCGGCGGGGGCGACGAGCAGCTTCACGCCGAATCCGGCGACGGGGTCGTCGACGCTTGCGGTTACGGTTGGCGGGAGCACGCCGGCGGGAACGTATCCGCTCACCGTCACGGGTGTGAGCGGTACGCTAACGCACACCACGACGGTATCGCTCACCGTGTCGCTGCTGCCCGACTTTGGGCTGAGCGCGACGCCGCCCAGCCAAACGATACAGCAAGGGGCGTCGGGCAACTATAGCGTGACCGTCAGCCCCACCAACGGCTTCAGCAGCGCGGTGACGTTCAGCGTCAGCGGACTGCCGGCCGGGGCGACGGGCGGCTTCACGCCGAACCCGGCGACGGCATCCTCGACGCTGGCGGTTACGGTTGGCGGGAGCACGCCGGCGGGGACGTATCCGCTCACCATCACGGGTGTGAGCGGCACGCTGACGCACACCACGACGGTATCGCTCACGGTGCCCGTGCCCGACTTTGCGCTGGGTGCGACACCGCCCAGCCAAACGATACAGCAAGGGGCGTCGGGCAACTATAGCGTGACCGTCAGCCCGACCAACGGCTTCAACGGCGCGGTGACGTTCAGCGTCAGCGGCTTGCCGACCGGGGCTACGAGCGGTTTCACGCCGAACCCGGGGACGGCGTCGTCCACGCTGGCGGTGACGATGGGCGGGAGCACGCCGGCGGGAACGTATCCGCTCACCATCACGGGTGTGAGCGGCACGCTGACACACACCACGACGGTATCGCTCACGGTGCCGACCCCGCCCGATTTTGGGCTGAGTGCGACTCCGCCCAGCCAAACGATACAGCAAGGGGCGTCGGGCAACTACGGGGTGACCGTCAGCCCCACCAACGGCTTCAACAGCGCGGTGACGTTCAGCGTCAGCGGCTTGCCGACCGGGGCTACGAGCGGTTTCACACCGAACCCGGGGACGGCATCGTCGACGCTGGCGGTTACGGTTGGCGGGAGCACGCCGGCGGGAACGTATCCGCTCACCATCACGGGTGTGAGCGGCACATTGACGCACACCACCACGGTATCGCTCACGGTGCCCGTGCCCGACTTTGCGTTGAGCGCGACACCCTCCAGCCAAACACTCCAGCAAGGGGCGTCGGGGAACTACGGAGTGACGATCAGCCCGACCAACGGCTTCAATAGCGCGGTGACGTTCAGCGTCAGTGGACTGCCGGCCGGGGCGACGGGAACGTTCACGCCGAATCCGGCAACAGGATCGTCGACGCTGACGGTAACGACTAGTGGGAGCACGCCGCTTGGCACTTATCCGCTCACCATCACGGGTGTGAATGGCACGCTGACCCACACCACCGCCGTGTCGCTCACGGTGACCGCCGTGATCGTGCCTGACTTTGGGCTGAGCGCGACACCGCCCAGTCAAACGGTAGTGCAAGGGACGCCGGGCAACTATGGTGTGACGATCAGCCCTGCGAACGGCTTCAATAGCGCGGTGACGCTGAGCGTCAGCGGCTTGCCGACGGGGGCGACGGGAACGTTCACGCCGAATCCGGCGACGGGGTCGTCGACGTTGGCGGTGAGCACCAGCGCGAGTACGCCGGTCGGCACCTATCCGCTCACGATCACGGGCGTGAGCGGCAGCTTGAGCCACACCGCCGCGGTTTCACTGTCTGTCATGACATCGCTTCCGCCTCCGGGAGTTGTAACGTTCGACGCAGTGGGGCCCGGTTCGGGCGGAGCGTCGGTCACGAGCGGTTCGAGTTTGACCTGGGACCACACCGTTACCGCAAGCGGATCCAACCGTCTGTTGACGGTCGGTGTCGTCGTCGGGACCAGTCCCGATACCGGCAAAACCCTTGCGGTCACCTACAACGGGGTTGCCATGACGCCGGCGGGCATCGTGCACAGCAACAACCAAACCGCGGGGTATGGACAGTTGTTCTATCTGATAGCGCCGGCGACCGGAACGCATCCGGTGCAGGTCACTTTGACCGGAGGAACGGCTTCGCTGGAAGCAGGATCGCTCAGTTTCACCGGCGTAGACCAGACGACCCCGCTTCGCAACGTGGCGACCAGCTTCGGCAGCAATGCATCGCCGCAGGTCGCCGTTACGAGCGCTACGGGGAATGTGGTGGTGGACGTACTCGCGACCGGCTGCGACGGCAACATCGTCTCGAACAAGACGCTGAGTTGGCTCAAGCAGGTGAATTGTTCGACCGGCGGCGGCATTGGCGCGCAATCGGTTGCGGCTGGAGCGAGTTCGGTCACGATGGGGTATAGCGTGCCGTCGGATTGGTGGGGCATGATCGGGGCCGATATCGTCGCGGCTTCCGGACAGCCGGCCGTCGATTTCGCCTTGAGCAATGAAGGCAACAAGTCGGTCACCCAAGGTTCGGCGGTGACCAACACGATTACGGCAAGCTTGTTGTCGGGGTTGAGCCAGAGCGCCACGTTCAGCGCCTCGGGTCTGCCCACGGGAGCAACGGCATCGTTCAGCCAGCCGAGTTGCTCGCCAACCTGCAGCACGACCCTGACGATCAATGCCGGCGCGTCCGCCGCTGTAGGTACGTGGCCGATTACGGTGACGGCAACGGCGGGTTCGGTGATCCGGACCACGAACTTTACGCTGAACGTCGCCGCTCCAACCGTTCCGGAGTTTTCGCTGAGCGCGACACCGGCGAGCCAAACCCTGCAACGCGGCTCTTCGGGCAACTACGGCGTGACGATCAGCCCCACCAACGGCTTCAACAGCGCGGTGACCTTGAGCGTCAGCGGCCTGCCGGCGGGGGCTACGGGAACGTTTACGCCGAATCCGGCGACGGCGTCGTCAACGCTGGCGGTGACCACCGGCGCGAGCACGCCGGCGGGAACGTACCCGCTGACCATCACAGGTGTGAGCGGCACGCTGACGCACACCACCACGGTGTCGCTCACCGTGACGGTGCCCGACTTTTCGCTGAGCGCGACACCGGCCAGCCAAACCTTGCAGCGCGGGGCTTCGGGCAACTATGGCGTGACGATCAACCCGACCAACGGCTTCAGCAGCGCGGTGACGTTGAGCGTCAGCGGCTTGCCGACGGGAGCGACGGGGACCTTTACGCCGAATCCGGCGACGGCGTCGTCGACGCTGGCGGTGACCACGGCGGGGACCACACCGGCGGGAACCTATCCGCTGACCATCACAGGCGTGAGCGGCACGCTGACGCACACCACCACGGTCTCGCTCACCGTGACCGCACCCGATTTTTCGCTGAGCGCGACGCCGGCCAGCCAAACCTTGCAGCGCGGGGCTTCGGGCAACTATGGCGTGACGATCAGCCCGACCAACGGCTTCAGCAGCGCGGTGACGTTGAGCGTCAGCGGCCTGCCGACAGGGGCTACGGGAACGTTTACGCCGAACCCGGCGACGGCGTCGGCGACGCTGGCGGTGACCACGGCGGGGACCACACCGGCGGGAACCTATCCGCTGACCATCACGGGCGTGAGCGGCACGCTGACGCACACCACTACGGTGTCGCTCACCGTGGTCGTGCCTGACTTTGGGTTGAGCGCGACACCGGCCAGCCAGACACTACTGCAAGGCGCGTCGGGGAACTACAGCGTGACGATCAGCCCGACCAACGGCTTCAGCAGCGCGGTGACGCTGAGCGTGAGCGGACTGCCGACGGGGGCCACCGGGACATTCACGCCGAACCCGGCAACGGGATCGTCGACACTGGCGGTGACGGTTGGCGGGAGTACCGCCGTTGGCACCTATCCGCTGACGATCACGGGTGTGAGCGGCAGTTTGAGCCACACCGCGGCGGTTTCCCTGTCCGTGGTGTCGTCGCTTCCGCCCGCGGGGGTGGCGTTCGACGTCGTGGGGCCCAGCGCCGCCGGAGCGTCGGTCGCGAGCGGTTCGAGCTTGAGCTGGAATCACACCATCACCCCGACCGGCTTGAATCGGCTGCTCACGGTCGTCGTCGCGGTTGGGGTCAATCCGGATACGTCGCGCACCCTGGCGGTGACCTATAACGGGGTCGCCATGACGTCGGCGGGCATCGTGCACAGCAACAATCGGACGGCGGGGTTTGCCCAACTGTTCTATCTGGTGGCGCCGGCGACCGGTACGCACGCGGTGCAGGTCACCCTGACCGGAGGCAACGCTTCTCTGGAAGCGGGCTCCACGAGTTTTACCGGCGTAGACCAAACGACTCCGCTTCGCAACGTATTGACCAGCTTCGGCAGTAACGCGTCGCCGCAAGTCACCGTCCCCAGCGCCTTGGGGAACATGGTGGTCGACGCCCTGGTCACCGGCTGTGACGGCAACATCGTTTCCAACAAGACGCTGAGCTGGGTGAAACAAGTGAATTGTTCGACCGGCGGCGGCAACGGCGCACAGTCGGTGGCGGCTGGCGGAAGCTCGGTGACAATGGGATATAGCGTGCCGTCGGATTGGTGGGGCATGATCGGCGCCGACATCGTGGCGGCGCCGTAAAGACCGGCGGGTGTATGCCCGCCGCGGGCCGGATCGCGGGGCGAAGACAGGGCGGATCGAGGCCTTCCGACCCGGCCGGCAATCGCCGGGAGGGAGAGGTTCCGAAGCGGCAGGCGCCCTCGGGCTTCGCTTACTCCGCCTGCCTTACCAGGCGATCCAACCGCGTCCGAATTTCTGGTGGAATGGCCCCCGCCGGACGGGCGTCCAGCCCCGCCTTGACCTGGCGGACGCTATCCCCGCGCCCCTGGGCGATGCCATAAGCGAGCAACCCCAGCGCCTTATCGTAGATCTGCGCCTTCGCCGCCGGATCGCTTGCTTTGCCGGCCACGTCCATCAGATCGTTCACCGAAGTGGCCAGAGGGTCCGATTGCTGCCCGCTATACTCGTGCAGCGAAGCAACCAAATCCTGTGTCGGAGTCGCCTGCAGCGCCGCCGCAATATCCCTGGCATTTCCCTTGCTGATCACGTCCTGGATTTTCATCACGTCGTCGCCGGGAGTTCGCGCCCCGTGCATCAGCCGCCCAAGCAACGCCCGCTTCTCGCCGGCGGCGTGGCCGACCTGCCCGGCGCTTACGCTATCGGTGCCCCGCTCGGTCAGGAGGCCCTGGAAGAAGTCCTTGAAGTAGAGCGATTTGTCATCGGTGGGGATATTGCGCCCGATGTTGTCGCCGGCGATCACATCGGCCGCCACTTCACCCAACACCGCCATGCCCTGGAGCACTGCGCCGTTATCGCCCTTCAGGTTGGCCTTGTTTAAAGCCTCGAACTGCTGGATGTTTCCGGTCCGCAGCGTCTCGACGCTGGCGTACCCGAGCTCAACCGCCTGCTCCAAACCTTTGCTCATGACATCGCCAGGAAAAGCCTGCGAGGCCAGGTCGACGGCCTTGAAGGTATCGGTATCCTGCATTCCTGCCGTTTCAAGCCCGAATTTGAGAAGAGCCACGGCCGCGCCCGAAGCGCTCGTCCCGCGCGACACCGGCAGGTCCGCGAGCCCGGAAACCGCGGACGTCACGGCCTTGGTCATGTTCTTGCCCGCATTGGCCGGATCCTTTTTGGCGAACTCCTCATACTTACTCAACACGTCGAGGCCAAACAGCACCTTGCCGGAAAGCTGCTTGAGCCCTTTAGCCTTTTCGAGCCCTTCGGCGATCTTCGCGCTGCTCGACGCCATCTTGTCGCCGGCCGCCAATTCCTTGCGCATCCCGAGCAAAGCCGACTCGGCCTTGCCCAGTTTGCCCGAAACCGCTTTGCGCGCCTCCGAGAGCTCGGCCATCTCTTCCGACAAGCTGGTGAAACGGCCCAGCTCGCCGGGCTTATCGATCTTGGCCATCGCCGCGCCGACTTGCTTCATGCGCCGGTCAATGCCAATCAAGTCATTCTGGGCTTCCTGCAACTCTCCGAGAACGCGCGTCGCACGGGCCTCGGCGACTTCGCGGCCGGTTTGCAAGACCCCATCCGTCAGCGTGTGGCTCTTCTCGACAGCCTCGAACCCCTTGCGAAGATCTGTCGCTCCTTTGACGCGAGCTTCCATCACGCTGCCGTGGGCGCGCCGCTCCGACTCGGTGGAACTCGATTCCTTGGGCGACACCTCCCCGCCGGACGAACTGGCTCCGGTTTTGTGGGAACGCGCCGGCTTGGCGGTCTTCGCAACTTCCTGAGTATGGGAATTGTCGATTCGCGGCTTTCCGCCGCCGACGGGTGGGATTGGTCCTGAGCCCACGAGCTGTCCTCCTTGATCGATACGGGGCGAAGGACTTGCGCGAAGGCGCGGCCTTGCCTCTCCAACTGGTTTATCGGCGGGGGGCGGCGATTGTTGCGAGCGATCTCACCAGGGGGAAGATGCAGGACGTGCGTTGGGCTGGCGTCCGGCGCCGGCTGTGGCAGCGGCCTCCGGCGCGGCGGTTCGCTCCGGGCCTCGTTGTCTGTGTTTCGAAGCGATCACCTCGACAAAGCTAGCCGGCGAAGCAAAGCCAGTTGCCATCGGGATCGCGAACGAGGAACGACGACTGGCCCCATGGCTCTTGCTTCAGCCGATGAACAAAAGGCACGTTGCGGGCTAATCGGTTAGCTCTCGATAGCGGGGGAGCTGGCGGATTCGGCCGCCCACCGAATAGTTGCCGTCGCGGTGCCAACGGACGAGCAGTTTCGCTTGTTTCCGGAAATTTTCCAGACTCACGCGCACACCTCCAGTTTTGTTTCTGTAGGCGGGCATGGCCCTTTCGGCAAGTGGGTGCCGGCGCGCCCCTAGCGCACCGCCGATGATGGCACAATTCCGTTTTTGGCGGCGTCCGCGGCCGTTTCCGAGGGCTACCCGGAAATCCTGCGCTGATACCACAGCACCACGTCGGAGATGCGGACGCGTCCCGTGACGGAAGTGAAAATGAAAACATTGCCAACCGTCTGACTCAATTCCGCCGCCGAGAACGCCTCCCACAACCCGCGCACGTTGTCGTCTTTGATGCGGATGGTTTCGATTTGAAGGTTCTGAAACTTCAATGAGATCTTGAGGTCGACTTGGGGAGAGAAGGGCGGTTGCGCCAACGGCCGCGCTTTGTAGCACAGGATGGCTTTCGCCTGGCCCGTGCCCGGCACCAGATCGTCGGGCGGAAAAAACGGCGCCAGTTCCAGATGCGCGCCGCTATCGAGGTCGAATGTGCCGTCGCGCAGCACCGTGTAGTCTGCCATCGTCACCATGAAGAAGTCCTCTCGAGAGTTGGAATCGGCTTTCGCCCCGCGTTGATGCCGCGGATGAGCGGGGACCGGAAACGGATGCTCATCACCGCGGCGGGAGGACAGGCCCTGGCGCAGTTTAGCAACCCGAGGTGCGTCTGACACTCGGGTTTTCCCCCGTGCCGCAGACTCAGGAACGTTCTAAAATGATCGCCAACACCGCCAGGGTTAGCCGGGAGGTGCAGTGCAGCGAAATTCATGGCTCAGCGTACTGCTGGCATTCTTGATTACCTTCCTGGCGATCGGTATTTCCTACTGGCAAATTCCGTACGCAAAGTTGTCGCTGCCGGGTTCGCTACCCGGCTATTCGATTGCGATTGCCGTGGTGCTTGCGGCATTGCTGCGGCTGGTATTCGACATCCCGTTCTTGTGGGCATTGTTATGCGTCGGCCTCGCCTTTCCGGCTTGCGTTATGGCGCGTGTTGAGGCGGAAACGCTCGCCGACCCGACGTCTCACAACCTGTGGCCCTTCGAGGTCCTGATCGCGGCTGGAGTCGGATTTTCCGCCTCGCTTGCCGGGTCGCTGCTGGGAGGGGTTGCGGCATTGCTGGCAAGGAAGCGCTAGCCTGGTTCACGAGGAGTCGAAGCGAAAGGCCTCAGAAGCTGCTGGGTTGAAGGCACGCGAATAACGGCTCGTGGAGGCATGCCGGAACAGCACGGCGGGCGAGCGCAAAACCCGTCGGCGCTTACTCGTTGCGCAAGGCGGTCATGGGATCCACGCGCGTGGCGCGCAGCGCCGGCAGGTAGCTGGCGAGCGCCGCTACCAGTCCGAGGAATGCCGCCGCCGCCGCGTAGGAGAGCGGGTCGGAGGCGCTGACGTTCACCAGCATTCCGGCGACGATGCGCGCCGCGGCCAGGGCGATGAGGGTTCCGGCCAGCAGCCCAGGCAGGATCAGGCGCAGGCCCTGCCGCAGCACCAGCCCGAGAACATCTGCTCGCTGCGCGCCCAGCGCCATTCGGATTCCCATCTCTTGCGTGCGCTCGGTGACGGCGTAGCTCATCACGCTATACAGGCCAACGGCCGCCAGCAGCAGCGAGATGGCACCGACCACTCCCAGCAGGCTGGCCGCGACGTGCTGCGCGAACAGCGAGCCGGTGGTGGCGTCGGACAACAAGCGGGTAGTGAACACGGCGTCCTGGTTGAGGGCGAGGGCATCACGGCGCAGAATGGGCGTCAGGCGCAGCGGGTCGCCGGCGGTCTTGAGGAAGACCGAAAAGTTGAGGCCGGGCGCGAACCATTGGCGGAAGGGTATGTAGAAGAACGGCGTGGGACCCTCGATCGGCGTCTGGTATTTGCTGTCTTTCACCAAACCAACAACGGTCGCCAGGCGGCCTTCGAAATGGACCTTGCGGCCGATCGCGTTACCGCCGTGGAAGAACCGATTGGCGAAGGTCTGATTCACAAGGATCACCAGGGGTGCTTCGGCGGAATCGCGTTCGGTGAAGTCGCGCCCTTCGAGCAGCGGGATGCCGAGCAGATCGAAGTAGCCGGGCGGAACGGTGGCGCGATGAATCATCATCTGCTCGTCGGGCGCGGGCGTATAGCCTTCGATGTCGAGCTGGTGCCAGGGCGTGGAGCCGGCCCCGGAGGCGGTCGACATCGGGACCACATCGGAGTAGGTCACGCCGACCACACCCGGTTCCGACTCCAACCGCTCGCGAAGGTTGCGGCAGAATTCGCGCTGCTCCTGCGCCGAATAGCCGGCGTAGGAGAGATAGAACTGCGACACCGAGATATGGCTTCGGTCAAAGCCCGGATCGATGCCGCTCGCGTTCTGGAAGCTGCGGTAGAACAACCCGCCGCCGACCAGCGCCACCGTAGCCAAGGCCATCTGGGAAACCACCAACAGGCTCCGCAGGCGGTGCGAGCGGACGCCGCCGCTTCCGCTGCGGCCGCCCTCCTTGAGGATCTCATTCAGACCGGAGCGGGCGGTGAGCAGGGCCGGCGCCGTGCCCGATAGCAGCGTCGCGACGAGTGCGATCAGCAACGTGAAGCCGAGAGTCGACAGGTTCAATCTGCCGCCGAAATCGAGCGGCACATCCACGATGGGGATCAGCAAACCGAGCGATTGCCCGCTCCAGACAACCAGCGTGACCCCGACCACGGCGCCGCCGGCGGCCAGCAGCAGGGTCTCGACCAGAAGCTGTGTCGCCAGGCGGGAGCGGCGGGCCCCCAGCGCCAGCCGGATACCGAACTCTTTCTGGCGCGAGACGGCGCGGGCCAGCAACAGGTTGGAGACATTTGCGCAGACGATCAGCAGAAGCAGCAGAGACAACGCCATCAGAATGCGCAGCGGCTGTAGCAACATGCCCTGCGCGCCCAGATGCCCCTGCCACAGCGGCGTCACCGTGAGCTCGATACCCCGGTTGGTGTCCGGATACATCGCCGCCAGCCGCTTACCCAGCGCGGCCACTTCGGCGCGGGCCTGCCCGATGGTGACTCCGGGCTTGAGCCGCACGATCGTGGACGTCTCGTCGCGCGTTCCGCGGTTGTGCAGGGTGCCGTGCCCGGTACCCATCGCGGTGGCCATGGTGACGGGAATCCAAACGTCATAGAGCACGCCGGCGGTGCTGCCATGGAAATCCTGGGGCGCCACGCCGACGACCGTCAGCGGGTGCCGGTTCAAACGGATGGTCTGGCCCAACACCTTCGGGTTGCCGCCAAAACGGGTCTGCCACAGGCGATAGCTGATCACGGCAACCGGGGCGCCGCCTTCCTGGTTGCGTCCCTCTGCGGGCAGAAACGTGCGGCCCAACACGGGCTTGACTTGCAACAGATCGAAATAGTTTCCCGAGACGAGTTCCGCCCAAGCGCGCGCCGTGCTGCCCTCGGCGCCGACGCTCAGCGGCGTGAAGCGTCCGAGGGCGACTCCGGAGACCAGTTGCAGGCTCTCGCGATAGTCCAGATAGTCGAGGTAAGACGTGTTGACCAGATACTCGCCGCTGGGGGTCAGCGTCTCGATGAGGGCGAGGTCGTGCGGTTCGCCGACGCCTGGGAAGGGGTGCAGCAGGACGGAATCGACCCAACTGAATACCGTCGTGTTGACGGCAATCCCCAGACCGAGCGTGAACACCGCAACGGCCGTGAACGCGGGACTGCGGCGCAGAACTCGGAATCCGAAACCAAGGTCCTTGAGAATGGCGATCATAGGTATATAGAGAGATTGCTACGGCAATTCAAAGGCCAAACGCAGCTTCCTTACAGGCCAGGGATTTCGACGAGCCAAGTGTCCGTTCGGGTGACGGTTGGTCCAGATTTGGAATCGCCGCCGAGGAATGCGTTCCGCTGCTGTTGCCACCTTGCCGCTTCTTTCCCCTTCTCCGTAGGCTGGCCGGCACAGGACTTGGGGCAGATCGCACACAACCCGGGGGCAGGGCGCGATCCGGACGAAGATTTCAAAGGCCGGCGACGGCCGGCCGCGCCGTGCTTCGCGATGACAGCCAGATCTCGACCGCCATCGCGGCGGGCCCCACCAGGCCGAGCGCATAAAATGGCGCGTAGATGCTTTCGTTAAGCCGCAGGATCATCTCGACCAGCGCCACCAGAAACACCACCACGCATTGCGCCCGCTTCGACTTCACCGTGGTCTTGGGGTCGGTGACCATGAAGAAGATGAACAGTTGATACATCGGTCCGGTGATCGGCGCAACTTCGGCCAGGAAGCCGTGCCCGGTGATCGCGGTGCGTAGCCAGGCGAAGGCCAGGAACGAGAGGACGTAGGTCAGGGTGATGTTGATCCGCCCGACGCGATAGACGATCGCCGCGCCAAGCAGCCAGACGATCGCGATGGGCCACAGATTGTTGCCCCACTGCACGCTCAGCCCGGCGACATATTCGGGGGCCAACAACAGGATCGCGCAGACCGCGAAGTTCGACGGGTTCCAGAGGTGCTTGCCCTTCCAGCGGATCGCGTACTTCGAGGTGATGGCGATGGCGCTGCCCAGCGCGTAAGGCCAGAATTCGGGCGAGCGCAACAGGATGCCGACGCTGATCCCTGAAATATAGGCGCTCGCCAGGTGCGGGATCGAGCGGCGCACCAGCCAGCCGAGCGCGACCTCGAAGACGATACTGACGACAATCGCCAGCGCCGTGCGCGAAAAGCTTTCGAGCAGGCCGAACGAGAGCTGGCCGACCAGCAGAATCGTCGTGATCAGCAGCGGGGCGAGGTAGCGGTTCTCGATGCTGAAGAAGCGCCCCAACGCGGAGGGGTTGTGGGATGCGCCGGCGGCGGCTTGGGGGCCGGCGGCGGGCTCGGTGGCGGCGGAACTAGTGGCGATGCGGGTCATTCGGGTTCCGTAATCCTGTGCAGCGTGTCGATCTCGGGGGCTTCGAGGGTCTGAGTGCGTCCCGAAGGCCAACGCACTTCGACGCGATCGACCCGCGAGGCTTTGCCGAGTCCGAAATGGAGGCGGCGCTCGCTCTGCGCGCTGAACCCGCTGCCGCCCGACACTTCCTGCACCTGCTGCTTGCCGTCCCAATAGAGCCGCACCTGCGCGCCGATCGCGCTGCGGTTGCTCGCTCGCCCTTCGAGCTCGAACTGGACCCAATGGTTCCCGGGCGCGACGCGGTTGCGATACAGCAGCAGCGGCCCGCGCTGGTTGGCGACGACCACGTCGAGTACGCCGCGGTTGCCGAAGTCGGCCATCGCCAGGGCGCGCCCATCGTAGAGGTCGGTCACGCCGACCGCGCGGCTGACCTCGACGAAGTCGCCGCTGCCGTTGTTGATCCAGACGTGCTTGCCTTCATAGCCGGAAAGCGTGCGCCCGTCGAGCAGCGGCCAGTTGGCGGCGTCGGAGATGATCGATTCGTTGCCGCCGGCGATTTTTGAATAGTCGTACCAGTAGCTGCGCTTGCGGTCGAGCGAAAGAAAGCCGTTGGTGGCGTAGAGGTCGAGAAAGCCGTCGTTGTTGAGATCGCCGAACTGCGCGCCGAAACTCCAGCCGCCCAACTCCACGCCCATGGCGTTCGCCAGATTTCCGTAGTGCACGGCGCCGTCGGGCGCGTTGGCTTTGCCGGGCAGCGGCACCCACAGATTGTTGCCTTGCATCAACACGCCGTCGGCGGAGATATTCGAAACATAGATCGAGAACTGCCCATCGTTGAGCACGTCGCCCACGGACGCGTTCATGCCGCTCTTGGGCCGGTAGCCGACGCCCGACTCCTTGCCGGCCTCGCGAAAACGCTTGCCGCCCTCGTTGAGAAATAACTCCGAGACGCCGTAGTCATTGGCGACGAACAGGTCGGGATAGCCGGTGCCGCGCAGGTCGGCCGCCACCGCGGCCAGCGCCCAGCGGCGCGACTCAATGCCGAGCGCCTTCGACACTTCCTCGAAACGGCCGCCGCCGAGATTATGGAACAGGTATTTGCGGCCGCCGTTGGAGGCGTACTCGAAGCTGTTGGGCATGATCCGCGTGGTTTTGAGATGCCACAGATCGACGTCTTCCGGAAAATAGCCGCCGATGAAAAGATCGAGCAGGCCGTCACGGTCATAGTCGAACCAAACGGCAGTGTTGGCATTCAGCCAGGCGGGCAGCTTGGCGGTTTCGGTGACGCGGCTGAAATGCTTGCCACCGTCGTTGTGGAATAGTTCGGGGCGGCCCCACTTGTAGAGGAAGACGTCTTCGTAGCCGTCGTTGTCGTAGTCGCCCCAGACGGTTCCCATCGAAACGCCGGTGCCGGGTTGATTCACGTCGGCGAGGCCCACTTCGGCGGCGACGTCCCGAAACGTTCCATCGCCTTGATTGCGGTAGAGCGCGTTGCGGCTGCCCTCGCCGCTGTTGACCGCGTAGATGTCGTCCCAACCGTCGCGGTCAAAGTCGGTCACCGAAACGGCGGCGCCCATCGAGGCGATGACTTCCATGAAGTGGCGCAGCCGCGGGTCGAGCGTCGGCGCGGTGTGGTGAAACTCGATGCCGGCGGCCTTGGCCGATTCTTCCAGACGAAAGCCGTAGCGGGAGGGGGCTTCGGGAGCGCTGCTATCGGCGACCTCGGACTCCGCTTCGGGGCGATGAAGGTATTTCATCACCAGAGGCGTCGCCAAAAGGCCCGCGAGCAAGAGCGCCAGTGCAAATCGGATCACGAAACTCCTCGCCGCAACCATGCCTCAATGCGTTCCGCCGCCAAAGCGAGCCGGCGGCGATGGGGTTGTGCGTATCGGTAAGACCAACGAAATCGACGCGCGGATGGGTTCCGCCGCAACTTGCTGGACGACACGTGTGGGGTGAGGCAATTCGCTTTTCCCCATGATACGGCAAAGGCGGCAAGGATTCACGCTTGCGCGAGTGGGATGTTTGCGATTGTTGACTAATCTAAAGCCACTAGTGATGGCAATGAATCGGGGCCGTGCGAGCGAGGGAAGCCGCCACGAGTGGGGCGGAGAGGAAATGAATTCGCAGACGCTTACTTGCCGGCCACCAGCCGTATTGGCCCCAGCAGCCCGGCCGGCTGCGGCGTTATCTTGTCCATGTCCTGATCGGTGAAGCGCTCGGTGTAGATCTGGTTCAGCAGACGATAGTCGGGCAGCGGCTGGGCGGCTTTGGCGTTGAGCGCCAGGTTGGCGACTTCGATGCGGAGGTGGTTGACCCCGGCGTGCAGCAGCGCCGCCACATCGATCGCATACGGCGGGCACCACACGGCGCCGGCGCGCTTGCCGTTCACGTAGACCACGGCCGCCTCGCGAACTGGGCCTTCGAGCCAGGCGCGCATGCCGTTGGCGGCGGGGCGCTCGTTGGATACGACCGTGCCTTTACCCAAGTCGAGCCGGACGGGCACACCTGCGCGCAACAGGCGGTCGGGAACCTTCACTTCCCGCTCATAGGTCGCGACGCCCGAGAAGTAGCGGGTGCTCTCGTCGTCGGTCCAGGACTTGAGCGGGTCGATGCTCACCGGCTCGGAGTTTTCGCCGAATTGCACGCTCCACGCGGAGCTGATATCGATGCTTTCGGAAAGCGGCGGAGCCGCGGGCGGCGGGACGAACGGCTTGGCGTCTGGCGAGAAGACCAGCACCCGCGAGCCGTAAGCGTCCAAGGCGAGGTCCAGTTTGGCAACGCCCGCGCCGCGCGCGACCATCGCGGCGGGTGTCGCTTCGCCGCTCATGGGGTCCCACCATTCGGCCGTCATCTCGCCGTCGCCGACGCGGAACGAGGCGGTGCCGTGGATCGCTGTGTTCGCCGTGTTCGCCAGAAAGTAAATCTCGGCGAACGCAGTCGAGCGATGGACGAACCCAACATCGGGAGTGGCGGGCGCGAACGATACATCGGGCGGGAGCGCGCTGTTGAGCATTGCGCCCAGGCGGCTGGCGTCATCGACAAAGCGGGCCGGCGCCGACGGCGCTCGAAACAACCGCTCGACGGTATCGCGAACCTCCCGCTGAGCCGCTTCATCCGCCAGCAATCCCGGCGCCATCGTCGGCAGGCGGCCTACCGCGACCAGCTTCCCCCCGGCTTTGGTGAATGCGTCGAGCGTGCGCAGCGTTTCGAGCGGGATCGTTTCGAGCGGCGGCAGGACGACGATCGGGTAGCGGTTCTCGCCGAGCGTCAGGCCGCCGGTTTCGACGCGGCCGAGCCGGCTCAATACGCCGTCGTCGAAAAAGTCCGGCACATAGCCCGCCTCGAGAATTCCGCCGATCACTTCCGGCCCGACGCGCCGCTGCAACAAGCGCATCAGATTGGCGTGGCCCGGCGTGATATCGGCCCAGGCGTCGCTGTTGGGCAGGTAGAGCGCAACATCGTTTCGCGGCCGGCCCTGGCGCAACAGAAAGCTCAGCCGCTGCAGATAACGCATCAGGTCGGGCATCACGATCCACCACGGGTTTTTCTCGTTGTAGACGCCGGCGGCGTAGAAATGCCAGCCGGGATATTTCACTCCTTCCGCCGTGTAGGGCCAGCCGTGGCCAACCAACTGATTGATGCCCTGCAGAAATTGCTGGTTCGCCTCGGCTTTCATATCGAGGGGCGTCGCGCGAAACGACGGGCGAGTGCAGCCAGGTCCAGGTCTCGGCCGAGGTGACGGGCTTGTCGAAAAAGTGGCTCGACGAACTGGCCCAGCGCGACGCGGTCAACGTCTTCCAGGCGCTGCCCTCGCCTTCGGGCAGGTCGGCATAGGCGCCGCTCGAAAGGACCGCCGGCGGAACGCCATAGGCCTGCGCGCGAAGTTTCGTGCCGTTGGCGCGCGCCCACTCCTGCAGCGGCGCCAGGAATTTCTCCTCGACCAGTTCGGTCAGCGTCCGCCCCCAGTCGTGGCGGATGGCGCGCGTGCTTGCGCCGATGTCGGCGACCAGCGCGGGCAGGTGCGGCGTCGAGATCATAGCCGCGACGCTTTTGAAACTCCTGGAGGAATTGGGGAGTCCAGTCCGAGCCGTCGACCTCGAGGCTGTCGCAAAAGACCGCATAGGGAGGTGCGGGGCCGCGGCGCGCAGCAGCGGATATCCCACCTTCCTCAGATGCGTCTCAAGAGCGTTGCGATCGTAGTGGTCGAGGACAAACCCATCGGCGTCGACCGCGGCGCGCTCGACCAATTTACCCGAGCGGCTGGAGAGGAAGAACCAGACTTCGTAGGACGCATCGACGTCCGCCGGAATCCAAAGGGCGCCGTCGTGGAAATCGTCGAGCGCGCGAATGCTCGCGGCGTCGGGTTGCCCATCCTGAAGCCGAACCGCGAACGCGGCCAGGAGCTTTTCCCCGGCGCGCGTGTCGGGCAGCGTGATGCGGCGCGAATCGGCGCTGACTTTCACGCGGTCGCAACGCAGCGCCCCGGCGGCCTGGCTGACGGGAATCTGCGGCCCGCCGTAGGGCCAACCGCTGCCCAGCGTCAAATCGAAGCGCAGTCCCAACTGCGCGGCCCGCTGCGCCGTGAACCGCAGCGCATCGAGAAACGCAGCCGACATGAAGGGAAGGTTGTGTATGCCACGCTCGGCATCGTCGAAGGCCACCGGGTAAACCGGCTGCACCTCGAAGCCGCCGATGCCGCCCTCCTTCATGTGCTCCATTTCACGGGATAGTTCGCGATCGGTAACCGCGGGGCCGAACCACCACCAGCGCACCATCACGCGCGCGTCGTCGGGCGGGTTCTGGAACGCCTGGCGTAGTTCGCCGAGAGTGGCCGGAGCGTTTCGACTGGCCGCAGCGGCCGGCGCAGGCGCGGGCGCACCGCTGCCCGTTGTGAGATGCGATCAGCAGGGCCAAGCCAGCGCCGAGCGGGGCTGCTCGTATTTTCACCGCGATTCCTTCCTCTCACGCCGGAGTTCCGCCGCAAAGCGCCAGGCGAGCCGCGGCGGTGTCCAAGATTCTATCGAACGCGGGCCCGGCGGCGGGTGTTGCCTCTGGCCGGGCCCCTGCCGCGGGCGCTTTGCGAGGGGCCGAACCGCTTTCCTGGAATCGTAAGGACGTCGAGTGGGTATGCAATTATGAAGGGCGCTTGGGTCCGTTTGAATGAGGGGGCGAGGAACCTTCATGTCCATCCGAATTGTGCTTCTTGCCATCGTCTGTGCCGCCGGCGCGGCGGCAGCCGACTCCGCAACCGTCACCGTCGTCCACTGCGGAAAGCTTCTCGACGTGGTTTCCGGGAGCTACCAGGCGAACGCCTCGATCGTCATCACCGGCGACACGATCAGCAGCATCGGCGCGGTTCCCGGGGGCGCCACAACGGCGCGGACCATCGATCTGAGCGCCGCGACCTGCCTACCGGGGCTGATCGACGTACACGTTCACATCACCGCCGATGCCGCCGTCAACGGCTACGAGGAACTCGGCATTTCGGCCGAGCGCGCCACCGTCACCGGCGTGAAAAACGCGCGCACGACGCTGCTGGCGGGCTTTACGACGATTCGCAACGTCGGCGCCGAAGCGTTCTCCGACGTCGCCATCCGCGACGGCATCGCGGCGGGAGATATCGACGGGCCGCGCATGCTTGTCTCGGGCCCGCCTCTGGGTATCACCGGCGGCCACTGCGACGACAATCTGCTGCCTTACGAATATCATCACGTCGCCGAGGGCGTTGCCGACGGCCCCTGGGCGGCGCGCGCCATGGTTCGGCGCAACGTCAAGTATGGCGCCGATCTGATCAAGGTTTGCGCCTCGGGCGGCGTGCTCTCCAAAGGCGACCAGCCGGGCGCGCCGCAATACACGCTCGAAGAATTGAAAGCGATCGCCGAGGAGGCGCACAAGCTGGGACGGAAGGTCGCGGCGCATGCGCACGGCGCCCAGTCGATCAAAGACGCCATCCTGGCCGGGATCGATTCGGTGGAGCATTGCAGCCTCATCGACGACGAAGGCATCCGGTTGGCGAAAGAGCACGGCACGTTTCTGGTCTTCGATATCTACAACGACACCTACATTCTTTCCGAAGGCGCCAACAGCGGCATGTTGCCCGAATCGATTGAAAAAGAACGCGCCATCGGAAAGCTGCAGCGCGAGAATTTCCGGCGCGCCGTGCAAGCCGGAACGCGCATGGCGTTTGGAACCGACGCCGGCGTCTATCCGCACGGCGACAACTGGAAGCAGTTTCCTTACATGGTGGAATACGGCATGAAACCGATCGACGCGATTCGCGCCGCGACCGTGAACGCCGCCGAACTACTCGGCCTCGAAGGCAAAGTGGGGGTCGTCGCGGCCAATGCGTACGCCGATATCATCGCGGTCGACGGCGATCCTCTGGCCGATGTTTCCAAACTGGGTGAAGTGCGGTTTGTCATGAAGGGCGGCCGCGTCTACCGGAACGAGGGGTCGCACTAGCGGCGCGGCAAGACTCCGTGCGCCACCCGGGAGAGCCAGAGCAAAAGCCAACCCGATACGCCGTAGGAAAACCGGCGGTACTCCTGGCAGCCTCCATTTAGCAAATCTAATTTTTCTATCAGGAGGACAAGGAGTTTTCTATTGGAAAGGGCGCGCGGCCCGGGAATATACTTACTCCCAGAGTTGCCTGCTTCCCAACCTCGCTTGAAGCCCCGTTGCTTTCCTGCGGGTGCTGCCGGCTCGACGCAAGGTCGCGAATCCCCGGCTGCATCGGCATATCCCTGTCCCTGACCGAGACCTGCCGGAAGCGGAACTCCTTCGACTGGAGGTCCTGTATGGCTTTCGTTGGCTTGTTGGTTATCTTGGGCGGTTTCCTGCTGAGCGTTCTGAGCCTGGGCTTCACCTCAGGCGTCGGCGCCCGCCTCATCATCGTGCTGGCTGGAATTGGGCTGAGCCTTTTCGGCATCGTCGGCATGCTCAATCCGGCCTATTTGAAGCACGCCATTTGGAAGGGGGGGAAACGGTGAAACTCCCCAGCCTCGTAATTCTACTCGGCCTGCTGGCAGCCGCCGGCGGTTTCGCACAACAGCCCGCCGGCGCGGCAACCCCGGCCAGCCCGGAGGCCACGGCCGCCGCCCCCGCCGCAACGCCTGTCGCGGCGGCTCCGGCCGCCCTTACCGCCGACGACTTGAAGAACATCGCCGCGCCCACGGCCGAGGAGCGGGCCAAAGGCGATCCGTCGGGCGCCATCACCGGTACGGTCGCCGACGTGGCGGTGTCCGATGCCGACAAAGGTTTGACGGTGGCGGACGTGGTCAACCAGGTCGGCCAGAACAAAATTGCGATCAACTTTGTGTGGACGCTGGTGGCCGGTTTTCTGGTCATGTTCATGCAAGCGGGCTTCGCGATGGTCGAGACCGGCTTGTGCCGCGCCAAGAACGCCAACCACACCATGATGATGAACTTCATGGTGTACGGGGCGGGCATGCTGGCCTACTGGCTGATCGGCTTCGCGATTCAGATGGGCGGCGTCGGAGCGGTCGGCAACCTGGGCGGCTCTCCGGTGCTCAATGGCGAGTTCTCCATTAACGTCTTCGGCAAGACGTTTGGACTGTTCGGCGAGAACGGCTACCTGCTGACGCACGCCGGCGCCTACGACGTGGGTGTGATGGTCATCTTCCTGTTCCAAATGGTGTTCATGGACACCGCCTTGACCATTGTCACCGGCTCGGCCGCCGAGCGTTGGAAGTACAGCGCGTTTCTGGTGTCTTCGTTCCTGATGGGCGCCTTCACCTATCCGTTGTTCGCCAACTGGGCGTGGGGCGGCGGGTGGCTGGCCGGCATGGGCACGAACTTCGGTTTGGGCAAGGGCTATGTGGATTTCGCCGGCTCGGGCGTGGTGCACGCCGTGGGCGGGTTGAGCGCCCTGGCGGCGGCCATTCTGATCGGTCCGCGGCTGGGCAAGTTTGACGACAAGGGCAACCCGCACGCCATGCCGGGCCACGATCTGGTGCTGGTCGTGGTCGGCTGCTTCATCCTGGCGTTTGGCTGGTTCGGCTTCAACCCCGGCTCGACCCTGGGGGCATCGGGCAACGGCAGCCTGCGCATCGGGTCCGTCGCGGTCAATACGATGCTGGCCGGAATGGCCGGCTCGTTTTCGGCGATGTTCTACATGTGGCTGCGCTACGGCAAACCCGACACGTCGATGACCGGCAACGGCCTGCTGGCCGGGTTGGTGGCGATCACGGCTCCCAGCGGTTTCGTCAGCACCGTCGGCGCCGTGATCATCGGCTTGATCGCCGGCGTACTGGTTTGCTTGTCGGTGGAGTTCGTCGAGCGCGTGATGAAAATTGACGACCCGGTCGGCGCCGTCTCGGTGCACGGCGTCAATGGACTGTGGGGCATCATTTCGGTGGGCCTGTTCGCCGATGGAACCAGCAACTACGGCGGCTCCTGGAACGGCGTAACCGGGTCGGTGACCGGCCTGTTTTACGGCGATGCCAGCCAGTTGGTGGCGCAGTTGATCGGCGTCTCGACCTTGCTTGGCTTTGTCTTCACCTTCTCGTTCATCCTCTACCTGCTCGTCGACGTCACGATCGGCCAACGGGTATCGGCCGAGGTGGAACTGGAAGGCCTCGATCTGCCGGAGATGGGGGCGCTGTGCTACCCGGAGTTTGAGCTAAAGGCATGAACAACGCGTTGTTGACCGTTCTACCGGAACTGGCCACACCGGCGGCGGCTTTGCCGCTGCCGGTCCCGTGGCGCGACCCTCACACGGTCCCTCGGGAGGCGCTTCGCGAGCACATCGCCGCGCTCGAGCAAGCCTGCGCCGCAAGCCCGGCTTCGTCTTCGGCCTGGACATGCCTGGGCATCGCTTATGCAATGGACTACCGTGTCGCGCAGTCCATGAGCGCGCTCGAACAAGCCCGGGGAGCTTCGCCCGACTACTTCTGGGCGCAGTTCAAGTACGCCGAGTTGCTCTACCATTTGCGCGCGCTTCCCAAAGCCGAGCAGGAAACGCTGCGGGCGCTGGAGTTGGCCGCTTCTCCCGCCGAGTACGCCCTGTCGCGGCGTCAATTGCAGCAGATTCGCGGCCTGATGCGGGCGGGAACGCAGAAACCGGCCTGGACCAAACCGCTGGTGGGCTGGGCTCTGCTCAGCCTGGCCGCCAGCGTCGGCCTCTGCTTGCTGTCGTTTATGACTCGCTAGCGCGGCTTTCCCGCCCAACAAGGAGGTTTGTTAGCCGATGCAGAGAGAACACTACTTTTTCCTGTCGGCGTTTGTTGTGGGCGCGGCCCTGGTCAAGTATCAGGCTCCGTTTGTGCCGGTGGCGATCGGCATCGCGGCGGTCGGACTGTGGAACTGGGTCCAGACAAAGCGCCGCCAACGCGGATAGAGCTTACGGCGACGGAGTCTGCCGGGCACTCCCCGGGAGTCGCGCGGGCCTGAAGTCGGCGCGCCCCTCCGTCGATCAAGATGAGGCAATCCGAACCACCCGCCTGCTCACGCGTGCGGCTCGGATCGCGGCGGCAATGCCGCCGGGATAGCGAGGGCGTCGCTTGGGCTGATCGCCCCCTGGTGCGAGTCCGCCGATGGGCAAGGCGCAGGCTCGCAAAACTCCTGCAACAACAAACCCCCGGCGCAACCCGGAGCCGGCGTGGTGAACGAGAATGCGGCTGTCCGAACTCTACGTCATGCAATATCTCGTGCAGAGCACGGAGTCGGCGCGCGACCCGCTCTGCTGGCACGAGTTGGAACGCGGAGGTTACTGGACCGAACTCAGCGGTGTGCGAGTGGAGGTCCATGAAAACCACGGTCCCACGTGCGGTCTGCTCTATATCACGTTTTCAAACGGCCTCGAGGAGGTGACGATCAGCGAGCCCCGCAGTGGCCGCCTGTTCGGCAGCCGCTACGACAACGAGGACCAACGCAGCCTGGCCGAGTCGATGCGCCTGCTTGGCCGCCGCATCACCCAACAGTGCACCCGCCGGAGAATCCACTCCATCGAGCATAGCGACGAACTGCAGCAGAAGATTTTTCAGCGCCTGGTGTTTGGGGCGGCGCTCAACGGAGGCAACGACTGACCGCGCGCCCTTGCGGCCGGTCCCCGGGTTGCTGGGCCCCGCATCTCGCCCAAGACGAATCTGGCGAACCCGTAACGCTTTTCCGGGAACCTGGCCGAAGCGGCATACGTCTTTACCTACTTAAGGCGATTACCGATGCCCAGGAAGCAGCACAGAGTTTCGCTTGTCGTAGCCATCGCCGGCCTCGCCCTGAGCGTGTCGGTCTGTGGACTGCTCGCCGGACCCGACCGGTCGAGCGAGCGCTCAGGCCAGAATCAGAATGCGACCCGCTCAGCTCGACTGACCCGCGCTAGCACTTCTACACTACAGCCATCGGGCCCGGTGTTGCTGCTCGTTCCGGCGGTTCTTTCGGAGCGGGTTGTCGTCCCAGTTCCAGCCTCTCGGCGCGCACTCCAACAAGCCTCGCTGGAGCGGGTTTTGCTCCCTGCCCGGCGCGGTTGTCTGCGCGATCGCGCACCGCCCCTCTCCTAATCCACTCAAAGTAGTTGCGGACCGCCCACCGTTGGGGTCCGCGGAGTCTTGAACCGGCCCTAGGCCGCGCGCCGTAGCTACGGCTTTGGCGCGTGTGCTGCCTCGCGCGCGGGCCTGCGTGCGGAGTTGTGCCTTGCCGGCAGCGTAGCCGCACCCGTTGGGCAACTGCGTCCAGGGGGCGGCTGAAACCGAAACCAACGGTCCATGAAGGAGAAAAGGAAATGCCTACCAAAGCGAACGAGATCCGTCTGAATGAAATGCCCTGCTCGGAGTGCAATCTGCTGACGCGAGCCGACGCGGATCGCTGTCTGCATTGCAATGCGGTTCTGGGGGTGTCGCCCCGGGCGCGTCCGTCGCCAACGGAGCCGCCGCGAGAAACGGCGCGCAGGCGCGTCCACTGAAGGGGCGAGCGCCCAGGAATTCCTAAGCGGCTCGACCGGCTTGGGGCAGGCCCGCAGAGGCATTTTTCGAATCGAGTGTTCCGACTGGCCCGCTTGAGGATTCGCGGAGTCCTACGCTAGGCCAGAGGATACAAATGGGCCTGCCCCAGCCAACCAAGGATCTATTACACGACCAAAGCCCCGAATCAAACCCACCCATCCGCGCGGCGAACCGACGCAAGAACCGGCAACCCAAGCCGCGAACGCAGACAGCAGAGCCGTAGGCGTGCCGGCGGGCCGGAGCGGCACGGGCGCCGCTGTGACGAGTGCGTTTTTCGATGCCGCTGGTTTTACGTTTGCAGGTTGTCTCCACGGCGAGTGGTGGACCGCCGGCCGCCCCTCTGCCGCTATCGCTTCCGAGCGTGCCGTCAGTGAGCGCTTCGCCCCCAACCCCGAGCGACCTCGGCCCGCCGGCCCACGCCTGCGGCTCTGTTGTAGGGCCCGCGCATAGCTCGAAGGCTGGCTACCGGCCGTACGCCGCGGCCTCATCCGCCAGCAGCAAAGCATGGTCGCTGCGAACGCGGCCCGCCGGGATCGACGCGTCGCCATCGAGCAAGCGAGCCACCATTTCGGCCTTGTCCTGGCCGGTCACCACCCACAGCACACGGCGGGATCGATTCAGAATCGGGTAGGTCAACGTCATCCGGCGGCGCCCTTGGTAGGGACCGCTCAGCGCGACATCGGCGTTTTCGACTTCGAGCACCGCATCGCCGGGCACAAGCGACGCGGTGTGGCCATCGGGGCCCAGGCCCAGGTGTACCAAGTCGAGCACGGCGGGCGAGCCGGCAAGCCCTTGGAGGGTTGCCGCATAGCGCGCCGCCGCCGCTTCCAGATCCTCCGATTCGACCGGCATCGGATAGAGCTGCCCCGGCGGAAGCGCGCCTTGCTGGGGCAGGCTTTCGAGCAGATGCGTCAGGTTCCGGTCGGCGTACCCGGCCGGCGCGATGCGCTCGTCGACCTGCACCAGATGAACCGCCGCCCAGGGGATATCCAGGTCGCCCAGCTCGCGCAACATTACCCACGGCGTGCGGCCGCCACTGACCGCCAAACCGAACCGGCCGCGGGCGGCTACCGCATTCCGCGCCTCCTCGGCAATGACGGCCGCGGCTCTACTGGCAACCGCTTCGGGGTCGGAAAGAACTTCTACCTTCATCGCTGCACCTGCGCTGCGGCCTTGATCGGGAAAACAACGCGAAACAGGCAAGGCCTCGGGAAAACGGGCCAGCCTGAAAATAAGGACTGCCTCGGCCGGCGACAGGGGCCGCCTCGAAATAGTGTACTTGTCTTTGGCGAGCGGCAAGACGCCTCCCCATGTCGGGCTCCGTTTTTGCGTACCGTGAGAGGAGATGCACAAGAGCCCCACCGATGCCTTCCCGCCCTCCAGGAGCGGGCGCACGCGGGTCTGGCTGTGGATGAGCTTGCTGAGCCTCGACGCTCCCCTGGTGGCGCTTGTCTGGCAGGACTTTCTTGCGCTCTGCTACCCTTCGGTGCTGCAGGCGTCCGGGCGCTGTGTGTTGGGCCTCACGGTTTGGGCGATCTACTTGGTCGACCGCCTGATCGACGTCCGCCATCCCGCGGCCGAAAGGGAATCCACCCGGCACCGCTTCTACCGCGAAAACCGACGGCTTGCGAAGATTCTGCTGGGCGCGGTGCTGAGCGCCGACCTGTTCGTTGCGCTGCGCTGGCTGCGGCCCGCTGTGTTCTCGAACGGCCTGCCGGTCGCGGCCGCGGTGGCCTGCTACCTCACCGTGTTCTCTTTGTGGCGGCGCCGCGGCGCGAAGTGGAAGCAGCCGTGCGCCGCGGCCTTGTTCGCGACGGGCGTGTTTATCATTGCCTGGACCGGCACGGCTGACCCCTGGCGCGTGCTTGCCTGGCCGGCCGCCGCCTTCTGCGCGCTCTGCTTCGGCAACATGCTGCTCGTTGAACGGTGGGAACAGGGCCGCCCCGCCGCCGTAGGCTGGGTCGGGATGACGCTGCTCGCCTGCGGTTGCGCCTTGCTGGGCGGTTCGCGGTGGTACGCCGCCGTCGCCCTCAGCGCCGCGGGGTTGGCCGTGCTCCACTTCCTGGGCCGAAAGCTGTCTGGGGACGCGCGCGGCGTGTTGGCCGATGCCGTGTTGTTCACGCCGCTGCTATTTCTATGGCGATGAATATCGACCGCTTCGCCCGCTGGTATCGCTGGGTCGAATACGGCGCGTTCGGCCGTGCCCTGGAGCGCCAGCGGTTTGCCTTCCTCGATCGCTTGGCCGACGCGCGCCGCATCCTGGTTCTCGGCGAAGGCGACGGCCGCGCCCTGGCGCGCTTGCTCGTTGCCGCTCCCCAGGCGGAGATCGACGTTGTGGAACTCAGCGGCCAGATGATCCAGTTCGCTCGCCGCAGGGCAGGGAATTCGAAGCGGGTCCATTTTAGGCCGGTGAACGCGCTCACCGCTTGCTGGCCCGAGAACCACTACGACGGCGTGATCACGTTCTTCTTTCTCGATTGCTTCCACGAAGCCGAGGCCCGCTGCCTGATGCAGCGCCTGGCCCGAGCGATGACCCCCGGCGCGCGCTGGCTGGTCGCCGAGTTTGCCATCCCGGAGCGGGGTTGGCGCCGCTGGCATGCCCGGGCTTGGGTCTGGACGATGTACCGGTTTTTCGGCGTCGTGTCGGGACTGAGCGTTGCCGAACTGCCTCCCGTCGAAAAACTCCTTACCGAAACAGGCTTGCAACCATCGGAGAGAAACGAAGAGCGCTGCGGGCTGATCCGAACCGAGGTGTGGAGCAAGGCGGATAGCCCATAGGGGCCCGGGTATCTCGGGAACGGTCCAGGGGCGGGGAGCGGGGAACAGGCCGGAGCAGCAGCCGCACAGGAACGGGAAGGCCGGTGTCCGCTACGGGGTTGGGGCCTGAGGGCGGCCACAGGATCGCCGCGGTGCGACTGCTAAGGTGACAGAGAAATAGCTAAGGTAGCGACCAAGAGCTAAGGGGATACCAGAATGATGTCCCTCTATTCATTGTGTTCCTAGTAAGAGAATATCCCTCTTCTCAACGTCCCCTAATAAGAATATCAGACACGATATTTCCGTATAGAGCGACTATCGGTAAACGGAGTTTCCTCTCATAATCATAGCTGCGCCCCAAGCGGCGCCGCTCACTCCGTCCTCTCTTCCAGGTGGTCGCGCAATCACCCCTCGCGGGCCGCCGTCCAAGGATGCCAATGCAACCGCGCGGCCCGTCGCTTTTTCAACACGGACCCACTCACAGCGGCGATCTTTCGCTGTCCTTGTTCTCTAAGTAATTGAAGATACATATTGTTATGAATGGCCTATCACCTGCTAGATGTAGGCCGAATCGGGTTTCCCTTCGCAGTAGCTTGCAGGGGCCGCCGGAGTCTTGCCCGCGCTCGAGGAAGTCTGAGCGTGGGGTCGACTCTTGAGCGGGTTCGCATCCGTGTGGGTAGGGAAGCCGCCAAAGCGGCGCACGGAAATACCGTTGGCAGGGTAACTCACGACCGGACAAACCGGGGTTCTATCTTGCGGAATTCGAGGGTTCGTGACCTGACGATTCCGGTATCCCGTTTGAAAATAGCACCGTTCGTTTCCTGTCGCAGTCAATAAATTGCTATAAAGTCCGCTCAAACGATTCGAGGATACGCAGTAGGGGAAACTTCCCGACCACTCCGCGCCGAAGCACTTTCCGGACGCGACTGACGGAAGACCCAAACGGAAGATTGCTTGAAAGGATATTTCGATGCCGAAGATTCGCCCTCCCAAGATCTTGCTCGCGCTGGTCGCCGTGCTGTGCTGCACGAGCGCTGTGTGGGCCCAAACCGCTTCGCCACTGACGACGCTGCCGACCACGGTGGGTCTGACGTTCCAGAAGCCCTCCACGCCGGGCTCGGCTGTGACCGTAGCCGTTTCGGCGGCCTCACCCACCTATTTCACGGTGGACCCAGCCAGCGTGCCGATCTGGATGACCGTCAGCGCGATGAACGGCACCGCGGATTCGACCGGAGTGGACATCGACTTCACGCCCAACTCGGTCGGCGCCTCGCTGGGAGCCGGCAGCTATAACGCCAACATCAAATTGGTGGTGCCCGGTTACGCCGACAAGCTGGTACCGGTGACCCTGGTCATCGCCAACCCGGCCCCCACGCTGACCGTGGTGGAAGGCGAAACCCAAGAGATTGAATGGACCCAAGGCTCGGCCTATCCCAGCGTGACCCTGACGTTGCAGTCCAGCAACGAGCCGATCACCTTCGCGGCGGTAGCCGCGGTGACCGACCCGACCGACCCGGCGGACTGGATGAAGCTGAGCTTGAATAGCGGCATCGCATATAGCTGGGGCACGGCGCTCAAAGTGACCTTCACGCAAGCCGTGTTCGATTCCGCCGCAATCGGCGATGTCTTGACCGGGACCGTGACGATCACACCTACCGGCGGCGACCCCATCGAGGTTTCCTTCGCGATTACCGTCGCGCCCCCGGCCGCCACGATCTCGTTGATCTATCCCACCGAGACTGCGGTTCAAACCGGCGCGGAGTCCACCGACCCGCCGCTGTATGTTGTCGTGACCGGCACGGGCTTTGTCGATTCGCCCGCGGAAGCGAAAACCACGGTCAGCCTCGGATCGACGCCGATGGATCCCGACGACGTGGCGGTCATCAGCCCGACCACGATGGTGCTCACCGTGACGCCCGACAACGTTGCCAGCGCCGGCGACATCGTCATCAGCGTGCAGAACCCCGATGTCGGTGACCCGGCGACCGCGACTCTGACGGCGACCGACAACCCGATCATCTATGCCGTGACCGACGCGGCGTCACTGGTGCAGGCCTCGCTCGGCGAATCCCCAACCTTGGCGCCGTTCGAAATCGTCAGCCTGTTTGGCGACAACTTCGGACCCGACGTGGATGAGGTCGTCAGCGGCGCGATCGACGAGTTCGGCCGCTATCCGAATTCGCTGCAAGTGAATTCGCAAGACCTGACGGTTACGTTCTATCGGGCGGACGGCACCACTCTGATCGACAATGCCTACTTGCTGTTTGTTTCCAAGACCCAGATCAACGCCATGGTGCCTTCCGGCGTCCTCGGCCAGACGGGCGCGAAGATCGTGGTCACCTACAACAGCAATGCGAGCAGCGCCTACGCGGCCAATATCGCCACCTCCGCTCCCGGCTTGTTCACGGCGACGTCGTCGGGAACGGGGCAGGGCGCGATTCTGCACGGGGCCGACTATTCGGTCAACTCCACCTCCAACAAAGCCGCCAAGGGCTCGACCGTTCTGCTCTACGGCAGCGGCCTGGGCTCGCCCAACAGCACCACCAGCAACACGCCGAGCACCTCGGCGCCGACGTTCCTGGGAAGCTGCATCTCGCAGGCGGCCTACCTGTCGAAGGTGAACACCAACGAATCCAGCCCGACTCCGAGCTGGACGAGCCTCGATGGCGCGGTGATTCTGGGTGACAACATCGCCACCAACCGCTTCGCGCCGTGCTTCAAGAGCCCGATGGTAGTGAAAGTCACCATCGGCGGCATCAACGCCTCGGTCACCTACGCCGGGTGGATCGCGGACGGCTTGGCGGGCCTGTATCAGATCAACGCCGTGGTTCCCAGCAGCGTTACCGTGGGCGACGCGGTTCCGGTGGTGGTGAGCGTCGGAACGGCCAACAGCCAGGCCGGCGTCACGATGGCCATTGAATAGGGACGGCGTCTAAGCTGGTTCGCAACCCGCGGCGGAGGGGCTCAGATGCCCTTCCGCCGCGTTTTTTGTTGGTGGGGGAGCGAGTGGTTTCGTGTGTGGACGCAAACCGTGCCTCGCGCGTTGGCACACGGCAATCCGAGCCGGGCGGGTCCGTTGGTCAGCGGGGGTATTTTGAGATTGTGCCCGACCGTCGTCCCCCGGTGGGTCCCGCGCGGTGGAGTTGATGGCGCCCGAGTCGAGTTGGATGTCCCGAGGCTCTCTCCTCGAGCGGCCGGACTAACCCGAATGAAACGCAAAGGCGTGAACTACGATGTCGGGATTTTTCCGTTCGGTGAGGCGCGCCCTTCGCGCCCTGGCTTTGATCCCGCCATCGTCCGCCGTGAAATCGAGATCATCCGGCAGGATCTGCACTGCAACGCGATTCGCATTGTTGGCCGCGACCTGGACAGGCTGGTCGCGGCGGCCGGATTCGCGCTCGACCAGGGCCTGGAGGTTTGGTTCAGCCCCGCTCTTCACAACGCCGACGGCCCCGACACCCTCGCTTATCTTGCCGAGTCGGCGAGGGCGGCCGAATCCCTGCGAAGGAAATCGCCGCGCGTTGTTTTGGTGGCGGGATGGGAATTGACGTTTGTGATGAAAGGGCTGGTGTTGGGCGACACGGCCGCGGATCGCATCGGCGCCTTCATGAAGCCGTGGCGACTCGCCTGGAGCACGCTGCGGCTGGGCCCGTTCAACCGAAACCTGAATCGCTTTCTGGCGCGAGCCGCCGGCGAGGTGCGGCGGCATTTTCATGGGCCGCTGACCTACGCCTCCGGCGCCTGGGAATCGGTCAATTGGGGGCCGTTCGATTTCGTCAGCGTCGATTGTTATCGCGATGCTCTCAACAAGAAGGTATTCGCACAGAGTCTCCGGAAACATTTTGCGCACGGAAAGCCTGTGGTCATGACGGAGTTCGGTTGCTGCACCTACCGCGGCGCCGACGACAAGGGCGCCTATGGATGGGCCATCGTCGACTGGAACTCGGATCCGCCGCGCCTGAAAGGCAGCTACATCCGCGACGAAGGAGTTCCGGCCCGCTATCTGACCGAGCTGCTGAACGTTTTCGTCGAAGCAAAGGCGGACGGCGCATTTGCCTTTACCTTCGTGATGCCCAAGTACCCTCACAGCAGCGACCCGCACCTCGATCTGGATATGGCGAGCTATGGGTTAGTCAAGAGCTACACGGATCGAAAAGGCGAAACCTATCCGGACATGCCCTGGGAGCCGAAAGAATCCTTCGCCGCGCTGGCCAGCTATTACGGCCAACTCTGACTGCGAGGCGGCGATCACACGGGTGCATGAGCTGCTGGCGCTTCCAGTCGACCTACCTGTGCGATTGGAGCGATGGCGGTTGATCTGGGGGCCGTCCGGCTGCTTTAGGCCTTCCCTGTGATCGTCTCGAACTCCACGTCGGCGATGGCGGCGGCGCCCATGCCGCTGATCGTCATGCCGATCGTAATGCGGACGGCGTCGGGGTCGATCTTGCCAACGATCTCGTGCGTCGTCCAGCCGTTGGACTCCGATTTCTTGCCGGGCGCATGGCCCCTGAAACCCGCGCCGCTGGGCCTGTCGACTCGCAGGAACAGTTCTGTGCGGATTATGGGCGCCTCTTGGCGCAGCCAGGCGCGGTACCGAACCTGCTTTCCGCGGAAGGCGGCCGCGTCGAAGGTTTGCAGCAACATGCCGCGGCCGCTCGGAACACGCTCATCGGGAGAATGCAACATCACGCAGCGCGAATGGGGAGTACGGCAATCCTCAACGATGGTCACCGAATAACTGGGATCCCCGCTCCAGGACCAGCCCGGCGGCGTTCCCGCGGTGGCGATCTGTTGGAAGTCGAGATTGACGGGACCGCGTTGGGCCGACAGCGAAATTGCGAGAGAAAATAAGAGCAGAATGCGGCGCATAACAGGCGCTTCTTTCTGAGGATGTTGCGTTCAGCGGTAGTATAACAACCGTGTCCGGCATGGATCTGGAGTTTCAGGGGGCCGATCGACTGTGCCGCGGAGCACGTTCGGTCGTTTGTTGGCGGGCGGTTCCATTCGCGGAAATTGAACTCGCCACATTGGCAGCAGTTCTCGGGAAGGCCCGCCCTCGGGGCGAGGGACAGGCGGGAGCGCCCGTCTCTACTTGCCCGGATTACGGCTCCAGGGGGGCCATCGAGCCCGTCGTGCCGCAAGGCGGCCTGGTAGGTCGGAGTGATACCGAGTGGCGCAGTGCGCGGAGCGCATCCTCCCGAAAGGGTAACTAAAATTACGCCCAAGCGGCTTTGGTGAGGCTGGTCTCTCGAAATTCAGTCCGCCATTTCAGCAATCCAGAATACATTAGGCGTGGCGTCGTTCCCACGCGTGTTGGCAATTCCTTACGCTTTCGGGCGCTTGTGGCCAAAACATTGATCTGGCCCGGCGGTGGGAACGGCTCTGGTTCTCGCGTGTTCCGTGTTGCCGGGCGCCCGTTGTCTGTGCGATTGTGTATCTTCTTTCCGTACCGGGGAGCGCATGAATCCACCACCCAGGCCGCCTCTAGGGACGGAAGCAGGATTCAACGGGTGTTCATGGCGCCCGGGCGGCAGGGAGTGGAGAAGTCTTGAGAGCAGTACGTTCGATTCTGGCGATTCTGGCGTTGGCCATGCTCGGAGCGGCAGCTGGGAACGCCCAGGGATTCGCAAATAGTTTCACGACCGTCGACGCCATCGATGGCACGATTCCCGACGGCGGCGGCACCGCTTCGGGCACCTTGACCAGCCAAACCGATGCGGGCTGGATCGTCTTTTACGCCAACGCCGGCGACAACGTGTCGATCGATTTTGCGGGAAGTACTGGTTTCGTCATCATTGGCGTCATTTTTCGCGAGGCAACAAACGGCATCGTCGAGGTGGGCGATGCGGCCAACGTCAGCAATTTCTCAAGCAGCCAGCAGGGAGCCGGAACGGATCTGATCGTCGAGACCGGTGGGTACCCGGATGCCGGTTGCCTGAGCAATTCCTATATCGCCAGGTGCGCTGGTACGGACGGCACCGCGAGCTTTGTGGCTTCCGGCACGGGCCAATACGTCATCGGCTTTCAGGCCTTGGACCAGAACAATGTGTTCTTGGGCGACGGCGGATTCTCCGCCACCGTCAGTGGCATCACCGCGCCGGCTGTGGCTCCGACTACGGGCCTGGCGCAGCCGCTGGGTGTGATCACCTGCCTGTCGACCGCCGTGCCCCCGATGGTGCGCGCCGAAGGCATCGCGGAACTGGTCGGCAATATTGTCTTGTCGTGCACCAATACGCCCCCGGCTTCGGGCGGCTCGTTGACGTCGTACGTCACCGCCAATATCAGCGACTCGCTCAACGTCGACGTCACCAATAACCGCGACTTCAACGGCGCCGGTGTGACCGATGCTGTGCTGGTGATCAACGACAACCATTGCACGTCGCCGGCAACCGCGGGAAGCACGTTCGGCAGTTGCGGCGCGGCCGACGTGGATGTGCAGGATCCGCAGTTGGGCGTGTTGGGCGCCAATACGCGCCTGGAGTGGAATCAGGTGGCGATTCCCGTGCCCGGCGGACTGCGCCCCGGCGCCGACCCCTCGCAGCCGTGCAGCGCCGGCGATATCTGTTTTCCGCCGGTGACGACGATTCGCTTGGCGTCGGTGCGCGCCAATGTTTCCGAGTTGGGCGTGCCCAGCGGGGCAAGCTTTCCCTCGGCGCAGGTCACCTCGTTTCTCTCGATCAGCGGCGAGACGTCGCTGTCGGTGACCAACAACGTGCTCAACGTCGCCGTGCCCATTCCGGGGCTGATCGTCGAAACCGACGACCCGATCGCCGGGCTGCAGTGCGTCGACTACGATTGGGTCAGCATCCTGACCCTCACCGAAGGCTTCGCGACGGCGTTCAAGACGATCGGTGTGCCGGTGACGACGCCGGGCCAGACGCAGTGGGAATCCGGCTATTGGGCTCCGGGGTCGAACAACGGCGGCGGCGCCAGCCAGGGCACGCGCTTCCTGCTGCGCTTCTCGAACATTCCGCAAGGCGTCGAGGTCAGCGTGCCGGACGCGATCGAAGCCGGCAATTCTCTGGGAGGCCCGCACTTGCTGATTGGTTTGGTCGAGGGAGCCGACGCCAACGGCGCCGGCGGCCACGCGCGCGAGACCTTCAGCGCCATCACGCCGGTAACTCTGTCGTCGGGCTCGGGCAGCGCCGTCTATGAGGTGCTGGATACGAACCCCATCGCCAACGACCAGGTGCAGATTCCGATCTATGTCTCCTGGGAGTCCGACACGGCGAACGATCTGCCGGGGATTGGCAGCGGACAACTGGCGGTCTCGTTCGCGCCTTTGAGCAACGTGCTGGTTTCGAACGCCGCCGCTCCCGAACCGCGCTTCATCGACAACGGCGGCGATCCGCAGACGCTGGTCTCGATCGCCCCCTGCACCACAACGCTGCTGTTTCCGTTCGTGACGAATCAATCGGGGTTCGACACCGGGCTGGTGATCGCCAACACCTCCGACGATTGGATGCTGATGAACAGCGAGCCGCAGCAAGGCGCCTGCACCCTGCACCACATCGGCTCGACCGCTGGTGGAGGCGCCGCGCCGCCCGACCAGACTTCCACCGTGATCGAAGCCGGGCAACAATTGCTGTGGACGCTATCCAACGGCAACCCGGCGGCCGGCCTCGCCGGCGCGCCCGACTTTGAAGGCTATGTTCTGGCGGTCTGCGACTTCCAGTATGCGCACGGCTTCGCTTTCATCACCAACGGATTCGGAGGCATTCCGACTCTGGCGCAAGGTTATCTGGCGCTGGTGGTGCCGCTGCTGCCGGGCCCGAACGTGCATTTGGTGGCGCTCACGGCCGCGCCGCACAACGCCTCGCAGACGGCCTCCCCGGTCAATACACCGCTGCCGTCGCTGCCCGTGAGCGTGGGCCGCGTGCCCGGAGAGCCGCTCGACGAACTGGGTCACGCGCACCACTACGGGGAATCGCTGAGTCCCTAGGCCGGCGGTCCGCTCTCACGTGCCCCCGGCGGGCACCGAAGCCAGTCCGCCAAAAACAGAGCCGCAGGCGTGACAGGCTGCGGAAAAACTCCAGTCTGGCCCGGCAGTGATGCTTCATGGGGACAGTCACCGCGTTTCGCACCTCGATTTTTCAGGGGTTCACGGGATTCGCAGGGTGCGAAACACGGTGACTGTCCCCCTCCGGCAGACTTTTTCCGCAGCCTGGTGAGCCGGCGGGCCGAAGCGGGAATGAACCCGGCGCGAGACGCTCTGACGATACAGAGACGGCACAGGGTAGAACGGGGCGGTGGCGCAACGCAGTGAGCCGTCCTTTGGCATGATCGGCAACCCAACCCTCGCTAGAAAATCATCACTCCACCGAGGATGAGTAACAAACCTATGACGATGAACACGACAGGTCCGCGGTGTGTGGGGTGTTTAGTCGGCCTGGTGCATGGTGTTGAACTTGGGGGACAGGCTTCGGATCAGCATGGCTTCGATGGCGGCTCGTGGGTCTACGGCCCAGCGGATGTAGATGCGGTTGGGCTCGATGGTGCGGACTTGCGGCGCCTGGCCGGCGCGGCGGGTGGTGACTTCGACGGGGTTGCGCTGGCGGCTGTGGGTGACCCTGCCGGCGTCGTCGATGTGGGCGGCGGCCGCTCTCGATAGCAGCAGCATCAGGCCTCCGCGGTGCATGTTGGTGATGCCGGTGGTGTCTCCTCGCTTGTAGCGCTGCAGACGCTTGCGCAGGCTTCCGGTAGCGATGCCTATGTAGAGGACGCTGTTTCCCGCGGCGGTGGGCTGCAGCGGCTTGTCGCTGTAGTCGGTGAACGCGTAGTAGCCCGGCTCGTTGGGGACGTTAGCGATGTCGAGCGTTTCCCAGTCGGTGGGGTCGGCCCATTGGCAGGTCAGATGGGGATTGGGGTCTTGGGTCATGCCGGGCTCCTTGGAGCTTATCGGTGGCGACAGGCGCTCTCGCCTGTCGCCGCTGTCCAGTGGCTCTTACCCTGGTGCCCATCCGGGTTAGCGCCGAGGGTGCAATGGATACACGGTCCGTCTTGGGCCGTCTGTAGGCCGGTTCGAGCTTGTGTCCCAGGTCATAGGGCAGGACGGAGGGCCTCCGCTTCGCTTCGGCCGACAGGCGAGAGCGCCTGTCTCTACCTTCAGAACTCCCGACGGCCAGAATGCAGAGTACTGGGCACAGGTACACAGTACACGGTACACAATGCACTGTGCACTGTGCACAGACAGGATTGTCTGCGCCACGCTAGGCCGGCTGCGCGGCTTTTACGTTTGCGGCCAGGAATGCCTTGGCGCTGTCGGGGTCCAGGGGTTTGGCGAACAGGTAGCCCTGGGCGTAGGGGCATTCCAGATCCTGCAGATACCTTTTCTGCTCTTCGCGCTCGACGCCTTCGGCGACGACGTCGATTTTCAGGCTCTTGGCCAGCGCGACGACGGCGCGCACGATTTCCAGACTGTCGGAGCTGTCGGCCTGGTCGACGCGGTTGATGAAGGAGCGGTCGATCTTGACGGCGTCGATCGGGAAGCGCCGCAGGTAGCTCAACGAGGAGTAGCCGACGCCGAAGTCGTCGACGTGCAGGTGGATGCCGCGGTCCTTGAGCGCCTGCATCACGGCGGTGAGCGAGTCGGGATCCTCGAGGTAGGCGCTTTCGGTGATCTCGATGGCCAGGTTGCGAGGGTCGAAGCCGGTCTCGGAAAGAATGCGGTCGGTGACGTCGATCAGGTCGACCTGGCGGAACTGGTGCGCCGAGAAGTTCACGCTGAGCCGCAGCGGCGTCTCGGGCGGATACTGCTTCTGCCAGGCGCGGAATTCGCGGCAGGCCTCGTGGAGCACCAGGCGGTCGACGGTGATGATGACGCCGGTTTCTTCGGCGACGGGCAGGAAGTCGGCCGGGAAGACGACGCCGCAGTCGGGCCGGTACCAGCGCACCAGGGCCTCGAAGCCAGCGATGTTGCCGGTCTTCAGGTTCATGATCGGCTGGTAGGCGACGCGGAACTCGTAGCGCTCGACGGCGCGGCGCAAGTCGTTTTCGAGCTCCAGGCGCAATAGCGCGCCGTCGTGCATTTCCTGCTGGAAGATCTGGAAGCAGTTGCGCCCCTGTGATTTGGCGCGGTACATGGCGGTGTCGGCGTCGCGCAGCACATCTTCGGGGCGATCGTAGCGGTGCGAGCCCATCACGATGCCGATGCTGGTGGTGGCGAACACCGGCTTGCCCTCGACCTCGATGGGCAGGCGCAGTTGCTCGAGGATGCGGTCGGCGACGCTTTTAGAAATATTGACGTCGCCAAGGTCTTCGAGCAGGATGGCGAATTCGTCGCCGCCCAGGCGCGCGACCGTGTCGGTGGCGCGCACGCAGCAGGTGAGCTTGCGCGCGATGGCGACCAATAGTTCGTCGCCGGCGAGGTGGCCGAGGCTGTCGTTGACGACCTTAAAGCGGTCGATGTCGAGGAACAGTAGCGAGAAGTGATACCTGTCGTAGCGCTTCAGGCGTTTGACCGCGCGGCCCAGCCGGTCGAGCAGCAGCGGGCGGTTGGGCAGGCCGGTGAGCGCGTCGTGAAAGGCGTCGTCGCGCAGCCGCTCGATGGTGAGGCGGTGCGAGGTGATGTCGGTTTGCGAGCCGGCCACGCGCACGGCCTGGCCCTGGGCGTCGCGCACGGCCAGGCCGCGGCTGACCACCCAGCGGTAGGCGCCATCGGTGTGGCGCACGCGGTGCTCGACTTCAAATCGCGGCGTGTCGCCGGCCAGATGCTGCCGCATCTCGCGCTTGACGCGCTCCTGGTCGTCGGGGTGAATCCGCTCGAACCACTCCTTGGGGCTGCTGCTGACGGCGTCTTCGCTGAGTCCCAGCATCGCCTTCCAGCGGGTGGAGAAGAACATTGTGTCGCTGGCGAGGTTCCAGTCCCACAACCCGTCGTTGGCGGCTTCGAGAGCGAGCGAAAAGCGCCCGGCGTCGGCGAGCAGGCCGCTGTCGCTGTGGTGGCGCTCGATGGCATAGCGCATGGCGCGCAGCACCGTGGCGCGGTCGGCGGAACCTTTGACCAGGTAGTCCTGCGCGCCGTGCTGCACGGCCGAGATGCCGGCCGACTCGTCGGCCAGGCCCGTCCAGACAATCAGGGGGACATCGGGGAAACCGGCGCGCAGGCGGCGTACGCCCTCCAGGCCGCTGGCGTCGGGCAGACCCATGTCGAGCAGCATGACGTCGGGCTGGTTGTGCTCCAGAAAGCCGGTCGCTTCGGCAAGAGTTTTGGCGTGGTGCAGGATAAACTGCGGCGAGTCGCCCTCGGCCAGCATTTCCTGGAAAAGCCGCGCGTCGGCGCTACTATCCTCCACCAATAAAATCGAGACGGGTTCCCGCCATTCTCGCATGCTATGGACTCACCTTCGGCGTCACTTGGCGCGCAAGTTGGTTCGCGGAGCCGGGCCGCCGCGGGCTGCTGGCGCGGGGTCCCGCGCCGGGGGGACGTTGGCATGTGGGGGGGCAAAACAGCGAAGAACGTCCTTAAGTGATCAGTTTAGGTAGGCCTGGGGAGGTAAAGCTATAGGTTGGTTGCACGGTTCGTAGGGGAAGAAGGTCTTGACCGTATCTAATCGGAACCCACCCTGTTCCTGATGGGGATTTTTCTTAGAAAAGGCATCCGTCCCGAGGCAGTTGGTAAGGGATTTATTGCAGGGCATTTTCAGCGCTTTTCACTACGGCCCAAGGGCTCCGCATGTATAGATCGACGGCGGCCGGCGGGAGAAACTGGATAGGGGACGTGCGGAACGGCGGGGCTCTGCGCTCTCCGGGTCTCCGCGATCCCGCGGCCGCCGCTCAGGAAGGTTGAACGCGATGCAACCACTCAACATGCTTCTCATCGAAGACAGCGCCGCCGAGGCGCGGCTGATCCGCGAGCTGCTGGCGGAGGCGCCGCAGGCGCGGGTGGAGTTGCACCACGCCATCACACTGGCGGCTGGGCTGGAGATTCTGGCCGAGGGCGGCATCGAGGTCGTGCTGCTCGATCTGTCGCTGCCCGATAGCCACGGGCTGGAGACGCTGCGCGAGGTACGCGCGCAGGTTTCGCGCATCCCGGTGATCGTGCTGACCGGGTCGGACGAAGAAGAACTGGCTCTCAGCGCGGTGGAGAAGGGAGCGCAGGACTACCTGGTGAAGGGCCAGGTAGACGGCAAGGCGCTGCTGCGGGCGGCCCGCTACGCGATCGCGCGGGCGCGGACGCTCGAGGCGCTGCGCGAAAGTCAGCGTTTCATCCACCAGGTCGCCGAGCTGTTGTATGTCATCGACTGCGAGTTGTTCGAGATCGACCACCTGAGTCCGCAGATGGAGCTGTTGCTGGGCGCCGCGCACGGGCCGGGGCAGGCCGTGGCGCGGCAGCGCTTCATCGACCTGGTGCACCCCGACGACCGCGAGGGCTTCCGGCGGCGCATGCGGGAGGCGCGCTCGCTGGCGGGCGACGAAGTGGTGGAGAGCGAGTTCCGGCTGCGCACGGTGGAGGGCTGGTGCTGGCTGCACGTGCGCGAGACGCTGTTTGTGCGCGGAGCCGAGGGAACCGCCGACCTGCTGCTGGGCACGGCGCAGTTATTGACCACGCGGCAGTCCGAAGACGTGCTCAGCTCCGAGATCAACCTGTTGCGGAATGCCTTTGACGCGCTGCCGCAGCCGGTGTTCGTGAAAGACAGCAACGGCCGCTTTCTGTTGAGCAACGCGGCCCACCGCCGCTTGCTGGGGGTTTCCGAGGTCGAGCAAGTTGTCGGCAAGACCGATTTCGAGTTGCTGCCGGCGGCGGAGGCCGAACGCAATCTGGCCGACGAGCAGGCGCTGTTGAGCGGCGCGCCGCGCGGCAAAGGCCGCCGCGGCACCGCCGAGGGTTCGGCGCGCTTTGAGAAGACGCCTCTGGTCGACGGCGACGGCGCGGTGATCGGGCTGTTGGGCATCGCGGCGGGCACCGAGCCGCAGGCGTGACAGGAGGCTGTTCTTTGTTGGGTATGGAGCAGAGGTAGAGGGCTATATCTTGGCGGGCATGGCAAGCATTCATCGACTTCAGCAGCGGCTGCAGGAGCAGCAGCAGTCGGTCTATCGCAGCCATACGCTGAGCTCGGCTCCGAGCACCGCTCGCAAGGTGCTCATCGTTCAGAACGACGAACCTCTTTTGCGCGGGCTCGCCTTGAGCCTGGCCGCCGAAGGCTACCGGCCGCTGCAGTCGATGCTGGGCGAGGAAGCGATCGTGCTGGCGGAGGCCGAGGCGGTCGATCTGCTGATCCTGGAAGTGGTGCTGCCCGATATCAGCGGGCTCGACGTTTGCCGCCGGCTGCGCGAGCGGGGCAACGAAGTGCCGGTGATCATGCTCAGCTCGAAATCGGAGGAGACCGACGTGGTGGTGGCGCTGGAGGTCGGCGCCAACGATTACGTGACCAAGCCTTTCCGGATGCGGGAGTTCATCGCGCGCGTCCGGGTGCAGTTGCGGCAGCGCGCCAAGTCGCAGGGCGACCCGCTGCGGCGCTGCAGCTTCGGTGAGATCATGCTCGATTTCGAGGCGCACCGCGCCACGCGCCGCGGCCAGGAAGTCGAGCTGACCCCCAAAGAGTACGAGATCCTGCGGTTGCTGATTCGCTGCCGGGGCGAGGTGGTGACGCGGCAGCGGATCCTGACGGCGATCTGGGGATACACCTCGGCCCCGGCGACGCGCACCGTCGACAATCACATTGCCCGGCTGCGCCAGAAGCTGGAAGAGGATCCGGCCAAGCCCAACTACGTAATTTCCGTCTACGGCGAAGGGTACAAGTTCGCCGGCCGCCCCAAGACCGCTTGATTTTCACCGCTCTCTCGCCCCCCAATCGCCCCTCTTTCGCCCTCGGTGCCGTAAAAAACCTCACCTGAACCCGCTAGGAAGGTTATCTTTATTACATTGATTTCGGGTATGCGAGGGGAAAAATGCCTAGTGGAGAGGCTCTGGAGTAAGTAGCTAATTGGGCCATTTCGTTACATTTAGTGACAATTGCGGCGGACGCGATTTCGGAGAACGCGTCTAAGTAGCTAGAAATAAGGAGTTTGTAAAGAGTAGTGAAGTGTCGCGGAGTTACCCCGAAACCAAGGTGGTAGGACAAAGAAGCGTGGAGGAGCCGGCGCCTCTAAGGTAACAACTCTATTCCGATCAGTACCCGGGCTCCATTGTGGGCGCGGCGATTGTGCCGCATAATTCCGGTAGGCCGCGAAACCACCACGCCACGGACGCGCAGCGGTGGAACGGGGCCGATACGGATAGGGATGAGAAACGAAGCGAATCGGACGGGAAGGAAAAGACCGTGACCATAGTATTGATCATCCTGGCTGTACTGCTCGTTGTCGCCGCCGTTGTCGGCATCGAGTTGATGCGGCTGTTTTCGGGCACGCGGCAGTCGGCCGATTTGCCCGAATTGAAGAAACAATACGCCGGACAGGACTTTTATCGCCCGATCGAGCGTTTGTTTTCCGAGGATGATGAGCGGTTTCTCGCCAATCGCGGGATGTTGAGCGCGGAACGGCGCAAGAGCCTGCGGCAATCACGCTGCAAGGTGATGAAGCTGTACCTGCGGCAATTCCGTTCGGACTTTCACGAGGCCTGGGGTGTTTGCCGGCTGCTGGCCCCGTTCAGCGAAGATCCGGATTTCGGTGTGAACCTGGTCCGGCAGTTGGTGACGTTCTACCGTCTGTACAGCAGCGCTCAGATCCACCTGATGCTGCACGCTTATCAGCCGGGTGATCTGGCGGTGAGCGAACTGGTGGAGTCGCTGCGGCGGGTTCGCCGCGTGGCTTACGAGACGCTTTCGTCGGTGGAGAACCTGGCGATGGAGCCGGCCGGGGCCTAACGGCCGCCGAGGCGCCGCTGGGGTACGTTCCGGAACCGTCAGGGTCAGGCAAGTAAATGGTTCTGTCTTACGCAGCAGATCAACCGCTGGTTGCCGCCAGAACACAGCAGGCGGCGCACACCGAAGCCATTCAGGCGGCGCGACCGTCGTTTGTGGATTCGGATGCGACCGACACCTGGGCGCGGACGCTGGAGCAACTGCCCACCACGGCGGGCAAGCTTTTCTACGTCTCCTGCTTGAAGCAGGAATCGGGACAGTATCACCACCAGGGTCTGGCCCGCATCTACTCGAACGCGCAAGCCGACCGCGTGCTGCGCGCCAGCCACGAGTCGGTGTTTGCCGAATGGCTGACCTTCTCGCTCGAGCAGCAATACAACGATCTGCGGGTGCACTTGCTGGCCAGCCAGCCCGAGCCTGACGAACTCAAGGCGCTGCTGGAGCCCAAAACCTACGAGCGCTTTATTCCGACGTCGGCGCACGATCCGGAACGGACGCTGTATCGTAGCGATCTGGAAACCGTTCTGGAACTGTTGCGGCGCGAACTCTGATTTGCGGCATTCCGCCGCGCACCCTGAATCGCTTTTGCGATGGAAGGCCCAGTTGGCCGGCGCTGTTGCTTTTGCGCCAGGTCGTGCGGCGCCAGGTCGTGCGGCGCTAGGTCGCGCGGCGCGGGAGTCGTGTGGCGCTGGGGGCTCGCTGGCCCTGGGAACTCTGGCGGTGCTGGGGATGCGTGGACCGGCGTGCGCGGTGGCGCGCGGGACGGGGAGCCGGCGTGCGGCGTTTGGTTTGCGCGGCGTCGTGGACGGTTTCGGTTCTTCGGGCTTGCGTCCTACGCTCGTAGATCCGGCCGGAGCCGAGCACCGGAAAGGGGCAAGGCCCCGGCCGGAGTCGCTGCCTAGTAAAGGCCAGCGTGCTATTGTGTCCATCGTGGCGTCATCGCTCACAATTCCGCAAGGGGAAACGGCCGATTTTCTGAATTCAGAACGGTTTTTGGCGGAGGACCGCTTTCAGTTCGGATTTCCGAACAAGCCGAGCTGTTCGGATTTCCGAACAGATGGCGGCGGCCGTTGCGGCTTTGGGCGGGGCGTTGGCTCGGGCGCGGGCGCAGGAAGCAGGCTCTTCGCCGGGCGCGATCAGCCGTTTTCTGCGATGGTTTCCTCGTAGTCGGGGAAATAGGTTTGGATCAGCGGCAGGTCGAACCGGCTCAAGATGCTGGTGTTCGACTCTCGTTCCAGGAGAAATTCGAAAGAGTTCCGGATGAGCTGTTCGGCGGAGAGGCGGCCGCCGGTCAGCTTTTGGTGGTAGCCGGGGGTTAGGGTCACCGTGTGAGTCGTGGTGGCGCGGGCCTCGACGGTGACTTCGAAGGTTGTTGGGTTGAGCTGGTGGATTTGGATTTGCATGATTTGAGGGCTTGGCGCGGCGGCGCAGCGACGTTCGGATCCAGGCCAGGGTGGAACTCGCCAGCCGCAGACTAGAAACGTCGACCCAGGAACGTCGACTCGGAGGCCGACGCCGCCGGCCGGAGGCCCGCGCCACGCGAGGCGATGCCGGCTATGTATTTGTCCGGCCCCGGCCCCCTGGCCCGGGTTTTGGGCGGCCCCGCCGGATTTTGTTAGGTTCGCTGCTTGAGCAGGTCCCGGATTTCGGCCAGCAGCAGCTCTTGCTTGGGGGGCTCGGGCGGCGCGGCGGGCTTTTCCTCTTCCTTTTTCTTCATGCGGTTGAGCTGTTTGACCACCAGGAAGATCGCGAACGCCACGATGAGAAAGTCGATTACCGTGTTGAGCCAGACGCCGTAGTTGATGGTGACCGCTCCCGCCTCCTTGGCGGCTTCCAGAGTGGCGAAGGTGCCTCCGGAAAGACTCACAAACAGATCGGTAAAGTCGACGTTGCCCAGCATCATGCCGATCGGCGGCATCAGGATATCGCTCACGAACGAGCTGACGATTTTTCCGAATGCAGCGCCGAGAATGATGCCGATGGCCATGTCCATGACGTTGCCGCGCATCGCGAACTTCTTGAACTCCTCGAACATATCAAGCCTCCTTCAGCGCCGGAACAAGCCCAGCGGGAGGGTAGGATAGCAGAGCGGCCGGGGGTTGGGAAACCGGGCGGGCGTTGAGGCCAGGCTGTGTAGGGGGCCAGGCTGTGTGGGATGTAGGAGGCCGGGCGGAGCAGGGCGGCCGGGCTTGGGGTTTCAGCCCAGGGTCGGATCGAAGGAACAGGAAAGCGCGGCTACCTGGCGCGCGGGCTGGGGAGCGTTCGCGGCCGGGTCGGCCGTGTTTTCGTGGTTGGCGTGGTCTTGGATGGTGTCGTAGGAGTCCTCGGGAGGGCGCGCGGCGGCGCGAGCGGCCGACTCCGGCTGTTGGTCAGAAGCGGCGCCGGCATCGCTGGTCAACGAGGGCAGATCGAGACGGGCGGCCAGGTCGGGGTGCAGCAGCGCCTTTTCCCAATTGCGGGCAGCCATGAGTTGCCGCGAGCTCAGGCCGCGGGTGCGGACGAAACGGGCGCTTTCGAGGTTGGCGCCGAGCAGGTTGACGCCGTGCATGTCGGCGTCGGTGAAATCGGCGCCGGAGAGGTCGGCTCCACCGCAATCGGCTTCGCGCAGGTTGGCGCTTTGGAAGACGCAGCGGGCGAGCTTGGCTCCATTGAGGTTGACGGCCACCAGCCGCGCCTGCGACAGGTCGGCCTGTTCGAGGTCGGCGTCGATCAGGTAGGCGCTTTGCAGATCGGCGCGGCGCAGGCAGGCGTTGCGCAGCGACGCCCCCCTCAGGTAGGCCTTTTGCAGAACCACCCCGTGCAGGTCGAAATTGCTGAAGTCGGCGTAGGCGAAGTGGCTGCCGGAAAAGTCCGGCGCGGTGTCGTCGGGTTGCTGCCGGCGCAGGCGGTTCCAGGCGCTTTCTCCCTGGCGCAGGATCTCCAGGTGCTGGGGCGATGTCATGGGGAGTTGCAGGGCGCTTTTTCTTGCCATGCCGGTTTCCGTCTTTCTAGGGGATCGGATGGTGGGTTGGGAAAGTTTAGACCCGGGGCCTTAGGGGGTTTAAGAGCGGTGGGGCAGGGCTTGGGCCCGCCCCAGTATGTTGGGATGACCTGCCCCCGTTTGTTGGGATGGGCGCTGGCCTGGCCAGGTTGTTGGACTAGGGGCTGGTGCTTGGGGTTAGAGATTGTTTTGTTTTGTGGGGGGGCTTTGGTTTGGCTTAGATCGGTCTGCCGGTCTTGCTCTTGGTTGGGTTGGTGGGGGTTTGGACAGGCCGGAGGCCTGCCCCACTGGTTTCCAGACAATCGCCCATAGCAGCCAGGCTAGCAGGCTTAGTGCGGCCGACCAAGTTAGGATCGGCGGGTTGAACTCCAGGATTATCTGGTGGGGGCCGGCGGGGACTTGCAGACCTCGGAAGGCTACGTCTGCTTTGTAGATCGGGGTCGGGCGGCCGTCGATGGTGGCTCTCCAGCCGGGATAGTTGGTCTCTGCGGCTACCAGGAAGGCTGGGGCGCTGGATTCGACCTGGAGCACGATGCGGCGAGGCTTGTATTGCTCAACCTTTACATTAGCTTCGGAGAGATCCACGGCTGGTTCTTTGAGGTTGTCGGCGTCTTCAACGATGGCTTCGTTTTGGGGCTCGAAGCCGGGCGCGCGCAGCCACTCGACGGCTTGGGCGGGGGTGGCGGCCTTGCGGATATTGGCGACCAGCCGGAAGCGGGGCAGCGCGTGCGGGTTTTCGTAGACCTGGCGGCCGGGCAAGCTGCCGCTATGGACGAAGCCGGCGTTTTCGACCTCGGCGGGGTCGAGAGGCTTGCGGGCGAGCACGTATTTCACGTTCATTAGATCGAGTACGGGCGAGGCGAGGTTTGCGACCTCGTAGTAGCGTCCCCAGCGCTCTCCGATACAGAAGGCTAAGCGCGCTTCGATCAGGCGCGCGGGGGCGAAGGGGTCGTTACCGTTGGCGGTGGGCACTCTGGTCAGCGGCGCGGCCATCGCCCAGCTTAGGGAATCGCCGGCGGTGTCGATACGCCAGGGCGGGGTCTCTCGGTCGACGAGTTGGCGGGCGGCGTTCATCAGCTCGGCGCTGCCGTCGAATTGGGTCGAGGTGATGCCGGGTTCGCGCGCGACGGGGAAGGCGTTCATGGGGCGGCCGGAACTGGTGGCGATCAGGTCGGCGGCGATGAGCGCCGCGACGGCGTAGGCCAGCGCGGGCTTGCGCACAAACTGGTCGCAGCCCAGCCCGGCGAGCACGGCGAACGAGAGCGCGAAGGCGGCCAGGGCGAATTCGGGGTGCAGGCCGATCTGGATGAAGCCCGGCAGCACGGCGAACAAAGCGGCGCCCAGCGGCGTCGAGTCGCCCAGCATCCACAACGCGCAGACCAGGGTGAAGACGGCAAACAGCGCGGTTTCGCGGCGCGCGGGGCGGACGGCCGCAGCCAGGCACAGCGCCAGACCGGCGTAGCTTCCGTAGAGATAGAGGAAGGTCGGGTCGTGCGGGTAGGTGTAGGTCGCCAGGTCGAAGATGCCGTAGTGGTTCGGGAGCACGAGCGAGACCAGGCTGGCGAGGGGCAGGCCGCCTCCCGAGCCGAGCCAGGCGTCGCGGTATTGGGCGACGCTGTGCCAGGTCAGCTCGATGGTGGGCAGCAGTTGGATCGCCGCCAGCGGCAGCGAGGCCAGGGCCGCGGCGGCGACGGCGGCCGGGAGTTTCCAGGGGGCGAGGCGGAAGGCGGCGAAGGCGATGGCTAGCAGGCCCGCCGAGAGGAAGACGACGGCGGTCATGGCGGGTAGTCCGGCGAGGATGGTCATGGCCAAGGCGGCGGCCAGCAGAGCGACCCAACGTCGGCTGACTCCGCCGCGAAGCTCGAGGATGCACAGCCAGGTGAGCGGTAGCCAGCCCGCGGCGTCCACCGCGCCCAGGTGCTGGGTTTGCGAGGCGAAGAAGCAGCCCAGTTGGTAGACGCTGGCGCCAGCCAGGGCGGCGGGCGGCGAAGCGTCGAGACGGCGCAGCAGCAGGAAGCAGAACAGGCCGCCGAGGAATACGTGCAGGATCAACTGGCACTCGAGCAGGTAGAACAGATGGCCGCCGCCCAGGACGTTGCTCAACAGCGCCACGGCGATCATCAGCGGGTAGAACACCTGTGCCTGGATGTTGGCGTAAAGCGGGCGGCCGCAATAGGTCGTTGGATCCCAGAGCGGCAGTTCACCGCGCTCGAACGACTCGGCGACGAAGGCGGCGACCGGGTAGTGGTCGTAGCGCAGGTCCCAGGGAATGACGTAGCCGCCGAGGAACAGCACGTGGCGGAAGAACAGCAGGACCTCCGCGAGCAAGAGCAGGTAGGGAAGCAAGCGCGCCAACAGATGATTCTGGCGGGTTGCGGGCCCGATTGCAAAGGGAGGCGGTGGGGCGGCTTCGTTGCGCGGGTTGGGCGGGAACGATATGCTGGCGCTGTTCTGGAAAAGGCAAGAGACAAAAAGATGCAGGAACCACGCGGCGCGGCCAGGGCCCTGCCTTTCGCCTTTTGTCTTGCCCCTTTTGGGGAGCGGCACGGCCGGGCCGGCGGCAAAGGCGAAAAGGCAACGCGGAAGAGGGTTGGTGGAGGGTCCGGCTATGGTGCCGGTTGGGTACAGTCACCGCGTTTCGCGCGCGGGCCTTTCCGCGGTTTGCGAGATTCGCATGGCGCGAAACGCGGTGACTGTCCCCCTCGCACATCCCTCGTACATCAAGGAGATTGATTTTGAGAGAGTTTGACCATATTGGCATCGTTACCGATCAGGAGCAGCCCGGCGAAAGTTGGGTTCCGTTTAGCGAGGTTTGGGTGACGAACCCGCGGCTGCATCCGCAGCGGATCGAATACATCCGGCCGCGGACGATGCCGCAGGTCGATCCGAACGACCTTGGGTTGTGGAAGCTTTGGCATCTGCCGCATGTTGCTTATCGCGTTGACGATCTGGCGGCGGCGATAGCCGGCGAAGAAGTGATTTTGGGGCCGTTCGAGCCCGGAGACTTTGCGACCGTGGCGTTTATTCATAAGGACGGCGTGGTGGTGGAGTATCTGGAGTACCGGCGGCTGGATGTTTGGTTCGGACAGGCGTCGATGTGGCGGCCGGCGGGGCCGGGTTGATGTGGGGGAGAGCGGCTTTGTTTGAGGCGGTAGGAACGGACTGCGCGGCTTGGGCTTTGCCTTTTGCTTTTTGCCTGGCCCTTCTTGGTGGTTGGGGATTCTGTGAAACACCCATGGATTGGGTACTACGGGCCACCGCTTGCGCGCGCGGCTCGGACCCCTGTAGTCGGCGTCGCGTGACGGTTTGTCTGCGATGCTGGTTTGGGAGTAAGGCGAAAAGGCAGGAGGGGGAAGGCAAGGAAGGGACCAAAGCGGAAGGCTGCAGGCAAAAGGCAAAACGCAAAGGAGAGAGGGCAAAGCCAAACCCAACGGCAACGGTTTACGAGAGGTTGTGGGCGCGCGGTTTGGTTGGGTGCCGCTCGGTTTGATTGCCGTTCCACTACACTAGATTTATGGAGGGATTCAGCCCCCGCAACCCGAGCGAGATCCGCCAGATGCGGTTCGCGATGCGGCTGTCGCTTGGCTTCGGCCTGCTGATGTTTTTCGGCAAGGGCGCCGCATACTATTTCACTGGGTCGGCGGCGATTTTTTCCGATGCGGCCGAGTCGGTGGTTCATGTGGTCGCGGTCGCTTTCGCGGCTTACAGTCTTTCGCTGAGCACCAGGCCGGCCGGCAAGTATTTCCTCTACGGCTACGAGCGCATGAATTTCGTTTCGGCCGGTTTTGAGGGCGCGATGATCGCGGTGGCGGCGATCGGCATCATCTATACTGCGGTCGAAAAATGGATGCGCGGGCTGGAGTTTCAGCACATGGGCGCCGGCACGATCGTGGTGTTGGCGGCGGCCGTGGTGAACGCGGCGCTGGGCTGGTATCTGATCTCGACTGGGCGCAAGACCAAGTCGATTCTGCTCGAGGCCAATGGCAAGCACGTACTCACCGATAGCTGGACGAGTTTTGGGGTGTTCGGCGGCTTGTTGGGCGTACTGCTGACGGGCTGGAAGCCGCTGGACCCGATCGTGGCGATCGCCGTGGCGTTGCAGATTCTTTGGTCGGGCGGGGGATTGTTTATGCGGGCCGCGCGCGGGTTGCTCGACTACTCCGATCCCGAGCAGGGGCATGCGCTGCGCAAGCAGCTCGACGCGGTGTGCGGCGAGTTGGGGGTTCGCTATCACGGCGTGCGTTATCGCAGCACGGGCTACCGCACGATCATTCATGTCCACCTGCTGTTTCCGTTTGGGATGCCGGTGGGAGAAGCGCACCGGCTGGCGACGCAGGTGGAAAATACGGTTGCGGCGCAGCTTGATTTTCCGGCGGAGATCAGCACGCACCTGGAAGCGCTGGAAGACCATGCCGCGGTGCATGGCACGCGGCATTATACGGGCAAGCCGAGTTGAGGCGCTGCAACCCTGCAGCACCGCAAGCCGAGCAGCGCATGAGAAGGTGGCGAGATGTCGATGCGGTGTTGCGAGCCCCCGGTTCCTGGGAAGGCCGGAGGCCTGCCCCACGGGTTGGGTGGTATGCTTTGAGGGTTTATGGGTTCCTTTTTTGTGTTCCATGGCTGGCGGGTTTGGCGCGGGGTGGCGGTGGCGGCTTTTTGCGCCGTGGCGCTGGCTCCGGCGGCGGGGCCGGTGGAGCCTCGCTTCGATGCGAACAAGGAGCTGATTCGGCCCGAGGGGTACCGCGAGTGGGTCTTCGTGGGGTCTTCGCTGGGACTGAGCTACCAGGAAGGCCAGGCGCCGAATCACGATCCGCAGTTCCACAATATCTACATCGAGCCGGCGTCCTACCAGGCGTTTGAGAAGACGGGCGAGTTTCCCGAGGGGACGATGCTGGTGATGGAAGTTTTTAGCGCGGCGTCGCGCGAATCGATCAACCGGCAAGGGCATTTCGAGGGCCGCTCGATCGGCATCGAGACGGCCGTCAAAGACAGCTCGCGATTCGAAGGCAAGTGGGCTTACTTCAGCTTCATCGGCGAAGGCGGGGCGCCCAAGAAAACCGCCCAGGCTTTTCCGCAAAAGGCTTGCTGGTCGTGCCATAACGAGCACGCCGCCACCGACAACGTGTTCACGCAGTTCTATCCCGTGCTGCGAAAAGGGGAATGACGGGGCACGGAGCGGGGCGGGGCGCAACGCTGGAGCTGTCGGCGGACAACGTCGCGGCTTATCTGCGGCAGCGCGCCGAATACGCCTCGCTCGGGAAACTGCAGTGCGGCGAGTTGGGCGGCGGCGTTTCGAACACGGTCATTCTGGTCGAGACCCCCGGCGAACGTTTTATCGTCAAGCAGGCCCTGCCGCAGTTGCGCGTGAAGGATGAGTGGCTGGCCGACCGCAGCCGCATCTTTCGCGAGCGAGACGCCTTGGAGGATGTGACCCGGCTGTTGCCTCGCGGGTGGGTTCCCGAGGTGCTCTGGAGCGACGAGCCTAACTACCTGTTTGCGATGCGCGCGGCCGAGTTGCCCGGCGAGTCTTGGAAGAACCGGCTGCTCGAAGGCAAGATCGAGCCCGAGTGGGCGCGGCGTGTGGGCATTGCGCTCGGGCTGACGATCCGCGGGAGCTGGCGGTCGAAGTTTTTCGAGCGCAAGTATGGCGACCGCGCGGCGTTCGATCAACTGCGCATCGACCCCTACTACCGCACGATCGCGCGGCGGAATCCCGACGTTGCCGAGTATGTGAACGAGTGGCTGCCGCTTACGGCGAGCTACCGGTTCGCGCTCACCCACGGCGACTGGAGTCCCAAGAACATGCTGGTGACCCCGGCCGGCATGGTGTTCATCGACTACGAGTGCGCGCATTTTGGCGACCCCACGTTTGACGCGGCGTTCGCGATCAATCATTTGATCTTGAAGGGATTTTACCGGCCCGGGCTGGCGGCGGAATTTGTGGGGTTGGCGCGGGTCCTTTTCACCTGGACGTTGAGTGTTTTGCCGGCGGAGGCGCTGGGCTATTTCGAAGCGGCGACGGCGCGGCATCTGGGGCTGCTGCTGCTGGCGCGCGTCGACGGGAAGTCTCCGGTGGAGTATCTGACGGCCCAGGATGTGCGGGAGCGCGTGCGGCGCACGGCGAAGCGGATGATTTTCGGGCGCGTGGAGAGCGTGGAGCAGTGTTTGGAGTTGGGGTTGGCGGGGATTGGGGGCGGGTAGTCGCAGGGCGGCGCGGAGTCCGACAACAGAGCCGCAGGCCTGAGCAGGCGGGCCGAGTTGGCAGGACGGCTTGGGGCGCCGCTTACGATGGTTCGTGTGCGGCGGCTTCGCCTGCCCGATTCGCGACTGCTTTCAATCGCCTGGGGTTTATCATCGCTTCGGCCCGCGGGCTTCCGCCGGCGGCTCTGTTGATTTCGTTGGCCAGGGCGGCGGCCGTAGGCGGGGGTTTGTTGAGTGGTTGCTGTGTTTTGGGCAGGCCGGAGGCCTACCCCACTGGCTCTGCCATTGATTTGGATTCATGATGCATCTTGCTATTACACGCCTTTCGGCTTTGCAGATTCTGGATTCGCGCGGCAACCCTACCGTTGAGGTCGAGGTGGCGCTTTCCGATGGGACGGTGGTTCGGGCTTCGGTTCCTTCGGGGGCTTCTACCGGTACGCATGAGGCGATGGAACTGCGCGATGGGCTGGGCGGAGGGTACCGGGGGCGCTCGGTTTCGCGGGCGGTCGCGAACGTCAACGGCGAGATCGCGGCGGCCTTGCACGGTTTTGAGGCTGAGCCTCAGGATGCGCTCGACCGGCGGTTGATCGAGCTCGACGGCACTCCCAACAAGGGGCGGCTGGGGGCGAACGCCATCCTTGGGGTTTCGACGGCGGTGGCGCGGGCGGTTGCCGCGGCGCGGGGCGTGGAGTTGTGGGAATACCTGGCGGGCGGGCGCGAGGCTTTGCTGCCGGTGCCTATGATCAATATCCTCTCGGGGGGGCTGCACGCCGGCCGCCAGATCGAGTTCCAGGATTTTTTGATTGTGCCCCATGGGTTTGGGTCGTTCGCGGCGGCTCTGGAAGCCTCGGTTGGCGTGCATCGCGCGATGGAAGAGATATTGCGGGCCGACGGCCACACGCTGACCGGCGTTGCCGACGAAGGCGGGCTGGGGCCGTTGCTGCCGTCGAACGAGGTGGCTCTCGACTACATGATGCGGGCGATCGAGGCGGCGGGGTTTGCTCCGGGGAGCCAGATTTCGCTGGCAATCGACGTGGCGGCTTCGCATTTTTACCGCGACGGTGTGTATGAGCTGCGCAGCGAAGGGCGCACGCTGCGGCCGGCTGAGATGGTCGATTTGTATGAGCGCTGGCTGGAGCGCTATCCGATTCTTTCGATCGAAGACGGTTTGGCGGAGGACGATTGGGAGGGCTGGCAAGGAATGACGGCGCGGCTGGGCTCGACGTGCCGCTTGATCGGCGACGATTTTCTGGTAACGAACCCGGGGCGTTTGGAGCGCGCGATTGAATTGGCCGCGGCGAACGCGGTGCTGGTGAAGATGAACCAGATCGGGACGTTGACCGAGACGTTCCAGGTGGTGGACCGGGCTGCCGAGGCGGGTTTTGCGGCGGTGATTTCGGCTCGTTCGGGCGAGACCGAGGATAGCTTTTTGGCGGACCTGGCGGTGGCCAGCGGGGCGGGGCAGATCAAGGTGGGTTCGATTACCCGGTCGGAGCGGCTGGCGAAATACAACCGTTTGCTGCGGATTGAGGCGGAGGCGGGTGGTGGCACGGGCCCGGCTGGATTTGGGGCGGCGGGCGAGATGCTGGAAGAGTAGGCTGGTTGGGTTGGGGGGTGAAAATTTGGCGGCGCTTTTAGAAATGTGGCCGTCAGCGCCGCGTGGAGCGAATCCGCTAAATGGCCGACAGCTTCAGCGGTGGGCGTATGCCGCACGTCTAAAAATTGGCCGCCCGGAAGGTTCCAGGCGGCCAGGTGTTGGTGTAGTGAAGCTGGGGAATTTTATCCTCGCAGCAGGGCCAGCACCGATTGGGGCGCGGTGTTGGCTTGGGCCAGGGCGGCGATGCCGGCTTGCTGGCGGATCGAGGCCTTGGTCAGGTTGGATGCTTCGAGAGCGATGTCGGCGTCTCGGATGCGGCTTTCGGCGGCCGAGAAGTTCACCACCTGGGTGCTGGCCAGGCTGAGCGCGAAGATCAGGGTGTTCTGGCCGCTACCGACGTCTCCCTGAATGCGGCCCAGAACGGTGATGGCCGTTGAGATCAGCGTGACGGCGCGTTCGGCGTTTGCCTTGGAGGAAATATCCGCCACGCCACCGCCCTCGAGTTGGTCGGAAGTCAACAGCGTTTGCGCGCCGCCGTTGATGCCGCCGCCGTTGGGCGTTTCCCCGACGCTGACTTTGAATTCATCGAGCGTGCTGAGGAAACGGATGCCCTCGGCGTCGCCGGCGTCGTTGCGCTCCTTGACCGCCACGATCTTCTGCAGCGTTTCGTTGTTGGATTGCTGCAAGCGCTGGTTGATCTCCTGAATCGTTTCATCCAGGGTGGCGCCGGCGCGCGAGGTGGCATCGTTGCGCAGCGTGAACGCGATCGATTGTTCGCGGCCGGTGGCGTCGTTGGCGGTGATGCTGACGGTCTGCGCGTCGGGGGCGACCAAGACGGGCGTGAACGAAGTCACGTCGCCGGTGGTCGAGGCTTCCGATCCGCCGGCCAGGAAGGTCTGCTCGAGGAAGCCGGTCCCTTCGGCCAACGTGCTGGTATCGGTGGCGGCGGTGATCGCGCCGAAGCCGAAGTTGTTGGCGGCGTCGTCGATGGTGAAGCGGAAGGCCGTGCCGTTGTTGGAAGCGATTTGGAGATCGCCACCGTCGTTGGAGGCAACGATTCCCGCCGCGGTGAGGGTAGAGTTCGACGCGATCTGCGCGTTCAACTCGTCGACGGCTCCATCGAGATCGGCGGCAGTGCCGCCCAGGGTGAGGTCGATGGGCGTTCCATCGGGCAGCGCGATCGTGACCGTAGCCGCCGCGGTGGCGTCGGTGGGCGTGGCCTGGTACTCGGTGTCGAGCACGTCTCCGTTCACGCCGCTGAGGTAGGTGCCGAAGCCGAAGACGTTCTCCACATCGTTGGCGGTGAACACCTGGAAACGCTCGCCGCGCGAGTTGGTGAACTCGACGGCATTGCCGACGCCGCCGTCGGTGACGCTGATGCCGGCCGTGGACAGGTCGGTGTTGGCGCTGACCGCGGCTTGGAGTTTCGCCAGGGCCGAGGCCTCGTCGTCGGCGGTCGTCAGGTTGACGGTGAGTTCGACGGCATCGGCCAAACCCGCGCCTTGCACCCGGAACGTCACGTCCTGGCTGGCGATGGTGGGGTCGGCCTGCACCGCCGCGCCGGTTTGCGTGATGTCGAGCGTGGCGCCTTCGCCGACCGCGCCCGACGCCTGGAAGTTGCCCAGCAAGGCGTTGGACAAACGGTCGCTGGCGGCCACCTGGAAGGTGGAATCGCTCGAGGAGAACGCCAGTTGCTGGCCGCCGGCGGAGTCGGTGTTGACGCTGGCGGTGATGGCGGCGTCTTTGAACGCCTGGCCGGCCTGACTGGTGGCCCCAAAACCGGCGATGGCGTCGTTGATCGCGCCGACCAGCGTGTTGGCGTCGACTACGCCCGCCAGGTTGACCTGCAGCCGCACCTTGTTGTCGTCGGAGAAGCCCGGCCCCGCGAAAGTGAACTCGGTGAAGCCGGAGGTTCGCAACGAGGCCAGGTTGTTGGCCTCCGAGACGATCGTATCGACGTTGGTCGACGACCCGGTGCCGATGTCGGTGGTTCCGGGCGTGCCGCCGATGGCGGTCACTCCCTGCAACCCCAGAATCGAGGAGCTGACGGCGGAGTTGCTGAGGTCAATCACGACGCTACCGTTTTGGATCGACGTGATCGAGCCGCTGTCGCGGCCGCCTCCGATGAATACCTCCAGAATGTCGTTGAATTCGCCGCCGGGGTTGAGGCCGATGGCTTGCGATTCACGATCGATTTCCGCCAACAGCGAAGCGAACTCGATGTTCAGCGTGTTGCGGTCGCCGTTGAAGGTGCCCGACGCGGACTGCGCGGCCAGGGTTGCGCCGCGATCGAGCAGCAGCGAAATGTTGTTCAAACCGCCATCGACGATCTGCAGCGTGCTGAGACCATCGTTGGCGTTGCGAATACCCTGTTGCAGTACGTTGATGTCGGACCGCAAGCGGTTGGCAATGGCCAGTCCGGCGGCGTCGTCGCCGGAGTTGTTGATACGCAGACCGGAACTGAGCCTCTGAATCGTCGTGGCCTGAAAGCGGTTAGTGACGTTGAGGTTGTTCTGGGCGTTCAACGACGGAACGTTGGTGATAATTGTGAATCCACCCATGAGGTGTACCTTCCTTGGTTGAAATGGTGCGCCAGGATTCCATTCCTGGCCGACGCGGAGCGGGCAAGCCGCAGGCTGAGCGGCATTCCCGGAGTGCTCCGCTTGAGTCGCTTATCGGCCGCGGCGGTGGATCCTTGAAAAGGGGCTGCAAGTGGTTTGATCCCGAGCTGTCGAGGCGAGGCGACCGGGAACAGAACCGCGGGCGTAAGCCAGCGGGCCGAAGCGGCAGGATGCCGGTGGTTTAACCGGGGACGCGGGCGGTGTTGCAGCCGCTGCCACGGGGGACTGTGGTCCCTGCGGCCATCGCGGCAGAAATGCTTTGTTTCGGCGAGCCGATGGAACGGTTTCATCCCAGGGCTTTGTGGCGCTTCGGCCCGCCGGCTTACGCCTGCGGCTCTGTTGTTGAAGTCTGTTGCCGATTTGGCCGCGGTGGCGGTGGATTTCGGTTTTGACTCTCGCGGATTCGCTTGGCCAGGTAGAATTCGCCGGCTTGGCGTTCGACTTCCTTGGCGGCTTCTTTTTGGTGAGCTTCGTGCTTGCGCCCTCTGAGGATTTCGAGCAGTTTGACTTTGCGGCGGGCTTCGACCAGCTCGGCCAGCACTTCGCGGTGGCGTTCGAGCAGCTTTTCCGACTGTGCCAGGGCCTGGGCGCGCTCGCGCTCGAGCCGCTGGCGCCAGTGCGCGGCGTTGCGAAAGTCCACGCCGCGCAGCTCGCGATGGGCGACCAGGCGCTGGCTGGACTCGGCGGCTTCGGCGCGGCGGCTCTCCGCGGCAGCGCGCTCGTTGTGGGCGCGGAAGGCCAGCTCGCTCAACTGCCCCTCGACGCGCTCCATCTCCAGCCGACGGAAATCCAGGACGCGGTCGAGGGGAAACACGAAGCGCTTCACAGTTTGCTCGCCAGCTCTTGTAGCTGTTGGAAGGTGTTGGCGAAGGGCTGCGCGGAGGCGGAGTCCTGCCGCAGGAAGTCGAGAATATTCTCGCGCGACTGCAGCATCGCATCGACCTTGGGGTTCGATCCGGAGGCGTAGGCGCCGAGTTGGATGAGGTCTTCGGCGCGGCGGTAGGCGGCCAGGCCGTCGCGCAGCCGCGCGGCGCTGGCGACGTGCTCGGGGCGGGTGACCGCGCGCGCCAGGCGGCTGACGCTTTCGAGCACGTCGACGGCCGGGTAGTGATTGCTCGAGGCCAGCTCGCGCGACAGCACGATGTGGCCGTCGAGCAGGGCGCGGCAGGAATCGGCGATGGGGTCGTTCATATCGTCGCCCTCGACCAGCACGGTGTAGAAGGCGGTGGTCGAACCCTGGGTGAAATTGCCGGCGCGCTCGAAGACGCGCGGCAGCAGTTGAAACACCGAGGGCGTGTAGCCTTTCTGGCTGGGCGGCTCGCCGACGGCCAGCCCGATCTCGCGCTGCGCCATGGCGAAGCGCGTGACCGAGTCCATGATCAACAACACGTCTTGCCCCTGGTCGCGGAAATAGTCGGCGATGGTCGCGGCGAGGAAGGTGGCGCGCACCCGCAGCGGCGCGGCGCGGTCGGAGGTGGCGGCGACGACCACCGATTTCGCCAGCCCCTCGGGGCCGAGCGTGTCGTCGAGGAAGGCGCGCACCTCGCGATTGCGCTCGCCGATCAAGGCAATGACGTTGACGGCGGCGGAGCTGCCGCGCGCCATGGCGCCGAGCAGGGTGCTTTTGCCCACTCCCGAGCCGCCCAGGATACCCAGGCGCTGCCCTTTGCCGCAGGTGAGCAGCGCGTCGATGACGCGCACGCCCGTGGTGAGCGGCTCGACGATGGCCTCGCGCTGCAGCGGACCGGGCGGATCCTGATAGATCGCATAGAAGTCGTCGCAAGCCAGCGGCCCCTTGCCGTCGATCGGCTCGCCGAAGCCGTCGATGACGCGGCCGAGCAAGCCGGAGCCGACGGCGGCGCGGTTGGCGTGGCTGCGCAAGGTGACCGCGCAGCCCGGTTGCAGGCCGCCCATCTCGTCGAGCGGCATCGAAAGGGTGCGCTCGTCGCGGAACCCGACAACCTGGGAGCGCACCTGCGCGCCGCCGGGCAGCTCGATGTGGCAGACGTCGCCGACCGACGCCAGCGGGCCGTGCGACTCGACCAGTAGTCCGACGACCTGGAGGACCTGGCCCTGGCAGCGCACCGGGTTGAGGGCGGAGACCAGAGCGGTCTTGCGGCGGAGGTGGTCGTGGAGGGCGGCCAGGTCGGGGTCGGCGATGTGTTTTTGAGTTGCGGTCATATACTCCAGCACCGAAACAGGGAGCGCCAAAACGTGGCGCGGGCCGTGGGCGGCTTTGGCCTTCGGGGCGGTGCCTGCTTGTTTGCTCAGCGGTCGGTTAGGCCTTTTTGGATTTCCTCCAGTTGGGTCTCGAAACGGGCGTCGAGCGTGCCTCGGCTGGTTTCGAAGATGACTCCTCCGCGGGTGACTTTGGGCTCGGCAACGAGTTCCAGGCCGGGGGCGGGGTTTTCCTGGAAAAACTTCGTGACGGCGTCGAAGTCCTGGGGGTGCACCTGCAGGCGGGTGATTTCGGCCCGGCTGTATTGCTCCAGACAGCCGCGGATTAGCCCGACCACGGCGGTGGGGTCGACGGTTAGCTCGCGGCGCAGGATGCGGCGAGCGATAGCAAAGGCCAGGTCGACCAGCTCGCGCTCGGCCTCGGCGCGCAGCCGGGGCTTGAGCGTGGCCACCTGCAGCGCGCTGTGGCCGAAGCCGGCGACCGCTTCGCGGTATTGCGCGGCGGCACGTTCGGCGCCGGAACGCTCGCCTTCCTGGTGGCCTTGTTGAAACGCTTCGCGCTGCAGGGCGTCGGTATCGACGCCGTCTTGGGCGTCGGGGTTGTGATACAGAGGCGTGGGGCGCGCGGCGGGCTTGCCCGGGGGCGCAGCGCGGTTGACCTGAAGGCGGCGCGGCTCGAATTCGCGCACTCCTTCGAGGGGCGGCGCGGCCGCTGCATTCGGGCCCAGCGGCGAGACCCCGGCGCCACTGTCCTTCGCGATCACCTTAGACAACGTACTGTTCGCCAACGGCTCCCTTCAGGCTGATGACGCCCTCGGACTCGAGCGCGCGCACGATGGCGATGATCTGCTGCTGGCCGGCTTCGACGTCGCGGATCTTGATCGGCCCCAGCGCCTCCATGTCTTCCTTGAGCATCGCCGAGCCGCGTTCGGACATGTTGCTGAAGAAATGGTCGCGCAGTTTGTCGCTGGTCCCTTTGAGCGCCACCGTGAGGGTCTTTTTGTCGACGCGCGAGAGCACCTCGCGCATGCCGATGGGGTCGATCAGCAGCATGTCTTCGAACACGAACATCAGGTTGCGCACGGCCTCGGCGAGTTCCTGGTCGCTGTCCTCGATCTGCTCGATGAGCTCCTGGCCGGCGTTGGATTCGAGGCGGTTGAGCATTTCGGCGACCGCCGCTACGCCGCCATAGGACTCGCGGCTGAACTGGCCTAGGGTTTTGAGCTTGGCGTCGAGGATGCCGGCGATCTTGCCGACGATTTCGGGCGAGATCTGGTCGAGGTGCGCCATGCGCCGCGACACGTCGGCGCGAATTTCGGCGGGCAACGCCATCAACATCGCGCCAGCCGAGTTGCTGTTGAGGTGCGAGAGCACCAGGGCGATGGTTTGGGGGTGCTCGCCCTGGATGAATTTGGCGACCTGCTGCGGGTCGGCGCGCTGCAGCGAGTCGAAGGTGGCGAGCTCTTCGCCGAGCGACTTCACCAGGCGGTCGATGATGGTCTTGGAGCGCTCGGTGCCGAAGGCGTTGGTGAGCACGCGCTTGGCGTATTCCAGGCCACCTTCGACCAGGTAGCCGCGCGCGATCGACATCTCGTGGAATTCCTGCAGCGTGTTCTCGGCCTGCTCGGGGGTCACCTTGCTGAGCTTGCTGACCTCGCGGCCCAGCGCCTGGATCTCGGATTCGCTGAGCTGCCGGAATACCTCCGCTGCGGCGTCGTCGCCCAGCGCGACGATGGTGATGGCGGCCTTGCGGATGCCGGTGAAAACTTCGTTCTCGTTGGTGGCGTTGGCGATCATCGTTCGTCTTCATGAATCCAGGCGCGTAGCATTTGCACGAACCCGGCGGTGTCTTTGGTGGCGGCCTCTTCGAGGTGTTTTTTGAGCACGTGGCTGCGCGAGCTTTGCAGCGCGTCCATCTTGAGGCCGGTCAGCATGCGCGCCTGCTCGGCCTCCTGGCGTTTGGTTTCCGCTTCGGCCTCCTCGATCTCCTGCCGCTGGCGCTCGGCCTCGAGCAGCGCGTGGCGCCGCGCCTTGGACTTCTTGCTGCTGTGGCGGATCAACCAGACCAGCGCAATCAGCAGCACCACAACGAGGGCAGCGCCTGCTATCACGTAATATCGGTATTTCTGGAAGATCTCTAGAGCGAATTCCAACCAGCCCGGCGGGGCGGGCCGGGCCGGCGGCTCTTGCAGCGGGTCGAAGATGGTAAACGGCAGACTTTCGAGCGTCAGCCGGTCGCCGCGTTCTTCGACGATGCCGGCGGCGGCCACCGCCAACTGGCGCAGCGATTCGAGCTCCTGATCGCTGCGCGGCTCGCGGACCAGTTTGCCGCTGTCGTCGTAGTGGCTTTTGGAGTCGACCAGCACGGCCACCGAGAGCCGCTTGACGGCCCCTTTGGCGAGGTCCATGCGGGTGACGGTGCGGCTGGTCTGGTAGTTGGTGGTCTCGGTGACGCGCGAGTTGACGCTGCCGCCGATACCGGGCGCCAGCGGCTGGCGGGGGACGTTGGAGGCCGTGCCGGGCGCGCCGCTTTGGGTGGGCGGGCCGGCGGTTTCCTGCAGCTTTTGCGTCGTCATCGCCACGGTGTTGGGGTCGAGCACCTCTTCGGTCTGCTCGCCGTGGCTCCAGTCGATATCGGCGGCGGCGTTGACGCGCACCTTGTCGAAGCCGACGTAGGGCTCGAGCGTGGCGGCGATTTTGGCCTGCAGTTGCTGCTCGAGGCCGCGGCGGTATTCGAGCTGGTCGCCGCTGATGGCTTCGGCGCCCGAGTGCGGCCGTGCCAGCAGGCGTCCGCGGGTGTCGACCAGCACGACCTGGCCGGGGTCGAGGCCTTCGACCGCGCTCGAAACCAGGTGCGTGATGCCGTCGACCTGCTGCGGTGTCAGCTCCGCCCCGGGCCGCAACTGCAACACGACCGCCGCCTTGGCAGGCTGATCGTAGTCGAGGAAGACCGAGCGCTTGGGCAGGCTGATGTGGACGCGGGCGCGCTCGACGCGGTCGAGCGAAAGCACCGAGCGCTCCAGCTCGCCTTCGAGCGCGCGGCGGAAGTTGACCTGCTCGGCGAATTCGGTGGCCCCGAAGTTGTTGTGGTCGAACAGCTCAAAGCCCAGCCGGCCGCTTTGGGGCAGCCCCTCGGTGGCCAGTTGCAGGCGCACTTCGGCCAGCCGCGACTCGGGCACCAGAATCGTGCTGCCGTTGGAAGCCAGCCGGAAGGGCACCTGCATCTGCCGCAAGCGCTCGACGGCGCCGCCGGCTTCCTGGTCGCTCAGGTCGGTATAGAGCGGGCGATAGCCGCGCTCGGTGAGATACCAGCGCAGCCCCCACAGCCCGCCGAACACCAGCAGCGCGAAGGCGATGAAGTTGAGCTTGCGGCGGCGGTTGAGCCCGGCCCAGAACTCGAGCAGGGGAGCGAACAGAAACCGCAGCGCGGCCAGCAGCTTGGAAATCACGATGGTATGTATCGCTCAGAGGTAAAAGCAAACCCAGCCAAACCGCGGAACCGCAGCGTGCAACCGTCGCCGCCCCGAATCCAAGCCGCCCCCGGCTCAACCGCCCCCGGCTCGACCGCCGACCGATCAACCGACCCCGGACCCAACGGCCGACCGATCAACGGCCCCTCACACTTGCATCCGCATGACTTCCTGATAGGCGTCGACGAGCTTGTTGCGGGTCGCCATCAGCAGTTCCGAGGCCAGCCCGGCCTGCTCGCTGGCCAGCATCACGCGGTGCAGCTCGACCGGTTCGCCGCGCAGCAGTTTCTGCATTTCGCCGTCGGCCGCGCTTTCGACCTGTTGGACGCGCGCGACGGCTTCGCCCAGCAGGGCGGCGAACGAGCCGGGCTGCGCCGCGCCGCTTTCGGCGCCGGCCGCCGGAGCGCTGGCCCGGGCTGAGGACGCGGCTGCTGCGGGCGCGCGCGGCGCTTCGGGCACGCGCAGGGCCTCGATCAACTGCGGCGGCAGAATGCGGCTGAACGACAACGGGTCCATAAAACGGGGCTCCTGGGTGTTGGGCGCGGTTGAATTCGGGCCGGGCGCGCGGCGCCTACTGCGCGATCTCGATGGTGTGCTGGATCATCTCCTTGACGGCGGCGATCACCGCCAGATTGGCCTGATAGGAACGCACCGCGCCGGAAAGATCGACCATGTCCTCGACCGGGCGAAACGATGGAAACGACACGTAGCCGTCGGCGTCGGCGTCGGGATGCTGCGGCAGATAGCGCCGCTCGGGCGGTGAATCGTCGACCACCACGCGCGAGACGCGCACGCCGTAGAGGTCGTTTTCGTCGAGCGAGCCGCCGCCGCTGCGCAGGTCGGCGAAGGCGGTGCGGAAGGGCGAAGCGGTCAGCGGCTCGGCCTCGAAAACCACCTCGCGGCGGCGGTAGGGGCCGCCTTCGGGCGTGCGCGTGGTCTGGGCGTTGGCGACGTTCTGCGCCAGCACCTCCACCCGCAGACGCTGCGCGTCGAGTCCGGAACCGCTGACGTTGATGGCGCTAAACAGGCTCATGATTCCTCGCTCGGGTGCGGCCCTGCCGCCGCGGCGGCGTGCTAGACGCGGCCTTCGTGGATCGCGCTGCGGATGGAGCGGATGTTGCCGCGGGCAAACTGCGCCGCCAGCGTGTAGCGAATGCCGGTTTCCGACAACAGGCGCAGCTCGCGGTCGAGGCTGACGTCGTTGCCGTCGTTTTTGACCTCAAAGCCGCCGTGGATGGGGATCGACAGCGGCGCCGCCGGCTGGTCGTCGCGCTGCAGGCTGGCTTGTTGCAGCTCCCACTGAAAATCGACGCGGCGCGTGCGGTACCCGGGCGTATCGGCATTGGCGATGTTGGTGGCGGTGACGCGCTGCTGGAGCACGAGCAGGTCCATGTATTTGGCGAGGAACTGCGTTTGGGTGTCGAGCACTTTGTTCCTGGTAGTTTGGCGCCGAGGGGTGCTGTTGCGTTTGCTGCTGGGCGTTATTGCCGTGGGCTGTTGCTGCGCGTCGTTGCTACATTTTTGCCGTGCGTTGTTGCGAGTGCGTTGTTGTTGCGCGTTGTTGCTGCGCCTTACTGCAGAGTGTGTTGCCGATTCGCCGGCTCGCGTTGGACTCGCGGGTGGGGTGCACGCCGGAGGCCAGTTGCAATTTGCTGGAAATGCTGGGCAAGTTCGCCTGCTCTGGCGACAGTTTATTGGCAGGTGTCAGGAATTGGGCAGCGTTGGCGGGTGCGCCGCGGATCGGCACCCAGAGCCGCGGGCGTGAGCCCGCGCTGCGCTGCTGCTTGCGGATGGTCGGCCGTGGGCTGGGTGGAGGGCTGGTCCCGGGCGTTGGCGGAGGCTGGCCGGTGGGATGGGTTGGCCCCGATGCTGAGCGCAAGCTGACGCTTGCGGCTCTGCGTGGCTTTCGGGGTGGTGGCGTGGCGGGCCGGGCCAGCGCTGCACTTCACTCGCTCTCGCCCAGGCGTTCTTGCAGGCTGCGCCACTTGGCCGAAAAGGTCGTGCGGCGGATGCGCAGCAGGTCGGCGGCGCGTTTCTTGTTGCCTGCGGTGCGCTCCAGCGCTTGCGCAAGCAGGCTGCGCTCCAGGCGGGCGATCACGGTTTCGAAGTCGAGGCCTTCGGGCGGCAGCTTGAGCTCGGCCGCGGCGTTCGAAGGCGCGCGCGGCGCCGGCTGGCAGCGGAAAATCGCTGGGGTAGAGCAAGGCGCGCTCTCCGCTGAATACCACCGCGTTTTCGATGGCGTTTTCGAGCTGGCGGACGTTGCCCGGCCAGGGATACTGCATCAGGCGTTCGAGGGCCTCGGGGCCGGGACGTTTTTGCGGCAGCTCCTCGCGGCGGCAGATGCGCGCGACGAGGTGCTCGGTCAACAGCGGCACGTCTTCGGCGCGCTCGGCGAGGGTGGGCAGGCGGATCGGCACGACGTTGAGACGGTAGTAGAGATCCTCGCGAAATTCGCCGCGCTCGACTTTGTCCTTGAGGTCGCAGTTGGTGGCGGCGAGCACGCGCACGTCGACCTTGACGGTTTGCGAGCTGCCGACGCGCTCGAATTCGCGCTCCTGCAGCACGCGCAGTAGCTTGCTTTGCAGGTCGATCGGCATCTCGCCGATTTCGTCGAGGAAAATATCCCCGCCGTCGGCCTGCTCGAAGCGGCCGACGCGATGCGCCACCGCGCCCGTAAAGGCTCCTTTGACGTGGCCGAAAAACTCGGCTTCGATCAGGTTTTCGGGGATCGCGCCACAGTTGACCATCACCAGCGGACGCGCCGCGCGCGGCGAGGCGGCGTGAATGGCGCGCGCGACCAGTTCCTTGCCGCTGCCGGTGCGCCCGGTAATCAACACCGTGGCGCGGCGCGGCGCGACCAGGCGAATCAGGCGCCCGACGGCGCGGATCGCTTCGCTGCGGCCAACCAGTTCGGGAATGGCGCCGTCGCCGGCAGCGCCCGCCTGGCCGGGAGACTCGTCCGCCGCGGCGAGGCCATCATCGGCGGTGAGCCCTGAGCCGCCGGATGCGCCCGCATCGCCCAGGCCGCGCCAACCGGCTCCCGACAAGGCGCGGCGCAGGCAGTCGAGTGCGTGCGCGGCGGCGCCTTCGCGGGCCGGCTCCCAGGCGATGTATTCCGATACGCCCAGGCGCGCCAGCCGCGCCGCTTCGGAGTAGTCGGGCTGCTGCGCGACCAACACCACCGGCAGCGATGGGCGGCCGCGCAAGGCCTGTTCGAGGAACTGCTCGAGCGGCAGGCCGCGCGGCTCGCGTCCGGTGACCAGCACGTCACAAGCACCGGTCTGGAGCCGGTGTAGCGTTTCGATGGCGGTCGCCGCGCGCGCGTCGTGGTGGAGCCAGCCGCGGGCGGGTTCGAGCAGCGCGGCGACGATTTCGGGCGCCAGCCCGGTGTGCAGCAGCTTCGGTTTCTGGCCGTGGAGCGGCGCATGGATGGAGCGGTGGACGCGGTGCTCGATGGGAACTTCCTCCTGGCGCGCCCCAAGGCCGGGAACGTCGCGCGGGCCGCCGGAACGCCCCGCGGGCGTGGCATCCCCCTAGAGTGTTCGGCGAATCTTGGAATTGGGAGTATCTGACGCGATGACGGCGGCGGACTAGGCAGGTCGCGCGGCGGTTCTCGGGAGAAGACCTGGGGGGTACGCGGCGGGCCCAGCGGGACCGTAGGGCTTGCTCGACGGCCGGAGTGTCTTCATGTTTACCTTTTCCATTTTGCCTTTTTGTCTGTTGGCTTTCCGCAATCGCCGTGTCCGGCGCCTCCTTCCGCGGCAGCGCCTGTCGGCCGGGTGAGACTTGGAAGGCAAAGGAAAGGCAAAAGGAACCAGGGGCCTTGCCAGGAGCTGCTAGCGGCGGCGGCCTTTGAGCAACTCGACCAGACGCCGCAAGCTGCTGGCCACCTGCGGGCTCGACCAGTCGGTTGCCGCGGCCTGGCGGTTCAGCCCGGCGATCTCGCTGCGGCAGACCTCGATCTCGCGCGGAGCGATCACTCCGACTTTGACGAAGCCGCGCCCCACCTGCAGGATGCGGACCTCGACGTTGTCGCCGATCAGAAACGATTCTCCGGGCTGACGGCGCAACACCAGCATCGCTCAGCCTCCGCCCCGCGCCAATCGCGGAACATAGCTGCCGCCCGTCTTCGTAAGCTGGCTGCCCCGCATTCAGCCTCCGCCCAGCGCCAATACCGAGGGATAGCTGCTGCCGATCTGCATCAACTGCTTGCCGCGCATACTGGCGGGGTTGATCACGATCGGGGCGAACAGATTGCAACGGGGCGCGCTGCCGGCCGCGCCCAGGATCAGCACCAGCAGGCAGACGACGTCGGGCAATCGCGGCGGAGCGGCGAAGCCGAGCAGTTCGCGGTCGGCGGCTTCGATTTGCAGCTCATAGGCGGGCTCGACGCATTGCACCGGGATCACCGGCAGGCTCAGCGAATCGTCGTCGACGTTTTGCAGCAGCAGCACGGGCTCGCATTCGCCGTGCTCGAGCAGCACGAAGCGCCGCGCGCTCTCGAAGCCCGGCAGACCTTCGGGGAACGAAATGACGCTGCCGGCGGGCAACTCGGCCGGCCGGCTCAAAGCGGACTCTCGCTGGGGGGGACGCTTGGGGAGGAGGGTATTTGAAACCATACGAAATCACGGCGCCACAAGGCGTCGAACAGGCGGCGGGCGAGCGGCTCGGGGTCGGCGTCGCGCGGCGCGGTTTCTTCCAGAATCTGGGCGATCGTGCGGCGGCCGTCGATGGCGTCGAACAGCCGCGACTGGGGCTCGTCGACGATCAGCGCGATCGCCGGATCGTCGTGGGCCGCCCAGCTCAGCCGCGCCACTCCGCCCGCGGGGAACGCTTCGGTGTCGATCTCGAGCCCGGGGTTGCGAATCGGGCGATAGGCGAGCCACTCTTCGTCGTCGAAACGGATGCTGTGGGAGCGTGCCGGGCGATCGTCGCGGCAGGCGATCAGGGTGTGCGTGCGCAGGTCGCCGCGGAATAGCTCGGTGAGCGCGAATAGCTCGGTGAGCGCGAAGGGGTCGGTGAGCGCGAAGGGGCGGTCGAGTTCGCCGCCGGTGGGGGGCTCCGCTTGGGTCTCGGACTCGGGAAACGCCGCCAGACCGCTGCACTCGGGCATGTATGGCGCCTGGCACAAGAAGCGCTGCGCCCGCAACCCGCATTGCCGCAGCAGATCGTGGAGCTCGGTGGTCGAGAACGCCGGTTCGCAGGTGTGCAGCGCGTCGCTCAGGCCGGCGTCGTGGACCAGATCGGGGCGCCCGGCGGAGGCCGCCCGAAAGGGGTGCGCCGCCGGCAAGGCTTCGATCCACTGCCGCGCGGCCGCCGGGTCGACGCTGTCGGCGTCGAGGCCGGCGGTTTCGAGCAGTCGCCGGAATAGTCGTACGCCGACATTGCCGTGGCGGCCGCCGACGGTCAGATTCATCGCCCCCGCGACCTCGAGTTGCTCGCGCGCCAGGCCGAGGAACTCTTCGGGGGCCAGCGGCGGCGGCAGCCCCTCGGGGCAGAAGATCAGATCGAAGCGGCGGTCGAGGATCTGGATCTGGTCCGAGCCCAGCCACATCAGCTCCAGGTTCGCCAGGCGGTAGTGCTGCTTGAGCCGGTCGAGCTGATCGAGCGCCGTGTCTTCGTGGTCGATCGCCAGGAAGGAAGTGTGCGCCGCGCCGGCGGCCAGCCGCGCCGCCTCGAGGTTGCTGCAGCCCACCACCAGCACGCGCAGCCCTTCGCGGTAGGGCTGGTCGGGGAAGTACAGATGGAACCAGCGCTCGGGGTCGCCGACCACGGCCTGGCGGCCCTCGATGAGGCAGGCCAGCTCGGTCCCGGTGCAGGGATAGGGGCGGGTTTCGTAGAAGCGCCGAAGGTTGATTCCCGAGGTCATGGAGCGACGCGGCTATCCCACTGATCGGCGGCGGGGGAAGAAGCGTGTAGGAGCGGCGTGGCCGGAGCCGTCGAAAAGCCGCTGGACGGCACTCTTCTCCTTGCCCTTTGTGTCTGCCTTTTGTCTTTTGTCTTTTGTCTTTATCTGGTTTTGTAAATGGGGAGGAACGTCAAAAGGCACCAGGTTGGGATGGGGAAGGCAAAAGGCGAAAGGCCAAAGGGGAAACGCAAGATTGTCTCCCCGACGCTCGGGGCGGGCCGCCGGTCTGGCCGGGCGCCAGCCCTGCGCTACGCGGGCTACACCTTTTCTTGGCGGATTCCGATTGGTTTAGACGAAACGGTTTACTGCGTGAGTCCTCTGATCCAAGATACAAACCAGGAGCGGGCCGGCGAGCGGGTCGGCCCGCGGGCCGGCGGCGCGGTCAATCGCGAGATCGAACCGCCCTTCGAGCTGGGGCTGCCCTACTGGTTCCACCTGTTCTTTCCCGATCGGTTGTTGACCACCGAGCTGCGCATTCTGGTGGTGGGCTGCGACGACGAGACGGCGCTGCGGCTGGCGCGGGCCAACCCGCGGGCGCGCGTCACCGCAGTCGAGCAGAACGCCGCCGTGCTCGAAAATGCGGCGCGCGGCTGCGAGCAGCGCGGGCTTGCCAACCTCGAGCTGCTGGCGGACTGGCCGGCGGCGCCGCCCGCAGGCGAGGCCTTCGACCTGGTCTATTACAACGCGGCGGCGCGGCCGGGGGAGCCGTCGGGGGTGCTCGACCGCGCGGCGGAGTTGCTGCGGCGCGACGGCTCGCTGCACCTGACGGTGCGCGCCGAGCATGCCTGGGCCGGGGTGCGCACGGTTCGCGAGCTGCTTGACCGGCTTGGCGTGCGGCCCAGCTCGGACGGCTATCCGCGGGCGCGCCAGATCGTGGCGGCCCTGGGGCCCGAGCATCCCTGGAGCCTGCTGGGGCCCGAAGCCCCGCTGGCCCCCGACGAGTTGCTGGCGGATTGGCTGCGGCCCGAGGAGCCTTCGTTCAGCGTCCCCCAGGTGTATGGCCTGCTGGCGGCGAGCGGTTTGACTCTGCAACGCTTTACCTACCAGGCCTATTACCTGCCGCAGTGTAGTCTGCTGGCGCGCACGCCGCTGTTGGCCGAGGTGCGGCAGTTGCCGCTGGAACAGCAGCAGGCGCTGATGGAGCTGTACTGGCCCGGGGTGCGTTACCACCTGCTGGTGGCCTGCCGCGCCGATCGCCCGGCGGCGACCTATCGGACCGATTTCGACGGCGGCGAATGGACGCGCTACGCGCCGCTGCTGCCGGCGCGGCTGCCGCTCGAAGACGATCCCTCGCAGTTCGGCGCCAAGGCGCGGTTGTGCTGGCGCGCGGCGGCGATGCCCGAGGTCGGTCTGGGGCTGGGCGGTTTTCAGTATCGGCTGCTGCGTACACTCGACCGCGCCGAGGAGCTGGGCGAGGTCATTGGGCTGGCCGGCCTTTCGGGCGACCCCGAGCTGCGGGATCAATGGGCGCGGGATTTCTTCCGGCTAATGGCGGACTACGATTTCCTCCATTTCCGGACCTGCTGCGCTCCCGAGCCGCTCTTCCGGGTCGCTCGAAGGGCTCGGGGGAGCGCTGGGCGCGGCGGGGGAGGCGGCGTTACCGGACGAGCTGCCGCTGGAGATGCTGGCAGCCGAGTTGGATCTGGCGGTCGGAACCGATCCGGCCGGCGAGGCGGCGCAGTTGGCGAGGCGGCGCAGTTTGGTGGGGAGGCGGTGACGCCGGAATCGACCGCGGACGGGGCGGCTTCGGGGGCTTCGGCATCCTCCGGCTCATCGAGGAACTACCCATCCGGGAATTCCGAAGCTAGCGAGGTTTTGGCCCCCGCCCAAGCTGCGGTCTTTTTCGAAGCGCCCATCGCTTTGCCGCCCGAGAGCGCGCTGCAGGGCGGGAAGGGAAGCGTCGAGCCGGGCGCGATGCTCGCCGAACTGGGCGGGATGCTCGCTCAGCAGCGCGCCCGAGCCGCGGCGCCGCACGATGAGGGCGCCAGCGGCGCGTCCGCCGAAGCGGCGGCGCCGGATACTCCTGGAGCGTCCCAGGCCGCACAGACGGCGCCGGCCGACGACGATAGCCAGGATCTGGCCGGGCAGTTGGAGCGGGTTCTCTACGAGGCCTGCCCGTTGTGCAACGAATCGGATTGCCAGCCGGTTCGGCAGGACGGGGCGGAGGTACGCCTGGGCGCGCAGAGCGTTCGCGTGGCGATTCCCTGGCTGCGCTGCGCGCGCTGCGCGCACGTTTTTACGGCCGGGTATTTTACGGGCGAGACGTGGCGGCGCGTTCTGGAGACGTCGCTGGCGGCGCGCGGCACGTTGGAGCGGGCGCTGGAGAGCCGGGCGCGGGCGTCGCGCATCGTGGCGGCGATCACGGTGTTGCGCGAGCGCGCGGCGGGGCGCTGGCTCGACGCCGGCTGCAGCCACAGCGGGCTGATGGCGGTGGCCGCCGAGTACGGTTATGACAGTGTCGGGGTCGACTGCTGCCCGCAGACCGCCGAACGGCTGACCAAGCTGGGTTATGCGGTGCGGCTGGGCAGCCTGTTCGATTGCAACGATGGTCCCTACGACGTGGTTTCGCTCAGCGGCTTGCTGGACCGCATGCCGTTTCCTACGCAAGCGTTGAGCCATGTGCGGCGGCTGCTCGCCAAGGGCGGGCTGGTGTTTGTGTCGACGCCCAGCAGCGACAGTCTGGCCTGGCGGAACCTGGATTTCGAGGGCGCCAACCCGTATTGGGCGCGCGTCGAACGCTATCACAATTTCGACCGCAAGAGTGTCTTCCGGCTGTTGCAAGAGGCTGGTTTCGACCCCTGCAGCTATGGCGTGGGAGCACCGGAGCCGGTCGGGATGGAGGTGGTGGCGTGCCGGCGATGAAGCGGGTCCGGGAAACCGGCAGTGGCGTTGGGGCACGCCGTGGGACCTTCGTAGAGCGCAGGTAGAGCGCAGTTAGGCCGCGATCCGAGCGCCGTTAGGGCGCAGCGGCATCGCGCGATAGCGTCGACCCAAGCCCCAAGCGGGCGCCCGTGGCGTGAACCTCCAGGTTTGCCGCGTCGCGATTCGTCGCGACAAATGGCCCCGTGCCACCGAAGGTATGGCTTTCCCGTTCCAGAGCGCGTATTGGGAAACGCCGGGTGAAGTCCTCGGGCTTGGGCAGATGGTTGCGGCCCCGGGGGCGGCTCTGTTGCTTCGATTCCCGCTTAGCAGATGGGCAGGGAGAGGGGCTCGGCTGCCTGGGCCGTCGCGGGTTCGCTTTGCTCGCTGAGCAGGTGGCGCAGCAGCGCTTCGGCGGTTTGCATCCGCAGCACGTGGGGACCGGTGGTGCGGCGGATGGCTTCGAGCGAGGCTTCTACGCTTTCGGCGATGCCATCGAGCAGGTCGAGTTGCTCGAGCCATAGGAATGCGCCCGGGCCGCACGCGGCAGTACGAAGCCGGTGGCGCTCGGCGAGCGTTTCCCGCAGCAGCTTCAAGCGCGGTTGGATGACGCGGAGGTCGCGGGTTTCCAGCCCCGCGAGCAGTTCGCCGGCGGTCTGCCAGCAGCGGTAGGTGTGTTCCGAGCTCATGCCGTTGGTCCTTCCCGTGATAGCGTTCGCGGGATGCCTTGTGCGCCGCGGCGCTAGGACCCTTATCGGAAGCGAACAGGAAAGAGAGAGCTGGAATAACGCCCGGCCCAGCGCCCCGGGTACAAGCCACCGAATCAGCGACCCAAAAACAGAGCCGGGCGCAAGCCGGCGGGCCGAGGCGGCAGGAAGCGGAGGCGAAGCGCACAGCTTCGGGCCGGACACCATTTTCCCTCGCGCCGGTGCCCTCATGCCGCTCTCCCCACTCCTGCGCAGGGGTACGCCCAGCGGCGCCCGCGTCGAAACGAGGACCTGCGGCAGCGCGGCGCTTGGTTCACGGTTCACCTGCTGGGTGGTGCTTCCGCCCGCTGACTTACCGGGCTGCGCGAAGATTCTGCTGGGGGGGCGGGAAGGGGACAGTCACGTTGTTTTCTGCTCCCTGCTAATCCTGTGAAGCTCTGAAAAATCGAGGCGCGAAACACGGTGACCGTCCCCATGGAGCATGTCGCCATGGAGCGCGTGATTCGCGGCCGTGGCAGGGGAATACGGCGACGGCAGGGAAGGAGATGGCGGCGGAGAGCTGGTGGCCGCAGACAGAAGGCCCAGCCACCGCGGCGCCTACTCCTGATTCAAATACGCCATCAGGTCCGCAACGTCGCGTTCGTTGAGGGTCGGCCAGTCGACGCCCTTTTGCTTCATTTGATCGAGCATGGTCGGGCCGTGCTCCCAGACAGCGGCGGCGAAGCGGGTGGCGGTGAAGGTGGTGTCGAGCGCGAGCAGGTCGGGGGCTCCCGATCCGGCTTGGCCGTGGCAGGCGGCGCAGCTCTTCTGGCGGAACAGCCGCGCGCCGCGGCGCTCGTCGCCCTGGATCGAGAAATAGCCGCGCTCGAACAGGTAGGCGAGCAGATCGGCCATCTCGTCGCGCTGGAACGTGGCCAGCTCGATGTTGCGGTTGCGCGCGGCGGTTTCCATCAGCGGCCGGTGGTTCCACATCTCGACGGCCAGACCGGTGAGGCGGCGCTCCTGGCGGGTGGTTTCGAGCAGGTTGATCTTGTCGCGTTCGTTGCCGCCTAGCGTGTGGCACTGCGAGCAGCTCTTGCTCTCGAACAGCTTGGCCCCGGCCTCGGGATCGCCCAGCCGCAGCGTCGGCGTCCGCAGGCGCACGCCCGGCAGGTTATCGACGTAGACGATCAGGTCGACCATCTCGCGCGCGCTGAACTTCGGCCAGCGGACGCCTTGGCGCTCCATTTGGCGGGCCATCTCGCCGGCGTGGTTCCACATTTCCTGCAGCCACAGCACCGGGTCGGCCAGGGCCGGCCATTGCGCCACCGGCGGGCCGATGCTGTCCTCTCCGGCCGTCAGCGCGTGGCAGCGGTAGCACTGCTTGGAGGTGAATACGTCTTTGCCGCGGCCGGCGTCGCCGGGCGGATCGAAATAGCGCAGCGCGTAAAAGTACGCGTAGATGTCGCGCATCTGGTTGTCGCGCAGCTCGGGAACGCTAATGTTCTGGCGCCGCATGGCGCGCCACATCGCCGGGCCGTGATTCCACATCAACGCGGCCATGGTGGCCGCGGTGTAGCCGCGCGTGTTCGAGCGCGCCAGGTCGGGAGCGGCATCGCCGCCCACGCCCTCGATGGAGTGGCACAGCGTGCAGCGGTTCTCGCGTAGCAGTTGCGCCCCGCGGGTGGAATCGCCGAGCTGGGCAGCCAGGCGCGAAGGCGCAACGAAAGCCTGCAGCGCAAACAGCAGCACAAAAATTAACAGCCCCCACCGCAGTGACGTGGTAACACCCGCAACAGAGTCGCGGGCTGACGCCTGTGGCTCTGTCGCTCGCGGTTTGGATTCGGCAACCATTGTTCTGGCTTTCCGCATCGGCGGCTGATTTCGCGCTCCTGTCGCCTGAGTGCCGGCGCCCCTTCGCGTCATCGGGGCGCTCCTGGCTCGTCTTGTCTTCGGGGGCCCGGTCGTCCGCGCGCCCCGGTCCTGGCCTTGCTGCACGCTACAACTCGAGCCGGAAGCCGGTCGAGAAGATGTGGGTGTGGAAGTTTTCATCCGAAAGCGTCCTTTCGGTAAACCCGTACCAGCGCCACTCGCTGGTCCACGAAAGCTTGTTGTATACCGGCACCGACAGCCGCCCCTGTGGTTGATAGTAGCGCGTCGGCTGACTTCCCGAAATCACCGAAAAACTGCCGCCCAGCCCGACCCGCACGCCGTGCGACAAATTGACGTCGACGTAGACGCCGCCGTGGTGGCCGTTGTCGCGGTATGCCGAGTTCTGCACTTCGTAGAAAGGCGGCACGGCGATCGGAATATCGCTACGTAGCGTCGAGCGCGTGTAGTCGGCCAGCACCTGGAAGCGATTGCTCGTAGGCACCCACGCCAGGCTGGCCGAGGTCTGGCGGCTCTGGAAATCGAAATCCACACCGGGATCGTCGTTGTGATTGTTGAGGATCGCAAACGAACCATTCACGCTCAGCGTGGAAGTGAGCCGGTAGCGGCCGCGTAGCTTGCCCTTCTGATAGTCCATCAGCCCGGTGCGGAAAAAGGTGCTGTCGCCGGGCGAGGCTTCGAAGTCGGCCGAGACCGAAAATTTCTGGCCGAACCTCAGGTTCGCGCCGGCCAGCCCCACCTGGCGGCGCACCTCGGCGGCATTGGGCGCAAGCCCCAGCGTCGAGGGCGGGATATCGGCGTCGCCCCACACGTAACGATGCCCGCCGCGCACCGTTAACACGCGATTGACGTCGAACACCACGTCGATTTCGTGCTGATTGTAGTTGAGCACCAGCAGATCGCTGCGGCGGCGCTCGATTTCGGTCTCGGGCGTGGTGTCGTAGGTCTGGGTGAGCAGCGAGCCGCTGGCGACATGGAAACGGTCGGTGAGCCACGACTGGATGATGCGCAGCCGCGGCAGCGGCTGGAACTCGGTGCTCCAGTTACCCGAGCTGCGCGGCCGCATCGCGTCGCCTACCGAATGCTCCAGCACGCTGTTGTAGGGCGACACGGTCTGCAGCAGGAACAGGCTCCCTGCGGCCTGATGATCGTAGGTCACGTCCATCGACGGCTGGCTGTAGAGAAACTGCCCCGTGAAGTTCAGCTTCGACCAGGGGTGGCCCTGCATCACGGCGCGTTGGTACATACCGCTGCCTTCGGCGTGGTAGGTCTGCAGCAGTTGGTCGAGGATGAGGTCGGTGCCGAACAGCGGCGTGCCGCGGTTGCCCTTATTGGGGTCCGAGGTCGCCACGCGCTGGCCGTCGTCGAAGCTCGTATAACCCTGCTCCAGCGTGAAATTCACGAGCGAAAAATTCAGCCGCACCCCGCCGCGCAGCGAGTGCATGCTGTCGTCGAGGTCGGTGCCGACCGGGAACTCGTTGCCGTCGGAGACGAACGTCGTCACGCCGCGCCCCACGCCATCGGCGAAGGTGTAGGCGAAAAACGGCGAGATCTTCGCCCCGGGCTTGATGCGCAGCTCGGCGTCGGCCTGCCGGCGCTGGATATCGAACGTCCGCTGGCTCAGTAGAATGCCCTGGTCGAGCAGCGGGTTGGCGTAGGAGGGCAGGGAATTGAAATAGGCGACGTTGCGGTAGTCGAAATCGAGCGAATAGACGCCACGCTTCTCGGCGTTGAGGTGCGCCGTGTTGTAGGGATCGCCGCCCCAGGACGAGCCATAGACATCGACGCGGTCGGCGTACTTGCCGCCCGGGTCGACGTAGTGGGCCTGCGCGCCGAACAGCCGCGGCCCCTCGCCCAGATTCACCACGCTGCGGTAAACGTCGGAGCTGCCGTGGACGTCCTGCACCCAGCGGTTGCCGGCCTCGACGCTGAAGTCGAGCTTCTTCTCCGAGACCGGCGAGGCGACTTCGGGGGCGGCGGGTCCTCCTGGGCCGGCGCCGCAAGCGCCGCCGCCAGCATCCCGATGCAGAACCATGCGCTCCGCTTCGTCATCGCAGCAAATCCTCGCTGGTGAACGAACCGTGAATCTTCGAATGGCAGATCGTGCAGTTGCGGAACCGCGCGCTGCGCAGATCGTGGAAAGCCGGCGGCGGCCCGCCCGGGTTGCTCATGTTGAGGGTGTGGCACTCCAGGCAAAGCTGCGAGACGTTGCTGCGGATCAGCATGCGCGGGTTGGCCGAGCCGTGCGGCTCATGGCAGGTGGCGCACGACTCGAGTTTCACCGGCGCATGCTCGAACGGGAACGGGCCGCGTTTGTCGGCGTGGCACTTGAAGCACGACACGTCATTGGCCGCGAAGCGCTGCATCGATGCCGGCGGCGGCCCGCCGTGCGGGTTATGGCAGTCGATGCACTCCATAGCGCCCTGCGCCAGCTTGTGGGTAAAGGGCCGGTTAAAGGCGGCTCGCTCGGCGATGTGGCACGAGGCGCACAACGTGTTGGGCTCGGCGGTCAGCAACTTACGTTTTTCGGAATGATGCACCGAGTGGCACGAAGTGCAGGCCAGCGAGTCGCGGTAGTGCGCTCCCATCAGGCGTCCGCGATGCGTTTCCTCGCCGTTGTGGCAGGCCAGGCAGGCCTGGTTGGCGCGGCCGGGCACGGCGTCGGTGAAGCGGAAGATCAGCGAGGCGTCGGCGCTTTCGGCGTGCTGCCCGCCGGGTCCGTGGCAGGCCTCGCACTCGCGTCCCTTCCAGGTTCCTTTGTTGACGCCGGAAATCTGGCTGTGCGGAGTTTTCGCCAAGCCGATCGAGATGTCCTCGTGGCAGACGCCGCAGGTTTCGGCTCCGGCGTAGCCTTCGGGCAGCGTAGGGCTGGCGGCTGCGGCCTCTTGCGCCAGAGCGGGCGCGGCCAGGCCGGTCAGCAGCAGCAACAGCAGGAGTGAGTTCGACCAGCGCATCCGTTTCCCGCGAGTCCGTGAGCAGTCCATCCGTAAAGCGAGCAGTACGCCAGCAATCCGATCGGCGTCCTGCGTTTCCCTATCGTGCGCTCCGGGTCCGCGGCGGTGGTTCCGGAGTGTTGTCCCGCGGCCGCGAGCGTTTGCCTGCGTTGCGAGTTGGAGAGGCGGCGCTGGTGCTGCAGCACCGCCTTCTCGCGTCTCGCTTGCGCGGGCCTACACCCGCGGCTGCGGGTGGCGGCTACTGGGCGTGAACCCGGTCCACCGAGAACTCCTTGCCGTCGCCGTGGCAAACCGCGCACGACTCACCCAGGTTACCCGACGTGTTGAGGTCGGCGTGGGCAGCGGCAGAGAGGTTAGTGTGGCACGACAGGCACGCCCCGGTCGCCGGCGGCATGGGGTCGATGTAGTCGCGTGGGGAAACGGCCGCCGTCAGGTTATCGGGCAGCGGCAGCTCCTGGGTGCCATCGATGTGGCAGGCGGTGCAGTTGCGCCGGTCGTTGGGGAAGCGCACCTCGGTGAAATCGTTGACCGAGCTGCGGAATCCGTAGATCGTGAACGGAATCTCCAGGTTCTCGCCGGAGTGGATCTTGTGGATCATCTGCTTGAAGTCGATCGACTCGGCCGGCATCTGGTCGGCGGGCCGCATAGCGACGTCGGTTTCCTTCGGATTGTGGCAGATCACGCAATGCTCCACGTTGTTGCGGTTGGAGCCGTGCACATCGAGCGCGAAGTGGCAGGCATTGCATTTCTCCTGCGCCACCACCTTGCGGCGGGGCACCGCTTGCGCGTCGGTCACCGGGAAGTAGAACACCTTGTTGACACCCGCGTCGCGAATGCCGGTGCGTTCCTGCTCGGTGCCGGGCAGGATCGTACCCGATTGGTAGCCCTCGATGCCGACCGCCCAAGTGCCGGTGGCATCCTCGGGGATCGGCTCCTTGAAGGTATAGGCGAAAGCGCTGCCGCTCGAGGTGGCGCTGGTGGCGTCGTCGGAGAAGTACTGCGTGACGTCGCCGTTGGTCGAGCCGCCCATCACCAGCGCTAGCCGCAGCATGCTGCCGGGCGCAACGGCCTGGCCGGCATTGTTGGTGATATTGAAGCGCACCGTGGGCGTCTCGCCGGGCGCGCTGTTGTCGACGCCGAGCAGTTCGAAGTGCGTGCCCGCCAGCTCTTTCGAGAAGCGGTCGATGGTGTGGGCGCCCTTGATGGAGAGATCAAACTCCAGCTCGCCTTCCGGGATATGGCAGTTGGCGCACTGGTTGTCGGAAATCTGCGGCAGCCCGGCGTGATTCTCGCCGGTGGCGAAATTCACGTTGTCATGGCAGCTTCCGCAAGCGCGCCGCGAGGGCTTCATCAGATAGAAGTTCGCCTGGGTGGCCTGGTCGGGCCGCGGCGTCAGAGACGCCCGCTGGCGGGGTACGCCGCCGCGGTCGGTCGCGGCCTGCCGCGCCAAGGCGGCCGCAGCAGCCTGCTGCTCGTCGACGCCCTTGTGGCAGGTCTCGCAATTGCGCACGTCGGCCGGGAATTCGACCGTCGAGAAGTCATGGACCGAGTTCTGGAAGCCAATGATCTGGTAGGGCTTGCCGGCCTGCACGCTGGGCAGCTCGGCGCCCATGTGGATCTTGTGGATCATCGTCGTGAAGTCCACGCTGTTGCCGGTGTCGGGGTCGACCGACTGCGGCTGGTGGCAGGTGATGCAAACCCCGACCTTGCGCCGTTCGTCGTGGGCGCTCAGGTTGCCATGGCACTTGTTGCAGGCTTCGTCGGGAACGATATCGCGGCGCGTGGTCACCTCCGAGCCGTCGGGCACGAAGTTGAAGCTGACCGAAGCGTCGTTGTTTTCCAGGTCGAATTCGCTCAGGTCGCGGGCCGCCCAGGCCGCGATGGTGTGCGTGGCGCCGGCATCGAAGCCGGAAGGCGCCTTGGTCGCGAAGGTATAGGTGTATTCGCCCTCGCCCACTTTCGCGAACGTCCCGCCGGCGTCGAACGACGCCTGCACCTCGCTCTTGTTGGTGATAGTGCTGGTCTGCGCGCGCGTCGTGTAGGCGGTGTAGAGATTCTGATTGTTCGGCTGGTCGCGGGCAATGACAGCGACGACCGAGCGAATACTGATGGCTCCCGGTGTGGTCACGCCGAGCCGATCCAACGGCTGGCCGGCCGGGTCCTGCAACGTGAAGCGGTATTGAATCGTGCCGTCCGCGGCGATCGAAGCTTCCTGAATCTCAAAGCGTAGTCCGGGACGGATGAAAGCAAGTTCCTGGGGGTCGAGGTAGAAGGCCTTGTCTTTCTTGGTGAACGTCGACGTGTCGGCTGCCACCAACAGAGCCAGATTCGCCGCGATCGCCACTAGGAACAGGAGGCGGAGAGCTTTCCACGACATCCTGAATTCTCCCATGGGTCGTTCCTTTCTGATGCGGTTGCCCTCGTAGAATGCGATCGGGTGCAACATTCAACGCAAAACACATGCAAAACGGAGGCCGTTTGTTGCGAATCGAACGGCGCCGCCGTTTCGGGCCCGTCCGCCGGCCCGCCTGGGGCCAGATCCCCCACTTGTCCGATCAAGTCTGCCGGGGGATATCACGCATTGCACCTTTTAGCCATAAGGGGTCTCAACTTAGATATAAGGGGCCTCAACCGCGCTGATCGGATGGTTGAAGCCCCTCAGAATGAGTTCCAATCCTGACTGCGAACAGGCGGCGTCACTTTTTGATGTGGCAGGTGGTGCACTTACCCTTGACCGCAAAGGCCTCGCCGCCCTCGACGTGACAGTGCGCGCAGGAGGTCTTGTTGGCCTCGGCCACCTTGTGCATCTTTTCCTTGAAGTTCAGAGGCGCCTTGGCCTGCGGAAACAACTGGTCATGGCAGACGTTGCAGTCGCCCTTGGCTCGCTCGAGGTGCTTGGCGTGATCGTAAGTCACGTTGCCCATCTTGGTCTCGAACACCAGTTTTTCGGGTGGCTTCTTGTCCTGGGCCTGGGCGGGCGTGAGGGTGATCCAGGCGAGGGCGAACAGAAGCGCGAACAACACGCGCATCACTGCCAGAGTCCACTTGGTCGGTATCATTGGGCTGTTTCTCCTGCTGGCGGGCCGCTTACGGCCCTCCGGCCCGGGCAACTTCGCGGAGGCTGATGCCCGCCAGGGCCGGAGTGCCTCCACTTGCACGTCGGATTCCACGGAAGGAGTTTGGTCGGATTGCTGTGGTCCAGCACACCGCATCCTGAACGGATTTCGCCACTTAGCCATTCCGTTCTGCGCCTCTCGCGCCGCCTTGCCGGGCGCTCGGCACATCGTGCGGGGCCCGGGCCTGCAACGAGGGACACGCAGCATCTCCGTTGGCCAACCAAGCCTGCCGACTCGTCTATTCTATCGGCTTGAAGCGCCGACAGTTTAGCCGTGGTCACCAAATCGCCAGGAAGCCCAATCCCCCCCACCGGGGAAATCCCGCGATTCAAGCCAAGCTTAGCAGTGGCCTCCCGAGACAAGCAAGGCCCGAGTGCACGCTTGCGCCGGCGAATCGGTCGATACCAGTGAAAATTTATAACTTTTCTATGGTTACGACCACTGCCGCCCTGCCGTGTACAGACAGTATCCGGTTTGGACTGCCAAGTGCAGCCGGTTCAAATCCTGCCGATTTGTTTCGTTGTGAACCGAATGCCTCGTTTAGACTCGTTTAGAATGGAGTCCTGCTGACGTGATTTCCCGTTGCGGTCCGCTGATGCCCAAGCTCCCCACCATGAAGCAGTGCCTCGGGAAGACCTCCATCGTGGACGCCGTCCCGGTGAGGCGTATCGTGGACGCCGTCCCGCCAAAACGCTACCCGGGGAAGCCCGGCGCGGTTGGGCGCCACGCCGTAACGTTGCTGATACTGCTGTGGGGCGTAGTGCTGCTGACCGGCCGTCCGCTGGGGGCGCAGACCTGCACCGACTGCCACGACAACAAGCCCGCCTCGCACACCGCCCACGAGAACGTCGATTGCGCGAATTGCCACATCGACCATGGTGAAGTGCCCCACCCGGCTTCGGCCACCACGCTGACCTGTGATGTCTGCCATTCGCAGGAGGCCGACCAGACCGCCTTGGGCGTCCACGGGCAGGAGCGCCAGAAGGGCAACGACGCCGCTCCCGACTGCGAAGTCTGCCACGGCGGCGCGCACGCAGTCGAGTTGCCGGGCACCACCCGATTCCGGCGCGCTACGGTCGAGACCTGCGGAATGTGCCATACCGAAGAGGCCGACGAGTTCCGCCAGAGCGTCCACGGCGCCTTGCTGGCGAACGAGACGACTCGCGAGGGGCCGATCTGCACCACCTGTCACGGCGAGCACCGCATCCAGCGGCCATCGACACTGGAGCAGACCGCCGGGATTCGGCATATTCGCGATACCTGCGCCTCCTGCCACGGCGATGTGCGGCTGATGTCGCGCTTCGGTCTGCCCACCGACCGGGTCGTGAGCTTCGATGCCAGCTTCCACGGCCTGGCTCTGCGGGCCGGCTCGCAAACGGTGGCCAACTGCGGCAGTTGCCACGGCATCCACCTGGTGCTGCCGCCCAGCGATCCGCGCTCGACGGTGAACCCGGCACGGCTGCCCGAAACCTGCGGCAAGTGCCACCCAGGCGCGGGCACGCGGTTTCAGATCAGCAGCGTGCACCAGAGCGAGGGCAGCCGGCCGGTGCTGGCGGCGCAGATCATCGAGCAGGTCTATCTGGTGCTGATCCCGCTGACCATCGGGCTGATGTTTTTACACCACCTGGGCGATTGGATCCGCAAGACCCGCATACAGGCCCGGGCGGGGCTGGCGGCGGTCGCGGCGCGCGCGCGGCATCTGGAACTGCGCATGCACCGCGCCGAGCGCATCCAACACGCGCTGTTGATCGGCTCGTTCGTGACCCTGGTGTGGACCGGGTTTGCGCTGCGCTACCCCAGCCGGTTCTGGGCCTACCCGCTGGTGATGTGGGAGGGAAGCTGGCCGGTGCGCGGCATCGTGCACCGCACCGCGGCGGTGATCATGATCGCCACCTCGGTGGCGCACGTCATCACGCTGATCAGCAACCGCAAGCTGCGCCAGCACTGGCTGCAATTGTTGCCGCGGCGCTGGGACCTGGGCGAGGCGGTCGCCGGATTTGCCTATAACCTGGGGCTGCGCCGCAGCGCCCCGAAAATCTCGTCGCATTCCTACATCGAAAAGATCGAGTATTGGGCCGTAGTCTGGGGAACGGTGATGATGGGCGTGTCGGGAGTGCTGCTTTGGGCCGATAACTTCGTGCTGAGCTATTTTCCCAAAGGCCTGCTCGACGTGGCCGGAGTGTTTCACTATTACGAAGCGGTGCTGGCGGCGCTGGCGATCCTGGTGTGGCACCTCTACTCGGTGATCCTCGACCCCAGCGTCTATCCCATGAACCTGGCCTGGCTGACCGGCTACGGACCCGCGCGTAACGGCGCGGACGTGGAACAGGCAATCCTGCCTGTTCAAGGCGTGGCCCACGACCAGCAGCCCGGAGTGCAACAGGCCAGTCCGCCTGGCCAAGACCCTGGCCAGCCGAAACCTGCTGCCCCACAGGCACACCCAACTGTTCAAAGCCCGGGCCACAGCGAGCCCCCCGGCCGGCCCCAAGCCCGCGAACCCAAAACCAGCGACCGCGGCCCGGACACCCCCGCCGGGCCCCATCCCGACAAGGAGACCCCCTGAATGGCGACGCCCGAACCCGTCAGCCCATGGCTGCCGCGACTGATTCATTTCTCCAACAACGTGCTGACGTTCCTGGGCGTGGTGTTGACCACCACCGGCGGCGTATCGTGGCTATTCATCCTGCCGCTTTCGGTCACCGGCGAGGCGTCGAATCCCTACCTGGGGATCCTGTTCTTCGTGGTCTGCCCGGCGCTGTTTTTCGCGGGGCTGGCGCTGATGCCGCTGGGCATCTGGTTGCGCCTCCGCAAGGAGCGGCGCTCCAACGGCGGAGAGATCGCGCTGCCGCCGGTGAGCTGGCGCAGCGTCGAGTTCCGGCGCATTGTCTGGCTGATTGGGGTAGCTACGTTTCTGAACCTGATCATCGGCGGCCACTACACCTACGCCGCCGTCGAATACATGGACTCGGTGAGTTTTTGCGGCCAGACCTGCCACACCGTCATGAAGCCGGAGTTCACCGCCTACCAGGAGTCGCCGCATTTCCGGGTAGCCTGCACCGAGTGCCACATCGGCGCCGGCGCCTCGTGGTTCGTGCGCAGCAAGCTCAGCGGTACGCGCCAGTTGTTTGCGACGATGCTGAACACCTACCACCGGCCGATTGAGCAGCCCGTGCAGAATCTGCGCCCCGCGCGCGAGACCTGCGAGCAGTGCCATTGGCCGCAGCGCTTCAACCCCTACCGCCTGCGGGTGATCGATAAGTACGCCGAGGACGAAGCCAACACGCACACCCAAACCGTGCTCATGATGAAGATCGCCGGCGCCGCGGGCAAGGGCATCCACGGCTTCCATCTGGCGCCGGGCGTCGTGGTGCAATACCGCTCCGATCGTTCGCGTGAGACGATCCCGTGGGTGCAATACACCTCGCCGTCGGGGGAATCCACCGAGTACGCCGCCGAGGATTGGGATCCCGCCAAGGCCGAAAACTTCGATTTGCGCACGATGGATTGCGTCGACTGCCACAACCGCCCGACGCACGCTTTCTTCCTGGCCGACCGCGCCATGGACCGCGCCCTGGCGGCCGGCAGCATCGATCCGTCGCTGCCCAGCGTGAAGGCCAAAGGCCTGGAGATCATCAAGGCCGAATACGACTCGACCGAAGCGGCCGAGCAGCAGATTCCCAAAGCGCTCGAAGACTACTACCGCAGCGACCACGCCGACACCTACCAAAGCAAGCAAGAGGCGGTCGAAAAGTCGGCGCGCGGCCTGCTGGCGGTCTGGCAGCGCAACGTGTTCCCGGAGATGAAGATCACCTGGGGGACCTACAAGAACCACATCGGACACACCGACTACGTCGGCTGCTTCCGCTGCCACGACGACGCCCACGCCGCCAAGACCGGCAAAACCATTACCCAGGACTGCACAGCCTGCCACGAAATGCTGGCCATGGAAGAGAGCAACCCGGAGATCTTGAGCACCCTGGGGATTGCCAAGTCGGGGGAATAGGCGGACGCCCAGCCGCGGGTGTAACGTCGGCGAAGACCACTCGGCACGTCGGTGCACGTCCGCCCGCACCTCCCCGCGTCCACGGCCCAGAGCCCCGGGCGTGAGCCCGCGCTCCGCCGCTACGAACCCCGGCAATGTTCCGGCCCAAGGTGTCGCGGCGGGACCACCGGCAGTTCTTGCCGAACCCAAGCTTCTCGACGCGGGCTGACGCCCGCGGGAGTAGGCGTTCGTGACCGCATACCTCCACCCGCGGCTTCCGTCTGCCGCCCCGCGACATCGGCGTCCCCACTTCGGGCCGACGGCTCACCGTCCCCAACCCACCACTCGCTACCCCTTAAACTAGAGACAGCGGCCCGCTCCGCCGCTACCCCGAACATGATTGATCGCATCACCGTCCGCGGCGCGCGGCAACACAACCTGCGCGACATCCACCTGGCCATTCCCCGCAACAGCTTCACCGTCGTCACGGGCCTGAGCGGCTCGGGGAAATCCTCGCTGGCCTTCGACACGATCTATGCCGAGGGGCAGCGCCGCTACGTCGAGACGCTTTCGCCCTACGCGCGGCAGTTTCTCGACCAGATGGAACGCCCCGACGTCGATTCGATCGATGGGCTCAGCCCGGCGCTGTCGATCGAACAGAAAACCACCAGCCGCAGCCCGCGCTCGACGGTCGGAACGATCACCGAGATCTACGATTATCTGCGGCTGCTGTATTCCTCGATCGGCAAGCCGCACTGCCCCCACTGCGGCGCGGCGATCCATCGCCAGAGCGCCGACCAGATTGTGGCCCGCATCCTCGAAGAGCAGATGGGCCGGCGGGTGATGATCCTGGCGCCGATCGTGCGCGGCCGCAAGGGCGAGTTCAAGAAGGAATTCGAGCGCTTCGCGCAGATGGGCTTCGTGCGCGCCCGCGTCGACGGCGAACTGTTCGAGCTCGAAGGCGAGATCAAGCTCGACCGCCGCCGCAACCACACCGTCGAGATCATCATCGACCGCCTGGCCATCCGGCCTGGCCTCGAAGTGCGCCTGGGCAACTCGATCAAGACCGCCACGAAGCACGCCAACGGGCTGGTGCTGGTCGCCGAGGTCGATGGCGAGGAGCGCCTCTATTCCGAAAAGCTCGCCTGCACCGAATGCGGCGCGAGCATCCCCGAGCTCGAGCCGCGCTCGTTCTCGTTCAACAGCCCCTACGGCGCCTGCCCCACCTGCAACGGCCTGGGCAGCCTGTGGGAATTCGATCCCGATAAAATCATCGTCGACTCCTCACGACCCGCGCTCGACGGCGCCTTCGCACAGACGCTGATGACACACCCCATCGAGCGCGGCCTGGAGCGCGCCGCCAAAAGCGCCGGCATCGCGATCAGCAAACCCTTCGACGATTTGCCCGCCGCCAGCCAGGAGTTTTTGCTCTACGGAACGGGCAGAGGCTCCGCGGCGAAGGACGCGCCGAAGGACTCCGCCAAGAAATTTCGGGGCGTGATCGGGCTGATCGAAGAGTGGTTTGAGGACGAGGACTACGACGGCGACTACGACTGGGCGGCGCGCTACAAATCGCCGGTGCGCTGCCCGGCGTGCAACGGAGCGCGGCTGCGCCCCGAGAGCCTGGCGGTGCGGCTGGCGGGGCTGTCGATCGCGGAATTCGCGGCCCTGCCGGTGGGGCGCTCGCTCGCAGCCGCCCACGCTCTCAAGCTGAGCGAGCGCGAACACCAGATCGCGGGCCGCATCGTCGCCGAGATCCAGCGGCGGCTCGGTTTTCTTACCGAGGTCGGCCTCGATTACCTGAGCCTCGACCGCTCGGCGGCGACCTTATCGGGCGGGGAATCGCAGCGCGTGCGGCTGGGAACGCAGATCGGCACGCAGTTGCGCGGCGTGCTCTACGTCCTCGACGAACCTTCGATCGGGCTGCACGCGCGCGACAACGACCGGCTGCTGAAAACGCTGCAGCACCTGCGCGACCTCGGCAATACGATTCTCGTGGTCGAGCACGACCAGGAAACGATCGAGCGCGCCGACCATGTCATCGACCTGGGTCCGGGCGCGGGCCGGCTTGGCGGCGAGTTGGTCGCGGAAGGCACGCCCAGCGAAGTCGCCGCCAGCGAGCGTTCGCTCACGGGCCAATACCTGAGCGGACGCAAGGAAGTGCCGGTGCCGAGCGTCCGCCGCACGCCCAACGCGCGCCGCCTCATCGTGCACGGCGCCACCGAGCACAACCTGAAAAACCTCCGGGTGGAATTTCCGCTGGGCATGCTGATCGTCGTCACCGGCGTGTCGGGCAGCGGCAAATCGACGCTCGTCAACGATATCCTCTACGCGTCGCTGGCGCAGAAGATCTACCGCTCGCGCATGCAGTCGGGCAAGCACACCCGGCTGGAGGGCATGGAGCATCTCGACAAGGTCATCCGCATCGACCAGTCGGCGATCGGCCGCACGCCGCGCTCCAACCCGGCGACCTACACCGGCGTGTTCACGCACATCCGGCAGTTGTTCGCCGATGCTGCCCGAGGCGCGCGCCCGCGGCTACAAGCCGGGCCGTTTCAGCTTCAACGTCAAGGGCGGCCGCTGCGAAGCCTGCCAGGGCGACGGACAGCGGCGCATCGAGATGAATTTCCTGCCCGACGTGTTCGTCACCTGCGACACCTGCCGCGGACGCCGCTACAACCACGAAACCCTGCAGGTGAAGTTCAAGGATTATTCGATCGCCGACCTGCTGGAAGCGACGGTGGAGGAGGTTCTACCGGTGATGGAGAACCTGCCGCAGATCCAGCCGAAGCTGCAAACGCTGGTCGATGTGGGGCTGGGCTACATCCACCTGGGGCAGTCGTCGACGACGCTGTCGGGAGGCGAGGCGCAGCGCATCAAGCTGGCGCGTGAGCTGAGCAAGCGCCAGACCGGCCGAACGCTGTATCTTTTGGACGAGCCCACCACGGGGCTGCATTTCGACGATGTGCGCAAGCTACTCGAAGTGCTCGACCGGCTCGCCGATTTCGGCAACAGCGTGATCGTGATCGAGCACAACCTCGACGTGATCAAGTGCGCCGACTGGATCATCGATCTGGGCCCCGAAGGCGGCGAAAGCGGCGGAGAGGTCGTGGTGGCGGGCCCGCCGGAAGAAGCGGTGAGAGAGAAGCGAAGCTACACGGGGCAGGCACTGCGGAAAGGTATTAGCGAAGCACCGCACCACGGCGGCCTGAGTCTGCGTCAAACGCGAGACACGCGACAAGACCCAAACATCTCCACCCAACGCACCAACATAACGAAACGCGAAAACAGAGCCGCAGGCGTAACAGCCCGCGGGAGAGCCGCCTGGAGGCCAAGCCTGAGTTCCGCTTGAGCCGGCGGACCGAAAGGGCACAGAGCCCAAAGACCGACAACTCGTGACGCGAAACCGCCGGTTCGCCGCGTCGCGACTCGTCGCGAACGTAGCCCGCGCCAACTCAGCCGCGCCGAGGATTCCCAGCCGGACCGGAGCCCTGTTTTCAGCCTGGTCTTGCTGCGGTAGCGCTGCCGCGGCGTGACCGGCGACTATGCCAGCATCTCGTGCAGCACTTCGCCGCCGACATCGGTCAGCCGGAAATCGCGGCCCAGATAGCGGTAGGTCAGCTTGGTATGGTCCAGGCCCAGCACGTGCAGAATCGTCGCCTGAATGTCATGCACATGCACCTGGCGGTCGGCCGGGTAAAAACCCAGCTCGTCGGTATGGCCCAAGGTGACGCCCGGCTTCATGCCGCCGCCGGCGAACCAAACCGTATACGCCGCGATGTGATGGTTGCGGCCGACGCTCTCGCGCACTTCCCCCATCGGCGTGCGTCCGAACTCGCCCCCGAACACCACCAGCGTGTCTTCGAGCAGGCCGCGCTGCTTCAGATCCTTCACGAGCGCCGCGGTGGACCGGTCGACTTCGCGGCAGACGTTGCTGAAGGCGCTGCCGAGGTTTTCGCTGGGCCCGCCGTGGTGGTCCCAGTCGGTGTGGTAAAGCTGCACGAAACGCACGCCGCGCTCGATCAGCCGCCGCGCCAGCAGGCAGTTATTGGCGAACGATTTCGCCCCCAGCTCGACGCCGTAATCCTCCAGCGTTTGCTTCGACTCGGTCGAGAAATCGATCAGCTCGGGCCCGCTGGTTTGCATCCGAAAGGCCATTTCATATTGCGCGATGCGGGTGGAGATCTCGGGGTCGCCGGTGACGTCGAGGCGGTGCTGGTTCAGTTCGCGGATGGCGGCCAGCGTATCGCCCTGGCGCTGTTGGTCGAAACCGTGGGGGTTCGACAGGTCGAGAATCGGATCGCCGCCGGAGCGGAACGGCACGCCCTGGTAGGCGGTCGGAATGAAGCCGGCGCCCCAGTTGAGCGCCCCGCCGCGCGGTCCGCGCGGTCCCGACTGCAGCACCACGAATCCAGGGAGGTCTTCCGATTCGCTGCCGATGCCGTAGGTCACCCAGGCGCCCATGCTGGGCCGGCCAAACACGGTCGAGCCCGTGTTGGTGTAGATCTTCGCCGGGCCGTGGTTGAAGTTTTCTGTCTTGACGGTGTGCGTGAACGTCAGGTCGTCGATGATCGAGGCGATGTGTGGCAGTTCTTCGGAAACCCAGCGGCCTGTCTGGCCGTGCTGCTGGAATTTGCGGCGCGGCCCCAGCAGCTTCGGCGTGTCTTTGGTGAACGAATCCATGAACGCGAAGCGCTGCCCTTTGAGCACCGACGGCGGCGTATTTTTGCCATCGTACTCGGCCAGCTTCGGCTTGTAATCGAACATTTCGAGCTGGCTGGGGCCGCCGGCCATGAATAAATAGATGACGCGCTTGGCGGTCGGCGGAAAATGCGGCGGGCGGGGAGCCAGCGGATTCTCGAGACTCGGCGCGTTGGCGGCGAAAACGTTGCCGCCATTGAGCAGCGAAGCGAGCGCCATCTGGCCGATGCCGACTCCGCATTGGCGGAAGAAATGCCGCCGGGTGCGCTGCAACAAGCGGGATTGATCGGGTGTCATGGCTTAGTCCCCTTTTTTGACAATGCGGCGATCGTCGGCGTCTTACTTCTTGCCCTTTGCCTTTTCCATTTTGTCTTTTGCCTTGGCCACTTGGCCCTGCGGCTTGTCGAATGCCTCGGGCCCGCAACCTGGAACAGGCAGGATTGCCTGTTCCGCGTCCTACTCCCGGGTGATGAACTCGTCGAGGTTCATCAGCACGCGCGCCGTCGCCGTCCAGGCGGCAAGCTGCGGCAGCTTCGCCTTGTCGTAGAGCTCGGCGTTGTGGAGGACATCGGCGGCCAGCTTGGGGTCGGTTTGAAAATCGTCGAGCTGGCTGGCGACGAAGCGGCTGAGGGTCTTTTCTTCGGTGGCATCGGGCTCGCGCGCGGTGCACAACGCAAAGGCGTAGCGCAGGCGGCCGTCGGTTTCCTCGGGCGCTTCCTTGAGAACGCGCGCCGCCAGCGCTTGAGCCGCTTCAAAGTAGGCTTCGTCGTTGAGTAAAGTGAGCGCCTGCAGCGGCGTGTTCGAGCGAGCGCGGCGCGTGCAGGCAGTCGTCGAGTTCGGGGAATCGAACACCATCAAGGCCGGGTCGGGGCTGGCGCGCCAGAAATGCGTATACAGGCCGCGGCGGTAGCGGTCCTCGCCCTCGCTCACTTTCCACTCGCGCTGAATCTGGCCGAGCTTGCTGGCGCCTTCGGGCTGTGGCGGGAACACGCTGGGGCCGCCGATCTTCGAGCTCAGCAGGCCGGCCGCGGCGAGCGCGTTGTCGCGCAGGATCTCCGAATCGAGGCGCAGGCGCGACTGCCGTGCCAACAGCCGGTTGGTGGGGTCGACCTCCTGCAGATCGGGCCGCATCTCCGACGCCTGGCGGTAAGTCGCCGAGGTGACGATCAAGCGGTGCATCGCCTTCAGGCTCCAGCCGTGGTCGATGAACTGGGTGGCCAGCCAGTCGAGCAGCTTGGGATGCGTCGGCGGCGTGCCCTGGGTGCCAAAGTCATCCTGCGTATCGACGATGCCTTTCCCGAAATAGCGCTGCCAGATGCGATTGACCGTGACGCGCGCGGTGAGCGGATTTTTCGGGCTTACCAGCCAGCGCGCCAGGTCGAGGCGCGTGGGGCGGCCCTCCACCTGGAGCGGCGGCAGCACGGCGGGCACGCCCGGTTCGACGTCGACGCCGTGGCGCAGAAAATCGCCGCCGAGCTGGATGTAGGCCTGCCGCGGCTCGGGCAGTTCCTTCATCACCAGCGCCGTCGTCAGATGCGGCATCCGCTCCCGCAGCGCGTGGATGCCGGCCTGGCGTTCGCGATAGCCCAGATCGCTTTCGAGGTAGATACGCTCCACGGCCTCATTCTGGATGCCGTTGCGCTGGTCGTGTGGCAGATCAAAAATGCCGCGCACTTCCTCGCGCATCTCGCCGATCTGCTCCTTGGTCAGCGACGCTTCCCAGGCGTCCTGCTTGGTGAGCAGTTTTTGTTTGTACGCGTCGAGATCGGCGTTGAGCAGCGCCATCTGTTCCTTGACGACGTCGCGCGTGGCGAGCTCTTCGGGCGAGCCGAATTCGAGCACGGGGTCTTGGGCGTGATTGCGCCCCTCCTCGCCCCACGATTTGGTCAGCTCGTCGACGTTATTGAAGAACGAGTACATCTGGTAGAACTCGCGCTGCGAGATCGGGTCGAATTTGTGATCGTGGCAGCGCGCGCAGCCCAGCGTCAGGCCCAGGAACACCGCGCCCGTCGTGCTGACGCGGTCGACCACGGCCTCCACGCGGTATTGCTCGAAATCGATGCCGCCTTCCTGGTTGAGCAGCGTATTGCGGTTGAATCCGGTGGCCACGATCTGGTCGGTGGTGGGGTTGGGCAGCAGGTCGCCGGCGAGTTGTTCGATGGTGAACTGGTCGAACGGCTCGTCGCGATTGAGCGCGTTGATCACCCAGTCGCGGTATTTCCACATGTCGCGCTTGCCGTCGATGGTGTAACCGTCGGAGTCGGCGTAGCGCGCCGCATCCAGCCAGTGGCGTCCCCAGCGTTCACCGTAATGTTTGGAGGCAAGCAGGCGGTCGACCAGGCGCTCGTAGGCGTCGGGCGATTTGTCGTTGACGAACTGCTCGACTTCGGCGGGCGTGGGCGGCAGGCCGACCAGGTCGAGGCTGACGCGGCGGATCAGCGTCGTGCGCGGAGCCTCGGGCGACGGCGCGATGCCTTCCTTTTCCAGGCGCGCGAGCACGAACTGGTCGATGGGGTTGCGCACCCAGGCCGTGTTGTTCACCGCCGGCGGCTCGGTCTTCTCGATCGGATGCAGCGACCACAGGTCGGTCTTTTTCGGGGCCGGCGCGGCGCTCGGCGCGCCGGCGGACCACGGCGCCCCGCGCGTGATCCATTGTTCGAGAACGGCGATTTTCTCGTCGGCGAGCTTGCCGGTCGGCGGCATCTTCAGGTCGCCGGTCTGCTGCACGGCTTTGAGCAGCAGGCTGTTGGCGGCGTCGCCAGGTACGATCGCCGGGCCGCGATTGCCGCCGTGCAACACGCTGTCGCGGTCGACGAATGCCAACCCGCTGGAGCGCATGTTCGCGTTGTGGCAGACCAGGCAGTTCTCGGCCAGGATGGGCTGCACCTGGGTCTCGAAAAACTGCCCGTCGTCGGGCGAGGCCGTTTGCCCCGGCAGGCTGACAGCGCCGAGCAAAGCGATAAGAAATACGGTGCGAATTCCACGCATGGCAAGCAAGTCTGCGGTAATTGTAGCAAAGGGTACCCAAAGCGCAGGGCACCAAACCGTGGCCAATCGAAAAGGGAAGGTGCAGGCAGTGGGGCAGGCCTCCGGCCTGCCCAAAGTGCCTCGACCTGAGGCCTGGGCCCGGTGCGCGGGCCAAACAACGACAACCACGTTGCGATATCCACCCATACCGCACCAGCCGCCGAAGCTCCGCGCCGGCCGCCTACCGGCGGCGACAGGCGAGAGCGCCTGTCTCCACAGATGCCTGCCTGGCTCCATCTGCCCCGGCGAAACCGCCCTCCGCCGCCACGCTGTGCTGTAATAACCTCAGGCGGTGATTCCCATGTCGAACAAGACTCTCAACCGGCGTTCGTTCCTCGCGGCGGCCGGGGCCGCTCCGCTCGCTTCGGCCCTGGCGCAAGGCAAGAAGCCGGTTCGTGTCGGGCTCGAGCTCTATTCGGTTCGCGAGGAACTCAAGAAAGACCTCATGGGCACCGTCCGCGCCGTCGCCGGCATGGGCTATCAAGATGTCGAGTTTTACGCGCCTTACTATGATTGGACTCCCGACTACGCCAAGCAGGTCCGCAAGCTGCTCGACGACCTCAACATTCGCTGCCACTCCACCCACAACTCGGCGTCGAATTTCGAGCCGGCTGGGCTGCCCCACGCCATCGAGCTCAACAAGATCCTGGGCAGCGAAATCGTCGTGATGGCTTCGTCGGGGCGCAAGGTCGAAACCGCCGACGACTGGAAGGGCGTCGCCGCAACTCTCACGAAGGCGTCCGAGACGCTGCGCAAGCAGGGCCTGCGCGCCGGCTATCACAACCACGACGCCGAGTGGAAACCGGTCGGCGGCCAGCGCCCCATCGACATCCTCGCCGCCAACACGCCCCACGACTTCGTGCTGCAGCTCGACGTCGGCACCTGTCTCGAAATGAAGCAGGACCCCGTGGCCTTCATCCAGGCCAACGCCGGGCGCGTCCGCTCCTACCACCTCAAAGAGTGGTCCGACAAGCCGGGTGTGGGCTACAAGGCCCTGTTCGGCGAAGGCGTCGCGGACTGGAAGGCGATCTTCGCCGCCGCCGAGTCGGTCGGTGGAGTGGAGCACTACCTCATCGAGCAGGAAGGCAGCCGCTTTCCGGAACTCGAAACCGCCAAGCGTCTGTCTGGCGAACTACCACCGCATCCGGGGCTCCTAGGGGCGCCGCCGGGGCGGGGAACTGCCCGCCCGTTGCGCACGGGACGGCCCGACCGGCATTTTTCTCCCGCCCTCGCGCCTGGCTGATTGTGGAAATGGTTTGGAACCCGGCGGCCCGCAGCGGCGGGGAGGGACTGGACCGGACCGCATCGCATTTTCCGCGGCGTCCGCAGCTTGTTTTCACGCACATCCGCCCGCCGGGGAACAACATCGGCGGCCGAGCCTCGCCTCGCCGCGTTTCCCATGGCACACGGGCGGCCGCCATCGACCCCCCGGAAGTACGGCTTGAGCCCTCCCCCGGTAGACCGTTAGTACCATAAAAAATCCCAACCTTTGTGCCATTTTCAAGAACGCCGGTCTCGGGTTAACTTAGGGGCATCAGATCCATTTGTTTCTCCTAGTTTTGCAATAGAAGGGGCCGCGATCCTGGTATCTGGGGGGAGACAGGAACGCGGCCCTCTTCGTTTTGGCCCACCTGCTGATTCGTATCCCGCCTCCGTCTCTGTTGCGCTTCCTGATTTGTTCCGCTCGTTGGTTGCAAGTCTCGGCCTGTGCATCGCTGTGGCGAGGCAGTGGGACAGGCAATCTTGTCTGTCCTCTGGAGTTTGGCCCTTTGACGCGGGGCAGGACCACCACCCCAAAGAGCACCCCAAGCCGGAGGCGCCGCACGTGGCGTGAATCTCCAGGTTTGCCGCGCCGCGATTCGTCGACGAAGTATGGCTCCGACCCAAGCTGTCGGTGAGACGTGGGGGTAGGTTGCGGGTTGACTTTGGGGCTGTTTGCGGTTCTTGGTCCGTGGAGTTCCCCTCTTGCTGCTCGGGGGGACCTTAGATTTTGGGCAGGCTGGGGCACTGCCCCACTGCTTCTGCCGCCCGGACCGTAGACGACGGGTGGGGCGGCCGGTAGTTCTTTGGTACCAAAAGATTTCCCAACTATTGAGCTATTTTCAGAAACGGCATTTTCGGGTTACCTTGGTGTTGTTAGATCATTTGTTTCTCCTAGTTTTGCAGCAAAAGGGTCGCGGTTCTGGTATCTGGGGGGAGACCGAACCGCGACTCTTGCTGTTTCCGGCCTCATCCGGTTCCTGATTCCGCACCGCAACCAAATCTCCCGTGCTCACCGTTCGTGCTCCCGCGAGCACGCTGCCCACCAACAAGTCATTGCCCCGGACCTCTTGTAAACCGAGCAAGATCTCCGCAGAGGCCTGAAGCCCGCACCCGTTGCGTGGACCTCCAGGTTTGCCCCGTCGCGATTCGTCGTGACGTAGGGCCCCGAAGCTCAATGTCAGGGAAAGCGCAAGAACGCGAGGAACGAAACCAACCGGGGATCAACCCAGTCCCACAAATCAACCAATCAAGAACTAAACAGCCGCACCATTCTTATCCCGCGAAAGATCAACATGGACGGCCATGGCCTGGGCCGCCTCAGCCGGCTGATGATTCTCAATCGCCCGCAGGATCGAGGAGTGGCCGATCCAGCCCGGCACCGTCTGCGTGCAAAGGGTATCCAGGCGGCGCACGTAACCCAAAATCAGCGTGATCTGTGCCTGCACCCGCCGGTTCCGCGCCAACTCGGCCAGCCTCAGGTGGACCTTGGCGTTGGCTTCCAGAATCTCGGGGAGCTCGGCGGCCGGATCGGTCTCGGGCGCCACGATCTCCTGCAGTTCGAGAATCTGCTCGCGGCTGGCCGATTCGGCGACGCGCTCGGCGGCAAAGCACTCCAGCAGCCGGCGGTACTCATACATCTCGACGATGTCGCGCACCGATAGCGGCGTGATCAGAAAACCCTTGCGGGGGATGCGGGAGAGCCAGCGGTCCTGAAGCAAACGCGTGCAGGCCTCGCGCACCGGCGTGCGGCTGGTTTTGCAGCGCGTAGCCAAGCAAGCGCAACGAAGTAGACGCGACCTTCTCCCGCCTCGCAGCCGATTCTGTGTGAGAGAAGCGGGCTAGCGTCGTGGGGAGGGCGAAACCAAAACAGAAGGCAAACGACAAAAGGGCAGCATGGTTGGGTTTTGGCGGGCCTGTTTAACGGGCCTTACCCGGCGGCACATCGAAGGGGCCAAACCCAAGCCGCGGGCGTAAGCCCGCGCTTCAATACATCCTCGCCCCGAGCAAAGCCAAAACCCAAGCCTAAGCGCCCAAGCAAGCGCCTAAGCAACCGATTCCATCGCAAACGTAAACTCCGGCACGGAGGCGGCGGGAGCTTCCTCCGCCTCCTCCGCCAAAACGGCTTGCAAATCGCTCAGAAACGCGCGGCGGGCCACCAGGCTGGCGGAGCCCGGGATAAGATTCTCGAGCGCTCGCCGCAACAGCGTGCGAGCATTTTTCTGAGGCAGCGCCGCCAGGTAGCGTTTCACGTCCGCGGCCTGTTCGTCGGGGAATAGACCCACCCACTCAGCGAACAGGTGCTCATGACTCTCCCGCAAAACGCGCCGCGCGACCGCGGCCGACAGGACACGGTCCAGAGTGGGGTGCCCATATTCGCCGGTCGAGCCGTCCCGAAACGAAGCCACCGAGACCAGCTTGCCGAGCTGCGTCGGAACATGCGCAAGCATGCGGTCCCACATCGCGGCGGCGGCAAGGCGTTCTCCTCGAAAGGTCTGGGCGTAGGTTGCGGTTTTGGGGGCTGCGCTCATGGCCAGCGGACGTGCACGGCGGATTCCAAAATCGCGCGCTGACGCGCCGTATTGCCCCAACAGCGTGGAATGGGCCGCAAAATGAATCGTCGGTACTGGGGGGCGTAAGACGGATCGCCGAGGTGAGTTGCTGCGAAGCACGGAGAAAACCACCCACCGCCTGCCGCCGACAAGGAAACTTCTACCCGCGCTCGAAGCGCTATTACACCCGGCAGATGCGGGGTATGACCCAGGTAGCAACGTGGCACAGACAATCCTATCCGTGCTCCCGACCTTGGCCCTTTTCGCGCTCTGCAAGGTGTGGCGCGGGCCTGGGGCCGGCCGCGTCGGCTTCTCTCCACGTCGAGGGACCGGAACAGTCGGGTTGAACGAAAATACCAAAGGCTCGCAGGTCGGCCTAGTCGGCCAGAGGCCCGCGCCACCGTAACAGAAAAGATTGCCTGTTCCAGCTCAGTGCGCCCGGGGGACGAACACCAACGCCGCCGAGTTCATGCAATAGCGCTCATGGGTCGGCGGCGGGCCGTCGGAGAACACGTGGCCCAGGTGTGCATCGCAGCGCCGGCAGAGCACCTCGGTGCGCGGCAAGCCCAGGCTCCAGTCGCTGACACGCGAGACGTTCTCGACCGCGATCGGCGCCCAGAAACTCGGCCAGCCCGTGCCCGAGTCGAATTTCGTCCGCGACGAGAACAACGCCGTGCCGCAATCGGCGCAGCGGTAGATGCCGTCCTCGTAGAACTTGTCGTACTGCCCCGTAAACGCTCTCTCGGTGCCTTTCTGGCGCGTGACGGCGTATTGCGGCCCGCTGAGTTGCGCCTTCCATTCCGCATCGGTCTTGACGATCGAAGGCACCGTCACCAGTCCCACGCGCTCGCCGTTGTCGGCGAAGTCGACCAGCGTCACCTGGCTGCCCAGATGCACCGGGTCGTCGTTCTTCCAGGCCGGCGCGCCGGCCGTGCTGCGCAGATAAGCGAGGCCACCCAGCGCGCTGGCGAAAACCGCCGCGCCCGCCAGAAACGCCCGCCGGCTGGTCCCCGGCGACGCGGGGTCCGCGGTGCGATAAGGATCTTGGGGTGTGGAGTTGGTCATGGCTTCAAACCGCCCATTCGGATAGCCGGGACAATGTTCCCGTCGGATACCTTGTCCTTATTGTAGGGATGCCCGCCCAGGCGGCGCGGTTCCGAGGATCGGGCCCCGGCCTGGCCTTGTTGCATCTGTTGCGGTGGATATTGCCGCGGATATTACGGTGCCTATGCCCGTCTTTGAAGCCGCAATGGCGGGCGGCGCCCGAACTCTGTCGCGCTGCGGGGCCGGTCTGTTTTCCGGCAGGGTCGAGCGCCAACGCCGGCATATGCATTCCTCATACTTACCGGGCCCCAGGAAAGTCGCACTAATACCTACTCCGGCTCTATCCCCACAACCGAGCCGCCCTACTCACATACTCACCTGCTCAATCACAAGCCTAAGCCGGGAGTCCGATTTCTGGATCGCCTGATCCGACGGTCCGCTCGCTCGACGCGTGAGCCGCCCCAGGCGCGACCGGCGGTCGAGAGGGAGCGCGCGCGCATACTACCAAGGGCGGGGAAGCGACGGCGCCTCCCCCAGCAAACCGCAACACCAGATCCGCCGCGGAGTCGGACTCGGGGGTAACCCGACCAAAGCAACCAGCCGCGGCAACCCGACCCCAGCAAGCCTTCAGTCGTCGTTCCGGCAACCTCCGGGCACAGAGCCGCACCCGGAAGGGCGCGGGCCCTGAAGTTTGGCCCTTTCGAACTGCTGCGGCGGATCCGGCGCGGGAAATATGTGGAGTCCCGCCGGCGCACCATGGCAAAACCAAAGCAACACGGGGCAAGTCCGATAAAACGCCAACGAGTGCGCCGTGTTGACGATGGATGGGTCGGACAACAGCGGGCTCGGGCCGATCAAGCGGTCTACCAACCCGACGGCGGCGCCTCGCCATGCACTCCGGGCCGGAGCCCACGCTTCGGCTGAGCTCCGCAACGGCCCGCGGGCTTCCGCCCGCGGCTCTGTTTTTTGTGGTTTGGATTCCGTTCGGCGCAACCCAAGCTGTATCCGGTCCTCCCCAAGGATATACTAAACGTCCTATAAGATATATTATGTTAAATTATAACGAAGCCCATGGTCGGGGCCCCGTGCCCCACGCTCGATCCGCTCGCACCCCCCCAGGCAATGCCCGACCTGGCGTGTGGCGCGTAACAGAGCCGCAGGCGTGAGCCGGCGGGCCGAAGTGGCACCACAAAGCTTGCCCCAGCGCACGAGAGCCGCGAAGCTGGTTCTTCCGAAAGACAGGCATCATCACACTGAATGAACGGGCACACTCCACAGGGCCTGGCCGCTCTAGCCACGACCTCCGGAGCCATTCAGCCGCCCACCAACCTCCCGCCGGAGCTGCTCAGCCAGCTCCGATGGATGCCGCACTCGCGAGACCCGCATGCCCGCGGAGGTCGCCGCGGCCATCCCGGCAGCCGAATCCTCGAACACGACACATTGGCTCGCACGAATCGAAGAATCCAAGCTGATTCAATCGATTGAGCGCCAACTGATAAGGTTCCGGATCCGGTTTATGCCGGGAGACATGGTCACCACACACCATAATGCTCATCAAGCCGTCCAGCTCCGCCTTCACCAACACCGGCCGCAGCTCCGATTCGATGCTCGAAGTAACGACGCCAACAGGCACAAGCAAAGCCAGTTCCACGATGATGGATATCGTTGCCTCCGGGATCTTCAGTTCTCCGCCGCTCAGCGAGCGGTAGAGGCGATGCTTGCTGTCGCAAGCGACCCGGATCAGTTCGTCGGTAGGCTCATGGCCGGCCTCGCTGAGGAAAATCCGCGCTCCCTCGCGATCGGTAATGCCGACGAAGCGCGCCTGGTAGTCCTCCCAGTCGGTCGAGGCGCCCCAGGGCCGCACGGCCTCGCACCAGCAGCGGTAGTGCAGCGGCTCGCTGTCGACCAGCGTTCCGTCGAAATCGAGAAGAATGGCTTTGGGGAATTCGCTCAAGTCCTCATTGTAGTTGGGGCGAGTCGCCGTGTGGAACCTCTTCACGGACCGCACGTGGCGCACGATCGCGATGTGACGCGCGGGCCCCTTTGGAGAGGTAGAGACAGGCGCTCTCGCCTGTCCGCCGTCGTCAGGCGGCCCCTGGCCCGCGCGCCAGGTCAGACCCTGGATAGCGAAGTCAAGACGCAGGAGCGGGCGGGCCTCCGCTTCGCTGCGGCGACAGGCGAGAGCACCTGTCTCTACTGCAAGGCCGGCCGCACCAAGAGCCAAAGCCGTGCGTCATTCGCCGCCTCCGGCCGGGCAGGCCAGTTCCCTGCTCCGGTCGCTCCAAATCGTGCTTCCGGGCACGTCCATCCGCGGTCCGATTGGGCTAAACTGGCTGCTATGAAGAGACGCCCCTCCCACCTGTTTCTTGCCGCGGCGCTGCTGGCTCCGGCGCTGTTGCTTCCCGCTCTGGCGCACGGCGCCGACAGCCCGTTCGCCGGCCGCTGGGACATGACCATCACCAGCCCCAAGGCCACCTACCCGGGTTGGCTGCAAGTCACCGAAAACAACGGCAAGACCGAATTCATGGTGCAGCCCCGCGAGGGCCACGCCTATATGACCACCGGCGCCATCGATGGCTCCCGCCTGCACGTCGTCGTCGCCCCGGCCGGGACGCATTCCCCCGAAACAACCTGGGACCTGACCGTCAGCGGCCACAAGCTCAGCGGCACCGAAACCCGAGGCGACGTAAAGGCCGAGGTCGTCGGAGTGCCGGCCCCCAAACTCGACCGGCCGATGCCCGCCGCCTGGACCGCACCCAAGCCGATCTTCAACGGCAAAGACCTCAGCGGCTGGGAGCCGTTCGGCGGTGGCCGCCATCCCAAGAATAACTGGGTCGCCAAGGACAACACGCTGCTCAACACGGCCGGCGGCGCCAATCTGAAGACCACGAGGACCTTCAAAGACTTCAAGTTACACGTCGAGTTTAGCTGTCCAGATGAGGGTAATAGCGGAATTTATCTGCGCGGCCGTTATGAGGTCCAGATCGCCTGCGGCAGCGAGCCGATTGCCAATCCGGTGCAGGCGCTCGGCGCCGTCTACGGCTACCTGGCCCCATCGGAGCAAATACCGACCAAGGCGGGCGAGTGGGAAACCTACGACATCACGCTGGTGGGCCGCACCGTGACGGTGGCGCTCAACGGCAAGAAGATCGTCGACAACAAAGAGATCCCCGGAACCACCGGAGGGGCCCTCGACAGCAACGAAGCGGCCCCCGGCCCCTTCTACATTCAAGGCGACCACACCGGAGGCATCCGTTTCCGCAACATCACGGTAGCGACGCCGAAAAGCTGACGCCAGGGGTCAGCCTGGCCAAGCAACAAAACGTGACAACAGAGCCGCAGGCCTCAGCCGGCGGCTCTGTTGTCGTTGGTCCGGTGTGAGGATCGGCCACAGGCTAGCGGCGCCATTGCAGCCGGAAATGGTAGCGGTCGTCGCCGCCCTTCGGGTCGCTGACGCGCACGGTTGCGGTGAAGTCGTTGCCCGCCGAAGGCTGCTCCACCAGCACCACTTCCCCGCGGCCGTCGCGCTGCTCGACGCTCATCTCGCCGACCGCGATGGCCGGCAGCGGCTGCGAAAAGGTGAAACTCTCCACCTCGGCCGGGCGGCCGTTTGTATTGTCGGCAAAGACGCGGTCGCCGCGAATCCGAAACAGCACTTCCCCGTCGACGCGCCCTCGAAACTCAAACAGCCCGCTGCTCGAGTCGTTATAGCTCGCCGGGTTGTTGTCTTTCGAGAAAAGCTCCACGCCCGCTGGCGGAGCCGCGCCGCCCGCGTTGCCGGCCGCCCCGTTCAGCAGATCGTCGATGTGCCGCGACAACACGCTGCTGCGGGCCGGCGCCTGGGCCGATCCTCCGGAAGCCGAGCCAACGGTGGCCGAGCCATTTGAAGCGGCCGGTGAGCCCGAACCCGCCACGCCCGCCGAACCCGCCGCACCGGCCGGGCCGGCCGCCGCCGATCCCGTCGCCGGGGCCGCCGCCGTCCATTCCCAACTCAGCCGCGCGTGATAGCGGTCCTCGCCGCCCTTCGAGTCGGTGATGCGCAGCTTGGCCGTGTAGTCGTTGTCGGGCGTCGGCTTTTCGAGCAGCACGATCTCGCCGCGGCCGTCTTTCTGCTCCAGATCGAAACGCGAAAACACCGCCCGCGGGATCGGCTGCGAATACTCCGAGCCGTCGTCGCGCGGCCGCTGCCCCTCGAAGCGGTAACGCACCGTGTCGCCCTGAACGTAAAGTTCCATCGTCATGTCCACATAGAAGCGCAGGTTGAACTCGCCGCGCCGCGCGTTGGCGTCGTAGTCGCTGCTGCGCTTGGGGCGGAATTCGCTGAGCGCCACGTCGAGCCCGCCGGTGGAGGCGCTGGGCTCGGCGGCCGGCTGGCCTTGCGAAACGGGGCTGGTGGAGGGCTGCCCGATCCCCAGATAGGGGTTGAAAACATAGTGCAGCGAGAACGGCTGCGGCATGCGCAGGTCCTGGCTCACCGAATAGGCCGGGTCGAGGCCCCACTGCCCCGTCGCCACCGCCTTCTGCTTCAGGGTGCGATTGTCGAACCAGCCCCAGAACGGTTTCGCCTTATTGGACGCCTTCATGCGCCCGTAGAACGAGCCGGCGATCTCGCGCTCGGGCGTGCCGGGGCGGCCGCCGTAAGGTACATATTGATAGTACTCATCGAACATGTGGTCGCTGCGGCCCTGCTCGCTGTTGGCCCGCAGCCACCAGTTCTCGTAGATCGGCAGCAGCTCGTAGCCGATGTCGTGGTCATTGGCGTATTTGGGGCGCTCCGCCTTGCCCTTGTAGAAATACGTCACGCCCGTGCCGCCGGTGAATTTTCCCGATTTCAAGGTGTAGGCGGCATGCGCGGCCAGCGATCCATAGACGCCGTGGCCGCCCGACTCGATGAACACCACCGGGTGCGAGCCCTGGTACATCTCGATCTCGCCGTCGATGTTGTGAATGCCGCCTTCCACCCGCGAGTCGGCGCGGTGCGAATAGATATTGTTGTGCGCCAGGGTTTCCATCGCCAGCAGCTTGCCGAACTGCGAGCCGTCCTTTTCGATCGTCAGGATCATGCCCTCGTTATCGTTTTCATGGCAGGTGCCGACGACGCATTTATCCGAATAATCGCGCGGGTGGAAGAAGTTATAGATCAAAAACCAGTGCGTGTCGCTCTCGATCGCCGCGTAGTGCACGTAGGCCTGCGAGCTGCCGGTCTCGGCGTCGTCCCAGTTGTCATCGCCGTGCCAGTCGCCGTCGAAATCGAAACGCGCCAGGTAGTCGGCCTTAGGCGTGAACCAGGTCTCCTGCGCGATGTAGGGCGCGTAGTGCTCGGCCAGCGGCCGGTAAGGGTCGTGTGAGGCGGGCTCGGCGGGAAACTGCGTTTTCTCGGCCGGCACGTGCGACGGCGCGCCGGCGTCGACGCTGATCTTGATGCTGGCGGTCTTGCCGTCGAGCTCGGCCTTCACCTCGTAGCTGCCGGTCTTGTCGGGCGCGGTGTAGAGCGTGCTGTCCTGCAGCACGTACTGGCTGGTGGCCTGCTGAAAAATAATCGAGGCGAGCCCAGTCCCCTGCGGCCGATAGAACCCCTCGGTTTCGTCGCCCTGGAAGCGGAACGGTTTCGACAGCCAGCCGGCGTTGGAGTCGGCCAGGCTGAATTGGATCTGCGAGGTGGGCTGCACGCGCACCTTCTTGGTGCCGCCGTTGCCGTCGTCGATATCGCTATAGGCGAGCAACTGCACCACGATGGGCTCCAGCGGACGGACCTTGGCGTCGGCCGGGTCGGTGTGGAGCTTGATTTCCGAAACAACACTCTGGCCAATCGCCGCGGGCAGCCACAACAGAAACAGTCCCACGGCAACGGCGCGCCCCGTCTGCATCATCGCTTCCTCCCTACAGCTCTGGATCACCGCCCCACCGCGAGGCCCAAGACAGCCCGGACGGACCTGAAAATCATTCCAACACACCGCCCCCAGGGCCCGCAAACGGCGAACCATGCTTCGGTTTGACGCCCGAGCCCAATGCAAACCGAAATACCGCCGCTGCCCGAAAAGCGCCCGCCTCAAGGTCTCGGCCGCCAGCCCAAAGAAAACAGAGCCGCGGGCGGAAGCCCGCGGGCCGCCGCGCCGCGCAACCGAGGCCGCGGCTTCGGCGGGCGGCAACGGCCCTGCACGCAGCGGCGCTCTTGCGCCCGATTGCCGCAGCCATTCCGCCCGTTTCCCCGACCCTATCGCCAACCCAGCCGCCCGCACCCTCCCGGGTGCGGCTCTGTCTCGGCGCTTGAGGCTGCGGCGTCCGAAGGCTCGCCTAAGGCGGCGGAAAGCTCCCTGCAACGCGCCGCAAGCACGGCAATCCCCGAGGCCGCCGCGCCGCCGCGGGCCTCTATCGTAAAATCATACCTTTCGCCACCAAATCCGCCGCTCTACACACATGGCTCGTTTACTGGAATCGACAACGATAGAGGGCCCCGCCGGGCCGCTCGAGGCCCTGCATGAAGGGCCCGACGACGCGACTCCGATCGTGCGCGCCGCCGTATTCTGTCACCCGCACCCGCTGTTTGGCGGCACCATGCACAACAAGGTCGTCTTCCGCCTCGCCCGCGCCGCCCGCCGCGCCGGCTCGGCCGTGCTGCGCTTCAATTTCCGGGGCGTCGGCCTCAGCGGCGGCCAGCACGACAAAGGCCATGGCGAACAAGACGATCTGCGCGCCGCCCTCGCCTATATGGCCGCCCGCTATCCGCAGTTGCCGCTTGCGGTCGGCGGATTTTCCTTCGGCTCGCGCGTCGCCGCCCGCGTTTTTTGCGGAAATGCCACCCTCGAACGCCTGATCTGTTGCGGAGCCCCGGTCTCGAGCGGCGACTGGAGCTTTTTCGACGCCTGCGCCGGCCCCAAGTTTTTCGTGCACAGCACCCGCGACCAATACGGCGCGCAAGACGACCTGCAAGCCGTTTTCGACCGCGCCGCCGGCCCCAAAAACCTTACCTGGATCGATTCGGCCGATCATTTTTTCAGCGACGCCCTGGACTCATTCGAAGAAGCGGCCTACGCCGCCATGACCGCCGAACCCGCAGCTTGGTGAGGCTGCGCCCCCCGCTCCCGTTGCACTTCGGCCCGCCGGCTCACGCCTGCGGCCCTGTTTTCGGGGCTCCTGTCTCGCTGCCCAGGTTCCAAGCACGCGCTCACATACGGCAAGGCTCCGAGCCCGTGGCATAGGCAATCCTGCCTGTGCATCCACGGCCTGCCACCAATGCCCGTCCCTCCCCACCTGCCCTGTGAACCAAACAAACAGAGCCGCAGGCGTGAGCCGGCGGGCCGAGGCGCAACGGCAACAGGGGCACGGAGGACCAGGCCCGCGCCAGTCCCCCGCCCCAAAATAGAACCGCAGGTCTAGAACAGCACCAGCCCTGCGCTACGGGCCTTTCAGCCGCTCGACCCGGCTGGGTGCCTGTAAGACCGGGGCGGCCGTGGCCGATACGGATAGGGGGAACTGTGAACGTCCTTCTCACCAGCGAATGCGCACCGCTGCCGCGCGCCGCCGCGGAAAGACAACCGGCGCGTCGACGCCAGGCGGTCCGGCGATGACCCGAGCCGGCAACACCGCCCGCCGCCCGAACGCACCCGGAGGCATGAAGGAGGGCACAAAAGCGCCCACCAAGGCCACCGCATCGGCCAAACCCGCGGAGGCCGCACCAATCACCTACCCCATGCCCGCCGCGCTCACGCGTGAACACAACATCCCGGACGCCGCCGACAAGCGCCCTCGTGTGTTGTGCGTCGACGACGAGCCTCTTGTTCTCGAGTCGCTGACCAGCGTGTTGGGCCGCCGCTTCGAGGTCGTCGGCGCCGGCAGCGCCGTCGAGGCGCTCGCCATCGTGCGCGAGCAAGAGCCGTTCGCCGTCGTGCTCTCCGACATTCTGATGCCGCAGAGCAACGGCGCTGCCTTCCTCGAAAAGATCCAAGAGGTCTCCGCCGACAGCGTCCGCCTGCTGCTCACCGGCCGCTCCGATCTCGATACGGCGATCTGCGCCGTCAACCGCGGGCGAATCTTCGGTTTTCTTACCAAGCCCTGCCCGCCCAACGAGCTGCGCAACGCGGTGGCCGCGGCCGCCGCGCAATACCGCCTGATCACCTCCGAGCGCGAGCTGCTCGAGCAGACCCTGCGCGGCTCGATCAACGTGCTCACCGAGATGCTCGCGCTGACCAACCCGCTGGCGTTCAGCCGCGCCCAGCGCGTGCAGCGCCTGGTGCGCCACATGCTGCCGCGCTTCGACAAAGAGCGCGCCTGGGAACTCGACGTCACCGCCATGCTGTCGCAGATCGGGCTGGTGACCGTGCCGGGCGAGCTGCTCGACAAGGTCGACCACGGCATGACGTTGACCGCGGCCGAGCGCAGCGTCTATCAACGCTACCCGCAGGTGGGCAAAGACATCATCGGGCGCATCCCGCGGCTGGAGACCGTGGCGGAAAGCATCGGCCTGCAGGACACGCGCCTCGAAGAATACCGCGCCAACGGCACCGGCCGCGAGCTGCCGCTGGGAGCGCGCGTCCTCAAGGCGGTGATCGATTTCGAAGAGCGCGCCGCCGCCGGACTCGAACCCCGCGCCGCGCTGCGCGAGATGCACGCCCGGCGTGGTTGGTACGACCCGCACGTGCTCGAAGCGTTAGCCGAGGCAGTCGAGCACCTCGACCAGGGAGCCGTGATGCGCGAGGTCACCATCGCCGAGCTAAGCAGCGGAATGGTCCTCAACCAAGCCGTCAAGACCGGAGGAGGCATGCTGCTCTTCGAAAAGGGCCAGGAGATCACCTACTCGCACCTGCTGCGCCTGATCAACTTCTCGAAATTCGAGACGATCCCCGAGCCCATTCAAGTGCTGGTGCCCTCGAACCTAAGGGCCCGCCTGGCGCGGTAGGCAAGAAGCACCCCAAGGACGAGCGAGTACTCGCCAGGCACAGAAGCGAAAAGCAAGCACCCGTGGCGTGAACCTCCAGGTTTGCCGCGCCGCGATTCTTGGCGGGGTAGGGCTAGCAGCCTCGCAGGCTCGGAGACCGCGATTTCGTTTGGCGCGCCATGGCGGACAGTCACCGCATTTTGCGCCACGATTCTTGAGAGGTTTCCAGGATTCGCAGAGTGCGAAACACTGTGACGGTCCCCTTTTCGCATCTGAGCCGCGGCATCGCCTAAAACAGAGCCGCAGGCGCAAGCCGGCGGGCCGAAGCGGCTCGGAAGCAGGGGAGCACGTGGAAAGGTGCTGGCGAATCGCGAGAGCGGCGGGCCTGGCGATGGGGGCTGGGGGCCACAACGGGCCCGGCGATGTGTGCCCCCTAACCCCGCGGCCTCGCTGCCTCCTGGCCTTACGTCACGAGGAATCGCGACGCGGCAAACCTGGAGGTTCGCGCCACCGGCGCCAGATCTTTGCTTCCGTGCTTTTGCAGCCCGGCGTGATAAAAGGTCTCGAAGCCTGCTTCGCCGGACATCGGCAGCGCCTCTAGTAAGCCGCTTCCACCTGCGCCTTCGTCTCCTGCGGCGCCGATCTTCGCGGCGTGCGCACCAGCCGCAGCGCGATCAGCACCAGCAAAATCACGGCATAGAGCAACGGCAGGCGAATATCCGACTTCACCAGCCACCAGTAGTGAATCACGCCCGCCAGCGCTGCCACGTAGATCAGCCGGTGCAGCTTGACCCAGTTCTTGCCCAGCTTGCGGATCCAGCCCGCGGTGGAGGTGACCGCCAGCGGCAGCATCGACAGGAACCCCAACATGCCCACCGTGATGAAGCGCCGCTTGGCGACGTCGGCGACCATTTCGTGCAGATCGAAAAACTTATCGAGCCCCACCCAGGTCATCAGATGCAGGCAGCCGTAGAAAAACGCGAACAGCCCCAGCATGCGCCGGAAGCGAATCAAGCTGGGTTGTTTGAGAATTCTGCGCAGCGGCGTGATCGACAACGTGATCAACAGAAACCGCATCGTCCAGTCGCCGGTCGCATGGGTGATGGTTTCGATGGGGTTGGGCCCCAGGTCTTGCAACAGGCCGGCCACCAGAAACACCAGCGGCAGCAGCGCCAGAAAAAATACCACGGGCTTCGACCATCGGCTTTGGAGCAACGCGCGCATGGGAGCCTAGTAATACTTCTTGAGGTCCATGCCCTCGTAGAGCGACGCGACCTGATCGTAGCCGTTGAACTTGAGCGTCTTGCGTTTGAAGAACTCGCCCAGCCGGCGCTCGGTCGCCTGGCTCCAGCGGGGGTGGTCGACCTCCGGATTCACGTTCGAATAAAAGCCGTACTCGCGGCTGTTGGCGATGTTCCAGGTCGTCGGCGGCTGCTTGCCGACCAACCGCACTTTCACGATCGACTTGGCGCTCTTGAAACCGTACTTCCACGGCACCACGACGCGAACCGGCGCGCCGTCCTGATTGGGCAGCGTCTCGCCGTACATGCCGAAAGTCAGCAGCGCCAGCGGGTGCATCGCCTCATCGAGCCGTAAGCCTTCGCGATAGGGAAAATCGATCCCGGCCGCCATCGGCGACAGCATCGCCTTGCGGTCGTAGAAGCTCTCGAAGGCGACATACTTCGCCTTTTCGGTGGGCTGCGCGGCCTTGAGCAGCACCGATAGCGAATAGCCCGCCCACGGGATGACTACCGACCAACCTTCGACGCAGCGCATGCGGTAGACGCGCTCCTCCAACGGAGCCAGCTTCAGCAGCGCGTCGATATCGTAGGTTTTGGGGTTCTCGCATTCACCTTCGATGCTCAGCGACCAGGGGCTGGTCTTGAGCCGCGACGCGTTTGCCGACGGATCGCTCTTGCTGGTTCCCAGCTCGTAGAAATTGTTGTAGCGGGTCGTCGTTTCCTTGGGAGTGATGGTTTCGTCCTTGGTGCTCAGCGGGCTTTTGGGGAGATTCCCCAACGACTCCGCCTCGGCGTCGCGCCCGGCTAGCAGCAGGCCCGCCGTGGCTGTGGCGAGGAACCGCCGCCGGTTGACGTAAATCTGTTTGGGCGTGATTTCCGATGACGCGATGCGCGAATGATCGATGCTCATTCCAACCTCACACAGCTTGTGATCCCCTGCGGCCGCCGCGGGTTGCAGAAAAAACCGCCAGGAGTCGCCTCATTGTAGCGAACGCTCGTAAACACACCGATCACGCCAAAGACACAGATGTAAACAAACCCAACGGGCGGCCACAGCATGAAAACAGCACACCGCGGCAAATTATTCCCATCCCCGAAATTACCAGTAACACGACGCGCTCCCCAAAGAGCACAGAAGCGAAAAAGCGCCACCCGTAGCGTGAACCTCCAGGTTCGCCGCGCCGCGATTCCTCGCGGGGTACGGCCAGCAGGCACAGAGGCCCGGGTTAGCCCGCCAGCCCACCACCCCACCAGCCCGCCGACCATGAGCCATCTCCAGCCGAGGTGCCTGGGTTGCCGCATCTTGCCGCGCTGCAGGTGTTTGTTTGCTGAAAAGAGTCAGCACTCCACGGGCGCGAGCCTGCACCCCAGCCTCGCTGCCGCCCGGCCCTACCCCGCGACGAATCGCGGCGCGGCAAATCTGGAGGTTCACGCCACGGGTGCCGACTTTGGGCTTCGTTGGCTCTGCCGTGCTGAAACTTAGCCGCCCGTCCCTGACACCCGGACCGGCCTTGCGCGAAGGCCTATCCGCCGCACTTGACCCGCTGCCATCCACCGTGCTGACATGTTCCTGGGCGCGGTTCGAATCCCCGGCCGCATCCGGCCGATGCACTCAACCCAGCCGCGGCAGGGCTGTTCCGTCGACAGCGCCCAGCGGAAAGAGGCAGCCGTTGGCTGATCGTCGCAGTTTGTACCCCCAGGGCCGCCTGCGGCAGCCCTACACCCCACATCTGCCGCCGCGGCTCGGGATGTACCTACTGCTGCTACCCACCCGAGCGCTCCCGCGCCTACCCGGGCTACTGCTCTTCTGCCTGACGCTGTTTCTCGCCGCGCCGGCCACGAGCCAGGACCCCGAGCCCCGAACGCCCCTCAACAGCACCACCGACGCCGCCCGCCAGGCCGAGTCAAGTGCGCAACGGGCCGAAGCCGCCGCGCGCGCCGCCCAGCAGCACGCCCAAGAGGCCGAGCGCGCCAAGGCCGACGTTGACCAGGCCGGCGCCGCCGCCGTCGCCAGCGTGCGCACCGTCTCGAGCGAAATGCTCGACCGCGCGCAGTGGCTCGAGAAAATCTCTTCGCACACCGTCGAGTTGTTCAGCGCGGCCGCGACCATCCTGGGGATCATCGGCGTAATCGGGGTGACCACGTCGCTCAGCAAGATCCGGCAAAGCCAACGCAGCGCGGCGATGGCCGCGACTCAGATCGACAACCTCAAGCACGGTCTCGAGGAACACCACCTGTTTCTCAACACCCTCGAAAACCAGGTCATCGGCGCGCTCGATGAAATTCGCCAGAAGCTGCAGGCGGACCTCACCCCGGCGACCGGCCTGATCGGCGTCGACCTCCCTGCCCCGATTCCACAACGTTCCTACGACGACGACGCGCTGCTGGTCTTCGCCGACCGCCTGCATCTCACCGGCAAAGACGTCACGCCCCAGCGCCTGTCCGAGTTTCTGATCATGACCGGCAACTATTGGAGGAGAACGAAGGAGTACGCGCGCGCCGTCGAGCGCATGAAGCGCGCGATCGAGCTCGACCCCACATCGAGCGCGGCGCACAAAGGCTACGGCCGCGCCCTGTGGAACCGCGTCGCTGAGGAATGCGCCAAGGCCAACCTGCTGACCGCCCTACCGCAGCACCAACCCGACCTCGACGCGGCCATCGCGGCGTTCGGGAAAGCCCGGCAAATCCTCGCCCAGAATCAGCAGCACGACGAGGAGATCCAGTTCGACCTGGCCACGATCGCCCGCCTCAAGGGCGACATTCCGGGGGCCGTGAAAGAGTATCGGGAAGGCGCCAAACTGAGCAAGGCCCTGGCAAGGCACGAAAACCGCGAACCCGACTGGGACTTCGATTTCGGCCTGGCCTGCCTGTTCGCCGTATCCGGAAATTACCAGGAAGCGTTAGACCAACTGAAGACGCTGTTGAGGAAGACAGAGAGTTGGAGTCAGGAAAGAAGGCGGGTGGAGCCGAGAGACTACGAACTGTGGACCCGCTCCGACCCCGACTTCGCGGCGATGTTCCGAGCGCCGGAGTGGAAGGAACGGCTGGAAACACTACTGGCGAAAAGCGAACCCTTGCCAGCGGAAGACAAAAAGACCACCTAGCGGGCGGCGCCGCTGCCGCCCCGTTGTCGTCAGCCCTTTTTAGGGACCCGGATCGTTTTCATCTTGCAGTCTCCTAATAGCGAGTGTACCGGCTGAGCCAGGAACCGTCAAGCGAGAAGAGCGCCCCAGGACCGGGCTCGGAAGCAAAAGCAGTCGGCACCTAACAAGCTATATATCAATATTATAGCAAATATCCATTAAGGTTGAAAGTCAAACAATGCCAGCCTCCACGCCCACAGAAGCCAAGAATCGCCACCCGTGGCGCGAACCCCCAGGTTTGCCGCGCCGCGATTCCTCGCGGCGTAAGGCCAGCAGTCACCGTGGCCTGGGGCAAAGCAGCTGGAGCTGCCCCGCCCGGGCGACGGTTGGCACCAGCGGGTTCCCAAGTTCACCAGCCCGCCGGCCGTGCCCCATCTTCAGCGGAAGTGTTCGCCTGGCCGCTTGGAAGGTGCTCGTTTGCTGAAACCGTGCGCTCCACGGGCTCATGCCTGCCCCCCCGGCCTCGCTGCCTCCCGGCCCTATGCCGCGATGAATCGCGGCCCTACGCCGCGACGAATCGCGGCGCGGCAAACCTGGAGGTTCACGCCACGCATGCTGCTTCAGCTTCTTTGCCGCTTCGCCCCCGGCTAGCTCGTACCTTGGTTCCGCATGCCACCTCGCACCTAGGTTCCACATACCGCCGCCCCAAGACTATCCACCGGGGCAAATACTCTCGCACGGGACGCCGTCCCCGTCCCCATCCAGCCGCGTCACTTTGCAGGTGTTCAGGTAGTAGAGAGCCTCCGCGCAACTAATCATCTCGCCGCATTTTGTCTTGCTGCCGCAAGGTCCAAAACCGCTCGTCGGGGCGCTGGTAACGGTGACCGTGACCGACGCGGAGCGGGTTCCCCCCTCGCCATGAGCCGTAATGGTGTACGTGGTCGTCATGCTGGGGGACACCGATTGCGACCCGTTCGCAGTTACCGACCCGATCGATGGCGTAATCGACGCTGACATCGCATTGCTGAATGTCCAATGCAATGTCGTCGATTGCCCGGACTGAATCGTCTGCGGCGATGCGGTTAGTGTCACGGTCGGCGGCGCTATGGGAGCGGGCGTCACCGTCACGGTGACGGCCACGGAAACCGTTCCACCCGAACCGGCGGCGGTGAGCGTATAGGTCGTTGTTGCCGCGGGCGTCACCATGCGTGAGCCGCTGGCGCTTACAACGCCCACGCCCTGATCGATCGATATGGTTGTCGCGTTGCTCGACGTCCATTGCAGCGTCGCCGACTGCCCTTGCGCAATGCTCTCGGGCGACGCAGTCAGCGTCACCGTCGGCGGTAGCACGGGAGCGGACGTCACCGTCAAGGTGACTGACTGGCTGGCGGCTCCACCGGATCCAGTCGCCGTGATCGTGTAGGTCGTCGTCGAAGTCGGAGACACAGTTTGCGAACCGCTCGCGCCAACGGCCCCAATACCGGGGCTGATTTCAACGCTCTGGGCGCCGGCCGCGTTCCAATGCAGAGTAGCGACTTGCCCTTTCTCGATCGTGGACGGCGAGACGGTGAGCGAAACCGTCGGCGGCGGAGTGCTCTCCGGCCCTTCAATTCTTAGGAAAACGCCCTCTTGGCTGGAGTACCCGAGGGTTTCGGCGACAACGGGCGCGTCCCCCGACGCAAGGCTGTCCGGGATTCTGACGTTCAGTTGATTCACCCCCGCGCCGCTAAGTCCGGCGAACAGCACATCCGCCGGAATTCCGCCGATCAGCACCCGCACTGTATTCTTCAGCCGAGCCGCGCCGTCGAACACGCGGCCCGCCTGAACCACAGGATCAGTCGGCCCAAAGCCTGTCCCAAAAAGCAGTACGACTTCGCCGGGTTTCACCGGCCGGGTGACCACCGCGTCCCCGAACAACCGCTCGGGTCCGACAAAGGTGCCGTCCAGATGCACGGCGGCCAGGTACCGTCGCTGTTGTGGATCGAACGTAAACAGCCCGGGCGCCGCCTGCCGCAACTCGGCCATTGCCGTCGCCTTGACGGCGCCGTCCTGGCGGATCTCCACGCTCACAGGGCCCAGCGCGGTGTCGTCGGGCGCCTCGACGTTGAGCTGCGTTGGGCTGATGAAGTACACGGCCGCGGGCTTGCCATTGACCAGCACACTCAATTCGTCGAGAGAAGTGGGCAGCACTCCGCCCACAATTTCGTCGTCCCGCCAAATCCGGGTCGTCGACGCCAACTCCGTTCCAAAGATCGTGATCCAAGAGCCCGCGGCAATTCCGTCCCGGAATGACGCGCCATTCACGACGCCGGTGATGCCGGTGGCAGCCTTTGCGCCCTCGTCCAGGTGCACGCCCTCCCCCGAAGTCCGAAACAGCGCCACGACGGGGAAGTGATCGGAGGTGAGCCGCTCTTCCGGATCGGCCGGGTCGTCGGTCAAGATTTCCGGCGCCACCCGGCGGGCCTGCAGCAGTTCCTCCATCACATCCGCCGAAAGCACGAAGTGGTCGTAGTTGTTGGCGGGAACCCCGCCGTTGGCGGCGGAGCTACGGGAAGTCGGCTCATGGACGGCTACCACGAAACGACGCTCGCCCGTTTGGAACCGTGGGTCGCTGTCGATCACCGAATCGAGCGTGATCCCGGCGGATCCGCTTTGGCCGCTTAACAGCGACGGTGTATTGAAATCGCCGCAGATAATCACGTCCGGATCGTGACCAGGCTGCCGGAAATACTCGTCGAGATAGTCCAGCACAACCCGCATCTCGCGCGCGGATTCACTCGTATCGCCGCCGGCAAATGTCAGATGAACCGTAATCAGCGTGAAATCAAAGTCCCCGACGGTGAAATGCGCCATTTCGGGAGGATGCAGGGACCTCTCGGGATCGGTCATGATCCGCCCCGAAGCATCCATCATCGAACTGACAAAAAGCGGCGCCGCGCCATCGATATGGACGGGCAATCGATACCAAAATCCATTGTCCTGCACATCGCTGGTGTCGAAAAACGAGTCATGCCAGATCGCGGCGCCGCCGGGCAACAACGACTGGAGCAACTCCGCGTTGGCCGTGCTCGACACTTCCTGCGCCGCGAGCAGTTGATAGCTCCCGGAGAATAGCCGCGTCAATGCCGCAGCTACCAGAGGCGGCCTGAGCGCGCCCGGTGTTGTGGATACGCCGCCAACCTGCACGTTCCAAGACACCAGAGCCAGCCAGTCGCCCGGCATCGCGGCTTGGTCGGTCGGGATTTCCGGCAGCGCCGGCACAGCGGCGCTACTCCGCAGTTCTGCCAACCTTTGCTCAATCAGAGGCCCCGTTCCATCCTGCGCGAACCCGACTCCATTCTGCGCGAGAAAGAGAAATACACTTAGCGAAAGCAAAATCGTGGCCGGCATTAGTCCCTTCATGGCGACAATTGTAAGGGTTTATTGGGTTGAGTCTCAAATCCTAATTCCTCACTATTTTGCGCAGACTGAGCAGCGAATCCCCGTTGGTTTCCCTCGTCCGTGGCACAGCTTACACACAAGAGATTTCACTAAGGCCACCAATCGCCCAAAACTCAACAGCCCCAAACAAGCCAAAAGCCGCACCCGTGGCGTGAACCTCCAGGTTTGCCGCGCCGCGATTCGTCGCGGCGTAAGGCCGGGAGGCACCGAGGCCTGGGGCAAAGCGCTGGAGCTGCCCCGCCCGGGCGAGGGTCGGCACCGGCGGGTTCCCAAGGCGCCAGCCCGCCGGCCGTGCCCGGTCTTCAGCGGAAGTGTTCGCCTGGCCGCTTGGAAGGTGCTCGTTTGCGGAAACAGTGCGTTCCACGGGCTCGTGCCTGCCCCCCCGGCCTCGCTGCCTCCCGGCCCTACGCCGCGACGAATCGCGGCGCGGCAAACCTGGAGGTTCACGCCACGGGCGGCAAATCCCGCTTCTGTGCCGCTGGCGCCGGATGGTTCTGCGTCTGGCACTCGAAAAGTCTGGCGCCGGAAGGAGCGGGCTGCTTTCGCCGGGAGCAGGTCCGCTGTCGGCCCGGGTAGTCCTGCCCGCTGGCTGTCGAGCAACCAAAATGTATCGTCCGATACAGACCCAAGGCCCAGGCTCCTCCAGCGTCGGCGCAACTTGACACAGGCCGCCGGACTCGCTGAATCTATCTCCCCGGCGGTGTCGATTTCCGCCTCCCTCGTTCGACATACCCGTGGAGGAGCTCATGGCTACTAAAAACAACGGTGTACGCGTTCTGGTTGGCACGCGCAAGGGTGCCTTCCTGCTGACTTCCGACGGCAAGCGCCAGAAATGGGACATCAGCGGACCGCATTTCGCCGGCTGGGAGATTTATCACGTCAAGGGGTCCCCGGCCGACCCCGACCGGATCTATGCCTCGCAGTCCAGCGGTTGGTTCGGGCAGGTGATCCAGCGCTCGAACGACGGCGGCAAGAGCTGGGAGGCGGTCGACAACCACTTCGCCTACGACGGCGTGCCCGGCACCCACCAGTGGTATGACGGCACGCCGCATCCCTGGGAGTTCAAGCGCGTCTGGCACCTGGAGCCGTCGCGTACCGATCCCGACACGGTTTATGCCGGGGTCGAGGACGCCGCGCTGTTTCGCACCACCGATGGCGGCAAGAGCTGGGGCGAGCTTTCCGGGCTGCGCGGCCATGGCTCGGGCCCCCACTGGCAGCCCGGCGCCGGCGGCATGTGCCTGCATACCATCCTGCTCGATCCGGCCAACCCCGAGCGCATCTTCATCGCGATCTCGGCCGCGGGCGCCTTCCGTAGCGACGACGGCGGCGCCAGTTGGAAGCCGATCAACCGCGGCCTGCGCTCGGAGATGATGCCCAACCCGGAGGGCGAGGTCGGCCATTGCGTCCACCGCATCGCGCTGCATCCCTCGCGCCCCGGCGTGCTGTTCATGCAAAAGCACTGGGACGTGATGCGCAGCGACGACGCGGGCGATTCCTGGCGCGAGGTCAGCGGCAACCTGCCGACCGACTTCGGCTTCCCGATCGACGTCCACGCCCACGAGCCCGAGACGATTTACGTGGTGCCGATCACCAGCGATTCGCTGCACTACCCGCCCGACGGCAAGCTGCGCGTCTACCGCAGCCGCTCCGGCGGCAACGAGTGGGAGCCGCTCAGCAACGGTCTGCCCCAAAGCGATTGCTACGTGAACGTGCTGCGCGATGCGATGGCCGTCGATTCGCTCGACTCCTGCGGCATCTATTTCGGAACCACCGGCGGCCAGGTCTACGCCTCGGCCGATTCGGGGGATCACTGGGCGCCGATTGCCGAGCATCTGCCGGGCGTGCTGTCGGTCGAGGTGCAGACGCTTTGACTCGGCAGGCGGCCGTGAAGTCAGGCACGATGCGGGTGGCGGACCAGAGGCCGGCCGCCACACAAGAAAGGAACCGACAGAATGACGATCCAAGTCCTGCTGCCCTATCATCTGCGGACCTTGGCGCGCGTCGACGGCCAACTGGCGATTGAGGTGGAGGGCCGGGCGACGCAGCGCTCGGTCCTCGACGCGCTCGAGGCCCGGTACCCCACGCTGCGCGGCACCATCCGCGACCAGACGACCCAACTGCGCCGGCCTTTCGTCCGCTTTTTCGCCTGCGAGCAAGACCTCTCGCACGAATCGCCCGACGCGCCCCTGCCCGATGCCGTGGCGAAGGGCGACGAGCCTTTCCTGGTAGTCGGAGCGATCGCCGGAGGCTAGCCAGTAGAGACAGGCGCTCCCGCCTGTCCGCCGCCGCAAGGCGGCCTCCTGTCGCGCCCGCGGTCTCTTTCCGGTCCTACCCCTAAGGCGCGCCTTGCGGGGTGCTCGAGGGGGACAGTCACCCTCAGGCACAACGTCGCGACGAATGGTGAAGCGAACAAGCCACAAAGGCACAGAGGCCAGAAAATCGCACTTGTAGCGTGAATCTCCAGGTTTGCCGCGTCGCGATTCGTCGCGACGTAGGGCCCCGTGCCGCCGAGGCCGCGACCCAGGGCACACATCCCCGCGCTTCACCACCAGCTTTCCAGCCGCCTCGGCCCGCCGGCTAACCAGGCTGCGGAAAAACTCCAGTCTGGCCCGGCAGCGATGCTTCATGGGGACAGTCACCGCGTTTCGCACCTCGATTTTTGAGGGGTTTTCGGGATTCGCAGGGTGCGAAACACGGTGACTGTCCCCCTCCGGCAGACTTTTTCCGCAGCCTGTAACGCCTGCGGCTCTGTTTTCGCGATGTTGTAGCTTAGTGGCAAGCCCACAAGGCAAAGCGCAGCCAGATACCCAGATACTCTGTACCTTGCCCGGAGTACCCTTCACCCCGCCTTGCGAAACGTCAGATTGATCCGCGCGCGCCCCAACAGTGGATGCTCGCCATCGGCCAGCGCCAAAACCCCGTGGTAGCGCAACCGCGCCGGGCCGCCCCAAACAACAACGTCGCCGTGTGTGAGCCGGTAGCGCACCACCTTGTCCTTCCGCTTGAGTCCGCCGAACAGAAACACCGCCGGCAGCCCCAGCGATACCGACACGATCGGCTGCCGGAAGTCACGTTCGTTGCGGTCCTGGTGCAGCGTCAACCGGGCGCCCGGCTCGTAGCGGTTCATCAAACAAGAGTCGGGGACAAACTCCGCAAACCCCGCCCGCGCCGCCGCGTCGTTAGCGAGCGCGCGAAACACGGCGGGCATCGCCGGCCAAGCCAAGCCGCTCACCGGATCGGCCCCCTCATAGCGATAGCCGGTCTCGTCGCTCACCCAGCCGAGCGAACCGCAGTTGGTCAGCGCGGCCGACATCCGAAACCCGCCGGGGGTGATCATGTGGCGAAAAGGAGCTTGCGCGACGACGCCCTCGATCGCCGACACCAACGCCGCCGCCTCGGGCGCCGCAAACTGGTAGAGCACCGTAGCCCCCGGACCCAGTTGCGCCTCCTGCGGCTGGTCTTCACCCAGAGCGTCGAGTAGGTTCATCTTGCTTTGCGCGCGCCTTGCCCGCCGCTCGGTGCAACGCGCACTGCCGGCGCTTCATTGCGCATCGTGAAAGATAACCCCCAGCGTGTGGCGCCGGCCCGAGCGAACACGGCTCACGCCATGCCGCAGGTTCACGCGATACACCCCGCGCGTGCCGCGCACCGGGCGGTTGTGGACGGCAAACACGACAGCGTCGCCCTGTCCGAGCGCGATCACCATCGGCCGCGATTGCATGCGCGGGCGCTGTTCGGTCATCACGAACTCGCCGCCCGTGAAATCGATGCCCGGCTCCGACAACAGCACGGCCAACTGCAGCGGGAAAACATGCTCGCCGTAGAGGTCCTGGTGCAGACAGTTGTAATCGCCGGCGCCGTATTCGAGCAGCAGCGGGGTTGGTTTGGTCTGGCCGGCACGATGGCAGCGCTCGACAAACTCGGCGTGCGTATCCGGGTACCGCACCGCCACGCCCATCGCCTCGTTCCAGCGATTCGCCAGCGCAACCAGCTTGGGATACACCGCCTGACGCAAGCCGGCGACCAGCGTGGGCAGCGGATAGGCGAAATATTTGTATTCACCGCGCCCGAAGCCATGCCGCGCCATCACCACGCGGCTGCGAAAGATTTCATCGTGCGAATAGAGGGCCGCTGTCGCGCGGCACTCTTCCGCGGAGAGAAGACCCGCGATCGTGGCGCAACCCTGCGCGTCGAGTTCGCCGGCGACGCCTTCCCAATCGGCCGCCATCACGCGCCGCGCCACGTCGCCCGGCGTCCTCGCAGGCGTGTTCCTTTTAGCTGCCACCGCAATGCTCATCGGAATTGCGTCTCCCTTCGCAGGATACGAAGGTGAGTCTAGCAACGGCCGTCAGCCCAGGCACTCCGCTTCTTGCTCTCGAATCCGAAGCAACAAAGAAGTGCGAAAGGAGCGCACCGAGGCGGGAGCGGAAACCCGTGGCGTGAACCTCCAGGTTTGCCGCGTCGCGATTCGCCGCTCCGCAAGGGAAACCCGAAACCGCCCGGCGACTCACTTCCCTTTGCCTGACTCTTTCGTCGCCGGTTTCGCCTTCGCCTCCGCGCCTGCTTTCGCTTTCCCCACCGCCAGCGGTTTCCGCCGCAGCCAAAAATCCAACGGGTACATCCGCTGCACGCGATGCAAATCCGTGGCCGACAGCCCCGGGAACCGCATGATATCCGCCCGCCGGTGAATGCGCCTGCGGTAATTCTCGAAATACGCCAACGGATCCCCGCCGTAGTACATCGCATCCGTCGGCTCGGGACTGTGCACCAAACCCAGCACATGCCCGATCTCGTGAACCAACGTTAGATAAACCACCGTGTCGCGAAACAGCGGGTCGGCCTGCGCGCGCTCGGCAACCGGGAGGAAGCGGCTTTCCAGCTCATCGAGCCGCGGCCGCACATACACCTCGCCACCGCGCCGTTTGTCCACCGGAATCGCCTGCATCTGCCCATACAAGCCATCCTTCACCGGGCTCCAGTAGATGCGCAGCAGCGCCTTGGTCCCCTCCGCCGGATAAAAGCACAGCACTCCGCCCGTCGCGCGCGACCACGCCGCCAGCGCCCACTCCGCCAGTTGCGCGTCCGCCGGCCGATACCCCAATTTGGCCAACCCGGGCGCAATGAAATAGGGAATCGGTCCATCGAGCTCGAGCGGCTTCAGCTGCCAATCCATGATCTTCTGGTCGGCGGCATGAAGCGATGCAGGGGAAAAAGGCAGCGCGGCAAATAGCAGTAGAATCCACAACAGCAAGGCGCCCCGGCATGCCAAAGCCGAGGGAGCGCCTCGTTGTGGCGGCCGCGAGGGCACCGGGGTTATAGCGAATCGTTGAGTCGGCACGATGGAACGGCGAGGCGCTTCGAGGCCGTAATTTCTAGCCTAACAGCCCCTGGCGTCACAGTCCCCCACCCGTGGCACAGACAATCCTGTCTGTGCTCTGGGCGCCGGCCCTCCGTAGAGACAGGCGCTCTCGCCTGTCGGCCGCAGCGAAGCGGAGGCCCTTCCGGTCGAGCATCTTGGACCTGGGCCAACCCGGATTGCCACTCCATCTAGGGGCCGTCTCACGGCGGCGACAGGCGGGAGCGCCTGTCTCTACACCGTACCCCGCAAGGCCGCCGCCAAGAAACCTAAGGCGCCTCCGGCAACTGAATCCCCCAATTCTCCAAGGTCACGCCGGTAGCGCGGTGATACTCCGCGACGGCCAGATTCAAATCCACGCGCGCCCGCACTTCCGTCGCCCGCGCCGCCGAATATTCGTTCTGCCGCGTCTGCACCAAAAAGTTCGTCGACGCCCCTTTCTCGAACAGAAACGCTTCGCTGTCGAGGCGTTCGTGGCGTGCGGCGACAGCGGCGCGGGCCGCGGCCAACCGCTGCCGCGCCGTCTCCAACGCCTGCATCGCGTCGCGCACCTCGGCCTGGATCTGTTGCACGACGCGCTCGCGGTTGGCCTGCAGCCGGCGGCGCTCGATCAGCGTACGCGCCAGTTCGGCCTCGGCGGTGCGGTTGCGGTGCGTGAATTCGATCGCCACCCCGGCTCGCACCACACGATACTTGGGCTCGAACATGTTGCCCAGCGCCGAGCCGTAGTTACCCACCAGGTTTGGCGGCAGTTCGCCAAACGACGGCACCGCCACCGGCGGCAGATTCGCCATCTCCGAAAGCTCGTTGATGCGGCCGTAGAGCGGATCGTTGAGGCCCGAGAGCGGATCCACGCCGGCGCGCTGGCTGCCCGCCAACCCGACCTGCCCGTAAGAGGCCACCAGATCCACGCGCGGCTTGGTCTGGTTCGACTGTAACTCGCGGTCGAGGTCGTTGATCTCCGACTGCGAGGCGATCGAACGCAGCTCGACGCGCCGGCCCAGCGCCATGCGCACGGCATCGTCCAGTGGCGTTACCGGCGGCACCGGAACGTCGCCGTCGGCCGGCACGATCTCCAGCGGCCACCAGGCCGAGTCGCTCTCGTTGCTGAGCAGCACCTTGAGCCGGTTCTCAGCCCGCGTCACGGTTTCCTGGCCCGCGAAAAACTCCTCGCGGCGCCGCTCGAGCTCGGCTTCGGCGGCGGGCAATTCCATGCGCGCCAGGCTGCCGCCCTCGACCTTGCGGCGATTGAGTGCGAGCTGCGCCTTCGCCAGATCGACCGCTTCCTGCAAGACTTCGAGGTCGCGGCGCGCGTAGACCAGTTCCCAATACGAGCGCTGCACCTGGGTCACGGTTTCGATGACGCGCGTCTCGAAGGTCTGCCGCGACAGCGTGACATGCTTTTGGCGCACGCGAATCTGATTGCGGTCGCCGTCGGTGGTCCTGCCGCGCAGCAAAGGCTGGGTGAACTCAAGCAGCAGCTCCGACTGAAAATAGGGGCTGAGCGTGACAAAGGAATTGTCGGTGCTCTGGCGCGTATTCTGAAACTGAAAACGCACCTCGCCTCCGGTCGACGGCAGCTTCTGGCGGACCAGGAAATCGTTGGTGAGATAGCGGTCGTTGACGATCCCGCTGGCGCCGCCTTGCAAGACCGAGCTCACCGGCTGATGCAGATCCTCGACGCCGGGGTTATATCGGAAGGTGAGATCGAAAGCCCCCTGCGCCGAGTGTACCGCCTGCTCGGCGAGTTCGACGTTGAGCCGCTCGATCTCGACATCGAGATTGTTCTTGAGCGCCGTTTGGATCGCCTCGGGAAGACTCAGCGGCTTTTCGCCCCCGCTGACGCCAACGCGAGGGCCCGGCACCGCCGACTGAGCGAACGCGAAACCCGCACAAATAGAAAAGGAAAGGCACAGACGCAGCAAACGAGCTTGCATAGTATTCACCCGCACAAGATTCACCTGCACAACGCAGACCCCCACAGGAAAACGAGTGTTATCCACAATTCTGACACCGCGGCGGTGGCTCGGTTAGATCGGCGAATTGAGATCGAGGCATAGGCACACCCCGTGAAGGATTATGTGACGCGGAACAGACAATCTTATCTGTCCCTCGGCCGGCGCGAAGGGGGCGCTCCGCTCCAAATTACAGAAACAGAGCCGCAGGCGTCAGCCGGCGGGCCGAAGCGGCTGGATGCCGGGGGCGAAGCCCGACACCAGCCACCACGCTTTCTTCTTCCCGCGCCGGGCGGAGATCTTTCCGCCCCCCGCTTCCGACGCACCTCGGCCCGCCGGCCGACGCCTGCGGCTCTGATGACGCGATTCCGGGCGGCGAAGTCGAAGGCTGGGCGTCGGGTTGCCAGCCGCGGCCGCACACGCAGGATTGTCGTGCCACAACATCCTTTGACGTTCCCGGCCGCCCTGAAAATCGGTCTCGCCGCCCGTTCCAGTTACTGCCCCGGCGGCCCCAGGTTCGCCCCCAGGTACTCCACAATCGCCGCGCGTTCCTGCACATTGCCGGGCATCCCGCGGTTGGCCATCTCCTGCACGATCGCCTTCCAGCCGTCGGCCGGCATGCGGTACTTCGTAAAGGTGGCCGGCGGGTGGCAGCCCACGCACAAGCGCCCCAGCAGTTCCCTGCCCGGCCCTTCCGGCAGCCCCGCCTGCGCCAGCTCCGCCATCACGGTCTCGCGGCTCTCGGTCAGCTCGAACTCCTTCTCGGCGCCGGGCGCCGGCTCCATCGACGGAATCGGCGTCGCCGCATCGAGCGCAAACGCATACACGCGGCCCGGCGCCTGCATCCCGCCGCGGCCCGTCATCACCGCCACGTATTGCCTGCCGTCCAGCTCGAACGTCACCGGATTGTTGAACCCCGGCGCGAGCTGCACATCCCAAACCTTCTCGCCCTTGTCGGCCGTGTAGGCGCAAAACGTGCCGTCATTCGAGCCATGAAACACCAGGTTGCCGGCGGTCGAAAGCGTGCCCCCGGTGACGCCGGGCTGCTCGAAATCGATCCGCCAGCGCGCTTTTTGCGCCACCGGATCCCACGCCGCCAGAAAGGCGCCTTCCTGCTGGCCTCCCAACCCCACGACCGAGGCCCCACGGCGGCGCCGCGGCGGAGACGCCGGCGCCGGCGTCTTCGGCCCCAGAGCACTCGCCCGCGTCCGCCCCAGATTCATCCGGCCGAGCTGATAGGTGAAATCCGGGTCGCGGCCATAAAACCCGGTCGTGTTCTGCGCCGGGAGGTACACCAGGCCGGTCTTGGGATTCCAGGCCATCGCGTGCCAGTTGTGCGCGCCGTCCGAACCGGGCGACAGCATCGAGCCGCGCTCGTCGTAGCTCGCCTCGGGCGTCTCGATCGGCCGGCCGGTCTTGGGATCGACGCCCGTCGCCCAATTCACCTTGGCAAACGGCTTGGCGGAAAGGAACTCGCCGGTCTCGCGGTCGATCACATAAAAAAATCCGTTCTTGGGCGCTTGCAGGATCACCTTGCGCCGCCGCCCGCCGATGGTCAACTCGGTCAGCACCAGCGGCTGGACGCTGGCGTAATCCCAGCTATCGGCCGGCGTGGTCTGAAAATGCCAGACGTATTCGCCGGTCTCGGGCCGCAGCGCCAGGATCGAGCACAGATACAGATTGTCGCCGCCGCCGGGGCTGCGAATGTCGCGATTCCAAGGCGAGCCGTTCCCCGTGCCGATGTAGAGCAGATCGAGCTCGGGGTCGTACACCATGCCGTCCCAGGCCGTGCCGCCGCCGCCGTATTTCCACCACGGTCCATTCCAGGTCTTGGCGGCCTGTTCGAGCGCCTTGCTTTCGAACGGCAGGGTCGGGTCGCCGGGAACGATATACGTCCGCCAGTCGAGCTTGCCCGTCTCGGCGTCATAGGCGGAAACAAACCCGCGCACCCCGAACTCGGCTCCGCTATTGCCCACGATCACCTTGCCTTGCACCACGCGCGGCGCGCCCGTGATGCTGTAATCGTCTTCCTTGCTGGTGGTCTGAACCGACCACACCGGCTTGCCGGTATCGGCGTTGAGCGCAACCAGCCGCCCGTCGAGCGTGCCCACGAACACCTTGCCGTTGTACAACGCCACGCCGCGATTCACCGGCCCGCAGCACAGGCTGGGCCCGCGCCGGTAGCGCACGCCGCGCTCGTCGGTCACAAAGCGCGGGTGCGGAATCTCGGGATCCCAGCGCCATTTCTCGCGGCCGGTGCGCGCATCGATGGCGAACACCATGCTCCAGGTGAGCGTGGCGTAAAGCGTCCCGTTGGAAACGATCGGGGTGCCCTCGAGCTGCCCCGAGTAGGAATGCGTGTCGTAAGACCAGGCCAGGCCCAGCTTGTTCACGTTGCCGGCGTTGATCTGCTCGAGAGGGCTGTAGTGTGTGCCGGCATAATCGCGGCCATAGTTCAGCCATTCGCCCGCGGGCGGATTCCGCAGCGCCTTGTCGTCGACCCTGCGAGGCTGCTGCGCCGCCACGATCCAGACGGCCAGACCGCCAAGCAGAAGCGTAAATATCCCGAGCCGGGTTCTGGATAAATCAACCACGAAAAACCCCTTGTGTGAAAGCACTCGAATCCAACCGCGTTTGTGGCCGGCCGCGCCACGCACTCCCACCGCGGGCAGACTCTCGTCCCTGCATGATGGCACAAGCGTACCGCAGGCATCCAAGCGTCACCGAGGCGAGTTGTTAGGTTGGACGTGGGACAGACAATTCTGTCTGTCCAAAGTGGAGACAGGCGCTCTCGCCTGTCGCCGCCGCCAGGCGGCCGCGAAGCCCGTCTCGACGACCCACAGCAGCGAGGTAAGACCCACAGCAACAGAGCCGCAGGCGTGAGCCGGCGGGCCGAGCCGCAACGGGAAAAGGGGGAACGGCGATCGATCCACCGTGGGAAAGCGAGTGTTTCGCCAGTCGCGTCCGACTGTTCGGGTGACGTTCCCCGGTTACGTCCAGCTTTTCCGGGGACGAAGTGTTTCGCCGGTCCCGTCGGGCTTCGCCCCCGGCATCCAGCCGCTTCGGCCCGCCGGCTCACGCCTGCGGCTCTGTTTCTCGATGCGCGGCGGCGAGAGGGCTGAGCCGCGCATGCCCGCGGAAAGCCTCTCCCCCTACCAATAAGGGGAGAGGCCCCCGCATCAACCGTTCCTACTTGTACTCAACCCCGAACTGAAAGCTTAGATCGGTGAACGAGCTCAGCGCGATATCCACGTCGGGAATCGTCGCCGTTTGCAGCGACTGGCTCCCCACCGCGAATGCGCCGGCCGGAACGCCTTCGACGCTCTCCGACACCGGCAGGCTGCTCAGAATCGCCTGCGGAATCGTGAACGAGCCCGCCGCGCGGTCCGCCGAACACCAGAACGCCGCTCCCGAGCCCGAATTGTCGGCGAAGTCGAACGACGAAAACCCGAAGATCAAGACGCGATCCCCCGAGCCGCCCTGCCATTGCACGGTGAACGGGGCGTCGCGGCTGATCGAATCGGTCGGGTTCGTCCAGGTCAGCGGCGAGCCGACCTCGAAGTTCGCCGTGAACGGCCCAACGTCCGAGCCGCCCGAGCCGGTCACGGTGTGCGTGCCGGGCACATAGTAGCCCGTGCTGCCGGGGAACTGTCCCTTGATCGGGGCCTGTGATTTGATGGCCGCTAGGACGGCCTTCCCGGGCCCGATCGCCGGCAGACCCGTCAGGACGCTGTTCAGTAGCTCGAAGTAGAAGCCGTCGCTGTCCTTCGAAATCGCGTGCGTGCCTTCATCCCCCGTCAGCGTGAGCGTCCCGGCATCGAGCGGCGTGCCCTGGGTGGGGTCATCGTTTTCGGTTCCATCCGAGTTGCGGAACTGGTAGACCGTACAGGCGCCCACCGTGCTGATGTTGAGCAAGCCTCCGTAGGACGTGACTTGCGCCGTCGTTAGCCGCTCGAAGTCGGCCGACACACTGTCGGTGATCGAGGTAAAGGACGACTGCCCGACGACACCGTCCGGCAGGTTGAACTGAGTTCGGGTGCGCGAGCCGTTAACGCTGCCGATGCTTAACCCTCCATTCGTCTGCGCCTGCGAGAGGACCGAGGCGTTGATGCCGGTCGCGGGGTCGCTGCAGTTGCCGCCGTTCTCGCTGATCGCCATCGTCGTGAAGTTGCTCGCCACGCCGTTCACCGAGACGGTGATCGGCACATAGCAGCCCGTAATGCCGGCCGGCACCACGAAACGCACCTGGTCGATGCCGACGCAGCAGCCCGAACGGCCGCGGTAGGTCACCTGCGCGGGCGTCGAGCCCACCAGCACCTGCACGTCATAGGGCAAATCGCCGGGCAGCGCGCTGCCGGCTTCATCGCCTTGCACCCCGCCCAGCCCCGTGCCCCAGATGTCCCACGAATCGCCCGCCACGCCGCTGTTGAAAATCGTATTCACCGACAGCGGATTCGAAGCGTTGGTCAACACCGCCGGGCCGCTGCCCGCCTGGTTGATCCCAAACGTTCCAAAGCTGTGCGCCACCACCTTGATCGGAATGGGGGCGCCCGCCTGCCCGTTGAAGGTCAGGGTCAGCGTTCCTTCCCCCTCGGGAGTACTCGACGGCAGCACGGCCGCCACCTGCGTTGCCACCGAAAAGATCATGATGCAATCCACCGTTTGGCCTCCGGTGGTCACCTGAATCGAGGTGCCGCCCAACTCGGTCGGCAACGGAAACGCGCTGACTTGTGCCAGAGAAGCCGGCCCGATGTTGGTGCCGAAGACGGTAAACATGCTGCCCTGGGCGATATTGCCATTGGGCAGATTGGGGTTGGCGAAGCTGGCGACATTGACCACCGCAGTGGGCTGCGCCGCCAGCGGAATCGCCACCGAAACAAGAGCCAATCCTAGAAGGAGGGGAAACCGTAGGAAATGTTGCATCTCCATATCGTAGTGGATGCAAGCCTCACCCAGGGCGCCACCGCGACCGTCTTTTCGACGTGGGACAGACAATCCTGTCTGTCCAGGTAGAGTCCGGATTGTCTGTGCCTCAAGGTTCCTTGGCACTCGTGCGTGCACGCCGGATCCAACAGAAAGCGAGGCCGGACCCACCACAACAGAGCCGCAGGCGTAGGCCGGCGGGCCGCAGCGCGGCGGGAGTGGGTGCGACGGGGGTCTACCTGCGGTGGGAAGGGCCGTGTTTGGCCGGTGGGGCTGGGATTCGCTGGTACCCGTCGGGCCTCGCTGCTGTCGGGCTTCGCCCCCGGCATCCAGCCGCTTCGGCCCGCCGGCTTACGCCTGCGGCTCCGTTGTCGTGATTCGGGGCGCCGAAGGGGAGGACTGCCGCTTGCGCGGCGGCTGACAGGCGAGAGCGCCTGTCTCTACTTCCAGAAACCATTGCTGAGGGCGGAGAGCAAACACGTCAACCTGCAGGTCAACGCCGCCGGCCCGAAGCCCGCGCCGCTTTTGTCGCGCCTGGCTTCAGCGCCGCTTCAGCGTCGGCCGCTGGTCCTCTTCGGGCTGTTGATCGGACGTGCCGCCGCCGCTGGTCTCCACCGGGTCGGTCGAGTCGCTGGGCGCGCGCCGCAGCCGGGGTTTGTTGGGGTCGTCTTCCTCGGTGGTGCTGCGGAAGGTCAGACGCTTCAGACGGGCCTGCACCGCCAGGAACTCCGAAGTGTTGACGACATACTGTGGCCGGCTCGGCAGCAGCTCGTCGATGTGCTTCTGCGTCTTCTTGATGCGCGAACCGTGTGGCGGGTGCGAAGCGAACAGTTTCGCCAGCGTGCCCGGCTTTCGCTTTTCGTCGGCCTTGAGCTTTTCGAAAAAATCGATGAACGCGGTCGGGTCGTAGCCCGACGCGTACATATACTGCAAGCCCAGGAAGTCGGCTTCGGCTTCCATCGAGCGCGAGAACTTCAAAAAACCCATCGGGATGGCGAAACCAGCCGCTTGCCGAATGCCATAGCCCGTCCAGCCGCCCATGAAGATCAACGGGATGCTGGCGAAGTTGATGATCTGCCCGCGCGTCGCCTGTCGCGTTCCGTGGCGCGCGGCCACGTGCGCAATCTCGTGCGCCATCACGCCCGCCAGTTCGGCTTCGGTGTCGGCGCGCAGCAGCAGGCCCGAGTTCACGAAGAAGAAACCGCCCGGCAGCGCGAAGGCGTTCACCTCGGGACTGTCGACCACCTTGATCGTGAACGGCACCTTGGCGTCGGAGTTGCGCACCAGGTTCTGCCCGACGCGGTTGACGTACTCCGACACCACCGGGTCGTCGATGATCTTCGACTGCCGCTCGATATCGGTCGCCAGCGACTTGCCCAGCGCAATTTCTTTTTCCAGCGAGTAGAAGTTGACGCCTTTGCCGACGTCGCGTTCGCCGATCGCGTCGACGTCTTCTTTGGCGTTGCGCGGCTCGCGCTTCTTGGTCTCGGTCTTGGCGGCGTTCTGACTGTCGTCTTTGGATTTATCTTTGGCGGGGAGGGAGGGCGGCAGACCGACCACACCAGCAAGAACAACGAGTGCTAGGGGTCGCAGGCGCAAAATCATGCCGAAAATCCTCCTCCTCGACTCTGGACCCGGGGGAGCGGCAAACGGTTTCGGACTCAGAGCCCGTCCGACACAAACAGTATAACCGGTCGTACCAGTGGGGTATAGTTGGATTTTGGCCTCGCCGCGAGAATTTGCATCGCAGAGCGGTTTCCGAAGCAGCATGAACGACTTATCGGCCTATCGCGCGGAATTTCCGGTTACGGAAAAGTACGTTTACTTCAATCACGCCTCGGTGTCGCCGCTGCCGGGCCGCTCGGCGCGGGCGATGCAAGAGCTGGCCGCCCAGGTGATGCAGCAGGGCTCGGTGGGCTACCTCTCGTGGGTCGAAACCATCGCCGGCGTACGCCAGGCGGCGGCGCAACTCATCGCCGCCGAACCCGACGAAATCGCTATTACCAAGAACACCTCCGAAGGCCTGGCGACCATCGCCAACGGCCTCGACTGGCATCCTGGCGACGTCGTCGTCGGCATCGAAGACGAATTCCCCGCGAACTACTTCCCCTGGGCGCAGTTGGAACGCCGGGGCGTCACGCTGCGCTGGCTCAAACTCAGCGGCGGCCGCATCGAGCTCGACGAGATCGACCGCGCCTGCCAGGGAGCCCGCCTGCTGGCGATCAGCTTCGTGCAATACGTCAGCGGCTTTCGCATCGACCTCGACGCGGTGGGCGAAATTTGCCGCCGCCGCGGCTGTCTGCTGGTGGTCGACGCCGTGCAGGGCCTCGGCCCGTTTCCCGTCGACGTGCAACGCAGCGGCATCCACGCCCTGGCCGCCAGTTCGCACAAGTGGCTGCTGGGCCCCGAAGGCATCGCGCTGCTCTACATCGACCGCGACCTGATTCCCCAAGTCCGCCCGGTCGAATTTGGCTGGACCAACACCGCCGGCTGGCGAACCTACAGCCGCGATCCCGAACTGCGCGCCGGAGCCGCCCGTTTCGAATGCGGCACCATGAACACCATCGGCACGTTCGGCCTGCGAGCCTCGCTCGAGCTTTTCCTCGAAGCCGGAGTCGATCGAATCGCCGCCCACGTCGACCACCTGGCCAACCTGCTTGCCAGCGGAGCCCAACAGAAGGGCTACGAGCTGTTCACCCACCGCGACAACGGCAGCGGCTCGGGGATCGTCTCGGTTCGCAAGGAAGGGGTCGACTCGGTCGCCGCCGTAAATAAGCTCCTGGAAAACGGAGTGACCGTCTCCCCCCGCTTCGGCTGGATCCGCGCCGCGCCCCACTTCTACGCCAACGAAGCCGACGTGGCCAAGTTTGTGGATCTGCTGCCGTAGCTCGCAGACCCCGGAGGGGCGAAACCGCTCTGCCCTGTGTAGAGACAGGCGCTCTCGCCTGTCGCCGCCGCAGGCGGCCCGAAGCCTGCGTGCCGAGTCCAACCTGCGTCCCAAGTCGAAATGCAGGACCAGGACGGGCCTCCGCTTCGCTGCGGCCGACAGGCGAGAGCGCCTGTCTCTACCTTGCGGAAGGCCAGACTTGAGATTCCGCCCAGAGAGGGGGCACCGGTGGGACGTCTTTGCTTCCGTGCCCAACTACTCCGCTTGCTTCTGTGCGCCAACTCCCTCCGCTTGCCTGTGTGCCCCGACTACTCCGCCCGCAAAGCACTCACCGGACTGATCCCCACGGCCCGCCGCGCCGGTAGCCAGCAAGCCAGCAGCGCCACCGCGCTCAAAAACAGCGGCACGGCCACAAACACCAGCGGGTCCCAGCTCGGCACGCCAAACAAGAAGCCCGTGATCAGGCGTGCCAGCCCCAGCGCCGCCAGCAGCCCGATCCCGACGCCGATCAAGGTCAGCCGCATGCCCTGAAATACCACTAGGTTGCGCACGTCGCCGGGCTGCGCCCCCAGCGCCAGGCGCACGCCGATCTCCCGCCGGCGCTGCTCCACCGAATAGGCCATCAGCCCGTAGATGCCGATCGCCGCCAGCAGCAGCGCCGCCGCGGCGAACGTCGTCAGCAGCGACATGTTGAACCCCGAGCGGGCGGTCGATTGCAGGCGGATTTCGTCCATCGAGCGAACCCGCGCCACCGGCAAGCCGCCGCTGGCGTCCTCGATCTCGCGCTCCATCACCTGCCGCAGCGCGTAAGGCTCGGCGCGCGTGCGGACCGCCCAGGCGAGCGAACCCACCCGGACGGCCAGCGCCGTGATGCCGTCGGTCACCTGCGCCATCGGGACGAACACCGTCGGAATCGGCTTCCCATCGAGACCCGAATCGCGAACGTCGCCGATCACACCGACGATCTCGCGTTCGGGCTCGGCAAACTCGGGGCCGTAGCCCTTGCCCAGAATCACGCGCTCTCCGAGCGGACTCGAATGCGGCCAGAACTTGCGCGCTAGCGCTTGGTTGACGATCGCCACGGGCGCCCCCGCCGCGTCGTCGCGCTCGTCGAACGCGCGCCCGGCCACCAGGGGGAATTCGGAACACCTCGAAGTAGCCCGGCGAGACCCCCAGCCAGCCGCGCCCGTCGTAGCCTCGCACGCGCAGTCGGGCCCACGATGTTATAAGGCACGCCGAATGCCCCCTCGAGCGGCAGATCGTAACCGGCGGCGGCGCGCTCGATGCCGGCGTCCGCTTCCAAACGCCTTCGCGCCTCGTTCACCAGCCGGTTGACCTCCGCGGCGGTATCGAAGCGCGAACCGGCCAACGACAAGCGCATCGTCAACACATGGTGCGCGTCGAATCCGGCATCGACCGAGCGCAACGCCACAAAGGAGCGAATCAACAGGCCGGCGCCGACCAGCAGCACGATCGCCAGGGCCGTCTCGCCGATCACCAGCAGCCCGCGTGTGCGGCCGCGGCTCGCACCCGTGCCCGAACGGCCGCCGCCGCGCTGGAGCGCCAGGCTCAGCTCGGTCCTCGAAACAACGAGCGCGGGAATCAGCCCGAACACGATCCCGGTAAGCAGCGAAACGGCCAGCGTGAACGCCAGTACCGCACCATCCATCGTCACGGCGGCGCCGTGCGCGCCGATCCGTGGAATGTTGCCGGTATTGCTCGCCAGCAGCAGCCGGATACCCGCGCTCCCGAGCGCGAGGCCCAGGGCGCCGCCGATCACGGCCAACACCACGCTTTCGGTCAGCAGTTGGCGGATGATCCGCCCGCGCCCCGCTCCGATCGCCGCCCGCAACGCGATCTCGTGCCGCCGGCCGGTCGCCCGCGCCAGCAGCAGGTTGGCGACATTGGCGCACGCAATCAGCAGCACAAAACCGACCGCCCCCAGCAACAGCAGCAGCGAGAGCCGTACGTCGTTAACGATCGCGTCCTGGAACGGCTGCACCACAAAGCCATCGCGCGCCCCCATCTGCTGGGGATAGCGGCGGCGAAACTCGTCGGCCGCGCTCTGCAGCCGCGCGTTCGCCATCTCCAGGGTGACGCCGGGCTTCAGCCGCCCGATGACGTTGAAATAGTGAGCCTGGTCGTTGCTGTTAGGGTCGATCTGAAACGGAAGCCAGACATCGGGCGCCGTGTCGAGCTCGGTGCGAAAACCCGGACCCAATACCCCGACGATCGTATGCGCTTTGCCGCCCAGCGCCAGACTCCGGCCCAGCACCCGCGCGTCGCCCCCGAAATCGCGCTGCCAAAGCCCATAGCTGAGCACCGCCACCGGGCTTCCGTTGGGCTCATCCTCGGCGGCATTGAACGCGCGGCCCAGCACGACCGGCGTCCCCAACAAAGGGAAATAGCCGGCCGTTACGCGAATGGCCCGCACCTGCTCGGGAAGCGCACCGCCGGTCAGGTTGAGGTCCGCGCCGTTGTACTCGTAGGCAGCGACATCCTCGAACACATCGCTCTGCTGCCGCCAGATGTTGTACTTGGTGGCCGACGCGCCATAAATCGGCCCGTTCGGCGTGATCCCATGGAACAGGACGATGCGGTCAGCGCCGGGATAGCTCAAAGGCTTGAGCAGTACCGCATGCACGACGGAAAAAACAGCCGTGTTCGCGCCGATCCCCAGCGCCAAAGCCGCCACGGCGGTCACCGCGAACAAGGGCGCGCGGTAGAGCGACCGGCATCCATAGCGAAGATCCAACAGAAAGCTTTCCATCCCCGAAAGGGTGAAGCGTCTTGCCGTCATGCAATGCCTCCCATCTCACCCCCAAACCCTCGGAGAAAGAAACCCGCACCCGTGGATGCGCCCCATCACTTCCACTCGCGTCGGCCCGCCGACTCTATTCCTACCATGCACCGCTTTCGCCGGCCCGGAAAAGCACAGAAACAACAAATCCCAACCGTGGCGCGAACCTCCAGGTTTGCCGCGTCGCGATTCGTCGCGACGTAGGGCCCCACACCACCGAAGCTGTGCTGGAGGATGCCACGGCCGGACCTCAATGCTCATGTTCCGCAGCCTGTTACGCCTGTGGCTCTGTTTTCGTTGCGCGCGGTTCTTGCGACGGAAAAGGCGGCCTTTCCCGCCAACCCTACGAAGGAGCCTGCGGATCGGGCCAGCTCGCCTCTGGCCTGCATCTCGCTCGGCTTGAGCGCCGCATAAATCGTCGAGTGCACCGGAACCGAAACTCCCGACTCGGCGGCATAGCGCACAATCGTGCCGACCTGAAACTCAAACTCCGAAGGGTGCCCGCCCACGATATCGCGGTGCATCGAGGTCGTGCCGCCCGCCGGCAACGCGTCGATCCCTCGCAGCACCTGCTCCGACAGCGCGGGGTCGAGCGCCACACCGCGTTTGCGTCCCAGCGCGACCACTTCTTCCATCGCCGACTTGCAGCAGGCGGCGCGTCTCGGGAACCGTCCGCAGCACGCCCACCGGCTGCCGAGCCACCGCGCCCACCGCGCCCATCGGCTCGACATAGAGCAGCTTCTGCCATAGCGCGACCTCGATATCGTCGCGCGCCACCGCCTTCATGCCCGCCGCCGTGTGGAACGCCGCGCGAATCCGCTCGACGCGTGCGCTCAACTCCCCGCTCAACTCGCCAAATTCGATGGAAGGCTCCAGCCCCAGATGCTCGACGGTCGCCGGCGCCGTCTTCATCGCGAAGATCCGGCACAGCCCGCCCAACACCGCCTCGGGCCCCAGCGCGTCGGCCAGCAATCGCGGCGCCTCCAGCCCATTCTGCAGCGGAATGACACTGGTCCCAGGACCCACCAGCGGCGCCAGTCCGCGCGCCACCGCGCCCACCTGCGGAGCCTTCACCGCCACCAAAACCACGTCCACCGGCCCGACCTCGGCCGCCGCGCCCGCCGTGCCGGGCTCGCGGATTGCAAAATCCCCGGCAATGCTCTTCACCGTCAGGCCTTGCGTGCGAAGCATCTCCAACGCCGCCCCGCGAGCGACAAAGGTCACCTCATGGCCCGCCTGCGCCAGTCGGCCACCAAAGTAGCCCCCAACCGCGCCCAATCCGACAACGGCAATCCGCATGTCCCTCCCCGTCGCGCTTTCCAATCACCAAACCGACAGGAAACCCAGCCTCGTTTGGCGATTTACCGCTCAGCGGTAGGACCACAAACACCGCGGTCCCGTCCGTGAAAGTAGTGTACAAGACCACAACCGAAACACCCCGCAAAAGTAAACCAGGACCACAAGAGCACACCGCCCAAGAACGGAAAAGCACAAGCGACGCGCAGCACAGCCCGCGCCAACGCAAAGGAAGTCAATAAGCCACCACCCGTGGCATGAACCTCCAGTTTTACTGCGTACCGATTCGTCGGTACGTAGGGCCAACAACCACAAAAGCCGGGGAGCAACCCCGCACCGCCGAACCGTCTTCCGCCGCTCCCCTCGCCGACCGACCCGCCACCGCAGCCGCGCCCCGCGGAAACAGAGCCGCAGGCGTAAGCCGGCGGGCCGAGTCGCATCCTAAGCCCGCCGACAGACTGCGTCGCCCACAACCTCGCCCCCACCCCCTCCCGGCCCCAAAACCACGCAATGCTATAATTCAGGCAACTTGATGTGTCCCTTGAGTCACTCCTTCCCAAAAATTCTTACAGCGCTCGCGCGACATTCTCCGAGCGGACTGTAGGCCTTCTCTACCCCACCGTCCGTTACCTGTTCACCATCGAGAGCCATGCCTACTCGATGGCGATTGGATCAAGCGTCCTGCTGGGGTTCTTCCCCTTCATGGTGCTGATTCTCTCGCTCTCGCAGAACGTCTTTGGCTGGCACGACGCGGTAGAAGCGATCTACGTTGGGCTGCGCGACCTGCTGCCCAACGACCCCGGCCTGGTCGACTTCGTCGAGCGCAATCTGCGCGTCGCGGTGAACTCGCGCGGCCACGCCGAGTCGCTCTCGCTGGTGCTGTTGATCTTTAGCGCCAACGGCATCTTCATGCCGCTCGAAGTCGCCTTCAACCGCTTGTGGGGATTTCCGAGGAACCGCAGCTACTGGTGGAACCAACTGGTGAGTTTCAGCCTCACGTTCGCCTGCGGCGTACTGGCGCTGACGGCGGCCGTGCTCACCTCGACCAACGTCTATGTGATCCAACGGCTGCTCACGCGGCTGGTGCTGCACGACCGCGCCATGCTGATCGCGCTCAAGATCGCCGCGCTGCCGTTTTCGTTTCTGATCTTCCTGCTGGTTTACTGGCTGCTGCCCAACGGCAAAGTGCCGCTGCGCGCGGTGTGGCCCATCGCCGTGCTCGCCGGCATCGTCGTCGAAGGCGCCAAGAACCTCTACGTCTGGCTGTGGCCGTTACTGGGGCTGCGGCGCGCCTACGGCCCCTTCTTCATCTCGGTGACGCTGTTGCTGTGGGGATTCTGCGCCGCGCTGATCGTGCTCGGCGGCGCGGAGATGTGCGCCCGCCGCGGCCGCCACATTCTCAAGCAGCAGTCCTCGGGGGAAGCCTCGGGATAAATCGCGCCGCCGGGCCCGCCGCTACGGAAACGCCAAATCGTTCGCCATCGCGTGGCGTATCAAAAACGCCAGCCGGATCCCCGCCCGCTGCAACTGCTTCTTGGCGACTTCCAGCGAGCGGTTCTGGTATTCCATCCCCAGCTCCGCGCCGTCGGCAATGCGCTCGCCCGACCGCAACCGGTAGGCGTGCGTTTCGGCGAAGTGGAACGACTCGTTGGTCCAGCCCACCACATCGAAGTTCGACCAGGCGGCAATGTCGGTCTGATCGATCGGATCGGCGAGTGCCACAGCGGCCTCGGGATAGCGCAGGCCGGCGATCGCGAGAACCGACGTATCCCAAACCGCGTGCAGCGAGAGGTGCGCTCCGAACTCGCTCACATCGATCGAATTGCCGCCGCGGTCGGCCGCATAGCTGGCGTGCAGCGGCTGGTGCACGTCCGCGACGAAGTGCGCCAGAAACTTCAGCGCCCGAGCGCGTTCGAGCGGCGGCTGCACGGGGTCGGCGAGAATGCCGGCGTAGTGCGGAATCGCCCAGGTGACGCAGTGCGCGACGGTACCACAGTCGCGTGCCATGTCGAATCCGGCCGAGCCCGGCTCGATATTGACGTAGTGATAGGTAGCCGTGAAGCCGAACTCGCTGGTCGAGCGCGCCTCGTCGGCCCAAACGCAGTCCTCCGAAAACGAAGCATGCCGTTCGGGATCGGCCTGGCGCATCTGCGAGAGGAACCCGCGGGCTTCGGCGTTCAGGTTCTGGAAGGCAATCTCACAGACGATCTTGTGCCCCTCGCCGCCCCAGGCAAAGCCCAAGCCCGGAGTCAGCGCGACGCACACCATCGGTAACACAAGCTCAACAAGCGTTCGCATCCCCCATATATCAACGAGCCGCCACACCCTGTCAATGGAACCCCGCGCGCCCTGCCAATTGCCCCGTAGCGCAGGGCTGGGTGTATTTCCCAGACCTGCGGCTTTGAACGACGTTCCGATTTTCGCCAAAGGCGAGTGTCCGAGTGGTTTGGCGCGGTTGTCAGCGTGGTTGAGCCCTGTTGCTTCAGTGGCTCGGCCACGCGGGCTGCTTCGCGTTTCGCGAATGCTCACCGGCTGATCCGCCCCGGTGGGATCCCGCCGCGTCGCCCGCTGCGCACGCCCCGCCGCCCGAGGCGTGCCTGCTTGCTCCTTCCCGGCCGGGCGTGTAGAATGCAAGGCCCTTGAAGTCCGGCTGAGGGGTTCGGACCGAGAGGCAATTCTCGTCAGCATGGGGACTCATGAAAGCCACCACACAGCGAAAGTGCGGCCTTCGGCTTCTTGGCCTGTTGGCCCTGTCGGCTGCCGGCGCGGCGCACGCCCAACAACTTCCTGTCATCCTCGGGCTTACCGATGGCAGCGCGAACGCAACCGGCTTGGCGGCTCCGGGATCCCAGATTCACGTTGTTGGCGAGAACCTGGCGCTACCCGGCACCAGTTGCGAGTCCGACCATCCATTTCTGCCAGTCGACGACACGCCCTGCGGACTCTCGTTCTCCGTTGGAGGCGCCAGCGCCGCCACCTCCCGGGCATCGGCCTCGATGGCAACCGTTGTCTTGCCGTGGACTCTCATGCCAGGGCCGGCCCAACTCGTTGCCACAGTGGAAGGTGTAGGCGACTCCGCGCCTTTTGATCTCACGATTCAAAAGTACGCCCCCGCCATCGCCTTCGACGTCGTCGAAAGTCCGACGGGTTTCCTCGATACCGACGGCGTTTCGATCACGTCCGACGCCCCGGCCATCGGCGGAAAAGTGATTCTCGTGTTCGCCTACGGCCTGGGTAACACCGACCACGACCCGCCATTGGGAGAAGCCGCCGACGGGCCCCAACTCGCCAACGTTTCAGGAACGGTGGGGGTCTTTTTGCGGCGAGTCTCCGAGCAAGCGGCCGTAATTGCTCAAGCCGCCGCCGAGATCGAAGCGCCGGTGTATTTCGCCGGTTTAACTCCATCCATCGCGAACCTCTACCAAGTCGACTTCGCCCTTCCAGACGGCCTGGAACCGGGTAATTACGAAGTCGTGCTCCAAATCAGCGACGAGGACGGCGGAAACCTGGCGCGTAGCGCCGCGGCGATGCTGCCGGTTGGGGCGCCCCCTTTGACCCTCAACAGCGTTGTTAACGGCGCCAGCTTCCTACCAGGACCCATCGCGCCGGGCACTCTGGTCAGCCTGTTCGCGGGCGGCATGCGTGTCTCCGACAACCTGGGCCTATTTCCCTCAACCAAGCACGAGGGGCTGTCGATCACCTTCAACCTCGAGGCCGCGCCGCTATTCCATGTCATCGCTTCGCAGAACCAGATCAACCTGCTTGCGCCGAACGATCTGCCAGGCACTGGGACGGCGAACGTCGTGCTCGCAACCCACGACGGACTGAGTGAAGTTTTGGAGGTGCAACTCAGCGAGGCCGCGCCCGGCATTTTCCCGGTCCAGGTACCGGGCAGCGATCGCGTTTTCGCTGCCGCCACGCTGGCGAACACCGCTTGGCTGACGATTCCCGACTCGGTATCGACGGCCTTGGGCCTGCCCGTCGATTGCGAAGCCGCTCAGGTCAATCCGGCATCTTATTGCGGCCGGCCCGCCAAGCCTGGCGAGGCCATCCAGGTGTTCGCCACGGGCCTGGGCCGCGCCACCCCCGGCGGCGACCCGGCCGGCGATGTATTGCCGAGCGATCAGTTGCCGCCAAGCGATTCGCTCTATTGGACCGTGATGCGGCCGCAAGTCAGCATTGCCAGCCTGCCGGCCCAGCTGATCTACGCGGGGCTATCGCCAGGGTTCGCCGGGCTGTATCAGGTGAATGTCGTGGTGCCCGAGGCCGCCCCGGCCGGCGACGAAGTGCTCCTGGAGATCCGCATGCCAAATGGATCGAGCGCCGCCGCGCTGATCGCCGTTCAGCCTTAGCCGGACGAAGCTCAAAAACGGTGCCCACGGCCGAAGCCCGCGGTCGACCGGTTCCGCGTAGCGGTCAAATGTCGAGTCTCAGGAGTCTTGCATTCATCCTATGCTCAGCCACACGGCGCGCGTGCTCCCTTTCCTGCGCGGCTCTCCATCCCTTTCCCGACAGAATGGAAGGCAGGACAATGGCCACAAATAGGGCTACAAATGCCGCTACAAATAGGGCCAATATCATCCGCAATGTCCTAGCAACAGTCTACGTCTCCCAAGGCAATCACGGCCCTGGGCGCAGAGAGCCCTTTCCGTGACCTGGCGGACTTGGTCGGCGATCGCAAATACCCGTTTCAAGGTAGGGGAGCCGTTAGGCCTCGGGCCCCTCCGGCACCAGCGGCGTCACCGGGTCGATCAGCGGCCAGCACAAAATCCCCAGCGCATACATCCCCGCCATCACATACAGCAGGATGTTCCAGCTATCGCCGGTGTTTTTCAAAATATAGCCGCCCAACCACGGCGCCACGAAGCCCGCCAGGTTGCCCATCATGTTCATCGAGCCCGATAGCGTGCCGGCGTACTTGCCGCCCACGTCCATGCAGGCGCCCCACGCGCCCGGCATCACCAGATCGTTCGAGAAGCTCGCCATGCCCATCGCCAGCATCGCCCACAGCGGGTCGCGCATGTGAATCGACACCAGCAGAAACAGCGACGCGCCCGAAAACCCGAGGCACGCCAACAGCCGCCGGCTCCTGCGTACGCTGCCGGCCCAGCGCGCCACGCGCGCCGAGATCAACCCGCAAAACAGCGACCCGAACCCGCCGAACAGCAGCGGAAATATGGCGTATTGCGCGCTGGCTTGTTCCGAGAGGCCGCGCCCCACCGGGCTTTGCAAATACGTCGGCAGCCAGGTGATGTAGAAATACCAGGGATAGGAAAGCAGGAAGTATTGCACCCACAGCAGCCACACCGTGCGCGAACGCAGCATCGTGCCCCAGGGAACGTCGCCGTGTCCCGAAGCGGTGTCCTCCGCGCCGGCCAGTAGCGCCATTTCCGCCGCATTCACGCGCGGATTGTCGCGTGGATTATCCCGGAACCAGAACGCGAATGCCAACGCCCAAAGCAGCCCCAACGAACCGAAAACCGCGAACGCCCAGCGCCAGGTCGTAAAGCCAAGCACGAACAGCACCAGCGGCGGCGTGAAGGCCCCGCCCCAGCGCGCGAACGTCCACATGATGCCTTGCGCGCGCACCCGTTCCTGCTGCGGCAGCCAGGTTGTGAAGGCCTTGGTGAGGTTGGGGAAACAGCCGGCCTCGCCGGCGCCGAAAAGGAAACGCGTCGCCCACAGCGAGCCATAACTCCACATCGCGCCCGTCGTGGCGGTGAACACCGACCACCACAGCGTAATACGCAGCAACACGCGCCGCGGGCCCATCCAGTCGCCCATCCAGCCGCCCGGGATTTCGAACAACGCGTAGGCCAGCGCGAACGCCGAAAACACGGCGCCCATCTGCTCGCGGTCGAGCCCCAAATCGCGTGAGATCAGCGGCGCCGAGTAGGAAATGCAAACGCGGTCGATGTACGCCAGCACCGAAAGCGAAACCGCGAAGACAATCACCCAGTAGCGCTGCCGGCTGGCGCGGTGAAATACCGGATCGGAGAAAGACACCTCCGGGGTTGCCTGTGAAGCCATCGCGGGTTCCGCCTTTGCTTGCCTCGATCCGGAGCGCGCATCGAGGCGCGTTTCGGCGGCACGTGTTGTATCGGAAGGGCCGGCCGGGCGGGTTTTCGAAACCGCGCCTCGACCGCTTGCGCCCGGCCGGCCCGGCTCTCAGACCATCCGGTTCATCAACCAGAACGCCAGGATCACCAGAGCGGCAATGCCGAATAGTTTAACGGCAAATACAAAATCCTGTCGGCCGGTCGTCGATTTTACCGGATGCCCCGTTTCCACCTCAGCGGGCGGAAGAGCGCTGGTCTCTAGCGAGCCAGACGAAACACTCTGTTTCACAGCCATACAAACTCCTTTGTCGATACACGAGAACAAGAGCCGGCGCGCAGGCCGGCGCTGCGGCGACGGCTCATCCAAGCCGGCCGCGGCTGCTCAGATCCACAAGGAGTGGGGGGGCGCCCGGATCGGGCGAGTGGCGAAGATCGAAGCCGCTGGAGCGGCAGGCGCGGGGTCTCGCGTCAACCGCGACGATTCGCTGCTGGAACACAGCCGGGCCGCCGGCGGACGCAGCGCCGATTGCGGTGTCAGGTCGAGGCTATCGGCCGCGCTCTTGCGCGTGCCGTCGGCGACGGCCGGCGAGACCGGATGGCTCGAAGCGGAAAGTTGCGGGCAGGTCTCCGTCGAACGGCGGCCTACAGGCCCGGCTTCCCAAACCACAGCCGCGGCGGCCGCAAAGGTGAGGCACACCGCCACCACCAAAGCCAAAACGGCCCGCCTTCGCCGGCTCGACTCGGAGACCCGCATCAAGACGCCTTCATTGTAGAAGAAACTCGCGGCGAACAAGTCCCCTTCCAGCAAGCTGCCTGACCGCCCCTCAGCGTCCCCCCGGAGCCGGCAGGGCCAGCGAAGCGTCGTCGATCACCAGCACCCAATCGCGCCAGTCCGGGGACGTAAACTCCGCGGCGCGGTCGCTCGAATACTCGCCGATCTCGGTGGCGGCGGCCGTTCTGGGGTCGAACCACCAGGCGCGCGCGATTGTTCCCGAAAGCGTCGACAGATCCACGGTCACCGTGCGATTCGTCGGCAGGTAGGCGATGATCGAGGAGCCGTCGGCGGCGCGCGAGGTCGTCGCCAGATCTCCCCAAGCTCCGTAACCCGCCGTCATCGCAGTGTGCGCGTAGTCGGGCCGCATCAGGTAGTGCCGGCGCGACTCCATCAGCCAGCCGACATAGGCGAGCTGCCGCGAGCCCACCGAGTCAAGCTCGTCGCGCCAGTCGCCCGAACAAAACTTCGGCGCCGCGTTGAACCCCCACATCGGGCAATTGCCGAACAGGTGCCCCAGCCGCGCGCCCCATAGCACGTTGGTGTAGGTGGTGCGCCGCAAGGTAAACGGCGTCGTGTGGTGCTCGTTCTCGTAAGCCGACTCGATCAGGAACAACGGCAGCGCCGCCGCCCGCTCGTATTGCTGCCGAACCTTGGCGGTGCGCTCGGTGTAGCTGTAGATGTCGTTGATCGAAAGCCACGCCGCGCCGTTCCACACATCCTGCGCGCTCTGCTCGGACCCGTTGTGCGCCGTGTAAGGATGCGCGCTGTCACCCTCGTGCATGGCCGCCGCCATCGCCCCCACCTTGTCGCCCACGCCCTGCGCCACCGGATCGGTGTCGCCGCCGATGACCCAGATGATATTGGGAAAGCTGCGGTAGCGCGCGGCAAGATAGCGCCCGAACCCGCGCAGACTGGCCTCGGGCGCCGCCTTGACCTCGGCGCACCAACCCTCGTCGCCGCAATCGTAGCCCAGGTAGATCGCATCGAGCAAAACCGTGATGCCCTTCGAGGCGGCCTCGCGCAGCACCCAATCCACGTGCGCGAAATAGGCTTCGTTCGGCGTAGCGAAGTCACCCGCTGTCGTGAACGGAGCCTCGCCGTAGAAGTTCGCCGGGGCGTGCGAAGCGAACTTGTGCTCGAGCAGGTTCACCAGGATGACGTTGTAGCCCTTCCGCCGCCGGTTCTCGAGATACAGCTCGGCGTCTTCGCGGCTAAGCTGCGCGATCAACGACCAAGCCGTGTCGCCGTTCATGAAAAGCGGCGCGCCCGCGGCGTCGACCAGGTAGGTCTTGTCGGCACTGAGCCCCACCGATGCCGTCTCGCTTTGAGCCATACCCCTTTGCGCAGCGACGGTTTGGCCCAATTCCGTTTGGGGTTTCACGGGTTGAGCCGACACCGTTTGAGCCAGGGCCAGACCCGCGCAGAACACGGTCAGAATAAGGGCGGACGGCTTCAATCGGAGATCCTGCCCGGAAAATCGGGCCTCGCGCCGGCCACGTGCGCCCGGAAACCCTTGGTGGTCCGTGGATGTCATTTGCTATCCATGCAAGGAATCTTGCCTTCCCAAAACGTGGGGGCGAGAGTTTTTCACTCTACTGTGCTTTTTTGGTTCCGCGCTGGAGCGCCCCCCAGCGGTGAAACACTCGATTCACCATCGCAGCCAGCTTAGTACTTACTTGCGCCCCATGGGCGGCAAGGTCCCTGGAATTTACGGTCCAAGCGCGGATACACCGATGCAGTGGGTCGCCGTCCGAATCGATCGGACCGCGGTCCGGTCATTGCGCGTGTACTTCGCCGCTGCCAATTCCAAGAAGGGGAGCCCGGGGCGCCAGCGGGCGAACAAGCGTCGAAGGAGAGTCGTATGGCTTTCGCCGGGCGTTCTCCTCGACTTCGCCTTCTATCTGTTTGCTCGTGAGCGAGATGGAGTCGAGCGTTTCGAAAATGGGATTGGGTTTGTTTTGCGACTTTTTGATTCTTTTTGGGATGGAGGCTCTGGTTTTGCCATGGCCGGGGGCTTTTCCCCGTATCTCGTGCGTGTTTTCAGAAGCCAGCCTCACGAAAACAAGGATACCGCGGCGGGGAAGCCGACTTATCGCGTCGGGATCCTAAGTCCTTTTGAATCCGTACAAACTTTTGCGAAAGGCCTGTGACTATTTGGGCGCGCGGGCGTGAGCGGAGGGCTCGTATTTGGCTTGAGGTCGGCAGTCAGGGTAGGTAAAGGGCTCCGTTCAGCTCTTGTCCCGACTTTTTCACGGCGGGCTTGCGCCGGATGCCTGGTCTCTAGAATTTTGTGGTTCTCCGTTCGTCTGCAAGATCGGCCAGCGGAAACGCAATGGGAATTTTGAACTTGATCCGGCTGATACTCTGGGCCTGACCGGTTGACTCCGCCCCGATGCCAGCTCCCATAACAGCAGCGAGCACGCCCACTTTGCCGGCTATCTTGGTGCCTTCGGCTGTTGTCACTGCGACGTCGAACTCGATGTCCTCTACGAGTCGGCAATAGTCGCCTTTTCCGACCGCCCTGGAACTGACAATCTCTGAGGCCCGCGGATTGATCACCGCGCCCCGGTCGATGGCCCGCTTCTGGGCGTCTGCGATCCCCTCCACTATCTGACTCAGAGCGTCGCTCACGAACTGGCTCAGTTCGATCATTTTCCGGGCCTCCGGACGAATTGTACCTTGCTCGGCCACCGAATTCCCACGGCATTTCTCTTCGGCCGACTGCGGTTACTGCATCCGTTCGACCGCAGCTTCGTGGCAGTCCGGTGACAGGCAGTTCGGCCAACTCGGTGACAGGAAGGGATGTGGCAAACTCCGGCGATTCACGGCAGTCCGGCCGGGGCGGTGTGGCTTTTTGGAGGCGGGCCCGGGGGAGCCCGTCGGAGGCTCCTGGCGTGACGGTGCTCCAGTTGTGTCACGAAGTCGGGGTCACCAAACGGTAGGCCCGAATACGTTGCTTGTCGGAACTCGGCGGTCCACTCCTCGCCGATTTTGCTTTGGAGTCGCTGCTCCCAATCCGCCTGCAATTCGAACTCGCTCCACTCCCACTCATCGATCAGGCTCGCCGTGTCGTGTCCTGTGGCGTGCGCCGCCGCGCTCGACCAGGGATACTGCATTGCCTCGCCCAGCAGCTCGGCGCGCACCGCATTGAGATCGACGTAGGCCAGGGCCGTCACCAGGCGCCGCGGTCCTGAAGGACACTAACAAAAACGGTCTTGCCACAAATGTCCGCTGCGGCCGTAGCACCGCTGGAAGCGCATCGCATACCGTTTGTAGCCTATCACCCGTTTGTCTTCAGGAGTAAGTTTTTCCTACGGACTCCAACTCGCCAGACCTATCGCCTGATGTCTCACGCCCAGTGGGTGATTGGTACAACTCCGCGGGGCCCTCACATTCAGTTCCGTCAGTGCGTAACATGATATGAAGCCAGACAAAATGATTGCAAGTGTAGGAATATTTTCCCCACATTAACTCACTTACCACGTGTGCATTTTCATACGCGCAAACCAGAACAGCCGCGAGGGCGCAGCCTACCACAGCTAACTGTTTCCAGTGCCCGTTAAGACTAGTCGCATCGAGCAGCCAATAGATAGGAATTGCTAGAGAGAGCGCTGAGAGGGCTATAAATGTATCATTAGCTATTAGCCAATAGCGGTAACTCTCCCCAATTAGCAGTGACCCCCTGAGAAATCGGAGCAGTTCTGAAACCCGTGGAAACCTGGCTGTACTCAACCCTAGCTGGCGAACCTCGTCCTTTGACAACGCACAAATGAGATTCGGGTTCCGTAACTCTCGAATGACTCGCGCTGCGTCGGTCCGCCGGAACATCTCCAACGACCGCTCCCAACCTCGTAGCCGCCGGGGCTTAAAATCGCCACGCGTGATGGCCTCTAACACCCGGTAGTAGCCTACTATACGAGTGATCGACTTGGCTTTGTCAAAGAACACCCACCAAGCAGGGAGCAGGACGACGAGTGGTAACAAACTGAGAAGATGTAATGGAAAGTGCGGTTCCTTACCATCCAACGATCGACCGAAGATCGGCGGCAAGCCTAGGAGGAAACCGGAAACAGTCGGCGCCAAGCTCAAAAACTTGATCTGGCAGCCTTTTAGGTCATGCAGTTCATTCCGAAGGAGTATCATCTCCCGTTCCGAGAGTCGTCTGAGTTCTGCCTCAGTAAGCCACATTTGGTCCTCTTCCGTTGATTCCCTACAGTTTTTGATTGGGATCAATTCCCGGAAAATCGGGATGACCTCGATTTAATGGTTCGACCGATCATAACCCAGATCACGGACGGGAGCCATAAACCGTGACAGCCTCAATTATGGGCGCTCAGGCGCTGGCCGCATGCAACGCGAGTCGCTTGGGGGGCCGGCCCGGCGGTCGCAACTCCAGCTCGAAACCTGCTTTTTGCCCCAGTTCGTCGACAAACAGCTTGTCTCCCACCGGCTTGCCGGATCGCGTGGCCTCACGAATCCGCGCGAGCAGGGCCTCTTCCTGGGTCGCCGCTTCCAAATACGGCGCCCAGTCGTTGCCCGGACAGATCTCGGCCCACCCTGCCATGTCCAGCAGCCCGCCCGGGTCTCTCCCGCTGACGTGCGCGCCGGCGCTCGACCAGCGGTAGTCGATAGCCCGCTCGATCAGCCCCGCCCGCACCGGATTGAGATCCACGTAGCGCAGCGCCGTCAGCAGGTGGTCGCGGCCCAGCGGCGCCGAATAGAAGCGGTTCTGCCATAAATGACCGCTGCGGCGCCGCAGCCGGTTGAACCAGCGGCTGTAGAGGTTGTGTGCCCGGCCCAGCGCCCGCGCCAGCGAGTCGGGCCGTTCGGGAACCGCAATCAGGTGGACATGGTTGGGCATCAAGCAGTAGCCCAGGATTCCCAGACCGTGGCGTCGGCTCTGGTCGGCGAGTAAGGCCAGGTAGAAGCGGCAATCACTGTCGTAGAGGAAGGTTTTCTGGCGGTTGTTTCCCCGCTGCGTAACGTGGTGCGGTGCGCCGACCGCAACCACGCGAGCATGGCGTGGCACTCCCGCAAGCTTCTCACAGCCTCACCGCCCCCGTCAAAACTGAGGCTGTCACGGTTTTATTTGTCACGGTTTTATTCTTCCCAAGACATCGGAGTAGCCGTCTGTCGTCGTTGCCAGCTTGATGTCTCGCAGCCCGGGCGCGAGGGTGGCCGTCCTTTTCGGGTACCCGGAGAGGAGTCAAGAAAAGTCAATCCCTTTCCTTGCCGCTATTGCCGGCTCCCCTTTTCCTCGCGGTTCTATGTGGTTCTCTATTTCACGACAATCGTGACTGCGGTGTTTCCTAAGCCGAGTAGGGAATCCCCAGCGGGTCTCGTCATCAGCGACCAGGGAAAAAACTGGAAGACACCTGGCGCCGCATAACCGGGGACGAACATGTTGATCTGCACCACTCCACAGAGCAGGGTCGGTGCTCCGCCGGCGTACAAAGCTGGATTGGCCTCCCCCAGCACGTCGCTGGACGGAGGGGCCTGAGTGTCACGGAGTCTGACGCTAAACCCGGCCGCCAGGTTCACAGGCCCCGGCGCGTTGAGACTGCCCGTCGCGCACGGCGGATCGAGGGGGCCAAAACCAGTCCCCCATATCGACACGATCGAACCGCGTGGCGCCGGGCTCGAGGGACCGTTGAGCGTGCCATCCTGGTTGATCGCCGCTGCCTGAGTCGACACGCCCGGTTGCAGCCGGAAGATGCCGGGAAGCCCAACGGTCGCCACCGGCGCCGTGATCGAACCGACCGTAGCGCCGGTGTAATTCACGGTGACGGTCGTCTGCGTCTGGCCGCTCAGTTCCAGCGGCGCCAAGGCGTTGATTTGCCGCGATTGGGCATACAGCACCGGAGCGGGCTTGCCGTCAAACAACACCTGGACGCCCGCCAATTGGAGCGGAGCCTCACCCTGCGCGCCCGGCTGGTACGCAACACCAACATCCGGGCCGATCTCGAATCCAGTCAGTGTGATCAATTCGCCTGGCGCCACCTGCGCGGAGTTCCCCGACAGGGTCGCGGCGTTCAGAACGTCCGAAGTCAGACAGGCCGGCGCGGTCCATCCGGCGCCGCCGAATTGGATCTGAGACTTCACATCTTTGCCCTCACGCCGAACCAGTAGAACCGAACCATCGCCGGTCAAAGACAGGGCCGAGGCACTGGCCTGCTGGCCGGCATAGGTCGCCTCGAGGAGGGCTCCATCGGCATCGAGATGGGCTACGAAGACATTGCCCAGGAGGGAGTCGGGGGCATTGAGGACCGACCCACCGAAACAGATCTGCGGCGCCGCTGGGGTTGAAGGAAACCCGGGGCCGGTAACCCCCGCAACATAACTCTCGCCCGAAGCGGTGACCGCCAGTTGCGCGACGCCTTGCTGCTGACCGTGATCTGCGCTCGTCACATAACTGGACCAGGCCAGAACGCTGCCATCCGGGCTGAGCCGGCTCACAAATCCGCCGGGCCCGGTGTTGTTCCACATGGGCACCAGCGGATCCGGTTGGAAGCTGCCGCTGGTGGTCGGGAAGTCAAGCGAAGTAGTCTGGCCGGCGACATAGATGTTGCCGGTGGAATCGGTTTGCACAGCGGCGGGCGCGTCCGTGCCACTCCCGCCGAGATAGGTGGCGAACACGACGTTGGCGCTCGCATCGAGCTGAGCGACAAAGACGTTCTGCGCTCCCTTGATCTCGCTTTGGAGCGCACCCGGCGTGACAGGAAAGTCCGGCGAACTCGTCTGACCAGCGACGATGACATTGCCGGCAGGATCGGCGTGGATCGCGGCAGCGGAGTCCTGCATCGTCCCGCCGAGCGAGACGTTATAAAGGAAGGCAGACCCATCGGGACTGAGCTTCACCACGTAGGCGTGCCCGGTACTAGATGTGCCGGCGATGTAAGCGTTGCCCGGGACGTCGAGGGCGATGGCCGAGGCGGTTGCGGCCGTATCGGGCAAGTAGGTGGAATAGAGTATGTGGCTTCCGTCGGCGCTGAGCTTGACGGCAAAGGCCTTGGCAGTGTTGCTGGCGGCGTTGGCAGCTTTGGCGGTGGTGGGAAAGGAGCCGTCGGTCGATCCTGCGATAAAGACATTGCCGGCGGCGTCCACAGCCAGAGCCGTGGCTTGATCATTGGTCGAGCCCCCCAGGAAGGTACCGAAAACCTGGTTGCCGGAACTATCCACCTTGCTCACGTAAGCGTCGGTGCAGGGCCCGGGGAAATCGAAAAAGCCGTTGCTGAACAGACACGTGCCGCCACCGTTCTGGGTTTGCGGCGCGCCCGCGGTGACTGCTCCCTGTGTCCCGAAGTAATACTGGTTCCCGGCGGCGTCGAATGCCGCCGATTCGGAGAACGGTTGAGGGCTGTCGGTAATGCTGGCGGGTTGCGCCAGCAGATTGCTGGCCAGAAACACCATGGCCAGCAGCGCCGTTCTTCCGTGTCGAACGGTCTCACGGGTGAGGCAACGCGCCACCCGGAAGGAAACATCAGAGCTTGATTGTAAACGGACCTCCATACTCAATCGAACCCATAGCAATTCGGGTTCCAAGTGGGCGTGACGCTCGAATCCGAGACTCGCGGCGTCTCTTGGTTAGCCGGCCAAGGGGGACAGTCACCAGGTTTTATTGTCAAATCCACGCGTGTCAGCGGCGCCAGCCCCAGGGAAAACCTGGTGACTGTCCCCCTCCCGCACAGCAGCCCGACCTCGCACAGGCCTGCCGCCAGTCCCAGGCCGCAAACGCCGTCCCAGGTGGTGCTCCATCTCTTCGACAAACGACATATCGCCACAAGGACGGCCGGTCCGAGTGGCATGCCGTAGCCGCCCGACTTCAGCGGCTTCCTCCCGCCTCGACAGCGCTTCCTTCCAGTCGGCGGGCTCGGAGATGTCGCGCCAGCCTGCCATATCCAGCAACTGACTGGCGTCCTGCCCGCTAACGTGCGCTCGGGCACTCGACCACCGGTACGCCTCGGCTTGATCGACCATTCCCGCCCGCATCGGGTTGAGGTCCACGTAACGCAGCGCGGTGAACAAATGCCGGGAATCGAGCGTGGTCGAGAAGAAGCGATTCTGCCACAAGTGTCCACTCGTGCCATGACGAAGGTGAAACCCCCGGGCGTACAAGAAATGGGCGCGTCCCAACCCCCGAGCCAGAGCATCGCCCCGCTCGGGGACCACCACCAAATGAACGTGGTTGCTCATCAAGCAGTAGCCGAGCACGCGAAGCCCGCAGCAGCGGCCCCAGTGGCCGAGCAGTTTGCAATAGCAATGGCGGTCGAAGTTGTCCAGAAAGATAGGCTGGCGGTTATTCCCCCGCTGCGTAACGTGGTGCGGCACACCCACCGCAACCACGCGCGCGATGCGTGGCATGGTGGCTTCAGCCTAGCATCCTGCCAGGGGGACAGTCACCAGGTTTTCCCAGCCACCCTGCGGCCGGTGGCACCAGAATTTAACAATAAAACCTGGTGACTGTCCCCATCGGCGCCTTCGTTTCCGTCCCTCGTTTCCCGGATGTTACGAGTTCTAAGGGCTCCGTCCCCTCTGCGTCTGGTTCATCAGCGTTCCATACGCGTAACCAAATCGTGTAGGATTCGTTTCGTCCCCGGCGTGGTAGAGAACACGGCAACCGTTCAGGGACCAGAACCCCAGGTGCCGGATCAGAACCGCTACCACGGTACCGGCCGCAACCGGAGCGGGATGCGGGAACAGCTCGGCCCAGCCGATATCGAACTGCTTCCACCCAATGAGCGCCGCTCTCGCCCGTTCGAAGTCAGCTTGGCCATGCCCGATCGCGACGGTCGCCTCGTCGAGGTCATGATGTACGGTCACGGCATGGACGAGTCCGGCAGGACCGTACGACAACGGCAAGTCCTGAGATTCACGAAGAAACCAATCGATCAATTCGGGCGATGGACGTCGGGCCAGAAACATTGGGTCCTCATGAGCACGGCCGCATCATTGACTCGAACCCAACGGGATGGTGCGGTGTCGATATGCCAAGTATATTCTCCGTCCAGTCTGGACAGAGAGTGCTGACTGCGTCCGGACGGGAGCAACGACGATACAACCCCGATCGGCCCGGACGCAGACCGGCCGGCGTCGCGGTCCCTCGATTGCGGCGGCAAAAACAGAACAAGAATCCTGTGCGAGCCTGTTCGCTCTTTCGTCAATAGTGCGGTAGCATCTTTCGATCCAAGGCGGCGCGAATGAGCGTCACCGCGTAGGCATTGTCCACGTTGGCCGGCGTTCCGAAATTCATTCCGCCGCGCCAACCGGCGGGCGCTTCGGGGTGAATCCCCGCGAGGATCACCCATCCGTTTCCCGATGTCCCCTGGACGATCGCGGGGGTTCCGTCGGGATACTTGCCGACAATCGTACCCCAGCCGCCCAGTTGCGGACCGTCTTCCCAGTAATGGTCCAGGGTGTTTCCGTCGGCGGTGGTGATGGCCACTGCCGTCTTGCGGATACCGCGAGCTTCCGCGGCGTAAAATTCGAAACGCACGCCGGCTGTCAGATTCAGGCCGTTATAGGGGGAGTTGCCCGCGAAGAAAGCGCCCGCACAGATTCCGAGATAGTTCAAACCACTCTGAACCGCGTTGCGAATATTCGCCGTCGTGGCCGGGTTCAGGTGGTTACCGATTTGTTCGAAGTTACCACCGGGAACGATCACGAGACGATGATTCCGTATTTGTGATTCGGTCATGCCATTTAACTGCCGGGAATGGACCGTCGAATAGCCGAGACCCTCACCGCTCAGGATTTTCTCGAGCGCCGCCGTGTCGCCAGGAGAGGTTCCCGTTCCGTTAAACAGAAGAATCGGAGCCATGCTGTCTGGCTCGGGCCCGCTGTCTTTGTCATCACTCACCCCGCACGCCGCAATCAGCGTTGCAATCAGGACAACGCACACGGCCGTCAGCAACGCGCGTGCATTTGCAGCGGCCACGGTCCGTGCTCGACAAGGATCAAGCGTCAGCATCCTTTTGTTCTCTACATGCTCCCACAGCGCGCCGCAATATCCTTTTCGGTCGACGGCAACAAGCGGACGGGAGAGGTCAGGCAGACCGGTCGAAACCCGGCAGCATCGGATTCTCCGCGCGGACCCTCGGGCAGGAAGCGCAGGCTTTCACTGGCCGGTTCAAAACAAGGGCGCGCGAGGAAGCGCCGTGGCTCGAACGTTGAGTTTCCGGGCATGCGTTTCCAACAGAGTAGCAGCACGCAGCGAGACAGGTGGTGATCGGGACAGAATGG
>CAWGNS010000001.1:0-206059 GCA_963824095.1 Terriglobia bacterium | reverse complement strand
GCTCATTTCCCTGCGCTCGGGCGGGGCGCTCGGTTCAGGCAGGCCGATGGCCCGCGTGCGCGGCGTAGGCTTTTATGTCGAACGCCCGGCCGCGACCGGGAACGCCGTCGCCTGCTGCCGGCCCGCTCGCGATTGCAGCGCGTTGGCCAGCGCCACCTGGTTGAACAGTTGACCCAGAAGGTCCTCGACCGCCTCGACTTCGGTCGGGCCGCACCCGATCGTCATGGCGCTATTCTCGCTACCGTCGAGCCAAGCCGACCAATCCGAGCCAACCGGGACCGGGGGACGGTCCTGGCTCGTCTTGACTCGCTTACCACTCCAGCTGATCTGCATCATCGGGCGACTCCCTTCCTCCAAATGGGGGGACCTTTTGGCGGTTCCGGTCCGTCGAAGTTTAGTCCCAGTCAGACTGCACTTTCGTACCGGACTTGCGGGGCCTTGCAGCAGCCCTCCTACGGGGGCGGCCAGGTCGTACCAAAACTTTAGCATGAAGCTCGATGCCCTGGGAACCTTAGATGCCCTCACTCCTTCCGGCGCCGCGTTACCAACCCAGAGGAGGTGTTGCCGGGTTTCGCCACAGGACTCTTTCGAGTTTCACCACCTGCTGCTTTTGCACGCCCCTGGCCATCTTTCGGGCTTCCAATCGCCAACGCCTCGATTCGGGCGATTGGCGGGCCATCCCGTCCAGGCACCCGCGCTGGGGTCCTCCCCCACCCCCGGCTAAACCGGTAAATTCTTAGACAGGTAGGTAAATTTGACCTAGTGCGGTGCCGCAGCCGGGGCCTTCCCATTCTAAGTGTCCCTCGGTGTATGGACAGATGGCCTACTAGCGCTACAAGTAAGTGGTCTGATAGTTATCCGGGACCATCTGGAGCCCGCCGCCGTTCCGGCATAGCGCCGCGCCAAGCAGGGTCTGGGCACCATCAAGTGCTGCTGCTGCTGGCTGATAACCCCCAACCGTTCAACTATTGAATCGAGGCAAGCCGCCCATCGCGAGCGAAAGGGCCGCCCACTCGCGGCGCTTGCCTGAGCCCGCCCCCGGCCATTCCAGGCAGCCGTGACGCGCCGGCGACGCGGTTCATGAGGAGCCGTGCAGGCGGCGCTGGTCGGAGAGACGCCGCATGACCGCGTAAACCGTCCCGGGACGATCGAAGCAGCAGACCTCGTTTTCGTACTGGAACGCAGATCGCCGCAATTCACGACAGGGGGGCCGTGCACCGGCGAGATCCAGGGGCTCGAAGACCCCGTCTACGAGGTAAACGGGCAGCGTCTCAGAAGGGCCCGCGGGTTTCCGCCCGCGCTCAGTTTGTTGGGTTGGCCGCTTGCCGTTTCCTTGGGGGGCGGCATGGTACGACCCCGCGGCTGTTGCCGCCATCGTGTGGCGCGGGCCTCCGGCCGGCAGCATCGACGTCCTGGTCGACGTCCTTGCTCCGCCGCCGGATCAACCACGTGCCGGGCCGTTGGCGGACCGCGGCGGCAGCCATCAAATCCTATTCGTATGGATTGTTGTTGGGGTGCCTGGCCCGGCCTTCGAGAGGTCGGCCGACTTACCAGGCTGTCTCCCTGCAGGCGCATCGCCTCTTCGGCGTGGCCTAGAAGGCTTTGGGCCACGTCGCAACCAATCGCGACGCGGCCGCTGCACACCAGGGGTGCGGCTTTGGGCCGGCTCGGCCTTTAGTTAGGCGCGGGCCGTTATGCGGCCGAAGGCTGGATCGCCATCTGCTCGACCGAGGTCAGCGTCGTCAGCGCGATGCGGCGGGCCTGCCGCAAGGCATTGAGCAGTTCGGTCAGCTCGACGCCCGGCTGGTAGGTCTGCGCCAGCATCCGGACCTCGACGCAGGCATACAAGCGGTAGAACGTCACCAGTTGGGTCACCAGCGTGACGCCGAAATTCGGATCATCACTGAATGGAGCCAGAAAGCGGCCAACGTTCCAGGCCTGCTCGAAGTCTCGCCGCAACACCCGCAGGTACGACCGCATCACCCGCCGGCGCGAACGCAGCAGCTTCTTCTCGAGTTCGCCCGAGTTGCCGGTTCGGGTACGCAAAAAGCGCGTATCGGCGCTGTCGAAGAGCCTCTCGACCGGGCCGTACTTGTCACGGCCGGAAAACTCCGCGGCCAATTGCGGCAGGTCCTGCGCCTTCGGCGCCCGGCCAAACAGCCGGACCAGTTCCATCCCCAGCACGGCGGCGACACTGCCTACTACGGCCAGAAGGATGAGTACTATGGTCATTTTGGTTTTCTGTCGATCCTTTCGTTTTCCTGGGCTCTGATTCTGCCCCCGGGACGCTTACGTCTACGGCAGGGTAGGCTTCAGCGGTTCTCCGGGTCCTAGCTTGTACCTGGATTGTCGCCCGAAACCGAATCGCGAACCATCGAGTGATAGCCCTAGTCGGACCCAAGGGTTGAACAAAGAAGGAGATACGACCCCAGGCCCGCCGTAATCTCCGGTAAGATTCAGTTCCAAGCCTCCGAAGGGCCCTGTTTCCAGGCCATTAGAGCCACTCTCCAGGGGGACTGGAAGAGGCAATGTAACCGATTGTCCCGGCAAGAGGTCCCCCAGGTTCCTACTACGTTCAGCGCCCAGCGAAGCAAACCCCTAAAAAAAATTACGGAGACCGCGCCAAGGCATCGTCCGAGTCCGCAAAAGCACCTTTGTATTCTGTTGCCCTGCCGAGCCGCCGGCCGCAGTCAGACACACCTGTGATTCTCGGTAGCCCGCGGGCTGGCGGCGAGGGGCCGTTGCCCCGGCTACTTCGGCGGAGACTATCGCGATTGGCTGGCCGATGCGCTCCGGTGTGGTAGCGTTGAGCGCTGCGAAATTGTCAAAGCTGTCGCCGCATTGTCAAAGCTGTCGCCAGCCGAAAACCAGGTTGCCCGGCGTTGCTCAACACGCCCGTGCGGGTCGCGCCTTCCCATTCGTGCGCCCAGCGGACTTCGCCTGTTTTGTAGTCGATGGCCCGCACGCTGGGGCGCGTGTAGCCGCCGCGGTCGGTCCCTCCCCAGCCTTGCGGGTTGTCGTCGGTGTCGTAGATGTAATAGACGCTGTAAGCCTTGGAGTTCGTGGAGTTCGGTGACAGGGCGCCGATCTCGGGGCCGCAACGGGCCAGTGGCTCCGACCGCTGCCGGCTCTCCGAGGAGAGGGGTGCCGACATCCCCGAGCGAAAACCGTAAGCCGTGATACATCAGCGTATTTCAAGGGCAGTTCGGTGGCTGTCACCGATCTACTCCGCCAGGCTGGCTCCCGGCGACCTGCTCGAGTTGCCGGATCCGTTGGCGGATGGCCAGGCCGAAGCGGCGCGCCTCGCCCGGATCGGCGCCGCTTGCTCTTAGCCCCTCTTGAATTTGCACGTCTGTTAGCTGACCCAGATACTGAAGCAACCAGCGAACGTCCTCGACCGAGATACCCTCTGTGAGGTCGCGCCCGTGCTTGCCCGAAAAGCCCCATTGCACGTAGCCGTTGCGGACGCCCCGGACGAAATGAGGTGTCTGCTTCACATAGCCGTCACAATCCCATTTTTCGCGCACGCAGTAGTTTCCCCATTTGCCCAGCGTCGCGCCCCAGTCGTCGAACGCGAACAGCAACTGCGCCACGTGCCCTCGCCCGGTCACGCGGTAAATAGCTGTGTTGGGCCCATGCCCGGTATCGCGCGCGTCCTTTGCGTCCCAGTTGGAAGTCAACATCATGAGAATCTTCAAGCCATTGAGTTGGCGCGCGCCACGCCGGGTTTCGAGAAAGGGATTGTCTATCCAGGCCCAGCTGTAGCCCTTCAGGTACGGCAGGTCCGCGGAGATCAATTTGAAAGCCGCTTCGTTGAAATAGCCGTCGCTGTGGACGTAGTGCCGAGCGCGCCGCAGTTTCGTGATGCCGAAAATTTGGCCCTCGCGAACATAGTACGCGGGGCGAGCGAAGTAACCCAAAGCCGTGACCAGCTTGGTAGCAAACGGCTCGCTTTTGATTTCAGCCGTCCATTTCACGATCCAGAGCCGCCCGCGGGCATCGCGAACCTTGACCTTTGGATTCGTTCCCCCGAGGTCCTCCTCGACGAACTGGAATGGTGGAGCCGGTAGGCCTGTTTTGCCGCCGGGAGCCGTTGCGAAATCAATCCCGCTGATATTTCCTGGATCGTGCCACAAGTATTCGGGTAAGATGCCCGCATTTCGCGCTGCGCCCGGCCGGTCCGCGGGGCCGGGCAACTGTTGGGCGAATAGACCGCCGGCAAGGGGGAGAATGAGCACGACCGCCGCCAGGCTCAATATCCCGTTCACCAAGCTGGTGTGGCGAGGCATGTGCGCTTTCCCACCGGCTATTAGGTTGTTCCGCCACGATGGGCGTTACCGCGAAAGCGAACCGGCCCACTTCGTCATGTGCGGTCAAAGACATTCGCGCGCCAGCCCCGTTGCTGGTGGGAGATCGTCCATCGAAGTGAACAGCGGGAGCGCGGCTCGGGGGGCTGCGCGCCGTGTCCAAAAATCACTTTGCGGTAGAAGTGTTTCGCCGCAAAATCAGGCATGGCGATGGGAAGGAAGCGAGGGCGGGAGCGGCAGGAAGAACTATTCTACGATGCTGGCGTACCCAAGCGGGAGTAGATAGCACGCGATCGCCCAGCGACTCTCACCCCACCGCCACGCAATCGTTGAGACGCTCCTCCCCAGGTAGGCGCACGCCGTAAACGCCCCCAACGCCGGGCACCACATCAGGCAGCCAATGTAGTCGGCCCAGCTTCCACCGCCACCGCTGGCGATCAGAAAATAGAAGATCGCACTGAAGCCAAAGGTGAACAATAGATACGTAGGCAGCGCACGATCTTCAGCCGTTGAGGGCATTGGAATATGGTAGCCCAAGCACTCTGGAAAATCCCCCGAAGACGTGAATTCAAGGTGAGTCGAATCCAGTTCCGCCGCCCAAAACTGAGGCTGGGCGCCGAACTGGCACTTGGCGCGCAGGGCATTGAGATAGTCGGTGCGAGAAATAGGTGAGCCGGTTGCCGGCAGGCCAGTCCACGCTGTCGATCGCAAGATGCCGCCTCCATTCCTGCTGGCTTTTCTCTTCGAAACGCTGGGCCTCGAATCGACTGGAGAGATCGCGATCAAGGCCGATGTGCCGGAACAGGATCATAGGCGTCCGGCTGGAGTCGAAATCCATGATGTCGGCAAGACGAAGGATGAGGCCTATGAGCGCGTAGTTCACGCGCTCGCCGCTGCCAACCACCGTGTGAAAACCGCCCAACTCTCTTGCGGTTTGGTCCCGCAGCCAGTTCACGGGCTGGTTGTGGCTTGCCGCGATCAACTCAAGGGCCTCCCGAAACGGCACTCCGCGGTATTCGAAGAGTTTCGTGTCACCGGTCAGCGCAGTGATTGCGTCCAGCCGGCGCCTTATGCGCTCCGGCTCGCTGGTAGCGTGTGTCTTTCGGATGTGTGCGGTCAGCAGGTGGCTTTCGATGAGGTCGGCCTGGAAGTTTCGGCCTTTCTTCCGCAGGCGGTCGATTTCGACGCGTTCCTCGAGAAAACCCGAGAAAACCGTCGCGGAAACGAAGGTAGTCGCGGCGGGCCGGGGAGTCGCTGGCCTCATTCAGTGTGTCTTCCCATTCCTCGCGCGTCAGGGTCATCCCGAGGTCATGTACATAGGCGGCGAGAATGCAGAGAGAGAGCTCCAGAGGGGAGAGTTTCTTGATTCCTTCCGGCCCAAGCAGGCGTTCCATCCAGGCGATGACGTTCAGGCTGTGCCTCTCGCTGTGGAGCGTGTAGAGAGGCATGTAAGTGACGATCTGGTCCAGCAGGATTGCAGCTTCTCTTGCGGCTTTTTGAACGTTGTTGGCCAGATTCTTTTGTTCGGCGTCGGCGCCACTGTTGAGCCTTTTCCACAGCTTTGCTTCCACGAGGTTGGGGTAACGTTTCAGTCCTTGCGGTTCGGCAGCTCCCATGTTGCTCTAGATTATGCCAAACGGGGCAGCATATGGCAGAATTCGGCGGCCGTTGGCAGTTCTATTTCGGGGAACTCGGCGAAGGGCTCTGGAGTTGCCCCCAAACCTGAGACACCTAAAATAAGGGACACTTTGGACTGCACCCCATGGCTGAGACAACGAATATAAGGGACAACAACCATTCGCTGCAAAACCATTGTCGAATGCTTCCCCGCCGGCGATGCTGGTCGAGGCTGGGGAAGCGGCGGCGGGCTCTGCTGGAGAGCAACCCGCCAAGGAATACCCAGCTGGAAACTCGTCGACACGATGGGGCTGGGGCGGGCCGTTCGCAGCTCGCCCCGGCGCTCCCGCCAGACCATCGGATCGATAGATTTCCTCATGCCTTAGAAAACTCATAACGCACTCTCCCCGTGGCTCGACCCTTGCCGTTGGCTTCCAAGGCCTGTTCAAACTCCGCCGGCGGCCGATAGTCGAGCGCCGAATGCAGCCGCCGGCCGTTGTACACCTGCTCCAGAAACACTCCGATCGACTGCCGCGCATCGTCGATGTCGCGATACTGCCGCAAGCCTACCTCCTCGCTCTTGAGCGTCTTCATGAAACTCTCCGCACGCGCGTTGTCGTAAGGATTCCCGCGCCGGCTCATCGAGATCAAAACGCCGTGCTGCTCTAATCGCTCGATGTATTCGCGGCAGCAGTACTGCACGCCGCGATCGGAGTGGTGCACCAAGCCGGCCTCCACCTTGCGTTCCCGCAAGGCTTGCTCCAATGCAGCCACCGCCAACTTGGCTTCCAGGCTTTCGCCCAACTGCCAGCCGATCACCCGCCGCGAAAACGCGTCCAGAATCACCGCCAGATACAGAAATTGCTCGCGCAATCGAATGTAGGTGATGTCGGCCACCCACAACTGATTTAGCCCATCGACCACCAAACGCGCCGCCAAGTTGGGATAAACCGGCAGAAAGTGATCCGAATCGGTCGTCAACACATAGCGCTTCTTGCGCACGCACAGCAGGTTATCCAACCGCATCAGCCGTAGGATTCGCTTCGCGTTGTGGACGCATTCTTGGCGACGCAACTCGCGGCCGAGCCGGCGATATCCATATTTGGGATTTGCCAGCGCCAGCCGCTGCAAGCGATCTCGCATCTCGATGTCGGCTTGGCGGGGCTCGTGTTCTTCATAGCTGCGATAAAAGCCGGCCCGACTCACCGCCGCCAACTCGCAACCTTCGGCGATCGTCACCGCGCCTTCTTGGTGGATCTGGGTGCGGAGGGCCGCATAGATCTGCTCGCGCCAGGCTCGCCCGTCCCCGGCAGCGCGCTGACTTGCTCGAAGGCTCGTTCTAAAAAACTGATTTGCGCCGCTTGTCGGCCCACCAATCGCTCTAGCTCGGCCACGCGTTCGGCGGCCGCATCGCGCGGCTGGCCTTGGGCCGGCGGCCGCGCCAGTCGGGCGCCGCCCGGCAGCCGCCCCGGACCGCGGCTCAACCCCGCCACGCCCTCGCGCCGGTACCCATCGCGCCAGCGGTACAGCACGCTGCGCCGCACCGCCAACTCGCGGCTCAATGCCGAAACGTTCTCGCCACTCTCGATCCGCCGCACCGCCTGCTCGCGAAACGCCGCATCGTACACCCGCCTGCCGTCCTTGCCTTGCTCCATCCAGGACCCCTTTCCATTCTCTGAAAAGTGTCCCTTTTTCGTTTGTCTCAGTTTTGGGGTGCACTCCAGAAACCAGAAACCGTGACAGCCTCAATTATGAGCGCTCAGGCGCTGGCCGCATGCAACGCGAGTCGCTTGGGGGGCCGGCCCGGCGGTCGCAACTCCAGCTCGAAACCCGCTTTTCGCCCCAGTTCGTCGACAAACAGCTTGTCTCCCACCGGCTTGCCGGATCGCGTGGCCTCACGAATCCGCGCGAGCAGGGCCTCTTCCTGGGTCGCCGCTTCCAAATACGGCGCCCAGTCGTTGCCCGGACAGATCTCGGCCCACCCTGCCATGTCCAGCAGCCCGCCCGGGTCTCTCCCGCTGACGTGTGCGCCGGCGCTCGACCAGCGGTAGTCGATAGCCCGCTCGATCAGCCCCGCCCGCACCGGATTGAGATCCACATAGCGCAGTGCCGTCAGCAGGTGGTCGCGGCCCAGCGGCGCCGAATAGAAGCGGTTCTGCCATAAATGACCGCTGCGGCGCCGCAGCCGGTTGAACCAGCGGCTGTAGAGGTTGTGTGCCCGGCCCAGCGCCCGCGCCAGCGAGTCGGGCCGTTCGGGAACCGCAATCAGGTGGACATGGTTGGGCAGCAAGCAGTAGCCCAGGATTCCCAGACCGTGGCGTCGGCTCTGGTCGGCGAGCAAGGCCAGGTAGAAGCGGCAATCACTGTCGTAGAGGAAGGTTTTCTGGCGGTTGTTTCCCCGCTGCGTAACGTGGTGCGGTGCGCCGACCGCAACCACGCGAGCATGGCGTGGCACTCCCGCAAGCTTCTCACAGCCTCACCGCCCCCGTCAAAACTGAGGCTGTCACGGTTTTATCAGTTCCCGTCGGCGGGGGCCGCAAGCTGCACCAGGCGGCATTGCCGGGGACTTGATCGCATTCGGCGGGCTCCTTCTGCCGACGCAGTTGCCTCGGGCCGGGCGTTCTCGTCTTAAGAGGACCGTCCTCCCAACCCAAGTTCGGAGAGTTCACGACTTTGCGGTGAGCTGTTGCTGCAAACCCAAACGGTCAATGGTGGCCCACCGCTCCGCAATCTTGTCGTCACGGATACGCCAGAACACCATGCCCGTGAACTCGAAAGCTCGATTCGTCACCGGGACCGGCATGATGGGCAGCGGCCCGCGGTGCGTACCGCTCCAACGGGCCCGCACGGCAACGCGATCCCCTTCTGCCACAGCGTCTTCAATCTTGACCCGGAGGTCTGGAAACGCCGTGTGGAGCATGGCGCGATAGTGCATTGCCGCCTCGGGTCCGGGAGGCGTCCCCGGAGGCATCTCATGGTCCCGGAAATCGGCCGCCAACTGCTCTTTTACCGCCTCCGCGTCCTGCTGGTGCACGAACGATTCATAGTGCTCTAGAACGAGTTTCTTGTTCTCCTCGGCGCTCAAACCACTTCCTCCGATTCCAACCGACGGATACTGAGCGTTCCGCCGGCTCCTGCCGAAAAATATCCTAGCCTAGGCGGGAGCGCTCTCGCTCGAAGTGGGATCGTCTTGTGTTAGGCTTCGCACGATTCTCGCGAGTTCGGAGTCCATGCGGGCCCAAGGGACTATCCCTCTCAGACCTAGAAACCGTGACAGCCTCAATTATGAGCGCTCAGGCGCTGGCCGCATGCAACGCGAGTCGCTTGGGGGGCCGGCCCGGCTCGACGCTGCAGGCTGAGAGCCCGCGCCACCGTTTCCCACTGGCGGAGTAAACGTGGCATACTGTTCCGCGGGATGGGGTTAACGTTAACAGATTGGAGAAATGGCCATGTTGGATGCTACGTTGTCGCGACGCAAATATCTGGGACTGCTGGGCGGGACCGCGCTGGCGGCCGGGGCGATGAGCTGCGCTCCGGCGCCGACCGAAAGCGCGGCGGCTAAGGCGGCTCCCAAGACGGCGGCCAACGACGAGCCCGATGAGACGCCGCCTCCCGAGCATGACCGCCGCATTCAGTGGTGGCGCGAGGCCAAGTTCGGCATGTTCATCCACTGGGGGCTCTATAGCGTGCTCGGTCGCCACGAGTGGGCCATGGAGATGGAGGGCATCCCGGTTCGCGAATATGAGAAGCTGGCGCAGCAGTTCAAGCCGAAGCCCAACGCGGCTCGCGCCTGGGCCAAGCTCGCCAAGCAGGCCGGCATGCGCTACATGGTGATGACCAGCAAGCACCATGAGGGCTTCTGCCACTTCAACTCCGAGCTCACCGACTACTGCGCGCCGAAGCAGGCGGCCGGGCGCGACACGGCGGCGGAGTTTCTCGAGGCGGCGCGCGCCGAGGGCCTGCGCTGCGGGTTTTATTACTCGCTGATGGACTGGCATCATCCCGACGGCGCCAAGTGCGCCGATGACGAGCAGGCGCGGCGGCGGTTCGTCGATTACATTCACGGGCATGTCCGCGAGATCTGCACCAACTACGGCAAACTCGACGTGCTGTGGTACGACGTGGCGTGGCCGCTCGACGCCGCGGGCTGGGAGTCGCAGAAGATGAACGACATGGTGTTCCAACTGCAGCCCGACATCCTGGTCAACAACCGCAACAAGCTCGCCGGGGATTTTTCGACGCCCGAGCAGCGCATCGTCGCCGCCGACAAGGATTGGGAAGCGTGCATGACGATGAACGATAGCTGGGGCTATCACAAGGCCGATGACGACTGGAAGAGCCCCAAGACGATCGTCCGCAACCTGGCGACTTGCGCCCAGGACGGCGGGAATTATCTGCTCAATATCGGGCCGCTGGCCGATGGGTCGATTCCTCCCGAGTCGGTGAAAATTCTGAGCGATGTCGGCAAATGGATGGAGCACAACAGCGAGACGATCTATGGGGCCGAGCGCTGCGGGGTGAAGCGCAGTGTCTATGCCGATTTCACGCGCAAGGGAAATACGCTGTATGTCCACGTCTATTTCTGGCCGGGGGATACGGTGACGGTGGCGGGTTTGACGACGAAAGTGAAGTCGGCCAAGCTGCTGCACTCGGGCAAGCCGGTCGAGTTTAAGCAGGATGATTTGCGCGTGCAGTTCACGGGGCTGCCGGCGCAGGCTCCGGATTCGCCGTCGAGCGTGATTGCGGTGGAGTGCGAATCGGCTCCGGAGCAGGATATCGTGGCGCGCGTGCGGATCGGGCGCGAGCGGGCCGGCGTGGGGGTGAGTAGCTGAGGCCGGGTTTCACGGAACTCGCAGGGCGCGAAACACGGGGACGGTCTCCTTCCCGCACGCGGGCCGTGCCTGCGACTGTTTCTTCATTCCGCCCAGGATCGCGGGCGCCAGGGTTGCGGCGCCCCTGGCCGCCTGCGTCTCGCTGACGCCCGGTCCCCGCGCCATCGACCGCAGGCCGCCCATCTGGGCGACGATATCTTTGATTTCCCTGTTTGATCTTCCCTTGCGTAAACCGGACCGCCTGTTTCAGTCCAGGAGGTCCTGAGGCACATTGCCTCCATTGGCGGCGATGCGCGCCAGCACGGTCTTGTGCAGCCACACGTTCATCTTCGCCGAATCTCCCATCAGCTCCGCGGGACAGCCCAGCTCGGTGGCCAGCTCCTTGCGTGCGCCGTAGCTGCTGTCGATGTCGAGGAGCTTGAGCAGATCGACGATGGAGGTCCGCCAGTTCAGCTTCTGCGGGTTGGCCGCCGCGCGCTGCTCCAGTTGCGCGACGACGTCCACGACGGCGACCGGCTTGGGCGGCGGTGGCGGCACCGGACCTCGAAAGGCGGGCGCGTCTGCCGGACTGGCAGGCGCGGCCATCGGGGGCGCCGCGGGAGCGGGGGCGGCCGCCCCGCCCATGCCGAGTTTCTCGAGAATGTTACTGAAAAATCCCATCGTGTTCTCCTTGTATGAGTGCGGTCTTGATTCACTGCGGAATGCCCTGGCTATTTCCACGGGCCTTTTGCGGCGGACTTAGCCTTTATCGCACGAACTCCCATGGCGGGTCCAGGCGAATCCACAGCCTCAATCGGATGGGCAATATTGGGCCGGGTGGCCTTGGGTGGCCGGTGCCGTTTTCGGCGCCACCGTTTGGCGCGCGGAGGCGTACTGGAACGTACGGTGAGCACGACGAGCAAGCGCAACGCAGTCGACGCGGGCTCATCACGCCTTGCGGCCGGCTCGTTGTGAAACATGCGAGCTAGCCGGGAACATTCTTGCGTGCCGGCCTACGTGAGATCCTAAAGAATTGACGCCCCACTGGACCTCCCTGCTGGTCCGTCAACGATGCGGGGCCTGGAGGCCACGGTAAAATCCATGTCATTTCTCAAACGAACACAGCCCGCGTTCTTGTTGTCGTTCCTGTTGTTGTTTTTGGGCGCCGCTTGGGCGGATCAAGTCGTGCTCAAGGATGGCGACCGCATTACCGGAGACATCGTCAAGAAAGACGGCCAAACCGTCACCATGAAGAGCAAGAACTTCGGCACCGTGACGTTCAAGTGGGACGACGTCGCCACAATCCGAACGGATCAGCCCCTTAACGTCGCTCTGCCCCATGATCGGACCGTCAAGGGGAACCTACAGACGCAAGATGGCCGCATCCAGGTCGTTACTCCCGAAGGGCCTCAGAATGTCGCTCCCAGCGAGATCGAGGCGCTGCGCAACGACACCGAACAGAGAACTTACGAGCGTCTACTCCATCCCGGTTTGCTCGATCTGTGGACCGTCACCGGAAGCCTGAACATTGCCGGCACGAAGGGGAACGCAGGGACTTCAACGCTGACGACGCCGATCAACTTTGTGCGCGCTTCCAACACCAGCCGCACCACGGCCTACTTCAACTCCATTCGTTCCACGGCCACCGTCGATGGTGTCAGCGAGCAAACGGCAAAGGCCGTTCGCGGCGGCTGGGGCTACGACCGGAATATCACCAGTAGACTATTCGTCAACGCTTTTAACGATTACGAATACGACGCCTTCCAGTCGTTGGACCTGCGGGTCGTGTTGGGGGCCGGCCTGGGCTATCAGGTCTGGAAAGGTGAGTCCGGAAGATTGGCGTTCGTCGGCGGCGGCGCGTGGAACCGTGAAAAGTTCGACCCGGCCGACAGTGACGCCTTCACGCGCAGCTCCGCGGAAGCGTACTGGGGAAACGACTTCAATTACAAGCTGAGCGGCCGAACAGACCTGGTGCAATCGTTCCGCATGTTCCACAATCTGTCGAACAGTGGCGAGTACCGCATGAACTTCGACGTCGGCGCCACGACCCAACTCACCAAGTGGCTGAATTGGAATGTTGCGGTCAGCGATCGCTACCTGAGCAATCCGGTACCTGGCCGCAAGAGCAACGACCTGCTCTATACGACGGGGCTGGGATTCACGTTCGCCCGGTAACCCGTTCGTCCGCCCGGCGCGGCTTGGAAGGGCAGACGTTGAAGGCGCCCCTCCCCTCGATGGTGGGACTCGCAGGCAGTCCTGCAGTCCATGGACAAGAAGGAAAGAGGCCGGGCAAACGAAACTCCAGGGGCCGCCGACGATTTGGCGCAGGCCAACCAGCGACGTTCGGACCTCTTGGAGGTTCGATTCACGCGCCGCGAAGGTCCATTTCAAACCTTACGCAGGGAGACATGGAGAAGGGTCTCTTTGCAGCCTATTCGCAGCGCAGCGACGTCTGCGGATCGATCCGTGCGGCCCGGTATGCCGGCACACCGGCTGCCGCCAGCGCGAGAATCGCCAGCAGCACGGTGACGCCGGCGAGGGTCAGGCCGTCGATGGGATGCACTCCATAAAGCAGTTCGCCGACCACGCGGGAGGCGGCGGCAACGCCAATCAACCCGATGGCGGCGCCTGAACCGACCAGTACGACGCTTTCGCGGATCACAATCGCAATCAGCGCCCTTACGGTCGAGCCCAGAGCCAGGCGGATGCCGAACTCGCGCGTCCGCTGCGCGGTCAGATAGGCGAGTGTCCCGTACAGGCCCACGGCGGCCAGCACCACCGAGGAGGCCGCGAAGGCCGCCAGCACGAACAGGATAAATCGCGTGTCCCCGATGGAGTCCGCGACGTAGTCGCCCATGGGCCGTATGTCGAACGCCGCGCGCCCGCTGTGCGCTGCGCCGGCGGCGGACTGGATCAGCGGGCCGATGCGGTCGGCCGGCGCCGTCGTCTGGACGACGATCGACATAGCGCTCGGATAGCTGCCATACGGCAGCATGAAGTGGGGAATGCTTTCGTCGCGCACCCGCGTGACGCGTAAGTTGCCGGTCACGCCGACGATCTCCAGATCGTTTCGCCAGCCGGTTCGATAGACAGACAGCATCCGGCCGATCGCCCCTTGCGGCCATAGCCGCTTCGCCAGCACGGCGTCGATGATCGTCACGCTGCGCTGCTCGCGAACATCGGCGTCGGTGAAATCGCGGCCTTCCAGCAGCGGGGTGCCGATGGCGTGCAGGTATCCGGGGAGCGCGAACTGCTGGGTGGCGAGAATCGGCGGAACGTCCGGCTGGTCGGCGCGCCCCACGCGGCGCCGCTGCTGTCCGGCGAGCGGCAGCGGGTCCGCGGCGCTCACCGCCATCACCTCCGGAAGCGCGCGCAGCCGATCGAGGACGCCGCGGAGAAGTGTCCATCGCTGCTCGAGGTTCGGGTACCGCTTTACGTCGAGAGGCAAGCGGGCGGTCACTACGCCGGCGGGATCAAACCCCAGCGGCGAATGCATCAGATTCACGAAGGACCGCAGCATCAGCCCCGCGCACACCAGGGGTGCGATGGAGAGCGCCACTTCCGCCACCACGAGGGCCCGCTGTACCTTGCGTCCGCCCGACCCCGTCGTTTCCGTGCGGCCCGCTCGCAGCACATGGGAGGTCCGGTGGGATGCCAGCCGCCAGGCGGGCAGTAGGCCAAACAGCACGCTGCTGAGCGCCGCGAGCGCGAGGGCAAACAGGGCGGCCGGCGCGTCGAGCGCGATCGTGGATCGCAGCGGAATGTGAGATGCGCTCAGGCGCCGGATCACTTCGAGCCCGAAGCCGGCGCAGAACAGCCCGATTGCGGCCGAGGCCAGGCTGAGCAGCAGGCTCTCCGCGATGAGTTGGCGAACGATGCGGAACATGCCGGCCCCGAGTGCGCGGCGGATCTCCAGTTCGCGCCGCCGCATCGCCCCCCGCGCCAGCATCAGATTGGCGGCATTCACGCAGGCGATCAACAGGACAAACGCCACCGCGGCGGATAGAACGAACAGGGCCGGGCGGATGTCGCGCGTCAGGTCATCGTGCAACCGACGGGCCGTAAAGCGGACGTCCGCCCCGGAGGCGCGATCGAACGGCGATGCCTGCCATGCTTTGGCGCCGGAATAGAGATCCGGGTACTCGCGCTCGAATTGCGCCGCCAGCGACTGGAGTTCGGCGTTCGCCCGATCGAGGGTCACGCCAGGCCTGAGCCGCGCCACCAGGGGGACGCCGCGGTAGGGAACGGCCGGGTCGACGCGATCGGGCAGCCAGACGTCGATCTGCTCCAGGCTGCTCACCGAAGGCGGCAGAAACAATCGCAGACCCGCGGGCAGCACGCCCACAACCTGCATCTCGATATCCTCAACGCGCACGGCTCGCCCGATCACTCCAGGATCGGCCGCAAACCGGCTGCGCCATAGGTCGTCGCTGATCAGGACCGCCAGCGGATGCTGCCCGCCGGCGTCGATCCGCGAATCCAGCGGCCGTCCCAACGCGGGCTCTACACCGAGCAGCGGAAGGAAATCGTCGGAGACGCTCGCCGCCGGCACATGCTCCATTTCGCCCGCGTATTCCAGGTTCGCGTCGAAAGAATCGATGGTCGCAACCCGCTCCAACGAGCGGCTGAATTTCCGGATGCCGGCGAATTCCTGTCTCGTCGCGCCCGCGCCGGGCACATTGCGAGCGTCCACCTGAATGGACACGATACGGTCCGGCTGGGGATAGGGCAGCGGACGCCAGAGCACCCCGCGCATCAGGCTGAACATGGTGAGACTGGCGCCCATGCCCAGCGCCAGCGTTACGATGACCACGGCGGTGAAGCCCGGCGCGCGGCGCAGCGAACGGAAGGAATAACGAACGTCCTGACAGGCCGTTTCGATGCCTTGACCGAGCCATGCCTCGCGGACATTTTCTTTGATCGCTTCGATGCCGCCCGTTTCGACGAGCGCCTGGCGCCGGGCTTCTTCGCGAGAGAGGCCTCTGGCAATATAGCGATCGGTGAGCTCATTCACCCAGGTGTGCAGTTCGTCGTCGAGCGCGGCTTCGTTCCGACTCCGGCGGAGCAGATTGGAAACGAGCCGCTTCGCCCGGCCGGCAACTCGCATCTCAGGCGGACTCCAGAAGCGCGGTCACGGCCTGCACGGTCCGCAGCCACGTCTTCTTCTCGGTCGCCAGTTGCCTCCGGCCGTCGCGAGTCAGGCGGTACGACCGCACCCGGCGCCCTTCCGCCGATTCCTGCCATTGCCCCTCGATCCAACCCTCCTGTTCGAGCCGATGAAGAGCCGGAAACAGCGACCCCGCCTTTACCTGGAAAGCGCCGCGCGTGACCTGCGCGATGCGGTCTGCGATAGCGGTGCCGTGCATCGGGCGCAGGTCCAGAGTCCGCAGGATCAGCAGATCGAGCGTGCCGCGGAGGAGTTCGAGAGCGGGTTCCTGCATCGGTATAGAAACTCTATATTGTCAGCCTATACTACTTGCGCCCCGCGACGCAACCGCGGGTTACCCCTCAAGCGGCCGCACCCCAGCGCCGGCAAAAGATCGCGGCACACCACCCATCGGAGAAAACTCTAGAATGGACGCAGAGGGCTGCAATGAGAGTCGTCGGCAACATCGAGAGTTTGTGGCGCTACCCGGTCAAGAGTATGCGCGGTGAACCGTTGCAAGAGGCTTTTGTCGGGTTCCCAGGCGTCTACGGGGACCGCTATTACGCCTTTCAAAGTTCGGCGGCACCGAAAGGATTCCCATGGCTGACAGGACGCGAGCAGGAAGCCCTGCTGCTGTACCGCCCCAGCTATCGTTATCCCGAGCGCACCACGAAGCCGGGCAACCTCGCCGAAGCCGAAGCCCTCGGCTCCGGCCTCACGCCGGTCTATGGCGAACTCTCCGACCTCATCGTGGACGTCGAGACACCGCGAGGAGAACGCTTCGCAATCGACGATCCGCGGCTGCTGAGCCTGCTGCGCGAGGGCCTTGGCGATAGGCATGACCTGACGCTGCGTCGATCCCATCGCGCGATGACGGATTGCCGCCCGGTGTCGATCTTTTCCATCCAAACCGCGCGCCAGTTGAGCAAAGAGTTAGGAATCGATGTGGACAAGCGGCGATTCCGCACCAATCTTTATGTCGACCTCGAATCCGGAAACGGGTTCGGCGAGGACGCCTTCGTCGGCCGGACCTTACGGATCGGCGCAAGAGCGGTCATCGCCGTGGTCAGCCGCGACGCCCGCTGCAAGCTCATCACGCTCGACCCCGACACAGCAACGCCGAACCCGGAACTGATGAAGCACCTGGCTCGCCGCCATGAAAGCCAGGCTGGGATCTACGGCGTCGTTCTCGTGGAGGGGACCATCCGCCCAGGCGACGAGATCACCCTGCTCGACTGATCGTCTGCGCGAATCTGGCGAACTTGGTGATGGCTCGCGCCGGTTCCCGCAGACGCGAATTTGTGGTGCGCGCCGCTCTGGGCGCCAGCCGCGACCGGCTGCTGCGGCAGGTGGTCACCGAAGGCGCGCTGCTGTCCGGAGCCGGCGGTGTTCTGGGAATGTGGCTGGCCAGCGCCGCGGTGCGGACGCTGATCCGTGCTTATCCGACCAGCGTGCCGCGAACGAGTGAGCTTACGATCGATTAGCCCGCTTTGCTGGTGGCGCGGCAAGACGCTCGAAAAAGTACGCGCAATCATCCACCCCTGAGAGCGTCGAAGAGTGGACGCGGGTGAAACGCACGAATCCCGGACCGGCGCACGAAATCATGGCACCTGCGGGTGCTCTTTTTCTTTGCTGCAACGGACAAATAGGCAGGCGGCCTTCCGGCCGCCTGCCACCCGCGCCACGCCGCCCGCCTATTCCCCGCCGCCGCCCGCCCCCGCTTTGCGGCGCGGGCTCGGCTCGCCTTGGGAAACGATCAGCGTTGCTGCCGGCGCCAGCGCTACGGTCGCCCAGGCCGTGGCGGCCGACGAGATCCATTGGTCGGCCCCGTAGGGGAAGCCGCTTTCGAAGTACGGTTGGAACTTCGGCGCGTGGCTGCGCACGTACCAGGAGCCGTCTTCGAATTGCGTGGCCAGCAGGAAACCAACCCCGCGTTGATACACGCCGTCGCCGGCGGCCAGCGCGCCGCTGGTATGCAGAGCCCATAGCGCCGTCCCGGTCGAAAATGCGTCGCTGGCGAGGTAGGCATTCGCGGCCCAGCCGCCGTCCTCGTGCTGCAGTTTGCGGAGCGGCTCGGCCGCGCGCGCCAGATCCGTCGTGCTCGCGCCCGACCAGTACAGCCCAACCAGCCGCCAGACGTGCTCGTCCGTGGTCCTGGCGACCGCGTTCTCCAGGAACTTGCGGGCCTTAGCGATGCGCGCGTCGAACTCGGCCTTGCGCCCGGGCGTTCCGTACACCTGCAACGCCCGCAGCGAAAGCGCCGTCCGCGCGATGTGGCTGTCTTCCATGGGCGCGCGCGAGAACCCGCCCAGCTTCCAACTGCCGTTGCGCTGTTGCTTGGCGGCGATGTTCACCGCCAGCGTATCGGTAACCAGCCCGGCAGGCTGGCCCTCGGCCGCCAGCCCGAACGCGCTCACCATCTGAATGTCGGGCGCCGCCGGGCCGTCGAGCCTTTCGAGCATGCCGGGTTGAAAGATGTCCCAGAACGCGACCACCTGCTTCAGCGATTCACGAGCCGCTTCCTCGTCGACCGAAACTCCGGCCGCGCGCGCCGCCGCGGTCGCCATCTGCACCGACGGCTGATGGTGGCAGCCGACGCAACCGCTCTGCCGGAAGAACTCGGCCCCGCTGGTCTGCAGCAATCGCTCGCTGCTCTCGATGGCCTCGAACACGGTGCGCTCAACCCGACGCGGCTGCGGAGCGGGCGTCACGGCCATTGCGCGCTGCGCGCCGGCCTTCTCGAGCGTGACGATGATGTTCGGGTTGCCGTACTTGTACGCCCAATCGAGCGCCGTCTCGCCTGCCTTGCTGCGCGCGTTCGTAGCGGCGCCCGCGGCGAGCAACATCCGAATGACCTCCAGGTTGGGCCCCTCCGACGCCACCGCGAACATCAACGCCGTCATGCCCCGCGAGTCGCGCGCATCGACCTCGGCGCCGCCCTTGAGCAACAGGCGCACCGCTACCGGCCCACCGTGCGGCGCCGCCAGCATCAACGGCGTCAGTTGCGTCAAAGCGACCGGGCCGAACTTCACCTCGCCGCCGAACGTGTTGGCGACGTTGACCCGAGCGCCCTTGCCCATCAACAGCCGCATCATCGCCGCGTCGCCGTGTCCCGACGCATAAAGCAGCGGAGTATAGCCGGCCTTGTCGGTTTCGTTCGCGTCGGCGCCGCGCGCCAGCAGCAGCTTTACCGAATCGAGCGCGTCGGCGTAGCTTGCCAGCAGCAGCGCCGTCGCGCCCATCTCATCGGCGGCGTGGATATCGGCGCCCTTGTCGAGCAGCAGCCGGACGGTCGCCGCATTGCCGTCGTGCGCGGCGGCCACCAGCAGCGGCGTGCGCCCATTGGTCGTGCGAGCATTCACGTCGGCGCCGTGCTCCACCAGCATTCGTGCCTTGGCCGCATCGCCCGCGGCCCAGATCAGCCCCGTCGCCCCAAAACCGTCCTTGGCGTTGACATCGGCGCCGGCCTCCACCAGGATTTCCATCCCCTGCGGGCTGCCGAACGCCGCGGCATGCATGAGTGGGGTCGCCCCCCGCGAGCCTCGAGGCTCCAGATCTGCCTTCGCAACGACCGCGGCGCGCAGCGCGTCAAGATCGTTGTTACGCACCGCGTCGAACAGGTCGGTGCCGGCCCACGCCTGGACGGCTGTCAACACGAACAAGGAACTGAATAGAATTGATTGGAGAGTCTTGCGCATACAGGTATCCGATCCTTCTACCTGTTCCTGCGCGATTTCGAGACCGCTTACGACACGCCGAACCCACGAATCGAAGACAGCGTCCCGCAAGCCGCCAGATCACCATCCAAGCCACGCCCAACCTCAACACGCACGACCGACCACCCGTGGCGTCAACCCCCAGGTTTGCCGCGTCCCGATTCCTCGGGACGGAGGGCCCCGACCTCAAAAACCAACCTCACCAAGAAAACCCCGGGGCACGTCGGTTCCCGGCCGCCCCCCAAGTCGCCACCGACTCTCAGCCCCAGCCCGCCCGCGGCGCTGTCGGCTTAGCTCCGGGCTTTCCCTACCGGCCCAAACTCGGTATGCACGGCAACACCCTGGCCCGGGTCTCCAACCGGCGCGTGCTAGCCTAACGGCTGAACGCCGTATATCATGCTGATCACTCTGGGCAACTACCGCATCTCCTATCAAACTACGGGGCGAACCAGCGGCGGGGAGCCGGGCCAGGCCATCAACGGAGCCACGCAGCAGGCCGCCGGCGGCAGCCTCGCCGCCAACGGCTTTGACGGGCCGGCGCTGCTTTTGATGCACGCTTTTCCGCTCAACCAGAGCATGTTCGGACCGCAACGCGAGGCCCTGCCGCCGGCGGCCCGACTGTTGACCTTCGACGCGCCCGGCGTTGGCGAGTCGGCGCCCGCGGTGGTCTCGATCGACGATATGGCCGACCTGGCCGCCGCTCTGCTCGACGCCGAGAAGATCGACCGCGCCGTCGTCGGCGGGGTTTCGATGGGCGGCTATGCCGCTTTGGCTTTCGCGCGGCGCCATGCCGTGCGCCTGAGCGGCCTGGTCCTGGCCAGCACGCGCGTGGTCGCCGACAGCACCGAGGCTCGCAAAGGGCGCCGCGAAATGGCCGCCGTCGCCCTCGACCAGGGCCCCGCCGAAATCGCCGCCCGCATGTTGCCCAAGGTCCTCGGCGAGACCACTCACCAGCAACGGCCCGCGGTCGTCGATTGCGTCCGCGCCATGATCGAAAGCGTCCCCGGCAAGACCATCGCCCGTCTGCTCGACGCCCTCGCCAACCGCTCCGACTCAACCGGCTTGCTGCCGCACATTCTGGCCCCGACCCTGGTTCTCGCCGGTGAGGAAGACGCCATCGCTCCGCCGCAGGAGGCCAGCGAATGGGCCGCGCTGATCCCAGGCGCAAAATTCGTCGCCATTCCCCGCGCCGGCCATCTGGCGAACCTGGAACGCCCCGAGTTCTTCAACGAAACCGTGCAGGAGTTCGTGGAAGCGCTGCCAGGCTGACCCTCATCCAGGCCTGTGACGCGCCTGCCACTTGCGCATCGCGGGGCGCGGCTGTCATTGTGAGCTTTGTGGACGTGGGTATGACTATACCGGCTTATCCTGCTGCGCAAGCGGTTGCCTCGCGGGCTCGCGATCATTTCGCGCGGCACCAGTTGGCGGCCCGCCAGAAGGGCTACCAGGATCTCGCGCCGGAACCGGATCGCGAGGCGATCGAACTGATCACCAACGCAGCCTTCTGGGCCAGCTTGCGGCGCGAGGAAGGCTACGCACCCAAGATCTCGCTGGCTTTTCTGCCGCCCGAGCAAGCCGGCCGCCCGATGCATTTCGAGCGGCCGCTGAAGCTGACGCCGGACGCGCTGACGCACCTTGCCCCGGCGGTTGAGCGGCCTGGGATCCACCTCGGCGTCTGGCGCGAGCAGCCCGGGCCGGGCGAAGCCGCGAACGGCGGAGTTGACGCGGCAGCGGACGGCCGAGCGCCGCGGGCGGCCCCCGACGGGAGTGAGACCGACGGTAACGCGGCCGATGACGGAGCGGGCCTGGATCCCAGCGCAGGGCAAGGGTTCCCCGGTTCGGCCCTGGCGGGCTCGCTGGCGGCACCGCTGTTCGCAGGCCCCGCGCCCCGCTCGCCCAACGGCTCGCTGGTGGTGTGGGGCGCGACCCGCAGCATCCCCAAACTCTGCTTCGTGCTCGAGGTGGTCGCTCCCGGCCTGCTGGTGATCAAGCACCGCAGCGGCCCCGGCTGCGGCAAGTTCATCAACGTGGCGGTGATCGAAGGCGATCAGGTCAAGGTGCTCGACCCGCAGGGCTCGGCGACGCTGGCGGCTTCCCCGCCCCTGCTGCGCGCGATGCTCGAGCTCGACGCGCCGGCCACGGGCACTTTGCACACCAACGTCCTGCTGCAACTTGCGGTTTCAATGCGCGCCCACCAGCGCGGCGGAGCGTTGCTGGTGATTCCCTCCGGCAGCGAGGCGTGGCGGCAGTCGATGGTACGACCGATTTCTTACGGAGTCTCGCCACCGTTCGCCACGCTGGGCCGATTGATGGGTGAGGACCACGCCGCGCGGCAGGAACGCCGCTGGGAAGAATCCCTGCAACTCGCCGTGGACGGCATCGCCGGGCTGACCGCCGTCGATGGAGCGACCATCCTCACCGATCAGTACGACCTACTGGCGTTTGGAGCGAAGATCACGCGCCGCGAGGGAGCCCCTCAGGTCGAAAAAGTGATCCTCTCCGAACCCATCGACCATGCTGTGCCGCGCATCGTCGCCCCGGCCCAACTCGGCGGCACGCGCCACATTTCCGCCGCCCAATTTGCGCAGGATCAACCCGACGCCGTGGCCCTGGTGGCCTCACAAGACGGCCGCTTCACCACCTTCGCCTGGTCCGAGAGCGACCAGATGGTCCACGCCCACCGCATCGAGACCCTGCTGCTATAGCCGGCGCCGCGGATCTAGCCGCGAACCGACAAAACCGAGCCGCAGGCGTAAGCCAGCGGGCCGAAGCGGCGCCGTGGGCCCAGGCAACGGCAACAGCACGGCTTGAGTGCCAAGGGGCCCTACCTCGCGAGGAATCGCGATGCGGAGAACCTGGAGGTTCACGCCACGGGTGGCGGCTCGCCGCTTCGGTCGACGCTGCCGCGCACCGTCTTGCCGGCATCCCGTGCGCCCGGGTCGCTTCGGCTCCGGCTTCGCGAAAACGACAGGCTCTTGCTTCGCGGACCCGGCTTCTCTGCCGCTTTGTCCCGCCGGCTCGCTGCCTGCGGCAATGTTGGTTGGTTTGCGATCGAGATTCGGCGCTGCGAGGGAGGGTTTTGTTTTGCGGCGGAATTACGACGCTTTCGGCAAACAGCGCTGCACTTGGGGAATCACTTCCGCCGCGAAATCCAGCGCCGCCTTAAAGGCATCGGGCCGATCCGGCGCGACGATGCGCACGATCGAGCCTGAGGTGCGGCTGCGCATCACCGCATCCCACACCAGGCAGACCTTGGCGTAGTACTCGCTGGCGACAATGCGTTCCGGCGTCTGATACCAGTACAGCACCACCATGCGGCGCGCGCCGTTCTGCACTCCGTAGTTGTTCAACGTGACGCGCTTACCGTCTACCAGCACATCGACGGTCTCGTGACGCCAGACTTCCCAGCCGCTGCCGGGCAGGCAGTTGCGCGGTGAGTGCATCGTCTCGCCCGCTTCCTGCAGCGCGTAAAAGGCCGTGAAGAAATCGAGGAACACCCCGCCGCGGCGATAGACGCGCGACAGGTAGGCGGTGGGCTTCAACACGCGCTCGGTGTCGGCGTCGAGGTAGCGGTCGGCCGAGGCGGTCCAGTCGCCGATCTGTTGAGGAATAGAGTTCAGCGGCTGCACCAGGGGCTCGGGCGAGCGGTTGGCGCTCATGGTTGCGGCCGCCCAGGTAAGAGCCAGCAGCGCCGCAGTCACCGTGAATTTCCAGGAAGTTTTCATGCCCCGCTCCCTCGGCTCTGTTCGCGGCTGTGTTCTTGACTGGGGCCGCCGGCGTGGCTCTGTTCCCCAGCGTCGCTGCGTTCATCAACGTCGCTGTGGCCCCCAACCTGCCCCTGTTCGCGGGTGGGTTCGCCGTTGCGTTCCTCGTTGGGGCCGCGCTCGCTGCCGCGCACGTCCGGACCGCTCCCGCGGCCGTGTTCATTGCCGCCGCGCTCGCTGCCGCCGCCGTTCGCCGGAGCCGCGCCCCCGCTCCAAGCCGTCAGCGCGACGCCCTGCAAATACAGTCCGCCGAAGCCGACCAGAAACACCAGCCAGCCCGAGAAGGTGTGGTAGAAGCCTTCGGCCAGTTCCAGGTTGTGGCCGGCCACCAGCGCCGTGCCGACGATGCGCAGCACGTTGACCGCGATTGCAGTAGGTATTGCCAGTAGAAACAGCGCGGCGCGCGCGCCGAACCGCGCGTTCAGCAGATAGCCCAACACCAGCGCCAGCACCGACAGCGACGAGATGCTGCGCAGTCCGCTACAGGCCTCGGCCACGCCCAGCGAGGCGTTCGCCAAGTGGATGATGTTGCCGTCCTGAAACACGGGGATGCCGATGAGTTGCAGCGCGCCGGTCGCCACGCCCGAAGCAAACAGCTGCAACGGAGCCGCCAGCCGGTTGTAAAGCACCGCCGGCAGCGGCACCATCGTCACCAGCAGCACCAGCGGAAAGCCCAGCACGCGCAGCCGCCGCACGCCCCAGAAGGTCCACACCAGGCCGGCCACCAGCAGCACCATCGAGACGCGCATCAGGAAAAATTCGGCGCCCAGCTTGCCCAGCAAATAGAGCAGGCACGCCGCCGCGGTCAACGACAATCCACGGGCGTCGCTCTCAGCGGGGCACGCGAAAATGTCGTCCCGGCGGGTCCAGGCGAAATAAAGGGCGAGGGGTGGAATCAGCAGGCCGTGGGAATAGCCCGGGTCGTTCCACCAGATGGCGACCATGGCCGGAACCACAGTGTAGTACAAGCCGGCCAACAAGCCGCCGAGGATACCGATCTGAACCCACTGCGAGGGCTTCATCGATTCGGTCGACCAGAAAGCCGTTGGGTGGAGGCCGGCAACCCGCTCTCTGTGCTCTCTTGACGGTACCACGTCCAGTTATCCGTTTCGCGCTTCCAAAGCGTAATAAGCTCTACAGTATACGAATACGGGGAAGCTCAATTCAGCAGCGGATGTACGCAGATAAACGCAGATTGAGAACGAATGACTTATCTGCGTGTCACAGCAGCGCGCCAATTTGGCGCCAGATAACGCCGGCCCGGGGACCCGCCCGCTCGCGCCGCTTCCCAAAACCGCTCAGCCGCCGGCCAACGCCGTTTTCGCGGGAGTTGCCCGGGTTTGCCGGCCGCGCCCGGTTTCAGCGCGCTCCGCGCCCAAACACGACGATCCGCACCGTCTCGAATACGATCGCGAAGTCGAAAACCGCCGACATGTGTTTGAGATAAAACAGATCGTATTCGAGTTTTCGAAAGGCGTCTTCGACCGTTGCCCCGTAAGGATAGTTGACCTGCGCCCAACCCGTAATTCCGGGCCGCACCGTCTGCCGCTCGTCGTAATAGGGGATCTTCTTGCGCAGCTTTTCGACGAACTCGGGCCGCTCGGGGCGCGGTCCCACGAAGCTCATCTCGCCGCGGATGACGTTGAGAAACTGCGGCAGCTCGTCGATGCGATAGAGCCGCAGATAATGGCCGATGCGCGTGATGCGCGGGTCGTTGTTCTCGGCCCATTGCGCGCCGTCGGCTTCGGCGTCGACGCGCATTGTACGGACCTTGGTCAGCACGAATGGCGCCCCGTTAAGCCCGACGCGCTCCTGGCGGTAAAACACCGGCCCGCCGTCGTCGAGCCGCACCAGCACGGCCGCCAATGCCACCAGCGGCGCCGACAACACTCCGCCGACGATGCTCGATGCCAGGTCGAGCGCGCGCTTCAAAAAGATCGTGAACGGCGTACGCCGGAAGCCGCCCGAAAAGATCAGCCAGCTCGGCCGCACGTTCTCGAGCGCAATGCGCCCGGTCAGCGCCGATAGCGTCGAATAAGCCTCTTCGACGCGAATGCCGCGCGTACGCAGCCGCAGCAGCTCACGCACCGGCAGCGCTCCCCGCAGGTCGTGCAGCGCCACGATAATGCGCCCCACCGGCTCCGATTCGACGATCTGCTCCAGCCGGTCCACTTTACCCAGCACCGGCCAGCCGAACAATTCCGGCGGCGCCGCCGATTCCTCGCGGTCGGTCTCGACAAAGCCCATCACGCGGATGTTGAGGTCCTCGCGGCCGCGGATCTCGCGGGCCACGTCCGAAGCCAGCTTGCCGGTACCCAGGATCAAGACATTCTCAGGCGGGATCGTGTTGCGCCAGGCGTAATTGACGAACAGCCGCGCGCTCACCACCGAAGCCGCCGCCAGCCCCAGCGCGATGAAAAACGCGCCGCGGCCGATCACCAGGCTCGGAAACACAAAGTAGAGGAAGCCCAGCAGCAGGCAGGCCGCCCCCATCGACTGACCCATCCGGATCAGATGCTCGCTGGGGTGCCACACCTCGTTGGTGGCGTACAACTCGTTGTAGTAGAAGCAGATCTGCAGGCAGAGCACCACCGTCAGCGCCTGCACGGCGAAGTCGGGCAGCTCGGTATAGATCCGGAAGGCGTCGGGATCGTCCCAGAAGCGCAGCTTGATGCCGAGCAGGATGGCCAGGAGAATGAGCATCCCCTCCAGCGCCACCAGCAGCACCGCTTTGTGCGAGACGTAGCGATTAAAAATCTGAAACACGCGCCCGAAGAATCTAGCGGGGGCCGCCGGCCGGCTTCCAAATCCAAGACATCTGGACCCGCTGGCCGTTCAGATTCGACACAACTCCCCGGAAGGGCGAGTTGAACATCTGGTAAGAGTATTCTGCCTGGAAAGAAGTTTCGCGCGTCAGTTGACGGATCAGACCGCCGCCCGCAAGCGCGCCCTGTGTGGGACCGTAGCCCTCGATCGAGATGCGATACCAGTTGGCGTGGCTGTAGAGGCCCCAGCTCGCGCCCGGCCGCATCCATTTCCAGTTGGCGCCGACGGTGTGGCTGATCTCGCCGCCCAGGCCGACCGAGTCGCCCAACGAGCGTTGCGCGTCGATCTCGAGCGTGTTAGCGCGACCGGTGTAAGCAACGCCGCCCTTCACGATCCACGACGAGCGGGTCCGCGCCGGCGCATCGAGGTGCGTCATGCTGTGGCCGTCCACCGTACCCATGCCGCCCCCGCCCCGCACGGTCCAGCGGCGCCCCACCTGCTTGCTGATAGTGGCGCTGGTGTTCACCGAGGTCGATTCGCTGAACGTCGAACGGCTGCGCCGCAGATTGCTTTCAACGCCTACGGTCGTGCCCGGCGAAAGCTTGTAGTTCATGCCGCCGTTGCCGCCGATCGAGGTCGCCCGGTTGAGCCCCTGCAAGCCGACGACGTTATCGGCGCTGACCGGGTTCGAGATGGTGTGGAAATGCGTCGCGCTCGCGCCCAGGTTGAACGAAAGCCGCGGAGAGGCCGAGTAATTCGCGGTGGTGCTCAACGACAGCGACAGCACCTGGCCCTCGTCGAAGCGCGTCTGCGGCTGCTTTTCGACCACTGGAGTGCCGGTCAGCACCGAGGCGATTTCCTCGCTCGACAGCTGGCCGCCTTCGGCCGCCTGCACCAGGCCGTCGAACGTAGCCGGCGGAGTCGCCACGGGCCGCAACACGGCCGGCGAGAACAACACCTGTGGCAAGCCGCGCACGCCGTTGTTGCTGTTCACGCCCAGGTCCCAGCGGCGGAACTTCTTGGTCGCTCCCAGGGTCAACTCATGGTCGGTGGTATTCCAATCCGAGTAACGCATGCGGCTGGTGTGCGACGGCGTGTAGAGCATGAACAACGAACCGGTCGGCCGCGCACGCGTCCAACTGATCGTCGCCATCGCGCCGACGTCGATGTCATAGCCCAGGTTCTGCGAAAAGAACGGGGACGCACCGTTGCCGGTGGGATAGCCGTTGGTCGTGAATCCCTGGAACAGCACGACGCGCTCGATGCGCAGCCCCGGCACCCGCGACACAATCGCTTTGGCCGCGCCCATCGGTTCGGTCATCGCCTCGGAGTCCCAGGGCTGGAACGACTGCGCGCCCGGCGAACCCAGCGAGTTGTCGCGGCGCTGCCGCACCGGCGGCCGCTCGTCCTGAACCGCGGGGTCGGCCTGATCTCCCGGCGCCACGCGCGGTTCGCGACGGTCCTTATAAACCGAGCGGTCCTGATCTTCAGAATCGTCTTGCGGCCGCACCGGCTGGATCATCGGGCGGTAGGCGGCGTCCAACACCGCATAGCCTTCGCCCGGCTTATACACCGTGAGCGACTTGCCGTGCGCGCGTTGGGCGTGAAACTTCGCCGCCCCTTCGAGCCAGGCGCGCCACAGATAGCCTTCGCGCAGCTTGTCGTCGCCGCGCTCACGCGCCGGCGCCGGCCAGGCCGACGACGCGGAGCGAGACTTCGAGCGCGATTCCTGGGCGGCGGGCTGTTGTGCCGGGTCCTGACGCACTGACTGGGCGGTGGCCTGCTGGGCAGGCGATTCCTTGGCAGTGATTTCGTGGGCAGTGACTTCGCGCGCGGGCGTTGCCTTCGGCAGAGCCGCGACACGCGCCGAAAACTCGCTCACGGAGGCGTCCCGCAGCGTTTCGGAGAGGTTGCTGGTGTTCGTCTCGACGGGAATATTGCCGGCCGTTAAGGTGAGCGGATCGCTCGCCTCGCTGACCTTGATCACCGTGGGCTGTTCCTGCAACGCCGCCAGGCGCGGCGAGGTGACATCGGCCAGCGCCAAGCTGAAACGCGAAATTGAGTTCAGGGGAACGTCCAGGCCGCTGTCGTAGCCAGCCAGCAAGGTCAGCGTGACAGGCCCCACGATGACTGCGGCCAAGGCTCCAATACCGACCGCCCGGAACGAATATGCAGGGACACGAATCCGCATGCGTCGGGCCATCCAATCCAGCGCCTTGCCCACACTCAGGCCCGTCGTGGCGCGGCCCGCACTCCGGACCACACCCCTCAGGCCCGTCGTCGCGCGACGGCGCAAGATAAAGTGATGCACCACTCGGTGCTGCAGTTCCAATCGAAGCCGCACCAGCTTTCCGCTTTCCCGGCCGCCCGCGGGCTTGCCGTTTTCTGTCGGCTCGCGGGTTTCACTCTGTGGATTCACGTTTTCGTAGGTCCCCATTATACCCCCCGCATGGGCTCGGTCGATAGCAAAAAAACATCCCAGGAGCCCAGCATGCCTATACGCTATAGGACTCCCGTCCGGAGAGCTGCCAAGCCCTTTTTTTTGGCCATCTTATGCGCTATGAGCGCCTTCCGCCCTTACCCCGGGCCCTGAGACGGCCCGCAAAGCTCGCTGCCGCCCGTAGGTTCCACTACGTTGAACCTTAAAACTACACCAGCTAGAGGCGCGAGCGTAATGCGTTGTTGCAATCCGTTGCCCAACGCTCGCGGCACGCCGTGTGCGCCGTCGAGAACCGCGAGATCTGTTGGGAGCGGGCTGTCCACCGGCCGCGAAAACAAACCCTAACTAATTGATTCAAATAAGGATTGCGGCCGTCCCGCGCAGCGCAAAGGAGACCCCGCGACCGCCGCGTCAGGGGTCGACTCGCCTTCAAACTACAGCGCCCTGGCCGACCCGGCCATCAGGTGAAAGTCCTAAGGCTCTACAGAGAATCCCCTTATTTGGGACTTAGAAGGAAAAGACTCTTCCCAACCGTTCACAAACATTTTCCACTCAGAACGGTTTGGCGCATGACGCGCCCAATGATGGGGCGCGGGCACCCCGGCCGGCTGCGCCGACATCCAGTCGGCATTCCTTGCCTTGCCCCTCGGAACTCTCCCAACAGGCGCCCCGCATCCCTCTCAAGCCAGCAACCCTTCCCCGCCCCGCTCCTTCACGGCCGACCCCCAACTCCGTCTTACCGGCAAACCCAGATCCGCTTCATCAAGCCAGCCGACCATCGAAAGCCGTCACCATAAAATGAGGCCGGGTCACCACCACCCACACCAACCCAAAAAGCCAAAACGAATCGACCGCGACACACCGCCGCCGGGTCCTGTCGACAGGTACTAGAAGGTTCACACGCAGAGTCCTACGTGACTTCCCTCGGTAACTTGGTGCGGCAAAAGTGCGATTCGTCCCAATATCAAAAAGCGAATCGAAAACCACAGCCTTCCGAGGCCGCTTTGCACTGCTTTCGACGTATAAAGCGTGTAACGACCTATGGTAGTCTGAAGGTCTAGAAGTATGCCGTTACAGGAGGAGACTCGCGTTCCTCCGCAGTTTCTGCCGTTGTCGATCGCACGCGCGATCTGGAAGCGGAAGCTGTGGGTGCTTTTGGTGTGGGTGGTCGTTAGCGTAGGCACGGGTATCGTCGTGATGCGCCTGCCCGCCGTCTATCACGCCGAAAGCCTGATCCTCATTGAAGGCCAGCGCATCCCCGAGCGCTACGTTCCTGCCACCATCGACGACGAGCTGAGCAACCGCCTCAGCATGTTGACCCAGAAGATCAAAAGCTACGACGCGCTGGAAGAGACGATCAACCGCTTCGGCCTCTACAAGCAGGAACGTAAGACCATGGTTCCGGAAGAGGTCATCGCCTTGATGCGAGACGACATCCAGGTGAAGCTGGTGCCGGGCTGGAGTCGCGACACCTTCCCGGCGTTCACGATTTCCTATGAGGGACGCGACCCGGCGACAGTGGCGCGTGTCGCCGAGGCGCTCACCACGAAGTTCCACGACCAGAACCTGAAGATGCGCGGCGAACAGGCCCGCGGCACGCAACAGTTTCTCGAAAGCCAGGTCGAGCAGGCGCGCGGCGACCTGGAGAAACAAGAGCAGAAGCTCAGCGACTTCCGGCAGCGCTATCACGGTGAGCTGCCGACCCAGACCACCGCCTTGATGGCCCGGCTAAGCCGGCTCGAGCTGCAGCTCAAAGGCGTGCAGGATTCGCAGCGCAACGGCGAGCAGCAGAAAGTGATCCTGGCGAACTCGCTGGCCAGCGCGCAGAATTCCCTGGCGACGTTCCGCGAGCTCTCCAACCAGACTTCTACGACCAACCCGGCGGGATCGAGCGCGCCGGGAGCCCCGCCGGCCACCGAGCTACAAAAGGCCGAAGCGGTGCTGGCCGGGCTACGCATGCGCTATAGCGACGACCATCCCGACGTGGTGCGCATGCGGTCGCAGATCGAGATGCTGCGGCGTGCCGAGGCCAACCATGTCGAGCCCGACATGAAGTCGGCCGAGACGCCCGACAGCGGCGCCGCCGGCGATCCGAAACTCTCCGCCACCGAGACCGCCAACGCGCCCTTGCCGACTCCGCCGCCCACGCTGACCTTGGCGACGATGCTGCAAGAGCACCAGGATCGTGTCCGCAACGCGGAGGTGCAGATCAAGCTGCTCGGCGAAGAGCAGGCCGACCTCGAAAAGGAAAAGTCGCGCATCCTGGCCGAGATGTCCGAGACCCAGCAGCGCGTCGAGGCGCTGCCGATGGTCGAGCAGGAAATGGCCAAGGTGCTGCGCGATTACGACATTTCGCGCGAGAGTTACCATAAGCTGCTCGACCAGAAGAAGGAAGCCGACCTGGCGGCCAGCATGGAGACGCTCCAGAAGGCCGAGCGCCTGGTCGTGCTCGACATGCCGCGGGTTCCCTCCAAGCCCATCCGGCCCAAGCGCGAACGGATGATCGCGATGGGCTGCGTAGCCGGCCTCGCCCTCGGCATGCTGCTCGGCTTTGGCATGGAGCTGCGCAGGGGCGTTCTGCTCGGTGAATGGGAGCTGCCCGAAGGCCTCACGGTTTTGGGTCGCGTGCCACCGGTGAAACTTGCCGCCGCTGGCCAGGACCGCTTCATTCCCAAGCAGGTCAAGGCCTCGCGCTGGCCCAAGGCCCGCGTTACCGTGCGGCTGCGCGCTCCGAGCAAGCGGCTGGTGGTGGCGCCCACCATCGTGCTATGCCTGCTGGGCGCCCTGCTCGCCACTTCGATCTACGCTGGCTGGAGTCCCTTCTAGACGCATGTTTGAGTCCTTCTTCAGGCTGACGGAGAATCCCTTCTCGATGTCGCCCGACCCGCGCTTCCTGATGGCGACCGCGCTGCATCGCGAAGCCATTGCCGGGTTGATCTACGGCGTCACCGAGCGCAAGGGATTCATGGTGCTCACCGGCGAAGCCGGCACCGGCAAGACCACCGTGCTGCGCGCCGTCGCCGACGCCCTGCCCGAGTCGGTGCTGTTCAGCTACGTGCTCAACCCGGCGATGAGCCCCAGTGAGCTGCTCGAGCACACCCTGCTCGACCTCGGCATCGACGACGTTCCCAAAAGCAAGGCGCGCCGCATGTTCCGCCTCGGCGATCTGCTTGCGGAACGCCACATCGCCGGCCAGGTCTCGGCGCTGATCGTCGACGAAGCCCACAAGCTGACGCCCGAAGTTCTCGAGGAAATCCGGCTGCTGACCAATTTCGAAACCAATACTGAAAAAATGCTGCAGATTGTGCTCGTCGGCCAGCCCGAACTGGGCGATCTATTGCAGCTTCCCGACCTGCGCCAGCTCAAGCAGCGCATCGCCCTGCGCTTCAAGGTCACCGCCCTGGCGCCCGAGGAAATTCCCGGCTACGTCGGCCACCGCTGGGCCAAGGCCGGCGGCGAAGGCCAGCCGCCTTTTTCCGACGGCGCTCTCGAAATGCTCACGCAGCACTCGCAGGGCATTCCGCGCCTGATCAACGCCATCTGCGAAAACTCCCTGCTGGCCGCCTTCGCCGCCGGCGTCCATACCGTCGAGCCCGCTCACATCGAATCCGTCGCGCAGAACCTCGATCTCTCCGCCGAGACCGACGCGGAAGCGACTCTGTCGACGATCGAGCCGAGCCAGGTGGCGGCCGACGAATCGGGTGACGTGCCCAACCTGAACCGCACCGCCGAGGCGCACAACCCCAAGCCCGAAGGCAAGCACTGGTTTAAACGAATGAGCGTCGCGCGCTAGAGCCGCCCATGAGCAGAATTTTCGATTCGCTGAAGAAGGCCGGTGGCCGGGCCGCCGATGTCGCCCTGCCGCTGATCGACAAAACGGAGGCCGTCCAACCGGCGGCTCCTGCCGGCGATAGGCCGGATTCCGAGCAAGCCGAGCCGGTTTTTCATGCAGCCGAAGCCGCTCCGGTTTCCGCATCATCCGCGCCGGCCTCGTTCTCCAGCCAGCGTCCTAGCGAAGTGGTCGAGCCCCGCGAGTCCCGTGCGGCATCACGCATCCGCGTGGTCAAGGCTCGTCCGCTGGCCAACCTGCCGGTGTTACCCTTCGATGGCACGCACCCGGCCTCGGCCGAGCAGTACCGCATCATCCGTACCAAGATCGTCCAGCACCCCTTGCAACCGAAGTTACTGGCGGTGTCGAGCCCCGGAGCCGGGGACGGCAAAACCGTCAGCTCGCTCAATCTGGCCGGCGCGCTCAGCCTGAAGGGCGAAATGAAGGTGCTGCTGGTCGAGACCGACTTTCGCCGCTCCAGCTTCTGCCAACTGCTGCAGCTCCCCGACGACCCCGGGTTGATCGACGTGCTGGCCCGCAAGTGCACGCTCGAAGACGCCGTCATGGAGATCGAGCAACTGCCCAATCTGTTCGTATTGGGTGCGGGCGAGTTTCGCGCCGACGCCACCGAACTGCTCGACTCACCCTACGGCCGCGCCATTTTCCAAACCCTGCGCAAGAAATTTCACTACGTCGTCTGCGACTGCCCGCCGATCGGCTCGATCGCCGACTACGACGTCATCCAGGCCGTCGCCGACGGCATCGTCGTGGTGCTGCGCCCCGACCACACCAACCGCGGCGCCGCGCTCGAAATCCTGTCGGCCCTGCCGAAGGAAAAGATGCTCGGCGTGGTGATGAACCACGTCAAGCCGTGGTTCCTCTGGCGCGACGGCCGCGCATCCTACTACGACTACGCCCGGCCGAAATCAGACGCGACGTAGCGCTCGGTCAGCGATTCGCTGATCAGCTTGGCCTCCTATCAACTTTCCGCTGCCCGGGGGAGCAGCTACCGTTGCGTCTTACTCCTCTGCGTCAGGTTGAGGAATCGCGCTGGCTGAGGGCGGCTTCGATGCGCCCCAGCATTTCGTTCTGGTTGCGCAGGGCTTCCAGGATGTCTTGCACGCGCTGCTCGCGCAGCTCGTCGAGCTTGGTGTGCAGTGCCAGGACTTCGAGCTCGGTTTTCATATTGACTTCGTAGTCGTGCTGCGCGTCCACGCGGTCGCGGGTGGCCTGCCGGTTCTGACTCATCATGATCACCGGCGCTTGAATCGCCGCCATGCACGAAAGCACGAGGTTCAGCAGGATGAAAGGGTAGGGGTCGAACGCCTTGCCGGTCTCGATGTTATAGAGCATCCAAAGCGAGAGCAGGGCCATGAACGAAAAGATGAAGGTCCAACTGCCGCCGTAGCGCGCGATCTGGTCCGCGATGCGCTGGCCGCGTGTCAGGCCCTCGTCGAACATCACGTTGGGATCGCGGGCCACCGGCTTGCGCGCCAGGAACCGCTCGAGCACATGCCGCTGCCAGTCGTGAAGCCTGGTCAGGCGCTCTTTGAGGGGAGGCGAAGTTTCTTCCTGCATGTGTTCTCAGATAGCACATTTGAGGGTTGACGGGCGTGATTGCGACGTCGGGGGGAATCCGAGAGCCGAGTTGATGTTTCTGGTCCCGCGGCCACCGAGCCCCGTAGGGGCGTATCCGTGTAATAGCCCACGGCCTGAGCCGTGCGGAAGATGGCCTTTTGGGGATGAGCCCTGGAAGGGCGATTCGGGACGGCCCGCGGGTCATGTGCGGTGGCCTGGCGTCTTGGACCGCCCCTTCCAGGGCGGGCGGCAGGTCCTTGTTTTCCCACAGCTGAAGCCGTGGGCTATTAGTTGGGGTCGCCCCTTGGGGGCCGAGGATTGTGCGGACGGGAGGCCTCCACTACGTCGACCTGCAGGTCGACCCTGCCGGCCGCAGGCCCGCGCCGCGATTCGGGCGGGCCCGGCCGCGCGCGATCAAAGCCTCCCCTGTAAGCGCTCCAGGACTTGCGCCCTAACGTTGTCGTCGTCTCCAAACCCCGCAAACCACTCCACGCCCGGCTCGCTGCGGAACCAGGTTCGCTGGCGCTTGGCGTAGCGCCGCGTCATGCGGGCCGTGAGCTCGACCGCCCCTTCGAGGCTTAACGCTCCATCGAGATAGCGCACCGCCTCGGCATATCCCAACGAGCCGAACGGCCGGGCGCCGCGCGGCACGCCGTTCGCGAGCAGCCGCCGCGCTTCTTCGACGATCCCCTTGGCGGCCGGTCCCCCGGCGAACATCCGCGCGGCGCGGCGCTCGATGCGTTCATACAAGGCCTCTCGCGGCGGATCGAGCCCCAGGCGCAAGATCCGAAACCCCGCCAAAGCCTCGCGGCCCTCTTCCCAAAGCGCCGACATCGGTTTCTTCCGCAGCAAGCAAACCTCGATGGCGCGCACCACCTTCGGCGTATCGTTGGGATGAATGCGTGCCGCCGAGTCCGCATCGAGCCGCGCCAGCAAGCGGTGCAGATAGCCGGCCCCGTGCAGCGCCGCGCGCCGTTCGAGCCGCCGCCGCAAGGCCTCGTCGCGCTCGGGCCCGCGAAACAACCCGTCGAGTAGCGCCCGCAAGTAGAAGCCGGTCCCACCCACCGCCACTGGCAAATGGCCGCGCTCGCGAATCTGCCGCAAGATCGGCCGCCCCAACCGCGCATAGTCGCCCGCGCTGAACGCCTCTTCGGGCCCGATCACGTCGAGCCCATGGTGCACGATGCCCCGACGCTGCTCCAGCGGTACCTTCGCCGTACCCACATCGAAGCCCCGGTAGACCTGCACCGAATCGTAGTTGAGGATCTCGCCGCCAAAGCGCTCCGCCACCGCCAGCGCCAGATCACTTTTGCCCGAAGCGGTAGGCCCCAGGATCGCAACCAAGGGCCAACCCGCCTGCGGCCCATCGCCACGCGGCACAAAATTCGCCAGGCTACTCATCGATCAAACTTCAACCGCAGCGCCCGCATTCGTAGCATACCCCCATCCCCCCCTAGCATGACCAACCACCGTAGCGTGAACCTCCAGGCTTGCCGCGTCGCGATTCGTCGCGACGTAGGGCCAGCCCCACCGACACCAACCCCAACACAAAAAGCCCTATCGAATCGCTAGCCCCCGTCGATTTGAGCCGCCGCCGTTCGACCTATCATAGGAGACCGTCCCGGCACGGTTCCACCGTCCGAACCCGCCGCCCACACGGCCCCCGGCCAGCAAGCCGGCCAGCACAAGGAGACAGCCATGCCGACCATCTCACCTTTCCTCTGGTTTGATACCCGGGCCGAAGAGGCCGCCAACCTCTACGTATCCATCTTCAAGAACTCCCGCGTCCTCAGCGTCAGCCGCTACGGAGAAGCCGGACCGGGCCCCGCCGGGTCTGTGATGACCGTATCGTTCGAGCTCGACGGGCAACACTTCATCGCCCTGAACGGCGGCCCGCTGTTCCACTTCAGCGAGGCCATCTCGTTCACGGTGAACTGCGAAAGCCAGCAAGATGTCGACCACTACTGGAGCAAACTCTCGGCCGGAGGCGAGGAAAGCCAATGCGGCTGGCTCAAGGACAAATTCGGACTCTCCTGGCAAATCACTCCGTCGATTCTCGGAGTGCTGCTCAGCGACCCTGACCCGCAAAAGGCCAAGCGCGTCATGCAAGCGATGCTACAGATGAAGAAGATGGACATCGCCGCATTGCAGCGCGCCCACGAAGGCAAATAGAAGCCGCCCGGACCCGGCCGCGGAAACCGGTCCGCCAAAACAGAGCCGCAGGTCTAGGCCGGCGGTCCAAAGCCCCGAAAAGCGGGCGGACCGAAAACGGCGCCGCGGAGTACGCGAAGCGCTGGAGGCGTGGGACAGTCGCAGTTGCCGCTGAGACAGCCCCTTCCGGCACTCTGCTATCACCCCCGCGCACAGCGACTTCGGCCCGCCGGCTCACGCCTGCGGCTCTGTTTCGCGTTTCGCCGGCAAGGTTACCTTTTGCCAATCCCGCCCTGCGTTACCGTTCGCCGGAACTCCACCCTCCTGTCCGATTCCCTACCCCCGGCTGTCCGATTCTGGTAACAGCCCTCCGCCGCCGCGGATCTCTCCCGCAAGCCCGTCAGACGCCCGCGACATTTTTTCTAGGAGAACCCAAAGAATGAGATCCCTTGTGTATGCCTGTCTCGCAAGTCTGTTTGTGTCCCTGGTGGCGTTTGGCCAGACCACCACCACCACGACGCCGACACCGGCCGGCACCAGCTCCTTTTCGGCCGACCTGAGCCCGATCAACCTGGTACCGCCTCTCGAGGACCGCACCGAGAGCGCCACCGCCTCCATCGACATCAACATGGTCGCGGCCACCGGCAGCACGTCGGCTTCCGCCATCGTCAGCTTCGACATTAACCTCGATAACGCCACCTCCGACATGTTTACCGGCTTTGCGATTGGCGAGGGCGCCGCCGGACTCAATGGCCCCGAGGTCGTCCAGACCGTGCTCAACGCCGACCCCGACGCGCCGGTCACCGACACCCTCAGCGGCCAGATGACGATCACCAGCCAGACGCAGATCCAGAAACTGCAAGAGCTGATGCAGAACCCGGAGAAGTTCTACGTCCTGCTGACCGCCACTGAGAACCCCGACGGGTTGCTACGCGGCCAGCTGAAAGCCGGTGACGATATGGGGAACGAAGTGGACAGCCTGTCGGATAAGATCGACCGCATGCAGGAACAGCTCAACGTGATCCAGCAAATGTTGCGCAGCGTCGGCGGCGTGCTGGGGATCGATCCCAAGTTCCTGCCCGAGCCTGGGACCGGACAAGCGCCGGGAGGAACGACGACAACGCAGCAATAGAAAGGAAGCACCAAACCGTGGGGCGCGCCGAAGGCGCCCCACCGTGGCGCAGGCCTCCGGCCTGTGCAAAGAGCCGGGGCTGGCACGCGGCAAGCGGGGGGCAACCCACCTCGGTTCAGAAAAGAATCCGGCTTCAGGGGCTGAACCCAAGCGGCTGTGGTTGCTGACAAGAGTTTGCACAGGCCGGAGGCCTGCGCCACCGCAAGCCCCGGCCCGCGCATGGCCAGAATGACCCTACCGTTCCTTACAGTGGCGCAGGCATCCTGCCTGCGCAGGGCAGCCCAGAGGCCCGCGCAAAGAGCCGGTGCTGCCACGCGGCAAGCGGAGGGCAACCCACCCCGGTTTAGAAAAGAATCCGGCTTCAGGGGGCTGAACGCAAACGGCTGTGGTTGCTCACAAGTGCTTGCACAGGCCGGAGGCCTGCGCCACCGCAAGCCCCGGCCCGCGCATGGCCAGAATGGCCCTACAGTTCCTTGATGCGGATATTGCGGAACGCGACCGGTTCGTTGTGGCCTAGGAACCCGATGTGGCCCGACTTGCGCTGCAGGCCGGGATGCTTCTTCAGCGTCGCCGGGTCCTTCATGTCGTCGATGTTCACGTCGAGGATGGTCTTGCCGTTGACAACAACCTTGACCTTGCGGCCCTGAACCTGCACTTCCTCGGCGTTCCACTGGCCGACCGGTTTGAGCGCGCCGGTCTTGGCGGGAAACACGTTGTACAGCGAGCCGTGTTTCTGCCAGGGTTGGATGTCTTTGTAGCGCTCGGCCGAGTTGTCGATGATCTGCAGCTCCATGCCCTGGTAGGCCATGTCCTGGGCCGACATCGGCGAGCGAATCGCCAAGCCGTTGTTGGAACCTTCCTCCAGCTTGAACTCGAAGCGCAGGATGAAGTCGGTGTACTCTTTTTCGTAGAGCAGGTTGCCGCCGCCGCCGCGCGGCAGCACGATGTCGCCGTCCTTGACGGCATAGCCGGCCCCGTGGCCGCCCATCAGCTTCCAGCCGTCGAGCGTCTTGCCGTCGAAAATCGACGTAAATCCCGGTTCCACGGCGGCGGGAGCCGTCGCGGCGGCCAGCAGAAGGATCGATCCAAGCAAAAATGTCTTTCGTGTCATGAATGTTTCACCAAGTCAAGTCTAACGCATCGCACAGCCGCTGATACCCCGGCGCTGTGCCAACCAAAACCGTTTCCGTGCCCTCCTCCGCACACTATCTCTTTCGGATGCAATAGAGATAGTCGTCGGTGCGCAGGAAGATTTCGTCGTCCGCGGCGACCGGGCTCGCCAGCGTGTGCTCGTCGAGTTTGCTGCTGCCCAGAATCTCGAACACCGGCCCGGCTTTCACCACCGTCGTCGTGCCCTCTTCGTTGGTGCTATAGATCTTGCCATCGGCCAGCAGCGGCGACGCGCTGTAGGTGCCCAGCTCGATGCGCTGGCCTTCGTACACCACCTTGCCGGACGTCGCTTCGAGGCAGTTGAGAAAACCGCGGTCGTTGAGCACGTAGATGTATTTGCCGTCGGTGGTCGGCGTCGGCACATCCGAGCCCAGATCGTTCGTCCACAGCTCCCTCTTGCCGGTGATGTCGCCCGATCCGCCCGCGCGAAAGCCGATGAACGGCCGCCCGCGCGTGCTTGTGGTGAATACGTTTCCGCCGATCACCAGCGACGAGGCAATCGTGCGGTTCGCCGGGTTGTTGGTCGGATTAAAACCGCCGATCCGCCACAGCTCCTTGCCCGTATCGAGGTCGTGGCCGGTCACATAGTCGGCGCCCGAAATCACCAGTTGCTGGTTTCCATCGACGCTCGCCAACTGCGGCGTCGCATAATTGTCGGGCGATTCGCGCTGCGCGTCGGTCGGCCGCTCGACCTTCCAGATCGTCTTGCCGCTGTTCTTGTCGACCGCGAACACATACGAGGGATCGTCGGTCTTCATGCCGTGCAGCACCTGTACGTAGAGCCGCTCGCCGTCGAGCAGCGGCGTCGACGCATAGCCGTGATTGAGCCCAAAACGCCCGTAGTCGGCCTGGATGTCGCGCTTCCACACCGCAGTGCCGTCCATCGTGAAACAGGCGAACTTGCCGTGCCCGGTGACGATCCAGACGTGCGTGCCGTCGGTGATCGCCGACGGCGAAGCCGAGTTCTGTTTGCGGAACAGCTCATTGCCGCTGTCGATCTCGCGCTGCCAGCGGACCGCGCCGTTCCCTCGATCGACCGCGATCAGAAAAATCTTATCGGGGCCCAGCTTGCCCGAGCCGTCGCGCCCCCTTAGCGTCGTAAACCCTTCCTCGGCCGAGGTCACAAACACGGTATCTTCCCAGATCACCGGCGTAGCCGCGCTCCAGCTCGGCAGCTTCGTCCGCCACAACACGTTCTCGGTGGCGCTCCAGGTTACCGGCAGGTCGCGCGCCTCGCTCGTGCTCCCATTCGAATGCGGCCCGCGCCACTGCGGCCAATTCGCCGCCAACAGATCCGCCGACACCGCGGCCATCAGAAACGACCCCAGCGCGACCACAACTCGCTCTCGACACGACGTCATCCACACACCTCTCACAATGGGTATCCAATCACAATGGTTATCGCAGGGCGGATATCACAAGAAAGGAAAACATGTCCCGATAGGCGTCGAAAAAGACCAAAAGGTTGCACGCCATAATAGCACCCTGGGAACGGCGGAGCCCGAACAAGGCCGCCCGCAACATGCGATCGACGTGCGGCCTGACGCGAGACGAACATGCGGCCACGATGCCGCGGACATGCGGCCTACGTCCGATCCACATGCGGCGGAATGCGGCCCGAAATACCCTTCCTAAGCCCCGGAAGGGGCGACCCGCATTGATAGCCCACGGCTTCAGCCGTGGGAAAACTCAAAAGAGACTAACCCAGCCCTGGAACGGGCGACACCAAAACGCCACCCCGACACGAACGTACCCGCTCGAAACGAACCGCGAGTTGCTCCCTTGGGGGCTCATTGATGTGCGGCCCACGCGGGCGCATCCGTTGGAAACGCCCCTGGGACGGACTCCGCACTCCTGCTGCGCACGCCCCTGTTTTTCGCACGGCGACTGCCCGGCGCCCCGCCTCATCGCGGCGCTTTCCTCTTCCCCGCCCGCGACGCTGTCGCCTTCCGTTTCGGCGCTGCCTTCCGCTGCCCCGTCTTCGTCTTCCCCCCGGGCTCCGCCGCATTCCGCCCCGCCGCCGTCTTGCGCCGCGGTTTCGCCTGCGCCGTGTTTTCCGGCGCATCTTGCCGGCCGTTCCCGCCGCCGCTCTGCGCCGGCTGCCCCAGCTCCCGCAGCACGCTGCCCAACCCGTAGCGCACGTGTGCCCGCATGGCGCGGTCGGCCGTTTCGGCGTCGCCCTGGCTGATCGCCTGGATCAGGTCGCGGTGAAAGCGCTCCGGCAAGGGCGGCCGCGCCGCCGCCACGTCGTAGATCCAGTTGAAGATCATCACGTGGTTGCGCTCCAGCGCCTGGCACAACAGCTGGCAGCCGGTGCATTCGGCAATCCGCAGGTGCAGCCGCGCGTGGTAGCTGTGGACGTCGTAGAGGAACTCCGGCCGCGCGCGCTGCCCGTTGAAGACACGGGCGAACAGGCCGTCCATGCGCTCGGCGATTTTGGCCAGTTCCTGGCGCTCGCGCGGACTCGCCTTTTCCGAAAACAGCCGCGCCGCCTGCGCCTCCAGCGCCTCGCGCACCTCGTAGCGCTCGCGAATGTCGCCCGCCGTCGGCCGGCAGACCCGCGTGCCGACCCGCGGCCAGCTCTCCACCATGCCTTCGCTTTCGAGCCGCTGCAGGGCCTCGGCCACCGGCAGCAGGCTCATCCCCAGCTCGCTGGCCAGCTTGCGCCGCGACAAGGGTGCGCCCAGCGCCAGGGTTCCCTTCAGAATCCGGTCGCGGATGGCCAGGTAAGCGTGTTGGGCAAGGCTGGTGGGTTCTTGAGGTGCGGCAAAAGCGGCATGTGCGGAGGGCATACTGATTGTTCCAAGATGCGCCCTGCGCGCTGCGATGTCAACCGCGCCGCGCCGCCCGCCGCCACATCTCCCGCCGGCCAAAAAACCATTGACACCGCCGGCCGCCTCCCGTATCATGGCGTCAACATGCACGCTGATATGTCAGCGTGGAAATACGCGACGCGCCGCCCCGTGGGTTTTGGCCCGCTGGCGGATCGTGTTGCGAAGACCTCGATCCAACGGGGTACCCGCAGCTTCTCAAAAAGAACCGCGGGTGCAGATCAGGTCGGCCGCATGATTCGAGGTGATGGGTGAAAGCAGGCTTCGGGGTTCTGTCTTGCAATTCCCTTCGGCGTCATTTCTCCGTTTCGATTCACTTTGCCGGATACGGGTACAGGCTCTCCGGTTCCCCGCCGAAGGCAAAGGCAGACCTTGGGGCTTGCGATAACCAGGAGCACATCGGTGCAAACCGCTGACCCGGCAGGGCTCCAGGGGCCCTGCCACTGCTCCAGGCCAAAGCGCCTTCGACAGGCTCGCCAGCGGAGGCCAGAGGCCTTCTCTAACGATTGAGGGTACGAAGGAATCGCCCGGCCAGCGGGTTGGGTGAGGGCGGTGCTTTTTGCGGCAAGCCCAGTAGCCTATTTTTGCTGCCGGAACCCAGGTTACTGCCTCGCATGAGAGCGCTACGGCGTTGGTCCGCGCCACAATACCAACAACGCCAAAAGGATTCGGGTTTGCAGCGCCCCAGAGGGGCGACCCCGCCTAAGCGCCCCAAAGGGGCGACCCCGCCTCATAGCCCACGGCTTTAGCCGTGGGAAGAGTCCTAAAATCAAACAAGCGCTGAAACGGGCGAAACGGTAAGCACCAGGTGGGGCCGCCCCTTTTGGGGCGCTCAGGTGGGGCCGCCGCTCTGGGGCCCTCTGTCGACCGCCAGCGAGAGGCCCTTTCCGCAAGACTTTCCCCATTCACCAAGGAAGGAGGAAGGGCAACGGACGACGGAAAGGCGGAAAACGGAACAACCGCCGGCGGCCGCTCGGCGTTCCTCCGCAATCGCGAAGGACGCGCCGAGCGGCGCCAGCGCTGCATTTCTCCATGACGCCGCGGCCCAGGCATCTCCATACAGGCGAACGCCAGCGGGCATCAAGGCAAAATCTTTGCCGAAGAAATTGGGTGTGGTGCTGAAAGCAGAACGCTTTCCACCGCCTGTCCCCGAACAGGTTCTCCAACGAGACCGGTGGCTAGCGCCGCGTGCTTACCAGCGAGCGGGCTGCCGTTCGGGACGCGGACGCGCTTCGTTCACGGTCAAGGTGCGACCGGAAAGCTGCGAACCATTGAGGCCGTCAATGGCCTGCTCCGCCGCATCCGAATCCGCCATTTCGACGAACCCGAAGCCGCGCGGCCGGCCAGTGTCGCGATCGGTCACCATATGGACCGACGAGACATCGCCGAAAACCGAGAACGCATTGCGCACATCGTCTTCGGTCGCTTCAAAACTGAGATTTCCAACGTAAAGTCGTTTCATGATATCCTCCTGTCGAACTGCGAAGGCGGGCAAGCGGGGACGAGGACAGAAGGATTCGACACAAGGCAAAGGCAATCTGACTGCGACCAAGCTGGCAAGCGTTCCGTTCGTACCTCCCTAGACTAGCACAGCCGGTGCAAATTAGTGCGCGAAACCTGTACCCCGCGCAACCGAATTCTCAACCCCTCCAACCGGCCCCAAACCAACCCCCAGCGCCCGCCCCCAAACGTGCGCAACCGACTCAAACCAACCCACCTGCCAATCCATCGCCCAACAAAACCTCCGCAAACACAACCAACACAAAACAAACCGAAACCAAACGCCCCACGCGCACCTCGCCCAAGCCCTTCCCCTATCCACCACACGTCCCAGCCATAGGCAGCGCCAACCTCCCGTCTCGCCTCGAAACAACTCCGCTCGCGCCATCCCGTCGCGAAACAAACCGTCCACAAAGTCCGCCAGTTTCCACACACCGCGTCATCCTTGCAGCCCGCCGTCATGGGCGCTAGACTCTACCCAACGGACTCCCTCCAGGTAGTCCGCTCGCTAGGAAAGGGGAATGCATGTCTGATTCGAATCAATCACCGCTTCCGACGCTCGAAAATCCGGGCCCGCGCCGCGATTTCTTCAAGAGCGCCGGACTCGCGGTCGCCGCCGGGATGGTCGCCGCCACAGCCAAGGCCGACACGCGGCCGCTCACCCCAGAGGAGAAGCTCGACCGCATCGCCTCCAACACCTATCCCATCCGCTGGATCTTCAAACGCCGCGAGGGTGAATTCGGCGGCCCGGGCAGCGAAAACATCGCCGAGATGAAGAAGAAGTACGGCGAAATCACCCTGCTCGATTTCCCGCAGTTCACCAAAGACACCTTCCCCGGTGTCCGCAACATGGATCTGTGGTCCTCGCTGTTCGGCGATGTCACCGACGACTCGATGTACGCCCCCTACGAGTTCAAGCGCGGCAATCGCAGCCGCACCTTCTATGAATTCGACCCCTCGACGCCGTCCGCCAAGAAGTGGCTCGACAAGATGGCCAACGTCATCGCCACCAGCGGCGTCAGGTGCCATCACATTTCCAACAACGCGCCGCGCGACATCTGCGTGGTCGACAAAGAAGCCCGTCGTAAGGGCGTCGAAACCGCCAAGAAATGGCTCGACGGAGCCGCCATCCTCGGCGCCAAGACCATGCGCGTCAACACCGGCGGCCCGCGCATCGCCCCTCCCGCTGTCGCCACCAGCGGTTATCCGCGCAACGAAGAGATCGAGGTCTTTTTCGCCAACGCCATCGAGTCCTTCAAGGAAATGGCCGACCACGGCGGCAAAGTCGGCGTCAAAGTCACTCTCGAAAATCACTGGGGACTCACCGCCAACCCCATCAATATCCGCATCATCCTCGACGAAGTGAACCATCCCTACTGCGAAGCCTCGCCCGACTTCTGCAACTGGGAGCACAAGTACATGCTCTACCACGGCATCCAGTCCCTGCTGCCCTACGCGCACACCACCGTGCACGCCAAGTACTGGGATCGCTGGGATAGCTTCGACATCGGCCGCTGCGTGAAGTTGATGATCGCCGGCCGCTTTCAGGGAAAGTTCGCCCTCGAGTACGAAAACGGTCCATGGGACGGCGTCGAAGGCGCGCAGCACCTGATGAAAGAAGTGCTCGCCGCACTCTAACCCTAACGAACCCAAACGTAGCCAGCATCTCCGGTAAGCTCCGCAGACCCCGCCGTCCAGCGTCCAGCCGATTTGCCGAGCTGCCTTCTTTCTGGAACGAAGCCGAACCACGACCAGCCCTGCCCAAGACCCGGCAGGCCCACAACAAACTGTCCAGGCACGGGGCAGAACCGGCGCCCGAGCCCCGGCTCAGGCCGGCGGTCTGCCCCGCGCCCAAAGGTAGAGACAGGCGCTCCCGCCTGTCGGCCGCCGCGAAGCGGCGGCTCTGCTCCCTCAATCCCGCCAAGCCCATGGCCCCCGCCATTCCTTACATTCGCTGCGTCAAACGATAAATATAAGCCAGAATTTCCGCCACTGCGCGGTATAAATCCGCCGGAATTTCCGACCCGACTTCGCAACTGCGGTAGAGCACCTGCGCCAGCGGCGGGTTCTCCACAATCGGGATCTGGTGCTCCTCGGCGACCTTGCGGATGCGCAGCGCCAGGTGGTCGAGCCCCTTGGCCAACACCAGCGGCGCCGGCATCGTCTCGGCGTCGTACTTCAGCGCCACCGCGTAGTGCGTCGGGTTGGTGACCACCACCGTCGCCTCGGGCAACGAGCGCATCATCTGCCGCCGCCGCATCTCGCGCTGCAAGCGCCGCAGCCGCGATTTCACCTGCGGGTTGCCTTCGGTGTCCTTGTGCTCCTGGCGGATCTCCTGCTTGGTCATCAACAGATGCTGCTTAAGCTTGCGCCGCTGGCGGTAGAGATCGATCATCCCCAGCACCAGCAGCGCCAGCGCCGCCTGCCATAGCAGATCGAGCAGCGCCGACCCCACCGCCGCCGCACCGGCCTCGACCCCCTGCCGCGGCAGGCGCATGAAACCCTCCAGCCGCGCGTCGACCACGTACCAGAACACCCAGCCCGCCGCCGGCAGCAACACCAGCGCGCGCAGCGTCTGCGAGAGGTTTTCGCCGGGAAGATCGCGCAGCCGGCTCATCGGATTCAGCCGCCCTACGTCGGGCGTCAGCCGTTTGGGCGCCAACGCGAAGCCGGTCTGCGCCAGATGCGACAACAGGCTCAGCGCCACCAGCACCGTCCCCAGCGCCCACACGAACGAAAGCGGCCCGGCCAGCAGCGTGGCGGTCAACGTATAAAACCGCTGCGGGTCGAGCGACGTACGGAACGCTTCGCGCACGATCCCCCGCATGGTGCGCTCCAGGCCCGCCGCCGCCTCCCCCGAAAACACCAGCAACAGCAGCACCGTGGTCGCAAACTGCACCGCCGCGGTAAATTCCCGGCTGGAGGGAACCTGCCCTTCCTCGCGCGCCTTCTGCTTGCGCCGCGGAGTGGCCTGCTCGGTACGCTGCGCCTGATCCGATGCCATCGAAACCTAAACCGAAAACAAGCCCTCCCCACCCCGCCAACACCGCCGCAAAACGGCACTCAGAGCCGCGACCATAGGGGAGCGTAAACCGCAAGAGCCATCACCATTGCCGCCACATATCCTCAACACCGTCGCCCACCAAAACTCCTCACCGACCCGCTCTCATCCCGCCGCATCCCACACCCCTTCACCGCCGCACCATCATCCAAATCAACTCAAACGTCCGCTCCGCCAGATCGTGAAACAGCCGCGGCGCCAGCAGCAGCAGCGGAAACAGCAGCGCCACGCCGCCCAGAATCTTCGCCGGGAACGCCAGCGTCAGCAACTGCAGCCGGCCGTTGATCTGGTTCAACAGCCCCAGCGTCAAATCAATCAGCAACAGCAGCGCAACCACCGGAAAGGCCAGCCGCACCGAGGTCTTGAACACCAGCCCGCCCAACTCGACCATGCGCATCGCATCGACGGGCCGCGTGGAAAACGACCCCAGCGGCCAACTCTCGATGGCGGCAAACCACGCCCGCAGCAACTGCCGGTCGAGGCCAAACGTAAAAAACAGCAGGCTCGACAACAACGCGATCATCACGTTGAGAATCGACGCATCGACCTGCGTGTTGGGGTCGATCATATTGACGTACGAATAGCCGGCCTGGAACCCCAGAATTTGAGCCGCCAGCCCAAACGCTTCGAGCAACAGGGCAACGGCGGCGCCCAACGCCACCCCCAGCGCCGTTTCCGCCAGCAACATCCGCGCCAACACCCACACCGCCGCATCGTTGTCGACGATGGGTCCCGCATCCGAAACGCCCAAAGCCAAAGGCCCCGCCAGCACCGTCAGCAACAGCGCCAACGCGATCCGGGCAGCAACCGGAGCGGCCCGCATCCCCGGAATCGGAAGAAACGCCACAAACCCCGCGCTGCGCGCCAGCAGCAGCGTGTAGTTGAACAGCAAAGTCGCCGAAACATGCAGCACCATCGTTGCCAGCGTCCAACCGCCCACACGAAGCGGAACCCGTGGCGCCCTGGAACACCCAAACCCTCACCACCGGAGTGACCAACCCCGTGGCGCGGGCCTCCGGCCGGCAGTGCCGGCGTAAACGCCGGCGTCTCGTGTCTGGCCCTCTGCCGTGAAACACGACCACCCACCCCAAACAGCAACCGAAGCCGGAAGCCGCACCCGTGGCGTGAACCTCCAGGTTTGCCGCGTCGCGATTCATCGCGACGTAGGGCCCCGCCCCACCGAGGCCGTGCCAGCCGAGCCACTGCCGGGCCCGAATACAGCTTTCCCGCAGCCGGTAAGAGGCCGCCGAACCGCGGACACAACAGAGAGCACGTCTCCACAAACGACAGGCAAGATTGCCTGTCCCGCTTCCAAGGGCCACACCGCAGACGGCTTCCAGCCCTACCGCGAAAACCGTTCCAGCCCGCCCAGCAAACCGGTCGTATAGACCACCAGCTTGTTCGCCATCCAAGGCATCAGCAAAGCCGCCGAAGCCAAGAACAAAAACAACCGCGGCACCGTATTGAACGCCGGATCTTGCATCGAAGTCAGAATCTGAACCAGGCTGACCACAATCCCCCCCACAAACCCAATCAAAAGAATCGGCCCCCCCACCACCAAAGCCGTCCAAAACGCCATCCGGATGACTTCCACTGCGATGTCCGTAGTCATATTCGGGTGTTCCGTTGATCGGTTGATCACCGTTGTTTCGTTGATCGGTTGATCGGTTGATCCGAAATCGGCTGCTGTCCACACTTACGTCGGCCGCCGGCGCGGATTCGTGATTCCGTTCACCATCGTTCGGTTGAACCGGTAGCTGCCCCAACTCACCACCACACTCGGCTCAACGGCTCAACGGATCAACCGAACAACGGCCCTAATAAAAACCTTTCACCAAAGACCCCACCACCAGGTTCCAGCCGTCCACCAGCACAAACAGCAGCAGCTTGAACGGCACCGAGATCATCACCGGCGGCAGTTGAATCATCCCCAGCGACAATGTGATCGAGGCAACCAGCAGATCGATCACCAGGAACGGCAGGAATAACACCGCGCCGATTTGAAAACCGATGCGCAGCTCCGACAACACGTAGGCCGGCATCAGCACCATCAGGCTCACCTCGTCGAGATTGCGCGGCCGCGGTTGCTTGGTGATATCGAGAAACAGCCCCACGTCCTGCTCGCGCACATAGCGGCTGAGATACTTCTTGACCGGCGCCTGCGCCCGCTCGAAAGCCTGCTGCTGCGTGATCTCGCCCTTGCGCAGCGGCGCGATCGCCACCGTATTCACCTGATCGGCGAGCGGCTGCATCAGCACCACCGTCAGGAACAGCGACAGGCCCAGCAGCGTCTGGTTGCTCGGCGCGGTCTGCGTCCCCACCGCCTGGCGCAGAAAATGGAGCACAATCACCAGCCGCAAAAACGGCGTCAGCGAAGCCACCGCCGCCGGCAACAGCGTCAGCGCCGTCATCAGCAGCAGGATCTGCATCGACAGACCCAGTTCGCCCGGCTCGCCGCCGAAACTCACCCCGGGGATCGACACTTGCGGCGCCCGCGGCGGCGTCGGCGCTTTTTGCGCCGGTAACGGATTTGCCGGGCCGATAAGAACGAACAGCAAGGCTATGCGCGCCAAACACCCCGGCCGCACAGGCCTCCGCGCCAAAGCCCCTAGCCGCAACGGCCGCAACAACAAAGGCCTCAGCCGCGACGCCATCGCCCGCGCCGGCCAGCTCATCGCGCATTCCTCAACGACCGCAGGCGCGCCGCCCACCCAGGCCAGCCCGGCAGACTCAGCGCCCGCTCCGCCGTCAACGCCGGGTCGAGCACGTCGCCGGCGTCGAGCTCGGCTATCAACGAAATCGAGTGCGCCGTCGCGCCGACCAGAAAATACCGCCGCCCGCTGCGCACGACCGTCAGAGACCGTCCCGCACCCAGTTGCACCGCATCGACGACGCCCAGCGATGCGCCCGAAGCCCTGCCGCCGCCCACCCGCCGCGCCCAGAACAACACCGCGCCCAGCAGCCCGAAAACCAGCGCCAAAGCTGCCAGCGAGCTACCCATCCCCGCCCTCTCCACAACCCCCAGGCCGGCAACCTTCAGCCCGGCGACGGCCCAAACCCCGCCCACGGCCCGCCTCAGCCAGGCCAACCTCAGACAGGCAAGGCCGGCAGCTCCCGTGCCCGCCACGACTCCCTGAGCCACGCCGGCTGCTGGCGTACCGGCTCGCGGCAGCCGAACCTCCCGGGGCCAGACGGGTTCGCGGCGGCGATACTAATAAAGGGCACCCCACGGCGTTACTCGTGTTCCATCACGCGCGCCTTCAAGTCCGTGACCCGCAGTCCCATGGTGTCCTCGATGACCACGATCTCGCCGTTGCCGACGGCGATACCGTTGAGCCGCAAATCGACGTTTTCGCCGGCCGACTGATCCATCTGAATCACCGAATCGATCTGCAGGTTGAGAATCTCGCGCACCTTCAACTTCTTGCGAGCCAACTCCACGGTGACCTCGATCGGCACATCGAGAAACGGCCGCAACGCCCGCCCCTCGTCCGACTCCACCGCATCGCCCGCCAACGCCTCGCCAGCGGCGAAATGCGCCCCAACAGGCAACTTTTTCGTACCCGGCATCCCAAACCCTGCCACCCCAAAAAGCCACCAACGCCCTGTCGCGACACCCGTATGGCGGCACCCCTAGCGCAGGGCTGGCGATTTGCCCGACCTGCGGCCCTAAATCCAGCCGGGCCCGCCCTGGCCTGGCCCACACAGGTCGCGGCTACCAGGGGCGGTTGCCGCCGAGCGGGTTGCCGCCGACGGTGTTGCGGCCGCGGGCTTTGCCCAGGCGGCCGGGCCAACACGCCATCGTCAACGCCGCAGGTCTGGAAAGAGCACCCAGCCCGGCGCTAGGTCCGCCCAACGCCGCCCTTGTCCTTCTACCGGCCGTGCGGCTACCGGATCAGATTCAACGCCTCCTGGTTCAACGTGTCCGCGGTCGTAATCACCCGCGAATTCGCCTGAAAGCCGCGCTGGAACGTCAGCAGATCGGTGAACTCTTGAGAAATATCGACGTTCGAGAATTCGAGCGATAGTCCCAGCACCGATCCCAGTCCACCGGTGTCGGGCGGTCCCGGGCTCGATACGCTCGACGCCGCGGTCGGAATGTAGTTGTTGTTCCCCAGCGCCAAAAGCGAGGTCGGGTTGGTGAACCGCTGCAGCGCCAACTGCGCCAGCACCAGGGTGCGGCCGTCGCTGAACAGCCCGGTGATGCGGCCGCCGTCGGCCACCGAGATCGAGGTCAGCTCGGCCGAGGGCCGCCCGTCCTGCAAAATATCGGTAATCGCCGAGCTGGCCGCCACGCTGGTAATCGTCGGCTGCTGCTGCTGATTGAACAGGTCCCAGGTAATCGACAAATCGGCGGCGCCGTTGGCCAGCGTCACCGGCAGCGCCGTCACGACCGTCGGATCGGTGGGGTCGGTCGCCTGCGTCATGTCGAGGGCGATCTGGTAGGGGTTGCCCGGGTTGGGGTTGATCAGGTCGCCGCCGGCGTCAAAATCGATCGGAAACCCGATCGGCGGCGCGCCCGGGTTGACGGCGATATTGGGGTCAACCGTCGGCGGGTTGCCCCCCGCGTCCACCACGTCCTGCGCCGGGATCGTCACGGTCACGTCGAACGAGCTCGAGGCCCCCGCCCGCGGCGGAATCGTCGGCGTGAACACCATGGTGACGATATGCGAGGCGCCCAGTGAGTCGTACACCTGCACCGGCCGCGCGAACGCCGTCGTCGAGCCGGTCGCCAGGTTGGCGCTCACCTGCAAGGTCGTCGTCTCGCGCGGCTCGATGCGGTCGTTGCCCTGCAGATTGATATCGGCGATCGGCAGGCTGGTGTTCACCGCCCCGGTATTGGGATCGCGGTTCCAACCCTGCACCTGCTCGCCGTTGATGGTCACCATCTCCTGATCGGCATTGAGCTGGAAATTCCCCGCCCGCGTGAACTGCAGCACGCCGTTGTCGGAGACGATAAAAAAGCCCTCGCCCTGGATCGCCGCGTCGAGCAAGCCGCCGGTATTTTGAATGGTGCCTTGCTCGAAGCGCCGCGACACCGTAATCGGCGAGACGCCCAGACCGATCTGCGATGCCACCCCCGAGCGGCTCAGCCCGATATTCTGATAAAACAAATCGCGAAAATCCGCCCGGCTGCCCTTAAACGCAACCGTATTCAAATTGGCAATATTATTGGCCACCACCTGCACCGCCCCCTGGTGCGAGCGCAAACCCGACAAAGCCGTAAAAAAAGCACTAGGCATAACTTATTTCCTCCAAAAACAACCAAACAACAAAACCATCAAACCCAACCCAAACTAAACAGACATCCCCATCCAACAACAGAGCCGCAGGCGTAAGCCGGCGGGCCGAAGCCCCACAAAAGCGAAGCGCCCCGCATCCGCCACGCCGCCACAACCCAAACGTGGCGCGCGACCCGCCGGCACTTTCTCACAAGCCAACCTGCGACGCGTCCGTACCATCGCCGCTACCGTCTCCGGTATCGTCGGGCGGCGGCGTTGCCGCCGGCATGCCCTGCACGAGCGTATCGAGCGAAGTCCGCATCGACAGCAGCGTCTCGAGCTGGCTGAACTGCGTGAGCTGGCTGACGAACTCGACCGGCTCCTGCGGGTTCAGCGGGTCCTGGTTCTGCACCTGCGCCACCAGCAGCTTCAAGAACGTGTCGCGGTCGCCGAGCCCGGTCAGGCCCGACCCCGCCCCGGCGCTCGCCGCGTCCGTCCCACTGGCGGCACGGCTTACCATTCCAATCGCATCGCTCATCGGTTTCCATCCTTTCCGCCCGGCGCCCTGCCCGGGCCCGCGTACTCCAGCGCTCCCGCCACCAACCCGCACCCAGCCGCCAGCCCGGCCCTAGCCGCCAGCCGCCTCGACCGTGAACGCGGCAACCGCCGTGCGGGCCACCCGCCGGCCGCCCGGCGCCGCGCCGCCGCGCTGCCGGCGCGGCTGGCCCTGCCGCGCCTGGTTTCCCTGCGCCGCGCCGTCGCCCTCCGCCGACAGCCACGACGCCTGCAGCCCGCGCTGCCCCAGCGAGTCGAGCAGTGCCGGCAGCGAATCGTTGAGCAACTGCGCCGCGCGGCTGCCGTCGGTGCGCACCGCGGCGTGAATCCAGCCCCCCCGATCGGCCACCCGCAGCGCAATCCGGCCCAATTGGTCGTCCTGCAGCAGGACGCTGATGCGCTGCGTCGCGGCGCCGGACTCGATCGAGGCCGCCCGCACCAGCGCCGCCGCCGCATCCGCCCGGCTGTCGGCCCGCGGCGCTCCCGCCCCACTGCCGCTGCCCGACGATCGTGTTCCATCGTACACTTCCAATGTATTCTGCATTACATAACGACCGGAGCCGCCCAAGCCTGCTGGGCCGGCGCCACCCCCGTTCCCGCCACTCTCGCCCAGGCCGCCTCCGCCCGGGCCCGAACCGTGCTGGCCGCCTCCTGCGCCAAGGCCACTCCCCGCCGCGGTCGCCGCTCCACCCTCGCCAACCCGCGGCGGCGCCGCCGCCTGGTTGCCGGCGGCCCGGCCCGCCGCCGAGGTTTCGCCGGCGCCGTTCGAGCCCCCATCGCCGGTTGCAGTAGCCCCGCGCTCGCCCGATCCCCCCGACAGATCGCCCGCCACCACGCCACCACCCGCGCCCCCTGCCGCGCCTGCTGCAGCGCCCCCGCCAGGCGCCATCGCGGCGGCGGCCTGCCGCCACAAAGCGATACTTGAGGAATCGCTTGGATACGGCAGGTGAGAATTAGTATTTCCAGATGGACCGGAGCTGGACCCGGCGGCATCCAGGCGCAGCCCAAAGGCCGCCGTGGAGAGTTCGGTGTGGGATTTCGACGCCCTTGCGGCACCGGTATCGTCGGATGAGGAACCGGCCGGAGCACCGGCCGTGCCCGGGAAACTGCCGCCGCCCAAGGCCGAGCCCGGACCCGAAGGCTGCGCCAGACCCGATCCCGCCGCGGACGGTCCGTTCGCAATCGTCCCCAAACGGGCGGCGGAGAGCGGCGCGTGCACACTGCTCCCCGCGTTCGGCCCCCAGGGCGCTCCCGAAGCGGCCTCGCCTTGATGTGCCGGGCTGCCCGTCCCGGAGTCCGTCCCGGCGTCCGCCCCCGGCGCGCCGCTGCCGGCCGTTGCACCCGCTCCGCCCGTCTTCGAGGCCTCGGCGCCCGGCCCGTCCTGGATGGCTCCGGCGGGGGCCGCCGTTAGGGTACTGGCCGGTTTCGCGCGTCCTCGATGCCCCGCAATCCGCCCGTCGTCCCCTTCGCTCGCAGGGTCGTCACCGCCGCTTGCGCCGGGCTCGGCCCCGAGCTGATCCGCCGCTTCCGGTTGCGGCGGACTACCTCCCTCGGCGCCGCCCACAGCCTGTGGAAACTTTTGAGGATCTCTCGCACCATCCGCCCCAAGCAAATCCGCCTCAATTGTTTTGCTGCCATGAAATGAGTGAGATAGGACCCAGTCCGGGGTCCCGTCGGCGCCGCCCCGGTTTTCCACAGATGCGTCGGGCTGCGGCCCACCCGAAAAACTTTCCTGGGGCCCTACGCCATCGCCTCGGTATGGCCCTATGTCACGGGGCAATAATGTTTCCCGTGGAACGGAATCCGTGTTACGTTCGGAGCCCGCGGGGGCTACTTGGACCCCGGCGCCCGCCGCGGAGCTGCCGTGCGGTCCCTGCCCTCCGGAGGCATCCGCGCCCGCAGCCGAGCCGCCTTCAAATGCTCCAGCGACAAACGTACCAGAACCGCATGAGCCTGTGGAAAAACCTCCCCACTCACCAAACCGTAAGCTGAGATACAAATTAGGTCCGGCAGTGGAGCGGCCCGCCGTCGCGTCGCCCGGCGCAAGCCCATTGTCGGCCGCGGCGGGCCCGGCGTCCCCGGTATCCTGACCGGAGTCGTCCGATGCCGGGCTGCCCGTTGCCGAAACATCGGCAGCCCTCGCGGCCCCGCCGGCGCCCGGGCCCGCCGCCAGGTCCGTTGCCGTTGCCGAGGCGTTTACGATTGCCGAGTCGGCCGCGGCGGTCGCGGCGAGACCTTGGGCTGCCCCCGCCCCGGACCCCGGGAGCCCCCCTTCGGACAAGCCCGTCTCGGCGAACCCGCCGGGCCCGAAATAGCTGGCCGCCCAGCGCGATCCGGCCAAACCACCGTTGGCCGCCGCCGACCGCCAGCGCGCGCCGCCCGGCTCTGCCGCGCCGTTGTCGCCCAGCCCGGTGACGGAGTCACGCCCGGAGCCAGCCCCGGCCTCCAGTCCGCCGTCTTGACCGCCGCGACCGCCTCCGCCCGGCGGCGCCACGCCCTGGGCTCGGTCGTTGCGGTCCAAAATGCCGCCGGAGCCGTTCCGGGCGACGCCTTGCGCCCCGTCGCCGACGCTCACGTCGCTGCCAGTGCCGTTTGCGCCCGTGCCGTTGCGGTCGCCATCGTGGCGCGCATCGTCGTCGCGCGCATTGTCGTGGCGGGCATTGTCGTGGCGGGCATTGTCGTGGCGGGCGGCGGCCTCCGCGGCGCGGTCCCGCTCGGAAAGCCCCGGTGCGCCCCGGCTCTGGAGAGCCGCCCGGCCGCCGCTTCCGGCGGTTTGGTTCGTGCCCGATTTGGCCGGGCGATCGGCCCCTGACCCGCCGCTACCGCGCCCATCCAATCCGCGACGTTGGGCCCCGCGCGAACCATCATCCGGCCGGCCCGCCGGCCGCTCGGCCACCCGCGCCCCAAAACTTGCCGGCGCGGCTGCCCCCCGCGCATCCGCCGACCCGCCGCGCACCGCACTGGGCGCCACCCGCGGCGAAGATGAAGCCCCCAAGGGCCGCAGCAACGAGCCCGCCGACGAGCGAGGCGACAACCCCGCCGAAGCGGAAACCGAAGCAGAAAGCGGAGGCAACAGCGCCAGCGAAGTCCGCCCCAGCCCCGCGGTCGCACTCGTGGCGAGCCCCGCCGTAATCCCGGCGGCGTCCTGCCGCCGGGCCAGCAGACCCAAACTGGAGAAGCGGGCCGCCACGCTCGCCGGCCTCGCCAGGACATTCGCAGCTTTCGCCACGCTTGCCGGCCTTGGCAAGGCGGAAAATCCCAGAGCTGCGGACAGCGCCATCGCCGCCCTCCAACGCACCCGGCGGACCAAAACCCGCGCCTCACGGCTTTCAACGGGTTACGCCCGCCCCAAGCCCGCCCAGCCCGTTCCCAAGCCGCCAACAAACTGCCACCCGCCAAGATTCGCGCGCCGCTTTCGTGCCGGCTCCAAGCCCTTTGCCCTCATTCCAAACCGCTTGAGCGTTGGCGTCCCGATTGCACCACCCCAGCCGCCATGGACCAGGGACTGCTGATCGCCGCCGCCGGCATGAAGGCGCAAATCGAAACCCTCGAGCTGATCGGCAACAACCTCGCCAACGCCTCGACCAACGGCTTCAAGGGTGACCGCGAGTTCTTTCGCCTGTTTCGCACCGAGCTGACCGCGCCCGACCCCAACACGGCCGAAACGCGCTGGATGCCGGTCGTCCAGGGTTCGATGATCGACTTCGAGCAAGGCCCGCTCGAGCGCACCCAGGGGACGCTCGACGTGGCGCTATCGGGCCCGGGTTTTCTGACGGTCGAAACCCCCGCCGGCCAACGCCTCTACACGCGCAGCGGAGCGTTCCACCTGACCCCGCAGGGGCGGCTGGAGACAGTCGACGGCTATGCTGCGCTCGATACGGCGGGCAAGCAAATCCAGATCCCCGCCGGCCAGGACATTCACATCGGCGAAAGCGGCATGATCCGCGCCGGCGACCTGAACCTGGCCCAACTGGGCATCGTGGCGTTTGAAGGCCGCCCGCCGCTGACCAAAGCCGGGCTGACTTACTTCCAGGCGCCCGACGGAGTGCAAACCCAGCCCGCCGCCGCGACCGTCGTCAAGCAGGGCTACCTGGAGGGCTCGAACGTCAGCGTGCCGTTGTCGGCGGTAGAGATGATCCACACCAGCCGCAATTTCCAGATGCTCAGCCGCATCGCGAGCCTGGTGGCCGACGAAATGAACGGCCGCGCCGTCCAGACGCTGGGCTCGCTGCGCTAGTGGCACAGGCAACTTGAAGTGGCACAGGCAATTAGAAGTGGCACGGGCAATCCTGCCTGTGAAATCGGTCGCGACCCGCAAAACAAGCCGGCGCGAAAGCCAGAAGGAAGCAAACCAAGGAAGTCGAACCGGGAGGTCAGTGATCCGACAAGTCATTACTAACGATAAATGTACAAGCAATAGCTCAACAACAACCTCCCAACAAAACCCAGACACAGGCAAGATAGCCTGCGCCACCCGAGGACCTTCATGATCCGAGCCTTATACAGCGCCGCCAGCGGCATGCTGGCCCAGCAACTCAACGTCGACACCATCGCCAACAACTCTGGCGAACGCCAACACCACCGGCTTTAAGACCCGCAAAGTGCAGTTCCAGGACCTGCTCTACCAGACGCTCACCGCCCCCGGCACTCAGTCGGGCGAGCAGACCGTGTTCCCGACCGGGCTGCAACTGGGGTTGGGAACGCGGGTCGTCGCCAACGAGGTGATCTTCCGGCAGGGCGATTTCGTCGGCACCGGCAACCCGCTCGATGTGGTCATCGCCGGCAACGGTTTCTTCCAGATCCGCCAGCCGACGGGCGAACTCGCCTACTCCCGCGCCGGCTCGTTCCAGCTCAACCGCGACGGCCAACTGGTCACCAACAACGGCGACTTCGTCGAGCCCAACATTACCGTCCCGCAGGACGCGCTCGACGTCAGCATCGGCCTCGACGGCACCGTCAGCTATACCCAGCCCGGCCAGAACCAGGCGCAGCAGGCCGGCTCGATCGAGATCGCCATGTTCCAAAACCCGGCCGGCCTCAAAGCCCTGGGCAACAACCTGTTCCAGCCGACCGAAGCCTCCGGGGACCCCATCGTCGGCTTGCCTGGAGGCCAGGAAGGCCTGGGCCAGCTCCGCCAGGGCTTTTTGGAAAACTCCAACGTCAGCGTCGTCGAGGAATTCATCCAGCTCATCACGGCCCAACGCGCCTACGAAGCCAACGCCCGGGTGGTGCGCACCGCCGATGAAATGTACCAGCAGGCAAACCAGTTGAGCGTCTAGCCGAAGGGCTAACCAACCAAGGCCCGGCCTGACAATCGCGCGGACCACAGCCGAGCCGCAAGCCAACCGCAAGCCAAAAAAGATGCAGGCCAACAGACCCAACCCGGCCCCAGCAGCACCCGAAGCCAGGCCCGCTGCCCGTGGCGTGAACCTCCCCGCCTCGGTTGGCCACCGTCACGCTTAAATTTTTACTTCATGAATACCCCAATAAGATCAGAGAATCATATGAGAACCACTAGTGCATGGAAACCGCCTCTAGGGGCCTGTCTGCTCGCCACGCTGGCCCTGGCCGCCGCCAACCCGCCCCAGATCCAACTCCACGCCGACCGTATCCTGGCGTCCGACCTGGCCGCCGTCGTCCCCGCGTTCCAGGCCGCCGACCCCGACACGATTCTCGGCTACGCCCCGCTGCCGGGCGTCGAGCGCCGCGTCTCGCGCGCCGATCTGCTGGGGTGGGCGGAAGACCTGGGCATCACGCTCGACCCCAAGGCGGTGCCCGACGCCATCCTGCTGTCCCGCAAGATGCGCCGCCTGGACAGCTCCGAGGTCCGCCAACTGGTCGTCGCGGCCGTCGCCGAGCGCTACCACGTCGAGACAAAGCAGGTCGAAGTCGAGCTGAACGGCTTTGACCAGCCGCTGCTGCCGGCCGAGCCGCTCGATTTCGAGCTGTCGAGCCCATTACCCACGCCCCTGCGCGGCCTGGGCCGGCCCGCCACGCTGACCCTGCGCTGGACCGACCCGCGCGGCCACAGCGGCAACCTCTCGTTCCGGGCCACGGCGCGCGTGCGCGGCTCTTACGCGGTGGCGCGCGAAGCGCTCGAGGCGCGAACCGCCATCGGCCCCCAGGACTTCCGCTTCGAGAACGGCTTTCTGCCCGGCGATCCAGAGCAATATGCCCTGTCTTCCAAGGATGTTACTGGGCAACAGCTCAGGCAGGGTATCAAGGCTGGCGAGGTCCTCGAAAAGCGCATGATGGAGGCGGCGCTGGCGGTGCAGCGCGGCGACATGATCGAGCTGCGCTACCGCTCGCCACGGGTCGTGCTGCGCACCGCCGCGCGCGCCGAAGAATCGGGCGCCAACGGCGAGATCATCCACTGCCGCAACCTGCAATCGGGCTCCACCGTGCGGGCCCGCATCCTCGACTCGCGCCAGGCAGAGGTGGTATCGCTGCCATGACCCGACGCATCCCCCAGCTACCCTCGCCGTTGCGGAGCAGGACAGACAGGATGGTCTGTCCCACCAGCGCCGCCGTGTTGGCCGCCCTGTGGGCCGTGGCCTTCACCGCGCCGCTGGGCGCCCAGAACAACGAACAGGAGTTAAACCGTTACATCGAGGATTCGCTGCGGGTGACACGCCAGAATGGCCCGGCTGCCGGTTCGCTCTACGTCAGCACGGGCTTTCTGGGCGAGGTCTCGCGCGATCCCAAAGCGGCCCAGGTCGGCGACCTGGTGACGGTCCAGATCGCCGAGCAGGCCAGCGCGCTCACCAGCGGGGCCACCGCGCAGGCCCGTACTTCCTCGGCCGACAGCTCGATCCCGGCCCTGTTGGGCATCCCCGGGGCGCGCAACCCGCTGGTCAATCTGCTTTCTTCGACGGGCGACTCGAGCCTGCAGGGCCAGGGCAGCACCAGCCGCACCACCAGCGTCACCGCCGTGCTGACGACCCACGTTACCCACGTCATGCCCAACGGCAACATCATCATCGAAGGAGGCAAGGAAATCCTGGTCAATTCCGAGCGCCAGGTCGTCTGGCTGCGCGGCGTGGTGCGTCCGGCCGACATTACCCCCGGCAACGCCGTGCCGTCGAGCCGCATCGGCCTGATGGATTTGCGGGTCAACGGCCGCGGCGTGGTCGACGACGCCATTCGCCGGCCGAATTTGCTCTACCGCATTTTGCAGAAGATTCTGCCGTTCTAACCGGGGGGGCGCCGAACAAGAACCGGCCAACGCTGTACGCAAGCCGAACAGTGGCCAAGAATTGCCACTCAGAGCCGCAGGCGTGAGCCCGCGCAGGCGGCCCAGGAACGCAGGCACTGCGGGAATCGCGGACAACCTTACACCTCCGGGGAAGCGGAAACGCCTGCGGAATCGAAAACACCCCGACCCTGCCGGCGGCTTGCGAAACCGAAGCGGCCCGGGACGACCAGCGCGGGTTCACGAGGCTGCGGAAAGACTCCAGTCTGGCCCGGCAGCGATGCTTCATGGGGACAGTCACCGCGTTTCGCGCCTCGATTTTTCAGGGGTTTACGGGATTCGCAGAGTGCGAAACACGGTGACTGTCTCCCTCCGGCACCCTCCGGCACGACCCGAATTACGACCCCGAAACCGAACCCGAACAACCGCACCAGATACCATGCCAACCGCAAAAACCACCGCGCCCCGCCGGACCGCTGTCGCGCTCATCGTTACGCTACTGGCAACGCTGCTCTGGCCGCTGCCGACTCCGCTGCCCGCCGCCCGGCTCAAAGACCTGGTGACCATCGAAGGAGTCCGCGACAACCTGCTGATCGGCTATGGCCTGGTGGTCGGCCTGGCCGGGACCGGCGATGGCCAGCAAACCCTGTTCTCGATCCAATCGCTGTCGAACCTGCTGCGCAAGATGGGCGTCAACATCCCCCCGACCGGTTTTCGCGTCAACAATGTCGCCGCCGTGATGGTCACCGCCACGCTGCCGCCCTTCTCCACCCCCGGCGGACGCATCGATGTCGTGGTCTCCTCGATCGGCGACGCCGATACGCTGCAGGGCGGGACGCTGGTACTCACCCCGCTCAAAGCCGCTGACGGCGAGGTCTACGCCGTCGCCCAGGGACCGCTGTCGATCGGCGGATTTTCGGCCGGCCGCGGCGGCACCAGCGTCCAGGTCAACCACCCCACGGTCGGGCGCATCCCCGAAGGCGCCCTGATCGAGCGCAGCGCGCCGTCGGTCGAGCCCGACCCGGCCGGCTTCCGGCTGCAACTGCGGCGGCCCGACTTCGTCACCGCCTCGCACATCGCCGCCGCCCTCAACCGCACTTTCCCCAACGCCGTCGCCGAAGCCGTCAACTCCGGCATTGTCGCGGTCCGCATGCCCCCCGCCTACCAGTTGCGGGGGGTCGATTTCATCGCCCAGATCGATATCGTCGAGATCGAAACCGACCGCCGTGCCAAGGTCGTGCTCAACGAACGCACCGGCACGGTCGTCATTGGCAATACCGTGAGAATCGCCCCGGTGGCGGTGCTGCACGGCAATCTGACCGTGCAGGTGGTGACCGACTACCAGGTCTCGCAGCCGCCGCCGCTCTCACCCGGCCAGACCGTGGTCACCCCGCAAGTCGGGGTCCAGGTGCAGGAACAAAAGGCCCGCGAGGTGAAGATCGCCGAGGGCGCCACGGTCGAAGAGCTGGTCGCCGCCTTGATCGCCATCGGCTCCACGCCGCGCGACATCATCGCCATCATGCAAAGCATCGCCGCCTCGGGAGCCCTCGATGCCGAACTGGAGGTCATCTGAAGACCAGAAGCCCTCAAACCCGCGCCGGCCCAACGCACAGAAGCCGGAATTGGCACCCGTGGCGTGAACCTCCAGGTTTGCCGCTTACCGATTCGTCGGTACGTTGGGCCAACAAGCAGAGAGGCCGGGGGCGAGAGCACCACCGGGACACACACAGGAAACCAATCTTAAACACCCGACCAACCCAGCCTCGCAACGCGAGCTCACCCTTGCGGATCGAGTGGCCCGTCGGGGCTTGATCGCCAACCCGTTCCATCTTCACAGAACCATCCCAAAACAACATAAAAACCATGACCATAGCCAATCTCCCCCAAGGCTTCACTTTCACCCCGGCCGGGGTCCCCATCGACGCCCTCGCCGCCGCCCGCGAGTTCGAGGCCCTGCTGATCGCGCGCCTGCTCAAGACCGCCCGCGAAGCCAGCGAGCCGCTCAGCGACCCCACGACCGAGACCGGAGCCCAGGGCTATATGGAGCTCGCCGAGGAGCACGTCGCCCGGGTTCTGGCTCAACGCGGCGCTTTCGGTATTTCGCAGATGATCTTGAAAAGCCTCAATGAAGCGAGCCATGATCTGGACGCAAACGATGACCCAGTGGCGAACCAGCCCGGGCTATAGGGCAAGTCCCAAGGGCACCGGGACGGCGGTTGTTGGGGGCCCCGGCCTTCGAGCTTGTTGGCCCTACGTACCGACGAATCGGTACGCGGCAAACCTGGAGATTCACGCCACGGGTGGCCGTTCCGGCTTCCGTGGGCCATCGGAACGGCCTCTTCTATGGGGCCATTGGGACGAATTTCGGCTCCCGCCGCAGGTGATACAAGCCGCTCCCGAACCCTGCCCGGCGGCCGGCTGCGGCCTGCTCCGCCCGCTCCCAGCCGCCCCGGCCCCCCAGCCTCCGCCGGCCATCACGTTTTCCTCCAAACTGCCGATAAGGTAGGGGAAGGAGAAGAGAAAGATAGAACCACTTGGGGGCGCATATGGGTATTTCCCCACTGGGCGACAACTTCGCCCCATCCAGCGACGTTCGTTCCGAGCAGGACACGCGGTCCAGCCAGGTCGAGCAGACGCAGCAGGCACAACTCGAGCGCCAGCAGCGCAGCCGCGAGTCGGGCCAGTCCGACTCGGTGAGCCTGTCGTCGCTGGGCACCGAACTGGCGCGCTCGCTCGCCACCGACAGCCCGGCCGAGGTGCAGCGGGTCGACCAGATCCAGCAGTCGGTCAACAACGGCACGCTCCAAGCCTCGAGCCAGGAGATCGCCAAGCAACTGGTGGACGAAGCGCTGCGCAACGAACCCGCGCCACCCCGCCCCGGAGTCGAGAGCCCGCCGGCGCCGAGCTAGGCCCGGCGGCCCGAGAAACCGGCGGCCCGAGAAAACAGAGCCGCAGGCATGAGCCGGCGGGCCGAGTCGCCAGGCAGCGGGCGGGCCGCCACGACAACCGCCGCGGGGCGCCCGTCCGGCGGCGTTCCGCGCCGTCCAGCGCCATGTGGCGCCATAGGCTCGATGGGGGCTCGATGGGGATAGCCACCGCGTCTCGCGCCTCGACGTTTCCGAGGCTTCCAGGATTCGCCGGGCGCCAGACACAGTGACTGTCCCCCTTCTGAAGATTCGGGCGTGTCGGTCTAAATGTCTTGGCTTAAGAGCCCCTTCCACCGCGCTGTCACTACAGCGCTTCGCAACGGGTCGCTCTGCCGACTCGGCCCGCCGGCCTACGCCTGCGGCTCTGTTTTCGGGCGTCGCGGTCAGGTGCGGTGGCCGGCCCGAGCGCTGCCGGGCGACTCGGCACCTGGGGAACGCCTGTCGCAACCCAACGCCCCGAATGAGCCACAACCCCATGCCCCAGCCCAACCCCAACGCGCCCGTGGCTCAACCCCCCAACACCACCATGATGCCCCAGCCCGGCCCCAACACGGTGCCGAACCCAACCGGCCACCCCAGCACCATCGACGCCCTCGCCAGCAGCCTTGATCGCGCCATGGATCTGCTGCGCCTGAGCCGCTATGGCGAGCTGGACGAGCATTTCCGCAGCATCGAGCCCGAAGCTGCCCGGCTCGAAACCTTGAAGCGGGCCATCGTGGGCGGTTCCCCGCCCCCGGCCGGGCTCCGCGAGAGCTGCGAGCGGCTCGGGCGGCGGCTGGTGGTGTTGACGGAGGTGGCGCGGCAAGTGGCGGCGGTCGAGTCGGGGATGCTCGACTTGCTGGCCGGGCCTCGCGACAGCTCTTATGACCGCGACGGGCAGGTTCACAGCCGCCAGCCCGGCCCGGCGGCGCACTACCGCGGCGGCGGTTTCGAGCAGGAGGCCTGAAGCGTGGGCAACCTCAGCGGCACCCTTTCGGCGGCCACCCGCAGCCTGGGCGCATTCGAACAGGCGCTGGCGGTGGTGCAGACCAACATCTCCAACGCCGCCACGCCGTTCTACGCCCGCGCCCGCACGGTGCTGTCGCCGGTGGTGCTACCACAGCAGTCGACCGTGCCCGGCCTGGGCGTCGACGTCATCGCCACCGAAGAACTGCGCGACCGCTTCCTCGAGCTGCAGGTGCTCGGCGCGCGGCAACAGACCTCGCTCTACGACAAATCGAAAAGCATTCTCGACCAGGTCGAGGTGGCCTTTCCGCTCGACGCCGAAGGCACCATCGGACGCGGCGTCGACAACTTTTTCGCGTCGCTGGCGAGCCTGGCGGTCAACCCCACCGACCCCAATCTGCGCAGCGAAGTGCTGCGCACCGCCGGCGCGGCGGCCGACGCCTTCCGCGGCGCCAACCAGAACCTGGAGGAGCGCAGCCGGCAGCTGGAAAGCGAAGCCTACTCGCTGGTAGGTACGGTCAATACCTTGCTGGGGGAAGCCGCCAAACTCGCCGCCAACAAGACCAACGCCAACGGCGACGTCAACCTCTCAAACCAGACCCGCCTCACGCAGGTCTACAACGACCTGTCTGAGCTGGTGAACTTCGACGTGCTGCAACAGTCCGACGGCACGGTCTCGCTGACCGCCGAGGGCGCACCGCTGCTGGTGGGGACCACGGCGTTTCCGATCTCGGCTTCGGTGTCGCAAGGCAAGCTGGTGATTCACGGCGCCAACGGCCGCGACGTCACCGCCGATTTCGAGGGCCAGGGCGGCGAGCTGGGCGCGATTCTCGAGGCCCGCAACCAGACCATCCCCGGCTTTCAGACCGACGTCAACCGTCTCGCCAAGTCCATCGCCGACCAGGTCAACGAACAGCAGGCGCGCGGCGTCGATCTCACCGGCCTTGCCGGCCAGCCGCTGTTTCGCTACGCGACCTCTTACTACAGCGGCGCGGGGCGCACCGCGGGAACCACCGGCGACGACCCGCCGGCGCCGCCGCTGAGCGTGCAGGTCGACTTCACGAACGGCGTCACGGCCTCGATCAGCGCCACGATCGACAGCTTTTTCGTCGCCGCGGCACCGCCGTCCGGTCCCGCGGCCGGCAACACGGTCTCGGTCACCTTCACCAGCGCCGATGGAACCATCCAGCGCACCATCACCACCGACCCCATCCTGGGCGGCGCGACCCCGGCCGACACCACCAACGAGATTCGCGACCGGCTCAACGACCAGATCGCGCTCGACCCCCAACTGGCCGGCCTGGTGCAGTTCAGCGTCTCGGCCGACGGCGAGCTGAAGGCGGTGCTTTCGGAAACGGCGCAGCAGGGCTTCAGCTTCAGCTCGACCACCAGCAACGCCGGCTTCACCACCGGGCTCGAACCGGGCGGCACGCTCGGCGGACAATCGGCCGAGGAAATCGCCACCGCGCTCAACGCCGCGGCCGCCGCCCAGGCCGCCGCCGACCCGGCTTTCGCCGCCGCCCGCATCCGCTTCGTGGCGGTGGCAGGAGAGGTACGCGTCGACGGCGACGCAGGATTCGATTTTCAGGCCACCGACACGGCCTCGGGCAGCGGCTTTGCCTCGGGCCTCGACGACGGCCAGCCGCACCACGCCGGCGGCGCCTCGGCGGCGTCGACCATCGAGGCGGCCCCGCTGGCGGTTTCGCAAATCGCCGCCGGCACGGCGGCCTCGCCCGGCGGCAACGGCAACGCGCTGGCGCTGGCGGGCCTGGCCGATCAGACGTTTCTCGACGGCGCCACTTTCAGCGACTTCTACGGCCGCATCGTCACCAGCGTCGGCAACGCCGGGCAGACCGCGCAGCTCAATCTCGACGCCAAACAGCAGGTGCTCACCACCAGCGAACAGCTCCGCGAGAGCTATTCGGGCGTCAATCTCAACGAAGAAGCGGTGCGGCTGGTCGACATGCAGCGCGCTTTCGAGAGCATGCTGCGGGTGATTCAAACCGTCGACTCGCTGCGCCAGGAAATTCTGAACCTCGTCAGGTAACAGCCATGAGAATCACGTTTCTGACACCCGGGCGGCAAACCATCGCGGACCTGCGCCAGTCCGGCGAGCGCCGCGTGCGGGCTGGCAGCCAGATCTCGTCGGGGCTGCGCGTCTCGCGGCCCTCCGACGGCCCGGCCGACGCGGCGGGCGTCGTGCGCACCCAGGCCGAGCTGACCCGCATCGCGCAGCTCACCAGCAACCTGCAACGCGTCGAGGCCGAGTTGCGCAACGCCGACTCGTCGCTCAGCCAGGTGGGCGACCTGCTCACGCGCGCCCTCACCTTGGCCTCCTCGGCCGCCACCGATACGGTCGACGACGCCGGCCGCGACATCATCAAGGTCGAGGTGGATGGCATTTTCCGGCAACTGGTCGATCTGGGCAACACGCTCGATTCGGGCCGCTACATCTTCGCCGGCGACAACGACGACGCGGCGCCGTTCGTGATCGACCCTGCCAGCCCCGACGGCGTCCGCTACCAGGGCACCTCGCAGCCACGCGCGGTGTTGTTCCCCGACGGCCGGCCCGGCCAGATCGCGCTGCCGGGCGATGAGATTCTGCAACGCCCCGACGATTTCACCGGCTCGGGGCGCACCGCCGAAACACCCGGCGCGGCTGTGCCCAATCCGCCGATCGGCGTCGGCGTCAGCTTCACGGGCGGCGTCGAGGGTTCCATCAGCACCGACCTGGGCTCGTTCTTCGTCGCGCCGGCGCCCCCCGGCGTACCGGCCGGCGGCGAGACCATCCACGTTTCCTTTTTCTCCGACGACGGCCAGATCTCGACCAACATTCAGACCCCGCCGCTGGCCGGCGGTGAAACCGACGGCCGACATCGCCGCGCTGCTCAACACCGAGATCGCCAACAACCCACAGATCGCCGGCGGCTTCACGTTCAGCGACGAAGGCGGCGCGCTGAAGCTGGTGCAATCGGAAACGCCCGGCGTGGGCTTCACTTTCAGTTCGTCGGCGACCGGCGGACTCGTCACCGGCCTGGAAGGCGGCGGCGCGACAGGCGGCCAGTCGGCCGAGGAAATCGCCGCCGCGCTCAACCAGCAGGTCGCCGCCGCGCCGCAACTGGCCGCCGCCAACATCCGCTTCAGCGCGGTGGACGGCGAGATCCAGATCGACGGCGACGTGGACTTCCGCTTCACCGCCGTCGATTTCGACCGCGGCAGCGGCTTTCAATCGGGCCTCGCCGGAACGCACCTGGTGGGGGGAACCAACAGCGCCAACATCCTGGGCGCGCTCCACCAACTCTCCCAAGACCTCGCCAACAACGACCGCGACGCTGTCGCCGGCCGCGTCCGCGACCTGCAGCGCGCCGTCGACCAACTGGGCCTCTCGCAAGGCTTTTACGGAGGAGCGCTGCGGCAGGTCTCGGCCGGCCTGGTCGCGCTGGGAGACAAGACGGTCATCAGCCAGACGGCGCTATCGCGCTTCCGCGACGCCGACCTGCTCGACTCGATTCAGGAATTCACCACCAGCCAGACCTCCGAGCAGGCCACACTGCAGGTGTCGAGCCAGCAGCAGAAGCTGCCGACTTTGCTGGATTTGCTGGGGTAGGTGGATTTGCCGGGTGGGTTGGAGCTGCCGGAGCAAGTGGCACAGACAATCCCGTCTGTGTTGGGCAGGCAATCCCGTGTGTGTTGGGCAGGCAATCCGGTCCGTGTCCCGGCGACCACCCTGCCATCAGCACCCAACCCACGTCCCATGCCGCCCAGAGCCGCGGGCGTAATCCCGCACAATGGAGTTTGGCCTTTTGCAGCAACGAAAGAGAGTTGCGCAGGCGAACCAGAATGATCGCGAAGCCGAGAAGCGGCGATGGAATTTGGGCCAGGGTGGAGCCAGCCGTGGCCATGGGCGAGGCGGGGCATAACCGGTAGAGGTCCCCCCAACGGCGTGAGCCCTGAAGGGGGCGGCGGAGTTGCGATCTCCACCAGCAGCGGGCCTCCCCCGATTACCCAGATCACCTTCTTGACAGGCCGTGCTCACTACCCCGGCGGATCGGTCCAGGTGCTTGTCGGTCTCTTCCCTGCCCGCGCGCCCTTCCCCCAATCTCGGCGGGGTCGGCTTCCGCGACTTCACTTTCGAGGCCTGCTCAAGCTTTACTCGCGTTACGGCCTGCCCAGTTGCTCACCCACCTTACGTGGGCTTTGTCACGAGGCTTCAGCCCAGCCGGTTTCCCGACCAAGCCGCTCGTCAGCTACCAAGTCCTACCGACAACTGCATGGGTGGGTCCCTCCCCCACTGCTGATCCGCGCCTTCGGGGCGCACTGAGAGAAGCGGGCTAGCTAGGCCTGCGGCTCTGTTGCAGCAATTCGGGCACACGGCGGCCTTTCCTACGCCAACCTGCGGGAAGCTACGGTCCAGCGGCGGGAACACACTGCCCACGGGACGCCAGCCCTCAGCCGGCGCTCAGAAATTGAACCCCACGCCGACAATGCCCCAACGGCCCGGGGCCGTGAAGCCGTTCTCCCAGTAGGTCCTGTTCAGCAGGTTATCGAGCTTGCCATAGAAGCGCAGGCTTTTGCCTTCGGCGACCGGGTGCGTGTAACTCGCCACCAGGTCGGCTTTCACCGGTCCGTCGAACTCGAACACACGCGGCGAGTTGAACAGGGAGAGCGGATACTTCCCCGCCGCGTAGAAGTCGAAGGTGAGATCGATCGCGTGCGCCAGCCGCTGCACGGCGGTGAACGAGAACATCTGGCCGGAAACACCGAGCATCTTGTAGAAGTTCTCGGCGGGCACCGTCGGCGTATTCGAGTCGGAGTTGGTGTAGGTGTAGGAAGCGAGCAAGGTGAGCGAGGTGGTCGGCGTCGCCGAAACGCTGAGCTCGGCGCCGCGCGCCAGTCCGCCGCCGGTGTTGCGGTAGCCGCCGAAGCGTCCGAACGGGTCGCTGGCCGGGTCGATGGCGCCGCTGAAATCGAACACGATCACTTCCTGCAGCGCCGTATAGAAATAGGTAGCGCTCAGCCGGACGCGCGAGTCGGCCAGCCACTGGTCGATACCAACGTCGAACGACACCGAGCGCTCGGGGTGCAGCCGCGGGTCGCCCCAGACGCTCGCCGAGCCCTGAAAGAACGAAAGGCCCAGCCGCTCATAAGAAGACGGCGCGCGGTAAGCGTTGCCGACGTGGGCGCGCAGCTTGGTGCCGCTGCTACGGAAGAAGTAGGCGGCCGATCCGTCGCCGGTGTAGGCGGCGTCGGGTGAAGCGAACTGCTGGCCGTCGTAAGGCGTCGTGCCGCCTTCAAACCGCGGCGTCGATAGCCGGAAGGCCTGCGCGCGTCCCGAAAACGAAAGCTGCAGGCGGCCGTCGAGCAGCCGTAACTGATCTTGTGCGTAGACGGCGTGGCTGGTTTGTGAGATATGCGCCGAATCGTTCACTGCCTGTAGCGGATCGGGGTTTTCGTCGCTATTGGCGTTGTCGTATTTCTCGCGCTCGAACTCGTAGCCCGCGGTGAACAACTGCGGGCCGGCCTGATGGTCGGCGCGCGCCGCCAACGTGTCGATGCGCCCGCCGTAACGGCTTTCGTTGCTGTAGAGCGGGTCGAAGGCGCTCAGCCCGGCCGGGCCGTCGCGAAACGAGCGCCGCGTATCGACGCCCTGATAGCTCACGCGATAAGAAGTCGCCGCGCTCAGCTCGTGGGTCAACGTCAGCGCGCCCGAGAAGAACGAAGAGCCGCGAACGTTGTCGGGGTCGTTGAACGCCGGAATGAAGGTGGCGTTGCCCGCGTCGAAGGGCTGTCCGGATTCGTAGCGCCGCAACTGGCCGGCGGGCAGGCCCACCGCTTGCACCGGCCCGTTCGCCGGCTGGTTGGGAAGCAGCGCATCGTCCACTTGCGGACTCTCGTTGAGCGCCGCGAAACTCTCGCCGGTGAACACGCGGCCGCTGAGCCAGATGCGCGGCGTGAAGTTGTAGCGCGCGAAGCCGTGGCCGGCGGTGTTGCGATAAGGGTCGAACGGATCGACGCCGTGCGTCACGTTGACGTGCGAAAATCCGCCGCTGTAAAGCAAGCGGTCGTTGTCGAGGCTGCCGCCGGCGCGCGCCAGGCCGCGCAGGAAACCAAGGCCCCCGCCCTCGGCCGAAATCTCGCCGTGCGCTTTGCCGCCGCCTTCGTCGGTGTGGATATCGACGACGCCGCCCATGGCGTGCGTCCCATAAAGCGACGAGCCCGAGCCGCGCAGTACCTCGACGCGGTCGGCGTCGACCACGGCGAGGTCCTGCAGAAAGCCGGTGGCGTCGGATTGCGTGGAGGCCGCGTCGCGAAACCGCATGCCGTCGATGAGCACCGAGGTGTCATAGCTGCGCAGGCCGCGCATGCGGATGGTGGTCTGGCCACCGGGTCCGCCGAGCTGCTTCACACGCAGGCCCGGCACGTTGCGCAACGCCTCGGCCAGCAGGTATTCCTGGCGGTCGCGGATCTGTTGCGCATCGACCGTGTCGGAGGCTTTGGAAACTTCTTCGACCGGCAGCGCGCTGCCGCTGGCGGTAACCTCAACACGCGTGCGTTGGCTGGAAAGCTCGAGCCGCACGTCGCGCACGACCTGCTCGCCCGCGTGAATGCGAACGTCGCCGAGTGTGGCCAACCCGAACTCGGGCGCTTCCACCTGCAGCAGATATTCGCCCGGCGCGGCGCTGACGAAGTAGATGCCTTCCGCCGTGCTGCTGGTGGAGAGGGCGGCGCCATTGGCGCGGCCATAGAGATGGACCGAAGCTCCCGCGACGGGAAGCCCTTGCGGGTCGCTCACGACGCCGCGAATCGATGCCTGTTGCGCGGCAAGGCCGCACGGCACGAGTAGAAAACCAAGAAGGAGCAAAACCAGCCGGGGTGTCTGCCGCACCCGGCCGTGGAAAATCGGCTGCATGGGAACCTCCGCTCTCGGCGAGAGCGAAAGCTACGCTGCCGGGTCTGGTAGGTCGGCATCACAAATTCCGTCTCCCGCGGAGAGTGAATCAACACCGACTTCGGGTAGGTCTCCTGGCTCGTGGGTTCAGGCAGCGTAGCTGCCAGCGCGGCTTCCAGCCTTCCCCGGCTCAACGGCCGAGTGGCTCCATCGGAAGCCGCTTCCCACATACAGTGGCGGGACCGCGCCGGCATTTCACCGGCTTCCCTGTTACGCCCCGTGGGGCACCTGAAGCGGATAGCGGCAAGAACCGCTCCCCCGAAACTAACGCAGGGGAAAGGACCTTGTCAAACGAACGCAGTGAACGACGCATTGTGCCGAGGCGGGCCGCATGGGTGCCGGAGGGGGACAGTCACCGTGCTTCGCACGCTGCGTATCCTGTAAACCTCTAAGAAGTCGATACGCAAGACGCGGTGACTGTCCCTATGGAGCGCGGCCGAAAGGCTACAGAGGCAAAAAACCGCGACCCGGTGGCGTGAACCTTCAGGTTTGCCGCGTCGCGATTCCTCGCGACGTAAGGCCCCGCGCCACTCAAGCCGCGCCAGAGGGTGCCATTGGCAGCGGTGCCGCCTGGGCTCCCTACGCCCCCGAAATGCGCGCTTGGACACGCGGATGTTCGACCGCGTCGGGGTTTGCGATATATCGGGGAACCTCATTCCGGTATATCGAAAGCACGCTGCGGCACGCCGACACGCTGGTATCCCGGCTGCACTCTTCGCTCTTGGCGATGCGGTGCGCCGTCAGGATCACGTTGTCGAGCGCGGCCAACGGATGCCCGGCCGCCATCGGCTCCTCTTCGAAAACGTCCAGCCCGGCCCCGGCGATGCGGCGCTCGCGCAGCGCCTCGAGCAACGCCGCCTCGTCCACCACCGGCCCGCGGGCCGTGTTGATCAGGTAGCTCGCCGGCTGCATCAGGCTCAACTCGCGCGCGCCGATCAGCCCTCGGGTCTGCTCGGTCAGCGGGCAATTGATGCTCACGAAATCGCTCTCGCGCAGGACCGTGTCGAGGTCGGTCAACTCGACGCCGAGCGCAGCCGCTTCGGGCATCTGCCCGCGGCGCGAGTAGGCCAGCAGGCGGCCGAAACCGAGCCCTTTTGCCAGCCGAAACACCTCGGTGGCGATGTTGCCAGAGCCCACCGAGCCCAGTGTGCGACCGCCCACGTTGATGATACGCGGCGCATTCTGCCACCACAGCCCGGCGCGGCAATTGCGGTCGAGCGCCGGCAGTCCCTTGGCCAGCGACAGGATCAGCGCCATGGCGCCTTCGGCCACCGGGCGGCTCACCGAGTCGGGCGTGATCGCCACCAGCACGCCCGCCTGCGAGGCGGCCCCTACGTCGACGCTGTCGTAGCCCACACCCCAGCGCGCAACCAGAGCCAGCCGTTGCAGTCCCTGAAAACAGGCGGCGGGGAATCGGTAGTCCAGCGCGATGACCGCGTCGTAGCGGTCGAGCACCGCGGCCTCGGCGACGCCGCCGGTGTCGGCCATCAACTCGTATTGCAGGCCCGGCTGGGGCTCCAGGAGCTCGGAGAGCGCCGCGTCCAGCAGACCTTTTCCGCGCGTGCCGAAGTCGGAAGTGAGCCCGACTCGAAATATTTGAGCTTTGGGTAAGACAGTTCGTTGACTCATGGATATATTTTCAGTATACTTCTCGAAAGATTTTCTAGGGAGGAAACTCATGAAGCGTCGCTGGTTTATGGCTCTGCCCCTGGGGCTGGCCGGACTTGCCGCCCCAACCCCGGCAAGAAGCGCCACGGGAGGGTCTACTACGAAGCGCGTCAACAAGGCCGTCGAGTTGCTCGAACAAGGCCAGCCGGTCTATTACACGATGGGCATGGGCGGCTACGACGACGGCGTCAAGATGGCCAAGACCTGGGCCGACATTATCATCTACGACATGGAGCACGGGCCCATCGACATGGTCGGCCTGCGGGAATTCATGCGTGGACTCGTCGATGGCGGACCGACCAAGAGCGGCCACCGCACCCCGGCGGTCATTCCCCAACTACCCGCCGGCGGTTGGGACGAAGCCGGCATGCGCGCCAACGCCTGGATGGTCCAGCAAGTGCTGGCCTGCGGCGCTCACGGCATCCACCTGTGCCACGCCGGCGACCCGGCCGCGATCCGCGTGATGGTCGAATACGCCCGTTATCCCTTCAATAAGACCGGTGTCGGCGCCAATCTCGGCGATGGGCGGCGCGGCAGCGGCGGCCAGGCCTACGGCTCGGAAATCTGGGGCATTTCCACCGAAGACTATCTGAAAAAGGCCGATCCCTGGCCCCTCAATCCCGATGGCGAGCTGCTGCTCGGCATCAAGATGGAAGACAAATTTGCCCTCGCCAACGCCGAAAAATGCGCCGCCGTTCCCGGCCTTGGTTTCGGCGAATGGGGCCCGGGGGATATGGGCATGTCGCTGGGGTATCCCTCGGCGCGCGAGCCTTACCCGCCCGAAATGGCGAAAGCCCGCGCCCGCGTGCTGGCCGCCTGCAAGGCCAATAAGGTCGCCTTCCTCAATCTGGTGAACGTCGACGATATCGCCGACATGCTCAAGGAAGGCGTCATGGTTGGCGCCGGCAACGAAGAGGCCGCCGACAAGGGCCGCAAAATCACCAAGCGCAAGATGCCCTGGTAGCCGCGATGAATATCCTACGACAGTTTCTTTCGTCTCTCCTTTCGCCAGGTCTTTGGGCGGCGGTTGCGTTGGCCCCTGTCGTCCTACAAGCGCAACCGTCGCCCAAGATCGTCGTGCGGAGTATTTCGCCCGAGCGCCTCGCCGAACTCAAATCGGCGGCGCCGCGCGCCAACTTCGCCGTGGCGGAAACCGATGAAGATGCTTTGCGGGCGATTCGGGACGCCGACGGATACATCGGCGGCCCGACCCCCGAACTGCTGCGCGCCGCCACCAAACTGCGCTGGGTGCAGGTGGGCAGCGCCGGCGTCGAAAACGTGATGTTCCCCGAGCTGGTCGACAGTAATATCACGCTGACCAACTGCAAGATCATTCAGGGCCCGGAAATCTCCGATCACGCCATGGCCTTGTTGCTGGCGCTCACCCGCCGGTTGAACCTGTTGATTCCGTTGAAAAGCAAAAAGGGCTGGCCGCAGCGCGAGTTCCAGAGCGATAGCCGGCCGCTGGAGCTCAACGGACGCACCGCCCTGATCGTCGGGTTGGGCGGCATCGGCACCCAGATCGCGCAGCGCGCCTGGGCTTTCGGCATGCACGTGCTGGCGGTCGACGTCAAAGACATCCCGATGAGCCGCTTCGTTGATCAGGTGGCGCCGCCGGACCGCCTGCACGATCTGCTGCCCAAGGCCGACGTCGTATTCATGGCGGTCCCCGACACCAAAAAAAGCTACAAGATGATGGGCGCCGATGAGTTCGCGCTCATGAAGCAGGGCAGCTTCTTCATCGCCGTCTCGCGCGGCCACACCTACGACGGGCCGGCCCTGATCAAGGCGCTCGACGAGAAAAGGCTCGCAGGAGCCGGGCTCGACGTCACCGACCCCGAGCCGCTGCCGCCCAGCAGCCCGCTGTGGGGCTTCGAAAATGTCGTCATCACGCCGCACATCGCCGGGCAGTCGGACAAATTTCCCGACCGGCAACTGGCTGTGTTCAAGGAGAACTCGCGGCGCTTCTCGGAAGGCCTGCCCTCTGATCAACGTCGTCGACAAGCACGAAGGCTTTTGACGGCTTGCCAACTGCGTCCCGGGGCAAGACCCCTGCCGCGGGACGCAGCGATCTGGCGCATCGACTATTCTGGAGGGCGTCATGCCTGAATCCGCCCCGACCCGCCGCCGTTTTCTCGCCCATTCCGCCGCCGCCGTTGCCGCGCCGGCCTTTCTCACGGCTCAGACGCCCGACCGTCCGCCGAACATTCTGTCGATCATCTGCGACCAGATGCGCGGCGATGCGATGGGTTTTCTGGGCCACCCCAACGTGCGCACGCCCAACATCGACCACCTGGCGTCCGAAGGCGTGGTCTTCGAGCGCTGCCTGGTCAACAACCCGGTGTGCCTGCCTTCGCGCAAATCGGCGTTCTCGGGCCGCTACCCGCACGAGCACGGCTCGCTGAGCAACCTGCAACCGCCGCCGCCGCTCGACTGGTCGGGCACGTTGCTCGAGCACATGGACCAGTGCGGCTATCGCACCGGCTGGGTCGGCAAGAACCACACCTACACCGACAAAGCGATCGCCAACGCCGACTTCCGGAGCGTGCGCGACCGCGAGCCGTTCCGCGCCTACAACGGCATGGTGCCCTCGCATTGGCACACCGATGTTTATTGGCCCGAGGACGACTGCCATCCGGCGATCAACACCCGCGAGGCGCTGCGCTTTCTCGACGAATCCAAATCCAGCGACCCGTTTTTTCTGCACGTCAGCTATTTCGACCCGCACCCGCCCTACATGGCGCCGGCCGAATACACCAGCCGCTATCACAGCAGCGACATGAAGCTGCCGCCTTATGTGCCCGCGTCGGATCTGAGCCCGCGGCTGGAGGAGTACAAGCACGGCTTCGGCATGGACCGCGTCACCAAGGCCGACCTTACCGAGACGATGCGCTACTACTACGCGCAGATCGAGTGGGGCGTCGACAAGCAGGTCGGCCTGCTGCTCAAGGCCCTCGAGCAGCGCGGCCTCGCCGACAACACGCTGGTCGTATTCACCTCCGACCACGGCGATTTCATGGGCACCAACGGCATGGTGCGCAAAGGGATGTTCCTCTACAACTCGCTGCTGCACGTGCCGATGATCTGGCGCTTCCCCGGCCGCACCCACGCCGGAACACGCAACCGCGTGCAGGCCCAGCACATCGATCTGTTCCCCACCTTCGCCGACTACACGCGGCGCAAGCCCAGCGTCGATCTTCCCGGCCGCTCGCTGCGACCCTTCATCGAAGGCGCCCGCGACGAGAACCCGCAGCGCCCCGTGTTCACCTCGGCCGGCTACGGTGAGCTGACCTCGCATCTGCTGAACCTGCCGCTCAACCCGAACAAGGCCGACGCCGTCCCGCGGCACACGCAGGTGATGAACAAGAACATGACCGTCGAGCACCGCACCTCGATGATTCACACACCCGAGTGGAAGATGGTGATGACCGAGTCGAGGGGCCCCGAACTCTATCACATGGACGGGGGAGTCGTCGAGCAACGCAACGTCGCCGACAAACCCGAGCACGCCAGCGTGCGAGCCAAGCTGGAGAAACAACTCACCACCTGGTGGAAGTGGTAAATAGCCAGCCAATCGCGAGGCAAACCCCACCGAAACAACAAAACGCGAAAACAGAGCCCCACGCGGAATGCCTAGCCCGCTTCTCTCACACAGAATTGGGCACACAGAATTGGGGTGACCCCAACTCCTGGTGAAATATCCAGGCTAGGCAATCCTCATGCCGCGCTGAGCTTTGCATTCAAAGATCCAGCTGCAACTCCGTCTCTGGGCGGGCGCAACAGATCAGCGCATTTCCCTCCGCCGGGGCATCGAGCGGCTGCGGGTCGTACCGCACAGACCCGCCGATCAATGCGCACTCGCACGTATGGCAGACTCCCGTTCGGCACGACCACTTGACGGGAACGTCGCAGGCCTCGGCAAATTCGAGCAGGCTTTGGTATGCAGGGCTCCACGGCACCTCGAGTCCGCTCCGCGCGAAGGATACCATCGGGCCAGGACCCGGGGCTCCCGCTGGCGGATGCGGCAGCCTGACAGGAGCCTTGGAGATGCCGGGCGTCACCGATTCCTCGGGACCGAATGCCTCCTGGTGTAGTCGCTCGCTGGCGACGCCCCAGCTCGTAAGATCCTGCGTAAAGGTGCGAAGGAACGCCGCCGGGCCACACAGATAGAAGTCCGCCTGGCTCGGCACTCCCAGTTGTTGAAGCACCGTGAGGCTCAGGCGTGCAGGCGCGTCGTAGTCTTCGCCCAGCCGATCTTGAGGTGCGGGTCTGCTGTAAGCGACGAATCTTCGGAAGTGCGGAAGCGCGGCGGCGAGTTCGAGCACCTCGCGAGCAAAGGGATGCTCGGCCGCATTTCGCGCGCCGTACAGCCACCAAACCTCGCGCGCGGACCGGCTCGCCGCCAAAGCATGGAGCATCGCCAACACTGGGGTCGCGCCGATCCCGGCGCTCAGCAGCACCACAGGTCCTTCACCGGGCTGCAAGGTGAAGCTTCCTCGCGGCGCGCTGACTTCGAGGACATCGCCGCGCTTGACCTGCGTAGACAGAAAGGTGCTGCCCTTTCCGTTCGCTTCCTGTTTGACGCTCACCCGGTAGGTGTCTGCGCCGGGCGCGCCCGACATCGAATAGTTGCGCAGGATGAGCGGCATGTTCGCCGCGGGCTGCAACCGCAGCACGAGGAATTGGCCCGGCAGCGCGGGCGGCAACGCTGAGCCGTCCTCCGATTCGAGCGTCAACGAAGTCACCCCGGCGCTTTCCCTCTCGACCCGAGCGACGCGCAATGGCCGGAACCCACGCCATGCAGGAGGCTTGCCGGCCGCAGGGCTCAAGCCACGATTTCCGGACGCTGCAGCATTGTCGGCCTGCGCCGCTAACGCTTCGAACGAACCCTTCCATCCCTGACCGAGCGCCGGTATACGCAGAGCGCGCTGCAGTTGATCGGGGCGATGTCCCGGAAGATAAAGCAGCGCGTCGATATCCGCAACCGTGAACCGCTCCGGCCCCTCAGCGACTTTTACGAACTCGTCGCCGGCGCCAACCTCGCCCTCTTCCAGCACACGGAGATAGAACCCCGGCCGGTGGTGCGCTACCAGCAGGGCCGCCATCCGCGGTTCATTCATGCGAATCCCAACGCGGTAGCACGTTACGCGCGGCTGCGTCACTTCGAACAGCGCACTGCCAAGGCGATAGCGGTCGCCAATGCAAACCTTGTCGTCCGGCAGGCCCTCCACAGTGAAATTCTCGCTGAACTGCCCGAAGGTGAAATCGCGGCGACCAAGCGTGCGCTCCCAGTATCGATACGAGTCGATCTGGTAGACCATCACGGCGCGTTGCTCGCCGCCGTGACCGGCAATATCTCCCTGTCCGTCACCCTCGAGGTTGAGCCGCCGGGCCGCGCGGCGTCCCTGAACAGCATGCTTCCAGATGCCGGTAAGTACGGTCTCCCCACGCCACTGCATCTTCTGCGGCAGACCGACGTTGACCGCAAGCAACTTCGCCATAAGAGCGCCTCACTCGATCCATCCAGTTTATCGACCGCGAACAGAGGCCTGACCCAACATCGTAACTCACCTTCTTGTACGTGATCCGCCGCTGTCGGGCTACCGATGCAATTTCGAAATCGGAGCGGCAACGGATCGCCGGGACATAACAGCCCAAGCCGGCCGCGGCGGACCCCAAAGCCGGATCCCAACGATTGGTGTCGCTGGATGCCTTTCGCGAGTTCACCATGTTCTGGACCGTGGGCGGCGGCAGCCTGATGTTGGGAATCCAGCACCTCGGCGGCAACCGCGTCACCGACTTCCTGGTGTACCAGTTAAACCATACGCCATGGCAGGGCTTGCGCTACTACGATCTGATCTGGCCCTGCTTCATGCTGATGGTCGGGATGTCCGTGCCCTTCGCATACGCCAAGCACTCACTCACGCAGTCGGATCGCCAGATGGCGAAGCGCGCGTTGCAGCGCACCGCCGTTCTCTTTTTGCTGGGCTCCCTAAGAACCTCGGTTGATTTGGGCTCACCCACGCTGATCGAGCTAAGCAGCGCGTTGCAGCCCATCGCCATCGCGTATCTCGTCGCCTTTCTGCTGGCGCGAGCCTCCATGAGGACGCAATCAATCGTGGGCGGGTCGATTCTGATTGGCTATGCCCTGTTGCTGCAGTTTGTCCCAGCCCCGGGCGTCAACGCGGGCAGCTATGAGATCGGAGCGAATCTCGTTCATGCCGTCGACATGGCCGTGCTGCATCGGGCCCACCCGGAAGGTTGGGGGACCGTCTTGAGCACGGTCCCGACGCTCTCAACCACCCTGCTCGGCCTGTGGATCGGCGGCCTGCTGCGAATGGGGCGGTCTGCCACCAGCAAGATGAAAATCATCGGCTTGATCGGGTTGGGAGGAGTGGTGACGGGAATGCTTCTTAGCCCGCTGATCCCGGTCATTATGAAACTCTGGACCACTTCCTACGGAATCCTCTCGGCCGGTTGGGCATGCCTGTTGTTCCTTCTGTTTTACTGCGTCATTGACGTGCTTGGTTACTGCTGTTGGGCCTTCCCGTTGGTGGTGATCGGGGTGAACGCCGTAGCCATTTACATGGCCGGGACCTTGATCCCGATTCGCCGCACCGTCGACATTTTCACCGTAGGTACGGCAACGGACCTCGGGCCATTTGAACCTTTGTTCCAGGCTATCTGCGTTCTGCTCGTGGAGTGGCTCATTCTCTATTGGATGTACAGAAGAGAGATCTTCCTGCGGGCTTGATGGCGTCGCGTGATATCTGCAAGTGCGCGGGACGAACCCGTCGCTTGCGGCTTCTTCCGCGCCAGCGAGGGGGGTACGATGATGCCGACGCCCCAGCGCGAAGCGATCACCACGGCTCTCCCGCCCTGCCCCCAGGCCGTCGCGCTTCCGCCACGGGGGTTCCGATATAGAAACGTACTGCTTATCCCGCTCACGGCTCTCCGGCTTATCGTATCTGTGATAGCGTTTGTGCTGGGTTCTCCGGTCTCTGTTCCCGGCTGGGTTCTGACCTCTGCCGGGTTCTTGTTCCGAGGACTGCCTTGCGATTCGAAAGCAAGGGAGAGTCCTGTGAGAACCTCGCGTATTCAATTGGGCATTTGGCTCGCGGCTGCGTTTACGGCCGTGGCGCCGCTTCAAGCCCAGCCAACCCTTCATGGCGTGGTCAACGCCACCGGCTACCAGGCCAAGCTGGCGCCCGACACGGTGTTCGTGATTTTCGGTGAGAACATGGGCCCGGCGGCGGTCGTTCTTGCCGCGGGGCCGAACTATCCCGCCGCGCTGGCCGGCACTTCCATCAGCTTCACTCCCGCCGACGGCGGCGCGGCGATCCCCGCCCGGATGTATTACACCCTGGGGGCGCAGGTTTCCGGAATTCTCCCCTCGTCGATCCCGCCGGGCGACTACGAGGTTCGCGTCAGCTACAACGGGCAGAACAGCGAGCCGCTGAGCGTCACGGTGGTGGCCCGCAGTTTTGGCATCGCCACCGCCGATAGCAGCGGGGCCGGCCCGGCGCAAGCCACCATCGGCAACGAGAACGGCGGCATCAGCCTGGTTCGCTACACCGGCGGTAGCGTAGCGTTTGGCGGTTATACCTGGACGCTGCGGCCATCGTATGCCGGCGACACGCTGGTGTTGTGGGGAACCGGGGGCGGCGGCGACGCCGCCAACGACTCCGGCGGCACCTCCGGCGACCAGACCGCGGCGGGGAACTTCTTTGTCCTGGTGGGCGGGCGCCGCATCACCCCGCTCTACGCCGCCGCGTCGTCCGGCTATCCGGGCCTGTGGCAGATCAATTTCACTCTGCCGGCCGACATCGAGCCGGGTTGCTACCAGCAACTTCAGGTCAGTGCCGGTGGGGAACTCAGCAACACGGCAACGCTGGCGATCGCCGCCGCCGGCCAGGCTTCCTGCGCGGATTCCAGTCTCACGCCGGACGTGCTGAGCAAACTCGACGCCGGCGGCAGCATCGTTGGCGGTGCGATCGGCCTGCTGCGAGTCGTCCAGCCGCCGGTGGTGACCTACGAATACGCCGCCGGAGCGTTCTACCGCTGGACAGCGGCGCAGTGGGCCGGCGGCGCGGGCCTTCGCCCCAATCTGGGGCAATGCACCACCTACGACAAGACCTACCCGCTGGGCGAGACCGATCCGGTCAATCCCAGCGCGACACTCGATGCCGGCGCACGGCTCCCCCTCAGCGGCCCTGGCTTGTTGCCCGGAGTCGGGCTGGTGAGAATGGAGCAAACGGGAGGTCCCAGCTATGAACTCACGCCGACGGTGGGCACCCTCAAGCCGGGCACCTACACTCTATCGGGAACGGGAGGCTCCGAGGTCGGTTCCTTCAACGCGTCAGTCGCCTTCCCCACCGACTTCACCGTAACGAATTGGGACCAACTCGACAGCGTCGATCGCGGCCAACCGCTCACCCTGAACTGGACCGGCGCCGGGGTGGACTACGTGACCATCGATATGGGCACGCCGAGCCAGACCGGCTCGCTCTACCGCAACATCGTCGTCACTTGCCTGGTACCGGGTGGCCCCGGCACGTTCTCGGTTCCGGTGAGCGCGCTTGGGGTTCTGTTGCCCTCGGCAAACGCCTACCTGAACGTGCAAGGACACACCTTTGTGATCTTCAAGGCGAATCTAGTGGCCGGCGGCCAGATCGACTTCGGCTCCTTTGGGGCGGGCATCAACCTGTCGAAGAGCGTCGTGGTTCATTAGGCTAGGGAAAGGCTGTGGGGGAAACCCGATCACGGCATCTTGCGGAGCGTACTGACAGAGAGCACGGACTGCCTTTGACGCGCTCGCCCCCGCTCCCGTTGCGCCTCGGCTCGACGCGGATCAACGGTCGCGCTTCGCTTTTCAGACGATGCCCGGTGGGTAGCAGGACCACAGTGGTGCTGGACCGTCACCATCAGCCCATCCCCCATTTGGTCGGTGCGTTCTGGGGCTGAGCGGTTGCTCAAGATAGCTCAGCCGTCACATCCGATCCGTGCCGGGACCACCCAAACCTGCTTGACAGCTCCTCGAATGGCCGTATACTCCACAGACATGCCACGAAGCGGTCTCAAAGACGTGCTTGTTGTCGTTCTGGCTCTTGCAGGCGTTACGCTGGCGCCGGCGATGCAAGCAGCGCCCTCGGCCGCCCGCATCACCGGGCCGCTGGTGGTGTCCGAAAACCCGCGCTATTTCCAGGACGCGTCCGGGCAAATCATCCTCTTGAACGGCTCTCAGACCTGGAACACGCTCCAGGATTGGGGCAGCGGCGGATCGCTCAGTGCTCTGGACTTTGATGCTTTCGTGCGCTTCCTGGCCGCGCACGGGCACAATTTCACGCTGCTGTGGTATACCGAATTGCCGCACTTCTGCCATTTCCCGAGCACGGCGAGCTCTCCGCCGGAGCTGACCGTGGGGCCGCATCCGTGGCTGAGGACAGGTCCCGGGCGCGCCACCGATGGCGAACTGAAATTCGATCTCTCGAAGTTCGACCCCGACTACTTCCATCGCCTGCGCGAGCGAGTGCGCGCGCTGGGCGACGCCGGGATCTACGCCGGCGTCTACCTTTTCACCGGGGAATGGCTCAATATCTTCCGCTGCCCGACGGACGGCTTCCCGTTCACCGCGGCCAATAACATCAACGGCGTTGACGACGGTTACCGCGGCGACTCGAAGCAAGGCATCGGCGCCGTCACCATGACCGCGCCCAATGCGATCACCCGGTTCCAGGACGCCTATGTCGAAAAGGCCGTCGACACGCTCAACGATCTGCCGAACGTCTTGTGGATCGTTTCCGAGGAAGCCCCCTCCAACTCCACCTGGTGGAACGATCATCACATCGCGCACCTGCGGGCGTACGAATCGAAAAAGCCAGTGCGGCACCCCATCGGATATGCAAGGCCGATAGACGCCGCCGATAGCGTCGTCTACAACTCGGACGCGGACTGGGTAGCACCGGGGGCGAAAATCTCGCCGCTCCGTTCGTGCGGAACGGGAAAGCCGGCTTGCAAGGTCAACGTCAACGACAGCGATCACTCCTACTTTGGGATGTGGAACGACACCACGCAACAGAACCGAAACTACGCCTGGCAGAACTTCCTGGATGGCAACCAGGTTCTGTTCATGGATCCTTACCTGGTGTACTACCCACGCGAGAACCGCAACCGGTGCGCGTCGCCGGTCCACGGCATTTGCAGCGAACCCGACAGCCGATATGACAACTTCCGGGAGAACCTGGGATATATTTCGAATTATTCGCGGAAGTTGAACCTGGCGCGCGTCACCCCGCGGAAGGCGCTCGCCTCGACCGGGTATTGTCTCGCCCAGACGCCGCCGGCGGGCGCCCAATATCTCGTTTACGCGCCGTCTGGGGGTTCGTTTACCGTCGATCTGTCGGCGATGCCGCGTTCGCGGAGGTTGGCGGCAGAGTGGTTCAACCCGTCAACGGGGGCCACCGTTAGCGAACAGCCGGTTGCGGCAGGGTCCGCGTCCCAATCGTTCACGGCGCCGTTCGCCGGAGACGCCGTGCTCTATCTGATGGACACAGCCGGACCGGCAAGCCGAGAAAGCCGCTGATCCAACGGTCCAATCCCCCATTTCTCTCCGAGATCGTATTGTCCACCTTGCTATGCAGTAACAATACCCAGTGGCTTGCGCCCCATCCAGGAGCCGCGGGTAAAGTCGGGAAAGTCGACGGTTCTGCTGTTGGCGGCGATTGAGCGCTCGCTCAACTCCGACACCGCGCAGAGTGCCGCGCCGTCATAGACGTCGCTGTCTAACGGCTCGCCGTTCCGCAGGCAGTAGATCAGGCGATACATCTCGATGAAGTCCATGCCGCCGTGGCCGGAACCCTTCGCTTTCTCCTCCAGGTCGCGCCACAGCGGATGCTCATACTGGGCCGCATACTTCTCAAGGAGATCCTCCCATTCGTCCCGGGGGCTCTTGCCGTCGATGTAGATCTTGGCGTCCGGGTATTTGAGTACTTTGCCCTTGGTGCCTTGCAGTAGATAGTCCCGGCTGTAGGGGTGGGGCGTGTTGGTATCGTGGGTGACGATGATGGTCTGCCCGGCGCGAGTGCGGATCATCGACGTGACGACATCGCCCAAGGCAATATCCAGTTTTGCCTGCGGGCTTTCCGGACCAAATTGAGCGACCGCGTACTCGTGCAGGCTTTGCGACTTCGAACTCATCGCCACCATGTGGTCGAACTGGTTGCCGCGGTTGATGTTCAGACACTGTGCCACCGGGCCGAGCCCGTGCGTCGGATAGAGATCGCCGTTGCGTCGCAGCGAGTGTTGCAGCCGCCAGAGTTTCCGACCGCCGCGCTCGCTGAACTTACCGGCACGCAGGTCGTGCACATAGCCGCAACGGGCGTGCAGCAGATCGCCCAGCACGTTTTGGCGAACCATGTTGAGGACCATCAGCTCGACGCGATCGTAGTTGCAGTTCTCCAGCTGCACGCAGTAGCGGCCGGTCTGCTCGCTGGTCTCGACCAGTTGCCAGCATTCATCAAGAGTCACGGCGATGGGCACTTCGCTGGCCGCGTGCTTGCCGTTCTTCATGGCCTCGACACAGACCGGCGTATGCAATTCCCAAGGGGTTGCGGTGAATACCATGTCGAGGTCGTCGCGGGCGCAGAGACGCTTGTAATCGGTTTCCCCGCGAGAATAGCTCTCCGGTTGGGGCTGCCCGGCGTCGCTGACCATTTTTTGGGCTCGCACGACCTTGCTCTCGACGAGGTCACACACAGCCCGGACCTCGACACTATCGAGCTTCAAGAGGTTACGAAGGTCGCCGCTGCCTCGGCCTCCAACGCCGACGAATCCGATACGGACTTTGTCGATCGGTTTCGCCGTGGTTTGTGGCGCGGCGGCACCGGCGGCGGACGCGGTGCCGGCGGCAACCGCGGCGATCTGGCTCAGGAATTGTCTTCGACCGTAGGCTGTTGACATGACTCTCTCTCCTATACCGGATACCGAAACAAGCAAGCCCGGCTCCGATCGGGCGTTTGAGTACAGGTTCTAACGCCATGGGATAGATACCGCGAATTCTCTCAACAACGATCAGAAGTTTTGTTCGGATAATCCCAGTTTACGCCACCTCGGTTTCTCTCCTTTCTCGGGACATCTCTTCGTTGCAGGCTGTCGCTTCGTGGGCCGTGGCCATCGAGCCAAGGCCATCGGCAATCGGGGTCCGGGCAATCGGGGTCAGAGCCCAGTTAGACCCCACCCCGTCACAACCCTTCCACCCCAGGACTGAAAACGTGCTCGGAAAACGTGACAGCGTCAGTTTTTAGGCGTACAGCTCAGTCTCTGGCCGGCAGGTACTTGCTGGGAACTGAGCCTGGCCCATTTCCGGAGGACAGCGGCTTCTACCGACGGTACGAATCCGGGGCGGGCAACGTGGCGCGCCCTCGCCTTAGCCGGCCGCCCTGGACGAATCCGTCGCTCGACAAGAGTGACTTTATGTGATAAAGTACTTTTCCATGACTCTTCCTGACCTGTTCTTTCTTGCGTCTCTTGTCCTGGTGCTGATCCTGGCCGTGCGCATCTTCCTATCCGCGCTGCGCAGCCGCTGGGAGACCGCACGCCACTCAGCCCGCCTGCTGGGCATGTTTGTTGCCTGTTACGCCGTGGTCCTGATCGCCGTGGCGCTCGTCCTCCCGAGGCGCTTCTATGCCGCGGGCGAACGCCTTTGCTTCGACGACTGGTGTGTCGCGTCGCTCGACGCCACCCTCGCGGACAACTCAGCCGGCCCGCCGTGTCCGTCCGATCCGAACAGCCGCACCTGGGTGGCGCAGGTCGAGGTTTCCAGCGTTGCCAAGCGGATCCACCAGCGGGCGCGTGACGCGCAAGCCGAACTGGAAGACCAGCACGGCAGGCGCTACGCGCCCTGCGCCGAGCCTCTGCCGAGTGGACCAGAACCGCCGCACTTGCTGTCCGACAGCCTCGGCCCGGGCGAGTCGTTCCGCGTTCTGTTGCCGTTCCAGCTTCCCAGCGGCGCGAAACCCGCGGGCATCATCGTGCATCACGGCGCGTTCCCTGGCCTGATCATCATTGGAGCCGATCAAAGCTTCCTGCATCCGCCCGCATTGCTCCACCTCTCCCAGAAGCCTCGGTCTGATGCAGGGCGGCGGCCCTCAACGGGTTCACTCCCCAGCCAAGCCACAAGAAATCGGGGGTGAAAACCTGACGGGGTTGCCTCAGGCGGGCTGATTCGCTGGCCCGCGCGCTCGGGCGTGCGCACGACGACTACGCCACCTACTTCCACCATCGCAAGCGGTGCAGCGGCCACGTCTGGCAGAACCGCTTCTACTCGACGCCGCTCGACCGCGGCCACCTCGGCACAGCACTCCGGTACGTCGATCTGAACCCGGGGCGCGGCCGGCTGGTGGAGGGCGCCGCCGACTACCGCTCACCGGATCGGTGACCACCGGATCGGTGACAGCCACCGATCTCGCCGTTCGGCCCACCTTGGGGCACATTCTAGCTCCCTGTTTCCCCGGCGTAACCGTGGACAGGCAAGCGAACAGCTATCCGCGCCCAAGACGAACAGGCCGCCGGCCCAGTTCGGTGCCTGTCCCCGAACTCCTCGTTGTTTGGTCGGCGATCCGCCTGGGCGACGCTGGAGGACAGTAAGCGCAACGGGGCGTAAAGGCGAAAGAGATGGTATTGGCAGACGACATCCGGGAACTGCAGCCGGTTTGCCGCCGGTATGGAGTTCGGCGGCTGTCGCTGTTTTAGCTCGGCGGTTCGGGGCGAGCTTGGACCCGATAGCGATGTGGCTCAGCACGCACCCACACAACACCGACGATATTACAATGGTCCACACTATGAAAAGCTTCGCCCGCCCCTTGCCCGCCCTGCGGCTTATCGCGCTGCCGCTTATCGTGCTGCTGCTGGCCCTGCCGTCCCTGGCCGCCGAGGCGCCGCGGCCGATGACCCCGCTCGATATGCTCGAGCTTCCCGATCTGGGCGAAAACGTCGTCTCTCCCGACGGCGGGTGGCTGCTCTACGCCAAATCGTTGCTCGATTGGAAGCAGGGCAAGCGCTATACCGACCTGTTTCTGGCGCGCACCGACGGCAGCTCGCAGCGCCAGCTCACGTTCACCAAAAAGGACGAGGCGCGGCTGGCCTGGGCGCGCGATTCCAAAGCCTTCGTGTTCGTCTCCGACCGCGACAGCAAACGGCCACAGATCTACTGGATGACGCTTGAACCCGGCGACGCCCGCCAGATCACCGACGAGAAAGAAGGCGTGCGCCACGTCGAGTTCAGCCCCGACGGCCGCTGGCTCGCCTACCAGACCGGCGACCGCGGCGCTAAGCGCCAGATCAAACTGATCGACGTCAAGAACCTTACAGGCGAGCCAGGGTCGACCGAAGCAGAACCGGTCGAAGCAGCCCCGCTCACCCGCCACGAAACCGGCGTCGTCGCCTGGCGCTGGCTGCCCGACAGCAGCGGTGTTCTGTTCACCGCTCCCGAGGCGAATCGCGACATCGAGCAGCGCCGCAGAACCCTCGGTTTCGATGTGATTCTCAACGCGCCCCAGGAACCGGCCGACAACCTGTGGTCGGTCGAGCTCGCTTCCAAGCAGGAAAAGCGACTGACCTCGCTCGACGACTTCCGAGCGCAGAAACCCAAGATCTCCGCCGACAGCCGCTACGCCGCCTTCCTGGCCGAGAGCAACAACCGCTATGCCACCGAGTGGGACCGCGAGATCTTCCTGGTCGACCTGCAGACCGCCGAGACGCGGCGGATCACCAACAACCACCAGGCTGAAAAGGACTTCGAGTTCTCGCCCGACAGCCGCTGGCTGGCCTACACCGGGCCCAACAACGGCGAGGAGTACCGCGCCATCAAGATCTTCCTCGCGCCCACCGCCGGCGGCGAACAGCGCAAGCTGCTAGAAAACTGGCCCTACGACGGGGCCATCGGCTTCTGGAAGCCCGACAGCAGCGGCATCTACTTCGCCTCGGTGCTGGGCGTCAGCAACCAGATTCTCGAAGCGCGGCTGGATGGCAGCAAGCCCGAGCAAATCAGCTCGGGCGAGCACCAGTTGCGCATCAGCCGCGACGACGACAGCGGCACGATCCTGATCGCGATGACCTTGCCCACCAAGCCCCAGGAAATGTTCACCGCCACGATGGAGGACCTGGCGACCCCGGCGCATTGGAAGCAAATTACGCGCGTGGTCGAGGACTTTTCGCGCTTCCAGCTCGGCGAGCCCGAAAGCGTGCAGTGGACCAGCACCGACGGCAAACAGGTCGAGGGCGTGCTGATCAAGCCGGTCGGCTACCAGCCCGGCAAGCGCTATCCGCTGATCGTGCAAATCCACGGCGGCCCGGCCGGCACCTCGATGATCGGGTTTTCCGACAGTTGGGGAACCTACGCCCACGTCTACGCCGGCAAGGGCTACGCGGTGCTACAGCCCAACTACCGCGGCAGCAACGGCTATGGCGACGAGTTCCGCCGCGCCATCGCCGGCGATTATTTCCGGCAGGGCTTTGAAGACATCATGAGCGGCGTCGATTACCTGATCCAAAAGGGCATCGCCGACCCCGACAAGATGGGCCACATGGGCTGGAGCGCCGGCGGCCACTGGTCCAACTGGGCGCTGACCCACACCGACCGCTTCAAGGCGATTTCCTCGGGCGCGGGGGCAGTCAACTGGATCTCGATGTGGGCACAGAGCGAAGTGCAGATCGACCGCGAGTTCTATTTCCGCGGCAAGCCCTACGAAAACCCCGACCACTACCGCGCCGTGTCGCCGATCACCTACATCCAAAACGCCAAGACGCCGACGCTGATCATGTGCGGGACCGACGACCGCCGCGTGCCCGACGCGCAAAGCCGCGAGCTCTACCTGTCGCTGCAAAAGCTCGGCGTACCGGTCGAGTACATCGAATTCCCCGGCATGCCCCACAGCATCAGCAAGCCGCGCTACCAGTACGTCAAGATGGAAGCCGAGCTAGCCTGGTTCGACAAATGGATTAACGGAGCCGAAGGCTGGCTGGATTGGAAAGCCATGCTGGACACTGTGCCGGGAGGCAAGGAATAGGCCAAGCGGCCCGCAGACTACGAGAGCGGGCCTCTACAGGCCCCGGGGTCCACATTGCAGGCCCCGAAGGGGCGGCCGGATGCCGCGGAGGGGCAGGATACCCCGATAGGGGCAACGCCAACGAATCCCCCGGCTTCCGGCGTGGACTGCGAAGACGATCACCCCTCCCAGGGCTAGCGATTCGGCCTCACTCGCTCTCGCCCGAACGCAACGTCGCCACTCCGAAAAAATTAGCCTGGCAACGATTCTTCCAATCGGTCGGCTGCGCGGTGATATCGGCCGGCCCGTGGAAAAACGTGCCCGGGCGCGTAGGGGCGTGGGGCACCACCACGTCGGGAACGTGATCGGCGGCGGCCTTGCGAAGCGATGCATACCGCTGCTCGAGCGCCCGGCTCCACGGCCCCGCGCGGTGCACCAGGTCGTAGATCGCGGTTCTGGTATTTCCCGTGGTGGCCAGGCACAGGGCGAACAACAGCAGCGCCCACGACACCACGGCTCGCGGCGGCTCCGGTACTGCGGTCCCCTGCCCCGCCCCACGTGTAAAGACAAAAACCGTCACGAACCAGCCCAGCAGAAAGACCAGATACACGCCGCCCAACACGCGATTGGGAATCTCCTGCCCGGTAACGAAGGTCGGGACCCCAAAGCCAATCGCCAGCAGCGCGGCCCAGGCGCCCAGCGTCACAGGCTTCCACAGCCTGGGCGCGCGCCCGATCCAGGCCGGCTGCAAGGCGCGGACACCCGGGTGCGTCGCAAACAGCACGGTCGCGGTCAGCAGCTTGGCGTCGCAAACCCAGCGTGTGCTCGCTTTGACGATTTGCCAGGGCGTCAGCCACAGCGCCAGCGGCAGGTTGTAGCTGTCGGGGAACGAGGCGCGGCGGACGGCGTAGCCGGGGGTGAACGCCACCCACGCGAAACCCGCCAAGGAACAAGCCGCCGCCAGCGCCCATAGTTTCCGATCGCCCAGCCCCAGCCGCCGGCTCAACAGCGCGCCCAGAGGCAACAGGACGCACAGCATCAGGCCCAGCAGTTCGTGCATCCCCGGCAACAGCAGCGCGAGCGCCACAATCGCCCCCGCCCGCAACCCCCACCGCAGACCACCGCCGCTCGCGCCCGGAGCGCTCAGCAGCAGCGCCACCAGCAAAAGCGCCATGGAGAAGGAGAGTTGGTATTCCACCGCGCCGGTGAACCAATAGTAGGTCTGTCCCAGCGAGGGATGCAGGCTCCAATAAAGCGCGAACAGCGACGCGGTCAGGCCGGCGCCCAGCCTCGCCGGCGCCCGCCCGCCCAGAAACGCGCGGACGAACGCATACAGGCAGCCCAACTGGCCGACCGCGAGCGCGCCAAGCGCGAACGGGTAAACGCGTGTCGGGTCGAAGTTCGCCAACGTGATGTGCTCGATGGCCAGGCTCGCCCAGCGGCCCGACCAGCTCGCGTACATCTGCCACAGATAGTCGCGCAGGTCCGCCCCGCTCGCCGCCGTGCAGAAATCGTCCGCCAACGGCTGCGCGAATGCAAACAAAGCGAACGCCAGCGCGAAAATCAGCCCATGGGCGGCAAAGGCCGGCCCTCGAGCCCATCGCGCGTAAAGCTGCCGGGATTCGTTCTTCACGTCAACTGCCCGACACCGCGGCGCGGGACTCCGCCGCAAGGGCTTGCGTGCCGCCGCCGGCGCTCGCCTCAGCGCTCACGGCGACAAACACCGCCATCACGTGCGGCGCCAGAAAGACGCTGCGCAACTCGGCCATGAACGCCACCACCGACGAGACGCCGATCGTCACCGCCGCGGCGGCGAGAATGCGCTTGTCGGCCGCGCTCAGCGCCTTGCGGTTGACGCTCAGCCAGACCAACGTAGGCGCCGCCAGCGCGAACAGCAACACCGGCCATCCCGAAGCGTAGGGGTGAGCCAGAAACTGCCGCAACTGCCCGATCGTTTCATAGCCATTCATCACGTAGCCCCACGAGGCGCTGCCGCGAATCGCCCACACCACCAGCCAACTCGTCAGGCGGCTCGCCGCCATCAGCGCCGCGCCATAGCCGATTTCGACCGGCCGGATGCGCCACGCCGCGTCTAACCCGTACAGGCAAACCCACAGCACGCCGGCAAAGGCGATCGTCTGATGGTTCAGCGTTCCCACGAGCACGGCCGCCGCCAGCGCCGTTCGCCGCTTGCGCAGCGCGAACCAGATCGCCAGCGAGAAAAAGATCACGTCGGGAAAATCCGTGGGGTGCTCCCAGGTGTGGTTGAAGGTGAGGATCAGCCCCAGTGCGAGCCAGCCGCAGCCCGCCACGGCGAGTTTCCACGAGGCCCCAGCCGCCTCCAACAGCAGCAGCGAAAAGATCAGGAACGCGGCGAAAGCCGTGATCAGCCGCAGAATGACGAACCACGCCTCGGGAGGCACGATCCGCCAGCGGCTGGCCATCGCCAGCAGCGCCGGAAACAAAACCCTGCTGCGAAACGGAGGCCAGTCCGCCGGCTGACCGTCGACCAGGTAGGAATGCCCTTCGAGGATCGCGAACTGCTGCCGGACCGTCTCCTGGCGATGCTGAAAGCGCGTCAGCAGGTTGTTCGAGACGAAGCAAACCAGAATGGCAAGGCTCGCGTGCACGAGAAACAGCGAAAGCCAGGCGCGCGGCGCGAGGTGAGGAAGATGCACGTTCAATCGTAGCTCGTAAAACCTTGCCTCCGCGGCAGGGCATCGCCTCGGAGCACTACGCCAAGCCATCGCACCACGTCAGGGGCATCGCGGTCGGCCACCGGGGCCCCTGGAGGGGCGCCCCCTCTTCACAGCCCACGGCTTCAGCCGTGGGAAAACAACAAAGAATCGAGCAAACCCTGGAACGGGCGATCGAACGGCCACGGGCCCACCGGCGCCGATTTACGCTGTCCGGCCCCGCCCCTTCCAGGGCGGAATGCAACGGGACACGATTCTCACGGCCAAAGCCGCGGGCTATGGATGCGGGTCGCCCCTCCGGGGCTCGCACCTTCGGATTGGCCCGGATATGGGCGTTGGCCCCCGCCCTTGGCCCCACTCCGGGGCCTGCCCTACCCCCGCACCAGGCCCTGCCCTACCCCGCTCCCCCCTACTTCCAAATCCCCAACAACCGCCGCAACAACACCAACTGCCCCAAATGGTAGGCATTGTGGTCAGCCAGCACCAACGCCTCGCGCAGGATCGTCTGGCCCTTGCCGTGGGGGATCTTCGCGAACAGATCGACGTTGGAGTCTTGGACCAACTGCTGCATCTGCCGCAGCTCGTCCTGGAAAACGTTGATGCTGTTGTCCCAGGCGGACGCGTCGGGCGGCACGTCGTGTTGGGGCCAATAGCCGTCGGGGAAATCGGGCGAAACGTGCTTCGCGTTGCGGCTGAACTCCAGGATGTCCCACTGCGCGATCCGCAGGTGTTCGAGCAGTTGCCAGCCCGAGTGCGGCAGCCCGTCGGGCTTGCGGCCGCGCAGTTCGGCGGGCCAGTCCGCCAGCACCTCCTCGGGCCGCGCGTGCGCCCCGCCGCCCTCCAAAAGTTTGACAAGATGTTTTTGCAGGCTAAGATCCGTTACCATGGCAGATCCCCTCGCCGCGGGCGCGGCGGCTTGACGGCCGTGTCCCGGGGTGGACCCGGTCCCGGCCCGGCGGTCGGGCCGGCGGCCGCTCAGTCAGCATAGCGCTGCGGGGAGGGCTTCGACCACCCTCCCGGCGGGATTGCGCTGTAGCCTGGATTTCCCTATGCTTGATCGGGACTTTCCTGTGGCACGGTTCCACGAAGTGCAGTATTTTCACCAGCGCTGGCGCCTCGCGCTTCTTGCGGGCCTGGTCGCGGTGTTTCTCTACGGCTCGTTCCAGCAGCTCATCCAAGGCCGGCCCTGGGGGCTGCGTCCCGTGCCCAACGCGCTGCTGCTGGTGATGACCCTGGGCATCGCCGGGCTGCTGTATTGGCTGCTCAAGATGCATCTGGTCACCGAGGTGCACGAGCGCGGCGTGTTCATCCATTTCCGGCTGCTGTGGAAGCCGCGGCAGTTCCCCTTCTCGGCGATCTTGTCGGTCGAACCGGTCACTTATCACCCGATCGAGCAGTTCGGAGGCCGTGGGATCCGCCGCGGCCGGCACGGCTGGGCCTACACCGTGAGCGGCAACCGCGGGGTCAACCTGACGCTGGCCGGCGGTGAGCGATTTCTGATCGGAACCCAACGCCCCGAAGAGCTGGCAGAAGCGATTCGCGTGCGGATCGAGGGCGAGATTTAGCGGCTCGTCCCTCAGCGCCGCCCAAGCACCGCGGGCGCGGCGCTATTTCAACCTTGCGGGGAGGTTGGCAGGCCCACCTTGCGGGCACATCCCGCATCCCAACTTCACGTGCTCACCTTGCGGGCGACCATCAGCCGGTTGATTCCCTTTTGAACCACGCTGCCGTGCTGGTTGCGCAGCTCGAGCTGGAGCGTGACAACGCCGCGGTCGGGCTTGGATTGCGAGGGCCGCTTCTCGGCCACGCGGAGCCGCACAGTCAGGGTATCGCCGATGAAGATCGGCCCTACGAAATCCCAGGACCAGTGCAGCGACGCCATCGCGTGCACTTGAAACGCCGAGCGGTTTTTCAGCCCGTCGGTGAGCGCCAGCCCCAGCAGGCCGTGCGCCACGCGCTGGCCGAACTCGGTCTGGCGGGCGAACTCGTCATTGGTGTGCAACTCGAAGAAATCCATCGAAACCCCGGCAAACTGGAGCACGTGCCAGTCCGTCACGGTAATGCCAGGGGTGTCGAACGTTTCCCCGACCTCGATTTCATCCAGATAGCGTTTGGCCATGAAGAAGAGACAGTAGCACAAGAGAATGGAGAGGACACGAGGGAACACGCGGAACGCGGCGAGGACGCGAAGCGCCCGGGGAGCAACAATCCGCCACTCAGAGCCGCGGGCGTCAGTCCGCGTCGCGAGGCCCTGCGCATTGCGGCGGTGGTTGAGGGGTTCTGCACATGGCCAGGTGGTTAGCGCGGGCTGACGCCCGCGGCTCTGAGTGGCGCTGCCCCCCCCGACTGGCGCTACGCGGCCCGGAGCAACACTGCGCGTCGCCGAGGCATGCTACCCTGTGATTCCTTCCCGTCCATGCACCCACTCGAAAAGCCCGTAGTCAGCGCCGGCGACGCCGTGGCGCAAATTCCCGACGGCGCGACGATCGCCATCGGCGGCTCGGGCTCGGGACACGCTATCCCCGACAAGCTTCTCGAGGCCCTCGGCAACCGTTTCCGCGCCAGCGGCCGGCCGCGCGACGTCACCCTGTTGCACGCCTTCGGCGTCGGCGACCAGAAAACGCGCGGCCTCGAGCACATGGCCATCCCCGAGATGTACCGCGCCGTCGTCGGTGGACACTGGTCGATGGCCCCCACGATGGCGAAGCTGGCGGCCGATAACCGTTTCCCGGCCTACTGTCTGCCCGCCGGTGTCATCGTGCAACTGATGCATTGCGCCGCTGCCGGCAGTCCCGGGTGGATGACTCACGTCGGGCTGCACACCTTCGTCGACCCGCGCCTGGAGGGCGGCAGGCTCAACGCCAGCGCCACCGCGAACGTCGTCGAACTGGTCGAGCGCGGCGGGCAGGAATTTCTCTTCTACCCCACGATCCCGATTCACGTCGCCCTGATCCATGCCTGGACGGCCGACGCCCACGGCAATCTGGGCATGAACGAGGAAGCCGGCTTCTGGCACAACTGCGCCATGGCCCAAGCCGCCAAAGCGGCCGGCGGCATCACCATCGCCGTGGTCCGCAAACTCGTCGAGCGCCACGCGATCCCGCCGCGCGACGTGCGCGTGCCCGGCTGCTTCGTCGACTACCTGGTCGTCGACCCCGACCAGGGCCAGACCTTCCAGATCGACTACGAGCCGGCCTTTACCGGCGAGGCGCACAAGCCCGACAGCGAGTTCGGCGAATTTCCGATGAGCGTGCGCAAGGTGATCGCCCGCCGCGCGGCGCTCGAGCTCGAGCCCGGCGCGGTGCTCAACATCGGTTTCGGGATGCCCGACGGCGTCGTCGCGGTGGCTCGCGAACAGGGCCTGGCGCATACCGTGCTGCCCACCATCGAGCACGGCCAGTTCGGCGGCGTGCCGGCGCGCGGCCTCGACATGGGCGCCACCTACAACCCCGACGCCATCCTGGAAACCGGCCACATGTTCGACTTCTACCAGGGCCGCGGCGTCGACCAGACCTTTCTCGGCTTTCTCGAAATCGACCGCGAAGGCAACGTCAACGTCAGCGCGCGCGGCGGTTCGGTGATCGGCCCCGGCGGCTTCATCGACATCTCGCAGCGCGCGCGGCGGCTGGTGTTTTGCGGAACCCTGGCCGTGCGCGCCGAGTCAGAGCTGAGCGCGGGCGGAATCCGCTTCCTCAAGCACGGCAAGCCCAAGCTCATCGACAAAGTAAGCCAGGTCACGTTCAGCGGTCCCTACGCGCGTCAACTCGGGCAGCAAGTGCTCTACGTGACCGAAGCCGCTGTGTTTCGGCTCACCGGCCAAGGCGTGCAACTCGAAGAGATCGCCCCCGGCGTCGATCTGGAGCGTGATTTACTGCCGCAACTGGGCTTTCGTCCTTCGGTCTCTCCGACATTGCGAGAAATGCCCAGGGAAATCTTCGCCGAAGCCCCGCTGCCGGCAAGCCTGTTCCGCAACTACGAGGCGCCGTAGCGCAGGGCTGGGCGCATTTCCCAGACCTGCGGCTTGCACACAACACAAACCCACAGACACGCCGAACAGCCCAAGCAAGCCCGCAGCCGGCAAGGCCCATAACAAACGAGCCCCGCAACAAAGGCCCCTATTCATCCAACGGTCGCGCGCGTCACAACTGCCCGTCTTCCCAATAGCTTATGGCCACTAACCGGGAATAGAAATTTTCAATCGGAGCCATAGAAACGTTCTGTTTGGTTTCTGACAGTTCGCAAGGCAAGATAGGAAAGTACTACGACAGCGAACCCATGAAGCCCCACAACCTGACGCGCGCCGGTTCCGGGCGGGCGGAACCGCCAACCCAACCGGCAGTGCGCGGGCGGCCGGTCGAGCGTCGCATATGGCGTTTGTGGATCGGAGCCGCGGCCGGCGGCCATGTTCAAGGCCTGGCTTGGGTATGATGGCTCTCTGGATGTTTTCGGGGTCCACGGAGCTATCCGGCAATCTCTGGATGCGCTCCGCGGACGGCGGCGCGAGAAGGCGGCAGTCCGGCGCTGACCTGCTATCGCGGCGGTCGCGGCGAACGCCGGCGGCAGCAGATGTTCCTCGATGCGAAAATCGCGGACGCCACCGCGAGGCTGCGAGTTTCAAGCTCAGAGGCGATCCAGGGCCGCGGCTTGACTCGGCGTGGCGACGAAGTGTACCAATCTTAGGCGATGTGGAGGGCGTTCCCGGGGGCACAGGCCCGTGGGTCGGCGTCGCCTTCCCGGCCGGGCCGCTACCCAACCCAGTTTGGGGAAAACGCAACCGGGCTTATCGCATTCTGTACTGGTTAGGAGCACGGGATGAAAAGAATCGAAGCGATCATTCAACCCTTTAAGCTGGACGATGTCCGCGAGGCGCTGAAGGGGGTTGGCGTCGATGGCATGACGATCTACGACGTGCGCGGGCACGGCCGGCAAAAAGGGCACAAGGAGGTGTACCGCGGCCAGGAATACGAGGTAGACCTTTTGCCCAAGGTCAAAGTGGAAGTGGTGGTCAGCGACGCGCACGTCGATGAGACGGTCAAGGCCATCGTGGACGCCGCGCGCACCGGCAAAATCGGAGACGGCAAGGTCTTCCTTTATCCGGTCGAGGAAGCGATCCGAATCCGCAACAACGACACCGGCGAAGAAGCGCTCTAGCGTCTTCGCGCCGGCGGTCTTCGCCCCGCTTTGCGGGTTTGGCGGCGTTCAACGCCGTCGGGTGAACTGCGGGCGGTTGGCTGCGCCCTGGCATGCCGCGCCAGCCTCGCTGAGGCGCTTGGGGCAGTCCCGGATTTCCTGGCGCCTTGCGATGCCGCGGGCCCGGGGCTGTCGTTGGTTGTATAATTGCGGCACTGTATCCCCGCGGCCCGGAGCGTCTCTGCGATGCGTAGCGCCTCCGTGATTCGGTCGGGTATGCGTCTTGGACGCTCGGGGCCTACGGCAGCGAGCGCCGGCTTCTTCGGCCAGCGGCAATGGCTTTTACGCGTTCCTGCATGGCAGATCTTTCGACATTCCACTTGCAGCGGATGGAGCGCATCAATGCGCATTTCTTTGAAAACGGCGATGGACTGGCCGCGGTTGCTTCCCGGGCCGCGACCGTCGACGAAATCGTCTCCTCTCGCTGCCGCTCCGTCTTTCCGCCCGAGAATCACTCGGGCGTAGCCGCCGTCGCCGTGGGCGGCTATGGGCGGTCGCAACTCTTTCCCTATTCCGACGTCGACCTGCTGTTCCTGTTCCACAAAGCCAGCGACGCCCAGGCCCAGAAAGAGCGCATCTCTACTCTGCTGACCGAGTTGTGGGACTCGGGCCTGCGCGTTTCGCAGTCGGTGCGTACGCCCGCCGAGTGCGTCAAGCTCGCCCCCGAGAACGCCGAGCTGCACATCAGTCTGCTCGACACCCGCTTTCTGGCCGGCGACCGCGCCTTCTTCGACGAGTTTCACCAGCAGTTGCCGCGCTTCTATCTGCGCGAACAGAAAGCGCTGCTGCGCCAGTTGGTCGAGCTCGCCGAGAGCCGCCACGCGCGCTACGGGCGCACCATCTATCACCTCGAGCCCAACGTGAAGGAAGGCCCCGGCGGTCTGCGCGACTATCAGCTCGCCTGCTGGATCTCGCAACTGGCCCACACCCAGGCCGATCGCCTGCCCGCGCACGAGGAAGCGCTGCCTGAGGAAGCCAAGGAATCGCTCTTCAAGGCCAAGCGTTTCCTGTTCGCGATCCGCTGTTATCTGCACTACTTCAACGGCCGCGACAACAACAAGCTGACCTTCGATCTGCAGGAGAGCATCTGGCGGCAAGGCTCGGGGCGTTCGTTCCGCGAGACCGTGGACACCTCGGAGTGGATGCGCGACTACTTCCGCACCGTGCGCGCCGTCGAGCACTACAGCAGCCGGACCATCGACGTGCTGGCCAGCCCCCGCAACTCGCTGTTCACCTTCTTCCGCGACCGCATGTCGCGGCTGAGCAACAACGACTTCGCGGTGGCCCAGGGACGCTTGTTCCTGCGCAACGCCCAAGCGCTGGCCGCCAATCCGAACCTGGTCTTCGGACTGTTCGAGTTCGTGGCCCGCCACGACGTGCCGCTGGCGGTGGAAACCGAGCGGCGCATCGCGCAGGTGCTGCCGGCGATTCGCGAACAGGCCGCCGCCGGCGCCGAACTGTGGCCCCGGGTGCGCGAGATCCTGAGCCTGCCCCATGCCTACAAGGCGCTCACCGCGATGCGCGAGACCGGCGTATTGTTCGCGATCTTCCCCGAGTTCGAGCTGATCGACTGCCTGGTGGTGCGCGACTTCTATCACCGCTACACCGTCGATGAACACACCTTCCTGACCATCAAGGCGCTCAAGGAAATCGACAAGTCCGCCGACACGCTCACGGCGCGCTTTGCCCGCCTGTTGCCCGAGATCGATAACCCCGAGCTGCTCTACTTCTCGCTGCTGTTCCACGACGTCGGTAAGGGAGCCGAGGGCCCCGGCCACTCCGAAAGCAGCGCGCGTATCGCCGGCCAGGCCATGGCGCGCATCCAGGTCCCCGAGGAAGACCGCGATCTGGTGTACTTTCTGATTCGCAACCACCTCAAGATGTCCGACTTCATCGCCGGCCGCGACCTCAACGACCCCGAGACCATCGAGCAGTTCCGCGAACTGGTGGGGACCGGCGATCGGCTGCGGGCGCTCACCTTGATGACGTTTGCCGACACGCGCTCGGTCAACCCCACCGCGATGACCACCTGGCGCAAGGAATTGTTGTGGCAGCTCTACATCTCGACCCACAACAGCCTGGCGCGCGACGCCGATGACCGCCGCATCGACGTCACCCCCTCGGAGCCCTATCTCGCCAAGGCCACCGACGAAATCGAGCGCAAACAGATGGCCGGCTTCCTAAAGGGCTTTCCGCGGCGTTACCTGGCGACGCACACGCCCGAGCAGGTCTTCACGCACTACCAGCTCAGTCTGCCGCTGACCCAGAAACGCGCCGTGGTCGACGTCAACCGCCGCGGTCCGCTCTACGAAGTCATCGTACTGACCTCCGACCGCCCGTTCTTGTTCGCCTCGCTGTGCGCCGGGCTGTCGAGCTTCGGCCTCAATATCGAAAAGGCCGAGGCCTTCGCCAACGCGGCCGGCCTGGTGCTCGACACCTTCGTCGTCTCCGACCCGCTGCGTTCGCTCGAGCTGAACCCCCACGAGTTGGGCCGCCTCAACCAAACCTTGCGCAAGGTCGCCCGCGCCGAGCTTGACGCCGCCGAACTGCTGCATCGCCGCCGCCGCAGTTTCCGCCCCAGCCGCCGTCCGCACATCACGCCGCACATCGCCTTCGACAACCAAACCTCGTCACGGGCGACCATCTTCCACGTCTCCGCCGCCGATCGCACCGGGCTCCTATTCGACCTGGCCAGCAAATTCTCGCAGCACGAATGCGATATCGAAGTCGTACTAATCGACACCCGCGGCAACAAGGCCATGGACGTGTTCTACCTGGTCAACCCCGAAGGCGAAAAGTTGAACGAAGCCCTCTGCCAAAGGTTGCAAGTGGATCTGACGGCCGTCTGCCGCGGCGGCGACTAGGCGAGTGTTGTCGCGTCGACAGGCGCGCAGGGGTTGGTAGTCGCCCCTCCGGGGCTCTCGGTATCCCCCTGCTCTCGACGTCCGCCGGGAACGCGGACATACCCACGCCGCGCCGTTCATCTCCCGCGACCCCGCCAATATACCCCCGGCGCCCGCGCTACCGAACATTCACCCGGACCGTATTGCTCACCTTGCCGTCAACCATCACCGAAACATCGATATCGCCTCGGCCCGCGAGGCTTTGCGCCAATCGAACATTGACCTGGTCGATACCGACGTACTCCGGCTGAGGACCCGCATAAAGCACCTCGGCAGGCTCGCCGCCGGCCGTGGCCGTGACCATGCCGCTCGGGTTGCGGAAGCGCAGGCCTGTCCCGAACAACACCAGCACCACCGGGTCGCCCGCCGCCCCAAGATCCAACGGCTCGGCGACAAACTGGTTCGTACCCGCATCGAAACGCGCCACCGGCTCATAGACCTGCGCACCGCCGGCATCGAGCCGCACCAGCAGCGCCGCGGCGACTCCCGTTCCCGTCGCGTTGGCGGAAAACAAGGCGGGCGCGACCGCCGCAATCTGCACGGTTCCGATGGCGATCGTCGTCCCCCCTTGCAACACGCGCACCGCGGCTTCGCCCTCGGCCGTTCCCGGCGGAATCTGGTAGTTGATCTGTCCCGGCGCAACATAGAACAACGGCGCCAGCCGTTCGCCACCGCCGCTGTCGCGAACCAGGACGCTACTTCCCGCCAGCGAAGTCGGCAGCGGACGCACCGCCGCCGTGTCGGTCGACGGCGCCAGATTCCCACCGAACGCGCTGACCACCGACTCGGGCGCGACCAACCCCATCCTCAGGCTCGCCGCCGAAACGGTCGCGACGCTCGAAGCCGCCGCGCCGCCCGGCCCGAAGACCGTCATGCGAAACGCCGCCGTCGCCGCCACGCCGCCCGGCGCGCCGGGGTCCTCAACAAACCAGCGGCCGAACAAAGTTTTCCCAACCAGCGCCCCATCGTTCGGAATCGGCACGCTGACCGAGGCATAGCCGTGCCCAGCGCCCTCGCCCTCGACCCGCACCGCCGCGCGCGCCAGCGAACCCGAACCGGGAATGCCGCCACCAGCGCCAGGGTCCGCGTCGTCGATCACCAGCACGGCCTGCGCGCCGCCCAGCGCATCATAGAGCCCGACGGTGAAGCTCGGGTTGCCGGCCAGAGGCGGTTCGATCGCCTCGACCTGCGGCACCACTCCGCCCGTGCCGGCCGTGCCTTCGCCGGTGACCTGCGGCACGCGCGCCGATTCGCCGTAAAGCATCGGCCGGTCGAACAAAGGCCCCGCTTCGGCGGCGACGCGCTCGTCGGTCAGCTCGTTCTTGAGAAACGCAATGATGTCGGACTTATCCTGCTCGGTCAGGTGCAGCGGCTTGACGAAAAAAACGTCCTTGTTGGGACCGTCGAAATCGCCGCCGCGGTCGTAGAAATCCACCACTTCTTCAAGCGTGGCGAAACGGCCGTCGTGCATGAAGGGGCTGCGCAGCGCGACGTTGCGCAACGAAGGCGTCTTGAACCGGCCGCGGTCGCGGTCGAGCCCGGTGACCTCGGCGCGGCCTTCGTCCTCGCTTTCGGGACGCAGCCCGATATAGCGATGCAGTTTGTCGGAAAGCAAGGTTCGCTCGTGGCATTGGTCGCAGAGCTTGTCGGTGAAAAGCTGCCGCCCGCGCTTTTCCGCCGGCGGCGGGTCGCTGATCGACGACAGATCGGCGTCGAAGGGCGTTCGGTCGGAATAGAGCGTGCGCTCGTAGCTGGCCACGGCCATCGCAAAGCGCGCCGCTGTAATCTCGGGCGTGCCGAACGCCTCGGCGAACAGCTCGGGATAGCCGCGCTCGCCGATCCAAGCCGCCAGTGCCGCCGGAACCGACGGCGCCAGTGCCAGCGGGCGCGAAGCGGCGATACGGGCCACGACGTTGTTCCAGTCACGGCCCTCGTAGCCCATCTCGGTCGCGTTCACCGGCGGCGCAAGCGACTGCGTTTCGAGCGCCGCGCCGCTGGGGATGACCACCGCGCCGCTCAACGGATCGAGCAGTTCTTCCCCCGCGCGCCCGTCCCAAAACAGGCGGTCGAAGAAAGCCGAGTCGGTCACCGACTGCGCCTTGCGCCGCGTCACCTGCTCGCGCAGACCAAACTCGGGCGACCACTCATAGGAGCCGTCGGCGCGATGCCGCGGCACCCCGGGCGAGCCGACCACGTCGTCTTCCGTGCCATACACGCCGTCGACCCCCGGGTTAGTGGCCTGCGGCGAGCCGATCCGCGAGCGCGGGTCCGAACCGCTGTTGTGAGGGTGATGGCAGCTTCCGCAAGCGACAGTGCGAGTCGAGGAAACCTGCTCGTCCCAGAACAGCGTTTTGCCCAGATAGATCTTGGCGCCGGTCGGCGGATTCTCGGGCGGAGCCGGCGGCGGCCCGAGCGGCGGAATGCGCCCGAAACTGTTGCGGCCCTGCGCCCGGAAGCCGCTATCGGGCTGGCTCAAACCACTGGCCCCGCCGCCGTTTTTAGCGCGCACCCAATAGAAATAGTGCTGGTTGATCGCCGCGCTCGCGTCGTAAAAGATGATCGACGCGGTCGCGCCCACGCTCTGCGCCGCAGCCGGGTCGTTGGTGTCGCCGCGCAGCACCTCGTACATCGTGGCGTTGCGAACGTGATCCCACGAGACGCCGACCTTGTCGGAGTAGGCCCCATCCGACGCTTCGACGCCGGTCGGGCGCGGCAATCCGCCGCTTTGCGCCGACAGCGCCGCCGCGCAGGCAATCAGCAGGGCGGCGAGGGAAATCCGTTGCATGGGTTCGGACCGGGTTGGCTTAACGGTTTAGCTTAGCGAGGCGGGATCGACGATAGCGAACAGCCGGATAGTGCGGCTGGGGACGCGAGTGCCAGAACCACTCATTCTACCGCGCGCCACCCGGCGAGTCCGCGATTGCATGCCTGCGGCAAAACACCACAGCCGCTAGCGCGTCGCAACCACAAACAGCCGCCGGAAAGGATACAGCGTCCGGCCGTCGGCTCGCGGCGGATACGCCTGACGCAAACGGCGTGCATATTCCTCCAGAAACGTCTCGCGTTCGGTCCCTTCGAGCCCGTTGAGAATCGGCCGCAGCCCGGTTCCCTTCACCCACTCGAGCACCGCGTCGTCGCCTTCGAGCGCTTGCAGGTATTCCGTCTCCCAGATATCGAGCGCCTTCGCGCCATCGACCAGCAGATCGTAGTAGACGGAAGCGTCTTCGACCCACTTGCGGGCCATGGAGCGGCGCAGCGCTTCACTGCCGAGCGCGCCGCTTTGTGGGCCGCCGTTCGCCAGGGTCTCGCGCATCAGGCGGTGAGAAGGCAGGGGCCAGCTCAGCGGCATCTGCACGGCGAGGCAGCCGCCCGGCTTCACAAAACCCAGCAGCCGCGGGAAAAGCAGCTCGTGGTTCTCGATCCACTGCAAGGTCGCGTTGGAGTAGATCAGGCCGGCCGGCTCACGGGGCTCCCAGGTACCGATATCCGCCTCGATCCAAGCGACGCGCGAGGGCTCGCGGCCCGCCCTCTCGATCATTTCCGGCGAATGATCCAACCCCTGAACCCGCACGTCGGGCCAGCGTTCGGCCAGCAGCCGCGTAAGCTGCCCCGAGCCGCATCCTAAATCGTAGACAACGCCGGGCGACTCGACGGTAACCCGCTCGAGCAGTTCGAGCCCGGGCCGCAGCCGATGATCGGCAAATTTCAGATACTGCCGAGGGTCCCAACGGGTATTGCAAGAGGAATCTGCTGGCATCTGGCTGACAGCATACCGCGATGCCCAAACGCCAGAGACATGCCGGAGAGAAACCGAGCGCACCTCACCAACGCACCCGCTCGCCCCAGCAAGACTGCTCGCTTCCAGAAAACAGAGCCGCGCCCGGAAGCGGGCAACCGCCTGCTTTGCTTTCCGCGAGTCCCGCATCACGGATGTGGGTGCTGACGCCGTAAGCCAGCACCTGGCACAGGCGATCTTGCCTTTGCGGGACCGTCAGTATCTATCCCAACGTCGGCCCGCCGCCCCGGCCGGAGGTCCGTGCCACGGTTTTGCTCCCTACTTCGATCCCCCAAACGGGCAGGCCGGCTTCGCTCTCGATCGCGTCCAGGTAATCGAGCAGCTCGTTTCCGTAGCGCTCGTGATAGGAGTCGTACGGAGCCGTCTTCTTGCGCACGTAGGGCGTCGCGAAGACGCCGCGGCGATGGAACAGCCGCTTATAAAAGTGCATCGACACATCGAGGTGCTGGCGCGTGAAGGCCAGCACCGGCAGGATCTTGTGAAACCACTTGCGCGCTTCTTCGCGGTCGCCGCTCCAGTGCGCTTCCATCACGCGCAGATAGAGCCCGGTCAGCGCGGTGTTCATGTACACGTTGACGCCGCGGTCGAGCGCTTCGATCATCTGGTCGGCGGCCCAGCCTCCCGAAACGTGCAGCCGGCCGCCGGTGGCTTCGAGCACGGCGGTGTATTTGGGTCCCGCGGGCCGCACCTCGACCTTGAGGCAGCGAAAACAGTCGATCCGCTCGAACATCTCGCGAATCAGCGCCACGTCGAGGCCGGGGCCGTTCCAGTCGAGGTCCTGGATCATCAGCATCGGCATGCCCACCGACGCAAACGACTCGAAGAACTCGCGGATTTTCGCGTTGTCGTGGAGCCGCCCCGCCGGCGTCTCGCACAGCACGCCTTCGCACCCCAGCCCCACGGCCTGCTCGGCCACGGCGAAGGTTTCGGCCTCGTCGCCCGAGGTGGCGCTGGCGATCACGATCGCGCGGCCCCGGGTGCGCTCGCGCGCCATACGAATCAGCTCGATTTTCTCGTCGCGCGTCAGCGCGCCCACCTCGCCCGCCTGCGCCGGGGTCAGAAAGCCAACCGCGCCTTGCGCCAGATGCCATTCGAGCAAGCGCCCGAACGAGTCCAGGTCAAGGCGGCCGGCCTCGTCGAAAGGCGTATCCAGGCTCACCGCCAGACCACGCAGCGGATAGGGTTCCTTAGCCATCGTTTCGTCCCGGTTTCATATTCTAGAACACATTTCACATAGCGGCCGGCACGGCCTCTCTTGCCCGCCAAACTCCCGGATAGCGAGTGTTGGAGCGTCCGCCGCGGCCTGCGAGTCTCGAAAATTCGAGTTTCTGTGGTCCGGATGATTCAAAACTTGAACGATCATGTTAATATTGAAACGCTCGATTCGGGCGCGGCGCTTCCTGGGCCCTTTCAGGGATCGCCGCCCCGTTCCATTCTCCATGGGGGCAGTCACCTTGTTTCGCGTATCCTACGAATCCTGTAGGCCTCTGAAAAGTCGAGGTGCGAAACACGGTGGCTGTCCCCTTCCGACAAGACACCTTCCGGCAAAGCACCTTCCGGGAAAGCACCTGGAAAAACACCTGGAAAAACACGGCGACTGGGACGGTCCCGCAGAGTTTTTCCGCGGCCTGGGATAATCTGTTCGACATGAAAAGCTCGTCTAACAGGCGCCGCCGACGCCCGCTTTGGATCGCGCCCGCGGTGGCGCTCGTGGCGGCTGCTTGGCTCGCGCCGCTTTCGCGGGCCGCCGACCTCGATCTGTCGAAAGCCGTGATCGCGCATCCGCCCAATCTGACCGCCGTCGAGCAGAAAGCGGTCGTGGTGTTGCGCGAAGAGGTCGCCAAGCGCACCGGGCTCGAGCTTCCCGTCGAGACGGCCTGGCCCGCCACAGCAACCTCCGTCATCGCCGTCGGCCCGCTTGCTTCCCTGCGAGGCTTCGCCGGCGAATTTGCTACGGCTCTGGGAACCGGCAACGGCCCGGCGGAAGGATACCGCATCCGCAGCAGCGGACATGGCGTGGCCGTGGCCGGCAACGACTCCCGCGGCGTGCTCTATGGCGTCGGCCGTCTGCTGCGGACCCTGCGCCTGGAGCCCGGCTCAATCCGGCTGCCCGAAAATTTCAGCATCACCACCGCGCCGGCCTACCCGCTGCGAGGCCAGCAACTCGGCTACCGCCCGAAGACCAACTCCTACGACGGCTGGACGGTCCCGATGTGGGAGCAGTACATCCGCGACCTGGCCGTGTTCGGCAACAACGCCGTCGAGCTGATTCCGCCGCGCTCCGACGACGCCGCCAACAGCCCGCATTTCCCGCTGCCGCAGATCGACATGATGGTCGAGATGTCGCGCATCCTCGACTCCTACGGCATGGACGTGTGGATCTGGTATCCGGCGATGGACAAGGATTACTCGGACCCCAAGACCGTCGAGTTCGCCCTGCAGGAGTGGGCCGAGGTCTTCCAGAAACTGCCGCGCATCGATGCCGTGTTCGTGCCCGGCGGCGACCCCGGCCACACCGAGCCGAAATACCTGATGGCCCTGCTCGAAAAGCAGGCCGCTTCGCTCCACCGCTACCATCCCAAGGCGCAGATGTGGATGTCGCCGCAGAGTTTCAGCGCCGAATGGCTCGATGAGTTTTTCGGAATCCTCAAGAGCGAGCCCGACTGGCTGGCGGGCGTCGTGTTCGGCCCGCAGGTGCGCATCAGCCTGCCCGAGCTGCGGGCCAAAGTCCCCCAAAAATACCCCATCCGCCGCTATCCCGACATCACGCACAGCCGGCAAAGCCAATACCCGGTTCCCGACTGGGATCTGGCGTATTCGCTGACCGAGGCGCGCGAGGTGATTAACCCGCGGCCCGTCGACGAAGCGCGGATCTTCCGCCTGTTGCGGCAGTACGCCATCGGCTTCATCACCTATTCGGAGGGTTGCAACGACGACGTCAACAAGATCGTCTGGAGCGGCCTCGGGTGGGACCCCGACGCCAATATCCTCGACATTCTGCGCGACTACAGCCGCTATTTCATCGGCAGCGGCTACGCCGACGATTTCGCGCAGGGGCTGCTGGCGCTGGAGCGCAACTGGCGCGGGCCGCTGCTGACCAACGAGCACGTCGAGGTGACGCTTGAGCGCTTCCGCGACATGGAGCGCAACGCGTCGCCGCAAACGCTGCTCAACTGGCGCTTCCAGCAGGCGCTCTATCGCGCCTACTACGACGCCTACGATCACGACCGCCTAGTCTACGAGACCGCGCTCGAGCAACAGGCACTGAGCGAGTTGCGGCTGGCGCCGACGCGCGGATCGCTGACCGCCATGAACCAGGCTAAGGGCATTCTGGAGCGCGCCTTGACCGCGCCGGTGTCGCAAGATCTGCGGGCGCGCGTATTCGAGCTGGCCGAAGCGCTCTACCAGAGCGTGCGCATGCAGCTCAGCGTGCCGCGCTACAAGGCGATCAGCGTGGGACGCGGCGCGAACCTCGACACGATCGACGAGCCGCTCAACAACCGCGTCTGGCTTGGAAAGCAGTTCGACGAACTGGCCGCCCTGCCCGACGAGAAAAGCCGCCTGGAAGGCATCGCCAAAATCGTCGACTGGAAAGACCCCGGCCCGGGAGGCTTTTACGACGACCTGGGCAATCTGACGGCGCAGCCGCACCTGCTGCGCGGATTGGGCTACGAAAAAGACCCGGCGCACCTGCAGTCGTCGCTGGTCGGGTTCGGCGGCGGCCGCAATTTCACGGACTATCCGATCTCGTGGTGGCGCCATGCCGAGGCTTTGAACGACACGCCGCTGCAGATGCACTACGACGGTCTCGACCCGGCCGCGCAATACCGCGTCAAGGTGGTCTACGCCGGCGACAGCACGGCGAAAATCCGCCTCGACGCCGACGACGCGCAGGTGCATCCGCTGCTGAGCCGCCCGGTGCCGTTCCACCCGCTCGAGTTCGACATCCCGCGGCAAGCGACCGCCGATGGAGCCGTTACGCTGACCTGGCGGCGCGAGGCATTTCTGGGCGGCAACGGCCGCGGCAACCAGGTGGCCGAAGTCTGGCTGATGAAGAAAGCCGAGTAGGCGAAGGAAGAAACAAGCATCCGCTGCCAACGACCGTTTTCGAGACGCAATGAGCTGGTCTAAACCCGACGCCCCGATTGCCGCCCTGTTGACCCCGCGCACCGCCAAGGGCGGTGTCGATCGCGATGCCCTCGCCGCCAACGCCGCGTTCGTTGTGGCGCAAGGCGCGGGCGGAGTTTGCGTAAACGGGGCGACGGGCGAATATCCGACGACGACGGCCGAAGCCAAGCGCGAGATCCTCGAAACGGTCGCCGCCGCCGTCGGTCCGGGCCATGTGGTGGCGGCGATCGGAGCCGCGCAGCTCGAAGGCAGCGTGGCGCTGGCGCGCGACGCGCTCGCTGTCGGCGTCAATCTGCTGCTGCTTCCTCCGCCGTTTTTCTTTCCCTATCCGCAGGACGATATCGAGGGCTTCTATGTGGAGGCGGCGCGGCTGATCCCCGGCCCGATTCTGATCTACAACCTGCCCGCGTTCACCAACCCCGTCGAAAAGGTGCGCGTCTTGCGGCTGATCGAAACCGTCCCCAACATTGTGGGAATCAAAGACAGCAGCGGCTCGCTCGAAACGCTCGAAGCGATCACGGCCAGCGCGGCGGTCAACGGATTGCGGATCGTGGGCAGCGACATCGTTTTCGCCGAGGCGCTGCGAAGTGGCTCCTGCGACGGTGTCATCTCGGGAGTGGCCGGCGTGCTGCCCGAAGTCATCGTCGGCTTGCACCAGGCGCATACCGGCGGCGACCAGCAACGCTTCGAGTATTGCGCGGAAAAGCTTCAGGAGTTCATCGCCCAAGTGAAGGACTTCCCGGTGCCGTGGGCGCTCAAGATCGTGGCGGAAGCCCGCGGCTGGTTCCCTGCCCGCTTCGCGCTGCCGCTGACCGCACGCCGCCAGGCACAGAAGGAAGAGATGCAGTCGTGGTTCCGGCCATGGTGGAGCGAAAGTGAAGCGGGGGTCGCCGGCAGCTCGGGTTCCTGAACCCCGGAAGGGGACCTCAAACAGCAACGGATCCTGAGGGACGCAGGAACCTTTCGCCCTTCCAGGGATCGATTGTTTTCTTGGGTCTGCAGACGGCTGGAGCCGCAGGCCATGAGTTAGAGCCGCCCCCTCGAGCCGATAGTCCGCGAGGCGACATTTCTTCGCCTTGCAATTCAATATGAGCACGAACCAACTCCATCCTCAAACCGTCTTCGGCGGCCCCGTCTGGTGGGGGACCGCCTTCGCCGCCGCTCTAATCCTCTCGCTCACCGCGGGGTGTTCGTCGGCGCCGCCTTCCGAGACCTACGACAACTCGGCCGGCATGAAGATGGTCTGGATCGAGCCGGGCTCATTTGAAATGGGCGGCCTGAACCCCACGCCGCCTGAGCAACTCGGCGGCCCCGAGTTGCTCACCAACGGCGACTGGGACGAAAAGCCGGTCCACCACGTCACCATCAGCCACGGGTTTCACATCTCCGAAACCGAGGTGACCGCCCAGCAGTACCGGCTGTTCGATCCGCAGTACGTGGCTCCGAAAGAGTTCGAGCCCTACGCCACCGGCATCAGTTGGGACGACGCGGTCGCCTACTGCGCCTGGCTCAGCAAGAAAGACGGCCATACCTACCGCCTGCCGACCGAGGCCGAGTGGGAATATGTTTGCCGCGCCGGCACCAGCAGCCTGTTTTCGTCGGGGGACAAGCCGCCGGCTCCCGATCAGCCCAATCCCTGGGGCGTGAAAAACATGCACTCGGGACCCGTGGAATGGGTCTTCGACTGGCATGCGCTCTATCCCGCCGCGGACCAGGTCGACCCGGTTGGCCCGGCCGCCGGCATCACGCGCGTGGTGCGCGGCGGCGGTTTGCAGGGCGGCGACGGCCACAAGGATTTCCACTGGGACGACGCCTACTACCGGCGCTCGGCCAACCGCGCCAGCATGGCCCCGATCCTCAAAGGAAGCGGCCCCATCGGCTTTCGCGTCGTCGAGGCCGCCATGCCCTCCACCCCTCCTCTGCCTTACGATCCGCCGCTGTCGGAAAAATTCGTAAAGCAGAGCACGGCCCACACCGAGCAGGGCCCCGACCCGGCTAAGCCCTACTACCGCCGCCGCAACTTGCTGGCGATTCCGCCCGACAACATGCCGGCGGAGGCGATCGAGGCCGCCGGGCTGCACCCCATGATGATGGGCCACAACCATGCCTCGGGCCTGGTGGTTTGTCCCAACGGCGACGTGCTCGCCATCCACTTCACGGCATCGACTCCGAGCACCGAATACTGGCCCAACGTGGCCTTCATCGCGACGCGGCTGCGCTACGGCAGCGACGAGTGGGATATGCCCAGCCCGTTCTACGACTTTGCCGATCTGAACGACCAGACCTCGCTGCTGTGGAACGACAACGGCAAAATCTGGAACTTCACCGGAGGCCGCTACCTCGATGGCGTGCCGTTCCGCATCCAGACCTCCACCGACAACGGCGCGAGTTGGACGCCGATCCGCTTTGCGCTGCTGAAGGGCCCCGTCGGCGGCTACACCGAACAGCCCATCAACACCGCCTTTCGCGGTCCCGACGGCACGATCTACGTTTCGAGCGACGCCAAGGGCGGCTCGTCGCTGCTGTGGGCCAGCCACGACGACGGCCAGACCTGGGAAGACACCGGCGGACGCAGCGCCGGCCGGCATACCTCGTTCGTGCTGCTCAAGGACAACCGCATCCTCGGCATGGGCGGCAAGAGCACCGACATCGACGGCTACATGCCGCAGGCGATTTCGAGCGACTGGGGCAAGACCTGGACCGTCAGCAAGACCCCATTCGCCTCCCTGGGCAGCAATCAGCGGCCAACGATCATACGGCTCGCCAGCGGGCGGCTGTTCTTCGCCGGCGACTTTCAGCACTACAACGGCAAGCAGCCCGCCGGCATCAAGCAGCACGGCTCCTACGTGGCGCTTTCGAGCGACGAGGGAAAGACCTGGACGATCAAGCGGCTCGCCGGCGCGCAGCCGCACGAGTCGCGCGTGCTGACCCACCGCGACCGCGACTATTGGCACCTGTCGCCGAACCAATACGGCACCTTAGGCTACTCGGTTGCGCGGCAGGCGCCGAACGGCTTGATCCACCTGACCACCAGCATGAACCACCCGGCGCTCGAGTTCGTCTTGAATGAAGCCTGGATTCTCGATCCCTCGGCGGGCGTGCCCGCGGGCGCCCCCGTCACCGCGACTTCCGAGCCCGCCACCGAAACCGAGAAATACCCCAGTGGAAAGGTGCGCGCAACCTGGTCGGGCGTCACCGCTTCCGACGGCCGCTATCTCTTGGACGGCCCCGAGACGTTCTACTACGAGAGCGGAGCCAAGCAATATGAGGTGACCTACCGGCTGGGGCACAAAGTCGGCAGCGAGACCTATCAGACCGAGGACGGCCGCACCGTCTGGGCCTGGGAACACCGGCCCGACGGCAGCAGCACCTGGACGCAATACTGGCCCAACGGCCAGAAGAAAGCCGAATCGACCTGGAAGAACGGGCGTTGCGAAGGCACCGCGACGCGCTGGGACCTCTCCGGAAAAAAGATCAGCGAGCGGGAATTCCGCAACGGCGCCCTGGCCGATGACGCCTCGTCGATTACGGACGAAGACGCGGCGGCAAACGCGCAGTAGCGACAGCCCGGCGGCCGTAGCAAGGCAAAGGCCGCAACCTTCCGCCCAAGGCGGCAGCAGGAAAGCAGAGGCGGAACGAGGGCGGCCCCGTAGCAGCGCCGTTCCCCTCCCGAGTCACGCATGAGTCACTTGAATTTCTGGGACTACGCGGCGATCCTCGCCTACCTTGTCGTCACCGCGGTGATCGGCGGCCGCGCGGTCGGCCGCCAAAAGACTACCGCCGAGTATTTCGTCGCCAACCGCCGCATCCCCGCCTTCGCGGTCGCCTTTACGCTGATGGCGACCACGATCAGCAGCGTCACCTTCGTGGCGATCCCGGGCTCGGTCTTCGCTCGCGATTGCTGGCAGATGCTCTACATGTACATGCTGCTGGCATCGTTGTTTCTGGTGGTCCCGCTGGTGGTCCCCTTCTATCGCCGCGTCGTGCGCATGAGCGCCTACGAATATCTCGAACAACGTTTCGGATTGGGCGCGCGTCTTTACGGCTCGGCGGGATTCATCGTGGTACGCCTGGCGGACCTGGGCTTCACGTTGTATCTGACCGCGGTCGCCGTGGAAGTCGTGGCCGGCTGGGATCTGCGCCTGGTCGTGCTGCTGGTCGGGGTCTTCACGCTGGTCTACACCCTGGTCGGCGGCATCGAGGCGGCCATCTGGACTTCGGTGCTGCAAGGCGTGCTGCTGGTCGGCGGCGGCCTGCTGATCCTCGTGGTGCTGTTGTTGGGCACCCCCGGCGGCCCGGTTGCCAATCTGGCCGACGCCTTTCACGGCGGCAAGCTGAACCTGGGCAGCTTCGACTTCTCGTTTCATACGCTGTTCGACCCCGACCCGACCGCTTGGATTCTGATGGCCGCCGGTCTGCTGCATTTCAGCCGCTACTACATCACCGAGCAGAGCATCGTGCAGCGCTACCTGGTGGCCAAAAGCGACCAAGAGGCGCAGCGCGGCGTGCGCATGGGCATCCTCGCCACGGTGCCGACCTGGACGCTGTTTGCGGTGATCGGCGCTTGCCTGTGGTCGTTCTACCGGCTGAACGCGCTGACGCTTCCGCCCCATATCGTGCAACAGCCCGATTCGATCCTGCCCTATTTCGTCGCGACGCAATTGCCTCCAGGCGTCATCGGGCTGGTCCTGGCGGCGCTGTTCTCCTCGGCGATGTCTTCGGTCAGCGCCGACCTCAATAGCATCGCCACCGTGGCGACGCAAGACTATTTCGCGCGCGCGCGGCCCAACGCGCCCGACCCGACGCTGTTGCGGTTTGGGCGCTTCGCCGTGCTCGGCGGCGGCCTGCTGGCGACCGCCACCGGCCTGGCGCTGACCATGACGAAGTCGACGGCGGCCTACGAGATCGTCGTGATTTCGGTCTCGATCGTCGCCGGCGGAATGCTCGGGCTATTTGCCCTCGGCTTCCTTTGCCCGCGCGCCACGCGCACCGGAGCCTACACCGGCATTCTGGTTTGTCTGTTGTTCGTCGGCTGGGCTACCCTGAGCGGACCCATGAAGGTCGACCTGGGTTTCAATTTCACGATGAACCCGATCCTGATCGGCGTCTTCAGCCATTTCGTGTTGTGGGGAGCGGGTTATCTGGCAAGCATCGCTTTCGGCGGCTATCGTCCCGACTTGAGCGGCTTGACGATCTGGGGCGCGGCCCCGGTCGAAGAGGGATAAGCAGGAGTTTCAGCCTATGAAGATTACCCAAGTGCGGGACGAGTCGGTCTCGATCCGGTCGGAGATCCGCAACGCCTTTATCGATTTCTCCGAGATGACGGCTTCGGCCATCGCCGTGGTCACCGACGTGGTGCGCAACGGCAAGCCGGTCGTCGGCTACGGATTCAACTCCAACGGACGCTACGCGCAGAGCGGCATCCTGCGCGACCGGCTCGTGCCGCGCCTGATGCGTGCTCCCGCCGAAAGCCTGCTCGACGACGCCCAGAGCAACTTCGACCCGCACAAGATCTGGCGCGTCGTGATGGCGAACGAAAAGCCCGGCGGGCACGGCGAGCGTTCCGCCGCCGTCGGCGCGCTCGATATGGCGATCTGGGACGCCGTCGCCAAGATCGAAGGCAAGCCGCTTTATCGCCTTCTCGCCGACCGCTACCGCGCGGGCCAGGCCGACCCCGACGTCTATGTCTACGCCGCCGGCGGCTACTACTATCCCGGCAAAGATCTGGCGCAGTTGCAGGACGAGTTCCGGCGCTATCTCGACATGGGCTACACCGACGTCAAGATGAAAATCGGCGGCGCCCCGCTGGCCGAGGACCTCCGCCGCATCGAGGCCGCCCTCAAAGTCGTGTCGCGCAGCGAGGCCCTGGCGGTCGACGCCAACGGCCGCTTCGATCCCGCGACCGCCCTGGAATACGGCCGCGCCCTGGGCCCCTACGGCTTGAAATGGTACGAGGAGCCCGGCGACCCGCTCGACTACGATCTACTGGCCGAAGTGGCCAGGAATTCCGCGACCCCGATCGCGACCGGGGAAAACCTGTTCTCGATGGAAGACTCCCGCAACCTGATTCGCTACGGCGGGCTCAACCCGGCTCAGGATTTTCTCCAGATGGACCCCGCCCTGAGCTACGGGCTGACCGCGTACCTGGGGGTTCTCGAAATGCTCGAACAGCACGGCTGGTCGGCGCGGCGCTGCATCCCGCACGGCGGCCATCAGTTCTCGCTACACATCGCCGCCGGCCTCGGGCTGGGCGGCAACGAGTCCTATCCGGGAGTCTTTCAGCCCTTTGGAGGCTTCGCCGACGGTGTGCCCGTGGAGAACAGCCGCGTCGGGCTGCCCGATGCGCCCGGAGTGGGCATCGAGTGCAAGGCGAACCTGATGGAGCTGTTCGCGACGCTGACGCCGTGACCGCGGACCTGGGCGCGGCGTCCCAACCCGATGGGCCCAGCCTCGCGTGCTACGTCTTGAAACTGCGTTTAACAACGCAAAACGCCGTAAGATCGGGCCCTTAGGGCGCATGTTATACTCGGCAATACCGGCCTGCGGAACCCAATGTGGAAACGCGTTTCACTTACTGACCGCCGTCGTTCGCGCCGCGGAAAAAGGCCGCCAAGGCCGCGGATTGAGAGCGCCGCGCGTTTGCTCTCAGCAGCATAACCGCTCCCCCCAACGTGCCGCGTCTCGCGCCGCCTCTGGCTTGTAAGGCTGAACCGCATGAAATCTCTCCAAGCCGTCTTGTGCTGTGTGCTGCTGGCGGCTGCTACGCTCGGCTCCGGCGGCTGCCAGAACCCCGATTCGGTCGAAACCATTCGCATCGGCGCCATGCCGCCGGGCACATCCTGGTACGTCTTCGCGGCGACCTTGTCGGGCCTGCTCGAACAGCGCCTGCCCGCGGGCACCCGCGTCGAAGTCGTGGCGCGCGGCGGCGGCGTCGGCAACCCGATCCTGGTCGACCGCGGCAAGGAAACCATCGCGCTCGCGCAGGCCGCCAGCGCCGCCTGGGCTTACAACGGCGATCCGGAGGCCTACGGCGGCAAAAAACACCCCAACATCTGCGCCCTGGCCGGCGGACTCAACTCGGTCTGGATGGCCGCCATTGTCCGCGAAGCTTACATCCAGAAAACCGGCAACGACACGCTCGAGAAAATCCTGCAGTCGAACGACCCGGTGCGCATCGTGATGAAGCCGCGCGGCAGCACCGTGCCGGTTCTGGTCGACATGATGTTCAAGACCCTGGGGACCAGCCGTGAGAAGATCCTCGCCAACGGCGGCGAGATCATCCAGGTCACCGCCAACCAGATTCCGACGATTCTGCGCGACGGCCGCGCCGACGTGTATTTCGAGAACGCCATCCAGGGCCACCCGACTCTCACCGAGGTCAGCACGACGATGGACGTCCGCTTCCTGGCGATCCCCAAGGCCGTTTTGGATGCCGTCGCCGGCCCGGGCGTGAAGGTTTCGCCGATGCCCAAGTGGTTTCGCGGCGAGTCCGGCCCGCTCGAGTCGGTCGACATGGGAACGGTGGTGATCGCCAACCGCAATCTCTCCGACGACCTGGCCTACCTGATCACCAAGACGATCTGCGAAAGCGGCGCGAAGATGGCCGAGGCTCAGCGCGCCTGGGCCGACTTCGACCCGGCCCGCGGCGGCCTGCTTGAAAACACCGGCGTGCCGCTGCACCCCGGCGCGGCGCGTTACTACAAGGAAAAGGGATGGCTGTAAACCGCGCCGCTGGCTCGCCTGTTCCGCAACAAGCGGCAGACTTCGCAGCGCCCTCGTCAGCGCCCGGCGAGGCCCACCCGATCGTGCGCGCGCTGCGGCTCGGGCTGGGCGCTTTCTGGCTGCTGTTCCAGATCTACATCATCTTCCATCCCGCAGGAGCCGCTCGTCGAGCGGCCGCTGCACCTGACCCTGGCGGTGGCGCTGCTGTTTCTTTGGTCGCCGCTGGCTTCGCGGCGGCTGGGGAGGGTCGGCTCGGCGCTCATCGATGGGCTGCTGCTCGCCGGCATCACCGCCACCGGCATCTACTACTGGGTCTCGGCCGACCGCCTGACGGGCCGCATGGAAGGCGTCGACCCGATTCTGTTCCAGGATCTGCTGTTCGGCATTCTGGTCGTGATCCTGCTTCTCGAGGCGGTGCGCCGCGCCGTCGGCTGGTCGCTGCTCGGCGTGTTGTTCGCCTTTTTGGCGTACGCCTTCGTCGGCAACTGGCTCGCCGGCTGGCTCGGCTTTTCCGGCTTCACCCTGAACGACGTGGTCGAGATTCTGTCGCTGTCGCTGAACGGCATTCTGGGAATCACCACCGATACCTCGGTGCAGTTTGTCTTCTACTTCATCCTGTTCGGAGCGGTCTACTCGGCGATCGGCGGCGGGCAACTGTTTATCGACATCGGCCTGCGCGTGGGCGGACGCCAGCACGGCGGCGCGGCCAAGGCGGCGGTGGTATCGAGCAGCATCATGGGCAGCATCACCGGCAGCGCGGTGGCAAACGTTGTGGGCACCGGTGTATTCACGATTCCGCTGATGCGGCGTGCCGGCTACACCGCCGAAGGCGCGGCGGCGATCGAAGCCATCGCCTCCACGGGCGGACAGCTCATGCCGCCGGTGATGGGCGTGGCGGCGTTCGTGATGGCCGAGATGCTGCGCGTGGATTACTCGCGCATCGCCCTGGCCGGTTTGATTCCCGCGCTGGCGTTCTATCTGGCGATCTTCCTCGCCGTCGACCTGCGCGCGCGCAAGACCGGCATCGGCACGCTGCCTAAGGGTTCCGAAGCCACCCGCCGCCCAATCCTGCCGCGGCTTTACCTGCTGACGCCGCCGATCGTTCTGGTGGGCGTACTGGTGGCCGGCTACTCGGCGACCTACGCCGCCGTCGTGGCGGGGGCGTCGGGACTGGTGGTTTGCTATTTTCGCCGCGAGACGGCCTTGACCGGGCGCGACTTTCTCAACCTGATCGAGGACGGCACCCGCCAGGCCTGCCAGGTGGCGGTCCCGATCGCCGCCATCGGCATCATCATCGCCGTCGCCATTCAGTCCAATCTGGCCTTGAAGTTCAGCACGCAACTGATCTCGAAAAGCGGCGGCACGCTGCTGGGATCGATGGGCCTGATCGTCATCGGCTGCCTGATCATGGGCATGGGCCTGCCGACCGTCGCCGCCTACATCATCGGCGCGGTGCTGTTCGTGCCGGCGCTGCTCAAGTTGGGCATTCCGGCGCTGTCGGCGCACTTTTTCGTGATGTACTACTGTGTCCTGTCGATGGTGACCCCGCCGGTGGCGCTGGCTTCGTACGCCGCCGCCGGAGTGGCCGGAGCCTCGACGATGGGCACCAGCATGCGCGCCTTCCGGATGAGCGCGGTTTCGTTCCTGATTCCGTTTGCGTTCGCCTTCGACCCGCACCTGTTGGGAGAAGGCAGCCCCTGGACCGTCGCGCTGGCCTGCGTGACCTTGATGATCGGGACGATGGCCTGGACTGTGGCGCTGGTCGGCCATCTGCGCCGTCGCCTGAATCTGGTCGAGCGGCTCTTGGTGGGAGCCTGCTCGGTCGCCGTGATCTGCTGGCCGACCGGCAGTGTTACCTGGATGTGGGCGTCGGGCGCGATGTTGCTGATCGGTCTATGGGTCTGGAGGGTGAAGCCCGGCACGGAGTCGGTGGGTTCGGCCGCTGCGGCGCATTCGCCCAGTGAGGGGCGTTCGCCCGATGGGCCTGACGCCAAGCGGCGCCCCGATCGGTTTTCGCGAGAGACCACCCCGTGAGTTCGCACCCGATTGCCCCGCCCGGTTTGACCACGCCGCGCGAGGTGCGCCGGGCGTGCCGCCAAGGGCGTCTGGCTTCGACCACGCGCGGACTGGCGATGGGCTACGTGCAGTGCAATCTGGTGATCCTGCGCGAGACCTACGCCTACGAATTCCTGCTCTATTGCCAGCGCAACCAGCGCGCCTGCCCGGTGCTGGAGGTGACGGATACCGGCAACCCCGAGCCCCGGCAACTCGCCCCGGGGGCCGACCTGCGCACCGACCTGCCGCGCTACGCCATCTACCGCGACGGCCAGCGCCTGGAGGACGCCAGGTCGATCGAGGATCTCTGGCAGGACGACTTCGTGGCCTTTCCTGATCGGTTCGGGCATCACCTTCGACCAGGCCCTGGAGCAAGCCGGGGTACCCACCGGCAAAGACCGCTGGGTGCTACGCACGACCAAGCCCACGATCCCGGCGGGCCGCTTCCACGGGCCGCTGGTGGTGACGATGCGCTGGCTCACGGCCGAGCAGGCGGCCATCGCCACCAAGGTAACCGAGCGCTTTCCCTTCAACCACGGCGCCCCGATCCACATCGGCGACCCGGCGGCGATCGGCGCCGATCTCGACAACCCCTACTTCGGTCCGCCCGTAACGGCAATCCCCAGCACGGTCGTGCCGGTATTCTGGGCCTGCGGAGTCACCCCACAGGAAGCCGCCCTGGCGGCGAACATCGACGTGATGATCACGCACGCGCCCGGCCACGGCTTCGTAACCGACCTCGAAGCCAGCAAACTGGCCATCCCCTAAAGTGGGACAGACAATCCTGCCTCTCCAGGTAGAGACAGGCGCTCCCGCCTGTCGCCGCCGCAGGCGGCCCTTTTGCCGGCTACCGAAAACTCCATTCAGCTCGGCCGGGGTACCCCTCCGGCAAGACCTCGGTGGAGCGGGCCCTACGTCGCGACGACTCGCGACGCGGCAAACCTGGAGGTTCACGCCACAATTTTGAGTTTTCGCTTCTGTAGTCTTGCCCCCCAGCACGGTGTCGCGACCGCGAAAACAGAGCCGCAGGCGTAAGCCGGCGGGCCGGGTCCGCTCACAGCCACGGCGCGAAGCCAGCGCAGCGGAGTTTTCCGCCGAACTCCCCCTTCACCACCCAAAAGCACGCCCCAAACACCCCCAACCACCGCCAACCCAAGCACCCAAACCGGGGCCCCGCAACACCATGCTATGATCGGCCCCTGAGCACCATGCACCAGGAGGTCAATCGATGGCAAGCCGTCGAGAATTCGCAAAAACAGCCGCTCTAGCGGGTTTGGCTGCAACATCGCTGGGGCGGTCGGCGTGGGGACAAAGCCCCAGCGACACCGTCAACATCGGCGTCGTTGGGTTTCGCAACCGGGGGCGGGATCACTACCGCGCGTTCGCGAAAATCCCCGGCGTCCGCGTCAACTATCTCTGCGACGTCGACGAGCGCCTGTTCGCGCCCGCCGTCGCCGAGGTCGAGCAGATCGCCGGCTACCGCCCCAAAACCGAGTTCGACGTTCGTAAGTTACTCGAACAGAAGGATCTCGACGCCATTTCCATCGCCGTGCCCGACCACTGGCACGCTTTGATCGCCATTTGGGCCTGCCAGGCCGGCAAGGACGTCTACGTCGAAAAGCCCTGCTCCTACACCTTGTGGGAAGGCCGCAAAGAGGTCGAGGCGGCCCGCAAATACAACCGGATCGTCCAGGTCGGCCTCAACCGCCGCAGCGAAAACCGCAACCGCGAGGCAGTGGAATTTGTACGCCAGGCTACATTCGGAAAGGCCTACCGCGCCCGCGCCGTGGTCTACCGCGGCCGCCTCAACATCGGCCGCGTCCAGGAGGCTTCGATCCCCAAGGGAGTCCATTGGGACCTCTATCTCGGCCCCGCCCCCTACCGCGCCTTTACTCTGAACCGCTTCCACTACGGCTGGCACTATTTCTGGGACACCTCGACCACCGAGGTCGGCAATAACGGCGTCCACGCCCTCGATGTCGTTCGTTGGGCGATGGGCAAGGGCGTTCACCCCGTCAAGATTCATTGCACCGGCGGCCAGTACGCCGAATCCTCGGACTCCGAGGTCCCCAACGTCCAGGTTGGCTCGTTCGAATACGCCGACGGGACTTTGGTCGAGATCGACGCCACCACCCTGCCGAGCCCGACCTTCGGCGGCGTCCGCATGGGTGAGTTCTTCTACACGCCCAAAGGCTATATTTCCTCCGAAGGAAGCTGGAAGACCGTCGAGGGACATTTCACCGCCGGCACCACCCCCGACCCACCCTCGGGCGTGTCCTACCGGGCCTCGAACCTGAGCTTCCCCAAGATCGAGTACGGCGACGGACCCGACATCCCCGAAGCGGGCGAAAACGGCCCCAAGGAAGTCAGTCACTTCGAAAACTTCATCCAATGCGTGAGGTCGCGCAAACGGGAAGACCTGCACTGTGAAATCGAGGAAGGCCACCTGTCGACCTCGCTCTGCCACCTGGCGAATATTTCCTTGCGGACGGGCCGCAAGCTGACCTTCGACCCCGACACCGAGACTTTCCCCGGCGACGACGAGGCCAACAGCTACCTGCGCAGAAAGTACCGTGAGCCTTATGTAGTGCCGGATCAGGTCTGATGCGGAAACCTCCTGAACAATAGGCGCTTAGCCGCCAGACGAAGCCAGGGCTAGGTCAAGCAGTCTAGCCCTGGCAATCTCCAAGCCGCACCCACCCAAGTAGGACTTCGCGAAAACAGAGCCGCAGGCGTAAGCCGGCGGGCCGAACCGCCAACCAGCCGCGCGAGCCGTGATCAAACGCATCGAAAGGCAACCGGCAGGCCGTAAGAAGCCGCAAAAGGAGTAGCCCCGGTGCCAACGGGTTCCAGATGGCCCGGAGAAGGCGAGGCGCGCGCCGCTTGGCGCGCGGAGGCGTAGTTGGGCAGTACGTTGAGCACGGTAAGCCAGCGCAACGAAGTAGACGCGGCCTTCTTCCCAAACACACCACAAGTAAGGGTCCTTCCCTCCACCGGCATTACCCGGCTTCCTCGGTACCGTGACCCTCTGAGGCTTGCTCAAGCTTTACTCGCGTTACGGTCTGCCCAGTTGCTCACCCACCTTACGTGGGCTTTGTCACGAGGCTTCGGGTGCGGCTCTGTTGGCCCGATTCCCGGTTTGCGAGCCCTCGGACTTGCTCGTGTGGCGAACGCTGCTTTTTCGTGATCCAGGCATTCACAGCGACTGACCCAAAGAATTACAGGTCTGGAAAAACGCCAACCCTGCGCTACGGGGATCCGCCGTGGGGCGCTCCCTACCATTGTTCCCTACGCTGCGCGCAGCACCGACATCGGGTCGATGCGCGACGCACGCCGCGCGGGCAGATAGCCGGCGAGCAAAGCGATCAAGACCAACAGCAGCATCGTCGCCGCGAAGGTCAGTGGATCGGCGGGCGCCACGCCATACAGTAGCGCGCCGATCAACCGCGCCAGAACAAACGACCCAACGGCTCCGATCGCAATACCCGCCGCCGCCAACGCAAGCGTCTTCTTCAACACGCGCCAGCGCACGCTATAGGCCGAAGCGCCCAGCGCCATGCGAATGCCGATCTCCTGCGTGCGCTGGTTGACCGAATACGACACCACACCGTAGATGCCGAGCGAGGCCAGCAGCAGCGCCACGGCGGTGAAAGCGCCCAGCAGCAGCAGGACGAAACGCCGCGGCGAGACGGCGCGCTCGACGATCTGGTCCAGCGTTTGGAAATCGCCGGTCGGCAGCGTCGGGTCGAGTTGCCGCAGAGCCGCGCGAATACCGGGCGCCAGCGACTCGATCGGCAACTTCGAGCGCACCACGGCGTCGATCGCGCCCCAGTCGCCTTGCTGGCGGATGTTCATGTACATCTCGTTGCCGGGTTCTTCCTCGAGCGAGCTGTGGCGCACGTTTTGCACCACGCCGATGATGCGCCATTCGCGGTCGCCGCCGGTCAACGCGATCTGGCCGATGGGGTCCTGGCCCGGCCACACTCTGTGCGCGGCGGCTTCGTTGATGATCATCACCAGCTCGCTGTCGCGCGTATCGTGCTCGTTGAAGTTGCGGCCGGCGATCAGCGGAATATGCATGGCTTCGATGTAACCGTCGTCGACCATGCGGGGTAGCGCGCCAGGGCCGCCCTTGGGGTAATCGACGCCTTTGGCGCGGATACCCCAGCCGCGGTTGCGGCCGAGCGGCAGCGTATCGGTGAGCCCCACCGAAACCACTCCCGGAACCGCCTTGAAGGCCGCCACCAGGCGTTCGTAGAAGGCGACGCGCGCGCCCGGTCCGCTGTTTTGGAAACGGTCGCCGACATCCACGCGCCAGGCGACGGCGTGCTCGGGTTGAAAGCCCAAATCGACGTCGAGCAGGGTCAGGAAGCTGCGCAGCAGCAGACCCGCGCCGACCAGCAGCACGCAGGCGAGCGCAATTTCAGAGATAACCAGCGCGCCGCGAATCCAGGCGCGGCCCTTGCCTTCGCTCGAGCCGCGGGTGGAGTCGCGCAACGCCCCATGTTCGTCGGCGCCCGAGATTTGCAGCGCCGGAACGATGCCAAACAGCAGGCCGGCGGACACCGCAACCAGCAGCGTGAATCCAAGGGCCGTCGCGTCGACCGTCGCCGAGTGCAGCAGCGGAATGCTGATCGCACTCGTTGCGGCGACCGCGTGCGTCACCGCGAACGCAATCGCCACGCCGAGCAGCGCACCGCAGCCGGAGAGCACCAGGCTCTCAGTCAGCATCTGGCGGATCAGCCGGTAGCGGCCGGCGCCGAGCGCGCTGCGAATGGCGACTTCCTTGCGGCGTGACGCGGCGCGCGACAGTAGCAGGTTCGACAGATTCGTGCAGGCGATCAACAGCACCAGCCCGACCGCGCCGGTGAGCACGAACAGCGCCTGGCGGAAACGCCCGGTGATGTGCTCCTGCAGGCCGCTGACGGCGGCGCCGAGCCCCCAGCGCGCCGGGTCCTGCGCCGACAGCCGCGCGTCGATCAGATCCAGCTCGGCTTGGGCGCTGGCGATCGTGACGCCGGGCTTGAGACGCCCGATGACGGCGAGGGTGTTGCCCCAGCGGTCGGTTTCGTCCGCCACGGGGAACGGTGTCAGCAGATCGATGCGCGAGCCGGGCGAGAACACGCTGGCGAAATCGAACGACGCGGGCAATACGCCGACCACGGTTGTCGGTTTGTCGTTGAGCGTGATCGACTGGCCGACAATGGCCGGGTCGGAGCCGAAACGCCGCTCCCACAGGCTGTGCGTCAGCAGCGCCGCGGGCCGGCCGTTCCAGATGCATTCCTCATCGACGAAGTTGCGGCCGAGCTCGGGCTGCACGCCCAGCAGGTCGAGAAAGTTCTGCACCACGCCGACGCCGACCAGCCGCTCGGGGTCGCCGCGGCCGATGAGGTTGTAGCTGCCGTAGTCGAAAAACGCGAAATAGCCGGTGATGTCTTCAAACGACTCGGAGAGCTTGCGCCAGTCGCGCAGATTCGAAGCGCGCGAGGTCACCGACGACAGCCCGCCCCTGCCGGTGTTCGAAATGCGGACCAGCCGCTCGGGATCACGAAACGGAAGTTGCTGCAGCAAAATCGGGTTGACGACGCTGAACATCGCGGTGGTCGCGCCGATGCCAAGGCCGATAATCAGCACCGCCACGGCGAAAAAGCCGGGCTCGCGGCCGAGCGTGCGGAAGGCGTAACGCACGTCTTGCGAAAAGCTGTCCCAGGCCGGCAGACCGCGGGTCTCGCGCTGCAGCTCGCGCGTGGCGGTGACCCCGCCGAGTTGGAGAAGCGCCTGGCGGCGGGCTTCGTCGGGCGTCAGGCCACGCCGCAGGTTGTCCTCGGTCAGCAGATGGACGTGGGCCTGCAGTTCGTCCTCGAACTCGTTGTCGAGCCGCTCCCGCCCGAACAGGGAGCTCAGCTTGGAAAACAACACCGTTATCCACGAAACCATCGGTTTATTCGCCCTCCGCGGCGGCAAACATGCGCCCGATCACGGCCGCCAGCCGCTCCCAGTTGTGCGCCTCGTTGCGCAGTTGTTTCCTGCCGCTGCCGGTGATCGTGTAGAACTTGGCGCGCCGGTTGTTGTCCGACACGCCCCAGGAAGCGTGGATGAAGCCGCGCTGCTGGAGGCGCACGAGCGAGGCGTAGATGGTGCCTTGGTTCAGCAGAATGGCGTCGCCGCTGATTTGCTCGATGCGGCGGGCGATGCCGTAGCCGTGCAGCGCGCCCATGGTGTCGAGCGTTTGCAGGACCATCAGGTCGAGCGTTCCCTGGAGTAGATCGAGCCTTTTCCGCATGCTGATTCGCGTGACGGCCGCTCAGGGGCATCGCTGTTGCCGGAGGCGCCTTGCCCCGCGGCCGAAGGCGTCCCGGCCGGTTAATGTGGCATTCCCACAGGAGACGGTCAAAACCACTCCCATCCTCCAATTAGACAGGAGTGGAGAGAATTGGTTAGCTCCCGAAATTTTCACCCGCGCCACGGTGGTACCGGCGAGTGCCAAAGGCCAAACTCCAGGCGTCGACCTAAAGGTCGACGTGGCGCAGGGCTCGAAAGGACCTGCGGCCTTTCGGACGAGGTTGGGTTTATTGGGGAAGGAGGGAAGGGCCGATGAAAGCTGCAGGTCTGGAAAAGCGCCAGCCCTGCGCTACGGCTGAGGTGGGGGATCTATCGCGGGCCAGGTGAACGTCGGCGTGCACGCCGAACGTCGCGGGCCCGCGCTTCTGAAGGCCCACGGCACCCTTGGCTTGCATCTACACTACGGGCGCGGTGCTAGGATATGACCCGACACGCCGTGCTCGTGGGGCCCTTGTGATTCCCCACGACGATTCATCGAGGACCGAGACCCATGTCCGCATCCAACGACCATCCCTCCCGCCGCGAGTTCCTGACGCAGGCGACTCTTGGCGGCGCCGCGGCTCTGACGCCCTTCGCCTCCGCCACGGCGGCTTCGACGGCCGTGAGTTTCGCCGGCGCCACAGCCGCCGTGCCCGCCGCTGCCGTGCCCGAGTGGGTCGACAAGCCGATGCGCTGGGCGCAACTGGTGCTGGTCGAAAACGATCCCGGCCAATACGATCGCGATTTCTGGCTCGACTACTTCCGCCGCACCCATTCGCAAGCCGTCAACCTGAGCGCCGGGGGCTGCGTCGCCTACTACCCGACGAAAATTCCTCTACACCACCGCAGTGCCTGGATGCGCGACAGCGATCCGTTCGGCGAGCTCGTCGAGGGCTGTCGCAAGCTCGACATGGTGATCGTCGCGCGCACCGATCCGCACGCGGCCCTGCAGGACGCCTACGACGCGCACCCGGAATGGATCGCCGTCGATGAGAAGGGCGAGAAGCGGCGTCACTGGGCGGACCCTGATCGCTGGGTCACCTGCGGCCTGGGTCCTTACAACTTCGAATTCATGACCGAGGTGCACAAGGAAATCATCGCGCTCTACAAGATCGAGGGGATCTTCATCAATCGCTGGTCGGGCTCGGGGATGTGCTATTGCGAGAGTTGCAAGAAGAATTTCCGCGATAGCGCAGGGATGGATCTACCGCGCACCGAGGATCCCCAGGACCCGGCGCGCCGCGCCTATATTCTTTGGCGGCAGCAGCGCTTGTTCGATTTGTGGCGGCTGTGGGATGCGGAGGTTCGCAAGATCCATCCGCCGGCGCGCGTCATCCCCAACACCGGCGGCGGCGCGTTGAGCAGCCTCGACATGGACCAGATCGGGCGGCTGGCCGATACGCTATTCGCCGACCGCCAGGCGCGCCGCGGCCTGATGATGCCGTGGGCGGCGGGCAAGAACGGCAAGGAGTATCGCGCCACGCTCGGCAACAAACCCATCGCCGGCATCACCAGCGTCGGCCTCGAAGAGCCTTACCGCTGGAAAGACTCGGTGCAAAGCGGCGAGGAGATTCGCGTCTGGATGGCCGACGGCGTCGCTAACGGGCTGCGCCCCTGGTTCATCAAGTTTTCGGGCACGTTGTATGACGAGCGCTGGCTGAAGCCGGTCGAGGAGTTCTACGAGTGGCATCACAGCGCTGAGCGCTACCTGCGCAACACCGAGCCGCTGACGCGCGTGGCGATGGTCTATTCGCAGCAAACGGCGTGGTTCTACGGCGGGCCGCGGGCTGGGCGCATGGTCGAGGACCATACGCTGGGCTTCTACCATGCACTGATCGAGGCGCGGCTTCCGTTTGAGATGGTGCACGACCGCCGTCTCGACGCGCCAAGCCTCGATCGCTTCAAGACCCTGATCCTGCCGAACATCGCGGCGTTGTCGGAGCAGCAGTGCCAACAGCTTCGCGATTACGTGGGCCGCGGTGGGAGTCTGGTCGCGACGTTCGAGACATCGCTCTATGACGAGTGGGGTGTGCGGCGCAAGGACTTCGGCCTTGCTGATGTTTTCGGCGCCACCTTTCAGGGCAACGTCGAACACCGCATGCAGAATTCCTACCTCAAGCTCCACCGCGGCGGCGACGGGCAGTTCCACCCGCTGTTGGGCGGGCTAGAAGACGCCGGCCGCATCGTCAACGGCGTGCAGCGGGTCGAGGCTGCTGCTCGGGGGGATTATCCGAACCCGCCTTTGACGCTGATCCCGAGCTATCCGGACCTGCCGATGGAAGCGGTGTACCCGCGCGTGCCAGACAGCGGCGTGCCTGGTGTTTTTGTGCGCGGCCATGGCAGTAGCCGCGTTGTCTATTTTCCCTGGGATATCGACCGCACGTTCTGGGAAGTGATGGCCGTCGACCATGGCAAGCTGCTGCGCAATTCGGTCGCATGGGCGACGAACGAGGACCCACCGGTTACGGTGACGGGGGCGGGAGTGCTCGACGTCACGGCATGGCGGCAGAAGGATTCGATGACGGTTCACCTCGTCAACCTGACCAACCCGATGATGATGAAAGGCCCTTATCGCGAGTTGATCCCGGCGCCCGAGCAGAAGGTGCGAGTGAAGCTGCCCGCCGGGAGCAAAGCGAAGAAGGTCCAACTGCTGGTCAGCGGCCAGGCGCCTCGCGTTCAGGAGCAAGCCGGGGTTGTCGAGCTGACGCTGCCGTCGATCTTGCTGCATGAAGTCATTGCGATCGACCTGTGATCCTCCTGCAAGAGACAACCTCTGCAGGAACGGTGCCACGGCTCGGGCTTCCATACTGGTGCGGCGACAAGACACCACAACAGAGCCGCGGGCGGAAGCCTGCGGGCCGAAGCACCGTCCAAGGTATCGATCCGGCGGCACATCGTCTTCGATCAGCGAATTCGCCGGCCTGCGGCCACCGCTTGGTCATACGCGCGGCTCGGATTTTGTGGTGGGCCGGCGCGAGAGTTTGCGAAATTACCCGCAGGAGAGCCACCGCCATGAAGCTCAGCCGCAGAAACCTGGTTCACCACGCTGCCTTGGGCGCCAGCGCCGCGTTTCTGGGCGCCTCGCCCGCCGCGCGGCCGCAAGCCGCTGCCGCCAGCGACTCCGAATCTTCCGACGGCCTCACGCACTACGTCGCCGGCTTCATCGTCAACACCGGCTACTCGGACGTACCGCCCGAAGTCGTCGATCTCGGCAAGAAATCGATCCTCGACGGGTTAGGGCTGATGTTCTCGGGTTCGGTCGCTCCCCTGGGCGAGTTGGGCCGCACCTACGTGAGGTCGCTCGGGCTAGCGGCAAGCGGCGCGACGGTGGTGGGCACTTCCATGAAAGTCTCACCGCGCTTCGCCGCCTTTCTCAACGGGCTGGCGATGCACGCCGATGACTCGGCCGACGATCGGCAGCGTCGCGACAGGCTGTCCCATCCGCGGACGGCGGACTGCCGCGAAAAACCCCGGCCTGACGCCTCCTGGACGTGAACTACAATGAACGGACGAACTCAAGGCGGATCGATGTCGAACGAAGCAGTGAAGGCCAACACGAGCAACGCACGGGGCGTCATAGAGTGGACCTACTACGCCTACATACTCTTGATTTCTGCATGGATCGCGGCCTGGCTTTTGAAGATACGGCTGGATCCGAACATCGCCTGGCTTGCGACCAGCGCGGGAGCCTTTGTCTATTGGACGACGGCCAAACTGGTCCTGTGGATCCTGCCCGCGTTGTGGCTCCTTCGAATTTCCGACCGCCGTCTGCGCGAGGTGTTTCAGTTTTCGCACTGGCGGTCCTGGCTGGCCTGGGGAGCAGGCATTGGGTTTCTGATCGCTCTGACTGGCTTTGTCCCAAAGTATCTCCGTGGCGCCCTCCTGCTGCCAACGGAGCTCAGCTTTCCTCTTGGCAATGTCCTGGTGATAGCGCCGGTGTTTGAAGAATTCCTGATGCGCGGGGCCATCCTTGGCAACCTGCGGCAAGGGTATTCCTTCGCAACGGCGAACATCGTATCCGCACTCCTGTTCGTCGGGCTTCATCTCCCCGGCTGGTATTTCATGGGCACGTTGAGGGAAAACATGGCAAAGCCCGTCGGCGGCGCCGTATCCATTTTCATCCTTGGCCTCTTGTTTGGGTACGCGGCACGAAAGAGCAATTCCGTGATTGCCGCCATGCTCGCGCATGGCCTCAACAATCTGGCATGATGGGCGTGGAGCATTGGGGGCGGGGGCAACCCACTGTGTCCTCGCGAGCCCATGGTCATCGAACCCACGCTGCCTCGCCGTCCTCAAAATGCAGCAGCCCCGCCGCGAAAGCAACACCGCCACAAACAGAGCCGCAGGCGTAAGCCGGCGGGCCCCAGCAGCACCAAGCCCGGTGGCAAAGCGCTGCGGTGCACAGGCAACGGCTAGGGGACCCGCCACCGTCCGCGGGCAAGACCCGCCGGTTCAGCGCAAACCCAGCGATTCACCACCGCCGGTTCGCTACAATTCCACCGATTCACCACAAGACCCGGTGGCTCACCCAGCCTTCGTTCCGCTTCGGCCCGCCGGCTTACGCCTGCGGCTCTGTTGTGGCAGTTCCGACTCTTGGCCTCATCCGCAAAAACGTCCGCCCGTTCGGCGGCCCAACGAATCATAAAAAAAAGCCGCCGCGGGCCCTTGAGTGGGAACCCGCGGCGGCCGTTCAAACGCTACTGCCGGCTAGAACTGCAGCCGCAGACCAAAGCGGAACTGGCGCTGGTCCTGTTCCGCGCTGGTGACTTGCATGAAGCTCGAGCTGTTGACGTTACTGCCCGGCGTCAGAAAGTGTGGTGTGTTGGTCATGTTGAACGCCTCCGCCCGGAATTCCATGACGAGTCGTTCCGAAATCGGGAACTTGCGGAACGCGCTGAAGTCCAGATTGACGGCGCCGGGCGCGCGCATGGTATTGCGCCCGACCGTTCCGAACCTCACGTCACTCACGGGAGCGAATGCGGTCGGATCATAGAAGTAGGAGCCGGGTCCCACGTCGCCGATCTTCTCGACCGTTTGTTTGACCTGATCGGCGGTCTGCGAGTTGCCGGGAGCATTCAGCGAAGCTCCCGAAGCGCCAACCGTGAAGCGCCGACCCTGGTAAAGAGCGGTGACGCCGTTGATCTGCCAGTCGCCGAGAAGCCATCGCGCGGCGCCCGAGTTGGCATACTTCTTGCCGGGGCCGAACGGCAGCTCATACACGTAGCCGATCTGGAAGACGTGGTTCTGGTCGTAGCCGGCGCGGGCCCGGTTGCGCGAAAACTGCGACGGGATGTTCCAGCTCACGCCGGTCCAGCCATCGTCGTCGGTCATGTTGATCGCCGTCGAATACGTATAAGCGCCTTTGATCGTGAGACCGTCGGCGGCGCGGCGATTGATGGTCATCTGCAGCGAGTGGTAGTTGGTGCTGAGCATGCCGTTCCAGGCCAGCGTGTCAGCCGTTCGGCCATACGCCTGGTAGTAGGGACGCCCGGCCTGCCCTGTGCCGGGCTCGGCGGCGTTGATATTGAGGTCGGCGAAGCTGCGCACCGTCGCGGTACCGACGTAGCCGACCGAGCCGATGAACTGGCCTGGCAGCTCGCTTTCGACGATCAGGTTCCACGACTGCACATAACCGCGGTTGAGTTCCTTGCCCGAAATCGAGCGGTTCAGCGCGTTACCGGGGAGTTCCACAACCCCCTCGCTGGCATCGGGGCCGCTAAATTCCGGAATACCTTCCTCGATCGGTCCGAAAGGTTGGAACCCGTTGGGGCCCGGAAAGTCCTGCGCGATCGTCAGCGGATAGAAGCCGCGCAGCGGGCGCGCCAGCGGCATCGGGTTGTAAGTGATGCCGTAACCGCTTCGCACCACGATCTTGTTGGTGAGCTTATAAGCGAGACCCAGGCGCGGAGCGAACATCTTGCCGCTGGTGCCGACACCGAGATCTTTCGGGTTGCCGCCGGCGCCGCCCAGGTACATCAGGTTGGTATCGGGGTCCCACCACTCGATGCCGCCGCGGCCGCCGCGGGTCATCATCGGGTAGCGTTCATAGCGCAGCCCGAGCGTCATCGTCAGCTTGGGAGAGACCTGCCAGCGGTCGCGGAAATACCAGCCGAGCTGCAGGTTGAAAGCACTCATTTTTTCCCACTGCAAGCTCTTGCCGACGGTCGAGGGCAGGCCGAGCAGAAAGGCCGCGTAGGAGTTGAACTGATTCAGCGCTGGAGCATTGTCGCCCTTGACGCCGGTGGTTCCCTGGCTGAAGTCGAAGGTTCCCCGCGGACCGCCGCCCAGCTCGGGCTGCCAGTGATTGAGATGGTGCCGCAAGCCCTGGAAGCCAAACCGGAAATTGTGGCTACCGCGGATATAGCTGAAATTCTGGTCGATGGTGTAGGTCGTATCGCCGTAGAAGTTCGGCTGCCAGCCGTCGGGGTTGCCGAGCGTTGTATAGCCCGCGATCCCGAAACGGGGAATGCCGCTCTGCCGCGGATCGGGCCCGTTGGTGCCGGGGATGCCCAGCACGTCCAGACCGAAGTTGGTACCGAAGCCGGTAAACGTGCCGCTGTTGTTGCCGTGGCGCGTCCAGCCGATCGTGGCGTCCCACAGAAAATTCGTCGAGAACGTCTTGGTGTACCCGATAGTCGAGGTTTGATCGGTGGTGACGTTCTGGCCGGATGCGCCGCTGCACAGGCCCGGCCCCTGGGCTTCGCCCAGCGCGGCGGTGCACTGGAAGTTCCCTTGCAGGGCGCTGTATTTACCCCAGATTGCGAACGAATCGCTCTTGTTCCAGTTGATCTTGACGTCGAAATTGTCGCGGTCGAGCGACTGCGTGCCGGCCTTGGCGAAGTTGGCGCTGGTCCCCGTCTTGTTGGGCATCGGCACCAGGTCCTGCATCTGCCGCGTGATCGAGCTTTGACGGCTCATCGGGATGATGTTGTTGGCGAACGCAGTGCGCCCGCTGCCGTCGAAGTTACCCGTGGTGGGGTCGAAAATCGTCGTCTTGTAGGCGCTGAAGTCGCCGCTACGCTGATCCGCCGTGGGCAAGGTCATGTTGGTGACCTCGTAGCCGAGCCGCTCGCGATAGCCTTCCCAGCCGCCGAAGAAGAACAGCTTGTTGTGGACGATCGGGCCGCCCACCGTAAATCCATCGATGTTCTTGGTGGAACGCGGCTTCTCGCCGGGGCTGAAGAAATTGCGGGCGCGGATGCGCTGGTTGTCGTGAAAGGCGAACGCCGAGCCGTGGAAATCGTTGGTTCCCGACTTGGTGCTGACCGTAATCGCCGCGCCGCCGGCCATGCCCTGCTCGGCGTCGAAGTTGTTCGTCGAAATGTTGACGGTCTCGACGGTCTCGGCCGGCGAGATGTATTGCGCGTGGTGCGGCAGCCAGATGAAGATGCTGGCCGCGCCGTCGACCTTGGTGATGTTGTTGTTGCGGTTGACGCCGTTGACGTTCGAGCTCAAGGCGCGCTCAGGCGAGCTGCCGACCGAGTTCTGAAAACGTCCCGGCGTGGCGCCGGGAACCAGGTTCATCAGGCTCTGGTAATTGCGATAGTTGGGCAGCGGCATGTTGGTCACCGCGCGCGCTTCCAATTCGGCGCTGACGTCGGTCTTTTCGGTCTGCAGCGCCAGCGTGGACGCTTCGACCGTTACCGTTTCGGTAACCTGGCCGACTTCGAGCGTCACGTCGTTGCGGCGCACCGTGTTTACCGAGATCAGAATATTTTCCTCGGTGTAACCGCGGAAGCCATCGGCTTGCACCGAAAGATCGTAGTTCCCGGAGAGCACGTTCGAAAACGTGTAGCGCCCGGATTCATTGGTTGTTGTCGATTGGGACTGCGTCGTGCCCTGATTGGTGATCGTCACCGCGGCCCCCGGCACCACACCCCCCGATGCATCTTGTACGGTTCCAACCAGCGCGCCATAGAGCACCTGTGCCCTTGCACCCGACGGCGCCAACAACGCGCAGCAGAGACCGGCCGCTATCAACGCGGCCGACGCTCGAAACCGGACCTGTCGCAAAAAGCGCATAGGGTAATCCTCCTTAATACAAACCCCAGAAAATGAAGCCAAATTGGCCTCGTTTTCGCGCAGCGAAGCCCGTGCGCAACTCCGCCACGTTTTGATGGGACGACGTTTGGAACGCCATCGGCCCATAAACACTACCTATCAGTTCGATTGGCCCCGAAGCCCGAAAAACCCAACAGCCTGTGAAGAACGATCGACGCGGAAACCAGGAATCAACTGCCCGGTTGTCTTGGACCCGCAGGAAAACTGGCTGCGGTCCACGGACCCGTCAAGTATAGCAACTATACACTAGAATCCCTACGGTAGCGCAATCAATTTCTCAACGGCCTTCGAAAAACTACCGAACAACGCGCAGCGGCCATGGAGATCCGGGGACTCGCTTCTTTCGAACATGCACTTCGAAAGCTCGCGGCCCCCGCAATTGTGGTGTATTGCAGCAGTCTTTGTGAGGTGGAATGCAGCGTCCGCGCGAAACACGGTACTCGCGAAACGTGCTCGGATCACTTCCACGTAGGAAGATCTCCGCTGAATAGATATTGCCGAATTTCGACTGGCCGGCGCGCACCGTCAGACGCTATGGACCGTCAATACCGTCTCGCGCGGCTCGAGCGGCATGACGACCCACAACACCAGGTAGGCGATCGTGCCGGGAAAACCGACCGAGACGATGGAAATGACCACGTACAGGATGCGTACCAGCAAGGGACTCCAACCGAGCCAGTCCGCCAACCCGCCGCAGACACCGCCGATCCAACGGTGCCGCCGCGATCTGCGCAAAGGATTCGATCCGGACATGTTTGTTTTCCTCAATCCGGCAAAACCGGAGAAGCGAGGCAAAGCAAGTTCGCCTACGGATGGGTACGAGAACCTGGCAGACAATGTTCCGTGCGCAAAAGTGGCGCGGGCTCCCCAAGGCCGGCAGGGCCGACCTGGAGGTCGGCCTTCCCTTGCTATTTCCCGTCACACCCGATTGGTTCCAATCCAGCCCGCGTCACTTTCACCACGGGCTGCTAGGCCGGGCCGTCGAGCCACGGCCCGTCGCGCCACAAGGCGATGCCGCCGAGCAGGCCGGCCACGTTGGGCACGGTGGTGGCGTTGGCGGGCAGCTCCATTTCGATCTTCTTGGCGTTGCCGCCGCCCAGGTAGAGCCGGCGGTAGTTAAACAGCCGCTCCAGGTTGGCGATCGCTTCGGCGAGATAGCCGTTCCACTTCTTTTTGCCCTTGTCTTCGAGGCTGGCCGCCCCTAGATAGTCCTCATAGGTATGGCCCTTGCGGAACGGATGATGGCCCATCTCGAGGTTCGGCACCAGGTGTCCGTCGACGAACAACGCCGAACCCAGGCCCGTGCCCAGGGTCAACACCAGCTCGACGCCCGCGCCCTCGACCACCGCCAGCCCCTGCACGTCGGCGTCGTTGGCGACGCGCGTCGGCTTGCCGGTATTTTTTTTCAGAGCCTCGGCAAGATTGAAGCCCACCCAGCTTGGGTCGAGATTGACCGCCGAGCGGACCTCCCCGCCGCAAACGACTCCCGGAAAGCCGACCGAGATGCGGTCGAACTCGCCTTGCTCTCCGATGAGCAGATCCAATTCCCGCAACACGGCTTCGGGCGTCGGCGTATCCGGCGTGGGCCGCCTGGCGCGATCGGTGAGGGGATTACCTTGCGCGTCGAGCACGAATGTCTTGATTCCTGAGCCGCCGATGTCGATCGACAGCGTGCGCAGACCGTTGTCCATGATCGTCTCCGTGAAAGAGTGTAGCCGACACGACCCGCGGCAGACAATCCGGTCTTTCCCCCGCTGAACCCGCAACGCAATCCTGGCCCCCCGTAGCGCTGTCCACGGCGGCTAGCCCGGTGCGGTGCAATCGGCTACCATGAAGGTGGCTGGTACGTTCCTTACCCGGATACTGCGGGGCAATCATGGCGATTTCCCCCACCTGCATTGATCCCGTTCGAGGGCACCGTCTCTGGGCGGCAAGCTACGACTGCGCCCACAATCCCCTGCTGGCGCTCGAGCGGCGCGCACTACAACCCCAGCTCGACAGACTGGGCGGCAAGTTCGTCGCCGATATCGGCTGCGGCACCGGGCGCTGGCTAACATTCCTATCCGCATCGGGGGCGCGGGTGGCCGGGCTCGATCTCACGGCGGAGATGCTCGCTCAAGCCGCCAAGCGGGGCCTCGACGGCCGGCTGGCGCAGGCCGACGCGCAAAGCCTTCCCGTGGCGGCCGATGCCGCCGATGTCACACTCTGCTCGTTCTGCCTTTCCAATGCCGGCGACCCGGGCTCCATTTTTGCCGAACTGGCGCGCGTGACTCGTCCCTCGGGGCGCGTGATCGTCAGCGATCTGCACCCCGCGGCGATCGCGGCCGGCTGGCAGCGAACCTTTCGCAGCGCCGGCCAACTTTACGAAATGGAGCTCGACCCCGCGCATCACGCCGACCCACTGCGCCTGGGCGCGCACGCCGGCTTGAAGCTATGGCGCATCCTCGAACCCCGTTTCGGCGAGGCGGAGCGCCCCCTCTTCGAACAAGCCGGCAAGGCCGCCGACTTCGAAGCCGTGAGCCGCATCCCGGCCCTGCTGATCACGCTCTGGGATCGCTCCGGATAGGGTAACCGCGCGGCCGTTCTCAGCGTCCCTTTGTGGAACAATGCCGTTGGCGCCGGCCGCGCGATTCACACCGGCCCGATCTTCGACAGAACGGTTCCCGGCGGTGCGACGCCGGGAACCGCTTGAGGCCCAATCCCCTGACCGGCAATCTCTTGACGCGCAATCTGCTGCGACGCTTTCCCCGGAAACGCTGGCTCGCTCTGGCTGCCTTATCGCTTTCGGCCACGCTGGGCGCCGGAATTGCCCACACGCAAACCGGCGTACAACTGATTCCCATTGAAGGCGTACGGCATTTCCCTGAGGCCACCGAGCCGCGCGCCATTCAATACGCCTGTGCCTCGGACCAGCAACTGCTGCCGGCTTTTTTCGCCGCGCACGGAGCGAGCTTCGAGCCCACGCTGGTGCGCCGCCGCCAGGGCCTTGGCTTCTGCCACATCTACTACGAGCCGACCTTGCCGGGTTTCCGCGCCTCGCCCGAAGACGGCACCATCAGCGCGCTGTTCGGCGCGGTCGACCCAGTCAGCTTCGTCGTGCGGCGCAAGCCCATCGGCGACAGTCTCGACATCATCAAAGCCGTGCTGCGGCAGTTGCCCGAGCCGGTGGAAGTCATCCTCAGCAGCCCCGAGCAGTTCGAGAGCGAATACTGGCCGGCGGCCCTCGAATACCATTTCCCCAAAACCCGCCACCACATCCGCCTGCTGCGCAGCGAGGCATCGACGACGCATCCCTGGGCCCAGGACTACGTGAAAGCCGGCGTCGTCAACGGCGAACGCCGCATCCTGACGCCGCGGCGCCTGTTCGAGGGACGCCGCGAAGACGGCGAGGCCTTCCGGCCGCTGCTCGATGCCTTTCGCGACGGCCCGTTCGTGCGCTCAAAACTTTCCTGGGAGGGCGGCGACCTGCAGTTTGCGGCCGATCCCAAGGATCCCGGCAAACTGTTGCTAATTTTCGGCGATTCCGCGCGCGCCTATTGGGGCGAGGATCTCGACCCGCGCGAGTACGAGTATGTTCTGCGCACCGAGTTCGGCGCCGATGAAGCGCTCGATTTGAGCGGCATCGGACCACACGCCGACTATCTGGTGGGGGTGCTGCCGGCCAACAACATCGCCCTGGTTGCCTGGCCCATCCGCAACGACTTCGCGCTGGCGCGGGCGGCCGCCGCCGAACTATTGAAGATCTATGGGCGACGCGCGCCGGCCCCGCTGTTCGAGCTCGCGCGCCTGTTCGACGACCCCGAGGAGAATCTCGCTCAGGACCCCGGACGTCCCATGCGCCTGATCGAGTGGCTGCGGCAGGCCTTGCCCGACCTGCCCGGCGCCGAGGACAAGCAGTTGATGGCCGACGAGGTGGCCTACGTTTCGCAAAACTGCCCCGGCGATCCGCTGGCGTGTTTCGCGGGGGCCGGCGGCCGGCAGTTACTGCGCAAGGATCCCGGGCTGTGGCGGCGGCTGGCCGACGACACCGCCGATCAGCAGCACGAGTTGAGTACGGCGCCGCTGCTGCTGGCCCTGATCGAGAACCAACTGCCCGGAGCGACCACGCTCGACCTCGACCTGATCGGGCAGAAGGACAAAGAGCTTCGGCGCCTGGGATTTCGGGTGATTCGCGTGCCCTACCTGATCGGGGAAGTGGATATCTGGCCCGGCGTGAGCTACATCAATCACCTGCGCGTGGGGCGGACGTTGTTCGTACCCGAGCTAGGCCTGCCCGGCGTCGAGCAGCCGATCTTCGCCGAACTCCGCAAGAAGCTGGGGCCCGACTACAAGGTCATTCCCGTGCCGGCGCGCTCTAGCCTGGTGAATAACGGCGGGATACATTGCGTATTCGGGATCGTGCCGGTGTTGAACGGAACGAAGCAAACCGCGGAACACCAAGCGGGGCGATAGCTCCATCGAAGCACAACCAACACCCGCCCAAAGAGCACAGAAGCGAAGAATCGCCACCCGTGGCGTGAACCTCCAGGTTTGCCGCGTCGCGATTCCTCGCGAAGTAGGGCCGGGAGGCGCGCGAGCCACGAGCCCGGCCCCGGAAGTCAGGGAAAAAACGCCGCCTGCACCCTCGCGCAGTTCGACCCACGCAACCAGCTACTTCGGCCCGCCGGCTTACCAGGCTGCGGAAAAAGTCTGCCGGAGGGGGACAGTCACCGTGTTTCGCACTCTGCGAATCCCGTAAACCCCTGAAAAATCGAGGTGCGAAACACGGTGACTGTCCCCATGAAGCATCGCTGCCGGGCCAGGCTGGAGTTTTTCCGCAGCCTGTTACGCCTGCGGCTCGGTTGGCTGGGTTGGCGGCTTGCGGCGCCGATTCGGGAAGGCCTTTACTTGGCCGCGGCCGTCGCCCGGCTGCTCTTGCGGCCGCTCGCGCCGTTGTCTTCCGGTTCCGCTTCCACCGGACCTGTTCCGTTGAGCATGGTGGGTAACGGCAGCCCCAGCGACTGGCGTAGCTCGGCTTGCAGCCGATCGCGGATGTCGGGGTTGTCTTTGAGGAATTTCTTGGTGTTCTCGCGGCCCTGGCCGATGCGTTCGTCGTTGTAGGAATACCAAGCTCCGCTTTTTGCCACCAGGCGCTGCTCGACGCCGAGGTCGACCAGGTCGCCCTCCAGCGAAAGGCCTTCGCCGTACATGATGTCGAACTCGCACTGCTTGAACGGCGGCGCGACCTTGTTCTTGACCACCTTGATCTTGGTGCGGTTGCCGACCACGGCCTCGCCGTCTTTGATGGCGGCGATGCGGCGGATGTCGATGCGCACCGAAGAATAAAACTTCAGCGCGCGGCCGCCGGTGGTGGTTTCGGGGCTGCCGAACATCACGCCGATCTTTTCGCGAATCTGGTTGATGAACAGGATGCAGCAGCCCGAGCGCGAAACCGCGCCGGTGAGCTTGCGCAGCGCCTGCGACATCAGCCGCGCCTGCAGCCCGACGTGCGAATCGCCCATCTCGCCTTCGAGCTCGGCGCGCGGCACCAGCGCCGCCACCGAGTCGATCACCAGAATGTCGATGGCGCCCGAACGCACCAGTACGTCGGCGATCTGCAACGCCTGCTCACCGCTGTCGGGTTGCGACACCAGCAGGTTATCGACGTCGACGCCCAGCTTGCCGGCGTAGATCGGGTCCATGGCGTGCTCGGCGTCGATGAAGGCGGCCACGCCGCCGATTTTCTGCGCTTGCGCGATCGTCGACAGCGCCAGCGTCGTTTTGCCCGACGATTCCGGCCCGTAAATCTCGACGACCCGGCCGCGCGGAAAACCGCCCACGCCCAGTGCCGAATCGACCGCCAGCGACCCGGTCGGGATCACCGTGACGGGTACGATAGCGTCCTTCGCACCCAATCGTAGAATGGAGCCCTTGCCGTGGGCCTTTTCAATTTCCCCGAGGGCGCTTTCGAGGTTGCGTGCCCGCTCGCGCTGGTCCATATTGCCTGCACTCCTTCCCGGCCGAAACGACCGTTCCGATCATTGTACTAAAAGCGAACAAAAAGCGAAAGGGGGATTCGGCAACCCCAGTGGATGGAGGGCGCAACTCCCAACCGGTTGCTCCGCTCAGCGGACTTCGTCGGGCAGCGGCGCGTAGTATCCGCTGCGCACGCGTACGGCTGTGTTCTTGACCCGCGATTTGACTTCGACCCGGTGGAAGCTGCCGTCGGCGACGAAGTTATCCGGAGAATACAGGATAAAGTACTGGTGGCGCAACTCGTTGGCGATGTCGGAAAACGACTGCTGCAGGTCGGTCGCCTGGAACGGATGGAAATCGACGCCGCCGGTTTCGCGGGCGAACCGCTCGAGCGTCTTGTCGCCGGGTTGGCGCTGGCCGCTGCGGTTGGTCGAGATCGTGTAGATCACAGCCTCGGCCTTATGGGCCATCTCGAGCGCCATCTCGCGGGTGACGCTGCTCTGGTTGTCCTCGCCGTCGCCCAGGATCACCAGCGCGCGGCGGAACTGCTCGGGCGGCCAGTCCTCGGGGAGTTTGTCGCGGCAGGCGTAGTAGACCGCGTCGTAGAGCGCGGTGCCGCCGCCGGCGCGCAGGCTGTGCACGCCCAAGGCGAGCTTCTCGGCATCGTTGGTGAAGTCAACCATCAACTCGGCGCGGGTGTCGAAGCTCACCAGGAAGGCGCGGTCCTTTTCCTTGGCCAGCACGCCGCGGATGAATTCGATGGCCGCTTCCTGCTCGAAGCGGAAGCGCGTGCGCACGCTGTTGCTGGTGTCGAGGATGATGCCGATGCGCAGCGGCAGGTCGCTCTCGCGCACGAACTCGCGGATGTCCTGCTTGCGCTTGTTGTCATAGACTTCGAAATCCTCGCGGTCGAGGTTGGTGATGAAGCGGTTGCGCTTGTCGGTCACCGTAAACAGCAGCGGAACGCGCGAAACCTCGACGCGGATCGTCGAGTCGGTATCGCCCGCAAACACGGTCCCGCCGGGAGCGGGCTTGCTGGTCTGCGCCCAAATCCATCCGGCCAGCAGGAACATGCCGCAGCCGGCGATGAATGTAAGCCTTTTCATCAGCCTTCCTTCAAAAGCGAGAACGCGGAAACTCCACCGGCCGTATTCACTCCAAACAGGAACTCCATCCAAAGCAAACAACCCGCAACAACAGACGCGCAGCCAACGGAAAACACCGAACCAGCCATCCGGCGGACTATCCCGCGTGCTTCATTATACTCCCCGCGATGCGGCCGGTTTCAGCCGTCCAGGGACTGCAGTACGTTCTCGAAATCCGGGGGCAGCGGAGCCTCGATCGACAGTGCAGCCCGGGTCAAAGGGTGCGCCAAACGAATGCGCCGCGCATGCAGGATAAAGCGCTGCGATTTGCCAACCGTGGCGCAGGCCTCCGGCCTGTGCAAATCGCCGGGAAGCCCAGCCGACAGTTCGGGGGCCTCGCCAACCATGCCGGGATCAGCGCCAGGCCCTTCCGGGCCGCCGGCAACCTTTTCCCCGCCGCCTCCGCCCCCGTCCGCGTTGCTTTTATCTGTCTCCCTTGCCCTTTGCACAGGCCGGAGGCCTGCGCCACTGGGGCCACTGGAGCCACCGGCCCACTCTTCGGGCAGCGCTGCCGCCCCGTACAACCGGTCGCCCACCACCGGAAAGCCCACCGCCGACAGGTGCACCCGGATCTGATGGGTGCGACCTGTCGCGATACGCACCTCGACCATCGTGTAGTGTTTCCACGACCGCAGCACGCGCAGGTCGGTGCGCGCGGCGCGGCCCACCGGCTTTTCCGGCTCCTCGGGCGCGAAGCGGTCGCCGGGATGCCGCATCAGCACGCGCGGAACGGCGGCGGTCATCTTGATGCGATGGCGCGGGTCGCGCCGGATCGGCATCTCGAGCCGCACCCACCAATGCCCGTCGGCTTCGATGCGCTGCGGGTAGATGCCGCGCCCGCCCAGCCGTCCGCCCATCAGGTCCGACTCGCTCAGCCGGCCCTGGACCACCGCCCAGTAGGTTTTTTCCACCTTGCGCGACTCGAATTGCCGCGCCAAAGCCTGGTGCGCGCGATCGTTTTTGGCGACCAACAGCACCCCGCTGGTGTGCCGGTCGAGGCGGTGAACGATGCCCGGCCGCAGTTCTCCGCTCACCCCCGACAGGCTCCCGAAATGGTGCAGCAAGGCGTTGACAAGCGTACCTTGGGATACACCCGCGCCGGCGTGGACCGTCATCCCGGCCGGCTTGTTGATCGCCGCCAGATCGTCGTCCTCATAGAGAATATCGAGCGGGATGTCCTCGGCGAACGCCCGCAAGGGCTGGGCGGCGGCGGGTTCGACGTCGAGGCGATCGCCAACTTCGAGCCGCAGCGAAGGCCGCGCGCCGGCGCCATTCACCTGCACGCGCCCGGCCCGAATCCATTCCTGCACGCGCACCCGGCTGGTATCGGGCAAGCTCTCGGCAAGAAAGCGGTCGAGGCGCTTCCCGGCGTCCTCCGCGGCAATGTCGAACTGCACCTCCTCACTTCAGCACATTCCCTTCCGCCAGGCGAGGATCGGCCAACACAAACGAGGGCCCGGGAAAAGGCGGCAATCTACGGCTGGCGCAGGCAATCCATGTGGCACAGGCAATCCTGCCTGTGTCCGAAGCACGACCGTCACTACTGGCGCTGTACGGGCCTGCCTTGGCCCTTCGAAAGGCGGAGACAGACAAGATTGTCTGTCCCACGCTCGAATGACTATGCTCGAAGGTCGGGCCGCGGCCCGATCCCCGCAACATGCCCGCCAACCGAAAACCCGTGCTGATCCTGGGCTGCGGCTACACCGGACAAAGGGTGGCCCGCCGACTGCTGGCCGAGGGAGTCCCCGTGACCGCCACCTCGCGCGACCCCTCCCGGCCCGAAATGGCCCAGCTTGCCGCCGCCGGGACCCGTATTGTGGCTTTCGATCTCGCAAGCCGCGACCTCGCTCGCGACGCTCCGAGCCGCCCCGCATTCCAAAACCTGCGGGACCACGTCGAACCCGGCGCGATCGTGCTGCATTCCCTGCCCGTCGCCGGACCGCCGGACGCATCCTGGGATCCCACGCCCCAGGCGCTCGAAATCCTGGGCGACCGGCCGTCGCGCCTCATCTACCTATCGACCACCGGGGTCTATGGGTCCATCCCCCAAGTGAACGAAAACACACCAACGGCGCCCGCCACGCGACGCCAGAGGCTGCGGCTGGCCGCCGAACAGGCCGTCGCAGGCGGTCCCTGGCCATCGCTGATCCTGCGGCCGGCGGCGATCTACGGGCCGGGCCGCGGCGTCCACGTCCGCATGCAACAAGGGCGTTTCAAGCTGCTCGGCGACGGCTCGAACTACATCTCCCGCATTCACGTCGACGACCTGGCGCGCGTGGTCGTCGCGGCCCTGTTCTCCGATCTGACCGGAGCCTATCCGCTGGCCGATGACGAGCCGTGCCCCTCCCGCGAAATCGTCGCCTTCTGCGCAAAATTGTTGGGATTGCCACTGCCGCCCTCGGCCGGCCCCGAGGAACTCGACGAGACCCGCCGCAGCGACCGCCGCGTGGATGGAAGCAAAATCCGAAGCTTGTTGGGGGTGGATCTGGCCTACCCCTCGTACCGGCAGGGCATTCCCGCGGCGCTGCGGGAAGTCAGCGCCTGAGCTTCGTGCGGGAAGGGGACAGTCACCGTGTTTCGCGTCACGCGAATGCTGTGAAGATCGGAAAGATCGAGGCGCGAAACGCGGTGACTGTCCCCCTGGGGCGCGTCAATCAATCCGGAACTTCTCGCACTGCCCCAGAAACTGCAGCGGGTTGTCAAACGAGATCTTGCACAGCGTCACGCGGCTATGCCCGCGGCGCTTCATCTCGAGTAGCGCCTTGGGAACCGCCAGCGGATCGCTCGGACCCCAGTCGCCGGCGGAGTTCATCCACAGCCGCTCGGAGCCATACATCTCGATGATGTCGGCGGCGCGCTCGGGGGTGCATTTGGTTTCGGGATAGAGCGTCATGCCGGCCCAGAAACCTTCGTCGAGCACCATCTCGACGGTGTGCTCCTCGACGTGATCGATCAGCACGCGGCCCGGGTCGATGCGGCCGTCGGCCTTGATGGCGTCCAGGATCAGCCGGGTGCCCTTGCGCTTGTCCTCGAGATGCGGCGTGTGCACCAGGATGAGCTGCTTGTATTCGGCCGCCAGCGCGATCTGCTCTTCGAGAATCGCCAGCTCGTTGCGGCTGTTCTTATTGAGCCCGATTTCGCCGACGCCCAGCACGTTCGGCTTGTCGAGAAACTGCGGGATGAGCTGGATGACTTCGCGCGCGAAGACCGCATCCTCCGCCTCTTTGGGGTTGATGCAGATCCAGCTATAGTGGCGGATTCCGTAGGCGGCCGCGCGCTTGGGCTCGACCTCGGTGAGATGGCGGAAATAGTCGAAAAATCCCTGCGGCGAATTGCGGTCGAACCCGGCCCAGAAAGCGGGCTCGGTGAGCGCCACGCAACCCGCCTGCGCCATCCGCTCATAGTCGTCGGTGGTGCGCGAGATCATGTGGATGTGCGGATCGATGTACTGCATGGTGTTGCGGAGTTACGGTTGGGAACGGTAGGCGCCGGCGGCCCCTTTGGAGCCGGCTTTGGCGATCGGCTCGGCGGTGGGATCGCTGAGCGCGTCGAGCACGCGGCGGGCGCGGCCGGGCCCGCCATCGGTAACGATCCGCAGCGCTTCGCGGAACGCCGCCACGCGATAGTCTTCGCCTTCGCCGCCGGGGTCGGCGCGGTCGGCGCGGTCGAGAAACGCGGCGATATCGATCAGCTTGGCGCGGTGCTCGAGGTAGTAACGGTCGACGACCTGCGAACGCGTGAGCGGGCAACTGTACTTGGTTTCAGGCATTGCATTTGAGCAGCCGCCGGGCCGGGCGTTCCCAGAACCGGGTTAGCGACCTGGGTCCTGTTTTCCGAACGCCAACGCGAAAGCGGCTAGGGGATAACCCGGATACGGCGTACGGATCTCAGCATACGCCGCCAGTAGTGACGGAGCAAGGTGGCGCCCGCGTTGACGCGCGATTCGCCGGCCGTTACAATTGGCTCCGCCGCTGAGGCGTAAAAATCGCACCAAGCACCAAGCAGCACTCAGAGCCGCAGGCGTGAGCCTGCGCTGCTAAGCCAGGGGGCAGCGGTCGAAAGCCAGCGAGCTGCACGACGCTCGGGACGGATAAGAACACCGCCCCGCGATCAGGCTGCCGCCGCCCGGGGAAGCGCACAGCGCGGGCTTACGCCCGCGGCTCCGAGTGACGGGTCCGGAGCCTTGCCGCGTCGGCCCGGAACACACCCAAGAACACAGCCGCGAACAGGGAGACACATCGAACATGAACGCGACCTCACACCGATTCCCCGCCATTCACAACGCGATGTGGCCGGGCCTGGTCGGCAAAGGCGGCCCCGGCGCCGAACCACCGATCGAACTGGAAACGATGCTCGATCTCACCGCCGCCGCCACAGTCGACGGAGTTCGCTTCGACGGCGTCGACCTGTTCCTGTTCGACCCCCACACCAGCATCGACGCCGGCGACGACGAGTTGCAGCGCCTCGCCGAGCGCGTCGCCTCGCGCAATCTGAAGGTGGGTTCGGTGGTCGCGCCGGTGTGGCCGCCCACCGGCGGCGGCTCCGCGATGGGCAGCGAGGAGAACCGCGCCAACTTCCTGACCCAGACGCGCAAGGCCTGCGCCATTGCCGGGAAGCTGCGCGAACTGGGCATCCGCCCCTACGGCGTGGTACGCATCGACTCGGCGGCCGGGCCGGCGGAGTGGGCAGAGGATCCTATTGGTAATACCAAGCGAATCGCCGACACCTTTCGCGAAGCCTGCGCGATCGCCGAGGACCATGGCGAGCGGCTCGCCGCCGAAGGGGAAATCTGCTGGGGCGGCATGCATGGCTGGAAGCACATGGTGGAGTTGCTCGAGCTGGTCGGCCGCCCGAAAACGCTCGGCTTCCAGGCCGACATGGCGCACACCATGTTGTTCACGATGGGTTATAACGCGCCCGAAGACCGCATTCTGCCCGTAGACTTCGACTGGTCGCGCACCGCCGAGCTGGCCGAGGCCTACCGCAAGATGGCCGCGCCGCTGCGGCCCTGGACCATCGACTTCCACGTCGCGCAAAACGACGGCACGGTGAAAGGCTCGGGCACCCACGACAAGACCGGCCGGCACTGCCTGCCCAACGATCCTAACGGCAAGCTCAACATCGTGCGCGACGCCGGCGCCTGGATGCGCGGCGACGACGGCAACCCGACGCGCGCCTTCGAGCACATCTGCTGGGACGGCTGCATGTTCCCCAACGCGGTGATGACCGACCCGCAGACCTGGCAGGATGTATTGGGAGCGATGATCGCGGTGCGCAACGCTCACGGCTGGGACTGAGGAGCGCGGAAGACGTGGCGCCCGGCGACGGGCCCCGGTTCGCCCAGATCAATTCACCGACAAGCTCACCATGCGGCTCTCCGCGTCGCCGACGCGAATCACCAGAAACACATCCGAGCCGGCGATCGCCGCGTTGGAAATTCGGGCGTTCACCTGCATCACTCCGGCGAGGCCGGGGGCGACTCCCGCGAACAGGATTTCGGCTGGCGCTCCGCCGATCTCGACTGACACCGGCAGCGCCGGCGCGGGGGTCGAGGCACTCAGGGCCGCGGGCTCTCCGCTGGCCAACGCGGGGCTGGTCACGCCTTCGCCACTCACGTAGAACACGACAATCTGCCCGCGCGCCGCCGGGGTGTCGGCCGAGTTGATCGCGCCGTCCTGGTTGAATACGATGCCGCGGCTGCCGCCGTCGAGGAACGTGAAAATTTCTGGGGCGCTGGCCGTCACCGCCACCGGAAAGGCCTGCGAAACGAGCCCGTTGCGGCGGACCGTCACCTGGGCCGTCGCAAGCCCGGCGACTTCGTAAGGCACTTGCACGTTGGCCTGGCCGCTATTGACGTAGAGAATCGGCGCGGGGAAGCCGGCGAAATCGACCGTGACGCCGTCGAGCGTCGTCGGGATACGCCCGTGGGTGTCGAGGCTCGCCTGCGCTCCGGCGGTGTCGCCGAGGTTGACGCCGTACATCGACACCAGTTCGCCGGGCGCGACCGCCGCCTGGCGTTGATCGGCCGCCGTCACGATCGCGTTGACCGCCGGAACGTCCTTCGACAACTCACCGGGACTCGTAGTCAGCGTCGAGCGCACCTGGCCGGTTACGGCGGTCGACCGCGTCAGCAGCGCCAGGCGAATGTAGTAGGTTCCGGCCTGCAAAGGCGGGCTACTCGAGCCGTCAATGACAACCTGCTCGACGCCGGCCGGCCCCAGCGAGGAATAGTCGGCGGTCACCTCGCCGCCGGAGGTAATCGGGGGCGCCCCGTAGCGCACGTAGAGATCAACATCGGCCGTGTCGGGCGCGACCGACCCCAGATCGATGGTCAGCGAGGTGGCGTTTTCGGGAACTTCCACTTGCAGCAGCGGATCGTCCAGCAACGAGGGCCGCCGCACCGCCGCCAGCGAAAAACTGCGCGGCACGCCCGACACCAGCGGCGTATTCGGGTCGGGCGGCGGCGGGCTGACGTCTTCCAGATAATCGCTGACCTCGGGATAGAGCGCCGAAAAACTCGAGTAGCCCACATAGGAAGGCTGCAGGTCGCAGACCGTCTGGCCGCGGCGCACCACCGGGCCAAAACTCAACACGCCGCCCAGCACGTTCGAGGCGCTGAACAGACCCGAGCCCGACGAGCCTTCCTCGGTCCGCCCCAGATCTTCCTGCACGATCAGGTAGTTGCCCGACACGCCGTAGTAATTGTCGGGAACCGTCGTGCCGAAGGTGATGCGCTGCTCTTCGCCGGCCGGATGATGGATGCCGACCACCGAGCTTCCCAACGGAATCTTCTGCGGGTCCCAGCCCGAAAACACCACGCCGTCGGGAACGGCGTCGAGCAGCAGCAGGTTGAAGTCGCCGCGGGTATCGTCGAAATCGCCCAGCCGCAGGATCTGCCGCGCCCCGAGCGTCGAAGTCAGATCGGAGGCAGCCGGCGCAACGCCGTTGCAGGTGGCGGTGCGGAACAGCCAGAACGCCTCGACCGTGCGAGCGTCGCTGTCGGAGGTGATGCAATGCGCCGCCGTCAGGAAATAGGGAGTGAACGACTGCTGGCGCGTATTGAGCAAGGTGCCTGAGCAGGCGTACGACGAGTTTCCCGATTCGAACAAGATCAACGCGACCGCGCGCGAGGTCTGCTCCCACTCGGGGTAGCAGGTCACGTCGACCTGGCAGGGCGCTGCTTGCCCTCCGATGATCGACGCGTCGGCCGTCGTCGTCGCTGCGTCGCTAGACGAAATCGATGGGCTGCCAGACGAAGTCGATGCAGCGGCGGAAGAACTCGTCGAGCCCACCGCCGGCAGACTCCGCAGGAAATCGCGCGCCGAGAGAATCTGCGTCTTCGCCACTGCACGCGCCGGCGTTGGCGCCAACAGGGCTTCAGGCGTACGCCACAGGTGCGCGATTTCCTTCACCTGGAACGGCACGGCGTCTGTTGCAGAGTCCGATGCCGCGTTGCCGCCGGCCGGAGCGGGCTCGTATTCGAGGATCGCCTCGCTTCCAAATACCGTTTGCGTCCAGAAATCACCGTCGGCCCGCGGACCTGCCGCGGTAAACGATGCGGCGCGCGGCTCGGCGGCGTCCGTTCCGTACACCCACACGCGCCCCGCGCCGACAGCAAAATCGGTGAAGTGGATCCGGATCCCGACCGCGTCCTGCGAATCGATCGCCAGACGCCAGATGCGCGTGCCATCGGGCCGCTGCGACCAGGCGCCGTCCACGACCATGGCGCGCGCGCTAGCCCCCTGATCGTGGCGAATATCCACGGCCGCCAGGCTGCGGTGCACGCCAACCGCCTCCACTCCCGCGCGCTTGTGCCCGCGTTCCTTCGCCGTCAGCGGACCCAGCCGCTGCACTCTCGGCTGCGCCAGCTTTTCACGCAACCCGGGCGGCGAAGCGGGGCGAGCGCGGGTCTCCCTGTGAAAAGCCGCGGGCGGCACGGGTTCGCGGCGTTGTGCGAAACCGCTGGCGCCGAATAGCGACACCCATAAGGTCACTGCGACGCTGTTCGAAATAACCCAATAGAATCGGCCGGAACTGGTGTTGGACATGATTTTGTCTAGAAAGGAAACCGGTTAGGGCGCCAAGTTGCGGGCCGCGCGGCGGAGGGATGTTCCACGAAGAACACTTATTATCATGGACGAATCCCCCGCCAACGGGTTCCTACGTGTTGTTAGGGCGAGGTAAAGGATTGTGAGCCGCATCCCCGAAAAGAAGACGCCCAACGCGTCGGTTACAGCGCGACCAAAGGCGCCGTCGATGCGATCACCAAGAGTCTGGCGGCGGAACTGGGGCCCAGAAAGATCCTGGTGAACTCGGTACTTCCGGGCATGACTGAAACTGAAGGCGTCAACGCGATGAACGGCTCGGCGGAGATGGTCGCCGCCATGGTGCCGCAGACGCCGCTGGGCCGCATCGGCCAGCCGCGCGACATCGCCAACGTCGTCTCGTTCCTGGCCTCCGACGACGCCGGCTGGATCACCGGGCAGATGATTCCGGTCAGCGGCGGGTTGCGCTAAGCGAAGTGGGGCAGGCTTCCAGGCCTGCCCAAAGCCGCCCGGCCTTCTCGAAGCCGCCGGGTCTTCGAAAAGGGTGCGCCGGGCGCCGCAACGACGCGGCGCACCCAACCCTCTTCAGCAAACCAACCTACGACACGAATCGCGCGGGCCACCCGTAACTACCTTCTGCTGTCACGCAGCGCTCTGCTAAGCTCGAATGCGAAAAATGCGCCCGGAGCGATCCTGTCCCTGGCCGCCTTTGCCCATGGATCCGACGAACCGCTGGCCTCCAGAGAACCAGCAACCGGCATAGCTCCCGAATGCTCACGCCAAACAATCGCCGATTCCTTCTCGTCTTGGCCATCGTCTCGCTCGGTTCGCTGCTGGGCGGATGCGCGATACGCGACCCGGCGCGGCCCGCGTCGATTCCGCCCGCAACCGCTCGGGAGTCAGTGGGGCAGACCCAATTCGAAAGCTACTGCTCAGGCTGCCATGCAATCAACGGCCAGGGAATGGAAGCCGAAGCTCCTCCGTTGGTGGGCTCGACGTGGGTGTCGGGGCCGCAAGACCGTCTGATCCGGATCCTGCTGCACGGCGTGCGCGGCCCGATCGAAGTCGGCGGCAAACCCTACAATCGCGAGATGCCGGGATTTGGAATGGTGCTGACCGACGCTGAGGTTGCTTCGCTGGCCTCGTTTGTTCGAAGCCGTTTCGGGGCCACAGGCATAGCGGTCGACGCCGCGGCGGTCGCGCGGGTTCGTGCCGCGGCCCAGCAGCGCAAAACTCCCTGGAGCGCGGCGGAATTGATGGAGTGATTCCGGGTGGCCGCCGGCTTACTTGCGTCCCAGCCCGAACTCGTGCCCCATCTCGACGACCTTGCCGTCGCGGAAATGCACTTCGAGGAATTTCGAGCTGCTCACCGGGTTGCCGTTCTCGTCCTTCAACGTCGCCACCAGCTTCTTCGTTTTGGCGTCGAATACGTCGGGCGTGTGGGTCCAGGCGTATTGCCCGTCGAGGCTGAACGTCACCCAGCCGTGGCCGCCGCGCGATAAGTCCACCTCGCCCTTGGGCTCGGGCGGCATTTTCGTGGCGTCGAAAATGAACAGCTTCTTGCCAACCTGGTCGCTGATCCACAATTCGGTCTCGTCGGGGGTGAGTGCCGAGCCGTGCGTGCGGTGCGGAATGTGTTCCTTGCCTTTTCCGGCAAAGACGCGGTGCAGCACCTTGCCGGTCTGCAGATTGACGACGTCGAAGCCGACGTGCTTGCCGAGGCAGATGTAGCCGATGCGGTTGGCGCTGTCCATCGTGTACGGAAAGATGCCGAATTCGCCGACGTTTTTGATGTTGCGGATGATGCGTTCGTCGCGCGGATCGAAAATCGTCAGCATCGTCCTGGTGCACAGATAACCGAGCCGCCCATCGAGACTGACCACCGCGTTGTGGGCTTGCGGGCCGACGTTGATACGCTGGATCATCTCGCCGTTTTCCGCGTTGACCACCAGCATGCCGCTATCGGCTCCCGCATACCACCAGCCGGTGGGGACGTAGATTTTCTTCCCGTCCACCGTGATCGCCGAGCGGTCGCAGCCCGCTTCGTAGGTCTTCTCCCAAACGACTTTTTCGGTTTCGAGATCGAAGCATCCCAGGCGGCGGTTGGTGGTCGAGTAGTAGACCGAGTGCGTCTTGAGATTGCCGGCGAAACCGCGCATGCCGTCGGAGAAGCTCGGGACCTCGATACGCCGCACAAACTTGTGGCCGTTATCGATGTCGAACACCAGGATGCCGTTGCCCGAGCGGCCTTCCTCCTGAGCGCCGTCGGGCGTCGAGAGGTAGAGGTAGCGCCGCGTCTGTGACTGGGCGAATGCAAGGGAAGCAAACGCCAGGGTGAGTGCAAGGAGCGACAGGGGCCGATGCATGGCCAGGATCTTAGCGCCGAGGGCGGTAAGTGTCAAGAATTTCAAGCAGTTCGAAGCGAGCCAGGAACCAGGCCAGCCAGCGGGCGGTTGCAGTTTCAACCGGATCGTCCAAGAACGAGGGAGCCAGACAACAGAGCCACAGGCGTCAGCCGGCGGACCGAATCCGCACGGAGTCAAGCCGATGGGGAGTCTGCGGCGAGACACTCACCACACCTGCAGCGGGCATCTGTGGCGGGGATTCTGTTGCAAGACAGATCCACAGCGGAACAGTCACCCCATTTCCGCACCAAAGCATCCCCCCGCCCTCAGAGGATACAAAGGAAAACAGACAGACCGAGCCGCGAAACCCAGCCACTCCACCCAAACGGCCGGTCGACGGTCCCGTCCGCGCAACTGTCTGCCGCTTCGGCCCGACCGGCTTACGCCTGCGGCTCTGTTGCGGTAGTAGCGCGGCTCTGTCGCCGCAGTGCAACTGCAGTGTCCTCTCTCCGGCCCCCAAACTGGCCCTCCCACGGCCGGGTGGTTAAAGCTGCAAGACCGTTGCAGCCAATCGGCCGCCAGCCGGCCCATTCGCTGGCAAGCAGCCACATCAACCGCCGCAGATCGCAATGAAATTGCGGAACGCCAGGGGTTGACGCCCTTCGCCGGCCGCCTTTCGCCGCCGAACGGGCAGCCCCGCCCGACCGGCGGCCCAGGCCCCACGCTGTGCACGCGGGGCCGTGCGCGGCCGCATTGCATCGCCGCGCGCCCCCTCTTGACTTGCAACCAAGTTGCATCTACAATTCAGAGATTCGGTGGCGGCAACGCCACCCCAAGAACCAAGGGCCCTCGCGTTGTCCGGTGCAGGAAGCAGCGCGAAGGCCCCAGCGTCGCAGCCTTGTCGGCTGACGACTTCGTCATTCTACACGAGGCGTCTCCCCAAGGCGAACCAGAAAGCGAGCGGCCGCCGCGCGTGGCGCGACACCGTTCCGCCCAAGCTGTATTGGTTCTTCTTCACGAAGGAGACACCTTGATGACGAACCCTCTCCCTTCAGGCTCCACCCCCCCGAAGGCAGGCAGAAATATCCCCAACAAGCGGAGGCAGGGAGCCTGGCCGGAAGTCTACCGCTGGCTGGCGACCGGTACGTTGATGGTCTATACGGCGGTCGGCAGCAGAGCAGTGGCGGTAGCACAAACCCCGCACATCGGCGCCTCAACCGCCGCCAACCAGACCCAGGCGCTGGTCGTGCGCTCGTTCGATATCCCCGCCGGACCTCTGGAAGACGTCTTGAGCGCGTTCGAGAGGGCAACCGAGTTGCAAATCGTTGTCGGTAACGACGCGATCCTCGGCATCCAGTCGCCCGGCGTTTCCGGCACCTACAGCAGCCGCCAGGCGCTGCTACAACTCCTCAAAGACACGGGCGTTAATTTCCAGTTCCCCGACAGCGGGTCGGTCCGGCTCGAACTGGCGCCGGTGGCGACCTCGATCGAGGTCACGGCGCAGGCCACCGGGCTCGAGTCGCCCAAATACACGGCGCCGCTGCGCGAGATTCCGCAGACGATCTCGATCATCCCCAAAAGCGTGATCGAACAGCAGGGCGCGACGACGCTCACCGACGTGCTGCGCAACGTGCCGGGGCTGACGGTGATCGCCGGGGAAGGCGGTACGCCCGCCGGCGACAACCTGGTGCTGCGCGGCTTCAGCGCGCGCAACGACATCTTCGTTGACGGTGTACGCGACCTGGGCCCGCAATCGCGCGATCCGTTCAACCTCGAGCAGGTGGAAGTGGTCAAGGGACCGCAGTCGGCGTTCACCGGGCGAGGCTCGACGGGCGGCTCGATCAACATGGTGAGCAAGTCGCCCAGCAACAACCGCTTCTTTGGCGGAACGCTCAGCCTGGGTAGCGCGCACATGAAGCGCGCCACCGGCGACGTCAATCTGCCGATCGGCGACCGCACCGCGTTCCGGCTCAACATGATGGGGCACGACAGCGGAGTGCCGGGACGCAACGTCGTCAACAACCAGCGCTGGGGCGTGGCTCCGACCCTGGCGTTCGGGCTCGGTACGCCGACGCGCCTCACCTTGGGCTACTACAAGCTCCAGCAGCACAACATTTCCGACTACGGCATTCCCTGGGTGCCCGACACCAACAACGCCCTCGCGGACTATCGCAACAAACCGGCGCCGGTGCCGCGCGAAACCTTCTATGGCTTCCAGTCGCGCGACCACGAAGACATGGGCGCCGACATGGGTACGGTGCGCGTCGAGCACGATTTCAGCGACGGCTTCGTGCTGCGCAACCAGTTCCGCTACGGCCATTCGACGCGCGACTCGATCGCCACCCCGCCGCGCTTCGCCAGCCCCGATTCCACCGACATCACCCGCGAGATGCGCTCCTGGATCACCGAGGACGGCGTCTACGACAACCAGACCGACCTCACCCTCAACTTCGGGACGGCCGGCGTGCGCCACACCGTGGTGACCGGCGCGGCCTTCACCAAAGAAACCAACCAGCGGCAGACCCGTTCGGGCACCAACGCGCTGACCACGCTGCTCAACCCCAACCCCTACGACGTCTACGACGGCGAGATCACGCTGAGCCCCGACATCGGCGATCTCGACGGCACCACGCAAGCCGTCTATGCCTTCGACACGCTGAAATTCGGCCAGCGCTGGCAGGTCAACGCCGGGCTGCGCGCCGAGCACTACAAGGTCGAAGGCGTCGACACCAGCCTCGCGCCGCTGCAGCACGACGACAAGATGCTCAGCCTGCGCACCGGGGTCACCTACAGCCCGGCGCACAACGGCACCATCTACGCCTCGTATGGATCGTCGCTGAACCCCTCGCTCGAGGGCCTCTCCTACGGCAACCGCCGCGACGATGCGTCGCTCAAGCCCGAAAAGACCTACACGGTCGAGATGGGCACCAAGTGGGACCTGCTGCAGAGCCGGCTGATGCTAAGCAGCGCGATTTTTCAGGTCACCAAGTACAACGCCCGCACGCCCGGCATTCTGCCCGACGATCCGCCGCAGGTGCTCGACGGCAAGCAGCGCGTGCGCGGCGTCGAGCTGGGCGCCACCGGCTACGTTACGCCAAGCTGGATGATCTTCGGCGGCTACTCGTTCCTGGATAGCAAGATCGCCGATTCGAACGACCCCAGCGAGGTGGGCAACGTCTTCCCGCAAACGCCCGACCACTCCTTCAACCTGTGGACCACCTACGCGTTTCCCTGGAAAGTCACCTTGGGAGGCGGTTGGCGCTACGTCGGCCGGCGCTACAGCAACACCGCCAACACGCGGTTCGTGGACGGCTACTCGACACTCGACGCGATGCTGTCGTTCCCGGCGGCGCGCTTTCTCGACGTGCGGGTCAATCTCAACAACCTCACCAACAAGTATTACTTCGAGCGTCTGGGCGGCGGGCACCTGATCCCCGGCGCCGGGCGCTCGGTGATGGTGAGCACCGTGTTTCGTTTCTGAGCGCGATACATCCCCGTCCTTCCCCGCCCGCCTTGGCGCGGGCGGGGTTTTTTTGAGCCGCTCCGCTACAGCATGGCCTCGCTGTGGCGCGGGCCTGAGGCCGGCGGCGCGGGCTTGAGGCCGACGTTCTCCAGCCGACGTTCGTAGCGCCGGCGGGGAGCAGAACGCCGCCAGGCGGCAATGCCAGGAATTTCCCGAGGAAGAAACACATGCTGATTCAGATTCCCGATGTGCTGACGGCCGAGCAAGTCGCGCAATTTCGCAAGTCGCTCGATGAGGCGGCCTGGGTCGATGGCCGGGTGACGGCCGGGCCGCAGTCGCTGCGCACCAAGGACAACATGCAGTTGCCCGAAGATTCGCCGGCGGCACGGCAACTGGGCGAGCAGGTCCTCGACGCGCTGCAGGGCAGCCCGCTGTTCGTCACCGCCGCGCTGCCGCTGCGCGTGTTCCCGCCGCTGTTCAACCGCTACACCGGCGGCCAGTCGTTCGGCACGCACGTCGACAACTCGATTCGCCAAGTCAGCGGCACCGCGCACCGCATTCGCACCGATCTTTCGGCGACGCTGTTTTTCAGCGCCCCCGAGGAATACGACGGCGGTGAACTACTGGTCGAGGACACCTACGGAACCCAATCGGTCAAGCTGCCGCCCGGCCACATGATTCTCTACCCGTCGACGAGCCTGCACCAGGTGCGGCCCGTGACGCGGGGCGCGCGCATCTGCTCGTTCTTCTGGATTCAAAGCATGGTGCGCGACGACGGCCAGCGCACCCTGCTGTTCGACCTCGACATGGCGATTCAGCGCGTGCGCCAGGACTATCCGGACCACCCCAGCGGCGTGCAACTGACCGGCATTTATCACAACCTGCTGCGGAGGTGGGCCGATGTCTAGCGCGACCTCGAAGCACCCCTGCGAAGCGCCGCCGTGTGGAACGACTGAAAGGCGCCGCCGCGGACCCAACCGCCGGCGAATATCGGATTTGCAGGAAAAGCCGCAGGTCTGGAAAAGCGCCAGCCCTGCGCTACGGGGTTCTCAGACGATCATGAAACTTCGCAAGATCCTCTTCTGGCTGCATCTTTGCTGCGGCGTTTTCGCGGGCATCGTGGTGCTGATCATGTCGGCCACCGGCGTGGCGCTGACCTACGAAAAGCAGATGCTGGCGTGGGCCGACCTGCGTGGCTACCGCCAGCCGCCGCCCTCGGCCGATGCGCGACGGCTCCCGATAGACGCGCTGCTCGCAAAAGCGCGCGCCGAACGCGGCGGCCTGCCCTCGACCGTGACGGTGCGGCCCGGCCGCGACCAGCCCGTCGCGCTCGGCTACGGACGCGAGACCACCGTCTATGCCAACCCCTACAGCGGCGCGATCCTCGGCGAGGGCTCCAGCGGCCTGCGTTCGTTCTTTCGCGTGATGACCGACTGGCACCGCTGGCTCGGGGCGGGCGGCGCAAACCGCAACATCGGGCGCGCGATCACCGGCGCCTGCAATCTGGCCTTCCTGTTCATCGTCGTCAGCGGGCTCTATTTGTGGTGGCCGCGGAGCTGGCGCTGGCCGAACCTGCGCCCGGTGGTCTGGTTCCGGGGCGGCCTGCGCGGCAAGGCGCGCGATTTCAACTGGCACAACGTGATCGGGTTCTGGTCGCTGGTGCCGCTGTTCTTCGTGGTGTTGAGCGGCACCGTGATGTCCTATCCCTGGGCTAACAATCTGGTGTATCGCCTGGCCGGCGAAGAACCGCCGGTGCGGCGCGGACCGGGAGGGCCGGGCTTCGGACCCGGAGGGCCGGGAGGACCAGGGCGAGCAACAGAAGCAGGCCGCCAGGAAGAACGGGCCGCGCGGAAGCCCGGGGCCAGGCCGGCGAGAGCGGCGCCGCGGCGGCCGAGGCGGGTACACCCGAGGCAGGTACACCCGAGGCGGGCACACTCCAAGCAGGCGCGGTAGAGCAGCGGCGGCGTGGCGAGCGGCGCGCAGGCGGCGGAGAAGCCCGCGACGCAGCTGAAAGAAGCACAGGCGGCGAGCGGCGCGGAGGTCCCCCGCGGCGCGGCGGTCCCGGCAATTTCGGAGCGCCCCTCGACGACTTGCGGCTCGACGATTTCGGCGCGCTGTTCGCGCGAGCCCGCCAGCAGGTTGACGGCTGGCAAACGATCACGCTGCGCCTGCCGCAATCCGACCAACAGCCGTTGAGCTTCTCGATCGACCAGGGTAGCGGCGGCCAGCCTCAACTGCGCTCGACGCTGACCCTCGAGCGCGGTACGGCCAAGCTGCTGAACTGGGAAACGTTTGGCGACGCCACGCCGGGGCGGCGGCTGCGTTCCTGGCTGCGCTTTGTCCACACCGGGGAAGCCGGCGGCCTGGCCGGCCAGACGATCGCCGGGCTGGCCTCGGCCGCAGCGGTCTTTCTCGTCTACACCGGCCTGGCGCTCGCCACGCGCCGCTTCCTGGCCTGGGTGTCCCGCAAGCGCCGCCATGCTCGCGAAGAAGTGCTGGTGGAAAGATAGCCGCGGCTAGAGCGCATGTTTCACAAGGAGTCGAAGCGAGAGGCGTCAGAAGCCCGTGGATACAAGGCGCGCGAAGCTTGGCGCGCGGAGGCGTACTTGAACAGTACGGTGAGCACGACGAGCGAGCCCAACGCAGTAGACGCGGGCTTATCACGCCTCGCAGCCGGCTCCTTGTGAAACATGCGGGCTAGAGCGGGTGCAACAGCCCTTTGGAAAGAATGCAGTTTGGCCATTACACGCGGTTCACGACTGTGGCGCGGGCCTCCGGCCGGGTAGAGCCGACCTGCAGGTCTGCCTGTCCTTTGCTGTGGGACGCTCTGGCCCGGAAACGGCCCGATCGAAAATTGCCCTCAGTATGCCGGGCTGGCGTTAAAGCCGCCCCGCCGAGGCGGGGCGACTCGTTTGAGGTGGGTCGAAAGCGGATTCCCCTCAGACAGCCCTCGCGGAGATCAAGCCGCCACGCTCAATCCCTACGTTCGGCCGAACTCGACGCCTCACGCGAGTCCCGCCACAAGCTGCTTTAGATCCTCCGCAGTCCTAGTCTAACGCAGCCCTAGGAGAAACCGGCCTGGCCCGCTTCTCTCACACAGAATTGGAGCGAGAGGCGGCAGAAGGCCGTGGGTACGAGGCGCGCGCCGCTTGGCGCGCGGAGGCGTACTTGGGCAGTACGTTCAGCACGGCAAGCAAGCGCAACCAAGTAGACGGGCCTTATCCCGCCTCGCAGCCGATTCTTTGTGAGAGAAGCGGATTAGACGCGAAAACCGAATTTCGCCACCCAGTTACAGGGCTAGACAGAAAGCGGCGGGACTTGCCAGCAGAAAACCGCCCCATCAGGAGACATCGCCGCGGGCGGAAGCCACCTGCTTCCGCCCGCGGCTCTGTCTTCGCGCTTCGTTGCTCAGGTGCGTTGCCCAAGCCGGGCAAACTCGACGTCCGTTGCGTTTGCAGGTGGGGGAAGGGGAGGGCCGGGCGCCGGCTCAATAGCCCGCCCTATTGCGAAACCGCCGCCGCGGCCGGCAGAGTCTTGCGCTCCAGCCAGGCCTGCCGCAGGCGCGCTTGCGCTTCGCTCGGTCGGGGCTCTTCGACAATCTCGAGCACCGGCTCGGAGACCTCGCGCGGCTGCAAGCTCAGATCCACCTGCGTGCCGCCGCGGTCGACGCTGACTATGGCCTTGCGGCCGTCCTTGCCCTCCAGCTTTTCAATCACTTCGATCGTGCCGCCGGTGATCCTGCGGCCGCCGATGCTCTCCAGGTGGTCGCCGCGGCGGAAGCCAGCTTCCTCGGCGGGGCTGCCGGCGGCCACGCGCGCCACCACCACGCCCTGCCCCGGCGAGTTCGAAAGCTCCAGGCCGACATCGACCCGCTTACGCTCGGTGGAGGTGAGGCGAAACCCCGCATAGCCCAGGTAGCGGTTCCAGTCGATCGGCGCCGGCGTGCGCACCAGCGATTCGAACTCGGCCGACAGATCACAGCCCGCGATTTCCTCGGCCACTTTCTCGATGCCGTCGGTGTCGTCGAAAAAAAGCCCGCGCCGTGCGTAGCGCTCGTTGAGCGCCCGCATCACGTCGTCGAGGCTGCGGCGCGAGTCGGTGCGTTCGCGAATCACCAGGTCGAGCAGATAGCCCACCAGCTCGCCCTTCAGGTAATACGAAACGCTGCGGTCGGAGCGGCCATACGACGGGTAGCGTTCCAGCCAGGCGTCGATGCTCGACTCCTCGGCCGATTGCGAAAGCCGCGCGGGGCGCGCTTCGTAGGTGTTCACCAGCCGCGTCAGGTGGGCGAGAAATTCGGTGCTGCCGATCAGCCCCGCCGTCAGCCGGATGAACTGCGCGTACGTCGAAGTCACGCCCTCGGAAAACCACAACGACGGCGTGACGTCGGGCTCCGAATAGTCGATCGGCTCCATCGAGCTCGGCCGGATGCGCTTCACGTTCCAGGAGTGAAAAAATTCGTGCGCCGTCAGCGACGACAGGTCGCAGCGGCGGCAGTTCGCCGGCACATACATCAGCGTGCCGTTGCGGTATTCCATCCCGCCGCCGTCTTCGTCGGAAAAGCGGTAGACGAACGTGTAGGAGTCAAACGGCACGTCGTCCATCAGGCGCACGCCGGCGGCGACGACCTTGCGCACCGTGTCTTCGAGCAGCCCCATGTCGTAGCTTTCGGGGGCGCCGTCGGCGACGATGCGCACGCGGCGGTCGAGGTAGGAAAAGGCGGTCTGCTCGAAATCGCCCAGAATGACCGGCGTATCGATCAGCCGGCCGTAGCTGGGCGCCACCCAGCCGCTGCCCTTGGCCTTCAGCTCGATGGCGGTCTTCCAACCGCGGGGCAGATGGAGGAACTGCAGCGTGCACGCCGCGCCGCGCGTATCCACCGGATACAGCAGCACCTGGCCGAGGTTGAGGATCACCCGCTGCGCTTCGGCAAGCGCCCCGAACGGCCCCGGGCGGTCGGCCAGCACACGGTAGCGCAAGCGCACCCGCTCGCCGGGTTCAGCCCGCAGCCGCCACAGCGAGGGCTGCAGCGTGTGGAGGCGCAGCGCCGACCCCTCGGGCGTCTGTGCCTCGAGCTGATACACATACTGCGAGAAATCGCGGATCTGGTAGGTCGCGTTCCAGGCCGGTATCGCGAAATCGCAGTTGGCTTGCGGACAGGCCGCTTCGAGGGTCACCGTAAGCCACCCCGATTTCGTGTCGGCGAGGTCCACCTGGTAGTGCGTTTGCGCGCGAGCGCCAATCGTCCCCACCGCCACAAACAGCAGCATGAGGCGGGCGAGGGACGTAGCGCGGCGGCCGGCGGTTGTGGGTCGAACGGTCAAGCGAGAGACTCAACCACAAAGAGTATGGAAAAAACGGAAATGGGCACAAACGGTATGGGCCCCGAGGATATTGGGTATACGGGGATCAGAACTCGACGCACGGCTCAATCTCGACACCCGATCATGTCTCACGAAAGACTTCTGGTCCTTACGATACGATCGCCACGGCGCCATCCCACCGGACCCCGGGACATATCCTACCGTAGCGGCGAAGCCCCACACGTGGCGGGGCCTCCGGCCGGCGGCGTCGGCGCGCTCGCCGACGTTCCAACCGACATCTCCGCCCCCCCATTACACCGGAAACCCGGCCGCATCGATCCCCGGGATCAGCCGCAGCGCGTTCTTGTAATAAATCTTCTTCAGCACTTCATCCGGCAAGTCCAGCCCGTAGAGCCGCCAGTGCGCGTGCCGCCGCCGGTAGTACTCGAAATACTCGTCGCGCGTCTCGAACACCCGCCAGTAATAGGGATATTCGTCCGCGGCATAGGTATCCTTGCCGAACAACACGCGGTCCTGGTAGCGGGTCAGAAACGCGCGCGCGGTGAGCGGCTGGCGGCCCAACTCGGCCAGCACGGCGCCGACCTCAGTATAGAAGTTCGGATAGCGGTCCATGAGTCCGCCCAGCCGCGCCAAATCGTTGCCGTGCCAACCCAGGTGGGCCACGATGAAGTTCACCTGGGGATGGCGTGCGATCCGGCGGTCGCGCTCGCCATTCAACTGCTCGAAGCTGGGTGGCGGCGGATGCCGCCGGTTGGGCAGCGTCGTCAACTCCAGCCAGCGTTCGTTGAAACGGTCCACGGGCTCGAAAAACGGCGCCGGGTCGCCGACGTGAATCAGCACCGGAATCCCCAGCCGCGCGCAGGTGGCAAACACCGGGTCGAGCGCCGGGTCGTCGACCGGAACCCGCCGGCCGTCGGAGTATTTCACGGTCAGCCCGAAATTCTTGAAGAATTTTAGCCCCTGCGCGCCATTGTGGATGTCTTGTTCGAGCTGCGCCGCCGCGCGCGCCCCCCACTGCGGGTCGTCGATGCCGCTGAAATCCAGGTTGGCGAACACGCCGAAGCGCTTCGGGTAGCGGCCCCGCATCGCCGTCACCATCGCCTTTAAGCCTGCGCCGCTACCGCCGCTGAGGTTGATCAGCACCCGCAGGTTGAGCCCGTCCATCTCGCCGACGATGCGGTCGAGCCGCTGCGGCGAAACGTCGCTGTGGTGGCTGTGCACGTCGATCACCGGATAGCGCGCCCGCGGCACCGGGTGCTCGGGGACCTTCAGCATCGACTTGGGCTGATACTCCTCGACGGTCATCGTTTGCGCCCGGAGCGCCGCGGCCAAGGGCGAAAAGCATCCAGCGAGAAGCAACATTCGCCGTTGCATAAGAGGACAAGAGTAACACAGCGCCCCAGGAGGGCCACCCGGCCGCCGGTAGCGGGCAAGATCGAGCATGGACAACAGAGCCGCGCACAGCGCAGGCTGCTCGGAAAGTCCATTCCGGCCCCGCGGTTTTGCCCTTCCCGCGTGGCCATGGTCGCGTGGGGCATTAGGTCGTTGCGAATCGGGACGTAGCGACTTGGAGATTCGCGCCGCCGGTAGTTTCTTGCTTTCCATGCACCTGGCTAACGCCACTGCGGCCGATTTCCTGGCCTACCCCTCCCCCTGGTCGCCCTATTGCCAATAAAACAACTGTCCCGCCAGCCATTTTCGTCTGAAATCATACAGTTACTTGCAACAACAGCCAGTCCGAGGCGCTCTGTGCTTGTAAGACTCAGAGAAGCGTGCCGCCGCAGGGGCGGAACCGCCCCCCTGTTCTTTGACATTTCCGATACCTGCCTTCGTGGGTTCTTCGTGCCCTGGTTGACTCATGCCAGGCCGGTTTTTGGGTGCAACTTTGCCGGAAAGCAGACAAGGAGAATCTTATGGCTCTAGCTCAAGAACAAAAACGGTACCCCGAGACACAACCCAACTCCTCGAACGTCCCGTTTCGGCTGGACGTTTCCATCCATGATCTGCTGATGAACTCCGACCGCCGGACGCGGCTCGAGCCACAGGGCAAGACCTTGCCCGAGCCCGTCTACCCGCGTCGCCAATACGCCGACGGCGACGCCGCGAAGACCATGCGGAAGTACCGCAGCTTGAACACGACGCGCGGCCTGCGGGGCTTTGCGGTGCCCTTCTTTCAATCGCTTTGGCATCGCGACGAGTTGCGGCCGATCATCGCCTATTTGTTTACCGACTACGCCTGCAATCTCGATTGCCACTACTGCTGGTCGTACGACAATCGCGTCAAGGGCATGACCGAGGACACCGCGCGGCGCTCCATCGATTGGCTGCAGTCGAGGGGCAACCGCGTATTGGCCCTGATGGGCGGCGAGCCTTTGCTGCGTCCGAAGTTTATTCACAAAGTCGTTGACTACGCGGCGAGCAAAGGCTTCTTCGTCTATCTGCCCACCAACGGCCGCCTGATGAAGCCCGAAGTCATCGACTGGCTGGGCGACGCAGGCGTGGCCACGGTGAATCTGGCCGTCGATTCGGTGAAAGAGCGCAAGGCGCTGCCCAAGGCGCTCGAGCCGATCCTGCCGCAGTTCGAGTACCTGGTGAAGAACCGCCACAAGTACGGCTACACCGTGATGCTCAACATCAATATCACGCGTGTCAACCTCGACGACGTGCGCGAGCTGACCCGGATCGCGCGCGACAACGGCATCTACTCCGACTATCACGTCAACGAGTCGCCCATCACCCAGCAGGGCCACTTCAAGCATCTCGACGAGAACGACACCTACATTCGCCCCGACGACTGGCCCAAGGTCGACGAGCTGATCGACTGGCTGGTGGAGCAAAACCGCCAGGGCCACAAGATGCCCAACCCGCGCCAGCACCTGGCGGCGATGAAAGAGATGATGCGCGGCCGCGTCGAGCCCTGGAACTGCCGCGCCGGCCACAACACCCTGATCATTCGCACCGACGGCACGTTGGCGCCGTGCTTCCCGATGTATTCGGCGACCTACGATTGGGGCGTGGTCGAGAACCACCATTTCGACGCCAACCAACTGGGCGAGATGAAGAAATCCTGCAACCCGCACTGCCTGTCGACCTGCAACTACCTGCTCTCGCACTGCTACGACACCAAGCGCGCGGTGACCTGGGTCTTGCGGCAGGCCAGGAAAGGGTTCACAGAGCCCAGCGGAAGCTTCGACTAACGCACCTTTCGTTCTCGTTTCACTACCAGAACGCAAGCGGGACCAAAGATATCCGCTCGTTCCGTTCGCGAAGCCGCACCGGGCGGCGTGAGGGCATTGGTTTCCTACGATCTCCTGCCTGGATTGTGCGGCGAGCCCTGGCCTTCGTTGGACCCATGCCATAAGGAGGCTCCGTCTCCTTTCCGGTCCCTTTTCGGTCCGACCGATCGATGCCAGGGACCAGGGGCAATGCAGACCGGCGGCGAACGTCTGGCGTCCGGGATCGGGTTGTTTTCAAAGAGTTGCGAATTCCATCCGCGAATTCGTTGCAGCGTTTTCTCACGGAAACTCGACTAAGCTGTGCGGAGCGCATGGACTCGAAAAGCGATGCCGATCTCGTCGGTCTGGCGAGGGCTGGGAACCGGGACGCGTACAGCGAGTTGATCCGGCGTTATCAACACCAGATCTGGGCACTGGCATGCATCCTGGTTGACGATCGATTTGAAGCAGAGGACCTTACCCAAACGAAAAATGTGACAGGCTCAATTTTGAGTTTCCGTGGTCCAGCGCCAGCGCGCACGCCAGCGGTCGGGACGCCAAGCGGACCCTTCGAACTGGAGCGTAGGCGGAGATCTGTCCGCGCAACTGGCCCGGATTCGCGAGGCCACGCAGTCGGGCAAGCCGGTAGGAGGCAAGGTGTTTGTGAACGAATTGGAGCGCCAGGCCGGTCGGCGGCTGGAGGTGCGACCGCGAGGCCGGCCACGCAGGCACCGGGCAGTCAGCGCAGCTAGCCGCTAAACGAACTCGGTGGAGCAACTCGGGTTACCGGCTTTGGCCCAGGTCGTAGCCCTAAAAATTGAGCCGGTCACGTTTTCCCCCGCAGCTCAGGACGCGAGCCAACGAGGCTGGGTCTTCCATTTGCCGCGCGTGAAGTCGGGAAACTTCACAGGTTGGCTGCCGCTTGCCACAGACTGCTCGCTGAGCGGCGAAATCACGCTGCTGCTCACGGAGTCATAGACGTCCCAGTCGGGCATCCGTTTCTCGTTCAGGGCCAGTATCAGCCGATGCCACTCGATTGGAGTGCGACCGGCACTGCCACCGTGCCCACGCAGCGCTTCGCGAGGCGGAGGATTGTAGTCTCGCTCGATGGGGTGCTGGTATTTTTCGAGATACGGCCCCGCGGGCTCCCAGGAATGCTCTTGCGGGCTGACGCCCTCAAGATAAATCAGTGCGTTGCGTGATGGTGTGTAGCGGTCCCCGAAGTAAACGCCTTTCGTGCCCTGCAGACGGTAGAACGACCGCGGGTGCGGCGTATTGGTGTCGAAGTTCAAGGTGATCAGCTTGCCTTCGGCGGTGCGGATCAGTGTGGCATTGAAATCACCCTGCTTCATCTCCATCGTGGCCAGCGGATGCTCGTCGCCAAAGTAGTGCGCGGCGAAGCGGTTCAGTGAGACGGCCTTCGAGCTCATAGATACAAGAAAGTCAAAGCGATCACCGTGGTTGATGTCGAGCGCCGGCATGATCGCGCTCATGGGATGATCCGGATAGAGGTTGCCGTTCCTTTTGATCGATTGGATCAACCGCCAAGGCTCCCGCTCGGGATCAAACTTGACCAGCCGCAGATCGTGTACATAACCGGCTTCCGCATGGATGACATCACCTAGCAGGCCCTCCCAGACCATGTTGGCAACCGACAGGCTGCGGATGCCTTCGAGCCCTAACGTGCCCCACTTCCCGGTCTTTTCCCACGTCTCCACAATCTCCCAGGCCTCATCGACCGTCAGAACGATGGGCACCTCACTCACAGCGTTCTTGCCATTGCGCATCGCTGCGAGCAGCACCGGTGCGTGCCACGGCCATGAAGTGGAGCAAATTACGCAGTCGAGATCTTCTTCGGCACACATTCGCTCGAAGTCGGTCTTGCTCTTGCCATAGAGCTTGGGCGTCGGCTTACCCGACTCCTCGACCCAACGTTTGGCGCGGTAGAGATAAGAGTCATCGATGTCGCAGAGCGCTGGAATCGTCACGCCATCGATGCCCAGGGCTGCATCGAGGTGGTGGGAGCCTCGATCTCCCACGCCGACAAACCCTAAACGAACGGGACGCCCGTCGATCGATCCTTGCGTCACGGTCTGCGCGGCGACAGGCACGGCTGCCGCTGCTGCGATACCGGCGGCGGCGACTCCGAGAAAATCCCGTCGGTCGATGTGCTCGCTCATGCCACTCGTACTCCTTCAGATCGCTATGTTTGGGGTAGCCGTTGGATAGTGCACAGCTTGAAGGCGGCCCACGACGTGCTTCCGTTACGAAAACTGTACCAGAAAAAACGTCGCGTCGCGGCTCCGATCCACCGGATCTGGTGACCGTCATCGGGGCATTGATCCGTCGCGCCCCAATCACGGTGCTGTCAGTCCTCGCGAGCATGCGAGAAGCAGACACAATAGGCTCACGACAGAACGAAATCGTGCCGGCGGCGCTCCTCTGCTTTCGCAGGCGGGAAGCGCCCTTGGCCCGTTGTTGCGCGGAGAGAAAGGGGAGAGAAATGGGACGGAGCGAAAGCGCCGGGATAAACCGGCAGGAAGTCGGGGATGCAAGAGCCCCACAGGAAGGGAGTAGCGAACCATCCTGACCTCGAGTCATGCGCCGGCGGTGGCGACATCGCGGGGGAAGCGTTGACAGAGGCACCGGCGGGCTGGGTATCGAGCCGTGAAATAACTCTTCTGGGGCGCCGACGCTGTGCTCTGAAGCGGAAGGCAACACGGGCGGGGCGATAACGCGAGTCCTCGTTCGGCTCTGCGCGGTCGGTAGACCCCAAAGGACAAAGGTGACAAAGGACAAAGGTGACAGAAACCTCAATATTCACCCAAAGTTCCAATATCGTTCATCGGCCTCGATCGCTTCCCCGGAATTGAGCCCTTCGCTGGCTGGACCGTCAGCCGGATTTCCAGGTGCGACCCACGCCCTGCATCCAGAAATCGTTTCGGGTCTCGCGTCCAGTATTTATCTAATATTTACAGATAAAGTGATTGAACTTTATCAGATTATCCAGCAAGATCGGCTCAGGCTGAAACAATGCTACTCGATACCGATTGGATTCGCCTCTTTTGCGCGGTGATCGCGGGGTTGCTCGTGTTGCTGGTATCGCTGCGGCGGCGGAGACGCCGGTCGATGACGCGAACCCGTTTCCCGTGGTAGCGCCGATCGCAAGCCCGGAGTGATCTCAACGCGGAAGGACCGGCTTGCCTCCAGCCGGCCGCGCGCCGCTCCGGGATACGGGTCGTGAGTTCTTCAAGGCGTCCCCCACGGTGGTGGCTCGCGAGGGAAGGGAAAGCCTCCGGTGTAGGCCCGCGACACGGAGGTCGGCCTGATCCCCTCCAGGCCAGAGCGCAATTGGATCCAAGCCAGTCCCCACGCCGCCGGCCCAACAAACCCAACAACATAGCTCTAAGACCGCCCCAAGAACCTTGACACGCCGGGCTAGACTGGCATCAGTACAAGGGAGCGGTCCGCGCGCCAGCGCGAAAAGCTAGGGAAAACAATGCCAAACCCTGCCACATCGTGCCAAAATCGCCCTTCGCCGCCGACCCCGGTCACGACCTTTTGAGCCATGTACGAGAGGGGACAGTCACCGCGTTTCGCCCCCTGCGAATCCTGTAAACCTCCGAAAAAGTGGAGGTGCGAAACGCGGTGACTGTCCCCATGAAGCACCGAGGGAATGAAGAGACCTTCACAATCGCCTCCGGACTCCCGCGTGTCCGCACGTCCTTACCGATGCTGTGCGGCTGATTCTACCCAATCCCGATGCTCTTGGGCTCTTGTGTCGGTTGGCGTCGGATTTTCGAGGCGGTCTTGCCCGATCGCCCAGGAATCCGCACGCCCTCGTTGCCCACGCGGCAACCGACGCTGTACCATTTGTCAGAGCTTTTGAATTCCATGTACCTTCTCCGAATCACTCTCCTCGCCCTCTGCTGCCTGGCCGGCGTTTCCGCGCAGACCGATTGGCCCACGTTTGGGCACGATCCTGGCGCGATGCGCTATTCGCCGCTCCAGCAGATCAACCCCAACAATATCGGCCGCCTGCAGCGGGCCTGGGTGTTTCATAGCGGCAAGCCCGGCTCGGAGGCGGTCCCCGTGGTCGTCGACGGCGTGATGTACCTGATCCAGCCCAACGGCATCTTCGCGCTCGAGCCCGAAAGCGGCAGGGTCATCTGGCACTACGAGACCGACGGCGGGGCCTTGCGCGGGCTGGCCTACTGGCCCGGCCAGCCGGGCATGCATCCGCGCGTGTTCGCCGGCGTGCACGACAAGCTGGTGGGCATCGACGTGACCACCGGCAAGCCGGCCCCCGGGTTCGGCACCGAAGGCGTCCTCGACCTGCGGCAGGGCGTGATGGGCGATCTGCAGGAAGCGCGCTACGCGCTCGACTCGCCGCCCGCCGTGTTCAAAGACATTCTGATCACCGGCAGCGCCAACGGCGAGGGCTCCCCCAGCCAGGGCGCCTACGGCGACATCCGCGGCTGGGACGCGCGCACCGGCAAGCTGGTGTGGACCTTCCATACCGTGCCGCGTCCGGGCGAGCCCGGCAACGACACCTGGCCCGAGGGCGAATGGAAGAACCGCTCGGGCGTTAACAACTGGGGCTTCCTCAGCGTTGATGTCGAGCGCGGCATGGTGTTCGTCCCGCTCGGCTCGCCGACCACCGATTTTTATGGCGCCGACCGCCACGGCAACGGGCTCTACGGCAACAGCCTGGTGGCGCTCGACGCCGCCACCGGCAAGGTGAAGTGGTACCAGCAACTGGTGCACCACGATATTTGGGACTACGACCCGGCGGCGGCGCCGGCGCTGTTCGAGGTGATGCGCGACGGCAAGCGGATCCCGGCGGTGGCGCAGATCACCAAAATGGGCCTGCTGTTCGTGTTCAACCGCGTCACCGGCGAGCCGATGTATGGCATGGAAGAGCGGCCCGTGCCCCAGACGGTGGTGCCGGGCGAGCAGACCTCGCCGACGCAGCCGTTCCCGATCAAGCCCGAGCCGCTGGCCCGCAATACCTTCCGCAAAGAGGAGATGTACGACCTCACGGCCGATCATGCCGCCTTCTGCAAAGACCTGTTCGAGCGCAACAAGATGTTCATCGGCGACCCGTATACGCCGACGCCGCTCGAGGGCAACATGCTGATCTTCCCCAGCACGCTGGGCGGCGGCAACTGGGGCGGCGTTTCGGTCGATCCGACGCTTGGCTACCTGTTTGTGAACGTGATGAACGTCGGGCAGTTCGGGCACATGGAAAAGCGCGTCAACCCCAAGACGGGCGAAGTCGACTACGTGCGCAAGTCCGAATACGGGCCTTACGCGCGGTTCTGGAATCCCGAGACGCACATTCCGTGCTCGAATCCGCCCTTTGGCGAACTGGTGGCGCTTAACGTGAACACCGGCGATATCGCCTGGAGGACCCCGCTGGGAATGATCGAGTCGCTCGCGGCGCAGGGCCTGCGCAACACCGGCTCGGCGAACCTGGGCGGAAGCATCGCCACGGCCGGCGGCGTGGTGTTCATCGGCGCGACCAACGACCGCCGCTTTCGCGCCTTTGCATCGAAGACCGGCCGGCTGCTGTGGGAACAGCCGCTCGAAGCGAACGGCCACACCATCCCGATCACCTATCTGGGCAAAGACGGCAAGCAGTACGTGGCGATCATGGCTTCGGGCGGCGGCGGCTTTTTCGGGGGCCCGTTGAGCGATACGCTGGTGGCCTACGCGCTCGACGCCGATAACCCGGCGGCCGCGCTGAGCGCGCCGGACGCCACCGCCGGCGCGGGCCGCACTCAGGCGCCCGCCGAAGCCGCCAAACCGGCCGTGCTGGGGCCATCGACGCTACCCAATGGAAAAGGCAAGGAACTCGTGCAGACGACCTGCGGCAAGCAGTGCCACGGGATCGAGATCGTCAGCGGGCACCATATGACGCAGCCGGAGTGGCAGACGGTCGTCGATGCGATGGTAGCCCGAGGCGCGCAAGGCAGCAAGAAACAGATCGAGCAGATCGTCGAGTATCTTTCCAAGCACCTGGGCCGCTAGGCCGCACAAGGCGGCAGCCCCACAACAGAGCCGCAGGCGTGAGCCGGCTGCGGAAAAAGGGCATTCCGGTCCGGCTGTGGCATCCTCCAGCACGGCTTCGGTGGGGGGGCCCTACGTCGCGACGAATCGCGACGCGGCAAACCTGGAGGTTCGCGCCACGGGTGCGGTCTCTTGTCTCTGTGCCCTTTCGGTCCGCCGGCTCAAGCTGAACCCAGGCTTGGCCTCCAGAGTACTTTTTCCGCAGCCTGGTGAGCCGGCGGGCCGAAGCAACTCGTGGTTGGGGGCGTAGCAGCCTTCGGGGTTGGACTCGTTTGTTGGCGCGGGAGAAACGTCGACGCGAGGTCGACGCAGCCGGCCAGAGGCCTGCGCCACAGAGCCTCGGCTCAGCGCACCGTCAACTCCCGCGGCGTCGTCGTCAGCAGTTCGCAGCCGTCGTCGGTCACCACCACCGTGTCGGAGATAAACGAATCGCCCTGGCCGGTTCGCAGCAGCCACGACATCAGGTGAAACACCATCCCCGAACGCAGCTCCATCTGCGAATCGGAGCGCAGGCCGACCGGCACGCCGCTGCCCGACCAGCTCGGCGGAAAGCCGATGCCGACCGCGTAGCCGCAATGGTGGCGGCGGTAATGCTGCAAGCCCGCCTCGTCGACGCAGCCCTGCCAGGCGCGATACACGTCGCAGGCGCGCACGCCCGGGCCGATGCGCTGCGCCGCGCGGTCGATCGCCCCGCGGCAAACCTCGTTGATGCGCTCGGCTCCTTCGGGCGCGCGGCCGATGAATACCAGCCGCCCGATCGGCGCGTGGTAGCGCCAGCAGCAGCCCGACATTTCCAGAAACAAATAGTCGCCGTTGAGCAGCAGATTGTCGGACCAGGTGCCATGCTCATGGTCCAGGTTGCGCGTCGAGCGCACCAGCGGCAGAAAGCCCGGGTAGGTGCTGCCGCTCTGGAACATGGCGTCGTAGATCGCGCGCATCACCGTCTGTTCGTTGATCCCCGGCCCGGCGGCGCCGATGGCGGCGCGCATCATGGCGTCGGAGATCGAGGCCGCGCGGCGCGTGCAGAGCAGTTCCTCGTGCGATTGCACGACGCGGCAGCCGTCGACCAGCCCCGAAGCGTCCACCCAGCGCACTTGCGCCAGCCCCTCAAACAGCTTGCGCGCTACGTTGACCGGCAGCATCGGGCTGTTCATTTCGACGCCCAGCGGCCCGTCGGCCAGGCCGGCTTCCTCGATCGCGCGGCGCGTTGTGTTGACTTGCGCGGTGACGTCGGGCTCGGGCTCCAGGCCCTCGTGCTTGCCGGTGCGAACGCCCAGGCTCATCGACCACGGCTCGAGGCCGACGGTTTCGCCCTCCTGGGTGCGGGCCGAAAGCAGCACGTCCTGCGCCTTGTCGAGGGGCGCCGGCAGCGGCTCGATGCCGTCGGAGTAGCCCAGATGCCGCACGCCCGGCACCTGATCGCGCACGGTGGCGCGTTCCATGGCCCGCGTGATCAGAATCGGCGCGCCTTGCCGCGGCACCACCAGCATCTGGTAGGCGAAATAGCCTTGGTAGTTGAGGCCGGTGAGGTAGTAGATGTTCTCGGGACGGCAGACGAGGCAACCGTTCAAGCCGCGGTCGTCGATGGCGGCGCGTACGGCGTCGAGGCGCCGCTCGTATTCTTCGGTGGAGAAGAATCGCGTGTCGGCCGGCGTTGGGGTGGAGTCATGCAGATCTGCCGAAGTGGACATGATCAGTTGCTTGGACCCCCGAAGTATTTCGAACTTCCAACAGGGTAACAGTTCAAGACTCTGGGGTTCGGACGCGTTGTGGTGGAGGGGACAGTCACCGCGTTTCGCGCCGCGCAAATCCTAGGAATTGACGGTTAGATGGGTGGGGCGCGAACACGGTGACTGTCCCCATCGGCACAAGAGCATGCCCCGGCCGCGCAGCGCGGGCTTACGCCCGCGGCTCTGAGTGGGCTTTTTGGGGTTCGCTGTCCGCCGGGCGCGGGGCTTGTTCCAGAAAGCGCTCGAACGTGTCGGCTACTTTGTCCCAGGTGAAACGCGCTTCGACCATTTGCCAGGCGGCTTCGGCCAGGCGGCGGCGTCTTGCGGCTGTTCGAGCAGATCGACGCAGTGCTCGGCGAAATGGCGGGGCGTGTCGGCGATGCGAATGTTTTCGCCGTCGGTGTAGGCGAGACCCTCGGCGCCGATGCTGCTCGAGACCAGCGGGCTTTTCGCCGCCATCGCCTCGTAGACCTTCAAGCGCGTGCCGCCGCCGATGCGCAGCGGAACGACCGAAACGCGCGAGCCCCACAGGTAGGGGCGCACGTCGTCGACGGTGCCCGTGACGGTGATGCCCGAGCCCTGCTCGGCGAGCTTGCGGACCTCGGCCGTGGGCTTGCGGCCGACGATGGCGAAGGTGGCGCGCGGACGGCGGCGGCGAATCAGCGGCAGCACCTCGCGCGCGAAATAGAGCACGCCGTCGATGTTCGCCAGCCAATCCATCGAACCGACGAAGACGAAGTCGTGCTTTTTGGGAACCGGCTGGGGCGGGGTGAAGTACTCGAGATCGACGCCGGTGGGAACTTCCGAGACGTCTTCGACGCCGAACAGTTCGCGCGTCCAGGCGGCATCTTGCGGCGAAACCACCACCACGTGGCCGGCCTCGCGGCAGACGCGCCGCTCGAACTCGAACATGCGCCGCGCCTGCAGTCCGAAATAAGCGCGATGCGCGGGCGTGGCGGCCTGCTCGGCGTGGCGGCGCCACAGGATGGTCTCGACGTTGTGCTGGAACAGCAGGCTGTGCGGCAGATCCGGGAAATGCGCCGCCGGCATCAGATGATCCACCACGGCGCGGTCGAACGCCTCGGTTTGGAGCAGCCGTTCCAACTCGCGTCCGAACGCCGGGACTTGAAATCGCTTTACCGCCACCGGCAGCGGCGAAACCAGCCCGGCCGCCAACTGCCACCAGAAGGCCGCCGAGCCGCGCTCGGGCGCGCGATGCGGAAAAGGATAGGCGCGGTGGCAGTACTCGCCGCAGCGCTCGGGCCCTTCGGGCAAACGCGGATCGGCCAGCGCCGCGAAGTGAATCTCATGCCGCCGCGCCAGTTGCCGCAACATGCCGAGCGAGCGAATCGAGCCCCCCTTGTTGGTGGGGTGCAGGAAATTGGTGTTCACCCACAACAGTTTCATTGTGGGCAGCCCGCGGCCATCACGCGCGGCCACACATCACGCCGCCGCCCGGTCAGGTGAATATCGCCCCACAGTTGGAGATTGAGCAGGCGCCAGACGCGGTCGGTCGCATCCTCGACGCGGTTACGGTGGCGCTCGATCAGGCCGCCGAGCACCCGCCGGTCGAGGTAGCCGGCCAGCAAGCCGCCGGGCGATTGCAGGTAAGAAAAGAGCTCGCCCGACTCGGGCCGCAGCAGCCAGTCGCGCAGCGGCGTCGGGAAGCCCATTTTGGGGCGGTAGATGATCTCGTGAGGCAACAAATCTTCGGCCGCTTTCTTGATGATGTACTTACCGACCTTGCCCCGCAGCTTGAGATTTTCGGGAACCGCCGCCGCGAATTCGGTGAGCGGGTGATCGAGAAACGGGCACGCGGCTTTCGATCGAGGCCGCCATGCTCATCTGGTCCTGCTTCATGAGCAGCTCGACCAGGTAGGTTTTCTGATCGGCGTAGAGCATACGCGACAGCAGCGGCGCATCGGCCCGGCGGTTCCAGTAAGCGAGAAAGCCGTCATAGGGCGTATGGCCGTTGCGCGCGGCGCGCGGCAGCAGCGCGGCCTGCTCGCTCTCCGAAAACGCGGCGTAGAAATTATCGAGATAGAGCGAGCGCATATCCTCGCCGCGCCCCAGGAAAGTGTGCTGCAATTTGCGGCGCAGCGTAGCGGAAAGCAGACTCGATTCGGCAATGGTCGGAAGAAATAGCGCGCCGGGAAAACCCCGGCATGTGGCGGTAATATCCGGCCCAGCGCGAGTTGAAGCGGTAATACCAATAGCGGCCGTAGCCGCCGAACAACTCGTCGCTGCCCTCTCCGGTGAGCACCACCTTGACCTGCTCGGAGGCGAGCTTGGAGACGAAATAGAGCGACACGCTCGAGGGCCAGGCGATCGGCTCGTCCTCGTGCCACACCAGATTCGGCAAGGCCTCGAAAAAATCGTCCCTGCCGATCGAGATTTCGTGATGGTCGGTGCCGATGTGACGGGCTACTTGGCGGGCGGGCTCGAGCTCGCTATAGGCGCGCTCGGCGTATCCGACGGCGAAGGTTTTCACCGGGCTCGAGGTGAGCCGCGTCATCAGCGCGGCCAGGATGCTCGAATCGACGCCGCCGCTGAGAAACATGCCCAGCGGCACGTCGCTCATCAGCCGCGTGCGGACGCTTTCTTCGAGCCGGCGGCGGCATTCGGCGATCCAACCCGCCTCGTCTTGCGGATCAGCCGCCGGGGTCGGCGCCGGGTGTGGGCAGGTCCCAGTAGGGCTCGATGCGCAGGGTGAGGCCGTCGCTGCCGGGCGTGAGCAGCAGCGTATGCCCTGGCAGCAGCTTGCGAATGCCGGCGAACAGCGTCCGCTCGCCGCTGAGGTAGCCGAAGGTCAGGTACTCGGCCAGTTCCGACTCTTCGAGCCCCGGCGAGACGGCCGGATGCTCGAGCAGCGCCTTGATTTCCGACGCGAAGGCGAACAGCCGGCCGTTGAAGAAGTAATAGAACGGTTTTTTCCCGAGGCGGTCGCGGGCGCAAAACAGCGAGCGGTCGGCCTTGTTCCACAGCGCGAAGGAAAACATGCCGCGGAAACGCTCGACGCAGCCCGGGCCGAACTGCTCGTAGGCGTGCAGAATGGTTTCGGTGTCACAGCGCGTTTTGTAGACATGACCGGCGGCTTCGAGCTCGCGGCGGACCTCGCCGTGATTGAAGATTTCGCCGTTATACGTGCACCACAACTCGCCGCTTTCACTGGTCATCGGCTGACTGCCGGCGGCGAGATCGATGATGCTGAGGCGGCGGTGGCCGAGCGCGGCCCACTCGTCCTGGTAATAGCCGCTGCCGTCGGGGCCGCGATGGCGCAGCACGCCGGTCATCGCTTCCAGAACGCTGCGCGATTCGGAGTTAGGGGTGGCGGTGACGGTGCCGGCGATGCCGCACATATACGTTTCGGTTTGAGGACGCGGTGTTCGCGGTTGCGGCCGACTCGAGCGCCTTTCCGGTCTCCGCGTTCGTGAGCTGGTCCGGGGCCCTATCGATTGCCAAGAGACGTCGGCATTGGATGCCGACGCCGCCGGCCGAAGGCCCGCGCCACTTGTGCGCCGCTGCGGATTCTGTGGAGTGGGCCCTTACCTTTCTTCGCTCAGGGGCCTTGGGCTTGGCACGCGCCTTTCTCAAGGCTACGATACCGGCCGCTGGCGCGCAATCCGGGGGCGGCGTGGGGCTACCGGTTCGCCGCGCCGTCGTTCTCCACCGCGCAGGCGGGGTCGGGAAACGGCGTTGCGTGCGCCGGCTGTTGGTCGACGTAGGTCACCCAAACCTGGCGGCTGCTGTAGTAGCGGCGCAGGGCGCAGTCGGACTCGGGCGACACCTCGCGCGCCCACACGATCTTGCCGTCATCGATCGCGGCGCCGTTGTAAACCCATTCGATGCCCCAATAGCCCTCGGGCGGATGGCGCACGAACACCAGGTGGCGGCCCGGGATCGCGTCGAGAGATTGCTCCACGCGGGCGCGGTCCGAGCGCTGGGCGTAGCAGCACCAGCCGGTGTCGTAGGTCGGCGTCGTCCACAAACGATCGGTGGCGCGCAGATACAGGCCGGCGATATTGAGCGCCAGCAGCACGGCCGGCAGCCCCAGCAGCAGCCAGACAAAGCCGCCGCGCGCGCCCCCGAGCCGTTGGCGCGCCGCGGCGACGACGATGCGCAGCGCCTGCACGCCGAGGATCGTGAGCGCCACCGTCAGCGCCGCCAGATAGTGGCTGAAGGTCCAGAGGTCGACCACGGTCACCTCGGTCACCACGGTGAGAAAAACCGCCACTGCCAGCAGGCGCACGGCGGCGTCTTTCCCGAGCCAGGGCGCGGCCAGCACCAGAAACAACGCGAGCATCGGACCCCAGAAGAACGCGACGATCTGGAACCCGAGCCGGGCCAGGCGCCTCAGCGGGGAACCGTACTCGTCATGCGACTGCTGCGCCCAATACACGAACCGCGCGTACCCTTCGTTGACCGGCTTGTAGTTTTCGACCGGAGTCTCCCAGACAAACGACTCGAAGCGGCTATAGGTGTGGCGCCACGCCGAGTAAGGCGCGACGAAAGGGTTGCCGGTGACCGCGGCCTGGTAGTATCCCAGCCACAACATGATGGCGGCGAGCGAAAGCGCCGCGCCGCCCAGCGCGGGGAGGATCGCGCGAAAGCGGCCGGTGTTACCCGCTGTGGAGGGATGCGATGCGGCCGGTGCATGGCCCGCGCCCCTGGCACCCGCTGCGTCCGGCACGCGCGGACCAGAAGCATTCGAAGCATCGGGCGCACCCGGGGCGTTCCGCGGGGCACCTGCCGTTGGCCTTCCACCGCGCGCGAGGAACCAGCCGGCCCACAACAGCAGCGTGATCGCGCTGAAGATCAGGCCTTCGAACGGTCGGCTGATCGCCATCACGCCCAGTCCCGCGCCGAGCATCGCCCCGGCCCACGGCCCCGGCTTGCGCATCAGGCGCGGCAGCGCTCCGATCAGCAGCGCGCCACCCACTGCGGCGACCGCGCCGCCCCAATAGGTGTTCGCCCAATAGCTCATCACGCCGACGCGCAGCGCCAGCAGCGTCGTGCCCAGCAACGCATAGGGGGCGGGCAGCCAGGCGCGCATCGCCCAACCGCCGACGATGATCAAAGCCGCGATGCTGAGCAGAACGCCGATCCAGGGGTGCCCCAGCGCCTCGCCCAGGCCGAGCACCAGCCCCTGCCCCGGCGGGTACTTCGACGCGTAGGTCGGCTGGAACAGAACGTGCGGGCTTTCGAAATGGCGAAACTGCGGATGCGGCGGATTGGTGAGGCGGCCGGAAGCAAACGTGTCACCCGCCAGCAGGTAGCTGTATTCATCGCGGGCGCTCGACGGGTAGGGGACCCCCGCCCACGGCAGCAGCAACAGCCGCAAGCCGATCGCCAGCACGGCGGGCAGCAGCAGCGACGCGACCGGCCGCGCGGCGAGCCGGCGCCAGCCGCGCCACGCCGCCCGCAGCCAACGCGACGGCGCGACAAACGCGGCGAGCGCCAACAGGCCCAAAACCAGGCAAAGTTCCGCCTCCAGCAGAAAGTTGCTCTTGAGCCACAGCAAGACCTGAGCGGCATCGAACGGCATGAAGACCGAAGACTCACTGTAGCGCGACGCCGCGCGACTGAGCCAATCGTGGCGTGGGACAGACAATCCTGTCGGTCCTCGGTCTTTGGCACGAGCAGAGCCAGAAGCGTTACAGGGAGAATTTGTGGGGACCAGGTTTGTGAGGACAGACAGGATTGTCTGTCCCACGGTAGAGACAGGCGCTCCCGCCTGTCCTCGCCGCGTCAGGGAACGCGCACGAAGCCCAAACCGACCTGCTCGAAATGACCGTCGGCGGTGAGCGCCTGCTGCACGCCGAGTTCCCGCATGACCACGAAACTGGTGAGATCGGTGAAGGAAATGCGCGGCTTGTCGCGGTAGCGCAACCTTAGACGCCAAGCCTCGCTCAATCGCTCGGGCGTCAGGTGCTCGATGTCGAGCAGCCCTTGGCGGGAAGCTTCAAAAACTCCTTCGATGAAGCGTCGGGCTTTGGCGAACGGCGTCACCGCGAACAGGCGGGTGATGGTCTCGTCGACGACGCAGTCGCTGGTTACCCAGGCGCCGTTTCTGCGGGCCGCACGGGCGCGGAGGCCGGCGACCTCGCGAAAGGCCGGGTCGCGATCATTGGCCAGCACCAGCCAGGCCCAGGTATCCACGAAGAGCCGCTCATTCGCCATAGAGCGCTTCGTCGATATCGTTGGAGAACACTGGGCCGCGGCAGATGCCCGCCACTCTCAAGATCGGGTCGTGACGGGGGCCGTGCTTCGGGGGCCGCGGCAGCGAGTCGCGCAGCCGCGCACGAATCAGCTCAGCCATGCTGACCTTGGCCCGAAAAGCGTCAAGGCGGAGTTGCTCGTGCAGTTCCTCGGGCAGGAAGATGGTGGTTCGCTTCACAGTAGCAGCATAACATAGGAGCATATATATGTTGCCTGCGGAGATCAGACACGATTGTCTGTCCCACAGCATGCCCGCACTACTCCTCCTCGATCGTATCCAACTGCCACTTCTCCACCGCCACGCCGACGATGATCATTTCCATCTCGCCCGGGCCGGGGTTTTCGAACGAGTGGACGTCGTTGAGTAGAACCGCCAGCCCATCGTCTTTCCCGAACGGGGCCGTCTCGCCGTTGACGCGTGCCAAACCGGCGCCATCGAGCACGTAGTAGAACTCCTCCACCCCGGCGTGCCGCTTGCTGCCGACCGAAGTGCCCGGCGGCAACACCAGATGATCGACGTACGACCAGTTCGTATAAAACACCTCGGGCTCGAGCACGCGGCGATAGCGCACCGTTCCGCTGCCGCCGTGCATCTTCTCGACCGGCTTGAGCAGCGACTTGTCGTAGCGCGCGCTGATGAACACCGGAATCTTGTCGAGCGGCGCGCCGACGCGGTCGTCGCCCAGGTTGAAAGCGTCGTACTTGCCCTTGCGCGTGCTCACGCCGATGTTCATCCACTCGATCGGGTGGTCGGTCGGGTTGTAGATGGCGTGCGCGTTACTCATGCGGCAGGGCACCGAAGCCGGGCCCGCGATCTGCGAAGTGCGGCCGTTGATGGTGAACTGCGCCTCGCCGTCGAGAATGAAAAACATCTCCTCCATGTGGCTGTGGACGTGGTGCCCGATACCGCTTTTGGGCTCGATGACACCGCGGTGCACGAACAGGAAATTCGTGGAGAACGCCTCGCCCGGCAGCAGCGTCCCAAAGCGCATCCCGCCGGCGCCGTCGTGGACCGCCGTGATCGCGCGGTAGGAATCGGGGTCGGCGTGGACGATGCGCTTGGCCAGCGGATCGCGAGCGGCAAGCGGCGCCGACAGCAGCAGAACCGAAAGGCTGAAAACCAGAAGACGAAGCATGCGGTGCCTCCCTGGCGAGCCATCAAGGCTCGACGTCAGACTCCAACGCCCCGCGCCCCACTCAGAGCCGCAAGCGTAAGCTGGCGCGAGGAGCGGGGTGATGCGGAACGGATGGCGCCACGGAACGGCCGGGTTGAGTGCCTCGCGCTACTCGTCCACGATGAAATCCAACGGCCCGTCGGTATAGAACAACGTCTGCGTGCTCTCGACCGCCGTATAGGGCCCGTGCGGCTCGTTCGGCGCGGCATAGGTAAACATCCCCGGCAGCAGATCGCCGTCGGGAGAGCTCAGCCGGCCCTTGAGGATGTAGATGTAGTGCCCGCAGGTCAGGTGATGATGGCGCGGCTCGTGAAAACCCTTGGGGTATTGCACGATGGAGGTGCTCATCTGCGTGCGCGGGTTCTGGTGCAGCGCGCGCGCCTGCAGGCCATCGGGCAGACCTTCCATGTGGACCGGCTGCCAAGCCACATCCGCCGTCTTGACGGTGAAGGAATGATCGCCGGCTGGCGCGGCGAGCAACAGGCCAGCGAGGATGGCAACGGCGGCAAGCGCGAGTTTGTTCGGCGCGACTCTCCGCGGCACGATCTTGTTCAACACGAGGACCTCCCCGAGGGCGGCCGCAAAACCGGCCTGCTACAAGGCAGGCCGGCCAGCACCGGACCGTTCGTGGGCCGGATTCTATCACATCGAATGATTTCGTACATCAGCGACGGAAAGGTGTGGGCGCGAAAACCGAAGCAGGAAGCCCAGCAGGTGGCGCGGGCCTCCGGTCGGCGGCGTCGACCTGCGGTCGACGTTCCACCCAGCAACCGAACCAGGCCCGGATGCCAAGCCCGCACCAACAGCTCAGGTATCCTCAAGGGGAACACTACACGAGCGCCCGGACCGCGCCGGCGCCCGTGCTACCGGGGAGCGAATTGAAATCATCCATGTCGTTGTTGCGGGTTGCTTGCGTGGTCGGAGCCCGGCCTAACTTCATCAAGATGGCGGCGCTGATCGAAGAAGCCCGCCGGCGGCCGGCCATCGAAGCCACGCTGATCCACACCGGGCAGCATTTTTCGGCCGAGATGTCGCAGGCGCTGTTCGAGGACCTCGAGTTACCCGAGCCCGACCGCCATCTGGGCGCGGGCGGCGGCACCCAGGCCGAGCAGACGGCGGCGATCATGGTGCGCCTCGAACGCGTCTTCGACGAGTTACGACCCGATCTGGTGCTCGTTGTCGGCGATGTGAACTCGACGCTGGCTGCGGCGCTGGTGGCCTCGAAAAAGTCGATCCCCCTGGCGCACGTCGAAGCCGGCCTGCGCAGCCGCGACCGCGCCATGCCCGAGGAGATCAATCGCCTGGTCACCGACGTGCTCGCCGACTACCTATTCGCCACCGAACCGGCCGGAGTCGACAACCTGCGCGCCGAAGGCATCCCCGCCGGGCGCATCTTCTTCACCGGCAACGTCATGATCGACACGCTGCTGCGCTTCCGCGCCAAGGCCGCGGCCTCGGACGTGCTCACGCGGCTCGGCCTGGAAGAAAAATCCTACGCGCTGGTCACCTTGCACCGCCCCTCCAACGTCGACTCGCCCGAGCGGCTGCGCGAAATGGTCACTGCCCTGCTCCGCATTCGCGAGTCCCTGCCCATCGTCTTCCCGGCGCATCCCCGCACGCGCGCCAATCTCGACAAGTTCGGCATCGCCTGCGACGAGCTGCTGCTCACGCCGCCCCTGGGCTACCTCGACTTTCTGAAGCTGATGTCGGCGGCGCGGCTGGTGCTCACCGATTCGGGCGGCATCCAGGAAGAGACGACAATCCTGCAGGTGCCCTGCCTCACCTTGCGGGAAAACACCGAGCGCCCGGTAACCATCGAGCGCGGCACGAATCGCCTGGTGGGGACCGCTCCCGAGGCGATCGTGACCGCCGCGCGTGAAGCCATCGCCGCACCCGCCGGCGCATCGCAAACGCCGGATCTCTGGGACGGCCAGGCGGCCGGCCGCATCTGGGACGTACTCGAGCAGCGCGCCCGCGGCGGGGTTGCCGCCAAGCGCTGAAGCCGGTCTCGCCCTTGGCTTCCTGGCCGTCGGGGAAGATCCTGCGGGGATGCCGGGCCTCGCGAGGAATCGCAACGCGGCAAGCTTGGAGGTTCACGCCACGGGTGCTTGGTCTTGCTTGTTTGCAGTTACTCGTGCAGCCCTAAGAGAGCGCCTCAAAGGAAACTCGCATCCAACCGATAATCTCCGCGATCCCTCCGCAGCCTTCATCCCCAGGCTGCTAGAATCCCCCCATGCAACGGCGCAGATTTGTCGCAAACCTATTCGCCGGGGCCGCTTTTGCGCAGGCAGACTCGGTCACGGCCCAGGCCCAGCAAGCCACCAACGCGACCCTCCAACGCCCCCAAGGCCCGCTGAAAATCGCGGCCGTCGAAGTCTGGCGCCTCGAAGGCAGCGGCGAGCAACGCGTCGGCGTCAACAACCAGCACCAGGTCCAACCGATCCACATCTACGAGAAGTACCGCCCCGCCGAATATCACGAAACCGGTCCCGGCCGAATCGAAACCCGCAAACGCTCCGCCCTCTACCTGAAAATCAAAACCGATCAGGGGCTCGAAAGCTTTTACGGACCCATCGACGCCGAAGCCGCCCGCGTCGTCAATGCGCAGCTCAAGGAATTCCTCATCGGCAAAGACCCACTGGCGGTCGAAACGCTCTGGGACCAGCTCCACCGCCGCAACCGCCACTCGCGCGCCGGCCACTACATGATGGGCATCAGCGCCGTCGACAACGCCCTGTGGGACTTGCGCGGCCGCTACTACCAGGCCCCGGTGTATCAGTTACTCGGCGGCCCCACCCGCCAACAGGCCGAGGTCTACGGCAGTTGCCTCGGCTACTCGGTCGAAGCGGGCAAGGCCGGCCCGCGCGCCGCCGCGCTCAAAGCCGAGGGCTTCCGCTATCAGAAATGGTTTCTCGCCTATGGCCCCGGCGACGGACCTGAAGGCCTCATCAAAAATGTGCAACTCGTGCGCGAGCTACGCGAAGCCGTCGGCGACGACGTCGATCTGATGTTCGACGCCTTCCAGGGCTGGGACCTCAACTACGCCATCTCCTGGGCCAAGCAGGTCGAGCAATACCGCCCGCGCTGGATCGAAGAAGCGATGCACGTCGACAAGCTGCAGAGCTTCGTCGAGCTAAGCCGCCGTACGTCGATTCCCGTCGCCACCGGCGAGCACTTCTACGGCCGCTGGGAAGTCAGCGAATTTCTGAGAGCTGGCGCCATCCGCGTGGTGCAGGCCGATCCGGAATGGTGCGGGGGCATCAGCGAACTGGTGAAGATCTGCAACATCGCCTCGGCCTTCGACGCCCACGTGATTCCGCACGGCCACAGCCTGCACGCCGCGCTGCACGTCGTCGCCAGCCAATCCCCCATGACCTGCCCGCTGGTCGAATACCTGATCACGAAGATGGAGACCTACTACTTCTTCGAGACGCCCCAACTGAAACCCGTCCGCGCCAGGATTACCCTGCCCCAAGGCCCCGGCTTCGGCCGCGAGCTCGACGCCGCGAAGATCGAAAAGCAAACCCTCGTCGAAACAAGCTGAACCGTCACCAGGCTCCCGACCCCGGTAACGAACCGAAGAAACAGAGCCGCAGGCGTAAGCCCGCGGGCCGAAGCCCCACAGGGGCCCGGGGCGAAGCCCCAAAGGGCCAGGCGGCGAAGCCCGAAAGAGGCCTGTGCCCAACCCGTTGTCCGCCCGTGCCGAAACTCCAGCGAGCCCGCGCCGGACCCCCAACTCCCAAGCGTGCTTCCCCACACATCCTGCCGCTTCGGCCCGCCGGCTCACGCCTGCGGCTCGGTTTTCGAGGGTCAAGCGTTCGCAGTCAATTCCCACTTCTTGGGCTAGACTTACCAGTAGAGGGAATCCTCCATGCGCAAATCCATGTCGAGCTGCGCCGTGTTTTTTGCTGTCGCAATGTTGTTCGGGGCGTGTTCGGGTGGGGCGCCCGCCGGAAATGCCGGCCGTGCCGCGTCGAAAGCCGCCGCCCCCGACGCCTGCGCCATCGTCACCTCCGCCGATATCCAGCAGGTACTCGGCGTCGACGCCAAGGTGCAGCCCAGCGACCACCTCGAAACCATCACAACCACTTCGCTGTGCAGCTACGAGGGCGCCCAGGACGCCCATAGCATCCTGCAGGTGCTGGTCCGGGTCGGCCCGCCCGGCCTCGACGCCAACACCAACCTCAAGCAATACGTCGACGGCATCAAGATGAACATGGGTGAGGATTACGCCATCGATCCGGTCGAGGGCCTTGGCGGCCCGGCCCTATGGAACCCCGGCATGAAGCAGCTCACTGTCTTCAAGGGACCGTCGCTGGCGGTTCTGACGATGTCGCAAACCGGAGCCAAAGATCCACAAGAGGCCGCCAAGGCTCTCGGCTCCCTCGCGCTGCCCCGCATGTGAGCGCCCGCGCGCCCCAACGATTCATGGAGAACGAATGGCTCAAATCACCGTGACTGAACCCCACAAGCTGGGAGCGGACGAAGCGCGCCGGCGCATCGACGCCTACGCCCAACAGCTCGCCGGCGGCGCCGTTCCGGGCGTCGAAATCAAGAATCTCGAAACGCACTGGAACGGCTCGACGCTCGAAACCTCGTTCGAGGCCCGCAAGGGCTTCTTCTCGCAACAGATCTCCGGTGGGATCCAGGTGGAAGACAAGGCCGTCACCCTGCGGATCGAGGTGCCCGATCTGATATTCAGCTTCGTGCCGCGGCCACAGGTGGAAAGTTTCTTGAGCGAGAAACTGAGGGAGAAGCTGGCCTGAGAGGCGGCGGCGTCAGCGCTCGAAGCGATACGGAATCTGATCCGTATCGGCTGGCAGCCGCCAATGGTCGGGATCCTCGTAGCAATAGGCACGATCCACGAGATTGAGCAGCAAGGCCGGTGCGTTGGAAATATTCTGCACGCCATGCCAAACGCCCGGCGGAATCGTCAGCAGCGCCGGCCGCACCGCCCCGAAACGATACTCATTGATGCGCTCGTGGCTTGGCGAGTCCGGGCGGGCGTCGTACAGCACGATGCGCATCATCCCTTGGCTGACAAATAGACGGTCGGTGGTGTGCCGGTGAACATGCCAGGCGGAGACGCTTCCGGGGTTGACCACACTCTGAAAAACCTGATCGACGACGCCTTCATCGAGCAGCCAGTCGCGGCGGAAGACCTCGCACAGCACGTCGCCGCTGCTCTTGATGACATTCTTCACTTCCCGGACGCCGACGCCGGCGATCGGATCCTGCCGCGCATTCCAGTCCGCGGTGATACTGGCGGCATCCTTGTTTCCGCGCAGCGTCCGTTCGCGCGCCATGGCGGCTTTCGTGGAGGTTTGGCTCATACGCTACGGTCGTGAATCGGGGAGGCCCGTGGCGGCGCACTCCCTTCCGATACTAGCGTAGTCCGTCGCCGCGGATCGACTCGTTGCCTGGCTGCTACTTGCGCGCCTCACTCGCCGCGGCACGCTCGCCGCCCACGGCGCGGTCCGGTTTTTCGGGAAGCCCGCGAAAGCGCCGCAGGAAGTAAATGAAGCCGCCGCGCCGCCGGTATTGCAGAAAAAGCTGCACCGCCTGCGGGTGCAGTCCGCACGCCCCCAGCAGTCGGCTCAGCTTCTTCCGCACCGCGATCGACAGCGGCGAGACGTACCGGCTCGGCCGCGCCCAACCCCAATAGGGAGCGAGTCGCCGCCGCACCAGATCCCGAAAGGTGTGCCGCACCTCGCCCCACACCGGCGGATTCGATTGCGCCACGGCGTACTGCTCGGCGACCGCGAGCAAAACTTTTTCGCGAAAGCCCGGCCGGCCCATCTGCTCGAACACGGCCTGGTTTTCGAGGTACTCGCGGTTGGCGTAGGAGCCCGGGCGTCCGCCGGAGGGCAGCGCAATCGCGGTGAACCGGGAACTGTAACGCAAGTCCTTGCCGGCGCGCGAGGCGCGGAACAGCCAGTCCTGCGAAGGCGCGGCGTGACACTCCCAATGCCCTCGCCAAGCCCCTATGGCCTCGACCAACTCGCGGCGCAACACCCAGAACGACGCCGGCACCGACAGATGCGGCGCGTAACGCCGTTCGGGGTTGAGGTCGTTGCAGACGTAGGCGCCGTCGCTGCGCCGCACCACCACCAGCGACCACACAAGATCGGCGCCCGTCTCATCGAGCGCCGCCAACGCCGTTTCGAGATGATCGGGCAACCACAGGTCGTCGTGGTTGAGATACGCCACGAAACGGCCCCGCGAGCGCCGGAAACCCTCGTTGTTTGGCCCCGACTGATCGCCGACGTTGCGCGCGAGATTCACAAAGTGAATGCGCGGGTCTTCAAACGCCTCAACGACTTCGGCCGTATCGTCGGAACAAGCGTCGCCCACCACCCACAACTCCCAGGCGGTGAGCGTCTGCCGCCGCACCGATTCGATGGCATACCGCAAGACATTGCTGCGGTTATACGTCGCTGTGATGATGGAGACGAGAGGGCGTGTATCCGGCTGCGGATTGCATGGGGCCATGGGAGCCAGAGTGGGCGCGCAGTTACCGCCCAGCGGGCACTCGAGTGGTAACTCGATTCACTCACGAGGATAGCCGTGCTGCCGAGGCCAACGCAATCGCGGCAACTCCGCGGCCTTGCCGTGGTGCCGGCGCATGAGGCGGGTTGTGGTGATGGCGCGTGCTGGGCGATGCCGCGGGCTCGTGGGGATTGCCCGCGGCCTTTTCCTACGCCTGCCGCAGTGGCCCACCGTGCTATCATCGCCCCTCGTAAGATCAGCGACGCCCTGGCGTCCCCGGGGCGCCACCGGGTAGGCCGCAAAAACGCAAAGGAGCAATCGACCCATGGAAAGACGCCACATGCTGCAGACGCTCGGGGCGGGGGCGGCCGCGCTGCTGACGCAGCTCCCCGGCGCCGCCGCCGAAGTCGACGCGCGCACCGGAGCGCAGCTTCTGCGCAAGCGCTACGACAGCAAGGCCACCGGGCAGCCCCGTGAATACTACCTATACCTACCGGTGGGCTACCAGTCCGAAACGGGCAAAAAGTGGCCGGTGATGATGTTCCTGCACGGCGGCGGCGAGCGCGGCAACGGCCTCGACGACCTCAAGTACACGCTGATGCACGGCCCGCTGATGGAGGCCTGGATTCAGGGCCGCGACCTGCCGTTCATCATCATCAACCCGCAGTTGCCGCTGTTCGACCGGCCCGAGCCCAAGCGCGACCCGCTGCCCGAACGCACGCCCGAAGGCACCGCCCCGCCGCGCCCTTACGGCAGCCGGCCCTCGCAGCCGATGGCGCGCGAAACCCCCGAAATCGAGCCGCGGCGCTCCAACGGCCTCCCTCAGGGTTGGGAAACGCTCGAGGACGAGCTGCTCGCCATGGTCGACAACACGCTCGCCGACTACCGCGCCGACGACTCGCCGCGTCTACCTCACCGGGCTGAGCTACGGCGGCTTCGGAACCTGGTACTTCGGCACCCACCACCCCGAGCGCTGGGCGGCGGTGTCGCCGATCTGCGGCGGAGGCGATCCCAAGCTGGTCGACCGCATGGTGTCGCAAAAGCTGCCCGTTTGGATTTTCCACGGCGGCCGCGACACCACCGTGCCCACCTATCGCTCGCTGGAGATGGCCGTAGCCCTGGAAGCCGCCGGCCACCCCGAAGTCCGCTTCACCGTGCACGAAGACCTCGCCCACAACGTCTGGACCCGAGTCTACGAAGGCCAGGACCTCTACACTTGGTTCCTAAAGAACCGCCGCGCCTGACCCAACCAAAGCCAGCGCAATCCCAACTGGACTGGCCGGCCAAAAAGTGGCGCGGGCCTCCGGCCGGCGGCGTCGACCTGAAGGTCGACGTTCCCCGCGCCCCGTAGTCAAACCAAAAGCCACACTCCAAACCACCGACCGCCGCCGCTAAGGTCCTACCAGATTCCCCCTACTGCATACCCCTCGCCAGTTTGCGGTATATCGAGCGTAGCCAGAGACATAGTACCTACCTAGAATCAAATCCGAGCGGCCCGGTCCGCGCCTCCGGATGTGCCGACGCGCGCCCTGGCACTGCGCTGCTTCCAACGCTGACCTCATGCCTCAGCAATACCGCACCACGCGCCAGCAACCCGGCGACTCCTGGCTGATCGCCATCGCGGCGCTGGTCTGCCTGGCCTTCGTGGCCGTGCTGCTCGCCCCGCACATCGAGCGGGCGCTGCGCGGCGCCAACGATTTCGCACCGCTCTACAGCGGACCGCACCTGCTGGCGTCGGGCGAGCTGTACAACCAGCAGCGGCTGGCCGAGGTGTCGCAACGGCTCACCGGCATGTCGTCACCCGATCAGGGCTATATCCGCCTGCCGTTCGACGCCGTGTTGCTGTGGCCGCTGTCGCGGCTGCCCTATCGCACGGCCTATCTGCTTTGGGAACTTGCCTCGCTCGCGGCGGTCGTGCTGTTCATCGCGCTTTGGCGGCTGCCCGACGCGCGCTCGGCCGTTTTGTTCTGCTGCCTGTCGGTGCCCGTGTTCACCGCTTTCTTGAACGGCCAGGACACCACCTTCCTGCTGTTGCTGGTCGCGGCGGCGGCCGTGTTGCTCGAACGTTCGCGGCCCACGGCGGCCGGCCTGGTGTGGAGCCTGTGCGCGCTGAAGTTTCACCTGTTCCTGCTGACGCCGGTGTTCATCGTCGCGCGCAAGCAGTGGCGTTTCGCGGGCGGACTGGCCGCCGGCGCCGCCGCGCTGTTGGCCATGTCATTCGCCGCCGCGGGATGGCGCTGGCCCCTGGAATATATGGACGCGGTGCGCAACCCGGCCTTCTCGCCCGCCCTGGACTACACGCCGACGCTGCACGGCGCGCTGTCGTCCGTGCCCGGCGGCGTGTTTCTGGAACTGGCGGCGGCGGCCTCGGTGGTCGCGGCCGTGTGGCTGGTCTGCCGGCGCGGCGACCTACGCCTGGCGCTGGCGGCGACGCTGGCCGGCGGGCTGCTGATCGGCGTGCACGCCTACCTGCCCGACCTGTCGCTGCTGCTGCCGGCCGGGCTCGCCGCCATCGCTCAAGCCCGCACGCGCCTGGCCCGCTGGACGGCGTTTGCGCTGCTGTCGCCGCCGGTTCAACTGGCCGTGGTGCAGGGCTTTCCCTACACCGCCCTGGTCGTCGCGCTGATCCTGCTGCTGGTGTACGCCCTGGCGGCCGAGGCGGCGGCCCCGGAGCGGTTGGCACACCGCAAGGAATCGGCCGTAGCACGGTTGGCGTGAGTTGGTTTGTTCGCCTTCCCGGTCTCGCCGGCTTTCCCGAGAGTCATCGCCGGGCTGATGCTGTTTTTGTCGGGATCTCTGGCGGCCGCCGGGCCCGCACGCGCCACGGTTCCCGTTGCCGGGCCGGTCGATGATTGGCGATGAAACCTAGCGCCCCATCTCACACGCTCAGCTACCCGGAATACCGCGCGACGAAGTATTTCGGCGCCCTCGATGGGCTGCGCGCGCTGAGCGCCCTGCTCGTGATTTCGGTCCACATGGGCGCCAACATTCAGCACCATTTCTGGAGTTGGCTGCGGGGCATGGCGGCGTCGCAGTCTTCTTTGTCCTGAGCGGATATTTGATCACCACTCTGGGGCTTCGCGAGATCGACGAGCGCGGCTCTGTTTCGCTGCGAGCCTTCTACACGCGCCGCACCCTGCGCATCTTTCCGTTGCATTTCTATGTGCTGGGGGTCACCTGCCTGCTGGTGTTCACCTGCGCGGGGGAACCGGGCAAGGCGGCGCTGCGCTCCGCTCTGCCTGACTACCTCACCTACACGGGCGAGTACGCCCCGGTCGCGCACTTCTATCCGAGCTGGTCGCTGGGCATTGAAGAGAAGTTCTATCTGTTGTGGCCGCTGCTCTGCTTTGTCGCGCTGCGCCGCAAGCCGACCGCGCGTTTTGCGATCGCCGCTGCGTTCTCGCTGCTGCCGCTGGCGGCGGGCATCCTGCCGGCAAGCCTGTGTGTATTGGATACTCCCGCATTCTGGCGGGTTGCCTGGTCGCGCAGGCGCTGCACGACGAGAAACTCTACCACCGGCTGAGCGTGTTGGGGCGCCGCGGCGTGCTGCCCTGGGGCCTGGCGGCATTCCTGCTGTTGCACTTTGCCCTGCCCCACCGTTTTGGCGCGCCCCCCAACGGCCTGGAGGTTCTCTATACCTTCGCAATCTGCCTATTGCTGATTGGTATCGTCACCGGCCGGCCGCTATGGGGCAAATGCCTCGCGGCGCGCCCGCTGCGCTATGTGGGACGCAGGGCCTACGGAATCTATCTGGTTCAACTCGGCTGCATCACCCTCGCCGAGATCTGGTTTCCCGCGGGGGCCGCCGCCAAGGCAACCGGCACCGCCGTCGTCGCAACGCCGCTGGCGGCGTACGGCTTGGCCTGTCTGTTCTCTGTCGCCGCCGCCGACCTGCTCTATCAAGTCGTCGAACGGCCCGGCATGCTGATCGGCCGCCGGCTATCCGATCAGATGCGCTCGGGCATGCCGGCGCAGGCAAACCCCTCGACGCAACCACCGCCGCCCACGCATCCAATCCCGTCGAAGCCATGGACCGAGGTTAACCCCCAACGGCCCGGCCGCCCGCCTGCGCCTTAGTCCACAATCGCCTGATAAACCAAAGCCCGCAGCTTGCCGTGATCGTCGATATCCCCCGCCGGGATCAGTTGCGTGAAATAAACGACCACCAACTGTTCCTTGGGATCCACCCAGTACGTCGAGTTATATGCGCCGCCCCAGCCGAATTCGCCGACCGAGCCCGGTTCGCCGCGCGCGCCCAGATCCGTCACCACCGAAAAGCCCAGCCCGAAACCCTGGCCGTCTTCGAACTTGATATCGCGCAGGTGATTGACCGTCATCAGCTCGACCGTCTTGCGGCTCAGGATGCGCTTGCCGTTGAGTTCGCCGCCGTTCAGCATCATCTGCAGAAAGCGATAGTAATCGGCCGCGGTCGAAAGCAAGCCCGCGCCGGCCGAAAAGCTCTTGCGCGGCCCGTCGACGTAAGCGCCCTGCCCCACCATGCCGCCCGGATCGGGCGCGCGCTCGAGCCCGTGGTCGGTCGCCGAATAAACGACCGACAGGCGGTCTTTTTTCGCCTCAGGCAAATAGAAACAGGTATCGCTCATACCGAGCGGGTCGAGAACGCGCTCGTGCACGAACTCATCGAGACTCTTGCCGCTGACCTTCTCGACCACCGCGCCAAGAATGTCCGTGTTATAGCCATAGACAAAGCGCTCGCCCGGCTGCGCGTCGAACGGCAGCGAGCCCATGCGCGCAACCGTCGCGGCGATCGGCTCGTCGCGGTTGGCGAAATACCAGCCGGTGATACCGGCGGCCTGCCAGCGATCCTTGGCGGGGCCGCTGCCATAGCTGATGCCGGCGGTGTGCGTGAGCAGATCGCGCAGCGTGATCGCCCGCTTCGCCTTGACGACCTTGTAGCCTTGCACCGAATCGTCGGGAACCGCCACGGTGGTCTCGCGGAATTCCGGCAGATATTTGCCCACCGGATCGCTGATCAGCAGCCGCCCTTCTTCCTCCAGCGTCATCAGGCTCACGCTGACGATCGCTTTCGACTGCGAGGCGATGCGGAAGATAGCGTCCTCGGGCATAGCCGCGTCCGCTTCGCGGTCGCGTTCGCCGAAGGCTTGGAGATAGGCGACCTTGCCGCGCCGTGCAACCAGCGCCACGCCGCCGGGAAGGCGTCCTTCTTCGGCGTATTGGCGAAGCACGCTCGTTAGCCGGGCGAGGCGTTGGGAGGATAAGCCAACTTCCTCGGGCCGCGCGCGCGGCAGCGATTCGGCCAAAGCGAGGGGAGTGGCCAGGCACAGCGCCAGAAACAGCACGAGCCCCGCCGGCAAGCCGGGCGAGCGACCGAAGCGCCGCGAGCATCGAGACGATCCGAAGGATCGAGCGGGTGGAAGTGGAGTCGAGAGTCTGTCAGTCATGGCGTTTCCCATGGTAGCCGAACGGGCAAGCGCCGGGCAGAAAAATGAGTCAAGACAATGCCGCGGTTGGGGTGGAGAGATCGTTGGGATGGAGAGAACGCCGCAGTTGGAAGGCAGGCGCCCCGAAGCCCCACTCAGAGCCGCGGGCGTAAGCCCGCGCGCCGAAGTCCGCCCGGCAAACCTGCCGGACGCCCGGGGCCGCGGCAAGACCAGCCGCTCAGCGCAAGCTCACGCTTGCGACTCTGAGTGCCGATTCGCGCGTCGGCGCTCGGACCCACGGCCGACGCGCCGAGCCCCGGCTGGAACGTCCAACGGGCGTGGGGCCTTAAACCTGCGCCGGAACCACGTAAGGCGCGCGGTAGTCGCGCGTCAGCATACGCGTCGCTTCGGCGTCGTCGACGATGCCCCAGTTCGGCGCGTCGATCGTCAGCCGGCGGCCAATGCGGTAGCTGATATTGGCGAAGTGCACCAGCGCCACCGAAGTGACGCCGATTTCGATGTCGGCGTTGAGCTCCTGATGATTGCGGCTGCGGCAGGCCGCCAGAAAATTCGCCATGTGCAGGCCGGTGCCGTCCTCGCGCGATTTCTCTTCCATCGCCAGCTCGCGCTTGTCCCCCTTATAGACGCGGAAGCCCGCCGAATCGATCTCCATAAAACCATCGCTTCCAAAAAAGATGTTGCCGACGCACTGCGGGCCGCGGCGCACGTTGCCCTCGCCCGGCGTCAGCAGGCCGCGCACGTCGAACGTGATGCGGCTGTCGCCGTAGTCGAAGGTGGCGAGCTGCGTGTTCGCGGTTTCCTGATCGTCGTCGTAAAGGTACTTGCCGCCGGTCGAGACGACGTGCTTGGGCAGGCCCTTGTTGAGTCCCCAGCGCGCCTTGTCCATTTCATGAATGCCCTGGTTGCCGATGTCGCCGTTGCCGGTGTCCCAGAACCAGTGCCAGTTGTAGTGGAAGCGGTTGCGGCTGAACGGGCGCATCGGCGCCGGCCCCAGAAACATATCCCAGTTGATGCCGGCCGGCACCGGCTCGTTGGGAGTGTGGCCGATCGATTTGCGCGGATTGAAGCACAGCCCCTTGGCCTCGAACAGCTTGCCGACCACGCCGTCGCCGAGCAGTTTCACGGCGTGCTGGATGTAGGGGATGCTGCGGCTTTGCGAGCCGACCTGCACCATGCGCTGGTATTTGCGCGCCGCCGCGATCATCTGGCGGCCTTCGAACACGTTGTGGCACGGCGGTTTTTCAACGTACACGTCTTTGCCCGCCTGGCAGGCCCAGATCGCGCCCAGCGCGTGCCAGTGGTTGGGCGTGGCGAACGACACCGCGTCGATGTCCTTGTCTTCGAACACGCGCCGCATGTCGTCGTAGTCTTTGGGCTTGAAGCCCGACAGCTTGTTGACCTGCGCGACGCCGCGCTCGCGGCCAGCCTGGTCGATGTCGCAAACCGCGGCGATGCGGCATTGCGGCAGCTTCGCGTAGGACTCAATATGGTCCTGGCCCCGGCCGCCGATACCGATGACGGCCACATTGACGCGATCGTTGGCTCCCAGCACCGGAAAGGCCGCTTGAGCCAGCGCCGCGGCGGCGGCGGTCTGCAAGAAGGTTCGTCGGTTGTTATGTTCCATGGTGTTTCCCGGATTCGATTCTAGCGCATCCCGCGGCCTCAACCGTGGCAGAATAGAACGACCGTTCCCGCTCCCCAAACCCGGGAAACGTCCCAACCAACATCGAGGTAAAGCGTGATGTCCCTGCTTTCGACCCGCCCCCGCGCGATCGCTTCCCCGCTCGCCCGGCTCGCCGCCCTGGCGATCATCTTCGCGGCGCAGCCCCTGTTCCACGCCGCGCAAGCCGCCGAGCTGCGTTGGATCTCGTTCCCGAGCGAACCCATCGCCGTCAACGGCCTGCCCTGGTTCGGCGAAAACGGTGGCTCGCTGAGCCGGCTGCCGGTCCAGCTCAAGGACACCTATCGCGAGCCGGTCTGGGACCTAGCCCAATCGCCCAGCGGCGGCCGTCTGCGCTTTCGCACCGACTCCACCGCCATCGCCATCCGCCTCGAATATCCCAAGCCCCCCGGCATGACCAACATGCACGCCTTCGGGCAGACCGGCGTCGATCTCTACATCGACGGCGCCTACCGCGGCACCGCCGTCGCCGCGCGCGACTCCGCCCCGGGCAAGACCCAGGAGCATACCTACTTCCAAGACCAGCCGCGGCGCGAGCGCGAGATCACGCTCTATCTGCCGCTCTACATGCCCGTGAAGGTGATCGCAATCGGGATTGACTCCGACGCCAAGCTCGCGCCGCCGAGCCCGCTGCGCATCGCCAAGCCGCTGGTGTTCTACGGCACCTCGATCACCCAAGGCGGCTGCGCCAGCCGCTCGGGCATGAGCTACCAGGCGATCCTGGGGCGCATGCTCGACGCCGATTTCGTCAACCTCGGCTTTTCGGGCAACGGCCTGGGCGAGCCCGAGCTGGCCCGCGCGGTCGCCTCGATCGACGCCTCTTATTACGTGCTCGATTTCGCGCAAAACAACAAGACCGTCGAGTCGCTCGCCGAAAATTACGCACCCTTTCTCGAAACCATCCGCCAAAGCCACCCCGATACGCCGGTGCTGGTGATTACGCCGATCTACACCTCGCGCGAATCGATGGGGCGCGATGCCCGACTGGAGGGCATGCGCGAGCTGATCCGCACAGCCGCCGCCCGCCGCATCGCCGACGGCGACCGCCATATCGAGATCGTCGAAGGTACCGATCTACTCGGCCCTTCACGCGGCGACGGCCTGGTCGACGGCACCCACCCCAACGACCTAGGCTTCCAATGGATGGCCGAAGGCCTGGCCGTGCGCATCGCCAAGGTACTTGGGGTGGAAATCGGCCGCTAGAGCAAGCCGCGCACCACACGGGAGCCGATTCCTGTATTTCGGCCCCCGATCGACAGCAGGAGTGCGTCCGCCCCTGCCACCCGCGGCAATCCAAAGCAGATCTCAACCAGTAGCCCAGTCGCTAACCGGCTAGGCCTGAGCCGGGCACAGAAGTAAAAAACCGCACTCGTGGCGTGAACCTCCAGGTTTGCCGCGTCGCGATTCTTCGCGACGTAGGGCCCCACACCACCGAAGCCGTGCTGGAGGCTGCCACCGGACCAGACTGCAGTTTCCCCCAGCCTGACCGCCTGCCCAATCAAAAACAGGCATCAGGGACGAATCAAGTTCCGGCGCAGCCCTACGCATCCAATGGGCCTTTCCACCTAGAACTCGCGCTTGGGGTCATATTTCCCTGCAATAGAATTTTTACCTAAGCCCTTCCCCGCCAGTAGCTTGCCGGCATACTCCTCTTGTTGACACCTGCGTCGGAGCCTGCTACGTTCGAGTGACCGCGTAGAAAAGTTGAGGGAAGGAGTCGGACCCCATGCGCTGTGTAGTGCTGCTGGCAATGACGGTTTCTCTGTTGCTGACCCCGGCTAAGGTGTTGGCGGGAAAAATCGTTTTGAACAACGACGAATGGACGACCTCCGATGCGGGATTCCTGGCAGCCGGCGCCAGCGCGGAGACCTTCGTGGACAACCTCGCCAGCTTCTTTTTGGGCGGCGGGGGAGGCGGCAACTTCCTGGCGTATTCGAACGATTTCTCCCTGAATGAGCCCGTGTTCGCAAACACGTTGACTTCGGCCGGCCACAGCCTGACCGTCAGCACGGCCATTACGTTCGACCTACCCACACTGCTCGGTTATGACGCCGTTTTCCTGGCGGGAGCGCCCGGCGCCGATACCGGCGTCCTCTCGGACTACGTGAATGCCGGCGGTGGTGTCTATCTTGCCGGCGGCACCTTTTTCGGCGGCGGTGCAACCGGAGAAGCCAACGCCTGGAACCCCTTCCTGAATGATTTTGGACTGGGTCTGGCAGGCGGCGCCTACAACGGGGTAACGGGCCTCACCCCCGTAACAGGAGTTCACCCAATCCTGAGCGGCGTTACGAACCTTTACTATAACAACGGAAACTCCGTCGTCTTGTTTGGCGCCAATCCCAATGCACAGATTATCGAGAGCGCCGGGCAGAACGGCTTGCTGGGCGTCTACGACGACACCAACACAGTCTCGCAAGTACCAGAACCGGGCACATCGATTTTGCTGGCCATCGGCCTGCTCGCAACCGGGTTGATGGTGCGCCGCCGATGCGAGCAGCCAACCTCCGACGCATCGTAAAGCCTACCCCCTACGCAGTCCACCCCAGGCAAGATATGTCGGGCGGCTTCCCCAACGCTTATTTGGCCGCGGGCTTCCAAGGCACAGGCCGGCACTGAAACGACATTTGGACCCCGGCTTCCACACGCCGCTCTTTGCCTTGGAACTGCTCGGGCGCGACCCGCCATCTCCATTGAGAGACGGCTTCCAAAGCTTTTGGCCCAAGGCCGTAGCCGGGCGATTCGACCACCTCCAGGCCAACCGGCTCGCCTTGATCGTCGATCTGAACACGCAGCGTCACGACGTCGGAGATACCGGCTTGCATGGCTTGCTGACTGCACTCGGGCTCGACCGTCGTCGTCAGCCGCGGAGCCTCCTGTGTGTAGAAAACGCCCGTCGGCTTCCCTTCCTGAGCCGACAAAATCCCGGCGCCGATCGCCGCAACAGCAAAAATCGTCAGAGTTTTCATTTGCGTGAACCCTCCCGCGCCATTATGCCACAGGATTTCCGGGAGTTCGGGACGATTCCTGCGTGCCCGGAGACAAGGCGCTTCCCGCAAGATCGGAGCCTGTCCCTGGATCTGCTCCCGAGCAACTGGCTGAGCGGTTGCGACAAGCCACCCACCGGCCGCCCTTGTGGTCCGCAGCAGTTCCTGACGGCCTTGGAACGCGCCTTGCAGCGCCCGCTGCACCGCCGCAAGCCGGGGCCGGCAAAACGCTCAGCGGCTGGCGCTTGAGGTTAAGGTGACTGTCCCTCTATCCTGCCCCGTCCTGGAAATAGCGTCATCATTTCCCCGATTTATGACTATTCCTCAAAGACTTACGCCTCCGCGTCGAACCGCATTTCCCTTGACAGCGAAAACTCAGGGCGTTAGGCTTGCGCCATGCGACGAATCGCGCGCCGGCCGCCGCGGCGGGGCCCACGTCCTCTCGCCGCCCTCGTCGCCGCTATCGGCATCCTTCTAGCGACGACCTCCTTCGCGCAAACGGGGGAGACCCCCTCGAATCCAGCGCGATACGACCCAAAAATCCCCCGCACCTGGGCAGACGAAGCGGTCAAACAACTCGAACTGCCGCTGGCGCATCCCGAATATTCTCCACAGCACGTATCCGAGGAATACTACTACCAGCTTGCGGTGCGACCCATTTGGAAGAGCTACCCGATCTATCACCCGGACCACGAACCGCCTGGATACAGAGAAAGACTCGCGAGCCTCGAGCCCGAGGTGGTCTTCGACCCGGCAAAGTTGGTCACCGAGCAGGATTGGATCGATGCCGGAGCCGAGGTCTTTCGTGCACCGATTGCTGTCGGCGGCCCCACCGTGCTGTCGAGCGAGGTATTGGATCCGGCATGGTATGAAAGGAACGGCATCGGACTAACCCCAGAGGGCACGGTTCCTTACTTGCGGTGGGTCATCCGCGAGAAAGGCAAGCTCGAGGTTGGCAATCAAAGTTGCGCCATGTGCCATACCCGGCTGATGCCGGACGGATCGGTGATCGAAGGCGCGCAGGGTAATTTTCCTTTCGAGAAAGTGATCGCCTCGGCCATCCGTTATCGAGGCGTGCCACGGCCGGTGATCCTCAGGCTGTTCCGGCAGCTCACGACGACCCCGTGGAACCCGCCCGATTCCTTCGCGGCGATGTCAAACGAACAACTCGCGGTCATCCGCGAGGCGAGTCCGTCCGGCGTCATTCCGCGCCAAGGCACGTCGTTCCAATCGCCAGTGAGGATCCCGGACCTGATCGGGATTCGAGATCGAAAGTACTTGGACGCGTCCGGGCTGGTGATTCACCGGGAAATCGGAGATCTGATGCGCTACGCAGCCTTAAACCAAGGGCTCGACCTGCTGGCGCGCTTTGGCGACTTCGTACCCGTTACTCTGGGAAGCCAGCGGCCTCCGCCCGGCAAAGGCAGGATCGAGGGCACCAACGCTCGATACAGCGACGAACAGCTATTCGCGTTGGCCAAATTCCTCTACGCACTGAAACCGCCCGCCAACCCAAACCCAGTCGACGAGCTTGCGCGGCGCGGAGAGCAAGTTTTCCAGGAACAATCGTGCGGCACCTGCCACACGCCGCCGCTGTACACCAACAACAAGTTGATCCCCGCCCCGGGGTTCGATCCGCCTCAGGATCACTACGACAAATACGACGTCTCTAAAGGCGAAGTCGGAACGGACCCGGAACTCACCATGAACACGCGCCGCGGCACCGGCTATTACAAAGTGCCGTCGCTAAAAGGCGTCTGGTATCGCGGCCCGCTCGGGCATAGCGGCTGGGTCGCGACGCTCGAAGATTGGTTCGACCCGGCTCGCCTGGGCAACGACTACGTGCCCACCGGATTCGCGGGCACCAACGGACCACACGCGGTTCCAGGCCATCCCTTTGGGCTCGGACTGCCGGACGGCGACAAGCAAGCGCTCATCGCGTTTCTGAGAACGCTCTGATCGGAGAAACCGGGGCAGCCTCGGCGTAAGTGCCTGCCCTTTCGCTGACGCGACGTCGCTTCGGATACGGATGGTGACGGGGCCGATAACGGCCGTCACTGGCAGAATTCCGCACGGAAGCTAACCCGCATCGCGCGCCTTGTCTCCACGAGCTTCTGACGCCTCTCGCTTCGACTCCTTCTGAATATGCGGGTTAACCCAGGGCTAACCCTAAGCGATCCTCGCTGGAGTGTAGAGATTTGCAATACATCCAGTCGACAACCGAATCGCTCGAGTTCACCTCTGTAAAACGTTGCGTGTGGCGCAAAACCTCACCGCGCGGTTAGAACGCCCGTGGAAAGGGCTCTTCGGCGTTCGAGTCGCGGCCGAGGGGCGGCGCGTGCCGGTTTCCGCGCAGTAAGATCACCCGCTGCGAATGGGTCTAGAGAGTGAGGGCTCACCTAGCAGCCCGTTACAAGTGTGAAGAAAGTGGGAGTAAGAAAATGAGGAAGTTCTCTTCTCTAGCGAAATTGCTTTTCTTGACGTTCGCGGTGGTGGGGGCTCTGAGCGCAACGCATAGGAGCGAGAGGTACGCCGGAGCGGTCTACACGGCGACGAACGACGCCGTCAGCAACAGTGTCCTGGTGTTTCATCGCAAGGTGGACGGGTCACTGGTTCCCGGGGGGTCTTTCGATACCGGCGGCCAAGGCACCGGCAGCGGCCTGGGGAACCAGGGCGCGCTGGCTCTCAGCCAGGGCGACCGCTGGCTCTTTGTGGTGAACGCCGGCAGTAGCGAAGTCTCGGCGTTCGAAGTCACCCGCGACGGGCTGGAACTCACCGACAAGGTATCTTCCGGTGGCATTCAGCCGATTAGTCTGACCGTGCACGGCGACCTCCTCTACGTACTCAACGCCGGCGGTGAGGGCAACATTAGCGGATTCGAGGTCAGCCGCCGCGGCAAGCTCACGCCTTTGGCGGGCTCGATTCAGCCGTTGAGTGGGGCCGGCAGCGGCCCCGCCCAAGTCGCCTTTGGCCCTTGGGGTCACATCCTGGTGGTCACCGAGAAGAACACCAACCAGATTCTCACCTATACGGTAGATCGCAACGGTCTTGCGAGTGGTCCGATGGTACACGCCTCCTCGGGAATGACCCCGTTTGGCTTCGCCTTCGGCAAACGCGGCACCCTGCTGGTGACCGAAGCCGCAGGGGGCGCACCCGCGGCGAGCTCGGTATCTTCCTACCGGGTCCATCTGAACGGCGACCTCGATGTCATCACCGCATCAGCGCCCACCAACCAGACGGCGGCGTGCTGGGTCGTGGTGACTCCGGGTGGCCGTTTTGCTTTCACGAGCAACACGCCCAACGATTCGCTCTCCACCTATCGTGTCCGGTTCGACGGCGAGATCGAGTTGAAGGATACGACCGCGGCGGCCGCCGGCTCGCAGCCGCTGGATTCGGCTCTCACCAACGGTTCCCGCTATCTCTACGTTCTCAACTCCGGCAACGGTTCGTTAGGTGCGTTCCGTGTCCGCTTGACTGGGGACCTGGTCCCAATCGATCTGGACATTGACGGCTTGCCCGCGAGCACCAACGGAATGGCCGCCCGCTAGTCCGGTTGCGCTTTCCTCCTCGGCCCGGTCCGGTTCTCCACCGGCCGGGCCCCCTATTTCCCCCCCGACCGTAACCAGTTCCGCTTCGACGACGAATACCAACCTACGTACGCTCCTCAGCGACCCACGCTCCCCGGAAGGACCCCCTATCCCGGATATCACAAGGAGCCGGCTGCGAGGCGTGATAAGCCCGCGTCTACTGCGTTGCGCTCGCTTGCCGTGCTCACCGTACTGTCTAAGGACGCCTCCGTGCGCCAAGCTTCGCGCGCGTTGTATCCACGGGCTTCTGACGCCTCCCGCTGCGGCCCCTTGTGAAACATCCGGGCTAGAAGAAAGGCCGTTAACTGCAACGTAGCAATCAAGAGTGGATCAAGGCTCTCTCCGAGCCGGGTTCGGCGAGGGACTGCGCGCTGGCGGACCTGCGGGTGATTCTCGTACGTGGCCTGAAGCGTGGGCTGCCGCGGCACGGGCCTTGCCTGGACGACGCCCTGATCGAAGACACCGTGCAAGCGGCCCTGGTGCGCATCCTCAGAGGCCTGTGCTCGTTTGAGGGGCGCAGCCGCTTCTTGACCTGGGCCCAGGCCGTCGCCGTTCATCTGGCGCTGGCCGAGGCGCGGCGCATTCGCTGGGCCAACATATCGCTGCAAGAACTGACGCCCGACAGCGACTTTGTTCCGCCATCGCTTGTCGACCGTCAGGCGAGCCCGGAAACACGAGCAACGCAGCGAAAGCTGCTGGAGGCCATTCACCGAATCATCCAAGAGGAACTAACCGAGCGGCAACGCCAGGTTCTGATCGCCGAGGAACGAGGGATATCCGTGCAGCAAGTCGCGAAGCGAATGGGCACCAGCCGAGGCGCTGTCTACAAAGCTCTCTACGACGCCCGCCACCGTTTGCGCAAGAGTCTGGAAGCCACGGGTGTTACGGCCGAAGACATTCGTTCCGCGTTCGATCGCTAGCTCCGTTGATCCGTTGATCGGTTGATCCGTTGATCGGTTTATCCGACCTGATGTTGTGATCAGAAAGTAAACCGGCCGGCCAATTGCATGGTCCGCGCCGGGCCGACGCTGGTGGTTCGTCCGAAATTCCCATGGGTGATAGCGGAGACCGGATCAGACAGGTTGACGTGGTTGAACGCGTTGAACATGTCCATCCGCACCTGAAGATTGTAGCGCTCCGCAAATGGGAACGCCTTGGCGATCGACAAGTCGAGGTTCCAGGCCCCCGGGCCGCGCAACGCGCCTCTGCCGAGGTTGCCTGGCCGAATCGGGCCGCCATCACCCTCCGGGACCTCGGCAAAGGCCGCCGGGTTCAGATAGGCGAATCGATCGCTCGAGGCGAACCGATCGCGCGAGTTCAGGTAGGGATCCCCGCCAATGTAGTCCGGACGCGAGCCGTCGTAGTTGCTGCTCTGCACGACGGTCAGCGCTTCCGAGCGTGCCTAGAACACGTCCGAAACAGTGCGGGTTTGGAGGGCCGACCCTGAAATTCTCAGCGGCCATCCTCGCGGGAGATCGAGGACGGAGGTCGGGGATAGCCCCTGGGAGTGAGCCCGTGACAGAGCGAAAGCGTGACAGAGCGAAAACGGGACAGCGGGAAAACGTGACCTCCTCATTCGGCGCTTGTTCGCCGTGGATGGCCGCCGGCCCCCGACAGCGATTGTGGAAGAGTCGGTCCTGGGAGCGGCGCGGTTTCGCGGGCCAAGGCCGCCCGCGCCATGGCAGCCGTCACCTGTGGCAGACTGGACTACTCGGGCCGCCCGGCCCAAACGACTGTCGGACGGGGGAGGATCGAACGGATGCAACAGACCCGCGTGGCTGCCGTGAGCATGAACGGTTTGTTGGGCGAGCCCGAGCGCGTCCTGGATGCGATCGACGGCTGGTGCGAGCGCGCCGTCGCGGAAAGGGCCGATCTCGTGCTCTTTCCCGAGCTGGTAATCCACGGCCACTGTACCCCGAACACCTGGGAGCTGGCTGAGCCGGTTCCCGATGGGCCGAGCGTGCGCCGGCTGATCAAGCTGGCCCGCCGCCATCGTCTGGTGCTCGCCGCCGGGCTCAGCGAAAAAGAAAACGACATCGTATTCAACACGCTCGTGTTGGCCGGCCCCGACGGCTACATCGGCAAGCAGCGCAAGCTGCACTTGTCGCGCGACGAGGTGAACCACTACAAAGGCGGGCGCGACATCCTGGTGTTCGACGTCGGGAAATGCAAAGTGGGCGCGGTCATTTGCTACGACAATCAGTTTCCCGAGGTGGCCCGCGTGCTGGCCCTGCGCCACGCCGAGGTTCTGCTCATGCCCCATGCCGCCCGTTTCAAGCCCTGGGCCGACACACCGGAAAGCGAGGCGGCGGCGCGGCGTCACTCCCACGATTTCGTCTCGAAGTACGCGCTGCGCGCCCGCGAGAACTCCTGCTTCGCCGTCCTGACGGACCAGGCCGGCCGAGCGGGAACTCTCGACAGCTACCCTGCCGACCACGAGAACCAACCCCACCATGCCGGCGTAGCCCTCATCTGGGGACCGGACGGAAGCGTCCTGGCGAGCGCCCAGCAGGAGCGCGTCCAGGAAGAGATGATCGTCGCCGACCTCGACCCGCAACTGCTGGCCCGCGAACGCTCCCTGGCCAACTACATGCTCCGCACGCGCCGGCCCGAGCTGTTCGGCGAGCTTGTGCGCGAGCCTGTCTCTTCCTGAATCGAGAGAAAGTCGCGGCCCTCCCGCAATTGCCTGTCCCGAAAACGGCCGGAGTATGCGCCTGCCGGAAGGTGTCTTCCCTTCCCCTTGCGTCTCGGCGTTCCTGCCACGCAACTGACTTCCCTTGACAGCTCAGCCGCCTGGATGCATACTAACCCTAACTAGCTAGGCATGGGACGCAAAAGCAAGAACGACATCCTGCAAGGGACTTTGACCTTGCTCGTGCTGCAGACGCTCGACGCCCGCGGCGCTTCGCATGGCTACGCGTTGTGCGGATACATCCAATCGGCTTCCACGGACCTGCTGCGCGTGGAGGAGGGGTCGCTGTATCCGGCGCTACACCGTATGCAACAGCAAGGCTGGCTGAAGTCGAGCTGGCGCATCACCGACAAGGGCCGCAAAGCGAAGTACTACGAGATCACCAAGCGGGGCTGCGCGCAACTGGCGGCCGAGAAGGAAAGCTGGGACCGCCTGACGCGCGGCGTGGCGCTCGTTCTGCGGCCCCTGTTGGATTGAACCATGTCGTTACTCGCGCGCATCGTCAATGTCTTCCGCGGCGACAAGCTTTCCGGTGAGCTCGACGACGAGTTGCGGTTTCACATTGCCGAGCGCACCGACGATCTGATCGCCGGCGGCATGCCGGAACAGGAAGCGCGCCGGGTGGCCGCGCGCACCTTCGGCAACTATACGGCGCAAAAGGAGACGACGCGCGACATGGACATCGCCGGAACGCTCGAATCGTTGCTCCGCGATTTTCGCTATGGAGCCCGCCAACTGCGCCTGAATCCCGGCTTTGCCACGGTGGCGGTGCTTTCGCTGGCGTTGGGCATCGGCGCCAACTCCGCCATCTTCCAGGTGATCAACGCGCTGCGCCTGCGAAGCCTTCCCGTCGAAGACCCGGCACAGCTCGTCGCTATCGACACAGCGCCTGACTTTTACACGTCGGGCTGGTATGCGGCGCGCAACCGCGCTTTCACGTACGCGCAGATCGAGCAGATCTCCGAGCACCAGCAAGCCTTTTCGGGCATGCTGGCGTTCGGCACGACGCGCTTCAACTTGAGCCGCGGCGGCGAGGCGCGCAAAGCCGACGGTCTCTACATCACACCAAACTCCCTCGCCGTGCTCGGCGTCACGCCGATGCTGGGCAGTTGGATGCCGCCCGATACGAGCCCGCGCGATTGCTCCGGCGCCGGAGCACTTCTCGACTACGCCTTCTGGCAGCGCGAGTACGGGGGCGACCCCTCCGCGATCGGCCGCGACATCAGCCTGAACGGCCGCAACTTTCCGATCCTCGCGGTCACGCCGCCCTCATTCTACGGACTCGAGCCGGCGCAGCGTTTCGACGTCGCCGTGCCGGTTTGCGCCGACGCGCTGTTCTCCGAAGACGGCAAAGGCCGCCTGGCGCTGAAATGGGCCTGGTGGCTGACGCCGATCGCGCGCCTCAAGCCGGGCTGGACCGTCGAGCGGGCGTCCAGTCACCTGCGCGATATCTCGCCGGCCATCTTTGAAGAATCGCTGCCGGACTCCTACCGGCCCGACGCCGCAAAGAAATATCTCGCGAACAAGCTGCGCGTGGTGCCGGCCTACGCCGGTGTTTCGTCGGTTCGAAAAGACTACGAAAACCCGCTCTGGATCTTGCTGGGGATCACCGCTTTGGTGCTGTTGATCGCCTGCGCCAACCTGGCCAATCTGCTGCTGGCGCGGGCGAGCGCGCGGGAACGCGAAGTCGCGCTGCGGCAGGCCATCGGCGCTTCCCGCATGCGTCTGGTCGCTCAGTTGATGTCCGAGAGTTTTGTGCTGGCGGGGCTCGGCGCCCTGCTGGGAGCTTTCCTCGCCTACGCGCTCGGCCGCGCCCTGGTGGTGTTTCTCAGCAGCGGAGAATCCGAGCTGTACCTTCCGCTCGGCATCGACTGGCGCGTGTTTGGATTCGTCGCCGCGCTCGCGCTGCTGACCTGCCTGCTGTTCGGACTGACGCCGGCGCTTCGCGCCACGCGCACCGCTCCCGCCGACGCTATGCGCGGGGGCCGCGGCTCGGCGTCCTCCTCGCAACGGCACGGTTTGCGGCGCGCGCTCGTGGTTTCGCAGATCGCCTTGTCGTTTGTCTTGTTGGTTGGGGCGCTGTTGTTCGGCCAAAGCCTGCGCAACTTGCTCACCACCGATACGGGATTCGTCGGCAAAGGCATCCTGGTGGCAACCGTCAGCGCCAGGATTCCGAATCTCGAGCCCGAACGAAGGCTGACCGTCTTCGGGCAATTGAGGGAACGGATCGACCGCCTTCCCGACGTCGTATCGGCCGCCTCCGTTCTGATGAGCCCGTTCGGCGGCAGTAGCTGGGATCAGCGTGTGCAGGCGCAAGGGAGCGAGGCTTCCCCGGAAGCCAAATCCGCCTGGTTTAATCGCGTGGGGCCCGGATACTTCGAAACCATGCAGACACCGCTGCTCGCCGGCCGTGACTTCGACGCGCACGACTCGGATGCGCCCAACGTGGCGATCGTCAACGAGAAGTTCGCCCAAGAGGTTTTCGGCGGCAAAGATCCCCTCGGCCGCACGTTTCGCTACGAAGCCGAAGCCGGGAAAACCGATCCCGTCTTTCAGGTCGTCGGCGTCGTCAAGAACACCAAATTCAGAGGGCTCCGGGACCAGAACCGGCCCATCGCTTTCCTGCCCTTCCAGAGGGAAGGAGATCCGATCGACGAGTTGAGCTTCATGATTCGCAGCCGCGGCGCCTTCCACACCGTCATGGCTGGAGTCGAACGGGAAATGGCCAAGATCGACCCCGGCCTGCTGGTCGAATACCACGTACTCGATGAACAAATCGAGCAATCGGTGACGCGCGAGCGGCTGATGGCCAACCTCTCGGGGGCTTTCGGCTTGCTGGCCGCGCTGCTGTCGATGCTTGGACTCTACGGAGTGATGTCCTACATGGTCGCCCGCCGCCGCACCGAAATCGGAGTGCGCATGGCGCTGGGAGCGGAAACCCGCGACATCCTCGGCCTGGTCTTCGGAGAAGCCGGACGTCTGCTGCTGATCGGACTGGCTGTAGGACTGGCGGGCTCGTTCGCCCTCTCGCGCTATGCGGAGTCGCTCTTGTTTGGCCTGGAACCCAACGATGCCAAAACTCTGGCCGTCGGATGTGGCTTGCTCGCAGCCACGGGAATCGTCGCCGCACTCATCCCCGCCCGCCGGGCCGCGCGGTTGGATGCGGCGGTCGTGTTGCGGGATGAATGAGCCTCTGGGCGGTGAAATTCGGGCTATACAGCTTTCCCAGGTGCCTCCCATTGCGTCCTGTTCGCGGCTGCTGTGCCTCCAACGGGGCTGTAGCGCGCAGCCGTTTCGCCATTTCCGATCCATGCCGTCAATCCGTCTTGGCAAACACGCTATCGTGCTCCACCTGAAAACTCGCTGCGATACACTATACGGTAAGCGTCGGACCCTGAACTCGCCCGACCGGCACTGCCCACCGCGTCCCAATCGATCCCCGGAGGGACACCCTTGCGCTCGCTACTTCTCCTGCTCGCTTGCTCCATCCTCTCGATGGCGCAGAATCTCTCACCTGGCATTGAACCTGGCATCGAACAGCGTGTCGATCTCAACCTGATCCTCGGCAGCCCGGGCACGTTTGGCGACGCGGCCATGGCGGTCACACCCACGGGCGAGGTCTACTTCGCCGGTGTCATCGAGGGCGTCCCAGACGATGTCGCTGCGACTCTTACCGCCGGACAGCTTGGCGAGCAAAGCATCCTGATTGTCAAAATGGACGCTGCGCTGGATCGGGTGCTCTACAAGACGATCCTCGGCGGCTCGGGGATGGAGTTCCTGCGCTCGATCGCGGTCGCCGACACGGGCGAGCTCTACCTGACGGGCATCACGCGTTCCAGCGACTTCCCATCGACCGTCAACCTGGCTCCACCGCTCTTTCAGTCGGGCCAGCAGGCCTTCGTAGTGAAGCTGAATGCCACCGGCGACGAGATCCTCTACAGCACGTTGCTCGGCGGCGGCGTCAATCCGGGACCTATCGCCGTGGATGCCGCCGGCGCCGCGTATCTCGGAGGCGTCGCGGTGACCTCGGCCCTGCCGACTACCCCGGGCGTCCTCCATCCGTTCCCGAACCCTTACGGCAGCAGCGCGTTTGTGGCCAAGCTTGACGCGGCCGGGGACGCCATCGACTTCGCCACGGCCTTCGATCTGTCATCCATCGACGATCTGGCCCTGCTGCCCGACGGCCGCATTCTGCTGGCGGCGCCGCTGGCGTTGAAGGTCGTCGACAGCACAGCCTCTGCCGAACTGGTCTCGCGCGTCACCAGCGTGGGGGAGCCGTCGGTCGCTGTCGACGACGCCGGGAACCTCTTCGTCGCCGGCTCCACGAGTCCGGCGGTGCTTGCCGTGCAGAAATTCTCTCCCGATGGCGCCGGGCTCCTGTTCGAGCGTACCTTCCCGGGCTGGCCCAACTACCAGCGATCGGTTGCGCTGCGCAGGACGGCCTTGGTCCTCAGCGACGCCGGCCGCGTGCACCTGTTTCACGCACTCGCGACGAACTTCCCGACGCTCCACACCACTCGGCCCTGCATGGGCAACGTACCGCCGCCCGACGGCTATTCGGGCCTGACACTCGACCAGCGGTTCGACGAGGGCGCCCATTCGGTGTTTGGTCCCGATGGCGCCGCGCTCTACACGACGTTCGATCCGCTGGCCGAAGCCGCCCTCCGCTCACCGCTGGACGGCACGATCCTGGCTATCCGCCTGATCTATCGCTGGAGTGCCGGCGCGCAGGTCCCGCAGCGCAGCTTCGAGCTGGTCCGCATCGATCCGGCGTTCGTCGGCGACGAGCGCCCGGTGGTCGGCTGCGTCGGTCACGGCGGCACCTACGAGCCGCTGCCGTTGAGCCCCGGCGCGCTGACGGTGCTGTTCGGCAGCGGACTCGGTCCGGCCCAGGGAGTGGTGTATGGCGCTGGCGCCGAGTCCGTGCCGCTGTCGCTGGCCGGCACGACCGTCACGGTGGACGGCGAGCCGGCGCCGGTCGTCTACACCGCGGACCGCCAGATCAACTTCCTGACGCCGTGGCGCATGCGGACGGACGGGGCGATGGTTCCCGTCTGTGTCCACCGCGAAGGCGAGCAGGCCTGCCTCGAAGCCGCCACCGCGCCGCTGGCGCCTGGCATCGTGTCCAACGGCCCGCAGTCGCTGGCCTGGAACGAAGACGGCACGATCAACGCGGTGGAAAATCCGGCCAGGTTGGGCTCGATCCTCACGGTGTACGTGGTGGGAGCAGGGACGCCCGAAGGACCGCTCGAAGACGGCGCGTTCCACGGCGCCGGGACTGCTGCCGCTGACGACTCCAGTGGCGGCAACTTTTCTGGCGTTGGATTGTAAACTGTGCCCGCCGCGGTTCGTCAACGCGCAGGTCATCGACGCCGGCTCAGCGCCCTACCACCTGTTGGGCATCGCGCGGGTCCGTGTACGAGTGCCCGCCGACCAAGTCACCGGAACCTTGCGCCTGGGGTTCACCGTCGGCGATCAGGAGTACGCAGCACAGGGAACGGTGACGATCCGGTAGTTTTCGGAGGGAAATGGGTCTTGAGACGGGACGATGTGAAGGAAAGACTGGGAGAGGAACCCATGAAATAATCGACCGCAATTCGATTGCCGATATTGAAAAGAATCGGTCTAGGGAGATCGGGCCAGCCCCCGGACTCGCCCGAACTCGGAGTTGACCTTCCGCCAAACCACTCGATCCGCCTCAGGAGTCGATTCGACAGCCGTGTGGCGCAGTCGGGCGCCGGAGCCGCGCCGGGTTCGGGGGCTGTCCCCGAACTCTTCGCCAAGTTGATCGTGCGCCGCCGACGCCAGCCACAACCTTCCGACGCATCGTGGCGATTGCGCTCTCGCGCAACTCACCCGGGGTCGGCCCCGAATTCCTCCCGATCTCCTCCAGGCTGGATTTGTAAACCTCGTGATAGAGGTCGGTCGGGAAGGGCGATCGGACGAGCCCTGCCAGCGGCGGAAACGATGCGCACCATTCCGCGCAAAAAAGACGGTGTATTCGTGGCGGGTCAGGTGTATACTGGGTCACCCCAGGACCCAAACGGTCCTGGTTCGCCAACCCACATTTTTCGCAAGGAGCGAAGCGGGAGGCGTCAGAAGCCCGTGGATACAGGGCGCGCGAAGCTTGGCGCGCGGAGGCGTGCTTAGACAGTACGCTGAGCACGGCAAGCAAGAGCAACGCAGTAGACGCGGGCTTCTGACGCCTCGCAGCCGACTCCTTGTGAAATATGCTGTCTGGCTCTCGATACGGGGACACTCGCATTTATGGCATACCACCAATGGGCCCTCTACAACATCGGATCCGCGGTTGGACCAGGCAAACCGAACAAGAACGAGGACGTCATGCTTGTTCAGTACCTCCTGAAAACGGCAGTCGGCGAGGACTACAAGCAAATGCGTGAAGTCACAAAACAAGCCTTCACCGAGGAACTGACTCCCTTGGTCGTTGACGGCCGATTCGGCCCCAACACGGCCCGTTGGATCTACTTTTTTCAGCAAATTTATGCCCAGCAGAAGGGCTACCCGCTCGGATATGACGGCATTGTGAGCCCCCTGCCGGCGCAACTCACGCGGCTTACCGCACGGCGCTATATCATGGGGGCGCTCAACGATCTGGCTGAGTTCAAGCTGATGGCGCGCTTCCATGTTCTTCCTTCGGACCCCGCAACGCCAGGACCGCTCCGCGACGTCCTGCGCAGCCACTGGAAGTAGAGCCATTCCCGATAGCCAGATGCCCGTAGACCGGCCAACACACCCGGCATTCGCCGAGTCGCTAGGGTGCACAGGACGCGTATTGGCGCACTGCTACGATAAACGTCTCCACGGACCCGCTTTTCGAGATCGGTGGCCGTCGCGGCGCTCCCCCGTCGTCTGAATTTACGACGACCACCGCCGTCTCAATCTTTCATTTCCGCGTAGCGCCCGAGATTTATCCCAGAAATGGGATTGGGTTCGTTTTGTCAATTTTTGTGCTTTCGGCCGGCGGTGTGGTTGGTGGGGAAATTGCCGTGGGGTGACTGGACAGCGTTTCGTGCCCATCCGCCGTCGGAATCCTGTTGGTGATCGAGATGGTCTTGCCTTGGGGCAGATTGGGTCCCGAAGCGAGGGGGCCGTTGTGACCATCGGTCTGGATCTGGCGGGCAGTTGGCATTTGCGGCCTCCTTCTTCTTCTTCCAGGATAGGGCGTGCGGCCAAGGTTTTTGGCTGGGCTGGTGGGGGAAGTGGCTTGAAATCCGCAGGTTAGGAATTCTGGAGAGGCTGTGACGGGCGGAGGATTTCTATGCGATGCGGGAACTGCGGACTAGCGCCTAGTCGGGTGGTTTAGTTCGCCGGCAGCGTGTAGGTTCGCAGCAGCCGGGCGTGCTCGCTGCGGTAGGGGCCAGCGCCGCTGGCCAAGTTGGGCAGATAGATCTGTTCGGCGCCGCCTTCTTTGTGGAACAGCGGGCTCGCCTTGCCGACCCACGCAAAGACGGGCCGGGTGGTCACGATGACCAACACCTGCGTGCGCGGCCCCGCTTCGCCGGTCCGTCCTCCGAGGTTGCCGTGCCCGCCCTTGCCCGGCCTTCTCAGGGACAAGGTGTTCTGCCATTCCTGACGCAGCGCGGACGGATTGGGATCGGCGGTCTCAAACAGGAGTTGGTACGCCTCTTCGCCCATCCACCAGACTTTCATAAAGATGCCCAGAACCACGGGAAAATCCAGCCGATAGAGCTTCGTTCCCACGGGAAGCAGCTTCTTGTCGGGCCTGCCGACAAAAGAAAGGTGGACGTCATAGCTGGTATGACGGTTGACCTGATAGCGCACGTCGCGCCAATCGAACGGTTCGTTCAGCATGGGAGGGTGCGACCATTGTAGCCGAGGATGGCGGGAAACGAGAACGCGATGAAGCGGGCGGCGACCACCGGGTGCGCTCGGTCAGATCGTTCTTGTGTTTCACGCATTCGTAAAAAGAACTCAGCGCACGCCCGCGGGCGAGATCCGGCACGGAAACATCTCAAGGAGCTTCTCGATGCGCAAGACTAGACCGTTCCTCGCAAAGACACCCGAGGCTCTGGCCGAAGCCTTGGGACTGTCTGCCGCCGACGCCAAGGAGTGGCAGGTCCAGTATGCTCTGCTCCAGCGTCTCAAGGAGGTCGTTCGCAAAGAGAAGCTGACCCACGCCGAAGTCGCCAGGCGGGCGGGCACTTCTCGAACGCGGGTCACGGCGATTCTGAATGATAATGTCGACGATGTTTCGAGCGACCTGCTGATTCGGATCCTGGGTTCGCTGGGTTATCGCGTTACGGTCACGGTCCGGAAGGTGGCCAGGGTGGCTTGAGGG